>NZ_OZ186796.1:0-4880000 GCF_964272415.1 Streptomyces sp. SudanB52_2052 | reverse complement strand
TCTTGCGTTTCCGACTCTATCAGATCTTTTCTCGATCCGATTTCCTCGGTGCTTTCCAGGTTCCCGCTTCCGCGTTTCCCTTTCCGGCGGTTCCGACTCTATCAGATCCTTTCGGGCCTGATTCCCTGTCAGTTGGGGTTGTCCTCGCGGCCGTTGGGCCGTTCCGACGTCTCCAACCTTAGCGCGGTCCCTCGGCGATTCCAAAATCGAAGCCAGTCGGAGTCGATCAGGTCGTCGAGTCCCAATTCGAATTGAATTCGGGCACGCCGAAATCAACCCCGTTGGGAGCGATCTTGCTAGTGGTTGAGTGCCGCTCGTGCGGCGGAAGTGCTGTCGCAGAACCGTTACGTCTCCGCGGCAACTCGAAGAACTCTACGGACCGGGCAGGGGGCTGTCAAGTGCCCCCTGTCAAGATCTTTTGTGGCGCGTCAGTCCAGGTCGGAGAGGCGGCCGCCGGCGTCCGGCTGGGCGTGTTCCACCCTGCGCAGGAGACGGGTGAGTACCTCGCCCAGCGCGGTGCGCTCCTCCGGGGACAGGTCCTGGAGCAGGTCTTCCTCGAAGACCGACGCCAGGCGCATCGCCTCCAGCCACTTCTCACGCCCCTCGGGTGTCAGCTCCACGATGACTCGTACACGGTTGGACTCGTCTCTCTCACGGGTGACCAGTCCTTCGCCGACCATGCGGTCGATCCGGTGGGTCATGGCGGCCGGGGTCAGGCCGAGGCGCTTGGCGAGGTCGCTGGGGCCCAGTCGGTACGGGGCGCCGGAGAGGACGAGGGCCTTGAGGACCTCCCACTCCGCGTTGCTGATGTCCAGGGCCGCGGTCTGACGGCTGTAGGCGACGTTCATGCGGCGGTTCAGGCGGGACAGGGCCGAGACGATCTGCTCGACCTGGGGGTCGAGGTCCTGGAACTCGCGCTGGTACGCGGCGATCTGTTCTTCGAGGGTCGGCTCGCTGGGGCCGGGGGTGTCGCCCATGGGCGGCAGTATGGCACGACTGCTCTTTGCCTTGAAGTCCTTGGATGTGTACTCTTTAGCTTCGAAGTTTAGTTTCGAAGTCTTCACTCCTAACTTGTGAGAGAGGTGAACGTGACCAGGGCGATGGGCGCAGCGATGCGCCGGATCCACGTGGGCAACGCACTCAGCGCGTTCGGGCTCGGTTTCACGGTCCCTTACCTGTACGTCTATGTGGCGCAGGTGCGGGGGCTGGGAGCCATGACGGCGGGTCTCGTACTCGCCGTCTTCGCTGTGGCCGCGCTGGTCGTGCTGCCGTTCGCCGGGCGGGCCATCGTCCGGCGCGGCCCGCTGCCGGTGCTGCTCGCCGCCCTGGTCACCGCCGCCCTGGGTGCGCTGAGCCTGGGGATGTCGAGCAGTGCGGCCGCCGTGCTGGTGTCGGCTTCCCTGCTGGGGGCCGGGCAGGCCGTGATGCAGCCGGCGCTCGCGACGATGATCGTGGACTGCTCCGGCGCGGAGACGCGGTCGCGTGCCTTCGCCATGCAGTTCTTCCTGCAGAACCTCGGGCTCGGAGTGGGCGGTCTCGTCGGCGGCCATCTGGTCGACACGTCCAGTGCCGCGTCCTTCACTCTGCTCTTCGCGATCGAGGCGGCGATGTTCCTGCTGCTGGTCGTGGTGATGGCGACCGTGCGCATGCCGCACGCTCCCCGGATCGAGGGCGCCCCGGTGGCGTCGGGGCGGGGCAGCTGGAAGCAGCTGCTGGGCAACCGGGCCATGGTGCAGCTGTGTGTGCTGGGCTTCGTGCTGTTCTTCGCCTGCTACGGGCAGTTCGAGTCGGGGCTGAGTGCGTACGGGGTCGAGGCCGCGGGGATATCGACGTCCGCGCTCGGGACCGCGCTCGCCGCCAACACGCTGATGATCGTCGTCGCGCAGTTCGCCGTGCTGCGGTTCGTGGAGCGGCGTCGGCGGTCGCGGGTGATCGCGGCCGTGGGGCTGATCTGGGCGGTGGCGTGGGCCGTCGCCGGATACGCGGGGCTCGGGCACGGCAGCCAGGAGATGGCGACGGCCGCGTTCGTGTCGACGTACGCGCTGTTCGGGCTGGGCGAGGCGATGCTGTCGCCGACCGTGGCCCCGCTGGTCGCCGATCTGGCGCCGGAGGGGATGGCCGGGCAGTACAACTCCGCGTTCGCCCTGGTGAAGCAGCTCGCGCTGGCCGTCGGGCCGGCGGTGGGCGGGCCGCTGGGGGCCTCGCTGCACGCGCCGTACATCGTGGCGTTCCTGGTGTTCTCCCTGGGGATCACGGTTCTCGCCCTGCGGTTGGGGCGGCAGCTGACCGAGGTCCAGGATCATCCGTGGCGGGCGAAGAGCCGGGTCGTGGCGCGGGGCGGGGCTCCCGTGTCCGCCGACGTCTGATCCTGGGGGCTCGCTAGGGCGCCTGCGTGCGCGGCAGGGCGAACTCGCACCACACCGCCTTGCCGCCGCCCGGTGTGCGGCGGCAGCCCCAGTTCGAGGCGATCGTGGCGACGATGGCGATGCCCCGGCCCGACTCGTCGCCCGGTTCCGCGCGGCGGCGTCTGGGGAGGTGGTCGTCGCCGTCGGTGACCTCGATGATCAGGCGGCGGTCGGTGCGGCGCAGGCGCAGCCGCATCGGCGGGGTGCCGTGCTGGAGGGAGTTGGCGACCAGTTCGCTGGTGGCCAGGACGCCCAGATCGTGCAGGTCGGCGGGGAAGCGCCAGCTGGTCAGGACGCCGGAGGCGAAGGCACGCGCGCGTGGGGCCGCTTCCACTCCGCCGAGGAGTTCCAGGGCGGCGTTGCGGAAGAGCTCGCCCTCGGGGCCGGTGCGGGCGGGGTGCTGGAGGACCAGGACGGCCACGTCGTCGTCGTGGTCCGGGGTCACGCCCGCCGAGCGGACCAGGCGGTCGCAGACGACCTGGGGTGTGCCGGTGGCGCCGGCCAGGGCGCGTTCCAGGGCGGCGATGCCCTCGTCCAGGTCGGCGTCGCGGCGCTCCACCAGGCCGTCCGTGTAGAGGACGGCCGTCGAGCCGGGGCTGAGGGGGATCGAGCCGGAGGCGTGCATCCAGCCGCCTGTGCCGAGCGGGGGGCCGGTGGGTTCGTCGGCGCGCAGGACCGTGCCGTTCTCGTCGCGGACGAGGATGGGGAGGTGGCCCGCCGAGGCGTAGACGAGCTTGCCTTCGTTCGGGTCGTGGACGGCGTACGCGCAGGTGGCGATCTGGTTGGCGTCGATCTCGGCCGCCAGGCCGTCGAGGAGCTGGAGGACCTCGTGCGGGGGCAGGTCGAGGCGGGCGTAGGCGCGGACGGCCGTGCGGAGCTGGCCCATGACCGCCGCGGCGCGGACGCCGCGGCCCATGACGTCGCCGATGACCAGGGCCGTGCGGCCGCCGCCGAGGGTGATGACGTCGTACCAGTCGCCGCCGACCGCGGCTTCCGTGCCGCCGGGGTGGTAGGTGGCGGCGATGCGCAGGTCGTCCGGCTGTTCGAGTTCCTGGGGGAGCAGGGAGCGCTGGAGGGTGACGGCCGTCTCGCGTTGGCGGCGTTCGCTGGCGCGCAGGCGTGCGGCGGCTTCGGCGTGGTCGGTGACGTCGGTGGCGAAGACGAGGACGCCGCGGCCGTCGGTGCCGGCCTTGCCGTCGCGTTCCGCGACCGGGGTACAGGTGAAGGTGTAGGAGCGGCCGTCGGGGGCCTTGCGGGACTTCACCGTGCGGGGCTTGCCGCTGCGCAGGACCTGGTCCAGGAGGGGGAACAGGCCCAGCGCGTCCAGTTCGGGGAGGGCCTCGCGGGCGCGTTCGCCCAGGGGGCGTACGCCGAAGGCGGTGGTGTAGGCATCGTTGACGTAGGCGATGCGGTGGTCGGGGCCGTGGACCAGGGCGACGAGGGACGGGACGCGGTCGAGGACCTCGCGCACCCGCAGCTCGTCGACGGCGGGTACGGACTGAGTCTCGTCGGTCAGTTGTTCGGCACGGGCGGCGGGTACGGAGCCTTCCCCCCGCCGGTCCGGGGAGGCCGTCTGCTCGGTCCGCGCTGCGGCGCGGCGCTGCGTTCCGGGGAGCCGGGCGCTCCAGCGCGTGAAGTTCACGAATCCTTGCCTCGTGTAGTCGTCGGCGGCCGGCACCGGAACCGGCCGGGGCCCCGGGGGCCCGCACCGGGACGTGGGGTGGCACGCCCGCGGTGGTGGACCAGTCTGGCAGTGCGCGGACCGGACCAACATCCGTCAGACGCCGGGCCGGCCGGAGGAGTTCCTGGGTCCGGTCAGGACGACCCCTTCGGGTTGTCCGGGGGGTCTTGGGAAGGCTTTCCACCGGCCGCGAGTTCGAACTCGGCCCGGGGGTGTTCGAGTGAACCCAGGGAGACGATCTCCCGTTTGAACAGGCCGGCCAGGGCCCATTCGGCGAGCACGCGCGCCTTGCGGTTGAAGGTGGGCACGCGGCTGAGGTGGTAGGCGCGGTGCATGAACCAGGCGGGGTAGCCCTTGAGCTTGCGTCCGTAGACGTGGGCGACGCCCTTGTGCAGGCCGAGGGAGGCGACCGAGCCGGCGTAGGCGTGTTCGTACGTCTGGAGGGGTTCGCCGCGCAGGGTGTGGACGATGTTGTCGGCGAGGACCTTGGCCTGGCGTACGGCGTGCTGGGCGTTGGGTGCGCACTCGCGGCCCGGCTCGCCGGCGGTCACGTCCGGGACGGCGGCGGCGTCTCCGGCCGCCCACGCGTGCGTGGTGCCCTCGATGGACAGTTCCGGTGTGCAGGTGAGGCGTCCGCGGCCGTTGCGCGGCAGGTCGGTGGCGGCGAGCACCGGGTGGGGTTTCACGCCGGCCGTCCAGACGACCGTGCGGGTCGGAAAGCGGGCGCCGTCGCTGAGGACGGCGACCCGGTCGGCGCAGGATTCCAGGCGGGTTTGCAGGCGGACGTCGATGTTGCGGCGGCGCAGTTCGGTGACGGTGTAGCGGCCCATCTCCTCACCGACCTCGGGCAGGATGCGGTCCGAGGCCTCCACGAGGATCCACTTCATGTCCTCGGGCTGGACGTTGTGGTAGTAGCGCGCGGCGTAGCGGGCCATGTCCTCCAGTTCGCCGAGGGCCTCCACGCCTGCGAAGCCGCCGCCGACGAAGACGAAGGTGAGGGCCGCGTCGCGGATCGCGGGGTCGCGGGTGGAGGAGGCGATGTCCATCTGCTCGATGACGTGGTTGCGCAGGCCGATGGCCTCCTCGACGGTCTTGAAGCCGATGCCGTGGTCGGCGAGGCCGGGGACCGGCAGGGTGCGCGAGACGGAGCCGGGGGCGAGGACGAGTTGGTCGTAGGGGAGCCGCTGCCCGCCGGTGCCCTCCTCCTCGGTGGCGAGGGTGGTGATGGTGGCGGTGCGTTCGGCGTGGTCGACGGCGGTGGCCTCGCCGATGACGATGTGGCACCGGTCGAGGACGCGGCGCAGCGGTACGACGACATGGCGGGGGGAGATGGCGCCGGCGGCGGCCTCGGGGAGGAACGGCTGGTACGTCATGTACGGGTCGGGCGTGACGACCGTGATCTCCACCTCGCCCCGTTGCAGTTCCCGTTTCAGGCGGCGCTGCAGGCGCAGGGCCGTGTACATCCCGACGTAGCCGCCACCGACAACGAGAATGCGCGCACGTTCCTTCACCATCCCATGACGCACCCGCCGCTTGCGTTTGTCCACAGCCTCGACGAATTGTGTGACCGGAGCGGGAGAGGGCGCGGAGTTGGCCGGATTAGCGGGCTGCGGTGAAGAAGCGCAGGTCAGCTGGGGTGGCGTGGGGGGCGCGCGGGGGCACATTCAGGACGTATACGGCCCGTACTCCGATCGGTGGGCGCTCCGTGCGGAACGTGCCCCTTCTGAATTGACTCCCTCTCAACTATGTTCGTGTGTCGACGGGGTGTAGGGGGATGCGCTCACCGGGTCCGCGACGGGCGGGCCCGCGGACCCGAGCCTGTTCCCCAGTCCCGGCATCGAATGGCGGGGAGTGTCTCCGGGGGGAGACGTCATTACCGGGGGAATACTTATGCATGTTCAGGACTCTCATTGGTCGTCCGCATCCGCTCTGGCAGCGGGTGGCGCGACGATGAGCGCGGCGGGGAACGGGCGCGCGGACGGACCGCGGACGACGCCGCTGCGCGTGGACGCACAGCGCAATCTGGAGCACGTGCTGCGCGCGGCGCGCGAGGTCTTCGGCGAGCTGGGGTACGGCGCGCCGATGGAGGACGTGGCGCGGCGCGCGCGGGTCGGTGTGGGCACGGTGTACCGGCGGTTCCCGAGCAAGGACGTCCTGGTGCGGCGGATAGCCGAGGAGGAGACCTCCCGGCTGACCGACCAGGCGCGTGCGGCGCTCGGGCAGGAGGACGAGCCGTGGTCGGCGCTGTCGCGCTTCCTGCGGACGTCGGTGGCCTCCGGCGCCGGGCGGCTGCTGCCGCCCCAGGTGCTGCGGGTCTCGGTCGGTGAGGACGGCTCCGGCGGCGCGCGGGTGCCGCAGCAGCGGACCCAGCCGGGGTCGGCGGAGCTGCGGCTGGTGCCGGAGCAGCCGGTGGCGGTGGCTTCGGTGCCGGCGGTCGCGGCGGAGGACGACGCGGGGGCGTCGGCGCTGCTCGAGGTCGTGGGTCAGCTCGTGGAGCGGGCCCGTGCGGCGGGTGAGCTGCGGGCGGACGTGTCGGTGTCGGACGTCCTGCTGGTGATCGCGACGGCCGCGCCCGCGCTGCCGGACGCGGCACAGCAGGCGGCCGCTTCGGCCCGGCTGCTGGACATCCTGCTGGAGGGACTGCGGTCGCGGCCGGCGTGAGCTTCGGCTTCCGGGCTTCTACGGCGGATCGAGAGGTGGGCTTCCTGGGCCCGGAGTGACTTCCCGGCCCTGGAGCGAAAGGGGAGCCTTCCCCGAATGAGTGGCGGTTAGAGCTGGTGTGCGGCAAGTCCCCACGGATGAGTGATGGTCCGAACTCCGCGGGCCTGACCACCTGCCGCTGTGACAGTCTGACCCGGTGGTCTGGACGGGTTGGGCGGCTGGCGGGGGCTTTCCGCGATGAGCGTTGACGGGCGGGACGAGTCGAGCGGCGGCGGGAGCGGTGACGCCGCGGCCGGCGGCCAGGTCCCGCCGCAGGTGCCGAGCCAGGGCGGTCGCGCGAGCGGCCCCAAGGGCGGCTACCCCGTCGACGGCTCGGTCCCGGCGCAGCGCGCATGGCACGAGGACAGCGTCCTGCCGCCGCCGCGCGAGCTGCCGCCGTCCGACGCCGACCTCATCGACCGGATGCGCTCGGGCGACGACACGGCGTACGAGGAGCTGTACCGGCGCCACGCGCAGGCCGTGCGCCGCTACGCCCGCACCTGCTGCCGTGACGCCCACACCGCGGAGGACCTGACCGCCGAGGTCTTCGCCCGCATGCTCCAGGCGGTGCGCGGCGGCTCCGGCCCCCAGCACGCCGTACGCGCGTACCTGCTGACCTCCGTCCGCCGCGTCGCCGCCTCCTGGACGAGGTCGGCGCGGCGGGAGCAGCTCGTCGACGACTTCGCGGTGTTCGCCACCCAGTCCGCGCGCGGCTCCCACGTGTCCGACGACGACACGCTCGAACTGGGCGCGGACGTACGGGCGATGCACGAGGCCGAGCGGTCCATGGCCATGCGGGCCTTCCGGTCGCTGCCGGAGCGGTGGCAGGCCGTGCTGTGGCACACCGAGGTCGAGGACGAGTCGCCCAGTGAGGTCGCCACGCTCTTCGGGCTGGACGCCAACGGCACGCGTGTGCTCGCCAGCCGGGCCCGTGAGGGCCTCAAGCAGGCCTACCTCCAGGCCCACGTCAGTGACACGCTCACCGGCGACGAGGCGTGCGCGCGCTACGCCGACCAGCTCGGCACGTATGCCCGTGGCCGGCTGCGCACGCGTGCCGAGCGGGGGCTGCGCAAGCACCTGGAGGAGTGCGCGCGGTGCCGGCTGGCCGCGAGCCAGATCGAGGAGGTGGCCGGGGGCATCCCGGCCGTCGTGCCGGTCGCCGTCATCGGCTGGTTCGGTGCCGCCGGGTACGCCAAGGCGGCCGGTCTCATCGCCGGCGGCGCGGGGGCGGCCGGTGCCGCGGGAGCGGCCGCGGCGGCGGGCGGTGGCTCGTCGGGCGGGGCAGCGGCCGCGGGCGGCAGCGGGTCCGGCGGGGCGAGCGGTGGCGCGGGAGGCGGTGGTGCGGCGGCCTCCGAGGGGGTCGGCGCGCCGGTGAAGGCCGGTATCGCGGCCGGTGTGGTCGCCGTCGGCGTCGTGGCCGCGGTGGTCCTGGCCCTGACCGGCAACGAGAAGCCCGAGAAGGAGGCGAGGACCGTCCCTCCCTCCCCGACGTCGCCGGCGGTGCGGCCCGGCGAGCCCACGCCCCCCTCCGAGCGGGAACCCGGGCCACGGCCCCCGGCCATCGTGCCCGTAGGGGCCGAGACGCCCGCGCCGACACCGTCCTCCAGAACCACCCCACCTCCCCCACCGTCCACGGCGCCGACACCGACGCCCACCCGGACGCCGACGCCCCCCGGGCAGCCGAGGCCCCCCGGGCAGCCGAGGCCGACACCGCCTCCGACACCCAAGCCCACGCCCCCACCTACCGAGGCACCACCGCCCCCGGCCGTCTACCAGTTCAGCGAACTGTCGTACGACGTGAGCGGCGACGGCACGCAGCCCGAGATCCGGATCGGCGCGAGCAGCTGGGTCTGGCAGCGGTACGGCATGACGGTCGCGGACCGGCGGTACACGCACGGCGTCACCGTGCGCGGCAGCTCCTCCGTCACCATCGACCTGAACCGCTCCTGCTCCTCGTACGACGCGTTCGTGGGCGTCGACGACATGACCCTGGGCCTCGGCAAGGTGCGCTTCTCCGTCTACGCCGACGGGGCCCGGCTCTGGCGGTCCGGGCTCGTCGAGGGCGGTGACCCGGCCGTCCCCGTCCATGTGAACCTCACCGGCCGCAGCACCGTACGCCTCGTGGTCGAGCCGCACAGCACCCTGGACACCCTGATGACGGCCGACTGGGCGGAGTCGAAGTTCACCTGCGGCTAGCGGTGTACGCGCGCTGTGCCTCGGCCAGCTCGCGCAGCACGTCGTCCGACGTGAGGGCGGTGCCCCGGGCGCGCTCCGCCTCGCACCGGGCGGCGCCCAGGGCGGCGCGGGCCTCGACGTCCGTCCGCTCCGCCTGGGCGCGCTCCGGCATGGGGTGTGGGCGACCGGCCCGCCAGTGGTCGCCGGCGCCGAGCAGCCTGACCGCGCGCGGGAAGTCGCCGAGGTCGGCCAGCAGCGCCGCCCCGCCGTCCGCGACCGTGGCCCGGATCGTGTCCGAGCACCGCTTGTCGACGGCTTCGCGGAGGGCTCCGGCCAGCTTGGGCAGGGCGGTCTCCGGGCCCGACTCGTCCGCCGTGATCACTGCGTCGATCAGCTGCAGCATCACCATGAACTGCGGCGGCGGAGTGCCGCGCTCTGCCGCCGCGCGCGCCGCCTCGCACAGCTCGCGCGCCCGGGCCGTGTGCCCGTCCTCGGACGCCATCTGGGCGCGCAGCAGCAGGACGAACGCCTTGGAGTCCGCCACGCCGTACCGGTCGGCCGCGGCACTCGCCTCGTCCAGCGCCGCCAGCGCGGCCGGGCGGTCGCCCGCCCGGTAGGCGATCTCGGCGAGCCGGGCGATCAGGAACGGCGACTCGGTGTACGCGCCCACCTCGTAGGCGAGCCGCAGCGCCTCCTCGTACTCCCCCTCGGCCTCCTCGAAAGCGCTGCGTGCCATGGCGGCCTCACCGGCCGCGCTGCACACCTGGGCCCGCAGCCAGCGGTCACCGACGCGGCGGCTGAGGACCCGCAGCTCCGCCAGGTCGTCGTCGACGCCGGCCAGGTCGCCCGGCGCGTCGACGACCATGTGGGTGCGGAACATCAGGGCGACGGCGATCTCCCAGTCCCCGCCATGGGCGCGGCAGTTGGCGACGGCCGTGTCCATCACGCCCCGGAGGACGCCCTGGTCGGCCTGGCCGCTCGCGAAGGTGCGGATCATCGGCCAGATGAGTCCCGGGATCCGGGCCGCCTGCGGTCCGCCCTCTCCGAAGAACTCCGACACCCGCTCCACGTACGGCCGCCGCCGGTCCAGGAACTCCTGCAGGGGCCCCGCTTCGGCCAGGAAGAACAGGTGCAGCATGCGCAGATCCATCCGCAGGGCGTGCAGCGGATGCCCCGCCTCCCCGTCCGGCGCGGCGAGGAAATGGTCGACGGGGTCGGGCAGGCCCGGCTCCTCCCCGGACGGCCGGCGAACGCCGCTGTCGAGTGCCGCTCCCAGGCGCAGGGTCCGCTCCAGCCACTCCACGCCCTCCTGCCGGTAGTTGCGCAGCCACCAGAACCAGCCCATGGCCACGGCGAGGGAACCGGCCTCCGCCTCGGCCCCGGCGGTGAGGGCCCGGTCGAGGGCCGCGCGGATGTTGTCCAGCTCTGTCTCCAGGCGGGAGATCCAGGGCAGTTGACCGGCGGAGCGCAGCAGCGGAGCGGCCCGCTCGACCAGCGCGCGCACCCACGCGCGGTGCCGCTGCTCGGCCTCGGCGCGCAGCGACGGGACCTCGGCGGCGCGCTCGACGGCGTACTCGTGAATGGTCTCCAGCAGGCGATAGCGCATGCCGCCCGAGCCGTCCCGCGCGCAGGGGGCCGCCACGACGAGGGACTTGTCGACGAGCGCCCCGAGCAGCTCGGCGGCGGGCCCGCCGCACACCGCCTCGGCCGCGGCGAGGTCCCAGCCGCCCGCGAACACCGACACCTCGCACAGCACGCTGCGCTCGGCCTCGTCGAGCAGGTCCCACGACCAGTCGACGACGGCGCGCAGGGTCTGCTGGCGGGGCAGGACCGTACGGCTCCCGGAGGTGAGGAGGCGGAAGCGGTCGTCGAGCCGGTCGGCGATCTGCCGGGGCGTGAGGAGCCGGAGCCGGGCCGCCGCCAGCTCGATGGCGAGGGGCAGGCCGTCCAGCCGCCGGCAGATCTCCGCGACCGCCTGCTCGTCGCGGAGCACGGCGTCCGCGTCGGGACGGACGGCGGCGGCGCGCTCCGCGAACAGCCGGCGGGCGTGGTCCGGCCGCAGCGGCTCGACCGGCCGCACCACCTCCCCGGGCACGCCCAGGGGTTCCCTGCTGGTGGCGAGGATCGTGAGCCCCGGGCAGCGGGTCAGCAGGGTCTCGGCGAGGTGGGCGGCGGCGCCGATGACATGCTCGCAGTTGTCAAGGATCAGCAGCTGGCTGCGCGGGGCGCAGTACTCCACGAGCAGGGCGACGGGGTCGTCCTGCACGGCCGTGAGCTCGCTGGTCATCAGCACGGTCTCGCGCAGACCGAGCGCGCTGACCACCGCTCCCGGCACCGCCTCCGGCCGGTCGAGCGGGGCGAGCTCGGCCAGCCACGCCTGCGGAAGCCCGACGGCGGCTTCCTCGGCGAGACGGGTCTTTCCAGAGCCGCCCGGTCCGGTGAGGGTGACGAGACGGGCCCTGTGCAGATCGGAACGGATGGCGTCGATCTCGGGTTCCCGGCCGACGAAAGAGGTCAGACGCGGACGGATGTTGCCCGTGCGCTCGGGCGGAGCGGGCGCGGGTCGCCCCTCCCTCGCGTCCGAACCGAGCAGCTCGGCGTGGAGGGCGCGCAGCTCGGGCCCCGGGTCGGCGCCGAGGCCCTCGGCGAGGGCGCGGCGGGCGGACTCGTACGCGGCGAGGGCGTCGGCCTCGCGGCCCGAGTCGCGCAGGGCGCGGATCAGCAGGGCGTGCAGCGGTTCGTCGTACGGGTGGACGACGGTCAGTTCGCGCAGTTCCGGTACGACGTCCTGCGCGCGGCCGAGCCGCAGCCTGGCCTCGGCACGGGCCCGGATCGCCTCCAGCCGGGTCGCCTCCGGGCGGGTGGCGGCGGAGCGGTCGGGCAGGTCGGCGAGGGCGGCACCGCGCCAGAGGGCGAGGGCGGCGTCGAGGTGCCGTTCCGCGCGGGCGGGGTCGTCTGCGGCGAGAGCGTCGGTGCCCTGCCGGACGAGCCGTTCGAAGACGAAGAGGTCGATGTCGTCGTGGGTGGCCGCGAGGCGGTAGCCGCCGGTCTCGGAGGACACGGCGTCCTTGCCGAGGGCTCGGCGGAGTCGGCCGATGAGGGCCTGGAGTGCGGCGGGGGCGTCCTGCGGCGGGTCGTCGGCCCAGATTTCGTCGATCAGGGTCCCGGGTGTCGTGACCCGGGAGGGGCGCAGGGCGAGGGCGGTGAGCAGGGCGCGGAGGCGGGGGCCGCCGAGGGGTACGGCCTTGCCGTGCTCGTCGTGTGCCTCGGTGATGCCCAGGATTCTGTACCGCACGGGGTCATTGTGTCCGGGGTTGGTGTGAGGGCCGGGTTTTTTTGGGGGCCGTTGCCTGGGCCTGTTGAGGGGTGCTCGGTGTTGCTGCTGGGGCCGGGTGGGTCCGCAGCCCGGCGGAACGGGGTGCCTCCCCCAAGCTCTCGGCTTCGCTCGAGCAGGGGCCCCCACCGCCCACCCGTGCCGCCCCAGCGGCACGATGCCCGCGGCTAGGCGGGACGGGCGCACCGCCCGCCCCTACGCACCCGCAGCCGCCGGACGACGCAAGGGGACGTGTCGGGGGGTGTCCGCCCGCAGCGGTTGGCGCGTCAACGCCAGTCAGTCGGTGAGTGGGTCCATCGCGCCGTTCCGAGGACGGACACCCCCCGGCGCGGCCCCGACCCACAACCGGCGAGAGGGCGAAAACGCGCACCCCCACCGAAGCAGCCACGGGCCGCCGCAGGCACCCCGGCTCAACCGCCGGAGGCAGACGCCCCCAACGCCCCCCGCTGCGGCGCGATCCCCGCCGGTACCGCCCGCTGGCGTGCCGGTGTTCCCGTCCAGCACGTGCCGCGGCGGGCCAGCAGGCGGCGGAGCCACAGCTCCAGGGAGACCAGGTCGGCGAGGCCGTCCAGGGGGAGGGGCTCCCCCGCCGCCGCGCCCCGCAGGGCCTTGCGGACCACCCGGGCCTCGACCAGCCCGGCCTCCGCCAGCAGCGGCGTGTCGAAGAGCGTGACCAGCGAGTCCGCCGCCACCCGCAGCCCCGTACGCGCCGCGGCCGCCGCCATCCCCTGGGTCGGCGCGCCCCACCCGGCCGGCAGCTCCCGGACTCCGGCCCCCTCCAGCACCGTCCGCAGGATCGCGGCCCGGGCCCCCGGCCGCACCCGCAACGCCTCGGGCAGCACCCGCGCGGCGCGCACGACCTGGTTGTCGAGGAACGGCGCGTGCAGCCGCTGGAAGCGGATCTCCGCGGCCTGCTCCAACACCCGCAGGTCCGCCGCGTGCCGCGCCAGCGTCGCCCGCGCGCGGAAGTCGCCCGGCCGCTGCCCCGGCCCCACCAGTTCCGACCGGTGCGTCGACGCCTGAAGGCGAACCGATACTTCAGCGAGCGCCTCACCCGTCAGCCAGCGCGCCGCCGGCCCGGGTCTGCCCCAGGTCAGCGCGGCGAGCGAGGCCTCCACCGCCCCGCCGGGCGCGTCGAGGCCGTCGTCCGACCGGTGGTCGAGGAGGCGTTCGGCCAGGGACTCCAGCCCGGCCCGGTACGGCGTACGGGACAGCCGCCGCGCCGCCGCGTACACGCGCGCGGGGACCAGCACCGACCCGTCCGCCTTGGCCAGCGCGGCGACCGGCCGGACCAGATGGCGCCGCTTGCGGTCCATGAGCAGGTCGGCCAGCCGCGCGGGATGGGCGTCCAGGACCTGGCGCGCGCCGTACCCCGTGAAGTGGTCCGCGCTGCCGGACGCCAGCCGCGCCCGGTGCCGGGCCGCCGACACCAGGGACGGCCCGGGCTCGTCGGTCAGCGGACCGTCGAGGTCGGCGTACGGCAGGGTCTCCTCGCCGCCCGCCACGACCACGTGGTGCAGCCGCGGGTTCGCCGCCAGCGCCCCGGCCCGCTCCAGTTCGGCCTCGCGCCCCGCGACGGCGAGGTCGTTGAACGTGACGGCCAGCAGCCGCTCCCCCGCGCCCGTGCCGTGGCCCAGCACGGTGCCCGGCATCCCGGGCAGCCCCGCGGCCAGCAGCGCCAGCGTCCCCGAGGCCGGCCCGCCGGACAGGTCGGCCCCGATCCCCGGCACCGGCATCCCGCGCGCGGCACGCCGCTCGGCGGGTCCCATGCCGGGCACGGGCCCGGGGTCGATGTCCGCTCCGGGGACGTGCCGCGGCGCGGACAGCCGCGTCCGTACGGCCTCCACGAGGGCGTCGCGCACGGCGTCGACCGCGCTGTCGGGATCGGCCGGCGGAGCGGCGACCGCCAGCGAGGCGACGGGCTCGTACCCGGCGACCTCCCGCGCCCCGGCGCGCAGGATGAGGGCATGCCCCGGCGGAATGCGCTTCACGCCGTCGTACGGCGTGGAGTCGTGGAGCGCGGCGGGCACGTCGGGGGCGGCCAGCAGCGCGGCGAGGTGCCCGAAGTCGAGGTTGGCCTCGATGAGGTCGGCCAGCGGCAGCGCGGCCGTCGCGTACGCCGTGCCGCCGGCCCAGGGCGTGTAGAACACCGGCCGCGCGCCCGCGAGATCACCGCAGACGGTGATCCTCCTGCCGACCTGCACGATCGCGGTGTAGCTCCCGGACCAGGCGGTCAGGTGCCGAAGTGCCCCGCCGCGCGCGGCGAACAGGGCGACGCGCAGCTGCTCGTCGGTGGCGCCGCAGATGCCGAGGACGGCGATACGGGTGCGGTCGTCGGCCGCCACGACCCGCACCTCGTCGGGGCGCCAGTCGCCGACGGCCCACAGGGGATCGGGGTCGCCCCACAGGAGTTGGGACCCCACCGGGTGCAGCGTCTCACCGTCGTGCCCGGTGGCCCCCGCCGAACCGGCAGCGACGGCTCCCGCGGCGGTGCTGCTCCATCCCACCAACCACCGCATCGCCGCCTCCACAGGCTGTGGACAACCAGTGCACCGTACGAACCGGTTCACCATGCTGCCATGAAGGAAGCGCTCCAGAGGGTGCCCGCGCCGCTTGCGCTCCGCCGAATGCGCCCCGGCGGAGCCGCTCATGCCTCCGGGACCGCGCCGAACTCCCGTACGACACAAGACGGGACGACCCGAAGAGAGGAAAAGGGGAGGAGCGCGGCCACGGCACCACTACGCGACCATCCGGCCACGAGGCAAGACCCGCCAGCGACATGTCTCCCGTACGACTGCGACGCGAATGCGCCCCCGAAACGCGCCTCCAGCACGCCCGATGCGCCCTCAACTGCCGTGGTCGGAGCCCTGATACCCCGTCAATGACGGGGTCGATTTTCGGCCAATTCGCTGATACGCACGCAGCGTCGAACACTCTCCGTACAGGCTCCGCCCACCACCGCGCGGTCGCGCAGTCCGGGAGACGAGGCGCGCCTCCCGGACCGTTCCGCCGCCCGCGGGGATGGAGGCGGCGGTGTCCCCCAGCCCACTGGATCCAGTACAGCGGGCCGACCCACGCAGGACCATGGAACCGCTCCCGTGGTGGCCGGAGAAGAGCGCACGGACAGGCGCACGGCCACACAGCGGGAGCACGCCGCAACTGGCTGTATCTGAACCGCACTTCAGTACGGACCACAATCCCGCCAACCGGAACAATGCCCCTTAACGCTTGGGATGCGGCGAACTACGCTGGGTTTACGAATGCCGCGTGGTTATGCCAGCACGGCAGCCGTCTGTGTCGAGGGGTGGCGCATGTCCAGGGAGCAACGCGGGCCGAACGAAAAACTCGGCGCCGTTCTCGCCCTCGCGGGAATCAGCAACGCAGGCCTCGCGCGGCGCGTCAACGATCTTGGCGCTCAGCGAGGACTGACGCTTCGCTACGACAAGACGTCGGTGGCGCGCTGGGTGTCGAAGGGCATGGTGCCGCAGGGTGCGGCGCCGCACCTCATCGCCGCCGCCATCGGCCAGAAGCTCGGCCGCCCGGTCCCGCTCCACGAGATCGGCCTGGCGGACGCCGACCCCGCGCCCGAGGTCGGCCTCGCCTTCCCGCGCGACGTCGGCCAGGCGGTGAAGTCCGCGACGGAGCTGTACCGCCTCGACCTCGCGGGCCGCCGCGCCGGTTCCGGCGGCATCTGGCAGTCGCTCGCCGGATCGTTCGCGGTGAGCGCGTACGCGACGCCCGCCTCGCGATGGCTGATAACCCCGGCCGACAGTTCGGTCGCGCGTGACGTGGGCCCCGGTGAGGGCTCCGGCGCACCGCTCAAAGTCGGCCACAGTGATGTGCAGAAGCTGCGGGAGGCCGCCGAGGACGCGCGGCGCTGGGACTCCAAGTACGGCGGCGGCGACTGGCGTTCGTCGATGGTCCCCGAGTGCTTAAGGGTGGAGGCCGCCCCGCTCCTGCTCGGCTCCTACTCGGACGAGGTCGGCCGGGCCCTCTTCGGCGCCTCCGCCGAACTCACCCGGCTCGCCGGCTGGATGGCCTTCGACACGGGCCAGCAGGAAGCGGCCCAGCGCTACTACATCCAGGCCCTGCGCCTGGCCCGCGCGGCGGCGGACGTCCCCCTCGGGGGCTACGTCCTGGCCTCCATGTCCCTCCAGGCCACCTACCGGGGCTTCGGCGACGAGGGCGTGGACCTCGCCCAGGCCGCTCTGGAACGCAACCGCGGCCTGGCGACGGCCCGCACCATGAGCTTCTTCCGCCTCGTCGAGGCCCGGGCACACGCGCGTGCCGGTGACGCCCAGGCGGCCGGGGGTGCCCTGAAGGCCGCCGAGAGCTGGCTGGAGCGGGCCCGCCCCGGCGACAACGACCCGAGCTGGCTCGGCTTCTACTCCTACGACCGTTTCGCCGCCGACGCGGCCGAGTGCTACCGCGACCTGAAGGCACCCCGCCAGGTCCGCCGCTTCACGGAGCAGGCCCTGTCGAAGCCGACGGAGGAGTTCGTCCGCTCGCACGGCCTGCGCCTCGTCGTGTCGGCCGTGGCCGAACTGGAGTCGGGCAACCTGGACGCGGCGTGCGAGCAGGGCGTGCGGGCGGTGGAGGTCGCCGGGCGCATCTCGTCGGCCCGTACGACGGAGTACGTGAAGGACCTCCTCCACCGGCTGGAACCGTACGGGGACGAGCCACGGGTGGTGGAGCTCCGCGAGCGCGCCAGGCCGCTGCTGATGGCTCCCGCCTGAGCATGTACCTGCCTCCTGCCCGTCCGCGCGTTTGAAGGCGCTGTCAGTGGCGCAGTGCACTATCGGTAGTGGGAGGTGGTGCGGGTGCGGACCGCATACGACTGTGACGTGCTGGTGATCGGCGGCGGAATCGTCGGCCTGTCGACGGCGTACGCGATCACACGCGCCGCACCGGGCACACGTGTCACCGTCCTGGAGAAGGAACCGGGCCCGGCCCGGCACCAGACCGGCCGCAACAGCGGCGTCATCCACAGCGGCATCTACTACCGCCCCGGCTCCCTCAAGGCGCGCTACGCCGTGCGGGGCGCCGCCGAGATGGTCAAGTTCTGCGCCGAGTACGGCATCCCGCACGCGGTCACCGGCAAGCTGATCGTCGCGACCGACCGCTCCGAGCTGCCCCGGCTGCACGCGCTCGTGCAGCGCGGCCGGGAGAACGGCATTCCGGTGCGGGAGCTGGGCGCGCCCCAGATCACGGAGTACGAGCCGGAGGTGCGGGGCCTCGCCGCGATACACGTCGGCACGACCGGCATCTGCGACTTCGTCGCGGTCGCACGCCAGCTGGCGCACGGCTCGGGCGCGGAGATCCGGTACGGCACGCGGGTCGTCCGCGTCGACCGCCGCCCCGAGCGGGGGGTCGCGGTGCTCACGGCCGCCGGGGACGTCGTACGCGGGCGGGTCCTGGTGAACTGCGCGGGTCTGCACTGCGACGAGATCGCCCGGCTCACCGGGGACGAGCCGGAGGTGCGGATCGTGCCATTCCGGGGCGAGTACTACGAGCTGGCCCGGCCGGAGCTGGTCCGGGGGCTGGTGTACCCCGTCCCCGATCCGGCGTTCCCCTTCCTCGGGGTGCACCTCACGCGCGGTATCGACGGCGGTGTCCACATCGGTCCCAACGCGGTGCCGGCCCTGGCCCGCGAGGGGTACGGCTGGGGCACGGTCCGCTGGCGGGAGCTCGGGTCGACGCTGACCTGGCCCGGCTCCTGGCACATCGCCCGCCGGCACTGGCGGTACGGGGCGGGCGAGCTGCGCCGCTCCCTGTCCAAGGGGGCGTTCACGGAGGCGGTGCGCAGGCTGCTGCCCGGAGTGTCCGAGGACGACCTGGTGCCGACGGCGGCGGGTGTGCGCGCGCAGGCCGTCCTGCGGGACGGCACGCTGGTGGACGACTTCCTGATCCGCGAGGGCCCACGCACGGTGCATGTGCTGAACGCGCCGTCTCCTGCCGCTACGGCGTCCTTGCCGATCGGCAGGGAGGTGGCACGCAGGGCGTTGAGCGCGTTGTGAGCATGCCGGGTGCTCGGCGTCGGCGCCGGGGCCGGATGGGTCCGCAACCCGGCGGAACGGGCTCCCCCAAGCTCTCGGCTTCGCTCGAGCAGGGGGACCCCCACCGCCCACCCGTGCCGCCCTTAGCGGCACGATTGCCCGCAGCTGAGCCAGAGCGAGCCCGCAGCGGTTGGCGCGTCAACGAACAGCGAGTCGGTATCCAACCCCATCGCGCCGTTCCGAGGACGGACACCCCCCGGCGCGGCCCCGACCCACCACCCGGCGACTAGGCGCTACGCGCACCCCCACCCACCGGCCGTAAAATCGACCTCACTGTGTCTGACTCCGTGAACACCCCTGAAACCCCGCACCAGCCCTCCACCCCCGGTGTCTCCCTCCGGCACACCCGGGCCAAGGGAGAGCCGCGTTTCCCCGACGGGCCGAAGGCCGACCCCGCCGGGTCGCACTTCGAGCGGCGGATCCGGAGTTTCCAGCCCCGGCGGAGCCGGGTCACAGCCGGTCAGGCCGACGCCCTGCAGCGGCTGTGGCCCAAGTGGGGCCTCGACATCGACGGCAGCCGCACCCTCGACCTGCCCGAGCTGTTCGGCAACGACAACCCCGTCGTCCTGGAGATCGGCTTCGGCATGGGCGAGGCCACCGCCCAGATGGCCGCCGCCGACCCCACCACCAACATCCTCGCCGTCGACGTCCACACCCCCGGCCAGGGCAACCTGCTCAATCTCGCCGACCGGAACGGCCTGTCCAACATCCGGGTCGCCAACGGCGACGCGATCATCCTGCTCCGCGAGATGCTCGCCCCGGACTCCCTCGACGGCCTGCGCGTCTACTTCCCCGACCCCTGGCCCAAGAAGCGGCACCACAAGCGCAGGCTCATCCAGCCGGCCTTCCTGACGCTGGCCGCCACCCGCCTCAAGCCCGGCGCCGTCCTGCACTGCGCCACCGACTGGGAACCGTACGCCGAACACATGCTCGACGTCCTCACGGCACACCCCGACTTCGAGAACACCCAGGCGGACGGCGGTTTCGCACCGCGCCCCGACTTCCGGCCCCTGACCCGTTTCGAGGGCCAGGGACTGGACAAGGGACATGTCGTGAACGACCTCCTGTTCCGTCGCGTACAGCACGTGGACCAACCCCCCACCGGCGCCTGACCGCACCCGGCCGTCTCCGCCTGCGGACAGCGCCCCTCCGTCGTTAGGGTCAATGCCGTGGCCACCTGCCCCCCACACCCGTCGTACCCCAGCGGCCCCACCGACGGCGTGCCCACGGTCGGCGCCCCCACCGCCGGCGCCCTGCGGCACGCCCACTGGTGGCAGCGCCCCTGGGTGCGCTACGGCGCGGCGACCACGCTCCTCACGCTCTCCGGCCTCGTCATCCTCGCCCTGGTCCGTGAGGAGACCGGCACGGAGGGGTTCCTGGTGGGGCTCGGGCTGGCCGTCCTCCCGGTGCCCCTGCTGATAGCCGCGTTCCGCTGGCTGGACCGGGTCGAGCCGGGCCCCTGGCGGAACCTGGTGTTCTCCTTCGCCTGGGGCGCCTGCGCGGCGGCGCTGATAGCGATCGTCGCCAACAGCTTCGCGACGAGATGGATAGCGACGGCGACCGCGGACCCGGCCGGCGCGGACACCCTCGGCGCGACCGTCATAGCCCCCGTGGTGGAGGAGTCGGCCAAGGCGGCGGCCGTCTTACTGGTCTTCCTCTTCCGCCGCCGCGACTTCACCGGCATCGTCGACGGAGTCGTCATAGCCGGTGTCACCGCCACCGGCTTCGCGTTCACGGAGAACATCCTCTACCTGGGCACCGCCTTCGGCACCGACCAGCTCGCCGGTCACACCGGCATCGCCTCCGTCACGGCGGCGACCTTCTTCGTGCGCATCGTCATGTCGCCGTTCGCGCACCCGCTCTTCACCGTCCTGACCGGCATCGGCTTCGGCATCGCCGCGCTCTCGGCGGACCGCGGGCCTGTCCGCCGCGTCGGCGTCCCGCTCTCCGGGCTACTGCTCGCGATGGGCATGCACGCGATGTGGAACGGCTCGTCGGCGTTCGGGGAGTACGGCTTCTTCGCCGTCTACGCGGCGTTCATGGTGCCCATTTTCGGGCTGCTGACCTGGCTGGTGATCTGGACGCGGCAGCGGGAGCTCAGGACCGTGCGGGAGGAGCTGCCCGCGTACGCCGTGGCCGGGTGGCTGACCCCGGCGGAGCCGTACGCGCTCGGCTCGATGCGGGCCCGGCGGATCGCCCGCCAGTACGCCCGCCGGCACGCCGGGAAGGCCGCGGCGCGGGAGGTGACGCGGTACGAGGCGTACGCGACGTCCCTGGCGTTCCTGCGGCACCGGGCCCGCCGCGGCCGGGCCGGCGCCGACTTCGTCGTCCGGGAGCGGGAACTCCTCGACGAACTGTGGCGGCGCCGGGAGACGGCCCGCCCCGCGCTGGATCACGCGGCCCGGATCACGGCCCCGCCGGTCCCGGTGGCGGCCCCGCCCTGGCCGGTGTACGGGGCGTACGGCTACGGCCACCAGCCGACGCCGTACCCCGCGTACAACCCCTACCGCTCCTAGAGCCCGACGACCCGCCCCAGGCCCCGCAGCCCGACGACCCGCCTCAGGCGGAAGCCTCCGTGAGTCGTTCCACCTCCGCGTCCGAGAGCGTCAGCTCGCCCACTCCCAGCAGCGCGGGCAGCTGCTCCACCGTCCGCGCGGAGGCGATCGGAGCCGCCACCGTCGGCTGCGCGGCGAGCCAGGCCAGAGCCACCGTGGCCACGGGGACGTCATGCGCCCCGGCGACCTCGTCCAGGGCGTCGAGCACCCGCCGCCCCCGCTCGGTCTCCAGGTGCTTGGCCGCGCCCCCCGCCCGCGCGCTGTCGACGGTCGTACCGGGCCGGTACTTGCCCGTGAGGAAGCCGGACGCGAGCGCGTAATACGGGACGGCCGCGAGCCCGGTCCGCTCGGCGAGGTCCTGGAGCTCGCCCTCGTAGGTGTCGCGGGAGACCAGGTTGTAGTGGGGCTGGAGGGCCACATACCGGGCGAGCCCCTCGCGGTCGGAGAACTCCAGGGACGCCCGCAGCCGCTCCGCCGAGATGTTGGAGGCGGCGATGTGCCGCACCTTCCCGGCCTTCACGAGTTCGTCGAGGGCGCCGATGATCTCGTCCACCGGCACGTCGGGCCGGTCGTAGTGCGTGTAGTAGAGGTCGATGTAGTCGGTGCCGAGGCGGCGCAGGGAGGCGTCGGCGGCGGCCTTGATGTTGGCGGCGGACAGGCCCTGGAACTCGGGGTGCTGGCTGACCTTCGTGGCGACGACGACATCCGCGCGGTTGCCGCGCGCCCGGAGCCACTTGCCGAGGACGGTCTCGGACTCACCGCCCTGGTTGCCCTCGGCCCAGGCCGAGTAGACGTCGGCGGTGTCGACGAAGTTGCCGCCGGCGGCCGTGTAGGCGTCGAGGACGGCGAACGACTGGTCCTCGTCGGCGGTCCAGCCGAAGACGTTGCCGCCGAGGGCGAGCGGGAAGACCTCGAGGTCGGAGGAGCCGAGTTTGCGCAGAGAAGTCATGCTCCGTGTCAACGCCCGTGCGGAAGCCGCTCATTCCACGGCGGACGCAAAGCTCCCGTAAACGCGGACGCGAAGCTCCCCAGAAGGCGGACGCGCAGCCCCCGTGAACACCGGGCGGACACCTCGCGCGCCCCACCCGCCGGCACCGCCGCCCGCCGGAAACCGGCAGCCCTGACGTCGGGGGGTCGTCATCAAGGCCGCCGGTGCTCAGGAGAAGCGGAAACCACCGGTGTTCGAGGGGCGGTCGCCCGTCAGGGGGTGAGCCCCTTGCCGCGCAGCCAGGCCAGCGGGTCGATCCCGCTGCTGGATCCGCCGGAGTGGACCTCGAGGTGGAGGTGGGCGCCGGTGACGTTGCCGGTGGCGCCCACGCGGCCGATGACGTCGCCCGTGTTGACCTTCTGGCCGACGCTGACGCCGATGGAGGACTGGTGCGCGTACCAGATCTCCGTGCCGTCATCGAGGGTGAGGACGGTCTTGTAGCCGTACGACCCGTTCCAGCCGGCCTCGGTGATGGTGCCGCTGTGCACCGCCTTGATGGGGGTACCCGTGGGCGCGGCGAAGTCCAGGCCGGTGTGGTAGCCGGAGGACCAGTAGGCGCCGGCCTGGCCGAAGGTCGAGGTGATGGTGTACGAGGAGGTGGGCAGCGTGTACTGCTTGGCGAGGGCGGCGAGCCGCTCGGCCTCGGCCTTCTTCCGGGCCTCCTCCTCCGCCTTGCGCTTGGCCTCGGCGGCCTTGGCCTTGGCCTCCTCCTCCGCCTTGGCGGCGGCTTCCTTGGCGGCCTTCTCGGCGGCGGCCGCGGCTTCCTCGGCGGCCTTGGTCTCGATCTGGTCCTGCTGGTGCTCGACCTGGGCCATGATCCGGGCGCGCAGCGCCTCACCGGCGCCGGCGCCGCCCTGCTCGGTGTCCGCCGTGGCGGTGCCGAGGCTGCTGAGCGGAGTCGCGGAGCCCTGGGGGGTGTCGTCGTCCGAGATGAGGGAACCCACCGAGGGAAGGTCCGGCACGGAGATCGACACCGGCGGCTTGCCGGTCTGGGCGCTGGCCATGCCGCCGGCGCCCACGGCGGCTATGACGCCGACGCCCAGGACGGTGGAGCTGCGGGCGAGTCCTCCGCCGCGCTGCTTGGTGACGCGATGCCGGCCGCGGACGGGACGGATGGACTCCGCGGTGGGGTTCCACTCCTGGAACGGGCCCTCGTCGGGGCGCTGACCGCCGTAGCCGAAGGTTTCGGTGTCGCGCTGGTTCTGCGCGAACGGGGCCGCGGGGGCAGGCCGGTTGGACGCCACGTGGGCGTACTCCTTTCCTTCCTTCTCGCCTACCGGGTTAGCTGACGGGTTCGGAGCAGGAAGGTCTCCTACGCGCGTATACCAACCGTGCTTCCACGGCGATATTCGCCCGATTCACCCCAAGTGGTGGTTCCCCGGTTCCCTTTCGGGATTCGGCGCGTGCGCACGGAGCCGCCTTCTGTGACGGCTGGGACGACCGCGCTGCGTTATCGAACGTTAATGGAGGCGCGGTGTGTATTCCAGCGATTCCGCTTGATCATTAACCTTTTTCGCGCGGACTTACCTGTCACGACCGGCCCAAATCGGGCGAGTTGGCCGCCTCGCAAGTGACTACTGAGTTCTGACGGTGTGTCAGTTGTTATGCGGAGTGACGTGGTTCGCTCACCGACAGTGAGGGAGGTTTCGGGAAATGCACCGAGGGCCGGAACCCTTTCGGATTCCGGCCCTCGGCCTTCAGTAGCGGGGACAGGATTTGAACCTGCGACCTCTGGGTTATGAGCCCAGCGAGCTACCGAGCTGCTCCACCCCGCGTCGTTGTGACACCAGTGTACGCCATCCGCGGGACAGCTCGCGCACACCCGCTGCTCAGCCGCCCGGGCGGCCCGCGTGGGTGAGGGTCTCCCAGGCGGTGAACAGGCCGTCGGTGCCGGCCGGCCGGGTCCGTACGGCCGGCTTGCGGGCGGCCGGGACGGACGCGCCGAGGCGGCCCTCCAAGTGGTTGAGGGCGACCTCCAGATGGGGCCCGAGGTTCCGCTCGACACGGCCGCCGCACAGCCACGCGGGTGCGCGTGCGCCCAGCTCGTGCCGGGCGTGCAGGGCGAGCGCGGCCGTCAGCCGGTCCTTGACCTCGCCGTAGAGGTCGACGCCCTGGTGCCAGGCCGTCTCGGCGATGTGGGCGGTGGCGGCGAGGGAGACGCCGACGTGCCGGAAGGAGCGGCAGGTCTCCTGGGCGACGCCGTCCCGGTACGTGGCCTGCCCGGGCCAGTACGCCGTCATCCGCCGCGGCGTGGCGACGCCGGAGCCCGGCACGGTCAGCGGCGCGGGTCCGTCCTGCTCCAGGTGGAAGTAGGCAGGCACGCGCTCCCGGAAGCGCTCCAGTGCGTGGCCGAAGGCCCGGTGGTCGTCGAGGAAGACGGCGATGGTGATGACCGCGTCGGTCGCCACCAGGTCCCAGGACCCGGTGAAGTCCGGGTCCGTCGCGGCGACTTCGGGGAGATGGGCGGTGCGCAGCATGCCCTCGAAGCGCTGGACCCGAGCGGCGGGCCAGCGCCCGCCGCGCGTGTGCCGGACGATCTCCCCGGCCCGGGCCCAGACCGACCCGGTCCAGTCGGCCTGCACCACGGCGTTCGCCCCGGTGTGCCGGCGCGGCGTGCCCGACCAGGCGTCCATGATCTGCCGGGCCTTCTCGGCGTGCTGCCGCCGGCCGGTGACGCTGAAGAGGAGGGCCTGCGTGTAGGCGGCCAGGGCGTCCGCGCGCTCCTCCGCGCAGCCGCGTCCCTCCGGGTCACCGTCCGGGCGGACGACGGTCCCGTACGGCTTCGCCCGGTGCCGGTACGAGCCGTATCTGCTGTCCCGCATGTCGAGGTACGCCTTCAGCCAGGGCTGCCTCCCGGCGGTGACGTGCTCCCGCACGGCGTCCAGCTGGGCCCTGTCGACGAGGACGCCGGGTGGGTGAAGGGGGCGTCGGCGGGCAGGGCCGGGCCCATGGTGCGGGCGTCCGGACCGGCGGACCCGCAGGAGGAGACGAGGAGGGCGAGCGCGGTGAGCAGAGGCACGAGCAGGAACGCCGCCGAAGGTCGTCTCCCCATCGCGCGCATGCCCACTGCCTCCGCTCTGTCGTAAGGGCTTTGAGGCAGCGTGACCCGGAGGCGGCACGGGCGCAGGATCTGTGGGGCCGATCGGCCCGCACTCAGGGCGACAGGTGGCGGTTCGGGGCCTTGGCCCGCTCCTCGTGCTCGGGCAGGACGACGACCTGCACTCCCCCCGCGGCGAGGACACCGCTGCCGTCGGCCGCGGCCACGAATGTGTCCGGCTCCCGCCAGGCCGTGACGACCCGCCGTACGCCCGCGTCGAGGATCAGCCGGGCGCAGGGTGCGGGACGGGAGGCGCGGCGGGCGCACGGCTCCAGGCTGCTGTAGACCGTCGCGCCGGGGAGCCGCGGGTCGGCCGGGTCGATCTTGGCCAGGGCCGCCTCCTCGGCGTGCACGACCGGGTCGCCGCCCTCGCGCGAGTGACCGCGGGCCAGTTCGGTGCCGTCGGCCGCGACCACCACCGCGCCCACGCTGAACGCCGTGTCCGAGGGCGGGCACTGCTCCGCCAGTGCGCAGGCGCGGGCCAGCCAGTGGTGGTCGGCGGCGACCGGGAGGGGGCCGGTGCCCGGGGCGGTCGGTTCGTAGCGCATCAGGACGACGTCCTCGATCCGCCGGGTCTCCAGCAGCCGGAGCCGGCCGGGCTGGTAGCCGCCGGGACCGAAGAGGCGGGGCGCATTGGGGTCGCCCACGAAGAGCGGGGCGAGGACCAGCTGGAGTTCGTCGGCGAGGCCCTGGGTGAGGAGCTGGGTGTGGATCAGGCCGCCGCCCTCGACCATGAGCCGCCGTACGCCCCGCACGTCGTGCAGATGGGTGAGGAGCCGCCGCCAGTCGAGGCCGGGGCCGAGGGCCACGACGTCGGTGGCGAGGCCGAGGGCGCGGGCGCGCTCGGCGCCCTGGTCGGTGGTGTAGAGGACCTTCTCGCCGCCGGTGTGCCAGAAGCGGGCGTCCGGGTCGAGCTCGCCCGTGCCGCTGACGGTGACCTTGAGGGGGTACTCCGGCAGACCGGCGGCGGTGCGGGCGGCGCGCCGCTCCACGGAGTTGACCAGGAGCCGCGGGTTGTCGGCGCGGATCGTCCCGGCGCCGACCAGGATCGCGTCGACGGACGCCCGCACCTCGTCGACCCGGTCGAAGTCGGCCGGGCTGGACAGGAGCAGGCGTTCGGGTCCGGTGTCGTCCAGGTAGCCGTCGAGGGAGACGGCGGCGGACAGCAGGACGTACGGGTGGGGCATCGACGCTCCGCGGCTGGTCGGGACGGCGGACTGGGCAGGGCTTGGTTCAAGTTTGAAACAAACCTACACTGGCGGCATGACGACTCGCTGGCTCACCCCCGAGGAGCAGCGCGCCTGGCGCGCCTACATCGCCGCCTCGCTGCTCCTGGAGGACGCGATCGACCGGCAGCTCCAGCAGGACGCCGGCATGCCGCATCTGTACTACTCCATCCTGTCCGTCCTGTCGGAGTCCCCGGAACGGCGGCTGCGCATGACCGATCTCGCCGAGCGGCTGAAGATCACGCGCAGCCGGCTGACCTACGCGGTGACGCGACTGGAGAAGGACGGCATGGTGCGGCGCGAGGCCTGCCGCTACGACAAGCGGGGCAGCATCGCGGCACTGACCGACGAGGGCTTCGCCGTCCTGGAGCGGGCGGCACCCGGGCATGTCGAGACCGTGCGGAGCTTCCTGTTCGACCGGCTCAGCGAGGAGCAGGTGGGGCAGCTGGAGGAGATCTCCACGGCGATCGCCCAGGGGCTCCAGGAGGAGGGGGCCCGGCCGGACTCGGACGACGTGCCGTGGCGACGGAGGGCCTCGTCGGCCTGTTCGTAGACCGTGTCGGCCTGTTCGTGACCCCGTAGGCCTCTTCGTGACGCGCGCCACACGGTGCCGTATTTTCGTTGCTTCAAATTTAAAGCAAGAGTAGGGTTCCGGTCGTGGATCTGCTTCAAATCTGAAGCAGTACGGCTGTGCAGCCGAACAGGAAACGGAACCCGGAGGCCCCGCATGCCCGACACCCCCGCCGTCATCGCCACCCCGCGCTCCCGCGTCCGGGTCCCGCTGCGCTTCCACGACGGTTACGAGGTCGACGCCGAGCTCGTCACCTTCCACGGCCTGGCCGACGGCCAGGAGCACGTGGCCGTCGTCCTCGGCGAGCCGGGCCCGGTCCCGCTGGTGCGGCTGCACTCCGAGTGCCTGACCGGGGACGTGTTCGGCTCGGCCCGCTGCGACTGCGGCCCCCAGCTGCGCGAGGCCGTCGAGCGCATCGCCGAGCGCGGCGGCGTGCTCCTCTACCTCCGCCAGGAGGGCCGGGGCATCGGCCTCTACAACAAGCTCGACGCCTACGCGCTGCAGGACCAGGGCCTGGACACGTACGAGGCGAACGCGGCCCTGGGGCTGCCGGAGGACGCCCGCGACTACACCGCGGCGGCCCAGATGCTCCGGGCCCTGGGCATCGGCGAGCTGGACCTGCTCTCCAACAACCCCGACAAAGCGGGCCAGTTGCGCGAGCTGGGCGTCGGCGTCCGCGACCGCGTCCCCACCGGCGTTTTCACCACCGCGCACAATGTCCGCTACCTGCGCGCCAAGGTCCTGCAGACCCAGCACACGCTGCCGCTCGCCGCGCTGACGGAGCTCAGCGCCGGCTGATCCGCCGGAGCGCTGAACGGGACTGCTTGCCCCTGGGCTCATCGGGTACAGCCTTTGAAAGAGAGCGACCTCAGCTGTACCCGGAGCTTATGGAAAGTGATCGTTTCGTGACCGATCTCGGCGGCCCCGGCGACCACCGGGCGAGGAGACCGGACGACGGCCCGGAGGTCGTCGCGGCACAGATCGCCGCTGCCGTGGAGAGCCTGACGGACCTGTGGTCGGTCGCCGCCCAGGAGGCGTCCCTGCGGCTGTCCCCGCACCAGCTGCGAGCGCTGCGCATCGTGCAGGCGGCGCCCGGTCTGAACCTCACGACCCTGGCGGACCGGCTGGACATCGGCCTTCCACGGCCAGCCGGCTCTGCGACCGCCTGGCGGCGGCGGGCCTCCTGGAACGCGTCCCGCACCCGGACACCCGCCGCGAGGTGCGACTGCTGCTCACCCCGCACGCCCGACACGTGCTGGGCGACGTCGCCGACCGCCGGACAGCGGCCCTGGCCACGGCCCTGGCGGCGATGGAACCGACCGAACGCGCGGCCCTGAGCAGGGGTTTGCGGGGATTCCTCGCGGCCCGGGGCGCTGTGGTCCCCCGAGCCGACGACAGCGACGGACTGCCGGGCGGCTGAGGCTTGTCCGGCCGCGGCCGGTGGGATCGGCCGGGCAGCCGGGGCCGGTCCGGCCGCTGGTAACTGCCGCGCAGCGAGGCCGGTCGGCTCAGCCCGTCGCCAGCATCCCCGAGCGCAACCGCGCCACCGTCCGCGAGATCAGCCGGGACACGTGCATCTGGGAGATGCCGAGGCGGGCCCCGATCTCCGCCTGGGTGAGTTCCTCCACGAAGCGGAGGTGGAGGATCAGCCGCTGGCGTTCGTCGAGTTCGGCGACCAGCGGGGCCAACGCGTGGAAGTCCTCGACGAGTTCCAGGGCGGGGTCCTCCTCGCCGATGAACTCCGAGAGCGAAGCGTCGCTCTCCTCCGTGTCACCGCTGACCGCGGCGTCCAGGGACGAGGACAGGTAGCCGTTCGCCGCGATCTGGGCCTCGACGACCTCCTCCTCCGACAGGTTCATCAGCGCCGCCAGTTCCGCGACCTTCGGCGCGCGGCCGAGGCGGGAGGCCAGTTCCTCGGTGGCCTTGGCGAGTTCCGTACGGGCCTCCTGCAGGCGGCGCGGCACGTGCACGGCCCAGGACGTGTCACGGAAGAAGCGCTTGATCTCGCCGATGATGTACGGCACCGCGAAGCTGGTGAACTGCACCTCGCGGGAGACCTCGAACCGGTCGATGGCCTTGATCAGCCCGATGACGCCGACCTGCACGACGTCGTCCATCGACTGGCCGCTGCTGCGGAACCGGCGGGCCGCGAACCGCACGAGCGACATGTTCATCTCGATGAGCGTGTTGCGCGCGTACTGGTATTCGGGCGTGCCCTCCTCCAGCACGGCGAGCCGGTCGAGGAACTGTCCGGTCAGCTCACGCGCGTCCTGCGGGGTGAGCTTCTGGGGCTCCGCGATCTGGGGCAGCACCTCGCCGGTGTCGGTGCCGGAATCCGTCGTCGTGCCGATGCGCATGGTCGTCGTCACGGGCCCTCCCTCGTAGTTCCGGCCCGCTCCGATCCCCCGACAGGCCACCTCCACCGCCGCTACCCGCACTCGCCCGGCTCATGCCCCGCGTTCGCCCTGTCGAGACGTTGACCACAGTCGATGCAGGTCGGGGCGGTGTCGGGGTACCCGCAAGCGTGCCGTGACGGTACGGGCAGGAGGGCGGGGCGGTGCGACGGGAAAGAAGAGGCCAAGGGGCTCCCGGAGCGGACTGTTGTCGTTTGACAACTATAGTTGCAAGGCAACAAAGTAGCCGTGCCGAGAGGGTGCGGGGGAGGAAACGGAAGGACCGACCCGGTGCCGCGGCGGGCAGTTCAGGCCGTCCGGGTACCGGACGCGCGGGAGTCGTCGGAGTCGTCGTGTATCTGGGCCGCCGCCGCGTCGCAGAACGCCTCCAGCCCCTGCAGCAGCGCGACCCGCTTGGCGGCGGGCATCTGGTCCAGCACCGCGCGCAGCGCCTGCTCCCGGCGCACCCGCAGGTCGGCCAGGAAGGCCCGGCCGCGGCCGCTGAGCTGCAGGCGCACCTCGCGCCGGTCCACCGCACTGACCACGCGTTCGACGAACCCGGCCGCCTGGAGCCGGTCGCACAGCCGGCTGGTCGAGGGCGGGGTGGAGGCGAGGGAGTCGGCGAGCGTGCGCAGGTTGATGCCCTCGTGGTGCTCCAGGATGAGCAGCACGCGCAGCTGGGACGCGGACGCCGGCGCCGTGGAGGCCCTGCCCCACAGGACCTCCAGCAACTCCGCGGCCGTGGAGGTCACACGGGCGACCTCTGCTGGCTCAGGGCGGGGTCGGAGGGAAGTCACAGTCACACTCTCGCAGGCACCGGGATGGCCGTCAGCGTACTAGGCACGCGAGCGGCCGGGGCGGCACGGACCCCGGCCCGCGGCCGCCCACCACGCCGTCGGCCGCACGCGCGAGGCCCCGCCCGCGGTGGCCCGTACGGGACGCCCCGCAGCCCCTGCCCCCCACCCGCTGCCCCCGCCCGTTGATCTCCACTCGTTGACCTCCAAGGATTGGTGTTTCGACCATCGTGACCGCGATCATGAACAGATTCGTGGCCGCCGAGCGCGCTCTGCGCACGGCGGCGCCCCATCAACTGCTGGACGCGGTCCGTCGTGTACTGACCGATCAGTACACGACGGACTCCGTCGAGCTGTTCCTGGCCGACTACGGACTGACGGTGCTCCAGCCGGTGTCCGTGCTGCCGCACACCCTCCAGCCGGTGCCCGTGCACAACAGCCCGGCGGGCCGGGCCTTCGGCGCGCAGGAGCCGTACGTGGAGACCCTCCCGGGTGACCTCGTGCGCGCGCATCTGCCCGTCACCGTGCGCGGTGACCGCCTCGGCGTGCTGACGGTGACCCTGCCGGGCGACGAGCACGCCCAGGGCTGCCTGGGCGAACTGGCCGAGATCGCCCAGGTGCTCGGACACGAGGTGGTCGTGGCCGAACGGGACACCGACCTGTACCTCCAGGCCCGCCGCAGGGACCGGCTCACCCTCGCGGCCGAGATGCAGTGGCAGCTGCTGCCTGGCCGCTCCTGCGTCCGCCCCGAGTACGAGCTGGGCGCGCAGCTGGAACCCGCGTACGCGATCTTCGGCGACAACTTCGACTGGTCCGCCACAGCCGACCGGCTCAGCCTCTACGTCACCAACGGCATGGGCGAGGGCATAGAGGCCTCCCTGCTGACGAACCTGGCGATCAACGCCCTGCGCAACGCGCGCCGGGCCGGCCTCCCCCTCGCCGACCAGGCCGCCCTGGCCGACCAGGCGGTGTACGCCCATTACCGGGGCCGCTGCTACTTGTCCGTCCTCATGCTCGACGTCGAACTGGCCACCGGCCGGGTCCGGGCCGTGGACGCCGGGTCCCCGCAACTGCTGCGGCTGCGTCAGGGCGCGGTGCGGCGGGTGGACTTCGAGGCACAGCTGCCGCTCGGCATGTTCGAGGAGACCGACTACGTGGCCCAGGAGTTCCGGGTCGAGCCGGGCGACCGGCTCGTCTTCGTCAGCGACGGGGTGTACGGCGTCGCCTCGCCGCGCGGAGAGGCGTACGGCGACGCCGCCCTGGCCCGGGCGATCCAGTCGACCCGACTGCTCCCGGCCGCCGAGGTGCCCCGGGCCATCCTGCGCGAGCTGACCGGCCACCGCGGCAGACCCGTCCCGGACGACGACGCCCTGGTGGTCTGCCTGGACTGGCGTGGGCGGTGAGGGACGGGGCAGGCGCAGGTCAAGGGCCCGGAAGAGACGTTGTTTGGTGGTGTCGTACGTCGGCACTAATGTTTGTCATATGGCAAGTAACGGCTGAGGCGCCGTCGCGCGACCTCGGTCCGGCCCGCGCAAGGGAGCGATGCAGGTGTCGGTGTCGGTGTCGGAAGAGAACGCGGAACAGGAGCCGGCCGCACAGCAGGTGAGCGCCTTCCTCGAACGGCGCCGGGAGCAGATCGCCCAACGGTGGGCGGACGCCGCGCTGTTCCGCACGGTCTTCACCGTCTCACGCGACGAGGCGGTGGAGGCGGGCCGGGCCGTCGCGGCCGCGCTGGCCGCGGTGGCGGCCTCCGGACGGCTGGACGACATCCGGGCGTCCGGATTCGAGGCGGTGCGCGACCAGCTGGGCCGGATGGCGGCCTCCCGCGCCCGGACGGGGATCGATCCGGACGGGGTGGCACGCGAGGTGGCCGCCCTGCGCGAGCCGGCGGCCGAGCTGCTGCGCGCCGAGTTCGAGGACCCGAACGGCCCCGAGGCCCTGGAATGCGTCGTGGCGCTCACCGTCCTCATGGGCACCCTGCGCCTGGTCGTGATGGAGACGGCGGTCAGCGCGAGCGAGGAGCTGATCGCCCGGCAGCGCGAACAGCTGCACGAGGTGGCCACGCCCGTGATCAAGCTGTGGGAGAGCACGGTCGCCGTCCCGCTGATCGGCACGCTGGACAGCGCGCGCAGCCAGGTGGTCATGGAGAGCCTGCTGGACGCGATCGTCGCCGAGCGCGCCCGGTACGCCATCCTCGACATCACCGGCGTGCCCACGGTCGACTCGCTGGTCGCCCAGCACCTGATGAAGACGGTGGCGGCGGCGCGGCTGATGGGCGCCGAGTGCATCGTCTCCGGCATCCGGCCCGCGATCGCGCAGACGATAGTGCACCTGGGCATCGACCTGGGCACGGTCCTCACGCGCGGGAGCCTGGCGGACGCGCTGGCCTACGCGCTCAGCCGGCAGGGCGTGGGGATCGGGCCGGTGGCGCCGATCCCCGCGGCCCCGGCGGCCGACGCGGGCGTGCGGTGACCGGGGCCGCGGGGATCGGCCCGGCGGGCGGACACTTCACCGTGCCGGTCCTGCAGCTCGGCGACGTCCTGCTGGTCACCCTCCAGGGCGAGCTGCACGACGGAATGGCCGAGCAGCTCCAGCAGGACATCACGGACCGGATCTCGCACACCCGGGTGACCGGTGTCGTGATCGACATCTCGGGGGTGGAGATCGTCGACTCCTTCCTGGGCCGGGTCCTCGCCGAGATCGCCGCCGGTGCCGGCCTGCTGGCCGCCCGTACGGTGCTGGCCGGGATGCGTCCGGCGGTGGCGATCACCCTGGTCGAGCTGGGCCTCACCCTGCCCGGACTGCGGACGGCCCTGGACGTCGAACGCGCGATGGAGCTGCTCGGCGCGGCCTCGCGCCCGGGTGAGGGGAGTCCGTGATGCGGGCCGCCCGCCACGCCGCCCCGGCCACCCTGCCGATCGGCTCGGACGCCGACCTGGCCTGGGTCAGGCAGCAGGTCCGGCAGGCCGCCGCCGAGCTCGGTTTCGGCCTGGTGCAGCAGACCAAGCTCGTCACCGCCGCGAGCGAACTGGCCCGCAACACCCTCGTCCACGGCGGGGGCGGCCAGGTACGGATCACCCCGCTGGACACCGGGCAGTCGCAGGGGCTGCGGCTGGACTTCGTCGACAGCGGCCCCGGCATCCGCGATCTGGAGCAGGCGATGACCGACGGCTACACCAGCGGCGGCGGGCTCGGACTGGGCCTGAGCGGCGCCAAGCGGCTGGTGCACGAGTTCGAGGTGGACAGCAGGCCGGGTGAGGGGACCACCGTCACCGTCACGGCCTGGGCCACACCCGTATCTCCCTCCCGACCGGGGCCGCCGTGATGAGCGAGGTGTGGGACGTTCCGGTGGACGACTCGACCCGGGTGCGGGACGTGCGGGTGGCGGCCGAGGAGGCCAGCGCCCGCGCCGGCCTGGGACCGCACCGCACCGCGACCGCCGCGCTCGTGGCGACGGAGCTGGCGACCAACCTGCTGCGGCACGCGGACGGCGGGCGCGTGCTCATCAACCTCGTCGACAGCGCCCGCACCGACGACCGGCGTACCGCCGTGCAGCTCCTGTCGCTGGACCACGGCCCCGGCATCCCGGACGTCGCGCAGGCCATGCGCGACGGCTACAGCACCGCCGCCTCCCTGGGCGCCGGCCTCGGCACGTGCCGGCGCATAGCGAACGCCTTCGACCTGCACAGCGCCCCCGGCCGGGGCACCGTCGCCCTGGCTCGCATCGACCACGACCCGGCCGTCCGGGGCGCGTCCCCGCCCCGCCCGCGCGCCGGCGGCGTCAACGTCCCGCTCGGCCGGGCCGAACACTCCGGCGACGCCTGGGGCTGGGTGCACCGCGGCGACCGCCTGACCCTCCTGCTCGCCGACGGCCTCGGCCACGGCGCCAAGGCCGCGGAGGCCTCCACCGCCGCGGTGACCGAACTGCGCGACCTGGCGGACCGGCCCCCCGCCGAGATCCTGCGCCACCTCGGCGGGCCCCTGCGCCGCACCCGGGGCGCAGCCGTCGCGGTGGCCCAACTCGACCTCCCGTCCGGCCGTTTGACCTTCTCCGGCATCGGCAACATCGGCGCCCGGCTGCGCACCGACGGCACCTGGAAGGCGCTGCTGTCCCAGCCCGGCATCGTGGGCGCGCAGGCCCCGGCGACCGTCCCCGTGCAGCGCGAGCCGTGGCACGCCGACAGCCTGCTCGTCCTGCACAGCGACGGCCTGCCCACCCGCTGGACCCCACCCGACGACGACACCCTCCTCACCCGCGACCCGGCGGTGGTGGCCGCGGCGATCCTCCGCGACGCGGGAAGCGCGGCCCGCCCGGTCCGCGACGACACGTGCGTGGCGGTACTGGGCGGAGCCTAGGACGCCGTACGCGTCGGCTCGCCGGCAGGCTCGGACCAACTCGACGGCTCACGCTCCCCCGCTGCTCCGGCGGCGTACCGTGACAACGTGGCGAAAGACGACCTCGGGCGCACTCTCCGACGCCTACGCCGGCTGGCCTCCCTGACCCAGGAGGAACTGGCCGCCCGTTCGGGCGTTCCGTCGACGTGATCCGTCAGCTTGAGCAGCGCTTAAGCACTCGGCGCGACTGCCCACGCTGCACGCCTTGGCCAACGGCCTGGGTGTGGAACTGACCACTCTCCTGGGTGATCCACCCGCAGTCTCCTCGACTGGCGAGAACGATGGACCACGTTTTGTGGCCGTGCGGCGGGCCATCATGCCTGTGCTCTGGGGGCCCGAACCGGAACCGCCAGGGCCGGACTTCACCCTGGACAAGCTTCGCGGGCAGATCGCAGACGGCTGGACGCAGTACCACGCCGCCGAGTTCGACGCGGTGATGAAGTCCCTCCCGGCCCTGATCTCTGACGCGCGTACGGCGACAGCAGTCGTCCCGCGTCCGGGCCGCCGTCCAGGCGCTCGTCGTTGAGCGAACGATTCTGAGGTCCCGGCCGTGCGCCGCGCCCTGGTCACCGACGGCGATACCGGCGAGGTCGCCCACTTCGAGGGCCGTTCGGGCTCCAATACGGGCTGGGGCTCGACGAGGGACAGCGTTCCTTCCTCCACCTGGTGCTGTCCATGGTGGGCATCGGGATCACCACCCTCGCCTCCGTGGAGGACCTCGACGACCGTCGCCTGCCGATCATGCTGCGGGCGATCCTGAGGCTGGCGGGCAACGACGACATCGCCGTCGGCCGCCGCCTGTGACCCCCTGGAGCACACACAAGGCCCAACCAGCCACCCCGCTGTCCGGCCACCGGGAAACGGCCATTCGAATCACTCGAAGCCGTATCTCGCCTACGAGTGCCGCAGCTGCCCCTACGACCTCGGCCCGTCACCGGCCCGCACGCCGGTCACGCCGGTCACGCTCTCCACGGCCCGGCGGTCCGTCGAAGACCCAGGTGATCCGGAGCAGCGCCGACAGTTGGCACTCCTCGCCGCCTCAACGCGTTGGTAGACCCATCGGTGGATGCGAGCGGCGATCGATACGGCGTCCTGGGTGGCGTTCCGCCTGGTGGAGCGCGGGTGGAGCTAGCGATCATGGAACCATCACGAAACGCAAAGGACCCCAGCCCAGGTTTCTCTGAGCTGGGGTCCTTCAGGTAGGCCCTGTGGGACTCGAACCCACAACCAATGGATTAAAAGTCCACTGCTCTGCCAATTGAGCTAAGGGCCCAGGCGATGTTGCCCCCACGAGCATAGCCGGACAACGCCGAGTTCCCGATCGGGTATCGGGTCCCGGCCGTGCCGCGGGGGCGCCGGAGCGCCGTGACCCGCCCAGAGGGGCGGGTCACGGCGCTCGTCACACGGGTGTGTCAGCCGTTGCGCTTCCAGCGCGGCTTGTCCTCGCGGCGCTGGAAGGAACCGCCGCCGCGGTGGTCGTCACGACGGCCGTACGGACGGTCGTGCCCGCCGGAGCGGAAGCCCGGACGGTCGTCGCGGCGGTCCCGGTTGAAGGGACGGTCGCTGCCCCGGTGCCCACCGCGCTCGTCCCGGCGGAAGCCGCCGCGGTCACGGTCGCGGTTGAAGCCACCGCGGTCGTCACGACGCTCGAACGAACGCCCGCCACGGTCGTCACGGCGCTCGAAGGAACGGCCGCCCCGGTCGTCACGACGGAAGCCGCCGCGCTCACCGCGGTCGCCCCGGTCCGCCCGGTCGTCCCGGCGGAAGCCGCCACGGTCACGGTCGAAGGAACGACCCCCACGGTCCCGGTCACGGTCACGGTCGCGGTCCCGGTTGAACCCGCCGCGGTCGTCCCGACGCTCGAACGAACGCCCGCCACGGTCACGGTCCCGGTCGAAGGACCGGCCACCCCGGTCACGGTCGAAGGACCGGTCACGGTCGGCGTACCGGTCACGCCCGGCTCCGCCGCGCTCCTCGCGCTCGACGTCCTGCGCGGTCGGCTGCTCCGGCACCGACACCTCGGCACCGGCCGGAACCTCCGCGGCCTCCCCGGCCGCCTGCGGCTCCTCGCCGCGCTCGCGCGCGACCCGCGCCAGCAGCCGGTCGGCCTCCTCGCGCAGCTCGTTCGCCCGCCGCTGTGCCCGCTCCAACTCCTTGGTGAGCTGGGCGACCTCGCGCTCGGCCTGCTGCGCGGCATTGCCCACCGACTCGGCCTGGACCTCGGTCATCGACCGGGCCCCGGTGATCTCGGCGACCTCCGGGTCGAAGGCGCCGGCGCCCTGGATGATGTGGCGCGTGGCGTCGACGCCCGCGTCCTCCATCAGCCGGAAGATCTGCCGCCGCTGGTGCGGCAGCGACAGCGACACGACCGTGCCCGTGCGGCCGGCACGCGCCGTACGGCCCGCGCGGTGCAGGTAGTCCTTGTGGTCGCCGGCCGGGTCCACGTTCAGCACCAGGTCGATGCCGTCGACGTGGATGCCGCGGGCCGCGACGTCGGTCGCGACGAGGACGTTGACGTACCCGTCCTTGAAGTCGGCCAGGGTCCGCGTCCGCGCGCCCTGGGTCATGCCGCCGTGCAGCGCGTCGGCCTTCACACCGGAGTCGCGCAGCTGCTCGGCGACACGGTCGGCGCCCAGCTGGGTGCGGACGAAGATGATCGTGCGGCCCTTGCGGGAGGCGATGGCCGCGGTGACCGGCGCCTTGTCCTTGGGCTTCACGATGAGGATGTGGTGCGACATGGTCGTCACGGCGCCCTGCGCGGCGTCGACCTCGTGGCTGACCGGGTCGTTCAGGTACCGGTCGACCAGGGTCTTGATCTCGTTCTCCATGGTCGCGGAGAACAGCATCCGCTGGCCGCCCGCCGGGATCTGGTCGAGCAGCTCGGTGACCTCGGGCATGAAGCCCAGGTCGGACATCTGGTCGGCCTCGTCGAGAACGGCGATCTCCACGTTCTCCAGGGAGCAGGCGCCGCGGTTGATGATGTCGCGCAGCCGGCCCGGGGTGGCGACCAGGATGTCGACGCCCTTCTCCAGGGCGTAGATCTGGTTGCCCATGGACGTACCGCCGCAGACGACCTTCATCTTCAGGCCGAGGACGTCGCCGTACGGCTGGAGCGCGTCGGCGACCTGCATGGCGAGCTCACGGGTCGGCGTGAGGATGACGGCGCGCGGCTTGTGCTTCTCGGTCCGGCCGCCGGCGAGCGTGGCCAGGGTCGGCAGACCGAACGACAGGGTCTTGCCGGAGCCGGTGCGGCCCCGGCCGAGGATGTCCTTGCCGGCCAGGGCGTCCGGGATGGTCGCGGCCTGGATCGGGAAGGGGGTGGTCACGCCGTTCTGCGCGAGCTTGCGCACGACACCCTCGGGCAGACCGAGGTCGGCGAAGGTGGTCTCGGGAGCGTCTTCGACGGCCTCGTTCTCGGGCACGACGACGTGATCAGTACTGGCGATGGACATGCGAATGCGAAACCTTCCGGAGTCTCAAGTCGGCACGCGCCCGTCAACTCCGTGATTCGCGATTCGCAATACGACCGCCTCTATGCGGTCCACCACGGCAAAGGAGAGTACGCGCCACACGGCGCGCTCTGCGGTGGCGCCGGGCAAGATGGGATCAAACGATCTGCCACCATACGCACTCCGGGCCCCGCAAGGCAAACCGGACTGGTACGGCTGTCTCCATAAGGCGAGCCGGGCGCTTTTTGTTCCCGGCGGACGGCTCCGGCGGACGGCTCCCGGCTGAATCCCCGGCCCCGGCCCCGCCCCCGCAGGGCTACGCCGGTGAGCCCGCCTCCGGCGCCGGCTCCCGCTGGGCCAGCTGCGGCCCCGGCGGCTCGTGCGCGGACGACGACGGCTCCGGCGTCGGCTCCGGGGACGTCGTCGGCTCGGGCGGCGTCGGCGTGGGCTCCGGTTCCGTCGTCCGGGTGGGCGTGGGCTGCGCCGGCGGCTTCGGCGTCGGCTTGGCCGGCTTCACCGGCTTGCCGCCCCGGGGCGCGGACGCGCTTGCGTCCGAGGTCGGTGACGCCTCGGGGGGCGCCGATTCCCCCGGCCCGCCGCGCTCGCCCTTCTTCCCCTTCTTGCCCTTGCCCCGCTCGCGCTCGCCGTCGGCCGCCGCGGCCCCGAACCCGCCGGCGCCGCCCGACACGGCCGAGCCGCCGTCGGGCGCCTCCCCGCCCCGCTGCCCGGCGGAGTGCGACGGCTTGGCGCTCCCGCCCGTGCCGTCGTCCCCCACACTCATGCAGCCGGCGGCAGCGGCGACGGCCACGGCCGTGGCGGCCAGACGGACGGGTACGAACAAGGGGCGCACGGGGCCACCTCCGAGAAGGGTGATGGAGTCAACACCTCCAACTCCCGCCGCCCACAAGAGGACACGCGCCCCGCATTCACAACCCGCTCAGCCGTAACCCAGGGCGTGAAGGCGCGCGTCGTCGATGCCGAAGTGGTGCGCGATCTCGTGCACCACGGTGATCTCCGTCTCGGCGACGACGTCCTCCCGCGACTCGCACATCCGCAGCGTCGGGTTCCGGTAGATGGTGATCCGGTCCGGCAGCACACCGGCGTACCACTCGCCCCGGTCCGTCAGCGGCGTCCCCTCGTACAGCCCGAGCAACTCGGGATCGTCCGCCGGCGGCTCGTCCTCGACGAACACCGCGACGTTGTCCATCAGTCGGGTCAGCTCCGGCGGGATCCGGTCGAGCGCCTCGGCGACCAGCTCCTCGAACTCCTCGCGCGTCATCTCCAGCACAGGCCCATTGTCGGCCACGTGCCCGCCGTACGAGAGCCTTCCGGCGTCGCATATCCGGCCCGGGACTTGGGCATACGGGACCAATGGCCCGCTTCCCCGCCGCAGTCCTGAGTGTCCTGAACCCGATCCGCAAGGCCCCGCGCGCCCTGGCCCGCCACTACCGCTCCCGCCAGGCGCCCACCACGATCGAGCTCGTGCCGCAGCCCCATCCGTGGGTCCGCGCGGCGGGACTCGTGGCCGTCGTCCTCTTCGGCGCCTGGCTGGGCCTGCTGGTCGTGGGCAACGTCCGGGTGCCGGTCGGCCCCATGAACACCACGATGGCGCTGCGCCCCTCCTTCACCGGCGGCACGAAGATCAACGTCTCGCCCCTGGGCGCCCTCCAGCTGGACAGCCACCTCGCCCCGGTCCGTCTGGACGTCAACGTCGACCAGCTCGACCCGGAGCGCTCCCAGGCCCTCGTCGACCACCCCGAGCGCCTCTCCGGCCTCCAGGACGAGGTCACCCAGGACGTCGGCCGCGGCACGCTCGACCTGGCCGTACGGTCCTCCGTGGCCGTCGTCACCGGCGCGACTGCCCTCGGCCTCGCGGTCTACCGGCGCCCCCGCCGCGCCCTGGCCGCCGGCGGACTCGCCCTCACCCTCCTCGCGGCCTCGGGCGGCACGGCGTACGCCACCTGGCGCCCCGACTCGGTCCTGGAGCCGAAGTTCTCGGGCCTGCTCACCTCGGCCCCGTCCCTGGTCGGCAACGCGCGCAGCATCGTCACGGAATTCGATGTCTACCAGAAGGAATTGGCCCGCCTGGTCACCAACGTGACCAAGCTGTACGACGCCACGTCGACCCTCCCCGCCTACGCGCCCGACCCCTCCACCATCCGGGTCCTGCACGTCTCCGACATTCATCTGAACCCGGCGAGCTGGAAGATCATCGCCTCGCTGGTGGAGCAGTACAAGGTCGATGTGATCGTCGATTCGGGCGACACGATGGACCACGGCACGGCCGCCGAGAACGGCTTCCTGGACCCCATCGAGGACCTCGGGGCGCCCTACGTGTGGGTCCGTGGCAACCACGACTCGATGATCACGCAGCGGTACATGGAGGGCCTGAAGAACGTGCACGTGCTGGACGGCGGCCGGGCCGAGACGATCAAGGGCCTGCGTTTCGCGGGCATCGGCGACCCCCAGTTCACCCCGGACCGCTCGAAGCAGCCCGGCGCCGAGCAGTCCCAGGAGTTGGCCGGCGCCCGCCTGGCCACGGCCCTGCGCGACCAGCGCACGGCGGGCACCCCGGTCGACGTCGCCATCGCCCACGAGCCCTCGGCCGCCCGCGAGGTCGACGGCGAGGTCCCCCTGGTCCTGGCCGGCCACCTCCACCACGACGAGATGGAGGTCCTGAAGTACGGCACCCGGCTCCGCATCGAGGGCTCCACGGGCGGCAGCGGCCTGCGGGCCATCGAGGGCAAGCACCCGGACCCCATCGAGGCGTCGATCCTCTACTTCGACCGGGACACCCGCCATCTCCAGGCCTGGGACGAGATCGAACTGGGCGGCCTGGGCCTCACGACGGCCGAGGTCAGCCGCCACCTCCCGGAGGAGAACCAGCCCGGCGCGACCCCGTCCCCGAGCACCCCCACGGAGACCAGCCCCTCGCCCTCCTCCTAAACCGTTTTGGCGATAGCTCCCGCCATCCCATATGCTTCTCACGTCCCCGACGCGCTGAGAAGCGCCCAGGCGGGCCGATAGCCCTCATCGTCTAGCGGCCTAGGACGCCGCCCTTTCAAGGCGGTAGCACGGGTTCGAATCCCGTTGGGGGCACGCACCACCCTGTGCGACACTGTCGTACGAAGCTTGGTCCTGTGGAGCAGTTTGGAGTGCTCGCCACCCTGTCAAGGTGGAGGCCGCGGGTTCAAATCCCGTCAGGACCGCTGAGGTTTCACGTGAAACCTCGTGGCTGGGTAGCTCAGTTGGTACGAGCGTCCGCCTGAAAAGCGGAAGGTCGCCGGTTCGACCCCGGCCCCAGCCACAACCGCCCTCACCAGGGCTTGAGCCCCTCTCCGTCACCATCGGGGAGGGGCTCTTTCGTGCCGTCTACGCCAACCTCTCCCCGACTAGTCGTCCCCGCGGCTCTGCTGCGAGTGGGAACCCCGGCTCGCGCTGCGTGCCAGTTCGCTGCCGAGCAGCGTCGCCTTGGCCACACCCCGTGCCCAGCGCGGGGCGTCGCCCCGGGCCGCCCAGAAGACGCAGACGCAGCCGCCGATGACGAGCAGAACGACAACGGACAGTATGAGCACGAGCATGCTCGCCCCCCATTTCGTGTGATGGTCGGCGTCATCCTCTCAGGCGGGCCTCAGCGGGGACCGACCCACTGGGGCAGGGCGGCCAGCAGTGCGTCCTGGTCGTGGTCGTCCGCGGCCCACGCGACATAGCCGTCCGGGCGCACCAGCAGCAGCGCCGGTCCCTGGGGACTCGCCGGGGTGACGGTGATCAGCCGCTCTTCCCAGCCCTTCACCTCGGGGCACCGGCCGACGAGGACGAAGCGGCAGGCGCGCAGGGCCTCGTACAGCCGCCGCGGGGTGCCGGCGCTCGGGGCGAGGCGCAGGTCGGGGGCGCGCCGGCCCGTGTACGGGTGCGCGCCGGGCGGTGCCGGATAGGCGATGGAGATCCCCGTCGCCTCGGCCGCGAGACGGTCGGCCAGGGGTGGCAGCGCGGCGGCGGCGCGCGAGGCCAGGTTCATGGCGGTACGCAGCACGGGCGTGTGGATCAGCGCCAGCCGCATCATCCTGCCGCTGTCCCGGATCACCTTCCGGCCGATCGGGTGCCGCTCGGTCTGGTACCCGTCGAGCAGCGTCTCCGAAGCCCGCCCCCGCACCACCGCGGCCAGCCGCCAGGCCAGGTTGGCGGCGTCCTGCAGACCGGTGTTCATGCCCTGACCACCCGCCGGCGAGTGCACGTGCGCGGCGTCGCCCGCGAGCAGGACCCGGCCGAGCCGGTAGCGCGGCGCCTGACGTTCATCGGTCTGGAAGCGGGAGAGCCAGCGCGGGTCGTGCATACCGAAGTCGGTCCCGAGGGCCTTGCGGGTGATGGTCCGCACGTCCTCGAGGTCGAGCGGGGCCTCCACGGGCAGCTGCTTGGCGCGGTCCCAGGCGACCACCCGGTGCCAGCCGTCGCCCAGCGGGGAGACGAAGGCGATCCCCTCCCGGACCGCGTTCGCCAGCGGCATGCCCTGCGGCACGGTCAGCCGGACGTCGGCGAGCATCACCGAGCGCAGCGCGGCCCGGCCGGGGAACGGAAAGCCCAGCGTCCTGCGCACCACGCTGTTCATGCCGTCCGCACCGACCACATAGCGGGCACGCCAGGTGTCCGCGGTGCCGTCGGACCGGCGTACGGACACGCTCACGCCGTCGGTGTCCTGCCGGAGCCCGGTGACCTCCGCGCCGAGCCGCACGTCGGCGCCGAGCGTCACGGCCCGTTTCGCCAGCACCGCCTCGGTCTCGTGCTGCGGGGTCAGGAGCATGTACGGGAACCGGCTCGGCAGGCGCTTCAGGTCCAGCTGGGCGTCCCCGATCATCTGGAGCTTGCCGATCTGGACGCCGCGGGTGACGAGTTCGTCGGCGACGCCCCGGGCGTCCAGCAGCTCCAGCGTGCGCGCGTGGACCGCGAAGGCACGGGTGAGCAGCGACTCCTGAGCGCGGCGCTCCAGCACGGTGACGGACACACCCGCCGCGGCGAGGTCTCCCGCGAGCATCAGACCGGTGGGACCGGCCCCCACGATCAACACGTCGGTGGCTTCAGGCATGGGTCGGGAGGCCCTCCCATCAGGTGCGGCTGCCGTACGGCCTCGCCGCCCATGCAAGCCCCGCCCGGACGAGAAACGGTCAAACCTCACTCCGCGCCGACGCGGAGAGGCCCGCCCCGAGGCCCACCCAGTGGCCCGCCCTGCCGCTCCGCCCCCGGGACACCGCCCTCCACGCCCGGGACACCGACCCGCACCCCGGGACAAAAGCGTTCGCCACGGATTTCCCGGGGATGAGATCCTGGATCGCGTATGTCTACGCATCCTGCCCCCGCCCTCGGCGCCCTCGCCCCCCGCCTGACCGAGCTGTCCCTGCGCGACGCGCACCGGCTCGGGCGCAGGCTCGAAGGTGCGCGCAAGATCCGCAAGCCGGAGGCCAGGGCCGCCGTGCTCGCCGAGATCGAGGCGGAGATCGCCAAAGGCGAGGAGCGGATGGCCGCCCGCCGGGCCCGTGTGCCCGAGGTCACGTACCCCGAGCAACTGCCGGTCAGCCAGAAGAAGGACGACATCGCGGCCGCGATCCGCGACCACCAGGTCGTGATCGTCGCCGGCGAGACCGGCTCCGGCAAGACCACGCAGATCCCCAAGATCTGCATGGAGCTGGGCCGGGGCGTGCGCGGCATGATCGGGCACACGCAGCCGCGCAGGATCGCCGCCCGGACCGTCGCCGAGCGCGTCGCCGAGGAGCTGAACACCCCCCTCGGCGAGACCGTCGGCTGGAAGGTCCGCTTCACCGACCAGGTCGACCCGGACGCCACCTTCGTCAAGCTCATGACGGACGGCATCCTGCTCGCCGAGATCCAGACCGACCGTGAGCTGCGCGCCTACGACACGATCATCATCGACGAGGCCCACGAGCGGTCCCTCAACATCGACTTCCTGCTCGGCTACCTCGCCCAGCTGCTGCCCAAGCGCCCCGACCTGAAGGTCGTCATCACCTCGGCGACGATCGACCCCGAGCGCTTCTCGCGGCACTTCGGCGACGCCCCGATCATCGAGGTCAGCGGCCGTACGTACCCGGTCGAGGTCCGCTACCGCCCGCTCCTCGAGGAGGACGGCGACGACGCCGACCGCGACCAGATCACCGCGATCATCGACGCCGTCGAGGAACTCCAGAAAGAGGGCCAGGGCGACATCCTGGTCTTCCTCTCCGGCGAACGGGAGATCCGCGACACCGCGGACGCGCTGACCAGGAAGAACTACCGCTTCACGGAGATCCTGCCGCTCTACGCCCGGCTCTCCCACGCGGAGCAGCACCGCGTCTTCCAGCCGCACACCGGCCGCAGGATCGTGCTCGCCACGAACGTCGCCGAGACGTCCCTGACCGTCCCGGGCATCAAGTACGTCATCGACCCCGGCTTCGCCCGCATCTCGCGCTACAGCCACCGCACCAAGGTCCAGCGCCTGCCCATCGAGCCGGTCTCGCAGGCCAGCGCCAACCAGCGCAAGGGCCGCTGCGGCCGTACGTCCGACGGCATCTGCATCCGCCTCTACAGCGAGGACGACTTCAACGCCCGCCCGGAGTTCACGGACGCGGAGATCCTCCGGACGAACCTCGCCTCCGTCATCCTCCAGATGACCGCGGCCGGCCTCGGCGACATCGAGAAGTTCCCCTTCATCGACCCGCCGGACCACCGCAACATCCGCGACGGCGTGCAACTGCTCCAGGAGCTGGGCGCCCTCGACCCGGCGCAGAAGGACCCCCGCAAGCGGCTCACCGACACCGGCCGCAAGCTCGCCCAGCTGCCCGTCGACCCGCGCCTGGCCCGCATGGTCCTGGAGGCCGACAGGAACGGCTGCGTCCGCGAGGTCATGGTCATAGCCGCCGCGCTGTCCATCCAGGACCCGCGCGAACGCCCCGCCGACAAGCAGACCCAGGCCGACCAGCAGCACGCCCGCTTCAAGGACGAGACCAGCGACTTCCTGGCCTACCTCAACCTCTGGCGGTACATCCGCGAGCAGCAGAAGGAGCGCGGCTCGTCCTCCTTCCGCCGGATGTGCAAGCAGGAGTACCTCAACTTCCTTCGCATCCGCGAATGGCAGGACATCTACACGCAGTTGCGCACGGTCGCCAAGCAGATGGGCATCCACCTCAACGAGGACGACGCCCCGGCCGACCGCATCCACGTCTCCCTCCTCGCCGGCCTGCTGTCCCACATCGGCATGAAGGACGTGAAGGAGGGCGCGAAGAACGAGTACCTGGGCGCCCGCAACGCCAAGTTCGCGGTCTTCCCCGGCTCGGCCCTCTTCAAGAAGCCCCCGCGCTTCGTGATGTCCGCCGAACTCGTCGAGACCTCCCGCCTCTGGGCCCGCGTCAACGCGAAGATCGAGCCGGAGTGGGTCGAGCCCCTCGCCCAGCACCTGATCAAGCGCACCTACAGCGAGCCGCACTGGGAGAAGGACCAGGCGGCCGTGATGGCGTACGAGAAGGTCACGCTCTACGGCGTGCCGATCGTGGCGCAGCGGAAGGTCAACTACGGGCGGATCGACCCGGAGATCAGCCGCGAGCTGTTCATCCGCAACGCGCTCGTCGAGGGCGACTGGCGCACGCACCACAAGTTCTTCTCGGACAACCGCCGTCTCCTCACCGAGGTCGAGGAGCTGGAGCACCGCGCCCGGCGCCGGGACATCCTCGTCGACGACGAGACGCTGTTCGACTTCTACGACCGGCGGATCCCCGAACACGTGGTCTCCGGCGCGCACTTCGACTCCTGGTGGAAGCGCAAGCGGCACGAGCAGCCCGACTTCCTCGACTTCGAGCGCGAGATGCTCATCAACGAGAAGGCGGGCGAGGTCACCAAGGCCGACTACCCGGACTCGTGGCGGCAGGGCAACCTCAAGTTCCGCGTCACCTACCAGTTCGAGCCGGGCGCGGACGCGGACGGCGTGACCGTCCACATCCCGCTCCAGGTCCTCAACCAGGTCACGGACGAGGGCTTCGACTGGCAGATCCCGGGCCTCAGGGAAGAGCTGGTCACGGAGCTGATCCGCTCCCTGCCCAAGCCGATCCGGCGCAACTACGTCCCCGCGCCGAACTACGCGAAGGCCTTCCTGGACAAGGCGGTGCCGCTCCAGGAGCCCCTCACCACCACCATGGCCCGCGAACTGCGGCTCATGGTCGGCGTCCCCTTCGACGCCGACGACTTCGACTGGTCCAAGGTCCCCGACCACCTGAAGATCACTTTCCGGATCGTCGACGAGCGGCGCCGCAAGCTGGCCGAGGACAAAAACCTGGAGGCGCTGAAGCTCAAGCTGAAGCCGAGGGCCCGCAAAGCCCTCTCGCAGGCGGCAGCGGCGACGGCCGAACGCCAGGGCGGCGAGTCCCTGGAGCGCAAGGGCCTCACCGACTGGACGATCGGCACCCTCACGCGCGTCTTCGAGACCCGCCGGGCCGGCCAGCCGGTGAAGGCGTACCCGGCGCTGGTCGACGACGGCGACACGGTCTCGGTCCGCCTCTTCGACACCGAGGCCGAGCAGGCCGAGGCGATGTGGAAGGGCACGCGGCGGCTGATCCTGCGCAACATCCCGGTCAACCCGGCGAAGTTCGCCTCCGAGAAGCTGACGAACGCCCAGAAGCTGGCCCTGTCCGCGAATCCGCACGGCTCCATCCAGGGCCTCTTCGACGACTGCGCCACGGCCGCCGCCGACAAGCTGATCGCGGACTTCGGCGGCCCGGCGTGGGACGAGGAGTCGTACCGGAAGCTGTACGACAAGGTGCGCGCCGAGATCGTCGACACGACCGTCCGTACGGTGGGGCAGGTGCAGCAGGTCCTGGCGGCCTGGCAGGCCTGTGAACGCCGCCTGAAGGCCGTACGCAGCCCCGCGCTGCTGCCGAACCTCCAGGACGTGCGGGAGCAGCTGGACGCCCTCGTGAAGCCGGGCTTCGTGACGGAGGCCGGGCTGCGTCGGCTTCCGGACCTCATGCGCTACCTGGTGGCCGCCGACCGGCGGCTGCAGCAGATGCCGACGAACGTCCAGCGGGACACGACCCGTATGCAGAAGGTCCACGAGATGCGGGACGAGTACGCCTGGCTCCTGGAGCAGCTGCCGCAGGGCCGGCCGGTGCCGTCCGCGGTCCTGGACATCCGCTGGATGCTGGAGGAGCTCCGGGTCAGCTACTTCGCCCACGCGCTGGGCACGGCGTACCCCGTCTCCGACAAGCGGATCGTGAAGGCGATCGACGCGGCCGTGCCGTAACGGCGTGCGCACACAGGGTGAGTTCGACCAGGGGCCCACCCTCCTGTACAGTCTCTTCTCGCAGCGCAACGCACACGGAATCCACTATGCGACTCCGTCGCGCGGGCCCTGCGAAACCTGGTCCTGTGGAGCAGTTTGGAGTGCTCGCCACCCTGTCAAGGTGGAGGCCGCGGGTTCAAATCCCGTCAGGACCGCAGGAAAAGAGCCCGGATCTTCGGATCCGGGCTCTTTTTTTCGCGCGCCCTGACCTCCGCGGGAGCCCTTCGGGCCCCCTCACGCCGTCTTGACGGCCCTTCGTTCCCTGGGTACCCCAGAACCAGGGCCGTTCCCCGTACGGCCCCCTGGAGGTGGCGTATGGCGGCATCGGCTAGGCACGAGACGCGGGCCCTGCTCCGCGCGCACCTGGCGGCCGCGTCGTCGTACCGGCATCTCACGCGACACTGCCCGATATGCCACCACCTGCTGCGGCTCGCGATGGAGTCGGCCCCACGGGCCGCCCGGACCGCGACCCCGGCCGCCGAGGAGGCCGTCCAGGACGAGAGCCCCACGCCCGCGTGACCACCGAGGGTCCCAACACCCGCGCGGTCAGGGGATGGTGGAGCCGCAGCCCCCTCTACCGCACCGGCGCCGGAGCTAACAAGCCGCTTGGTATGTGATGGGTGTCACCGCATGAGTCCGGGAAAGTGCGGTACTTACCCGCCTCCTACAACAGGTCAATTTAATATGTGCAATTGCACCCCACATCGGGCGCCGCACACAGGGGATCCGACACCCCTCCCCAGACTCCGACAAGGCCGCGCACAGCAAGGCCGTCCCGCCCACAGTCGGCACACAAAAAAGATCGCGCTGGACCCGGCGGAGTCCAGCGCGATCCACGACGCACCCTGTTACGTGCCTACGAAGCTCTGACCGGCTTGGGCGTGGGGCCTGTTGGGGCAGGACCCGCGTCGCTTGGAGCTGTGGTTCCGGACCTCACGGCCAGTGGGGGACCGGCCGGTTTGCCCGGTTATTCAGTTGTTCAGGCCTCGCTGCGCTGCTGCGGAATGCCCGCGAGCAGCGCGCGGACCTCAGCCTCGCGGTAGCGCCGATGCCCGCCGAGCGTGCGGATCGACGTGAGCTTGCCGGCCTTCGCCCACCGCGTGACCGTCTTGGGGTCGACGCGGAACATGGTGGCGACCTCAGCCGGGGTCAGCAGCGGCTCGGCATCAGGGGTGCGAGCGGTCATGAGCGGCCTCCTCGGGAGAACCGAACCTTCTCGGTTCTTTCCTCTAAATTCTGCACCTTGACCCGCGTTGCCCGAAATGGCGGACGCGAGTCGAGTCGGTTATAGGACGAACGGCTTGTCCTCGGCACTACAACTACACCATCTGTCCAGCCGCGTCGGCCAAACCGATGGAATTGCCCCTCCAGGTGTTCATCAGCGACGGAAGCCGATGGACCATGCCATAGCGGACAGTCACGCCGCTGTGACGATCAGTCACAGGGCGATCAGGAGTCACCAGACCCCCCAAAGCGTGCAATGCTGAGATTCCGCCCATAGTGCAGCACTAGGGACGGAAGGAGCCCTCCCCGGACTCCTTGTCCTATTTTGGCATGAGGGGGGGCAAGGGGCGCAAGGGCCACGTACGTGTAGTCCGTCACGCTTGGCCTACTTGAGAGGTACGCCCGGATCGGGTCCTACGTCCCTTGTTGACGAAGCCTCAGGAAACGCACAGTCCGCTTCAGGAACTCGGTGCGAGGACGAAACCCCAAATCGGGCGGTTCGTCAAACGTCAGTTCGTGACCGACCACGAGCGGTCCGTACGGAACGCGAGGTCAGAGGTCAGTTCGCGGACCGCAGATCCCGTACGGAACGCCACCGCTCCACGAGCCGGGCGTACGCCGCCCCCGCGGCCGTGCCGTCGCCCCGGCGCAGCGCGGCGATGCCCTCGGCCACGTCCGCCGCCGAGTGGTCGTCCTCCAGGGCGCCGGCCGGCAGGGCGTGCACCAGGCCGCCGTAGTCCAGCTCCACCAGCGAGCGCGGGTGGAACTCCTCCAGCCAGCGCCCCACGTCCACCAGGCCGTCGATCAGCGGCCCCTCGTCCATGGCCTCCCGCAGGGCCCTGAGGCCCCGGGCCACGCGCCGCCGGGCCTGGACCATGGGCGTGCGGTAGCGGAGCACCGGCGGGCTGTCCACGCTGTCGCCCTTGTCGTACTCGCGCTCCTCGTCGGAGACGAGCACGAACCAGTTGATCGGGACCTGCCAGGTCGCCGTGCGGATCCACGGCCGGGCGTCCGGGTTGATCGCCAGCCAGCGCTCGTAGTCCTGGGCGGCCTGGCGGCGCAGGACGGGCGGCAGGACCGCGTCCAGGACCGGCGGCGGAAGCTCCTCCGAAAGCTCCTCCAGGGCCAGCCAGCCGCGCAGCCGGGTGCGCCAGGGGCAGACGCAGACGACGCCGTCCACGTCGAGCACGAAGGCGTCCTCGCTCTCGTGCACCGGCACCGGAACCGGTGGCGTGGGCGCCAAGTCGGCCAGGGCGCGGCGGAGTTCGTCCTGGTACGAGGGACGGTCCGGACGGCGGGCGTAGCGGGCCCAGTGGTCGCGCTCCGGCTCCGGGAAGGCGGCCAGCGGTTCGTACACGCGCAGATAGGTCGCGTAGGGGACGATCACCGAGGACACCTTGGGCACGCCTGCTCCCTCCCCCGCGCACCGCCGCGAAAACCTGCGGAACCCACTCACGATCGCGCGGGAAATCTATGCAAATCGTCGCACGGGTGTACTCCGGTCGGAGGTGATCCTGTGCATGGTGCGGTCGGCGGGCCGAACAGGCTCTAATCTCATGCTCAACAGTCCCCGCCACCCGCACGGAGGCTGGTCTCCACCCGCCGCAACTTACTCAGGAGTCACCACAGTGACCGACGTAACCGGCGCACCTGCTGATGTACTGCACACCCTGTTCCACTCGGACCAGGGCGGTCATGAGCAAGTCGTGCTCTGCCAGGATCGCGCGAGCGGCCTCAAGGCCGTCATCGCCCTCCACTCCACCGCCCTGGGCCCCGCGCTCGGCGGTACGCGCTTCTACCCGTACGCGACCGAGGCGGAGGCCGTCGCCGACGCGCTGAACCTCGCCCGCGGGATGTCGTACAAGAACGCCATGGCCGGTCTCGACCACGGCGGCGGCAAAGCCGTGATCATCGGCGATCCGGAGCGGATCAAGACCGAGGAGCTGCTGCTGGCGTACGGCCGCTTCGTGGCCTCGCTCGGCGGCCGGTACGTCACCGCCTGCGACGTCGGGACGTACGTCGCCGACATGGACGTCGTGGCCCGCGAGTGCCGCTGGACGACCGGCCGCTCCCCGGAGAACGGCGGCGCCGGCGACTCCTCCGTCCTCACCGCCTACGGCGTCTACCAGGGCATGCGCGCCTCCGCGCAGCACCTGTGGGGCGACCCCACCCTGCGCGGCCGCAAGGTCGGCGTCGCCGGCGTCGGCAAGGTCGGCCACCACCTGGTGGACCACCTGCGCGACGAGGGCGCCGAGGTCGTCGTGACGGACGTGCGCGAGGAGGCCGTGCGCCGGATCCTCGACCGGCACCCCGAGGGCGTGACGGCGGTCGCCGACACCGACGAGCTGATCCGGGTCGAGGGCCTGGACGTCTACGCCCCCTGCGCGCTCGGCGGGGCGCTGAACGACGACAGCGTGCCCGTGCTGACCGCGCGCGTGGTCTGCGGCGCCGCCAACAACCAGCTCGCCCACCCGGGCGTGGAGAAGGACCTCGCCGACCGCGGGATCCTCTACGCGCCGGACTACGTGGTGAACGCCGGCGGAGTCATCCAGGTCGCCGACGAGCTGCACGGCTTCGACTTCGAGCGGTGCAAGGCCAAGGCGGCGAAGATCTACGACACGACGCTGGCCATATTCGCACGTGCGAAGGAGGACGGCATTCCGCCGGCTGCCGCGGCCGACCGGATCGCCGAGCAGCGGATGCACGACGCGGCCGTGGCGCGCCGGGCGCGCTGACCCGCGCCGTTCCGCGGACTCGCACGTTTGGCCGGTACCCGTCGGTGGGCAGTTAGAGAGAACTCTCACTTCTACCGGCGGGTCGACCGCCGATAAGTGGTTAAAATCGCGGTTGACCAGCGAGGACGGGGCGCCTCGAAGGTCCTGGGCGCGGGCACGTCATGCGGGCGACGTACCGTATGGGCGCGGGCTCAGGTACCGTGGAAGCCCTACGGACCGGTCTCTCTGCGGAGAGTCCGTGCCGGACCATGAACGCGTGTCAAGACTCTGGGGCCGTCGAGCCCCGTCGTTGAGGGGGTCGAGCCATGGGGCGCGGCCGGGCCAAGGCCAAGCAGACGAAGGTCGCCCGCCAGCTGAAGTACAACAGCGGTGGGACTGACCTCTCACGCCTGGCCGAGGAGCTGGGCGCATCGACGTCGAATCCGCAACCGCCGAACGGCGAGCGGTTCGAGGACGATGAGCACGACGACGACCTGTACGCACGGTACGCCGACCTCTACGAGGACGACGACGAGGACGAGGACGACCAGTCCCCGCAGCATCGTCGCGGCGCTTGACCTTGCACTGAGCACTTGCCCGGTCGGTGACCTCGGTCACCGACCGGGTTCTGTGCTGCCTTCGGGTCTTCAGTCGGCGTAGTCACCGATCAGGGCGGCACCCGTGGTGTGCTCGCCCCGGTCCGTGATCTCACCTGCCACCCAGGCGTCCACGCCGCGGTCGGCGAGGGTCGCCAGGGCCACCTCCGTGGACTCCTGCGGCACGATCGCGATCATGCCCACGCCCATGTTCAGGGTCTTCTCCAGCTCCAGCCGCTCCACGTTCCCGGTCCGGCCGACGAGGTCGAAGATCGGGCCGGGGGTCCAGGTGGAGCGGTCGACGATCGCGTGCAGCTCGTCGGGGACGACCCGGGCGAGGTTGGCCGCGAGTCCGCCGCCGGTGACGTGGCTGAAGGCGTGCACCTCGGTGGTGCGCATCATGGCCAGGCAGTCCAGCGAGTAGATCTTCGTCGGCTCCAGCAGTTCCTCGCCGAGGGTGCGGCCGAGCTCCTCGATGTGCGCGTCCAGGGCGAGGCCCGCCTGGTTCAGCAGGACGTGCCGGACGAGGGAGTACCCGTTCGAGTGAAGACCGGAGGACGCCATGGCGATCACCGCGTCACCCGTACGGATACGATCCGCGCCGAGCAGCCGGTCGGCCTCCACGACGCCCGTACCGGCGCCGGCGACGTCGAAGTCGTCCTCGCCCAGCAGGCCCGGGTGCTCGGCCGTCTCGCCGCCGACCAGGGCGCAGCCGGCCAGCACACAGCCCTCGGCGATGCCCTTGACGATGGCGGCGACCCGCTCGGGGTGGACCTTGCCGACGCAGATGTAGTCGGTCATGAACAGCGGCTCGGCGCCGCAGACGACGATGTCGTCCATGACCATGGCGACCAGGTCGTGGCCGATGGTGTCGTAGACGCCCAGCTGCCGGGCGATGTCGACCTTGGTGCCCACGCCGTCGGTGGCGGAGGCGAGCAGGGGCCGCTCGTAGTTCTTCAGGGCGGAGGCGTCGAAGAGGCCGGCGAAGCCGCCGAGGCCGCCGAGGACCTCGGGGCGCTGGGCCTTCTTCACCCACTCCTTCATCAGCTCGACGGCGCGGTCGCCCGCTTCGATGTCGACGCCCGCGGCTGCGTAGCTGGCACCAGTTGTCTCAGACATGGCTAATGAGAACCTTCGTGTCGTACAGCAGGTAGTGCGGGCCGTCTACGGGCGGCGGATCGCGTCGGCGGCGGCCGTGGCGGCCGGGCCGGCGGCCAGCTCCGTCTCCAGCAGCTGCTTGCCGAGCAGCTCGGGGTCGGGGAGCTCCATCGGGTACTCGCCGTCGAAGCAGGCGCGGCACAGGTTCGGCTTGGCGATGGTGGTCGCCTCGATCATGCCGTCGATGGAGATGTAGGCCAGGGAGTCGGCGCCCAGGGACGTGCCGATCTCCTCGATCGTCATGCCGTTGGCGATCAGCTCGGCGCGGGTGGCGAAGTCGATGCCGAAGAAGCAGGGCCACTTCACGGGCGGCGAGGAGATCCGGATGTGGACCTCGGCGGCGCCCGCCTCGCGGAGCATGCGGACCAGGGCCCGCTGGGTGTTGCCGCGCACGATCGAGTCGTCGACGACGACCAGGCGCTTGCCCTTGATGACTTCCTTCAGCGGGTTCAGCTTCAGGCGGATGCCCAGCTGGCGGATGGTCTGCGAGGGCTGGATGAACGTCCGGCCGACGTAGGCGTTCTTCACCAGGCCGTTGCCGAAGGGGATGCCGGAGGCCTCCGCGTAGCCGATGGCGGCGGGGGTGCCGGACTCCGGGGTCGCTATCACCAGGTCGGCCTCGACCGGGGACTCCTTCGCCAGGCGGCGGCCCATCTCCACGCGGGAGAGGTACACGTTCCGGCCGGCGATGTCGGTGTCCGGGCGGGCCAGGTACACGTACTCGAAGACGCAGCCCTTGGGCTTCGCTTCAGCGAATCGGGAGGTGCGCAGGCCGTTCTCGTCGATGGCGACGAACTCGCCCGGCTCGATCTCGCGGACGTAGGAGGCGCCGCAGATGTCGAGGGCGGCGGACTCGGAGGCGACGACCCAGCCGCGCTCCAGCCGGCCGAGGACCAGGGGGCGGATGCCCTGCGGGTCGCGGGCCGCGTACAGGGTGTGCTCGTCCATGAAGACGAGGGAGAAGGCGCCCCGGACCTGCGGGAGGACGCTGTGGGCGGCCTCCTCGATGGTCAGCGGCTTGCCGTCCTCGTCCGTCTGGGCCGCGAGGAGCGCGGTGAGCAGGTCGGTGTCGTTGGTCGCCGCGACGCGCGGGGTGCGGCCGCCCTCCTGCTTGGGCAGGTCGGCGACCATCTCGGCGAGCTGGGCGGTGTTGACGAGGTTGCCGTTGTGGCCGAGCGCGATGGAGCCGTGCCCGGTGGCGCGGAACGTCGGCTGGGCGTTCTCCCAGACGGACGCGCCGGTGGTCGAGTAGCGGGCGTGTCCGACCGCGATGTGTCCCTGCAGGGAGCCGAGGGAGGTCTCGTCGAAGACCTGGGAGACCAGGCCCATGTCCTTGAAGACGAGGATCTGTGAGCCGTTGCTGACCGCGATTCCCGCGGATTCCTGGCCTCGATGCTGGAGGGCGTAGAGCCCGAAGTACGTGAGCTTGGCGACCTCTTCGCCCGGAGCCCAGACACCGAAGACGCCACAAGCGTCCTGGGGGCCCTTCTCACCGGGGAGCAGGTCGTGGTTGAGTCGTCCGTCACCACGTGGCACGCCACCGAGTGTAGGCGAGGTCGTCCACTGGTCCGAATTGGGGATACCGGACTTTCCGGTGGATCACCGTCCGGCGACGGCTCGCACACTCGTGCCGTTTTCGCTGGTCAGGGTGAGAGTTTGGTGATCGACTCGGTACTTCGCCGTCCCGTCGAAAAGTCGCAGGAGCTTCTTCTCGTCGGCCATGAGTGAGTCTTCGCACATCATTCGGGTCGTGGCAGGGCGGCCGAGGGTGATATGGCCGTCGCGGACGGTGGCCTCGGCGTTGACCTTGTTGCAGCCGAGGCTGCCGGCGACGGTGCCCTTCTTCTCGTCGAAGGTGAGGTGGGCGCGGTCGTCGGCCCTCGGGGTCGTGATGGTCCACTTGGTGCCGGCCAGCGGGGCGTCCGCGGCCTTCGTCAGGCGGACGGTGTCCCCCTTTTCGGTGGTGAGGGTGAGGCGGTCGCCGTCCACCCGGGCCTCGAACTCCTGGTCGGAGAGCGTGCGCGAGAGGGTCTCCTCGAACGCCATGGGCTTGTTCTCGCAGGCCATCTCGGTGGCCATGGTCTTGCCGAGCCGGACGCGGTCGCCGTCGACGGTGGCCTCGGCGCCGAAGTTGTTGCAGCCGAGGCTGCCCTCGGCCCGGCCCCGGTCGATGGTGACGTGGGCGCCGGTCGGCGCCTGGTGGGTGGTGCCGTCGGCGGTGACGCTGTCCACGGTCCACCGCGTGCCGGTCACCGGCTGCCCGGCACCGACCGAGGCGCTGCCGCCGTCCGCCTTCTCGCTGCCGCAGGCCGCCAGGAGCGGGACGAGCATGGCGGCGGCCGTCAGGGTCATGCGCTGCTTCTGCCTGTCCATGCCACTTCGACGGGGGACCCGGGGGGATCGGTTCCCCTTGGGGCGGCGATTCCTTCGTGTGCCGCCTGTTTACGCCATCAGCGGCAGGTGGGCCGACAGATCCGCCCGCTCCCCGCTCGCGCTGACCTTGGCGTCCTGGAGGGCCTGCGCCCAGGCCAGCCGTCCGGTCGCCAGCCGGATCCAGGTCAGCGGGTCGGTCTCGACGACGTTGGGCGGAGTGCCGCGGGTGTGCCGCGGCCCCTCCACGCACTGCACCACCGCGTACGGCGGCACCCGCACCTCCGTCGAGCCGCCGGGTGCCTTCACGGCGAGCGCGTCGGCCAGCAGCCGGGTGCAGGCGGCGAGGGCCTGACGGTCGTGGGGGATGTCCAGGCCGGGGACCGCGGCGTTGAGGTCGTCGGTGTGGACGACGAGTTCGACGGTGCGGGTGACGAGGTAGTCGGCGAGGGGCATGGCGCCGGTGCGGGTCGCGAGGACGCGGGTGCCGGGCGCGTCCGCGAGCTTCTCGGCGAGGCGCTCCTCGGTCCTGGCGTACAGGGCGTCGAGGTCGGGGTCGGCCTCGGCGAGCCGCCGGGTGCCGTCGTCGATGTCGGCGGCCCGGGCGGCGGTGGCGAAGGGCCAGTCGAGGAGGCCGAGCTCCGGTTTCGCCGGCTCCTCGCGGTCGAGGTTGCGGCTGACGGTCTCCACGGCCATGGTCACGTGAGCCGCCAGCTCCCGGACCGTCCAGTCGCCGAGCCGGGTCGGCAGGGAGAGCTGCTCCGGGGTGAGGGTGCGGACGGCCTGCCGCACGTTCCCGAACTGGGCGAACACGGCCGCCCTGATCTTGACGGGGTCGTAGCTGCGGGTGCGCTTCTTGGCCGGAGGCATGGGGGTCAGCCTAGATCGGCGGCGGGCCCGCTCCTTCGCCGAGGCACGGCGAAGCCCCTGCCCGGCGGCCGGACAGGGGCTTCGGCGCGGGTGGTTTACGCCAGCAGCGCCGGGATCGTGCCCTCGTGCGCCTCGCGCAGCTCGGACAGGGTGAGCGTGAACTCGCCCTGGACCTCCACCGTGTCACCGTCGACGACACCGATGCGGGTGGCCGGGAGGCCCCGGGCACCGCACATGTCGTTGAAGCGGACCTCCTCGGAGCGCGGGACCGCCACGATCGCGCGGCCCGCCGACTCGGAGAAGAGGAAGGTGAAGGCGTCCAGACCGTCCGGGACGATCAGCCGGGCGCCCTTGCCGCCGAGCAGCGCCGACTCGACGACCGCCTGGATCAGGCCGCCGTCGGACAGGTCGTGCGCCGAGTCGATCATGCCGTCGCGGGAGGCGGAGATCAGGATCTCGGCGAGCAGCCGCTCGCGCTCCAGGTCGACCTTGGGCGGCAGACCGCCGAGGTGGTCGTGGATCACCTGCGACCAGGCCGAGCCGCCGAACTCCTCACGCGTGTCGCCGAGGAGGTAGAGCAGCTGGCCCTCCTCCTGGAAGGCGACCGGCGTGCGGCGGGCGACGTCGTCGATGACGCCCAGGACCGCGACGACCGGGGTCGGGTGGATGGCCGCCTCGCCCGTCTGGTTGTAGAGGGAGACGTTGCCGCCGGTCACCGGCGTGCCGAGCTGCTGGCAGGCGTCCGCCAGACCGCGCACGGCCTCAGCGAACTGCCACATCACCGCCGGGTCCTCGGGCGAGCCGAAGTTCAGGCAGTCGGAGACGGCGAGCGGCTTGGCGCCGGTGGTGGCGACGTTGCGGTACGCCTCAGCCAGGGCCAGCTGGGCGCCGTGGTACGGGTCGAGCTTGGCGTACCGGCCGTTGCCGTCGGTGGCGATGGCGACGCCCAGGCCGGTCTCCTCGTCGATCCGGATCATGCCGGAGTCCTCGGGCTGGGCGAGGACGGTGTTGCCCTGCACGAAGTGGTCGTACTGGCTGGTGATCCAGGACTTGGAGGCCTGGTTCGGGGAGCCGACCAGCTTCAGGACCTGGTCCTTCAGCTCCTCGGAGGTCTCCGGCCGGGGCAGCTTGTTCGCGTCGTCGGCCTGGAGTTCGTCCTGCCAGGACGGGCGGGCGTAGGGGCGCTCGTAGACCGGGCCCTCGTGGGCGACCGTGCGCGGGTCGACGTCGACGATCTTGCCGCCGTGCCAGTAGATCTCCAGGCGGTCGCCGTCGGTCACCTCACCGATGACGGTGGCGATGACGTCCCACTTCTCGCAGATCTCCAGGAAGCGGTCGACCTTCTCCGGCTCGACGACCGCGCACATGCGCTCCTGCGACTCGCTCATGAGGATCTCCTCGGGCGAGAGCGTGGAGTCGCGCAGCGGGACGTCGTCCAGGGTGACGCGCATGCCGCCGGAGCCGTTGGAGGCCAGCTCGCTGGTCGCGCAGGACAGGCCCGCGGCTCCCAGGTCCTGGATGCCGACGACCAGCTTCTCCTTGAATGCCTCCAGGGTGCACTCGATGAGGAGCTTCTCCTGGAAGGGGTCGCCGACCTGGACGGCCGGGCGCTTGGACGGCTTGGCGTCATCGAAGGTCTCACTCGCGAGGATCGACGCGCCGCCGATGCCGTCGCCGCCGGTCCGGGCCCCGTAGAGGATGACCTTGTTGCCCGCGCCGGACGCCTTGGCCAGGTGGATGTCCTCGTGCCGCATGACGCCGATGGCACCGGCGTTGACCAGCGGGTTGCCCTGGTAGCAGGCGTCGAAGACGACCTCGCCGCCGATGTTGGGCAGGCCCAGGCAGTTGCCGTAGCCGCCGATGCCCGCGACGACGCCCGGCAGGACGCGCTTGGTGTCGGGGTGGTCGGCGGCGCCGAAGCGCAGCGGGTCGACGACCGCGACCGGGCGGGCACCCATGGCGATGATGTCGCGGACGATGCCGCCGACACCGGTGGCCGCGCCCTGGTAGGGCTCGACGTACGACGGGTGGTTGTGCGACTCGACCTTGAAGGTGACCGCGTAGCCCTGGCCGACGTCCACCACGCCGGCGTTCTCGCCGATGCCGACGAGCATGGCGTCGTTCTCGGGCGCCTTCTCGCCGAACTGGCGCAGGTGCACCTTGCTGCTCTTGTAGGAGCAGTGCTCCGACCACATCACCGAGTACATGGCGAGCTCGGCACCGGTGGGCCGGCGGCCGAGGATCTCGACCACGCGCTCGTACTCGTCCTTCTTCAGGCCCAGTTCGGCCCAGGGCAGCTCGACGTCGGGGGTCGCGGCCGCGTGCTCGACCGTGTCCAGAGGCGTCCGGCTCATGCGTTGACCAGCTTCTTGAGGATCGAGGTGAAGAACGGGAGGCCGTCGGTACGACCGCTGCCGATCAGCGGCTCGACGGCGTGCTCGGGGTGCGGCATGAGGCCCACCACGTTGCCGGCGGCGTTGGTGACGCCGGCGATGTCCCGCTGCGAGCCGTTCGGGTTGAAGTCCACGTACCGGAAGGCGACCCGGCCCTCGGCCTCCAGCTCGTCGAGCGTGTGCTCGTCCGCGACGTACTGCCCGTCGATGTTCTTCAGCGGGATGTGGATCTCCTGGCCGGCCGTGTAGTCGGTCGTCCAGGCGGTCTCGGCGTTCTCCACCCGCAGTTTCTGGTCACGGCAGATGAAGTGCAGGTGGTTGTTGCGCAGCATCGTGCCGGGCAGCAGGTGGGCCTCGGTGAGGATCTGGAAGCCGTTGCAGATGCCGAGGACCGGGAGGCCGGCCTTCGCCTGCTCGATCAGCGGCTCCATGACCGGCGAGAAACGGGCGATGGCCCCGGCGCGCAGATAGTCGCCGTAGGAGAAGCCACCGCACAGCACCACGGCGTCGACCTGCTTGAGGTCCTTGTCCTTGTGCCACAGGGCGACCGGCTCGGCGCCCGCGAGACGGATCGCGCGCTGCGTGTCCCGGTCGTCCAGACTGCCGGGGAAAGTGACGACGCCAATACGAGCGGTCACTTCACGGCCTCCGCGACTTCCTCGACCCGGACGGTGAAGTCCTCGATCACGGTGTTCGCGAGGAAGGACTCCGCAAGATCGTGAATGCGGGCGAGGGCGGCCTCGTCGACCGGCCCGTCAACTTCCAGTTCGAAACGCTTTCCCTGGCGGACGTCCGAGATCCCGTCGAAACCCAGCCGCGGCAGTGCGCGCTGCACCGCCTGGCCCTGGGGGTCGAGGATCTCCGGCTTGAGCATGACGTCGACTACGACGCGTGCCACTGGCACTCCCGGTGTGTGGTGCTGAGCAGGTTCCTTCAGACTACCCGCACAAAATTTCTACGCGCGTCGACTTGTAGGAAGCTACGTGACGGTCATCACGATCCGGCATCGACGAGCACACACACGAAAATTTCCGGGAAAGATTCGCGATCGACACCCGGAACCTATTGCGTTCGGACACGCGAAAGGATTTAGTCGGGCTTCGCAATGCATTGTCGGGCACTGTACAAATAAATTGGCAAGTGCCACAGGAAGGGACCGATATTCGTGGCGCAGAAGGTCGTGGTCACTCTCTTTGACGACATCGACGGCTCGGAAGCGACGGAAACGATCGCCTTCGGACTGGACGGCAAGTCGTACGAGATCGACCTGAGCGAAGTCAACGCCGGAGAACTGCGGAAGGCGCTCGCGCCCTACGTGGAGGCCGGCCGCAAGCGGTCCCGCTCGGGCAGGGCGTACCGGCAGACGGAGGTCGCCCCCGACCCCTCGGCCGTGCGCGCCTGGGCCCAGGCCAACAAGATGGAGGTCCCCGCGCGCGGGCGCATCCCCAAGAAGGTCTACGAGGCGTTCAGCGCCGCGCAGTGACGGCCTCCCCGGGCCGCGCCGACGACCGGTCACCGGCCCCTCGCGGCAACCGACTTGCGCAGCACCCCCGCTGATCAGCTAGAGTCTGGAGCACGCCGAGGGGCGCGGCCGAAAGGCCCAGCTCACGGAACGTGCGGGTGTAGTTCAGTAGTAGAACATCCCCCTTCCAGGGGGAAGGCGCAGTGTGCGATTCCTGTCACCCGCTCTGCATCGCCGTACCGACCACTCTTGTGGATCAGGTAGGCTGGTGCTCGCACCGGTCAGTGGAAGCTGGTCGGGAGCAATGCGGACGTAGCTCAGTTGGTAGAGCGCAACCTTGCCAAGGTTGAGGTCGCGAGTTCGAGCCTCGTCGTCCGCTCGGGAATGAGACCCCGGTCCTGAAGGACCGGGGTCTTTTCGTGCTCCCCGAGGACCCTCCTGACATTTGTCATGCCGAGTGATGACAGCACGCACTGCTCCCGGACCTCTGGCGACGGGACGCTTGGGGCATGGAGAACAACGGACACGAACACGTGATTGAGGTCACTGACCTGCGGCGCGTGTACGGGGGCGGGTTCGAGGCAGTAAGCGGAATCAGCTTTTCCGTACGACGCGGGGAGATCTTCGCCCTGCTCGGCACCAATGGCGCGGGCAAGACGTCGACCGTCGAATTGCTGGAGGGACTCGCGCCGCCGGCCGGCGGACGGATACGCGTCCTCGGGCACGACCCGTACACCGAGCGGGCCCTCGTACGCCCCCGCACCGGCGTGATGCTCCAGGAAGGGGGCTTCCCGTCCGAGCTGACCGTCGCGGAGACCGCGCGGATGTGGGCGGGGTGCGTCAGCGGGGCGCGGCCGCCGGCGGAGGTCCTGGCGCTGGTCGGGCTGGAGTCGAAGGCCGGCATCCGGGTCAAGCAGCTGTCCGGCGGCCAGCGGCGCCGGCTGGACCTGGCGCTCGCCCTGCTCGGCGACCCCGAGGTGCTCTTCCTGGACGAGCCGAGCACCGGCCTGGACGCCGAAGGCCGCAGGGACACCTGGGAGTTGGTCGGCGCCCTGCGCGACCGCGGTACGACGGTGCTGCTGACCACGCACTACCTGGAGGAGGCCGAGAACCTCGCCGACCGGCTGGCGATCATGCACGAGGGACGGATCGCCGTCACCGGCACACCGGCCGAGGTGACCGCCACGCAGCCGTCGCGGATCTCATTCGAGCTGCCCGAGGGCTACTTCGTCGGCGATCTCCCGCCGCTCGGCGAGCTGGGCGTGACCGGCCACGAGACCGACGGCCGCACCGTCCGGCTGCGTACCCGTGAACTGCAGCGGTCCGCCACCGGGCTGCTGCTGTGGGCCGAGCGGGCCCGGGTCGAGCTGCGCCGCCTGGACGTGCGGTCGGCGTCCCTGGAGGAGGCGTTCCTCGGGATCGCCGAGGATGCCTCCGCGGGCCGGGCCACGGGGACGACGACGAAGGAGTACGCGGCATGAGCACCGTCGTGAAAGGAGCGGCCCTCACCACGCCGCTGAGCCGGATGACGGCTCTCGCCCGGGCCGAACTGACCCTGCTCGGGCGGACCCGGGGCGCGCTCGTCGCCGCGCTGTTCGTGCCGCTGGTGCTGCCGGTCAGCGTGCGGTCGGCGGCCCGGGAGATGGACCTCGCCGAAGCGGGGCTGAACACCGGGACCCTGGTGCTGCCCGCCGCGGTCGGCTTCTCCCTGCTGTTCGCCGTCTACTCGGTGCTCGTCGGCTCGTTCGTCGTCCGGCGTGAGGAACTCGTCCTCAAGCGGCTGCGCACCGGCGAGCTGCGGGACGTCGAGATCCTGGCCGGCTCGGCGCTGCCGGCCGCCCTCACCGGGCTCGTGCAGTGTCTGCTGCTGGCGGCGGGCTGCTCGGTGCTGCTGGACCTGTCCGCGCCGTCCGCGCCGCATCTGGCCGTGCTCGGACTGCTCTTGGGGCTGGTGCTGTGCGCCGCCCTCGCCGCGGCCACCGCGAGCTTCACCCGGACCGGCGAGAGCGCCCAGGTCACGCCCATGCCACTGCTGCTCGTCTCGATGATGGGCTCCGGCATGTTCGTCCCGCTGGAGCTGCTGCCGGACAGGGTGGCCTCCGTCTGCGAACTGCTGCCGCTGACGCCCGTCGTCACCCTGGTGCGCGGCGGCTGGACCGGCGACCTCTCGGGCGCCGAGGCGCTGGGCGCCGTCGCGACGGCGGTGGCCTGGACGGTGCTCGCCGTGTTTGCTGTACGGCGGTGGTTCCGCTGGGAACCGCGGCGCTGACCGAAGGGGGAGTGACGGGCTGATGCGCGGTCCGGGCAGGTGGTGGCGGCGGAAGAGCACGCCGGAGAAGGTCGAGACGTACACGCGGTGGTCGTTCCACTCCTTCGCGGTCGTCGAGTTCTTCTTCGTGGGTGTCACGGCCCTGACACCGCTGGGAGTGCGGCTGGGCGGCCTCGTGCTGCTCATGGTGGGCGTGCACGCCGTCGTCTGCTTCGCCACCGTCTCGCGGGCGCTGGACTGGACGCGTGGCCGTCGGCCCCAGCCCGTGCGGCTGCTGTGGACCCTGGCCGCCGTCACCGCCGGCGTCGCCGTCGCCACGATCGGCATCGCCGAGCGCGGACCGGACCACGAGAGCGTCGGCACCGCCGCGGCCGCGGTCTTCGGAGTCGTCCTGATCTTCGGTCCCGGCATCATCGCGCTCGGCGTCCGCCCACGTTGGGCGTTCGGGATCGCGGGCGCGTTCGCGGCGGGCACCTGCCTCGTGCTGCTCGCGCTGGGCGCCCCCGCGCTCGCCGCGATCCTCACGGCGGTGTCGGTGCTGTCCGGGGGCGTGTTCCTCGCCTTCGCGGCCGTCTTCTCCGTGTGGCTGCTCAACGCCGTCTACGAGATCGACGAGGCCCGCGAGAACCGCGCCCGGCTCGCCGTCGCCGAGGAGCGGCTGCGGTTCGGGCGGGATCTGCACGACGTCATGGGGCGGAACCTCGCCGTGATCGCGCTCAAGAGCGAGCTGGCCGTGCAGCTGGCCGAGCGGGGGCGGCCGGAGGCCGTGGCGCAGATGGTCGAGGTGCAGCGGCTCGCGCGGGAGTCGCAGCGGGAGGTGCGCGAGGTCGTGCGCGGCTACCGCGAGGCCGACCTGACGTCGGAACTGGCCGGTGCGCAAGGGGTGCTGGCGGCCGCCGGGATCTCCTGCACGGTCAGCGGGGGGACGCCGGTGGGGCTGCCGGCCGGGGTGCAGTCCGCCCTGGGGTGGGTGGTTCGGGAGGCCGCGACGAACGTCCTGCGGCACGGGGACGCGCAACGGTGTGAGGTGCGGCTCGGGGTGCTGGAGGGGCGTGTGGTGTTGACGGTGGAGAACGACGGGGTTGCGGAGGCCGGGTCTGGCTCGTCGGGCTCATCGGGCTCATCCAGCTCATCGGCCTCATCCAGCTCATCCGGCTCGTCCGGCTCAGGGCTCGCCGGGCTGCGGGAGCGGCTGGCGGAGATCGACGGGAGGCTGGAGGCCGGGCCCGCGGGGAAGGGGCTGTTCCGGCTGACGGCTGAGATCCCGCTGCCGCCGGTCGCCGTGCCGGCCGCCGCCGTGCGTTCCGTGAGGGAGGTCACCGCGTGACGGCCGTGGAGCCCGTGCGGCTGCTGCTCGCCGACGACGAGCACCTCATTCGGGGGGCGCTCGCCGCGCTGCTCTCCCTGGAGGACGACCTCATGGTCGTCGCCGAGGCGGCCACCGGGCCGGAGGCGCTGGCGATGGCCCGGGCCCACAAGCCCGACGTCGCCGTGCTGGACCTCCAGATGCCCGGCGCCGACGGTGTGAACGTCGCCACATCCCTGCGGACCGAACTGCCCGGCTGCAAGGTGCTCATCGTCACCAGCCACGGCCGGCCCGGGCATCTGAAGCGGGCGCTGGAGGCCGGGGTGCGCGGGTTCGTGCCGAAGACCGTGAGCGCGCAGCGGCTCGCGGAGATCATCCGCACGGTGCACGCCGGGAACCGGTACGTCGACCCGGAGTTGGCCGCCGACGCGATCGCCGCCGGGGACTCGCCGCTGACCGCCCGGGAAGCCGAGGTGCTGGAACTCGCCGCCGACGGGGCGCCCGTCGCGGAGATCGCCGAGCGGGCCGCACTGTCCCAGGGGACCGTGCGGAACTACCTGTCGTCGGCCGTGTCGAAGCTCGGTGCGGAGAACCGTCATGCCGCGGTGCGCCTCGCACGGGAGCGAGGTTGGGTATAGTGGTTCCCGCGCCACGGCGCATGCGAACGTAGCTCAGTTGGTAGAGCGCAACCTTGCCAAGGTTGAGGTCGCGAGTTCGAACCTCGTCGTTCGCTCCAATGAGAAGCCCCCCGGTTCCGGCCGGGGGGCTTCTCTGTGTCCCGCTTCTTCCTACGACCAGCTCGTGCCGGTCAGGCGCTCGTACGCCTCCACGTACTTGGCGCGGGTGGCGTCGACGACGTGCTGCGGCAGCGGGGGCGGCGGCTGCTCGCTCTTCCTGTCCCAGTCGGACTCCGCCGAGGTCAGCCAGTCGCGCACGAACTGCTTGTCGTACGACGGCTGCGCCCGGCCCGGCTGCCACTGGTCGGCCGGCCAGAAGCGGGAGGAGTCGGCTGTGAGGACCTCGTCCGCGAGGACCAGGGTGTCGCCGTCGAAGCCGAACTCGAACTTGGTGTCCGCGAGGATGATGCCCCGGTCGCGGGCGATGTCCCGGCCCCGGGAGTAGACGGCGAGGGTCGCCTGGCGCAGCCGGGCCGCGGTGTCCGCGCCGACCTGGCGGGCGACCTCCTCGTAGGAGACGTTCTCGTCGTGCTCGCCGACGGCGGCCTTGGTGGCGGGGGTGAAGATCGGGGCGGGCAGTTCGCTGCCGTCGACCAGGCCCTCGGGCAGGGCGAGGCCGCAGACCGTGCGGGACTCGTCGTACTCCACCAGGCCCGAGCCGGTGAGGTAGCCGCGGGCCACGCACTCCACGGGGACCATCTGCAGCGACTTGCAGATGAGCGTGCGGCCCTGCCAGTCGTCGGGCGCTCCCGCGGGGAGTTCCGTGCTCAGGACGTGGTTCGGGATCAGGTCGGCGAGCTGGTCGAACCACCACAAGGAGAGCTGTGTGAGGATCCGGCCCTTGTCCGGGATCTCCGTCGGCAGTACCCAGTCGAACGCGGAGATGCGGTCGCTGGCGACCATCACGAGGTCGCCCGCCTCGGTCTGGTACAGCTCGCGCACCTTGCCGGTGTGCAGATGCACCAGGCCCGGAACCTGGAGCGGCTCGGGCTTTTCGACGAATCCGGACACGGTTCCTCCCCGTGGTTCTGTACGAGTGGCTCGATTCTCCCGTATGCGAGCTTGATCACCGACAGCGGGTCAGTCGCGTTTGCAGATGCGGTCCAGGAGGTTGGCCGTGGCGCGCTGGACGCGCGCGTCGACGTGGCCGGGGCGGTCCAGGGCCGGGGACCAGGCGAACGTTCCGGATGCGAAGACCCAGGCACCGGAGGGGGCGCGGTAGAGGGACGTCTCCTGGTGGCGGAGGACGCCCTCCTTGTCGGGGTACGGGGAGTGGGCGAGCAGCACGCGCTCCTCGTGCTCGGGCAGCGGGGTGCGCGGGAAGTAGCGGTCGGCCTCGCCCGCGACCAGGCCCTCGATCTCGTCGCCCTCGTGCGCTCCCGTCGCCTCCCACAGCCAGTGCCCGGCGTTGCGCACGACCAGCGGGTGCGGCTCGGGGACGTGCCCCGCGTACTGGATGCCGAGGAGCTGCTGCTCGGCCCGGTCGATCTCCCGCCACAGCACCGGCTTGCCGGGGCCCCTGCGCTTGCGGCAGGTCAGCAGCCGGTGGGGGACGCCGGACGGGGAAGGGCCCAGCTCCACCCGCCAGTACATCGAGTTGGCGGAGAGGAAGACGAGCGAGGTGCCGGCGTCGCGGGCGACCTCCACGGTCCGGCGCATGTCGGCCGACCAGTACTCGTCGTGGCCCGGGAAGACCAGACCGCGGTAGCGGGCGGGGTCGACGCGGCCCGCGTGCAGGTCACTCGCGTCGGCGTAGGCGACGTCGTAGCCGTAGCGCTCGGCCCAGCGGATGAAGTCGTAGGCGTGGCCGACGTGGAGGGGGAGGCCGGCGCCCGCGTACGGCCGGTCGAAGGAGACCGTCGTGGCGGCGTCGGCCTCGCCGAGGAGCCGGCCCTTCTCGTCCCAGGCGTGATAGAGGCTGGCGCCGGTCCGGCCGTCCTCCGGGTAGAGGTTGTACGCCTGCCAGGTGATGTCGGGCAGGACCAGGAGCAGGTCGGCGGGCTGGTCGTGGCGGACGGTGAACGGCACGTGGGAGCGGTAGCCGTCGGCGGTGGTGAGCACGGCGACGTACGCGCCGACGTTCCAGTACGACGGGACCTGCAGGCGCCAGGACAGCCACCAGTGGTGGCAGGAGACCGTACGGTCCGCGGTGAGCGGCGGGGGCTGCACGATGCCGGACAGGCGCGGGCTGGTGGTGATCTTGGCGGCGCCGTCACCGCCGTAGTGGCCGATGCGGTAGATGTCGACGCCGAACTCCTGGGGCGGGTCGACGGTGACGTGGAAGTCGATGGCCTCGCCGGGGGCGACCGCGCCGGTGGAGGTGAAGCCCTTGATCTGGCGGTGGACGTCGTCGGCCGCCCGGGGGCCGCCGGAGCGGCTGCCCTCGCTTCGGGGCTCGTGGGGCGCGTCCTGGTCCGCGTACCAGGGGACGATCCGGCCCGTGTCGTCGAGGTACGTCACGTTGCCGCGCAGCCACGGCACCGGGCCCAGCCCGAAGGGATCCGTCACGGCGTGCGCCAGCGCTCCCGACTCCCAGCGGCGGATCTGTTCCGGGCCCATGGTCGCTTCCCCTCCCCTTCGCCCCCGTGGTCGTGCCTGCTGATGTGGCGGTGGTGCCTGGTGACGCCCTGTGGCACCTTGTGGTGCCTCGCGTGGTCTCGTGTGTTCTTGTGTGGTCCTGTGGTTTTGTCGTATGTCGCGCGCCTTTGCCATGCGCGAACGGTCCAAGCACATCACATAACGCGCGCACTTCGTCACTGTTCGTTTCGAATTGGCCAGAAGGGGAAGGCAGTGCTCCGGCTGGTGGGTGCCGGGGACCGGCCGGGGTCAGGCCAGCCGGACCGGCTTCTCCGGGCGTATCCCCAGGTCGGCCAGCCAGGCCCGGAGCGGGGTGGCGTCGCCGTCCTCGATCAGGGCGAGGACCTTCGGCGCGAGATCCGGCGTGCGGGCGCCGTCGAGGAGCAGGGTCGGGCCGTCCAGCCAGTCCAGGCCGGGCGTCGCGCCGGCGGTGTCCATCGCGGCGCAGCAGACCATCGCCGTCAGGTGGTCGGCGAGCAGGTCACGGGCCGTGCGCGGGGGCTGGAGGGGGAAGAGGGGGAGCGTGCGATCGTCCCAGAGGGCGGCGGGGTCGGCGGTCGTGGCGTCGGAGGCCGTGGGGGACGGGTGGGATGTCGGGCTTTCCTCGCGGGACAGTTCGGCGCTGAGGCGGGCGGCGAGAGCGGCGCTGCGGGCCGTTGTGCCGGAGAGGTCTTCTTCTTCGTCGTCGGCGGCGGACGAGGAGGAGGTGGGGTGGGCAGGTCCTGGTCCGGTGGCGGGTCCGGCTCCGGTTGCGGGTCCGGTGGCGGGGCCGAGTCCGGTTGCCGTCGTGCTGTCGGTTCTGGTGGTGCCGTCGGTTCTCGGGGTGGCGTCGTCGCCTGGTACCGCGGGGCTGTCGGGGGTGGTGTCCGTCAGGTGGTCCAGGACGCGGGCGAGGGTCGGGGCGCCGGTGGCGGGCGCCGTGGGGCCGGTGAGGGGGCGGACGCCCAGCGCGTCCAGGACGCGGTGGAGCCGGGCCGCGTCCAGGCGCCACTTGCGGTCCACGACCTCCTCCGGATACTCGCTCCAGGCCACCGGCGACCAGTCGGGCCCGGGCCAGGCAGGGCCGCCGTGGAAGAGGCGGGCGGCGAGCAGGGAGGCGGCCTCGTCGACCGCGCCCGGCTCCTCCAGCAGATCACAGGCCGGCCGCTCCCCCAGCCGGGACGCGAACCCCTCGGCCAGGCGGTCGCGCCGGGACAGCTCCGTGAGCGCCGCGACCACACCGGCGTCCAGTCGGGACGGCCAGCGGCCCATCCGCCAGGCGGGCAGGGCGACCCTGGTCAGCAGCCGGTCCCAGCCCGCGTACGCCAGCCCCACCTGCTCCTGGGCGACGATCCGCAGGCCGTAATCCACAGCCTGTGCACGCTCCGCGGCCGCGGCCGCCACGCCCCGCTCCATCTCGGCGGCGTGCCCACGGCAGCTGCGCAACAGAAGCCGGGCCACCCAGCCGACACCGGCGAGCACCGCCCGGGACACCGGATCGCGGCGCGGACCCGAGGCCACGGCCACCGCGGCGTCCAGCCCCCGGACGAAGCGCCGGGCGGCGGCTATGTCCGGGTGGGCCGAGGGGCCCGTACCCGCGACGACCGGTGCGAGGACCGCCCGCAGTTCGCCGACGCGCATCCACCACAGGAAGGGCGAGCCGATGACGAGGACCGGTGAGACGGGGTGCCGGCGGTGCGGGTACTTCCCCGCGCCCGCTATGTCGTCGTGCTCCTCGGCCGGGGGCGGGCCGTGAGCCCGGTGCGTACGGTCCTCCAGCCAGCTGTCGCAGTCCGGGGTGAGCGCTATCGCGGAGGGCGCGGGGACGTCGAGGCGGTCGGCGAGGTCGCGCACCATCCGGTACAGGTCGGGGGCCGCCTCCTCGGTGATCGGGACGGTCGGGCTGATCGCGGGGCGGGCCCGGGCGACGACCAGGGCGACACCTGCGGCGGCGAGCAGCACGAGGACCGCGACCGGCGTCAGGGCCCAGCGGGCGGCGTCCCAGCCGGGGCCCGTGAGACGGCCGGTGGCGGGGCCCGCGAGCAGGATCACGGCGACGGCGGCGGGCAGCAGGGCGACGGCCAGCGCGCGGCTGCGGATGCGCAGCACGACGAGCGCCCGGTACCGCGCGGCCGCCTGCGCGCCCGCCTCCACACCCATTCCGGTCACGACCGACCTCACCCCCTCCCCGTTGACCTGACGCTTTCCTTGCTCACTCCCCCACTGTGGCACCCGCCACCGACATCGCAATGCCGGTGGGCCAAGTGCCGGAACGCTTGCGCGGCACCCTAGTTGGGGCCTCGGCCCCCGTCAGCCGGATAGGGCATCGGTCACTCGATGGAATGGCTTTGGGGAGAGGTGGATGACGGACAGCGAGGGTCAGGCCCCCGCCTACCGAAAACTTCAGGCCCCGGATCCTGAGACGGATCCGGGGCCTGTGCGGTTCATCGGCGGCGGGGGTTTCCCGGGCACTGGGGGTTTCCCGCGTGGTGGTTTCCCGCGCGGGTCGGTTACGCGCCGGCCGCCGCCTTCGCGGCGATGTCCGTGCGGTGCTGCGAGCCGTCGAGGCGGATGCGGCCGACGGCGGTGTAGGCGCGGTCGCGGGCCTCGGTGAGGTCCTTGCCGGTGGCCGTGACGGACAGGACACGGCCGCCCGCGCTGACGATCGCGTCACCGTCCCGCTTGGTGCCGGCGTGCAGCACGTACGCGTGCGGGGCGTCCTGGGCGGCGACCTCGTCGAGACCGGTGATGGGGTCGCCGGTGCGCGGGGTGCCGGGGTAGTTGTGCGAGGCGACGACCACGGTCACGGCCGCGTCGTCGCTCCAGCGCAGGGGCTCCAGGTGGGCGAGGTTGCCGGTGGCCGCGGCCATCAGGAGGCCGGCCAGCGGCGTCTTCAGCCGGGCAAGGACGACCTGCGTCTCCGGGTCGCCGAAGCGGGCGTTGAACTCGATCACGCGCACCCCGCGCGAGGTGATCGCGAGACCGGCGTAGAGCAGGCCGGAGAACGGCGTACCGCGGCGCTGCATCTCGTCCACGGTCGGCTGCAGGACGGTCTGCAGCACCTCGTCGACCAGCTTGGGGTCGGCCCACGGCAGCGGGGAGTACGCCCCCATGCCGCCGGTGTTCGGGCCCTCGTCGCCGTCCAGGGCGCGCTTGAAGTCCTGGGCGGGCTGGAGCGGTACGACCGTCTCGCCGTCGGTGACGGCGAACAGGGAGACCTCGGGGCCGTCCAGGTACTCCTCGATGACCACGCGCTCGCAGGCCGCGGCGTGCGCCCGGGCGGCTTCCAGGTCGTCGGTGACGACGACGCCCTTGCCGGCGGCGAGCCCGTCGTCCTTGACGACGTACGGGGCGCCGAACGCGTCGAGGGCCGCGTCGACCTCCTCCGGGGTCGTGCAGACGTACGAGCGTGCCGTGGGCACCTCGGCCGCCGCCATGACGTCCTTCGCGAAGGCCTTGGAGCCCTCCAGCTGCGCGGCCTGGCCGGACGGGCCGAACACCGGGATGCCCGCCTCGCGCACGGCGTCGGCGACACCGGCGACCAGCGGGGCCTCCGGGCCGACCACCACGAGCTCCGCGCCCAGCTGCGTGGCCAGCGCGGTGACAGCCGCGCCGTCCAGGGCGTCGACCTGGTGCAGCTCGGCCACCTCGGCGATGCCGGCGTTGCCGGGCGCGCAGTGCAGCGCGGTGACGTCGGGGTCGTGGGACAGGGAGTGGCACAGGGCGTGTTCGCGGGCGCCGCTGCCGATGACGAGGACCTTCACGGGGGTCAGCCTAACGGGAGGCGGCGGGTTTCCCTTGTGCGGGCTGCCGAAGGGTGTGGGAATCTCGGGCTGGAGGATCCTCCAAGGCCGGGCTGGGCGCTGCCCTGCCCGGCCCGGGTTACTCGTTGGATCACTCGTTGGAGAACTCCTCCACCACCGTCGCTCCCAGCTCCCGGACGATGAGCTCCTGGCCGGAGAGGGCCGACTCGTCGAGGTCCGGGTCGTCGTCCTCGGGGATGTCCTCCTCCACGGAGACGTGGCGGGGCTCCGGGGCGGAGGGCTGAGGGACGGGAGCGGACGGGGCGGGGGCGGGCGCGGGTCTGCTCGACTGCTGGGCGGGGGCGGACGGGGCGGCCGACTGGGTGGTCGGGGCGGGGCGCTGGGCGGTTGCCGTACCGCCGCCGCCCGCGTTGTAGCCGCTCGCGTTGTAGCCGCCTGGGGCGCCGCCACCGCCGGCGTTGTAGCCGCCGCCACCGCCGCCGGTGTAGCCGCCGGGGGCACCGCCGCCGAAGCCGGAGGGGCCGCCCGGGGCCGGGGGCGCGGAGCCGCCGGAGGGGTCGACGATCGCCTCGATCTTCCATTGGACGTTGAACTGCTCGCCCAGCGCCTGCCGCAGCACGTCCTCGCTGCCGCTGCTAAGGAAGTTGTCCCGCGCGCCCGCGTTGACGAAGCCGAGTTGGAGGGTGGTGCCGTCGAAGCCGGCCACCTGGGCGTTCTGGCTGAGCAGGATCCAGGTGAAGCGGCGGCGGTTCTTGACCGCTTCCAGGATGTTCGGCCAGAGCATGCGGGGGTCGAGGCCGCCGGTCGGGGGCTGGGCAGGGGCGGCCTGGGCGGGAGCTGCCGGTGGGGCCGCCGGTGGGGCTGCCGATGAGGCGGCGGGGGTGGCGCTGGGTGTGGGAGCGTTCGGCGCCGGGGTCCCCGGTGCGGGTGTATGCGCGGCGGGTGCACCCGGGGCGGCCGTGGGCCAGCCGCCGGGTCGACGGCCGCCGCTGCCCGCCGAGGCGGCGGTGGGCCAGGCGCCGGGGGCAGGGGCGGACGGGGCCGGGGCCGGTGTCTGGGCGGGCTGGGCGGGTCCGCCGGCCTGGGTGCGTCCACCGGGCTGAGTGGGTCCGCCGGTGCCGGGGTCGGAGGCGGCAGGGGCGTCGGGGGCGGGTGCTCCCGAGGCACCAGGGGCCTGTCCTCCGGGCGTGCCCGGCGCCTGGGGCGTCATCGCGCTCGGGCCCGCGGCAGCCGCCGTACCGGCGCCGCTGCCACCGGGGCCACCGTGGCCACCGGGACCGCCCATGCCACCGCTGCTCCCGCTGCTCCCGCTGCTCCCTCCGCCGGGTGCTCCGGAGGCACGGACCGCCGCCCGGGCCGCGGCGGGGCCGCCACCGGGCGGGACCGAAGCCGAGTCCGCCGGGGCCGCTCCCCCGTGCGCCTGGTGGTGGCCCTCCGGCCCGGGGACGTAACCCATGGCGGGCATGCCGGCCGCGGGCCCCGCGGAGAAGTTCACGCCGCGCTCGATCCGGTCCAGGCGGGCCATGACGGACCGCTCGTCGCCGTAGGCGGCGGGGAGCAGGACGCGGGCGCAGATGAGTTCCAACTGGAGACGGGGCGAGTTGGCGCCGCGCATCTCGGTCAGTCCCTCGTTGACGAGGTCGGCGGCGCGGCTCAGCTCGGCCGGGCCGAAGGTGCCGGCCTGGGCCTGCATGCGCTCGACGACGTCGGCGGGGGCGTCGATGAGCCCCTTCTCCGCCGCGTCCGGGACGGCGGCGAGGATCACCAGGTCACGCAGCCGCTCCAGCAGGTCGGCGACGAAACGACGGGGGTCGTTCCCGCCCTCGATCACACGGTCGACGACCTCGAAGGCCGCGGCCCCGTCGCCGGTGGCGAAGGCCTCGACGACGGAGTCGAGGAGCGAGCCGTCCGTGTACCCGAGGAGGGCGGTGGCCATGGCGTATGTCACACCGTCCGCCGCGGCGCCGGCGAGCAGCTGGTCCATGACGGACATCGAGTCACGCACGGACCCGCCGCCGGCCCGCACGACGAGCGGGAGGACGCCGTCCTCGACCGGGATGGCCTCCTTCTGGCACACCTCGGCGAGGTAGTCCCGCAGGGTCCCGGGCGGGACGAGCCGGAACGGATAGTGATGGGTCCGCGACCGGATGGTCCCGATGACCTTCTCGGGCTCGGTGGTCGCGAAGATGAACTTGAGATGCTCCGGGGGCTCTTCGACGACCTTCAGCAGCGCGTTGAAACCGGCCGACGTGACCATGTGGGCCTCGTCGATGATGTAGATCTTGTACCGGCTGCGGGCGGGCCCGAAGAAGGCCTTTTCGCGCAGGTCACGGGCATCGTCCACGCCACCGTGCGAAGCGGCGTCGATCTCGATGACGTCGATGGAACCGGGTCCGTTGCGCGCGAGGTCCTGACACGACTGGCACTCGCCGCACGGGGTCGGCGTCGGGCCCTGCTCGCAGTTCAGGCACCGGGCCAGGATCCGCGCGCTGGTCGTCTTGCCACAGCCGCGCGGCCCGCTGAACAGGTACGCGTGGTTGACCCGGTTGTTCCGCAGCGCCTGCTGCAACGGGGCGGTGACATGCTCCTGCCCGATGACCTCGGCGAAGGTCTCCGGGCGGTAGCGGCGGTACAGAGCGAGAGACGACACGCATACGAGGTTATAGGCGCCCACTGACATCGGGCCCCGCCCGGGAACGCAGACGCCCCCCACGCACCCGCCAGAGCCAACCTACCCTTGCTGCCTTCCGGCCCTGGGGGAGTTCAGTCAGATAGCGCCGCGTGAGGGGCTGCGCCAAGGCTACCTGATGTCGGGGGCGGGGAACGAGTTCGCGAGCACTCCTCTCGGTCATGTAATGTTTCCGGCGGAGGATTCGCCTAGAGGCCTAGGGCGCACGCTTGGAAAGCGTGTTGGGGGCAACCCCTCACGAGTTCGAATCTCGTATCCTCCGCCAGTGCCTCACCGGGCACGATGTCGAAGGGCCCCACCGTTCGCGGTGGGGCCCTTCGACGTGTCTCGGCCTTCGTTGTCCTGGTTCTTGTCCGCAGCGGGTGCTTCCGGGGCTCCCCAGGCGCGCCCCGCGGCAGCTCGCCCCAAGGGTCTCGATCAGCGGGAGGTCGCCGGTACGCGACCAACTTTCCCCGCTCCCATATCCACGGCGCCATGAGTCTCATGCGCCCAGCGGGAGCCTACATGGGTCGTTTCATCGGGCGGGAACGTGAGCTGAACGTGCTCGGCAACGCCTTGCAGGCGGTTCACGACGCCGCCGGGTCGGCGAAACCCGGGCAGTGCATCCTCATGCGCGGACGGAGGCGGGTCGGCAAGTCCAGCCTCGTCGAGGAGTTCATCCGGCGGGCCGAGACGCCGTACCTCTTCTTCACCGCGGCGGGCGGCACGGCCGAGGACGAGCTGACGGAGCTGCTCGACGCCGTCAGGTCCACCCTGCCGGAACGGGACCTGTTCTCGGAGGAGACCCCGGAGCAGTGGAATGCGGCACTCAGGCTCCTTGCGGAGATCCTGCCCGACGACACTCCCAGCGTCGTCGTCATCGACGAGGTTCCCTATCTGATGGACCGCATCGACGCCTTCGAGGGCATGCTCCAGCGGGCATGGGACCGGCTGCTGAGCCGCAAGCCGGTGCTTCTCCTCCTGGTCGGGTCCGATCTGTCGATGATGGAGGCGCTGAACAGCTACGACCGGCCCTTTCACCAGCGGGGCCGGGAAATGGTCGTGGGCCCTTTGAACCCGGCCGACATCGGCGAAATGCTCGGCCTGTCTCCGGCGGCCGCGTTCGACGCCGCTCTGATCACGGGAGGTCTGCCTCTGATCTGTGCCGAGTGGCGGGCCGGAGCGGATGTCTGGGAGTTCCTCCGCGACTCGCTGGACAACCCGGTCTCGGCGCTGCTGGTCTCCGCTGAACGGTCACTGGCCGCGGAGTTTCCACCGCAGGCGATGAGCAGGGAAGTCCTGCGGGCCATCGGATCCGGGGAGCGAACCTTCACCAACATCGCTCGCGTGGCCGGCGGCATCGCCCACACCACTCTCACCCGGGCCACTGACGTCCTGACCGAGAAGAGGGTCGTGGCCGCCGAGCTGCCGCTCTCGCTCAGGCCGTCGAAGGAACGCCGCTACCGGGTGGCCGACCCCTACCTGCGCTTCTGGCTCGCGTTTCTGGATCCGCACATGGCCGAGATCGAGCGGATGCGGGGGGATCTCACTCTGAGCCGGATCAAGGAGCAGTGGACGAGTTGGCGGGGGCGTGCTATCGAGCCCCTCGTCCGGGAATCCCTAGCCCGTCTCCTGCCGGACGGGCTTTTGCCCGCCCCCCGCGGTCGGCGGGTACTGGACCCGCAGCAACGACGTGGAAATCGACTTGGTGGGCGCCGACCGGCAGCCGGTGGCCAAGCAGTTGCTCTTCCTCGGCTCGGTCAAGTGGTTGGAGAACTCCACGTTCGACAGCCACGACCTGGCAGCACTGCAGAAGCATCGGGCGGCGGTCACCGACGAGCCGGTACCGCTCGTGGCGGTCTCCCGCAGCGGGATCAGATGTTCCGGTCTCCAGGCGGCCTACGGCCCCGACGAACTGCTCACCGCCTGGCGCAGGGTCTGAGCAGGGCTGGGCTTCCATGGTTGCAGTCCTGGTTGCATTCGCCTCCGTCCGTTGCGGTCCGGGCAGAGACCGCCCGCATGCACCGCCGCAGGTCAGGACGCGCCCGGCTTCAGTCGACAGGTCTGACCGTCCCGGCCCGTCACTTCCCGTACGCCTGCTTCCAGCGTGCCCGGTGGCGGGAGTCGCCCTGGCCCCGGCCGTTCACCTCCGGCAGGGTCAGCAGGGAGGCGCCGTTGTTCCACAGGCCGAGGTGGTCCCGGTGCACGGCGAGGATGTCGTGCTGGAGGGCGAATCTCTCCGAGGGGCGGCTGAAGCGCGTGGTCGTGACGAAGACGGCGACGTCGGCCCCGAAGTGCACCTTGGCGCCGAGCAGGTCGCGCAGCTCACGGCTGGCGATCGTGCTGCTGGGCGCGTAGCGCTTGCACTGGATGACCACGGTCCGGCCGTCCGGGAGACGGCCGACGACGTCGGCGCCGTTGTCGTTCGCACCGCCCACGCGCCGGATGTCGGTGCATCCGTCCCGCCGGCAGAGGCCCGCGACCAGTTCCTCGAACTCGGTACCGGTCATCGCGTCCACCTCGGCGAGTGTCCGGTGACCGGCCTTCACCGCTTCCTCCCGCCGCCACTGGCGGTCCCGGCCGCGGGCGGTCCGGTCCGTGCGCCACAGCCACCAGCCCGCGGCTGCTGCGCCACCGAGGATCAGTGCCCCCGTGGCGTAGGGCCGGACGGCCGGCCAGAACACCGCCAGCAGGACCAGCGCCAGGCCACCGCCGGCTACCCCCACCTTCAGCCGCGCCGCCTGCCGCCGACGAGCGGCCGCGCCCCTTTTACGCCCAGCCACGTCGAGCACCCCTCCCCCATCGGACCGTGTAAGGCAGTCTGAGCAGCCTCGGGTGGTGCGAGAAGGGCGCGAGTCGGCCATGGCCGGATCGGGGCGGCGGGGCGGGAGGGGCCGGGCCCCCGAGGGGGGTCAGCCCCGGGTGAAGGTGAACGTGATGCCCGCCTGGCCCGACAGTTCGCCGCCCGAGCCGAGCAGGGACACCGTCCCCTTCGCGCTCACCTCCGCGCTGAACGTCACCTCGTTCAGCTGGAACTCGCCCGCGCGCTCCGGCAGGGAGGCGATGACGTCCTGCATCGTCGTGACGAAGTCGGCGAGGCGGGTGCGGAGTTCCTCGGTGGGGATCTCCGTGCGGGCGGCACGCCACTCCTCCAGGCGGCGGAGGGTCAGCCGGTCGGTGCGGCCCTGGTCGGTGTCCTCCAGGCCGAGGACGCTGATCGTCTTCGTGGTGTCAGGGGTGGGCTGGGGCACGGGGTGTCTCCTCGGGGGTCGGGTGGACGTGGAGGTGGGGGTCGGCGTACGCGGCGTACGTGAGGCCGAGCGGGTTGCGGAGCGTGTAGAGGAGGTGCCGGCGGGACTCCAGGAGCGCTCTGCCCAGCGGGATCCTGCGGATGAGGAACCGTTCGTACAGCGCCTTGGAGAACGCGGCGGCGACGTCGTCGGGGATCTCGGTCTCGGTGCCGATGAAGCCGCGGTTGCCGTTCATGAGGAAGAGGTACGGGAAGGAAGGGGCTCCCGGGGCCCGCATGCGGCCCGAGCCGCAGGCGTTCATCATCACCAGCGGCAGGTCGAAGTCGCGCAGGTCCCGTTCGGCGCCGAGGGCGACGAGGTCCGCTCCGAGAGTGCCGAGCGTGGTGCGCGAGTGGTGTCCCGCTCCGCTGAGTTCGATCTCGGACGCGAGGGTGTCGTCGGAGCGCGTGTAGCAGTGGCAGGCGAAGTGCTGGACCTGGTCGGGGAGTTCGCGGCGGGTGCCGTCGAGGAGGAGCCGGGGGTCGAAGATCTGCTCGGCCAGCCCGGGTGCGCGTTCCGCCCCGTCGGGGTAGGGGCCTTCGAGGTCGATGTGCGCGCTTCCGGCGCCGCTGAACCAGGCCAGTTCCTCGACGGCTCCTTCGAGGTGCTCGTAGTACAGGTAGCGGGCGGGAACCCGGCCGTGCGGGCCGGTGTGCAGGGCGAGGCCGCCGTGGACCGGGGCGGGCAGCATGGCGCGGCGCACCACGCACGAGAAGCCGACGAGGGTGCGGCAGGCGGTGATGAAGTCGCCCGGGGTCTCGACGGGCGCGCCCGGGAACATCCGGAACAGCGGCAGGAACTCCAGGGGCAGGAAGCCGTCCCGGCCGCCGACGCACTCGACGAGCGGGGGCGGCAGTTCGGGATTCATGCCGTACGGCAGGGCCTTGTTCCAGAACGCCTGGAGCTCCTTGAGGACGGCCTGCTGTCCGCCGAACAGGATGAAGAGCAGGGTGCGGCCGAGACCGTGCAGGCTCTGGAAGACCCGGTTGAGGTCCTTGTCCTCGACATCGAACGCGGTGAGTTCGTCCTTGAGACGGGTCAGCCCCCTGTCCAGTTCCTGGCGGACCCTGAGCAGCGCGTCGCCGCCGACCAGGGTGGCGCGCACGGGCGGGATGCCCGGTCGCCCGGCGGTGAACTCCAGGCGGGTCGCCTCGTCGGTGGTCAGGACGCGTACACGGACGTCCGGGGATCGTGCTTCGCTCATGCGTCGTCCGTCGCCCCGGCCGGGGCCCGTACCTCTACCTTGAGGGCGACGACCTGGACGAGGTGGCCCGCCTGGTACAGCTGGAACCACACCTCGTGGCCGCCCTCCTCCTCGGGCAGCCGGAACTCGAAGGCCGTCTGCTGCTCGTTCTCGACGAGGAGGTTCCTGCGCTGGGGCAGGGGTGTGAGCGTCGAGCTGTCGGCCATGGCGTCGAAGGACACCGTGCGGGTGTCCCTGCCGCCCTCGACGCGTACCGGCTCGAAGACGAAGAAGTCCCGGCCCGGCGGGCTTTCGACGACCGACGGGAGGTCACGGGCGCGCGGGTCGCGCACGACGGAGACGAACAGCTTCACCCGCCGCCCCGCCGGGGCCGTGATCGTGCCGCCCTCGGCCCGTACGTCCCGCTGCCCGCGGTCCAGCTCGATCGCGAGGTAGCCGGTGAAGTTCGACAAGGAGGGGCCGCTCACGGACTCCTTCACCGAGGCGTGGATCGCGGCCCGGACGTCCCGCTCGAACTGCCGGTGCAGTTCCGTCAGATGGTTCTTCAGATCACCCTTGAGGCCTTCGGTGACGGGACCGGACGCCCGGTCGGCGACCTCCCGCGCGAGGGCGGTCAGGTCGAGGTCCGGGCCGGCGGCGCCGGCCGGGAAGCGCGGGCCGGGTGAGGCGTAGCCCTCCCGGACCGCCTGGCGTACCTCGGCGAGTACACCTTTCCGTACCTGTTGCGCCACGCGGGCGGCGAGTTCGGCGAGCCGGGCGCCGTCGGGAAGCTCCGGCTCGTGCGGCCGGTGCAACACGGACGGGTCCAAAGGCTCGTCACCGCTCAGCGCGCCGGCCAGCCGGATCATGTACGGGCCCGAGGGGTCCGGCGGCAGGCTGATGTGCATGCGCTTCGCCAGGTCGTACCGGTAGACCCCGACCGCTTCCGCCTTGGCCTGGTCCACCTCGGCCAGCAGCCTGCGCGCCTGCCACAGCGCGATCGCCGCCACCAGCAGCGGACCCCAGACGAGCAGGACGGGCCGCCAGTCCGTGTAGCGGAAACCGCCGAAGCCGGTGAGCGCGATGAGCAGCCAGGCACCCGCCGTGCACAGGGCGGCGGCGATGGTGATCCGCCAGCCGAGGACGCCCCGTTCCCCGCGCCGCACCTGGCGGACGACCTCGTCGGAGGCGACCAGGGCGATCCGGGGCCAGATCTCGTCGATGGCGAGGCCGGTGGTGAGGGCCGTACGCCGGTGGAGTTCGGTCACGGCGGCGGAGTGGAGGGGGTGGGCGAGGCGCCGCCACCAGGCGTTGTCCGGAAGTGAGTCCAGTTCGCGCAGGTGGCGTTCCCTGGCCCGCTCGCGTTCCCATTCCCGCTCACGTTCCCACTGCCGCTCACGTTCCCGGGCCTGCTCCCGCTCCCAGTCCCACACGTCCTCCGGGGACAGCCACCCGGGCGGCCCGTACCCGTGCCCGGGGGACAGTCGGCCCGAGCGGTCCGGACGGCCCCGGTGCCCGGCCTCCTCCTCCGCCAGCGCGCGGGCCCGCCGGGCCAGGTCGGTCGCCCAGCTTCCCGGCTGCCCGGTGCCCGTCCACAGCAGTACGACGTTCTGCGCCAGCAGCAGCACGGCGCCGGCCCCGGCCAGCCAGCCGGCCCGCAGCAGTCGTTCGCCGGAGTCCGCCGCGCTCCACGGCTCCCCGTGCGACATCGCCCACGCGACACTGGCCAGCGGGACCAGGATCCCGGCGAGCTGCGCCCCGGGCGGAGCCGTCCGGCCGCGGCCGCCGGGGGAACGCCGGCGGAGGGCGGAGGCGAGGGACGACACGCCGAAGACGAGCAGCGGACCGCCCACCGCGACACCGCCCGCCCACCACGCGGCCACGGTCTCGCCGCGCAGCGCGAACCGCGCCACCACACCGCCCGCGCCCAGGACCGCGGCGGCCCCGAACACCTTCAGGTACCTGTCTTCGGCCGACCAGTCCTGCCCGTCGGACAGCCAGAAGCCCGCGGCCAGCGCCACCATCGCGCCCCCCACGGCCCAGGCCGCCCACAGGGGCCCCTCGGCCGCGAAGCGGGCGGTGAGCCAGGCGCCGCACGCCTCGGCCAGGACGAAGGGAGCGATGGTGAGGATGTCGTCGGACGGGGTGTGGCCGGTGGCCGAGCCGTAGCGGCCGCTGACGTGGGCGGTGCGCCGGGACGCCGCGCCGAGCAGCACGAGGAGCAGGCCTCCGGCCGCCCAGGCCGTCGCGTACTCCTGGCCGCGGGTCAGTCTCGCGATGACCAGGGTCAGTTCGGCCACGAAGACCGTCGCCAGGATCCCGGTCGTGTCCAGGTGCAGCGACCGGGTTTCCCCCTGACGGGTGGACTGGCGGCTGCGCCGGACGCGGGCCACGGCCGCCTCGGCGCACCACACGGCGGCCGCCACGAGCACCAGCCAGCCGCCGAGCAGCCACAGACCGGCCGCCGGAGCGCCGTCCACGGTAACGAGTACGGCACCCGCGCCGGCCCCGGCGACCAGGACCGCCGCGGCCGTCGCGAGGAGGACGAGGCCCCGCGTCGTGCCCGTGCTCCCCGCCATCACATCCCCGTCGGTTCGTCCGCGTCCGGCAACTCAACGACCAGTATGGCCAGTTGCGGGACCGCCCGCGACGCCCCGGACGAAGGCGCTCATGGCGTGGTACTGGGGATCACGCAGTTCTTCGGCTGGGGACGGCCCGTGGGCCAGCCCAGGCCGACGAACTTGAGGGTGCCGTTGCCCTTCGTGCCCGGGTCCAGTTCGACGATCGAGACCGGCTTGTCGTAGGCGTTGCCGCCGGTGGTCAGGCAGATCAGGCCGCTGGTGCCCGCGACGCGGTGGCGGGAGTGGAGGAGGGACCATTGGCGGCCGACGTCCTCGCGGGAGGGGACCGTCGTCTCGGGGGCGCCCTGCTGGGCCTGGTGGAGGGCCTTGCCGATGGTGAGGAGGCCGTCGTGGACGAGCATCGTGCGGGAGTCCTCCAGGTTCGGGGTGCCGCCGAGATCGACGCCCTCGGCCTCCGCCGCGATGATCTGGCGGCGCAGGGCGTCCAGGGCGGCCCTCGGTTCGGTGAGGTACTGGGGGAGGTCCCGCTCGGCCGGTTCCCGGTTGTTGTGGGTCGACCGCCACTTCTTCGCCCAGTCGGTCAGCTCGGTGGTCCAGGCGGCGGGGTGCGCGGGGGCCGCGTACTGCACGGTGACCTTCGCCCGGCCGTCGTCGCCGCGGAGCTTCGCCCAGTCCTGCTCCGTCATGTCCTGGCGCAGCGAGGCCGCGTCGGAGCCGCTGACGATGGTGTAGTGCCGGTCCTTGCAGCCCACCTCGGCGAGCTTGAGGGCGAAGATGCGCAGGTGGAGGGTGCGGCCGGCGAAGTAGACGGTGTCCGCCTCGGAGTCGCAGATGTTGTTGGCGGTCTGGGTGAACTGGTTGCCGGTCGAGCCCGCCTCGTCGATGGACGGGGACTCGAAGGACATCGCGGCGGGGCCGGCCGGGCCCTTCTCCTTGATCCCGCTGAAGGCCCTCGCGAGCGACTCGTTGTAGCCGTCGGGGCGTTTGTCGTAGACCAGGACCGTCTTGAGGTTCCGGCGGCCCCGTTCGCCGTTGAAGTCGGCCAGGGCACGGGCGGCGTCGGTGTTGGTGGGGAGGATGCGGGCGAGGCCCGGGAAGCGCAGCTCGGCCATGCCGTCCTCCTGGTCCTTGTTGGCGATCCGGTCTCCGCTGATGCGGGCGGCCAGTACGGGGATCCTGTTCTCGGTGAGACGGGCGACGGCCGCCTCCGTGGCGGCGAGGCTCAGGTTGAAGCCGGTGACGGCGCGCAGCCGGTCCTCGGGCGAGGCGGCCATCCGCAGCAGCGTGTCGACGACCTTCGCCTGACGGCCGTAGTCCTGCCCGGGGTTGGCGAGCACCAGCCGGATCTTCGGCGGTTCGCCCTCGCCGGCGTTGGCCTGCCGCTGCCCGAGGTAGGCGCCCTGGAGGTCGCTGCGCATCTGCCGGCGCAGCGCCGGGCGGTCCGACTGCAGCGGCAGCATCATCGCGACCGTGACGTGGGGCTGCTTCTCGATCCTGCGGTTCTCGCGGGCGATGGCCCGGGCCACGGGGGCGATCTCCGGGGTGCCGAAGTCGTAGCCGTCGCCGTTGACGCCGACGCACTCGCCCTCGATCCGCTCGACGCCGTCGGCGCAGGTGTCGGGCTTGCGGACGACGGAGGTGGTGAACGCGATGGCGGCGATGGCCACCACCGCGGCTAAGACCGAGTAGAGGATCTTCTTCCATCTGGGCATGCCCGCTATCTCCTTCGCCGGAGCTGTTCGGTGCAGGTGCAGCGCAACAGGGGCTGCTCGTTCTCCGCCAGGCCGCTCCACTCCGTCGCCGTCCTGCTGAGCAGGCCCGCCCCGTCGAAGTCCATGATCGAGAGGAGGTCCAGCAGCTTGGCCAGGGTGCGGGCGGTCTCCTGGCCGGTGGGCCGGGTCCGCTCCTCGCACAGCCACACCGCGTGCAGCAGCTGGTCGACCGTGCGGCGCAGCGGCGGGCCGTCCGCCGGGACCAGGCCCTGGGCGCGCTCCCGCCGGGCGTCCGCGCCGCCCGGGTAGGGGGCCTGGGCGATCTCCAGGAGTTCGGCGCACCACTCGCGGGGGCGGCCGGGGAGGGTGGCGGCGAGGTGGCTGACGACGTCGTCGGCGCCGCCGGACACCAGGTGGTGGTTCATCCGGTGGGCGGTGAGGGAGCGGAAGGCGCCGCCCGTCCCGGGGGTGTCCGCGCCGGCCGCGCGGTCGGCGTAGTGGTCGCGCAGCAGGTGGTGGTCGGCGTACCAGGCGGCGCCGCCGGGGCGCAGTCCGTACAGCCGGTGCACCAGCAGCTGGCGGAGGCCGAAGTCGCCGATGAAGTGGCGTTCGCAGGTGGGCCAGCCGGTGTCGGTGAGGAGCCGGGAGACGTGGTGGGCGGTCAGGTGGTGGACGTGCCCGGACTGGTGGTGCCGGAGCAGGACGTCCGCGCACTCCGTGTCGTGGGCCACGGACAGGTGGGTGAGGAGGTCGAGCCAGTGGGCGTGGTGCTCGGTCGGGAGCCGGACCGGTAACTGGTCCAGGACCAGCTCCCGCAGCAGCACCTCGGCGACGGGGCGTTCGGTGGCGTCGTCGCCGGGCAGGCGCAGCGGGGCGTCCAGGATGTCCCGGTCGTTGGCGTCCGCCGGCATGCGGAAGGCCGCCGCCGCGGCGGCCAGGCGGATCACCGTGTGCGGCCGGCCGCCGCTCAGCCGGGCCACGGCGGCGTCGATGCGGCGGCGGTTGGCGCCGCCCTCCGGCTCGGCGCGCTGCTGTCTTCGCACGGTCTCCCGGCGCAGCTGGTCGCCGGTGAGCAGCGGCATCCGCAGCAGGAGCACGCCGTCGGCGAGCGGGGCCCGGTCCGCGCCCTCGTCGGTGCGCCGGGACCAGGTGGGCGGGGCGCCGTCGGCGGGCCGGTACTCCGCCGGGGGCGTCGCCTCCCGGGGCGGCAGGCCGCCGTGCAGGAAGGCTCCCCCGTCGGACCGGCGTGCCGTGCCCACGATGACGACGCGGTCGCGCTGCCCGCCCCGGCGGTCGGTCAGCACGGCGCGCAGCAGCCGCTCGCCCAGGGGAGCTTCGGCGTGGTCCAGCAGCAGGCCGGGGCGGCCGACCCGGCGCAGCCAGCCGGCCGGCCCGGCGTACGCCGCCTCCAGGTCCTCGCGCAGGGCCCGGAAGAGGAAGCTCTCCGCCACCTCCCGGGCCTCGCCGCCGGCCCGGAAGTCGGCGGCGAGGATGCGCAGCCCGATCCGGGGCTGGCCGGCGGCGCCGGGGTAGGCTCCGTAGATCCGCTCCAGTTCCGCCCTGCCCCGGGGGGCCAGCCGTTCGAAGAGGGCGTCCAGCAGGGCGTTGCTCACGGCCGCCGAGTACGGGTCGAAGGCCTGCCCGGACAGGGTCGTCAGCAGGTTGCGGATGGCGCCGCGCAGCACGCCGCGCCAGAAGTCGCCCGTGGCCAGGCCGCGCAGGCGTTGCTTCTGGGGCAGGTTCTCGTAGCGCTCGGCCTCGGTCGCGACCGCCTCGGGCGTGCCCTCCGCGACGCCGGTCGCGATCACGGCGAGGCCGGTGAAGAGCCGTGGGAAGGCGAACGAGCCGCCCGTGCCCTGCCAGGTGCTCAGCCGCCCGGCGACCTCGACCAGGGCCTCGGTCGTGGCCGAACGGGCGCCGGGTTCCGGGTCCGCGCGGTCCGCGTACACCGGGGAGGCGCAGTCCAGGTGGATCACCGGCACCTTGGCGGCGAAGCGGTCCCGTACGGCGCGCAGCAGCCGTCCCTTGCCCATGCCCGGGCCGCCGGTGAGCAGCACCACGGGAAGGTCGGGTCCGTACAGCGGGTCCTTGCCGGCACCCGACGGAGCCCTGCCGAACAGTCGAGCGAAGAAGCCCTCCTCGTCGAGGAGTTTCTCGAAGCCCAGTTCTTCACACACGGACCCCCCATGGAGTGCCTGCCCGCCCGCGGGCGGGTGACCGGTGACCGATGTGCCAGAAAAGATCCAGTGGAACACGGAACCATCCGGTCGACAACGGTGGCCGCATGGAAGGGAGTTGTGAAACCGGGTCTACGGCTCCCGGTCCGACGCCGGCCAGACGTAGGGCAGGTCGTCCGGTACGCCGGGGAAGAGCTCCGCGTACGTGGCGGGGTCCTTGCGGACCAGGGCCGAGCGGTGGCTGCGGTGGAAGCCGGTGTCGCCCAGCCAGGGCGGGAGTTCGCCCTCGGCGGCCAGGACGGACTGGTCGCGGACCGGGGCGTGCGGGCGGGCCGCGGCGAGGTCGGCGACCAGGGTGGCCGCGCAGCTGTCCTGGTGGCCCTGCTCCCGCCAGACGCGGCAGATCTCCAGGCCGTAGCGGACCAGCGCCTCCTCGTACCCGGCCCACATCCGGACGGCCGGGTGCCGGCGCCAGCCGTAGCCGGGCACGATCAGGCCCCGCAGGACCTGCAGCGCCTCGACCCGCTGCTTCCCGAGCCGGCGGCGGTCCAGGGCCAGGGCCGAGTCCCGGAAGCCGGGGTGGGGGAGGAAGGTCTGCACGCGGGTGGCCCCGGGCCTCAGCGGGTCTGGCGGGTGCGGGCGGTGCGGCGGCTCAGGGCGAGGGCCAGCCCGATCATGCCGACGCCGAGGACGAAGTGGAGCCAGTCGTCCGCGGTGTTGAGGGGCACGAAGTTGGCGTCGCTGTCATGGCCCACGGACAGGCCGTAGACCCACAGCACCAGGTACACGGCACCGCCGACCATCAGGTAGGCGTACGCGCCGGCGGCCGTGCGGGCGAGGGTGAGCCCGGCGAGGCCGTAGGCCAGGTGCACGAGGTTGTGCAGGATCGAGACCTGGAACAGGCCCAGCAGCTCGGCGCCCGACTCGTGGGAGGCGAACTCCATGGAGTCGTAGTCGGTGGTGATGCCGGGGATGAAGCCCAGCACGCCGACCAGCAGGAAGACGAGACCGACCAGCATGGCGGCCTGCTGCACGGGGGCGCGGGCGGCCCGGTGGGAGGTGGGTGTGGTCATGGCCGGTGGCTCCTCACTGGAGAGACAGGGACTGTTCCGCCCAGATGGTCTTGCCCGTGGCGCCCTGGCGGGTGCCCCAGCGCTCGGTCAGCTGGGCCACGAGGAGCAGGCCGCGGCCGCCCTCGTCGTAGCTGCGGGCACGCCGCAGGTGGGGTGCGGTGTTGCCGCCGTCGGAGACCTCGCAGATGAGGGTGGTGTCGTGGATCAGGCGGAGCTGGATCGGCGGCTCGGCGTGCCGGATGGCGTTGGTGACGAGTTCGCTGACGACCAGTTCCGTGACGAAGACGGCGTCGGACAGCCCCCACCTGTCCAGTTGCGCCACCACGTCCTTGCGGGTCTGGGCGACCGCGGAGGGGTCGGCGGGCACCGCCCAGGTGGCGACGTGTTCGGAGTCGAGCGCACGGGTCCGGGCGATGAGCAGGGCCACGTCGTCGGCGGGGCGGCGCGGCAGCAGGTCGGCGAGCACCGTGTCGCAGAGGGCGTCCAGCGAGGGCGCCGGGCGGGCGAGGGCCTCGCGCAGCCGGTGGACGCCGGCGTCGATGTCCCGGTCGCGGTTCTCGACCAGGCCGTTGGTGTAGAGGGCGAGCACGCTGCCCTCGGGGATCTCGACCTCGGTGGCCTCGTACGGCAGGCCGCCCACGCCGAGCGGGGGCGCGGCCGGGAGCCCGACGAGTTCGACGGTGCCGTCGGGGCTCACCAGGGCCGGGACGGGGTGCCCGGCGCCGGCGAAGCAGCAGCGGCGTGACACGGGGTCGTAGACGGCGTACAGGCAGGTGGCGCCGACGTCGGCGGAGGTCTCGGGGTAGCCGGCCGGCTCCGGGTGTCCGAGGACCTGCGCGGGCCCGGGGGTCTCCGCGGGCGCGGTGGGCTCGGCACCGGCCTCCTCCTCGGTGTTCAGGCGGGCCACGAGGTCGTCGAGGTGGGTGAGGAGTTCGTCGCAGGGCAGGTCGATGTCGGCGAGGGTGCGGACGGCCGTGCGCAGCCGCCCCATGGTCGCCGAGGCGTGCAGGCCGTGGCCGACGACGTCGCCGACGACCAGCGCCACCCGCGCCCCGGACAGGGGGATGACGTCGAACCAGTCGCCGCCGACCCCGGCGTGCGCGCCGGCCGGCAGATAGCGGGAGGCGACCTCGACCGCCGCCTGCCGGGGCAGCCGCTGTGGCAGCAGGCTGCGCTGGAGGGTGACCGCCGTGGCCCGCTCCCGGGTGTAGCGGCGGGCGTTGTCGATGCTGACCGCCGCCCGCGCCGCCAGTTCCCCGGCCAGGATCTCGTCGTCGTGCCCGAAGGCCTCGGGGGTGCGGTTGCGGACGAAGAAGGCGACTCCCAGTGTGGTGCCGCGGGCGGCCAGCGGCACGGTCATCACCGAGTGGACGCCGAACGCCCGGGCCCGGGCGGCACGGGCCGGGTCGTGTGCCAGCCACCCGGCGATCGCCGCGTCGGTCACCGCGTGCACGGCGGGCCGTCCCGTGCGCAGGCTCTCGAAGGGCGCCGAGCCCTCCGGGTAGGACTCCACCCGTCCGACCGCGCCGACCGCCTCCGGGGCCCCGGGGATCACCGAGCGCAGCGCGACGCGCCGCAGCAGCAGCGGCCCGTCCGCCGGGACCGCGTGCGCGGGCGGTTCGTGCAGGTCGTCCAGTTCGGCCAGCAGGTCGACGCTGACGAAGTCGGCCAGCACCGGGACGGTCACGTCCGCCAGCTCCTGGGCCGTGCGGGTCACGTCGAGCGTGCCGCCGATGCGCCGGCCGGCCTCGGCGATCAGCTGGAGCCGCTGGCGGGCCCGGAACTGCTCCGTCATGTCGTGCGCGGAGAGGCAGACACCCTGGATCGTGCCCTCGGGGTCGCGCAGCGCGGACATGAAGACGGACCAGGCGTGCTCGTGGTCCTCGCCCGGGGCGCGCAGGTAGTTCTCCTCGTACTGCGGCTCCCCGGTCCGCAGCACCCGGGCCATGCTGCGTTCCGCCCGGGCACCGGCGTCGTCGTCGACGATCTCGGAGACACGCAGCCCCCGCATCTCCGCCTCGGTGAGCGCCACGGAGCGTTCCATGTCCGCGTTGGCCCGGCGCAGCCGCAGCCGGGTGTCGTAGAGCGCCAGGGCGCAGCACGGGGACTGGGCGAAGCTCCAGCTCACCAGGGCGTCGTCGAGGCCGGGCCGGGGCTGCCCGCCGGTCAGCGCGGAGACGATGAGCCAGGCGGGGGCGCCGGTGCCGGGCTCCCGGTGGTGGGCGAGGATCCTGACCGTCACCTTGCGGCCGTCCCGGTGCCGGAGCTCGACGTCGCCGTTCCACCGGGGCAGCCCGGCGAGGGCGGGCATGCCGCCACGCACCGGGATCGGCTCGGCCAGCAGATCGGCGGCGCGGCGGCCGGTCATCCGCCCGGCCGGGTATCCGAGGAGCCGCTCGGCGCCCGCGTTCCAGCCCGTCACCGTGCCGCGGTCGTCGAGGGTGACGCGGGCGGTGAGGGCCTCGCCGACGAGGGCTTCGAGGACCTCGGGCTCTTCTCCGGACGACCGGGTGACCCGGCCGAGGGTGACGGGCTGCTCCATGTCGGTCATCTCGCTCTTGCGGGGAATCAGCCATGACCCCGGATACATGCAATTATCACCTGATTACCCCTATTGCGAGGCTTTGACCGTCCCACCGCGCCCCGGCTCGAAGGGCCTGCCGCCGCCCGGCCCGGGTAACCGCTCCCCCATGGGCGAGATCCTCGTGGGCACGTGTTCCTGGACCGACCGGGCGCTGGTCGGCAGCGGCTGGTACCCACCCGGGCGGCGGGACGCCGAGGGGCGGTTACGGCACTACGCCGAGCGGTTCCCGGTCGTCGAGGTCGACGCGTCGTACTACGCGCTGCCGAGCGAGCGGAACAGCCGGCTGTGGGCCGAGCGGACACCGGACGGGTTCGTGTTCGACGTGAAGGCGTTCTCGCTGCTGACCGGGCATCCCACCAGGGCGGCGGTGATGCCCGCCGGGCTGCCGGCGGACCCCCGGGACCCGGCGGTGCTGGACGAAGTGTGGGCCCGGTTCGCCGCCGGGATCGAACCGCTGCGGCGGGCCGGGCGGCTCGGCAGCGTGCTGTTCCAGTTCCCGCCCTGGTTCCGGCCCGGGCAGCGGGCGGAGGCGTTCCTGCGGGAGTGCGCCGAGCGGACGCGCGGCTGGCCCCTCGCCGTGGAGTTCCGGCATCCGTCCTGGTGGGAACCGGGCCGGGAGGAGGCGACGGGCGCGCTGCTCGCCCGGTACGGCATGGCCGCGGTCGCCGTCGACATGACGCAGGCGCTGCCGTCCTCCGTGCCGCCCGTGACGCCGGTGACCTCGCCCCGGCTGTCCGTCGTGCGGTTCCACGGCCGCAGCGCCGCCTGGGGGACCGGCAGCAAGGAGGACCGGTTCCGGTACGCGTACGGCGAGGACGAACTCGCCGAGTGGCTGCCCCGCGTGCGCCGGCTGGCGGAGCGGACCGAGCGGGTCCACGTCCTGTTCAACAACTGCTGCGGCGACGCCGCCGTGAGCGCCGCCGAGACCATGACCCGGCTCCTCGACGGCGACGGGCCGACGGCGGCGCCCAGGCTCCCCGAGCTGCCCAGGCTGCCTAGGGCGCGATCCGCACCTGCCGCTTCACCGTCACCTGGTCCACCTCCGACACCCGCACGGTCGTCTTCATCGTCCAGGTCCCGGGGAGGGGCAGGTTGACGGTGTTGGTGCTCCAGTAGCCGCCCCGGTCGGCGAGTTCGGCGTCGATCGGGCCGACGTCGCGGGAAGGGAGGCTGAAGGTGATGCGGACCTCGGGGACGACGACCAGCCCGGTGTCGGAGCCGTAGACCACGGCCTGGACGCCGTTCTCGCCGACCCGCGCCGGGTCCACGGTGACCTGCACCTTGCCGCGGCCGGTCACGGAGTCCACGCCCGTGTCGTAGGGCACCGTGACCTGGGAGACGGGCGGCAGCGCACCCGCCGGGGCCTGCTGCGCCGCCTCGGCCTGGGCGCGGCCGGGCAGGGTCCCGGTGAGCACGGTCGTGATCAGCAACACCACGGCGGCGACGGCGACTTCGACGAGGACGGAGCGGCGCAGGCCACGGCGCAGGGCGTCCGGATCGCCTGGGCTGCCCGGTCCGCCCGGACCACTCGCGCTCGAGCCGCCCGCACCGGCCGAGTCACCCACATCGGCCGAGCCGCCCGCACCGGCTGAGTCACCCACATCGGCCGAGCCGCCCGCACCGGCTGAGTCACTCGCATCGGTGGAGTCGGCCGAGTCGCCCGCCACCACGTCGGCGCCGTCCCGCTCCCCGGTTTCGACCGGTGCGCCGACCGGCTGCGGGACCCGCGCCGGTACGGCGGTCCGGGCGGTGCCGGCCGGTGCGGCGGTCCGGGCGGTGGCCGCCGGCGCGGCGATCCGCTCCGTCCAGCGCCGCGCGTACCCGGCCGCCAGCAACAGCACCGTCACCGCGGCCAGTTTGGCGAGCAGCAGCCTGCCGTACGACGTGCCGCTCAGCACGGAGAGGGAGCCGAGGCCGCGCCAGGACTGGTAGAAGCCGGTGACGCACAGGACGATCACCGAGGCGAACGCGATCCGGGAGAAGCGGGGCACGACCTCCGTGAGGTCCTCGCCGGAGGAGCGGCGCAGCGTCAGGAGCAGCGCCACGAGACCTCCGAGCCACACCCCGGTCGCCAGCAGGTGCAGCACGGACGACGTCATCGCCACCGGCACCTGGATCCCGGCCGAGGCGTGCTCGGCCGCGGCCCAGGTGAGGGCCAGGCCGGCGGCCAGGGCCGTGCCGAGGGCGAGTTCGACGGGCTCTCGGCGGTCCCGGCGCCTGGACAGCCACACCAGGAACACCGCGGTCAGCGCGAGGACGGCCAGCCGGGCGAGCAGGGCGAGGCCTGGGCGGCTGGACAGGGTGCGGCCGAGGGCGTCGGCGTCGAAGGCCGCCGCCGGGCCGGTGCCCGCCTCGTACGGGGCGCGCAACAGGAGCAGGACGGCCGTCGAGCCCAGCAGCGTCCACCAGGCCACGACCAGGGGCCGGCGCAGCGGGGCGGTGCGGGCGGGCCGGCACAGCAGCGCGAACGCGACCGTGCCCACGAGCAGCGCGGCGGCGAGGTAGGCGAGGTAGCGGGCGGTGGTGTAGAGGCCGTCGGTGAGGGGGTCCTCGTCCGCGCCGGTGTCGACCTGGAGCATGGTCGAGGAACGTTTCCCCACGGAGAAGCTGAAGGCGCCGGAGACGGGGTGGCTGTCGGCGGAGACCACCCGCCAGGCCACCGTGTAGGTGCCCTGGGCGAGCTTGCCGGGCAGGGCGACCCGGGCCGTGTCGGAGCGGTCGTCGGCGTGGGTGGCCTCGCCGGTGGGGACGCGGCGCTGGTCCGGGCCGAAGACCCGGAAGGAGTCGTCCAGCAGGCCCACGGACTCGGTGAAGGTCAGGGTGACGTGGCGGGGGGCCCGCTGGACGAGGGATCCGTCGTCGGGGTCGGTGGAGCGGAGGGCCGCGTGGGCCGAGGCGGGGGTCGCTCCCCCGAGGAGCAGTACCAGCACGGTGCCGAGCAGCACCAGGGCTTGAAGTCGCCGGGGGTGTCCGACATTGCGCTCCACGTGGGTCTCCGGGGTCGGGCTGTACGGCTCCCGGTTATGTACGGACGGGAAGCGTGTAGCGCTCACCGGTCAGGCCTAGGGCCGGGAAAGCCCGGAGATTCTGTCGGCCGCGGCCGGGTAGCGGGCCGTCAGCTCGGCCGCGTCCCCGTGCTCGTAGCCCTCGAACGTGAAGCCGGGAGCCATCGTGCAGCCGAACAGGGTCCAGGAGCCGCCCTCGACCACCCTCCCGCCCATCCACGTGCCCGCCGGGACCGTGAACTGGACGTGCTGGCCGTCGAGGACGTCCGGGCCCAGGACCACCGTCCGGGTGCTGCCGTCCGGGGCGAGCAGGAGGAGCTCCAGGGGGTCGCCCCGGTAGAAGTGCCAGATCTCGTCCGTGGGCAGGCGGTGAAGGGCGGAGAAGTCGTCCGCCGTGAGGAGGGCGACGATCGCCGTGCCCTCCGGTCTGCCGTCGGGGCGTTCGGGGCCGGCCCAGGTCTGGCAGAACAGGCCGCCCTCACGCGGGATCGGCTCGAGTCCGTAGTGGGTGATGAGGTCGTCGGGCGTCACCCGGGCAAGAGTATCTCCCGGTGAAGGAAGGCGAGCTGGGCCTTCTTCTCCGGCAGGTACACGTCCGGGAGGTCGATCTCGGGCAGGACGACCACCGGCCCCGCCGTGAAGCCCTGCCTGAGGAAACGGGCGATCGCCTTCTCGTTGGCCACGTCCGGGTCGACGACGATCCGCCGGCGGTCCAGCCCGAGCAGGACGTACCGGGCGACGGCGGTCACCAGCCGGGCGGTCCAGCCGGGCTGTCCGCCCTCCGGCCCGGCGGGGGCGAGCAGCAGGTGGACGCCGATGTCGCCGGGCCGGACGTCGTAGCACTCGCCGACGCGGTCGGCCTCCGGCTCGTAGGTCTGCAGGAGCGCCACCGGCTCGCCCTCGCGCACGACGAGGAAGGCGTGGTGGGTGGTGAGTGTCTCCATGTGGGCGTAGATCTCGGCGACCTGGTCCTCGGTGAGGCCGGTCATGCCCCAGAAGACGGCCCGGTCCTCGCTCACCCAGCGGTGGATCACCTCGGCGTCGGCCCGCGGGTCCAGCGGCAGCACGCGGACGGTGCCGAAGCCGTCGGTCACCTGCTCGTGGACGGCGGTGCGGGAGGCGTACGGGTCAGACATCGGTCTCCTTCGTCAGCTGCGCCCAGTCGGTGACGACCGGGACGAGGTCTCCCCCGAGCCAGAGGGGGAGCTGGTCGCGGTGGTGGGGCGAGCCGGGCACGCCCGAGGCGCCGAGGGGGACCACCCAGCGGCTGTCCTCGCGCCGGGCCAGGTCCCAGACGTACCGGGCGGCCGGGCCCCGCGCGGCCCGGTCGGTGAGGCCCGGGACGCCCGAGGTGCACAGCACGCAGTCGTGGTCGCCGGACAGCCCCGGTTCGTCGTACGGCTGCTCCGGCTCCAGCGCCCGCCACGGGGCGAGCCGGTGGGTGTCGCCCCAGACTCCGGTCGGCGGCTGCGCGGCCACCTCCTCGATCGCCGCGCGGACGGCCGCCGGGCGGTCGATCCCGTACAGCTCCCCGGCGGCCAGCAGGTGTTCGAGGGCGAAGCCGACGCGGGGGACGAGGGCCAGCCAGGGCAGGAACACCTCGGGGTACGCCGGCGGGGTCGCCAGCGCGGCGAACGCCGGGTGCGCCGCCAGCTTCCGTACGACCGCGCCGCGCACCGCCGCGTACAGGGCCGCGTCGGCGCTGCCGGCGTCCATGCGGCGGTCCCAGCCGAGGAGCCGGTCCCGCAGGGCGCGGGCCTCGGGGCTGAGGTCGCCGAGGGACTTCAGGTGCTCCAGCAGGGCGGTCGCGGAGGCGAGGTACGTGTCCGTGTGGACGGCGGGCATGTCGGCGGCGGACCAGCGCTCCCGGCCCGCGAGCAGCGCGGCGATGCGGTCGTGGCGGTGGGGCGGGGCGAACTCGACGCCGAGGGGTGAAGCCGGGCCGCGCTGGTTGGCCATGACGGCGACGCCGTCGGTGAGCCCGGCGCGGGGCGTCTCCTGTCGGCCGTGCCACTCGTGGCCGGGCTCCCAGGCGGGCACCAGCCGCAGCCGGTTGGCCTCGGCGCGCAGCGGCACGAACCCGGCCACGCGGTGCAGCACACCGCCCTCGGTGTCGGCGGCCTGGACGACGTTGACCGGCTCGGCCCAGCGGTCGAAGGCCCGGTCCACGTCGGCGACCCGGCGGGCCCGCAGCAGCGGCAGCAGGGCATCGAAGCCGAGCTCGCCGGTGACCCGGGGCGGGTAGCGCAGACTGACGGCGACCGGGGGCAGGCCCGGGTCGGTGGTGCCGCCGTCCAGGCCCTCAGGGCCGCCGATCACCACCGGGCCCCGGTCGGTCTCGATCACCTCGACCTCGACCGGCTCCTCGCCCGCGACCTCGACGACCTCCGTGTGCCGGACCGCCCGCCGCCAGACGCCGTCCGGGTCCAGCGCCTCCACTCCGGCGCCGGTGCGCCGCAGCCGCTCCCGGTACAGGTCCTGGTAGTCGGCCATGGCGTTGGTGATGGCCCAGGCGACCGTGCCGGCGTGCCCGAAGTGGGCGATGCCGGGGACGCCCGGGACGGCGAGGCCCACGACGTCGAACTCGGGGCAGGAGAGGCGGATCTGCTGGTAGACGCCGGGGTCCTCGATCCAGCGGTGCGGGTCGCCGGCGATGACCGCCTGCCCGGTGACCGTCCGCTCGCCGCCGACCAGCCAGCCGTTGCTGCCGGAGGTGCCGGGGCCGTCGGTGGCGAACAGGCCGGCGGCCTCCGCGCCGAGGTGGGAGACGACGTGCTCGCGCCAGAGCTTGGCGGGGAACCCGGCGAAGAGGATGTGCGTGGCGAGCCAGACGCCGAGGGGGGTCCAGGGCTCCCAGCGGCCGGGGGCGAGACCCGTGCGCGCGAACTCCGGGGCCGCGCCCGCGCCCTCGGCCAGCCCCGCGTTGACGCCGTCGACGTACGCCCGCACCCACGCGGCCGTCTCCGGGTCCTGCCCCTCCAGCCGCGCGAAGCAGCGTCTCGCGGTGTCGTCGAGTCCGGCGCGTCTGGCGAACCGGTCCCAGGCCAGGGCGCTCTCGCCGAGGAAGGACGCCGAGGTGCCCCGCGCCCGGTGGCGCTCGACCTCCAGCTGCCAGGCCCGGTCGCGGGCGGTGACGAGGCCCTGGGCGTGGGCGAGTCCGGCCGCGCTGCCCGCGCGCAGATGCGGAATGCCCCAGGCATCACGGTAGATCTCGGTGGCCACGCTGTGCCCCTTCTTTGCTTTAGGTTAGGCTTGCCTAAGTATCATGCGTGGCGAAATCGTACGTGAAGGGTGAAGACGCGATGGGGCAGGGGCGGGGTTGGGAGGGCGCGGTCCTCAAACTGCTGCGCGCGAAGGACTTCGAGTTCACCGTGACGGACGCCGAGGACGTCACCCCGGACTACCGGCGGCTGCGCTTCACCGACGGCGGCCTGCTCGCCGCGACCGGCGTCCACCCCACCATGTGGGTCCGGCTCTGGTTCGACAACGCGGGCAAGCCGCACCAGCGGGCCTACACCCTGGTCGACCCGGACCCGGCGGCCGGCACCTTCAGCCTGGAGTTCGCGCTGCACGAAGGGTGCGCCAGCGACTGGGCCCGAGCGGCGAAGCCGGGCGACACCATCGAGGCCACCGTCCAGGGCACCGGCTTCGAGCACCCGAGCCCCGCACCCTCGCACGTCTTCGCCGTCGGCGACCCGGCCTCGCTCCCGGCCATCAACTCGCTCCTGGACGCGCTCGGTCCCGCCCCGGCCACCGTCTGGTTCGAGGGCGGCGACGACGCCCTGCCGTTCCGCACGGACCCGGACCGCCACGAGCTGCGCAAGGTCCCGCGCCAGGACTCCGGCGCGCACCTGGTCGACCGGGTGAAGTCGGACCTGCCCGGGCTGCTCCGGGACACCCCCGACCCCTACGTCTGGATCGCCTGCGACACGGCCACCACCCGGACCCTCGCGGCGTACGTCCGCAAGGAACTGGGCCTGCCCAAGCAGCGGGTGCACGCGCTGGGCTACTGGCGGGCCGGCTGAGGACGCGGCCCGGCCCGCCCCGGGGGATGATCGGGGCATGGACGTCACTCTTCACCTCGCCCAGGACCCCGAGGCCGACGCGCTGCTCGGCCGCAGTCCGCTCGCCGCGCTGGTCGGGATGCTGCTCGACCAGCAGATCCCGATGGAGTGGGCGTTCAAGGGTCCGGCGACGATCGCCCAGCGGCTCGGCACCGACGACCTGGACGCGCACGAGATCGCGGCGCACGAGCCCGAGGCCTTCGCCGCGCTGCTCTCGCAGAAACCGGCGGTGCACCGCTACCCCGGCTCCATGGCCAAGCGCATCCAGCAGCTGTGCCAGTACCTCGTCGAGCACTACGACGGTGACGCCGAGGCCGTCTGGAAGGACGCCGGCACCGGCAAGGAACTGCTGAAGCGGCTGGCGGAACTGCCCGGCTTCGGCAAGCAGAAGGCCCAGATCTTCCTCGCCCTGCTGGGCAAGCAGCTCGGGGTGCAGCCGCCCGGGTGGCGCGAGGCGGCCGGCTCCTACGGCGAGCCGAAGTCCTTCCGCTCGGTCGCCGACATCACCGGCCCCGAGTCGCTGGCCAAGGTACGGGCCCACAAGCAGGAGATGAAGGCGGCGGCCAAGGCCGCGAAGGCCGCCGGGAGGTAGCCGTCAGCCACCCGGCCCGTCCCAGGTGGCGGGCCCCTCAGGGCCGGTCCGAGCATGAACCATGACCGAGCCACCGAGCGGCTCCTGGACTCCGGAGCCGCCCCTCTCCCGCGGCCACGGGCCCCACCCGCCTCACGGCCCGGCACCCGACGCCCCCCAGGGCCCGGGCGCGCTCGTCCACGGACGGCCCCGTCACACCCAGCCGGGCCCGCAGGACGCCGGCGACGCCGCGTCCCCTCAGGGCCGCCGTACGCCGAGCGAGCGGATCTCGCAGCCGGTGCGATGAACGGCGCCCTCATACCGGGGAACGACCTCCCGTGAGCCCCGCACCGCAGCCCGTCCCCCGCGGCAGCCGCCGCCGAAGCGCCTGGCTGCGGGTTCTCGTGCTGCTGCTCGCCCTGCTCGTGCCGGGCGCGCACGCCGAGGCGCACACCGGGCCGACGGCCACCGTCCCGGGGGAGAGCACGACCGTCGTGTGCGACGTCCTCGACACCGCCCCGCGCCCGCCGGCCCGGGCCTCCCGCCGCGCCGCCGTCCCCCTGCGCCCTGCACCACTCCAGGGCCCCGGGCCCGCGCCCACCGCACAGCACCCCGTGCCCGCGCCACCGGACCCGCGGCCCGACCCCCGCCCCCTGCGTTCCGAGGTCCTGCGCTGCTGAGCGGACCCCGCCGGTCCCTCAGTCCCGCAGTCCCCGCACGGAACCAGAAGGAGCACAGCCATGCTTCAAGACCCGTACGCCGTCCTGCGCGCCCTCGTGCGCGCGGAAGCCGTCCGCAACGCCCCCAAGGCCGACGCCGAGCCGGAGCCGCGGAAACCGCGTCGGCAGCCCCCGAAGAAGCGGGAACGCGGCTGACCCGACCGCGGCGGGGGCGTCGGCCCGACGCCCCCGCGGCGCCCGGAAAATCCCGACGACACCTCACCCGTTCGGGGGAACCAGGCGCACGGTTCACGGAATCGCCCCCAGGAGCACCGAGAACAGCCGGGGCCGATGAAAGGGCTCATCCTCCGGCATATTCACGCCCCTGTTCCCGTTTCGTACCCCCTTGTGGGGTTTTTTTCAGCGTCGTACTCCGTCGCCATGGCTGCGCCCGGAAGGTCGTGACCGGTAGGCTTTCCGTGTGATCTTCAAGCGCATCGGAAACGGCCGGCCGTACCCCGACCACGGCCGGGAAAGCACCCGGCAGTGGGCGGACGTCGCGCCGCGCCCGGTCCGCCTCGATCAGCTCGTGACGACGAAACAACAGCTCGACCTGGAGACCCTCCTCGCCGAGGACTCGACCTTCTACGGCGACCTCTTCGCGCACGTCGTGAAGTGGCAGGGCGACCTCTACCTGGAGGACGGCCTGCACCGCGCGGTGCGGGCGGCACTCCAGCAGCGCCAGGTGCTGCACGCGCGCGTGCTCGAGCTCGACTGACCCCCGCAGGTCACGGGTTGGCCCTTTCGGGTTCCGCTGGGCGACGTCGAATGATCATCTAGTAGGCATCGTCGCCCGGGCGCACTACGCTGCGCTCATGAGCATGCTGACTCCCCCCGGCATGGGCGGCAAGTACCGCATCAAGGGCAACAAGTACCCCCGGATGCGCCGACCCCGGCGGCGCGGCAGGCTCGTCGTCCTGGCCGTCGCCTCCGTGACCGTGCTCGGCGTGGGCGGCTGGGGCACGCTGCAGCTCATCGACGTCTTCACCGGCGGCGGCAGAAAGGCTTCGGCGGCCGGCGGCGGCACGGAGTGCGGCCCCGCGACCAAGGCGAGCCCCTCGCCCAGCGCCAAGCCCCTGCCCGAGCCCCGCGCCATCACGGTCAACGTGCTCAACGCCACCACCCGCAGCGGCCTGGCGAAGAAGACCGCCGACGAGCTGAAGAAGCGCGGCTTCAAGATCGGCGACGTGGGCAACGCGACCAAGGAGTACGACAAGAAGGTCAAGGGCCCCGGCGTGCTGCTCGGCCCCGCCGCCGCCCGCGACACCGCGCTGCCCGTGCTCGGCACCCAGCTCCCCGGCGCCGAACGGCGCACCGAGGCGGCCCGCAAGGGCGCCGCCGTCGACCTCGTCATCGGCGACGGCTTCAAGGAGCTGGCGAAGAAGCCGGCCGCCGACCAGGCCCTGACCAAGCTGGCCAGGCCCGAGCCGGCGCCGTCGAAGAAGGGCTGCTGAAGCCCGGAAGGACCCCTGGGCCCAGAGAGCCCTGGGGCCCAGAAGGAGCCCTGGGGCCCGTAACGACTCCTCGAGCCCAGGCCTACTCGGCCGCCCCGTACATCCGGTCCCCCGCGTCGCCGAGGCCCGGGACGATGTAGCCGTGCTCGTTCAGGCGCTCGTCGACCGAGGCGGTCACCACCGTCACCGGCGTGCCCGCCAGCTCGCGCTCCATGACCTCCACGCCCTCCGGCGCGGCCAGCAGCACCACGGCCGTCACGTCGTCGGCACCGCGCCGGATCAGCTCCTGGATCGCCGCGACCAGCGTGCCGCCGGTGGCGAGCATCGGGTCGAGCACGTACACCTGACGGCCCGACAGGTCCTCCGGCATGCGCGTCGCGTACGTGGAGGCCTGGAGCGTCTCCTCGTTGCGGATCATGCCGAGGAAGCCCACCTCGGCGGTCGGCAGCAGCCGGACCATGCCGTCCAGCATGCCGAGGCCGGCCCGCAGGATTGGCACGACCAGCGGGCGCGGGTGGGACAGTTTCACGCCCGTGGTCCCGGCCACCGGCGTCCGGATGTCGACCTGCTCGGTGCGCACGTCGCGCGTGGCCTCGTAGGCGAGCAGGGTGACCAGCTCGTCGGCGAGACGGCGGAAGGTCGCGGAGTCGGTGCGCTGGTCGCGCAGCGTGGTGAGCTTGTGGGCGACCAGGGGGTGGTCGACGACGTGGAGACGCATGTCGACAACAGTAACCGGGCCGGATGAGCCCGGCCGCACGGCAAGCCCGCCGCCCGGCCGTCACCCGTTCGCTGGCGTCAAACCGCCCGTCCGGGGGAATGTGGGAGGGACGGACTGGGGGTGGTGAGCCTGATGCCCGACCGGGATTCCCGACGAGTGGTTCCGTCGCCGCGCGCACAGCCCGGGGCGGACCCGGAGACCGACCGGATGGACGAGACGACCGACACCGACGAGTCGGACGCCGAGCGCCGCCGGCGCCGCGCCCGGTTCCTGCGCGACCTGGCCGAGGCCCGGGAGCTGCGCGACCGCGTCCAGCCGCGCCGCGCCAAGACCGCCCGGCTGCGCCACGCGATGCGCATGCGCACCTTCCGCTGGTAGGAAACGGGTGAGGAAACCCCCGGGGAAGATCACGAACCGCGCGGGCGTTGTCGAGGTGGCCGTGCGTGGAGCGGGGCAAAGCCGCGTACGATCCGCAGGTGGCGGCAACGAGCGCGCGATCAAAACTGCCGGACACAGGGAGCCGAAGACGTCCCCTGAACGCCTTGTTTCTGCCACGATTCCGAGTGGGTGGGGCTCGGACGAGCACTCCCCGCCCGCAACCTCCGCCGGGGGGACCCCCAACCGGCACGCCTATGACCAGTGGGAGAGTCACGGTGTACTTCGCCGCACTGCTCGCGCGCACCGAAGACGGGTGGGAAGCGAGCGACACAGAGCTCGACGATGTGGAAACCCTGTCGGATCTGGCCGACCTGGCCCGTGAAGCCTCCCCCGACGAGGACACGGTGCTCGTGCTCATCGAGCAGGAGGACGCCTGGTTCGGCGTCGTCCGCGTGGACGGCGAGGACGACCCTCGCATCTACGTCTCGGACGCCGCCGCCGCTGCCCGCAGCAGCTACGGCGAGATCCTCCTCACCGACGAGCTGCTCGGCCGGGACCCGGACGACGGGGACGACCTGGACGCCCTCGACCTCGACGGCACCGAGGACGGTGAACCCGACGACGACGAGTCCGACGACGCCGACCCGGTCGCAGGCTCCGCCGAGTCCGTGCCGCACGGCCCGGTGGGCGACGCCCAGATCCTGGAGGACCTCGGCGTGAGCGAGAAGGAACTGCGCACGCTGTCGTCGGACGCCGTCACCGAGATCGCCGAGTCCCTGGGCGCCTCGGAGACCCTGGAGACCGTCCGCTGACCGCTCGCGCCACCCCCGGACCGCCCGATCCGGTACGGGACCCCTGGCGGCCCGCGATGCGACTCGCCCTGGACGAGGCCACCGCGGCCGTCCAGGGCGGGGACGTCCCCGTCGGCGCCGTCGTCCTGGCCCCGGACGGCACGACCGTGCTCGCGGCCGGGCACAACGAACGCGAGGCGGGCGGCGACCCGACGGCCCACGCGGAGGTCCTCGCCCTGCGGCGGGCCGCGACCGCGCTCGGGCGGTGGCGGCTGGCCGGCTGCACGCTCGTGGTCACGCTGGAGCCCTGCACGATGTGCGCGGGCGCGATCCAGCAGTCCCGCGTCGACCGGCTCGTCTACGGCGCCCGCGACGAGAAGGCCGGCGCGGCGGGCTCCCTCTGGGACCTCCTCCGCGACCGGCGGCTCAACCACCGGCCCGAGGTGATCGAGGGCGTGCTCGCCGAGGAGTGCGCCCGGCTCCTCACGGCGTTCTTCCGCGACCGCTGAATCCTCGGCCGCCGGATCCCGAATACCGATTTCGGAGCACGCGCCACCTTGCTGTAAGGTCTCCCTCGGTAGCGTGTCCGAGCGGCCGAAGGAGCTCGCCTCGAAAGCGAGTGTGGCGCAAGTCACCGAGGGTTCAAATCCCTCCGCTACCGCTTGAGAAGGGCCCCGTCGTCGGACGGGGCCCTTCGTGCGATCCGCCCCTTCGTGTGCCGGAATCTTCGTGCGATCATGTGCGCTGTCCGGAACACCAGTGACTGGGGAGGCCGCGATGGCGGTGAACGCGAAGAAGGTCGCCGTCTACGTGCTCGTGGTCTTCGTGATGTACGTGATCATCACGGACCCGAAGGGGGCCGCCGGCTACGTCCAGATAGGGTTCGAGGGCATATCGGACGCCGCCCGGGCCCTCGGCGACTTCGCCACCTGGGTCGCCGACGGAGGAAAGTGATGATCCGCCACCTGGTCCTCTTCAAGCTCCACGAGGGCGTCGAGCGCGACGACCCGCGCGTCCTGAAGGGGGTCGAGGCCTTCCGCGCGCTCGACGGCACGATCCCCGAGATCCGCTTCTGGGAGCTCGGCTGGAACGTCAGCGACCGCCCCATCGCCCACGACTTCGCCATCAACTCGGCCTTCGACGACGCGGAGGCGCTGCGCCGGTACGTGGAGCACCCCGCCCACCAGGCCGGTGTCGCCCAGTGGCGGGAGTTCTCCACCTGGGTGATCGCGGACTACGAGTTCTGACCCCGGCCGCTTCGCCCGCCTGAAGCCCCCTGTCACCGCGACAGGGGGTTCTTCTGTTGCGCGGGTTTATTTGTGCACCATTCATCCCTCAACACGTAGTTATGGGGTGCTTGCACACAGTGCACATGTCTTGTGATGCTATGACCGCTTTTGATGGAAGAGTTGACGGATGAGTTGACGATGACGAGGTGGAGTTGACCGTGCTGGCCAGTACCGCACCTCAGGCACCCACCTCTGAAACCTCGGAAAACTCGGAAACCCCGGACACCGCCCCGGCCGCTCCCCAGCGGAGCCGTGGCGCCGACACCCGCGCCCTGACCCAGGTGCTCTTCGCCCAGCTCAAGGAGCTCCAGCCGGGCACGCCGGAGCACGACCGGGTGCGCGGGGCACTCATCGAGGCGAACCTCCCGCTCGTGCGCTACGCGGCCGCCCGCTTCCGCTCCCGAAACGAGCCCATGGAGGACGTCGTCCAGGTCGGCACCATCGGGCTCATCAACGCCATCGACCGCTTCGACCCCGACCGGGGCGTGCAGTTCCCGACGTTCGCGATGCCGACGGTCGTCGGCGAGATCAAGCGCTACTTCCGCGACAACGTCCGCACGGTCCACGTGCCGCGCCGGCTGCACGAGCTGTGGGTGCAGGTGAACAGCGCGACGGAGGACCTGACGACCGCGTTCGGGCGGACCCCGACGACCGCGGAGATCGCCGAGCGGCTGCGCATCACCGAGGACGAGGTGCTGTCCTGCTTCGAGGCCGGGCGGTCGTATTACGCGACCTCGCTGGAGGCCGCGCAGGAGGGCGACGGGCTCCCGGGGCTGCTGGACCGGCTCGGCTACGAGGACCCCGCGCTGGACGGCGTGGAGCACCGGGACCTCGTGCGGCACCTGCTCGTCCAACTGCCCGAGCGGGAGCAGCGGATCCTGCTGCTGCGGTACTACAGCAATCTCACGCAGTCTCAGATCAGCGCGGAGCTCGGCGTCTCGCAGATGCATGTCTCGCGGCTACTCGCGCGTAGCTTCCAGCGATTGCGGTCTGCGAACCGAATCGACGCGTAACCGCAAACAGGAGCGAGAGGTCACCTGGGCGAGGGAATCGCTCATCAGGGCCGTTACCGGCGGTTCGGGGCCGACACGGCGTCAGACCCCTTGTTTGCAGGGTTGATTCGCGTCTCAGATGTCGACATGTCACTACAGCGTGTTGCCGACATGTGACATTCTGCGTGAAGCGCGTTTGCCGGGGCTTCGGCTCCGGTATTCAGGTGAAGGCTGCGTTCCTCAGACGGGGGCGTTCGCCGCGACCGTCCCGCGACCCAAAGGGGGTGGCATGTCCGCAGAACAGGGCAGCTCGAAGGTGCTCACGCTCGCGGAGAGCGAGACAGCTCCCCATGCTCTCGACTCACTCGGCCCCATCGATGACGTGTCGGCCTTGGCGGCCGAGCCCGTCCCGGCACTTCCGGCCGCGGGCGCCATCGACACCCGCACCCTGTCCCGCTCCCTGTTCCTGCGGCTGGCCGCGCTCGACGAGGACAGCCCCGAGCGTGCGTACGTCCGTGACACGCTCATCGAGCTCAACCTGCCGCTCGTGCGGTACGCGGCCGCGCGCTTCCGGTCGCGGAACGAGCCGATGGAGGACATCGTCCAGGTCGGCACGATCGGGCTGATCAAGGCGATCGACCGGTTCGACTGCGAACGGGGCGTCGAGTTCCCCACGTTCGCGATGCCAACCGTCGTGGGTGAGATCAAGCGGTTCTTCCGCGACACCTCGTGGTCGGTGCGGGTGCCGCGCCGGCTTCAGGAGCTGCGGCTCGCGCTGACCAAGGCCAGCGACGAACTCTCGCAGAAGCTGGACCGGTCGCCGACGGTGACCGAACTCGCCTCCGTGCTCGGGGTGTCCGAGGAGGACGTCGTCGACGGCCTGGCGGTGGGGAACGCGTACACGGCGTCCTCGCTTGACTCGCCGGCGCCGGAGGACGACGGCGGCGAGGGGTCGCTGGCGGACCGGCTGGGGTACGAGGACACGGCGCTGGAGGGCGTGGAGTACCGGGAGTCCCTGAAGCCGCTGCTGGCGAAGCTGCCGCCCCGCGAACGGCGGATCATCATGCTCCGCTTCTTCGCGAACATGACGCAGTCGCAGATCGGCGAGGAGGTCGGCATCTCGCAGATGCACGTCTCGCGGCTGCTGACGCGGACGTTGGCGCAGCTTCGGGAAGGGCTGATCTCGGACTGACCGGGGCGGGTGCCTCCGGCGGTTGAGCCGGGGGTGCCTGCGGCGGCCTGTGCGGCTGGGTGGGGGCTTGTGTCCGCGCCTAGTCGCCGGTGGTGGGTCGGGGCCGTGTCGGGGGGTGTCCGTCCTCGGAACGGCGCGATGGACCCACTTACCGACTGACTGGCGTTGACGCGCCAACCGCTGCGGGCGGACACCCCCCGACACGTCCCCTTGCTTCGTCCGGCGGCTGCGGGTGCGTCTCGGCTGCCGCCGCAGACCCACCGTCGCGGGGCCCGCCGCCTGGCTGCGGGCCGCCCGTCCCGCTCAGCTGCGGGCATGCGTGCCGCTAGGGGCGGCACGGGTGGGCGGTGGGGGTCCCTCCTGCTCGAGCGAAGGCGAGAGCTTGGGGGAGGCACCCCGTTCCGCCGGGTTGCGGACCCACCCGGCCCCAGCAGCAACGCCGAGCGCTGAGAACCGGCAGCAGCCGGCAAGGACCCGTTACGACAGCGCCAGCCAAGCCACCGCCGCGACGATCGCCACCGCGACCACGACGCCGAGGATGAGACCGATCCGCGGCCCGCCACTGCTCGCCGCGGCCTGCCGCCCCTGCGGCGCCTCGTCGACGAACGCGCGGAACATCTGGGTGCTGCCGGCAGGGTCGTGATTGCCCTGGGGGGCCTGGTTGTTAGCCATGGCCCGAGACCCTAGCGAAAACGCCGGGGCTCCCCAAGTGGGGGTTGGCCTTCCGTTTGTCCTGGCGCGACCCGTACCGCCAGGCTCGCCACCTGCACATTTACTGCCGCAATACTTGCCTTTGCCAAGTTTTTATGCCGCACACCCCTCTTTTATTTGCCTTCAGCAACCAACAGCTGTCATGGTTGCCCTAAGCAACGAAAGCGGAGGTGTCATGGCCGAGAGGGCGCAGTACGAGGAGCTGGTCCGCCAGTTCAGTGCCTTCGGCGCCGTGAAGCGGGAGCTCGGCAGGATCATGCCGGCCGAGTGCCCCGGCGGATCGGCGGCCGTGCTGACGCTGCTGGGCCGCCACGGCGACATGCGCATGAGCAAGCTCGCCGAGCTGCTCGCGGTGGACATGTCGGTCACCAGCCGCCATGTCGCGCACGTCGTGGCCCGCGGCTGGATCGAACGCTCCCCCGACCCCGCGGACAAGCGCTCCCGCATCCTGCGCCTCACCCCCGCGGGCCACGCCCAGCTCGACGAGCTGTCCCGGCGGACCACCGAGGTGTTGGCCGAGCGCCTGAGCGACTGGACCGACGAGGAGGTCGGCCAGCTCACGGACCTGATGGCGCGGCTGCGGGAGAGCTTCGACTGCCGGCCCGCCGCCCGGGCGGCGGCACCGCCCGCTTTCGAACGGACCACCCGTACACCCGCAAGCACGTAAGTAAAGGAAGCCCATGGCAACGACCACACCAGCCGGTGTGCGGGCTCATGCCAAGCACGGGGGAGGCTCCCACGGCTCCTCCGGCGACGGCGCTGCGATGACGCACCGGCAGATCATGGAGGCCCTCACCGGCCTGCTGCTCGGCATGTTCGTCGCGATCCTGTCGTCGACGATCGTCTCCAACGCCCTGCCCCGGATCATCGGGGACCTCGGCGGCGGCCAGAGCGCCTACACCTGGGTCGTGACCGCGTCCCTGCTGACGATGACCGCCTCCACCCCGCTGTGGGGCAAGCTCGCCGACCTGTTCTCCAAGAAGCTGCTGATCCAGCTCGCGCTGGTGATCTTCGTGCTGGGCTCGGCGGCGGCCGGCATGTCCCAGAACCCCGGCATGCTCATCACCTTCCGCGCCGTCCAGGGCATCGGCATGGGCGGTCTGTCCGCGCTGGCCCAGATCATCATGGCGGCGATGATCTCGCCGCGTGAGCGCGGCCGGTACAACGGCTACCTCGGCGCCGTCTTCGCCACCGCGATGGTCGGCGGCCCGCTGGTCGGCGGTGTCATCACCGACACCGACTGGCTCGGCTGGCGCTGGTGCTTCTACGTCGGCGTGCCCTTCGCCGTGATCGCCCTGCTCGTGCTGCAGAAGACCCTGCACCTGCCCGTGGTGAAGCGGAAGGTCAAGGTCGACTGGGCCGGCGCCTTCTTCATCACCGCGGCCGTCTGCCTGCTGCTCATCTGGGTCACCTTCGCCGGTGACAAGTACGACTGGGTCTCGTGGCAGACCTATGCGATGGTCGGCGGTTCGCTGGTGCTGCTGGCGGTCTTCGTCCTCGTCGAGTCCAAGGCGAGCGAGCCGATCATCCCGCTGCGGCTGTTCCGCAACCGCACCATCACGCTGGCCTCGCTGGCCTCGCTGTTCGTCGGTGTCGCGATGTTCGCGGGGACCGTCTTCTTCAGCCAGTACTTCCAGCTGGCCCGGGACAAGTCGCCGACGATGTCCGGCGTCATGACGATCCCGATGATCGCGGGCCTGTTCGTCTCCTCCACCGTCTCCGGCCAGATCATCACCCGGACCGGCCGCTGGAAGGGCTGGCTGCTCGGCGGCGGTGTGCTGGTGACCGCGGGCCTGGGGCTGCTGGGCACCATCCGGTACGACACCGAGTACTGGCACATAGCGATCTTCATGGCGCTGCTGGGTCTCGGCATCGGCATGATGATGCAGAACCTGGTGCTCTGCACGCAGAACCAGGTGGAGCCGGGTGATCTCGGTGCCGCCAGCTCCACGGTGACCTTCTTCCGGTCCCTCGGCGGTGCCGTGGGCGTCTCCGCCCTGGGCGCGGTCCTGGGCAACAAGATCACCGACTACGTCAAGGACGGTCTCACCGACCTCGGCCCCAAGGGCGCGGCCCTGGGTCACGCAGGCACGGGCGAGGGCAACATCCCCGACCTCGGCGCGATGCCCGCCCCGATCCGCACCGTCGTGGAGAGCGCCTACGGCCACGGCGTCGCGGACGTGTTCCTCTACTCGGCCCCGCTGGCGCTGCTCGCCCTGCTGGTGTCGCTGTTCATCAAGGAGGTCCCGTTGAAGACGAAGGGTGGCCTGGCGCAGGCCGCGGACGCGGACGCGCCCGCCGAGACCCCGGTCGAGGCTCCGGCCACGGCGTCCGCCGAGGCGGCGGCCGAGGCTCCCGCCGGACAGCGGGCCGTGCCGAGCTGGGCCGTGGCCGAGACCGAGGGCGCCGGCGGGACCGGGCCCGAGGGCACGCGGCGGCTCGCCGCCGTCGCCACGGTGGCCCGGGGCGAGGAGCCCGTCTCCGGCGGAGGCGGTGTGCCGGTCCGCGGTTTCGTCCGCGGCAACGAGTCCGCGCCCGTGCCGCGGGCCGCCGTCACGCTGATCTCGCTGGCCGGGCGTCAGCTGGGCCGGTCCGTGGCGCAGGCCGACGGCTCCTACGCGCTGGACGCCCCGGGTTCCGGGTCGTACGTCCTGATCGCCTCCGCCGACGGCTTCCAGCCGCAGGCCTCCACGGTCGTGGTGAACGGCGAGCCGGTCTCCTACGACATCCTGCTCAGCGGCACCAGTGGGCTGACCGGCCTGGTGCGGGCCGCGGAGAGCGGGCAGCCGGTCAAGGACGCGATGGTCATCGTGACCGACGTGCGCGGGGACCTGCTGGCCACCCAGGCCACCGGTGAGCAGGGCGAGTTCTCCTTCGCCGAGCTGGTGCCGGGCGCGGTGACGGTCGCGGTGAACGCCGCCGGGTACCGGCCGCGCGCCCTGCCCGTCGAGGTGGGCGGCGCCGGGGTCACCCGCGTCGAGATCGACCTGGACTCGGGCGCCCGCGTCCAGGGTGTCGTCCGCGCCCCGCACGGCCCGCTGGCCGACGCCCGGGTCACGCTGCTCGACCAGGCCGGCAACGTCGTCGGCTCGGCCACGACCGGCACGGACGGGGCGTACGCCTTCACCGACCTGGACGGCGGCGAGTACACCGTCATCGCCACGGGCTACCCGCCGGTGGCCACCGCCCTGACGGTCACGGGCCGCGGCACCGACGGTCACGACATCGAACTCGCCCACCCCGGCGAGTAGTACGGACCCCGGCCCGTGGTGGTGGGCGCGCTCTGAGCGGAGGTGCGCCCCTGCCACGGGCCGGTTTCATTCTGAGGAGCTACGTGTATGGGACTGACCGCGAGGATCCGCACCCGGGACGGATGGGCCGTGTCGCACGCGGTCGTCACGGTGGCGGACATGACGGGTGCGCAGGTGCTGCGCGCCGAGGCCGACGCGGAGGGCACCGTACGGGACGTGACGCCGCTGGAGCCGGGGGCGTACACGGTCATCGTCACGGCCGTCGGGTACGCGCCCGCGGCCTCCAGCGTGATCGTCACGGCGAGCGGGCGGGCCGAGGTCGGCACGGTGACGCTGGCCCGGCAGGGCGGCACCGAACTGCCGCCGCCCGGGCCGTGGACCGTCGACCCGGTGCACTCCAGCGTGGCCGCCGTGGCGCAGCACCTGGGCATCTCCAGCGTGCACGGCCGGTTCACGGAGTTCTCCGGCTCGATCGAGATCGCCCCGGACGACGTCACCAAGTCCCGGGTGGAGGCGGTGATCCGGGCCGCGTCCATCGACACCGGCAACGGCATGCGCGACGGGCACCTGAAGTCGCCGGACTTCCTCGACGTCGAGCGGTTCCCGGAGATCACCTACCGGTCCACGGGGCTGACGGCGACCGGGTCGGACCGGTGGACCGTCCACGGTGAACTGGGCATGCACGGCGTCGTACGGCCGGTCGACCTGGACCTGGCCTGCCTCGGCACCGGCCCGGACCCCTGGGGCGGCACCCGCGCGGCCTTCCGCGCCACGACCGAGCTGCACCGCGAGGACTTCGCGATGAACTACAACCAGGTCCTCCAGGCGGGCATCGCCGCCGTCGGCACGACGCTCAAGGTGGAGCTGGACATCCAGGCCGTGCAGGGCGAGTCACTCCCGGCGGCGTGAGGCGGGGTCTCCCGGCCGGGAGACTCTCGCCACCAATTGGCTGCACAGGTCCCGGAGTTTGACGTTGCGCTCCTGCGAGACCCGGCGCAGCCGTTCCAGCGCGAGGCGCGCGTCGATCCGCTCCCGGGCCATGAGGATGCCGATCGCCTGGTCGATGACGCTGCGGGAGAGCAGCGCGGTGCGCACGTCGGCCGCCGACTGGCGGCGGCGCTCGATGCGCAGCGCCACGCTGATCGTGTCCCCCGCCCGGGCCGCGAAGGCACGGGCCGCGTCCCGGCCCGTGCCCAGCACCCCGGCCCGCGTCCCGTAGAAGTTGATCGCGGCGCCGGTCTCGCCCTCGACGGCGATCGGCACCGCCAGCACGCAGCGGACGCCCGTGGACAGCGCGTAGCCCGTGTACGACGGCCAGCGGGACTCCGTGGCCAGGTCCGGGGCGTACTGCTCGGTGTCGGTCTCGGCGGCCTCGACGCAGGGGCCGGAGCCGTTCTCGTACTGCCGCAGGTCCAGGCCGCTGGGCAGGCCCTCGCTGCCGGCCAGGGTGAGCAGCCGGTCCGCGCGGCGCACCGTGATGCTGCACGCGGCGGCGCCGGGCACCTCCTGCACCGCGCGGTCGGTCAGGTCGCGCAGCAGGGTGTCGAGACCGCTGCTGCGCACCATCGCCTGGTCCAGCGTGTCGGACGTCTCGGAGCTCATGACCGTACGGGTATCCCGTCGGCGTCCCTTAACGCACCCGCCCGCAACTCACAGCCGCTCAGGTGGAGTTGTGAGCGCCGACGATACGGCGGGCCAGATCGCGCAGTTTCACGTTCTCGCGCTGGGAGGCGCGCACCAGGCTCTCGAAGGCCGCGGCGGCGTCGATGCCCTGGCGCTCCATGAGGATGCCGGTGGCCTGGCCGATCAGGTCCCGGGTGTGCATGGCCTCGGTGAGCTGCTCGCGCACGGTCGCGGACTCCAGGGCGAAGCTGACGTGCGCGGTGAACAGCCGGCCGATGCGTGTCGCGTCCTCGTCAAAGGCGCCCGGCTTGCGCGCGTAGGCCGTGAGCACGGTCAGCCGACGGCGGTCGGCGCGCAGCCGCAGCGACAGCGCCGAGCGCAGCCCCAGGGCCGACAGCACGTCCCAGCCCTCGTCGGACTCGCTGTCCGCTATCCGCGCGACAGGGGTGTGCCACAGCTGCTCCCAGTGCCCGGGCTGGTCGCGGCCCTCGTGCCGGGCCTCGGCGGAGCGCACGACCTCGTCGGTCCAGGCGAGGGTGCGGAGCTTGTTGCCGCGCTCGATCTCGGAGACACCGGCGTGCTCGGCCCCGGGCATCAGGTGGACGGCGAGCCGGACCGCCGTGCGCAGGGTGCTGTGCGGGGTGAGGGTTTCGTGCAGTTGCTGAGAAGCCACCGTGAGGGCTTCGGCCAGCTCGAAGCCGACCGCAAAACGGGGCAAATCAGGAAACTCGGACGCAGCCACCACGAACCTCTTCGGCATGCACGGCCATGACCATGCGCAGGAGAGCTCCGCAGCACATTCCCGACTGCGAGCACAGGACGGACAGCACTCTAACTGCTCGGTTGCCTCGAAGTGACGTCCGGCCGACGCCCGCGCCAGGCGCTTTCGCGACCACCTCGCGCCGTGGTGGAATGGGCCTCACGGGTCAGGAAGCGGCCATACCGGAATACGGACGAACGTCTGCCAGGTGAGCACCGTGACATTCCTCCCGAATCCCACCGAATCGCGTGACCTCCCCGGTCGCGTCCATCTCGCCATGCCCGCCGAGATCGACTTCTGCAACGCCGAAGAACTGCTTCCGCTCGTCGTGTCCGCGGTCGAGGCCCGGGGCGACCGACTGGAGGTGCTCGTCCTGGACCTCACCCGCACCTCCTTCATGGACTCCCAGGGCGTCCGCCTCATCAACGACGTACGGCACCGGCTGCGTCCCGGGGCACGGGTGCGCCTGGTGGCCCGGCCCGACGGTGTCGCGAGCCGCGTCCTGGAGCTGACCGGGCTGCGCCGGGACGTCCCCGTGTACGACAACCTCGCCGAGGCGCTTGCGTCGTAGGCTGCCGCCCATGGCACCGAACATCGCAACGAACACCCGCGTCTCGCTGGACGAGTTGCTCGACTTCGTCCGGCCCCGGCACCACGCGATCCTGCTGACCCGGCGGGCCGACGGCGGCCCCCAGGGCTCCCCGCTGACCTGCGGGGTGGACGACTCCGGCCGGATCGTCGTCTCCACCTACCCGGAGCGCGCCAAGACCCGCAACGCCAAGCGCGACCCGCGGGTGAGCCTGATCGTCCTCAGCGACGACTGGAACGGCCCCTGGGTCCAGATCGACGGCACGGCCGAGGTGGTCGACACCCCCGACTCCGTCGAACCGCTCGTGGAGTACTACCGGAACATCGCCGGGGAGCACCCCGACTGGGACGAGTACCGCGCGGCCATGGTCAAGCAGGGCAAGTCCATCATCCGGATCACGCCGGAGCGGTGGGGCCCGGTGGCGACGGGCGGGTTCCCGGCTCGGCTCGTCGAGGGGGAGTAGCCGGTCCCTCCCGAGGGACTCCAGGGACTCATCGCTCCCGGGCGACCATCGCCTCGATGCCCGCGACGAGCAGTTCCAGCGCGAACTCGAAGTCGCGCTCCAGCATCTCGGCGACGGTGTCGCCGCCGCGCGCCGCCATGATCTCCTGGGACTCCCGGATGACGTCGGCGGCCTGCGGGGCCTCCGTCACCGTGCTCAGCGACTGCTGGAAGTACTCGTCCACGGTCAGGCCGGCGGTCGCGGCCCGCGTGGCGAGGTGGCCCTCCAGCGTTCCGTAGCCGTAGACGAACTGGAAGACCGCCGAGATCGTGCTCGTCAGGCGTTTCGCCGGCAGCCCGGTCCTGCGGACGACGCGCTGGACGGCCCGCGAGAACGCCAGGTTGTTGGGGCCGATGTTGAGGAAGACGCCGACCAGCGCCGACACCCAGGGGTGCCGCACCAGCAGTGTCCGGTACTCCCGGGCGAGGGCCCGCACCTGGTCGCGCCAGTCCTCGTCGGCGTCCGGGTCGGGCAGCCGCATCTCGCCCATGACCTGGTCCAGGGCGAGTTCGAGGAGGTCGTCCTTGGTGTCGACGTACCAGTAGACGGACATCGCGGTCACGTTCAGCTCTCCGGCCAGCCGCCGCATCGAGAACCTGGGCAGCCCCTCGGCGTCCAGCAGCCGCACGGTGACCTCGATGATCCGCCCCCGGTCCAGCCCCGAGGGCTGACCTCCACCGCGCCGCCGGTGCGCCTTGCTCTCCAGCCAGACGCTGGTCCGCGCCTGACCCTCCCGGGCCGCTTTCGCCATGGCGCACCTTCCTCGACTCTGGACGCCGATCATGCTAGGCGCCCTTCAGGGGCGCGGGGAACTGCGCGATCAACCACAGCGAAGCCGCACCCGCACGACGACGACCAGCCCCGAGGCCCTAGGCGGACACCCCCTAGGCGGATTCTGCCCGCTCGGCCCGCCGCAGCAACGCCGCCGCGACCAGACCACCGGCCAGCACGGCAACCGCCCCCACCAACTGACTTGTCTCCAACCCGGACGCGAACGCGTCAGCGATACGCGCCTTCTCCTCCGCACTGCCGGCCGCCGCCAGCGCCGCCGGCAGCGACGCCGCCGAGACGGCGACCAGCGACGCGAACCGCGAGTTGAGCACGGCCCCGAGAACGGCGACCCCCAGCCCGTTCCCGAACTCCGCGAGGGTCCCGTTGATCCCCGCCCCCACGCCCGCCTTCTCCGGCGGTATCGCGCTCATGATCGCGTTGGCCATCGCCGGCATGGACAAGGCCACCCCCGCGCCCATCACGACCAGGCCGAGCAGCATCCCGCCGTACCCGTGCCCCCCGAGCAGGGCGATCGCCGCGAGCCCCGCGGACACCAGGGCCATGCCGAGCGCGATGGCCGTCGGCGTCCCGGCCTTCAGCACCAGCTTCGCCCCGATCCCGGTGAAGTTCAGCGCCACGACGGTCAACGCCAGCGGCGCGGTCCGCAGACCCGCGTCCAGCGGCTCGTAGCCGAGCACGAACTGCAGGTGCTGCGTGAGCAGGAACAGCGAGCCCGTCATGCCGAACGCCACGAGGATCGCGCCCGCGACCGCGCCCACGAACTTCTGGTTGCGGAAGAAGTGCATGTCGAGCATCGGGTGCTCGGTCCGCAGCTCCCAGGTGACGAAGAGGCCCAGGACGGCCACGCCGATGAGCGCGGAGACCAGCACCTGCGCGGAGGTCCAGCCGTGCTCGGGGCCGGTGATGATCGCGTACACCACGGCCGTCATGCCGATGGTCGACAGCACCGCGCCGACCAGGTCGGGCCGGTCGCCCGCCTTGTGCTTGGACTCCGGGACGAGCGCGGCGACCGCGACCAGGCCCAGCACGGCCACCGGGATGTTGATCAGGAAGATCGCTCCCCACCAGAAGTGGTTCAGCATCACCCCGCCGATCAGCGGCCCGGCCGCGAACCCGAGCGAACTGACCGTCGACCACAGCGCGATGGCCTTCACCCGCTCCCTGTCGTCGAAGATCTGCACGACGACGGCGAGGATCGTGGTCATCAGCAGCGCGCCGCCGACGCCCATGCCCGCACGGGCCGCGATCAGCTGGGCGGGGCTCTGGGACAGGCCGGCCGCCAATGAGCCGACGCCGAAGATCGCGAGGCCGGACATCAGCAGCAGCTTGCGGCCGTAGCGGTCGGCGGCGTTGCCCGCGGTGAGCAGCAGGCCGGACTGCACCAGGGAGTAGGCGTTCATCATCCACTGGACGTCGGCGGTCGTGGCGTCCATCTCGCGGGTGAGCGAGGGGATCGCCACGTTCAGGATCGTGTTGTCCAGCAGCACGGTCAGCTGGGCGAGGCAGATGACACCGAGGATCAGCCAGCGTTGGGGGTGGCCCTGCGCCTGGGGTGGGGACTGGTCCTGGCCCTGTTCCTGGGAAGTCGTCGTCATGCTGTACACCGTAGAATGATTCCCATACGGTGTACAACCGAGTAACGGCGAAGGGCGGTGGCGCTCGGCCACCGCCCTTGTCCCGGTCGGGATCGCTCAGTCGCTCGCCTTCTGCGTGAGGTCGTAGAAGGTCGCCGAACCGACCGTGACCTTCTTGAAGTTGGCCTCGACCCAGGAGGTGATCTGGGAGGAGGTGCCGTCGCCGCTGCCGCCCATGCCGCCGCCGGCGCCGGCGCCGGAGGCGATGAAGTAGTGGATCTTCCCGTCGGCCACGTACTGCTTGAACTGGGCCAGGGTCGGGGACGGGTCGGTGCCGTTGAAGCCGCCGATGGCCATCACCGGCTCGCCGGTGGACAGCTGGTAACTCGCCGCGTTCTGGGCGCCGATGGCCGCCGCGGCCCACGTGTACCGGTCGGCGTCGGCCTCCAGCAGCTTCTTGGCCTGGGAGCTGACGCTCGCGCCGTTGAGCAGACCGCCCATGCCGCCACCGCCGCCCATGCCGCCCGTCCGGCCGCCGTCGCCGTTCTGCTGGTTCCGGCCCTGCTGGTTCTGGTTCCCCTGCTGGTTCTGGCCCGGCATGCCGCCGCCGGGGAAGCCCTGCGGAGCCTGCTGGTTCTGCTGGTTCTGCTGTCCCTGCTGGTTCTGGCCCCCGCCCGGGAAGCCGCCGCCGGGGCCACCGGCACCGGGGCCGCCGCCCGGGCCGCCGCGTCCGCCGGCCACCGCCGGGCCCGCCGTGACGATCGAGCCGGTGTGTCCCTCGTTCAGCGTGGTCAGGGTGTACGCCGCCGGACCGGCCAGCGCGGCGACGAGGCCCAGCCCCGCGGCGCCCAGGGCCAGTCGACGGCCCAGCCGCCCGGCGAAGACCAGGCCGAGGGCCGCGGTCAGACCGCCGACCAGCACCAGCCACTTCAGCCACGGCAGGTAGTCGGAGGAGCGGTTGAGCAGGACGTACCCCCAGGCCGCGGTCGCCGTCGTCGCCGCTGCCAGGGTCAGCGACGCCCACGCCTTGCCGCGCTGCTCCCAGAGCAGCACCGCGCCCATGCCGACGAGCGGGGCGATGTAGGGGGCGAGGGCCACCGTGTAGTACTCGTGGAAGATGCCCTGCATGTAGCTGAAGACCAGCATGGTCGTGAGCAGCGCGCCGCCCCAGACCAGGAACGAACCGCGGGTCACCGAGGTGCGCCCGGCCCTGCGGGTGGCCACCAGCCCGGCGACCAGGAGGATCAGCGCCGCCGGGATCAGCCAGGAGATCTGACCGCCGATGGAGGAGCTGAACAGCCGGTCCCAGCCGGTCTCGCCCCAGTTGCCGCCGCCTCCCCCGCCACCGCCGCCGACACTGCCGGTCTCCTCGCCGTTGAGGCGGCCCAGGCCGTTGTAGCCGAAGGTCAGCTCCAGGAAGCTGTTGTTCTGCGAGCCGCCGATGTACGGGCGGGACGACGCGGGCCACAGCTCGACGATCGCCACCCACCAGCCACCGGAGACGACGATCGCCGCCAGACCCGCGGCGAGCTGCCCGATCCGCTTCTTCACCGAGACGGGGGCGCAGACGCCGTAGACCAGGGCGAGCCCGGGCAGGATCAGGAACGCCTGGAGGGTCTTGGCGAGGAAGGCGAAGCCGATGGCCGCCCCGGCCCAGGCCAGCCACTTCGTACGGCCGTCCTCCAGGCCCCGGATGACGAGGTAGCAGGCCACGGCCATCAGCAGCGCCAGCATCGCGTCCGGGTTGTTGAAGCGGAACATCAGCGCCGCGACGGGGGTGAGCGCGAGCACCGCGCCCGCGATCAGACCGGCCGCGGGGCTGAACCGGCGCCGCACCGCCGCGTACACGACGGCCACCGTGCCGACGCCCATGAGGACCTCGGGGACGAGGATCGCCCAGGAGCTGAGACCGAAGAGCCGCACGGACAGGGCCATCGGCCACAGCGCGGCCGGGGGCTTGTCGACGGTGATGGCGCCCGCCGAGTCCAGCGAGCCGAAGAAGAACGCCTTCCAGGACTCGCTGCCGGCCTGGACGGCCGCCGAGTAGAAGGAGTTGGCGTAGCCGGAGGCGCTCAGGTTGTAGAGGTAGAGCACGGTGGTGACGAGCAGCAGGCCGAGGAAGGCCGGGCGGGCCCAGCGGGGGTCCTCGGGGCGGCCGCGCCACAGGCGGCGCGCGAAGGGCCGCTCGGACGCCGGGGGCGGCGAGCTGGACTGCGGGGGTGCCGTGGCGGGCCGCTCCCCGTCGGCGGGGCTCGTGCCCGTCTCGCGGGTTCTCTCGTCGTAGGACGTCGTCATCGGGCGTTCCTCGGGTCGGTGTCGGTCGGGCGTACCGGCTGGAGTCGCACGGTGGCGTCCCTCCAGGTGCGGTCCGCGGCGTCACCGGCGCGGAACCGGGTCGTGTCGTACGGGGCGTACCGCCGCTCGGCCGGCCGCTGCGGGAGCGGGGCGTGGTCCTGGCGCGGGCCGTGGTCCCGGCGCGGGCCGGGCGTGCCCACGGCTGCCGGGGGCCCCTGCTCGTCCCGCCGGTCGGGGAACACCCACGCCCGGAAGAGCAGGAAGCGCAGCACGGTCGCCGCGAGGTTGGCGGCGATGAGGACGGCCAGTTCGGTCGAGTGCGCGGGGTCGGACGTGGCCGCGCCCAGCGCGGCGAGCGAGCCGCTGGTCAGGGCGAGCCCGATGCCGAAGACGACCAGGCCCTGCGCCTGGTGGCGGACGGCCCCGCCGCGCCCCCGCACCCCGAAGGTGAGCCGGCGGTTGGCCGCCGTGTTGGCGATCGCGGAGACCAGCAGGGCGAGGGCGTTGGCGACCTGCGAGCCGGTGAAGACGCGGAAGCCGCTGTAGAGCAGCAGGTAGAAGAGGGTCGACAGGCCGCCGACCACGCAGAACCCGACGAGCTGGCGGGCCAGCCCCTTCGGTACGTCCTGGATCTCGCGGTCGCGCGGGTCGTCGCCGAACGGCCGGGTGAGCCGGTCCAGCGGCAGCGACCCGGTGGCCAGGGCCCGGCCGACCCGCCACACGCCCTTGAGGTCGTCGGTCGCGGTCTTGACGATGTGCACGGTCGAGTCGGGGTCGTCGACCCAGTCGACCGGCACCTCGTGGATCCTGAGCCCGGCCCGCTCGGCGAGCACCAGCATCTCGGTGTCGAAGAACCAGCCGGTGTCCTCGACGAGCGGCAGCAGCGCCTGCGCGACGTCACGGCGGATGGCCTTGAATCCGCACTGGGCGTCGGAGAAGCGGGCCTGGAGCGAGCCGCGCAGGATGAGGTTGTAGGCCCGGCTGATGAACTCCCGCTTGGGGCCGCGCACCACGCGCGAGCTGCGGGCGAGCCGGGAGCCGATCGCGAGGTCCGAGTGGCCGGAGATCAGCGGCGCCACCAGCGGGAGCAGGGCGTTGAGGTCGGTGGACAGGTCCACGTCCATGTAGGCGAGGACCGGGGCGTCGGAGGCCGACCAGACGGCCCGCAGGGCCCGCCCGCGGCCCTTCTGTTCGAGACGGAAGGTGGTGACCTCGGGGATCTCCGCCGCCAGCCTGGCCGCGACCTGCGGGGTGGTGTCCGTGGAGGCGTTGTCCGCGATCGTGATGCGGAACGCGTACGGGAACGTCCTCGCGAGGTGCTCGTGCAGTCTGCGGACGCACGGCTGGAGGTCCTTCTCCTCGTTGTAGACGGGGATCACTACGTCCAGGACAGGCGTACCGGCTGGTGCGGCCGGGAGGTGCTCCCGCGCCGGCAGGGTGCCGGGAGAAGAGTCGGTTCGCATGGGACCGACTTTCGTCAGGCGCCCTGTTGTGCCCATGTGGTGACGCTGTGGCGTGCCTGTGAGTGCTGTTGCCAGTTCATTTCCCGCTGCGGCTGGGGCGGCGGCGCGGGCAGGCGCACGGTGAACACGGTCCGCCCGGGCACGCTGTCGACGGTCACGGCACCGCCGTGCGCGGTCGCCACGGCCTGCACGATGGCGAGGCCGAGGCCGGTCGAGCCGGTGGCGCGGGAGCGCGCGGAGTCGCCCCGCGCGAACCGTTCGAAGACGTGCGGCAGCAACGCGGCCGGGATGCCCTGCCCGTTGTCCTCGACGTCCACGCACAGCCAGGTGCCGCGCCGCTGCACCCGCGCGGTGACGGTCGTACCGGGCGGCGTGTGGGTGCGGGCGTTGCCTAGCAGGTTGACGAGGACCTGTTGCAGCCGGGCCGCGTCCGCCGAGACGAGCGCGGGCTCGTCGGGCAGGTCCAGCCGCCAGCTGTGGTCCGGGCCGGCGGCACGGGCGTCGCTGACGGTGTCCACGACCAGCGGGACGAGATCGGTCTGCTCGAACCGCAGTGGCCGCCCCGCGTCCAGCCGGGCGAGCAGCAGCAGGTCCTCCACGAGCAGCGTCATCCGGCCGGCCTCGGACTCGATGCGGCCCAGGGCGTGCCGGGTGTCGGGCCCGACCTGTTCCCGGCCGCGCCGGGTGAGTTCGGCGTAGCCGCGGATGGAGGCGAGGGGCGTCCTGAGCTCGTGACTGGCGTCGGCGACGAACTGCCGTACCCGCATCTCGCTCTGCTGCCGTGCGTGCAGGGCTCCGTGGACGTGGTCGAGCATCCGGTTCAGCGCGGCACCGACCTGCCCGACCTCGGTGTGCGGGTCGGTCTCGGAGTCGGGCACGCGCTCGCTGAGGTTGACCTCGCCGGTGTGCAGGGGGAGTTCGGAGACCCGGGTGGCGGTGGCGGCGACTCGGCGGAGGGGGCGGGTGGCTACGCCGACCAGCACGGAACCGGCGAGTCCGGCGGCGGCGAGACCGGCGCCGGTGACGCTGATCTCCACGAGGACGAGGGTGTTGATGGTGTTGGTGACGTCCGTGGTCGGGACGGCGACGTAGTAGCTGCCCTTGTCACCGGTCTTGTACTCGACCCGGTACTCGCCGAGGCCGGGGAGGTCCACGGTCCGCACGGTGCCGTCGGTCTGCGGAACGGAGGCCAGCGCGGCGCTCTGCGCGGAGCTGAGCGACTTCGCGGTCATCTGGTAGTAGTTGTCCTCGGACTTCACACCGCGCGCGGAGTCCGTGATCCGGCCGCCCTCCAGCTCGGCGGCGATCGTCCCGCTCGGCTGCGGGCCCTTGGTGACGAACTCGGCGAGGGTGAACTCCTTCTTCTGCGCCGGCTGGTCGGCCGACCCGTCCCCGCCCGGAACCTTCGGCGGGCTCATCGCCGCCCGGGACGCGACCTCGTGGAGCTGCCCGTCCAACTGGTCGTAGAGATGCGACCTGAGGGCGAGGGTCGTCACGGTCCCGATCACCGCGCACACCACGGCGATCAGCACCACGGACGCGACGACGAGCCGGGTCCGCAGCGTGCGCGGCTTGCCCGCCCGCGACAGCCTGCCCGCTCTCCGCTGCGTACTCGGCCGTCGCCGCCCGCTCATGAGGCCGCCGGCTTGATCAGGTAACCGGCACCCCGCCGCGTGTGGATCATCGGCTCCCGCCCGGCGTCGATCTTCCGCCGCAGGTAGGAGATGTACAGCTCGACGACGTTGGCCTGCCCGCCGAAGTCGTACGACCACACCCGGTCGAGGATCTGCGCCTTGCTCAGCACGCGCCGCGGATTGCGCATCAGGAACCGCAGCAGCTCGAACTCGGTCGCGGTGAGGTGGATGTTCTCGCCGCCCCGGCTGACCTCGTGGCTGTCCTCGTCGAGGGTGAGGTCGCCGACGACCAGCACGGAGTCGGAGCGCCGGTCGGCCGCGCCGGACCGCCGTATCAGGCCCCGCAGCCGGGCGACGACCTCCTCCAGGCTGAACGGCTTGGTGACGTAGTCGTCCCCGCCCGCCGTGAGCCCGGCGATACGGTCCTCGACGGCGTCCTTGGCGGTCAGGAACAGCACGGGCACGTCCGGCAGCTCGCGGCGCAGCCGCCCGAGCACGGTCAGCCCGTCCATGTCCGGCAGCATCATGTCGAGGACGACGGCGTCGGGCCGGAAGTCACGCGCGGTCTGGATCGCGCCCGTGCCGTCTCCGGCACTCCGGATCTGCCATCCCTCGTAGCGGAGGGCCATGGACAGCAGCTCGGTGATCGACATCTCGTCGTCCACCACCAGCACGCGGACGGGGCTCCCGTCCGGCCTCAGCAGTTCGGTGCGCCCCTGGGGCGAGGTCGTGGTCATGTGAACACGATGTCGAGGCCCTCTGAGAGCGCCCTTTCCGCACCCTGTGATTTCCCTGAGAAACACACAGGGACTTCTCAGGGAGCGCCTGGGTAGGCCGGGGAGTCGAGGTAGACCGAGGAGGCCGAGGTAGACCGGGGACAGGCTGGATCAGACAGCACGGATCAGACGGCCCGGGCCAGACAGCCCGGGCCAGACAGCCCGGATCAGAACAATCCGTCCTGCACCCCCGCCGCCTCCCGGAACGCCCGTACCGGAACCGTCGGTTCAGCCCCCGCGGCGGGTACCAACCCCCACCCGGTCATCAGCCGCGTGTCCAGCACGACGACGCCGCCCCCGGTCGCCAGATGCAGATCGGGCCCGGCGGCAGCGACCAGCTCCCCACTGACCGCGCCCCCGGCGACAAGTCCGCTCACCTCTCCGACGGCGGCAGGCACCCCCGCGAGCCCGAACGCGTCGACATGATCGACGACCCGCAGCGGCTCCCGCGCGAGCGACTCCGGCCAGGCGGGGAGCGCCACGGCCCGCGCGTGCAGCGCGGTGATCTCGGCGGCCCGGTCGGCGGCCGCCTCCGGCAGCGCGGCCCGCACGGCCCGCTTCTCGGCGTACGGGATCCGGTCGGGCACGCGCAGGGCGGCCCGCAGCAGCTCCTCGGTACGCCGAGCCGCCATGAGGGGACCGACACCGAGCCAGCTGAAGCAGACGGCTCCCTGCTCAAGCAGCCGCGCGGAGCCCCGCTCCTCGGCCGTGATCCCGACCTTGACCATGCCGGGACCGAACCACGCCAGATATACGTGGTACGGCCGCGGATCGTCCGCGAGGGTATCCGCCGCCACGGAGTGCGCCCGGTCCAGCCGCGCACACTCCTCGCACCGCGCCCCCGTGCTCCGCGCCGGCACGGCCGCCCCCGTCGGGCACGGATGCCCCCGAGCCCCCACACATGTCCGCACGCCCCCTTCCGCGACCGCGAAGGCCACGCGTTTCCCCCAGGTCAGCGCCGTGCGCCGCCCGCCGTCCCAGAGCAGCACGGGACCGTCCGCCGACCACCGCAGCCCCGAGCACTTCCATGCCTGTGCCATCTCTGTCGAGAGTAGGGGGCACCACTGACAACGGCCCGGCGCCGAACCCGGGACCTCAGCGGCCGCCGAGCCAGGACAGCCCGGCCCTCACCGCCGTCACCGCCCCCACCGCCCTAACCGCCCCCACCGCCCTAACCGCCCTCACCGCACGGAGTCGGCACCCACGGCAGCGGCGGTCTCCTGCTCCCCGTCCCGCTGGGCAGGCATGGTCAGGTCCGCGGAACGCCCCGCACTGCGCCGTCCCCGCCCGGCCAGCCGGCACGCCAGGCACTCCTCGTGCCCACCCGGCGCCGCCGAATCCCGCACGCGCCATCCCCACTCGTCGCGGGGCCGCACGCCGGGCCCCTTCCCCCACCCGGCGAGGTGCAGGGCCCAGGTGACGAGGAGACTCACGACCCCGATCGCGACGCCGCCGGCGATCAGCAGACCCGAGACCGCGCAGACCCCCAGCCCGGCCACACCGGCGCCCACGCTGGCGATCCCGAATCCGACCCACCCCGCGACCGTGTGCCCGTGGTCATACTGATGTGCGCTCACGTGCTGTCCCCTCGCCCAGGGACCCGGGAGGCCAAGAGCACCCCCGAACCCCTCACCACTAAGCCATTGACGGCCCAAACCTCTCACGAACTAAGGGAATTGGGAATGCAAGCGAAGCCGCGTCCGGCCGCCACACCGGAGCAGGCGCTCTCGGCGATGGACCACCTCATCGCGACCCACCTGGTCGGACAGCACGAGATCGCCCAGCAGGTGGGCCTGAGTGTGACCGACCTCACCTGCTTCGCCTACGTCCTCGAAGCCGGGGAGAACCTCCCCACGGCCGGCGACCTGGCGGCGCGGGTCCACGTCACCACGGGCGCGGTCACCGGCATCCTCGACCGCCTGGAGCGCGCCGGCTACATCACCCGCCGCCCCGACCCGACCGACCGCCGCCGTGTCCGCGTGGCCGCCCGGCCGGAGGCGGTCGCCCGTATCCGCGAGGTATACGAGCCGTACTACGCCCGCCTCACGCGGCTCTTCGCGGACTACTCCCCCGACGAGATCGCGGTCCTCCACGACTGGTTCACCCGCGCGAGCACCCTGGCGGCCGACTACCTGGAGGAACACTGCCGCACCGACTGAACAGGCACGGCGAATGCAGGGCTGCCCGCGGGCACACACAAAGGCTCTGTGGAGGGATCCACAGAGCCTCTGCTCAATGCTGATCTGTCCGCGGTCGCGGAACTAAGCGGCCTTGGACCGCGCCGAACGCCGCCCCGGAGGGGGGTTCCCGGCGTCCCTGACGTCCCTGACGTCCCTGACGTCCTCGAGCGGGAAGGTGTCGTCCTCCCCGTAGTCCGGGGCCTGGAAGGGGTTCGTCGCCGGAGGCGGCGACGCGGCGACGGAACGGCGGGGTTGCCCTTCCGGAGCGGAGAACAGCGAAGTCGGTTCGATGAGAATCTCTCTTTCGTAGCAGGCCCCCCGGGAGGGGCCTTATGTGCCGTGACCGGGCACAACGGTCCTACAGCTTGGTCATCTTGGCGTACGGGCTCAGGATCCGCCGGGGCGCCGACCCGAAGTCGACGAGCGCCGCGATCCCGTCCTCGATGCCGATCACCCGGCCGAGGCCGTACATGTCGTGCGTGACCTGATCACCCACGGCGAAGTGCTTGGGAGCGGGCACGACCGGAGCCTTGAAGGGGCTGGTAGGCAAATGACGCTTCTGTGCAGGAGGCTTTGTCATCGAACCCAGTATGCGCCCAGCCGTCTCGGGCGCGCCTGTGCTCGTCCACGTACGTGCCGTACATCTCGCCGAGGACGGAGAGGCGCGACAATGTCAGAGCGCACTTCTTTCTACAGCGCGTCCAAGGAGCACGGTGAGAGCCAGAAGCCCTGTGGAATGATCCACAGGGCTTCTGGCTGCTGTGCACTCGGCAGGATTCGAACCTGCAACCTTCTGATCCGTAGTCAGATGCTCTATCCGTTAAGCTACGAGTGCTTGTTCTGTTTTTTCGCCGCTCTCGGGCCTTCCGGCTCGCTCGCGGCGACAGGAAGAACATTACATGACTGCCGCCGCCATGTGAAATCCGTTAGCCACACCCCTTGTGACCTGCGGAAACGGCCGTACGGGGGTGGTCGCGGGGTAGCGCCGGCGAGGCCCCGGTCCAACGACAGCGAAGCCCCGGTCGGTGGGACCGGGGCTTCGTGATCGGGTGCGGAGGCGGAGGGATTTGAACCCTCGATGGGCTTTAAGGCCCAAACCGCATTAGCAGTGCGGCGCCATAGACCGGACTAGGCGACGCCTCCAGGCACATCCTCACGCGCGAGCGCGAGTCGGTGCGTGCCGATGATGACACAGTCGAGCGTGCTGTCACCAATCGACCCCCACGGTACTAGGCGGGAAGGGCGCAGGGCAAAGGCCTTGTCGCGGGCGTGCGCCGTCCCACGGGCCCGGCGCGCGGGCGTCCCCGCGCAACGTCCGGGACCGTGCCGCGTTAGTCAGGGCATGTTGCGTGCCACCCCCCGGGCCACTGCCCGCCCCGCCCTGCGGCGCCTCCTCGTCGCCGCCGCCGCTTCCGTCGCCGTCGCCGGTTCCCTGGCCTCGGTCTCCCCGGCCCCCGCGTACGCCCGGGCCGACGCGCCCGGCCCGCTGTCCCCGCCCCGGCTCGGCGCCGGCCCGGACCGAGACCACCTCACCGTCACCGTGCGGAACGCCGGCGGCGGAGTCGACGGGACGTTCGAGCTGTACTGCGCCCCCGAAGGGGGCAGCCACCCCGACCCGCGCGGAGCCTGCGCCGCCCTTGAGCGGGACACGCGCTGGGGGCAGGACGTCTTCGCGCCCGCGCCGGAAGGCGGCTTCTGCACCATGCAGTACGGCGGCCCCGCCACCGCACACGTCACCGGCACCTGGGCCGGCCGCCGGGTCGACGCCACGTACGACCGCCGCGACGGCTGTCAGATCGCCCGCTGGGACCGGCTCGTGCCGCTCCTGCCGGACATGGGTGGCGATGCCGGGGCGTGAGACAAGCGCACGGGGCTGAGACAGGCCCAGGGGGCTGGGACAAGGGGACCGGGACAGAGGTGCGTGCGGCCCCGGAGGGTGCCCCGAGGTCGCGGCCGACCCCGCCCCCGCGACCCCCCGGCCATCCATCCCCACACCCCCGGGCCATCCCCCACGCACACCCCGTTTGCGCCACACTCCGCCCCGATCACGCCAGCCCGGCCGAAAGGTACAGAAACGCCGCCGTCGTAAAGGTCCCGCGAAGGTCCCGCGACGTTGTCGCAGGAGGGCGGGCGTTTCCTCTTACTCGGTCGTCAGTTCGGGGTCACTTCCTCGTGCGACCTCGCTCTCATCCGGCGTCGCGAGCGCAACCACAGCCCTTAGACTCCCTCGCGTGACACGCTGCGGGCCGGTTGGCAAGATGGCCCGAGCGGTCGGCAAGGTGCGGTAACAGGGAGGAAGCGTCGCGTGAGCAGCAGGCCATCCCGAGGCGCTGCTCGCCTCGCAGCCATACTGGACGCTCTTCCCGACGCGTTGGTGCTGGTCAATGCCAACGGGACGGTCGTCAACGCCAACACCATCGCCCTGGAGGCCTTCGAGACACCGGGGACGGCGCTGGTGGGGCGCGGGCTGCTCGATCTGCTGCCGCACTTCGACTCCAAGCTGATCCCGGGCTCCATGCGGCGGCCCGAGCACCTCGACCCGCGGGCCCGGACCAAGCCGACCCGGATGGTCGCGCGCAGGACCGACGGGACCGAGTTCCCCGTCGAGGTCACCAGTGCGAATCTGGAGAACGGGCAGCAGGCCTACGACAGTTACGGCTACAGCGGTGACGAGCTGCTCATGCTCGTCGTCCGGGACCTCACCGGCACCGTCGACACCGAGGCCGAGCTGGCGCGCTCGCAGCGGCAGACCGAGATGATCCTGCGGGCCGCGGCCGAGGGCGTCGTCGGGACCGACACCGACGGGCGGATCGTCCTCGTCAATCCGGCCGCCGCCCAGATACTGGGTTACCGGGCCAGCGACCTCGGCGGGCGGGAGCTGCACACGCTCGTGCTGCACTCGCGCGGCGACGGGTCGCCCTTCCCGTACGACGAGTCGCCGCTCGCCGACACCCTGCGCTCCGGGCGCAAGCACCGGGTGCGCGGCCAGGTGCTGTACGCCAAGGACGGCGGGAAGGTGCCGGTCGACCTGACGACCGCGCCCGTGCGCGACGGCGACCAGCTCGTCGGCGCCGTCATGACCTTCACCGACCGGCGGCCGTACGACGCGGTCGTCGAGGAGAAGGAGGCGGCGGAGAAGCGCCACGCCGAGGAGCTGGAGCGGGTCGCCGAGGAACACGCCTCCGAGCTGACCGCGCTGCGCCAGCAGCACGTCACCGAGCTGGAGGAGCTGCGCGAGCGGCACGCCGAGGAACTCGCCGCGAACGAGGAGCGGTACGCCGCGCTCGGGGAGCGGGAGAAGGACCGGTACGAGGCGCTCGCCGCCCGGCACGAGCAGCTGCTGACCCTGCTCGGGCGATCCCTGCGCGGACCGCTGGAGGAGCTGCGCCGCGAACTGGCCGCGCTCGCCGCCGACGACGCCGGGCAGCTGTGGCCCGAGGCCAACCAGGTGCTCCACCATCTGTCGGCCGGCTACTCGCGCATCACGACACTGATCGACAACGTCCTCGGCTACCAGCGCCTCGACGCGGGCAGCGAGGACATCTCCCGTACGAAGGTGATGCTGGACGCCGTCGTCGCCGCCGGTGTCGACGGGGCCGTCGAGCTCATCGGGCCCGGGCGGGTGCAGTTCGCCGTGCACGCGCCGCCCATCGAGGCCGAGGTCGATCCCCGGCTGCTCGCGACCGCCCTCGCGCACCTCGTCGCCGACGTGGCGGGGGTCGACGCGACCGGCAACACGCCCGTGTCGGCGGGCGGTTACCTGGACAACACCGTCGTGGTGGCGGCGGCGCAGCGCGGCGAGGGCGTCCGCATCGAGGTGCGCGGGCCGTACGCCGGCGGGGACACCGTGCACGAGCCGATCGTGCGCGGGATCGTCCGGGCGCACGGCGGCGTGCTGCAGACGCATGAGGTCCCGGGGATGAGCGGGAGCGCGTACGTCCTCGAAGTGCCGATCGGGGGTGGGGCCGGGGCCGTCGTCGCGGAGGCGGCGGTCGAAGAGGGTGTTCCCGCTGAAACCGCTGCCACTGCGGCCTCCGGTGTCCCCGGTGTCCCCGCTGTCCCCGGTGCCCCGGGTGCGCCCGGTGAACAGACCTCTGGTGGGGGGCGGCGCCGGGCGCGGCGGTCGTCCACCGATGCCTTCCTGGACGCGGATGGTCCGGGTGCCGAGGGCGATGCGGCCGGTGGTTCCGGTGCCGAGGGGGCCGTGCCCACCGGGCGGCGTCGGAGGCGGGCCGCCGGGGAACCGGCCGCCCTTCCGGCGCAGGCCGCCGGTGAGGGCGGGGCCGTGTCCGGCGGTACCGGGCGGCGGCGCGGGCGGCCTGCCGAGAACGCCGGTGCGGCTGCCGTCGGGAGTGCCGTCCAGGGTGTCGCCGAGGGGGCCGTCGTCACGGCCGCCGAGCACGCGGCCGGGACCGCCGCCTCGGGTACGGGGCTGGGCGGGACCGTTCCCCCGCAGGGCGTGCCCGCACCGTCCGGGCGGCGGGCCCGGCGCGAACCGGGTGAGCAGCACGCGCTGCCGCCGGCGCTGCCCGCGGCGCCGTCCGGTGACGCCGCCGGCGCAGGCGACGAGGCTCAGGGACAGGCTGCACAGCCGACAGGGCGTCGGCGGCGTGCGCTGGCCGCCGCCAATGAGCGGGCGGCCGCACAGCAGGAGGCCGCCGGGCCGCGTCAGGTGTTCGCGCTGCCGCCGGCCGAGGCCGACCAGGCGGGGCCGGGCCACCAGGAGATTCTGGCCGGGCAGATCGGCCAGGCGCCAGGGCAGGAGCAGGGCCAGGGGCAGGAGCAGGGCCAGGGGGCCGTCGCGGTTCCCGGGCCGGGTGGCTCCGGGCATGGGGGAGTCGAGGAGGGGCGGCACGACGCCGTCCCGCACGACCAGTCCGCCGATCACACTCCGCCGCAGCCGCACCCCACCAGTGCGCCGACGGGTCGCCGGCGGCGGGCCGTGGCGCCGCAGCCGGCCGCCGAGGGGGCCCAGGTGGCCGGGGCGGCCGGGGCTCAGGCACCGGGCAGCGCCGCTGTTCCCGGTGCGCCCGCGCAGGGGGCAGCCGGACACCCGGCTCCCGGGGCGGGGGGTGCTGAACAGGCCGGACCGGCGGTGGCCGGTGCCGCGCCCGCCGGTGCTGCTGGCTCCGCCGGTGCCGTGCCTGCCGGTTCCGTGCCGGCAGTACCCGGTGCCGTGGCCGCCGGGGCCGAGCAGGGGGTTCCCACGCCGCAGGCCGTTCCCGGTCAGGGCGTTCCAGGCCAGGGCGGTCCTGTTCAGGGCGCCCCCGTACAGGCCGGCCCCGCGCAGGTCGGGGTGGCCGTCGGCCAGGTCGCGCCGGGCATGGCCGTGCCGTCGCAGGGCAACGTCGTCCACCCGCAGGGCACCGCCGTCCCGCCCCAGGGCGTACCCGTTCCGGCGCAGGGCAACGCCGCTCATCCGCAGGGGAACGCCCCTGGTGCGAACGCCCCTGGCGGGAACGCCCCGCAGGGGGCCGTAGCCCCACCGCAGGGCACCGCCGTCCCGCCCCGGGGCGTCGCGGCACCCCACCAGGGTGTCGCGGCACCCCACGAAGGCGTCCCAGCATCTCCCCACGGCGTCGTACCTCCGCAGGGCGTTCCGCAGACCGTGGCCGTCCCCGCTCAGGGCGGGCTCGGGCACAGTGTGCAGGCGGCGCTGCCGGGGCAGGCGGTTCAGCCTCCGGCGCAGATGCAGCCCCAGGCCGCGCAGCCCCTGCCGCAGCAGGGCGTCGCCGCGCCGGGGCAGCAGCCCTCCGCCGGTCAGCCGCTGCCCGCGGAGGCCGCTCCGGGCCAGGGAACTCCGCCCCGAGGCACCCCGGCCCCCCAGCCCTGGCCCGCCGCCGACGACACCTCGGGAGCCGGTGTCGCCGTACCGCCGAACGGCGCGCGGCAGGCCCCGCAGCCGAACACCCCGGCCCCCGGCACCCCGCTGCCCCCGGAGGGCGCCGCGCCGCGGGCGGCTCAGCCGTTGCCCGCGGAGGCCGCCGCGGGCGTCGATCCGAACTCCACGCAGGGGCGGGCCATCAGCGTGCGGACGCTGGGTCAGGGTGTGCCCTTCAACCGGCAGGCGGCGCAGGTCCAGCAGCCGGCCGCCTCGCCTCAGCCGTCCCCGCAGGCGCCGGGCGCGGCGACGCCGCCCCCGCACCAGCCCGGTGGATCCGGACGGCGCCGCAAGCTCGGCACGCCGCCCGACCCGGCCACGCGTACGGAAACGCAGTCCCGCCCGGAGCAGGGGGCGCGTCCGGAGCAGGCTCACCGTCCGGAGCAGGCCGCACGGCCGCATCCGGCGGCGGGCGAGCCGACGCCCCCGCCGGGCCCGGGCCAGATGCAGGCCCCGGGTCAGGCACAGGTCCAGGCGCCGGTGCCCGCGCCGGTCCCGGCGCAGCCGTCCCTCGCCGGGCAGTCCCGACTCGCGCAGCTGACCGAGGGCGGCGGGCGGTCGTACGCCATAGGCGCACCGGACGAGAACGCCGCCGAGGGGCCCGAGCCGCTGGACGGGCCGGGCGGTGCCGTCGAGGTGGCCGATCCGCCGCGGCCGCAGCCGATGGACGACGAGCTGCCGCCGGAGCCGCTGGACAACCCGCGGCGGCTGCTGGTGTGGCCCGCCCCGGACGTCAGCACGCAGCAGGCGCTGAGCGACCGCGGCTACCGGCCGGTGATCGTGCACTCGCGCGAGGAGGTCGACGCGCAGATCGCGGCGTTCCCCGCCGCGCTGTTCGTCGACCCGCTGACCGGGCCGATCACGCGTACGGCGCTGCAGTCGCTGCGGCAGGCCGCCGTGGCCGCCGAGGTGCCGGTGCTGGTCACGGCCGGGCTCGGGCAGGCCTCGCGGGACGCGGCGTACGGCGCCGATCCGGCGGTGCTGCTGAAGGCGCTGGCGCCCCGGGACAGCGAGCAGCACCCGCCGCGCGTCCTGCTCATCGAGGAGCACGCGGAGATCGCGCTCGCGCTGACGGCGACGCTGGAGCGGCGGGGCATGCAGGTCGCGCGGGCCGCGAGTGACACGGACGCGGTGACGCTGGCGGGGCAGTTCCGGCCGAACCTCGTCGTGATGGACCTGCTGCAGGTGCATCGGCGGCAGGCCGGGATCGTGGACTGGCTGCGGGCGAACGGGCAGCTCAACCGCACTCCGCTCGTCGTCTACACCGCCGCCGTCGACCAGGCAGACCTGCCGCGGCTGGCCTCCGGAGAAACGGTGCTCTTCCTCGCGGAACGGTCCACCAGCGGCGAGGTGCAGACCCGGATCGTGGAACTGCTGGCCCGGATCGGGACCAACTAGCGCGGACGCTGAGCACAGAGGGACGAGCCCCCCTCAACGCGCTGCCAGCCGGCGGGCCGCCTCCTTCACCGAGGCGCGCAGGCGGTGCTGGTCGGTGTCGTCGTCGCCGACCAGGATGCGCCGCATCTGCGGGACGACGGCGGTCCAGTTGGCCAGGGCGGTCAGCAGGAAGAGCAGGTCGGCCGCCGGGATCGCGTCGGTGACGACTCCCCGGTCCTGGCCGTCCTGGAGGGCGGCGACCTTGCGGCGGTAGTGCTCCTGGCGGTCGGACTCGTGGGGCAGTTCGGTGCTGCCGTACTCCAGGCCCTCCCAGAAGAGCAGGCGCAGCAGCTCGGGGTGGGTGGCGTGGTAGTCCATGAGGCGGTCGATCCAGCTCTCGAGGTCGTCCGGGTCGACGGGGACGGCCTCGGCGAGGTGGAGCATCTTCCGCTCCAGGACGATCGCGAACAGCTCCGCCTTGTTGCCGAAGTAGGCGTAGATGAGCTGCTTGTTGGCCTTCGCCTCGGCGGCGATGCGGTCGATGCGGGCGCCGGCGATGCCGTGCCGGGCGAACTCGGCGACCGCCGCCTCGAAGATCCGGGCCTTGGTGGCCTCGGGGTCCCTTGCTGCCATGGGGGAGAGGGTAGCGCGCCGGGTAACCAACTGTTTGGTTGACAGGGAATGGCGAGCGCGCTCACACTGTTCCCCATTCATCCAACCAACCAGTTAGTTGCTAGAGCCGACTCCAAGGAGTCCTCCCCTCATGCCGTCAGCGACCACGCCGTCAACGACCACGACCGCGTCCCGCCGGGCTCCTGCCGCCCCCGTGCGGCAGGGACGCACGCCCGCCCCCGGTCTCTTCCTCACGCTGCTCGCCGTCTGCAGCGCGGTGACCGCCGCGAACATCTACCTCGCCGCGCCGCTGCTCTCCCTCATGGCCCGCGACTTCGGCTCGGCGCCCTCGGCCCTCGCCTGGATCGCCTCGGTCGCGCAGCTCGGCTACGCGGTCGGCCTGCTGTTCTTCGCCCCGCTCGGCGACAGCGCGAACCGCCGTCGGCTGGTCGCCGGGCTCACCCTCGTCACCGCGCTCTCGCTGGCCGCCAGTGCGGCCGCTCCGGGCGCCGCGGCCCTCGCCGTCGCCATGTTCGTCGCCTCGGCCGCCACCGTCATCCCGCAGTTGCTCGTCCCGCTGGTCGCCGAGCGCGCCCCCGCGGAACGGCGGGCCCGTCATGTCGCCGCCGTCATCGCCGGCCTGTTCACCGGGATCGTCGCGGCCCGGGTGCTGGGCGGACTGGCCGGGCAGGCCTTCGGCTGGCGCTGGGTGTTCGCGGGGGCGGCCCTGCTCACCCTCGTCCTGGGGCTCGCGACCGCCGTCGTCCTGCCCTCGCAGCGGCGGCGGGAAGGACCGCTGTTCGCGGGCCTGGTCGCGCTGCCGTCGGTGCTGCGGCGCTCGCCGGAGCTGTGGCGGGCGTGCGTGCGGCAGGCCGGGATGTTCGGGGCGTGGAGCGCGCTGTGGACTTCGCTCGCGCTGCTGCTGACCGGGCCGGTGTACGGGCTGTCCACCGCGACCGCCGGGCTGTTCGGGCTCTTCGGGCTGACGGCGAGCGCGGTGGCGCCGCTGGCCGGCGGGCTCGTGGACCGGTTCGGGGCGGCGCGGGTCGTGCGGTCCGCGTATCTGCTCGCCGCCGTGTCCGTGCCGCTGTTCTGGCTGGGCGGGCAGGTGCTGGGGGCGCTGTTCGCCGCCGCGGTCCTGATCCACGCGGCGCTGGTCGCGTCCCACGTCGCCAACCAGACGCTCGCCCTGACCGCGACCTCCACGCCGGCCACCGCCAACACCGCCTATGTGGTCGCCGGTTTCGCGGGCGGCGCGGCCGCTTCGGCCCTCGCGGGTGCCGCCTACAGCCACTTCGGCTGGGGCGGGGTGTGCGGGGTGGCGGGCCTGTGGCTGGTGCTGGGGTGGGGGGTGACCTGGTCGCGGCGGTGAGGGGCGAACTCCCGCATCCGTCGCGAGTGGGCATCCGCCGCGAGTGGGCATCCGCCGCGAGTGGGCATCCGCCGCCGATAGGCATCCGTCGCCGATAGGCCCCGGCGCCGGTGAATCTCCCCCCCCCCGGTAGGTCCCCGCCACCAGCAGTCCGCCGCCACCAGTAGGCCTCCGGCGCCGTTGATCTCGCGCAGGCCCCCCGGCCCGACCGGGTGACAGACGTACCGCCGTTTCCGGGACCGGTCCCGGGCGTACGGCGGTACGTCTGGACCCGCACACCACGGGCCGGGGGCAGTGTCATGATCTTGGTTGCCTTGATCGTCGGCGGGATCGCCGCCTACGTCCTTTTCCAGTGGCTGGGCGTGGCCTACTACCTGCTGGTCATCTGCTGGGTCGGCGTCACCGGCTTCGTCCTGTTCGCCTTCACGGTCGCCTCGTTCGCGATCCGCCACGTGCGTGACGTGTCGATCCCCGCCATGAGGACCGACCGGCTGGTCCGGACGTACAACCGCCTGGGCGGGCAGGTGATCTCGCCGCTGAACGTGCATCGCGCCCGCCTGGTCGGAATCGGCGTCGTCGGCGACGAGGCGGACGCGACGTCACTGCCCGCGGACACCGCCTTCGACGGCATCCCTCTGTACGAGGTGCTGGGCCTGCGGTCGCGGACGTTCTACCTGATCATGACGGGGACGTCGATCGAGCTCTGGGAGCGCCGCAGGGCGACCTTCCTCGACATCGCCTGGTTCGACAAGGAACTGGTCGACTACGAGGTCCGGTCGCCCTACGTCCGCAGCCACACCCTGGAACTGCGTTTCCCCGAGGGCACGTTCATCCGGCTCCTCTACGGTGAGACGTGATCCCGGGTCGGGTGGGTCAGCCGAGGCTGGTGACGTCCAGCTCGCCCTGCGCGTACTGCCTGCGCAGCACCTTCTTGTCGAACTTGCCGACGCTCGTCTTCGGCACCGCCTCGATGACCGTCCAGCGCTCCGGGAGCTGCCACTTGGCGATCTTGCCCTCCTCGGCGAGGAAGGAGCGCAGCGTCTCGAAGGTGGCGGTGGCGCCCTCCTTGAGGACGACCGTGGCCAGGGGGCGCTCGCCCCACTTGTCGTCGGGGACGGCGACGACGGCGGCCTCGGCGACGTCCGGGTGGGACATCAGCGCGTTCTCCAGCTCCACCGAGGAGATCCACTCGCCGCCGGACTTGATGACGTCCTTGGCCCGGTCGGTGAGGGTGAGGTAGCCGTCGGGGGAGATGGTGCCGACGTCGCCGGTCTTGAGCCAGCCGTCCTCGCTGAACTTGTCGGCGGGGCGCAGGGGGTCCGCGTCCGGGCCGTTGTAGTAGGCGCCCGCGATCCAGGGGCCGCGCACCTCCAGCTCGCCCGCCGACTCGCCGTCCCAGGGGAGGCGTTCGCCGCCGGGGCCGGTCAGCCGGGCCTCGACACCGGCCGGGAAGCGGCCCTGGGTGAGGCGGTAGGCGAACTCCTCGTCCGTGCCGACCGCGGCGGCCGGGGGACGGGCGACCGTGCCCAGCGGGGACGTCTCCGTCATGCCCCAGGCGTGGCAGACCCGCATGCCCAGCTTGTCGAAGGCCTCCATCAGCGACGGCGGACAGGCCGAGCCGCCGATGGTGACCTGGGTGAGGGAGGAGACGTCCCGGGGGTGCGCGGTCAGCTCCGCGAGCAGGCCCTGCCAGATGGTCGGGACGGCGGCGGCGTGGGTCGGCTTCTCGCCCTCGATCATCGCGGCGAGGGGGGCGGGCTGGAGAAAGCGGTCCGGCATCAGCATGTTGACGCCGGTCATGAAGGTGGCGTGCGGCAGGCCCCAGGCGTTCACGTGGAACTGGGGGACCACGACCAGGGAGGTGTCCTCGTCGGTCAGGCCCATCGACTGGGCCATGTTGACCTGCATGGAGTGCAGGTAGATGGAGCGGTGGCTGTAGACCACGCCCTTGGGGTCGCCGGTGGTGCCGGAGGTGTAGCACATGGCGGCGGCCTGGCGCTCGTCCAGCTCGGGCCAGTCGTACGCGGTGGGCTTCCCGGCGATGAGGTCCTCGTACTCGTGGACCTGCGCGGTGGCCTCCGCGAGCAGGGAGCGGTCGCCGGGGCCGGTGACGACGACGTGCTCGACCGTCTTCAGGTGCGGCAGCAGCGGGGCGAGCAGGGGCAGCAGCGAACCGTTGGCGATGACCACGCGGTCGGCGGCGTGGTTGACGATCCAGGCCAGCTGCTCGGGCGGGAGGCGGAGGTTCAGGGTGTGCAGGACCGCGCCCATGGACGGGATCGCGAAGTAGGCCTCGACGTGTTCCGCGTTGTTCCAGGCGAGGGTCGCGACGCGCTCGTCGGCGGCGACACCGAGGTCCTCGCGCAGCGCGTGGGCCAGCTGGGCCGCGCGGGCGCCGATCTCCGCGAAGGAGCGGCGGTGCGGTTCGTCCTCACCGGTCCACGTGGTCACCTGTGATGTCCCGTGGATCGTCGACCCGTGGGTCAGGATCCTGGAAATCAACAGCGGTACGTCCTGCATGGTGCTCAGCACGGCGTCCTCCCGGGGCGACATTGCCTACGCGGTGGTAAGGGTTGCGCTGATTCTGCGCACATACCACGCGGTATGTCACTAGGAGGCGGTGATCGATCAGACGACGTTAGCCGACGCTTCGGCTCAGGACCGAACAAGTCCCAGCTCGGAATCCTCCCGGAGCTTGCCGAGAGCGCGTGACACGGCCGACTTCACCGTACCCACCGACACGCCGAGCACCTCGGCCGTCTGGACCTCGCTGAGGTCCTCGTAGTACCTGAGGACCACCATCGCCCGCTGCCGGGCGGGCAGCCGCATGATCGCCCGCCACATCGCGTCGCGCAGCGCCTGCTGCTCGGCCGGGTCGTCGCCGCCGGGCACCGGCTCCGGCTCGGGCAGCTCGTCGCAGGCGAACTCGTCGACCTTGCGCTTGCGCCACTGCGACGTGCGCGTGTTCAGCAGCGCCCGGCGCACATAGCCGTCGAGGGCGCGGTGGTCCTCGATGCGCTCCCAGGCGACGTACGTCTTGGTGAGCGCGGTCTGCAGCAGGTCCTCCGCGTCGCTCGGGTTGCCGGTGAGCGAGCGGGCGGTACGCAGGAGCACCGGCTGGCGGGCCCTGACGTACGACGAGAACGACGGGTACGGAAGGGTCTGCGCCGCTGGCGCGGCCGCCTTCGAAGCGCTCGTGCAGACGAGTGTGGTCATGGCTCAACGCTATGAGCGGCCCCCTGCCGAGCGGATCGGCCGCAGGTCCCGAAGCGATGTCCCCCTCAGGTTGTAGGGGTAGGGGTGACTGCACCTCCTGTAGGTGGAGCGGAGGGCCCGTAGTACTGCGGGATCACCCCTGCGGGTCACCGGTCAGTACGAGTCCCGACGTAGGCACGCCCGTCCCCGCCGTCACCAGGACCCGTCCCGCGCCCGGCACCTGGTTCACCGCCGTGCCCCTGATCTGCCGGACCGCCTCCGCCACCCCGTTCATCCCGTGCAGGTACGCCTCCCCCAGCTGTCCGCCGTGCGTGTTGAGCGGCAGCCGCCCCTCGGCGACGAAGTCCGCCGCCCCGCCGGGGCCGCAGAAGCCGAACTCCTCCAGCTGCATCAGCACGAACGGCGTGAAGTGGTCGTAGAGGATCCCCACGTCGATGTCGGCCGGCCCGAGCCCCGAGGTGCGCCACAGCTGCCGGGCCACGACCGCCGTCTCGGGCAGGCCGGTGAGGTCGCCGCGGTAGAAGCCGGTCATCTGCTCCTGCGCGCGCCCGGCGCCCTGGGCGGCCGCGGCGATCACGGCGGGCGGGTGGGGCAGGTCGCGGGCCCGCTCGAGGGAGGTGACGACGAACGCCTGCCCGCCGTCCGTCTCCTGGCAGCAGTCCAGCAGCCGCAGCGGTTCGACGATCCACCGGGACGCGGCGTGGTCGGCGAGGGTGATGGGGCGGCCGTGGAAGTACGCGGCCGGGTTGGTCGCCGCGTACCCGCGGCCGGTGACGGCCACGTGCCCGAAGGCCTCCGGGGTCAGCCCGTGGGCGTGGAGGTAGCGCTGCGCCGCCATCGCCACCCAGGAGGCCGGGGTGAGCAGGCCGAACGGCAGGGTCCAGCCGAGCGCCGCACCCTCCGCCGTGGGCTCCCGGTGCCGCACGCCGGAGCCGAAGCGGCGGCCGGAGCGCTCGTTGAACGCCCGGTAGCAGACGACCACGTCGGCCACGCCCGCGGCGATCGCGAGGGCCGCCTGCTGGACGGTGGCGCAGGCCGCTCCGCCGCCGTAGTGGATCCGGGAGAAGAAGGACAGCTCACCGATGCCGGCCGCCTGGGCGACGGTGATCTCGGGGCTGGTGTCCATGGTGAAGGTGACCATGCCGTCGACGTCGGCCGGTGTCAGGCCCGCGTCCGCCAGGGCCGCGCGCACCGCCTCGACGGCCAGACGCAGTTCGCTGCGGCCCGAGTCCTTGGAGAACTCGGTGGCCCCGACACCGACGAGGGCCGCGCGCCCACCGAGACCGTCCCGGCCCCTCGGGCTCATGCCGGGACCCGCACCGTCACGGTGCCGGTGACGTGCGTGCCGATGCCGTTCGCGCCGACGACCCGGACCGTCGCGGTGTCGCCGTCGACCTGCTCGACCGTGCCGGTCAGCACCATCGTGTCGCCGGGGTGGTTGGGCGCGCCGAGCCGGATGGCGACCCGGCGCAGGACGGCCCGGGGGCCGAAGTGGTCCGTGATGTAGCGGCCGACCAGGCCGTTGGTCGTCAGGATGTTCATGAAGATGTCGGGGGAGCCCTTCTCCCGGGCCAGGTCCGGGTCGTGGTGGACGTCCTGGTAGTCGCGGGAGGCGATCGCCCCGGCGACGATCAGCGTGCGGGTGATCGGGATCTCCAGCGGGGGGAGGCGGTCGCCGGCGTTCACGGCGTCACCCCCTGGAACACCGGCAGCACCAGCTCGTCGTCGTAGCGCCGGAACTCCAGCCGGACCGGCATGCCGATCCGCACCTTGTCGTACGGCACCCCGACGACGTTGCTGACGATCCGCACGCCCTCGGCGAGCTCGATCAGGCCGACCGCGTAAGGAGGCTCGAAGGCCGGGAAGGGCGGGTGGTGCAGGACGACGTACGAGTAGACCGTGCCCTCGCCGCTCGCCCCGACGGTGTCCCAGTCCGGGGAGCCGCAGCCGTTGCACCCGGGCAGCCAGGGGAAACGGAGGGTGCCGCAGCCGGTGCAGCGCTGGATCAGCAGCTCGTGGCGGGCGACGCCCTCCCAGAAGCCGGCGTTGTCGCGGTTGACGACGGGGCGGGGGCGGAGTTCCCGGGGCTTGCTTCGCCGGTGTGCGGGGGCGTACTTGAGGATGCGGAAGCGGTGGGTGCCGGCGAGGGCGCCGTCCGCGTGGACGTCCGTGCGGGTGGTGACGAAGTAGCCCGTTCCGAGTTTCGTGGTCTTGCGGGCGGAGACCGACTCGATCACCGAATCGAAGGTGATCTCGTCGCCCGGGCGCAGGGGGCGCAGGTACTCCTGCTCGCAGTCGGTGGCGACGACCGAGGTGCAGCCCGCCTCGTCGAGCAGGCGGAGCAGTTCGTCGTAGGCCGCCGCGCGCCCCGGGTGGCCGGACAGGCCGCCCATCGTCCAGACCTGGAGCATGGTGGGCGGGGCCACCGCGTCCGGTCCCGCGTAGGCGGGGTGGGTGTCGCCCATCGCCTCGCACCAGTGCCTGATCATCGGCTCGTTGACGGGGTCCTTGCCCACGCCGGTGACGGCCGCGGGCCGCCCCTCGTAGGCCTTCAGGCGCGCCTCGAACTCCTCGTGGACATCCGGCTCACCACTCACGGTTTCTGACTGTCCGTCAGATCCATGACTCCGTCAAGACCGCGCGGCGCCGGAAAGCGCCTGAGCGGCGGCACCGAAGTACCGCCGCTCAGGCGCTTGTCACCCCACGAAGCACACCCACAGGAACTCCCGGACGCCACGCCGCCCCGGCGCGTCGCAGCCGCTCCCCCTTTCCTTTTTCGAACGTATGTACGAAACTAGGAGCATGGCCACCACCGACCGGCAGGCCACGACGCTGGCCCTCGCACACGCCCTGTCAGCCGCCGAGCGCGGACTGGCCGTCATCCCCCTGTCCCGCACGAAGCTCCCGGCGCTGCGCTCCCCCCACCGCGACGACCCCGCCCCGTCCCCCTGCCACGGCGAGTGCGGCCGCCTCGGCCACGGTGTCTACGACGCCTCCAGCGACCCGGCCCGCGTCCGGGAACTGTTCGCCGCGGCGCCCTGGGCGACCGGCTACGGCATCGCCTGCGGCCTGCCCCCGCACCACCTGATCGGCATCGACCTGGACGTGAAGACCGGCACGGACTCCTCGGCCGCCCTGCGCGAGCTGGCCCTGCGGCACCTGTTCACCATCCCCCCGACGGTGGTGGTGCTGACCCCGTCCGGCGGGCGGCACCTGTGGCTGAGCGGCCCGCCCGACGTGGTCGTCCCCAACTCGGCGGGCCGCCTCGCCGCCGGCATCGACATCCGGGGCGCCGGCGGCTACCTCGTCGGCCCCGGCTCCCGCTCGGGCCAGGGCGTGTACGCCGCCGCCCCCGGCACCGCGCACCTGCCCCCGGCCCGCTGCCCGCGCTCCCTGCTGCGCCTGCTGCTGCCGCCGCCCCGCGCCCACCACCCCACGCCCCCGTCGGCCGGTGGACACGGCCAGGGCCTGGTCCAGTTCGTGCTCGCCGCCCACGAGGGCCAGCGCAACACCCGCCTGTTCTGGGCGGCCTGCCGCGCCTACGAGGACGGCATCGGCCCCGCGCTCGTGGACGCCCTGGTCGACGCGGCCCGGGGCACCGGTCTGTCCGAGCGGGAGGCCCGGGCGACGATCGCGTCGGCGGCCCGACTGACGGGGCACCGGCCGTGAGCGGGGCCCTTCCTGAGCGGGGCCTTCTTTGAACGGGTCCCTTCCCAGGGGGCCGTCCCGAGAGCGGGTCCCTTCCGAGGGGCCGTCCCGAGAGCGGGTCCCTTCCGAGGGGCCGTCCCGAGAGTGGGTCCCTCCCGAGAGCGGGCCCCTTCCGAGGGCCCCACCGAGAGCGGGTCCCCGCCCCGAGCGAGGTCACCTCCATGAGCACCGAAAGACCCCCATGCACCAGCACGTCAGAACGCCGGCCCTGGCGCTCGCCCGTCTCGTCCTGGCCTCCGGCCGCTCGGTGGACCTGGCCGAGCTGCGGTTCACCTCGACGTACGGCGACCTGCGGGAGGGCTACCCCTGCAAGCCGGTGAACGACCTGCGCATCCGCGGCCTGCTGCGCGCCGCCGAGCAGGCCCACCCGGGCACGCCGGTCCACCTGGTCCCGCCCCCGCGCGAGTACCCCGACCAGTACGCGGGCGGCCTCGGTCCCGTCGAGGTGCTGCCCGCCGTGGCGTGTCTCGGCACGTTCCACTCCACCGCCCTCGACCCGGCCCACGACCCGGTCGCGTACCGCTCCCGGCTCACCGTCCTCTGGTTCCAGTCCACGCCGCGGCTGCCGTCGGCGTGCGGCCCGGAGCCGGCCCTGCGGGACATCGACTGGGCGGGACTCGCCCGGGACACGCGGGCGCTTGCGTAGGGTCGTCCGATGACCGTTTCCCGTACGGAACTGCTGCGCGCCCAGTTCGAGTTGACCTGGGCCCTGTTCGAGTACCACCTGGAGCGGCTGGAGCCGGAGGACTTCCTCTGGGAGCCCGGGCCGCTCATCTGGACGATGCGCCGGTCCGCCGACGGCACCTGGGTGCCGGACTGGGCGGACACCGAGCCCGACCCCGTGCCCGTGCCCACGATCGCCTGGGTGAGCTGGCACATCGGATGGTGGTGGAGCGTCACCCTGGACCACGCGCGGGGCCGCCCGCCGCGCGAGCGCACCGACGTCGTGTGGCCCGGCGAGGGCACCCCGACCGTAGAGTGGCTGCGCGACCTGCGGACCCAGTGGCTGGCGGTCCTGGACGACCTCACCGACACCGAGCTGGACGCCCCGGCCCGCTTCCCCGTGCCCGACGACCCCCGGTACACCGTCGCGCACATGGCCGCCTGGGTGAACACGGAACTGACGAAGAACGTCAGCGAGATCGGCCAGCTGCGCCTGCTGCGGGCGGCGTCCGCGGTACGTCCACATCACTAACCGCGCGCCTGTGACCAGGGAAGAAGCAGGTCGTCGGAGTGGGCATGCGTCCTCGTCTGCTCTCCCGTGCCGCCGTGCTGCTCCTCGCTCTCGTCGTCCTCCAGGGCGGTTCGCCCGCCCTGGCCGCCGAGGGCGGCGGAGGCAGCCGGTCGGGTTCGATCGATCCGCTCACCCCGTTCGCACAGGGCGCCTCGGCGCTCGCCGGCCTGGCCCAGCCGTTCTACACCGCGTTCAGCCAGGCCGTGTCCCCGCCCCCGAAGGCCTGATCGGGCGGCGTCGCCGCGCCGCACGTGACATCGTGAAGGCATGACCATCGACGTGCGCCCGGCCACGGACTTCGAGGACGTCCGTGCCGTGCTCGGGCCGAAGTCCCCCGGGGCGAACGTCTGCTGGTGCCTGAGCTACCGGATTCCCTCCAAGCTCAACAACGAGCTGCGCGGCCCGGCCCGCGGCGCGTACGTCGCCGAGCTGTGCCGCGCGGACCCGCCCCCGGGCGTGCTCGCCTACGACGGTGACGAACCGGTCGGCTGGGCCGCCGTCGCACCGCGCGCGGACACCTCCTTCGCCCGCAACCGCAAGATCCCGCACATCGACGACCTGTCCGTCTGGTCGTTGTGGTGCGTCCGGGTCCGCCCCGGTCACCGCAAGCAGGGCATCTCCCACGCCCTGATCGCCGGCGCGGTCGAGTTCGCCCGCGCCCACGGCGCACCGGCGATCGAGGCGTACCCCCTGGACAACGGCGACGCCAAGGTCGACCTGACGATGGCCTACGCCGGTCTCCGCAAGAACTTCGAACGCGCCGGCTTCACCCACGCGGCGGACACCACCTCGGTCCTGGCCGGCCATCCCCGGATCCTGATGCGGCTGGACCTGCGCTGAAAAAAGGCCCGACCGCTGGCGACGGGGGATGCACCAGCGGTCGAGCTATGGCCAAGGGTAACAAGCGCTTGCCCAGCGGGAGCCGACCAACCGTCAGGAAGTCGGCGTTGTGACTCGTATCACTCAACTCCCGTGACTCCGGGGCCTGTTGTGGGGCCCCGTCCCGTCAGTCGTCGCACGGCGGGTCGTAGGAGAGCCGGGGCAGGTACTCGCTCCACGTGTCCGGCGTCAGCACGCCCCGGGTCAGCGAGCAGATGCGGCGTACGGCCGGGTCGACGTCCAGGTTCCAGATCCGGATGGTGTCGGCGCCGCTCGACACCGCGATCGTGTGGCCGGCCGGGTTGAACGACAGGTAGTTGCCGGTCTTGGTGTTGGGGCTCATCGACTGGCCGATCGCGGTGGCCCCGGACGGGTCGGAGACGTCCCAGAGCCGGACCGTGCTGTCGTTGCCGCCGCTCGCCAGGGTGCGGCCGTCGCGGCTGAACGTAAGGGACACGACCGCTTCCGTGTGGCCGGTGAGGCGGGCCTGCTCGGAGGCGTCGGCGGGGTCCCGGACGTCCCAGAGGCGTACGGAGCTGTCGTCGCCGGCGCTGGCCAGCGTGCGGCCGTCGCGGCTGTAGGCGAGGGCGTTCACGGCTCCGAGGTGGCCCTTGAGCGGTGTGCCGATCAGGGTGACCCGGGCGGGGTCGGCCGCGTTCCACAGCCGGATGGTGCCGTCCGCGCTGCCGCTGGCGAGCGTCCGGCCGTCCGGGCCGAAGACGAGGGAGTTGACGTAGCCCTTGTGACCGGTGAGGGGGGCGCCGAGCGGCCGGGGGCGGGACGGGTCGCCGATGTCCCACAGCTGGATGGTGCGGTCGTCGTCGGCGGTGGCCAGGGTCCTGCCGTCGGGGCTGAAGGCCAGCGGGTCGGCGTACCGGATGCGCAGGGGGAGGGGAGACCCGTACGGCACCGGGTGTTCCGGAGCGCTGAGGTTCCACAGCTGCACGGCGCGATCGCCCGTCACCGCCGCGAGGGTGCGGCCGTCCGAGGAGAACTCCAGGGAGCGTACGTCGCCCTTTCCGGGCCGGAACGGCTCGCCCATCCTCACCGGCCTGCTGGGCGTCCGCACGTCCCACAGCCGGATCCGCCCGTCGCGCCCCGCCGTCGCCAGCACCCGCCCGTCCGGCCGGAACGTGCCCGTCCGGCCGGTCATGTCCGAGGTCGGCAGCGCCCACAGGCGGACCTTGTTGTCGCCCGTCCCGGTGGCGAGGGTGCGCCCGTCGGGGCTGAAGCCCAGCGCGTACATCTCGCCGCTGCTGCCCGCCAGGGGGCCGCCGACCTGCGACGGGTACTCCGGATCGCTCACCTTCCACAGGCTCGCGGTGCTGTCCGCGCTGGCCGCGGCGAGCATGTTCCCGTCCGGGCTGAAGGCCACCGACCAGACCGGCCCGGTGTGGCCGTTCAGCGGCGCCCCGATCTGGGCCGGGCGACCCGATCCGGCCATGTTCCACAGCCGTACGGTGTGGTCCTCGCCGCCGCTGGCCAGGGTCCGGCCGTCCGGACTGAAGGCCACGGAGTGCACGGTGGAGGTGTGGCCGGTCAGCGGCGTGCCGACCGGTTCCGGGCGCCGGGGGTCGGCCACGTCCCACAGGCGGATCGTGCCGTCGTCACCGCCCGCCGCCAGCGTCCGGCCGTCCGGGGCGAACGCCACCGAGCGCACGGCGGCCGTGTGCCCGGTCAGCGGCTTGCCGAGCGCCCGCGCCCGGCGCGGGTCGGCCATGTCCCACAGCCGTACGGTGCCGTCGTCGCCGGCGGAGGCCAGCGTGCGCCCGTCCGGGCTGAAGGCGATCAGGTAGATCGTGCCGTCATGGCCGGTCAGGGGCTCGCCGAGCCGCTTCGGATGACGGGGGTCGGTCACGTCCCACAGCCGGATCGTGCCGTCGTCGGAGGCGCTGGCCAGCGTCCGGCCGTCCGGGCTGAAGACCGCGCTGCTCACCCAGCTCGTGTGACCGGTGAGCGGTCCGCCCAGAGGACTCGGACGCCTCGGGTCGGCCACGTTCCACAGCCGTACGGTCCGGTCGTAGCTCGCGGTGGCCAGGGTCCTGCCGTCCGGGCTGAACGTCGTGAGGTAGACGGCGCCCGTGTGCCCGAGCAGCGGCGTGGCCAGCGGGGCGTTCACCACGGAGATCAGGCGACTCTTCGCGCCCTCGTCGTCCGGCCGCAGCCGGTGCGCCACCAGGTCGAGCTGCGCGGACAGCGACGGATCCGTGTCCCGGACGCGGTCGGCCTGGGCGAGCACCTGCTCGAACACCGCGTCGTCCCGCTGCTTCCAGGCGACGACGGCCGACCCGGCGGCCAGCACCGCCAGCACCACCAGCGCCGCCACCGCGCCCCGGCTGATCCAGATGACGCGCCGGCGCAGCCGGACCGAGGCGGCCAGGAACTCCACCGCGCTCCGGGTCAGGTACCTGTCCCCGGCGGACTTCGCCCAGCCGTGGGCCTGTTCCAGCCGGGAGCCCCGGTAGAGCAGCGATGTGTCGCGGTCCGACTCCTCCCAGGCCCGGCCGTCCTCCTCCAGGCGCTGGCGCAGCAGGTTGCCCTGCCGGTCCTCGTCGATCCAGTCGCGCAGACGCGGCCAGGCGTGCAACAGCGCCTCGTGGGTGATCTCCACGGTCTCCGCGTCCAGGGTCACCAACCGGGCGCGGACCAGCGCCTCCAGGGACTCCTCGGTCTTGCCGGGGTCGTTCGACTCCTCCGCCAGCTTGCGCCGGGTCCCGCGTCTGCGCGTGGCCTGCGTGTCCTCACCCAGCCGGACCAGCCGGAGCAGCAGCAGCCGCGCCGCCGTGCGGGCCGCCGGGTCGAGGCCGTTCCAGGCGCGTTCGGCGGTCGCCGCGACCGCGCCCTGGATGCCGCCGGCCGCGCGGTAGCCGGCGAGCGTCAGCCGGCCCGCCTTCCTGCGCTGCCAGGTGGCGAGCAGGGCGTGCGACAGCAGCGGCAGCACTCCGGCGTCGTGCGCCCCGCGCGGGCCGTCGGCGCTGACCTCCCGGACGATCAGCTCCGCGAGGCCCGGCTCCAGCTCCAGTCCGACGGCCTTGGCCGGGCCGGTCACCGCCTCGCGCAGCTCCGCGGTGGTGAGCGGGCCGAGCACCATGTGCCGGTGCTGGAGCGCGTCGGCCAGCTCGGGGTACCCGAGGCACTGCTCGTAGAAGTCGGCGCGTATGCCGAGGACCACCACGGCCGGGGCCGGTTCGTCGGGGGCGGCGGGGGTGCAGGCGGCGTGCAGGACCTCGACGAAGGCGCGCCGGTCCGCCTCGTCGGGGCAGAGGGTGAACGTCTCCTCGAACTGGTCCACGATGACGACCGGGCGGGCGGCGGCGGGGTCCTCGCGGCGGGCCCAGGCGGTGACGGCGGCACGGACGGCGTCGGCGGCGCGGACGGCGTCGGCGGCGCGGACGGCGTCGGCGGCGCGGACGGCGTCGGCGTGGGATGGGGGGCCGGGTTCCGTGGTCAGGGGGCGTGTAGTGGGTGTCCTGGTCCCGGGCGGGACGACGGGTGCCAGCTCGGGGATGCACCGGGCCAGCTCCGCCAGCGGGTCGGCGCCCGGCACGAGCTGCACCACCTCCCGCGCCCGGCCGCTCCCGCCGTTCCCCCCGCTCCCGCCGCTCCCGCCGCTCCCGCCGCTCCCGCCGCTCCCGCCGCTCTCATGGTCCTCGTCGTCGCCGAGCGCGCCGTCCCGCAGCGCGGGCACCAGACCGGCGTTCAGCAACGAGGACTTCCCCGCCCCCGACGCGCCCACGAGCATGACCAGGCCACCCGTCCCGGCCACGGCCCGGAGCTGCGCGACGAGCGCGTCCGTGCTCCGCTCCCGGCCGAAGAACCACCGGGCGTCCTCCCGCCGGTAGGAGGCCAGCCCCCGGTACGGGCACACCCCGCCGGGCGCGGGCGGGGCCTCGGCCGGAGTCTGGTCCTGCTCCGGGGACCCGTCCGGGCGTTCGGCGACCGGGTCGGCCACCGCGCGCTCCCACAGCCGCTGCCACTGCCCCAGGTCGTACAGGCCCGGCGACACCGGTGTGGGCCGCTCGCGCCGCGCCTCGGGGATCAGCACGTGCAGCACCGCCGCGAGGGCGGGGAACTGGGCGGGCACGTTCCGGGCCCGCCGCCAGTCGCTGATGCGCTGGGCGGACACCCGCACGGGCCGCCCGCGTTCGTCGACCCGCTGGAGCCGCACCACCGCTTCGGACACACGTTTGAGTGGAGGGTTGCCCGCTTCCTTGTACAGCAGTGCGAGGCGTTCCGCGAAGGCGGTGCGTGCCCCCGAGTCGGAACCCAAGGTCTCCACTCCTCACTTCCCACGCCTGGACGTCCGGTCCGGAAAACTCACTCTATATGGCTGACCTGCGGTAATACCCTCCGCAAGCCCCCGGAACCTCCTCCTCCGCGACCGGAAATGGCAGGATCCGGATCCAGCAGCGCACCCATCCGGTCAGCTTCCATCCGGGTTCCATCCGAGTCGGACGACGGTAGCTCCACCGTCCGGTACCGGTCCCCACGAGGGGAGGGACCGGTGCCGGACGACGTGGTGATCCTCCCCGGTGGAGTGCGCCCCCCAACCCCACGACCGCCGATCTCCGACCCTGGATAACTGACGACCCGTCAGCTATGGTGCGCCCTGCCGTACCGCTTCCGGAGCGACGTACAAGCGATGCACAGGCGATGCACAGGCGATGTACAGGGGTGAGCGCAGTGGAGTCACGTCCCGACAGCCCACGACCGCAGGGTGCTCCGCGCTGGGTGGCGATGGTCCACCGGCCCGCCGAGGGCTCCTGGCGGACGGCGGCGGAGTCGCCCCACCGCGCGCCGGTGCTGTACGCGCTCGGGGAGATGACCCGGACCCTGCGGGCGCGCGGCGACGCGGTGACCGTCGCCCTGTGGGGGCCGAAGGACGGCGAGTGGCACCTCTTCGACGCCCCTCTGCAGCAGGCGCCCCAGCCCCGGCCCGCCCCGGAGACCTCCCCGGCCTCCCCGGCCTCCCCGACCTCCCAGCCTTCCCATGCCTCCCCTGGTGACGCGAGCACACGGACGGAACGGATGACCGGCCGCCGCCACCAGGTCCTCCTGGCCGGCCTGGGCAAGGCGGGCCTCTACGACCTCTCCCCCGAGGACGACGCGACCGTCAAGGCCCTGGCCGAACGGCTCGACGAGGCCGCCGTACGCCGGGTCGCGCACTGGCTGGCGACGGCGGGCGGCGCGCGGTAGTCGCACCTGTCGGTCCAGCGGGCGGCGCATGTTGGCCAGACCGGTCGGTTCAGCCCGCGGCGCGCTGGGCAGTCACCTCCTGGCGGCAGGGCCTCCGCTGCCGTCAGGAGGGGGAGGAAGCGGTATGAAGGTCTCCGTGGACCGCGAGCTCTGCTATGGCTCCGCCGAGTGCGTCCACCGGGCGCCCGCGGTCTTCGCGTTCGTCGACGGATTCGGCGTCGTCCGCCCGGGCCGCGAGGAGACGGGCGACGACCCCGAGATCCTGGAGGCGGCGGAGAAGTGCCCGAGCCAGGCCATCAGGATCACCGCGTCGCCGGCCGGCCCCGGCGAGGGATGATGCCGGTACCGAGCCTGCTCGCGGTCTTCGCCCACCCCGACGACGAGTCCCTGTCGGCGGGCGGCGTCCTCGCCCGGCACGCGTCCGCGGGCGCGCGCACGGCGGTCGTCACGGCGACCTGGGCGGCGGACACCGTGCGCGCCGCGGAGTTGGCCGAAGCCCTCCGCGCCCTCGGCGCCGGCGCGCCACGGATGCTGGGCCACGCCGACTCCCGCGTCCCGCACTCGGCGCCGGGCCGACCGCGTCTCTGCGACGCCCCGCTGGACCGGACGGTGGGGGAACTGGTCGCCCACATCCGGGCCTTCCGCCCGGACGTCGTGGTCACCCACGACGCCTACGGCGGCCTGACCGGCCACGAGGACCACGTGCACACCCACCGGGCGACCCTGCTCGCGGTCCACGCTGCCGGCCTGGAACGCCTCTACCCGGACGCGGGCGAGCCCTGGCGCCCGAGCGCCCTCTATCTGGCCACGCACCCGCACTCAGCCGTCCGGGCGTGGGCCGGGCACTGGGCGCTCCGGGGCAAGGCGATGCACACGGTCCCGGACGAGCTGATCACCGCGGCCGTCGACGTCAGCCCCTGGCTGGAGCGCAAGGTCGCCGCCGTCCTGGCCCATCGCTCCGAGGCGGAGCGGGGAGCGGCTCCGGGCCTGATCGCGGCGCTCCCGGCACCCGAGCGGGAGCGGCTGCTCGGCACCGAGTACTACATCCGCCACGACCCCGTCACCACCCTGCCGCGGCAGACGGAGCTGCTGCCGTAGAGCCGCCCGGAAACCGCACCCCGGACACACCCCACGGGGCTCCCGTCACAGGGCCACCGGGAAACCACGGGCCCCTGTCACAGCGCCGCCGGAAAACCCCACGGCAACCGCGCCAAGGCCCTGGCCCTGGCCTCCACCACCGCCATCCGGGCCGTCCGCTCGGCCCGGTCCGCATGGGCCGCCTGCCCGGTCACCTGCCCCTCCCACTTCCGGTACAGCAGCCCCACCTCCCCCGAGAACCACCCACGGCTCACCGCGTTCAGCGCGAGCAGCAGCCCGGTGTCCTCCGAGGCGGGCAGCGCCATCCACCCGCCGAGGGCGAGGAGCAACTCCCGCCGTACGAACAGCGAGGCCGGATGCACTTGGGCGAAAAAGCCGTTGGCCTTCCAGTGCTCCAGCACTGCCCCCCGCTCGATCACCCCTTCGTCGGGATCACCCGGGAACCCGACGGTCGATCCGTCGGGCAGGAGGTCGAGCACCCGCGAGGTCACCCACCCGAGACCGCGGTCCCCCTCCAGTACCGCCAGATTCCGCCCGAGCACACCCGCCGCGAGCTGGTCGTCGGCGTCCAGCACCGTCACGTACTCGCCCTCGGCGTGGGCCAGCGCGACGGTCCGGGCCACCCCGGGCCCACCGGCCCGGCCCTGCCGGAAGGTCACCCGCGGGTCATCGGGCACGTACGGCCGGACGTCCTCGCCCTCCCCGTCCTCCTGAACCACCCAGTGCCACGACCACCCCTCCGGCAGCCCCTGCCCGCACAGCGAGGCGTAGGCCTCCGGAAGGAACCGGGCATGGGGACCGTGCACAGCGGTGACGACGACGATGCGCCGCTTCACGAGGCGCGCTCACCACCTTCCAAAGACCGGAACGGCCCGCATGCTATCCACCGGCAGCAAGCGAAGAGACAAGCACCGCCCCGCCGAAGAGGACGACCAACTGCACGACACCGGGGATGCGCCACCCCAGGGCGAGGAGACCACCGCCGGTGAGCACCGCCCCACCCACCAGAACCCACGCCGCCTGCGACGCCGCACTCGTCGCCCCCGTAGCGCTGGCACTGTCGCTCTCGTAACTGTCGGCCCACGCCTCGATCCCGACACCGAACGCCATCCAGGCGATGAGCATGAAGTCGATGACGACCAGCGCCAGGCTGACCCCGATCTGCTGACCGGTCGACGGCTCTCCTGAGTCCATGCGGTCAGCATGGCGGCGCAGCGAGCACCGCACATGAGCACGGCTACTCAGATGCGCCCTTGGACGCTCGGCCGTCTCCCGAACTCAGGAGATCGCAGTGCTGGTCGCGAGGACGACCGAGGTCGGATCAGAGCCACTCCGATCCCTTGGCGAGCAGTTGGCCGCCTGTTTTACTTCGCGCATGATTACGGCGGCCTGTGTCTGCCTCGGTACGGTGATCGGGACGATACTCGTGTCACGGCGAGCGCGGCGAGCAGCCGCTCGAGCGGCGTCCGGGGAAGCGGTCTTCTTCCAGATCGGGGCAAACTGGCCGGACGAGGGACGCCGATACAGCCTCGGCCGGATGCGAACCGGAACCGAGTTCCACTGGGAGCCTCGCCGGCCATGGACCCGGCTGCGCGAACTCCCGCCAGACCTCCGCTACGTCCGCACCCGCCACACCACGTTCCGCGAGGCCCTGTGGCTCCCGCCCGGCGTCCTGGTGATCGAGTGCGAATCGTCTGCCGGGCCGGTACGACTCTGGGCCCGCGTGGAGCAGGCGGCACAGGTCGTGGAGATGATCCGGCGCACAGGTACCGCGTGACGGCCCCTGACCAACAACCAGGTCAGGGGCCGTTCACATTGCTGTCATCGCGGAGGCGGTGGGATTTGAACCCACGGTGACATCGCTGCCACGACGGTTTTCAAGACCGTTCCCTTCGGCCGCTCGGGCACACCTCCCCGCGCCGGCCGTGATCGGCGGGCGCGGGGACAAGGGTAACGGGTCGGTGCCCGCGGGTGTGGGTCAGTTGTCGCCGACGCGGGAGCCCAGGGTGACGTCGACGGTGTGCTGCTTGCCGGCCCGCTCGTAGGTGATCGTCACCTTGTCGCCGGGCTTGTGCGTCCAGATCTCGCCGATCAGGGTGGGGCCGGAGTCGATCACCCGGTCGTCGAGCTTGGTGATGACGTCGCCGGGCTTGAGGCCCGCCTTGGCGGCCGGACCGCCGGGCTCGACCGGTGCCGCGCCGCCCGCGCCCTGGTCGGTGATCTTCGCGCCGCCGGAGCTCTCGTCCAGGGAGACGGACGCGCCGATCTTCGCGTACACCGGCTTGCCGGTCTTGATCAGCTCCTGGGCGACGTACTCGGCCTGGTTGATCGGGATGGCGAAGCCCAGGCCGATCGAGCCGGACTGGCCCGTGCCGAAGCCGCCGTTGCCGGTGGACTGGATCGCGGAGTTGATGCCGATGACGTTGCCCTGCGCGTCCAGCAGCGGACCGCCGGAGTTGCCCGGGTTGATCGAGGCGTCGGTCTGCAGGGCGCTCATGTACGAGGCCTGGCTGCCGCTGCCGTCGCTGGAGGCCACCGGGCGGTTCTTGGCGCTGATGATGCCCGTCGTCACCGTGTCGGACAGGCCGAAGGGGGCGCCGATCGCGATGGTCGCGTCGCCGATGGCCACCTTGTCCGAGTCGCCGAGGGTGAGCGGCTTGAGGTCGCCGGGGGCGTTCTTCAGCTTGATGACCGCCACGTCGTAGCCCTGGGCGTTGCCGATCACCTCGGCGTCGTACTTCTTGCCGTTCGGGAAGGTGGCGGTGAGCTTGCCGCCGTCCACGGCGTCCGCCACCACGTGGTTGTTGGTGATGATGTGGCCCTGCTTGTCGAAGACGAAGCCCGTGCCCGTGCCGCCCTCGCCGCTGGTGCCCTCGGCCTCGATCGTGACCGTGCTCGGCAGCGCCTTGGCGGCCACGCCCGCGACGGTGCCCGGGTCGCGCTTGACGTCGCCGCCGCTGGTGGAGGCGGAGACCGTCGTCGAGCCGGTGCTGTCGTCGTTGTTCCTCGCCAGTGTGTAGCCGAGGCCGCCGCCCAGGCCGCCCGCGACCAGCGCGGCCACCAGGATCCCGGCGACCAGACCACCGCGCCCGCGGCCGGACTTGGGCGCCGGCTGCTGGTACGACGAACCCCAGCCACCGGCGCCGTAACCGGAACCGCCGTCGCCGTGCGAGGGGGCGGTGGGCGGCGGGGGCGGGGGCCACGACGGGTCGGGGGCGGAGGAGGAGACGCCGGGATGACCGGCGTCAGGAACGCCCTGCCCCTGAGCGGGCTGTCCGTGGGAGTCCTGCCCGTACGGACCCTGCGGGGCCTGTCCCTGGGAGTCCTGCCCGTGCGGCCCCCGCGGAGCCTGTCCCTGGGGCGCCGGAGCAGCAGGAGCGTCCACCGGCACGGGGGGTGCGGACGGTGCGGGGGGTACCGCGGTGCCCTCGTTCTCGGTGCTCACAGCTTCTCTCCTCGATCCACGGCTGTTTCCTGGGTCGCACTCGGTCACGCCTTTGCGCGCTGGTCTACGGGTCCGGCGCGATACTGCTGTGCTTGTCCCTTTGTATGCCGTCAGCTTTTCCCACGGGCCGTCAGAGCACCATAAGCGGTGGCTGTGGGTCCGGGGCCATTCTTTACATAGGTCATTACTGGCGAAAAGGATGCAATCCCAATGCCTCCGTCCGGACCTGCGAAGCCGTCGGGTCCGTCCGACCGGACGCGTACCCGCACACGGTGGCACCATGACGCGGTGACCCACGCTCGGCAGCATGTGATTCAAGTCGTCGCCCACCGCGGGGCCTCCGAGGACGCCCCGGAGCACACCCTGGCCGCGTACACCAAGGCGATCGAGGACGGTGCGGACGCCCTCGAATGCGATGTGCGCCTGACCGCCGACGGCCACCTGGTGTGCGTGCACGACCGCCGGATCAACCGTACGTCCAACGGCCGCGGCGCTGTCTCCGCGCTGGAGCTCGCCGACCTCGCCGCCCTGGACTTCGGCTCCTGGAAGACGCGCGAGGCCTGGAAGGGGCGCGACGAGGAGCCCGACTGGGAGCACCGCCCGGAGGACCGCGAGGCGACCTCCGTCCTCACCCTGGAGCGGCTGCTGGAGCTCGTCGCCGACGCCGGGCGCCGGGTGGAACTGGCCATCGAGACCAAGCACCCCACCCGCTGGGCGGGGCAGGTCGAGGAGCGGCTGCTGGTCCTGCTGAAGCGGTTCGGCCTCGACGCCCCGGTGTCGGCCGAGGAGTCCCCGGTGCGGGTGATGAGCTTCTCGGCGCGCTCGCTGCACCGCGTGCGGGCGGCCTCGCCCACCCTGCCGACCGTCTATCTGACGCAGTTCGTCTCGCCCCGGCTGCGGGACGGACGGCTGCCCGCGGGCGTGCGGATCGCGGGCCCGTCCCTGCGGATCGTGCGCAACCACCCCGCCTGCGTGGAGCGTCTGAAGCGGGCCGGCCACCAGGTGCACGTGTGGACCGTCAACGAGCCCGAAGACGTGGAGCTGTGCGTCGGGCTGGGCGTCGACGCCATCATCACCAACCGCCCGCGCGCGGTGCTCGACCAGCTCGGCCGCTGACCCCGAGTCGGGCCCCGCCCACTCCGGGCGTGAATCACACAAGTCCCACCAGACCCGTGCACACCTCTTGACCCGCACCCGCGCCAGACGGGATCCTCCGGTCTCGGTCACACCGAAGAAATCCAGCCACACGATCACAGAGAGTGCTCCGGCGCGTTCGTTCCGTATCCGGTCGTGGTGAATGCGTCGCCGGAGATGGATTGGCCGGTTTCCGGTACAGGCCAATGGGGCATCCACACCGTGGCGTGGGGCGAAGGAGGTCTCGGGGGTGGCGTTGGTGGTGGCACAGGAGGTGCCCACGTCGTCGAGCATGGCCGTACCCCATGGCCCTGCGGGCGTGGGGGAAGCGAGACACCGGATGCGTGCGCAGTTGCGCAGAGGCGGTGTAGCGGAATCGGTCATCGACGACGCCGTACTGATCCTTTCCGAACTCTTGAGCAACGCGTGCAAACACGGCAGGCCCCTGGGCGACGCCCTCTCCGGTGACGGCGACGTCCGCGCCGCGTGGCGCGTGGACCCGGCCGGCCGGCTCATCGTCGAGGTCACGGACGGCGGCGGCCCGACCCGCCCCGCCCCGGCGACCCCATCGGTGACGGCGCACGGCGGCCGCGGGCTGAACATCATCACCGCGCTCGCCGACGACTGGGGCGTCCGGGACGACATCCGCGGCGAGGTCACGGTCTGGGTCGTCGTCCACGACGACGTGTACGACCCGGACGCCGGCCACCGCCGCGACGACTTCGCGACGCGCGTCACCGCCCCGGCGGTCTCCCAGATACCCGGACTCGACTTCGCGGACGCCTTCGACGACATGGACTGAGGCGCGATACGCGGCGACGCACCTGGGGTTGTCCACAGAACCCCGTCGCCCGGGGCACGAACGGCTAGGCTCGCGACCGTACGAGACGAGCCGTAACCGGGAGACCCACCGATGGCCAAGAAGCGACCCCAGACGAAGGCCAAGCGCCCGCAGACCACGGCCGGGGCCCGCGCCGCAGGCGCTGACGGAGCCGTTCCCGTCGTCGGTGCCCGCGAGCCCTGCCCCTGCGGCAGCGGCCGCCGCTACAAGGCCTGCCACGGCCGGGCCGCCTCCCACGCCGCGACCGAGCTGGTGCACCGCCCCTTCGAGGGCCTGCCCGGCGAGTGCGACTGGGTGGCCCTGCGCGAGCTGGTGCCGGCGGCCACGGTCGAGCTGACCCTCAAGGACGGCCTGCCGGAAGGCGTCCCCGCGGTCACGCTGGCCACGGTCCTGCCGATGGCCTGGCCCGCCCTGCGCCGCGACGACGGCTCGGTCCTGCTCGGCCTGCAGAACGACACCTCGTCGGGCGACATCAGCCGCGACCTCGCCGACACCCTCCGGCGCGCCCTCGAAGCCGAGCCGGGCACACCCGTGCAGGGCCGCCGCGCCCCCGCCGACAGCCCGCGGCTGCAGGACCTGCTCGACCCGGAGGGCGCCTTCGAGCCAGAAGTGCACAGCGGCTTCGAGTTCTGGGTCCCGGACGCGGAGAACGCCACTCCGGAGGTGGCCGCCTCCCTGGAGCGGGCCAACGCCGCGGCCATCCCGACCGTCAAGCTCCAGGGCGTGGACGCCGCGTACTGGTGCGAGACGCCGGAGAAGAACCATCTGCGGTGGGTGATGCCGCACCCCGAGGAGCAGCTGCTGGACGCTCTCGCCCGGCTGCACGCCGCGGGCCGCTCCAGCCTCGGCGAGGGCACGCGCCTGGTCGGCTCCTTCCGCGCTCACGGGCTCACGGTGCCGGTGTGGGACCTGCCCAGCGGGGTCTCGGCCGAGGACGTGGAGAAGCCGGCGGCGGAGTTCGCCGAGCGCCTCGCCGCCGCCCTGGCGACGGACGCGCCGCTCACGGCGGAGGAGCGCCGGGCGCGGGGCGGCCTCACCAACCGGCAGGTCACGCTGAGCTGACGGCTCACCCGGGGTTCCGGACCGGCCGATCCACCGGCCGGGCCGGATGCCCGTGCCCGGAAATCCACAACTCCCGGCAGGGACAAGCCAGTCGGTGACTGGAAAGGCGAGATCGAATTTGCGAACCGCCGATCTCTTGTTACCGTTCCTGTAGCCCGGTTGCTGGTGCATCCCCCGTCGCCAGCAACCGGGTCTTTCCATGCGCGCCCGACCTCACACAGCGCACCCGCTCGTCAACTGACCGTCCAGACAGGCGAGTTGCTTCCCGAGCGCAGCAGCAGCGGCCCTCGTCCGCCCCGCCGGGCGAACTCCGCGACCGCCGTGTAGGCCGCCAGATCCCCCCGCGTGGGTTCCCGGGGCGTCTCGCAGGCCCCCGGCTCGTCCCCGGCGCCCACCGCGCAGGTCATCCGCACGGTCCGGTCGCCGGGCCCCATCAGGCTCAGTACGGCGTCCAGCGCCTCTCCGGTCGCATTGCGGTAGTAGGTCCGCGCCCAGGTGACGGCACCCTGCGTCACCACACAGGTCTGCGCCTCGATGCCGTCGGCGGAGGAGAGTTCGGGACCGCAGCGCACCGCGGCGGCCACGACGGAGGGTTTCTTGTCGTCAGCGCCCGGAGGGGGACGCCGGACGGCGCCGGAGGGGGAGGTACGCGCCCCGGCACCGCCCACGGATCCGACGGAACCCACGGATCCTACGGACCCCGCTGTTCTCTTGCTTCCCATGGATGTCTCGGACCCCGCCGACGCCACCGCCAGCGGCAGTGCGACCGCGCACGCCGCGATGACGCCCATGAGGGCGAGCAGTCGGGCCTTCCGGGGATCCCGGGCGCGCCCCCGGGCATGACGCGGCATGGCCCCGGAACTTAACGCGCCGGGGCGAGCGCGGGGCTCGGCGCGCCCGAGCATCCTAGAACTCGGGCGCGCTCACACCCGTACGAGTGAGGGCCTCGACCACGGCGTCCACCACGGCCTCGACATCGGGCACCCACGGCGAGGCCGAGCCTGGCAGCGGCGCCCGCTCCCAGCGGATCTCGCCCTGGCCCGTCCCGGACGGCGGCAGGGCCAGGTAACCGCCCTCACTGTGGAAGCGGAGGGAGCCGGGCACGAAGTCCTTGGCGTAGAGCAGTTCGCCGAGCTGCTCCATGGAGTACGGCTTCACGAGGATCGCCCAGCGCGTGGGCGAGGCGACGACCGGGCCGAGCCGCATGCCCGCGCGGTCGAGCGCTTCGAGGGCGCGAGCGGCGGGCAGGGCCGGCAGGGAGACCGCGCAGGGGGCCTTGCCGCCGGTGGCCAGGACGATCGGCGCCGTCGGCCGGTTGCTCCACCACCAGCGGACCATGCGTTCGTCGGTGGTGGCCGCGAGCAGGCCGGGGTCGAAGGGGTGCGCGCCGGGCACCGTGCAGTCGGGGTCGGGGCAGCTGCAGCGGGAGTGCCCCTGCGGGTCCGCCGCCACGCCCGGGAGTACGGGCCACTGCCATTCCGTCGCGTAGGTCAGGGCCGCGCCGATCAGCTCAGGCCTCCCGTCACTGCGCTGGAACAGGAGCCTGCGTCGCCTTCCAGGGATCTCGCGCATGAGCGCTCGTCCTTTCCGTTGCACGCCTGGCAACACCGTGGTCCACATCACAACATGTGTCGATCACTTCACTGTGCGTACCTGTTGGCGCATCACACCCCTGCTTGAAGCAAGGGGAACCCCTATGGGTCGAGCAAGGGCTGCCTCCGCGGCCGTCCCGCCCATACTGCGTGTATCAAAAGCACGGGCGTGGCGTAGGGGTGGCGAAGTATGGCGTTTGCCGTCGCGCGTATTTCTCTCCGCCTCCGCCACGGGAGGATGGGGCACGGTCGTCGGTGGATAGGACGCCCGGTTCCGTCACCAGGTTCCGGGTGGTTCCCAACCACCCCTGGCCTTTACCGAGTACGTACCCATCACGACCGCTGTGACGCTCCGTCGAGCAAGCCCAGTCGACCGCAATAAGCCGTCACCTGCGGCAGTTTTAAGCCAACTTTGCATTTCCGCAAGAGGAAGGAGAGTTCTTCCCTCAAACCTCACGGACACCAGGAATCCCGGCTGGACAATGCTGGACATCTCCTCACGAGTGCGTGTACATGTGGAGACACTGCTAGCGGCGCAGAATGACATGGGGGTTTGCGATGCTTTGGAGCAGTACGCGCCGGTCGGAAGGCCGGACGCCATGAACGCCCCGCACCCTCCGAAAGTGGCCGGAATCGATTCAACGGTCCCGGCTCCCGCACACACTGTCGCGCCCGTCGCGGGTACAGCCCCGGCCGCCCCCGCAAACCCACCGGCCCCGCCCGGCGCGGTTCTCCAGGACCGTCTCGCCGGCTGGGTCTCCGACCTCACCACCCTCCATGAGCTGACCGAACGCCTGGCCCGCACGGCCGTGCTCGACGAGGCCCTACAGGAACTGCTGCGGGCCGGCGCCGCCCTGGTCGGCGCCCGGCGCGGCCTCGTCGTCCTCGAACCCGGCGACGGACTCGGCCCGGACACCACCATCGGCCTGGGCCTGGCCCGCGCCGACCTCGGCCACATCGAGACGGTGCCGCGCAGCGCCCTCTCCTACGGCCGGATCCTCGAAGGGCTCCCGGGCGGCGAGGGCGGCATCGCCGACCCCGACCTGTTCGCCGAGGAGGGGCTCGACCCCCGCCACCGCGAGGTCGCGGCCCGGCTCGGCTACGCCGCCAGCTACGCCCTCCCCCTGTCCACCGACACCGCCGGCCGCCTCGGCGCCGCCGTCTGGCTCTACGACGACCCCGCCGAACCCGGCGAGCGGCCGCGCCACCTCGCCGGCCTGTACGCCCGGTACGCCGCCGAGCACCTGGCCCGGCTCCTGGAGCTGGAACGCACGCGCACGTCCATGGCGACCATGGCGGACGAGCTGCTGCCCTCCCGGCTGCCGCGGGTGGCCGGTGTGCAGCTCGCCGCCCGGCACCGCACCGGCCCGCGCGGCGGCGGCGACTGGTACGACGCGCTGCCGCTGCCCGACGCCGCCCTCGGCCTCGCCGTCGGATCGGTCACCGGGGCGGGGCCCAGCGCGGTCGCCGCGATGGGGCGGTTGCGGGCGTCCCTGCGGGCGTACGCCGTGATGGAGGGGGAGGACCCGGTCGCGGTCCTGTCCGACCTGGAGCTGCTGCTGCGGCTGACCGAGCCGGCCCGCTCGGCCACCACCCTGTTCGGCTACTGCGAACCGGCCGCCCGCAAGATCACGCTGGCCGGTGCCGGGCACAGCCCGCCCCTGCTGGTCGGACAGCGCCGCACGGAGTTCGTGGAGACGTCCGTCTCCGCCCCCCTCGGCATGCTCGCCTGCTGGGAGGCGCCCAGCGTGGAGATCCTCGCCGAGCCCGGGGAGACGGTCCTGCTGTACACCGACGGGCTGCTGCACCGCACCGGCGAGGCCACCGACCGGGCCTTCGCGCGGCTGCACGCCGCGGCGGCCGGAGTGCCCCGGGCGCTACGCCGCGACCCGGGCGCGATCGCCGACCACGTCCTGCGCAGCGTGCTGCCGGACGGGCTGGACGCGGCGGACGGCGCGGAGGACGTCGTGCTGCTGGCGGCCCGCTTCGAGTAACGCTCCTCGTCATCGGCCCGGGCACCCTTCCGCTCCGCCGTAGAGTGGACGGTGGTCCAGTGCCGTATCGAGGAGGATGACCGTGGCGGAGGAGCTCACACCGGCGACCCCGGACGAGAGCGAAGAGCCGATCAAGCAGCGGAAGAACGGACTGTACCCCGGCGTGTCCGACGAGCTGGCCGAGAACATGAAGAGCGGCTGGGCCGACACCGAGCTGCGTGACCTCCGGCCCATCCCCCAGGCCGCCGAGACCGCCGCCCGCCGGGCCGCGCTGTCCGCGCGCTTCCCGGGCGAGCGCCTGGTGATCCCCGCGGGCAACCTGAAGACCCGCTCGAACGACACCGAGTACCCCTTCCGGGCCTCCGTCGAGTACGCCTGGCTCACCGGCAACCAGACCGAGGACGGCGTCCTCGTCCTGGAGCCCAGGGACGACGGCCACGAGGCGACGATCTACCTCCTGCCGCGGTCGGACCGTGAGAACGGCGAGTTCTGGCTGGACGGCCAGGGCGAGCTGTGGGTCGGCCGCCGCCACTCCCTCACCGAGGCGGAGCAGCTGTACGGCATCCCCGCCTCCGACGTGCGCGAGCTGGCCGGGGCGCTGCGCGAGGCCACCGGTCCGGTGCGGGTCGTGCGCGGCTACGACGCCGGCATCGAGGCCGCGCTGACCGACAAGGTCACCGCCGAGCGCGACGAGGAGCTGCGGGTCTTCCTCTCCGAGGCGCGGCTCGTCAAGGACGACTTCGAGATCGGCGAGCTGCAGAAGGCGGTCGACTCGACCGTGCGCGGCTTCGAGGACGTGGTGAAGGTCCTCGACAAGGCCCAGGCGACCTCCGAGCGGTACATCGAGGGCACGTTCTTCCTCCGCGCGCGCGTGGAGGGCAACGACGTCGGCTACGGCACGATCGCCGCGGCCGGCCCGCACGCCTGCACGCTGCACTGGGTGCGCAACGACGGGCCCGTGCGATCCGGCGACCTGCTGCTGCTCGACGCGGGTGTGGAGACGCACACGTACTACACGGCCGACGTGACGCGCACGCTGCCGGTCAACGGGCGGTTCAGCGAGGTCCAGCGCAAGATCTACGACGCCGTGTACGAGGCCCAGGAGGCCGGGATCGCGGCGGTGCAGCCCGGGGCGAAGTACCGGGACTTCCACGACGCCGCGCAGCGGGTGCTGGCCGAGAAGCTCGTGGAGTGGGGGCTCGTCGAGGGCCCGGTCGAGCGGGTGCTGGAGCTGGGTCTCCAGCGGCGATGGACGCTGCACGGGACGGGTCACATGCTGGGCATGGACGTCCACGACTGCGCCGCCGCGCGGACCGAGACCTACGTGGACGGCGTGCTGGAGCCGGGGATGTGCCTGACCGTCGAGCCGGGGCTGTACTTCCAGGCCGACGACCTGACCGTGCCGGAGGAGTACCGCGGCATCGGTGTGCGGATCGAGGACGACATCCTGGTCACCGAGGACGGCAACCGGAACCTGAGTGCCGCGCTGCCGCGGCGTTCGGACGAGGTCGAGGCCTGGATGGCGTCCGTCCAGGGCTGAGTGCCGTCCACGGGGTGCGTCGGGTGGGGTGAGCGTGCCGTGTTCCGCCGGGAGCGGCCGGGTCGTGAAAAACCAGCAGGTCAGCCGTAGTTGACGTGTGAGATCATGACCGACCTTGCCGGGCCACTCGGGGAACAGGCGCGATCACCATGAAGAACGCTCAGACGGCACTGACCATGCAGGACGCCATCCTCACCCTGCAGAAGTACTGGAGCGACAACGGCTGCATGATCACGCAGCCGTTGAACACCGAGGTCGGAGCCGGTACGGCCAACCCGGCCACGGCGTTGCGCGTACTCGGCCCCGAGCCGTGGAGCGTCGCCTACGTCGAGCCGAGCGTACGGCCGGACGACTCGCGCTACGGCGAGAACCCCAACCGGCTCCAGACCCACACCCAGTTCCAGGTCATCCTCAAGCCGGACCCGGGCAACCCGCAGGAGCTGTACCTGGGCAGCCTGCGGGCGCTCGGCGTCGACCTGAACGCGCACGACGTGCGGTTCGTCGAGGACAACTGGGCCTCACCCGCGCTCGGCGCCTGGGGACTGGGCTGGGAAGTCTGGCTGGACGGCATGGAGATCACCCAGTTCACCTACTTCCAGCAGGTCGGCGGCGTCGCCCTGGACCCGGTGTCGGTGGAGATCACCTACGGCCTGGAACGCATCCTGATGAACCTCCAGGGTGTGTCGCACTTCAAGGACATCCTGTACGCGCCGGGCATCACCTACGGCGAGGTGTTCGGGCAGAACGAGTACGAGATGAGCCGCTACTACCTCGACGACGCCGACATCGACACCAACCACCGGCTGTTCGAGTCGTACGCGGCCGAGGCCCGGCGCCTGCTCGACCTGGAACTGCCGGTCCCGGCGTACACCTACGTCCTCAAGTGCAGCCACACCTTCAACGTGCTCGACGCGCGCGGCGCCATCAGCACCACCGAGCGGGCCAAGGCGTTCTCCCTGATGCGCGGGCTGACGCACGAGTCGGCGAAGCTGTGGGAGCGGCGGAGGGCCGCACTGGAGCACCCGCTCGGGGTCGCGGCCGCGCCGGCCCCGGCCGAGCGGGCCCCGCTGCCCAAGGTGCCCGGCGTCGAGACGCTGCTGTTCGAGATCGGCGTGGAGGAACTGCCGTACGCCGACGTCCCCGCCACCACCGAGGCCGTGCGCGAGTCGGTCACCGCCAAGCTGGCCGCCACGCGGCTGGGGCACGGCGCGATCACCGTGATGGCCACCCCGCGCCGGATCGTGATCACGGTCGACGGCGTGCAGCCGCGCGAGCGGGACACCGTGCGGACGGTGCGCGGCCCCAAGGTCGCCGCCGCCTACAAGGACGGCGCGCCCACTCCCGCCCTGCTGGGCTTCGCCCGCAGTCAGGGCGCCGAGCCCACCGACGTGCGGGTCGTCGAGGTCAAGGGTGTCGAGCATGTGGCGCTCACCCGGCACGAGCCGGGGCGTCCGGCCGTCGAGGTGCTCAGCGAGCTGCTGGCCGAGGTGGTGTCCGGGCTGCGGGCCGGGCGGAACATGCGGTGGAGCGATCCGGGGCTGTCGTTCTCACGTCCCGTGCGCTGGCTTCTGGCGCTGCTGGGCCGTACTCCCCTGCCCGTGGTGGTCTCCTCGCTCTCCGCCGGCGACACCACCCGGGTACAGCGCCAGGCCCCCTACCCGGAGGTCCGGGTCACCTCCGCCGAGGGCTACCCGCACTTCCTGCACATGCACGGCATCCTGCTCGACCGCGAGGCCCGGCGCGGGGCAGTGGTGCGCGGCGCCCTGGAGGCGGCGGCCGAGGTCGGCGGGCGGATCGACGTGGAGGACCAGGCCGGGCTGATTGACGAGATCACCGACATCCTGGAGTTCCCCTACGCCGTGCGGGGGTCGTTCGACGAGCGCTACCTCGAACTGCCCGCGAGCGTCCTGACCACCGTGATGCGCAAGCACCAGCGCTATCTGCCCGTGCTCGACGGCGAGCGCCTCATGCCGCACTTCGTCACCTTCGCCAACGCCCTGTGCGACGACGACGTGGTGCGGGCGGGCAACGAGGCGGTGCTGCGGGCCCGTTACGAGGACGCCGCGTTCTTCTGGCGGGCGGATCTGAAGGTCGCGCCGGAGGAGTTCCGGCGGCGGCTGGACAAGCTGACCTTCGAGGACCGGCTCGGTACGGTCGCCGACCGCGCCGACCGCATCGCCGCCCTCGCCCTGAACCTGGCCGGGCGGGCCGGGCTGCCGGAGGGGGCGGTGGAGGTCGTACGCCGCGCCGGTGCGCTGGCCAAGTTCGACCTCGCCTCGCAGATGGTGATCGAGTTCTCCGGGCTGGCCGGGGTGATGGCCGAGGAGTACGCCCGCCGGGCCGGGGAGTCCGCCGAAGTCGCCCGGGCCCTGGCCGAGATGGAGCTGCCGCGCTCCGCCGGCGGTGCCCTGCCCGCCGGTGACGCCGGTGCCGTGCTGTCGCTCGCCGACCGGTTCGACCTGGTGACGGGCATGTTCGTGATCGGGGCCGCGCCGACCGGGAGCTCCGATCCGTACGGGGTGCGGCGGGCCGCGATCGGACTGCTCAATGTGTTGCGGAACGTGCCCGCCGTGGCGGGCGTCCGGGTGAGCGACGGGCTGCGCGCGGCGGCCGTACGGTACGCCGCGCAGGGCGTCGAGGTGCCCTTCGAGCGGGTCGCCGAGGCCGCCGAGCTGATCACCCGGCGCTACGAGCAGCAGCTCACGGACGCGGGGCACGAGCATCGGCTGGTCCAGGCCGTCCTGGTGTGGGCGGACCGGCCCGCCCAGGGCGATCACACGCTGGCCGCGCTGGAGCGGCACATCGGCAGCGAGGCGTTCGAGGCGCTCACCGCGGCGCTGCAACGGGTGGTGCGCATCCTGCCCGAGGAAGAACCCTCGGTCGATGCCGATCCGTCCCTGCTGACCGCGCCCGCCGAGCTGCGTCTCGCCGAGAGCGCGGACGCCGTACGCCAGGCCCTGCACGGCCGTGAGGACGACCTCGACGCGCTGGTGGAGGTCTCCGCCCCGCTGGTCGAGGCGATCGGCGCCTTCTTCGACGAGGTCCTGGTGATGGACCCCGACCCGGCGGTCCGCGCGGCGCGACTGGCGCTGCTGGCGCAGGTGGCGGGGCTGGCGCGGACGACGCTGGACTGGGGGGCGCTGTAGGGCGGACGGGCACGGGCGGTGTTTCACGTGAAACACCGCCCCCACAGGGGGACTCAGACCGGCAAGGTCACCACGACAACTCAGACCGCCATGAGCGGGGCGTCCTCGCGCCACTTCAGGACCTTGTCGAAGCTCACCACGGCTCCGCCCCGGCCCGGCTTGTTGCCGATGTGGACGTGGTCGGCGAGCTCCTCGATGAGGCACAGTCCTCTGCCGTGCTCCGCGTCGGCGTGCGCGGGGCGGATCTGCGGGCGGGACCGGCCGGCGGAGGCCGCGGGGAACCCCGGGCCTGCGTCGGCGACCTCGATCCGGCACTTCTCGCCGTCGAGGTACGCGGTGACCCGGTACGCCTCCGAGCCGGGGCCGCGCCCCGTGTCCCCGCCGTGCTCCACCGCGTTCGCGCAGGCCTCGCTGAGGGCGACGGAGAGGTCGTAGGAGATGTCCGGATCGACGCCCGCGGTCTCCATCGTGCCGATCAGAAGGCGCCGGGCGAGCGGCACGCTCGCAGCTTCGCGCCGCAGATGGAGTGACCACCAGATGCTCATGCTCCAGCCTCCTGGCCGCGGCTCGACATACCGTTACGTATTGCCCTCAGTGCCCGCGTGTAAGCGTGAAGTTGACGTGACGCCGCCCATACGGCGGATGCGCGCTGGTTCTGATCGGTGTATGTGGGGGCGGGCGTCCGCGCATACGGGGGCGTGGACATCGGCGCATCAGGGGGCGCCTGGGGCCAGAGGGTGACGTTCCGGTCGTACGGCATCTTGCGGACCTGCCGCACGACGCCTCGGAGGCCAGTGCGATGATGAGCCCGCCATGACTGCCCCCCACGCGCGCGCGACGCGCTCCGGACACACGCTCCGGATTCTGCGGGCCGCGGTGTTCGCCGCGGTCTGCGTCGTGCTGGCCGGGGCAGGTCACGCACTCGCCTCCTGCGACGGTATCCCGCTGTGGACGCTGGGCGCCGGGTTCCTCGGCGTGGCCGCGGTGGCGGCCCCGCTCGCCGGGCGCGCGCGCTCGCTGCCGGGGATCGCGCTGCTGCTCGCGGTCGGCCAGACGGTGCTGCACACGCTGTTCGGCCTGGGCCAGCACGGTGCGGCCGCCGCCACCTCCTCGGTGCAGCCGGGCGTGAGCGACGCCGCGCTGGTGCAGCAGGCCGCGCGGCTCGTGTGCGGCACGACGGCGGCGGCGATCAGCCCGGCGCAGGCCCACAAGATCCTCACCGACGCCCGGCTCCAGCCGGCTCCGGGCGTGCACACGACGCACCTGGACGCCGCGTCAGGCTCGCTGTGGCCGTCCCTGCCGATGCTGCTCGGTCACGTCCTCGCGGCGATCGCCGCCGGCTGGCTGCTGCGCCACGGCGACCTGGCCCTGCTGCGCCTCACCGAACTGTCGGCGCAGGGCGTCACGGAAGGGGCGCTCGTGCGCGCCCTGCGCGCCGCCCTCGCGCTGGTGCGGGCCCTGCGCGCCGGTCTCCCGGGAACGCCGGAGGCACCTCAGCGCCCCGCGCACGCCGTGCGGCCCGCGCCCGAGATGCCGCGCACCGACGCGCTCCAGCACACGGTGATCCGGCGCGGTCCGCCGGCCGTCACGATTTCCGCACTCGCCCTCGCCGCCTGACGCGACGCGACCACCACTCCGCCGAGGAGGGGCCGCCGTCGTGCGGCACGCGCGCGTGCGCGCATCCCTCCGACCCGATCCCATCGACTCACAGCGGAGTGCCCCTTCCCATGAAGGCTTCCCGTATCGCCGCGGCCGGTGCCGCCGCCGGTGTCACCGTCCTCGCCCTGTCCGCCCCCGCCTTCGCGCACGTCACCGTGCAGCCCGAGGGCACGGCCGCCAAGGGCGGCTACGCGGTCGTGGACTTCAAGGTCCCCAACGAGCGCGACGACGCCTCGACCACGAAGCTCGAGGTCAACTTCCCGACCGACCACCCGCTCGCCTCCGTCATGCCGGAGCCGATGCCGGGCTGGAAGATCGAGGTCACCAAGTCCAAGCTGGACAAGCCGCTGGAGATGCACGGCGAGAAGATCACCGAGGCGGTCTCCAAGGTCACCTGGACCGCTGACGGCAAGGGCATCGAGCCGGGATACTTCGAGAAGTTCCCGCTCTCCGTCGGCCAGCTGCCCGAGGACACCGACCAGCTGGTCTTCAAGGCCCTGCAGACGTACTCCAACAAGGAGGTCGTCCGCTGGATCGAGGTGCCGCAGAAGGGCCAGGAGGAGCCCGACAACCCGGCCCCCGTGCTGGAGCTGTCCGCCGCCTCCGAGGACGGGCACCACGACAACGCGGCCGATGACGCCTCCGGCACCGGGTCGGCCGAGAAGGCCTCCGCCGCCACCGCCGCCGATTCCGCCTCGTCCGACGACACCGACACCACCGCCCGCGTCCTGGGCATCGTCGGCATCGTCGTCGGCGCGGCCGGTGTCGCCTACGGCGTGCTCGCCGGGCGTCGGCACACCAACGCCTGAGGCTGCTTCCGTCACACGGCGCGTGCCGGGTTCCCGCCCCCGGCGGGGCACCCCGGCGCGCGCCGGGTCACCGACATCTGGGACATTTTTCTATGCGCACCAAGACCTTCGCCGCGGCCGCTCTGCTCGCCGCCGCCTCCCTGACCCTGACCGCCTGCGGCAGCGGCGACGACAGCAACAAGCCCGTCGCCGTGGTGTCCGAGGAGGCCGGTTCCGACAAGGCCGCCACCGTCCTCGACAAGCCCTTCGAGAAGCCGGACCTGGTCCTCACCGACACGCAGGGCAAGAAGTACGACCTCCGCAAGGAGACCGAGGGCAAGCCCACGCTGATCTACTTCGGCTACACGCACTGCCCCGACGTCTGCCCACTGACGATGAACAACATCGCCGTCGCCACGAAGCAGCTGCCCAAGGCCGAGCAGGACGACCTCCGCGTGGTGTTCGTCACCACCGACCCCCAGCGCGACACCCCGGCCGAACTCGGCAAGTGGCTCAAGGGCATCGACGCGCGGTTCGTCGGCCTCACCGGCGACTTCGCGACCATCCAGGCCGGTGCCCGTACCCTGGGCATCTCCATCGACCCGCCGCACAAGGACAAGAACGGCAAGATCGTCTCCGAGCACGGCACCCAGGTCATCGCGTTCTCGCCGAAGACCGACGGCGGCTACGTGCTCTACGGCGAGGACGCCACCGTCCAGGACTACACCAAGGACCTCCCCAAGATCGTCAAGGGGGAGAATCCGTGAGGCGGCGACTCGCCCCCGCGGCACTCGTCATAGCCGGGGCGCTGGCCCTGGCGGGCTGCGGCGGCTCGGACTCGGACAGCGGCGGCGACTCCGGCTCCTCGGGCGGGAAGGCGGAACTCTCCGTCGGCTCCGCCTACATGCCGCAGCCGGTCTCCGACGAGATGGCGGCCGGCTTCCTCACCGTCACCAACAAGGGCGGTACCGCCGACGAGCTGACCTCGGTCACCAGCGACATCGCCGGACAGGTCACCGTGCACGAGACCACCGGCGGAGCCATGCAGGAGGTCGAGAGCCTCAAGATCCCCGCCCATGGCCGACTGGTGCTGAAGAGCGGCGGCGACCACCTGATGTTCGAGCAGCTGAAGCGCAAGCCGAAGGAAGGCCAGACCGTCTCGGTCGAGCTGCGCTTCGCCCGCTCCGCCCCCGTCGAGGTCGAGATGCCGGTGAAGCCGGCGACCTACACCCCGAAGACCGGACACTGAGGGAGGGACCCCTGTGACGCAGACCATCGCCCCCCGCGTCCGGGCCCTGGTGCTGCTGCTCCTGGCCGCGGCCTGCGCACTGCTCGCCGGAGCCGCCCCGGCCTCCGCGCACGCCGCGCTGACCGGCAGCGACCCCGGGCAGGGGGCGGTGGTCGACCAGGCCCCGGCCCGGATCACGCTCACCTTCTCCGAGCAGGTCGCGCTCTCCGACGACTCGCTGCGCGTGCTCGACCCCGACGGCAAGCGCATCGACAACGGCAAGCCGTCCGAGGTCAGCGGCACGACCTACGCCGTCCGCCTGAACTCGGGCCTGTCCGACGGCACCTACACGGTGGCCTACCAGGTCGTCTCGGCGGACAGCCACCCCGTCGCCGGCGCCTACACCTTCTCCATCGGCGCCCCCTCCAAGACGTCCGTGGCGGTCTCCGGGCAGGGCACCGACGACGGGGTCGTCGGCTGGCTGTACGGCTTCGGACGGTACGTGTCGTACGCCGGGTTCATCGTGATGGCCGGCGGCGCCGCCTTCGTGCTCGCCTGCTGGCCGCGCGGCTCCGGAGTGCGGCCGGTGCAGCGATTCGTCGTCTCCGGGTGGCTCGCGCTCACCGCCGCGACCCTCGCCCTGCTGCTCCTGCGCGGCTCCTTCACCGGCTCCGGGAAGGTCGCCGACGTCTTCGACCTGTCCCTGCTAGGGCAGGTGCTGCAGACCAAGACCGGCGCGGCCCTCGTCTCCCGGTTGCTGCTGCTCGCCGCCGCCGCGCTCTTCATCGCCGTGCTGTTCGGGGCGTACGACAAGCGTGAGGACCCCCAGGAGAAGCGGGACCTGACCTTCGGGCTCGCCATCGGCGGCGTCGTCGTGGCCGCCGGGCTCGCCGCGAGCTGGGCGATGTCCGAGCACGCCTCGGTCGGACTCCAGGCGGGCATCGCCATGCCCGTCGACGTCGTCCACCTGCTGGCCGTCGCCGTCTGGCTCGGCGGGCTCGGCGCGCTCCTGGTGGCCCTGTGCCGGGCACCCGCCGACGCGCCCGTCGACGCATCCGCCGTACGCCGCTTCTCCCGCGTCGCCTTCGGCAGCGTGCTCGCGCTGATCGCGACCGGCACGTACCAGTCCTGGCGCCAGCTCGGCTCCTGGTCCGCCTTCACCGACACCCGCTACGGCCAGCTCCTCCTGGCGAAAATCGCCCTCGTCGTCGTCCTCGTCGGGGTCGCGTGGATCTCGCGCAGATGGACGGGACGGCTGGCGGAGACGGTGCCGGCGTCGGCGGAGCGGGAGAAGGTACGGGCCGGGGTGGGGGCCTCCGGTGACACGGACGTCGACACGGGGGCCGGCACCGACGCCGACATCAACGGCGGCACCTACGGCAGCACCGACAGCGACTCTCGCGCCGACGCTCACACCGACGCCCGTGCCGACACCCGCACCGACCCCGAAACCGACACCGACGCCGGGGAGGAACCCGCTGCCGAGGAAGCCCCTGCCGGGGAGTCCGCTTCCGAGCCCGCCGACGCCGAGCGCGCCGCCCAGCTCGCCCGGCAGCGGGCCGCCCGGGACGCCGCCCGGCAGAAGCGGCTGCGGGACGCCGACCCCAACCGCTTCGGCCTGCGCCGCTCCGTGCTGGCCGAGGCCGGCATCGCCGTCGTCCTGCTCGCCGTCACCACGGTGCTGACGCAGACCGAGCCGGGACGTACGGAACAGGAGGCCAAGGCGGCCACCTCGTCCTCCGCCTCCGCCGACGCGGGCGCCTCCGGGGCACTGACCCTGAACATGCCCTTCGACACCGGCGGCAAGGACGGCAAGGGCATCGTCACGGTCGACCTCGACCCCGCGCGCGTGGGCGACAACGAGCTGCACGTCTACGTGGAGCGGCCCAACGGCCGCGCCTTCGACATCCCCGAGGTGAAGATCGAATTCACCCTGAAAGCCAAGGCCATCGGGCCCCTGCCCGTCGTCCCCGACCACATCGCTACCGGACACTGGTCGGCGAACGGAGTGCAGATCCCCATGGCCGGCGACTGGGAGGTCGACGTGACCGTGCGGACCTCCGACATCGATGAGGTGACCGTTTCCAAGAACGCGCAGATCGGCTGAACGACCATGCCTGACCAGTCCATTCCGGAGGCCCGTACCCCCGACACCGCCCCGGCGGAGAACGAGGCGGCCTCCTCCCAGGGCATCTCACGACGACGGCTGCTCGGCACTGCCGGCGCCACCGGGCTCGTGCTCGGCACGACCGGCGCGGCCGTGGGATACGCCGCCGCTCCCTCCGAGGCCGCCGCTCCGCTCACCTCCCTCGGCACCGACCGGGCAATGTTTCACGGGAAACATCAGCCCGGCATCACCGACGGCCTCCAGGCCCGCGGCCACCTCGTCGCCTTCGACCTGGCGGCGGGCGCCGGCCGCAAAGAAGCCGCCGCCCTGCTCCGACGCTGGTCGGAGACGGCCCGGCGCCTGATGGCGGGCGAACCGAGCACACACGACGACACCGACGTGGCCCGGGACGCCGGACCCTCGTCGCTGACGATCACCTTCGGCTTCGGCCACAGCTTCTTCGCCCGGACCGGCCTGGAGACGCAACGTCCGACCGCCCTCGACCCGCTGCCCGAGTTCTCCTCCGACCACCTGGACAAGAACCGCAGCAACGGCGACCTGTGGGTGCAGATCGGCGCCAACGACGCCCTGGTCGCCTTCCACGCCCTGCGCGCCATCCAGAAGGACGCGGGCCGGGCCGCCAAGGTGCGGTGGCAGATGAACGGCTTCAACCGCTCGCCCGGCGCCACCGCCCACCCCATGACCGCCCGCAACCTCATGGGCCAGATCGACGGCACCCGCAACCCGAAGCCGAGCGAGCCCGACTTCGACCAGCGGATCTTCGTGCCCGAGAAGGGCGAACCGGCCTGGATGGCGAACGGCTCCTACGCCGTCGTCCGCCGGATCCGCATGCTCCTCGACGACTGGGAGAAGCTCTCCGTCAAGGCGCAGGAGGACGTCATCGGGCGCCGCAAGTCCGACGGGGCGGCGCTGTCCGGCGGCACCGAGACGACCGCGATGGACCTGGAGAAGACGGACGCCGAGGGCAACCTCGTCGTCCCGATCAACGCGCACGCCCGCATCACCCGCCCCGACCAGAACGGCGGCGCCGCGATGCTCCGCCGCCCGTTCTCCTTCCACGACGGCATCGACGCCGACGGAGTGCCCGACGCCGGCCTGCTCTTCATCTGCTGGCAGGCCGATCCGCTGCGCGGCTTCGTGCCGGTGCAGCGCAAGCTCGACCGGGGCGACGCCCTGTCGCCGTTCATCCGGCACGAGTCGAGCGGGCTGTTCGCGGTGCCCGGCGGGGCCGCGGAAGGCGAGTACGTGGGACAGCAGTTGCTGGAGGGGTGAGAGTTCATCCATGTACCGGCTTGTGAGGGATAGCGCTTCCGCAAGCCCATTAGGGTGAGGTCATGCCAGCGAGCTATGCGTATCTCGGCCCCGAGGGCACCTTCACCGAAGTCGCCCTGCGCACGCTTCCCGAGGCCGCCACCCGGGAGCTCATCCCGTACGTGTCCGTCCAGTCCGCGCTCGACGCGGTACGCACCGGCGAGGCCGAGGCCGCGTTCGTGCCGATCGAGAACTCCGTCGAGGGCGGCATCACCACTACCCTCGACGAGCTGGTCGCCGGCGCGCCGCTGATGATCTACCGCGAGGTGCTGCTGTCGATCACCTTCGCCCTGCTCGTCCGGCCCGGCACCAAGCTGTCGGACATCAAGACCGTCTCCGCCCACCCGGCCGCCCAGCCGCAGGTGCGCAACTGGTTGAAGAAGCACCTCCCCGACGCGCACTGGGAGTCGGCCGCCTCCAACGCGGACGCCGCGCGGCTGGTCCAGGAGGGCCAGTACGACGCCGCCTTCGCGGGGGAGTTCGCCGCCGCGCGGTATGGGCTGGAGGCCCTGGAGACCGGGATCCACGACGCCGAGAACGCCCAGACGCGGTTCGTGCTGGTCGGCCGGCCCGCCCGGCCCGCCGCGCCGACCGGTGCGGACAAGACCTCCGTCGTGCTGTGGCAGCGCGACGACCACCCCGGCGGCCTGCGCGACCTGCTGGGCGAGTTCGCCACGCGCGGCATCAACCTGATGCTGCTCCAGTCCCGGCCCACCGGCGCGGGCATCGGCAACTACTGCTTCTGCATCGACGCCGAGGGCCACATCTCCGACCGCCGGGTGGCGGAAGCCCTGATGGGTCTGAAGCGGATCTGCCTCCAGGTGCGCTACCTCGGCTCGTATCCGCGCGCCGACATGCAGCCGGGCGATGTGCGGCCGCCGCGGCCGGGGACGTCGGACGAGGAGTTCCTCGCGGCCTCGGACTGGGTCGCGCGGTGCCAGGACGGCCGCTTCTAGGCCCGGTCCCGGGCCTGCTTCCAGGCGGCTTCGGCCGGTCGTACCTGCTGATAGTCGTTATCCACAGAAGTTATCCACAGGTCCGCTTCTCGACCTGGGGACAAGTCGACAAGGAAGCGTGAGTCAGTCGACAAATCGCCCTACAGGCCCCTGATGCGGCCATCGGCGGGCAGGTCACCCTTCGTCCACCGTTTTCCCTTGCGTAACTCTTCAGGGTGACCCTTTTCCACTCGAAAGTGAGGGTAGGGCAGGTTTGCCTTGGGAATTCTTGGGGCGACAGCGCCTTCCGGAGTGATCAATTCCGAAGTCCACAGATCTTCCACACAGCCTGTGGATAACTCTTCGACGGATGTGGATCCCTGTGGACAACTCAAGCCCAAGTCCCGTTCCCCACAAGGGATTCGAGTCAATGCGACGCCGCCCGGATGCCTCGTTCCGGGGAAAGGCGCCCTCTTTATTGACACTGAGTGCAATTCGCCCATAACGGCATGTAAGGCGCGCTCGGAATAGTGAGTCGTGGGCGGTCATCCCACACCGGTAGCCTTGAGCACGTGATTGACCTTCGCCTGCTCCGTGAGGACCCCGACCGTGTGCGCGCGTCGCAGCGCGCCCGTGGAGAGGACGTCGCGCTCGTCGACTCCCTCCTGTCTGCCGACGAGCGGCGCAGGTCGTCCGGCGTCCGCTTCGACGAGCTGCGCGCCGAGCAGAAGGCGCTCGGCAAGCTCATCCCCAAGGCCTCCGGGGACGAGAAGGCCGAGCTGCTGAAGAAGGCGAGCCAGCTCGCGGCCGACGTCAAGGCCGCCGACGCGGAGCGCGACGCCGCGGCCACCGAGACCCAGGAACTCCTGCAGAAGCTCGGCAACCTCGTCCACCCGGACGTGCCCGTGGGCGGCGAGGAGGACTTCGTCACCCTGGAGACGCACGGCACGATCCGCGACTTCGCCGCCGAGGGCTTCGAGCCCAAGGACCACCTGGAGCTCGGCCAGATCCTCGGCGCGATCGACGTGGAGCGCGGCGCCAAGGTCTCCGGCTCCCGCTTCTACTTCCTCACGGGTGTCGGCGCCCTGCTGGAGCTCGCCCTGGTGAACGCGGCGATGGCGCAGGCCACGGCGGCCGGCTTCACGCCGATGCTGACCCCGGCCCTGGTCCGCCCCCAGTCCATGGCGGGCACGGGCTTCCTCGGCCAGGCCGCCCAGGACGTCTACCACCTCCAGAACGACGACCTCTACCTGGTCGGCACCTCCGAGGTCGCCCTCGCGGCGTACCACATGGACGAGATCCTCGACGCCGACCGCCTCCCGCTGCGCTACGCGGGCTTCTCGCCCTGCTTCCGCCGCGAGGCCGGCTCGCACGGCAAGGACACCCGGGGCATCTTCCGCGTGCACCAGTTCGACAAGGTCGAGATGTTCTCCTACGTCACTCCGGAGGACTCGCAGGCGGAGCACCAGCGCCTGCTGGAGTGGGAGAAGCAGTGGCTGACCTCGCTGGAGCTGCCGTTCCGGGTCATCGACGTGGCCTCCGCCGACCTCGGCTCCTCGGCCTCCCGCAAGTTCGACTGCGAGGCGTGGATCCCGACCCAGGGCAAGTACCGCGAGCTGACCTCGACCTCCGATTGCACGGAGTTCCAGTCGCGCCGCCTGTCGATCCGTGTCCGTGACGGCAAGCAGGTCCGCCCGCTGGCCACGCTCAACGGCACGCTGTGCGCCGTACCGCGCACGATCGTGGCGATCCTGGAGAACCACCAGCAGGCCGACGGCTCGGTGCGCGTGCCCGAGGTGCTGCGTCCGTACCTGGGCGGGCGTGAGGTGCTGGAGCCGGTCGCCCAGTGAGCGCCGGTTTCCCCTACCGACTCGTCGCCACCGACCTCGACGGAACGCTCCTGCGCTCCGACGAGTCGGTCTCGCAGCGCACCCGTGACGCGCTCGCCGCCGCCACCGCGGCGGGCGCCGCGCACATCGTCGTCACCGGCCGCGCGGTCCCCTGGACCCGGCACATCCTCGACGACCTCGGTTACGAGGGCCTGGCCGTCTGCGGTCAGGGCGCGCAGGTCTACGACGCCGGTGCCCGCCGTCTGCTGACGTCGGTCACGCTGGACCGGCAGCTCGCCGGGGTGGCACTGGCCAAGATCGAGGCGGAGGTCGGCCCGCTGTACCTGGCGGCGAGCCGCGACGGCCTGGACGGCGAGGTGCTGGTGGGTCCGGGGTACGCGGCGCACGGCAACCTGCCCGCGACCCCCTTCACGGACGCGTCGGACCTGTGGACCGCGCCCCTGAACAAGCTGTACATCCAGCACCCGACGCTGAGCGACGACGAGCTGTGCGAGGTGGCCACGCGCACCGCCGGCGGTTTCGTCACGGTCGTCATGGCGGGCGAGGGCATCGTCGAGCTCCTGCCCCTGGGCCTGTCCAAGGCGACGGGCCTGTCCCTGGCGGCGCGTCGGCTCAAGGTGAAGGCGGCCGACACGATCGCCTTCGGCGACATGCCCAACGACATACCGATGTTCGCCTGGGCCTCCTACGGCGTCGCCATGGCGGACGCCCACGCGGAGCTGAAGGCGGTGGCCGACGAGGTGACCTCCTCGAACGAGGAGGACGGGATCGCGGTCGTGCTGGAGCGGTTGCTCGGCTGAGCCTGCGTGGCGCGTGCGCGGCGGAGGATGCACGGATCGAACGTGCGCGGGCTTTCCGGGCCCGACCGTGGCCGCATGTGATGACACACGTGCGGCCAGTGCCTTTCCACTCGGCCAATCCTCCGGGTGGGCGGCCTCACGCGATGTGCGATTCGCGTGCTCGAAGCGGCCGCCCCGGGCAGCTCCCCGTGCGGGGCGGGTTCTACGGAGGGGTAGCGACTACTCCGGAACCCGCCGCGGGCTGCCCTGCAGGGAGCGGGACGTACTGCCGTGCATGGACATCGTCCCGCTCCTCTCCCAGAACGTGACGCCGGATCGGATGAGCCCGGCGGTGACGAGAACCACTCTGCCTGCCGGGCGAATTGGACGCCACCGAATAAATCGGCGGCGGGTCGGACCGGTGGCCGGCCGCGTCGGGGCCGGACTGGTGGTCGGCCGCAGCGGGGCCGGACTGGTGGTCGGCTAGCGCCTGCGCCACCTGCGCCGCCGGGCCTTGCTGAAGAACCAGCCTGCGGGCGGCTCGTCGGAGCGCCAGGGCTGCGGTTCCGGTTCCTCGCGGCGCCAGCGCTCGGCGAGCATCCGGGCCCGGGCGGACGGCTCGGAGGTCTCGGCGGAGCGTATGAAGTCCTCGTCCAGGACGAGGTCGTCCCAGGCGTCGCCGCCGGACCCGGAACCCGACTGCCCCCGGTCGTCGTACTGAGCCCTTTCGCCCGCCATGCGTGTCCTCCCAGCCGTCCAACTCCCGTGCGGTTTCCCTACATCCCGTTTGCCCAGTGTGCCCTGACAGAGGTGAAGCCTCCGTCAAGGCCGGGGCACGTCACTCCTCGCCGGCGAGCGTGAGCGAGCGCAGCTTCTGACCGGCGTACCAGGTGGCCAGGACCGTGACGGCGACCAGCAGCACCGTCGCCGTGGTGAGGCCCACGTCCGAGGTCACCAGGTCGCCGCCGGACACCTTCTGGGCGACGGCCAGCGACCACTGCTGGACGCTCAGCGTGCGGGCGCCGGGCACCAGGGAGCCGAACAGGGCCTCCCAGACCAGCGCGTAGACGAGCCCGAACACCACGGCGTGCCGGGAGACCGTGCCGAGCAGCAGGAACAGGGCCGCGTACGCGATGGACGCGACCAGCGCCGCCACCGTGTAGGCCACGGCGATCTGCTGGCCGTTGCCGTTCAGGATGAAACCGGCGATGAGCGTCGGCACCGCGGAGAACACCATGGTCACCGCGATGGCGACGATCAGCTTGGTGAAGATGATGGTCGGCCGTTTGATCGGCTTGGACAGCAGGTAGACCACCGAGCCGTCGTCGATCTCCGGCCCGATCGCGCCCGTTCCGGCGATGACGCCGATGATCGGCACCATCGTGGCCAGGGCGAGGCCGCCGAGCAGGTCGGACGCCGTCTGGTCGTCCGCTCCGGCGAGGGCGCGCACGGCCACGGCGATCACGATCAGCAGCAGCGGCAGGGCGCCCAGGATGAGAGCCCGGCGCCGGCCGAGCAGGGCCCGGTAGGTGAGCCGGGCGACTGTGGGGTCGTACATCAGGGCCTCCTACGCCGCGACCAGGTACGAGAACACGGACTCGAGGGACTCGTCGGACGGCGAGACCGTGAGCAGCCGGATGCCGTGGTCCCTGGCGACCTTCGGCAGCAGGGCCGTGAAGCGGCCGAAGTCGACGGCCTGGATGCGCAGCGCGCCCTCGGCGAGGTCGACCTCGATGCCGGACGTCGACGGGTCGGCGATCAGCGCGGCCGCGAGGGCGCGGTCGTCGCTGGAGCGCACCAGGTAGCGGTGCGGCCGGTCGGTCATCAGGCGGCGGATCTTGCGGAAGTCGCCGCTGGCCGCGTGCCGCCCGGCGACGACGACCTCGATGTGCCAGGCGAGTTGTTCGACCTCTTCGAGGATGTGGGACGAGAACAGCACCGTGCGGCCCTCGTCGCCCATGCGGCGCAGCAGGTCCATCAGCTGCATGCGCTGACGGGGGTCCATGCCGTTGAAGGGCTCGTCCAGCAGGAGCAGGGAGGGGTCGTGCACGAGGGCGGAGGCCATCTTCACGCGCTGGCGCATGCCCTTGGAGTACGTCTGGATCTTGCGGTCCTGCGCGTACTCCATCTCGACCGTGGCGAGCGCCTTCTGGGCTGCCTTGGCGCCCAGGCCGTGCAGCTCGGCGTTGGCGAGAACGAACTCCTTGCCGGTGAGGAAGTCGTACATCGCCTCCCGCTCGGGGACGACGCCGATGTGCTGGTAGATCTCCTCGTTGCGCCAGACCGGCTGCCCGTCGAGGGTGACCGTGCCGGTGGAGGGGGCCAGGAAACCGCCCATCATGTTGATGAGGGTGGACTTTCCGGCGCCGTTGGGGCCGAGCAGGCCCGTGACGCCGGGGCCGATGGTCATGGTGATGTCGTTGACGGCGACCACGTTGCCGAACCAGCGGGAGACGTGGTCGATGGAGAGCGTGGTCACAGTCCCACCTTCTTGTAGCGGCGCATCAGGAGGCCGTAGCTCGCCGCGATCAGGCCGAGGGCGACGAGGACGAAGACGACGCCTTCGGCGTTGCTCGGGCCCACCCCGCCGGGGAAGGCGGAGGTCGCGCCGAGGAAGGCCGACTGCACACCGTCGACGAGCGTGATCGGCGAGAACAGCCCGATCCACGGCACGGCGTCGGCGCTGCCCTGCACGTCGGCGATGGCCTGGAGGGTGGAGACGGCGCCGTAGGTGATGGTCAGCACGGCGATCACGGCCGCGATGCCGAAGCCGCGGCGCGGGGTGAAGGAGGCGATGACCAGGCCGATGCCGGCGAAGAGCAGTGAGAGCAGTGCCACGGAGACGAGTCCCTGTGCGAATCCCTTGGTCTGGTCGGCGAAGTCGAGCTTGGCCAGCAGGGCGCCGACGTAGAGCACGAGCAGGGGAGCGGCCGTGAGGATGAACAGCGCCGAGGCCAGCGCCGCGAACTTGGCGCGGACGTAGTCGGCGGTCTCGATGGGCCGCGAGAAGTAGAGGGGCACCGTCTTGAAGCGCAGGTCGCGCGAGACGGACTGGGGTGCCTGCGAGGCGACGTACAGGCTGATGACCGCCTGCATGACGATCGCGTAGCGCGTGTAGTCCAGGGGCAGTTCCTTGGCCTTGGTGGTGACCGCGACGGCGACCATGATGGCCGCGGGCACGCACATCACCACGAACAGCAGCATCGGCAGGACCTTGGACTTCACCGAGCGGCCGAGGCCGTAGGCGCCGCGCAGGGACTGCGAGTACAGGGAGCGGCGGGCGTAGGCGCGGCCGAGACGGGGGCCGTCGTAGCTGCGGTAGCCGATGTTGTGGATGCGGGTCTGGTCACCCGGTGCCGGGGCGGATGTCCCCGTGGAGTGCTCAACCGCCATGGCCGACCGCCTCCTTCCGCTGCTCGTGCTGGTCACTGGCCGTGAAGACCTCGGAGATGTGGTGCCGGCGCTGCTCCATGCGCACCAGGCCGAGGCCGAGGTCGGCGATCACGTCCCGGACCAGGTCGTGCGTCTCCTCGCCCTGCGCGGTGAGCAGCAGGACGTGGCCGGCGCCCGGCAGGCCGCTGCCGTCCTCGACGCTCACCCCGCGCGCCTGCAGCGCCTCGCGCACCGCGCGGGTGCCGTCGGGGTGCTCGTCGTTGTCGGTGACCTCGATGGCGAGGGTCGTGGTGATCTGCGTGAAGTCCGTGGTGGAGCTGGAGCGCAGGAGCTTGCCGCCGTCGATGACGACGACGTGGTCGCAGGTGCGCTCCAGTTCGCCCAGGAGGTGGGAGGTGACCAGGACCGAGATGCCGAAGTCGGTGTGGATGCGGCGGATCAGGCCGAGCATCTCGTCGCGGCCGACCGGGTCGAGGCCGTTGGTCGGCTCGTCGAGGAAGACCAGCTGCGGGTCGTGGACGAGGGCCTGCGCGAGTTTCACGCGCTGCTTCATGCCGGTCGAGTAGCCGCCGATGGGGCGGTAGCGCTCCTCGTAGAGGCCGACGTGGCGCAGGGTGTCGGCCGTGCGCTCGCGGGCGGCCGTGGGCGGCAGGCCGGACATGCGCGCCATGTGGACGACGAACTCGGTGGCCGAGACGTCCGGCGGCAGGCAGTCGTGCTCGGGCATGTAGCCGACCCGCTCGCGGATGGCGGCGCCCTTGGTGGCGACGTCGAGGCCGAGCACTTCGGCGCGGCCCTCCGTGGCGGGGGACAGACCCAGCAGGATCTTGATCAGTGTGGACTTGCCGGCCCCGTTGGCTCCGACGAGTCCGGTCACACCGGGCCCGACGTCCACGGAGAGCCGGTCAAGCGCGGTCACCCGGGGGAACCGCTTGCTCAGGCTTTCGGTCGCGATCACAGTCACCCCTCGAAGGTAGGGCCCGGGCGCGTGGCGGTCGTCACTCCGCAGGTCTGTCTTCGGGTCAACCTCGAGTAGTACGGGCCCTTAGGGGGCCTGGTTCTCCAGGGTTACCACGACCGGGAAGCCGCTATTGACGAACTCTCTAACAACTGCCAGATTCGCCGGATGACGTTGCTCACGGGTGCGCGGGAGCGCAGGGTGCGGACCGGCGAAGTCGAGCTGTGCGTGGCCGAGCTGGGCGATCCGGGCCGGCCGACGGTCGTCCTGGTGCACGGCTATCCCGACAGCAAGGAGGTCTGGTCGGAGGTCGCCGCGCGACTCGCCGAGCGGTTCCACGTGGTGACGTACGACGTCCGCGGCCACGGCCGCTCGACGGCGCCGCGACCGCTGCGGGGCGGGTTCACGCTGGAGAAGCTGACGGACGACTTCCTGGCCGTCGCGGACGCGGTGAGTCCGGACCGGCCCGTGCACCTGGTGGGGCACGACTGGGGCTCGGTGCAGGGCTGGGAGTTCACCACCGTCAAGCGCACCGAGGGCCGCGTCGCCTCCTTCACGTCGGTGTCCGGGCCGTCCCTCGACCACTTCGGCCACTGGCTCGACCGGCGCGTGAAGCGCCCCACCCCGCGCCGGATCGGCCAGCTCCTCGGGCAGGGCGCCAGGTCCTGGTACGTCTATCTGCTGCACGCGCCCGTGCTGCCCGAGCTGGCCTGGCGCGGCCCGCTCGGCGCAGGCTGGCCCCGGGTCCTGGAGCGCGTCGAGAAGGTGCCCCGCGGCGACTATCCGACCTCGTCCCTGGCGTCGGACGCGGCCCACGGTGCCTGGCTGTACCGCGACAACGTACGGCCCCGGCTGCGCGACCCCCGCGCGGACGCGTACGCCCACGCGCCCGTGCAGCTCGTCACGCCCCTGGGCGACCGGTTCCTGTCGGAGCGGATCCACGACGACCTGGAGCAGTGGGTTCCGCAGCTGACCCGGAGGACCGTCCAGGCGGGGCACTGGATTCCCCGTACGCGTCCCGACCAGCTGGCCGCCTGGATCACGGAGTTCGTCACGTCCGTCGAGGACGACCGGCCCCGCGTGGCGGCGAGCGGCAGGCACGCCGAGCGGTTCGGCGGGCAGCTCGTGCTGGTCACCGGCGCGGGCAGCGGCATCGGGCGGGCGACGGCGCTCGCCTTCGCCGAGGCCGGCGCGCGGGTGGTCGCCGTCGACCGGGACGCGGAGGCGGCGGCCCGCACCGCCGAGTCCTCCCTCAGGGCAGGCGCGCCCGCGGCCTGGGCGGAGACGGCCGACGTCTCCGACGAACAGGCCATGGAGCGGCTCGCCGCGAAGGTCGGCGCCGAGTACGGCGTGGTGGACGTCCTCGTGAACAACGCGGGGATCGGACTGTCCGGCTCCTTCTTCGACACCACCCCGGAGGACTGGAAGAAGGTCCTCGACATCAACCTGTGGGGGGTGATCCACGGCTGCCGGCTCTTCGGCGGGCGGATGGCCGAGCGGAGGCAGGGGGGCCACATCGTCAACGTGGCGTCGGCGGCTGCGTACCAGCCGTCCCGGGCGCTGCCCGCGTACAGCACCTCCAAGGCGGCCGTGCTGATGCTCAGCGAGTGCCTGCGGGCGGAGCTCGCCGGGCAGGGGATCGGTGTGACGGCGGTCTGTCCCGGCTTCGTCAACACCGCCATCACCTCCACGGCGCACTTCGCCGGGGTCGACGCCGACGAGGAGAAGCGGCTCCAGCGGCGTACCGCCCGCATCTACGGGCTGCGCAACTATCCGCCGGAGAAGGTGGCCGCGGCGATCCTGCGAGCGGTGGCACGCAACGAGGCGGTGGTTCCGGTGACACCGGAGGCTCGCGGCGCACGGGTGCTGTCGCGGTTCGCGCCAGGGATCCTGCGGCGCATCGCACGGGTGAAGCCGCCGGTCTGACGGCCCAAGGCAGCGGAAACGAAGGCCAGTTGTCCACAGAATCGCCAATTCCCCTGTGGATAACACCACTTGGCTGTGGATCAAACCTGCGGATCGAAACTCGATCGCGTGATTCACGTCTCTCCCGCACCCTGGTGGCATGGACGAGCGACGCACCGTGAAGGTATCGAAGTACCTTTCCAAGCACCTTCGCCACCAGCCGGAACGGATCGGGCTGGCACTCGACGGGGGCGGCTGGGTCGAGATCGACGCGCTGATCGCCCGGCCGCCTCGCACGGCTTCCGTTTCACCCGTGCCGAACTGGACCATGTCGTCGCCACCAACGACAAGCGGCGCTTCGCCGTCGAGGGCACGCGGATCCGCGCCAGCCAGGGCCACAGCGTGGAGGTCGACCTCGGGCTGCCGCCGGCGACGCCTCCCGCGCGCCTCTACCACGGCACCGTCGCCCGCACCCTGGACGCGATCCGGGCCGAGGGCCTCCGGCCGATGAACCGGCATGCCGTCCATCTCTCGTCCGACCGCGAGACGGCGACCCGCGTGGGTGCCCGGCGCGGCCGACCGGTGGTGCTGGTGGTGGACGCGGCGGCCATGCACCGCGACGGCCACGTCTTCCACGTCAGCGCGAACGGGGTCTGGCTGACCCGGGCCGTACCTCCGGGGTACCTGCGCTTTCCCGATCCTCACTGACTTACCGTCCGCCCCGCCCTCCGTGACCGAGGGTGACTGTTTCACGTGAAACAGGGGCGTTCCGCAGGGGTCCCTTAGGCTCGGTGTCATGAGTCTGCGTCTGAGCACCGTGATCCTCCCGTACCGCCGCTGGCACGAAGGCGGCCGTGCGGCCTGGACGCGCGCCGAGCAGCTCGGCTTCCACACCGCGTACACCTACGACCACCTGTCCTGGCGCAGTTTCCGGGACGGCCCCTGGTTCGGTGCTGTGCCCACCCTCACCGCCGCCGCGACCATCACCGAGCGGCTGCGGCTGGGCACCCTGGTGACCTCGCCGAACTTCCGGCATCCGGTGACCCTCGCCAAGGAGCTGATCTCCCTGGACGACATCTCCGGCGGGCGCGTCACGCTGGGTATCGGCGCGGGCGGCTCGGGCTTCGACGCCACCGCGCTCGGCCAGGAGCCGTGGACGCCGCGGGAGCGCGCCGACCGCTTCGGCGAGTTCGTGCCGCTGCTCGACCGACTGCTCAGCGAGAACGCGGTGTCGTACGAGGGCGACTTCTACTCGGCGCATGAGGCGCGGAACATTCCCGGCTGTGTGCAGCGCCCCCGGCTGCCGTTCGCGGTGGCCGCGACCGGGCCGCGCGGGATGCGGCTCGCCGCCCGGTACGGGCAGGCGTGGGTGACCACCGGCGACCCCAAGCTGTACGAGAACGGCACTCCTGAACAGTCGATTCAGGCCATTCGCGGACAGGCGGAGAAGCTGGCCGACATCTGCGCCGAGATCGGCCGGGACATGACCGACCTCGACAAGGTCCTGCTCACCGGATTCACCCCGGAGCGCGGCGGCCCGCTGCGGTCCCTGGACGCCTTCGTCGACTTCGCCGGCCGGCACGCGGAACTGGGCTTCACGGAGCTGGTGATCCATTGGCCGATCCCCGACTCGGACTTCGCGGCGGACGAGAAGGTCTTCGAGCAGATCGCGATGGAGGCACCGGCGCAGCTGCGCTGACGGCGCACGACCCGAGGGAGCCCTGGTGAGGACGGTATCCACTCACCTGTGCGGAGTCCCGCACGCCCGTGCAGGCATATGCGGGACAATGGCCGGGTGACCTCAGCGACCCGACAGCCCGAGACCGCCCCGCAGACCCTCCCGCCGCGGCTCATCGCCACCGACCTCGACGGCACCCTGCTGCGCGACGACAAGTCGGTGTCCCCGCGCACGGTCGCCGCACTGGCCGCCGCCGAGGAGGCGGGCATCGAGGTCTTCTTCGTCACCGGCCGCCCGGCCCGGTGGATGGACGTCGTCAGCGACCATGTGCACGGCCACGGCCTGGCGATCTGCGGCAACGGCGCCGCCGTGGTCGACCTGCACGGCGGCCCCGGCGCCCACCGGTTCGTGAAGGTGCGGGAGCTGGCGCGGGAGAACGCGCTGGACGCCGTACGACTGCTCCGCGAGGCGGCGCCCGGCACGGTGTACGCGGTGGAGCAGACGTACGGCTTCTACCAGGAGCCGGCGTATCCGAAGCTGCACATGGAGATACCCGACAGCCTGGACCCCGCCGAGGAACTGCTCTCTCCGGATCACCCGGCGGCCGCGGAGCCGGTGCTGAAGATCCTCGCCTATCACCCCGAGATCGACCCCGACGCCTTCCTCACCCTGGCCAGGCTCGCCATCGGCGACCGCGCCAACGTGACCCGCTCCAGCCCCAGCGCCCTGCTGGAGATCAGCGGCCCCGGAGTGTCCAAGGCCAGCACGCTCGCCCTGTGCTGCGCCGAGCGCGGCATCACGCACGAGGAGGTCGTCGCCTTCGGCGACATGCCGAACGACGTGGAGATGCTGACCTGGGCGGGCCGGTCGTACGCGATGGGCAACGCCCACCCGGACGTGATCGCCGCCGCCTCCGGGCGGACGGTCGCGAACAACGACGACGGTGTGGCGGTCGTGATCGAGCGGTTGCTGACCGAGCTGCCCTAGCGTCGCGGGCAGGCGGGACTTTGCGGACACCCCCTAGGCCCGGTCCACCCGTCCGTCTCGGATCAGAGCGACACCCCGCGCGCCGCCAGCCACGCCACCGGGTTCACCGCCGAGCCCATCTCCGGCGTGACCCGGGTCTCGAAGTGCAGGTGCGGTCCGGTGGAGTTGCCCGTACTGCCGGACTGGCCGATCCACTGGCCGGGGCTGACGTGCTCGCCCTGGTCGACGGCGACGGACGCGAGATGGGCGTACTGCGTGTAGTAGCCGCCCGCGTGCTGGAGCACGATCTCCATGCCGAAGGCACCACCGCAGGACACCCGCACCACCCGGCCGGCGCCCACGGCCTGCACCGGCGTGCCGATCGGCACCGCGAAGTCCTGCCCGGTGTGCCGGCTCGACCACCGCGCACCGCCGCTGCCGTAGGACGCGGACAACTCGTACGTCTCCACAGGCGCGACCCAGTCACTGGTGAACCCGGTATCCGGCTGGTCCAGCCGGACGGCCCCGTGACAGGCCCCGGCGGCGACCGCGGCGTCCGCCTGCCCCTGGAGCCGGGAGCGTGCCGCTTCGAGCTTCTGCTCGATGTCCGACTTCAGAGCGGCGAGTTGGGTGTTCCGCGTCTCCAGCGCCTGCCACTGGGCCGCCGCCTTGGCCTCGTCCGCCGCCAGGCGTGCCTCGGCCCGGCGGTTCTTGGAGATCGCGTTGTTCAGGGCGAGATCCGCCTGCGAGAAGGCGTGCTGACCGCGCATCAGGTCGTCGGGGCTGTCGGCCAGGATCATCCGCGCGGCCACCGGCAGGCCACCGCTGGTGCGGTACTGGGCGCGGGCGATCCGCCCCAGGTCCTCGTGCAGGTCGGCGATGTGCCGCCGCTGGGCGTCCAGGAGCTCCTCCGCCCGCTGTGCTCTGGCCCGTTGCTCGTCGGCCTCCTTGCGGCCGGCCTCGTACTGCTGGGTCGCCACCGCGGCCTCTTCGTACAGCCGCACCACCTCGGCGCTGAGGCCGCTCGTGCCGCTGCCGCTCCCGGGTTCCTTCTCCACCGCCGTGGGCCGGGCCCCGAGGACCGCCAGCGTGCACAGCAGGACCGGAACCAGCAGCTTCAGGCGGCGATGTGAGCGCATGTCAGTGATCGTCGCCCAGCCCGGCGGTCCCGGCCCTGTTCATGTCGTACGGCCGGGGGACGGGCTGCCCCGAACGGATCAGCGCGACGCCTGCCCCGGCCGGGACCTGTCCGGGGCCGGGGCGGTCGGCCCGGCAGGTCCCGTACGTGTCAGGGCGCTCCCACGAGAGACTCCGCCGCCGCCTCGCGCTCCGCCATGTCCCGCAGCGGCCCGTCCGCGGACACCAGCTCCGCGTACGGACCGCGCTGCACGACCCGTCCGTGCTCCAGCACGAGCACCTCGTCCACTGCCTCCAGGCCCGCCAGCCGGTGCGTGATCAGCAGCGTCGTACGGCCCTCCGTGGCTGCCAGCAGGTCGGCGGTGAGCGCGTCGGCGGTCGGCAGGTCCAGGTGCTCGGCGGGCTCGTCCAGCACCAGGACGGGGAAGTCGGCGAGCAGGGCCCGGGCCAGTGCCAGCCGCTGCCGCTGCCCTCCGGACAGCCGGGCCCCGTGCTCGCCGACGAGCGTGTCGAGCCCGTCGGGCAGGCTGTCGGCCCACTCCAGCAGCCGGGCCCGGCCCAGCGCGCCACGCAGTTCGTCCTCGGTGGCGTCCTTCCGGGCGAGCAGCAGGTTCTCCCGCAGTGAGCTGTCGAAGAGGTGCGCGTCCTGCGCACACAGCCCGACGAGCCCGCGGACGTCGTCGCCGAGCAGGGCGTACGCGTCCACGCCCGCGAGCGTGTAGGAACCCGCCTCCGCGTCGAGGAACCGCAGCAGCACCTGCGCCAGCGTGGTCTTGCCGGAGCCGGAGGGTCCCACCACGGCGACCCGGCGGCCCTCCTCCAGGGTCAGATCGAGGCCGGCGAGCGCGTGCCGCTCCTGCCCCACGTGCCGCGCGGTCAGCCCCCTGACCTGGAGCGGGAAGGGCGAGGCGGGCGACTGCCGGGGCCGCTCCGGCTCCCTCACGGGCTCCGGGGCGTCCAGCACCTCGTACACCCGCTCGGCGCTGCGGCGCACCCGCTGCCGGTACTGCACGGCCAGCGGCAGCCCGAGCACGGCCTCGAAGGCGGCCAGCGGGGTGAGGACGACGACGGCCATGGTCACGCCGTCCAGCCTTCCGGCCGCGACCGCCTGCGCGCCGAGCAGGGCGGCGGCCGTGACCGTGAGGCCGGAGACCAGCGCGGTGAGCCCGTCGCCGAGGGCCGTGGCGGTGGCGGCGCGCGAGGCGATCCGGGTGAGCGCCCCGTCGGCCTCGCGCGCCTCGGCGGTCCGCTCCGGCAGGGCACCGGCGACGGTCAGCTCCGCCGTGCCGGTGAGCAGATCGGTCACCCGGGTCGCCAGCACCCCTCGGGCGGGCGCCAGTCGGTGCTCGGCCCGCCGGGCGACGGCACCGGTGATCAGCGGCACGCCCGCACCGGCGGCCAGCAGCCCGGCCGCAAGCACCGCCCCGGCCTCGGGCAGCAGCCACGCCGTGAAGCCGACAGACGCGGCCGACACGACGACGGCCGCCCCGGCCGGCAGCAGCCACCGCAGCCAGTAGTCCTGCAGCGCGTCCACGTCCGCGACCAGCCGGGAGAGCAGATCGCCCCGGCGGGCCTCACGCAACCCGGCGGGCGCCAGCCGCTCCAGCCTGCGGAACACCGCGACCCTGGTGTCCGCCAGCATCCGCAGGACGGCGTCGTGCGAGACCAGCCGCTCGGCGTACCGGAACACGGCCCGCCCGATCCCGAACGCCCGCGTCGCCGTCACGGCCACCATCAGGTACAGCACGGGCGGCTGCTGCGAGGCCCGCGAGATCAGCCACCCGGAGGTGGCCATGAGCCCCACGGCGCTTCCGAGCGCGAGACTCCCCAGCAGCAGCGCGAGTCCCAGCCGCCCGCCCCGGGCACCGGACATGGCGCGGACGCGTGCGAGGACACCACCGGAAGCGGGCTCGTCGACAGACACGGCCGGCACGACCGGCACCGCCGACATGGCCGGCACGGGCAGCTCGGCCTCGGCGGAACGCGCTCCATGGAGCGCGGCCGGCGCAGAGGGCGCCGCGGTGGCCTCGGGCTCCGCCAGCCGCACCACCCGGTCCGCCACCCCCAGCAGCGCCGGCCGGTGCACCACGAGCAGCACCGTCCGCCCGGCCGCCAGCCGCCGCACCGCTGCCACGACCTCGGCCTCCGTGGCCCCGTCCAGCGCGGCCGTGGGCTCGTCGAGCAGCAGCACCGGCCGGTCCGCGAGGAACGCCCGGGCCAGCGCGAGCCGCTGCCGCTGACCGGCGGACAGCCCGGTCCCGTCCTCGCCGAGCCGGGTGCCGACACCCTCGGGCAGCGCGTCCACGAACTCCAGCGCCCCGGCGTCCCGCAGCGCCCGCCGGACGGCCTCGTCGTCGGCGTCGGGCCGGGCCAGCCGTACGTTCTCGGCGATCGTCCCGGCGAACAGATGCGGCCGCTGCGGCACCCACGCGACCCGGGACCGCCACTGCTCCAGGTCGGCCTCGGCGAGGTCGACTCCCCCGACCCTCACCCGCCCCTCGGCCGGAGGCACGAACCCGAGCAGCACGTGCAGCAGCGTCGACTTGCCCGCCCCGCTCGGGCCGACCAGCGCGACCGTCTCCCCGGGCTCGACGGTGAAGGACACCTCCGAGACGGCGTCCGCCGACCGCCCCGGATACCGGACGGTCACGCCCTCGAAGGCCAGCGCCCCCTCCGGCACGGCCTTGGAACCGGGCGCCGGAACGGACGTCTCGAGGACGGCGAAGATCTCCTCGGCCGCGGCGAGCCCCTCCGCCGCCGCGTGGTACTGCGCCCCGACCTGCCGCAACGGCAGATACGCCTCGGGCGCCAGGATGAGGATGACCAGGCCGATGTACAGGTCCATCTCGCCGTGCACCAGCCGCATGCCGATCGTCACGGCGACCAGCGCCACCGAGATCGTCGCGAGCAGCTCCAGCGCGAACGAGGAGATGAACGCGATCCGCAGCGTCCGCATGGTCGCCCGCCGGTACTCGCCGGTGATCCGCCGGATCGACTCGGCCTGGGCCTTGGCGCGCCCGAACACCTTCAGCGTCGGCAGCCCCGCGACGACGTCCAGGAAGTGCCCGGACAGCCGCGACAGCAGCCGCCACTGACGGTCCATCCGGGACTGGGTGGCCCAGCCGATCAGCACCATGAAGACCGGGATCAGCGGCAGGGTGCCCACGATGATGGCCGCGGAGACCCAGTCCTCGGTGACGATCCGCGCCAGCACCGCCACCGGCACCACCACCGCCAGACCCAGCTGCGGCAGATACCGGGAGAAGTAGTCGTCGAGGGCATCGACGCCCCGGGTGGCCAGGGCGACCAGCGAACCGGTCCGCTGCCCGCTCAGCCACCCCGGGCCCAGCTGAGCGGACCGCTCCAGCAACCGCCCCCGCAACTCCGACTTCACCGCCGCACTCGCCCGGTGCGCGGCGAGCTCGGTGAGCCAGCCGACCAGTGCCCGCCCGACCGCGACGACGACCAACAGCAGCAGGGGAGTGACGAGTCCGGACACCGCCATGCGGTGCTGGAACGCGCCGACCACGATCTCGGCGATGAGCATCGCCTGCGCGATGACCAGCCCCGCTCCGACGGCTCCCAGGGCGACGACCGCCACCAGGAAGCCCCGGGTGGCACGGGCGTACCGGAGCAGACGCGGATCGATTGGTTTCACGTGAAACACACCTCAGTGCACGGGATCGGCGATGTGCTGCGTACCGATCCGCTTGCGGAACACCCAGTACGTCCAGCCCTGGTAGACCATCACGACCGGTGTGGCGACCGCCGCGCACCACGTCATGATCTTCAGCGTGTACGGGCTGGACGAGGCGTTGGTGACGGTCAGGCTCCAGTCGGAGTTCAGCGTCGACGGCATGACGTTCGGGAACAGCGTCAGGAAGAGCATCGCCACCGTGGCCACGATGGTGAGCCCCGAGAGGCTGAACGCCCAGCCCTCACGTCCCGCCCGAGCCGCGACCAGCGCCAAGGCGAGCGAGGCCACGGCCGCGACCGCCGCGACGAGCGACACCCCGTCACCCCGGTCGGACTGCGTCCACCCCAGGAAGGCGAGGGCCAGCAGGGCGGTCACCAGACCGACGCGCAGCGCCAGCTTCCGCGCCCGCTCCCGGATCTCCCCGACGGTCTTGAGCCCGACGAACACCGTCCCGTGGAAGGTGAACAGCGCCAGCGTCACCAGACCGCCCAGCAGCGCGTACGGGTTGAGCAGGTCCAGGACGCCGCCGGCGTAGTTGAAGTCCTGGTCGATCTTCACGCCCCGCACGATGTTGCCGAAGGCCACACCCCACAGGAACGCGGGGATCAGCGAGGTCCAGAAGATCGCCGTCTCCCAGTTGCGCTGCCAGCTCTCCTCGGGCCGCTTGGCCCGGTACTCGAAGGCCACGCCCCGGACGATGAGGCAGACCAGGATGACCAGGAGAGGGAGGTAGAAGCCGGAGAAGAGCGTGGCGTACCACTCGGGGAAGGCGGCGAAGGTCGCGCCACCCGCAGAGAGCAGCCACACCTCGTTGCCGTCCCAGACGGGCCCGATGGTGTTGATCAGCACCCGCTTCTCGGGCCGGTTCCGGGCGAGCAGCCTCGTGAGCACACCGACTCCGAAGTCGAAGCCCTCCAGGAAGAAGTAGCCGGTCCACAGGACGGCGATCAGGACGAACCAGACGTCGTGCAGTTCCATGACTGTGCAGCTCCCTCGGCCTAGTACGAGAAGGCCATCGGCTTGTCGGCGTCACGGGAGTCGCCGCCGATCTTCGTGGGCGGGTTGAGGTCGGCCTCGGTGAGCTCCGGCGGGCCCGCCTTGACGTACTTGACCAGCAGCTTGACCTCGACGACGGCGAGGATCGCGTACAGCGTGGTGAAGACGATCATCGAGGTGAGGACCTCGGCCTGGGAGACACCGGGGGAGACCGCGTCCCGGGTCTGGAACAGGCCGTAGACGACCCACGGCTGGCGGCCCATCTCGGTGAAGATCCAGCCCCAGGAGTTGGCGATCAGCGGGAAGGCCATCGTCCAGACCGCCACCAGCCAGTACAGGCGGGTGAGTCGCGGCCGGAGCGGCTTCCGGAACAGCACCAGATGCGGCACTTCGTCCTCCCCGGTCCGCCAGGCGGCCGGCAGCAGGAACTTCTTCCGGGTGAGCCACAGCCCCAGCAGGCCGATCGAGAACGACGCCATGCCGAAGCCGATCATCCAGCGGAAGCCCCAGTAGGCGACGGGGACGATGGGCTTGTAGTCACCGGGGCCGAACTTCTCCTGCAGCGCCTTGTTGGTGTCGTTGATGCCCGGCACGTACGACTCGAAGTCGCTGTGGGCCAGGAAGGAGAGCAGACCGGGGATCTCCAGGGCGACCTTGTTGTGCCCCTTGTCGACGTCCCCGTAGGCGAACACCGAGAAGGGCGCCGGCTTCTCGCCGTCCCACAGCGCCTCGGCAGCGGCCATCTTCATCGGCTGCTGCTCGTACATGACCTTGCCCAGGGTGTCCCCGCTGACCGCGGTGAGCAGGCCGCCGACGGCGACGGTGACCAGGCCGAGCCGGAGGGAGGTGCGCATCACCGGGATGTGCTTCTTGCGCAGCAGGTGGAAGGCGGCGATCCCCACCATGAAGGCGCCGCCGGTCAGGAAGGCCGCGGAGAAGCTGTGGAAGACCTGGTTGAGCGTGGTGTTCTGGGTCAGCACCAGCCAGAAGTCGGTGAGCTCGGCCCGGCCCTTCTCACCGTTGATCCGGTAGCCGACCGGGTGCTGCATCCACGAGTTCGCGGCGAGGATGAAGTACGCCGACAGCAGCGTGCCGATCGACACCATCCAGATGCAGGCCAGGTGGATCTTCTTGGGCAGCTTGTCCCAGCCGAAGATCCACAAACCGATGAAGGTGGACTCGAAGAAGAAGGCGATCAGGGCCTCGAAGGCGAGCGGCGCACCGAAGACGTCCCCGACGAAGCGCGAGTAGTCGGACCAGTTCATGCCGAACTGGAACTCCTGCACGATGCCGGTGACCACGCCCATCGCGATGTTGATCAGGAAGAGCTTGCCCCAGAACTTCGTCGCCCGGAGGTACTTCTCCTTCTCCGTCCGCACCCAGGCGGTCTGCAGCCCGGCGGTGAGCGCGGCCAGCGAGATCGTCAGGGGGACGAACAGAAAGTGATAGACGGTGGTGATGCCGAACTGCCATCGCGCCAGGGTCTCCGGCGCCAAAGCCAGGTCCACGTCGCCGCTCCTTACATACGCTTGTGAAAGCGTTCACATTCACAAGCCATTATGCAGCACGCACTTTCGACGGATGGAGGGGGCCCCATGTGACGCTCGTCAACCCCGGCACTTCGGCGGAGAGAGTGTCCGTTTCACGTGAAACAGGCGCCCGGAACCAGACGCCCACCGACAGCCGACCGCCGCGTCCGGCGACGTTCCCCGCACACGCGGAGCCGGCCGGCGCCCAGCGCCGACCGGCTCCACCACGACTCCCCGCCCAGCTGCTAGAGCTCCTTGCGGAACCCTTCCGCCACCTTGAGGAAGATGTCGTTCCCCTCGGCCTCCCCGACCGTCACCCGCACACCCTCACCCGGGAACGGCCGGATCATCACGCCCGCCTGCTCACACGCCTCCGCGAACGCGACCGTGCGCTCCCCGAGCCGCAGCCACACGAAGTTGGCCTGCGTCTCGGGCACCGTCCAGCCCTGGGCCCGCAGTCCGTCGACCACACGCGTGCGCTCGCACACCAGCGAGCCGACCCGGCCGAACAGCTCGTCCTCGGCCCGCAGCGAGGCGATCGCCGCCTCCTGCGCGAGCTGGCTCACACCGAATGGCACCGCCGTCTTGCGCAACGCCGCCGCCACCGGCTCATGGGCGATGGCGAACCCGACCCGCAGGCCGGCCAGGCCGTACGCCTTGGAGAAGGTCCGCAGGACGCAGACATTGGGCCGGTCGCGGTAGAGCTCGACACCGTCCGGCACCTCGGGGTCGCGGATGAACTCCCGGTAGGCCTCGTCGAGCACCACCAGCACATCACCCGGCACCCGGTCGAGGAACCGCTCCAGCTCCGCCCGACGCACGACCGTGCCGGTCGGGTTGTTGGGGTTGCAGACGAAGATCAGCCGGGTCCGGTCGGTGATCGCCTCCGCCATCGCGTCGAGATCGTGCACGTCCCCGGAGGTCAGCGGCACCTGCACCGACGTGGCTCCGCTGATCTGCGTGATGATCGGGTACGCCTCGAAGGACCGCCAGGCGTAGATCACCTCGTCCCCGGGACCGGCGGTGGCCTGGATGAGCTGCTGGGCGACACCGACCGACCCGGTGCCGGTGGCCAGGTGGGACAGCGGAACGCCGAACCGCTCGGACAGCTCGTTCATCAGCGCCGTGCAGGCCATGTCCGGGTAGCGGTTGAAGTTGCACGCCGCCGCCGTCACGGTCTCCATCACACCCGGAAGCGGCGGGTAGGGGTTCTCGTTGGAGGACAGCTTGTAGGCCACCGGCCCACCGGCCGCGGCCGGCTTGCCCGGCTTGTAGGTGGGGATACCCTCCAGCTCGGCGCGCAGCTTGGGGCTCGTCTCGCTCACCGCAGTCCTCCTCGCGAAGACCGGCGGCCCATGACCGCCGCCGACATCCAATACTCCTCACCTTATGAGGATTCCGCGCCGCTGCGTATAGCCACGGCAGAGCGACGCCCACCGACCTCCTGCACCCCGACAACATCACGGGCATCGCCGTACGAAGGCGTACGAATCCAGGGGCGCGCCACACATATATCTACGCGCCGGTGGTGCACGCCGTGGCGCGCATCCCCCGTGCAGGTGAGTTGAGACCTCTTCGCAACCTCGACCCCTCGGCAGGCCCGTGCGGGCCGCCACACCACGTACTGCCATGGGAGCGCTCAACGCCCTTGTTTTCCACGGCAATTGAGGCTAAATGATCATGCAGAAACGTGCCTGTCAACGCGCGCATATGCGTCCGCACTACCCCGCCGCATGAGCCCTACTATCGGCTCGCCATGACAGCAGCAGGGAAGCACCAGGTGAGCCGCGCGGAAACCTCACGTCGAGGCAGTCGGCCGGGTCGGGCGGGTATCAGAGACGTGGCCGCCGCCGCCGGAGTCTCCATCACGACCGTCTCCGATGCCCTCAACGGCAAGGGCAGGCTCCCGGACGCCACCCGACGCCACGTCCGCGAGGTCGCCGACCGGCTGGGCTACCGGCCCTCGGCCGCCGCCCGGACCCTCCGTACCGGCAAGTCGGGCCTCATCGGCCTCACCGTGACGACGTACGGTGATGAACCTTTTACCTTCACCGAGTTCGCGTACTTCGCCGAGATGGCGCGCGCCGCCACCTCCGCCGCGCTCGCCCGCGGCTACGCCCTCGTCATCCTGCCCGCGACCTCCCGCCACGACGTGTGGTCGAACGTCGCCCTGGACGGCACGGTCGTCATCGACCCCTCCGACCAGGACCCGGTCGTCAGCGAGCTCGTCCGGCAGGGCCTCCCGGTCGTCTCCGACGGCCGCCCGGCCGGCTCGCTGCCGGTCACGGCCTGGGTCGACAACGACCACGAGGCCGCCGTCCTCGGCATCCTCGACCACCTGGCCGACGCCGGCGCCCGCCGCATCGGCCTGCTGACGGGCACGACCACGGACACGTACACCCACCTGTCGACCACCGCCTACCTGCGCTGGTGCGAGCGGGTCGGCCAGGACCCGGTGTACGAGGCGTACCCGGCGCACGATCCGTGCGCGGGCGCCGTCGCCGCCGACCGCCTCCTCGCCCGGCCCGACCGGCCCGACGCGGTCTACGGCCTGTTCGACCCGAACGGCACCGACCTGCTCGCCGCCGCCCGCCGCTACGGGCTGCGCGTCCCCGACGACCTGCTGCTGGTCTGCTGCAGCGAGTCCACCGTGTACGCCAACACCGAGCCGCCGATCACCACGCTCTCCCTGAAGCCGCGCCGCATCGGCACGGCGGTGGTGCAGCTCCTCATCGACGCCATCGAGGGAGTGGAATCCGACCATCCGGTCGAGCAGGTGATACCGACGGAGCTGATCGTGCGCACGTCCTCGCAGCGACGCCCGCCGCGCACGACGGTCAGCCCGCCGCGGTCCCCCGAAGGGGCATAGATCCGGCCCGGGCACGCCCGCTGCCCGGTCAGGGGAAGGTTGCTCTCCTGGGGAGAAACGGGGCCGGTCCCCCGGAGAGAAGGGATCGTTCTCGCGAAGAGAAGGAAAGCGAGGACGGTCACACGGTGGTCAAAGCCCGGCTCAATCGGGGCGAAAGCCGCGGTGAACTGGAGTCTTGCTCCGATTCACCACCCCTGGGTCATCACATGGCGCGATCCGCATTCCTATGATGGGCCCACGACACCGGCGGGCCGCTACGACCAGGCAGTCCGATGCGGTGCAGATGCGGCGCGATGGTGGAGGGGTCGATGACTCAGGGGGCCGGTCAGGGACCCGAGGTGGAGCGGACGGCGACGTTGCGCGACTTCCGGGTGCCCGCGTACGTCCACGAGACCGGTCCGTACGTCCACAGCGTCCACCCCGGCGAGGTCGCCCCGCCGCCCGAGGAGACCTACCCCGAGGGCTACACGCCGACCCAGCGCGACCTTCCCGTCGTCAACCGGGGCGACACTGTCCAGGTGACCGTCGACCCCGAGACCGCCGCCGCCCCGCAGACCTCCACCGGGCAGGGCCCCCTGTACGTCGTGGGCGACGTGCACGGCTACCTCGACGAACTGGTGTCCGCCCTGCAGGAGAAGGGCCTGCTCGACGCTGCGGGCAACTGGTGCGCGGGCACCGCCCGGCTGTGGTTCCTCGGCGACTTCACCGACCGCGGCCCGGACGGCATCGGCGTCATCGACCTGGTGATGCGGCTCTCCGCCGAAGCCGCCGCGGCCGGCGGCTACTGCAAGGCGCTGATGGGCAACCACGAGCTGCTGCTGCTCGGCGCCAAGCGGTTCGGCGACACCCCCGTCAACTCCGGCGCCGGCACCGCCACCTTCCAGGCGGCCTGGCTGCTCAACGGCGGCCAGAAGACCGACATGGACCGCCTCCAGGACCACCACCTGCAGTGGATGTCCCGCCTGGACGCCGTCGAGGAGGTCGACGGTCACCTGCTCGTGCACTCCGACACCACCGCCTACCTCGACTACGGCCGCTCCATCGAAGAGGTCAACGACACCGTCCGCGAGACGCTCACGCGCAACGACGCGGACGAGGTCTGGGACCTGTTCCGCAAGTTCACCAAGCGGTTCTCCTTCCGCGACGAGGGCGGCGCGGACGCCGTGCGCTCCCTGCTCGATACGTACGGGGGCACCCGCATCGTTCACGGCCACAGCCCGATTCCCTATCTGGTGGGCGACGTCGGCTCCGAGGACGACGAGGACAGCGGCGACCCCGTCATCGAGGGACCGCACGTCTACGCCGACGGTCTCGCCATCGCGATGGACGGCGGCGTGACCATGGCCGGAAAGCTGCTGGTCCAGCAACTGCCGCTGGGTACGTGAACGCTCACCGGGCAGGCGTTCCCCGTCACAGGACCGGACCGGTGAGGGGTCAATTTCGGTAAACCCCCTGTCACCGCCCACCTCCACCGCTCTACCATCGGCTTATCCGTAGCAGGCTCCCCTCCGTTTCTGCCCGACGGCTCGTCAGCATGCCGAGCCCCAAGCCCTACGGAGCATCGGGGGATGCACATGAACAGCGTTCCGCAGCACCTGCTGAGCGAGGACCGCCAGGAATACGAGCGGATCCTCGATGAGGCGCTGCGCTCCGCACCACACCGTCCGGAACTGGCCGCTGTCGGTCAGCGGCTCAACCCCGAACAGCTGCGCACCATGGCACTCAACGCCACCGCGCTCATCACGGCGGCCGCGTCGACCGAATACCAGCACTACGTCAAGGTCCGCGAGGACCTGCGCCACCCGGCTCCCTCCGCCTCGCCGTCCGTCCGCGAGTCCGGCTCCTCCGAGCCGGGCACGGGCGCGACGGGGCTCGCCGCAACGATGGGCGAGGTCGCCGAGACCGCAGGCGCGGGCGCCGTCGCCGTCGTCGCCGTCCTCGCCCCTGTCCTGGCCGGCACCGCGGCGGCGATCTTCCTGCTCGTCGGCTACATCCTGCGGATGCTCGACCCCGGGCAGGCGTTCGCCCAGACCCTGCTCACCACGGGCTGGGTCTTCGGCGCCGTCACCGCGGTCGCGATCCTCGTCGCCGCCGTGGGACTCCTGCTCACCGCCCTGCGCAACAAGCCGACGGCCGAGAGCGGTCCGTACGGCGAACTGCAACGGGAGGTGGACCGGGCCAGGGAGGACTGGCGTGAGGCCCTGCTGGAGCGGGGCATCCTGCCCTTCCTGCGGGAGGCCCTCACCGACCCGGGTGCGGCCGCCGCGCTGCACCACACGTCCCCGTCCACGCCGGTCAGCCGCATGCCGCACCTCGGCTACGACCGCCCGGGTTTCACCAGCCCGGACGACGGCAGCCGCGGCTCGCGGCCGAGCTTCACCAGCCCGGACTACACCAGCCCGGACTTCGGAGGACCGGAACACCAGCCGGAGTAGCCGTCGGCGCCCTTGCGCAGCGCCCGTCGGCTTGCGCTCCCCCGCGGGGAGCAACACAGGGAGCGCAAGCCGGACTTCCGGCCCTGTGGCACCGGATCTGTGCGGTCGGTGGGTTCACATCGGTGGTTTCACAGTCGGCGGAGGATCTGTGCCTCGACCCGTTCGACCGTGCGGCGGCTGAAGGCGTGCACCAGCGCGAGGTGGTACAGCGCCGGTGCCGTCGACGCCCACCGGTGGATGCGGTCGTCGCGCAGCAGGTACCTGACCACCGTCGTCGGCCGGAAGGGGACGAAGTCGATGGTCTGGTGCTCCCAGCGGTCGGCGACACCCCTGCTCATCCGGGCTTGCAGATCCGTGCTCTTGAGCTCCCGCAACCTGGCGTAGAAGTGCGCACTCCACCCCCTCCTCTCCACGTCCAGCACGAAGGCCAGCAGGTCGAGCGTGTACTCGTTGGCCTCCAGGGACAGTTCCTCCCGCATGCCGCGGCGCGCCACGGCATGCAGGTCAGGTGCGTTCCTCCCTGATGAGTCGATGTGGCGTGACAGACCTTCGTTGACGGAGGAGTTCCAGACGCCAGGTGCCATCCGGACCCGGTCGCTGCGTTGGGTCACCACGAGCATGTCGTCCGCGGTGACGACCGCGATGTTGACCCCGAGGCTGCACTGCAGGAACGCCGGGGCCTTGAGCGGCTCGTCCGGGTCCAGATAGCGCGACCTGGGCGTCGTACCGTCCGGGAGCCGGCGATCCAGTTGCTGTGCGGCGAGGAAGGTGTAGTAGTCGGTCGGCCGCAGCCGCAGGTGGACTTCGGGGCGTTCCTCCAGGGCCGTACGGGAGATGTCGAGGGATTCGACCGCGTACCGGGGGCCGTTCCACAGGGGGGTGCGTCCCTCGGCTTGCAGGCGCTCGCTCTCCTCGGCGATCTCGTCCCGCCAGCCGGTCATGTCCTCGGGCAGGGTCACCTCCTCGTCCAGTACATGCACATGGACGGTTTCGGGCGATATCGGCAACTCTCCGTCGCCCTCGACGATGAGAGCGGACGTGTGGAGCGGGCCGAGGGAGAACGCCCGCCAGGCGGGCGCCGACTCGTCCCGCCGGCCCACGCTGCGGATCGCGCTCGTCGAGCGTCTCCGCAGGCGGTACCACGCGTCCTGCAACGGCTGCTGGAACAGCACGGCGAACAACATGCCGAGTACAGCGCCCACGACGCCGTTGACCACATCGATCCCATCCATGCCAGAGACCTTAGGGATCTTGGGCCGGGCACAGTACGCCGTGCTGTTTCCGTTACGCGGCCGGCGGACGCCGGCTCAGTCCGCGATCGGCAGGTACACCCTGTTCCCGCTCGCCGCGAACTCCTTCGACTTCTGGGCCATGCCCTCCTCGATCTCGGCCCGGCTGCCGCCGTGTTCACGGCGGATGTCCTGCGAGATCTTCATGCTGCAGAACTTCGGACCACACATCGAGCAGAAGTGAGCCGTCTTGGCGGGCTCCGCCGGCAGGGTCTCGTCGTGGAACTCCCTCGCCGTGTCCGGGTCGAGGGCCAGGTTGAACTGGTCCTCCCACCGGAACTCGAAGCGGGCGTCGGACAGCGCGTCGTCCCACTCCTGCGCGCCCGGGTGCCCCTTGGCGAGGTCGGCGGCGTGCGCGGCGATCTTGTAGGTGATGACGCCGGTCTTGACGTCGTCGCGGTTCGGCAGGCCCAGGTGCTCCTTGGGCGTGACGTAGCAGAGCATGGCCGTGCCCCACCAGGCGATCATCGCGGCGCCGATGCCGGAGGTGATGTGGTCGTACGCCGGCGCGACGTCCGTGGTCAGCGGGCCGAGCGTATAGAACGGAGCTTCATCGCAGATATCCTGCTGAAGGTCGATGTTCTCCTTGATCTTGTGCATCGGGACGTGCCCCGGGCCTTCGATCATGGTCTGTACGTTGAAACGCTTGGCGATCCGGTTGAGTTCCCCGAGCGTCCTCAACTCCGCGAACTGCGCCTCGTCGTTGGCGTCCGCGATCGAGCCGGGCCGCAGGCCGTCCCCGAGGGAGTATGTGACGTCGTAGGCGGCGAGGATCTCGCAGAGTTCCTCGAAGTTCTCGTAGAGGAACGACTCCTTGTGGTGCGCGAGGCACCAGGCGGCCATGATCGAGCCGCCGCGGGAGACGATGCCGGTCTTGCGGTTCGCCGTCAGCGGCACGTACGCCAGGCGCACGCCCGCGTGGACCGTCATGTAGTCCACGCCCTGCTCGGCCTGTTCGATGACCGTGTCCTTGTAGATCTCCCAGGTCAGTTCCTCGGCGCGGCCGTCGACCTTCTCCAGGGCCTGGTAGAGCGGCACGGTGCCGATGGGCACGGGGGAGTTGCGCAGCACCCACTCGCGCGTGGTGTGGATGTTGCGGCCGGTGGACAGGTCCATGACCGTGTCGGCGCCCCAGCGGGTGGCCCAGGTCATCTTCTCGACCTCCTCCTCGATGGAGGACGTCACGGCCGAGTTGCCGATGTTGGCGTTGACCTTCACCAGGAACCGCTTGCCGATGATCATCGGCTCGATCTCAGGGTGGTTGACGTTGGCCGGCAGCACGGCCCGGCCCGCGGCGATCTCGTCGCGCACGACCTCGGGCGCAACGTTCTCCCGGATGGCCACGTACTCCATCTCGGGTGTGATCTCGCCCCGGCGGGCGTACGCGAGCTGTGTGACCGCCTTGCCGTCCCTGCTGCGGCGCGGCTGGCGCGGCCGACCGGGGAAGACGGCGTCGAGGTTGCGCAGGCCCCCGCGTGGCGAGGTGTGCTTGATGCCGTCGTCCTCGGGGCGGACGGGCCGGCCCGCGTACTCCTCGGTGTCGCCGCGGGCGATGATCCAGTTCTCGCGCAGCGGCGGCAGGCCCCTGCGGACGTCGGTCTCGACGAGCGGATCGGTGTACGGGCCCGACGTGTCGTACAGCGTGACCGACTGCCCGTTGGTGAGATGCACCTGGCGGACCGGCACCCGCAGGTCGGGGCGGGTGCCCTCGACGTACGCCTTGTGCCAGCCGATGGACTTCCCGGCCTCCTCGGACTGTCCGTCCTGAACGGAGGCAGGCGTGCGTGCGTCCTTGTTGGTCATGAGACCTACTCCCTACGCCGGCATTACCCGGTAACAGGTTCGGCGGTCGACGCAGCGGTATCCGTCCGGCGATGCTTCGTGTGAAACATCACTCGACTCCGGCGATGTTTCATGTGAAACATCGCTGGGACGGAGGTCAGCGCCCTCTCAGCCCGGTGCTCCGAGCTCCCGCGTGTACAAAAGGTGCCTCCACGCTAGCGGCAATCTTGGCGCGGTGAACAGAGGGCCCCCGTCGTTCTTGCGATGATCGGTCGGTGACCACGACGCAGCGTCCCCCTTATCCACCGCCCGAGCCGCCCCGCGGATCCGGCGCCGGAAACGGTAACGGCCCGGGAGACGGCCATGATTTCACCGCCGGGGCCGGGCATACGCCTGCCCGGGGGCAGGGGCAGGGGCACAGGTATGGAACCGGTGCGAGTTTCGGGCCCGGGGCCGGGAGCGGCACCAAAACCGGCGGTGAGCATGGTGCCGGTTCTGGCGGAGGGCATGGTGTCGGCTCCGCCGGTGGGCATGGTCCGGGTTCTCCCGGAGGCCCTGGCGTCGGCTCCACTGATGGGCAGGGCCTCGGCGCCACCGGTGCGTACGGGCCTGGCTACGGCGGTGGCCAAGGCCCCGGTCCCGCGGGTGGACAGGGTGGCCCCACTGGTGGACAGGGCAGCCCGGCCGGTGGGCAGGGTCCTGGCCGCGCCGGTGGGCAGGGCCCCGGTTCCGGAGGTGGCCCCGGCGGCGGTGACGGGCACGGGCACGGCTCCGGCTTCGGACCGGACGGCGGACACGGACACGGCTCCGGCTCCGGCCCAGGTGGCGGACACGGCTCCAGCTCCGGCCCAGGTGGCGGACACGGCTCCGGACCGGGCGGCGGACACGGGCATTCGCACAGTCACAGCCATGGCCCGGCCACGCCCGTCTCCCTGCATCTGCGCAAGGTCATCGCGGCGGTCCTGATCCCGTTCGCCGCGGCCGTGCTGGTCGGCCTCGTCGTGCTGTGGCCGGGCGGCGCCCCGCCGCACGAGCGCACCGGCGTCGGCTTCGACCGGCAGACCCAGCAGGCCACGGTCACCAAGGTCGTCGAGGTGAGCTGCAAGGAGGCCGGTGCCTCGGGCGTCCCGCCGACCGGTGACACCTCCACCGCCGAGGGCTCCTCCGCGGTGCAGCAGGAGAACGGCACCTGCAAGCGGGCGACGATCCGGGTCGACAGCGGCGACGACAAGGGCCGTACCTTCACGGAGATCGTCCAGCCGGACCAGTCCCGCCAACTGCACGAGGGCCAGAAGGTCGTGGTCGCCTACGAGCCCTCCGCTCCGCGGGACCTGCAGTACTCGGTCACCGACGTCAACCGCCGACTGCCCCTGGCACTGCTCGCCGGCATCTTCGCCCTCGCCGTCGTGGTCGTCGGGCGGCTGCGGGGCGTCATGGCCCTGGTCGCGCTGGCGATAAGCTTCCTGGTGCTGAACTTCTTCATCCTCCCGGCGATCCTGCAGGGCTCGAACCCGCTGGTCGTGGCGGTGGTGGGCGCGAGCGCCATCATGCTCATCGCGCTGTATCTGTGCCATGGCCTGTCCGCGCGAACATCCGTGGCGGTGATCGGCACCCTCATCTCGCTGCTGCTGATCGGTGTCCTCGGCTCGGTGTTCATCGACTGGGCCGCGCTCACCGGCAACACCGACGACAACACCGGTCTGATCCACGGCCTCTACCCGACGATCGACATGAGCGGTCTGCTGCTCGCCGGCGTCATCATCGGTTCGCTCGGTGTGCTCGACGACGTGACGGTCACGCAGACGTCGGCGGTCTGGGAGCTGCACGAGGCCAACCCGTCGATGGGCTGGCGCGGGCTCTACCGCGCGGGCATCCGGATCGGCCGCGACCACATCGCCTCGGTCGTGAACACGCTGGTCCTCGCCTATGCGGGTGCCGCGCTGCCGCTGCTGCTGCTGTTCTCCATCGCGCAGAGCAGTGTGGGGACCGTCGCCAACAGCGAGCTGGTCGCGGAGGAGATCGTGCGGACGTTGATCGGTTCGATCGGCCTGGTCGCCTCGGTGCCGGTCACCACGGCCCTGGCCGCGCTCGTCGTCTCGGCCGACCGCACGGGAGCGGAGCCTGCCGCGGAGGCCTCAGCGGTCCCGGCCCGCGGGGGGAAGGGTGGCCGGCGCCGCAAGCGCTGACGCCTCTGCGCCCAGCACGCCTTACTTGTCACATCGCAGGGAGAAGCGTTCCTGCACAGCCCGGCGGCATCCGGTGAAGCGTTACTCCACGGTGCCGCCGGCCGATGCCTCACCCGGCGCCCTGTTCCGCCAGGATGCGGTCCAGGGCCTCGTCGAGGTGGGCGTCGAAGTCGGCGAGCGAGCCCTCCTGGCCGAGGGGCACCAACTTGTCGGTGCGGTCGAGGAACGCGACGAGCGGTGCCGTCGAGGACCTGAACAACGCCTGGTCGCTTCCCACCTGAAGCCTGATCAGCACCTCGCCGAGCGCGTCCGGCTCGACGGGAGTCACCCGCACATCGCCCTCACCGCACGGGCGGCCGACCCCGTCGATCAGCAACTCCCGCCCGAAAGCCCACGTCACGGGGGCATCACCGGGCAAGTGGAAGGTCAGCCGGACGGCATAGGGATCACTGGTCTCATAGCGCAGCTCCACCGGAATGCGGAAGGAGAGCTCCTCGGACACGAGAAAACTCATCATGACCTCTGCCTGTACGGACTCGCGCATCGATAACCCCGTCATTCGCCGTGGACTGGCCGGGAACGAACCTCTGACACTTGGTGGAATCTTGCTGAACGTACACAGCAGATCACAAGGAGTGAGTTTTCACATACTGATAGAGAGCGCGAGCGTCCCGAGCCTGCGACCGATCTCGCTCTGCAACTGACGGGCCGCGGGCAGCAGCCGGTCCTCCTGGTGAGCGGGCAGGGAGATGGCCATCGTCGCGGCCGTGGTGCCGAGGGTGAGGGGGATCGCCGCGCAGACCGCGCCCAGGGCGTACTCCTGACGCTCGGTCACCGGCTCCATCCGCCGCACCCGTTCCAGGCGCCGGAGCAGACTGTGGTTGTCCCGCACCGTGTACGGGGTGAGGGGCCGCACCGGGTAGCGGTCGAGGTGGTCGCGGCGGGCGTCCTCGTCCAGCTGGGACAGCAGGCACTGCCCGATGGCGTGCGCGTGCCCGGTCTCCCGGAAGTCGGCCCACTCCTCCACCGCCGGGTTGCCCGGGGTGTCGGAGACGCACATGACCTCGATCTCGCCCTCGCGGTACGCCGCGTAGTACACCGGGACGCCGAGCAGGTCCCGCCAGTGCGCGAGTGCGTCGACGACCGTGCTGCGACGTTTCTGCCGTGCCCCGCTGCTGCTCAGCCGCTCGGCCGCATCACCGAGGAAGAACAGCCCCTTGTCGCGGCGCAGATAGCCCTCGTGCACGAGAGTGCGCAGCAGGTGGTAGGTCGTGGGCAGGGCCAGCCCGGTCTCGCGGGCCAGTTGCTTGGCGGGGGCGCCGTACTCGTGCTCGGCGACGGTCTCCAGCAGGCGCATCGCGCGCTGGACGGAGCCGATGAGGGTCGCCGGAGGCGGGGGCGGGGGCGTGACGGCGGATGGTGGCTCGGGGGGTGCCGCCGAGCGGGGTTGCGCGGGGACAGTGTGGAGGTGGACAGGGGCGATGTCAGCCGGAGCCAAGGGGCACTCCCGAAACGCGAGGGGGCAGCCCGTGCCGATGGACACGGGTGGGGGTGTACGCCACTCGCGGGGATGTCCCCGCGTCGAGTTCCGGACTCTATTCGTCTGCCACCGCGCGCAGACGGCCCCGCGGGGAAACTTCCCTCGGGCGAGGGAACCGGTGATTCCAGGCGTTTCCCGCTACCCCCACCGGTTTCCCACCGGTCTCACCAGTCGCTGCGCGACGAGGAGCTGGAAGTGAACTTCCGTACGACGTAGATCAGTCCGCCGACCAGCGCCACGAAGACCAGCACCTTGAAGAGCAGTCCGATGACGAAGCCCACCACGCTGGCTATCAGCCCGCCGAACACGACGAGGGCGATGACCGGCACCGCGACCCACTTCACCCACCACGGCAGTCCCGCGAAGATCTCTCGCATCGCCCTCGTCCTTACCTCTCCACCCGTTCGAGTGCCGGGTCCTGTCGGTCCTTCTGGATCTCTGGTGTCCTGCACTCGATGCTAGGTCCGGGAGGGTGCCTCGCGGGGCCCTCGCACCCCTTGTCCTCCCCTGACCGGTCCCCTAGGGAACCCGGAGGCGGCCCCTCAGCTCTCGGGCGGAGAGAAGACCACCAGCACCCTGAGGTCCTCGGTGATGTGGTGGAACTTGTGGGCGACCCCCGCCGGTACGTACACGACGCTGCCGCGCGCCACCTGGGTCGTCTCCAGTCCGACGGTGATCGCGGCACGGCCGCTCACAACGAAGTAGACCTCGTCCTGATTGTGCGGCTTCTGTGGATCCTGCTCGCCCGCGTCCAGGGCGTACAGGCCGACCGACATGTTCTGCTCCCGGAGAAACTGCAGGTAGGCGCCCTCGTTGGCGGCGCGCTCCGCCTCCAGTTCGTCCAGCCGGAATGCCTTCATCGCCTTGTCCGCCCCTGCCTCTTGTGCCCATGTCCGATCAGGTCTGCCACGATCAGACACATGAAGAATTTCGTAGTCAAGACGATCGCCAACGCGGGTGCCCTGGCGGTCGCCGTATGGCTGCTCGACAAGATCACCCTGACCGGTGACAGCACGGGCAAGAAGGTCGGCACCCTGATCGTGGTCGCGCTGATCTTCGGCCTGGTGAACTTCCTGGTCAAGCCGGTCGTCAAGCTCCTCAGCCTGCCGCTGCTGATCCTGACGCTCGGACTGTTCACCCTGGTCGTCAACGCGTTGATGCTGCTGCTCACATCGTGGCTGGCCGACAAGCTCGACCTGAGCTTTCACGTGGAGGGCTTCTGGACGGCCGTCCTGGGCGGTCTGATCATCTCGGTCGTCTCCTGGGCGCTGCACGTCGTCCTGCCGGACGGGGACTGAGGGCGCATGACGTACCGCGTCTGCTTCGTCTGCACGGGCAACATCTGCCGGTCCCCGATGGCCGAGGTCGTCTTCCGCGCGCGTGTGGCGGAGGCCGGACTCGACGGTCTGGTGGAGGTCGACAGCGCCGGCACGGGCGGCTGGCACGAGGGCGACGGCGCCGACCCGCGCACGGTGGCCGTCCTGGAGGAGAACGGCTACGCCTGCGGCCACACGGCCCGGCAGTTCCAGCCGTCCTGGTTCGCCCGCCTCGACCTGGTCGTCGCCCTCGACACCGGCCACCTCAGGGCGCTGCGGCGCCTCGCACCCACGGAACAGGACGCCCAGAAGGTGCGGCTGCTGCGCTCCTACGACCCGGCCGCCGGGGACGACCTCGACGTACCGGATCCCTACTACGGGGGTGCGGACGGTTTCGAGGAGTGCCTTGAGATGGTGGAGGCCGCGAGCGCCGGTCTGCTCGCGGCGGTGCGTGAGGGTGTGGAGGGACAGGCGGCATGAGTGAATCCGCGACGGGTGACGGGGGCGGGGCGACGGGCGACGCGGGTGACGCGCGTCAGGTGACAGGCGATGCAGGTCAGGTGACAGGCGGCGTGAGCCGGGTCGCCGTCGGTGTCGGTGACGGTACGCGGGCGGTGCGGGCCGGGCTGCCCGAGGCGGTCAAGTACGAGCCCACCCTGCCCGGGCCCGTGTTCGCCGCCCACTACCACCTGCCGGGCGACCCGACCGGTCCCTACACTTACGGCCGCGACGAGAACCCGACGTGGACGCTGCTGGAGCGCGCCGTCGGCGAGCTTGAGGCGCCCGGCCAGGACGGTGCCGAGACGCTCGTCTTCGCCTCGGGCATGGCCGCGATCTCGGCGGTGCTGTTCTCCCAGTTGCGCACCGGGGACGTCTGCGTCCTGCCCGACGACGGCTACCAGGCGCTGCCCCTGGTCCGTGCCCAGCTGGAGGCGTACGGCATCGAGGTGCGCACCGCGCCGACCGGCGGCGACGCCCAGCTCGACGTCCTCGACGGCGCGAAGCTGCTGTGGATCGAGACGCCGTCGAACCCCGGGCTCGACGTGTGCGACATCCGGCGGCTCGCCGAGGCGGCACACGCGCGTGGTGCCGTCGTGGCCGTCGACAACACCCTCGCGACACCGCTGGGCCAGCGCCCTCTGGAGCTGGGCGCCGACTTCGCGGTGGCGAGCGGAACCAAGCAGCTGACCGGCCACGGCGACGTCCTCCTGGGCTATGTCGTCGGCCGGGACGCCCAGGCCATGGCCGCCGTACGCCGCTGGCGGAAGATCGTCGGGGCGATTCCCGGGCCCATGGAAGCCTGGCTCGCACACCGTTCGATCGCGACGCTCCAGATGCGGGTCGACCGGCAGAGCGCGACCGCCCTGGCCGTCGCCGAGGTACTGCGCGAGCGGCCCGAGGTGACCGCGCTGCGCTACCCGGGGCTCCCCGACGACCCCGCGCACAGGATCGCCTCACAGCAGATGCGGCGCTATGGGTCCGTGGTGTCGTTCACGCTGCCCACGCGCGCGCGTGCCGACCGCTTCCTGGAGGCGCTGCGGCTCGTGGACGACGCGACGAGCTTCGGCGGAGTGCGGTCCACGGCCGAACGGCGAGGACGCTGGGGCGGGGACTCGGTGCCGGAGGGCTTCATCCGCCTGTCGGTCGGTGCCGAGGATCCGGAGGACCTGGTGGCGGACCTCCTGCGCGCGCTGGACGCGTCGGCGGACTGACGGCCTCGCTCGGCGGACTGTCGGACTCCAGTGATCAGCAGGATGCCGCCCGACGCCAGCAGCCCCGCCAGGCGCCGCATCGCGACGGGGCGCTCCTCCGGCCGGAGATGCATCCACACCGCGGACAGCAACACCGCGTCGTACGGCCCCTGGACGCCGTGCAAGGAGGGGAGCGCGCCCGCCCGCCACGTCACCCCGGTGCCTTGGTGCAGCCGCTCGGCCACGCGCCGGAGCTCCGTCACCGGTTCCACGGCGTCGACCGTGAAGCCCCGCCCGGCGAGCGCCGCCGCGTCCCGACCGGTCCCCGCGCCGACGTCCAGGACCCGCGCGGGCGACTCCGGCAGCGCCCCGTGCACCGACTCGAACCGAACGCTCTCGTACACCGTCGCCAGCCGCTCCGCCGACTCGGCGTAGTAGGCCTGTACTCCCGCACCCGGCGGTGGCTCCCTGCCCGAACCGTACGACGTGGCACTGACAGCGCTTGCGCGGTCGGCTGGATCGGCATACGAAAGACGGACGGTCCGAACCTCCCCCCTCGTGGCTCGGACCGTCCCCCGGTTCCGCGCGCAAGAACCGCGCGACCAAGGCTAGTTGACTCTCTGTCAGTGTCCAATCACAGTAGCGACAGAGACCTATCGACTTATTTATAGTTGGGCGCGGCCGGGGGGCTGGGAGCGGGGCCGAAGAGGGGAGTGTGCGCGGTGGATCTGGCCTTGCTGCGGACCTTCGTGACCGTGCACCGGGCCGGCTCCTTCACCCGCGCCGCCGCCCTGCTCGGTCTGTCCCAGCCGGCCGTCACCTCGCAGATCAGGACGCTCGAACGGCAACTGGGCCGCCCCTTGTTCCTGCGGCAGGCCCGCGGCGTGACCCCGACGAGCATCGGCGACGAACTCGCCCACAAGGCCGCCCCGCATCTCGACGCTCTGGTGGAGATCACCGAGACCGGCCTCGACGACGACTCCTCCTTACGGACGCTGCACCTCGCCGGACCGCCGGAGTTCACCGCCGAACGAGCCCTGCCCGCGCTCACGGAGCTGACCGGCGAGGACGGCCAGGGATTCGCCCTGCGCGCCTCCTTCGGAAACGCCGAGGAAACGCTGGAAGGGCTTTCCGCCGGGCATCACGATCTGGCCATCAGCACGGCCCGGCCACGCGGTGCCCTGCTCACGGCGACTGCGCTCTGCGACGAGGAGCACGTCCTGGTCGCCGCCCCGCGCTGGGCCGAACAGCTCGGCGCCGGGCAGCCGGACCGCAAGCCGGAACCGGCCCTGGAGCAGGTGCCCGTGGTGGAGGTGCACGAGTCACTGCCCTTCGTCTCCCGCTACTGGGCCTCCGTCTTCGACTCCCGACCGGCCGCTCCGGGCACGGTCGTCGTCCCCGACCTGCGCGCGGTCCTGGCCTGCGCGGTCGCGGGCGCGGGGCTGGCGGTGCTGCCGCGCTATCTGTGCGCGACGGCGTTGCAGCGGGGTGACGTCGTCGCCCTGCACGAGCCGGCGGTGCCACCGCTGCGCACGTACTTCCTGGTGGTCCGCACCGGGACCATGGCCATGCCGCACATCGCGCGGGCTCATGAATGGCTGCAGAGGGCCGCGGCCGACTGGTGCTGAGGCCGCTCCCAGGCGGGCGACGGACTGCACGGACAGAGGTCCCGAGAGGGTGTGGGGGCGCCCGGTGCCGTGCCTCACTCTGGGAGTTCGGCCGGTGACATTTCGCGATGTTTCACGTGGAACCAGCCGGGCCACATTTCACCCATGACCGTCCGACCCGTGGTCAAGCGCACCGCCCGCGCCGTTCTGCTGGACGGTGACGACCTGATCCTGATCAAGCGCACCAAGCCGGGCATGGACCCCTACTGGCTCACTCCCGGCGGCGGGGTCGAGCCCGGCGACTCCACCGTCGTCGACGCCCTGCACCGCGAGGTGTACGAGGAGCTCGGCGCGAAGATCACCGACGTGGTGCCCTGCTTCGTGGACACCGTGGAGCACATCGGGGAGGGCGGCGGCGCGACCGGCGTGAAGGTGCAGCACTTCTTCGTCTGCCGCCTCGAGTCCATGGATCCTTCGCTCCGGCACGGCCCCGAAGTGGACGAGCCCATCGGCGAGTACGAGATCGTACGGGTGCCCTTCACCCGGGTCGGGATCGCCTCCGTCCATCTCGTCCCGCTGTCCCTGCGGCACTACCTGGACGGGAACATCGAGGGCGTACGCGCCATGCACGCCCCCGACCTCGGCTGAGCGGCGGGTCAGGGCCCGGCCGTGACCAGTTCCTCCACCGAGTCGTGCCGTATGCGGTCCGACGGGATGCCGATGTCCCGCAGGGCGTCCACACCGCTGCGGATCATCCCGGGCGGGCCCGAGAGGTAGGCGTCGTACTCGTTCCACGGCCCGTAGGCGCGTATGGCGTCCGGGAGCTGCTGGTGCGCCTGCTCGTCGATGATCGCGCGGACGGAGAGCCAGGGGTGGCTCTGCTGCAGGCGGAGCATGGTGTCGATGTCGTACAGATCGTGGTCCGTGCGGGCGCCGTAGAAGACCTCGACCGGCCGGCGTTCGCCGTGCTCGGCGACGTCCTCGACCAGTGCCTTGATGGGCGCTATGCCGGTGCCGCCGCCCAAGCAGAGCAGGCCGCTGTCGGTGGTGTGGTCCACGGTCATGGAGCCGGCGGGCGGGCCGAGCCGGATGATGTCACCGGGGCGGGCGCGGTGCACCAGGGCGTTGGAGACCCAGCCGGCCGGCACGGCCTTCACGTGGAACGACAGCAGCCCGTCCGAGCGGGGCGCCGAGGCGAAGGAGTAGTGCCGCCAGATGCGGGGCCACCAGGGGGTCTCCAGGCTCGTGTACTGCCCGGCGAGGAAGGGGTACGGCTGGTCGGGCCGGACGGTGACGACCGCGACGTCCGGAGTGCGGAGGTCATGCGTGACGATCTCCGCGTACCACCAGGCCGGGGCCCGCAGTTCGTCCGCGGCCGCCGCGTCGATCATGATCTGGGAGATCGTGGTGTAGGTGCGGACCCAGGCCGCCTCCATCTCCTCGTTCCAGACGCCGACGGCGTACTTGCTCAGCGCGCCGATGAGGCATTCGCCGACGGCCGGGTAGTGCTCCGCCCGTGTTCCGTACTTCCGGTGGCCCCGGCCCAGGTTCTGCAGGTAGGCGACGAGGACGTCGGTGTTGTCGATGTGTTCGGCAGCCGTGAGCAGTGCTCTGAGCAGCCGGTCCCGCTGGGTGTCCATCGCGGCCGGGAACAGCGGCCGCAAGTCGGGGTGGCGCACGAAGAGCAGAGCGTAGAAGTACGACGTGACCTTGTCGGCCACGGGCGCGACCTCGGCCATGGCACGGCGGATGAGGACGGCGTCCGGGGACGCTTCCTCGGCCGGAGCGGAGGCGGCAGGCCCCGGATCCGTTCTCGGAGCGGGCCGCTGGCCGGGAACACGTGGCTCGGCCGCGGCACTTGCGGGCGGAGCGGCGGTGGTGCCGGCGAAGGGCTCCGGAGACGGGGCGAACGTCGTGGGCGCGGGGCGTGGCGATGACGCCGCGGCGGCTCTCGAGCCCATAGGAGTGGGGGTCGGCGTGGGTATGGCGTCCGGGGTCTCGCGCTCCTGGTCCGGCCCGGGGCTCGTGCTGCCGGTCGTCGCGTCGGACGGCGCGGCTGTGCCGTCCGACGGCGCTGCCGGGTCTGGGGCGGGCCTGCCCACCGGGCGTATCGCTGCCGGTCGACGCCCCTCTGCAGTACCGGGCTCGCTGCCCGGTGTCGGCTTCTTGCGGGGCGTGAACCAGCCGCCCCCGCCGCCAGAAGTGCCGTTGTCGGCCGACGTGGTGGTCGGAGCGTCCATGGTGTGCCTCGCCTCGAGCATCTTTCGGTCGGTCTGCGCACTTCCCCGGTCGGAAGGTGCCTGCTTTCCCCCGTGGACGGATTGCGTTCCCGTCCTGTGTCGTGGCCAATGCCGCCACATTTAACCCGTATTTCGGCTCCGTACGGACAAGTAGGGGAGAGTGTGACATTGACCGCAGTCCTCTCACCGAGCTTCCCACTCGCCTGGACGGCTCAGTCCCATAACCGGAAACGCGGGTCTTCGATCTCTCCGTCCCGTTAGGCTGCATTGCCCTGCACTCGGCCCGCAGGGGCGGGTCACCTCACCCCTGACGCGAACCGGAGTCGACCCTACCGGCCACCGCCGCGCACACAAGTCCCCCCTTCCCTCGTCACGAATGCGGGCGCGACGCGAACCGTCGGTTCCGTCAACTACGCGACAAGAACCGCTAGTTCCTCGTCTCGATCGGACATCGGCTGTTCTTACGTGTTTCACGTGAAACAACCAGCACCTGTCCACGCGCTGTGCATGCGGCGACAACTGGCCAAAAGCTCGTATGTCTCCGCTGAAAGAGGTGGACGGCAGGGGTCCCTGTCGGACAGCCTGACCTGCGTGTCGACTCCTTCCCTTGCCTCCCTGCCCATCCGCCGTCTGACGCTCCGCGATCTCGCCGCCTGCGCCGACTTGTCCGAGGACCGGGGGTGGCCCCGGGAGGAGCACAAGTGGGGCTTCCTCCTCACAGCCGGGAAGGGATACGGCATCGACGACCCTGACGGCGGCCTCGTGAGTGCCTGTGTCGTCACCGAGTACGGGCCTCAGGAGCACCCCGCCCTCGCGGCGATCGGCATGGTCCTCGTGGCGGAACGGCACGCGCGGCAGGGCGTGGGACGCCGGCTGATGCGCCAGGTCGTCTCCGCGATGGGTGCCACGCCTCTCACCCTGCACGCGACACCGTACGGCCGCCCCCTCTACGAGGAGCTCGGCTTCAAGGTCATCGGCCGGGCCGAGATGGTGTCCGGCCGCTTCACTCCCGGCGGACCGGAGCCGAAGGTCGCCACCCGCGCCGCGACCGCCGAGGATCTCTCCGCGATCCTCCGGCTCGACGAGCAGGCCTTCGGGACCGACCGCACGCACATCATCACCCGGCTGCCCGCCTTCGCCGACCAGCTGCGCGTGGCGGAGGAGCGCGGGCGGATCGTCGGGTACGCGGCCGCCTGGCCCAACATGGAGACCCACGTGGTGGGTCCGCTCATCGCACGCGACACGTCGGTGGCCCAGGCACTCATCGCCTCCCTCGCCGCCCACACCGACCGCCCGCTGCGCACCGACATCGATATGCGGCACGAAGAGCTGCTCACGTGGGTGAAGGAGCGTGGTCTGGCGCCCGTCGCCTTCAACTCGGTGATGGCGTACGGGATCACCGAGCTGCCCGGAGACTGGAGCCGGCGGTTCGCACCGGTGACGGTCGCGGCGGGCTGAAGGACTCCGACACGACGGCGCCGGCTCCCCAGGGGGTCGGGGAGCCGGCACCGTCTCACTGAAGGGCCTTGTCAGGGTCTCGCTGGAGGGGCCAGGTCGGGGTCTCGGTGGAGGGGCCAGGTCAGCCGAGGGCCTCCACGGCGGCCATGGCGAAGGCGTGGTCCTGCTCCGGGGCACCGCCGCCGACACCGATCGCGCCGATCAGCCGGCCGTCGCGGTGTACCGGCACACCGCCGGCGATGAACAGCAGCGGCCGGTCGAGCGCGGTGGGCAGCGTGTGGAAGAGGCCTCCGGGCTGCACGGCGTCGACGAGATCGGTGGTGGGCGTGTCCAGCTGGAGCGCCGTGTAGGCCTTGCGGGTGCTCGTCTCGCCGGAGATCAGCACGGCGCGGTCGTCACGCCGGAAGGCGAGCAGGTGCCCGCCCGCGTCCAGGACCGTGACGCTGACGGTGACTCCGGCGGCCTCGGCCGCCCGACGGGCCGCGGTGACGAGGACGTCGGCGTCCTGGGTGGTCAGCGGGGCGACTGCGGTGGTGGTGCTCATGGATGGTTCTCCTGGAGGACGTGAGAGTGGGGTCGGTCGGGGTGGCCCGACCGCTCAGTGGTGGACAGCGGCCCGCTGCTCGGCGGGAGCGGACCCGGTGACGACGGTGCTGGGCGCACCGGCGCGGCGCTCCAGGGCGGCCGAGAGAACGGCCAGGAGCAGGGCGGCGGCGGCCAGAGCGGCTCCGACCCAGTTGGGGGCGGTGTAACCGAGTCCCGCCGCGATCACCAGCCCGCCGAGCCAGGCGGACAGGGCGTTGCCGAGGTTGAAGGCGCCGATGTTCACGGCGGAGGCCAGGGTCGGGGCGCCGTGCGCCTGGTCGAGGACCCGCTTCTGCAGCGGCGGCACGGTGGCGAAGCCCAGGGCACCGATGAGCGCGATCGTGACGGCCGACAGGACCTTGTCGTGCGCGGTGAGCGTGAACAGCGCCAGCACGACGGCCAGGGCCCCCAGGGAGACGTACAGCATGGGCATCAGGGCCCGGTCGGCGAACTTGCCGCCGACGAGGTTGCCGCCGACCATGCCGAGGCCGAAGAGGACCAGCAGCCAGGTGACGGAGCCGTCGGCGAAGCCGGCGACGTGGGTCATCATCGGCGCGATGTAGGTGATGGCCGCGAAGACACCGCCGAAGCCGAGGACGGTCATCGCCATGGCGAGCAGCACCTGCACGTTCTTGAAGGCGGCCAGCTCGTGCCGCAGGCGTACGCCTTCCGGCCTGGGCATGTCGGGGACGAGCCGGGCGACGCCGAGCAGGCCTATGACCCCGAGGGCGGCGACGATGCCGAAGGTCACCCGCCAGCCGACGGACTGCCCGACGAGCGTGCCCAGCGGGACGCCGACGACATTGGCCACGGTCAGCCCGGTGAACATCATCGCGATGGCGCCGGCCTTCTTGTCCGGGGCGACCAGATCGGCGGCGACGACCGAGCCGATGCCGAAGAAGGCGCCGTGGGCCAGGGAGGCGACGATCCGGCCGATCAGCATCACGGCGAAGGCCGGGGCGAGCGCCGAGAGCAGGTTGCCGACGATGAACAGGCCCATCAGCAGCATCAGCATCCGCTTGCGGGAGACCTTGGTGCCGAGAACGGTCATCAGGGGGGCGCCGAACACGACACCGAGCGCGTAGCCGGTGACCAGGTATCCGGCGGTGGGGATGGACACCCCGTAGTCGCCCGCGACCTCGGGCAGCAAGCCCATGATCACGAACTCTGTCGTTCCGATCCCGAAGGCCCCGATCGCGAGGGCCAGAAGCGCGAGAGGCATGGAGGGGTTACCTTCCCAGAAGATTGCAGGAGCGCTTTGCGTGCGTTCACAATAGTTGCAGACGCGGGCTATATGCAACCGCCGACTATTGCAGCGCTGCTCTACCCTGGGTGTCAGCCACTCCGGGACGGAGGAAAACCCAATGACAGCGACGGACCCCGCGCTCACCGCCCTCGCCCAGGGCTGGTGCGCCCTCTCCCTGCTGCACGGGAGGATCGAGACCCACATCGAGCGCGCCCTGCAGGCGAAGCACGACCTCAGTGCGCGCGAGTACTCCCTGCTGGACGTGCTCAGCCGGCAGCATGACGGCGACGGAGGCCATCTGCAGATGAAGCAGGTCGCCGACGCGGTCGTCCTCAGCCAGAGCGCCACCACGCGTCTGGTGACCCGGCTCGAGGACCGCGGACTCCTGGAGCGCTACCTGTGCCCCACCGACCGCCGGGGCATCTACACGAACGTCACCGAAGCCGGCCTCGAGCTGCTGGAGGCGGCCCGACCGACCAATGACGCCGCTCTGCGCGAGGCCCTCGACGAGGCGGCGAAGAATCCGGAGCTGGCCCCGCTGGTCCGAGTCGTGGAGACGCTGAAGGCCCCGGTGCCTGCCTGACGACCCCGGCGCGGGCCGGCTCTGCGTAGGGTGCGCCCATGGGAGACCTTGAGATACGTGCTGCCGTCGCAGACGACGTCCCGGCGATCGTGGCCATGCTCGCCGACGACCCCCTGGGTGCGCAGCGCGAGTCACCGGACGACCTCGCCCCGTATCTGACCGCGTTGGAGCGGCTCAGCACCGACCCGAACCAACACCTGGTCGTCGCGGCACGCGAGGGCCGCGTGGTCGGCACGCTCCAGCTCACGATCATCCCCGGGCTGTCCCGACGCGGTGCGATCCGGTCGATCATCGAAGGCGTACGCATCCACGCCGACGAGCGCGGCAGCGGCCTCGGAACACAGCTCATCGAGTGGGCGATCGCGGAATCCCGGGACCAGGGCTGCCAGTTGGTCCAGCTGACCTCCGACAAGACCCGCACCGACGCCCACCGCTTCTACGAACGGCTCGGTTTCACGGCTTCCCACACGGGCTTCAAGCTCCCGTTGTGACCGACACGAAAGGGGCGGCCTGTTTCACGTGAAACAGGCCGCCCCTTTCGTGTCACCACCTAGCCGATCCCACGCCACCCCTCGGGATCGACCCCGCCCGGCACAGGAGCCCCTTCGTCGTACGGCTGACGCGTGAACACGAAGGACCCGAGGTCCAGGTGGCTCACGGACCCGTCCGACCGCCGTACGGCCTTCAGGAGCTCGCCGGCGTAGTAGCCCTCCAGCCCGGTCCAGGTGCCGTCGCCGTTCGGACGGAACCGCGAGCCACGACCGCTGCCCGACAGCGGCCCCAGCGAGAGGATCCCGTCAGCCGTGAGGCGCAGCGCGAAGGCCTGCGTCCCCCAGTACCACGGACCCGTCAGTTCCAGCACGGACGGGTCGACATCGCGCAGCGGTTTCCACGCGATCGGGATGCGCGGTTCCGCCTCGGCGACGATACGGACCAGGTCGGAGGCGACGGGGAACAACAGGGGGCCCGACGTGCAGTTGGCCAGGACGATCGCCGCCACGTCGTCCTCGACACTGATCATCAGGCAGGCGAGGAAGCCGGGCAGCGAACCGGTGTGACCGACGAGGGACCGTCCGTCCCGTCGCCGGATCTCCATGCCCAGACAGTAGGCATAGCCGCTCGCTACGTCCGAGGCCTCGTGGGGCGCTGCCGGTGTCCGCATCTCCAGCAGCGACTCCGGGCTCAGCACCCGCTCGTCGCCCTTGACCAGGAAGGCAGCGAACCGCGCCAAGTCATCTGCGGTCGACCAGAGTTGGCCGGCCGGGGCCATGCGCCCCAGATCCTCGGTGGGCTCGTGCAGCATCACATCGGCCCAGGGATGCACGGCCCAGCCACCCGCATACGGCGCCTGCGGCCGCACGCTCGTCCGGTGCAGCTCCAGGGGTTCGAGCACTTCCCGCCGAAGGACCTCCTCCCACGCGTCGCCGCGCAGCTCCTCGACCAGCGCACCCAGCAGCGCATAACCCGGGTTCGAGTAGTGGAACCGGCGGCCGGGAGGGAACAGCGAGGGCCGCACGCCCAGCACGTCGGCGAGCTCGGGCCGCAGGGATCCGGGGCTCCGCTCCCACCACGGGCCTGGGGTCTCGGCCGCCAACCCTCCAGTGTGCGCGAGCAGTTCGGCGACGGTCACCTCCCCCACACCGGTGCCCGGCAGGTGCTTCTCCAGCGGATCCCCGAGTTCCAGGGCGCCCTCGTCACGCAGCCGCAGGACGAGAACCGCCGTGAAGGTCTTGGTGATGGAGCCGATCCGGTACTGCACGTTCTCGTCCGGCGCATGGCCTTCCACCAAGGTCCGCGCACCGGTCCACACCGGTTTCCCGTCTCGCACGACCGCAGCGACGAGCGACGGCGCCCGTCCTTCGGTCTGCGCGACAGCGATCCGGTGCAGCAGCGCGCGACGCGTGCCGGGAAGCAGCTCTCCCTGAGATGTCATGGATCCCAGTCCACCCGGCCCGGCGTCTCCGCGTCGAGCACATTAGTCGTAGTTCTCACTTGGGCTGTCCCATTCCAGGCTGTGCAGCGGCCGGACACCACGACCGCAGCCGGTCCGGACACCCGATGCCTCTCGCCAGGCCAGCAGGGCGGACAGCCCCTCGCCCCAGACGCCCTCGAACCCCGGCTGGGCCTCGTTCGCTTCCCCGCCCAGCTCGCTGCAGGGGCAGGAGAAATCTGGCGGCACCATGCCTCGGAGATCACTCCGCCAGTCGCGTGCCCGATGGCGAGGAACTGCGCTTCCAGGGACTTCGTCGCGGGGCAGTGGCCGAACCGCCCCTGACCGGCGTGTTCGAGCGCCGCCTGCTCGCCCGCACTTGCCAGGACAGGCACCTCATGCTGGACGCCGGCACCGGCGAGGTGCTGGAGAGGGGGACGACGACGCGCCGGGAACGGCCGCCCATTCTCTGGCCAGTTGGCAGCGCAGCCCCGGGATCCCGCCACCTGCCGGATCGAGGGAGCGGAACGGCGGCATGCCGGAAGCCGTGGCCGCCGAAGCGCACTGCCTCTCCGTCGAGCTCCGCGAGGATGTCATAGCGGCTCACCGCGGTCCTACCCCTGAGCGGGGGGCGGCACCCGGAGATCGTCGCGCCCGTGGCTGCGACGGCTCCCTTGCGTTGAAGCGCGCTTCAACTCGTACGGTCGTCGTGTGGCGACCGAGTGGCCTGCTGCGGCTGCGGACGACCGGGATGCCCATCCAGGGGATGTTGGCGTTCGCGGAGCTGCGCCGGGGCGGAAACGACACCGTGCGGGAGCGGCTGGAGCTGTTGCGGAGACACAGGCACAGGTCAGCAGGAGGTATGAGGCCGTCATGCGCAGCCTCGACGCCATCGACAACAAGATTGCGCACTACGAGCGACTGGTGGAGGAACGGGATGGGGACAGCGGACGACGGGCGTGACGCACGGCCGAGGGACGAGGCGGGCAGGGGCAGGCGGGCCCTCCTGCGGTACGGAGCTGTTGGAGGGGTCGGCGCGATGACGGCACCCCTGACGAGGCCGGGCGCAGCGGTGGCCGACAGTGCGGATCGTGGGCCGTCCGAGCGGTACGCGCGGGGCACTGCCCGTATGAAGGAGATCGCCGGCGAGGATGCCCTCCCCACGGTGGAGGCGCTGGAGGACATCGCCCCTGATCTGGGGCGCTTCGTGGTCGAGTTCGCGTACGGGGATGTGCACGCACGGCCCGGACTCGACGTAAAGCAGCGGCAGTTGGTGACCATCGGCGCACTGACCGCCGCCGGGGACACCGCCCCTCAGTTACGGTTCCACATCGACGCGGCGCTGCATGTCGGTCTGGACGCGGCGCAGGTGGTGGAGGCGCTGATCCACCTGGTTCCCTTCGCGGGGTTCCCGCGGACGCTCAACGCGCTGGCCGCCGCACGCGCCGTGTTCGAGGAGCGAGGGGTGCACATCGAGCCGATCGAGGTGGAGCCAGGCGGGGACCGTTATGCACGGGGCGAGGACAAACTGCGCGAGGTCGACGGCGAGCACGGCATCGAGGTGATCGAGTCCCTGAACGACGTGGCGCCGGATCTCGGCCGGTACATCGTCGAATTCCCCTTCGGAGACATCTACACGCGACCGGGGCTCGACCTGCGGCAACGGCAGCTTGTCACCCTGGGCGGACTGATCGCCTTGGGTGACACGGCACCCCAGCAAAAGGTCCACTTCAACGCCGCGCTCAGAGTGGGACTCTCGCCCCGGCAGGTGATCGAGACGGTCATCCAGGCCGTCCCGTACACAGGCTTCCCCCGCGCGCTCAATGCCGTCGGTGTCCTGCGCGAGGTCTTCGAGGAACGCGGGATCCGCCCCGTGTGACCGGTATGGGCACGATGGAACGGATGGCGGGCCGCCCGGCTCATCGACTCGACCCATGTGCCCGAAGGCGGGACAACAGGACAACGAGTTCGTCTCACCGTCATGTCCCTTGAGCCGAACAGAGGCCACCGTCAATGAGAAAGGGACACGCGAAATACGAACCTACATTTGTGGCTGTCAGGTCTGCGCCATGTCGACGAAACGCGAGTAGTGGCCCTGGAAGGCGACCGTGATCGTCGCCGTCGGGCCGTTTCGGTGCTTGGCCACGATCAGGTCGGCCTCACCTGCGCGGGGCGACTCCTTCTCGTAGGCGTCCTCACGGTGCAGCAGGATGACCATGTCGGCGTCCTGCTCGATGGAACCGGACTCACGCAGGTCGGAGACCATCGGCTTCTTGTCCGTGCGCTGCTCGGGACCACGGTTCAGCTGCGAGAGCGCGATGACCGGGATCTCCAGCTCCTTGGCCAGCAGCTTGAGGTTACGGGACATGTCCGAGACCTCCTGCTGCCGGCTCTCGGCCCGCTTGGACCCGCCGGACTGCATCAGCTGGAGGTAGTCGATGACGACCAGCCTGAGGTCGTTGCGCTGCTTGAGGCGGCGGCACTTGGCGCGGATCTCCATCATCGACAGGTTCGGCGAGTCGTCGATGTAGAGCGGCGCCGCCGAGACGTCGGGCATGCGCCGGGCCAGGCGCGTCCAGTCCTCGTCCGTCATCGTGCCGGACCGCATGTGGTGCAGGGCCACCCGGGCTTCGGCGGACAGCAGACGCATCGCGATCTCGTTGCGCCCCATTTCCAGGGAGAAGATCACGCTCGGCAGGTTGTTCTTGATCGAGGCGGCCCGCGCGAAGTCCAGCGCGAGCGTGGACTTGCCCATGGCGGGGCGCGCGGCGATGACGATCATCTGGCCCGGGTGCAGACCGTTGGTGAGCGAGTCGAAGTCCGTGAACCCCGTGGGCACACCGGTCATCTCGCCGCTGCGCGAGCCGATCGCCTCGATCTCGTCGAGCGCGCCCTCCATGATGTCGCCGAGCGGCAGGTAGTCCTCACTGGTCCGCTGCTCGGTAACCGCGTAGACCTCCGCCTGGGCGCGGTTGACGATCTCGTCGACGTCGTCGTCGGCCGCGTATCCCATCTGTGTGATGCGCGTACCGGCTTCGACCAGGCGGCGCAGGACGGCCCGCTCGTGGACGATCTCCGCGTAGTAGGCGGCGTTGGCCGCCGTCGGCACCGTCTGGACGAGCGTGTGCAGGTACGAGGCGCCGCCGACCTTGTTGATCTCGCCGCGCTTGGTGAGCTCGGCCGCGATCGTGATGGGGTCGGCCGGCTCGCCCTTGGCGTAGACGTCGAGGACGGCCTGGTAGATCGTCTCGTGGGCCGGCTTGTAGAAGTCGTGGCCCTTGAGGATCTCGACGACGTCGGCGATGGCGTCCTTGGACAGGAGCATGCCGCCGAGGACGGACTGCTCGGCCTCGATGTCCTGCGGCGGCACCCGCTCGAACGACGGGCTTGAGCCGCCGTCCCACACCCCGTTGTCAACGCCGCGTTCGTGCTGCTCGTCGCGGCCCCGGGATGCGTCACCACGGCGGCGGGAGGCGGGCAGACGATCACTGGGACCGCTGTCGGCCCACGGGTCGTCCAAGGGCTCGGAAATGCTCACCGAGCGACCTCCTCCCGTCCGCCGCAGCAGACCTCGCCATGCCCCTCTTTTCTACGGCACGGCACTGACAAATGAGAGGCCCAACTCCGTTTGACGGACGCCGGTTTTGTGGCGTTTTGAAAACCGGCGGACGGAGCGGGCGCCGGACCACCGTAGGCCTGTCGGCACCGTCAGCCAATCTGGTTATCCACAGGCCATGTGGACGACGGCCCAGATGCTGTGGAGAACTCCGCGAAACCTGTGCACGACCCGGTGGACAGGCCTGTGAACAAGCGTTGGGCCGCCTTGAAGGCACCGCTCTGACCTGGACTTTTACCGTCCACCGGCTGTGCAGAAGAAAAACTTCCCCAACCGGGCCAAGATCGCTTCGAATGGTGCACAGGAGTGCGTACTGCTGGACGGAAAGTAAGGGCCGCAAAAGCTTTGCATCTCTTACCTGTGGACGATTAGATTGATGCACATGACACAGGCCCCCGCGCGCCGCCGAGTCGGCCGGAGACAGCACGACAGAGAGATCGTCGCACTGGCCGTCCCGGCGTTCGGCGCCCTCGTCGCCGAGCCCCTCTTCCTCATGGCCGACACCGCCATCGTGGGCCATCTGGGCACGGCCCAACTCGCCGGCCTCGGCGTCGCCTCGGCCTTGCTGATGACCGCCGTCAGCGTCTTCGTCTTCCTCGCCTACGCCACCACGGCAGCGGTCGCCCGCCGGGTCGGCGCGGGCGACCTCCAGGCCGCCATTCGCCAGGGCATGGACGGCATCTGGCTGGCGTTGTTCCTCGGCGCCGTCCTGGTCGCCGTCGCACTGCCGACCGCGCCCCACCTCGTAGACCTCTTCGGCGCCTCGGACGCGGCAGCTCCCTATGCGACCACCTACCTGCGCATCTCGGTGCTCGGCATACCTGCCATGCTCGTCGTCCTCGCCGCAACCGGTGTCCTGCGCGGCCTGCAGGACACCAAGACCCCGCTTTATGTGGCCATCGCCGGCTTCGTCGCCAACGGCGCTCTCAATCTGGGACTCGTCTACGGTGCCGACCTGGGGATCGCCGGCTCCGCATGGGGCACCGTCATCGCCCAGTGCGGCATGGCCCTGGCCTACCTCGTGGTGGTCCTGCGCGGAGCACGCAAGCACGGTGCCTCGCTGCGCCCGGACGCCGCCGGGATCAGGGCCTCCGCTCAAGCTGGTGTGCCTCTGCTGGTGCGCACGCTCTCCCTGCGGGCGATCCTGATGATCGCCACCGCGGTCGCCGCCCGCCTCGGGGATGCCGACATCGCCGCGCACCAGATCATCCTGTCCCTGTGGAGCCTGCTCGCCTTCGCCCTCGACGCCATCGCCATCGCGGGCCAGGCCATCATCGGGCGCTACCTCGGAGCCGGTGATTCACAGGGTGCCCGTGAAGCATGTCGTCGCATGGTGGAGTGGGGTATCGCCGTCGGCGTCCTCCTCGGCATCCTCGTGGTCATCACCCGACCGGTGTTCCTGCCCCTGTTCACCAGCGACTCGGCGGTCAAGGACGCGGCGCTGCCCGCTCTGGTCATCGTCGCCCTCTCACAGCCGATCTCCGGCATCGTCTTCGTCCTGGACGGAGTCCTGATGGGCGCCGGCGACGGCCCCTACCTGGCCTGGGCGATGCTGCTCACCCTGGCGGTCTTCACCCCGGTGGCCCTGCTCGTACCGGTGTGGGGCGGTGGGCTCACGGCCCTCTGGGCCACGATGACGCTGATGATGACCGTGCGGATGCTGACCCTGTGGCTCCGTACACGCTCGGGCCGCTGGATCGTGACAGGGGCGACCCGCTGACCGTTTCACGTGAAACAGGCCGACTGTTTCACGTGAAACTAGGTGCGCTCCAAAGAACGTGATGTTTCCCAGAACGCGCTGTTTCACGTGAAACAGGAGACGTGAGACAGAGAGTCTCCCAGCAGACACGACGATGGGGTCGCACCCCGCAGGGCGCGACCCCATCGCTCACTGCTTCAGCGAGCGCGGCACTCAGGCCGCGACGACCTCGATGTTGACCTTGGCGGCAACCTCGGGGTGCAGACGCACGGACGTCTCGTGGGCGCCCAGCGTCTTGATCGGCGAGCCCAGCTCGATACGGCGCTTGTCGACCTCGGGGCCACCGGAAGCCTTGATCGCGGAAGCGATGTCGGCCGGGGTGACGGAACCGAAGAGACGACCGGCGTCGCCGGAGCGGACAGCCAGACGGACCTTGACGCCCTCGAGCTGGGCCTTCACCTGGTTGGCCTGCTCGATGGTCTGGATCTCGTGGATCTTGCGAGCACGACGGATCTGCTCGACGTCCTTCTCGCCGCCCTTGGTCCAGCGGATCGCGAACTTCCGCGGGATCAGGTAGTTGCGAGCGTAACCGTCCTTGACGTCGACGACGTCGCCCGCGGCGCCGAGGCCGGAGACCTCGTGGGTGAGGATGATCTTCATGAGTCGGTCACCCTTCCCTTATCGCGCGGTGGACGTGTAGGGCAGCAGCGCCATCTCACGGCTGTTCTTGACGGCCGTGGCGACGTCACGCTGGTGCTGCGTGCAGTTGCCGGTCACGCGGCGGGCACGGATCTTGCCGCGGTCGGAAATGAACTTCCGCAGCATGTTCGTGTCCTTGTAGTCCACGTACGTGACCTTGTCCTTGCAGAAAGCGCAGACCTTCTTCTTCGGCTTGCGCACAGGCGGCTTCGCCATGGTGTTTCTCCTGTGTGATCAAGAAGTGTGGGTGCGAACCCGCCCTTAGAAGGGGGGCTCGTCCGAGTAGCCGCCGCCACCGCCGCCGGAGTTTCCACCCCAGCCGCCGCCACCGCCCTGCTGGCCACCGGCGGGAGCGCCGGTCGCCCACGGGTCGTCAGCGGGAGCGCCGCCGCCCTGCTGGCCGCCACCGGGGCCGCCGCCCCAGCCGCCGCCACCCTGGCCGCCACCGCCACCGCCGCCGTAGCCGCCCTGGCCACCGCGGCCGCTGGTCTTGGTGACCTTGGCCGTGGCGTTGCGCAGGCTGGCGCCGACTTCCTCGACGTCCAGCTCGTAGACCGTGCGCTTGACGCCCTCACGGTCCTCGTAGGACCGCTGCTTCAGCCGGCCCTGCACGATGACGCGCATGCCTCGCTGGAGCGACTCGGCGACGTTCTCCGCCGCCTGACGCCAGACCGAGCAGGTCAGGAAGAGGCTTTCGCCGTCCTTCCACTCGTTCGTCTGGCGGTCGAAGGTGCGGGGAGTGGACGCGACACGGAACTTCGCGACGGCCGCACCGGAGGGGGTGAAGCGCAGCTCGGGGTCGTCGACAAGATTGCCGACCACCGTGATGACGGTCTCGCCTGCCATGGGGGAACCTCTCGGCGGGTTTGCTCTGGCTGCTTGCTACTCGAATCCCGGGATCAGCTGAGCGTGGAAGCTCAGTGCATCTCGGGACGGAGGACCTTGGTCCGGAGGACCGACTCGTTCAGGTTCATCTGGCGGTCGAGCTCCTTGACGACCGCAGGCTCGGCCTGCAGGTCGATGACCGAGTAGATGCCCTCGGGCTTCTTCTTGATCTCGTACGCGAGACGACGACGGCCCCAGGTGTCGACCTTCTCGACCTTTCCGCCGCCGTCACGGACGACAGAGAGGAAGTTCTCGATCAGCGGGGAGACAGCGCGCTCCTCGACGTCGGGGTCGAGGATGACCATCACCTCGTAGTGACGCATGTGGAACCCACCTCCTTTGGACTCAGCGGCCACGGTCGTTCCGTGGCAGGAGGGTTGTGATGCGTAGGCAACGGTATCGGCCACCACTGACAATCAGGGGTTCTGTGGAGAAGCCCTTGCCGTGACATGGGCAGACACCGGTGCGGACGGTACAGAGTACCCGCACAGCGGCTTGCGGTTGAAATCCGGTCGCGAGGGCAGCCAATCTGTACACATCGGGTGTGTATGGCGCTACGATGCGCCGACTTTCGCAGGAGGTGCCCTATGGCACAGGCATTGCGACCCAACACCGCCGGCGGCCTCTTCGCCACGGACGGAAAGCCCCACCCCCTCCAGGACACCCTGCTCGCGGTGACCCTGGTGCTGGGCATCACATCGTTCGTCACGGCCCTGGTCGACGACGACCTGCACCTGCTCAGCTCCTGGACCGGCTTGGTGGGCATTCTCACCGGCGCGTACGGCCAGTGGATCTCGGAGACGACCCGTGAGCGGTTCGGCCTGATCCTGGGGCTGGGCGCGGCGGGCGTCGGGTTCTTCCTGGGCATGGCGCACGGCGGCCTCTTCGGCGGGCTCATCGACTGACGCCGGGGCACTCCTTTCGAACACCGGGTAACGCCGCGGCCGCGCACGGCCGTGGCGAAGGTGCCGTACGCCCAACCGGCGCGCTCCCAAGGCGCAGTAGGCTTCGCGCGAGAGCCGGAGCCCCTGAACCCATGGGGACACACCAGCCCGAGGAGCGCCCCGAATGAGCCTGACCCTGAGGACCATCAGTCGAGAGCAGCATCTGGCCTACATCCAGAGCCTGCCGTCGGCGAGCCACATGCAGGTCCCGGCCTGGGCTGACGTCAAGGCGGAGTGGCGCTCCGAGAACCTCGGCTGGTTCGACGACCGCACCGGCGAGCTGGTCGGTGTCGGTCTGGTCCTCTACCGGCAGCTGCCCAAGATCAAGCGCTACCTCGCGTACCTGCCCGAGGGCCCGGTCATCAACTGGTTCTCGCCGAATCTGCAGGAATGGATCGAGCCGATGCTGGCGCACCTGAAGCAGCAGGGCGCCTTCTCGGTGAAGATGGGCCCGCCGGTGATCATCCGCCGCTGGGAGGCCGCCTCCATCAAGCAGGGCATCCAGAACCCCGATGTCAAGCGCCTGCGCGACATCGAGGCGGACCACATCGAGCCGCGCGCCTTCGAGGTGGCCGACAAGCTGCGCCGCATGGGCTGGCAGCAGGGCGAGGACGGCGGTGCCGGCTTCGGCGACGTCCAGCCCCGCTACGTCTACCAGGTGCCGCTGGCGAACCGCTCCCTGGAAGAGGTCCACAAGAACTTCAACCAGCTGTGGCGCCGCAACATCAAGAAGGCCGAGAAGGCCGGCGTCGAGGTCGTCCAGGGCGGCTACCAGGACCTCGAGGAGTGGCAGCGGCTGTACGAGATCACAGCGGTGCGCGACCACTTCCGGCCGCGCCCGCTGTCGTACTTCCAGCGCATGTGGACGGCCCTCAACAGCGAGGACCCCAACCGCATGCGGCTGTACTTCGCCCGGCACAACGGCGTGAACCTGTCGGCGGCGACGATGCTGATCGTCGGCGGGCACGTCTGGTACTCCTACGGCGCCTCCGACAACATCGGCCGTGAGGTCCGGCCGTCGAACGCGATGCAGTGGCGGATGCTGCGGGACGCCTACGCGCTCGGCGCCACCGTCTACGACCTGCGCGGCATCTCCGACTCACTGGACGAGACGGACCACCTCTTCGGCCTGATCCAGTTCAAGGTGGGCACCGGTGGACAGGCGGCCGAGTACCTCGGCGAGTGGGACTTCCCGCTGAACAAGCTGCTGCACAAGGCGCTCGACATCTACATGTCGCGCCGCTGACGTCACGTTCAGTGCTTCCATACTTCTGACACCGCACCCTCTGACACACGGCAACCGCTGATACACGGCGACCACGAGAAAGGTTCCAGGTCCGGCCATGGCGCTCACGCTCTACGTCGACACCGCGCGCTGGCGGGCGCACCACAAGCACGTGCAGGAGCAGTTCCCGGGCCTCGTGCCGGTCTGCAAGGGCAACGGCTACGGCTTCGGGCACGAGCGGCTGGCCGAGGAGGCCACACGGCTGGGTTCGGACGTCCTCGCCGTCGGCACGACGTACGAGGCCGCCCGGATCAAGGACTGGTTCGGCGGTGACCTGCTGGTGCTGACGCCGTACCGGCGCGGCGAGGAGCCGGTGCCGCTGCCGGACCGGGTGATCCGCTCCGTCTCGTCGATAGACGGTGTGTACGGTCTCGTCGGCGCCCGCGTGGTGATCGAGGTGATGTCCTCGATGAAGCGCCACGGCATCAGCGAGCAGGACCTGCCCCAGTTGCACGCCGCGATCGAGAACGTCCGCCTGGAGGGCTTCGCCATCCACCTGCCGCTGGACCGCACCGACGGCTCGGACGCCGTCGAGGAGGTCATCGGCTGGATGGACCGGCTGCGTGCGGCCCGGCTGCCCCTGCACACCATGTTCGTCAGCCACCTCAAGGCGGAGGAACTCACCCGGCTCCAGCAGCAGTTCCCGCAGACCCGCTTCCGCGCCCGCATCGGCACGCGGCTGTGGCTGGGAGACCACGAGGCCACCGAATACCGTGGCGCGGTCCTGGACGTCACACGCGTCGCCAAGGGCGACCGCTTCGGCTACCGGCAGCAGAAGGCCGCCTCGGACGGCTTCCTGGTGGTCGTGGCGGGCGGCACGTCCCATGGGGTGGGCCTGGAGGCCCCCAAGGCGCTGCACGGCGTCATGCCGCGCGCCAAGGGCGTCGCCCGCGCCGGCCTCGCGACGGTGAACCGGAACCTTTCTCCGTTCGTCTGGGGCGGCAAGCAGCGCTGGTTCGCCGAGCCGCCGCACATGCAGGTCTCGATCCTGTTCGTGCCCGCGGACGCGCCGGAGCCGAAGGTGGGCGATGAGCTGGTGGCCCATCTGCGGCATACCACCACGCAGTTCGACCGGATCGTGGACCGCTGACCGACGCGGTTCAGCGCAAAGGCCGTACACGGGCTTCCGTGTACGGCCTCTTGGCTTCAGGCGTCGGCTTCTGCGCGACTTCTTGAGCGGCTGCTCGGCGGCCGCTGGGGCCGTTCGCTCAGAGTGAACCGCCCGAGGCGCCCTGCTTGCCCCACTCGACCGACGGCCCGTCGAACCGGACGGCGTCCTGCTGCCGGGACCGGGCCGCGGGACCGAGGACGAACACGTCCTCCGCACCGTCGAGCACCCCGCCCGACGGGTCGTCGTCGCCGGACCGCCGCACCGGGTCCCGCTCCGGCATCAAGATGTCCCGCACGACCATGACGCACAGGTACAGCGTCCCCAGCAGATGCATGCCGATGGCCCAGTGGTAGCCGTCGGTGGGCAGGCCCTTGTGGGCGTCTCCGCTGGTCGTGTACGCGAGGTACATCCAGATCCCCAGGAAGTAGGCCACCTCGCAGGCCTGCCAGATCAGGTAGTCCCGCCACTTCGGCCTCGCTAGCGCGGCCAGCGGCACCAGCCACAGCACGTACTGCGGCGAGTAGACCTTGTTGGTGAGGATGAACGCCGCGACGATCAGGAAGGCGAGCTGGGCGAATCGCGGACGGCGCGGTGCGGTCAGGGCGAGGGCCGCCACACCGGCGCAGCACACCAGCATCAGCAGCGTGGCGAGCGTGTTGACGGTCTCGGTGCCGAGCGGGTTGTCGGAGTTCTGGGCCATGATCAGCCAGAAGGAGCCGAAGTCGACGCCCCGTTCCTGGCTGAACGTGTAGAACTTCGACCAGCCCTCGAACGCGAAGAGCATCACCGGCCCGTTCACGACGACCCAGGCGACGATCCCGCCGCCCAGTGCCTTCGCGAACTCCCGCCACTTGCCCGCGCGCCAGCACAGCACCAGCAGCGGCCCGAGGAGCAGGAAGGGATAGAGCTTGGCCGCCGTGGCGAGCCCCAGCAGGACGCCGAAGGCCAGGGACCGGCCTCGCGACCACATCAGCATCGCAGCGGCCGTCAGAGCGACCGCCAGCAGGTCCCAGTTGATGGTGGCCGTCAGTGCGGCGGCGGGCGCCAGGGCGACCAGCAGGCCGTCCCAGGGACGCCGGGCGTGGGTGCGGGTCACGCAGACGGCGATGACCGACGCGCACACCATGAGCATCCCGGCGTTGACCATCCAGTACCACTGCTCCTGGTACTGGATGGTGCCGCTGCCGGGCGTGAGCCAGGAGGCGACCTCCATGAAGACACCGGTGAGCACCGGGTACTCCAGGTACTGCATGTCGCCGGGGAGCCGGTCGAAGTACGGCACGAGACCGTCGGCGAAGCCACGCCCCTGGTAGAGGTGCGGGATGTCCGAGTAGCAGGCATGCGTGTACTGGGAGCTCGCGCCGAAGAACCAGGCGCCGTTGTAGCAGGGCGCCTTCTGGACCAGGCCGAGGGCGAACATGCCGATCGCCACCAGCGCGATCACTCGCACCGGAGTCCACCAGGACGACCCGAGCAGGGCACGCCGCCCGAGCGGGCCGCCGATCAGCTCGCTGCCGGCCGCGGCGACCTCGTCCTCCTTGGTCGGCCGCACCGGCTCCGGCTCGTGGACGCTCGCTCGCGTCGATTCTGCACTGGGCATGCCGCACATCCTGCCGTACGTGTCTAGTAATACGCCGAGGGCCGCCGTACCCGAGTGGGTGCGGCGGCCCTTGTTTCACGTGAAACAGCCTGACGTTTCACGTGAAACACCCAAGCCGGGCGATCGGTCGGCTATCCGGCGGGGCCTCCGAAGATGCCTCCGTTGCCATTGCCTCTGGTGTTGCCGCCGTCCAGATTCGTGTCGGTCGGCGTGGGCTCGGTACTCGCCCCTCCGTCCGTGCCTCCGCTGTCCGCGCCACCGTTCTGGCCGCCGCCGTCGTTCTCGCAACCGAAGAAACCGCAGGTGTCACTCGGCGAGGGCGACGGGAGCGTCGGGCTCTCACTGGGCGTCGCGCTCGGCGACTCGGTCGGTGTCTCGCTGGGCTCCACGCTCGGGCTCGGGGTCGGCGACGGAGCGCCCACCGCGTCCTGGACCTCGCCGATCTTCTCGGCCTCCGGGAAGCCGAGGTCGGGCTCGCCCTTCAGCGCGGCCTTCATGTACTCGGTCCACACTTCGGTGGGGGTGTCACCACCGTGGATGGACTCCTCGCCCGCGGTGCCGTTCATGGAGAGCAGCTTGGCGCTCTTGGGATCCTCACGGAACATCGCGATCGAGGTCGACAGCTGCTGGGTGTAGCCGACGAACCAGGCCGACTTGTTCTCGTCCGTCGTACCGGTCTTGCCGGCCGCCGTACGGCCCAGAGCCAGCGCGTTCTTACCCGTACCGTTCTGGATGACGTTCTCCAGCACGTCGGTGACGTTGTTCGCCACGTTCTCGGGCATCGCCTGGGTGATCCTCGGCTTGTCGAAGCCGTCGACCTCCTGCCCGTTGAACTTGACGCTGGTCACCGAGTAGGGGGCGGCCTGCTTGCCGGCGGCGGCGAACGTCGCGTAGGCGTCGGCCATGCGGATCGCGCTGGGGGTCGAGGTACCGAGCGCGAACGACGGGTTGAGCGTGGCGAAGCTGGCGTCCAGGATGCCGGCCTTCTCGGCCACGTCCCGCACGTTCCTCATCCCCACGTCCATGCCGAGCTGCACGAACGGGGTGTTGACGGACTGCTCCATCGCCTTGCGCAAGGTGATGTAGCCCCAGGGGCGGTCGCTCTCGTTCTTCTGGCGGAAGGGCGTGTTGTCCTTCTTCAGAACGTAGGAGCCGTCGTTGTTCCTGACCCTCAGATTGTCGTTGCCGTTGTACTTGCTGAGCGGCGAGAGGGGACCGTCGCTCCGGTAGGTGCCGTGCTCCATGGCCGCGGCGAGCACGAACGGCTTCCACGTCGAACCGACGGGGACGCCCGAGGTGTCCGCGTTGTTGTTGAAGTGGCCCTTCTCGTAGCCCGCACCACCGTAGAGCGCGACGATCGCGCCGTCCTTGGGCTTCACCGACGCCGCGCCGAACTGGACGTGCTTGTCCAGCTCACGCTTCTCCGGATCGAGCTTCTCGTCCTCGACCTTCTTGACGGCCTTGGCCAGCGCCTCGACCTTGCTCTTCTCGAAGGTCGTCTTGATCTGGTAGCCGCCCTGGTCGAACTGCTGCTCCGTGATGTTGGAGTGGTTCAGGACGTACTTCTTGGCCGTGTCCACCAGGTAGCTGATCTGGCCGCTCATGCCCTTGGTCGCCTTGCGACCCTGCGGCATGGGGTACTCCTTGATCGCTTCCTGGTACTGGGCGTCCGTGAGCTTGTTGTCGTTGTGCATCTGCTGCAGGATCCAGCCCCAGCGTTCCTTGGACCGCTTGAGGTTGGCGTCCTTGTTCGCCGACGGGTCGAGGCTCTCGTTGCCCGCGGGGTCGTAGTACGTCGGACCCTTGAGCAGAGCGGCGAGGAAGGCGCACTGGCTCGCCGTGAGGTCTTTCGCATCCTTGCCGTAGTAGGTCTGGGCGGCGGCCTGGATGCCGTAGGCGCCACGCCCGTAGTACGAGGTGTTCAGGTACCCCTGGAGGATCTCGTCCTTGGAGAGCTTCGTGCCCACCTTGATCGAGATGAACATCTCCTTGAACTTACGGGTGATCGTCTGTTCCTGGCTCAGGTACGTGTTCTTGACGAACTGCTGGGTGATCGTCGAGCCACCCTGCGTGTCACCGCCCCGGGCCATGTTCGCCAGGGCGCGGGCGATGCCCATCGGGTCGACGCCCGAGTCCTTGTAGAAGGTCTTGTTCTCGGCCGAGATCACCGCCTGCTGCATGGCCTTGGGGATCCGGTCGATCGTGACGTTCTGCCGGTTCTGGCCGCTGCCCGTCGCCACCATCTGCTGGCCGTTGGACCAGTAGTAGACGTTGTTCTGCGACAGGGCCGCCGCGTTCTCCTCGTTGGGGACGCCCACCATGGCGTACCCGATGCCCGCCACGGCCACCAGGCTGCCGAAGAACCCGATGCACAGGCCGGAGACGAGCTTCCAGGAGGGCACCCAGCGCTGCCAGCCGTACTTGCCGGCGCGCGGGTAGTCGATCAGCCGTTTCTTGTCGGACACGGGTGCGCGCCCTCGGCCGCGCCCCGGGCCGACCGGACCGGCGGGAGCGGCGCGCCGGCCACCACGGGCCGGCTCGGCGGCTCTGCGTCGGCCACCTCCGCTTCTCTGCGCCGCACGCCGGGCCTCGGCACGGCCGCCGTACGGACGCTCCTCACCCCCCGAGCCGTAGGAACCCGACCCATAGGAGTCGGACGGAGACTCGGTGGCGCCTCGCGGTGCCGCGCGGCGGCCGGAGGACGAGCCGGACTGGCCGCGTCGGGCCGCGGCACGTCCGCCTCCCTGCGGCTGCGGCGGTTTGCGACGGTGCTCGCTCATCGAACGACTACTCCTCGGGCAGGCGCACTCCTGCGCGCCTGGAAACGGCGGCTGGTTTCCGGTCCCCCCGAAGTACGGATGCGGTCGGCTCCGCATTCATCGGTCCCGCATGCACCCGTACTACACCGAAGACGACGACGCTCTCAGACGTCACTTGGTTCCCGGTGATGTGCATGGCGCACAGACTACGCACCGCCAAAACCTGCCGAGCCCCAAAGTTCACCTCAAATCAGGCAACTCGCGTCCGATGAATCGGTGATGTGATCCCGTTCACCACACCCCCTCTTGTCGCATGCGGAAGGCCGTTCTATCGTCGTGATGTATCGAGTCGATACATCAGCTCGACACATCGAGCGGATACATGAGCACCGCGGCAGAGAGGAGGCGACGATGAGCCGGCGTTCCGGGATCCTCGAGTTCGCCGTCCTCGGCCTGCTCCGCGAATCTCCGATGCACGGCTATGAGCTGCGCAAACGACTCAACACATCACTGGGCGTCTTCCGTGCGTTCAGCTACGGGACCCTCTACCCCTGCCTCAAGACGCTGGTCGCCAACGGCTGGTTGATCGAGGAACAGGGGAACGACGCCGAGGCCGTCCCCCTCACCGGCCGCCGCGCCAAGATCGTCTACCGGTTGACGGCGGAGGGCAAGGAGCACTTCGAGCAGCTGCTCTCGCAGACCGGGCCCGACGCGTACGAGGACGAGCACTTCGCCGCCCGTTTCGCTTTCTTCGGGCAAACCTCACGCGACGTACGCATGCGCGTGCTGGAGGGTCGCCGCAGCCGGCTGGAGGAGCGCCTGGAGAAGATGCGCGCCTCCCTGGCCCGGACCCGGGAGCGCCTCGACGACTACACGCTTGAGCTCCAGCGCCACGGGATGGAGTCCGTGGAGCGCGAGGTGCGCTGGCTGAACGAGCTCATCGAGAGCGAGCGGGCGGGGCGGGACCTCAAGGGTCCCGCCTCCGGGGAGCCCGGTTCGCGTGACACCACATCTGGAGCGTCGGGCGGCCTGCCCCGGCCGGGGGACGACCCCCGTCCGGATACGCCCGACGACACCGCCACGTGAGAGCCCGCCGAGGGCCTCACTCGTACACACAGGGAGCAACCGGAATGGGTTCGGTTCGCGTAGCCATCGTCGGCGTGGGCAACTGCGCCGCATCGCTGGTGCAGGGAGTCGAGTACTACAAGGACGCCGACCCGGCGTCCAAGGTGCCGGGCCTGATGCACGTCCAGTTCGGCGACTACCACGTCCGCGACGTGGAGTTCGTCGCCGCGTTCGACGTGGACGCCAAGAAGGTCGGTCTCGACCTCGCGGACGCCATCGGCGCCTCCGAGAACAACACCATCAAGATCTGCGACGTACCCCGCACCGGTGTGACGGTCCAGCGCGGCCACACCCTCGACGGCCTCGGCAAGTACTACCGCGAGACCATCGAGGAGTCCGCCGAGGAGCCCGTCGACGTCGTCCAGGTCCTCAAGGACAAGCAGGTCGACGTCCTCGTCTGCTACCTGCCCGTCGGTTCCGAGGACGCGGCGAAGTTCTACGCCCAGTGCGCCATCGACGCCAAGGTCGCCTTCGTCAACGCCCTTCCGGTCTTCATCGCCGGCACCAAGGAGTGGGCGGACAAGTTCACCGAGGCGGGCGTCCCGATCGTCGGCGACGACATCAAGTCGCAGGTCGGCGCCACCATCACGCACCGCGTCATGGCGAAGCTGTTCGAGGACCGCGGCGTCATCCTGGACCGCACGATGCAGCTGAACGTCGGCGGCAACATGGACTTCAAGAACATGCTCGAGCGCGACCGCCTCGAGTCGAAGAAGATCTCCAAGACGCAGGCCGTCACCTCCCAGATCCGCGACCGCGACCTGGGCGAGGGCAACGTCCACATCGGCCCGTCCGACTACGTCGCCTGGCTGGACGACCGCAAGTGGGCCTACGTCCGCCTCGAGGGCCGCGCCTTCGGTGACGTCCCGCTGAACCTCGAGTACAAGCTCGAGGTCTGGGACTCCCCGAACTCCGCCGGCGTCATCATCGACGCCCTGCGCGCGGCGAAGATCGCCAAGGACCGCGGCATCGGCGGCCCCGTGCTCTCCGCGTCGAGCTACTTCATGAAGTCCCCGCCCGTGCAGTACTTCGACGACGAGGCCCGCGAGAACGTCGAGAAGTTCATCAAGGGTGAGGTCGAGCGCTGACGCGCCGCAACTGATCGCTCCTGCCAGGGCTGTGAGGGTCCCCGGGTCGTACGACCCGGGGACCCTCCCCGTATGTGAGGCTGTGCCCCATGGCCGTCGTCCGTGACCTGCGCGTCCTGTTGCGCTTCCAGGGCTTCCGGCGCCTGCTCGCCGTGCGCCTGCTCTCCCAGGGTGCCGACGGCGTCTACCAGGTCGCGCTCGCCGCGTACGTCGTCTTCTCCCCGGAGAAGCAGACCTCGGCGGCCGCGGTCGCCTCGGCGATGGCGGTGCTGCTGCTCCCGTACTCGCTCGTCGGCCCGTTCGCCGGCGTCCTGCTGGACCGCTGGCGGCGCCGTCAGGTCCTGCTGTACGGCAGCCTGTTGCGCGCCCTGCTCGCCTCGGCGACGGCCGTGCTGATACTCAGTCCGGTACCCGACTGGCTCTTCTACGTCTCCGCCCTGTGCGTCACCGCCGTCAACCGCTTCGTCCTCTCGGGCCTGTCCGCCGCCCTGCCGCGGGTGGTCGACGCCGAGCGCCTGGTCCTCGCCAACTCCCTCTCCCCGACCGCCGGAACGCTGGCGGCGACCGCGGGCGGCGGCCTCGCCTTCGTCGTCCGCCTGGTGGTGGCGGACTCCGACGCCGCCGTGGTGCTCGTGGCGGCCGGGCTGTATCTGTGCGCGGCCCTGGCCTCGCTGAGCATGGCGCGGGAACTCCTCGGCCCAGACCGGACCTTGGCCCGTGTTCGCATCGGGACGGCGATCACGGGCACCGTCCGCGATCTGGTGGCGGGGGTACGTCACCTGGCAGCGCCGCAGCGCCGGGAGGCGGCCTGGGCGCTCGCGGCGATGTCGCTGATGCGGTTCTGCTACGGCGCCCTGCTGGTCATGCTCCTGATGCTCTGCCGGTACGCGCTCACCTCGTCGACGGACGAGGGACTCGCGCTGCTCGGGCTGGCGTTGGGCGTCTCCGGCGCGGGCTTCTTCGCGGCCGCCGTGGTGACGCCCTGGACCGCGGGGCGGCTGGGCCCCGGCCGCTGGATCGTGGTGTGCGCGGGCGCTGCCGCGCTGCTGGAGCCGGCTCTCGGCCTGCCGTTCGCCACCGCCCCGCTGCTGGCCGCGGCCTTCGTCCTGGGCCTGACGACCCAGGGAGCCAAGATCGCCACGGACACCATCGTCCAGTCGTCCGTCGACGACGGCTTCCGTGGCCGGATCTTCTCGGTCTACGACGTCCTTTTCAACGTCTTCTTCGTCGGAGCGGCCGCCGTTGCCGCGCTGATGCTGCCGCCGGACGGCCGGTCCGTGCCTCTGGTGATCACGATCGCCGTTATCTACGCGGCAGTAGCGGTGACTATGGGCCGGTTTGGCCGCCAGTAAGTGTCACATCAATGCCACAGAGTCCCATCTGACTACTGGGGTGTCAGTGGGGACCGCTACCTTACGTGGGTCTTATCTCGCGACATGTTCGCGTCACTCTTCCATGTTCTAGGGGGACCCCCAAGTGACTACTCCGCCGCCCCAGGGCAACCCGTTCGCACAGGGCCAGCCCGCGGGTCAGCCCCAGGCCCCGTACCCGCCGCAGGGCGGCTACCCCCAGCAGCCCGGCCAGCCCGGCTTCCCGCCCCAGGGCGCGGCTCCTTACGCCCCGGTTCCCCCGCAGCCGTCCGGCCGCAAGCTCAGCTTCAAGACCATCAAGAACATCGTGATCGTCCTCGCCGTGGCGAGCGTCGCCATCGGCGGTTACATAGCCAGCCGGGACGACGCCAACACGGCAGCGGTCGGCGACTGCATGCACCGCGGCAGCACCAACGACAACAACCCGGACCTCGAGGTCGTCGACTGTGGTGACGCGAAGGCCCAGTACGAGGTGCTCGCCAAGGTCGAGGGCAAGTTCCTCACGGACGCCATGGCGTCCAGCAAGTGCGAGGCCGAGGCCAAGGACTTCCAGTACGTGTACACCCAGAGCGGTGACGGCAAGGACTTCCTGCTCTGCCTGAAGGACCACAAGAAGTAAGGCAGACGCAGCGAGGGGCGGTGTTTCACGTGAAACACCGCCCCTCGCTATGTTCTGTCTCCCGCGGGGTCATGTTTCACGTGAAACATCGCCCCGTTTCACAGCCTCAGCCTTCCTGGCCGGCCCACCACTCCTTGAGGGCGGCCACCGCTGCGTCATGCTCCATCGGCCCGTGCTCCAGCCGCAGCTCCAGCATGTGCTTGTACGCGCGGCCGATGACCGGACCGGGACCGACGCCCAGGATCTCCATGATCTGGTTGCCGTCGAGGTCCGGGCGGATGGAGTCCAGCTCCTCCTGCTCCTGGAGTTTGGCGATCCGCTCCTCCAGGCCGTCGTACGCCCGCGACAGAGCCGCTGCCTTCCGCTTGTTGCGCGTGGTGCAGTCCGAGCGGGTCAGCTTGTGCAGCCGGTCGAGGAGCGGGCCGGCGTCACGGACGTAACGGCGGACCGCCGAGTCCGTCCACTCGCCGGTGCCGTAGCCGTGGAAGCGCAGGTGGAGCTCGACCAGCCGTGAGACGTCCTTCACCAGCTCGTTGGAGTACTTCAAAGCCGTCATGCGCTTCTTGGTCATCTTCGCCCCGACCACCTCGTGGTGGTGGAACGAGACCCGGCCGTCCTTCTCGAAGCGCCGTGTGCGCGGCTTGCCGATGTCGTGCAGCAGGGCGGCCAGCCGCAGCGTCAGATCAGGGCCGTCGTCCTCCAGCGCCATCGCCTGCTCCAGGACGATCAGCGTGTGGTCGTAGACGTCCTTGTGCCGGTGGTGCTCGTCACGCTCCAGGCGCAGGGCCGGCAGCTCGGGCAGCACGTGGTCGGCGAGGCCGGTCTCCACGAGCAGCGACAGTCCCTTGCGCGGGTGGGGCGAGAGGATCAGCTTGTTCAGCTCGTCCCGTACCCGCTCGGCCGAGACGATCTCGATCCGCCCGGCCATCTCCTTCATCGCCGTGACGACGTCGGGGGCCACCTCGAAGTCGAGCTGAGCCGCGAACCGCGCGGCCCGCATCATCCGAAGCGGGTCGTCCGAGAAGGACTGCTCAGGAGTGCCAGGCGTGCGCAGCACACGCGACGCGAGGTCCTCCAGCCCACCGTGCGGGTCGACGAACTCCTTCTCCGGCAACGCGACGGCCATCGCGTTCACCGTGAAATCACGGCGGACGAGGTCCTCCTCGATGGAGTCGCCGTAGGACACCTCGGGCTTGCGTGAGGTGCGGTCGTACGCCTCCGACCGGTAGGTGGTCACCTCGATCTGGTAGCCGCCCTTTTGGGCGCCGACCGTGCCGAAGGCGATACCGACCTCCCAGACGGCGTCCGCCCACGGACGGACGATCTTGAGCACGTCCTGCGGGCGGGCGTCGGTCGTGAAGTCCAGGTCATTGCCGAGCCGGCCCAGCAGCGCGTCCCGGACCGAGCCGCCGACCAGGGCAAGTGAGAACCCGGCCTCCTGGAAGCGGCGGGCGAGGTCGTCGGCGACAGGAGCGACCCGCAGCAGTTCACTCACCGCGCGGTGCTGCACCTGGCTCAGGGCACTGGACTTTTCTTCGTTGGCGTTCGGCACAACAGAAGAGGGTACGTGGCCCGGGCGACCGCGAGCTCCCCCATTACCGGTGCGGACACGTCCGTCAATAGGCGCACAAGGCCCGCCCTCGAGAAGCAAAGGACCGCTCACCGCCATACGCCGCATACCGGACAGCCCGCCATCAGCCCGCGATCTTGTCGAGCGGACCGCGGCACTTCCCCTCAGCGCGCATCGTTACCATGCGTGGACGCACATTCCGACGACCACTGACGACGACGAGGGACGGGCGAGCGCGTGGCCGAGGCGGCAGACTTCCAGGGGACCAGTGCCTCACCTGCCCGCCGGTGGCTGCGGCGCACAGGAGCACTGCTCGCCGGTGCGCCCCTGCTGGCCGGACTCCTCCAGTTGCCGGCCGCGGCCCCCGCCGACGCGGCCGGGCAGGAGTCCGCGCAGGCTGCCTCCGGCGCCGGCTCGGTGTCCGTCGCGGTCGACTCGCTCAGCCCCAGCGCCCCCACGGAGGGGGACACGGTGACCGTGTCGGGCACGGTCACCAACAACGGCAAGCAGGCCGTCACCGACGCCCACGTCGATCTGCGGGTGGGACCCTCGATCGACACCCGCTCGTCCATCGACACCCTCGCCAAGAAGAGCGACGACGTCCAGGGCCCCGTCGGCGAGGAGATCGGCGGCAAGTACGCGGAGAAGTTCCCCAAGCTCATCCCCGGCGTGGCGGAGCCCTTCAACATCTCCGTGCCGGTGGACGAGCTGGACCTCGGCGAGGACGGCGTCTACCAGCTGGCCGTCTCGCTCTCCGGGGAGACCGCCGCGCAGCCCTGGGACCAGGTCCTCGGCATCCAGCGCACGTTCCTGCCGTGGCAGCCGGAAGAGGCCGGCACGAAGACGAAGACCACCTTCCTCTGGCCGCTCGTCTCCACGGCCCACATGGCCGCCGAGACGGGGTCGAACGAGCAGCAGACGCCGGTCTTCCGCGACGACAAGCTGGCCGAGGAGATCGCGCCGGGCGGCCGCCTCGACCAGATGGTGTCGCTGGGCAAGGGCCTCGACGTCACGTGGGTAGTCGATCCGGATCTGCTGGCCTCCGTCGACGCGATGACGAAGAGCTACGAGATCCGCGGCGCGGACGGCACCACCACCCCCGGCAAGAGCCAGGAGATCGCCAAGAACTGGCTCGCGGAGCTCCAGCAGGCGGTCGCGGGCAAGGACATCGTCGCCCTGCCGTTCGGCGACCCGGACCTCGCCTCGCTCGCCCACCACGGCACGAAGGTCACCGGTTCCCTGAGCCACTTCAAGGAAGCCACCGACGTCGTCGACGACACGGTGGAGACGATCCTCCACGTGAAACCGTCCACGGACTTCGCGTGGCCCGTGGACGGCGCCGTCGACCCGTCGATCGTGAAGGTCGCGACCTCCGCGGGTGCCGACAAGGTGATCGCCCGCAGCGACAGCCTCCAGGACAACCTGTCGTACACGCCCTCCGCGGCCCGGCCCATCGGCGGCGGCACCACGGCGGTCGTCGCGGACTCCAGGCTGTCCACGGCGTTCCACGGCAACCTGACGAAGGCCTCCGCCTCCACGCTCGCCGTGCAGCGTTTCCTCGCCCAGAGCCTCACGCTCGGCCTGCAGACCGGCAAGCAGCGCAGCGTCGTCGTCGCCCCGCAGCGCATGCCATCCGTTAGCCAGGCCCAGGCCATGGCCGAGGCGCTGGCGGCCCTCGAAGGCGGAAACTGGTCCGAGCCGCAGGACCTCTCCGCCGCCGCCAAGGCCAAGCCGGACCCTGCGGCCAACACGAAGGTGCCGCCGGCCTCCACGTATCCCCGCCCGCTGCGCGCCCAGGAGCTCCCACAGGCCGCGTTCGAGCAGATCGCGAAGACGCAGGACAAGCTCGACAAGTTCAAGGTGATCCTGACCCGCCAGTCCCGGGTCGTGACCCCCTTCGGACGGGCCATGAACCGCGAGATGTCCACGTCGTGGCGCGGCGACGACGTCGCGGCGTCGACCTACCGCAGCGGCATCGAGGGGTACCTCGACGGGCTCATCGGCAGCGTGAAGCTGATCGAGAAGTCGGAGACCAAGCTCTCCGGCCGCAGCGCCACGATCCCGGTGACCGTCCAGAACAACCTGGTCCAAGGCGTCGAGCACCTGGAGCTGCGGCTCACGTCGCAGAACCCGACGCGCCTCAAGATCGGCGGTGACGCCTACGAGGAGCAGCAGGTCACCGTCAACGGCGGCCACAGCCAGTCGGTGAAGTTCACCACGTCCGCCAACGCCAACGGCCGGGCCAAGGTCGTCGCGCAGTTGTACACGGAGGACGGCCGGCCGTACGGTGCCGCCGTCACCTTCGATGTGAAGGTCACCGAGGTCACGCCCACCGTCATGCTGGTCATCGGCGGCGGCGTCCTGCTCCTGGTCCTCGCCGGCTTCCGGATGTACACCCAGCGCAAGCGCGCGGCCGCACGCGAGGCCGCCGAGGACGGCACCGCCGGGACGGACGACGACGCCGACAGCCCGCAGGACCCCGTCGGCGCCCGGCAGCACCCGGAGGCCCCCGGCGACCGTCTCAAGGAGGAGTCCGAGACCGGCTCCCGGGCAGAAGCCCCCGAGCAGCCGAGTGACCCGACCCCGGACACCGCAGCGGAAAGCGCCGACCCGTCCGGCACGGGTGAGAGAGTGGACCGTTGAGATGTCGTGGCCGGTGGGCCCGGGACGATGAGGTGGGGTAACCATGAACGCGCCGTACGACGGTGACCACGGCCGTGCCGTGGGCGACTCGGGCTACCCCGAGTCCGGCGGGCCCGAGGGCGCGCCGCCCCAGCACGGCCAGGTGCCGCCGCAGCCGCCCGCGGACATGTACCTCCAGGACGCCTACGCCCAGGACCCCTACCGGGCGCAGGACCTCTCCGCCCAGGACCCGGTCGCCGAGGCGCTCTACGACCGCGCCGCGCACCCGCCGCCCCCTCCGGGCACGTACCCGCCGCATCAGATGTACGCCCAGCCTCCTCAGTCGCCGTACGCCCCCGACCCGCGGGTATGGGCCCAGACCCCCGCGCCGGAGCCGGAGGGCCCGACCCGGCACCTGCCGTACGGCGACGACCCCCGCACCACCCAGTTCGTGGGTGTCGACGACCTCGTCTCCCAGGCGGGCGAGCCGCGCCAGGAGCCGGACGCCTTCGCGCACCTCTTCAGGGACCAGCAGCAGAGCAGCGGCCACCCCTCGTACGAGTCGCCCTCGGTCCCCGGCCCCTCCCCGGCCCCGATGACACAGGGCCAGTACGCGGCACCCGACCAGGCCGCGGCGACGCCGCCCCCCGTGGACGAGACGTCCGCCCAGGAGCCCCCCGCCTCACCCGCCCCCAAGAAGACCGGCCGGGCCGCGGGCCTGATGAAGTCCAGCGCCGTGATGGCCGCGGGCACGATGGTCTCCCGCCTCACCGGCTTCGTGCGCTCCGCGCTGATCGTGTCGGCCATCGGCGTCGGCTTCCTCGGTGACACCTTCCAGGTCGCCTACCAGTTGCCGACGATGATCTACATCCTCACGGTCGGTGGCGGTCTGAACTCCGTCTTCGTGCCACAGCTCGTGCGCGCCATGAAGAACGACGAGGACGGCGGCGAGGCATACGCCAACCGTCTACTGACCCTCGTCATGGTGGCGCTCGGCACACTCACCGCACTGGGGGTTTTCGGCGCACCCGTCCTGATCCGAGTGATGTCTCCCTCGATCGCCAGTGATCCCGCGGCGAACCAGGTCGCCATCACCTTCGCCCAGTACTTCCTGCCCACGATCTTCTTCATGGGCGTCCACGTGGTGATGGGCCAGATCCTCAACGCCCGCGGGAAGTTCGGCGCGATGATGTGGACCCCGGTCCTGAACAACATCGTCATCATCGTGACGCTGGGTATGTTCATCTACGTCTACGGCACCGCCGCCGACTCCGGGATGAAGGTCACGACCATCCCGCCGGAGGGCCAGCGCCTCCTCGGCGTCGGTGTCCTGCTCGGTCTCGTGGTCCAGGCGCTGGCGATGATCCCCTACCTGCGGGAGACCGGCTTCCGGCTGCGGCTGCGCTTCGACTGGAAGGGCCAGGGTCTCGGCAAGGCCGTCACGCTCGCCAAGTGGACGGTCCTGTTCGTCCTCGCGAACCAGGCCGGCGCCATGGTCGTCATCTGGCTGTCCACCGCGGCGGGCAAGGCCTCGCCAGTCGACGGCACCGGCGTCTCCGCCTACGCCAACGCGCAGCTGATCTGGGGCCTGCCGCAGGCCATCATCACGGTCTCCCTCATGGCCGCCCTCCTACCGCGCCTGTCGCGCTCGGCGGCCGAGGGCGACGGTGGCGCCGTCCGCGACGACATCTCCCAGGGCCTGCGCACCACCGCCGTCGCGATCGTGCCGATCGCGTTTGGATTCCTCTCGCTCGGCATCCCCATGTGCACGCTGATGTTCGGCTCCTCCGGCACCAGCGAGGCCACCAACATGGGCTACATGCTGATGGCTTTCGGTCTCGGCCTGATCCCGTACTCCGTGCAGTACGTGGTCCTGCGTGCCTTCTACGCCTACGAGGACACCCGAACTCCCTTCTACAACACGGTCATCGTCGCCGCGGTCAACGCCGGCGCCTCGGCGGTCTGCTACTTCGTCATCCCGTCCCGCTGGGCCGTGGTCGGTATGGCGGCCTCGTACGGACTGGCCTACGCGATCGGCGTCGGAGTCGCCTGGCGCCGGCTGCGCAAGCGGCTGGGCGGGGACCTCGACGGCGCCCGAGTCCTGCGGACTTACGCCCGGCTGTGCATCGCGTCCGTCCCGGCCGCCCTGCTCAGCGGCGCGGCCTGCTACGGCATCGGCCACACGCTCGGCCAGGGCGTCGCGGGCTCGCTCGCCGCGGTGTTCGCCGGCGGTGCCGTTCTCCTCGGGATCTTCTTCATCGCCGCCCGCCGCATGCGCATCGAGGAACTCAACTCGCTGGTCGGCATGGTCCGCGGGCGCCTGGGACGCTGAGACGGGGGGTAGGCGCACAACCATCGTCAGCCACCGCGTGTCGTGCATAGCGGCGGACTGTGGGCACAATTGGTTTCGGCGTCGGACGGCGCGCAACGGATACCGGCCGGCGCGCAATGGATGGGGAGGCAGGAACGACGGTGGCGGAACGGAGTACGGCTGCCGTCGACGTGGCAGACAACAGCGACGAGACGTCGCTGACCGCACAGGCGGACCAGTCCACGGCCGACGGGGTGGCCAAGAACCGGGAGCGGGACACGGACAGCGACGAGGTACAGGAGAGCACCCGGACCGACGGTCCCGGAAAGACCTCGCCGCCCGAACTGCACAGTGGTCACAAGCTCGCCAGACGCTACCGCCTCGAGGAGTGCGTCACCCGTCTGGACGGTTTCAGCAGCTGGCGGGCCGTGGACGAGAAACTCCGCCGCGCCGTCGGCGTGCACATCCTGCCCGCGGACCACTCGCGGGCCCGCTCCGTGCTGGCCGCCGCCCGCTCCTCCGCCCTCCTGGGCGATCCCCGCTTCGTCCAGGTCCTGGACGCGGTGGAGGAGAACGACCTCGTCTACGTCGTCCACGAGTGGCTTCCCGACGCGACGGAACTGACCACGCTCCTCGCCTCCGGGCCCCTGGAGCCGTACGACGCCTACCAGATGGTCAGCCAGATCTCCGCCGCCATGGCCGCCGCCCACCGTGAGGGCCTCGCCCATCTGCGACTGAACCCCAACGCCGTCCTGCGCACCTCGACCGGCCAGTGGCGCATCCGCGGCCTCGCCGTGAACGCCGCCCTGCGCGGCATCTCGTCCGACACCCCGCAGCGCACCGACACGGAGGCCATCGGTGCCCTGCTGTACGCCGCGCTCACCCAGCGCTGGCCGTACGAGAGCGACGCCTACGGGCTGTCTGGACTGCCGAAGGACATCGGCCTCATCGCTCCCGATCAGGTACGGGCCGGTGTGCACCGCGGTCTGTCCGAGCTCTCCATGCGCGCGCTCGTCAACGACGGAGCCACCGCCTCCCGGCACGAGTCGCCGTGCACCACTCCGGAGGAGCTGGTGAAGGCGATCGGCGAGATGCCCCGCATCCGCCCGCCGGAGCCGGCGTTCACCGCCCCGCCCGAGTACCAGCGCACGACGTACCAGCAGGGCACATACGGCCGTCAGTCGGCGCGCCCCGGCGCCACCCAGCCGGTCCCGGCCCCGCCGCCCCCGCTGCAGAGCCGTACCGGCAAGGCCCTGAAGTGGGCCGTGTCCGCTCTCCTGATCGCCGCGCTGGGCCTCGGCAGCTGGCAGCTGGCGGACGCGCTCATGGACCAGGGCGGCAAGACGGACGACCCCAACAAGACGCAGAACACCGAGGACGGCGACAAGGACAACAAGTCCGAGGCACCGAAGCCCATCGCCATCAAGGGCGCCGAGGAGTACGTCGCCAAGGGCGACGCCCAGCACCCCGCCGACGTGGACGAGACCTACGACGGCAACACGTCCACGGGCTGGCGCACCAGCAGCTACCTGGACGGCCCGAAGATGGTGATAAAGCCGGGCGTCGGCATCGTCTACGACCTCGGCTCCGAGAAGGAAGTGTCGGCCGCGGCCCTCTCCCTGCGGTACGGCGGCGACCACACCACGGTCGAGCTGTACGCGACCGACTCCCTCGGTTCGTCCACCCCGCTGAGCTCCATGAAGAAGCTGGGCACCGCGACGACGAGCAGCACCTCCGCCAAGGTGACCGTCGACAAGCCGGTGAAGAGCCGGTACGTCCTGGTCTGGCTGACGGCGCTGCCGTACTCCGGTGACGACCCCGCCAACTACAGCAACCCGGGCTACAAGCAGGCCATCACCGAAGTGAAGTTCACGGGCTGAGCTCCGACAGGGAAGGGGGTTCGATGGCGGACCGCGCCGAGCACAGCGGTGCAAGTGATCAGGACCTCCTCGCCCGGCATGTCGAGGGCGACCCCGAAGCCTTCGGTGAGATCGTGCGGCGGCACCGCGACCGGCTCTGGGCCGTCGCCCTGCGAACGCTGGGGGACCGCGAGGAGGCCGCTGACGCGGTGCAGGACGCCCTCGTCTCCGCCTACCGGGCCGCCCACACCTTCCGGGGCCAGTCGGCCGTCACAACCTGGCTGCACCGGATCACGGTGAACGCCTGCCTGGACCGCGCCCGCAAGGTGGCCTCCCGCAAAACCTCTCCCGTCGACGACACCGAGCGCCTGGAGCAGCTGCTGGAGCCGCACGAGTCGGCCTCGGCACCGGCCGAGCGCAACGATCTCCACCGGCAGCTCATCGAGGCCCTGGGCACCCTGCCCGCCGACCAGCGCGCTGCGCTCGTCCTGGTGGACATGCAGGGCTACCCGGTCGCGGAGGCGGCCCGCATCCTGGACGTGCCGACCGGCACGGTGAAGAGCAGATGCGCACGCGGCAGAGCCAGACTCCTGCCGCTGCTCACCCATCTCCGGCCGGACGGCACCGGTGGGGAGATGAAGCCGGGCGGAGAACGGAACCGGACGCAGGGGCCGGCCGTCCCACCCGCAGCGGGACCGCAGCGAGCGGGACCACCGGACACAGGACCGAGCGACCCAGCTGCAGTGAAGGGCGGAGGTGGACGAGCGTGACGTCGACGACAGACATGGCCGGGCACCCGGACGTCTCGGAGATCTCCGACCTCGCCGAGGGCCTCCTCCCACCGTCCCGGATCACCGACGTACGCCGGCATCTGGACGCGTGCGAGCTCTGCGCGGACGTCTACGCCTCCCTGGAGGAGATCCGCGGGCTGCTCGGCACACTGCCGGGCCCGCCGCGCATGCCCGCTGATGTCGCGGGCCGTATCGATGCCGCCCTCGCCGCAGAGGCGCTCCTGAACGCCACGGAGCCGGAGTCCGCCGAGACCCGGGCCCCGGTGAGCGCGTCCCCTTCCGGAGCCGAGGACGACAGCGGTGCGCATGTTTCACGTGAAACATCGACGCCCGCCGGGCGCCCGCGCTCTTCCACCACCGGCCCGGGCCGCAAGGACCGCACGCGGAACGGCCGCCGCAGGATCGCCGTGCTGGGGACCGTCTTCACGGTCGCCGCCCTGGGACTGGGCTCCGTTCTGCTGTCGTCACTCGGCGACAACAAGCCGCCCCACGACACGGCGGGCGGCCCGCAGACCACCCCCGCGGACTCGTTCTCCGAGGGGAAGCTGCGGAAGCAGGTCACCGACCTCCTGGCCGAGAACAAGACCGAGGGCGGCGACTCCCGCACGCCCTTCGGTGCCGCGACCGCCCCCGGCGGCAACCACCCCAAGGTCGCCGAGGAGCCTGTGGTGCCCGGCTGCGTCCGCGACGGCATCGGGCGCGACGACGACGCCCTCGCCGTGGAGAACGGCAGGTATCAGGGGAAGAAGGCCATGCTCGTGCTGCTCCCCGACGCTGACGACACCACCCGGGTCACGGCCTACATCGTCGACGCGACCTGTGTGGATCCCCAGGCGTCCACCGCCCGCGGCAAGATCCTCCTGGAGCGCTCCTACCCGTCCTCCTGAGTGAGCTTCGTCTTCTTCCCCAGCGAGAGTGCTTCGTCTTCTCCCTTCGTGGTATCCGGCACGGATCGGCATCTCCGTGTGCCCGGACACAGTGGGAATGCGCGCCCCTTAGGATCCGTTGGGTGGGGTGAGAGTTCCGAGAGAAGCTCCCACCGGTCGAACGACGCAGTCCAGAGACGAGGAATCAAGCCGTGAGCGACGTCCGTAACGTGATCATCATCGGCTCCGGGCCCGCCGGCTACACGGCGGCGCTCTACACCGCGCGCGCGTCGCTGAAGCCACTGGTGTTCGAGGGCGCCGTCACGGCAGGTGGCGCGCTCATGAACACCACCGAGGTCGAGAACTTCCCCGGCTTCCAGGACGGGATCATGGGCCCCGAGCTCATGGACAACATGCGCGCCCAGTCGGAGCGCTTCGGAGCCGAGCTCGTTCCGGACGACGTGGTGGCCGTCGACCTGACCGGTGAGATCAAGACCGTCACGGACACGGCCGGCACCGTCCACCGGGCCAAGGCCGTCATCGTCGCCACCGGCTCGCAGCACCGCAAGCTCGGTCTGCCGAACGAGGACGCGCTGTCCGGCCGGGGCGTGTCCTGGTGCGCCACCTGTGACGGGTTCTTCTTCAAGGACCAGGACATCGCCGTCATCGGTGGCGGCGACACCGCGATGGAGGAGGCCACCTTCCTTTCGCGGTTCGCGAAGTCCGTGACCGTCGTCCACCGCCGCGACACCCTGCGCGCCTCGAAGGCCATGCAGGAGCGCGCCTTCGCCGACCCGAAGATCTCGTTCGTGTGGGACAGCGAGGTCGCCGAGATCCAGGGCGACCCGAAGCTCTCGGGCCTGAAGCTGCGCAACGTCAAGACCGGCGAGCTCTCGGACCTCGCGGTGACCGGTCTGTTCATCGCCATCGGCCACGACCCGCGCACCGAGCTCTTCAAGGGTCAGCTCGACCTGGACGAAGAGGGCTACCTGAAGGTGGACGCGCCCTCGACGCGCACCAACCTGACCGGTGTCTTCGCTGCCGGCGATGTGGTGGACCACACCTACCGTCAGGCGATCACCGCGGCCGGGACCGGCTGCTCCGCCGCTCTCGACGCCGAGCGCTACCTCGCCGCCCTCGCGGACGAGGAGCAGCCCGAGCCCGAGAAGACCTCTGTCTGACCTCTCCCTACCCGCCCCACGCACCAACCAGTTAAGGAGCCCGCCGTGGCCGGCACCCTGAAGAACGTGACCGACGACTCCTTCGAGCAGGACGTCCTCAAGAGCGACAAGCCCGTCCTCGTGGACTTCTGGGCCGCCTGGTGCGGTCCCTGCCGCCAGATCGCGCCGTCCCTCGAGGCGATCGCCTCCGAGTACGGCGACAAGATCGAGGTCGTCAAGCTGAACATCGACGAGAACCCGGGTACGGCCGCCAAGTACGGCGTCATGTCCATCCCGACCCTGAACGTCTACCAGGGTGGCGAGGTCGCCAAGACCATCGTGGGCGCAAAGCCGAAGGCCGCGATCGTTCGCGACCTCGAGGAGTTCATCGCCGAGTAAGGCGACTGAGCCGTCGCCGCGACGGTGCATGTTTCACGTGAAACACGAATGGGCCAACCCGGAAGGGTTGGCCCATTCGTTTGATCCACGTCCCGCTACAGCGGTCGCAGCGCCGGCTCCTTCTGCACGGCTCCCAGAAGCCGGTCCAGCGCCATCTCGACGTCTTCCTTCCAGGAGAGCGTCGATCTCAGTTCCAGTCTCAGCCGGGGATGAGTGGGATGCTGCCGGACCGTCTTGAAGCCCACCGCCAGGAGATGGTCGGCGGGCAGCACACAGGCCGGTTCCTTCCACCGCGCATCTCCGAATGCCTCGATCGCCTTGAAGCCACGCCGTAGCAGGTCCTTGGCGACCGTCTGGACCATCACGCGGCCCAGCCCCTGCCCCTGGTAGCCCGGCACGATGAACGCGGTCATCAGCTGGACGGCGTCAGGGGAGACAGGACTCGTGGGAAACGCCGTGGAGCGAGGCACATAGGCGGGAGGGGCGTACATCACGAAACCCACCGGCACCTCGTCGACATAGACCACCCGACCGCAGGACCCCCAGTCCAACAGGACCGCCGAGATCCAGGCCTCCTTCTCCAGCGCCGGCGTGCCAGCCTTTACCGCGGCCTCGCCGCTGACTGGGTCGAGTTCCCAGAAGACACATGTGCGGCAGCGCTTGGGAAGGTCCTGAAGGTTGTCCAGCGTGAGCGGTACGAGCCGACGCCCCATGAAGGCTGTTCCTCGCTTCCTTCGCCCGCCGCATCGCGGGCGGCTGTCAGAGCGCTCCGTTCCCTGAGGAGACTGCCGATGAATCCACCGACGGCTCCCAGCCCCAAACCGGCGCTCACCAGTCCGGTGCGGCTCATCGTTCGCATGGCCCCTGCCTCCGTCTCAGAGGTGCTCCCGGGTGGTCGCGCCCTACCCGAACGCATCGTATCGACGATGCGATTCCATCGATACCGCCAGAAAGGAAAGAGCGGGCCACGTTCCGGTACACACCGGACACGACCCGCTCTGTCGGATGCGCAGCAGAGGCTCCTGCCGGAGGCTCAGGACTCGTCTTCCTCGGAGTCGCCCTCCAGGAGACTCTTCTGCAGGACCGGGCCCTCGCCAGGCGCGAGAGACCCGAGGATCCGCTCAAGGTCCTCCATGGAGGCGAACTCGACGGTGATCTTGCCCTTCTTCTGCCCCAGGTCGACCTTCACCCGCGTCTCGAACCGGTCCGAGAGCCGGGTGGCGAGGTCGGAGAGCGCGGGAGAGACCCGGGCACCGGCCCGGGGGCCCTTGGGCCGCTGAGCCTTCTGAGGCCGCGAGCCCATCAGGGTCACGATCTCCTCCACCGCCCGCACCGAGAGCCCTTCGGCCACAATCCGGTGCGCCAGCCTGTCCTGCTCCTCCGAGTCCTCCACGGACAGCAGAGCCCGCGCATGACCGGCGGAGAGCACCCCGGCGGCGACCCGACGCTGCACGGCCGGCGAGAGCTTCAGCAGACGCAGTGTGTTGGAGACCTGCGGGCGGGAACGGCCGATGCGGTCCGCCAGCTGGTCGTGCGTGCAGTTGAAGTCCCTGAGCAACTGGTCGTAGGCGGCTGCCTCTTCCAGGGGGTTCAGCTGGGCGCGGTGCAGGTTCTCGAGCAGAGCGTCCAGGAGGAGCTTCTCGTCCTCCGTGGCCCGCACGATCGCCGGGATCGCCTCGAGCCCCGCCTCACGGCAGGCACGCCAGCGGCGCTCGCCCATGATGAGCTCGTAGCGGCCGGGACCCACCTGCCGTACGACGACCGGCTGGAGGAGCCCCACTTCCTTGATGGAGGTGATGAGTTCGGCGAGCGCGTCCTCATCGAAGACCTCACGCGGCTGCCGCGGGTTCGGCTTGATGGAGTCGAGGGGGATTTCGGCGAAGTGCGCACCGATGGGCGCCGCAGGCGCGGCGGGAGCGCTGGGCTGCGCCGGCTCCTCCGTTTCACGTGAAACAGTCGGCAGAGTCGTCACCTTCGCTGCGGCGACCCCACGGTCGTTCGGCAGCGTGGGCACGGCCGCCGGGGACGTGGGAGCGGCGCCCCCCGCCGCGGCCTGGGCCACCGACTTCTCCGTCGGTGCAGCAGGGATCAGTGCGCCGAGACCACGGCCCAGCCCCCTCCGTCGCTCGCTCACTGGATGCCCTCCACCATGCTCGGGTCGTTCTGCTGTACGCCGATGTGGGCGTGCGTCGCGTCGTAACTGACGCCCACGCCCTTCAGCGCGATCTCTCGTGCCGCCTCAAGATAGGAGAGGGCACCACTGGAACCAGGATCGTAAGTCAGTACCGTCTGCCCATAACTCGGCGCCTCCGAAATACGGACGGATCGGGGGATGCTCGTCCGCAGCACCTCGTCGCCGAAGTGGGTGCGGACCTCTTCCGCGACCTGGGACGCGAGTCGCGTCCGGCCGTCGTACATGGTGAGCAGGATGGTCGACACGTGCAGGGCGGGGTTGAGGTGCCCGCGCACCAGGTCGACGTTGCGTAGCAGCTGGCCCAGCCCCTCCAGCGCGTAGTACTCGCACTGGATCGGGATGAGGACCTCCTGGCCCGCCACCAGCGCGTTGACCGTCAGGAGACCGAGTGAGGGCGGGCAGTCGATGAGGATGTAGTCCAGCGGCTGCTCGTACGCCTGGATGGCGCGCTGCAGCCTGCTCTCCCGTGCCACCAGCGACACCAGCTCGATCTCCGCACCGGCGAGATCGATCGTGGCCGGGGCACAGAAGAGGCCCTCGACATCGGGGACCGGCTGGACGACCTCGGAGAGCGGCTTGCTCTCCACCAACACGTCGTAGATGGACGGGACTTCGGCGTGGTGGTCGATGCCCAGCGCGGTGGACGCATTGCCCTGTGGATCGAGGTCGACGACCAGAACCCGGCCGCCGTGCAAGGCCAGTGACGCGGCGAGGTTGACGGTCGTCGTCGTCTTCCCCACGCCGCCCTTCTGGTTGGCGACCACGATGATTCGGGTCTGCTCGGGCCGTGGCAGGCCCTCGCCGGCGCGGCCCAGAGCCTCCACCGCCAGTTGGGCAGCACGACCGATGGGAGTGTCGTCCATCGGAGGCGGTGTTTCACGTGAAACATCCGCCCCCATCGACTCGGTACGGGGACCGGGGACCGGATCGGTCATCGGTCCCGCGATGTTGGCGTCGGACCGCAAGGATTCACTCTCCTCGACTTCAGGCTCGCAATGAACAGAGCCTCCCATGTCTTCGGGGTCGTGAACCAGTGAGGCCTGGCGTTCTGTGGAGAAATCCACCTCTGTGGACAACTCAGGTCCCTCATCGAGTGAACCGAGAGGCTTACGGTCGCGGGGTTCGGCCGCAGCGCGGCCACGACTGATGATGCCGTGCAGCAGTGAGCGACGTTTCACGTGAAACACGATGCACAGCAGCCGTGGCCGGACTGCCGCGACACTCCGGCATGCATAGGTTTGGCAGCTTGTGTGGAGTACGTCTCGTCCGCAGGACGGATCAGCGTCGCCGACGTGCACGGCCCGTACGAGCCGCCTTGGCCCGCTTCGCGGCGAAGCGCACGCCGCCCGGACTCTCCCCGACCTCGACTCGTACGACGGTGGACATCGGGTCCACCACTCCCTCACCCACATGCAGGATGGACGTCTCCACAGCACCCAGCTTGCTCAGTGCCGCCGACGCGCTCTTCAGCTCCTCCTCGGCCGCGTCACCCTTGAGCGCGAGCATCTCCCCGTACGGCCGCAGCAGCGGGATGCCCCAGGTGGCGAGACGGTCGAGCGGCGCGACGGCTCGGGCGGTCACGACGTGGACGGGCTGGATCTTCCCCATGACCTCCTCGGCCCGACCACGCACCACGGTCACATGGTCGAGGCCGAGCAGCTCCACGACCTCGGTGAGGAAGTTGGTACGCCGCAGCAGCGGCTCCAGCAGCGTGATCTTCAGATCCTCCCGGACCAGCGCCAGGGGAATGCCGGGCAGGCCGGCACCCGAGCCGACATCACACACCGTCACACCCTGCGGCACGACCTCCGAGAGAACCGCGCAGTTCAGCAGATGCCGCTCCCACAGGCGGGGCACCTCACGCGGGCCGATGAGACCGCGCTGCACGCCCGCCTCTGCGAGCAGCTCGGCGTACCGCACCGCATCCGCGAAGCGCTCACCGAACACCTCGCGCGCCTGCTCGGGCGCGGGGGGAAGCTCCGCTGCCTCCGTCACGGGGACCGTCCTTCCGTACCGCGTCGGCGCATCCAGCGCCGACACAAGAACCACCAGAACTATCAGGCTGACAAAGTTCGGCCCCGTCTGCGCAACAGACGGGGCCGGGGAACGTACGGGCCGATCAGGCGGGAAGCACGACGACGAAGCGCTGCGGTTCCTCGCCCTCGGACTCGCTGCGCAGGCCCGCGGCCTTGACCGCGTCGTGCACGACCTTGCGCTCGAACGGAGTCATGGGCTTCAGCTTCACGGCCTCACCGCTGCTCTTGGCCTCGGCGGCGGCCTTGGCGCCCAGCTCGGACAGCTCGGAACGCTTCCGGGCGCGGTATCCCGCGATGTCGAGCATCAGACGGCTGCGATCACCGGTCTCACGGTGCACCGCCAGACGGGTGAGCTCCTGGAGCGCCTCCAGCACCTCGCCGTCACGGCCGACCAGCTTCTGCAGGTCACGGCTGCCCGTGTCGCTGATGATCGAGACGGAGGCGCGGTCGGCCTCGACGTCCATGTCGATGTCGCCGTCGAGATCGGCGATATCGAGCAGACCCTCCAGGTAGTCCGCCGCGATCTCGCCCTCCTGCTCCAGGCGAGTCAGGGTGTCTGCACCCTCGGCAGCGGCGGAGGTGGTGCCTTCCGTCACGGGATGGACTCCTTCTTACTTCTTGGACGGGGACTTGGGCCGCTGCGGACCCTTGCGCTGTCCGGACTGGGCCTTGCTGCGGGTACCGCTGCCGGGCTTCGCGCCGCCCTTCTTGGCAACGGCTGCGGGCTTGGCGTCCTCGGGTTCGTCGGACTTGGTCAGCGACGTCTTCGGCTCGTGCTGCTCACCGGCCGCCTTCGCGGCACCGGACTGACGCTGGGCCTTGCTCTGCCGCTTGGGCTGCTGACGCTTCGGGGTGCCGGCGGTGGTCGGCGCGCCGTCCTCAACCTGGGCGGCGGCAGCGGCTTCGCTCTTGATCACAGTGCCATCGGCCTGGGCCGCGAGACCGGCCTTGCTGAGGCCGTTGATGAACTTGCGCTCGAACTCGTTGCGGTCGCGTCCCTTGGCGACGATCGCCTTGACGATGACCCGGTCACGGCGCCGGCTGACCTTGCTGCGCTGCGTGACGTGCTTGGTCAGGCGCTCCAGGTACTCGGCCTGGGCCTTGGAGCCCGGGGTCGGGTTGTTGCGGATGACGTACATCTGCTGGCCCATGGTCCACACGTTGGTGGTCAGCCAGTAGACGAGGACACCGACCGGGAAGTTGATGCCGAAGACGGCGAACATGACGGGGAAGATGTACATCAACATCTTCTGCTGCTGCATGAACGGCGTCTTCACCGTGGTGTCGACGTTCTTCGTCATCAGCTGGCGCTGGGTGAAGAACTGCGACGCCGACATCAGGACGATCATGACGGCGGTGACCACGCGCACGTCGGTGAGCGAGGCACCGAGCGCTTCCACCTTCGACGAGCTGTCGGTGAACTTCACCGCCAGGGGCGCGCCGACGATGTGTGCCTTCTGGGCGCTCTGCAGCAGGTTCTCGTTGATCACGCCGATGGTGTCGTTCGACGCGATGCTGTTGAGCACGTGGTACAGGGCGAAGAAGAACGGGGACTGCGCCAGGATGGGAAGGCACGAGGACAGCGGGTTGGTGCCCGTGTCCTTGTACAACTTCATCATCTCTTCGGACTGACGCTGCTTGTCGTTCTTGTAGCGCTCCTGGATCTTCTTCATCTCGGGCTGGAGCGTCTGCATGGCCCGGGTCGCCTTGATCTGCTTCACGAAGAGCGGGATCAGGCAGATACGGATCAGGATCACCAGGGACACGATCGACAGGCCCCAGGCCCACCCGGTGTCGGGGCCGAAGATGGCGCCGTACACCGTGTGGAACTGGACGATGACCCAGGAGACGGGTGTGGTGATGAAGCTGAAGAGGCTGGCAATCGTGTCCACTAATCATGCTCCTTGGGCATGGGACGGTGTCTCTGCGGCCGGGCTCGAAGGACTGGACTGACTTGTGGGAGAAGTCTGTCCCTCGATGGCCGGGTCGGCGGCGGAGGGCCCGCCCTTGCGTGCGCGCCACGCGTGACGCAGCATTTCGTGCCACCGCGGACGCTTGCGCGGCGGGACATGGTCCACACCGCCCAGCGACCACGGATTGCACCGCAGGATGCGCCAGGCCGTGAGTGCCGTTCCCTTGATGGCACCGTGCCGGTCGATGGCCGTGTAGCCGTAGTGGGAGCACGACGGGTAGTACTTGCAGACCGGCCCGAGCAGCGGACTGATCGTCCACTGGTAGAGCTTGATCAGAGCCAGCAGCGGGTACTTCATCGCGCGCCCCCTCCCAGCAGCCGCTGAAGAGCGGCGTCCAGGTCTCGGGCCAGCTGTGCATGGTCGGCGTCGCCCGATCCGGGCAGCGCTCGTACGACTACCAGGCTACCGGGGGGCAGCTGGGCGACTCGCTCGCGCATCAGGTGGCGAAGCCTGCGCTTCACCTTGTTGCGGACCACCGCGCCACCGACGGCCTTGCTCACGACGAAACCCGCACGCGTCGGGGGAGCGCTCTCCCCAGGCACGTGCGGGTCCGTGGCACCGCTACGAAGGTGGACGACGAGGGTAGGGCGGCCGGCCCTACGACCCCGTCGCACCGCGGTCGCGAAGTCCTCGCGCCGCCTCAGCCGGTTCTCGGTGGGCAGCACGACGTCATGACCTGACCGGGATCAGGCGGACAGACGGGCGCGACCCTTGCTACGGCGGGACGCGAGAATCGCGCGGCCGGCACGGGTGCGCATACGCAGCCGGAAGCCGTGGGTCTTCGCGCGACGACGGTTGTTCGGCTGGAAGGTGCGCTTGCTCACTCGGGGGCTCCAGAAGAAATCGGTAGTTGCGGGGTGCCGTCCTGGCTGTCACCGTGCGCCCACGAGTAGCTCGCAGTTACGCCCGAGTGCACCGCTTACCGATCACCCCAGTGACCTGTGCCCATCGGAGGCAGGCGGCAGCAGCCATCGACAACTCGACCTGGTTACGGTACGCGCGGCTACGCCATCCGGTCAAACCAGGAGTCCCCGGGAGACACTTGTCCACAGCCTGGGGACAACAACTTGAACCGCACCGGCCGCCCTGACTACCGTGACGGAACTCCGATTCGTTCCCTTATCCCTGCCCCACCCGATTTACATCCCGACCCGTCCCAGAACCACACGTTCGTGGGACCTGTGAGAGAGCGTGCCCTGTGGCTGACGTACCTGCCGATCTTGCCGCAGTGTGGCCACGCGTATTGGAGCAGCTCCTCGGGGAGGGCCGCGGCCAGGGTGTCGAGGCGAAGGACGAGCACTGGATCCGGCGCTGCCAGCCGCTCGCGCTGGTCGCGGACACCGCCCTGCTCGCCGTACCGAACGAATTCGCGAAAGGCGTCCTCGAGGGCCGCCTGGCGCCGATCGTCAGCGAGACGCTGAGCCGTGAGTGCGGCCGCCCGATCCGGATCGCGATCACCGTCGACGACTCCGCGGGCGACCCCCCGGCCACACCCGCGCCCCAGGCTCGCGCCCAGCCGCGCTACGAGGAACCGGAGCTCCCGGCCGCGCGCCAGGACCGCGACGGATATGAGGGGTACGAGGGGTACGGCCGCCACCGCGCCGACCAGCTGCCCGGGTCGGCCGGCGATCAGCTTCCGCCTACGCGCGGAGATCAACTCCCGACCGCTCGCCCCGCCTACCCGTCCGAGTACCAGCGCCCCGAGCCCGGCTCCTGGCCGCGGCCGACGCAGGACGAGTACGGCTGGCAGCAGCAGCGCCTCGGCTTCCCGGAGCGTGACCCGTACGCGTCACCCGGACACGGCTCCCAGGACTCCTACGCCCCCCAGGACGCATACAGCTCTCAGAACACCTACGGATCCCAGGACGCGTACGACTCGCAGGACTCGTACGGCCCCAAGGACACCTACGGCTCCAAGGACTCGTACGGCGGGCCCTCCCAGGACGCCTACGGTTCCCCCTCCCAGGACTACCGCCCGCAGTCCATGGAGCGCCCCTCCTACGAGCCACCGCGCTCCGACTACGAGCCGTCACGCCCCGACTACGACCAGCGCGACCCGGTCCGCCGGGAGCTGCCGGAGCCGCCGCCCGGCTCGGGCCACGTGCACCGGGGCGGCCCGGTCGGCCCGAACCTGCCCACGACCGGCGCGCCGGGCCCGCTGGCCGCGCAGCCCGCGCCGGCGACCGGCCCGGGCGAGCCCACCGCGCGCCTGAACCCGAAGTACCTCTTCGACACGTTCGTCATCGGCGCCTCCAACCGCTTCGCGCACGCGGCCGCGGTCGCCGTCGCCGAGGCACCGGCGAAGGCGTACAACCCGTTGTTCATCTACGGGGAGTCCGGACTCGGCAAGACGCACCTGCTGCACGCCATCGGGCACTACGCGCGCAGCCTCTACCCGGGCACGCGCGTGCGGTACGTGAGCTCGGAGGAGTTCACCAACGAGTTCATCAACTCCATCCGCGACGGCAAGGGCGACAGCTTCCGCAAGCGCTACCGCGAGATGGACATCCTGCTCGTCGACGACATCCAGTTCCTCGCGGACAAGGAGTCGACGCAGGAGGAGTTCTTCCACACGTTCAACACGCTCCACAACGCCAACAAGCAGATCGTGCTCTCCAGCGACCGGCCGCCGAAGCAACTGGTGACGCTGGAGGACCGGCTGCGGAACCGTTTCGAGTGGGGTCTGATCACCGACGTCCAGCCGCCGGAACTGGAGACGCGCATCGCGATCCTCCGCAAGAAGGCGGTGCAGGAGCAGCTGAACGCGCCGCCGGAGGTGCTGGAGTTCATCGCGTCCCGGATCTCGCGGAACATCCGCGAGCTGGAGGGCGCGCTGATCCGCGTCACCGCGTTCGCCTCGCTCAACCGGCAGCCGGTGGACCTGGGGCTGACGGAGATCGTCCTCAAGGACCTCATCCCCGGCGGCGAGGACTCGGCTCCCGAGATCACGTCCACGGCCATCATGAGCGCGACGGCGGACTACTTCGGACTGACCGTCGAGGACCTGTGCGGCACCTCCCGCGGCCGCGCCCTCGTCACGGCCCGCCAGATCGCGATGTACCTGTGCCGTGAGCTGACGGACCTGTCGCTGCCGAAGATCGGCGCGCTGTTCGGCGGCCGCGACCACACGACGGTGATGCACGCGGACCGCAAGATCCGCAATCTGATGGCCGAGCGCCGTTCCATCTACAACCAGGTCACCGAGCTGACCAACCGCATCAAGAACGGCTGACAGCGACGGCAGTACGCCACTGAGGGCGCCCCCGAGGCTTCGGGGGCGCCCTCTTCACATGCCGTCCGGCCTCCGCCGCGGAAACCCGATCGCAACGCTCTGTTCGAATACCCGCCGCGTTACGGCCTCCCTCCACAGATTCGCGGACTTTCTGCCGTCCACATCCTGGGGACCGGGGAGTTGTCCAGATCGTGTCCACAGGGCCCGGGGTTGAAAGACCATCAGACCAGCTCAGGTGGTTGTGGATCCGTGGACGAATGATCTCCACAGACTGTGGACGGAGCAGGGATCCACAGGCTGTGCACCGAGTTGTCCACGGGCAACCCACAGGCTGGGGTCGGTTGTCCCCAGCGATCAGCGGCTTCTCCACATCCCTGTCCACTGTTCGGCAACCCGACGCGCCCTCTCACCGAGTCGAGTGAAAGGCGTCACACAAAGCTGCCGGGTTGGTCTGTGGGAAAGGTGGGTAAAGCTGGGGACAGCACTGGGGAGAACTCGCCTCGACCTGTGCACGGGGTGTGCAGAACTTTCCGTTCTCCACAGCGACACCAGGTTGTCCACTGCTCGTGCCCACAGGCCCGGTGGACAAAATTTCCGCTCTGAGCTGGGCAAACGTGGTTATCCACGGTATCCACAGGCCCTACTACTACGTCCGACTAGAGAGAGAGCGGAATTCGTTTCGAAGCGGGTCCTGTGCACAACTCGCTCTCCGGTGCCCGACCGCCCCTCGTCACGACTTGACCCCGAGAGGCACCTACTGTCAGTGCCGTGCGTCAGACTGGTCCCCGGTGTCCTCCCCATCCCGGGGACCGTCGACACCGAGACAGACGACGAGGGCCAGGCAGAGCGAGAAGCGCCGGCAACAGCAGGAGGCGGCAACAGTGAAGATCCGGGTGGAACGCGACGTACTCGCGGAGGCAGTGGCCTGGGCGGCGCGCAGCCTCCCGGCCCGTCCGCCGGCGCCGGTCCTCGCCGGCCTGCTGCTGAAGGCCGAGGACGGTCAGCTGAGCCTGTCCAGCTTCGACTACGAGGTCTCCGCACGCGTGTCGGTGGAGACCGAGGTCGAGGAGGAGGGCACGGTCCTGGTCTCGGGCCGTCTGCTCGCGGACATCTGCCGCGCGCTCCCGAACCGGCCGGTGGAGATTTCCACAGACGGTGTACGGGCGACGGTGGTCTGCGGTTCCTCGCGGTTCACACTCCACACCCTGCCTGTGGAGGAGTACCCGGCCCTGCCGCAGATGCCGAACGCGACAGGCACGGTCCCGGGCGAGGTCTTCGCCTCCGCGGCCGCCCAGGTGGCCATCGCGGCGGGCCGTGACGACACGCTGCCCGTCCTCACGGGCGTCCGCATCGAGATCGAGGGCGACACGGTCACGCTGGCGTCCACCGACCGCTACCGCTTCGCGGTCCGCGAGTTCCTGTGGAAGCCGGAGAACCCGGAGGCCTCCGCGGTCGCCCTGGTGCCCGCCAAGACGCTCCTGGACACCGCCAAGGCCCTGACGAGCGGCGACCAGGTCACCCTGGCGCTGTCCGGCTCGGGTTCGGGCGAGGGCCTGATCGGCTTCGAGGGCGCCGGCCGCCGTACGACGACCCGGCTGCTGGAGGGCGACCTCCCGAAGTACCGCACGCTGTTCCCGACGGAGTTCAACAGCGTCGCCGTCATCGAGACGGCCCCGTTCGTGGAGGCCGTCAAGCGCGTGGCCCTGGTCGCCGAGCGCAACACCCCGGTGCGGCTGAGCTTCGAGCAGGGCGTGCTCATCCTGGAGGCCGGTTCCAGCGACGACGCACAGGCTGTGGAAAGGGTGGACGCCCAGCTCGACGGCGACGACATCTCGATCGCCTTCAACCCGACGTTCCTGCTGGACGGCCTGAGCGCCATCGACTCCCCGGTGGCCCAGCTCTCCTTCACGACGTCCACGAAGCCCGCGCTGCTCAGTGGCAAGCCCGCGCTGGACGCCGAGGCGGACGAGGCCTACAAGTACCTGATCATGCCGGTGCGCCTCAGCGGCTGAGGCTCTCCTCGCGAGCCGTTGTCCACAGGCTGAGGACAAACCTGCAGGTGAGGGCGTGCGACTGAGCGCGTATGCCCACAGATGTGCGCGAGCGTCCGGGTCTAGGCTCGGACGTGGGTACGAAAGTGCCTGGCGGTACGAACGTGCCGCCACGCCACGTCGCAGAACCTAAGGAACACAACTGATGGAGCTCGGTCTCGTCGGCCTCGGCAAGATGGGCGGCAACATGCGCGAGCGGATCCGCCGCGCGGGCCACACCGTCTTCGGATACGACCGCAACCCGGACCTCGCCGATGTCCACAGCCTGCGGGAACTCGTGGGCAAGCTGAGCGGGCCGCGCGTGGTCTGGGTCATGGTCCCGGCAGGCGAGCCCACGCAGTCCACGATCGACGAGCTCGCCGAGCTGCTGGAGCCGGGCGACGTCGTCGTGGACGGCGGCAACTCCCGCTGGACGGACGACGAGAAGCACGCCGAGGAGTTGGCGGCCAAGGGCATCGGCTTCGTCGACTGCGGTGTCTCCGGCGGTGTCTGGGGCCTGGAGAACGGCTACGCGCTGATGTACGGCGGTGACGCGGAGAACGTCGCCAAGGTGCAGCCGGTCTTCGACGCCCTCAAGCCGGAGGGCGACTTCGGTTCGGTGCACGCCGGCAAGGTCGGCGCGGGCCACTTCGCGAAGATGGTCCACAACGGCATCGAGTACGCGATGATGCAGGCTTACGCCGAGGGCTGGGAACTGCTGGAGAAGGTCGACTCCGTGACCGACGTCCGGGAGGTCTTCCGCTCCTGGCAGGAGGGCACGGTCATCCGCTCCTGGCTGCTCGACCTCGCGGTCAACGCGCTCGACGAGGACGAGCACCTGGACAGGCTCCGGGGCTATGCACAGGACTCCGGCGAGGGACGCTGGACTGTGGAGGCCGCCATCGACAACGCGGTGCCGCTGCCGGCGATCACCGCGTCGCTGTTCGCGCGGTTCGCCTCCCGCCAGGAGGACTCGCCCCAGATGAAGATGATCGCGGCGCTGCGGAACCAGTTCGGCGGCCACGCGGTCGAGAAGAAGTAAGCACCACCGAGGTCCTGGGAGGTCGGCGAAACGACCATGCACGTCACGCATCTGTCGCTGGCCGACTTCCGCTCCTATCCCAGGGTCGAGGTCCCGCTCGACCCGGGGGTGACGGCCTTCGTCGGGCCGAACGGGCAGGGCAAGACCAACCTCGTCGAGGCCGTCGGCTATCTCGCCACCCTCGGCAGCCACCGGGTCTCCTCCGACGCCCCTCTGGTCCGCATAGGCGCCGAGCGCGCGATCATCCGAGCCCAGGTGAGGCAGGGCGAGCGGCAGCAGCTGGTCGAGCTGGAGCTGAACCCGGGGCGCGCCAACCGGGCCCGGATCAACAGGTCCTCGCAGGTCAGGCCGCGTGATGTGCTGGGGATCGTACGGACCGTGCTGTTCGCGCCGGAGGATCTCGCCCTGGTCAAGGGCGATCCCGGGGAGCGGCGCCGCTTCCTCGACGAGCTGATCACCGCCCGCTCTCCGCGCATGGCCGGGGTCCGGTCCGACTACGACCGGGTCCTCAAGCAGCGCAACACCCTGCTGAAGTCGGCCGCGCTGGCCCGGCGGCACGGCGGCCGCAGCATGGACATGTCCACGCTCGACGTGTGGGACCAGCACCTCGCGCGCGCCGGCGCCGAGCTGCTCGCCCAGCGGCTGGATCTGATCGCCACGATCCAGCCACTGGCCGACAAGGCGTACGAGCAGCTCGCGCCCGGCGGCGGCCCGATCGCGCTGGAGTACAAGCCGTCCGCGCCGGGTGAGGCGCACACGCGCGAGGACCTGTTCGAGCAGCTGATGGCCGCGCTCGCCGAGGCCCGCAAGCAGGAGATCGAGCGGGGCGTCACGCTGGTCGGCCCGCACCGTGACGACCTCCAGCTGAAGCTCGGCCAGCTGCCCGCCAAGGGCTACGCTTCCCACGGTGAGTCCTGGTCGTACGCGCTGGCGCTGCGCCTGGCCTCGTACGACCTGCTCAGGGCCGAGGGCAATGAGCCCGTGCTGGTGCTCGACGACGTCTTCGCCGAGCTGGACACCCGGCGCCGTGAGCGCCTCGCCGAGCTGGTCGCGCCCGGTGAGCAGGTCCTGGTGACCGCCGCGGTCGACGACGACGTACCGCATGTGCTGTCCGGGGCGCGGTTCACCGTGTCCGAGGGGACGGTGGAGCGCGTATGAGTCCACAGGAACCGAAGAAGACCCCCGAGGAACCGAGGAAGGCCCCCGAGCCGTCCGGGGTGGATCTCGCGCGCGTGGCGCTCCGCGCGGCGAAGGAGGCCGCACGCGCGCGTGGGGACGCGGCGCAGCAGAAGAAGCAGGCGCGCCGCGGTGGCGGACTGCGCTCCGGCGCGCGCGCCGACGGCCGCGACCCCATGGCGCTCGGCGCCGCGATCAACCGGCTGATCACCGAGCGCGGCTGGGAGGCCCCGGCCGCGGTGGGCGGGGTGATGGGCCGCTGGCCGCAGATCGTCGGGGAGGACGTGGCCAAGCACTGTGTGCCGGAGAGGTACGACGAGGACGAGCGTGTGCTGACCGTGCGCTGCGACTCGACGGCCTGGGCGACGAACCTCCGGCTCCTCGCCCCGACCCTCGTCGCCCGTCTCAACGAGGACCTGGGCCACGGCGCCGTGCGGCAGATCAAGGTCATGGGACCCAGTGGTCCCACTCGCCGCTACGGCCCCCTGCGTGCCCCCGGCAGCAGTGGTCCTGGCGACACCTATAGGTGACTTACGTCACGTCTTGACGGCCCGGTTCGGCGGGCGCGGCCCGCTCGTCGCGGCACCGCACACGATTGCGAATCGCGACCTGACTCCGAAGTAGCCAAGGGTTGACGGCCGGAAGCGCTGAGTGGCTCCGTGAGCCTCTTGGAGCCCCCATCCGCATATCGGGAGTCGGGCAAGACCCGTCGAGGGCGGCACATGCGGACTCAGGTACCGGCAAACCCCCATCAGTGTCAGTGCTACCGGTAGACTGGAAGCAATCCCGCCCCAATCGTGGGGACCGTCCGGGAAAAGCTGAGCAACGCTGATCAAGGCTTACCAACGCAACATGCCGCAGCCGCTCCGGCAACCCGCCGACGAGCCTGGCTCGTGCTGTGCCAGAAAGGGCGCTTCGTGGCCGATTCCGGCAACCCCAACGAGAACATCCCGTCCACCGACGCAGGCGTGACCAGCGAGGCGATCACCTCCAACGGCGAGGTCACCGCCTCGTACGACGCCAGTGCCATCACCGTCCTCGAGGGTCTGGACGCGGTCCGCAAGCGACCCGGCATGTACATCGGCTCGACCGGTGAGCGTGGCCTGCACCACCTCGTGTACGAGGTCGTCGACAACTCCGTCGACGAGGCACTGGCCGGGCACGCGGACACGATCGACGTGACGATCCTCGCCGACGGCGGTGTGCGGGTCGTCGACAACGGCCGTGGCATCCCGGTGGGCATCGTCCCGTCCGAGGGCAAGCCGGCCGTCGAGGTCGTGCTGACCGTGCTGCACGCGGGCGGCAAGTTCGGCGGCGGCGGCTACGCGGTCTCCGGTGGTCTGCACGGCGTCGGCGTCTCGGTCGTGAACGCCCTGTCCAGCAAGGTCTCCGTCGAGGTGAAGACCGACGGCCACCGCTGGACGCAGGACTACAAGATGGGCGTCCCCACGGCGCCCCTCGCCAAGCACGAGGCCACGGACGAGACCGGCACGTCGGTCACCTTCTGGGCCGACGGCGACATCTTCGAGACCACCGACTACTCCTTCGAGACGCTCTCGCGGCGCTTCCAGGAGATGGCGTTCCTCAACAAGGGCCTGACGATCAGGCTCACCGACGAGCGCGAGTCCGCGAAGGCCACCTCCGGCGCGGACGAGGCGGGCGCGGACGAGACCGCCGACGTCAAGACCGTCACGTACCACTACGAGGGCGGCATCGTCGACTTCGTGAAGTACCTCAACTCCCGCAAGGGCGAGGCGGTCCACCCCACCGTCATCGACCTGGAGGCCGAGGACAAGGACAGGCAGCTGTCCCTCGAGGTCGCCATGCAGTGGAACGGCGGCTACACCGAGGGCGTGTACTCGTTCGCCAACATCATCCACACCCACGAGGGCGGTACGCACGAAGAGGGCTTCCGGGCCGCGCTGACCTCGCTGATCAACAAGTACGCGCGCGACAAGAAGCTGCTCCGCGAGAAGGACGACAACCTCACGGGTGACGACATCCGCGAGGGCCTGACGGCGATCATCTCGGTCAAGCTGAGCGAGCCGCAGTTCGAGGGCCAGACGAAGACCAAGCTGGGCAACACCGAGGCCAAGACCTTCGTCCAGAAGGTCGTCTACGAGCACCTCGCGGACTGGCTCGACCGCAACCCGAACGAGGCCGCGGACATCATCCGCAAGGGCATCGCGGCGGCCACCGCGCGCGTGGCGGCCCGCAAGGCCCGCGACCTCACCCGCCGCAAGGGCCTGCTGGAGACGGCGTCCCTGCCGGGCAAGCTCTCGGACTGCCAGTCGAACGACCCGACCAAGTGCGAGATCTTCATCGTCGAGGGTGACTCCGCCGGCGGCTCGGCCAAGTCCGGCCGCAACCCGCAGTACCAGGCGATCCTCCCGATCCGCGGCAAGATCCTCAACGTCGAGAAGGCGCGCATCGACCGCATCCTGCAGAACCAGGAGATCCAGGCGATGATCTCCGCGTTCGGCACGGGCGTGCACGAGGACTTCGACATCGAGAAGCTCCGCTACCACAAGATCATCCTGATGGCGGACGCCGACGTCGACGGCCAGCACATCAACACCCTGCTGCTGACCTTCCTGTTCCGCTTCATGCGGCCCCTGGTCGAGGCCGGGCACGTGTACCTCTCCCGTCCGCCGCTCTACAAGATCAAGTGGGGCAAGGACGACTTCGAGTACGCGTACTCCGACCGTGAGCGCGACGCCCTGATCGAGATGGGCCGCCAGGCCGGCAAGCGCATCCGCGAGGACTCGGTCCAGCGCTTCAAGGGTCTCGGCGAGATGAACGCCGAGGAGCTGCGCATCACGACCATGGACCAGGAGCACCGCGTCCTCGGCCAGGTCACGCTCGACGACGCCGCCCAGGCCGACGACCTGTTCTCGGTCCTCATGGGCGAGGACGTCGAGGCCCGCCGCGCGTTCATCCAGCGCAACGCCAAGGACGTCCGCTTCCTCGACATCTGAGTCGGTCTCAGCTGACCGCACCAGGAAGGACCTTCACCAGCAATGACCGACGAGAACACTCCCGTGACGACGCCCGAGGGTGACGCCCTGGCCATGCGCGTCGAGCCCGTCGGGCTCGAGACGGAGATGCAGCGCTCGTACCTCGACTACGCGATGTCCGTCATCGTCTCGCGTGCGCTGCCGGACGTCCGCGACGGCCTCAAGCCCGTCCACCGCCGTGTGCTGTACGCCATGTACGACGGCGGTTACCGCCCCGAGCGCGGCTTCTACAAGTGCGCCCGCGTCGTCGGCGACGTCATGGGCAACTACCACCCGCACGGCGACTCCTCCATCTACGACGCGCTCGTGCGCCTCGCCCAGCCCTGGTCGATGCGCATGCCGCTCGTCGACTCCAACGGCAACTTCGGTTCCCCGGGCAATGACCCGGCCGCGGCCATGCGGTACACCGAGTGCAAGATGGCGCCGCTGTCGATGGAGATGGTCCGCGACATCGACGAGGAGACCGTCGACTTCACGGACAACTACGACGGCCGCTCCCAGGAGCCGACCGTCCTGCCGGCGCGCTTCCCGAACCTGCTGATCAACGGCTCGGCCGGCATCGCGGTCGGCATGGCGACCAACATCCCGCCGCACAACCTGCGCGAGGTCGCCGCCGGCGCCCAGTGGTACCTGGAGAACCCCGAGGCCTCGCACGAGGAGCTGCTCGACGCGCTCATCGAGCGCATCAAGGGCCCGGACTTCCCGACCGGCGCGCTCGTCGTCGGCCGCCGGGGCATCGAGGAGGCGTACCGCACCGGCCGCGGCTCCATCACGATGCGCGCGGTCGTCGAGGTCGAGGAGATCCAGAACCGCCAGTGCCTGGTGGTCACCGAACTCCCGTACCAGGTCAACCCGGACAACCTCGCCCAGAAGATCGCCGACCTGGTGAAGGACGGCAAGATCGGCGGCATCGCGGACGTCCGCGACGAGACGTCGTCCCGTACGGGTCAGCGCCTGGTCATCGTGCTGAAGCGCGACGCGGTCGCCAAGGTCGTGCTGAACAACCTCTACAAGCACACCGACCTGCAGACGAACTTCGGCGCCAACATGCTGGCGCTGGTCGACGGCGTGCCGCGCACGCTCTCGCTCGACGCGTTCATCCGCCACTGGGTGACGCACCAGATCGAGGTCATCGTCCGCCGTACGCGCTTCCGGCTGCGCAAGGCCGAGGAGCGGGCGCACATCCTGCGCGGTCTGCTGAAGGCCCTGGACGCCATCGACGAGGTCATCGCGCTGATCCGGCGCAGTGAGACCGTCGAGATCGCCCGCGGCGGCCTGATGGACCTGCTGACGATCGACGAGATCCAGGCCAACGCCATCCTCGAGATGCAGCTGCGCCGACTGGCCGCCCTGGAGCGCCAGAAGATCGTCCAGGAGCACGACGAACTCCAGGCGAAGATCAACGAGTACAACGAGATCCTGGCCTCCCCGGTCCGCCAGCGGGGCATCGTCAGCGCGGAACTGACCGCGCTCGTCGAGAAGTACGGCGACGACCGCAAGACGAAGCTGATCCCCTACGAGGGCGACATGTCCATCGAGGACCTGATCGCCGAGGAGGACATCGTCGTCACGGTCACCCGGGGCGGCTACATCAAGCGCACCAAGACAGACGACTACCGCGCCCAGAAGCGCGGCGGCAAGGGCGTGCGCGGCACGAAGCTCAAGGAAGACGACATCGTCGACCACTTCTTCGTGTCCACCACGCACCACTGGCTGCTGTTCTTCACCAATAAGGGCCGCGTCTACCGCGTCAAGGGCTACGAGCTGCCGGACGCCGGCCGGGACGCGCGCGGCCAGCACGTCGCGAACCTGCTCGCCTTCCAGCCGGACGAGGCGATCGCCGAGATCCTGGCGATCCGCGACTACGAGGCCGTTCCGTACCTGGTGCTCGCCACCAAGGCCGGACTTGTGAAGAAGACGCCTCTGAAGGATTACGATTCGCCGCGTTCCGGCGGTGTGATCGCGATCAATCTCCGCTCGATGGAGGACGGTTCGGACGACGAACTGATCGGTGCCGAACTGGTCTCGTCCGACGACGATCTGCTTCTGATCAGCAAGAAGGCGCAGTCGATCAGGTTCACCGCCTCGGACGAAACCCTCCGCCCCATGGGCCGTGCCACCTCCGGTGTCAAGGGCATGAGCTTCCGCGAGGGTGACGAGCTGCTCTCGATGAATGTTGTTCGACCCGGTACGTTCGTGTTCACTGCCACGGACGGTGGGTACGCGAAGCGGACCGCCGTCGACGAGTACCGCGTTCAGGGTCGCGGCGGCCTCGGCATCAAGGCCGCCAAGATCGTCGAGGATCGCGGATCCCTCGTCGGCGCGCTGGTGGTCGAGGAGACCGACGAGATCCTCGCCATCACGCTGTCGGGCGGTGTGATTCGTACGCGAGTCAACGAGATCAGGGAAACCGGCCGTGACACCATGGGCGTCCAACTGATCAATCTGGGCAAGCGCGATGCCGTCGTGGGCATCGCTCGCAACGCCGAGGCGGGACGCGAGGCGGAGGAGGTCGACGGCGACGTGGTCGTCGACGAGGACGCCGAGGGTGCCGCTGTCACCGGCACGGACGAGGGTGAGGCGCCCTCGTCCGAGTAGGCACGAGGAGTGAGTCAGCGTGAGCGGAGCCACGGGCGCCGGACCGAGCGGTACCTCGACGGGTACGGACACGGACGACGGCGGCCGTGGCTCCGCCGCGCGTGCGGCGGACCCGCACACGACCAACCTGAAGGCGATCAAGTCCCCGACCAAGGACAAGCCCTCGCCTGACGCGCAGGAATCCCAGGGGGGAAGCGTGACGGACACCCGAGGTCCGCAGACACAGCAGCACAAGGGCGGCGCGGCCCCGGCGGCGACCGCCGCCCAGCCACAGCCGCAGCCGCAGGCCCAGCCGGCCGTGGAGGAGCAGGGAGCCGCCGCGGCCTCCCCGCTCCCGGGGGAGCGGCAGACGCAGCAGCCGGCCGGGCCGTACCACCCGCCGCAGGCGTACCCGGCGCAGCAGGGGGCGGCTCCCGGTGCCGCCGCAGCTGCCGTACGGCGTCCGCGCACGGGGGCGCGGACCACGCCCCGGGTCCGCAAGGCGCGGCTGCGGGTGGCGAAGGCCGACCCGTGGTCGGTGATGAAGGTCAGCTTCCTGCTCTCCATCGCGCTGGGCATCTGCACGATCGTCGCGGCGGCCGTGCTGTGGATGGTCATGGACGCCATGGGCGTCTTCTCCACGGTCGGCGGCACGATCTCCGAGGCGACCGGCTCGAACGAGTCCAACGGCTTCGACCTGCAGGCCTTCCTGTCGCTGCCCAACGTCCTGATGTTCACGTCGATCATCGCGGTCATCGACGTCGTCCTGGCGACGGCCCTCGCGACGCTCGGCGCGTTCATCTACAACCTCTCCGCGGGGTTCGTGGGCGGTGTGGAGTTGACGCTCGCCGAGGACGAGTGACGTCCCTCCGACGTGCAGCGGGTGTCCCGCTGACGGTGCTCCGACAACCGATTTTGGGACTGCCCATGTCGTGCGCTAATCTTCAGGAGTCAGCGCGCGGGACACACACCGCAGAGCGCGGCGGGGCTATAGCTCAGTTGGTTAGAGCGCATCCCTGATAAGGATGAGGCCACAGGTTCAAATCCTGTTAGCCCCACCAGCACGAAGACCCCCGGTCCACAGGGCCGGGGGTTTTTGGTGCGGTACGTCCGCAGGTTCCTTGCGGGACCCGGGAGAGGCCGTGCCCTGGGGAGAACGCACCGACGGGGTGGTCAGTCGACCGGCCAGGTGCGCTCGGCCGCCCAGGTGGCGAAGCGCTGCCAGCCGATCTCCGGGAAGTCGCGTCGTAGGGCGTTCACGTCGATGTCGAGGCCGACCTCGGTGAAGTAGCGGAACATCGCGGCAAGGTCCGTCGAGAACGCCTCGACGCGGGCGATCGGCAGCTGCTCGAAGACGATCGGCCTGCCGCAGTCGGCCGGCACCGGCAGGACGAATCTGCCCTTGCGCAGACCTTCGAGCGACCATTCGACCGTGTAGTTGTCCATGAACACGGCCGGGCCGAGGACCGTTATGAGGGCCGGCCCCTTGTTGATCGACGATCTCCAGCAGGAGTCCCGCCGCTACCTGGCCTCCTACGTCATGTTCAACCAGGCGGTCGCGGACCATCTCGAGCTGCACCCCACCGACGTCCAGTGCCTCAACCTGATGACCGCCGAGTCCGGCCCGTTCACCACCGGTCGGATCGCCCGGAGGGGATGCGGAATCTCACGGAGCTGTGGGCCGAGCTGGGTGAGGGGTGGCGTGCGAAAGCCCCGACCGGTGCGGTCGGGGCCTTCTGGATCACTGGTGTGTCGTGGGGTGTACGCAAGATCGCCAGGACGTACCAGGGTGCGGGAGTTCAGCGCTGGAGTGGCATGAGGCGGTCCGCCGTGGTGTCGCTGTCGGCGTCTTCCTCGTCGTCCGTGCACGTGGTGCTCGGTGGCGTCGCCGTGTCCGTGAGGGGGCGGTGGCGGCAGCGGGGGGACTTGCCGTGGGCCTCGGCGCGGATGCGCTGCTTCATCGTGGGAGGCAGGGCCCTGGCGAAGGACCAGGGGGGTGCCGCCGGCGCCGTCCGCTGCTGCGGGACGCTGATGCCGTTGCCCTTCCCGTTGCTGTTGCGCTTCTGCTCGGCCTGCGGTACCGCCGCGGCGGCAGTCGTGGTGATGAATCCGAGCGCCGTGCACAGGGCGAGGAAGGCGGTGACGATGGCGGTCCACAGCTTCATGACCTTGTTGCGGGCCATGGGCCCCTCACTTTCGGGTTGGGCGATTTGCGTACTTTCCTCATGATGTGTATGGGGGCCGAGAAGTGGTGGACCGACGCCCGTGGCGCGGCGATGTTCAGATGAACACCACCCGTATGGGCGCAAGCAGGTTGAAAAGGTGAGAAGAGTGGAGGAGGGAGGTCAAAGTAACCGTCCGTCGGCGTGTGGTCACCCTCCGATCGGAGCGGCGAACTCCGCTTCTATCCGGGTTCCCCGGGCGGGAGTTGAGGGCCGACGCAGGTCACCGATCGGTATCGGTCGGTGTGTATAGTCGGGCGCCAGAGGTCCCCTACGTCAAGGAAAGACGAGGTCGCGCGGTGAAGAAGCTTCTCCTGGTCGCACTGGCCGCCATCGGCGGGCTCCTCGTGTACCGCCAGATCCAGGCGGATCGCGCCGAGCAGGATCTGTGGACGGAGGCGACTGACTCCGTGCCCACGGGTTCCTGAGTCACGACACCCCATACCGAGCACACCCCGGCCGCCTCGCGGTCGGGGTTTTGTGTGTCAAGGGACAGCCGCGGTCCGCATCGGCGGGGCAGGATGGGCCACGGTGCACGGTGCACGGTGCACGGTTCCGCGGTCGACGGTGAGGGGTGGCGCGTGAGGGGACGGTGTCGTACGGCGTGGGGGCGCGCGGGCACGTGGCACGGCCGCCCGCCGGTGGCCGTACGCCTGGGCGCGGTGGCGGTGGCACTGGGAACGACGGCCGCCCTGGCACCCGGCCAGGCCGCCCTGGCCGCCGCCGGAGCCCCCGGCACGACACTGGCGCCGAGCCCGTACGCCTTCGCCGACGGCGCCCAGAGCATCGACGGAGCCCGCAGCACCGCGGACGCCCCACTCCTGAAGCCCGGCACGCCCTACAAGAGCTCCCTCCCGAGCAACGGCAAGGTCAACTACAGCCTCCAACTCGACGCCGTGTCGAACGCGTACGTCTCCGTCACCGCCGTCCCCTCCCCCGGCAGCAGCGTCTCCGTCATCGACGGGATCAAAGTGTCCGTGCAGGACGCCGAGGGCGTCTCCTGCTCCGTCGACACCGCGAGCTTCGGCGCCGCCCGCAGTCCGCACCCGATCGCGGCATGGGGCATGCGCGAGAGGTCTCCCGCCAAACCTCTGTGCCGGGAGGCCGGCACGTACTACGTGTCCGTCGAGCGGGTCGACCCGGACGGCGAGGGCTCCTCGCCGGACGCCTGGGACCTGGAACTCGTCGCCACGACGGAGCCGCCGACCGCGAAGACCGGCGCGACGAGCGCTCCCGAGGCGTGGGACTCCGCCTCGCCCCAGCCCCTCCTGGGGCAGGCCGAACGCCGCCGGGGCGGGGCCGGGTTCGCCGCGGCCACCCCCCTGGACCAGGGCGTCTGGCGCGACGACATCCGGCCCGGCCAGACGCTCTTCTACGAGGTACCGGTCGACTGGGGCCGACAGCTCCACGTCACCGCCGACCTCGGCAGCTCGGACTCCACCGGCACGGGCTACACACCCGACGCGCTGGACCTGGCCCTCTACAACCCCGCACGCGGACCCGTCGCCGACGTGGGCGTCGGCTACGACGGCGACCAGAAGTCCGGCAGCCTGCCGCCCCTGCCGCCCGTCGACCACGCCAACCGCTACGCCGTCACCCGCCAGGTCAGCGCCGTGCGCTTCGCCGGCTCCTACTACCTCGTCGCCCACCTCTCCGAGAGCGTCGCCGACAGCTTCGGGGACGGACCCTTCCCGATGACCCTGCGCGTCCGGGTGGACGGGACCGCCCAGGCCGGGCCGGCGTACGCGGGGGAGTCCGCGCCGAAAGACGTCTTCGAGGTCACGGACGAGGACCGGGAGGCGGCGGCGGAAGGCGTGGCCGCCGGCGACGACACCGTGATGCGGGCGGTGGCCGTGGGAGGGATCGGCACCGGGAGCGCGCTGCTCGTGGGGCTCGGGGTGTGGACCCTGGTGGCTCGGCGGCGCCCCGCCGCGTAGGGCGGGCGGCGACGGGCGCCCGGGTCGCGACCGCATCCGCTCAGATGCGGCTCAGGGCCCAGAAGCCGACCGCGTAACAGGCCAGGGCGAGCAGCAGAAGCGGCACCGCCACCTTGGCCGGCGGGCCGACGTGGCGGCGCGGCCGTTCCGCCCGGTGTCGCGAAGCCGTCCTGGGCGGCGTCGGAGTCTGCGGGGACTGCGCGGTGTACGAGGCCGTGGTGGCGTCGGCGAGCTCCTGTACCGCTGGGGGCAAGAGGTGACCGGCGTAGCCCTGTGCGGCGGGGTAGGGCGGCGGGAGCGGCTGGGACAAGGACAGCGGGTACGTCGGGTCGTAGGGGGAGACGGGGGGCTGCTGCTGGGCCTGCTGCTGGGCTCGGAGTTGGGGTTGGTGCTGGCCGTGGTGCGGTTGCACGGGGGTGGGGGAGGAGGTGGCCGTGGCCTGCGGAGGCGGCAGGTGGAAGCTGCCGGTGTCCGACATGGAGGACGGCGGAGGTGTGGCGGATGGGGCTGGCGGGGCGGGCGGCCCCGGCGGAGGGTCGGTGTCCTGGCGGGGATCGGGCTGTACGGCCCCGGAGGGAGGGGTGTCCGCCCCTGCGGCCGGAGTGTCGGTCGTCCCCTTGCCGGGGGTGTCGTCCCCTCTGCCCGGGGTATCGGCCCCTCTCCCTGGCGTGGGGGCCCCTGCGCCCGTGGTGTCGCTCGTGCCGGTGGCGTCGGCGCGCTGCCAGGAGTCCGCGCCTGCCGGAGCCGGGACGTCCCGCTGGGGCCACTGCTCGCCCGCCCCCGGGCCGGACGGCAACGCTCCCGACTCCGGCCCCGGCCGCAACGCCCCCGACGCCAGGCCGGACGGCAACGCGCCTGACATCCGCCCCGGCCGCTCCGTACCCGACGCCGCGCCCGGCGGCTCGTCCCCCGAGCCCAGCCCTCGCGCTCTCACCAACGGCCCCTCCGGCGCGAACCCGGCGGGCAGCGGCCCGAGTTGGTCGAAGATCTCGATCAGCTCGTCGTCCGGACCGGGCTCCGGAAGGAGCTCCGCCGCTGCGGCAAGGGCCTTGCGTGCCCCCGTGGCCGTACGGAACCGCGCCTGCGGGTCCGGCTGGAGCAGCGTGGCCACCACCTGCCACAGCGGCTCCGGGATGCCCTTGGGCGCACCGGGGGTCCCGTGCTCGGCGAAGTACTGGATCAGCGCCTTGCTGTCCGGCTTGGCACCCTCCAGCAGGTACAGCGCGACCAGCCCCACGGCGAACAGGTCGGCGGGGAAGTCCGGCTCGGCACCCATCATCTGCTCGGGCGCCAGGTAACCGGGCGTCCCCACCACGAGGTTGGTCTCCGTCAGCCGGGGCTCGCCCAGCCGCATCGCGATGCCGAAGTCGGACAGCCGCAGCCGAGGCCGGCCCGTGCCCGTGGCCTCCAGCAGCACGTTCGCGGGTTTCACGTCACGGTGCACGACGCCCTCAGCGTGCACCGCCGACAGCCCGGACAGCAGCTGGTCGAGCAGGGTGCAGACGAAGGCCGGCGGCAGGGGGCCGTAGTCCCCGACGAGATGGACCAGCGAACCGCCGGCCACCAGATCCATGGTGAACAGGACCTTGTCGTCGTCGGCGGCCCAGCTGGTGGGTGCGAGCACATGGGGATGATCGATCCGCAGCGCCTGTTCGCGGACGAAGCGCAGCAGCGAGTGCGCGTCGCTCTGGAGCAGGACCTTGGCGGCCACATAGCGGCGACGGCGGTGATCCCAGGCGCGCCAGACGGCACCGACTCCTCCGCGCCCGATCGGGTCGACCAGTTCGTACCGGCCGGCGAAGACCTCACCCATGGCTGTACGTCGCTCCTCCCCCTGTGGCTTCCCCCCTTGCTTCCCCCCGACGGGCGCTACGACTCCCCGCCGGGCGGAACGACTCCCCCGATGAGCGATACACATCCCCCTGGCGTCGACCGGTCCCCCGTACGGGACACGCCCCCTCGTGCCCGTCCGTACCGTGACGCGTCCCCCCGTCACCTCACCCGGTGCCCGCTGCCGAACCCCCTTCGGCGCCGGGCGGCGGGATCAGCTCTGGTGGGACTGGTAGTGCGCGACCGCGTCCGAGGTGCGGCCCGCCCCGTACACCCGGAGGAACTCTGCCAGTTCCGGGTGGCTCGGGGCGAGGGTGTCCGCTGCCTCGATGATGTCGCCCGCCGCCGCGACCGAGCGCAGCAGCGACTGGATCTCGCGGACGACCCGCTTGACCGTGGGCGCCCCCGAACTGCTCGTCGTCTGCGTGGTGTTGCTGAGCACCGAGCCCCCCTGTGACTTCTTGATCTCCTCCATGCGCTCGGTGGCCTCGGCGGCGCTCACGCTGCCGTCCGCGACCTGCCCCGCCAGGTCCTGCAGCAACTGCACCCGCTGCACCACGGCCGGATTGCCGATCTTCGCCCGCTGACCGCTCATCAGCTGCGAGAGCATCGGCGCGGACAGTCCCAGAACCCCCGCGAGACGAGCCTGGTTGAGACCAAGATCGTCGATGAGCCTACGGAAGAGCGCCCCCAACGGCTCCCCGTACCAGTTCCGCTGCAGTTCCCGCGCTCTTGCGGTCGCTTCCTGCTGTGCGGCGTCCATTGCGTCTCCCCATCGCTTCCCCATGTACGGCGGTTCGCGGTAGCGAACCACGCCGAGCATCTTACGGAGAGTGGTCGGCGACGGGGACCCCCAATCCTTTTGCGGAATCACGGGGGTGACCCGGTACTCTGGTCTCCGACGCCCGCCGGTACGCGGTTTCCTCCGGTCGGACGTCCTCTTCCGGGGCCTTAGCTCAGTTGGTAGAGCGCTGTCTTTGCATGGCAGATGTCAGGGGTTCGACTCCCCTAGGCTCCACCCCTGGAAATGCCCTCCGAACTGCGGAAACGCAGCGCGGAGGGCATTTCGTGTTTCACGTGAAACAGCACGGCGAGGCGGGAGGCCCCGAGGCACATCCTCAAGGCTCCCGTCCCGCCGTACTGCGAGATCCGGCGACCGTCAGGAACGGTCGTCGCGCTGGGCGGCGTCTTCCTCGGCCTCCTTGGCCTGGACCTCCGGGTCCAGCGCCGACTGGCCGCTGCCGTCCACGGAGGACAGTCGGCCGGACTCGGGAACCTCCGTCGCGGCGGGCGGCTCCACCAGCCAGTCCGGGTTCGCCTGCTTGTCCCACCACTTCCAGGCGGCGAAGGCACCGCCCGCGACGGCGCCCAGGATCACCAGCGTCTTCATGGCCTTCCCGGCCCTGGCCCGCCGCTCATGCCTGCGGACCAGCCTCTGGATCTCCTTGGACGAGACCTGGCCGCGCAAGGCGGCCATCGCGGCCGCGCTCCGAGCCGCGGCCTCGGTCGTGACCGGGACGGCCGCGGCCATCGCCTGCTCGATCCTCGGCCGGGAGTAGTCCGCCGCCTGACGGGCGGCCTTGCGTGTACGGACGGCGGCCTCGTGGGCGGCCTGGTCGACCTTCGGCGGCACATGCGTGCGGGCCTGCTCCAGATACGGCTGCACATGTGTGCCGTACTGGACGCGGGCCTGCCCGGCGGCCTGCGTCACCTTGGGCGCTAGCCGTACGCGTGCCTCGTGTGCGTAGTGCGCGGCCCTGTCCTTGGCCGTGTCGGCGTAGGGCGCCACCACTTCCGCGGCGTGCAGCACGCTGTCCTTCGCCGAACCGGTCGCGGCGCGCACGCTGTCGATGCGGGTCACGGGTTCCTCCTCCTCGGTGGCGTACGGTATTTCGACTTTCCACCCTTTTACGGATCATGCCTGCCCGGGCGCTCCGCGCCATGCGAGACGGGCATACGGGTGCCGATGGAGTTGATCGAGTACAAGAACGGATGAATAGGGGGCAACGTGAGCTTGTCGTCGACAATGCCACGGATCGCCGCCGCGCGCCCCCGCCCCGCGACTACTCGACTGGTTTTCCGCAGCCGGACGGCCCGCTTGACCCCCGGAGAACGGAGGTCGGGCGACGCGGAGCCCCGTCCATGCGAGGATCAGGGAGTCACGGAAAGACAACGGAAGGCAGATCGTGGCTGAGCAGCTCTACGCCACCCTGAAGACCAACCACGGCGACATCGAAGTCCGGCTTCTGCCGAACCACGCCCCCAAGACGGTCAAGAACTTCGTCGAGCTCGCCCAGGGCGAGCGGGAGTGGACCCACCCCGAGACCGGGAAGAAGTCCACGGACAAGCTCTACGACGGCACGGTCTTCCACCGGGTGATCAGCGGATTCATGATCCAGGGCGGTGACCCGCTGGGCAACGGCACCGGCGGCCCCGGCTACCAGTTCGAGGACGAGTTCCACCCGGACCTGCGCTTCGACAAGCCCTACCTGCTGGCGATGGCCAACGCCGGCCCCGGCACCAACGGCTCGCAGTTCTTCATCACCGTCGCCCCGACGGCCTGGCTGAACCGCAAGCACACCATCTTCGGCGAGGTCACCGACGCCGCCAGCCAGAAGGTCGTCGACACCATCGCCTCGACCCAGACCAACCCGCGCACCGACCGCCCGGTCAACGACGTCGTGATCGAGTCGGTCGTCGTCGAGACCCGCTGAGCGCGAAAGCCCCCACAGGGAACCAATCGCCCCGCTCATCCGTAAGGATGAGCGGGGCGGGGCTTTGCCCCCACGGCTCTCATCACGACTTAGGGGATCTCATGGACGACCAGGCTGCGGGCAGCCCGCAGAACGCCCACAGCGTCCCCACGTGCTATCGCCACCCGGACCGTGAGACCGGCATCCGCTGCACCCGCTGCGAACGGCCGATCTGCCCCGACTGCATGGTCAACGCCTCCGTCGGCTTCCAATGCCCCGAGTGCGTCCGCTCCGGCTCCGGCACCGGCCACGCGCCCACGGCCGCCATGCCCCGGACCATCGCCGGAGGCACCATCACGGCCGACCCCCGCCTGCTGACCAAGATCCTCATCGGCATCAACCTGGCGGTCTTCATCGCCGTCCAGGTCAACCAGTCCCTCCTGAACGACTTCGTCCTGCTCGGCGCCTGGCCACCCGCACCCTTCACACCCACGCAGGGCGTGGCGGGCGGCGAGTGGTACCGCATGGTGACCTCGATCTTCACCCACCAGGAGATCTGGCACATCGCGTTCAACATGCTCAGCCTCTGGTGGCTCGGCGGCCCCCTCGAAGCAGCCCTCGGTCGCGTTCGCTACCTCGCGCTCTACTTCATCTCGGGACTCGCGGGCAGCGCCCTGGCCTATCTGCTCGCCTCGCCGAACACCGCCACCCTCGGCGCCTCCGGCGCCATCTTCGGCCTCTTCGGCGCGACGGCCGTCCTGATGCGCCGCCTCAACTACGACATGCGGCCGATCATCGCCCTGCTGGTGATCAACCTGATCTTCACCTTCAGCCCGGGCTTCAACATCTCGTGGCAGGCCCACATCGGCGGCCTCGTCGCCGGTGTCGCCGTCGGCTACGCCATGGTCCACGCCCCGCGCGAGCGACGCGCCCTGGTCCAGTACGGCACGTGCGCGCTGGTCCTGGCCGTGGTCGTGCTGTTGACGCTGTTGAGGACGACCCAGCTCAGCTGAGCGCGGCCGTTGTCCACAGCGGGTGGCGGATCTTGTGCATACGGTGCAGGAACACATGTGCCCCCGGTCGCCGACGAGTGTTTTCGCAGGTCAGGCAGGGGGCGAACATGTTTTCGAGTTGCGGTACTTCCGTCATACCGGCGTCAACGCTCGGCGAGTTATCCACAGATCGTCGTTCTTTTTCCACCTGTGGACAGTGGTTGTGGATAACTCAGCGAACAACCCTGGGCAGAGCTGCGTTCACCTTGCGGTGACCGCTACTTCCACTGCGTCGAGACGCCGAATCCGGCCGCGATGAAGCCGAAGCCCACCACGATGTTCCAGTTCCCCAGCGAGTCGATGGGCAGCGAGCCGTCGGTGACGTAGAAGACGACGATCCAGGCCAGACCGATGAGGAACATGGCCAGCATGACGGGCGCGACCCAGGCACGGCTGTTCAGCTTGATCGCGGTCGTCTGCTTCGACGGCGGCGGCGTGTAGTCGGCCTTCTTGCGGATACGTGACTTCGGCACGAGGGTCTCTCCTGTCGATGCGCTGCGTGGCCGCGCAGGTAACTGGGTCGGTCTCGGGGCAGCGTAAGGGGACTCCGATTGCTCCCCCGGGCGTCCGTTAGCGTAGTGCTTCCGCCGCGCCGAAGGAGATAAGGGTACGTTGAGCAATTCTGCCGACTCCCCCGGGACGGGATCCAGCCCTGAGCGCGCGCGCCGTTTCCGGCCCGTGCGGATCCTCACCGCGGCCGTCTTCGCTCTCGCCGGATTGATCTTCTTCACCAGCTTCAACACGGCCAAGGGCACCGATATCCGCACGGACGCCTCGCTGCTGAAGCTGTCCGACCTGATCCAGGAGCGCAGCCGGGAGAACGGCCAGCTGGACGAGACCAACGGGGCCCTGCGCAAGGACATAGAGGCGCTCGCCGAGCGGGACGACGGTTCCACCAAGGCCGAGGACGACAAGCTGGCGGCGCTGGAGAAGCGTGCGGGCACCCAGAAGCTCAAGGGCGAGTCGCTGACGGTCACGCTCAACGACGCCCCGCCGGACGCCACCGCCAAGCTGCCCGGCTACCCGGAGCCGCAGCCCGACTACCTGGTCATCCACCAGCAGGACCTGCAGGCCGTGGTGAACGCGCTGTGGCAGGGCGGCGCCAAGGGCATCAAGGTCATGGACCAGCGGCTGATCTCGACGAGCGCGGTGCGCTGCGTGGGCAACACCCTGATCCTCCAGGGCCGGGTCTACTCACCGCCGTACAAGATCACGGCGGTCGGGGACCCCGGGAAGCTGAAGAAGGCGCTGGCGGCGTCTCCGGCGATCCAGAACTACATGGTCTACGTCAACGTCTACGGGCTCGGCTGGAAAGTCGAGGAGAACGGCCCGGTGACTCTGCCCGGCTACTCGGGCACAGTGGATCTGCACTACGCGAAGCCCGTGGAGTAGGAGCCCAGGCCGGGGGAGCCGCCGGTGCGTGTGATCGTCAGGACCGTCAGCGAACTGTGCATCACCGTCGGCAGCGTGATCGTGCTGTTCGTCGTCTATGTGCTGTTCTGGACCGGTGTGAAGGCCGACGACGTCATGGACGATCAGATTGATCTGCTCCGCGAGGAGTGGTCGAGACCCCGCCCGCCGACCGAGGTCGCCGGGAGCCCGGCGAAGCCGGCGCCGTACGCCGAGGGCAGGCCTTTCGCGATCATGTACATTCCGCGTCTTGGTTTCACGTGGAACAAGCCGGTGCTGGAGGGCACCGCGACCGGCACCCTGAAGAAGGGCCTCGGGCACTACGCGGAGACCGCCCAGCTGGGGCAGAAGGGGAACTTCGCGGTCGCCGGCCACCGCCGTACCTACGGTGATCCCTTCGAGGATTTCCCCAGGCTGCGGCGGGGTGACGCGGTGGTGCTGACCGACGGCACGACGTGGTTCACGTATCGGATCGACAAAGGCCCGTACAAAACAGTGCCCTCGGACATCGAGGTGATCGACCCTGTCCCACGTACATCCGGGTACACGCGTGCGGGCCGCTATCTGACGCTGACGACGTGCGAACCGGAATGGGGCCACAGTCATCGGCTGATCGTCTGGGCGCACCTGGACTCCACCCAGCCCGTGGAGGCAGGGAAACCTGAGGCGTTGCGCCGCTAGTCTGGTGGCTGTACGGCGTAGGTCTGGTGCCGTGGTACGACGGAAGGGACGGCATGTACGGCTGGATCTGGCGGCATCTGCCGGGGAACACGTGGGTGAGGGCGTTGATCTCACTCGCCCTGGTCGTGGCCGTGGTCTACGTGCTTTTCCAGTACGTCTTCCCGTGGGCGGAACCGCTGCTGCCCTTCAACGATGTGACGGTGGACAACCAGTGAGCGCGCGCATTCTCGTCGTGGACAACTACGACAGCTTCGTCTTCAACCTGGTCCAGTACCTGTACCAGCTGGGCGCCGAGTGCGAGGTCCTGCGCAACGACGAGGTCTCGACGGCGCATGCCCAGGACGGCTTCGACGGTGTCCTGCTCTCCCCGGGGCCGGGCACGCCGGAGGAGGCGGGCGTCTGCGTGGACATGGTCCGGCACTGCGCCGCCACGGGTGTCCCGGTGTTCGGCGTCTGTCTGGGCATGCAGTCGATGCAGGTGGCGTACGGCGGTGTCGTGGATCGGGCGCCGGAGCTGCTGCACGGCAAGACCTCGCTGGTGGAGCATGGCGGCGGAGGGGTCTTCGCCGGCCTGCCCTCGCCCTTCACGGCGACGCGGTACCACTCGCTGGCCGCCGAGCCGGCGACGGTCCCGGCCGAGCTGGAGGTCACGGCGCGGACGCACGACGGCATTGTGATGGGCCTCAGGCACCGTGAACTGCCGGTCGAGGGTGTGCAGTTCCACCCCGAGTCGGTGCTGACCGAGCACGGGCACCGGATGCTGGCCAACTGGCTGGTGGAGTGCGGCGACGAGGGCGCGGTGGCGAGGTCGGCCGGGCTCGCCCCGGTGGTGGGCAGGGCCACGGCGTGACGGCGCTGCGCCCCGAGCGCGAGTCCGACACCTCGTACGGGCAGCAGTCGTACGGGGTGCCGGGTGCGTTCGAGGACTGGTCGGGCGGAGGGGCGTACGGTGCGTCTCCGCAGCCGGGAGCGCAGGCGCAGTCGTCGTACGAGTCGCAGCTGCTGGGGTCGGAGGCGGAGCCGTACGCGGCGTCCTTCGAACCCGTCCCGGAGGAGCCGTACGTGCCTCCGGTCGACGAGGAGACGGTGGCGCTGCGGATACCGGATCCGCCGCCAGCGGCCGGTGAGTCCGTACCGGGCTCTGGGGCCGCTGCCGGCTCGCGGACCGACGGAGGGACCCAGGGCGGCCGGGCGGCCCGCAGGAAGGCCGCCAAGCGCCGTCACGGGCGCCATGGCGGCGCGCCGGAGACCCGGTCGGTGGAAGAGTCCCGGGCGCCGCTGTCGCGGGTCGAGGCGCGGCGGCAGGCGCGGGCGCGCAAGCCGGGCGCCGCGGTCGTCGCCAGCCGGGCCATAGGTGAGGTCTTCATCACGACCGGTGTGCTGATGCTGCTTTTCGTCACCTACCAGCTGTGGTGGACGAACGTGCGGGCGCACGCGCAGGCCGGCAAGGAGGCCAGCAGCCTCCAGGACGACTGGGCGAACGGCAAGCGCAATCCGGGGGCGTTCGAGCCGGGGCAGGGCTTCGCCATCCTGCACATCCCTAAGCTGGACGTGGTGGTGCCGATCGCGGAGGGCACCAGCAACAAGGGCGTGCTCGACCGGGGCATGGTGGGCCACTACGCCGAGGGTGCGTTGAAGACCGCCATGCCCGGTGACAAGACCGGGAACTTCGGGCTCGCGGGCCACCGCAACACCCACGGAGAACCGTTCCGGTACATCAACAGGCTCACGCCGGGCGACCCGATCGTCGTGGAGACACAGGACGAGTACTACGTGTACAAGATGGCGTCGATCCTGCCGGTGACCTCGCCGAGCAACACGAGCGTTCTGAACCCGATCCCCGCGGGGTCGGGGTTCACCGAGCCCGGCCGTTACATCACGCTGACCACGTGCACGCCGGAGTTCACCAGCAAGTACCGGATGATCGTCTGGGGCAAGATGGTCGAGGAACGGCCGCGCAGCAAGGGCAAGCCGGATGCGCTCGTCAGTTAAGGGCAGATGACCAGTGGCAGCGACCACCGACACGGACCACGAAGAGCACACCGGCGCGGCGTCGCGGCGGCCTGCGGCGCGCCGCAGGCCCGGCCCGATCGCGCGGGCGGTCAGCGTCTTCGGGGAACTCCTCATCACCGCGGGCCTGGTCCTCGGCCTGTTCGTCGTCTACTCGCTGTGGTGGACGAACGTCGTCGCCGACCGTGCGGCCGGAAAGCAGGCCGACCGTGTTCGGGACGACTGGGCGCAGGGCCGGGGCGGGCCGGGGGCGCTGGACACGAAGAACGGCATCGGCTTCCTGCACGTGCCGGCGATGAGCGGCAGTGAGGTCCTGGTCGAGAAGGGCACGTCGAACAAGATCCTGAACGACGGTGTCGCCGGTTACTACACCGAGCCCGTCAAGTCGGCCCTGCCGATGTCGGGCAAGCCCGGCAACTTCTCCCTCGCCGCCCACCGCGACGGCCACGGGGCCAAGTTCCACAACATCGACAAGATCAAGCAGGGTGACCCGATCGTCTTCGAGACGAAGGACAAGTGGTACGTCTACAAGACCTACGCGATCCTTCCCGAGACCTCGAAGTACAACGTCAAGGTCCTGTCTGCGGTCCCCAAGGAGTCCGGCAGGAAGAAGCCGGGTCACTACATCACGCTGACGACCTGCACGCCGGTGTACACGAGCACGTACCGGTACATCGTGTGGGGCGAACTGGAGCGGGTCGAGAAGGTGGACGCGGACCGCACACCGCCGAAGGAACTGCGCTGACGGTGCTCCTTCGGGCCTGGTGTCGCGGGCCGTCGGGCCGGTTCTAACCCAATGCGCTCAGGGGTGCCCCGGCGCTCCATTCCTCCAGCAGTCCGCGATGGACGGCGGTGATGCCGCTCTCGGCCGCGATGTTCAGGGCGTCGCGGGTGAAGGGGCAGGTCGCCACGTAGAGGGCCACGTCCGAAGCGTGCAGGACCTTGGCGGCTCCGATGAACTTCTGGACGTCGGGGCTGGTGATGGAGAGGTGTGGCGCGAACCTCTTGCACTGGACGACGACGCGCCGCCCGTCGGCTGTGAGCGCGGTGATGTCGACGCCGCGGTCCCGTCCGCCGCCTCGGACGATGACGCCGGTGCAGCCGTCGCGGCGCAGCAGTTCGGCGACGCGTTCTTCGAACTCACGCCCGTTCATGGCGTCCATGGCGGCCATGACTCCGGCGAGGGGACGGTCTTCTCGTGGGCCTTCGAGCCGTTGCAGCCGGGCGTGGTGCTGCCGGAGCCGCTTCTCGATGTGCTGGACGCCTGCCCGGAGGGCGACGAGCTCTCGCTGGTGCTCGCCTGATGTTTCGATCAGGGCGTTGAACATGGGGACGACGGTCTTGCCCAGGATGTGGGTGATGCGGTTGGTCGATGCGTGCGTCGAGGAGGGCGGTGTCGGCCGGGGCAGGGTTTTCCACAGGCTGTGTGCGGGCCAGGTACTCCATGTCGAGGAGATGGACACGCACCTGACGTGCGACTTCGCTGTCCCGGAGCAGCATGGCGATGTTGAGGACGGCTCGACGGGAGAAGAGGGCGAGGGAGCGGCTGCGGGACTGGGTGCCACTGAGTTGCTTGAAGTCACTCAGTTCCGATCCTGTCAGGACTCGGTACCCGCTGGCTTCCAGCTCGGCTCGGTGGTCGTGCACGAGAGCGCGGATGGCTTCCACTGTGACGTTGAAGTACGCCGCTACCAGCGCCGTCGTCACATGCATCCCGGCCGGCAGCAGCGACAGCGCTTTGACCCGGTCGAGTACGTCGGTGCGGTCCAGCACGCTGTTGCGCAGAGTCCGGGATTCCAGCAGGAAGACACGATCGAGGGGCGTACGGAGATACGAGTCGAGCTCTCGGTCACGGGCGTGCCGAAGGACGGGCGAGCCCCGGCACCCTCACGGGTGCCGGGGCTCTGTGCGAGCGGGGTGGTGGGTCAGTCGTCGCCGTTGAGGCCGCCGAAGATGCCGCCGTTGCCGCCGCCGCCGTTGTTGTTGCCGCCGTTGTTGCCGAAGCTGACGGTCTGGAGTGTCACCGTCGTGCTCGCGGGGTCGTCGACCTCCTGGTTGCCCTGGGGGTCCTGGCCGGCGACGAGGGCGTTGTCGCTCTGGTCGCTGCCGTTGGCGAACTGGATGTTGGTGAAGCCGGCCGCCGCCAGGGTCTGCTTGGCCTGGCCGACGGTCTGGCCGACGACCTGGGGCACGCGGGTCTTCTGCTGTTCCTTCTTCTTGCCGATCTGGATGTTGACCGACGAGTTCTTCTCGACGGAGGTGCCGGCCTGCGGGGTGGTCGCGATGACCTTGCCGACCTGGTTGTCGTCGTCGGTCTCGACCTCGGTGCAGTTGCCGACCAGGTTGCTGGCCTGCATCTGCTGCTTGGCCGCGTCACAGCTCTGGCCGAGGACGTCCGGGACGGTGGACTTCGCTTCGGCCTTGGCGATGGTGAGGGTGATGGTGGAGCCCTTCTCCACCTCGGCGCCCAGTTCCGGGTCCTGCTCGAGGACGGTGCCGGGGTCCTCCGAGGACTCCTTGGCCTTCGTCTCGACCACGAACTGGTACTTGTCGCCCTCCAGCTTCGCCCTGGCGTCGTCGAGGCTTTCGCCGACGACGCTCGGCACCGCCACCTTCGGCGCTCCGGCCGACACCACCAGGGCGATGGTGTCGCCCTTCTGGACGTCCGTGCCGGCCTTCGGGTTCTGGGAGCAGATGTTGCCCTTGGCCTGGTTCTCGCAGGGCTTCTTCGAGAACGTCAGTTGCAGGTCGGAGTTGGTCGCGAGTTTCCGGGCGCTCTGTTCGGTCTCGCCGACGAAGTTGGGTGCCGGCAGGGTGTCGTCGCCCGTGCCGCCGCCGGTGACCGCCCACCGTCCGATCAGGATCGCTCCGACCAGCACCAGGATGCCCGCCACCACGAGCAGGATCGTCGAGGTGTTGGACTTGCGTTGCTGGCCGCGGCGCCGGTCGGGGCGATCGTCGTAGCCGTAGCCGCCGTCGTCCGGGTTCATGGGGGGCAGCATCGACGTGGCGCCGGCGCCGGAGTCCGCGCGCAGGGCCGTCGTCGGCTGGTCGTCGGGGTAGCCGCCGTAACCGACGGAACCCATCGCGGCCGTGGCCGCGACGGGCTGGCCGTCCAGGCAGGCCTCGATGTCGGCGCGCATCTCGTCGGCCGACTGGTAGCGGTAGTCCGGGTCCTTGACGAGCGCCTTCAGCACGATCGCGTCCATCTCGGGCGTGATCTCGGGGTCGAAGACGCTCGGCGCCTGCGGTTCCTCCCGGACGTGCTGGTAGGCCACGGCCACCGGGGAGTCGCCGACGAAGGGCGGGCGGACGGTCAGCAGCTCGTACAGCAGACAGCCGGTGGAGTACAGGTCGGAGCGGGCGTCGACCTGCTCGCCCTTCGCCTGTTCCGGCGAGAGGTACTGGGCGGTGCCGATGACGGCCGCCGTCTGGGTCATCGTCATGCCGGAGTCGCCCATGGCGCGGGCGATGCCGAAGTCCATCACCTTGACCTGGCCGTTGCGCGTCAGCATGACGTTCGCGGGCTTGATGTCGCGGTGGACGATGCCGTTGCGGTGGGCGTACTCCAGGCCCTGGAGGATGCCGATGGTCATCTCCATGGCCCGCTCCGGCAGCAGCTTGCGGCCGCTGTGGAGGAGCTCACGGAGCGTGGAGCCGTCGACGTACTCCATCACGATGTACGGGATCGACACGTTGTCGATGTAGTCCTCGCCCGTGTCGTAGACCGCGACGATCGCGGGATGGTTGAGCGAGGCGGCCGACTGGGCCTCCCGGCGGAACCGGGCCTGGAAGGAAGGGTCACGCGCGAGGTCCGCGCGGAGCGTCTTCACCGCCACGGTGCGGCCGAGGCGGGTGTCATGCGCGAGGTAGACCTCCGCCATGCCACCACGCCCGAGCACCTGGCCCAGTTCGTACCGGCCGCCGAGGCGACGCGGCTCTTCCATAGCTACCTACCAGCCCTCTCCGTCGGTCCCGACCGGAAGCTTGTACGGTCGGAGGCTGCCGTCCGGGCCTACCGTACCCGGCTTGTTTTGTGTGACCTGGCCAAGCCCGTCAGCCGATACAGGACCGGTATCGCAACGTGCACCGATGTGAAGCAGACGTGAGCGGGGTCACTTCTTGCTCTCGATGACTGCCTCCATCACGTTCCTCGCGATCGGTGCCGCGAGGCCGCCGCCGGAGATGTCGTCACGGACGGCGTTGTCGTCCTCGATCACGACCGCCACGGCGACCGGGGCGGTGCCGTCGGCGCCCTTGGCGTAGGAGATGAACCACGCGTAGGGGTTCTCGCTGTTGTCGACGCCGTGCTGGGCGGTACCGGTCTTGCCGCCGACCTTGACGCCGGGGATCTTGGCGTTGGAGCCCGTGCCCTTGTCGACGACCGTCTCCATCATCGACTGGAGGATCTGGGCGTTCTTCGCCGACAGCGGCTGGCTCATCTCCTCGGGCTCGGTCTTCTCGATGGTGTCGACGTTCGGGGCCTGGAGTTCGTCGACCATGTACGGCTTCATGAGGGTGCCGTTGTTGGCGACGGCCGAGGCGACCATGGCCATCTGCAGCGGGGTCGCGGCGGTGTTGAACTGGCCGATGGAGGACAGCGCGGTCTGCGACGGGTTCATGTCGTCGGAGAACACCGACGCGCTGGAGCGGACCGGGGTGTACTGCTCCTCGGTGAAGCCGAACTTCTTGGCCATGTCCAGCATCTTGTCGTTGCCGAGGTCGGAGCCGATCTTGCCGAAGACGGTGTTGCAGGAGTACTGCAGCGCCACGCGCAGCGTCGCGTTCTTGCAGGGGATGTTGCCCTCGTTGGGCAGCCTGGTGGTGGTGCCCTCCATGACCCACGGGTCGGGCGAGTCGGTCTTCGCGTCCGGGTCCGTGTAGAGGCCGTCCTCCAGGGCGGCGGCCGCGGTGAGGACCTTGAAGGTCGAGCCGGGCGGGTACGTCTCGCGCAGGGCCCGGTTGAGCATCGGGTCGTCGGGGTTGTTCTTCTTGTCGAGCTTCTTCCAGGCCTCGGCGTCCTTGTCGCTGTTGCCCGCGATCGACGAGGGGTCGTACGACGGGTAGGAGGCCAGCGCCAGGATCTTGCCGGTGGACGGCTCCAGCGCCACGACCGCGCCCTTGCCGCCCTGCCTCTTCAGGCCGTTGTACGCGGCCTTCTGGGCGTCGGCGTTGAGCGTCGTGACGACGTTGCCGCCCTCCTTCTTCTTGCCCGTGAGCATGTCGAGCGTGTTGCGGAAGAAGAGCCGGTCGTCGTTGCCGGTGAGGATGCCGTCCTCGATGGACTCCAGCTGGTTGGCGCCGAAGGCCTGCGAGACGAAGCCGGTGACGGGCGCCCACATGGGGCCGTCCTTGTAGGTGCGCTTGTACTTGAAGTCGCCCGAGGTGGTCGTGGCATGCCCGGTGATGGGGTTGCCGCCGACGATGATGTCGCCGCGCGGTGAGGCGTAGCGCTCGATGGAGACGCGGCGGTTCTTGGTGTCGGTCCTCAGCTCGTCGGCCTTGACGTACTGGATCCAGTTGTCGCGGATCAGGAGTGCCAGGACGAGGAGGCCGCAGAAGATCGCGATCCGGCGCAGGGGCTTGTTCATGACGGGCGGACCACCTGGGTCATCTCGGCGTCGGGGTTGGCGGCGGGAGCGGGGGCCGGGCGTCGGGCGGTGTCGCTGATGCGGAGCAGGATGCCGATGAGCGCCCAGTTGGCGATCACGGAGGAACCGCCGTAGGCCACGAACGGCAGCGTCATGCCGGTGAGCGGGATGAGGCCCATGACACCGCCGGCGACGACGAAGACCTGGAGGCCGAAGGCGCCGGAGAGGCCGATGGCCAGCAGCTTGCCGAACGGGTCGCGGGCGGCGAGCGCGGTGCGGACGCCCCTTTCGATGATCAGGCCGTAGAGGAGCAGGATCGCCATGACGCCGGCCAGGCCGAGTTCCTCGCCGAAGGTGGCGAGGATGAAGTCGGAGTTGGCGGCGAAGCCGATGAGGTCGGAGTTGCCCTGTCCGAGGCCGGTGCCGAGGGTGCCGCCGGAGCCGAAGGCCCACAGGGCCTGCATGGCCTGCTCGGAGTGGACGACGCCGTCCTGGACGCCGGCGCGGGAGAGCTCGAACTCGCGCATCGGGTCGAGCCAGGCCTGTACACGGGTCTGGATGTGGGGTTCGAAGCTCGCCACGCCGACGGCACCGACGGCGGACATCAGCAGACCGAAGACGATCCAGCTGGTCCGCTCGGTGGCGACGTACAGCATGATGACGAACATGCCGAAGAACAGCAGGGAGGTGCCGAGGTCGGTCTCGAAGACCAGGATGAGGATCGAGATGACCCAGACGACGAGGATCGGGCCGAGGTCGCGGCCGCGGGGCAGGTAGAGGCCCATGAAGCGGCGGCTGGCGAGGGCCAGGGCGTCTCGTTTCACCATGAGGTAGCCGGCGAAGAAGACCGCGAGGACGATCTTGGCGAACTCGCCGGGCTGCAGCGTGCCGAGGCCGGGGATCTTGATCCAGATCTTGGCGCCGTAGATGTTCGCGCCGAGGCCCGGCACGAGCGGCAGGATCAGCAGGAACAGCGCTCCGGCCATGGAGATGTAGGTGTAGCGCTGCAGGACGCGGTGGTCCTTGAGGAAGATCAGCACGACGGCCAGCAGGGCGACGCCCATCGCGGAGTACAGCAGCTGGCGCGGGGCGGCTTCGGCGTAGTTGCTGAGCCGCTTGGACTGGTCCAGCCGCCAGATGACGACCAGACCGAGCCCGTTCAGCAGCGTCGCGAGCGGCAGCATCAGCGGGTCCGCGTACGGGGCGAACTTCCGTACGACGAGGTGGCCGACGCCCGCGAGCAGGCCGAGTCCGAGGCCGTAGCTCAGCAGGCCGGGCGGCACCGAGTCGTTCAGGGCCAGCCCGACGTTGGCGTAGGCGAAGACCGGGATGACGACGGCGAACACCAGCAGAGCCAGTTCGGTGTTGCGTCGGCTCGGGGCGCCGATCGCGCCGATCGTGGACGTGTGGTGCGTCGGCGAGTTCGTAGTACTGCTCATCGTGTGACGGGGCCTCTCACGGCTTGCCTACTGCTTACCGCACAGCGAGACGACCTTCTGCTCTTCCTCCGAGAGGCTGGGGCCGGGGCTGGGTGTGGGTGCGGTCGTGGTCGGGGGCGTGGACTTCTCAGGCGCCGACGGCGAGCCCGACGGGTTCGACGGGTTCGGCGTCGGTGTGGCCTTGGACGTGAAGGAGGCGGGAGTGGTTCCCGTGGTGCCCCCGGCCTCGCCTTCGCCGGTCTTGGCGTTGTTCCGGCTCTCGGCCTCGCGCCGCTGCGCTTCCTTCTTGCACGCGGAGGCCTGCACCGACAGTTCCTGGATCTTCGCCTGGGCGTTCTTCAGTCCGCCTTCGGCGATGGTCGCCTTGACCAGCTTCTGCTGGTAGGGCGGCAGGTACTTGAGTTCGATCTCGGGGTGGTCCTTCTCGACCTTCGAGAGCGAGACCCACGCCAGGTCCTGGCTGATGCCCCGGTACAGCGCGACGTGCTCGTCCTGGGCACCGACGTAGTACTGCGTCTGCGTCCAGCGCCAGCCGCCGTACAGTCCGCCGCCGATCACGGCGAGCGCGAGGGCGCCGTAGAGGGATCTCTTCAGCCAGCGGCCCTTCTTGCGCGGTTTGACGAAGTCGTCGTCGCCGTAGCCGAAGCCGGTCGCCGGGATGTAGCCGGTGGTGTCGCCGGAGCCGGGCGGGCCGAATTCGCCGCCTCCGCCGCCGTGCCCCTGGCGGCCGAGCCCGGAGGCGCGGCCGGCGGGGGTCTGCATGATGCCGTTGTCGTGCAGCTGGTGCTGGTTCTCGGCGACGGCGCCGACCACGACCGGGGTGTCGGAGAGCTGCCCGGCGAGGGTGTCGCCGGTGTCGAGGTCGAGGACGTCGGCGACGATGACGGTGATGTTGTCCGGGCCGCCGCCGCGCAGGGCCAGCTCGATGAGGTTCTGGACGGTCTCCTGGGGGCCCTGGTAGCTGGCGAGGGTGTCCTCCAGGGTCTGGTGGGACACCACGCCGGACAGGCCGTCGGAGCAGATCAGGTAGCGGTCGCCGGCGCGGACCTCGCGGATGGAGAGGTCCGGCTCGACGTGGTCGCCGGAGCCGAGCGCGCGCATGAGGAGTGAGCGCTGCGGGTGGGTGGTGGCCTCTTCCTCGGTGATGCGGCCCTCGTCGACCAGGCGCTGCACCCAGGTGTGGTCCTGGGTGATCTGGGTGAGCACGCCGTCGCGGAGCAGGTAGGCGCGGGAGTCGCCGACGTGCACCAGGCCGAGGCGCTGGCCGGTCCACAGCAGCGCGGTGAGGGTGGTCCCCATGCCCTCCAGCTGGGGGTCCTCCTCGACCATGGAGCGCAGCTGGTCGTTGGCGCGCTGTACGGCCGTGCCGAGCGAGGTGAGGATGTCGGAGCCGGGGACGTCGTCGTCGAGGGCGACGATGGTGGAGATGGCCTCGGAGGAGGCGACCTCACCGGCGGCGGCGCCGCCCATGCCGTCGGCGATGGCGAGCAGGCGTGGGCCGGCGTATCCGGAGTCCTCGTTGCCCTCCCGGATCATGCCCTTGTGCGATCCGGCCGCGAAGCGCAGTGACAGACTCATGCGCACCTCGCCTGTCGGCTCCGGGTACAGCCGGTCGTGTCGAGCCACACTGCCCACCCTCCGGTCGGGAGCGCGCCGGGGCCCGGGGTGGGGCCCGCCACTGCGTGCTCGCTCCGCTCGCTCATTGTCGTACTACTTCCGCAGCTCGATGACGGTCTTGCCGATGCGGATCGGCGCGCCCAGCGCAATCGGTGTGGGAGTCGTCAGCCGGGTCCGGTCCAGGTACGTGCCGTTGGTGGAGCCGAGGTCCTCGACGATCCACTGGCCGTCGCGGTCCGGGTAGATCCTGGCATGGCGGCTGGAGGCGTAGTCGTCGTCCAGCACGATCGTCGAGTCGTGCGCCCGGCCCAGGGTGATGGTCTGGCCCTGGAGCGCGACCGTCGTGCCGGTGAGGGTGCCCTCGGTCACGACCAGCTTGGTGGGGGCGTTGCGGCCGCGTCGGCCGCCGGTGGCCTGCTGGCGCTGCTGCGGCGGCGCCTGGCGGGCGGCCTGCTGCTGGCGTCCGGCCTCGCGGCGCGATCCGCGCTGGGTGACGCGCGTACCGAACAGGTCGCTCCGGATGACCTGCACGGCCACGATCACGAACAGCCACAGAACGGCCAGGAACCCCAGCCGCATGACCGTGAGGGTCAGCTCTGACATTGCCCCCGCTTCACCCTTCGGCTTGCCTATAGATAACGGTGGTACTGCCCACGACGATCCGCGAGCCGTCGCGGAGCGTAGCGCGGGTGGTGTGCTGCCCGTCCACCACGATGCCGTTGGTGGATCCGAGATCCTGGATCGTCGAGGGCGTTCCGGTCCGGATCTCGCAGTGCCGGCGGGAGACGCCGGGGTCGTCGATCCGCACGTCGGCGTCGGTGCTGCGGCCCAGCACGAGCGTCGGGCGGGAGATCTGGTGGCGGGTGCCGTTGATCTCGATCCAGTGGCGGGTGCGTCCGCCGGCGGCCGGGGCGGCCGGGGGCCGCTGGCCGCTCGCGGCGGGCGGGTAGCCGTAGCCGCCGGGGCGGCCGCCGGGCGGCGGCGCGGCGGGCATGGGCGGGGCGCCCGCGGGCGCGGCGGCGGGCGGGTAGCCGTAGCCACCGGGGCGTCCGGCGGGCGGGGCGGCGGGCGCGGCGCCGCCGGCCGGGCCGGCCTGGCTGCTGGAGGAGGCGAGCGTACGGCTGCGCACCCGGTACAGGCCGGTGTCGAGGTCGTCCGCCTTCTCCAGGTGCACCTTGATCGGGCCCATGAAGGTGTAGCGCTGCTGCTTGGCGTAGTCGCGCACCATGCCGGCGAGCTCGTCGCCGAGCTGGCCGGAGTAGGGGCTGAGCCGTTCGAAGTCCGGCGTGCTCAGCTCCACGATGAAGTCGTTGGGCACGACCGTCCGGTCGCGGTTCCAGATGGTGGCGTTGTTGTCGCACTCGCGCTGGAGCGCTCCGGCGATCTCCACGGGCTGGACCTCGGACTTGAACACCTTGGCGAAGGTGCCGTTGACCAGACCTTCGAGACGCTGCTCGAACTTCTTCAGGACTCCCATGGGGCACCTCCTCCGTCGCTGCCGTCCTGTGTACTGCCCTGCGGGCCGCTTGCCTGGTACTGCTTACTGATCGTATCCACGCGCCGGTCGATCGGCTGGTTCCCCCTGTCAGCCCGGCCGACGGGTGTCGACGCATGACGAAGTTCCCTGTGGAGCTCCTCTTCGAACTCCGGCGGGAGTACCGCCGCGCGCAACCGCTTCAGGTACCCCTGCCAAGGATCGTAGAGGCGGCCGGAGACCAGTGTCCCGCACCGGACTGTGGACCCCGACCCCCTCCTGGGGAGACAGGGGGGACCGGTACGAGGTTGATACGTGAAGCGACACGCGTTGATACGTGGCGGGGGCACCGAAGGTTCGGCGGGGGTTCTGCCTGCGGAACAAGGGATGTGAACCCACCCCGTCCAGCGTGCTAATGTTCTGGGTGTCGGAAGGCGCCAGCCCCCAAGGGGCAAGGAGCCCAGGACACACCCAATGCGCGGGTGGCGGAATAGGCAGACGCGCTGGATTCAGGTTCCAGTGCCCGCAAGGGCGTGGGGGTTCAACTCCCCCCTCGCGCACCGTGGAGCACCGACGAAAGTGCTCTAGCTGCACCGACGGAATGGGCGGCATCGCGATGGCGATGCCGCCCATTCCTGTTCCTGCGGTGTGATGTCTGTCTCTGGACACGGTGAAGCGGACCGTCGGTGGCCTAGAGCCGTCGGCGGTCCGCGTTCGTTTGTGGATCTTGCTTGAGTAGCTCTCGGGGTGCGCGCTCTGTGAGGAAGGTCTCAGCGCTGGGTGATGTGGCCCTTGGGGGTCCAGGTGCCCAGGGGCTTGGTCCTGCGGCGGCGGGTGGGCCGGCGGCGGGGCCGTTCGCCGCTCAGGGCGATGGCGTCGGCCCAGGAGGCGAGTTTGCGGCGGTTGGCGTGGGCGAGCTGGAAGGCCAGGAGGAGGGTCTGGGCGGCGATGCCGCGGATGTGGCGGGTGCCGGCGTCTTCGAGGCGTTCCTGGAGGCGGTCCTTGGCGAAGCCGTTGATGCCTTCGACACTGTTGCGGAGCCGGAAGTAGACCCGTTGCCAGGCTTCGGAGCCGTACTGGAGGGGCTGCCAGAGGTTGGCGCCGGCTTCCGGGGGGACGGTGACGGTGCGCTGGGAGCAGCACGGCGGTGAGCCGGCCGGGTTCGGGGCGGGGTCGACGAGGGGCAGGTGGATGCCGCGGCCGAGCGTGCGGGGCTTGAGGGGGCACTGCGCGCGGTTGGCCTCTGCCGGGCACATCACGCGGCGGTGGCCTTCGGCGTCGGGGCGTTGCTTGGGCATGAATACGTAGTTCGTGCGGGCGCGGATGCGGTCGATCCAGGTCTGCTTGTCGATCTTCTTGGCGGGGAGGTCCTTGGTGCCGTCCTTGAGGGGCTGAGGCATGGACGGGCAGTACCAGTTGCCCTCGACGAGTTGGGCTCCGGCGAAGCCGGTCTGGACGCCAAGTTGGTCCGAGGCGTAGTCGTAGACGGGCTCGTAGCCCATGGCTCGGATGGGGAGCTGGAAGTTCTCCGGCTTCTGGCCGTTGTAGGCGCGGTCACCGGCCAGGTAACCGCGGGGAAGCGGTCGTCGACGTGCTGGAGTGCCTCGATGGCGACCTGGCCGGGGCGGTGGCTTGGCTTGTCGACCGAGAAGGCCACGATCAGGGCGGGCACCACGTCGGGATTGGCGGAACCGTCGGGCAACGGGGCGCCGTGGCGCTCGGGGTCGCGGGCGACGACGAGGGAGGCGTGGTAGCCGAAGAGGCGCTTCTTGATCCTCTCGGTCTTCCTCTCCCCGTTGGTCTTCTGACTGCCGCTGACTGCCTCGGCGGGGGTGAGGCCGTCCAGGGCGAGGGGGACTTCACGCGTTGACACGAGACGCCCTCTTCTTCGCGGAGCAGGACCCGAAGGCCCTCGTGGCTGATGTCGTCGACCATCCACTCGGCGACCAGGCAGTCGGCGGCTTAGACGGTGTCCTATGTGGTGAGACGGACCAGTCGCTTGTAGCAGCACAGGGCTGCAGCGAGGCCGAGAAAGGCCAGGTAGTTGCGGGAGTGGCGTTCGTAGCGGGGGCTGAGTCGGCGGTAGCCGGACAGCCAGGAGATGGTGCGCTCGATCACCCACCTGCGGCGGCCCAACCGTTCGCTGGACTCGATGCCTTTGCGGGCGATGCGCACGCCGATGCGCTTGCCTCGTGACCGTCTCCGCAGGTGGGGGAGGTCGTACGCCTTGTCGGCATGCAGGCGCTGGGGCTTGAAGTGGCGGCCGCGGTGAGGGGCGTGTCTCATTTGGTGACCCTCCACCATGGGCTTCAGCGCTTCGCTGTCGTGGGGGTTGGCGGCTGGGATGCCGACGAGAAGGGGCAGTCCGTTCGCGTCCGACAGGACGTGCATCTAGCCGGCACACAGGTCAGACCTCGTTGCCGGGCCAGCCCAGCAACCGGGCGCCGATGACGGCGGTCTGCAGGGTGTAGCGGTGGACGGGGTCGGCCGGGTTGGTGCCGGTGAGCTTGTGGATGCGCTCCAGGCGGTAGGTCAGGGCCCGCACGCTCAGGCGCAGGCGGCGTGCCGCCTCGGCCGCGACGCATCCGCAGTCGAAGTACGCGGTGAGGGTGTCGAGGAGGGGCTGGGCGCCGCCACGGGCGGCCTGGAGCGGGCCGAGGGCACTATGCACGAGGTCGGCCATGGCCTGCCGGTCGCGGGTGAGGACCGGGTAGACGAGCAGGTCGGCAGAGCGCAGCACCAGCTCCTCCAGTTCCAGGCGGTCCGCCAGGTCGAGGGCGTTGAGGGCCTCCTCGTAGGAGTGGACGACCCCGCCGGCGCCGGGGTGGGCGCGGCCGAGGGCGACCCGGCCACCGTCGGTGGCGGCGTGTGCCTGCTTGGCGAAGTACACGAGTACGTCGTCCTGGTCGCCGGGTGCGATGCAGACCAGGCGGCCGTCCTTGGTCGTGAGCAGGATGCGGCGCTCTCCGAACCGGGCGACCAGGGCGCTCTCCACCTGCCGGGTCGCCGGGTGCGTGTCGTCGACCGGCGTGGCGCCCTGGGCGACGGCGACCGCGTGGGCGCGGGAGAGGAGCAGGCCGAAGCGTTCCGCCCGTTCGGCCAGGCGGCCCAGGTCGCTTCGGCCGTAGAGCAGGTCGTCGATGAACTCCCGCCGCGCGGCCTCTTCCTGCCTGACCGCGAGTTTCTGGGACCGTTCGTATCCTTCGGCGAAGGCGTCCACCGCCTGCTCCACGGCGGCGAGCACACGATCGGCTCCGACGGTCGAAAGGGCGGGCGAGAGCTCGCGGGCCGCGGACAGATGCCGGCGGACCAGAAGACGCAGTCCCAGGCCCGCCTCCGCGGCGCGTTCTCCCCGGGCGCGCAGGGACTCCAGCTCGTTTCGGGTGAGGCGGCGGCCCGTGGCACAGACGTCGGCCAGGATCCCGGCATAGCCCTCCAGGTACTCGTCGGGTATGGCTGACCGCGTCACGCGACCTCCTCGATGTTGTTGCTCCGCCGGCGTTCCCCACGCACAGCGGACCAGAGTGACAGACGTCCCGGCGGACCCGCTTCACACCTCACCGAATGCCGCCCGCGGGACAGGTTCAGATGCTGGGCTTGGTCTGCCGGCTCGAGCACGGCGAGTTGCGGCTGTGGTGGTGCCGGTCTGGTCAGCGGTCCGTGCCGGACGGCGGCTTCCGCGTCGCGACGACGCACCTGGTCGGATCGCGTGGGGCGCACCCGGACCAGCCGCTTCCCGCCCGGTGGCGCGATGACCCCACCGGTTCGGGGGTCTCCGGCCCACCACAGCACCCCTCGGGGTTCGGGGTTGGCCAGGTGGTACCGCGACGCCACGGTGCACACGGACAGCGGAATCAGAGATCCATCCGCCGGATGGCGCAGCACGACCCGTGGCGGTCCCTGCCTCGGCGGGATGGCGACCGCACTGCAGGCCGTCCATGCGTGCGCGACCACGGCACGCCCGATGTGGCGGGAGTTGACGAGTGCGGCAACCCCGACGACGCCGGCGACGGGACCGCAGCCGACACAGAACACGGCCAGTGCGCGGAGTCGCTGAAGGGACCGGCAGCGCCGTCTGCCGCAATCGCCCCAGTACGGGGCCCGGCGGCTCGATGCCGCGCGGGCCCCTGTGCCGGCTGCCTGCTCTCAGCCGATCTGGATCTTTCCGTTGGCCTCGGCGGTGGCCGGTGTGGTCGAGGGCTGGACGTCGCCGTTGCGCTGCGTGATGCTCTTCAGCAGCTCGGCGAGGTCGACTCCCGTGGTCGAGCTGAGGAGTTCGACGCCCTGGGCCACGTTGTCGGCGACGGTACGGGAGAGCTGGCTCGCGCCGTCGGTGGAGATGACCGTCATCTTGTCCACCGCGCTGAGCGGCTCCGATGCCTTCGCGACGACCTGCGGCAGCACCTCGACGAGCATCTGCAGCACGGCGGCGTCGCCGTACTGGGAGAAGGCGTCGGCCTTCTTGCGCATCGCCTCGGCCTCGGCCTCACCCTTCGCGCCGATCGCCGCCGCCTCGGCCTCGCCCTCCAGCCGCACCGCCTCGGCGATCGCCGCACGCCGGGACCGCTCTGCCTCACCCTGCTTGAGGCCCTCGATCGCGTGCGCCTCGGCCAGCGCGCTGCGCTGCTGCTTCTCGCCTTCACCCGTGAGACGGGACCGCTCGGCCTCCGCCTGCGCTGCCGCGATGCCGGCCGCCTTGTCCGCTTCGGCCTGCTTGACCCGGGCGACGCGCCTGGCCTCGGCCTCCTGTTCGGCGGCGTAGCGCTGGGCGTCGGCGGGCTTGCGGACCTGGGTGTCGAGCTGGCGGTCGGTGAGCGCGGCCTGCCGCTCGGCGACCTTCTCCTGCTGGGCGAGGATCTCCTGCTGACGTGCGGCCTCCGCGAGCGGGCCGGCCGCCGCCGCCCGGGCCGCGGCCTCGTCGGTCTCGGCCTTGATCTCGGCCTGCTTGAGGTAGAAGGTCCGCTGCGCGATCGCGATCTCCTCCTCGGCCTTCAGCCGCGCCTGCTCGGCCGCGCGCCGTGCGACCGCCTCGGCGATGTCGGCCTCCTGCTTGGCGCGGGCGGCCTCGGGCCGGCCGAGGTCCTCGAGGTAGGAGCCCTCGGTGGTGATGTCCTGGATCTGGAAGGCGTCCAGCACCAGGCCCTGCCCGGACAGGCTCGCCTCCGCCTCTTCCGCCACCTGTCCGGCGAACGCGGCCCGGTCGCGGATGATGTCCTCCACCGACATCCGGCCGACGATCGCGCGCAGTGCGCCGGAGAGCACCTCCTGGGTGAAGCCGACGATGCCGTCCTGCTGCATCAGGAACCGCTGGGCGGCGGCCCGGATGGCGTCCTCGCTGCCGCCGACCTTGACGATGGCGACGCCCTCCAGGTTGGCCTTCACCCCGCGCAGCGTGACCGCGCCGCGCACCGCGACGGGGATGTGCCGCGAGGACAGGTCCAGGGTGAACCTCTGCTGCACGAACGGCACGACGAAGACCCCGCCGCCGACCACGACCTTCTGGCCGCTGTTGTCGGTGAACACCCGCCCGGTCTCCGGATCGGTGGCCGTCTTGCCGCGCCGACCGGTGACGATGAACGCCTCGCTCGGACCGGCGACCTTGTACCGGCTGACCACGACCAGCGCGATCAGCACGAGGAGTACGAAGACTCCTCCCGCCGCGATGGCAACAGAACTCATGGTGATGTCCCCTCAGCCCTCCCTGAGGACGGCATGCGGTAAGAGATGTGTGGATGAGAACGGCACCTCGGGCGGGTGCCGGAAAGGAGGACCGTTTCGCCGGGTCAGCGTTCGACGGGGCGGACGGACACAGCCGACTGCGACAGCGCCTGCTCGACCCAGACGTCGGCTCCCCGGCCCACGGCAACCTGGCTCCTGGCCGCGAACTTCCTCGGCTGCCCGGCCACGTGCACCAGCACCTCGCCGTAGCCCTCGGCGGGGATCGCGGTCACCACCGAGCCGGATGCGCCGATCAAGTCGGCGTCACGCGGAGCGGCGCCCGAGGAGTCATGCACCAGAGCCCGGCTGAGCCGGTAGGTGAACCAGCCGGTGAGGACACCCGCCGGCACTCCGATCACCGTGGCGCCCACCGGGCCCAGCCCAGTGGTCCCCAGGACGATCGCCCCCGAGAAACCGAGCATGGACAGGAATCCGGCGATCACGGGCAGCGACAGCAGCCCGTCGAGCAGGCCGTCCAGAACGGAGACTCCGTCGAGCAGGCCCTCCAGTACGCCGTCAAGGACGAATGACAGGGCAAGGAGAACGACCCCCGCTATGCCGAGCCCGAGAAACCAGGCCATCCGCGCACACCGCCTCTCCTTGCCCTTCCCCCGTTGTCGCAGGCATCGTCACACGCGGACACCGGACGGTACATTGCCTGATTCCGGCAATCTTTACGCGGCTTTAATGCCGCACCCCGAACAGCTGGACGGTCGGCGGGTGAAGCCGGTGCCGATGCTCTGTGACACTGCGTCAGGAAGCTGTACCGTTCCCAGCGGTGTGACGGGAAGTCTGGTCGGCGATCTTGACGGAAGAAGGCGGAGATGCTTCGCCGAACGGGGGGCTCGACGTGGTGCTCGTGACGGTCTTCAGAATCGCCCTTGGCGCGGTACGCGCCCCTGCCCGGCGTCACCTCCGCCTGAGCCGGGGGTGCCGTACGGCATGATCACGTTCCCTCAGCCCGCGACTGGCGTGTCACGTCCGGGCCACATGATCGTGTGCGGGGACGACGCGCTCGCCGAGCGGCTGGCCGCCGAGCTCGCCACGGTGTACCGGGAGCGGGTCACTCTCGTCGTACCGTCCTTGCCGCGGCCCGGCGCGAGCACCGGAAGGGCGCGTGCCGCCGCGCTGCTCGGCCGGATACAGGCCGCCATGAACCGCACGGAGGGATCGGCCGATCCGGTCGCGACCGGCACAGCCCGCATCGTCGAGACGGCCGTCCTCGACGAAGCCGCCCTGGCCGGGATGGGCGTGCGTGAGGCCGCCGCGCTGGCGCTCGTGCATGACGACGACGAGACCAACATCCATGCCGCGCTGGCCGCCCGCCGTCTCAATCCCCGGCTGCGCCTGGTCATCCGGCTCTACAACCGCAAGCTCGGACAGCACTTGGAGGAGCTCCTCGACCAGGCCGCCACCCTCGCCGTGCCCGGCCTGGACCCCGAGGCTCTGGACACCTCCACCACCGTGCTGTCGGACGCCGACACCGCGGCACCCGCGCTCGCGGCCACCGCCGTCGCGGGCACCAGCAAGGTCGTCCAGGCCGACGGACTGCTGCTGCGTGCCGTGGAACGCACTCCACCCGGCCACGGCCGGGTCGCCGATCCAGGGCTGTGCACCCTGGCCCTGCTGTCGTCCACCACCAACGACCCCGCCGGAGCGGAAGGTTCGGACGCCAGCGGCCGGGAGGCGCCGATTCTGCTGCCGGACGACGACACGGTCGCGGGCGCCACCGGACGCGGCACGGTGGTCCTCGAAACGGTCACGCACACCTCTTCCGGTTCCGCACCGCGTCGGCTGGCGGGGCGCGGACTGCCGCTCGGCTCGCTGTTCTCGCGCCGACTGCGCTGGTCACTGGCCGGGCTCTTGGGGTGCGTCCTGGGGGTGGCCGTCGCCACCTGGCTGACCACCGGGCACCACCCGCTGCACGCCGCCTACCTCACCTTGCTCGATCTCTTCGCGATCGGCGACCCGGCCCTCGACGAGCCCACCGCGCGTCAGGTGCTCCAGCTTCTCGCCGGACTGGCCGGCCTGCTGCTGATGCCCGTGCTGCTCGCGGCCGTCCTGGAGGCGCTCGGTACATTCCGCACGGCTTCCGCGCTGCGCCGGCCACCCCGCGGCCTGTCCGGCCATGTCGTCCTGGTCGGCCTCGGCAAGATCGGCACTCGGGTCCTGGCCCGTCTGCGGGAGCTCGACATCCCCGTGGTGTGCGTCGAGGAGGACCCGGAAGCGCGCGGCATCCCGCTCGCCCGCCGCCTGCGCGTCCCCACCGTCCTTGGCGATGCCACCCAGGAGGGCGTTCTGGAGGCCGCAAAGATCCACCGGGCGCACTCCCTGCTGGCCCTCACCAGCCACGACACCACCAACCTCGAATCCGCCCTGTACGCACGCTCCGTCAAAGCGGACCTGCGGGTGGCCCTGCGCCTGTACGACGACGCCTTCGCCACCGCTGTCTACCGCACCCTGCGCACCGCCCACCCGCGCGCCCTCACCCGCAGCCGCAGCGTTTCGACCCTCGCGGCCCCCGCCTTCGCCGGAGCCATGATGGGCCGTCAGGTTCTGGGGGCCATACCCGTCGAGCGTCGCGTCCTGCTCTTCGCCGCCCTCGCTGTCGCCGGGCACCCGCAGCTGGAAGGGCGCACCATCGCCGAGTCGTTCCGTCCGGAGAAGTGGCGCGTTCTGGCCCTGGACACAGCCGATCCGGGCGAGCGGCTGCCGGACCTCGCCGCCACACCGACGCACCACGGTGCCGACCGTCCCCGCGGACTCGTATGGGACCTGCACCCCGGCTATGTCCTACGGCCCGAGGATCGTGTGGTACTCGCCGCGACGCGCCAGGGCCTGGCCGAACTCCTCGGCCGGCAGTCACGGCTGGGGGCGCGAACCACTGACGCATGAGGCGACCGTGCCTTCGGCGCTGCCTGGCCCATGTGTATGCACGTTCATCAGCTGTCCGGTGAACGGATCTCCGGCTCCGCATAACGGTCCGATATCGCTCGCTGGCACTTTCGACTGCGACTGTGAGTTATGTGACTTGAGTCACTAAACACATGGCAAAGGGCGTGGTAGAACTGCGCAACTCCGCAGGTGGAACCGCTCAACACCACACTGCGGAGCGGTCGGCATGCACCGGCAGCACGACCCGGGTGATCACGATCCGCATTCACGGACAGCCCGCCCAGCGTCGCCGATCGGACAACGGCGTTCGTTCAGAGACCGCACATCGACCGGCGGCACTTCCCCGTGCCCCGGGCTCGCACCATCGAGGTAGCCACTGTGTCACTCGACTCCGTCACCCAGAACGTCGACGAAGCCGTCAGCGATTTCTTCGAACCGATAGCCAAGTGGCTCGGAGAAGTCGTCTTCTACGCGGTTCCCGTCGGCGGAACGGAACTTCCCCTCATCGTCGCCTGGCTCGTCGTCGCCGGTCTGGTCTTCACCGGCTGGTTCGGGTTCGTGCAGGTCCGCAAGTTCAGACTCGCGGTCGACGTGGTGCGCGGGAAGTACGACGAGAAGGGGTCGGCCGGCGAGGTCAACCACTTCCAGGCCCTGACCGCCGCCGTCTCCGGCACGGTCGGCCTCGGCAACATCGCCGGTGTGGCCGTCGCCGTCTCCATCGGCGGCCCCGGCGCCACGTTCTGGATGATCCTGTGCGGCCTGCTCGGCATGGCCACCAAGTTCGTCGAGGTCACCCTCGGCGTGAAGTACCGCGAGGTGCACGCCGACGGCACCGTCTCCGGCGGCCCGATGCACTACCTGCCCAAGGGCCTCAAGGACCGCTTCGGCAACGGCGGCGCCAAGCTCGGCAAGGTGCTCGCCGTCCTGGCCTCGATCATGATCCTCTTCTTCGGTCTGTTCGGTGGCAACCTGTTCCAGACCAACCAGAGCTACGCGCAGGTCTCCTCGACCTTCGGCGGCGAGGACGGCTTCCTGGCCTCCTCCGCCGGTGCCGTCCTCTTCGGCCTGGTCGTCTCCGCGCTGGTCGGCCTGGTGCTGCTCGGCGGCATCCGCTCCATCGCCTCGGTCACCAGTCGGCTGGTGCCCGCGATGGCCGGTATCTACATCGTGGCCTGCCTGGTCGTCATCCTGGGCAACGTCACCGCGGTGCCGGACGCCTTCCAGGAAATCCTGCGGGGCGCCTTCCAGGCCGACGGCGTCGTCGGCGGTGTGCTCGGTGCCCTGATCATCGGTTTCCAGCGCGCCGCGTTCTCCAACGAGGCCGGTCTCGGCTCCGCCCCGATCGCCCACTCCGCGGTCAAGACCAAGCACCCCGCCAGCGAGGGTCTGGTCGCCCTGCTGGAGCCGTTCATCGACACGGTCGTCATCTGCACCATGACCGCGCTGACCATCGTCATCGCCGACCCGGCCAGCTGGGGCGAGGCCCGCGAGGGCAAGGACATCGGCGGAGTCACCATCACCTCCGACGCCTTCGAGACCGTGTTGCCCTGGTTCCCGACCGTGCTCACGATCGCGGTGCTGCTGTTCGCCTTCTCCACGATCCTGACCTGGGGCTACTACGGCCTCAAGGCCTGGTCGTACCTGTTCGGCAAGAGCAAGGCCAGCGAGACCGTCTTCAAGGTCGTCTGGAGCCTGTTCGTGATCCTGGGCTCCCTGATGTCCCTCGACTCGCTGATCAGCCTCGCCGACTCCGCGCTCTTCCTGCTGTCGGTCTTCAACATCATCGGCCTGTACCTGCTCGCCCCGGTCGTCAAGCGCGAGCTCGGCTCCTTCCTGGAGTTCGTCCGCGCCCGCAAGGCCGGCGAGATCAGCGACGACGGCGACGAAGACCAGGAGTCGGTGAAGACCACCGTCTGACCGCCCCCCCGGCGGCCCGGCTCCGGTACGGGCCCGTGCTCACCTCGCGCCTTGGTGGGTACGGGCCCGTACGTCTGCCCGGGAACGACCGCCTACGAACGACCGCCGAGCTCCGTCCCGTCGCGCCGCCGGTCCAGGTAGCCGATGGCCGGGGTCGCCATGACTCCGTGCAGCACCACCGAGATCACCACGGTGAGGGCCACGATCGCCCACAGCTCCCGTTCCAGCCCGCCGAAGGAGTCCTGCCCCAGCGCGTAGGACAGGTAGAACAGCGAACCGATGCCCCGGATCCCGAACAGGGCGACCACAGCACGCTCCTTCTTCCCTACGGCGCTCCGTGCCTGCGCCAGCCACCCGGTCAGCGGCCGCACAACCAGCAGCACCAGCACGCCCAGCACCGCGCCCATCAGCGTCAGGGCGGACAAGGCGCCGGCCACCAGATAGCCGCCGAGCAGGAACAGCAGCACGGCCGTGAGCAACCGCTCGATCTGCTCGGTGAACTCGTGCAGCACCTTGTGATAGCCGTGGCTGCGCTCGGCGGCCCGGATGACGCAGGCGGTCACGAACACGGACAGGAAGCCGTAGCCGTGGAGCACCTCTGCGATGCCGTACGACAGGAAGGTGGCGCCCAGCGCCACGAAGCCCTCCATGTGCTCGGACAGCCGCAGCGCCGACTTGCGGACCCGGAAGAACATCCACCCCAGCAGCCAGCCGACACCACCCCCGACGGCCAGCCCCACAGCGCACTTGCCCAGCAGGTCGGTCAGTACCCACGTGCCGATCCACTCGGCCGACCATCCCGTCCCGGCCGCCGCGGCGAGGGCGATCGCCGCGTAGACGAACGGAAAGGCGAGTCCGTCGTTCAGCCCCGCCTCACTGGTCAGGGAGAACCGCACCTCGTCCTCGTCGCGCTCGGTACCCAGCGGCTCGCCCACCCGCACCTCACCGGCCAGCACGGGATCCGTCGGCGCGAGCACGGCCCCCAGCAGCAGAGCGGCGGCGGGCGGCCAGTCGAGCAGCCCCCAGGCCAGCAGGGCGACGACCGCCACGGTCAGCGGCATCGTGATGCCCAGCAACCGCCACGTACTGGACCACCGGCGCCACCCGAAGGGCCGGTCGATGGCGAGCCCCGCGCCCATCAGCGACACGATCACACACACCTCGGTGGTGTGTTCGACCCACAGGCGCTCACGAACGGGATCCACGGCCGGCACGCCCACCGGCAGCAACTCGATCAGAACCCCCGCGGCGAGGAAGACCATGGGCAGGGACAACGGCCGCCTGGACACCACCCGGGGCAGCACGGCAGCCCCCAGCGCCCCCAGGCCCAGAAAGACGTAGACCACGTCCGAAAGCGTCACTGCGACCTCCTGCCCGACGTGATCACTCCAGGCCAGGTGTGTACCCCGTCCGCACCGGTGCCTCGCCCGAGTACGTCACCGAGCCCGCTGCCTGCCCGTTTGCGGCCCCGAGGTGGGGGTGGGCCGACGGGCCGGCTCCGGTTAGGGTGTGAAGAACGCGTCAAGCAGGGCGCGGGGTGTGCCGGGAAGTCTGGTCGGCGTCCGTAGGGCGTGTGCCCGTTTCGCCGACACCCCGGAGGTTCGCCGTCTTGGCCGCCACCCCACCCCGCACCCCGTTCCTCGGTCGCCTCTCGTGGCCCGAACGACAGGCAGTGGCCCGTGCTCTGCGCACCGAGACGGTGGGCGGTCTTGTCCTGCTGGCCGCCGCGGTGGTCGCGCTGGTATGGGCGAACACTCCACTCAGCAGCGCCTACACCACCATCCGCGACTTCCACTTCGGGATACCCGCACTGGGACTGGACCTCTCGGTCGGCCACTGGACCTCCGACGGACTACTGACCGTCTTCTTCCTGGTCGCCGGGATCGAGCTGAAGCGGGAACTGGTCGTCGGTTCCCTGCGCACCCCGGCGACGGCTGCTCTGCCCGTCATCGCCGCTGTGTGCGGCATGGCCCTTCCCGCCGCCTTCTACGCCGTCACGGTCGCGGCCGGCGGCGGCAGCATGGACGGCTGGGCGGTGCCGATGGCCACCGACATCGCCTTCGCCCTGGCGGTCCTGGCGGTCATGTCCACCCACCTGCCGACCGCCCTGCGGGCCTTCCTGCTGACCTCGCGGTGGTCGACGACCTCGGCGCGATCCTGATCATCGCCCTGTTCTTCACCTCGGACCTCAACTACTGGGCGCTGGCGGGGGCGTTCGCCGGGCTGGTCGTCTTCTACGTCCTGCAGCGGCGACGGGTTCGGGGCTGGTGGTGGTACGTGCCGCTCGGGGTGGCGATCTGGGCGCTGCTCTACAACGGCGGCATCCACGCCACCGTCGCGGGAGTCGCCATGGGCCTGATCCTGCGCACGGTCCGCGACCGGAACGAAGAGGAATCACCCGCAGAACGCACCGGTCATCTGCTGCACCCTCTCTCCGCCGGCGTGTGCGTGCCGCTGTTCGCGCTGTTCGCCGCCGGGGTCAGCGTCTCCGGCGACGCGCTGGGCAAGGTGTTCACCACCCCAGAACCCCTCGGCGTGATCGCCGGGCTCGTCGCGGGCAAGATCCTCGGGATCTTCGCCGGAACCTACCTCGCCGCCCGCTTCACCCGCGCGCGGCTCAATCCCGCCCTGGCCTGGGCCGACGTCCTCGCCTTGGCGACCCTGGCCGGGATCGGCTTCACGGTCGCCCTGCTCATCGGCGAACTGGCCTTCCCCGGCACCGCCGTCGGCGAGCACGTCAAGGCCGCCGTCCTGATCGCATCGCTCACCGCCGCCCTGCTGGCCGCCCTGCTCCTGCGCCGCAGGAACGCCGTGTACCGGCGCCTGTACGAGGAAGAGAACCTCGACGAGGACGCCGACGGCGTCCCCGACATCTACCAGCGCACCGAAGCAGGCGGCGCATGACCTGGCCACCACCGCGCCGTCACCTGCTCACCGCAGTGGCCGATCTGCTGTTCTGCGGTCCGGCAACCGTGGCCGCCGTGTAGGGGTGCCGCGTTGCGGTAAGCGTGCCGCGCCGGCTGCGCAGCGGCCTTCGGGCGCGACAAACGTGCCCGGTCCTCCCGCGGGGTCGGGAAGTCCCACGGCGTTCCTCGGTGACAACCGGGGGCGGGCTCAACCGCGGGAAGTCTGTCCACGGCGCGGTGTCTGGGGCGACTTGGCGGCCTCGGCCTCGGCCTTGGCGTCGCTCACCGCGGCGGCGGCCTGTTTCCCGGCCTCGTTCGCTGCCGTGGCGGCGGACGATGCCGTCCAGCCCGCATCCAGCTCCGGAGTGCCGCCCTCGTCCGACGACGGGCCGGCACCGGCGTCGGCTGCTTCCTCGGGTGGCGCCGCCGGCTGGTCACCGAATGCGCGGGTGACGGTGCGGATCGCCTCGGTCAGCTCCCCGGGGATCACCCAGAAGGTGTTGTTGTCACTGCTCGCCAGGTGCGGCAGCGTCTCCAGGTACTTGTAGGCCAGGATCTTCGGGTCGGCGTTGTTGCGGTGGACGGCCTGGAAGACGAGCTCCACCGCCTTGGCCTCGCCGTTCGATTCGCCCTCCTTATGGGGCCTTCCCTTCCAAGCTACCGCCCGGTGACGCCTTCGAGACGGTCCTGCCCTGGTTCCCGTGCGTCCTCACCGGACCAGGATCGGCGAGGAAACGCTCTACTCCTTGCTGACGAGCGGTGATGCGGGTCGTCCCGGGGCCGGGGCGGCAGGACCCGTGGGGACCCGGTCCAAGACATCGTCCGACTGCGTCGAGACCATGTCTCCGGGCGTGTCGACACCGTTGCCGGAGTCGCTGGAGAACTGGGACGTCGCTCCCAGGACCACGACGATCGCCGTAACCAGCCCGAGGACTCGGCCGATGAGCCGGCGTCTGGCTCGGACATCCATGTCCTGCCACGCCGGCCCCTGCCACGGGGCCTCAGGGTCGTACAGCTCGCCGACAGCTTCGATCTGCTCTTGCCCGTCCTGCCGGTGAGAAGCAATACGCTCGCCTGCTCGGAGCCGCTCGACCCGGTCCATGCGTTCCTGTGCGGACGGCTCCTTGGGGGCGGATTCATCGATGGCCCGCTCGCTGTCCCGGAGGAACTGCTGCCAGAACTCGTCCGTACTCATCGCCCCCCTGTACCGATCCTGTGGACATCAGCGAGGCAGGACCACTCACCTCAACCGGTGGGCATCGACGGTACCTCTTCCACGATCACCTCTCCACGAACGGGAGTTGGCCGCTTGTCGCGGAGGAGGCAGGCGGCACGCTTCCGTATCCCGGCAGGATTCCCCGGCTCCGGCTGCCGTCAGGGCCCTGTCAATGGTGCGTAAGGAATGTGTAAGGTCATGGGCGGTGTGCCGGGAAGCCTGGTCGGCGTTTTGGGGAAGTGCTCTGTCGCTGATCGGGGTTGTCCGTGGTACTCGTCGCTGTCTTCGGTGTGGCACTGCTGGTCGCGGTACTGCTGTCCGGGCTCGCCGCCCGCACGGTGCTGTCCACCTCCTTTCTCTTCCTGGTCGGCGGAGCCCTGGTCAGTGACGGGTTCCTGGGCCTGATCCACATCACGCCGGACAGTGCGATCGTGGCCACGACGGCGGACCTGGCGCTGTTCGCGGTGCTGTTCACGGACGGCCAGCACGTCTCGTTCTCCAAACTGCGCGCCAACTGGCGCAACCCCGCACGCGCTCTGGGACTGGGGATGCCGCTGGCCTTCGTGTTCATGGCGCTCGTCACGCACTTTCTGGTCGGCCTGGATTGGACGACGTCGTTCCTGGTTGGCGCGGTCCTGGCACCGACTGATCCCGTGTTCGCCTCGGCGATCGTTGGCCGCAAGGAAGTGCCCTCCAAACTGCGTGAGTTGCTGAACGTGGAGAGCGGCATCAACGACGGCCTCGCCCTGCCGATCGTCCTCATCCTGATCGCGGCTGCGGGCCCGACGGCCGGCACCGCGGAAGCGTCGCTGGGGAAGATCGCCCTGGAGCTTCTGCTCGGGCTCCTCTTCGGCGTCCTGCTGCCCCTCCTCGTCAACGGCCTCGTCCGCTTCCGGCTGCTGGGCGCGGAACCGAAGCTGCAGCCCCTGCTGCCGCTGGCCACCGGAATCCTCCTGTACGCAACCTGCCACCTCACGCACGCCAACCCCTACCTGGCCGCCTTCTCCGCCGGCGCGGTACTGGTCGCCGTGTCTCCGGAGGCGAAGGAAGCCTTCGAGCCGCTGGGCGAGGCACTGGCGGAACTGGCGAAGTTCGCCGCGCTGCTGGTGTTCGGTGCGCTGCTGACACCTCAACTGTTCGGGGACCTGTCGCTGGGCGGGTACGCAGCGGTGGTGCTGGCGATCGTGCTGATCCGGCCTGCATCCATGCTGATCTCCTTGATCGGCACGCGCTTCAACCGCCGGGAGAAGCTGACCGCCGCCTGGTTCGGGCCGAAGGGCTTCGCCTCGGTGGTCTATGGCCTGCTGGTGCTGCAGTCCGGCATTCCGCAGGCTGAGGAGGCCTACACGCTGATCGCGGTGTGCATCGCGTTCTCGATCATCGCGCACAGCTCCACGGACGTGCCGATCGCCCGCATGTTCGATGTGGAGGATCTGGTCGGCATCCCCAGCGAGGAGGAGAACAGCACGAAAGCAGACGCGGTGGTAGCCGGACGCCGTGACATCGCCGACGATGCCTGAGCTGAGTGCTTGATACTCCGCTTGCGCTGGTCCTCATTGGTCCGGACAGCACTTCATCAGGCCCGAAGCTGCCGCTGACCGGGGCTGACGGCAAGGTGGTCAAGGACGCAAAGGGCAAGACTCGCATGGTCGAGACGTGCGCCAAGATCGCGCAGTCCGGTGCGCCGCAGGAGCCCGGCCGGTCCCCGGCCGGGGATAAGCGGTCCACCAGCACGCACGCAGAAGGCCGCAAGACGGAGACCGTCGAGGTCAGGCCGTCCGTTCCGCCCGCACACTGACCTGATGGACATGCCGGAGGAGAAGGGCACCGTATGAGCAGGCTGCTGGAAGCGGTGTGTGCGCTGACGGTGGGCGTCCTCGTTGCGCTCCTCGTGTGGGGTGCCGACCCTGGCGCCGTGCGGGTGGCGTGGCGGGAAGGCGAGCTGAGCGGTGTGACGGTCGTCTTCGTAGCGGTGTGTGCGCTGTGGCTGGTGCTGTGGCGCAGGCGTACGGGGCGCGGCCGGCCGGCATGGCCGCTTGTCGTGCTGCTGTGCGGTGCGGCTGTGACGCTGGTCGGGGCGGCCATGGCCGGTTGACCGGCGCAGGCAGGTGTGGGGCTTCCCGTTCTTGTGGGCGGGGGAGCCCCACTGGCGTTCTCGGACATCCTGATGCCCACGCACCTGCGGACCGGATACGCAGGCCGTCCGGCGGAGCGGGACGCGTTCCAACCGTGGGTCTTCTTCAGGCAAGTCGCCCGACGGCGCTTTGCAAGATCAACCGCTCCACCAGGTCGGGATGGCGCGCCGCATCGTGGCCGCCGTCGGGCCTCCCCCAGAGATGCCCACAACGGCGGCGACGTTGCCGATACCGAGGTGCTCGCGCAGCGCCCGGGGGACGTCGGCGAAACCGCTCACCGAGGTGCCGGTCGACAGTGGCGTACGACCGTAGCCGGGACGTGAGGGCGCGAGGACCGTGCAGCCGGACTCGGCGAACACCTCCATGAGAGCACGTCGGCACTGTCGGGACCACGAACGGCTTCCGCAGGTCAGCGAAACGCTCATCACCTGGGCGTCCATTACGTTGATGACCCGCCGCCGGACCCGTCACCCGACACGACGACGGGGCCGGAGGCTCCCGGTTGCGGCCGCCACCTGACGCCTCCCACACGCGCCTCCGTCTCCATCATTCGACGGTCTTGCTCGACCGGGACCATGCCAGGTGTCTGAGCGCCCGCCACAACCGGCTCGGCCGTCGGCGACGCCGGGCGTCTGTCGGGGACTCCGTGAACTCCGGTAATGCAGCAACGACGAAGGTCTCCCCCAGGACGGCGAGCGCAAGACCGTGCGGGGGCCGGCGGTCCGGCCTGGACGCATAGCAATCTGTCATGGAGCCAGCCTCGTCAGCAGTGTGCTGAGGCGTCCAACACCTGTTTCTCCTGCGTTTAGGCAATTCCGTTGTGAATCAAGTCGAGTTGGTGAGAATGGAGGCGTGCGCCATGACATCAGTCCCAGGCTGTTGCGCGCGTTCGTGGCCGTCGCGGAGGAACTGCACTTCACCCGGGCCGCGGCCCGCCTGTTCATCGCGCAGCAGGCGCTCAGCCGGGACATCCGGCGCTTGGAGCAGGCGTGGGGCAGGGCCCTGTTCGACCGGGACACCCGGCACGTCGCCCTCACCCCCGAGGGGAAGCGCCTGCTGCCCATCGTGCGCCGCGTCCTGTCCGCCCATGCGCAGCTGAGCGAGGAACTGGACCACACACAGGTTTCCGGAAACGCCCGCCCCTTGATCGTGGATGTCGCCCTCCACGGTTCCACTGGTCCTCCAGTACTGGCAGCGGCCCGTGAAGCAGCTCCCGACCTGGAATTCGTCCCCCGGTTCCACAGCGGCCTGGCGCGGGCAGCGGCCGAGATAGCGGACGGTCGGCTGGATGTCTCATTCGGCCGCGTCGCCGGGCTGCCGCCAACTGTCCGCGACGGTCTTGAACACCGACTGATCCGCTACGACCAGTTGGCCGTCCACCTGCCTCCTGGCCATCGGCTGACTGCCCTGCCACGGGTTCCGCTGGCAGCGCTGGCAGGCGAAACCGTCTACGCCGCCGCAGGCAATGAAGACACCACCGAGTGGACGGACTACGCGCGCACCCTGTTCGCGGGCCGCGGCATCAAGCTGGCACCGCCCTTCCCGAAGATCGAGGGCGAGGTTGAATTCAGACGAGTCATGGACAAGCACAGCTGGTCGGTTCTGGCCAACATCAGAGTGAGCGCTCTGATCGACGCCGCTCAAGCCCTCGGCACAGCTGAGGGGTGGCTCGAACGCCCCTCAGACTCCTGGCTCCCCGACATTGACATCGCCATCACAACAGACCGGAACAGACTTCAGACAGACCAGCGGCCGTCGAAAATGTGAAACAGGCACTGAGCCGGATCGTGATGACGGGGCTGTGGCGGCTTCTCTCCCGGGCCGTGCGGTACGCGGGGCGGCGGGGCTGGTCGGGCCGCTCGGCATGGTCGGTGCGATGGTGATGTGGGCCGGTGGAGTGACCGTGGGCTGGGCCCTGGTGCACTGGCCGCACCTGACGGAAGGCTTCACCTTCTCCAGCTCGCTGGAGCCGGCCGAGCACTCGGGACCGGTGGACGCCCTCTACATCTCCCTGGTGATCGTCGCCACCCTCGGCCTGGGCGACATCGCCCCGCGGAGGGCCGGCTGCGCGTCGTCGCACCCCTCGAAGCCCTGGTGGGCTTCGTGCTGCTGACAGCAACCGTCTCCTGGGTCCTCGGCATCTATCCCGCTGTGGCCCGGCGCCGGAGCCGCGGTGCTGGACGGACTCGCTCGCGACATCGCCCGGGTCTGCGTGGACTTCACCCAGTACCCCGAGTCCTATTACTTCCACGACGGCCCCGGCGACACCTCGCTGGCCCGGACGATCGGCTTCGCGGCCGACTGGCCGAGCAGGCGCGGCGGGCGGAACACACGGATGTCCGCCTCGCGGCTTCGGTGCTCGCCGCAGCACTCGACGACCTCGCCGCCGTACTCGACGACCGCTTCCTGCACACGCGGGACACCGCGCCCCAACAGGTCCTGACCACCTATGCGCACGATCACGGAAGTCGCTGAGCCCTGAGGCCTCCGCGGCCCACCGCATGGGCATCCGCAGGTACGGCTGCCTGGGCCGGGCCCGTAGTGGCGCCTCGGCATCGCACGGGGCATGCTCCCCGGGAGGGACTCACGGGTAGGGTGTGCGGCCGGGATCTTGGCGAGCATGCCGCGCCGGTGGGCAAAGACAACGACCGTCGTGCAGACGGGGGAGGGACAGCCATGGTGGGCCTGGCGACGCGGTTGCGGTCATGGTCGGCGCTGCTCACCGCCCACCCCGCCCGCGCGGTCGTCGTGGCGTTCGCGCTGGTGGTCCTTCTCGGCACTGTGCTGCTGTCCCTGCCCTTCGCCTCGGAGCGGGGTTCCTCGCCCGGTTTCGTGACCGCGCTGTTCACGGCCACCTCGGCGGTGTGCGTGACAGGCCTGGCCGTGGTGGACACCGGAACGTACTGGAGCGGCTTCGGTGAGGGCGTGATCCTGGCCCTGATCCAGGTCGGCGGTTTCGGCATCATGACCCTGGCGTCACTGCTGGCGGTGCTGATCTCGGGCCGGCTGCGGCTGCGCATGCAGCTGACCGCTCAGGCGGAGACCAAGAGCCTGGGCATCGGTGACGTACGGCGCGTGCTGCTGGGCGTGGCCGGTACCACGATGGTCGTGGAACTCGCGGTCGGCGCGGTGCTGTCCCTGCGCTTCCGGTACGGCTACGGCGAAGACATCGGCAGCGCCGTGTACCTCGGCTACTTCCACGCCGTGTCGGCGTTCAACAACGCCGGTTTCGGGTTGCACGCCGACAGCCTCACCCGCTACGCCCAGGACCCCTGGGTGACCCTGCCCGTCGCCGCCGCGGTGATCCTGGGAGGGCTCGGTTTCCCGGTGCTGCTGGAACTGATGCGCCACCGCCGCCGGCGTCGTACGACGGGGCACCGCACCTGGAGCCTGCACGCCAAACTCACCCTGAGCGCCACCGTCGTTCTGCTCGTCGCCGGAACGCTGCTGACCTGCCTGCTGGAGTGGACCAACCCCGGCACGCTCGGCCCGCACACCACGGCGGGCAAGATCCTCGACGGCTTCTTCCACTCCGCCATGAGCCGCACGGCCGGCTTCAACGCGATCGACGTCGGCGCGCTGCACTCCTCGACGCTGCTGATGACGTGTGTGCTGATGTTCATCGGCGGAGGCAGCGCCGGTACCGCGGGCGGGATCAAGGTCACCACCTTCGCGGTGCTGCTCGCCGCGATCGTCGCCGAAGTGCGGGGCGAGCCCACCTCCACGGTGCTGGGCCGCCGTCTGGCACCGCACGCACTGCGCCAGGCCCTGACGGTTGCGCTGCTCGGGGTGGGCCTCGTCATGGGCTCGACGCTCGTCCTGCTCACGCTCATCGACGAGCCCATGGACGCGGTGCTGTTCGAGACCGTGTCCGCCTTCGCCACGGTCGGTCTGTCCACCGGTATCACCGCCGACCTGCCCACGGCCGGGCAACTGCTGCTGGTCGTCCTGATGTTCGTCGGCCGCCTCGGCCCCATCACGCTCGTCTCGGCCCTCGCCCTGCGCGAGCGCACCCGCCGTTACGACCTGCCAGAGGAGCGACCCGTCATTGGTTAACAAGCTGCACGCCCTGCGCCGTCGCCACCGCAAGCGCCCGACGGAGACCGACGTTCATGGCGGTGACCAGCGCGTCGCCGTCATCGGGCTCGGCCGCTTCGGATCCTCGCTGGCCAGCGAGCTGATGCGGCGCGGCTGGGACGTCCTCGGCATCGACACCGACGCCCGACTCGTCCAGAAGTACAGCGACGGGCTCACCCACGCCGCCGTCGCCGACTGCACTGACCCTGAGGTGCTGCGCCAGCTCGGCGTGCACGAGATCACCAGCGCTGTCGTCGCCATCGGAACCGATATCGAGGCGTCCATCCTGGTCAGTTCCAATCTGCTGGAGGCCGAGGTGCCCAACATCTGGGCCAAAGCCATCAGCCGCCAGCACGGCCAGATCCTCGAGCGCCTCGGTGTGCACCATGTCGTCCTGCCCGAGCACGAGATGGGTGAGCGCGTCGCCCACCTGGTCACGGGCCGGATGCTGGACTTCATCGAGTTCGACGACGACTACGCCCTGGTGAAAACCGTCGCCCCGGACATCGCCACCGGCGTGCCGCTCGGCCAGAGCCAAGTCCGCAGCCGGTACGGCGTCACCGTGGTCGGCATCAAGCGGCCGGGAGAGGGCTTCTCCTACGCCACCGCCGAGACGGTCGTCCAGAAGGGCGACGTCATCGTCGTCACCGGCAAGACCCGCGCGGTGGAGTCGTTCGCCGAGCTCAGCTGAAGCCCCGTTCCGGCAGCTATTTGTCCGCGCGATAGAGCTTGAGGTCTCTGTTCACGAAGAGGTGCACGAATCCGCACCGCCAGCGATCACTGCCGCAGACCTGGCAGGTGATCCGCATCTCCCCGATCGCTGCCCGGACCGGCTTGGGTGCCATGGCGGTCTCCTCTTCCCCCGGTGGTCACCAGCCTGGTCGAGGCCGGTGACCAAGGAGGCTATCCCGCACGTGGGTGCGGCGGCTCTGCGGACCGGCCGGCTCGTCAGCCGTTGAGGTCGCGGTGGTTGAAGCGGTACGTGCCTGCGACCACCAACAGGACACCATGACCGCCGCTGCCCTGTGCGAGGAGCTGTCGATCAGCTCAGGAGACGTCTCCACCGCGATCAAGCAGCTCATCCCCGTCGGCCTCGTCGAGCGCGTCCCCGCACCGGGCAGCCGTCGCGACCACTACCGCTTCCGCGAGGGCGCCTGGGACACCCTCGGCGCCACGCCCCGAACTGCGCTTGGTCCACACCCCGGTCAGTCCATCACGGTCTGGTGCCGTGCGCAGGGGACCCTCAGCCTCCTCGGCCGACACCGAGTCGACGACACCTTTCCTCGACGAGTCGAACGATGAGAGTGTTGGGCGCCCCACACCACTGCGGCGCCCTGGCCGATCGAGGATGTCCGGTCCACAGGCACCTCGACGTAAGTGACCCCCTTGGTCCACAGCCCTGGAAGCGCGGCGGGGCAGGTCGGCCAAGTCACGTCGGCGGATGCTGATCGACGCACCCGTCCAGTGTGTCGTGCCGAACAGCAGCGCCACAGGCCCCGGCGTGCAGCCGCTGGCGGGCATCGGCACCGGTCCCCATGAGGGTGGGGAGACCGGTGCCGAGCGAGATGGACCGGTGCAGGGTGCGAACTGCAGACAGGGCGACAGTCGCTCCCGCCAGCCGCACGACGCAGCAGCCCTTGCTCTGTTCACCGCTCGGCGGACCGCCCCAGGCTCTTGATCTTCTCGAACGGGTAGGCACCCACGGTCACCACGGCCAGGCCGTAGACGGCGAGGACTACAAGTCCCCAGGTGCCGACCGTTCGGCCACCGCCGCTCATGATGACCGTGCCGATCGGCACCAACGGAGCGAAGCTGAGCACCGCGGCCCCGGTGCACCAGAAGGCCACCAGGTCATTCGCCCGTTTCCTCAGCCCCGGGTCGGACTTCACCTCCGCGGGGACCTCGTACCCGTCGGACCGGTCACAGACCTTGCCCCGGTACCCGGTGCGTGCGGCCAGCGAAGCGGCCACGCCCAGCAGGAGGAAGCAACCGAAGATGAAGATGTAGGCCATGGATGCCCCAGGGTTGTCGCGGTGCCGAGCGGCGTCAGCGGATGTACTTGATGATGAAGGCGATCACCATGTTGATGGCCTTGTTCTTGACCCAGCCCGGCAGGAACTTCCAGACGACGCCCCCGATCTCGCCCCCGAGGCAGCCGATGACGGCGTTTCTGACGTAGGTCTTCTTGCTGGAGGCCTTGCCTGCCGCGATGTCGCTGAGCACCGAGGTGGGGATGCTGGCCAGCGCGCCCTTCGCGCACCATGCCGCGGCACCGATGGCCGCCGCAGCGATCGGGAAGGCGAAGCCGCCGTTGCGGCTCATGGCCTTCTCGATCTCGGCCAGCGCCTCCGGGCCCATCTCCTGCTCGATGAACTGGCGCTGCTCGGCCGTCAGTTCAGGAGCCTGCGTCGCGGAGGTGGCAGCCACGGCGCGAGCCGTTCCCCGGCTGTCGTCGGCGGCCGTGGCGCTGGGAGCCGCGGTGGCGAGCAGGGCGGCACTGGTGACGGCGGCTATTCCGGCCAGAGAGACGCGGCGCGTGGTGGTCTTACGCATGTTGGATTCCCCAGTAGTCGTTCATTCGTCTCCAGGTCAGGGAGACGGTTCCGTGGTCCTCACCTCCAGGTCATGGAGGTGATCACGGACGAGACTCTGACATCCCGAGGGAGGTCCGGCATAAGAGAAGACGCGTGAAAAGGATCACGACTGCCTACCGGAACGACCCACTTGAATCAGGCCTCTTGTCGAAGACGCCGGTGGAATCGCAACTGACACCGCAAGGAAGCGAAGAAAGTTCTTGAAACGCGGATCAATCGAGATCGTACACGACTCAACTTTATTTCAGAACGCCACTTGAGACAGATGGCAAAGAGCCGGTCGCGGTTGTCCGACTCCAGCACTATCCGCCCCAACTCCCCGTACGTCCACGGTGGGAGAAACACCGCCCTGTGGAGGGATCAATCCGCACAACGCGCACGGCAGGGTGGGTGCGTCCCGTACGCATCGACCCAAGGACCCAACGCGCGTGCGCAACAGCCGAATAGCCCTCTTCCTGGCGGTCGGCGCCGTCACCCCGCTGGTGACCGCGCTGACGCCCGCCACCGCATCCGCCGCCGAGAACTCCCTTCGCCCCTACCTCCAGCAGAAACCGGCCTGGCACCGCTGCGACACGGAACTGCCCGCCTCCCTCCAGTGCGCCACGATCAAAGTGCCGCTCGACTACGGCAGACCTGGCGGCAAGAAGCTCGACCTGGCGATATCGAGGATGAAGACGAGCACCAAGAAGGAACGGCGCGGGGTGCTTCTGCTCAACCCCGGTGGCCCGGGCGGGCCGGGCGTCGACATGCCGCAATACATGGCTGACGAGCTTCCCAAGGCCGTGAAGAACAAGTACGACCTCGTCGGCTTCGACCCGCGCGGCATCGGCCGAAGTTCCCCCGTCGGCTGTGGTCTGACGTCCGACGAGCGGAACTGGGAACGGCCGTACAAGGCCGAGACGTTCACCAAGGACGTGAAGTGGGCCCGGACCGTCGCCGAGAAGTGCGACAAGAAGCAGGGCGACAAGCTGCGCCACATCACCACCCGCAACACCGCCCGGGACATGGACGTCATTCGCGCCGTGCTCGGCGAGAAGAAGATCTCCTACCTCGGATACTCCTACGGCACCTACCTCGGGGCCGTCTACACGCAGATGTTCCCCAAGCGCACCGACCGCTTCGTACTGGACAGCGCCGTCGACCCGGCCCGGGTCTGGCGTGGGATGATCCAGGTCTGGGCGGAGGGCGCCGAGCCCGCCTTCACCCGCTGGACCGAATGGACCGCCGCGCGGCACAGCACCTACAAGCTGGGCCGGACTCCCGAGGCGGTCCGCAAGACCTTCTACGGCATGGTCGCCCAGGCCGACCGCAAGCCCATCGACCTCGACGGCACGCTGCTCACCGGTGACGACATCCGCCACGGCCTGCGGGGCATGTTCTTTGGCACGCGTGACGCCGCCGAAGCGGTCGCCGAGCTGAAGAAGGCCGCCGCCGGTGCACCCTCGTCCGCCGACCGGGAGCTCAAGACGCCCGAGCCGGTTCCGCCGTCCTTCGGGCGGACCGTGCCCGAGGACAACGGTGACGCCGGCTTCTGGGCCGTCGTGTGTGCCGACACCCGCGCCTGGCCGCGCGACCCGGAGCAGTACCGCAAGGACGCGATCCGGGACAAGGCCAGGTACCCGCTGTACGGCGACTTCGCCTCCCACATCAAGCCGTGCGCCTTCTGGAAGAAGAGCGGCAGCGAGCCCGCCACCAGGATCGGCAACAAGGTGGGCGCGCTGATCCTCCAGAACGAGTGGGATTCCCAGACGCCGCTGACCAGCGGCCAGGGCCTGCGCCGCGCCATGAAGGGCTCCAAGATGGTCACGGTCGCCGGAGGAGTCGGACACGGCATCTACGGCACCAAGTCGTGCGCCGACAAGACGGCCACCACCTACCTGACCACCGGCAAGCTCCCCAGGAAGGACATGACCTGCAAGGCCGCTCCGGCCGCAGACGAGCGCAACGCTCCCAACCGGCTGCCGCTCCCGACACCCCCGGGCATCCCGGGGATGGTCAGCCGCTTCTGATCGCCAGGGGCTCCTGGGATCCCATCCGCCTACGCGAGGCAAAAGGGGGCACCTGCGCGGTGGGAAACGATCACCCCGAGCGCGGGAAACGATCTTGTGGGTCCCCACGTCGGCGCTGACCAGCGCATTCCGTCGGTGCCCCACCGTCGGAACGGGCGGCATCGATCAGATGCCGCCCGTTCTTCGTGTCTGCGGATGTGACGGTTGTCTCGGTGTCCCGCCGTGTGAGGAAGCTCTCAGGGCTGTTGCCACGGACTCACTCCCGAAGGCCCGCCGGGTTCGCTGCGTTCGCCGGGCGGCGCAGGGCCAGGGCGGTGGGCACGACCGCGGCGGCCGTGGCGATCAGGGCGCAGGCCGTCACGGTCGTGCCGAGGGCCTGCCACGGCAGGGCGGGGGCGGGTCGGGCCGACAGCAGCGCGAGGGCGCCGGTCAGGCCGGCCAGGTTGACGGCGGTGACCAGGAGGCCGAGGAGCGCGCCGGCCGCGACGACCGTGAGGGCCTCGGCGCCGGTCAGCCGCAGCACCTGCCACCGGGTGGCCCCGGTCAGCCGCAGCACGGCCAGGTCGCGGGCCCGGTCGGAAGCCCCCATGACCATGGTGTTGGCCACGGAGATGCCCGTGTGGAGGAGGGCGATGCCGAGGATCAGCAGGAGGCCGAGGCGGGTGGTGCGCTTGGTCCCGGGGTGGGTGTCCCGGATCCAGGCGTCGCGGAAGAGGACCTGGGCGGGGCCCGCGGCCCGGGTGAGGGCGGTGGCCACGGCTGCCGGGTCCGCGCCGTCCTCGAGGGCCACGTCGATCCGGTCGATCGCGGCGCCCGGGGCGTTGCGCGGGGTGACGTAGACACCGTTGTTGCCCGTGCCGGTGGTCATGACCGCGGCGATGCGCAGGGTGCGGGGCGTGCCGTCGCCGAGCCACACGCGTACTCGCTCGCCCACCCGGTGCCGCCGCCACTCCTCGTTGACGATGATCGAGTCGTCGTCCAGGTCGCTCACCCTGCCCGCGGCGAGCGGGAGGCGGGTGGTGGCCGCCAGGGCGCCGGGGGTCGCGGCGCGGCCCTCGGAGCGGATCAGGGCCACGCCGTCCTCCAGGACGTAGACGGCCGTCGAGGACGTGGGTGACAGGTCGGTGCCGGGGACGGCGCGCAGTCTGCGCAGGGTGGTGTCGTCGAAGCCCGTTCCGGCGGGTGGGGTGATGACGAAGGCGGCGGTGGTGCGGTCGCGCGTCTCGGTGGTCTTCGCGCGGTCCAGGGTCGCGGTGGCGCCGAGGAGGGAGCCCGTGAGGGCGACGGTGACCAGGACGGGTGCCGCGAGCGCCGCGGTACGGCGTACCCCGGTGGCGGTGTTCGCGCGGACCAGCATGCCGACGGTGGAGGCCGGGCAGGTCAGCAGCCGGGTCAGGGGGCGCAGGACGAGGGGGGCGAGCAGGGCGGCCGCGGTGATCAGCAGCATCGGGCGGCTGATGTAGGTCTTGCGGTGGAGGAGGTCGCCGGGGTCGCCCGTGAGGGAGAGGGCCAGGGTCACGGCGGAGGTGAGCAGGAGGGCCGTGCCGCACAGCAGGCGGCCCGGGGTGATCCGTCCGCTGTCCTCGCGCAGGTCCCGGGTGGGGGCGGTGCGGCCGGCCCGCCAGGAGGCCGCGGTCGCTCCGGCCGGGGCGACGAGGAGGCCGGTCCAGAAGGCCGCGTGGTAGGGCCAGGTGTGGTCGCCGATGGTGAACCAGGCCGGGGCGAGGCCCTCGTCGGCGACCCGGGCCGCCAGCAGGGGCGCGAGGTGGGAGCCGAGTACGCATCCCGCGGCCGAGGCGACCGTGCCGACGGTGAGGGCCTCGGCGAGGACGGTGCGGCGGATCTGGCCCGGGGTGGCGCCGGTGGTGCGCAGCAGGGCGAACTCCCGGCGCCGCTGGGCCACCGCGAACGCGAAGGTCGACGCCACGACGAAGACCGACACGAAGGCGGTGACGCCGCCGGCGGTGCCGAACAGGGCGTTCATCGCGGTGAGCGCCTCGCTGTCCCGGTCGGGGTCGGCGTCGGCGAGGCGGCGTGCGTCACCGGTGAGGACCTGGGCGCTGTCGCCCACCGCCCGCCGCACGGCCGCCGGATCGGCCGTGACGACCAACTGGTGGACGGCGGGGGCCAGCTGGGCGGCGCGGGCGTCCGTGAAGAACACGGCGTTCTCGAAACCGCGCGGGGTCAGGGTGCCGACGACGCGTACCGTGCCGCGGTCGGTGGGGAGCCGCCCGCCGGGGCGTGCCCGGTCGCCGGTGACGACGACCTCGTCGGCCGTGCGGGGTGCCCGGCCGGTCGCGAGGTGGTAGGGCGCGAACCGGGCGGTGGACCAGGGGTGGCCCGTCAGGTCTGCGGGGCCGCCCCGTACGGGGAACGACCGGTCCTCGACGACCGGGCCCAGCTTCCGTACCGCGGCGACGGTCGCCGCGGGGAGGGGGCGCGGGTGGGTGAGCCGGGCCGTGCGGTCGCCGATCCGGGTCGGCACGCGCAGGGTGTCCTGGCTCTTGACGACGACCGGAGCGGCGGCGAAGCGTTCGGGGCCGCGCGGCGGGGCGGCCGCGGACGAGGCCAGGGCCAGGCCGGTCACGGTGAGCAGGGCCACGCCCAGCGAGAGGGCGACGAAACTGCCGGTGAAGCCGGCCCAGCGGGTGCGCAGGGTGCGCAGGGCGACGGTCAGCACGGCACGGCCTCCAGGCGGGTCATGCGCGCGGCGATGGTGTCGGCGCCGGCGCCGGTCAACTCCCCGCTCACCCGGCCGTCGACGAGGAAGAGCACGCGGTCGGCGTACGCGGCGGCGACCGGGTCGTGCGTGACCATGACGACCGTCTGGCCCTCGCGGTCGACGATGCCGCGCAGCAGGCCGAGGACCTCGCGGCCGGTGCGGGTGTCCAGGGCTCCGGTCGGCTCGTCGCCGAACAGCACGTCGGGGCGGGTGATCAACGCGCGGGCCAGGGCGACGCGTTGCTGCTGGCCGCCGGACAACTGCCCGGGCCGGTGCCGGGCCCGCTCGGCCAGACCGACCTGGGCGAGGGCCTGGCGCACCCGGGCCCTGGCCACGCGGCGGCCGGCCAGGCGCAGCGGCAGGGCCACGTTCTGCTCGGCGGTCAGCGAGGGCAGCAGGTTGAACGCCTGGAAGACGAACCCGACGCGCTCGCGGCGCAGCAGGGTCAGGCGCCGCTCGCTCAGGCCGGTCAGTTCGGTGCCGCCCACGGTGACCGACCCGGAGGTGGGCCGGTCCAGGCCGGCGGCGCACTGGAGGAGGGTGGACTTGCCGGAGCCGGAGGGGCCCATGACGGCGGTGAAGGTGCCCGTGGGGAACGCGAGGGAGACGTCGTGGAGTGCGGTCACGGGGCCGTAGGTCCTGGTGACCGAGTCCAGCCGGACGGCGTCGTGTGTCATGGGGTCCCCCTGGTGTCGGTGCGGATTCCATCGGTGTCGGTGCCGCGTCTTCGCCGATGTCGGTGTGGCGTCCACCGGTGTTCCGGTGTGGCGTCCACGAAACCGGGCCGGGGCGGGGTGGCGCAGTGCGGCGGGGGCTAGACCTGGGGTAGGGCCAGGCCTACCCCGGAGCCTCCCTCCGGGCCCATGGCCAGGGCCGGGGAGCGCTCCTACGGTGATCCCCATGCTCCCTCGGAACGTGTGGCAGGCCCTGGCCCGCCCCGGCTATCTGCTGTCGGCGTGGCCCTGGCGGTCGGCCGGTTACCTGCTCACCGGCGCGGTGACCGGCGTCGTCGTGCTGGTGGGGGTGGTGACGTCGGCGGCGGTCGGCGGGGTGCTCGCGCTCGCGCTGGTGGGGCTGCCGCTGCTGCTCGCCACGGCGCTGGCGGGCGTTCCCGTGGCGGCGGTGGAGCGGCGCCGGCTGCGGCTGGTCGACACGGAGCCGGCGTCGGACCCGCACGAGCCGCCCGGGGAGCCGGGGCTGCGGCCCTGGCTGGTGACGCGGCTGCGGGAGCGGGCCACCTGGCGGGAGCTGGGGCACGCGCTGCTGTTCGCGGGGCTGTTGTGGCAGGTCGACGCCCTCGCGTTCGCCGTCTTCCTGCCGGGCCCGCTGTCCGTGGTCGCGACGCCGCTGGTGCTGGCCGTGAACGGTGAGGCGAAGGTGCTCAAGGTGTGGCTCGTCACCACCTGGCCGGCCGCCGCCGGGTGCGCCGTCCTGGGGTTGGTCCTGCTGGCCCTGGGCGCCTACCTGCTGGGCGTCGTGGCCGGGGCCCGGGCGGGGCTGGCCCGGCTGCTGGTCGCCCCGCGCGAGGCCGACCTGGGGGCCCGGGTGGTCGAACTGAGCCGGTCCCGGGCGCGGTTGGTGGACGCCTTCGAGGCGGAGCGGCGGCGGATCGAGCGCGATCTGCACGACGGGGCGCAGCAGCGGCTCGTCGCCCTGACGATGACGCTCGGCCTGGCCCGTCTCGACGCCCCGCCCGGTCCGCTCGCCGACCAGCTCGCCAAGGCGCACGAGGAGGCGGGCGCGGCCCTGGCGGAGCTGCGGGAGCTCATCCAGGGCATCCACCCCAAGGTCCTCGCCGACTACGGTCTCGAAGCGGCCGTCGCCGACGCCGCCGACCGCTCGGCCGTGCCCGTCGACGTCGACCTGGAGCTGCCCGGGCGGCTCTCCGCTGCGGTCGAGGCGGCGGCGTACTTCGTGGTGTGCGAGGCGCTCGCCAACGTGGGCAGGCACAGCGGGGCGAGCCGGGCCGAGGTGAGCGGCGGTCACCGCGAGGGCCGGTTGGTGCTCCAGATCCGCGACGACGGGCGTGGTGGTGCCCGGGCCGGGGCGGGCAGTGGGCTGACCGGACTCGCCGACCGGGTGTCGGTGCTCGATGGCAGACTCTCCCTGTCCAGCCCGCCCGGCGGGCCGACCCTGCTGCGTGTGGAGATCCCTTGTGACGCTGCGAGTTGACCGGCCGCTGCGGGTTGACCGGCCGCTGCGGGTCGTCCTGGCCGAGGACAGCGTGCTGCTGCGGGACGGGCTCGTCGGGCTGCTCGCACGCTGCGGGCACGAGGTCGTCGCGGCCGTGGGAGACGCCGAGGCGCTGGTCGCCGCCGTCGGGGAGCACGGGCCCGACGTGGTGGTGCCGGACGTGCGGATGCCTCCCGGCTTCCAGGACGAGGGCCTGCACGCGGCCGTGCGGCTGCGCCGGGAGCGGCCCACGCTGCCCGTCCTGGTCCTCAGCCAGTACGTGCAGCGCCGGTACGCCGCCGAGCTGCTGGACTCCGGCGACGGCACGGGCGTCGGCTACCTGCTCAAGGACCGCGTCGGCCAGGTCGAGGAGTTCGTCGCGGCGCTCGGCGAGGTCGCGGGCGGCGGCACGGTCGTCGACCCCGAGGTCGTACGGCAGTTGCTGCGCCGCCGCCGCGACCCGCTGGAGCGGCTCACCCCACGCGAGCGGGACGTACTGGCGCTGATCGCGGAGGGCAGGTCCAACGGGGCGATCGCGCGGGAACTGGTCGTCTCCGAGGCGGCCGTGGGCAAGCACGTCTCCGGCATCCTCACCAAGCTGGACCTGCCGCCGGCGGACGACACCCACCGCCGGGTGCTGGCCGTGCTCGCGTACCTGCGGGCGTAGTCCGGCGGAGTGTCGGGCGTGGTCCGGTGGGGCGGCGGGCGTAGTCGGGCGGGGCGGCGGGCGTGGTCCGGTGGGGCGGCGGCGCGTTGTGCAAAAACCAGCGAGTTGGTTTCATTGCGTCGCCATCGCAGCCCTGCAGGGGAGCCACGGGTGACCAAACAGGACCGGGCAGTCCGGACCCGCCTCGCGCTGATCCGGTCGGCGGCCGAGCAGTTCGAGGCACGGGGGTACGTGCGGGCCAGTCTCGCGGAGATCAGCGCGGGGGCCGGCGTCAGCTCCGGCGCCCTGCACTTCCACTTCGCGAACAAGGCCGCCGTGGCCGAGGCCGTCGAGGACGCCGCCGCCCTCGCCCTGCGCCGGATCGCGCGCCGGGGGCGCGGCGGGGACGGGTGCGCCCTGCAGCGCCTCGTCGACGTCACCCACCGGGTCGCCCGGCTGCTGTGCGCCGACGTCGTGGTGCGGGCGGGGTTACGGCTCAACGCCGAGGCGGTCGCCGGGCGGGTCCGCGACCTGCGCCGGGAGTGGCGGGAGTGCGTGCACGAGCTGCTGGCCGAGGCGGAGCGGCGGGGCGAACTCGCCGCCGGGGTGCCGCCGCACCGCACCAGCGCCGTCGTCCTCGCCGCCACGACCGGCATCGAGGTGCTGGCCCGGGAGGACCACGGGTGGCTCGCGCGGCCCTCGCTGACCGACCTGTGGCAGTTGCTCCTGCCGTGCGTGGCGGCGTCGCACCTGGCCGGCGCGCTGCACCCGGCGGGCACCGACCCGGAGGGCGCGGACGTCGAGGCGGGTCCGACCGCGCGCGGAGACCTGGAGGAGTCCGGCACGGCGGCGGGGCTGGCGCTGCGGTAGGGGCGTTCCGGCTCACCCTCCGTGGCTGACAGTGTGTGAAGTGATGGCTAAAACAAACCGGATGCCAAGTTTTCTCCGCGTCCGGATCGCACCATGGTGTCCCAGCCTCTGGACCGAGGAGCGAAGTCATGGCACAGCAGGCCTGCCCCTTCCTGGCGATCGACCCGTCCGGCCAGGACCTCTACGGCGAGATATCCCGGATCCGCGCCCAGGGCCCGGCCGTGGAGGTGGAACTCCCCGGCGGCGTCAGGGCGTGGTGGATCAACGGTCTGGAGCTGAACAAGCGGCTCCTGGCCGGACCCGAGACGAGCAAGGACGCCTACCAGCACTGGCCCGCCTGGATCAACGGGGACATCTCCCGCACCTGGCCCCTCGCCATCTGGGTCTCCGTGCGCAACATGGTCACCGCCTACGGCACCGACCACAGCCGGCTGCGCAAACCGATGGCCGCCGCCTTCACCAAGCGCCGCGTCGACGCCCTGCTGCCGCGCGTCCAGGAGATCGTCGACCGTGCCCTGGACGACCTGGAGCAGGTCCCGGAGGGCGAAGTCGTCGACCTGCGGGCGGCGTTCGCGGCGCCGGTGCCGCACGAGGTGGTGTGCGAACTCTTCGGCGTACCCCGCGGCGAGGACGGTCCGCGGGCCGCGCTCTACCGCATCATCAACGGCTTCTTCGACACGGCGATCTCCCTCGAGGACGCCCAGGCCAACGCCGTCGACCTCTACGCCACGCTCACCGCGTTCCTCCAGGACAAGCGCGCGCACCCGGCCGACGACCTGACGACCGCGCTCATCGCCGCACGCGACGAAGGCAGCCTCAGCGAACAGGAGTTGATGGACAACCTGATCCTGCTGCTCACGGCGGGCTTCGAGACGACCGTCAACCTCATCGACAACACCGTGCACAGCCTGCTCACCCACCCCGACCAGCTCGACCTCGTCCGCTCCGGGCGGGTGTCCTGGGAGGACGCCATCGAGGAGTCGCTGCGCCACGAGGCGCCGGGCGCCATGTCGGGCCTGCGCTACGCCGTCGAGGACATCGAGATCGAGCCGGGTCTCACCATCCCGAAGGGCGACGCGGTCGTCGTGTCCTTCGCCGGCGCCGGGCGCGACCCCGAGCGGCACGGCCCGGACGCCGACCGGTTCGACGTCACCCGCACCACGAGCCGCGACCACATCTCCTTCGGCCACGGCGTGCACCACTGCCTGGGCCGGCCCCTGGCCATGGCCGAGGCGACGGCGGCCCTGACGTCGCTGTTCGACCGGTTCCCGCGGCTGGCCCTGGCCGATCCGTCCCGGCCGCCGAAGCGGCTCCGGTCGATCATCTCCACGGGGCACGAGTCGCTGCCCGTGCTGCTGCACGGCCGGGAGGCGAACCCGCGTCCGGAGGTGGCGTAGGCGAGGGGGCGGGTCCGGAGGTGGCGTAGGCGGTCAGGAGGCCGGTCGGTCCCGCAGGAACGAGCGGTACCAGGGGGCCGCGCGCCTGAATCCGGCCGCGAAGCCCTCGCCGGGAGAGCAGTCGAGGTCCTTCCAGAAGGCGTCGTCCACGAACCAGTGGTCGACGGTGAGCATGCCCAGGTGATGGAGGGCCAGCGGCGAACCGGCGGCCCGGTCCAGGGCGGTGGCCACGTCCACCGCCGCACCGCCGCCGGGCTCCCCCAGATGCTCGCGCACCGCCCCGAGCAGCTCCGGAACCGCCACCGGCTCGGGGTGGCCGACGTGGTGCGCGCCACCGCCGTGCGCCGGGGACAGCGCCGCTGCCACGACCGCACGGCCCAGGGTGTCCACGTCGATCATCGACTGCAGCGCCGTGCAGCCGGTCACCGTCGCCGACAACTCCCGCAGCAGCCCGACCAGTCCGGGGACGACCCAGCGGTCGCCCTTGCCGTACACGAGGTGCGGCCGCAGCACCAGGCCGCCCGCGTCGAGGACGTGCCGTTCGGCGGCGGCCCGGGTGCGGCTGGTGGCCGACGCGGGCGCGATCGGCACCTCGCCGGGGCGTACGCCGCGGAAGGGGCCCCGGCCGTACACGGCGGCCGTGCTCACGTACACGATCCGGCGCACCCCGGCGCGCACCGCCTCCTCGACCAGGGCCCGGGTGCCCCGGTCGTTGACGGCCTCGACGGTCTCGGCGTCGCCGCCGATCCGGGTGGCGCAGTGCACCAGGACGTCGGTGTCCGCGCAGACCCCGCGCAGCGACGCCGGGTCGGACAGGTCGCCGTGGACGGCGTCGGTCCCGGGCTCCGCGTGCCGGGACAGCGTCCGCACCCGGACGCCGGGCCGGTCACGGGCCGCGGCGAGGGCGCGGCTGCCGACGAAACCGCTCGCGCCGGTGATCAGGAAGGTGACCGTCACGACAGGGACCGTACCTCCGCCGTCCCCGCGGAGGTCAGCGTGGCGGTGAAGACGGTCTCGCCGTCCTGCCGCCCCGTCACGCGCACGGTCACCTCCTCCGGGTCCTTGTCGAGCAGTTCCGTCTCGAGTCGGCACGGGCTGTGCAGCTCGGCGTACCGGGCGAAGTCGGCCGTCATCGTGCGGGGCAGGAAGGGGCGGTGGCCGGACGCGGCGGCCGCGGCCTGGCGGGCCGCCTCGAACAGGACCATGCCCGGGACGTGGTCGTTCGGCCGGGGGAAGAGGACCGGGTGGCCGGTGTCCACGCGCAGCTGCCAGACACCGGGGCCATCGTCCGGGGCGAGGACGACGTCCTCGGCGCGGGAACGGCCGGCGAGTTCCGGCTCGATGCCGGGCAGCAGCGGCACGGGGGTGCCCACGGCGGCCAACTGCCGTCCCCGCAGGCGGCGGTAGGCGAGCGGCGAGGTGCAGCCGGTGCTGCCCGTGCCGCGCGCCACGAAGCGCCCGGCACGGCGGAACTCCATCGTGGTCCGCATGCTCGCCAGGCCGCGGCCGCGGCGGCGGATCTCGGAGCACACGACGTCGACCTCGACCGGTTCGGCGGCGTCCGACAGCAGCAGCGCGGACGGGTCGGCGAACACCGTCAGGTCCCACATCACGAAGTGGGTGTCGGTCGGGGCGCCGAACTCGGCGTGCGCGAGCACCATCGAGGCCTGCCGCAACGTTTCGCCGACGACCATCGGGTCCTGGTGGCGGTCGTCCATGGGGCCGAAGAAGGGGTGGGCGGCCGGCCAGTGCGCGGTGAAACGGAAGCGGGTGTCGGAGATTCTGCTCCACCGGAGGGGGAAGACGTCCCTGTCGGCGGTGCGGTGGGCGAGTTCCTTGGTGACGGGGGTGGTGTCGGTGCCGGGGGTGGTGTCGTCTTCGGTGGTGGCTGTGGCGGTGGCGGGCTGTGGCGCGGCCTCCGCGGTGGCGGTCGTCTGTGGCGTGTTCTCGACGGCCGCAACGGTTCTGTTTGCCGGACGGCCCTCTCGTCCGGTCTGATCGTCCGTGAGTGCGCTTAAAGGTCCTGTCTGCGGCATGAGAACCCCAAGGATCGGCTGCCTGGCTGCGGTCGGCGTCTGACTAAGATACGGACGAGCCGGTTTTTTTCAAAGGGTGGGTCAAGCTGCCGGGACAGGCTCTCGCGCCCTCGCTGCACAGCGACTTCACAGGGATCGACGGAGATCAGGAGGCACCCGATGGCGCGACAGGAGCGCGCGATCCGCACCCGGCGGACCATCCTGGAGGCGGCGGCGGCCGTCTTCGACGAACGCGGCTACACCTCGGCGACCATCGGGGAGATCCTGGACCGGGCCGGCGTCACCAAGGGCGCGCTGTACTTTCACTTCGGCTCCAAGGAGGAGCTGGCGGTCGGGGTGTTCGAGGAGCAGCTCGCGATCACGCTCCCGCCGCAGTCCAGCAAGCTCCAGGAACTCGTCGACTCCGGCCTGGTCCTGGCCCGGCGGTTGCGGTCCGAGCCGCTGGTGCGGGCCAGCGTGGGGCTCGCGCTCGACCAGGGGGCCATGGACCTCGACCGTACGGCGGCCTTCCGCATGTGGTTCGAACAGAACGTGCAGCGGTTGGCGGAGGCCAAGGCACAGGGCGAGCTGCTGCCGCACGTCGACGTGGCCGAGACGGCGGAACTGCTGGTGGGCAGCTTCTCGGGCGTGCAGCTGCTGTCCCAGCTGCGCTGCCAGCGGCAGGATCTTGAGCGCCGTGTCGTCGTGATGTTCGAACACTTCCTGCCGAGCATCACGGTCCCCGCGGTCCTGGCCCGAATCGACATCTCGGTGGAGCGGGCCGAACGGGTGCTGGCGCAGGGGCGGGTGGAGCAGGGGCCCGTGGATGACGGACGGGTGGCCCACGCACCCGTGGATGAGGGGCAGGCGGAGCAGGGGGCGGTTGTGCCTGCGCAGGCCTCGTCTGGGGCGTGACGGCCGGGGCACTCGGAGATCGGGTCTTCCGGCGTACGGCCGTTGCCTTGACGCAGGTTGTCCACAGATGTGGAGTTGTCCACAGGGTCTGACGCGTTTCGGCCGCCGGTTGTACGGTCGGCACGAGTTGATGTTCGTGCGCGTGCGGGGGAGGCGGTCGGTATGACCAGGGCTGAGGACGAGACCGGGAACGGGGCGGGGCGTCGGCTGCCCCGGGTGCGGGGCTTCGCCGAGTGGCCGGCCGAGGGCTCGCCCAAGGAGGAGGGCAAGGCCCTGCGCAGGCGCATCCCGCGCCACGCGCACGCCACCCTCGACCTGGACGCGTCCCGGCCCGACGCGGTGAGCGCCGTCGAGGAGTCGGGCCGCGGCCGCCTGCCCGAGCTCACGCCGATCCGCGTCGGCCGCATGGCCGCCACCCCCTTCGCGTTCCTGCGCGGCGCCGCGGGCCTCATGGCCTACGACCTCGCGCGCACGCCCATGACCCGGATCCGGGCCCAGATCTGCGGCGACGCCCATGCGGCCAATTTCGGCCTGTACGGCGACGCGCGCGGCGGCCTCGTCATCGATCTGAACGACTTCGACGAGACGGTGCACGGCCCCTGGGAGTGGGACCTCAAGCGCCTCGCGGCCTCCCTGGTGCTCGCGGGCCGGGAGGCGGGCGCCGACGAGGACCAGTGCCGCAAGGCGGCGTACGACGCGGCGGGCGCCTACCGCCGCACCATGCGGCTGCTGGCCAAACTGCCGGTGCTGGACGCGTGGAACGCCATCGCCGACGAGGAGCTCGTCTCCCACACGGACGCCCATGACCTGCTCGGCACGCTGGAGCGGGTCTCCGAGAAGGCCCGCCACAACACCAGCGGACGCTTCGCGGCCAAGTCGACCGAGGCCGTCGAGGGCGGCGGGCGCCGCTTCGTCGACGCCCCGCCGGTGCTGCGGCGCGTCCCGGACGCGGAGGCCGCGGCCGTCGCGGCGTCCCTGGAGGAGTACGTCGGCACGCTGCCCGAGGACCGCCTTCCCCTCCTCGCCCGGCACGCGGTGCACGACGTGGCGTTCCGCGTCGTCGGCACCGGCAGCGTCGGCACCCGCTCCTACGTCGTGCTGCTCCTGGACCACCGGGGCGAGGCGCTGGTGCTCCAGGTGAAGGAGGCGCGTGCGTCGGCGCTGGTGCCGCATCTGGTGACCGCCGGCTTCGAGGCGCCGGAGGCCGGCCACGAGGGGCGGCGGGTCGTGCTCGGCCAGAAGCGGATGCAGGTCGTCAGCGACATCCTGCTCGGCTGGACGACGGTCGACGGGCGCCCCTTCCAGGTCCGCCAGTTCCGCAACCGCAAGGGCAGCGTCGATCCGGCCGCCCTGGCCGCCGACCAGATAGACGACTACGGCCGGATGACCGGCGCCCTCCTGGCGCGGGCCCACTCCCACAGCGCCGACCCCCGCCTCATCGCCGGGTACTGCGGCAAGAGCGAGGAACTGGACGAGGCGATGGCGGCGTTCGCCGTGGCCTACGCGGACCGCACCGAGGCGGACCACGCGGAGCTGGTGGCAGGCGTGCGGGCGGGGAAGGTCGCGGCGGAGCTGGGGGTGTAGCGGGGCGGCAGGCTGCTGCGCTGGTCCGTGCAGCACCTCGGGCCCGCCCCCAGGGTGCTCGGAGGGCACGGGCGTGGAGGTGGTCGGCACGTGGCCTACGCTGGTCGGGTGACGACCCCCGAAGCTGAGCAGGACGGTGGCGACGCCGCCCGCCCCGAGGCACGGCTGGAGCGGGCCGTGCGGGCCGCCGAGCAGGCGCTGATCGAGTACGAGATCGCGGTGGAGACCTTCCGCGTCGAGGTCGAGAACTTCTCTCGGCTGCACGAACAGAAACTCGGCCCGCTGTACGCCCGGCTCGAGGAGCTGGACGCCCGGATCCTGGAGGCCAGAGCCGCCCGCAGCGGCGACCCCGAGGACCGGCGCCGGGCGGAGGAGGCCAGGTCACGGCTCGCGCCCATCCCCGGCGTCGAGGAGCTGCTGCACGGCTGGATGGACGACAGCGGCCTGTTCCCCGAGGCCGTGGCGATGCTCACGGACCAGGCGGTCCGGCCGCCGCAGCGGGTCCGCCCCAGCGAGGAGGCCCGCAAGCTCTACCGCGACCTGGCCCGCAAGGCCCACCCGGACCTCGCCCAGGAGGAGAAGGAGCGCGAGCGGCGCGAGGAGTTCATCACCCGCGTCAACGCCGCCTACGCCCGGGGCGACGAGGCGGAGCTGCGCGAGCTCGCCGAGGAGTGGGCCAAGGGGCCTGAGCTGAAGCGGGGCCCGAGCCGCGCCGAGGAGCTGTACGCCCGCCTCGAGTGGCTCGCCCAGCGCAAGGAACTGCTCGCCCTGCTCGCCCGGGAACTGGAGGAGAGCGCCATAGGCCACATGCTCCAGCTGGCCCCGGACGACCCGGACCGCCTCCTGGACGAGATCGGGCAGGGACTGCTCACCCAGCTCGCCGACCGCGAGAGGGAGCTGGCCGCGCTGCTCGGCGAGAGCTGAGCCGCGCCCCGGCCGTCCCACCGGACATTCCGGTAGCGTCGGACGCATGAGTTTTGGAGCTGGTGTGCCCACGGTCGCGGTCGCGGACCTCAAGGACGGCGACTTCCTGCTGGACGTCCGGGAGGACGACGAGTGGAAGGCCGGTCACGCCGAAGGCGCGCTGCACATCCCCATCAGCGAGTTCGTCGCCCGGTTCGGTGAGCTGACCGAGGCCGCCCCGCAGGACGGCCGGGTGCATGTGATCTGCCGCTCCGGCGGCCGGTCCGCGCAGGTCACGATGTACCTGGCCCAGCAGGGCATCGACGCGGTGAACGTCGACGGCGGCATGCAGGTGTGGGAGGCGGCGGGCCGTCCCGTCGTGACGGACGACGGGCAGCCCGGGGTCGTCCTGTAAGCGCCCTTGGAGATCTGTAGCGCCCACGCGCGGGTGGGGTCAGGCCAGCGGGTGGGCGGCCAGCAGATCGCCCAGGGTCTCCTCGTGCGCCGCCGCCGGGCCGAGCGACAGCTCCAGGTGCTTGGCCCAGGCGTGGTACCGGTGCAGCGGGTAGTCGACGTCGGCGCCGAACCCGCCGTGCAGGTGCTGCGCGGTCTGCACGACCCGGCGTACGCCCTCCGCCGCCCAGATCTTGGCGACGGCGACGTCACCGGCGGCGGGCAGCGCGCCCGGTGCCCCCGAGGCGATCCGCCACGCCGCCTGCCACAGCGTGGCCTCCATGGCGCGCAGGTCGATGTACCGGTCGGCGGCCTGCACGGCAACGGCCTGGAAGGTCGCGAGGGGGAAGCCGAACTGCTCCCGCTTGCTCGTGTACTCCCCCGTCATCCGCAGCACGCGCTCCCCCAGCCCGAGCGCCAGCGCGCACGTCCCGGTGGCCAGCAGGTTCCGCAGCCACTCCCAGGCCCCGTCGGCGTCGATGACGTCCCGGGCGGCGAGCCGCGCCGACTCCAGCCGCAGCTCGGCGAGCCGCTCGCCGCTGGTGGAGATCTGCTCGGCGAGGACGACGCCCTCGTGCCCACGCGGAACCAGGGCCAGCACGCTCCGGCCGGTCCCGGTGTGCGCGGGGACGACCGTGACGTCCGCGTCGTACGCCCACGGCACCGCCGTCTGCACGCCGTCCAGCACCCAGGCCCCGCCGTCCCGCCGCGCGGTCACGGCGAGCTCGGCCGGGTCGTGGCCCGTGCGGCCGTGCCCGGCGACGGTCAGCACGGTCTCGCCCCGGCCGGCCCGGGTGAGCAGAGCGGACCTGGCCTCGTCACCGCCGTAGGCCTGCACGGCCGCCGCTGCCGCGCTGTTCTCCAGCAGCGGCACCCTGGCCAGCACCCGGGCCGACTCCCGCAGCACCAGGCACAGCGCGATGGCGTCCAGGCCGGCCCCGCCGTACTCGGCGTCGAGCAGCAGGCTCAGCAGGTCCGCGTCGGCGAGCCGGGCCCACAGGGCGTGGTCGTACGTCTCGGCGACGGCGCCCCGGGTGAGGGCCGGGCTCGGCACGGCGTCGGGGGCGACGGAGGAGAACACGCCCTTCGCCGCTTCGGCCGCCGCCTGCTGCTCCTCGGTGAAGGTGAAGTCCACGGTGGCTGTCCTCCCGGCGATCCCGTTGAGCTGACGGGGCGTCAAGATAGAACAGGTTCTAGAAGAAGGGAATGGGCATACGGGCGGGCGCCGTAGGGTGTCACTCCTGCGGGCCATCCGACCGGGTGCCCTGTGGATAACCTGCGGGGGTCCCCTGTGGACCGGGGACCGCGCTCCCGGGCGGGCGCGGGCGCCGTACGGTCGGCTCGCGCGGTGTGGCGAGTGCCATGGCCCGGACCGGCGTAAGGGGCTGTGCCCGGGTGGGCCGCCTGAGTACGGTGCCGGTGCCGACGCGCGCGGCGCTGACGCGGGCGGTACGACGCCCCGCGCCGGGCGGGCGGAACGACGGACCGTGATCGGGAACGGGGCGGAATGGACGCGTACGACGAGGGCTCGGACGCCCGGCACGGGCCGGGCGCGCCCGCCGAGCCGGGTCCGCCCCCCGAGCCGGGCCCGCCCGGCGAGCCCGGCCGGCCCCTGGAGCGTCCGCCGGCCGAGCCCGGCCCCTCCCTGGAGCCGGGTCCCCCCGCGTGCCCTCGCACCGGCGTCGCCGCGCTCTCCCTGCGCTACCAGGTCGTCGTCGCCGTGGCGCTGGCGGTCGTCGCGATCGGGGTCTGTGTGCACCTGGGGATGATGTTCCTGCACGTCGCGCCGCCGAACACGCTCACCAAGGAGCACGGCAGGGCCGTGGACGAGTGGGTCTACCCGGAGTTCGAGCAGAACTGGAAGCTCTTCGCGCCGAACCCGCTCCAGCAGAACATCTCGATCCAGGTGCGCGCCCAGGTGCGGACGACGGACGGCATGACGCTGACGACGGGCTGGTACGACCTGTCCGCCGAGGACGGCCGGGCCATCGACGGCAACCTGCTGCCCAGCCACATCCAGCAGAACGAGCTGCGCCGCGCCTGGGACTTCTTCGTCGCGACGCATGACGGCGAGAACCGCCCGGTGAGCCTGCGCGGCTCGCTCTCCGAGTCGTACCTGCGCCGGATCGCGGTGCTGCGCCTGGACCGCGACGACGCGGTGCGGGCGACGACCGGGGGCGGCGGTGCCGTCGAGCGGGTGCAGATCCGCTCCCGCACCAGCAACGTGCCCCCGCCCGACTGGAGCCGCGAGAAGGTCTCCACGACGCCGTCCTACCGCGAGCTGCCGTGGTGGCAGGTGCCGCGGGACGAGGCCGGGGGAGGTGTGCGGTGAACCGCTTCTCGCTGTGCGTCTCGCGCGGGATCGCCCGTGTCACCGAGGCCGCCCTCGGCCCGTACCAGACCGCCGTCATCCGCATCGGGTTCAGCGCGACCTGGCTGCTGTTCCTGCTGCGCGAGCTGCCCACCGTCATGAGCTCTACGGCCCCGACGGCCCGTGGAGCTGGACCCTGGCCGAGCAGTTGATCGGCACGAACGGGGCCTTCACCACGCTGATGTGGTCCGACGGCCGATTCTGGTTCGAGAGCGTCTACGCGCTCGCGATCCTGGCCAGTGCCCTGCTGATGCTGGGCTGGCGGACCCGCACCATGTCGGTGCTGTTCATGGTCGGCGTGCTGTCGCTGCAGAACCGCAGCGTCTTCATGGGCGACGGCGGCGACAACGTGCTGCACCTGATGTCGGTCTACCTGGTGTTCACGCGCTGCGCCCAGGTGTGGTCGCTGGACGCCCGGCGGGCCTCGCGGGCCGGGGCGGCACGCGCGCGGTGCGAACGCGTCACGGACCGCACCGGGCCGGTCCTGTGGGGCGTGCTCGGGGCCGTGCTGGTCGCGGTGACCCTGGCCGGCCGGATGGAGGGCGAGTGGCTGATACCGGCGCTGCTGTGGACCGTGTGGGGCGGGCAGGCGCTGTGGTGGCTGGCCGGGCGCCGCGCGAGGTCCGGCGAGACGCGGATCCTGCTCGACGTCGTCGCGAACGTCGTGCACAACGGCGCCCTGCTCGTGATCATGGCGGAGGCGTGCCTGATCTACGCCACGGCCGGCTGGTACAAGATCCAGGGCTCCCGCTGGCAGGACGGCACCGCGGTCTACTACCCGCTGCACCTGGAGTACTTCTCGCCCTGGCCGGCGCTCGCCGACCTGCTGTCCGCCAGCGGCACGCTGGTGATGCTCATGACCTACGGGACCGTCCTCGTGCAGGTCGCCTTCCCGTTCACCCTGTTCAACCGGCGGGTGAAGAACGTCCTGCTGGCCGCGATGATCACCGAGCACGCCGTGATCGCCGTCGTCCTGGGCCTGCCGTTCTTCTCACTGGCGATGATCGCGGCGGACGCGGTGTTCCTGCCGACGACCTTCCTGCGCCGCCTGGGCGGCGGCGCGGCCCGCGCGCGTGACCGCTTCCTGCGGCGCGACCGGCGTACGCCGCTGCCCGAGCCACGCGGGCACGAGAGCCCCGAGAGCACGCACGTAGGCTTCGGGGCATGACCGACCCCGTCACCCTCTGGCACCGGCTCGCCGGCGACACCGTCCTGCTCGACGGCTTCCATGCCCTCAAGCACGCGCTGCGGTTCGGCGCCGAGGTGCCGGTGGCGGTCGCCGCGGACCGGACGGCCGCGCTCGCCCTCGCCGACGAGCTGGCGCCCGACGTACGGGACGGTCTGGCCGCGCTGCTGACTCAGGTGCCGCCGGAGACGTACGCGTCGCTCGTGCCGCGCCCGCATCCGACGGCGGTGGCCGCCCTGGCCGTACGGCCGTCCCGTGAATCCAACCTCGACAAGCTCGCGGCCACGCCCCGCACGGCCCCCGTCGTGGTCCTCGACAACCCGCGCAACCTGGGCAACGCCGGGGCGGTGATCCGCCTGGCCGCCGGCTTCGGGGCGACGGGCGTGGTCACCACGGGGACGGTCGACCCCTGGCACCCCACGGTCGTACGAGGCGGGGCCGGGCTGCACTTCGCGACGGCGGTGGAGCGGCTGGAGGTGTCCGAGCTGCCGTCCGGCCCGCTGTTCGCCCTCGACCCCGAGGGCGACGACATCCGGGGCGTCAAGCTCCCGGACGACGCCGTCCTCGCGTTCGGCTCGGAGCGCACGGGCCTGTCGACGGCACTACGCGCGCGTGCGGACCACCTGCTGTCCCTGCCCATGCGCCCCCAGGTCAGCAGCTACAACCTGGCGACGAGCGTGGCCATGACCCTGTACCACTGGAGCTGCCGCGGGACTTAGGCCTCCCGGTACCACTGGAGCCGCCGCGGGGCTCAGGCCTCCCGGTACCACTGGAGCCGCCGCGGGGCTCAGGCCTCCCGCCGCACCTCGACCACCCGGAACCGGTTGGCGACGAACGCCCCGTCGCACAGCGCCGCGCTGGCCGCCGGGTTGCCGCCCGAGCCGTGGAAGTCGGAGAACGCGGCCGTCTGGTTCACGTACACCCCGCCCGTCAGGTTCAGCGACAGCTGCGCCGCCTCCTCCAGGCACACTTCCCGCACGGCCTGCTCGACCTCGGAGTCGGTGGTGTACGCGCCGACCGTCATCGCGCCCTTCTCGCGGATGGTCCGGCCCAGCAGCTCCACCGCGTCCGTCACCGAGTCGACCGCGACGGCGAAGGACACCGGCCCGAAGCACTCGCTCATGTACGCGGCCTCCGCGTCCGGCTTGGCCCCGTCCAGCTTCACGATCACCGGCGTGCGGACGACCGCCCCGGGGAAGTCCGCGTTGGTGATCTCCCGGGACGCCAGGGCGACCTCGCCCAGGCCCGACGCCTTGTCCAGCCGCGCCTTCACGTCCGGGTTGACGATCGCGCCGAGCAGCGCGTTCGCCCGGGCGTCGTCGCCCAGCAGGCCGTCCACGGCCTTCGCGAGGTCCGCGACGACCTCGTCGTACGACTTGGGGCCCTGGTCCGTGGCGATGCCCTCGCGCGGGACCAGCAGGTTCTGCGGGGTCGTGCACATCTGGCCGCTGTACAGGGACAGCGAGAAGGCCAGGTTGGAGAGCATGCCCTTGTAGTCGGACGTGGAGTGGACGACGACCGTGTTGACGCCGGCCTTCTCCGTGTAGACCTGCGCCTGGCGGGCGTTGGCCTCCAGCCAGTCGCCGAAGGTGGTCGAGCCCGTGTAGTCGATGATCCGGATCTCGGGGCGCAGGGCGAGCGTCTTGGCGATGCCCTCGCCCGGGCGCTCGGCGGCCAGCGCCACCAGGTTGGGGTCGAAGCCGGTGTCGGCGAGCACCTCGCGGGCGACCTGCACGGTGAGCGCGAGCGGCAGCACCGCGCGCGGGTGGGGCTTGACCAGGACCGCGTTGCCCGTGGCCAGGGAGGCGAACAGGCCCGGGTAGCCGTTCCACGTCGGGAAGGTGTTGCAGCCGATCACCAGGCCGATGCCGCGCGGGACCGGCGTGAACTGCTTGGTCATGGCCAGCGGGTCGCGCTTGCCCTGGGGCTTGGTCCACTCGGCGTTGTCCGGCGTGCGCACCTGCTCCACATACGCGTACGCCACCGCTTCCAGGCCGCGGTCCTGCGCGTGCGGCCCGCCCGCCTGGAACGCCATCATGAACGCCTGGCCGGAGGTGTGCATGACCGCGTGCGCGAACGCGTGCGTCCGGTCGCTGATCCGCTTGAGAATCTCCAGGCAGACCACCGCGCGCTGCTCCGCGCCCGCGTCCCGCCAGGCCCGCTGCCCGGCCTTCATGGCGGGCAGCAGCACGTCGAGGTCCGCGTGCGGGTACGTCACGCCCAGGTCGATGCCGTACGGGGACGTCTCGCCGCCCACCCAGTCGTCCGTCCCGGGCTGGCCGAGGTCGAGGCGGGTGCCGAGCAGGGCGTCGAAGGCGGCCTTGCCCGCCGCCGCGTCCAGGCTGCCGTTCTCCCCGTAGGCCTTGGGGTGCTCGGGGTGCGGGGACCAGTACGCGCGCGTGCGGATCGCTTCCAGCGCCTGGTCGAGGGTGGACCGGTGCCGGGCGATCAGCTCGTGCGCCGAGAGTGCGGCGGTCATGGGTGACCAACTCCTCGTCTCAAGAACTCCTCGTCGAGTTCATGACCTGGGCAGAATCCTGGGCAGGAACACTCGGACAGAGCTAGAGTAACCGAACGATCGGTCGGTTCAAGGGGGTCCGCCGCATCTGTGGAAAACCCCGTGCGGGAGGATCGCGCACATGACAGCACTGGACCTCAGCAGCCCCGTGGCCGTCGTCGGCACCGGCACCATGGGCCAGGGAATCGCCCAGGTCGCGCTGGTCGCGGGCCATCCCGTACGGCTGTACGACGCGGTGCCCGGGCGGGCGCGGGAGGCCGCCGACGCGATCGGGGCCCGCCTGGACCGGCTTGTCGAGAAGGACCGGCTCACCGGCGCCGACCGGGACGCCGCCCGCGCCCGGCTGCTGCCCGCCGACGACCTCGCCGACCTCACCGACTGCGCCCTGGTGGTCGAGGCCGTCCTGGAGCGCCTGGACGTCAAGCAGGAGCTGTTCCGCGCGCTGGAGGACATCGTCGACGACGACTGCCTGCTCGCCACCAACACCTCGTCGCTGTCCGTCACCGCCATCGGCGGCGCACTGCGCGCCCCCGGCCGCTTCGTCGGCCTGCACTTCTTCAACCCCGCCCCGCTGCTGCCGCTGGTCGAGGTCGTCTCCGGGTTCGCCACCGACGTCACGTACGCCACGCGCGCGTACGAGACGGCCCGCGCCTGGGGCAAGGCGCCGGTCGCCTGCGCGGACACCCCCGGCTTCATCGTCAACCGCATCGCCCGGCCCTTCTACGCCGAGGCCTTCGCGGTGTACGAGGCGCAGGGCGCCGACCCCGCCACCATCGACGCCGTGCTGCGCGAGTCGGGCGGTTTCCGGATGGGCGCGTTCGAGCTGACCGACCTGATCGGCCAGGACGTCAACGAGTCGGTGACGCGGTCGGTCTGGGAGTCCTTCTTCCAGGACGTGCGCTTCACCCCGTCCCTTGCCCAGCGCCGCCTGGTCGAGTCCGGCCGGCTGGGCCGCAAAACGGGGCAGGGCTGGTACGACTACGGCGGCGGCGCCGAGCGGCCCGAGCCGGACACCGCCGAGCAGCGGCAGCCGCCCGCCTACGTCGTCGCCGAGGGCGACCTGGGCCCGGCCTCCGACCTGCTCGCGCTGATCCGCGAGGCGGGCATCCCGGTCCGCGAGGAGGACGAGGACAACGGCACCCGCCTGGTGCTGCCGAGCGGCGGCCAGCTCGTCCTCGCCGACGGGCAGACCTCCGTGGAGTTCCGGGACGTCGTCTACTTCGACCTCGCCCTGGACTACCGCAAGGCGACCCGGATCGCCCTGTCCGCCTCCCAGGACACCGCCCCCCAGACCCTCGCCGAGGCCACCGGCCTCTTCCAGGCGCTCGGCAAGAAGGTCACCGTCATCGGAGACGTGCCCGGCATGATCGTCGCCCGCACGGTCGCCCGGATCATCGACCTCGCGCACGACGCCGTCGCCAAGGGCGTCGCCACCGAGGAGGACATCGACACCGCGATGCGCCTCGGCGTCAACTACCCCCTGGGCCCCTTCGAGTGGAGCCGCCGGCTCGGCCGCTCCTGGGCCTATGCCCTCCTGGACGACCTGCACCTGCGCGACCCCTCCGGCCGCTACGCGCCGTCCCTCGCGCTGTACCGCCACGCCCACGCCTCCGACCAGCGGGAGGGCACCGCCCCATGACCACCGCCAAGCGCGACACCTACACCCCGGACACCCTGCTGTCCGTCGCCGTCCGGGTGTTCAACGAGCGCGGCTACGACGGCACCTCCATGGAGCACCTCTCCAAGGCGGCCGGCATCTCCAAGTCGTCGATCTACCACCACGTCACCGGCAAGGAGGAGCTGCTGCGCCGGGCCGTGAGCCGGGCCCTGGACGGCCTCTTCGGGATCCTCGACGAGGAGCACGCGCGCGTGGGGCGCGCCGCCGAGCGCCTGGAGTACGTCGTGCGGCGCATGGTCGAGGTGCTCATAGTCGAGCTGCCCTACGTGACGCTGCTGCTGCGGGTGCGCGGCAACACCGAAACCGAGCGGTGGGCCCTGGAGCGCCGCCGCGACTTCGACCACCGGGTCGCCGACCTGCTGAAGGCCGCGGCGGCGGACGGGGACGTGCGCGGCGACATAGAGGTCCGGCTGGTGACCCGGCTGGTCTTCGGCATGATCAACTCGATCGTGGAGTGGTACAAGCCGGGCGGGCGGGGCATGAGCGAGCGCGAGGTGGCCGACGCGGTGGTGCAGCTGGCGTTCGGCGGGCTCCGGAAGGACGCCTGAGCCCGGCCCGGCTCAGCCCTGCGGCTCCAGGTCCTCCTCCTCGAACACCAGCAGCGTGCGCGTGCTCAGCACCTCCGGGATCGCCTGCAGCCGGGTCAGCACCAGCTCGCGCAGGGCCCGGTTGTCCGACACGTGCACCAGCAGCAGCACGTCGAAGTCCCCGCCCACCAGGGCGATGTGGGAGGCGCCGGGCAGCTGTCTGAGCTGCTCGCGGACCGTGCGCCAGGAGTTCTGGACGATCTTCAGGGTGATGTACGCGGACGTGCCCTGACCGGCCCGCTCGTGGTTGACGCGGGCGCCGAAGCCGCGGATGACGCCGTCCTCGACGAGCCGGTTGATGCGGGCGTAGGCGTTCGCGCGCGAGACGTGGACCCGCTCGGCGACCGACCGTATCGAGGCGCGGCCGTCCGCCTGGAGCATGCGCAGGATGTCCTGGTCGATGGCGTCCAGGGGCCGCGCCGGCGGCAGCGCACCGCTGTCCTCCGGGCTCTCGGCCATTTGTTCAGATGCCACCTGCGCCCGCCTCCCTGCCATGGACGTACTGCGTCCATCTCAGGCTGTGGAGAACCGTTTGTCCACAGCCTGAGGTCACCCGTAGCCAAAATGTGCCGACGACCGAACAATCGGTAGGTGAGGCGTGTCACAGCCGACGTGCCTCTCGAAGCTCCCATGAGGAGGTGCCGTCATGACGGTCATGGAGCAGCGGGGCGCGTACCGGCCGACCCCGCCGCCCGCCTGGCAGCCGCGCATGGATCCCGCGCCGCTGCTGCCCGACGCCGAGCCGTACCGCGTCCTCGGCACCGAGGCGGCCGCGAAGGCCGACCCGGAGCTGCTGCGCCGGCTCTACGCGGAGCTGGTGAAGGGCCGCCGCTACAACGCGCAGGCCACCGCCCTCACCAAGCAGGGCCGTCTCGCGGTCTACCCCTCCACGACCGGCCAGGAGGCCTGCGAGGTCGCCGCCGCGCTGGTCCTGAAGGAGCAGGACTGGCTCTTCCCGAGCTACCGCGACACGCTCGCCGTGGTGGCCCGCGGGGTGGACCCCGTCGAGGCGCTGACCCTGCTGCGCGGCGACTGGCACACCGGCTACGACCCCTACGAGCACCGGGTCGCCCCGCTGTGCACGCCGCTCGCCACCCAGCTGCCGCACGCCGTGGGTCTCGCGCACGCCGCCCGCCTCAAGGGCGACGACGTCGTCGCGCTGGCCATGGTCGGCGACGGCGGCACCAGCGAGGGCGACTTCCACGAGGCGCTGAACTTCGCCGCCGTCTGGCAGGCCCCCGTCGTCTTCCTCGTGCAGAACAACGGCTTCGCGATCTCCGTCCCGCTCGCCAAGCAGACCGCGGCCCCGTCGCTGGCCCACAAGGCCGTCGGCTACGGCATGCCCGGCCGCCTGGTCGACGGCAACGACGCCGCCGCCGTCCACGAGGTGCTCTCCGACGCCGTGCGGCACGCGCGCGAGGGCGGCGGCCCCACCCTCGTCGAGGCCATCACGTACCGCGTCGACGCCCACACCAACGCCGACGACGCGACCCGCTACCGCGGCGACGCCGAGGTCGAGACCTGGCGCGCCCACGACCCGATCCAGTTGCTGGAGCGGGAGCTGACCACGCGCGGCCTGCTCGACGAGGCCGGCGTCGAGGCCGCCCGGCAGGACGCCGAGACCATGGCGGCGGCCCTGCGCGAGCGCATGAACCAGGACCCGGCCCTGGACCCCATGGACCTGTTCACCCACGTCTACGCCGAGCCCACCCCGCAGCTGCGCGAGCAGCAGGCCCAGCTGCGGGCCGAGCTGGAGGCCGAGGCCGACGCCGAGCCCGAGGGGGGCACGCACCGATGACCACCGTCGCCGTCAAGCCGGCCACCATGGCGCAGGCCCTCACGCGCGCGCTGCGCGACGCGATGGCCGCCGACCCCGCCGTGCACGTCATGGGCGAGGACGTCGGCACCCTCGGCGGCGTCTTCCGCGTCACCGACGGCCTCGCCAAGGAGTTCGGCGAGGACCGCTGCACGGACACCCCGCTCGCGGAGGCGGGCATCCTCGGCACGGCCGTCGGCATGGCCATGTACGGCCTGCGCCCGGTCGTGGAGATGCAGTTCGACGCGTTCGCCTACCCGGCGTTCGAGCAGCTCATCTCGCACGTCTCCCGCATGCGCAACCGCACCCGCGGCGCCATGCCCCTGCCGATCACCATCCGCGTCCCCTACGGCGGCGGCATCGGCGGCGTCGAGCACCACAGTGACTCCTCCGAGGCGTACTACATGGCGACTCCGGGGCTCCATGTCGTCACGCCCGCGACCGTCGCCGACGCCTACGGGCTGCTGCGCGCGTCCATCGCCTCCGACGACCCGGTCGTGTTCCTGGAGCCGAAGCGGCTGTACTGGTCGAAGGACTCCTGGAACCCCGAGGAGCCCACGCCCGTTGAGCCGATAGGCCGCGCGGTGGTGCGGCGCTCGGGCCGGAGCGCCACGCTCATCACGTACGGGCCGTCCGTACCCGTCTGCATGGAGGCGGCCGAGGCGGCCCGGGCCGAGGGCTGGGACCTCGAAGTGGTCGACCTGCGCTCCCTGGTGCCGTTCGACGACGCGACGGTGTGCGCCTCGGTGCGGCGGACGGGACGCGCGGTCGTCGTCCACGAGTCGGGCTCCTTCGGGGGCCCGGGCGGGGAGATCGCGGCCCGGGTCACGGAGCGCTGCTTCCACCACCTGGAGGCGCCGGTGCTGCGCGTGGCCGGGTTCGACGTCCCGTACCCGCCGCCGATGCTGGAGCGCCACCACCTGCCCGGTGTGGACCGGATCCTGGACGCCGTGGGGCGCCTGCAGTGGGAGGCCGAGAGCTGATGGCACAGGTGCTGGAGTTCAAGCTGCCCGACCTCGGTGAGGGGCTGACCGAGGCGGAGATCGTCCGCTGGCTGGTCGAGGTGGGTGACGTCGTCGCCGTCGACCAGCCGGTCGTCGAGGTGGAGACGGCCAAAGCGATGGTCGAGGTGCCCTGTCCCTACGGCGGCGTGGTCACGGCCCGCTTCGGCGAGGAGGGCCAGGAGCTGCCCGTCGGGGCGCCGCTGATCACGGTGGCGGTGGGGGAGCGCCCGCCGTCCGGCGACGGCACGGCGGGATCCCGGAGCGAGGGCTCGGGCAACGTCCTCGTCGGGTACGGCACCGCGGAGGCGCCCGCGCGGCGACGCCGGGTGCCGCCGGGGCGGCCGGTGACGGAAGCGGTCGACGGCCGGGGCGCTGCCGTCCCGGCGGCGGTGAACGGCGAGGCCGGGGACGCCGAGGCGGAGGACGGCCCCGTCCCCGTGATCTCGCCCCTGGTGCGCCGGCTGGCCCGGCAGAACGGCATCGACCTGCGGGAGCTGACCGGCTCCGGCCCCGACGGGCTGATCCTGCGGGCGGACGTCGAGTACGCCCTGCGGGCCGCCGCCCCGGCGGGCGCGGCGGCTCCGGCGGCCGGGCCGCACGCCGGCGTGCCGCCGGTGGCGAGCCCGGCCACCGCGCCGGTCACCGCACCGCGGCCCCCGGCCACCGCGGCCCTCGGCGAGACCCGCACCCCGCTCAAGGGCGTCCGCGGCGCCGTCGCCGACAAGCTGGCGCGCAGCCGCCGGGAGATCCCGGACGCGACCTGCTGGGTCGACGCCGACGCCACGGAACTGATGCGGGCCCGCACGGCCATGAACGCGGCAGGCGGACCCAAGATCTCCCTCCTGGCCCTGCTGGCCCGGATCTGCACGGCGGCGCTCGCCCGCTTCCCGGAGCTCAACGCCACGGTGGACGCGGAGGCCCGGGAGGTCGTCCGGTTCGACCACGTGCACCTGGGCTTCGCGGCGCAGACCGACCGAGGGCTCGTCGTCCCGGTCGTACGGGACGCGCACGCCCGCGACGCCGAGTCGCTCACCGCGGAGTTCGCCCGGCTGACCGAGGCGGGCCGCGCCGGGACGCTGACACCCGCGGACCTCACCGGCGGGACCTTCACGCTGAACAACTACGGGGTCTTCGGCGTCGACGGCTCCACACCGATCATCAACCACCCCGAGGCCGCCATGCTCGGCGTCGGCCGCATCGTCCCCAAGCCGTGGGTGCACGCGGGCGAGCTGGCCGTGCGGCAGGTCGTCCAGCTCTCGCTCACCTTCGACCACCGGGTGTGCGACGGCGGCGTGGCGGGCGGCTTCCTGCGGTACGTGGCGGACTGCGTGGAGCAACCGGCGGTGCTGCTGCGGACGCTGTGATTCCTGTTCCCGGCCTGAGCAGGCGCCCGTGATCGCGCCGGTTCCCCCGCGTTCCCTGTGATCGCGGGGGCACGCATACTCGAGGCGTGACCGCCTACGAGCCCCCCGGAGAACCCGGCGCCGGCCCCGGCCCCGCGCGAGGGGCGGACCCCGCCGCGTACGACGCCGTCGTGCTCGCCGGTGGTGCCGCCCGGCGTCTCGGCGGCACCGACAAACCCGGTGTGCGCGTGGGCGGGCGGGCCCTGCTCGACCGTGTGCTCGCCGCGTGCGGCGGCGCCCGTACCACCGTCGTCGTCGCCGCGCCCCGGCCGACCGCACGCCCCGTGACCTGGGCCCGTGAGGACCCGCCCGGCGGCGGCCCGCTCGCCGCGCTCGGCGCCGGGCTGCGGCCCGTCACCGCGGAGCACGTCGTGGTGCTCTCCGCCGACCTGCCGTTCCTCCGGGAGCGGACCGTCGAGCGGCTGCTGGGCACGCTCCGCACGAGCGGGGCCGACGGCGTGCTGCTGACCGACCCCGACGGCCGCGACCAGCCGCTCGTGGCCGCGTACCGCACGCGCCGCCTGCACGAGACGCTGGACCTCCTCACCGGGAGACACGGCGGTCTGGACGGCCTCCCGCTGCGGCGCCTCGTCGCCGAGCTGGATCTCACCCGCGTCCCCGATCCCGTCGCGTCGTTCGACTGCGACACCTGGGACGACATCGCCACCGCCAGGGCACGCATCAGGGAGCATGGTCACGTGTTGGATGAATGGATTTCCGCCGTCAAGGACGAACTGGGGATCGACCTCGACGTCGACACCCGCGCCCTGCTCGACCTCGCCCGCGACGCCGCCCACGGTGTGGACCGGCCCGCGGCGCCGCTGACCACCTTCCTCGTCGGCTACGCGGCCGCACGGGCCGGTGGAGGCCCCGAGGCGGTCGCCGAGGCGTCCCGCAAGGCCGCGGCCCTCGCGGCCCGCTGGGCGGAGGAGAGCACCGCGCAGGACCCGTCCGCGGCCTCGGCCCAGCCCGACGTCGCCCCCGACGCCACGCCCGACACCCGCCCGGACGCCGGATGACCCCGCACGGCACCCGCGCCGGTGAGGACGCCGAGGACCTCGACGTCGAGGAGGTGCTCGCCCTCGTGAGGAACAGCAACGGCAATCCTCCGCCCGACCCCGCGGCCCGCGGCGGGACGGACAGCACCCGCACGCCGCACCGGCCGGACACCCGCCACCACGCCACCCCCTGGCCCGAGGCCCGTGCCCACGCCGAACGCGCCGCCCGGAGCGCCGCCCGGGCCGCCCGTCGCGCCCCCGTCTCCGTGCCTCTCGACGCGGCGCTCGGCCTCACCCTGGCCGCCCCGCTCGACGCCCTCACCGACCTCCCCTCGTTCGACACCTCCGCGATGGACGGCTGGGCGGTCGTCGGCCCCGCCCCCTGGGTCGTACGGGACGAGGGCGTCCTGGCCGGGCACGCCGCACCCGCGCCCCTCACCGACGGCGAGGCCGTCCGGATCGCCACCGGCGCCCGCATCCCCCCGGACACCACCGCCGTCCTGCGCAGCGAGCACGGCCGCACCGACGACAAGGGCCGCCTGCACGCCACCCGGGACGTCGTCCCCGGCCAGGACATCCGCCCGCGCGGCCAGGAGTGCCGCAGCGGCGACCAGCTCCTCCCCGCCGGCACCCTCGTCACCCCGGCCGTCCTCGGACTCGCCGCGGCGGCCGGATACGACACGGTCACCGCCGTCCCCCGCCCCCGCGTCGAGGTCCTGGTCCTCGGCGACGAACTGCTCACCGAGGGACGCCCGCACGACGGCCTGATCCGGGACGCGCTCGGCCCGATGCTGCCGCCCTGGCTGCGCGCCCTCGGAGCCGAGGTCACCGCCGTACGACGGATCCGCGACGACGCCGACGCCCTGCACGAGGCGATCGCCACGGCCGGCGCCGACGTCATCGTCACCACCGGCGGCACCGCCGCGGGCCCTGTCGACCACGTCCACCCCACCCTGCGCCGGATCGGCGCCGAACTCCTCGTGGACGGCGTCCAGGTGCGCCCCGGCCACCCCATGCTGCTGGCCCGCACCGGCGAGACCCAGCACCTCGTCGGCCTGCCGGGCAACCCGCTCGCCGCGGTCTCCGGGCTGCTGACCCTCGCCGAGCCGCTGTTGCGGACCCTCGCGGCCCGCCCGGCCCCGGAGCCGTACACCATGCCGCTCAGGGACGCCGTGCAGGGGCACCCGTACGACACCCGGCTCGTTCCCGTCGTGCTGCGCGGAGACGAGGCCGTGCCGCTGCACTACAACGGCCCGGCCATGCTCCGCGGCATCGCGGCGGCCGACGCGCTGGCCGTCGTGCCACCGGGGGGCACACGTCCCGGGCAGGAGACGGAACTGCTCGACCTGCCCTGGGCGTCCGCAGGAATCGGGGTGTGTTTCACGTGAAACTTCCGGGCCAGGACGCGATCGCCCGCCAGGCCGACGAGCATCTGGTGACCCATCGGGTGAAACTCCCGAAGAAAGTGGTGGAACATCCGATCCGCCAGGTCGCCAAGCGGCTCTCCATGGCCCTGGTGGTCCTTGTCGTGACCGCGCTGATCGTCTACGCCGACCGCGACGGCTACAACGACAACGCGGGCGGCGGCATCACCCTCCTCGACGCCTTCTACTACGCGACCGTCACCCTCTCCACCACCGGCTACGGTGACATCACCCCCGCCGGCGATGCCGCCCGGCTCACGAACATCCTCGTCATCACGCCCCTGCGCGTGCTGTTCCTGATCATCCTGGTCGGCACCACCCTCGAGGCCCTCACCGAACGCACCCGTGAGGAGTGGCGACTGACCCGCTGGAGGTCCACGTTGCGCGATCACACCGTCGTCATCGGCTTTGGCACGAAGGGCAGGTCGGCGATCCAGACCGTCTGCGCGACGGGCCTGAAGAAGGAGCAGGTCGTCGTCGTCGACCCGAGCTCCAAGGTGATCGATGCCGCGACCGCGGAGGGCTACACGGGCATCGTCGGGGACGCGACCCGCAGCGAGGTGCTCAAGCGGGCCGAGCTCCACAAGGCACGGCAGATCATCATCGCGACCCAGCGCGACGACACGGCGGTCCTGGTGACCCTGACGGCCCGGCAGCTCAACCGCGGGGCGAAGATCGTGGCCACGGTGCGGGAGGAGGAGAACGCGCCGCTGGTCAAGCAGTCGGGCGCCGACGCCGTCATCACCAGCGCCAGCGCCGCCGGCCGCCTGCTCGGCCTGTCCGTGCTCAGCCCCTCGGCCGGCATGGTGATGGAGGACCTCATCCACCAGGGCAGCGGGCTCGACATCGTCGAACGGCCGGTCGTCAAGGCCGAGGTGGGCAAGACACCGCGGGAGATCGCCGACCTGGTGGTGAGCGTCATACGGGGGCACCGCGTACTCGGCTACGACGATCCGGCCGTCGGGCGGCTGGAGCTGACCGACCGGCTCATCACGATCGTGCGGAAGACACCGGCCACTCAGGTCACGCCCGACCTCCGCCCGATGTCACGGGACTGACCGGCGCGGCAGCGGAGCGCCGGCCGCCCGCACCCACCCGGGCGCGACGGCCGGCTCAAGGCCCCGAGGGCTACTTCCGGTTGTACAGCCGCATCGTGACCGGCCCGAAGACCAGCACGAACAGTCCGGCCCACCCCAGCGACCAGGCGATCTCGGCGGTCGGCCAGTCCCCGCCCATCAGGCCGCGCACCGCCGACGCCAGATGCGTGATGGGGCTGTTGTTGACGAACGCCTGGAGCCAGCCCGGCATGGTCTTCGGGTCGACGAACACGTTCGACAGGAAGGTGAGCGGGAAGATCACCATCATGCTGACGCCCATCACCGACTTCTCGGTGCGCAGCATCAGCCCGAACATCGTCCAGATCCACGAGAACGCGAACGAGAACAGCACCAGCAGGGCGATCCCAGCCAGCACACCGGCAACGCCGCCGTCCGGCCGGTAACCGAGGATGACGCCGACGGTGAGCATCACCACGGACGCGATCGTGTACCGCAGGGCGTCACCGAGGAGATAGCCGACCATCGTCGACGGCCGCCAGATCGGCAGGCTGCGGAACCGGTCGAAGACGCCCTTCTCGATGTCGGTGTTCACCGAGACACCCGTGTACATCGTGATCATCACGACCGACATCACGAGGATGCCCGGCAGCAGGAACTGGATGTACTCCTTCGGCGAGCCGGCCAGCGCCCCGCCGAACAGGTACGTGTACATCAGCACCATCATGATCGGGAACGCCGTGACGTCGAAGAGCTGCTCCGGCACGTGCTTGATCTTCAGGATCGCCCGCCAGCCGAAGGTCATGGACGCCGACCAGGCGCTGGGCCGTGGCGGCCGGGCCTTGGCGATGAGCAGCGCGGCGAGGGACTCGGCGCTGACCGGGGCGAGGTCCTTGCTCTCGGTGCTCGTCGCGGTGCTCATGCCGCCACCTCGTCCTTCGGGTCGTCGGAGCGGTCGGAGGAGTCGTGCGTGTCGTGTCCGGTGAGGGCGAGGAACACCTCGTCCAGGCTGGGCTGGCCCAGCGAGAAGTTGTCGACGGTGATCCCGGCCCGGGCCAGCTCGCTCAGCGCGCGGGCGGCCTGTTCGGCGGCGGAGTCGTCGCTCGCCGCCGTGCCGAGCCGGGCGGTCAGGGCCACCGGGTCGGGCTCCAGCTGCACCTGGGCGTCCAGGGCCCGGCGCAGCAGGTCGGCGGCGAGGGTCCGCCGGTCGGGATCCCGTAGCCGCAGATGGACGGATCCGGCGCCGACGGACGACTTCAGCTCGCCCTTGGTGCCCTCGGCGATCACCCGGCCGCGGTCGATGACGGCGATCCGGGACGCCAGCTGGTCGGCCTCGTCCAGGTACTGCGTGGTCAGCAGCACGGTGGTGCCCTGGGCGACCACGGCCCGCACGATGTCCCACACCTGGTTGCGGCTGCGCGGGTCCAGGCCGGTCGTCGGCTCGTCGAGGAACAGCAGGTCGGGCGTGTTGAGGATGGACGCGGCGATGTCGATCCGGCGCCGCATGCCGCCCGAGTAGTGCTTGACCTGCTTCCCGGCCGCCTCCGTCAGCCCGAAGGCCTCCAGGAGCTGGGCGGCACGCTCGCGGGCGGCCTTCTTGTGGTGGCCGAGGAGTCGGCCCAGCAGGACCAGGTTCTCGGTGCCGGTGAGGTCCTCGTCCACCGACGCGTACTGGCCGGTGAGGCTCACCCGGCCGCGCACCTCGTCGGCCTCGCGGACGATGTCGTGGCCGAAGACATGGGCCTCGCCGCCGTCCGGCCGCAGGAGTGTGGCGAGCATCTTCACGGTGGTGGTCTTGCCGGCGCCGTTCGGGCCGAGCACCCCGTAGACCATGCCCGCGGGCACGGACAGGTCGACTCCGTCGACGGCCCTCGTCTCACCGAACGTCTTCACCAGGCCCGCGGTCTCGATCGCCAGGCCGGACGACTGCGTGCTCATGCTTCGGGTCCTTCCGAGTACTGGGCTACGCATGGAGAGACCTTCACCGTCGCTGAAACTCATCGGTCGCGCACACGGGTCTTCGCCAGAACCGGACCAACGGCGTAGGCGGAACCGTTCCGGCGACGGAGGGGACTCCGCCCGGGGACCGAGGGGTAGCGTCGCCTCCATGCATGCGATCACGATTCCCGAACCCGGTGGACCCGAGGCGCTGGTCTGGGACGAGGTCCCGGATCCCGCGCCCGGAGAGGGCGAGGTCCTGGTCGAGGTGGCGGCCGGCGCCGTCAACCGGGCCGACCTCCTGCAGCGGCAGGGCTTCTACGATCCGCCGCCCGGCGCATCCCCCTACCCAGGCCTGGAGTGCTCCGGGCGGATCGCCGAGATCGGCCCCGGCGTCTCCGGCTGGAACGTCGGCGACGAGGTGTGCGCGCTGCTCGCCGGCGGCGGTTACGCCGAGAAGGTGGTCGTCCCGGCCGGACAGCTGCTGCCCGTGCCGGACGGCGTCGAGCTGAAGCACGCCGCGGCCCTGCCCGAGGTGGTCTGCACCGTCTGGTCGAACGTCTTCATGATCGCCCACCTGCGCCCGGGCGAGACGCTCCTGGTGCACGGCGGCTCCAGCGGCATCGGCACCATGGCCGTCCAGCTCGGCAAGGCCGTCGGCGCCCGGGTGGCCGTCACCGCCGGTACGAGGGAGAAGCTGGACCGGTGCGCCGAGCTGGGCGCCGACATCCTGGTCAACTACCGCGAGCAGGACTTCGTCGAGGAGGTCAGGAAGGCCACGGACGGGGCGGGCGCCGACGTCATCCTCGACAACATGGGCGCCAAGTACCTGGAGCGCAACGTCAAGGCCCTCGCCGTCAACGGCCGGCTCGCGATCATCGGCATGCAGGGCGGCGTCAAGGGCGAGCTGAACATCGGCGCCCTGCTCGCCAAGCGCGCCGCCATCACCGCGGCGTCCCTGCGCGCCCGGCCGCTGGAGGAGAAGGCGGCCATCGTCGCGGCCGTGCGCGAACACGTCTGGCCCCTGTTCACCGGCGGCCGTCTCCGCCCGGTCGTCGACCGGGAGATCCCGATGCCGGAGGCGGCCGCCGCCCACCGGGTCGTGGAGGAGAGCGGCCACATCGGCAAGGTGCTGTTGATCGCCCCGCAGGCGGCCTGACGTTCGCACCGGCCCCGGGGCGACGGCCCGGTTACCGGGACCGCGCCCGGGGGGCCGTCGCAGGGCAGGCGGGACTGCGCGGAGATCCTCTAGACCCGCCGCAGCCTCAGCGCGACGAACGCGAGCCCCAGCCCCAGCCCGATCAGCACCAGGCCGCTGCCCAGCGGCAGGATCCGCAGGACCGGCCCGACGGGGCGCTCGGTGGTCGCGGCCTCCCGTACGGGCTGCTCCGTCGGCTCGGAGGGCAGCGGGGCGGCCTCCCGGGACGCCTCGGGCCTGGCGGTGGTGGCGGCGGCGTCCGGCTTCCCGGTGTCCTCCGGCCGCCCGGGCCGCTGCCGCCCCTCACCCGCCCGGCTCCCGGCCCGCGAGGGCTCGCCGGGCCGGGACGGCGCGGACAGGGCTGACGGGGCCGAGAAGCCTGACGGGGCGGACAGGGCGGACGGGGCGGTCGGAGCGGCGACGACCGCCCCGGCCCCGGCCTGGTCGTCGTACGCGAGGACGGCACCGTGGGACGGGACGGATCCGTACGGTGAGACGACCGCACCCGCCCCGAGGGCGAGCGCCAGTCCCGCCGCCCGCAGTGCGCGTTGCCATGGAGTCACGTGGGTGACCCCCTCCCGCCGTGCCCGGTAGGGCAAGATCGGCACGTTCGGTCATATAGAGGCCATCAGCCTCACATTCCCCCGGACCTCCGGCATTCCGGGTTCGGCCGACGGGTGGAACCGCTGCACAATCCGGTTATGTCGATACGACACGGGCTGCTGGCGCTCCTGGCGGCCGGCCCCCGCTACGGCGCCCGCCTGCGCACCGACTTCGAGACCCGCACCGGCGGGACCTGGCCCCTGAACATCGGGCAGGTCTACACGACCCTGGGCCGCCTGGAGCGGGACGGCATGGTGGTCCAGGACGGCGTCGACGCGGCGGGCAGGGCGCTGTACGCGCTCACCGAGGCGGGCCGCGAGGAGCTGCGGTCCTGGTATGCGCGTCCCGTGGAACGGGCCGGGCCGCCGCGCGACGAGCTGGCGATCAAGCTCGTGATGGCGGTCGGCGCGGACGGCGTCGACGTACGGGAGGTCGTCGAGGCCCAGCGCCGGCACGTGGCGCGGGCGCTGCACGACCACGTCCGGCAGCGGGCCGAGGCCCTGTCCCGCACCCCTGAGCACCCCCAGGAGATGGCCCGGCTGCTCGTCCTCGAACAGCTCGTGCTCCACGCCGAGGCCGAGGTCCGCTGGCTGGACCACTGCGAGGCGCGCCTGCTCCGTTTCACCCGCGAGGGGGAACCGCCCGCCGGCGAGCAACCCGGGCCCTGAGCGACACGTCTCTCCCAGCACGGTGGATCAGCCTCGCGTGGGGGCACCACGGAGGTGAGGTGCAGGCGTGCGAGAGAATGGCGGCATGGAGATGCCGAGGAACGAAAGGTCGCCGGAGAACCCGCAGATCCTGGTCGTGGGCCAGGACGGCATGGCGCTCGGCGGCGGCAGCGGAGACGAGGAGTCCCGCGAGACCCCGGTCACGGAACAGGTGGAGCAGCCCGCCAAGGTCATGCGGATCGGCAGCATGATCAAGCAGCTTCTGGAGGAAGTGCGCGCGGCTCCCCTGGACGAGGCCAGCCGGGTCCGGCTCAAGGAGATCCACGCCAGCTCGGTGAAGGAGCTGGAGGACGGTCTGGCGCCCGAGCTGGTCGAGGAGCTGGAGCGGCTCTCCCTGCCGTTCACGGACGAGGCGACCCCGAGCGACGCGGAACTGCGCATCGCCCAGGCCCAGCTGGTCGGCTGGCTGGAGGGGCTGTTCCACGGCATCCAGACCACGCTGTTCGCCCAGCAGATGGCGGCCCGCGCCCAGCTGGAGCAGATGCGCCGCGCCCTCCCTCCGGGCGTCGGCCACGACGGCCTCGACGAGCAGCACCCGGGCGGCCGTTCGGGCGGCCCGTACCTGTAGGCGTTACGGGGACGAGAAGCGGACGAAAAGGGGCCCGGCGGCCGAAGCCGCCGGGCCCTTCCTCACATCCGGGCCGTCCAAGCCGTCCGGGCCGTCCGGGCTGTCAGGACGGCGGGTTGCCCGTCGAGACGCCGAGTTCGATCTCCGGCATGTTCTTCGGGTCGACGTCGGTGTCGGCGGACGGGAACTGGTTCATGACCGTGCCGTCGCCGTAGGTGTTCTCGTCGACGTCCGTGGTCTTCACCTGCCAGCCGGCCGCCTGCAGGCAGGCCTTGACCGACGTGATGTCCTTGAACTTGAAGTCCGGGAGGCGGATCTTCTCGGGGTCGTTGTAGGACTCCTGCGGCTCCGTGCACTCCTCCGTGTCGATCGTCCTGGAGGTGTCCGGGCCCCGGTAGCCGGGCTGCTTGGTCGCGGAAGCCGACGCGGACGCGCTCGCGCCGCCGCCCCCGCCCTGGTTCTCCTCGCCGCCGCCGTTCAGCAGGAGCGCGGTGACCAGGCCGCCGACCGCGACGACGGACACGACGATCGAGCCGATGATCACCGGCCGGTTGCTCCGGCCGCCGCCCGAGGAGGCCGGCGCGGGCTGGGGCGTGAGGTTGTACGGCGGCGGCGTCGACGGTCCCGGCTGCGGGGAGTAGCCGGCCGGGGACGGCGTCTGGTAGCCGCCCTGCTGCGGATAGCCGTAGGCCGGGGACGGCGCCGCCGGGGCGGGCGTGCCGTACGGGTTCGGCGGCGGGGTCGGCTGGTACGGCGTCCGGACCTGGCCCGAGGGCGCCGGGGCCGCCTGGTCGACCGGCGGGAAGACGGCCGAGCCGACGCCCGCGCCGCTCGGGGTCTGCGCGCCCGGGACGATGCTGGGCGGCGCGGCCTGGAAGGACGCCGCCACGCGCAGGCACTCGTCGCGCATGGCCTCGGCGCTCGGGAAGCGCTCGTTCGGGTTCTTCTTCAGGGCGCGGGCGATCAGCGCGTCCACGGCCGGGGGCAGCGCGCGGTTGACCGAGGACGGGACCGGCGGCTCCTCCTGGACGTGTGCGTACGCTATGGCCAGCGGCGAGTCCGCGTCGAAGGGCAGCCGCCCGGTGACCAGTTGGAACAGCATGATGCCGACCGAGTACAGGTCGGAGCGGGCGTCGACGCCGCGGCCGAGGGCCTGTTCCGGCGAGAGGTACTGCGGGGTGCCGACGACCATGCCGGTCTGCGTCATCGACGTCACACCGGACTGCATGGCGCGGGCGATGCCGAAGTCCATGACCTTGACCACGCCGCGCTTGGTCATCATCACGTTGCCCGGCTTGATGTCGCGGTGGACCAGGCCCATCTCGTGGCTGATCTCCAGCGCGGCCAGCACGTCGGCGGTGATCTTCAGCGCCTTGTCGGCGGGCATCGCGCCCTGCTGCCGCACGTCCTCGTCGAGCACGGAGCCGAGCGGGCGGCCCTCGACGTACTCCATGACGATGTACGGCGTCGTCATGCCGTCGAGGGTGTCCTCGCCGGTGTCGAAGACCGAGACGATGTTGGTGTGCGTGAGCTTGGCCACGGACTGGGCCTCGCGGCGGAACCGCTCGCGGAAGGCCTGTTCCCGTCCGAGATCCGTGTGAAGTGTCTTGATCGCGACCTGTCGGTCGAGCACGCTGTCGTAGGCGAGGTGCACCGAGGCCATGCCGCCCTGGCCGAGGAGATCACGCAGCTGATAGCGGCCGTTGGCCAGTGCCCGCCCCATGTGCCGGCCCTGTGCGCCGTCCTGGCTCATGTTCCCTGTCCCCCGTAGCCCTTGAAGGCGCCGCCGACTGTTCTGATCCGTCGTTGATCCAAACCGCCATTCCCGGCCAAGTCTGCCCCAGGGCACTGACACGTCAAGCGCGGTGCCCGTTCCGTGACCGTACGCGAAGGAAGCGTCGCGGAAGCGTTACAGGGGGCGTACGGCCGGTGCACAGAATTTGCACGACAGTACGGAGTAAAGGTTTCATGGCCCGTCCGTCCCGTGCCGGTCCTGGCACCCGTCTCGGACCGGAGGCTTGCGCGGAGGCTGTAGCGTGGCCGACGGAGACCGTAACAACACCGCGCGCACCGCGGGCAGAAACGACGGCGAGGACTGATGGCACAGCAGCAGCGCGCTCAGGGCCCGTCCGACCCCGAGGCGACTGGCGGCGGCATGTCGGACGCGCCGGAGTCCTGGGGCAACGGCGGGCTGGTCGGGGACGGCCGGTACCGGCTGACCCGCAGACTCGGCCGGGGCGGCATGGCCGAGGTGTTCGCAGCCGAGGACGTCCGCCTCGGGCGCACCGTCGCCGTCAAGCTGCTCCGGTCCGACCTCGCCGAGGACCCGGTGTCCAAGGCGCGCTTCACGCGCGAGGCCCAGTCGGTGGCCGGCCTCAACCACCACGCGATCGTCGCCGTGTACGACTCCGGCGAGGACTTCGTGGGCGGCCAGTCCGTGCCGTACATCGTCATGGAACTGGTCGAGGGCCGCACCATCCGCGACCTCCTCCTGAACGCCGAGGCGCCCGGCCCCGAGCAGGCGCTGATCATCGTCTCGGGTGTCCTGGAGGCGCTCGCCTACTCGCACCAGCACGGCATCGTGCACCGCGACATCAAGCCGGCCAACGTCATCATCACGCACAACGGCGCCGTGAAGGTGATGGACTTCGGCATCGCCCGCGCCCTGCACGGCGCGTCCACGACGATGACGCAGACCGGCATGGTCATGGGCACCCCGCAGTACCTCTCCCCCGAGCAGGCCCTCGGCAAGGCCGTCGACCACCGCTCCGACCTGTACGCCACGGGCTGCCTGCTCTACGAACTGCTCTCGCTGCGCCCGCCCTTCACCGGCGAGACCCCGCTGTCGGTGGTCTACCAGCACGTGCAGGACATCCCGACCCCGCCGTCCGAGGCCTCCGACGCCTGCCCGCCGGAGCTGGACGGCCTGGTCATGCGCTCCCTGGCCAAGGAGCCCGACGACCGCTTCCAGACGGCCGAGGAGATGCGCGGACTGGTCCAGTACGCGCTGCAGATGCTCTACGACCAGGGCGGCCACACCGGCACCTGGAACACCGGCCCGGTCGACATGCACGAGGGCCGGCACACCCCGTCGGGCGGCTTCACCGGCACGGCCGTCATGGGCCACCCCGGGGACGCCTCCGGCACCACGCAGATCCCCTCGCCGATCCTGCCCGCGGGCTACGGCGGCGGGGACGACGGCGGCTTCGAGGGCAACGGCAACAAGGGCAGCGGCCGGGGCAAGCTGTGGGTCCTCGCCGTGCTCGCGGTGATCGCCATCGCCGCGGGTGTCGCCCTGGCCCTGCAGAACACCGGTGACAACAAGGACGACCCGAGCAAGAAGCAGTCGCCGACCTCCTCCCAGACGACCGAGGAGAAGACGCCCAGCGAGACGCCGAGCGACGAGGTCACCGACGAGCCGACCGACACGTCCACGGACGACGGCACGGGCACCGGTAACGGCAACGGCAACTGGACGCCGTCGTACACCCCGTCCTACACGCCGTCGCAGAGCGCCCCCGAGTCGCCCACCGGCGAGCCGACCACCGCGGAGCCGACCGGTGAGCCGACGGGCGAGCCGACCGGTGAGGAGCCCACGGACCCGGGCGGCACGCCGACGGGCGGCACGGGCGGCACCGACGCCGGCACCACCACCGGTGTGGTCGGGGGCCCGGGCGAGGAAGGCGGCGGCTGACAGCCGGAGAAAAACGTGATCCACGCGCGCGTGGGACCCGGGGATGGGGCCCACGCGCGCGTGTCGTTCGGGCACGCCGACAGAACAAGTCTTCCCGTGACCTGGGTCACCGGGTTAACGTGCGGTAGCTCCGGCCTCCTGCAAGGCTGTGACCAGGGCCCCTTCGACGCCTCCCCGATTTACTTGGATATCCAAGCAAAATCGCAGGTCAGGAGGGGTTTCACAGAAATGTGGCGCACTGGGTAACGTGCTTTTTGCAGGGCGCTCGCCGGGGCACCTGTCACGCCTGTTCCCGGCCGAGTGGCACCCACCCCGTGCCCGGTGGTCGGAACAGGTGAGCCGCACTGGCCTACCGGCAACCCCGGGGGCCGGACCGACGGAGGAGCAGCACGTGACCGTGGAGAGCACTGCCGCGCGCACACCGCGACGCAGCGCCGGAAGCAAGGCCGGCACCACCGGCACCAAGCGCACCACCCGCACGACCGCCAAGAAGGACGCCGGCGCCGAGCCCGAGCTCGTGCAGCTGCTGACGCCCGCAGGCAAGCGCGTCAAGAACGCCGAGTACGACAAGTACGTCGCCGGTGTCACCCCGGAAGAGCTGCGCGGCCTGTACCGCGACATGGTGCTCACCCGTCGCTTCGACGCCGAGGCCACCGCCCTGCAGCGCCAGGGCGAGCTGGGCCTGTGGGCCTCGCTGCTCGGCCAGGAGGCCGCCCAGATCGGCTCCGGCCGGGCCCTGCGCGACGACGACTACGTCTTCCCCACCTACCGCGAGCACGGCGTCGCCTGGTGCCGAGGGGTGGACCCGACCAACCTGCTCGGCATGTTCCGCGGCGTGAACAACGGCGGCTGGGATCCGAACGGCAACAACTTCCACCTGTACACGATCGTCATCGGCTCCCAGACGCTGCACGCCACCGGCTACGCGATGGGCGTCGCCAAGGACGGCGCGGACAGCGCGGTGATCGCCTACTTCGGTGACGGCGCCTCCAGCCAGGGCGACGTGGCCGAGTCGTTCACCTTCTCCGCGGTCTACAACGCCCCGGTCGTGTTCTTCTGCCAGAACAACCAGTGGGCCATCTCCGAGCCCACCGAGAAGCAGTCCCGCGTGCCGATCTACCAGCGCGCCCAGGGCTTCGGCTTCCCGGGCGTCCGGGTCGACGGCAACGACGTGCTCGGCTGCCTCGCGGTCACCCGGTGGGCCCTGGAGCGGGCCCGCGCCGGCGAGGGCCCGACCCTCGTCGAGGCGTTCACCTACCGCATGGGCGCCCACACCACCTCCGACGACCCGACCCGCTACCGAGGCGACGAGGAGCGCCAGGCCTGGGAGGCCAAGGACCCGATCCTGCGCCTTCGCCGCTACCTGGAGGCCTCAAACCACGCGGACGAGGGATTCTTCGCGGAACTGGAGTCCGAGTCCGAGGCGTTGGGCAAACGAGTGCGCGAGGCGGTCCGTGCCATGCCGGACCCGGACCACTTCGCCATCTTCGAGAACGTCTACGCGGACGGCCACGCGCTCGTCGACGAGGAGCGCGCCCAGTTCGCCGCGTACCAGGCGTCGTTCGCCGACGAGGGGGGCAACTGACATGGCTGAGAAGATGGCACTGGCCAAGGCGATCAACGAGTCGCTGCGGCGCGCCCTGGACGCCGACGACAAGGTCCTGATCATGGGCGAGGACGTCGGCAAGCTCGGCGGCGTCTTCCGTGTGACGGACGGGCTGCAGAAGGACTTCGGCGAGAGCCGCGTCATCGACACCCCGCTCGCCGAGTCGGGCATCGTCGGCACGGCGATCGGCCTGGCCCTGCGCGGCTACCGCCCCGTGGTGGAGATCCAGTTCGACGGCTTCGTCTTCCCGGCGTACGACCAGATCGTCACGCAGCTCGCGAAGATGCACGCCCGCTCGCTGGGCAAGGTCAAGCTCCCGGTCGTCGTGCGCATCCCCTACGGCGGCGGCATCGGCGCGGTGGAGCACCACTCCGAGTCGCCCGAGTCGCTCTTCGCGCACGTGGCGGGCCTGAAGATCGTCAGCCCGTCGAACGCGTCGGACGCGTACTGGATGATGCAGCAGGCCATCCAGAGCGACGACCCGGTGATCTTCTTCGAGCCCAAGCGCCGCTACTGGGACAAGGGCGAGGTCAACACCGAGGCGATCCCGGGCCCCCTGCACAAGGCAGCCGTGGTCCGCGAGGGCACGGACCTCACGCTCGCCGCCTACGGCCCGATGGTGAAGCTCTGCCAGGAGGTCGCGGACGCGGCCGCCGAGGAGGGCCGGAACCTGGAGGTCCTGGACCTGCGCTCGGTCTCCCCGATCGACTTCGACTCGATCCAGGCGTCGGTGGAGAAGACGCGCCGCCTGGTCGTCGTGCACGAGGCGCCGGTGTTCTTCGGCTCCGGCGCGGAGATCGCCGCCCGGATCACGGAGCGCTGCTTCTACCACCTGGAGGCCCCGGTGCTCCGGGTCGGCGGCTACCACGCGCCGTACCCGCCGGCCCGCCTGGAGGAGGAGTACCTGCCGAACCTGGACCGGGTGCTGGATGCCGTCGACCGCTCGCTGGCGTACTGAGGAGAGGGTCGTGACGACGATGACGGAAGCGTCCGTGCGCGAGTTCAAGATGCCCGACGTGGGTGAGGGGCTCACGGAGGCCGAGATCCTCAAGTGGTTCGTCCAGCCCGGTGACACCGTCACCGACGGCCAGGTGGTGTGCGAGGTCGAGACGGCGAAGGCGGCCGTCGAACTGCCCATTCCGTACGACGGCGTCGTCCGTGAGCTGCACTTCCCCGAGGGCACCACGGTCGACGTGGGCACGGCGATCATCGCGGTGGACGTCAGCGGAGGGGCCGCGCCGGCCGAGCCGCGGCCGGAAGCCCCCAGGTCCGTCGAGGAGCCGAAGGCGGAAGGTTCCGGCTCCGGCCGCCAGCCGGTCCTGGTCGGCTACGGCGTGGCGACCTCGTCCACGCGCCGCCGCCCCCGCAAGGGCCCGGAGGTCCCGGTCCAGCAGGCCTCGACGGCGATCCAGACGGAGCTGAACGGCCACGCGCCGGCGGCGTCGGCGGCTCCGGCCCCGGCCGCCCCGGCCTCGACGGCCGCGACCGCCCCGGCCCCGACCGCTTCGGTCACCGCCGAGCGTCCGCTGGCCAAGCCCCCGGTCCGCAAGCTGGCCAAGGACCTGGGCGTCGACCTGGCGACGGTCGTCCCGACCGGCCCGGACGGCATCATCACGCGCGAGGACGTGCACGCGGCGGTGGCCGCCGCCGAGCCGAAGGCCCCCGAGCCGTCGGCCGCTCCCGCCCCGGTCTCCGCCCCGGCCTCGTACGACACCGCCCGCGAGACCCGCATCCCGATCAAGGGCGTCCGCAAGGCGACGGCGGCGGCGATGGTCGGCTCGGCGTTCACCGCGCCGCACGTCACGGAGTTCGTGACGGTCGACGTGACGCGCACGATGAAGCTGGTCGAGGAGCTCAAGGAGGACAAGGAGTTCGCGGGCCTGCGCGTGAACCCCCTGCTGCTGATCGCCAAGGCCCTCCTCGTCGCGATCCGGCGCAACCCGGAGATCAACGCGTCGTGGGACGAGGCGGCGCAGGAGATCGTGGTCAAGCACTACGTGAACCTGGGCATCGCGGCGGCGACCCCGCGCGGTCTGATCGTGCCGAACATCAAGGACGCTCACGCCAAGACGCTGCCGCAACTGGCCGAGTCGCTGGGCGAGCTGGTGTCCACGGCGCGGGAGGGCAAGACCTCCCCGGCCGCGATGCAGGGCGGCACGGTGACGATCACCAACGTCGGCGTCTTCGGCGTCGACACGGGCACGCCGATCCTCAACCCGGGCGAGTCCGCGATCCTCGCGGTCGGCGCGATCAAGCTCCAGCCGTGGGTCCACAAGGGCAAGGTGAAGCCCCGTCAGGTCACCACCCTGGCCCTCTCCTTCGACCACCGCCTGGTCGACGGCGAGCTGGGCTCGAAGGTGCTGGCCGACGTGGCGGCGATCCTGGAGCAGCCGAAGCGGCTGATCACCTGGGCGTGAGCCGACCGCCCGCGGCCCCCCGTCCCACCCGGGGCGGGGGGCCGCCGGCGTCTGTCCACCCGGGTGGACACGGGTGAACCGGAGGGTTCCCGACGAGCACAAGAAGCTCCTCGAACCCGCCCAAGTACCCCACAGTAAGCGGTTTAGCCGGACATACGATCACTCTCACCAAGAGATCGACCACTGCCCGGCGTCCAGGGGGGAAACCCGGGTCACTCCCTCGAAGGTGAGTCAAACCCCCCATGCGCGACGCGATGGTGCTCAAGGCCCAGAGATTCGTGAACTCCGTCTACGGCAGCCGCATCGGCACGACCGTGGAGGAGACCGGAGAGGCCGACTGGACCACCCTCTACGCACTGACCCGAGCCCTGCAGTACGAGCTGGGCATCACGGCACTGTCCGACAACTTCGGCCCCACCACGCTCTCCACGCTGACCGCCAAGTACCCGAAGCTCAACGCGGACACCGTCCCCTCGCCCGATTTCTGCCGCATCATCCAGGCCGGCCTGTACTGCAAGGGCTACGACGGCGGCGACCTCGACGGCACGTACGGCGAGCGCACGGCGGCGGCCGTCACGAAGCTGAAGACGGACATGGGCGTCGAACGGGCCTTCCCCGGCGCGGATCTGACGCCCAAGGTGTTCAAGGCGCTGCTGACGATGGACGCCTACGTCCTCGGCCCCTCGGGCACCCCGCAGGTCCGCGAGGTCCAGCGGTGGCTCAACGGCCGCTACCTCCAGCGGCAGGACTTCTTCGTCATCGCCTGCGACGGCCGCGTCACCCGGGACACCGTCAGGGCGCTGGTCTTCGCCGTGCAGTACGAGGTCGGCATGGCGGACGGCACCGCCAACGGCAACTTCGGGCCCGGCACCCAGTCGGCCCTGAAATCGCACCCGGTGAAGCAGGGCGACACGGGTGTGTACGTCCAGCTGTTCTCCGCGGGGATGGTCGTCAACCGGCGGCCCGTCGCCCTCACCGACACCTTCGACTCCTACCTGGCCTCGGCCGTCCGGGCCTTCCAGACCTTCGTGGCGCTCCCGGCCACGGGAGAGGGCGACTTCTCCACCTTCGCCTCCCTCCTGGCGTCCTACGGCGACCAGTCCCGCCCGGGCCGGGCCTGCGACACCATCACGAAGGTCACTCCGGCGCGGGCGGCGACGCTCAAGGCGGCCGGTATCACGTACGTCGGCCGCTACCTCACCAACCCGAGCGCCACCTCCCTCCCGGAGAAGGCCATCCAGCCGGGCGAGCTGGCGACCATCGCCCAGTACGGCCTGCGCTGCTTCCCGATCTACCAGACCGTCAACAGCGACGCCGCCGACTTCGACTACGTCGCCGGGCGCACCGCCGGGTACGCGGCGGTCAACGCCGCCCGGGACCACGGCTTCAGGCGCGGCACGCGGATCTTCTTCGCCGTCGACTTCGACGCGATCGACGCCGAGATCACCGCGAACGTCCTGCCGCACTTCAAGGGCATCAAGGAGGCGATGGCGGACTCGGGCCACCCGTACGAGATCGGCGTCTATGGCTCCCGCAACGTGTGCGCGCGGGTCGGCGCGGCCGGCTACTCCACCGCGAGCTTCGTGGCCGACATGTCCCCGGGCTTCGACGGCAACGCCGGGCGCCCGCTGCCGCGGGACTGGGCCTACGACCAGTTCGTCATCCGCACCCTCGGTTCGGGCGACGGGCAGCTGGAGGTCGACGTCGACATCGCCTCCGGGCGGGACACCGGCCAGGGCTCGTTCGACCGGCCGCGGCCCGCCGTCCCGGACGTCGCCTTCGACAGCCGCCAGGTGCCGGCGCTGCGGGCCGACCTCGCGCGCTACATGCGGTCGATCGGACGACCCGACATGGGCGGCGTCGGCGGTGACGCCAAGCTCTACACCAACGCCCAGGCCGTCGAGGCGATCCAGGACCAGGACGCGCTGATCACCGAGCTGTCGACCACGTACAAGATGCGCAAGGCGCTGATCCAGACCGTCGTCTACTGGGCCATGCGCGACTACAGCCTCGCCGACCAGGCCACCGACCAGCAGGTCGCCGACCACCACCTGTCGGGCTCCGGCTCGGTCCGCGACTCGCACACCGGCATCGGCGAGATCAGCGCCGCCGACGCCATCCAGGCCTGGAACCACTGCATCGGCTGGGGTTTCGCCACGGGCGACCACCGCGACCCCGCCAAGGACGCCGACCTGTGGGCCGTGTGGCAGCAGCTGAGCAAGGACAACGGGTTCAGCGTGCGCACCGCGGCCCTGATCCACCTGTGGGGCACCCGGGGCAGGCCCGGCGGCCAACTGCCCCCCGGCGACCGCGTCACCACCCCGCGGTCCATGCGCCTCGACCTCGCCGAGTTCGAGATCACCGAACTCCTGCGCCGCTACCGGGCCTGGGACCCGGACGTGGAGTCCCAGACGCACCAGAGCATGGCCGTCTACCAGATCTTCGAGAAGTACAACAGCATCGCCCGCAACGCGTGAACCTCCGGAAAGAGATCCCGTTGAAGCTCGCCTTCCTCCGCAGAGAGCCCCGGCCCGGTGCTGCCGCGCACCGCCGGGTCCTGTCCCGCCGTGCCCTGCTCGGCCGGATCGCCGCGATCGGCGGCGCCGTGGGCGTCGCCGCCCTGCCCGTCTCGCACTTCCTCTCCCAGGCGTACGCCGACGCGAACAACCCCATCCCGGGCAGCGTGCGGGACGCGCTGCGCAGCGCGCAGGACCGGACCCGGCGCGTGCTGGCCGGTTCGCGCTCCCGCAACGGCTGGGAGATGGAGAACGTCGCCGACGACGGCGGCACCGTCTACACCCGCCCCGTGCCCGGCACGCCGCTCAAGGGCGTCGCCGTGCGCATGGGCGACGTGGAGACCGTCCTCGTCCATCTGCTGCGCCGGTTCCACTACGAGGTCGACGCCCTGCGCCGGGGCGATGTCGTCGGCTGGCACGACCCGTCCGAGGTCGGCCGGGCCCGGCCGGAGTCCAACCTGGCGTCCGGCACGGCGGTGCGGATCAGGCCGGGCTCCTACCCACGCGGCGTCCGGGGCGGGTTCTTCCCGCAGCAGGAGGTCGTGATCCGCGACATCCTCGCCGAGCTCGACGGTGTGGTCCGCTGGGGCGGCGACGACCGCACGCCCGACGAGTCCCTGTTCTCCATCGACGTACGGCCGGGTGACAAGCGGCTGGCCGAGGTCGCGGCGCGGATCCGCGGCTGGCAGCTGGAGCCGGGGGCCGGTGCGGGCTCCCGGGTGAACGTGCTGGCCGGTGGCCGGCGCAAGGCGGCGCGGGCGCTGGAGCGCCGCCAGCGGACGGCGGCGTAAGGCGCCGGGACACGCGAAGGGGGCTCGCCACCGGCTGCGGCGAGCCCCCTTTTCGCTCTGTGTCCGCTACTTGGCGAAGCCGTAGTTCAGCAGCTTCGTCGCGTCCGACTTGCGGGTGGTCCCGTTGGTCGAGGACAGGACCGTGCCGATGACCGTCTTGCCGTTGCGGGTGGCGGCGAAGACCAGGCAGTACCCGGCCTCCGGGCCGGAGCCGGTCTTCACACCGATCGCGCCGGTGTAGCTGCTGAGCAGCGGGTTGGTGTTCTCCCACGGCGCCATCGTCCGCGTGCCGCCGGACTTGGTGGTCGTCTTCGCCGTGTACTTCTTCGTCTTGACGACCGTGCGGAACGTGGAGTTCTTCATCGCCGCGCTGGCGAGTTTCGTCAGGTCGCGCGGCGTGGAGTAGTTGGCGCCCTTGCCGATGCCGTCGAACGAGTCGAAGTGGGTGTTCTTCAGGCCCAGGTTCTTGGCGGTGGTGTTCATCTTGCCGATGAACGACTTCACGCGCGCCGCGCGCGTCGAGCCCGAGCCGAACTTGTCGGCGAGCGCGTACGCCGCGTCGCAGCCCGACGGCAGCATCAGCCCGTAGAGCAGCTGGCGGACGGTGACCTTGTCGCCGACGATCAGCTTGGCGTTCGACGCCCAGTTGTTGTCGACGATGTAGTCGCTGTACGCCTTCTGGATCGTGACCTTGCTGTCCAGGTTGAGGTTCGACTGCTTCAGCACCACCAGAGCGGTCATGATCTTGGTGGTCGAGCCGGTGGAGCGACGCGTGTCGGCAGCCTTGGTGTAGAGCGACTTGCCGGTCGCGTTGTTCATCACGTAGCCGCCCTTGGCGGCGATCGTGGGCGCCGTGGCGGCCTGCGCCGGCGCGATGGTGAGGGCTCCGCTCGCGAGCATGGCGCCGGTGGTCACGGTGACGGCCGCGGCTCTCCGGAGACGGGTGCCCTGAATGCCGGTTATCAAGTGAAGTACCCCGATTGCGTTGAATGCCCCATCAATGCGGCCGAGTTGAGGACGAGGGGAAAGGGGCCGCACGTGTCTGACTTGTAACTAGCACACCCGGTTGTGTCCTTGCCGAGGGGGGCCCCGGCTTTGCCACAGATGTGTGACATTCGAGTCCGCATACTGGACGTATCCCTCCATGGGTACCTGTTGTATCTATGCTGTCGGCATGACCCTGGCCGTGAAGCAACCTCCCGCCGCCGACCGCGTCTACACCCACGTCAAACAGGGCGTCCTGGAGCGCCGCTACGAGGGCGGGACCCTCCTCACCGAGGGCGAGCTCGCCGAGGCCGTCGGGGTCTCGCGCACGCCCGTGCGCGAGGCGCTGCTCCGGCTGGAGGCCGAGGGTCTGATCCGGCTCTACCCGAAGAAGGGCGCCCTCGTCCTGCCGGTCTCCGCACAGGAGATCGCCGACGTCGTCGAGACGCGGCTGCTCGTCGAGGAGCACGCGGCGCGCAAGGCCGTCCCCGCGCCCCCCGGGCTCATCGAGCGCCTGGAGGAACTGCTCGCCCGGCAGAAGAAGCAGGCCGCCGCCGGGGACCTCGCAGGGGCCGCCGTCACCGACCGCTGCTTCCACGCCGAGATCGTCCGCAGCGGCGGCAACGAGATCCTCTCCCGCCTCTACGACCAGCTGCGCGACCGCCAGCTGCGCATGGGCGTGGCCGTGATGCACTCCCACCCCGACCGCATCGCCAAGACCCTCGCCGAGCACGAGGAGATCCTCGACGCGCTGCGCGCCGGGGACGCGGAGGCGGCCGTCGGGCTCGTCCACCGGCACGTCGGCTGGTTCTCGCACCTGGCCCGGGGAGAGGTCCGATGAGCGCCACCGCCATGCCGGGCGACCCGCCGGGCGGCCGTCGGGCCCTGGCCGTCTGGGGCATCGGCGTCTCGGTCTACTTCGTCGCGGTCATCTTCCGCACGTCCCTGGGCGTCGCCGGCCTCGACGCCGCCGACCGCTTCCACGTCAACGCCTCGGCCCTGTCGACCTTCTCCATCCTCCAGCTGCTGGTCTACGCGGGCATGCAAATACCCGTCGGCCTGCTCGTCGACCGGCTCGGCACCAAGAAGGTGCTGGCGCTCGGCGCGGTGCTGTTCACCGCCGGGCAGCTGGGCTTCGCGTTCTCCCCGTCGTACGGCACGGCGCTGGCCTCCCGGGCGCTGCTCGGCTGCGGTGACGCGCTGACGTTCATCAGCGTGCTGCGGCTCGGCAGCCGGTGGTTCCCGGCCCGGCGCGGGCCGCTCGTCGCCCAGTTCGCGGGGCTGGTCGGCATGGCGGGCAACCTGGTCTCCACGCTCGTCCTCGCCCGGCTGCTGCACGGCATCGGCTGGACGGCGGCGTTCGCCGGCAGCGCGGTCGCCGGGGCCGTCGTCTTCGTGCTGGTGCTGCTGTTCCTGAAGGACCACCCGGAGGGCCAGGAGCCGGAGCCGCTGCCGCACCAGGGGGCGGCGTACGTACGGCGGCAGATCGCCGCGGCCTGGCGGGAGCCGGGGACCCGGCTGGGCCTGTGGGTGCACTTCACCACCCAGTTCCCGGCCATGGTGTTCCTGCTGCTGTGGGGCCTGCCGTTCCTGGTCGAGGCGCAGGGGCTGTCCCGGGCCGCGGCCGGTGAACTCCTCACGCTCGTCGTGCTCTCGAACATGGTCGTCGGCCTGGTCTACGGCCAGATCGTCGCCCGGCACCACGGGGCCCGGCTGCCCCTCGCGCTCGGCACGGTCGGCACGACGGCGGCCCTCTGGGCGGCGACGCTCGCCTACCCCGGTGCGCACGCCCCGATGTGGCTGCTGATCGCGCTGTGCACGGTGCTCGGGGCGTGCGGGCCCGCCTCGATGATCGGCTTCGACTTCGCCCGCCCGGCCAACCCGCCCGAGCGGCAGGGCACGGCCTCCGGCATCACCAACATGGGCGGCTTCGTCGCCTCCATGACCACGCTGTTCGCGATCGGGGTCCTGCTGGACGCCACCGGCGACGACTACACCGTGGCCTTCTCGGTGGTGTTCCTGCTCCAGGCGCTCGGTGTCACCCAGATCCTGCGGCTGCGCACGCGGGCCGCCCGGCGGGAACGGGAGCGGCTGGTGGCGAGCCGGGTGGAGACGGTGCACGTGCCGGCGTAGCCGTCCGGGTCAGCGGGCCACCGGTACGAGGGTGAGGTACGCGAGCCCGAGGACGCCCCGGTAGGTCAGCCAGGCGGCCCGGTGGCGGTCGGCGCGCTGCCGGGTCTCCTCCGCCAGGGGATGGCCCGGGTTCCCGGCGAGCCACACCTCGGTGTCCGCGAGGTACGCCGACTCGAACTCCTCCCACTCCTCCAGGCTCGCGGTCTCCGTCCACTCCGGCCTGAACCCCGCGTCGACCGCCAGGCCCACGAGCGTGGCGAGGTCGGGGTGGTCGGTGGCGGCGGCGTCCGGCCACATGCGGGACAGTTCCGCCGGGGTGGGGGTGCGCTGCCAGAAGCCCTCACCGAGCAGCACGCGCCCGTCGTCGCGGACGAGGCGACGCAGTTCCGCGAGGGCCTGGGAGAGATCGCCGAGGGCCTGGCTCGCGCCGACGCAGAGGACGAGGTCGGCCGGGCCGCGCGTGGTGCCGGTGGCGGACTCCTCCAGGAAGCGGACCCGGTCCGTGAGCCCGCGCGCCTGGGCGGCCTGCCGGCCGCGGGCCAGGTCTTCGGCGTCCAGGTCGATGCCCGTGCCGGTCGCCCCCGGCGTGGCGGCCAGGACGCGCAGCATCAGCTCGCCCCAGCCACAGCCGATGTCCAGGACGGTCGCGGGTGCGTTGCCCGCGAGCCGCCGCACGAGCCGGTTCGCCCGGGCCTCCGACAGGGGGCCGTGGAAAGTGAGGCGGGTGTGGTGGGGTGGAGTCATGGCAGGGGACGCTACGGCGGAAGGCCGGGCCGCGGCACGGGATTTTCCGGCAGCGCCTACTGCGTCACCGTGAAGGTGCGGAGGATCGCCGCCGTCAGGTCCGGGTCGCCCTCGAGCTTCAGCCGGTCGGAGACCGCCTCCGGGCTCACCCGGCCGCAGGCCAGGCGGACGTACGTCTCCCAGTCGAGGGTGAGGGTCGCGGCGGGGCCCAGCGCGGGGGCCGTCTCCAGGGTGCCGCGGCCCTGGATGTCGACGCGGATCGTGCGCAGGAACTCGATGGGCCCGTGGACGTCGAAGACGATGGCCGAGCTGCGCGGCGCCTGCGCCTCCTCCGCCACCACGCGCGGCAGTTCGCCGAGCAGCACGTCACGGGCGACGTGCGCGCCGGGGGAGTCGAGGTTGCCGGGCCGGCCGAGGGCCGTGCGCAGGTCCTGCTCGTGCACCCACACGTCGAAGGCGTGCCGCCGCATCGACTCCTCGAGGGTGAGCTCCTTGCCCAGCGGGCCCCGCACCTTGGTGCCCGGGTCACGCGAGTCGTTCCGCAGCTGGCGGTTGCGGCGGATGATGACGTACTCCAGCTCGGAGGTCATCTCCGGCGCCGTGTGGTGACGGCGGACGTCGACCTGCATCTCCATGTAGCGCTGGTGGTCGTTCGTCACGTGGAACAGGTCGCGCGGCAGCGTGTGGATGGGGCGCGGATCGCCCAGCATCTCGCAGTCCAGGCCGATGACATGGGAGACCACGTCCCGCACCGACCACCCGGGGCATGGCGTGCGCCGGTTCCATTCGGCCTCCGCGAGCGGCTGGAGCAGCTCGGATATCGCTTCGATGGAGTGGGTCCAGGCGTCGGCGTAGGGCTGGAGGGTGGGATGCAGACTCACGGAACGGGACCCCTCGGCGGTCGGTGCACGGGCAGGTGGTGGCGGCGTTGCCAGTGGGAGGTGGCGGCTGTCGGCGGGTGTCTTGCCAGCTAAGTTACGCTGCTGTGAGGCACCCCGGCAGTGCTTTCGTGTGACGATCGTAGGCCCGTGGGGAGGCCCTTGTGGACGGGTCGATTGCCAGGACGGTGGTAGTGTGCGCGCCTCTGTGATCCAGATCGCCGTAGACGAGGGCGAATCGGTCGAATCGCGTCGTCGGCGGATGGCCTCGACGGTCCGGGACCAGGCCGGTGCCGATCTCGTCGTCCTGCCGGAGCTGTGGACCACGGGTGCCTTCGCCTACGAGGAGTTCGGGCGCGAGGCGGAACCGCTCGAAGGGCCCACGTACGAGGCGATGGCCAAGGCCGCGAGCGACGCGGGCGTCTGGCTGCACGCCGGCTCCATCCCCGAGCGTGACCCCGACGGCCCCCTCTACAACACCTCCCTCGTCTTCTCCCCCTCCGGCGACCTCGCCGCCGCCTACCGCAAGATCCACCGGTTCGGCTTCGACAAGGGCGAGGCCGTGCTGATGGGCGCGGGCAGCGAGCTGGTGACCGTCCGTCTGCCCGAGACCACCCTGGGCCTGGGCACCTGTTACGACCTCCGCTTCCCCGAACTCTTCCGCGGGCTCGTCGACGCCGGGGCCGAGACGCTCGTGGTACCGGCGGGCTGGCCGGAGCGCCGCCGGAGCCACTGGACGCTGCTCGCCCAGGCACGGGCCGTGGAGAACCAGTCGTTCCTCCTCGCCTGCGCAACGGCCGGCACACACGCCGGAGTTCCCCAGGCCGGCCACTCGATCGTGGTCGACCCGTGGGGCGAGGTGCTGGCCGAGGCGGGCGCCGGCGAGGAGATCCTGACCGTGGAGTTCGACCCGGGGAAGGTCGCCACCACGCGCGAGCAGTTCCCGGCGCTGAAGGACCGGGTGCTCGGGCTCCAGCCCCCGCGCAGGCCCTGACCCTGCGCCTCAGTCCTCCCGCTCCTTCTCCGCCAGGTGGATCACGCACACCACCACCGCGATGAGCAGCGCCGGATCCGCGTCCTCGCGGACGACGTCCACGCCGTAGGTGTCCCGCACGGTCAGCCACCGCCGGGAGATCACCGCCAGCAGCTCCCCGTCGTACTCGACGGCGAACTCCCGGTCGAGGATCTTGCCGCTGACGTCCAGTTCGCTGCCGTCGGCCAGGGACACCCGGTAATGGTTGCGCAGCAGGGACAACCGCTTCCGGCGGATCCTCGCCAGCGGCTCCCCGCCCCGCTGGAGCACCATCGTGTCGCGCAGGGCGAGCATCTTCTGGTGGAGGTCGACGAGGACCCGCCCCTGGGGATCCTTCAGCTCCCAGGTGTCCCGCAGCCGCAGCGCCTTGCCGTCGACGAGGAACACCTTGCTGCCGCGGTCGTCCTCGATCCAGTAGTCGTCACCGAAGCCCAGGAGCCGGTCGTACACGAGGAATCTCATGAGACCAGGGCTTCCCCGCCGCCGGTTCCGAAACGCCGCCGATAGGCCGACGGGCTGAGCCCGGTCGCCCGTCGCAGCCGCGCCCGCAGGTTGGCGGCCGTGCCCAGCCCGCTCCGGGCCGCCACCACCTCAAGCCGCTCCTCGCCCCGCTCGATCAGCCGGCAGGCCAGCGCCACCCGCTCCCCGGTCAGCCACGCCAGCGGGGTCGTCCCGAGCTGGGCGCGGAAGCGGCGGTGCAGCGTGGCGGGGCTGACCCGCGCGCGGGCCGCCAGATCCGCCACCGTCAGCGGCTCGCCCAGCCGCTCCTGCGCCCACGCCAGCACCGGCCCCAGGGACTCGTCCCGCACCTCGGGGACCGGCCGCTCCACGAACTGCCGCTGCCCGCCGTCCCGGTGGGCGGCGAACACCAGCCGCCGGGAGACGTGGTTGGCGATCTCCGCGCCGTGGTCACGGCGCCAGACGTGCAGCCCGAGATCGAGCGCGGCCGCGCTGCCCGCCGCGGTGAGGACGTCGCCGTCGTCGACGAAGAGCACGTCCGGCTCCAGCAGCACCCGCGGGTGCAACTGCCGGAAGGAGTCCGCCCAGCGCCAGTGCGTCGCCGCCCGCCGCCCGTCGAGCAGCCCTGCCTCGGCGAGCGCGAAGGTGCCGGTGCAGAGGCTCATGATCCGGGCGCCCCGCGCGTGTGCGCGCCGGATGGCGTCCAGGACGGCCGGGACCCGGGGCACGACGTTGTCCGGCCGGCCCGGCACCACCAGCGTGTCCGCCCCGTCCACGGCGTCCAGACCCGGGACACCGGTGAGCGTGCAGAAGCCGTGGTTCATCCGGATCTCCGGCGCGGGCCCGCACAGCGTCACCTCGTACAGCGGCCCCGGCAGCCCCAGCTCGGGCCGCGGCAGCCCGAACAGCTCGGTGGCCACCCCCACCTCGAAGGGGTTGGTGCCCTCGTCCACGATCACGGCGACGCGGTGCGGGCGCTGCGAGGTTGCGTGCTCAGGGTGCGGGCCCTGCGAGAATCCTTGCGACATGTGCGATTCCTAGCACTCGTGCCCGCCGCACGGCACCCCGCAGGATCACCTCATGACCCAGGAACCCATCTCCCTCGCCGACGCCCTGGCCTCCTTCGCCGAACAGTGGAGCCCCCGCGTCGTCACCGCCGTCAACGACTACGACGTCCGCATCGCCAAGGTCGAGGGCGAGCACCTCTGGCACGCCCACGACCACACCGACGAGTTCTTCCTCGTCCTCGACGGCGAACTCCACATCGGCCTGCGCGAACCGGCCGGCGAGCGCACGGTCGTGCTCCCCAAGGGCAGCGTCTTCACGGTCCCGCGCGGCACCGAACACAAGCCGTACGCCCCCGTCCCGACCGCGATCCTGGTGTTCGAGCCCACCGGCACCCTCACGGTCGGCGACCGCCACGACGAGGTACCGGACCATGTGGACGCGACGACGGGGCATGCCCTGGGGTGACTGTCAGTGCCGGATGACACCCTGGACGCATGAACCACTCCGCACCCCGACGCGCCCGCGTCCGCGCCCCCGAGCTGACCGGCAAGGGCGGCTGGCTGAACACCGGCGGACAGCAGTACACCCTCGCCGACCTGCGCGGACGCATCGTCATCCTGGACTTCTGGACCTTTTGCTGCATCAACTGCCTGCACGTCCTGGACGAACTGCGCGAGCTGGAGGAGAAGCACCGGGACACGGTCGTCGTCATCGGGGTGCACTCGCCGAAGTTCGCGCACGAGACGGAGCACGGGGCGGTCGTCGACGCCGTGGAGCGGTACGGGGTGGAGCACCCGGTGCTCGACGACCCCGAGCTGGCCACGTGGAAGCAGTACGCCGTGCGGGCCTGGCCGACGCTCGTGGTGATCGACCCGGAGGGGTACGTCGTCGCCCAGCACGCCGGTGAGGGGCATGTGCACGCCATCGAGCGGCTGGTGGCGGAGCTGGAGGCCGAGCACGAGGCGAAGGGGACGCTGCGGCGCGGGGACGGGCCGTATGTGGCGCCGGAGCCGGAGCCGACCGTGCTGAGGTTCCCGGGGAAGGCCCTGCTGCTGCCGGGCGGGAGCTTCCTGGTGAGCGACACCACCCGGCATCAGCTGGTGGAGCTCGCCGAGGACGGGGAGAGCGTCGTGCGGCGGATCGGCTCCGGGGCGCGCGCCTTCGCCGACGGGGCCGCCGGGACTGCTGCCTTCAACGAACCCCAGGGGCTCGCCCTCCTCGACGACGGCTCGGTGGTCGTCGCCGACACGGTCAACCACGCGCTGCGGCGGCTGGACCTCACCACCGGCGAGGTCACCACCCTCGCCGGTACGGGCCGGCAGTGGTGGCAGGGCTCCCCCACCTCGGGCCCGGCCCGCGAGACCGACCTGTCCTCCCCGTGGGACGTGGCCTGGTGGCAGGGCAGGGTGTGGATCGCCATGGCCGGCGTCCACCAGCTGTGGGCGTACGACCCGGAGGACGGGACGGTGTCCGTCACGGCCGGGACGACCAACGAGGGGCTGGTCGACGGGCCGGGCGGCGAGGCCTGGTTCGCGCAGCCCTCCGGTCTCGCCGCCACACCGGAGCGGCTCTGGGTCGCGGACTCCGAGACGTCCGCCCTGCGCTGGGTGGAGCCCGACGGCTCCGTCCACACGGCCGTCGGCGCGGGCCTGTTCGACTTCGGGCACCGGGACGGCGCCGCGGACCAGGCCCTGCTCCAGCACCCGCTGGGCGTCACGGCGCTGCCCGACGGCTCGGTCGCGGTCAGCGACACCTACAACCACGCCCTGCGCCGCTACGACCCGGCGACGGGCGAGGTGACGACCCTGGCCACGGACGTGCGCGAGCCCAGCGACGCGGTGCTCGACGGCGACGACATCGTGGTCGTGGAGTCGGCCCGGCACCGGCTGACCCGGCTGCGGCTGCCGGAGGAGGCGGTGAAGGTGCCGGAGGTCGCCCACCGCACGCGGCGCGAGGCCACCGAAGTCGCCCCGGGGCGGCTCCGGTTGGACGTCGTCTTCCAGGCCCCGGCGGGCCAGAAGCTCGACACCCGGTACGGTCCCTCGACCCGTCTGCTCGTCTCCGCGAGCCCGCCGGAGCTGCTGCGCAGCGGCGAGGGCGCGGGAACCGAGCTGTCCCGCGCCCTCGAACTCGACCCCTCCGTGCCGGAGGGTGTGCTGCACGTCTCCGCGATGGCCGCCTCCTGCGACGACGATCCGTCGAACGAGTATCCGGCTTGTCACGTCCACCAGCAGGACTGGGGCGTCCCCGTCCGCCTCACGGAGGCGGGGACGGACCGGCTTCCCCTGGTGCTGGCGGGGATGGACGCCTGATGGTCCGGGGCGTCACACCCCGTATCCGTCGCTGTAGCCGTCGCGGCGGTGGTGGTGCACCGCCGGGTCGTCGACCACCGGTGTGGTCGGTGGCACCACCACTCGGCGGCGCCGGGCGATGCTGCTGAAGGTCGTGACGCCGATCAGTCCGACGATCATCAGGATGATGCCGACGAGGTCCAGGTTGACCCCCTGCATGTCCCAGTCGGTCGCGAACGTGAGGATGGCTCCCACGGCGATGAGAATGATGCATCCGCCGAGGCCCATGAGTGTCGCCTCCCTGTACGGTCCGGTCGTTCCGGTCCGCACACCGGGTACCCCCGTGGGGAACACCCATGCGGTGATGGCCTGTTCTAACCCTCCAGGAACGCCGTGAGCGCGTTGGCGAGCAGGAACGGGTCGTCGGCGCCGCACAGTTCGCGGACGCTGTGCATCGACAGGATGGCCACGCCGATGTCGACGGTCCTGATGCCGTGCCGGGCGGCGGTGATCGGGCCGATCGTGGTGCCGCAGGGCATGGAGTTGTTGGAGACGAAGGACTGGAAGGGCACGTCGGCCCTCTCGCAGGCCGCCGCGAACTCCGCGCGGCCCGAACCGTCCGTGGCGTAGCGGTTGTTGACGTTGACCTTGAGGATGGGGCCGCCGTTGACGCGCGGGTGGTGCGTCGGGTCGTGCCGCTCCGCGTAGTTGGGGTGGACGGCGTGGCCCGTGTCGGAGGACAGGCAGACGGTGCCGGCGAAGGCGCGGGCCCGGTCCTCGTAGGTGCCGCCGCGTGCGAAGACCGAGCGTTCCAGCACGGTGCCGAGGAGCGGTCCGTCCGCGCCGGTGTCCGACTGGGAGCCGTTCTCCTCGTGGTCGAAGGCGGCCAGGACCGGGATGGACGCGGGCTTGGACGACGCCGAGGCGACGGCGGCGAGCGCGGCCGTGCCGGCGTGCACCGACAGCAGGTTGTCCATGCGCGGGCCGGCCAGCAGTTCGCGGTCGCGGCCCAGGTAGGCGGGCGGTTCCACGGAGTGCGTCATCAGGTCCCAGCCGGTGACCTCGCCCGCCGGGATGCCGGCGGTCTCCTCCAGGAAGGCGATGAGGTCGCCGTCGCGCACGTCGTGGCCCAGGCCCCAGACCGGCTGCATGTGCCGCTGCTTGTCGAGCTTGAGGCCCTCGGACGTCACCGAGCGGTCCAGGTGGATGGCGAGCTGCGGCACGCGCAGCAGCGGGCGGTCGACGTTGACCAGGCGGGTGGAGCCGTCGCGCAGGGTGAGGCGGCCGGCGATGCCGAGGTCGCGGTCGAGCCAGGAGTTGAGCAGGGGTCCGCCGTAGATCTCCACGGCCACCTGGCGCCAGCCGTGCGCGCCGCTGTCGGGGAGCGGCTTGACGCGCAGGTTGGGGGAGTCCGTGTGGGCGCCGACGATCCGGAACGGCGTGTGCGGCCCGGCCCCCTCCGGGACGTACCAGGCGACGATCGCGCCGCCGCGCAGCACGTACTTGCCGCCGCTCGTCCCCTCCCAGGCGTCCGTCTCCGCGACCTGCCGGAAGCCGGCCTTCTCCAGCCGTTCGGCGGCGGTCGCCACGGCGTGGTACGGCGAGGGGCTCGCCGCCAGGAAGGTCATGAGGTCGTCGGTGTGGCCGCGGTCGAAGCGGGCTCGTTCGGTCATGGGTTCACCTTAACGACGGACGAGGGCCTGTTCCTCTGGGTAAGGAACAGGCCCTCGAACAACGGACGTGAGGATCAGAACGCGGCCTCGTCCAGCTCCATCAGGTCCAGCTCGACGCCCTCGGCGACCTTACGGGCCAGGGTGACGCCCGGCAGGACGTTGGCGGCGAAGAACTTGGCGGCGGCGATCTTGCCGGTGTAGAAGGCCTTGTCCTTGGCGGAGGCGGTCTCCAGCTTCTCGGCGGCGACCGCGGCGCCCTTGAGCAGCAGGTAGCCGACGACGACGTCACCGGAGGCCATCAGCAGGCGGGTGGTGTTCAGGCCCACCTTGTAGATGTTCTTGACGTCCTGCTCGGTGGCGGCGAGGTCGGTGAGCATCAGGCCGACGATGGCCTCCAGCTCGACGGCGGCCTTGGCGAGGTGCTCGCGGGCACCGGCCAGCTCCTCGCCGCCCGTGCCGAGGGCGAGGAACTTCTTGATGTCCTCGGCGAGGGAGTTCAGCGCGGCGCCCTGATTGCGGACGATCTTCCGGAAGAAGAAGTCCTGGCCCTGGATGGCCGTGGTGCCCTCGTAGAGAGTGTCGATCTTGGAGTCCCGGATGTACTGCTCGATCGGGTACTCCTGGAGGAAGCCGGAGCCGCCGAAGGTCTGCAGGGACTGGGCGAGCTGCTCGTAGCCCTTCTCGGAGCCGTAGCCCTTGACGATGGGCAGGAGCAGGTCGTTCAGCGCGTGCTCGGTGGCGGCGTCCTCGCCGGCGGCCTCCTTGATCTGGATGGCGTCCTGGATCGAGGCGGTGTACATCACCAGGGCGCGCATGCCCTCCGCGTACGCCTTCTGCGTCATGAGCGAGCGGCGGACGTCCGGATGGTGGGTGATGGTGACCTTGGGCGCGGTCTTGTCCATGAAGTTCGCCAGGTCGGGGCCCTGGACGCGCTCCTTGGCGTACTCCAGGGCGTTGAGGTAGCCCGTGGAGAGCGTGGAGATCGCCTTCGTGCCGACCATCATGCGGGCGAACTCGATGATGCGGAACATCTGGCGGATGCCGTCGTGCTTGTCGCCGATCAGCCAGCCCTTGGCGGGGTGCTGGTCGCCGAAGGTCATCTCGCAGGTGTTGGAGGCCTTCAGGCCCATCTTGTGCTCGACGTTGGTGGCGTAGACGCCGTTGCGCTCGCCCAGCTCGCCGGTCTCGAAGTCGAAGAGGTACTTCGGGACGAGGAAGAGGGACAGACCCTTGGTGCCGGGGCCGGCGCCCTCGGGGCGGGCCAGCACGTAGTGGAGGATGTTCTCCGACATGTCGTGCTCACCGGAGGTGATGAAGCGCTTCACGCCCTCGATGTGCCAGGAGCCGTCCTCCTGCTGCACGGCCTTGGTGCGGCCGGCGCCCACGTCGGAGCCCGCGTCGGGCTCGGTGAGGACCATCGTGGAGCCCCACTGCTTCTCCGTGGCGATCTTGGCTATGTGCTTCTGGACCTCGTTGCCCTCCTCGAAGAGGATGCCGGCGAAGGCGGGGCCCGAGGAGTACATCCACACGGCGGGGTTCGCGCCCAGGATGAGCTCGGCGTAGGCCCAGATCAGGGAGCGCGGCGCGGTGGTGCCGCCGATCTCCTCGGGCAGGCCGAGGCGCCAGTACTCGGAGTCCATGAAGGCCTGGTAGCTCTTCTTGAAGGAGGCCGGGACCGGCGCGGTGTTGGTCTCCGGGTCGAAGACCGGCGGGTTGCGGTCGGCGTCGGCGAAGGACTCGGCCAGCTCGTTCTCCGAGAGGCGGGTCAGCTCCTCCAGGATGCTCTTCGCGGTCTCGGCGTCCATCTCCTCGAACGGGCCGGTGCCGTACACCTTGTCGCGCCCGAGTACTTCGAAGAGGTTGAACTCGATGTCGCGGAGATTCGACTTGTAGTGCCCCATGGCGACGGCTCCCGGCTCCGTAGAGAGATCGGCGAGGCACTGGATCCTCGCGCTAGTTCACGTACCAACAAGTAGCTCCGATGATGCTACCCGCCGGTAATAAGAAGCAACCCCGATCCCGTCATCTGTGACAGGTCACACCGGAACGGTCAGTGTCGCCGTGTAGCCCTCCGTGGTGCTGCCCTTCACCGTCGCCAGCTGCTGGGCGTGGCCGTCGCTGAAGATGTTGTCCGTCTCCAGGGAGAGGCTGCTCAGGTTCCGCACGCTCGCGTCGTAGCCCTCCGTGGCGTACACCGTGTCGCAGACGTCCTTGGGGAACGCGAGCTGCGAGGTGTTCGTGATGGAGGTGGCCGCCGTGGCGTCGGCCAGGCTGCCGTAGACCTCGAAGTGGATGTGCGGCCAGCGGCCGGCGTAGCAGCCCGGGAAGACGCTCGTGAAGGTGACCCGGCCCTGGTCGTCGGTCTCCTGGACGCCCCGCAGGTAGTTCTCGTCGGTGACGCCCTCGGAGTACAGGGAGTAGTTGCCCTCGCGGTCGCAGTGCCAGAGGTAGACGGCGGCGCCCTTCTTGGGGCTGCCGCAGCCGGAGGCCGCGTCCACCACGGTCAGGGTGATCGTCAGGGGGACGCCCTCGGCGGTGCCGCCCGCGGAGTCGCCGAAGCTCTTGGTGATGTCGCTGCGGACGACCCCGCTCTCCTTCAGGACGTTCACGCCGTTGGAGCCGTCGCCGGGGAAGGGCCCGGCGGTCTCCTCGGGGATCTCCGCGCACGCGGCGGACGAGGACGACGAGGAGGAGGTCGAGGAGGACGCCGGGGACGAGGAGGACGCCGGGGTCTCCTCCTTTGACGTGCAGCCCACCAGCGGTATCAGGCTCGCTCCGGCCATCAGCCGGATCATCCGGCGGCGGGCGAGGACGGGAAGGTCGTAGGAGAGGCCTCTGTCGTGCTCGTGCGGGCCCTCGTCGTGGCGTTCGGTCATGGCTCCGACGCTATGAGCCGCGGCTGTGGCGATCCATAGTCACGGCTGTCAGGTCGCTGTCGAGTCGCTGTCGGTTCGCCGTCACCGCCGTACCGCACCTCCCGCCCGGCCGCTCTCGGTACGCTTGCGCTCATGTACGGCTACGACCAGACAGCGGGCCCGCAAGCGCAGTACGCCCCTCCGCAGCAGCCGATGTCCGGCGGGTACGGGCAGCAGCCGCCGCTGTACCCCGAGCCGTCCCCGCCCTCGCTCGCGGACGCGGTGCGCGCGTTCACGACCGGGCAGATGGCCGCCGAGGACTTCCAGCAGGTCTTCGCGACGTCGAAGGTCTACTGCCCGCGCGGCGACAACCCCGGCTTCCTCGCCCTGCACAACACCCAGCAGCCGGTGATCCCGATGTTCACCACGCTCAAGGAGCTGCGCCGGTACGCGGGCAAGGAGTCCAAGTACTTCGTGATCACCGGCGCCGAGGTGCTGGACCTGCTGCCCACCGGCTACGGCTTCGTCCTCGACATGGAGGGCGAGCACCGGATGGTGTTCGACGCGAAGGCCGTGGAGCAGATGGTCGAGTTCGCGATGCGCCGGATGTATGGCGGCTGAGCCCGGCCCTCCTCGTTCTCGTTATGTCGGCAGGCGCAGCGCCAGGCCGTCCAGGACGACCTCCAGGCCGTAGGCGAACTTGTCGTCGCGCAGCTTCGCGGGGTCGGCGGCCTGCGCGCTGGTCTCGGGCCCTGCGGCCGCCAGGTGGTCGTAGCCGGCGGAGACCTGCTGGGCCGTGGGCAGCAGGCGGGCCACGAACTCCGTCTCCGACTCACCGGAGCGCGCCACGGTGGTGAGCCAGGCGGCCTCGGTCGTGCTCATGCCGATGACGTACGAGAAGACGGCGTCGATCGCGCGGCTCGGCTCGGGGAATCCGGCGGCGGTGAACAGGGCCGCGAGGCGCTCGGAGAAGCTCATGTAGTTGGGGCCCAGATAGGCGAGCCCCGCCTGCCCCAGCACCAGGGTCAGCCAGGGGTGTCGTAGCGCCGTCGTACGGAAGGACCCGGCCGCCTCGGTCACCGCGGCGCGCCAGTCCGGGCTGTCGGCCGGCGGGACGTGGATCTCCGCGGCGACCTCGTCCACCGCCAGCTCCATCAGCTCGTCCTTCGTGGCCACGTGCCGGTACAGCGAGGTCGCGCCGGCGTTCAGGCGGGCGCCGAGCTTGCGCATGGAGAGCGCCTCGATGCCGTCCGCGTCGAGCATGGCGATCGCCTCGCGGACGATCGCGTCCCGGCTGAGCGCGGGCTGGTCGGTCCGGCGCTGCTCCCGGGTCCAGACGGACGGGATCGGGTTCCTGTCCGTCGTCCTGCTCCTGCTCATGGGCGCTCCTCCTGAATGACCCTCTGGTGCGAACAGCGTGCGCAATCAGCGTACAGAACTCAAGGGTTGCGAACACTGTTCCGCTCTGCGTACAGTGTTCGCATCACAGGAACGGTGTTCGCAGGAGGGGAAGAGGACATGGACGCTCGCAATCCACGCCGCTGGTGGATCCTGGTCGTGCTGTGCCTGAGCACGCTGGTGCTGGTGGTCGACAACATGGCGCTGACGGTCGCCGTGCCCGCGCTGACCGAGGACATCGGCGCGAGCAGCCAGGACATGCAGTGGATCCTCGACTCCTACACCCTGGTCTTCGCCGGGCTGCTGCTGACCTCGGGAAGCCTGGGGGACCGGTTCGGGCGCCGGAGGGTGATGCTGATCGGCCTCCTGCTCTTCGGGGCGGCCTCGCTGGGGGCGGTGTTCTGCTCCAGCCCGGGTGAGCTGATCGCGGTGCGGATCGCGATGGGCGTCGGCGGGGCGCTGATCATGCCGTCGACGCTGTCGATCCTGATCACCGTCTTCGACGAGGACGAGCGGCCCAAGGCCATGGCGGCGTGGGGCTCGGTGTCCATGCTGGGGCTGGTCGGCAGCCCGGTGCTCGGCGGTGTGCTCATCGACCACTTCGCCTGGCAGGCGATCTTCCTGATCAACGTCCCGATCGTCGCCCTGGCGCTGCTGGCCGGTGTGCTGCTGATGCCGGAGTCGAAGGCGCCGTGGCAGAAGCCCGACCCGCTGGGCGCGGTGCTGTCGGCTGTCGGGATGACGGCCCTGGTGTGGTGGATCATCGAGATCCCGCAGCACGGCGCCTTCGAGGGCCGCTCCCTGGTGGTGCTGGCCGTCGCGGTGGTCGCCCTGGCCGGCTTCGTGGTCTGGGAGAACGTCACCTCCGCGCCGATGGTCCCGCTGGTCCTGTTCCGGCACCGCAACTTCAGCGGCGGCTCGCTCTCCCTGGCCCTCGTCCAGATCGGCAACGCCGGCCTGCTGCTGGTCCTGACCCAGTACCTGCAGTTCGTCCTCGGCTGGTCGGCGGTCAAGGCGGGCCTGGCCTTCCTGCCGCTGGCCGTGGCCGCGCTGGCCGGCAACGCGGCCGGGGCGCAGCTCGCCGTCAAGGTCGGCAACCGGTTCGTCATCCTCGGCGGGATGCTGCTGATGGCCGTCTCCTTCGGGCTGCTCACCACGCTCACCGCCGACAGCGGGTTCACCGTCCCGGCCGTGGCGCTGGGGATCCTGGGCCTCGGTGCCGGTCTGGCCATGCCGGCCGCGGTGGCCGCGCTGATGGGCACCATCCCGGAGGAGAAGGCGGGCGTCGGCTCCGCCCTCAACGACACCATCCAGCAGTCCGGCACCGCCCTCGGCATCGCGATCCTCGGCTCCCTGCTCTCCGGCGGCTACGCCGACGAGATGCCGGCCGGCGCCCCCGAGCAGGCCAGGGAGTCCATCGGCGGGGCCCTGGCCGTCGCGGGCGGTGACTCGGGCCTGGTCCGGGCGGCCCGGGAGGCCTTCACCGCCTCGATGTCGACGACCTTCACGATCAGCGCGATCGGTGTCCTGGTCGCGGCCGTCGTCGCCACGCTGGTGATGCGGGACCGCAGGGCGGAGCCCGCCGGGGAGGAGCGCGAGGAGCGCGAACTGGTCGCCTGACCAGGGCGGACGAAGGCCGGCACCCTCAAGGTGCCGGCCTTCGGTCTGTTCCGGGGTTGCCTCCCGCGTCCGCTGGGAATGCCCTCCCGGTTTTCTCTGTTTGGAGTGGCAGAAAGTTCAATGCTCAACTAAACTGGGCGTACACGAGGAGGAACCGACATGCCTGCTGTGACCGTCGAGAACCCGTTGGCGCTGCCCCGCGTGACCGCGCCGGCCGATGCCGTGGCCCGTCCGGTGCTGGCCGTCACCACCGCTCCGAGCGGTTTCGAGGGCGAGGGCTTCCCGGTGCGCCGGGCCTTCGCGGGGATCAACTACCGCCACCTCGACCCGTTCATCATGATGGACCAGATGGGCGAGGTGGAGTACGCCCCGGGCGAGCCCAAGGGCACCCCCTGGCACCCGCACCGCGGCTTCGAGACCGTCACCTACATCATCGACGGCATCTTCGACCACCAGGACTCCAACGGCGGTGGCGGCACCATCACCAACGGGGACACCCAGTGGATGACCGCGGGCTCGGGCCTGCTGCACATCGAGGCGCCACCGGAGCATCTCGTCATGTCCGGCGGGCTCTTCCACGGCCTGCAGCTGTGGGTGAACCTCCCGGCCAAGGACAAGATGATGGCCCCGCGCTACCAGGACATCCGCGGCGGCTCCGTCCAGCTGCTCACCACCCCCGACGGCGGCGCGCTGCTCCGCGTCATCGCCGGTGAGCTGGACGGGCACCAGGGCCCCGGCATCACGCACACGCCGATCACGATGATCCACGCGACGCTGGCGCCGGGCGCGGAGCTGACCCTGCCGTGGCGCGAGGACTTCAACGGCCTGGCGTACGTGCTGGCCGGGCGCGGCAGCGTCGGCACCGAGCGGCGCCCGGTCCACATGGGCCAGACCGCCGTCTTCGGCGCCGGTTCCTCGCTGACCGTCCGCGCGGACGAGAAGCAGGACTCCCACACGCCGGACCTGGAGGTCGTCCTGCTCGGCGGACAGCCGATCCGTGAGCCGATGGCCCACTACGGCCCGTTCGTGATGAACACCAAGGAAGAACTCATGCAGGCCTTCGAGGACTTCCAGAAGGGCCGCCTGGGCACGGTCCCGGCGGTGCACGGCATGACGGCGGGCGGCCCGCAGGGCTGACGCCCCCTCACCCGGGCGGGCCGTCCCGACGGGACGGCCCGCCCGGGGCGTGTTCGGGTGGAGGCGTGCAGGTCTCCAAGCCGCCCCTCCCCGGCCCCGGGCTCCTCCTGCCGGACCCCCTCCGGCGCCTCGCCGCCTGGTGCGTGCTCCTCCTGCTCGTCTCCGGAGTCGTCTACGTCGGCATCCGGCTCTGCGACGAGTTCCGCACCGCCGTCGTGCCCGTGCTGCTCGCGCTGCTCGGGACGGCACTGCTCCGGCCGCTGCACCGAAGGCTCGTGAAGGCCGGGGTGCACCGCTCGGTCGCGGCCGGGCTCACCTGCGTCGCCGTCGTCGCCGTGGTCGGCGGGGCCGTCTACATCGTGGTCGCCGCGCTCATCGACACCGGCGACGAGATCGTCGCCTCCCTCAGGCAGGCCGCGCGCGGCGTCTCCGACCACTTCGGCGCCGCGGGCACCTCGCTGGACGACCTCGCCTCCAACGCCCGGGAGCTGCTGGGCAGGTTCGGCGGCACCGCCGCCTCCGGTGTGATCAGCGGGGTCAGCGTGGTCGGCGAGGCCCTCGCCATGGCCGTGCTGGCGCTGCTGCTCGTCTTCTTCTTCCTGCGCGACTCCGACCGGGCCACCGGGACGCTGCGGGCCCTGTCCCCGCGCGGCTCCGCCGACACCCTGGAGGCCATGGCGCGGCGGGCGTTCCACGCCGTCGAGGGGTTCATGCGCGGTACCACCCTCATCGCCCTCATCGACGCCCTCTGCATCACGGTCGGCCTGCTCGTCCTCGACGTGCCCGGGGCGGCCGGGCTCGGGGCGCTGGTCTTCGTCGGGGCGTACATCCCCTACCTCGGCGCCTTCGTCTCGGGAGCCGTGGCCGTGCTGGTCGCGCTCGCCGACCGGGGGTTCGTCATCGCGCTGTGGGTGCTCGGGGTGGTGCTCGCGGTGCAGGTCCTGGAAGGGCACGTGCTCCAGCCGGCGATCCAGAGCCGGACCGTGCAGATGCACCCGGCGGTGGTGATGGTGACGATCACGGCCGGGGCGTCGGTCGCCGGCGTGCTCGGCATGCTGCTCGCCGTGCCGCTCACCGCGGCCGCCTTCGGGGTGGTCCAGGAACTGCGCACCCGCTACGGCGACCAGGAGCCGTCGCCCGAGCCGTTCACCGACTCGTAGAGCTCGAACCAGATGCTCTTGCCCTCGCCCCGCGGGTCCACCCCCCAGGTGTGCGCGAGCAGTTCGATCAGCACCAGGCCGCGGCCGGAGGACGCCAGCTCCCCGGGTCTGCGCTTGTGCGGCAGGTCGTCACCCGCGTCGGTGACCTCGATCCGCAGCCGCCGGTCGCCCACCTCGCCGGTGATCTCGGCGACGAGCAGCGCGTCCGAGTCGGTGTGCACGAGGACGTTCGTCAGCAGCTCGGACAGCAGCAGCACCGCCGAGTCGACCTGGTCCGGCGAGGCCCAGTCGTGCAGCAGCTCGCGCAGCTGCTGCCGGGACACCGCGACCCGCTCGGGCTCGGCCTGCGCGACCGTCAGCACCGAGCGCCGCACCGGGGGCCGCACGGTCATGGACCCGCCGCAGCCGCAGCCCTCGCCGTCCCGGCTCAGCAGCAGCATGGCGATGTCGTCCTCGCGGCGGTCGGCCAGCGGGCCGGTGGTGTGGTGCGAGGACGGCCCGTGCACGGCCTGCACCAGGGCGTCGGCGAGCTCCTCCAGATCGCCCTTGTGCTCCTCCAGGATCGCGCGCAGCCGCCGCCAGCCGGTCTCCAGGTCGTGGCCGCCGGTCTCGATCAGGCCGTCCGTGCAGATCAGCATGGTCTCGCCGGGCTCCAGGGCGAGCCGGGTCGTCGGATAGTCGGCGTCCGGGTCGATGCCCAGCGGCAGTCCGCCCGAGGTCGGCCGCGTCAGCACCGTGCCGTCGGCCATCCGGATCGCCGGGTCCGGGTGCCCGGCGCGGGCGATGTCCAGCACCCCCGTCGCCGGGTCGACCTCGACGTAGACACAGGTCGCGAAGCGCGGGTCGGCCGGGTCCTCGTCGCTGATGCCGTGCAGGAAGCGCGAGGCGCGGGACAGCACCGCGTCCGGGCGGTGCCCCTCCGAGGCGTAGGCCCGCAGGGCGATCCGCAGCTGGCCCATCAGCCCCGCCGCCCGTACGTCATGGCCCTGGACGTCCCCGATGACCAGGGCGAAGCGGCCGCTGGGCAGCGGGATCACGTCGTACCAGTCGCCGCCGACCTGGAGTCCGCCGCCGGTGGGGACGTAGCGGGCGGCGACGCTCATGCCCGGGATGCGCTGCGGGCCGAGCCTCGGCAGCATCGTGCGCTGGAGTCCGTCGGTCAGGGCGCGCTCGCTCTCGGCCACACCCGCCCGGGTCAGCGCCTGAGCCAGCATCCGCGCCACCGTCGCCAGCACGGACCGCTCGTCCGGCGTGAACGCCACCGGGTAGGCGAAGGCAGCCATCCAGGCGCCCATCGTGCGGCCGGCCACGGTCAGCGGCAGGAACGCCCAGGACCTGCGGCCGAACCGCTCGGCGAGCGGCCAGGTCAGCGGATACCGGGCCTTGTACTGCTCGGCGGAGGACAGATACACGGCCCGGCCGGTCCGGGCCACCTCGGCCGCCGGGTAGTCCGTGTCCAGCGGCATGTCCGAGAACGGGTTCTCGTCGCCCTGCTGCTGCCCGTGGTGGCCGATGACCGTCAGCCGGTCACCCTCCACGCCGAACACCGCCAGCCCGTCCGGCGAGAACCCCGGCATCGACAGATTGGCCGTGACCCGCAGGACCTCCTGCGTGGAGCGCGCCTCGGCCAGGGCCCGGCCCGCGTCCAGCAGGAAGGCCTCCCGCGAGCGCCGCCAGTCGCCGGTGACCGCGCTGCGTCCGGCCGGGGTGCCCGGCGTCGGCTCGGTGACCTCCTGGAGGGTGCCGATCAGCCGGTACGCCTTGCGGACCCGGTCGAAGGACGGCTTGGACCGGCTGCGGACCACCCGGACGATCCGGCCCTGCTCGTCCATGATCCGGACCCGCACCTCGGCGAGGGTGCCCTCGGAGACGGCGAGCTGGATCACGCCGGTGATCTCGTTCCAGTCGACCGGGTGCAGCCGGGCCCGGGCCTGGGCCTCCGTGAGGCTGACCTGTTCCGCGGGCAGCCCGAGCAACCGTGCCGCCTCGGCGTCGACCGTGACCAGCCCGGTGGCGGTGTCCCAGTGCCACAGGCCGGTCGCGAGGGCGGCGAGGGCCTCCCCCACGGCGGGCAGGGGCTCGCCAGTGCGCATTGCCCTACTTTAAGAAGACGCGCTCGAGCACTGCCACCGAAAGCGGAAGCGTGCTCGATCGTTACCCTGTGGAGAACTCAGGAGAGCCGATCTTCGCCTGGCCGGTACGCTGGGGTCTGTGTTTCACGTGAAACACAGACCCCGATCAGCGAAGACTGGATGAACGACGATGCATCGGTACAGGTCCCACACCTGCGGCGAGCTCCGCTCCTCTGACGTCGGCACCGACGTCCGGCTGAGTGGCTGGCTGCACAATCGGCGCGACCTGGGCGGCATCCTCTTCATCGATCTGCGCGACCACTACGGCATCACGCAGCTCGTGGCCCGTCCCGGCACGCCCGCCTACGAGGCCCTAGACAAGCTCTCCAAGGAGTCGACCGTCCGCGTCGACGGCAAGGTCGTCTCCCGGGGCGCCGAGAACATCAACCCCGAACTGCCGACCGGTGAGGTCGAGGTCGAGGTCGGCGAGGTCGAACTGCTCGGCGCGGCCGCCCCGCTGCCCTTCACCATCAACACCGAGGACGGGGTCAACGAGGAGCGGCGCCTGGAGTACCGCTTCCTGGACCTGCGCCGCGAGCGCATGCACCGCAACATCATGCTGCGCACGGCGGTCATCTCCGCCATCCGCCACAAGATGACGGCTCTCGGCTTCAACGAGATGGCGACGCCGATCCTGTCCGCGACCTCCCCCGAGGGCGCCCGCGACTTCGTCGTCCCCTCCCGCCTGCACCCGGGCAAGTTCTACGCCCTCCCCCAGGCGCCCCAGCAGTTCAAGCAGCTGCTGATGATCTCCGGCTTCGACCGCTACTTCCAGATCGCGCCCTGCTTCCGCGACGAGGACGCGCGCGCCGACCGCTCGCCGGGCGAGTTCTACCAGCTCGACATCGAGATGAGCTTCGTCGAGCAGGAAGACGTCTTCCAGCCCGTCGAGAAGCTGATGACCGAGCTGTTCGAGGAGTTCGGCAACGGCCGCCACGTCACCTCGCCGTTCCCGCGGATCCCGTTCCGCGAGGCCATGCTGAAGTACGGCTCCGACAAGCCCGACCTGCGCGCCCAGCTCGAACTCGTCGACATCACCGACATCTTCGAGGGCTCGGAGTTCAAGGCCTTCGCCGGCAAGCACGTCCGTGCCCTGCCGGTGCCGGACGTCTCCGCACAGCCCCGCAAGTTCTTCGACCAGCTGGGTGACTTCGCCGTCTCCCAGGGCGCCAAGGGCCTGGCCTGGGTCCGGGTCGGCGAGGACGGCTCGCTGTCCGGCCCGATCGCGAAGTTCCTCACCGAGGAGAACGTCGCCGAGCTGACCAAGCGCCTGTCGCTCGCGGCCGGCCACGCGGTCTTCTTCGGCGCGGGCGAGTTCGACGAGGTCTCCAAGATCATGGGCGCGGTCCGGGTCGAGGCCGCCAAGCGCGCCGGGCACTTCGAGGAGAACGTCTTCCGGTTCTGCTGGATCGTCGACTTCCCGATGTACGAGAAGGACGAGGAGACCGGCGCGATCGACTTCTCGCACAACCCCTTCTCCATGCCGCAGGGCGGCCTGGAGGCCCTTCAGACCCAGGACCCGCTGGACATCCTGGGCTGGCAGTACGACATCGTCTGCAACGGCGTCGAGCTGTCCTCCGGCGCGATCCGGAACCACGAGCCGGAGATCATGCTCAAGGCCTTCGAGATCGCCGGCTACGACCGCGACACGGTCGAGGAGAAGTTCGCCGGCATGCTGCGCGCCTTCCGCTTCGGCGCCCCGCCGCACGGCGGCATCGCCCCCGGCGTCGACCGCATCGTGATGCTGCTCGCCGACGAGCCGAACATCCGCGAGACCATCGCCTTCCCGCTCAACGGCAACGCCCAGGACCTGATGATGGGCGCGCCGACGGAGCTGGAGGAGGCGCGGCTGAAGGAGCTGCACCTGTCGGTGCGCAAGCCGCAGCCGAAGTAGGCGCGGACGCGAGAGTGGCCCGGAACCGCCGTCGGTTCCGGGCCACTGTCGTACGCGGGGTTACGCGGTGAGGTGCCGGTCCAGGTCGGCGACGACCTCCTCGGCCGCCATCACACCGAGGCCGAGGTACCAGGTCTCGTCCGGAACGTCGTGGGCGTGCCCGGACTTGACCGCCTTCAGGTTCTTCCACAGCGGGTTGCCCTGGGCCTTGGACTTGTCGGTGGCCTTGGGGTCGCCGTAGACGCCGGTGAAGATGTAGTCGGCGTCGGCCTGGTCGATGTTCTCGGCGCTGACCTCGGCGGCGAGGTCGTCGATGTCCTGGTTCTTCGGACGCGGGATGCCGGCGTCCTTCAGGATCGTGCCGATGAACGAGGCGTTGGCGTACAGGCGGATCACGCCGTCCGGCATGAAGCGGACCATGGAGACGGACGGCTTCTTCGCGCCGAGCTTCTCGTCCAGGGCGTCGATCTTCTTGTCGTAGGCGGCGAGCTTCGCCTTGGCCTCGGCCGTCTTGTCCAGGGCGGCGGCGTTGAGGAGGTAGTTCTCCTTCCAGGTGAAGCCGGGGCGCAGGGAGAAGACGGTCGGGGCGATCTGCGACAGCTCGTCGTACTTGTCGGCGGCGCGCAGCTGGCTGCCGAGGATCAGGTCGGGCTTGAGCGCGGCGATGGCCTCGAGGTTGAGGTTGTTGATGGTGCCGACGCTCTCGGGCTTGCCCGCCTTGCCCTTCAGGTACGACGGGAGTTCGGGGGAGCCCTCGGTCGGGGCGAGGCCGACCGGCTTGATGCCGAGGGAGACGACGTTGTCGAGCTCGCCGACGTCGAGGACGACGACGCGCTTGGGCTGTGCCTTGATCTCGGTCTCGCCCATGGCGTGCTCGACGGTGCGGGGCCACTGGCCGGGCGCGGCGTCCGTGCCCATGGCCGCGGTCTTCCTCGCGGCGTCGGCGAACTCCTTGCCGCCCTGGGCGACGGCCTTCTTGTCCCCGGCTCCGGCGGAGGCCTCCCCGGACGGTTCCTCGCCGGAGGAGCCGCCGCATGCCGTCAGGGAGAGCGCGGCGGCGAGGGCGAGAGCGACAGCGGTGGCGCCGCGGCTGGTGACGGACATGGAGACTCCTGAACCTCGGTAGAACTTAGGCGAGCCTTACTTTAAGCGAATCCTGTGCGCGGGATGTATCCGGACTGTGGGGATCCCGTCATCGTCGGGCCCGGCTCCTGACGATCAGCCACATCAGGTACGGAGCACCCACGACGGCGGTGAACACGCCGACCGGCAGCTCCAGCGGCGACAGGAGCCGACGGGCCATCAGGTCCGCCACCACGACGATCAGTGCTCCCATGAGGGCCGAGCACACCGGCGGGATGTGCGGGGTGCGGGTGAGCCGCCGCGCGATCTGCGGGGCGAGCAGCGCCACGAAGTCCACCGGCCCGGCCGCGGCGGTGGCCGCGGAGGCGAGCACCACCCCGAGCGCGCTGAGCCCGAGCCGCACCCGGCCGAGCCGGATCCCGAGGGCGACGGCCGTGTCGTCCCCGAAGTCGGCGCCGCGCTGGGCCCGGGCCGCCCACACCAGGAAGGGCAGGAGCAGCAGCAGGATCGTGGCGAGCGGCGCGGCCTGGTCGTAGCCGCGGCCGTTGAGGGACCCGGTCAGCCACACCTTCGCCTGCTGGGCGACGAGGTAGTCCCCCTTGGTCACGAACAGGCGGGTCAGCGAGGCCAGCGCCACGGAGATGCCGATGCCGATGAGCACGAAACGGTTGGCGTGCAGGCCGCCGCGCCAGGCCAGCAGATAGACCAGCAGGGCCGCGCCGAGCCCGCCGGCCACCGACACGTACGGCAGGACGGCGTACGAGGTGACGCCGAAGGTCATCGCGGCGACCGTGGCCGCGCCCGCCCCGTGCGTGACGCCGATGACGTCGGGGCTGGCGAGCGGATTGCGGGCCACGGTCTGGATCAGCCCGCCGGCCAGGCCGAACGCGGCACCGACCAGCAGCCCGGTCACGAGCCGCGGCAGCCGCAGGGTGCCCACCACCAGCTCGTCGGGGCTGGGCAGCCCCAGCAGCACCCGGACGACCTCGCCCGGGGAGACGTACGACTGGCCCAGGCACAGCGAGGCGACCACGGTGACCGCCAGCAGCACGGCCAGCACGACCGCGACGACGACGGCCCTGCGGTGCAGCAGCACACTGCACCGCCCGGCCCGCAGCACGGCGTACCCGGCGGGGCGGGCGGCCACCGGAGGCGGTGACTCCACGACTCGCGTCATACGGCGGGCACCGCCTTCCGCCGCACCAGGACGACCAGGAACGGCACACCGGCCAGCGCGGTCATCACGGCCACCGGCACCTCCGAGGGGCGTACGACGATCCGGCCGAGGACGTCCGCGAGCAGCAGCATCACCGGCCCGAGCAGGGCGGCGAGCGGCAGCAGCCAGCGGTGCGCGGGGCCGACCAGGGCGCGGGCGATGTGCGGGACGGCGAGGCCGGTGAAGGCGATGGGGCCCGCGGCGGCGACCGCGGCACCGGTCAGCAGGGTCGCGGACAGGGCGCCGGTCGCGCGCAGCAGCGGCACGTTGCGGCCGAGTCCGCGGGCGACGTCGTCACCGAGGGCGAGCGCGTCGAGGCCCCGGGCCAGGGCGAACGCCAGCAGCAGCCCGACGGTGAGGAACGGCCAGACCTGCCCCGCGATCGTCAGATCGCGTCCGCTGATCGACCCGACGTCCCAGAACCGGAACTCGTCCAGGGCGCGGGCGTCGGTCGTGACGATGCCGGAGACGACGGAGGCGAGGAAGGCGTTCATCGCCGCGCCCGCCAGCGCCAGCTTCACGGGCGAGGCACCGCCGCGTCCGCTGCCCGCGACGGCGTAGATGGCGACGGCCGCGAGTCCCGCGCCGGCGAAGGCGTACCAGACGTAGCCGGTGAGCGTGTGCACGCCGAAGAAGGTGATGGCGCAGACGACGCCGACCGAGGCGCCCTGGCTGATGCCGAGGATGCCGGGTTCGGCGATGGGGTTGCGGGTGATGCCCTGGAGAACCGTTCCGGCGACGGCGAGTGCGGCGCCCACCAGCACGCCGATGACCGTCCGCGGTACCCGCAGGGACCGTACGACCTGCGCGTTCTCGCTCTGTCCGCCGTGTACCAACGCGTCCCAGACGGCGCCCGGGGCGACCGGGCGGCTGCCGACGGCGAGGCTGAGCAGGACGGCGAGCAGCAACAGGAGCAGGGCGGCGGCCGTCCAGCCGACGCGCCGGCGAGTGACTGCTGACATGCACCTTCTCCGGGGGAACCGCCTGGCGCGGTTCGGCCGAGGCTGCACCAGCGTAAGCGGTGTCGTGCCCACGACCGGCCGCTGCACCCCTTTCGTTCATATACATGAATACTCGTCAACCCATTGACCCGGAAGTAGGGCCTCCGTAGTGTTCCCGCCTACGTGATTGCTGTTCACGTACGCGTATGCCCCAGGGGAGACAACGATGTCAGAAGCCGCGACAGCCATACCCGAGGCCGAGCAGCGAGCGGTCGGCAAATTCCTGCGCCGGATGCTGCCGATCCTGGTTCTGATGCTGCTGGTCAACCAGATGGACCGGACGAACGTGGGCTTCGTCCAGGACGAGCTGCGGGCCGACGTCGGGGTGAGCGCCACCGCCTACGGGCTCGGCGCGGGCCTGTTCTTCATCGGATACGCGCTGTTCGAAGTCCCGAGCAACATGTGGCTGGAGCGGTTCGGCGCGCGGATCTGGCTGACCCGGATCATGATCACCTGGGGTGCGGTGATCGTGGCGATGTGCTTCATCCACAGCGTGTGGATGTTCTACGCCCTGCGCTTCCTGCTCGGCGTCGCGGAGGCCGGGTTCTTCCCCGGCGTGCTCCTGTACTTCACCCAGTGGCTGCCGGACTCCAGCCGCGGCCGGGCGAGTGCGATCTTCCTGGGCGGCTCGGCGACGGCGTACATCGTGACCGGCCCGATCACGGGCGCCCTGCTGGAGCTGCACGGCGCGGGCGGCATCGCCGGCTGGCGGTGGATGTTCGCCCTCGAGGGAGCCTTCTCCATCCTGGTCGGCTTCATCGCCGGGTTCTTCCTCGTCTCCCGGATCCAGGACGCCAAGTGGCTCACGCAGGAGGAGAAGGACGCGCTGAGCGAGGCGGTGGCCCGGGACAAGGAGGCGCGCGACCGGGCGCCGTCGGTGTCGCGCTGGAAGCTGATCCTGCACCCGCAGGTGGCGGTGCTCACCGCGGTCTTCTTCGCGATGGCGCTCACCGGTTACGCGATCACGTTCTGGCTGCCGAGCCTGGTGGAGGAGATCGGCGGGCTGTCCCCCTTCCAGATCGGCCTGCTGTCGGCGATTCCGTGGATCTGTGCGGTGATCGCGATGTACACGATGAGCCACTTCACGGACCGGGCCCCCGACCGGCGTCCCTACCTGGCGATCGCCCTGGTCCTCTCCGCGACCGGCACCTTCCTGGCCACGCTCGGGTCCCCCTGGTTCGGCCTCGTCGCCCTCACCCTCGCGGCGGTCGGCGGCAAGTGCGCGGCCACCCTGTTCTGGCCGATGGCCCAGTCGGGACTCGACCTGAAGATCGCGGCGCCCGGGCTGGCCCTGGTCAACTCCATCGGAAACCTGGGCGGGTTCGTGTCGCCGACGCTGTTCGGCTACCTGAAGGACACGACGGGGAGCACGAACGGGGGGCTGTACACGCTGTCGGCGGCGTCCGTGCTGGCGGTGGTGGGGGTGGCGTTCGTGCGGCATACGAAGCGGGGGATGCAGGGCGGTTCCGGTGCCGGTGCCACGGCGGTGGTGGGGAAGCCGGTCGCGGGGGAGGCGCGCTGACACAAGCCGACGCGGGGCCCGCTCCCTGGTGGGGGGCGGGCCCTGTCATCTCCAGTACTTCGCTGTTGCCTTGTCGAACGACCGCATGCCGCGTGCCAGCATGCTCAGCATGGCGGTTCATGGGCTACCACGGACTCGTCGGTGATCTCGGGAACGTTGTCCGGGCCCAGCGCGAAGGGTCGGGTGCTCTGTGGCGTCCACGTGCCGACGCGGCACTCGAAGGGGCCCGCCGCCCACGACGCGGTCGGCCGGTTCTTGCAGACGGCGACGAGCAGCACGGGCACGCCGTACTTCGCGCGTAAGTACGCCAATGACCATGTGCGCAAGCTAGGCCGATCAAGGGCCGGCATATGCGGCGCGCCGGGTGGGTTCACCCATTCGAGGCTGGGAGGAACGTTCCGGGGCTACCTTGCGACGAACTGGGTCAGGATTGCCTGGACCTCGTAGATGTCGACGCCCTTGGTGAAGGTCTTCTGCAGGGGGGTGGGGGTGCCGGAGATCCAGATCTTCAGTTCCGCGTCGAGGTCGAACGTGCCGGCCGTCTCCACCGCGAAGTGGGTGATGCTGCGGTAGGGGACCGAGTGGTACTCCACCTTCTTGCCGGTGATGCCCTGCTTGTCGATCAGGATCAGGCGGCGGTCGGTGAAGAGGATGGTGTCGCGGATCAGCAGGAACGCGGCGTGGACCTGCTCGCCGTGGCCCAGGAGGCGGGCGTAGTCCTGCTGGGCCGAGGCCGGGTCTACGGTGTGGGCGTTGCCGAAGAGTGCCATGGGTAGTCCCCCGTGGGTGTGGTCGCGGCCTCGTGGCCGCTCTCCCGCGATCTTCGCAAAGCGACGGGCCCGGGAGAAGGTTCTCGTTTCTCCCGGGCCCATGCTGTAGCGAGCGTGTTACCGCTGTTACGCCGTCGGCTTCTCCTCCAGGCGCGGGAAGAGGACCGCGCCCTTGGTGACCGTCGTGCCGGCGGGGAGCCTGCCCCACTCGCCGGCCTCGCCGATCTTCTGGTCGGCGAGCGCGCCGAGGGAGGCCTCCGCGCCGAGGGAGTCCCAGAGCTTCTGCGACGTCTCCGGCATCACCGGGTTGAGGAGGACCGCCACGGCGCGCAGGGACTCCGCCGCCGTGTAGAGGATCGTGGCCAGGCGGGCCCTGCCCTCGTCCGACGTGTCCTTCGCGACCTTCCAGGGCTCCTGCTCGGTGATGTAGCCGTTGACCTGCTTCACGAAGTCGAAGACCGCGAGGATGCCGCCCTGGAAGTCCAGGTCGTCGCCGATGCGGCGGTCCGCCTCCGTCACCGCCTTCGCCAGGCCGTCGTGGATCGCCTTCTCCGCCTCGCCGTCGGCCGTCGACGCCGGCAGCTCGCCGCCGAAGTACTTGCCGACCATCGCCGCGACGCGGGACGCGAGGTTGCCGTAGTCGTTCGCCAGCTCGCTCGTGTAGCGGGCCGAGAAGTCCTCCCAGGAGAAGGAGCCGTCCTGGCCGAAGGCGATGGCGCGCAGGAAGTACCAGCGGTAGGCGTCCACGCCGAAGTGCGAGGTCAGGTCCTGCGGCTTGATGCCGGTCAGGTTCGACTTCGACATCTTCTCGCCGCCGACCATCAGCCAGCCGTTGGCCGCGATCTTGCCGGGGAGCGGGAGGCCCTGCGCCATCAGCATCGCCGGCCAGATCACCGCGTGGAAGCGGAGGATGTCCTTGCCGACCAGGTGGACGTCGGCCGGGAAGGTCTCCTCGAACTTCGCCTGGTTCTCGTTGTAGCCGACCGCCGTGGCGTAGTTCAGCAGGGCGTCGACCCACACGTAGATCACGTGCTTGTCGTCCCAGGGGATCGGGATGCCCCAGTCGAAGGTCGAGCGGGAGATGGAGAGGTCCTGCAGGCCCTGGCGGACGAAGTTCACGACCTCGTTGCGCGCCGACTCGGGCTGGATGAAGCCCGGGTTCGCCTCGTAGTGGGCGAGGAGCTTCTCGCCGTACTCGCTCAGCTTGAAGAAGTAGTTCTCCTCGCTGAGGATCTCCACCGGCTTCTTGTGGATCGGGCAGAGCTTCTGACCCGCGTACTCGCCCTCGCCGTCGAGGAGCTCGCCCGGGAGCTTGTACTCCTCGCAGCCGACGCAGTACGGGCCCTCGTAGCCGCCCTTGTAGATCTCGCCCTTGTCGTACAGGTCCTGGACGAACTCCTTGACGCGGTCCGTGTGGCGCTTCTGCGTGGTGCGGATGAAGTCGTCGTTCGCGATCTCCAGGTGTTCCCAGAGAGGCTTCCACGCTTCGGTGACGAGCTTGTCGGCCCACTGCTGGGGGCTGACGCCGTTCGCCTCCGCGGTGCGCATGATCTTCTGACCGTGCTCGTCCGTGCCGGTGAGGTACCACACCTTCTCGCCGCGCTGACGGTGCCAGCGGGTGAGCACGTCGCCTGCGACGGTCGTATAGGCGTGGCCCAGGTGAGGAGCGTCGTTGACGTAGTAGATGGGGGTCGAGACGTAGTACGCCTTCGCCCCCTGCTTCTCGGATCCAGTGGCCGCCATGGTCGAAATCCTACTGGTCCGCCGAAGATCGACTCACACGCGTTTCGGGGGGTGGACAGGGGGTTCCGCCCTGTCCACCCCGCGTCGGGCTACGGGCGCCAGTTCGCCAGTACGCCGTCGTAGAGCTGCTTGTCCGTGAGCTCTCGGGGGGTTTCGCCCGCGAGGAAGTGGGACGTGTTGGGGGTCTTGAGCTTGCGGAGGTAGTCGAAGGCCTTGTTCTCCGGGTCGCCGAAGGCGACGAAGGAGAAGAAGACGGTGGGGTGGGTCTTGGCGGCGTCCGTGAGGGACTGGGTGGCGGGGGTCTTGGCGTCGGGGGCGCCGTCCGTCTGGAAGACCACGAGGGCGGGGGTGCCGGGGGTCTCCTTGTCGTGCCGGGCCAGGACGGCTTCGACCGCCGCGTGGTAGCTGGTGCGGCCCATGCGGCCGAGGGAGGCGTGCAGGTCGTCGATCTTGTTCTCGTGGTCGGTGAGGGTGATCTCGCCGGTGCCGTCGAGTTCGGTGGAGAAGAAGACGACCGGGACGGTGGCCTCGGGGTCCAGGTGGGCGGCGAGGGCGAGGGTCTGTTCGGCGAGGGCCTGGGCGGAGCCGTCCTTGTAGTACGGGCGCATGGAGGCGGAGCGGTCGAGGACGAGGTAGACCTTGGCCCGGGTGCCGGTGAGGTTGTGGGTCTTGAGGGTGGTGGCGGCGGTGCGGTAGGCGGTGGCCAGGCCGGGGGCGCGGGTCTTGAGCTGGGTGAGGGTGAGGGCGGGCTTGGGGGTGGTGGGGGGCTTGGGGGCGGCCTCGGCCTCGGCTTCGCCTTCGGCCGTGTCGTGCCCACCCGCACCACCCGTGCGGCTTTCGTCGTCGGCTGCGGGTGGCCCCTGCGGGGGCTGAGCGCCGTCGGCGGCTGCGGGTTCGGGGGTGGCCGACGGCTCGGGGTCGGCCGTGGGCTTCTCCTCGGCCTCAGGCGTCGGCTTCGCCTCGGCCTCGGCCTCGGGCTCCGGCTGCGCCTCGCCCTCCGGGTCGGCCTCGGGCGCGGGCTGCGCCTCGCCCTCCGGGTCGGCCGCGGGCTCCTCAGCCGACGTCTCGGGCACCGACGACGACTCGGGCTCGTCGCTCGTCCGGGTCTCGGCGGCGGTCTCGGCTTCCGTCTCGGCCGCCGTCTCCGCCACCGTCGGCTCGTCCACCACCGACTCCTCGACGATCTCCGGCTCGTCGGTCGACGCCTCGCCCGCCTTGGCCTTCTCGGCGACCGGCTCCTCCACGCCTTCCGATCCCGAGACCTCCGGCTCCTCGACGATCGGCTCCGCGGCATCCGCAGACCGCTCCGCAGCCGCCGGCTTCTCGGCAACGGCCGACTCGTGGGCAGCCGCCGGTTCCTCCGCAACCGCGGACTTCTCCGCAACCGGCTCCCCCACAGCCGCCGGCTCCTCCGAAACCGTCGGCTCCGCGGCCTTCGGCTCCTCCGAAACCGACGACTCAGCAACCGCCGACTCCTCTGAAACCGTCGGCTCCGAAACCGTCGGCTCCCCCTCCCCCGACGGCGTAGGCCTCGGTACCGTCACGTTGTCGAAGGCCGCTGCCACCAGGTCGTGTTCGTCGGGGGACGACGTACGAGGGTCGGGGACGGTGGCCGAGGGGCTGGGGGGCGGCTCGGGCGAGGGGGAGGGGGAGGGGACCTTCCGGTCGGGGGTGGGGGGCGTCGGGGTCTCCTGGGACGGGACCGTGGTGGGGGACGCGGGCGGCTCCTGTGCGGGCGCCGTCTCCGTGGTCGTCGTCTGCGCCGCACCCTCCGCCTCGGCGGTCCGTGACTTGCGTGACCGTCCGAACGCGTTCCGCAAGAGAGTGAGAATGCCCATGTGCGCGCAACCCTTCGCGTGAGTTGAAGCCCGTCAATCCCTGGCCAGGACGGACACGTAAGGTTAGCGGCCCGCCTGCGCGATCTTGGGCAGGGTCAGGTGTGCGGGATCCACCCTGTCAAGGGGCACATCCGGCCTGCGCAGGTGTCGCCACGCTGAATGGCGGCAACCCCCGTACGGCTGCTGTGGGTTCACTCGTTGTTCACCCGGGCGCCCGGCTCCCGCACGTATGTGCCCCTACGGTCGCGCTGACACCATGGGCATCCAAGGAGAGAGCAAAGTGCGAAAGCTGCTGCCGTTGATCGGAACGCCGTCCGGTTCGCATCCCGGCGGCCGGTCCGCCCTGACCTGTCGTTTCCGGTGTGGTGACGCCTGCTTCCACGAGGTGCCCAACACCAGCTCCAACGAGTACGTCGGTGACGTGATCGCCGGTGCCCTCAGCCGGCGGTCGATGATGCGCGCCGCGGCTGTCGTGACCGTGGCCGCCGCCGGCGCCGGTGCCGTCGGGGCCGGGCAGGCTCCGCAGGCCGCCGCCGCCGTCCCGGCCGCCACCGCCTCGGATGTCGCCCGGCGCAAGCCCGGCGCCCGCGGGCTGCGCTTCGCGCCCGTCGCGCCCAACACCGCGGACGCCGTGACCGTGCCGGAGGGGTACCGGCAGAACGTCGTCATCCGCTGGGGCGAGCCCATCCTGCGCGGCGCGCCCGCCTTCGACCCGGAGAAGCAGACCGCCAAGGCCCAGGCCGGGCAGTTCGGGTACAACTGCGACTTCCTCGCCCTGCTGCCGCTGCCCGGGGAGCGCAACCGGCAGCTGCTCGTCGCCAACCACGAGTACACCGACGAGATCCTGATGTTCCGGGGGTACGACGCCGCCAACCCGAGCCGGGAGCAGGTGGAGATCGCCTGGGCCGCGCACGGGCTGTCCGCCGTCGTCGTGGAGGAGGACCGGAAGACCGGCAGGCTCACCGCCGTTCCCCGGCACCAGCTGAACCGGCGGGTCACCGCCACCACCGAGTTCCGGCTCACCGGGCCCGTCGCCGGGTCCGACCTCGTGAAGACCTCCGCCGACCCGAGCGGCACCAAGGTGCTCGGCACCCTCAACAACTGCTCCGGTGGCGTCACCCCGTGGGGCACGACCCTGCACGGCGAGGAGAACTTCAACCAGTACTTCGCCAACAGCAGCCGGGCGACCGACAAGCGGTACGGCATCGGGACCGGGGCCAGCGAGCGCAAGTGGGAGAGGTTCGACAAGCGGTTCGACGTCGCCCAGGAGCCGAACGAGGTGCACCGGTTCGGGTACGTCGTCGAGTTCGACCCGTACGACCCTGACTCCACGCCCCGCAAGCACACCGCGCTCGGGCGGTTCAAGCACGAGGCCGCCACCGTGCGGCTGACGCACGACGGGCGGCCGGTCGTCTACTCCGGTGACGACGAGCGGTTCGACTACTTCTACAAGTTCGTCAGCAGCAAGCGGATGAAGCGCGGCACCTCCCGGGCCGTGCGCGAGCACAACCTCTCCCTGCTCGACGAGGGCACGCTGTACGTCGCCAAGCTCACCGGAGACTCCCCCGCCATCGAGATCGACGGCACGGGCAAGCTGCCGAAGGACGGCGAGTTCGACGGGAGCGGTCAGTGGATTCCGCTGGCCACCGCCACCGCCGACGGTGCCGTCTCGCACGTGGACGGGATGAGCGCCGAGGAGGTGTTCGTCTTCACGCGTCTCGCCGGAGACAAGGTGGGCGCGACGAAGATGGACCGGCCCGAGGACATCGAGCCCAACCCGGTGACCGGCAAGGTGTACGTCGCCCTGACCAACAACAGCAACCGCGGTGTCGGCTCCAACGCCAAGGCGGACGAGGCCAACCCCCGCAACGCCAACAAGCACGGGCACGTGCTGGAGCTCACCGAGCGCTGGAACCGGCCCGAGAGCACCAAGTTCGCCTGGTCGCTGTTCCTGGTCGCCGGTGACCCGGACGACCCGGCGACCTACTTCGCCGGGTTCCCGAAGGACGGCGTCAGCCCGATCTCCTGCCCGGACAACGTCGCCTTCGACCCCTACGGCAACCTGTGGATCTCCACCGACGGCGCCCAGCTCGGCTCGCACGACGGCCTGTTCGGCGTGGCGACCCGGGGCGAGCGGCGCGGTGAGCTGAAGCAGTTCCTGACCGTGCCGAAGGGCGCCGAGACCTGCGGTCCGATCATCCAGGACCGGCGGGTCCTCGTCGCCGTGCAGCACCCGGGCGAGATCGACGGCGCGTCCGTGGAGAAGCCCGCCAGCACCTGGCCCGACGGGCCCGGCAGCTACGTCCGGCCGGCGGTCGTGGCCGTGTGGCGTGCCGACGGCGGCGACATCGGCTGCTGACGGAGTCACGCAGCGGGTCGCGCAGCGGTGACAGGGGGCGTCCGGCGGGCGTCCCCTGTCTGCGTCTGTCCGCCCCTATCGGCCGTCGTGCAGCGTGAGGTCCGTGATCACCGCCCGGTGGTCCGTGTCGGCCAGGTCCAGGACGCGGGTGCGGTCGGCCGCGAACTCCTCGGACACCAGCACGTGGTCGATCTGCGTGCCGAACGTCGGGGCGGTCGAGGCCGGCCAGGTGGCCGTGCGGTCGGCGCCGTCCAGCCGGGCGGCGTCGTACAGGCCGGTGTCGAGGATGCGGCGGAAGGCGGCGTGGTCCTGGGAGGCGTTGAAGTCGCCGGCCAGGACCAGGGGGGTGCCGCGGTCGGCGGCGGCCGCGTCGCGCACGGCGTCGAGCTCCCTGGTCCAGAGGCCCACCTGGCCGGGTATCGGGGGCATGGGGTGGGCGAGCTGGAGTCGTACGGGGTGCCCGTCCACGTCGGCGATCGCGCCGGGCATGCCCATCGTGGCGCGGACGCCGTCCGTGGGCCGCAGCGGGTAGCGGCTGAGGATGACGGAGCCCTCGGAGCCACCGCCCTCGACGGCGCGGCGGTGCGGGTACTCCCGCGCCAGGTCCCGCTTCAGCCGCGCGTCGCAGGTGTACTCGCATTCCTGGACGAAGACGAGGTCCGGTTTCTCGCGGCGGACGGCGGCGACGAGGGAGCCGGTGCCCTGGCCGAACTCGACGTTCGAGGTCAGCACGCGCAGCTCGGCGACGGGGCGGCCCGCGGGATCGCCCGTCTTGCCGTACGGCTCGATGAACCAGGCCAGCAGGCCGAGCAGGACGACTCCCCAGGCCGTCCCGAGCCACCAGCGGGACAGCAGGGTGAACAGCAGCGCCAGGGCCGTGGGCGCGAGCAGCCAGGGGAGGAAGGCGAGGACCTGCGGGACGGGGGTGGTGCCGTCGCTGTCGGCGGTCCGGAAGCCGACGACCACGCTCACCCCGGCGAGCAGCAGGCCCGCGCACCAGGCGCCGAGCCGCCGTCCGGGCGGACGGCGGCGCTCCGGCTCGTCGTCGGTGGCGGTCCACTCGGCAGCGGCGGTGTCCAAGGCCCGGCCTTCCGTTCACGGGGTGTGATGCCCGAATCCTCCCTCAAAGACGGGGCGGGGCGGGGGAAGGTTGCCGTTCGTCGACGCGGGCCAGGAATTCCGCCAGTGCCGTGTCGAACTCCGCCGGGCGTTCCAGGTTCGGCATGTGGGCCGAGCCCTCGATGACGTGCAGGGCCGCGTCCGGGAGGGCCGCGTGCATGGCCCGGGCGTCGGAGACCGGTGTGTAGGTGTCGTCGGCTCCGACGACGACCAGGGCCGGGACGGTGACGCGGGTGAGCAGGGCGCTGTAGTCGGGGCGGCGGGCGCGGGCGCGCAGGGCCGCGGCGGCGCCCTCGGGGGAGGTGGCCGTCATCATGCGGTGGACGTGCGTCTTGACCTCGGCCGGGGCGTAGGGGGCGACCATCCGCTCCAGGACCTCGTCGGCGTAGCCGCGCATGCCCTCCGCGAGGAGCCGGTCCGCCATGGCGTCGCGGTCGCGGACGCCCTGAGGGGTCTCGGCCGACGGGAAGGTGTCCGCGAGGACCAGGCCGCGGACGCGCTCGGGGAACAGGCGGTAGCAGTCCATGACGATCTGGCCGCCCATCGACAGGCCCGCCAGTACGCAGGACTCCACCCCCAGCTCGTCGAGCAGGGCCTCGATGTCCCGGGCGAACCCGGAGAAGTCCGGGACGGCCGGGGTCGTCGGGGAGGCGCCGTAGCCGCGCAGGTCGGGGGCGATGACGCGGCGGGCCGCCGAGAACGTCCGGAGCTGCGGGGCCCACATCGTGCGGTCGAAGGGGTGGCCGTGGACGAGGACCAGGGGAACCAGAGGGACAACCGGCTGCCGGGAGGATACGGGGCCTTTGTCCTCGTATGCGAGGAAGGGTGCCATGACGTCGACCCTAGGCGGCCCAACTACTCGGTGCAATAAGATCTTTGCTCTCGGTGCAATCCAAGGGGGAGGCCGACCGATGGGTGACTACCGGCGGGACTACCGGCGCATCGCCGACCGCATCGCCGACGACATCGCGGGCGGGCGGCTCAAGCCCGGGCAACGGCTGCCTCCGCAGCGGGCGTTCGCCCGGCGGCGCGGCATCGCCCCGTCGACGGCCGGGCGGGTGTACGCGGAACTGGTCCGGCGCGGGCTGGTCGTCGGCGAGGTCGGGCGCGGCACCTTCGTGCGGGCCGCTCCGGCCGGGCCGGTGGGGCAGGCGCTCATCGAGGCCGGTGCGGCCGGAGCGCCCGTCAACCTGGAGCTCAACTACCCGTCCGCGCCCGGCCAGCCGGAGCTGCTCGCCCCCGTGCTCGCGCCGCTGCTGCGTCCCGACGTGCTGGCCGAGGCCCTGCTGCCGGCGGCCGCCACCGGCACCGCGCCCGCCCGGGAGGCCGCGGCGGCCCTCCTCGCCACCCCGGGCTGGCGCCCCGGCCCGGAGCGGCTGCTGTTCACCGGCAACGCCCGCCAGGCCATCGCCGCCGTGCTGGCCTCCCTGGTCCGGCCGGGCGGCCGGGTCGGCGTGGAGCAGCTGACGTATCCGCTGGTCAAGGAGATCGCGGCACGGCTGGGCATCACCCTGGTGCCGCTGGCGGGCGACGCGGCCGGGCTGCTCCCGGAGGCCGTCGCCGCCGCGCACCGTTCGGCTCCGCTGTCCGCCCTCTACGTGCAGCCGACGCTGCACAACCCCACGTCTCTGACGACGAGCCACACCCGGCTGCTGCAACTCGCCCGTCTCGTCCACGACTTGGACCTGCCCGTGGTCGAGGACCGCATCTGGTCCTTCCTCCACGCCACCGGCGACCCCTTCGCCGTCCACGCCCCGGCCCTCGCCCACGTCGTCGACGGCCTCTCCAAGCGGGTTGCCCCCGGGCTCACGGTCGGCTTCCTCGTCGTGCCGCCGCACCGGGTCGCCGCCGTGGCCGACGCGGTGCGCTCGGGCGGGTGGAGCGCGGGGCGGTTCGCGCTGGAGGCGGCCGTGCGATGGGCCGCGGAGGGGACGGTGGCGCGGCTGGTGGAGGCCAAGCGGGCCGACGCGGCCCGGCGCCAGCGGATCCTCGCCGAGGAACTCGCGGGCTTCGCCGTACGGTCCGACCCGCGCGCCTACTTCGCCTGGTGGGAGCTGCCCGCCCCCTGGCGCGCGGACACCTTCACGGCCGCGGCCGCCGCGCACGGCATCGCCGTCACGCCCGGCCCCGCCTTCGCCGTCGCCCCCGGCCACACGCCGGACGCGGTCAGGCTCGGGCTCGCCTCGGCTCCGGAGCCGGATCTGCGGAAGGCCCTGCGGACCCTCGCGCACGTCGCCGCGCGGCGCGCCGGGGACCGTATCGCCCCGTGAGCCACGAGCCGAGGGCCACCGCGAGGCCCAGGGCGCACAGCAGCCAGGACACCGAGCGCAGGGTTGCCGTGAGAGCGTCGTAGACCGCGCCCGCCGCCGGGCGGTGCGGGGCGTCGGGCAGGTCGGCGAGGGTGAGGCGGCGGCCGACCGCCACGGCGAGGACCAGCAGCGCGCCGCCGAGGGCCGTACCGAGGCCGAGGGCGGTGACCGCCCGGCGGCGGCACGCGGCGACGGCGATCCCGGCGGCGGCGAGGACGGCGGCGGCGAGCGGCAGCCAGAAGGCGGCGGTGTCCAGCACGTGGAACCCCTTGCGCAGTCGGTCCGCGTCCGCGGCCGGGAGCACCGGGACGCGCAGGTGCGTGACCGGGATGCGGTGGGCGAACGGCACGTGGTCGGCGGAGAGCCGGTGTTTGACCCGGTGGAGGACCGGGGCGATGTCGACGGTGACCGGGCCCGGCCGCGCGGCGTCCTCGCGCAGGGCGCGCAGCACGGCGGTGTGGACGGCCCGGTTCGCCGCGTCCCAGCCCGTTCGGTACGCCTCGGTCCGGGTGAAGGACCGCACCGCGTCGCGCACGAAGGGTTCGGCCGCGCCGCGCAGCGGACCGGTGTCGAACTCGTGTCCGGTCTCCCGCAGGAACCCGTCCCCGACGGCGTCCGCCACCGCCCGCCGCACGTCCGGGTCGGCGGCGAGCGGCGCCATCGTGCGGACGTAGCGGCCGGTGTCGGTCAGCCCGTGCGCCGCCCAGGACGCGAGCGCCCCGAACGGCAGGAGCAGGCACGCGAGGGCCAGCAGAACGGCCGACAGGACGTTCCGCGGTCGTGGGGGCGCCGCCTGCTCGGGTACGGGCGCCCGGTCGCGCTCGGACACCCTTCCAGGCAAGGCGCACCGGGCCGGGCCCGCGAGCGGGGTGACTGCATTCGGGCCCGAGGGCTCCCCGGACGAGCGCCCGGGGAGCCCTACCCGTCCCGGATCAGTCGACGCGGCGGCCCGCGGCGTCCTCGTGCGTGTAGTAGCGGTAGAACAGCGTCACGAGGACGCCGGCCCCGACCACCACCCCCAGCCCGGCGGACTTGAGCACGGACTCGTCGGACTGGCTGATGAGGAAGCCCACCGCGCAGCCCGTGAACACGAACCAGACCAGCGCGTGCAGCTCGCGCCCGAGCCTGGGGGCCATTTCCCACAGGGCGGCGAACACCACGGCGAACACGAGCGCGGTGAGGAAGCCGAACAGGAGGTTCCAGCCCGTGATGGGCCCGGAGTCGCGCCGGTTGGCGGCGGCCCAGTAGCCGTAGACCAGACCGAGGACGACGGGCAGCGCGACCTTCGCGGCGGCGTGGGTCCGCGCGCCGAAGACATCGGGCCTGCGCCGCTGCCTGGTCACCCTGCGTGAGGCGGGTGCCGCATGAGCCATGAGAGCTCTCCTCTCTCCCTGCCCCTGCTTCCAGAGCACACCGCCGCGGCAGCGCAGGCAAGTCGGGGTCGGAGCGCCCCGCACCGCGACAACGGGGGCGAAGCACCCGAAGGCGGGCGTTTGCGGTCCTGGGGCTCACCTTTGCAGCCGCAGCGGTTACGGTGCTGACGTACGTGATCGACACAGGGGGAGGGGCGATGCCCGGAACCGTGCTGCTGCTGGCGGCCTCACCGGTGGGCAGGGGGCGCCTGGTGGACGCCGCCTCCGTGCTCCCCGTCCTGGCCGCCGTGCCGCCCGCCGTACTGGCCGGTACGGATACCGCGAACGTCGTCGAACTCGCCGACCCGCTGGAACCGCAGGCCGTCCTCACCCGGCTGCGGGCCGCCGCCGCGGCCCCCGGACCGCTCACCGTGTACGTCACCGGGCAGCTCCAGCTCGACCGCCGCCAGCGCCTGCCCCACCTCGCGCTGGCCCGCACCACCCCCTCCACCGCCCGCTACACGGCCTTCCCCTGGCACTGGTTCCGGGAGGAGCTGCGGCTGCGGCCCGCCGGGGCCACGACCCTCCTGCTCGACCTGCACGCGGACGCCGAGACCTGGGAGCTGCTGCGGAGCACGCCCCTGGACTCGGGGCGGGGCAACGCCGTCCACGGGCGGATCGCGCCGCCGCCCTCCAGACGCACGGTCGCGGCACCGTCGTACATGAAGGCCGTCGCGACGATCCTGCGCAGCGGGTTCCGGCCGCCGACGGAGCAGTTGCACCAGCAGGCCCTGGCCCGGATCGCGCCCGAGAGCGCGGGCGCCGACCTCGTGCTGAGCACGCCGGGCCCGACGGGCGGGGATCCGCACGCCGTCATCACCGCCGCCGTCCAGGCCGGCCGCCACTCCGACGCCGACGCGCTCGCCGCCCGGCACGAGCAGGCCGCCGTCGCCGCGCACGGGCCCGCCTCCGAAGAGGCCCTGCACTGGGCCGAGGTACGGGCCGACCTGGCGATGTTCGCCGGGGACGCGGCGCGCAGCTGCCGCACCTGGCTGATGATCGCCACCGCCCGCCTGAACGCCGGGCAGGCCCCGGACGCGCCCGCCGTCGAGGCCGCCGTGGACCGGGCCCACCACCAGTGGGGCCAGGTCCGCGACACCACGCGGGCCCGCGAACTGGGCGCGGCCCTCGCCGAGTTGCGGGGACGGGTCCCCGGGCGGCGCGAGGGAGCGCTCGACCATGTGCAGCGCCAGCTACGGCAGTTGCAGACCCAGCCCTGAACACGCGTGCGCCGTGTGCGCCTGGCGTGAAGGGGGCGTGCAATCGCTTTCGCCGGTCTCGTCACAGGTCTGCCGCCGAGGCCCGACCCGGTGTCATGATGGCGAGCATGACAGAGGGGGAGCGAGTGGCTGTCTTAGGCGTACGCGTGCGGCTGGGCGCCGGCGCGACCATGGACGATGTCAGAGCCTTGAAGACGTGGCTGGAGCGCGAAGAGTCACTGGAGGAACTGGTCTCCACCGGGCAACTGACCATCGAGGAGCAGGCCGGCACGGAGGGGGCCGACGGACGGCTCGGACCGGACCTCGAACTCGTGCTGAAAGTGCTCGGTGACGTCGTCACGGTCGCGGCCCTGACCGAGTACACCGCCCGCGCGGTGAAGACCTGGGCGAACAACCGCCGCAGGCTCCAGGGCGGCGATCCCGACCCACAGATCCGGTCGCTGGACCCCGACGGGGAGTAGGCCGGTGAGCCGCTTCGACCCGCGCGGCAGAGTGAACCGGGCGCTGCTGGTCGGTGTGTCCGAGTACGACCACACGGTGCCGGATCCGCAGGGCGTCAACGGCCAGCTCCCCGCCGTGCTGCGCAACCGGAAGGCACTCGAGAACGCGCTGAACCGAGGCCATGTGTTCGGCACCGGCGAGGTGCGGGCCCTGGCCTCACCGACCCCGGACGAGTTCACCGGGGCACTGCACAGCGCCTGCGACGAGGCCAGGGGACTGCTCCTGCTCTACTTCGCCGGGCATGCCGTCACCTCCACCTCCGGCAACGAACTGCACCTGCAGATGCGCACCGCGCGAGTGCTCACCGGCAACGGGCTGCCCGGCTCGATCACCTTCAGCGAGGTGCTGGGCGAACTCGTCGAGAGCAAGGCCGAGCAGGTGGTGGTCATCCTCGACTGCTGCTACGCCGGCAACGCCGCGGGCATCTGGCACCGCTTCGACGACCCGAAGCGGAAGAAGCACAAGATCCTGCTGCTGATGAGCGTGCAGCCCAACCGCTGCATCCTGGGCGGGGACGCCGACGTCGCGACGCCGTTCACCCGCGAGATGGTGCGCGTCCTCGACGAGGGCGGGCAGGTGTGGCTCTCCAAGCTGTACGACGCGGTGAAGCAGCGGATGGCCGAGGCGAAGTACAAGGCGGAGGACAACGACTCGCAGCGGCCGCAGGCGCTCGCGCCTCCGTGGGACCCGGATGCGGACGTGCTGCTGGCGGCGGGCCCCATCACGTCATGGCCGGACCCGAAACCCTCCTGGTTCCAGCGTGTCCTCATCGCCGCCCGGAAAGCCGCCCAGCGGCTCTGCCGCACCGCCCTGTCGGTCCTGCTGGCCCTGATCGCCACCGGCGCCGGCGGCTACGGCGTCCTCGTGCTGACCGGCGACTCCGGCCCCTGCGAACCGCCCCTGGAACTGCGGGTCCTCACCGATCCCGACCTGGAGCCGGCGATGCGGGCGGCGGCGGACGCCTACCTCGCCTCGGCGGCCAACACCACCGAGGGGTGCCGGCGCAGCGGCATCACCGTCTACAGCGCGGGTGCCGCCCACGTGGTGACCGCCCTGGGCGAGCGGTCCGACCCGTGGCAGCAGCCGCGTGAGGACGTCAACCCGCAGCGGGACATCGGCCCGCAGCCGGACGTGTGGATCCCCGCGACCCGCGCAGACGTCGGCCGGGCCGAGGAAGCGCAGGTGGAACGCGTCTTCGCCCGGCTGGAGCCGGACGCCGAGCCGCTCGCGTACTCGCCGGTCGTGCTGGCCGTACCGGAGGGCCTCGGCGCCGACCTCCCGCCCACGCGGCGGTCGCTGACGGAGCTGGTCCGGGCCCTCAAGCAGGCCGACCCCAGGGCCGAAGTGCGCAGGCCCGACCCCGAGTTCAGCGACGCGGCGCTGCTGGCGACGGTCGGGCTGTACGGCGACGGGGCCGATGTGCGCGGCGCCGAGCAGCTCATCGACCGGGCCGGGCGGCCGGAGTCCTCGGCCGTCAGGCTGCTGTGCACACTGCCCGAGGACGACGCGGCCGACGGCCGCAGCGCGGTCCTGGTGCCGGAGTTCCTGCTCAGGAGCGGTGTCGGCTGCCACTCGGTCACGCGCGCCGAGCGCACGGCCGTCTACCCGGACGACGTGCCCGGTCTGGAACCGACGTTCGTGCGGGTGCGCTGGGAGGGCGGTGACCAGGACGCGCAGGCGCGGGACGACGAGGTGGACCGGTTCCGCGACTGGCTGACGGGCGAGGACGGCCGGAAGGTGCTCGGCGAGCACGGCTTCAGGTCCGCGACGGGCGCACGCGGCCTGCTCGGCGGGAAGGCGGACGACCACGGACTGGAACCCTCCGTCCCGCCGGCGGACCCCGCCGACGCGACACGACTGGACCGGACACTGGAGCGGTACGGCAACGCGCACGGGCCCGGCCGGGTGCTGTACCTCCTCGACAGCTCCGGCTCGATGGCCGGCCTGTGGGACGGCCCCAGCGGCGGCCCCGGCATCCTCAAGCAGACGCTGAAGGGGCTCGGCCGGGGGGACGAGTACGGGGTGTGGGCGGTGCACGGCCTGGGGGGCCGCACGCACACCGAACTCCTGGACTTCGGCACGCACTCCCGCGCGCAGGCGGAGAAGGCCCTCAGGGCCGTCAGGGGAGGCGCCGAGGTGCGGGACGCGGAAGCCGATCCGGGCGCCGCCCTGCTGGACGCGCTGGCGTTCATGCGGGAGCGCGGTGCCTCCGACGAGCGGCCGCAGCTGATCGTGTACCTCACCGACGGCGAGGACGACGACCGCCTGACCGGCGACCGCCTCCGCGAGGTGGAGGAGCGGGCCCGCGCCTCCGGTGTGCCCGTGGTCATGGTGGCGCTCAACAGCGGGGGCTGCGACCGGGACCGCCCCGGAACGCGCGTCGCGGAGGCCGCCCAAGGCCGCTGCCTGGACGCCGGGGACGACCTCGTGCCCGCGCTGCGCGACGAGGTCGCCCGCACCGGAACGGGGGAGGAATGATGGCCCGACGCCTGCCGGCCGCCGCCCTGGCGCTGCTGTCCCTGCTGTCCCTGGCCGCCTGCACCGGCGGTGACGTGCGGGACGAGCCGACGGCAACCGACGACCGCCGCCGGATCGTGGTGGCCAGCGGCCAGGACGTCACCGGCAAGAACGGCATACGGCAGCAGCTCATCGACGCCTGGAACGCCGAGGAGGGCCCGCAGGGGTACGAGGCCCGCCTGGTGGAACTGCCCGGCTCCGCCGACCAGCAGCGCAGCCAGCTGCTCGGCGCCCTCCAGTCCGGCAGCGCCGACTACGACGTGGTGAACCTGGACGTGACCTGGGTCCCGGAATTCGCCGAGGCGGACCTGATCCGCCCGCTGACCGACGCGGCCGTCAGGGCGCCCGACGACCTCATCCCCTCCGTCGACAGCACGTCGTACTGGGACGGCAAGCGGTACGCGGTCCCCTTCAACAGCGACGCCGGCCTGCTCTACTACCGCAAGGACCACCTGCGGGAGGCCGGCGTCTCCCGGACCGACCTCGGCGACGACGAGCTGACCTGGGACGAACTGCGGCGCATGTTCGACGCGGTGAACGGCGTCGGCACCCAGGCGGACTGGACCACCCAGCTCGCCGCCTACGAGGGCCGGACCGTCAACGCGATCGAGGCGTTCGCCTCGGCCGTGCCGGGCCTCGAACTGACCGACGCGGACGGCGAGTACACCGCCGACGAGCAGCAGTTGACGGCCGGAGTGACCGAACTGCGCGAGCGCACGGTGTCGCCGTACACCCTCAAGGACACCTCCGCCTCCCGCGAGGCCGAATCGCTCAGCGCCTTCGCGGAGGGCCGCACCACGTTCCTGCGGCACTGGCCTTACGTCTACCCGACCCTGTACGCGACCTTCGAGGAAGACCTCGGCGTGGCCCGGCTGCCCGGCAAGGCCGTGCTCGGCGGCCAGAACCTGGCCGTCACCTCGTCCACGTCCGAGCAGCGGGCCGCGAAGGCCGCCGAACTGATCGCGTTCCTCACCGACCCCGACAGCGAACGCTGCCTGCTGCGCGCCGGGTTCGCCGCCACACGCGTCTCCGCCTACCAGGAGACCGGCACCGCCCCGGCATGCCGGCACGCCCCCGCGTACGCCGAGGGCCCCTCGGTGTCCCCCACGGGAGAGAGCGCCGAGCGCACGGCACCCGACCGGCTCGCGGGCGGCCTCAGCTACTCCCGCGACATCCTGCTCCCGGCACTCCGCGAGGCGGTCCACCGCCCGCGCACTCCCCTGTACGGCGCCGTCACCCAGACCCTCATCACCGAACTGGACGCCCTGTACGGCCCTCGGGCCGAGGCGGACCCGCCGGGCGACGCGGAGTTGGCGAAACGCCTGCACGAGGCATTGCGTAAAGTCTTGTCCAACCAGTGATGTTCACAATTTCGCCATTGCATACGCGTCCGCCCCGTGCGTAGCCTCTTTCTCGCACTGACCATGCAACTCACCATGCAACTCACCATGCAACTCAACAAAACGGGGACGGACTTCGTGAGCGTACGAAGCAAGGGGATATCCACTGTCATCGCTTTCGCCATGACGGGCGCGCTGTGCGGCATCGGGGCGCAGGCGGCCCATGCGGCTCCAACACAACCGGAGATCCGCGCCGGAGCGGACGAGATCTGCGCGGTCCTCGGGATCGGCAGTGGCGCGGCGGGCCTTTCCAAGGCACTGGCCAAGGGGGCTTCCTGGGTGGGAATCGGCGCCAGTATCGGGTGCTACGCGTACACCAAGGCGAAGGAAGCCACGCCCGCGCAGAAGCGGGCCGCGATGATCGCGTCCTACAAGAAGTACCAGGCGATGAGCGACATCAAGAAGCTCGACGCTCTCGGCTACTACTGCCGTAAGAAGGACAGCGGCGGTGGCGGCGGCACCGACGTCGCCCCCGCCACCCCGACCGTGAAGGTGGGGTACCGCGACATCAGGATGAAGGGCGTGACGTACAAGTGCACGGCTACCGGGGACTGACCGGACGTCGCGGCCCGGGCTACGGGGAACGCCTGCTGTTCTCCGTGGCGCTGGTCGTGGTGAGCCTTCTGTGGATCGGCCAGGACATGGCCGCTTGGGCGACGGCGGCGTGTGCGGTCGGCGCGGTCGGCGGAGCGCTCGGGGCGTGCTACTTCGGGTGGCGCTTCGTCCGCTCGCGCGGGGACGCGCGCTAGTCAGCCGGGGTGGGCCGCCGGCCGGGACCGCGATCCGGACGCCTGACGAGGGGCGACCGGATCAGCAGGTCGCGGAGGACACGGCGGCCCTTCTCGTCCAGGCCGGCGAGGAACCGTTCCTGGTCGGCGGGCATCACGGCCCCCGCGAACGCGACGAGGTTGGCCTAGCGCTTCACCAGGTGGGACTCCGACTGGAACAGCTCGGCGTAGCGCGAGAGGGGACGCCGGGTCGCCTGGTGGGCCTGCTCGAGCACGCCTGTAGAGGTCCTCGGCGCACAGATAACCGAACTTGTCGCACGTGTATGAAACGCAGGGACGCGGGGCCGTCTTCCTGGAGGGCCGCTGCGAATTCTCCTTTGATGAGAAGCACCCGCGTCCCGAGCATACTGGTCACTTCCATTTTCCCGTCGACCTCGTCGAGGATGTAGACATCGATCGGGCGGTGGTAGTCGAGTTTTCTTCGGAGTTCGGAAATTACTGCGTGGATCTCCCGAAAACTGTCCGGTGTCACCTTGATCGCACGCCCGAGAAGCTCGGCTTTCCGGAGCCTGTGGAAGAGCCACTCGGAACCGGGATGAAGAAGCCGGTCCACACGGTGCCCACGGCGAGTACGAGCCTGGTGAGCCCTTTTCGCCTGCCGGGGAGGGGGCGGTCAGCGGGCGTCGGTGACCGTCTGGGAACCCTGTTGCGCTTCCGTGGCCCGTGCCGGTCCCGCGTTCGCTGCCAGCAGTAGTGTCGCGACGGCGACCAACGCGGCGGCGAAGCCTCTGGCGTACCGCTCGGCGGTGCGTGTGCGTTCGAGCACGGCGACCTCGCAACAGGGGCGGCGGCTAGGACGGTGGAGTGTTAAGCGTGTCCAACACTGCGGCTTAACACTCCGTTTAACCTAGGGGTTGTCCAGGGCGAACGGCAAGAGGGGCAGGGGGAGTTGGCGTGGGGGAGCGTGACGATCCGGGGACCATCGGCCGCCGGGTGCAGCGGTTGCGTGTCGAACGAGGACTGACGCAACGGCAGTTGGCGGAGCCCGTGTACACGCCCGCCTACATCTCCACCCTGGAGTCCGGCCGGGTGCGGCCCTCCGACGACGCCCTGCGGCATCTCGCCGAGCGGCTCGGCGTCGCCTTCGACGAACTCGCCAGCGGGCACTCGGCGCGGCGCGTGACCGAGCTGCGGCTGCGGCTGACCGAGGCGCAGCGCACCCTCGCCGTCGGCGAGGCCGAGGAGGCGGCGGAGCAGTACGCCGGGCTGCTCGGCGAGGCCGAGACGCACGGCCTGGCCGCGGAGCAGGCCGCCGCGCTGCTCGGGCTCGGCGAGTGCGCCCTGGAGACGGGCGAGCTGGTGCCGGGGCGGCAGTTCTTCGAGCGGGCCGAGACCTGCCTGGCCGGGGCGCCGCTGCCCGCCCGGGTCCCGGCCCTGCGCGGCCGGGCCGTCGCCCACTACCTCGCCGGTGAACTCCGGTACGCCGTCTACCTGCTGGAGACCACCCTCGACGAACTCAACCGCGGCGGCCTGCACGACCCGGACGCCCTGCTGCTGCTCTACGCCAGCGCCATCGGCCCGTACATGGACATGGGCGCGCACGCCCGCGCCGCCCAGGCCGCCGAGTTCGCCCTGGCTCTCGCCCCGCAGTCCGGCGACCCCGCCCTGGTCGCCCGCATGCACCGCTCGGTCGCCCGCACCCTGGTCGCCGAGGGCCGTCTCGCCGAGGCCGACGCCTCGCTGGCCAAGGCGGCCGAGCTGTACCGCGGCCTGCAGATCCGCACGGAACTCGCCAACTGCCACTGGATGCGCGGCTACGTCTACGCCCAGGACGGGCAACTGGAGCGCGCGGAGGAGGAGTTGCGCGAGGCCCTCGGCATGCTGTCGGCCAGGCGTGCCGCCCTGTACAGCAGCCAGGTCGCCGTGGAGCTGGCCGACGTGCTGCACCGGCGCGGCAGGTCGGACGAGGCCGCGGCCCTGCTGCACGACGTCCTCGGGCACCTGTCCCCCGAGCGCGGCGCCGTCCACTCCGCCGCCGCGCACCGGCTGCTCGGCATCATCGCCGAGGACGCCCGCCGTACCGAGGACGCCGAGGAGCACTACGTCCGCGCCCTGAGCCTGCTGGAGCGGGCGGGCGCGGCCGGGGACCTGGCCGACCTGTGCCGGCTGCTGGGCGACCTGCTGCGGCGCACCGGCCGGGTGGAGGCGGCCCTGGACGCCTACCGGACCGGACTCGGGCACCGTACGGCCCCCGGCACGACCACCCTCGGGCCCGCGCCCGCACAGCCTCCTCTCTGAGGAAGCAAGGGCGTCGCACAGCCGTGCGGGTTAGCCTCCTGCGGGGATGTGAACGACCAGGGTGGGGTGCGTGGAGAACCAACGGACGGTGGCCGACGGCATACGGCTGGGCCTGCGGGCCCTGGTGTACGCCGTCCTCGGGGGCGCCGCGCTGATCGCCGTGGTGACGGTGGTGTCGGTGCTCGGGCCGATGGTCGCGCTCGACCTGTACACCCCGCCGGTCGCGGCCTGGTGGACGGTGTTCACCGCGATCGCCGTGCAGGGCGTGCCCTTCCTGCTGCTGGGCACGGTCGTGTCGGCGGCGATCGGGGCGTTCGTGCCCGAGCGGGTCTTCACCCGGCTGCTGCCCCGCCGCGAGGTGCTCGCCGTGCCGGTCGCGGGAGCGGCGGGTGTCGTGCTGCCCGGCTGCGAGTGTGCGTCCGTGCCGGTGGCGGGCAGCCTGATGCGGCGGGGTGTCGCCCCGGCCGCCGCGCTCGCCTTCCTGCTGTCGGCGCCCGCCATCAACCCCGTCGTCCTGGTGGCAACCTCGGTCGCCTTCCCCGGGCAGCCGGAGATGGTCCTCGGCCGGCTGGTCGCCTCGCTCGCCACGGCCGTGGTGATGGGCTGGCTGTGGGCGCGGTTCGGGCGGGAGGAGTGGCTGCGGCCGCCGAAGCGGAGCGGCGCCCCCGCGCCGGGCGGCGGGCCGCGGGCCTTCGTCGCCGGGCTCCAGCACGACTTCCTGCACGCGGGCGGCTTCCTGGTGGTCGGCGCGGCGGCCGCGGCGACCTTCGCGATCGTCGTGCCGCGGTCGCTGCTGGAGGTGTTCACCGGATCGGCCTGGCTGTCGGTGCTGCTGCTCGCCCTGCTGGCGGTCGTGCTGTGCGTGTGCAGCGAGGCCGACGCGTTCGTGGCGGCGTCGCTGAGCGGTTTCTCACCGACCGCGCGGCTGGCGTTCATGGTGGTCGGGCCGATGGTGGACCTGAAGCTGATCGCGCTCCAGACGGGCACGTTCGGCCGGGCCTTCGCGCTGCGGTTCTCGGCCGCGACCTGGGTGGTGGCCGTGGCCGCCAGTGTCCTGGTGGGGTGGTGGCTGCTGTGAGGCGCTACGGACCGGCCGTACTGCTCGCGCTCGTCGGGGCGGCGATCCTGCGGGTGTCGGCCTTCAGCGAGCTGTACCTGCGGTACGTGCAGCCGGGGTTGCGGCCCTGTCTGGTGGTGTCCGGGGTGCTGCTGGTGCTGCTCGGTGTGGTGGTGGCGGTGCTGACGCGGACGGCGGGGAAGCAGGACCACTACGACGACCTCGACCAGGACCTTGACGACCAGGACCACAGCCACGGTCATGACCACGGCCCCGCCGGCCCCCGCGTCGCCTGGCTCCTCACCCTCCCCGCCCTGGCCCTGCTGCTCTTCCCGCCGCCCGCCCTCGGCTCCTACAGCGCGCAGCGCGAGGCGGACCAGCGGGCGGCGCAGGGCGTCGGCAGCTTCCCGGCGCTGCCGTCCGGGGACCCCGTCGACCTCACCCTCGGAGAGTTCGGCTCCCGGGCGGTCTACGACAGCGACCGTTCCCTGCGAGGGCGCACGATCCGGCTCACCGGCTTCGTCACCCGGGACGACGACGGCACCTGGTACGTCACGCGCCTCCTCGTCGCCTGCTGCGCCGCCGACGCGACGACCGCCAGGGCCGAGGTCCGCGGCGCCGACGCCCCGCCCGTCGACACCTGGGTCACGGTCACCGGCACCTGGCGTCCCGAGGGCGCGCTGGGCTCGGACGCGGCCTGGCCGCCGGTCGTCGACGCCGCGTCCGTGCGGCAGGTGGCGCAACCGGACAACCCGTACGAGAAGCGCTGAGGGGCGGCCCCGCCGCGACGGCCGCGCGCACGGGTTTCGCCCCACCCGCGTCGGGTAGTCGGGGCACGATTCCGGGAGGGCGGTCACATGCCGTTCCTCGCCGCGCCCAGCCAGGGGCCCGCCCCGGAAGACCGTCAAGCGTGCAGGCCGCGGTGAATCAGAGGAGGCGGTTGTCGTGCGGCCCAGGGACGATCCCCAAGGTGCCCCCGGCGGCGACCCCGGTCCCCGCGGCACCGGGGGCGGTGACCTGGACCTGGACGGGGCCCGCGCCGCCGACGTGATCGCCAGGGGCGTGCGCGGGGCCGAGCCCGGGCAGGTGCCGGGGCGGCTGTGCGAGGTCGCGGTCGAGCTGCTGCCGGTGACCGGCGCCAGTGTGTCGCTGCGCAGCGACGGCATGCCCGTACGGCTGAGCGCGAGCAGTCCGCACGCCGCGCACCTGGCGGAGATCCAGGCGACCCTGGGCGACGGCCCCTGCCAGAGCGCGCTGGAGGCGGGGGAGCCCGTGCTGGCCTGCGATCTGACCACGGGCCGGGACGCCGGACGCTGGCCGGTCTTCGCCCAGCAGGCGACGGCGGCCGGGGTACGGGCGGTGTACGCCGTGCCGCTGGGCAGCGACGCGGTGTGCGTGGGGACGCTGGACCTCTACCGGGACAGCCCGGGCGGTCTCACCGACCGCCAGTTGCACGTCGCGCTGCTGGTGGCCGGTGTCATGACGGTGGCCCTGATGGCGCTCCCCCGCGAGGACGAGGACGAGGACGAGGCCGAGGCGCGGGGCGGGGAGCGCTGGCTGAGCGGGCTGGCCGCGGACCACCACGAGGTCTACCAGGCCGTCGGCATGATCATGGCGCAGCTCGCCGTCGGCGCCGACGACGCTCTCGCGCGGCTGCGGGGTGACGCCTTCGCACGCGGGTGCACCGCCCTCGACGTGGCGCGCGACGTGATCGCCCACCGCAGGCGCTTCGACCGGGACTGACGTGACGGCGGGGCCCGGGCGTGACGAAGGGGCCCGGGGCGTCAGATCTGCGCCCGCCCCCGCTTGCCGATCTCCACGAGCCGCCGCGTCCCGAGTTCCACGGCCTGCTGGGTGACCTCCGCGTACACCTCGTCGAGACCGCCGTGGGTGAGGACGATGGCCTCCTCACCGACCCGCACGGCGGCGAGGTCCATGGTCAGGTACATCAGCTCCCCCTCCTCCGTCTCGCCGGCCAGCGTCACCCGCAGGGCCTGGCGGGCGTCCCCCACCGGCGGCAGCGGCAGGTCACCGACCTCCACGCCCTGGACCCCGCCGCGGAACGTCGCGGCCGTGAACTGGCCGCACCTGCCCGGCAGCGACTTCAGCCACTCCAGGGTGCGGTCCACGTCCGCGGGCGGGTGCGCGGCGACCTGGTAGCGCACCTGGGCGTCGGTCTCGGCGTCGTCGAACGCCGATGTCGCGTGCGGGCCCTTCGGGACGCCGAAGAGCTCCTCCGTGTACAGGGCGTCGAGCAGCCGCTGGCACTCCGGGTCCTCCGTGGTCGCCTTGAGCAGCCCGTCCCGCCAGGTCCTGGCGCCCCGCGTCGGCCCCCACGGCTCCCCCAGGTCGGCCTCGGTGATCAGGGCCGCCCGGGCCTGCGCCTCGGTGAGGGCGGTCCCCGGCCCGGCGGGCTGCTCGACGGCGGGCGAGGCGGCGGAGGCCGAGGCGGAGAACCAGCGCGGCCGCGGCTCGTCCTCGACGGAGCAGCCGGCCGTGGCCAGCAGGGCGATCACGGACAGTGCGGAGGCCAGGAGCGCACGGGCGGCGACCGGAGGGTGGGACATCGGGGTGCCTCCTGCTGGGGCGGGCCCGGTGGGAGCGGGCGGGCCGGGATCGGGTACCGCTCATCCGGCACCGCCACCGGCACCGGATCGGGTACTGCTCATACGGCACCACCGCGCCCGCCCGGCCACCAGCGCGACGGGCCGTCCGGGTGAGCGCACGGCCCCGGGCCGCGCGGCGAACACGGCCACGACCGCCCGGGGCGGAAAACCCGTCGCCCTGCGGCCGCTCCCCTTGCTACGGTCCCGCCCATGAAGCGCGCCCAGTCGTTCCCGTTCCGCACGACGACGCCGGAGAGTGTCCCGGCGCGCTGACAGCTGACCTGAGTGTCCGAAGCCCCGGGGCGAGTGCCCCGGGGCTTCGGCGTGTGGTGCTCGTCCCAGACCCGGAGGAGCCACCATGCACGACCACCGCCGACTCGGCCGTGAACTGGACCTGTTCGACACCGACCCGCTGATGGGCGCGGGGCTGCCGTACTGGCTGCCCGACGGCGCGCTCGTGCGGCACACCCTGGAGGAGTACATCCGCGAGGCGGAGCGGCGGGCCGGCTACCGGCACGTGTACTCGCCCGTCCTCGGCAAACGCGAGCTGTACGAGATCTCCGGCCACTGGGACCACTACGGCGACGACATGTTCCCGCCGATGGAGCTGGGCGCCGAGCAGGTCCTGCTGCGCCCCAGCCTCTGCCCCCACCACGCCCTGATCTACCGCTCCCGCTCCCGCAGCTACCGCGAACTCCCCCTGCGCATGGCGGAACTGGGCGGCATGTACCGCTCGGAGCTGTCGGGCGTGCTCGGCGGGCTGACCCGGGTGCGGGCCATCACCCTCAACGACGCGCACATCTTCTGCACCCTGGAGCAGGCCGTGCAGGAGGCGCGTGCCGCGCTGGAGCTGATCGGCCGCGCCTACGCCGACCTGGGCATCAGCGCGTTCCGCCACCGCCTCTCGCTGCCCGGCGAGGGCGGCAAGTACGTGGCCGACCCGGACCTGTGGCGGCGGGCCACCGCCCTGCTCCGGGAGGTCCTGGACGGCTCCGGCATCCCCTACGAGGCGGCCGCGGGCGAGGCGGCCTTCTACGGGCCGAAGATCGACGTGCAGATCACCGATCCGGCCGGGCGGGAGGCCACCCTGTCCACCGTCCAGATCGACTTCCACCAGCCCGAGCGCTTCGACCTGCACTACATCGGCGCCGACGGGGCGAAGCACCGCCCGGTGATGGTGCACCGCAGCATCATCGGCAGCGTGGAACGCGCGGTCGCCCACCTCATCGAGGCGCACGGCGGCGCCTTCCCGCCGTGGCTGTCCCCCGTGCAGCTGGTCGTGCTGCCGGTCGGGGAGGAGCAGGCCGGGCCCGCCCACGCCCTCGCGGAGCGTGCCCGGGGGCTCGGTCTGCGGGCCGAGGTCGCCGGGCCCGAGCAGGGCACCCTCGCCGCCCGGATCCGCGCGGCCCGGCTGGTCCCCTACCAGGCGGTGATCGGCGGGCGCGAGGCCGACGCCGGGCTCGTGGCACCGCGCCTGCGGGACGGCCGCCGGCCGGGCCCGCTGCCCGAGGGCGAGCTGCTGCGGCGGATCGCGGACCGGGTGGCGGCGCGCGGCACCGGGTTGTGGGAAGCCGCGTAGGGCGAGCGGGGCGGGGTCAGCGCGGGGCGTCCAGGAGGCCGGTGATCTGTTCGTGCAGCTCGTGCGGCAGGTCCAGCGCCCAGCGTGCGGCCGCCTCGCCGGCCAGGTCCCGGCTCCAGCGCCAGCTCTCGCGCGCGGCCCTGCGCACCTCCTGCTCGCGGGCGGTGGCCGTGACGGCGACGTAGCGCTCCCGGTCGGCGGCCGGCAGCTCCTGCTCCAGGGCGCGGCTGGGGGTGAGCCAGTGGGCGGTGCTGTCCCGCAGCAGGCGGCAGAGCTGGAGCTGCAGCGGGGCGACGACGATGTGCAGCGCCGCGTGGGCGCGGGCGATCTCGCCGCGGGCCAGGATGTGGGCGACCATCAGCGTCCAGTTGGCCAGCTCGTCGGTGAGCTGCCGGGCGGTGGACACCGGCTCGCGCGGGCGGAACTCCGCCAGCTGCCGGGCGGCCCGCGTCAGCCGCCCGGTGCGGTCGAGCAGGACGGCGTCGTCCGGCCGGGGCAGGTGGATCTGGCCCTGCCAGGTGGGGACTTCGTCGATGCCGGGGCCCGCGGGGGTGAGGTGGAACTCGCCGCGCATGAGGTCGTCGAAGACGACGGCGAGGATGCCCCACATGTTGGTGTACGCGAGCCGGAGCGGCGCGAGCTGCTCCAGGAAGGCGCGGCCGTCGAAGCCGTCGGCCTGGTCGTCCTGGATGTAGAGGTAGGCCTCGATGTCGGAGTGGGCGTCGGCCTCGCCGACGGTCCACGAGCCGTAGAGCAGGACGCCCTCCAGGCGGGGGTCGGCGTGGGCGAGCTCGCGCAGGCGGTCGATGCGGTCGTCGAGGGCGGGGGAGGCGGAGTGCATGGGCGCGATGCTAGGCAAGGGGCTCCGGGAGTTCAGCTGATTTCTCGTCAGGCCGCCGTCCAGGGGCGGAGCTTGTCGGGGTTGAGGACGGCCCAGACGTGGGTGATGCGGTCGCCCGCGACGTCGAACGCCAGCACCGACACCGTGACGCCGTCCTTGCGGGCCAGCAGGCCGGGCTGGCCGTTGACCGCGCACTCCAGGAGTGTCACGCCGGGGACCGCGCGGGCCCGGTCGACGAAGAAGCGCGCGATCGGCTCGGCGCCCTCGACCGGGTGGAGTGCGGCGGAGACGAGTCCGCCGCCGTCGCCGGTCGCGATGGCGTCGGGGGCCAGCAGGCCGATGAGGCCGTCGATGTCCTGGGCCTCCCAGGCCCGCCGGAAGGAGCGGACGAGGGCGGCCCGCTCGGCCGCCGGGGGCGCGGGAGGCCGGGCCGCGCGCACCCGGCGGCGGGCCGAGGAGGCCAGCCGGCGGCACGCGGCCGGGGTACGGCCGACGATCTCGGCGACCTCGGCGAAGGAGTAGCGGAACACGTCGTGCAGGACGAACGCGACCCGCTCGGCCGGGGTCATCGACTCCAGCACGACGAGGAAGGCCATGCTGACGGACTCGTCGAGCGTGACGCGGTCGGCGGGGTCGGCCGGGTCGGCCGTGGTGCCGCCCCACCGCCCGCCGACCCACTCGGTACCGCTGGGCAGCGGCTCCGGGACCCATGTGCCCACGTACCGCTCGCGCCGGGCCCGGGCCGAGCCCAGCAGGTCGAGGCAGACGCGGCCCGCGACCGTCGTCAGCCAGGCGCCGGGGGAGTCGATGCCGTCCCGCTGCCGCGGGGTCAGGGCGTACCAGCGGGCGTAGGTCTCCTGCACGACGTCCTCGGCCTCGGCGAGCGACCCGAGCAGGCGGTACGCGAGGTTGAGCAGCCGGCGCCGCTCGCGGGTGATCGCGCTCGGGTCGTCTGCGGGCTCGGACGGTGTGCTCATGGTGCGGCTGGCTCCCTCGGTCGCGCGGGTCCTCACTTCCATACGACGAGACAGCGCCCCGGAATGTGAGGCCGGCCCGCGCCGCCTCACATTCCCCGGGGCTGTGTCGTCGAACCGGTGAGGACCCGCACCGGGCCTTCCCTACCAGGAGACACCACCATGACGACCACGAGCACACTCGGCGAACTGACCGGCGACTACGTCCTCGACCCCGCCCGCACCCGCATCGGGTTCGTGGCGCGGGCCCTGCTCGTCAGCAGGGTGCGCGGGACGTTCGGCGCGTTCGAGGGCGGCGGGCGGCTGGACGGCGACGACCCGTCGAGGTCCGCCGTGCGGCTCGCGATCCGCGCGGAGAGCGTCCGGACCGGCAACGACAAGCGCGACGACCACCTGCGCGGCGGCGACTTCCTCGACGCGGACGTCCACCCGTCCCTCACCTTCACCTCGACCCGGGTGGAGCGGGCCGGCGCGACCGGCTTCCGGGTCACCGGTGACCTGACCGTCCGCGGCCTGACCCGGCCGGTCACCGTGGACGTCGAGCTGACCGGCGCCGGACGCGACCCGGGGGGCGCGTTCCGGGTCGGCTTCACGGGCCGGGCGACCCTCGACCGCGACGACTGGGGCGTGAGCGGGGGCCGCGGCATGGTCGGCCGGAAGGTGGCGCTGGAGCTGGACATCGCGGCGATCCGGCAGTCCTGATCACGACGGTGCGCCGCCGCAGCGAGGCCGTAAGGTCGCTGGTACGGCCCCCGCCCGGGGTGAGCCGAAGCGGAAGGAGTCCTCGCCGTGACGGACGGTCAGCGCATCCCCGTGGTCATCGACTGCGACACCGGCGTCGACGACGCCCTCGCCCTGCTGTTCGCCGTCCGGCACCCGGCGCTCGACGTGCGCGCGATCACCTGCGTGGCCGGGAACACGGACGTGGACGGCGTCGTCCGCAACACCCTGACCGTGCTGGAGGTGGCCGGCGCCGGTGACATTCCCGTGGCCCGGGGCGCCGAGCGTCCGCTGATCGAGCCGGTGCGGACGGCGCGGCACGTGCACGGGCAGGACGGGATGGGGGACCTGGGGCTGCCCGCGCCGACCCGCGTGCCGGTCGACGTGGACGCGGTGACGCTGCTGCGGCGCGAGATCCTCGCCTCGCCGAGGCCGGTCACGCTGATTCCCATGGCGCCCCTGACGAACATCGCGCTGCTGCTGCGCACGCATCCCGAGGTGACCCGCAACATCGAGCGGATCGTGTTCATGGGCGGCGCGGTGGCGACGGGCAACGCCACGCCGGTCGCGGAGTTCAACGTGTGGCACGACCCGGAGGCGGCCGCGATCCTGCTCACCGCGGGCGTGCCGATCACGATGTACGGCCTGGACGTGTTCAAGAAGGTCCTGGTGCCCGCGGGGGAGGTGCAGCGGCTGCGGACGAGTCCGGAGCCGAGCCTGCGCATGGCCGGTGAGCTGCTCGCCCACCGGGACCCGGCCACGTCCGGCGATCCCACGCCCATGGGCGGGCTCGGTGACGCGGGCGCGGTCTGCGCGGTCGTCGACCCGAAGGGGCTGACCACCGAGCGCCTGCCGGTCGAGGTCGTGCTGGCCCCGGGGCCCTCGCGCGGCCAGACGATCGTCGACCGCCGGCCGCGGCCCGGGGAGTCCGAGATCCACGAGGGCGTGCGGGACCAGCCGCTGGTGGAGGTCGCGTTGGACGTGGACGCGGAGCGGTACGTGAACCTCTACCTGGAGACGGTGTAGCGCCCGCGCGCGGAGTCGTGCCGCCCTGACGGTGTCCCACAGGGACCCGCCGGGCGGCACGATCACCGGTGACTAGGCGGCGTTGCGCTTCGCCGCGCGGCGGCGGGTCGCGACGAGGAGGGCCGCGCCGCCCGCAAGCAGCACCGCCGCGCCCGCGGCGATCGGGCCGGTGCTGCTGTTGGCGCCGGTCTCGGCGAGGTCGCCGCCACCGCCGTTCGGCGTGGGCGCCGGGGGCGTGCTCGACTCGGAGGCGGTCGGGGTGGGCGTGTCCGTGTCGGAGGACGGCGGCGTCGAGGGCTCGGCCGGCTCGGACGGGGACGCCGGCGGGGTCGTCTCCTCGGCCGGCTCGGAGGGGCTCGCGGGCGGCGTGGAGGCCGGCGGCTCCTCCTCGGCGGGCGGCGGGGTCGTGCAGTCCTTCGTGCCGCCGTTCCAGGCCGCGATCAGCTTGTCCTTGATGACCGGGCGGTCCGGGCCCTTGGGCAGCTCGCCGTGCTCGAAGCCGTCCTTCGCGTCGAGCTCGCCGTCGAACTTCACCGCGCCCCGGTAGAGGTCGATCTGCCCGAAGCAGCCCTTGTCCGGGATGGCGATGTCGAGCGAGTCGGTGCCGCCCGGCTTGACCGTCACCGTGTCGAAGTCGACGAAGACCTGCTCGCCGGAGGTCGCGAAGGTCGCGCCGTGCGCCAGGTAGGAGGCGAGGGAGGCCGTGCAGGTGGCCGCGTCACCGGCGGTGCGGACCTTGATGTGGACCTTGCCGTCCTCGGTCGGCTTCAGGTTCTGGTCGTCGACCTTCACCGAGTCGAAGAAGTTCACGCCGTCGAGCGAGAACTGGCAGCGGTCGGTCCCCGTCTCCGTGCCCGCGCCCGTGCCGGGCTGGTAGCTGCCGCCGGACGACCAGCCGTCACCGCCGGGGGTACCGGTGGCGAAGGCGGTGGTGGCGGAGGCGGCGCAGAGGGCGAGGGCCGCGGCGCCCGTCCCCAGCAGGCGGCGCGCGGTGACACGTCTCGCTATGGACATAGGGGTATCCCGTTTCTTGGCGTGTGCCGGAACCCGGGGACGGCAGCAGGGCAGCATGCGGCCGCCGGCCATACCGGGGGTGAGTGGTCTGAGAAACACTGGGCTCATTGGTCATATGCGCCTCGGTGCGCCCCCATGGTGTCCGCGCCGCATCAGGCTGTCAACCTGCGAGTATGCAAAGGGAGTTGCTCCCTCATCACACTTTCATCACAGCAGGAACGGATGACTCCGATCGGTGTGATGGTTCCTCTTTCCGGCATTCTGGACAGATTTAATGCTGTCGCTCGTATGCCCTGCAGAGGAGACCGCGTGACCGATCGCTCCACCCTTGACCTGTCGTCCCGGGATCCCGACTGGTGGCGCCAGGCCGTCGTCTACCAGATCTATCCCCGCAGCTTCGCCGACGCCGACGGGGACGGCCTCGGTGACCTGCGCGGCATCACCCGCCGCCTCACCCACCTCGCCGCCCTGGGCGTGGACGCCCTGTGGCTGAGCCCCTTCTACCCGTCCGAGCTCGCCGACGGCGGCTACGACGTCGCCGACCCGCGCGGCGTCGACCCACGCCTCGGCACGCTCGACGACTTCGACGCCCTGGTCGCCGAGGCCCACCGCCTCGGCCTGAAGGTCATCGTCGACATCGTGCCCAACCACTCCTCGCACCAGCACGTCTGGTTCCAGGAGGCCCTGCGCGCCGGCCCCGGATCGGCCGCCCGCGACCGGTACGTCTTCCGGGACGGCCGCGGCGAGCACGGCGAACTCCCGCCCACGGACTGGCAGTCCGTCTTCGGCGGCAGCGCCTGGAAGCGGGTGCCCGACGGGCAGTGGTACCTGCACCTGTTCGCGCCCGAACAGCCCGACCTCAACTGGGAGAACCAGGAGGTCCGCGCGGACTACCGCACCACCCTGCGCTTCTGGTCCGACCGCGGGGTCGACGGCTTCCGCGTCGACGTCGCGCACGCCCTGGTCAAGGACCTGAGCGAACCGCTGCGCGACCTCGGCGCGCCCGAGCTGAGCCGCGAGGAGGCACTCACCTCGATGCCGCCCGGCACGCACCCCTTCTACGACCGCGAGGACGTGCACGAGATCTACCGCGACTGGCGCAAGATCCTCGACGCCTACCGCCCGCCCCGCATGGCGGTCGCCGAGGCGTGGGTGCCCGGGGCGCGGCGCGCGTTGTACGCCCGTCCCGACGAACTGGGGCAGGCCTTCAACTTCGAGTACCTGGAGGCCGGCTGGGACGCGGACGAGCTGAGGCAGGTCATCACCGACTCGCTCGCCACCGCCCGGGCGGCCGGCGCCTCGGCCACCTGGGTGCTCTCCAACCACGACGTGATCCGGCACGCCTCCCGGCTGATGCTCCCGCCGGACACCGACCTCAACGCCTGGCTGCTCTCCGGCGGCCGCGCCCCGGCCGTCGACGCGGCGGCCGGGCTGCGCCGGGCCCGGGCCGCCACCCTGCTGATGCTGGCGCTGCCCGGCTCGGCCTACGTCTACCAGGGCGAGGAACTCGGCCTGCCCGAGGTCGCGGACCTGCCCACCGAGGTCCTCCAGGACCCGATCTGGGAGCAGACGGGCCACGTCCGCAAGGGCCGTGACGGCTGCCGGGTGCCGCTGCCGTGGACCACGACCGGACCGTCGTACGGCTTCGGGCCCGGCGGCGCCTGGCTGCCCCAGCCGCCCGGCTTCGCCGCGTACGCCGTCGAGGCGCAGGACGGCGTGGAGGGTTCGACGCTGGAGCTGTACCGCACGGCACTGCGGCTGCGCCGCAAGCTGCTCGACGGTGAGGAGCTGACCTGGGCGGCGGACGCCCCGGACGGTGTCCTGCGGTTCGACCGCGGCGAGGGCTGGCGCTGCGTGACGAACCTGTCCGGTGCGCCGGTGCCGCTGCCGGCCGGTGAGGTGCTGCTGAGCAGCGCGCCGCTGGAGGACGGCCTGCTCGGGCCGGACACGACGGTGTGGCTGGGGAGGTAGCGGTCCGCCGGAGATGAGGGGCGCCGCTGCCGTGGCTGGTCGCGTGGTTCCCCGCGCCCCTTCGGGGGCGCGGGTCCACCCGCGTGGGTGAGCAACGGGTGCCGTCCGCCCCGACGGCCGCGAGGATCGTCGGCGGAGTGTCCTCGACAGGCTGTATCGGACAGGGAGCCTCGCCCGCCATGAACAGGTCCAGCAGGTCAGCAGCGGTGGCGGGGGCCGTCGTCGCGGGGGTGCTCGCATGGGCGGGGACGCCCGCGCAGGCCCGGGACGGCGTCCTGTGGGGTGCCGCGACCATCGCGCCCGGCCGGGAGGGCGTCGTCGAGGGCGCGGGCTGCGCGACTGCGACCTGCTGGTCACCGACGCGCGGGGCCTGCGGCGGGCCGTCGGCCGGTGTGCCGTGACCGTGGGCCTGGCCGCGCCGACGCTGCTCCGCCCGCTGTCCGGGGTGCCGCTGGAGACCCGGCCGGAGATCGCCGGCACGGCGCACCCGGGCGCCCGGGTCACCGTCCGGGACAAGGGCGAGCACGAGGCCTGCGCGACCGCCGCCGCCCCCGACGGCACCCGGACGTGCACCCCGGGCCACCCTCAACGGGGTGAGCGCCATGAGCGAGCAGATCGACATCTCCGTGGCCACCGAGGCCGCCGCGGGTCAGTAGCGCAGCGCCCGCGCCACCTCCGCCCGGACCTCCCCGGACAGGTCGTGCGTGCCGCGCGCGGTGACCGTGCTCGACTCACCGGCGGGGACGTCGTCGACGGTGACGACGACCGTGTCGAGCAGTCCGCCGTCGGTGTCGGTGAAGTCGACCTGGACCGCGAAGGAGCGGGTCGCGTCGCCGGTGTTGGCGACGGTGACCTCGACCCGGGCCCGGCCGTCGGAGCCGACCGTGACGGTGCCGAGCCGCACGTCGTCCTTCACGTCGATGCCGTCCTTGATGTCGTCGAGCCGGCGCTCGGCCTCCGCCGTCGCCGACTCCACCGCCTCGGAGGCCCGCGAGGCGAGCGACTCGACCGCCGACTCCGCCCTGCGGGTCGTCTCCGCGGGGCTGTCGCCGCCGCAGCCCGCGACCACGGCGGCCAGGGCGAACGCCACCACCGCCCCTGCCGTCGCCCGGCGCGTCCGGTGGCGGGCAGCCATGTCGCCTCCCTGGGAAGCCGCGGACACCCCCTAGGGCATCACGTGTGTCCGAGGCCGCCGCCGCCGAAGGACCCGCTGGATCCGGGCAGCCAGCGCCGCGGTTTCTGGTCCTTGCCGGTCCTGGTGCTCGCGTGGTGCAGCTCGTGCGGCAGCAGCCGCTCGCCGTCGCGCGGCACGACCGGCATCTCGTCCGGCTCCCGCATCTCCCGCGTCTCGCGGACCGGTCCCGTGTCCGGCAGGTGCGGCTGCTCGGCGGGGTCGGGGTGGTGGGTGTCCTTGTCCATGACGCGCATCCCGACGCGCACGGCCCAGATCAGCGCGCAGGCCACGATCAGCCCGCCGATGAAGGCGATGGTCACGGCGACCGCATGATCTGACGACGCCGCCAGCACTTCGTACGTTGCCGTAGTCATGCTCCGATTATCGCCGACGGATTGCCATAAAGCGCCCGGAATGCCCGGTGACAAAAGCCGGGCAACCCGTGCGGCGCCGGTGACGACCAGACGGTGAGCCCCCTTCCCCCACACCAGGGAGATCACCATGCGCAGACACCTCGCGCGGTTGCTCACCGTGCTCGCCGTGCTGGCGGCCGCGTTCGCCACGCCCGGCATGGCGTCCGGCCGGGCCCAGGCCGCCGACGAGTGGAACCCGCCCGCGCACCTCGCCCAGCCCCTGAACGAGGTGTGGAACCACGTCGAGTCGACCTACGGGAACCTGTACGGCTTCCGCAACTACGGCTGGGACCAGGTCATGGCCAACCGGGGCAGCGTCAACTACTGCGTCCGCTGGGAGTCCGACGCCCCGGTCAGCGCCGCCCTGCGCGACCGGATCCACGCGGCGCTGAAGAAGCAGTTCGGCAAGTGGATGGCGGCCATGGTGGAGAACGGCAAGGGGCACAACGCCTGGCCGTACACCACCGTCCCCGTCAACATCGTCGGCTGGGCCGTGAAGAACCGCTCCACCCTGCAGTGGACCGACAACTCCGTCGACATCTACACCGGCATCCTCGACGGCGGCGGCGCCCCGCAGTGCGCCCCGGACTGCGGGCGCTTCTTCCACCAGGACGGCAACTACTCGAAGTGCCCGGGCGGCGCCGCCCGCCACTACGATCAGTCGCTGTGGCTCACCAAGGGCTTCCAGGGCGGTGCGGGCGGTGACTGGGGCCAGCGCATGGGCCAGGAGTACTTCACCGGCGCCCTGAACCAGGAGAACATCCACATCTACCTGCACGAGGTCGGCCACACCTTCGGCCTCGACGACTTCTACGACTGGACGCCCACCGGCCAGTGCTGCTTCCTGATGAAGGCGGGCAGTGCCACGCAGATCACCGAGTTCGACACATGGATGCTGCGTGACTTCTGGCGCCACCTGAAGAGCCGCTACGGCCTCTGACCGGCACCGGGCGGCGCGGACGGCCCCGGCCTCCGCGCCGCCCCGCGGGGTACCGTGGAGGAACCGCGGGTATGTCGCAACCGGTGGCCGAACCGGTCCCGCCCTCGGCGCTCGACGAACCCCCTGCCTCCGCACACCGGGCTCGCGGCTCCGCCACCTCCTGGCCACGCACCCCGTCCGCAGCAGGAGCCCCCCGATGACGTCCGCCTCCACACCGCCGCCGCCCCACCCCGCACCCTCCGAGGTGCGGCTCCGGCTCGCGGCCCAGCCGCGCCAGGGCCGCACGGCACGCCGGATCGACGGGGCGTGGTGGCCCCGTTCCTACGACCTGACCACGGAACTGCCCGGGCTGCTCGGCGTGCTGCCCCGGGCCTGGGGCCGGATCAGCAGCGTCCTGGTCAACGGGGACGTCTGGCCGTCCTGCCCGGAGCGGATGCTCGTCGCCGGGCAGGCCGTCCACGTGGGCCGGAAGGACTCGCCGACCGCCCCGCACACGGTCTGCCTGCTCGCCCCCGGCCGCGGCCGCTGGGACCTGCTGGTGGTCCCGCCCGGCACGGCGGAGGCGGAAGCCGGCCGTCTCATGGCACGGGCCGTCGAGCAGGGCGCCTGACTACCGCGCGATCAGCACCAGGGCGAGCGCGACCAGCGCCGGGACCGTCTGGACGAAGAGGATCTTCCGGCTGGCCGTGGCGGCGCCGTACACCCCCGCGATCGCCACGCACACCAGGAAGAACACCGAGACCTGGAAGCCCACCGGGTCGGACGCCACCGCGCCCCACACCAGTCCGGCGGCGAGGAAGCCGTTGTAGAGGCCCTGGTTGGCGGCCAGGGCCTTGGTGTCGGTGGCGAACTCGGCGGTGGTGCCGAAGGCGGCGCGGGCCCGGGGCGTGGTCCACAGGAACATCTCCAGCACCAGGATGTAGGCGTGGAGCGCGGCGAGGGCCAGCACCGCGAGCGTGGCGAGGGTCGACATGCGCGCATCATCGCAGCCCCGGCCTGCCGTCCCCGTCCCGCCCTCCTCGCCCCGCCGTCTTCGTTCGGCCTTCCTCGTTCGGGCCGTCCCGGGAGGCGGCGCGGGGTGCCGGATGGGAGATTGCGGGCAGTGGAAGGCCGGGCACGGGCCGTCGCGTCCCCGCGTGTGCCGCTCGGGAGCCCGGTCCGGCCTTCCCGCCTGCCGGTGCGGCGGGTCAGTAGCCGATCCGGAACGTCGCGTCCGCGCGGTCGGTGGCGGTGGCGACGGGGTCGATGCGCAGGGCGTAACCGGAGTGGCGGAGGTACCGGTCCGGGTAGTTGTGCGAGCGGAACGACGTCCAGGAGGAGTCGGCCAGCCCGGGGACCTTGTGGAACGTGGCGTCCTGGGCGAACGCGGACGTCCCGTCCGGGGCGTCCAGCCGCAGGGCGTAGCCGTAGTGCCGCAGGTAGCGGTCCGGGTAGTTGACCGACTGGAAGGACACCCCGGAGGCGTCGGCGAGGCCCGGGACGAGCTTCCACTGGGAGTCGGTGTACGGGGCGAGGGGGTAGGGGTCGATCCGGCCCGCGAAACCGGCGTGGCGGACGTAGCGGTCGGGGTGGTTGTACGACTTCAGCCGGTTCCAGGCCGGGGCTCCCCAGTGGGCGAGGAGGTTGTCGTACTGCGTGCCCGTGAGCGGGGCGATGCTGCCGTGCTTGGAGTTCAGGGGTTGCGTGTAGCGGCGCTGGTCGACCGGTGTCCAGGTGCCGGAGGCGAGGTCGGTGGTCTGCCAGGCGTAGAAGACGCCGTTCGGCGTGTACGTGTCACCCCAGAGGTACCAGGTGCCGGTGGAGTGCGACCGCACGAGGATCGGCGCCTCGGTGCCGCCGTGGGCGACCGGGGTGCTGAAGACCTGCCAGCTGCCCGGGGCGAGGGTGGCGGAGCGGGCGCCGACCAGGGTCTGCTTGGAGCTGTCCTTGAAGTACATGTAGTGCGTGCCGCCGACGCCGAGGGCGAAGCTGCCGTCGATCACGTCGTAGCCCGGGTCGAAGAAGACCTGGGGCGTGGAGACCGTGCGGAAGTCGGTCGTGTAGTTGACCATCAGCACGTTGTGGCCGCTGGAGTTCACGGACGAGTAGACGATCCCGTACTGCCCGCGCGAGGCGTCCCAGAAGGCCTCCGGGGCCCAGCTGTGGGTGGCCATGTCGTGCAGCTTCAGCAGCCGGTAGCCGGTGAGGGAGCGCAGGTCGGCCGAGTCCCAGACGTGGATGTACTGGCTGTTGCGGTTCCAGTCGGTGCCCTTGAGGTCGGTGGCCAGTACGGCGAAGGTGCCGTCCTGCTTGCGCAGGATGAACGGGTCGCGCAGGCCGCCCGCGCCCTGGGTGGGGGTGACCACCGGGTTGTTCTGGTTGAGGGGGGTCCACTCCAGGCCGTCGAGGCTGACGGCGAGGTGCAGGCCGTAGGCGGTGCCGGCGCCGAGGTTGGTCGACTCGGTGAAGTAGCCCATCACGTACGCCGGTCCGGTCGCCGCTCCGGCCGCGCCGGCGCCCAGGGCCAGGTCGGTGGTGAGTGCGAGCGGCAGGGTCGCGGCCATGCCGAGGACGTGGCGGCGGGAGGGTCTGCGGGGGGAGGTCATGGCGGCTCGGCCTTCCGTCGGGGGGTACGGAGCGAAGCGGTGCGGGGGCAGGGCATGCGAAATCGCCGTTTGAAATACCGAACGTGGTTCGGCAATTCGGCCAGACCGTAGGGCCGTCGACCGCACGGCGTCAATGACCCGGACGCGAACTCCCGCTCGCCGAAGGCCCTACGGCGCGAGAGCCTTGCGCAGGGTGTGCAGGCACAGGGCCAGGGCGGAGTGCTTGGACGTGCCGGTGGTGCGGGCCTGCTCCCAGGCCGAGTAGAGCAGCGCCCACACCAGGTTGCGGACCCACTCCTCGTCCAGCTCGCGGTCGATGCTGCCCTCCGCGTGGCCGCGGCGGACCGTGTCCAGGAAGCGCCGGTCGGCCTCGGTCTCCTCGTCCCAGCCGGACCAGTTCGTCAGCTGCGGCGTCTCGAACATCAGCGTGAGGCCGTCGCCGAGCTCGAAGTACTCCTGGCAGAGCCGCTCCAGGGCCTTGGCGGCCGGGCCGTCGTCCAGACGGGCCCGCTCGGTGGCCGCCGCGACCTTCTCCAGGACGTCGGCGCCGATGGCCGCCAGCAGGTCGGACCGCTCGGGGAAGTACCGGTGGACGGTCGTACGCCCCACGCCCGCCGCCGCCGCGACGTCGCCGAGCGACGCGGTCGGGTCGCCGGCCAGCAGGGCGACGGCGGCGTCGACGATCGCGCGCCGTGTGCGTGCCCGTGTTCCGCTCTCGGCCGCGACGCTCCGGTCCTCACCCATGCGCATACGGTAGCGCGCTCCTCCATGACGAAAATCCCTTGACCGTTATGGAACAGTGGTGTTCCATTCGGCGGCATGACTGTTCCGAAAGGCACGTCTCGCACGGTGTCCGTCCCGCGGCTGCGCATCCTCTGGTCGTTCGCCCGGCCGCACAAAGGCGCCCTGGCGCTCGCGCTCGTCCTCGCCCTGGTCGGGTCCGGGATGGGGCTGGCCACGCCCATGGTCACGAAGGGAGTGCTGGACGCGCTCGGCGGATCCGCGTCGCTGCGGGGGCCGCTGCTGGCCCTGCTGTTCCTGCTGGTCGTCGGCAGTGCCGTCACCTACTGGCAGTGGACGCTGATCGGCGCCCTCGGGGAGCGCGTGGTGCTGCGGGCCCGCGAGTCCATGGTGCGGTGCTTCCTGCGGGCCACCGTCACCGCCGTCACCCGGCGCCCGCCCGGTGAACTCGTCACCCGCGTCACCTCCGACACGGTCCTGCTGCACCAGGCCGCCACCGGCGCCCCGGTCGGCCTGATCAACGCCGTGGTCATGCTCGTCGGGACCCTGGCCCTCATGGCGGTCCTCGACCTGGTGCTGCTGGGCACCGTCGCGGCGGCCGTGCTGGTGGTCGGCGTGCTGTTCGCCGTCCTGATGCCCGGGATCGCGACCGCGCAGCAGCGCGCCCAGGACCACCTCGGGCGGCTCGGCGGCAATCTGGAGGGCGCGCTGCGCGCGATCCGGACGGTCAAGGCCGGCCGCGCCGAGGACCGCACGGCCGAGCGCATCGTGGCCGACGCCCGCACCTCCGCCGAGCACGGCGTCCGCGCGGTCCGCCGCGAGGCCCTCGCCTGGACGATCGCGCTGGCCGGCATCCAGCTGGCGATCATCCTGGTGCTGGGCGTCGGCGCCTGGCGGGTCGCCGAAGGGACCCTGGAGGTCTCCGGCCTCATCGCATTCCTGCTCTACGCGTTCGGCCTGATGGACCCGATCAGCGAACTCAGCCAGAACGTCACCGCGCTCCAGTCAGGCATCGCCGCGGCGGAGCGGATCCGGGAGACGGACGACCTGGAGTCGGAGACGGACGACGACGCCCGCGTGCCGGTGCCGGCGCGCCCGGCCGCCCCGGCGGACGACATCCCGGTGCTGGAGCTGCGCGACGTCACCGCGGCCTACGGCCCCGACGCCGAACCGGCGGTGCGCGGCGTCGGCCTCGCGATCCCCCGGCGCGGGCACACCGCGATCGTCGGGCCCTCGGGGGCGGGCAAGACGACCCTGTTCTCGCTGGTGCTGCGCTTCCTGGAGCCGACCGGCGGCGAACTGCTGCTGGACGGCCGCCCCTACCGCGAGCACACCCACGACGAGATCCGCACCCGCCTGGCCTACGTCGAGCAGGACACCCCGGTCGTGCCCGGCACGATCCGCGACAACCTGCTGCTGGCCCGCCCCGACGCGACGGACGCGGAGCTGCGAAGGGTCCTGCGCGAGGTACGGCTGGCCGAGAAGATCGACGCCCTGGACGAGGGACTCGACACGCCCCTGTCCGGCGCGGCGGTCTCGGGCGGCGAGCGACAGCGCATCGCCCTGGCCCGGGCCCTGCTGCGCACGCCGGACGTGCTGCTCCTGGACGAGGCGACGGCCCAGCTGGACGGGCTGACCGAGGCCGCCGTCCAGGAGTGTGTCCGGGCCCGCGCGGCCGGCGGCGCCGTCGTCACGATCGCGCACCGGCTGTCGACCGTGATCGACGCGGACACCATCGTGGTGATGGAGGCGGGCCGCGTCCGCGCCCGGGGCAGCCACGCGGAACTCCTCGCCACGGACGCGCTGTACCGCGAGCTGGTGGAGGCCCTGCGCATTGCCGCGGACCCGCAGTCGGTGTGACGGGGCCGGGCGGCGGGTGGCCGGTGAGCGACCGCCGGGCCGGGGGTGAAGTCGGCCGCGTCCGGAGGGCGTTGACCACGATCCAGCCGACGCACGGCCGGTTTTCGATCACCCCCTGGGGGGATGTGGCGCCCGCCCGCTCCCCACGACGATGATCCCCGACCTTTCGAACAAGAAGTACGCGCGATCCGACGTACTCGAGCTCCGACGTACTGGAGCTCGGACGTACTGGAGCTCCGACGTACTCGAACACCGGCGTACTCGAACACCAAGGAAGGGGAAGGCCGTTGCGCATCGCCCGGCTTCTCGGCACCGTCCTGGGCACCACGCTGCTGACGACCACCGCCGTACTGACCGCGCCCGCCCAGGCCGCACCGTCCGCACCACCGTCCACGTCCTTAGGACGCGGCTCCCTGGACGAGGCCGCGCTCCAGGAGTCGCTGGACGCCGCGCACGAGGCGGGCCTGTACGGCGTCTTCTCCGCCGTGCGGGACGGCCGCGAGCGGTGGACGGGCGCCTCCGGGCTGGCCGACGTGGCCACCGGGCGCCCCGTCACCCCGGGCATGCGGCAGCGGGTGGGCAGCATCAGCAAGACCTTCACCGCCGTGGCCGTGCTCCAGCAGGCCGAGCGCGGCCGGATCCGGCTCGACGCGCCCGTCGCCGACTACCTCCCCGACCTGATACCCGGCGAGCGCGGCCGGGAGATCACCGTCCGGATGCTGCTCAACCACACCAGCGGGATCGGCGACCACGTGATACCCGCCTTCCCCTCCCTCCTGCAGAACTCGCCGGCCAGCCTCGACGAGGAGCGCTTCCGCTCCATCCCGCCCGAGGAACTGGTCCGGCTGGGCCTCGCCGCCCCCGCCACCGGCCGCCCCGGCGAGGTGCCCGGGACGTACTCCAACACCAACTACGTCATCGCCGGGCTGCTGTTGGAGAAGGTCACCGGCCAGGACGCCGACGCGTACGTCACCCGCCACGTCATCGACCGGGCCGGGCTGCGCCACACCTACCTGCCGCGCACGCCGTACCTCAAGGGCCCGCACCCGCGCATGTACGAGGCGCTGTACGGCCTGATCGACCCGCCCCGCGACTACAGCGTCTACGACATGTCCTGGATCCGCTCGGCGGGCGCGGTCGTCTCCACCATGGACGACGTGAACCGCTTCTACCGCGCCCTGCTCGGCGGGAAGCTGGTCGGCGAGGCCGCCCTCGGCGAGATGATGCGCACGGTCCGCGTGGGCGGCATGGAGTACGGCCTCGGCATCTACACGGTGGAGCTGCGCGGCTGCGGCCGCTTCTGGGGCCACAACGGCGCGGTGTTCGGCGCCGGCACGTTCGCCCTGACCAGCCAGGACGGCAAGCGCCAGGTCGCCTTCGCGCAGAACCTGATGAAGTACCAGAGCCTCGACGAGAACGGCCGCCCGCTGCCGCACCCGATCGACGACGCCCTGAGCCGGCACGCCGTCCGCGCCCTCTGCCCGGACACCGGCACGGCCGCTCCCGCGACGCGGGACGCCCGGGGCGCGCTGTCCGAACTGCTGCCCGGAATCGACCATTCTCAGTTGACCAGCAGCCTCAAGTTTGATCAGGTGTCTCCCTAGTCTTGTTCGATTCTGATCGAGCGATGTCTGGCTCCCAGGGGGGGAGCTTGTGACGAGTTGGGGAGTTTCCTTGATGCATCACGATTCCGTTGTGCCGCGCCGCGCCGGCTTCCGGCGCGGCGCGGCCGCGCTGGCCTTCGTGGCCCTGACGGCCGGCACGGCTCTGTCGGGCGCGCCGGCCGCCACGGCCGCCGGCAGCGAGGTGCTCGCCGGGAAGACCTGCACGCCGACGGCGGGCTTCTCCGGGTGCCGGCTCTTCGATCCGACCGGTGCCCGCGAGGAGTTCCAGGTCCCGGCCGGCGTCACGGCGCTGGACGTGCGGGCCTGGGGCCAGGGCGGCGAGAGCAACCCCCACGCCAACGGCGGCGCGGGCGGCTACACCGCGGGCTCGCTCGGCGTCACGCCCGGGGAGCGGCTGTCGGTCGCGGTCGGCGTGCAGGGCTTCGGTGACGCGCTCGGCGGCAAGGGCGGCGGCCCGAACGCCGCCGTCGGCGGCAACAGCAGCGGCGTCCGCACGAGCAACGGCACGCCGCTGCTCATCGCCGCCGGTGGCGGCGGCGGTGGGTACGGCTACGGCGAGACCGGCCAGGGCGGCCCCGGTGGCGGTGAGCGCGGCCAGGACGACACCGAGTCCGAGCGCGGCGGCAAGGGCGCGGCCGGTGCCAACGGCGGCGCGGGCGGCGGCAACGGCTCCTCGGGCGCCGACGCGTCCGGCGGCGGCAAGGGCGGTGCGGGCGGCTCCGGTTCCGGCGGCGAAGGCGGGGGCGGCGGCGCCGGCTACGCGGGCGGCGGCGGTGGCGGCGGTGCCGACGAGGAGCGGGGTACCGTCGGCAGCGGCGGGGGCGGCAGCAGCTACGTCGACCCGGACCGGGTGACCGGCGCCCGACTGCTCAGCGGCCAGCGCACGGTGCCCCCCGCGAAGGACGACCCGTTCTGGCAGGGCTCCGGCGAGCCGGTGCGCGGCGGTATCGGCGAGGGCGGCGTCAACACCGACCGCTCCGGCCACGGCCGCGTCGTCTTCCAGTGGAAGACCCCGGCGATCGCGGAGCTGGTCCAGGTCTCCGGCGCCGACCAGACCACACAGCCGGGCGGCGGCGCCGACCCGGTGGCCGTGGTGGCGCGGGACAAGGCGGGCAACCCGGTCGAGAACGCCTCCGTCACCTTCACCATCGAGGACCCGGACAAGCTGGGCGCCTACTTCTACCTCAAGGGCGGTGCCGACACCACGAAGCTGGCCGTGCCGACCGACGCGCGGGGCCGTGCCCAGTCCCCGCTGATCGAGTCGGGCGGCAGCTCCCGGGAGGGCGAGTTCGCCATCCGCGCGGAGGTCGACGGCGTGTCGACGCTCTTCACCGTGACGGTGAAGAAGTCGGCCTACGTCGTGTCCGTGGCGGGCGGTGACGACCAGCGGGCCGAACAGGGCGAGGACTTCGCCGAGGCACTGACGGCCAAGGTGGTCAAGTCCGGTGCCGCGGCACCAGCCGGCACGGAGGTCGAGTTCCGTGTCGAGGACGACAGCGAGGACGCGCCCCGCTTCGAGGGCGGCGAGCAGGTCGTCCGCGTGAAGACCGACGAGCAGGGCGAGGCCACGGCGCCGGCCCTGACCGCCGGCGAGGGCACGGGCACCTACACCGTCGCCGCGTCGGTCGGCGACGCCATGGCCCAGTTCGCCGTCGAGGTCGTCGCCGGTGACGGCTCCGGCGACCCGAGCCCGGACCCCTCCGGCTCCCCGAGCCCCTCGGCGACCCCGAGCCCCTCGCCCAGCGCCGGCGCGGACACCTCCGGCACGACCGGCGGCACCGGCGGCTCCAGCACGGGCGGCACGTCGACGAACCTCGACTCCGGCAGCCTCGCCTCCACGGGCGCCGGCGGCATCGGCCTGCTGCTCGCGGCGGCGGCGGGTCTGGCCGCGGTGGGCTTCGCGGCCTTCCGGTTCGGTCCGCGTCTGCGGCTCCGCTCGCGCGACAACGGCTGATGCTCCACCGGCGCGACCGCGCCTGACGTAGCGTCATCTCACTGCCCGCACCCGGTTCGCCGGGTGCGGGCAGTCGGCGTTCCGGGTGGCTGATTCCCGTCCCTCGGGTTCATGTTCATGAATTGAAATCATGTACGGGTCTATTGACGCGTCCACGGCAGGCTCTTACGTTGCGGCCAGAAAGCGCTTGCCCCCGTTCGGCACCCCACCTCTTGGAGACGAACGATGAGACGAACGATGCAACTGAGACCAGTGATCGCGTCCGCCGGCCTGCTGGCCGGCACCCTCGTCGCGGTGTCCGGCCCCCCGGCCCAGGCGGCGACCACCCGGTACGAGGCCGAGGCCTCGCCGTCGGTCTGCACGGGCACCATCGACTCGGACTGGGCCGGGTTCTCCGGCAGCGGCTTCTGCAACGGCGACAACGGCACCGGCGGCTACGCCCAGTTCACGGTGAACGCGTCCGCCGCCGGCACGGCGACGCTGCACATCCGCTTCGCCAACGGCACGACCACCGCACGGCCCGCGAACATCACCGTGAACGGCACGACGGCCGGCACGGCCTCCTTCGAGGGCACCGGCGCGTGGAGCACCTGGGCCACCAAGACGCTCACCGTGCCGGTGCGGGCGGGCGCCAACACCGTCCGCCTCGGCCCGACCACCTCCGCCGGCCTGCCCAACGTCGACTACGTCGACGTCGAGACGGGCGGCAGTGAACCGCAGCCCACCGGCCCGGTCCTGTACGTCGCGCCGAACGGCACCGACGGCGCCGCCGGCACCCAGTCCGCCCCGACGACCCTCACCTCCGCGATCAGCCGCATCTCCGCCGGCGGCACCATCTACCTGCGCGGCGGCACGTACCGCCACTCCCAGACCGTCACCATCCCGGCGGGCAGGAACGGCACGGCGGGCGACCGCACGGAACTGTTCGCCCACCCCGGCGAGACACCCGTGCTGAACTTCTCCGCCCAGAGCGAGGACCCGGCCAACCGAGGCCTCGCCGTCAACGCCTCGTACTGGCACGTCAAGGGCATCGTCGTCGAACGGGCCGGCGACAACGGCATCTTCCTCAGCGGCAGCAACAACGTCATCGAGCGCACGGTGACCCGCTTCAACCGCGACTCCGGGCTCCAGCTCTCGCGCGCGCTCTCCAGCACGCCGAAGGACCAGTGGCCGTCCAACAACCTCATCCTCAGCGCGGAATCGCACGACAACGCCGACTCCGACGGCGAGGACGCCGACGGCTTCGCCCCGAAGCTCACCGTCGGCCCCGGCAACGTCTTCCGCCACACCGTCGCCCACCACAACATCGACGACGGCTACGACCTGTACACCAAGTCCGACACCGGCCCCATCGGCGCGGTGACCATCGAGGACTCCCTCGCCTTCGGCAACGGCACCCTCAGCGACGGCTCCCAGGCCGGCAACGGCGACCGCAACGGCTACAAGCTCGGCGGCGAGGACATCGCCGTCCCCCACGTCGTGCGCCGCAACATCGCCTACGGCAACGGCAAGCACGGCTTCACCTACAACCGCAACACCGGCACGATGCAGATCTCGGACAACGTCGGCGTCGGCAACGAGCAGCGCAACTTCAACTTCGACTCCGGCAGCACGTCGGTGTTCCGCACCAACACCTCGTGCGACAGCGGCTCCAACGACCGGATCATCGGCGACTCCGACGGCTCGAACCAGTTCTGGTCCGGCACGAACGGCTCCCGCTGCTCCTCCTACGCCGGTGCCCTGCGCTGGTCCTTCGCCTCGGACGGGCGGCTCGTGGTGACGTTCGGCGGCGCCCAGTAGCCTGGACGCATGGCTCCGGCACACAACGCCCTGCCGCACTCCTTCCTCTGACGCGGCGGTGAGGACGGCGACGTGGACCGCTCACGTCGCCGTCCTCGGCGTGTCCGCAACCGGCCGCCACCGACGCCCCGCCGAGGGCGCCGCGGCCGGACGCGGGCGCCGACGACTCACCGTCCACCGCCCGCGCGGCCCCGCGCCCCGTCGCGCCGCGCCGCGCTCCGAGGAGCACCCATGCCACCCCTGCCCACGGGCACCGGCCGACGCCGCCCGTCCGACCGGCTGCTGACGATCCTGACCTGCCCCCTGTGCGGAGCCGGCCTCGAACGCGCCGACGGCGCCCTGCGCTGCCCCGGCCGGCACACCTTCGACCTCGCCCGCCACGGCTACGTCAGCCTGCTGACCGGCCGGTCGCGGGCGACGAGCGCCGACTCCGCCGACATGGTCCGCTGCCGCGCCGCCTTCCTCCGCGCCGGGCACTACGACCCGCTCGCCCGCACCCTCGCGGACCTCGCCACCGAACTGGCCCCGCCCGACGCCACCGTGCTGGACGCCGGCGCGGGCACCGGCCACTACCTGGCCGCCGTCCTGGACGCCCTCCCCGGCGCCCTGGGCGTCGGCCTGGACACCTCCGCCGCCGCCCTGCGCGCCACCGCCCGCGCCCATCCCCGCGCGGAGGCCGCCGGCTGGGACGTCTGGCGGCCGTGGCCCGTCCGCACCGGCTGCGCCCACCTCCTGCTCAACGTCTTCGCACCCCGCAACGGCCCGGAGTTCCACCGCGTCCTGCGCCCGGACGGCGCCCTGCTCGTCGTCACGCCCACCCGCCGGCACCTGCGCGAACTGCACGAGCCGCTCGGGCTGCTGGCGGTCGACGCCAGGAAGGAGGAACGCCTGCGCCGCACCCTGTCGGCCGGCTTCCGGCCCGGCCGCCCGGAGCCGCTGGAGTACGCCATGACCCTCACGGCCGAGGACGTCACCGGCCTGGTGGCCATGACCCCCACCGCGCACCACCTCGACACCGAGGAACTGCGGCACCGGGTCGCCGGGTCGGGGACACCGGTGCGGGTGACCGCCTCGTTCCTCGTGTCGGTGCACCGGCCCCGCCGGACCGGTCAGTAGCCCCTGCGGGCGATGTGCCCCTGTTGCGCCGCCGTGAGCGTACGGACCATGAGGGCGGCGGCCACCGCCGCGGCGATGATCACCAGGTCGGCGGCGAGCAGGGGCAGGACGCCGGTGTAGGCGCGGGCGATGACCTCGTCGTGGGAGTCGGAGTAGACGAGTCCCACGCCGCCGGCCAGGCCGGCCAGCCACAGGCCCCACCACCAGTTCACGACGGACGGCAGCCGCCGGTCGGGGAAGACCGACCGGTGGACGTCCGCGACGATGCCTCGGGGTATCCAGAGGTTCCCGACGGGCACGATCCAGCCCAGGAAGAGCCAGTGGTACCCGTAGCGCGGTTCCGTGCCCGACAGGGCCCGGGCGTTGTCCCGCACGCGGTCCAGCCAGAGCAGGAACGCGACCGCGCACACGGCCGTGACGGCGCTGCCCAGGGACGCGACCAGGTGGTAGGAGTCCTCCAGCGCGGTCAGGGGGCGGTGCACTCCGCCGCCCTGGTCCGGCGGTCCCGACGCCGGCTGCCCGGCGCGGGCGAGCCGGACGTGCCACACCGCCCGGGCCGCCCAGGCGAGCGAGGCGAGCCCGAGGCCCACGACGGCACAGCGGGCCGCGCCGCCGATCGGGCGCAGGGCGGGAGCGGGAGCGGCGGGAGGGGTTTCCTGATCGGTCACCCGGTCATCCTGTCGTACTCAGGTCCGAAGCCCGGCCCGCCCCGTCCCACCGCACCTCCAGGACGTGGTCGACCGCGTCCCGGTCGAGGGGGCCGAAGACGTGCGGGAACAGGGTGTCGCCGCCGACGCCGGGCGGCGGGGCGGGGGCCGCCGCCTCCCACTCCACCCGCGCGGTGAGCCGCGCCTCGTCGAGGGCGAGGACCAGCAGTGGCCTGGGCGCGTCCCGGTAGAAGGCGTTGACGACGGCCAGCGTGGTCGCCTCGTCGGGGGAGCAGTGCACGAAGCCCTCCTCTGCGAGGGAGGCGGGGGCGTAGGGCCGGTCGGGGGCGGTGTTCCAGTCGGTCTGCGGTACGACGTGATAGATCATGGCCCCCGTTATAGACCCCGGTCCGGTGTCACAGGCCCAGGGCGGCGACGGTCCGCCGGGTCGCCTCGGCGATCACGGCGTCCGACGGCTCGGCGTCGCGGCCGGGGCGGTCGGTCATCACGGCCAGGACGAGCGGCTCGGCGCGGGGCGGGTGGACGACCGCGATGTCGTTGGCCCGGCCGTAGTCGCCCGTGCCGGTCTTGTCGGCGACCTTCCAGCCCCGGGGGAGTCCGGCCCGGATGCGGCGGGCGCCGACGGCGGTGGCGTTGCGGGAGAGCCAGTCCATGAGCAGCGCGCGGTCGCGGGCCGGGAGGGCGGTGCCCAGCAGGAGCCGGTGGAAGTCGGTGGCGATCGCCCGCGGGGTGGTGGTGTCGCTGGGGTCGTCCGGCGGGACGTCGTGCAGTTCGGGCTCGTAGTGGTCCATGCGGCTGACGTCGTCGCCGAGCCGGCGCAGGTAGGCGGTGAGTGCCGCGGGGCCGCCGATGTCGCGCATCAGCAGGTTGCCGGCCGCGCCGTCGCTGAAGCGGACGGCGGCGTCGCAGAGTTGGCGGAGGGTCATGCCGGTCGCGAGGTGCCTGCCGGTGATCGGGGTGGTGGAGCGCAGGTCGGCGCGGGTGTAGGTGACGCGCCGGTCGATGTCGTGCGGGGAGCGGTGGTGCAGGACCGCCGCGGCGGCCAGGGCCTTGAAGGTCGAGCAGAACGCGAAGCGCTCGTCGGCGCGGTGCACGACCGTGGCGCCCGTGCCGGTCGCGAGGGCGTGCACCCCGATCCGGGCGCCGTACGCGCGCTCCAGGTCCGCCAGCCGGGGGCGGTGTACCGGCGGGCGGCTCGGCGCCGGGGCGGACCGGGTGGCCGGGGCGGACCGCCCGGCGCGGTCGGCGGGCGGGTCGTCCGTGCCGCAGGCGGCGAGGGGGAGCAGGGTCGCGGCGGCCAGGAAGGCGCGGCGGGTGGAGGCGGACCGGTCGGCGGACATGCGGGGTGCTCCATTCACTGCGGTTTTCACCGCGGTTTCCACTGCGGTTTCAGCGGGGTTGTCGCTGCGGTCTCGCTCGCCGTCACTCGGGGTCGCCGGGCACGGCGGCCAGCAGGCCGCGCACGACCGGCCCGGCGGAGCCGCCGCCGGTGACGCCCTCCTCGACGACGCAGGCGACGGCGACGTTGCCGCGGTGGGCGACGAGCCAGCCGTTGTTGTCCTGCTCGTCGGACACCTCGGCGGTGCCGGTCTTGGCGCCGATCTCGCCGGGCAGGTCGGCGAGGATCTTCGCGGTGCCGTCGGTGACGGTGGCCCGCAGCATCTCGCGCAGCCGCGTGACGACGTCCTTCGGCAGCGGTGTCGTCTCGGTCGTGTCCTCGGTGCCGTCGGTGAGCGAGGGCTGGTGGAAGGTGCCGGAGACGGCTGTCGCGGTGACGGACGCCATGATCAGCGGGTTGGCCTGCACGCGGCCCTGCCCGATCATCGAGGCGGCCTTCTCCGTCTCGTCCTTCGGCACCGGCACCGCGCCGTCGTACGAGGGAGCCCCGATGTGCCACTCCTGGCCCACGCCGAAGTAGGTGCGGGCCACGTCGCCCAGCTCCCCGTCGTCGAGCCGGTCGCGCAGGCTGATGAAGGCGGTGTTGCACGACTCGGTGAAGTCCTTGCGGAAGGTGGCGCCCGGATGCTCGGACAGCTCCACGTTCTGGAACCGCTTGCCCACCGTGAGGTACTTGGGGCAGTCCACGACGTCGTCCGGCGCGACGGCGTCCTTGAGCAGCAGGGCGCTGCTGGTGACGACCTTCCAGGTGGAGCCGGGCGCGTAGGTGCCGGAGAGGGCGCGGTTGAAGCCGGAGGACGGGGAGTTGGCGACGGCCAGGATCTCGCCGTCGTCGACGCGCAGGGCGACGAGCGCGGCGTTCCTGCCGTCGGCGTGGGCGGCGAGGGCCTTCTCGGCGGCGGCCTGCCAGTCGGCGTCGAGGGTCGTGCGCACGGGGCCGTCGTCCCGGACGGTCCGCGCGCCGAACGTGGCCTCCGTGCGCTCCACCTTCCCGGTGGCCCGGTCGACCAGGCGGATGGCGCCGCGCGCGCCCGAGCCGGTGCTGTCGCCTCCGCCGAGCCGGGTCATGAGGGGCGCGAGGGAGGGGTACGCGTCGCCGGTCATGGTCGTCCCCTGCCGGTCGATGACCTCGGGGGGCTTCGTCTCCTCCCGTTCCAGGCGGAACTTCTCGGTGTCGCTGAGACGCGGGTGGACGAGGGACAGTGTCCAGTCCACCTTCCAGGAGCCGTCGCCCTGCTCGCGCAGCGGCAGCTCGGACCGGTACGTCCACGTGCCGAGGCCGGTGACGGGCATCCTGGCGGTGAACGGGACGGTGATCGTGCCGTCCTCGGCCTCGGCCGGGGACCCGGCCGTGAGCCTGGGCCCGTCGATGTCGAGTCCGGCGGTGAAGCTGTCCAGCACGCGCTCGGCCGTATCCGGGTTGGTCGTACGGCCCGCCGCGCTCGGCATGCGGCCGGCGGCCCAGTCGGCGAGGAAGGCACGGGCCTGCTTCCCCGCGGCGGGGTCGGGCCCGGTGTCCCGCGCGAAGGGCCCGAGTCCGGCCGCGTACGCCCCGCCCGCGACGGCGGCGAGCACCACCGCCCCGGCGACGACGGCCCGCGGGGCCCTGCGGCGCGGTCGCGCTGTGCCGGTGGTGACGCCCGTGTGGTCGGCATGAGTGTCCATGCACCGAGGACAGCAGCGGCTCGGCATCCTGTCCAAGACCGGTATCGGTGTCGGATCAATATCCAGTCGATATGATCGCTGCTCGTGGACCTGGTGCGGCACCTGGAGTGCTTCGTGGCTGTTGCAGAAGAGTCACACTTCGGCCGTGCCGCGGCTCGCCTGGGCATGGCCCAGCCGCCCCTCTCGCAGCGCATCCAGCGCCTGGAGAGGCACCTGGGCGTCCGCCTCTTCGAGCGCACGAGCCGTCAGGTGACCATCACCGAGGCCGGGTCGCTGCTGCTGGCCGAGGCGCGGGAGGTGCTGGCCCGCTCCGAGGCGCTGATGGCCACCGCGCGCCGCATCCGCGACGGCGAGACCGGCCTGCTGCGGGCCGCGCTGCCCCCGGACCTGTCCGGCCGGACGGTCGCCGCGCTGCTGGCGGGCTTCACCGAGGGCGCCGCCGGCCTGGAACTGGAACTGCACGAGCTGTCCACCGCCCAGCAACTGGCCGCTTTCGCCGCGCACGAGCTGGACGTCGGGCTGATCCACCACCCCTGCGACGTCTCCGGCCTGGAGCTCGGCCCGGTGCTGCGGCGCGAACTGGGCGTGCTGCTGCCGGGCGACGCGGCGCCGGCCGGGCTGCCCTCGGTCCCGCTCGCCTCCCTCACCGGCCACGACCTGATCCTCTTCCCGCGCCCCGCCGCCCCCGCCGTCTACGACGACCTGCTGACCACCTGCGCCCGCAACGGCTACACCCCGCCCGCCGTCCGCCACGCCCAGGGCGCCAGCTTCGTCCGCGGACTGGTGCTGTCGGCGCGGGCGGTGGCCTTCGGCCCGCGTGACGCGCACGGCGACGGGGCGGAGGACCCCGGCCAGGGCCCGGACTCCAGCGTCGTCTGGCGACCCCTCACCGGGGCGCCGCTCGCCCTGCGGCACTCCGTCGCCTGGCCCGAGGGGCGCGGTGACCCCGCCGTGGCCGCCTTCGCCGGGGCCGCGACGCACGCGCTGCGCACCACCGCCGGCGCGACCCCCGACCTGCCCTCCCGCCCGCTCCATCTGCGCCCGGCCTCGGAGTACTGGCTGTGACCGACGCCCTCGCCCGCATCCACGCGGCCTTCGCCGACGCCGGGGTCACCGGCCGGCTGCACGCCGTCGACATCGACACCGGCGCGCAGCTCGACGCCGGTGCGGACCAGCCGGTGTGCACCGCCAGCGTCCACAAGCTGTGTCTGCTCGTCGCGCTGCACGAGCAGGCCGCGGCGGGGACCCTGGACCTCACCGAGCAGGTGGACTGCCCGCCGGAGGGCCGCACCACCGGACCGACGGGGCTCGCCGCCATGCTCGACGGCGCCCGGCTGTCCCTGCGGGACCTCGCGTACCTGATGATGGCCGTCAGCGACAATGCCGCCGCCGACCTGCTGCTGGGGCGCGTCGGTCTCGATGCCGTCAACCGCACCACGGCCCGGCTCGGGCTCACCCGCACCCGCGCCGTCCACACCTTCGGCGAACTCCTCGCCACCATCAAGGAGGACGCCGGGCCCGGTGGTGCCGGGGCGCTCGCCGACCCGCACGTCGTCACCCGGCTCCGCGCGCTCGACCCGGCCCGCACCAACCGCAGCACCCCGCGCGACATGACCCGGCTGCTCGCCGCCGTCTGGCGCGACGAGGCGTGCCCGCCCGAGCACGGCGCGGCCGTCCGCCGCCTCCTGGGGCTCCAGGTGTGGCCGCACCGCATGGCCTCCGGCTTCCCCTTCGACGACGTGCACGTCGCGGGCAAGACCGGCAGCCTGCCGACCGTGCGCAACGAGGTCGGCGTCGTCGAGTACCCCGACGGGGGCCGCTACGCCGTCGCCGTCTTCACGCGCACCGCCCGGACCTCCGCGCTGCTGCCCGCCGCCGACGCCGTCATCGGCACGGCGGCCCGCCTGGCCGTGGACGCCCTGCGCGCTCCCTGAGGCACCGCGCGGCCCGCCGCTCGCTCAGAGCTGGAACTCGGCGGGATTCACCCCCAGCGCCGCGCAGGCCTCGCGCAGGACCATCGCCTCGGCCTGGGAGAAGTGGCCGTCGGCACCGGCGATGACCATGCCGGTCTGGATCACCGCCCGGGCCTCGGTCGGCTTCTTGGCGGCCTTGGCGATCTCCTGCATCGCCTCGGCCTTGCCGTGCTGGAAGTTGTGCGTGAGCTGGTCCACGTGCTTGTTGAAGCGCTGGCGCAGCTGCTCCGGCGGGAAGTTCTGCAGGACGTCGTTGCTCAGGATCATCGACTCGACCTGCTGGCGCTCGGCCGGATCCACCGTCCCGTCGGCCGCCGCGACCAGGGCGCACACCGCCATGCTCGCGTCCCGGTAGGCACCGCTCTTCAACTCGTTCTTCAGCGAGCCGAGCTGCGTCTTCAGCAGGCCGACCAGCTGGGCCTTGCTCCCGCCGCCGGACCTCGTCCCGCCGCCGTGTCCGCCACTGTGCCCGCCGGGCGTCGCGCCTCGCCCGGCCTGACCCTGCTGGAGAGCCTTGGCCTGGTCCTTGAGCCGGTCCCACACTGCCATTGCCGCCACCTCGGTATTCGTCAGCATCAACTGGCGCACTCGCTCACGCGCGCACACCCGTCCAACGCCCGGCCCACGGGCAAAGGTTCCGCAAAACGAGTCCTTCTCACCCTGAATTGACCTTCCGCGGCTACCGTCCGCCCTGGCCGACAGGCCGACAGGGAAGAGGCGAGGAACATCGTGGGCGGACATCTGCCGGAGCCGACCGTCGGGCGGCTGCTGGGATCGTGGCGGTGGGACGTCCCCGCGCTGGTGCTGGTCGTGGTGCTGGGCGGGCTCTACGTGTGGGGCGTCGCGCGGGTGCGCGGGCGGGGCGGGACCTGGCCGCTCGGACGCCTCGCCGCCTTCGTGGTGCTCGGGCTGGGGACCGTCGTCGTGGCCACGATGTCCGGCCTGGCCGTCTACGACCACGAGCTGTTCTGGCCCGCCGCCGTGCAGAACGTCGCGCTCGACCTGCTCGCGCCGCTGGGCCTCGCCCTCGGCGACCCGCTGCGGCTCGCGGTCGAGGCGCTGCCCGGGCGCGGGGCGCGGCGGGTGCGGCGGGCACTGACCGGCCGCCTGGTCCGGGTAGTGACGTTCCCGCTGGTCAGTACCGTCCTGGTACTGGCCACGGAGCTGTCCGTCTACCTCACTCCGTACTTCGCCACCGCCCTGCGCGTGGGCTGGCTGCACGAGCTGATGTACCTGCACCTGCTGGCGGCGGGCTGCCTCTTCGTCCTCCCGGTGCTCACCCGCGAGCAGGCCCTGCCCGCCTGGTGCACCCACCCCGTGCGGGCGGCCCTGGTCTTCGTGGACGGCGTGGTCGACGCGCTCCCGGGGCTGGTGGTCATGACGCACGGCACGCTGATCGCGGGCGCGTGGTACCTGCACCACGCGCCGCCCTGGTCCCCCGACGTCCACCACGACCAGCAGATCGGCGGCGGCGCCATGCTGGGCGTCTCCGAACTGGTCGCGCTGCCGTTCCTGTTGACGGTCCTCGCCCAGTGGGTGCGGGCCGAGCGCGCCCAGACCGCCGTACTGGACGCCCGGCTGGACGGCGAACTCGTACCGGCCGCCCGCCCGGCCGGCGCGGCAGGGGCTCCCGAACTGGTCCGGCCGTGGTGGGAGACCGAGGCGGGCGAGGTGGCGGAACGGGTGCGGCGGCAGGGGACGGGCGGCTGAGCCGGGCCCCGGGATGGGCGGTTGAGCCGGGTCCGGGCACGGGCGGCTGAGCCGGCCCGGCGCGCCGGTCACCCGCTGTCGGCCGCCGACCGCTGGTCCGTGGCGGGACGGGCCCCCGTCGGGACGGACTCCGCCGAGGTCGGGACGGCCGAGGGTGCGCGGGACGGGGCCGTCGTACCGGTCGGCTCGCCGGGGCCGCGGGTGGCGGGGCCGGCCGTGCGGGGACTCTCGCTGCCGGGGCGGGGGCTCTCGGTGCCGGGCCGCGGCGAGTCCGCGGCCGGTGCGCGGGACTCGGACGGGCGCGGCTCCGGGGTGGGGGACGCCGAGGGGGCGGGCGGTGCCGTGCGCGTGGGCGGGGCCATGGGGATCGTCGGGGTCGCGGGACGCTCCGGTGCCGTGTGGCGCAGCGGCAGGGCGATGAGGGCGGCCACGGCGCAGCACACACCGGCTCCGGCCACGGTGCGCAGCAGGCGCCGGCGGGAGGCCCTGCGGCGGACCGCCTCGAACCGGCCGGGCGGCGCGCCCAGGTAGTCGGGGGAGGAGGGGCGCAGGATCACGGCGAGCGGGTCCTCGGGGCCGGTCCCCGCGTCGCCCGGGTCGTCGTCAAGGCGTGTGGTCAAGGCTTCTCCTCAGGTGGACGCGGAGCAGTTCCCGGGCCGCGTGCAGGTCGGCCTTGACGGTTCCTTCCTTGCGTCCGGTGAGCACGGCCACCTCCCGGATCGGCATGTCAGCGTAGTAGTGGAGGAGGATCGGGACGCGCAGTCGCTCCGGCAGCGACTGCACGAGCAGCCGCACCGACGGGTCGGCCTGTTCGGGGTGGGGGCGTACGGCGGCTTCCGAGGTGACGCGGTGCAGGGCCCGGCGCTCGCGCTCCAGTTTGCGCCAGTGGTCCCGGACGAGGTTGGCCGCGGTGACGTAGAGGAAGCCGCGGGGCTCCTCCACCTTCGTCCAGCGGGCCCAGAGCCGGGTGAACGCCTCGGAGGCGATCTCGTGCGCCGTCTCGTCGTCGTCGACGAGACGGCGGCACCAGCCGGCGAGGCGCGGGTAGAGGGCGGCGAACAGCTCGGACGCGGCCTTCTCGCGGGACCGTTTCAACGCTCTCCAGGGGTGGGGGACCCGGCGCCGCGCAGCGCGGCGAACACGATCACGTTGTCCGCGTATCCCTCGTCGGTCCGCGCTCCGCCGCACGTGATCAGCCGCAGCTCCGGTCGGTCCACGTTCCCGTAGACGTCGTCCGCCGGGAAGTCGTTCTTCGGGACCGTGCGTACGGCCGTGACGGCGAACTCCGCCGCCGTGCCGTTCTCCAGGCGCGCCACGATCCGCTCGCCGCGGCGCAGCCGGGCCAGGTGGCGGAAGACGCCGTCGCCGTACCGGCCGACCGTGACGTGGCCGAGGATCACCGACGGGCCGGTCCGGCCGGGCGGCGGCGAGTGCCGGTACCAGCCCGCCCGGTCGTCGGCGGTGACCGGCGGCACCTCCACCGTGCCGTCCTCGGCCAGCCCCAGCCGGATCACCGGGGTGTCGACGCCGATCGCCGGGATCAGCAGCCGGACCGGGACTGAAGGGGCCGCGGAGCGCCTGCGCCCGGCCGTGACCGGTGGGGGCGCCGTCCGGGAGGCGCCCCCGTGCGTCGCGGAGCCGCCGCCGCAGGCCGTCACCAGGGACGCCAGCGCCCCGGCCGTGAACACGCGCCTGGGGAACGCGTTCCTGGAAACCGCGCGCTGGGAGAAGGCGCGCCCGGAGAACGCGGTCATGCCCCGGTGGCCCGGCGGCGGCGTACGACGAAGACCGTGCCGCCGCCGACGGCGAGCACCGCGGCGGCACCCGCGCCGATCGCCGTGCCGTCGCTCCCCGACCCCTGGGACGCCGTCGTCACGCCGGTGTCGGGCGCGCCGCTCGGCCGGACGGAGACCTGGTCCTCGGCCGGTGCCGGGGTCGGCTCGGCACTCTGCGCCGGTGTCCGGGTCGGTTCGGCGCCGGGCGCGGGGCGGGCCGGTTCGGCGCTGGGCGTCGGTACGGCGCTCTCCGCCGGTCGGGCGGTGGGCGCCCCGGACGCCGGGACCGGGCTCGGGGCCGTCGTACCGCTCGCGAAAGCGGGCCCCGTGCCCATCAGGACGGCGGTGCCCGTGAGGGCCAGGACGCTGAGGACGGTTCGGCGCATGGAGTCGCACTCCCAGTTCGGGTGACAGGTCGTGCGGAGAGACGAGGCGGGGACCGGGCGGGTTGTAAAGAGATGGCAAAGTCGCCCGGGAGGAAGGCGGGTGCCGCCCTGTCGACGTCCTGTCGACGCCGGGGGCCGGTCCGGCGCACGATGGCCTCCCGACGCGCAGGGCCCCGGAAGGGATGGCCCCTTGACCGGCCCGTTGACCTCCTCACCCGTCTTCTCCACACCCGGCTTCCCCACCGTCCCCCGCATCGCCGACGTCGTCATCGTCGGCGGGGGCGTGATGGGCACGAGCATCGCGCGCGGTCCCCGGCTCACCCAGGAGCCGCCGCCCCGTCAGGCGCCCTCCGTGCCGGACGGCCTGCGCAGCAGCCCCCGTTCCATCGCCACCACCACCGCCCGCGTGCGGTCGTTGACGTCGAGTTTGGCGAACAGGCGGAGCAGGTGGGTCTTCACCGTGGCCTCCGAAATGACCAGGCGGCGGCCGATCTCGGCGTTGGTGAGGCCGTCCGCGACCGCGTCGAGGACGTCCTCCTCGCGGGCCGTGAGCGGGATCTGGACGGGCTGGCGCATGCGGGCGACCAGGCGTTCGGCGACCCGGGGAGCCAGCACGGTCTCGCCGCGTGCCGCCGCGCGGATCGCGTCGGCCAGCTGCTCGCGGGTGGTGTCCTTCAGGAGGTAGCCGATCGCCCCGGCCTCCACCGCGCGCTCGATCTCCGCGTCGGTGTCGTACGTCGTCAGGATCAGCACGCGGGTGTGCGGGAAGCGCGTCACGATCTCGGTCGTCGTGGCGACTCCGTCCAGTACCGGCATCCGCAGGTCGACCAGGGCGACGTCCGGCCCGTGGCGTTCGACGAGGGTGAGGGCGGCGCTGCCGTCGCCCGCCTCGCCGACGATCTCGATGCCGGTGTCGGAGGCGAGGAGGGCCACGACGCCGGCCCGCATGACCGTGTGGTCGTCCGCGATGACCACCCGGAGCGGTCCCTCGGTCATGCCCGCACCCCCAGGGGGATCAGCGCCTGCACCCGTGTCCCGTCGCCCACCGAACTCGTCACCGTCAGCCTCCCGCCCAGCTCCGCCAGCCGCTTGCGCATGCCGTCCAGGCCGAAGCCCGTCGACTCCTCCACCACGAACCCGGTCCCGTCGTCGGTGATCTCCAGCTCCACGCCGTACGGCTGCCGGGCCAGGACCACCCCGACCGTGGAGGCGCGGGCGTGCTTGCGCACGTTGGCCAGGGACTCCTGGGTGCAGCGCAGCAGCGCGATCCGGGTCTGCTGGTCGCACTCCAGGTCGGCCAGGTCGGCGTCGACGGTGAGGCCGGTGTCCTCGGCGAAGCGGTCCAGGATGCGGCGGAGGGTGCGGGCCACCGGACCGGCGGCCGCCTGGCCGGGCCGCTGGGCCGAGCCGACCAGCTCCCGGGCCTCGGCGAGGTTCTCCCGCGCGGTGGACTCGATCGACCGCAACTGCTGCGCAGTGCGGGCCGGTTCGGAGCCGAGGCCCGCCCGGGCCGCCTCGGCCAGCACGATGATCGAGGCGAAACCCTGGGCGAGGGTGTCGTGGATCTCGCGTGCCATGCGCTCCCGTTCGTCCGCCGCGCCCTGGCGCCGGTGCGCCTCGGTCAACTCGGCCTGGGCTTGCTCCAGTTCGGCGATCAGCTCGGCCCGCTCGGCGCTCTGCGCGACCACCGAGCGCGCCCACAGCCCGATCAGCGCCCCCACGGCGACGACGATCAGCGTGGACACGAGCGTCTCGGTGAAGAAGCCGATGCTCCAGCCGTCCTCCCGCAGCACGGACCCGGCCAGGGTCGCGCCCGTGGCGAGCCCCAGGAACACCATCGAGGCCCTCGGCGTCCGCCCGAACATCCAGTAGTGCGGCAGCGTCACCATGAACAGCGCCGCGTAGTTGCCCCGCAGATACGCCAGCCCGCCCAGCGCGACCACCAGCACCCACAGGTAGACGTGCGGCCGTACGACGGGGTTGTTCGGGAAGCGGTCCAGGACCGCGTAGCAGAGCACCATGCCGCCCAGCAGCGCCAGCGCCGCGTACTTGCTCCCGCCGGGCCGGTCGATGGCGACCAGCCCGACGGCCATCACGGCGAACAGCAGCCAGCACACCGTGTTCCAGCGGCGCAGTGACGTCGCCCAGAAGGCGTCGGCGGTGGACCCGGCGAGAGCGGTCATGAGGGTCAACGTACGTCGGCCGCCGCACGCGAGGCGGGGCTTTTCTCCGGAGCCGGAGTGACCGCGGACCGTGAGGGCCACCAGGTCGCCTCCCCGAGCAGCAGCATCGCCGCCGGCAGCACCATGACCCGCACCACGAACGCGTCGATCAGCACGGCCGCCGCCAGCACGAAGCCGATCTGCTTCATCTCGATGATGTGCAGGAAGACGAAACTGGCGAACACCGTCGTCATCACCACCGCCGCGCTGGTCACCACGCTCGCCGAGGAGCGGATGCCGTCCAGCACGGCCCGCCGTGTGGGCACGCCCGCGAGCACCGCCTCCCGGATCCGGCTCACCACGAACACCTGGTAGTCCATCGAGAGCCCGAACAGGATCACGAAGAGGAACAGCGGCACGCGCGACCCGATCGACCCGGTGGAGTCGAAGTCCAGCAGGCCCTCCGCCCACGTCCCCTGGAAGACCAGCACGAGCAGCCCCAGCGCCGCCGCCGCGGACAGCAGGTTCAGGGCGACGCCGAGCAGCCCGAGCACCACCGAGCGGAAGGCGTACACGGTCATCGCGAACGTCACCAGCAGCAACGCGGCCAGCACCAGGGGCAGTTTGCCGTTCTGGTGGGCGGGATAGTCGGCGTAGCGGGCGACGTCGCCGCTCACGCCGTACTCGGCGCCGGTGATCCGGCCGACGGTCGCGGGCAGGAAGTCGTCCCGCAACCGGTCCAGCGAGTCGTACGCCTCGTCGGAGTTGCCGAGGTGCGGCACCTTCAGTTCGAGGGTGTGGGTGCGGTCGTCGGACGCGGCGCGGATGCGTGCGGCGCCGGTGAACAGGGGGTCGGCGTCGGCTCGTTCGGCGACCTCGCGCAGGGCGGCGCCCACCTCCCCCGACCGGGAGGCGTCGGCCCGCACGACGACCTGGTGCGTCACCCGCTGCTCGGGGAACGCCTCGTTGAGCCGGTCGTACACCCGCATCGCGGGGATGTCCCGGGAGTGCGTGTCCCGGCTCATCTCGGTGATCTTCAGTCCGGCCAGCGGGACGACGAGCGCGAGCAGGGCGAGGACCGAGACGCACAGGGTGGCCAGGGGATGCCGGGCCGCGGGACGCAGCAGGGCGCCCCAGATCCGGCCGCCGCCGCTCTCGCCCCGCACCCGCCGCGCCGGCCTGCCGCGCTCGGCCCGCCGCCGCGCCCGGCGTTCCGCCCGCTGCCCGAGCTTGACGAGCAGCGCGGGCAGGGCCGTCAGCGAACTGGCCACCGCGACCAGGACGACCACGATCGTGCCGGTCGCGAGGGACGAGAAGATCACGTCGGAGGCCAGGTACAGCGTCGCCGTGGTGGCCACCACCGCGAGCCCGGAGACCACGACCGCGCGGCCCGAGGTCGCCGCGGCCAGCTCCACCAGTGCCTCGGAGCCCAGCCGCCCGCCGGAGCGGGCCCGTTCCTCCCGCTCGCGCTTGAGGTAGAAGAGCGTGTAGTCGACGCCGACCGCCAGGCCGATCATCAGGATGACGTTCGTACCGACCCCCGCGTCGGGCGACACGTGCGAGACGACCATGGACAGCCCGACCGCGGCGGCGATCGACGACAGCGCCAGCAGCAGCGGCACCCCGGCCATGGTCACCGACCCGAACACGATCAGCAGCGTGACCAGCGTGACCGGCAGGGTGATCGCCTCCGAGAGCGCCAGGTCGTCGCTGCGCTGCCGGTCGACTCCCTTGCTGACGGAGGGACTTCCGGTCTCCTCCAGCAGCAGCCCGGGATGGCCCTGCTGCACCGCCGCCGTCTGCGCCAGGAGCGCGTCGACCTTGTCCTTGGCGTCCCGCTCCCCGCCCTTCAGGGACACCTCGACCATGAGGAACCGGCGGTCGTCGGACAGCAGCGGGTCCGCCACGCCGGCCACGTCGGGCACCCGGCGCATCCGGTCGGTCAGGTCCTTCGCGGCGGCCCGGGCGGCACCCTCGTCGAGGGCACCGCCCGAACGGGAGGAGATCAGCACCTGCTCGGCGGCCCTGCGCTCCAGCCGGGCCTCGGCCGCGAGCGCCTCGGCACGGCCGGCCTCGCCGACCCGGTAGTCCGCCGTCCTCGCGCTGTTGGTGCCGACGGCACTGCCGGCCCCCAGGCACAGCGCCACGAACACCAACCAGCCGGCGATCGCCCGCCAGGGGTGCCGGGCGCTCCAGCGCGCCACGCGCACAGTGAGTGAGTTCATGCACGAAAGCCTTGCTGACCTGGGCAGTTGGCCGACAGAGGCAGTCGGTTGAACCTGCCGTCCACCGGTCGGTGGACCCGGGCCCGGGGGAAAACCCCCGCGGCCGGTCGGTCAGTTCGGCCTGAGGACGATCGCCTGCCCGCCCGCCGGGGCCATGGCCACGTCGAGCGTGTCGGCGGCGGTGACGGTGCGGGTGCTCACCACGACCGGCGTCTGGTACGGCCTCGCGGCCGGGGTGCCGTCGGCGTAGACGGTCGCCGTGTAGGTGCCGCTGCCGAGGAAGGACAGGGGCAGGGACAGGGTGCGGGACGACTCGTTCGTCATCGCGCCCAGGTACCAGTCGGCGCCGCTGCGGCGGGCCACCGCGATGTACTCGCCGATCGAGCCGGCCAGGGTGCGGCTCTCGTCCCAGGTCACCGGGACGGCGTTGAACCAGGGCAGCCCGGGCCAGTTGGCCGGGTTGTTGTACTTGGACGGCTTGTCGTACCAGAAGAGGAAGTTGAGGGGCTGGTAGTACACCGCGGCCATCGCCATCTGGTGGGCGTTGGTCGTCTTGTCGCGGGACTGGCCGTAGCAGATCGTGTAGTCCATCGGGCCGCCGACGTTGCGGGCGAACGGCAGCGTCACGTTGTGCGCGGCCGTCGGGAACTGCTCGTTGCCGCGCACGCCCTCCAGGCTGATCCAGTTCGGGTAGGTCCGCTCGTAGCCGAACGGCCGGACGTCGTCGTGCATGTCGATCAGCAGCTCGTACTTCGCGGCCGTCTTCGCCCAGTCGACGATCTGGTTCGTCATCGTCTGCGTGCCGTCGTTGATGAACCCGAGCTTGATGCCCCGCACGCCCCAGCTCTTGTACAGGCCGAACAGCGAGTCCGCGTCGGTCAGCGCGAGCCGGTTGACGTAGAGGAAGACGCCGACGCCCTTGCTCGTGGCGTACGCGATGACGGCGGGGAGGTCGATCGCGGGGATCGGCCTGGTGGCGTCGGGGGTGGTGAACTCCGGGCCGTACCAGCCGGCGTCGTACTCGATGTACTCCAGGCCCCGGGCCACCGCGAAGTCGACGCCCTGGAGGCCGGCGGCGGTGGAGAGCTCGCAGCGGAACACTTTGCCGGGCTTGATCCACGAGGTGTCGGCCAGCGCGTTCGGCGGGGCCAGGTTGAGCACCAGCTCGGCGTTGTCGACGAGTTCGGCGTGCGTGGCGCCGATGACCACCGCGCGCCACGGCGTGGCGAAGGGCGTGGCGACGGTCGACGTCGTCTCGACCGGGCCGGTGCCGCGGGCGGTGTGCTCCATGAGGAAGGCGGCGAGGGTGTTCGGCTCGCCCGGGACCGAACTCAGCATCAGCCGGGGGTAGTCGACGCGGTCGGACTCGCAGACGCAGGCGATGAGGCCGTCGCCGAGCGTCGCCGTGAGCGGCAGGTCGGTGAGCGGGCCGGTGTCCGTGGTGGAGGTGCCGGTGACGGGTAGGGCGCCCGGGGCCAGCGGCTCGTAGGCGTTCTCGTCGCGGGCGCTGTAGACGGTCGTGCCGTCGGGGAAGACGAACGTCGTCAGCTCCTCGGCGATGGTCGCGGTGCCCTCGTCGAGCAGGAGGTGGCGCAGAGCGACGCCCGTCTTGTACGCGCGGACCTGCACGCCGAAGCGGATGCCCGTGGCGCGGTCCTGGAGGTCCCAGCACTGCTCCTGGTAGAGGTCCGTGACGGTCGCGTTGCGGCCGTAGACCGGGGTCCAGGTGGTGCGGCGGGTGTCGAACCGGTGGCCGGTCACCCTGACATCGTTGCCGAGGACCGTGCCGTCGCCGAGCCGGAGGCCGAGGGCGGAGTCGTCGATGACGGTCCTGCCGCCGCGCCGAGCCGACCAGCGCAGGGCGCCCCCGGCGAGGGCGAGGGTGATGGAGGTGCCGCCCATGCGGGCGGTGACGCTCTCCGGGCGGCCGTCGTCGGCGGCGTGGGCGGCGTGGGCGGCGTGGGCGGGCCCGGCCGTGGTGAGGCCCGTGGCGGCCAGCCCGGCGGTGACGGCGGCGCCCTTCAGCACCGTCCGGCGGGAGGCCGGGGCCGGTCGCGCGGCCGCTCTGCCCGGCGTGGGCTCTTCCTGCACGCGTGACCCTCTGGTCGGGCTCATCACGGGACCCCTCTCGGCAAACAGGTAGTAAACGGTTTCTACCGGGTGTCAGTTGTAGGGCCTGCCACAAGAGGGGGTCAAGACCCCGGAACCCCGGACTCCCCGTGCGGAACGGGGAGTCCGGGGTTCCGGGACGGAGCGGGTCAGCGCAGGGTGCCGATGCGGTCGAGCCGCTCGTTGACGCCGTTGCGCAGCTCACCGAGGGTCGTGCCCGCGGGGGCCGTCTTCGGCGTGGAGGAGGGCGGCTGGGTCTCGTCCGCGCAGGTCGTGCCACGCGCCGGGACCTTGCCGTCGACGAGGTAGCTCGTCACGGCGTCCGTCGCGCAGGCGCTGCGCCCGAAGGCGGTGTGCCCCTCGGCCCGGAACGTGAGCAGCCGGCCGTTGTCCAACTGCCGGGACAGGGCGATCGCGTCCTGGTACGGGGTGTCCGGGTCGCCCGTGGTGCCGAGGACCAGGATCGGCGCGGAGCCCTCGGCCCGGAAGGACCCGTCGTAGCGGCTGGGCTTGTCACCGGTCCACTGGGCGCACGTGGTGGCGTGCTGGTGGTCGTAGAGCGGCGGGCCGTACGCCAGGGCCGGGCCGAGCAGCGGGGCCAGCCTGGCGTTGGTGGTGACCTGCCGCTTCAGCCGGGCCGGGTTGCGCGGGTAGTCCTTGTCGACGCACTCGACCACGATGTTCGGGTTGAGGAAGTCGTAACTGGCCGGGGACGGCGGCCGGAGCAGGAACGAGGTGGTGTCGCGCTGCTGGGCCTTGCGCAGGGCCTCACCGAGGGACGGCCAGATGACCTTGCCCTCGTTGATGTTGAACATCAGGCGGTAGACGACGGTGTAGCCGTTCGCCTGGCCGCCGCCCGCCGTCGGTACGGGGTTGGCGTCGAGGTCGGCCTTGAGCTTCTCGAACGCGGCCCGCGGGTCGCCGTCGCCGAACCCGCACGTCGCCTGGTCCGCCTCGCACCAGTCCAGGAAGCGGCTCATCGCGCCGTCCAGGGCCAGGTACTGGGGTCGGTCGTAGGCGTAGGGGTGGTTCGCGTAGTGCTCGGGGTCGTAGGCGCCGTCGAGCACCAGGGCGCGGACACGCTCGGGGAACATGGCCGCGTAGACGGTGCCGATGTAGCTGCCGAAGGAGCGGCCGTAGTAGGTGAGCCGGTCCTCGCCGAGGGCCTGGCGCAGCAGGTCGATGTCGCGGGCGACGTACCCGGTGCCGACGTACGGCCGCAGCTCGCCCGCCCGGTCCTGGCAGGCCTGGTCGAACTCGGCGCCCTGGCGCACGGCGTTGTCGTAGGCCTCCGGGCCGGGCGCGCCCTTGGCCTCCCGGATGGCCTTCGTGTACGTCGCGTCGTCCCAGCACTCCACCTGCGAGCTGCGGGCGACGCCCCGTACGTCGTACCCGAAGACGTCGAAGGAGTCGCGCAGGGCGGCGGGCAGGTCGGCGTAGTTGTTGCGGACGAAGTCGACGCCCGAGTTGCCCGGTCCTCCCGGCTGGAGGAAGAGGGTGCCCTTCTTACGGCCCTGGTCGGAGGCTTTCTTGCGGATCACCGCGAGGGCGATGGTCCTGCCCTGCGGATCGCGGTAGTCCAGGGGCACATCGGCGTTCGCGCACTCGAACCCGCCCTGGCAGTCGGACCAGGTGAGGTTCGGCACGGGCGGTTCCGTGGATGCCCCGGCGGGCTGGGCGGCCGTCGCCTGGACCCCGCTTCCGGCGACGACGAAGGCGGCCGCGGTGGCCAGGGCGATTCTGAGCCGTGGGATGCGTCTGCGCGCTCCGGAGCCGGAGTGGCGCGAGGTGTGGTCGGGTGTGGTCACTCTTTCCGTTCCCCCTTGGGGCGGATGCGCCGACTGGCGCGTCCTGATGCCGGCGTGTTCCGCCGCATGTCTAGCCCAATCCGACGGGGCGCGCGACCTGTTGCGGCGACTCTTTCCACCACATCTCCGCGGTACCCGGCGGTAGTTGCCGAGCCGTTCACCTTCGGAACGGCTGGAGCGTACGCGGCGGCGACGGTTTTCCGCCTCGGCCGTATGGCTGATCCGGGCGGCTCCACCACTGCCTACGATGACCGCGGCGGCCCCGCAGCGCCTTCAGGTCAAGGGCCGTGCAGGCACCCCCAGTTCGCCCGAGCGAATCCGAAGGACCGACGCACATGCCGTTCAGAAACCGCCGTCTCAGGCTCACCCTCCTGGCCCTCGCCGTCGCCGCCATCGGCCTGACCACGGCCGGCCCCGCCCTGGCGGCCACGCCGCCGCCCGCGACGTCGCAGACGCGGGAGGCCGCCATACCCACCGACTTCGTCGACCTGACCCCGAGCCCGCTCCAGGCCGAGGGGAGCCGGGACTTCACGGTCACGTACCGCAACGACGGTCCGACGCCGGTGACGGTCGCCCCGCAGCTCCTGGTGCTGTCCCCCGACACCGGCCCGTACCTGACACCGTCGGACGTCACGGTGGAGCGGCGCACGGGGCACGGCTGCTGGAAGCCCGTGGCCGTGGGCAGCCAGACGGGGACGCTGTACACGGAACTCATGGGTGCGCGGCGGACGTTGAGCGCGGGGGAAACGCTCACGGAACGGTACCGGGTCACTGCCGTGCAGCCGGAGGTGCAGGGGACGGTGTTGCCGCGGGTGGCGCTGTATGGGTGACGGGTGACCCGTTGAGGTGCGCGAAGGTCAGGGGCGCGCTGTCGGTGCGGGGCGCGTGCGGCGTCCGGCCGGGTTGCAGCACGAGCAGCCCGGACGGCACGCGCAGCCGTCCTCCGGCGTGCCTTCCTGAGTGTCCTCCCGCGCGTTGGCGGCCCCCGAGTCGGCGGCCGGCTCCCTGACGGACGCCTGGCGCGGTGCGGCGCAGCAGCCCTCGCCGCGCCAGGCGTCCCGCCCCTCCTTGACCGCCACGGCGGCGATCCCGAGGGCGGCGATCGGGTCGGCCCAGGACCAGCCGAGCGTGGCGTTGAGGACGAGACCGACCAGGAGGACGGCGGACAGATACGTGCACAGCAGGGTCTGGCGGGAGTCGGCTACCGCGGAGGCGGAGCCGAGTTCCCGTCCGGCACGGCGCTGCGCGGCGGACAGGAACGGCATCACCGCGAGGGACAGGGCGGCGAGCACGATGCCCGGGACGGAGCGCTCGGCCTCGCCGTCACCGGTGAGCGCCCGTACGGCGTCGACGGCGACGTACGCGGCGAGCGCGACGAACGACACGGCGATGATCCGCAGGGCGGTCTTCTCGCGCGCCTCGCGCACGGCGTGGTCGGCCGCGGAGAACTGCCAGGCGACCGCGGCGGCGGAGGAGACCTCGATGACGGAGTCGAGGCCGAAGCCGATCAGCGCGGTGGAGGAGGCGAGGGCACCGGCGGTGAGGGCGACGATCGCCTCGACGACGTTGTAGGCGATGGTCGCGGCGACCAGGAGCCGTATCCGGCGGGTGAGCGCGTCACGGCGGGCCGGGCCGGGACCGAGTGTGAGGGGAGCCGGGGCGGCCATGCTCAGCAGCAGCCCTTCGCGTCGGCGTCCGGGCAGGTGCGGTCGGTCTCGACGGCCACTACGGCGGTGCGCAGGTCGTCGAGGGCGTGACCGAGGCGTTCGTCGGCGAGTTCGTAGCGGGTGCGGCGCCCGACGGGAACGGTGACGACCAGCCCGCAGTCGCGCAGGCACGCCAGGTGGTTCGACAGCCGCGTCCGGGAGACGCCGAGGGCGTCGGCGAGATCGGCGGGGTAGGCGGGGGCGTCGCGCAGGGTCAGCAGGATGCGGCAGCGGATCGGGTCGGCGAGGGCGCGCCCGAACCGGGCGAGGACCTCGATGTCGGGGGCGACGGTCAGCATGGGACGACAGTACACGGATCTCTGAATTCAGAAAACCATGGATTGTCCGGGGGTCTGTGACCGGACTGCCGGTCCCGTCAGGGGAGGTTCCGCCGGAAGGGGCGGGCGGGTCGCGGCCGTTGGGCTCCTCTCTGAGGGTCCCTCAGAATCCGCTCAAATTCCTTGCCTTGCCGCAAGGGCGGGTTAATGATCATTTGCGGGACACGGCCTCCCTCTGACCAGGGGAGACGTCGGGTCCGGTCCAGGAATGACCAACTGGACGCAAGACCGAAGAGGGGAACATCGTGAAGATCAAGAGACTGACCGCTGCCACCGCCGTGCTGACCGCCGCCGCGATCCTGGGCACGGGTCTGAGCCAGGCCGCCGTGGCCGCCGACCGCGGCAACCCGGCCCCGGCAGCGGTCGTCGCCGACGACGAGCCCATGACCGCCGCCGAGGAACTGGACTCGGCCGAAGGGCAGAAGCTCATCGCCATGCTGAAGGTGATCGAGGGGATCCCCGCCGGCGTCGAGCAGCAGGGAGAGGCAGCCGTCCAGGCCTACCTCGACGAACACCTCCCCGCCGGGAAGCCGCGCATGGCCTTCGGCTGGTGGCAGACGGCCAAGTGCGTGGGGTCCATCACGGCCGCCATCGCCGGCGGCGCGGTTCCCGTCGCGAAGATCCTGAAGCTGAAGGCGTTCATCAAGAAGGTCGGTTCCGTCAAGGAGGCCGCCTACCTCCTCATCCGCGTCTCCAAGGGCGAGGAGAAGATCAGCGAACTGGGCGCCACGCTCGGCGGCCTGGCCTCGGTGATACTCGGGATCGACGGGATCAAGAAGAACTGCCGATAGGGGCGAGGCGTCATGACGAGCACCAAGGCACGTACCACCGCACTGATCACGCCCGTCGAGCAGGGAGCGCAGCAGGAGGCGCAGGCACTGGCGGGTGAGGGGCGCACCGCCAAAGCCGTCCGTCGCCTGCGCAAGGACTCGGGCCTCGGCCTGGACACGGCCTCCGTGGCCCTGGACCTGCTCACGCAGGGCCAGGCACTGCCCACCACGTACAGCCAGGCGCTGGACGCCCTACGGCACCTCGACGCTCCGCTGGTCGCCGAGATGACCGACTTGCTGGCCAGTGGCCACCGCGACTCCGCGATCAAGCTGCTCAGGGAACGGACGGACATCGATCTCGCCGGGGGGTACCACCTCGTCACGGAACTGAGCGGCCAACTGGACGCGCAGTAAAGCCGGTTCGGACAGGGCCCAATGAATTTCGGGACAGGGTCCGGTAGGTGAGGAACAGAGGCCTCGGAGAGATCCGAGGCCTCTGCCGCTTCTGCTCCCCGGCCCTCGGACCTGAACGCACCGCGTGGAACAGCGCCGACGGCCCTACGCTGTCGTGTCATGCGGGAAACGCGCCTCGACACCGCTCGGATCCGAGCGGCACGCCGGGTCATCGACCCGGTTTTCCTCGACACTCCGCTGTACCGCTGCGAGGCGCTGGAGCCCGGCCTCGGGTGCGCGGTGAGCATCAAGCTCGAAACGGCGAACCCGGTCCGCAGCTTCAAGGCCCGCGGCACCGAGGTGGTCGCGAGCCTGCTCGCCGACCAGGACTCGCGGGCCGTGGTGTGCGCCAGCGCGGGCAACCTCGGCCAAGCCCTCGCCTGGTCCGGGCGCGGCCGGGGGCTGGACGTCACCGTCGTGGCCTCCCGCTTCGCGACCACGGCCAAGCTGGACCGCATCCGCGCTCTGGGCGCCACGCTGGAACTCGTGGACGGCGACCACGAGGTGGCACGCGAGCGGGCCGCGGCCATCGCGCGCCGCGACGGCATCCGGCTGGTCGAGGACAGCCTGGACATCGAGACCTGCGAGGGAGCGGCGACCATCGGCCTGGAACTGGTGGACGCCACGCCGTCGTTCGACGCCGTCCTGATCGCCCTCGGCGGCGGAGCGCTGGCCACCGGCGTGGGTCACGTGGTGAAGGCCATGGCGCCCGAGGTCGAGGTGATCTGTGTCCAGCCCCTGGGCGCACCGGCGCTGACCCACTCGTGGCACCGGCGGCGCGTCGTCACCACCGACTCGACCGACACCATCGCCGACGGCGTCGCCGGCCGGTACCCCATCCCGGCCGTCCTGGACGACCTCCTCCTGGTCGCCGACGACGCCGTCCTCGTCCAGGAGGCGTCGATCATCGCCGGTATGCGGATGCTCCTCGACCACGCCGGCCTCGTCGTCGAACCGTCGGCCGCGCTCGGCGTCGCGGCGATCCTCGAAGACCGCGACCGCTTCGCCGGCCGGCACGTGGTCACCATCCTGTGCGGGAGCAACGTCGACGTGGACGCCTATCACCGCTGGGTCGGTGCGGCCGGCGTCAACGGGTCCTGAGCACGGGTGCCGGGTTGCCGACCCCCTGCGATTGGCACTCCCGTCACTCCAAGGCCCAGCCCTCTCAAAGCCGATACGCCCCCACCACCCGCTCCCGGAACGACCGCCGCTCCACCGCTTCCGTCACCTCCGTCAGCAACGCGGCCAGCGGCATCGACAACTCCGCGTCCAACTCGGCCATCGCCGCCCGCGTGGCCTCCCACTCCGCCTCGATCCGGGGCAGGAGGGCACGGGCCTTGGGGGTGAGGTCGATGAGGCGGCGGCGGGCGTCGCGGGGGTCGGGGGCGTGGGTGACCAGGCCCGCGCGGGCCATCTGCGCGGCCGTCTGGCTCGCGGCGGAGTGGGTGACGCCCAGCCGGGTGGCCACGTCGCGTACCGAGAGGGGGCCTTCGGCGACGAGGGCCCGTACGACCGGGGAGAACCGGGGCCGGTACTCGGCGAGGCCCTGCTCCTCGTAGACCTTGGCCACGTCGCCGTCGAGGAGTTCGAGGACGTGGCGGAGCAGGGTGCCCACGGCGACGGGATCCGGATGACCGCTCATGGTTGGTAATCTAACAGCGCTGTTACATATCGCGGGCAGGCATACCGACTTGGGGAGGTACATCACCTATGTCTGGGCTCCATCCCCTCGTCGAGCCGTACGAGCACGGCCTGCTCGACGTCGGCGACGGCAACCGCGTCCACTGGGAGACCTGCGGGAACCCCGCCGGCAAGCCCGCGCTCGTGCTGCACGGCGGGCCGGGATCGGGCGCGGGGCCGTTCTGGCGGCGGCTGTTCGACCCGGCGGCGTACCGGATCGTGCTGTTCGACCAGCGCGGGTGCGGGCGCAGTACGCCCGACGCGGCCGATCCGCGGACCTCGCTCGCCGCCAACACCACGCACCACCTCATCTCCGACATCGAACTGCTGCGGCGCCACCTCGGCATCGACAGCTGGCTGGTCCTCGGCGGCTCCTGGGGCGTGACCCTCGCGCTGGCCTACGCCGAGCGGCACCCGGAGCGCGTCAGCGAGATGGTCCTCTTCAGCGTCACCAGCACCACGCGCCGTGAAGTCGAGTGGGTCACCAGGGACATGGGCCGGATCTTTCCCGAGGAGTGGGCCCGGTTCCGGGAAGCCGTGCCGGAGGCGGAGCGCGACGGCAGCCTGGTGGACGCGTACGCCCGGATGCTCGCCGACCCCGATCCGGCCGTGCGGGAGCGGGCCGCGCGGGAGTGGTGCCGGTGGGAGGACGTGCACGTCTCCACCCACCCGGGGCACAAGCCCGACCCGCGCTACGAGGACCCGCGCTTCCGCCTCCGCTTCGCGCGCCTCGTCACGCACTACTGGCGGCACGCGGCCTTCCTGGACGACGGGGCGATCCTGCGCGACGCGCCCCGGCTCACCGGCATCCCCGGCGTGCTGATCCACGGCCGGATGGACATCAGCGGACCCCCGGACATCGCCTGGCAGCTGGCCCAGCGGTGGCCCGACGCGGAACTGGTGCTGATCGGCGGGGAGGGCCACGGGCTGTCGGGAGACGCGACGACGGACGCCGTGCTGGCGGCGACGCAACGGTTCAGCGTCGGGTGAGGATCACCCACCGGCGTCCCGAACGGAGGTGCGCCGGTTGCCGCACGTCGCCAGGCTGCACCATCTGCGCCGCCCCCGCTCGTCGAGGAACAGCCAGCCGCAGTCGGGGCTCGGGCAGCTGCGCAGGGTGAAGCGGCGGGCGTCGGCGAGCAGTTCGCCCGCCGTGCGGGCCACCGCGCACAGGGGCAGCCGCAGCCCGGCCGACGGCGACGGCTGCCAGCGCGCGAGCCCGTCCTCGCCCCGGGTGAAGACCGAGAGCCGCGCGGCGTCCTCCACCACCTCGGCCACCGCCCTGAAGGCGCGGCCGTCCTGCGGGTCGGTCAGGCAGGCGTACAGGTCCGTACGGAAGCGCCGGGCCTCGTCCAGCGCGGCGGCGGCCTCCTCCGGCTGCCGTCGGGCCCGCTCGCGCAGCCGGACGACGTGCCGCTCCTCGATCAGGTCCAGGTGTCCGGCCCAGACGGCCAGCGTGGCGTACCCCCGCAGCCAGTCCGACCCGGGCAGCCGCTCCCCGCCCCAGCCCGCGTAGGTGTTGCAGAACTCCAGCGCCGGGTGGCCGCCCGTGCTCCACGGCAGCCACTGGTCGTCGACCCGTACCGCGTAGACGGGCCCGGGCGGCCGGTCCAGGCGTGGGTCGCCGCGCAGCATGCGGGCGTGCAGCGTGCGCAGGTCGGTCCCGGGCTCGACGCCGAGCCGGTCGGCCAGCAGTGCGCGGGTGCGGTCGTACAGGCGGAGCGCCTCGGCCCGGCGGCCCGCGCGGTGCAGGGCGGTCATCCCGGCGGCGACCAGGCGTTCCCGCGTGGGGTGTTCATCGAGCAGCGGCGGCACCTCGGCGACGACCCGCTCGTGCAGACCCGTCGTCAGCTGGGCCTCCGCCCGGTGCTCCGCCGCGGACAGCCGCAGTTCGACGAGCCCGTTGCCGAGGCGCGAGCGCAGCCGGTCGTCGGCGACGTCCGCGAGGAGCGGGCCGCGCCACAGCGCGAGGGCCCGGTCGTAGTGGCCGATCCGCTCCATCGGGTCGCCCGCCTCGGCGGCCTGCCCGACGAGTGCGGTGAACTCCCGCGCGTCGATCCGATGCGGGCCCCGGTCCACGGCGTAACCGTCGTGCCGGGTCTCGACGGACACCTCGTACCGCCGCAGGGCGGCGCGGAGCCGGCCGACGTAGGTGTGCACGGTGGCCCGGGCGGAGGCCGGCGGCATGCCGTCCCACAGCAGGTCGATGAGGCGCTCGGTCGTGACGGCACGGCCCGCGTGCAGCAACAGGACCGCCAGCAGGCACCGCTCCTGGCGGCGGCTGCCCAGCGGCACCTGCCGCCCCTCGTGACGGGCGGTGAACGGACCGAGCAGCTGGAACTCCATGATGGCCCGGCAGCCTAACGGGGGCCGGTGGTGAGGTTCTGGTCAGCGGCGGGGGCGAGGGTGGCGTACGACCCGTCCGCCTGTCCGAGGAGAACCCGAGAACCATGCGACGAACCGTCCTCGCACCACTGGCCCTCGCCGCCGTCCTCTTCACCGCGCAGCCCGCGTCCGCGTCCGCGTCCGCGGCGACCGGCCCGGGCTGGGAGCCGGCTCCCTCCGCGCCGTGGGACGTCGGTGCCGGCGCGCGCTGCGACTTCCCCGTCCACGGTGAGCCGGTCGTCGACGAGGTGGTGCGGCGCGTGCTCGGCACCCACCCCGACGGTTCCGCCCGGCACGTCGCCTACCAGGGCGATCTCGTCGTCCGCGTCACGAACACCGGGACCGGTGCCTTCTACGACGCCGACGCCGGAGGCTCGGCCGTCGTCGAGTACGGGCGGGACGGCTCACAGTCCTGGACCGTGCGCGGGCCGGTGCTCGTCGGCGTGGGCGAGGGCCTGGGGAACCTGCCCCGCGGCCTGTACATCGTCGACGGCGTCTTCACGATGAGCATCAGCCCCACCGGCTACAAGGACGTCCGCCTGCTCCACGGAACGACGGACGACCTCTGCGACCGCATCGGCCCGGCAACGGCCTGACACCGCAGGTCAGCCGACGAAGGCCCGCCTGCTGTGGGCCAGCAGCTCCCGCACCGCGGGGCCGTGCGAGCTGCGCCAGACCAGGGCGAGCAGGGCCGGTGTCGTGACGTCGTCGATCGTGCGGGCGACCAGGTGGCCGCGATAGCCGGCCGTCATCGACTCGCTCAGCACGGCGACCCCGAGCCCGCGGGCCGCCAGGTCCGCGACGGCGTCCGCGGCGCTGGCCTGCAAGGCGATCACCGGGCGGAGACCCTGCGCGGCGCAGGCCCGGTCGAAGACCGTGCGCAGGCCCGTGCCCGGGGGCATGCACACGAGGGGATGGTCGGCCAAGTCCCCCAGCAGCACCCGGCGTTGCCGCGCCAGGGGGTGCCCGGCCGGGACCGCCGCGACGAGCCGTTCGCTGATGACCGTCAGCGATTCCAGTCCCTCGGGGGTGCCGGCGGTCCCGACGAGTGCCAGGTCGACGGTCCCGTCGCGCACCGCCTCGACGAGCCGGTCCGAGTTGTCCTCCAACAGGGAGAGCTCCACTCCCGGATGCGCCCGGTGGAAGGCGGACAGGGCGTCGAACAGGGGCGTGAGTGTGCAGCCGATGACCATCCCGACCCCGAGCCGGCCCCGGATCAGGTCCGTCACCTCGCCCACCGCCTGCTCGACCGCCCCGGCCGCGGCGAGCGCCGCACGGGCGTGGTCGAGCGCGGCCCGGCCCGCGGCGGTGAGGGTGGCGGTGCGCGCCGACCGGTCGAACAACTCGGCGCCCAGTTCCCGCTCCAACTGGCGTATCTGAGCGCTGACCCCGGACTGGCTGATGTGCACCCGCTCGGCGGCCCGCGTGAAGTTCCGCTCCTCGGCGACCGCGACGAAGTACTCCAGCTGCCTCAGTTCCATGACCGAGGATTCTAGTTATCAGTAGATCCATCTGTTGGACTTCTGGCCGGGCCCCCGGGGACGCTGGAAGCAGCACAGAAGGAATCCGTTCCGTCCGTCCTCAGGAGATGCCGTGTACGAGAAGGCCATGCGTCCCGAAGACCTCACCCGCCTGTTCGTCGAACGCTCCAACGCCGGTGACGCGGCCGGGGTCGCCGCGCTCTACGAGGAGGACGCGGTGCTGGCCTACCCGCCCGGCGAGCGCACGGTGGGCCGGGAGGCGATCCGCGCCCTCTGGGAGAAGGTCCTGGCCGACCGTCCGCACTTCGAGCCAGAGCCACCTCTGCCGACCCTGGTCAGCGGCGACATCGCCCTGACGTCGACCCCGCCGAGGGACGGCGCCGGGGCCCGGGCGCAGGTCGTACGGCGCCAGGCGGACGGGAGCTGGCTGCGGGTGCTGGACCAGCCGGAGTTCGTCCGGCCTGCCCACTGAGCCGGCCTGCCCACTGAGCCGGTCCGCCGACCGAGCCGGGCCGCCTGAGCCGCGGTGGTCCGGGGCGGGGGCAGCGCGACGCCCCCGCCCCCGCCGCGCACACGGCGGCAGAGGCGGGGGCGGGAGCGGGGCGTCACAGCAGGCCCTGCGCGGGAGGGCGGGGGACTAGCCGCCCGTCACCTCCGTCACCCTCCAGCGCTGGTTCGCCCCGGAGTTCGGCTGCCACAGCCCCACGGACGCGCCCTCGTTCGTGGACTGGCCGGAGACATCAGGGAGTTGGCCGGTCGCGGCGTTGACCAGGGTCCAGGTGCCGTCGCCGGTCGTCGACATGATCCACTCGGTGGCCTTGTCGCGGCGACCCTCGTCGGGCTCCGCCACCAGCGCGCCGTTCCGGACGGCCAGGCGCTTGTCCGAGGACGCCTCCGTGAGGACGTACCGCTTGCGGTTGTCGGCGCCGCGGATCTGCTCCACCGTCCACTGCCGGCCGGCCGGGTCGGCGGACGCGCCCCGGATGACGAGGCCCGTGCCGTTGTCCGCGATCGTGAGGTCCTTGCCGCTCTGGACGCCCGTCAGGCGGTAGGTGTGGCCCTTGCGCAGCTCGGCCGCGTCCTTGGCGACCCCGGACACGCCCTTGACGAGGAACGACGTCACCGACTGGGCGGGCACGGTGAGCGTGGCCTGCTTGCCGGTGACTGCGACGGCCTTCTGCTTCTCCAGCTTGCCGTCGGCGCTGGTCACCACCGGGGTGACGGTGGCTCGGGAGGAGACCCGGCCGAACTTCGACAGGTCGAGCGTGACCTCGCGGGCCTCGGTGGCGCTGTTGACGTGGACGACCGTCGCCGCGTCACCCTTGCGGGAGATCGCCGCGGTGCTGGACGTGTCGTTCGTCTTGATCAGCCGGTCGCCGGGCTTGATGAAGTGCGTGAAGTTGCGGGCCGTGTCGAACTTGGTGTTCGTGTAGATCGGGCAGGTCTCCAGGGTGTCCTTGGAGGTGCAGCTGAACGGGAGCTGGATCTCGCCCCAGTTGCCGCCCTTCGCGGACTCGCCGCCCGGCTTCATGTTGTCGTAGTCCTCGACGGGCTGCCAGAACACCCAGGCCTTGGGCTCCAGTTCGCGCAGGTCGTCGACGATGCGCTGGGCGAGGCCGAGGCCGGGCCGCATGTCGGTGAAGCTCTGGCCGTCGCCCCAGTCGCCCTCGACCTCGCTCATCCACAGCGGCTTGTCGGCGGCCTTGGCGAGGTCGCGGACCGTGGTGCGCTGGCCGGTGCCGTAGGTGTGGACGTTCATCTGGTCGACCAGGTCGCGGACCTCCTGGGGGTAGGAGTTCCAGTTGGTGGCGAACGTGCCGGGGTTGGTCTCGTCCATCGCGGATATCTCCGCGTCGCTCCGGGACTTCTCCAGGACCGGGGCCAGCGCGCGCAGCACCTTCTGCTGGAGTTCGGGGCCCATGTGGGCGCCCTCCTGGCGGCCGCCGGTCGGCTCGCCGTCCGGGCCGAGCTTGGTGCCCCAGTAGTTGGTGTTCGGCTCGTTGAACGGGTCGAGGGTGTCGACCTTGATGCCGTGCGCCTTCTCCAGACGCTCGGTCGCGCCCACCAGATACTTGGCGAAGTCCTCGACGGACTCGGGCTTCAGCTGGTCCTTGCCGGCGTCGAAGTTGCCGGAGACGTAGCCGCTCTCGGTCATGAACCAGGGCGGGGAGTTGCTGAAGGTCTCCCAGTGGGTGATGTCCTTCTTGATGCGGTCGACCCACCAGCGCTGCGTCTTGTCGGCGTTCTTGTTCCAGTCGGCCGGGTCCTCGGCGTCCCACCAGTCGACGTCCTCGCGGGTGGTGCCCGCCGGGGCCTTCCACCAGCCCTCGACCGCGCCGCCCGCGCGCAGGTAGTCCTTGACGTCCGGGGCGTTGCCGCCGCCGATGTTGTAGCGGGCGATGTTCAGGGCGAGGCCCTCGTCGCCGAAGAGGAGCTTGTAGAGCTTCTCGCGGATCGCGGGCGGGTAGTCGCCGGTGGCGTTGGCGAACCAGACCAGGCTCGTGCCCCAGCCCTCGAACTTCTCCCCCGAGTAGGAGGGGTCCGGCCGGACCGTGACCCCGGCGGCCTGGACCGCGGAATCGGCGTGCGCGGCCGGCAGGGTCGTCGTGGCCAGGACGGTTCCGGTCGCCAGCGCGGTGACGCCGATGGCCCCGAGGAGCCTTCTCTTGCGGGTGCGGTGTGCCATCTCGAGTACTCCAGCTCTTCTGCGTGCCGCGCGTCCCGGCGGGACACAGAGATCGGGGTCTACGGGGGTGCGAGTGGTACTGGTTTGGCAGCTTCTCGTACGATTTCGACTAGGCAATGTTTACGTAAACATCCACTGGCGGGATGTCTACACTGTCCGAATCTCAGGGGTCAAGGAGTCGTTCCGGACCGAAATCCGCGGCAGTCGCGCGGCGAGGGCAGCGAGGGGCAGGTGGGCACCGTGGACAGCGAGAGCGTGTCGGGGGGCACGAGCCGTACGAGAAGGCGTGCGGCCCGCCCCCGCCAGGGCGCGTCCATGGCGGACGTCGCCCAGCTCGCGGGTGTGTCCTCCCAGACGGTCTCCCGGGTCTCCAACGGCTTCCCCGGCGTCACCGAGGACACCCGCCGACAGGTCCTGGCCGCCATGCGGGAGCTGGGCTACCGGCCCAACAGCGCGGCACGCGCGCTGCGCCGCGGCGAGTTCCGCACCCTCGGCGTGATCACCTTCTCCCTGTCCACCATGGGCAACATCCGCACCCTGGAGGCCATCGCCACGTCGGCGGCCCAGCACGGTTACGCCGTCACGCTGCTGCCCGTGGCCGTCCCCACCCAGGACGAGGTCAACGGCGCCTTCTCACGCCTCGGGGAACTCGCGGTCGACGCCGTCATCGTCATCATGGAGATCCACCTGCTCGACGCGGCGACGGTCTCACTACCGCCCGGGGTGCAGGTCGTCGTGGCCGACTCCGACGCCGGCGACCGCTACACCGTCGTCGACACCGACCAGGCGGGCGGCGCCCGGGACGCCGTACGGCACCTGCTGGACCTCGGTCACGACACGGTGTGGCACCTGGCGGGCCCCGAGGGCTCCTTCGCCGCCCAGCGCCGCGCCAACGCCTGGCACGCCACGCTCACCGAGGCGGGCCGCACCCCGCCGCCCCCGGTCCGCGGCGACTGGTCGGCCGAGTCCGGCTACCGGGCCGGCCTCCGCCTGGCCGACGAGCCGGACTGCACGGCGGTGTTCGCGGCCAACGACCAGATGGCCCTGGGCCTCCTCCGGGCCCTGCACGAACGGGGCCGCCGCGTCCCCGACGACATCAGCGTCGTCGGCTTCGACGACATCCCCGAGTCCGCGTCCTTCCTCCCGCCCCTCACCACGATCCACCAGGACTTCGCCGAGGTGGGACGGCTGTGCGTGGAGGGGGTGCTGAGCAAGATGCGGCAGGACGGGACGGAGCACGGGACGACGCTGGTGCCGACCCGGCTGGTCCGGAGGGCGAGCACGGGGGCGCCGGGGTCCTCGAGGTGAGGGATCGTCCGGAGCTGGTGCTGAGGCAGGTCGGGGCCGAGCGCAGCCAGATAGTGGAGTCGAGTGCGGAGCTTTTCGAAACCAGGATGGCGAGTTCCTTACGAAAATGTGTCACTTTTGCGCGCGTGACAGTAAGGGAAGTCGATGCTATAAAAGCGCCAGGGGATCAACAAGTCAAAAAGTAGGTGGTGGTTGCGGTGGCGACGTCGGAGATATCTTGGCGTAAGAGCAGCGCAAGCGGAGCCGAGGAGAACTGTGTCGAGTGCCTTCCGGTCGCGAAAGGGATGTTGATCCGCGACTCGAAGGACGATGGCGGAGGGTTGATCCACGCCACCGAAAGTGCCTGGCTGGTGTTTGTCGAGTACATCACCGCGAGGAGGGTCTAGGGTCTTCCCATGGATGCTTCGCAGGCCACCCTCCTGGTGGCTGTCGCCGGTGTGCTGGGGACGGTGGCGTCCGGTGCGCTCGCCAACTACGGGTCTCGCAAGGTGAAGATGGCGGAGCTGGAGCATATGGAGCGTCAGTGGCGAGCGAGTATGGCCGCCGAGCAGCACCGGCATCGGAGCTCCGAGATGAAGGCCGCATACATTGAGCTCAACAGAACCGCCCGAGCCTTCCAGTCCCTTCTGCAGCGCCATTTCCGGAATCTGGCCGAGGGTACGAGTTTCGCCGTAGACCCGGAACAGGAGGATGAGGCGCGAAATGCTGCACGAGACGCCTATTCCGAGGCTCAGCTTTTTGGATCCGAGGAGTCGCTGGAGATCGCCAGCAATTTCCTGAACAACCTGTACGCGATTCACAGGCTGATGATGAAGTTTGAGGAAAGCGGTGAAACCGCGGTCCTTGACGAGGTGAGAACCAGGGTCGAGCGAAGCCGGAGCGAGGTTCGCGAGATGCGCAATTCGATGCGTGCCGACCTGGGGATGCCGAGCCACGGCGATCGCTGAACCCTCCAAGGAAAGCCGGACGTCAAAGAGACACGCTCTCGCCACCCTCCCCCGGCGTCACCAGCCCCGCCTCGTACGCCACGATCACCGCCTGCGCCCGGTCGCGTAGTTCCAGCTTGGTGAACAGGCGGTTGATGTGGGTCTTGACCGTGTGGTCGGTGATGGTGAGGCGGTCGGCGATGTCCGCGTTGGACAGGCCCTGGGCGATCAGGAGGAGGACCTCGACCTCGCGGGCGGTGAGGCGGTCCAGGAGGGTCCTGGGGGCGGTGACCGGGCGGCGGGGGGCGAACTCGGCGATCAGGCGGCGGGTGATGCCGGGGGCGAGCATGGCGTCGCCGGCGGCCACCACCCGCACGGCGTGCAGGAGTTCGGGGAAGGTCGCGTCCTTCAGGAGGAAGCCGCTGGCGCCGGCCGCGAGGGCGTCGAAGACGTACTGGTCGAGGTCGAAGGTGGTGAGCATCAGCGCCTTCGTGCCGCCCTCGGTCTCCCGCAGGATCGTGCGCGCGGCCCGGATGCCGTCCAGCTTCGGCATGCGGATGTCGAGGAGCGCGATGTCCGGGCGGTGGGTGAGCGCGAGGGCGACCGCCTGTTCGCCGTCCTCCGCCTCGCCGACGACGTCGATGTCGTCCTGCGTGGACAGCAGGTTCACGAAGCCGGTCCGTACCACCGCCTGGTCGTCGGCCACGATCGCGCGGATCGGTTCCCCCGCCGTCACGACACACCCTCCGCGAAGCTCTTCGCCCCGGCCCGCACCGGGAGTTCGGCCTCGACGAGGAAGCCGCCCCCGGGACCGGCCGGCCCGCAGGTCAGACGTCCGCCGACCAGGTTCGCACGCTCCCGCATGCCGCTCAAGCCGTGCCCGCCCGAGTCCTGCGGGGATCCCTGGGGGCCCGGGCCGTCGTCGGTGATCCGGAGGCGGACCTCGTCGTCCGCGAAGGCGAGGCGGATGTCGACCGCGGCGCCGCGGGCATGGCGGCGGGCGTTGGTCAGGGCCTCCTGGACGATGCGGTAGGCGGTGAGTTCGAGGGACGGGGGGAGGAGCGGGGAGCGGGTGCCCTCCGTGTGGAGGGTGACCTCCCCGCCGCCCGAGCGGTGGGCCTCCAGCAGCGCGTCGAGGGAGTCCAGGGTCGGCTGCGGGAGGACGGGGGCGTCCTCGGCCGTGTCGTCCGCGCGCAGCACGCTGAGCAGTTGGCGCAGTTCCGTCAGGGCCGAGCGGGCCGAGGCGGCGATCTGCTGGAAGCCGTCGCGGGCGGGCGGGGACAGGTCGGGCGTGGTGTACGTGGCGCTCTCCGCCCGGACGGCGATCACGGACACCGAGTGCGCCACGATGTCGTGCAACTCCCGTGCTATGGCGGCCCGTTCCTGTGCGGCGGCGTGCCGGCGCTCCATGGCGATCAGCTCCCGCTGGGCGGCCTCCCGGGCCTGCCGTGACTCCTCCCGGCTGCGGAAGGCGTCCGCGACGCCGACCGTCGCCACCACGCCCACGGCCAGGACGAAGGACTCCGTGAAGTACGACAGCGAGCCGTCGGCGCCGACGGCGGGCGCCCGGCCCCCGAGGTCGTACACGCCCATCGCCACGTGGCCCGCGTTGACGAGGAGCGCGCCGGTGATCGCGGCCGTGCTCAGCACGGCGGGGTGCAGGACGCGGTGGCGGGCGAGCGAGTAGAGGCCCATGACCCCGGCCACCGCGACCGTCATCAGCAGCTCGGGGCGGAAGAGGAAGTTCAGCAGCGCGGCGGGCACCACCAGGAGTCCGACGCGGGGCTCGCGCCGGCGCCAGAAGAGCGGCGGCACCACGAAGGGCAGGGTCGCCAGGACCGTCGTCGAGGTGACGCGGGAGTGCAGGACCTCGGCCGCGGCCAGGACGACCAGCAGGACGCCGGTGACGTACGGGTAGCGGGGCGAGCGCGACCAGGCGGTGGGGCGCAGGGACGGCGACTGACGCATGCCCACATTGTCGGCCGCGGGCGTTCCGGCCGCGTCACCGTACGGGTTGACTCAAGTGCCGGGTGAGTACCACGGGTTGACGCCCAGGATCGGAATCCGGTGTGACGCTTCTCGTCCGCTCCTTGCGAAGACTGGCCGACACGAGTGCCGGCTGACAGGGGGAGCGGGATGCAGGAGCTTTGGCGGGGACCGGTCGATGTGCCGACCTCCTCGGTGGCGGCCGTGCGTACGCACCCGCCGCGTCCGGCTCCGGTGCCGGTCTCCCCCGTGCGGCCCCGGCGCCGCGGCTCCACCCGGCGCTGGGAGACCGCCTGCTGGGCGGCCTGCTCGGTCTTCGCGCTGCTGCTGTGCCTGTGGACGACGATCACGCCGCACCGGGTCTGGGGCGCCTGCGCCGCCGTCGGGTACGGGCTCGCCGGGCTCGTCGCGCACCGCTCCGCACGGGCCTGGGGGCGGGTGAGCGCGGCCGTGGCCGCGGCCGGGTCGGTCCTGGTGCCGCTGGTGTTCCTGGTCGCCCACGGGCGGTGCCAGATGGAGGTCGCGGTCGTGGAGCGGTCCGGTGGCCTGCTGCTGGACTCCGGCACGCCGTACGTGCCCGACCCGGACCGACTCGGCGACTACAACCCGTACTTGCCGGGCATGGCGCTCTTCGGACTGCCCCGGGCCGTCCTCGGCGACGTCCCGCTCGCGGACGGCCGGGTGTGGTTCGCGGTGGTCTCGCTCGGGGCCATGGGGCTGGCGGCCGCGGTGTGCCGTGGCTCCGGTGGTCCCGGGTCCCTGAACAACGCCCGCCGCAGCCCCACCCCGGGCCAGGCCCTCCTCTGGCTCGCCGCCACCCCCGCCGCAGCCCTTCCCCTCGCCGTCGGGGGTGTGGATCTGCCCGTCATCGCGCTGATGTGCCTCGCGCTGGCCCTCGCGGGCCGCGGACGTCCCGTCGCCGCCGGGCTCGCGCTCGGGGCCGCCGCCTCGCTGAAGTGGACCGCCTGGCCGCTGCTGCCCGTCGGGCTGGCCCTGCTCGCCGTGACCGCCGGGCGGCGGGCCGCCGTACGGGCCGGGGCCACGGCCGTCGCGCTCGGTGTGCTCGCCGTGGTGCCGGTCGCGCTGGCCGACCCGAGGGCGTTCGCCGAGCACGCGCTGCTCTTCCCGCTGGGCGAGGGCGGCACCGCGTCCCCGGCGACCAGCCCGCTGCCGGGGCACCTCCTGGCGACCCGGGTGCCGGGCGGCTTCGCCCTGGCGGTGGCGGCGCTGGCGCTGAGCGCGGTCGCGGTGGCCGTGTCCCTCGTGACGCGTCCGCCGCGCACCACCGTCGCCGCGGCGGACCGGCTGGCGCTGGGCCTCGGGATCGCCATGTGCCTGATCCCCGCCACCCGCTTCGGATACGCCGTCTACCCGCTGGTGCTGTTCGGCTGGTTCCGGCTCGCGCAGGCCGACCGCCGGACGGCACGGCCAGGAGGTGCCGTGCCCACGCGACTCGCCACGCCCCCGGAGACCGGGCGTCCGCTGCGCTGGACGTCCTCCCTGCTGCGCGACCGGGTCACCGCGGCGCACCGCAACCACCTGTTCGCCGTGAAGCCGCTGGAGGACTGACCGACCATGCCGCGCACGCTCGTCGTCACCAACGACTTCCCGCCCCGCCAGGGCGGCATCGAGACCTTCGTCCACGCCATGACGGCGCGTTTCCCGGCCGACCGGGTCGCCGTCTACACCTCCGGTACCCCGGGCGACCGGGCCTACGACGCCCGGCTGCCGTTCCCGGTGGTGCGGGACCGCACCGGGATGCTGCTGCCGACCCGGCGGGTCACCGCCCGGGCGGTCGAGCTGGCCCGCGCGCACGACTGCGACAGCGTCTGGTTCGGGGCGGCCGCCCCGCTCGGGCTGATGGCGGGTGAGCTGCGCCGCCGTACGGACGTCCGGCGGCTGGTGGCCACCACGCACGGGCACGAGGTGTGGTGGGCGCGCACCCCCGGGGCGCGTGCGCTGCTGCGGCGGATCGGGGCCGGGGTGGACAGCGTCACGTACCTCGGCTCGTACACCCGGGCGCGGATCGCCGCCGCGGTCGGGCCGGAGGCGGCGGCGCGGATGCGGCGGCTGGCGCCCGGTGTGGACGCCGACGTCTTCCAAGGCTCCGAGGCCGCGGGGGTCCGGGTCCGGGAGCGATACGGACTGGGCGACCGGCCGGTGGTGCTGTGCGCGGCCCGGCTCATTCCGCGCAAGGGCCAGGACACGCTGATACGGGCCCTGCGTGGGGTGCGCGGCAGCATCCCCGGCGTGGTGCTGCTGCTGGTCGGGGACGGCCCGCACGCCCGGGCCCTGCACCGGCTCGCGGTCGAGGAGCGGGTGGCGGACGCGGTCGTCTTCGCCGGTGGTCATCCGCACGAGGACATGCCCGGTTTCTACGCTGCTGCCCAGGTCTTCGCCATGCCGTGCCGGACGCGCCGGGCGGGCATGGAGGTGGAGGGGCTCGGCATCGTGTTCCTGGAGGCGTCGGCGGCCGGACTGCCCGTCGTCGTCGGCGACTCGGGCGGGGCACCGGACACCGTCCGGGACGGGGAGACCGGATACCTGGTCGACGGCCACGACGTACGGGCGCTCGCCGACCGGCTCGCACTGCTCCTCGGCGACACCGGACTGGCCCGGGACATGGGCCGCAAGGGCCGCGCGTGGGTGCGGCGGGAATGGGGGTGGGACCGGGCGCACGGGCAGCTGACGTCCTTGCTTCGGGCGGTCTGAGTCGCGGCGGCCGACGGGCCGGGCACAGGGCCCGCCCAGCCGAGGCCAGTGTTGTTCAGGTGCAGTGCGTGAGCCACTTGGCGATGATGGCCGCGTGGCTGCGGACGCCGTGGGGGCCGTCGGGCCGGGCACAGGGTCCGCCTCGCCGAGGCCGGTGTCGTTCAGGTGCAGTGCGTGAGCCGCTTGGCGACGATGGCCGCGTGGCTGCGGACGCCGTGGCGGTCGAAGGGTCGCTGCATGGGGGATTCCGCGCCGGCCGGTCTCCTCGGCCGGGCCCGCCCCGACTCCTCATCGAACGCCCGGCCTCCGCGGGCGGCGGCGCCGTCCGGCCGGCCACGCTCCAGCCAGAGGGCCGCGGGGCGCTGCTCCGCACCGGGACCCCGAGACGTCCCTCGTCACCGCCCCGCGTCGCTGGTTCGGCGCGTTCCGGCCAGGCCGCTGATCTCCAGGGCGTCCACCATCCGCAACGCCCGCGTGAGCGTCTCCGCGATCGACGGCCCCTTCGACCGGTCCGGGCGCAGCGCCCACTCCTCCACGCCGATGCGCAGCGCGGTGTTGAGCACCCCTGCCTCGACCCGGACCGCGAGGTCTTCGGCGGGACGACCCGTGCGCTCGGCGATCATCGCGGCGAACGCGGCCTCCGCGTCGTAGTGCGCCTCCAGCCACACCGCCCGCAGGCCCGGCTCGTCACGGCACAGCCGCAGCAGGTCGCCCAGCGCCTGGAGGCCGGGGGCGTCGCCGGCGTCGCGCCGGAAGCTGAGGATGGCCTCGGCCAGGGAGCGCTGGTCGCCCTCGCAGTCCCGCAGCCGCTCGGTCAGCAGCTCCAGGCCGGTGGTGAGCAGGGGGCGCACGCACTCCTCCTTGGAGCGGAAGTACCGCCACAGCGTGCGCGTCGACACCCCGGACGCGGAGGCGATGTCCTCCGCGGTGACCGCCGCCACGCCCTTGGCGGCGAAGAGCCGGACCGCCTCCTCGGCGATCTCCCTGCGCGTCGCGGCGCGCCGTCGCTCCGTCAGCGGTGGCCGCCCCGTGGCACCACCTGCTCGTCCGGCCATGCGCCCTCCTCGACTTCCCCCGCTCACCCTATTTTAGGTCGCGACCTGTCGTCCTGGCGGAGCACGACCGTGTGGCATGCCGTGTCTTTATGTCACGCTGCGCCAGAAACCAGTACGCTGCCTGACGCCACACCGCGACGAGCAGAGGAGGCGCCATGCGTGCCACGGGTCTGTCAGGCAAGAGCGTCATCGTCACCGGGGCCGCCTCCGGCATCGGCCGCGCCGCCGCGCTGCACTTCGCCGCCGAGGGGGCGAAGGTCGTGGTCGCCGACCTGAACGCGGAGGGCGCCGAGAGCACCGTCGAGGCCATCGCGTCCGCGGGCGGCACGGCCGTCGCCGTCACGGGCGACCTGAGCGACGCCGCGGTGGTGGACGCGGTCGTGGCCGCCGCGACCGACACCTTCGGCGGCATCGACGTCCTGGTCAACAACGCGGGCGTCATGGACAGCATGTCCGCCGCGGCGGACGTCAGCGACGCCGAGTGGGAGCGGGTCCTGCGCATCAACCTCACGGCCCCGTTCCTGCTGACGCGCGCCGCCCTGCCCCACATGATCGCGGCCGGTGGCGGCGCCATCGTCACCACCGCGTCCGAGGCGTCGCTGCGCGGCAGCGCGGCGGGGACGGCCTACACCGTCTCCAAGCACGGCGTCCTCGGGCTCACCCGCTCCCTCGCGGTGATGTACCGGGACCAGGGCATCCGCGCCAACGCCATAGCCCCGGGCGGCACGGCCACCGCCATCACGGCCGACGTGCGCATCGACCCGGAGGCCCACGGACCGGCCGTCGTCGGCAGGCACTTCGTCAACATGGGCCGGCTGTGCGAGCCGGAGGAGCAGGCCGCCGCCATCGTCTACCTCGCGTCCGACGCGGCGAGCGGCGTCAACGGCGTGATCCTGCCGGTGGACAACGCCTGGGCCGCCGTCTGACCGACGAAGTCCCCGTCCCCCGAACCGCCGAAGTCTCCGTTCCCCACCCTTCCCCCCGCCGGAGAGTCACGAGAGGAAGAGGACACCATGTCCACCCCCCACACCCCGCTCGACTTCGACCCGAACGCCCTGCGCGCGCGGTACCGGGCCGAGCGCGACCGGCGGATCCGGCCGGACGGCAACCGCCAGTACCGGCGCACCACCGGCGAGTTCGGCCACTTCGACGACGACCCGTACGCCGAGCCCGGGTTCACCCGGGAGCCCCTGAACGACCACGTGGACGTGGTGGTCGTCGGCGGCGGCTTCGGTGGCCTGCTCACCGGTGCCCGGCTGCGCCAGGCGGGCCTGCGCGGCATCCGGATCATCGAGAAGGGCGCCGACTTCGGCGGCACCTGGTACTGGAACCGGTACCCGGGCATCCACTGCGACATCGAGTCGTACGTCTACCTGCCGCTGCTGGAGGAACTGGGCCACGTCCCGAAGTGGAAGTACGCGCCGGGCGAGGAGGTCCGCGAGCACGCCCGGGCGATCGCCCGCCACTTCGACCTCTACCGCGACGCCTGCTTCCGCACACAGGTCCGCGAACTGCGCTGGGACGAGGGCGAGTCCGCCTGGATCGTCACGACCGACCGCGGCGACCGCATGACCGCCCGCCATGTCGTCGTGGCGACCGGGCTGCTCAGCCAGCCGAAACTGCCCGGCATCGAAGGCATCGAGACCTTCCAGGGCCACATGTTCCACACCAGCCGCTGGGACTACGACTACACCGGCGGCGACGCGAACGGCGGTCTGACGAAGCTCGCCGACAAGCGCGTGGCCCTCATCGGCACCGGCGCCACCGCCATCCAGGTCGTCCCCCACCTCGGCCGGGACGCGCGGCACCTGTACGTCTTCCAGCGGACGCCCTCCTCCGTGGACGTGCGCGGCCAGCGCCCGACGGACCCCGAGTGGGCCGCCTCGCTGCAGCCCGGCTGGGCCCGGCGGCGCCGGGACAACTTCCTCGCGGTCGTCACCGGTGCCCGCACCGACGAGGACCTGGTCGCCGACGGCTGGACCAGCAGCGCCCGCCTCCAGCAGAAGCTCATCCCGAGCGACGGCTTCGCCGGTCTCGCGCCCGAGGAGCGTGAACGGCTGGAGGAGATCGCCGACTTCCAGAAGATGAACGAACTGCGGGCCCGCGTCGACGCGATCGTCCGCGACCCGGAGACGGCCGAGAAGCTCAAGCCCTGGTACCGCTACATGTGCAAGCGGCCCACCTTCAGCGATTCGTACCTGGAGACCTTCAACCGGCCCGACGTGACGCTCGTCGACACGGCCGACCACGGGGGCGTCGAGCGCTTCACCGAGAGCGCGGTGGTGGCCGGCGGCGTGGAGTACGAGGTCGACTGCGTCGTCTTCGGCACCGGCTTCGAGGTCGGCGTCTCCGGTCTGCTGTCCGGGCAGCTCCCCGCGTACGGCAGGGACGGGGTCGCCCTGCTGGACGCCTGGCGGAAGACCGGCCCGCGGACCCTGCACGGCTTCTACAGCCGGGGTTTCCCCAACCTGTTCATGCTCGGCTCGGTGCAGAGCGCGAGTTCCGTGAACTACGTGCACGTCCTGGACGAGCAGGCCACCCATGTCGCCGAGGTGAGCGCCGAGGCCGGCAGGCGCGGCGCCCCCCGCGTGGAACCGGCCGCCGAGGCACAGGACGCCTGGGTGGCCACCCTCCGCGAGAAGTCGGTCGACCTGTTCGCGTTCCAGTCCGAGTGCACCCCCGGCTACTACAACGCCGAGGGCATGCCGAGACCGCGCGGCGAGTCGTACGGGGACGGCCCGATCGCCTTCTACGAGCTGATCCGGCGCTGGCGCGCGGAGGGCGGCATGGACGAGGTGCTGGGCTCGTGACACCGCGGCGGGGCGAACGCCTCAACCCACCCAACCCGCTGCAGGGTTCCAACGGCGTCGCGTTCGGCCCCCACGGGCGGCTGTACGTGGCGCAGTTCCTCGCGGGACGGATCAGTGCCGTGGACCCGGCCACCGGTGACGTCGAGGTCGTGGTCCCGGCGGCGGCCCGGTCCGGTCGCCCGACGACCTGGCGTTCGGGGCGGACGGCTCGATGTACATCGCCGACCTGGTCCCCGGCCGGGTGTGGCGCCGCAGCCCCGACGGGGCGTACGGCCTGGTCTCCGACGAGGTGAAGGTGCCCAACGGCATCACCTGCGTCGGCGACCGGACCACCGGCGAGCGGCGCGTCGCGGCCGAGGACCTGCCGGTCGGCCGGCCGCCCGGCCCCGCCCCGGCCCTCTTCACGCACGGCGTTCCCGGCCTCGCGCCCCGGTTCGCGGGCCTCGCCGCGGCCCCGGACGGCTCCCTGCTGCTGTCGGCCGACGCGGAGGGCACGGTGCTGCGGCTGACACCGGACGCCTAGACCCTGTCGTCACCTTGCCGTCGGCCCCGCCACCGGTTCAGCGGCGGCGGCCCCGGGACGGCCCGCCCCGCCGTGCGCCCGGGGCGGAACCCGTGCGCGCCGGGCGGTTCTCGGCGGCCGGCGGCGTGAGGACGACCGGCACGCCGGACGGCTCCCGGGCACCGGTGATCCGGCTCAGCTCGGCCTCGTCGGAGCGGACCCGGGTGACACGCGGGGTGATGCCGGCGTCGGCCATCAGCCGGCTCATCTCGCGGCGCTGGTGCGGCAGGACCAGCGTGACGACGGTGCCGGACTCGCCCGCCCGGGCGGTCCGGCCGCCCCGGTGCAGATAGTCCTTGTGGTCGCCGGGCGGGTCCACGTTGACGACCAGGTCGAGCTGGTCGACGTGGATGCCGCGCGCGGCCACGTTGGTCGCCACCAGCACCGAGACCTGCCCGTCCTTGAACCGGGCCAGGGTCCGGGTGCGCTGCGACTGGGACTTGCCGCCGTGCAGCGCCATCGCGCGCACGCCGACCGCCAGCAGCTTCTTGGCCAGCCGGTCCGCGGCGTGCTTGGTGTCCAGGAACATGATCACGCGTCCGTCGCGGGCGGCGATCCGGGTCGTGGTGGCGTGCTTGTCGTCGTCCTCCACGTGCAGCAGGTGGTGCTCCATCGTGGTGACCGCGCCCGCGGACGGATCGACCGAGTGCACGACCGGGTCGTGCAGGTACGTGCGGACCAGCCGGTCGACGTTGCGGTCCAGGGTGGCCGAGAACAGCATCCGCTGCCCGTCCGGCCGCACCTGGTCGAGCAGGGCCGTGACCTGGGGCATGAAGCCCATGTCGGTCATCTGGTCGGCCTCGTCGAGGACCGTGACGCCGACCTGGTCCAGTCGGCAGTCGCCGCGGTCTATGAGGTCCTTGAGCCGCCCGGGCGTCGCGACGACGACCTCGGCACCGGTGCGCAGCGCGTTCGCCTGCCGGCCGATCGACAGGCCGCCGACCACCGTGGTGAGCCGCAGCCGCAGCGCCCGGGCGAACGGCGTGAGGGCGTCGGTGACCTGCTGGGCCAGCTCCCGCGTGGGCACGAGGACGAGCGCCAGCGGCTGCCGGGACTCGGCGCGCTGCCCGTCGACGCGGGCCAGCAGGGCGAGGCCGAAGGCGAGCGTCTTGCCCGACCCGGTGCGCCCGCGGCCCAGGACGTCCCGGCCGGCCAGCGAGTTCGGCAGGGTCGCCGCCTGGATCGGGAACGGGGCGGTCAGGCCCTCGGCGCGCAGCGCCGTCAGCAGCCGTTCGGGCAGGTCGAGTTCGGCGAACGACTCGACGGCGGGGAGGGCCGGGGTGAGGGTGACCGGGGGTGCGAACTCCCGGCCGGCGGCGGGGCGGCGCCCACCGTTGCCGCCGTTGCCACCGTTGCCGCCCGCCGGACGGGAGGCGGTGTGCTGGCCCGCCGCCTTGCGGGACCGGGCCCCGCCGTTGCGGGAGCGGGTGGAGCCGTTGTTGTTCCTGCGAGCCGTGCGGTCCAAGGGGAACCTTCCTCGATGCGGCACGGATCGGGGAATGCGCGGCGGCGCCGGAGCGCCGCAGGATTCGCAAGAGCGGGCCGGAATGGGGAAACGAAAAGAGCCGAGGCCCGCACCGCAGGGGTGCGGGCCCCGGTCAGGGCATGCGCGCCGACGTCAGGCGGGAACGATGTTCTCGGCCTGCGGGCCCTTCTGGCCCTGCGTGACGTCGAAGGTCACCTTCTGGCCTTCCTGCAGCTCACGGAAGCCGGAGGTGGCGATGTTCGAGTAGTGGGCGAACACGTCGGGACCGCCGCCCTCCTGCTCGATGAAGCCGAAGCCCTTTTCCGAGTTGAACCACTTCACGGTGCCGGTGGCCATGTGAATCTCCTTTGGGGGGTGCCGTACCCGGAATCCGCACCGTGCGGAAACCGGAGTCGCCGAAATGATCACCCGCCGGAGAGATCCGAAAATCCTCGGCAACAAAAAAGAGCGCTCGTCGACAAAGGTCGAAAGAGCACTCGAAGTCTCTGGGAACCAAAACTGCAACAACAAGCAAGGTAGCACAGGCCCGGGGCGAAGTCAGGGGAATGTCGTACCCGCGGTGGACCCGCACGCCCCCGCGTACTGCGATCCGAGTACCGGAGATTGTCGGCAGCCGCACGACGACGGGACGGCCCGCTCACGGAGACGCTTGGCGGACGATCGACACCAGATGTGGAGACCTCCTGCCGTGGCTACTTTCCTGTATCGAGTGGGCCGACTGGCCTTCCGGCGACGCTGGTACGTCGCCCTGGTCTGGGCGGCCGTCCTGGCCGCCGTGGGGCTGGGCGCCCTCAAGGCGCCGGGGGCCGTGGACGAGGAGTTCTCGATGCCCGGCATCGAGTCCCAGAAGGCGTTCGACCTCATGGAGGAGCGCTTCCCCGGAGCCACCGCCGACGGCGCGACCGCCCGGGTCGTGTTCATCGCGCCGGGCGGCGAGAAGGTCACCGCCGCCGGGAACAAGCAGGCCATCGAGCAGGCCGTCGGCGAGCTGGGCGACGGCACGCAGGTCGCGAGCGCCGTCGACCCGTTCCAGGCGAAGACGATCAGCAAGGACGGCTCGACCGCCTTCGCGACCGTCACCTACAAGGTCGGCGCCAACGACCTCACCGACGCCAGCCGCACCCACCTGGAGCACGCCATCGACCAGGCCCGGGACTCCGGGCTGACCGTCGAGGCCGGCGGCACCGCGCTGGCCGAGGAGGGCGGGCCGGGCGGCATGGCCGAGGTGATCGGCGTCGCGATCGCCGCCGTCGTACTGCTCATCACCTTCGGCTCGCTGGCCGCGGCCGGGCTGCCCCTGCTGACCGCCGTCATAGGCGTCGGCGTCAGCATGGCCACGATCCTCGCCCTGTCGAGCGCCCTCGGCCTGTCCACCACCACCGGCACCCTCGCGATGATGCTGGGCCTCGCCGTCGGCATCGACTACGCCCTGTTCGTCGTCTCCCGGTACCGGGAGGAGCGCGCCAAGGGCCGCACGCCCCAGGAGGCGACCGGGCTGGCCGTCGGCACGGCCGGGTCCGCGGTCGTGTTCGCCGGACTCACCGTCGTCATCGCGCTCGCCGGGCTCGCCGTCGTCGGCATCCCGATGCTCACCAAGATGGGCCTGGCCGCCGCGGGCGCGGTCGTCCTCGCCGTGCTGATCGCGCTGACCCTCGTCCCGGCGTTCCTCGGCTTCTGGCCGAACGCCGTGCTCACCCGCAAGGCCCGCAAGCGCGGCCGGATCGAGGAGGGCACCGAGGCCAACGGCGGCACCCGCTGGGCCCGGTTCGTGCTGCGCCGCCCCCTGCCCGTCCTCCTCCTCGGCGTCGTCGGCCTGGGCGCCCTCGCCCTGCCCGCGACCGACCTCCAGCTGGGCATGCCCGGGGACGAGGCCAAGCCGACCTCCACCACCGAGCGCCGGGCCTACGACGCGCTCGCCGAGGGCTTCGGGCCGGGTTTCAACGGGCCGCTGACCATCGTCGTGGACGGCAAGGGCGCCGCCGACCCCGAGGCCGCCGCCGACACGATCGCGAAGGAGATCGGCGCCACCAAGGGCGTGGTGTCCGTCTCCCCGGCCCGCTTCAACGCCGCCGGTGACACCGCCGTCTTCTCGGTGGTGCCGTCCACCGCGCCGACCGACGAGAAGACCAAGGACCTGGTGACGACCATCCGGGGCGAGCGGCCCGGCATCGAGTCGGACAGCGGCGCGACCTACGAGGTCACCGGCACCACCGCGATGAACATCGACATCGCCGAGAAGGTGCAGGCCGCGCTGGTCCCGTACCTGATCGTGGTGGTCGGCCTGGCGATCGTGCTGCTGCTGGTGGTCTTCCGGTCGCTGCTCGTTCCGCTGAAGGCGGCGCTCGGGTTCCTGCTGTCGGTGCTGGCCTCCCTCGGCGCGGTCGTCGTGGTCTTCCAGCAGGGCCACGGGGCGGAACTCCTCGGCGTGGAGCAGACCGGCCCGATCATGAGCCTGATGCCGATCTTCCTGGTGGGCATCGTCTTCGGCCTCGCGATGGACTACGAGGTGTTCCTCGTCTCCCGGATGCGGGAGGCCTACGTCCACGGCGAGACGCCCGACAAGGCCGTCACGTCCGGGTTCCGGCACAGCGCCCGGGTGGTCGTGGCCGCCGCCCTGATCATGATCGCGGTGTTCGCCGGGTTCATCGGCGAGAGCGACTCCATGATCAAGATGATCGGGTTCGGGCTCGCCTCGGCCGTCCTGTTCGACGCGTTCGTCGTCCGGATGGCGATCGTGCCGGCCGTCCTCGCCCTGCTCGGCGACAAGGCGTGGTGGCTGCCGAAGTGGCTCGACCGGCTGCTGCCCCGCGTCGACGTGGAGGGCGAGGCGCTCAGCCGCCGGCCGGAGACGGACCCGGCCCCGCGGTCCGCACCCGACCTGGAGCCGGCCCGCACCTGAGGAACCCCCACCCCCAGGGCCGCCCGTGGCGAAGGACACGGGCGGCCCCTCGGGCGTTCCGACCCGACGTCGACCACGATGGATCCAGCCCATCGACCCGGAGAACCCCCATGTCCCTCACCCCGGAGCGGCGCTACGCCGATCGCCTGGAGGAGTTCACCGACCGCCACGCCTTCCTCGTCGACCTGATCATGGTCCTGGCCCTGATGGGCTGCGCGACGCTCGGCGGTTCGCTCACCCTGCCCAACGCGGACCCGCCCGACCAGGACAAGACCGCCACCGTCCTCATGGGCATCTCCTGCCTCTCTCTGATCAAGCACCGCACGCACCCCCGCACCGGCGTCGTCGTCACCGCGATCTGCACCGTCACCGCGGTCAAGGTCGGCTACCTGGTCACGCCCCTGCTGCTGGCGCCGATCATGGCGGCGCTGTACTGGCTGGCCACGCTCACCGACCGCCGGACCACCCGCGTCTACGGCCTCACCACGATGCTGGCGGTGACGGTCGCGGCCGTCTTCGCCGACTCCATGAACCACCTGTCGCTGCTGCTGAGGGCGATGGGCCCGGTCTTCTGGCTGATGCTGCCGCTCGCCGCCGGCCGCGGGACCCGGGCCAGGCGCGGCTATCTCAAGGCCGTGCAGGCCCGGGCCGAGCACGCCGAGCGGACCCGTGAGGAGGAGGCCCGGCTGCGCGTCACCGAGGAACGGGTGCGCATCGCCCGGGAGCTCCACGACGTGGTGGCCCACCACATGGCCCTGGCCAACGCCCAGGCCGGCACGGCCGCCCACCTGGCCCTCACCAACCCCGAGCAGACCAAGAAGATCCTCACCGACCTGACCGGGACCACGTCCTCCGCGCTGCGGGAGCTGAAGGCCGCGCTGGGCCTGCTGCGGCAGGACGACGACGCCCCCGGCGCGCCGCCGCTGGAGCCGTCCCCCGGCCTGGCGCGGCTGCCCGAGCTGGTCTCGGCGTGCGAGTCGGCGGGCCTGGCGGTCACCGTCACCACGGAGGGCGAGCGGCAGCCGCTGTCGCCCGGCGTCGACCTGACCGCGTACCGGATCGTGCAGGAGGCCCTGACCAACGTCAGCAAGCACGCCGCCGCCGAGTCCGCCCACGTGCGCCTGGAGTACACCGGGTCGCGGCTGCTGCTCACGGTCACCAACGACGGTCCCAGCAAGCCGGGGGCCGCCCCGGGGCGCGGCTTCGGCGTCATGGGCATGCGCGAACGGGCCCAGTCCATCGGCGGCGAGCTGTGCGCGGGCCCCCGCCCCCAGGGCGGCTTCGAGGTCACCACCGCGCTGCCGCTGCAACCCGCCACCCACCTCGCGGAAGGAACGACACCATGAGCATCCGGGTGCTGCTCGCCGACGACCAGGCCCTGCTGCGGGCCACGTTCCGGATCCTCATCGACTCCTGCGCGGACATGGAGGTGGTCGCCGAGGCCTCCGACGGCGCGGAGGCGGTGGAGCTGACCCGGACCCACCGCCCGGACATCGTCCTCATGGACATCCGCATGCCCGGCACCGACGGCCTGACCGCCACTTCCACGCTGTGCGCCGACCCGGAGCTGTCCGCCACCCGCGTGCTGATCCTGACCACGTTCGAGACCGAGGACTACGTCGCCCAGGCCCTGCGCGCCGGCGCCAGCGGGTTCCTCGGCAAGGACGTCACCGCGGACACCCTGCTGACCGGCCTGCGCACCGTGGCCTCGGGCGAGGCCCTCCTCTCGCCCGTCGCCACCCGCTCCCTCATCAGCCGCTTCCTCACGGCACCGGCCCCCGGCACGCACCTGGCGCCGCCGGAGCGCCTCGCCGACCTCACGGTCCGGGAGCGCGAGGTGATGGCCCTGGCGGCGGAGGGGCGCTCCAACACCGAGATCGCCGAGGACCTCACGCTCAGCCCGCTGACCGTACGCACCCACATCCACCGGGCCATGACCAAGCTGGGCGCCCGGGACCGGGCCCAACTGGTCGTCATCGCCTACCAGACGGGCCTGGTCCGGGCGACGCCCCCGGCGTGAGGGCGGGGCTGCGGACCGCTGGGGCAGGAACGGGGCTGCGGCCCACTGGGGCACGGCGGGGGCTACGGCCGGCCGTACACCGCCACCATGATGTCCTCCGCCACCTCGTTCATGTCCCGGCCCTTGGCGTCCGTGGAGTTGACGCTGTACACGAGCGTGCGCGCGCCGTCCCGGGTGGCGGCGACGGCCGTGTTGTACCCCCAGCGCCCGCCCGTCTTGCCCCAGACCTCGCGCCCGCCCAGCACCTTCATGGAGAGGCCGGCGGAGTGGGCGGCCGGCTCGCCGCTCGGGAAATCGGTCACCTTCGGCAGGGTGAACATCTCCTCCAGCAGCGGGCCGCGCACGAGGCGTCCCTCGAACAGGGCGTGCGTGAACCGCTCCAGGTCCGCCGTCGTGGAGACGAGGTCCCCGGCCGCCCACGCGTCCGTCGCCCCCCACACGGACACGTCGCGCAGCCCGAGCGTCCCGTCGTCCAGCCGCATCCGCTGGTAGCCGTGGTTGTGCGGCCCGACGATGCGCGGGTTCGTGCCCGGGTAGTACGTGTCGCGCAGCCCCAGCGGCCTCAGCACCCGGCGGGCGACCTGGCGTTCGTAGGTGTCGCCGGTGACGCGCTCGATGACGAGGCCGGCGATCTGGTAGCCGATGTTGAGGTAGTGCTGCCGCGTGCCCGGCGCGAACTCGGGCTTCTTCGACGTCGCCGAGCGGACCAGGTCGCGGGTGTCGTGGACCTGGAAGCGGTTCGCGTACCACTCCTCGACGGTGGTCCCGGGGAGGTCCGGCGCGGGGATGCCGTGCGTGTGGTCGAGGAGCTGCCGGACGGTCACGGTCCCGTACGAGGCCGGGATCAGCTCCGGCAGGTACGAGCGGGCGCTGCGGTCGAGGTCCAGCCGGCCTTCGGCGGCCAGTTGCAGGGCGACCGCCGCGGTGAAGACCTTGGTGACGGACCCGGCGCGGAAGCGGCCGGCCGGATCGGCCGGGCGGCCGGTCCGCAGGTCGTGCACGCCCGAACGGCCCCGCCGGACGCCGTCCTTGCCCCCGACCCGCACGAGTGCCGCCGTCGCGTCGGCGTGGGGGAGCCCGGCGAGGGCGGCGTCGAGGGCCGGGTTCGGGGATTGCGCGGCGGACGACGCGGCCGGGGCCGAGGCGGCGGCCGGCAGCGCGGACGGGCCCGCCGTCACCCCTGCGACGAGCGCGGCGACGAGCAGGCAGGTACGGGCCTTCATGGTCAACTCCAGGGGCGGCAGGCGTCGTTGTGGACGGCTCCATCCTCCGGACCGGGGACGGCACGCGGATCGCCCCGACGGGCGGTTCCGGCCGGCCGGTTCCTCGCCGGTGCGGGGGAGGCACCGGCCCGGGCCGCTCACCCGGGCGGGGGATCCCCGGCCGTGACCAGGCCCGTCTCGTACGCGCAGATCACGGCCTGGATGCGGTCCCGCAGGCCCAGCTTCGCGAGGACGTTGCCGACGTGCGTCTTGACCGTGTGGTCGCTGACCACCAGCTCGGCGGCGATCTCGGCGTTGGACAGGCCGCGCGCGAGCAGCAGCAGCGTCTGCCTCTCCCGTGCGGTCAGCACGTCCAGGCGGGGGTCGGGCCGGCGCGGGCGGGCGGCGGCGGGCCGGGTGTACTGCTCCACCAGGCGCCGGGCCACGGACGGCGCGAGCAGCGAGTCGCCACGGGCGACGACCCGCACCGCGTGCACCAGGTCGTCCCGCCGGACGTCCTTCAGCAGGAAGCCGCTCGCGCCCGCGTGCAGCGCCTCGTAGACGTACTCGTCGGAGTCGAACGTCGTCAGCATCACCGTCCGGCAGTCGCCCGCCGCGCCGATCGCACGGCAGGCCTCGATCCCGTCCAGGCGCGGCATCCGGATGTCGAGGAGCGCCACGTCCGGCGCGTGCCGCCGCACCGCGTCGACCGCCGCCGCCCCGTCGCCCGCCTCCGCGACGACCTCGATGTCCGGCTGGACGTCCAGGATCAGCGCGAAGCCGCTGCGCACCAGCTCCTGGTCGTCCGCCACCACGACCCGGATCGTCACGACCCCGCCTCCACCGCGCGCGGGGCCGGCTGCCGGTGCTCCGCGAAGGCCGGTACGGGAATCCGTACCCGCACCTCGAACCCGCGCCCGTCCGGCCCCGGCCCGGCGACCGCGCTGCCGCCGTGGGCCGTCGCCCGCTCCCGGACACCGACCAGCCCGTGCCCGCCGGCACCGGGCGCGGGGCGCGGCCCGCGCCCGTCATCCGTCACCCGGACCTCCAACTCATCTTCTCTGTAGTCCAGTTGAACGGACACGGTACGGGCGGCGGCGTGCCGAACGGTGTTCGTCAGCGCCTCCTGGACCACCCGGAAGACGGTGGCGGCGACCGCGTCCGGCACCGGCCGGGCGCGGCCCGTCGTCCCGTACCCGACGGCGAGACCGCTGTCCCGCACCCGGTCGAGGAGGGCGGGCAGTTCGCCGAGCCCGGGCTGCGGGGCGCGCGGGGAGCCGCCGGGCTCCTCCCCGTCGCGCAGCACCCCCAGCATCCGGCGCAGCTGGGCCATGGCGTCCCGTCCGGTGGCGGAGATCGCGTCGAAGGCGGCCTCGGCCCGCTCCGGCGCGACCCGCACCGCGACCGGACCGGCCTCCGCCTGCACGATCATCAGGCTCACCGCGTGGGAGAGGATGTCGTGCATCTCCCGCGCGATCCGGGCCCGTTCCCGCGCGGCGGCCCGCTCGGCCTCGACCCGGTGCGCGCGCCGGCGGACGTCGGTCAGCCGCCCGAAGACGTAGGCGGCGACCAGGACGAAGAAGGAGAAGGTCAGTTCCCGCGCGGACCGCGTGTTCAGCCACACGCCCACGGGCACCGCGACGACCATGACCAGCGCGGCGAGGAGCCGCCTGCGCGGGGGCGACAGCGCGGCAATCGTGTACACGACCACGAGTCCGGTGTACGGCAGCGGCTGCCCGGGCCCGTCCAAGGTCAGCCGGTACAGCGCGGTGGTGGCCAGCACCGCGAACAGCACGGCCACGGGGGCGCGCCGCCGCCACGCCAGGGGCAGCACGGTGAGGGTGCTCAGCCCGTACGCCGCCCAGGTCGCGGGCGGTGCCCCGGGTGCGCGCGGCACGAGGAACGGCATGGTCATCGCGCCCTGGACGAGCAGCGCGACGCCGATGTCACTCAGGAGCGGATTGGCCGCCGCAAGGGCCCGTCCCCGCTCCCACCACTCCCACGGCCCCCCGCGTACGCCCATGGCGACTCACGACCCCCGTCCCGTGCCGGCTGACAACGGAACCGTAAGGGACGCGCCCCCGGCGACCCGGCGACCCGGCGACCCGGCGGAACGCGGACGCCGGGTGCGGGCGTCCGTTCAGGCCGTGTCCGGCGGGGTCCACGCCGCCACCAGGCCAAGCAGGCCCGGGAAGCGGGCATCGAGGTCGGCGACCCGGACGTGACTGCGGCGTTCCAGGCCGTACTGGCGCTGGCGGGTGACGCCGGCCTCGCGCAGGGCCTTGAAGTGGTGGGTGAGGGAGGACTTGGGGCGGTCGAGGCCGAACCAGCCGCAGGAGTGGTCGAACGCCTCGGACTCCAGCAGCAGTTTCTGCACGATCCGCAGGCGCAGCGGGTCGCTCAGCGCGCCCAGCACCGTCTCCAGCCGCAGGTCCTCCACCGCCGGCTCGGGCAGCGGTTCCGGCAGGTCGTCCGGCTCCGGCACGACCTTGATGACCGGCGCCTCTCGCACCGTCGCAGACATAGGCCACTCCCTATAACCCGAATCCTATGTACGAGTTTAATCGTACTGCATGCTAAGTTCGAATGGACTCGTACTGAGCTTGCCCGGAGGGAGCACCCATGTCGGAGAGTCAGACCGTGTCCGCCGAGGCGGTGGACGCACAGCAACGCCCCGCGGCCCCCGCACCACCGGAGCCGGACGCACCGGCGCGGTCCGAGCGCCGTACGCCCACCTGGTGGGTGTGGCTGGCGGCGTGGCCCGTCACCGCCGTCTTCGTGCTGTCCAACGCGGCGACCCCGCTGTACGTGCTGTGGCAGCGCGACATCGGGTTCTCCAAGGGCACCCTGACCGTCGTCTTCGCGCTCTACATCGTCGGGCTGCTCGGCTCGCTGCTGGTCTCGGGCGTCGTCTCCGACCGGCTGGGCCGCAAGCCCGTGCTGCTGCCCGCCCTCGGCCTCGCCCTCGCCGCCTGCGCGATCTTCGCGACCGCCACGACGGTCGCCGCGCTGATCATCGCCCGGCTGTTCACCGGCATCGCCGTCGGCGCCGTCGTCTCCGCCGGCATGGCGGCCGTGACGGACGTGGCGGGCCCGGAGCGCAAGCGGCTCGCCGCGCTACTGGCCTCCTGCGCCATGGTCTTCGGGGCCGGCCTCGGCCCGCTGCTCGCCGGCCTGCTGTCCGAGACGCTCCCGGCCCCCACCGTGACCGTCTTCGTCGTCGAGGCCGTCCTGCTGGCCACGGCCGTCCTCGCCGTGCTGCGCATGCCCGTGCGCCGTCCCGCCGCCCGCGGCAAGGGCGCCTGGGTGCGCGTGCCCGGCGTGCCGCACGGCAACGGCATCCATCTCGCCCTGGGCATCGCGGTGTTCGCGCCCGGCATCACCGCCACGTCCTTCGTGCTGTCGCTCGGCCCGACCCTGCTGACCGAACTGCTCGGCACCACCAGCCGGATCGTCTCCGGGGCCATGGCGTTCGTCATGTTCCTCGCCGCCACCGGCGTCCAGTTCGCCGTGCAGAAGCTGCGCCGGCGCACCATCCTGACCGCCGGCGCCATCAGCACCACCCTCAGCATGGGCGCGCTGATCGCCGCCGTGCACGCCTCGTCGGTCGCCCTGCTCGTCGCCTCCGCCCTGCTCGCCGGGGCCGGCCAGGGCATGGGCCAGCTCGGCGGCCTGTCGCTGCTCAACTCCACCGTCCCGGCGCAGCGGCTCGCCGAGGCCAACGCCGCGCTGAACGTGGGCGGTTACATCCCGGCCGGCCTGCTGCCGGTGTCCACCGGCTACCTCATGGACGCCGTGGGCCTGCCCACCGGGGCGACCATCTTCGGCACCGTCCTGATGGGTCTGGCCGTCATCGGCGGCATCGTCGTCCTCACCGGCCACCGCCGGGTGCCCGAGCCGGCGTGACGCCACGGCGGGACCGCCGGACCCCCGTGGACCGGCGTGGCGGTGCTCCGCGGCCCACACCGCAGAGCACCGCCACGCACGGTTCCGGCCGCCGGACCCCGGCGCCGCCTCAGTGCGCCCGGATGGCGTGGAAGAGCAGCTCGCTCGTCTCCGCCCAGCGCTCCACCACGTCCGCCCGCCCCTGGAGCACGTCCGAGATGTGCTGGGCCCCGAAGAACGCCGAGACGAGCGACCGCGCCGCCGCGTCCGGCGCGACCCCCTCCCGCAGCAGGCCCTGATCCCGCGCCGCGACGAGCAGGGAGGCCAGCAGATCGGTCCAGTCGACGTACGGCGTCGGCAGCTCGGCGTCGATGTGCGGACGCTCTATCTGCAACCGCGCCCCCGCCTGGACGACGATGTCGTCCCGGAACGCCACCGCCGTCCGCGCCAGCAGCTGCTCGGCGGTCTCCAGCGGCCCGAAGCCCTCCGCCAGGACCTCCTCGAGGAGCGCCGGCCAGCGGGCGTAGTGCTCCTCCACCACCGCCACCGCCAGCGCCTCCTTGGAGGGGTAGTGGAAGTAGACCGCCCCCTTGGTCATCTCCATGCGGTCGGCCACGTCCTTGACCGACGTGTGGCGGAACCCGTGCTGCGCGAACAGCTCGGACGCCGCCCTGAGCACCAGCAGCCTGGTGCGCGCGGACCGCTCCTGCTTGGGGTCCGGCCCCCTGCGGGTGACGAACTTCCTCGACGCGAACGCGGCGATGGCTGGCTGGGGCTCGGGCATGGTCGGTTCCTCTGACTCGGCGGCCTCGGCCGGCGCGGGCGGGGGGTGTGCGGCCAGGGCAGGCTGAATCATTCCGGCCGTACTGGCTCAAAACAATTCTCGGCACGATACCTTCTGGAAGGTATCTTTTTCCGCGTCGCTTGCCCGTGAACGACGGGACCATAGCGGGCCCACTCCCGCTTCCGCGACCCGGAAGGGAACAGAATCTTGCACCGCGTACCGTCCCCCGCCGCTCCGCCGGACCCCGAAACCTCCCGGCGTCCCGGCGACCGACTCCGCCACGACCGCCGCGTACCCCGCGAAACCGTGCACAAGTCCGCCACCGCGGAAGTGCTCCTGACCGACGCACAGCACCTGGGCGGCGACCGGTACGCGGTCGCGGCCCGCTGGCACCGCGACCGCTTCATCGAGGGGGGCGGGCTCGTCGACCGGGACGACCTCGTCGACTCGGATGCCCTCGTCGATTCGGACGCCCTCGCCGTTCCGCTCGACGGCCGCACCCTGGACCCCGTCCTGCTGGCCGAGACGGCACGGCAGGCGGCGATCCACCTCTCCCACCGCTTCCACGACATCCCCCTCGGACACCCCTTCGTCCTCGGCGAGATCTCCGTCGAACTCGACGAGACGCTGCCGGCGTTGACCGACGCGGTGCTGGAGACGCACTGCCGGCGCGCCGCCGGGCACCCCCGCCGCGCCTGTCTGGAGCTGGACGCGACGGTCCGGGCGACGGTCCGGGCGGCGGGCCGGGAGGCGGGCCGGGCGGCGGGCCGGGCACGGGTGCGCTGGGAGGCCATGGAGCCACGCCGGTACGCCCTGCTCCGCACGCGGGGCGCGACGGCGTCCGGGCCCGCCGACCCGGGAGTGGACGGTGCTGTCGCGCTGTCACCGGCCCTGCTCGGGCTGCGGCAGGACCGCGACGTGCTCCTCGCCGCCGACGCCGGGCGGTCCGGCCGGTGGTGGCTGCGGCTGGACCCGGGCCACCCGGTCCTCTTCGACCACCCCTCGGACCACATACCGGGCATGGCCCTCGTCGAGGCGTTCCGCCAGGCGGCCGGTCTCACCGCGGTCGCGCGCGGTGCCGTCGCCCCCGACCGCGTACGCGATGTCAGCGCGCTGACCGTCGAGTTCACGTCCTTCGGCGAGCCGGACCTGCCGGTCGCGATCACGGTGGAACCGGCGGGCACGGCGGGGGCTGGGGGCGCGGCGGAAGCCGGGGCCACGGCGGAACCCGGGGGCACGGCGGGGCCCCGGGGCACGGGGGCGCCCCGGGGCATGGGGGCGCCGGAGGACGTGGCGGAGCCCGTGCGCGCGACGGAGCCCAGGGAGCCGGGGAAGCCGACGGAGCCGGGGAAGCCGGGGGAGCCGTGCGGCGGTCCCGCCGCCCTCCTGCTGACCGCCACGCAGGGGGACCGCACGCTCGCCCAGGCCCGGATACGGTGCGGGACGACGGGCCGCGCCCGCCGCCGGACGGGGATCGCATGCTGACCGGCGAGTCCACGCGCACCGAGGCCGGGGTCGTCCCGCGCGACCTCACGGCCCTGAGGGAGACCGCCCGCCGGGACGCCGCCCTCGCGGAGGAACGGCGGGTCCTCGCCGCCGACACCGTCGCCGCCCTGACCCGCGCGGGCTTCCCGCGCCACTTCGTACCCCGTGAACTGGGCGGCGCGGCAGGGGAGTTCGCCCCGCTCGTGGCCGGCGCGGCCGCCGTGGGGGAGGAGTGCGCCGCCACGGCCTGGTGCGCCGCGCTGTTCGCCGCGCACGGCCGGCTGGCCGCCTACCTCCCGCCCGAGGGGCGGCACGAGGTGTGGGCCGACGGCCCGGACGCGCGGATCGCCGCCGCGGTCGTACCGCCCCAGGGCGAGGCCACGGCGGTCGACGGCGGCTGGCGTCTCGACGGCGCGTGGCGCCCGGCCAGCGGGGTCGACCACGCGGACTGGGTCCTGCTCGCCGCGTGGACGCACGGCACGCAGGGACGGGAACACCGCGTCCTCGCCGTCCCCCGCTCCCAGGTGACCGTGGTGGACACCTGGCACACCTCGGGCCTGCGGGGCACCGGCAGCAACACCGTGCGCTGCGCGGGCGTGGTCGTACCGCGGGACCGGACGTTCACACTGGACGTCCTGCTGCGGCCGCAACCCGGCGCGGCCCGCTGCCACACCGTGCCGTACCCCATGGTCGCCGCGCTGATGTTCGCCGCCCCTCTGCTCGGCGTCGCCCGGGGCGCGTTGCGCGCCTGGACGGGCGAGCGGATCGGGGCGGAGCGGCCGCACCCCGCGACGCACACCGTGCTGGCACAGGCCTCCGCGCGGATCCACACCGCCGGCCTGCTGCTCGACGGCGCGGCGGAACGGGCCGACCGGGCGAGGATCACGCCCCTCACGGTGGCGGAGAACCGCCGGGACGCCACCACCGCGGCCACGCTGTGCCGGGAGGCGGTCGACGCCCTGTTCCACGCGTCCGGGCTGCGCGCCCAGTCCCCCGACAGCGCCGTCCAGCGCGCATGGCGGGACGCCACGGCCCTCGCGGCCCACGCCGCACTGGACCCCGACGCCGCGGCCCGCTCGTACGCGGAAGCGGTGCTGTCCCCGACGGGAGGCGCCGCGGCATGAGCGCATCGCCTCCCGTCCCGGTCGCGTTCTTCGACGTCGACGAGACCCTGCTCGCCACGAAGAGCCTCCTCGACTTCTGGGACTTCTGGACGGCTTCGGAGGAGGCCGGGCCGCTCCCCGCGACCCCACCCGCTCCCCGCCCCGCCCGGGTTCCGGCCGACCGGTCGCGGCTCAACCGCGACTACTACCGGCGCTACACCGGCGTCCCCCTGCGGACCCTGCGCACCGCCGCCCACCGCTGGTACGCCTCCTACCGCCGGGGCGAGCGGGCGTTCGTGACGGCCGGACTCGACGCCCTCGCCCGGCACCGGGCCCTCGGGCACGAGGTCGTGCTGGTGTCCGGCTCCCTGCGCCCCGTCGTCGACGCCGTCGCCGCGGACCTCGGGGCCACCGCCGTACGGTGCGCCGCCCAGGCCGTCACGGCGGACGGCGTGCTGACCGGGGACATCGACCGCCCGATGATCGGCCGGGCCAAGGCCGACGCGGTCGAGGCGTTCCTCGCCGAGCGCGGCGGCCGGGCCGCCGACTGCCACGCCTACGGGGACCACGACAGCGACCTGCCCATGCTGCGCGCGGTCGGCCACCCGGTCGTGGTCGGCGGCTCCCCCGCCCTGCGGGACGAGGCCGCCCGCCTCGGCTGGCCGACCCTCTCCGGAGCCCGGGGCAAGCGGTCTTGACCCCGGTCGCCGGTCGTCGGTCGCCGGTCAGCGAGTGCCGGGCAGCCGAGCCGCGTTCACCGACGTGCGGCCAGCACCGCCGCGAGGCCCTCCCGCAGATCCCTGACGAAGTACCCGGGAACCTCCAGTGACGGGAAATGCCCCCCGCGCTCGGGTGACCTCCACCGGACGATCTGCCGGTACCGCTCCTGCGCCCAGGGGCGCGGACACTTCTCGATGTCGCGGGGATACATCGTGATCGCCGACGGGACGTCGACCCGGAGTTCGGGATCCAGCGAGGCGTGGCTCTCGTAGTAGATGCGGGCCGCCGACGCACCGGTCCGCGTCAGCCAGTACAGGGTGACGTCGTCGAGGATCCTGTCCATGGAGATCGTCTCGAACGGGCTGTCCTCGGTGTCCGACCACTCGGCGAACTTGTCGAGGATCCAGGCGAGGAGGCCGACCGGCGAATCGACGAGCGAGTAGCCGATGGTCTGCGGCCGGGTCGCCTGCTGCTTCGCGTACGCCGCGCGCCGGCTCCAGAAGTCGCGGGTCTCCTCGGTCCACTCGCGCTCGACCGCCGTCAGCCCGTCCGTCGTCAACCCGGGCGGTGCCTCCGCGAACGTCGAGTGGATGCCGAGAACGTGGTCCGGGAACCTGCCGCCGAGAACGGTGGTGATGTTCCCTCCCCAGTCGCCGCCGTGGGCCAGGAACTCGCGGTAGCCGAGCCTGCCCATCAGTTCGACCCACGCGGCGGCGATCTTCTCGGTTCCCCACCCGGTGGCGGCGGGCCTGTCGCTGTAACCGAAGCCGGGCAGCGACGGAACCACGACGTGGAACGCGGGCGCGTCCCCGTCCTTCGGATCCGCCAGTTCGTCCACCACATCGACGAACTCGGCGATGCTGCCCGGCCAGCCGTGCGTCAGGACCAGCGGAGTGGCGTCCGCGCGCGCGGACCGGCGGTGCAGGAAATGGATCCCCAGACCATCGATGGTCGTACGGAACTGGCCGATACGGGCAAGGCGCTCCTCGAACGTCCGCCAGTTGTACCCGTCGCGCCAGTAGTTCACGACGTCGACGAGGTCGGCGAGCGGAACGCCCTGGTCCCACCGGCGAGGACCGGGCGCGGCGCGGTGGACCGTCTCCGTCTCCGGCAGTCGCGCCGCGGCCAGCCGCGCGCGCAGATCGTCGAGGTCGGCATCAGTCGCGCGGGCTTCGAACGCTTGCACATCTGCTTGCACGTCTGCGTACACGTCGCTGGTCGGACGGGGCATGAGGCCTCCTGGCCATAGCGGAACCGGCTAAGACGGTTCTAACACCCCGGCGCGGCAGCGGGCAACCGGCTAAGGTGGTTCCATGTGTCCTGCGTTCCCTGACTTCCGCCTCGGCAGCGTGCTGGCGACGAGCTTCACGGGGACCCTGTCGGAGCGCCACGGCCATCCCGTGGAGCGCATCCCCACGCCACAGCGACTCGTCGACTGGCTGGCCGTATACGGCCTCGCCGTGGACTCCTGCACCAGCGCACAGCTCGACCTCGCCCGGGAACTGAGGGAGTCGATCCACGCCGCCGCGACCGCGGCCGCGCTCCAGGAGGCACTTCCCGCGTCCGCCGTCCGCGTCATCAACGACCGCAGCGTTCAGGGCCGGGCCGCGGCGATCCTGACGCCCGAGGGGGAGCGACGGTGGAGGTTCGGCTCGGCTTCCGCCGTGGAGGACGCCCTCGGCGTGATCGCCGCCGATGCGATCGGCATCATCGCGGGCGAACGAGACGGAAGACTGGCCCTGTGCGCGTCACCAACCTGCCGAGCCGCCTTCTTCGACACCAGCCGAAGCCGCACGCGCAGATGGTGCGACATGAACACGTGCGGCAACCGCGAGAAGAAGGCCCGCTTCAACGCCAGCCACCGCAAACGCCCCGCATCACCGGAATGACTTCCGTCTCCGCCCGGGGACCCTCGAAAATCTGATCTGCGACGCTGCTTGACTCTCGGGCGACCCGAGACTCGCACAATGGTCCCGTGCTGAGCATCGGGAGCTTCTCCCTGGTCACCGGTCTGTCGATCACCGCGCTGCGGCATTACGACGACGTCGGGCTGCTGAAACCCGCCTATGTCGACCCCGACACCGGATACCGGCGGTACCGGCCCGACCAGGTGGACGAGGCGCGTCTGTACGCGACGTTGCGCCGTCTCCAGGTTCCCGTCGATGCCATGCGCGCGGTACGCGAACGCGGCGTCGGCGCGGTGCTTGCCGAGCACCGTGAACGCCTGCGAGCCGGAGCCGAAGCGCTGGCCGAGCTCATCGACACCGTCGATCGCTACATGGAGAAGGGGCTACCCGTGAAGACCCGCCGCATCAGCCAGGTCACGATCGTGGTCGACGACCTGCCTGCGTCGATCGCGTTCTACCGCGACGCCTTCGACGCCGCCTACCACGAGGAGATCAGCTCCTTCCAGTTCGGCACCTACCCTGACGACGACTTCTTCCTCCTGACGGTGGCCAACCCCGCGTCACACCCGTGGGCCGGCGGGCCGGCCAAATTCGGCCTGGGCGTCGACGACATCGACGCCGCACACGCGCGTGCGCTCGCCGCCGGCGCCGTTGAGATCGGGGCACCGGTCGACAGGCCCTGGAAGCCACGGTCGTCGACCGTGCAGGACCCCGGCGGCAACCACATCGACCTGTACCAGGCGTGAGCCCGAGGTTGTGTGTGAGCTACGAAGTGATCCGGCTCCACGGGTGAGCGAGCGGGGCCGGCAGGGCGGATATCCGGTGGCCTCGGGCTGTGCAGGTCCAGCACGGTTGGGTTATGACGATCTCCGGGGCCCCGTTCACGCCTGGCATCGAGTTGTCCGAGGTCTTGTACGAGGAGGCGGTGGAACCGATCCTCCGGGATGCGTTTCCCGGGCTGCGTCACGCGGCTGCTCGGATCGGTAGCGGCTCCGAGGTGCTGGGCTTCGACACACCGCGGTCGGCCGATCATGAATGGGGCCCGCGACTCGAGATCTTCCTGACGGCCGAGGACCGGGCTCGGCACGGTGCTGCGGTCCGCCGCACCCTGGCCGAGAGACTGCCCAAGGAAATTCGGGGCTGGCCCACCCACTTCCAGGAGAGTGACGACCCGCTGGACCCGGTCGGGCGTATGCGGTCGACCGACGGCCCGGTAAACCACCGCGTAGACGTGCACGACGTGGACGGATGGCTGACCGAACGGCTCGGAGTGCGTTCGGCCGGTGCAGGACCGACCACGCGTGAATGGCTGGCGATGCCGCAGCAGCGGCTCGCCGAGACCACCGGCGGAGCCGTGTTCCACGATGGGCTCGGCACTCTCACCGACGTCCGTCGACGGCTGGCCTGGTACCCGGACCAGGTGTGGCGGTATCTGCTGGCTTGCCAGTGGCAGCGCGTCTCGCAGGAAGAAGCGTTCGTGGGACGGTGCGCGGAAGTCGGCGACGACATCGGTTCGGCCGTCGTGGCCGCTCGGCTGGTTCGCGATCTCATGCGCCTGTGCCTGTTGCTGGAGCGCCGCTACGCCCCCTACAGCAAGTGGCTGGGCAGTGCCTTCGGGCAGCTTCCCGCGGCCGAGTCGCTCAAGCCGGCTCTCCGGGGTGCACTGGCCGCGACGGATTTCCGGACCCGGGAGGCACATCTGTGTGATGCCTATGAGGGTGTCGCCGCTCTTCAGAACGCGTCGGGGCTCCACAGACCCGTGGACCCGAAGCGGCGGCCCTACCACTCGCGCCCGTTCCAGGTTCTGCGCGCTGAGCGTTTCGCGCAGGCGCTCGCGGAGACGGTCACGGACCGGGACCTTCGGAGGTTGGCGCTCGTGGGAAGCGTGGACCAGTGGGCCGACAGCACTGATCTCCTCGACCAGCCCCGAGCCATTCAGGCCGCAGCACACGCTCTCGAATGACCTGGCGATCCGACGACGTGCCCTGTTCGGAGTGCATGCGCGGCTGCGTTGCTGGGCGGCACCGAGGTCGGCCGGACCGTCACGCGAGCGATGGCCAGCGGTCGGCGGCCCACTCCGGCCAGCCCGACCACCCGGGAGGCGGACCTCCCACCTCATGTCCATCGAGTTCCGTGGCGTCGGGCTCCTCGAACAGCGTCCTCCAGTGTGCGAGGTCCGCCTCGCTCATCGCGAAGGTCTGACCAGGGCTGGTCGACTGGCGGTGGGCGACCCGAGCACGCTGGGTCTCATGGTCCACCGGCACGTACACGAGCCGGCAGGACGCGCCCACGGACCTCACCAACCAGCGGATCGCGGACCTCTCGTCACGAGACCAGCAACCGAAATCCAGGACCACGTTCGTTCCCAGCTTCAGTGCCTCCAGACCCACCCAGAGCAGCCGTCCTTCCAGCACGTCGCGCTTCCCGGCCGGCTGCGGATCGCCGAACAGCGGGAGCATCCACTCATCCGGCGTCAGCCGCAGCGCGTTGTGCTCCTTCGCCAACAGCCGAGCCCTCGTGGTCTTTCCGGCCCCGGGCAGGCCGACCGTCAGGAACAACGTCGTCACGCCCAGACCTTGTCACAAAGGCTTCGGTCCTGTGCTTGTGGATCGTCCTGTCGAAGCCGACGGGCCGGCCGCCCCCACCTTCACGACCGGTCGACCTCCCCGTTCCGCCGCAGGCCAACGGCATGATCCGGCCGTCTCAGGCACCTGATGTACGGCCGACTTTCCCCTCCTCGGAGCAATCCTTCCCAAGGGTATGTTTGTGCTCTCGATCAAGACCGGAGGGCACCCCGCATGGCCAAACAGGAAAGGGCGCTGCGCACGCGTGAGAAGGTGCTGGACGCCGCGGCCGAGGAGTTCGCGGCGCAGGGATACGCCAAGGCCACGCTGAACGACGTGGCGCGGCGGACGGGGATGACCAAAGGGGCCCTCTACGGACACTTCCCGTCCAAGGAGATCCTCGCCGGGACCCTGCTCGCCCAGTCCCGCGTGGCGTGGGAGGAGTTGCGGCACACCCGGGACCGGCCGGGCACCGCGGCGCGGGCGGTGCTGGAGGAACTGGTCCTGGAGCTCGCCCGGCGCCTGGGGTCGGACATCCGGCTCCGCGCGGCCCTCCGGCTGGCGACCGACCTGCCCTGCCTGGCACGCGCGACCCCCGACCTCTTCGAGGACGTCCGGAGCCACCTCGTCGGCCTCGTCCGCCGGGCGCAGCAGGAGGGCGCCATGGCCCCCTATCCGCCGGAACTCGTCGGGGAGTTGCTGCTCACCTCGCTGCACGGCGTGCTGCACGCCTCGCAGTGCGACGACCGGCACGGCAGCGCCCCCACGCGGGAGGCGGTGTGGCGGCTGCTGCTCGACGCGCTCGCCGGGGAGCGCGGAGACGGACATGGAGACCGCCATGGAGACGGCCGTGGAGAGGGCCATGGGGGCGGCCATGGAGGCGGCCGCGGAGGCGACCGCGACATGGCCGGGCGATGAGGGTGCCGTTTCGGACACGTAAAAAATACCATCCCGAAGGAATTTTCTGTCATGATGAGGTCGTCCCGGTCCGCCGGGCCGCTCGCCGCCCGGCCGCCGGCCGGTCCGCGGAGGCGGTCGACATGAAGTGACGGAGGCAGGCAGATGAGTGTGCTGGATGAAAGGATCGGTCCGTTCCCCCTCGGGCGCGCAGCCCCCGGCCCGTCCCCCGAGGAGTCGCACCAGGAGGAGATTCAGCGCGCTGTCGCGCATGCCGAGCATGTCGACGACTTCGACATGCGGCACCTTCGGTATTTCCTGACGGTGGTCCGCTCCGGCACGGTCTCCGCGGCCGCCAAGGAATTGCGCATATCACAGCCCAGCCTCAGCCAGCAGATCAAGCGCCTGGAACAGCGAATAGGGGCCTCGCTTTTCGTCCGCAGTTCCCGCGGGGTGGAATTGACGGCGGGCGGCCGGGCCTTTCTGAAGGAAATCCAGAGCATCCCCGGCCAGCTCCGGTCGGCCATCGCGGCCGCCGCCCCCACCCCTACCCTGTGGCCGGTCGGCGTGTGCGGCGGCGTACCGGCGCAGGTGCTGACCGAGGTGCAGAACGGCCTCGCCGGGCAGAGCGCCCACCAGGGCAGAGGCCGGACCGGGCCGCATCTGCGGATGCGCTCGGTCAGTGCGGCGGACCAGCCCGAGCTGCTGGAGCACGGCGAGATCGTCTTCGGGATCATGCGGCTGCCGGTCACCGCGCCCCGCCTCTCCCGGGCCGTCGTGTGGGACGAGCCGCTCGGCGTCGTCCTGTCCACCACCCACCCCCTGGCCGCCCGCCCCCGGCTGACCTGGGAGGACCTCTCCACGCAGCGCCTCCTCTGGTACGACGAGGGATGCGCGCCCGGATACGCCGACGCCGTCCCCGCGCAGCTGACGGCACTGGGCTGGAAGGCCGTGCTGCACCCGGTCGACCAGGACCAGCGGGCCCTGTTCGTGCACGCGCTGCAGACCACCCGCGATCTGGTGGCGCTGCGTCCGAGCGTCGCCGTGATGGACGACCCCCAGCTCGTCTGGCGCCCGCTGCCCACCGCCTCCGCACCGCGCGAGCGCCTGGCCGTGACCGCGCTCGCCGGCAGCCGCGCGGCCCGCTATCTGGGCCGGGTGGCCACCCAGTGCGGATGGCCCTACCGCGCCTGACCCTCTCTGCCGGGGCACACCGGCAGGCCGCGTCGGTCGCCCATGCTCGAACGGACCTCGGCGCGACGGAGTCAGCGGTGGACGCCGCGAGCGGCCAGGGCCCGGTGCAGCGCCCGCACCGCGTAGTACGTGCGGGACTTCACCGTCCCCTCCGGGACGCCCAGGAGCTCCGCGACCTCCGCCACACTGCTGCCGTCGAAGTACACGAGCCGGAGGATCTCCCGCTGCCGCTCGGTGAGATCACCCAGCGCCTCCGTCACCACATGCCCGGTCAGCAGCCGGTTCACCTCGTCGGCGACGGGGACGTCCGTGTCCTCCAGCGCGTCCGCGGTCACCGGGCGCAGCGCCCGTGCGCGGTGATCGTCGATCAGCAGGTTGCGGACGACGGTGAACAGCCACGGCCGCATCGTCTCCGGCGCGGTACCCAGCGCCCCGGCGTGGCTCCAGGCCCGGACGACGGCCTCCTGCAGGATGTCCTCGGCCCGGTGCCAGTCGCCCCGCAGCCGTCGGGCCGCGTACCCCAACAGCACTCCGCCGTGCTGCGCGTACACCGCCCGGACGAACGTCTCGGCGTCCCCGGTCGGCGTTCCGGCCGGCGTTCCGGTCGGCCGTACCTCGGCGACCAGCGTCACGGCGCCTCACACTTCCTCACGCGAATCCCCCGTAGTCACAAGGACAGGCATCACGGCCGTACGGCCCCTGCTCCGCGTCCCACGGCACCGCCGGCCACCGCCGACGGTGCCGTGGAACGCCGGACGGCTCAGCCGAACAGCGCGTCGTACACGTCGCTCTGCCAGTACGTCACGAAGTTGGCGCTGTTGAAGTACACGCCGCCGTCGGGCAGCGGCAGCGTCACGCGCTTGCCGAGGGAGCCGTTCAGATCCTTGTTGGAGAAGTCCACGCCCAGGGTCTTGGCGATGTAGCCCTCGTCGCCGTCGGGGCTGGACGTCCCGATGCCGGCGTACCCGGACTCGCCCGGGGCCAGCGTCACCACGGCATCGGGCCGGCTGGAGTCCAGCCATGTCACGGGAGCCTGGGCGCCGGCGCCTGCGGCCAGGTAGGGGGCGCCGTAGAGGTTGCAGGGCTTGGTTCCGGTGTTGGTGGCCGTGAGCAACAGCGTGTTGATGGGCCGGGTGACGTCCTCGACCTTCAGCTTCGTGTTCGCCGCGGTGCAGTCGACGGTCGCGGTGGCCTTCGGGGTGGCGGCGGAGGCCGTCTGGCCCGCGGCCTGGACACCGACGAGTGCGAACGCGGCGGCGGCGACCAGGGAGGAGGCGGCCAGGCGGGTGGTGGTGGAGCGACGTGCGATACGCATGGGATGAACTGCTTTCTCTGAGTGCCGAGATCCGGAGTTAGGGATTCCGGTTGATGGTTGTCGGCCGGTCAGATTCACGGCCGAAAAGGGAAGTTGAGATCGGCGTCACCGCTCTTCAGCAGGGCGGCGTGCTTGGATGACCCAAGCCTGTGCCACGCTCCGTCCCAGCCGCCATGCCAAACCGACCTTTGGCACGCTGGGATGTCGGCACCGGCTCTGACCAGGGGGAACGTCCCATTCGTGGGATGCCGAACGAGATGGAGGACCGGTGGGGGCGGCTGAGGAGACAGCTGATTTCGCGGCGCTTCTACGCGAGTTGAAGCAGCGTTCGGGGCTCAGCTACGAAGCTCTGGCCAAGCGGGCGCACATGAGCACGTCGACGCTGCACCGCTACTGCAAGGGGGAGGGGGTGCCCGCCGACTACGCGTCGGTCTCGCGCTTCGCGCGGGTGTGCAGGGCGACCCCCGAGGAAATGGTCGAACTGCACCGACGGTGGGTCATGGCCGACGCGGCCCGGGAACGCGCCCGGCGAGCGGCGGCAGTGGCGGCAGCGGCGGCGGACAGGACGGCAGAGCCGTCGGCCGGCGCGGGGCAGAACGACGACGTGCCCGGGTCCGGCGAGGAGCCAGGGGTTGCTTCGCCGAAGCCGGGGGCAGGGCCGGGCCTGGGAGCGGGATCGGGAACGGGGCCTGGGCCCGACGCCGAGTCCGCTGCCCTGCCGGGGTACGGGACGGGGGCCGGGCGGGGCTCTGACTCGGCAGCTGTGCCTGAGGCTGGAGCGGGAGCCGCCACGGGACTTGAGGCCGGAGCCGCCACGGGACTTGAGGCCGGAGCCGCCACGGGACTTGAAGCCGGAGCTGTGCCGGGCGCCGAGGCCGGAGCCCCGCCCGGAACCAAGCCCGGAGCCCTGCCAGGGGCGGGGGCGGGTGACCTGGCCGGGCCCGGGGGTGCCCACGAGTCGGCGCCCGGGGGTGCCGGCGAGTCGGAAGTGGTGGCCACGGCAGGGAGTGAGGATCCGCTCGGAGCCGGGGCCGAGGTGACCCCGGAAACGGAAGTGACCCCGCGGCGTCCGGCGCGGCGGCGGGGCTTCTTCCGGAAGCGGCGGGTCGTGGTCGCCGCGAGCACCCTGGCCGTGGTCGCCCTGACGACGGCGGTCCTGGAGAACATCGACGCCGGCGCGAACCCGGACGGCCGGCCGCGCGCCGCGACCGTGTCCACCGACTCCTGGGAGCCGCACGAGTCGGCGCCCCCGTCCACGTCCCCCTCCGCGCGGCCGAGCGGCTCTCCCGCCTCGAAGTCGCCGAGCGCGAAGCCGTCGGCGTCGGAGCCGGCGTCGGCCGCCGGCGGTGCCGCCGCGACGGGGGACAGCGCACCGGGGTCCGCCGCCGAAAAGGACTCCGTGCCGCTGACGGTGAGCGCGCGTGCCCACGACTGGGAGGGCTACTGCGGCACGTTCTACCTGGCCGACAAGCTTCCCGCCCAGGTCCCCCTGCCGCCCGCGACACTGCAGGACGCCCCGAAGTGGGTGGGCGACGCCGGAGCCGTCGCCTCGGGCCGGCACCGTGTGTCGCTGGCCGTCCAGGGCACGGGGGACAAGGCCGTCGTCATCGAGTCGCTGGACGTCCGGGTGGTCGGCTCGGGCGCGCCCCTCGCCTGGAACGCGTACGAGATGGGCGTGGGCTGCGGCGGCGGCGTGGAGCCGAGGGAGTTCGGTCTCGACCTCGACGCGGCCCGGCCCGCCGTGCGCCCGAAGGGCGGCCAGCGCGGCTTCCCCTACAGCGTCAGCCAGTCCGACCCGGAGGTGCTGTACGTCACCGCCCACACCGACACCCGCGACGTGCAGTGGTACCTGGTGCTGGAGTGGAGCAGCGGCGGCCGCCAGGGAACGATCGAGATCACGGACGGCGGCAAACCCTTCCGCACCACGTCCATGACCGGCCGTCCGCTCTACGGTTACCTGCCCGGCAGGACCGAGTGGGAGACGCAGGAGCCGCAGCAGTAGCCGTCGGCCGCGCACGTCGACCACAAACGCCGTGGGCCGGCCGGACTGGGAAAGTCCGGCCGGCCCACGGCCTGTTCGCGGTCCTCAGGAGAACGGCACCGCGTCCGCCGCGGAGGTGTGCCAGTTGGTGACGACCGGCCGGTCGACCGTGAACGTGCCGACCCGCAGGGACACCGGGTTCGGGTCGTCGTCGCCGATCGCGACGATGAGGCTGTCCAGTTCCTTGCCCGAGTCGCCGTCGGTGGTCTTCGGGTTCACACCGGCGTAGGCGACGACCCCCGCGCGCAGCGTGATCGCCGGGCCGACGGACTGCTCGGCGGGCCCGGCCTGGGTTCCGTCCGAGCCGAAGGCCACGGTGGGCAGGGCGGCGGGCAGGGTGCAGGTGATGCCGGACTTGGCCTTCGCCTGGAGGAGGAAGTAGCCGCCGGCCTGCGTCTTGGACGCCACGCTCCAGGAGATGTCGTTGGCCCCGCAGGCCTGCCCGTAGCCGCTCTTGTCGCCGGCGCCGCCGCTGCCCTTCTTCCCCGCGTTCCCCGCGCCGGACGCGCCGTTCGACGTCCCGTCCTGCTTCCCGGACGTGCCGCTCGACGTGCCGCCTGCCGCGGCCCCGCCGCCGGACGGCTCCGGGGCCCGGGAACCACCGCTCCCGCTCCCCTCGCCCTTGCCCGAGCCGGTGGCGGCCGAGGCGTCGGGCGCCGCCGACGACGACGAGCCGCTCCGCGGGGCCGGTGTCGTGTCGCCGCCCTGGCAGGCGGTCATCAGCAGCCCCGCGCCGAGCAGGGCGGTGGCGGCGAGGGCGGTGCGCGGACGACGGTTCATGACGGTGATTCCTCTCCGAGGTGCGGATGCGCGGCACCGCATGTCCGGTGCCGCTGTTGCCGATCCGCCCTACGGCCGTGGACCGCCACGGGTTCGATGCCGTCATGCGGCCATGACAGTGCCGTGACGCGCCGGTGACACGGGCCATTTTCGTTCCGTGCGGAAATACGCGCCTGAACTTACTGCGAGGTCAACTTACCGGAAGGTCACATTCCTTCATAGTCGGAGAGTTATGGCTACTACGCGGTTTCCGTCTTGGACAGGCGAGATTCCCCGAACCTAGTCTCATGTATGCGACACGGATCCAATTCGGTCGCGCGGTGAATTCCGCATTTCCGTGAACCTCGGATTCATTCCTGATTCATTTCCGAACCCTTCGGCCGCGGCCGGGAAAACAGGAGAGAAGCGTGATCTCGACCAAGCTGACGGAACTGCTCGGCATCGACCATCCGGTCATCAGTGCCCCCATGGGCTCGGTGTCCGGCGGACGGCTCGCCACGGCCGTCACCCGCGCCGGCGGGCTGGGACTCGTCGGTGTCAGCTACGGCGACGCCGCCTTCATCGACGAGCACGTGGCGCAGGCCGCGCAGGGCGGCGGTGTCTGGGGCGTCGGCTGCGTGATGTTCACCTTCGACGAGCGCCCGGGCCTGTGGGACAAGGTGCTCGGCTACGCCCCGCCCGTGATCGCCCTGTCCTTCGGCGACGCCGACCAGGTGCGCCGGTACGTCGCCTCCGCCGCCGACAGCGGCGCCCACGTCGTCGTCCAGGTGCACGACCCCGAGCAGGCGGCCGTGGCCGTGCAGGCCGGGGCCTCCGTGCTGGTGGCCCAGGGCGCCGAGGCCGGCGGCCACCACAAGACCCAGGCGACGCTGCCGCTGATCCCGGCCGTGCTCGACCTCACCCAGGGCGCGGTGCCCGTGGTCGCCGCGGGCGGTTTCGCGGACGGGCGGGGCCTGGCCGCCGCGCTGGCCCTCGGCGCCGACGGCGTGATGATGGGCACGCGCTTCGCCGTCACCGAGGAGTCGATGGGCACGCCCGGCTTCAAGTCCTCGCTGATCTCGGGAGCCACCGCGGACCTCGTCGACACCCGGGCCTTCGACGTCGTACGGGGCATCCCGTGGGACGAGGTGTACCGGGCGCGCTCGGTGAGCAACGCCTTCACCCGCGCCTGGACCGGCCGCGACGGCGAACTCGCGGCCCGGCGCGGCGAGATCGAGCCCGAGTGGGCCGCGGCGGTCGCCCGCGACGACACGAGCCAGCGGGCGCTGTTCGCCGGCGAGGTCCTCGACCTGGTCCAGGACGTCCGCCCGGCGGCGAGTGTCGTGCGCGACACGGTCACTGAGGCCGAGGCCATCCTGCGCGGTCTCACCGCGCGGCTCACGCCCTGAGCGCTCTTCCACCCATCCCGTACACCCCTTTTGCAGCTCCGGAGTCACCCATGATCCACGTCCTGACCCTCTCCTACCTCCAGCCCCGCGAGACCGTCCTCGCGCACATGCCCGAGCACAAGGCATGGCTGCGGGACCACTCCGACCGGGGCCGCATCCTGCTGAGCGGGCCCCGGCCCGACGGCGGCGCCGTCATCGTCACGGCCGACCTCGACGAGGCCACGGTCACGGAGCTCATCGAGAGCGACCCGTGGCACAAGCTCGGCATCGCCGCGTACGAGCGGGTCTCCTTCGAGGGGAAGAACGCCAGCCCCGGTGTCGTCACCGCGGCCGAGCCGGACGACAGCGTCCTGCTCATCAACGTGGCCACCACCGAGGACGCGCCCGCCACGGTCGACGCCCTGGCGTCCGCCGTGGAGCACGTCGCCGCCACCGCCGACGGCTTCCGCGGCTCCCGCCTGCTCACCAGCGTCGACGGCGACGCGGTGATCAACCTCGCGGCCTGGACCGACGAGAAGCGGTTCAACGCCATCTTCGACGACCCCGGCTTCACCAGCCGCTACCAGGAGTTCGCGAAGACGGTGACCGGCGCCAAGTACCGCCTCTACCGCACCAGCCGGGTCATCAGCCCCAACCGCTGACCTGCCCCCTCCCCGCGCACCGCACGGCACACCCGCAAGACGCTCAAGGAGCCACCATGTCCGTCCCCTCCACGCCCGCCACGCCGTACGACCTCGTCGTCGTCGGATTCGGCGCCGCCGGCCTGTCCGCCGCGCTCTCCTACGCCGAGGCCACCGAAGGACGCGCCACGCCCGCCCGCATCGCGATCCTCGAACGCTCCACGAAGGAGGAGCGCGGCGGCGCCACCCGCTGGACCGGCGCCTTCCTCCGCGTCGACCAGGAGCGCAGGCTCGACACCGACTGGGCCGAGCACGTCGGCCGCGTCTCCGGCGGCCTCGCCGACCTCGACTACTGCCGCACGGTCGAGCGCGAGTCCCCGCAGACCCTCGCCTTCGTCGAGAAGCACGGCGTCCAGATCGACTACGCCGACTTCCCGCTGCCGCACACCTTCGAGGGCGGCACCCCCTCCATGACCCCGCCCGCCAGCCCGCGCGGCGGCGGCGCCTCCATCGTCGAGCACCTCGGCGCGGCCCTGGAGAAGGACCCCCGCGTCGACATCCACTACGAGACCGAGGCGCTGCGCCTGACCACGTCCGACGACGGTGCCGTCGACGGTGTCGTGGTGCGTGGCCCCGACGGCCGCACCCGGCGGCTCGACGGCCGCGCCGTGGTCCTGGCCTGCGGCGGCTTCGAGGGCAACACCGAGATGCTCACCCGCTACGTCGGCGACCGCGCCTGCGACCTGCCGCTGATCGCGCCCGGCATCGCCAACAACCGCGGCGACGCCCTGCGCATGGCCCTGGAGCTCGGCGCCGACACGGCCGGCCAGTTCGACGGCATCCACGCCGAGCCGGTCGACCGCCGCACCACCAAGGCCGACGCGGTGCTGTACGGCTTCAGCTGCGGCATCTTCGTCAACGGCCGCATGCAGCGCTTCTTCGACGAGGGCCGCGACACCTGGGACAACACCTTCGAGCACGTCGGCTACGAGATCTGGCGGAACCAGGACCAGGAGGCGTACTGGATCGCCGACGCCAAGACCCTCGCCATCCCGGGCATCATGAACTCGCTCCTCAGCGACGTGCCGCCGGAGCAGGCGGACACCCTGGAGGAGCTCGCCGACAAGCTCGGCATCGACGCCGAGGGGCTGCAGAAGACCGTCGCCGAGTTCAACGCGGGCGTCGGACCGGGCGAGTTCGACCCGACCCGTCTCGACGGCAAGAGCACCGTCGGCCTCACCCCGCCGAAGTCCAACTGGGCCACGCCCCTGGACACGGCGCCGTTCATCGGCGTGCCGGTGACCGCGGCGATCTGCTTCACCTACGGCGGCGTCCGCACCGACCTCGACGCCCGGGTCGTCACCCCGTCCGGCACGGCCATCCCCGGCCTGTACGCCGCCGGTGAGGCCACCGGCCTCTTCTACAAGGCCTACCCGCCGGCCACGTCCGTCCTGCGCTCGCTGATCTTCGGCCGGCTCGCCGCGCACCACGCGGCCCAGGCCCATCAGTCCGTCTGACACACCCTCACGTCAGTCCCCTGGAGGACCCATGAGTATGGTCAACATCGATGTCACCCTCCGCGACGGCGGTTATCGCAACGGCTTCGACTTCCCGCTCGGCTACGCCCTCAAGCACGCCAAACTGAGCGTCGAGGCCGGCTTCGACTGGGTCGAGATCGCCTACCGCAAGGGCTCGCTGGTCCCGATACCCAACCTGGGGATCACCGGCCGCGGCGACGACGACTACATCGCCGCGATGGCCCAGGAGATCGGCCCCCGGCACGTCGCGATGATCCTGCACCCGAAGAACATCACCCGCGACGACCTGCCCGCCATGTACGCGGCCGGGGCGCGGCTGGTCCGGATCATCCTGCCCGCCAAGGGTTACGAGCCCGGCCTGGACTACATCCGCCAGGCCCGTGACATCGGCTTCACGGTGGGCGTCAACTTCGCCCGGATCACCCAGTGGCCGGGCCGCGACGTCGTCGAGGTGGCCGCGGCGGCGACCGACGCGGGCGCCGAGTTCGTCTACCTGGCCGACTCCAACGGCAGCCTGTCCCCGATGGACAGCGCCCATCTGACCACCCTGACCAAGTCGGTCACCGGGCGCCCGGTCGGGCTGCACGCCCACAACAACCTGGGGCTCGCCCTCGCCAACGCCATCAGCGCCGAGGCCGCCGGCGCGACCTGGATGGACTCCTCGATCCAGGGCATGGGCAAGGGCCCGGGCAACCTCATCGCCGAGCAGTGGCTCGCCCACCTCGACCGCACCGACCCGGAGGCCGCCGCGCGCCTGAACCTGGCGCCCGTGCTGGAGCTGGCGGACCTTCTGCTCGCGAACGTCCCGGAGGGCCGGCCCTCGCTGCCGCTGCCGGACCTGGTGCTGGGCCGGTACGACCTGCCGGTGGAGCACCGCAAGGAACTGGTGGGCCGGCACGGCGAGGTCATCGCCACCGCGCGCACCCTCGCGGGCGTCCGGTGACCCACGCCGGACCCGCCGTGCCGGTGGTGGTCCACGACCCCCGGACCACCACCGGCACGGCCCACGCCCTGGTCTTCGCCCCCGTCACACCGACCTGGGACGAGGGAGCGTTCTTCGCCCCGGTCATCGAGACACTGACGGGGGCGGCGGGCGCGGGCGCGGGGGCAACGGCCGGGCCGGACCCGGCTCCCGCTGCCGTGGGCGGCCGCGCCGCCGGCGTCACCAGTGCCGCGAGCGCGGTGCGCCGGGGGAGCGGTACCGGTCCGGGAGCGCGGGCCGGGGCCGGTTCCGGAGTCCGCGCCGGGGCCCGGGCAGAGGCCGGAGCCCGCACCGGGACCGGGACGGGTCCCCGCGCGCGGGCGGCGGCCGGGGCGCGGGGCGGGCTTCGGGTGACCGTCGTCGACACGCTCGCGCTGCTGGACGAGGACGTGCGCACGCTGGGCGACCTCGTCGCCCGCTGGCGGGCCCTGCTCCCGGAGTTCGGCCCGGTCGACCTGCTGTGCGGGAACGCCCTGGGCGGAGCCGTCGCCCAGGGACTGCTCCCGTACGTCGCCCCCGAGACCGGCGTCCTGCTGGTCTCGGGCCCGGCCCGCTCGGACGCGCTGCTGGAACAGCGCCTCACGGAGATCGCCGACCTGGCGGCGACGGGCCACACGGACGCGGCCCTCGCCCTGCTGCACCACCGCGTCCTGCCGGACGGCACGCCCGCGCCCAGGACGGTCTCAGCGGCAGTCGCTCCGGCTCCTCGCCCCACCGGCCGGCCCACCGCCGAGGCCCCCAACCGGCCCACCTCCGAGCCCACCCCCCGTAACACCCCGGCCCAACGGCTCGACGGCGGCCTGCGGCTGCTGTGCGGCATCGACCTCACCCCGGCCGTCGAGGCGCACCCCGGCCCGCTGCTGCACCTCGTCGGCGGGCGTTCGCAGCTCGTCACCCGGCGGCACACCGCCGCCGCCCCGCACCACCGGGTGCACGTCGTCCCCGACGCCGGCATGCGCCCCCACACCGATCAGCCCGCGGAGGTCTCCGCACTCATCGAGACCTTCCTGCGGGAGAAGGGACTGACATGAAGCCGACCCCGACGAAGAGCGTCGCCGTCCTCCCGGGCGACGGCATCGGCCCGGAGGTCGTCTCCGCCGCCCTCGACACCGTGGAGAAACTCGGCCTGCCCCTGGACTTCCGCCTCGGGGACATCGGCTGGGACTGCTGGCGCCAGGAGGGCGACCCCGTCCCCCAGCGCACCTGGAAGCTCCTCGAGGAGACCGACACCTGCCTCCTGGGCGCCATCACCAGCAAGCCCCTGCGCGAGACGGAGGCCGAACTCGACCCGTCCCTGCGCGGCACCGGACTGACGTACGTCTCGCCGGTCCTCCAACTCCGCCAGCGCCTCGGCCTGTACGCCAACATCCGCCCCGTCACCGACCTGGACGAGGGCCGGTTCGACTTCACCGTCATCCGCGAGAACACCGAGGGCCTGTACGCCGGCATCGACGTCCACGGCCTCGACGAGCCGCTCTGGAACGCCGTACGCCACCACCCGAACGCGGCCGCCTCGGGCCCGGAGGACACCAGCCTGACCCTGCGCCTGCAGACCCGCCACGGCATCGACCGCCTGCTCCGCTTCGGGTTCGCCCACGCCGAGGCCCACGGCAAGCGGCTGCTCACGGTCGTCGACAAGCCGATGGTGCTCCGCAACAGCGGCAACCTGCTGCGCGAGCGCCTGGAGCTGATCGCCCGGGACCACCCGGACATCGAGACCGAGATCCTCAACGTCGACGCCGTCGCCCTGTGGATGGTCCGCAGGCCCGAACGGTTCGGCGTGCTCGTCGCCGAGAACATGTTCGGCGACATCCTCTCCGACCTCGGCGCCGGCGTCATGGGCGGACTCGGCCTCGCCCCCAGCGGCAACATCGGCGACCACGGCAGCTACTTCGAGCCGGTGCACGGCAGCGCCCCCGGCATGGTGGGCCAGGACAAGGCCAACCCCATGGCGATGCTCCTCACCGTCGCCCAGATGCTCGACCACCTCGGGTTCGACGTGCCGGGGGAGGAGCTGCGCGACGCCGTGCGGACCGTCGCCCGCGCCCGGACGACCGTCACGTACGACCTGGGCGGCACGGCGGGCACCCGCGAGGTGGCGCGTGCCGTCGCCGACCGGCTGGGGCGTAAGGAGGCCGACCCGGCGGAGGACACCGTCGTCCCCGAGGACGTCGTCGACCGGCTGGCCCGCCTGGACACCGCCTCCGTCTCCGACGCCCTGGACAGCCTCGGCGTCGGCGGCGTGCTCGCGGGCCTGAGCGCCCGGGTGCCCGGCGCCCGGACGGCCGGCCTGGCCTACACCGTCACCTACCGGCCCGTGGGCGGCGACGGCCAGGGCTTCCGCAACGCGGCGAACTACCTGGACGACGTGCCCGCCGGCTCCTTCGTGGTCGTCGACAACGCGGGCAGCACCACCTGCACCAACTGGGGTTCGCTGCTGACCTCCGTGGCCCGCAGCCGCGGCGTCCGCGGCACCGCCGTGCACGGCTCGGCCCGGGACATCGACGAGATCCGCGCCGCCGGCTACCCGCTGTTCAGCACCGGCGCCACCATGGTCAGCGGCAAGAACCGGGTGGAACTCGCCGCGACCGGCCGGCCCGTCACCGTCGGCGACGTGACCGTGCGCCCCGGCGACGTCGTCGTCGCCGACGACAACGGCGTCCTCGTCGTCCCCGCGGCGCACGCCGCCGAGGTCGCCGACCGCGCCGAGCGCGTGGAGCGGACCGAGACCGCGATCGCCGAGGCCGTGGGCGGCGGGCTGCGCCTGGACGAGGCCCGCAAGCGGTTCGGCTACGCCCGCCCCTGGGAGGGCCCGGCCCGGCAGACCGCCGATGCGTGAGCTCGCGCGGCGGGTGGTGGACGTCCACTACCACGCGGGACCCGACCTGTACCGGCGCCGCCTCACCACGGGCGGCGCCGGCCGGGCCTACGCCGAGATCGACGGCTGGGTGGTCATCAAGAGCCACCTGGGCTGCACCGCGGCGAGCGCGTGGGAGGCCCGCCAGGAGGGGCTGCCCGTCTCCGGCACCGTCGTCCTCAACGACCTCGCCGGGGGCGTGCACCCCCGGGTCGTGGAACAGGCCGTCTACACCCACGGCGAGGACAGCCCCGCCCGGCTGGTCGTTCACCTCCCCACCCTGGTCGGCCCCGCCCATGCCTCCCGGCTGCGCAGGCAGCCCTTCCACCCCCGGCTGGACCCCGACCGCTGGCGCGGCGCCCGGGTCACGGACGACAGCGGACGGCTCAGGCGCCCCGTGCGCGAGGTCCTCCGGGCCGCCCGGGACCTGCCGGTCGTCCTGGCGACGGGCCACTGCGACCGGGAGGAGACGCTGCGCGTCGTCGAGGAGGCGGCCCGCCTGGAGCTGCCCCGGCTGCTGCTGACCCACCCCACGCACCCGATGACCGGCCTCACCCTCGACGACCTCGCCCGACTCGCCGACGTGCCGGGCGTCCACGTCGAGATCACCGCCCTGACCCTGCTGCTCGGGCACCGCGACGCCCGGCACCTGGGGGACGTCGTCCGCGCCCACCCCCGGGTGGTGTTCAGCTCCGACCTCGGGCAGCCCGACCAGCCGGACCCGGCCGCATGGCTGACGACCAGCGAAGGCTGGTTCCGGGAAGCGGACCTGACTCCTCAGCAGGTCCGGGCCGTCACCGCACTCAACCCGGCCGCGCTGCTGGCGCTCTGAACGGCCGTACCAGGAAGGCTCATGACAGACGTGTCGCACCTCCCCTCGCGCCGCGCCGTCCTGCGCGGCGCGGCGGCCACCACCGCGTCCGCCACCACCGCGTCCGCCACCACGGACCGCCCCGCCGCCCCCCTCTTCGGCGCGCTGAACGAACAGTCCGCCGTCCGTACCTTCACCGTCGGCGACACCCGGCTCACGTACGTCGTCGACGGCGCCATGGAGCTGGATCCCGCCGGCTTCCTGCCCGCCGTGCCCGCCGCCTACTGGCGCGAGCACCCCGAGGCGCTGAACCGCTCCGGCCGGATCGCCGCCTCTGCGGGCGGGGTGCTCGTCGAGCGGGGCGGGCGGCGGCTGCTGATCGACGCGGGACTCGGCGGCAACGTGCTGTCCCCGGCGCTCGGCAGCTCCCGCGCGGGCGCGCTGCTGCGCACGCTGCGCCGCCTCCGGGTGCCCCCGGAGTCCGTCGACACGGTGGCCTTCACCCACCTGCACACCGACCACACCGGGCTGGGCTTCCGCACGGACGGCGGCGGGGCGCCCCGCAAGGCGTTCCCGCGCGCCGACTACCTGGTGGCCGCCGCCGAGTGGGAGCCGTTCTGGCGGCGCGAGATCGAGGTCGGCGCCCCCTCCTGGGACGGATTCATGGTCCCGATGTCGAAGGTGCTGCACAGGTTCGAGGACGGCGCCGAGGTGTGGCCCGGCGTCACCGCCCTGGTCACCCCGGGACACAGCCCCGGCCACACGACGTATGTCGTCTCGGCCTCCGGGGGACGACAGGTCCTGGTCTTCGGCGACGCGTTCCACACCCCCGCCCAGCTGACCCACCCCGAGTGGCCCTCCGGCCCCGACACGGACACCGAGGCGGTCCGCAGGGCCCGCGAAACCCTCCTGGCCCGACTGCTCCGGCCCCGCACCCACGCGTTCGCCTTCCACTTCGGCGACCAGGCCTTCGGCCGCGTCGTGCGCGACGGCACGGGCGCCGTCCGGTGGCGGCCGGCCCCCGCCCGGAGGCTCCTGCCGCCACCCATCAGGATGCCGTAATTCCGAAAGTGAATTCCCGGTCCGAGGCATTCCATTTCCCTTCCGCCCTTTTCCGCCTCTGCCGAACCACACCCGTTCTCGAAAAGAAATGCGAACAAGTTAAAATTCCGCCAAGCTGTGCGATCGGCATTTTCCGGACTTTGTGCTCCGGGAAACCACGGAACCGTTTTTCCATATCTACGATCGCAAGCTATGACCGACACTTCCCGGGAGAACTCCGCCACCCGTGCGCGCTGGCAGACGTGTCTCCGGCTCGCCCGCGAACTCCTTCTCGTCGGGCCGGACGACGAGGACCTCAAGCTCCACTACCTGCACACACTGATCGACACGGGCCGCCTCGGCCCCACCCACCACCCGCGCAAGAAGATCCTCGTCATCGGCGCCGGAATCACCGGCCTGGTCGCCGGCCGATTACTCAAGGACGCCGGCCACGACGTCACCATTCTGGAAGCGAACGCCAGCCGGGTCGGCGGCCGCATCAAGACCTTCCGCGCCACCAAACACCACCAGCCCTTCGACGACCCGGCCCAGTACGCCGAGGCCGGCGCCATGCGGCTGCCCGACTTCCACCCGCTCGTCCTCGCCCTGGTCGACAAACTCGGTCTCGGCCGCCGCCAGTTCTACAACGTCGACGTGGACCCGGGCACCGGCAGCGGCCCCGACGTCCCCGTGCCCCCGGTGACGTACACGTCCTTCACCGGCCGGACGTGGACCTACGGCGACGACAGCCCCGACTTCCGCGAGCCCGACAAGCGCGGCAACTCCTGGATCCGCGCCAACCGCACTCAGGTGCGGCGCGCCGACTACGCCGCCGGTCCCGAGCGGATCAACGAGGGCTTCCACCTCACCGACGACGAAGTCCGCGCCCCCGTGGTGAAGATGGTCGACGACGCGCTGGAGAGCGTGCGCGATCACTACTCCGACGTCGTCGACGGCAAGCGCGTCAACAAGCCCTTCGACGAGTGGGTCGAGGGCTGGGCCCGGGTCATCCGCGACTTCGACGGCTACTCCATGGGCGGCTTCCTGCGCGACCACGCCGGGCTCAGCGACGAGGCGATCGAGGCCGTCGGAACCCTGGAGAACATGTCCTCGCGGCTGCACCTGTCGTTCTTCCACAGCTTCCTCAGCCGCAGCGACATCAACCCGGGCGTCCGCTACTGGGAGATACCCGGCGGCAGCTGGCGCCTGCCGCACGCCCTGTACGAGGGCCTGCGCGACGAGGTGCGGCTCGGGCACCGCATGATCCGGCTGGAGTTCCACGACCCCAGCCGCGACACCGACCCCGAGGGTACCGGCGCCGTCGGACCCGACCGCTGGGGCGTGGCCGTGCAGACCGTCGCCGAGGACGATCCACAGGCCCCACCGCGTCTGTGGACGGCGGACCTGGCGATCGTCACCATCCCGTTCTCCGCCCTGCGCTTCGTGGAGATCGTCCCCTCGATGTCGTACAAGAAGCGCCGCGCGATCATCGAGACCCACTACGACCAGGCCACGAAGGTGCTGCTGGAGTTCAGCCACCGGTGGTGGGAGTTCACCGAGGACGACTGGCGGGAGGAACTCGACCGCATTGCGCCGGGGTTGTACGAGTTCTACCAGCTGGGCGGCGAGCCGGGCACCGGTGAGGTCTCCTCGTTCGCCGGGGCGGGCAGCGGCCTGCTCGGCGCCGCCGTCAAGGACAGCGGCGTCACCGAGGAGATGCGGCAGCTGAACGGCAGCCTGCCGCTGCGCGGCCCGGCCGTGCGCCCCGCCACCCACTGCTTCGGCGGCGGCTCCGCGGCCGACAACCCCAACCGGTTCATGTACTACCCCTCGCACCGGGTCGAGGGCAGCACCGGCGGCGTCGTCCTCGCCTCGTACTGCTGGTCCGACGACGCCGCCCGCTGGGACTCCATGCGCGGCCCGGAGCGCTACGTCTACGCCCTGCGCAACCTCCAGGCCCTGCACGGCCGCCGGATCGAGGTGTTCTTCACCGGCCGCGGCGCCACCAAGAGCTGGGCCCGCGACCCGTACGCCTTCGGCGAGGCCGCCCTCTACACCGCGCACCAGATGACCAGCTTCCACCTGGACGTCTCCCGGCCCGAGGGCCCGGTGCACTTCGCCGGCGAGCACACCTCCCTCAAGCACGCCTGGATCGAGGGCGCCCTGGAGAGCGCCGTCCGCGCCGCCCTCGCCGTCCACCGGGCCCCGACGGTCACCACCCCGGCCCCGGACGCGGGGGAGGAGCGCCGGTGACCGCGATCGACCCGGAGTGCACGGTCGCCCGCCATCTCGCCCTGCGCCTGGCCGAGCTGGGTATCACCCACCTGTTCGGCGTCCCCGGCAACCACCTCGGACCGTTCCTGACCACCCTGCGGGCCGAGGGCGACGTCGAGTGGGTCGGCACCCCCACCGAGGGCGGCGCGGGCCAGGCCGCCGACGCCTACGCCCGCCTCCACGGCATCGGGGCGGCGGCGGTCACCTACAGCGTCGGCGCGTTCAACCTGCTCAACGCCTGCGGCGGCGCCTACGTCGAGCAGGTCCCGCTGGTCGCGATCAACGCCTCCCCGCCGTACGAGCAGTGGCAGAACTACCGCGCCCTCGGCCTGCTCACCTCGCACATGAGCCCGCGCGCCGAGAGCAACCTGGAGGCCTACCGGCAGGTCACCGTGGACGCCCAGGTCATCTCCAACCCGGGCCTCGCCCCGGGCCAGATCGACGCGGCGCTCACCGCGTGCCTCTCCGAGCGCCGGCCCGTCTACCTGGAGGTCATGGAGGACCTGTGGGACGAGCCGTGTCCCCGGCCGGAGGCGCCGCTCGTCCGCCGCGACCGGCCGTTCAGCGCCCGCAACCAGCCCATGCTGGACCACGCCGTGCAGGCGGTCCTCGCCCTGGTCGAGGAGTGTCCCGGCCCGGACGGCAGGCCCCGCCCGATCGTGTGGGCCGGTGAGGAGATCGACCGGTTCCGGCTCGGCGGGCAGCTCACCGACCTGGTGGAGGCCACCGGCGTGCCGTTCTGCACGACCGTCGGCGCCAAGGCCGTCGTCGACGAGGACCTGCCGCAGTTCCACGGTGTCTACAACGGCAAGGCCAGCCACCCCGACGTGCACGCGGTCTTCAAGGAGTGGGCCACCTGCCGGATCGGGCTCGGCGCCTGGTCGACGTCGAAGAACCTCGGCGGGGAGCAGTGCGTCGGCGACGACTGGGTGATGGCCGCGCGCGGCGGCGTCAGCGTCGGCACCTCCTACTTCCCCGACGTGCAGCTCGAACAGTTGCTGCCCGCGCTCCAGGACGCGCTGGTGAAGGCGTACGGCTCCGGGGGCCTGGAGGCCGACTACTACGCCGAGTCCCACGCCCACCACGGCCCGAGCGCCCACCGCCCGGCGGCCCTGGAACACCACCGGGCGTCACTGCGCGTCGGCCGCTCGGCGCACCGGCGCGGCGAACACCTCACGTACGACGGCGTGTTCGACCGGATCAACCACTTCCTGAACCACGAGAGCGGGGAGGACTGGACGGTCGTCTCCGACGCCGCGTTCTCCCTCATCGGGGCGATGAACCTGTCGCTGCCGGCGGGCGGGTTCCTCTCCCAGGTGAGCTGGCTGTCCATCGGCTGGTCGGTCGGCGCGGCCACCGGCGCCGCCCTCGCACCCGAGCGCGCGGAGGCCCGCCCGATGGTCTTCGTCGGCGACGGCGCCTTCCAGGAGACCTGCCAGGAACTGTCCACGCACACCAGGCTGGGGCTGCGCTCGGTGGTGTTCGTCATGGACAACGGCCACTTCTACGGCATCGAGCAGATGCTGGTGCACCCGTCGTACTACGCCGGCCGGGATCACGAACCCGACCACTACAACGTCCTGCACCCCTGGCACTACGACCGCCTCGCGGACGTCTTCACCGGCCGGGACACCCCGGCGCACGGCGCGGTCATCGCGCACGCCGCGGAACTGGACGAACTCCTGGAACGCCTCTTGGACCCGACCGACCCGCTCAACGCCGGACCACTCCTGGTCCGGGTCCGCCTGCACCGGCACGACTACCCGCGGGCGATGGCCTACAAGGTTCCGAAGAAGAAGGAGCAGGGAAATGGCTGACATCAACGTCATGATCGCGTTCGACGCGGCAACGATCGTCGAACGGAACCCCAACGCGTCGAGGAACCCCGACCAGCCGACCTACGTCGACACCAGCCTGATCTACATGACGACGCGCCACGACCACATCATCGGCACCTCGGGCGCGGAGTTGAACCTCCGGGCCGAACCCGGGGACACCATCAAGTGGCGGGAGACGACGCTGTCGCTCGGCAGCGACTACAAGGCGCTGCTGTACCGGTACGTGAGCAGCGACCCCGGACACACGCTCATCAGGACGCCGGAGATCGAGTTGATCGAAACCCGTTATCCGATACCGCAGGAGGGCACCGAGGGCAAGCCGGACCTGTTCACTTACCAGACGTACCAGGACCATTACTGGCGCACGACCGTCAAGAAGGTCGGCAAGGTCGTGTACCACTTCTACTTCCAGATCCTGGACCGCGGCCGGCACCCGAAGGGCTACTTCCAGTGGGACCCCTTCATCACCATCGAGGACTCCTGACCTGACACCCCGCCGACGGGCCGTGCGAGAGGGCCCGTCGGCGGGGCAGGTCCGTCCGGCTCACTGGTCTGTCGCACCGTCCACGAGCCTCTCGAAGAAGAACTCGTGCTTGAGGAACGACGTCTCGTGTTCCGCTCCGGGGTACGGCGGGATGAGCTGGGCGGCCTGGAAGAGGCGCCAGCCGTCCTGGAGGGCGGCGACGCCCGTGGAGTACGGGGGTTCGTCGCTGTCGCCGGTCGTGGGGTGGCTGGTGCCCGTGCCGTCGTAGCGGGCCCAGCCGACCACGGGGGAGTCGAGGGCGGAGGTGTCCAGGTAGAGGACGAGGACCTGCTGTCGGGTGGTGGTCACGCGGTGCTCCTCTGCGGGGCGGGCCGGTTGGTGATGCGGGTGGCCCAGTGGTCGATGTCGAAGCCGGGGTCGGCGGACAGGGAGCGCCACAGCCCGATGCGGTTGTGGATCTCCAGGCGTGCGGTGGCCTGCTCGTACCAGGGGAAGGTGCGCCGCAACTCCTCGCGGACGGCGGGATCGTGCAGGTCCGCCGTGTCCCACAACCGCACCTGCGGCACGGTCGGGTTGAAGCGGATCTTGTACATGTGGCGGACGGTGTCGCTGTCGTTGCGCCGGCCGCCGTGCCAGATCCCGTGGTGCAGCAGCAGGACCGTGCCGGCCGGGCAGGTCAGCCGGGTCTGCCCGCGCAGGTTCTGGTAGCGGCCGGTGTCGGACTCGTTGGTGCGGCGCAGATGGCTGCCGGGGACGACGAGCGTGCCGCCCATGTCGGCGGTGACCGCCTGCGGGTAGTACATGAGCTGCACGTCGAACGCCTCGGTCCGCAGATCGATGAGCGCGTCGGCGTGCAGGGGTTGCGCACTGCCCTCGTGGGGCAGGCGGGTGTGCACGAAGTGGTGGTCCACGGTCGGGTCCGGCCCGACCAGGCTCTCCAACGCGCCCGCGACTGCGGGGAGTTCGACGAGCCTGCGGGCGAAGGACCCCTCGGGGAACGCCTCCGGCACGGGCGTGCCGTACGGCACGGAGGGCAGCCCGGCGGCGAACACGCCGAGCGCCTCCTCGTTCATCTCCGGCGGGACGACGTCGTCGAGGCGCAGGAAACCGTGCGCCACGAACCGCGCCACCTGGACGGAGCTCAGCAACTGGTTTGTGGTTGGCATGAAGCAACCGTAGGAAGAGCCTCCTTGTCGGTCGTGGGTTGTAATCGGCGAGTGCTGGTAGATTCTCGCCATGACGCCGGATGTGGAACTGGCCCTCGACCTGCCGCCCGACCTGGTGCACGCGGGCGTGGGCGTCCACGGCTCCGCCGGCCCGCACGAGGTCTTCCGTCTGCCGCACCTGTGGCAGCTCCACCTCTACGGCTACTCCGGCACCCTGGAGTTCGGCGGCTCCCGGCACCCGATCCGCCCGGGGCACGTGAGCCTCGTACCACCGGACACGGAGGTGCACTTCCACTACGACGCCCCGCGCTGCGAGCACCTGTACGCGCACTTCCGGCTGCCGGGCGACGGTGAGCGGCGCCGGGTCCCGGTGATGCAGGACGCCGGTGCGGACGCGGCCGTGCTGAGCGGGCTGCTGCGACACACGATCACGGCGAGCGCGCAGTCCCCGGCCCGGGCCTCGGCGGAACTGTGGACGGTGCTGTGGCGCACCACCGCCCTGACCGACGCGGGAGAGGATCCCTCGGGGTCTCGCCACCCCGCGCTGCGGACGGCCATGGCCCACATCGAGGAGCACCTGGCCGACCCCCTGAGCGTCCCGGAGATCGCCCGTGCCGCCGGGGTGTCGCACACGCACCTGACCCGGCTGTTCCGCGAGGACACCGGGCACACGGTCGTGGGCTGGGTGCGGCGCCGCCGCATGGCGCGGGCCCGGCATCTGCTGATCGCCTCGACCCTGGCGATCCCGGCGGTCGCCGCGACCGTCGGCATCCCCGACCTCCAGGCGTTCAACAAGACGTGCCGCAGGGAACTGGGCGCCTCGCCGCGCGCCGTACGCAACGCCGCCGGTGCCTGAGACCGACGGCTGACACCGACGGTTCGGCGAGAACGGCTGGAAGGCACCTGACGAACGGGCCGAATCCGCCGACCGGGCCCGGCGGCGCGGGCGCGGGGGGACAATCCCTGTCCAGGGAACTCGGAAGGAAGCGCCGGCATGATCGAGTGGATGCCTCTGGCCACCGGAGCCAGGCCCGTCCCGCAGCCCGTGGCGACCCCGCTGGTCTGGGCCGGAGCCTTCGCCGGCGCACTGGGCCTGGTGGCGCTCATCAACACCGTGGTGGGACCCGACCGGCCCGAACTGGCCCTGACCGGCTGTCCCTGCTGGCCGCCGTGCTCGGGCTGTGCGCACGCTTCACGGCGGCCCCCGGCACGGCCGTGCTCTGCTGGTTCTTCCTCAACGGCTTCGCCATCCCGCCCGCCGGCACCCTCACCTGGGCCGGGCACCGCGACACCGCCTGGCTCGCCTGCCTGCTCACCGCCGCCCTCGTCGGCACGTCCCTGGCCCGCCTCGCCCACGCCCGCGCCGCCTACCGCCGCCTCGCCCCGGGGAACGGCCGCACGACGACGCGGACCACGCGGCCGAACACCCCTGACCGCGACACCGGCCGTCACCCTCCGGCCCGGCCGCCCTCGCGCACCCGCGCGCCACGGGGGTTAGGATCCCGGCCATGGCCATGACCGTGCACGACGTGGACCGGTTCGAGGCGTCCAGGCCCCGTCTGGAGGCCATCGCCTACCGCCTCCTCGGCTCCGCGAGCGAGGCCGAGGACGCCGTGCAGGAGACGTACCTGCGCTGGCAGGCCTCCGACGTCGAGCACATCCAGGTGCCCGAGGCGTGGCTGACGAAAGTGCTCACCAACCTCTGCCTCAACCAGCTCACCTCGGCCCGTGCCCGGCGCGAGACCTACGTCGGCCAGTGGCTCCCCGAGCCGCTGCTCGCCGGGGACCCGATGCTCGGCCCCGCCGACACCGCCGAACAGCGCGAGTCGGTGTCGTACGCGGTCCTCGCGCTGCTGGAGCGCCTGTCCCCCAACGAGCGGGCGGTGTACGTGCTGCGGGAGGCCTTCGACTACCCGCACCGGGAGATCGCCGCGATCCTCGACATCACCGAGGCCGCCAGCCAGCAGATCCTGCACCGCGCCAAGAAGCACGTCGCCGACGGCAAGGCCCGCACCGAGGTCGACGAGGCCGCCGCCCGGCGGATCGTCGAGGAGTTCCTCGCCGCCGCCACCAGCGGCCGGACCGAGCCGCTCGTGCGGCTGCTCACCCAGGACGCCGTCTCGATCGGCGACGGCGGAGGGAAGGTCCCGGCCCGGGCCAAGGCGTTCGAGGGCGCCCTCGCGGTCGCGACGTTCATGCGGGGCCTGTTCAAGCCGAGCAAGGCCAAGCGCGCCCTGGTGGGCGGCTCGCCCGAGGTCTACGCCACGACCGCCAACGGCGACCCGGCCATCGTGGCGGTCGTGGACGGCCGGGTCGTCGGCATCACCTGCCTGGAGGTCGGCGCCGACGGCATCGCCGCGTTCCGCAGTCAGGTCAACCCGGACAAGCTCGAACGGGCGACCGAGCACTGGGCCGCGACCGAGCACGGCGAACCTCTCCTGCGCGCCGCCTTCTGAGCCTCCTGACTGCTCTGACCGCAGTGTGAGCTGGTTCACACCGCATTCCTGTCAGGAAACGGCGGGCCGCCCGGTTCAAGGGGCGAATCCGCTCAAGGTTGCTCACGACAGGAGCCAGGACATGCAGCACCGCATCGTCGTCCTCGGGGCCGGCTACACCGGCGCCATCGCCGCCGGGCGCCTCGCCAAGCGGCTGCACCGCGAAGACGTCGCCATCACGTTGGTCAACGCCGAGCCCGACTTCGTCGAACGCGTCCGGATGCACCAGCTCGCCACCGGCCAGGACCTCACGCCCCGGCCCTTCAGCGAGATGTTCGCGGGCACCGGCGTCACCCTGAGGCTCGCGCGGGTCACCGGCGTGGACGTCGACGGCCGGACCGTCACCGTCACCGACGCGCAGGGCACCGAGGAACTGCTGGCGTACGACACCCTCGTGTACGCCCTCGGCAGCGGCTGGAACGCCCAGGGCGTCCCCGGCACCGCCGAGCACGCCCACGAGATCGCCGGCCGGCAGGGCGCCCTCCGGCTGCGCGAGCGCCTGGCCGGTCTGGAGGCCGGACAGCCCGTGGTGGTGGTCGGCGGCGGCCTCACCGGCCTGGAGGCCGCGACCGAGATCGCCGAGGCCCGCCCGGACCTCGACGTCGCCCTCGCCGCCCGCGACGGCCTCGGCGACTGGCTCTCGCCCAAGGGCCGTCGGCATCTGCGGAAGGTCTTCGACCGGCTCGGCATCACCGTGCACGAGCACACCGCGGTCACCGCGGTCGAGGCCGACCACGTCACCACCGCCGAGGGTGAGCGGATCCCCGCCGCGGTCACCGTGTGGACCACCGGCTTCGCCGTCCACCCGATCGCGCGGGCCACCACCCTGGAGGTGACCGACACCGGCCGGATCGTGGTCGACCGGACCATGCGCTCGGTCTCGCACCCGGACGTGTACGCCGTCGGGGACGCGGCCCTGGCGCTGGGCGCCGGCGACAAGCCGCTGCGGATGTCGTGCGCCTCGGGCGTCCCCATGGCCTGGCAGGCCGCCGACGCCATCGCGGCCCGCCTGACCGGCGCGAAGCTCCCGAACGTGCCGCTGCGCTACTTCAACCAGTGCATCTCGCTGGGCCGCGGGGAAGGCCTGATCCAGTACGTCACCGCCGACGACCGTGCCGTCGGGGCGGCGCTGACGGGCCGGCTCGCCGCCGTCTACAAGGAACTCGTCTGCAAGGGCGCGGCCTGGGGCGTCGCCCACCCGACCATCGGCATGCCCGTCCGACGCCGCCGCGTGACGCAGGCGCCCGCCGCGACGGGCGCGCTGGTCAGGGAGTCGGCCTGACCCGCGCGGGCCCCCGGGTCGCCGACCCGGGGGCCCGGGGTCGCCCGCGTCCTGGGATCAGGACTTGGACAGGGTGATCTGGGACTCCTGCTGGCCCGTGTCGGCCGTCACCGGGTAGTCGCGGTCGTCCGCGCGGGCCCTGCTGCGCAGTGTCGCGGTGCCGGGCTGGAAGGACGTGCCGGGCTCGATGCTGGTGAGGGTGACGGACCACGGGACGGGCGCGCCGGGCGTGCAGGCCACGGTCGCCTGGTAGGAAGCGCCCGGCGTCGCCTTCTTCTGGATCTGGAAGACCTGCCCGGACAGCGCGACGCTCGCGGGCTTGTTGCACGTCACCGTGCCGCCGACGGTGATCTTCCCGTCCGGGACGTCGACCGTGCCCTCGGGGGAGGTGTCCATCCGCAGGGACAGCTCGGCCGGCGGTTCCGGCATGACCGCGTGCACCTCACCGCGCAGCGGCACCGTCGATCCGTTGCAGTACTGCTCGAAGGTGGCGTCGAGTGCGCGGACGTAGCCGTAGGGGCCGAACGAGATGTTCTGGACGGTGAACGAACCGGTGCTGGTGTTGCACCACTTCTCGGTTCCGTTGTCGGTCCCGCTGAACACCATCTCCGGGTCCTCGGGCTGCGCGTACGGCCACTGCTTCACGCCGGTGTACGTGGTGCCCGGGGTCAGCCGCTGCCCGTCGGGGGCGGCGATGTGGAGGCGCCAGAGCGTGCCCTCCTGCGCGTCGACCGCGACGGTGAGGGCGTTCCCGTCCGTGCTGCCCTGGACGTCGAACAGCTGGACCGAACCAGCCGAGTACGCGTACGACTGGCCGCCCGTCATGGGCTCGCCCGCCTCGCCGCTGAAGCTCAGCGTGCCCGACTGCGCGGGGTGGGCCTGCGCGACCCCCGCCAGCGGTGCGGCGGTGAGCGCGATCGTCAGGGCCGTCACCACGCCCATCGCGCGGTTCCGTACACGTCTCGGCATGGCACTTCTCGCCACGGTCCCCCCAAGGGATCGTTTCCGTACCGGGCTGCGGCACAGGCGAGCTGCGGCACAGTCCAGGGGACCGGCCGGCCCCACTGTAGAAGCGCCCGCCCCGCCCCAACCGTCACAGCAGACGACCGGCCGCACAGGTGGCGCATCCGATGGCGCCAAGTGGTGCCACTCGACGCCACTTGGCGCCATGTGGCGTCACGCGGCGCCAGGCCTTCCGCGCCAAACGAGCTTGCGTGTGGCGCCATAGTGGTGCCAAGATGGCGTCATGGATCTCACCCCGTATGTCGACACTCTCCGCCGCGAACTCGCGGTGGCCGCCGAGGCCGGCGGCGAGGACGCCCGCGAGCTGGCCGAGAGGCTCACCGCTCCCCTGGAGTCGGCGACCCGGCTGACGCTGCTCAACGTGCTCTCCGCCGCGATGGACGAGATCACCCGCGAACTCGCCCCGGGCTCGGTCGACGTACGGCTGCGCGGGCTCGACCCCGACTTCGTGGTGACACCACCGCCCGCCTACGGCAGCGGCCCCGCGGAGCCGGCCGGGCCCGTCGAACCGGTCAGGGCGCAGGCGCCCGCCGACGGCGACGAGGGCGGCACCGCCCGCGTCAACCTGCGGCTGCCGGCCCACCTCAAGGCCCGCGCCGAGGAGGCGGCGACCCGCGAGGGCCTGTCGGTCAACGCGTGGCTGGTGCGCGCCGTGTCGGCCGCGGTCGACGGCGGTGCCCGAGCGCACACGACGGACACGACCCGCACCATCGGACAGAGCTTCACCGGCTGGGTGCGCTAGCCGCACCCCCTCGCACTCGCTCCACCTCACACCACGTCCCACCAGCGGGGACGTCCCAAGGACTCAAGAGGACGGGACAGCCATGCCTTCTTTCGACACCCCGGAACCGATCTCGGTCACCGCCCACGTGCCCGCCGCGGCCATCCGGTTCGCCGCGGGCGACCGCACCGACACGGTCGTCGAGGTGCGGCCCCGCGACCCCAAGCGCGACAAGGACGTACGAACCGCCGAACAGACCGAGGTCGGCTACGCGAGTGGCGTCCTGACCATCAGGACCCTGCCCAGGCGCCGCACCCTCCTCGGGCCCAACGGCCTCGTCGACGTGTCGGTCGAGCTGCCCGCGGGCTCGGACATCGACGTGTCCGGCGGCTCCTGGGCCCAGGTGCTCGGCGAGGGCCGGCTCGGCGAGGTCCGGGTGAAGACGTCGAGCGGCGAGGTGCGCCTCGACACCACCGGCCCGCTGACGCTGAGCGTGACGCACGGCCCGGTCACGGTGGACCGTGTCGAGGGGCCGGCCGAGATCACCAGCAGCACCGGCCACGTGCGCGTCGGCACCGTCGACGGCCCCGCCGTCCTGAAGAACTCGCACGGCAACACGACTCTCGGCGTCGTGACCGGCGAGCTGCGGGTGAGCGGCGCCAACGGCGCCATCGACATCGCGCGCGCCGAGGCCTCGGTCACCGGCACCAGCACCAACGGCCCGCTGCGCGTCGCCGAAGTCGCCCGCGGCGACGTCCGGTTGGAGACCTCCAACGGCTCCATCGAGATCGGCGTCCGCCAGGGCACCGCCGCCTGGCTCGACGTCAGCTCCAACCGCGGGCAGGTACGCAACAGGCTCGTCGCGTCCGAGGCCCCGGAGGAGACCGAGGACAGCGTCAAGGTCCGCGCACGGACCAACTGGGGCAACATCGACATCCTCCGCGCCAAGGCCTGACCACCACCGCACCTCCCACCCACACCCAGCCTTCTCACGGAGGGCCCCATGCCTGTATCTGTCATGTCCACGTCCACACAGGGGGATGGTCGGCCGCCGGCCGCCGTCTCCGCCACCGGGCTGCGCAAGTCCTACGGCGACAAGACCGTCCTCGACGGCATCGACCTGCACATCCCGACCGGTTCCGTGTTCGCGCTGCTGGGCCCGAACGGGGCCGGCAAGACCACCGCCGTGAAGATCCTCTCCACCCTCATCACCGCCGACGCCGGACAGGCCCGGGTCGCCGGCCACGACCTGACCACCCAGGCCCAGGCCGTACGCGCCGCGATCGGGGTCACCGGACAGTTCTCCGCCGTCGACGGACTGATCACCGGCGAGGAGAACATGCTCCTCATGGCCGACCTGCACCACCTGCCCACACACGAAGGACGGCGCATCGCGGCCGAGTTGCTGGACCGCTTCGACCTCACCGAGGCCGCGAAGAAGCCCGCCTCCACCTACTCCGGCGGCATGAAACGCCGCCTGGACATCGCCATGACCCTGGTCGGCGGCCCGCGCGTCATCTTCCTCGACGAACCCACCACCGGCCTGGACCCCCGCTCCCGCCACACCATGTGGCAGATCATCCGCGAACTGGTCACCGGCGGCGTGACCGTCTTCCTCACCACCCAGTACCTGGAGGAGGCCGACCAGCTCGCCGACCGCATCGCCGTCCTGCACGACGGCAGGATCGCCGCCGAGGGCACCGCCGAGGAACTCAAGCGGCTCGTCCCCGGCGGACACGTCCGGCTCCGCTTCACCGACCCCGCCGCCTACCGCACCGCCGCCACCGCCCTGCGCGAGGCCACCGGCGACGACGACGCCCTCACCCTGCACCTGCCCAGCGACGGCAGCCAGCGCGAACTGCGCTCCCTGCTCGACTGGCTCGACGCCGCCGGCATCGAGGCCGACGAACTCACCCTGCACACCCCCGACCTCGACGACGTCTTCTTCGCCCTCACGGAGGCCGCCCGATGAGCACACCCCCGGCACCCGCCCGCCCGGCCCGGTTCTCCCTCGCCGTGCGCGACTCGTCCACGATGCTGCGCCGCAACCTGCTGCACGCCCGCCGCTACCCGTCCATGACGCTGCAACTGCTGCTCACGCCGGTCATGTTGTTGCTGCTGTTCGTCTACATCTTCGGCGACACCATGAGCGCGGGGATGGGCAGCGTGGAGGGCCGGTCCGCGTACCTCGCGTATCTCGTCCCGGGCATCCTGATGCTGACCATCGGCGGCACGACGATCGGCACCGCGGTGTCCGTCGCCATGGATATGACCGAGGGCATCATCGCCCGCTTCCGCACGATGGCGATCCACCGCCCCTCGGTGCTCGTCGGGCACGTCGTCGGCAGCGTGCTGCAGTGCGTGCTGAGCGTGGTCCTCGTCGGCGCCGTCGCCGTGGCCATCGGCTTCCGATCCACCGACGCCACCGCTCTGGAGTGGCTGGCCGCGTTCGGGCTGCTGGCGCTCGTCTCCCTGTCGCTCACCTGGATCGCGGTCGGCATGGGCCTGGTCAGCCCGAACGCCGAAGCCGCCAGCAACAACGCGATGCCGCTGATGGTCCTGCCGCTGCTGTCCAGCGCCTTCGTCCCGGTCGACGCGATGCCCGGCTGGTTCCGGCCCATCGCCGAGTACCAGCCGTTCACCCCGGCCAGCGAGACGCTGCGGGGCCTGCTGCTCGGCACCGGGATCGGCCACAACGGATGGCTGGCCGTGGCCTGGTGCGTGGGGCTGGCCGTGCTCGGCTACTTCTGGTCGACCTCCAAGTTCGACGCCGGCCCGAAGTAGGCCCTGCCGCAGTCGGCGAGAACACACCTGATTGCACATCATTTTCCTTGATTCGCAGGGGCGTTGGACCGAGGCTGTGTTCCGTCTGTGAACTCCTGATTCATGGAGGAACATCCGTGCCGTCCAACCCCCCACGCGCCCCGCGCGCGAGAACGCGCAGCAGACTGGCCGTCGGAGCCCTGGCCACCGCGCTGTTCGGCCAGTTGCTCGCCGGCAACGCCGTCGCCGGCCCCTCGCCCCAGGCCCCGACCGCCACGACCTCGCCGACCGGGCGCATAGCCTGGGAACCCTGCGCGTCACCGTCCGGCCAGGGCACCTTCGAGTGCGCCACCCTCAAGGTGCCCGTGGACTGGAAGCGGCCGCGGGGCGCCACCATCGACCTGGCCCTCGCCCGCCACCGGGCCACCGACCCCGAGCGCCGCATCGGCTCGCTGCTGATCAACCCCGGCGGCCCCGGCGGCTCCGGCGTGGACTTCGCGTTCAGCGCCCCCGACAGCTTCTCCCCGGACCTGCTGGCCCGTTTCGACATCGTGGGCTTCGACCCGCGGGGCGTCGGCCGCAGCAACCCGGTGAAGTGCGACACCGACCGGGTGAACGCCCAGGAGGCGCTGCTCTATCCGGACAGCGCCTCCTCCTTCGCCGCCCTCCGCGAGGCGAACCGCGCGCTCGGCGCGAGCTGCCGCGACCTCACCGGGCCGCTCGTCGACCACATGGACACCGGGAGCGTCGTCCGCGACATGGAGGCGATCCGCGCCGGCCTCGGCGAGCGGCGGATCAGCTACTACGGCGTCTCCTACGGCACCGCCATCGGCCAGCAGTACGCCGAGCGCTATCCGCACCGCGTCCGCGCGATGACCCTCGACTCCAACATGGACCACAGCCTGGGCCCCTGGGGCTTCCAGAAGACCGAGGCCGCCGCGGTGGAGGAGTCGTACGGCCAGTTCGCCGACTGGTGCGCCCGCACCCCGTCCTGCGCGCTCCACGGCCGGGACGCCCGCGCCCTGTTCGACGCCCTCTACCAGCGCGCCGACGCCGGGGAACTCGTCCTGCCGGGCGACCCGCCCGAGACGGTCACCCCCCAGGACCTCCAGAGCTTCGCCCTGGGCAACCTCTACGACCCGGCCGGCTGGTTCGACTTCGCCCGGACCCTCGCCGAGCTGGACGCCGTCAAGCCCGCCGCGGCACGGTCCCTGCGGAAGTTCGGCGAGCCGACGGAGTTCCCGTTCTACTCGGTGATGTGCCAGGACTACGACTTCAACGTCTCCTCGTACGGCACCCTCGCCCGCTTCGAACGCGAACTCGCCCGCCGGTCCCCCGTCACCCGCCTCAGCCCCCTCGGCTGGACGGTCATGACCGGCTGCCAGGACTGGCCGGCCGAGGTGACGAACCCGCAGCGCAGGCTGGACGTCGACGGCACCCCGAAGATCCTGATGACCAACAGCCGCTTCGACCCGGCCACTCCGCACTCCTGGGGCTCCAACGCGGCCCGGCAGATCGGCCGCGAGGCCGTGTTCCTCACGTACGACGGCGTCGGCCACGGCGACTACTGGCTCAGCCCGTGCGCGCGGGACGCCATCGACACCTACCTCCTCACCCTGAAGACACCGCGCGACGGCACCCACTGCCCCGCGGTCTGGCCGGCCGACGCACCCTCCGCCCAGCGGAAGTCACCGGCCGGTGGCCTCGTCAACCCGCTGCCCGACCTGCTCGGCACGGGGACGTACGGCCGGACCGGGTGACGCGACCCCACCCCGCCCGTCCCTGAACGACGTTCCTGAACGACGTACTGAACGACGCGGCGCGGCCCGACCGTTCAACCGGTCGGGCCGCGCCCCGGGGACAGTCGCGCAGGACGGCTCAGAACAGGCCCTTGTACCCCTGCCAGCCGGTGGCGATCCTCGTACGGCCGCCGAAGGAGCCCTTGCCGTTGCCGCTGTTGCGCCACACGGCGCCGGAGGTGTCGCGGGAGACGAGGTCGGCGCGGCCGTCACCGGTGATGTCGCCCACGCCGACGACCACGTTGTACGACGCGCCCCAGTCGTCGAACACCTTCACCCGGCTCTTGAACGTGCCCGCGGCCGTGCCGTCGTAGCGCCACAGCTCGTTCGACTTGTCCTGCGCCAGCAGATCGCCGTGGCCGTCGCCGTTGAGGTCACCGGCGCCCACGACCTTCCTGTAGCCCGTCCACCCGGACGCGATCTTCACCCGCGTCGAGAGCTTCCCCGTGCTCGTCGCCTTGTAGAGGTAGACGTCCCCGGTCGAGGCGTGCCGGGCGATCAGGTCCGCCCGCCCGTCACCGCTGACGTCCCCCGGCGAGGTCAGCACGTTGTACTGGGTCCAGCCGGACGTCCCCAGCGAGGTGTACGCCGTCGACGGGGTCACCGCCTTCCCGCACCCCGGCCGGTAGGCGCGCAGCGCGCCGCTGCTGAACCGCACCAGCACGTCGTTGCACCGGTCCCCGCTCAGGTCGCCGAACGGCACCACCTTCACGGTCGTCGGCCAGCCCGAGCCCGTCGTCTTCCCGGTGAACGTCCCGGTGCCGGTCCCGGACTGGTACGTCAGCCCGCCCGAGCCGTTCAGCGTCACCAGCTCGCCGAAGCCGTCCGAGGCGACGAAGTCCCGCCAGGCCGCCGCCGCGCCGGTGACCTTCACCGTGCCCGACTTCGTCAGCGCCGCGCCCTGCCCGTCGGCGGGCGTGACGGTCAACGTCCAGGTGTAGGCGCCGTTGGGCACCAGCCGGCCGGCGCCGTCCTTGCCGTTCCACGCGGCGGCCACCACGCCGCGCGCCGGGCCACCGGAGAGGGTGCGGACGACCGCACCGGCCTTGTTGCCCATCACGAGCTTCCAGGAGGCCGCGGGCTTGTTCAGCCACCATTTCGGGCTCCACTGCGCCGCGCCGCCCTTCACGTCCGCCGAGGCCGGCACGGTGGCGTCGAGCTGGGCGAGGGGTGACACGGGGATCCCGCTGGGCGTCAGGCGGATGGAGTGGTCGGAGCGGAGCTGGGCGATCACGCCGGTGTACGGGTCGACGTCCCAGGAGTTCCACTCGAACGTCCCGGCGGTGTGCGACACGGGCGTCCCGCTGCGGACGTCGATCACCTTGAGCTGCCCGTCCGCGACGGTCGCGACGAAACCGTCGCCGAGCTGCGCCTGTTCCCAGCCGTCGCCGGAGACGAGCGTCAGGTTCCGCTTGGTGACGGTGTCGTAGACGCCCTGGCCCTCCTGGTTGAGCACGCAGTTCCACAGCAGCCAGCGGCCGACCGCCTGGAAGTCGTTCAGCAGGCAGCCGCGCCCGAACCACACCGGCTCGCCCTGCCGCCCGGTCAGCAGGTCGTAGGGGACCACCGTGTCGTTGCCGGACATCACCCAGGCGGTGGTGCCCCACAGGGCCCGCACCCGCTCCGTCGTCGTGAACACCGTGCGCCCCGAGTCGAGGTCGAGGACCCGGGTCTCCGACACCCCGGCGCTGTCCCACGGCCTGGTCAGGGCGGCGAAACGGCCACTGGCGGCGGTCGCGGTCTGGTAGACGCGGGAGCTGTCGATCCGGGTGCCGGGCATCGACTGGGTGGGCCCGAGGACGCGCGGCTGCGCCTCGGCCTCCGTGCCGTAGCCGGAGACGATCGTCCGGCCGTCGCCGGTGTCGAGCGGGCGCGGGCCGCCCTGCCCGTAGTGCAGCAGGTCGAGACGGCCGCGGTTGACGCGCGTGCCCGCCGTGGGGGAGCCGGTGGCGCCGGTGTCACGGGTGTGCAGGTAGGTCCACTCCCCGGCGGGGTCCTCCTCCACGGTGGTCAGCCGCCCCTGGGCGAGGGTCAGCCGGGAGACCGTGTGGGCGGCCCGCTTGGGGTACGCGTCCGCGACCCTGCGCACGGTGACCCCGCCGCCGTCGGCGGGCTCGACGAGGGAGACGCCCCACTGGTCCGGGTGGGCACCGCCCGGTATCAGGAGCCCGCCGCCCGGAGTGGGCATGGCCTGCCGGGACGTGCGGCCCAGGATCGTCCGGGGCGAGGAGCCGTCGAGCGGGACGGCGTCGACCCGTGAGACCGGCAGATGGGTGCTGTTGCGTCCGTAGGACGCGTCGTACCGGGACACGATCACGGTGTCGCCGACCAGGCCGAGCACCTGCCCGACGTCGGTGAGCGGCACGGTCCGCGGAGTGCCGGTCAGGTCGTCGCGCGAGACGGTGAACAGGGTGCCGTCGTGCCACCACACCAGGTGGGTGGAGCTCAGCGCGACGAGGTAGTACCAGGCCTTCACCTCGTACGGCAGGGTCGTCACCCGCCCCTGCGCGACGTCGAGCCAGCCGGTGAACTCGTCGTCGCCCGTGCGGTACCGCACGATCTGCCCGCGCGCGTCACTCAGCGACGAGTGCCACAGGTAGCTGCCGGAGGGCAGGCCCGTCACCGTGCGGTCGGCGACCGAGCCGTCCTCGCCGAGGTCCAGCAGGTGCAGCACGGTGTCCGTGCCCGGCTTTCCCGTGGTCGTGACGACCGTCGAGCCGAGGGTGCTGTAGTACGTGTGCCCCTCGGGGAGCGGGACCTCGCGGACCTCGCCGGAGGTCATGTCGCGCAGCGTCACGGTCCTGGCCGACTGGTCGTAGCGGGCGACGACGTCGGTGCCCGCGCCGGACGCCGTGCTGCCGTAGGAGTCCCAGCCGGACGGGTCGACGACCGTGTCGGTGCCGTCGTAGCTCGTCCAGAGGTGACCGCGCCCCTCCTCGTAGCGGAGGAATCCCGAAGGCCCGGCGCTCAGCAGGCTCGTCCAGGGGACGGCGGCCGTGGTGGCCGGCACGACCACCTCTCCGGCGACCGTCTCACCGTGCGCGCTGCCGGCGGTCAGCGAGCCGAGACCTACGGCGAGCGTGAGGGAAACGGCGACGGCGGTGGCGCCTCGTACGAGCGCACGTCTGCCCATGCGGGACCTCTCCGGGGAGTGGGCGGGGACTTGGAGAGGCTTGTGCGTGCGCCGGTGAGCCGCGGGTCACGACGCGCGGCTCGACATGGCGTTTTCAGACACCCCCCCAGGTGAATGGCCGGATCGTAGCAGTTGCCGCGTGCATGATCGATAGGCCGGGGAGGGGATGTGATCAGCTCGCTCCGGTACCGGAACCGCCGGACGCCTCCTGCGCGGCGCGGCGGTACTCCGCGTTGAGGCGCTGGGCCTCTTCGAGCTGGTCCTCGAGGATGACGATGCGGCAGGCGGCCTCGATCGGGGTGCCCCGGTCGACGAGCTCGCGGGCCCGCGCGGCGATCCGCAGCTGGTAGCGGGAGTAACGGCGGTGTCCGCCCTCCGAGCGCAGCGGAGTGATCAGCCGGGCCTCGCCGATGGCACGGAGGAAACCGGGGGTCGTGCCGAGCATCTCGGCGGCCCGGCCCATGGTGTACGCGGGGTAGTCGTCGTCGTCCAGACGATCGCTGAGCGGGGTATCTGCTGCCATGTCACCTCGTAGTGCAACGCGTCGAGGGGCCCTGGTGCCGTACGGCACCAGGGCCCCGAAGGAAATTCAACACCATCTGTCGGCCCTGTGATGCTCGGCCGACCTTCTGTTTCCGCTACCCGGCCCGGTGAGGGGAGGGGTGCGGGGATCGCGGCTGCGTGACCGGGGACCACCATCCAATCCGGGGTCTTGCGGTACCCGGACCGAGAGCGTCCCGGGCCGGGCGATCCTGATGGCGTCTGCTCCTCCGTTCTTCCTGACTGTGTCAACGGGAAAAATGCTAACTGCCTCAGAAGGCAATGTCTACTCTGACAAAGATAGATTTTGGGATCCGAGGATCGCAGGGTTCCGTCGGCATCCCCTCGGTGGCAAGGCGGCGACATGACGACGAGGGCCCTGCCGACGCGCGTCGGCAGGGCCCTCGTCGGGCCGGTGGAAGGTGAGGCCGCGGATCAGTTCCAGGCGGCCGAGCCGAAGCCGGTCCGCCGCTGTGCCCTGGGGCGCGCCGCCTCGCCGCCGGGTCGGCCGTGGCCGCGCCGACCACGACGCGGCCGGGACGAGGAAGCACCGCGGGGGCGTTCCGCTTCCGGCGCGGTGACGACGACCGGGATGCCGGACGGGGCCTGGGCGCCGGTGATGCGGCTCAGTTCCGCCTCGCCCGAACGCACCTGGGCGACCTGCGGGGTGATGCCCGCCGCGGCCATCAGCCGGGTCATGCCGCGACGCTGGTGGGGGGTCACCAGGGTGACGACGCTGCCGGACTCGCCGGCGCGGGCCGTCCGGCCGCCGCGGTGCAGGTAGTCCTTGTGGTCGCTCGGGGGGTCCACGTTGACGACCAGGTCGAGGTGGTCGACGTGGATGCCGCGTGCCGCGACGTTGGTCGCCACCAGGACCGTCACATGCCCGGTCTTGAACTGGGCCAGGGTCCGGGTGCGCTGCGGCTGGGACTTGCCGCCGTGCAGCGCCGCGGCGCGGACACCGCTGCTCAGCAGGTGCTTGGTCAGCCGGTCCACGGCGTGCTTGGTGTCCAGGAACATGATCACCCGGCCGTCCCGCGCGGCGATCTCGGTGGTCGTCCGGTGTTTGTCCGCGTCGTGCACATGGAGGACGTGGTGCTCCATCGTGGTGACCGCGCCCGCGGACGGATCGACCGAGTGCACGACCGGGTCGTGCAGGTATGTGCGGACCAGCCGGTCGACGTTGCGGTCGAGGGTGGCCGAGAACAGCATCCGCTGCCCGTCCGGCCGCACCTGGTCGAGCAGGGCCGTGACCTGGGGCATGAAGCCCATGTCGGCCATCTGGTCGGCCTCGTCGAGGACCGTGATGGCGACGTCGTCCAGTCGGCAGTCGCCCCGGTCGATGAGGTCCTTGAGCCGCCCCGGCGTCGCGACGACCACCTCGGCCCCGGTGCGCAGCGCACCGGCCTGCCTGCCGAGGGACATGCCGCCCACGACGGTGGCCAGCCGCAGGCTCACGGAACGGGCGTACGGCGTGAGGGCGTCCGTGACCTGCTGGGCGAGCTCGCGGGTGGGGACGAGTACCAGGGCGAGCGGCTGCCGCGGCTCGGCGCGCCGTCCCGCCGTACGGGCCAGCGCCGCGAGGCCGAAGGCCAGGGTCTTGCCCGAACCGGTGCGGCCACGTCCGAGGACGTCACGGCCGGCCAGGGAGTTCGGCAGGGTCGCGGCCTGGATCGGGAACGGCACGGTCACGCCTTCGCGGCCGAGCGTGGCGAGCAGTGCCGCGGGCATGCCGAGATCGGCGAACGACTCGACGGCGGGCAGCGCGGGCGTGATCGTCTCGGGCGGTGCGAACTCGCCCTGGACGGCGGCCCGTCGGGCCGGTCGGTTTCCGTAGCCCTTGGAGCGGCGGGGACCGGCGGAGCGGTCATAGGTGCGGGATGTGTGGGCGCGCTTCATGCGGGACCTTCCTTGATGAGGCACGTGGCAAGGAATTCCCGCAGCGGATGAGCGGCGCCGAGAATCTCGATACGAGCCGGAGTAGAGGTGGGGGGAGCCTTCACGGCTCGCGCCCCGAAAAGCAGCGAGCTGGGGCCCGCACCCCAGAGGTGCGGGCCCCAGCTGCGAAGTATGCGTCAGCGCCGATGTCAGGCGGGGACGATGTTCTCGGCCGTCGGGCCCTTCTGGCCCTGCGCGATGTCGAACGACACCTTCTGGCCTTCCAGCAGCTCGCGGAAGCCCTGGGTGGCGATGTTCGAGTAGTGGGCGAAGACGTCGGCGCCGCCGCCGTCCTGCTCGATGAAGCCGAAGCCCTTTTCCGCGTTGAACCACTTCACGGTGCCAGTAGCCATTTCATTCTCCTTCGGAGACGGTGTCAGGAATCCACCCTGTGTGAATTCCGTGTCGCCGTGATGATTAACCCGTCGGAAATGAACCCTCTGGCAACCACACCTGCAACTGACACCGACAGTAGCACGGTGCGATCGGCCGTGTGCGGTCCATGAATTTCGATCCGTCCCGGCGGCGGGGAATACTCGGCGCGCCCTGCCCTTATTTCTCATTTCGCGAGCACAGATATTTCGTCCCGGGGGCACGGTTTTCTGGCCGGGCGTCTTCGTCCGCAGCGCTGTGACCTCCCTCGACGGTGGATGTGCCACTGCGGCGGGTGTCGTCGGGCGGCAGGGCGCCGGACGGGCGGGGACCCCGCTGCCGCGAGGAAGGTCACATCGCAGCGAAGGTACTGAAGGCACTGAAGACGGCGAACACGGTCAGGGCGGTGAGGCACCATGACCGGGTGACTCGCATCGCCGAAACCCGCTGCGGCGCCGCCGATCCGGCCCGGACCCGCATGGCGGCGGCCGGGGCCGCGGTCGTGACGGTCGGCGCGGGGCTGGGACTCAGGGCCGTCGCGGCGGGGGGCCTGGCCAAGTACGGCGGAGACGCGCTGTACACCGTCCTGATCCTCACCCTCGTCGTCCTGGCGGCCCCACGGCTGAGGCCCCTGCCGGCCGCCGGATGCGCCCTGGCCGTCAGCTGGGCCGTCGAGTTCCTGCAACTCACCCAGGTGCCGGCGGAACTCTCCGCGCACAGCACCCTCGCCCGCCTCGTACTCGGGTCCACCTTCAACGCGCCTGACTTGTTCTGGTATGCGGTAGGTGCGGGGGCGGGGTGGCTGGTCCATACGGTGGCGCGTTCCCGCCCCCGTCGGGGTCAGAGCCTGTTCGAGGGCGGGAGGACCCGCAAGCCCAGCTTGCGGTACACGTCTTCCGGCCGACGGGAGGACACCCGCCACGCGAGGTCCTCGAAATAGCGCATGGGGCTTCGCTGGTGCTCCTGCCGCTCCAGGTACACGTACGGAGCCATCAGATTCCATGCCCGTAGCAGGCTCCCGCCGTAGGCACCAATGATCAGTGACTCATCCACCAGGCCATGAGCCACCAGCTTGCCGAGATCGTTGTAGAACAGACCGACGCGCTGAACATGCCGCCTCGTCTCCTCCGGCAGCTGCAGATAAGGCACGGGCTCCGGGTGCTCGACCGTCAGCCGGTACAGCACGTACTCGACTGACGCCAGGTACTCGTCGCCGCGTGTGTCCCTGAACCCCTCAAGGATCATCGCGAGCACCGTCGACTTCCGGTGTGACGTGAGTTGTCCCCACGCCAGTCCGGCCGACGTGACCAGTGCGATCACGGAAACCAGCAACGTCACCACGTTCAGGCTCACCGCACGCCCCCCACTTCTGCCGATGTCGGTGGACTTCCTACCCGGCACGGACGGTTGGCCCGCCCAGGAAGAGGGCTCGTGACCCCTGCGCTCTTGGAGTCGCCTGGCACCCGCTCGCCTGGGAGCACATTCACCTGTGTCACAATGTGTGCAAATTGCACCAAGGGGACATTTGGATATGTCATGACAGGGCCGCGCATCGCAGTGAGGGCAGCCGTCGCCGCGGCGCTGGCCGGGACGCTGGTCATGGCGTGCGGCGCCGACGACAGCCCGAAGACGCTGACCTGGTCGATGTGGGCCGACGGCGGTGAGGAACAGCGGGTCTGGCAGCAGTTCGCGGACCGGGTGTCCCTCGAAGACCCGCGGATCACGATCAAGCTCGAGACCTCGTCCTTCGGCGACTACTTCGCCGAGCTCGGCACGCGTCTCGACAGCGGCGACGCGCCCTGCATCGTCTCCATGCAGGCGCTCCGCACCACGGGCTACACCCGGGGCATGCTGCCGCTCGACGACCTGATCGCCAGGAACAAGTTCGACGTGACGGACTTCGACAAGTCCGTCATGGAGGGGCTGAGCGCCGACGGGAAGCAGTACGCGCTGCCGTACGACGTCGGCCCGGTGATCCTCACCTACAACAAGGACATGTTCCGCGACGCGGGCGTGCCCGAGCCCAGGCCGGGGTGGACGCTGGCCGAGTTCGAGTCGGCCGCCCGTGAGCTGACCGGGCACCGGAGGTACGGGTTCGTGGCGGCGCCTCAGGATCTGTGGATGTTCTCCATGGTGCTGACCAAGACCGGGGCACAGCCCACCGACGGCGCGGGCCACCTGCGACTGACCACGCCCGCCCTGGTCAACGGCGTGCAGTGGTACGCCGACCTGGTGGCCAGGAAGAAGGTCGCCCCCCAAGTGCCCGCGGCCGATCCCGCGTTCGCCGACAGGGAGTTCCTCAGCGGCAAGGTGGCCATGGGCACCAGCGGGCCGTGGGCGTTGCTGAACCTGAAGAACCAGGCCGGCTTCCAGGTGGGCCTCGCCACCCTTCCCGCCGGCCCGGACGGCAGCAGGACGTACTCGTCCGGTTCCGGGTTCGGCATCGCCAAGTCCTGCCCCGACCCGGATCGGGCGTTCAAGGCGATCACGCTCATGACCGCCACCAGGCAACTGGAGTGGCTCGGCGGGGTGGGGCGTGCCTATCCGTCACGTGAGTCGGCCCAGCACGCGTGGTACGAGAACGCCCGCCTCGCCGGTGCCCGGGAGGTTCTCGAAGCCGCCAACGCCACGGCGACTCCGCTGCGTACGACGGAGAACTGGGACCGGGTCAACGAACTGCTCAACCAGCACGGGGACAAGCTCTTCAGCGGGGCGAGCTCCGCGGAACAGGTCCTGGAACAGGTACAGAGGCAGTCCGGGCGGGACTGACCGGGGAGGGCCGGTGCCCTGCTCCTCGTAGTGGATGCTGACGTCGTCGCTGGTGGTGACGGTGCTCATGGGTCTCCTACGGGTCTCCTCCTACGTGAGCGGGTCGGCGAGGCCCTCGCCGAGCGCGGCCACGGCGGCGGCTCCGTGTCCGGCCGCGAGCAGCGGCGCGCGGACGTCCTGTTCCAGGTCGGGCAGGTAGCCGAGGAGGACGTCGGCGGGCCCCTGGATCCGGACGCGGCCCAGCGCGGCCGGCAGCAGCAGGCTCCGGGCGCGTCCGAGCCGCTCGGACCGGCCACCGGACTCCACGGTGACCGGGGCGCCCGCGTTGCTGACGACCAGCGCGGTGGAGAAGTCGTACACCAGCGGGGCCGCGGTGCCCGCCCGCCACCGTTCCAGGGCGAAGTACGGGCCGGCGCACAGCACGGTGCGTTCCACCGCGTCGTCGACCTGGACGCTCAGGCCGGAGCGGAACTCGGGGCGTGGGCCGGGACGCCACTCGTCGAGGAGCCGCCCGAGGTTGGTGTGCCACTCCTCGTCGTCGAGTGCCGAGCCGTCCTCCATGTGCCGGCGCATGGCGTGCTGTTGGATGTCGGAGGTCTGCTCGATCTCGTAGACCAGGGTGCCGGGGCCGAAACTGTGCAGGGTGCCGCCGGGCACGTAGACCGTCTGCCCGGCCCGCACCGGAAGCCGGCGCATGACCGCGTCGAAGTCCTGCGCGAGCAGGGCCCGGTGCAGCGAGTCCCGGTCCACACCGGCCTTCGTCCCCAGCAGGGCGGTGGCTCCCGGTGCCGCGTCGAGGACGTGCCACGCCTCGGTCTTGCCGTGGGGCTCGCCCTCCAGCCGGCGTGCGGTGTCGTCGTCGGCGTGCAGATGGACCGGCAGGGCACCGGCGCCGTCGATGAACTTGGTCAGCACCGGGAAGCGCGGGCCGCGCCATCCGCGCCCCACCAGTTCGTCGGGGTGGTCCTCGACGAGCCGGCGCAGCGTGCGGCCGGCCAGCGGGCCGTCCACGACCCGTGCTCCCTCGCCGTCCACATCGCTGACCTCCCAGGTCTCGGCGACCGGGCCGTCGGGCAGGCCGGTACGGCCCAGCCGTTCGGCGAGGGCCCGGCCGCCGAAGACGTGCTGCTTGACCGGGGTGGTCAGCCGCAAGGGGTACCAGTCCACGACCCCTCCTGGTTCCTGATGGCTGTCAGCGGACGGGCCGGCCGACGATGAGCGGACGGCCACGTCAAAGGGCGGCAAAAAGCGAGGTCGACGGTGCCTCTGTCCTGTCGAGCGGGTTACCCGGGTGCGTGGGCACAAACAGCGCTGACGAAGGAGATCCGATGGCCCCGCCCCGGAAGCGCGCACACCTGATCCCGCGCCTCCTGGGTGTCACCACCCGGTGAGCAGCAGATGGTTGAGCAGGAGTGCGAGTACCGCTTGGGCGGCCAGCCAGACGCGGGGGCGGGTGAGGAACGCGCACGCCGGCAGCAGCCACACCGCGAAGGGGAGCCAGATGCGTTCCGTCTCGGCCTTGCTCATGCCGGACAGGTCGGCCACCAGGACGGCGAGGAGGGCCGCGGACACGAGAACGGCGAGGCGGACGTGCCCAGGGGCTTCGGCACGGCGCCGGAGCAGCACGGCACCCGTCCGCCGCAGCCCTGGTGCCGTCGCCAGGCCCGTGATCAGGACCGTGCAGGCGAGGTTCGCCCACACCCAGTAGCCGTAGGGGCGGATGCCGCCCACCCCCTGGTGGTAGCGCGTCACCAGGAGCCGGTACGCCTCCCACCAGTCGAATCCGGCGAGGGTGAAGGCCGTCGGGACGACGGCCAGACCGGCGAGCAGCGGCAGGAGCAGCACCGGCCGTTCCCGGACGCGCCGCCGGCCGAGCAGCAGGACCGCCGCGCCGATGAGCGCGACGAGCGTGAGGCCGTATGAGAGGTAGCAGGTGAGCCCGAAGAGGAGCCCGGCCGCGGCCGCCCACCACGCCGACCTTCCGCTGACCGCGAGTGCCAGCGACGCCACGGCCCACGCCGCGACCGCCGCGAAGTACGCGTCGGCCGAGGTGCCCATCCACACCGCGGCCGGGGCCAGGACCAGGAAGGGCGCCGCTCGACGCGCGAGGCTCTCACCGGCCAGTGCCCGTACCGCGACCAGCACGGCCACGCATGCCGTGGCGCCGACGGCGATGCACCACACCCCGGCCCAGCCGCCGCCCCGCAGCCCGAGCCGGTCGAGGAGGACGAAGGTGAGGGGTGCCGCCGGGGGGTGTCCGGCGACATGGGCGGGCCAGTTGTCGGGGGACTCCAGAAGGATGTGGTGGGTGAAGTCGCGCAAGGTGGCCGGGATGTCGTCGAAGCGGTCGACGACCTGGAGGTATTCGTGGCGGGTGGTGAGCCGGCCCGCGACACCCCGCTGCCAGCCGTCGACCAGGGCGAGGGAGACGATCCAGGCCGTCGCCGTCGCCCATGCCGTCGCGAGCAGGGCCCGCCAGGGCAGGCCGGCGGCGAGGGCGGGGCCGTACGCCACCACTGCCGCCGCCACGAGCAGGGCGGCCGGGGTGCCGGGGCCCACATGCGGGTCCCAAGTGGCGAGCACCGGGGGCCACTTGACGAACAGGGTGTGGTGGGCGTGCTGGAGGTGCCGGCCGGCCAGCACGGCCGCCGTGATGAGGAGGGAGGCTGCCAGGGCGGCGTACAGATCGCGGAGGAGGGGGCGGGTCACATCCGCACGCTAGGCCGGGTGATGGGGGGAAGTACCTCCGTCCGGGCCGGATGTCAGCGTTTCGTCATGGGCCGCGGAGCCGTTCCGGGGGTGCGCCGGGCCTACGGTCGGGCCATGACACGGTCTCCTTCCTCGCCGGGCTTCTGGCGCAGTCCCCTGCGCGGCCCGTGGCTGACCTCGGTGCTGGGCGTCGTCCTGCTCGGCGGGGTCACAGTGCTGTTCGTGACGGGGCTGGTGTCCTACGCCGCCTACAACCCGAATCTGGCGCCGGTGAACGACAAGACCCCGGAGAAGGGGATCCTCGGCTTCTACCTGTTCTCCTGGCCGACGGACCCCCAATGGCTATACCGGCTCAACCAGGGCGTCCACGTCACGCTCGGAATCACGCTGATCCCCGTGCTGCTGGCCAAGCTGTGGTCGGTGATCCCGAGGCTGTTCGAGCTGCCCCCGGCCCGCTCGCTCGCGCAAGCGCTGGAGCGGATCTCGCTGTTGCTCCTGGTCGGGGGTGCGCTGTTCGAGTTCGTGACGGGCGTGCTCAACATCCAGCTGGACTACGTCTTCCCGGGCTCCTTCTACACCCTGCACTTCTACGGGGCCTGGGTGTTCTTCGCCGCGTTCGCCGCCCACGTCGTCCTGAAGGCGCCCGCGGCCCTGCGCAACCTGCGCCGGCTGCGGGAGGAAACCCTGCCGGATCGTGTCCCGCCCGATCCGGTCCCGCCCGATCCGGTCCCGCGGGATCCGCTCCCGTCCGATCTGGTCTCCCCGCGCCCGGACCCGCCGACCGTCTCCCGGCGCGGCGCCCTGTGGTTCGTCGGGGGCGGCTCGCTGCTGCTGTTCGCGACCACCGTCGGGCAGAGCTTCGACGGGCTGCCGCGGCGCACCGCCCTGCTGGCCCCGCACGGCGGAGCCGACCCGGGCAGCGGCCCGAACGGCTTCCAGATCAACAAGACGGCCCGGTACGCCGGAATCGATCCGGTGGAGACGACCGAGGACGCCTGGCGCCTCGTCGTGACCGGACGCACCGGCACCGTCCATCTGAGCCGTGCCCGGTTGGCCCGGCTTCCCCTGCACAGCGCGGCGCTGCCCATCGCCTGCGTCGAGGGCTGGTCGACGTCCGACCAGTGGTGGCGTGGGGTGCGGCTGCGCGACCTCGCCGCGCTCGTCGGGTACGACGAGGACCCGCCGGATGTGCTCATCGAGTCCCTCCAGCGGCGCGGAGCCTTCCGCCGTGCCGCCCTGCGGGCCAATCAGGTAGCCGACCCGCGCTCCCTGCTCGCCCTGTACGTCAACGGCGAGGACCTCTCCCCCGACCATGGCTTCCCGGCGCGGATCATCGTGCCCGCGGCGCCCGGCGTGCTGAACACCAAGTGGGTGGCCCGCATGACGTTCGGAGATCTGTGATGCGACCCAGGAAACCAGCGCTGCGGCCCGGGAAACCCATGGTGCGACGCGGGGTCCCCGTCGGAAGTCCCTTCCGGCTTCTGCTGCTCTGCGCCTCGTTCGCCCTCACCGGCTACGCGGGCGTCCGCCTCCTCGCCGACGACTGGTTCGCGGTGGCCGTGTGGTTCGTGGGGGCGGCGCTGCTGCACGACCTCGTGCTGCTGCCGCTGTACGCGGTGGCGGACCGGTCCGTCGTCCGGGGGCTGGACGCGACAGGCCACCGGGACCGTGCCCTGTACGTCCGCGTCCCGGCGGCCCTGTCCGGCCTGCTCCTGCTCGTGTGGTTCCCGCTGATCAGCGGGAGGGTGGAGCGGCGCTACCGCCTGGGCACCGGTCTCTCGCCGGACGGTTTCCTCGCCCGCTGGCTGCTGATCACCGCCGTACTCTTCGGCGCAGCGGCGCTGCTGCTGGCGCTGCGGCTGCGCAGGGCGACGAAGCAGCGCCCGCCGGCCACCCACTGACCGGCGGCCCGCCACCCCGCCCGGCGGGCCTGCCGCAGCAGGGCCGGCGTACCGAGCCGCGCCCAGGGGAACGCACCGCCCGGTCCACAGCTGTGGATGACGTCGACGACCTGCACCTCGACGCGCTCGTCGATGTCCACCGGCGCGGTCTCGGCGATCAACAAACCTCCGGGGGAGAGGAGTTCGGCCACCCGGTTCAGCAGGGCGCGCGGATCGCCTCCGATGCCGACGTTGCCGTCCATGAGCAGGACGGTGTCCGCAGCCGACGTCCAGCACGCTGCCCTCGCACCGGTCCAGCACGTCCCGGTCGACGGGGTCGGCGTGCGCGCACCAGCGTTCCACGTCGAGCGGGAGCAGCCAGCCGTCGGCGCGGCGCAGGAACAGCGGGCCACGGCCCGCGCGCAGGGCGGTGGCGTAGGGGTCGGCGGCGGCCCAGGCCGCGGGTGTCGTGGTCATGGGCGCCGCGCCGTCCGGTACCGGGTCAGCCGGGCCGCGAACGTCCCGTGCGGGGCCAGCGCGGCGACGGCGTGGGCGTCGGCGGCCGTGTCGACGTCCCGCAACCGGGGCAGGTCCCGCACCCTCAGGCCTGCGCTGACGAGCCGGTTCCGCTGGACCGCTCCCGTCATGGACGTGGACATGGGGACGCCCCGCAGCAGGGTGGGGTCGGGGCGTGCCAGGCCGAGGGCCCAGTAGCCGCCGTCCTCGGCCGGGCCGAAGTGGGCGTCGCAGTCGGAGAAGTCCACGGTGAGCAGCTCCGGTGTCACCTGCGGGGTGTCCATGCCGATGAGCAGCGCCGGGCCGTCACAGTGCGCGAAGGCGTCCGCCAGCCGCTCGTCCAGCCCGCCCGCGCACTGCCGTACGACGTCGAAGCCGGGCGGCAGCCAGGGGCCGGGCGTGCCGTCGAGGCAGAGGACGTGCCGGGAGGCGGGCGTGGCCGCCACGGCGCGCAGGGTGTCCGCGAGGGCCGCCTCGGCCAGCTCGGCCGCCTCCTTCGGCGTGAACGGCGGCGTGAGCCGGGTCTTGACCCGGCCGGGCCGCGGCTCCTTGGCGATGATCAGGAGCGTGGGCAACCCACTCAACGGACGGTTCCTCCTCGGTCTGCCGGGGCCTCGCTCAACACGCGGCTCATGTCCCGTACGGCCTGCCAGGTCCCCCGCCATGTGCCCGTCACCTTCGAGGTTCCGGTGCGCGGCAGGTAGGGCACGTCGTGCTCGGCGATCCGCCAGCCGGCGTCGGCCGCGTGGACGACCATCTGCAGCGGGTAGCCGCTGCGCCGGTCGGTGAGGCCGAGGGCGAGCAGCGGCTCGCGGCGGGCGGCGCGCAGGGGACCGAGGTCGTGCAGCCGCAGTCCGGTGCGGCGGCGCAGCATCCGCGCGAGCGCGAGGTTGCCGGCCCGGGCGTGCGCGGGCCATGCGCCGCGGCCTCGCGGTCGCCGTCGCCCGAGCACCAGGTCGGCCTCGCCGCCGCGCACTTCGCGGACGAAGGGGACGAGGAGCGACGGGTCGAGGGAGGCGTCGCAGTCGCAGAAGCACACCACGTCGGCGGTGGCGGCGGTCAGCCCGGCGTGGCAGGCAGCGCCGAAGCCCCGGCGCGGCTCGTGCACGACGGTCGCGCCGTACGCACGGGCCACCCGGTCGGAGCCGTCGGTGGAACCGTTGTCGACGACGAGTGCGCGCCAGCCCGGCGGGATCCGTTCGAGCACCCAGGGCAGGGCCTCGGCCTCGTTCAGGCAGGGCAGCACCACGTCGACGTCCGAATCCGCAGATGTCGTCGTCACGGGTCTCACCCTACGAACGGGAATCGGGCATACCGGACTGACGCTCCTTACGAAACAGGGACGTCGGGGGCGGTGGCGCCGGCGGTGCTCAGCATGGCGCCGACGGGCGCTCGGCGCCGGGCAGGGGAGGCACACCAGGGCCGGGCCACCGTGCGCACCATTCCCGGCGGTCGCCGCTTCGAGGTGGTGCTGCCCGCCGCCGCTTCCTGATGCGGGCAGCACCACCGGTCCTATGCGTCCCGCATTCCGGCCCGCGCGAACTCCGCCACGCCCTCCTCGAAGCCGACCTCCGGCTTCCAGCCCAGCGCCTCCCGCAGCCGGGACGAGTCCGCGGTGATGTGCCGTACGTCTCCGAGCCGGTACTCGCCGGTGACCACCGGCTCGGGCCCGCCGGACGCGGCGGCCAGCGCCCGCGCCATGTCGCCGACGGTGTGCGGGTCACCGCTGCCGGTGTTGTACGCCGTGAGTGCCCCCGAGGGCGACGGGGCCTCCAGGGCGGAGACGTTGGCCGCCGCCACGTCCCGGACGTGCACGAAGTCCCGCCGCTGCCGCCCGTCCTCGAACACCCGCGGGGCCTCGCCCCGGGCGAGCGCCGAGCGGAAGAAGGAGGCGACACCGGCGTACGGGGTGTCGCGGGGCATGCCGGGCCCGTACACGTTGTGGTAGCGCAGCGTCACGGCCGACCCACCCGTGCAGCGGGCCCAGGCGGCGGCCAGGTGCTCCTGGGCGAGTTTGGTCGTCGCGTACACGTTCCGGGGGTCGGCCGGGGCGTCCTCGTCGACCAGCCCGGGGGCGAGGTCCTCCCCGCACACCGGACACGGCGGCTCGAACCGTCCCGCGTCGAGGTCGGAGACGGCCCGCGGCCCGGGTCGTACGCCCCCGTGCCGCGGGCAGTCGTACCGCCCTTCCCCGTAGACGACCATCGACCCGGCCAGCACCAGGCGCCGCACCCCCGCCTCCGCCATGGCGGCGAGCAGGACGGCGGTCCCGAGGTCGTTGTGCGAGACGTACTCCGCCGCATCGAGGACCCCGTTGCCGAGCCCGACCATCGCGGCCTGGTGACACACGGCGTCCACACCGGCGAGCGCGCGGGCGACCGCCGCCGGGTCCCGCACGTCGGCGCCGGGATCCTCCCGTACGTCGAAGACGACCGCCTCGTGCCCGCGCGCCGTCAGCGCCTCCACCACATGAGAGCCGATGAACCCGGCACCGCCGGTGACCAGTACCCGCATGGGGGCCACGCTAGGCACGCCCAGGCACCGCACCACGGGAGCGCGCCCGTACGTCATGACTCCGTAAGGCGTGAGGGTGTGCGTCGGACCGGGACAAACCGGAATCCGCGCGAGATGCTGCCCCCGTGACAGCCGCACCCTCCACCGACGCCGCCACCGACGCCGCGTACCGCTTCGACGACCTGACCGCCCTCTACATCAACTGCACCCTCAAACCGTCCCCGCAGCTCAGCCACACCCAGGGCCTGATCGACAAGAGTGCGGCGATCATGATGTCGTGCGGGGTCACCACGTCCGAGATCCGTGCCGTCGACCACGACATCGCACCCGGCGTCTACCCGGACATGACCGAACACGGCTTCGCCACCGACGAGTGGCCCGCGCTGTACGAGCGGGTGATGGCCGCGGACATCCTGGTCATCGCCGGGCCGATCTGGCTCGGCGACAACGGCTCCGTGACGAAGAAGGTGATCGAGCGCCTCTACGCCTGTTCCAGCCTTCTCAACACACAGGGGCAGTACGCCTACTACGGCCGCGTCGGCGGCTGTCTGATCACCGGCAACGAGGACGGCGTGAAGCACTGCGCGATGAACGTCCTTTACAGCCTCCAGCACCTCGGCTACACGATCCCGCCGCAGGCCGACGCCGGCTGGATCGGCGCGGTCGGCCCCGGCCCGTCGTACCTCGACCCGGACTCGGGCGGCCCGGAGAACGACTTCACCAACCGCAACACCAGCTTCATGACCTGGAACCTGATGCACCTCGCGGCCCTGCTGAAGCGCGCCGGAGGCATCCCCGCCCACGGCAACCAGCGCTCGCAGTGGGACGCAGGCTGCCGCCCGGGTGCGGACAATCCCGAGCACCGCTGACGGGGGCGGGCGGAGGCCGGTAGGCGGCGGCCGGTCCGGTCGGTACCTTGGTGGAGAAGGCCCCGGAAGGAGGGCGATCCCATGCCGTGGTTCGTATGGCTGCTCGCCGCCGGGGCACTGGGCGTCGCGGAGTTCTTCACCCTGACCCTCGTCTTCGGCCTGCTGGCGGGCGCCGCGCTGGTCGCCGCCGTGGTGGCCGGTGTGGGCGTCGGCCTCCTCGGCCAGCTCCTGGCCCTCGGGGCGGCAGCGGCGGTGGGCCTTGTCGTCGTCCGTCCGGTGGCGCTGCGGCAGATGGCGCAGCAGCCCCTCGTACGCGAGGGCAGTGACGCGCTGATCGGCAAGCGGGCCGAGGTCGTGCAGGAGGTCACCGCGACCCGTGGCCTGATCAAGCTCTCCGGGGAGGAGTGGTCCGCGCGCGCCCTCGACGAGAGCCATGTGATCCCGGTGGGGGCGCTGGTGGACGTCATGGAGATCGAAGGGGCCACGGCGATCGTCTACCCCCGCGAGCTCCTTCCGTGAACGGCTGAACACACAGCAGTGGAGGCACTGTGGATCCAGTTGTCATCCCCATTCTCGTGGCGGCCCTCGTCGTCGTCTTCCTCGTGGCCTCCACCGTGCGGATCGTGCCGCAGGCGCGCCGCTACAACGTCGAGCGGTTCGGCCGGTACCGCCGGACGCTGCAGCCCGGACTGAACCTGGTCGTGCCGGTGGCCGACCGCATCAACACCAAGCTCGACGTGCGCGAGCAGGTCTACTCGTCCGATCCCAGGCCGGTGATCACCGAGGACAACCTCGTGGTGAACATCGACACCGTGCTCTACTACCAGATCACCGACCCACGGGCGGCGGCCTACGAGGTCGCCGACTACCTGCAGGCGATCGACCAGCTCACCGTGACCACGCTGCGGAACGTCATCGGCAGCATGGACCTGGAGGAGACGCTCACCTCGCGCGAGGAGATCAACTCCCGGCTGCGCGCGGTCCTCGACGACGCCACCGGCAAGTGGGGCATCCGGGTCAACCGCGTCGAGATCAAGGCCATCGATCCACCGGCCACCATCAAGGAGGCGATGGAGAAGCAGATGCGGGCCGAGCGGGACAAGCGCGCGGCCATCCTGCACGCCGAGGGGGAGCGGCAGGCCAAGATCCTCACCGCGGAAGGCACGAAGCAGAAGGACATCCTGGAGGCGCAGGGCACGCAGCAGGCCATGATCCTTCGGGCGGACGGCGAGGCCAAGGCGGTGGAGCTCGTCTTCCAGGCCGTCCACCGCAACAACGCCGACCCGAAGATCCTGGCCTACAAGTACCTGGAGACGCTGCCGCACCTGGCGAGCAGTGACAACAACACCTTCTGGGTGATCCCGGGAGAGCTGACCGAGGCGGTGCGGACCGTCACCCGCGCGTTCGGTGACCAGCCGGCGGCGCGACCCGAGGAAGCGGCCGGCGCCGGTGCCGGCCCGTCGTCGGACGAGGGCGGCACTCCGGAGCTGGATGCGGGCTGGACGGTATCGTCCGCCGCCGCCGCGGCCGCTGACGAGGCCGGGAAACAGGCCGCCGCCGCCGTGAGCGACGCCAAGGCGGAGGCGGAGGCCGCCAGGTCGCCCCAGACGCCGCGCCGGGGGCAGACGTCCGGCGGTTGAGTCCACCCGCGGTCACCATCGGCGCCGCCTGCCGCGTCACGGTGGCGGTCAGGTCATGCTCCGCCCGCTTCGGTGCGCTGGTGGACGTCGGGGATGGTGTCGGCGTCCCCGGTGGGCGAGGCGATCAGGACGGCGGGCCACTGCCTGTCGTTCGGGCCAGGAGAGCAGACCGAGGAACGGGGTGCGGGGCGGGGTGGCGGCCAAGGCGGCGATCCTCCGGGGGTCGGCGAAATGGGCACACGGCCCTACGGACGCTGACCAGACTTCCCAGGCTGCTCCGGAATCTCCAACTCCGCCATGCCGCCCCCGAGTTCTTGACGCGCCGCTGACGGTTTCTTGGCGGCGGACCGGCATGCAGACCCTAGACAACACTGCCGGGAACCGGCAATGCGCGGGCGTGCGCCGCCGGTGCAGGATGGGTCGCGGGGAGCACTACGGGGGATCTGGATGCCGGACACCGGCAGGTGTCCGGCATCGGAAACCCTGAGTGAGCGACGCGCCGCCGAACACGGTGGACGGGCGATGTGGACGGGACGGGACGGGAGGGGGAGGGCATGCGGACGTTGGTTTCGGCGGCCACCGGCCCGCCCACGATCCTCCTGACCACCGCCCTTGTCGTGGTGCTGTGCTTCTGGCTCCTCGTCGCCGCCGGCTTCACCTCGGCCGGCAGTTTCGACGCGGACGTGAACCTCCGTGCCTGGGGCATGGGCGGCGTGCCCGTGTCGGTGGCCGTGTCCACGCTGACGGCCGTGGCCTGGTTCCTCAGTGTCGGGGGCGTCCTCCTGCTGGCCGCGTGCGCGCCGCCCTCTCCCGCCACCGGGCTGCTGCGCATGGCCCTGCCCGTCGCGGCCCTGCCGGTCGCATGGCGGCTGACCCGCCTGTTCGTACGTCCCCTGCACCGGCTCTTCCCCGACGAACCCGGCTCGCCCGAACGTGGCGAGGTCCGGGACCACGTGGGTCACGCCGCCTGAGAGCAGTGCCCCGCCGGCCCTCGCCGCCGGCGCCCTCACGCTTCGCTTCCTTCACGCCTCAAGGACGTTTGCCATGAATGTCATCCTCCTGGGCGTCGGCGTCCTCGTCGCCGTCACCCTGCTCGCCGTACTGGTCGTCTCCCGGTTGTTCCGCAAGGTGGAACAGGGCAAGGCGCTGATCGTCTCCAAGCTGCGGAAGGTCGACGTGACCTTCACCGGGCAGGTCGTGCTGCCCGTGCTGCACAAGGCCGAGGTGATGGACATCTCGGTGAAGGCCATCGAGATCACCCGGACCGGCAAGGACGGTCTGATCTGCCGGGACAACATCCGCGCCGACATCCGGATCACGTTCTTCGTGAAGGTCAACAAGACCGTCGACGACGTCATCAAGGTCGCGCAGGCCGTCGGCACCGCGCGGGCGAGCGACCGGGACACGCTGCAGGAGCTGTTCCACGCGAAGTTCTCCGAGGCGCTGAAGACCGTCGGCAAGCAACTGGACTTCACCGACCTCTACACCAAGCGCGAGGAGCTGCGGTACCGGATCATCGAGGTCATCGGCGTCGACCTCAACGGCTACCACCTGGAGGACGCGGCGATCGACTACCTGGAGCAGACACCGGTCGCCCAGCTCGACCCGGCCAACGTCCTCGACGCCCAGGGCATCCGCAAGATCACCGAGTTGACGGCCGTGGAGCACGTGCGCACCAACGAGGCGCAGCGCACCGAGGAGAAGGAGATCACCCGGCAGAACGTCGACGCCCGCGAGGCCATCCTCGAACTGGAGCGCCGGCAGGCCGACGCGGAGATCAAGCAGAAGCGCGAGATCGCGACCGTACGGGCCCGGGAGGAGGCCGAGACGGCGCGGGTGGTGGAGGAGGAGCGGCTGCGGGCCCAGGGCGCCTTCCTGGCCACCGAGGAGAAACTCGGTGTGCAGCGCGAGAACCAGGCCCGCGAGGTCGCCGTCGCCGCGAAGAACCGCGAGCGGGTCATCGCCGTCGAGAACGAGCGCATCGAGAAGGACCGGCTCCTCGAAGTCATCGGCCGGGAACGGGAGACGCAGCTGACCCGGATCGCCGCCGAGAAGGAGATCGAGGCGGAGCGGCGGGACATCGCCGAGGTCATCCGCGAGCGCGTCGCCGTGGACCGTACGGTCGCCGAGCAGGAGGAGTCCATCAAGAAGCTGCGGGCCGTGGAGGAGGCGGAACGGCAGCGGCAGGCCGTGATCATCGCCGCCGAAGCCGAGGCGCAGGAGAAGCTGGTCAAGGACATCAAGGCCGCCGAGGCCGCCGAACAGGCCGCCACGCACCGCGCCTCCGAGGAACTGACGCTGGCCGAGGCCCGGTTGAAGACGGCCGACCTCGACGCGCGGGCCAGGCTCCGCCTCGCCGAGGGCATCCAGGCCGAGGCGGCCGCCGAAGGCCTCGCGGCCGTCCAGGTCCGGGACAAGGAAGCCGACGTCATCGAGAAGGCGGGCCGCGCGGAGGCCGTCGCCACCGAGGCCCGGCTGCGGGCCGAGGCGGAGGGCGCCCAGGCCCAGGCCCTGGCGGAGGCCGCGGCCATCGGCGAGAAGCTCAAGGCGGAGGCCGAGGGCCTGACCCAGAAGGCCGCCGCCATGGCCGCCCTGGACGACGCCTCACGCGGCCACGAGGAGTACCGGCTGCGCGTCCAGGCGGACAAGGAGATCCGCCTCGCCGGGCTCGACGTGCAGCGGCAGGTCGCCGAGGCACAGGCGGCGGTGCTCGCCACAGGTCTGGAGAGCGCCGACATCAGCATCGTCGGCGGCGAGTCGGTCTTCTTCGACCGGCTGATGTCCTCGATCGCGCTCGGCAAGGGCGTCGACGGCTTCGTCCAGCACTCCGAGACCGCACAGGCCCTGGCCCGGCCCTGGCTGGACGGCACCTCCAGCTTCACCGACGACCTGGGCCGCGTCCTCGGCTCGGTCTCCACGGCCGACGTGCGGAACCTGACGGTCTCGGCGCTGCTGCTGAAGCTGATGAAGACCGGCGGGGCCGACTCGGGGCAGCTCCAGCAGCTGCTCGACCGCGCCGGCGAACTGGGCCTGGCGGACAAGCCGCTCACCGCCCTGAACGGCAGTGCCGCCCACGCCTGACCCGCCCTGTCGGTTCCGGAGCCGCCGCACAGGGGGCGGCGGCTCCGGACCGGCCCTTGACCGACTTCCTGAGAGGCATGCCATGACGATCGGCCCGGGCGCCGGTACGCACGATCCCGTGGACACCGGCACGTACGAGGTGCTGCGTGACCGCCTCAGCGCGCAGGCCGCCGAACTCGCCCGCCGCGCCGAGGCCCTCAACGCCCGCCGTGGCGAGGAGTTCGGCTCGACGCGGCTCGAACGCGCCGGCACCGGCCGCCTGCGCACCGAACACGCCGCGGTGCCCCGGGACATCGTGGCCGTGGGCGACGTGCTGCTCTCCGGCTGCAACGCGGTCCCGAGCCGCGCGGCCGACACGCGCGTCGGCGATGTCCTGGCCCTGTACGACCGTGAGCTGAACCGGCTGCCCGACGACGCGGTGCCCGGCCTGCTCGACGATCCCGACTTCGTCCGCGAGTTCGGCGCCCTGCACCGCTACTACCGCCAGGCCCGGCTGCTCCGGCTCCGACGCTCCGACGGCAGGCTGCTCGCCGTGTTCCAGACCGGCGAGAAGGCGGACGACACACGGGTGTTGCGCTGGGCCCTGTCCGACGGCGGACGGGCCGCCACGTTCCTCGACGCCCGGGGGGAACGCGACCACGTCCTGCCGCCGTCCCACGACGTCGAATGGCTCGACAGCACCCGCGAGGACCACGTCCCCGGCCGTCACCCGCACGTCTCCATCGGCGGCGAGGTCTTCGTCTCCACGGTCGGCGGCGTCCTCACCGTCAAGACCGACGACGACACGGAGACGGCGGAGGGCGTCCACACCGAGCCCGTCGACGAGCCGCTGCAGTCCCTCGCGGACGCGGACATCGCCCACGCGCGGGTGGGCGCCCTCATCCTGCTGCGTGTCCGCCCCTACAAGGAGGACACCGACCGCCACCTGGTGTTCAACACCCTCACCAGGACCGTCGTCCGCCTCGACGGCATCGGCCGGGCGTGCCGCCGCCTGCCCGAGGACCAGGGGATCGTCTTCCCCGGCGGCCACTGCCTGGCCACCGGCACCCACAAGACCTACGAACTCGACACGGCGGAACCGGATTTCGAGCGCGAGATCCGTTCCCCGAACGGCGAGGACGTGCTCTACGCCTTCCACGCGCGCGCGGAGGGCCGCGGTCTCCTCCTGCCGTACAACACGATCCGCAAGGAGATGGCGAGCCCCCTGCCCTGCAACGGCTGGGCCCTCTTCGACGACGGCGCGCTCGTGATCCTCCGGGCCGACACCGACGAACCGCAGCGCGTCCACCCCGTGCAGCTGTGGAACTCCCCGTACGTCTCGGACACCCACGCCGCCGCCCGGCCGATCGGCGCCGGCCCCCTGGCACGCATCGGCAACGCCGACCTCGTGCGCGGCATCTCCGACTGCCTCTCCATCACCGCAGCCGTCGCCGGGACGACCCCGACCAGCGAGGTGTACGAGGCGCTGCTGGCCGCCTGTGCCCGGGCGGCGGACACCCACCACTGGCTCGGGGAACCCGAACTCGGCGACCTCGGCACCCCGCTGGCGCACCTGCGCGACACGGCACAACAGGTGCTGGCCGAGTTCGCGACCGTCCAGGCACTCACCCGGCACGCCGACGACGCGCTCACCGAAGCCGCCGCGCGGGTCACCGAGGTCGTACGACGGTTGCGGGGCGAGTCCGCGCGCAGCGCGGCCGAGTGGGTGACCGGCCTGACCGAACTGCGCCGGGCGCAAGGTCATCTGCTCACCCTGAAGGACCTGCGGTACGCGGACGCCGCCCGCATCGACGAACTCGCCGCCGCCACAGAGTCCGATCTCGCCGCCTTCGGCCGGCGCGCCGTGGCCCACCTCGCCCGCGAGGACGCCTTCGCCGGCCACCACGCGGACGTCGAACGGCTCGTCGCCGACGCCGAGGCGATCGCCACGGTGGCCGAGGCGGCGCCCGTCGCCGCCCGCATGGACGAACTCGCCGCCGGGCTGCGCACGGTGACGGAGGTCGTCGCCGGTATCGACATCGCCGACGCCACGGTCCGTACCGCGGTCCTGGGGCGCATCGCCGAGGTCCTCGGCGGCGTGAACCGCGCCCGTGCCGTCCTGGACGGCCGCCGCCGTGCACTTCTCGACCAGGAGGGGCGAGCCGAGTTCGCCGCCGAGTTCGCCCTGCTCGGCCAGTCCGTCACCGGCGCGCTCGCCGCCTCGGACAGCCCCGAGGCGTGCGACGAGCAGCTCGCCCGCCTGCTCGTCCAGGTGGAGACGCTGGAGTCCCGGTTCGCCGAGTCCGAGGACTTCCTCGCCACTCTCGCCGACAGGCGTGACGAGCTGCATGAGGCGTTCTCCGCCCGCAAGCAGACCCTCGCCGACGCCCGCGCCCGGCGCGCCGAACGCCTGGCCGAGTCGGCGACCCGCGTCCTGCGGACCGTCGCCCGCCGGGCCGCGGCCCAGCCGGACGCGGACGCCGTCGCCACGTTCTTCACCTCCGACCCGCTGCCCGCCAAGGTCCGTCGCATCGCCGGCGAACTGCGCGACCTCGGCGACCAGGTGAGGGCCGAGGAGCTGGACGGTCGCCTCAAGGCCGCCCGGCAGGAAGCGCTCCGCGCCCTGCGCGACCGCACCGACCTCTACACCGACGACGGCCGCACGATCCGACTCGGCACCCACCGCTTCGCCGTCAACACCCAGCCGCTCGACCTCACCCTCGTCCCGCACGGCGACACCCTCGCCTTCGCCCTGACCGGCACCGACTACCGCTCCCCGGTCACCGGCCCGGACTTCACCGCCACCCGCCCGTACTGGGACCGCCCCCTTCCCTCGGAGTCGCCCGAGGTCTACCGCGCCGAGCACCTCGCCGCCCGCCTGCTGGACGAGCACGGGCGCGAGGCCCTGGCGGAAGCCGACCTGTCCGCTCTCGTGCGGCAGGCCGCGGAGTCGTCGTACGACGAGGGCTACGAGCGCGGCGTGCACGACCACGACGCGACAGCGATCCTCACCGCGCTCCTGCGCCTGCACGAGGGCGCCGGTCCGCTGCGCCACGAACCGGCCGCACGCGCGGCCGCCCAGCTGTTCTGGGCGCACGGCACGACGGCCGAGGAGCGGCAGAGCTGGACCCGGCGCGCGGTGTCCCTCGCCCGGGCCCGGGACACCTTCGGCCCGGCGCCCGCCATCGCCGAGCTGCGACGGGAGCTGGCGGACGTCGCGGGCGGAGAAGCGGCGGCCGCGTACCTCTTCGAGGAACTGACCAGCGGCCCGCCCGGCTTCGTCATCAGCGCCGGCACCCGCACCCTCCTCGACAAGTTCCGCCGCACCGTGGGCACATCGGCCTACGACGACGACCTCACCGCCCTCACCGACACCGCCGCCCGCGAGCAACTGGTCGAGGCATGGCTGACGGCGTACACCACCGCCACCGGCACCGACCTCACCCCCGGCGACCTGGCCGAGGCGGTGGCCGCCGAACTCTGCCCCGGCCTGACCCGCTACGAGTCCGACGCGCCGCTCACCGAAACCGTCACGGGCCTGCTCGGCAGCCACCCCCGCATCACCGGCCGCGCCCTCGTGGTCCGCATCGACGAACTCCTGGCCCGCACACGCCGTTTCCGCACTCACGACGCACCCGCCCACCGGGCCTACCAGCGCCGCCGCACCGCCCTCGTGAACGCCGAACGCACCCGCCTCCGCCTGGACGACCACCGGCCCCGCGTGATGTCCGCGTTCGTCCGCAGCAAGCTCATCGACGACGTCTACCTCCCCCTCATCGGCGACAGCCTCGCCAAGCAACTCGGCACCACGGGCGAGGCCAAACGCACGGACACCGGCGGCCTGCTCCTGCTCATCTCCCCGCCCGGCTACGGCAAGACGACCCTCATGGAGTACGTCGCGGACCGGCTCGGAATGATCCTGGTGAGGGTCGACGGCCCGGCACTCGGTCCCGCCGTCACGTCGCTCGACCCGGCCGAGGCCCCGAACGCCACCGCCCGCCAGGAGGTCGAGAAGATCAACTTCGCGTTGGCGGCGGGCAACAACACCCTCCTCCACCTGGACGACATCCAGCACACCTCGCCCGAACTGCTCCAGAAGTTCATCCCCCTCTGCGACGCCACGCGCCGCATCGAGGGCGTGTGGGACGGCGCACCGCGCACCTACGACCTGCGCGGCAAACGCTTCGCCGTCTCCATGGCCGGCAATCCCTACACCGAGTCCGGCAGCCGCTTCCAGGTGCCCGACATGCTCGCCAACCGCGCCGACGTGTGGAACCTCGGTGACGTCCTGACCGGCAAGGACGACCACTTCGCGCTCAGCTTCATCGAGAACGCCCTCACCGCCAACCAGGCCCTCGCCCCGCTCGCCGGCCGCGATCGTGCCGACCTCGACCTGCTGATCCGCCTCGCCCAGGACGACCCGACGGCTCGCGCCGACCGCCTGACCCATCCCTACGCCCCCGCGGAGCTGGAACGGATCCTGGCCGTGCTCCGTCATCTGCTCACCGCTCGGGACACGGTCCTGGCCGTGAACGCGGCGTACATCGCCTCGGCGGCCCAGTCGGACACGACCCGCACGGAACCGCCGTTCCGGCTCCAGGGCTCCTACCGCACCATGAACAGGATCGCCCAGCGCGTCCAGCCCGTCATGAACGACGCCGAACTGGCCGCGCTGATCGAGGACCACTACCGGGCCGAGGCCCAGACCCTCACCACCGGAGCCGAGGCCAACCTGCTGAAGCTCGCCGAGCTGCGCGGCACCCTCACCCCCGAGCAGACCGCCCGCTGGACCGAGGTGAAGGCGGCCCACGTCCGAGCCCGGACACTCGGCGGCCCCGAGGACGACCCACTCGCCCGAGCCGTCGGGGCCCTCGGCCTCCTGGCCGACCGGATCGCAGCCGTCGAGTCGGCGATCAACAGGGTCGGCGACCCGCGACATCCTCCGGGCTCGCCGCGGCCCGGGAGCAGCCGGGCCGCGGCGAGGACGTGACCTGCGGGAGGGGCTCAGCTGCCGGTCAGGGAGATGGCCAGGTCCGTGATGTTCAGGGGGAACTTGGACGTGACGGCGTCGGAGACGAGCGTGGCCTCGCCGGTGAAGAGGTTGACGCTGTAGAGGGAGGGCCTGTTGGCGCCGGAGGCGGTGAGAGCGGCGAAGGCGTCGTTGCCGACCGTCTTGCCGCCCGACAGGGTGCTGAAGATGTCCACGCCCGCGTTGATCTGCGCGTCGATGCCGAGGCCGCCGGTCGGCGCCAGCGTGCCGTTGTTGGCCGGGGACTGGATGACGACCTGGTCGGCGGTCGTGTTGATGTCGAACAGCGTGGTCGCGGTGGCCCCGTTGAGGTCGTTGTTCGTGTAGGCGGCGGCGGAGACGCCCTTGGTCGTGCCCTCGATCGGCGGGGTGGTGAGGTTCAGGTCCTGGATCGTCGTGTGGTCGTTGAGGTTGTGCCGCAGGTTCTGGCCGTTGTCGCTGATCACGCGCAGCCGGTCGGCGGCCGGGTTGAAGTCGACGCCGAAGTTCGTGCCGTGCAGCGCGTACTGGAGCTGGGACACCTTCGTGATCACGACGTCCTGAGTGCCCGTCGGGATCTTGATCGTGTAGATGCCGCCCTTGTTGCCGACGCCGTACAACAGGCCGTCCTGCACGCGGAAGTCGATGCCGATCAGAGCCGTGTCGCCCGTGAGCCCGATGACGTCCCTGACCCAGTTGAGCACGTTCGGCCGGTCGGTGGTGAACGTGGCCATCTGGGTGCCGTCACCCGTGATCCCGAACGCGCGCAGGCTGGGAGTGGCGGCGGGAGCGGCCGAGCCACTGCCCGGTGCGCTGAGCATGAGCGCCGTCGACGTGGCCATGACCGCCACCGCCGCCGCGATTCTCTTTCTCGTTCCTGCTTTCATCGGTGTTTCCCTCCCGTTTGAACAGGCACCATCGAGTGGCGCGCGGATGAGAGATTCCCGTACCGATTCCCGCGCTGATCCGGAGCAGTGGCCGGAATGAATGCTGTCGTGTTCCCCCACGGGCTGGTACGCGGTTCCCATTAAGGCCAGTTCACAGCGCCTCCACAAGTGGAGCAGGCGATGGGAATGCCCCGATCCAGGGATTTTGCGCACTGTGACAAAGCGCCCCAGACGCGGTTGTCTCTGATGTGCGCAGAGTGATAAGTGCCGTCCGGATTTCCCCTGTCGGCCGCTTCGACCGGAATGGCATGCTCGCGCCCATGGGCAGCTTCTTCGCCGAGTTGGCCCGGCAGGCTCCGGCCAACGCGCGCCGGGAGGTCGAGGCGTACGCGCGCGAGATCCCGGAGTTCGGGTTCCTGGACACGAACTCCCGGGCGCGCGCCGAGACGCTGGAGTACGCGTTGTGGCTGCGCCGCCGTACGATCGAACTGTCCCCGGACAACAGTGAGTTGAGCGACGACGACCTCGGCTGCATCGCGGCGATCGGCGAGATGCGGGCCGCGGCGGGGATGTCGCTGGACGCGCGGCAGCGGGTCCTGCGCCTGCACACCTCACTCATGCTGCGCGAGATCAACGAGGCGACCGAAGCTCAGCGCGGCGTCGGCGTCGACGAACTCATGCGGATGATGAGCTGGTTCGCCCCGCAGGGAGAACGCGGTATCCGTGCCTACAGCCAGGGATTCGTGACGGCGCTGCGACACCGTCTGCCGTACGTCGAGCAGGCCGCCCTGCTGGCCAGGTCGTTGCTGAACGGAGATCCCATCGCGGCGGAACTCGCTTCGGCCCTGGGCATGGAACTGCCCGAGCGCTGCGCGGTGACGGTGATCCGGGTGCCGGACCGTCCCGCCGGCGATCGCGACCTGGAAAGGGAGATCGAGGCGCTGGTGAAAACCCACCACGCGCCGATGACGTGGTGCCCGGGCAAGGGAAACAGGAGCGGTGAGCTGATCGCCCTGATTCCCCTGCGTTCCGCCACACCCCCGGCGTCTCCGGAACCCGGTACCGCCGGCACCGAACAGCCGCACTCCGTACCCGACCTGGCGTCCGACCTGGCGCCCGACCTGGCACCCGACCTCGTATCGGATCTCGTACGGGACTTCGCCCAGGCTCTCGGTCGCCCCTGCGCCGCCGGCACCGTCACCTCACCGCTGTCCGAGGTCGCCGACGCCCTCGACCTGGCCCGGCGGATCAGCCGGGCGGCACCGCTGCGACGGGCGTCCGCCCGGCCGCGGCCGCACACCGTGTCGGACGTGTTCGTCGAACTCGCCGTCGCCGACGCGCCGTTCGTCGACGCATGGCTCCACGCCGTGGCACGGAGCCTGCGGCCCGGTCCGGACCTCCTGGTCACGCTCGACGCGTACTATCGCCACGACATGCACCGCGGCGCCACGGCGGCAGCCCTCAACGTCCACCCCCGCACCCTGGACTATCGCCTCCGCCGGGTGCGGGAGCTCACGGGCATCGATCCGGGCTCGACACGCGGCGTGCGCGTCTTCAGCTCGGTCGTCACGCGGCGCCTGTCGGACGCGTGGGACTGAGCCGGGCGATCACCCGGAGCCGGGACACGTGCGCGCCCGCGAAGTAGCCGAACGGCTACTCCCCTCGGCCACTGGCAGTGCGCCGGATCCGCGTTAAATTGTTTCCGCAATTCGGGCCGAGGTGGCGGAAAGGAATACGCGCCTGCTTTTGCGGGTGGACCTTCAGGTCTTTGGGGGTTCGAGTCCCTCACTCGGCACTGGCCAGTTACCGGACTCCGGTCTGTGCCGTGCCCTTTTCGATACTGGTTTCCATCCTAGGAGGGCAAGTGACGACGGAATTCACCAGCGACATCATCGTCGGTGAGCTTTCGGACACGGTCGACCGAGAACTGGACAACAGCACTTTCTGGCGGGCGTTCACCCGGGGTGAACTCCCGCTGGAGCACGTGCGCGACGTCTTTCTCCAGTACTACCTGTGGCGCAACACCTTCCACCGCTGGTTCGGCGTGTGCATCGCCAAGAGCCCGGCCTTCGGCAGCGGGCGGCAGACCGAGTACATCCTCCAGGAGCTGAGCGAGCACATCGAGGAAGAGGTCTCCGGCGACCACCACGGCCTGGCCGTCCAGTTCCTCAAGGTCCTGGGCGTGGACAACCCCCGCGACGTTCTCCCGCTGCCGCACACCACGGCGTACGAGAACCACTTCGCGGAGCTCTACATGACGCCCGAGCGCAGCGGTGACGAGGCCCTCGCGGCGCTGGCGGGCCGGGAGCTGGTGGCGCCCAAGCGCAATCGGCTCACCATCGACGCGTTCCAGGAGAAGTACGGCATCACTGAATCCCTGGAGTTCTTCCACCTCCACGAGGAACTGGAGGTGGAGCACTTCCGCGGCCTGTGGGGAGCGGTTGCCACGCAGTCCGAGAAGGACCGCAGGCTCGTCGAGGCGGCCAAGGATCAGATAGTCCGCCACGTGAGGTTCTGGGACGACGTGCACGCGGCCGTCTGAGAGGCCGAGGAAGGGAAGGCTGCCATGTCCGTACCCGTCATCGACTCCTCCGCCTCGCTGTCCGCAGACGATGCCGTCCAGCGCTGGTCCGAACTCGGCACGGAGAAAAGGGAAGAGCTGCTGGAGAAACTCCAGGAGCAGGTAGTCATTCCGCGACCGCTGCAGTTCTTTGTCGGTGAGCTGTCCGTCGACAACGACAAGGCCGTGGAGATCATCGGCGAATGCAGGGGAAAACCGGTCGCGGACTGGACCGACGAGGCTCTGATCCTCATCACCACCCTCTGGCTGTGGCAGGTCGGCAAGGTGGCCGTCAGCGAACTGAACCAGGCCGACCTGAGCTTCAGCCTGCTGGAGGAGTACTTCACCGCCAAGCGCCGCGGCTACCACCGTATCCTCGGCCGCCCGGAGACACCGCCGGCCGAGTCCGAGTCCCTGTTCGACATCGCGGAGTCGCTGGTCGGGCTGCGCAAGGACATCGAGCAGCACCACATCCGCTGCATGCGGATCAACGGGGCCACCTGGGAACGCCGGGAGTGGTTCCTGCCCAAGGCGGACATCAACCCGGACGAGCTCCCGGAGGACCTCCAGGACCACCTCGAGGCACGCACCGGGCACCGGCTGCCCCCCGGTGACGGTCACGTCGCGCGGTTCACCGGCCTGACCGAGCAGGTCATCGAGAGCGGCACCAACCCCGCGGAGATCCTCGTCGCACTCGCGACGTACGCGCTGACCCTGCCGCAGCTGGACGCCGACTACTCGATCATCACCTGCGCGCGGGGCAACAAGCTGGAGACGCCCGAGGACATCGCCATGAGCGACGTCATGTCGTACACGGCGGTGCGTTCGGACTTCGACCCCGCCGCGAAGGGCGTACGGCTGAAGAACGACCAGATCATGAACGCGATCAGCCAGCGCATGCGCTACAACGTCGTCTGCCGGGTGCGCAACTACAGCTCCGACCGCGCCCTGCGCATGCAGGCACAGGCGTTCCAGCACCCCGACATCGCGGTGATGGAGGACGCCCATCACAACGGGCACCGCGCCAACGGCGTGCGCTTCGTGACCCGGGCCCCGCTGGTCTTCGACGTCGATCTGCCGGGCGGCACCCGCAGGCTCAAGGGTCTCGCGGACTTCCGCATCAACCGGGCCACCCACGACGAGGCCCGCCAGTTCACCCCCGCGGAGCTGGCCGTGGTCATCCGGATCAGCTGGTGGATGAAGGTCGTCACGGAGACCACGTGGCGCCACGGCCTGATGTTCGACGAGAAGTACTGCGTGAAGCTGGACACCTACGAGGACAAGGACGGCGGCAAACTCGCACGTCGCCGAGCCATGCTGGGAGAGGGCCGATGACGCATCCCGTGGACTCCGCCGTCGCTCCCTCCGAGCAGGTTCCGTCCGTCACGCTCAAGCTCGACGACATCCCCGAGCGCACACCGCACCCGGTCACCATCGGGCGCCGGGCGCTGCTGCTGTTCCGGTACGGGGACTGGGTGTACGCGACGGCCGCCCGCTGCACCCACCAGGGTGTCGAGCTGGCCGGCGGCGAGCTGTCGGGCTCCCTGTTGCGCTGCCCCTGGCACGGCGTGAAGTTCGACGTCCGCACCGGTGCCCGCGTGAACCAGCCCAACTGCCGCGATCTGCGGACGTTCCGAACCGAGGTCGAGGACGACCAGGTCACCGTCTACGACCAGGCCATCAGCGCGCGGAAGGGGGCACCGTCATGACCTACGTCATCACCCAGCCCTGTGAAGGGGTCAAGGACGGCGCGTGCATCGACGCGTGCCCGGTGGACTGCATCGAGGGCACCCCCGAGACTCCGATGCTCTACATCGACCCGGAGGTGTGCGTGGACTGCGCCGCCTGCACCTCCGTCTGTCCCGTGGACGCGATCTACCCCGAGGACGAGGTGCCGGAGGAGTGGACGTCGTACATCAAGACCAATGCCGACTACTTCGGTCGGAGCGCCGATGACGATGACGAGTGACAACAGCGGCACCGCGGTGCCGGTGCTCACCGAATCGCTGGACGACTACGGGCCGATGGTGGCCCTGGCGATCCGGCGTCCGGACCTCGCCCTGACACCGATCCTGCGGGAGCCGGCGTCGTCGCTGCCGGATCCCGGTCCGACCGTCACCATGCACGAGTTCCTGCGCGACGCCGCCCCGGAGACGGTCGAGCTGTGGCGGCACTTCCAGGTGCTGTGGCACCGCTGGGCGGCCCCGCTGGACTCCTTCCACCCGGTCCGCTGGTATCTGACCGCCGTCACCGACGGCCCGCACCGGGAGGTGCACCGCAGCGTCGACGCGCAGTTGCAGCAACTCGGCAGGGTCCGTGAGGAGCGGCTGGCCGCGATGGCACGGCTGCTCGGCGCGGACACCCCGGACGTGGGCGAGGGAGCCGTCCTCGGCTGGGGCACCCCCGAGTGGTCGCTGCCGGGCATGCTGCTCGCCGCGCGCACCGGACGCCCGTATCTGTGGGAGCCGACCGCCGCCGAGGCCGTCCGGGCAGCCGGGCAGTGGTCCGGTCCGCTCACCCTGTCCTTCCCGCACGACGAGGTGACGGTCGAGCAGATCGCCCAGCTCGCCACCAGCCGGTCCTGGACGGCACGCGGGCGCCTCGCGGACGGCCTCGCCCTCGCCACCCGCCCCGTCGGCTTCCTCACCGCCACCTCCGTCGAGGTCCTCAGTTCGGTGGTGGGCCGTCAGCTGACGCTGGAGCTGCCGCTGGCCGCGACCACCACCTCCGTGTTCACCGGGCTGGACACCGATCCCGAGGTCGGCCCGGACTCCTTCCTGCTCAACCGCGAGCGGTCCGCGGTCGGTTACCTCGAGGCCATGGGCGGCGTCAACGCGCTGTTCCTGTCCGGGCACAGCCGCGAGGACCTGTTCCACCTGGGGCCCGACGCGCTGTGCGGCCGGTCGGCGCAGAACACGCCGTTCGCCCCGGGGAGCCGGCTTCCCGCCTGTGTGCACGACGGCCGCTGCGTCAAGGACGGCGAGGTCCTTCCGGCCCACGCCCTGACCGCACCGGTCGCCTTCTTCAACAGCTGCAACGTGATGCGGCTGGGCGGCGACGGCGCGTTCGACCCCCACTTCACCCTGCCGTTCACCTACCAGGAGGGTTCCGGGGTCGCCGCGGTCGGCAGCCGGCGCACCCGCTTCGGCGACGACAACGTCGAACTCGCCCTGGCGGAACGGCTGCTGCGTACCGGCCGGAGCGTGGGGGAGGTGGTCCGGCTGGTCAACAACGCCATTCCCCTGTGGGGACGCGAGGCCCCCGACTACCTGGTCCTCGGCGACCAGCAGTTCACGCCGTTCGCCGCGGGAGCCGACCGCGCCCAGGTCGCCACCCGCGCGACGGACGGGCAGGCCGTGGAGGTGCTGTTCACCGAGGTGGAGTCCGAACTGCTGGAGCTGCGCCTGCCGAGCCCCGGCCCCGACCCCTCGGTGCGCGTCCTCGACGCCGTCGGCCCGGACGGGCAGCCCTGCGACATCGACCTGCGCACGGCGATCGCGCTGGAGGAGGACGGCAGCGCCCGGCTGTTCGTCTTCTCCTGGCAGACGCTCCGGCTGAACTCGCTCTCCCTGCGCGTCGAACCCGTCCGTCCGCACCAGGACCTGGTCCAGGACCTCGGCCGGGTGCTGACGAACGCGACCGCCTACCGCCGACTCCTGCGCACCTATCTGCCGGGGTTCGACAACACCGAGCAGGAGCTGCGGGCCCGGGCGACCGCCCTGACCCGGCGCCGCGCGGAGAGCCGTACCGCGCCCCGGGCACTGCGGGAGGCGGACGCGGCCGCCGACGATCTGCGGGCGACGGTCGCCCGGCTGGACGAGGCGCTGTGCGACCACCTCCTCGGCCGCATCGGCTCCGGCGCGTTCGTCTGGCTCGAGCAGTTCGAGTCCGTGGACGGCACCTTCCAGGTGACCCGGCACCTGCCGCCCACCGTCTGTCCGTACTGCCGGGCGCGCGTCGTCCTGCGGGAGTACCGGCACGACTACCACCCCCAGGCCGCCCGGGAGTTCGCCCTGTGCAGCACCTGCGGCAACGTGTGGGACGTCGCGGGCGGGATCCACCCCCCGATCGCGCTCGGCGAGGACACCGCCCGGCGCGGCGGCGAGCACGCGCAGGGCGTCCTGATCACCAACAACCAGGACCGTCCGCTGCGCGGCGCGGTCGGGTTGCGCCTGTACCAGTCGGACCAGCACGGGGTGAGCGTCACCCCCGGCGCGCAGGTGGTGGAGGTGCCGCCCCGGTCGAGCCGCGAGTACTGGTTCACGCTGAAACTGCCCGACGGGCTGCCGGCGCACATGGAGTTCCTGCGCGGGTTCTTCGTGTCCAACCTCGATGTCTCCGTCTTCCAGCGGAACCTGTGGATCAAGCCGGCGCAGGACGCCGCCGACCGGCCGCGGCGGACCCCGCCCCCGGTCACCGTCTGGCCGCCGACCGGCACCGTGCTCAGCGAGGTCATGACCAGGCGGCATCCGTGACGTCCGCCGAGCGGCGTTGGGTGGTCCCCATGCCCCCGCCGAACGTCACCGGCACGCTGCACCTCGGCCACGCCCTGACGCTGTCGGTGCAGGACGCCCTGGTCCGCTCGGCCCGGCTCGACGGCACGGACGTGCTGTACGTGCCGGGCACCGACCACGCGGGGCTCGGCACCTACGCGGCGGTGCGCCGGGACGAGACCTTCCGGCCGGACCTGCCGGTGGCCGAGCGGACCCGGGCCTGGGCCGACCACTACCGCAAGGTCATCGTCGGTCAGTTCCACGCCCTGGGCCTCGACTGCGACTGGGACACGGAACTGCACACGCTGTCCCCGGCGTACCGGGAGCTCGTCGACGGGACCTTCGTCCGGCTGGCCGAGGCGGGGCTGCTGCACCGCTCGGCGCGGGTCATGCCGTGGTGTCCCTCCTGTCGCAGCACGGTCCCGGACGTGGAGCACGCGGTGGGCACCGAGCGGGTCCCGCTGGCGCTGCTGGTCGTGCGGCCGCACGGCAGACCGCTGGTGGTGGAGCTCGCGGCGGCCGAGGAACTGTGGGGCGCGGTGGCGCTCGCCGTCCCCGAGGGGCACCCGGCGGCCGGCGGTACGGCCGTGCTGCCGGCCACCGGCCGGGAACTGCCCGTCCTGGCGGCTGCGACCGGCGCACCGCGTCCGGTCGTACCCGCGCACCGGCAGCAGGACCTGGAACTCGCCGAGGCCCATGGACTGCCGTGGACCGGGATACTCGACGCCGACGGCCGCTCGCTGGTTCCGGACCTGCCCGGACTGTCCAGGCAGGAGCTGCGCCGTGCGACGGTCGAGCGGTTCGGTCTGCGCACCGTCGCGCGCCAGTGCGCCGTCGAGCGCTGCGGGGTGTGCGGCAGCGAGCTGATGGCCCGGCTCCACCACCAGTGGTATCTGCGGCTGGCCCCGCTCATGGCCCCGGTGCGCACCGCACTGGACAACGGCGACCTGGTGATCCGGCCGAGCAGTGTGGAGCGCGAGGCGCGGCACTGGCTGGACTCCGCGCGCGACTGGTGCATCAGCCGCCAGATCCGCTGGGGTCAGCCGATTCCGGCGGTCGTCTGCGGCGACTGCGCCTACTGGACGCTGCCTCCCGCCGGGGCCGGGAGCTGCCCCGACTGCGGTGGCGCCCTGCGGGCCGAGACCGATGTGTTCGACACCTGGTTCAACTCGGCCCACTGGCCGATCGCCGTCTCCGGCTGGCCGGCCGCCACCGCGCGGAGCCGGTATCCGGCCGCCGTGATGACGTCCGGCCGCGACATCCTGTTCTTCTGGTTCATCCGGCTGCTGGCCATCGGAACCTTCGTGACCGGCTCTCCGCCCACCCGCGAGTGCTGGCTGCACGGCCTCGTCGTGGACGAGCACGGCCAGAAGATGAGCAAGAGCCGCGGCAACGGCGTCACCCTGGACGACGCTCTCGCCGAGCACGGCCGCGACGTGCTGCGTGCGGCACTGCTCTCCGCATGCCATGACGCCGAGGACATCAGGATCCGCCAGGACATCTTCACGCAGCAGGCGGTCGTCCGCCGCCGCGCCGTCGACCTGGCCGAACTCGTCGTGCGCACCCCCGAGCCCGCTTCTCGGCCCACCGCCGCGGACGAGCTGGAGCACTACGCCCGGCACGCCGCTCGGTCCACCCGGGCGGCCGTCCGCCGGCATCTGCGGGAGCGGCACTTCGACCGTGCCGTCGAGGCCGTCACCGCGTTCGGCACGCGTGTCCTGGGACGCTACGCGACCGTGCGCGCCAAGGCCGACGGCGCCGGCGTCACCCCGCAGCTGCTGCTCGACCTCGCCGCCGTGTACGAGCCGTTCATGCCGGACACGGCGGCCGGGCTGCGCAAGGCGGCGGCCACCCGCTCGGCCGCGGACTGGCTGCCCGACGAGCAACTGGTCGCGGCGGTCCGGGCCGTCCTGGCGACGGTGGAGGAGGCGGAACGGCTGCGCGGCGTGGCAGGCATCCCGGTCGGCGTCCCGGTGACCGTCGAGAGCACCGACACGGCGGTGGCGCGGCTGCTCGCGACGCGCTGGTTCGGGCACCTCAGCGAGCTGGCCCTGGTCCCGGGTCCGCCGCCGGACGGCGCCTTCGCGGTGACGGTTCCCGGAGCCCCGGGGCTGCGCCTGTGGCTGCCCGCCGCGCTGGGCGCCCCGGTCCATGACGACGTACGGCGCAGGCTGCGCAAGCTCGCCCGGGAACGGCGGCGACTGGCCCACCGGCTCGACCAGGTGCGCCACGGCCGCACGTCCGGCGGGTCGCGCGAGCGACTGGCCGGCCGGCTGGCCCGGGCCGAGGAGGCCACCCACGAGCTGCGCGGCGTCATGGCGGCGGTGGCCGGCCGGCCGCAACCCGGCGGCCGGGGATGACGGACGGGCGGATGAAGGTCTGCGTAGTGGGCGCGGGCCCGCGTGGCCTCTCGGTGGTGGAGCGGATCTGCGCGAACGTCCGGCGGTCGGCCGAGCCCCTCGCGTGCACGGTCCACCTGGTCGACCCCGCCGCGCCCGGCGCGGGACGGGTGTGGCGCACCGACCAGTCGCGGCAGCTGCTGATGAACACGGTGGCCTCGCAGGTCACCATGTTCACCGACTCCAGCGTGACGATGCGCGGGCCGGTGGAACCGGGCCCGAGCCTGTACGAGTGGGCCCGCCGACTGGCCGCCGAGGCATCGCCGGACGCCCCCGGCGGGCCGGAGGAGGAGTACGGGGAGGCCACCCTGGCCGAGGCCCAGAGCCTGGGCCCGGACTCCTACCCCACGCGGGCCTTCTACGGCGCATACCTGCGGTGGGTGCTGCGTACCGTCGTGGACGGTGCCCCCGCGTCGGTGTCCGTGCGCTTCCACCGGTGTCGGGCGGTCGCGCTGGACGACGCCCCCGACGAGCAGGTGGTGACGTTGGAGGGCGGTGCGCGCCTCACCGGCCTGGACGCGGTCGTCCTGGCCCAGGGGCACGTGCCCGCCCGGCCGGACCCGCACACCCTGACGCTGGCGCGCTTCGCGGCAGAGCACGGTCTGGCCCATGAGCCGCCGTGCAACCCCGCCGACGCGGACCTGTCCGCGATCCGGCCCGGTGAGCCGACGCTCCTGATCGGCCTCGGCCTGAACGCCTTCGACCACATCGCCCTGCTGACGGAGGGCCGCGGAGGCTCCTTCGAACGCAAGGGCGACGAGCTGGTCTACCTGCCCTCCGGCCGCGAGCCGCAGCTGTACGCCGGTTCGCGGCGCGGCGTTCCGTACCACGCCCGGGGCGAGAACGAGAAGGGCGCCTACGGTCGCCATGAACCGCGGCTGCTGTCCCCGCCGGTGATCGCCCGGCTGCGCGCCGCGGCGAAGCACGGCACCCCGGTGGACTTCCGTACGGACGTGTGGCCGCTGATCGCGAAGGAGGTGGAGAGCGTCTACTACGGCGCCCTCCTCGCCCGGCGCCGAGGCCGTGCGGCGACCGGGGCGTTCACCGCACGGTTCCTGGCCGCGGCCCGCGGCGCCGAGGAGGACGAGCTGCTGACCCGGCACGGCATCGGCCGCGGCGAGCGCTGGGACTGGGAGTGGATCGAACGCCCCTACGGGTCACGGGAATTCGCCACCCAGGACAGCTACCGGGAGTGGCTGCTGGAGTATGTGCGGCAGGACGTCCGGGCGGCGCGGGAGGGCAACGTCAGCGGACCGCTCAAGGCAGCGCTGGACGTCCTGCGGGACCTGCGCAACGAGGTGCGGCTGGTCGTGGACCACGCGGGCATCAGCGGCGAGTCCTACCGCGACGACCTGGACGGCTGGTACACGCCGCTGAACGCGTTCCTGTCCATCGGGCCGCCGGCCCAGCGGATCGAGGAGATGAGCGCGCTGATCGAGGCCGGGGTGCTCGACGTGCTGGGCCCCGGGCTGCGCGTGTCGACCGACCCCGTCCGGCCGGCCTTCGTGGCGTGGTCGGCGCGGATCCCCGGACACCGGGTGCGGGTCTCCGCGCTGATCGAGGCCCGGCTGCCCCCGCCCTCCCTGCGGCGGACCGCCGATCCGCTGCTGTCGCACCTGCTGCACACCGCACAGTGCCGCCCGTACCGGATCCCCGGCCGCGGCGCGGAGGCTTACGAGACCGACGGGCTCGACGTCACCGACCGCCCCTACCGCCTGATCGACGCTCAGGGGCGGGCGCACCCGCGACGGTTCGCCTACGGCGTGCCCACGGAAGCGGTGCACTGGGTCACGGCCGCCGGGATCAGACCCGGGGTCGACTCCGTCACCCTGGGCGATGCGGACGCGATCGCACGTGCGGTGCTCGGCCTGGCCGAGACGGCCGCACCCGCTCCCCTCGACGCGGTCGGCACAGGCGGTCCGTACTGCTCCGACAGTCGGGCCGACGCTCGATGAAAGGCGGATTGCCATGGTTGAAGAGGTGAGCGCCTGCTTGGACGTGGGTCTGCTGTCCCCGGTCCGCGCGGGCTGCCCAGTGGAGGAGGCCGTCTGCGACCAGGCCTGGCTGCGGGCCATGCTGGAGGCCGAGGCCGGTCTGGCCCGGGCCCAGGCGAGGCTGGGCACCGTTCCCGCAACGGCCGCCCGCGCGATCACCGAAGCGGTCCGGGGCTCGCACTTCAGCGACACGGACCTGGTCGCCGTCGCCCGCGCGGCACGGGAGACCGCCAACCCCGTGGTCCCTCTGGTCAAGAGCCTGACCTCGGTCGTCGCGGCGATCGAACCGACGGCGGCCGACTACGTCCATCGCGGGTCCACCAGCCAGGACATCTTCGACACCGGCGCCATGATCGTCGCCGACCGGTCCCTGCGGCTGGTACGCGCCGACCTGGGGCGCATCGCGACGGCCCTGGCCGCCCTCGTAGAACAGCACCGCGACACCCCGATGACCGGACGCACCCTCGCCCTGCATGCCGTGCCGACCACCTTCGGCCTCAAGGCGGGGGGCTGGCTCGAGCTCGTGCTGGACGCCGGCGAACGGCTCGACAGTCTGCTGACCGCAGGACTTCCCGTCTCCCTCGGCGGCGCGGCGGGCACCCTGGCCGGATACCTGGAGTACGCGCGTCCGCTGGACGGCGGCGCCTACGTGGAGCAGTTGGCCCGGGCCTTCGCCGAGGAGGTGGGGCTCGGTCACCGCCCGACCCTGCCCTGGCACGCGCTGCGCACACCGGTCGCGGACATCGCCGCCGTGACGGCGTTCGTCACGGGTGCCCTCGGCAAGCTGGCCGTCGACGTGCTGGTGCTGGCGCGGACCGAGATCGCCGAGGTCGCGGAGCCGACCGCCGCCGGCCGCGGAGCGTCCTCGGCCATGCCGCACAAGCGCAACCCCGTGCTCGCGACCATGATCCGCTCGGCCGCCCTCCAGGTGCCGGTACTCGCGGCGGGGCTCACCCAGGGCCTGGCGACGGAGGACGAGCGGTCCGCCGGGATGTGGCACGCCGAGTGGCAGATGCTGCGCGAGTGCCTGCGCCTGTGCGGCGGCGCCGCACACACTGCCGTGGAGCTCGCCGAAGGCCTCCGGGCCCGCCCGGCGCGGATGCTGGAGAACCTCGAACTGACCGGGAACCAGCTCGTCTCGGAGCGGCTGACGGCGGTGCTGGCTCCACGCCTGGGCAAGGCCGTCGCACGCGAACTGCTCACCCGGGTGTCGGCGGCCTCGGCCGAAACCGGGCGTCCACTCGGCGACCTACTGGCCGAGACACCCGGACTCGAGGACCACCTGGACCTCTCGGAGCTGCCCATGCTCCTCGACCCGACGCGGTACACGGGTGCCGCCGGCGCCCTGGCCGACCGCGTCCTGGACCGCTACGCGAAAGGAACCTCATGGACGTGATGACCGCTGTGCTCACCCGCCGCAGCGAGCATCGGCTGGTCGAGCCGTCCCCCTCCATGGAGGAGCTGACCTACCTGCTCAAGGCGGCGTCGTGCGCCCCCGACCACGGCCGGTTGCGCCCGTGGCGATGGCTGCTGGTCAGTGGTGACGACCGGCGGGCGCTGGGCGAGGTGATGGCCGAGTGCAACGGCAAGAGCGTCGAGTCGATGGTCGCCAAGACACACCGTGCCCCGCTCCTCGCCGGGCTGGTCCTCTCCCCGGACCCCCGCTCCCGCGTGCCCGAGTGGGAACAACTGGCCGCCGCCACCGGCATGGTGACGTCGCTGATGCTGCTGCTGCACGCGCGTGGCTTCGGCAGCATCTGGCGGACGGGCGAGCAGGCCGACGCGGCGCCGATGCGGCGGTTTCTGTCCGTGGACGAACACGAGCGCGCGCTGGGCTGGTTGTATATGGGAACACCGGTCCGCGACGGATCCGTGGCGAGGCGCCGGCAGCCTGTGGACATCGGCTCACGGCTGCAGGTCTTCTCGGCGCCGAACGATGTGGAACCGGAACTGGTCTCGGCACGGAGGTAGCTCGACAGCGATGCTCGACGACGACATGCGCCGCCTGGTCGCGGCCCAGGGGCTGGGCTTCGTCGCCACGGTCCGCCCGGACGGCACCCCGAACCTGTCTCCCAAGGGAACGACCGAGGTGTGGGACGACGAGCACCTGGTCTTCCTGGATCTGCACTCGCCGGGCACGGTCGCCAACCTCGCCGCGAACCCGGCGGTGGAGATCAATGTCGTGGACCCGGTCCGCCGCAAGGGCTACCGCTTCCGCGGGGTGGGGCAGGTGTTCACGCAAGGGGAGACGTACGACCGGATCGTGCGGCGCTTCGCGCGTGAGCGGGGCACCGACCCGGCGCGTGTCAACTCAGCCGTCCTGGTCCGCGTCCTGAAGGCCGACCGGCTCGTCTCACCGGCGTACGAAGGCGGTGCCACGGAGGAGGAGATCGCCGCGCGCTGGCGTGCCCGGCTGCTCTCCGGGGAGTCCGAGTGAGCGCACAACCGGAGGGCGGGCCGGCCTTACCGTCCACGGCCCCCGCCGAGGAGCGCGATCGCCGGCTGAACCGCGCGATACGCCCCTTGCTGGTCCAGTACGTCCTCGCCTTCACCGGGTATCTGTCGCTCACCCCGGTCCTGGCCGTCCTCGTCAGGGACGGCTGGCACCAGTCCGGCCTGGTCGTCGGGCTGGCGCTGATGGTGTTCAGCTGCTCCTCCCGGGCCGGCTCGATCGTGTTGAGCCCGTGGCTCGAGGGCAGGTCGGGCGTCAGGGTGCTGCTGCTGGCCAACCTGCTGTCCGGCAGCTGTTTCCTCACCATGTCGGTCGCCCACTCCGTGCTGCCGCTCATCGTGCTGCTCGCGGCGGGCGGCACCGGCGTGAGCCTCAACGGCCTGGTCGTGCGGTCGGTCGTCGCGGAGTGGACCAGCGGCTCCCCGGCCCAGGTCACGGCCTTCGCGAAGCTGAACGTCATGCTGAACCTGGCGGCGGCGGTCGGACCGCTCATCGGCACCGCCGTGCTGGACACCGACGCCCCCTGGCGGCTGATGGTCGTGATCGCCGCCGGGTACTACGCGGCGGCCCTGTCGATGCTGTTCGTCGTGCGCAAGGAGGGCAAGGGCTTCGAGCGGGGCGGTAAGCGCTTCTCCTTCCGGCAGTACTGGACGGCGCTGCGCTCGTCGCCGTTCCTGCGCCGTACGGTGCTGGTCTCCACCGTCGGGTGGGTGCTCTACGCCCAGATGTACTCGGCGCTGCCGCTGTACCTGTTCGCCACCGCGGGCTCCAAGCTCCAGGTGGCCACGTACTTCACCATGAGCGCGATCATCATCGTGGTGCTCCAGATCCCCGTTTCCAAGGGGGTGGCACGGCTCATGGAGGCCCGCGGGGTCGCGCTGACCACGGTGATCGGCACCGGCATGGGATGCTTCGCGGCGGCCTTCGCGGTGCTCGCCCTGTCGGGGGGCGACCCGGTCGCGGCGTACGCGGCGGTGGCGACGTTCACGCTCGGCGAGATCCTCTTCGCGCCGTCCGTGGACACGGCGTTCGCGAAGGCGCGGGACGAGTCGACCGGCAGCTTCGTCGCCGTCTACACCGGCAAGCAGATCACCCTCGCCTCGGGAGAGGGGCTGGGCATGCTCCTCGGCGGCGGCTTCTTCGAGTACGTGCGGGGTGTCTTCTCGCCCACCGTGTACTGGGTGGCCTTCGCCGCGGTGGGTGCCGTGGCCGCGGCCGGGACGGTGTTACGGCGCGTCCGGCCCCCGTCCGTCTGACGGCTCATGCGTCCTCTCCCCGGGGGAGAGCGACGGTGAAGAGTTTTTACGAAGATCTCACGTCCCGGTACGCCGGACCGAACACAGTGCTGACAGAGCCCACTTACGTTGGTCGTCTGCGCTGGGACGAGGAGAACTCGGTGAGCACTCAGAGGATGTTCATAGCGCCGGTCGTGTCCACCACGGTGGTCGGCGCGATCGCTGGGCTCGGCGGTGTCCGGCGCTTCGGCCGCCCGCCGGCCCGTGTTCCTCTTCCCGAGGACGATCCCTCGGTCGCGAAGGTCGAGATCTCCCGCTAGGGCCCCCTCCCCCCTCTGGTCCTCACCAAGGAGAAGTCAGAACCATGTCCGTGCAGCCGACGGCGACTGATGAGACGGATCTGGCAGGCATCTTCGTCATACTCCGAGACAGGCTCACCCGGTTACGCGTCGAGCAGATCCTGAACGGTGCGAGCCGGCGGGCGCGGGTGTACGAGTCCCAGGACATCGAGGAGATCGTGGAGGACGTCGTACGGGAAAGAAATCCGGTACTGATCGTCTCGCTGCACGAAATCGATGGCTTGAACCGATCCGCCCTGACACTGTGCGCGGCCACGGGAGCGAAGGTCCTGGTCCTGGTGGACGACACGCAACGGGCCCCGTGGGAACGGCTGGCCGGCATTGCCGTGAGCGGATGTCTGTCGACCGCGGAACTGTCCGAGAAGGGCCTTTGCCGGGCGATCGAGCGGATGCTCGCGGGTGAGGTGCCGGTTTCCGGAAATCTGATACACGCTCTGTTGTCCCTGGCCGTGGGCGCCCCCAGGGATTCTCAGGACCACCTGGTACGGATGACTCCACGGGAGCAGGAGGCACTGGTCCTCCTCGTCGACGGACTGAGCAACAAGCAGATCGCGCGGCAGCTCGGCATCTCCCTGCACGGCGCCAAGCGTCTCGTCGCCAACATCCTCGCCAAACTGAACTGCACCAACCGCACCTTGGCGGTGACCAAGGCCTTGCGGAGCGGTCTTTACGACAAGGTCAGAAACAGTCGCCAGGACCGTCCGCTGCTGCTGCAGCGGGGGTGACCTCGATCTTGACGCTCGCGGCCAGCCGCTCCGCCGTGTCGACGGCCTCCTGGAGCGTCGCCCCGGTGACACAGACGAAGGACGAACGGTCGTAGGAGGACTTCAGCGGCGCCGTCTCGCTCCCCTCCTCGAGGGCGAGCTTCCCGGCGAGGAGATGCGGGGAGGCGGCGACCTCCGCCCAGCCGTCCACGGCGGTGACGGTCCCCGCGGGCGGCGTCAGGAACCGGATGGCGGCGGCGCGCCGGGCGCCCCAGCCCGAGACGTCCACGGGCTTGCCCAGGAACTGGTCGAAGACGGCCCCGTGCATCTGCGTGTCCGTGATGTGCTGCGCCATGACGTGGATGTAGTCCCCGCCGGGGCGCACATGCACCTCGCCGAGCACGATCCCGCCGTCCCGCTCCAGCCAGAACTCGACGTGGAACACGCCCCAGGACAGCCCCAGGGCCGGCAGGGCCCGCTCCAGAGTCGACGCCACGTCGGCCTGCGCGTCCGGCGGAAGGTCCGCGGGCATCGCATGCCCGAGTTCGATGAAGTGCGGGGCGCCCGTGGTGACCTTCGCCGTGACGGCCAGCAGCCGCGGCACACCGTCGACGAAGACGCCCTCCGCGCTGAACTCCTCACCCGTCTGGAATCCCTCGACGAGGACGTCCCCCGCGAGAGCTGCCTCGGTCGGCTCGTCGGCAGCCATGTCCATCCCCTGACCGACGAGTTCCTCCCTCAGCTCCCGCCGCGCCCGGGCCAGATGGACCAGGGCCGCCGCCAGGTCGCTCTCGTCGCGCACCAGCGACACCCCGGCGCTGCCCCGGCCGGTGGGCGGCTTGACGATCCACGGTCCCGGCCGGTGGGCGGCCAGGAACGCGCGTATCTCCTCCTCCGAGGAACAACGCGCCACGGGCGGCTGCCGGAAGCCCCGCTCGGCGAGCGCGGCACGGCAGGCGAACTTGTCCTGAATACACCGCACGGCGGCCCGGCCGTTGCCCGGGAGCCCCAGGGCCTCGGCGACGGCCGCGACGGACTCGGCCGCCGTCTCACGGGTTCCGTACACGCCCAGGAACTCCTGGCCCGCCTCCTTCTGCCGCATCGCCCAGGCGACCGTGGCCTCGACATCCGCGTACGGCAACTCCACGGTGCGGGCGGCGCGTTCGACGAGTTCCGGGACCTTGCTCAGATTCTCCCGGGTGTCGGCCAGTATCACGTCCAGCCCGCGCTCCTCGGCCTGCTCCATGCAGTGCGCGCCGGTCGGCCGAAGCGCACCACCGAGCAGCAGCAGAGAACGAGCCGATGCCATGCGCAGCCTCTTCCTCGTCAGGAACGGTGATCACCGATGCCTCGCCCATCATGGTGGAGCCGCGAGGCATGTCAATCGGACGGGTCCTCATTGCGGCCATGCCGGGACGCCCGTTCAGAAGGGGATGTCCCGGCCCGCGCGGGCCTGCACGGCGCGCCGGTAGAGCAGGTCGCACACGAGGGCGTCCTCGGTGGGGATGCCGACGGATTCGAAGAGGGTCAGTTCCTCGGCGGAGGTGCGGCCCGGGTGCTCCTTGGAGAGGACGGCCGACAGCTCGGTCATGGGCGGGCGGGGCGGCAGGAGGCCCTCCGCGATCGGGATCAGGATGTCGCCCGCCTCGCGCAGCACGGCTTCCGTGGACTCGACGAAGAGCGAGGCGTCCGCGACCAGCCGCGACGGCAGCTCGCGCCGGGCCGGGCCGTACGCTCCGACCGCGCTGATGTGCGCGCCCGGGCGGGGCCGGAAGGCGTCGGTGAACAGGGGGGCGACGGCGGACGTGACCGTGCAGATCACGTCGGCGTCCTCGGTGGCGCTCTCGACGCTGTCGTGGAGCTCGACCTCGATCCCGACGCCCCGGGCCCACTCGGCGAGCCGGCGAGCCCTGTCCATGTCCCGGCTGTGGAGCCGGACGGAGTCCCAGAGGCGGATGCCCGCGAGGCCCTCCAGGTGGCTCCGCCCCTGCACGCCCGCGCCGATGACGGCCAGGGTGCGGGCATCCCGCCGTGCCAGCAGGTCGGTCGCGAGGGTGGTCACCGCGGCGGTGCGCAGTGCGGTCAGGGCGGTGGCGTCCATCAGGGCGAGGGGCCGGCCGGAGTGGGCGTCGAAGACCACGGCGAGCCCCTGGACGCTCGGCAGCCCCTGGGCGGTGGCGCCGTCGAAGAGGCTGACCAGCTTGACGGAGAGGGTGGCCCCGTGGGCGGCGGGCATGAACAGCAGCTGTCCCCCCGGGGTCTGCACAGCGCTGCGGACGAACCCGTCACTGCCGTCCTGGGCCGGGACGAACGCCTCGCCGATGACGGCGGCGAGGTCGGAGACCGAGGTCAGGTCCCTGATGGTGGTCGCGTCGAGGAGCTTCAACACGGGTTCTGCTTTCGGTCGCGGCGTTCACGGACGGGGGCGATGCGTCGTGCGGGGCGCCCTCGGCTGCGCGGGCGGGCCTCAGCCGCAGCGTACGGTGCGCAGGGAGTCGTCCAGGAGGTCGCAGAGCACGTCGATCTCCTTGTCGCTGAGCCCGGGGTGGCAGGGCAGGTTGACCTGCTCGTGGAACCACAGCCGCTCGGCGACCGGGCACTCGCCGTAGTAGTGGCTGCGGGCGCGCCACTCCGGGGTCAGGTGGAGCGGGAAGTAGCGGAGGATCATCTGCACCCCGCACTCGCGGAGCTCGTTGACCAACCGGTCCCTGTCGATCTTCCGTGGTCCGCGTACGAAGAAGGTGAACAGGTGGTGCGACTGCTCGGCCCCCGCCGGTTCGACGGGCAGTTCGACGCAGTCGGTGTGGTTCTCCAGCACCTCGCGCAGACGGGAGGCGATCAGCCGGCGGCGTGCCACCAGCTCGGGCAGGGCGGCCAGTTGCACGGAGCCGACGGCCGCGGCGGCTTCGGAGAGCGTGGCGTTGGTGCCGTGCCGGAGCAGGGCGGCGCAGTCGTGGGTGTAGGCGTTCCCGGGGTAGAGGGCGCCGGGGAGGGCTTCGGCGGAGTCACCGAAGCGGTGCCGGTGGGGCACGAAGTGTGCGTCCGTCTCGTTCCCCCGGAGCCGTTCGACCCGCTCGGCCCACTCGTCGTTGTGGAGGGTGAGCATGCCGCCCTCGCCGAGGGTCGTGATGTTCTTGCTGGAGTGGAAGCTGAAGCAGCCCATGTCCCCGAGCGAGCCGGGGCGGCGGCCCCGGTAGGAGCTGCCGATGGCGTGTGCGGAGTCCTCGATGACCACGGCGTCGTGCGCACGGGCGATGGCCATGATCGTCTGCATGTCGGCGGGTAGGCCCCCGTAGTGGACGAGTATGACGGCGCGGGTCCGGTGGTTGACCAGCTGTTCCAGGCGGACCGGGTCCATGTTCATCGTGTCCGGGCTGACATCGCAGAACCTGACCCGTATGTGCGGGTACTGGAGCAGCGGTTGAAGGGTGGCCTGATAGGTCTGCGGAGTGACGACCACTTCGTCCCCCGGGCGCAGGTCCAGCAGGTGGATGGCGAGTTCGAGGGAAACGGTGCCGCTCGTGGTGCTCAGGGCGTGCGGGGTGCCGACGTAGGAGCGGAAGTCCTGCTCGAACCGGGCCCGCCAGGCGCCACCGGACAGCGTCGCGCCCGAACGCAGGACCTGGGAGACCGCTTCGAGCTCCGCGGCTCCGACCTTGCTCCCGACCGGGAGGTACGGCACACGGTAGTCCCGGTCCGGCGCGGCGTAGGCGGACACCTTGGGTATCTCGTCGATCATCATGTCGCTCCCACAGTCGTCTCAGTCGAACGGTCGTCTCAGTCGCCTCACTTGGCAGGGGCGCTCGCGGTCAACTGCCTGCTCGGTCCGGTGTCGCCGTCGTCGCTCTCGGGGACGTCCGCGACGAAGGTGGCCTCGTCGAAGGGGATTCGGCCCTCGAGGACCTGGCCGACGCGCTCCTTGTCGATCTCCTTGGTCCAGGTGCCGACGAGAACGGTGGCGACGGCGTTGCCCGCGAAGTTGGTCAGGGCGCGGGCCTCGCTCATGAAGCGGTCGATGCCGACGATCAGGCCGACGCCCTCGACCAGTTCGGGGCGGTGGGACTGGAGGCCGCCGGCGAGGGTGGCGAGCCCGGCGCCGGTGACGCCCGCCGCGCCCTTGGACGCGATGATCATGAAGGCCAGGAGGGAGATCTGCTGACCGATGGAGAGCGGATCACCCATGGCCTCGGCCACGAAGAGCGAGGCCATCGTGAGGTAGATGGCCGTGCCGTCGAGGTTGAAGGAGTAGCCGGTCGGGACGGTGATGCCGACCACGGGCTTCGAGACGCCCAGGTGCTCCAGCTTCGCGATCAGGCGCGGCAGCGCCGTCTCGGAGGAAGAGGTGGAGAGGATCAGCAGGAACTCGCGGCCCAGGTACCTCAGCAGGGAGAAGATGCTGACGCCGGTGCACAGCTTCAGGAGGGGGCCCAGCACGAGGAAGACGAACAGGACGCAGGTGACGTAGAAGCCGGTCATGATGACGGCGAGGGACGTGAGGGCGTCGACGCCGGTTTCGCCCACCACGGCGGCGATCGCGCCGAACGCGCCGACCGGAGCGGCCCACATGATCATCGACAGGATGCGGAAGACCAACCGCTGGATGTGTCCGATCCCCCGCAGGATCGGCTCCCCGGCCGAGCCCATCGCCTGGAGCGCGAACCCGCACAGCAGCGCGACCAGCAGCGTTTGGAGGACGTCGTCCTCGGTGAAGGCGGAGACGAGGGTGGTGGGGATGATGCCGAGGAGGAACTCGACGGTCCCCTCGCCGCCGTCCTTCGCCTGCTCGGCGCCGACCTCGGCGGTCTCCTGCGTCAGGTGCAGCCCGTGGCCGGGTTCCAGGAGGTTGCCGACGACCAGTCCGATGGCGAGGGCGACGGTCGACATCACCATGAAGTAGCCCAGTGCCAGCCCGCCGACCGCGCCGACCTTGGCCGCCTTGCGGACGGAGCCCACGCCCAGCACGATCGTGCAGAAGATGATGGGCGAGATCATCATCTTGATCAGCGCGACGAACGCCGCACCCAGCGGTTTCAGTTCCTTCGCCGCCTGTGGAGCGACGAGGCCGAGGGTCACGCCGATGACGACAGCGACGATCACGGCGAGGTAGAGAAAGTGGCTGCGGTCGGCTCTGCGGCGGCCGGTCTGTGCTGGCGTCGACATCGGGGACCTGCTCCTTAGTTGCCGTGCAGGGCGAGAGCGCCGGCGGCCGAGGACATGGACGACAGGGCGATCAGTTGGCGGCTCATGGCGGTCAGCCGCGCTCGTGCCGCCGGTGAGGTGAGCCTGCGTCGACCGTCGTGGGTGCGGGTGAAGTCAGTGGGTACGGTGACGAGCTGGTCGGGGACGGCCAGTCCTTTCAGGGCGCGTACGACCACCCGCAGGCTGTCGCAGACCTGGGTGGCGGAGAGGTTCTCGCCGTGCGCGAGGACCCCGACCGGCTTGCCCTGGACATGCGGGGTGTCCAGGTGGTCCAGGGCGTTCTTCATCGCTCCGCTGAAGGAGCCGTGGTACATGGGGGACGCGAGCACGAGCACATCGGCGCGGTCCGCGAGCGCCACGAGTTCGCACGCGGCCGGGTCGGCGTAGTTCATGCCCCGGCCGTGGCGGGCCGCGTCCAGGATGGGCAAGGGCCGGGTCGCCAGATCCCAGATCCGGTTCGTCACGCCCAGCTCCGCCAGGCACTCGGCGGCGGTGGCGACCGCCTCCCTGGAATGCGACCCCACACTCGGACTGCCGCAGATCAGCAGTGCTTCCGGACTCGTCATCGACGCCCCTTCTCTCGCATGCCGTCTTCTGCCGGAACACCTTGCCCGCGCGGTGCCGGGGAGGCCGTCACCCGGACTCGTCACGGAGGCAGACTTACCTACCGGTAGGGAGTGGTTGAAGCTCTCTGTCCGCTCGACGACGAGCGCTGTCACAAACCGGATCCCGGCGGATCCGGGTGTGCGATCAGAAAGCCCTTTTCGTCGCGCCCAGGTAGCCACGACGGGCGGCGATGGCTCCGGCCTCGAACCTGCTGCGCGCGTTCATCTCGTCCAGCAGCCGGGCGACGGTACGGCTGACCGTGCGCTTCGACACCACCAGGCGGTGGGCGATCTGCTCGTCGGTGGAGCCGTTGGCCAGCATGCGCAGGACTTCCTGGGCGTGTCCCTTTTCCAGCGAGGGGTGGACGCTCACCGAGAACGGCTTCGCCTCGTCCCACAGCCCAGGAAGAGGTAGTGCAGCATGCTCACGGTCTCGGGGCAGTCGGAAACGGTGGTGTTCTCCTCCCGGTCCCGGCCGGCGCTCCCCCCGCCGGCCAGGGGGCCGACCACGGCCGTGGTGTTGTCGACCACCGAGATGGGGAGGGGGACCTGGGCCGAGGTGCGCACCTGGATTCCCGAGCGGGCCTGCCACTCCACGTAGGCGCGGACGTCGGGAAGGGCGGCGAGCCGCTCCTCCCAGATGACCGATATCCGTACCCAGCGACGCAGCAGGTTCAACAGCAGCAGCCGCTCCCCCTCCCGTTCGACCGGGCTCATCGTCTCCCCTGAGCGGACGAGTACGAGTTCGTGCCGGGCCGTCGCCAGGGCGGAGCGGAACCTCCGGTCGGGGTGGTGGAGGGTCATTCGTGCCGGGGTTCGTGGCGAGCGACTCGGTGCGGTTGCGGTGGCGTTCACTGTCATGCCGTACGGCCTCTTTCCATGGTGACGCGATGACGCGATGGCGCGATGACGGAAGGGCTGGAGGGCGGGGGCGGGGGGATGGAGGGTGCGTGTGTGGTGTTTTTTTCCGGGGTGGGTCAGTCGTCGGAAATGCGGACCTCGACGACGGAGGTGTCCTCGCCGGGCCGGTCCGGTTCGACAGGACGCCGCGCCGACAGCGTCAGGTGCAGTCGATCGAGGTCGAGCTGTCCGGCCCACCGGGTGATGACCAGGGTGGCGACCGCGTTCCCGATCAGGTTGGTGATGGCCCGGAACTCCGACATGAAGCGGTCGATGCCGATCAGCAGGGCGATCGCCGTGAGCGGGAACGATTGGGTGAAGGAGACCGTCGCGACCAGCGTCAGCAGCCCGGAACCGGTGACACCGACCGCCGATTTGGACATCACCATCGCCAGGACGACGAAGAGGAACTGGTCCGTGAGGGAGAGGGGGTTCCCCGTCACGGTGGACACGTAGACCGCGCCCAGCGTGAGGTAGATGCAGGTGCCGATCAAGTGCAGGGACTGGCCGCCGGCCATCAGGGGGGCGCTCGTCGCCCGAGGCACTCCCGCCAGTTCCAGCTTGCGCAGGACGCGGGGGAAGACCGGGCCCGAGGACGAGGTCCCGATGACCAGCAGTATCTCGTGCCGTAGGTACTTGAGCAGGCCGAGCAGCGACCAGCCGTGCAGCCGCGCCAGCGGACCCAGCCCGCCGAGGACCACGACGGTGCAGGTGAGAGCGAAGGTGAGGAAGAGGTAGAGCTGCCCGCTCAGATGCATCGCACCGAACCGGCTGGCGGTGTACGCGCTGCCTGCGAAGGCGGCCAGCGGGGCGCAGACGAGGACGAGGCGTACGGCACAGAAGAGCAGGTGACTGCACCGGTTGATCAAGTCCAGTACGGGGACGACCCGTTCACCTCCCAGGATCATCGCACCGCCGATCAGCGCTCCGACGCACAGCGCATGCATCGGATTTCCACTGGTGAAGGCGGAGAAGAAGCTCTCCGGGAGGAGGGTGTCGAGGCCGGTGGAGAAGTCCTCGGCCTGGTTCCGCAGGGAGGCGACCTGATCGGCGGCATGCTCCTGCGGGACCTCCCGGAGAGGCAGCAGGGAGAGCAGGTTCCCGACGAGCAGCCCGATGACGAGAGCGGCCGCGGTGGCCGCCTCGTAGTAGATCAGGGCCTTCAGCGAGAGGTGGCCCATCTGGCGTCCGCTGCCCAGCGAGGCCATGCCGCCGGCCACGGTGGTGAAGATGATCGGCGGGATCAGCAGCATCATCATGGACACGAAGCCGTCGGCGACCACGTGCAGACGAACGGCGAGTCCGGGTGCCGCGGCCCCGAAGGCGGCGCCGAGAATGAGGCCCCACAGCACCCAGGCGGTCAGCGACCTGGGCGCAGCATTGGTCAGGAACCTCCACATCGCGCGCTCTGTCCCCTTCGCGAGCCCCGTTGGCGTCCCGGAGTGGCTTTCCGGGCCTCCGACAGTAGGGCGGCAGTGAAAGAAACGTGCTTGTACATCTGTAACACAACGTCAAAAGTTTGTAGCGGGCACGACATGTGGGAGGTCTGACGTACGTTGACTGACGTCCCACACTCATATGTTGACCAACGGGGGTCGTATGAAGGTGTTGCTGGTTGAGGACGACGCAGAGGTGGCGAGCGCCCTCACAGAAGGACTGGAGGACCACGGCTGGACGGTGGACCATGTGTCCACCGGCCGGGCGGCGTTACGGGTGCAGGATCCGGGTGAGGTCATTCTGCTCGACCTCAACCTTCCTGACATGGACGGGCTTGAGGTGTGCCGGGGGCTGCGCGATGTCCGCCGGGCCCCGATCATCGCCGTGACGGCGCGGTCGGACGAGATGGACAAGGTGCTCTGCCTGCGCCTGGGCGCGGACGACTACGTGGTCAAGCCGTACCGGCTGCAGGAGCTGCTGGCCCGCATGGTCGCGGTGGTGCGCCGCGCGCGCGGGACCCAGGAGGAGCGCGCCGACACCGTCGTCACCCAGGGGGCGTTCAGCATCGACCGGGATCGCCGCGAGGTGCGGGTGATGGGGCGTCCCGTGCACCTTACCCGCAAGGAGTTCGACCTGTTGGTGCTGCTCTCGAGCGCTCCGGGTCGGGTGTTCTCCCGGGAGTATCTGCTGGCGGAGGTGTGGCGCCAGGACTGGATGGGCAGCAGCCGGACACTGGACACGCACATCGCGAGCCTGCGGCGGAAACTCGGCAGCGCGGAGTGGATCAGAACGTCGCGCGGGGTGGGGTTCAGCTTCCACCCGCCGTCGGATCCGACGCCCGACATATCCGATGCGTGAGATGTACGGGGCGGTCCAGGCCTTGGTCGTCGTCGGCGTCCTCATCGGTTTGCTGGTGCCGCTCGGTCTACTGCTCGGCGAGAACAAGGTGGACGGCGCGGTGCAGGACATGCACCGGACGGCCCGGGAGGCGACTCCCGGGCTGGTCCGGGCCCTGGCGCGAGAGTCCCCGGAGGAGGCCGACGAGGCGCTCCTACTGGCCGAACTGGCCCGCGTGCACGGTGCCAGTGCCGTGGTGCGGAGGGCGGACGGCACGGTGGTGACGTCGCCGCGCACCCCTGCCGACCTGGTGGCGGAGGCGAAGCGGCTCTCCCCGCAGGACGGGACCCGCACCGTGGAGCTGCCGCGCGGGATGCCGCCCGGCGGCCGTGAGCGGATCGCCGTCGCGAGCGCCCTCGGGCCCGCCGGGGCCTCCGGAACGCTCCTGGTGGAGAAGTCCGCCGTCGGGTTGCGGGGCGAGATCCTGATGGCCTGGTTCGCGCTGTCGGCGCTGGTGCCGGTCGGCACCGCCCTGTGTCTGCTGCCGGTGGTGGTGCTGCGCCGTCGGGCGCAGTCCTCCCTGGAGCGGCTGCGGGACACCACACGGTCGCTGTCCGAGGGCGCGTTCCATGTCCGGGCCGACTTCGATGCCGCCGCTCTGCCCGCCGTGCGCGGACTCGCCCGGGACATCAACCAGTTGGCGTCCGTGATCCAGTCCGCGATCGAGGAGCAGAGGCACTTCCTGACGGACGTGGCCCACCAGCTTCGCAACCCGATGGTCGCGCTGCGCCTGCGGCTCGAGAACCTGGGCCCCCATCTCGCGGACGCCGAGGGGGTGCGCATCAGCCGCGTGCTGGCCGATGTGGACCGGCTGGACCGCACGCTGACGGATCTCCTGGAGCACGCCCGGTCGGCGCCCGACGTGCCGGGCGTCCAGATCGAGAACGTGTGCGGTGTCGCCGAGAACTGTGTGTGGGGGTGGGCGCCGGTCGCGGAGGCGCGCAGCGTCCGGCTGAAGCTGAGCATGCCGCGTCGGGCCTGGGCCATGACCAGGATCGGTGCGGTGGAGCAGACCCTCAACGTGCTGCTGGCCAACGCCTTGAAGTACGCGCCCGAGGACAGCGTGGTGGAGGTCCGCGTCGAGCGGGTGGGCGGCGGCCTGCACATCGCGGTGCGGGACCAGGGCCCGGGACTGTCCGACGTGGAAAGGAAGTTGGCGCTGAAGCGCGGCTGGAGCCGGGACGCGTCCGGCGGCAGCGGCATCGGGCTCTCCATCGCCACCAAGCTCATCGAGTCCTCCGGGGGACGGCTCCGGCTGAGGTCCTTGTCCCACGGGGGCCTGGAGGCAGTGGTGTGCCTGGTCAGCGCGCTGCCGATGGAGGACGGGCCGCCCGGGTCGGAGGCGGCCGACGACAGCGCCGCCGGCCCGCCCCCGGTCCAGGGGCCGCCCGGCCCGGCGCGCCCCGCGCCCGATGCGCCTGCCGTGCGCCCGCCGGACGCGACGTTCCTCGACCAGGACCGGAAGTCATGCTGAGCCCGCTGCCCGCTCCGCGCCTCCGCACCGCCGAGGAACTCCAGGCCGCGGCCCGGGAGGTCGTCGGGGAGAGCACGGGCGAGGCCTTCTGTTACTGGAACTACGCCTCGGTGGAGGAGCCGCTGCTGGAAGCCGTTCACCGCAGTGGCCTCCACTTGCGGGAGCGGGCGGGGGAGGTGCGCACCGTGCTGCCCCGCACGGTGCTGCTCACTCCCGAGATCGCCGACTTCGTGGACTGGCACCGGGCGTGCGGGTTCCAGGTGGGGACGAGCGCCGGACTGCCGCCGGGGGCCATGCTGTTGACGGACGCCGGGGCGCTGGTCACCACGGCGTTCGAGGAGGGGTGCGACTACGCCTGGATCCGGGACGGGCGGGTGCTGGAGGCGTTCCGCGCACTGGCGCGCATGCTGTGGGGACGCGCCGACGCCGTCGTCGAGGCGGGTGACCAGTCCCTGGGCGCGACCGACCGCAAGGTGCTCCTGATGCTCACACAGGGCGCGACCGACCGTGTCATCGCACGGGAGTTGGACCTCTCGGACCGCACGGTGCGGCGCATCGTCGCCAGCCTGCTGGAGCGCCTGGGGGCACGCAGCCGGTTCGAAGCGGGCATGCTCGCCGCCGAGCGTGGCTGGGTGTGAGGAAGGTCTGGATAGGTTCCGCCTATGATGACTACAAGATCTATGATTTGGACTTATCGTCATCGGCCTCCCTAGGTTCGCTCCCATGGCAACGGATACGGGTGTGCGCCCCGAGTGGCAGAAGGCGGCAGGCGGCCGTGGTGCTGCACGGGGTGTCGGCGTACCGGCTCAGTCGCCGGGACCTCAAGGCCCGTGCCACCCCGTACGCGCACAAGCGCGGGCGCGTCCACGACGGGCACCGTGCACAGCGGTGAGTTCCAGGAGGGGCGTCCGTACGAGAACGCGGTGGGGACCTTCTCCACCTGGTACGGCAACGTCATCCACATCGTGGCCTTGCTGGCGATTGGGCGTCGGCAACGCCCGCCGGGACAGGGTTCTCAAGGCGGTGGCGAACACCCTCGCGGTGATCCTGACGGTGGGCTGATGGTCTCGCCGCCCGGAAGGCGGGAGTCCCGCCCTCCGGGCGGCCTGCCCTGACCGCGTCGCGACAGCCGATGTCGTCTTGCTGACACGGCGCTTGTCCCCCCGAACCGTGCCTCGGCAGCATGGCATTTCAAAATGCCGGGCCGTGGCAACGGGGGTTCCACTGAGTGTCGAGCGCCCACGTCCGGCCCCGGGACGAGTGATTCCGGTTTCTTCGCCACTCTGTCTGACCCACTCCGGGAGGGGCTTTTCCGTGCAGTACATGATTCTCGCGCGCTATTCGCAGGACGTGGTGGAAGGCGTGCTCAAGGACCCGCAGGCGATTATCGCCAGGGACGAGCACGCCTTTAAGTTCTACGGCTCGCTCGGCGGCAAGGTCGTCAACTACTGGTTCACCCGCGATGTCGAATACCACTTCGCCGTGGTCGTCGACTTCCCGGACGCGGAGGCCGCGCACGCCGCCGTGCTGACCGGCTACTCCACCGGTGCCTTCACCGAGGGCAAGCTCATCCCGCTGGCCTCGGCCGACGAGATGGTCAGCGCGCTCAAGCGGGCCGCGCCCGCCGTCGACCTGTTCTACCCGCCGACGGAGCCGCAGGACGCCTCGGCCTGACCCCTGGGGTCTGTCCCGGCAGGTGGGGCACGCCCCACCTGCTCGCCTTCCGTTCCAGCACGCACTGCTCCTGAAACGCACCGCGCGGAGCCCGCCTAAGAGAGGTAGACGTGAGCGGTATTCGTCGAACAACGCCGCCGGGCGTCCAGGCCCGGGATCTCGTGGAACTGCTCCGGCAGCGGGGCGAAGAAAACGGCCGACGCGCCGCATTCACCTTTCTTGCCGACGGTGTGACGGTCTCGGAGCGACTGAGCTACGCGGATCTCGACCGGAGGGCGCGTGCCATCGCGTCGCATTTGCTGACCCTGGGCCATCCGGGCGACCGCGTGTTGATGCTGTATCCGTCGGGTCCGGAATTCGCCACCGCGTTCTACGGCTGCCTCTACGCGGGGATGACGGCCGTTCCCGCCTATCCGCCGCGCTCCGACAAACACGCGGCGCGGCTCAACGCCGTCGCCGAGGACTGCGGGGCCTCGATCATCGCGGCCCCCGGCCGGCTCTGCGACACGCTGGTGGACAAGTACCACCCCAACGCCCGCTGGGCGGCGACCGACCGCGTTCCGCTCGAGGCCGCCGACGACTGGCGTCACCCGGACATCACCCCGGACGACCTGGCCTTCCTCCAGTACACCTCCGGCTCGACCGGCAACCCGAAGGGGGTGATGCTCAGCCACGCCAACCTCATGCACAACCTGGAGCTCATGGCCCGCGCCATGGGACACAGCGAGAACCCCGTCTATGTCTCCTGGCTGCCGCTCTTCCACGACATGGGGCTCATCGGCCATCTGCTGCAAGCCCTCTACTGGGGGAGCGAACTGGTCTACATGCCGCCCGAGGCGTTTCTTCAGGAGCCGGCCCGCTGGCTGCGCGCCCTCAGTGACTACCGGGGCACCTTCAGCGCCGCGCCGAACTTCGCCTTCGAGCTGTGCGTCCGCCGCACCCGCCCCGAGGACCGCGCCGGACTGGACCTGAGTCACTGGCGGCTGGCCCTCAACGCGGCCGAGCCGGTACGCGCCGACACCCTCGCCCGCTTCGAGGCGATGTACGCCGAGCACGGCTTCCGCCCCGAGTCCTGGCACCCGGCGTACGGACTCGCCGAGAACTCCGTCTACGTCTCCAGCGGCCTCCCGGACAGCGGCGCCGTCATCGTCCATGTGGACGGGGCGGAGCTGGAGCACGACCGGATCGTGCAGGTCGCGCCGGGCACCGCGGGCTCCCGCGCACTCGTCGGCGCCGGACACGCCCGCCACGGACAACGGACCGCGATCGTCGACCCCGCCACCCGGCGTGCCCTCGACGCCAACCAGGTCGGCGAGATCTGGATCAGCGGCCCCAGCGCGGGCCAGGGGTACTGGGGCCGGACGGAGGAGACCGCCGCCACCTTCGGCAACCGCCTCGCCGACGACGGGGAGTCGAACTGGGTCGCCACCGGTGACAAGGGATTCCTGACGCCGGACGGGGAACTCGTCATCACCGGCCGCATCAAAGACATGATCATCGTGCGGGGGCGCAACCTCTACCCCCAGGACATCGAGCGCACCGTCGAGACCGTCGACCGTTCCTTCCGGCCCGGCTGCACCGCCGCCTTCTCCGTGGAATCCGCGAGCGGCGAGGAGCGGGTCGTCGTCGTCCAGGAGGTGCGGGGCGAGGACGCGGACGCCGAGCGGATCGGCCCGGCCGTGGCGGCGGCCGTCGTCGCGGAGCACGATGTGCCGCTGCACGCGCTGGTGCTGCTGCGCACCCGCGCCATCCCCAAGACCTCCAGCGGCAAGCTCGCCCGCCGTGCCGCCCGCAAGGGCTACCTCGAAGGAACCCTGGACGCGCTGGCCACCTGGACCGCACAGGGGACGGCGCCGCGCCCCGAGACCGAGGGGGACGGGCCGGGCGCCGACGGGGACCAGAACGCGTTGGTGCGCCGGATCCTCGACGCCGTCGCCGAGCACACGGGCCTGGCCGTGGACGAGCTGGACCCGACCGCCAACTTCCATGTCTACGGGGTCGATTCGGCCTCCGCCGTGGCGATCTCCGGCACGCTCCAGCGGGAGCTGGGCCGCCGCGTCCCCGCCGCCCTCCTCTACCAGCACCCGACGGCTGAGGCCGCCGCCCGCCACCTCGCCGGACGGAGTGCCGGACGGAGTGCCGGGCACGAGGCGGGTGCGCAGGCCGCCCCGCGGACCGGCACGCCGGCCACGCCCGCCACGCCGGCCGCGGCCGAGCCGATCGCCGTCGTCGGCATGGCCTGCCGCTTCCCCGGCGCCGAGAACACCGAGGAGTTCTGGACGCTGCTGCACGGCGGCGGAGACGCCGTCACCCCGGTGCCCGCCGACCGATGGGACGCGGAGAGGCTCTACGACCCGGAGCTCAAGCGGGACGGCACCGCCAGCACCCGCTGGGGCGGCTTCCTCGGGGACGTCGCGGGATTCGAGCCCGAGTTCTTCGGCATCTCGCCCGCCGAGGCGGTGGCCATCGACCCCCAGCAGCGGCTCCTCATGGAGGTCGTCTGGGAGGCCCTGGAGAACGCGGCGATCGTCCCGGCCGACCTCGCGGGCAGCGACACCGGAGTCTTCGTCGGCATCAGCAACAACGACTACAGCCGGCTCACCGCCGGAGCGAAGGGAGCCCTGGGCGCGTACTACGGCACGGGCAACGCCCTGAGCGTCGCCGCGAACCGGCTGTCGTACCTCCTCGACCTGCGCGGTCCGAGTCTCGCTCTGGACACCGCGTGTTCCTCCTCGCTCGTCGCCGTCCACCAGGCCTGCGAGGCCCTGCGCCGTGGGGAGTCCTCGCTGGCGGTGGCCGCCGGGGTCAATCTGCTCCTCGCGCCCGACCTCACCGCGGTCTTCTCCCGCGCCCAGATGATGGCGTCCGACGGCCGCTGCAAGGCGTTCGACGAGCGCGCCGACGGCTACGTGCGCTCCGAGGGCTGCGGGGCCGTCATCCTCAAGCCGCTCTCGCTGGCGCTGGCCGACGGCGACCGCGTGCTCGCCGTCGTACGGGGCTCGGCCGTCAACCAGGACGGCCGCTCCAACGGCCTGACCGCCCCGCATGGCCGCGCCCAGACGGAGGTCCTGCGCACTGCCTGGAGCGCCGCGGGCATCGCTCCGCGTGAGCTGGGCTACATCGAGGCTCACGGCACGGGCACCGCACTCGGCGACCCCATCGAGTACGAGGCCCTGACCGAGGCGCTCCTGACGGAGCCGGCCGCCGAGGGGGACGCCGCCGGGCCCTGCTATCTCGGATCGGTGAAGACCAACATCGGCCACCTGGAGTCCGCGGCCGGAATCGCCGGTTTCATCAAGGTCGTCCTGGCCCTTCAGCACGACACCGTGCCGCCGCACCTCCACCTCACCCGACTCAACCCCCACATCGATGCGGCCGGCTCGCCGTTGGAGATCCCCACCGCCCCTCTGGCCTGGCCCGAGGACCGGCGTACCGCCGGGGTGAGCGCCTTCGGCTTCGGCGGGACCAACGCGCACGTGGTGCTCTCGGCGGCGCCGACGCCGGCAGCCGTCCCCGGTACCAAGGAGGCACGGCGGCCTGAGGCGCTGCTGCTCTCCGCGCGGACCCCCGAGGCCTTGCGCGACCTGGCGGCCCGCTACGCCGACCGGCTCGCCCGGACCGAAAGCGGCCCCGGGGACCTGGCTGATCTCGCCTGGACCTCCTCCCAGGGCAGGACCGCTTTCCCGGAGCGGCTCGCCGTCACCGCGGATTCCGCCGAGGAGGCCCGTGCCGCCCTGGAGCGGTTCGCCGCCGAGGGCCGGCCCGCGGCCGCGGTCGCCCGCGGCCGCGCCCCGCGCAAGGCCCCCGTGCTGGCCTTCCTCTTCACCGGCCAGGGCTCCCACCGGGTGGGCATGGGCACCGAACTGCACCGTGAGTGGCCGGTGTTCCGGGAGGCGTTCGACCGGTGCGCGGCGCTGCTGAAGGAACGCTTCGGCTTCGACCTGCACCAGGTCGTGCGGGACGAGGAATCACTGGCGCGCACCGAGTACGCCCAGCCCGCGATCTTCGCGACGGAGTACGCCCTGGCCCAGCTCTGGCGCTCGCTCGGTGTCGAGCCGGACTACCTGTCCGGGCACAGCGTCGGCGAGTTCGTCGCGGCCACCCTCGCCGGGGTGTTCACGTTGGAGGACGCGCTGGCCCTGCTCGGCACCCGCGCCCGGCTGATGCAGGACCTCCCGCCGGGCGGCGTGATGTACGCGGTGCGGGTGAGCGAGGAGCGCGCGCTCGCGGCCCTCGCCCCGTACGCCGACGAGGTGGCGCTGGCCGCCGTGAACGGACCGGGCGAGGTGGTGCTCTCGGGCGCCGCCCCCGCGGTCGCCAAGGCCGTGGACGACCTGGCGGAAACGGGCGTCGTCGCGCAGCAGATCCGCACGTCGCACGCCTTCCACTCCCCGCTCATGGACCCCGTACTGGAGGAGTTCCGTGCCGCGGCGGAAGGCGTGCGGATGCGCGCGCCCCAGCACCCGGTGGTCTCCTCGCTGACCGGCCAGCTGATCGGACGCCGCATGGCGACCGCGGACTACTGGGTGGAGCAGCTGCGCGGCACCGTCCGGTACGCGGACACGATCGCCACCCTGAGCCAGGAGGGCTGCACGGCGGGCATCGAGGTCGGGCCGGACGCGGTGCTCGCGCCGCTGGCCCGGCGCGCGGTGCGGCGTGAGTCCGCGAAGGGGCAGGGACAGCCCCGTCCGGTGTGGCTGGCCTCGTTGCGCTCCGGGAGGCCCGAGCAGCGCGCGCTGCTGGACGCGCTGGGCGCCGCCTGGGCGGCAGGCGTGGCCGTGGACTGGGCGCGGGTGCACTCGGGGCGGCCGACCGAGCTGCCCGGCTACCCCTTCCAGCGCCGCAGGTTCTGGCTGCCCGACACCCTGGAGGCCGCGCCGGCCGACGGCGTCGTCCTCGCCGGGGAGCCCGGCCGTCACCCGCTGCTCGGGCGGCGTGTGGAGAGTGTGGCGGCCGATCCCGGCAGGCACGTGTGGCAGCGGTCGCTCGCCCGCGACCAGGTCGCGGTCCTGGACGACCACGTCATCCAGGGCCGGGTCGTCGCACCGGGCACCAGCTACATCGACATGGCGCTCGCCGCCGCCCGCGAGCTCGCGCCGGACGTGCCGTACCGGCTCCAGGACGTGACGTACCACAGCGTTCTGAGCATCCCGCCGGGCGGCGCCCGGATCGTCCAGGTCGGACTGCGGGACGGCTCCGACGGAGCACTGGCCTTCACCGTGCACAGCAAGGCCGAGGGCGACACCGCCACCAAGTGGACCCAGCACGCCTCGGCCCGCATGGTGCCCCTGCAGCACGCGGGGAACGGGCAGCACGGGCAGCACGGGCGGCAGGGGGAGAACGCGAAGAACGCGACCGACGCGAAGAACGCGACCGACGCGGAGAACGCGAAGAGCGCGAAGAACGGGGACAGCGCGGAGAACGGGGAGAGCGCGTCATGAAATTCAGCCTGATGTTCTTCGCCAGTGACGAGAACGCGCTGGCCGAAGACGCCCGGTACGACATGCTGCTGGAGAGCGCCAGGTTCGGTGACGCGCACGGCTTCGAGAACGTCTGGGTTCCCGAGCGGCATTTCACCCCGCTCGGCTCGCTCTACCCGAACCCGGCCCTGCTGCACGCCGCCCTGGCGCGCGAGACCAGCCGGATCGGGCTGCGCGCGGGCAGCGTGGTGCTGCCCCTGCACAGCCCGCTGCGGGTGGCCGAGGAGTGGGCCGTCGTGGACAACCTGTCCGGCGGCCGGGCCGGGATCTCCCTCGCCTCCGGCTGGAACCCGAACGACTTCGCCTACTTCCCCGAGCGGTATGCCGAGCGCGCCCGCCACCTCGAGGAGGGCATGGAGCAACTGCGCGCGCTGTGGCGGGGCGAGGCGGTCACCGCGACCAGCGGCACCGGCGAACCCGTCAGCCTGCGCACCTACCCGCGCCCCGTCCAGCGGGAGCTGCCGCTGTGGCTGACGGCGGCCAGCTCGCCCGCGAGCTTCGCCCGGGCCGGGCGGACCGGGGCGAATCTCCTCACCCACCTGCTCGACCAGGGCGTGGACGGGCTCGCCGAGAACGTCGCGGTCTACCGCAAGGCGCGGGCCGATGCGGGTCTCGACCCCGCCACGGGCCGGGTCACCGTCATGCTGCACAGCTTCGTGGGCGCCGACGCCGAGACCGCGACCGAGCTGGCCCGAGACCCCTACTGCACCTATCTCAAGGGGAACATGGGCCTGCTCAAGGGACTCGCCAGCAGCCGTGGCCGGGAGTCCGCCACGGACATCGAGGCCCTGCCGGAAGCGGAGCTGACGCAGTTCGCCGGCTTCCTCTACGACCGGTTCGCCTCCTCCCGCTCGCTGATCGGCTCGCCCGAGTCCTGTCTGCCGCTGGTGCGCCGGCTCGCCCCGTTCGTGGACGAGGTCGCCTGCCTGCTGGACTTCGGCCCCACCACGGCGCAGGTGCTCGACGGGCTGCCCCACCTCGACCGGCTCCGTCGGCTCGCGGAGCAGGACCCGCAGGTCCGTGAGGCCGCGGTGGACCGGTCGCTGCCGGAGTCCGCGAGCGTCGTGGCACCCGCTCCGGCCGCCTCCCCCTCGCCGCCCGCCTGGGAGGACGACCCGGAGGTGGTCAAGGCCCGGTGCGGTCACACCGTCGAGGTGGCGGAGTTCTTCGACCACGTCGAGCGCGCGGGTGCCGCCTACGGCCCCCGGATGCGATGCCTGGAAGGGATGTGGGTCGGCGACGGCGAGGTCCTGGGCCGGCTGACGCTGCCGGCCCGGTGGGCCGAGGAGGGCTATGTCTTCCATCCGGCCCTCCTCGACAACGCCTTTCTGCTGCTCGGGGCGCTCGCACCCGGCGCCCTCAACGGCAGCGGGGCGCTCACGCTCCCCGTCGGCGTCGGCACGCTGGAGCCGTACCGGCAGCCGTTGGGCGAGGTCTACTCCCACGTGGTGCGCACCCCGGCCGCCGAGACGGGTGACGAACTCCTAGCCGATGTACGGCTCTTCGACGCCGAGGGGACCGTCGCGTACGCGCAGGGGCTGCGGATGCGCCTGGTGGACCCCGAGGACGGCGGCGGGGACCCCGGCCGCGACCTGTGCTACCGCACCGACTGGACCGCGGTGTCCGCCGCGCCCGCGGCGGACACCGAGTCCGGGCGCTGGCTGGTCCTCGCCGACAGGGCGGGCACCGGCGAGGCGCTCGCCGTGGCCCTGCGGGAAGCGGGCGACTCCGTCGAGGCCGTACAAGCCGACGCCGCCTCCGATGCCGCCCACATCCGCCAGGCCCTCTACGGCGCCCTCGCGGACGGGCCGCTCAAGGGCGTGGTGCTGGCCCGGCCGCTGGACGCGCCCGACCTCCCCGACGCCACCACCGACCAGGTCCGTGCCGCACAGCAGAGCGGCGCCGAGGCCGCGCTCGCCCTGGTGCGCGCCTGCCTCGACGTCGATGTCCCCACGCGCTGCGGGCGCCTGTGGCTGCTGACCCGGGGCGCCCAGCCGGTGGGAGGAACGGCCGTGACCGCCGCGGGTGTCCTCCAGGCCCCGGTCTGGGGACTGGGCCGGGTCCTGGCCGCCGAACACCCGGAGCTGTGGGGCGGCCTGATCGACCTCGACGCGCGGACGGCGCCCGACGAGGCGGCCTCCGCCGCGTTGCTGAGCGCCGTCCTCACCGGCGCGCGCCCCGACGAGGGAACCCCCGTCGACGACCAACTCGCCGTCCGCGACGGCAGTCTGCTCGCCGCCCGCCTGGTCCGCGCCGAGGAGATGGCGGCCCCGGCCCCCGCCGCGCCGGACATCGACCCGGACGGCACCTATCTGCTCACCGGCGGCCTCGGCGACCTCGGACTGGCCATGGCCGGGTGGCTGGCCGAGCGCGGGGCGCGCCACCTCGTACTGGTCGGCAGGCGCGGCGTGAGCGACGACACGCAGCGCGAGGCCGTGGACGGACTGACCGGTCGGGGTGTCCGCGTGCACGTCGCGGTGGCGGACGTGGCGCGGGCCGACGACGTCGCGGCGCTCCGCGCGGAACTGGAGCGCGAGGGCATGCCCCCGGTCGTGGGGGTGGCGCACCTGGCGGGCATCGCCCGCGGCGCCATGCTCGCGGGGCTGGACGTCGAGCAGCTGCGCGAGGTGGCCGAGCCCAAGGTCGCCGGGGCGTGGAACCTGCACCGGGTGTTCGGGGACGCCTCGCTGTTCCTGCTCGTGTCGGCGCTGCCCGCGGTCTTCGGGCCGGTCGGCGTCGGCGCCGCCAACTACGCCGCGGCCAACGCCTTCCTGGACGCGCTCGCCCACCACCGGCGGGGCCTGGACACGGACGCCGTCGCGCTCGGCTACGGCCCCTGGAACGGGATCGGCCTCGCCGTGCGCGAGGGCGGCCTCGAGCAGTTGTCCCGCCTCGGCGTGGGCAGCATGGCACCGGCCGAGGCCCTCGACGTCTTCGGCCGTGTGCTGGCGCGTCGGCCCGCCCAGGTCACGGTGGCCCGCCTCGACTGGCCCGAGGTGTTCACCGCCGTGCCCTCCGCCCGGGCCACCGGCCAGTTCGCCGCGTTCCTCGAGGAGTTCGGCGGCACCGGCGGCTCCGCGCACCTGCTGGAGCGCTGCGCACAGGCCGCACCGCAGGAGCAGCGGACGATCGTCGGCGACTACCTCACCGAGCGGCTCGCCGCGGTGCTCCAGACCGGGGCGGAGGACATCGACCCGCAGGTGCCCGTCGTGGAGATGGGCCTGGACTCGCTGATGGCCCTCGAACTGCGCGTCCGCGTCAAGGCCGACCTGGGTGTCGTGGTGCCGATGGTGCGGCTGCTGGAAGGGCCCAGCGTGGAGCAGCTCACGGACCACGTGCTGGGCCTGCTCACCGAGGTGCTCGGCGCGCTGGACGGCGACGAGGAACGAGAGGAGATCACGCTGTGAACGGGGACCTCGTCAGGACGGCGGACACCGCGGAAGGACCCGAGCGGCTCGTGGAGCTGCTCGGGGAACTGCGTCGCGCACGCGTCCGGTTACACGCCGAGGGTGACCAGCTGCGGGTCTCCGCGGCCAAGGGGGCCCTCACCGCCGAGCTGCGGGAGGAGCTGCGGGCGCACAAGGAGGGGCTGCTCAGCCATCTGCGGGCCGAGGCCGCCGCGGAACAGCCGGTCCGGCCGCTGCCACGTGACGGCCGGGCCTTCCCCCTGTCACCGGCGCAGGAGTCGCTGTGGCTTCTGGACCAGATGGAGGGCCACCAGCCCACGTACGTCCTCAGCGGCAAGGTCCGCCTGACGGGACCGGTGCGCGTCGAGCGCCTCACCGACTGCCTCAGCCACCTCGTCCGCCGCCATGAGTCACTGCGCACGGCGTTCCGGGCCGGCGCCGACGGAGCGCCCGAGCAGACCGTGTGTCCGCCGGCCCCGCTGCCGCTGGTCCACGAGGACCTGAGCGGCCTCACCGATCAGGAGCGGGACGCCACCCTGGCCCGCCTCGCCGAGGAGGTCGCCCGCGAACCCTTCGACCTGGCGGGCGGCAGTCTGCTGCGAGCCGTCCTCGCGACCACCGCGCCACAGCAGGCGTACCTCTTCCTGGCCGTGCACCACATCGCCGCCGACGCGGCCTCGCTCGGCGTCCTCTTCGACGAACTGTTCACGCTGTACGCGGCGGGCACGAACGCCCTTCCCCCGCTCTCCGTCCAGGCCATCGACGCGACGGAGTGGCAGCGCGCCGCGCTCTCCCCGGTGACCGAGGCCCGACAACTGGCCTACTGGAAGGACCGGCTCGACGGCGCGCCGCCGCTCCTGGAGCTGCCCGCGGACCGTCCCAGGCCGGTCAGTCAGTCGTACCGCGGCGGCACCGTGCCCTTCGTCCTGGACCCCGCGACGACGGCCCGGCTGCGCGAGACCGCCGCCGGGGCGCAGGTCACCCCGTATGTCGCGGTGCTCGCGCTGTGGGCGGTGCTGCTCGGCCGGCACGCGCGCACCGACGACGTGGTGATCGGCACTCCGGTCAGCAACCGGGAGCGCCCCGAAGTGGCCGCCCTCGTCGGCTTCTTCGTCGGCACGCTGCCGCTGCGCATCGACCTGTCCGGCGATCCCGACGTCACCGAGCTGCTGCGGCGGGTCCAGCGCACCTTCCTGGAGGGCTTCGAGAACCGGCAGGTGCCCTTCCAGCGGATCGTCGCCGCCCTGCGGCCCGACCGGTCGCCCAGCCACGCCCCGGTCTTCCAGAACATGCTCACGTACTACGAGAGCCCGCTCGGCGACATCCGGGCCGGGGAGCTCACCGCCCGCCGCGAGGAGGTGCACAACGGCACCGCGAAGTTCGACCTCACGCTCTTCGTGGAGGACCAGGGAGAGCGGCTCTCGTGCTCGCTCGAGTACGCGGCGGACCTCTTCGACCGGGACACCGCCGAGCGGCTGGCCGCGGCCTTCCAGCAGCTCGCCGCGTCCGCCGTCGAGGACCCCGGCACCGAGGTGTCCCGACTCGCCCTGCTCACCGCCGATCAGCGCGAGCACCTGGTGCACGGCCGCAACGGCGCGCACCGCGAAGTGGACCTCGACCGGCCCGTGTACCGATACCTCACGGAGCGGGCCGCGCACAGCCCGGACGCGACCGCCATCGAGCACGCCACCGAGTCCTGGACGTACGCCAGGCTGGAGGCGGAGAGCAACCAGCTCGCCCGGCTGCTGGCCGAGGAGGGCGTCGGCCGGTCCACTCTGATCGGGCTGTACGCCCGCCGCTCCATCCGCCAGATCGTCGCCATGCTGGCGATCCAGAAGACGGGCGCGGCGTTCCTCCCCCTGGACCCGGACCACCCCGCCGACCGCACCGCCGGAACCCTCGACGACGCCCACTGCCCGCTGCTGCTGAGCGACGCGCCGCTGGACACGCCCGACGGCATCCGCCTGCTGCGGCTCGACGAACTGGACTGGTCGGACCGCGACGAGACCGAACTCGCCACCGTCACCGGGCGCGACGACCCGATCTACACCATCTACACCTCCGGCTCCACCGGCCGCCCCAAGGGCATCGTGATGCGGCACGGCGCCCTCGCCAACCTGCTGGCCTGGCAGACGGCGGCCTTCCCCTTCACCGCCGACGACCGGACGCTCCAGTTCAGCCCCCTGCACTTCGACATCTGCATGATGGAGACCTTCGGGACGTGGGCGGCCGGCGGCACGGTCGTCCTGGTCGACGCCGAAACCCGCCGAGACGCGCTCCAGTTGCTGCCCTGGCTGGTGGAGCGAGACATCACCCGGCTCTTCCTGCCGTACGTCGCGCTCCAGCAACTCGCCGAGGTGGCAGCCGCACGCGAGCAGTGGCCGACCGCGCTGCGGGAGGTCTTCTCCGCCGGTGAACAGCTCCACATCACATCGGAACTCCGCACCTTCTTCACCCGCACGGAAGCCGTCCTGCACAACCAGTACGGCCCCTCCGAGGCCCATGTGATCACCTCGCACACCCTGACCGGCGCGCCCGACCAGTGGGAGCCGGTGCCCCCGGTGGGACGGCCCGTGGACAACGTGCGCGTCGTCCTCCTCGACCGGCACGGCGAGCCGGTACCGCAGGGCGTCGCCGCCGAGGTGTGCGTCTCCGGACCGTGCCTGGCGCTCGGCTACCTGGGACAGGACGAACTGACGGCCGCACACTTCGTACCGGACCCGTACCGGCCCGGGGAACGGATGTACCGCACCGGCGACCTGGCGCGCTATCGCGGTGACGGCGCGATCGAGTACCTGGGTCGCATCGACCACCAGGTCAAGGTGCGCGGCTTCCGGGTGGAGCCCGGCGAGATCGAGGCCGCCCTGCTGAGCCACCCCGGCGTCCGCGAGGCCGTGGTCGCGGCCCGTGGCCAGGGCGCCGAACAGGCCCTGGTCGCCTGGGTGGTGACCGCCGGGCAGGACCTGACGCCGCACGAGCTGCGGCGGCACTGCGCGGACCGGCTGCCCGAGTACATGGTGCCCACCCGGTACGTCACGCTCGACGCGCTGCCGCTGACCGTCGCGGGCAAGATCGAGCGCAAGCGCCTCCCCGCGCCCGTGGCGGAGGGCGTCGGCGGGGCCGAGCCGAGCACCCCGCTGGAGAAGTCCGTCGCCGCCGTCTTCGCCGACGTCCTGGGCGTCGGCTCGGTCGGACGTGACGACGACTTCTTCCGGTTGGGCGGCCATTCACTCGCCGTGACCCGGGCCGCGCTGCGGCTCAGCGAGGAGCACGGCGTCGGCCTCACCGCGCAGGTCGTGTTCGCCCGGCCGACCGTGGCCGGAGTCGCGGAGAGCCTGGAGACCCTGCTGTGGGCGGTGGCCGGACCCGCGGCGCGTCACCCGGACTCGCCCGGAACCACGGCGGAGAGGGAAGAGGGAGAGCTGTGACATCGCCGGTTGAACTCCTCGCGGAGCTGCGCTCCCGTGACATCCGGGTCTGGGAGGACGAGGGACGCATCCGTTTCAGCGCCCCGCCCGGCGCTCTGGACGAGGAGCTGCGCGCCCGGCTGTCCGCCGGGCGGGACGCCCTGATCGGCCTGCTGCGGGAGGCGCGCGGCGACGGCCCGCGCACGCTTCCACCGGTCACGCCCCTCGACCGGGACGCCGGTCCGCTGCCGCTCTCCTTCGGGCAGCAGCGCATGTGGGTGATGGCCGAGATGCTGCCGGACAGCGGTGCCGCCGCCTACGTCCTCGCCGGCCGGGTCATCCTCGACGGTGAGCTCGACGACACCGGCGTCAGCGCGCTGCGCCGGGCCCTCACCGAACTGGTCCGGCGCCACGAGGCCCTGCGCACCGTCATCTCCGTCACCCACGAGCAGCCGGTGGCCCGGGTGGTCGACGTCCCCGAGGTGGCGCTGCCCGAACGCGTCCTCGCCGAGGGCGAGTCGGTCGAGGAGCTCGCCGCCGCCGAGGCCCGGCGCCCCTTCGACCTCGGTGAGGCCCCGCTGCTGCGGGCCGTGCTGCTGCGCGAGACCCCCGCGCGGGCCCATCTGCTGCTGTCGGTCCACCACAGCAGCGCCGACGCCTGGTCGCTCGGCGTCCTCTACCGCGAACTGTTCGCCCTGTACCGCGCCTGCCTCGAGAAGGAGCAGGGCACGGCCGGCCACGGTGACGTCGCGGGCGAGCTGCCCGAACTCCCCGTCCAGTACGCCGACTACGCCGCCTGGCAGCGCACCCACCTCACCCCCGAGGCGCTGGGCGACGAGGCCGGACACTGGAAGCGGCGCCTCGAGGGGTTGCCCGAACTGCTGGAGCTGCCCACCGACCGGCCCCGCCCCGCCGCGCAGTCCTACCGTGGCGCGGTTGTCCCCTACCACCTGGACGTGGCTCTCCGCGACGCGGTGGAGGAGCTGGCCCGCGCCCACGGCTGCACTCCCTTCATGGTGCTGCTGGCCTCCTGGTCGGCGGTGCTGTCGCGGCTGAGCGGCGCGGCCGACCTGGCGGTCGGCACTCCCGTGGCCGGACGGCTGCGCCCCGAGGTGGAGCCGCTGATCGGCTTCTTCGTCAACACTCTGGTGATGCGCGTCGACGCCGCCGGCGACCCCGCCTTCGAGGACCTGCTGGCACGGGTACGCACCACCGCGCTGGATGCCTTCGACCACCAGGAGCTGCCCTTCGAGCAGTTGGTGGAGGTCCTCCAGCCGCCGCGCACCCTCAGCCACAGCCCACTGTTCCAGCACATGTTCATCCTCCAGAACGCCACCTCCGAGGCTCCGCGCCTGCCGGGCCTGGAGTGCCGACTGGAGGAAGTGCACACCGGGACCTCGAAGTTCGACACCACGCTCCTCGTCGAGGAGGCGCCCGACGGGCTGCGCGGCTCCCTGGAGTACGCCACCGACCTGTACGACGCCGACACCGCCCGCCGATTCCTGGGCATGTGGCAGACGCTGCTGCGCCACGCGGTCTCCGCCCCCGCCACCCGGCTGTCCGCCCTGCCGCTGCTGACCGAGGACGAGCGCGGCGCCCTCGTCGAGGCGGGCCGTGGCCCCGCCGTCGAGTTCCCCGCCGTCACCGTCCACACCCTGGTCGAGCGGCAGGTCGCCGCCACCCCCGACCGGCCGGCCGTGGTCCAGGGCGACACGCGCCTCACCTACGCCGCCCTCGACGCGCAGGCAGACCGGCTCGCTCGGGTGCTGCGCGCCCGCGGCGCGGGCCGGGGCACGGTGGTCGCGCTCTGCCTGCCGCGCACCCCCGCGCTGGTGACCGCACTGCTGGCGGTGCTCAAGTCCGGCGCCGCCTACCTGCCGCTGGACCCCGCGGCACCGCCCGAGCGCACCGCGTACATCCTGCGCGACGCGGGCGTCCGGCTGCTGCTGAGCGACTCGGCGCTGCTGCCCGCCCTCGACTGCCCGGATGACGTCGAGCCCCTGTGCCTGGACACACTCGACACCCTCGACGTCGCGACCCGCCCCGACCACCCCTCGGCCCCCGAGGCGGGCCCCCGCGACCTGGCCTACGTCATCTACACCTCGGGCTCCACCGGCAGGCCCAAGGGCGTCATGGTGGAGCACCGCAACGTGGTGAACTTCTGCGCCGCCATGACCGAGGAGTTCGGCGCCGACGGCGTCGGGACCTGGCTGGGCGTCACCACCGTCTCCTTCGACATCTCCGTCCTGGAGCTGGTGTGGACGCTGACGCACGGCTCCACCGTCGTCCTCCAGACCGGCCCCGGCCCGGCCGACGGGCGCGCCCCGGGCCGGACCGCCGACCTCAGCCTCTTCTACTTCGCCAGCGCCTCCGGCACCGAGGGGACCGCGAGCGGCGGCGCCTACCGGCTGCTGCTCGAAGGCGCCCGATTCGCCGACCGGCACGGCTTCGAGGCCGTCTGGACCCCCGAGCGCCACTTCCACGCCTTCGGCGGCATCTTCCCCAACCCGTCCGTCATCGGAGCGGCACTCGCCACCGCCACCGAACGGATAGCGATCCGCGCGGGCAGCGTCGTACTGCCGCTCCACGATCCGGTCCGGGTCGTGGAGGAGTGGTCGGTCGTGGACAACCTCTCGGGGGGCCGCGCCGGGATCTCCGTCGCCTCGGGCTGGCAGGCCGACGACTTCGTGCTCGCGCCCGGCAACTACGCGGACCGCAAACAGGTGATGCTGGACGGCATCGCCACCCTGCGCACCCTGTGGTCGGGCGCCCCCGTCGAGCGCCCCAACGGCCACGGCAGGACCACCGCCGTGCGGACCCTGCCGCGGCCGGTGCAGGCCGAGCTGCCGCTGTGGGTGACCGCCGCGGGCAGCCCCGACACCTTCCGCGCGGCGGGGGAGTCGGGCTGCAACGTCCTCACCCATCTCCTCGGCCAGGACCTCGAACAGCTCGCGGAGAAGGTCGCCGTCTACCGCCGGGCCCGGCAGGAGGCAGGACACCAGGGACCGGGACGGGTCACGCTGATGGTGCACACCTTCCTCGGCGAGGACCCGGAGGCGGTGCGCGAGGCGGTGCGCGGGCCGTTCCGCGACTATCTGGCCTCGTCCCTGGGGCTGCTCGCCGGCCTCGCCCGTTCCATGGGGCTGGGCGACGACCTCTCCGCGCTGCCCGACGACGACCTGAACACCCTGCTCGACCACGCCTTCGACCGCTTCTACGGCACGGCCGCGCTCTTCGGCACCGTCGACCAGGCCGTCACCCTGCTCGACGCCATCGCCGACACCGGCGTCGACGAGGTGGCCGCGCTCATCGACTTCGGCATGGACGAGGACGCCGTCCTCGATTCCCTGCCGCTGCTGGCCCGGGCCCGTGAACTGCACGCCGCGCGCCCCGCCGAGGCCGAGCCCGCCCTCCCCGAGCTCATCCGGCGCCACCAGGTCACCCGCCTCCAGTGCACCCCGTCCCAGGCGGCGATGATCCTGGCGGAGCCCGGCGGGCCCGAAGCGCTGGCCGAGCTGAGCCTGCTGCTGCTGGGCGGCGAGGAGCTGCCCGCCGCCCTCGCCGAGCGGCTGACCCGGCTGACCCCGGCCCGTATCCAGAACATGTACGGGCCGACGGAGACGACGATCTGGTCCAGCACCCATCGTGTGGACCCCGACGGGAGGCCGCTGATCGGCCGCCCCGTCGCCAACACCCGGATGTACGTGCTGGATGAGCAGGGCACGCTGGTGCCGCCGGGAGCGACCGGCGAACTCCACATCGCCGGCGAGGGGGTGAGCCGCGGCTACCTCGAGCGGCCGGAACTGACCGAGGAGCGCTTCCTGCCCGACCCCTTCGCCGCGGTGCCCGGCGAGCGCATGTACCGCACCGGCGACCTGGTGCGCCTCCGTCCGGAGGGCACCCTGGAGTTCATCGGCCGCACCGACCACCAGGTCAAGGTGCGCGGCTTCCGCATCGAACTCGGCGAGATCGAGGCGGCGTTGCTCTCCCACCCGGACGTCGCGCAGGCCGCGGCGACCACGCACGGCACCGGAGTGGCACGCCGTATCGACGGCTACGCCGTGCCCCGGCCCGGCAGTGGGCTGACGGAGACGTCGCTCCGCGCCCACCTGGACACGCGGCTGCCCGGCTACATGAGCCCCGCCTCCCTCCAACTGCTCGACGAGCTGCCCTACACCCCCAACGGCAAGATCGACCGCCGCGCTCTGCCCGAGCCCACCGCGTCCGGCACCGACCGCACCGGCCGGCTCGCCCCCCGGGGGCTCACCGAGATGCGGCTGGCGCTGCTGTGGCAGGAGATCCTCGGAGAGCGCTCGGTCGGCGTGCGCGACAACTTCTTCCACCTGGGCGGCAATTCCGTGCTCGCCGTGGTGCTGCTGGCCGAGGTGGAGCGGCAGTTCGGGCGGCGGCTGCCGCTGTCCGTGCTCTTCCAGGGGCCCACCATCGCCCAGATGGCCGTGGCCCTCCAGAGCGGTGCCGCCGACACCGACCGGCGGTCGCTGGTCCGGCTGCGCCCCGGCGGTGAGGTGCCGCTGTTCCTCCTGCCCGGAGCGGGCGGCAACCTCGTGTACTTCAACGACCTCGCCGCCCACCTCCCCGAACACCTCATGCTGTACGGCCTCCAGCCGCTCTTCACCGAGGAGACGACCTCGCAGACGCTGGTCGAGGAACTCGCCGAGCACTACCTTCCCCTGGTGCTCTCCGCCGCGCCCCAGGGCCCGTACCACCTGGTCGGGCACTCCTTCGGCGGGCACATCGCCCTGGAGCTCGCCACCCGGCTGCGCGCGGCCGGTCACGAGGTCCGGCTGCTCGGGATGCTGGACACCGCCGCGCCGCTGCCCGAGCGGCGGCACGCCACGGCGGACTGGGGCCACGTCGACTGGCTGGTGGCCCTGGCCCGGGTCTTCGAGCGGATCTTCGGCTGCCGGCTCGACATCACGCACGAGCGGCTGAGGGAACTCGACGAGGCGGCCCAGCTCGCCGCGTTCCGCGACACCCTGCGCGAACAGAGCGTGCTGCCGCCCGAGTTCGACGACGAGGCCCGGCTGCGCGGCTTCATCCGTGCCTACATCGCCGACCAGCACAGCCTGTACGTCCCCGCCGTGCCGTACGAGGGAACCCTGACGTTCTTCCGGGCCGCCGAGCTGCACCCGGACAACGTCCCCCCGGACGAGCTGGCCTGGCTCCTGGACGACGAAGCGCGCGGCTGGGGACGGTTCACCGCGGGCCCCGTCGAGGTGTGCGAGACGCCGGGCGACCACCTCTCCATGCTCACCGGCCCGCAGGTGGGTCAGCTCGCCAAGCTGATCGGCGAGCGCATCGAGCCGTGAACTCCGCACTCCGATCCGCAGTACGTGACACAGCTACCCAAGAGAGGCATCCGATGCTGACCCAGGTGCTCGACCTGCTGGCCTGCCCGTCCTGCTCGGCGGAGGTCACGCAGACCTCGCCCACCGAACTGAAGTGCTCCTCCTGCGGCCGAGGCGCCCCGGTCACCCCTGCCTTCATCGACATGATCCGGGAGCCGGGCAAGCCCGATCCGGCCGCGCCGACCCCCGCCCAGAAGCTGATGGAGAGCGCCGCGTTCGTCCGGCTCTACGAGACCGTTTCACGCCCGTTCTTCTCCCGGCTCTTCGCCGGCTTCGGCAACCACATCCCGTCCTACGCCGAAGAGTTCGAGATCTACCGGAAATGGCTGAAGCTCGACGAGGAGAGCACCGGAGCCTGGCTCGATCTGTCCTGCGGGGCGGGGTACTTCACGGATCGACTCGCCGGGGCGGTGCCCGAGGCGACCGTGGTCGGCCTGGACATCTCCGAGGCGATGCTGCACAAGACCGTGCAGGAGACCGTTGGCCGTCGCAACGTTCACCTGATCCGCGGGGACGTGCGGAACCTGCCCTTCAAGGAGGGTGTTTTCGACGGGGTGAACAACCCCGGTTCGCTGCACCTGTACGCCGACCCGGTCGGCGCCTACGAGGCGGTGTTCCGGCTCCTGAAGCCCGGTGGGGTCTACGTGGCCAGCACCTTCGCGGTCAACGATCTCGTCAGCAGCCGCATCGGGGTCAGGTTGACCGGAATCCGTCGCACGGATCTCAAGCAGCTGCCCGTGCAGCTGGAGAACGTGGGATTCGTCAACTACCGCTTGATTAAGTTTGGCTCGGTGTTCGCGTTCGCGGTCACCAAGCCCGAGGCATAACCCAGGGTGCGTTCACGTCGCAGTCGGACATCCGAACGCGTCCCTCTGAGGAAGAATCGGCGGTAAGCATGTCAGCTTTACTTCGGATCGCGGGGCGGCCCAGGCTGCTGCTGTCCTGTGTCGTCGCGCTGCTGGTGGGCGCGGTACTCGTGGGCGGTGGTCTCACCGACCGGCTCCAACTCGGCGGCACCGAGGACCCGGCCGCGGAGTCCAGCCTGGCGGCCGAGACGATGGACGCCAAGTTCCCGGCCAGCAGGCCCAATCTCGTCCTGCTCGTGAAGGCGGAGGCCGACGACCCCCGCACGAAACGCGAGGGCACCGAGCTGGCCCAGCGACTGGCCCGGGAACAGGGCATCACGGGTGTCGTCGACTACTGGCAGACCGGTGATGCCGGGCTGCGCGCGAAGGACGGCCGGTACGCGCTGATCGTCGCCCACATCAAGGGCAACGAGACCGAGGCGGGCAAGGTCTTCGAGCGTATCGAGGACGACTACCGGGGCGCCGTCGGCGACCTGGAGGTGTCCCTCGGCGGCACCGTCGCCGTGCGCAACGAGTCACAGCAGCAGACCGCCGACGACCTGGTGAAGTCCGAGCTGATCGCCTTTCCGCTGGTGCTCCTCATCCTGTTGCTGGCGTTCGGCAGCGTCGTCTCCGCGCTGCTGCCGCTCGGGATCGGCGTGATCGCCATCCTGGGGACCAACGCGGTCCTGACGGGGATCACGCACCTCACCGACGTGTCGGTCTTCGCGCAGAACCTGACGACGGCACTCGGGTTCGGCCTGGCGATCGACTACGCGCTCCTCATCGTCCGGCGCTACCGGGAGGAGCTGAAGCGCGACGCCGACACCGCGCGGGCCCTCAGCGCCACGATGCACAGCGCGGGCCGGACCGTACTGTTCTCGGCGTTCGTCGTGGCCGTGTCGCTCGCCGCGATGCTGATCTTCCCCATGTACTTCCTGCGCTCGTTCGCGTACGCCGGGATCACCGTGGTGGCGCTCGCCGCGCTCGCCGCGCTCATCGTGCTGCCCGCCCTGCTGCTGCTCCTCGGCCACCGGGTGGACGCGCTACGGCTCCGCCGGAAGGGCGGCCAGGAGCGGGAGGCCGCCGCGGAACGCCGCTGGCGTGCCCTCGCCGGCACGACGATGCGCCGCGCGCCGCTGGTCACCGTGCTCGTCACCGCGCTCCTGATCCTGGTCGGCCTCCCCTTCCTGAAGGTCGAGTTCGGCACGGTGGACGACCGGACGCTCGGTGAGAAGGCCGAGGCCCGGATCGTCCACAACACCCTGCGCGAGTCCTTCCCCGTCAGCCCGACCGGCGGCATCGACGTACTGGCCCAGGACGCGGAGCAGCAGGACATCGGCGCCTACGCCGGGAAACTGTCCGCGCTGAAGGGCGTGGCGCGCGTGGACAGCCCGACCGGCACCTACCAGGACGGACAGCTGGTCCAGCCGCCCACCGCGGCGAGCGCGACCCGCGCGGTGTCGGGCACCGACTACCTGACCGTCTGGCCCGTCCCCACCATCGAGGACATCTCCGTCGAGAGCCAGGACCTCGTCAAGCGCGTCCGCGCCGTGGAGGAGCCGCCCTCGTCCTCCGTGAGGGTCGGCGGGCAGGCCGCCATGCTGGTGGACAGCCGGGACGTCATCGGCGAACTCCTGCCGTACGCGCTGCTGTTCATCGTCATGGTCACCCTCGTCATGATCTTCCTCATGACCGGTTCGCTGGTGCTCCCGTTCCTGGCGGTCGTGCTCAACGCGCTCAGCCTCACCGCGATGTTCGGGGCCGCCGTCTGGGTGTTCCAGGAGGGACACCTCAGCGGGCTGCTCGGCTTCACGGCCACCGGGTTCATCGAGACCTCGCTGCCCGTGCTGATGTTCTGCCTGACCTTCGGCCTGTCGATGGACTACTCCCTGTTCATCCTGTCGCGGATCAAGGAGAACTACGACCGGCACGGCGACCACCGCGAGGCCGTGAGCGCCGGCATCGCCCAGACCGGAGGGGTGATCACCGCCGCCGCGGTGCTGCTCACCATCGTGATGGTGGCCATCGGCACCTCGCAGATCACCCTCACCAAGATGCTGGGACTGGGCGTCGCCCTGGCCATCCTGGTGGACGCCACCCTGGTGCGGTGCCTGCTGGTGCCCGCCCTCATGGGGATCTTCGGCCGCACCATCTGGTGGGCCCCGAAGTCGCTCCAGCGCTTCCGGATCCGCGAGGAGGGACCGCAGCCGTCCGCACCGGGTGGGCAGGGGGACGAGGGGACGTCGCTCGTCTCCGCCTCGGACGGAAAGCGGGGAGGTGGCGATGGCTGACCCAGGTGACTGGTTCGTGGTGCCCCGTCCGCGCCCGGACGCCAGGCACCGGATACTCCTCTTCCCGCACGCGGGCGGCGGGGCGAACTACTACCGCGCCTGGGCCGCGCACCTCCCCGCAGACGTGGAGCTGCGGATCGTGCAGTACCCGGGGCGGGAGCACCGCATGGCGGAGCCGCTCGTCCCGGACATGGCGACCCTCGCGGGTGCGGCGGCCGACGCGGTCGCCGGGGCGGCCGGCCCCGCGCTGCCCACGACGCTCGTCGGCCACAGCATGGGCGCGTCCGTCGCCTACGAGGTCGCGCATCTGCTGGAGGACGACTTCGGGGCCCGCCTCGCACATCTCGTCGTCTCGGGCCGCTCGGCACCCGGCTCCCGGATCGGCCAGGTTCCCTCCCGCACCGATGCGTTGACCGACGACGAGCTGCGGGCGGACCTCGCCGGCGAGGGCGGTACGGATCCGAGGCTGCTGGACACCCCGGACGTGCGGGCGGTCATCTTCCCGATCGTGCGCAACGACTACCGGCTGCTGCAGAGGTACACCGCCCGGCCCGTTCCCCTGCGCTGCGACGTCACGGCCGTCGTCGGCGACTCCGACCCCTGGGTGCCGGTGCACGCGGCCCGGCCCTGGGAACGGTGCACGACGGGCCGGTTCCGGCTCCACGTACAGCCAGGCGGCCACTTCTATTTCCGTACGCGGCTCGCCGACACCGTACGGCTGCTCGCGGAGCGACCGTAGGACGGCCGCCGCGTTCGCCGCAGTCGGCTGAGGGCTTCCCACACTTTGGAGCCGGGCCTCCCCCCCCCCGAGGGAAGGCCCGGTTTCGCGTTGCGGCGCACTGCCGCGGCTGCGCGGCCTCACATCCGGGATCTCAGCACGTCGACCTCACAGCCCGGCGCGAAGGGGTCGAAGCCCTGCTCGATCAGCGAGCGAACTGCCAGCAGGCTGCGCAGAGACGACCACGCGTGGATCACGTCGATGTCGATGTCGGCGCCGTATCCGGCGATGACGTCGTCGAGGTGCTCCTCGTGTCCGAGCAGGAAGGTGGCGAGGTCGTACAGGGCGTCTCCCTGGCCCGCCTCGGACCAGTCGATGATGCCGGTGACCTCGTCGCCGTCGACGAAGACGTGCGCGATCTGCAGGTCGCCGTGTGTGAACACCGGAGTCCACGGCCGCAGCGCGGCCTCGGCGACCTGGCGGTTGCGGGTGACCAGGTCGGCCGGCAGGACGCCGTTCGTCACGAGCAACTCGCACTCGTCGGCGAGCTCCTTCGTCAGCTCCTCGATGCCCCGGCCGGCCCTGCCGGGCCAGGGCGGCAGCGGCGCGTCGTGCAGCTTCCGGATGGCGGCGCCCGCCGCGGCCCACGCCGCCGGCGACCCGGTCGCCGGCCCGCCGAGGCGCCCGAGCGTCGTGCCCGGGAGCGCGGCGGTCGCGAGCACGGGCGGCTTGCGCCACAGGACCTCAGGGGTCGGCACCGGCGCGAGGGACATCGCCTCGACCTCGACGTCGAGGCGCGCCTGATCGGCGTCCACCTTCAGGAACACGTCGCCGACGCGCAGAGTCGCACGCTCGGAATGGGCGACGACGACTTCGACCTCATCCATGGGCGACCAGTATCCCGGGCCTGATCGCCGGCGTCGCCGGGATTGTCGCTTGCGATTACGCGGCTGACCCCGGGTCGCAGTCAAGGTGATCCATCCCACGCAGGCCGAGGACCCTGAGTTCCGCGCGGGTTGGTCACGTCCGGGTGACCGGAGCCTGATCATTCTCGACGGCCTTCTCGGATGCTGTGGGCTCGTTGCTCCGCAGGTGGCCCAGGGTTCACGTGCCCAGCCTGGGAAGCCATCGATGATCCGGGCCTCATGGGCGCGGCCGTCTTCGCCGTGATCTCATCGAGGGTGATGCCGGGTGCGGTCTCGACGATGGTGAGGCCGTCGGGTGTGACGTCGAGGACGCCGAGGTCGGTGATGACGCGGTGGACGCACCGTTCGCCGGTGAGCGGCAGGGTGCACTCGGTCAGGATCTTCGGGCTGCCGTCCTTGGCGGTGTGCTCCATCAGGACGATGACCCGGCGGGCGCCGTGGACCAGGTCCATCGCTCCGCCCATGCCCTTGACCATCTTGCCGGGGATCATCCAGTTGGCCAGGTCACCGCCTTCCGACACCTGCATGGCGCCCAGCACCGCGGTGTCTATGTGACCGCCGCGGATCATGCCGAAGGACAGGGCCGAGTCGAAGAAGGAGGCTCCCGGCAGGACGGTGACGGTCTCCTTGCCCGCGTTGATGAGATCCGGGTCGACCTCGTCGGCGGTCGGATAACGGCCGGTGCCGAGGATGCCGTTCTCGGAGTGCAACACCACCTGCACGCCGGGCGGGAGGTGGCCGGGGACGAGTGTGGGCAGGCCGATGCCGAGGTTGACGTAGGAGCCGTCGGTGAGTTCAGCGGCGGCGCGGGCGGCCATCTGGTCGCGGGTCCAGCCGCGGGGCGTGTCCATCGTCGTGCTCATGCTCGTACTGTCCTCTTCTCGATCTGCTTGTCAGCGGCCTGAGCGGGGGTGAGCTCCACGATCCGCTGGACGAAGACGCCGGGGAGGTGGACGGCGTCGGGGCTCAGCTCGCCCGGTTCCACGAGTTCTTCGACCTCGGCGATCGTGATCCGGCCGGCCATCGCCGCGAGCGGGTTGAAGTTGGCCGCGGCGCGGCGGAAGACCAGGTTGCCGTGCCGGTCCCCTCGCCAGGCCCGGACGAGGGCGAAGTCGGTGGTGATGGCGTGCTCCAGGATGTGCGGTCGGCCGTGGAAGTCGCGGGTCTCCTTGGGCGGGGAGGCCACGGCGACCGAGCCGTCCGCCGCGTACCTCCACGGCAGACCGCCGTTCGCGACCTGGGTGCCCACACCGGCCGGGGTGTAGAACGCGGGGATACCCGCGCCACCGGCGCGCAGCCGCTCGGCCAGTGTCCCCTGCGGCACCAGCTCCACCTCCAGCTCGCCCGACAGGTACTGGCGGGCGAACTCCTTGTTCTCGCCCACGTAACTGCCCGTCACGCGGGCGATCCGGCCGGCGGCGAGCAGCACGCCCAGCCCCCGGCCGTCCACGCCGCAGTTGTTCGACACGACCTGCAGGCCGGTGGCGCCCTGTTCGTGCAGGGCCCGGATCACCACTTCGGGGATGCCGCTGAGGCCGAAGCCGCCGACGGCCAGAGACGCGCCGTCGGCAATGTCGGCGACCGCCTCGTCGGCGTTCGCGCTCACCTTGTTCACGGAAGTGGTCCCTTTCAGCTGGGGAGTACGGACGACCGGCCGCCGTCGACGACGAGGTTGGCGCCGGTGATGTGGCCGCCTCGTCGGAAGCGAGGAAGACGGCCCCGTTGACGACCTCCTCGGGGAGCTCGACGCGGCCGAGGGAGATGTGGCGGGCGATGGTCCACATGGGATGGTCGTCGGCCGGCGGGGTCGCCGCGCGTGGCCTCGGTGTCGATCACCCCGGGCTGACGCAGTTGGCGCGGATGCCGTACGGGGCGCCTTCGGCGGCGAGCTGCCAGGTCATCGCGATCACCGGCCCTTGGACGCCATGGGGGCAGGCGGTCCGCTGGTTGGTGAGCGAGCCGGTCAGGCTCGCTGGGGACCCCACGGTGACGATGGAGGTGCGACTGCGCACCCGGTGGGGCCGGGCGACGTGCGCGGGCAGCCATACCGAGTCCAGCTCGGCGCGCATCGTGCAGCCGAAGTCCTCGTACGGCTGGGTGTCGGCGGCACCGAAACGGACGGAGTCCTCGTCGGTCGCGTCGAGCGGGCCGGGGGTGAGGGCCGTGCCCGATATCAGGGCCACCTTCCCTTCCAGCCGTTTCAATGCCCCTCCGGATTCGAAGCGGCCGAATCCACAGCAGCTGAACCCAGAGCGTCCGAGATGGACTTGACGCCGCCGTGCGCGGTGAGTCCGCCGTCGACCGGGATCTCGGCGCCGGTGATGAAGGACGACTCGTCGGACAGGAGGAAGACCACGAGCGGGGCGACCTCGTCCACCGTGCCGGTGCGGCCGAGCGGGGTCTCGCGGATGTTCGCCTCACGGAAGGCGGGCGCGGCGGAGGCGGTCATCTCGGTCTCGATGAAGCCGGGGTGGATCGTGTTGACGCGGATGCCGCGCGGGCCGAGCTCCGTGGCCGCGGCCTTCGACAGGCCGCGCAGCGCCCATTTGCTGGTCGTGTAGGCGACCGGGTAGTGGGCGGTGAGAGCGGCGGTGGAGCCGACGTTGACTATGGACGAGCCGGGTGGCATCAGCGGCGTCAGGTGCTGGATGGCAAGGAGCGGGCCGGTGACGTTGACGGCGTGGACTCGGGCGAAGTCGTCGGGGGTCACTTCGTCGAGGCGGGCGCGCCAGGTGATGCCCGCGTTGTTGACCAGGCCGTGCACCTGGCCGTACGACTCCCTCAGTTCGGCGGCCAGCTCCGCCCAGTGCTCCTCGTCGGTGACGTCGAGGCGGCGGCAGCCGGGGGCCTCGGTCACGTCGGTGCCGATGACGCGGGCGCCCTCGCGGGTCAGGGCCTCGGCCTCGGCGGCGCCCTGGCCGCGCGCGGCGCCGGTGACGACGACGACCTTGCCGAGGAGCCTCTTGGGGTGCAGGTCGTTCACGGCCGCTCCCGGCTGCGGCGGCGGGCGGTCGGCAGAGGCTCCGGATCCCTGCCCGCGACCACGGTGTTGGAGACGGTGCCGATGCCCTCCACGGTGAGGGTGACGGTGTCTCCCGGCTTCAGCGGGGGCGGGGACTGCTCGCCCCGGACGCCCCACAGCTCGGCGAGGCAGCCGCCGTTGCCGCAGGTGCCGGAGCCGAGCACGTCGCCGGGGCGGACGACGGTGCCCCGCGAGGCGTAGGCGACCATCTCCTCGAAGGTCCAGCTCATGTTGGACAGCAGGTCCTTGCCGACCACCTCGCCGTTCACCGAGGCGGTCAGCGCCAGGCGCAGAAGGCCGTCGGTGTCGCGGTACGGCTCCAGCTCGTCGGCGGTGACCAGGTACGGGCCGAGGGTGGCGGCCGTGTCCTTGCCCTTGCACGGGCCGAGGCGGACCTGCATCTCGCGGGACTGCAGGTCGCGGGCCGACCAGTCGTTGAAGACGGTGTAGCCGATGATGTGGTCCCGTGCCTGTTCTGGCGTCAGGTCCCGCCCCTCCCGGCCGATGACGGCGGCGACCTCCAGCTCGAAGTCGAGGACTCCGCTGCCCGGCGGCACCGGGACGTCGTCGTGGGCGCCGATGACGGCGTACGGGTTGGTGAAGTAGAACGTCGGGGCGTCGTACCAGGCTTCGGGCACCCCGCCGACGCCGTCCACGGACCGCCGTACCCCTTCGACGTGCTCCTCGAAGGTGACGAAGTCCCGCACGGTGGGCGGCTGAAGCGGTGGCAGCAGCCGCACCTCGGACACGTGAGGGCCCGGCGGGACGTCCAGCGTGGCGGCGCCTGCGCGCAGGAGCGCGTCGAGTCCGTCGCCGCAGCTGATCAGCTCCGTGAGCGACCGCGCGCCGGGAACGGGGTGGAGGGTGCCGTCCTCCTCCACGACGGCGACCCGGCGCCGGTCTCGATGTTCATAGGTGGCGAAACGCATGCACGGCTCCAGGCTCCGGCGGTCTTCGACAGCGGTGGGAACCGGGGACGCGGCAAGGGCGTCAGGGCGGTTGACAGGGCCACCGCGTCCCCGGGGTTCGAGGGGGTCAGACCGGCGGGGCTACGAAGCAGCCGCGGTCGACGTCGTTGAAGGACTCCTTGGCGACCAGCTCGTTCATCGGGTTCGCCGTGCCCCACTGGTCGGTGACCTCGGGCTGGGAGAAGTCGTAGACGTGCGGGTGCCAGGTGTCCTCGTCGAGCAGCTCCAGCTCGGTGGTGTACTCGACCGTGTTGCCCTGCGGGTCCAGGAAGTAGGTGAAGGTGTTGTCGCCCGCCAGGTGCCGACCTGGGCCCCAGATCTTGCGGAAGCCGGCCCGGAGCACCCGTCCAGAGCCCCGCATGTACTCGTCGATGCCGCGCATCTCGAAGGAGATGTGGTGCAGCGCGGTGTGCGGCCCCTGGGCGATGGCCATGGAGTGGTGCTGGTTGCTGATACGCATGAAGTGCATCGCTTCGCCCATCTTCGGATGCATCAGCGTGTCGGAGAGCCGGAACCCGAGGTGACGCTCGTACCACTCCCGAGTGCGGTTCAGGTCCGGGGAGTTGAGGACGACGTGCGACAGCTTGACCGGGATCGACTCCTTCTCCTCGATCTTGCGGTGCTGCCGTACGTCCACATCGGCGGACACTTCGATGGTGCGGCCGTCGACGTCGAAGAAGCGGAAGCCGTAGCCGCCACCGGGTGTGTCGATCTTGCCCGGCTGGGAGATCAACTGCACTCCTCCCGCGAGGAGTTGTTCGGCGAGGGTGTCCACGTCCGCCGCGCTCGCGGCGCCGTACGAGACGAGGTCGAGGCGCTTCTCCTCGGCCTTGCGCAGCCGTACCACGTACTGCTCGGGACTGCCCTCGGCGGCGAGGAAGGAGATCCCGGAGTCCTCGGCGACCTGGGTCAGGCCCCAGACGCCGGCGTAGAAGTCGAGCTGCTTTTCGTAGTCGGGCACGGCGAGGTCGACGTGCCGCAGATGGGTGAGCAGGCGTGCGCTCATGGCGGGTTCTCCTGTGCGGGGGTCAAGTGAGGCGCAGCAGCGTTGTCGCGTTGCCACCGCGCACGGCGTGGAAGTCGTCGTCGGGCAGGTGTGCGGCGCGCAGTGCGCCGACGGGGTCCTCGGTGCCCATGTCGAAGGGGAAGTCGGAGCCGAGCAGCACACGGTCGGCGCCGACCGCGCCGATCAGCGCCCGCAGTACTTGCGGGTCGTGGACCAGGGAGTCGAAGTAGAGGCGTTTGAGGTAGCTGCTGGGCAGGTGGGCGCAGCCCGCGCCCGCGTCGGAGCGGGCCGACCAGGCGTGGTCGCTGCGGCCGATGTGAGTGGGCAGGTAGCCGCCGCCATGAGCCGCGACGATCTTCAACTCGGGATGCCGGTCCAGCACGCCGGAGAAGATCAGATGGGACAGGGCGACGGCGTTCTCGGTGGGCTGTCCGACGGTGTTGGACAGGTACCACTGGTCCAGGCGCTCGTCGAGCGTGCAGCCGAAGGGATGCAGGAAGAGGATCGCGCCCGTCTCCTCGGCCCGGGTCCAGAAGGGTTCGTACGCAGGGTCCGACAGCTCCCGGCCCGGCGCGTGCGAGGAGATTTCGACACCCGACAGGCCCATACCCATGGCGAGTTCGAGCGCGCGCACCGCCGATTCCGGGTGCTGCAGGGGGACGAGGCCCAGACCGTGCAGCCGGCCGGGCGCCTGGGCGCAGTGGGCGGCCGTCGCCTCGTTGGCCAGGCGGTACACCTTCTCCGCCGTCTCCTCGTCCGCCCAGTAGTGGTAGTGCGAGGGCGACGGGCTGACCAGCTGGACGTCCACGCCCTGCGCGTCCATCGCGGCCAGTCGTACGGCGACGTCCGTCAGCCTCGGAATGCGCTCGGCGACCATGGGGCCGCTGACGGCCAGGGCCGCGGGCCCGTTGCGGCGGGCGTCGAGGACCTTGGCCTCCGCCAGGCCCGGCAGGCCGGCCACCAGGGCCTCGACCTCGGGGATCAGAACGTGCGCGTGTACGTCGACAGTCGGGGAAGTGCAGGCGTCCGTGCTCGACGAGGGGCGGGGGTCGGGCTGGGGGCGGCTCCCAGCGGTAGCCGGGGGCGGGTGGGCCGTCACGGCAGCTCCTTGAGCACCGGCAGGGTGGCGTCCAGCAGCCCGGGCACGTCACCGGGCACGCCGTCGAGCTGCCACTGCCCGATCTGCACGGACGCTTCGACGACCATCCGGACCCGATCGATCCGCCGCTCGTAGTAGCGCGTGAGCAGTTCCTCGTCCCACGCGGATCCGCTGGTCAGCAGCTGGGACAGCACCCATGCGTCCTCCATGGCCATCGCCGCGCCCTGGGCCATCGTGGGCGGGCAGCAGTGCGCGGCGTCGCCGACGAGGACGACCCGGCCCCGGTGCCAGGAGTCCTCGACCAGCATCCGGTCGAACCAGGTGTAGTTCACCTGCGCCGGGTCGGTGATCGAGTCGCGGATCTCGTCCCAGGCACCGCCGTAGCCCTCGGCGAGGCGGCGCATCTCCCGCGCGTAGGACTCGGGCGGGATCGTGGCGCGGTCGCGGCCGGCCTCCACCAGATAGGCGTAGATCGTGTTTTCGCTGGTGGGCGTGTAGCCGGCGATGTAGCAGGGTCCGCCGTGGGAGAGGACGCTGCACTCCACTCCGGCCGGGCGGGGCGCCGGGACACGCCAGATGGCCATGCCGGTCGGCTCGGGTTTGACGTCGATGCCGATGGCGGCGCGGGTCGCGGAGTGCAGGCCGTCGGCGGCCACGACCAGGTCATAGCGGCCCTCGGTGCCGTCACTGAACCGGACGGTCACGGAGGTGTCGTCCTCGGTGAGGGTCTCGGCGGTGGTGCCGAGCCGGACATTCGCGCCGGATGCCCGGACGGCGTCGACGAGGATGCGCTGGAGCACCGGGCGCTGCATGCCCAGGGTGGCGGGGAGGTCGTCTCCGCCGGTGCGCAGGACGTCGCCGACGTGCAGCACGGTGCCGTCGGGCGTCGTCAGCCCCAGGGCGTCGAAGCCGAAGCCGTGCTCGCGGACCTCGTCCCAGACGCCGACCTCGCGCAGCACGCGCAGGGCGTTGCCCTGAAGGGTGATGCCGGAGCCGCGTACGTTCCAGTCCGGCCTGGCCTCGACGAGGTCGACGTCGATGCCGGCCCGTCGCAGCAGCACGGTCATGACGTTGCCGGAGGTGCCCCCTCCGATGACCAGGACTCGTTTTCCTTCCATGGCCGACTCCTTTGTTGAACAGGTCACTTGACGGCGACCGGATTGACGGGGGAGCCGACGGCTCCGGTGATGGGCAGGGGCGCGGCGGTGAGCCAGAACTCGTACACGCCGTCGCGGGCGCAGTCGTCCGCGAGGGCGTCGGGGTCCCACATCTCGCCGATCAGCAGGCCCATGTTGGGGATGACGACCTGGTGCAGCGGCTGGAAGGCGCCGTCGAACTCGTTCGGCCGTACCTCGAAGCCCCACGTGTCGGTGGCGATCGCGGCGATCTGGCTCGCGTGCAGCCAGCCGGCGGTGGTGAAGGACAGGCCGGGCGAGTCTCCGCCGGCGTAGTCGCCCCAGCCCTCGCGGCGGGCGCGCGCCAGCCGCCCGGTCCGGACGACGACGATGTCCCCGCGGCCGACGGCCACGCCGTGCGCCTCGGCCGTCGCGGTCAGGTGGTCCTCGGTGATCGCGAAACCGTCCGGCAGTTCCCCGCGTTCACCGCCGATCACCCGGCCGACGTCGAGGAGGACTCCGCGCCCGGCGACGTACGGGGCCATGTGCTCGATGCCGGTGACCAGATCGCCGTCGGAGGTGACGACCTTCTCGGCCGCCCGCCCGTTCCACGCCTTGCCGTGGTCGAAGATGTGCCCGAGCCCGTCCCACTGGGTGGAGCACTGCAGGGGCATCGCGATCACGTCGTCGGCGCCGCCGATGCCGTGGGGGAAGCCCTGGTTGCCCAGCGCCGCGTCCGTTCCCGTGTCCAGCATGGTGTGGACGGGGTTGGTGCGGCGGCGCCAGCCCTTCTGCGGCCCGTTCATGTCGAACCGCTGCGACAGCGAGAAGCTGACACCCCGGCGGATGAGTGCGGCACCCTCACGGCGCTTGGCCTCGTCGAGGAAGTTCAGTGTGCCGAGCACGTCGTCCTCGCCCCAGCGCCCCCAGTTGGAGTACCGCTTGGCGGCCTCGGTGATGGCGCCCTCGGCGTCCGCGGGGTCGGGCGGGGCCGTCACGACGCGGTCCCCTGGGCGACACAGCGGGTGCGCTGCACGCCCAGACCCGTGATGGAGCCCTCCATGACGTCGCCGTCGCGCAGCAGCCGTCCCCAGTGCATGCCGTTGCCGGCCGGGCTGCCGGTGAGCACCAGGTCGCCGGGCAGGAGCCGGGAGGTCTGGGAGATGTACGACACCAGCCGGGCGATGCCGAAGAGCATGTCCTTGGTGGACTCGTCCTGCATGGTCTCGCCGTTGAGCTTCAGTGTGACGCGCAGGTCACCGGGGTCGGCGATCGACGCGGCGGGCACGATCCACGGGCCGAGCGGGGTGAAGCCGGGAGCGTTCTTGCAGCGCAGCCAGTCGGTGCCGATGGCCTTCATGTCCCGGCGGAAGACGGTGGCCCGGTCGGTGAGGTCGTTGGCGATGGTGTAGCCGGCCACGTACTCCAGGGCCTCCTCGGCCGTCACCCGGTAGGCGGGCCGGGCGATGACGGCCGCCAGCTCCAGTTCCCAGTCCGGTTGTTCGGCCCAGTCGGGGAGTACGACGTCGTCGAAGGGGCCGGTGATCGCGCTCGGCAGGCCGATGAACACGTACGGCAGGTCCTCGGCCGCCCGCCGGTCCATGACCGCGGCGATCTCGGCCCGCGCTTCCTCCACGGTGCGGGGGTCGTCGGGGGAGCGGTGGGCGACCTCCAGGTCGATCACGTGCTGCCGGTAGTTGGCGCCGCACTGGAAGACCTGGCGGGGCTCGACCGGCGCGTGCACCCGCAGGTGCTCCAACGGCCGCCAGCTGGCCGCCTCGTCGGCCGTCTCGTCGGCCGCGAGCGCGTGCAGGCGAGGGAGCACCTCGTCCCACCGCTCGAAGATCCCCCGGGTCGTCAGGGCCGGCTCTGCCAGGGCCGTGGAAAGATCCAGCACGCGCCCCCCGGGGGTCACGAGACCGGGGAATGCCGCCTGGTCAGGGGCGGAGAGGACGCCAAGGGCGAAGGGTCCGGAGAAGGACGCGGAAGCGGCTGCGGGTTTCACGGGAATGTCCTCCAGATTGCGGTGGGACCAATCTGGACCCCAGCGCGTAATCTGGGAAATAGATTCTTTAGATGTTGATCATCTGTGGTGCAAATGGTGCTGCCGCCGCAAGCGGCCTCGCTCTGGAGGCGTCGTGTCCCTCTCAGGCCTCGATCTCAACCTCGTCCTGTCCCTGCGGGCCCTACTGGAGGAACGCAACGTCACCCGCGCCGGCCAGCGCGTCGGGCTCAGCCAGCCGGCGATGAGCGCGGCCCTGGCCCGCCTGCGCCGCCACTTCGACGACGACCTGCTCGCGCGCGTCGGCAAACAGTACGAACTGACCGCCCTCGGCCGCGCCCTGCTGGACCGCACCTCGACCGCCTGCGACCTGCTGGAACGGGTCTTCAGCAGCAGGGCCGACTTCGCCCCGGGCAGCGAGGAGCACGAGTTCACCCTGCTCACCTCCGACTACGCCCTCGCCGTGTTCGGCGCCGAGCTCGCCCGGACCGTGCACGCCGAGGCCCCGGGAGTACGGCTGCGCTTCCAGCGGACGCCCATCGACGTCACCGAGGACACGACACCGCTGCTCAGCACAGCCGACGGGCTGCTGATGCCGCGCGGCATCATCGGCGGTTTCCCCGCCGTCGACCTGTTCACCGACCGCTGGGCCTTCCTGGTCGCCGAGACGAACGACGAGGTCGGCGACCAGCTGACCATGGACGACCTGGCACGACTGCCCTGGGTCATCTACCAGCGTGCCTACGACGCCCCGGCCGCCCGGCAGCTGAGCATGCTCGGTGTCGATCCCCGCGTGGAGATCTCCGTCGACAGCTTCCAGGCGCTGCCCTTCCTGATCGCCGGCACCCGCCGGATCGCCCTGGTCCAGCAGCGCCTGGCCGAGCTGCTGCGCGGCGTGGCCGCCGTACGCCTCATGGAACCTCCCTACGGGGCGGTCCCTCTCCAGGAGGCACTGTGGTGGCACCCGGTGCACACCCACGACGCGGCCCACATCTGGCTGCGCGAGACAGCGGCCCGCGTGGGAGCGGAGCTGGCCGCTTCGGAGCCCGGCCGTATCGCCACAGTCGCACCGAGATAGCGGGCCCGTGCAGGTGCCTGGCATCCAAGGTCTGGATGATCCACATCTTCGATATCGATCGGATGAGGGCTAGGCAGGACCTGTCCGTTGGCCCATAGTCGTCTCCACCCGGCGCCGGAGCCACACCATCCTCCGCTGCCGGGACCGGGCAGGCGCCCGGCGAGCCGGCCCGCCGCGACGCCCGGCAGTCATCGGCCCCCCGCTCCCCACAGATACCGGGCGGCCCGACCACGACGGCCGCACCATCCCGTCCCCCTCCCGACCCGCCACGTGGAGTTCCCGCATGCCTGCACCCGTGCCCCCGCTCCCGTCCCCGACGCCCACAGCCGTCAAGGACACCCCGACCGAGCAGGCCGTGTCCGGCCCCGGCCACCGGCTTCGCCTCATGCTGCTGATGGCCGGCAGCTGCCTGCCCATCCTGGGCGCCGTACTCATCGCCCCCGTCCTGCCGCAGATGCAGTCCCACTTCGCCGACGTGCCGGGCGTCGACGCGCTCGTCCCCATGGCCCTGACCATCCCCGCCCTCTCCCTGGCGCTGCTGGCCCCCTTCGCCGGCGTCATCGTCGACCGGCTCGGCCGCAAACGCCTGCTCGTCGTCTCGACCGTGCTGTACGCGATCCTCGGCACCGCCCCCCTGTGGCTGGACTCCCTCGGCGCCATCGTCGCCAGTCGCGCCCTCGTCGGTGTCGCCGAAGCCGCCATCATGACCTGCAGCACCACGCTGATCGGCGACTACTACTCCGGCCGGCAACGCGATCGCTACCTCGCGATGCAGACGATGTGCGCCTCGATCTCCGCGACGGCCTTCTTCGTGCTGGGCGGCGCGGCCGGATCGGCCGGCTGGCGCGCACCGTTCTGGGCCTACGCGGTGAGCCTGCTGCTCGCCCCGGCCATGGCCGCCTTCCTGCCGCGGCCCCGACCGGCCGACCACGCGGACGAGCCCTCCCTCACCGCCTCGGAACCGATGGCCAAGCGGCCCTTCCCCTGGCGTCCGCTGGCCGGCACCTGCGCGCTGACCCTCTTCGGAGCCGTCCTCTTCTACACCGTCCAGGTGGAGATGGCATTCCTCCTGAACGACATGGGCGTGAGCAACCCCGGCGTGATCGGACTGGCCACCGCCGGCTCCAGTGCCGCGGTCGTGATCGGCGCCGTGGTCTTCGCCAAGGCCGGCCGCAGCCCGCAAGCCTGGCTGCCCACCGCCTTCGGCCTGTGCGCCGTCGGCTTCGCGGTGATCTGGCTCGCCCCCAACCCCGTCGTACTGACCGCCGGCGCGGTGATCAACTGCCTCGGCAGCGGCATCATGCTGCCGAGCCTGCTCACCCTCGCCATGTCCAAGCTCCACTACGCCGACCGCGGCCGCGGCACCGGTCTGTGGACGGGCTTCTTCTTCCTCGGCCAGTTCATCTGCCCGCTCGTGGTCCTCGCGCTCGCCTCCGCCGTCGGCACCCTGGCGAACGCCCTGGGCGTACTCGCCCTCGCCGGGGCCGTCGCCACCGCCGCACTCGGCCTCGCCGCCCGGCGCCGCCGGACGGCCGCCCCGGACCCGATCCAGCAGACGGCGGGCTGACCACGCGGTGCCGGTCCACCACGAGAACCACACACCCGTCGAGATCGGCATCGCGGATATCCCCGCGATGCCGATCGCCACTCGTTCCACCGGAGAAACGAAGGATGCCGACGCCGACCCTGATCGCCGCCATCCGTCACGAGCCGGCATGACGCACCAGGCGTTCCTGCACTACCTCCAACCCGTGCACGGATCCCTGGCCGCCGCGAACCCTCTTCGGATTCGGCGCTGACTCAGCTGCCCCAATTCCGTGCGGGGTGACGATGGGCGCGGAATGCTCGTTCGTGCGGCTGTTGTGCTGTCGTACGGATGTGGGGTGATGCGGGTGAGATGCGGCCGAAGGGTCCCGCCATCGCGCCCGCCCGTCCCGCGCAGCAGGCCCTCACCCCGGCCGACGCCGGCCTGCTCGCCGCCCTCCGGCGCGACGGCCGGGCTGGCCTCACCGACCTCGCCGCGGCGACCGGCTGGTCGTCCGCCACAGCGGCCCGCCGGCTGGCCGACCTGCGGGCCGGCGGCGCACTCTTCTTCGACATCGATCTCGACGCCACCCTGCTGGGTGTCACCACAAAGGGCATGCTGTGGATGGCATGACGTCGTTCTCCAGGGCCGACATCCACGTGTGGTTGCAGTGTTGGCAGACAGGTGTCGTCGGCCAGTTGATACGCCGCCGCTGTGGGTCCGTGCTCCGAATGCCGTGTCGCTTCATCTCGCGTACGAGCCACTTCGGGTAGATGTCCTCGTCCGTGGGCTGCCCCTGTGGGTCCAAGCAGAAGGGGCAGTGGCCAGGCGGAGCCGGCAACTTGGGCTCTGCCAGTGCGGAGAAGCGCCACAGCGGTTGTAAGACAGGACCTGTGCGCGGCGCCCAGCATGTACAGCTGCTCGTCGTCCGGCGGAGGCAGCGGGTCCGCGAAGGCGCGGCCCACGTCGACGCGCGTTCCGATCAACCAACTACCCGAGCGCGTGCCGCCTATCTCGACCCAAGAGTGGCGGGCTCGCTTGACCAACTCCCCGCATCCGGCAAGGCAGTCCAGTCTGCGCCGGTCCGGACTCCATGACCTCCACTCAGTCGCCGTGCCTCAGGATGCCGCTCGCCGCGTCGCCATGTTTCGAGGTACGCCGCTGGCGCTTGGCGCCCCACGTACGGAATCTGCGCCGACGGGCGGACACGGTTACCCGCGCGGCGGCGCCGTGCTACCCCTGATCACCAGCTGTGTCGGTACGACGACGTCGTGTTCGGTCTCCTCGCCGCGCAGGATGTCGAGGAGCATCCGCCCGGCACGTTCTCCCTGCTCTCGTACCGGTTGCCGCACCGTGGTCAGGTCGGTCAGCTCGGCGACCGGGTGGTCGTCGATGCCGATGACGGAGATGTCGTCGGGGACGCGCAGTCCGGCGCGGCGGAGTGTGCGGATGGCACCGAGGGCGACCTCGTCGGAGTGGGCGTATACGGCGGTGGGCGGCTCGGGCTGGCTGAGGAGTTTGGCCATGGCGTCGGCGCCCTGGTCGCCGCCCCAGTCGACGGTGACGACGAGCCGCTCGTCGACCGGGATGCCGGCGTCGCGCAGGGCGGCGTAGTACGCGTTCGAGCGGCCCGACGGCTGCACCTCGTCCGGCTGGTCCGGGTCGACTGCCGCGATCATCGCGATGCGGCGGTGGCCCAGGAAGAGCAAATGGTCCATGGCCTGCCGGCCGGCGATCTCGTCGTCGATGGACACGTTCGGGTAGGGCGCGTGCTGGCCGCCCGCGGCGATGATCGTGACGCCCATCAGCTCCAGGCGGCGCTGCTCCTCCTCACCGACCGGGAAGGCCAGGACCACCACGGCGTCGACCTTGCGGCGGGCGGGCAGGCGGTGGAAGAAGTCGTGGCGGTCCTCGATGCCGTCGACGTGGTAGAGCAGCACGTCCAGGTCGGCCGCGCGCAGTACCGACTCCAGCCCCTCCAGCAGCGCCGCGAAGAACCAGCGGGAGATGTGCGGTACGACCACCGCGACCCGGCCGGTGGCGCCGCCGGCGAGGCGGGACGCCTCGGGGGAGACGACGTAGGAGAGTTCCTCGGCGACCGCGAGGACGCGGCGGCGGGTGGCTTCCGAGACGCCGTAGTCGTTGTTGAGCGCGCGTGAGGCGGTGGCCATCGAGACGCCGGCGGCACGGGCCACGTCGGCCATGTTGATCTTCTGGGAGCTCTGCGCCATGCCGGAAGGCTAACCCACCAGCCGAACGGATCGGAAACGCTTCCGGAATCTTCGGAATGGCTTCCGAGTTTCTCGGTGGTGATGACCGCTGCCCTGACCGGCAGTCTGATCGTTTCAGCATGTCAAAAGTAAGTTGCGGCTTCGTTACTTGACAGGCTTGCTCGGCCGCCTCACTCTTTCCGGAACGGAAACGCTTCCGAAACGACCTTCGCACTCCCTGTGGCCCGGTCGGGAAGCTCGCCGACCTCTGTCTGCCGACCGTGCCCTGGATCGGCAGCCGCATGGATGCGAGGAGGCATCATGCCCGAGCAGCACCCCACCTCCCCCGTCACAATCGCCGGCCGACGCCTGCGTGCCCCGCTGGCGTCCGTCGCCGCGGTGTCCGCGCTGGTGACGCTGGCCGCGTGCAGCGCTCCGGGCTCCGGCTCGGACTCCGGCGCGGCGGCGAATCCGACGCCGACCGCCGTCAACACCGCCGTCGCCGACACCCCCGCGGAGTTGACCCTGTTCTCCGCGGCCGGCCTGCAGACGTACGAGCAGGGACTGGCGGACGCCTTCATGGCCAAGTACCCGAAGATCAAGGTGAAGCTGCGGGTGGAGGCGGACAACAACTACAACACCGTCCTGCCGAGGCTGCTGGCCTCCGACTCCACGCCCGACCTCGTCCAGCCCTACGACCTCCTCGGCGGCGTCAAGGACAACCTGCTCACCAACCTCGACGCATACGACAAGGCGTACGGCTGGAGCTCGAAGGTCCCCGCCTCGGCGCTGGCGCCCGGACGGGTGTCGAACGGTGCGGTCGGCGGCGGTCCGCTGTATCAGGCGGGCGGGTCCGCGGGCCCGCTGGTCGGCGTCTTCTACAACAAGGAGCTGGCCGCAAAGGTCGGCATGAAGAAGGTGCCCGGCTCCATCTCGGACCTCGAAGCCGTCATGGCCGAGGCGAAGAAGTCCGGGATCACCCCGATCGTCGCCTCGAACCAGGACGGCCTGATCGGCCACCTCTACAACCTGCTGCTGGGCGACTACATGGGCGCCGAGAAGCTCAGTGACATCGTGTACCACCAGCCGGGCGCAAACCTGGACACCCCGGAGGCGGTCAAGGCCACGGAGACGCTCCACAAGTGGATCAAGGCCGGTTACTTCGCCTCCGACGTCAACGCCCTCAACCAGGAGGCGTCGTACGGGCAGTTCACCGGCGGCAAGGGCCTGTTCTTCTTCCAGGGCAGCTGGATCACGCAGACCCTCGACAAGAACTTCAAGGGCAAGTACGGCGTCTTCCCGATGCCGCCGGCCACAGAGGACGGCCCGTACGCGGGCATGACCAGCAACACCCTCGCCTTCTCCATCGCCGCCCGCTCCAAGAACAAGGACGCCGCCGCGCTGTTCCTGGACTTCCTCACCACCCCCGAGGCCGCGAAGGTCGCCGTCGACAACGGCTACGCCGCCCTGACCTCCGGCACAGCCGCCCCGGGCAAGCCGTCGCTGTCCGGCACGCTGACCGAGCAGATCCAGGCCGGTTACGCCGCGATCGCCGCCGACAACGGCTTCGACAGCTGGCTCCAGAACGCCGCCCCGGCCCTCAACACCAAGCTGACCCAGCAGCTCCAGCTGCTGGTCTCCGGCAAGGTCGAGCCCGCCGCGATGGTCGAGACCCTCCAGACCACCTACGCCGACGCGCTGAAGAGCAGCTGAGCAGTATGCGATCCATCAAGTCGCCCGCCGGTGCCACCGCCACCCGCAGCCGCCACCGGCTCCGGGCCCGGCGGTGGGCCGGCTGGCTCTTCGCCCTCCCCGCCCTCGCCTTCTACGGCGTCTTCAACTTCTACCCGGTCCTGCTGTCGGTCCAGTACTCCTTCTACGACTGGGACGGCGTCGGCGCCTCCACCTGGGTGGGCCTGAAGAACTACACCCAGGTCTTCACGGACAACGAGCAGTTCTCCTCCCTGCTGCACGCCTTCTACCTGATCCTGTTCTTCACCATCCTGCCGGTGACGATCGCCCTGATCACCGCCTCCGTACTACGGCAGCTGCAAGGCCGCTTCACCGGAGCACTGGCCCGCACGCTGCTCTTCCTGCCGCAGATCATCCCCGGGGCCGCCGCCGGTGTCGCCTGGACGTGGATGTATTCCGACAACGGCGTGGTCAACCAACTCCTGCGCGCCATCGGCCTCGACGACGTCGCCCGCCCCTGGCTGGCGGACTTCACCTGGGCCCTGACCGCGGTCGGCTTCATCGGCACCTGGCTCTCCACCGGACTGTGCACGATGCTGCTCCTGGCGGGCATCGGAAAGATCGACAACAGCCTGTACGAGGCGGCGCGCATCGACGGCGCAGGCCCCATCCGCCAGTTCCTGGCGGTCACCCTGCCCGGTCTGCGCAACGAGATCGGCGTCTGCGTCACCATCACGATCATCGCCGCGCTCGCCAGCTTCGACGTCGTCTACCTCTCCACCCAGGGCGGCCCCGGCACCCAGACCATGGTCCCCGGTGTCGCCGTCTACAACCTGGCCTTCAACGACGCTCGCCTCGGCGCGGCCTCCGCGCTCGCCGTCGTCCTCGCCCTGGTCGTGATCGCCGTCGTCGTCCCGCTCCAGCGCCTGTTCCGGGAGAAGTAGTCCGATGCCCGAACGCACGCAGACCGCACGCGCACTTCGCCGTCGCGCTCCCGGACTCATCCTCATCACCGCCGCCGCGCTCTACTCCGTCGTACCGCTCCTGAGCATGGTCAGCGCGGCCCTCGCCCCCCAGGGCACGTTCCCCTCAGGACTGAGCTGGCCGTCCGACCCGCACTGGCACAACTTCGTCGACGCCTGGAACGTCGCCAACATCACGACACTGCTCAAGTCCAGCACGCTCATCGTGCTCGGCGTCGTCCCCGTCGCGGTCCTGATCGCGACGATGGCCGCGTACGCGATCGCCGTACTGGAGATCCCGCTGGGCGGCGTCTTCTACACGGTCCTCGTCCTGACGCTGACCCTGCCGTACGAGATCGTGATCGTCCCGCTCTACGAACAGACCAGAGCCATGGGCCTGTTGGGCACCCAGTGGGCGCTGATCCTCCCGCTCATCGGGATGAACATGCCGTTCGCGGTGTTCTGGATGCGGGCGCACTTCGTGGGCGTACCGAAGGAGCTGTCCGAGGCGGCGGGCATGGACGGCGCCGGCCCCTGGCGCGCGCTGTTCCACATCCACCTGCCGCTCGCCCGCCCTGCGATCGCCTCTCTCGCCCTGCTGATGTTCCTGTCCACCTGGAACCAGTTCCTGCTCGCCCTGGTGCTCATCGACGACCCGAACAAGCGCACCATGGCAGGCGCGCTCCAGGCGTTCACCACCAAATACAGCACCGACCAGGTCCTGCTGAACGCCGGTGCCCTTCTCATCATGGCCCCCACGATCCTCGTGTTCCTGGTCCTGCAACGCCACTTCGTCAAGGCGCTGCTCCAGGGCTCGGTCAAGGGCTGACCACCACCCCCACTTTCATCTTCAGACAGTCAGGACCGAGCACCCATGAGCAACCCGACCCCCACCGCGCTGCCCGCCGAAGCCGCAGCCGATGCCGACTGGTGGCGCAGGGCCGCCATCTACCAGGTCTACATACGCAGCTTCGCCGACGGCGACGGCGACGGAACCGGCGACATCGCCGGCCTCCGCTCCCGACTGCAGTACCTGGCCTACCTCGGTGTCGACGCGATCTGGATCAACCCCTGGTACCCGTCCCCGCTGGCCGACGGCGGCTACGACGTCTCCGACTACCGCGACATCCATCCCGCCTACGGCACCCTGGACGAGGCCAAGCAACTGATCACGGAGGCACACGAGCTGGGCCTGCGCGTGATCCTCGACATCGTCCCCAACCACACCTCCGACCAGCACCCCTGGTTCCAGCAGGCGCTGGCGGCAGGCCCCGGCTCACCGGAACGGAACCGCTTCATCTTCCGCGACGGCAAGGGCGAGGACGGCTCCCTGCCCCCCAACGACTGGCACGCGGCCTTCGGCGGCCCCGCCTGGACCCGCACGCCCGACGGCCAGTGGTACCTGCACCTCTTCGCCCCCGAACAGCCCGACCTCAACTGGGACAACCCCGAGGTCCGTGCCGAGTTCGAGTCGATCCTGCGTTTCTGGTTCGACCTCGGCGTCGACGGCTTCCGCATCGACGTGGCTCACGGCATGGTCAAGGACCCGGCGCTGCCCGACCTCGGGCTGACCGAGTTCTCCGTCCTCACGGGCGAGGGCCAGCAGGACCACCCGCACTGGGACCGCGACGGACTGCACGACATCTTCCGCAGCTGGCGCGCCATCGCGGACAGCTACCCCGACCCCCGCGTCTTCGTCGCCGAGGCCCACGTACGACCCTGCCGTATGCCGGAGTACCTCCGCCCTGACCAGCTCCACACGGCCTTCAACTTCGACTTCCTCAAGTGCCCTCTGGACGCGGGTGCGTTGCGGGAGGTCATCGACCGCAGCATCACCAGCCTCGCCGCCGTCGGCGCGCCCGCCACTTGGGTGCTGTCCAACCACGACGAGACGCGCCACGTCACCCGCTACGGCCGCGCCGACACCGGCGTCCAGGCCCTGTTCCGGGACCGGCCGATCCCCACCGACCTCGTGCTCGGCACCCGCCGCGCCCGGGCGGCGGCCCTGTTGATGCTGGCCCTGCCGGGAGGTGCGTATGTCTACCAGGGTGAGGAGTTGGGCCTCTACGAGGTCGAGGACATCCCGGAGGAACTCCTCCAGGACCCCATCTGGGAACGCTCCGGCCACACCCTCCGCGGCCGCGACGGCTGCCGTGTCCCCCTTCCGTGGACCGGTGACACCCCGCCGTTCGGCTTCAGTACCTCCGGCGCCGCGCCCTGGCTGCCCCAGCCCGAGGACTGGAAGTCGTACACCGCCGAGGCCAACCAGGCCGACCCCGCCTCCATGCTCCAGCTCTACCGCGCCGCCCTGCGCCTGCGCCGCACCGAACCCGGCCTGCGCGGTGAGGAGTTCCGTTGGCTGGACAGCCCGGACGGCACGCTGCTCTTCGAGCGGGGCAATGGGCTGCTGTGCGCGGTGAACCTGTCCGACCAGCCCGCTCCCCTCCCCACCGGCCACAGCCCCCTCCTCGTCTCGGGGCCGATGGACGGTGACGGCCTGCTGCCACCGGACACCACCGCCTGGCTGCACCGGGGCTGACCTCACCCCAATCCACCAGGGCCTGTCCGGTGTTCCTCCCCGCCACCCGGACAGGCCCTGGTCTCATTGCGGGAGTCAGGAGTCCGCCGCCGAGCGGCCTATCGCCACCGTCGCCCAGGTCGACGCTCTCGCAGATGCGATCGGTATCTGCTGGCGTCTCATGCTGAGTCCGATGCAGGTGTCCGGGCCTTCGACCCGTTCGGGCGCCACCCTCCGCGACACGATGGTGCGCGCCGGGCAGTCCTCCGAGAAGGCGGCGCTGATCTATCAGCACTCCGATGAGGAGCGGCAGCGAGAGGTGGCCGCCGGGCTCGACGACCTGATGCGCGCCGAGCGTGCGAAGCGCCACAAGGACTCGCCCGCGCAACACAGCGAGGGGGCTGCCGGAGGCTAATGGTGCGGTTGTGGTGCGCGACCGGCCCACCGGTCTGGACAACAAAAAACCCCCGGGTCTCTGACCTGGGGGTTTCACATGGAGCGGGTGACGAGAATCGAACTCGCGCTCTCAGCTTGGGAAGCGACGGCGCTCGGGCGGGCACCATGGCGTTGACCTGCGCAGATGCTGTCCCTCTGAGGTGCTCGTGAGGGTCGGATCGCACCGCTGCTGACCGTGGTCGTCTGCTCTTACGGGCACGCTGTGGGCACGGCCGCCACCAGCGGCCGACGGGGACGAGCAACGGAGTCACCCCCCGCTTTCCGGGTCCGCTCCGCGGGCGGCCTGCTGGTGTCCGGACAGGATCCGCGACGTCCGCGCCTGCTCATGCGCTGCCTCCGGCGACAGCGACTCCCCCCTCGTGAAGGCATCCGCGAACCCTGCCGCCCCCAGCGCCGCCGTCGCCGCGGTGGTGGTGCGGTCGACGTCCGTCCGTTCCGCGGCCGGGAGCGGCGCGCCCGTGGCGGCGCGGGCGGCGGACGCGGCGCCGAGGAGGAGCGCCGCGGTCCCGGGGGCGTCCGCGAGGGCGTAAGCCGCGGCGAGGCCCTCGAGAGCGAGGGCGACCGCCCGGGGGTCACCGGTGGCCAGGGCCGTTTCGTAGCCCTCCTCATGGTGTGCCAGCGCACCCTGCGCGTCGCCGCGCAGCTCCGCGATGAAGCCCAGCTCGGCCAGGATCAGGGCGTTCGCCCCGTCGAGACCGACCTGGCGGTGCCATTCCAGGACCGTGCGCATCCGGATCTCCGCCTCGTCGAGGAGCCCCTCGCGACGCGCGCCAAGACCGAGCCCCAGCTCCGCGTTGATCTCGCCCGCACGGAAGCCGAGTTCGGCGGCGAGGCGCCGGGACCGCTCGTGGTACTCCCGAGCCCTGCCGACGTCGCCGGTGAGCAGTGCCGTCCGCCCGAGCCCGGAGAGCAGGTCCGCGGCCTGGGTGGACAGGCCGAACTCCTCGGCGGTGTCCAGCCCGCCCTGCCGCAGCCGGGCCGCCCGCTCGTAGTCGCCGTGGATCTCGGCGACCGACGCAAGCGGGTACACCGACCACAGCCGGCCGCACGCGTCCCCGACTTCCCCGAAGAGCTCCGCGCTGCGCCCCGCGTCCTTCTCCGTACCGGCCAGATCGCCCCGTAGCAGCCGCTGTACGGACCGGTCCGCCAGCGCGGCCGCCTCTCCCCAACGCTCACCGAGCGCCCGGAAGCCGTCCAGGGAGGCCTCGGTGAGCGCCTCGCTCTCCAGGACATCTCCCGTCGCGCACAGCGCGTGCGCCAGGAACCACCGCGCCCACGCGGACTCCACCGGGTCACCGACCTGTTCGCACGCCTGGAGCGCTGTCCCGATCCGGGCCGCCCGGTCGGTGCCGTCGCCGGTCAGGACGGCGATGCCGGCCTGCCACGCGCCGGCCTTCGCCCGCAGTGCCGCGTCCCCGCCGGACAGCGCGAGAGCCGCGGTGAGCGAGCGCCGCGCCTCGCCGAGCCGACCGCGCAGGATCCAGTACCAGGAGAGCGCGTGGACGAGCCGAAGCGCGTGTTCCGTCTCGCGCCGCTCGACCGCACCGTCCAGGGCCGAGCGCAGATTCGCGCTCTCGGCGTCCAACCGTGCCAGCCACGCACCTTGCTCGGGTCCACGCAGCTCGGGCTCCGCCGTCTCGGCGAGTCGCGTGTAGTACGCGCGATGCCGCCTTCGCACCGGCTCCGTCTCGCGAGTTTCCCGCATCCGCTCGACGCAGTACGCGGAGACGGACTCCAGCAGCCGGTACCGAGGCCCCTCAGTCGCGTCGACGGCGACCACGAGCGACCGGTCCACCAGCCGCACCAGCAGGTTCAGTACGTCCCCTGCGTCGACCCCCTCGCCCGCGCACACCTCCTCGGCCGCCTCCAGCGTGCACCCATCGGCGTGCACGGCGAGCCGCCGCAGCACGGCCTGTTCGGGCCCGCTCAGCAGTTCCCAGCTCCAGTCGATCACGGCGCGCAGTGTCTGCTGGCGGGCCGGCGCACCCCGCTGCCCGGCGCTCAGCAGCCGGAAGCGGTCGTCGAGTCTCTCCAGCAGCCGGTGCACACCGAGTGCCCGCACCCGGGTCGCGGCCAGCTCGAGGGCCAGCGGAATCCCGTCCAGACGACGGCAGATGGCGCCGACCGCGTCCGCGGTGAGCGGATCCAGCACAAAGCCGGGCGAGGCGGCCGCGGCCCGCGCCGAGAACAGGTCGACCGCGTCCTGCGCGGCGAGCGGCGGCACGGCCCACAGGGTCTCCCCGGCAAGCGCCAAGGGCTCCTGGCTGGTCGTCAGCAGCACCAGCCCGGGAGCCGACCGCAGCAGCAGCTCCGCCAGTGCCGCTGCCTCGTCGATCACATGCTCGCAGTTGTCGAGGACGAGCAGCATCCGCTTGTCACGCAGCACCTCGGCGAGCCGGTCCGCCGCGTCGAGCGGCCGCTCCCTTTCGGGCCGTACACCCCAGATCCCGTCGTCCCGCAACTCCATGGTCGCCGCGACGACGTCAGCCAGGTCGCCACCGGATCCGGCGAGTTCGACCAGCCATTCCCCATCCGGGAAACTGCCCTTCAGCTGCTCGGCCACGGCGACCGCGAGCCGGGTCTTGCCGACGCCGCCGGGCCCGGTGAGGGTGACCAGCCGCCGGGTGCCGAGAAGTTCGCGTACGTCGGCGACCTCGCCCTCCCGGCCTATGAGACCGCTGAGCGGGGTGAGGATGTTCGTCCTGGTACGGACGGGAGCAGTGTTCTGGCGGACGGCGCCCAGTCCAGGGTCCTGCTGGAGCATCGCCCGCTGCAGTGCGGCCAGTTCGGGGCTCGGGTCGAGACCGAGCTCCTCCGCGAGCCGAGTCCGCAGCTCTTCGTATCCGGCGAGTGCCTCGCTCTGCCGCCCTGACCGGTACAGCGCCCGCAGCTGCACCGACCGCAGCCGCTCCCGCAGGGGATACCGCTCGACCAGCTCCGCCAGCTCCCCGGCCAGCTCGGTGTGCTCACCACTGTCGAGCCGGGCCTCGGCGTGGTCCTCCAGGACGGCGAGCCGGTCTTCCTCCAGCCGGTTCACAGCGGCCCGGGTGAATGTCTCCTCCGCGAAGTCCGCGAACGCCGGCCCCCGCCACAGGGCGAGCGCGTCGGCGAGGAGCCCGGCCCGTAAGCGCGAGTCCTGTTCGGCCCTGGCCCGAGCCGCCAGCCTGGCGAACCGGTCCGCGTCCAGGGCTCCTTCCGCCACGACCAGCTGGTAGCCGGGTGCCCGGGACACCACCAGGTCGCGTCCGCCCGGCTCGGCCTCCTCCAGGACGCGGCGCAGTTGGGAGACCTTGGCCTGAAGTGCCCTGACCGGGTTGCCAGGTGGCTCGTCGCCCCACAGGTCGTCGATCAGCCGGTGGGCGGCCACGGGCCGCTCCGGGGCGACGAGCAGGGACGCGAGCAGGGCCCGCACCTTGAGCTCGGGTACACGGACCGGCTGCCCGGCATCGGTCCAGACGGCCGTCTCCCCCAGCACCCCGAATCGCATGGCGTCACGGTAACCCGTGCCGGGGACGAGCTGGTGAAAGACGGTCCCCGAACCGGCCGCGCACACTTCCCACACGACTCCGACAGGGAGTGCCGGAAGCCGCCCCGAACAGGGCCGTAACACCGCCCGAGCCTGATCCGAAGCATCGCGCCCGACGGTGTTCCCCGACAGCAGCGATCACTGAGCCCGTCAAAGGGGACCCACCATGAGCAAACTCACCGGCAGAACCGCTCTCGTCACCGGCGCCAGTCGCGGGATCGGCCGTGCCATCGCCCTGCGTCTGGCTTCCGAGGGCGCGCGTGTCGGCGTCCACTATGCGAGCAACGAGGCGGCTGCCAAGGAAACCGTGGCCACCATCGAGGCGGCCGGCGGCACCGCCTTCACGATCCGTACCGAACTGGGCGTCCCCGGCGACGCCGAGGCACTGTGGCGGGCGTTCGACGCGCACGCGGACGGCCTCGACATCCTGGTCAACAACGCGGGCATCGCAGGTCCCGGCCTGATCCACGAGGTCTCCGAGGCCACCTACGACAAGGTCTTCGCCATCAACGCCAAGGCTCCCTTCTTCATCATCCAGAAGGGCCTGGAACGCCTGCGCGACGGCGGCCGGATCATCAACGTGTCCTCCGGCGTCACCAAGGTCGCCTTCCCCGGCATGACCTCCTACGCCGCCTCCAAGGGCGCCCTCGAGGTACTGACCCTCACCCTGGCGCAGACCCTCGGCTCCCGCGACATCACCGTCAACGCGGTCTCCCCCGGCACGGTCGAGACCGACATCCACCCCTGGATGGCCGACCCCGCGGCCAAGGCGCACGCCGCCGGCTTCTCCGTCTTCAACCGGGTCGGCCAACCCGCCGATGTCGCCGACGTCGTGTCCTTCCTCGCCTCCGACGACGCCCGATGGGTGACCGGCCAGAACATCGACGTGAGCGGAGGCTCCGGCCTCGGCATCTGACCGACACAGGCTCTCACCCACGGGAGAAGATCGGAGACACCCATGCCCCACACCCTGCTGGTCCTCGCCCACCACCGGTCCGACTCGCTGACCGCCCAGGTCGCCGGCCATCTGCAGGCCCGCATGGAGGAGGCGGACGGCACGGTCGACGTGCTCGACCTGTACGCGGAGGACTTCGACCCGCGGCTGACGCCCGTCGACGAACCGGACTGGGAGGACCGGGAGAAGAGGTACTCGCCCGAAGTCCATGCCCATATGGACCGTATCGCCGCCGCGGACGACATCCTCGTCGTCTTCCCGGTGTGGTGGTTCGCGCCGCCGGCTGTCGTCAAAGGCTGGATCGACCGGGTGTGGAACTACGGCTTCGCGTACGGCCGCAGCAAGCCCCGGCTCGCCGGGAAGCGGATGCTCTGGCTGGGCCTCGCGGGCGGACCCGACTCGGATTACGCGAAGACCGGCCTCGACTCCGCGATGGACATCCAACTGCGGGCCGGCGTCTCCCAATTCTGCGGGATCGTCGACTCGTCGGTGCGTCTGCTGCACGGCACCGAACTGTCCGGCGTCCCACAGGCGCAGCGATCGGCGCGGGTAAGGGAGGTGCTCACGGCCGCCGGCGAGGCACTGGAAGAACGCCTGCCCCGCTGACGGCCGGCCGGTCACGCCGTCGCGTGACCGCCCCGGACCGCTCAGCCGGACGAGCCGTTCAGCACGCTCTCCGGCTCGATCGGCTCAGCACGGTCGCCCCCTCCGCGAAACGCCGCAGCCACCCGGTACCCACCCGGGTGGCTGCGGCGTTCACCGTTCCCGCGCCGTCGAACGGAAGGTGGGGCGCATGCCCGAACACCCCAGGCGAGACGCCGTGTGCCCTCCCGAACACCACCGCAACACCGTCCGAGCCGGATCCGAAACACCACCCCGCACAGTCGTCCCATGACCTCAGACATTGCAACCCAGGCCCCCGAGACGGCAGGTGCCCGGCAGTGGCTCGGGCTCGCCACGCTGCTGCTCCCTGTGACCCTGATGACCGCCGACCTGGGCGTGCTGTGGCTGGCCACGCCCTATCTCGCCGCCGATCTGCGGCCCAGCAGCGCCCAACTCCTGTGGGCCACCGACATCTATGGATTCCTGACCGCCGGAACCTTGGTGATCATGGGCACGATCGGCGACCGTATCGGCCGTCGCAAGCTGCTGATGGCCGGCTCGGCCGGGTTCATCATGGCTTCGCTGATCGCCGCGTACGCCCCCGGCCCGGAGGTGCTGATCACGGCCCGCGCGCTGCTCGGCGTCGCCGGAGCGGCCGTGCTTCCGTCCACGCTCTCCCTGATCAGCCACATGTTCACCGATCCTCGCCAGCGCGCGACGGCCATCGCGATGTGGGTGACCGCCCTCTCGGTCGGCCTGGCCGTCGGACCGCTCGTCGGCGGTGTGATGCTGACGCGTTGGTGGTGGGGCTCGGTCTTCCTCATGGGCGTACCCATCATGCTGCTCGCGCTGGCCACGGCTCGGGTGCTGCTGCCGGAGTACCGCGACCCGACCCCGGGACGTCTGGACCTGGCGAGCGTCGCACTGTTCCTGCTGGCCGTCCTGCCGATGGTGTACGCCATCAAGAGCCTGGCCTCGGGTGCCCCCGCATGGCAGCCCGCCGTCGCCTCGGCGGCCGGGGTTGTCTGCACTGTCGCGTTCGTACGCCGACAGAACCGGCTGGCCACGCCGCTGCTGGATCTGCGGCTCTTTCATGACCGGGCCTTCACGGGGGCGCTCCTCACCCTGTTGATCGGGATGACGGCCCTCAACGGCGTCGAGTATCTCGTCCCGCAGTATCTGCAGGCCGTGGCCGGACAGTCGCCGCTGGAAGCCGGGCTGTGGCTGTTGCCCGGAGCCGCGGGGCTGATCGCCGGCTCCCAGCTCACCCCGGTCCTCGCACGCCGGATCCGTCCGGCGTACGTCCTGGTCGGCGGCCTGCTGCTCTCCCTCATCGGCTACGCGGCGATCGCCCTGTCCGAGGGCGTCCTGACCGCCTCGCTGGGGCTGGCCGTGATCATGTTCGGGGTCGCCCCGATCAGCGTCCTCGGCACGGTCCTGGCGGTCGGCGCCGCGCCCGTGGAGAAGGCGGGTGCCGCCGCGGCGACCGGCCAGACGGCCTACGACCTGGGCCTCGCCCTGGGTATCGCGGTCACGGGCACCCTCGCGGTCGCGGTCTACCGCGGCGAGATCCCGGACGAAGCGCCCGCCGCGGCCAAGGACACTGTGGGCGCAGCGATCGCCGCTGCCGAACGCCTCCCGGACGGCGCCTCGCTACTGGCCACAGCGAAGGCCGCCTTCACCACCGGGCTGCAGACGGCGGCCACCGCGAGTGCGGTACTCACCCTGGTGACGGCGGTCCTGGTGACGACACTGCTGCGGCATGTACCGGCGATCGCGGCCGCCCCTGCCGAAGCGGGGACGAAGCCGGACAGGGAGGCAGGGGAACCGGTTACGGCAGCCCACTGACGAAGAAACCCCCCAGGATTCTGACCTGGGGTTCCGTTCTACCGATCTGGAGTGTCCGTTGCGATTGCTGATCCGACGTTCAGGTGTGGCATCACCAATGTTGGTGACATACTATTCTATGTACATCACCAACATCGCGTAGGAGTGCTCGTATGTCTGTGACCCAGATCGACATCGACGATGACGCCCTGGAGCGCGCCATGGCTCTGGCCAAGGTCAGGACCAAGAAGGAGGCGGTCAATCTCGCGTTGAACTTCTATGCCGAGCAGCAGGAGCGTGCGGCGCGCATCAGCCGTCATTTCGAGCGTGCGCGTGAGTGGGGTGCTGTCGAGGACGCCGAGCGCCTGCACCGGGCGGAGAAGAACAGCCGGTGATCTACCTGCTCGACACCTCCGGCCTGGTCCGCCTGCTCCGCGATCCGAAACTCCAAGCGGCCTGGTACGACGCGATCGACGCCGGGGCTATCGCATCCTGCTATGTGCAACGCGCCGAGTTCTTCCACAGTGCTCGGAACGGACGCGAGTATGGCGAGATCGTGGAGATGTTCACCGACCTGTACCCCGACGTGTCGGTGCCGAAGAACGCGGGACGCTGGATCGGCGCGGTGCAGCACCGTATGGCCCGGGCCGGGGAGCACCGCAGTGCCTCGGCGGTCGACCTGGTCATCGCCGCCACCGCCGCCCACCACGGCCTCGCCGTCCTCCACGACGACGCCGACTACGGTGCCATCGCCCGGCACGCATCCGACCTGACCGAGCACAACATCCACGACATCGTCTGAGACGTTTCCGCCGGGCCTGCGTGTCGTCCGGCCCTTTCGTGGCCACCAGCGCGTCAGTCGAAGTACTGCCTCTTGGGCATGAGTTGGGCGACCAACAACGCTGCGGCGTCCACAACCACCGTCCGCTTCCCGAGGGGACGGGCAGGCTGAGGGCTTCCGGGCACGACTGATGCGGATGGCACAGCGAAAGGGCAGGTCAGATGCCGCCTTTCGGCGCCGGCAGCGACGAGCCTGCCACGCGGCCGAGACCGACCCCCGCCGATCGGAGGGGGCCGGTCGGCTGACCGGCGGGACATCTCCCGAAGCCCGGCGGATGGTCGACCGCCCCCCGCCTCGGCGAGGTTGTCCCGATGACCGAGATCGAAAGCGCCGAGGAGGCGCCTCGCCAGCCTTTACCCGCGTCCCAGTCCGCCACGGCGACGGAACGCCCTTCGTCGACAGCGCGGCTGGTCGGGGTGGACCTCGCCCGTGCACTGGCCGTGTTCGGGATGTTCGCCGTGCACACCGGCCCCTTCAATCCCTTCCCGACGTCCGGCAGCGGCGTTGGCGAATGGTTGGTCTGGCTGGCGAGCGGCCGGGCCTCGGCGCTGTTCGCCACCCTCGCCGGGTTCTCGTTGGTGCTGATCGCCGGTCGCCTGGAGCCGAAGACCGGACCGGCCGGCCGGCAGGCGAAGGCCAGGATCGTGATCCGGGCCGTGATCCTGCTGGTGGTGGGCACCGCGTTGGCGATGACCGACTTCGGCGGCGCCGTGATCATCAATTACTACGCGGTGTACTTCCTGCTGTCCCTGCCCCTGCTGCGGCTGCGGGCCAGGACGCTCGCGCTCATCGCGGTCGCGCTCGCGGTTGTCACGCCGCAGCTGGCGTACGCCCTTCGAGCGCTGCTCAGTGAGTCGATCGTGAACACCATCGACTCGTACGACCCGATCGCGCGCCTCTCCGGCGTGGGCGTGCTCGACTTCCTGCTCACCGGCTTCTACCCGGCGATCACCTGGATGACGTTCGTGGTCACCGGCATGGCGCTGGGCCGGCTGGACCTCGCCTCAGGCGCGGTGCGGCGGCGGCTGGCCGTGGTCGGTCCCGCGCTGATCGCGTTCGGATACGGCGTCTCGTGGCTGGCGCTGCGGTTGACCGGCGGCGCTGAGAAGACCATGGCCGGGATGCCTGGCATGAAGGACTTCGGCGCCATGAAGGAGCTCGGTGCCATGAAGGATCCCGGCATGGCAGAGGGATCTTTCGACTTGCCGGTCGGCAGTGGGCTGTGGGGCCCCGACGCATGGGGGCTGCTGGCGGCCGAGCCGCACAGTGCTTCCACGTTCGACCTCGTCGGCTGCCTGGGAACCGCGATCACCGTGATCCTGTGCGCGACGGTGGCGTTGGACCGACTGCCGTGGCTGCGCCGGCCGGCAACGCCGGTCATCGCCGTCGGCACCATGTCCCTGACCCTCTACGTGGGCCACATCCTGGCAATCCTCGCCCTGCCCGGTGAAGCGGCCACCCCGCCGCAGTCCGCCTCTTTCGAACTGCTGCTCTGCTTCATCGTCGGGGCCACCGCGTTCGCGGCCCTCTGGTCCCGCTTCTTCCGCCGCGGCCCCTTGGAATACCTGCTCAACAACGCTACGAAACTGGCAAGTCGCGTCCATTGAGCCTCGGATTGGCACCACGGGAAGTCCGAGCGTGAGTCGGCCTCCGGCGTGCGGGCGCCGGAGGCCGTATCGCATCGCCGCGCCGACCGGCCGGAAGCTCCGGCGCGCTGGGAACGCCCGGCGTCGGCCGCGGTGTTGGGCATCGCAGCACTGCTGTACGCCTGGGGTATGGGCCACGCCGCGATCCACCCCTACTACAGCGCGGCGATACGGTCGATGGCCACCAGCTGGCGGGCCTTCTTCTTCGGCGGTCTCGACACCAGCGGTTCGATCACCCTCGACAAGGTCTCCGGCGCCTTCTGGCCGCACACCTGGGCGGCCGCGCTGCCCCATGTGATCGAGGGCGTGCTCACGGTATGGCTGCTGCACCGGATCGTACGGGCCCGGGCCGGGCCGTTCGCCGCACTGATCGCCTCGCTGACGCTCACTTTCACTCCGGTCACCGTGGTACCAACTCGATGATGACCATGTGCATGTGGTTCTTCTTCGGCAACGCCGTGGTGCTCGCCCTGGGCGAGGGCATCGACTGGCCCGCCATCGTGCTCTGCGTCGCCGCGCTCACCGTCGTGCGCATCCTTCCGATCATGCTCGCCTTCCTCGGCTCGAAGTTCACCTGGCGAGAACGGCTCATGGTCGGCGCGCTCGGACCACGCGGCACCACCTCCATCGTGTTCGGCCTGCTCGCGTTCAACGCTCTGCCGGACGGGCGGTACGCCGACACAGCCCTGTACGCCATGACCCTGACGGTGCTCGGCAGCGTTCTGCTCCACGGCGGTGGTTCGGTGGTCATCGCCCGGTCCCTGACCGGCCCGCCACCGTCGGCCCGGGGCGGCCCCGGCTCCCCGGGGACCGACGAGCCGGACTCACGGGTCGTCGCCACGCAGGGTTGATGTGCTCCTCCTCCAGTCCGGTCTTTCCAGCCACTCGGCGGGGGAGGACCCGACAGTCGCCGGATGTGCGCGGAGCGGCCGGGCGTCCAGCCTGGAGACATGACACAGCACGTTCGTGACAAGGAGCGCTGGATTTCTCGGCCTGACGCTGGTGGCGGGCGCCGGTGTCCTGTTCGTCGTCCGTCCTGAGTTCTACGAGGCAGGGGTGCACGTCTTCGCCACGCGGGCGGTCTCACTGGTCCACTGAGCCTGCGACCGCAGATCTCTCGGGGCAGGCGCCTGGCCGTCGTACGCCCTGATCTCCGTGATGCCGTTGTGCACACGCTCGCTACAAGGGCTGTGGCAACCGCCGAGGCGGTGCGCGGCCGACCACGTAGGAAAGGAATTCTGTGAACACCGCATCCGCCCCGGAGGCGACGGGTGCCGAGTCCTTGCGCGCCCGCGAGACGCTCAAGGCGCTGTACGGGTATGTCCGCCCGCACCGGTGGGCCGTCGTACTCGGTCTGCTGTTGGCGCTGGCAGGGGCCGCCGGCGGGCTGCTCCAGCCCCTGGCCACGAAGGCGCTGGTCGACCGGCTCTCGTCCGGTGGCACGATCGGCACCATCCTGCTGGCCATGACCGTTCTGGTCCTGCTGAGCATGGTGGCCGAGGCGTTCGGTGCCTATGTGCTGGAACGGACGGCGGAGTCGGTGGTGCTCGCCGCCCGCCGCAGCCTCATCGGACGGTTGCTGCGGCTGCGCCTCACGGAGGTGGACCGGATGCAGCCGGGCGACCTGATGTCCCGGGTGACCTCCGACACCACGCTGTTGCGGGCGGTCAGCACCCAGGCGGTGGTCTCCGCGGCGACGGGGGCGGTGACACTGGTCGCGGCGGTCGTGGTGATGGCGTTCCTCGATGCCGTCCTGCTGGGCGTCACGCTCGGTGTGGTCGCGGTCGTCGGCGTGGGTGCCGTGCTGGTGCTGCCGAAGATCGGGCAGGCCGCCGAGCGTGCGCAGGCGGCTGTCGGGGAGATGTCCACGGGCCTGGAGCGGGTCTTCGGCGCGTTCCGCACGGTGAAGGCGTCCGGCGCCGAGGAGCGGGAGACCGCTCGCGTCGAGGCGGCGGCACGCAGGGCGTGGCGCCACGGCGTGCGCAGCGCGAAGTGGGAGGCCGTGCTGGGTTCGGCGGACAACCTCACCGTCGAGCTCGCGTTCCTCGCGGTACTCGCCGTCGGCGGGGCGCGGGTGGCGTCCGGGGACATGCCCGTGTCCACGCTGATCGCGTTCCTGCTGTACCTCTTCTTCCTGATGGAGCCGGTGTACCAGCTGGTCGAGGCAGCGACCCACTACCAGGAGGGTGCGGCCGCGATCGCCCGGATCGCGCAGGTGGACCGCCTGGCGACAGAGAAGCAGGACCGGCACCCGTCGGCGCGGCCTGCGGCGACCAAGACGGTGCGGCCACGTCCGGCGTCGGTTCGCTTCGAGGAGGTGTCCTTCCGCTACGGGACCGGGTTGCCGGACATCCACCAGCGGGTGGACTTCGAGGTGCCGGGCGGCGGGATGACGGCGTTCGTCGGCCCCTCGGGCGCGGGCAAGTCGACGGTCCTCGCGCTCGTCGAGCGGTTCTACGAAGCGACCGGCGGCCGTGTCCTGGTCGACGGCAAGGACGTGACACAGTGGCCGCTGCCCGAGCTGCGGTCCGTCATCGGATACGTCGAGCAGGACGCGCCGGTGCTGGCCGGCACGCTGCGGGAGAACCTGGTCTTCGCCGCGCCCGGCACGACCGACGACGAGATACGCGAAGTCCTCATCCGGACCAGGCTCGACGCCCTCGTCGAGCGTCTCCCGCACGGCCTGGACACCCCGGTCGGGCACCGCGGGACGAAACTGTCCGGCGGCGAGCGCCAGCGCATCGCCATCGCCCGCGCGCTGCTGCGCAGGCCCCGGCTGCTGCTCCTGGACGAGGCGACCTCGCAGCTCGACGCCGTCAACGAGCTGGCACTGCGGGAGGTCATCGCCGAGACCGCACGCGAGACCACCGTGCTGGTGGTGGCCCACCGCCTGTCGACGGTCACGGACGCCGACCGCATCGTCGTCATGGACGCGGGCAAGGTCCGCGCGGTCGGCACCCACGAGGAGCTGGTGGCAGAGGACGAGCTGTACGCGCAGCTCGCGGCGACGCAGCTCCTGACCACGGCGGGACGCCCCGGCGGGTGAGACGGGCCTGCGACGCCGAGGACCTTTTTGCAGGCCGCCCTCCTGCGCACGCAGGCGGGCGGCCTGCATTCGTGACCAGGCGCGGGCCGGCGCGTACGTGCGCCGAGTCATGATCAAGCCGAGCACCGAGTGGGGGCGTGCGCGCAAAGCGGAGGAGGTGCCGCTGGAGCACCTCCCGGACACCGGACACGACGAGGTCCGCGTGCGGCGACTGCTGGACCAAGAGCAGCTGCGGGAGGTTCCTCCCCTGCTCGGCCACCACATCGCGCCCGATGACGGGCGCCTTTTTGAACTTGGAGCTCTCGGACGAGTCGGACCACGTCGATGTCGCGGCTGTCCGCGACGTCGTCGTGGACGCGGTCGAGGAGGGCGGTGTCCACGACCGGATGGGTTTCCCCGGCGTTGCCCGGTGCGACACCGCGAGTCTCCATACCTGCCTGGGTGGCCGTCGTGGTCTCAGCTGCACCGGCGGCCACCGCCTCCTGACCCGCACCAGCCGTTGCCCGGGGCCGCGCCGGGGATCACGCCCACGCATGCCACGCATGTCCCGCAGTCGCACGGACCCTGCCCATGGACGGCCGGTCGGCGACAGACGGAGCTGACAGCGGTCGGCCGGGACCACGGCCGAAGCCCGCAAGGGCGATCCCCCTTGCGGGCCGGGCAGGCCGTCCAGGCCGGGGCGGGACGTGCAGGCGTCCCACCCCGGCCGGACCTCACCGGATGTACTTGGCCGGCTTGGTGGCGGCGTTGAGCAGGGACTCGAGAGGGCCGCGGCGGAAGAAGCGGGACCAGATGGTGGCGAACACGATCGCCCCGAGGACGAACATGATCAGGGGCACCCAGGACTGCTGGATGCCGGTCCCGGCGGGCACGGGCAGCATGGGCTGTATGACGAAGTGGCCGACGTAGGCGGTCAGCGACATGGTGCCCACGGCGATGACCGGTTTCGCCAGGCGGCGTAGTCGCGGCAGACGGTCCATCAGCACGGTCGCGCCCACGATCACGAGGATCGCGACTCCGACGCTGCCGATGATGTCGAACGTGGTGCCGCTGTGCGGCCCGGCTTTGAGGAGCAACGACGCCGGCATGTCGGGCAGGGACCCGCTGTCGAGGGGCACTGATCCGGAGCCGCCGGACGACGACCCGCCTTCCGCGAGGCTCTTCAACGCGCCCTTGCCGGCCAGCAGCAGGGACATGCCGTACGCGACCGCCGTGAGGGCGGCACCGAAGGCGGCCAGGCGCTTCTGAACGGTGCCGGAGGACAGGTCGAGGCGGCCCAGGGCCATGCCCGCGATCACGAACGACATCCAGGTGAGCGCCGGGTAGAAGCCGGTGAGCAGCAGATCGAGGACGCCCACCTCGCTGAGGCGTCGGAGCGGGTCGTAGGCGTTGATGCTCTCCTGGACCGACGACGTCAGCAGCGAGTTCAGGAGGAACGCCAGCTGCGGTGTGACGAGGGCGAGCACGGCCGCGAGGATCGCGAGGGCCCTGGCGCTCAGGCGGACCAGGGGCAGGGCGAGGAGGAAGTAGACCCCGTAGAAGCCGAGGATGATCACTCCTCCGAACTCCATCGCCATCACGGTGCCCAGTGCCAGCAGGATCACGGCGCGGATCACGATGCGGGCCTTCGCCTGCCGGCCGGCCAGGCCGGTCTTGGGCTCGCGGCGGCCGGCGAGCAGCATCAGGGAGAACCCGGCGAGGGTGGCGAACAGGACCGACGAGTGACCATCCGATATGTACCGGATCCAGCTGCCGACGCCGCTCGTGGCGGACAGCGGGGGGCCGATGTGCACGACGTACATGCCGAACACCGCCAGTGCGCGGGCCAGGTCCACCCCGACGAGGCGTCCCATCGAGGGACCGGGCGAGGCCGGCGCGGCGGACTCGGGGGAGGTTCGGGGCGGCGGAGGCGAGTTCTCCTGCGGAGCCGTCGTCTCCTGTGGCGGCTGTGTCTGTGTCATACGGCGAATCTCGCGTGCCCGTCAGGAGGCGGACCATCCGGCAGGCTTCGGTAACGCCCCCGCCGACCGGCCGGTACCGCCCCGCCGACCGGCGGAACAGCGCCGCGGCGGCCGGCCGGCGGGCCCGGACGGCCAACCGCCTACTTGATGACGGCGTTGGCCACCACGACCGTCAGCCCGAGCAACGAGTCAACGGTGCCGATCATCAAGGCGGAACTCCACGTGCGACCGGCAGCGCGGGCCGCGAGCAGGCCCCAGACGAACAGCAGCACCACGTTCACGGCGAAGGCCACGTATTCGATGCCCGCCGAGGGCCACCACCCCCAGCCCGCGCCGAGCAGCAGGACCACCGTCGGCACCGTCGCCACCACCAACGGCCACTCGGACAGCAACAGCCGCACCGCGGCGCGCACACCGTGATGGGTCCGGTCGCCGCGCAGGGCGATCAGATGTGCGTAACCGTGCGCCAAGGCCGACGCGGCGGCCGTGATCAGGAGCCACTGGGCGCTGCTGAACCGGTCGGCGGGCGCCGTCTCACCCTGCTCTGTCAGGGCGGCCACCATGGAGCTGGCCAGTACCGCCCCGTACACGCCCCCGAACAGCACATGGGGCTGCGCCGCACAACGGCGCAGAGCACGGACAGGCTGACGAAGGTACGACTCGGGCATGGCTGGGTGATCCTCGAAGGGTTCGGAAATCGACTGCGGCCGACAGACTCTGGTCGGGCTGACGGACCGATCCCACCGGACGAGAACCGCCGACACCATCCGCCGGACCTCGCTCACCCGCCCGCCGACGGGCCGGAGCGCTCCCCCCGAACGGCTGGAACCGACCTGCCGGGTGGCGGGAGCCTACAGCGGCCGCACCGTCGCGCGTCCGGCCGGACGTACTGTCGGCAGCGTGCGATCAGCATACGAGTATGCGGACGCCCCGATGCGGGGTGTACTGGTCGCCGAGAAGCTGGACAGAGCAGACGAGTGTGAGGCGGAACGCCGGTGATCCGGGTAGTGGTGGTGGACGACGAGGCGCTGGTGCGGTCCGGGTTCCAGCTGATCCTGAATGCCTCCGACGACATCCAGGTCGTGGCGACCGCGGAAGGAGAGCAGGCCGCCGACGTGATCCGGCGTGAGCATCCGGACGTCGTGCTCCTCGACATCCGCATGCCGGACGTGGACGGCCTGACCGTCCTGAGGGAGATCCAGACGCTGCCCGAGCCGCCGACGGTGGCCATGCTGACCACCTTCGACACCGACGAGTACATCCTGACCGCGCTGCGCTCGGGAGCCGCGGGCTTCCTGCTCAAGGACACCGAGCCCGAACAACTCGCCCACCTCGTACGCACCCTGGCCGCGGGCGGGGTGGTGATGTCCCCGAAAGCCTCGCGGGCCCTGCTGCGCGGCCATCCTGGACGGGACACGCCCCACGACGCGGACGTGGCGCGCGTGAACCTGCTCACCGACCGCGAACGTGACGTCCTCGTTTTGATCGCGGAAGGACTGTCCAACGCCGACATCGGCACCCGCATCCACCTGAGCGCGGGCACCGTCAAGGACCACGTCAGCTCGATCCTGACCAAGCTCCGGGTCTCCAGCCGCGTCCAGGCGGCGCTCCTGGCGGAGCGGGCCGGACTGCTCAGCGGCGACGACGCCAACACGGCACGGAGCAACGGACGATGAACACGGGTCAGGCACAGTGGCGGCGGGTGCCCCTCTGGGCCGTCGACGCGGGCCTCGTCGTGCTCGCCGCCCTCGACGCCTGGATCAACCTCTACGGCGAGGCGTCAGCGTTCATGTGGGCCTGCGCCGCCCTCGGCTGCGCCGGACTGTTCCTGCGCAGGCGCCTTCCCCTGCCCGTCTTCCTGCTGACACTGCCCATGACCCTGTTCATGGACGTGGCAGTCGCGCCGATCGCCGCCCTGTACACACTGGCCACGCGCACCCGTAACCGCCCGCTCATGGCCGGATGCGCCCTGCTGAACGCGGCGGCGACCACCCTCGCCTGGCCCCTGTCCGACACGTTTTCCGGCGACACCTTTCCCGGCGACCGGACCTGGACGCTCATCGAGTTCGTCTACACGCTGGCCATGGCCTTCGTTCCGATCCTGTGCGGCCAGCTCGTGCAGGCCAGACACGACCTGGCCCGCCAACTCGTCGAGGTCGAAGTGGCCCGCGAACACGAACGCGCCCTGTACGCCCAGACCGTCCTCGCCCGTGAACGCGCCCAACTGGCCCGCGAGATGCACGACGTCGTCTCCCACCAGGTCAGCCTCATCGCCGTACAGGCCGGAGCCCTGCAGGTCGCCGCCAAGGACCCGGACGCCCGCGACGCCGCCCGCACCATCCGCACCCTGAGCGTGAACACCCTCGACGAACTCCGCCACATGGTCACCCTGCTCCGCGCCTCCGGCGGCAAGGACACCGAACTCACCCCGCAGCCCACCCTCGCCGACCTCCAGCAGCTGATCGCCAACAGCGGCATCGAGACCACGCTGACCGGCGAGCTCCCGCCCGGCACCAGCACAACCGCCCAACGCACCGTCTACCGCACGGTCCAAGAAGCCCTCACGAACGTCCGCAAGCACGCCCCGGGCGCCCGTGCCGAGGTGCGCCTGTGGCATGACGCGCACCACTTCGGCGTCACCGTCACCAACACCGCCCCCACCCGCCCGTCCGTCGCCCTGCCCAGCGCCCAGCACGGCCTGATCGGCCTGAGAGAACGCGCCGAACTGCTCGACGGCACCCTCACCGCCGAACCCACCCCACAGGGCGGATACGAGATCGAACTACGAGCCTCCACCCGGCCCGCCTGAGCACGCCCCGCCCGAGTGGCGCCGGGCTCGCGCGGTCGCCGGACTCCCGGACGGCTTCCGCTTCTACGATCTCCGTCACACCGGGCACACCCTTTCGACCCGCTCCGGCGCCACCCTCAAGGACACGATGGTGCGTGCCGGGCAGTCCTCCGAGAAGGCCGCGCTGATCTATCAGCACTCCGACGAGGAGCGGCAGCGGGAGGTGGCCGCCGGGCTCGACGACCTGGTGCGCGCCGAGCGTGCGAAGTGCCACAGGGACGACCCCGCGCACCACAGCGAGGAGGCTGCCGAGAGCTAATGGTGCGGTTGTGGTGCGCGACCTGCCCACCGGTCTGGACAACAAAGAACCCCCGGGTCTCAGACCTGGGGGTTTCACGTGGAGCGGGTGACGAGAATCGAACTCGCGCTCTCAGCTTGGGAAGCGACGGCGCTTGTGGGCGCTCTGCGGCTCCGACCTGCGCAGATGCTTTCTTCCGGGGGTGGTCGTGCGGGGCGGATCGCACCGCTGTTGACCGTGGTTGTCCGCACTTACGGGCACGCTGTGGGCACGGGGCGCGACGGCCGGTGGGCAGAGCGTGTACACGAACGGGCGCTGTGTTCGGCTGGGCTCGGTCAGACGTCTGTCGGGGAACGCCTTCGCGTGTGTACAAAACTCGGGTGAAACCCGTTGTGCACTGCCAGGCCGATGACTGCGGCTTCCTCGGAGCGCAGGCGCTCGCCCTTGGTTCATTTGCCGGCTTCGGGGCCGTACCACTGAAGCGCCTGGCCGGTGACAGCGGCGATGCACTCGAAGTCCCGGTCGCGGTGCAGCAGCGTCAGTCCCTGCAACTCGGCCGTGGCGGCCACCACGAGATCGACGGCCCCGGCGCTGCGGTGCTGTCCGCGCTGGGTGAGGACCTCCTGGACCCGCCAGGCGCGGTCGTAGACACGGTCGTCAACCGGCACCCAGCCGAAGATCAGGCGCATGTCCTCGATGCCCTGTGCGCGGTCGGCGGCGGAACGCGCGCTGTAGAAAAACTCCAGCTCGGTGACGGGGCAGGTGGCGATGAGCCCGGCGGCTGCCGCCTGGTCCCATCCGTACTGCTCGGCGTCGCCGCGCAGCATGCGGGCGAGCGCACTGGTGTCGATCAGGTATTGCGCGGCGTTCACCGACGGTAGTTCCCCTTGTCCGCGAAGAGATCGAGGTCGAAGGCACCCTCTTCCGCCGACGCCCGCAGGCGGGTGAGCGCCAGGGCCCGCCGCCGGTTCTCCAGCACCTCGCGCAGCGCGGTGTTCACCGTCTCCTTCTTGGTGCTGGTACCGAGGGCCTTGGCCACGTCCGCGACCAGCTGATCGTCGAGGTCGATCACGGTTCGGCTCATCGACTACACCTCCATGGATATCAACTGTTCCATTAACTATATATGCATCGATGTGTGAGGGCGGGCCGGAAGGAGGCGATGGCTGCACCGTAGCTCCAGTCGTGGTCGCTGGAAGGCCATTCCGAGCGTCACACCGGGTCGGCCGACAGGTGGCGAGGGGTGGCCATTCACGGATGACGTGCCCTATCGGAGTGGGGGGTTAAGTACGAGTTGATCAAGGGTGCCAACGTAGGTCTGGCGGCTCTCAGCGAAAGCGTCGACTCCGTGATCGTGAGTCTGGACTGGAGCAGCCCGACGGGTGAGGGCGACGCGGATGTCTCCGTTCTGCTGCTGGACGCAGGCGGCAAGGTGCGCAGTGACGCCGACTTCTACTTCTACAACAATCCGGTTGCCTTGGACGGGAGCGTGCAGCTCCTGGGCAAGACACCCACGGTGAGCGGCAACAAGGACCGGATCAGCTTCGACCTGACCGCGATCCCGGACGACATCGATCGGATCGTGGTGGCCGCGAGCCGGTACGACGGAGCCCATTTCGGGGAACTGGACGATCTGCGGCTGACGTTGGCCGACGGCTCCGGCGAGAACCTGCTCCGGTTCGCGATCGAGCATGCCGGCAAGGTGAGCGCGTTCATCTTCGGTGCGCTTTACCGCCGGGGTGGAGAGTGGAAACTACGGGCCGTCGGCCAGGGCTACGACGCCGGTCTGGCGGGTCTGGCAACGGACTTCGGCGTCGACATCGAGGACGAGGCGGCTGCCGAGGAGGTATTGGACGGCGCAGCAGAAGACGAACAGGCGGATGCAACCGAGCGGGCCGGCAAGCTGTACCAGCAGGCTGCGCCAGTTCGAGGCCCACGGCATCGTCACCCGCATCACGTACGCGGAGATCCCCCACGGTTCCCCCGGTTGGCCGGGGTCTGGACCCCGGCCGTCCGCAGCCGAGCCGAGCAGGCCGCCCGCGACACGGCGAGCGGCCTGCTGCTTGAGGCGGTCTACCGACTACGGTCAGCTCTCTTCACCTGTACGGCGCTTGCGCGCGAAGTAGACCGCGGCGGCGCCGACCACCACGACCGCGAGACCCGCACCCGCGAGGACGGGAGTGTTGCTCGACGCGCCGGTCTCGGCGAGATCGCCGTTGACGGTCGGGCTGTTCGCGCCCGAGTCGGTGCCGGCCCCGGGGGCGGCGGACTCGCTGGGGGCCGGGGATTCGCCGGCATCAGGTGTGGCCGGCTCGCTGGGCGTCGGGGACTCGCTCGCACCGGGCGTGGCCGGCTCGCTGGGGGTCGGGGACTCTCCCGCACCGGGCGCGCCGTTCTCGGCGAGAACCGCCGCGAAGGCGCCTGCGATCACCTTGTGGCCGTCGGCGTTGGGGTGGGGGTCCTGCTTCGTGCACGCCCAGGTCAGCTGGCAGGTCTTGGCCACGTTGGCCGGCACCTCGCCCGCACCGGGCACGTTCACCTGGGTGGTGAAGTCGTCCGAGGAGAAGGCCCCGGCCACGTCCGCCACCTTGAAGCCGGTGGACTTGTACACCTGGGCGATCCCGGTGTTGGCGGCCTTGAGCAGGGGTGCCGAGTCCTTGGCGGCCTGCTGCCCCGCGGGGCCCTGCAGCCAGGCTCCCAGGAACGGGTTGTGGTAGGTCGAGCCCACGAACTGGGTGTTGTCCGTGCCCGCCTTGCGGAGCGTGCCCGCGATCTGGGCGAGGTTCTTCGCCATGGTCTGGCTCTTGCTGTTCAGGCACGCGCCGTCGAGGGTGCGGGCCGGGGTGACGCAGTTGAGGAGGATGTCGTTGGCGCCCACGCTGAGGGTGACGTAGGCGACCTTGCCCTGGTGCTGGGCCATGGCCTTCAGGGCGGCGTCCAGTTGGGACTTGGCGTCCGGGTAGTCGCACTTCCCGCCGTCGATGAAGGACTCCGTGGTCTCGGAGGTGCAGCCCAGGCGTATGTGCTTCAGTCCGGGGGTGCGCTGCTTGAGCTGCGCGTACAGCTGGTCGGTGTAGGCGACGTCGGTGTCCTTGTCGACGTCCGGCTGGTAGCCAGAAGCCAGGGAGTCACCGAGCGAGATGTAGTACGTGGTGTCCTTGCCGCCGGTCGCCTCGTCGGCGGCGGCCAGTCCGGGCGTGCTCAGCACGACCGCCATGGCGGAGACGGCCAGCGGAGGGCCGAAACGCTGAAAGGATCTCATCACTTGCGCGCTTTCTGATGTGTTGGGGGTTCGGGTGCCGAAGGGCGTGGCTGGAAGCAGCAAGGCTCAGACGTTACGGTTTTCGGGCATCCAGAGAAAGCCTCGGTCAAGGCTTAGGGGGGAATTCTGCCTCTGTGGAACTGCGAGACCTACCTGACTTCGTCTCGGAGGCGCGGGCGTCAATCTAGCAAGTCTGACGCCGACTTGGGTATGGGAAGTAGATAAAGGGACGGTCACACGACACGCGTAATCCTCAGAAAGGCTCGACCGGCCGGGAATTGGTGACCGGACTCGTTCGTAGCCATTCGCTGAGTGATCGACTGATTGGTGAATTCCCCGCGTGGGCAGCCGGTTGGGCTGGTGTTGAGCGTGGCAGTTGGCCTCGTGTTCGACGGGCCGAATGGTGCCGGTCGCGGAATGCTGACACCTTATTGAACGCGTAGATGGTTCACGGGGTGAGGACGAGGCGGATCGGGTTGCCGGTTTTCTTCTCCAGCCGGGTGACGGCGTCGGCCGCTTCGGCCAGGGGAATGTGATCGGTGATGGAAGACGCCAGGTCGAGCCTGCCGGCGGCGGCCAGGCGGATGAGCTGGGTCACGTGTTCGGGCCCGGAACCGTACTGACCGCGGATCTGGTTGCCGCGGTAGCTGAAGGACGTGCTGTCGGTGATGGTGAGCGGTTCCGGGGTGAGGCCGGCCAGGACGAGGACACCGCCGGCGCCCAGGAGCGCGGCAGCCTGCTCGCGGACCGCTGGAAAACCCGCGAAGTCGAAGGCGGCGTCGAGGCCGCGGCCGCCGGTGGCCCGGCCCACGGCTGCGGCGAATCCCGGGTCGGCGGGGTCGAGCGCGAGGTCGGCGCCGAAGGTGAGGGCCCGTTCGCGGGCCTCGGGCAGCGGGTCGACGGCGATGACGGGCGCGGCGCCGGCCAGGCGGGCGAGCCGGATGCCGTGGGCGCCCAGACCGCCGGCGCCCCAGACGCCGACGGACTGCGCCGGCCGGACCGCCCCGGTCTCGATGATCGCGGCATACGGGGTGGAGACCGCGTCGGGGATGATGGCGGCCTGGTCGAAGGGCAGGTGGTCGGGGATGGGGGCGAGGGTGTCCTCCCGGGCGACGGCGTACTCGGCCCAGCCGCCGTCGTAGTCGACGCCGCGCGTGAGCGGCCGTGGACAGGGGGAGCGGCGCATGCAGTCGGTGCAGGCTCCGCACGCCTGGCCGGCCTGCAGGGCGACGCGCATGCCGGGGGCCCAGTCCCCCAACAGGCCGGGGCCCAGCGCGTGGATGACGCCCGCGACTTCGTGGCCGAGGGTGACCGCGCCCGAACGGGTGACCGCCTCGACAGGAAAGGCAGGGGTGAGGCTGCCGTCGATCAGGTGGACGTCGGACAGGCACACTCCGGCGGCCCTGACCTCGATCAGCACCTCTCCGGGACCGGGGACGGGAACGGGGACCTCTTCGACCGCGAAGGTGCGGGTGTCCAGGTGGAGGCGTCCGGCCAGCATGGTGGTGGACATGATGTGAACCTCGGCTTTCTGAGAAGGGGATGGACCTTCCGGAAGGGCAGGGGAGAGCAGGAGGAGGGGAGGGGCGGGGCGGGAGGGCCAGGGGCGGCGAGGACCCCGGCCCGCAAGCGGCGGGCGACCGCTGCTCCCGCGTCACCGTCGGCCGGTGCCCGAGTCCTCCGATCGGATCAGGGTGTTGAGGTTGGCCATGGACGTACGCATGCCGGCGCGCATCGCGGGCTGCTGTATGGAGTCGAGGAGCAGGCCCAGTGGGCCGAGGGGGATGGTGTACTCCACCTGGTAGGTCATTTCGGTCGTGTCCCGGCCGTCCGGGCTTTGGACCGGGCGGAACTCGAAGGTGTTGGTGACGTCCTGGAGCGGGGCGAATCCGGTGCCGGTGTCGACGCGGCGCTTGAGGGGTTCGATCTCCCTGACGGTCCAGACCGAGTCGGTCTTGAGGGGGCCGAGGGTGCGGTTGCGCTCGGCGTAGGTCTTGCCGACGGTGGCGACGCCGTGGTGGTCGGTGACCTCGATGGCGCCGGCGACCCACTCGGCGTACCGGTCGGTGCGGGAGATGATGTCCCACACCCGCCCGAGGGGGGCGTCGATGACGGCGGTCTCGGTGACGACGTAGTGGTTCATGGGTGGTTTCCCTCTCTTGTCGGTGCCTCTTGGGCTCAGTCGCGGTCGAGGAGTTCGGCGGCCGCCGTCCGGCCGGAGCGGACAGCGCCGTCCATGTAGCCGTTCCAGTACGGGGAGAACTCGGCGCCCGCCCAGTGCACGTGGCCGTGGGGGCGGCCCATCCACTGGCCGAAGTCGGTGAGCACGCCGGGGGCGGCGACGGAGGTGGGGCCGCCCTGGGTCCACTGCTCGGCGGTCCAGTCCTGCTCGACGTAGTCGATGGTGTCGAAGGCGCGGTCCCCGACGACCTGGGCGAAGCAGCGCAGCACGGCGCCGCGGCGTTCGGCGGCCGGGCGGTGGGCCCACTTGCGCCATTCCTTGCCGCCGAGGAAGCCCATGAGCACGCCGGGTCCGCCGTCGGGCGGGGTGTTGTCGAACATCTCGCGTATGGGGGAGCCGCCGCGCAGCAGGCCCATGCCGGACAGCCCGTCCTCCCGCCAGAACGGCTTGTCGTAGACGGCCACGCACTTCATGAGGGTGCCGAACGGCAGCCGCTGGAAGAGCTGGTCCTGCTGGGCCGGCAGCAGCGGGTCCCACACGATCCGTGAGGCCACCAGCGGCGGTACGGCGACGATCACTCGGTCGGCCCGCCAGTCGCCGGCGTCGGAGACCACGGTGACACCGGTGGAGTCCTGGCTGATGCGCCGCACCGGCGCCGACAGGTGGACCCGGCCGTCGAGTTCCTCGGCGAGGCGCTGGGCGACCAGTTGGGAGCCGCCGACGAACCGGCTGTCCTGGGCGCCGCCGGTGGTGCCGGTGCCGCGTTCCATGGTGCCGGGGTTGGTCTCGTTGCCGAAGGTGGAGACGTACCAGAGGCTGAACAGGGCGGAGGCGTCGCGGGCTTCGCCGCCGTAGGCGGAGTTGAGGAAGAGGTTGATCATGTCGACGGCGTCGCCGGTGATCTCGGCCTTGCGCAGCCAGGTCTCGTAGGTCATGCCGTCCAGTTCGCGGGCGTCGGGGGTCTGCCACGGGGCGGCCGGGTCCACCTTGGCCGCGGCCTGGCCGATCCGGGCCAGGGCGATACCCATGTCCGGCAGCGCGAACAGGTCCGGCGGGGTGTGCCCGGTGAACCGCTTGGCCCTGCCGTCGTTGACGTAGACGGTCTCGCCGGGGACGGCGGCCTGGTACGTGGCCACGCCGACCTCCTTGGCCAGCGCCAGGATGTGGTCCTGCGTCGGGCCGACGAACTGCCCGCCGACCTCAGTCACTTGGCCGTCGCCGAGGTCGTGGTTGAGCAGTCGGCCGCCGACCCGGTCGCGGGCCTCCAGCACGGCCACCGACTTGCCCGCCGCGACGAGTTCCCGCGCCGCCGTCAGACCGGCCAGCCCCGCACCGATCACCACGACATCGGTGGTGCGGCTCCCGCGGTGGTCTGCGGCCGCAGTGCTCTGCGTATCGGTCATGATCTGTCCTTTGGTCACTGGTGCAAGGGTGTGGTCACTGATGCAAGGCTTTGGTCATTGATGTGCGGAGTGCGCGCCGACCGGCGTCAGCCGGCCCAGACGTCCTCGACGTACGTGCCGGACTCCGTCATGGCGGTCAGCCAGGCGGCGGCCTCGTCGGCGTCGGCTCCGGTGTGCTCGCGGTAGACGGCCTGGAGCGCTTTGCGTACGCCGGGGGCCATACGGCGCCCGTCGCCGCAGACGTACACCCGTCCTCCGGCCCGCAGGACCGACCAGACCTCGGCGCTCTCCTTGGCGATGCGGTCCTGGACGAAGCGGACGCCGTCCTCGGGGGCGTGGCTGAAGACGGGGCGCAGGCTGACGGCTCCGGCGTCCTCGGCCGCCTGGAATTCCTCGCGGTGGAGGAAGTCGACGTCCGGGTGGTCGCAGCCGAAGTAGCACAGCAGTGTCCCGGTCGCCTTGCCGTGCAGCCGGTCGAGGACGGCGCCGCGGAAGGGTGCCACTCCGGTGCCCGCGCTGATCAGGATCACGGGGACGGCCGGGTCCTGCGGCAGACGGAAGGCTTCGCTGCAGGGGAGCACGCGCGCCTGGAGGGTGTCGCCCGCGCTGACGGTCTGCAGGTAGTGGGAGGCGATGCCGTGGAAGGTGCCCTCACCGCTGCGGTGCGGGGCTTTGAGGAGCGACACCATCAGGTCCACCTCACCGGGCGCGGCCGCGGCGGACGAGGAGATCGAGTAGTGGCGCGGGCGCAGCACGGGCAGCAGTTCCAGGAAGTGCTCGAACGGCAGCTCGCAGGCCCGGTAGCGCTCCAGCAGGTCCAGGAGGCTGCACCCGGCGTCGGTGACCTGCTCGCGGAAGACGTCGGGCTTCGCCTCGGCGAGTTCCGCAAGGGGGCGGTGCTCCGGCGGGCAGGCGGTGTGCTCGGCGAGTACGGCGACCTGCTCCCGGGTTGCGGTGTCCTGCAGCTCCACGAATTCCGTGAGGAGTTGACGCAGAGTCAGCGGACGGTCGACGGGCAGCGCGCCCCGGCTGCGGCGGCGCGCCTTCAGCCGTACGGTGCGGTCCAGGTCGAGGCCGAAGCGGTCGGCGACCCGCTGCACGAGGGCGGCCGGGTTGCGCGGGAGCACCGCGAGGTGGTCGCCGGTGCGGTAGGTGACGCCGTCGGGCAGCCGCAGCCGGATGAAGCGCTTGGAGCGACCGAGCGGGTGGTCCATGTCGACCAGTTCGTAGGCGTCCAGCACCTCCATCGGCTGTACGCCGTGCCGTGCCGCGAGCGGGCCGGTGACCGACTCCGTTGCGTCCTGAAGCTCGTACAGCCCCTGGTCGGCGTCGGCTTCGCCGCTCTGTCCGGTCGGTTCGGCGCCGGCCTGCACCGGGCTCCCGTACTTCTCCAGCAGAGCGTTCCACAGGTCGCCGGTCCACCGGTCGACGGTGCCGGCGAAGTCCCCCGCGGCGTCGGCGGCGCCCCGCTCCAGCAGGGGCGTCGCACCGGCGGCGGCGAGCCGCTCGTCGATGAGCGTCGGGATGCGCTGGTAGGTGGCGGCCCAGTTGCGGTCGCCGACGCCGAGCACCGCGTAGGGGACGCCGTCGAGCGAGCCGGGCTCCAACTCCTCCAGCCATGACACGAACCGGGCGGCGTCGTCGGTGGGCCTGCCGTTGTAGGAGGCGGCGACGATCACCACCGGGCCGCCGGTGGCGGTGAGTTCGCCCACGGCGTCGTCGAGGGGGGCGACGGCGGTGGCGAAGCCGTGCTCGTCACCGTCCACGGCGAGGTCAGCGGCGATGCCGGAGCAGGTCCCGAGATTGGAACCGTGCAGCACGCTCAGTGTCGTACCGGCCGCACGCCGGGCGGCGGGCCGCGCTCGTTCAGCGGGTGCGCCGATAGCGGTGGCTGTGGGCAGGCGGCGCTCGCCGCTGTCGCGTCGGGCCAGGTTCAGGGTGAAGTTGTCGGGCTTGAGGGTGAGGGACTGCTTGATCTTGAGCTGGTAGTCGGTGTGGTCGATCAGGCGGAACCGGTGGATCAGCAGGGCGAGGACGAGCGTCGCCTCGTGCAGCGCGAACTGGCGGCCGATGCAGGCCCGTTCGCCGTTGCCGAACGGCTTGAACAGGTGGACCGGGCGTGCGGCCTCCCGCTCGGCTGAGAACCGCTCCGGGTCGAACAGCTCGACGTTGTCCCCCCAGGCGGGATCCCGGTGCAGCTGAGGGATCAGCACCATCAGCGACTCGCCCTGGCGCACGGCGTACTTGCCGCCGATGACCGTGTCGGCCAGGGGCTCGACCGCGTACGACGGCGCCGTGGGCCACAGCCGCAGGCTCTCGTTGAGAATCTGGCGGACGTAGGTGAGCTTGCCGATGTCCGCGTACTGCGGGTCGGGGTCGGCCGTATCGCCCCACAGGGCGTCCACTTCCGCCTGGGCGCGGGCCAGCACCGCGGGGTGCTTGGTCAGGTAGTACAGAGCGAACGACAGCAGGCCACTGGTGGTCTCATGGCCGGCGATGAGGAAGGTGATCGCCTGGTAGCGGATGTTGACGTCGTCCAGGGGCTCGCCGGTGACCTCGTCGCGAGTGTGCAGCATCCGGCCCAGCAGGTCGTCGGTGCTCTGGTCGCCGTCCGCCCTGCGCTGCCGGATCACATCGTCGACCAGGTCCTTCATCAGGGTGACGTCGTTGCGGAACTGCTCCGCCTTCTTCCACTGGAACAACTCGGCCCCGGGGATGGACTCGCCCTTGGCCTGAGCGAAGTCCAGTGCCCTCGCAAGCGCCGTGATGAAGGGATGCGGCTCATCACGGCGGAAGGATTCGAAGTCGTAGCCGAAGCCGCACAGCCCGATCGTGTCGAAGGTCAGCCGGGTCATGTCGGCGGCCACGTCCACCGCAAGCTCCCCGGCCGCCCGGTCCCACTTGGCGATCAGCTCACGGGCGACCTTGAGCATCGTCGCGTGGTAACCCCGCATCGCGCCCAGGGAGAACGCCGGCATCAGGACGTCGTGCGCCTTGCGCCAGTTGGGCTCGTCGCCATAGGCCGTGAACAGCCCGTCTCCGCCGATCTCCCGCAGGATCACGAGGTCGGGGTGAACGTTCTTGCGGAACCTGCTCTCGTCCGCCAGTTCGGAGACGAGATCCAGGCCGGAGACGAAGTTGATCTCGGTGCCGAAGATCCGGAGCTTGAACAGCGGCCCCAGCTCCTTGGCCTCCTTCATGACATAGGCGAGACCTTCGGCCCCGCCGGGGATGTCGAGTGCATGGCCGATCAGGGGAAGAGCCGGGCGCTCGGGGATCGGCTCGGTTTCGGACAGGGGCGCAGGGGACATGAGCGTGCCTTTCGATCACGGCTGGCAAGCGATGGCCGCCAACCTACAGGCAGACATTGTCGAGTGACAATGTCGCCTGACTAGGTTATTTGACGTGGTCGAGTGAAGGAATTGTGTGCGGAGACTCGTCGTGGGCCGGTGAGTGAGGCGAAGGGCCAGGGACTGCAGGGGAACGTGACAGCGCTTCTCGGACCACGCGAGGCCCTGGACGAGGCATCGGCGACACCGTCAGGCGGCTCCTCTCACCGCGCGGTCCGTCGGCGCCAGGCGCCTGTGCCGTCGAATTGGCCCGGGCGGCGTCGGCCGACGCCGGGCGCAGTGCCTCAGCTGCCCACTCATGTCCCCTGACACCCCGGGAAAAGGAGGTGGCCGCGCTGGTGGCCGAGGGCATGAGCAACCGGCAGATCGCCTCGGCGCTCGGCCTGTGCACCGCGCACGGTGGACCGCCATATCGAGCACATCCTGGCCAAGCTCGGATTCCGCTCCCGCGCCCGGGTCGCCGCCTGGTGGGTGGCGAATCACCACCCGTCCGGCACGATCCCGTAGCGGAGCGCGGCCGGCTCGCCGGCGTGGTCCGCTCGATCACCCACCGCTTGGGCAGAGGCCGGATGACGGGCCTGGGGGCGCGCCGTTGCTGCCGTATGCACTGCCGCCGACTGAGGTCCTGAGCCCGCTCTTCTCGGCCGCCCGTTCGATCACGTCCAGGGACGAGGGGCGTACCTCGGCCCGCTGCACCGAGTACTGCACCTGCACGATCGCCGTGCTCCGGTCGGCCGGGACAGCCACGGAAAGGCCTGGGCCTACCACGGCTTTGATCTGGGGCGCCTTCGCGACCACCGCCTCGGATCCGGCCTGGCCGCTAGGTACGGGGCGTCCGTGACGCGGTGTCCCTCAGGGGCCGTGAAGACGAGCTGGGCGCCCGCTCCGGGGGCTGGGCTGCGGGCAGTGTCCTGCCGAAACGTGCCCACGCGGCTGGGACTCGGTGCCCGGCACGGTGAAGCGGTCGTCGAGCTTGCGCCGAAGACGCCGGCACACGTGATGAGCGCGGCAGGGACCACGATCCGAACAGGCCGTCATCGCCGCCCCCTCGGGCGGGTGTGGAACGTCATCTCCCGCACCGACCGGTACGCCGAGTGGGTCGCCGGCGCCATCGAGGTCACCGACCACCACGGCGTCGCCACCGTCGGCAAGACCTACGCCGAGCGCAACCGCACCCTCGGCCCCCTCAAGACCGACTCGGTCTGGACCGTCAGGGAGATCGAACCCCTCAAGCGCCGCGTCGACACCGGCACCGGATTCGCCCCGCTCCAGGACGTCACCAACACCTTCGAGTTCCGCCCGGTCCAGAGCCGGTGGGCGCACCTCATGACCACCCCGGACGTCCTGCTCCGTTCCGAGGCATCGAGGATCGCCCTCTGACAGGCGGCGGTTCCTGGCCTTGTCGAGCGACCTGATCGACAGACTGAGTCGGATAGAATCGTGTCATGGCTCATGTGTCCGCGGCGGAGCGCCGCCCCCAACTGATCAAGGCGGCCATCGCCCTCATGGCCAGGGAGGGCGTCGCCGCCGGCAGCACCCGCGCCATCGCCACCGAGCTCGGCGTGGCACAGGCGACCGTGCACTACACCTTCGGCACGAAGGAGGAGCTGTACCGGGCCGTCATGGAACAGCTCACGCACGACCTGATCACCCAGGTGACACAAGCCGCGCCCCCGGACGCGAGCTTCGAGGAAACCATCGTCACGCTCGCCGAAGCGCTCTGGCGGACCGTGCTCGAACAGCCCGCCTCGCACCAGCTGCTCACCGAGCTGAGCATGTTCGCCATGCGTACGCCACACCTGAAGGAGGCTCTTCAGAGCCACTACAGCGAGGTCCTGGCAGTGACGACGAAACTGGTCGACCAGGCCGCCGAACGCACCGGTCACCAGCTCGGCCAGCCCGCCGAGACGATCGCGAGGTTCTTCCTGGCCGGCTTCGACGGACTGACGATGCAGCACCTCTCCCTGCCGGACGAGGAAGCCGAGCGCGTCTGCCTGCGGGCCTTGGTCTCAGCCGTCCTGGCCATGGCCTGAGGTCGCCGCCCCCGATCACGACGCCGCACCGCGGCTCCGGTCCCCAGCGGGGCTTCACGGCCGGCGCTGCGGCTGGCGGAGGAGAGGGGAGCCGCGGTCGCGGCGGCCTGACGCAGGGATCCTGTCGTGACCCGGACCGGATAACCCGACCATGCCCCCATCGGCTGCCTAAAAAAGACCTGTTCAGGTTTCAATCAATGTCTGCATATACTCACCGGCGCCGGCCGCGCCGCGGTGGAACCTTGCCAGGCCCACCGCAGTACGAAACGGGCGGGGCCCCTTGGTTGGACTGTGAGGATACGCATGGCCGAAGCAGCCGCAGCGGTTCTGGCCCGGTTCAGTGAACAGGTGCTGGGTCTCCCCCTGCCCGTGGGAATCCGCCTCTGGGACGGCAGCACGGCCGGTCCCGAGGACGGGCCGGCCTTCGTCCTGCGCGACCCTGACGCCCTGCGGCGTCTGCTGTGGCGGCCGGGCGAGCTGGGGCTCGCCCGCGCCTGGGTGGCCGGAGACCTCGAAGTCGACGGCGACCTGTACGAACTGCTGAAGCGAATCTCGACGCTGCTGTGGGAACGGGACGAGCCCGGCAGCCGCACGGCGGCGCTCCGCCGGGCGCTGAGCGTGCTGACCACACCCGCCAGCCTGCGTACGGTGCGCCGAACGCTCGGCCTCGCGGGGATCGGGCTCCCGCCGGCACCGCCCGCCGAAGAGGTGGTGCGCCGTCGCGGTCCCGCGCACAGCCTGCGCCGTGACAAGGCGGCCATCAGTCACCACTACGACGTGGGCAACGACTTCTACGCCCTGGTGCTGGGCCCCTCGCTCGTCTACTCCTGCGCCTACTGGCAGAGCGACCCCTCCTCCGGCTCCGGCGACACCCTGGAGCGGGCCCAGGAGGCCAAACTGGACCTGGTCTGCCGCAAGCTCGCCCTGCGCGAGGGGCAGCGGCTGCTGGACGTGGGCTGCGGCTGGGGCTCGCTGGCCATGCACGCGGCCGAACGCTACGGCGTACGGGTCGTCGGGGTCACCATCTCGGACGAGCAGGCGGCGCTGGCTCGCGAGCGTGTCGCCGCGGCGGGGCTTGAGCACCGGGTGGAGATCAGGGTGCAGGACTACCGGCAGATCGACGACTCCCCCTTCGACGCGATCTCCTCCATCGGCATGGCCGAGCACGTGGGCGGGAAGCGGTACCGCGCGTACGCGGACATACTGCACCAACTGCTCAAGCCCGGCGGGCGGTTGCTCAACCACCAGATAGCGCGGCGCCCTGTGCGGGACGAAGGCAAGTACCGAATGGATCCTTTCATCGACCGGTACGTCTTCCCCGACGGCGAGCTGGCTCCCGTCGGCTCCACCGTGTCGCTGCTGGAGGAAGCGGGCTTCGAGGTGCGCGACGTCGAGTCCCTGCGCGAGCACTATGCCCTCACGCTGCGTGAGTGGGTGGCCAACCTCGAAGCGCACTGGGACGAGGCGGTCGAGCTGACCTCGCCCGGGCGGGCGCGGGTGTGGCGCCTTTACATGGCGGCCTCGGCGGTCGGGTTCGAGAACAACGCGATGGGCGTCAACCAGGTGCTGGCGGTCAGGACCGGCGATGACGGCCGGTCCGGCATGCCGTTGCGCAGGGACTTCCGAGGGGCCTCGCCCTCGGTGCCCGCCTGACGCGGTGCCGGTCCGGTCGTAACGGCCCACGGTGGTAGGAGCCAAGCCGCGCTCCTCCAAGAGGCGACTCCATGCATAGCAGCATCAACGCTGGCCCAGTTGACCTGAAATGGGTCTCGGTATTCGAGACGATTGGGCGCCGGCGTGCCCAAGTAGCGCTCGAACATTGGCGCGGCTCGGCGTGGCCGGGAAGGGTTTCGTGGTGGACACCGCCCGAAACGGCAACGGTGCCATGGACGCGGTCGGCCAGCACGTCAACTGGTGCAATCCGGCTGGCCGTCGCCTCGGCATCCCCAGCTCGATCGGTGTCGCCGGAGCCGATTACCTGCTGTGGATCAAGTACCCCGGAGACTCGGACGGTTCCTGCGGGATTGGCCAGGGCATCCCGGCTGGCACGTTGCCGAGCGGCTCATCGACGGAACCTGACCGGCTCTGTCGATCGCCGTAAGGGCACGCCACCCTCAAATTGGACTAGACAACAAACAACCCCCGGGCTTCTGACCTGGGGGTTTCGCATGGAGCGGGTGACGAGAATCGAACTCGCGCTCTCAGCTTGGGAAGCTGCGGACATCGAGGGCCTGCTGTGGGCGCTGACCTGTTCGAACGGCAGGTTCACCACCTCTGCGGGCACCGGCTGCTTTCACCGTGATTCCCTGCTGCTCCCCGCTCGATCTGGTGCGCTTGTGGTGCGGTCGCCGTCGGCGTGACGGCTTCTACGAACCGGCGCGACTGCAAGTGCCTCAGAGGTGCTGCTTGGCTGCCCTGACCAGTCGGCTGATGTCGTCACGGGTCCGTACCCTGGCATCGCCGAGTTCTGTTCTGCTGTCTGTCTTGGACAGCGCAGTAACGTCTGCGAGCACGTCCTCTGCGGACCGGCTCAGCGTCTCGTCATCGGTGAGCATCTGCACTCGGAACAGTGCTTCTTGGGCGTTGGAGCGTAGGTCGTAGGCACGGATCCGCACTGTGTCGGGGTCCTCCGGTGGTGGTTGTTCGTGCTCGCAGAACCAGAGGTGCACCAGGCAGCGGCGGTAGTTGACCAACGCGCCAGCGTAGGCAGAGTAGGCATCGAGTCGCTCTGCTGCAGCTTCTCGCGGCGGGTGAACTGGTGGCTCCTGTCGGTGGTGCGCTGCTGGAACGCCAGAGTGATCCCCGAACCGAGCAGCGTCCCCAAGACGGCTATGCCGCTGGCGATGATGGTCTCCACATCCCAAGCTGATCACGCATCGCCGCCCTCCGGGGGGCCGTAAGCCTCCGCTGTTGTTTGTTGCAGCACTGCGGGGGAGTGGTGTTGGAGCCCGGTCGCACTCCGAGTCGCCCCGGCTATACCTAGGTTTCCCTGCTACCTGGCACGGAACGCTCAGCATCGGCGGGTACGTGTTGGTCGCTGAGTCGTCCTTGCAAGAACCTTGCGACACGCACTCGCTTCAGCGCTAACCTTGGCCTAGGGATCCGTGTACCAGGGGTGGGGGACATGAACGAGTTGGAAATCGCTCAGTTTGCAGTGCCGGCCGCGCAAGCACTACTGACCGTGATGGTTTCTGATGGATGGCAATCCTTCAAGGGACGCTTGGCGCGCATAGTTGGTGGCAGCCTCGAAGATCCTCACGCGGCGGAAGAGCACCTAGACGAAATGCGTCTCCGGCTCATCTCTGATGATTCTCAAGAAACGCTTCAACAGAAGCATGCCGAGATGGTTGCGCTATTGTGCGCGGCGATCACAAAAGACCCGAACACCATTGCTCCCTTGAAGGAACTGCTTGGCGACGTGCAGGCAAGCAATGCGACAGTCAACGCGGAGCAGATTTCGCAAAACGCAACAGTTCGGGATAATGCTGTGAATTTTCAGCAGATCTCCGGAACTCAGAATTACCGGGCAGACTGAAAATGGAACCTGATGACGAGACCCTAGCCCCTCCTTCGTCAGCTCAACATTCCGATGTCCATGACCACGGCACAGCGTTCCAACAAAGTCACGGCATCCAGATTTACTATGCTAGTGGAGGAGTGAGGTCACCGGAGGATTTAGCTAGTAAGGCCCACCTGCTAGCGCTGGATAGTAGCCGCAAGATTCAGGATTTTGAGAGTCCTGTCAGCTTCGGTGTTCATCCCGCTGCCACGTGGAACGGAAATCAGTATCCAAAATACGTTCGTCGAGACATCGACGATGACCTTCACTCCATTCTGAGACCTGGAACTTTTGTCCTCCTGGTAGGCGACCCGACTTCAGGGAAGTCTCGGAGCGCGTTCGAGGCTGTCAGTGCAAAGTTTCCGGATTACCTCGCATTCCGGCCGGAAGATGGATCCGAGTTTGAGGAGTGCGTGGCCTTTTCGCGGTCGCAAGAGAAGGTAATTTGGCTCGATGAACTTGACCGATTCTTGAGCCCGCCGTTCATACCTACTGCGTCACTGGACGAAGCCCTGAAGTCAGGCGCCGTGTTAATAGGCACAATGCGTGCCGATCAACTAGATGTGCTCTCGCCGCGCCACGAAAGGGGGCTCAGTCAGGAGAGTCGGGTCCTTGCTAGGGCGGCAAGAGCAGTCACAGCCAGGGCGCACATACTATTCGTGGATCGGCAGTGGAGTGCCGATGAGGTAGGCAGAGCAAAGCTGTCCAATGACCCCAGGGTGATTGACGCTAGTCGTTATGCCACAGAATACGGCGTAGCGGAGTACCTAGCTGCTGGTCCACAACTTTATCTCGAATGGCAGAATGCCTGGTCTCCGGGTTTGCATCCACGTGGAGCCGCTCTGGTTTCGGCTGCTGTTGATCTACATCGTGCGGGCATCCAAGAACCTGTATCAAGACAGCTTCTAGAACGCCTCCATTCTGTTTACCTCGAAGCGCGCGGTGGTGTACGCCTCCGTCCTGAGTCGATCCTCGACGCTTTTCACTGGGCTCTGGAACCTTTGCATGCGACGAGTAGCCTGCTCGTTCCGGTTCGGGACGACATGTACAGGGCTTTTGAATACCTGGCCGGTGCTCTTGCTCGCGGCAGAAAAAATCGAGATCTGCCGGATGAGGTATGGACCGCAGCTATTGACGACTTCGCTCTTGAAGTGGTTCATTCAGTCGGCCATCGGGCCGAAAAGGCTAGGAAGTATGAATTCGCGACGCGGGCATATGAACGCCTAGCCGCTGCTGGCATATCGGACGGCTCTTTCCACCTGGGATACATTGCTGCAAAGCAAAATAAATTGGAGGATGCTGAATTCTGGTACCTCAGGGCGATCGAGCAGGGAAGTAACGTAGCAAGAAACAATCTAGGTCTCGTCCTGGCCAGGAATGGGCGTGAGGACGAGGCAGCTACATGGTTCCGTGAGGCTGCCCAAGAAGGTGACGCCCACGCGATGCGCAACCTCGGGCACTACCTGCTCGACCGCGAAGAGTGGGACGAAGCGAGAGAGCTTTTCGTTTCGTTCATGTCGAAGACGCCGTCAGTTGCAAAGATGCTGATGGGACAACTCTGCATCAAGCAGAGCGAGTACCAAAAGGCTGAAGAATGGCTCCAAGATGCACTTGGGGACGGTAACAACGATGCTTGGTTCTACCTGGGCGTTGCGCAAGAGAAGCAGGATGCCTTGGATTCTGCTTCCGCCTCGTACCGGCGTGCGCTAGAAGCAGGAAATGAGCAATCGGCGAACAACCTGGCAGGCATCCTCGAGAAGTTGGGTCAGCTCGAGGAGGCGGAGTCGCTTTACAGAAGCCGTCTAGAAAAGGCGGATGATGGGCACGTAGTATTCAATTTGGCCGGCTTGCTCGCCAGAACTGGTCGTCATGAGGAAGCTGAAACGTTCTATAGGCGGTCAATCGCTGCGGGCTCGGAGTATGCGAAAAACAATCTAGCCCTGATGTTGTCGGATCAAGGCCGTAAAGAGGAGGCTGAAAAGCTACTCCGCGAGGCTGCTTCCGAGGGTGATACGCGTGCGATGGCTAATCTGGCGGCTATCTGCCGTAGGAAGGGAGCGCCGCGAGAGGCGCTGACTTGGATCAATCGGGCCCTAGCCTTGAGTAAACGCGAGTATTACGTCGAGATGGGAATGGTTCAAGAGGCGCTCGGTGAGCCAAACAAAGCCATGCTTTGGTATCGGCGAGCCATGGATGATGGAAACTATCGAGGTGCAGTCTCTCTAGGATTTCTCTATGAGAGGCAAGGGAAAAGCAAGGCGGCGCGTAAGCTATACGTAGAAGCTGCTGAGAATGGTGAAAGCCATGCCCTATTCCATCTTGGTCAGCTTTATCTGTATAGGAGAGATTATTGTGTGGCACGCAAGTATTTGACCAAGGCTGAGGAAGCCGGGGAAGACGTCTATCACATGCTCGCCTTCTTGGCGCTTAGGGATGGCGATCTGGTCCGCGCTCGTGCGCTTTTGGATAAAGCGCAGGAAAAAGACTCTCCTCAAGTTCTAATGATTCGAGAAATGCTCACCTCAGCCGAGGAGCATGCAGGGGCAACCTAGCGCCCGCGAGGTGTCACTCAAGGGCAGTGTTTGGTACGTGAGGTCGGTGGAGCGGCTTTGGGGTGGCGCTGCTTTGGCGCGAGTGATCTTGGCCCCGTAAGCTGATGGCGCGTCGGGCAGTCTGTGGACCTGCCTGGTAAAGCACGACGTTGGGGCCATGATCTTCGCGGCTCGCGCCAAATTGGCTCCGTAAAGCCGTGGAGCCGACTGCCCCAGCCACAACGTACCCCTTCTCTGGCATCAGGCGGCTGATTGCTCTGAGCGGGGCCCGGGCGCCGGCCGGGCTGGAGCGGGGCGGAGACAGACATCTCACGCTGTTAAGGCGTCAAGGGGTGGGGCCGAAGGCTTGCTCTTCGTTGTAGGGCTGTCGGGTTTGGAGGCAGTGGTAGAGCTGTCCGAGGAAGCGGTTGAAGAGGTGGCGTTGGGCGGCGGCGTGCCAGTCGCCGTGGTCGCGTCTGCGTTGGTAGTGGGCTTTGGCTCCTGGTGAGGCGCTTAAGGAGGCGAAGGCCCAGAGGTGGCCGGCGTGGCAGAGGCGGTCGTTTTTGATGTAGCGGCGGCCCACGTAGCGTTTCTTGCCTGATGAGCGGGTGATGGGTGCGGATCCGGCGTATGCCTTCAGGCCGCGGGCGTTGGAGAAGCGTGTGTGGTCGTCTCCCATTTCGGCCAGGATGCGGGCGGCGAGCTGGGGTCCCAGGCCGGGGAAGCTGAGCAGGATCTGGGCGTCGGGATGTGTGCGGAGTTGTTCGTCGACGGCGGTGGTGAGGTCGTCGGTGGCTTGGCAGGCGGCGTCCAGTTGGGTGAGCAGGGCGAGCAGTTGTCGGCCCATGGCGTGTTCGACGGGTGTGGGCTGGCGGGGTCGGCCCGTGCGGAAGAGGGCGTGTAGTTGATGGGCGTCGGTGTCGATGTTCCGGCTGCGGCCGGCTCGTGTGAGGGCTCTGCGGAGTTGGGCGAGGGTGAGGCGGGCGGCTTGGGCCGGGGTGGGTGCCATGGTCAGCACCTGGCGGGCGTCGGGTCGGGTCAGTCCGCCTTTTCTGCTCTGGAAGGCTTCCAGAGCGGCCGGGTAGTACTCGCGTAGGAGCGAGCGTGCCTGGTTGGCGATCTGCTGGCGGTTCCAGACGGCGTCCTGTTGGGCGCGGGCCAGGACCGTGATGGCTTTGGCCTGGTCGCTGTCGTTCGGCAGTGGGCGGTGACGGTGCATGTCGGTGCGCAGGATGTGTGCAAGCGCTAGCGCGTCAGCGCGGTCGGACTTGGTGCGGGAAACCGTGTGGCGGTCTCGGTAGCGGGCGACGGCGAGCGGGTTGATTGCGAAGACCTGCCGGTGGCCGTTGTGCAAGGCAGCGACGAGGAGGCCTCGGCTGGTCTCGATGGCAATGGGGATGGGGTGTGCGGGACTGTCGCCGTATTCGGTGAGCAGACTCAGAAGTTGGGTGTAGCCGGTGGCGTCATCGGTGATGCGGCACTGGGCCAGCGGTGTGCCGGTGTCGTCGACCAGGGCGACATCGTGGTGGTGTTCGGACCAGTCGATCCCGCAGAAGACCTTCACGGTGTCCTCCATGCGCGCGGTGTTGTGGGTGAAGCCGGTGCGGGCCATGCGGCGACCTAATTCCAGGACTTGATCCGTCCGCCATCTCACCAGCCGTTCATGGCGCCTGCACCCAGCCGGCCTCTGTCTCAAGGAGAGCTCGCTGGCTCGCGAAGCGACGAAGAGGTCACTACGGCCGGGCTGGCTCACACCTCGGCCGCGCAAGGGTTGTCTCGGTTGTGACGCGATGTCGTGCTGGTCCGAGAACACCGGGTGTACCGCTCTGTCTCAAGGCCTGCGGGCCAGAAGCGCAGCAGGTATCTGCCCGGTGTTCACGCGGCAGTCACGTTGCGTAGCGTCCTACGGGCGCCGCTCTTCCGTGAGGCGTCAATGGCCAGGAGAACCGCAGGCATCCCCCGCTCAGCCAGCACACGATCGACCGTCTTAAGGAGGAATTAGGAGAGCCCACTACATGAACGACCGGTACCTGTCCGTCGACCAGGTCGCCGAGCTGCTCGGTACGACTCCCCGCTTCCCCCGGCGGCTCATCGAGGAACGGCGCATCCGGTACGTGAAGGTTGGCCGGCACGTCCGCATCCCTGAGAGCGCGGTCGAGGAGTTTGTTCGGTCCAGGACTGTCGAGCCGATCAAGCCTCGTCGCGCCGCACTTCGGAGGGCTGCCTGATGGCGAACAAGAAGGGGAGGCGTCGCCGCTTCGGTGCGGTGCGGCAGTACAGGTCCGGCCGCTGGACCGCGTCGTACCTCGGGCCCAACGGTGAGCGCATTCGGGCGGACGAGACCTTCGACACCAAGAAGGACGCCGAGATCTGGCTCTCCCAGGTAGAGGCCGACCTCAGCCGCGGGGACTGGCGCGCCCCTGATGCCGGAGCCGTCAACTTCCGTGTGTACGCCGAGAAGTGGGTCGAGGAGCGGGAGCTGTCCGTTCGCACCGACGACCTGTACAAGCATCTCCTGCGCCTGTACATCCTCCCGGCCTTCGGCGCGCTCGACCTGGACGAGATCACGGCTCCCCGCGTCCGCGAGTGGCGAGCGGAGCGACTCCGCACCACCGGGGCCAAGACAGCCGTAGCCAAGGCGTACCGCCTCCTCAAAGCCATCCTGGAGACGGCCGTGGATGACGACCTGATCAGCCGCAATCCGTGCCGGATCAAGGGCGCGGGTAAGGAGTCAGCCGCCGAACGTCGTATCGCCTCTGTGGCCCAGGTCGACGCGCTCGCCGACGCGATCGGCATCCGCTGGCGCCTCATGGTCTACCTGGGCGCGTACGGTCCGATGCGACCGGAGGAGCTGGCCGGCCTTCGCCGCCGAGACGTCGACCTGGACAACCTAGTCATCCGCGTCCGCGTCGCCGAGCCCGAGCGAACGAACGGCAGACGCGCTCCCAGCGATACCAAATCCGATGCGGGCATTCGCACGGTCGTCCTCCGGCCTTCCTCCACAAGGAGGTGAAGCGACACCTTGCTTGGTACGCCGAGAAGGGGCCGGATGGTCTGGTCTTCGTAGGGGAGAAGGGCGCGCCGTTCCGGCGTACCTCCTTCGGTCGGAAGTGGCGCCGGGCTCGCACGGTCGCCGGTCTCCCGGACGGCTTCCGCTTCTACGATCTCCGTCACACCGGGCACACCCTGTCGACCCGCTCCGGCGCCACCCTCAAGGACACGATGGTGCGTGCCGGGCAGTCCTCCGAGAAGGCGGCGCTGATCTACCAGCACTCCGACGAGGAGCGGCAGCGGGAGGTGGCTGCCGGGCTCGACGACCTCGTGCGCGCCGAGCGTGCGAAGTGCCACAAGGGCGACCCAGCGCACCACAGCGAGGAGGCTGCCGAGAGCTAGTGGTGCGGTTATGGTGCGCGACCGGCCCACCGGTCTAGACAACAAAGAACCCCCGGGTCTCTGACCTGGGGGTTTCACATGGAGCGGGTGACGAGAATCGAACTCGCGCTCTCAGCTTGGGAAGCTGATGTTCTACCATTAAACTACACCCGCGTAAGACGCCGACCGGAGTCGGTGTCCGAATGCTCGCCCACTCTACCTCATGCCAGGCCCCCGGTGTTCGTGCCGCGGGGCCTGAGGGTGTTTCAGGACTGGGATGCGGCTGCGCGGGAACCGAGTTGGGGCGTACCGTGTGGGCGTCGAGGAGGGTCCGGGCGGGACCGGAGTGCCGCCTGGAGGGCCGTCCCTTTGATCCCGTACTGTGGCTTTTGTCGTCAGGCAAGCAGCAGCCAGACGCGGCTCTTGGGGAAGGGACTCTTGGACTTGATGGAGCGCACCGTCGTCCGCTGTGCGGATGGGCACGTGTTCACCACCGCTTCGTTCCCGATGCAGCAGGCCGAGCGGCTCGGCCCCGGCCGGCTTCTTCGGTGTCCGCGCTGTGCGCGGCTGAGGAGCGTGGTGCCCGTGAGCTACCAGAAGCGGTAGCGGACAGAGCGACAGCAGCAAGCAGCGCAGGCGCGCGGAGTCGTCCGGTTGTGGGCGCTCCGCGCGCCTTGCGTATCCTCGGGGCGTGCTTCTCTCAGACAAGGACATCCGGGCCGAGATCGACGCCGGGCGCGTGCGGATCGATCCCTATGACGACGCGATGGTGCAGCCGTCGAGCATCGATGTGCGGCTGGACCGCTACTTCCGGGTGTTCGAGAATCACCGGTACCCCCACATCGACCCCTCCATCGAGCAGGCGGACCTGACCCGGCTCGTGGAGCCGGAGGGGGACGAGCCGTTCATCCTGCACCCGGGGGAGTTCGTGCTCGCCAGTACCTACGAGGTCATCACGCTGCCCGACGATCTCGCCTCCCGGCTGGAGGGGAAGAGCTCGCTGGGGCGGCTGGGGCTGGTGACGCACTCCACCGCCGGGTTCATCGACCCCGGGTTCAGCGGGCACGTGACCCTGGAGCTGTCGAACCTGGCCACCCTGCCCATCAAGCTGTGGCCGGGCATGAAGATCGGGCAGCTGTGCATGTTCCGGCTCAGCTCGCCCGCCGACTTCCCGTACGGGAGCGAGCGGTACGGGTCGCGGTACCAGGGGCAGCGCGGGCCGACCGCCTCCCGGTCCTTCCTCAACTTCCATCGGACCCAGGTGTGAGCGACACAGGCATGAGCGGCGGTACAGGCATGAGCTCTGTGCGGGAGAACCTCTCCTACGAGCAGTTCGGGGCCGCCGTGCGCGAGCTCGCGCAGGTCATCGCCGACGACGGGTACGAGCCCGACATAGTGCTGAGCATCGCCCGCGGCGGTGTCTTCGTGGCCGGCGGGCTCGCCTACGCCCTCGACTGCAAGAACATCCATCTGGTGAACGTCGAGTTCTACACGGGCGTGGGGACCACTCTCGAGATGCCCGTCATGCTCGCGCCCGTTCCCAACGTCATCGACTTCTCCGAGAAGAAGGTGCTGATCACCGACGACGTCGCCGACACCGGCAAGACGCTCAAGCTGGTGCGCGACTTCTGCCTCGACACCGTCGCCGAGGTGCGCAGCGCGGTGATCTACGAGAAGTCCCAGTCGCTGGTGAAGTGCGAGTACGTGTGGAAGCGGACCGACGACTGGATCAACTTCCCGTGGAGTGTCGAACCGCCGGTGGTGCGGCGCACCGGGCAGGTTCTCGACGCCTGAGAGCGGCGTGACGTGCCGGAAAGGGGCTCCCCAGCCGGGGTGCCCCTTTCTCGTACGTACGTGCGGCAGGCCTCAGACCGTGCCCAGCTTCACGATCGACAGCAGCGCGATCAGCTGGATCGCCGACGCGCCCAGCGCCTTCGGCCAGGGCAGGTCGTGGGAGCGGCCGACCATGAGGGTGAGCAGCACACCGCCCGCGACCCAGGTGGCCCAGCCGAGCAGCTGCACGAACGTCGCGTCGCCGCCCGCGAACATCGCGAAGACGAGGCGGGGCGCGTCCGTGAGGGACATGATCAGCATGGAGAGGCCGACCGTGGGCTGCCAGGCGCCGTCGCCGCCGAGCTGACGGGCCAGGGTGTGGGTGACCACGCCGAGGACGAACGCGCTCAGCACCATCGCGACGGCCGTCGTCAGGACGATCGGGATCGCGTTCGACAGTGTGGCGTTTATCGCATCCTTGCGGGCGCCGTCGAAGCCGAAGACGGCGAGCAGGCCGTAGAGGAACGTGACGATCAGGGCCGGGCCCCACATCGTGTAGTCCCGCATCTGGAGGAACGTCTGGTTCGGGGCGAGGACGATCCCCCGGAGCAGGGCCTTCCAGTGCAGGCGCGGGCCGATCGGGCCGGGCGGCGGGGCCGCCGAGCCGGCGCGGTAGGTGTCGCCCTGGGTGTAGGGGTCCTCGCCGACCGAGAAGGCCTGGGTGTGGCCCGGGTTGTTCGCCGCGTACGGGTCGTGCGGGCCCTGCGGGCCGGGCGGGTACGCGCCGTCGCCGAAGTACTCCGGCTCGCCGTGACCACCGTGACCGCCCTGACCGCCGTAGCCGCCGCCGGGTCCGGCGTTCGGCTGCGGCCAGGTGGGGCCGCCGCCGTTGCCGTACGGCGGCTGCTGCGGGTACGGCTGCGGCGCCGGCGGGTAGCCGTACGACGGCCCCTGCGGCGTCTGCTGCCCGTTCGGAGGGTTGTGCGGTCGCGTCTGAGGAGCGCCGTTGTTCCGGCCGCGTCCGATCCTGAATCCAGCCACGTCTTCGAACGTACCTGGTCCCCGGCGGTGGTGTGCCGGGCCCGGGCTTCCGGGCCCGGCTTTGCGGCCGAGCTGTGACATCCCTTAAGGGGTACGGGCCTTGGGGCCAGGTGGGGTGTCAGGGTTCGGCCGTACGGGCCTCGCCCCGGGTCCCTTGCCCCGGCCCCCCGCGGCCGCGACAGTCGGGCATCGCCCCCTGTCAGTCGGGCAGCGTGCCGCCCAGTTCCGGCAGGGTGATCGCGCCGGTCTTCGTCGGCACCGTGGCGGTGCCCCGCATCAGCAGCGCGCTGCTCGCCGCGCCCACGGCCAGGTCCGCCTTGCTGTCGGCGGTCAGGTCGCGCAGGCGCAGGGTGTAGCCGAAGGCGGTGTGGGAGTCGGCCGGGCCGAGCACCGTCTGCGCGATCCACGAGGAGCGGGCGCCGGTGAGGCCGCCGGAGCCGCCGCGGAAGAGGTGGACGCCGCCCTGGTCCTCCCGGCCGTCGACGTCCTCGTGGGGCACGCCGACGGCGAGGTCCGCGTAGCCGTCGCCGTTCGCGTCCGCGGCCGAGATCGCGTAGCCGAAGTCGTCCCCGGCCTCCGGGCTGCCGGAGACGCCCGAGGTGGCCTGCGTGAGGGTGGTCGAGGTGCCCGGGCCGGAGGAGGTGCCGCGCCAGATCGTGACCGCGCCCTTGCCGCCGTCCTTGTCGGGTACGCCGAGGGCGATGTCGCCGTAGCCGTTCTTGTCGAAGTCGCCGATGACCGGGCTCGGGTAGAGGCCCTGCTGCCGGTCGCTGAGGGACCGGGACGCGCCCGAGGTGAGGCCGGTGGACGTGCCCTTCAGGTACCAGGCGCGCTCGCGGATGTCGCTGCCGGTGATCTCCGTGCCGATCACCACGAGGTCCGTCCGGCCGTCCCCGTCGACCTTGCCGGCCGCGAGGGCGGAGGAGTACCAGCCCCCGGACCCCTTGTCGATCTTGCTGACCTTGCCGGTGGTGCCGGACTTGGTGAAGGGGCCGCGGTAGAGCCACGCCTCCTCGCCGCCGATCACGGCCAGGTCGGGGGAGCCGTCGCCGGTGAAGTCGCCGGTGGCCAGGTCGCGGCCGAAGTGGCCGGCAGCGCCGCCGACGGGCGCGAGGTTGGTGCCGCCGGACAGGCCGGACTTGGAGCCCCAGACGACGGTGACGGTGCCGCGGTAGTCGTCGGCGCCCACGTGCTCCGTGGGGTTGCCGACGACGAGGTCCGCGTAGCCGTCCTTGTTGAGGTCGGCGCTCGCGAGGGACTCGCCGAACTGGTCGTCCTCCTCGCCGGACCCGGGAATGCCGGCGCTGTCCTGGTGGACGCGCTGGACGCGGGAGGTGTCGGGGCCGGTGGCGGTGGAGTAGAGGACGGTGACGGTGCCGCCCTCGCGGCCGTCGCCGTTGTAGCCGCCGTAGGCCAGGTCGCGGCGGCCGTCGCCGTTGAAGTCGTCGTAGTGCTTCGCCACCGCCGCGGAGGCGGGGGCGGTGAGGAACACGGGGGTGACGCCGGTCGCCAGCAGGGCGGCGGCCAGGACGGTCGTGGTGGTTCTGCGCATGGTGTCTCCCTGGTGCGTCAGCCGATGAGGCCGGTGCCGAAGGCGCCGTACGAGCGGGTCTGGCCGAGGCTGCCCGGGCCGAAGGAGCGGGCGCCGTCGGTGACGGGGCCGGTGGCCGAGCCGCGCAGGGTCGTGAGCGCGCCGACGCCCTCGTCCTCGAAGCCCGCGGTGATGGTGAACTCGGCGCGGCCGTCCTTGGTCAGGTCGGCCAGCAGGACGTCGGAGCCGAAGTAGTCCATGGCCTCGGCCGAGCCGGGGACGCCGGCGGTGGCCTGGGTGAAGGTGCGGGCGCCGGTGCGCGAGACGCCGGTGGCCGAGCCGTTCATCAGGACGGTGGCGCCGGTGTCCTCGGTGGTGGAGACGTCCTCGAAGACGACGCCGATGGCGAGGTCGCCGTAGCCGTCGCCGTTGGTGTCGCCGATGGAGACCGCGCCGCCGAAGCCGTCGCCCGCCTCGTCGCCGCCGGGTACGCCCTCGGAGTCCTGCGTGAGCTCCGCCATGGGAGCGTCGCCGTTGACCGGGCCGCCCTCCGAGCCGCGGATGACGACGACCTGACCGCCGAGGCTGCCGCTGTGGTCGTCCTCCTTCGAGAAGACGTTGCCGAGGGCGATCTCGTCGTAGCCGTCGCCGTTGATGTCGCCGAGGGCGAGGGAGGTGCCGCCGTTCAGGGGGCGGGGGACGGAGGTGTCGGGGCCGGTGGGGGTGCCGAGGTAGGCGACGCCCTTGGACCAGCTGCCCGTCCCGTCCTCGTTCAGCCGGACCCGGTAGGTGAGGGCGAGGTCGGACCTGCCGTCGGCGTTGGTGTCGCCCGCGTCCATGGCGTCGACGCTGTACGCCGTCTCCGGCGTGCCGATCTTCCGCGCGGCGCCGCTGGTACCGGTCGTGGTGAAGGGGCCGCGGACGACGTAGACGTGGGAGGAGCCGGTGCCGACGGCCAGGTCGGCCTTGCCGTCGCCGTCGAAGTCGCCGGTGGTCAGCAGCCGGCCCCAGTGGTCGTGTCCGGAGACCGCCGGGTCCTTGATCGTGGTGCCGTTCTTCAGGCCGCTCGCCGAGCCCCACAGCACGGTGACGGAGCCGCCGTCGGTGTCCGTGCCGACGTCCTCGCCGGAGGAGCCGGCCGCGAGGTCGGTGTAGCCGTCGCCGTTGAGGTCGGCCACGGCGAGGGCGTCGCCGAAGGTGTCCTCGGCCTCGGCGGCACCGGGCACACCGGCGGTGTTCTGGCTGACCACCGTGCGCTTGGCCGGGTCGAGGCCGGTGGCGCCGCCGTAGACGACGGCGACGTAGCCGGCCATGCCCTGGCCGTCGACCTTGGCGTACGGGGCGGCGAAGGCGACGTCGCCGTAGCCGTCGCCGTTGAAGTCGGCGGTCGGGCCGCCGGCGGGGGCGGCGGTGGCCGCCTGCGCGGGCAGGGCGGTGAGCAGGCCGGTGGTCAGGGCCGTGGCCAGGAGGAGGGTGCGCTTGCGCATCGGGGTCCCTGTCGGGTCGGAGGTACTGGTCGAGAGGTGGGTGCGGTCGTTCTCGCAGCCGCCGGGCACACCCGCCGTGTTCCGGGCGCACGCCGTCGCGCCCCCGGAGGTCGGGGCGGACGCCGAGCCGCGCGGCGGTCGACGGGCTGTCACTGGGCGATCAGGGAGCCGCGCGGCAGTCGGCAGGCTGTCACTGGGCGACGACGGAGCCGAGGCCGGAGCCGGACTTGAGGGAGACGGCGGTGGTGGTGATGCCCTGCGCGCCGCTCGTGGTCAGGCCGGAGGCGGAGCCGCGCAGGGTCCACAGGCCGCCCGTGGAGTTCTCGCCGGCGACGCCGACGACCAGGTCCGCCCGGCTGTCCCTGGTCACGTCCTTCAGGGCGACCGCGGAACCGAAGCCGTCCCAGGACTCGGCGGAGCCGGGCACCCCGGCGGTGTCCTGGGTGTACGACTTCACGCCGGTGGTGGTCAGGCCGGCGGCGGAGCCGAACAGCACGGTCACCGAGCCCGCGTCCTTCGCCGCGCCGAGGTCCTCGCCCGGGGCGGAGACCACGACGTCGGCGTACCCGTCGCCGTTGATGTCCCCGGTGCTCACGGCCCGGCCGAAACCGTCGTCGGTCTCGCCCGCGCCGGGCACGCCCGCGGTGTCCTGGTGGATCACGGTCGGCCGCTGCGCCGGGTCGGGGCCGGTGGGGCCGCCGTACCAGACGGTGATCTGGCCGCCCTTGTGGCCGCCGGGCTTGAGGTCGTAGGGGTCGGTGTGGTCGCCGAGGACGAGGTCGCCGTAGCCGTCGCGGTCGATGTCGCCGATGGAACCGGGGTAGCCGTCGGCGTTCGGCAGCTCGGCCATCTTGTACGTCGTGCCGGTCCAGCGGAAGTAGTTGATCTGGCCGCCGGTGTCGCCGTCCACGTTGAACGGGTAGACGCGCTCGGCCGCGCCGTCGCCGGTCATGTCCCCGGCGATCACCTCGTACGTCGTGCCGAGTTCGCCGACGACGGAGTGGCTCGACGGGCCGCCGGCCCGGGTGAAGGGGCCCCGGTAGATGCGGGTGTGGCTCTGGCCGGTGAGTGTGACGTCCGGGTCGCCGTCGCCGTCGAAGTCGTCGGCTGCGATGCCCCGGGAGAAGTTGCCGTACTCGGCGAGCGTCGACGGCTGCGGCAGGCCCTTGCCGCTGGTCAGGCCCGAGGCGCTGCCCCACAGGACGGTGCCGGACCCGACCCCGTCCCGGTCGCCGATGCTCTCGTTGGAGGCGCCGACGACGAGGTCCGAGTAGCCGTCCCGGTCGAGGTCGCCGGCGGCCAGGGCGGCGCCGAACAGGTCGCCGGACTCGGCGGTGCCGGGGACGCCCGCGGAGTTCTGCGTGATGACGGCCCTGCGGGCGGCCGAGACACCGGACGCCGAGCCGTACAGCACGACGACCGCGCCGGCGCAGGAGGCCGGACCGACGTCGGTGCAGGGGGCGCCGGCCGCGACGTCCCGGTATCCGTCGCCGTTGAAGTCCCCGGCGAGGCCGGAGGGGGCGGCGGAGGCCGGGGTGGCGGTGAGGAGGCCGGTGGTGAGGGCCGCGGCCAGGATGAGGGTGCGCTTGCGCAAGCGGGGCTCCGGGGGAGAGGGGGCAGGGCTCAGGCGGAGAGGGGGCCGGCCCAGGGCGTGGCTGCGGAGTCCCGAGGTGGTGCGGGGCGCGGGTGAGGGCGCCCGGGGGCGCGTCGCTCGTGCTGGGGCATGCTGGGTCTCCTGCGGCATGCGGGATGCCTGGCGGGCATCCACCGTCGATGAGGTGCCGGGACCGGCCCTGTTCGCCGGGAGTTGTCCGGGCGTTCACGGGTGGTCGGCGATCAGGAGACCCACGTGGGGACGTAAGGGTTGTACGTGAGTTCGGTTAATTTCCGGGGCGGTCGGGAGGCGGGGTTCCGTCACTCGACCGCACCGGCCTGTACCGCACGTCGACGGCCGCCCTGGGGTCGCTGCCGACGAGCAGCTCCAGCCGTACGGGTGCGCCCCCGGCGTTGTCGAACAGCCGGATTCCGTCGCCGAGCAGGACGGGCACGATGTGCAGGTCGATCTCGTCGATCAGCCCGCGCTCCAGGAGCTGCCGGCCGATGGTCGGCGAGAAGACCTCGACGTTCTTCCCGTCGGCGGCCTCCAGCGCGATGCGGAGCGCCTCGGCGACGTCGCAGTTCAGGAACGTCACCCCGGGGGTGGGGTGGGCGTCCTCCGGGTGGTGCGTGAGCACGAAGACGGGTCCCTGCCAGGCGCCGCCGTAGATCCCGCCGGGGTCGGGGTAGGCGTCCCAGCCGGTCCGGCCGCCGAGCACCGCGCCGGTCGTCCCGGCGTACTCCTCGACGAGGCCGGGGCGGAACGTCACCCCCGTCATCCAGTCCATCGAGTGGCCGGGGCCTGCCACGAAGCCGTCCAGCGACATCGAGAAGTGCCAGAGCACCTTGCCGGCGGCGGTCTGTGGGTCCATGCGGGCGGCGGTCTGCGGATCCTCGCCGGCCGCGGTCTGTGGATCCATGCCGGTCGACCTCTCCTCGTGGACGGTCACGGCTGCCGCCGCACGCGGTAGCGCAGGTGCAGGACCCGGTCGATGCCGTTCGGGTCCGCACCGGCGAGTTCCCTGGCCTTGGCGACCGCCTCCGCCACGCCGTCGACGAAGTGGAACGGCGCCTCGGGGTGCCACCCCTCGGGCCGGGGCCGGTGCGACACGACCACCAGGTGCTCGCCGGCCGGGGGGACGCCGCCCCACCCGTCGGTCATGTCGAAGACGTGCCGCCCGACGACCAGCGCGCCGATGCTCGCCATGGCCGGTCCCACGTAGTCGGCGGAGGCCCGGGACACCTTGGCGTACTCGTTGAGCGGGACGTCGCCGTTGCCGTACCACTCGAAGAGCGGCCCGACCTGGTCGTCGGCGTCGGCGATGAAGCCGTCCACGGAGACGACGTTGTGCATCACGACGGTGGTCATGCGATCTCCCGTGCGTCCTGGGGCCGGGGCGGCCCTGTTGCATCCATAGACCGCCCCCACGCCCGAAACTCATCGCGGACCGCCGCCCGGTCTCCTCAGGCCTTCTGCAGGTTCTTCGGACCGGCACGGTGACGACCGCCCTGCGGCAGCGCCGTCCTCGCTGTCAGCCCCCGCGACTGCCAGGCGTTGTCGCGCAGCTTGAACAGGGCCCAGTAGCGGGTGGGGCACAGCAGCACGATGTTCATGAACACGGCCGCCGGGGTGCCGACCAGCCAGGAGCGCCAGCGCTGACGCGCGGTCATGTCCGGCCGCATCAGCACGTACAGCCCCGACTGCCCGTACCGGACCACCAGGTACACGCCGAGGTACACCAGCGCCACGCCCGGGTTGTGGTACCGCCCGCCCAGGGTCAGCAGCGTCATGACGACGGTCCAGGCCAGCATCACCGGCGTGATGACGAGCTGCAGCAGGCCGAAGGTCGGCGAGATGAGCTGCTTCGGCGACAGCCGCGCGTACACGAACGGCAGCATCCACCACCACGACCGGGCCCAGCGCAGCCGCTGCCGGTAGGTCTTCCGCAGCGTGGTCGGCATGTCGGTGACGACTCCGGCCTCGTTGACGGCTACGACCTCGCCGCGCATCAGCGCCCGCAGCGCCAGCCAGCGGTCGTCGCCGGTGCCGCACTCGACCTCGTAGGCGTCCAGGTGGTCGTAGAGCAGCTCGGCCCGGTAGAGCGCGAGCGCACCCGACGTCGTCTCCAGGGCCCCGAGCATGGAGCGCGAGGACCGCATCATCACGCACGAGGTGCCGATGTCGATGTCCGCGGCCCGGGAGACCCAGGTCTCCTCGAAGTTGCGAACGTAGATCATGCCGGTGGTGGCCTGGATCCGCGGGTTGCTCATGGCCCGCAGCTGCTGTTCGAGCGCGTCCGGGAAGGGCTCGCCGTCCGAGTCGATGGTGAGGACGAACTCGAAGTGCCTGCCCTGCTCCTGGAGGTGCCGCAGCACGGTGACCTGGGCCCCGCGCTTGCCCTTGTTCTCCTGCCGGTGCCAGAAGACGCGGGGGTGGTCGAAGGGCTCCACGGGGTGCTGCCGCGAGCCGTCGTCGATGACGTGGATCTCGTCGACGGGGTGCGTCTGGGCCAGCAGGGACCGCACCGTGCGGTGCAGGTTCTCCGACGGCTCCTCGAACGCCGGGATGATCGCCACCGTCCGGCCGGGGGCGACCGGCAGGTGGGTGAAGGTCCGGCCCTTCAGGAACGAGACCAGGCAGAGCACGATCACCGTCATGCCCAGCCACCAGTAGAAGGTGAGGACCGGACTCTTCGACTCCACGTGCACCACCGCGGTGGCGGCGGCCAGGGCCGCCACCACCACGAGGGTCACGACGGTGAACCTCACCCGTGAAGCGCGGCCCGGGTAGGCGCTCAAGCGGTCGCTCGCTTGCCGCGGGTCGCCGTGCGGAAGACCGCGACGCCGCCGATCACCAGGAGCATGGCCGCCAGCACGATCCAGCCGAGCGCCGTGCCGCCGGTGGCGGCCAGGGCGGCTCCGCCGGTGGCGGTCCCGATGGCGGCGCCCACACCGTTCTGTCCGTACATGGTGTTCCTCTTTCCTTCCGTGGCTCTCAGAGCCGTTCGATGTGCGGTGCGGCGGGCATGACGCCGCGGGTGTCGAGCACGTAGGCGGCCTCGGCGGCGAGCCGGTCGAGGTCGAACTCGGCGTGCGGGGTGAGCAGGACGACGGCGTCGAAGCCGGCGACGGTGTCGGTCCCCGTGCCTGCCCCGGCGAAGGGGATGTCGCGGAGACCTCCGCCGGACTCCGGCAGATAGGGGTCCACGACGGTGACGTCCGCCCCCATCGCCCGTAGCCGGTCGGTGACTTCGACGGCCGGCGACTGGCGGGCGTCCGAGGTGCCCGGCTTGTAGGCGGCGCCGAGGGCGAGGACGCGCGCCCCGTGCACGCTCCGTCGGAAGCGGCGGCTCAAGGCGTCCTGCAGCCGGCGCACCACGTAGTCCGGCTGGCTCTCGTTGATGTCCTGGGCCAGCTCGATCAGCCGGAACGTCTGCCCGTGCCGGGCCTTGACGTGATGGCTGAGGTAGACCGGATCGATGGGCAGGCAGTGCCCGCCGACCCCGGGCCCGGGCAGGAACCTGGTGAACCCGAAGGGCTTGGTCGCGGCCAGCTCCAGCGTGTGCCAGACGTCCACGCCCAGCGTGTGGGCCATCCGGGACAGCTCGTTGACCAGGGCGATGTTGACGTGCCGGTAGGTGTTCTCGAACACCTTGGCCAGCTCGGCCTCTTCGAGGCCCGAGGCGGGCACGGTGACGTCGGTGACGGTGTCGTAGAAGTCGTGCACGCGCCGCAGACAGTCCTCGGTCAGCCCGGCGACGATCTTCGGTGTGTTCTCCAGCCGCCAGTCGGCGTTGCCCGGGTCGATGCGCTCGGGGCTGAAACCGACGTGGAAGTCCTGCCCGGCGACGAGGCCGGAGCCCTCCTCCAGCAGCGGTACGAGCACGTCACGGGTGGTGCCGGGGTGGGTGGTCGACTCCAGGACGACGGTGGCGCCCGGCTCGATCCACTCCGCGAGCACGCGACCGGCGTCCCGGACACAACTCAGGTCCGGCGCGCGGTCGGTGAGCGGTGTCGGAACGGTGATGACGGCGACGTCGAACCCCTTGAGGTCCTGCGGGTCGCAACTGGCGCGGTACGCCCCCGAGTCCAGCACCGCCCGGAGCCGGCCGTCGCCGATGTCCTCGACGTACGACGACCCGGCGGCCAGCGCCGCGCAGCGCGTCCGGTCGGGCTCGTAGCCGGTGACGGTGTGCCCGACCTCGGCGGCCCTCACGGCCAGGGGCAGGCCGACGTAGCCCTGCCCCAGCACACATATGTGCATGGTGGTTTCCTCACCCCTGAAGTACGGCCGCCTGTTCCTGAGGCAGGCGGCCGTGGCGTGGTACTGCGTGAGAAGCGGTGTGGGAACGGCACCAGCACCGCGTCACCGGTTCGCCCGGGCCCCCTGCCCGACCGTGCGCGAAGCGCAACCGGTGATCTTCACAAATCCCCCTCATCTGTGGACCTTCATGGTTAAACAACTATTCGCTGAACGGAACCCCCTTTACTGATTCGCAATCTGAGAAGGGAAGGGCAGGTGAGGGCGATTGGTGAGTGAGGGCACGTCAAGTGCGGTGTGGATGCTGGATCTTCACAACTCCACAGTGACGCGACTCATAGGTGAGCGGTGTGGCCGAGTGCAGTAGCGAATCGAACGCGCCCCTCGAGTGCGCCCCACGTACCACCCCTGCGGTCTGTCGGCTGGTGGAGGGGGCGGAAACTCGCGGGACCGCTGTCAGATGTGTGCGGTAGAAACACTGTTCGGCCGTACCCGCTGCTGTGGTGCGGCTTTCGACGCATCCCTGGGGGGACCTTGTTCAGAACACGGGCGGCCTGGGCTGCCATCGGTACGACCGCCGCGCTCCTGCTGACCGGCGTGCCGGCGGCGCACGCGGCGGAGGGGGCGGGGACGGCGGAGGCGGCGGGGACCGCGGAGGGGCAGGCGCCGGACGTCCGCTGGGCGAGCAGCGTGTCGAGCGACCTCGGCACCCTCCAGGTCGCCGTCAGCTCCGACAGCGCGCTCACGGACATCAGGGCCCACATCGTCTCGGCGTCCACCCAGCAGGAGGTCGCCGTCGTGGAGTACGACGCGTTCACCCTGGCCTCCGGCACGGCGGCCGACGGCGTGTGGCGCACGAAGCAGCCGCTCGACCTGCCCGCGCTCGGCAGCTACGACGTCCGCGTCGAGGCCACGGACGCGGACGGCGACCGCACCGTCGACAACTCCGCGGGCTCGCTCGCCTACTACGTCGCGGCCTTGTTCGAGGACGTGCGCCCCGACCGCACGGAGATCGACACCGACCACCGCGAGGTGCGGGTCGACGGCACGCTGAAGGGACGCTGGCCGGGGACCCGCGAGCTGAAGCCGCTGGCGGACCACCGGGTCGACCTCGACGTGGACAACTGGACGGAGAACACCGTCCGCACCGACGCGGAGGGGCGCTTCTCCGGCACGGTCACCGTGAACGACGCGGTCCCGGTCCAGGCCGTCTACCGGCACGACACCGCGAACCCGTACGTCCTCTACGGCGAGTCCGAGCCGACGCCGATCGGCATCCGGCAGGTGGCCACGCGCTGGACCTTCCAGGCCCCGGCGGAAGCCCGGACGATCGACTACGGACAGCAGGTCACCGTCACGGCGACCCTGGAGCGCGAGACCCCGCAGGGCTGGGTCCCCTTCGAGGGCCAGAGCGGCGGCGTCCTCTACGAGGCATCCGAGGGCACGCACTGGGCCAGCGTCGGCTACTTCACCACCGGCGCGGACGGCAAGGCCAGCGTCACGCACACCCCGTGGGAGACCGGCACGTTCCGCGTGGCGTCCCACAGCGACGACCCGTTCATCGCCCCGGCCTCGGCGAACAGCCCTGAGATCACGGTCCTGCGCGCCTCGGTCTTCACGTCGTTCTCGGCCACGCGTGCGCAGGAGGGCGGCGTCCACGTCGAGGGCGCGATGGACTTCCCCGACGGCTGGACGCCCGGCGTCATCCCGGTCCACATCGAACACTCCCGCGACGGCAAGCGCTGGACGAACCTCCGCACGACGGAGGCGAACTGGTCGGGCGAGGGACACGCGTTCTCGGCGGACCTCACGGATGTGCGACGCGGTTACTTCCGAGCGCGGTTCGAGGCGACGGAGTCGTTCCGGGGGGCGGTGTCGGAGGTGGTGAAGGTGGGGCGCTGACACGCCACCGCAGAGGACATCACCGGGGGCCTTCACGGCGTTCACCAAGCGCTACGCAGCGTGGATGCCATGTGCCGTCGCCGCCGGGTCGTGGGCGGAGCGCCCCGTCGGTATCCGCAAGTGAGCAGCCGCCACAGACGTTCTTCCTATACTTGCAGCATGGACCACGAACTGGAGCGAGCCGCCATCGTCGCGTTGCTGCGGCGCGGCGACCGGCCGTGGTCCGAGCTGACCGACCAGATCGAGTCGGTCGGAAGCGCACGCGACATCCTCGAGAACGCTCTTGACGCTTCTGGGCAGAGCGCACTGTTCGACACCGAGCCCGCCGTGGACCTGGACGCTGTCGCAGCCGAGATCTCGGCTTGGGAGCACGAGGGCATGCGCCTGGTGACGATCCTGGATGATGATTACCCGCTGTATCTGCGGCTGGTCCATCAGCGTCCGCCCTTCCTGTTCCTACGGGGAACGCCCGTAGAGGGCGACCTGCGGGTCGCCGTCGTGGGTACGCGTGCTCCCACCCCGGAGGGAATCGCCCATGCCCGTGCCATCGCGGGTGGGCTCGCTGAGCGCGGCGTCACTGTGGTCAGTGGTCTCGCTGCCGGCATCGACACCGCCGCCCATGGCACCGCCCTCGCGGTCGGCGGGCGCACGGTCGCCGTCATCGGCACCGGCCTCCGGCGGACCTACCCGGCGCAGAACGCCGACCTGCAGCGGGAGATCATCGAGCGGGGCCTGGTGATCTCCCAGTTCTGGCCGGATGCACCGCCTTCGAAGGCGTCGTTCCCGTTGCGCAACGCCGTGATGAGCGGATACAGCCTTGCCACCGTCGTGGTGGAGGCGGCGTACCGCAGCGGCGCCCGTATGCAGGCCCGTCTGGCCCTTGAACACGGACGGCGTGTGTTCCTCATGCGCTCTCTCATGACTCACGAATGGGCCCGTGAGTACGCGAGTCGGCCCAACACGACCGTCATCGACGGTCCTGACGACGTCTTCAGCCAACTCGACTCGCTCGTCCCCACCACGGGCGAGCTCACCTGGGCATAACGGCGGACCGTGTGGCAACTGTTTCCGAACTGTCCGCCCGCTACGCCAACTTCCTCGTTCATCCGTTACTGCCGGGACCAGGTGTCTGCCAGGTCTGCCGCGGCACCGCGAACCCTGGCTACCCCACCTGCTGGCAGTGCCAGGAGGCCAGGAGGATCTTAGGCGCAGGGGTCGGTGATGCCGTGGTTCCCGTCAGCCTGGCCCTGAAGAACGAGCAGTACGCCAACGAACTGTGGCGCTACAAGAACACCACGGGAGCGCAGCAGCACTACTTCCGCACGGGCCTGGCGGCTGTCCTGTGGCGTTTTCTCGCCCTTCACGAAGCCTGCATCGCCGCCCACTGCGCCGTACCCGGCTTCAGCGTCGTCACCACGGTGCCCAGCACCAGCGGTCGGGAGATTCATCCACTGCGGACCATGGTCGCGGACATGGTCGGCGCCACACGCGGCCGCTACCGGGACCTGCTCACGCCGACGCCTGAGGCCGCCGCCCTCGGCCGAACGGGCTCTTCGGCGCGCTACACGTCTTCGGCACTCTGGGGCGAGGATGTGCTGCTCGTCGACGACACCTGGACCACAGGGCACCACGCCCAGTCCGCAGCGGCGGCCCTGAAGGCGGCAGGCGCAGGCAGCGTGGCCATCGTCGTCCTCGGCCGGCATCTCAACCTCACCTACGGTGACACGGCGACGCTCGTCGAACAGGCTCGCCTGCGCAGCTTCTCCTGGGCTGCCTGCGCCCTACGACCATGGGGCCACAGCCGAGATTCATGACCGTGCTCGAGTCGGCTCCGAGCTGCTCGCTGCCCAGGCCGCCGGATCAACGAACGCCGTAAGAGCGCCGACGCCCCCTGCCCGACCACGCGGACAGGGGGCGTCGAAGGCGAGCTTCGGAGGAACCGCCTACTTCACCGGCTCCGGCTCCGGTGCGTTCTCGGAGTCCGCCGTGCCTGCCGGGGGCTCGTCGTCGCCGTCCGTGTCCTCGGGCTCCGCCGGGACCGGCGTCTTCACCGAGTCCAGCAGGAGTTGGGCGACGTCCACGACCGTGATGGACTCCTTCGCCTTGCCGTCGTTCTTCTTGCCGTTCACGGAGTCCGTGAGCATGACCAGGCAGAACGGGCAGGCCGTTGAGACGATGTCGGGGTTGACCGACAGGGCCTCGTCCACGCGCTCGTTGTTGATGCGCTTGCCGATGCGCTCCTCCATCCACATCCGCGCGCCACCCGCGCCGCAGCAGAAGCCCCGCTCCTTGTGGCGGTGCATCTCCTCGTTGCGGATGCCGGGGACGGACGCGATGATCTCGCGCGGCGGCGTGTAGATCTTGTTGTGGCGGCCCAGGTAGCACGGGTCGTGGTACGTGATGATGCCCTCGACCGGCGTGACCGGGATCAGCTTGCCCTCGTCCACCAGGTGCTGCAGCAGCTGCGTGTGGTGGATGACCTCGTAATCGCCGCCCAGCTGCGGGTACTCGTTGCCGAGCGTGTTGAGGCAGTGCGGGCAGGTCGCGACGATCTTCTTGGAGGACTTGGGCTTCGCCGACTCCGGCGTGACCTTGCCGTCCTCGTCCATCTCCTCGCCGAACGCCATGTTCAGCGCCATGACGTTCTCCATGCCGAGTTCCTGGAACAGGGGCTCGTTGCCGAGGCGGCGGGCGGAGTCACCCGTGCACTTCTCGTCGCCGCCCATGATCGCGAACTTGACGCCCGCGATGTGGAGGAGTTCCGCGAAGGCCTTCGTCGTCTTCTTCGCGCGGTCCTCCAGGGCGCCGGCGCAGCCGACCCAGTACAGGTACTCGACCTCGGACAGGTCCTCGATGTCCTTGCCGACGACCGGGACCTCGAAGTCGACCTCCTTGAGCCACTCCAGGCGCTGCTTCTTCGCCAGGCCCCAGGGGTTGCCCTTCTTCTCCAGGTTCTTGAGCATCGTGCCCGCCTCGGACGGGAACGCCGACTCGATCATCACCTGGTAGCGGCGCATGTCGACGATGTGGTCGACGTGCTCGATGTCCACCGGGCACTGCTCGACGCAGGCACCGCACGTGGTGCAGGACCACAGGACGTCCGGGTCGATGACGCCGTTGTCCTCCAGCGTGCCGATCAGGGGGCGCTCGGCCTCCGCCAGGGCGGCGGCGGGCACACCCGCCAACTGCTCCTCGGACGCCTTCTCCTCGCCCTCCATCGTCTTGCCGCCGCCGGCCAGCAGGTACGGCGCCTTGGCGTGCGCGTGGTCCCGCAGAGACATGATCAGCAGCTTGGGGGAGAGCGGCTTGCCCGTGTTCCAGGCGGGGCACTGCGACTGGCAGCGGCCGCACTCGGTGCACGTGGAGAAGTCCAGCAAGCCCTTCCAGGAGAACTGCTCGACCTGGCTGACGCCGAAGACGTCGTCGTCGCCGGGGTCCGTGAAGTCGATCGGCTTGCCGGCCGACGTCATGGGCTGCAGCGCGCCCAGCGCCGTCCCGCCCGTCGCCTCGCGCTTGAACCAGATGTTCGGGAACGCCAGGAAGCGGTGCCAGGCCACACCCATGTTGGTGTTGAGTGACACCACGATCATCCAGATGAACGAGGTGCCGATCTTGATCATCGCGACCAGGTAGACCAGGTTCTGCAGCGCCGTGACCGACAGGCCCTTGAAAGCCAGCACCAGGGGGTACGAGGCGAAGTACGAGGCCTCGTAGTGGTCGACGTGGTGGAGCGCGCCCTCCAGGCCGCGGAGCACGTAGATGGCCAGGCCGATGGTGAGGATGACGTACTCGACGAAGTAGGCCTGACCGGCTTTGGAGCCCGCGAAGCGGGACTTGCGACCGGGCCGGTTCGGCAGGTTCAGCAGACGGATCGCGATGAGCACCGCGATGCCCAGGACCGTCATCACGCCGATGAACTCGATGTACAGCTCGAACGGCAGGAACGTGCCGATGACCGGCAGCACCCAGTCGGCCTGGAACAGCTGCCCGAAGGCCTGGGCGAGGGTCGGCGGCAGCGTCAGGAAGCCGATCGCGACGAACCAGTGGGCGATGCCGACGATGCCCCACCGGTTCATGCGCGTGTGGCCGAGGAACTCCTTCACCAGGGTCACGCTGCGCTGGTAGGGGTTGTCGGTCCGGGTACCGGCGGGCACGGGCTGGCCCAGCTTGAAGTACCGGACGAACTGGCCGATCGCGCGTGCGAGCAGCGCGACGCCGACCACGGTCAGTACCAGCGACACGATGATCGCGGCGAGTTGCATGGGGGCTCCTCGGGCCTGCGAGGGGTTTCGTCGGGGTGACCTGTCGTTCCCGAAGGGTTCCCCGAAATTACTAAGCGGTAACTTATGCAGTCCGTCTGAGACTACCCCTATCTTCCGCCGCACTGTAGCCGGGTGGGCAGTGATCTGAATCGCTCAGGGTTGCCTCAGGAACCATCCGGATTCGACCCGGATCCCGTCGTGTTATTCATACCGAATTGTCATAGTGACGCCTAACTTATATCCGTGCTCTACGGGATCACCGCCGCCGCCACCGCCCTCCTGCTCACCGCCCTTCTCGCGGCGGCCCTTCGTGTGCCCGCCCTGCGGCTGCGTCTGGTCGAGCGGCGGCGGCAGCGCGAGGTGCCGCTGTCCGGGGGCGTGGCCGTGGTGGTCGTCACCGGGGCGGTCGTCGGCGTCACGGAGTGGGGCGCGGCCGGGAGCGGGATCGACGGGCTGCTCGTCGCCGGCGGCGTGGTCGCCCTGCTCGGGCTCGTCGACGACGTGTGGCGGCTGCGGCGGCGGGTGCTGGCCGGCGGTACGGGCGTGGCCGCCGCGTGTGTCGTGCCGTACGGGGAGACGGGGGTGGGCACCGGGCTGCTCGCCGTCGTGTGGGTCGTCGGGGTGACCTTCGCCTTCCGGGGGCTCGACCACGCCGACGGGCTCGCGGGGACGGTCGGGGTCGTCACCGCCTTCGGGGTGGCGGCCTGCGCGGCGATCGACGTGCTGGACGGGATCGCCGTGCTGATGAGCGTGCTGGCCGCGGCGCTGACCGGCTTCCTGCTGCACAACTGGCACCCCGCGCGCGTGGCGCTGGGCAGCTGTGGGTCCATGGCGGCGGGATTCGTGATCGCCGTCGGCCTCGTGCACGTCCGGGCCGGGTTCGGGATCGGGGAGAGCGCGGGGGTGCTCTTCGCGCTGACGGCCCTGGCGTGCGCCGACGCCGTACTCGTCCTGCTGGCGCGGCGGCTGAGCGGGCGGCCCGTGGTCCGCAGCGGGCCGGACCATCTCGCGCACCGGCTGCGGCGGCTCGGTCCGACCGTGCCGGGCGTCACGCTGCTGCTGGGCTTCGGGGCGTTCTCCGGCGTGCTCGTCGGGGTACTCGCGCACGTCGGCTGGGTCGGGGCCGACGCCCTGTGGTGGGTCCCGGGCGTGGCTCTCGTGGTGGTGTTCGCCCTCTCGCGTGTACCCGTGTACGCCGATCGACGCACAGTATCGCCGCAGGTCAGAGCCTCATTGCGTGTAAGGAGCGGATAAGAGTTGAGTCCGCTCGACTCAGCTCTGTTGACCGGTCGGGAGCCGTCGTGCACACTTGAGTCCGTTCCACTCAAGTCAGCTGGAGGAATCAACCATGGCACGTGCGGTCGGCATCGACCTGGGCACGACTAACTCCGTCGTCAGCGTTCTGGAGGGCGGCGAGCCCACCGTCATCACCAACGCCGAGGGCGCCAGGACCACGCCGTCCGTCGTCGCCTTCGCCAAGAACGGCGAAGTCCTCGTGGGCGAGGTGGCCAAGCGCCAGGCGGTCACGAACGTGGACCGGACGATCCGTTCGGTGAAGCGGCACATGGGCACCGACTGGAAGATCGAGCTCGACGGGAAGCCCTTCAACCCGCAGCAGATCAGCGCCTTCGTGCTGCAGAAGCTGAAGCGGGACGCCGAGTCCTACCTCGGTGAGAAGGTGACCGACGCGGTCATCACCGTCCCGGCGTACTTCAACGACGCCGAGCGCCAGGCCACGAAGGAGGCCGGCGAGATCGCCGGTCTGAACGTGCTCCGTATCGTCAACGAGCCGACCGCCGCCGCCCTGGCGTACGGCCTCGACAAGGACGACCAGACCATCCTGGTCTTCGACCTCGGTGGCGGTACGTTCGACGTCTCGCTGCTGGAGATCGGCGACGGCGTCGTCGAGGTGAAGGCCACCAACGGTGACAACCACCTCGGTGGTGACGACTGGGACCAGCGGATCGTCGACTACCTGGTCCAGCAGTTCCAGTCCGGCCACGGCGTGGACCTGGGCAAGGACAAGATGGCCCTGCAGCGTCTGCGTGAGGCCGCCGAGAAGGCGAAGATCGAGCTGTCCTCGTCCACCGAGACCTCGATCAACCTGCCCTACATCACCGCCTCCGCCGAGGGCCCCCTGCACCTCGACGAGAAGCTCACCCGCGCCCAGTTCCAGCAGCTGACCGCGGACCTCCTGGAGCGCTGCAAGACGCCGTTCCACAACGTCATCAAGGACGCCGGCATCTCCATCAGCGAGATCGACCACGTCGTCCTGGTGGGTGGCTCGACCCGTATGCCCGCCGTCGCCGAGCTCGTCAAGGAGCTGACCGGCGGCAAGGAGGCCAACAAGGGTGTGAACCCGGACGAGGTCGTCGCCATCGGCGCCTCGCTCCAGGCCGGTGTCCTCAAGGGCGAGGTCAAGGACGTCCTGCTCCTCGACGTCACCCCGCTGTCCCTCGGCATCGAGACCAAGGGCGGCATCATGACCAAGCTCATCGAGCGGAACACGACGATCCCGACCAAGCGGTCCGAGATCTTCACCACCGCCGAGGACAACCAGCCGTCCGTGCAGATCCAGGTCTACCAGGGCGAGCGCGAGATCGCGGCGTACAACAAGAAGCTCGGGATGTTCGAGCTGACCGGTCTGCCCCCGGCGCCGCGCGGCGTCCCGCAGATCGAGGTGTCCTTCGACATCGACGCCAACGGCATCATGCACGTGACCGCGAAGGACCTGGGCACGGGCAAGGAGCAGAAGATGACCGTCACCGGCGGCTCCTCGCTGCCGAAGGACGAGGTCGACCGCATGCGCGAGGAGGCCGAGCGCTACGCGGAGGAGGACCACAAGCGCCGCGAGGCCGCCGAGTCCCGCAACCAGGGCGAGCAGCTCGTCTACCAGACCGAGAAGTTCCTCAAGGACAACGAGGACAAGGTCCCGGGCGAGATCAAGACCGAGGTGGAGGAGGCCGTCGCCGAGCTGAAGGAGAAGCTCAAGGGCGAGGACACGGCCGAGATCCGCACGGCCACGGAGAAGGTCGCGGCCGTCTCCCAGAAGCTGGGCCAGGCCATGTACGCCGACGCCCAGGGCGCCCAGGCCGCCGGCGGTGCCTCCGCCGGAGCCGGCGCGGGTGCCGGTGACGCCAAGGCCGACGACGACGTCGTCGACGCCGAGATCGTCGACGAGGACCGGAAGGACGGTGCCGCGTGACGGAGGAGACCCCGGGCTTCGACGAGCAGCAGCCCGACGTCCCTTCCGGCGCCACCTCCGACGACGCCGAGCCGAAGGCCGCCGCCTCCTCCCCGGAGGAGAAGGCGGCCCCGGCCGGGGACACGGGCCAGGACGCCGGTCTGGTGGCCCAGCTGGACCAGGTGCGCACCGCGCTCGGCGAGCGCACCGCGGACCTCCAGCGCCTCCAGGCCGAGTACCAGAACTACCGCCGTCGGGTCGAGCGCGACCGGATCGCGGTCAAGGAGATCGCCATCGCGAACCTCCTGACCGAGCTCCTGCCCGTGCTCGACGACATCGGCCGCGCGCGGGAACACGGCGAACTGGTGGGCGGCTTCAAGTCCGTCGCCGAGTCGCTGGAGAGCACCGCGGCGAAGATGGGCCTGCAGCAGTTCGGCAAGGAGGGCGAGCCCTTCGACCCGACGATCCACGAGGCCCTGATGCACAGTTACGCACCGGACGTCACCGAGACGACCTGCGTGGCGATTCTGCAGCCCGGGTACCGGATCGGCGAGCGCACCATCCGCCCCGCGCGGGTGGCGGTGGCCGAGCCCCAGCCGGGGGCGCAGACGGTCAAGGCGGACGAGGCCGCCGAAGCCGACGACAAGGAGAGCGGTGGCCCGGACGAGGGCTGACGTAGACGAAGGGAAGGAGGGGCGTCGAGGATGAGCACCAAGGACTTCATCGAGAAGGACTACTACAAGGTCCTCGGCGTCCCCAAGGACGCCACCGAGGCCGAGATCAAGAAGGCGTACCGGAAGCTCGCCCGCGAGTACCACCCGGACGCCAACAAGGGCAACGTCAAGGCGGAGGAGCGCTTCAAGGAGATCTCGGAGGCCAACGACATCCTCGGCGACCCCAAGAAGCGCAAGGAGTACGACGAGGCCCGCGCCCTCTTCGGCAACGGCGGCTTCCGCCCGGGGCCCGGCGCGGGCGGCGGCTCCTTCAACTTCGACCTGGGCGACCTCTTCGGAGGCGGCGCCCAGGGCCAGGGCGGGGCCGGCGGCTTCGGCGGCGGACTCGGTGACGTCTTCGGGGGCCTGTTCAACCGTGGCGGCGCCGGACCGGGGACGCGTACGCAGCCCCGGCGCGGCCAGGACATCGAGTCCGAGGTCACGCTCAGCTTCACGGAGGCGATCGAGGGCGCGACCGTCCCGCTGCGGATGTCGTCGCAGTCGCCCTGCAAGGCCTGTTCGGGTACCGGCGACAAGAACGGCACGCCGCGCGTGTGCCCGACCTGCGTCGGCACCGGGCAGGTCGCCCGGGGCAGCGGCGGCGGCTTCTCGCTCACCGATCCCTGCCCGGACTGCAAGGGCCGCGGCCTGATCGCGGAGAACCCCTGCGAGATCTGCAAGGGCAGCGGCCGGGCCAAGTCCTCGCGGACGATGCAGGTGCGCATCCCCGCGGGGGTCAGCGACGGCCAGCGGATCCGGCTGCGCGGCAAGGGAGCGCCGGGCGAGCGCGGCGGCCCGGCGGGCGACCTGTACGTGATGGTGCACGTCGACTCCCACCCGGTGTTCGGCCGCAAGGACGACAACCTCACCGTCACCGTCCCGGTGACGTTCGCCGAGGCGGCCCTCGGCGGCGAGGTCCGGGTGCCCACGCTGGGCGGCCCGCCCGTCACGCTGAAACTGCCGCCCGGCACGCCGAACGGCCGTACGATGCGCGCCCGGGGCAAGGGCGCGGTCCGCAAGGACGGCACCCGCGGCGACCTCCTGGTCACCGTCGAGGTGAGTGTCCCGAAGGACCTGACGGGGAAGGCTCGTGACGCACTGGAGGCGTATCGCGAGGCGACCGCGGGCGAGGATCCGCGGGCGGATCTGTTCCAGGCCGCGAAGGGAGCATGAGTCAGATGGACGGTCGTCGACGCAACCCGTATGAACTGACCGAGGAGACCCCGGTCTACGTCATCTCGGTGGCGGCCCAGCTGTCCGGCCTGCACCCGCAGACCCTGCGCCAGTACGACCGCCTGGGCCTGGTCTCCCCCGACCGCACGGCCGGCCGGGGCCGCCGCTACTCGGCCCGTGACATCGAACTGCTCCGGCAGGTGCAGCAGTTGTCGCAGGACGAGGGCATCAACCTGGCGGGCATCAAGCGCATCATCGAACTGGAGAACCAGGTCGCCGCGCTCCAGGCCCGGGTGGCCGAGCTGGAGGACGCGCTCGACGGCGCGGCGGCGGCCATGCGGCAGCGCGAGGCGGCGGTGCACGCGTCGTACCGCCGGGACCTGGTGCCGTACCAGGAGGTCCAGCAGACCAGCGCGCTGGTGGTGTGGCGGCCGAAGCGGCAGCAGCAGGCGGACTGACGCGTACGCGCGTGTCCGCGTGTGAATGCGGGGCCGGGAGGCAACTCCCGGCCCCTTTCGCATGCCTTGACCCGATTTCGCACGGTCCCCTGTCCATGACTGACCAGTGCGGAGCACTTGGAGACGATTCCGCACCGTCTTCACAACCACTGCGGAGCGTGGTGTTGTCATCTCGTTAAGTGCTTCCGCTTGACGCTGAGGGGCGCGTCCGCGTTGGCTTTTCAGTCACATGGGCCACAAAGCTGTGCCCACGTCCGAATCACACGCGAAGTGAGCTCCCGCATGCGTCGTCGTATCTCCATATCCGTGGCCGCGGCCACGATGTCCGTCACGCTCGCCGGCTGCGGCGTGCTCAACGCGACCGGGAGCAGCGACGACGCCAGCCCGACCAAGGGCAACGACATCACGGTGGGCCTGCTGCTGCCGGAGAAGGCGAACACGCGGTACGAGAACTTCGACTACCCCATCATCAAGCAGAAGGTCGAGTCCCTCACGAACGACCAGGGCCGCGTCGAGTACGCCAACGCCGAGGCCAGCGCCGACAAGCAGGCGAGCCAGCTGCAGCAGATGATCGACGACCGGGTCGACGTGATCCTGCTGGACGCGGTCGACTCGCAGGCCATCGCGAGCGGCGTGAAGAAGGCCAAGGACGCCGGCATTCCGGTCATCGCCTACGACCGGCTGGCCGAGGGCCCGATCGACGCGTACATCTCCTTCGACAACGAACTGGTCGGCGAGGTCCAGGGCCGCTCCCTGCTGGAGGCCATCGGCGAGAAGGCGAGCCTCTCCGACAAGATCGTCATGATGAACGGCTCGCCGACGGACCCGAACGCCAAGCAGTTCAAAGCCGGGGCGATGTCCGAGCTGAACGGCAAGGTGACGATCGCCGAGTCCTTCGACACCAAGGACTGGAAGCCGGAGAACGCGCAGGCCAACATGGCCCAGGCGATCGAGAAGATCGGCAAGGACAACATCGCGGCCGTGTACTCCGCCAACGACGGCATGGCGGGCGGCATCGTCAAGGCGCTGGAGGCCGCCGGCGTGACCGAGCTGCCGCCGATCACCGGGCAGGACGCGGAACTCGCCGCGGTGCAGCGCATCATCAGCGGTGACCAGTACATGAGCGTGTACAAGTCGTACCCGCAGGAGGCGGAGAGCGCCGCGGAGATGGCGGTCGCGAAGGTCCAGGGCCGGGACATCCAGTTCGCCGCCCTCACCCGCGACAAGGTCGACAGCCCCACCCACAAGGGCATCCCCGCACAGCTCGTGCCCGTCGTCGCGCTGACCCGGGAGAACATCAAGGACACCGTCGTCGCCGACGACATCTACCAGGTGTCGGACATCTGCACGGCGAAGTACAAGGCGGCCTGCCAGTCCCTCGGCCTCAAGTAGCCGGTTCGGGCGTACGCCTCCTGTCGGCCCTTCCGGGGCGTCCGGCCAGGGTGAGCGCCCGCAGCAGCCACTCGGCGGGCCCGTGCCCGAAGCGCCGGGTCCACGCCGTGCTGAGGGCGAGCTGGAGCGCGTACACGGCGACCGCGAGCAGCAGCACGCCGGCCGCTCCCACCTCCCCGTAGAGGGACAGGCCGTACGCCGTGGCGACGAACATCATGATCAGGGACTGCCCGAGATAGTTCGTGAGCGCGAGGCGGCCCGCCGGGGCGAACAGCCGCCGGACCCGGTCCCCCCGGGGCGAGTCCAGCAGGAGCAGCAGCACGCAGGCGTACGCGGCCGACAGGGCGGGCGCCGTCAGCATGCCCACGCCGATGCCCAGGAGCTGCCAGCGGTCGCCCAACGGCCCCTGCGCCGAGGAGGCGAAGAAGACGGCGCCCGGGACTCCGACGGCCAGAGCGACGACCGTGACGCGCACCAGCCGGGAGCGGTCGGTGCCGCCCGGGGCGAGCAGGCGCCGCCGCCCCGCGGCCAGACCGAGGAAGAACGCGGCGAGCACGCCCGGGGCCATGAGCAGAACGCCGAGGAGGGCGAGGGGCAGCCGGTCCAGGTTCTCCCGCACGACCGAGCCCGCACTGCCGCGGTAGGCGGCCACGGCCTGCGCGATCGCCTGGTGGGGGACGGGTTCCTCGTCGTCCACCGCGGTGGCCAGCGCCCCCAGACCGGTGAGGACGACACCGAACACCCCGTAGATCCAGGCGGCGGCCTTCACGGCGGTGGCCGGCCTGATCCGCCGCGCCCAGAGCAGGACCAGGCCCAGGACGCCGTAGGTCAGGAGGATGTCGCCGGTGTACAGCAGGACGGCGTGCACCAGGCCGAGCAGCACCAGGCCCAGGGACCGGCGCAGGAAGCGCGCGGTGATGCGGGCCCCGTCCCGTTCGGCGGAGGCCGCCTGGAGGGTGAAGCTGTAGCCGAACAGGAACGAGAACAGCAGGTAGAACTTGCTGGACGCGAGCGCCGCCACCAGCCAGGCGGCGACCTGGTCCACCGGGGCCGCCCCGGGATCCCGGACCCCTTCCGCCTCGTAAGGGCTCATGATCTGCGCGCTGTTGACCACCAGGATGCCCAACAGGGCGAAGCCCCGCAGCGCGTCGACGGCGGGCAGCCGTCGCGGGCCCGCCGGTCCCCCCGGGTCGTTCACCGTTCCCCCTCGCGAGCAGGCGGACCCGGTCCCGGCCCGCGATCACAGAAGGTCGCACACCGACCGCGCGCACGCCACCCCATCCTGGGGCAACAGGCCGGCTGACGGCGAGCGGATTCAGGGATCGAACGGCTCAAAAAGGAACGCGGGTGCGGGGGAGCCGTGTTGCGGAGCAGGTCCCGGCCGCGCATAGTTGCGCTGCGAAGGACGGCGAAACCGGGGGTGGGATGGTCGATGGCCGGGCACGGGGCGGAGGAGCATCCACACGGTGCCGACCGACTGTGCGAAGCCGGGGATCGCGTGTACTCCCGGGCCGTACGGCGGGGCCGTGTGCCGCGCCGGGACGCCGAGCCGGTGCCCTGCCTGCTGGAACTCGCCCTGCTGCACCCGGACCCGGATGACATGGACTGGCTGGTGCCGACCTCCCCGCAGGAGGTCATGACCCGGCTGCTGCGCGGGATGTACGACGAGGTCAGCGCGAGCCAGCGGCGGGTGGGTTCGGTGGTGGCCGCCTTCGAGTGGTACGCCGGGCTGGGCCGCCAGGTGCAGCCGGCCGCGTCGGCCGCGGAGGGCCCGGCGATCCGGGTCCTGGACGGACTCGCCCGGATCCAGGCCGCGATGGACGAGGCGACGCAGGCGTGCACCACCGAGGTGCTCACGGTGCAGCCGGGCGGCATCCGCCGCGAGGCGGAGCTCTCCGAGGGGCTGCACCGGGCGCTGGCGCTGCGCGGCCGGGGCGTGCGGATGCGGGACCTGTACACGCACGTCGCCCGGCACGGGCAGGGGTTGCTGACCTACCTGGAGCTGATGGGCGACGCGGTGGAGGCGCGCACGCTGGACGAGGTCATCGACCGGCTGATCCTGTTCGACCGGACGGTGGCCTTCATCCCCGCCAACACCGACCGCACGATGGCGCTGGAGCTGCGGCACCCCGCGATCGTCGAGTACCTGGTCACGGTCTTCGAGCGGCTGTGGCGCCTCGCGATCCCCCTGACGGCCCCGCTCCCCGACACCGGCATCGAGGGCATCTCGCACCGGGAGCAGTCGATCGCGGCCCTGCTCGCGGAGGGGCATCAGGACGCCGTGATCGCGGAACGGCTGGGCATCAGCGTACGGACGTGCCGGGCGCACATCGCGCGGCTGTCGGAGACGCTGGGGGCGGCGAGCCGTACCCAACTGGGCGTGCGCATCGCCCAGGTGGGGCTCGACGGGCCGCCCCAGGTGGCCGCGCCCCTCAGCGTTCCTCGCCGAGAATCCCGGACTGCCCGATGAGGTAGCCGAGTTGGGCCCTGCTCTGGCTGCCCAGCGTCGCGGCGAGTTTGGCGATGTGGACGCGGGCCGTGCGCACGTTCATGCCCAGCCGGTCGGCGATGACGGCGTCGGTGTGGCCCTCGACGAGGAGGGCGGCTATGGCGCGTTGGCGGGGGGTGATGCCGTTGTGGGAGGGCTGGGGGGCGGCTTCGGGGAACAGCGGGGTGGCGAGGCGCCAGAAGCGGTCGAACGTGGTGGCCAGGTACCCGACGATGGCCGGGTGCCGGATCTCCAGGGCGAGGCTGCCGTTGTCGTCGGCGGGGAGGAACGCCACGTCCCGGTCGACGATGATGAGCCGGTCGGTGATCTCGTCCAGCGCACGCGCCTCGATGTCGCCCTTCAGCCGTTCGTGGTGCGCCACGGTCGTGGGGTGGTGGCGCAGGGTGTGCTGGTAGAGGGTGCGGATGCGGCCGCCGCGGTCCAGCAGCGCCTGGTCGCGGCGGGTGGCGAGGGCATAGGCCGCCTCGACCCGTGCCCCGGGGAGCCCGCTGCGTGGCTGGACGGTCAGCAGTTCCCGGCAGGCGTCCGCCATGGCCTCGGTGATGGCCGTGTTGATCTGCTCCTTCCCGTCGAGGAGCCTGAGCGTCGGGGTGGCGTCCGCGGCCGGGTGATGTCCCTCCGCGGCCATCAGCGGCCCGAAGGTCTCGGCCAGCTGTTCCTCGCGCCGCCGCTCCCGCGCGATCCGTTCCTCGGAGGTCCGCAGCAGCCGGTGGAGGGCGACGGCCGGCGCCACGGGCTCCAGCCGGTGGAGGTCGTCGACGGCGGGGTGCAGCAGGCCGAAGCCGATCAGGCAGGGTGCGGCGCGGGCGGCGTCCACGGTCGTGTGCCCTTCGCGCAGGGCGCGTTCGTACAGCGCCATGCCGTCGGGGCACAGTTCGTCCGCGTCGTGCTCCGGGTGGGGCGCCGACGTCACGCGGGACTACCTCCTGTTCCGTCGTCCTGCTTCAGGATCTCCGACCGTGCTATGAGATACCCGAGTTGCGCCCGGCTGCCACTGCCCAGGGCCGAGGCCAGCTTGGCGATGTGGGCGCGGCAGGTCCGCACGTTCATGCCCAGGCGGCGTGCGATGGCTTCGTCGACGTGGCCCTCGACCAGGAGCTTGGCGATGGAGTGCTGGATCTCCGTGATGCCGCCGGACGCCGCTTCGTACGGGGTGCCGGTGCTCAGCGGGACGGCGCGGTCCCACAGGTACTCGAAGAGTTTGATCAGGTAGCGGACGAGGCCGGGGTGGCGCAGTTCCAGGGCGACCTGCTGGTCGTCGCGCGCGGGGATGAAGGCGACGGTCTCGTCGCAGATGATCAGGCGCTCCACCAGCTCGTCTATGGTGCGGTACTCCGCCTTGCCGTCGGAGAGCCGCGCCGCGTAGGCCAGTTGCTCCGGGTTGTAGCGGGCGGTGTGCTGATACACCGTCCGGATCCGCACACCTCGTTCGATGAGCGGCTTGTCGCGTTCCAGCCCTCTCAGAAGGCTGCGTTCCGACATACGGTCGCTCGGCTGGAGCGTGAGCACCTCGGTCCTGCACTGGGCCGTCGCCATGTTGAGTGCGGCGTTGATCCGCTCGCCGCCCTCCAGCACGGTGATGGAGTCACTCGTGGCCGTGTGGGTACCCATGGCCATGAAGGGCTGGAAGGTCTCCGCGAGACTGATGGCCAGGCGCCTGCGCTCGGCGATCTCGTTCTCCAGCGGGCTGAGCTGCCGGGACAGGGCGACGACCGGGGGCACGGGGCGCAGCCAGTTGGGATCGTCCGGATCGGGGTGGAGGAGGGCGAACTCCACCAGGCAAGGGGCCGGCTCCACTTCCGCGCGAGCGATGCGCCCGGTGCGCAGAGCGGAGGCATACAGACGGCTGCCCTCCTCGCACCACTCGGTCATCGCATGGGGATGTGTCCCTCTTGCCGGATTCGTTGCCAAATCTCCACCCCCCAGGGTCCTGAACATGCAGGAACATGATGCATCGATTGTGTGGCCATGACGTGCCCGAATGAGCCATCGTCGTACTCGACGGGGGAAAAGGGGACCTTCAAGTGAGGACGAAGCCGACTATGCGGAACAGAATGCTTCGCTCGGTGCTTGTCGCCGCCTTCTCCGCCGTTGCAGCCCTCGGCGTACTGAGCGGCTTCTCCGAAGCGAAGAGCGATGTTCGGGCGAACACCAGCTGGCCGTCGGTGGCTCAGACCAGCAGCGGCATCAACAACACCAGCTGGCCGAGCTCCGGGGCAGCCGGATCCGGGAGCTGACCGTGACCACTCCACCCGACGACCGCTCCTTCCGCCGTGAAATGGCGACCGCCTACCGCTCCGGCTGGCACTTCATCGACCTGGTCACCGCCATCCCCCACAGCGGTGACTCGCTGATGGTGACCGTGTTCGGAGAGCCGGTCGTCGTCACGCGGGACGAGGACGGAGACGTACGGGCGTACCGGTGTCTGCGGCGGCCTCGGGGGGCGCCGCAGCCAGTGCGATGTGCCGTACGGTACGGAATGATCTTCGTGAACCTGGACCAAAGGGACCATCAGCAGGTGGAGGCCGACTCCCCTGCCCCGAGGACCATCTCTGCCACCCCCCGCAGTGCCTGACGCGATTCCCCCGTCGTAACAGATCGCTCAGGTGCTTCCCCCCGCAGCGGCGTCACCGTGACCTGAACACGGTGACGCCGCTGCAGTTTGTGGGGACATTTCCGGGTATCCGCCCAGTTCCCCGGTGGCTGGAACCAGTCGATCACCGGTGTGGATTTTCACTTCCCTCAACCGCGCCCCATCGTGCGCGTCAGCTCCCTCTCGATGACCGCGCGCGCCGGGTTCGGCGGCGAGCGAGCCGGGCCGCGGGGATCGTATGTGAACCGGACGGGGGTACCACGTGCGGAGTACCGTCCGGGCTCCCGGCGCGTCCTTGAGTGCAGTAGACTCAACTTTGTGTAAGTCGTTCGGGTCAGTGCAAGGAGGAGAACGCGAACGTGGACGCCGAGCTGACCAACCGGAGTCGGGACGCGATCAACGCTGCCAGCAACCGGGCCGTGACCGAGGGGCACCCCGACCTCACCCCCGCCCACCTGCTCCTCGCACTGCTCCAGGGGCAGGACAACGAGAACATCACCGACCTGCTCGCCGCGGTCGACGCCGACCAGGCCGCCGTGCGCTCCGGCGCCGAGCGCGTGCTCGCCGGGCTGCCCAGCGTGACCGGGTCGACCGTCGCGCCGCCCCAGCCCAACCGCGAGATGCTCGCCGTCGTCGCCGACGCGCAGGCCCGCGCCAAGGACCTCGGCGACGAGTACCTCTCCACGGAACACCTGCTCATCGGCATCGCCGCGAAGGGCGGCGCGGCCGGCGAGGTGCTGTCCCAGCAGAGCGCCGACGCCAAGAAGCTCCAGGCCGCCTTCCAGAAGACCCGGGGCCAGCGCCGGGTGACGACGGCGGACCCCGAGGGCCAGTACAAGGCCCTGGAGAAGTTCGGGACCGACTTCACCGCCGCCGCCCGGGACGGGAAGCTCGACCCCGTCATCGGCCGGGACCAGGAGATCCGCCGCGTCGTGCAGGTGCTGTCGCGGCGCACCAAGAACAACCCCGTGCTGATCGGCGAGCCCGGCGTCGGCAAGACCGCCGTCGTCGAGGGGCTCGCCCAGCGGATCGTCAAGGGCGACGTGCCCGAGTCGCTGAAGGACAAGCGGCTCGTCGCGCTCGACCTCGGCGCGATGGTCGCGGGCGCCAAGTACCGCGGCGAGTTCGAGGAGCGCCTGAAGACCGTCCTGGCCGAGATCAAGGACTCCGACGGACAGATCATCACCTTCATCGACGAGCTGCACACCGTCGTCGGCGCCGGGGCCGGCGGCGACTCCGCCATGGACGCCGGCAACATGCTCAAGCCGATGCTGGCCCGCGGCGAGCTGCGCATGGTCGGCGCCACGACCCTCGACGAGTACCGCGAGCGGATCGAGAAGGACCCCGCGCTGGAGCGGCGCTTCCAGCAGGTGCTGGTCGCCGAACCGACCGTCGAGGACTCCATCGCGATCCTGCGCGGACTCAAGGGCCGCTACGAGGCCCACCACAAGGTGCAGATCGCGGACAGCGCGCTCGTCGCCGCCGCGTCCCTCTCCGACCGGTACATCACCTCCCGCTTCCTGCCCGACAAGGCGATCGACCTGGTCGACGAGGCGGCCTCGCGCCTGCGCATGGAGATCGACTCCTCGCCCGTCGAGATCGACGAACTCCAGCGCGCCGTCGACCGGCTGAAGATGGAGGAGCTGGCGATCGGCAAGGAGACCGACGCCGCCTCCCGCGAGCGCCTGGAGAAGCTGCGCCGCGACCTCGCCGACAAGGAGGAGGAGCTGCGCGGCCTCACCGCCCGCTGGGAGAAGGAGAAGCAGTCCCTCAACCGCGTCGGCGAGCTGAAGGAACGCCTCGACGAACTCCGCGGTCAGGCCGAACGCGCCCAGCGCGACGGCGACTTCGACACCGCCTCCAAGCTGCTCTACGGCGAGATCCCGGCGCTGGAGAAGGAGTTGGAGGCCGCCTCCGAGGCCGAGGAGGAGGTAGCCAAGGACACCATGGTCAAGGAGGAGGTCGGCGCCGACGACATCGCCGACGTCGTCGCCTCCTGGACCGGTATCCCCGCCGGGCGCCTGATGGAGGGCGAGACACAGAAGCTGCTGCGCATGGAGGACGAGCTGGGCAAGCGGCTCATCGGCCAGACCGAGGCGGTGCGCGCGGTGTCCGACGCCGTACGCCGCAGCCGCGCCGGGATCGCCGACCCCGACCGCCCCACCGGCTCCTTCCTCTTCCTCGGCCCGACCGGCGTCGGCAAGACCGAACTCGCCAAGGCCCTCGCCGACTTCCTCTTCGACGACGAGCGGGCGATGGTCCGTATCGACATGTCGGAGTACAGCGAGAAGCACAGCGTGGCCCGGCTGGTCGGCGCCCCGCCCGGATACGTCGGCTACGAGGAGGGCGGCCAGCTCACCGAGGCCGTGCGCAGGCGGCCGTACTCCGTCGTCCTGCTGGACGAGGTGGAGAAGGCCCACCCCGAGGTCTTCGACATCCTGCTCCAGGTGCTGGACGACGGGCGCCTCACGGACGGCCAGGGCCGCACGGTCGACTTCCGCAACACCATCCTCGTCCTGACGTCGAACCTGGGCAGCCAGTTCCTGGTCGACCCGATCACCAGCGAGGAGGAGAAGAAGGAGCAGGTCCTGGAGGTGGTGCGGACCTCGTTCAAGCCGGAGTTCCTCAACCGCCTGGACGACCTGGTCGTCTTCGCCGCGCTGACCAAGCCCGAGCTGGAGCGCATCGCGAAGCTCCAGATCGACCGCCTGGCCAAGCGCCTCGCCGAGCGGCGCCTCACCCTCGACATCACGCCTCAGGCCCTGGCCTGGCTCGCGGAGGAGGGCCTGGACCCGGCCTACGGGGCCCGGCCGCTGCGGCGCCTCGTCCAGACGGCCATCGGCGACCGCCTCGCCAAGGAGATCCTCTCCGGGGAGATCAAGGACGGCGACACGGTCCGGGTGGACCGCTTCGAGGACGGGCTCCTGGTGGGCCCGGCCACGGCCAAGACGCTGTAGGCGGCCCGGGTCCCTGGCGTCACATCGTGAACGCCGAGAAGCGCACCCGCGCCGTCTCGGCGTTCACGTACTCCACCCTCACCTGCACCACGTGCGCCTCCGCCGCGCCGGGCATGCCGTCCTCGTGGGTCACATCCAGACAGAGCGCCGCACAGGAACCACCCGTACGGGCCTCGGGGGCGTCCGGGTACGTGGCGCGCAGCCAGTCGCGCACGTCCGCAGGCGGCATCCGCAGCACCGCCGTGTACGCGGTGTCGATGCCCCGCTGCACGGCGCAGTGGCCGACCTCCGCGCCCCCGGGACGCGCGGCCCCGCCGAAGGCCAGCGCCTCGGCGCAGGGCACCGTCACCGTGCCTCCCCCGCGCGTGTCGTCCTCGTCCGTCTGGCCCCACATGAAAAGGCCGATGACGAGGAACCCGAGGAGGAGCACCGGTACTGCCAGAAACGGCAGGATCAGCCCCCACCGGGTATGCCCCCGGCCCGTCGCCGCCATGGCCGCCGCCCCCTTCGTCCACCCTTGGGGGAGACGGGTTCCGGCACCCGGAGGTTGCGGTTGACCGGATCGTGTCAGCCGTGGGCTGACAGGGCCTGTCGGGGCTTGCCACCCCCCTCCCCGCATGGGGGAGGATGGCGGAATCCGTACGAAGGGAAATTCACGGTGACCATCGACCCGTCCTCGATTCCGAACTTCGGGGGCCAGCCCGAGCCGCAGCCGCAAGGACCGGCGGGCCCCGTCGTCCCGGATCAGGACCTCGTGAAGCAGCTCCTCGACCAGATGGAGCTCAAGTACGTCGTCGACGACGAGGGAGACCTCGCGGCGCCGTGGGAGCAGTTCCGCACCTACTTCATGTTCCGTGGAGAGGGAGACCAGCAGGTCTTCTCCGTGCGGACGTTCTACGACCGGCCCCACGAGATCGAGGCCAAGCCGCAGATCCTGGAGTCCATCGACGACTGGAACCGCCGCACCCTGTGGCCCAAGGTCTACAGCCACACCCACGACGACGGCACGGTCCGCCTGATCGGCGAGGCCCAGATGCTGATCGGCATGGGCGTGAGCCTGGAGCACTTCGTCTCCTCGACGGTCAGCTGGGTGCGCGCCGCGATCGAGTTCGACAAGTGGCTCGTCGAGCAGCTCGGCCTGGAGCAGGAGATCAACGAGGCGGAGAAGCCCGAGGACGACGAGTAGGGCCCCCGAGCGGGCCTCTCACGGCGCGTCGGCGCGTACGAACGGGTGCGTGCTGTACGCGCCGTTTGCTTGTTCGCGGGCGAGGTGGGCCGCTCTCGAAGGCGAGTTGAAGGCCGGAGGCGCCGCATCCGAGGCAGCCGGTTCCCGGCCGCCGTCCGTCTTCCGGACTCGCCGGACCCTTGTCCGCGAGGGGCCGGTCGGCCGCTGACCTCCTGAAAGAACCGGGAGGGCCCGACCCGCGAGCGTCCTCGCCTTCCGGCTCCGGGAAACGCCGCTGCCGACGCCGCCCCCACCCCCGCCGCCCACGATCGCCGAGCACCCCGCCGTACTGCCCTTCCAGACCTGCGACGGCTGTGAGCGTGCCTTCCGCGCCCCGGAGCCCGGACACTGCCGGAGCTGCCGAGAGCGCATGGGTGCGGAGAACCTGCGTGCGGCCGGCTGACCCCGTGGGTGGGGCATGGTCGACAGGTTCAGGGACGGACTGCTGACTCCCACGGAAACAGCCTCCTACCTGGAGATTCCGCAGTCGACGCTCCACTCGTGGCTGAAGGGCAGGGCTGCCGGGGCGCCCCTGGTCCACCGGATCGAGCCACTGCGGAAGGGACAGCCCTCGGTGCCGTTCATCGCGGTGGCCGAGGCCCATGTGCTCCGTTCCCTGCGCTCCCTGGGACTGCGGACGAGCGAGATCAGGGAAGCGGCGGCCGCCGTACGGGACGCCTTCGCCACTCCGTACGGACTCGTGTCGGAGCGGATCGCGACGGACGGTGTGGACATCTTCGTCGAGCCCGGCCTCGGCGACCTGTGCAGGGCGCGGGACGGTCAGACGCCCATCCAGCCTGCGACTCAGGCAGTACCCGGACTCCGTACCCGTCGTGATCGACCCGAGGTTCGGTCACGGAACTCCCGTCGTGGCCGCCAATCGGGTCCCGGTCAGGGCCATCACCGACCTCTGGGAGGCCGGGGAGATCGGGCAGTGGGCAAGGCCGGTCCGGCCGCCTACGCGGTACGGCGCGACCGCGTCGAGCGCACTGGGCCACCCTGACCGACGGGGCGGGGACGGCCCGAACGCGTCTGGAAGGCCGCCCCGAGTCGCTTCGCGGCCTCCTGAAGGACCTCCGTCCGCTTGCAGAACGCGAACCGTACGAACGGTGCGCCCTCCTCGCGGTGGTCGTAGAAGACCGCGTTCGGGATGGCGACGACGCCGGCGCGTTCGGGCAGGGCGCGGCAGAAGGTGAAGCCGTCCGTTTCGCCGAGGGGGCGGATGTCGGTGGTGACGAAGTACGTGCCCGACGGGCGGAAGACCCGGAAGCCCGCCTCCTCCAGGCCCGCCGACAGCAGGTCCCGCTTGGCCAGCATGTCGTCGCGGAACGCGGTGAAGTACGACTCGGGCAGCGCCAGTGCCTCCGCGACCGCGTACTGGAACGGGCCCGCCGAGACGTACGTCAGGTACTGCTTCGCCGAGCGGACCGCCGTGACCAGCTCCGGGGACGCCGTCACCCAGCCGACCTTCCAGCCGGTGAACGAGTAGGTCTTGCCGGCCGAGCCGATCGTCACGGTGCGCTCGCGCATCCCCGGGAACGTCGCCAGCGGCACGTGCTCGGCGTCGTCGAAGACCAGGTGCTCGTACACCTCGTCCGTCACCACGAGCAGGTCCCGCTCCACCGCCAGCTCGGCGATCGCGGCCAGCTCCGCGCGGGTGAGGACCGTGCCGGTCGGGTTGTGCGGGGTGTTGATCAGCAGCAGGCGGGTGCGGTCGGTGACGGCGTCGCGCAGCTCGTCGAGGTCGAGGCGGAAGTGGCCCGCGCCCTCGTCCGCGCGCAGCGTCACCGGCACCCGGCGTCCGCCCGCTATCGCGATGCACGCCGCGTACGAGTCGTAGTACGGCTCGAAGGCGATCACCTCGTCGCCGGGTTCCAGCAGGGCCAGCAGCGCGGCGGCGATCGCCTCCGTGGCCCCGGCGGTGACCAGGACCTCCGTGTCGGGGTCGAAGGACAGGCTGTAGCGCCGCTGCTGGTGGGCGGCGACCGCGGTGCGCAGCTCGGGGATGCCGGGGCCGGGCGGGTACTGGTTGCCACGGCCGTCCCGCAGCGCCCGCACGGCCGCCTCCCTGACCTCCTCGGGGCCGTCGGTGTCGGGGAAGCCCTGCCCGAGGTTGATGGCGCCGGTGCTCAGCGCCAGGGCCGACATCTCGGCGAAGATCGTCGTCCCGAACTCGGCGAGCCGACGGTTGAGGAGGGGGCGCGCGCTGGAGGTCATGCCGGTCATCCTGCGCCGAAGCTCTGGAGTTCCTCAACTCTGCTTTGGCGCGTTCGAGGGCCGGGCATCACCGGTTCACGCAAGTGCGAGGCGCCCACGGGGGGCCGCTTCGGGGGAAACGGAAGGAGGGTGACGCCATGGTCGTCGGCATCATCCTGGCGGTGATCGGAGTCGTCTTGATCGGGGCGCTCGTGTCCAAGGCCCGCAGGGGCGGATCCGGGCGGACGACGCGTCGCGGGGCGTGGGCGTCCACCGGTTCCGGTCGTCACGACAGCGGCGGCAGCTGGTGGGCCGGCGGGGGAGACTCCGGCTCGTCCGGCGGGCACTCCTGCGGGGGCGGCTCGTCCTGCGGTGGAGGCGGGGGCGGATGCGGCGGCGGAGGCAGCTGACCGCTACACCGGCCGGCCCTCACGACGGGGGAGCCGCATCCACCGAGCGCGAGCGCGAGCGCGGGGTCCGCACCTGGGGCGGGCCCCGCGTTCCCGTGTCGGGCCGGAGTTCTCGACCGGCGGATGTGCCGAACCTCTGTCCGGTGACGTTACGTGGATTCAGGCAACTTCTCATGCCTGTAGGACAACTGCGCCCAGGGGGTGGCGCGTCCGGAGGTGACTCCGGCAACTGTGGGCGTCACAGGGCCACTTCGGTGGTCAGGCGGAATGCCGGGCGCCGGTCCGTCCCGGTCGGTGGGTGCGCGCCACGGCGCACCGGCGCACGCCACCCCGGCACCGGCGCACGCCGTGGTTGAACAGTTGAGCAGTGGAGCCCTCTGAGGGGTGGAAGCCGTACGAACTTGGGTAAAAACGCTGTGGCAGCGCCACAGTTCATGATTCCCTCTCACCAACGCAGCCTCTCGGACGTCCCGCGGACACCTTCCTGAAACCGGCCGACCGGTCTGACCCGGGCCGACAATCCCCCGGTGCGACCGGGGCGCAGCGGACCCATCTCCCTCTCCTTTGTGTGCTTGCGGAGCCGATCCATGCTCACGACCCTGAACACCTCCTACAGCGACACGCGCGCGGCCGACCTCGCCTGGGCCCTGGGGCGCGAGCCGCTTCCCGCCCTGGCCACGCTCGACCTCGAACTGACGGGCAGCAAACTGCAGTTGCGACTCCTCGGCGCGTCCCACCAGGTGCTGCTGGAGGAGGAGCGGGGCGTCTGCTCGGAGACGGTGGCGTGCATTCCGGGCAGCAGCACTCCGCTTCCGCTCGGCGTCGCCAAGCGGGTGGGCGACTGGGAGTACGAGTTCGCGGCCCGGGTCGAGGTCCTCTCGCCCGGCTCCTTCGCGGGCCGCGCCCAGGAGTTGCTCGCCCTCGTCGCCGACCACCCGCACGGCCTCGCCGGCGTCTTCCCCGGCAGCCCGCACGCCTTCACGGCGCTGCTGGCCCAGCACCACGAGGGGCAGGTGCACTGGCGGACCTGGCACGCGTACCCGCAGGACGGCCAGTTGGTGGCGACCCGTACCAGAGTGGGCGTTCGGGTTCCAGCGGCGGTCACCGCGTCCTGACCGAGCGGGCCGGACGGAGCCCGACCGACCGGGCTCTGCCGCCGAACCCCTTCTCGTACCGATATCCGTCCTCTGTAAACCAGCACCACACGTGTGGGTGACGGACCGCAGCGCAGACGTGACGTAACGTCGCAGGGTGATCGAGCCGCACGTGCCCGCCCCGCCCGGTTCCCCGCCGCCCTGGAGCGCCCCGGACGGTCCCGGCGGCCCGGCGCGGCTGCCCGTCCGGCCGGGCACCGGACGGTTCCTGGTCCTTGCGGGCGTCTTCGTCTGCGCGGCCTGCGGACTCGTTTACGAACTGGAACTCGTCGCGTTCGCCTCGTACTTGATGGGCGACTCGGTCGCCCAGGCGTCCGTCGTGCTCTCCGTCATGGTCTTCGCCATGGGCATCGGCTCCCTCGCCGCGAAGCGGCTGCGCGGGCTCGCCGCGGCCGGCTTCGGCGCCGTCGAGGCCACCCTCGCCCTCGTCGGCGGGTGCAGCGCGATGGCCCTGTACGCCGTCTTCGCCTGGACCGGCGACTGGGGCGGGATGTGGGCCAGCGGACCGCGCTGCCTGCTCGTCGCGTTCTCCCTCGTGACCGGGCTGCTCATCGGCGCCGAGATTCCGCTGCTGATGGAACTGATCCAGCGCATCCGCCGCGAGGACGCGGGCGGCGCCGTGGCCGACCTGTTCGCCGCGGACTACGTCGGCGCCCTCGTCGGCGGCCTCGCCTTCCCCTTCCTGCTCCTGTCGTTCCTCGGGCAGCTGACCGGCGCGCTGCTCACCGGCGCTGTCAACGCGGTCGTCGGCGGCGCGCTGGTGCTCGGCCTGTTCCGCCGCGACCTCACCCGGCGCGCCCGCCGGCTGCTGCTGCTCGCCAACGCCCTCGTGCTCGCGATCCTCGCCTCGGCCGCCGTCCTCGTCGACGACTTCGAACGGGCCGCCCGGCACGCGGTGTACGGAGAGGACGTGCGGGTGGCGCTCCAGTCCGGCGTGCAGGAAGTGGTCCTCACCGGCGGCACGCCCGGCCGTCCCCTCGACCTGTTCCTCGACGGTCGGCTGCGGGTCAGCGGACGCGACGAGCTGCGCTACCACGAGGCCCTCGTCCACCCCGCGATGAACGGGCCGCACGCGCGCGTGCTCATCCTCGGCGGCGGCGACGGCCTCGCGGCCCGCGAGGTGCTGCGCCACCCCGGAGTGCACCGGGTCGACGTCGTCGAACTCGACGCCGAGGTGGTCCGGCTGGCCCGCACCGACCCGTCCCTGTCCGCGCTGAACGAGCACGCGTTCGGCGACCCCCGCGCGCACGTGACCACCGGGGACGCCTTCGGCTGGCTCCGCTCGGCGCCCCCCGCGACGTACGACGTGGTCGTCTCGGACCTGCCGGACCCGGGCATCACGGCGAGCACGAAGCTGTACTCGCAGGAGTTCTACGGCCTCGCGCGGCGCGTGCTGGCCCCCGGCGGACGGCTCGTGGTGCACGCCGGGCCGGTCGCGTCCAGCCCCCGCGTGTACTGGACGGTGGAGGCGACGGTGCGCGCGGCCGGCTTCCGCACCGCCCCGTACGGCACGGGCGTGCGGCACGCCGGTTTCGCCGTCGGGCCCGACCGCACGCCCGCCGACCGCTCCCACGCGCCCCGGGACTGGGGTTTCGTCCTGGCCGCCCGCACCGAGCCGCGGCCGCGCCTCGACCCGAACGGCCCGCGCCCCCGCGTCCTCACGGACGCGTCCCTCGCGGCGGGCGCGCGGGCGGCGCGGGAGACACGGATCGCGGGGCTGCCGGCGTCGACGCTGGTGCATCCGCGCTACTGAGCGGTCGGAGCGGTCGGAGCGGACGGGGCCCGTCCGGCCGGGCCGGGAGGATACGCCTGGTGGGGGCGGATCGGGCGTGAATCCCTCAGGCGGGGGTGCGTTTCGGGCTGTGCTGGGTAGAGTCCGTCGACATGGAGCACGAGGTGTTCGTTCCGGTTCCGGCCGAGCGGCTCAGGGAGGTGCTGGACGACCCCGCGCGGGTCGCCCGGGCGGTTCCCGGGCTCCAGCAGGACGCCGGCGCCGAGCCCGTCGCCGGGCGGCTGAAGATCCGGGTCGGCAGCCACTCCGTCACGTACCGGGGAGCGGTACGGCTCTCCCGGCGGGACGACGGGGCGTACGCCGCCGAGGGCGAGGCGGAGGAGTCGCGCGGCAGCGGCTCGGTCACGCTCGCGCTGCGGATCGCCCTGCGGGAGGCGGACGACGGCTGCACCGTGGCGTTCGACGGCACGGCCTCGGCGAAGGGGCGCATCACCGACCTCCCTCCGGACGCGGTGGAGGGCGCCGTCACCCGGCTGCTGAACCGTTTCGCGGAGCACCTGGCCACGGCCGCGCCGGACCCGACCGCGCCCCTCGCCACCCAGGACTTCGAACCCCGGGCCACGACGGACCACGAGACCACCCCGGACGCCGACGACGCGCCCCCGCCTCCGCCTTCCGCTCCCACGCGGCCGGAGGGCGGCTCGGCGGAGGCCTCCGGCCCAGCGCCCCAGGACGAGCCCTCCGCTCGCGGCGACGACGCTCCCGAGCCGGGGCTCACCGAGGAACCTCCGGGCTCCGCCGACGAATCCGCCTCCGCGTCCGCCTCCGTCTTCGGTGCCGAGGTCCCGCCCTCGTCCCTCGAACCCGCGGGGGAGGACGACGAGGACGACGAGGACACCGAGGGCGTCGCCGAGGCGGCGCACGCGCGGCGGACGATGATCGGGCGCAGCGCCGAGGAGGTGGATCACGCCCCGCCGCGCGGTCGCTACGCCCCCGTCCCCGCGCCCCAGACGGTGTCACCGCCAGCCCCGCTGCGTTGGGCCGCCCCCGCCGCGGCCCTGGCCCTGGCATCGGCCATCGTGGCGGTCCGGGCGCTGCGCAGACGCCGCTGAAGGCCGCCCACGGACGCCGCGCCGGGGGCGTGCGCGGACCTGGAGGCCGCGAGGGGCCTGGCGGACGCCGCTGAAGGCCGCCTACGGACGCCGCGCCGGGGAGCCTGCACAGGCGCCCCGCCGGGGAGCCTGCACAGGCGCCGCTGAAGGCCGCCCACGGACGCCGCGCCGAGGGACATGCGCGGACCAGGACGCCGCGAGGGGCCTGTGCGGGACGCCGCCGAGAGGCCTGCGCGGGTGCCGCCAGGGGCCCGCCCGCGCCGCTGAGGGCCTGCGCCGGCGCTGCCGTAGCACGCCGTACCGCCGCCGCAGCAGCACGCCGTACCGTCGCCGAAGCGGCCCGACCGCCGAGGCCCTCTTGATCACCCCAGTAGGGTCGTCCCGTGAGTGACGAAGACATCACGCTGACCGCGGGCGACGCGGAGGCGACCGTGCAACCGGGCAACGGCGGCCGGGTCGGAGGGCTGCGGATCGGCGGCGTCGAACTGCTGCGGCAGGGCGAGCGGTTCGGCTGCTTCCCGATGGTGCCGTGGTGCGGGCGGATCCGGGACGGGCGGTTCCTGGACGGCGGCGTCGTACGGCAGATGCCCCTCAACGCCCCGCCGCACGCCATCCACGGCACCGCCCGCGACAGCGCCTGGCGCACCGCCCGCACGAGCACGGCCGAGGCCGTCCTCACCCACGAGCTCACCGCACCCTGGCCCCACCCGGGCCGCGTCACCCAGATCGTCGCCCTCACCGAGGACACGCTGACGCTGACCATGTCCGTGGAGACGTACGAGTCGTCCTTCCCGGCGCAGATCGGCTGGCACCCCTGGTTCAACCGGAACCTCGGCGGCGAGGACGTCACCCTCGACTTCGCCCCCGCCTGGCAGGAGGAGCGCGGCGACGACCACCTGCCCACCGGCAACCGCGTCGACCCGAAGCCCGGCCCCTGGGACGACTGCTTCGGCATGCCCGGCGGCGTCGACGTGACCCTCACCTGGCCCGGGCAGCTGGAGCTGAAGGTGACCAGCCGCGAGGAGTGGGTGGTCGTCTACGACGAGCAGCGGGAGGCCGTGTGCGTGGAGCCGCAGACCGGCCCGCCCAACGGGCTCAACACCCTGCCGCGCCTGGTCACGCCCCTGGAGCCGCTGGAGGCCACCACCACCTGGAGCTGGCGCCGCCTCTAAGCTGGGCGGCATGACGGACACACGCGGCGCGCTGCTGCAGCAGATCAAGGACAAGGCCGTGGTGCACGGCAAGGTGACCCTGTCGTCGGGTCTGGAGGCCGACTACTACGTCGACCTCCGCCGCATCACCCTCGACGGGGAGGCCGCCCCGCTCGTCGGGCAGGTGCTGCTGGACCTGACCGCCGACCTGGACTTCGACGCCGTCGGCGGCCTCACCATGGGCGCCGACCCGGTCGCCGCCGCGATGCTGCACGCGGCCGCCGCCCGCGGGAAGCACCTGGACGCGTTCGTCGTGCGGAAGGCCGCCAAGGCGCACGGGCTGCAGCGGCGCGTCGAGGGCCCGGACATCGCCGGCCGCCGCGTGCTGGTCGTCGAGGACACCTCCACCACCGGCGGATCCCCGCTCACCGCCGTCGAGGCCGTGCGCGAGGCCGGGGCCGAGGTCGTCGCCGTCGCGACCATCGTCGACCGGGCGACCGGCGCCGCCGAGAAGATCCAGGAGGGCGCCGGGGTGCCGTACCTGTTCGCCTTCTCCAAGGACGAGCTGGGCCTCGACTGACCGGGGACTGACCAGGGCGTGGACGGTGGCCTGGACCTTCCGGCCAAGTCTGGAAAGATGGGGCCGACGATGACGTCGCACCCCAAGGTCTAGGTCAGGGCCGTAGACAAAGCAGTACGTCAACCCGCAGATACAAGGAGCGGACGCATGCCCATCGCAACTCCCGAGGTCTACAACGAGATGCTGGACCGGGCGAAGGCAGGGAAGTTCGCCTACCCGGCCATCAACGTGACCTCCACCCAGACCCTGCACGCGGCCCTGCGCGGTTTCGCTGAGGCGGAGAGCGACGGCATCGTCCAGATCTCCACGGGTGGCGCCGAGTTCCTGGGCGGTCAGTACAACAAGGACATGGTCACCGGCGCGGTCGCCCTGGCCGAGTTCGCGCACATCGTCGCCGAGAAGTACCCGGTGAACATCGCGCTGCACACGGACCACTGCCCGAAGGACAAGCTCGACGGGTACGTACGTCCGCTGCTGGCCCTGTCCAAGAAGCGCGTCGACGCCGGTCTGGCCCCGCTGTTCCAGTCCCACATGTGGGACGGCTCCGCCGAGACCCTCGCCGACAACCTGGAGATCGCGCAGGAGCTGCTGGAGCAGGCCCGCGCCGCGAAGATCATCCTCGAGGTGGAGATCACCCCGACCGGTGGCGAGGAGGACGGCGTCTCCCACGAGATCAACGACTCCCTCTACACCACGGTCGACGACGCGATCCGCACCGCCGAGGCCCTCGGCCTGGGCGAGAAGGGCCGCTACCTGCTCGCCGCGTCCTTCGGCAACGTGCACGGCGTGTACAAGCCGGGCAACGTCGTCCTCCGCCCCGAGCTGCTGAAGGAGCTGAACGAGGGCGTCGCCGCCAAGTTCGGCAAGGCCTCGCCGTTCGACTTCGTCTTCCACGGCGGCTCCGGCTCCACGGAGGAGGAGATCCGCACCGCGCTGGAGAACGGCGTCGTGAAGATGAACATCGACACGGACACGCAGTACGCCTTCACGCGCCCGGTCGCGGACCACATGTTCCGCAACTACGACGGTGTCCTGAAGGTCGACGGCGAGGTCGGCAACAAGAAGACCTACGACCCGCGCACCTGGGGCAAGCTGGCCGAGGCCTCCATGGCCGCCCGCGTCGTCGAGGCCTGCGGCAACCTGCGCTCGACCGGCACGAAGATCAAGTAAGTCCTGTCCGTCCCGGTTCCAGCCGGCTCCAGTCGATTCCGGCTGGTTCCATCCGGTTCCACCCGGTTCATTCGCGTCGAGCCCGGCACCTGCCCAGGTGCCGGGCTCTTCCGTATGCTCCCTGCATGCCCGACGTACGGCTGGCCTCACCACAGGGCAGGTGGATCCTGCTCACCACCGTCCTCGGCTCCAGCATGGCGCTGCTGGACTCGACCGTCGTCAACGTCGCCCTCCCGCGCATCGGCCGCGACCTCGACGCGGACATGGCCGCCCTGCAGTGGACCGTCAACGCGTACATGGTCACGCTGGCCGGGCTGATCCTGCTGGGAGGGGCGCTCGGGGACCGGTTCGGGCGGCGGAAGGTCTTCGTCGTCGGGGTGGTGTGGTTCGCGGTGGCGTCCCTGCTGTGCGGGATCGCACCGAACGAGCAGGTGTTGATCGCCGCGCGCGCCCTGCAAGGGGTGGGCGGTGCGCTGCTGACGCCCGGGTCGCTGGCGCTGATCCAGGCGTCCTTCCATCCCGACGACCGGGGGCGGGCCGTCGGCCTGTGGTCCGGCTTCGGCGGCATCGGGGCGGCGGTCGGGCCGTTCGTCGGGGGCTGGCTGGTGGACGGGCCGGGCTGGCGGTGGGTGTTCCTGCTGAACGTGCCGCTGGCGCTGCTGTGCGTGCCGGTCGCCCTGCGGCACGTCCCCGAGTCGGGGGACCAGCGGGCCCACGGGCGGTTCGACGTGCTCGGTGCGGTGCTGGGGGCGGTGGCGCTCGCGCTGGTGACGTACGCGCTGATCGAGGCCGGGGAGGGTGGTGCCGTGGCGGCGGTCTCGGCGGTGGCCGGGGTGGCCGCGGCCGTCGCGTTCGTGGTCGTCGAGCGGCGGCGGGCCGAGCCGATGATGCCGCCGGACATCTTCGCGTCCCGGCAGTTCACGGCCGTCAACCTCGTGACGCTGTGCGTGTACGCGGCGCTCGGCGGGTTCTTCTTCCTCGCCGCGCTCCAGTTGCAGGTGGTCGTGGGCTACTCGGCCCTCGCGGCCGGTACGGCCCTGCTGCCCACGACCGTGCTGATGCTGCTGCTGTCCGCGCGGTCGGGGGAGCTGGCCGACCGGATCGGGCCCCGGGTGCCGCTGACGGTGGGACCGCTGCTGTGCGCGGCGGGGATGCTGCTGATGCTGCGGGTCGGGCCGGGGGCGTCCTACCCGGCCGACGTGCTGCCGGCGCTGGTGGTGCTCGGGCTGGGCATGGTGACGCTGGTGGCGCCGCTGACGGCGACCGTGCTGGGGTCCGTGGACGTGGCCCGGGCCGGGCTGGCCAGCGGGATCAACAACGCGGCGGCCCGGGCGGCGGGGCTGGTGGCGGTGGCGGCGTTGCCGTTGCTGGCGGGGATGGGGGAGGAGGCCTATCGGACGCCGGGGGCCTTCGACGCGGCGTTCGGGAAGGCCATGGGGTGGTGTGCGGGGGCGTTGGTGGTGGGGGCGTTGGTGGCTGTCGCGGTGGTGCGGAGGCCTCCGGCCGGGTGCAAGCGGCCGGAGTGTCTGCGGCATGGGGGTGTGGCGGCGCCGCCGTTGGAGGGGGAGTCGGTGCGGAAGCGGTTGCCGTAGGCCCGGTTGTGCTGGTGCTCGGCGTTGGTGCTGAGGCCGGGTGGGTCCGCAGCCAGGCGGAGCGGGGTGCCTCCCCAAGCTCTCGGCTTCGCTCGAGCAGGGGGGACCCTCACCGCCCACCCGTGCCGCCCCAGCGGCACGATGGCCCGCAGCTGAGTTGGGTGTCCGCTGGTCTGTCGTATGGCGCAGACTTGGGGCATGTCCATTCACGAGAATCTTCTCGGGGGTCCGCCCCCGACCCATCTGCCCGATGATCCCGGGCCGCGCGAGATGCTCGCGTCGGGCGCATCGCCCGTCGAGGTCGCCGCCGCGCACCCCACCTCCTCGCTCGCCTGGGCGCAGCTCGCCGACGAGGCGTTCGAGCGGGGCGCGGCCGTGGAGTCGTACGCGTACGCCCGTACGGGCTACCACCGCGGCCTGGACGCGCTGCGCCGCAACGGCTGGAAGGGCCACGGCCCGGTGCCGTGGGAGCACGAGCCGAACCGCGGCTTCCTGCGTGCCCTGCACGCCCTCGCCCGCGCCGCGCAGGCGATCGGCGAGCAGGAGGAGTACGAGCGCTGCTCCCAGTTCCTGAAGGACTCCTCGCCGACGGCGGCGCAGGTCCTGGGCTGACCGGCGGCCCGAGTGTGTGAGGCTCGCCCGTCCCGAGCGGGCGGGCCTTGCGGTTTCGGGGGACGATTGCGGAGTATGCCGGTGGGGACCGGGGCCCCCGTGCCGGCATCGGCAGGGGCGGACCGCTACCCGGAGTTATCTGCAGGAGACAGCGATGTCCCACGAGGCTCACGAGCCCGAGACCCCGCATCTCGATTTCCAGGGCACCACGCCGTACGAGGACTACGTCAAGGCGGACGTGCTCACCCACCTCCAGCACACCCTCTCCGACGACCCCGGAGAGATGGTCTTCCTGGTGACCACCCAGGTGATGGAGCTGTGGTTCACCGTCATCGTCCACGAGTGGGAGACGGCGGCCCGCGCGCTCCGGGGCGACGACGTACCCACCGCCACAGCCGCGCTGAAGAGGTCCGTGCGCGAGCTGGAGGCGCTGAACGCCTCCTGGAGGCCGCTGGCCCAGCTCACCCCGGCCCAGTTCAACTCGTACCGCAGCGCCCTCGGCGAGGGCTCGGGCTTCCAGTCGGCGATGTACCGGCGCCTGGAGTTCCTGCTCGGTGAGAAGTCCGCGTCGATGCTCGTCCCGCACCGGGGCGCGCCGCGTGTGCACGCCGAGCTGGAGAAGGCGCTGCACGAGCCGAGCCTGTACGACGAGGTCGTACGGCTGCTCGCGCGGCGCGGGTACGACATCCCGGAGACCGTGCTGCGGCGCGACGTGTCCCGGCGCTACGAGCCGTCGCCGGAGGTGGAGGCGGCCTGGGCGGCCGTCTACTCCGGTGACGAGAGCGACGAGCTGGCCCGCCTCGGCGAGGCGCTGAGCGATGTCGCCGAGCTGGTGTGGCGCTGGCGTAACGACCACCTCGTCGCCACGCGCCGCGCGATGGGCGCCAAGGCCGGCACGGGCGGTTCCGCCGGGGTGGCATGGCTGGAGAAGCGCGCGCAGAAGAACGTGTTCCCCGAGCTGTGGACGGCGCGGTCCTATGTCTGAGCAGGCGATGCGGGCGGAGAAGCTGGACGCCGCCGACGAACTGCGCGGCAAGCGCGACGAGTTCGTCCTCGACGACGTCATCTACCTCGACGGCAACTCGCTCGGCGCGCTGCCGGCCGTCGTGCCCGGGCGGGTCGAGGACGTCGTACGCCGCCAGTGGGGCGAGCTGCGCATCCGGTCCTGGGAGGAGAGCGGCTGGTGGACGGCGCCCGAGCGGATCGGTGACCGGATCGCGCCGCTGATCGGGGCGGCGCCCGGGCAGGTCGTGGTGGGCGACTCGACGAGTGTCAATGTCTTCAAGGCGCTGGTGGGAGCGGTGCGGCTCGCCGGGCAGGGCCGCGACGAGATCGTCGTCGACGCCACGACCTTCCCCACCGACGGGTACATCGCGGAGTCCGCCGCGCGGCTGACCGGCTGCACGCTGCGGCCCGTGGCACCGGCGGACGTCCCGGCCGCGCTGGGCGACCGCACCGCCGCCGTCCTCCTCAACCACGTCGACTACCGCACCGGCCGGCTGCACGACCTGCCGGCGCTGACGGCCGCCGTGCACCGGGCCGGGGCGTACGTCGTGTGGGACCTGTGCCACAGCGCGGGCGCGCTGCCGGTCGGGCTCGACGAGCACGGGGTGGACCTCGCGGTCGGCTGCACCTACAAGTTCCTGAACGGCGGGCCCGGTTCACCGGCCTACCTGTATGTGCGGCGGGAGCTGCAGGACCGGTTCGACTCGCCGCTGCCCGGCTGGAACTCCCACGCCGAGCCGTTCGGGATGCGGACCGACTACGAGCCGGCCTCCGGTGCCCTGCGCGGCCGGGTCGGTACGCCCGACATCCTCTCCATGCTCGCCCTGGAGGCGGCCCTTGAGGTGTGGGACGGGGTGTCGGTGGCGGCCGTGCGGGCCAAGTCCCTCGCGCTGACGGACTTCTTCCTGGAGTGCGTCGCGGAGTACGTGCCCGAGGGACGGGTCGAGTGCGTGACGCCGGTGGCGCACGAGGAGCGGGGCAGCCAGATCGCGTTGCGCTGCGCCGATGCCGGTGAGGTGATGAAACGGCTGATCGAGCAGGGGGTGGTCGGCGACTTCCGGGCGCCGGACGTGCTGCGCTTCGGGTTCACGCCGCTGTACGTCGGGTTCGCCGACGTGGAGCGGGCGGCCCGGGTGCTGGCCCGGACACTGGCCTGACGTTCCCGCACCGGACGGCCCCTGCCGGAGGGCCCTTGCCGCCGCGGGGGCTGTCCGGCCTTCGCCGTTCGCTCTTCACCCAGCGTGACATCCCCGTGTCCGCCCACGTCACCCGCCTGATACCGTCCCGGCCAACGGCCGGATCCCCACCTGGTCCGCCATCTACGTTCGATCGCTGAGAGGTTGGAGCATGACGGACGACGTCGCAGCGGCACGGGCCGCCGCGGAAGAGAAGTCGGTGTTCTCGCACGCGCCCGTCGACCCGGACGCGACCGCGGCCTACGGTGACCATCCCGACCAGGTGATCGACTTCTACGCCCCGCGCGGGGAAGGCGGCCCGGGCGGCCCCGCCCCGGTCGTCCTCGTGCTGCACGGCGGTGCCTGGCGGGCGCCGTACGACCGGCGCCACCTCAGCCCCTTCGCGGACTTCCTCGCCCGCCGCGGGTTCGCCGTGGCCAGCGCCGAGTACCGGCGCGGTGGCGGCGACGACTCCGTGGCGGGCCGCTGGCCCGACACCTTCGACGACGTCGCCGCCGCGCTCGACGCCCTCCCGGCGCTCGTCCGGGAACTGCTGCCGCAGGCCGACCCGCGCCGGACGGTCCTCACCGGCCACTCGGCGGGCGGGCACCTCGCGCTGTGGGGCGCGGCCCGGCACGTCCTGCCGGCCGACTCGCCCTGGCGGGCCGGCGGCCCGGCGGCCCTGCGCGGCGTCGTCGCCCTCGCCCCGATCGCGGACCTCGCCGTCGCCGACAAGCTGGACGTGTGCGGGGGTGCCGTACGCCAACTCCTCGGCGGTGACGAGCACTTCGCCGAGCGGCAGCCGTACGCGGACCCGGCGCTGCTGCTGCCCACCGGCATCGCCACCACCCTCGTCCAGGGCCGCGCGGACCTCGTTGTGCCGCAGGCGGTCGCCGAGTCGTACGCGGACGCGGCGGCGAAGTCCGGGGAGATGGTGGGGGTGACGCTGCTGGAGGACGTGGGGCACTTCCCGCTCGTCGACCCGGCGGCGGACGCGTGCGCCGTGGTGGCGGAGGAGATCGCGCAACTGGCCTGGTGAGCCGCCGTTGCGGTGGAGATCGGGGGGCCTGGTGAGTCGCCGTTGCGGTGGAGATCGGGGGGCCTGGTGAGTCGCCGTTCCCGTGCGACCGCGGGGCCGTCGCGACGACCCCGTGGGGTCCCTCCCCGGTGATACCCGTAGTACCTGAGAGCCAGTCCCGAGGTGAGCTCCGCGGTGGGACGCGGACGAGGCGGCCCGCTCCGTAACTTCCCTTCCACACGGACCCGATGGCCGGGTGCGGTGGAGGGGGGACGACCATGGGGTTCGCATCGGGACTCCGCCGGCGGGCCGGGCGGTGGCGACGGGCCGTGCTCGCCGCCCTCGTCACAGGCGCGGTGGTGTTCCCTCTCTCCGGGGCCGTGCGGCCGGAGATCCCCGCGCCGACCCCGGCGTCCCTGGCCCCTCTCAGCGCGTCGACGCTCGCCGAGGCGTACGCGGCCAACCGCGCGAACGCCGCCGAGGCGGCCCGCACGGCCGCGGCCCACGACGACCGGGACCGGGCCGCGACGGACCGTTCCCTGGCCGCCCCGGCCCGGCACCTCCTCCAATTCGACGGCCGCGGCTCCGGCCGGGTGACCGAAGTCCTCGGCGACCTCGCCCGGGCCGACCGCATCGCCGTCCTGGTCCCCGGCTCCGACACGAGCCTCGACACCTACGAGCGGTTCCACGCCGCCGCCTCCGCCCTGTACGGGCAGCTCGTCCGGCAGGCCCCGGCGGGCACACGCACCGCGGTCGTGGCCTGGCTGGGCTACGAGACCCCGGCCACGGTCAGCGCGACGGTCACGACGACCGGCAGGGCGGAGCAGGCCGCCCCGCGGCTGCGCGCGCTCGTGGCCGACCTGCGGGCCGTGGCGGGCGGTGGACCGCGGGTCTCGCTGCTGTGCCACTCCTACGGCTCGGTCGTCTGCGGACGGGCCGCCGCCGGACTCGCCGTCGACGACATCGCGCTCGTCGGCAGCCCCGGCACCGGCGCCGACTCCGCCGCCGCCCTGCACACCCGCGCCCGCGTCTGGGCGGCCCGCGGCGCCGACGACTGGGTGGCGCACGTCCCGCACGTCAGCGCCGGCCTGTTCGGCACCACGGTCGGCTTCGGCACCGACCCCGTCTCCCGGGCCTTCGGCGCCCGGGTCTTCGCGGCCGGCGACGGCGGCCACAGCGACTACTTCAAGCCCGGTTCGACGTCCCTGAGCAATCTGACGCGGATCGTCCTGGGCCAGACCAAGGCGGTGACCCATGACTGACCTCGGTGTGCGCGGTGTCCCCCGCGCCCTGCGACGGGAGGCCGACCGGATCGGCGCGGCCACCCCGGCCGACCGCGACCGGGCCGTCGACGTCCTGCGCGCCGCCGCGGTCCTCGGCGTCGTCCTCGGGCACTGGCTGGTGACGGCCCTGGTCGCCGACGGCCGCGCCCTGCGCACCGCGAGCCCGCTGCAGCACATGCCCTGGCTGGCGCCCATCTCCTGGCTGTTCCAGACACTCGCCGTGTTCTTCCTGGTCGGCGGCCACGTCGCCACCCGGGGGTACGCCTCGGCCCGCGCCCGGGGCGTTCCCTACCACCACTGGCTGACGGGCCGTCTGACCCGCCTGTTCAGGCCGGTCCTGGCCGTCCTCGGGCTGTGGACGGTCGCCGCGTCGGCGCTGCTGCTGTCGGGCGCCGAGTTCGGGACGGTCCGGACCCTGGTGAAACTGGCCCTGTCCCCGCTGTGGTTCCTCGTGGTGTTCGCGGCCCTGACGGCGGCGACCCCGCTGCTGGCCCGGCTCAACCCGCTCTGGCCGCTGGCCGTCGTCCTCCACGTGGACCTGCTGCGCTTCGGATTCGGCGGTCCCTCCTGGCTGGGCTGGGTGAACGTCGCGGCGGGCTGGCTGGTGCCCTTCACGCTCGGCGCGGCCTGGACCCGGGGCGAGCTGGAGCGCCGCCGCGCGGGCTGGGTGCTGCTCACCGGCGGGGCGGCGGCGACGGCGGCGCTGGTGGCGTGGGCGGGCTACCCGGCGTCGATGGTCGGCGTCCCGGGCGAGGGCATGTCCAACCTGGACCCGCCGACGCTGACGGTCGTCTGCTTCGGCCTGGCCCAGTGCGGTCTCGCCCTGCTGCTGCGTGAGCGACTGCGCCGGGTGATGCGCGGGCCCGTCGCCTGGGCGGCGGTGGCGCTCGTGAACCTCTCGGCGATGACCGTGTTCCTCTGGCACCAGACGGCCCTGATGGCCACCACGGCCACCGGTCTCCTCGCGGGCCGGCTCCCCGGCCTGCACACCCGGCCCGACGGCCTCGGCTGGGTCGGGGCCCGGCTGCTGTGGCTGCCGGTGTTCGCCCTGGCCCTCGCCGTGTGCTGGGCCGCGTTCCGCTCCATCGAGCGGGGCGGCGGCCGGGGCCGGGGATCGCGGGTGGTGCGGGCCCACCGCCCGTCCGGCCGCGGGACGGCGGCGGAGGCGCGGCATGTCTAGGCTGGGCCGCGTGACGGACAGGGGGGTGGGGCGCGTGCTGCGGGCGCGCGTCATGGGCTGGCTGCGGGTCCTGCGCGCGGACCTGTGGACCCTCAGACCGGACCCGCTGCCGCCCTCCACCTGGCTGCGCTGGCTGCCGCACGGCCTGGTGTGCCTGGCCGCGTTCGGCGTCACGGTCGGCGGCACGGGCGACATGAGCGACAACGGCCACCTGAGCCCCAGCCTGGCCTTCCTGGTCGCGTGCGGGCAGGGCGGTGCCATGATCCTGGGGCTGTGGCGGCCGGTCCCGGCGTGGTGGCTGTCCCTGGGCGCCTTCGTCGTGGGTGCCGTGGCCGTGCGCGGCCGGCTCGGCTTCGACCCGGATACCTACACCTGGCCCTGGACCGCGGCGGGCCTCATAGCCGAGCTGTTCGTGCTGCTGCTGCTCGCGCTGCGGGTGCCCACCCGGGCGGCGATCGCGGCCCTGGCCGTGACCGCGCTGCTCACCTACACCCTGGAGGGGCTGCGGGGCGCGGAGCGCTACGACACCACCGGTGTGCTCGCGCTCTCCCTGTCCACCGTCGTGGTGATCGTCGGCACCGCCCTGCGCGGCCGCCGCGAGGCCCGCGCGGAACTCGTCGAACAGACCACGCTCACCGCGGAGGAACGCACCCGCGCACCCTGCTGGAGGAGCGCAGCCGCATCGCCCGGGAGCTGCATGACGTGGTGGCCCACCACATGTCGGTCATCTCCATCCAGGCGCAGGTCGCCCCGCACCTCGTCGAGAACCCGCCGGACGAGCTGAAGGAGAACCTCGCCGGCATCCGGCAGAACGCGCTGGAGGCGCTGACCGAGCTGCGCCGGGTGCTGGGCGTGCTGCGCTCGGAGCATCCGGAGCCGGGGGAGTCCGCCGACCCGGGCGACACGACCGGCGCGCACACCCCGCAGCCCACCCTCGACCGGCTCGACGCGCTGGTGGAGAACACCCGGGCCGCCGGCCGTGAGGTCCTCACCGAGATCAACGGCGAGCGGCGTCCCCTGCCGCCGGGGGTTGAGCTGTCGGTGTACCGGATCGTGCAGGAGGCGCTCAGCAACGCCCTGCGGCACGCGCCCGGCGCGCGGATCACCGTCCGGCTCACCTATGAGCCCGACGGCCTGGAGGTGGAGATCGTCAACGGCCGCCCGACCGCGCCCCCGCCGCCGTCGACCGGGGCGGGGCACGGGCTGCTCGGCATGCGGGAGCGCGTGGCGATGCTCGGCGGCACCATGACGGCCCATCCGTGGCACTGGGACGGCTTCAAGGTCACGGCCTTCCTGCCGGACACCCCGCCCGCCGACGCCCCGGGCACCGGCCCGACCACCGACCGCGTCACCGACGGCATCACCGACCGCACCACCGACCGCGAGGGAAGGACCCCATGACGAGCGGCACCGGCGACCCCATCCGGGTCCTCATCGTCGACGACCAGGGCATGGTCCGGCAGGGCTTCACCGTGCTGCTCGGCACCCAGCCCGACATAGAGGTCGTCGGCGAGGCCCGGGACGGCGAGGAGGCCGTCGCCAAGGCCGCCGCCACCGCTCCGGACGTCGTCCTCATGGACATCCGCATGCCCGGCGTCGGCGGCATCGAGGCCACCGAGCGCATCACGGCCGCGCACCCGGACATCCGGGTGCTGGTGCTGACCACCTTCGACCTCGACGAGTACGTGTACGACGCGCTGCGCGCCGGCGCCTCCGGATTCCTGCTGAAGGACGCCTCGTCGGAGCAGCTCGCCGAGGCGGTCCGGGTGGTGGCGGCGGGGGACGCCCTGCTAGCCCCGGTCATCACGCGCAAGCTGATCGCCGAGTTCTCCCGGCTGGACGGCAGACCCCGCGCCCCGCTGAAGGAGCGCGTCGGCGACCTCACCGAGCGGGAGACGGAGGTGCTCGCCCTGATCGCGCAGGGCCTGTCCAACGCGGAGATCGCCCGGCACCTGTTCGTGGCGGAGCAGACGGTGAAGACGCACGTGGGCCGGATCCTGGTGAAGCTGGGCCTCAGGGACCGGACGCAGGCGGCGGTGTTCGCCTACGAGTCGGGACTGGTGCGGCCGTCGGGGTACTGATGGGTGCTGTCGGTGTACTGACGGGTGCTGACTGCTCTGGACCCCGTAGTACCTGAGAGGGACGCCGGGGAACCCCTCTCACTGGGGACGACCGCGACCCGGGGGTACGCCTACCGTTCTGTACGTGACCGAGACGACTCACATCCAGACCACGCCGCCGGGGGACGGGATGAAGCCGCGCAGCCCGGAGTACCGGGTGGCCGTGGATTCCCTGCGCGGGCTGCGGCAGGACCTCTTCCACGACGCGTTCGCCTACCGGCCGCTGCCGCGCCGGAGCGTGGACGGGCGGATCATCCGGCGGCTGCCCGCCCGGCTGCGGGAGTACGCGACCTGGACGCCGCACGCCCTGATAGCCGTGGCGGCCCTGATCACCCTGCTCATCTCCGGTGTCGACGCCGACGACGCGGTGCTCCTGATCGTTCCGTTGACGGTGATCCCGGTCCTGCTGACCATGATCCGGCCGGTCGCGGCGTTCTGGGCGTCCATGGTGTCCACCCCGCTGGCCGCCATGCTCGGCAGCAACTGGGGCGAGTGGCCGTGGGCGGCCGGCAGTTTCGCCTGCCACCTGACCGTGCTGACGGTCGTGGCCATGCGCACCAGGCCGCGCACGGCCGGGTGGATGTGGGTGCTCACGGCGCTGTACGCGCTCGCTGCGGACAGCGGTATCGGCCCGACCTACCTCTACGGCACCAACTCCGGCCCCATGCTGGTCCTCTCGGCCATGATCCTGCTCTGCGTCACCGTCTGGCACATCCGCCGGGAAGCGGTCCAGGAGGTCACCGCCCAGCAGACGGTCACCGCCCACGAGCGGTCCCGGCGCACCCTGCTGGAGGAGCGCACCACGATCGCCCGCGAGCTGCACGACGTGGTCGCCCACCACATGTCGGTCGTCGCCATCCAGGCGGAGGCCGCGCCCTACCGGGTGGAGAACCCGCCGCCGGAGCTGGAGAAGGCCTTCGCCACGATCCGGGAGAACGCGGTGGCGGCGCTGACCGAGCTGCGCCGCGTCCTGGGCGTGGTCCGCGCCGAGGACTACGAGGCCCCGGACGCCCCGCAGCCCACCCTCGCCGACCTGGACGCGCTGCTGGCCAACGTGCGGGAGGCCGGGCTGAGCGTGGAGAAGGCGGTGACCGGGGCGGTGCGGGAGCTGCCGCAGGGCGTGGAGCTGTCGGCGTACCGGATCGTGCAGGAGGCGCTGAGCAACAGCCTGCGGCACGCCCCGGGCGCGACCGCCCGGGTGGAGATCGGGTACGTTCTCGGCGGTCTGGGCCTGCGCATAGTCAACGGCCCGCCGCCGAACCCGAGCCTGATCAAGCCCTCGCCCGGCGCCGGGCACGGCATCACCGGCATGCGGGAGCGCGTGTCGATGCTCAACGGCGAGATGACGGCGGGCCGCACGGACGACGGAGGCTACGAGGTGACGGTGTTCCTGCCGGTCGCCCTGCCGGACGAGGATGACGCATGACGATCCGGGTCCTGATCGCGGACGACCAGATGATGGTGCGAGAGGGCTTCTCGGTCCTGCTGAACGCGATGCCGGACATCGAGGTCGTCGGCGAGGCGGTGAACGGCCGGGAGGCCGTCGCCAAGGTCCGCGAGTTCGCCCCGGACGTCGTGCTCATGGACATCCGCATGCCCGAGCTGAACGGCATCGAGGCGACCCGCGAGATCGTCGCCGCCGACGGCGCGGCGAGGGTGCTGGTGCTGACCACGTTCGACCTCGACGAGTACGTGTACCAGGCGCTGCGCGCGGGAGCCTCCGGGTTCCTCCTCAAGGACGCCTCGGCCCGCCAGCTCGCGGACGGGGTGCGGGTCGTGGCGTCCGGGGAGGCGCTGCTGGCGCCCTCGGTGACCAGACGCCTGATCACCGAGTTCTCCAAGCTCTCCGAGAAGCCGCGCCTGATGCCCTCCGCGCAGGCGGCCTACGGCGATCTCACCGAGCGGGAGACGGAGGTGCTGGTCCTCATCGCGCAGGGCCTGTCGAACGCGGAGATCGCCGAGCGGCTGGTGGTCGCCGAGTCGACGATCAAGACGCACGTCAGCCGGATCCTGGTGAAGCTGGGCCTCAGGGACCGCACGCAGGCGGCGGTGTTCGCCTACGAGGCGCGGCTGGTGACCCCCGGCTAGCCGGGGGCCGGGCGGCACCAGCCCCAGCTCAACGATCTTCGTTTCGCCGGGCCGAGTCGACCATGTGAAGGAACGCCCCTGGTCAGTGAGGGGGATGTGGGGCTAGCGTCCCGGCATGGCTGCCGTATTCGACCCGTGGGACCCGGCGTTCCTCGCCGACCCGTACCCTGCCTACGCCGAGCTGCGTGCCCGGGGCCGCGTGCACTGGTTCGAGCCCACGAACCAGTGGCTCGTCCCGCACCACGCGGACGTCTCGGCGCTGCTGCGCGACCGGCGTCTGGGCCGGACGTACCAGCACCGCTTCACGCACGAGGAGTTCGGCCGTAGCGCGCCCCCGCCGGAGCACGAGCCGTTCCACACGCTCAACGACCACGGGATGCTCGACCTGGAGCCGCCGGACCACACCCGGATCCGCCGCCTGGTGTCGAAGGCGTTCACACCGCGCACGGTGGAGCGGCTGAAGCCGTACGTGCGGGGCCTGGCGGACGAGCTGGCCGCGGCCCTGGTCGAGGCGGGCGGCGGCGACCTGCTGAAGGACGTGGCGGAGCCCCTGCCCGTCGCGGTGATCGCCGAGATGCTCGGCATCCCGGAGTCCGACCGGGCCCCGCTGCGCCCGTGGTCGGCGGACATCTGCGGGATGTACGAGCTGAACCCGTCCGAGGAGACGGCGGCGAAGGCGGTCCGGGCGTCGGTCGAGTTCTCCGACTACCTGCGCGAGCTGATCGCGGCCCGTCGCAAGGAGCCGGGCGAGGACCTCGTCTCGGGCCTGATCGCCGCCCACGACGAGGGCGACCGCCTCACCGAGCAGGAGATGATCTCCACCTGCGTCCTGCTGCTGAACGCCGGCCACGAGGCGACGGTGAACGCCACGGTCAACGGCTGGTACGCCCTGTTCCGCAACCCGTCCCAGTTGGAGCTGCTGCGCGCCGACCACTCCCTGATCCCCTCCGCGATCGAGGAGCTGATGCGCTACGACACTCCGCTGCAGCTCTTCGAGCGCTGGGTCCTGGACGAGATCGAGATCGCCGGCACGACGATCCCGCGCGGCGCGGAGATCGCCATGCTCTTCGGCTCCGCCAACCACGACCCGACGGTGTTCGCGGACCCCTCCGCGCTGGACCTGACCCGCGCCGACAATCCCCACATCTCCTTCAGCGCCGGCATCCACTACTGCATCGGCGCACCCCTGGCCCGTATCGAACTGGCGGCGTCGATGGGGGCGTTGCTGGAGAAGGCACCGACCCTGCGCCTGGCCGCCGAGCCGGAGCGGAAGCCGAACTTCGTGATCAGGGGGTTGGAGGGGCTCAGCGTGGTGGTGGGCTGATCACCCGCTCGGATGATCATGTACGTGATCCGTCCGGTTGCTCACAGAGTGCTCGGCAAGTTGGTCTGCGCCTGTAAAGGAGGGCACCATGACGGTTATGGCGCAGCACACGGCTCAGATGTCAGTGGAGGAGTTCGAGGAGCTCGCCGCACTCGTGGCCAAGAGGTTCGACGCCGTCAGGTTGGAGTTCATCAACGGACGGCTCGGAGTCAAGGGCATGACGGACGGCAACCACAGTGAGGTCATCAGGTGGCTGCAGGAGTGTTTCCTGATGGGGGGCACCGGGCTGTGGCTCTACGGGGGTGGTGAGCTGGGCCTGCGGATCGAGAAGTACCGCAAGGGCCGAGCTCTTCCGGACGCCGTGCTCGCGCCTCGGGGGACATTCGCGGGGGCAGGGGACTGGGCTGACACCAAGGGCGTTGTGATGACGGTCGAGGTCACCTCCTACGACGCCGACACACACCGGCGGGACCGCGAGGAGAAACCCCTGGGGTACGCAGAGGCGGGCATCCCCCACTACCTGCTGATCGATCGGGACGACTGCTCGATCACGCTGTACAGCGATCCGGAACCCGGCGAGGGGTACCGCAGCACGATCAGGAAGTCCTTCGGCGCGAAACTCTCGCTCCCCGAGCCCCTCGGCATCACACTCGACACCGAGGAGCTCAAGCAGTACGCCGACTGATCACGCCGCGATGTCCCGCCGCCGCAGCCCGGCGAGCCCCGCGGCCACCAGTGCCACCGCCGACCCGGTCAGCACGCCCACCGGCCCCCACGCCATGGTTCCCCCGGGCAGCTTCGGCAGATGGCCGAAGGGGGAGAGGTCCAGTACCGCCTGCGGCACGTCCAGGGCGGGACCGACCCAGCCGATCAGCAGGGCCGCCCCGGCGACGACCCACGCCGCCGCGGCTCCCCGGGGCAGTACGCCGTGCAGCAGTACCGCCACCCCGCCGATCACCCATACCGCCGGGAGCTGCACCAGGCACGCTCCCAGGATCGGGCCGGTCTTCTCGCCGTAGCCGACGGCGAAGCCCAGACCGGCCAGCAGCATGAGGAGCGCGGAGCCGCCGAAGGCGACCGCCAGATGCCCGGCGGCCCACCGCAGCCGTCCGACGGCGTTGGCGAGGACCGGCTCCGCCCGGCCCGAGGTCTCCTCGCCGTGCAGCCGCAGCACGGACGCCACGATGTACAGCGCCGCGACCAGGCCGAGCATGCCGATCATCGACGCCAGGAACGCGTCCGTCAGGCCCGCCTGGCCGCCCATCCGCTCGAAGATCCGCCGGGCGTTGTCGTTGTCGCCGACCAGTTCGGCCGCGCCCTCGGTCATGCCGCCGTAGACGACCCCGGCCAGGAAGAAGCCGATGCTCCAGCCGAGCACGCTGCCCCGCTGCAACCGCCAGGCCAGGGCGCCCGCGCTGCCCAGCCGGCCGGTCGCCGGGCCGGGCCGCGTCGGCAGGAAGCTCATGCCGATGTCCCGGCGCCCGGCGAGCGCGTACGCCACCGCTCCCTGGACCAGCACCGCCGACCCCAGCAGCCCCAGCACCCACCAGCGTTCGTCCGCGTACGGCCGCAGGTTCTCCAGCCAGCCCAGCGGCGACAGCCACGTCAGCACCGACGAGCCGTCCCGCGTGCCCGAGTCGCCCGCCGCGCGCAGCACGAACGCGGCGCCCAGCACCGCCGCCGTCAGACCGCGGGCCAGCCGCGCGCTCTCCGTCAGCTGCGCGACGACCGCCGCCATGGTCGCGAAGACCAGGCCGACGCCGGCGATGCCGAGCCCGAGCGCCAGCGCACCGGTCGTGCCCTGCCCGGCCAGCCCGGCCGTGAGCAGCAGCGCCAGTGCCGCGTTCGCGACCACCGCCGCCAGCAGGGCCGCCGTCAGGGAGGCCCGGCGGCCCACCATCCCGGACGCCACCAGCTCCTGACGGCCGCTCTCCTCCTCGTCCCGGGTGTGCCGCACGACGACCAGCAGGCTCGTCACGGCGGCCAGGGCGCCCGCGTAGACGCCCGCCCGCCAGGCCGTCAGGGCACCCAGCGAGTCGCCGAAGACCGGGCCGACCATCGCCCGCAGCGAGGAGTTGGTCCCCACCTGCCGGACCAGGTCGGCCCGCTCGGCCGGGGTGCCGTACAGGCCCTCCAGGGTGCCCGGCATGGAGAGCACCATGAGCGCGTTCACCGCGATCCACACCGGGATCATCAGCCGGTCGCGGCGCAGCGCGAACCGCAGCAGCGTGCCCGTCCCGGCGAGTTGGCGTGAGCTGCCGGGCCGCACCGCGAGGGTCGTCATCGGGCTGCCACCTCGTCCTGGTAGTGCCGCAGGAAGAGTTCCTCCAGTGTCGGCGGCGTCGACGTCAGGGACCGCACGCCCGACTCGGTCAGCGACCGCAGGACGCCGTCCAGCCGGTCGGTGTCGACCTGGAGCCGGACGCGGCGCCCCCGCACGTCGAGGTCGTGAACACCGGGCAGGTCCGCCAGTCCGTCCGGCGGGCCCGCGAGTTCGGCGACGACGCTGGTGCGGGTGAGATGGCGCAGGTCGGCGAGGGATCCGCTCTCGACGGTGCGGCCCTTGCGGATGATGCTCACCCGGTCGCACAGCTCCTCGACCTCGCTGAGGATGTGGGAGGAGAGCAGGACCGTGCGGCCCCGGTCGCGCTCCTCCGCCACGCACCGCTGGAAGACCTCCTCCATCAGCGGGTCGAGACCCGAGGTGGGCTCGTCCAGGATCAGCAGGTCGACGTCCGAGGCGAACGCGGCGACCAGGGCGACCTTCTGCCGGTTGCCCTTGGAGTAGGTGCGGCCCTTCTTGGTGGGGTCGAGTTCGAAGCGCTCGATCAGTTCCGCCCGGCGCCGGGCGTCCAGGCCTCCGCGCAGCCGGCCGTAGAGGTCGATGACCTCGCCGCCGGAGAGGTTGCGCCACAGCGTCACGTCCCCGGGGACGTACGCGATGCGGCGGTGCACCTCCACCGCGTCCGTCCACGGCTCGCGGCCGAGCACCTGTGCGGCGCCCGAGTCGGCGCGCAGCAGGCCGAGCAGGACGCGGATGGTGGTGGACTTCCCCGCGCCGTTGGGGCCGAGGAAGCCGTGGACCTCGCCGGAGGCGACCTCCAGGTCGAGCCCGTCGAGTGCGTGCGTCCGTCCGAAGGACTTGTGCAGTCCGGAGACGGTGATGGCCTTCGTCATGCTTCAGAAGCTACGCTTCCTTCAGAAAATTGTGAAGTTAAGGAAGCGTATAAATTGCCGGATAGGATGAGCCGCATGACGGAATCAGCCGGGACCGGCCGGGACGCGCAGGCGGTGTCGAGGTTCGTCGAGTCCTTCGCGGCGCACCTCGTCGAGGCCGGGATGCCCCGGATGCCCGCCCGGGTCTTCGCCGCGCTGCTCTCCTCCGACGAGGGCTCGATGACCTCCGCCGAACTGGGCGAGCAGTTGCGCATCAGCCCGGCGGCCGTGTCCGGGGCGGTGCGCTACCTGGCCCAGACGCACATGGTCTCGCGCGAGCGGGAGCCCGGCTCGCGCCGGGAGCGCTACCGGGTGCACGGCGACCAGTGGTACGAGGCGCTGACCAACCGCGAAGCCGTCCTGAAGCGGTGGGAGAGCGCCCTGCGCGAAGGCGTCACCAGCCTCGGCGCCGACACCCCGGCCGGCCGTCGCATGGCCGAGACGCTCGCGTTCTTCGAGTTCCTGGAGGGCGAGGTGGCCGCCCTGATGGAACGCTGGCGCGAGCACCGCAAGAAGACCTTCGGCCCGGGCTGACCCCGGCCGCGGACCGGCTCACCCCGCCGCCGGCACGGTCAGCCCCCAGGCTCCCTCGCGCACCACCCAGGTACGTGTGCGCACCGGCCCCGACACCAGCGCGTCCGCCCGGTAGCGGAAGTGCGCGCCCGACACCGTCACCGTCCGGCCCTGTGCGAGCAGCGGCGACGCCTCGGCGCCCACGGACACCGGACGGACCTCCACCGAGGCCACGCCGGCGGCCCCCGGCGACACCGACACCGCCTCCACCGGCTGGTTCAGATCGACGAGGGTCTCGCCGTCGACCTCGACCCGCAGCCGGGAGGGGCCGGGCTCCGGCGCGGAGGCGGGCCGGGACGGGCGGCCGGCCGGGACCAGGGTGCGCACCAGGGACTGGCAGGTCCGCAGCCAGGGACGGCCCGGGGACGTCGTCTCGGAGTCCGGCTGCTGCGCGGTGGCCGTCACCGGCGGTATCCGCAGCGCGCCGAGCACCACCCCGTCGCTGTCGTCGACGAGCAGGTCCATCCGCCGCTCGACCCCGTCCAGCACGGCCCGCGCCGCCTGCACCGTCCCCGTCGGCACGCCCAGCGACCGGGCCAGGGACAGCGCGCCCCCGACCGGCACCACCGACAGCGCGCATCCGGCCAGCTCCCGGTGCCGGTGCAGCAGCGACACCGCGCGGATCAGCGCCCGGTCGTCGCCCACCACCACCGGGCGCCGCGAGCCCCGTCGGCGCAATGCCCGGGCGAACTCCTCCGGCCCCTCCGGCAGGCACAGCTTCACCGCGGCACCCGCTCCGAGCACGTCTTTCGCGATCCGTACGGACTCGCCGTCCGACCGACGGGCGACCGGGTCGATGACCACCAGCAGCTGCTCGGACGTCGCGGAAGTCGCCACCTCGGCCATGCCTCGCTTCCTCGGGTAGCATCTTTGTGCAAGAGCCCCTTGCGCTATTGCGCCAGGGGCTTCGTCTATTCCGGGGCATCCGGTCCGACGGTTGGCGGCCAACGGCGGTCGCGGTGCACGCGGCTGCAGACGCTCCGCGTTCGCCCTCGACCATGGACATGCCCCGCCCGGAAGGGGTGTACGCGCGTGCCCGCACTTGTGCTGCTCGGTGCTCAGTGGGGTGACGAAGGCAAGGGAAAGGCCACCGACCTGCTCGGTGGTTCGGTGGACTATGTAGTGCGCTACCAGGGCGGCAACAACGCCGGCCACACGGTGGTCGTGGGCGACCAGAAGTACGCCCTCCACCTCCTCCCTTCCGGAATCCTGTCCCCCGGCTGCACGCCGGTCATCGGTAACGGCGTCGTCGTCGACCCGTCGGTCCTGCTCTCCGAGCTGAGCGGTCTGAACGAGCGTGGTGTCGACACGTCCAAGCTCCTCATCAGCGGAAACGCGCACATCATCACGCCGTACAACGTGACGGTGGACAAGGTGACCGAGCGCTTCCTCGGCAAGCGGAAGATCGGCACGACCGGGCGCGGCATCGGCCCGACCTACGCCGACAAGATCAACCGCGTCGGCATCCGCGTGCAGGACCTCTACGACGAGTCGATCCTCACGCAGAAGGTCGAGGCGGCCCTCGACGTCAAGAACCAGATCCTCACCAAGCTCTACAACCGGCGCGCCATCGCCGTGGACCAGGTGGTCGAGGAGCTGCTGGGCTACGCCGACAAGCTCGCGCCGTACGTCGCCGACACCGTCCTGGTCCTCAACCAGGCGCTGGAGGAGGACAAGGTCGTCCTGTTCGAGGGCGGCCAGGGCACCCTGCTCGACATCGACCACGGCACGTACCCCTTCGTCACCTCGTCCAACCCGACCGCGGGCGGCGCCTGCACGGGCGCGGGCGTGGGCCCGACGAAGATCAGCCGGGTCATCGGCATCCTCAAGGCCTACACCACCCGCGTCGGCGCGGGCCCGTTCCCGACGGAGCTCTTCGACGAGGACGGCGAGGCGCTGCGCCGCATCGGCGGCGAGCGCGGCGTCACCACCGGCCGTGACCGCCGCTGCGGCTGGTTCGACGCGGTCATCGCCCGCTACGCGACCCGCGTGAACGGCCTGACCGACTTCTTCCTCACCAAGCTCGACGTCCTCACCGGCTGGGAGCAGATCCCGGTCTGCGTGGCGTACGAGATCGACGGCAAGCGCGTCGAGGAGCTCCCCTACTCCCAGACGGACTTCCACCACGCCAAGCCGGTCTACGAGATGCTGCCGGGCTGGAGCGAGGACATCTCCAAGGCGAAGACCTTCGCCGACCTGCCGAAGAACGCCCAGGCGTACGTGAAGGCGCTGGAGGAGATGTCCGGCGCCCCGATCTCCGCGATCGGCGTGGGCCCGGGCCGGGACGAGACGATCGAGGTCAACTCGTTCCTGTAGCCGCACCGGACGGCGCGCGCGCCACGCCCCGGCGACCCCCGCGGTCGCCGGGGCGTTGTGCTGTCTGCTCCCGATGGAGCACTCAAGGGGCATGACCGTCATATCGGGACATAGTCTGAGCCTGCGATACGCAACAGCAGCCACCACCATCCCAGCCACCACCACCCCGAGACGGAAGAAGTGAGTGCTATGCGCGTGATGCTCAAGGCGACGCTGGACACCGACAAGGGCAACGACGCCATCCGGGGCGGCAAGATGCCGCAGATCATGCAGGAGGCCCTGGAGAAGCTGAAGCCGGAGGCGGCCTACTACGGGCCCTGCGGGGGCCGCAGGACGTGTTTCATGGTCTTCGACATGCAGGAGAGCGCCCAGCTCCCGCCCCTGCTCGAACCGTTCTTCAACGACCTCAACGCCGACGTCGAGGTCTTCCCGATCATGAACGGCGACGACCTCCAGAAGGGCCTGTCCCAGCTGGCCTGACCTTCAGCTGAAGACGATCATCGACCCCTGGGCCAGGCTCCGGGTCACGGCCGCGTGCAGGCCGAGCCAGACGTGGCGTTCGCGGGCGAACGGACTGGGGTCGTACGGAGCGGGGACGGCGGGTTCCTCCAGCTCCGTGGGCACGAGCGGCGGCTGGGGGGCCGCCGGCGGGTTGGCCGGGTCGATGCCGATGGCCGGGGCGACCAGCTCCAACTCCCGCAGCAGGGCGTGCGAGGAGCCCAGCGGACCGCCGCCCGCGAGGAGTTCGTCGTCGGCGAGCGGGCTCGGGAAGTCGACCGGGACGTAGGCGCCCGCGTGGTCGTAGTGCCAGACCAGGTGCGACTGCTGGGCCGTCGACTCGAACATCTCCAGCAACTGCTCGTAGTCCCCGCCCAGTTCGTCCACCGGCGTCACCGGCAGGCCGCACACCTGGAGCAGGTAGGCGCGGCGCAGGAAGTGCAGGGCGTCGTAGTCGAAGCCCGCGACCGGGGCGACGTCGCCCGACAGGCCCGGCATGTACTGGTACACCGGCACCGGTGGGAGCCCGGCCTCGGCGAGCACCTTGTTGTATTGCGCGAGTTCCTCGGCGAACGGGTTGTCCGGCGTGTGGCACAACACGTCGACGAGCGGTACCAGCCACAGGTCACAGGCCAAAGAAGGCTCCTCGCTCAGCGCGGTGGTCGGGTAGCACGGTGGTCAGGGAAGGGTATCGGTGCGGCACGCTCACGGCTCCCGCCGTGCATGTCCCATACCCAGACGGGCCCGGGCGACGCAGGTCATCCGGAGGCGAGGCGCTCGATCAGGGCCAGCGAGTGGGCGTTGTAGCCGGCGATGATCGACCGGGCCGTGTCGTTGTCGCGGGCGATCAGGGCGTCGACCAGTTCCGTGTGGCCGGCCCACAGCTCGCCGCGCAGGTCGGTGAGCCGGCGCAGGTGCTGCACCGCGCACACCCAGGTCTGGACGCGCAGCCGGTGCAGGAAGTCGGCGAGGTAGGGATTGCCGAAGCAGGCGCCGAGCTCGCGCCAGAAGCGCAGGTCGTAGCCGATGAGGACGGTGAGGTCACCGGCGGTGGCGGCGCGCTGCGCCTCCTCGCCGCGCCTGCGGACCCCGGCGACGACGGCGGCGGCCCGGGGATCGTCGGGCCGCACGGCGCCCGGGTGTCCCGCGGTCAGCGCCAGGAACATCCCCTCGATGACCAGCCCGCGCGCCTCGATCATGCCGCGGAAGTCCTCGACCGAGTACTCGTGGACCCGGAAGCCGCGGTGCTGGTCGGCGTCGAGCAGGCCCTGCGCGGACAGGTCGACGAGCGCCTCCCGGACCGGCGTCGCGGACACCCCGTACTGCTCGGCGATCTCCTTGACCGTGAACTCCTGCCCCGGCTGCAGACGCCCGGCCAGCACCTCGTCGCGAAGCGCTTCGGCGATCTGCTGGCGCAGGGTGCTGCGCGTGACGGCGCCGTTGCCGGTGCTGCCGGGCATGGTCAGGGCGTCTCCCTCGTCGCGTTCGGGTGGCGTGCGCGTACATGTCTACGGGCACGCCACCTTACGCGTTCGAATGAGGCGCGAGGATGTCTGTTACTGACGGGTTTACAGGTGTTTACTCCGTGTGCTCGTCCGCCACGGAGAGTGCCGCGTCCAGGGCGGCCAGGCCCTCCTTCAGCTCCGCCTCGCCGACGTTGCAGGGCGGCACCACGTGCGTCCGGTTCATGTTCACGAACGGCCACAGCCCGCCGGCCTTCGCGGCGGCGGCGAAGCGGGCCATCGGCGCGTTCGCCTCACCGGCCGCGTTGTACGGCACCAGCGGCTCCCGCGTCTCGCGGCAGCGCACCAGCTCCAGCGCCCAGAACATGCCGACGCCGCGCACCTCGCCCACGCTCGGATGCCGCTCGGCCAGCGCCCGCAGCTCCGGCCCGACGACGGTCTCGCCCAGCCGGGCCGCGTGCTCGACGATCCCCTCCTCGGCCATGACGTTGATCGTCGCGACGGCGGCGGCGCACGCCAGCGGGTGCCCGGAGTACGTCAGACCGCCCGGGTACGGCCGCTTGCCGAAGGTCTCCGCGATCGCGCCGGAGATCGCCACCCCGCCCAGCGGCACATACCCGCTGTTCACGCCCTTGGCGAAGGTCAGCAGGTCGGGCGTGACGCCGAACAGGTCCGCCGCGAACCACTCGCCGGTCCGCCCGAAGCCGGCCATGACCTCGTCCAGGACGAAGACGATCCCGTGCCTGTCGCAGATCTCGCGCACCCCGGCGAGGTAGCCGGGCGGCGGGACCATGATCCCGGCCGTGCCCGGAATGGTCTCAAGGATGATCGCCGCGATCGTCGAGGGCCCCTCGAAGTCGATCGTCGTCTCCAGGTGCTCCAGCGCCCGCGCGCACTCCTGCTCCTCGGTCTCCGCGTAGAAGCGGGAGCGGTAGAGGTACGGCGCCCAGAAGTGCACCACCCCGGCCGTGCCGCTGTCGGAGGCCCAGCGGCGCGGGTCGCCGGTGACGTTCACGGCCTGCTGCGTGCCGCCGTGGTACGAGCGGTACGCCGAGAGCACCTTCGGGCGGCCCGTGTGCAGCCGGGCCATCCGGATGGCGTGCTCGACGGCGTCGGCGCCGCCGTTGGTGAAGAAGATCTTGTCCAGGTCGCCCGGGGTCCGCTCGGCGATCAGCCGGGCCGCCTCCGACCGGGCCTCGATCGCGAAGGCGGGCGCGAAGGTCGTCATCCGCGCCGCCTGCTCCTGGATCGCGGCGACGACCGCGGGGTGCTGGTAGCCGATGTTCGTGTAGACGAGACCGCTGGTGAAGTCGAGGTAGCGCTTGCCGTCGTAGTCCCAGAAGTACGACCCCTCGGCACCGGCGACGGCGAGCGGGTCGATCAGTTCCTGCGCGGACCAGGAGTGGAACACGTGGGCACGGTCGGCGGCCTTCACGGCGGCACCGGCTTCGGGGTTCGGCTGAGGGGTCATGCGGGCGAGCGTAGGTGCCGTGGGGAGGGCGGTGGTATCGGCGGCCTGTCTGGCGTCGGCGGCATTCCGCGACAGGTTGTCCAGGCGGGACGGAATGGATTGACAGCCTACTGTCGAAATGTAAGGATGCTGTCATAAAGCACAGGGTCCGAGGAGGAGCCATGAACGCCACGCCAGCCACCACCGGCCGTGACCGCAAGCCCGTCCATCTCGCCGTCTACGACACCCTCGCCGACTGGGAGACCGGCCACGCCACGGCCCACCTCGCCCGCGCCGGCCACGAGATCCGCACGGTCGGCCCGTCCACGGCCCCGGTCACCAGCATCGGCGGCCTGCGCATCCAGCCCGACCTGGCCCTGGACGACGTACGGCCCGAGGACAGCTCCCTGCTGATCCTCCCGGGCGCCGACCTCTGGGACACGGGCGACGATCTGGCCCCCTTCGCCCGCACGGCCCGCGCGTTCCTGGCGGCGGGCGTGCCGGTCGCCGCGATCTGCGGCGCCACCGCCGGACTGGCCCGGGAGGGCCTGCTCGACGACCGGGCCCACACCAGCGCGGTCTCCTTCTACCTCGCCGCGACCGGCTACGCGGGCGGCGAGCGCTACGTCGAGGCCGACGCCGTCACCGACGGCGGCCTGGTCACGGCGGGCCCGACCGAGCCGGTCGCCTTCGCCCGGGAGATCCTCCGGCTGCTCGGGGTGTACGAGGGCGAGGTGCTGGACGCCTGGTACCGGCTCTTCCACGACTCCGACGCGTCGGCGTACGCCGTGCTGGAGAAGGCCGGGGCGGCATGAGCCGGGAGCGTCAGGACCTGCTCAGCCGCAGTGCCCTCGGGGTGTTCCGGCTCAACGGCCAGTTCCTCGCCGTCGCGGAGGAGCTGGCCCGGCCGGCCGGGCTGACCGCCGCCTGGTGGCAGGTGCTCGGCGCGGTCCTCGGTGAGCCGCTGCCGGTCTCGGGCATCGCCCGCGCCATGGGGATCACACGGCAGAGCGTGCAGCGCATCGCCGATCTGCTGGTGGAGCGGGGGCTCGCGGAGTACCGGCCGAACCCCGCGCACCGCCGGGCCAAGCTCCTCGCGCCGACCGAGGAGGGCCGTGCGGCGATCGCCCGGATCGACCCGGGGCACGCGGCGTTCGCCGACCGGCTGGCGGAGGCCTTCGGGGAGGCGGAACTGGCGGAGGCGGTCCGGGTGCTGGAACGGCTGTCGAAGGTGCTCGACGCGACGGGTCCGCCTGTTACGGAACCGTAGACGTCTCCCAGGTCGCCCGGCCCCGGCCCCGCACTATTCTCGGTCTGTTGCTCGCGTGTGGGGGGAAGGCGGCGGAGCGATGGAGACGTTGGGGCCCGGGGATCCGCAGCGGATCGGTGCGTACCGGCTGCTGGCGCGGCTCGGCGCGGGGGGCATGGGGCACGTGTACCTGGCCCGCTCGGAGCGGGGCCGTACCGTCGCCGTGAAACTCGTGCGTGAGGAACTGGCCGCGCAGGAGGAGTTCCGCGAGCGGTTCCGGCAGGAGGTGGGGGCCGCGCGGCGGGTCGGCGGGTACTGGACGGCGCCGGTGCTGGACGCCGACACGGAGGCCGCGGTGCCGTGGGTCGCCACGGGATACGTCGCCGGGCCGAGCCTCCAGCAGGTCGTCGGGCACGACCACGGTGCCCTGCCCGAGCGGTCCGTCCGCATCCTCGCGGCCGGGCTCGCGCACGCGCTCAAGGACATCCACGCCGTCGGCATCGTCCACCGCGACCTCAAGCCGTCCAACGTGCTCGTCACCATCGACGGACCGCGCGTCATCGACTTCGGCATCGCCCGCGCCCTGGAGACCGTGACCGACGGCGGGCTCACGCGCACCGGCGCGCTCGTCGGATCGCCCGGGTTCATGGCGCCCGAGCAGGTGCGGGGCGACCGCATCACCCCGGCGTGCGACGTCTTCTGCCTCGGCTCGGTCCTCGCCTACGCCGCCACCGGCAACCTGCCGTTCGGCACCGCCAACAGCGGCGTGCACGCCCTGATGTTCCGCATCGCCCAGGAGGAACCGGACCTGGAGGGCGTCCCGGAGGGCATCGCCGATCTGGTCCGCGACTGCCTGCGCAAGGACCCCGCCGCCCGCCCGACCCTCGACCGCGTCCTGCAGCGCACGGGCGCGGACGACACCGTCTCCGACGGCCGCGCCCTCGACCCCTGGCTGCCGAGCGCCCTCGTGGCCCAACTGGGGCGCCACGCGGTGCGGTTGCTGGACGCGGAGAACCCGGAGAACCCGGAGAACCCGGAGAACCCGGAGAGGGAGGCCGTGGGGGAGGGGGCCGGTGCCGCGGGGCAGGCGGCCGGTGCCGCCGGGCACGCCGGGGTCGCGTCGGCCGACGGGCCGGGCGCCGGGCCCGTGACCGGGCCGGGCTCCGGCGGTGCGAGTCGGCCGGGTTCCGGCGCCGGTGCGCCGCCGGTGCCCCTCGGCAGTCCCGGGCCGACCCCCGAACACGCCCCCGCCGCCGATGAATCGGCCCCGGGGCCCACGCTGCCGCCGGCCCCCGCCGCGGCGCCCGCCGTCACTTCCGCCCCGCCTCCGCCGGGCCGCCCCGGCGAGGGGTCGCCGTTGAACCATCTGCCCACCATGGTCGCGGGCCAGGGCACCGTGCCCCCGGCGCCGGCCCCCGGCAGCCACCCGCAGATGCCTCCACCGGGCCACGGCCCGGGCGCCCCGGTGCACCCGCAGACACCGTCGGCGAGCCATGGCCCGGGCGCCCCGGTGCACCCGCAGGCGCCTCAGCCGGACTTCGGCCCGAACCCCGGCCCGAACCCCGGCCCGGGCGGCGTGCCGCAGCCGCAGGGGCCGCCGCCCCCTTACCCGGCGTACGGCTACCCCCAGCAGCACCCCCAGCCCGGCGCCCCGGCAGGTGCCGCACCCTCGTACCCGGGTTACGGCGGCCTCGGCTCCACTCCGCCCTACGGCCCGCCGCCCTACGGCACGACCCCGCCGTACGGGCCCCCGCAGGAGCCGCCGCGAAGAGACGGCCGTTCCACCGCGCTGCTCGTCCTGATCGCCCTGGTCGTCGCGCTGGCCGCGGGCGGGTCGGTGTACGCGCTGATGCAGGGCGGCGAGGGCGAGCGCGCCGACGGCGACCCCACCCCCACGCGGAGCGCGGGCCCGACCACGACGTCGGACCCCACCACTCCGGGCCCGTCCCCGACGACCTCGCCCTCCCCGGCGGACGGCGCCGTCCCGACGTCGTACCTCGGCACCTGGACCACGACCATCGACAACGCCGACGGGCAGCACCGCCGTTCGCTCACCATCCAGCAGGGCGAACCGGGCGACACGGTCCTCTCCCTCGTGGCGGACGGCCCCACCGAGGGAGGCGGCACCTACCACTGCGTGTTCGAGGGTGACCTCACGGCGGCCCCCGACGGCGACGGCCCGCTGAAGATCGGCCCGTCCACCGTGACCGTCGGGCAGCCGCGCACCGCCTGCACCCCGGGCGCGGCCACCGAGGTCACCCTCCTCCCGGACGGCACGCTCCAGCGCGTCAACACGAGCAGCGGGGAACGGCTGACGTACACGCGGGAGTGAGGCCTTGCGGCCTGGTTGGCGTGTCCACGACCATATGAACGGTCGGTCGGCACCCCCAGACCCGGGAGGACCCATGCGCCCCAGCAGGAGAACGCTGTTGACCGCGACGGCGGCGGTCGGGGCGGCAGGGGCGGCCACGGGCACGGCCTCGGCGGAACCGCGGCCGGGATCCGGCCGCCCGCCCGTGACGGCCCAGCGCCCGTCCCGCGAACTCCGGGCCCTGCTCCGGGAGATCGACCCGGACCGCGTCGCGGCGACCGTCCACAAGCTCGTCTCCTTCGGCACCCGCCACACCCTCTCCTCCCAGGACGATCCCGCCCGGGGCATCGGTGCGGCCCGCGACTGGCTGCTGTCCGAACTCCGCTCGTACGCCGCCGCGTCGGGCGGCCGGATGACGGTGGAACTCCAGTCGTACGTCCAGGAACCGGCCCCGCGCATCCCGGCCGCCACCCGCATCACCAACGTCGTCGCCACCCTCCGTGGCTCGGTCACCCCCGACCGCGTCTACGTCGTCGCCGGCCACTACGACTCCCGCGTCACGGACGTCATGGACGCCACCTCCGACGCGCCCGGCGCGGACGACGACGCCTCGGGCGTGGCCGTCGTCCTCGAACTCGCCCGGGTGCTGGCCCGGCGCCGCCCGGCGTCGACGATCGTGTTCGCGGCGGTGGCGGGGGAGGAGCAGGGCCTGTACGGATCCGCGCACCTGGCCCAGCGGTTCAGGGCGGCCGGGACGGACGTCCAGGGCATGTTCACCAACGACATCGTCGGCAGCTCCACGGCGGACGACGGCACGCGGGCCCCGTACACGATCCGGCTGTTCGCGGAGGGTGTCCCGTCCTCGGAGACCCCGGAACAGGCGGCGGTCCGCCGTGCGGTGGGAGGTGAGAACGACTCCGCGACCCGTCAGCTGGCCCGGTTCGTGCGGGACGTGGCCGACAACGACGCGACGGGCATGAACATCCGCGTGATCCACCGCCGCGACCGCTACCGGCGGGGCGGCGACCACATCCCGTTCCTGGAACGCGGCTACCCGGCCGCCCGCTTCACCGAGCCGGCCGAGGACTTCGCCCACCAGCACCAGGACGTCCGCGTCGACGAGACGGGCAAGCAGTACGGCGACCTGCCGGAGTTCTGCGACTTCGACTTCACGGCGAGGGTGGCGCGGGTGAACGCGGCCACCCTGTGGACCCTCGCCCAGGCCCCCGGCACCCCGAGGGGCGCGAAGATCGTCACGTCGGACCTGACGAACTCGACGAAGCTGGTGTGGAGCCGGGGAACGGAGCCTGATCTGGTGGGCTACGAGGTGGTCTGGCGCGAGACGACGGCCCCGGAGTGGACCCACGTCATCCCGGTCGGCGACACGACGACCCACGAGGTGGACCTGTCCAAGGACAACGTGTTCTTCGGCGTGCGGGCGGTGAACAGAGCGGGCCTGCGCAGCCCGGTGGCCTTCCCCGAGCCTGCTGCCTGAGCGGGCCCGCCCGCCCCGGCACCGGCCGAGCACCAGAAGACCAGGCGGCGGCCCCGTTCACCGCGGCTCCGGCGGCCGCTGGCGTGGCATGTTCGGCCGGGCCCCGCCGTGCGGCGGCACGGTGAACCGTCCGTTCCCGCCCACCGTCTCGGCCCCGCGCCCGCCCCCCGGGAACACCACGGCCTGCACCCCCACGGGCGCGCCCCCGCTCCGGAACTCGCCCATCCAGTCGGCCGTCTCCACCCGCACCAGCTCGGTCACGTCCTCCGAGAACCTCCGCAGCACCGAGAGGCACCGCTCGGCCGCCTCACCCGCCGTCCCCTCCGTCGGCCCGAGGACCTCCCGCACGCTCTCCGCCGCCCAGTCGAACTGCAACGCCTGCAACCGTCGCTGCACCGCCTGCGCCGTCGCCACGTCCCGCATCCACCCCGACGTCACCCCGAAGTACCGGTCGGCGGCCACACACGCCACCCCCAGCAGCAGCGCCAGGCACCCCCAGGGCGCGACCCCGCCCACGGCCCCGGTCAGATCCAGCAGCGGCAGCGCGATCCCGGTGCCCGCTCCCACCGCGGTCCCGCAGCGCAGCGCCCGCGCGCACCGCCGCTTCCACACCCGGTCCTCCAGGTACCAGGCCGCCGTCCGCAGCGCCCCGCGCTCCACCCACCGGTACAGCTCGTCCAGCCGGGCCGCCGGCTCGCCCCAGTCGCCGTGCGGGAAGGCCCGCCCGGTCAGATCCCCCGGCCGCAGCCGGGCCGCCTGTTCGCCCCGCCCGTCCTGAGGCGGCCCCTCGGGCTGCATCTCCGGCTGACCCACCCGGCACTCCCAACTGACCACGAATGACCACGCGCGGTTCACTCACCGATCACACTGCGCGACGGACGACGCACGCGCCGGACCCTTCCTACCCCCCAATGGGTGGCGAAGGCGTAGCTTTCGCCGCTTTTCCGCCCGGAAGTATTCCTTGATCGGTTATGGGGCGCGAGAGGGACTCACTCGAAAGAGTGCTGGAGCGGCGGCAGGCCCGACCACGTAGGCTCGTGCCGAACGGGAAAACCCGTACCGAGCAAGGAGCTGATCGTGATCCCCGGTGGTGGCCAGCCCAACATGCAGCAGCTGCTCCAGCAGGCCCAGAAGATGCAGCAGGACCTGGCGCGGGCGCAGGAGGAACTGGCGCAGACGGAGGTCGACGGGCAGGCGGGCGGCGGCCTGGTGACCGCGACCGTCACCGGCGCCGGCGAGCTGCGCGCCCTGAAGATCGACCCGAAGGCGGTGGACCCCGAGGACACCGAGACGCTCGCGGACCTGGTCGTGGCGGCCGTCCAGGCGGCCAACGAGAACGCGCAGGAGCTCCAGCAGCAGAAGCTGGGCCCGCTCGCGCAGGGTCTCGGCGGCGGCGGCATCCCCGGCCTGCCGTTCTGAGACGCGTACCGCCTTCCTCGGGGAGGCGGCTGACAACTACGGTACGTACGGGAGGGTTGCGTACCGACCCCGAAGACCCAGGAAGGGCAGTCCGTTGTACGAAGGCGTGGTCCAGGACCTGATCGACGAACTGGGGCGGCTGCCCGGCGTCGGTCCGAAGAGCGCCCAGCGGATCGCCTTCCACATCCTCCAGGCGGAGCCGACGGACGTACGGCGCCTCGCGCAGGCCCTGATGGAGGTCAAGGCGAAGGTCCGCTTCTGCGCGACCTGCGGCAACGTCGCGCAGGAGGAGCTGTGCAACATCTGCCGCGACACCCGCCGCGACCCGGCCGTCATCTGTGTGGTCGAGGAGCCGAAGGACGTCGTGGCGATCGAGCGCACGCGTGAGTTCCGGGGCCGGTACCACGTCCTGGGCGGAGCGATCAGCCCGATCGACGGGGTGGGCCCGGACGACCTGCGCATCAGGGAGCTCCTGGCCCGTCTCGCCGACGGCACCGTCACCGAGCTCATCCTCGCCACGGACCCGAACCTGGAGGGCGAGGCGACGGCGACGTACCTCGCCCGCATGATCAAGCCCATGGGCCTGAAGGTCACCCGCCTGGCCAGCGGCCTCCCGGTGGGTGGCGACCTGGAATACGCGGACGAGGTCACCCTCGGCCGCGCCTTCGAGGGGAGACGACTCCTAGATGTCTGACGCCACGCTGCACGCGACCGACCAGAACCCGGACGACTTCGCGGTCCAGATCGCGGACCAGGTCGAGAGTTTCCTGGTCGCCGTAACGGAGGTCGCGAAGGGCGACGAGCCGGAATCGGCCGTGCCCTTCCTCCTCCTGGAGGTCTCCCAACTCCTCCTGGCCGGCGGCCGGCTCGGCGCGCACGAGGACATCGTGCCGGACGAGCGCTACGAGCCCGACACGGGCCCGGACGCGGACGTCGACGAGCTGCGGGAGAACCTGGCCCGACTGCTGGACCCGATCGACGTCTACTCCGAGGTCTTCGACCCCTACGAGCCGCGCAAGGCTCCCGTGCCCGCCCGGATCTCCGACGACCTCACGGACGTCATCACGGACCTGCGCCACGGCATGGCCCACTACCGCGCCGGCCGCACCACCGAGGCCCTGTGGTGGTGGCAGTTCTCGTACTTCTCCAACTGGGGCTCCACCGCCTCGGCCACCCTCCGGGCCCTCCAGTCGGTCCTCGCCCACGTCCGCCTCAACCAGCCCCTCGCCGAACTCGACGGGCTGGACACGGACCAGGGCATGGGCGACGACACGCTGGAGATCGAGGCGGGCCGGGTCATGGCGGAGGAGATCGCGGGCCCGCTGGGCCTGCGCCCGGCGCAGTAGCCGGCGCAGTAGGCGGTCAGATCGGGACGGCCGTCCCGGTGACGCCGATCCCGGTGTGCGGGCCGGCCGGCACGGACACGGTGATCGTGCTCGGCCGTCCCATGTCCGCTCCCTGATGGATGGTCAGCGTCGCGGGCGGGGACACGAGGTCCAGCTCCCGCAGGTAGCCGCCGAAGGCGGCGGCCGCCGCGCCCGTGGCCGGGTCCTCGACGACACCTCCCGGCGGGAAGGGGTTGCGGGCGTGGAACACCGTGGGGGACTCCCGCCACACCAGGTCGACGGTGGTCCAGCCCTCGCGGTCCATCAGCGCGGTGAGCGCGGGGACGTCGTAGTCCAGGTCGGCGAGGCGCCGCCTGCTGCCGGCGGCGACGACCGGGTGCCAGGCGCCGGCGTAGGCCACGCGCGGCGGCAGCGCCGGGTCGAGGTCATCCGCCGACCAGCGCAGGGCCGTCAGCAGTTCGTCCAGCACGGCCGGTGTGAGCGGCGCGGTCCGCGGTTCGATGCTCACCAGCGTCGCCACCACGGTGCCGTCCTCCGCGCGGTCGGTGGTGACGGTGACCGGTCCGGCCTGCGTGCGCAGCCGCAGGCGGCCCGTGCCGTGCGCCCGGGCGTGGGCGACGGCCGTCGCGATCGTCGCGTGGCCGCAGAACGGCACCTCGGCGAGCGGGCTGAAGTACCGCACGTCCAGCAGGCCGTCACCGGCCTCCACCGCGAACGCCGTCTCGGAATAGCCGACTTCGGCTGCCACCGCCTGCATCGCCGCGTCGTCGGCCCCGGCCGCGTCGAGCACCACTCCGGCGGGGTTGCCGCCCTTGGGATCGGTGCTGAAGGCCACGTAGCGCAATATCTCCATCCGCCGACCGTAGCGCGCGGCCGGGGAAGCGGCGCGGGAATTCGGCGTGCGAGGCGCCGCCGAGGGAGGGCCAACCGCCGGGCCCGGGCCGGGGCTTGGCCTCGTCACTCGGGTTTCGCTGCGTCTCGGGGGCCCGCGGCGCGATGATGGCCCCATGACGACGGGGCGCTCGAAGGCGTTGATGTGGACGGGGATCGGGCTGTGCGTGGCCGGGGCCCTCGGGCTGCTCGTGGGGGCCGTGCTGGATGTCGACGCGGCGGATCCCTGGGCGAGCGCGGCCGGGGGCGCGGCCGGTCTCGTCGGGCTGGCGCTCACGATCCACGCCCTCTTCGCGGCAAGGGCCGGCGGGACGTCCGGCGGGGCCCGGGTGACGGCGAGCGGTGCGCGGTCGGTCGCCGCCGGCGGGAGCATCGGATCCGCCGCGACCGGGGACGGGGTGACCGTACGGACCCCGGCGCCCGGGCCGATCCCGGGGTCCGGGCCGGCCTCGGCGTCCGGGCCGGCCTCGGCGTCCGGGCCGGCCTCGGCGTCCGGGCTGGCCTCGGCGTCCGGGCTGGCCTCGGCGTCCGGGCTGGCCTCGGCGTCCGGGTCGATTCTGGCGTCCGGGCCGACCCCGGCTTCGCCGTCTGATCCGGCTTCGCCGTCTGATCCGGCTTCGCCGTCTGATCCGGCTTCGCCGTCTGACTCGGCGTTCTCGTTTGATCCGGCTTCGCCGTCTGATCCGGCGTCCTCGTCTGATCCGGCTTCGCCGTCTGACTCGGCGTCCTCGCCCGACCCGGCGTCCTCGCCTCACCCGGCCTCCCCGCCCCCCGCGGTGCCGCGTTCTGTGGGTGGGGCCGTTACCGCCTCCGGTGATCGTTCCGTCGCGGCGGGCGGTGACATCGGCAGCGTGTCCACGGGGGACGCGTGAGCGACGCGTCCGCCGAGGCCCGCGGGGAGCGGTCCGTGGGGGCCGCCGGGAGCATCGGGCAGGTGGCCACGGGCGACCACGTCGTCCAGCACACCACGCTCCTGCCGCCGCAGGCCCTGCCCCCGGGAGCGGACCCGGGGCGCGTGTGCCATCTGCCGTACCGCACCGCGCTGTTCGTCGGGCGTGAGCGGGAACTCGCCCGGCTGGACGAGGCGTTCGGCACGGCGCACGGCGTCGTCGTGCACGCCGTCCACGGGCTGGGCGGCATCGGCAAGTCCACGCTCGCGGCGCACTGGGCGGCGCGGCACGCGGCGGAGTTCAACCCGGTCTGGTGGATCACGGCCGAGACCCCGGCCGACCTCGACGCGGGTCTCGCCGCGCTCGGCCGGGCCCTCCAGCCGTCCCTGGCCGGGGCCCTGCCGGAGGAGGCGCTGCGCGAGCGCACCCTGCACTGGCTCGCCTCCCACGACGGCTGGCTGCTCGTCCTGGACAACGTCTCGGACCCGGCGGACATCACACCGCTCCTCGACCGCGCCCCCTCCGGCCGTTTCCTGATCACCACCCGGCGGGGCGCGACGGGGTGGCGGGGGATCGCCGAGCCGCTGAGCCTCGACGTCCTCGAACCCGCCGAGGCCGTCGAGCTGTTCACGAAGATCCACCAGGGCCCCGCCGACGGGGTCGAGGAGCTGTGCGACGACCTCGGCTGCCTGCCCCTGGCGGTCGACCAGGCCGCCGCGTACTGCAGGGAGGCGCGGATCAGCCCGCGGACCTACCGCGAGCTCCTTGCCCGGTACCCGGCCGACATGTACGCCGCCACGGCGGAGGGCGGTGAGGCGCAGCGCACCGTCGGACGCGTCTGGCGGGTGACGCTGGACCGGCTGAACGACACCCCCATGGCCCTGATCGTGCTGTTCACGATCGCCTGGTGGGCGCCGGACGGGATCCCGCGCCGCTATCTGGAGCCCTTCCACGTACCGAACCTGGGGCCGATGAGCTCTCCGCTCGCGGTGACCGAGGCGCTGCGGCGGCTGGCCGCCCACAGCCTGATCACCCTGCACGGCGACACCCTCTCGGTGCACCGGCTGGTGCAGGCCGTCGCCCGCACCCCGGACCCCGACGACCCCTACCGGGACGCGGAGATGATCGACTCCTGCCGGGATGCCGCCGTGGGACTGCTCCTCCTCCAGGCGCCGAAGGAGGCGAGGCTCACCCAGGACCTCCGGGACCTCACCACGCACATCGAGGCGTTCGCCGGCCACACGGATCCCGCGACCGACACCCAGTCCTCCCTGCTGCTGTTCCTGGACGCGGCCGCCTACCTGCAGAGCAACCACTTCACCGACCGCGCGGCCGTGCTGCTCCAGCGCGCCAAGCCCGCGGCCGAGCGCATCTGGGGCCGTGGGCACGGCGACACCCTGAACGTGGCCGGGCTGCTGTCCAGATGCGTGGAGGACCAGGGGGACCGGGCGCGGGCCCTGGCCCTGCTCGAACAGGCGCTGGCGGAGAGCCTGGAGCACAACGGCCCCGCCGATCCGGCGACCTTCCGGATGCGCCGCTGGCTCGTGCAGTGCCTGACGCGCGGGGGCTGCGCCCAGGCCGAGGCGGCGGCCCGCGAGTATCTCGCGGAGGCGACCCGCCTGCTGGGACCCGAGCACCCCGAGGCCTTCGAGGCCCGGCTGCACCTGCACTGGGTCGACCAGCCGTGGCCGAAGAGCCCTCAGACCGAGGTGTATCTGGCGGACGCCAGGAGACTCCTGGGCGAGGACCACGCCTCGGCCAGACGGCTGGAGGAGGACAGCGTGGTCGCCGCGCTGGTCGCCGGCGAGACGGAGGAGGCCCTGGCCCGGGCGGAGCGGCTCATGGCCAGGTGCCTGCGGGTCCTGGGGGACCAGCACGGGGACACCTACAAGGCGCGCCTGCTGCGGGCCGGCCTCGCGGCCCTCACCGGTGACCCGGCGCTCGCCCGTGAGCTCGTGCTCGGCGCCGGTCAGCCGTTCAAGATGGAACTGGGGCTGCCGCCCACCGAGCACTGCCGCCGGCTGATCCTGGCCCTCGCCACAGCGCTCACGCCGCAGGAGGCGTGACCACCCCGTCACGACGCATCACCAACCCGTCACGAAGCGTCATTTGGCTGCGCCTTGTACGCCCGCTGTACGTCGACTGCACGGGCCCTAACCGGTGTCACGCGAATCTGGAGTCACTTCCTCCCCCGGAAGCGAACCGGAGCCGACGGAGGGAGCAACGCACCGCCCCGCTGAAGGAGTTCGCGATGACCATTCGTTCCACCGGCAAGCGCACAGCCCTCGCCACCGCGGTCGCCGTCGTAGCCGCCGGCACCTTCGCCGCCGGTGCCGGCGTCGCCGGAGCCGACTCCAGGGGCAAGGCCGGGAAGCCCGCCAAGCCGGTCACCAAGGCGCAGGTGCTCGGCCTGTTCGACGACTGGAACGCCGCGCTGCGGACGGGCGACCCGCGGAAGGTCGCCGACCTGTACGCCAAGGACGCGGTCCTGCTGCCGACCGTCTCCGACAACGTCCGCACGGACAGAGCCGAGATCGTCGACTACTTCGAGCACTTCCTGCGGAACAAGCCCGTCGGCACGAAGATCGAGTCCGTGGTCAACATCCTCGACCGCGACACCGTCATCGACACCGGCGTCTACGAGTTCGCGCTCACCGACCACGAGACCGGCGAGAAGAGCACCGTCAAGGCCCGCTACACCTACGCCTACGAGCAGCAGCCCGACGGCAGGTGGCTCATCGTGAACCACCACTCCTCCAAGATGCCGGAGGGGTGAGCCGCCTCAGCGGTCGGCCCGGTGGGACGCCCGGAGCGTGATCGTCACGCACAGGCCGCCCCCGGGAGCGTCCGTCAGGGCCACGGTTCCGCCGTCGTCCGTCGCCAACTGCCGGACGACGGCGAGACCGAGGCCGGAGCCGGCCTTCCCGGTCAGGCCCTGGCCCCGCCAGAAACGGTCGAAGGCACGGGACTTCTCGGCGTCCGACATGCCGGGTCCCTCGTCCAGGACCGACACCTCCACCACGTCGCCCCGGTGCTCCACCCGCACGGTGATCGTCCCGCCGTCCGGTGAGACCTCCAGGGCGTTGGAGAGCACGTTGTCCAGCATCTGGTCCAGGTGACCGGGGCTGGCCAGCACAGACGACCGGCCGTCGGCACTCCCCCTGAGCGCGATGGTGACTCCGCGCTCGTCGGCGGCCGGTCTCCACACGGCGAGCCGTTCCCGCACGATGTCCATCAGCGGGAGCGGCTCGGCCGCCGACACCTTGGCCTCGGCCCGGGCCAGCACCAGCAGGCCGTTGACCAGGCGGCTCATCCGGACGACCTCCGCCGTCGCCTGCTCCACGTCCTCGCGCACGAACTCGTCGTCCACCCCGTCCGCGATGTTGTCCAGGGACAGCCGCAGCGCCGTCAGCGGGGTGCGCAGCTGGTGGGAGGCGTCGGCGACGAAGATGCGCTGGGCCGCGATCAGGGTGTCCAGGCGTTCCGCGCCCTGGTTGAGGGTGCGCGCCAGCGTCTGCGTCTCGGGCGGGCCGGTCACGGGGGAGCGGGCCGTCAGGTCGCCGTCGCTGAACTTGCTCGCCATGTCGTTCAGCTGGCGCAGCGGCCGGGTGAGGCGGCGGGCGACCACGACGCCGATGACGGCCGCGACGCCGAGCACGAGCAGGGCGAGGACCGCCCGGAAGCCCCAGATCTGCCACAGGCGGTCGGTCATCTCGTCGGTCGAGTACACGATGCGCACGGCGCCGACGACCCGGTCCGTGCCGGTCGCGCGGGCGGGCACCGTGACCACCAGCTCGGGGCCCCAGATGAAGGAGGAGCCCCAGTCGGTCGTGGGTTCGCCGTCCTCCAGGGCCCTGGTCAGTGCCGTGTCCGCCGCCGGGCGCGGCAGGTCCGCCGGGCAGCTCGCGGTGCGGGTGACCTGGATCTCGTCCTCGTAGGCCCGGGCCATCTCCTCCAGGGCCTGGCAGGAGGCGGCCCGGCCGTCGCCCAGCAGCAGGGCCATGGCGTCGGCCTCGCGCAGGACGGCCGACCGGGTGTCACCCCGCAGCTGATCGGTCAGCGTGAACGCCACCGGCACGGTGAACAGCGCGATGGCCACCGCGACGAGAAGGACGTAGCTGCGGACGAGCTGGCGGATCATGAGGTGCCGCTGTCCTCGTCCTGGACGATCTCCAGCCGGAACCCGACCCCGCGCACCGCCTCGATCGTGATCGCCCCCGCCAGCTTCCGCCGCAGCGCCGCCACGTGCACGTCCAGTGTCTTCGTCGGCCCGAACCAGTTCGCGTCCCAGACGGCTTCCATGATCTGCTCGCGCGACATCAGGGCGCCGGGCTCCTCGGTGAGGAAGGCCAGCAGGTCGTACTCCTTGGGCGCGAGGGCCACCTCCGCGCCGTCCAGGTGCACCCGGGCCGCCTTGCGGTCGACGGTCAGGCGCGTGCCGTAGCGGTCGGGGCCGGTCCCGGGGGCCTCGGCGGCGGGGGTGCGGGGCTGCACGCGCCGCATGACCGCTCGTATCCGGGCGATGACCTCCCGGACGCCGAACGGCTTGGAGACGTAGTCGTCCGCGCCGATCTCCAGGCCCACCACGCGGTCCGTCTCGTCGCTGCGGGCGCTGATCACGATGATCGGGACGTCGCCGCGCTCGCGCAGCACCTTGCAGACGTCCAGGCCGTCGGTGTCGGGCAGGCCGAGATCCAGCAGGACGACGTCGTACGGTCCCTCGTGCTCCAGAGCGGCCTGGCCCGTGCTCACCCACTCGACCTCGAAGCCGTAGCGCTTCAGGCCGCGTCGCAGCGACTCGGCGACCGGTTCATCGTCTTCCACCAGAAGTACGCGCACAGGCGAACCATAGTGCTTGAAAGTTTGCTCATCGGGACCGGTCGGGTGTCGGCTGTGACGCCGGGCACTTTCTCGCGTGGCCCGTGCCCAGATGGGCATGAGCAGCTCTGGACGAGTACCCCGGAAATCTCACCATGCGATATCGCGGAAGGGATTTTCGGACGCTCGTTAGACTGAGCCGACCGCAGTACGAATGCGTATGAGCGGATAGAGACGGATTGAGCGAGGAGCGCACGTGGGCCTTGTCGTGCAGAAGTACGGAGGCTCCTCCGTAGCCGATGCCGAGGGCATCAAGCGCGTCGCCAAGCGGATCGTGGAAGCGAAGCAGAACGGCAACCAGGTGGTTGCCGTGGTTTCCGCGATGGGCGACACGACGGACGAGCTGATCGATCTCGCCGAGCAGGTTTCCCCGATGCCTGCCGGGCGAGAGCTCGACATGCTGCTGACCGCCGGAGAGCGGATCTCCATGGCCCTGCTGGCCATGGCGATCAAAAAGCTGGGCCACGAGGCCCAGTCGTTCACCGGCAGCCAGGCAGGTGTCATCACCGACTCGGTCCACAACAAAGCCCGGATCATCGACGTCACGCCGGGTCGGATCAAGACCTCGGTGGACGAGGGCAACATCGCGATCGTCGCCGGTTTCCAGGGCGTCAGCCAGGACACCAAGGACATCACCACCCTCGGCCGCGGCGGCTCGGACACCACCGCGGTGGCCCTCGCCGCCGCCCTCGACGCCGACGTGTGCGAGATCTACACCGACGTCGACGGCGTGTTCACCGCCGACCCGCGTGTGGTGAAGAAGGCCCGGAAGATCGACTGGATCTCCTTCGAGGACATGCTCGAACTGGCGGCCTCCGGGTCCAAGGTGCTGCTCCACCGTTGCGTGGAGTACGCCCGCCGGTACAACATCCCGATCCACGTGCGGTCCAGCTTCAGCGGGCTCCAGGGCACCTGGGTCAGCAGCGAGCCGATCGTCAAGAAGCAAGCGCAAGGGGAAAAGCAGGTGGAGCAGGCTCTCATCTCCGGTGTCGCGCACGACACCTCCGAGGCCAAGGTCACGGTCGTCGGCGTGCCGGACAAGCCGGGCGAGGCGGCCTCGATCTTCCGCACGATCGCCGACGCGGAGATCAACATCGACATGGTCGTGCAGAACGTGTCCGCCGCCTCCACGGGCCTGACGGACATCTCCTTCACGCTGCCGAAGACCGAGGGCCGCAAGGCCATCGACGCGCTGGAGAAGAACAAGGCCGGCATCGGCTTCGACTCCCTGCGCTACGACGACCAGATCGGCAAGATCTCCCTGGTCGGCGCCGGCATGAAGACCAACCCGGGCGTCACGGCCGACTTCTTCACGGCGCTGTCCGACGCGGGCGTGAACATCGAGCTGATCTCGACCTCCGAGATCCGCATCTCGGTCGTCACGCGCGCCGACGACGTGCCCGAGGCCGTCCGTGCCGTGCACTCCGCGTTCGGGCTCGACTCCGACAGCGACGAGGCCGTCGTCTACGGAGGCACCGGCCGCTGATGGCCGGACCCGGGCAGACCGGCCGATCGGGCCGACCCACGCTCGCCGTGGTGGGAGCGACCGGAGCCGTCGGCACGGTCATGCTCCAGATCCTGTCCCAGCGGGCGGACATCTGGGGCGAGATCCGACTCGTCGCCTCCCCGCGCTCGGCCGGCCGCAAGCTGGCCGTGCGCGGCGAGGAGACCGAGGTCGTGGCGCTCACCGAGGAGGCCTTCGACGGCGTCGACGTCGCCCTGTTCGACGTCCCCGACGAGGTCGCCGAGCGGTGGGCGCCCCTCGCCGCCGCCAAGGGCGCGGTGGTGGTCGACAACTCCGGCACGTTCCGGATGGACCCGGACGTGCCGCTCGTCGTGCCCGAGGTCAATCCGCACGCGGTGCGCATGCGCCCGCGCGGCATCATCGCCAACCCCAGCTGTACGACGCTCTCCATGATCGTGGCCCTGGGCGCGCTGCACGCCGAGTTCGGGCTGCGCGAGCTGGTCGCCTCCTCGTACCAGGCCGTCAGCGGCGCGGGGCGCGAGGGCGTGGCGACCCTGCGGCAGCAGCTGTCCCTGGTCGCCGGGACCGAGCTGGGCACCAGCCCCGGCGATGTGCGGCGGGCCGTCGGGGACCACACCGGGCCGTTCCCGGAGCCGGTCGCGCTGAACGTCGTGCCGTGGGCCGGTACGGCGCGCGATGACGGCTGGTCCTCGGAGGAGCTGAAGGTGCGGGACGAGACCCGCAAGATCCTCGGCCTGCCCGTCCTCCCCGTGGCCGTCACCTGCGTCCGCGTGCCGGTGATCACCACGCACTCGCTGACCGTGCACGCCCGTTTCGAGGGCGAGGTCACCGTCGACAAGGCCCGCGAGATCCTCGCCACAGCGCCCGGTGTCGTGCTGTTCGACAACCCGGCCGCCGGGGAGTTCCCGACCCCCGCCGACGTGGTCGGCACCGATCCCACCTGGGTCGGGCGGGTGCGGCGCGCGCTGGACGACCCCACCGCGCTCGAACTCTTCGTCTGCGGGGACAACTTGCGCAAGGGCTCCGCGCTCAACACCGCGCAGATCGCCGAACTGGTCGCGGCCGAGCTGTCCTGACGAGGCCGCGCCGTCCTGCCGGGCCTTTCGGGAACTTTCGCCGGGCTTTCGCCGTGGTCGAACCTCCGGCTTTGTGTCGTAGGTGGTTTGTAGGATCTGCGTACGACATGTGAGCCGATCGATGGTCCGGACCACTTGTCCGAGGCGCTTCGGCATCAGAGGATTTACCTCCCCGTCCTCCGCAACCGCGCGGAGGGCGGGGAGCGTCTTTGCGGTCGCCTCTTCGGCCGTGGGAGCGCTTCATCAGGCGTGGGGACGCCTGGAACCGGACGTGGGGACGTCCGTTCATATCTGGACATAGGGGAAGAGCGGGACGCATGAGGGCATGTGATGCACTATCGGTTGTGCTGCCTGACGCGGGTAGACCGTCGATGGCGACGGTCGGCGTGAAAGTGACGCCCGGCACGTACAACCCTCGCGGGGGTCAGCGTGTCCAACAGGCGTGGCAGAGGTACTCGACTTCAGCGCGGCACGCGGCACGGTCCTTCGACCGCCCCGTCCGGCGGCTCTCCGACCCCGCATGCCCGGTACGCCCGGTGGCATGCCGGTGATCGCGCCCGTGCCCGCAGCGCGGCCGGCCCGCATCCCGAACCAGCGCGACGGCGCCGAGGACGGAGTCGCGGCCGGTACGACCGTCGACCACCTCACCGAGACCTACCGGGCGCACTACCGCTCGCTGCTGGGTCTCGCCGCGCTCCTCCTCGACGACACGGCCTCCTGCGAGGACGTCGTCCAGGAGGCCTTCATCCGTGTCCACTCCGCACGCAAGCGGGTCCGCGACCCCGAGAAGACCCTGGCGTACCTGCGCCAGACGGTCGTCAACCTCTCGCGTTCGGCGCTGCGCCGCCGCATCCTCGGCCTCAAGCTGCTGTCGAAGCCCATGCCCGACATGGCCAGTGCCGAGGAAGGCGCCTACGACCAGCTGGAGCGCGACTCCCTCATCAAGGCGATGAAGGGCCTGCAGCGCCGCCAGCGCGAGGTGCTGGTGCTGCGCTACTTCGCGGACATGACCGAGGCGCAGGTCGCCGAGACGCTCGGCATATCCCTGGGCTCGGTCAAGGCGTACGGCTCGCGCGGGATCGCGGCGCTCAGGCTGGCCATGGAGGCGCCGGCATGAGCGACGGAGACGGCGCGCGCCGTGACGGGCGCGACCGGCACGAGCCCTTCGAGTGGCACGAGCCGACAAGGCTGCACGGGCAAGATCCGAAGCAATCGCACGCTGGGAACGGAACTGTGAACCACGGCCCCGACGACCAGAGCCCTCAGGGGCTCGACTCGGACGAGCTGGACCTGCGCAGGATGCTGCACCAAGTGGTGCAGGAGGTGGAACCGCGCGACGGCACCCTGGACTACCTGCGCAGGGCGGTGCCCCAGCGCCGGGCACGCAAGCGGCAGGCCGTCGTCGGCATGGCCGCCGCCGCGCTCTTCATCGGCACCGCCATCCCCGCCCTCGTACACGTCTCCAACGCCACCGGCTCCGACGCCAACCCCTCGGCCATAGGCCACGCCTCCGAGGCCCAGGGCGGCGCGAGCGAGGGCAAGGGCCCGGACGGCGGCGAGAGCAGCGGCACCGGCTCCTCCGGCAAGCCCGAGGGCAAGGACAAGGACGACAAGAAGGAGAAGGACCAGGGCAAGGGCTCCGGCTCCGCCCCCGGCACGCCCCAGGGCGCCGGCCCGTCCTCCACCGCCGCCGCCGGCATCCCGGCGTGCACCCCGGCCCAGCTCGGCCCCGCGGCCGGCAGCAGCGCCGCCCCCGACTCCACCGGCGCGGTCTACGGCTCCTTCCGCGTCACCAACGTCTCCGCCGCGAGCTGCACGGTCTCCGGCCCCGGCTCGGTGACCGCGCTGCCGCAGGGCGCGGCCGACCCCGCCAAGATCGGCGCCGCCCGGCACGTGGCCGGGGACGCGGCGGCCGGTCTGCCCAACCCGTCCCTGGAGGCCGCCGAGCTGGTGCTCCAGCCGGGCGCCGCCTACGACGTGAAGTTCGCGTGGGTCCCCACCGAGACCTGCCCCACCCCGGGCGGCGATCCCGGCGACCCCGACCCGACCCCCGACCCCACACCGTCGGACGACACGACGACGACCACGGGCGGCACCTCCACCGGCGGCGACACGGGCGTGGCCCCGCAGCTGGTCACGGAGGACGGCACGACCGACGGCAGCGTGGTGGTGACGTACTCCCCGGCGACCGGCTCCGCCGGAAGCACGGTGACGGTGTCGAACGCGTGCGCGGGGACGGTGTACTGGACGGGGTTGCTGGCGGGGGCGTAGCCGCGCGGTCGCCGTTGCGTCACCTGCGCAGCGGCACCCCGGCACGGCGGGTTGCGGACCCACCACCCGGCGAACGCCGCCTCACTTCACGGCGGCGTCCACGGCAACAGGCTCCTCATCCGGCACCAGCCCCAGTTCCGCGTCCCGCGCGAACTCCACCTCACGCCGCAGCAGCCGGAACCACATGAAGATCACGAACCCCACGAAGGCGAACCACTCCGCGGTGTAGCCCAGGTTCTGGAACGCCTTCAGGTCCAGCCCCGTGTCCGGCGGAGCCGCGGCGGGCACCGCCTTCATCCCCGAGTCGCCCTCGGCCAGCGTGACCCACGCGTCGTACACGTCGTACGGCACCAGGTTCACCAGGGACGCCGCGCTGATCGCGCCCGTCTGCCCGGCCGGCAGCCCGCCCTGCGCGCTGACGCCGTTGTCACCCGGCGTCTCGGACGCCTGGAGGGCCCCGGTGACGGTGACCTCACCGGCCGGCGGGGCGGGGGCCTCGGCCGCGTCGGCCGCACCGGGCAGCCAGCCGCGGACCACCGGCAGCGCCTCGCCCGAGTCGGTGCGCAGCAGCGTCAGGACGTAGAAGCCCTGCTTGCCGTCGAGCTCCCGCCCCGGCACCAGCAACTGCTTGCCGTAGCTCCCGGTCGCGGTGACCAGCTTGCCGGACGTCGCCTTCGTCACCGGCAGCATCTCCGCGAGCGGTCGCGGCGCCTCGCGCTTCGCCTCGGCGACCTGCTCGGTCGCCGTGCGATGGTCCTGCACGCGGTCCTCGAACCGGCCCAGCTGCCAGGACCCCATGAAGATGCAGAAGGGGATCGACAGCAGCACGAAGAGGTTGATCCCCCACCATCGGGGCGTCAGCAGAAACCGGTACACACCCCCACGGTACGGGGCCGCCGGGCCGGTCCCGCCCGCGGGGTCGGCAACGGAACCGCCCCCGCCGGCCCTCTCCCCTGACCTGCTCTGAAGGGGAACCGGTGGAGGTTATCCACAGGCTGGGGACCTCGCCAGCGAAATGTCGGCGACGGCGTGCAGTATGGGGCCATGACTGAGAGCAACGGGTCCGACGCTCGGGATCAGCGGGACCAGCACGAGCAAGAGGTACAGACGGGACAGCAGGAGCGGATGCCGGACTGGGAGAAGCGCTTTCGCGCACCCCGGGTCTCCCTGCCCGACTGGGCGGAGGACGCGCCGGACCGCTCCCTGTTCGTGTCGAACGCGACCGGGACGTACGAGCTGTACGCCTGGGACCGGTCGACGGGCGAGCAGCGCCAGGTGACGGACCGGCCGAACGGCACGACGGACGGCGTCCTGTCGCCGGACGGCGCCTGGATCTGGTGGTTCGACGACAAGGACGGCGACGAGTTCGGCGTGTGGCGCCGCCAGCCCTTCGACGGCGGCGCCGACGAACCGGCCGCCGAGGGCCTTCAGGCTTCGTACCCGGCGGGCCTCGCCCTCGGCCGCGACGGGCGCACGGCGGTCGTGGGCCGCTCGACCGACGAGGACGGCACGACGATCCACCTCGTCCGCACCGGCGAGGCCCCGGTGGAGATCTACCGCCACCGCGAGTCGGCCGGCGTCGGCGACCTGTCCCACGACGGCTCGCTCATCGCCATCGAGCACACCGAGCACGGCGACGCGATGCACTCGGCCCTGCGCGTCCTGCGCCCCGACGGCACACCGGTCGCCGACCTCGACGACACCAAGGGCGGCACCCGCGAGCTGGGCCTGGAGGTCCTCGGCTTCGCCCCCGTCGACGGCGACACGCGCCTGCTCATCGGCCACCAGCGCCGGGGCCGCTGGGAGCCCCTCGTCTGGGACGTGGCCACCGGCGAGGAGACGGACCTGGCGCTGGAACTGCCGGGCGACGTCAGCGCCGAGTGGTACCCGGACGGCACCGGCCTGCTCATCGTGCACAGCTTCGAGGCCCGCAGCGAGCTGTTCCGCTACGACCTGGCCAGCCGTGCCCTGGCGGAGATCCCGACCCCGCCCGGCACGGTGTCCGGTGCCACGGCCCGGCCCGACGGCAGCGTGGAGTACCTGTGGTCCTCGGCGGCCGAGCCGTCGGCGGTGCGCTCCACGGCGGGCGGTGTCGTGCTCGACCCGCCCGGCATGAAGTCGCCCGGCTCGGTGCCGGTGGAGGACGTGTGGGTGGAGGGCCCGGGCGGCCGCATCCACGCCCTCGTGCAGAAGCCGGCGGGCGCCACCGGCCCGCTCCCCACGGTCTTCGACATCCACGGCGGCCCGACCTGGCACGACAGCGACTCCTTCGCGGCGGGCCCGGCGGCCTGGGTCGACCACGGCTACGCGGTGATCCGTGTCAACTACCGCGGCTCCACGGGCTACGGCCGCGCCTGGACGGACGCCCTGAAGCACCGCGTCGGCCTCATCGAGCTGGAGGACATCGCCGCGGTCCGCGCCTGGGCCGTCGACTCGGGCCTCGCGGACCCCGACCGCCTCGTCCTCACCGGCGGCTCGTGGGGCGGGTACCTCACCCTCCTCGGCCTCGGCGTCCAGCCCGACGCGTGGACGCTGGGCATCGCGGCGGTGCCCGTCGCCGACTACGTCACGGCCTACCACGACGAGATGGAGGCGCTGAAGGCGATGGACCGCACGCTCCTCGGCGGCACCCCGGAAGAGGTCCCCGAGCGCTTCGAGGCGTCCTCCCCGCTCACCTACGTCGACCAGGTCAAGGCCCCGGTCTACATCTCCGCCGGCGTCAACGACCCGCGCTGCCCGATCCGCCAGATCGAGAACTATGTCAAGCGCCTGGAGGCGAGAGGCGCGGTCCACGAGGTGTACCGCTACGACGCCGGGCACGGCTCGCTGGTGGTGGACGAGCGGATCAAGCAGGTCCGGTTGGAGCTGGAGTTCGCGGAGAGGCACCTGAAGAGCGTCGTCGGGTGAGGTGACACGCGCCTCGTGACGCCGAGCCGTGCGGCAACACCGCTCGGCGTCACGTCCCGGTCCGCTCCCGCCGTCTGCGCCCCAGCAACTCCGCCAGCCCCCGCCGCGTCGCCGCCAGCACCACCCGGTCCCCGGACCCCAGCACATAGGTGGACGGCAGGTCCCACACCAGCCCCGAAGCCGGCGCGCCGTCCTCCTCCGTGTTCTCCCCGTCACCCCGCCGCCCGGAGGGAGCCGTGTTGAGCGCCAGCACCCGCCACGCCCCGGCCCGGAAGGCGTCCCCGACCGTCCGCCCCTCCAACTGCGGATGCCCGGCCACCTCCACCTCCGCGAACAGCAGCACCCGCCGCTCCACCGGAATCGCCCCCAGGATCTGCCGCCCCATCATCGCCCCGGCGAACGCGGGCGCGGCCAGGTGCGACACACTCCGGCTCCGCGTCAGGGCGAACGGGTGCGCGGCCCGCAGCGTCCGGTACACGGCCGTCGCGAAGTCGTCGTCGTACAGCCGCAGCACGACCCGCAGGTCCGGCCGCACGGACCGGGCGTACAGCGCGGCCTCCAGATTCGTCGTGTCCGCACTGGTCAACGCCAGCAGCGCATGCGCCCGATGGATCTTCGCGGCCTCCAGCACGCCTTCCTGCGTGACGTCCCCGAGCACGACCGGCACCCGCAGCCGCCGCGCCGTGGCGAGTCCCCGCGCCTCCGGGTCGGACTCCACGCACACCACGGGGATGTGCAGTTCCCGCAGCCGCGTCAGCACCCGCGTCCCGATCTTGCCGAGCCCGAGCAGCACCACGTGCCCGCCGAGCCCGCGCGGCGGCTTCCGCAGCGCGGACGCGCTGCGGAACGTGCCCAGGGCCTCCAGCACGGCGGCCAGCAGCACCGGCAGCAGCAGCAACCCGACCAGCCCGGACAGCAGTTGCAGGACCTGCCGTCCCGTCGACGCGTGGAACGCGGGGTCGTTGATGCCGAAGAGGTCGAGCAACGTCACGTACGTCGCGTACAGGGGATGCTCCCCGGTCACGACCATCAGCGCGACGGCGAGCGCGAGCACACACCCCACCAGACCGGCCAGCGACCACCGCAGGCGGCGCGAGAACAGCGAGGCGAACGGCGGCACACCGCCCCGCCCCGAGGACAGGGACGGCCCGGAGTACGACACCTGCTCCAGGACCACGGTCCCGCGCCCGGTCGCCGACGCCACCGCCGCCTCGTCCGGCAGCAGCCGCGGCCCCTGCTCCCCGCTGCCCTCCGAACCGTCCGCCCCGGCCGGGTCGTTGCTCGTCGCGGACAGCAGCGCCAGCGTGCACAGCCCCGGATCGGCCACCTCGCCCGGCCGCGGCGGCTGCCGCTCCACCGCGCGCAGCACCAGCCCTTCCGTCTGGACGACCTTGCTGGTGCCGACCAGGGCGGTCGCGGCCAGCGCGGGCGCGGCCGTGTCGGCGTCGGAGAGCACGGTCGTGGACGCGTCGAGCCCCGCGGACCCCGGCCCCGCCCCGCCGGCCAGGGCGGCCGTCTGGTCCAGCAGTTCCTCGATGTGCTGCCCCAACCGCCGGTTGTACAGCCGGAGTACGAGACGCAGGCGGGGGTTGAGGCGGCGGGCGGTGAGCGCGGCGCGGATGTTGGTCTCGTCGTCGTCGTACACGAGCGCCAGCGCGGCCGCCCGGTCGGCGCCCGCCTCGCCGAGCACGGCCTCGGTGATCTCGGCGGCCTCGACGACCTGTTCGGCCGGGGCGGGTTCGGCACCGCCCGTGCCCGTGCGGTTGGCGGCCGCGTTCACGAACCGGTCGAGCAGCGCGGCCGACGCGGCCCGGGCCCGTCCGACCACCGGCTGCCGCACCCGGCGTCCCGAGGGCGGCACCACGAGCGTGACCTGTTCGCCGTACACGCCCCGGAGTTCGGCGGCGAGCCGGTGCGCGAGCCCGTCGTCCCCGCACACGATCATGTGCGTGGCCGTGTCACCCGGCTGACCTTGGTTCGGAACGCTCCCCACGAGGAGAAGACTGCCTCACCGGGACGGCCGGTTCCAGAAGAGGGCCCTGGGGCGTGAACGCCCGGGCCCGTCCGCGCGTACAGAAGGGGAGGGAAGGGGCAATGCCCGTGCGCACAGGCGGAGGTACCGGGCCCGTGGCCATCACGAAGACCGCCCCGCGGGAGAGCGGCGAGCGCGCGGAGACCGGGCCGGACCGGGACCGCGAAGAGGGCAGGCACTTCAACTCCCCGCTCCTCCTCACCCTGCTGCTGCTCACGGCGGTGATGTTCCAGGGCCCGATCCGCGGGGCGCTGTCCGCACCCGTGATGCAGAGCTGGATGACGGTGTTCGTCGCGGTCATGGTCCAGGCGCTGCCGTTCCTGGTGCTCGGCGTGCTGCTCTCGGCGGCGATCGCGGTGTTCGTGCCGCCGTCCTTCTTCGCCCGGGCCCTGCCCGGCCGCCCGGCCCTGGCGGTGCCGGTCGCGGGCGCGGCGGGCGCGGTGCTGCCGGGCTGCGAGTGCGCGTCGGTGCCGGTGGCCGGGGCCCTGGTCCGCCGGGGGGTCACACCGGCCGCGGCCCTGGCGTTCCTCCTGTCGGCGCCCGCCATCAACCCGATCGTGCTGACGGCGACGGCCGTGGCGTTCCCCGGCGACCCGGAGATGGTCCTGGCCCGCTTCGTCGCGAGCCTGCTGGTGGCCTGCGCGATGGGCTGGCTCTGGCACCGCCTGGGCCGCACGGACTGGCTGCGCCTCCCGGCGGGGACCTCGCACGAGGGGCAGGGCAAGGGGGCGGCCTTCTGGGACTCGGTGCGGCACGACGTGACGCACGCGGGCGGCTTCCTGGTGGTCGGCGCGATGGCCGCGGCGACGCTGAAGGCGGTGGTACCGGCCGAGTGGCTGCGTCTGGCGGCCGACCACCCGGTGCTGTCGGTGCTGGCCCTCGCGGTGCTGGCCGTGCTCCTCTCCCTCTGCTCGGAGGCGGACGCGTTCGTGGCGGCCTCGCTGACCCAGTTCTCCCTGACGGCCCGTCTGACGTTCCTGGTGGTGGGGCCGATGATCGACCTCAAGCTGTTCGCGATGCAGGCGGGCACCTTCGGCCGGGCCTTCGCCCTGCGGTTCGCCCCCGCGACCTTCGCCCTGGCCGTCGTCGTGTCGGCCCTGACCGGAACGGTCCTGCTGTGAACCGCCTGGCCCAGACGGCCCTCCTCTTCCTGCTCGGCGCGACCCTGCTGCACGCCGCGACGACCGACCTCTACCTGCGCTACGTCAAGTCGGGCCTGCGCCCGCTGGTCCTGCTGGCGGGCGTGGTGCTGATCGCGACGGCGGCGGCGACGCTCTGGTACGACCGCCGCCGCGGCAGGCCGGCCGTCCACCACCACGAACCCCGCGTCTCCTGGCTGCTCACCCTGCCGGTGCTCGCCCTGATCCTGGTCGCCCCGCCGGCCCTCGGCTCCTACAGCGCGGCCCACACGGGCACGGCCCTGACGAAGCCCTTCGGCTTCCCGGACCTGCCCGACCGCGGCCCCCTCCGCCTCGGCGTCGCCGACTACGCGGGCCGGGCGGTCTACGACGACGGCCGCTCCCTCCGCGGCCGCCAGCTGAAGATCACCGGCTTCGTCACCCTGGACCGGGCGGGCACCCCCTACCTGGTCCGCATGGGCCTCAACTGCTGCGCCGCGGACGCCCAGCCGGTCAAGATCGCCCTCACCGGTGAGGTCCCTCCGGTCCTGAGCCCCGACACCTGGCTGGAGGTCACCGGCCGCTACACCCCGCGCCGCACCAAGGACCCCGTCAACGACGGCCCCATCCCGTACCTCGAGGTCACCGGCTCCCGCCCGGTCGCCACCCCGCACGACCCCTACGACGAAACCTGGAACACCTGACGCCGGCGTAGTAGAAATGCCCCTCCCGGGTACCCGGAGAAGCCGCTGTTCAGCGAGGGGGACCGATGACCACACTCGAAGACGAGCGCACCGCCGAACGCGACCCGGCGCTCCTGACCGAGGCGCGGGAGCGACTCGCGAAGGCCGACAGCAGAGCGGGACTGACCCTGGCGACCCTGGGCGCGGCCCTGACCGCCCTGCTCGGCGCGATCACCGCCGGTGTCGTCGCGCCCGGCCAGTACGCGGTGATCCCGCAACTCCTCGTCTGGTCCGGCTGCGCGGCCTGCGCCCCGGCGCTGGTCCTGCTCGGCCTGGCGGCCCAGCCGCGGCCCGGTTCCGGCCACGAGACCCACCGGGAGTTCCTGTCCCGCGCGACCTCCCTCAAGTACCGCCGGATCCGCCTGGCGATGGTGTGGGGCGCGGCCTTCCTGGCGCTGACCCTCGCGGGAACCCTGGCAGGAACGCTCGCCTGACCGGGATCACCGCTCCCCGGCGGCGCGGGGGTCGTACACCCACACGGCGATCTCGCCCCCGCAGTCCAGACACGCCGTCATCGCCAGCGCCCGGGCGACCTGCCGGGCGCCCTCCGCGCTGCTGACGGTCCCGCCCGTCGGCGTGCCCTCACGCTTCAGGTCCCGCATGTGGATCAGGTGGGGCGAGTAGGCCCGCAGGCAGGTCACACACTGCAGCGGGGCGCGCATGACGGCCCGGGTCCGCGGCGCCCGCTCGCCGAAGGCCTTCAACAGGGCGTCGTACAAGGGGTACAGGTCGCTCGCCGACGCCGCGTCGATGGTGGTCTTCAGCAGTGCGACGTTCCCGGCGACGGCGTCGCGGCGGAACGCGTCGAACTCCTCGTGCGGGACGCAGTGCCGCTCGCCGACCACGAGTTCCCGCCGCGGCACCCCGTCGCCGTCCCGGCCGGTCGTCTCGTCCCCGACGAACCGGACGAAGACGCCACCGCGATCGTTGAAGGTGTTGTGGACGACCCGGTACCGCGACGTCGTCACGTCGTCCCGCAGCCCGTGCCGCGCGAGGATCTCCCCGATGGGGAAGTCGTCGGCCCGTCTCACGTCGGCGAGCCACAGGGCCTCCAACTCCCCGGCGGCATCGCGCAGCAGCACGTACGCGTCGCCGACGGGACGCCTCACCTCCGGCCGGGGCACCCGCGCACTCGCAGTGCTCCGCCCTTGCTCCTGCCGCCGCTCCCGCCGTCTCCGGAACAACGCCACCCCGACCACCGCCTCCGAGTCCAAGCCCTCGTCCGCCCGAGGGAACGCCTACGTCAGCTTCGTTCCGCCGCGCTTCTCGGCCCGGGACAGCAGCTCCCACGGCAGCAACGCCATCACGCTCCGGTCGGCGGCGAGATAGGCGAGGTGCAGGGCGCGCTTCGGCTCGTCCACGCAGACGAGCCAGTGGGCGACGTCGACGCGCCCGAGCGGCGCGCCGGCACCGCGGAACACGCCGTCCACCCACTGGATGTACCCACCGGGCATGAGCCGCCGGATCTGCCGCGGCTTGGCGCGGGGCAGCAGGCTCACGACCACGTGCACGTCGTCCCCGAACGGCCGCCCGGCACCGTCCCGTGCCTCGGCGACGAACGCCAGCGCGCCGTCCTCCGCGAGCCGCCGCCACCCCGGCCGCCGGGTCAGTGCCATGCCGGTGGCCTCGACCTTGCGCATGTGCTGGGGGATGACCCGCCGCACCCAGCCGTTGACCTCCCCCGCCCACACCACCACGGCCAGGGCCACCCGCCCCCCGGACACCTCGTACCGGTACGTGGCCGTACGGGACAGCGAACCGGGCGTGAGCTCGCCCTCCCTCTCCAGCCGGAACACCAGGGCCTCGGCGACCCCCTGGGCCGGCTCGCCCGCCGGATAGGTGGTGAGCCGCGTCCCGGTCAGATCACCCCCGGACTCCCTCTCGACCGAGTCCACGAGCCCGCGGATCTCCCCGACGTCGAGGTCGTCCCCCTGATGCAGAATCAGCACACGCTCCGCGCCCATGCCCGTAGGGCACCACAGGTGGGCCGGGACCGGTCCCGGCCCACGGGGCCTCAGACCGAGCGGCTGGCCTTGAAGCCGTAGTGGCGGACGTCCTTGCCGTCCTCGTCCCAGTTGAGACGCAGGGCACCGTCGGCGTACGCGCTCTTGCCGCCGACCTTCTTCTTGATCGTGGAGGAGGTCCACGACCCGTTGCCGCTGCCGTCCATGGCGGCCAGCGTGGACTTGATGTCGAAGTCCCGCTTCAGCAGGACGGTGTCCGCACCGGCGTCGGCGTGCTTGAGGTACAGCCGGAACTCGGCGCTGTCGAAGGTCTCCGACAGGTCGGTCCCGGAGTACCACGGCGGAGCGTCCCAGCTCACCTTGGCCTTGGCGTAGACGTAACCGCCGGACCGGGCGACGCAGTTGTTGACGGTGAAGTCCCAGTTGTCGCCCCAGGGGCCGGAGTACCCCGCGTCGTCGATGGTCTTGCTGCTCTCCTTGCACTTCCAGCTCAGTGCGGCCGCCGGCGAGACGGACAGCATGGACGCGCCGACGACGGTGGCACCGACCAGTGCGACCGACATGACCTTCCTGCTCGCGGACGACTGCCGCGAAGGCGCTGTGCGACGCAGATTCACTCTGTGGTTCCCCTCGTTACGATGATGCGATCCGCTCACCTGGAGCGGAGAGCGATCACCCTACCTCGTGTTCGCGGCCGCACATGATCCAAGTGGCCGGTGACGAGGGGAAGTTGGCGTGGTCCGGCCGGGCCGGCCCCGTTACGCGCCGCCCGTGAAGAAGGCGAGCAGCTTCCGGGCGGCGTCCGGCGACATCAGCAGTTCCTGCATGTCCGCGGACATCCGGGCGGCCGCACTGGTGCGTTCGAACATCTCCCGTTCGTATTCCTTGACGGCGGCGGGGAAGTCGTCCGGGCGCGCGGCCAGCGCGAGACCGAGCAGGGCGCCGTCGAGCAGCGCCATGTTGGCGCCCTCTCCCACCGGCGGCATCAGGTGCGCGGCGTCGCCGACCAGCGTGACGCCGGGCGTCGACGGCCAGCGTGACGCCGGGCGTCGACGGCCAGGTCGGGCCGATCGGCAGGGTGGTGATCGGCCGCGGCACGATGGTGTCGTCGCAGGCCTCGATCAGCGCGGTGAACCGTGGGTCCCAGCCGGGGAGCAGCTGCTGCCGGCCCCGGCCCCGGCAGCCGTACCAGTGCGAGATCAAGGGCGGGCGAGAGGACCATGAGGACGATGTTCGTGGGGACGCTCCAGGTGATAGCCCTCTGCTCGGCGTACTTCACGGCCCTGGGACTGATGCGCCGATGAGTACGGCACCGGCGCCCGGCAACGGCACCACCGACAACAACCAGCTCCGCGCCGACGGCTTGGCACCCATCGGCTTCGGCGCCTACCTGACCACCTCGGACTTCGCCGTCGACGTCACCGAGAACTGGCAGTCCGAGTACCTGCAGTTCTTAGGGGGGCGTCGGACACCACGATGATCAAGAACCTGTCGCCCCAGGTACTGACGAGCCGGTGACGGCCACCGACGCCGGTACCCGGGCGTCCTCGATGACGAATCCACTGCGCACCCGCGCCGGCATGCGGTGCAACGGGATCCTCAGATCCTGTTCGGGCACGTGGTACTCCAGCCGGGCCAGCCGTGGCACGAGAGCGGACAGCAGCGCGACCGTGACGTCCTCACCGGGACAGCGGTGACCGTGGGCGCGGTCGCCGCCGCCCTGGGGGACGAGTTCGTCGCGCTCGGGCGGCCGCTCCACGAAGCGTTGCGGCTCGAAGGTGTACGGATCCTCCCAGAGGGCGGGGTCGTGGTTCTGCCCGTACAGATCGAGCAGGATCAGCGTGCCCGCCGGAATCGGTTCACCCCGCCACTCCAGATCGGTGACGGCCCGGCCGCCCAGGAAGGGAGCGAAGGGGTAGAAGCGCCGCAGCTCGTGGGCGAACGCCACGGCGTAGGCGGGATCGTCGTCGCCCAGGCGGTCCCGCAGTTCGGGCCGGAGGCACAGGGCGTGACCGGCGTAGGAGACGAACCAGCAGACCGCGACGGTGGGGCGGATGACATTGAGCAGTTCGACCGCGGCGGTGTGCGGGTCGAGGAGCCGGCCATCGGCGTCCCGGTGCCGGGCCACCTCGTCCAGCGCCGACCCGTTTGGCGCGGTGGCGGCGCCCGCCCGTACGTCCTCGACCAGACGTCCCAGCCACGCCTCGCTGCGGGCCCGCGCGCGCCGTGCCTGCCAATGGCGCGGCCCCGGCGTGGCGAACCCGTCGACCATGGCGACCAGGTGCCGTGCCAGTGAGTGGGCGTCGTCGAGGGGGATCCCGGCCCACTGGCACACGCCCCGGGTGATCACACGGCTCGCTTCGTCGAACAGCACGACCCGGCGGCCGGACCACGACCGCACCGTCTCGTCCCACGCCCTGGTCACGCATGCGACCAGGCCGGCGACCGCCTCCGGGCCGGTGAGCAGGGAGAGGAACATCTCCTTGCGCACGCGATGGGCCCGCCCGTCCAGCGTGTGCACGGCGCCGTGCCCGAACAGCGTGCTCAGCACAGGGCCGGGCAGAGCCGTCCCACGCTCCACATGCCGCTCGTCGTAGAAGAACCGCACCGCCTCCGGCCCGTGCAGGGCGACTGTCTCCTGTCCCATGAGCCGGGCACGCACGACGGGACCGGTGCTGCGCCGACGGTCGGGCAGCCAGGCGTACCCCTTGGCGAGGAGCGCGAGTGAGCTGTCGACGAGCGGGGGGCGACGGCTTCGATTCATGCCTCGGCGGGTGCCCGGCGGCCCCACCCGGAAACGCCGCCCCGGCCCGGGCACCGCGCTCACCGTCCGCCGTTTCCCGGTATCCGCCTCAGGGAACCCGGCGAGGACCGGAGGCAGACGGGGCCCGAGGCAGACGGGACCCGAGGCGGACGGAGCCCGAGGCAGACGGGAGGGACGGACATGACCGGCCACGAGGAGCAACGCGGGGACCGCCACGACCGGGCACGCGACCCCCGAGGGCCCGGTGCGCACTCGGGCGCGGAGAGCCCGGCACAGGAGCGATCCGTACCCGGCACGGCGAGCGCCCAGGAGGGTTACCAGCCGGAGCGGGGCACGACGGCGGGCAAGCCCCTGGAGGGCGTCGAGGCCGAGGAGCAGGCCCGGCGGGGGCCGGAGGGCGAGGGCACCGAGGAATCCACCGGCCGCTAGCAGCGGCGGAGGACCCCACGCGGACCGGACGCCGGGCCGGCTGCGCCACACCCGGTTGCGACGGCCGACTGGACCTGCCGGCTGCGACGTGCCGACTGCGACGTGCCGACTGCTCCAGCTGGGCGTAACGTCCGTAGACGCGACGCTCGGTACGTCGGGCGGGATGCTGGAGGTGCCTTGTGACCAGCACGGGTGAACCCGCCACCGACGTCGACGAGCTGGACGCAGCGTTCGCGGAGACGGTCCGCCGCACCGGCGCGTCCGTCGGTGCCCTCTATCTGCTCGCACCGGACGGGCAACTGCTGCACCTGGCCGTTCTCTACGGGGCTCCGGCCGAGTTCGCCGCACCCTGGGCGAGGGTCTCGCTGGCCGCTCCGGCCCCGGTGGCCGACGCGGTCCGCGAGGACCGCGTGGTGTGGGTGGGCAGCCAGGAGGAGATGGCCCGTTCCTACCCGCGCACCGCCATGGTGCTTCCGTACCCGCTGGTGCTGGTCGCCGCGCCGGTCACCGGCGTGCGGCGGTGGGGCGCCCTGCTCCTGATGTGGCCGGCCACCCGCCCGCCGCACACGACGCGGCGGGAACAGGGCCACATCCGCTCCAGTTGCCGAAGGCTGGCCCGGCTGATCGAGGAAGCGGTGCAGTCCGGCAGGTCCCCGGTCCGTGGAGATGGGCCCCGCGTCCTCCCCGTCGAAGCCGGCCGCCGGTCCACCGGCCCGGCCATGGCCGCGGCCGACTTCGCCGAGCGCCTGCCCGGTGGCAGTTGTGCCCTGGACCTGGAAGGGCGCATCACCTACGTCACCTCCGGGGCGTGCGAGCTGCTCGGACTCAGCGCCGGTCAACTGCTCGGCACCCTCCCGTGGCAGTCCCTGCGCTGGCTCGACGACCCCACCTACGAGGACCGTTACCGCGCCGCGGTGATCAGCCGCGAGCCCGTCGCGTTCACCGCGTGCCGCCCGCCGGACCACTGGCTGGACTTCCACCTGTATCCGGACGCCAGCGGCATCAGCGTCCGTATCGTGCCCAGCGGCGCACCGGGCCCGCCCTCCCCGGCCCCCCGCCACTCCACGCGCACCGCCACGCCGTCCCGAGCCGGGCAGCTCTACCAGCTCACGCACCTGGCCGCGGCACTGACCGAGGTGGTCGGCGTCCAGGACGTCATCGCCCTGGTCGCCGACCAGATCATGCCCGCGTTCGGAGCCCAGGGCCTGGTCCTGTCCACCGTTGAGGCCGGCCGGCTGCGGATCATCGGCCAGCGCGGCTACGCCGCCCACACCATCGACCGTCTGGACGGCCTGCCCCTCGACACCGTGCTCACCCCCGCCGGGCGCGCCCTCAGCAGCGGCATCCCCGCGTTCTTCGCCGACCCGCAGGACATGCGGCGGATCTATCCCGAGGCTCCGCTGATCAGCGGCAAGCGAGCGTGGGCCTTCCTGCCGTTGATCGTCTCCGGGCGGCCCGTCGGCTGCTGCATCCTGTCCTACGAGAACCCCCATGCGTTCCCGGCCGAGGAACGCGCCGTCCTGACGTCACTGGCCGGGCTCATCGCCCAGGCCCTCGACCGCGCGCGCCTGTACGACACGAAACAGGACCTCGCCCACGGCCTCCAGCAGGCGCTGCTCCCGCGCGCGCTGCCCACGGTCACCGGTCTCGACGTCGCCGCCCGCTACCTGCCCGCCACCCGGGGCATGGACATCGGCGGGGACTTCTACGACGTGATCCGCCTCGGCGACACCGCGGTCGCGGCCGTCATCGGCGACGTCCAGGGCCACAACGCCGCCGCCGCCGCTCTGATGGGGCAGGTCCGTACCGCAGTCCACGCCCACGCGACCCTCAGCGCGCGCCCCGACCAGATCCTGGCCAGAACCAACCGGCTCCTGACCGACCTGGGCCCCGACCTGTTCACCACCTGCCTGTACGCCCACCTCGACCTGGCGCGCCGCCGGGTGACGCTGGCCAGCGCCGGCCACCCTCCGCCGCTCCTGCGCCTCCCCGACGGCGAGGCCCGCCCTGTGGACGTCCGGCCCGGACCGCCCCTGGGAGTCGCCGCCGAGGCAGCCTTTCCCGTGACCGGGTTCCCGCTCACCGAGGGCGGGCTGCTCGTCCTCTACACCGACGGCCTCATCGAAAGACCGGGAATCGACCTCGACGACTCCATGGCACGCCTCGCCCGCCGGCTGGCACGCTCCGACGACCGGAACCTGGACATGCTCGTGGACGACCTGCTGGAGCGGGCCGTGTCCACCTCCCAGCGCACCGACGACACGGCACTCCTCGTGCTGCGGTGGCCGTCGGCCGGCTAGCCCTCCCGTCCGCCTTCCTCCGCCGCCTGTTCCGACGCCCCTCCGCTGATTGCGCCATGTGGCGTCGGGTACCTGGCTCAACCGCGGGTCCGGTCCGGGGACGACCCTGGCCTGGTGTTCCCCCGGTGATCCCTGAGGAGGCGGCGGGATGCGTGTCAAGGATGCGGTAGTGGTGATCACGGGGGCGTCGAGCGGTATCGGACGTGCCACCGCGGTGGCGTTCGCGCGCAAGGGCTGTGCCGTGGTGCTGGCCGCGCGGGGACAGGAGGCCCTCGAAGCCGCCGCGCGGGACTGCGAGCGGCACCGGGGCGCCCGGACGCTCGTCGTCCCGACCGATGTCACGGACGTCAAGGCGGTCGACGACCTCGCACGGCGTGCCGTGGAACGGTTCGGGCGGATCGACGTATGGGTCAACTCCGCGGCGGTCACCGTGTTCGGGCCGTTCTCGGACGTGCCGCTGGAGGATTTCCGCAGGGTCATCGACGTCAACGTCATGGGCTCCGTGAACGGGGCCCGGGCAGCTCTGCGCACCATGCGGAAGCAGGGGAGCGGCACCCTGGTCGACGTCTCCTCGGTCGCCGGGGTGGTGAGCCAGCCCTACGCCCACGCGTACGTCATGTCGAAGCATGCCGTCCGGGCGCTCGGCGCGAGCCTGCGGCAGGAACTGCGGCTGGCGGGGGCCGGGAAGATCCACGTGTGCACGGTGCTGCCCGCCGTCATCGACACCCCGCTGTTCCAGCACGCGGCCAACTACACGGGCCGCGAGGTCGTCGCCATGCCTCCCGTGTACAGCGCCGAGCGGGTCGCCCGCGCCATCCTGGGCGTGGTCCGGAAGCCCCGGCGTGAGGTGGTGGTCGGTCCGATGGGGCGGGCCATGGTGTTGCAGTCACGGACGGCTCCCGGGCTGCTGGAACGGGCGGCGGCGCGGCAGGTGGACCGGACGCATCTCGCCGATGAGCCGGCCCCGGCGACACACGGCAACCTGCACGTACCGGCGCCCGGGGCCGGATCGGTCGACGGTGGCTGGGGCGGGCGGCGGGGGACCGCCCTGCGCCGTCTCGCCGTCGCGGCGACAGCCGTCGGCGTGGGAGCGGCCGTGGGCGCGGGCCGACGCATCGCTTCCCGGTGAGTGCACGATGCGGCCAGGCGTCGCTCACCGACCGTGTCCGCGGACGCCCTGCTCTGCCGGTCGGCCGGGGGCGCGCAGGGCCAGGAGGGCGACGTCGTCGTCGTTGCCGGCGGGGCGGACGCGGCGCAGGAGCTGGTCGGTGAACGAGGCGAGGGGGCGGTGGGCGAGGGCGGCGGCGTGCTGGCGCAGTCGGTCCAGCCCCTCGTCGAGGGTGTGGCGGGGCGATTCGATGAGGCCGTCGGTGTACAGCACCAGGGTGGATCCGGGCGGCAGCGGCGCCGTGGCGTCGGGGCGCGGGGCGTCCGCTTGGGTGCCCAGGAGGATGCCGTGGCCTTCGGTGAGGTACTCCGCCAGGCCGTCCCGGCTGATCAGCAGCGGCGGAGGGTGGCCCGCGTTGGTCCAGGACAGCTGCCAGTGACCGTCCTCCGCCACTTCGATCCGGGCGAAGACCACGGTGGCCATGGTGACGTCGGTGATGTGCTGGATCGCCTCGTCGAGCCGCTGGACGATCCGGCTGGGGGGCTCCTTCTGGGACCAGGCGTAGGCGCGGAGCATGTTGCGGAGCTGTGCCATGCCGGCCGCGGCCTCCAGGTCGTGTCCGACGACGTCTCCCACGGCCAGGGCGGTGGAGCCGTCGGAGAGGGGGAAGGCGTCGTACCAGTCGCCGCCGACCTGTGAGGCGTCGGGCGCGGGCTGGTAGCGGGCGGTCATCTGCAGGCCCGGAACGCCCGGCATCTGCGGCAGCAGATGGTTCTGCATGGTCTCGGCGACCTTGCGCTGACGCTGGTAGAGGCGGGCGTTGTCCAGGGCGAGGCCGGCGCGGCGGGCGATGTCCTCGATCAGGGGAAGGTCGGCCGGGGTGAAGGCCACCCCGTTCTCGGCGCGGCCCAGGGTCAGCGCGCCCAGCACTTCGCGGGTACTGCGGATGGGGGCGATGGCCGCGGAGTGCATCCCCGTGGTGTCGAACAGGCGGCGCTGCTCGACCGCGATGCCGGAATCCGGTGTCCGTCGGTACGTCCGCGGTCCGGCCAGGGTGGAGGCGACGCCGCGCAGGGCCCGGGACAGAGGCATCGGCGATTCCTCAGGGACCGGCGGCATCGGCCCCTCCAGGTCCTCGTGGTGCACGAGACCGTCCCCCTCGGCGTGTACCACGACGGTGCGCCACACTTCGTCGCGTTCCGTGATCAGGTCGACGACCGCCCAGTCCGCCAGTCGCGGTACGACCAGGGCCATCAGCCGTTGCAGCGCCAGGTCGACGTCGAGGGTGGAGGTCAGCTGTGTGGTGGTCTCCGCCAGCAGGGTCAGCCGTTCGAGCTCCGACAGAGGCGTGCCCGCCGACGCCGGCCGCGGGCCGGCTCCCCGCGGACGCTCCGATGTGTGGAAGACGACGAGTGTGCCGACCGCGCGCTCACCGATGTCGTACGGGGTGATCAGCCAGGAGATGGGCAGCAGGGAACCGTCGGCCCGCGCGAAATGGTCCTCGTCGGCCTGTGCCGTGCGCCCCTCGTGGAACGCCTGCCGCATGGCGCATCGGGCTCTCGGCAGCGGCTGACCGTGCGGATCGCGGTGCAGCAGGTCGTGCGCGTCGTGCCCGAGGAGTTCTTCGGCTGGCCGGGCCAGCAGGTGCTCGGCGCGGGTGTTGACGGCGATGATGCAGCCCTGCTCGTCGACGACGTAGGCGCCGGCGCCGATGGCCTGCAGCGCACCGCGCAGCGCGGCGGAAGACGCCGGCACGGGCGACCCGCGGTCGGTCTCCGTATGCTCTCGCCCCGTCATTCTCGGCCTCCTCGCTGCCGGCCCGGCGCCCCGTCCACCGCCGTGCATGCCCCCGTTCGTGTTCCCCGTATGCCCCCGCACGAGAAAACTCCACGTCGTCCGAGGGCTCGGTGATCTCCGCCTCCCCACCGGACCGGCGGAGGCGGGGGAGCCGGCCTGTGCGTGTTTCGTCGACGCCCGGGTAAGCGCAGGACCGGTAACCGCCCAAGAGCGGCAATCGCGTTGAAAGATCTCCCACATGGTCATCCCGCTTATGAAGCAGGCGGCAGATGAGCAGGGCAGGCACGAGCACGAGACGCTGCGTTACGGCGCGGCCTGGGCAGAAGACGGAGTCAGCGCCGTGGACGCGCGCCGGGCCCTGCGCGCCTTGCTCGCACACGCCCCGCTCCGAGGCCGCGCCCCGCTGCCGTCGTCCCTGGCCGTGGACGCCGAGCTCGTCGTCAGCGAACTGGTCACGAACGCCCTCCGGCATGCTCCCGGCATCTGCGGCCTGACGCTGCGACTGACCGACAGCGATCTGCTGATCAGCGTGTGGGACGGTTCCCCCGACGCCCCGCTGCTCAAGAAGCCCGACCGGCACCGCATCGGCGGCCACGGGCTGCACCTGGTGCACTCGATCTGCGACCGAGTCGTAGTGACTCCCCGCGGCAGGGGAAAGGAGGTCACCGCCTGCCTGCGCCTTCCTCTGCCGACGACATCAGCGCTGGTGAGCGTGCGCCAAAGGCACGACCTGAGGGGCGCCGCCCCACACCCCGCCGCACGGTCCGACAGCGCGTAAGGGGGTGGGGTTCGGGTGGTTCAGGCGTTGTAGCCGCCGTGGGCGTCCAGCACCGCGCCCGTGACGTACGACGCGGCGGGGCTCGCCAGGAAGGCGATCGCCGCGGCGATTTCGTCGGGGTGACCCATGCGTTGCAGGGACAGCGAGCTGAGCAGGGCCTTGAGGGTCTCGGGGTCCGGCGGTTGCATGCCGCTCTCCATCAGTCCGGCTTCCACGACGTTGGCCGTGATGTTCCGGGGCCCGAGGTCCCGCGCGACCCCCATGGTGTACCTCTCGATCCCTGACTTGGTCGCCGAGTAGTCGGCAACGCCCGGGAGGCCGACCCGGGAGCCCAGTCCGGAACTCACCGTGATGATGCGGCCGCCCGCGCGCAGCACTCGGGAGGCGGCCCGGATGACGGCGATCACGCCGAGGTAGTTGGTGGCGTGCATCCGGTCCAGTGCGGCGGTGTCGGCGTCCGGGTCGTCGACCGTGCGGCCCTGCTCCACCGAGATCGCCGCGTTGTTGACGAGGATGTCCAGGCCGCCGAAGTGCGCGACCACGTCGTCGATCAGCGCTGGCGCCCGACTCATGTCCGCCTGGTCGGACTTGAAGGCGACGGCCTTCGCTCCCTTGCCGCGCACTTCGTCGACGACAGCCTGCGCCAGCTGCTCGGAGCTGACGTAGGTGAAGGCGACGTCGGCACCCTGCTCGGCCAGCAGCCGTACGGTCGCCGCTCCCAGTCCGCGCGACCCCCCGGTGACCAGGGCGACCTTGCCCGCGAGTGGCTTGCTCATTCATCTCACCTCGTTGATTGGCCGTTCCCGACTGTCGAAACATTAATTGTTACGACAGCCCGTTGCAACCATAACTGTTACGACTGGCCGTCGTAACATAAACCGTTGCGGCCGAGAGGAGGAGTCGATGAGCGCCAACAGCAGGCTGACCATCGCCGTCCACGCGCTGGCCTGGATCGGCCTCTACCAGCGCCAGGGCCACGAGGTCGCCACCTCCGAGCAGATCGCGACCAGCGCGAACACCAACCCCGTGGTGATCAGACGGCTGCTCGGCGAACTGCGCAGGGCCGGGCTCGTGGAGTCCCGGCGGGGCGTGGGCGCGGGCTGGTCACTGGCGCGCGAGCTGGAGTCGATGACCCTGCTCGACGTGTACGAGGCAGTCGAACCCGGCCCGCTGTTCGCGATGCACCGCACCACCCCCGACCAGGAATGCGTGGTGGGCCACGGCATCCAGCCGACGATGCAGCGCATCTACGAGGGCATCGAGCAGACCCTGAGACACGAACTGGCCGGCGTCACGCTCGAGAACGTACTCCAGGACGTACTCGCGACACCTCGCTAGCTTCCCCGCAACGCCCTGCGTCTCCGGGAACCACTCAGGGGCCTGATCCACTCACTGGATCAGGCCCCTGACCTGGTACTTCACTGTCGGGGTGGCGGGATTTGAACCCACGACCTCTTCGTCCCGAACGAAGCGCGCTGCCAAGCTGCGCTACACCCCGATGTCGCTGCTGTCGCGGCGACGACGTTTACTTTAGCCCACCGGTGGCTAGACACGAAATCCGGTTTTTCCCGCGGTGGCGGATGGGGTTCGGGCGGGCGTGGTCCAGGGCCACGAGGAGGACGGCCAGGGCGTAGAAGGAGAGGCCCAGGAGGAGGGCGTTGCCGAGGACGCGCTTGTAGCCGTCCTGGCCGACGTCCAGGAAGGGGTAGAGGTAGCGGTCGGCGGCGCCGGGGAGGAGCAGTTCGCCCCGGGTGAGGGAGAAGGCCAGGTAGGCCAGGGGGTAGAGCAGCCAGGTCGGGGCATGGCGCAGGTGCAGGCGGCCGGGGGCCGTGAGCAGGAGCCACTCCAGTACGGCCGCGATCGGCGTCACCGTGTGGAGCGTGTGGTGGGCCAGGGCCTGCCAGCCCTTCGGTGTCGCGGCCTCGCCCGTGAGGGAGAAGGGGCTCGCCGCGTTCGCCAGGAGCAGATGGTGCACGAGGGCCGCGATGACGACGTAGAGCAGGGTCGCGCCCAGGACGGCCCCCGGCAGGGGGCGGCTGGCCGTCCACGCGCGGCGGGCCGAGAAGGTCATGACCACGGCCAGCAGGATGTTGCTCTGGATCGCGAAGTAGCCCAGGACCCGGGACGGGTCGCCGAGGAGTAGTTCGAGCGTCACGCCGGCGGCCGCCGCGAGGGCGATCAGCAGGCGGTAGGCCGCTGCCGCGGGGCGGCGGACCGGGGTGACGACGGCCGTGGCGGGGACGGGGGAGGGCCGGAGTGCGGGCTTGCGCGGGATCGCGGGCAGGTCCGGGAGGTCCCTGGGTATCGGGGCTGTCATGCCCCCACGCTGACAGAACCGGACAAAGGGGGCGATGCGGGTGCGGCTGTGTGGGTTACCCCTGATCCCTACCTGGGCTTATGCCCCGGCCCGACGACGTCCGCGGTTACTCCCCGTCCGTGGCTACTCCCGTCCGCGCCTACTCCCGTCCGCGCCTACTCCCGTCCCACCAGTGTCAGCAACGTCGCCTCCGGCGGGCACGCGAACCGTACCGGCGTGTAGCGGTTCGTGCCGCACCCCGCCGACACGTGGAGGTACGCCGTACGGCCCTCCGCCGTGTGCGTGGACAGGCCCTTCACCCGGTCCGTGTCCAGGTCGCAGTTGGTGACCAGCGCGCCGTAGAAGGGGATGCACAGCTGGCCGCCGTGGGTGTGGCCGGCCAGGATGAGGGGGTAGTCGTCGGCCGTGAACGCGTCCAGCGTGCGCAGGTACGGGGCGTGGACGACGCCCATCGAGAAGTCCGCCGTGTCGGACGGGCCGCCGGCCACCTGCTCGTAGCGGTCCCTCTTGATGTGCGGGTCGTCCAGGCCCGTGAGCTCCAGCGACAGGCCGTCGATCTTGAGCGTGCCGCGCGTGTTCGTCAGGTTGAGCCAGCCCGCCGCGTCGAAACCGTCCCGCAGGTCCTCCCACGGGTTGTGCACCGCGCCGACGGCCGGCGGGTTGCCGTTCAGGCCGTGACGGCCCTGGGCCTTCTCCAGCAGGTAGCGGGCGGGGTTGCGCAGCTTGGGGCCGTAGTAGTCGTTGGAGCCGAAGACGTACGCGCCCGGGAACTCCATCAGGGGGCCGAGCGCGTCCAGGACCTCCGGGACGCCTTCCGGGTCGGAGAGGTTGTCGCCCGTGTTGATCACGAAGTCGGGGCGCAGGCCGGCCAGGGACCGCAGCCAGCGCTGCTTCTTGCGCTGGCCGCCCACCATATGGATGTCCGACACCTGGAGCACGCGCAGGGGACGCATCCCTGAGGGCAGGACCGGGACGGTGACCCGGCGGAGGCGGAAGGAGCGGGCCTCGAAGCCCGCCGCGTACAACAGACCGGCGGCACCAGCCGCCGCGATTCCCAGGGGGACTCCGTATCGCGCGCGCATACGACCATCGTGTCAGACCGGGCCGGTCGCCTGCGCCCGGTGGTGCGCGAAATGGCCTGACGGCACCGGCCCTTGCCCGACCGCCCCCTAAATCGAGGGGCGCCTTTCCGGCCGCACCTGCGACAATCGACCCCATGACCACGCTCAAGTCGAAGCTGCAGGATGACCTCAACGCCGCGATCAAGGAGCGCGACGAGCTCCGCTCCTCGACGCTCCGGCTGACGCTCGCCGCGATCACCAAGGAGGAGGTCGCGGGCAAGGAGAAGCGCGAGCTCTCCGACGACGAGGTGCAGAAGGTGATCACCCGGGAGGCGAAGAAGCGGCGCGAGGCGGCCGAGGCCTTCGCGCAGGGCGGTCGCGCCGAGCAGGCCGAGCGGGAGAAGGCGGAGGGCGAGGTGCTCGCCGAGTACCTGCCCAAGCAGCTGTCCGACGAGGAGCTCCAGCAGATCGTGGCCCAGGCCGTCGAGGAGGCGAAGGCGGCCGGTGCGGAGGGGCCGCGGGCCATGGGCGCGGTCATGAAGATCGTGAACCCGAAGGTGGCCGGGCAGGCCGAGGGCGGCCGTGTCGCCGCCGCGGTGAAGAAGCTGCTGGCCGGCTGACCGGGCCGGTGATCACCGCCGGTCGCCGCCGACCGGCACACAGACGAGGAGCGGCCCTCTCCTTCCCGGCCGGGAAGAGGAGGGCCGCCCCTGTGTCGCCTGGCCCAGAGGGCCACCCCTTCCGTTCCGTCAGATCACGCCCGTGCGGTCACACCGACCGCCCAGCCACACCGGCAGTGCTCAGCCGAACCGGCCGCGTTCCGCCACACCGTCGCGTTCCGCCACACCGGTCGCCCAGACAAACCGGCCGCGCCCAGGCCGCGCTCAGCGGAACCGGCCGCGCTCAGCGGAACGGCCGCGCCCGGGTGAACGGCCCGCGCTCAGCCGAACCGCCCGCCGTTGCCGTTCCCGCCGCCGTTGTCCTGGCCCCGGAAGAAGCCCTCGGGGATGGAGAACGACGGGGTCGGGAAGGGCTCGCCGCCTCCGCCGCCGTTGTTGTTGCCGCCGACCAGGCCGCCGATGAAGCCGTCGTTGCCGCCGTTGTCCCCGTCGCCGCGGCCGTCACCGCCACCGTTGCCGTCGCCGTCGCCGCGGTCACGGTCCCGGTCGATGCCGTCGGGGATGTGGACGGTGTTGAAGCTCTCGACGGGCTTGCCCTCCAGCGCCCCGTACATCATGTCCTTCCAGATGGGGCCGGGGACCTCGCCACCGAAGACCTTGTCGTGCGGCTGTCCGCCGATGGTGATGTTCACCATCTTCCGCTTGTGCGCCGGGTCGCCGACCCACACCGCGCCCGCCATGTTCGGCGTGTAGCCCACGAACCAGGCCGCGTAGCGCTCGTCCGTCGTACCGGTCTTGCCGGCGCTGTCCCGGCCGTTCCCGAGACCGGCCTTCCGGCCCGTACCGTCCTCGACGACGCCCTTCAGCAGCGCGTTGATGGTGTCGGCGGTGTTCTCCGACATCGCGCGCGAGCACGTCGACTTCGGGACCTCGAGCTTGCGGGTCTCGTCACCGACCCGCTGGCTGACCGACTCGATCGCGACCGGAGTGCAGTACATGCCGCGCGAGGCGAAGGTCGCGTACGCGTTCGCCATGGTCAGCGGGGACATCTCCTGCGTGCCGAGGGCGATGGAGGGCACCTGGGGCATCTTGTCCCCGTCGGCCCGCTCGACGCCCATCTTCTTCGCCATCGTCGTCACCGGGCAGATGCCGATGTCGCTGATCATCTGCACGTAGTAGGTGTTGACCGACTTGGCGGTCGCTTCCTTCATGTCGTACGGGCCGACCTCCGACGAGTTCTCGTTCTCGAGCTTCGCCGGGTTGGCGGGGTCGTTCAGCCACTTCTTGCCGTCGCAGGCCGCGACCGGGCTCGGGTACGCCATCCGGTACGGCGAGGAGTACACCTTGTTGGCCGGCATGCCGTCCTCGAGGGCGGCGGCGGCCACGATCGGCTTGAACGTCGAACCGGGCTGGTAGCCCATGCCGCCGCCCATCGCCTGGTCGACGGAGAGGTTGATCTGCGTCTCGTTCTTCTTGAAGCCGTACGGACGCGACTGGCCCATGGCGAGGATCTTGCCGGTGCCGGGCTCGACGAGGGTGGCGGCGGTGGCCACCGGGTCGCTCTTGTAGACGTGGTCCTTGATGGACCGCTGCGCCGCGTCCTGCGCCTGCGGGTCCATGGTGGTGCGGACGGTGAGACCGCCCTGGTTCCAGACCTTCGCCCGGGCCTCCCTGGTCTTGCCGAAGACCGGGTCGGTCAGGAAGACCTCGCGCACGTAGTCGCAGAAGAAGCCCGCGCCCTTGACCGCCGTGATGCAGCCGTTCCGCGGCTTGCTGACCTTCAGGCCCAGCGGCGCCTTCATCGCCTCGGTGGCCTGCGCCCGGGAGATGTCGCCGACCTCGGCCATCCGGCGCAGCACGGTGTTGCGGCGCTTGGTGGCCTCCGCCTCGTCGTTGACCGGGTCGTACCGGCTGGGCGACTGGACGATGCCGGCGAGGAGGGCCGACTCCTGGAGGTTCAGGTCCTTGGCGGACTTGGAGAAGTAGCGCCGGGCCGCGGCCTCGACGCCGTAGGCCTGCTGGCCGAAGAAGGTGATGTTGAGGTAGTTCTCGAGGATCTTCTTCTTCCCGAGCTCCTCCTCGACCTGGATCGCGTACTTGAGCTCGCGGATCTTGCGGCCGATGGTCTGCTGGGTGGCCTGCGCGACCTTCGTCGGGTCGTCGCCCGCCTCCTCGACGAAGACGTTCTTCACGTACTGCTGCGTCAGCGTCGAGGCGCCCTGGGCGACCTCACCGCTGCGGGCGTTCTTGTTGAGGGCGCGCAGCACGCCCTTCAGGTCGACCGCGCCGTGCTGGTAGAAGCGCGAGTCCTCGATCGCGACGATCGCCTTCTGCATGGTCGGCGCGATGTCCTTGAGGGGGACCACCGTGCGGTCGCGCGAGTAGACCGTGGCGATCTGGCCGCCGTCGGCGTCGAGGATGGTCGTGCGCTGGCTCAGCGGCGGCGTCTTGAGGTTGGCCGGGAGCTCGTCGAAGCTCTCGACCGATCCCTTCGCCGCCAGCCCCAGCGCGCCCACCGCGGGCAGCGCGATGCCGGCCAGCACGGCCCCCGCGAGAACACTGACACCGAGGAACTTGGCGGCCTGCTGCGTGGGGGACAGACCACCGCCCGAGCGCTTCTTTGGCATGAGGGCAGCCTACGTTCTCATTCGCCGGACAGGCGTACAGGCCTTGGCCTAAGCTGCTCTCAACTGTCACAGCAGTGAGGCCACGTATCAATACGTCCGGCGACCCCGAATCGTTCCGGGTGTTCCCCAACTTTTTGGTGGGGTCGTGTCCGAATCCGCCTTGTGTGTCATGCGGCGTCCGTTGTGGCGCAACTGAACTGTCCTGGTTTGCCAGGAAAGTTACGTATGTCGCCAGCTCACTCCCCCGGGTGATCTGCCGCTTACCCATAGTCCGTTCGGGCCATTCAAGATTGGGCCCGCTGGGGGTGTTGCGCTGTGCCCACCTTCCGTAACGTCCTCAACTGGCGGCGGTGAATATGCCGCTGCCGCCGTGGGGGAGCCTCGATTCGGGAGAGGACGGCGCCGGTATGGGCTGGGTAACCGACTGGAGTGCGCAGGCGGCCTGCCGCACTACCGATCCGGATGAACTGTTCGTTCAAGGAGCAGCGCAGAACAGGGCCAAGGCGGTGTGCACCGGATGCCCGGTGCGTACCGAGTGCCTGGCCGACGCGCTCGACAACCGCGTCGAGTTCGGCGTGTGGGGAGGCATGACGGAGCGGGAGCGCCGCGCACTGCTGCGCAGGCGGCCCACGGTGACCTCCTGGCGTCGGCTGCTGGAGACCGCGCGTTCGGAGTACGAGCGCGGCACGGGTGTGGTGCCTCTCGACGACGACGAGGTCTACGAGAACTACGCCGCGGTGAGCTGAGGGATTCCTCGCTGAGGGGTTCCCTCCGGGGTCTCCGCACGTCGGTCTCCGCACGTCTCAGGGCCCTTGACGGGTCCTTTGGCTGCTTCGGCACCAGGACCGAGCCGCGTTCGCGTTTCGTCAGGCGCTCGCCTCGGGCAGGCCGGGCACATCGGACGCGTCGGGCAGCTCGCGTTCGTTGGCCGCGAGCCGGTCGCCGATGTCGCGCAGTCCCGCGAGGTCGTGCACGTCACCGGGCAGCGCGGCCACTTCCGTCACGGCCACCTCGGGGTGGAGCGCGGTGAAGCGGTCACGCGTGCGCTGCTCGCGGGAGAGCAGCTGCATGCGTTCGGCGTGCAGCCTCAGCAGGCCTGCCGTGAGCTGGTCGACGGAGCGCTCGGCGTGCTCGGCGTCGTCCTCGGCGGGGGAGCCACCGTCGGAGGCCTCAGCAGCGGCCGGAGCTGGTGTTTCGGGCGTGGGAGAGTCTGAACTGCCGTGCGTGTCGGGAGAGTTACGAAGTCCAGCTTTCCCGCCCTCCTGATCCACAATGCGGGAGTCCTCAAGATTTTCCGCGGCGCCGAGCGCCCGCTCGGCCGACAGCCGGTCGGCGCCGCTGCCGTGGACCCGGTTGAGCACCAGCCCGGCGAGCGGCATGTCCTCCGCGGCCAGGCGTTCCACGAAGTACGCGGCCTCGCGCAGCGCGTCCCGCTCCGGGGCCGCGACCACGAGGAACGCCGTCCCCGGCGCCTGGAGGAGCTTGTACGTGGCGTCCGCGCGCGTGCGGAAGCCGCCGAAGGTCGTGTCCATCGCGGAGACGAACGTCTGGACGTCCTTGAGGAGCTGGCCGCCGAGCAGCTTGCCGAGCGTGCCCGTCATCATGGACATCCCGACGTTCAGGAACTTCATCCCGGCCCGGCCGCCCAGCTTCGCCGGCGCCGTCAGCAGCCGGATCAGCCGCCCGTCCAGGAACGACCCGAGCCGCTTGGGGGCGTCCAGGAAGTCCAGCGCGGAGCGGGACGGCGGGGTGTCGACGACGATCAGGTCCCACTCGTCCCGGGCCCGCAGCTGGCCGAGCTTCTCCATCGCCATGTACTCCTGCGTGCCCGCGAAGCCCGCCGAGAGCGACTGGTAGAAGGGGTTGCCCAGGATGGCGGCCGCCCGCTCGGGGTCGGCGTGCGCCTCGACGATCTCGTCGAAGGTGCGCTTCATGTCGAGCATCATCGCGTGCAGCTCGCCGCCCGCGGAGTCGTCGATGCCCTTCACGCGGCGCGGGGTGTTGTCGAGGGAGTCGATGCCCATGGACTGGGCGAGCCGGCGGGCCGGGTCGATGGTGAGCACGACCACCTTGCGACCCCGCTCGGCCGCGCGCAGGCCCAGGGCCGCCGCGGTCGTGGTCTTGCCGACCCCGCCCGAGCCGCAGCAGACCACGATGCGGGTCTTCGGATCCTGGAGCAGCGGATCGACGTCGAGCACGCGCGCGGGGGCGAGGTGGTGGCGGGCCGGGTCGTGCGTGTGGGCCGGGTCCGGACGACTCATGACATCCCCTGCTTCCGACTCATGACGAACCTTGCCTCCGTGCCGGGCCGCAGCCCTGGCTCTGTGCGCGGCCCCAGCCCTGTGTGGGGCCCTGGCCCTGTGCGGGGCCGTAGCCCTGTGTGAGGCCCTGGCTCTGTGCGGGGCCGTAGCCCTGTGCAGTGCCGCAGCCCTGCGCTCGGCCCCAGCCCTATGCGTGGCCGGCTCACGACACGCCCTGCTCGCGCAGCTCGCGGGCCAGCTCGTACAGCCCCGCCAGGTCCATGCCCTCGGCGAACAGCGGCAGTTCGTGCAGCGGCAGGCCCAGCTCGGTGAGGACCGCACGCTGCTCGTGCTCCAGCGCGTACCGCTCGGCGTACTCCTCGGCCTGGGTGAGCAGTGGGTCCACCAGCCGCTCCGCATGCCCGCCGCGCCGCGCCCCGCCGAGCCCGGCGGACGACAGCGACCGCGCGACTGTGGAACGCGGGACCGTGCGTACGAGTTCCAGGTCGGCCGCGTCCAACACCTCCGGCCGCACCATGTTCACGATGATCCGCCCCACCGGCAGCCGCGCCGACCGCAGCTCGGCGATGCCGTCCACGGTCTCCTGGACGGGCATCTCCTCCAGCAGCGTCACCAGGTGCACGGCCGTCTCCGGCGACTTCAGCACCCGCATCACGGCCTGCGCCTGATTGTGTATGGGGCCGATCTTGGCGAGGCCCGCGACCTCGTCGTTGACGTTCAGGAAGCGCGTGATGCGCCCGGTGGGCGGGGCGTCCATGACGACGTAGTCGTAGGCGAACCGTCCGCTCCTGTCCTTGCGGCGCACCGCCTCGCACGCCTTGCCCGTCAGGAGTACGTCCCTCAGGCCGGGCGCGATGGTGGTGGCGAAGTCGATCGCGCCGAGCTTCTTCAGGGCCCGTCCGGCGCTGCCCAGCTTGTAGAACATCTGGAGGTAGTCCAGAAGGGCCAGTTCGGGGTCGATGGCGAGGGCGTACACCTCCCCGCCCCCTGGAGCGACGGCGATCTTCCGCTCCTCATAAGGCAGCGCTTCGGTCTCGAAGAGCTGCGCGATGCCCTGACGGCCCTCGACCTCGACGAGAAGCGTCCGCTTCCCCTCCTCGGCCAGGGCCAGTGCTAGGGCCGCGGCCACCGTGGTCTTGCCGGTACCGCCCTTGCCGCTGACGACCTGGAGCCTGCTCACGTATTCGAGCCTAACCAGTCCGCGCCCGGGCTACGCGGGAGGCTGTGGACAACCTGGGCCGGGGTCGGTCCCGGACCGCGGCCGTGACCCCGCTCGGACAGGGGCTAAAGTCGGCCGCATGACCAAGTGGGAATACGCAACCGTGCCGCTGCTCGTCCACGCCACGAAGCAGATTCTGGACACCTGGGGCGAGGACGGCTGGGAGCTCGTCCAGGTCGTGCCCGGGCCGAACAACCCCGAGCAGCTCGTCGCCTACCTGAAGCGGGAGAAGCAGTAGTGGGCGCCGTCGAGGCGAAGCTGGCCGAGCTCGGCCTGAGCCTGCCCGACGTCGTCCCGCCGCTCGCCGCATACCAGCCGGCCGTGCAGTCCGGGCCGTACGTCTACACCGCTGGGCAGCTCCCGATGGTGGACGGCAAGCTTCCGGTCACCGGCAAGGTCGGCGCCGAGGTCACCCCGGAGGAGGCCAAGGAGCTGGCACGCACGTGTGCGCTCAACGCCCTGGCCGCCGTCAAGTCCGTCGCCGGTGACCTGGACCGCATCGCGCGCGTGGTGAAGGTCGTCGGCTTCGTGGCCTCGGCCTCGGACTTCACCGGCCAGCCCGCCGTGCTGAACGGCGCGAGCGAGCTGCTCGGCGAGGTCCTCGGCGACAAGGGCGTGCACGCGCGCAGTGCCGTGGGTGTGGCCGTGCTGCCCTTGGACGCCCCGGTCGAGGTCGAGATCCAGGTGGAGCTCGCGTAGCACCCCGCACCCGTCCGAGCTGCGCGATCCGTACCCGGGGCCACTCGAACATCCGCCCGTCACGGGATAGCCTCGCGCCCATGGCGAACGGTCAGTGGTACCCCCCGGAGTGGCCGGAGCGGATCCGCGCACTCGCGGCCGGCACCCTCACCCCGGTGACCCCGAAGCGCGCGGCCACCGTCATGCTCCTGAAGGACACCGACAGCGGTCCCGCCGTCCACATGCTGCGCCGACGCGCCTCCATGGCCTTCGCCGGAGGCGCGTACGCGTATCCGGGCGGCGGTGTCGACCCGCGTGACGACGACCACCACGTCCGCTGGGCGGGCCCCACGCGCGCGTGGTGGGCGGACCGGCTCGGCGTCGACGAGACGGCGGCCCAGGCGATCGTCTGCGCGGCCGTACGGGAGACGTACGAGGAGGCGGGCGTGCTGCTCGCCGGGCCGGCCGCCGACGCGGTCGTCGGTGACACCACGGGCGCCGACTGGGAGGCCGACCGGGCCGCCCTGGTCGCCCGGGACCTGTCCTTCGCGGAGTTCCTGGACCGCAGGGGGCTGGTGCTGCGCTCGGACCTGCTCGGCGCGTGGACCCGTTGGATCACCCCCGAGTTCGAGGCCCGCCGCTACGACACCTTCTTCTTCGTGGCCGCCCTCCCCGAGGGGCAGCGCACCCGCAACGCCTCCACGGAGGCGGACCGCACGGTGTGGATCGCCCCGGGCGAGGCGGCGGCCGGGTACGACCGGGGCGAGTTGCTGATGATGCCGCCGACCATCGCGACCCTGCGGCAGCTGACGGCGTACGAGACGGCCGCCCGGGCGCTCGCCGCCGCTCCCGGCCGTGACCTCACGCCCGTCCTGGCCACGGCCCGCCTGGTGGACGGCGAGATCGTGCTCTCCTGGCCGGGCCACGACGAGTTCACCAAGCACGTCCCGACCGCCCCGACCGGTGGAGCCAGCGCATGACGGACGCAGCAGCCCTGCCCGGCCAGCCCCGGGCCGGGGTCCTCTCGGGTCCCGCCACCGCGCGGGCCGTCAACGTCCTGGCGCCCAACCCGTCGGCGATGACCCTGGACGGCACGAACACCTGGATCCTCGCCGAGCCCGACTCCGACCTGGCCGTGGTGGTCGACCCGGGGCCGCTGGACGAAGGTCACCTGCGCCATGTCGTCGCCACGGCAGAGCAGGCCGGCCAGCGCGTCGCCCTGACCCTGCTGACCCACGGCCACCCCGACCACGCGGCGGGCGCCGCCCGGTTCGCGGAACTGACCGGCACGCGCGTGCGTGCCCTCGACCCGGCGCTGCGGCTGGGCGACGAGGGCCTGACCGCCGGAGCCGTGATCACCACCGGCGGCCTCGAACTGAGGGTCGTACCGACGCCCGGCCACACCGCCGACTCGCTCTCCTTCCACCTCCCGGCGGACCAGGCCGTCCTGACGGGCGACACGATCCTGGGCCGCGGCACGACGGTCGTGGCCCACCCCGACGGCCGCCTCGGCGACTACCTGGACTCCCTGCGCCGCCTGAGGTCCCTCACGGTCGACGACGGCGTCCACACGGTCCTGCCGGGCCACGGCCCGGTCCTGGAGGACGCGCAGGGCGCCGTCGAGTACTACCTGGCCCACCGCGCCCATCGCCTCGCCCAGGTCGAGACGGCGGTCGAGGACGGCTACCGCACCCCCGCCGAGGTCGTCGCCCACGTCTACGCCGACGTGGACCGCTCCCTGTGGCCGGCGGCGGAGCTGTCGGTACGGGCCCAGCTGGACTACCTGGAGGAGCACGGGCTCATCTAGGGCCCCTCGGGGCGCGGGGCCTTGACGCCGTGCACGCGCGCGTACTCCCCGGCGAGCCACGGACCGAGATCGTCGACGTACGACCGGAGCACGGCGGCGTCCCCCGTCGGCTCGCGTCCGAGGACGGCCGCCGCCCGCAGTTGCTCGGCGCGCTCCGGGTAGTACCCGGCGAACGCCTCCGCCATCTCCCGCAGGTCGCTGGTCCAGCCGTTCCAGCGGGGCATGACGAGCGTGAAGCCGGTGCGGACGAGGTGCCGGGACATGAAGCGGACGAGCGGACGGCGGGCCTCCGCCGTGTCGTCCGTCTCGGCGATCCGGCGGCGCCAGCTGGGCAGGAGCAGGTGCAGATCGCCGTTGGTCTCGCGGGCCAGCAGCGAGTCGGGGCGGTAGCGCGGCAGCCGCGCGGCCAGGTCCTCGCCCAGCAGCGGTGTGCACAGGCAGGCGAGGAACCAGCCCAGGTCGTGCCGCTCCAGGTCGCTCAGCAGCCGCTCGCGGCTGAAGAGCAGCGTCCCGTGGCCGTCGATCTGCTCGAACTCCGCGTCCAGCGCCGCGCCGAGCGCCCGGGCGTCGGCCCGGTCCGCCTCGGTCGGCTCCGCGCGCATGGCGAGCAGCAGGTCGAGGTCGCTGCGTCCCATACGTGCGGTGCCGCGCGGAATCGACCCGTAGAGGTACGCGCTGTGCAGCCGCGTGCCGAACACGTCGGTCAGCCCGTCCCGGGCCGCGGCGACGACCGGGCGGAAGGCGCGGGGCACGCGCGCGAGGGAGCCCTCCCGGGCGATGAAGCCCTCGGCGTCGAGCCCGGGGCGGGGAACGGTTCCGGCCATGTGGTCACTGTGCCGTGAGGGGCGATCCGGCGCGCCTGGTTTTCGACGCCGAGCCGACGGCAACAGGGCCGACGGCGGCAGGGCAGGGCGCGGCAGGCACCCTCCTGGTGCCGTGCACGACGTCGGGCCCCGTCCCGTGAGGGGACAGGGCCCGAAGACGTACGGCCGGTCGGGCGCGTCAGCGCGAGCGCTTGGCGAGGCGCTCCACGTCCAGGAGGATCACCGCGCGGGCCTCCAGGCGCAGCCAGCCGCGCTGGGCGAAGTCCGCCAGGGCCTTGTTGACCGTCTCGCGGGACGCGCCGACCAGCTGGGCCAGCTCCTCCTGCGTGAGGTCGTGGACGACGTGGATGCCCTCCTCGGACTGCACGCCGAACCGGCGGGACAGGTCCAGCAGAGCGCGGGCGACACGGCCCGGGACGTCCGAGAAGACCAGGTCGGACATCGCGTCGTTGGTCTTGCGCAGCCGGCGCGCGACGGCACGCAGGAGCGCCGAGGCCACCTCCGGGCGGGCGTTCAGCCAGGGCTGGAGGTCGCCGTGGCCGAGGCCGAGCAGCTTCACCTCGGTCAGCGCCGTGGCGGTCGCCGTGCGCGGGCCCGGGTCGAACAGCGACAGCTCGCCGATGAGCTCGCCGGGGCCGACGACGGCGAGCATGTTCTCGCGGCCGTCGGGGGACGTGCGGTGGAGCTTGACCTTGCCCTCCGTGACCACGTACAGGCGGTCGCCGGGGTCGCCCTCGTGGAACAGTGAGTCACCGCGGGCGAGGGTCACCTCACTCATGGAGGCGCGGAGCTCCGCGGCCTGCTCGTCATCGAGCGCCGCGAAGAGCGGATTGCGCCGCAGAACGTCGTCCACGAGTTCTCTCCCTTTCGACCTGCTCAGGGGATCTTGCACCCCCGCGTACCAGGGGACCGTGGTGCCCATTTTGCCGGACGGTCCAAACAGTGTGATCTGTCACAAGGATGCCGCACAGGTGTCCCGGGGTACGCGGCAGGGGTCCAATTGGGCGCCGATCTTCAGGGGCCGGGGCGGATGTCGGTGCCTGGCCTTAGGCTGGCCGGGTGTCCAAATCGCCGGTGAGAGCACAGGCCGAGGGGGCTGCGCGGGTGGTTGTACGTCGCGATTCCGCTGTGGGCGAACAGAGCCCCGATGGCGGTAGGAAAACGGCGAAAGCGACAGAGGGGGCGTCGGCTTCGGGGAAGCCGACGCCGACGGGGAAGTCGCCCGCCAAGAAGGCCTCCGTCGGGAAGGCCTCCGCCAAGAAGGCGACATCCGGGAGGAAGGCCGCCTCTGCGAAGAAAGCCGCCTCCGAGACGCCTGCGGTGTCGAAGGCCTCTGCCGCTGCTGCGAAGAAGGCCCCTGCCGCGAAGAAGACACCGGCTGCGCAGAAAGCACCGGCCGCGAAGAAATCACCCGCTGCGAAGAAGACACCCGCCGTGAAGAAGGCGCCCGCCGCCAAGAAGGTCACCGTCGCGCCCAAGAAGGCCACCGCCCGCGTCAAGGACACCGCCCCCGCCCGGACCGTCGTCCACCCGCCGGGCGGCGAGTCGCGTACCGCCCTGGTCCGCCGCGCCCGCCGTATCAACCGCGAGCTCGCCGAGGTCTACCCGTACGCGCACCCCGAGCTGGACTTCGACAACCCCTTCCAGCTGGTGGTCGCCACGGTCCTGTCCGCCCAGACCACCGACCTGCGCGTCAACCAGACGACCCCCGCGCTCTTCGCCAAGTACCCCACCCCCGAGGACCTGGCCGCCGCCAACCCGGAGGAGGTGGAGGAGATCCTCCGCCCCTGCGGCTTCTTCCGGGCCAAGACGAAGTCGGTCATAGGGCTGTCGAAGGCGCTGGTGGAGGACTTCGGCGGCGAGGTGCCCGGCCGGCTGGAGGACCTGGTCAAGCTGCCCGGCGTCGGCCGCAAGACCGCGTTCGTCGTGCTCGGCAACGCCTTCGGGCGCCCCGGCATCACCGTCGACACGCACTTCCAGCGTCTGGTGCGCCGCTGGCAGTGGACCGCCGAGACCGACCCCGACAAGATCGAGGCCGCCGTCGGCGCGCTCTTCCCGAAGAGCGACTGGACGGATCTCTCGCATCACGTGATCTGGCACGGTCGTCGCATCTGCCATGCCCGCAAGCCGGCCTGCGGAGCCTGCCCGATCGCCCCGCTCTGCCCGGCGTACGGCGAGGGCGAGACCGACCCGGAGAAGGCGAAGAAGCTCCTCAAGTACGAGAAGGGCGGCTTCCCCGGCCAGCGCCTGAGGCCTCCGCAGGCCTACCTGGACGCGGGCGGCAAGCCGGCGCCGCCGCTGGGGGCCGGATGAGCTGCCCCATGAGCCCCTCGAACGGGGGACCGCGACCCGGCGCGGAACGATCTCGGGGCCGCCGTGCGTTGGAAGCGGCAGGACGACGGGGGTGGCGATGACGCGTGCGAGCGACACACAGGGCGGCCCGGTGACGGCGGTGACGGTCAGCAAAGAAGGGCTGCCCGCCTGGCTGGACCCGGTGGTGCACGCCGTGGAGACGGTCCGGCCCAGGCAGCTGAGCCGCTTCCTGCCGCCCGAGGACGGCGCCGGCCGCCAGTCCGCCGTGCTGATCCTGTTCGGGGAGGGCGACCGCGGGCCGGAGCTGCTGCTCATGGAGCGCGCCAGCTCCCTGCGTTCGCACGCGGGCCAGCCCTCCTTCCCCGGCGGCGCCCTCGACCCGGAGGACGGCGACCCGAGGGGCGACGGACCGCTGCGCGCCGCCCTGCGCGAGGCGGAGGAGGAGACCGGCCTCGACCCCGCCGGCGTCCAGCTCTTCGGTGTCCTGCCCCGGCTGTACATCCCGGTGAGCGGCTTCGTCGTCACACCGGTGCTCGGCTGGTGGCGCGAGCCGAGCCCGGTCGGGGTCGTCGATCCGAACGAAACCGCCAGGGTCTTCACGGTTCCCGTGGCGGATCTCACGGATCCCGCCAACAGAGCCACCACCATCCACCCCAGCGGCCACCAAGGACCAGCATTTCTGGTCAAATCGGCCCTTGTCTGGGGTTTCACGGCGGGAATCATCGACCGGCTGCTGCACTACGCGGGCTGGGAGCGGCCCTGGGACCGCGAGAAGCGGGTCCCGCTCGACTGGCGCGCATGACAGGGTGGCCTTCGTGAACGTGCTGGACATCTTGTTGCTGGTCGCCGCCGTGTGGTTCGCGGTCGTCGGGTACCGCCAGGGGTTCGTCGTCGGCATCCTGTCGGTGATCGGCTTCCTGGGCGGTGGCCTCGTCGCGGTCTACGTGCTGCCCGTCATCTGGGACGCGCTCACGGACAACGCGGAGGTGAGCACGACCGCGGCCGTCGTCGCGGTCGTCGTCGTCATCGTCTGCGCCTCCGTCGGCCAGGCCCTCACCACCCACCTCGGCAACAAGCTGCGCCGGCACATCACCTGGTCCCCGGCCCGGGCCCTCGACGCGACCGGCGGCGCGCTGGTCAACGTCGTGGCCATGCTCCTGGTCGCCTGGCTGATCGGCTCTGCCCTCGCGGGCACCACGCTGCCGACGCTCGGCAAGGAGGTCCGCAACTCCAAGGTGCTGCAGGGCGTCTCCCAGGCGCTGCCCGACCAGGCCGCCACCTGGTTCGCGGACTTCTCCTCCGTCCTCGCGCAGAACGGCTTCCCGCAGGTCTTCAGCCCGTTCTCCAACGAGCCGATCACCGACGTGCAGCGCCCGGACCCGGCCCTGGCCGACAGCCAGGTGGCGACCCGCGCCCAGCGCTCCATCGTCAAGGTCATGGGCACGGCTCCGAGCTGCGGCAAGGTCCTGGAGGGCACGGGCTTCGTCTTCGCCGACCGTCGCGTGATGACGAACGCGCACGTGGTGGGTGGTGTCGACGAGCCGACCGTGCAGATAGGCGGCGAGGGCAGGAAGTACGACGCCACGGTCGTGCTCTACGACTGGCGGCGCGACATCGCCGTACTGGACGTGCCGGACCTCAAGGCGCCCGCGCTGCGGTTCACGTCGAAGGACGCGGGCAGCGGCGACGACGCGATCGTCGCCGGCTTCCCGGAGAACGGGGCGTACGACGTGCGGGCCGCGCGCGTGCGGGGCCGCATCACGGCCAACGGCCCGGACATCTACCACCGCGGCACGGTCCGCCGCGACGTCTACTCCCTCTTCGCGACCGTCCGCCAGGGCAACTCCGGCGGCCCGCTGCTCACGCCCGACGGCAGGGTCTACGGCGTGGTGTTCGCCAAGTCCCTCGACGACGCCGAGACGGGGTACGCGCTGACCGTGGACGAGATCCAGGAGGACATCACCAAGGGGCGCACCGCCAACCAGCAGGTGGGCAGCGACAGCTGCGCGCTCTAGGAGCGGCTCTGGAGAGGGGACGGCCCGCGCGTCACTCGCGCGGGTGTTGCCTCAGTCGCGTGTGTGGCGCAGACGTACGGAGACCCAGCGGGCCCGGCGGCGGAGGATGCGCGGGATCCCGACCCTGGGGTCCGCCCCCGCCATCTGGGGTGCACCGCCTCGCTGGTAGGAGTTCGCACCGCCCGCCGAGCGGCGATTGCGGCTTGCGTCACTGTAGTCGTGCGTCCAGCCCATACCCCGACGTGTGCCCCTGCCCCATGGTCGATAACCGCTCCCGGGGCGCCCAATTGGCCTATGCGCCAGGCAAGTGGCCGCTCGTAGGACAAGCGTTCAGGCGGGGGTACGGGGCGCGGTCGCGCGGTCACCGATCGGGTTCGGGATCCCGCAGCCAGTTGATGAGTTCCGCGGAGAACGCGACCGGGTCCTCCTCGTGCGGGAAGTGGCCGAGGCCGTCGAACAACCGCCAGCGGTACGGGGCTTCGACGTACTCGCCGGAGCCGGCCGCGCTGCGCGTGCGCATCACCGGGTCGCGGGAGCCGTGCAGATGGAGGGTCGGCACGCGCACGGGCCGCTTCATCCGCCGGTTGAACTGGATGCCGTCCGGGCGGGCCAGGGAGCGCACCATCCAGCGGTACGGCTCGACCGCGCAGTGCGCCGCCGAGGGGATGCACATGGCGCGGCGGTAGTTCTCCAGCGCCTCGTCCTCCGGCGGACGCGGTCCGGACCACTCCTGGATCAGCTCGGCCACGAGCGCCCCGTCGTCGGCGGTGAGCTGCCGCTCCGGGATCCAGGGCCGCTGGAACCCCCAGATGTGTGAACCGGCGCGCGTCTGCTTGACGTCCCGCAGCATGGCCGAGCGCCAGCGCCGCGGATGCGGCATGGAGGCGACCGCCAGCCGCCGCACGAGCTTGGGGCGCATCGCGGCCGCCGTCCACGCCAGGTATCCACCGAGGTCGTGGCCGACCAGCGCGGCGTCGGGCTCGCCGAGCGAGCGGATGACCCCGGTGACGTCCAGCGCGAGGTTGGCGGGGTCGTAGCCGCGCGGCGTACGGTCGCTGCCCCCGACGCCCCGCAGGTCCATGGCGACGGCCCGGAACCCCGCGTCGGCGAGCGCCACCAACTGGTGCCGCCAGGTCCACCAGAACTGCGGGAAGCCGTGCAGCAGCAGCACCAGCGGCCCGTCGCCCAGCTCGGCGATGTGGAAGCGGGCGCCGTTGGCCGCGACGTCGCGGTGGCACACCTGCTTCCCGCCGGGGACGTCCAGGAGTACGGCCGAGGCCGGTTGTGCCGGGGGTGTCGCGGGGTCCGTCATGACGACGAGCGTGCCACAGCCTCGATGGCTTCGGGGACCCGGTCCTGCGTGAGCTCCGGGCGGGGATGCGGCTTGGCCTTCTGCAGGACGCCCGCGCTCTGCTTCATCGAGGCGGCGACCTTCTGCGGCCCCTTGCTCTTCTTGGCCTTCTTCGCGAAGACCACGCCGATCAGCGCGAGGACGAGCGCCACCAGCACGTTCGCCGCGAAGGACAGCAGGAAGCAGATCGCGAGGTTCCAGTCCGTCCAGGTGCGGATGCCGTAGGCCAGGGCGAAGTTCAGCATCGGCAGGGAGAACACCAGCACCGCGCCGGCCAGCGAGAAGGCGCCCCCGCTGGTCGCGCCGCGCTTGACGTCCTGCTTGAGCTGCGCCTTCGCCAGCGCGATCTCGTCGTGCACCAGCGCCGACATTTCCGCCGTCGCCGAGGCGAACAGCTGGCCGATGCTGCGTTCGGCGCCGACCGGGCTGCCGTCGGGTGCGCTCATCGCGGTCTCCCTCTTCTGCGTACGGTCCGATTTCCGCGTCCTGTGCCTGACTCGCCACAGTCGTCCGACTGCGTACGGCCTGACTGCGTACGGTCCCGTCTTTTGTACCGTCTCGTCAGATCATGCCGGACCGTCGCGGTCATCGCCTGCCCCGCCCGGTACTTCGGCAAGCCCGTGCCGCGCCGCTGCCTTCTCCTGGGCGATGCGGCGGTGCTCGGCGGCCTTGCGCTCGTAGCGCTCCGCCAGGCGCAGGTGGTACGCCGGGTCGTCCTCCTCGTAGACGTCCGGGATGCCGTCGGCGTCCTCGTCGCGCTCCTCGGCCTCCCACAGGCGGCGGTACTTGGTGTTGCGGATCTTCAGCAGGACGGTCGCGAGGGCCGCCGCGATGAGCGAGCCGCACAGCACGGCGGTCTTGACCTCGTCGGTCATCACCTGGTCGCCCTCGAAGGCGAGTTCACCGATGAGCAGGGAGACGGTGAAGCCGATGCCGGCGAGGCTCGCCACCGCGAACACGTCCGCCCAGGCGAGGTCGTCGCTGAGCGACGCCCGGGTGAAGCGCGCGGCCAGCCAGGTCCCGCCGAAGATGCCGAGCACCTTGCCGACGACGAGTCCGAGGACGACACCGAGGGTCTCGGGCTGGGTGAACACGTCGGCGAGCGCCCCGCCGGACACCGAGACGCCCGCGCTGAACAGCGCGAACAGCGGTACGGCCAGTCCCGCCGACAGCGGCCGCACGAGGTGCTCGATGTGCTCGCCGGGGGAGTGCGCCTCGCCCTCGTGGCGGTGGCAGCGCAGCATCAGGCCCATGGCCACGCCCGCGATGGTGGCGTGGATGCCGCTGTTGTACATCAGGGCCCAGACGACCAGCGCGAGCGGCACGTAGACGTACCAGCCGCGGACGCCCGTGCGCAGCAGCAGCCAGAACACGAGGAGGCCGGCGACGGCGCCGCCGAGCGCGGCGAAGTTCAGGTCGTCCGTGAAGAAGACGGCGATGATCAGGATCGCGAAGAGGTCGTCGACGACGGCGAGCGTGAGCAGGAAGGCGCGCAGCGCGCTCGGCAGGGACGTGCCGATCACGGCGAGCACGGCGAGGGCGAAGGCGATGTCGGTGGCGGTGGGCACGGCCCAGCCGGCCAGGGAGCCGCCGCCGGTGACGTTGGTGACGGTGTAGACGAGCGCGGGTACGGCCATGCCGCACAGGGCGGCGACGACCGGGAGCGCGGCGGCTTTGGGGTCGCGCAGATCACCCGCGACGAGTTCGCGCTTGAGTTCGATGCCGGCGACGAAGAAGAAGATCGCGAGCAGTCCGTCGGCGGCCCAGTGCGCGACGGACAGGTCGAGACCGAGGGCGGCGGGGCCCAGGTGGAAGTGGGCGATGTCTTCGTAGCTGTCGTGCAGCGCGGGGATGTTCGCCCACAGCAGCGCGACGACCGCGGCGGCGAGCAGCAGGACGCCGCCGACCGTCTCGGTGCGCAGCGCGTCCGCGACGTACGTCCGCTCGGGGAGCGAGAGCCGTCCGAGGATCTTGCGGGGGGTGCTGGGGCGGGGCGCGGCCACGGGGGAGACCTCCGGTCGGTGGGCAGGGCTGAACACTTGCCGACCAGACTTCCCGGCGCACCATGGAGCACTTGTTTTTCTTAGTTTAGCTAAATGTATGGGCTTGCGCATCTTGATCCGCGCCACGGCCGCGGGAAGGGCACCCGGCGTGCCGCCTGCCGGGTGCCCTTCGTCCACTCCGCTATGCCTGTGCCGTGATCAGTCCTCGCTGGGCGCGGCGGGCAGCTTGGCCTGGATGAGGTCCATGACCGTGGAGTCGGTCAGCGTGGTGACGTCACCCAGCTGGCGGTTCTCGGCGACGTCCCGCAGCAGCCGGCGCATGATCTTGCCGGAGCGGGTCTTGGGCAGCTCGGCCACCGGAAGGATCCGCTTCGGCTTGGCGATCGGGCCCAGGGTGTTGCCGACGTGCGTGCGCAGCTCGGCGACCAGGTCCTCGGTCTCGGCGGCCGTACCGCGCAGGATCACGAAGGCGACGATCGCCTGCCCGGTCGTCTCGTCCGCCGCGCCGACGACGGCCGCCTCGGCGACCGACGGGTGGGAGACCAGCGCCGACTCGACCTCCGTGGTGGAGATGTTGTGCCCGGAGACGAGCATGACGTCGTCGACCCGGCCGAGCAGCCAGATGTCGCCGTCGTCGTCCTTCTTCGCGCCGTCACCGGCGAAGTACTTGCCCTCGAAGCGCGACCAGTACGTGTCGATGAACCGCTGGTCGTCGCCCCAGATGGTGCGCAGCATCGACGGCCACGGCTCGGTCAGCACCAGGTAGCCACCGCCGCCGTTGGGCACCTCGTTCGCCTCGTCGTCGACGACCGTCGCGGAGATGCCGGGCAGCGGCGTCTGCGCGGAGCCGGGCTTGGTGGCGGTCACGCCCGGCAGCGGGGTGATCATCATCGCGCCGGTCTCGGTCTGCCACCAGGTGTCCACGATCGGGGTGCGGTCGCCGCCGATGTTCTTGCGGTACCAGATCCACGCCTCGGGGTTGATCGGCTCACCCACCGAGCCCAGCACGCGCAGGCTGGACAGGTCGAACTTGGCGGGGATGTCGTCGCCCCACTTCATGAACGTACGGATCGCCGTCGGCGCCGTGTAGAGGATCGTCACGCCGTACTTCTGGACGATCTCCCAGAAGCGGCCCTGGTGCGGGGTGTCGGGCGTGCCCTCGTACATGACCTGCGTCGCGCCGTTGGCGAGCGGGCCGTAGACGATGTACGAGTGGCCGGTGACCCAGCCGACGTCGGCGGTGCACCAGTAGACGTCGGTCTCCGGCTTGAGGTCGAAGACGGCGTGGTGCGTGTACGCGGCCTGGGTGAGGTAGCCGCCGGAGGTGTGCAGGATGCCCTTCGGCTTACCCGTGGTGCCCGAGGTGTAGAGGATGAACAGCGGGTGCTCGGCGCCGAACGCCTGGGGGGCGTGCTCCGCGCTCTGGCGGCCCACCAGGTCGTGCCACCACACGTCGCGGCCCTCGGTGAAGGCGACTTCCTGACCCGTGCGGCGCACGACCAGGACGTGTTCGACGTTGCCCGCCTTCTCCACCGCCTCGTCCACGGCCGGCTTGAGCGCGGACGGCTTGCCGCGTCGGTAGCCGCCGTCGGAGGTGATGACCACGCGCGCGTCGGCGTCCTGGATGCGGGTGGCGAGCGCGTCCGAGGAGAAGCCGCCGAAGACGACGGAGTGGGCGGCGCCGATGCGGGCGCAGGCCAGCATCGCGATCGCCGTCTCGGGGATCATCGGCATGTAGACGGCGACCCGGTCACCGGCCTGAACGCCCAGCTCCAGCAGGGCATTGGCCGCCTTGGAGACCTCGTCCTTGAGCTCGGCGTAGGTGAGGGCGCGGCTGTCGCCGGGCTCGCCCTCGAAGTGGATGGCGACCCGGTCGCCGTGCCCGGCCTCCACATGCCGGTCGACGCAGTTGTAGGCGACGTTGAGCTCGCCGTCCTTGAACCACTTGGCGAACGGCGGGTTCGACCAGTCGAGGGTCTCGGTGGGCTCCTTGGCCCAGGTCAGCCGACGGGCCTGCTCGGCCCAGAAGCCGAGCCTGTCAGCCTTGGCCTGTTCATACGCCTCCGCGGTGACGTTGGCGTTGGCGGCCAGGTCGGCGGGGGGTGCGAACCTGCGCTCTTCCTTGAGCAGGTTGGCCAGGCTTTCGTTGCTCACGGCATCTGCCTTTCCCAGGGTGTCCGTTGTGTCCCAGGCCACAGCTCATCAGACCCGGGGGTGCGATGACAAGGGCCGACCGCCGATTGGTTTAGACCTGTTGGTCGGGTGTCAGTCGGTGGTCTCGACGGCCGGGGTCATCCGTACCCACGGACGCCGACCAGGGAAAGTTCATGCGTGTAACGCCGGTCACGTGACCGGCGGTGGGGCGGAGGGTCGAGGGCGGTGGTCGGCACTCGACGGGCGGTGGGGCGGAGGGTCGAGGCCTGTTGTCGGCACCTGCCGGTCGGCGGGTCGTGGAGAGGTGCCGGCCGACGGGCGCGGGGCAGGGCCGATGGCCGGGCGCGGGGCGATGAGGCGGCCGGGTGTGGCGCGGTGGGCAGCCGGGCGTGCCGCGTTGGGGGGCCGGGTGTGGCGCGTTGGGCAGCCGGGTGTGCCGCGATGGGGTGGCCGGGTGCGCGGTGCAGGTGCCGCGCACCCGGGTGGGCGCCCGGCTCACGCCGTCAGGTCCGCCTCCCGTACGCGGTCGAAGACCACGCCGCCGTCCGTCTCGGTGAGCAGGTACGACTCGGCCTCGCCCACGTGGAAGTACATGCCCTGGAGGACCAGGGCGCCCTCCGCCAGGGCCCGGGCCACCGAGTCGTGGGCGCGCAGGTGCTCCAACTGCTGGACCACGTTGGTCAGGCTGAGCTGCTCGACCACGTCCTCGGGCACCCGGCCGGCCAGGCTGCATGACGGCCGGCTGTCGTCGGTCACGCGTTCCAGGCTGGGCAGCCCGTGCCGCAGCCAGCGCTTCAGCGGTGTCCGGGCGCCGCCGGGCTCGGAGGTGAGCAGCGCCTGCATGGCGCCGCAGCCCGAGTGCCCGCACACCGTGATGCACCGCACGCGCAGCACCTCCACGGCGTACTCGATCGCGGCCGCCACCGAGTCGTCGCCGCTCTCCTCGCCCGGGAGCGGGACGAGGTTGCCCACGTTGCGTACGACGAACAGGTCGCCCGGACCACTGGAGGTGATCATCGATGTGACCAGTCGTGAGTCGGCGCAGGTCAGGAAGAGCTGCGAGGGCCGCTGCCCCTCGCGCGCCAGCCGGGCCAGCTCGCTGCGCACCAGCGGTGCGGTGTTGCGCTGGAAGGCGCTGATGCCACGCGCCAGTTCGTGCCCGTCGGCTCCGCCGGCGCCTGCCGGGTCCGGCTCGGGGCGGTCCGACCCGTCCGTGTCCTGCTCGGAGGGGGGTGCGGACTGCGGGCGTTCGCACTGGTGGTTGCGCCAGGCCGTCCAGGGTCGGCAACGGCAGTCGGCGACGGCCGTGGGCTCGGAGATGCGTGTGCCGGGGTGCCGGCCGGTGATCTCGACGGTGCCGCCCTGCGCGGTGTGCGTCTTCTGCCAGTCCTGCAGCGTCTCGTACGCCGCGTGGTCCATGAACGACCCGTCCAACTCGACGACGGTGTCGGCACCGTGGGGCACGAGATGCAGGGCCCGGCTGAGCCGCGGCACCGCGAGGAACGTCAACTGTCCTCTGACGTGTACGTGATGGACTCCTTCCCTCTCTTCGTGCGTGATGCGGGTGCGGGTGAGGCGGTGCAGGGCGACGGCGACGGCCATGGCGATGCCCAGGGCGACGCCCTGGAGGACGCCGAGGGTCACCACGCCCAGGGTGGTGACGGCGTAGACCCACACCTCTCGGTGGCGCGTCACCGTGCGGATGTGGTTCAGGGACACCATCTGGATGCCGACGGACATCACCAGGGCGGCGAGCGAGGCGAGCGGGATGAGCTCCAGGATCGGGACCATCAGCAGCGTGGCGATCACTACGAGAACGCCGTGCAGCATCGTGGAGTTCCGGCTGACCGCTCCCGCGTTCACATTCGCCGTGGTCCGCACCGCGACACCGGCGATGGGCAGACCGCCGAGCGATCCGGAGACGATGTTGGCGGCGCCCTGTCCGAGCAGCTCGCGGTCGAGGTCGGAGCGTCCGACCCGGGCGGGCAGGCCCGGGCGGCCGGCCACCAGCTTGTCCACGGCGACCGCACCGAGCAGCGACTGCACGCTGCACACCAGCGTGGTGGTGAGCACGGCGGCGACGAGGCCGAGGACGGGGCCCTCGGGCAAGCCGGCCAGCGCGTGGTTGCTCCAGGACGGCAGGTCGACCTTGGGCAGGCGCAGACCGGCGAGGGCGGCGGCAGCGGTGGCTCCGGCGACGGCGATGAGCGCGGCCGGGACCTTGCGCAGCAGGTGTCCGGCCCGGCCGGGCAGTCTCGGCCAGAGCAGCAGCAGCGCCAGGGTCAGCGCGCTCACCGACACGGACGCGGGGCGCAGCTGCGCCAACTGGGCCGGCAGGGCTCTCAGGTTGTCGGGGACCGAACTCTGCGGTGTGCCGCCGAGCACGATGTGCAGCTGGGCGACGGCGATGGTGACGCCGATCCCGGCGAGCATGCCGTGCACGATGGCGGGGCTGACGGCGAGGGCGCCACGGGCCACGCGCAGGCAGCCCAGGCCGAGTTGGGCCAGGCCGGCGAGGACGGTGATGGCGCAGGTCGTCCGCCAGCCGTAGCGCTGGATGAGGTCGGCGGTGACGACGGTGAGTCCGGCGGCCGGTCCGCTCACCTGGAGCGGGGAGCCGCCGAGCCGTCCGGCGACGAGACCGCCCACGGCGGCGGCGACGAGGCCGGCCTGGAGGGGGGCGCCGGTGGCGAGGGCGATGCCCAGGGACAGGGGCAGGGCGATCAGGAAGACCGCGATCGAGGCCGACACGTCGGCACCCGCGATACGGAAGCGGCGGGGGCCGGTCGGCGGCGGGCTGTGGGGTGGATGGGTCCGCTCGGTCCGGTTCGGATCGGCGGCGCGGGTGGGAACGCAGGCTGACATCGTTTCCCGTCTCCTCCGGGGCTGCGCGGTCGCGTGACTGGGGTCCCGCTCGGGGCGGGTTCTGTCGCGGCCGTGGGTCACGGCGTAAATCGGCGGGATAAATCAACGCTCGGTAAACGGATCGTAATGCAGAGTAAAGGGCGAGCATAGACTTTACGGGCAAATGGGCTAATAAATCACCCTGAGGAGTGAAGTGGCTATTTGATCGGCTTGTCGTACTAATTTCCTTCTCGGTCTCGTGCGAATTTGGCGGCGCTGTCGGCACCCGAGAGAAGGAAGAAGGTGGGCGGAACATGGCCGCCACCCACAGGATCGCCGCGGGCTCCGTGATCGCCGCGGTCTGCGCCGCATCGCTCGCCGGTTGCGCGACCGGCACCTCCCGGCAAGGCACCCCCCCCGAACCGTCCAGGGCGAAGCCCGCTCAGGCACCGAAGAGCGCGGTCCGGCTGATCGGGGACGGCTCCACCGCCTACACCGGGGCCCAGCCCCACTTGCCCCGGCCCGAGCGGCTGCGTCCAGGGCAGAAGCCCCCGCAGTTCGTCGTCTTCTCCTGGGACGGCGCCGGTGAGGACAGCCAGAAGCTGTTCTCCCACTTCCGCAAGGTCGCCCGGGAGAACAACGCGACGATGACGTACTTCCTCAGCGGCGTGTACCTGCTGCCGGACGAGAAGCGCGACCTCTACCGGCCCCCGCAGCACTCCCCGGGTCGCTCCGACATCGGCTTCAACGATCGCCGCGGCATCGCCGCCACCGTGCAGCAGCTGCGCCTGGCGTGGCTGGAGGGCAACGAGATCGGCACCCACTTCAACGGCCACTTCTGCGGCAGCGGCGGCGGGGTCGGCGAGTGGTCGGTGGAGGACTGGAAGGACGAGATCGCCCAGGCCAAGCAGTTCGTGAAGACCTGGAGGACCAACACGGGCCTGAAGAACGCGTCCTCGCTTCCCTTCGACTACGACAAGGAGCTCATCGGCGCCCGCACGCCCTGCCTCGAAGGCCAGCGGAACTTCCTGAAGGCGGCCCGGGACCTGGGCTTCCGCTACGACACCAGCGGCGTCAACGACCAGGTGTGGCCACGCAAGAAGCAGGGCCTGTGGGACGTGTCCATGCAGCTCGTGCCGTTCCCCGGGCACTCCTACGAGCAGCTGAGCATGGACTACAACTTCATGGTCAACCAGTCGGGCACCACCACCCGGGGCAACCCCGCCATGCACGACTTCTGGGGCGACCAGATGCGCGACGGCCTGCTCAAGGGCTTCCAGCGGGCCTACGACGGCAACCGCGCGCCCCTGATCATCGGCAACCACTTCGAGTCCTGGAACGGCGGCACCTACATGCGGGCCGTCGAGGAGGTCATCGAGACGGTGTGCACCAAGGAGGAGGTGCGCTGCGTCTCGTTCCGGCAGCTCGTGGACTGGCTGGACGCCCAGGACCCGAAGACGCTGGAGAAGCTGCGCACCCTGAAGGTCGGCGAGGCGCCGAAGGAGGGCTGGGAGGCCTTCCTGTCCGGCCGTCCCGCCCCGGCTCCGAAGGGCGTGCCCGGGGCTCCGGCGGCCCGGGGATAGGCGAGGGCCCCGGCGGCCCGGGGAGACGCCCGGCGGTCGCCGTGACGGGCACGCGCGCGTGAAGAAGGCCACTCCGCCGCAGAGCGGGCCCCCGGGGTGCGTAGGGTCGTACTCATGAGTACAGCAGGCGCGACCGCCGATCCGCTCGCGGCCCTTGGGGCACTGCCCTCAGTGGCCGATTCCGTGGAGTCCGTACGCAAGTCCGTGGACCGGGTCTACGGACACCGGATCATGCGGCGGCGCAGCAACGCGATCACCTCCGAGGCGGCCCTGCGCGGCGCCCGCGGCTCGGCCGCGCTGTCCGGTGCGGACTGGGCCTTGGAGGAGGTGCGCCGACGTACGGACTTCAGCGGGGACGACGAGGCGCGCACCGTCGGCGCCGCGCTCCGGCTCACCGCCGAGGCGGGTCAGCTGCTGTCGATCTGGCGGCAGTCGCCCCTGCGGGTGCTGGCCCGGCTGCACCTGGTGGCGGCCGCGGACAAGGCCGACCAGGTGGGGCGGCCCCGGCAGGAGGGCGAGCCGGTGGACGAGCCGCTCGTCGGCCTGCCGCTGCCGAGCGCGGCCGAGGCGCACGGCCGGCTGGAGGGGCTGGCCGGGCTGATCATCGCGGGCGGTTCCGCGCCGGCGCTGGTGACGGCCGCCGTCGTGCACGGCGAACTGCTCGCGCTGCGCCCGTTCACGTCCCACAACGGGCTGGTGGCGCGCACGGCCGAGCGCATCGTGCTGGTCGGCAGCGGCCTGGACCCGAAGTCGGTCTGCCCGGCCGAGGTCGGCCACGCCGAGCTGGGCCGCGAGGCCTATCTGGAAGCCCTGGAGGGGTACGTCTCCGGCACCCCGGAGGGCGTGGCCGCCTGGATCGCCCACTGCGGCAGGGCGGTCGAACTGGGGGCGCGCGAGTCGACGGCGGTGTGCGAGGCGCTGCAGCGCGGAGCGGCGTGAACGCCCTGGGGACAAGAGATGCGGCGGTACGAGAACTCGTACCGCCGCTGGCATGAGCACCGGGTTACCAAGCGTCCTCGATATGTGCCCATCAGGTCGGGAACTTTGCCCGTCACCTGGTGCGGCTGGCCCGTAATCGACGGGTCGACGTCGCGTGGGTGCCCGGTGTCCATGCTCGGTCCGTGGGGCCAAATGCGTTTTAAGGTGATCCTCTCGGATGTCCTTGGTCTCGCGGGCCGTTGAGTCCTTTGTACTCCTGACCCGAAGTAAGCGGAAGTCCAGACTGCACTTCTTTACTTTTGGGTTCAAATAGGACGTCGGGTCACCCCAGGTCAGGCGACCGTGGCCCGGCGCCGGTTCGCGTACCAGACCAGGCCCGCGGTGGCCGCCGCGGCACCTATCGCGGCGACCGCGACGAGCGCCGGACGCGGCGGCACGGAGAACGAGGGGATGCGCTGCTTGAGCCGGACCGGGCGGTGGAAGTCCAGGATCGGCCACCCGCGCGCGAGGGCCTCACGGCGCAGTGCGCGGTCCGGGTTCACGGCGTGGGGACGGCCGACGGACTCCAGCATGGGCACGTCGGTCGCCGAGTCGCTGTAGGCGTAGCAGCGACTGAGGTCGTACCCCTCGGACTCGGCCAGCTCCCTGATGGCCTCGGCCTTGGTCGGGCCGTAGGCGTAGTACTCCACCTCGCCCGTGAAGCAGCCGTCCTCACCGACGACCATGCGGGTCGCGACCACGCGGTCCGCGCCGAGCAGCTCGCCGATCGGCTCGACCACCTCCGCGCCCGACGTGGACACGATCACGACGTCGCGGCCGGCGGTGTGGTGCTCCTCAATGAGGGAGGCGGCCTCGTCGTAGATGATCGGGTCGATCAGGTCGTGCAGGGTCTCGGCGACGATCTCCCGGACCTGCTGCACGTTCCAGCCGCGGCACAGCGCGGACAGGTACGCGCGCATCCGCTCCATCTGGTCGTGGTCGGCGCCGCCGGCCAGGAAGACGAACTGGGCATATGCGGTGCGCAGCACGGCCCTGCGGTTGATCAGACCGCCTTGGTAGAACGACTTGCTGAACGTGAGCGTGCTCGACTTCGCAATGACGGTCTTGTCCAGGTCAAAGAAGGCCGCTGTGCGGGGCAAGGAGTGGTTTTCCACGCCCTTGAGCATAGGGGCAGCCCATTCGGCGTAAGGTGGGGCGCGTGGGTTTGCCTGAGAGGGCTCTCGGGTACACCATGGAAGTCACGGATCGTTCGCGACCGTGCTAACCCGGCCCGACTCCTCCCCCCCCCGAGTCGGCCGTGGGGACGACCCCCGCTCTCCCCCCCGGCGGGGGTCGTCGCATGTCCGGGTGGGTTTTCTCCTTCTTCTCGCGGCCCGAGTGCCGCTTCCGAGGCGGCTTAGGCCTCCTCTTCTTCATGCCCATGATCCGTCACGCTGCGTAGTCGTCGGACTGCTCTGGGGAAGTCGTACAGAGGGCCTGCGGGGGTCACCGGTATGGGTGACGGCGATATTCACAACCGCCGAGGCGTCCACAGTTATCCACCAAGATCCACACGATTTCCGGGATCGCTGCACCGTGATTCCAGCGCACCCCGCTCGCGGCGAGTTCATGGCCGGTTCCGATTGCCGGGGGCGTTCGGCCGGTTTCCGCCGGCCGTTCACAGGGAGGCCGTCTTGCCGGTTCTTCCCGTGTTCGGGAATCGCGTGGCCGCAGGGGCCGCGCGATTCGAGCAGCGAAGGGGGATGGAGACCGTGGCCGGAGCCGTCACACACGATCCACCGCCGGCCGCCGGAGGGCGGCAGGGCGGACCGCTGATCGTCACCGAGGACAGCGAACTCCTCGACGACCTGCTGCGCCTGTGCGCGGCGGCGGGCGCCACACCCGAGGTGCACCACGGGGTGCCCGAGCGCAGAGGCAACTGGGAGGCCGCGCCGCTCGTCCTGGTGGGCGACGACGCCGCGCGACGTGTGCACGGGGCCGCGCGCAGAAGGGGAGTCGTCCTCGTCTGCCGGGACCAGGACGATTCGGGGGTGTGGCGGCGGGCCGTCGAGATCGGCGCCGAGCACGTCCTGATGCTGCCCGACGGCGAACAGTGGCTGGTGGACCGGATCGCCGACGTGGCCGAGGGCGTCGGCCGGCCCGCTCTCACCGTGGGCGTGATCGGCGGCCGGGGCGGGGCCGGAGCGTCCACGCTCGCTTGCGCCCTCGCCGTCACCTCCGCGCGGGAGGGCTTGCGCACACTCCTGGTGGACGCCGATCCGCTCGGTGGCGGACTCGACGTACTCCTCGGCGGTGAGACGGCCGAGGGGCTGCGCTGGCCCGCGTTCGCCTCCTCGCGCGGCCGGGTCGGCGGGGGCGCCCTGGAGGAGTCGCTGCCCGAGCTGCACTCGCTGCGGGTACTCAGCTGGGACCGGGGTGACCGGATCGCGGTCCCTCCCCAGGCGGTGCGCGCGGTGCTGGCGGCGGCCCGGCGCCGGGGCGGCACGGTCGTGGTGGACCTGCCGCGCCGGATCGACGACGGCGTCGCAGAGGTGCTCGGCCAGCTCGATCTCGGCCTGGTGGTGGTGCCCGCCGAGCTGCGGGCCGTGGCGGCCGCCGGGCGGGTGGCGTCCGCGGTGGGGATGGTCCTGCGGGACCTGCGGGTGGCGGTCCGCGGGCCGTATCCGCCGGGGCTCGACGACCGTGAGGTGGCCCGGCTGCTCGGACTGCCGCTGGCCGGTGAGGTGCCGGTGGAACCTGGGCTGCTGCGCCCTGACGAGGGCACGGCGCCGCCGGGCGCCGGGCGGGGACCGCTCGCCCGGTTCTGCAAGGAGTTCTGGGAGCGGGCCCTCGTCGAGGCGGGTACGGCATGAGCACCCTGGCCGGACTGGAGGGCGCGGAGCTGCTCGACGGGGTGCGGCGATGGCTGGCCGAGAGCGGGGCCGAGCCGACCCCCGCGCGCGTGGCGCAGGCCCTGCGCGAACAGGGGCGGGTCCTCGGGGACGCCGAAGTGCTGGGGGCCGCCGCTCGGTTGCGGTCGGAGCTGGTCGGCAGCGGGCCGTTGGAGCCGCTGCTCGCCGATCCGTCGGTGACCGACGTGCTGGTGTCCGCACCGGACCGGGTCTGGGTGGACCGGGGCGGCGGACTGGAGCTGACAGCGGTCCGTTTCCCGGACGCGGCGGCCGTACGACGGCTCGCCCAGCGCCTCGCCGCGGTGGCGGGACGCCGTCTGGACGACGCCCGCCCATGGGTCGACGCCCGGCTGCCCGACGGGACCCGGCTGCACGCGGTGCTGCCACCGGTGGCCGTGGGCTGCGCCTGCCTGTCGCTGCGCGTCGTGCGGCCCCGGGCCTTCACACTCGGCGAGCTGGTCGCGGCGGGCACCGTGCCGCCGGGCGGGGACCGCGTGCTGCGCGCGCTGCTCGACGCCCGGCTGTCGTTCCTCGTCAGCGGAGGCACGGGCAGCGGCAAGACGACGTTGCTGAGTGCCCTGCTGGGGCTGGTCGGGCCGGACGAGCGGATCGTCCTCGCCGAGGACTCGGCGGAGCTCCGGCCGGACCATCCGCACGTGGTGCGGCTGGAGACCAGACCCGCCAACCAGGAGGGCGCGGGTCTCGTGACCCTTGAGGACCTGGTGCGCCAGGCGCTGCGAATGCGGCCCGACCGGTTGGTGGTGGGTGAGGTGCGCGGGCCCGAAGTGGTGCATCTGCTGGCCGCGTTGAACACCGGCCACGAGGGCGGCTGCGGGACCGTGCACGCCAACGCCGCCGCCGATGTACCGGCCCGGCTGGAGGCGCTCGGCACGGCCGCGGGGCTCGACCGGGCCGCGCTGCACAGCCAGGTGGCGGCTGCCCTCTCCGTGGTGCTGCACCTCGTGCGCGACCGGTCCGGGCGGCGCCGGATCGCGGAGGTGCACGTGCTGGAGCGGGATCCGTCGGGGCTGGTGCGGACGGTGCCCGCGCTGCGGTGGGGAGCCGAGGCGTTCGTGCGGGAGCGGGGCTGGGAGCGGCTGCGGGGGCTGCTCCGGGGAGACGGAAACGGGCCGTGTGAGGCCGGGATGAACGGGGGCGAGTCATGACAGGGGCGGCCGAGATGTCGATGGGTGTGGCCGTCGCGTGCATGGGTGCGGCGGTCTGGCTGATGGGCGAGCGGCACTCGGCGGCGCGGCGGGCGCGGTTGCTGCTCGCGGGCGGCGGGGCCGTCGGGAGCGGGCCGCCCGGGTGGCGGCGGATGACCGGTGGGCTGCGGCGCGTCCGCGGCCGGCTGAGGCCCGAGTGGTGGGCGCCGGTGGCCGGTCTCGTGCTGGCGGTGCTCGGGGCGTCGCTGCTGCCGGTCGTCCTGGGCGCGGCCGGGGTGCCGCTGCTGCGGCGGGTCCGGCTGGCCGCCCGGGCGCGGCGGGACCGGGAGCGCCGGGCCGACGCGGTGATCACGCTGTGCGGGGTGCTCGCCGGGGAGGTGCGGGCCGGACGCCAGCCGGGCGAGGCGCTGCTGCGGGCCGCGCGGGACTGCGACGGGCTCGCGGACGCGCAGGCGACGGTACTGGCGGCGGCGCGGTTCGGCGGTGACGTGCCGGACGCGCTCGCGACGGCGGCACGGCAACCGGGCGCCGAGGGTCTGCGGGGGCTCGCGGCGTGCTGGCGGGTGGCCGTGGACCAGGGCGCGGGGCTCGCGGCCGGACTCGACCGGCTCTCCGCCGCCCTGCGCGCCGAACGGGACCAGCGTTGCGACCTGCGCGCCCAGTTGGCGGGTGCCCGGGCCACGGCGGTGATGCTCGCCGGGCTGCCGGCCCTGGGACTCCTGATCGGCGGCGCCCTCGGCGCCGATCCCCTCCATGTCCTGCTGCACACCCCGGCGGGCCTGGGCTGTCTGGTCGCCGGCGGTGTGCTGGAGGGCCTGGGGGTGTGGTGGGCGCTGCGGATCGTGCAGGGCGCGGAGGCGGCGGCATGAGCGGCGAAGTTGTCCACAGGCTGGGGGCGACGGCATGAGCGGAGAGATTGTCCACAGGCTGGGGGCGGCGGTGGGGATCCTGTCGGCCCTCACGTGGTCGGTGCGGTGGCTGGTGGACAGGCGGCGCCGGCGAAGGCTACGGCGGCGGCTGGCCGAGCTACGGGTCCGGGAGGCACCCGCGCCCGTCCCACGGCTCACCCTGCGCGGGGCCGCGCGGAGATGGCTGGCGCCCGTGGGCGTGGCGTGCGCCGGGTGGGCCCTGGTCGGCGGACCCATCGGTGTCGCCGTGGGGCTGGCCGGCGCGGTGGGCCTGTGGCGGTGGCGGCTGCGGCAGGAAGCGGCCGACACGGACGGAGGGCCGGACCTCGCCGAGGCGGCCCGGCAACTGCCCCTCGCCGCCGATCTGCTGGCCGCCTGCATCGCGGCGGGCGCGGGCCCGGTGATCGCGGCACAGGCGGTCGGTGAGGCCCTGGGCGGCCCGGTGGGAGACGCGCTGGCCCGCGGCGCAGCGGAAGTACGGCTGGGCGGTGAACCGGCGGCGGCCTGGCGCAGGTTGGCCGCCGTCCCGGACGCCGGAGGGCTGGCCCGGCTGCTCGAACGGGCCGATGTGTCCGGGCTGCCGGCCGCCGCACCGGTCGCACGACTCGCCGCGCAGGCCCGTGCCGACTGGGGCCGCGCCGCGACGGCCAGGGCCCGCCGAGCGGGCGTCATGGTCAGCGCGCCGGTCGGGCTGTGTTTCCTGCCCGCGTTCATCGCGGTCGGCGTGCTGCCCGTGGTGATCGGGCTCGCGGGCGGGGTGCTCGGAGGGGGTGGCGGCTGACGGGGAGACGGAACGGCGGCAACGCAAGCAAGTGAGCGAGAAGCAACGGAAGTTCGGATTCTTTCCCACGGGGGTTGAGATGTATCAGGTGGTACGGGCACGGCTGTGTGCCCTGGTGTGCAGGGCGCGTGCGGCGCGGAGGGACGCGGGGATGGTCACCTCCGAGTACGCCACCGGGATCGTCGCGGCGGTGGCGTTCGCGGTGGTGCTCTACAAGGTCGTCACCAGTGGTGCGGTCAGCGCGGAGTTGCAGAGCATCGTGAAGGAAGCCCTCAATGCGCGGATGTGAGCGGGGCGCCGACCGGGGGTTCGTGACGGCGGAGTCGGCCGTGGTGCTGCCCGTGCTGGTGATGTTCGCGACGGCGCTGGTGTGGGGGCTGCTGGTCGTGGCCGCGCAGATCCAGTGCGTGGACGCGGCGCGGACGGGCGCCCGTGCGGCGGCCCGGCAGGACCCGCCCGGCGCGGTCGTGCGGCTGACCCGCGAGGCGGCGCCGCCCGGCGCGAAGGTCACCGTCAGCCGGGACGCGGAGCACGTGCGGGTGGTCGTGGTGGCCGAGCCGCCGGTGCTGCGCGGGCTGTCCTTCGCCGTTCGTGAGGAGGCCGTGGCGTCGGTGGAGGAGGCGGTGGGCTCGTGAGACGGCGTCGAGCGACGGGGCGGGCCGGCTCGGACCGCCGGTCGGCCACCGTCTGGTCGGACCGGGGGTCGGCCACCGTCTGGAGCGTCGGGGCGATCGCCGTCCTGTGCGTGGTCTTCGGTGTGGTCCTCGCGCTGGGGCAGGCCGTCGTGATCCGGCACCGTGCGGCGGGCGCCGCGGATCTCGCGGCGCTCGCGGCGGCGGACCACTGGGCCGAGGGCGCTGCGGCGGCCTGTGCGCGTGCCGACCGGGTGGCCCGGGCGCAGGGCGTGCGGCTCGCGCGGTGCGAGGTCGTCGGAGAGATCTCCGATGTGACGGCGGCCTCGGGGCGGGGGCCGTTCACGGCGGAGGTGCGGGCGCGGGCGGGGCCTCCGTCGGCCCCGGGTCTTCCTTCGGCTCCGGGTCTTCCACCGCCTTCTCCTCCGGAGCCCCCTCCAGCAGCACCGTGAGGAGGCGCACCGCCCCCCTCTTGTGCAGCGGGTCGTTGCCGTTGCCGCACTTGGGGGACTGGATGCAGGACGGGCAGCCGGCCTCGCACTCGCAGGAGGCGATGGCCTGGCGGGTGGCGGTCAGCCAGGTGCGGGCGGTGTGGAAGGCGCGCTCCGCGAAGCCCGCGCCGCCGGGATGGCCGTCGTAGACGAAGACCGTCGGCAGGAGCGTGTCGGGGTGGAGAGGGATCGACACGCCGCCGATGTCCCAGCGGTCGCAGGTCGCGAAGAGCGGCAGCAGGCCGATCGACGCGTGCTCGGCGGCGTGCAGGGAGCCGCCGAGGATCTCCGGGCCGATCCGTGCCCGGTCCAGCTGGTCCTCGGTGACGGTCCACCACACCGCCCGGGTGCGCAGCGTACGAGGAGGGAGGTCGAGCTTGGTCTCGCCCAGCACTTCACCGGTGATGAGCCGTCTGCGGAGGAAGGAGACGACCTGGTTGGTGACCTCGACGGAGCCGTAGCAGAGCCGGCCGTCGCCCCAGGGGACCTCGATGTCGGTCTCCAGGACGGAGATCGAGGTGGTGTCGCGGGCGACCGTGGAGTACGGCGGGGCGGCCTCGTCGACGAGGGCGACGGAGTCTTCCAGGTCCAGCGACCGCACGAGGTAGGTGCGGCCCTGGTGGAGGTGGACCGCTCCTTCGTGGACCGTCGAGTGCGCGGCGCCCGCGTCGACCGTGCCGAGCAGTCGGCCCGTGCCGGACTCGACGACCTGGATCGGGCGTCCGCCCTCACCGCGGATGTCGGTCAGGTCGGCGGCGCGCTCCCGGCGGGTCCAGTGCCAGGCCTTGGTGCGGCGGCGCAGCAGCTTCGCGGCCTCCAGCTGCGGCAGCAGGCCTTCGCAGGCCGGGCCGAACAGGTCGAGGTCCTCGTCCGTCAGGGGCAGCTCCGCGGCGGCCGCGCACAGGTGCGGGGCCAGCACGTAGGGGTTGTCCGGGTCGAGGACGGTGGACTCGACGGGCTGGTCGAACAGGGCCTCCGGGTGGTGGACGAGGAAGGTGTCCAGGGGGTCGTCGCGGGCCACCAGGACGGCGAGGGCGCCCTGCCCGGACCGTCCGGCCCGGCCGGCCTGCTGCCACAAGGAGGCCCGGGTGCCCGGGTAGCCGGCGATGACGACCGCGTCCAAGCCGGAGATGTCGATGCCGAGTTCCAGGGCGTTCGTCGCCGCGAGGCCCAGGAGTTCACCCGAATGGAGGGCGCGTTCGAGCGCGCGGCGCTCCTCCGGGAGGTAGCCGCCCCGGTACGCCGCGACACGCCGGGCCAGCGAGCGGTCGACCTCGGCCAGCCGCTCCTGGGAGATGACGGAGATCAGCTCGGCACCGCGCCGGGAGCGGACGAAGGCGACCGAGCGGACGCCCTGCACGGTGAGGTCGGTCAGCAGGTCGGCGGCCTCGGCGGTGGCCGTGCGGCGGACGGGGGCGCCCTTCTCGCCGTGCAGCTCGGTCAGCGGGGGCTCCCACAGGGCGAACACCAGTTCACCGCGTGGGGAGGCGTCGTCGGCGACCTCCAGTACCGGCACGCCGGTGAGGCGGCGGGCGGCCACCGCGGGCTCGGCGGCGGTCGCTGAGGCCAGCAGGAACACGGGCGAGGCGCCGTAGCGGGCGCACAGGCGGCGGAGCCGGCGCAGCACCTGCGCGACGTGCGAGCCGAAGACGCCCCGGTAGGTGTGGCACTCGTCGATGACGACGTACTTCAGCGACTTCAGGAAGGAGGACCAGCGGGGGTGGGACGGCAGGATGCCGCGGTGGAGCATGTCCGGGTTGGTCAGGACGTAGTTGGCGTACTGGCGGATCCACTCGCGTTCCTCGAACGGAGTATCGCCGTCGTACACGGCGGCGCGCACGGCGTTGCCCAGCGGATGTGAAAGTTCCTTCACCGAGCGGCACTGGTCCGCCGCAAGAGCCTTGGTCGGAGCCAGGTAGAGGGTGGTGGCACCGCGGCCGTTCGGGGCCTCGGCACCCTCCAGAAGGGTGGAAAGCACCGGCACGAGGTAGGCCAGGGACTTGCCGGAGGCCGTGCCGGTGGCGACGACGACCGACTCGCCGTCCAGGGCGTGCTCGGCCGCGCGGGCCTGATGGGCCCAGGGATGCTCGATGCCGGCGGCCTGCACGGCGGCCACGACCTCGGCGCGGATCCGGTCCGGCCAGACGGCATGCCGACCCTCGCGCGGGGGCAAGTGCTCCGTATGAGTAATGCGCGAAGCCCTGCTCGGACCGGACGCGAGCCGGTCCAGGACCGCGCCCGGCGCGGGCCGGGAGGCGGGGTCCGTCGGGGTTCGATCGGATCGGTGATTCTTGGCCATCGGCACCGAGTGTGTCACTGGCGTGACGGACAATGGAGCCAAGGCGTCGTGCACGCCTGCCGGTAAGTGATTGAATGCCATCGCGGCTGGCGAAGCGTCCAAGGGCTGAAGCCGAGATGCCCCAAGGGCGACCGCTCGATAGCAAGGTGCTGGAGGATCCGTGGACCTGTCCCTGTCGACCGAGACCATGGGCGATCGCACGATCGTCAGGGTCGGTGGCGAAATCGACGTATATACCGCGCCCAAGCTGCGCGAGCAGTTGGTCGAGCTGGTGAACGACGGCAGTTTCCACCTTGTCGTCGACATGGAGGGCGTGGACTTCCTCGACTCCACCGGGCTCGGCGTTCTGGTCGGCGGCCTCAAGCGCGTGCGTGCCCATGAGGGCTCCCTGCGCCTGGTCTGCAACCAGGAGCGCATTCTGAAGATCTTCCGCATCACCGGCCTCACCAAGGTGTTCCCGATTCACACCTCGGTCGAGGAAGCGGTAGCGGCCACCGACTGAGACCGGGCCCGGGCCGTGTGCCCGGGCCGGCCGCAGTGCGGTACGAGTTCGGCAGAAGTGAAGACCGAGGGGGCCCGGCCTTTCGGCGGCCCGGTGCCTCCCGACAGCACGCCCGTAGTTGCGAGGGGGATGCATGGCCACCGTTGAGCTCCGCTTCAGCGCGCTGCCCGAGCACGTCAGGACCGCCCGGCTGGTGGCGGCAGCGGTGGCGCGCAGGGCCGGAGTGGACGAGGCCGTCCTCGACGAGGTCAGGCTCGCCGTCGGCGAGGCGTGCACCCGGGCCGTCGGACTGCATCAGACAGGCGGGATCTCGGCACCGGTGAAGGTGCTGCTGATCGAGGAGGAGAAACAGTTCTCCATCGAGGTCGGCGACGAGGCCCCGCACGCGGTCCCCGGCGAGCGCGCGCCCGGCGCTGGGCCCGGCGACCCCGACGGTGAGACCGACGAGGACGAGATGGGCCTCGCGGTCATCAGCGGCCTCGTCGACGACGTCGAGGTCAGCGCGGGAGAGCATGGCGGGTCGATCAAGATGACCTGGCCGACCACGCCGCCGCCCACCATCCTGGTCTGACCGGCCACCGCGCACACCGTTCTTCCGAAGGGCCCCACCCGTGGGGCCCTTCGCCATGTGCGGGTGTCAGTGCTCGCCTTTACAGTAGTTCCTGTGCCGTTCATCGCGTGAATTCGTTCACGATCATTCGCGTGCTCCGCGGCAGTACCAGAATGCTTTCAGGGCATTACCTCAGAAGGCCAATTCCGTTTATCGCGCTCTGTTTTGATCAGGTTCCGGTACCTACAATCCCGTCCACATCTTGAGCTCAGCCCAAGCGTCAAGGAGGACGAATGGCGGGGCTTTCCATCTCACCACAGTCGGGCCATCCCACAGACCTCGCAGCCGCCGTACTGACCGATGGCAACCGCGTTCTCGTCGTGGTCATCGCGGTCGTCGCGCTGGCGGCGCTCGCGGTCGCGGGCGTCCTGGTGCGCCAGGTACTCGCGGCGGGCGAGGGCACCGACAGCATGAAGAAGATCGCGGCAGCGGTCCAGGAAGGCGCGAACGCCTATCTGGCACGCCAGCTGCGCACGCTCGGCGTATTCGCCGTCGTCGTGTTCTTCCTGCTCATGCTGCTGCCCGCGGACGACTGGAATCAGCGAGTCGGACGGTCGGTGTTCTTCCTGATCGGAGCGGCGTTCTCGGCGGCCACCGGCTATATCGGCATGTGGCTCGCCGTACGCAGCAATGTGCGTGTCGCCGCGGCGGCGCGTGAAGCGACCCCGGCGGCAGGCGAGCCGGAAAAGGATCTGACCGCCGTCTCGCACAAAGCGATGAAGATCGCATTTCGCACCGGCGGTGTGGTCGGCATGTTCACGGTGGGCCTCGGCCTGCTCGGTGCCTCCTGCGTGGTGCTGGTGTACGCGGCCGACGCGCCGAAGGTGCTGGAGGGATTCGGTCTCGGGGCCGCGCTGATCGCGATGTTCATGCGGGTCGGCGGCGGCATCTTCACCAAGGCCGCCGACGTCGGCGCCGACCTGGTCGGCAAGGTCGAACAGGGCATTCCGGAGGACGACCCGCGCAATGCCGCGACCATCGCCGACAACGTGGGCGACAACGTCGGCGACTGCGCGGGCATGGCGGCCGACCTCTTCGAGTCGTACGCCGTGACCCTGGTCGCCGCGCTGATCCTCGGCTCGGCGGCCTTCGGCGACGCCGGGCTCGGTTTCCCGCTGCTGGTGCCGGCGATCGGTGTCATCACGGCGATGATCGGCATCTTCGCGGTGGCGCCGCGGCGCGCCGACCGCAGCGGCATGAGCGCCATCAACCGAGGGTTCTTCATCTCCGCGGTGATCTCGCTCGTGCTGGTGGCGGTGGCCGTCTTCGTCTACCTGCCGGGGAAGTACTCGGAGCTGGACGGCGTGACGGACACGGCGATCACGGGCAAGGACGGCGACCCGCGGATCCTCGCGCTCGTCGCGGTGGCCATCGGCATCGTGCTCGCCGCCCTGATCCAGCAACTGACCGGCTACTTCACGGAGACCACCCGCCGGCCCGTCCGGGACATCGGCAAGACCTCGCTCACCGGCCCGGCCACCGTCGTCCTCGCCGGTATCTCCGTCGGTCTCGAATCCGCCGTCTACACCGCCCTGTTGATCGGCCTCGGCGTGTACGGGGCGTTCCTGCTCGGCGGTACGTCGATCATGCTGGCGCTGTTCGCGGTGGCGCTGGCCGGCACCGGCCTGCTCACCACGGTCGGCGTGATCGTCGCGATGGACACCTTCGGGCCGGTCTCCGACAACGCCCAGGGCATCGCGGAGATGTCCGGCGACGTCGAGGGCGCGGGCGCGCAGGTGCTCACCAACCTGGACGCGGTCGGCAACACCACCAAGGCGATCACCAAGGGCATCGCGATCGCCACGGCCGTGCTCGCGGCGGCGGCGCTGTTCGGGTCCTACCGGGACGCGATCATCACCGGCGCGCGGGACGTGGGCGAGGAGTTGTCCGGGCCGGGTGCGCCGATGAGCCTGATGATGGACATCTCGCAGCCCAACAACCTCGTGGGTCTCGTCGCGGGCGCGGCGGTCGTCTTCCTCTTCTCGGGGCTGGCGATCAACGCTGTGTCGCGGTCGGCGGGTTCCGTGGTCTTCGAGGTGCGGCGGCAGTTCCGGGAGCGGCCCGGGATCATGGACTACAGCGAGAAACCGGAGTACGGCAAGGTCGTCGACATCTGCACGAAGGACGCGCTCCGGGAACTCGCGACGCCCGGCCTGCTCGCCGTCATGGCGCCCATCTTCATCGGGTTCACGCTCGGCGTCGGCGCGCTCGGCGCCTACCTGGCGGGCGCGATCGGCGCGGGCACGCTGATGGCGGTGTTCCTCGCCAACTCCGGTGGCGCCTGGGACAACGCCAAGAAGCTGGTGGAGGACGGCCACCACGGCGGCAAGGGCAGCGAGGCCCACGCCGCGACTGTCATCGGCGACACGGTCGGCGACCCCTTCAAGGACACCGCCGGTCCCGCGATCAACCCGCTGCTGAAGGTCATGAACCTGGTGTCGCTGCTCATCGCGCCCGCGGTGATCAAGTTCTCCTACGGCGCCGACAAGAGCATCGGGGTACGGATCCTGATCGCGGCCATCGCGTTCCTCGTGATCGTCGGCGCGGTGTACGTGTCGAAGCGGCGCGGGATCGCCATGGGTGACGAAGGCAACGCCGAGCCGAAGCCCAAGTCGGCCGACCCGGCGGTGGTTTCGTAGGGAGGTCCTTCAAGCCCCAGCTCAAGGTGCGGGCGGGCGGCGCGCGTTGGCGCGACGCGCGCCCGCTCTTGTGTGTACACGAGCACGCCGTGAGCCTTCTCTCGCTTGGTGCAAAAGGTTACAAAAAGGTCTTAATAGACGTTCGGCGTGCGGTTGCCGTGCATCTGGCGTGTATGTTCCGGGGCCGAGAGCCATGGAAGGGACCAAACCGGTGAACAAGAAGCTCGCGGCCGCACTGTCCGGCGGTGCGGTACTGGTACTGGCGCTGTCGGGCTGCGGCGGCGACGACAACGAGAAGCTGGACTCCTGGGCCAAGCAGGTCTGTGACGCCGTACAGCCGCAGGCCAAGAAGATCGAGTCGGCCAATGCCGCGATCCAGAAGGAGACCTCGGACAACAGCACGCCGGAGGACGTCCAGAAGACCGACGCGCAGGCCTTCCAGGACATGTCCGACGCCTACAAGGCGATCGGGGCCGCGGTGAACAAGGCCGGGGCGCCGGACGTCGAGAACGGTGAGAAGAAGCAGAAGGACGCGGTCACGGAGCTCAACTCGATCTCCTCGTCCTACGCCGACCTGAAGAAGCAGGTCGACGCGCTGGACACGAAGGACCAGGGGAAGTTCGCCGACGGCCTCAAGGACATCGCCACCGAGCTGGACAAGCTGAGCAAGAGCGGGAACGACGCGCTCCGGAACCTGGAGGAGGGCGAGGTCGGCCAGGCGATGGCCCGTCAGTCCAGCTGCAAGGCGGCCACGGCGTCGGCGGGGGCCACCCAGAGCTGAGTGCGCTGGGCCGGGGTGTGCCCTGTGGGCTGAGGGTGGTCTCCGGGGCGGATGTGAACTTCCGCAGCCGCGGCCCGGGCCGCCACCCCGCAGGGACGCGCGCGATACCCGGTAGAGACGCGCGCGATACCCGGTCCAGGCACGTGCGGCGCCGGGGCCGACGGCCACAATGGGGGCGTGAGTAACGCCAGCCAGTCACCCCTGCCCCCGCTGCCCTCCACCGACCGTCCCGAGGTCGCCGCCCGGCTCCGGGACGCCCTGCTCGCCGCCTCTTTCACGGCCGACGGACTGCTCGAACTGCTCGGCGCCCCCGCGTACGCGGCGCTGGCCCGGAGCGAGACCGTGCCCGCGCTCCGGGCCACCCGCGGGGACACGCCGCTGGAGATGCTCGTCCGGCTGTTCCTGCTCCAGCAGCCCGTGCCGCACGCGCGCGTGGCGGACGTCCTGCCCGTCGACGCCTGCATGGAAAGCGGCTGGCTGCTGCCCGCCGGCGGCGACGAGCTCGCCGCCGCCGTGGACGTGCGCCCCTACGGGGGGCCCGGCGGCGAGGACTGGTTCATCGTGTCGGACCTGGGCTGCGCCGTCGGCGGCGCCGGCGGGATCGGCCGGCGCGACGAAGGAGTCGTCCTCGGGGTCGGTGGCGCGTCCACGACCCTCGCCGGCATCACCGTCCGCAGGCCCGTCGCCGCCGCTCTCGACCTGGGCACCGGCTCCGGCATCCAGGCCCTGCACGCCGCGCAGCACGCCACCCGGGTGACGGCCACCGACCTCAACCCGCGCGCCCTGCACATCACCGCCCTCACGCTGGCGCTGTCCGGCGCCCCGGCCGCCGATCTGCGCGAGGGCTCCCTCTTCGCACCGGTCCGGGACGACGAGCGGTACGACCTGATCGTCTCCAACCCGCCGTTCGTGATCTCGCCCGGTGCCCGGCTCACCTACCGCGACGGCGGGATGGGCGGGGACGATCTGTGCCGCACGCTCGTTCAGGAGGCAGGGGAACGGCTGAACGAGGGCGGGTTCGCGCAGTTCCTCGCCAACTGGCAGCACGTGGAAGGGGAGGACTGGCAGGACAGGCTCAGGTCATGGGTGCCCCGGGGCTGCGACGCGTGGATCGTGCAGCGCGAGGTGCAGGACGTCAACCAGTACGCCGAGCTGTGGCTGCGTGACGCGGGCGACCACCGCGGCGACGTGGCGGAGTACCAGGCGCGGTACGACGCATGGCTCGACGAGTTCGAGGCGCGCAAGGTGAAGGCCGTCGGCTTCGGCTGGATCACCCTGCGAAGGACGGACGCCGCCGTGCCCTCCCTCACGGTGGAGGAGTGGCCGCATCCGGTCGAGCAGCCGCTCGGCGACACCATCCGGAACCACTTCGACCGGCTCGACTACCTGCGCGAGCACGACGACGCCGCCCTGCTCGAAGGGCACTTCCGGCTCGCCGCCGAGATCGTGCAGGAACAGGTCGGGCTGCCCGGCGCCGAGGACCCGGAGCATGTGGTGCTCCGCCAGAACCGCGGCATGCGCCGGGCGACCCGGGTGGACACGGTCGGCGCGGGCTTCGCGGGCGTGTGCGACGGCACGATGAGCGCGGGCCGCATCCTCGACGCCATCGCCCAGCTGGTCGGCGAGGACCCGGTGCTGCTGCGCGACCGCACCCCGGCGCAGATCCGGCTGCTGGTGGAGCAGGGGTTCCTGGAGCCGGCCGGCTGAGGGTCCCGGAGCGGCTTGCGCCGAGGAAGCCGTCTGAGGGCCCCGGAGAAGGTTCGGGCCAAGGAGGCCGCCAACAAATTCGAGTCGATTTGAACACCTCGTCCGAAAGGGGTCGTGAGGGGCTGGACGTCCTTGATCGACAGCTGTGTCGCCCTGGAGTTCACCTCGGGTTCGCCTGCTCGCCGCCCACGCGTGTCAGCCTCCCGGGGCTGGGGAGTCACGGACGTGAGAAAAGGGGCACGGCGGGCCATGGAGAGCGAACCGGCGATCTTCGCGGGAGCGGTGTTCTCCCTGTTCGGAGCGGGACTGCTGGTCTGGACCGTGACGCGCGTGCGCCAGCACCGGCCCGTCGCCCACGGGGTGAGACCGGTCGCGTCGGCGACCCTCGCGAGCGTCGTCGCGGTGCTCGCCCTGGCGGTCGGAGCGTGGTGCTTCACCCGCCTGTGAGCCCGGGGCCGGAGCCGTGCCCGCCCGTAACCGGGGGGTCGCGCTCCGCACGGGGCCGGGCTTGCTCCGGGTACTCCGGGCGGCAGGAATGGTGGTAGTCGGGTTACCGTTCGAGTGGCCGTTGCGGGCTTTTCCCGTTTGACACGGGGGCGGGCTGTACCGTCACACTCCGCAGCGTCACCACGTACCCAGCCCCGGTAAGCGACTCCGGGGAGGCCCCAGCGTCGACCGGAGAGAAGAGCGAAGTTGTCCCCGACCAGCGAGACCGCGAAGGGCGGCCGCCGACTCGTCATCGTCGAGTCGCCTGCCAAGGCGAAGACGATCAAGGGCTATCTCGGGCCCGGATACACCGTCGAGGCGAGCGTCGGGCACATCCGCGACCTTCCCAACGGCGCCGCCGAGGTGCCCGAGAAGTACACCGGCGAGGTCCGCCGCCTCGGTGTGGACGTCGACCATGACTTCCAGCCGATCTATGTGGTCAACGCCGACAAGAAGGCGCAGGTCAAGAAGCTCAAGGACCTGCTGAAGGAGTCCGACGAGCTCTTCCTCGCCACCGATGAGGACCGCGAGGGCGAGGCCATCGCCTGGCACCTCCAGGAGGTGCTCAAGCCCAAGGTCCCGGTCAAGCGGATGGTCTTCCACGAGATCACCAAGGCCGCGATCCAGGCCGCCGTGGCCAACCCGCGCCAGCTCAACCAGAAGCTCGTCGACGCCCAGGAGACCCGCCGCATCCTCGACCGCCTCTACGGCTACGAGGTCTCGCCGGTCCTGTGGAAGAAGGTCATGCCGCGGCTGTCCGCGGGCCGGGTCCAGTCCGTCGCCACCCGTCTCGTCGTCGAGCGGGAACGCGAGCGCATCGCCTTTCGTTCGGCTGAGTACTGGGACCTGACCGGCACCTTCGCGACCGGCCGCGCCGGAGACCCGTCGGACCCGTCGTCGCTGGTCGCCCGCCTGCAGACCGTCGACGGCAGGCGGGTCGCGCAGGGCCGCGACTTCGACTCCCTGGGACAACTGAAGAGCGCGAACACCCTCCACCTCGACGAGGCGAACGCGCGCGCCCTGGCCGCCGCCCTGGAGCAGACCCGGTTCGCCGTCCGCTCCGTCGAGTCCAAGCCCTACCGCCGCTCGCCGTACGCCCCGTTCCGTACGACGACGCTGCAGCAGGAGGCCAGCCGCAAGCTCGGCTTCGGTGCGAAGGCCACGATGCAGATCGCGCAGAAGCTGTACGAGAACGGCTACATCACGTACATGCGTACGGACTCCACGACCCTGAGCGACACGGCGGTCGCCGCCGCCCGCGCCCAGGTCACGCAGCTGTACGGCGCCGACTACCTGCCGCCGCAGCCGCGGACGTACGCCGGGAAGGTCAAGAACGCGCAGGAGGCCCACGAGGCGATCCGCCCCTCGGGTGATCGTTTCCGCACTCCCGCCGAGACCGGACTGACCGGCGACCAGTTCAAGCTCTACGAGCTGATCTGGAAGCGGACCGTCGCCTCCCAGATGAAGGACGCGACCGGCAACAGTGTCACGGTGAAGATCGGCGGCACCGCCTCCGACGGCCGGGACGTCGAGTTCAGCGCGTCCGGCAAGACGATCACCTTCCACGGCTTCCTGAAGGCCTACGTGGAGGGCGCCGACGACCCGAACGCCGAGCTCGACGACCGCGAGCGCCGGCTGCCCCAGGTCTCCGAGGGCGACCCCCTGAGCGCCGAGGAAATCACGGTCGACGGGCACGCCACCAAGCCCCCGGCCCGCTACACCGAGGCCTCCCTGGTCAAGGAGCTGGAAGAGCGCGAGATCGGCCGCCCGTCGACGTACGCCTCGATCATCGGCACGATCCTGGACCGCGGCTACGTGTTCAAGAAGGGCACGGCACTCGTCCCGTCCTTCCTGTCCTTCGCCGTGGTCAACCTCCTGGAGAAGCACTTCGGGCGGCTCGTCGATTACGACTTCACCGCCAAGATGGAGGACGACCTCGACCGCATCGCCCGCGGCGAGGCGCAGGCCGTGCCGTGGCTGAAGCGGTTCTACTTCGGCGAGGGCACCCACAACGGCGGCGCGGCCGAGGCCGGCAACGGCGACGGTGACCACCTCGGCGGCCTCAAGGAACTGGTGACCGACCTGGGCGCGATCGACGCGCGCGAGGTGTCGTCGTTCCCGGTGGGCAACGACATCGTGCTGCGGGTGGGGCGCTACGGCCCCTACATCGAGCGCGGCGAGAAGGACACCGAGCAGCACCAGCGCGCCGACATCCCGGCCGACCTCGCGCCGGACGAGCTGTCCGTGGAGCTGGCCGAGGAACTGCTGGCCAAGCCCAGCGGCGACTTCGAGCTGGGCACCGACCCGGGCACCGGCCACACGATCGTCGCCAAGGACGGCCGCTACGGCCCGTACGTGACGGAGATCCTCCCCGAGGGCACCCCCAAGACGGGCAAGAACGCGGTCAAGCCGCGCACGGCGTCCCTGTTCAAGTCGATGTCCCTGGACACGGTCACCCTCGACGACGCCCTGAAGCTGATGTCGCTGCCGCGCGTCGTCGGCACGGACGCCGAGGGCCAGGAGATCACCGCGCAGAACGGCCGCTACGGCCCGTACCTGAAGAAGGGCACGGACTCGCGCTCGCTCCAGTCCGAGGAGCAGCTCTTCACGATCACGCTGGAGGAGGCGCTGGCGATCTACGCCCAGCCCAAGCAGCGTGGCCGGGCCGCCGCCAAGCCGCCGCTGAAGGAGCTCGGCACCGACCCGGTCAGCGAGAAGCCCGTCGTCGTCAAGGACGGCCGCTTCGGGCCGTACGTCACCGACGGCGAGACCAACGCGACCCTGCGCTCCGGCGACAGCGTCGAGACGATCACCCCGGAGCGCGGCTTCGAGCTGCTCGCCGAGAAGCGCGCCAAGGGACCGGCGAAGAAGACCGCGAAGAAGGCGGCCAAGAAGGCGCCGGCGAAGAAGACGGCGACGGCGGCCAAGAAGACCGCGGCGAAGAAGACCACGACCGCGAAGAAGGCGACGGCCAAGAAGACCACCACCGCCAAGAAGACGGCCGCCAAGACGGCGACCGCCGCCAAGTCGGCGGACGACTGAGGACGTTCGGGCCCCGGACCGGCCGCTGAGGTCAAGGTCCGGGTCTTCGCCCAGGGTTCGGAAAGCGAACGCCCCGGCAACACTTCGGTGTCGGGGCGTGCGCATGCCAGGCCGGGCGCCCCGTGGTGTCGGTGCCGCCCGATAGGCTGAATGCATGACGCGAGCCGAGCATCCAACGGCCCCTCAGCCGGCCCCCGACGACGCCCTGGTCGCGGACTCCCGCGAGCGCGCCGTCCGCGCCCTGCTGCGCCGACCGCAGCTGAAGCGGTTGTGGAGCGCCCAGCTCGTGGGAGGCGTGGGCGACACCCTCGCGCTCCTCGTGCTGGTCGTCCTCGTCCTCCAGGCGTCCATCGCGGAGGGTTCCTTCGGGGGCGGCTACCGAGGCGTGGCGTTCGCAGTGGCGACCGTTTTCGGGGTGCGCATCCTCGCGACGCTGCTGTTCGGCGCCGTGCTCCTCGGGCCGCTCACCGCGCTCACCTCCCAGGACGGCCCGCTCGACCGCCGCTGGACCATGGTCGGCGCGGACGGGCTGCGCGCCGCGCTGCTCATCGTCGCGCCCCTGTGGATCGACTGGACGCCCGAGGACGCGCCGGCCATCCTCCTCGTCACCGCCTTCGTGACCGGGGTCGCCGAGCGGTTCTGGACGGTGTGCCGCGAGAGCGCGGCCCCCGCCCTGCTGCCCGCCCCGCCGCCGGAGGGCGCGACCGTCCGGCCGCTGCCGGACCACATGGACGCCCTGCGCCGGCTTTCGCTGCGCACGGGCTTCGTGGCGATCCCCCTCGCGGCCGTCGCCCTCGTCGTCGCGGCCCTCTTCAACAACCTGCTGGGCGCCGGCATCGACTGGTTCGCCCAGCACCAGGCGGCCCTCGCCTCCTACGTCGCCGCCGGGCTGTTCGCGGCGTCCCTGTCCGTGCTGACCTTCCTGGAGCTGCCCGCCACGCGCACCCCGCGCGCGCGGTCGCCGCTGGAGGGGCTGCGCCGCCCGAAGACCACCACCGGCGCGGAGAAGGGCCGCACCGGCGCCATGCCGCTGCTGGTGCTGGCCTGCGCCGCCGTCGCCACCGCCGTGTCGGCCGCCGTCGCCGTGGCCGTCCTGCACGCCAAGGACCTGGGCGGCGGCCCGGTCCTGTTCGGACTGTTCGTGGGCGCGCTGACCGGTGGTGTCGTCATCGGCATCCGTACGGCGCCGCGCCTGCTGCCCGCCCTGTCGCGCCGCCGGCTCCTCGCGCTGGCGATCGCCTTCACCGGTGTCGCGCTGCTGGCGGCCGGTCTGGTCCCGGACGTCACCAGCGTGCTGCTGATCCTCGCGCTGGCCGGTGCCGGCGCGGGCATGGCCGCCAACATCGGGCACACCCTGATCGACCAGGAGACCGAGGAGTACCGGCGGCCCCGCACGACGGAGCACCTGCACGCGGTCGTCCGCGTCTGCGTGGCGCTCGGCGCGGTGATCGCTCCCGTGGTGGCGGCGGCCATCGGACCGCACCGGCTGGAGAGCGGCAAGTTCGTCTTCGCGCACGGCGGCGCGGCGTTCACGCTGATGCTGGCCGGCGCGCTGCTGCTGCCGGTGGCCGTGCTGGTGCTGGCCAAGGTCGACGACCGCTCCGGCGTGCCCCTGCGGCAGGACCTGAGGGACGCGCTGCTCGGCGGTGACGACCCCGAGCAGGCGACCGCGACCTCCGGCTTCTTCATCGCCCTGGAGGGCGGCGACGGGGCGGGCAAGTCCACGCAGGCCGAGGCGCTCGCCGAGTGGATCCGCGCCAAGGGCCATGAGGTCGTGCTGACCCGCGAGCCGGGGGCGACGCCGGTGGGCAAGCGGCTGCGGTCCATCCTGCTGGATGTGTCCAGCGCGGGTCTGTCGCACCGCGCGGAGGCGCTGCTGTACGCGGCCGACCGGGCCGAGCACATCGACACCGTCGTACGGCCCGCCCTGGAGCGCGGCGCGGTCGTCATCTCCGACCGGTACATCGACTCCTCCGTGGCCTACCAGGGCGCGGGCCGTGACCTGTCGCCCACGGAGATCGCCCGCATCAACCGCTGGGCGACGAACGGACTCGTGCCGCATCTGACCGTGCTGCTGGACGTCTCCCCGGAGACCGCGCGCGAGCGGTTCACCGAGGCGCCCGACCGGCTGGAGTCGGAGCCCGCCGAGTTCCACGCGCGCGTGCGGGCCGGTTTTCTCACCCTGGCCGCGGCCGACGCCGGGCGGTACCTGGTGGTGGACGCCGGTCAGGAGCCCGAGGCCGTCACGACCGTCATCCGGCACCGCCTCGACCAGGTGCTGCCGCTGTCCGAGGCCGAGATCAAGGCCCGCGAGGAGGCCCGGAAGAAGGCCGAGGAGGAAGCCCGCCGCAAGGCCGAGGAAGAGGCCGCCCGCAAGGCCGAGGAGGAGCGCCTGGAGCGCGAGCGCCAGGAGCAGCTGGCCAAGCTGCGCGCCGAGGAGGAGGAGCGCAAGCGCCGCGAGCTGGAGGAGGCGCAGCGCCGCGAGGCCGAACGGCAGGCGGAGGAGGCCCGGCGCCGGGCCGAGGAAGCGCGTAGGAAGGCCGAGGAGGAGCGGGCTCGGCTCCTCGCCGAGGAGAAGGCCCGGGCCGAGGAGGAGGCCCGCCGCAAGGCCGAGGAGGAACGGCGCCGCAAGCAGGCCGAGGAGGAGGCCCGGCTGCGTGCCGAGGCCGAGGCGCTCCGCCTGGAGAAGCAGCGCAAGGCCGAGGAGGCGCTGCTGCGGGCCGAGGAGGCGCGGCGGCTCGCGGAGGCGGCGGCGGCCGCGGCCGAGGCCGGGCCGAAGATCTCCATGTCCAAGAGCCCCGCGCCGGAGCGCCCCTCCGCTCCGGAGGCGGGGCAGGACGCGGCGACCGTGCCGACGCCCGTGGTGACACCGGGCGGCGCGGCGGACGACACGACCGTGCTGCGCCCCGTGCGGGACGAGGAGCAGGGTCGGGGCCGGGCCTCGGGCGGGTCCGACGCAGAGGTCACGGCCGAGCTGCCGAAGCCGCCGGTTCCGCCGGGGGCGGGGGAGGAGACGGAGGTGCTGCCGCCGGTTCGCCCGAGCGACTCCGAGGAGACGGCCGTCCTGCCGCCGGTCAGGGATGCCGAGGAGACGGCCGTGCTGCCCCCCGTCCGGGATGCCGAGGAGACGGCCGTGCTGCCCCCTGTGCGCGGGGACGGGCCGGCGGACCGGGTGCCGCCCGGCTACTTCCGGGACGAGGCTGCCCCGACCGCCCGGCCCGACGGGACGGAGGACCGTACGCGGGAGCTGCCCCAGATCGACGCCGAGGGGGCGCCGCGCCGCCGCCGTTCCGACTGGGCCGAGGAGACGCCGCTGGACGACCTGCCGTCGCTGGCGGACGAACTGCTCGGACCGCACGACGAGGAGCAGGACGAGGGCCGCGGGCGCCGTGGGAGGGGCGGCCGGGACCGCTGAGGCCTCCGGCCTCGTCCGGCACTGTCAGTGCCCACCCCCACAATGGATCCCGCACCGCAGAACATGACGGAAGGGCGGCGTGACCCATGACCGTGTGGGACGACCTCGTCGGGCAGGAGAGGGTGAGCGAGCAGCTGGACGCTGCCGCCCGGGACGCCGACGCCCTGGTCACCGCAGCCGCCGCCGACGCCCCGCCGCCCGAGGCGTCGAAGATGACCCACGCGTGGCTGTTCACGGGCCCGCCGGGAGCAGGCCGCAACCAGGCGGCGCGGGCGTTCGCGGCGGCGCTCCAGTGCGTCAGCCCCGACCGCGCGCTCGGCGGAGCCCCGGGCTGCGGCTTCTGCGACGGATGCCACACGGCTCTGGTCGGCACGCACGCCGACGTCACCACGGTCGCCGCGGTCGGCACGCAGATCCTCGCCGACGACATGCGCGACACGGTCCGCAAGTCGTTCACCTCGCCCGCGAACGGCCGCTGGCAGATCATCCTCGTCGAGGACGCCGAGCGGCTGAACGAGAAGTCGGCCAACGCCGTCCTCAAGGCCGTGGAGGAACCCGCCCCCCGCACGGTCTGGCTGCTGTGCGCCCCCTCCATCGAGGACGTCCTGCCGACGATCCGCTCCCGCTGCCGCCACCTGAACCTGAGCACGCCGTCGGTCGACGCCGTCGCCGACATGCTCGTCCGCCGCGAGGGCATCGAGCCGGCCGTCGCGGCGGCGGCGGCCCGCGCGACCCAGGGCCACGTCGACCGGGCCCGCCGCCTCGCCACCGACCCGGCCGCGCGCGAACGCCGCGCCGCCGTGCTGCGGCTGCCGCTGCGCGTGGAGGAGATCGGCGGAGCGCTCAAGGCCGCCCAGGAGCTCGTCGACGCGGCCGCCGAGGACGCCAAGCAGCTCGCGGAGGAGACGGACGTCAAGGAGACCGAGGAGCTGAAGGCCGCCCTCGGAGCGGCGCAGGGCGGCCGAATGCCGCGTGGCACCGCCGGTGTGATGAAGGACCTGGAGGACAAGCAGAAGCGCCGCAGGACGCGCACGCAGCGCGACAGCCTCGACCTCGCCCTGACTGACCTCACGGCCTTCTACCGCGACGTCCTCGCCCTCCAGCTCGGCTCCCGCGTGGCCATCGCCAACGCGGACGCCGAGGACGCCCTGGAGCGCCTCGCCCGCGGCAGCTCCCCGGAGTCCACGCTCCGCCGCATCGAGGCCATCGCCGCCTGCCGGGACGCCCTCGACCGCAATGTGGCGCCGCTGCTCGCGGTGGAGGCGATGACGATGGCGCTCAGAGCGGGCTGAGGAAAATGCCCGCACCGCTCACGAGGCGCATTCCTGCCCCGCCGACGAGGCATCGCGCATCGCTCACGAGCCACTGTCGCACCGCCCATGCGGCACTCCTGCCCCGCTGACGAAGCACTCGCGGGCTTGACCGCGTCACTCGTACGAGGCGCGACACGCACGCACGGCATCCATTCCATCGCGCAGAGTTACGCTCACTGGATGTACACAAGGCGTTCCCCCCGCACCGCCTCGGTCTCCCGCTCCGGCGGTGTCCACCGCAGGGCCCGCAGCGGAGCCAGGACCGCGGCCGGCATCCTGGCCACGGCCGCGCTGCTCGTCTCCGCCTGCTCGTCCGGAAGCTCGACGACGTCCACCGCGTCCGCCGCCTCCGCGGCCGACGATACGACGGCGCTCGTCGCACTGCCGCGGACCGTCCCCGCGGCGCTCTCGCCGTACTACCGGCAGCAGCCGGCCTGGCGCGGCTGCGGCGTCCCGGGCTTCGAGTGCGCCACGGTCAAGGCACCGCTCGACTACGACAAGCCGTCCGGCGGCGACGTCCGCCTCGCCGTCGCCCGCAAGAAGGCCACGGGCCCGGGCGAGCGGCTCGGCTCGCTGCTGGTGAACCCCGGCGGGCCGGGCGGCTCGGCGATCGGCTACGTGCAGGCGTACGCGGGCATCGGCTATCCGTCCGAGGTGCGTGCCCGCTACGACATGGTGGCGGTCGACCCGCGCGGCGTGGCCGGCAGCGAGCCCGTCGAGTGCCTGGACGGGCCGGAGATGGACACGTACACGCAGACGGACGCCACGCCCGACGACGCGAAGGAGACCGACGGGCTGGTCGCGGCCTTCCGGACGTTCGCCGAGGGCTGCGGCGCGGACGCGCCCAGGCTGCTGCGCCATGTGTCGACCGTGGAGGCGGCGCGGGACATGGACATCGTGCGGGCGGCGCTCGGCGACGAGAAGCTCAACTTCGTCGGAGCCTCCTACGGGACCTTGCTCGGCGCGACGTACGCGGGGCTCTTCCCGCATCGGACGGGCCGGCTGGTGCTGGACGGCGCGATGGACCCGTCGCTGCCCGCCCGGCGGCTGAACCTCGAACAGACGGCGGGCTTCGAGACGGCGTTCCGGTCGTTCGCGCGGGACTGCGTCAGGCAGCCCGACTGCCCGCTGGGCGGCGCGGGAGCCTCGCCAGGGAAGGTCGGCGAGAACCTCAAGGCGTTCTTCGAGAAGCTCGACGCGCGCCCCGTCCCGACCGGCGATGCCGACGGCCGCAGGCTGACCGAGTCGCTCGCGATGACCGGTGTGATCGCGGCCATGTACGACGAGGGCGCCTGGCAGCAGCTGCGCGAGGCGCTGACGTCCGCGATGAAGAAGAACGACGGATCGGGACTCCTCGTCCTGTCCGACGGCTACTACGAGCGGGACGCCGACGGCGGCTACAGCAACCTGATGTTCGCCAACGCGGCGGTGAACTGCCTGGACCTGCCGCCCGCCTTCGACAGCCCCGACGAGGTCCGCAGGTCGCTGCCCGCGTTCGAGAAGGCGTCCCCGGTCTTCGGTGAGGGCCTGGCCTGGGCCGCCCTGAACTGCGCGTACTGGCCCGTGCGGGCCACGGGCGAGCCGCACCGCATCGAGGCCGAGGGGGCGGCGCCCATCGTCGTGGTCGGCACCACCCGCGACCCGGCGACGCCGTACCGCTGGGCGAAGGCCCTGGCCGGGCAGCTCTCCTCGGCCCGCCTGCTCACCTACGAGGGCGACGGCCACACGGCGTACGGTCGCGGCAGCTCCTGCATCGACTCCACGATCAACGCGTACCTGCTCCGCGGCACCCCGCCCCAGGACGGAAAGCGCTGCTCATAACCGCTGCGCCCGGCCCCGGAGGGCTCTCCTCCGGGGCTGGTACGGAGCACCCCCGGAAACTGTGTAGACTTACCGTCGTTGCTGATCGCACCATAGTGCGGGCAGCGCGCCGCCTTAGCTCAGATGGCCAGAGCAACGCACTCGTAATGCGTAGGTCTCGGGTTCGAATCCCGAAGGCGGCTCCACTGAAGCCCAGTTCAGATCTCCCTGAGCTGGGCTTCTTCGTTCAGTGTCCGGTGCGTGGGGCGGGCGACGAGCCGTCCGTCCGTCGCCACTCGCACGGTCCCCGCGGGGGCCCGCTGGTCCAGGAGCCGTGCCTTGCGGATACTTCCTTCCAACTCCTGCTTCAGCTCTGAGCCGAGTTCTCGTCCCACCAGCTCGTATGATCCCCACTCCGGCCCCCATGGCACGCTCGAACATGCCCGTCGCCTCCGGAAGCACACTCATCGTGTTCGTATAGATCAGGCGTCGGTAGCCGCGCTGGGCGAAGTTCGACCACACGGCGGTCAGATTGGTCTCGGTGATCTCCGCGCGGTGGGGGTCTCCCTCTGGGGCCGGATGCACCCGCCCCATGAAGTCGCCATCGATGATCGCGTGAGCGACGGCCTCGGACCGCAGCAGCGCCGAAACCTCCCACCCGACAGTCGTCTTACCGACTCCAGCTCGTCCATGGGGGCAGCGTGCCAGCGAGCGGCCACCTCACGCGACCGATGTCGATCCGGCCGATCCCCGCGGTGCCCACAAGATCACGATCCGGCTGGAGTACTAGAACGGCAGATTGAAGTCGGTCTTGTTCGGGCGGCCGGTGATTTCTGCCGCCAGTCGCAATCTGGCGACATGGTAGGCCCACGCGTGTGTGGAGGCCTTCTTCTCGACGCCGAAGTGCCGGCCGGTAGCCTTGTCGAGGACATGGTGGTATTCGGCGATGAGCTCCCAGGATGTCGCCGAGAAGTCGTCGTCGGTCCATCCGTACAGATGTCGTAGTTCGAACTGTACAGATTCCAAGAAGCTCATCTCGCCGCGATCCAGTGGTTCGACTCTCCCGCCGGTGGACAAGACCCAGCTCTTGACCTTCTCTGGTGCGCGAGTCCATTTGCTGCCGGAGTCGCGAATTTCCGCGTAGTCCACCCATGCCCAAAATGCTTCCGCGTCTGCGATGTCCGGAGCTTGTCTGTGATGCTCGCGGCACAGCAGTGCGAAATTGCGCACATCCATCGAGCCTCCCAGTGACGTGGGGACCACGTGGGCTCGCTCGACGGGGGAGTTCCAGCAGATCAAGCACTCTTCGCTGATCCCCAGGTACTCCATGATCGCTCTTTTGGAAGGGGGCGTTCTCCTGCTGTCCGCTTCGGCTTCCCGCTTCCTCAGCGGCAGTGACTCGATGTCGTACCAGAAGGACTTTCCCTCCCCCTCCGGGTAGCCTATGTGCATTTCCTGGGGTACGCGATTGTCCTGTCGTCTTTTGTTCTTCCAGCTGTACAAGGGAGTGTGCAGCTCAGTCAGATATGGCAGCGCTTTTTCGGGGAGGAAGTTCTCGATCATCTCCCATGAGTCGCGGTCGTAGCCGCCGGCGCTGTTGCGGTGTCCTTGCACGTCGAAGTAGAGAAGGCGTGGCGCGTTGGGAGCCTTTTGTTGTGCGCTCCATATGACCTCGAAGATGCGAGGCGCGCAGCGTTCGAAGTTTTCGTACACGGCCATGTCGTGATACAGGGCCACGGGTTTGATGGTGTCCGGACGCTTCCGCTGCGCTTTCTTCGTGCTCTTTCTGGTGCTCTTCTTTTTTGGCATGTTCCCCCCCCGGGCGTGACCTTGAGCCGAGTAGCATGCCAGTGACCACTGACAAGCCCGGGAACCCTTCACTTCGCCGCAGAAGACAGAGACGGCTCCCGCACCCCCACCCCCCGCACCCGCAACGCCAGCGGCGCCGCTGCCCCCGCCAAGGCGAACAGGGTGCCCAGGACGAGCCAGCCCTCCCGTGGGTGGGCGCCGAGGCAGAGGACCGCTATCAGGGCCGGGGCCACCGCCGTCGCCGCGCCGCGGCCCAGGGAGAAGAAGCCCTGGTACTGGCCGTGCATGCCCTCGGGGGCCAGGTTGAAGCTCAGGCCGAAGGAGCCTGCGGACAGCCACAGTTCGCCGAAGGTGAGCGCGGCCGCGAACAGCAGGAGCAGCAGCGTCGCCGGCCAGCCGCCCAGCCCGCCGGTGAACGCCACCAGCGCGCACGCGGCGAACAGGGCGATCCCGGAGTTGCGGCACATGCGGGCGGCCCGGCGGTCGTCCTCGGCGCCGCGGCTGAAGCGGATCTGCAGGCAGATCACCATCACCGTGTTGACGGCGACGATGCCCGACACCAGGACCGGCGGCGCCTCGGTGTGCTGGAGCACCCACAGCGGCACGGCGAACGACAGCACCTGTGCCTGCAGGGACAGCACCCCGCAGATCAGGGTGACGGCGGCGTACCGCCGGTCGCGCAGCACCTGCCAGCCGGAACCGGTGGGCTCCGCCTTCCCGGCCGACGCCGGGCGGGTCTCGCGCGCCCGCAGCCAGCGCAGCGGCAGCGCCGCCGCCGGGTAGGTCAGCGCCGTGCACCACAGCAGGGCCATGTACCCGGCCTCGGTGTCGGCCTGGATGACCAGTGCCGAGGCCGCCGCGCCGAGGGTGATGCCGATGTTGGTCACCACACGCAGGTAGGCCCGCAGCCGCACCCTCCCCCACGCTCGAACGCCCTCGCCCGGGGGGACCCCCACGGCCTCCTCCCCGACCGTGGCGACCAGCGCGCCGCGGGCCGCGGTGCTGCCCTGCTCGGCGAGGAGGAAGACCAGGATCAGTGCCAGGAACGCCGGGAAGGCGCGGGCGAAGGCCAGCGCTGCCATCGTGACGAACTGGACGCCGAGCAGGACGGTGTACGTGCGCCGGGGGCCGAACCTGTCCGCCAGCCTGCCCAGCGGTACGGCACCGGCCAGCGCCACGATCCCGGCTACGGTGAGGCCGGAGGCCACCTGGTGGACGGGCAGGCCGGCCACCCGGGTGAAGAACAGGGTGCTGGTCGTCAGATAGAGCCCGCTGCCGACCGTCTTCAGCAGCCAGGACAGGGCGAGCAGCCGGGGCTCGCCGGGAGGGGGCAGAGCGGCGTCGAGCAGGGCGCGCGTCCGGCTCCGGGCGGAGGTGCTCATGCCGCGGGGACCGCCATCTCGTGCAGTCGGGCGATGAACGCCTCCGCGGCCGCCTCGTCCGCGGCCGTGAAGTACGCCTCCAGGCGCCCCGGACTGGCGCACTCCTCAGGCGTCAGCACCTCCAGCACACCGGGCACCGCCAGGACCCGCTCCCGCAGGCCGGGCAACGCGGGCAGCCGGGTGCGCCCGACCGTCTCAGGGCGCGGGGCGCGGTCGGGACGGCTGGGCCGCTCACCGGTCGAGACCCGGACGAACTCCTCCCACAGGTCCACCCCGAACGCGTGCCACCACATCCGGGAGATGCCCATGCCGCCCGGCCGTACGGCCACTTCGCCGATGACCGGCCCGTCCTGCGTGCGGAACACCTCCAGGTGCGTCACCCCGGCCGGCAGGCCGAGCGCGGCGACCACCCGGTCGTGCAGGTCCAGCACGTCCCGCGAGAACGGGTCCGTCTGGTCGGCGATGTACCCGCTGTTCAGGTTCGGCGAGGTGCGCAGCGGAGGGAGGAAGTAGCGGGAGACGGCCGCGCGGGCCACCTCGCCGTCGTGGACGACGCCGTCGCAGTGGTACTCGTGCGTGAACCGCACCAGGCGCTCCACCTGGACGGGCAGCCGCTGCTCCGCGAGGTCGGCGAAGCCGCCGGCCCGGTGCCGTGCTGTGAACTCCTCGGGGGAGTCGACCCGGTAGGTGCACTTCGAGGCGGAGCCGAACACCGGCTTGATCATGACCGGCCAGCCGGTCCGTTCCGCCGCCCGGGGCACGTCGTCGACCGTGGCGGCCTGGGCGTGGTCCGTCACCGGGAGACCGGCGGCGCGCAGCCTGTCCTTCATCGCCCGCTTGTGGGCGCCCCACAGGGACGCGTCGAAGCCGGGCCCGGGCACCCCGAGCAGCGCACGCACCAGGCCGGCCGCGACGACGCTCTTCTCGGTGGCCGCGACGACGTGGTCGACCGGCCCGTGCGCGGCGAGTTCGTACGCCGCCTGCTCGACCTGCGTCAGGTCGGCGAAGCTGTCGACGTACGCCACCTCGTGCCCCCGGTACAGGTCGGCGTAGACCTTTCGGGTCATGACGCGGACGGTGACGTCCGGGCGGCGGGCCAGCGCTTGGAGGACCTCGGGCTTGTCCGAGTTGAGCAGGAGTACCTGCCGGGTCACTTGATCTCCGTAGGGGGTGAGGCGTGGTGGTAGGTGACGGTGGCGGCGGCCTCGTCGACGACGGCCCAGGCGGGGGAGGGTCCGCGGTCCGGGGCGCAGCCGGTGACGGAGCCCACGTTGATCACGTAGCGGCCGTCCGGTGCGAGCGGGACCGGCTCCCCGAACCGTACGGGCAGGCGCTCCACCCGCACCGGGCCGGTGCCGTCGGGCCACAGCCGGTACAGCGCGCTGCGGTGGTGGTGCCCGTGCACCAGGGCCCGCCCGGGGAAGTCCGCGTCGGCCGGGCACCACCGCCCCGGCTCCAGTTCGCGCCAGGGCAGCGGGTGGCCGTGGCAGTACAGCGCGAAGTCGGTGCGGTGCTCCAGCGGGGCGTCGAGCAGCGGGCGACTCCAGTCGGGCAGGTGGGGGTCGGGCACGAGGGCGCGGATCCGCTCCTCCTGGTTGCCCCGCACCAGCCGTACCCCGTCCAGGAGCCGGGCGAGGTCGGGGTCCGGGTCGAAGACGTCGGTCAGCCGGCCGTCGAACGCGTACCCGGCGACCTCCCCTTTGCCGACGCGGCACTCGAAGACGTCACCGAGGCAGACCACGCGGTCCACGCCCTGCTCACGGATGCCGTCGAGCACGGCGCGCAGCCGCGCGGTGTCCCCGTGGATGTCGGTCACGACGGCGTGGCGCACCGGTCTCACCCGCTCGTCCCGATCCGCACCCGGTCCGCCAGCGCCTCGCAGACCCGGGCGGCGTCGGCCGCGTCCGTGCCGTCGGCGATGACGTATCCGGCGCGGTCCTGCGAGCTGCGCACCGGGCGGACCCGGTCGCCGACCTGGACGTCCAGCCGGATCTCGGCGGTGGTGCCGTCGGTGTCGGGCAGGGCGATGTCACGGACCGTTCCGGGCGGTGGGGTGAGGAAGCGGATGGCCGCTCCCCGGCGGGCCACGGGTGGGTCGGCGGGCGGGCGGAGCAGCCCGAGCGGGCAGCCCGCGGTGAGGGCCACCACGTCCAGTCCGTAGGCGCGGCGCAGCAGTTCGCGGATCTTGTCGCCGCCGATGCGGTTGTGCGACTCCAGGATCCGGGGGCCCTTCCGGGTGATCTTGACCTCGGTGTGGGCGGGGCCCTCCGTCAGGCCGACGGCGTCCAGGAAGGCCCGGACGAGCGCGGCGGTCTCCGCCAGCACGGGCGGGGGCAGGGCGCTCGGCTGGGTGTGCCCGGTCTCCACGAACCCGCTGCCGACCAGCTTGTCGGTCACCGCGAGCACGGTGTGCTTCCCGTCGTACGAGAAGCTCTCCACGCTGATCTCGGGCCCGTCGAGGTACTCCTCGGCGATCGGCCGGAGCCCGCCCGCCGCCTCGAAAGCCCGCCAGACGTCCTCGGCGTCCCGCGGCCCGGCCACCTTGAAGACGGCCTGACTGCTGGTGCCCGCCGCCGGTTTGAGGATGACCGGCCCTCCGGTCGTACGGCAGAACGCGGCGAGGTCGGCCGGGTCGCGCGGGGCGGCGGTGTGCACGGGGCCGATGCCGCGGGCGTTGAGGAGTTCCCGCATGCGCCGCTTGTCCTGCAACAGCCCCACGGTGTGCAGGGAGTTGCCGGGCAGGCCGAGCCGCTCGGCGACCGCGGCCGTCGGCAGCAGGCCCCTTTCGGTGAGCGACAGGACGCGGGCGAAGGGGCGTTCGGCGTGCAGCGGCGCCAGGGCCGCGTGCAGTGCGCCGGTGTCGGCCAGGGGGGCCGCCAGGGCGGTGTCGGCCTCCGCGGCCACCGGTGGCGCCGGCTGCGCCGCGTCGTGCACGAAGACGGTGTCGATGCCCAGGGCGCGGGCAGCGCGCACCAGTTGCGGGGTGCCCGCGAGCACCGCGATCCGCGGTGTCGCGGGCACCTGCTGCCCGAAGGTCATGCCACGGGCTCCGGCTGTGCGTCCCCGGCGGTCGCCGCCTCGGGCGCCACCGCCTCCGGGTCGCCGAAGCGCTCCTTGAGGTAGGCGATGATGTCGGCGTTCTCCCGCAGCTTGCCCGGGATGACCGTGGCGCCGTCCACCAGGGCCGGGATGAACTTGCTGCCCGTGGTGCGGATCAGCTCGTGCCGCTCCTCGCGCGGCTTGGGCACGTTGATGTTGATGTAGGAGACCTGGAGCCTGGTGAGCAGTTCGCGCACCGGCTTGCAGTCCGGGCAGGTCTCCCGCTGGAACAGGACGAGCATCAGCGGCCCTCCTCGTGGAACGTACGGATGATCTCGCCGACGCCGGAGCCCGGCGTGAACGTGTGGCCGAGGTCGAGCAGGGCCATCTCCAGGGCACCGAAGATGCCGCTCAGGTCGAGGGCGTCGGCCGCGCCCACGTGCCCGACCCGGATGAGCTTGCCCTTGAGGTGGGCCTGGCCGCCGGTCATCGTGACACCGTACGAGGTGGACAGCGTCTTCAGCAGCCGGCCGGTGTCGATGCCCTCGGGCGCGAGCGCCGAGGTGATGACGTGGCTGCGCCGGTGCGGGGCCTGGACGAAGGTGCTGAAGCCCAGCTTCAGCAGCCCGCGTTCGGCGGCCCTGCCCAGGACGGCGTGGCGCCTGCGGAAGGCCTCCATGCCCTCCTCGTCCAGCATCTTCAGCGACTCGTGCAGGGCGAGCAGCAGGGACACCGCGGGGGACGAGGACGACATCGGGTAGAAGTGCCGCAGCCGCTCGAAGGACCAGTAGTAGTTCGGTCCGGTGGAGCGCTCGACGGCCGTCCACGCCTTGTCGGACAGGGCGACGAAGGCGAGCCCCGGCGGAAGCATGAAGCCCTTGTGGGAGGCGGCGAGGACCACGTCCAGGCCCCACGCGTCCATCTCCAGCGGGTGCACCAGCAGACCGCTGATGGCGTCCACGACCACGACCACGTCGGTGTCGCGGAAGATCCGCCCGATCGCCTCGACGTCGTTGAGGGCACCGGTGGAGGTCTCGCTGTAGACGACGAACGCGCCCTTGATCTCCGGGTGTTCACGGTAGGCGGCCGCCACCCGCTCGGGGTCGGCGCTGGTGCCCCAGTCGCTCTCCACGACGTGGACGACGAGGCCGTACGAGGTGCAGATCGCCTGGAAGCGTTCGCCGAAGTAGCCGTTGGAGACGACGAGGACCTCGTCGCCGGCCGAGAAGCAGTTGGCGACCGCGGCCTCCATCGCGCCGGTCCCGGAGGAGGCGATGGTGTACACGGGGGCGCTGGTGCCGAACAGCGGGGGCAGGCCGCCGCTGATCTCGTGGATCAGCTGCTCCATCTCGGTGGAGCGGTGGTGGATGATCTCGCGGGCCCCGGCCAGCAGCAGGCGCTGCGGGACTTCGGTGGGCCCGGGTGTGGCCAGCCGCAGCTTCACCGGCTGTTCTCCTTGATCGTGTCGGTGTCGGGGACGGGCGCCGCGGTCCGGGGCGCGTCGACGAAGACGCGCCGGGTGGCGGGCTTCAGGTCGAAGTCGAAGAGGACCACGCGGTGGCTCGGCGACATCGCGAGGCGGCCCTCCCGGAAGGGCACGAGCAGGCTGGTGCCGAGCAGCGACGACTTCAGGTGGGAGAAGCCGTTGGGGTCGGCGGTGGTCAGCTCGTGCAGATAGCGGCTGCCGTCGGCGGGGGACTCGGGGGCGATCCGCTCCAGGGTCCGCAGCAGGTCCTGCACGGCGCCCGGCTCGTAGCGCATGACGGTCAGCCCGATGGTGCTGCCGTGCGCGAACACCCCGGCCAGCCCGTCGCCCGTGCCGTGCTCCTGGAGCGTGGCGGCGATCCGGTCGGTGAGGTCGTAGTGGGAGTTGAGGCCGGTGCTCTCCACCGTCAGTTCGATCACCGGGCCACCTCCGCGGGCCCGGCGATCGCCGCCGGCGTGTTCTCGGCCGTCAGGTCGCCGGGGCCGGTCAGCGTCCAGGCGGGCACCCCGGCGAGGACGTCCGTGATGCGCGCGACCTGGGCGGTGTGGGCGGCGCGGCCGTCGTCGAGGTAGTGGTGCCAGCCGGCGTTGGCGCCGTCGAAGGCCGACTCCACGTTGGCGCGCAGCACCTCGGCGTGGTCGGCGCGGCTGCCGGTCAGCGGCTCGACGACCGTGTGCTCGCCGGGGCCGATGGCCGGGTGCAGGATCGCCGCGACGGGCACCCGCACGCCGACCGGTGCGCTCGGGAAGCGCTCACGGAACGGCAGCGGGTCCACCGCGAACTTCCCCACCGGGGAGAAGGCGTGGCCCTCGGCGGGCACGTAGTCGTCCCCGATGCCCGCGATCTCGCGGAGGCCGGGGTACTTGGCGACGGTGCCGTAGCCGAGGTGCGGGTAGTCGGGCCAGCCGGCCGCGACGACCGAGCCGTCCGGCAGCTCGTGCAGCACGGTCTTGTCGCCGCTGAGCACCTGGTAGCCGAAGTGCTCCACCAGCTCCAGGAGCACCGTGCTCTTGCCGGCCCCCTTCGCGCCGGTGACCAGGACGACCTCGCCGTCGCGGTAGGCGGCGGTGGCGTGCAGCACCGCGGCGCCGGTGTTCTCCTGGTGCTTCAGCACCAGGTCGCGCACCAGCTCGACGAGGTCCATGTGCCCGCCGGCGCCGAGCGTCACGTCGATCACGCGGGCGGCGCGGTCGAAGCGGAAACGGGTGCCGGTCTTGGTGCACTCCAGGTACTCCCGGCCGTCCACCTCGGCGCGCCGGGCCGGCACGGTGAAGAACGCGCTGGCGCTCTTGCGGAGGTAGATGTCCTCCTGCGCGGTCCCGGCCGGAGGCGCGAGGAGCTCCGGGTCGGGGGCGTGCACGCGCAGTGTGGCGACCGGCTCGCGGCCGGTCTCGTCGGGCTTGGCCTCCTCGGCGGTCAGGTGCGTGGCGAGGAAGGCCAGCGCGTCCTCGACGCCGGCACCGGGCGCCACCTCCAGGTCGAGCCGGGTGCCGTGGAAGTCCAGCCACAGGGTGGTGGGGCGGGTGGTCACTGTGCGGCCTCCGCGAGTTCGCGTCCCAGGGACTCGTAGCGGTCCTGCTGTTCCAGCATCTGGGGCATGCGCTGCAGGTCGAAGATCTCCTTGAGCGGCGCGAGTTCCGGCTCCACGTTCAGCGTGGTGCCGTCCCGCATGATCCGGGTGAGCGTCTCCCGCATGGCCCGGATCGAGCTGCGCAGCGCCTGGTTGGCGTAGATCGCCATGGCGAAGCCGCGCTGCTCCAGCTCCTCGACGGTGACCTGGTTGTAGGTGGTCGGCACGACGATCACCGGGAGGTCGCCGCGGTAGGCCTCGCGGAAGGCGAAGACCTCCTCGGGGTCCTTGCGCTTGGAGTGGATGAGCAGGGCGTCCGCCCCGGCCCGTTCGTAGACGTCGGCCCGGCGAAGTGCCTCGGTCATGCCCTGCCCGGAGATCAGCGCCTCCAGGCGGGCCACCACGAGCATGTCGGTGCGGGTCTCGGTCGCGGCCCGGATCTTGCCCGCGAAGTCGTGCAGCGGGGCGAGGTCCTGGTTGCCCTCGATGAAGCTGTTGAGCTTCGGGAACTGCTTGTCCTCGATGCACACGCCGGCCACACCGCGCGCCTCGTAGGAGCGCACCATGTGGATGACGTTGTTGACGTTGCCGAACCCGGAGTCGCAGTCCGCGAGGACGGGGATGTCCACAGCGGAGGCGAGGTCGGCCGCCGCCTCCAGGCACTCGCCCATGGCGAGGATGTTGGCGTCGGGGACGCCGGCCGCGGCGGAGATCTCCAGGCCGCTGGACCAGACGACGTCGAAGCCGGCCTCCTCGGCGAGCCGCGCGCTGAGCGGGCTGTGCGAGCCCATGGCACGTGTCAGTCGCGGGGCGGCGAGCGCCGCGCGCAGCCGCTGTGCGGCCCCGGCCGGTGCCTCGTTCCGTTCCTGCTGCGGTCGTCTCCCGGTCATGCGTCCCCTCCGTTGGTGTGTTCGGTCTGTCCGGCGAGTTCCCGGCACACGTCCTCGACCGTCTCGTCGAGGACCTTGCGCGGCCGGGCCGCGCCGATCCGGCGCCCGACCTCCCACGGGTCGAGCCCGTGGCGGGCGCTGATCTTCTCGATGCGGTCCTGGAAGTAGAAGTGGTGGTCGTTGATCCCGGCCGCGATCTCCGCCCGCCGCACCGTCATGGGGCGCGGCAGCACCTGCTCGGCCACGTACTCGGCGGCCTCGCAGACCAGGGGCAGATCGGCGTGGGTGTCGTACTTGGGCCACGCGGTGAGGAAGGCCGCGGCCTGCTCGGTGGCGAGGTTCCCGGCGCCCCGGGCCATGGCGCACAGCGAGGCGTCCAGCCAGCTCACGCCCGCGTCCAGGCCGGCCACGGCGTTGGCCGCGGCGAGGCCCAGGTTGTTGTGGGCGTGGATGCCGAGCGGGGTCGGCAGCCGCTCGGCCAGCAGCTCGATCCGCCGGCGGACGTCGTCCGGGGTGAGCGCGCCGAAGGAGTCGGCGATGTAGAAGACGTCCGGCGCCTCCGCGGCGACGACGGCGGCGACCTCGGCCAGCTGCTCCAGGGTGGTGTAGCTGACGGCCATCAGGTTGACGCCGACCTTGAGGCCGAGGGCCCGCACGGCACGGACGTACTCCGGGACCCCGTCGATGTTCCACGGGTAGGCGGCGACGCGCACCATGGACACCGGGCTGTCGGGCAGGTCGTCCATGGCACTCACCGGGCACACGGTGGGGACGACCATCACGGCCAGCTCGGCGTGCGAGACGGCCGGCAGCGCCGCGAGGTACTCGGGCGTGCAGTGCGCCGAGGGCCCCGCCGTGGCGCTGGCCTTGCTCCCGGAACCGCCGCGGTAGCCGACCTCGATGACGTCGACGCGGGCGGCGTCCAGGGTGCTCACGATGGTGTCGACGTCGGTGGCGGTGAACTGCCAGTCGTTCTGGTTCCCGCCGTCGCGCAGGGTGCAGTCGAGCAGGGTGGGTTTCACACGGCTCCTTCCAGATGCGCCGCCGGGTCGGCCAGTTGGGCGCGGAAGCGCTCCACCAGCTGCTGCGGCGTCTGTTCCACGCGCTTTCCGGCGGGGTGGCTGCGCGGTTTGCAGCGGATCCGCACCAGCGTGGGTGTGCCGGTCAGGTCCAGGGCGGCCAGTTGGTCGAGGTCGTCCACGGTGTGGGCGGCGGCGTAACCGGCCGCGAGGGCCATGGCCGCCGGGTCGCCGAGGGCGACGGTGCGCTGGCCGCCGGTGCTCTCGTGGGCGCCGTTGTCGAGGACGACGTGGACGAGGTTCGGCCGGTGCTCGGCGACCATCGGCAGACAGCCCGGGTTCATGGCGAACGAGCCGTCGCCGTCCAGCACCAGCACCCGGCGGTCCGGGTGGGCCAGGGCGATGCCGAGCCCGATCGGCGCGGCCATGCCCATGGAGCCGACGAGGTAGAAGTGGTTGGCGCGATCGCGGATGTTGTACACGTCGCGTGTGATGTAGCCGCAGGTGGTCACCGTCAGGGCGGTGGACTCGCGTTCCAGCAGTGCGCCCAGGGCGTCACGGATGTCCAGCAACGCTCAGATCCCTTCCCGGACGATCAGCACGGCGGTGCTCCGGCCGGAGTCGTACTGTTTGAGGAACGCCTCCGCGGAGTCATCGGGGTGCTCGTTGTCCAGCACGGTCCAGGGAATCCCGAACACGTCAAGCAGCCGGGTGAGTTCCCGTCCGATGACGTCGTGCTCGACGGCGTCGTTGCCGTCGTGGCCGCGCCAGCTCACCACGATCGGCAGGTGGACGTCGTAGATGAGGTTGAACGAGGTGAGGACGTTGAGCGAGTAGCCGAGGCCCGAGTTCTGCATGAGGACGACGGGCCTGGCCCCCGCCACGGCGAGACCGGAGGCCACCCCGAGGGCGCTGTCCTCGCGTGGCGCCGGGATGTAGGAGGCCGGACATCCGGGGTCCTCCAGCAACCGGAAGAATCCCTTGAGCAGGGAACACGGTACGCCGGTGAAGTGCGAATGGCCCCGGGTGAATAAGGCGTTGAACAAGGTTTCCGCGACGCTGGCCCCGGATCCTGCTGTCAACGAAGGTTCAGGCAGCACGCATGACCTTTCTTTTGCGAAGCACGGACGTGATCACGCCCGGCGAGGAGCGTCTCCGTGCCCCCCGGCGGTGTGGATGGTGCATGACGACCAGAGGAATCCGCAATGACATTCCGGAATACGGACAGCGGAATTCTGAGGGGCCGATTCGGGCATATCGTGCGTTCGGCGGGCTTATGGTCGGGTGCTTAATCGGCCGATTCTGTGCATGTAATGACTGAATCTCGATGTTTGAAGTGCGGTTGCGCGGTACCGGGGATTCCAGGGGCGGGGCGGTCGCCGGGCCGGCCGCCCTTCTTCGGCGGCGTCCGAGGAGGTGCAGGCCGCCGTACGGGCGCCCGCACTGTCCAAGAGCGTCCTTCTGGCCCGTCCATGAGGGCCGCTCCGACCTGCATGTTTCCGGTCATCGCGGGGCGCGTGAAGGTGTGGCCAAGGCTGGAAACCGGTTTGTCGGGTGGGCGGATTCGAGTCATTGCCGGGACGGGGTATCGGCTGCCTCACGGACTGCTCCGTGTGCCTGGGATTACGGGATCTGCGGGCGTAATTCGGGCACTCTGGGCGGGCATCCTGGCCGATCTGACCGAACTGCGCACTTTCTGCAGGGCGGGGCGAGGCGGGTCGCAGAGTGGCTGGATTGCGGTAGGCCGGAGATATTCCCGGCCGTGTACAGTCGCCGCCATTGACGTGCGGATGCCTTCGGAAGGGGGCCCCGGGATTCCCGGGGCGGAGGCGGATCGCCGCAGAGCATCGACAGCCGGGTCCGGTTTTGTTTCGATGCACCACCACCCCACACAGCGCCGTGCGCGGGTGTCTTCCCCTTCGCCCCTTTCCGGCGACTCTTCTTTTTCTTTTTCGGTTCTTTTCGACATGCAACGGGGATGATTCATGCGTGCCGCAGAACAAGACAGTGGTATCGGCTTTGTCGACGACGAAGCACAGGCGGCGGTCGAGGCGGCCGAGGGAATCATCGACGAGGCTTCGGGAAATGACATCGACGGTGTGTTCGGCCAGGCGTGGTCGGACGACCGGGTGGCGCACCTGCTGGAGCGGCTCGCCTCGGACTTCGTGCTCGACAACACCTACCGGGAACAGCACCTGAGCCTCACGGCCAGCGAGAACTACCCGAGCAAGCTGGTACGGATGCTCGGCAGCGGACTGCAGGGCGGCTTCTACGAGTTCGCCCCGCCGTACCCGACCGAGGCGGGCGAGTGGGCCTTCCCGGACTCCGGCGCGAACTCCTCCCTGGTGGGGAAGCTGACCGGGATCGGCCGGCAGCTCTTCGAGGCGGCCACCTTCGACTGGCGGCCCAACGGCGGCTCGGTCGCCGAGCAGGCCGTACTGCTGGGCACCTGCGGGCGCGGCGACGGCTTCGTGCACTTCGCGCACAAGGACGGCGGCCACTTCGCGCTGGAGTCGCTGGCCGCCGCGGCCGGCGTCAACACCTACCACCTGCCGATGGTCGACCGGACCCTGCTCATCGACGTGGACCGGCTGGCCACGCTGTGCGCCGAGCACCCGGAGATCAAACTCGTCATCCTCGACCAGTCGTTCAAACTGCGCTGGCAGCCGCTCGCCCAGATCAGGGCCGCGCTGCCCGAGGGCGTCTTCCTCGCGTACGACGCCAGCCACGACGGTGCCCTGATCGCGGGCGGGGCGCTGCCGCAGCCGACGCTGCTCGGCGCGGACGCCGTGCACGGCAACACCCACAAGACCATCGCCGGACCGCAGAAGGCGTACATCGCCTTCCGGGACGCCGACCACCCCAAGCTCAGGGCGGTGTCGGACTGGGTCTGCCCGCAGATGCAGAGCAACTCGCACGCCGAGCTGATCGCGCCCATGTACGTGGCCCTGTCCGAGATCGCCCTTTATGGCCATGACTACGCGCGTCAGATACTCGCCAACTCCCAGGCCCTCGCGCACGCCCTGCACGAGGAAGGGGTGCGGGTCTCCGGGGAGTCGTTCGGATTCACCGAGACCCACCAGGTGCACATCATCACCGGGTCGGCCGCCGACGCGCTGCGGTTGTCCCTGGGCGACCTGGCGCACGCCGGCATCCGCACCACCAACATCGAGGTACCGGGCGCCAACGGGCTGCACGGCCTCAGGCTCGGCGTCCAGGCGATGACCAGGCGGGGGCTGCGCGAGGCGGAGATGCGCGAGGTGGCCCGGCTGGTGGCCAAGGTCGTGCTGCGCCGCGCCGAGCCCACGGCGGTCCGCGCCGAGGTCGCCGACCTGCTCCGGCACCACACCCTGGACCGGCTGGCCTACTCCTTCGACGCCTACGTCGACTCACCGGCCGCGGCCCGCCTGCTGGGGGAGGTGTTCCGATGAGCACGGCGACTCCGGCGAACACGTCGGGCCCGGCGGTGGCCCCGGACGCGATGGGTTCCGCGGGGACGGGGGCCCGGGCGGGTGATCCGGTTGTGGCTGGTGTGGCGGGTACGGCCGCCCGGGCCGGTGCTCCCGCCGTGGCGGGTGCGGCGGGTACGGCGGCCCGGGGAGGTGCTCCGGCTGCGGTCGGTGTGGCGGGTACGGCGACTCGGGCGAGCGCCGCCGCGCTCGGCACGGCGGATGCGGAGGCCCTGGCGAGCGGCGCTGCCGCGACTGGTGCGGTGGGTTCGGTGGCCCGTGTGGGCGCCGGTGTCGCGGTCGGCATGGCCGGTACTGCGGGTACGGAGGCTCTGGCGAGCAGTGCTGCCGCGACTGGTGCGGTGGGTCCGGTGGCCCGTGTGGGGGCCGGTGTCGCGGTCGGCATGGCCGGTACTGCGGGTTCGGAGGCTCTGGCGAGCGGCGGCGCTGCGGTCGGTATCGCGGGTTCGGAGGACCGGGCGGGCAGCGGCGCCGTGGTCGGCGCCGTGGGCTCCGCCGTCGTCCTGGCTCCGGTGGGCACGGTGACTCCCGGGAGCCGCGCGGACGCCCCGGGTTCGCCCGTGGGCCCGACGGCCCGTCGGGGGTCCCGGCCACCGCTGCCGCCCGGCGTGCTGAACACCGTCGTCCGGCCGCGCCGGGCCGATGTGCCGCACGCCGTGATCGGCGCGGAGGTCTGGCACACCGAGTGGGCCCGGCCGCTCCTGGAACGGCTCGACCTGCGGACGGTCATCGCCGACGAGCGGCTGTCCTGCGAGCGCGTGCTCGACACGCTCGCCGCCCAGTCGGTGGCGTTCGTCTGTGAGGAACTCCCGGTCAGCGGCCTGGCCGCGATGTCCTGGGCGGCTCGCCGCACCGAGGCGCTGCGCCGCGACGACCCCCTGCTCGGCGTGGTCTTCATGGTCGAGGACCCCCGAGCCCTGGACCCGCGCGCCCTCGGCCCGCTGGTGCGCACCCTGTCGCCCGGCGACACGGACCTGCCCGACTTCCTCGCCGAAGTGCAGCGCGTGCGGCACGAGTTCCACTGGGAACTGCGCAATCGTCGCCCCGGCACACCACCGGCCCGGGAAGCGGCGGCGGCCCCCGCCCGGTGGACCGGGACCGTGCCGAACTTCAACGTGAAGCACCCCTCCATGCTGCTGCCGTACGCCCTGCTCTCCGCGCGCACGCGGCGGGAGGTGTACTGCGAGATCTCGCCGCAGGAGGCCCTGCTGTTCGTCGCGGACAGCGTCGGCCGGGGTCCGGCCGCCGCCGTCGCCGGGGTGTTCGCCACGCTCCGGCAGGACGTCGACCGGCTCAACACCGCGCTCGGCTCCCGGCTGCGGCTGCACCTGGACCACGCGGACGACCACGAGGTGATCCAGGCCGCCTGCGAGGCCGGTTTCGACTCGGTCATGGTCGACGGGTCCGGCCGCACGCTCCACCAGAACGTCCTCTTCACCAACGCCGCCACCGAACTGGCCCGGCGCTACGGCGTCCTCGTCGAGGGCGAGATCGGCTCCATCGACGGGGCCGGGCTGCGCAAGTGGAACAAGACGACCCCGAGCGACTTCACCCGGTTCGTCGAGGACACGGACCTCGACCTGGTGGGCGCCCACGTGGGCCAGTTCCACAGCTTCGACTACGGCTTCGCCGCCACCCGCCGCTCGCTGGCCGAAGTCGGCCTGCTGGACGACCGCGCCACCGGCGACGACCTGCACGCCTTCGCCGAGGCCTGCGCGCGCGTCGAGAAGGACCTCACCGACTCCGGACTGCCCGGCTACTCGGCCGAGCACCGGCTGGTGGCCGCGCTGGCCCGCCGGGCCACGACGGCAGGGGACGGGCCGGACGCCGGGCCACGGCTCGACGCGGTGTTCCGCGAGGCCCGGACCCGCGTCCCGGTGTTCCAGCGGCCGCTGCTCGACGCCCTGGAGAGGGAGTGGCTGGAGCGCCGGCTGGCCAAGGTCCGGCGCAAGACCGACCTGTGGGACGAGGTCTTCGCCACCGAACCGGCGCGCGAGCACCGGTACGCGGCGATCGACCACGGACTCGTCCAGACCCTCACCGGCGTCCTGGAAGGCACCGGCCGCGCCCTGGTCGTGCACGGCGGCAGCTCGATCTCACGGGTCGACCTCGCCTCCCTGCCGGCGCACGGGGTCGCCCGGGTGAACTTCGGCAGCGGGGTCTACGCCGACTACCTGGAGGCGCTGCGCGCCCATCTCCCCGTCGACCTCACCGCGGACCCCGATGCCCCTACGGGGGACGGGACTTGGAAGCACGTGCGGCGCATGTCGTACCTTGCGGAGGCGACGCGTGACTGGCGCTCCTGGACCGATGCGCCGCCGTCCTTCGTCGACACCTTCGTCAGCCGGCTGGAGCGGTGCTACGCGGCCCCGCTCCGTGGCCGTACGCCCACCCAGGCCCCGGGAGGCCGCAGTTGAGTCCCTTTGAGCAGATCCTCGACCTCCTCGACCGCGAGAAGGCCACGTACCGCGTGGTCGAGCACCCGGCCGAAGGGCGCTCCGAGGAGGTGTCCGCGGTGCGCGGCACGACCGTGTCGCAGGGCGCGAAGGCGCTCGTGTGCCGGGTGAAGGGGATCGAGTCCCCGGCGGTGCTGGCCGTGCTGGCGGGCGACCGGCGCGCGGACCTGAAGAAGGTCGTCGCCGCGGTCGAGGGCAAGAAGGGCGGGTTCGCCCCGTCGGACCTGGCCGAGCAGCTCACCGGCTGCGTCGTCGGCGCCATCCCGCCGCTGTCGCTGTCCGGCACGCTGCCCGTCGTGGTGGACGCGGAGTTCCTCGCGGCCCACGAGGAGATCGCCTTCAACGCGGGCCGGCTGGACCGGTCGGTGGTCATGGCCACGGAGGACTACGTCCGGATCGTGGCGCCCGCGGTGGCGCCCATCGCGGCGCCGGTGGTCCCGGCCGCCGCGGAGTAGGGACCGACACGAATCAAGGGGGGTGCGTCGGCATGCGCGTGCGCATCGGGGCACAGTTCGTCGCGCTGGCGTGCGCGTGGGGCTCCAGTTTCCTGTTCATCAAGGTCGCGCTGGAGGGGCTGACGCCCGCCCAGGTCGTCTGGGGCCGGCTGGTGCTGGGCGCGCTGGCGCTCTGCGCGGTCATGGCGGTGACCCGCAGCAGGATCCCCCGGGACGCCGGGCTGTGGCTGCGGCTGTCCGTGGTGTCCGTGCTGCTCTGCGTCGTGCCGTTCCTGCTGTTCTCCTGGGCCGAGCAGCACCTCGACTCCGGCATGGCGAGCATCCTCAACGCCACCACTCCGCTGCTCACCCTCGCGGTCGGCGCGGTCGCCCTGGCGGACGAGCGGCTCGACAAGCGCCGTACGGCGGGTCTGCTCACCGGGTTCGCCGGGGTGCTGGTGCTGATCGGCCCGGGGGGACTCGCCGGGGGCGGCGGGCACCTCCTGGCCGAACTCGCCTGCCTGGGCGCCACCGCCTGTTACGGCGTCGCCTTCGTCTGTCTGCGTCGGTACATCACCCCGTACGGGCTGCCGGCGGTCAGCGTCGCCTTCGTGCAGGTCACCATCGGCGCCCTCATCATGCTGGCGGCCACCCCCTGGCTGGCGTCGCCCGCGCCCCGCGTCGACACGCCGATCGCGCTGAGCATGCTGGCGCTGGGCGCCCTGAGCACCGGCCTCGCCTATCTGTGGAACAACAACATCGTCCAGGCGTGGGGTGCGGTGAACGCCGCCGCGGTCACCTATCTCACCCCGGTCGTCGGTGTCACGGCGGGCGTGGTCCTGCTCGGGGAGCGGCTGACGTGGAACCAGCCGCTCGGGGCGGTGCTGGTCATCGCAGGGATCATGGCGGCACACGGCACGTTGCCCCGCCCGGCGCGGCGACGGGCCGCCGCGCCGGAGCCGACAGTGGGGACCGAGGCGGCCGACCTCCCCGTGGAGGAGCGCGCGGCCCGCTGAGCAGGGCGCGGGCCCCGCGCCCTCCGGCGGGCCGTTCCCCGTGCCCGTCGCTCCACGGGCGTGGAACCGCCGGAACCCGCCGCGGCCTGCCGGAACCCGCCCGGCCGGAGCCCGCCCGGCCGGAGCCCGCCCGGCCGGAGCCCGCCCGGCCGGAGCCCGCCCGGCCGGAGCCCGCCCGGCCGGAGCCCGCCCGGCCGGAGCCCGCCCGGCCGGAGCCCGCCCGGCCGGAGCCCGCCCGGCCGGAGCCCGCCCTGCCGTCGCCCCGCGGCCGTCACCCCGCGGCCAGTTTCGCGGCCCAGGCCTCCCAGGCGGGCTGCTCGCGGTCCCGGACCGTCGCGCCGTCGGGGCCGTAGAGGTGGCCGCCGACGACGATCGCCGCGGTGCCGCCCCACTCCATGGTGGTGAGCTCGAAGATCCCGCCGACGGGCTCCGTCGTACGCAGGGCGACGGCTTTGGCGCTCACGGCTTCGACGGTGCCGCGCAGCCGCGGTGCCGTCGCGATCGTCTCGGCCTCCTGGCCGGGCCGGACCTCCGAGAGCCCGGCCGCCGCGAGCACGTCGGGTGCGGGCACACCCTGCGGCAGCTCGTGCATGACGAGGAGCGTCGTGGTCGGCAGGCCCGCGAAGTGCGCTGGAGGTGTCCGACGCCGCCCTGCGCGCGTACGGCGCGGAGTACTGGGCGGACTTCCACGCCAACCCCCCGCTGGAGATGCTGCGCTGCGCCGCCTGACGACCGGCGCGGGACTCCCGCTCGGCCGGGACGCACCCGTCGCGGCTCCGCCGAACGGCGTAGACGCGTCGCGGTCCGACAGGCGTACTTAAGGGGTCTTTACCGTGAACGGATAGCATCGCGCGTCAGCCCGTCAGCCGCCGGACCGGGATGAGGTGAGGACATGGGGGCGCCCAGGATCGCCGTCGCCGTGGTCACGATGGGCAACCGGCCCGAGGAGGTCGACGCGCTGCTGGAGTCGGTGGCCAAGCAGGACGTGCCGCCCGAGCGGATCGTGATCGTCGGCAACGGCTGCCCGCTGCCCGAGTTCGCCCGGCGGCTGTCGCTGCCCGGCGAGGTCACCCTCATCGAGCTCGACGAGAACCTCGGCTGCCCCGGCGGGCGGAACGCGGCCCTGGCGCGGCTGCGGGAGTTCGGCGACATCGACGTCGTGGTGGACCTGGACGACGACGGTCTGCTCGTCGACCCCGATGTGCTGCGCCGCGTCCGGGACCTCTACGCCGCCGACGACCGGCTCGGCATCGTCGGCTTCCGCATCGCCGACGAGCTGGGCGAGACGCAGCAGCGGCACGTGCCCCGGATCGGCAGGTCGGACCCTCACCGGGGCGGGTACGTCACCGGGTTCCTCGGCGGCGGGCACGCGCTGCGGATGGCGATGCTCGACCAGATCGGCGACTGGCCCGCCGAGTTCTTCTTCGCGCACGAGGAGACCGACCTGGCCTGGCGCGCGGCCGACGCGGGCTGGCGCATCCTCTACGCGCCCGAACTGCTGCTCCAGCACCCGAAGACCTCGCCCGCCCGGCACGCCATCTACTACCGCGTGAACGCCCGCAACCGGGTCTGGCTGGCCCGCCGCCGGCTGCCGCTCCCGCTCGTCCCCGTCCATCTGGGGGTCTGGGTGCTGCTCACCCTCGCGCGGAACCGGTCGGGCGCCGGGCTGCGGGCGTGGTTCGGCGGATTCGTGGAAGGCGTACGGGAGTCGGCGGGAGAGCGGCGGCCCATGCGCTGGCGTACGGTGTGGCGGCTCACCCGGCTGGGGCGTCCGCCCGTCATCTGACGCCGACGGGCGTGCGTCGCCGGCGTCGCGTGAGTGGTTGAGTGGGCCCCGGCCGTTCACCTCCGCCGACCGGGACCCGGATCCGGCCGCGGCGGCGACACTCCCCCGAGTTGCGCGTCCAGACGCGCGCGCCGCCGGGCCAGATCCGATGTAGCGATCACATCAGGCTTTGCCAACGGATCGCTAACATGTGGCCAACGGTTCTCCGTTGCGTCGTCTGCCGATTGGCGTGAAGTCGCCGAACCAGGGCCGAGGAAGGCCGGGGCGGCGGCGGATCCCGGCGGAGGACGCGGGGACGAAGGTGACGGAAAACCGCTGTCCAGGGGCGGAAACCCGTCACGGTGGGAATCACGTCCAGGGCGGCGGAGCGGAAGGCGGGGGCGCGATGGGGGCGGCATCTCCCTGCTCGGGCAGCGACGGTGGACCCGGCGGGGGGTCCGGCGGGGGTTCCGGGGAACGGTACGGCCTGCGGTTCGGGCTGCTGGGGCCGCCGGTGCTGTACGACGACATCCCGGGCGGTGCCGGAGGCGTGACCAGCGGCGGGAGTCGCCGGGGCGAAGGGACGGTCCGGGCCATCGGGAGCCCCAAGACCCGTGTGCTGCTGGCCGCGTTGCTGCTCGACGCCGGACGGGTCGTCTCCGTCGAGTCCCTCAAGGACGCGCTGTGGGGAGGGACCCCGCCGGTGTCCGCGCAGGCCTCGCTGCACAACCACGTGGCCCGGCTGCGGCGGCTGCTGGGGAACCCCGAGCGGCTGCGGACCGTGCCCTCCGGGTACGTGCTGCGTGTCGACGAGGGCGAGTTGGACGTCCATGTCTTCGACGCCCATGTGGCCGCGGCACGTGCCGCGCACACCGGCCAGGACTGGGAGCGGGTCGTCGCGGAGTGCCGGGCCGCGCTCGCCCTGTGGCGGGGCGCGCCGCTCGCCGGACTGCCGCCCGAGGTGGGCGGCTACGCCTTCGCACGGCGCCTGCGCGAGGCCCGGCTGCTGCTCCTGGAGTGGCGCTACGACGCCGAGTTGGCCCTGGGCGGCGCCCGGCTGGACCGGTTGGTGCCGGAGCTGGCGGCGCTGACCAGCGAGTATCCGCTGCGGGAGGTGTACCACCGGCAGTTGATGCTCGCCCTGCACCGCACCGGCCGCCGCGCCGAGGCCCTCGCCGTCCACCGTGACCTGCGCACCCGCCTCGTCGACGAACTCGGCATCGAACCGGGCCCGGGCGTGCGCGAGGCCCACGTGGAGGTGTTGCGGGGTGCCTTGGGGGACGGCGGTCCGGGAGGGGCGGGGGAGCACGGCGCCCGGGTGCAGGGAGGGGCTTCCCGGTCGCCTGCGGATGTGGGCTCGGGGGAGCGTGGTTCCGGGTCGTTCGAGGGTGCGGGGCCGGGTGTCTCCGGTTGCCGGTCGTCTGAGGGCGCAGCCCTACCGGCCTCCGGCTCTCAGTCGTCTGAGGGCGCAGCCCTACCGGCCTCCGGCTCTCAGTCGTCTGAGGGCGCAGCCCTACCGGCCTCCGGCTCTCAGTCGTCTGGGGGCGCGGGCCCGGATGCCCCCGGCTGCCAGTCGTCCGCCGGCACGGGCCCGGAGGGGCGGGGTGCCGGGTCGTCTGCGGGCCTGGATCCGGATGCCCCGGACTCTCGGTCGTCTGCGGTCGGAGCCTTACATGTCCCGGACTCTCGGTCGTCTGCGGTCGGAGATTCCCATGTCCCGGACTCTCGGTCGTCTGCGGTCGGAGCCTCACATGCCCCGGACTCTCAGCCCTCTGCGGCCGCAACCCCACACGCCCCCGTCCCCCAGCCGCCCGCGCACGCGACCCCGAGTACCCCCGGCCACCAGTCACCCCCGAGCACCGACCCGGCAAACCGCGGCCCCCAGCGGCCCGCACGCGCCCCGTCCCCTTCCCTCGCCGCGGCGCCCCGGCCCGCGCAACTCCCCCCGTCCCCGGCCCACTTCACGGGACGGCACGCCGTGCGCGACGCCCTGTGCCGTGCCCTCACCGCGCCCGGCCCGTATCCCACCGCCGTGATCAGCGGCATGCCCGGCGTCGGCAAGAGCGCCCTCGCGCTGCACGTCGCGCACGCGTTGGCGGAACGTTTCCCCGATGGACAGCTCCACCTCAACCTGCACGGCGCGACTCCCGGCATGACCCCCCTCACCCCGGGCCAGGCGCTCACCGCCCTGTTGCGCGACCTCGGTGTCGAACCGGGCCGCATCCCGGAACTCCCGGACGCGGCCGCCGCGTTGCTGCGTTCACTGCTCGCCCCGACCCGCACGCTCCTGGTGCTGGACGACGCCGCGAGTGCCGCCCAGGTTCGGCCGTTGCTGCCGGGCGGCTCCGGCTGCGCGGTCATCGTCACCAGCCGATCACCGCTCACCGCCCTCGACGGAGTCGCCCGCTTCCCGCTCGCCCCGCTGTCGGACGAGGAGAGCACCGACCTCCTGCGCGCGGCCTCGGGCCGTGACGGCCTGGACGGCTCGGACGCCGCCCGGCTCCTCGTCGAACTGACCGGCCGCCTCCCCTTGGCCCTGCGCGTCGTCGCGGCCCGGCTGGCCGCCCGTCAGGCCCTCACGCCGGACGTCCTGGCCGGGCAACTGGCCGCCGCGGACGGGCGGTTGCGGCACCTGGAGTACGACGACCTGAGCGTCCGCCGCTCCCTGGCCGTCGCCCAGGACGCGCTCGCGGGCTCCGCGCGCGAGGCCGACCGGGACGCGGCCCTCACCCTGCGCCGCATCGGCGCCCTCGACCTGCCCACGTACGGCGCACCCCTGCTCGCCCGTCTCACCGGCACGGACGAGAGGCGCACCGAGGCCGCCCTGGACCGGCTCGTGGACGTGGCCCTGCTGGAAGAGATCGCGTACGGCCGCTACGCACCGCACGACCTGGTGCGCGACTTCGCCCGCGAACGGGCCGGTGAGCGGGAGGCGGACAGCGCCGGCGACGCCGCCGACACGGCGCTGCGCTGGTACGCCGCCGTGGCCGAGCGCGCCCTCGCCGCCATCCTCGGCCCCGGCCCCGACCAGGACGACCGCCGCCGCCCCACCGCGGCCCGGCCCGCCGGCCCACCTGCGCACGCCGACGCGGTCGCCCCCTTCGACACCCCCGAGGAGGCCTTCGCCTGGGGCGACCGGGAGCTGGCGAACCTCGTCACCCTGGTCGAGCGGCACGCGGACGACCCGTGCGGCGGGCGCGCCGCCCTGGTCTCGGATCTGGTCCGGCTGGTCTTCCCCTACGCGCACCGCCGGGGACGGGTCGCCGAGATGGAGGTGCTCGGGCGGGTGGGCCTCCGGGTGGCGCGGCGGCTCGGTGACGAGGCGGCGGAGGCGTGCGCGCTGGTCGACCTCGCGGGGCTGCGCTTCCTGACCGGCCGCCAGAGCGACGCCCTCACCCTCAACGACCGCGCGCTGGACCTCTGGCGGCGGCTGGACCAGCCTTCCTGGATCCGCCGCTGCCTCAACAACCGCGGCCTGCTGCTGGAGGGACTCGGCCGGCACGCCGAGGCGGCGGAGGCGCTGACGCGGAGCCTGGAGTACGCGCGGAGGCTGGACGACCCGTACGGCGAGGCCGTCACCCGCAGCCACCTCGGCAACCTCTACGAGCACACCGACCCGCGGGCCGCCATCGAGCAGCACCGGCGGTCGCTCGCGCTCGGGGAGGAGATCGGCGCCGTGATCGTGCGCCACTCGGCGCACTGCAACATCGGCTACGCCCATCTGCGGCTCGGGGAACCGGACGCCGCCCTTCCGCACTTCGAGGAGAGCCTGCGCGTCCTCGGCGGCCAGGGCGACTGGCACGGCGAGTCCCAGACCCGGCTCGGCCTGGTCCGCGCGCTGCGGCTGCTGGGCCGCACCGGGCGGGCCGCCCGCGAGTGCGCCGAGCTGCTGGGCCGGGCCGACGCCCGCGCCGACCACTACACCGGCGGTCTCGCCCGCCACCAGAACGGGCTGCTGCTGCGCGAGCGGGGGCGTCCCGGCGAGGCGCGCGAGGCGTGGGCCAGGGCGCTCGCGGCACTGGAGGGGACGGACGAGCACGCGGTGGTCGCGGAGCTCCGCGCGCTGCTGGCCGCCGAGGGCTGACTACTTGGCGTCCGCATAGCACTCCACCACCGCCGTCGTGAACGGGAACCGCACCGGCGTCTCCCCGAAGGTCAGCCGCCCGGCCAGGTCCGCCGCCTCGCGGATCGCCGCCACGACCGTCTCGGTCTCCTCCTGGGGGCAGTGCACGATCACCTCGTCGTGCTGGAAGAAGACCAGTTCGGCCGCCAGCCCGGCACAGGTCCGCCGCAGCGCGGCGAGCAGCAGCAGCGCCCAGTCGGCGGCGCTGCCCTGGACGACGAAGTTCCGGGCGAAGCGGCCGCGGGCGCGGGCGTTGGTGGAGGCGTACCCGGGGACCCACTGGCCGCCGTCGGGCTGGTCGTCCTCGGTGGCCGGGATGCCGGCCTCCTCCGTCGCGTCGTCCGAGCCCCGGGCCGCGGGCGGGCAGGTCCGGCCCAGGAAGGTCCGCACGAGCCGGCCCTCCTCGCCGGCCCGGGCCGCCTCGTCGACGTACGCCACCGCCCTGGGGAAGCGGCGTCTGAGCGCGGCGAGGTTCTTCAGGCCGTCGCCGGAGGTCTGGCCGTACACCGCGCCGAGCACGGCGAGTTTGGCCTGGGCGCGGTCGCCGGAGAAGGCGCGGTCGGAGACGGACTGGTACAGGTCGCTCTCCCGGCCGGCCACCTCCATGAGCCCGGGGTCGCGGGAGATGGCGGCCAGGACGCGCGGTTCCATCTGGTCGGCGTCGGCGACGACGAGCCGCCAGCCGGGGTCGGCGACCACGGCCCGCCGGATCACCTTGGGGATCTGGAGCCCGCCCCCGCCGTTGGTCACCCAGCGCCCGGTCACCGTCCCGCCCGCGAGGAACTCGGGCCGGAACCGGCCGTCGCGCACCCAGTCCTGGAGCCAGGACCAGCCGTGGGCGACCCAGATGCGGTACAGCTTCTTGTACTCGATCAGCGGCTTCACGGCCGGGTGGTCGACGGACTCGATCTCCCAGCGGCGGGTCGAGGAGACCTTGACGCCGGCCTGCGCGAAGGCCTTGATCACGTCGGCGGGCAGGTCGGGGCGGACCCGTCTGCCGAACGCGGCCGACACCTCGTCGGCCAGCTCGGCCAGGCGGCGGGGCTCGCCGCCGCCCGCGTACCGCTCGCCCAGCAGGTCGTGGAGCACCGCGCGGTGCACCTCGGCGCTCCAGGGCAGCCCGGCGCGGTTCATCTCGGCGGCCACCAGCATGCCCGCGGACTCGGCGGCCGTCAGCAGGCGCATGCGCTCGGGGTGCTCGGCCCGCTCGTGCCGCCGCTGCTGCTCGGCGTAGACCGCGAGGAGGTCCGGCAGGGGCAGCGGGACGCCCCGCGGCTCGAACAGGGAGGACTGGGAGCCCGGTTCGGCGGAGCGCAGCGGGGGATCGGGCGGTACGGGGCCGCCGCGCAGCCGGGCCAGGGCGGCCGCGGCCGAGCGGGGTTCCCCGTACCGCCCCTCGTGGCCGAGGAGGAGTGTCTCGGCGGCCTCGATGTCGTAGCAGCGCTCGACTCGCACCCCCGTGGCGAGCAGGCGCGGGTAGACCTCGGCGGTGGACCGCCACACCCACCGCGTGACGCCGGGACGGCTCCGCACGGCCTCGGCGGGATCGGCCTCCCGCCGCACCGGCCCGGCGGGCAGCCCGTCCGGACCGAGGGGGGCGACGTCCACGCCACCGTCCTCGGCCGGGGCGAGTGCCCACCGGTCGGTCATGCTGCGAGTGTGCCAGGGGGGTCTGACAACGCCGCCGTACCGCCGCGGCCCCCGGTCAGGACGCGTCCAGCACGTCCTTCTGGGCCTGCACGATCTTCTCCAGCACGGCCGCGACGTACTCCTCGGTCCGCTCCTTGTCGACACCGAGTCCGCTGAGGACGCCGTCGCCGTTCTCGTGCTCCAGCAGGGCGAGCAGGATGTGCTCGGTGCCGATGTAGTTGTGGCCGAGGCGCAGGGCCTCGCGGAAGGTGAGCTCCAGGACCTTCTTGGCGTCCTGCCCGTACGGCACGAGCTCGGGGGCCTCCTCGACCGCCGGCGGGAGGGCCGCCGTCGCCGCATCCCGGACCGCGTCGAGCGAGACGCCCTGCTCGACGATCGCCTTCGCGGCGAGGCCCTCGGGCTCGGCGAGCAGCCCGAGGACGAGGTGCGCGGGCACGCCCTCGGCGTTGCGCGCGGCCTTGGCCTTGCTGTGGGCGGTCATGACCACGTTCCGGGCGCGGACGGTGTAGCGGCTGAAGCCCTGGCTCGGGTCGAGGTCGGCCGACTCCTTGGGCACGAAACGCTTCTGCGCGGCCTGCCGGGTGACGCCCATGCTCTTGCCGATGTCGGTCCAGGAGGCGCCGGACCGCCTTGCCTGGTCGACGAAGTGGCCGATCAGGTGGTCGGCCACGTCGCCCAGGTGGTCCGCGGCGATCACGGCGTCCTGGAGCTGCTCCAGAGGCTCGTCGTGGACCTTCTTGATGGCCGCGATGAGGTCGTCGAGACGGATGGATGACGTGGGCTCGGGGTTCGTCATGTGTCAACCGTAGGTTGCGCCCTGAAGGCTGTCAACCTCGGGTTGACACGCGGCCGAGCTACTTCGGAGAAGTGGCCACCAGCCGCAGCGCCAGCCCCGTGAACACCGTCCCGGAGACGATGTTCAGCCAGCGGTTCACCCGCGCGCTGCGCCTGAGGAAGGAGGTCAGCCGCCCCGCGAGCAGCCCGACGCTGCCGTCCCACAGGAAGCCCATCACCACGAGCGTGACGCCGAGCAGCAGCAACTGGCCCTGGACGTGGCCGAGCGAGGGGTCCACGAACTGGGGCAGGAACGCCACGTTGAAGAGGATCACCTTGGGGTTCAGCAGGTTCGTGATCGCGCCCTGCCAGAACGCCCGCCGCATGCCCGACCCCGTGGCGCCGGTCCCTTCCGCACCCGGCACCGACCGGTCGCGGAACGCCTTCACCGCCAGATAGAGCAGATAGGCCGCGCCCGCCCAGCGCAGCACGTGGTACAGCGTCGGCAACGCCGTGAACAGGGCCGACAGGCCGAGGGCCGCCGCGACCGCGTGCACGAGCATCGCGCACGCCACCCCGAACGCGGCCATCACCCCGGCGGTCGGCCCGCCCCGGCCGCCCATCGCCACGATGAACATCATGTCGGGGCCGGGGGTGACGCACAGCGCGAAGGCGGCGACGAGGAACGCCGCGTAGAGAGACAGATCCACCATGCGGGCCATGCTCGAAGCCCCGCCCCGCCCGATCGACCGAATTCCGCGGAGTGAGACGCACCAGGCCGCGGCCGCGGGGGCGCCGGTGGCGGCGTGGCACCATCGGCCCGTGAGTACGTCCACCACCGTCGACCGCGCGTTCGAAGCCGCCCTGTACGAGACCGGCGAGACGGCCCTCGACACCGGCGCGTCCCTACTTGCCTCCGACCCGGCGGCCGACGCCGAACTGGCCCGGCGCGGGGAGGAGTTCGTGGCGGCGGCCTGGCGGCGCGGCTGGCAGCCGGCCGACGTCGTCCGGATCGTCCGGCGCGAGCTGGACGACGTCCACGTGCTGCTCGCGGCGGAGCTGATCCGCGCGCAGGCGCCGTACGACCGGCCCCGTGGCCGCCGCTGGAGCGCGCAGCTCGCCGACCTGCCCGCCGGCGCCCCGCCCCGCACCGACCGCTTCTCCCACGCCACGGCCGTACTGGAGCTGTACCGCCTGCTGCTGCGCCTGCCCGCGCTGGAATCCCTCGAGGAGTCGTCCGGCGAGGCGAGGCCCGAGTCCCGCATGCTCACCCGCATCCGTGCCCTGCTCGCCAAGGCGGAGGCGACCGGGTTCCCGGAGGAGGCGGAGGCGCTGAGCGCCAAGGCGCAGGAGCTGATGGGCCGGCACAGCGTCGACGAGGCGCTGCTCGCGGCCCGGGCACCCTCGCCCGACATGCCCGGCGCCTGCCGGATCGGGGTCGAACCGCCGTACGAGCAGGCCAAGGCGGTGCTGCTGGACGCCGTCGCCACCGCCAACCACTGCCGGGCGGTGTGGAACGAGCCCCTCGGCTTCTCCACCGTCGTCGGCTTCGAAACGGACCTGGAGGCGGTCGAACTCCTCCACACCTCGCTCCTGGTGCAGGCCACGACCGCGATGACGAAGGCGGAGGCGGCCCAGCGTGCCGGGGGCCGTAAGCGCACCAAGGCGTTCCGGCAGGCCTTCCTCGCCGCTTACGCCCACCGCATCGGCACCCGCCTCGCGGCCGCCGCCGAGACCCAGGTGACCGACGACCTGCTCCCGGTCCTCGCCTCCCGCGAACTCGCCGTCACGGGACGGCTGGACCGGATGTTCCCGGAGACCACCACGACCCGGCTGCGCGGCGTGCGCGACGCGGCCGGCTGGACGGAGGGCGCACAGGCGGCGGACCGTGCGCGGATGCGCCACCGGCCGCCGCTGCGCTGACCTGCCGTCCCGCCGCTGCGCTGACCAGCGGTCAGTCGCCCGAGGACTCGAAGCCGCTCACCGAGGCCTGCGCCGCGCCGCCGCCCCCGTCCCGCCGGGCGACCTCCCCGTACGACCAGGGGAGATCGTGCGCGTCGGCGGTGGCGCCGGGCAGGGCGAAGGACACCTTGTGCACGGAGAGGCTCTTCGCGGAGTCCGCCTCGCCCCGCACGTAGGTGATCGTGAAGGACGTGGTCCCGCCCTTCGGCAGCGTGAGCGGCTGGGCCTTCGCGCCCTCCTCCGGGGACACGGACGTCGTGCTGTCCTCGGCCAGGAGGTCCACGGAGGGGAAGCCCTTCAGGGTGCACTGCGCGCCCTTGTTGGTGAGCGTGACGGTGACGTTGCCGGTGTCCCCGGCCTTGGGGGCGGCACCGGCTCCGACCTCCACGCCCAGGTCGCCGATCGCGCAGGCCGAACCGTTCGCCGGGTCCGCGTTCTTCGCGTCGTCGTCTCCACCGGACGCGCCCTCGCTGCAGGAGGTCAGCAGGAGGGTAGCGGCGAGGGCGGCGGCCAGGGTGAGGGGCAAGGTGCGCATGGAGTCCTCTGGGCGTGGTGAACGTGAGCGGCTTCGGCTCCCTGGATCATCACGCACCCGGATCCCGCACGGGCACCCACCCCCTGCGAATCCCCCGAACGCCGGACGGACCACGGCCCGTCCGCTGCGGGCCGCGGCGCCCGGAGGCGGTGCATGGCCTCGTCCGCCCGCTGGGCTGCGGTGCGCGGAGGTAGTCCACGGCCCGTCCGCACGCGGGCTGCGGTGCCCGGAGGTGGTGCATGGCCCCGTCCGTACGCGGGCTGCGGTGCGCGGAGGTGGTCCATGGTCCCGTCCGCCCGCTGAGCTGCGGTGCGCGGAGGTGGTCCATGGCCCCGTCCGTACGCGGGCTGCGGTGCCCGGAGGTGGTGCATGGCCCCGTCCGTACGCGGGCCGAGGTGCCCGGAGGCGGTCCACGGCCCGTCCGCATGCGGGCTGCGGTGCCCGGAGGCGGTGCATGGCCCCGTCCGTACGCGGGCCGAGGTGCCCGGAGGCGGTCCACGGCCCGTCCGCATGCGAGCTGCGGTGCGCGGAGGTGGTCCATGGTCCCGTCCGCCCGCTGAGCTGCGGTGCCCGGAGGTGGTGCATGGCCCCGTCCGTACGCGGGCCGAGGTGCCCGGAGGCGGTCCACGGCCCGTCCGCATGCGGGCTGCGGTGCCCGGAGGCGGTGCATGGTCCCGTCTGCACGCGGGCTGCGGTGCCCGGAGGCCGTCCACGGCCCGTCCGCATGCGGGCTGCGGTGCCCGGAGGCGGTCCACGGCCCGTCTGCACGCGGGCTGCGGTGCGCGGAGGTGGTCCATGGCCCCGTCCGCCCGCTGAGCTGCGGTGCCCGGAGGCGGTGCATGGCCCCGTCCATACGCGGGCTGCGGTGCCCGGAGGCGGTCCACAGCCCGTCCGTACGCGGGCCGAGGCGCCCGAAGGCGGCCCACGGCCCCGTCCGTACGCGTCGGCGTGCCGCTATCCGAGGCCCGCCGTGGGCAGTCCGGTCGGCATCTTGCCGCCCTCGGCCTTCGTGTACGTCTCCTCGCCCAGGCCGCCCTCCCAGGTGACCTTCAGGCTGCTCCCGGTCACCGAGTCGACCATGCCGGTCGCCCGGTCCTTGGAGCCGTCCGTGCACTTCAGGCGGATCATCCGCATCCCGGACTGCTCACCCGCGGTGCCGCTGCACACGCTCCCGCCGGTGGCGAACAGCGCGGCCTTGCTGCCGGTGATCACCAGCGCCACGGCCTTGCCGTCGGTCGTCGCGAGCCAGCTGCCCGCCAGCTCGTCGGACTCCGACCCGCCGGACGCGGAGCCGGAGTCCGAGCCGCCGGACGCGGAACCCGAGTCCGAGCCGCCGGTTCCGGCGGACGCCGTGGCCGAGGGGCTGGAGCCGGACGCCGGGTCGTCCCCGGAGCCGCCGTCGCCGCTGCACGCCGTCAGTGCCAGCGCGCCCACCAGCCCCGCGGCCACCGCCGCGACGCGCACGGCGCCAAAACGACGCCAGAACATCACCGAAGTCACTGCAAGCCCCCAAGCTGTAGCCGGCCGACCCGGACGGCACCCGGCCGGCCCCCTGGCCGGAACGATCGCAGCAAGCTACCAGGGGCCGTCAAGAGCCCCCGGGGGCGCCTCTCACCAGGACGACTTCCGCACACCGGGCAGATACCCCGCGTGCGCCTGCTCCCGCAGACTCACCCGGGACAGCCCGAACGCCCGGAAGTAGCCGCGCGGCCGGCCGTCGACCTGGTCGCGGTTGCGGACCCGCGTGGCGCTCGCGTCGCGCGGCTGCCTGCGCAGCTCCGCCTGCGCCGCCAGCCGCTCGGCCTCCGTCGACGAGGGCCGCCGGATGATCTCCTTCAGCTCGGCCCGCCGGGCGGCGTACCGCGCGACGACCTCCTGCCGCTTGTCGTTCTTCGCGATCTTGCTCTTCTTGGCCATCAGACCTTCACCCCCCGGGCGCGGATCCGGGCGACGGCCGCCTCGATCCCGATCGTGTCGACGGTCTTGATCGCCCTGGCGCTCAGCCGGAGCCGTACGTACCGGCCCTCGCTCGGCAGCCAGTAGCGCTTGGACTGGATGTTGGGGTCGAACCGGCGGGACGTGCGCCGGTGGGAGTGCGAGATGCGGTTGCCGAAACCGGGCTGGGTGCCGGTCAGCATGCAGTGCGCGGACATGTGGTGACGTACCTCTCCGACTCAGGTGGTGTAAATGGAATTCATTTTCAGTAGCATAGCGGCATGGCACGCAACGAACTCCGCCCGGTCATCAAGCTCCGGTCCACCGCCGGGACCGGCTACACCTACGTGACCCGCAAGAACCGTCGCAACGACCCGGACCGACTCACCCTGCGCAAGTTCGATCCGGTCGTCGGCCGCCACGTCGACTTCCGAGAGGAGCGCTGACCATGCGCCAGCGAATCCACCCCGAGTACGGGCCCGTCGTCTTCCGCGACCGTGCCGCGAACTACGCCTTCCTCACCCGCTCGACCATGACGAGCGAGAAGACCATCGAGTGGGAGGACGGCAACACCTACCCGGTCGTCGACGTCGAGATCTCCGACGTCAGCCACCCCTTCTACACCGGCACCGCCCGCGTCCTGGACACCGCCGGCCGCGTCGAGCGCTTCGAGCGCCGGTACGGAAAGAAGGGCTGACCCCATGGCTGCCCCTCCCGCTCTCCCCGTCGTGATCGTCGGCGGACTGCACGCCGACGCCCGCAAGGCGGCCGTGGCGCGGCTGCTCGCCGACGTGCCCGGCAGCGTCGTCCTCCACCACGACCTGGCGACGGCCGCCGCGGGCACGGTCGTGCGGACCGTCCGGGACGCCGGCGGCATCCTCGACGCGGGCGAGGCGCCGCTCGTCAACGACTGCGCCTGCTGCGCCCTGCGCGAGGACCTGGTCCCGGAGCTGGAGCGGCTCCAGGACGCCGGCGGCACCCGGCTCGCCGTCGTCGAGCTGTGGGACTCCGTCGAGCCCAAGGCCATGGCCGAGGTCGTCACGGCCGGCGGGCTCACCGTCACCGGCGTGATCACCGCCGTCGACCCGGCCCTGGTCCTGCCCTACCTCGGCAACGGCGACGACCTCGCCGAGGGCGGTCTCGCCGCGGCGGCGACCGACCAGCGCACGGTCGCCGACACCTTCGCGCGCCAGCTGGAGTACGCCCCCGTCCTCGCGGTCGCCGAGTCCCCGGAGGCCGACGACGAGGACCGGGAGCTGCTCGCGCAACTGCACCCGACGGCCCTGCGGGTGCCCATCGGGGAGGAGGCCCCGGCGGCCCCGGACGGGGACGCCCTGACCGTGCCGACCCCGCGTCTGCGCCCGCTGACGCCCCTGGCTCGGGCGGCCTTCGCCGGCTTCGACGTCGAGGCCGCGGCCGCCGCCCAGCACCCGGCCTGCGCGCTGCTGCCCGCCGAGGCCGACGCGCACGGCGTCTCCACCCTGGTCTGGCAGCAGCGCCGCCCCTTCCACCCGGAGCGGCTCTACGCCGCCCTGGAGGACCTGACCTGCGCGGCCGCCCGCAGCCGGGGCCGGTTCTGGCTCGCCGACAAGCCCGACACGCTCTTCCACTGGGACGCGGCGGGCGGGGCCCTGTGCGTGGAGAGCGCCGGGCCGTGGCTGGCCTCCCTGCCCGACGCGGCCTGGGAGATGGTCCCGCCGGTGCGCCGCGCCGCCGCCGCGCTGGACTGGCACCCCGAGCACGGCGACCGCGGCCAGCACCTCGTCTTCACCTCGCCCGGCCTCGACCGGGACGGCCTGGAGCGACTGCTGGAGTCCTGCCTGCTGACCGACGCCGAGTACGCCGCCGGGCGCGACGCCTGGCAGCGGCTGCCGCACGCCTTCGACACCCTCCTGGAGGTCTGACCCGACATGCCCCGCAAGCCCGAGCGCAAGCCCGCCAAGAACCGGCCCAACCCCCTGGACCAGGCCGGCATCACCTACATCGACTACAAGGACACCGACCTGCTGCGGAAGTTCATCTCCGACCGCGGCAAGATCCGCAGCCGCCGCGTCACCCGCGTCTCCGCCCAGCAGCAGCGGCAGCTGGCCCGGGCGATCAAGAACGCCCGCGAGATGGCGCTGCTGCCGTACGCCAGCCGCTGAGCGCGTCCCGTCGGGGTGAGGTTCCCCACGCTTGACGCGTGGGGGACCTCGTGACCGTGAAACGGCCGGCCCCCGCGCACGCCCCCGGGACGCCTCCGGACCGGCTGCGTGCCCGGTCGGCCGCCGTGCCCCGGACATCCGGTGGACCGCCACGCAGTCCTGTCGTACGAGCCGTCACGCGCCGTGCGCCCACCGGGGATCCGGCGATGGTCCGACCCCGGCACCGGCTCCCGGGACGACCTCCCGGTCCTGCGCACGGCCCATTTCTCCCTGCTCCCGGCCGGTGTCCACCGCTTCCGTTACGACGGCCGGCCGGCCCTTCCCGAGCCGCACAGCCGCCCGCTCCCGCCACCGAGCGGATGCTCCGCCTCCACCGGACCTCCGCCGAACCCCCCGACTTCGGCGCGGGCTTCCGGGAACGCCCGGCGGGCAGGCGCCGTCAAACAGGCAAGAGCTTCGGTAAAGCGGTCGTCAAAGCTGTAACCACGGGACCACCCCGCGTGCACGTGCATCTGCCCATGCATCTGCACATGAACAGGGCTATGATCCGGGTCAGTTGACCACTGCATCAATGGCCACACCAGCCAGTGCACCACCGGGGAGCGACCTGTGGACCACGACGTGTACAACGGGATGGCGGCCGCCAGGCTGCGCGGTGTGGCCTGGCAGAAGAGCCGGCACAGCAACTCGCAGGGCTCGTGCGTGGAGTTCGCCCGGCTGCCGGGCGGCGACGTGGCCGTGCGCAACTCGCGCTTCCCCGACGGACCCGCGCTGGTCTACACCCGCGCGGAGATCGAGGCGATGCTGCTGGGCGTGAAGGACGGTGAGTTCGACCACCTGGTGGGCGGCTGACGGCCGGACGGGGCCCGCGGACATCCGCAGCCCTCGGCATGCGGCGCGCGCCGTGACGCGCGTAGAACCGCGGCGCCAGGAAGCGCCGCGGTTTCCTCATTCCCCGTTCGGGCTCGATCCGGCCCGGGGCAGCCGGAACAGCGCCCAGACCACCTTGCCGCTGAGCGCGCCCGCGAGCGGGTGCCAGCCCCAGCTGTCGCTGAAGGAGTCGACGAGGAACAGCCCGCGGCCCGACTCGGCCGAGAAGTCGTCGGTCTCGCGGGCGACGGGGCTGTCGTGGCTGGGGTCGCGCACCGCGCACACCAGGCGCTCGGTCCACCGCATCAGATGCAGCCGTACCGGGGGCTCCTGGCCGGCAGCGCACCGGCCGCTCGCAGGCAGGCCGTGCCGCAGGGCGTTGGTGACGAGCTCCGAGACCACCAGGCAGACGTCGTCGAACCGGTCGCCCATGTCCCACTGGTCGAGGGTCCTGCGGGTGAACTGCCGGGCCTCGCGTACCGCTTCGTAGCGCGCGGGCAGTGCGCAGGAGGCGGCGTCGGACACGGCCGCGGGATCCAGCGGCGGAAGGCCCTGCCTTAACGGCTCGAGCATGGTCGATCCATTCGTCCCCATGCGAGGCACTCCCGGGAATTCGCGGTCGGTGCGATGCGGCGGTGGTGCGGGACCATGGTTTCGGATGCGTACAGCAGATGCAAGGGCAGATGCACGTGCAGCTGACCGGAATAGGGCATCCCGTACCGCTTGTTGGTCAATTTTTCCGTCATCTTCACGTCGCCGTCCGGCCGTTCACTTGCCTTCTTCTTGATCCCACGCGCGTGCGTCCACTGGCTCGATTCCGTTTCCGTAACCGGACGAGTACTGCTCGGAGTGTTTTAGTGGCAGACTTCGGCCCCTGAAGACGTTGGGGAGGCTGGCGAACGTGAGCGCGGGAGAGCCGGGATCGGTGGTGCGGCGCATGCTGCTCGGATCACAACTCAGGCGACTGCGTGAGGCGCGGGGCATCACGCGCGAGGCGGCGGGCTACTCGATCCGCGCCTCCGAGTCGAAGATCAGCCGGATGGAGTTGGGCCGGGTGAGCTTCAAGACCAGAGACGTCGAGGACCTGCTGACCCTGTACGGCATCACCGACGAGCAGGAGCGCGCCTCGCTGCTGTCCCTGGCCAAGGAGGCCAACGTCGCGGGCTGGTGGCACAGTTACTCGGACGTGCTGCCCAGCTGGTTCCCCACCTATGTCGGCCTGGAGGGCGCCGCCTCGCTGATCCGGGCCTACGAGGTGCAGTTCGTGCACGGCCTGCTGCAGACCGAGGCGTACGCGCGCGCGGTGGTCCGGCGCGGCATGCAGGGCGCCAGCGAGGCCGACGTCGAGCGGCGCGTGGCGCTGCGCCTGGAGCGGCAGAAGTACCTCGTCGACGAGAGCGCGCCCGACTTCCACATCATCCTGGACGAGGCCGCCCTGCGCCGCCCGTACGGCGACCGCGAGGTGATGCGCGGCCAGCTCCAGCACCTCATCGAGATCTCCGAGCGGCCCAACGTGCGCCTCCAGGTGATGCCGTTCAGCCTCGGCGGCCACTCCGGCGAGAGCGGCGCGTTCACGATCCTCAGCTTCCCGGAGTCCGACCTGTCGGACGTCGTCTACCTGGAGCAGCTCACCAGCGCGCTGTACCTGGACAAGCCCGAGGACGTCGCCCAGTACGAGAAGGCCCTGAAGGAACTCCAGAGCGACAGCCCGGGCCCCTCGGAGAGCCGGGACCTTCTCCGGGGGCTCCTCCAACTCTCCTAAAGCCTCCAACTCACCTTAAACACCAGTACGATGACGTGTGATCAGATCGTGAAGGCGCGATCGAGGGTCTGCCAGGGATCGAGGGATCACACATGTCGTCGTCCTACTTCACCGACCTCGCACAGCAGTACATCGACGGTGAGTGGCGCCCGGGTACCGGCTCCTGGGACATCATCGACTTCAACCCGTACGACGACGAGAAGCTGGCGTCGATCACCATAGCCACGGCCGACGAGGTCGACCAGGCGTACCGGGCCGCCGCCCGCGCCCAGAAGCAGTGGGCCGCGACCAACCCGTACGCCCGTCGCGCCGTCTTCGAGAAGGCCCTCAGGCTGATCGAGGAGCGCGAGGCGGAGATCTCCGAGGCCATCATCGCCGAGCTCGGCGGCACGCGCCTGAAGGCCGCCTTCGAGCTGCACCTCGCCAAGGAGTTCCTGCGCGAGGCAGTGCACCTGGCGCTGGCCCCCGAGGGCCGGATCATCCCCTCCCCGGTGGACGGCAAGGAGAACCGCGTCTACCGCGTGCCGGTCGGGGTGGTGGGCGTGATCAGCCCCTTCAACTTCCCGTTCCTGCTGTCCATCAAGTCGGTCGCCCCGGCGCTCGCGCTCGGCAACGCCGTGGTGCTCAAGCCGCACCAGAACACCCCGATCGTCGGCGGCTCGCTGGTGGCGAAGATCTTCGAGGACGCGGGGCTGCCCGGTGGTCTGCTGAACGTCGTCATCACCGACATCGCGGAGATCGGCGACGCCTTCATCGAGCACCCGGTCCCCAAGGTCATCTCCTTCACCGGCTCCGACCAGGTCGGCCGGCACGTGGCCACGGTCTGCGCCCGGCAGTTCAAGCGCGCCGTCCTCGAACTGGGCGGCAACAGCGCGCTGGTGGTCCTCGACGACGCCGACATCGACTACGCGGTCGACGCGGCGGTCTTCAGCCGGTACGTCCACCAGGGCCAGGTCTGCATGGCCGCCAACCGCGTCCTGGTCGACCGGTCGGTCGCGGACGAGTTCACCGAGAAGTTCGTCGCCAAGGTGAAGACCCTCAAGGCGGGCGACCCGCGCGACCCGGAGACCGTGATCGGCCCGGTCATCAACTCCTCGCAGGCGGACGCCGTCGCGGGCGTGGTCGAGCAGGCCCTCGCCGAGGGCGCCACGGCCCTGGTGCGCGGCGGCCGGACCGACAACCTCGTCGAGCCCTCCGTCCTGACCGGGCTGCCCGCCGACTCGGCCCTGCTGCGGCAGGAGGTCTTCGGCCCGGTCGCCTTCCTCGTCCCGTTCGACGGCGAGGAGGAGGCCGTACGCCTCGTCAACGACACCCCGTACGGCCTGAGCGGCGCCGTCCACACCGCGGACGTCGAGCGGGGCGTCGCGTTCGCCAAGCAGATCGACACGGGCATGTTCCACGTCAATGACGGCACCGTGCACGACGAGCCGATCGTGCCCTTCGGCGGCGAGAAGCACTCGGGCCTCGGCCGGCTCAACGGCGACACGATGCTGGACGCGTTCACCACCACCAAGTGGATCTCGGTGCAGCACGGCCGGAGCGGCTTCCCGTTCTGACCTCGTTCTGACCTCGTTCTGATCTCTACGACTCGGGCAGGCGGGCACCACGGCTCTCCGCGATCCGGCGGACGTCCGTGAGTGCCTCGCTCATCCGGGCGAGCAGAAACCGCAGTTGTGCGGGTGTCGCCCCGGGGTCGGCGAGCATGTCGGCCGCGTGGTCAAGGAGACCGCCGGCCATGCCGAGCTGCACGCTCTCGACGGTGTCGGCGACCCGGGAGGCGTATCCGGATCCGTCGGTCACGAGATAGCAGGGCTTGCCGCCGGTGCCGGCCCAGGGCAGCAGCCGTGTCTCGCCCCCGCCGCCCGTCACTTCCTCCCCCGCGTTTCCCGCACGGGCATGCCCAGCGAGCCGAGGCCGATCCCCGGCACTGCCGTCGGTACCGGGCGCGGGACGTGGCGCCCCATATGGCGGACGGTCCGCCCGATCGCGCGGAGAATCTTCACCTGTCATCAACTCCCTGTGTTCGGCGGTCTCGCTTTGTGTAGCGAACCGCTCACACTCTGGCGCCGGTCGGGCTAGCCTCGCCAGAGAGACGCAGGTGACAGAGCCTTTGTCACAAGGGAGTTGATCCGATGGGCACGATCTACGGCGACTGGCTCAAGGAACAGCGCGAGGCGGCGGGCCTGACACAGCAGCAGTTGGCGGACCGGGCGATCATGACGCGTTCGCACATCGCCCACATCGAGGCGGGGCGGCGGGTGCCGTCGAAGGAGGACGCGAGGCGCCTCGATATGGCGCTGAACACGGGAAACGTGCTCAGCAGCTTCCTGCCGCAGGACGAGGACGTATCCATCGCCGAGTACTTCGAGAGGGTGCGCGTACTCGAACAACAGGCGGTGGCCATCCACGAGTTCGCCCTGGCGTACTTCCCGGGCATCCTCCAGACGAAAAGGTACGCACGTGCGGTTCTGGGTGCGGCGTTCCCTCCGGTGAGTGAAGAGGAGTGTGACAGGCGCGTTGTCACACGCCTGGAGCGCGCAAAGATCCTCGAAGACCCCGTGAGTCCCGTAGTGTGGGCGCTTTTGGACGAGACGCTGCTCCGTCGCCCCGTGGCCGGCGGGGATGTCATGGCCGAGCAGTTCATGCACGTTGTTCGTCTCGGGGAGGCTGGACGTATCCGGGTGCATGTGCTGCCCTTTGCTGTGGGTCACCATCCGCTGGCGCACAGCATGCTCAAGCTGATGTGGTTCGAAGACCAACCGCCGCTGGCGTACACCGAGGGCGGCTACATGGGGAGGCTGCACGACTCCCCGTCCATGGTCCGGCAGTTGCAGCATCGCTACGCTCTGGCGCTGAGCCAAGCAATGCCGCTGGAGGACTCATTGGCCCTGCTCAGGGCCACCGCGAAGGAGTACGGACGCCATGACTGAGCGCACTATCCCGAACGCCGCCACGCTGCGCGGCTGGCGCAAGTCGTCGCACAGCGACAACAACGCCGGTGACTGCCTCGAAGTCCTCGACGACCACCCTTCGGGCATACCGGTCCGCGATTCCAAGAACCCCCACGGCCCCGCCGTGATCGTCCCGGCGCCCGCGTGGTCGTCGTTCGTCACGGCGCTGAAGGACGGGTCCGTTGCGGACAGAAGCTGACCGCAAGCCCTCGTAGCGTCGTCGGTGTCAGGGGGAGAGGCCCCCGGACCCGACGAAAGGCGGCGGTCATGGTCACTCACGTTCCCTCGGAGGCACGCGGCGACGAGCGCGGAGCGCTGCTGTCCTTCATCGCAGAGCAGCGCGGCGGCATCCGGCGGGCGCTGCTGGGCCTGACCGAGGAGCAGGCGTCGTCCCGCCCCAGCGCCAGCGAGCTGTCCCTGGCCGGGCTGCTCAAGCACGTCGCCGAGGTCGAGCAGGGCTGGATCGCCCGCGCCAAGGGGGAGCCGCCGGCCGTCCACCGGGACGAGTCGAACTGGCACGAGTGCTTCCGGCTGGTCGGCGACGAGAGCGTGGAATCGCAACTCGCGTACTACGAGAAGGTGGCCGCCGAGACGGAGGCGTTCATCCGCGCCGTGCCCAGCCTCGACGACACCTTCGAGCTGCCCGCGACCTCCTGGAACCCCCGGGACGAGCAGCTCTCGATGCGCTGGCTCTGCCTCCACCTGATCCGCGAGACGGCCCGGCACGCGGGCCACGCCGACGTCATCCGCGAGTCGCTGGACGGCAGGACGGCCTTCGAGCTGGTGGCCGAGGAACAGCGGGTGGCCGAGGCGCATCGGGTGGCCGCCGCGTCCTAGTCTGGACCGCATGTCAGCGATCCGTCTCCTCGTGCTCGGCGCGGTGCGCATGCACGGGCGGGCCCACGGCTACCAGGTGCGCAACGACCTGGAGTACTGGGGCGCGCACGAGTGGTCCCATGCCAAGCCCGGCTCGATCTACCACGCCCTGAAGCAGATGGCGAAGCAGGGACTGCTGCACGCGCACGAGATCGCCCCGTCCACGGCCGGCGGCCCGCCGCGCACGGAGTACGAGATCACCGAGCAGGGCACCGAGGAGTACTTCCGGCTGCTGCGGGAGGCGCTGGTCACGTACGACCAGCACGGGGACGTGAAGACGGCCGCGGTGGGCTTCATCGTCGACCTGCCGCGGGCGGAGGCGGTCGCGCTGCTGAAGGAACGCACCCTGCGCATCGAGCAGTGGCGGGCCTCCGTCCTGAAGGACTACGTGCCCGAGGAGGGGACCGCCGGGCTCGGCCACATCGGCGAGATCATGAACATGTGGGTCCACACGGCCGACTCCGAGGCCGAGTGGACCCGCGGTCTGATCCGGCGCATCGAGGGCGGCGCCTACACCTTCGCCGACGAGGGCGAGCCGTTCGTCGGCGTGCTGGCCGAGGGCGAGGAGAACCCGTACGCGACGGGTGAGCGGCATCCCGGGGACGCCCACTAATCAAATTTGACGAATGGCTGGCGCGGGGTTACTTTCGAGCCTGTAGTCAAGTTTGACTAGCGAGGGAGGCTCAGTGGCCGACGCGGCGATCACCGTCGAAGGCGCGGAGAAGAGGTACGGCGACAAGAAGGCGCTGGACGGGCTCGACCTGCGGGTCGCGCGCGGCACGGTGCACGGGGTGCTCGGCCCGAACGGCGCGGGCAAGACCACCCTGGTCAGGGTCCTGTCCACGCTGCTGCGGCCCGACGGGGGCCGGATCGAGGTCGCCGGGCACGACGTGGTGCGCGAGGCGTACGCCGTACGGCTGCGCATCGGCCTGCTCGGCCAGCACGCCGCGCTCGACGAGGAACTCGGCGGGCGGCAGAACCTGGAGCTGTTCGGCCGGCTGCACCACCTGGGCGCGAAGCGGGCACGCGCGCGTGCCGGCGAACTCCTGGAGCGCTTCGGCCTGTCCGACACGGGCCGCAAGGCCGTACGGCAGTACAGCGGCGGCATGCGACGGCGGCTGGACCTCGCCGCCTCCCTGATCACCGAACCGGAGGTGCTCTTCCTGGACGAGCCGACCACCGGCCTCGACCCCCGCGGCCGCGCCGAGGTGTGGGACTCCGTCCGCTCCCTGGTCGGCGGCGGTACGACGGTCCTGCTCACCACGCAGTACCTGGAGGAGGCCGACCAGCTCGCGGACCGCATCTCGGTCGTCGACGCCGGCCGCGTCATCGCCGAGGGCACGGCCGACGAGCTGAAGGCCGAGACCGGCGGCGACCGCATCGACGTGGTCCTGCGGGACGCCGGCCAACTGGGCGCCGCCGTCGCCCTGCTGCCCCTCACCGGGGTCACGGCCGACGTCGACCGCCGTCTGCTGAGCGCCCCGGTGACCGACCGCATGGAGGCGCTCTCCGGGGTCGTACGGGCGCTCCAGGAGGCCGGGATCGAGGCGGAGGACGTCGCCCTGCGCCGACCGACGCTGGACGAGGTGTTCCTGCACCTCACCGGAGACGACCGCAGCGTGAAGGAGACCGCGTGACCGCCTACGCCCTGACCGACTCCTGGACCATGACCCGCCGGGAACTCGCCCGCTGGGGACGGCAGCCGGTCCAGCTGGCCGTCAACCTCGTCTTCCCGGTGATGCTGCTGCTCATGTTCGGCTACCTGGTCGGCGGCGGCCGGGGCGTGAGCGGCGCGTACCGCGACTACCTCGTCCCGGGCATGCTCGCGCTCACCATGGCCTTCGGCCTGGAGGGCACGATGATCGCCGTCACGCGGGACCTCGACAAGGGCGTGATCGACCGCTTCCGTTCGATGCCGATGGCCAACGGGGCGGTGCTGGTGGGCCGTTCCGCCGCCGACATGCTCCAGTCGGTGCTGACCCTGGCGGTGCTCATCGGTGTGGGCGCCGCGCTCGGCTGGCGTGCCCACGGCGGTCCGGCGGCCTTCCTGGGCGCCGTGGGCCTGCTGCTCCTGCTCCGGTTCGCCATGCTGTGGATCGGCATCCACCTGGCCCTCGTGGCCGGGAAGCCGGAGATGGTCCAGGCGGTGCAGATCCTGGTCTGGCCGATCGGCTTCCTCTCCAACGCCCTCGCCACCCCCGACTCCATGCCCGGCTGGCTGGGCACGGTCGTCGAGTGGAACCCGATGTCCCACACGGCCACGGCCGTTCGGCACCTGTTCGGCGTGCCCGGCGCGGAGCCGGGCCACGTGGCACCGGCCGTCCTGTGGCCCCTGGCCCTGCTCGCGGTGTTCTTCCCGCTGGCGGTACGCAGGTTCGGGCGACTGAGCCGCTAGGCCGCCCCTAGGGCCTGTCGTTTGGATCAGGTCGCAGGAAAGCGACGGTTCTGTTCGGTGCCAGACCCCGCGTCTGCGGCGTGATCCGAACGACAGGCCCTAGTGGTGGAACCCGGTGGCCGCGTCCCTGTCCTGGGTGAAGGGGCGCGGCTGCCGGCGCAGTTCCGGCAGCAGCCGTTCCAGGTCCTGCGCGAGCAGGTCGGCGAGGTCCGCGGAGAAGCCGTTGCGGCACACCACCCGCAGCACGGACAGGTCCTCGCGGTGCGGCGGGAAGGTGTACGCGGGCACCAGCCAGCCGCTCTCGCGCAGCCGCCGGGACACGTCGAAGACGTCGTACGCGGTGACGTCCGGCGCGGTCGTGAAGGCGAACACCGGCAGCTGGTCGCCCCGGGTCAGCAGCCGGAAGTCGCCGAGCGCCTCGACCCGCGCGGCCAGCCCCGTGGCCACGTCCCGCGCGGCCTGCTGCACGGCCCGATAGCCGTCCCGGCCCAGCCGCAGGAACGTGTAGTACTGGGCCACGACCTGCGCGCCCGGCCGGGAGAAGTTCAGCGCGAACGTCGGCATGTCACCGCCCAGGTAGTTCACCCGGAACACCAGTTCCTCGGGCAGCGCGTCCGCGTCCCGCCACAGCGCCCAGCCGACGCCCGGGTAGACGAGGCCGTACTTGTGCCCCGAGGTGTTGATGGACGCCACGCGTGGCAGCCGGAAGTCCCACACCAGGTCCTCGTCGAGGAACGGCGCGACCATGGCGCCCGACGCCCCGTCGACGTGCACCGGGATGTCCAGCCCGGTGCGTTCCTGCAGCGCGTCCAGCGCCGCGCACAGGTCGGCGACCGGCTCGTAGGACCCGTCGAAGGTCGAGCCCAGGATCCCGACGACCCCGATGGTGTTCTCGTCGCACAGCTCGGCGGCGGCCTGCGGGTCCAGGTGGAACCGGTCGCCCTCCATGGGCACCAGCCGGGCCTCCACCTCCCAGAAGGTGCAGAACTTCTCCCAGCACACCTGCACGTTGACGCCCATCACCAGATTGGGCCGGGCCCCCGGGTACCGGTCGGCGTTGCGCCGCGCCCAGCGCCGCTTCAGCGCCATCCCGGCGAGCATGCACGCCTCGCTCGACCCGGTCGTCGAACACCCCACGGCCGCCGCCGGATCGGGCGCGTGCCACAGGTCGGCCAGCATCGCCACGCAGCGCCGCTCCAGCTCGGCCGTGCGCGGGTACTCGTCCTTGTCGATCATGTTCTTGTCCCGGCACTCCGCCATCAGCACCCCGGCCTCCGGCTCCATCCAGGTGGTGACGAAGGTGGCGAGGTTCAGCCGGGCGTTGCCGTCGAGCATCAGCTCGTCGCGCACCAGCTGGTGGGCGGTCGCCGGGGCCATCGGCTGGTCCGGGAGCCGGTGCGTGGGCGGGGCCTCGGCCATGTCGCCGACCGGATTGGCGGGGCCGTAGAAGGGGTTGACGGACAGGCGGTGGCCGCCGGGCCGGCGGGGGCCTTCGTTGAGCGGCAAGGGAGCCTCCAAAAAGGGGGATGGTTGGGTCAGCGGACCGGTGTCCCGTCCGGGCGCAGCTGCATCTGCGGCCGGCCCGTAACGAGCAGCCAGGCCGGCAGCGAGGCGATGCAGAGCAGGGCGATGACCCCCGGCGAGGCGACCAGCACCGCGGCGACGAAGAGGCTCACCCAGCCCTGCCGGGTGATGGCCAGCAGCATCCCGAGCACCCCGGCCGACACCCCCACCGACGGATGCACCCCGGACACCAGGGCGTGCGCGCACAGGCCGAGGGCGGTGCCGGCGAACACGGCGGGGAAGATGCGCCCGCCGCGGAACCCGCAGGAGGCGGCGACGACCAGCGCGGCCAGCTTCACCACCGTCAGGACGGCGAACTCCCCGGCCGACCGCCCCTCCGGGTCGCGGGCCAGCACCGCGATCTCGTCGAGCCCCTTGAACAGCGTCAGATGGCCGCCCAGGGCCGCCAGCACGCCCAGCACGGCCCCGCCCGCCGGGAGCATCAGCATCGGGTGCCGCAGCCGCCGGAAGGCCCCGTGGACGTGGGGGAAGGAGCGCACGGCGCCCATGCCGAGCAGCGCGCCCGCCGAGGCCACCACGAGCGCCGCCGACAGATCGCCCCAGCCCGGCCGCCCGAACGACGGCAGGTCCAGGTCGAAGCTCGGGTGCTCGACGAGGGTGGCGGTCAGGGCACCGGCCGCCGCGGCGGTCAGCGGCGGGAAGAGGTTGTCCCACAGCAGGCCGCGGGTCTCCTCCCGGGCCAGCGCCTCGGAGATCACCAGGGCGGCCGCCACGGGGGTGCCGAACAGTGCGCCGATCGTCGCCGCCTCCGCCAGGGCCGGCCACATCCGGCCCGGGGCGCGGGGCAGGGCCCGGCCGCCCAGCCAGACCGCCAGGCCGACGTTCACGGCGATGATCGGGTTCTCGGGACCGAGACTGGGTCCGCCGGCCAGCATCAGCGCGGTCGCCAGCAGCAGCCCCGGCAGCACCACGGGCGGCAGGACGGGGGCGTCCAGACCGACGGTGGCCGGATCGGGGCCCGCGTGTCCGGGCACCTTCCACACCACCAGCCCGACCGCCGCACCGGTCGCGACCAGCATCACGAACATCCACGCCACGGAGTACCGGCCGATCCCCAGCGCGTCCGGCAGCGGCCCCCACAGCAGGTCCTGGAGCTCCTCGGCGGCGACGCTCACCCCCACCAGGACCAGACAGGAGACCACCCCGACCGCCACGGCGGGCAGGATCGACGGCAGCAGCACGCGCGCGGGGGTCGCGGGGGTGACGGAGGGCGCCCGCTGCTCGCTGTCCTGGACCACGGGCACACGATAAAGGGATCAAACGGCACAAACAGGAAACACGCTTGCACCTCACGTGGCGTGAGGCCCGACCGTGGAGCGCGGAGGAGGAAGGGAGCGGAAGTGAGCTACTCCGTGGGACAGGTCGCGGGCTTCGCCGGCGTCACGGTGCGCACCCTGCACCACTACGACGCCATCGGCCTGCTCGCCCCGAGCGAGCGCAGCCACGCGGGCCACCGGCGCTACAGCGACGCCGACCTCGACCGGCTGCAGCAGATCCTGTTCTACCGGGAGCTCGGCTTCCCCCTCGACGAGGTCGCCGTCCTGCTCGACGACCCGGAGGCGGACCCGCGCGCCCACCTGCGCCGGCAGCACGACCTGCTGACCGCCCGGATCGAACGGCTGACGAAGATGGCGGCGGCCGTGGAGCACGCCATGGAGGCACGCGAGATGGGCATCAACCTCACGCCCGAGGAGAAGTTCGAGGTCTTCGGGGACAAGGACCCGGAGCAGTACGCCGACGAGGCGGAAGCGCGCTGGGGCGGCACCGAGCAGTACGCCGAGTCGCAGCGCCGCGTCGCCCGCTACACCAAGGAGGAGTGGCAGCGGATCCAGGACCAGACCGCCGACTGGGGCGAGCGCTACGGCGCCCTGATGGCCGCCGGCGAACCGCCCACCGGCGAGGCGGCCATGGCCCTGGCGGAGGAGCACCGGCAGCACATCTGCACCTGGTACTACGAGTGCTCCCACGAGCAGCACCGCCGCCTGGGCGAGATGTACGTCGCCGACGAGCGCTTCAAGGCGTTCTACGAGTCGATGCGCCCCGGCCTCGCCGAGCACCTCAGGGACGCGATTGCCGCGAACGCCGCCCGCCACACCTCCTGATCCCCGGCCCGGGACCTCACTCCCGGGCCAGGACCACCGCCGTGCCGTACGCGCACACCTCGGTGCCCACGTCCGCCGCCGACGTCACGTCGAACCGGAACGCGAGCACGCCGTTGGCACCACGCGCGCGTGCCTGTTCGACGAGTCGCTCCATGGCCTGGTTGCGGGTCTGCACGAGGGTCTTGGTGAGCCCCCGCAGCTCACCGCCGACCATCGACTTCAGCCCGGCGCCGATCTGGCTGCCCACGTGCCGGGAGCGCACGGTCAGGCCGAAGACCTCGCCGAGGACCTCCTGCACGCGGTATCCGGGTACGTCGTTCGTGGTGACGACGAGCACATCGGGCTGAGGGCCCTGCCCGCCGCCGTATTCATCGATGCCCATGCTTCTCAGCTTTCTCCGGGAGGGCCCACAGTGCATTCTGGGTACCCCCATGGAACCTGGGTCGTGACGGCTGCGTTGATACTTTGAGGCAGCCAGCCCCAGCCCGCATCTCACAGCAGCAGGAGCCACATCCCCGTGACCACGCTTGCGCTCGGCCCCGAGTGGCTCGACCCGAACTACCTGATCGAGACCTTCAGCCTGCCCGGCATCCTGCTGATCGTCTTCGCCGAGTCCGGGCTGTTCGCGTTCCTGCCGGGCGATTCCCTGCTGTTCACGGCGGGCCTCTTCGTGGCCGAGGGCACCTACATCACCCAGCCGCTGTGGCTGGTGTGCACGCTGATCGTGATCGCCGCCGTCGTCGGCGACCAAGTGGGCTACATGATCGGCAAGTTCCTGGGCCCGAAGCTCTTCAACCGGCCCAACTCCAAGCTCTTCAAGCAGGAGAACCTGGACAAGGCCCACGAGTTCATGGAGAAGTACGGACCCAAGGCGATCGTGCTGGCCCGCTTCGTCCCGATCGTGCGGACCTTCGCCCCGATCGTCGCGGGCGCCGGCCGCATGAAGTACCGCACGTTCTTCACGTACAACATCATCGGCGGCATCGCCTGGGGCACCGGCGTCACCCTGGCGGGCTACTGGCTCGGCCAGATCGACTTCATCAAGAAGAACGTCGAGGCGATCCTCGTCCTGATCGTCTTCGTCTCCGTCGTCCCGATCATCATCGAGTACCTGCGCGAGCGGTCGAAGAAGAAGCGCGCCGTGGCGCAGGACCCCGCCGCCACGCAGCCCCACCTCCCGGTCATGGACGACGCGACGACCCAGCTCCGCCGCATCACCCCGGACGACCGCCCGCCCCACCACCAGCCGCAGCAGCCCCCGTACGGCAACCAGAACGGCTACGACGACCAGCAGTACTACGGCCAGTACCCCCAGGGCCCGGGCTACGGCCAGCAGCAGCCGTACGGCACGCAGCAGGGCAACCAGCGGCCCTACAACGGCGGCTACTGACCCACCGGGCGGTCGCCGCCGGCGGAGCTAGAAGCCCCTGGTCCGCTTGGCGGCCCGCCGCTTCTCCGCGGACCCGATCCGCAGGAACATCCGGGAGATCTCGGACCCCAGATTCACCCCGATGGCGATGGCCATGGCCAGGGCCACCGCCTTCGACAGCGACACCAGCCCCGCGTCCACCTCGTTCTGCGCGATGGCCAGCAGCCCGAAGTACGTGGCGGAACCGGGCAGCAGGGGCCCGATCGCCGCGGTCGTGTAGGGCAGCGCGGAGGCGAACTGGTACCGGGACAGCAACTGCCCGAACAACCCCACCAGCCCGGCGGCCGCCGCCGTGGACGCCACCGGCGAGATGTCCCCCGCGTAGTGCATCGCGCCGTACACGACCCACGCGACGCCCCCGTTCAGCGTCACCCACACCACGGTGGATCGTTCCTGCTGGAGCAGCACCGCGAAGGCCAGCGACAGCAGCATCGACGCGCCGATCAGCAGCACCGGGTCGTCCGAGACCCCGAGCGCCGCGTCGGGGTTCAGCGGGGCCCCCAGTTGCACGCCGAAGTACAGCACCAGCAGCACACCCGCGACGATGCCCACGAAGAAGTACAGGACCTCCAGCAGACGCGCCGACGCGGTGATGTAGAAACCGGTCAGCCCGTCCTGCACCCCCGCCACCAGCGCCCGCCCGGGCAGCAGCGCGAACAGCCCACCGGTGATGACCGCGGAGGCCTTCACGTCGACGTGGCCCAGCGTCAGCGCGACCCCGATCGCGGCCGGCGGCATCGCGGCCACCGTGAACTGGTAGAACTCCGGCAGCCCGCGCCCCGCGCACAGCCACGCCAGCCGGTCGCCGAGCATCGCGCCCAGCGCCGCCGCGACGAACACGATGAGGTCACCGCCGACCAGCACGGAGGCCGCACCCGCCAGCAGCCCGCTCGCGGCGGTCAGCGCCCAGCCGGGATACGGGTGCCGGTTCCGGCGGATCTCCGCGAGCCGCCGGTAGGCCTCCTCCAGGGATACCGCCGTCTCGTCGTCGCTGAGGTCGTCCACCAGCTGGTACACGGCCGCCAGCCGCGTGTAGTCGGTCCCTCTGCGGCGCACGGTCCGCGACGCCGTGACCGGATCGTCGACCAGCGACGGCTGGTAGGAGATCGCCAGCAGCGTGAAGGTGACGTTGGGCTCGCAGCGGTCCAGCCCGTAGGACCGGCAGACGGCGAACATCGCCGTCTCCACGTCCTCGGCGCCCTCACCGCCCGCCAGCAGCAACTCGCCGATACGCAGCGTCAGGTCGAGCACGCGCGGCACCGCGGGCGCCGAGTCGTCGCCGCCGCGCTGGATCGCCTCCGGTGCCGGCCGCTCCGCCACCGGCATGCGCAGCATGGTGCGCATCCGGTCCTGCCAGGGCACGTCCTTGGTCAGGCTGACCACGGGGATCCCGGTCGGCGGGGTGAACGCGGACGGGGCGTGCTTGGCGCTGTACGTGCTCGGCGGCGTGAACGCCGACCCCTCCGGCTCCGCCGCGGGCGCCGGCGCCACGTCCAGCCCCTCCGGCAGGGCGAACTCGGACGTGGTCTCCGACTCCGTACCGGCCGGCCGGTGGACGGCCAGCCCCTCGGGGATCGCGAACTCCGACGTCGTCGACATGTCCCCGTCGACGGCGGCCCCGCCCGGAGGCAGGAACGCACTCCTGGCCTCGTCCGACTTCGGCTTGCGGTCCTCCGCGTCCGTCACTGCCTGGCGCTCCCTGTACGACACGTCAGCCTCGGTACCCCATCAGCCTCAGTATGCGCACACACGGACGAACGGGCCGCACGCGCACGCGTGCGGCCCGTGGGCATCAGAGGGGGCGGGGATCAGTGACCGCCCTGCTCCTTGAAGCGCTTGTAGGACCGCTCGATCTCGGCCTCCGCGTCCGTACGGCCCACCCAGTTGGCGCCCTCGACCGACTTGCCGGGCTCCAGGTCCTTGTAGACCTCGAAGAAGTGCTGGATCTCCAGGCGGTCGAACTCCGACACGTGGTGGATGTCGCGCAGGTGCTCCACGCGCGGGTCCGTCGCCGGCACGCACAGCAGCTTGTCGTCGCCGCCGGCCTCGTCCGTCATGCGGAACATGCCGATCGCACGGCACTTGATGAGGCAGCCCGGGAACGTCGGCTCGTCGAGGATGACCAGCGCGTCCAGCGGGTCGCCGTCCTCGCCGAGGGTGTTCTCGACGAAGCCGTAGTCGGTCGGGTAGGCGGTCGAGGTGAAGAGTCGCCGGTCCAGGCGGATACGACCGGTCTCGTGGTCCACCTCGTACTTGTTGCGCGAACCCTTCGGAATCTCGATCGTGACGTCGAACTCCACCGGTGGCTCCTCCATGATCAACACATAGTTCTGGTGGTTAAGTGTCCCTCACGCAGGTGTGTGATCGCGAAAGGGGCTGGTGGTCGTGCCAGAGCTGAGGCCTTGGCGGGCCGCGAGACCGCACGTGGTGCGGATCGCGGATGCCGTACGACCGCGCCTGGTCCGGGCCGCAGCGGCCGCGAAACCGCGGGTCACACGGCTCGTACGGACCGGGAAACCGCAGGTCGCGCGGGTCACGCGGCCGAAGACCTGGCAGTACACCGCGGGTGCCGCCACCGCCGGCCTGGCACTGGCCGCCGGGGTGGTGACCGCCGCCGGTCCCTGGGACTCCTCGGGTCAGCGTACGGCCGAGCGGGACCGGGCCGCCGCCCTCGGCCGCGCGGGTGGCACAGATCACGGCGGTACCTCCGGCGCGCCCGGCCTGCCCCGGCCCGCGCCCAGCGCCGGACCCGTGCTGACCGGCCTCGGCAGCGTCAGCACCGTGAAGTCCGCCCCGGACGGCAAGGCCCTCGCCAAGGCCCTCACGCCCCTGCTGAAGGACCCGGCGCTCGGCCCCCGGCCCGCCGCGGCCGTCGTCGACGTCACCACGGGCCGGCGCCTGTACGGCACGCACGCGGGCGCCGCGCTCACCCCGGCCTCCACGACGAAGATCGCCACGGCGGTGGCCGCGCTGTCCGCGATGGGCGCCGACCACCGCCTCACCACCCGCGCCGCGCTGGAACCCGACACGAAGGAAGTAGTCCTCGTCGGCGGCGGCGACCCCACCCTCACGGCCCGCGAGAAGGCCGAGGGGGCGGCGAGCCTGCGCACCCTGGCCGCCGAGACGGCCGCCGCCCTCGCCGAGCGGGGTGTGCGCGAGGTGACCCTGTCCTACGACACGACCCGCTACGCGGGCTCCCCGAAGCACCCGATCGGGAACAACCCCAATCTCGCCCTGGTCACCCCCCTGATGGCCGACGAGGGCCGCACGGACGACTCCACGAGCGGCCCGGTCGCCCGCGTGACGGACCCGGCGGAGGACGCGGCCCGCCAGTTCGAGGACTTCCTGACCTCCCACGGCATCAAGACCACGGCCCCCGGCCCGTCCAAGGCCACGACCCGCGCCGAGACCCTCGCGGCGGTCTCCTCGCCCCCGCTGTCGGCCCTCGTCGAACGCATGCTGACCAACAGCGACAACGACATCGCCGAGGCCCTCGCCCGCCAGACCGCGATCGCCACCGGCGAACGGGCCGACTTCGCGGGCGCGGGCCGGGCCATCGGCGCCCAGCTGCGCGAACTCGGTCTGCCGCTCAAGGGCGCCGCCTTCAAGGACGGCAGCGGCCTCGACCGCGCCGACCGCCTGACACCGGACCTCCTCACCGCCCTGCTGGCGAAGGCGGCCGACCCGTCCCACCCCGAACTCCGCCCGGCCCTCACCGGCCTCCCCGTCGCCGGCTTCACGGGCACGCTCAGCTCCCGCTACACGGACGGAGCATCCGGCGTCATCCGCGCCAAGACCGGCACCCTCACCGGCGTCCACACCCTCGCGGGCACCCTGGTCGACCGGGACGGTCGCCTGCTGGCGTTCGCCGCCATGGCCACGGGCACGGACCCGGGGAACCCGGCGGCGACCCAGAGGGCCCTGGACAGGGTGGCGACGGCTCTGGCGGCGTGCGGCTGCGGGTGACGCGCCCCTGCGGGGCGGACGCCGAGGGACCCGCGCCCGGGGCCTTGTGCCGGCCGTCCCCGGCGTGGGGCGTCGCTCTTCCGTCCCGGGGCGTCGATCCGTACAGCGCCGATCCGTACAGCCCTCGGCGGTCGTTCCGCTTTCGTTCCGCTGGGGCGATGCGGGTGCTCCACTCGGGCGGAGTCGGGAGCGCGGGGGAGGAACGCGGGCCCCGAGGCTGGATGCCCGGCGGGAAACCCGGCCCCGTCGGCCCTGGAGACGCCGGACGCCTGAAAGCGCACCCCGGCATCACCCACCCCTCGCCGCCCTGCCCCCGCGGCGAGCGCTCACGTACGGTTGACGCATGACGAGCATCGGTGGTGCTTCAACCGGCATGGTCGACTGGAACCTCGCGGTGGCGACCGCGACCCGGCTCGTGCGGCCGGGCCCCGAGGTCAGTCGCGACGAGGCGAGGGCCGTCGTCGCGGAACTGCGCCGGCACGCCAAGTCCTCGGAGGAACACGTCCGCGGCTTCACCCGGCTCGGCACCGAGGAGGGCCACGACACCCCCGTCCTCGTCGTCGACCGCCCGGGCTGGATCCGCGCGAACGTCGCCGGGTTCCGGGAGATCCTCCGGCCCCTGCTCGACAAGATGCAGGAACGGCGCGGCAGCAGCCCCGGCAGCGCGGTCATGGGCGCCGTCGGCGGCAAGGTCACCGGCGTCGAGCTCGGCATGCTCCTGTCGTTCCTGGCCTCCCGCGTCCTCGGCCAGTACGAGACCTTCGCCCCGGCCAGCCGCGAGCTCCCGGCCGGCGAGAGCGGCGGCGGCCGGCTCCTCCTCGTCGCCCCGAACATCGTCCACGTCGAACGCGAACTCGACGTCGACCCCCACGACTTCCGCCTCTGGGTCTGCCTCCACGAGGAGACCCACCGCACCCAGTTCACCGCCGTGCCCTGGCTGAGGGACCACCTGGAGGGTGAAATCCAGTCGTTCCTGGGGGAGACCGACGTCGACCCCATGACCGTCCTGGAACGCGTCCGCGAAGCCGCCCAGAGCCTCGCCGGAGGACGCCCCGAGGCCGAGGAGGACGACGGCGGCCGCTCCCTCGTCGAGATCGTCCAGACCCCCGCCCAGCGCGAGATCCTCGGCCGCCTCACGGCCGTGATGTCCCTGCTGGAGGGCCACGCCGACTTCGTCATGGACGGCGTCGGCCCGGCCGTCGTGCCGTCCGTCGGCGAGATCCGCGAGAAGTTCCAGCAGCGCCGCGCCAAGGGCGCCTCCCGCCTCGACCTCGCCCTGCGCAAGCTCCTCGGCCTGGACGCCAAGCTCCGCCAGTACCGCGACGGCGAACGCTTCGTCCGGGCCGTCGTCGACGAGGTCGGCATGGACGGCTTCAACCGCGTGTGGACCTCGCCCAACACCCTCCCCACCAAGTCGGAGATCGCCAAACCGGCGGACTGGGTCGCGCGGGTGCATCGCAGGTCCGAGTAGTGAACATCGCGGGAAGGTCGTGAAAGGAAACCGGTCGACGGCAGGCGAACGCCCCTCCAATCACCCGTCCGAGGGACCGTGAGGCAGGGGTAGGCGTGCAATGCTCGGGGAACGGCCCGGTTCTGTCACCATCTATACACTCTGCGTGACCGACCTCGGGCTCACCCCCCGAAAACTTCATGAAGGGAACCGGACATGGGTCCCCATCCTGCGGTCGCGGCGATACGCCTGGCGGTACGCCGCGTCCTCCACGACCTCCTCACCGAACACCACCGCGCCCCCGCCGCGGTCCCGCACGCCCTCTCGCACGAGCAGCCGCCCCCGCCGCTCGTGCTCGTGGCGTGCTCCGGCGGCGCCGACTCCATGGCCCTCGCCTCCGCCCTCGCCTTCGAGTCCCCCAAGCTCGGCATCAGAGCCGGCGGCGTGACCGTCGACCACGGTCTCCAGCCCGGCTCCGACCTGCGCGCCGCGGAAGTCGTCCAGCGCCTGCGTGAACTCGGTCTCGACCCCGTCGACTCCGTCGCCGTCACCGTCGGCCGCGCCGGCGGACCGGAGGCGGCCGCCCGCGACGCCCGCTACGCCGCACTCGACACCGCGGCCGAACGCCACGGCGCCGCCGCCGTCCTGCTCGGCCACACCCGCGACGACCAGGCCGAGACCGTCCTCCTCGGCCTCGCCCGCGGCTCCGGCATCCGCTCCCTGTCCGGCATGGCCGCGGTCTCGGGGGCCGGCGGCCGTTACCGCCGTCCGTTCCTGGAACTCGACCGGCAGACCGCGCGCAAGGCCTGCATGGTCCAGTCCCTGCCCGTCTGGGACGACCCCCACAACGCCGACCCGGCCTACACCCGCTCCCGGCTGCGCCACGAGGGTCTGCCCGCCCTGGAGAAGGCCCTCGGCAAGGGCGTCGTGGAGGCCCTCGCCCGGACCGCCCAGCTCTCCCGCGACGACGCCGACGCCCTCGACTCCTGGGCCGCCCAGGCCGAGGCCACCGTCCGCGACGCCGCCGGGCTCCTGGACTGCGCCAAGCTCTACGCCCTGCCGCCCGCCGTGCGCCGCCGCGTCCTGCGCCGGGCCGCCATCGCCGCCGGTGCCCCGGCCGGATCCCTGTTCGCCCGCCACATCGAGGAAGTCGACCGGCTCATCACCGGCTGGCGCGGCCAGGGAGCCATCAACCTCCCCGGCAAGGTCGTGGCCCGGCGGCAGGGTGGCAGACTGGTGATTCGGCAAGGCTGAATCCGTCCCCTCCCGGCTGTCGCAGGAGGGGCCGGTCGGCCGGTGGGACGACCGAAAGTGATGCGGGTGGACGCGAAAGACATGGGTGCCGACCTCCAGCAGGTACTCATCACCAAGGAAGAGATCGACGCCAAGCTGGCCGAGCTGGCAGCGAAGATCGACGCGGAGTACGCGGGCAAGGACCTGCTGATCGTCGGTGTCCTCAAGGGCGCGGTGATGGTCATGGCCGACCTCGCGCGGGCGCTGTCCACCCCCGTCACCATGGACTGGATGGCCGTATCCTCGTACGGGGCGGGCACCCAGTCCTCCGGTGTGGTGCGGATCCTCAAGGACCTCGACACCGACATCAAGGGCAAGCACGTCCTCATCGTCGAGGACATCATCGACTCCGGCCTGACCCTGTCCTGGCTGATCTCCAACCTCGGCTCGCGCGAGCCCGCCTCCCTCAAGGTGTGCACGCTGCTGCGCAAGCCCGAGGCCGCGAAGGTCGCCATCGACGTGGAATGGGTCGGCTTCGACATCCCCAACGAGTTCGTCGTCGGCTACGGCCTCGACTACGCCGAGAAGTACCGCAACCTCCCGTTCGTCGGTACGCTCGCGCCCCACGTGTACGGCGGCTGAACCCCGGCCGGGGTGCCGTGACGGTGATCGGGAACCCCAGCGGGCTTCCCGCCGTTGGAGCAGGCGTAGACGGATCGCCAGCCGTCCCACGCGGCTTCAGGTGACAATGCTGGGGTACCGTCCGAAGAACAGTCTTTTATCAAACTCACTATGGCAGGAGGGACGGGGCGGCACCGCTCCGTATGGATGGACGTGAAGCGATACTTCCGTGGGCCGGTCATGTGGATCGTGCTGGCCGTCCTTGCCGTGGTCGTGTTGATGCAGGTCGTCGGCTCGTCCGGCGGCTACAAGACGGTGGACACCGGCCAGGTCGTCCAGGCGATCAACCAGAACAAGGTCGAGTCGGCCAAGCTCACCACCGGCGATGACGAGACCATCAAGGTCACGCTCAAGGACGGCGTGAAGGTCGAGGGCAGCTCGAAGATCCAGGCGAGCTACATCGACAACCAGGGCGTGGACATCGCCAACACGCTGCAGAACAAGTACCAGGACAAGCAGATCCCGGACGGCTACACGGTCTCGCCGTCCAAGCAGAACCCGTTCGTCGGCATCCTGCTCTCCCTGCTGCCCTTCGTGCTGATCGTGGTCGTGTTCCTGTTCCTGATGAACCAGATGCAGGGCGGCGGCTCCCGCGTGATGAACTTCGGGAAGTCCAAGGCCAAGCTCATCACCAAGGACACCCCGAAGACGACGTTCGCCGACGTCGCCGGGTCGGACGAGGCCGTCGAGGAGCTCCACGAGATCAAGGAGTTCCTCCAGGAGCCGGCCAAGTTCCAGGCCGTCGGCGCCAAGATCCCCAAGGGCGTCCTGCTCTACGGGCCTCCCGGCACCGGCAAGACCCTGCTCGCGCGTGCCGTCGCGGGCGAGGCGGGCGTGCCGTTCTACTCGATCTCCGGTTCCGACTTCGTCGAGATGTTCGTCGGTGTCGGTGCCTCCCGGGTCCGTGACCTGTTCGAGCAGGCCAAGGCGAACGCCCCGGCGATCGTCTTCGTCGACGAGATCGACGCGGTCGGCCGCCACCGCGGCGCCGGCCTCGGCGGCGGTCACGACGAGCGCGAGCAGACCCTGAACCAGCTGCTCGTCGAGATGGACGGCTTCGACGTCAAGGGCGGCGTGATCCTCATCGCCGCGACGAACCGGCCCGACATCCTCGACCCGGCGCTGCTGCGCCCGGGCCGCTTCGACCGCCAGATCGCGGTCGACCGCCCGGACATGCAGGGCCGTCTGGAGATCCTCAAGGTCCACCAGAAGGGCAAGCCGGTCGCGCCCGACGTCGACCTGTCGGCCGTCGCCCGCCGTACGCCCGGCATGACGGGTGCCGATCTCGCCAACGTGCTGAACGAGGCCGCCCTGCTGACGGCCCGCAGCGACCAGAAGCTGATCGACAACCACATGCTGGACGAGGCGATCGACCGTGTGGTCGCGGGCCCGCAGAAGCGGACCCGGATCATGTCGGACAAGGAGAAGAAGATCACCGCGTACCACGAGGGCGGACACGCCCTGGTCGCGGCGGCCTCGCCGAACTCCGATCCCGTCCACAAGATCACGATCCTGTCGAGAGGCCGCGCCCTCGGCTACACGATGGTGCTGCCGGACGAGGACAAGTACTCGACCACGCGCAACGAGATGCTCGACCAGCTCGCCTACATGCTGGGCGGCCGCGCGGCCGAGGAGCTCGTCTTCCACGACCCGACCACGGGTGCCGCCAACGACATCGAGAAGGCCACGGGCCTGGCCCGCGCGATGGTCACGCAGTACGGCATGACCGAGCGTCTCGGCGCGATCAAGTTCGGTGGGGACAACACCGAGCCCTTCCTCGGACGTGAGATGTCTCACCAGCGCGACTACTCGGAAGAGGTCGCCGCGCTGGTCGACGAAGAGGTCAAGAAGCTCATCGAGACCGCGCACAACGAGGCCTGGGAGATCCTGGTCGAGAACCGCGATGTGCTCGACAATCTGGTGCTGGCCCTCCTCGAGAAGGAGACGCTCGGCAAGGAGGAGATCGCCGAGATCTTCGCCCCGATCGTCAAGCGCCCGCCGCGGCCCGCCTGGACGGGATCCTCCCGTCGTACGCCGTCGACCCGCCCGCCGGTCCTCTCCCCCAAGGAGCTGGCCCTGACGAACGGGGCGAACGGCGCCACGCCGGCCATCACCACGGCCAAGAGCACCGCGGCGGAGCCCGCCCCGGCGCCCGAGCGAGCCCCGGAGGACCGCCCCGAGAGCTGACCCGCTCTCCCGGTGGCCCCACCGGGCCCGGAATGGATGCCGCGCCCCCCAGGTTTTAGCCTGGGGGGCGCGGCTTTCAGCCATGTTTGCAGGGCGGCGCGCAGGCTGCCCCGAGAAGGACACAGGAACGAGGCACCAGATGACCGACCCCGTGACGATGGACGGCGACGGCCGGATCGGCGAGTTCGACGAGAAGCGCGCCGAGAACGCCGTACGCGAACTCCTGATCGCGGTCGGCGAGGACCCGGACCGCGAGGGGCTGCGGGAGACACCGGCGCGGGTGGCGCGGGCGTACAAGGAGATATTCGCGGGCCTGTGGCAGAAGCCGGAGGACGTCCTGACGACGACCTTCGACCTCGGGCACGACGAGATGGTGCTGGTGAAGGACATCGAGGTCCTGAGTTCCTGTGAACACCACCTCGTGCCGTTCGTCGGAGTCGCGCACGTCGGCTACATTCCGTCGGCCGAGGGCAAGATCACGGGGCTGTCGAAGCTGGCCCGGCTCGTGGACGTGTACGCGCGGCGTCCACAGGTGCAGGAACGACTCACCACGCAGATCGCCGACTCCCTGATGCAGATCCTGGAGCCGCGCGGCGTGATCGTCGTCGTCGAGTGCGAGCACATGTGCATGTCGATGCGGGGGGTGCGCAAGCCCGGCGCCAAGACCATCACGTCGGCCGTGCGGGGCCAGCTGCGCGATCTCGCGACCCGCAACGAGGCGATGAGCCTCATCATGGCGCGCTGACCCGGCGCCGACGCGGTTCTCAGGCGGCGGGGGCGGCCCCCGCGCCGTCGTGCTCGTCGTCCTCCGGGAGTTTGCAGACGCGCTCCAGGAAGATGGCCGCCGCTATCACGCCGATGCCCGCGACGACGGAGAAGCCGGCGTAGATGGCCTGGTCGCGGCGGGCGGAGATGTCGAGGGACTCCAGCAGGAAGACGCCGGTGCCGCCGTACATGCCGGAGACGAGGGCGGCGACCAGGGCGCTGGCGTGGCCGAAGACGACTGCGCGGGCCGCCATCATGGGGTCGACGCCCTTGGCGTCGGGCTGCCGTTCGCGCTGGGCCTTGAGGCGGGCGCGCAGCGAGAGCGCCGTGGCCAGCAGGACCACGGCGATCAGGGCCAGGACGATGGGGGCGGCCAGGGGGACGCTCGGGAGAGTGCCCACCGAGTTCCACAGGCGGGCGCCCGCCCAGGACAGCACTCCGGCCACGACGAAGACTCCGGCCAGCAGCCTGATGCGCAGCTCTCTCACGGTGTCCCTTCGGTTCCCCCCGGTCGGTCCGGCGCGGTTCGCGGCCGTCTTGACCTTAACGGCTATTCGGGCAGCCGGAGTTCCAGGTCGGTGCGCGGCGCGACACCATTGCGGGTGACGGCGTCCAGCAGACCGGCCACCGGTCCGCGGCCGGGGAGCTGCGCCTCGGGGTCCAGGTCGTGCCAGGGGGCCAGGACGAAGGCGCGCTCGTGGGCGCGGGGGTGGGGGAGGGTGAGCTGCGGGTCGTCGGAGACGACGTCGGCGTACGAGACGATGTCGACGTCGAGGGTGCGGGGGCCCCAGTGCTCGTCGCGGACGCGGTGGAAGGCCTCCTCGACCGCGTGGGCGCGCTCCAGGAGCGAGGAGGGCGGCAGGGTGGTCTTGAGGACGACGACCGCGTTGAAGTAGGAGGGCTGGCTGCCGGGGTCCACGCCCCAGGGCTCGGTCTCGTAGACGGGGGAGACGGCCTTGATGCGGACGCCGGGGGTGTCCTCCAGGGCGTCGATGGCGCCCTGGAGGGTCTCCAGGCGGTTGCCGAGGTTGGAGCCGAGGGCGACCACGGCCCGTTTCGGGTTGGACAGGGTCGTGTCGGCGGCGTCGACCTTCTCGACGACGGAGGCGGGTACCGGCTGTACGGTCGGGTCGCTGGGGCCCTTGAGGAAGGGTGCAGTCATACTCGGCTCCGGGTGATGGTGACGGTCACGTCGTCGAAGGGGACCGTGATCGGGGCGTCCGGCTTGTGGACGCAGACCTCGACCTGCTGGACCCCCTCGTGCTTCAGACATACCTGGGCGATGCGCTCGGCGAGCGTCTCGATGAGGTCGACGGGCTCGCCCTGGACGACGGCCACGACCTCCTCCGCCACGATGCCGTAGTGCACGGTCTTCGCCAGGTCGTCGTCGGCCGCGGCCGGGCGGGTGTCCAGGCCGAGGACGAGGTCCACGATGAAGGTCTGGCCCTCCTCGCGTTCCCTCGGGAACACACCGTGGTGCCCGCGGGCCTTCAGGCCGCGCAGCGCGACACGATCCACGCGAATCACTCCTGCAATCGTCGGTCTCGGCCGGTGGGTGCCGTGTGCGGGCGGCACACCCGGCCTCGGTCGAATCTACCTGCGAGCCCGGACGGGGCCGGGCCACGGGGTCCGGGCCCGGCAGGATTCATCCGGCGTTTCCCTCGGGGAACCCGGCGGCTCACGGGCTGGTAGCCGCCCATACCCGCGGCCCCGTGATTCCCACCACTACCTGGCGACTACCCACTCAGGCGGGGGTGTCGTCCTGCTCGTCCTCGTCGGTTTCGGCCAGGACCGGGGAAGCGTGGTGCGACCAGAGCTTCCACCCCTGGGGCGTGCGCCGGAACACATTGGTGGCGACCACGAGCTGCCCGACGAGCGGGCCCAGCTCCTCGTCCTCGCCCTGGGGGGCGGGGCCGCCGCTGAGGATGTTCTCCGTGCAGGTGACCAGAGCGGTGTCACCGGTGACCGAGACGTGCACGTCGGTGAGGAAGAACTGGATGTAGTCGGTGTTGGCCATGATCAGGGCGTACGAGCGCAGGACCTCGCCGCGGCCGGTGAGCACGGGCCAGCCGGGGTGCACGCAGGAGACCACGCCGGTGTCGGCCGGGTCGTGGTAGGTCTCGTCGACGCCCAGGTCGGCGGGGGTCAGCCAGAGCGACGCCAGTTCCTCGAAGTCGCCCCGTTCCAGTGCCTCGTAGAAGGCGGTGTTGGCGGCCTCGACCTGCTCGACGTCGGTGTGCGGGGCGCTCACCGGGCTCCCTCTGCGCCGGTGCGTGCTCCCTCGATGGCGCGCGCGACGCGCACGGCGTCGGAGGTGGCGCGGACCTCGTGCACGCGGACCGCCCACGCGCCGGCGTGCGCCGCGAGCGCGGAGACGGCGGCGGTGGCGGCGTCGCGTTCGCGGGCGGGCGGGGGCGGGCTGTCCGGGCCGGCCAGGACGCGGCCCAGGAACCGCTTGCGGGAGGCGGCGACGAGCAGCGGGTGGCCGAGGCCGAGGACGCGGTGGAGGCCCGCGAGGAGCGCCAGGTCGTGTTCGGCGTCCTTGGAGAACCCGAGGCCGGGGTCGACGATGACGCGGTCGGGGGCGATGCCGCCCGCGAGGACGGCCTCCACGCGCGCGTGCAGCTCGTCGACGACCTCGGTGACGACGTCCCGGTACACCCCGCGGACGTTGCCGCCCTCCAGGAAGCCGCGCCAGTGCATGACGACGAACGGGGCGCCGGCGTCGGCGACGGCCGGGATCATGCGGGGGTCGGCGAGGCCGCCGCTGACGTCGTTGACGAGGGCGGCGCCGGCCGCGAGGGCCCGCTCGGCGACGGAGGCGCGCATGGTGTCGACGGAGACGGTGACGCCCTCGGAGGCGAGGCCGCGGACGACGGGGATGACGCGGCGCAGTTCCTCGGCCTCGTCCACGCGGGTGGCGCCGGGGCGGGTGGACTCGCCGCCGACGTCGACCAGGTCCGCGCCCTCGGAGACCAGGTCGAGGCCGTGCTTGACGGCGGCCGTGGTGTCGAAGAAGCGGCCGCCGTCGGAGAAGGAGTCGGGGGTGACGTTCACGACTCCCATGACCGCGCAGCGGTCCCATTCCGGTAGGCCCGCCACGCGCCCGCGTCCGCTCTGGTTGCTCATATGTTCAGCGTAGGCCCCGGCAGGGGCCGTCAGGCGCCGCGGCTCGGGTGACGGTCCCGCCGGGACGGTCCGGGTCACGCCGCCCGGACGCTGCGTTCCGTGGTGGTGCCGTGGGCGCAGGGGCGGCGGCTCGCCGGGCGTCGGCGGCGCAGGAAGCGCGGCAGGGGCAGGGCCAGGTTGACGAAACCTTCCGCCTGCATGGCGGCGAAGCCGATGCGGGGCAGGTCGGCGGAGGCCCGGTAGACGACGAAGCGGGGCTCCCAGCGCGGCTGGAACTTGGCGTTGAACTTGTACAGCGACTCGATCTGGAACCAGCGGGAGAGGAAGACCAGCAGTCCGCGCCAGGCGCGCAGTACGGGACCGGCGCCTATCTTCTCGCCGCGGGCCAGGGCCGAGCGGAACATGGCGAAGTTGAGGGAGACCCGCTCGATGCCGAGCTTGGGGGCGGCCTGGAGGGCGGCCACGATGAGCAGTTCGTTCATGCCGGGGTCGGCCGAGCGGTCGCGGCGCATGAGGTCCAGGGAGACGCCGTCGGTGCCCCAGGGCACGAAGTGCAGGATCGCCTTCAGGTCGCCGTAGGGGCCGGGGTGGTCGGGGTGGTCGTCCTGCTTGTGGGCGGTGGCGATGAGGCAGTCGCCGTCGGCGGGGTCGCCGACCCGGCCCAGGGCCATGGAGAAGCCGCGCTCGGTGTCGGTGCCGCGCCAGTCGTCGGCGGCGCGCCGGATGCGCTCCAGTTCGGCCTCGCCGAGATCACGGACACGTCGGACCCGGGTTTCGTAACCGGCGCGCTCGATGCGCTTGACCATCTGGCGCACGTTGCGCATCGCGCGGCCGGCGAGCGAGAAATCCTTGACGTCCACCACCGCCTCGTCGCCGAGTTCGAGGGCGTCGAGCCCGGTCTCGCGGGTCCACACCTCGCCGCCGGTCTCGGAGCAGCCCATGACGGCGGGGGTCCAGGAGTGGGCCTTGGCCTCGTCCATGAACCGTTCGATGGCGCCGGGCCAGGCCTCGACGTCGCCGATGGGGTCGCCGCTGGCGAGCATCACGCCGGAGACCACGCGGTAGGTGACGGCCGCCTTGCCGCTGGGGGAGAAGACGACGGCCTTGTCGCGGCGCAGCGCGAAGTGGCCGAGGGAGTCGCGACCGCCGTGCTTGTCCAGCAGGGCGCGCAGCTTCGCCTCGTCCTCCTCGGTGAGGTGCGCGGCCGGGTGTTCGGGACGGAAGGCCAGGTAGATGGTGGTGACGGCGGTGAGCAGGCCGAGGGCGCCGAGCGAGAAGGCGACGGTCCAGGAGGTGTTGCCCTGGTAGTCGACCGGGCCCTCGAAACCGAACAGGCCGTAGATGACGTGGGTGATGCGGTCCGCCAGGCTCGGGTCGCCGAGCATGCGTTCACCGTGGACGCTGACGATGAGCAGGCCCAGCAGGAGCGAACCCGCGCTCATCAGCACGAAGTTGGCGAGCGCCCGCCAGCGGCTGCGCGGGTCGGGCAGGGCGTCGAACTGGTCGCGGTGGCGCAGCAGGGGAGCCAGCAGCGCCAGGGAGATGAGAACGCCGACGATCGAGTGGCGGTAGGTGAACTGCGCGACGGCGCCGGCGGGCAGCAGGGCCACGGCCGCCCGCCAGGCCCGGCGCTTGCCGCGCTTGAGGCCGTGGGCGAGCAGCAGCAACAGCACACCGGTGCTCAGCGACAGCGCGGCCGCGAACGGGCCGAGCGCGCCGGGCAGGACCTCGGCGATGGCGTGCATCCGGCTGTGCCGGAAGCGCGGGAAGACGCCCGCTGCGATGTCCAGCAGGCCCACGAGGGCACAGGCTCTGCCGACGAGGAGGGGGACGGCCTCGGGGCGCGGTCCGCGCAGCAGGCGGCGCACCCGGCTCGTCCGGCCCGTACCGGCCGCGCCGCTTCGGCGACTCGGAACCTCACCCGACATTTCCTCATCTGTCCTGACAGACATCGCATCCCGTAGTTCTGCGAGAGACCTTGGATCCGGTGCCGATTCGGGCATCCGGCGACATTGCGCCCTCTAGGACGGTGTCTCGGGGGGAGAGGTTCACTCCCCACGTCAAAGCCGTTTCAAAGGCCGAGGAAAGTCCGGGACAAGCCCGAGCGAAGGTGTGATCGCGGGCGGGGCCGGACGGAGAGCGCGAGCAGGTAACCAACCCATGGGTCTCACGAGCAACAAGGTGCTGGCGCTGGCGGTGCTGTCCGCCGTGCTGCTGTTCGCCGGCACGGTCTGGCTGTGGCCACGACTGGCCCGGCGGAGCTGGCCGGCCGTGGGCGGACGCGTCGGCCTGCTGCTGGCCACGCAGCTGGCGCTGTTCGCCGCGGTGGGCCTGGCCGCCAACCAGGCCTTCGGGTTCTACGCGAGCTGGGCGGACCTGTTCGGGCAGGAGAAGGACCAGGGCGTGGTCGTGGACCACACCCCGGGCGAGGGCCCGCTGGAGGTGGTCGGCTCGCGGAGGGTGCCGGGGGCGGGCGGGGCGCGCCCCCAGGCCGGGGGCCGGATCCAGCAGGTCGACCTGGTGGGCCGTACGACCCGCATCGCGACGCCCGCGTACGTCTATCTGCCGCCGGAGTACTTCCAGCCGCGGTACCGCACCCACCGGTTCCCCGCGGCCGTCGTGCTGACCGGGTATCCGGGCACGGCGTCGGCGCTGGTGGAGAAGCTCCACTATCCGCGCACCGCCCTGGAACTGGCCCGGGCGGGCCGGGCGAAGCCGATGATCCTGGTGATGCTGCGGCCGACGGTGGCGCCGCCCCGGGACACGGAGTGCGTGGACATCCCGGGCGGTCCGCAGACCGAGTCGTTCTTCGCGAAGGATCTGCCCGAGGCGTTGCGCACGCACTACCGGGTCACCGAAAAGCCGGGCGGCCTGGGCATCATCGGCAACTCGACGGGCGGCTACTGCGCCTTGAAGATCGCCCTGCACCATCCCGGTGTGTACGCCGCCGGGGCGGGCCTGTCCGCGTACTACAAGGCACCGATCGACGCCACGACCGGTGATCTCTTCCAGGGCGACAAGGGGCTGCGCAATCGCGCCGACCTGTGGTGGTATCTCGAGCACATGCCGGCGCCCGACACTTCGCTGCTGGTCACCAGCAGCAAGCTGGGCGAGTCCAACTACAAGGACACGCTGAAGTTCATAGAGCGGGTGAAGGACACCGGACTGACGCGGATCTCGTCGATCATCCTGGAAAGCGGCGGGCACAACTTCAACACCTGGCGGCGTGAGATTCCGGCGACGCTGGAGTGGATGAGCGAGCGCCTGGACGGCCGTGGAAAATGATCTTGGGAATTGTTGCGGAAGTCGGTGTAGTCGGTGCCCCGGCCCATGAACGGTTGATTCCGCTTCTTGCCGAGTTCTGATGCCGTGTGAGTCTCTTGGTGTGGCTTTGTTTTTGCGGGGTGGGTCACCACGATTCGCCTACGCGCGGTAAGTTTCTGGCCATGCCACGTGGACGTCATCGCCATTCCCCGCCCCTGCACAGGCTGCTGCCCCCCTCGGCGATCGCAGGCGTCTCCCTCGTCTGCGCCCTGGGGCCCTGGGTGTTCACGGAGCCGATGGTGCTCCGCGGTCTGGCCGCGGCCGCCGCGGCGACGGCGGTCGTCGGCGCGGTCGTGCTGCGCCGCTGGGACACCCAGGCGGGCAAGCGCGTCGCCGACCTCACGCGCGCGCGTGCGAGCGACGAGTGGCGCTTCGAGGAACGGGTCGCCGAACTGGAGGCCGACCTCGAGGAGTCCCGCGAGCTGCGCGCGAAGCTGGAGCAGCGGCTGCGCGCCAAGCGCACCGAACTGGCCGGGCTGCGCAACGAGCACGCCGCGCTGCTGCGCCGGTACGCCACGTCGGAGACCGAGCGCGCGAGCGTCCTGGAGGAGCGCCGGGTGCTCGAGATAGAGGCGACGGCTCCGGTCCGGGCGGCGCTGCCCGCGGGGGTGGCGGACACCGCCGGGCCGGACGGGGCGCCTCTCACCGTCGAGGACGAGCCCGCGGTTCCCGCCGTGTTCTCGCCCGAGGGCTCCCGGCTGTTCGTGCGGGCCGCTGCCGCGCTCGCCCGGTTCGACGCCGAGACGGCCCCGGACCCGGACGGCGGCGGCGACGGCGACGGCGTGCCGAAGGGCGAGGACGCGGAGCCCGCGCGGGAGCCGCGGCAGGAGCCGGCGGAGCAGCGGGAGCAGGCCCCGGAGGACGAGCCGCAGGGGCAGTCCGAGGCGGTCGACGGGCATGAGCACGCGACCGCCGCCACCGCCGGGATCGCTGCCGCCACTGCCGCCGCTGCCGAGCGGGCTGCCGTGGCCGAGGAAGCTGCCGCCACCGCCGAACAGGCCGTTGTGGCCGAGCAGGCTGCCGTCACCGCCGAGCAGGCTGCCGTCACCGCCGAGCGGGCCGCCGTGGCCGAGAAAGCCGGCGGCGAGCGGCTCCCGGAGGCCGTCCAGGCCGCACCGGCGGTTTCCGGTCACTACACCGTCCCGACCGCCGTGGCCGTCGCGCCGCAGGCGCCGGTGCGACGCCCCCTGACCGAGGGCGGGTTCGACTTCTTCGGCACCAAGAAGGGCACCTCGCGGGCCGCCCTGGAGGCCGTGCAGAACGAGGACCTCGCCGATGTCGTCGGCCAGGAGGCCCTCGCCCTGCACAAGGCCGAGACCGAGGCCCGGTTCAAGCCGGTGGACGAGGAGTCGCGCGGGATCGGCCAGGTCATCGACCTGACGGCGCACGACGAGACGGAGCAGATCGACGTGCAGGGGCTGCGCAGCGCGGTTTCCTGACCCTGGAATGTCAGGCCATCCAGCGGTCCGGCCGCGCGTCCCTGCGCCCGGTGCGGGACCGTTCCGCCTGTGCCGCCAGCAACTCGCGCGCCTCGGCCGCGTCCCGCAGCCGGGCCGTCACCGTCTTGTTCGCGCCCGTGTCCACGTGCACGTCGGCCACGCCCCGGGCCCGCTCCCAGGGGCCCTGCGTCATCCGTACGCTCTGCACCTTGGCGTGCGGCACCAGCGCCAGGCTCCGTCGCAGCAGCCCCGACCGCGCCGCGAACACCGCGTCGGTGACGGCGAGTCCGTACCCCCGCCACCACAGCGGCACGCACCAGCGGGCGCGGCGCGGCGACGGTGACAGGGCCGCGCGCTCCGGCACGGTCACCCCGGGCAGCACGCGCGCGACGACGGCCTCCGCGACCTCGCGCGGAGCGACCGGAACCAGCACCGAGTTGGACGAGCCCGCCACGTCCAGCTCCACACGCACCCAGCCGCGCCGCCGCCACAGCAACGGCTCCACGATCCGCACGGTCTGCACGCGGCCCGGCGGCACCGTCTCGTGGGCCCGGTCCAGCAGGCCGTGGTCGAGGCGCAGCCCGTCGGGCGACTCGCCCACCGTCCAGTCGTACTCGCCGACGAACCGCCCCACGCTGCTCGCGCCCGCCGCGCCCAGCAGCGGCAGGGCCGTGGCCAGCACCGTCCACACGCTCTCCGTGGCCACCCACAGCACCGGCGGCACGATGAGCGCCGCGGCCAGCGACCCCCAGGTCGCCCCGCTCAGCACCAGCGACATGGCCAGCACCCGGGGCGGCACCCGCAGCAGCTGCCGGGACGGGGCCTCGCCGACCTCGTGCGCGGTCTCGGGGGCGAACCCGGCCGCCCGCGCGAGCAGTTCGGCGCGCAGCGCCCGCGCCTCGTCCGCGCCGAGGAAGGCCAGTTCGTCCTTCTTGTCGGTCCCTATGACGTCGAGTTTCAGCTTGGCGACGCCCGCGACCCGGGCGAGCAGCGGCTGGGTGATGTCGATGGCCTGGACCCGCTCCAGCCGGATGTGCGCGGTGCGCCGGAACACCAGTCCGGTACGGATGCGCAGCTCGGTCTCGGTCACCGCGAAGTGCGTGAACCACCAGGAGCAGAAGCCGTAGAGGGCGGCGGCCGGGACGATCACGGCGAGGCCGATCAGCAGCGTGGTCGTCGTCAGCCGGGCCAGGTGGCGCTGCGCCCCGTCGGGATCGTGCACGGCCCAGCCGGCGACCACGGCGACCGGTGCCCAGGCCCGCCGCAGCGGTGTGACGGGGTGCAGCCGCCGCTCGGCGGGCCCGCCGTCGGCGGGGGTGGCCTCGGCGGCCCCGGGCGCCGTCACAGGCCCGCCGATCGGGCCTCGCCGAGCTCGGTGAGCCGGTCGCGCAGCCGTTCCGCCTCGGCCGGGTCCAGGCCCGGGATGGTGGCGTCGGTCGCCGCGGCGGCGGTGTGCAGCTGCACGCTGGCCAGCCCGAAGTGCCGCTCGACCGGCCCGGAGGTCACCTCGACGAGCTGCATCCGCCCGTACGGCACGACCGTCTCCTCGCGCCACAGCACGCCGCGGCTGATCAGCAGGTCGTCGGCGCGCTCGGCGTACCGCCAGGACCGCCAGTTGCGGTCGATCATCACCCAGCCCCAGGCCATCAGCGCCAGCGGTACGACGGCGAACGCGGCCCAGCCGGGCCCGGCGAACAGCCCCGGCAGCAGCCCGGCGGCCAGGGCGATCACCCCCAGCCAGACGACCAGCAGCAGCCGCCGCATCCTCAGCAGGCCGGGAGGCAGGGCGATCCAGACGGGCTCGTCGTCTTCCGAGCGGGCCTCGGCCGCCGTGCTGGTGCCCGGCGGCACGGTCTCGCGGGTCGCGGCGGCCGGTCCCGGCGCGCCCGGTGGTTCCGCCGGTCCCGGCCCGTCTGTTGTCGGTGATCCGGCCGTGTCTTCCGCTCCGGCTGGTCCCGGCGCGTCCGGTGGTTCCGCCGGTCCCGGCCCGTCTGTTGTCGGTGATCCGGCCGTGTCTTCCGCTCCGGCTGGTCCCGGCGCGTCCGGTGGTTCCGCCGGTCCCGGCCCGTCTGTTGTCGGCGACCCAGCCGTATCCTCCGCTCCCGCCGGCCCTGGCGCGCCCGGCAGCTCCGCCGACTCCGGCCCGTCCGCTGTCGGTGTCCCGGCCGTGTCCTCTGCCCCCGCCGCGCCGGCCGCGTTCCCGGCCCCCGTCGGCCCCGCCTCGTGCGGGCTCCCCGTCTCCATGAGGTCAGGGTACGTAGGGGAGACTGTGTCCATGACTCCTACGACGGAGACCATGGTCGGAATCGGCGGCGCCGCGGAGAGCACCGACATGGTGCTCAACATCGGGCCCCAGCACCCGTCCACGCACGGCGTGCTGCGGCTGAAGCTCGTCCTGGACGGCGAGCGCATCACGCACGCGGAGCCGGTGATCGGCTACATGCACCGCGGCGCGGAGAAGCTGTTCGAGGCGCGCGACTACCGCCAGATCATCATGCTCGCCAACCGCCACGACTGGCTGTCGGCGTTCTCCAACGAGCTGGGCGTGGTCCTCGCGGTGGAGCGGATGCTCGGCATGGAGGTCCCCGAGCGGGCGGTGTGGCTGCGCACGCTGCTCGCCGAGCTGAACCGGGTGCTGAACCACCTGATGTTCCTCGGCTCGTACCCGCTGGAACTCGGCGGGATCACCCCGATCTTCTACGCCTTCCGGGAGCGCGAGGAACTCCAGCACGTCATGGAGGAGATCTCCGGCGGGCGCATGCACTACATGTTCAACCGCGTGGGCGGCCTCAAGGAGGACCTGCCGGCCGGCTGGACCGCACGCGCGCGGACCGCCGTCGCCGACGTGCGCTCCCGGATGGACCGCTTCGACGACCTCGTGCTCGGCAACGAGATCTTCCGCGGCCGTACCCGGGGCGTCGGCGTCCTCAGCCCGCAGGCCGTGCACGCCTACGGCGTCAGCGGGCCGATCGGCCGCGCCTCGGGCGTCGACTTCGACCTGCGCCGGGACGAGCCGTACCTCGCCTACGGCGAACTCCAGGACACCCTGAAGGTCGTGACCCGGCAGGAGGGCGACTGCCTCGCCCGCTTCGAGTGCCTGCTGGAGCAGACGCACAACGCGCTGGACCTGGCCGATGCCTGCCTCGACCGGCTCGCCGACCTGCCGCCCGGCCCGGTCAACCAGCGGCTCCCGAAGGTCCTGAAGGCGCCCGAGGGGCACACGTACGCGTGGACCGAGAACCCCCTCGGCATCAACGGCTACTACCTGGTCAGCAAGGGCGAGAAGACCCCGTACCGGCTGAAGCTGCGCTCGGCCTCGTACAACAACATCCAGGCGCTGACGGAGCTGTTGCCGGGGACGCTGGTCGCGGACATGGTGGCGATCCTGGGATCGATGTTCTTCGTGGTCGGGGACATCGACAAGTAGGCGCTCACGCCGGGAGCGGGTCCGCGATCCCGACCGGCTGCACCAGCCAGCCGAAGTCGCCGAGACCGCCCGCCGCCGTCAGCTCGGTGGCCTCCCCGGCGCCCGCGAGGGCGCGTACGTAGGCGGCGGGGTCGGTGGACGCCAGCGTGAGCGGGGGGCGTGCGCCGGTCACGCCCAAGGCGTGCAGTGCCTCACGCTGCCGGAGCACGCGCCCGCCGGGAAGCGCGCACGCGTCCAGGGCGACGTGCGCGGTGATGTCGCGGGAGCCGTCCGGCACGGGCGTGGTCCCGCGGCCCTCCCGGAAACCGGTGAGCGTCCCGAACGGCGGCCGCGTGTCCGCGGTGTGCGCGTAGTCCACGGCGACCGCGAGCCCCCGGCCGACGGTCGCGACCGCCGCGGCCCAGGCCTCGTCGCGGGGCAGCCCGATCTCGGCCCGCAGCCCCGCCTCAGCGGGCAGCGGCCACCAGCGCTCCAGCCACCGGGCCTCCGCCCCGCCGACCGGCTCCCCGAGCCGCTCGGTCCCGTCCGCGCGGACCAGCACCAGCCGGGCCGTGCCCGCGGCGTCCACCTCCACGACCTCCACGGGCACGTTGTCCAGCCACTCGTTGGCGAACAGCAGTCCAGTCGTCCCCTCGGGGGGCGCGGCCAGCCACTCGATCCGGTGATCGAGCCCGGCGGGCCGCCCGGCCACTTCGACGGCGTACGCGCGCGTGCGGTCCGCCACCTCGGCGGGCAGCGCGGCGAGCACCCCGGCGGCCAGCTCGCCCCGCCCGGCCGCCATGTCGACGAAGTCCAGCGCCGCGGGCCGTCCCAGCGCCTCGTCGACCCGGCACAGCAGCCGCGCCACGGCCCCGGCGAACAGCGGCGACGCGTGCACGGACGTACGGAAGTGCCCGGCCGGCCCCTCGGCCCGCCGGTAGAAGCCGCCCGGCCCGTACAGCGCCTCGCGCGCCGCGGCACGCCACCCTCGCCACTCGTCCCTCGCACCCGCTGTCACCGGGCCAGGCTATGCGGACACAACGAACGCAACTCCACCTTGCGGAGTACGCGCGCCGGACGCGGATCGGTCCTCCGGTTGACCCCTGCACCTATCCCGCTTCCCTACGCTGGGTTACGTGCAGCGCCTCTATGACTTCCTCCGCAGGCACCCGATGTGGGTCGACGGCACCTGGGCCGTCGTCCTCCTCGGGATGTCGCTGGTGGGCGGAGTGGCGGGCGGGTACGGCTCCCCTGCTCTCGCCGTCCCCCTCACCCTGCTGCTCTGCCTGGTGATCGCGCTGCGCCGCCGGATGCCGGAGAAGATGCTGCTGCTCGGGACCGCGGTGGGAGTGGCCCAGCTGATCACCGACGTGGAGATCGGCCCGGCGGACTTCGCCCTGCTGGTGATCGTCTACACGGTCGCCGCGGAGGGCGCGCGCTGGGCCTCCCGCTTCGCGCTGGGCGCCGGCCTGTGCGCCGCCCCCCTGGCCCAGATGCGCTGGCCGAACGACCAGACGTCCGTCGCCGGCAACATCGTGCTGACGGTCTTCATGACCGTGCCCTTCGCCCTGGCCTGGGTGCTCGGCGACTCCATCCGCACCCGGCGCGCCTACTTCGCCCAGCTGGAGGAGCGGGCCGCCCGCCTGGAGAAGGAGCGCGAGGCGCAGTCCAAGGTCGCCGTCGCCGCCGAACGCGCCCGCATCGCCCGCGAGCTGCACGACGTCGTCGCGCACAACGTCTCGGTGATGGTGGTCCAGGCCGACGGCGCCGCCTACGTCCTGGACGCCGCGCCCGACCAGGCGAAGAAGGCCCTGGAGACCATCTCCTCCACCGGCCGCCAGGCCCTCGCCGAGATGCGCCGCCTGCTCGGCGTGCTGCGCACCGGTGAGCACCAGGAGGCCGGCGAGTACGTGCCGCAGCCCGACGTGCGGCAGATCGAGGACCTCGTCGAGCAGTGCCGCGGCTCCGGACTGCCCGTCGACTTCAAGGTCGAGGGCACCCCGCGCCCCCTGCCCAGCGGCGTCGAGCTCACCGCGTACCGCATCGTGCAGGAGGCGCTCACCAACACCCGCAAGCACGGCGGGCCCAACGCGGGCGCCAGCGTGCGCCTGGTCTACTTCGACGACGGCCTCGGCCTGCTCGTCGAGGACGACGGCAAGGGCGCCCCGCACGAGCTGTACGAGGAGGGCGGTCTCGACGGCCAGGGCCACGGCCTGATCGGCATGCGGGAGCGGGTCGGTATGGTCGGCGGCACCCTGGACGCCGGACCGCGCCCGGGCGGAGGATTCCGCATCAGTGCCCTGCTGCCGCTCAAACCCGCGCACTGACCTGGCACGCGGCCCCTCGCCGACACCTGTGACGACCCATTGCGATGACCGATAGGGAAGAGGCCAGATGACGATCCGCGTGATGCTCGTCGACGACCAGGTGCTGCTGCGCACCGGGTTCCGGATGGTGCTCGCCGCCCAGCCGGACATGGAGGTCGTGGCGGAGGCGGGCGACGGCGTCGAGGCCCTCCAGGTGCTGCGGACGACCGAGGTGGACGTCGTCCTCATGGACGTCCGCATGCCGAAGCTCGACGGTGTGGAGACGACCCGCCGCATCTGCGCGGACACCGACCCGCCCAAGGTGCTCATCCTGACCACCTTCGACCTCGACGAGTACGCCTTCTCCGGGCTGAAGGCGGGCGCCTCCGGCTTCATGCTCAAGGACGTGCCCCCGGGGGAGCTGCTCGCCGCGATCCGGGCCGTGCACAGCGGTGACGCGGTCGTCGCGCCCTCCACCACCCGGCGGCTCCTCGACCGCTTCGCGCCCATGTTGCCGGGCACCCAGCAGCCCCAGCACAAGGAGCTGGAGCGGCTCACCGACCGGGAGCGCGAGGTCATGGTGCTGGTCGCGCAGGGCCTGTCCAACGGTGAGATCGCGGCCCGGCTCGTGCTGTCGGAGGCGACCGTGAAGACCCATGTGGGCCGCATTCTGACCAAGCTGGGCCTCCGGGACCGGGTGCAGGTCGTGGTGCTGGCCTACGAGACCGGGCTGGTGCGGGCCGGCGGGCACGGCTGAGCCGCCCGCGAGGGGCCCGCTACCGGAGGATCCCCTCCAGGAACTCGCTGCCGAGCCGGGCGACCACCGTGACGTCCAGCTGGTGCAGGACGTAGCGCCCGCGGCGGCGGGTGGTGATCAGGCCCGCCTTCTTCAGCACGGCCAGGTGCCGGGATATCTCCGGGGCCGTCATGCCGTGCACCTGCGCCAGCTCGCCGGTGGTGTACTCGCTGCGGGCGAGATGGCGGCACATGCGCATGCGGACCGGGTGGGACAGCGCGGTCATCCGCAGGGCCAGCTGCTCCAGCGTGGGCGGGGCAGCGAGCTCGGGGGAGCCGACCGGGTAGTGCAGCAGCGGCTGCCAGCCGTGCCGGTGCAGGACCATCAGGTGCGGCCAGCCCAGACTCGTCGGGACGAGCAGCAGGCCGCCGTCGCCCGTGGCCGTACGGCCGTCGCCCAGCTTGTCGACCGTGATGCGGGCGGCGGCCTCGTCGAGCGTGACCGCCGGGGACGCCGCGGCCAGCGCCTCGGCCAGGCCCTTGCGCCGGAGCAGGTCCGTCTTGTGGCGGGCGTCCGCCGCGAGCTGGTGGCGCAGCCGGGACCAGGCCTCCGCGAAGAACGCCTCGTCGCAGTCCTGGAGGAACTGCCGCAGCCAGGCGCGGATCCTGGGCGGGTCGGCCAGCAGCCGCTCGCTGAACCGCAGCTGCTGCGGCCCGCGGGCGGCGGCCAGGTCCAGGGCGCGGCGGCGTATCTCCGCGTCGGACAGCGCGTCCGGGCCGTGCGAGCAGTACGGCAGCGCGCACGTGAACTCCAGGGCCGCGTCCACGAACTGCTCGTCCGTCAGCTTGTCGAGCAGGTCCAGTTCCTCGGCGAGCGTGCCGCACGGCAGCGTGCTGCGGCCCGGGATGCCGGCGAACGGCATGAACAGGTCCGAGAACGTCGTCCGCCACAGGAAGTCCGCCTCGCACATCCGGTCGGCCAGATGCGGATCGAGCCGGGCCCGCACGCCCGTCACCCAGCCCTGCAGGCCCGGGTGGTGGGCCGGCTCGGACAGCGCGTGCAGCGCCATGCCCAGCTCCGCCAGGGGTGACGGCACGACGGCGACCCTCTCCGGCCGCAGCCCCGCGATGTCGATGTGCACGCTCATGCCCTCATGGTGCACCCGGCCACTGACAACGCCCCCGTCGATTGACGGGCGTCGTCAATCGACGCGACGCCGCCCTCGGCCCGTGCGCACGGTGGATCCACCGGGGCAGCCGCGGAGCCTTCGGACCTCCTCCCTCACCCCGTCCCGCAGAGGCGATCCACCATGAGCATCACGCAGCAGCACCTCCTCGACGTCCACCGCGCCCGGTCCCTCGGCGAACCCGCCCCGCCCGCTCCGGGCGCGCACGACCGGCAGGTCGTACGGGAGTGGCGCGACGAACGCCGGTTCAGGGCGGTCCTGGCGGGCCGTCCGGCCCGCCACCGGTTCCGGGACACCCTGAGCCGGTGGCGGCGGCGCCCCATCTGAGCCCGCTCCCACCCGAGCCCGCTTTCCCCTCGGCGGGACCTGTTCCCAGTCGACCTACTCCGGCAGCCGGGCCACGAACTCCGCCACCGCGCTCTTCACGTCCTCGACGGTCCACTCCAGCCCCTCGGCCCGTACATGCAGCTCTGTGACCGCCAGACCCGGACCGCCCCGGTTCCAGGGGGAGGCGAACAGGACGCAGCCCGTCTCCTCGGCCGCCCGGACCGACACCTCCGCGAGCACGTCCGCGTCGTACGGCAGCCACACCTGGAAGTCGTGGGTGTGCGGCACCTCCGGGTGCACGCGCGCCCACGGCAGCCCGGCCGCGGCGAACCCCTCGCGCAGGGCGGCGGCCACCACGCGCGCGTGGGCCACGTACTCCGGCAGCCGCGGCAGTTCGCGCTCCAGTCCGACCAGCGCCGACAGGGCCGTGGGGAACTGCTGGAAGACCTGGCCGCCGTACCGGTGCCGCCAGGCCTTCGCCTCCTCCACCAGCTCCTTCGGACCGGCGAGGGCCGCGCCGCCGAACGCCTCCAGGGACTTGTAGAACGACACGTAGACGCTGTCGGCCAGCCCCGCGATCTCCTCCAGGGGCCGGCCGAGCTGCACCGTGGACTCCCACAGCCGCGCCCCGTCGAAGTGCACCACCGCGTCCCGCTCCCGCGCGGCCTCCACCACCTCGGTCAGCTCCTCCCAGGTGGGCAGCACGAAACCGGCGTCCCTGAGGGGCAGTTCCAGCATCAGCGCCCCGAAGGGCTCCTCGAAGTCGCGCACCTCCGCGGCGGTCGGCAGCCGCGGCTCGCCCGTCACCCGCACCGGGCGCAGTCCGCCGACCTCGCTGAACGCGTTCCGCTCGTGCACCTCCGGATGGCTGAGCGCGTGCAGGGCCACGGTCGGGTTGCCGGTGCGGCCCGCCCAGCAGCGCAGGGCCACCTGCTGGGCCATCGTGCCCGTCGGGAAGAACGCCGCCGCCTCGGTGCCGAGGAGTCCCGCGACCTTCCGCTCCAGCGCCTCGACGACCCCGTCGCCGTACCAGTCCGACAGTTCGTCCAGGTCGTGGACGTCCTCCGCCTCGTCCAGCACCGCCAGCCGCTCCCGCAGGGTCCGTTGGAAACCGAACCGCGCGAACACCCGCCGCGCGCCGCGCTGGGCCGCCAGCCGCCGCTCACGCATCCCCGCGGCCCGGTCCCGGTCCGTCGCCTGCTCATCGCGTTCCGCCAAGTCGGTCATGGTGCGGATCCTCCCCCGCGCGCCCGCCACCGGGCACCCGCATTTCGAACGCCGTCCGGAAACACGCGCGGACATGCACACCCTGTGGACAACCGAACGCCCCTCGAACCGATCGCGTTAACATGACGAGAAATCGTCCGGTACCCGGAGCGGACTGGAACGGGAAGGCCGCCGTCGAGTGAACACAACCCCACAGCCAGACCCCAAGGACCGCCCCGCGCGGCTCACCGTCGGCGTCGTCGGCGCCGGCCGCGTGGGACCCGCACTGGCCGCGTCCCTCCAGCTCGCCGGGCACCGCCCGGTCGCCGTCTCCGCGGTCTCCGACGCCTCCCGGCGCCGGGCCGCGCGACTGCTGCCCGACGTGCCGGTGATGCCGCCCGCCGAGGTCCTCCAGCGCGCCGACCTGGTCCTGCTGACGGTCCCGGACGACGCCCTGCCCGACCTGGTCGCGGGCCTCGCCGACACCGGGTCCGTCCGGCCGGGGCAGCTGCTCGTCCACACCTCCGGGCGGTACGGCGCGCGGGTCCTCGACCCGGCCCTGCGCGCGGGCGCCCTGCCGCTGGCCCTGCACCCCGCCATGACCTTCACCGGCACGCCCGTGGACGTGCAGCGGCTGGCCGGCTGCTCCTTCGGCGTCACCGCGCCCGAGGAACTGCGCCTGGCCGCCGAGGCCCTCGTCATCGAGATGGGCGGCGAGCCCGAGTGGATCGCCGAGGAGAACCGGCCGCTCTACCACGCGGCCCTCGCGCTCGGCGCCAACCACCTGGTCACCCTCGTCGCCCAGTCCATGGAGCTGCTGAGCGCGGCCGGCGTCGCGGCCCCCGACCGGATGCTCGGCCCGCTGCTCGGCGCCGCCCTGGACAACGCCCTGCGCTCCGGCGACGCGGCCCTCACCGGCCCGGTCGCGCGCGGCGACGCGGGCACGGTCGCCGCACACGTCACGGAGCTGCGCCGACACGCCCCGCAGACCGTCGCCGGCTACCTGGCCATGGCCCGCGCCACCGCCGACCGGGCCCTGGCCCACGGCCTGCTGAAGCCCGAGCTCGCCGAGGACCTCCTCGGGGTACTCGCCGACGGGACCGACGGCACCCGAGGCACCGAGGGGGACGCCCGATGACCACCACCCTGCTGCACACCGCCGGCGACCTGCACGCACGCGCGCGTACGGGCCGCCGCGCCGTGGTGATGACCATGGGCGCGCTGCACGAGGGCCACGCCACGCTGATCCGCACCGCGCGCCGCCTGGCCGGCCGCGAGGGCGAGGTCGTCGTCACGGTCTTCGTCAACCCGCTCCAGTTCGGCGCGGGCGAGGACCTCGACCGCTACCCCCGCACCCTGGACGCCGACGTCAAGCTCGCCGAACAGTCGGGCGCCGACGTCGTGTTCGCCCCCGCCGTCGACGAGGTCTACCCGGGCGGCGAGCCCCAGGTCCGCATCAGCGCCGGCCCCATGGGCGAGCGCCTGGAGGGCGCCTCCCGCCCCGGCCACTTCGACGGCATGCTCACGGTCGTCGCCAAGCTGCTGCACCTCACCCGCCCCGACGTCGCCCTGTACGGCCAGAAGGACGCCCAGCAGCTCGCCCTGATCCGCCGCATGGTGCGGGACCTGAACTTCGGCGTGGAGATCGTCGGCGTCCCCACCGTCCGCGAGGAGGACGGCTTGGCCCTGTCCAGCCGCAACCGCTACCTCTCGCCCGCCGAGCGGCGCACGGCCCTCGCGCTGTCCCGGGCCCTGTTCGCGGGCCAGGACCGGCACGCTGCGCAGGAGGCGCTGCGCGCCCGGGCCCGTGAAGTGCCCGCCACGCGCGCGCGTGCCGAGGCGCTCAGCGCCATAGGCGAGTCCCGAGCGGCGGCGGACGCGCACGCCGTCGCGACGGCTGTCCCGGGCGGCCCCGCCGCCGTGCGCGCGGCGGCCCGCCAGGTCCTCGACGAGGCCGCCCGCCTCGATCCGCCGCTCGCGCTGGACTACCTCGCCCTGGTGGACCCCTCCGACTTCAGCGAGATCGGGGACGACTTCACCGGCGAGGCGGTCCTCGCCGTCGCCGCCCGGGTCGGGACGACCCGGCTGATCGACAACATCCCCCTCACCTTCGGAACCCTCGGAGCCGCCTCGTGACCACCACAGGCATACGACTGCACGCGCCCGCCCCCGGATGGTCCATCGCCGCGGACGTGGTCGTCGTCGGCTCCGGCGTCGCCGGCCTGACCGCGGCCCTGCGCTGCGAGGCCGCGGGCCTGCACACCGTCGTGGTCACCAAGGCCCGCCTCGACGACGGCTCCACCCGCTGGGCCCAGGGCGGCATCGCGGCGGCCCTCGGCGAGGGCGACACCCCCGAACAGCACCTGGACGACACCCTGGTCGCGGGCGCGGGCCTGTGCGACGAGGAAGCGGTCCGGCTCCTCGTCACCGAGGGCCCCGACGCCGTACGCCGCCTCATCGAGACCGGCGCCCAGTTCGACGAGTCCTCCGAAGGCGGCCTGGAACTCACCCGCGAGGGCGGCCACCACCGCCGCCGCATCGCCCACGCCGGCGGCGACGCGACCGGCGCCGAGATCTCCCGCGCCCTGGTCGAGGCGGTCCGCGCGCGGGGGGATGCGCACCATCGAGAACGCCCTCGTCCTGGACCTCCTCACGGACGCCGAGGGCCACACCGCCGGCGTCACCCTGCACGTCATGGGCGAGGGCCAGCACGACGGCGTCGGGGCGGTCCACGCCCCGGCCGTGGTCCTGGCGACCGGCGGCATGGGCCAGGTGTTCTCGGCGACCACCAACCCGTCGGTCTCGACCGGTGACGGCGTCGCCCTGGCCCTGCGCGCGGGCGCCGAGGTCAGCGACCTGGAGTTCGTCCAGTTCCACCCGACCGTCCTGTTCCTCGGCCCCGACGCCGAGGGCCAGCAGCCCCTGGTCTCCGAGGCCGTGCGCGGCGAGGGCGCCCACCTCGTGGACGCCGACGGCGTGCGCTTCATGCTCGGCCGGCACGAACTCGCCGAACTCGCCCCCCGGGACATCGTCGCCAAGGGCATCACGCGCCGCATGCAGGAGCGGGACGCCGAGCACATGTACCTCGACGCCCGGCACTTCGGCGCCGACATGTGGGAACACCGCTTCCCGACGATCCTCGCCGCCTGCCGCGCCCACGGCATCGACCCGGTCACCGAGCCCATCCCGATCGCCCCGGCCGCCCACTACGCCTCCGGCGGTGTCCGCACCGACTCCCACGGCCGTACGACCGTGCCCGGCCTGTACGCGTGCGGCGAGGTCGCCTGCACCGGCGTGCACGGCGCCAACCGCCTGGCCTCCAACTCCCTCCTGGAGGGCCTGGTCTACGCCGAGCGCATCGCGGCCGACATCGCGGCGGGCGGCCTCCAGGCGCGCGTGCCGCAGCCCCTGCCCCACCCGGAGACCCCCGAGCACCCCCTGCAGACCCCGGAGGCCCGCTTCACGATCCAGCGGATCATGACGAACGGGGCCGGGGTCCTGCGCTCGGCGGAGTCCCTCGCCCAGGCCGCCGACCGGCTCCAGCAGCTCCACACCGACGCCCGCGACGCCCTCGCCGAGAACGGCAAGACCGCCGAGCCCGGCGTCGACACCTGGGAGGCCACCAACCTCCTGTGCGTGGCCCGCGTCCTCGTCGCCGCCGCCCTGCTGCGCGAGGAGACCCGGGGCTGCCACTGGCGCGAGGACCGCCCCGAGCGCGACGACACGAACTGGCGCCGCCACATCGTCGTCACCCTGAACCCCGACCGGACGCTGGCCGTGCACACCACCGACACCACACACTTCCCTACGACCACCCCGTCCCAGGCCCCCCAGGAGCAGTGACCGACGTGAGCACCCCCGACCTTCCCCTCGCCTCCGGAGGCTGCGGCGACGGCTGCGCCTGCGGCGCGGACGACGAGGCGTACCTCGAGTGCGGCCTGGATCCCGCGCTCGCCCAGCTCCTGGCCGACGCCGGACTCGACCCCGTCGAGGTCGAGGACATCGCCAACGTGGCCGTCCAGGAGGACCTGGCCCACGGCGTGGACGTGACCACGGTCGCGACGATCCCCGAGGACGCGGTGGCCACCGCCGACTTCACCGCACGCGAGGCGGGCGTCGTGGCCGGCCTGCGCGTCGCCGAAGCGGTCCTCTCGGTCGTCTGCGAGGAGGAACTGGAGATCGAGCGCCACGCGGAGGACGGCGACCGCGTCGAGGCGGGCCAGAAGCTCCTGTCCGTCACCACCCGCACCCGCGACCTCCTCACGGCCGAGCGCAGCGCGCTGAACATCCTGTGCCGCCTGTCCGGCATCGCGACGGCCACGCGCGCGTGGGCGGACGTCCTGGAGGGCACGAAGGCCAGGGTCCGCGACACCCGCAAGACCACCCCGGGCCTGCGCAGCCTGGAGAAGTACGCGGTCCGCTGCGGCGGCGGCGTCAACCACCGCATGTCCCTCTCGGACGCGGCCCTCGTCAAGGACAACCACGTGGTCGCCGCGGGCGGTGTCGCCCAGGCCTTCCAGGCGGTCCGCGAACGCTTCCCCGAGGTTCCCATCGAGGTCGAGGTCGACACGCTGCACCAGCTCCGCGAGGTCCTGGACGCGGGCGCCGACCTGATCCTGCTGGACAACTTCACGCCCGCGGAGTGCGCGGAGGCCGTCGCGATCGTCCAGGGCCGCGCCGCCCTGGAGGCCTCCGGCCGCCTCACCCTCGACAACGCCAAGGCCTACGCCGACACCGGCGTCGACTACCTGGCCGTCGGGGCCCTCACCCACTCCTCGCCGATCCTGGACATCGGCCTGGACCTGCGGCCGGCGGAGTAGGGGAGCGGGGTCGGGTCATGCTGCTGACGATCGACGTAGGAAACACCCACACCGTCCTGGGCCTGTTCGACGGCGAGGACATCGTCGAACACTGGCGCATCTCCACGGACGCGCGCCGCACCGCCGACGAGCTCGCGGTCCTCCTCCAGGGCCTGATGGGCATGCACCCGCTCCTCGGCGACGAACTGGGCGACGGCATCGACGGCATCGCCATCTGCGCCACCGTCCCCTCGGTCCTGCACGAACTCCGCGAGGTGACGCGCCGCTACTACGGCGACGTCCCGGCGGTCCTCGTCGAACCGGGCGTCAAGACGGGCGTCCCGATCCTCATGGACAACCCCAAGGAGGTCGGCGCGGACCGCATCATCAACGCGGTCGCGGCGGTCGAGCTCTACGGCGGCCCGGCCATCGTCGTCGACTTCGGCACGGCGACCACGTTCGACGCGGTCAGCGCGCGCGGCGAGTACGTCGGCGGGGTCATCGCCCCCGGCATCGAGATCTCCGTCGAGGCCCTCGGCGTCCGCGGCGCCCAGCTCCGCAAGATCGAGGTGGCCCGGCCGCGCAGCGTCATCGGCAAGAACACGGTCGAGGCGATGCAGTCGGGCATCATCTACGGTTTCGCCGGCCAGGTCGACGGGGTCGTCAACCGCGTGGCCCGCGAGCTGGCCGAGGACCCCGACGACGTCACCGTCATCGCGACGGGGGGACTGGCGCCGATGGTCCTGGGCGAGTCGTCGGTCATCGACGAGCACGAGCCGTGGCTCACGCTGATCGGACTGCGGCTGGTGTACGAGCGGAACGTGTCGCGTATGTGAGCGGTGCGGTGCGGTGCGTCGTGGCCGGGGCCGGGTGGGTCCGCAGCCCGCCCCAGCGGCACGATTGCCCGCAGCGGCGCGGCCCCGACCCACCCCCGGCGCGAAGGCATCACCCCGGCCCGACCGCCGGAGGCACTCGCACCCCGCCCACCCGAGTGGTCCCCCGCGCCACACCCGCCCCCTATGTCGAAATTGTCTGATTAGCGCGTATCGTCGCCACATGCCCACGCCATACGGATCCCGCGGCGGCATGGCGTTCGGCGTGGAGGAGCTGCGTGTGCTCCGCCGCGCTCTCGCCCTCGCCCTCCACCCCACCTCCGCCTCGTCCGACGACGTCCAGGACTGCCTCCGCCTCGCAGAGTCGCTCGACGAGGCGATGCGGGAGGGGGCCAGGCTGCGCGCCTTCCTCGTGGCCGACCTCGGCCGGTACCGCGCGGCCCTCCCCGGCGCCGCCGCCGGCTACCTCGCACTCCTGGACGAGGCCCTGGGTGCCGGATACCGCCCCCACCCCGACGACCTCGCCGCCCTCCGCGCCCTGCGCGGCAACCCCACCGCTGCGGCCCTCCTCGAGCGCTGCGCGGTCGCCGCCCTCACCGGCCCCGCGGCCACCCCCACCGTCCCCGCCTCGCGCGCCCGCCTCCACGCCCTCCCCGGAGGTCTCTCGGAAGGCCGGAGATCCGCCATGGACACCCCCGAGAAGCAGCCCGAGAAGAAGCCCGAACGCAAGCCCGCGGCCCCAAAGCCCAGCCCCAAGCCCACCCCGGCCCCCGCCCCGGGCGCCCCGAAGCCCACCCGCCCCATCCCCACCCCGGGCGAGGTCTTCCCGCGCCGCAAGCCCACCCCGCCACCCCCGGCGAACCCCCAGCAGCTCGCCGCGGGCTGACGTGGCTACCCTGGATCCATGGACTACGTCTCCGCTCTCCTGCCCCCGGTCGTCATGGCCATCTTCTTCATCGGCGTGATCCGGGTGATCGTGAAGACACAGGGCGGCGCCAACAAGGCCAAGGAGGACGCGGCCGTCGACGCCGCCCTCGCCCGCGCGGAGGGCGCCCCCCAGTCCGCGACCAGCCCCAGGGCAGACGCCTGACCCCACCCCGCCGACGGCGTACGACTCCGCGAGGCCGCCCCACGCAGCCCGCGCTTTCGAGTCGTACGCCCTTTTTGTTCCCGTTCGCCGGTGAAGCGCACGTCCGCCACGCCATTACCGAGATCTCCCACTATTGTTCTGAGCTGTGCCTCGCCCATTGGGAGAACTCGAAGACGCGGTCATGTCGCGGGTCTGGAAGTGGAACCGCCCCGTGACCGTTCGAGAAGTCCTGGAAGATCTTCAGAAGGAGCGGTCCATCGCCTACACCACGGTGATGACCGTTTTGGACAATCTCCATCAGAAGGGCTGGGTGCGCCGCGAGGCGGAAGGCCGTGCCTATCGATATGAGGCGGTCTCCACACGCGCCGCCTACGCCGCAGCCCTGATGAACGACGCCTGGTCGCAGAGCGACAACCCCGCTGCCGCTCTCGTCGCCTTCTTCGGCATGATGAGCGAGGAACAGCGCCAGGCTCTTCGCGATGCGGTACGCATCGTCCAGGGCCCGGAAACCCAGGAACCGACCGAACCGTCGGAATCCGCTCGGCCGGCGGAACGACCGGAAGGCGCGGAACGACCGGAACGCACGGAACCCGGGGAAGGCGGCACACCCGCAGAACCCGCGGAACCCGCGGAAGGCGACGAACCCGCAGAACCCGCGGAACCCCGCGAAGGCCCCCCGGAGAACCCCGCCTCCGCACAGGACCGCGACGGGCGATAGCGTCCGCTCATGCCCGCGAAGAGCCCCGAAGCCACCGCAAAAGCCATCACCGTCCGACGGGCCCGCACCAGCGATGTCCCGGCCGTGCGCCGCCTCCTTGACGCCTACGTCCGCGGCGGCATCCTGCTCGACAAAGCGACGGTGACGCTTTACGAGGACATCCAGGAGTTCTGGGTCGCGGAACGCGACGACAACGCCGAGGTCGTCGGCTGCGGCGCCCTGCACGTGATGTGGGAAGACCTCGCGGAAGTCCGCACTCTCGCGGTGAAGCCCGGCCTGAAGGGAGCGGGCGTCGGACACCAGTTGCTGGAGAAGTTGCTGCACACCGCCCGCTGGCTCGGCGTTCGCCGCGTTTTCTGTCTGACCTTCGAAGTCGACTTCTTCGGCAAGCACGGCTTCGTGGAGATCGGCGAGACGCCCGTCGACACGGATGTCTACGCGGAGCTGCTGCGTTCCTATGACGAGGGCGTCGCGGAGTTCCTCGGTCTCGAACGAGTGAAACCGAACACCTTGGGCAACAGCCGGATGCTTCTGCATCTGTGATCGCCAGGACGGACACAAGACGACCACAAGACCCGCCGCAAGGCAGTCGCAAGTCAGTCGCAAGAGGGTCCGTCCGGTTCGTCAAGACATATTCCGCGGCGCCGCCCCTGCCCCGGTGCCCTATGTCCGAAACGCGCACGTTTCCGGGCGGAGGGAGGGCTACCAGTCTCTGCCGAGGGTTTGTGTTTTTCCGGCAAAAGCGGTTTGCTTTCCGAGGTACTGCAGTGCTGCATATAACAGGGGACGGCGATACGGCGGACGCCGGCACACCCCGGCCCTGAAGATATCGATGAAAGGAAATCCGGTGGCACAGAAGGTTCAGGTCCTTCTTGTCGACGACCTCGACGGTGGCGAGGCGGACGAGACCGTGACGTTCGCGCTGGACGGCAAGACGTACGAGATCGATCTCACCACTGCCAATGCGGACAAGCTCCGCGGCCTTCTCGAGCCTTACGTGAAGGGCGGTCGTCGTACCGGAGGCCGTGCTTCGGGCGGGCGCGGAAAGGCGCGCGCGGCTTCGAGCGGCAGCCAGGACACCGCGGCCATCCGCGCCTGGGCGAAGGAGAACGGCTACGAGGTCAACGACCGCGGCCGTGTTCCCGCGACCATCCGCGAGGCCTACGAGAAGGCCAACGGCTGAACAGCGGCACTACCGACCTCGCGCACGCGAGGCCGGTGGCTGGGCGCACGCGTGCCGCAGCCGGATCCGGTGGCACCACGTGGCCACCGTGTCCACCAGCCGCACGAGATCCGGGGCGTTCCCAGCGCCCCCCAAGGCCGACAGCGTCGGCAGCGAGGTCTCGATCTCGCACCCCGGCTCGGGGGGCCGCAGCCACACAGCGGCCCCCTGGGAACCGAGTCGGCCCAGGGGAAGCGGCCGGCCGGTGCACGGGCCGGGCTCGGGGGACGGTGACGGACCGGCTCCGGCCACGCACCGCGCCGCCACGCCGGGGTGCGGCCCCGCGACCCCCTCGGGCGGCAGCCGGGCACCCCTCTCGGCGTTCAGGCCCCGCTCAGGACGCTCGCCCGCCGCAGTCGGCAGTGGCGCGTCCATGACGCCGTGCGGGCCGATTGCCGCCAGGTCGAGCGACAGGTCTCCCCACTCCAGCCACTCCAGCAGGCCGGGCAGTTCCGCCGCGCTGCCCGCGGCCACCGGCAGCAGCATCCGGTCACCCCGCACGGCCACCGGAGAACCCCGCCCCAGGCGCCGCAGCGCGGCGTGGCCCGCCTCGGCCGGGACGTCGAGGACGTCGAAGCGCACCCCCACCACCAGCCGCAGCGGATCGCCGGGCACCGTCGGCCAGCCCAGTTCGTTCTCGTACCACCGCCGGAGCCGACCGCTCACGGCCCGGGACGCGGACGGCAGGACGGGGGGAGGGGTGCCGAACATGCCAAGTGCAACCGCCGGAAGGGCGTGCGGGTTACGCTGACGGAACGCTGCGTAGTGAGCCGAGTGCACAAAGTGTCGAACGGGGGCCGTGAGAGGGGTGCGGGGAGGCGCAAGGTTGTTCGCCCGTAGCGGAGGGAACGGGGGCGCTCGGCATGGACAGTCGGTCCGTACGGGTAAGACATCCCTAGTGGGAGGGGGCGACACGCAGGAAAGGCCGTCTCACGTTCGCCATCGGCGTACTGGCGAGTGGGGTATCTGCCTGGCCTGCGGGAACATCGTCTCGCACCATCGGGTTGGAGCAGATGTCGGCGTTCGGGGTCAGGAGGCCAAGAACGGTGTCGGCAGTTGGAATGAGCGGTCCCCGCTTGCGGGACTAAGCTGCGGAAGGACAGGGAGGGGAAGTTCCCCCCACTGCCTGACCGCTCTGAGGAGCGATTAACGATGTTCGAGAGGTTCACCGACCGCGCGCGGCGGGTTGTCGTCCTGGCTCAGGAAGAAGCCCGGATGCTCAACCACAACTACATCGGCACTGAACACATCCTCCTGGGCCTGATCCACGAGGGTGAAGGTGTCGCCGCCAAGGCCCTTGAGAGCCTCGGGATTTCGCTCGAGGCGGTCCGCCAGCAGGTGGAGGAGATCATCGGCCAGGGCCAGCAGGCCCCGTCCGGGCACATCCCCTTCACCCCCCGTGCCAAGAAGGTCCTGGAGCTGTCGCTCCGTGAGGCCCTTCAGCTGGGCCACAACTACATCGGCACGGAGCACATCCTGCTCGGCCTGATCCGCGAGGGCGAGGGCGTCGCCGCCCAGGTCCTGGTCAAGCTGGGCGCAGATCTGAACCGCGTGCGGCAGCAGGTGATCCAGCTGCTCTCCGGTTACCAGGGCAAGGAGACCGCCACCGCCGGCGGGCCTGCCGAGGGCACGCCCTCGACGTCCCTGGTCCTCGACCAGTTCGGCCGGAACCTCACCCAGGCCGCTCGTGAGTCCAAGCTCGACCCGGTCATCGGGCGCGAGAAGGAGATCGAGCGGGTCATGCAGGTGCTGTCCCGCCGTACGAAGAACAACCCGGTGCTGATCGGTGAGCCCGGCGTCGGCAAGACCGCCGTCGTCGAGGGCCTCGCCCAGGCCATCGTCAAGGGCGAGGTGCCCGAGACCCTCAAGGACAAGCACCTCTACACCCTGGACCTCGGCGCCCTGGTCGCCGGCTCCCGCTACCGCGGTGACTTCGAGGAGCGCCTGAAGAAGGTGCTCAAGGAGATCCGCACCCGCGGCGACATCATCCTGTTCATCGACGAGCTGCACACGCTGGTCGGTGCGGGTGCCGCCGAGGGCGCCATCGACGCCGCGAGCATCCTCAAGCCGATGCTGGCCCGTGGTGAGCTGCAGACCATCGGTGCGACCACGCTGGACGAGTACCGCAAGCACCTGGAGAAGGACGCGGCCCTGGAGCGCCGCTTCCAGCCCATCCAGGTCGCGGAGCCGTCCCTGCCGCACACGATCGAGATCCTCAAGGGCCTGCGCGACCGGTACGAGGCGCACCACCGCGTCTCGATCACCGACGAGGCGCTGGTCCAGGCCGCCACCCTGGCCGACCGGTACATCTCGGACCGCTTCCTGCCGGACAAGGCGATCGACCTGATCGACGAGGCCGGTTCCCGGATGCGCATCCGCCGGATGACCGCGCCGCCGGACCTGCGCGAGTTCGACGAGAAGATCGCCGGTGTCCGCCGCGACAAGGAGTCCGCGATCGACTCGCAGGACTTCGAGAAGGCCGCCTCCCTGCGCGACAAGGAGAAGCAGCTCCTCGCCGCCAAGGCCAAGCGGGAGAAGGAGTGGAAGGCCGGCGACATGGACGTCGTCGCCGAGGTCGACGGCGAGCTGATCGCCGAGGTCCTCGCGACCGCCACCGGCATCCCCGTCTTCAAGCTGACCGAGGAGGAGTCCTCCCGCCTGCTGCGCATGGAGGAGGAGCTCCACAAGCGGGTCATCGGCCAGAACGACGCCGTCAAGGCGCTGTCGAAGGCGATCCGCCGTACGCGTGCCGGTCTGAAGGACCCCAAGCGCCCCGGTGGCTCGTTCATCTTCGCCGGCCCGTCCGGTGTCGGTAAGACCGAGCTGTCCAAGGCGCTCGCCGAGTTCCTCTTCGGCGACGAGGACGCGCTGATCTCCCTCGACATGTCGGAGTTCAGCGAGAAGCACACGGTCTCGCGTCTCTTCGGTTCGCCCCCCGGCTACGTGGGCTACGAGGAGGGCGGCCAGCTGACCGAGAAGGTGCGGCGCAAGCCGTTCTCGGTCGTCCTCTTCGACGAGGTCGAGAAGGCTCACCCGGACATCTTCAACTCGCTGCTGCAGATCCTGGAGGACGGTCGCCTGACCGACTCCCAGGGCCGGGTCGTGGACTTCAAGAACACGGTCATCATCATGACGACCAACCTCGGCACCCGGGACATCTCCAAGGGCTTCAACCTGGGCTTCGCGGCCTCGGGTGACACGAAGACCAACTACGAGCGCATGAAGAACAAGGTCCAGGACGAGCTGAAGCAGCACTTCCGGCCCGAGTTCCTCAACCGCGTCGACGACGTGGTCGTCTTCCCGCAGCTCAGCCAGGACGACATCCTCAAGATCGTCGACCTGATGATCGGCAAGGTGGACGAGCGCCTGAAGGACCGGGACATGGGCATCGAGCTTTCCCAGTCCGCCAAGGAGCTGCTGTCCAAGAAGGGCTACGACCCCGTGCTGGGTGCCCGGCCGCTGCGCCGCACCATCCAGCGCGAGATCGAGGACTCGCTGTCGGAGAAGATCCTCTTCGGCGAGCTCCGCCCCGGCCACATCGTGGTCGTGGACACGGAGGGCGAGGGCGAGGCCAAGACCTTCACCTTCCGCGGCGAGGAGAAGTCGGCCCTGCCGGACGTCCCGCCGATCGAGCAGGCGGCCGGCGGCACGGGGCCGAACCTGAGCAAGGACGCGTGACCCTTCGGGGACGTTCCTGAACGCGAGTGGGGCCACTGCCTTCGGGCGGTGGCCCCACTTCGTGCTTCGTCCGGGGCGAGGCGCTCCCGGTCCGTCCGCCGGTTGCCCTGTGGGCACCGGCTCCAGCCTCAGCGCTGGTCCAGGGTGACGTCCGCGTCCGGGAAGAGCGGCTGGAAGCCGGACACCGGGAAGGAATGTCCGGGCTTGTTTCCCAGGGTCACCGACTGCAGCCCGGGAAGTCGGGACGCCAGTGCGGCGAGATGCTCGGTGCCGTCCATCGAGGGGACCCGCAGCTCCTCGATCCCGGGCAGCTCGGGCATGCGGCCGATGGAGGCCGGGAGATCCCTGATGATCGACGCGTTGAGATACAGGCGAGTGAGTCCGGGGAGTGCGGCGACCTCCCGCCAGTCGGCCGCCGTCAGTTCCGTGGTCAGCGGGCCGAGGCTGAGCGTGTGCAGCGTGTCCCAGTGACCCAGGCCCCGCAGCCCGGTCGCATCGGTGCTGTGGCGGCCCAGGAAGAGAAAGCCCAGCGGGGCCTCGGCAGGCAGGGCGTCGGTGAGGTCGGCGCCGGGCAGCTCCTGGACCACGGAGAGCAGCGTCAGTGACGGCAGGGACCGCAGCCCCGTCAGGTCGGCGACGGGGGCAAGGACCAGTTCGGCCAGCGGCAGCGGCCTCAGCCGGTCCAGGCCCGTCGCGTCCGGGCATTCGAAGAGCGTCAGCCGGTTCAGCGAGGTGAAGTGCCGCAGGGCGCCCAGGTCCGTCAGACGCGGGTTCCGGTGGATGTCGAGCGTGGTCACCGTCCCCGGCTCCGGTACGGCGGCCACGATGTCCTCGGCGCTGTACGGGCCCTCGAAGGTCAGCTCGGGCCAGGGACGCATCCGGGCGAGGGCGGTGAGCTGGGCGGGCGACTCGCAGGTGAGGAAGAGGTCCGTGCGGTCGAGGTGGTCCAGTACCTCGGCCGCGTACTCCTCGGCGTCGAATCGGTGCCAGGTTCCCGCGAGCTGCCGCCGCACGGCGTGGTTCGGGTGGTCCCGGAAGCGGCGCAGCACGGCGAGGGCCCCGTCGGGCTCGTCCGATCCGAGGACCGAGGCGGTGACGGTGACGCCCAGCGCCTCCTCGTCCGTCAGGGCCTCCGGCCCCGGCAGCAGCTCCAGCACCAGCGGACCGGCCTCGGCCAGCTCCTTCGCGGCTCCCTTCGTGCGCGGCGGGATCAGCGCGGCGGCCCGCCTCTCCACCTCCGTGCGCACGGCGGGGTCCAGCGCCGTCGCGTGCTCCAGGCAGGCCAGCGCCAGCAGCGTGAGCCGGGGCGTGTCCGCGGCCAACAGCTCCCCCAGCACGGACACCCGTTCGTGAGGTCGGGCGTGGGCCACGGCCATCCGGATGACGTCCTCCCACTGGGAGTCGTCGGCATGGCTGGTGAGGACGTCGAGGTGACCCTCTTCGACGGCGTACCGCGCTCCCAGGTAGTCCTGGAAGGTGCGGTGGACGAAGTCCACGACGTCGTCGGCCGGACGGCGCAGCACCCCGCTGCGCAGCAGGAGGGTCCGCAGGACCGCCGACGCGTCCCACTTCCCGGCCGCCGACGCCAGCGCGGGCAGCGCGCGCTCCACGATCCTCTCGGCCGTCTCCAGGGTCATCTCGGTCCGGCCGCTCAGCACCAGGGCGTAGGCGATGCGCTGGAGCAGTTCGAGCTGGGCCGCTTCGCCCAGCTCCGGTCCTTCGGCCGTGCCCATGCCGCGCTCCCGGTCGCGCCGGGTGAGCAGCATGGCGAGGGCGGCGTCGTACAGTTCCTTGCGCCCGGTGGGCAGGTAGCCGCGGCGCTCGCGGTGCAGGGCGCAGATCAGGCCGCACATGAGCGGGTTGGTGGCGAGGCGGGCCAGGTCCCGCTTGGTGCGCAGGGAGTCGAGCAGCCGCTGCTCGTACTCCGGGGCGTGCGCCGCCTCGTGCCAGCGGTGGACGAAGGTGGCGACCTCCGCCCGGCCCATGGGCGCCAGGGACAGTTCCCGGAAGCCCTCCTGGGACAGCCAGTCGGCGCGTACGGCGGTGGGTCGGGTGGTCACCAGCCAGCGGTTGCCGGGGTAGGCGTGGATGAGGGCGCGCAGCCAGTCGCGGGTGCCGTGGCGGTCGGCTTCCGGGATCTCGTCCAGACCGTCGACCAGGACCAGCGCCCGGCCCGCGGTCAGCACGCGTTCCGTCCAGCCGTCCGGCGGGGACAGCGGACAGCCGACGGCGCTCAGGAAGGCGGCCGGTGCGGGCAGCGGGCCGGTGCGGACAAGGGTGCGCAGCGGGAGGGCGTACGGGATGTGGGTGCCCTTGCGTGCCGCGGTCACTGCCAACCACTGCACCAGTGTCGTCTTCCCGGAGCCGGCGTCGCCGCGCAGCAGCACCCTGGGGTCCTGGTCCAGCGTCTCGTCGGCGGGCATCCGTCCGGTGCGGGCCGGCGGATCCTCGCCGGGGGCGGCGGCCCGGTCGGGTTCCCGGTCGGCGGTCGCCTCCAGCGTCAGGTAGGCGACCTCCAGGGGCCAGCGGTCCGGGGAGTCGCGCAGGTCGATGCCGTAGATGGTGATGTGGTTGTGGCGGTCGGCGACGTAGGGCAGGTAGCGGCGCTCGAAGGCGGCGTCCCGGCCGTCCGGGCGGGGCGTGCGGGTGATCAGCTCGTCGACCTTGGCGATCAGTTCCGCCTGGGCCCGGGTCTGTTCGACGAGGGTGCGGGCGACGAACGTGGAGCGGCGGGTGAAGAACTCCAGGATGTTCAGGCACGCCCACTCGGTCGCGTAGTCCAGGAAGTGGCAGGCGTCCGCGGACAGACCGTCGGGAGCGGGGCCCGCCCGGCGCAGTCTCGTGGCCAGCTCGCGGTGGCCGAGGCGCACCGCCTGGACATCGTCCATGTCGAGGTCGCCGAGGGCGAGCAGCCTGCGGGCCAGGCTGTCGGTGACGGCGATCCGCTCGTCGGACGGGAAGGGCGGCTCGCCGGGGGAGTCCACCGCCTGTGCCACGATCCGCCCGGCGAGCTTGTGGACGTCCCGCTCCTCCAGGGTGCGCTTCTCGCCCCGGAAGGACACGAGAGCGGACAGGCGTACGGGCTTGTCGACCAGGCCCGCGCCCGGTCCGTCCGCACGGAAGAGCTTCTTCAGCAGCGGAGCGACCAGCGCGGACGCCAGCTTGCCGCCGAGTACCGTCGGATCCAACCGCCTCACCCCCGTGATCGCGCGAACGGGGGTGAGACTACAGGGAGTTGCGGACGGGTCAGGAGAGCTGACCGTCGTAGTCCGGCAGCTTGTACGTCTTCTCGGCGTGGCCGCCCGAGAGGTCGGTGGCGCTGTTGCCGATGTTCGCGATGATCGTGTAGCCCTTCTTCTCGACGTCGACGCGCTGGGCCGTCTTGTACTCGGCGACGTTCTTGAAGAGGTCGATGAAGTTCCGGACGTAGAGGCCGGAGACCTGGTAGCCGGCCTGTTTGAGGTTGTAGTCCGTGAACGAGTGGATGATGTCCGGGCGGGCGGTCACGAAGAACAGGGCGACGCCGCGCTCCTGGGCGTATCTGGCGACCTCCAGGACCGGCTTGTTGGCCGGCTGCGGGTAGCTGAAGCCGAAGTCGGTCTCCAGCGTGGTGTTGTCGATGTCGAAGACGATCGCCTGCTTCTCGCCGGGCTTCGCCGCCGCTATGCGCTGCTTCAGGTAGGGCAGCGCCTGGTCCATCACCGCCTGGCAGTCCTTCTGCCAGGTGGCGTAGTCGACGGCGGCGGCCGTGGTGGCGGCGGAGGCCGCCGTGGAGGCCTGGGCGGTGGGCGCGGCGTCGGCCGGTGCGGCCATCGCCACGAGGGCCGCCGCCGAGACGGCGGTCACTGAGGCGCGGCGCAACCAGGGGCGTCGGGTCTGCATGTCGTGGGGGTCCTCTCACGTCCGTGACGCTGCCAACATGTCGTGTGCATGTTCGTGCGCGAGGGTGGCGCGAGGGGAACCGTAGGGTTACCGGACGGTAGGCGCCTAGAGGCGTGCGCCACATTTCCTGAATGGCCGAAGAGGGACTCCGGTGACATGGCGCACAGGCGATATGTCCGTTACTAGGCGGAATAGTGCTGAAGGGGCAGGGAGGAAAGGGATTCTTGCTCCGCGATACCGGGTGAAGTGCAGGCTAGTGGGCTGATTCGTCCCGAATGGGCGCTGTGTCAAGAGACGTAGAACACTGAACGAAATTACTAACTTCTGTCGTAGATCACGCTTTTGGGAGTTTGTCGGACTTCGGGTTACCAAGGGATGGCCATTCGGCGAGCGACTGTGCGCCGGGTGGTTTTCTCCGTCCCCTTCCCCATGAGGTTTCGATGTCCCAGCGCGTCACGTCCCGTTCCTCCCGTACGTCCCAGCTCCGCACCCGTGCGACCGTGCTGGCCGCCGGCCTCGGTGTCTCGGTCGCACTGGGAGCAGGGGTCGCGTCCGCCGCCGACACCACGGCCGCGTCCGGTGCCGCCAGTGCCGTCCAGGTGCAGGCCGCCGCCCAGGCCAAGGCCGCCAAGGTCGAGGCCGTGAAGGCTGAGAAGGCCGCCCAGGCGGCCAAGGCCGCCGCCGCGAAGAAGGCCGCCGAGAAGAAGGCGGCCGCCAAGAAGGCCGCCAAGAAGGCCAAGCCGTCCTGGGTCGGCCCGGTGAAGAAGTACCGGCTCTCCGCGAGCTTCGCCCAGAACGGCGGCATGTGGCAGTCCACCCACAGTGGCCAGGACTACGCCGTTCCGAGCGGCACCCAGGTCGTCGCCGCCCACGGCGGCACCGTGGTCAAGGCCGGCGGCAACGGCGCCGGTGACGGTCCCGCGTACGGCAACGCCGTCGTGATCAAGCACGGCAACGGCACGTACTCGCAGTACGCCCACCTGTCCAAGGTGAAGGTGAAGATCGGCCAGATCGTCAAGACCGGCCAGGAGATCGCCCGGTCCGGCAACACCGGCAACTCGAGCGGCCCGCACCTGCACTTCGAGATCCGTACGACCCCGAACTACGGCTCGGCCGTCGACCCGGTGAAGTTCCTGCGCGCCAAGGGCGTGAAGGTCTGACCCGCACCCCCTCTCCCGGGGTCCGCTAGGAGCCCCCGGCTCCCCGGTGGGCCTGGGTGACCAGATCCGTGGCGACCTCGAGGACGGCCTTGTTCCGTTCCTCGGGGTCGTCTCCCACGTCCTGGAGCAGGAACATGCCGGCGTGCAGCGTGTAGATGGCGCTGGCACAGCGGACCTGGTCGATCAGGTCGGCGTCCGGGTCGACGATGATCTCGCGCAGGGTGTGGATGCGCGCCTTGAAGGACTCGCCGATCCGCAGGTCCCGGACGGTCGCCTGGTTCTCGTGCATGAAGCGGAACAGCGGGGCGGCCTGGGTGAGTGTGTCGGCGTACCGGCGGACGATCTCCTGCTTGGTCTCCAGGGTGTGCGGCTGCCGCCGGCCCCACTCGACCAGGTCCTCGATGGGCTGCGTGAGGTCCTCGAAGATGCTGACGAGGATCTCTTCCTTCGTCTTGAAGTGGTAGTAGAGCGCCGCCTTGGTGACGTCCAGGCGCTCGGCGATCTCCCGCAGGGACGTCTTCTCGTAGCCCTGCTCGGCGAAGAGTTCGAGGGCCACGTCCTGGATGCGCCGGCGGGTGTCCCCGCGGCGCCGCTGCCTGGTGTCGTCCATGGTGCCGCCCATCCTCCTACGCGCCCGCTTTCCATAAAACTTACTTGACGCCCGGCTAGTTCCGCGGCTAGCTTCCGAGTGTAGTCACTAGCCGGTCGGCAAGTAAGTAGCGGTAGCTGGGGAGTGGGGAAGCGATGGCGGACACGACGGACACACCGGCGGTCGGCGCCGACACCGTGGGGAAACAGCCGAGGAGTGTGCGGGTCGTCCTGCTCGCGCTCATGATCGCGATGATGCTCGCGATGCTCGACAACATGATCATCGGTACGGCGATGCCGACGATCGTGGGCGAGCTGGGCGGGCTCGAACACCTCTCGTGGGTGGTCACGTCCTACACCCTCGCCACCGCCGCCTCGACCCCGCTGTGGGGCAAGCTCGGCGACATGTACGGCCGCAAGGGCACGTTCCTGTCGTCCATCGTGCTGTTCCTGATCGGCTCGGCGCTTAGCGGCATGGCCCAGGACATGGGCCAGCTGATCGGTTTCCGTGCCGTGCAGGGCCTCGGCGCCGGCGGTCTGATGGTCGGCGTCATGGCCATCATCGGTGACCTGATCCCGCCCCGGGAACGCGGCAAGTACCAGGGCATGATGGCCGGCGTCATGGCCCTGGCGATGATCGGCGGCCCGCTCGTCGGCGGCACGATCACGGACAACTGGGGCTGGCGCTGGGCGTTCTACATCAACCTGCCGCTCGGAGCGGTCGCGCTGGTCGCGGTCAGCGCCGTGCTGCACCTGCCGAAGAAGCGGGCCGAGGCGCGGATCGACTACCTGGGCGCCGTGCTCCTGACCGTCGGCATCACCGCGATCGTGCTCGTCACCACCTGGGGCGGCACGGAGTACGCCTGGAGCTCCACGCGGATCATGGAGCTGATCGGCATCGGGGTCGCCGCGCTCGTCGGGTTCGTGTTCTGGCAGACCAGGGCCGCCGAGCCGGTGCTGCCACTGCACATCTTCCGCAGCCGCAACTTCACGCTGATGTCGGTCATCGGCTTCGTCACCGGCTTCGTGATGTTCGGCGCGACGCTGTTCCTGCCGCTGTACCAGCAGTCCGTGCAGGGCGCCTCCGCGACGAACTCGGGGCTGCTGCTCCTGCCGATGCTGGGCGCGATGCTCGTCACGTCGATGGTCGCCGGCCGGGTCACCACGAACACCGGCAGGTACAAGGTGTTCCCGCTGCTCGGCAGCGTGCTGATGATCGTCGGGCTCTACCTGCTGTCCACCATGGACACGGGCACCTCGCGGTTCACCTCCGGGGTCTTCATGGCCGTGGTCGGGCTCGGCATGGGCTGCCTGATGCAGATCACCATGCTGGTCGCGCAGAACAGCGTGGAGATGAAGGACATGGGCGTCGCGTCCTCGTCGACCACGCTCTTCCGCACCCTCGGCTCCTCCTTCGGCGTCGCGATCATGGGTGCGCTGTTCAACAGTCGCGTCCAGGACGTGATGTCGGAGCGGGCCGGGGCGCTGGGCTCCAAGGTGACCGAGCAGTCCGCGCAGCTCGACGCGGCGAGCCTCGCCAAGCTGCCGGCGCTGGCCCGCGAGGCCTACCAGCACGCGGTCTCCGCCGGTACGCACTCGGCGTTCCTCCTCGGGGCCGTGGTGGCGGTGGTGTCGCTGGCGGCGGCCGTGTTCGTGAAGGAGGTGCCGCTGCGGGGAGCGGGGCCGAAGCCGGAGGACGAGGGCCGCACGGACGGCGACGACGGCCACCGGGACGGCCCGGCGGCACAGACGCCGGTGATCGAGGCCGTCTGACCGAACCGCGAGAAGCCCCCGGGGTACCCGCCCCGGGGGCTTCGGCTTGCCCGGCCGTACCGGTCCTCACGGTTAGACCCCGGCCGCCCCGATCCCCGGTGCCAGGCTCCGGCCGAACCGGCCCCCGTCAGGCTCCGGTGGCACAGGTCCCCCGGGTCAGATCCCGGCCGCACCGGTTCCCGCTACCAGGCTCCGGTCGTATGGGCCCCCAGTCAGGCTCCGGTGGCACGGGTCCCCCGGGTCAGATCCCGGCCGCACCGGTTCCCGCTGCCAGGCTCCGGCCGCACGGCCCCCACGGCCAGGCCCCCGCCGCCCCGATCCCCACCGCCAGCCCCCGGCCGCCCGGCCCCACTGTCAGACCCCCGTGCCACCATCGGTCGCATGGACAAGATGCGGCAGGTGCGGCGGGGCAAGGACGCCATGGACCGGGACTGGGCCGACCCCGAGCTGGACCTGGACACCGTCGCCGCGCACGCGGGGTACTCGCGCTACCACTTCATCCGCGCCTTCAAGGAGGCGTACGGCGAGACCCCCGGCCAGTACCTCACCCACCGCCGCATGGACCGCGCCGAGGACCTGCTGCGCACGGCGAACCTGTCGGTGACGGAGATCTGCCACCTGGTCGGCTTCAGCAGCGTGGGCACGTTCTCGGCGCGCTTCAAGGCCTGGACCGGGCTGACACCGAGCGAGTACCGGCACAAGCACGTGGGCCGCGGAGCCGCCCTGATACCCGGCTGCTACGCCATGCTCTGGGCGGGCGGCTTCCGCTCGGGGCCCGGCGCGGGACCGCGGCGGCAGCGCAATTCCGGAGAAGCGGGCTGACACCCCCGCTGCCTACGGTGGCAGGGCCAGCACGAAAGCCCCGCCGAGCAGCAGGAGCACGTCATGATCAAGGGTCTCGCCATCTCGACCGTCTGGGTCCTCGACCAGGACCGCGCCAAGGAGTTCTACACCGAGAAACTGGGCCTGGAGGTCCGTACGGACATGACCATGGGCGAGGGCGGCATGCGCTGGCTCACGGTCGGCTCGCCCGAGCAGCCCGACGTGGAGCTGACGCTGATGGTGCCCGGCGGCCCCGCGATGGACCCCGAGTCCGCCGAGATGCTCCGCAAGCTGGTGGCCAAGGGGGCGCTCGGCGCAGGGGTGCTGACCACCGACGACATCCACGGCGACTACAAGAAGCTCAAGGACCGCGGCGTGGAGTTCCTCCAGGAGCCGCAGGAACGCCCGTACGGCACGGAGGCGCTGTTCCGCGACGACTCCGGCAACTGGTTCTCGTTCACCCAGCCCCGCGAGGGCGGACTCGACCTGGACCAGGACTGGACCTGCTGATCCGGGTGGCGGGCGGCGGGCGGCGGTCCTCAGGACCCCGGCAGCATGGGGTAGCTCCCCGTGTTCGTCGGCGCGTGCTCCGGCAGCCACAGCACCGCCACCGCGCCCTCGGCCGGTACCTCCTCCGGCGCACCCGGCGTGCGGACGTTGCGGAAGGTCAGCCGGGCGCCCAGCACCCGGGCCTGCCCGGCCGCGATGGTCAGGCCGAGGCCGTGACCGTGGCCGGCCCGGTCCTTGCTGCCGGTGCGGAAGCGGCTCGGGCCGTCGGCCAGCAGGTCTTCCGGGAAACCCGGGCCGTGGTCGCGGACGCGGATGACCCGGCCCTCGACGGTGACCTCGATGGGCGGCTTGCCGTGCCGGGCCGCGTTGGCGAGCAGGTTGAACAGCACCCGCTCCAGGCGCCGCGGATCGGTGGTGACCTCCGACTCGTGCACGATCCGCACCTCGACGTCCGGGTCCTTGGCCGCCACCCGCCGGGCGACGAACTCGCCCAGCATGATGTCCTGCAGCTCCGCCCGCTCCGAGGCCCCGTCCAGCCGGGCCACCTCCAGCACGTCCTCCACGAGCGTGCGCATGGCCTTCGCGCGGTCCAGCACCAGCTCGGTCGGGCGGCCCGGCGGCAGCAGCTCGGCGGCGGTCAGCAGCCCCGTCACCGGGGTGCGCAGCTCGTGCGCGATGTCGGCGGTGACCCGCCGCTCGGCCTCGATCCGCTGCCGCAGCGCGTCCGCCATGGCGTCCACCGCGCTCGCCAGGTCGTCGGTCTCGTCCCGGACGACCCCGCCCATGGCGTCCCGCACCCGCACGTCCGTCTCGCCGCCCGCGAGCTGGTTCGCCGCGATGGCCGCCTTGCGCAGCCGCCGCGACAGGTGCCCGCCGATGAGGACGCCGAGCGCGCTGCCGCCGAGGACGACGGCGATGGAGCCGATCACCAGGGCCTGGTCGAGGTCCTTGAGGATGTCCGAGCTGCGGTCCGTGAAGCCCGAGTGCAGGGACATCACGTGCCCGTTCTTCAGCGGCACGGCGGCCCATATGTCGGGCGCGTCACCCGGCCGGTCGGCCACGTACGTCGCCCGCTGCCCCGCCTCGACCCGGTCCCGCAGCGCCTCCGGCAGGTCCGGGTCGTCGATCTTGGTGTTGGGGAAGTTGATCCGCCCGGACAGCTCGTAGGTGCGCTGGGCGATGATGATGCGCTCGTCGGCGAGGTCCCGGGCGTTGTCCAGCATGGACACCCGCGCGGCGTTGTGCACGACCAGGCTCAGCGCGATCGCCACCAGCGCCCCGACCAGCGCGATGGCCGCGCTCAGCTTCCATCTGAGGCCCGTGCGGATGCCCGCGCGCTCCAAGCCCGTGGCGACCAGGCGCCGGAAGTGCCCCCTCATAACCCCTGCTCAGGCCTTCAACTTGTAGCCGAAGCCGCGGACCGTCTCGATACGGTCCTGGCCGATCTTCTGCCGCAGCCGCTGCACGTGCACGTCGACGACTCGGGTGTCCCCGCCCCAGCCGTAGTCCCACACCCGCTCCAGCAGCTTGTCGCGGGAGAGGACCGTGCCCGGCGCGGAGGAGAACTCCAGCAGCAGCCGCATCTCGGTCGGCGTCAGCGCCACCGGCCGCCCGGCCCGGCGCACCTCCATGCCCTCGGTGTCGACCTCCAGGTCCCCGAAGGTCAGCACCCCGCCGCTCGCCGGAGAGGCCTGCTCCTCGCCCCGCCCGCCGCCCGCGTGCCCGAACCGGCGCAGCACCGCGCGGATCCGGGCGACCAGCACGGCACCGTCGAACGGCTTGGTCACGTAGTCGTCGGCGCCCGCCTCCAGTCCCAGCACGACGTCGATGGAGTCGGCCCGCGCCGACAGCATGATCACCGGCACGGTCGACTCGTCCCGGATCCGGCGGCACAGGCTGACCCCGTCGAGGCCGGGGACCATCACGTCCAGCAGGGCGATGTCGGGGCGGTCGGTGCGGAACGCCTCCAGGCCCGACAGGCCGTCGGGCATGGCGGTGACCGCGAAGCCGTCCCGTTCCAGGGCGAGCTGCGTGGCCTCGCGGATGACGTCGTCGTCCTCGACGAACAGGACGTGGGTCTGGTCTGCCATCCCGGTGCTCTCAGTCCTCGTGTGATCCGTGGGGTGCGTTCTCTCTGCTGGGACGCACGGCCCGTCCGACGCGTTCACCGGGGGATCGTTCCGAGCGGCCCGACCGGTTCACGCGGTTCGGCCGCGTCAGCTCGCGGGCACCGGCGACGCGCTGTCGCCGACGACCTTCCCGTAGTCGTTGTGCGTGCGGTACTCCTCGGCGAACCGGCCGGAGGCCCACCGGTAGGTGATCACGTTCTCCCCGGAGGGACTCGACACCGGGTCGCCCTTCTCGTACACCTGCTTGGTCACCACCAGGTCGCCGCGGTCGATCTCCGCGTAGACCGGAGGCTCCTCGGCCTTGAACACATTCTTGTACGAGCCGTCCTGCTCGCGATACACGTAACTGCCCACACCCACCGCGTCACCGCAGGTCAGCACGTTGACCACAACGTCGTCGGCCGAGCCTCCGGTGAGGTTGCCGTAGGAGACGTCGACGGGGTACTCGTCGGCGACGCACGGCTTCAGGTCGCGCTTCACCTCGGGCGCGACCTCGGGATCGTCCTTGACCAGCCGGACCGCGTTCACCGCGTCGGGCGTCTTCGACGGCGCGGCGGACGGCGAGGCGGCGGCGCCCGCCACCGAGTCCGCGTGCGCCGGGCCCTCGTCACGGGCGCCGGTGCCGCCGGCGGCGCACGAGGACGCGAAAAGGCCGAGGGCGGCGAACCCGGCCAGTGCCGTGATCACCGCCTGGATGCCGCCCCGGTTCCCCGCGGAACCCTCGCCGGTCAGGCCGCGCACCGCTCCCGCTCCTCACGCTCCAGCGCGCGTGCGTCGAGATCGCGGGACTCCAGCTCCTCGCGGAGCCGGGCGAGCGCCCGGTGCAGCGTGCTCTTGACCGTTCCGGCCGACATGCCGAGGGCGGCGGCCGTCTCCTCCGTGGACATCTGCTCCCAGTGTCGCAGCACCACGACACTGCGCTGCTTCGGGGCGAGCACCTTCAGCACGTCCATCAGCAGGGCGCGGTCCGCGTGCTGCTCGGTGGAGTCGTCGACCGAGGCGTCCGGCAGCTGCTCGGTGGGGACCTCCTCCAGCTTGCGGGCCCGCCACCACTCCGTCCGGGTGTTGATCATCACCCGGCGCAGGTAGGCGTCCGCCAGCCGCTTGTCCTCGATGGTCTCCCAGCGGCCGTACGTGCGGACCAGTGCCGTCTGCAGCAGGTCCTGCGCGTCCGTCGGGTCCGGGACCAGGCGGCGGGCACTGCGCAGCAGCGCGTCCTGCCGGGTGCGCACGTACTCCTCGAACTCGAGCACCTCGCCCTGCGCCATGTGCAACCGCCTCCATCCCCGTATACCGGTGCGTCCTGCTGCCGGGTTCCGCTGTCCGTGATGACGGAGAAGAAGTTACGGAGGGGTTGTCACGGCGCTGTCCGAAGCAGCCTGCGGCCAGCGCTCGGCTGTCCGTCGGTTGTGTAACAGCTGTCGGACGCGGGGAGAGGGCTGCGCCGGTTGGTGTGGTTACGGGGTGATTTGCTCGCCGCCTCGCTGCAACAGAAGCCGTGTCACGTCAACGGCAGCCGGTACATCCCACCCTCCAGCGGCTCCACCAGACCGTCGGCGACGAGGCCGTCCAGGGCCCGCGCGCGCTGCACCGGCTCGTGCCACACCCGGTCCAGTGCCGCCTGCGGAACCGGACCGTGGGCCTCCCGCAGCACGGCGAGCAGCCGCCCGCGCACCTGCCGGTCGGTGCCCGCGTACGTCTGGCCGCGGCGCGGCGGCCCGTCGTGCTCCGGCTTGCCCGCCAGCCGCCACGCGCACTGCGCGGCGATCGGGCAGCGGTGGCAGGACTCGCTCTTGGCCGTGCACACCAGCGCGCCCAACTCCATGGAGGCGGCGGCCCAGCGGGCCGCGGTCGACTCGTCCTCGGGCAGCAGCGCGCGGGCCAGCTTCCGCTCGGCGGCGGTGGTGGCGTTCGGCGGGTACTGCACGCCCGTGACCGCGCGGGCGAGGACCCGGCGCACGTTCGTGTCCAGCACGGGATGCCGCTGCCCGTAGGCGAAGGAGGCGACGGCGGCGGCCGTGTACTCGCCGATGCCGGGCAGGGCCAGCAGCTGGGCGTGGTCGGCCGGCACGTCACCGCCGTGCCGTTCCGTTATGGCGACCGCGGCGCCGTGCAGCCGCAGCGCGCGGCGCGGGTAGCCGAGCCGGCCCCAGGCGCGGACGGCCTCGCCGGGCGCCTCCGCGGCCAGGTCGGCGGGGCGCGGCCAGCGGGCCAGCCACTGCTCGTAGACGGGCAGCACGCGGCTCACCGGCGTCTGCTGCAGCATGAACTCACTGACCATCACCCCCCACGCGCCGGCCTCGGGACGCCGCCACGGCAGGTCGCGGGCGTTCTCGTCGAACCAGTCGATGACGGGGGAGTGCAGGTCCTCCCCGAGGGGCGGGCCGGAGGCGGCGTCGGTGGGGGAGGCGGTGGGGCGCGGGGGCTTCGTGGGAGCAGTCATGGCCTCTCGATGGTGCCACGCAGAACCGTCGTTCCGGGCGCACCGCCACCCTTGAGGGAGACGGGGACCTGACGATCGACAGCAGTGCCGCCCTGTCCGGCGCTTGTAGCGTCGCCCGCATGGAACGTCCTCGCCCGGCCCCTTACGCCCGGGGCGCCCTCCTCTGGGCGGCCCTCGCGCTGCCGGCGCTCACGGCCGACCGGATCGGGCTGAACGAACCCCGACCGGCCTGGCAGCAGGCGGCCGGAGTGGCGGTGCTGGCGGTGGCGACCGCCTTGTCCCGGCGCTCGCCGCTCGCCGCCTTCGGGCTGGCGGCCGCTCTCAGTCTGACCGCCGCCCGGGCCCTGTTCACCCTCTCCTACGGCCCGGCCCTCGGCCTGTTCGCGCTGCTGCTCGGGCTGCGGGCGGGCCGGGCGCGCCCCGCGGTGCTCTGTTTCGCGGCCGTCGGCTGCGCCGGCACCGCGCGGATCGCGCTCGTCGGAGTCGATCCGGCCCCCGAGTGGCTGGTCATGACGGGCACCCTGCTGTTCGGCTGCGTCTTCCCCTGGCTCGGCGGACGCTACTGGCGGCAGAGCCGCGAGCTGGCCGAGGCGGGCTGGCTGCGCGCCGCCCGGCTGGAGGACGAGCAGCGCCTCACGGAGGAGCGCGCCCGGCTGCGCGAACGGGCCAGGATCGCCCAGGACATGCACGACTCCCTCGGCCACGAGCTCAGCCTCATCGCCCTGCGCGCGGGCGCACTCCAGGTCGCCCCCGGCCTCGGCGACGAGCACCGGCGCGCGGCGGCCGACCTGCGCGCGGCGGCCGCCGACGCCACGGACCGGCTGCACCGCATCATCGGCGTCCTGCGCGAGGACGACGACGAGCCGGCGCCGCTGGCCCCGGCCGACGAGACCCTGGAGCAACTCGTCGCCCGCGCCGCGGAGTCGGGGCTCCCCGTGCGCTGGGAGCCCACCGGACAGGACCCGCCCGTGGAACCGGGCGGGCTCGCCGAGCGGCTGCTGCACCGCGTGGTCCGGGAGGCGCTGACCAACGCGGCGCGGCACGCACCGGGCGCCCCCGTGGTGGTGTCGCTGGAGGGGAGGCCCACGGGGACGGCCGTCACCCTCACCAACGGCCGGGCCGCACCGGACGGTTCCCGTCCCTCTGGAGGCGGTACGGGCCTGCTCGGGCTGCGGGCCGCGGTGACCGCCGCCGGCGGCACGTTCGAGGCCGGTCCGCACGAGGACGGGTTCCGCGTCTCGGCGTACGTCCCCGCCGTGACCGAGCGGCAGCCCGCCGCCAGGGCCCCGGGCCCGGCCCCCTTCCGGCACGCCCGCCGCCGCGTCGCCGCCGGCCTCGGTGCCGTGGCCGGCGCGGGCGCCGTCCTGGTCGGCGTGGCCTTCGGCTGGTACGCCTACGCGGAGAAGCACTCGGTGCTCGAACCCGCCGCGTACGCGGAACTGCGCCTGGGCACCCCGGCGGCCGACGTCGAGCACGTGCTGCCCGAGCGCGACGTGAACGACCCGCCCGAGGAACGGGCCCCCGCCCCGCCCGACGGAGCCGACTGCCGCTACTACCGTGCGAGCGGTGAACTCTTCGTCTCCGTCGACCACTTCAGACTGTGCTTCGAGGCCGGGCGGCTGGTCGCCAAGGACGTGGTGCCCCGCGTCGGCCTGTCCGGCGAAGGCCGCGAGGAATACGAGGAGTTCTCCCGGTGATCCGTGTGCTTCTGGCCGACGACGAGGCCATGGTCCGCGCCGGTGTGCGGGCCATCCTGGGCAGCAGCGGGGAGACGGAGGTCGTCGCCGAGGCGGGTGACGGGCGCGAGGCGGTGGAACTGGCCCGCGCCCACCGCCCGGACGTGGCGCTGCTCGACATCCGCATGCCGCGCCTGGACGGCCTCGCGGCGGCGGAGGAGATCGTGAGGACCGCGCCCGGCACGGCCGTCGCGATGCTCACCACGTTCTCCGAGGGTGCCTACGTGACCCGCGCCCTCGGCGGCGGCGCCACCGGCTTCCTGCTGAAGTCCGGGGACCCGTACGAACTGATCGCGGGCGTACGGGCGGTGGCGGCCGGGGCGGCGTTCCTCTCGCCCAAGGTGGCCCGGTACGTCATCGACGAGGGCCTCGGCGGCGGCCGGCTCACCCGCGAGGCGCGGGCACGCGCGCGCGTGGCCGGCCTGAGCCCGCGCGAACGCGAGGTGCTCGGCCTGGTCGGCGCCGGCCTGTCCAACCCGGAGATCGCCGCCCGGCTGCACCTCGTCGAGGGCACAGTGAAGGCGTACGTGAGCGCGGTCCTGGACCGGCTGGACGTACGCAACCGGGTGCAGGCGGCGATCGTGGCGTACGAGGCGGGCCTGGTGGAGCCGTAGCGGCCGCCCCTCTCAGCGATCCGCGGGCATCTCGTACGACGGTATGGCCGTCGCGTGGCTCCCGGGGGTCGGGCGGCCCGGCCCCGTCACCCACCGCACCACCGGCGCCGGTGAGCCACGCATCGCCCTCGCCAGCCGAGTCGCCGGGCCCGTGCCCAGCCGCACGGCGACGAGGGCGACGACCGTGCCCAACGCCAGCCCCGCGACGACGTCGTGCGGATAGTGAACGCCGACGAAGACCCGGGAGAACGCCATCAGCAGGGCGAGCGGGGCCGTCAGCCACAGGAGCGCGCGCCGGACCAGGGCCAGGGCGACCGCCGCCGCGCCCGCGATCGTGGCGTGGTTGGACGGGAAGGACCAGTCACCGTGCGGCGGACACGCGGACAGGGACGCGGCCGCACCGGCGACCGCCCGGCACGGACGCTCCTCCGCGACCACGGACTTGAGCAGCTCGCTGCACACGTACGCCACGGCCGTGGCCAGAGGTGCAAGGGCCGCGATCGCGAACGCGTGGGCGCTGTCGCGGCGGGCCCGCCACCAGGCGGCGGCGAACAGGCCGACGAATACCAGCAGTCCGGCCTCCGTCCACAGCTCGGCCCCGTGCCGTACCCACATCGGGGAGTCGTGGGCGAAGTCGGTGATGTCGCGGTAGAGCGCGGTGTCCTCGAAGGTCATGGTCACGGACGGTAGGCGGGACCGCGATCCCGTCACACCCAGCGATCGTCGCGTACCGAACCTGACGAAAGACAGGGGTGGGGCGGTGGTTTCCGGGATGATGATCCGGAAAAGTTGTAGCCCCGAGCGGCGGGTGGGACAGGCGAACGCGCCGATCTCTCGTAAGGTTTGCGCCGTGGGATCTCTGCGCAATCCGGTCGGGCCGCTTCCCTCCTCCATCTACTGGCGTCGGAGGGTCGTACTGGTGTCTGTGGTCGCCCTGTTGGCGCTGCTGATCACCTGGATCGTGACCATGGGCGGCGGCGGCGGCAAGGACGGCGACAACGGCGCCAACGGCAAGAATCCCGCGCCCTCCATCACGCCCGGCCCGTCGAGTTCGGGTCCGGCCATCAGTCAAGCTCCCGGCGGACGCGAGGAGTCGGGCGGCTCGGGTTCCGGCGGCGGCTCGTCGTCCGGCTCCGGGGACGGTTCCGGCGACGGCTCGGGCGACGGGTCCGGGGACGGCTCGGGCTCCGGCGGCGGTTCCGGCTCCGCGGGCTCGGGCGGCTCCGACGGCTCGGGGGGCTCCGGTGGCTCCGCGGGCGGCGACACGGCGGGCGGCGTCGGCATCGGCGACACCCTGCCGGCCGGTTCCACGCTGCCCAACTGCACCGCGAGCGTGGTCAAGTTCAGCCTGCGCAGCCGACACAACACCTACGACCCCGAGCAGACGCCCACGTTCCTGCTGACCGCGCGGAACATCTCCGGCAGCGACTGCAAGATCGACCTCGGGCCGAAGAACGCGGTGTTCACGGTCACCCCGGCGAGCAGCGACGACGACTACTGGTCCTCCGAGGACTGCCCCAGGTCCGCCGCCCACCAGCTCTACCGGGTCCCCGCCGGCAGCGGCATCACCTACACCGTGAAGTGGGACCGCGAGCCCAGCGCCCCCGAGTGCGCCACGCCTCCCGCGGGCTCGGCCGGGACCGGCACGTACCTGGTGGAAGCCAAGGCTCCGGGCTTCGCGAAGGTGCAGACGTCGTTCGTGCTGTCCGCCGACTGAAGCGGCCTCCGGAACGGCTGAGGGCGGTACCCGCGCCGGGTACCGCCCTCAGCCGTTCCGTCCGGTGCGCCTCGCGTGCAGGGCGTCTACGGCGTGATCCAAACGACAGGCCCTAGACGTACCGCTCCAGGATCGACGACTCCGCCAGCCGCGACAGGCCCTCCCGGACGCTGCGCGCCCGCGCCTCGCCCACGCCGTCCACCGTCTGGAGGTCGTCGACGCTCGCGGCGAGCAGCTTCTGCAGACCGCCGAAGTGCTCCACCAGGCGGTCGATGATCGCGCCGGGCAGCCGGGGCACCTTGGCCAGCAGGCGGAAACCGCGCGGGGACACCGCCGAGTCCAGCGTCTCGGGCGAGCCCGTGTAGCCCAACGCCCGGGCCACCGTGGGCAGTTCGAGCAGCTCGGCGTGGCTGAGGGCGTCGAGCTCGGACAGGGCCTCGTCGACCGTGCGGGAGCGCTTGGCCGTGGGCTCGGGGACGTAGTCCCGGACGACCAGCTCACGCTCCGGCTCCACGCCCGCGATCAGCTCGTCCAGCTGGAGGGCGAGCAGACGGCCGTCCGTGCCCAGCTCCACCACGTACTCGGCGATCTCCGTGGCGATGCGGCGCACCATCTCCAGGCGCTGGGCGACCGCCGAGACGTCCCGGACGGTCACCAGGTCCTCGATCTCCAGCGCCGACAGCGTGCCCGCGACCTCGTCGAGGCGGAGCTTGTAGCGCTCCAGGGTCGCGAGGGCCTGGTTGGCGCGGGACAGGATCGCCGCCGAGTCCTCCAGGACGCGGCGCTGGCCGTCGACGTACAGGGCGATCAGCCGCATGGACTGGGAGACCGAGACGACCGGGAAACCGACCTGCTTGCTGACGCGGTCCGCCGTGCGGTGCCGGGTGCCCGTCTCCTCCGTGGGGATCGTCGGGTCCGGGACCAGCTGCACGCCCGCGCGCAGGATCTTGGACAGGTCCGAGGACAGCACGATGCCGCCGTCCAGCTTGCACAGCTCGCGCAGACGGGTCGCGGTGAACTCGACGTCCAGCACGAAACCGCCGGTGCACAGCGCCTCGACCGTCTTGTCGGAGCCGAGCACGATGAGCCCGCCGGTGTTGCCGCGGAGCACACGCTCCAGGCCGTCGCGGAGGGCGGTGCCGGGTGCCACGGCGCTCAGCGAGGCGCGCATCAGGCCATCGGTGCCGGCACTCCCGCCGGACTTTCCGGGAGCTGATGCCCGGTCGTTGGCTGCCACTGCACTCCTCCGGTCGCAGGTTCTGGGCGCCCCCGTGTCGCGCGCTCGGTTCGCACGGACGGGCGAGACCAGGGCAAAGTCTACCGGCGACCCTCCTCGTCCCGTGGGGCCTCTCTGCGACGGGACCGGGGAAGGACCCGCAGGGCGTCCCCTATGTCCGCGACTTCCAGGACCTTCATACCCGCGGGGATCTTGCCCGGGTCGCCCGGTACCAGGGCGTGTGTGAAGCCGAGACGGTGGGCTTCCGCCAGCCTGCGCTGCACGCCCGTGACCCGTCTCACCTCGCCCGCGAGGCCCACTTCACCGATCGCGACGAGGTTCTTGGGGAGAGGTGTGTCACTCGCCGCGCTCGCCAGGGCGAGGGCCACGGCCAGGTCCGCCGCCGGCTCCGAGAGCTTCACCCCGCCCACCGTCGCGGAGTAGATGTCCCTTTTGCCCAAGGCGCTGATCCGCCCGCGCTGTTCCAGTACCGCCAGCATCATCGACACCCGGGAGGTCTCCAGCCCCGAGGTGGTGCGGCGCGGGGAGGGGATCTGCGAGTCCACCGTGAGCGCCTGGACCTCGGCGACCAGGGGGCGGCGGCCCTCCAGGGTGACGGTCAGGCAGGTGCCCGGGACCGGTTCCGCCCGGCGTGTCAGGAAAAGTCCGCTCGGGTCCGCGAGGCCCGTGATGCCCTCGTCGTGCAGCTCGAAGCAGCCGACCTCGTCGGTGGTGCCGTAGCGGTTCTTGACGCCGCGGACGAGGCGCAGGCGGGCGTGCCGGTCGCCCTCGAAGTGCAGGACGACGTCCACCAGGTGCTCCAGCAGGCGCGGGCCCGCGATCGCGCCGTCCTTCGTGACGTGGCCCACGAGGAGCGTGGACATGCCGCGCTCCTTGGACGCCCGGATCAGGGCCCCGGCGACCTCGCGCACCTGGGCCATGCCGCCGGGCGCGCCGTCGATCTCCGGGGAGGCCACCGTCTGCACCGAGTCCAGGATCAGCAGTGAGGGCTTCACCGCGTCCAAGTGGCCCAGGACGGCCGCGAGATCCGTCTCGGCCGCCAGGTACAGGTGGTCGTCGATGGCGCCGATGCGGTCGGCGCGCAGCCGGACCTGGCTCGCCGACTCCTCGCCCGTGACGTACAGGGTGCGGTGCTCGTCGCTCGCCGACTTGGCCGCCACGTCCAGCAGGAGCGTCGACTTGCCGACGCCCGGCTCGCCCGCGACCAGCACCACGGCGCCGGGGACCAGTCCGCCGCCGAGCACGCGGTCCAGCTCCGGCACGCCGGTGGTGCGGGCGGTGGCCTGGCGGCCGTCCACCTGGCCGATGGGCAGGGCGGAGGTGGTGACCCGCCCCGGCGTCGTCGTACGGACCGCGGGCGCGCCGTACTCCTCGACCGTCCCCCAGGCCTGGCACTCGGGGCAGCGGCCGAGCCACTTCGCCGTCTGCCAGCCGCACTCCGTGCAGCGGTAGGACGGGCGGTCCTTGGTGGTCTTCGTACGGGCAGCCATGGACGAAACCGTAGCCGCAGCCACTGACAACAGGGGGAGCGGGCGGGTGCGGCCACCCGCGCGCCAATGGCCCGCCACCCCGCGCCAGCGGCGGAACGCAGGGTTCCTGTCCCCGATTGAGGGATCGTTTCACCCGTACGGATTAAATGCGCTCAAGCCGCCTGAAGGTGCCACTCCCGGCCCCCTACGGTCGCCGAATGATGAGCAGTACTCCGGAGATCTCGACCCGCACGGCCGGCGCACACCGGGTGCACCGGGAAGCGCGTGACCGCGGGGCCGCCCGCACCCTGGCGCAGCGGCCGCCCGCGCGCTACGAGCCCTACCTGGACGGCCTGTTCACCTACTGCCTGTCCGTGCTCTGCGACCACGACGCCGCGACCGCCGCCCTGGGCGACGTCCTCGCCCTCGCCGAACGCCGCGGGCGGCGCGTCCCCGAGGCGCCCGCGGACCGCAGGGCCTGGCTGTACGCGCTGGCCCGCTGGGCGTGTCTGCGCAAGCTGGCCGAGGCCAAGCAGAAACGTCATAGCAGCCACGCGGCGGGCCGTGCCGACCGGCAGCGCACCGACCGGCAGGCCGCCCCGGCCCCCTCGGAGGAGGTCCGGGAACGCCGGCGCGCCGAACTGGCCATGCTGGCCTGGCCGGAGGCCGCCGGCACCACCCCGGAGCAGCGGGAGGCGCTCGAACTCGCCGTGCGCCACCACCTCGCCGCCCACGAGGTCGCCGCCGTCCTCGGCATGGACGTGGCCGCCACCCGCGACCTGCTCGCCTCCGCCGCCTGCGAGGTGGAACGCACGCGTGCCGCCCTCGCCGTCGTCGAGACCGGGGCGTGCCCGAGCGTCGCGCACCTCGTGGGCGACGACCGGCTCGTGCTCGGCACGGCCCTGCGCCGCGAACTCGTCCGGCACGTCGACGACTGCCCGCGCTGCCGCCGCACCGCCGAGCGCGCCATCCCCGGCCGCTGGCCCGGCACCAGCGTCACCCCCGCCGAGCTGCCCGTCCTGCCGGCGCCCCGCGCGGCCCTGCACGTCGCCATGGCCCACCACCCGCGCGCGCGGAGCGCAGCGCCGCGCTTCGACCGGCGCGGCTTCCCGATGGACCCCAAGGACCGCGCCGCCCGCAGGGACCGGCTCCGCGCGCGTGCCGTCACCACCACCGTCGTCGCCACCGTGGTGGCCGCCCCCGTGCTCGCCCTGTGGGCCGCCTACCGGGGCACCCCCGTGGGGGAGGGCCAGGACGGCCGCTCCGCCTTCGCGCGCGAGGCCGACGAGACGCTCGGCCTGGACGGCGAGATGGCGGGCGGCGGCTACGAGAACACGGGCAACGCGAGCACCCGCCCCGGTCCCCGCTTCGGCAAGGACGGCAAGGCCGACGTCTCCGTCGAGGTCATCGGCGTCGCCGGCGCCGGCCGCAAGGCCGCCCTGGACATCACCGCCGGGCACAGCGGCGACACCACCCTGATCACGCTGACCGCCTCGGGCCCGACCCCGGTCCGCTGGTCCGCGTCCACGGGAGCCGACTGGCTCTACCTCAGCCAGTCGTCGGGAACGCTGCGGCCCGGCGAGTCGTTGACGATCAAGGTGTACGTCGACCACCTGCGGGAGCCCTCCGGCCCCTGGCGCGCGCAGGTGGCGGTGGCACCCGTCGGCGCCGTCGTCCACATCGAGGGCTACGGCACCGCGCCCAGCCCCTCCGGCCCCGGCCCGCGTCCCAGCAGCCCGGCCGAGCCGCCCTCCACCCGGCCCGACCCGGCGCCCACGACCTCCGCCCCGGACCCGGACCCGACGCCGACCACCCCGCCCCCGTCGCCCGACCCGGACCCCACGCCCACCCCGACGGACCCGGAGCCCACCGACCCGGCGGACTCGCCGCCCCCGCCCTCGGACAGCGGCGACCCGAGCCCGGCCGCGTCGTAGTCCCCGGCCGCTCAGACCCCCGGGTCCGCCGGATGCGGCGCCAGCAGCGGCAGCTGCGAGGCCAGCCGCTCCTCGCACAGCTCGACCAGCCGGTCGTAACCGGCCTTGCCCATCAGCTCGATCAGCTCGGGCCGGTAGGAGACGTACACCGGCTCGCCCGCGCCGTGCGCCGAGGTCGCCGAGGTGCACCACCAGTGCAGGTCGTGGCCGCCCGGGCCCCAGCCCCGGCGGTCGTACTCACCGATCGACACCTGCAGCACGCGCGTGTCGTCGGGCCGGTCGATCCACTCGTACGTCCGCCGCACCGGCAGCTGCCAGCACACGTCCGGCTTGGTCTCCAGCGGCTCGCGGCCCTCCTTCAGGGCGAGGATGTGCAGCGAGCAGCCCGCGCCGCCCGGGAAGCCGGGCCGGTTCTGGAAGATGCAGGACCCCTGGAAGGGGCGGGTCTGGCGGTCGCCGTCCTCGTCCTCGGACACCCAGCCGTTCTTCGTGCCCTCGGCGTGGTGCTGCCAGATGTCCGGCGTGAGCCTGGCCACATGCTCGGCGACGCGCTTCTCGTCGTCCTCGTCGGAGAAGTGGGCACCCAAGGTGCAGCACCCGTCATCCGCGCGGCCCGCCTGGATGCCCTGGCAGCCGCTGCCGAAGATGCAGTTCCAGCGAGAGGTCAGCCATGTCAGATCGCAGCGGAACACCTGCTCGTCGTCCGCCGGATCGGGAAACTCCACCCACGCGCGAGCGAAGTCGAGCCCCTTCTCGTCGGGTACCGCGACGCCCGGTGATTTGTCGCGCTTGGCCTTTTTCGTCTTTGGCACGAGTCCAGGGTACGGGCCTCTTACCCACACCGGGGACGGTGGACGGCACCGCTGGCAGTAGCGTTCCGTACATGAGACTCGGTGTCCTCGACGTGGGATCGAACACGGTGCATCTGCTGGTGGTGGACGCACACCCCGGCGCGCGCCCGCTGCCCGCGCACTCGCACAAGGCGGAACTGCGCCTCGCCCAGCTCCTCGACGACAGCGGCGCGATCGGCCCCGACGGCATCGACCGGCTCATCGGGGTCGTCCACGAGTCCCTCCAGGCCGCCGAGGACAAGGGCGTCGAGGAGGTGCTGCCGTTCGCGACCTCCGCGGTCCGCGACGCCCGCAACGCCGACGACGTCCTGGCGCGCGTGCGGGCCGAGACCGGCGTCGAGCTCCAGGTCCTCACCGGCGCGGAGGAGGCCCGGCTCACGTTCCTCGCCGCCCGCCGCTGGTTCGGCTGGTCGGCCGGCAGGCTCCTGGTCCTGGACATCGGCGGGGGCTCCCTGGAGATCGCCTACGGCATCGACGAGGAGCCCGACGCGGCAGCCTCGCTGCCGCTGGGCGCCGGCCGCCTCACCGCCGGCTGGCTGCCCGGCGACCCGCCCGCCCCGGACGACGTCCGGGCCCTGCGCCGTCACGTCCGCACGGAGATCGCCCGCACGGTCGGCGAGTTCAGCCGCTTCGGCGCCCCCGACCACGTCGTCGCCACGTCCAAGACGTTCAAGCAGCTGGCCCGCATCGCCGGCGCGGCCCGCTCCGCCGAGGGCCTCTACGTCCAGCGGGAACTGAAGCGGGAGTCCCTGGAGGGCTGGGTCCCGAGGCTGTCCGGCATGACGGAGGCCGAACGTGCCGAGCTCCCGGGCGTCTCGGAGGGCAGGGCGGGCCAGCTGCTCGCGGGTGCCCTGGTGGCCGAGGCGGCGATGGACCTGTTCGGCGTGGAGCGCGTGGAGATCTGCCCGTGGGCGCTCAGGGAGGGCGTGATCCTGCGCCGGCTGGATCACATGGAGTCCGCGTAGGGAGCCCGGCGCTCGGGCTCAGCACGTGGCAATCACCACAACGGCGAGCGGGCACCCCACGACCTGCCCGCCACACCCCGTAATCTGTCCTCCATGGCAGAGCCAGCCGTAAAGATCCCGGACGCGAAGGTCGCCCTCTCGACGGCCTCGGTCTACCCGGAGTCGACGGCCACGGCCTTCGAGATCGCCGCGCGCCTCGGCTACGACGGAGTCGAGGTCATGGTCTGGACCGACCCCGTCAGCCAGGACATCGAGGCTCTGCGCAGACTGAGCGACTACCACCAGATCCCGATCCTGGCCGTGCACGCCCCCTGCCTGCTCATCACGCAGCGCGTCTGGTCCACCGACCCCTGGACCAAGCTCCAGCGGGCCCGCGCGGCGGCCGAGAAGCTCGACGCGAGCACGGTCGTGGTCCACCCCCCGTTCCGCTGGCAGCGCCAGTACGCGCGGGACTTCGTCGCCGGCATCTGGCGCATGGCGAACGAGACGGACGTACGGTTCGCCGTCGAGAACATGTACCCCTGGCGCTACCGCGACCGCGAGATGCTCGCCTACGCCCCCGACTGGGACGTCACGAAGGACGACTACCGTCACTTCACGATCGACCTCAGCCACACGGCGACGGCCCGCTCCGACGCGCTGGCCATGGTCGACCGCATGGGCGACCGCCTCGGCCACGTCCACCTCGCCGACGGCCGCGGCTCCGCCAAGGACGAGCACCTGGTGCCCGGCCGCGGCACCCAGCCCTGCGCCGAGGTGCTGGAGCGGCTCGCCCTGACCGGCTTCGACGGCCACGTCGTCATCGAGGTCAACACCCGCCGCGCCATGTCGAGCGCGGAGCGCGAGGCCGACCTCGCCGAGGCCCTGGCCTTCACCCGCCTCCACCTGGCCTCGGCCGTGCGGGTGCCGCGCCGATGACCGAGCGGCCCCCGGCCGACACCGACACCGGCCCCGGCACCTCCGCCCGCCGCCGCGGCCGCCCCAAGCGCGCGGAGTCCGCGGACACCCGCGACCGCATCCTCACCGCCGCCCGCGACGAGTTCTCCGAGCGCGGCTACGAGAAGACGTCCGTGCGGGGCATCGCCAAGGCCGCCGGCGTCGACTCCGCCCTCGTGCACCACTACTTCGGCACGAAGGAGCAGGTCTTCGAGGCGGCGATCACCCAGTCCTTCGGCCCCGCCCTGCAGGCGCCGAAGGCCATCGAGGAGGGCCCGCTCGACGGCGTGGGGGAGCGCCTGGCCCGCTTCTTCTTCGGCGTCTGGGAGAACCCCGCGACCCGCGCGCCGCTGCTCGCCATCGTCCGCTCCGCCGTCACCAACGAGACCGCCGCGGCCGTCTTCCGCCGGATCGTCGCCACCCAGGTGCTGCGCCGCATCGCGGTACGCCTGGAGCTGCCCGACGCGGAACTGCGGGCCGAGCTGGCCGCTGCCCAGCTCGTGGGCACGGCGATCCTGCGCTACGTCATCAAGGTCGAGCCCCTGGCCTCGGCGGACCCGGAGCAGATCATCGCGCGGCTGGCCCCCGTCGTGCAGGGACACCTGACCGATCCGTAGCCCCCGCGCGGGCCGCCGACGAGACAGCCGTCCCGCATTCCGGACACTCCGTCCCGCCCACTGGATGACCGGCGTACGCTCGGTAGCAGTCAGAAATCTCCGAATCCTCTGACGCCGCCTGTAGAAGGAGCGAGCGACGATGCCCGAGCTGAGGTCCCGCACAGTCACCCACGGCCGCAACATGGCGGGCGCCCGCGCCCTTATGCGCGCCTCCGGTGTACCGGGTGCGGACATCGGCCGCAAGCCGATCATCGCGGTCGCCAACAGCTTCACGGAGTTCGTGCCGGGCCACACGCACCTGGCGCCGGTCGGCCGGATCGTCAGCGAGGCGGTGATCGAGGCCGGCGGCATCCCGCGCGAGTTCAACACGATCGCCGTGGACGACGGCATCGCCATGGGCCACGGCGGCATGCTCTACTCCCTGCCCTCCCGCGACCTGATCGCGGACAGCGTGGAGTACATGGTCGAGGCCCACTGCGCCGACGCCCTGATCTGCATCTCCAACTGCGACAAGATCACCCCGGGCATGCTCAACGCGGCCCTGCGGCTGAACATCCCGACGGTGTTCGTCTCCGGCGGGCCCATGGAGTCCGGCCGCGCCACCCTCGTCGACGGCACGGTCCGCACGCTCGACCTGGTCGACGCGATCTCCGACGCCGTGAACGACAAGATCTCGGACGAGGACATCCTCCGCATCGAGGAGAACGCCTGCCCGACCTGCGGCTCCTGTTCCGGCATGTTCACCGCCAACTCGATGAACTGCCTGACCGAGGCCATCGGCCTGTCCCTGCCGGGCAACGGCTCGGTCCTGGCCACGCACACGGCCCGCAAACAGCTGTACGTGAACGCCGCGAAGACGGTCATGGACATCACCCGCCGCTACTACGAGGAGGACGACGAGACGGTCCTGCCCCGCAGCGTGGCGTCCTTCGCGGCCTTCGAGAACGCCATGGCCCTCGACATCGCCATGGGCGGCTCCACCAACACGATCCTGCACCTGCTGGCCGCCGCCCAGGAGGCGGGCGTCCCCTTCGGGCTGGAGGAGATCAACGAGGTCTCCCGCCGGGTGCCGTGCCTGGCCAAGGTCGCCCCGAACGTCGCCAAGGACCGCACGTACTACATGGAGGACGTGCACCGCGCCGGCGGCATCCCCGCCCTGCTCGGCGAGCTGCACCGCGCGGGCCTGCTCAACGAGGACGTCCACTCCGTGCACAGCCCCTCCCTCGCCGACTGGCTGAAGACCTGGGACGTGCGCGGCGGCTCCCCGTCCGCCGAGGCCGTCGAGCTGTGGCACGCGGCCCCCGGCTGCGTCCGCTCCGCCGAGGCCTTCTCCCAGTCCGAGCGCTGGGAGGCACTGGACGAGGACGCCGAGGGCGGCTGCATCCGCTCCGTCGAGCACGCCTACTCCAAGGACGGCGGCCTCGCGGTCCTCAAGGGCAACCTGGCCGTGGACGGCTGCGTCGTGAAGACGGCCGGCGTCGACGAGTCCATCTGGACCTTCGAGGGCCCGGCGGTCGTCTGCGAGTCGCAGGAGGAGGCCGTGCAGAAGATCCTCACCCAGCAGGTCAAGGACGGCGACGTCGTCGTCATCCGCTACGAGGGCCCCAAGGGCGGCCCCGGTATGCAGGAGATGCTCTACCCGACCTCGTACCTGAAGGGCCGCGGCCTGGGCAAGACCTGCGCGCTGGTGACGGACGGCCGCTTCTCCGGCGGCACCTCCGGCCTGTCCATCGGCCACGCCTCGCCCGAGGCGGCCGCGGGCGGCACCATCGCCCTCGTCGAGGACGGCGACCGCATCCGCATCGACATCCCCAACCGCTCCATCGAGCTCCTGGTCGACGACGCCGAGCTGGCCCGCCGCGAGCAGGCCCTGAACGGCCGGTACGCCCCGAAGAACCGCGACCGCAAGGTCTCGGCCGCCCTGCGTGCCTACGCGGCGATGGCGACCAGCGCCGACAAGGGCGCCGTCCGGGACGTCACGATGCTGGGCTGAGCCCCCGCACTCCCGAGGGCCGCCTCCGCAGCCGGGGGCGGCCCTCGCGCATGTCCGCCTACCAGGCCGCGGGATCGCGCCCGTGCACGGCGAAGACGGTGCCGTCCGGCGCACCGGCGTAGACCCGGTCACCGACGAGCACCGGCTCGGGCAGCGCGGCCGGAACCCGGTCCGACCGGTCTCCCAGCCGGGGAGACGTCTGCCCGGCGAGCTTCCCGCGCCGCGCGTCGACGGCGAGCAGCCGGCCGTCCGGAGCGGTGACGTACACGTACCGCTCACCGGCGACCGGCGTGGACCCGCGCGCGAGACCCGTCTCCAGACTCCAGAGCTGCTTCCGCGTCTCCAGGTCGACGGCGACCAGCGACCCGCCCGCCGCCATGAGGTGGACGACGTCCCCGTGCACGCTGCCCTGGACCTGCTGCAGGGGAATGCGCAGCGGCACGCGCGAGGTGGTGCGGTCGTCGGGGCGGTAGCGCACCAGGGCCCGCGCGTCCTGCCTCACGGGGTCGCCGGCGGCGAAGACGACGGACCCGTCCGCCGAGCCCAGCGGTTGCAGAGCCCCCTCCAGCTCCGCGTCCCACCGCACGTCGCCGGTGCGCGGATCCACCGCCGTGACCCGCGTGGCCGAGCCGTCGCCGGACACGGTCGCCGCGTACGCCAGCGGATCACCGGGGAACGAGACGAAGTACGGCACGTCCTGGCCCGGGATCCGGTGACTCCACTTCACCTCGCCCGAGGCGCTCTCCACACCGCTGACCGTGCCGTCGGCAGCGGTGAGCAGCACCATGCCGCCCACGGCCCGCAGCCCGCCGTACGCGGGCAGCTCCTCCCGCCGGACCACCTCGCCCGACGCGGGGTCGAGCGCGGCCACCCGCCGTTCCTGCCCGAGCCCGGCCAGCACCAGGCCCCCCGACACGACCGGTGCGCCGCTCGGCGGCCCGCTCGCGGCGGCCCCCTCCAACGGATGCCGCCACAGCAGCCGCCCGTCGCCGGGGTCGAGGGCGAACACCAGGCCGTTCTGCGCGCACAGCAACCGGCCCACCGCGTAGGAGCATTGCGGTGTGCTCTCCCGGTCCAGCGGCTGGGCCTCCCACGCCGAGAACGCGGCAGCCGTGGTCCGCGGCGCGCTGACCTCCGGCGCCGGACTCCCGCCCCCGAGCAGCGGCACCACCGCCAGCGCCCCGACGACGACCAGCCCGACCGCACCGGCGGCCAGACCGGCCCGCCTGCCGAGCCGCCGCTTCGACGGCCGCGGGGACTTCCCGGGGCCGGAGGGATCGACGGGGGACTCCTCGGCGGGCACCACCGGCTCGGGCCGCTCGGGCGCCTCCTCGACGCGCTGCTGCGGTATGAACGCCTGCGTGTCGTACGAGGCCGCCACCGACCGCAGTTCGCGCATCAACTCGTCGGGGGAGGGCCGGTCCTCGGGCTCCTTGGCGAGACACCGCAGCACGAGCGGCACCAGCGCTTCCGGTACGCCGGTCAGGTCGGGCTCGTCGTGCACGACCTGGTAGGCGACGACGTAGGGGCTGTCGGAGTCGAACGGCCCCCGCCCGGTGGCGGCATGGACCATCACGGACCCGAGGGCGAACACGTCCGCGGCCGGTCCCACCTCTCTCGGCCGCCGGAACTGCTCGGGCGCCATGAACGGCGGCGTGCCGATCAGCTTCCCGGTCTCGGTCCGCAACTCGCTGTCCGTCGGCCGGGAGATGCCGAAGTCGATGACCTTCGGCCCGTCCTCGGCGAGCAGCACGTTGCTCGGCTTCAGATCCCGGTGCACGACCCCGACCCGGTGGATGTCGCGCAGGGCCTCCGCGAGCCCCGCCATCAGCCGGCGCAGTTGGGCGGGGGCCAAGGGGCCGTTCCGCTTCACCTCCTGGGCCAGCGTGGGGCCCGGAATGAACAACGTGGCCATCCAGGGCCGCCCGGCCTCGGGATCGGCATCCACGACGGGCGCGGTGAACGCCCCGCTGACCCGCCGGGCCGCGCCCACCTCCTGCCGGAAACGCCCCCTGAACTCGGGGTCCTTGGCGAACTCCGCGTGCACGACCTTCACTGCGAGCTTCATCCCGGAGGTGCTCCGGGCCAGGTGGACGACGCCCATGCCGCCCGAGCCCAGGCACGACTCCAACCGGTAGTGACCGGCGTACTCGGGAAGTTCCGCTTCCGGGCCCGCTCCGGCGTTCCGCTGTGGCGCCATGGGACCACCCCCGTGCTGTTCGTCCGCGCGCGCGACGCACGGAGCCTAGTCGATGACTCGTACGAGACAGAGGCGGCTTGCTAGCCTCCGCAAGCGAGTCACGCACAGATGTTTGATGACGTGATTCGAGGGAATCAACGGGGCCCCATGGCAGCCATGGGGGTGCAACGGGGGAGGTTTTTCATGTCAGTCGAGCCTGTCGAAGAGGTCGAGCGCGACAAGGAAGGTGCCGGCACGCCGCTGGTCACCACCCTGGCCGCGGCGGCCACCTACTACTCGATCGCACCGGGCGTCCGGCTCAACGTCCGCAGCGGTCCCGGCACCGGCTACCCGATCGTCAAGGTCCTGCCCGAGGGCTCGCGGGTGGCGATCCACTGCCAGACACCCGGCACCTGGGTCACGGGCCCGTACGGCACGACGAACATCTGGGACAACATCGCCGCCGGCCAGTACGTGTCGGACTCCTACGTGAACACCGGCAGCGACGGCTACATCCGCCCGCGCTGCTCCTGACCCGCACCGGGGATGAGGCGGCCCGCCCCCACTGCGGGCCGCACCATCCACCGCCGCGCTCCCGGACCGGGAAGGCGTGACGGGTGCCCCACCACCCGCCCCCCGCCCGAGCCGCCGGGCCGGAGCCATAATCGACCCGTGAGCGCAGACAACGGCACCCCGGCCCCCGCCACCGCCCCCCACCCCGAGCCGATCCGTTTCTTCGGCACGACGTGGGTGGACCACGACAACGGCTACACCGCCCGCCGCATCGCCGTGGCCGTCGGCTCACTGGCCGCCGCGGCCGTCTCCTGCCTGGTCCTGCGCCTCGCCTACCAGGGTCTTCAGATCGCCGCGATCGGCGGCTTCGTCACGCTCCTCATGGTCGCCATGTTCGCGATCTGCAGCGCGATGGCCTTCCGCCACACCTGGGACGGCTTCACCCGCCGCCCCGACCCGGACCGCCAGGCGTCCCTCCGCGGACTCCTGACCATCGGCTTCGTCGGCTCCCTCCTGGCGTACTTCTTCCGCTCCCTCACCGAGGCCCCGGGCGAGAAGCTCCACCGCGAGGAGTACGAGGAGGCCCGCAGACGACACGAGAAGCGCACCACCCGCCGCACGGGCAACCCGTCGAAGAAGCGCCGCCGCGCATAGGCCGACATGACCCGCGCCCCGGCCCTCTCACCCAAATCTCACCGCCCCCCACCCCACCCCCGGCCACCATGGCCGTATGACCACACCACCCACCGCCGACGACCACCCCACCGGAGCCGACCTCACCCCCGAACCCCGCGTCCCCCGCCCCGCGGACGACCACCCCGCGGACGACCGCCCCATGGACGACCGCCCCGCGGACGACCGCCCCGCGGACGACCGCCTCACGCGCCACGCCCGAGCCCACTCCTTCAACGCCGCCGCGGCCCAGTACGCCGCCAACCGCCCCTCCTACCCGCCCGCCCTCTTCGACGCGATAGAAGACCTGGCCGGCCACCCCCTCACCGGCTCCCGCGTCGCGGACATCGGCGCCGGCACCGGCATAGCCACGGCCCTCCTGCACGCCCGAGGCGCGAACGTGGTCGCCGTGGAGCCCGGCGACGGCATGGCGGCCCAGTTCCGCAGCGCCCACCCCGCCCTCCCCCTCATCCGCGGCACGGGCGACGACCTCCCCCTCGCCGACGCCTCCATCGACCTCGTCACCTACGCCCAGGCCTGGCACTGGACCGACCCCGCCCGCTCCGTCCCGGAGGCCCTCCGCGTCCTGCGTCCCGGTGGCGCCCTGGCCCTCTGGTGGAACACCGACGCCCTCGACGTGCCGTGGATCGCCGAGGCCGCCGCCCGCACGGCACGCCACTTCGGCATCGACGTCTCCGCCGAGAAGCGGAACGTCAACGCCCGCGCCGCCGACCCGACCGGCCTTCTCGACTTCACCCGCCGCACGGTCCGCTGGAGCCGCCGCGTCCCCGTCGACACCCACCTCGCCAACATCGGCAGCCACTCGGTCTTCCTGGTGCACGGCGAGGACCACACCGCGGCCTTCCTCGCCGAGGAACGCGAGCACCTGCTCAGCACCTTCCCGGACGGCTGCGTCGAGGAGGTCTACGACGTGATCCTCCTGCTCGCCAAAGCCCCGGCAGGACACACATCCGCTTGACGGGTCCCACCCCCAGGAGCATTATTCATCGCATGATGAATAATGCTCCCGACCCACCACGCCCAGCCACCCAGGGCCCCTCGGCCGCCATCCACGCCCAGGACCTCACCGTCGTCCGCGGCCCCCGCACCGTCCTGCGCGACCTCGCCTTCACCGTCCCCCGAGGCCGGATCACCGGTCTCCTCGGCCCCTCCGGCTGCGGCAAGTCGACCCTCCTGCGCGCGATCGTCGGCACCCAGGCCAAGGTCACCGGCACCCTCGACGTCCTCGGCCACCCCGCCGGCCACCCCGCCCTGCGCACCCGCATCGGCTACGTCACCCAGGCCCCGTCCGTCTACGACGACCTGACCGTCCGCCAGAACCTCGACTACTTCGCCGCGATACTCGACCCCGGCCGCCCCGCCGCGGACCGCCGCCACGACCACGTCATCCGAGCCATCGCCGACGTCGACCTCACCACCCACGCGGACGCCCTGGCCGGCAACCTCTCCGGCGGCCAGCGCAGCCGCGTCTCCCTCGCCGTCGCCCTCCTCGGCACCCCCGAACTCCTGGTCCTCGACGAACCCACCGTCGGCCTCGACCCGGTCCTGCGCCGCGACCTCTGGGCCCTCTTCCACGACATCGCGGCGAGCCGCGGCGCCACCCTCCTGGTCTCCTCCCACGTCATGGACGAGGCCGAGCGCTGCCACCGCCTCCTCCTCATGCGCGAGGGCGAGCTCCTCGCCGACGACACCCCCGACGCCCTGCGCACCCGCACCGGCGCGGAAACGGTCGAGGAGGCCTTCCTCCACCTGGTCGACGAGGCGACGGCACAGGCCCGCAGCAAGGAGACAAGCCGATGACCACCACGCTCGAACCCGCCCGGCCGCGCGCCCTGAACCCCGCGCGCACCACCGCCACCGCGACCCGGGTCCTCCGCCAGCTCACCCACGACCCCCGCACCATCGCGCTGCTGCTCCTCATCCCCTGCGTGATGCTGCTCCTGCTCCGCTACGTCTTCGACGGCAGCCCCCGCACCTTCGACAACATCGGCGCGTCCCTCCTCGGGATCTTCCCGCTGATCACGATGTTCCTGGTGACGTCCATCGCCACCCTGCGCGAACGCACCTCGGGCACCCTCGAACGCCTCCTCGCCATGCCCCTCGGCAAAGCCGACCTCATCGCCGGCTACGCCCTCGCCTTCGGCACCCTCGCGATCATCCAGTCCGCCCTGGCCACGGGCCTCGCGCTCTGGCTTCTCGGCCTCGACGTCACCGGCAGCCCCTGGCTCCTCCTCCTGGTGGCCCTCCTCGACGCCCTCCTCGGCACGGCCCTCGGCCTCTTCGTCTCGGCCTTCGCGGCCTCGGAGTTCCAGGCGGTCCAGTTCATGCCGGCGGTGATCTTCCCCCAGCTCCTCCTCTGCGGCCTGTTCACCCCACGCGACGACATGCACCCGGCCCTGGAGGCCATCTCCGACGTCCTCCCCATGTCGTACGCCGTCGACGGCATGAACGAGGTCCTGCACCACACGGACATGACGGCCACGTTCCTCCGCGACGCCCTGATCGTGGCGGGCTGCGCCCTCCTGGTCCTGGCCCTCGGAGCAGCGACCCTGAGGCGCCGGACGGCGTAGCCACCCGCCCCGCAGGCATCCCGCCCACCGGACACCGGACCCACCCCACCACCCCCGGGTGCGAGGATGAACCCGGACGACGCGCAACCCCCGGAGGGCACCGAAAGCCATGACCCAGAAAGTCGCAGTCCTCGGCACCGGCAAGATCGGCGAAGCCCTGCTCAGCGGAATGATCCGCGCCGGCTGGACCCCGGCCGACCTCCTGGTCACCGCCCGCCGCCAGGAACGAGCGGAAGAACTCCGCACCCGCTACGGCGTCACCCCGGTCACCAACCCCGAAGCCGCCAAGACCGCCGACACCCTGATCCTCACGGTCAAACCGCAGGACATGGGCACCCTCCTCGACGAGCTCGCCCCGCACGTCCCCGCCGACCGCCTGGTCATCAGCGGCGCCGCCGGCATCCCCACGGCCTACTTCGAGGAGCGCCTGGCCCCCGGCACCCCGGTCGTCCGCGTCATGACGAACACCCCCGCCCTCGTCGACGAGGCCATGTCCGTCATCTCCGCCGGCACCCACGCCACCGCCGACCACCTCGCCCACACCGAGGAGATCTTCGGCGCCGTCGGCAAGACGCTCCGCGTCCCCGAGTCCCAGCAGGACGCCTGCACCGCCCTCTCCGGCTCCGGCCCGGCCTACTTCTTCTACCTGGTCGAGGCCATGACCGACGCCGGCATCCTCCTCGGCCTGCCCCGCGACAAGGCCCACGACCTCATCGTCCAGTCCGCCATCGGCGCCGCGACGATGCTCCGCGACAGCGGCGAACACCCGGTCAAGCTCCGCGAGAACGTCACGTCCCCCGCCGGCACGACGATCAACGCCATCCGCGAACTCGAGAACCACGGCGTCCGGGCCGCTCTCATCGCCGCCCTCGAAGCCGCCCGCGACCGCAGCCGCGCCCTGGCCTCCGGCAACAACAGCTGACCACCGGCAGAGGGGCGGCCGACACGGCCGCCCCCCACCACCCGGTCACCTCACCCAGCCACCCCGGCCCGGACCCCGGCCGCCCCGGCCACGGCCGGCAACAACCCGATCGCGCGATAAGCGGCATCCACGGTCGGCCGAGCCATCCCCCGCGCCCGCTCCGCCCCGTCCCGCAGCACGGCCTCCACGTACGCCGGGTCCGCACACAACTCCTTGTGCCGCTCCTGCACGGGCCGAAGCACCTCGACCACAGCCTCGGCGGTGTCCTTCTTCAGCTCCCCGTACGACGTGTACGTCCCACTCAGCTTCTCGGGCTCCCCACCGGTACAGGCCGCGAGGATCTCCAGCAGGTTGGCGAGCCCCGGCCGGGCCTCCCGGTCGTACACGACCTCCCGCCCGCTGTCGGTCACGGCCCGCATGACCTTCTTCCGCACCACGTCCGGCTCGTCCAGCAGATAGACGATCCCCGGCCCGACGTCATCGCTCTTGCCCATCTTCGACGCCGGATCCTGCAGATTCATCACCCGAGCCGCCACCCCGGGCTTCGTCGCCCGCGGCACCACGAACGTGTGCCCGTACCGCTGGTTGAACCGCACGGCCACATCCCGCGCCAGCTCCACATGCTGCCGCTGATCGTCCCCGACGGGCACCTCGTCGGCCGCGTACGCCAGGATGTCCGCCGCCATCAGCACGGGATACGTCAGCAGCGACAGCCGCACGCTCCCGCCCCGCCGCTGCTCCCGCGCGGCCTTCTCCTTGTACTGGATCATCCGACGCATCTCACCGTCGGTGGCCACGCACTCCAGCAGGTACGACAGCCGCGCGTGCTCGTCCACATGACTCTGCACGAACACCGTGCACAGCTCCGGATCCACCCCCGACGCCAGCAGCAACGTCGCCGCCTGCCGACTCAGCCTGCGCACCCGCGCGGGATCGTGCTCCACGGTCAGCGCGTGCAGGTCCACGACACAGAACAAGGCGTCGGCCTCGTGCTGGTCGACGGCAGCCCACCGCCGCATGGCCCCCAGATAGTTCCCCAGCGTCAGATGCCCCGTCGGCTTGACCCCGCTGAAGACCCGTGTCATCTCTCCTCCACCTCCTGGTCGGGACCGCCGCCCCGGGCGGCCGGCCCCTCGGTGGTCCTGAAGGGAGAAACAACAACGGCCGCCGAAGCGGCGGCCGTTGAGTGCATACGTGAGGACGGCCGCCGTCAGGCGGCCCACCAGAACTGGCTACACGTACGCGTCGTCATGCCCCCCAGACTACGCCCCGGGAGTGCCGTCCGCCCGTGAGTTGACACGCCCAGACCCGATCCGTAGTGTTCTCCGAGTTGCCCGACGTGAGCGCCGACTCCGGTCGGTCCCCGGGCAGCCAATCCGCAGGTACCAACCACTACTCGACGCGCAGTAGTTCTGTCGTCGTTTCATTGGCATGCGTATTTACGGAATGAGGAATCCCCGTTCGAAAGAACGCGGCCCCCGATTGGCTCGGGAGCCGAGGAATCCGCTAAAGTCTCACTCGTCGGAACGGCCCAACGGCCGCGAGGACAACCCCAACTGACAGGGAATCAGGCCCGAAAGGATCTGATAGAGTCGGAACCGCCGGAAAGGGAAACGCTGAAGCGGGAACCTGGAAAGCACCGAGGAAATCGGATCGAGAAAAGATCTGATAGAGTCGGAAACGCAAGATCGAAGGGAAGCGCCCGGAGGAAAGCCCGAGAGGGTGAGTACAAAGGAAGCGACCGTTCCTTGAGAACTCAACAGCGTGCCAAAAGTCAACGCCAGATATGTTGATACCCCGTCCGTCGGACAACCGATGGTCGAGGTTCCTTTGAAAAAACACAGCGAGGACGCTGTGAACGGTCGGGCTTATTCCGCCTGACTGTTCCGCTCTCGTGGTGTTGCACCGGATTACCGGTACACATTCACGGAGAGTTTGATCCTGGCTCAGGACGAACGCTGGCGGCGTGCTTAACACATGCAAGTCGAACGATGAAGCCCTTCGGGGTGGATTAGTGGCGAACGGGTGAGTAACACGTGGGCAATCTGCCCTGCACTCTGGGACAAGCCCTGGAAACGGGGTCTAATACCGGATATGACCATCTTGGGCATCCTTGATGGTGTAAAGCTCCGGCGGTGCAGGATGAGCCCGCGGCCTATCAGCTTGTTGGTGAGGTAACGGCTCACCAAGGCGACGACGGGTAGCCGGCCTGAGAGGGCGACCGGCCACACTGGGACTGAGACACGGCCCAGACTCCTACGGGAGGCAGCAGTGGGGAATATTGCACAATGGGCGCAAGCCTGATGCAGCGACGCCGCGTGAGGGATGACGGCCTTCGGGTTGTAAACCTCTTTCAGCAGGGAAGAAGCGAAAGTGACGGTACCTGCAGAAGAAGCGCCGGCTAACTACGTGCCAGCAGCCGCGGTAATACGTAGGGCGCGAGCGTTGTCCGGAATTATTGGGCGTAAAGAGCTCGTAGGCGGCTTGTCGCGTCGGTTGTGAAAGCCCGGGGCTTAACCCCGGGTCTGCAGTCGATACGGGCAGGCTAGAGTTCGGTAGGGGAGATCGGAATTCCTGGTGTAGCGGTGAAATGCGCAGATATCAGGAGGAACACCGGTGGCGAAGGCGGATCTCTGGGCCGATACTGACGCTGAGGAGCGAAAGCGTGGGGAGCGAACAGGATTAGATACCCTGGTAGTCCACGCCGTAAACGGTGGGCACTAGGTGTGGGCAACATTCCACGTTGTCCGTGCCGCAGCTAACGCATTAAGTGCCCCGCCTGGGGAGTACGGCCGCAAGGCTAAAACTCAAAGGAATTGACGGGGGCCCGCACAAGCGGCGGAGCATGTGGCTTAATTCGACGCAACGCGAAGAACCTTACCAAGGCTTGACATACACCGGAAAACCCTGGAGACAGGGTCCCCCTTGTGGTCGGTGTACAGGTGGTGCATGGCTGTCGTCAGCTCGTGTCGTGAGATGTTGGGTTAAGTCCCGCAACGAGCGCAACCCTTGTCCCGTGTTGCCAGCAGGCCCTTGTGGTGCTGGGGACTCACGGGAGACCGCCGGGGTCAACTCGGAGGAAGGTGGGGACGACGTCAAGTCATCATGCCCCTTATGTCTTGGGCTGCACACGTGCTACAATGGCCGGTACAATGAGCTGCGATACCGCGAGGTGGAGCGAATCTCAAAAAGCCGGTCTCAGTTCGGATTGGGGTCTGCAACTCGACCCCATGAAGTCGGAGTCGCTAGTAATCGCAGATCAGCATTGCTGCGGTGAATACGTTCCCGGGCCTTGTACACACCGCCCGTCACGTCACGAAAGTCGGTAACACCCGAAGCCGGTGGCCCAACCCCTTGTGGGAGGGAGCTGTCGAAGGTGGGACTGGCGATTGGGACGAAGTCGTAACAAGGTAGCCGTACCGGAAGGTGCGGCTGGATCACCTCCTTTCTAAGGAGCACTTCTAAGCCGGTCCTTCGGGGCTGGTTCAGAGGCCAGTACATCAGCGAACGTCTGATGCTGGTTGCTCATGGGTGGAACGTTGACTACTCGGCCAGAGTTTCGGGTCGGAGGCTGCTAGTACTGCTCGCAAGAGCGTGGAACGCACGATCTCCGGGCGAGGACTGGTCGGGCACGCTGTTGGGTGTCTGAGGGAATGAACTTTCCTCAGCCGCTGGCCCCAGTGAACTCGCCTAGTAGGCGGGGTGATGGGTGGCTGGTCGTTGTTTGAGAACTGCACAGTGGACGCGAGCATCTGTGGCCAAGTTTTTAAGGGCGCACGGTGGATGCCTTGGCACCAGGAACCGATGAAGGACGTGGGAGGCCGCGATAGGCCCCGGGAGCTGTCAACCGAGCTTTGATCCGGGGGTGTCCGAATGGGGAAACCCGGCAGTCGTCATGGGCTGTCACCCGCTGCTGAACACATAGGCAGTGTGGAGGGAACGCGGGGAAGTGAAACATCTCAGTACCCGCAGGAAGAGAAAACAACCGTGATTCCGGGAGTAGTGGCGAGCGAAACTGGATGAGGCCAAACCGTATGCGTGTGAGACCCGGCAGGGGTTGCGTATACGGGGTTGTGGGATCTCTCTTTCATGGTCTGCCGGCCATGAGACGAGTCAGAAACCGTTGATGTAGGCGAAGGACATGCGAAAGGTCCGGCGTAGAGGGTAAGACCCCCGTAGTCGAAACGTCAGCGGCTCGTTTGAGAGACACCCAAGTAGCACGGGGCCCGAGAAATCCCGTGTGAATCTGGCGGGACCACCCGCTAAGCCTAAATATTCCCTGGTGACCGATAGCGGATAGTACCGTGAGGGAATGGTGAAAAGTACCCCGGGAGGGGAGTGAAATAGTACCTGAAACCGTGTGCCTACAAGCCGTGGGAGCGTCGGAAGCACTTTGATGCTTCTCGTGACTGCGTGCCTTTTGAAGAATGAGCCTGCGAGTTTGCGGTGTGTTGCGAGGTTAACCCGTGTGGGGAAGCCGTAGCGAAAGCGAGTCCGAATAGGGCGTCTGAGTAGCACGCTCAAGACCCGAAGCGGAGTGATCTAGCCATGGGCAGGTTGAAGCGGAGGTAAGACTTCGTGGAGGACCGAACCCACCAGGGTTGAAAACCTGGGGGATGACCTGTGGTTAGGGGTGAAAGGCCAATCAAACTCCGTGATAGCTGGTTCTCCCCGAAATGCATTTAGGTGCAGCGTCGTGTGTTTCTTGCCGGAGGTAGAGCACTGGATAGGCGATGGGCCCTACCGGGTTACTGACCTTAGCCAAACTCCGAATGCCGGTAAGTGAGAGCGCGGCAGTGAGACTGTGGGGGATAAGCTCCATGGTCGAGAGGGAAACAGCCCAGAGCATCGACTAAGGCCCCTAAGCGTACGCTAAGTGGGAAAGGATGTGGAGTCGCAGAGACAACCAGGAGGTTGGCTTAGAAGCAGCCACCCTTGAAAGAGTGCGTAATAGCTCACTGGTCTAGTGATTCCGCGCCGACAATGTAGCGGGGCTCAAGCGTACCGCCGAAGTCGTGTCATTCATACAACAGCCCCAACGGGTGTATGGATGGGTAGGGGAGCGTCGTCTGCCGGGTGAAGCAGCCGCGTAAGCGAGTTGTGGACGGTTGACGAGTGAGAATGCAGGCATGAGTAGCGATTCACACGTGAGAAACGTGTGCGCCGATTGACTAAGGGTTCCTGGGTCAAGCTGATCTGCCCAGGGTAAGTCGGGACCTAAGGCGAGGCCGACAGGCGTAGTCGATGGATAACCGGTTGATATTCCGGTACCCGCTGTGAAGCGTCAAACATCGAGCCCGCTAATGCTAAGGCCGTGAAGCCGCCCCGGAGCCTTCGGGCAAAGGGGAGTGGTGGAGCCGCTGAACCAAGGTGGTAGTAGGTGAGTGATGGGGTGACGCAGGAAGGTAGTCCAGCCCGGGCGGTGGTTGTCCCGGGGTAAGGGTGTAGGCCGGTGTGTAGGTAAATCCGCACACCTTGTGGCTGAGACCTGATGCCGAGCCGATTGTGGTGAAGTGGATGATCCTATGCTGTCGAGAAAAGCCTCTAGCGAGTTTCATGGCGGCCCGTACCCTAAACCGACTCAGGTGGTCAGGTAGAGAATACCGAGGCGTTCGGGTGAACTATGGTTAAGGAACTCGGCAAAATGCCCCCGTAACTTCGGGAGAAGGGGGGCCACATCCGGTGACGGCACTTGCTGCCAGAGCTGGGGGTGGCCGCAGAGACCAGCGAGAAGCGACTGTTTACTAAAAACACAGGTCCGTGCGAAGCCGTAAGGCGATGTATACGGACTGACGCCTGCCCGGTGCTGGAACGTTAAGGGGACCGGTTAGCTCTGATTCGTCAGGGCGAAGCTGAGAACTTAAGCGCCAGTAAACGGCGGTGGTAACTATAACCATCCTAAGGTAGCGAAATTCCTTGTCGGGTAAGTTCCGACCTGCACGAATGGCGTAACGACTTCTCGACTGTCTCAACCATAGGCCCGGTGAAATTGCACTACGAGTAAAGATGCTCGTTTCGCGCAGCAGGACGGAAAGACCCCGGGACCTTTACTACAGTTTGATATTGGTGTTCGGTTCGGCTTGTGTAGGATAGCTGGGAGACTGTGAAGCGCTAACGCCAGTTAGTGTGGAGTCGTCGTTGAAATACCAGTCTGGTCGTGCTGGATGTCTAACCTGGGTCCGTGATCCGGATCAGGGACAGTGTCTGATGGGTAGTTTAACTGGGGCGGTTGCCTCCTAAAGGGTAACGGAGGCGCCCAAAGGTTCCCTCAGCCTGGTTGGCAATCAGGTGTTGAGTGTAAGTGCACAAGGGAGCTTGACTGTGAGACCGACGGGTCGAGCAGGGACGAAAGTCGGGACTAGTGATCCGGCGGTGGCTTGTGGAAGCGCCGTCGCTCAACGGATAAAAGGTACCCCGGGGATAACAGGCTGATCTTCCCCAAGAGTCCATATCGACGGGATGGTTTGGCACCTCGATGTCGGCTCGTCGCATCCTGGGGCTGGAGTCGGTCCCAAGGGTTGGGCTGTTCGCCCATTAAAGCGGTACGCGAGCTGGGTTTAGAACGTCGTGAGACAGTTCGGTCCCTATCCGCTGTGCGCGTAGGAGTCTTGAGAAGGGCTGTCCCTAGTACGAGAGGACCGGGACGGACGAACCTCTGGTGTGCCAGTTGTTCTGCCAAGGGCATGGCTGGTTGGCTACGTTCGGGAGGGATAACCGCTGAAAGCATCTAAGCGGGAAGCCTGCTTCGAGATGAGGACTCCCACCCACTTGATGGGGTAAGGCTCCCAGTAGACGACTGGGTTGATAGGCCGGATATGGAAGCACGGTAACGTGTGGAGTTGACCGGTACTAATAGGCCGAGGGCTTGTCCTCAGTTGCTCGCGTCCACTGTGTTGGTTCTGAAACCACGAACAGCCCCGTCATTGTTGGCGGTGTGGCGTTCACAGTTTCATAGTGTTTCGGTGGTTATAGCGTAGGGGAAACGCCCGGTTACATTCCGAACCCGGAAGCTAAGCCTTACAGCGCCGATGGTACTGCAGGGGGGACCCTGTGGGAGAGTAGGACGCCGCCGAACAATTATTGAGAAAACCCCGCACCGGGTTCACCGGTGCGGGGTTTTTTGTATGCCGGCAGCCATGATGGCCGTAAACATGCGTTGACATGCTCAGGATATCGCCCTACCTTCGAGGCGTTCGGAAAGCGCTTTCTATCGGAGGAGATACCCCATGAGATCGTCCTCGTTAACGCTTTCGTTCGTCCTCCTGCTCGGTGCGTTGGGCCTCGGAGGTCAGGCCACCGCCGCTGGGCCGGCGCCATCGGCCGAGGCGGCGCCCACCGGGTTCGCCGCCGTCAACGCGCTCGGGCAGAACGGCACGACCGGTGGGGCTGGGGGTGCGACGGTCACCGCGACCACGTCCGAGCAGTTCCTGGAGTACATCGACACCGTGGGGCCGCTGACCATCAAGGTGCAGGGCACCATCGACATCACCAGCAAGCAGGGTGTCCGGCCCAACAAGACCATCGTCGGGGTGGGTTCGTCGGCCGTCATCAACGGGGGCGGGCTCGACTTCTACCGCTCGTACAACGTCATCGTGCGCAACATCAAGTTCACCAACGCCGAGGATGATGCCGTCAATATCGGCCAGCAGTCGCACCACATCTGGATCGACCACAACGAGTTCGTGGCTCCCGTCGACGGTGCCCTCGACATCAACCGGGCGGCCGAGTACGTCACCGTGTCCTGGAACTGGTTCAACAAGACCGACAAGAACATGCTGATCGGGCACTCGGACGGGAACGGCGGGCAGGACGCCGGCAAGCTGAAGGTGAGCATTCACCACAACTTCTTCGACGGCTCGAAGCAGCGGAACCCGCGGGTGCGGTTCGGTGAGCCGGTGCACGTGTACAACAACTACTTCCGGAACAACCAGCTGTACGGGGTCGCGTCGACGATGAACGCCGGTGTGCTGGTCGAGGGGAACTACTTCGAGAACGTTCCCCACCCCTGCTATTCCGCCAGCGGGTACGCCGATTCCGGGCCGGGGAGGCTGGTGCAGCGCGGCAACCAGTTCGTCGGGTCGGGGACGTGCGAGACCAACGGCAGCGTGACCGAGCCGCGGACCTTCTACTCGTACACGCTCGATCCGGCGGCCAATGTGCCCTCGCTGGTGCGGGCCGGGGCCGGTGTCGGGAAGATCGGGGCCCTCTAGGGTCAGGTCATGCGCTATGACCTCGTGATCTTCGACAACGACGGTGTGCTGGTCGACAGTGAGCCGATCTCCAACCGGCTGCTGGCCGCCTACCTCACCGAACTCGGGCACCCGACGTCGTACGAGGACTCCATCCGGGACTACATGGGCTCCGCCATGCACCGCGTGCACGAACTCGTGGCGGAGCGCACCGGTCGGCGGCTGCCGGGGGACTTCGACGACGTGTTCCACGCCCGCGTCTTCGCGGCCTTCGAGCGGGAGTTGAAGCCGGTCGCCGGCGTCGAGGAGGTGCTGCAGAAGCTCGCCGCCGACTCCGTGCCGTACTGCGTGGCCTCCTCCGGGAGCCATGAGCGGATTCGGGTCGGGCATCGGACGACCGGGCTCGACCGGTGGTTCGACGAGGGGCGGATCTTCAGTTCGCAGGACGTCGGGCGGGGGAAGCCGGCACCCGACCTGTTCCTGTACGCGGCCGACCGGATGGGGGCCGAGCCGGAGCGGTGTGTCGTCGTCGAGGACAGTCCGCTGGGGGTGCGGGCGGCGGTCGCGGCGGGGATGGACGTGTACGGGTTCACCGCCATGACGCCGGGCGAGCGGCTGGTGGGGGCCACCGGCCTCTTCTCCGACATGGGGGAGTTGGCCGGTCTGCTGGCGTGAACCGCGGCTGAGAGCCGTCGAAGCTGAGTCAGATTCATCTTTGGCTGGATCTACCCATGGGTAGGTCTGGCCTCTACGCTCGCCGCCATGACTGATGTGCTGCGGCGCGGCAGGGCCTCGTTGGCGTTCGGCTTCTTGGTGCAGGGGGTCGCCTTCGCTCTGCTCGTGACGCGGATCCCGGCCATCCAGGACCGGTACGGGGTGTCCGACGCGCTGTTGCCCGCCTTCCTGGCGGCCGTGCCGATCCTGGCCGGGATCGGGAGCGTGAGCACCGAGCGGCTGGTGAAGCGGGTGGCGCCGAGCCGGCTGCTGCGCTGGTCCCAGCCCGTGGTGCTGCTGGCGCTGCTCGGGGTCGGGGCCGGGGAGCGGATGGTGGAACTGGGCGTGGCCCTCGCCGCGTTCGGGCTCGCCGTCGGGGTGCTGGACGCGTCGATGAACATGCTCGGGGTGAGCCTGCAGCGGTCGTACGGGCGCAGCATCATGCTCAGTTTCCACGCGGCGTACAGCCTGGGCGGAATCGCGGGGGCCTCGCTGGCGTGGGTGGGGGCGCACTGGGAGCTGGCGTTGTGGGTGTCGTACCTGCCGGTCGTGGCGGTGCTGCTGCCGGCGGTGCTGGTGGGGAGCCGGTGGTACGTCGACGACCGGGACGCGGCGCCCGGGGCGGAGGAGCAGGCGGGCGGTGAGGGCCAGGTCGTCGTGTTCAAGTGGCTGCTGCCCTTGTGTCTGGTGATGACCGTCGCCTACATCGGTGACTCGACCGTCTCCAACTGGAGCGCCAAGTACCTCCAGGACGTGCTGGGCAGTTCGGAGCAGCTGGCGACGGTGCCGTACAACGTGTACATGGTCACCACGCTGCTGGGGCGGGCGATCGGGGACTTCGGGGTGCGCCGGTTCGGGGCCGTCGCCGTGGTGCGGGGCGGCGCGCTCGTGGCGGCGGGGGGCTTCGCGGTCGTGGCGGGGGCACCGGGGGCGTGGGTCGGCATGCTGGGGTTCACGCTTCTGGGCCTGGGCTTGTGTGTGCTGGTGCCGCAGACGTTCGCGGCGGCCGGCAGATTGTTCCCGGGGGCTTCGGATGCGGCCGTCGCACGGCTGAACGTCTTCAACTATGTGGGGTTTTTGATCGGTTCGCCGTTGGTCGGTGCTCTCGGGGATGCGTGGAGCTACCGCGGGGCGATGCTCGTGCCGATGGTGTTGGTGCTGGTGACGCTTGTGTACGCCCGGTCGTTCGCCGCTCAACCGGACCGATACGGTGGCGGGCATGAGCGGCCGCGCACAGCTGATGTGGGACGAGGCAGTAACGGGCTATGACTTCGGTCCGGGGCATCCGATGGACCCGGTCCGGCTCGCCCTGACCCGGAGGTTGATCGACGCCTTCGGGCTGGACCGGGAGGTGGACGTGGTCGCCGCGAAGGCGGCCGGGGAGTCGACGCTGCGGCTCGTCCACCGGGAGGACTACATCGCGGCGGTGAAGGCGGCCTCCGTGGATCCCGGGGCGGCGGACCCGTCGTACGGGCTGGGCACCATGGACGATCCGGCGTTCGCGGGGATGCACGAGGTGTCGTCGCTGATCGCCGGGCAGTCGGTGGGGGCGGCGGAGGCCGTGTGGCGGGGTGAGGCGCTGCACGCGGTGAACTTCGCGGGCGGGCTGCACCACGCGATGCCGGGCGGCGCGTCCGGCTTCTGCATCTACAACGACGCCTCGCTGGCGATCGCCCGGCTGCTGGAGCTCGGGGCGGAGCGGGTCGCGTACGTCGACGTCGACGTGCATCACGGGGACGGGGTGCAGGCGGCGTTCTGGGACGACCCGCGGGTGCTGACGATCTCGCTGCACGAGCATCCCCGGACGCTGTTCCCGCAGACCGGGTGGCCGGAGGAGACCGGGGCGGACTCGGCGGAGGGCTCGGCGGTGAACGTGGCCCTGCCGGCCGGGACCGGGGACGCCGGGTGGCTGCGGGCGTTCCACGCGGTCGTGCCGGAGCTGATCGCGGACTTCCGGCCGCAGGTGCTGGTGACGCAGCACGGGGCCGACACGCACTTCGAGGACCCGCTGGCGCATCTGGCGGTGTCGCTGGACGCGCAGCGGGCGGTGCAGGTGGCGTGTCACGACCTGGCGCACGAGTACGCCGACGGGCGGTGGGTGGCCCTGGGCGGGGGCGGCTACGCGGTGGTGGACGTCGTCCCGCGGTCGTGGACGCACCTGGTCGCGATCGCCGCCGGCCGGGCCGTGGAGCCCGAGGCGATGATCCCCGAGGGGTGGCGGCAGGAAGTGTTCGCGAAGACGCGGCAGTTGGCCCCGGCGCGGATGACGGACGGACGCTGGCCGGTCACCTGGTCCTCCTGGGAGGAGGGCTACGACCCCGCCGACCGGCTCGACCAGGCGGTGCTGGCGGCCCGGCGGGCGGTGTTCCCGCTGCGGGGTCTGCTGGCTTGAGCGGTCCGGCGCGGCGCCCGCTGGTCGGGGTATGACCCGAGAGTCCGGTGGGAGGTCGGTCGTACGCCGACCGTGCGGTGTTCGCCCGTTCCCGGGACACGTGCGGCTCCGGTCGCGCACGATCAGAAGGTGCTGACCCCCGAAGCCCTTCGTGCGCACCTGGTCGGCGCACGGCTCGCCGGGACCGTGGCGACCTCGCGCGAGGAGAGTTTGCGCAGGTACCGGCTCTTCGCCGCCCGGGATCCTCGGGTGCTGCTCGGTCTCGATCCCGAAGGTGCCTGGGGGCAGCGGGACTTGATCGAGTTGATGGCGGACAGATGCGGAGTTCCAGCCGATGTCCGGCGGACTTCCGGCCAGGACGTGATCGCTCCGGAGCGGACCCTGGCCGCGCTGGACGCCTTCGCGGAACGTCTCGCCGACGTCGCCCGGAGGGGTGCGCCCGTGCTCCTCGGCACCGGGCACCCCCACCGGCTGCTCGGTTTCTACGCCGCTCTGGCAGACGCGCTGTCGGCGGCGGGGTGTGCCGTCCTCACCCCCGCGCAGGGTCGCTGTGTCGACATAACGACCCGGTTCGGCCTACGCACGCACAACCTCGACTACGTACGAGGAGTCGCGCTGGTGCGGACCCCCGGCGCAAAACGCCCCGGTTGTGCACCCGGCGCACATACGCACTCACCTCTCCCGGTTCGTACCGTACTGGCCGCTGCCGCGGAGTCCGGCGGGCCCCTTCCGGAGCTGGTGATCGGGGACCACGGGTGGGTCTGCGGAGCAGGTCAGCTGGGGTTCGAGGCCGTCGGGCCGGCCGATGCGGACGATCCGGCCCCGTTCGTCGGGGAGGCCGAGGGGTCCGTGTCCGTCGTCGTTCCACTTGATGACGGCGTGCGGTCTGATTACTACCTGCCGCTTACCCGCTACGTACTCAATCGGGCGTGTCTGTCACAGTAGGCCGCCGATGGGTGCACCTCTTCCCCACTCGCATCACCCGCCCCTACATTGGGGAGTGAGCACGCAGCGACGAAGAGTCACCGGAAGGGGAAGCCGGTGGCCGTCGAGTGCGGAAGGTTCAGGTGTGTCATGGCTGCAGCTGGCGAGAGGCCTCTGAACGAGGTTCAGTTCCTTACCGTGGCGGAAGTCGCCTCGGTGATGCGAGTGTCGAAGATGACCGTGTACCGGTTGGTGCACAGCGGTCATCTGCCCGCGATCCGTGTGGGGCGGTCCTTCCGCGTCCCGGAGCAAGCGGTTCATGAGTACCTCCGCGAGAGTTACGTGGGGGTGGAAACCGCCTGACGGCTGGGGCGGGGTGGTCCCTCACAGGGCACTCGGGATCACCCTGGCCTCCTCGATTACGACCTCAGCGCTCGGGCGGGTAGGCTAGCCCCTCGTAGGTCGTGTGGGCCCATGGCGCCCAAACAACCGAGTGATGAGAAGTGAGCGAGGGTAGTCGTGGGCTCTGTTATCAAGAAGCGGCGCAAGCGGATGGCGAAGAAGAAGCACCGCAAGCTGCTCAAGCGCACGCGCGTCCAGCGTCGCAACAAGAAGTAAGTTCGCGACGCGGACGCAGCGAGAGCGTTGCGTGTGGCCCCCCACCCACAGGTGGGGGGCCACACGTGTATCGGCTCGGTGCATCGGCTCGTACGTCCGGCTGCTTCCGTCACCTGCCGCATCGGGCGGTCATCACAGCGCAACAGCAACCCGCTAAGTTGGCCCTACGGGGGAACGCGGCGGGACAAGAGGTTCTGGAAGAAAGGCGCTGATCTTGGGCAAGGTCGTGCTCGTGACCGGAGTGGCCCGCCAGCTGGGGGGCCGGTTCGTGCGGCGGATCCAGCGGGACCCCGAGGTGGACCGGGTCGTCGCCGTGGACGCGGTGCCCCCCGAGCACCATCTGGGCGGGGCCGACTTCGTCCAGGCCGACATCCGGCAGCCCACCATCGCCCGGGTGCTCGCCGAGACGGGCGCCGACACGATCGTCCACCTGGACGTGACGGGCACGCCGCTGGGCAGCGGCAACCGGGCCTCACTGAAGGAGACCAACGTCATCGGCACCATGCAGCTGCTCGGTGCCTGCCAGAAGTCCCCGGCCGTGCAGCGGCTGGTGGTGAAGTCCAGCACGAACGTCTACGGCTCCGCGCCGCGTGACCCGGCCGTCTTCACCGAGACGACCCCGCCCAAGTCCCTGCCCAGCGGCGGCTTCGCCAAGGACACCGTCGAGGTCGAGGGCTATGTGCGGGGCTTCGCCCGGCGCCGGCCCGACGTGGCGGTGTGCGTGCTGCGGTTCGCCAACATCCTCGGCCCGACCGCGGACACCCCGCTCGCCTCGTACTTCTCGCTGCCGGTCCTGCCGACCGTGTTCGGCTACGACCCGCGGCTGCAGTTCGTGCACGAGGACGACGTGATCGAGGTGCTGCGCATCGCCTCGCACGAGCCCCGGCGGGGCACCCTCAACAGCGGCACCTTCAACATCGCCGGCGACGGCGTGCTGCTGCTCTCCCAGTGCTCCCGGCGCCTCGGGCGCCCCACCGTGCCCCTGCTGCTCCCGGCCGTCACCTGGGCGGGCTCGCTGGTGCGTACGCTGGGGATGTCCGACTTCTCGCCGGAGCAGATCAGGCTGCTCACCCACGGCCGGGTCGTGGCCACGGGCCAGATGCGCGAGACGCTGGGATTCCAGCCCAAGTACACGACCGCGGAGACGTTCGCGGACTTCGCACGGAGCCAAGGCCCCGGACTTCTTCCGCCGGAGGCCCTCGCGGGGGCCGTCGACCGGATCGCCGCGCTGCCCCTCGCGGGCGGCGGCCAGACCCCGACGCAGAGCGCCGACTGAGGAGCGCATCAACGATGGCGGATGCCAAGGTCATTCCGTTCGACGACGACCGGTCCCGGGGGAGCGCCGCGCAGCGCCCCCAGCGGCGCCGGAGCGGGGCGAGCCGGCGCCCGGGCACGGAGTCCGTGCCGGTCCGTGAGGTGCAGCCCCTGCCCACCAGGGCTGTTCCGCAGGATGATGTTCCTGTGACATCCGAGAAACAGCCGCCGGAGCGGTCCCGGGACGGCGACGGCGGTCTGGAGCGGCGGATCGCTGGCGGCCTGTCCTTCCTGCGCCGCCGCCTCACCGGTGACTACGAGGTCGACGACTTCGGTTACGACGAGGAACTGACCGACCAGGTCCTGATGTCCCTGCTGCGCCCGCTGTACGAGAAGTACTTCCGGGTCGAGGTGAAGGGCATCGAGAACATCCCGTCCGAGGGCGGCGCACTGATCGTCGCCAACCACTCCGGGACGCTGCCGATGGACGGCCTGATGATGCAGGTCGCCGTGCACGACAACCACCCGGCGGGCCGGCATCTGCGGCTGCTCGCCGCGGACCTGGTGTTCATGCTGCCGGTGGTCAACGAGCTGGCCCGCAAGCTCGGTCACACCCTGGCGTGCGCCGAGGACGCGGCCCGGCTGCTGGAGCAGGGCGAGCTGGTCGGGGTGATGCCGGAGGGCTTCAAGGGCCTCGGCAAGCCCTTCGCGGACCGCTACAAGCTCCAGCGCTTCGGCCGCGGCGGTTTCGTCTCGACGGCCCTGCGCGCCGGGACGCCGATCGTGCCCTGCTCGATCGTCGGGGCCGAGGAGATCTACCCGATGATCGGCAACGCCAGGACGGTCGCCCGGCTGCTGGGCTTCCCGTACTTCCCGATCACGCCCACGTTCCCGTGGCTCGGGCCGCTCGGGGCGGTGCCGCTGCCGACCAAGTGGACGATCCAGTTCGGCGAGCCGATCCCCACGGACGGCTATCCGCCGGAGGCGGCCGAGGACCCGATGCTGATGTTCAACCTGACCGACCAGGTCCGGGAGCAGATCCAGCACACGCTGTACAAGCTGCTGGTGCAGCGCCGGTCGGTCTTCTTCTAGCCCGGCGTACGAGTTCTGGTCCCGCGCGGGTACGACGATGGGGGCGCCCTGTGCCGAAGGGGCGCCCCCACTGTCGTACCGCCGACGGCTAGTCGGCGTCCTCGCTGTCGATGCCCAGGCCTGGCAGGAGGTCGGGCAGGAGCGGCGGGAGCGTCACATCCGGCTCGGGGGCGGGTGTGGTGCCGTCCGCCGACGGGGAGGTGCTGGCCTCGCCGTCCTGCGGCGGGTCGAGCAGGCCGCCGGTGTTGCCGCCGAGCAGGCCGTCGCTGTCGCTGCCGGAGCCGACCGAGCGGCTGGGGCTGCCGCTGTCGGCAGTGCCCTTGTCGGTGCGCCCGCCGCCGTTGTCGCTGGGCCGGGCTGAGCGGTCGGTGGCGGAGGAGCCGGTGGAGGCCGACTCCGAGGAGCCCTGCCGGCTGCCGTCGCCGCCGCCGGTGGCCGGGGGCTCGGGCAGCAGGGACCGCAGCGGGGCGACGTCCTCCTCTATGGCGTCGAACACCGACGACACCTGCTCGCTGACGTCCCCGAGCTGGACGGGGAGCCGCTCGCGCAGTTCGCCCCAGGCCTCGCGGTGGGAGCGGGAGAACGCGGACAGGGCCTGGATGGGGCCGAGCGAGTCCGGGTCGCGCTCGTACGCCTCGCTGAGCAGCCGGTGGCCCTCCGAGGCGTCGTGCCGCATGCCGGACAGGGCGCGGCGGATCTCGCCCACGGATTCGTGCTCCAGGGGGCCGCTGCGGCCGCGCTCCATCAGGCGGCGGGCCTCGCTGAGGCGGGTGGAGGCGTGGTCGAGGTAGACCCGGCCGCGTTCGTCCACACTGTCCGCCAGCCCGAGTTTGACGTCCTCGATGCCGCGCTTGAGGCCGTAGAGCGAATCACCGGGCAGGGCGTCGGAGCTGGCGGCGGCGACGCCGCCGAAGGCGCTCGCGGCCACACCCACGCTGAGCCCGCCCGCGGTGAGGCCCTTGGCGAGGCGGGAACGCGGCCGGAACTTCTTCAGCGAGCCCGCGCGGTGGGCGCCACGGGCCCGGCTGGAGCGCTGCTCGGGGACCGCACGGTCCGTCGCCCCGCCTCCCGCGGTGCCCTCCTGGAGCATGGCCTCGAACGCGGCCACCAGCTGGGCCCGCTGGACGACCTTGACCTCAGGGTCGAGCTCCGGCTTGGGCAGCGCGCCGAGACCGGAGGCGAGCGCCAGCAGGCGCGCCCCCTCGGTCGGTTCCGCGGCTTCCGGGGCCGGTGGCGATCCTTCGGACTGCTCGGCCGCCGTGCCCTGCTCGGACTGCTCCTCCAAGGCCTGGGCGAAGGCGTTCGCCCGCCGGTGCGCCGATACGTTCGCGATCACTGGCGGCACCTCCTCTCGTCATGACGGTCGACTCCCCAGGGGGTCCTGAGGGTTGCACACCCTGACCACAACCACACGATCGGGTGATCGGAGTCGGCCAGGGGGTGACCACAGGGAGCCTGCATCCCGCACAACGAGCGGCTTGGCGCTTGGGTTACGGACGGAGAACGATCGGATGGGGAAGTCAACGGACTTTCACGGAACGTGAGTTGACCGTCGCCGAGTGTGCCGTCCGGTCAGCGGGCGTCTTCCGGGAGGAGCCGGGCGAGGGTGCGGACGGCCCGGTACTGGAGGGTCTTGATGGCGCCCTCGTTCTTGCCCATCACGCGGGCGGTCTCGGCGACGGAGAGGCCCTGGAGGAAGCGGAGCGTCACGCACTCCTGCTGCTGGGGGTTGAGCCGCCGCACGGCGTCGAGCAGGGCGGCGTTGGAGAGGGACTCCAGGACGGAGTCCTCGGGGGAGCGCTCGACCTCGTTGGCGTCGAGCATCTCGCCGGTGGTGACCTCCAGCCGGAAGCGGCTGGACTTGAAGTGGTCCGCGACGAGGTTGCGGGCGATCGTGACGAGCCAGGCGCCGAAGTCGCGGCCCTGCCAGGTGAAGGTGCCGATGCGGCGCAGGGCGCGTAGAAAGGTCTCGCTGGTGAGGTCCTCGGCGGTCGCCTTTCCTCCGACCCGGTAGTAGATGTACCGGTAGACGGTGTCGCTGTACTGGTCGTAGAGGCGGCCGAAGGCGTCGGCCTCGCCGGCCTGGGCGCGCTCGACGAGGTCCATCATCCGGGCGCTGTCACTGTCCGCCGCCGGGCGGCGGGCGGTGGCCGCCCCGGACGGGCGGCCTCGTCTGCCGACCGCGGCGCTGCCGTCGGCCAGTGCGTAGCACGGGCCGACGGGCGCGGCGGTGGCGAATGCGGGGACGGCGTACGCGGTGGGGACGAAGCCGCGCAACAGGTCGAGGACCGTTGCGCGCAGCGTAGCCAGGCCCGAGGCGTCAACCCCGACGTGTGGGTACACGGGACTCCCAGAGGCAGAGCTTCCATCACGTGCAGTGCGGGACCTTTCACCCGTCGTAGCGACGGAGGGGTACCGGTTTGCGTCTGAGGAGAATAACGCTTCGTGCAGGCGCTGCTACACCGAGTTGCTCAAATCATCGATTGCGTCGCTTCCGTAACCGATTGACGCCCTATCAAGTGCCGCGGAGTGAACGGTTGTTGATCGGAACGGTTCGTATTGCGGCTGAGTCCAGGGCGTGTTGTGGCCGTGTGCAGCCAAGAGGACTGGACATGAGGTTATGGGGGTACGCCAGTTGGATTTACGGGGTTTGTCATCCCGTAAACGAAGGTGTTCCGGTTTGATCGAATGGTCAGCGGCGGCGGCGGTGCAGGGCGATGGCGGCCGCCGTGCCGCCGGCCACCGCGCCGACGCCCGCGGCGGCGGGGATGCCGACCTTCGCGGCCTTGCGGCCGGTGCGGTAGTCGCGCAGGCGCCAGTCCAGCTCGCGGGCGTGCTTGCGCAGCTTGGAGTCCGGGTTGATGGCGTAGGGGTGGCCGACCAGCGACAGCATCGGGATGTCGTTGTGCGAGTCGCTGTAGGCGGCGCAGCGGCCGAGGTCCAGGCCCTCCGCGGCGGCCAGGGCGCGGACGGCCTCGGCCTTGGCGGGGCCGTGCAGCGGTTCGCCGACGAGTTTGCCCGTGTAGACGCCGTCGACCGACTCGGCGACCGTGCCCAGGGCGCCGGTCAGGCCCAGGCGGCGGGCGATGACCTGGGCGATCTCGACGGGGGCGGCGGTGACCAGCCACACCTTCTGGCCCGCGTCCAGGTGGGCCTGGGCGAGGGCGCGGGTACCGGGCCAGATGCGCTCGGCCATGTACTCGTCGTAGATCTCCTCGCCGATCGACTGGAGCTCGGCGACGCGGTGGCCCTTGACGATGGACAGGGCCGAGTCGCGGGCCTCCTGCATGTGCTCGGGGTCCTCGACGCCGGCCAGCCGGAACCACGCCTGCTGCCAGGCGAAGCGGGCGAGGTCGCGGGTCTCGAAGAACTTCCGTTTGTACAGGCCCCGCCCGAAGTGGAAGAGCGCGGCACCCTGCATGACGGTGTTGTCCAGGTCGAAGAAGGCGGCGGCCCGGTCGTCGCCGTGGACCGGGAACTGCGGTTCCTCGGTCGTGCCGGCGGCCTCCTGTGAGGACTTGCGGGCGGCCTCCGCCGAGGCCTCGCCTGCCAAAACGCTCCGCGCCGTGGCGGAGCGCCTACGGGGAGTGAGCCATCCGAGAGCGGCCATGGCGTGAGCATAGCCAGTTTGTTCGGGGGTTCCGGAGTCGCGAGGTTTGAAGCCTGTGAACTCTCGGCAAGCGTGTCGTTAAAGATGTCGCTCGAGACGGGCCGGATCGGCGCGTCCCCTGGCCGTTCACGGGGTTCCCCTCCTCGGCCGGCGCGCGACAATGGCCGACATGAGCCCTCTCTTCCGACGCAAGCCCTCTCGGGACCGGCTCGTGACGCTGATCCGCAAGCCCGGCTGTCATCTGTGTGATGACGCACAGGTCGTTGTGGAGAAGGTGTGCGGTGATCTGGGAGTCCCCTGGGAGCAGAAGGACATCACCGAGGATCGGGAACTGCACGACGAGTACTGGGAGCAGATCCCGGTCGTGCTGGTGGACGGCAGGCAGCACACGTTCTGGCGCGTGAACGAGGACCGCCTGCGCAAGGCGCTGGCCGACTGATCCCGACCGGCGAGACGACTGACCGAGCAGTCCAAAGCGGCCCCCGTGGTCGCTTAGGATCGATGGCGACTTGGTCTCGGGGGCGGGATTCACTGAGGAGAGTGTGTTGTTTTGCCCCCAGAAGACAAGGAACGGTGGTGCCTGTGTGCCGGTTCCCCACCCGTGCGCCGGGGGCGCGTGAGCCCGGTCACGTTGGGCGGGCAAAACGGACACCATCTTTGTGCACGCGTTCACAAAGACATAGCCTGCTTTCGACGGGGCGGTCATGTAGGGACGTATGACCGCCTACAGCCCCGCTCTACCCGCAGGAGCACCGTGGCAACTGGCCGAACTCACCGACCGGCGACCCGCAGCCGAGGGATTCCCGAGGCCACCGTCGCCCGGCTTCCGCTGTACCTCCGCGCGCTGACCGCACTGTCGGAGCGCTCGGTGCCCACGGTCTCCTCCGAGGAGCTCGCGGCCGCGGCGGGGGTCAACTCCGCGAAGCTGCGCAAGGACTTCTCGTACCTCGGCTCCTACGGGACGAGGGGCGTCGGCTACGACGTCGAGTATCTCGTCTACCAGATCTCCCGCGAACTGGGGCTCACCCAGGACTGGCCGGTCGTGATCGTCGGTATCGGCAACCTCGGCGCCGCCCTCGCCAACTACGGCGGGTTCGCCTCCCGCGGCTTCCGGGTCGCCGCGCTGATCGACGCCGACCCGGCCATGGCGGGCAAGCCCGTCGCGGGGATCCCGGTGCAGCACTCCGACGACCTGGAGAAGATCATCCAGGACAACGGCGTGTCGATCGGTGTCATCGCCACCCCCGCCGGTGCCGCGCAGCAGGTCTGCGACCGGCTCGTGGCCGCCGGGGTCACCTCCATCCTGAACTTCGCGCCGACCGTGCTGTCCGTCCCGGACGGCGTCGACGTGCGCAAGGTGGACCTCTCCATCGAGCTGCAGATCCTCGCCTTCCACGAGCAGCGCAAGGCCGGCGAGGAGGCCGCGAGCGCCGACGGCGCCCTCCCGGCCGCCGCCGCCCGCAGCGACTCCGCCGACCAGGGGCCCGACGGGGACATGCCCGCCGTGATGCCGGCATGAGCCTCCTCGTCGTCGGACTCAGCCACCGCAGCGCCCCGGTCAGCGTCCTGGAGCGGGCCTCGCTCACCGCGGACGCGCAGGTCAAGCTGCTCCAGGACACCGTCGCCGCCGAACCGGCGACCGAAGCCGCGGTGCTGGCCACCTGCAACCGCATCGAGCTCTACGCCGACGTGGACAAGTTCCACGCCGGTGTCGCCGAGCTGTCCACGCTGCTCGCCCAGCACAGCGGGGTCGGCCTGGAGGAGCTCACTCCCTATCTCTACGTGCACTACGAGGACCGGGCCGTCCACCACTTGTTCTCGGTGGCCTGCGGGCTGGACTCGATGGTCGTCGGCGAGGGGCAGATCCTCGGCCAGATCAAGGACTCCCTGGCCCGGGCGCAGGAGCTGCACTCCGCGGGTCGCCTGCTGAACGACCTGTTCCAGCAGGCCCTGCGGGTCGGCAAGCGCGCCCACTCCGAGACCGGCATCGACCGCGCCGGCCAGTCCCTGGTCACCTTCGGCCTGGAGCAGCTGGCCCGCGGCGGCGACGTCCAGGAATGGGCGCGGGGCAAGAAGGCCCTGGTCATCGGGGCCGGGTCGATGTCCTCCCTGGCCGCGGCCACGCTCGCGCGGGCCGGGGTCGCCGAGGTCGTCGTCGCCAACCGCACCTTCGACCGCGCCGAGCGCCTCGCGCAGATCCTGTCCGAGGGCGACGACACGGACGTGCTGGCCCGCGCGGTACCGATGGAGTCGGTGCCGGCCGAGCTGACACGTGCCGACGTCGCCGTCTCCTGCACCGGCGCGACGGGCCTGGTCCTGACGGCCGAGTCGGTCGCGGAGGCGGTCGGGGGCCGGACGCCCGCACCGTCGGCCGGCGGTGACGGACCGGCGGCGCCGGGCGGCGGAGCCGGCCGTACGACCGGGCCGGACGCGCGGCAGGGCGGCCTGCCCACCACCAGCCTCGGCAGCGAGGACGGCTGCCCGCTGGACCTCTCCGCGGTGCAGGGCACCGCCGGGTTCTCCGTGCTGGGCGAGGCGGCCGTGGCCGGCATGGCCGCCGCCGACCTGGAGCAGCACGCGGCCTGGGTGGACAACGGCACGGCCGGCGGCGGCCAGCGGGCCGCGAGCCCGGCCCGCCCCGGCACGCTCGACCCGGCCGCGGACACCGACGCCATCGCCGCGCTCGCCGCGACCGTCGCCACCGTCGGGCGCATCCCCGAGCGGCGCCGGCCCGAGCCGGTCGAGGAGCCGCAGCGGCCCGAGCCCGTGCTGTTCCTGCTCGACCTGGCGATGCCGCGCGACATAGACGCGGCCGCGCACCGGCTGGCCGGGGTGCGGCTGGTGGACATCGAGTCGCTGGCGGAGGCCTCCGCGGGCGCTCCGATGGCTGCCGATGTGGACCAGGTCAGGCGTATCGTCTCCGACGAGGTCGCGGCCTTCGGGGCAGCACTGCGGGCCGCGCACATCACGCCGACCGTGGTCGCCCTGCGCACCATGGCCGCCGACGTCGTGGCCAGCGAGATCGCCCGGCTGGACGGGCGACTGCCCGGCCTCGATGACAAGCACCGCGCGGAGATCACCCAGACCGTGCGGCGTGTGGTCGACAAGCTGCTGCACGCGCCGACCGTGCGGGTCAAGCAGCTCGCGGCCGAGCCCGGCGGCGCCGGGTACGCGGACGCGCTGCGGACCCTGTTCGACCTCGACCCCGAGACGGTGGCCGCCGTCTCCCGGGCCGAGGACAGCACCACCCAGAGAGACCGAGGCCCGGCATGACTGACAAGGCGCTGAGGCTCGGTACCCGGCGGAGCAGACTCGCCATGGCCCAGTCCGGCCAGGTGGCCGAGGCCGTGAGCCGGGTGACCGGGCGGCCCGTCGAACTCGTCGAGATCACCACGTACGGCGACGTCTCGCGTGAGGCGCTCGCCCAGATCGGCGGCACGGGCGTGTTCGTGACCGCCCTGCGCGACGCGCTGCTCAAGGGCGAGGTCGACTTCGCGGTGCACTCGCTGAAGGACCTGCCGACCACGCAGCCCGACGAGCTGGTCGTGGCCGCCGTGCCCGTGCGGGAGGACCCGCGGGACGTGATCGTCGCCCGGGACGCCCTGAAGTTCACCGACCTGCCCTCCGGGGCGCGCATCGGCACCGGCTCGCCGCGCCGCATGGCCCAGCTCAACGCGTACGCGCGCAGCCACGGCCTGGACATAGCGACGGTTCCGATCCGCGGCAACGTCGACACCCGCATCGGGTTCGTGCGCAAGGGGGAGCTCGACGCCGTCGTGCTGGCCGCCGCCGGGCTGAACCGGATCGGCCGCGGTGACGAGGTGACCGACTTCCTGTCGGCCGACACGGTTTTGCCCGCCCCCGGCCAGGGGGCCCTGGCGATCGAGTGCACCGCGGCCAACGCGGACCTCGTCGCCGCGCTCGCCGAACTCGACGACCCGCTCACGCGGGTCGCCGTGACGGCCGAGCGGTCACTGCTCGCCGCCCTGGAGGCCGGCTGCAGCGCCCCGGTGGGTGCTTTGGCCGACTTGCTGGCCGACGGGCAGATTGTCAAGGAAATGCGCCTGCGCGGCGTCGTCGGGACCACCGACGGCTCGCGCATGGTGCAGCTGTCCACCACCGGTCCCGTGCCCGAGACGCACGACGGGGCAACGGCGCTCGGTCGCGAACTCGCGGCCGAGATGCTCGCCCAGGGCGCGGCCGGTCTGATGGGGGAGCGAGCACATTGAGCCCCACCACCCTTTCCGCCGGTCCTGAACACGGGCACGTCACCTTCCTGGGTGCCGGACCCGGAGATCCGGGACTGCTGACTCTGCGCGCCGTCGAGGCACTGGCCAACGCGGACGTCCTCGTCGCCGAGCACGAAGTGCTCGACGTCGTACGTCAGCACGCCAGGCAGGGCGTCTCCGAGGTGCACACGGACGCGGATCCTTCACAGGAGCCGACTCCGGGCACAGGAGCGCCCCAGCTGACGGTAGTTGACGGCACGTCAACCACCGCGCCCGTCCCCGCGGTGCGGGATGCCGCACATCTTGTCATGGAGGCCGCGCGGGGCGGCAGGCGGGTCGTGCGTGCGGTGTCCGGTGACCCGGGCCTCGACACGTACGCCGCCGAGGAGATGCTGGCGTGCGCCGCCGCCGGGGTGCCCTTCGAGGTCGTCCCCGGGATCGCGAGCGCCGTCGGTGTGCCCGCGTACGCCGGTGTGCCGCTGCGGGACGCGCAGGGCGCGGACGTGCGGTTCGTGGACGCGCGGACGGCGTCGGACCGGTGCTGGACGGAGGTCGGGGCGTCGGACGGCACGGTCGTCGTGTCCACGACGCTGGACTCCGTCGCCGCGGCCGCCGGCGAGCTCGTCTCCGCGGGGCGCAAGCCGGACACCCCGATGACGGTCACCGTCGCCGGTACGACCACCCGGCAGCGCACCTGGACCGCCACGCTCGGCACGATCGCGCAGACGCTGAAGCAGGCCAAGGTGCTGCCCTCGCCGGAGGGCGGCCGGCCGGTGATAGCCGTGGTCGGGGAGCGTTCCGCCGCCGCCCAGCGCGACCAGCTCGCGTGGTTCGAGTCCAAGCCGCTGTTCGGCTGGAAGGTGCTCGTGCCGCGGACCAAGGAGCAGGCGGTGTCGCTCTCCGACCAGCTGCGGTCGTACGGGGCCGTGCCGCACGAGGTGCCGACGATCGCCGTCGAGCCGCCGCGCACGCCCCAGCAGATGGAGCGCGCGGTCAAGGGCCTGGTGACGGGCCGCTACGAGTGGATCGCCTTCACCTCGGTGAACGCGGTCAAGGCCGTGCGGGAGAAGTTCGAGGAGTACGGGCTCGACGCGCGTGCCTTCGCGGGCATCAAGGTCGCGGCCGTGGGCGAGCAGACCGCCAAGGCGCTGATCGCGTTCGGCGTGAAGCCGGACCTGGTGCCGAGCGGTGAGCAGTCGGCCGCCGGGCTGCTGGAGGACTGGCCGCCCTACGACCCGGTGTTCGACCCGATCGACCGGGTCTTCCTGCCGCGGGCCGACATCGCCACGGAGACGCTGGTCGCCGGGCTGATCGAGCTGGGCTGGGAGGTCGACGACGTCACGGCCTACCGGACCGTGCGGGCCTCGCCGCCCCCGGCGGAGACCCGTGAGGCGATCAAGGGCGGTGGCTTCGACGCCGTGCTGTTCACGTCGTCCTCCACCGTGCGGAACCTGGTCGGCATCGCCGGCAAGCCGCACAACGTGACCGTGATCGCCTGTATCGGCCCGGCCACGGCGAAGACCGCCGAGGAGCACGGGCTCCGGGTGGACGTCATGGCTCCGGAGCCGTCCGTGCTCAAGCTGGCGGAGGCCCTGGCCGACTTCGGCGCGAAGCGGCGGGCCGCGGCCGTCGAGGCCGGGGATCCGGTGACCCGGCCGAGCGAGCGGCGGCCGGGGGCACGGCGGCGGCGGTCGACGACCTAGCCGGAACTGAGGGGTGGCTGCGGCTACGCGGGTGTCACCGCGTGGCCGTAGCGCAGCAGGTTGTCCGGGTCGTAGGTGGCCTTGTCGTGGCGCAGGCGTTCGTAGACCTCCGGGGTCCAGGCGCGGGCGCGGTCGTGGTCGTCGCCGGGCGTGCCGTGGATGTTGACCATGGTGCGGCCGGTGCCGTAGGGCGCCATGGCCGTGTAGAGGCGGCGCGTGGCTTGTTCGACGGCCTCGGCCACCGGCGGCGCGGGCATGATCCCGACCGACTCCATGAAGTACCGCGCGTCCCGGGCGCAGACGGCGTCCTCGACGGGCGCCGGGCGGGCCAGTGCCCCGCCCATGTGGCGCAGCGAGGCGACCAGCAGCGGGTAGTCGGCGCCGACGGCCGGTCCGACCTGCTCCAGGAACGTGCTCAGGCCGTCGGAGGGCAGGTCGCGCAGGAGCATGCAGCACTCCCGGGCCGGGAGCGGGTCCTGGGGCTCCATGTGGATGCGGTCCAGGGCCGCGTAGTCCATCTCCTCCACCAGGTCGACGGCCACGGGGGCCGCCCGGCGCAGCGGGGCGATCAGTGCTTCGCCCTCGGCCGTGTCGCCCGGCCAGGCGAGCGCGACCCGGGCCCAGAAGCCGCCGCGCAGGGGTTCCGGGATCTGCGGGATGGGCGGCAGGCGGAGCACCGAGAACATGCTGGCCATCTCGTCCGGGACCGTGCGGGTCCACTCGGACCAGGCGTGCAGCAGGGACTCGGTGTGTTCGGCGTGCCAGTGCAGGCCGCCGCCGTAGAGGCGGGGCAGCGGGAGCAGTTCGGTGACCAGTGAGGTGACCACGCCGACGTTGCCCTTGCCGCCGCGCAGCGCCCAGAACAGTTCCGGCTCGTGCTGGGGGTCCGCCTCGCGCAGCCGGCCGTCCGGGGTGACGACCTGGAAGGAGCGGACCAGGTCGGCGGCGTAGCCGTAGGCGCGGCCGAGGACGGGGAGTCCGCCGCCGAGGGTGTAGCCGACGACGCCCGCGTCGGTGGAGGTGCCGCACAGGCCGGCCAGGCCGTGGGGGGCGCCCGCGGCGAGGACGTGGCTCCACTTCGCGCCCGCGGCGATCCGCGCGGTGCGGGTGGTCGGGTCGACCTGGACGTCCGTCATGCGGGACGTGGTGATCAGCAGGCCCTGCTCGATGGGGAAGTTGGCGCCGTGGCCGGTGGCCTGCACGGCGACGGGGGTGTGGGTGGCGTGCGCCCAGCGCATGGCGGTGACGATGTCGTCCGGGCCGGTGGCGCCGACGACCACGTCCGGGGTGTGGAGGGCTGCCAGGTTGAAGCCGGTGACCTCGTCGGCGTAGGCGGGGTCGCCGGGGCGCAGGACCGGGCCGTGGATCTCCGAGAGGGCGAAGAGGTCGGGGGTGTGGTGGGGGGCGGTCATCGCGTCCTCCGTGGGGGCGGGTACGGAGGGACGGCGGCGGCGGGGTCTGCTCGGGCCGTCGGGGTCCTTGTCCTTCTCGTTGGTGATTTCAGGATGGACCTCGGGGGTGGTGGGCGCATCGTGGGGCCGCGGCCCGGCGGCGGGGTGCCGCCGGGCTCCGACAGTGCGTCGGCATCGGGGCGTTTGGGGCGGGCGTAGCGTAGAGGGCATGACGACGTACGGATCTTTTCCCGGTGCGCGGCCGCGGCGGTTGCGGAGCAACCCCGTGATGCGTCGGATGGTCGCCGAGACCCGCCTGCACCCCGCCGATCTCATCCTTCCGGCGTTCGTGCGGGAGGGTGTCAGCGAGCCCGTGCCGATCGCGTCCATGCCCGGGGTCGTGCAGCACACGCGGGACACTCTGAAGAAGGCCGCCGCGGAGGCCGTCGCGGCGGGGATCTCCGGGATCATGCTGTTCGGTGTGCCGGAGGAGTCGAAGAAGGACGGGCTCGGGACACCGGGGACCGACCCGGACGGGATCCTCCAGGTCGCCCTCCGGGACGTGCGGGCCGAGGTCGGGGACGACCTGCTCGTCATGTCCGACCTGTGCCTGGACGAGACGACCGACCACGGGCACTGCGGCGTGCTCGACGCGCAGGGGCGGGTCGACAACGACGCCACCCTGGAGCGGTACGCCGAGATGGCCCAGGTACAGGCCGACGCCGGCGCCCATGTCGTCGGGCCCAGCGGGATGATGGACGGGCAGATCGGGGTCGTCCGGGACGCCCTCGACCAGATCGGGCGGGAGGACGTCGCCATCCTCGCCTACACCGCGAAGTACGCCTCCGCCTTCTACGGGCCCTTCCGCGAGGCCGTCGGCTCCTCGCTCCAGGGGGACCGCAAGACCTACCAGCAGGACCCCGCCAATGCGCGCGAGTCCCTGCGCGAGCTCGCCCTCGACCTGGAGGAGGGCGCCGACATGGTGATGGTCAAGCCGGCCGGGCCCTACCTGGACATCCTGGCCCGGGTCGCGGACGTCGTGGACGTGCCCGTCGTCGCCTACCAGATCTCCGGCGAGTACTCGATGATCGAGGCCGCCGCGGAGAAGGGCTGGATCGACCGGGACCGGGCGATCCTGGAGACCCTGACCGGCATCCGGCGGGCCGGAGCGCGGAACATCCTCACCTACTGGGCCACCGAAGTGGCCCAGAAGCTGGGTTAGGGCCGCGAGTCGGCCGGAGGGCACCTTCAAGTCCCCTGGAGCGTTAGGTTGTTGACCAGCGAAGTGGTTGCTGATTGAACCACCTACTCTTCAGGGAGACGTCCATGTCCGGTGACGCCCTCAGTCAGGATCCCGCCCAGCTGCGGAGGAGGATCGACAGCAGCAAGGCGCACCCGGCGCGGGTCTACGACGTCTTCCTCGGCGGCAAGGACCACTACCCGGCGGACCGGGACGCCGCAGCCGCCGCGCTCGCCGCGAACCCGCGCGGGTACCTGGACGTGCGGCACAACCGCGACTTCCTGCGCCGCGCGGTGACCACGCTGGTGGAGCAGGACGGCATCCGGCAGTTCCTCGACATCGGTACGGGACTGCCGACCGCCGAGAACGTGCACCAGATCGCGCAGCGGATCGAGCCGGGCACGCGGGTCGTGTACGTCGACAACGACCCGGTCGTGCTCGCGCACGCGCGGGCCCTGCTGACCAGCGGCCCCGAGGGGCGCACCGACTACATCGACGCCGACCTGCGGGACCCGGCCCGCATCCTGGAACAGGCCGCCAAAACCCTCGACTTCGACCGGCCGGTCGCGCTCTGCCTGGTCGCGATCCTGCACTTCGTCGCGGACGAGGAGGCGTACCCGCTGGTGCGCGAGCTGCTCGACGCGCTGCCCGCCGGCAGCCGGCTGGTGCTCAGCCACCTGACCGAGGACCTGAACCCGGAGAACATCCGCGCGGTGCAGCGGACGTACACCGAGCGGGGGTTCACCTTCGTGCTGCGGTCCCGGGCGGAGGTGGAGAAGTTCTTCACGGAGAACCGGCTGGAGATCGCCGATCCGGGGGTCGTCCCCGCGCACCGCTGGCGGCCGGACGACGCGGCCCCCGTCCCCGAGCAGCCGGAGGAGTCCTTCCTCGCCGGCCTCGACGACATCGAGAAGGTCCGCTACCGCGACATCAACGACGTGACGGACGCGGACATCAACGTGTACGCGGCGATCGGGGCCAAGGGCTGACCGGACGGGTGTCTTGGCCGGGTCTCGCCCGCCCGGCCGGGCCCGATGTCCGGATCCCGGAAATGTTCTTGTAGGCGGCACGTATGTCCCTAGGCTGCGGCGCACGCGTCGTCACCGCAGCCGAAGGAGCCGTGTCATGACCCTCACCGCGCCCACGCCCACCCGCTCTCCCGCGCCGCAACTCGCCGCACGGGCGCGCTCGGTCGGCGGCTCTCCCGTGCGGGACATCCTCGCCGTCACCGCCCGCCCCGAGGTGATCAACTTCGCGGGCGGGCTCCCGGCGCCGGAGCTGTTCGACGCCGAGGCCATCGCGGCCGCGTACCAGGCGGTGCTCACCGAGGCACCCGGCCGGGCGCTGCAGTACTCCACGACCGAGGGCGAGCCCGGCCTGCGAGCCGCCCTGGCCGGACGCACCACCGCGCGCGGCCTGCCGACCGGTCCCGACGACCTGCTCGTCACCACCGGCTCGCAGCAGGCCCTGTCCCTGCTGGCCACCGCGCTGCTCGAACCCGGGGACACGGTCCTCGTCGAGAACCCCTGCTACCTGGCCGCGCTGCAGGCCTTCGGCTTCACGGGCGCCCGGGTCGTGGCCGTGCCCGGCGACGAGCACGGCCTCGACCCCGAGGCGCTGGCGGAACTGGTGGTGCGCGAGCGGCCCAAGCTGCTCTACACCGTGCCCACCTTCCAGAATCCCACCGGCCGGACCCTGCCCACCGACCGGCGCGCCGCGGTGGCCGCCGTCGCCGCCCGGCACGGGCTGTGGATCGTCGAGGACGACCCGTACGGGGAGCTGCGCTACGACGGCGAGCGCGTGCCCTGGATCGCCTCCCACCCGGGCGCCGAGGACCGTACGGTGCTGCTCGGCAGCTTCTCCAAGGTCATGGCGCCCGGACTGCGGCTGGGCTGGCTGCGCGGGCCCGGGGAACTGCGGCGCGCCTGTGCCGTCGCCAAGCAGGCCGCCGACCTGCACACCCCGACCGTCAACCAGCTCGCCGCGGCCCGGTACCTGGCCGACAGCGACCTGGACGCGCACGTCGCGCGCGTCGCCCGCGTGTACCGCGAGCGCCGCGACGCCATGCTCGCGGGGCTGCCCGGGGCGCTGCCCGAGGGGTCGGTCTGGACCCGGCCCGAGGGCGGCATGTTCCTCTGGGCGAGCCTGCCCGAGCCGTACGACACGACGGCCCTGCTGCCGCAGGTGGTGCGGCACGACGTGGCGTACGTGCCCGGCGCCCCCTTCTACGCCGGCCCGCCCGACCGCACGACCCTGCGGCTGTGCTTCGTGACGCAGACACCGGAGGAGATCGCGGAGGGGCTGCGCAGGCTCGGGGAGGGACTGCGGGGCGCGGCTCCCGGCGTCTAGGGGGTCGCTTCCCGGGGTTTGTGCCGGGCGTGCCGGGGCTTGTGCCGGGCGGTCTTCCTGGTCCTAGGGCCAAGGGCCGAGCGGGAGTTACGGCTGTGGGCCGCGGACGGGGTGGGCGGCCCTGGTTACGGTGACGGCATGTCCGATTCCGTGCAGTTCGACCTCGACGTGTATCTCCGGCGGATCGGATGGGAGGGGGAGCGGCGGGCCGACGCGGCGACCCTGCGCGGTGTGCACCTGGCACACCTGCGGGCCCTCCCGTTCGAGAACCTCGACGCCCTGCGCCGCCAGGCCCCTTCCCTCGATCCGGCCGACCTCATGGCCAAGCTGGTCCGCGGCCGGCGCGGCGGCTACTGCTACGAGCACAACACGCTGTTCGCCTGTGCGCTCCGGGCGCTGGGCTTCCGGGTCACCCTGCTGGTCGCGCGGGTCGTCGTGGGCGCCGACAGCATCGCGAGCCGGCCACGCACGCACATGGCGTTGCTGGCCGAGGTCCCCGGCGAGGCGCGACCGTACCTCGCGGACGTGGGCTTCGGGGCGATCGGATCGCTGCTGGAGCCGATGCCGCTGGTGGCGGACACCGAGTTCACCGGGGCCGGGCGGCGGCACCGGCTGGTGCACGCGCCGCACGACGGCCCGCTGGAGATGTGGGTGCTGGAGGCCCACGACCGGGCGAAGGACGACTGGACCGCGCAGTACGCCTTCACCCTGGAGCCCTTCGAGAAGCCCGACTTCGACGTCGTCAACTGGTACGTCGGCACCAGCCCGCGTTCGCCGTTCACCCGGCGCGTCTACGTCCAGAACGTCAGCGCCGACCGGCACCTGCTGCTCGACGGGCGGCTGCTGACGGAGACCCGCGCCGACGGGACGGTCACCGAGCGGGAGGTGACCGGCGAGGCGGAGGCGCACCGGCTCCTGGAGGAGGAGTTCGGCATCACCGCGCCGGAGGGGATGACGCTGCTGACCGACTGAGGGTGTCCAGGCTCTAGTCCCACCAGAAGTGCCAGGTCGGCTGGGCGAGGATCCGGTGCTCGGCGTAGGCCCGCAGGGTGGCGTCGCCGTCCGGGCCGATGGTGGCCGGGCAGAACGCGACGTGCTCGGCGGCGAGGGCCTCCGCTTCGGCCAGGGTGGCGGGCGGGGCGGCGACGGACACCAGCAGGTGGTCGAAGCCGAGCGCCACGACACGTATGCCGAAGCGGTCCTCCCAGGAGCGCAGCACCGCGCTGAGCCGGGCCGTGTCGCCCTCGTGGTTCGCCGGGCCGGTCCAGCCGATCGCCGTCGGGATGTCGGCGCTGCGGCGGGCCGGGACGAGGGCGAGGTGCGGTGCCTTGAGGGGGCCGCCGTCGGCGAGCAGGGAGTCCGCGACGCGGGTCGCGACCGCGTCCGGGTCCTGGTCCTGGTCGTGGTCCTGGTCCTGGTCGTGGTCCTGCTCTTGGTCCCGGGCGTGGTGCTGTGGGCCGGGTCCGGCCAGGCCGGGCCACGCTTCGGCGTCTCCGGCGTACTCCTCCCAGAACTCCGCGAGGACCTCCTCGGCGTCGTGGCCCCCGGGGTACGACATCTCGCCGGGCATCAACTCCCAGCGGTCCGGCTCGCCGTGGCCGTCGCCCACGTCGAGGACGACCGGCAGCAGACCCGTGCGGCGGGCCGGCTCCAGCGCCGTCCAGCCGCCCGGCACCGCCCGCTCGTCCGCGCGCCACAGCAGCGGCTCGTGCCAGGGGCCCTCGTCGGTCGTGTCCACGAGTGCCCCGGCGGGGAGGTGCAGTCCGAGCGCGCGGCCGCTAGGGTCCGCCGCCAGCGTGGGCAGGGGGTTCGGAAGTGTCGCCATGGTGGTGACTGTAGAGCCGGCCACTGACAATCGGGCCGGCCCGGCGAGGGATCCCGACCGGGGGCAGGACCGGTCAGGCAGGGGACAGCGGTTGACCTAATTGCTCTCTACGGTCCTGCCATGACCACTTCCTGGGAGAAGACGGACCTGCTGGACGCGCTCGCGGAGCAGCGGGAGTTGCTGCTGATCACCGTGCGCGGACTCACCGACGAGCAGGCCGCGCGGCGCACGACCGTGAGTGAGCTGACCCTCGGCGGGATCGTGAAGCACCTCGCGAGCGGGGAGGAGGCGTGGACGCGGATCATGGTCGTCGGCGACGGTGAACTGCCCGACGGCATGCTGGACATGGAGCAGTACCGCATGACCGGGGGCGACACACTGCACGGCCTCCTGGAGCGTTACGCGGCGGCCGCCCGGGCCACCGAGGATGCCGTGACCGGGCTGCCGGACCTCGATCGCGGCGTGCCCCTGCCGAGGACCCCCTGGTCGCCGCCCGAGCCCGAGCACTGGTCGGCGCGCCGGATCCTGCTGCACCTGATCCGGGAGACCGCCCAGCACGCCGGGCACGCCGACATCGTCCGGGAGGCCCTGGACGGCGCGAACAGCACCGCCCAGCGCTGAACCGGCCCTGTCGGACGCGGGCGTCGCTCCCGACCGCTGACCCCGTCCGCCCCGGCCGTTCCCGTCAGCGGGAGCGCTCCGCCAGGGTCAGCAGCAGGTGCGCGGACTCCGGTCGCAGGAAGTCGGAGTGGGCGCCCGAGGGATGCAGCCGGGTACGCCGGCTGCCGCGGTAGAGCCAGTCGGCGTCCACGTTCACCAGCCGGTGGTCCAGCGTGGCCTGCTCGTACGCCTCGTCGGTCGGCAGCAGTTTCGTGGTGAACTGCGGAACCGGCGCCGCACCGGTGCCCGAGTGACCGATACCGGGCGCCTTTTCGGCGCGCAGGTGCCAGAAGCCCGTGGCCCGGTCCCAGCGCGAGTGCGTCAGGACGAGGGGGCCGCGCAGCGGTGCGCCCGGATGGCCCGCGCGCGGGAACAACGTTCCGAAGTGCCGGACGAAGGCGTCGCGCGGGGCGGCCATCTGGAAGATCAGGGCGCTGTCCACGGTGAACGGGCGGCGGGGGTCGTGCGGTGTGCTCCAGCCGAGCACGGGAGGCCGCTCGGCGGCCCGCTGCACCGCCTCGCACAGGAACCGCCCGCCGAAGGAGTGCCCGACGAGGTGCAGGAACTGTCCGTTCTGGTTGGCCAGCACCGCCGGGCCCCTCGGGTCGGCGCGTTCGGCGTCCAGGTAGCCGAGCAGATGGCCGAGGACGTACGGCGCGTGCCCGGTGCCCTCGGCGCTCATCGCGTGGGCACGGTCGCGGATCCTGCGGTAGCCCCCGAGCGTCGGCAGGCTGGACGACGGCCAGCGCACCACCACGCACCAGGGGCGGTAGCCCGTCTTCAGCTCCGGATAGCGGCCGGGCGCCGCCTCGTACAGGTCCAGGGACTGCCGGACCAGGCGCAGGGCGGTCCGGGTGGCGCTGCTCGGCGCGGTCTGCCAGCCGTGCACGTACACGTGGATGTCCGTCGCCCAGCGCGGCACGGTCAGCCTCCGGGCCAGGTGCTCGGCGACGCGGTTCGCGGGCACGGGTGTGCCGCCGCCCGGCAGCGTCAGCCGGCCCCGCTCGTCCAGGTCGATCTCGACCGGCGCGGGCAACCGGGTGCTCGGGGCGGTCACGAGGCGAGCCTCAGCCTGCTGTCGATGCCGCAGTGCAGCGCGTAGGCCAGAGCGAGCGGGTTGCGGAACTCCGAGGCGAAGCGCCGCACCAGCAGCAGGCTTATCTCGCCCGCGGTGTAACGGCCGGTCAGGTACAGGTCGAGGAACGCGTACGCGTACTCCGTCGCGAAGTCCTGGGGCATGTCGATCTGGGGGGCGAGGACGCCGTCGGCACCCATGTCGATCAGTTCCTGTCCGAGGTGCTTGAGCCTGCCGGGGGCCGCCGCCCGTGCCGTGCCGCAGGCGTTGAGCAGCACGAACGGCTTGAACCTGGCGTGGGAGTCGCGGCGGAAGCGGCGTCGTTTCCGGGACACCACCGGGCCGTCGATGTGTTCGTCGTCGGAGAGCCGGATGGACAGGCCCGGGGTCGACGGGCCGCTGTGCACCATGCGGCCATGGCACCAGAAGTACATGACGTCCTCGTTGAGCACGGGCGCCGCCAGCGCGTGCAGCAGGTCGCTGCCGTGGGAGCGGACGATCAGCCGCGAGCGCTCCTCCAGCAGCTTGTGCACCTCCCGCGCGCGGCCCACGAGGTCCAGGGCGTCGTCCTTGTTGAGGCTGGTCGTGGCCAGGTCCCGGTCGCCGAGCGGGGCGTGGTCCCAGGGGTAGCGGGAAGTGGTCTGTTCGACCTGGTGCCGGTGTCCCAGGAACGCCTCCCAGGGCGAGGCACACGTCGAGGGGTCCACGGCGAGCATGGGCCAGGGCAGATGCACCTCGGAGTCGAAGCTGACGCGCAGCGGTTCCTTGCCGCCGAGGGCGGTGAACAGGAACTCCCGGAACCGGCCGAGGTCGTAGCCGCTGCCGTGCAGCATCACGTCGAGCAGGTCGTAGCCCTCCTCGGCCAGCCGGGCCGTCACCGACTCGGCCCGGTCGGCGAGTTCGCTGAGGTCGGCGGCCTCCGCGAAGGGACGGCTGCCGACCTGTGTCCCGAGCTCGTCGCCCTCGCTCTGGTAGTACACCACCAGGTCGTGCCACCGGTTCCGCAGCCGGTCGGCCCGCTCCCGCAGGTCGTCGGGGGAGACCTCCAACGGCGCCTCGTGCCAGCGCGGGGCGGCCAGGTCCGGGGCGCAGGCGAATATCGTCAGCATCTTCTCGCTGGTGCGGTACAGCTTCACCCGCAGCTCCGCCGGGCGCTCCCCCTCCGGCGGACGCGGTGTGCTCCCGGGCTGCGGCGGTACCCCTGTGAAGCCGTGGGAGGGGTCCCGCACTACCTCCACGGCCATTTCCTGCGGCATCCGGGTCAGCCCTCCCTGGCACCCTGCACGTGGACAACGGTCTTCAGTTCCTGCAGCACGAACCCCGACGCGTGGTCGTACAGGGTGAAGCGGACGTCGTGGGCGCCCGGCTCGGAGGCGGTCAGGGTGAAGCGCGTGGGGGCGCCGCCGGGCTCGTACTCGGCCGTGGCCGGCTCGACCAGGGTCGCCGTGGGGCAGCTGACGGCCACCATCAGCCGAGGCGGCGCGGTCGCCGCCGCACTCTCCTCCCGCTCCAGCCGGACCTCGATCGTGACGGGACGGCCGGCGGTCACGTCGTCCGTGACCAGGGTCAGCCGGGCCCGCCAGGCAGGGCGTGCGGTGCGCAGCCGCCAGCGCAGTTCCGCCGTGTCGGGGTGGTCCGGGCCGAACGTCCGCTCCCAGCGCGCGAGCAGCTCCTCGTGGGACGGCGCCGAGCCCGGGTCGTCGGCCTCCAGACAGGCGAAGGCCAGCTCGGCGAGGCTCTCCAGGGTGTCCGGATGGTCCGGGCCGAACATCCGGGCGCGTCCGGCGTGCACGGCCCTCAGCAGGGCCACCGCGGCCGCGGGGTCGCCCGCGTCGGAGACGGCGTGGGCGAGTTGAGTGGCCAGGGTGGGGAGGAAGCCGCCGAAGCGGGCGGCGAACATCTCGACGAGCACGCCCAGCAGGATGTCGTCCTCGTCCTCGTCCTCCGCCGGCCGGCCTGTCGACGTCGGCTCGCCGTCCCGCTCGGCAGCCCGCTGGTGGACGCGGACCACGTCATCGACTGTTTCCGGGTACTCCGGCCGATCCAGCAGCCGTGCGGTGCGGCGCAACAGGTCCCGCAGCACCTCCAGGGCCTGCTGCGGCTCGTCCGCCTGCCCCAGGGCGTGCGCCAGCACCGGCAGCACCTCCAGGGTGCGCCGGTGGTCCGGGCCGAAGAGCTCCGTGGCGTCGTCGACCAGGTTCCGGGCCCACCGCACCGCGTCCTCGGCCGGACCGGTGTCCGCCGTCAGCCACGCCAGGTTGCCGCGCACCCAGAACGTCGTCTCGTGTTCCTCGGGGAGGACCTCCTCGCACTGCTTCCAGAGTTCCTCGAACACCGCGGCTGCCCGGTGCGGGTCGCCCGCCTCCCAGCAGGTGTGCCCCAGGAGGTTGCGGCATCCGAGGGTGTCGGGGTGCAGCGGGCCCCTGACGCGTTCGCTGTCCTCGACCAGGGCCAGGGCGTCCCGGACGCTCAGCACGCGCCGGCCGGCCCGGCGCCGTGCCGAGACCAGGCCGCGGCGCGCGGCCAGGGCCGCACTGTGGTCGGGGCCGTGGATCCGCACACGGTCGTCCACGAGCGAGGCCCGCAGCCGCAGCTCGGTGGCGATCTCACCCGCCGCGCTGTGCGCGGAGGCGAGGGTGGCGCGCGCGGTCAGCGTCCTCGGGTGGTCCGCGCCCAGGACCCGGGTCGAGTCGTCGACGAGGCTCGCGGCGGTCTCGACGGCCCGGCGGGCGGTGGACGCCCCCAGCCAGACCCAGGCGATGGTCCGCCGCAGGGCCAGCGTCTCGGGGTGCTCGGGACCGAGCGCCCGCTCGTGGTCGCGCAGCAACGCGTCCAGGTCCCGCAGCGCGCCCGCCCGGTCGCCGGTGCATTCCCGCCAGCGGGCCAGCATCGTGCGGTCGTCGAAGGCCTGCGGACTGCCGGCTCCGTGAATCCGGGCGAGGTCGTTCACCAGGTCCTGGCCGAGCCGGACGGCCTGTTCGTAGTCCCAGCGCTCGGCGACGGCAGTCGCCAGCAGGTACCTGGTCGCCAGCGTCTCGCCGTGGTCCGCGCCGTGGAACCGGGTCCGGTCCTCCACCAGCCCCTCGAACGCGATGATCGCCCGCTGGTACGCCCCGGACCGCGCCCACGCGTGCGCCAGCCACGTGCGCGCGTTCAGTGTCGTGACGTGGTCCCGGCCCCGCACCCGGGCGCAGTCGGCGACCAGCCGGTCGGCGAGTTCGGCGGCGCGGCGGTAGTCGCCCGACGCGCATGACGCGCTGACCAGGTCGATGCGGACGTCGAGCACCTGCGGGTGATCGGGCCCGAACAGGCGCCCGCGCTCCTCCAGCACCGACTCCAGCGTGGCGAGCGCCTCCCGGTGGCGGCCGGCCGCCTTCTGCACCAGGCCCAGGTCCCGCCGGGCGCGCAGGGTGCGCGGATGAGTGGCCGACCAGGCCCGGGTCCACGCCTCGACGGCTTCCTCGTACAGGGCGATGGCCCGGTCGTGGTGCTCGGCGGCCGAGCAGGCGTCGGCCAGGTTCTCCAGCATGAGCAGCGTGTCCGGGGCGTCGTCGCCCAGCAGCCGGCGGCGGTCGGCGAGCAGGTCGGTGAACCCGGCGATCGCGCCCTCGTGGTCGTCGGCGCCCAGCCGGGCCAGCGCCAAGCCGTTGCGGGAGTTCAGCGTCGCCTGCGCCTCGACGCCCAGGACCCGGGCCCGGGCCGCGACCAGTTCCTCGTAGACCGAGATGGCGCGCCGGTGCTGCCCCGCCGAACGGAAGACCCAGGCGCGCCAGCTGTCGGTTTCGAGCGTGTCCGGATGGTCCGCGCCCTGCACCCGCGCCCGGTCGGCCCGCAGCGCGTCGAACACCTCCTCGGCCTGGCCGTACTCACCGGCCGAGCGGAGTGTCGCGCCCAGCCACGACCGCATGCCGAGGGACGACGGGTGATCGGCGCCGTAGACCCGCTCGTAGACCTCCACGAGCCGGCCGTACAGCTCCAGCGACCGCGCGTAACGCTCCTCCTCGGCGAACACCTGGGCGAGGGAGTGGCGGATCGACAGGACGCGCGGATGGTCCGGGCCCAGGAGCGGTTCCATGTCCCGGAGCAGCTGCTCGAGATCCGCGACCGCGCGCTGGTGGTCGCCCGTCCACTGGCGGGTGCGGGCCAGGGCCTCGCGTGTGGCGAACACATCGGGGTGCTCGGGGCCGAGGACCCGGGTGCGGTCCCGCAGCAGCTCCTCGAACACCTCGATGGCGGCCGGTAGATCGGAGGCCTCCCGGAGGGCGAAGGCCAGATGGGCACGCGCGGTGAGGGTCGCCGGGTGATCAGCGCCCTGTTCGCGGGTGCGGTCCGCGACGAGTGCGCGGCGCTCACGGACCGAGCGGCGGTGGTCCCCCATGAGTTGCCGGGTGAAGGCCAGCGCCTCCCGCGCGCGCAGCGTGTCCCGGTGGTAGGGACCCCGCACCCGCGCATAGTCGACGATCACCGCCTCGTATTCCGCGACCGCCCGGACGTAGTCGGCCCGCTCCCGGTGGGCCTCCGCGATGTCGTCGCGGTAGTCGAGGGTCGCCGGATGGTCCGGCCCCTGGATCCGGGCGCTGTCCGCCGCCAGTGACTCGAACTCCGGCAGGGCCGCGTCCGGCCCGTACGCCTCGGACAGCTCGTACGCCAGGTCCTTCCGGCTGCGCAGCGTGTCCGGATGGTCCGGGCCCTGCACGCGCTCCCGGTCGGTGACCACCTCGCGGTACAGGGCCACCGCCCGCCGCGGATCACCCGCGGCGGAGTGCGCCGCGGCCAGCCAGCCGCGGCTGGTGAGCGTGTCGGGGTGGTCCGGGCCGTGCTCCCGCAGCCGGTCCTCCACCGCCTGCTCGTAGAGGGCCAGCGCCGTGCGGTGGTCACCCGCCTCCCGGTACGCGTAGGCGAGGTTGGTGCGGCTGGCGAGCGTGTCCCGGTGCCCCTCGCCCAGGAGACGCTCCCGGTCGGCGACGACCGCCGCGAACTCCTCGACGGCGGCCTGGTACCGGCCCGCCGTCTGCAGCGCGTAGGCCAGGTTGTTGCGGCTGCCGAGCGTGTCCGGGTGCTCCTCGCCCTGGATCCGGCGCCGGTCCGCGACCACGGCCGTGAGCTCCTCGACCGCCCGGATCACGTCGCCCGCCTTGCGGTACGCGTACGCCAGCCGCTCCCGGGCGGCCAGGGTCTCCTTCGCGTCCGGGCCGCACCGGCGGCGGCGGTCGAGGTACACGTTCTGGCACAGCCGGACCGCCCGCGCCGGATCGCCGGCCTTCGCGTGCCACTCGGCCAGCCGGTCGCGGTGGTCGAGCGTGGTGTCGTCGTCGACCCCGAACAGCGCCTCGCTGCCCTCGACGGCCCGCGTCATCAGGGGGATCGCCCGTACGTGCTGCTCCCGCGCCGCCAGTTCGTCGGCGCCCCGCCGGTACATCTCGATCGCCTCGGCGCCCGGTTCCGCGGCCGGTCCGGTCTCCGCGAGCGCCTGGACGTGGATGAGCAGCCGGCGTAAGCGCTTGGCCGGGGCGCCGGACAGTTCCGCGGCCAGCGCCCGTTCGGCGAGGTCCCGCGCCTCGGGCACCTCGGACGGTTCGGCGTGCCGCAGGGTCTGCTGGACGAGGCGGTGCATGGTGAGGCCGTTGTAGCCGGAGCCGATCAGGTGGTAGTCGCGCAGCGCGTCGACCGCCTCCTCGATCTCGCGCTCGGGCCGGCCCAGATGCCGCAGCACCCCGCGCGGCACCGCCTCCGGCGCGAACCAGGCCAGCGTGTACAGCAGCGGCACGGCCAGCGGACGCCGGGAACGGATGGACTCCAGGCTGGTGCGCCAGATCTGGGCGATGGTACGGCCCGAGCGGCCCGCCCCGTCGTTGAGCACCGCGTCGGGCACGCGGGCCAGTTTCGCCTGGTAGGCCGCGAAGCCGATGCCGGTCTCCCGCAGATAGGCGCCCGCCTGCGTGAGAGCCAGCGGCAGGTGCCCCAGGTCCTCGGCGAGCCGCGCGGCCTGCGCGCGCTCGGCGGCGGAGCGGTCCTCGCCCAGGCCGGCCGTCGCGCACAGCAGGTCGACGGCCTCCCCGTGGTCCAGCACGTCCAGGCTGACCAGGCGGGCCCCCTCGGGCCAGCCGGTGCGGCACCGGCTCGTGACCAACTGGTGGCCACGGTCGAGGAGTCGGCCCAGGAACGGCGTGAGGTGCTCGGGCCGCTCCACGTTGTCGTACACCAGCAGCCAGTCGGAGTGGTTCTCCAGCCAGAGCAGCGCCCACTCGGTGCGCTCCTTCGCGGTGGCCCGGCGGGCCCACTCCGGGTACAGGCGCAGGGCCAGCTCACCGAAGCCGGAGGCGATCCTCTCCTCGCTCTCGGCGGTGATCCACCACACGAGCCGGTATCCCTCGCTCCGGTGCGCGTAGTGCAGCGCCAGGGTGGTCTTGCCGATGCCGCCGAGACCGCTCAGCGCGGTCGTGGCCTTCTGGGTGACGACCCCGCCGCCGGACCGCAGGGAGGTGCGTAACCGGCCCAGGTCGTCCGTGCGCCCGACGAAAGGGGCCGACGGCAGCGCGGGGAGGTTGTCCAGCCGGGCGGGCGGATCGACCGTCAGGGCGGCGGACTTGGCCGGCTCCGGCAGCACCGTGGTGTGCTCTTCGGTGTGCGGATTGCCGCCCGGCCGGAAACGGCCGCCGGCCTGTCCCGGCACGGCCAGGCCACGCTCCAGGACGGCGGCCCCCGCGGCCCGCGACTCCTCAGAGATGATCATGACTCCCCCGTGTCGATCACCCGCACCAGACCGCGTCGTCCGCCCGCAGTGCTGAAGGAATATGCAACTGTACTGGGGCGAAAGGGAGTTGTCACCGGGGTGCGGGGTGACCGGCGCGGTTCGCCGCCACCCCACACCGTCAGAGCCGCTCGGGCGTCCGGATCCCCAGCAGGGCCATGCCCTGGTGCAGGGTGCGGGCCGTGACGTCGCAGAGGAACAGGCGGTTCTCGACCTGCTCCGGCGACTCGGCCTTCAGCACCGGGCACTTGTCGTAGAACGTCGTGTACAGCGACGCCAGCTGGTACAGGTACGCCGTCATCTTGTGCGGGGCGTACTCCGCCGCCGCCTCCGCCACCGTCGCCCCGAACGAGTCCACGTGCAGGCCGAGCGCGCGCTCCGCCGCGTGCAGCTCCAGCTCCGGGTGCGCGGCCGGGCGGGTCTCGCCGGCCTTGCGCAGGATCGACCGGATACGGGCGTAGGCGTACTGGAGGTAGACGGACGTGTCGCCGTTCAGCGAGACCATCTGGTCCAGGTCGAACTTGTAGTCCCGGTTCGCCGACGTCGACAGGTCCGCGTACTTCACCGCGCCGATGCCCACCTGGGCGCCGCGCTCGGCGATCTCCTCCTCCGAGAGGTCCTGGGCCTTCTCCCGGACCACGGCCGACGCACGGTCGATCGCCTCGTCGAGGAGGTCGACCAGGCGGACCGTCTCGCCCTCACGGGTCTTGAACGGCTTGCCGTCCTTGCCGAGGACCGTCCCGAAGGCCAGCTGCACCGCGTGCACGTCCTCGTTCAGCCAGCCCGCGCGGCGGGCCGTCTCGAAGACCATCCTGAAGTGCAGCGACTGGCGGGCGTCCACCACGTACAGCAGCGTGTTCGCCTTGAGGTTGAAGACGCGGTCGCGGATCGCCGACAGGTCGGTCGCCGCGTAGCCGTAGCCGCCGTCCGACTTCTGCACGATCAGCGGGACCGGCTTTCCGTCCGGACCCTTGACGTCGTCGAAGAACACGCACAGCGCGCCCTCCGAGCGGACCGCCACGCCCGACTCCTCCAGGAGGCGGCACGTCTCCGCCAGCATGTCGTTGTACCCGGACTCGCCGACGATGTCGGGGTCGCGGACCTCCATGTCCAGCTTCTCGAAGACGGAGAAGAAGTAGATCTTCGACTCGTCGACGAACTTCTGCCACATGGCGAGCGTCTGCGGGTCGCCCGCCTGGAGGTCGACCACCCGGCGCCGGGCGCGCGTCTTGAACTCCTCGTCGGAGTCGAAGACCTTGCGGGCGGCCTTGTAGAGGCGGTCCAGGTTCGACATCGCCTCCTCACCGCTCACCTCGGCGGACTCGTGGTCCAGCTCGTGCGGGTGCTCGTCCAGGTACTGGATCAGCATGCCGAACTGGGTGCCCCAGTCGCCGATGTGGTGGCGGCGGACCACCGACTCGCCCGTGAACTCCAGCAGCCGCGTCACCGAGTCGCCGATCACCGCGGAGCGCAGGTGACCGACGTGCATCTCCTTCGCCACGTTCGGCTGGGCGTAGTCGACGACCGTGACGCCCGGGTGCTCGGCCGTGGGCACGCCGAGGCGGCCCGTGTCGTCCGCGTACCGCGCGGCCAGGTTCTCCGTGATCGCCCGGTCGGTGATCGTGATGTTCAGGAAGCCGGGCCCCGAGACCTCGATGTCCTGCAGCAGCTCACCCGACTCGACCCGGGAGACGACCTGCGTCGCCAGCTCCCGCGGGTTCGCCTTCTCCTTCTTCGCCAGGGCCAGGATCCCGTTGGCCTGGAAGTCGGCCCGGTCGCTTCGTCGCAGCAGCGGGTCCGCGGAGCCGGCCTGCGGCAGGGCTGCCGACAGGGCCGCCGCGAGGCGCTGATGGACGGAGTCGCTGAGGGACGTGACCGAGGCCATAGGTAAAGGTGCCGTTCTCCTCGAGGGAATCGATAGACACGCCCAGTATCCCATGGGGGTAAAGCCGTTTTTCCGGGCGCGAGGGGGTCTGGGACAATGTTGCGGTCAGCCGTGCGACCGTACCGGCTGCCCGATGCAGAAAGAAGGACGTGCCGATCGTGGCTCAGAGCACCGAGACCACCGACTGGGTCTCCCGTTTCGCGGATGAGGTCATCGAGGAGTCGGAGCGCCGGGCCCCGGGCAAACCCGTCGTCGTCGCGTCCGGGCTGTCCCCGTCCGGCCCCATCCACCTCGGCAACCTCCGCGAGGTCATGACCCCGCACCTCGTCGCCGACGAGATCCGCCGCCGGGGACACCAGGTGCGCCACCTGATCTCCTGGGACGACTACGACCGCTACCGCAAGGTGCCCAAGGGCATCGCCGGGGTCGACGAGGAGGCCTGGGCCGAGCACATCGGCAAGCCGCTGACGTCCGTCCCGGCGCCCAAGGGCTCCGCCCACCCGAACTGGGCCGAGCACTTCAAGGCCGCGATGATCGAGTCGCTGGCCGAGCTCGGCGTGGAGTTCGACGGGATCAGCCAGACCGAGCAGTACACCTCCGGCGTGTACCGCGAGCAGATCCTGCACGCCATGAAGCACCGCGGCGACATCGACGCCATCCTCGACCAGTACCGGACGAAGAAGGCCCCGGCCAAGAAGCAGCAGGGGCAGAAGCCGGTCGACGAGGCCGAGCTGGAGGCCGCCGAGGGCTCCGGCGCGGCCGCCGAGGACGACGGCAGCTCCGGCTCCGCCGGCTACTTCCCGTACAAGCCGTACTGCGGCAACTGCGAGAAGGACCTCACCACCGTCACGTCCTACGACGACGACTCCACCGAGCTGACCTACGCCTGCACCGCGTGCGGCTTCTCGGAGACGGTCCGGCTCAACGAGTTCAACCGCGGCAAGCTGGTCTGGAAGGTCGACTGGCCCATGCGGTGGGCCTACGAGGGCGTCGTCTTCGAGCCGAGCGGCGTCGACCACTCCTCCCCGGGGTCGTCGTTCCAGGTCGGCGGGCAGATCGTCGGGATCTTCGGCGGCAGGCAGCCCATCGGCCCGATGTACGCCTTCGTCGGCATCTCCGGCATGGCGAAGATGTCCTCCTCCAAGGGCGGCGTGCCCACCCCGGCCGACGCCCTGCAGATCATGGAGCCGCAGCTGCTGCGCTGGCTCTACGCCCGCCGCCGCCCCAACCAGTCCTTCAAGGTCGCCTTCGACCAGGAGATCCAGCGGCTCTACGACGAGTGGGACCGGCTCGACGCCAAGGTCACCGACGGCAGCGCCCTGCCCGCCGACGCCGCCGCGCACTCCCGCGCCGTACGCACGGCCGCCGGCGAGCTGCCCCGCACGCCCCGGCCGCTGCCCTACCGGACGCTCGCGTCCGTCGCGGACATCACCGCCGGGCACGAGGACCAGGCGCTGCGCATCCTCAGCGAGCTGGACCCGGAGCAGCCGCTGACCTCGCTCGACGAGGCCCGGCCCCGGTACGACAAGGCCGAGGCCTGGATCAACACGCACGTCCCCGCCGACCAGCGGACGATCGTGCGGGACGAGCCCGACGCCGAGCTGCTGAAGTCCCTCGACGAGCAGGGCCGCGAGTCGCTGCGGCTGCTGCTCGACGGGCTCGCCGAGCACTGGTCGCTCGACGGGCTGACCCACCTCGTGTACGGCGTGCCGAAGGTGCAGGCCGGGTTCTCCGCCGACGCCACGCCGAAGGAACTCCCGCCGGAGATCAAGACGGCCCAGCGGTCCTTCTTCGCGCTGCTGTACCACCTGCTCGTCGGGCGCGACACGGGGCCGCGCCTGCCCACGCTGCTGCTGGCGGTGGGGCAGGAGCGGGTCCGGCACCTGCTCGGGGAGTAGTCACCGTCGTGAAAGAAGGGGCCCTCGGGTGAGGGCCCCTTCTCCTGTGTTCGCTTGTGCGCCCGCGCGATGTGGTCTTCTGCGCCTACGCGATGTGGTCTTCTTCCAGCTCCGCCGTGTGGCGCTTCTGGAAGCGTTCCACGAGGGACTTCAGCTCGCCGGGGCTGAGCGTCGTGCCGTAGGTGGCCTGGATGTTGTCGCCCAGGGCGCGGGGCGTGGGGTAGCTGCCGTCTATCGACTGGCGGAACACCTGGTAGTACGCCTCCTCGTCCGGCTCGGGGGCCGGGGGCGTGCCGCCGCCCTCACCGAGTTCCCGCGTGCGGTTCGGGCCCACCGGTATCGGGAAGCTGCCGGTGTCCTCCGGGGACGGCGGCTCACGGTCGTACTGCGGCTGGTACTGCTCCGCCTCCTGCTGCTCCGCGATCCACTGGGCGTAGTGCTCGGCGGGGTCGTAGTTCGGGTCGTAGCCGCCCTGGTACTCGACCTCGCGCGGGGTGTTGAACCACGGGCTCTGGTCCGGCACGGACTCCTGCTCCGGGTACTCGGCCTCGGGGCCGCTGTCGAGCTCCAGGCGCTGCTCGCCGGCCGGCGCCGCCCGCTGCGGGTCCGGTGCCGGCCCCTCGGCCCGACGGCCCGCCGTCACCTCGGTCTGCGGCGGAGGCGGCGGTATCAACGCCGGCTCGATGCCCGCCGCCGCCAGCCCCGCCGGGGCCGTTTCCGCCAGGGGAACCCCGTAGCGCGCCAGCCTCAGCGGCATCAGGGACTCCACCGGCGCCTTCCTGCGCCACGAGCGGCCGAAACGGGAGCGCAGCCGCGCCTGGTAGACGAGACGTTCCTGCTCCAGCTTGATCACCTGGTCGTAGGAGCGCAGCTCCCAGAGCTTCATGCGGCGCCAGAGGAGGAACGTGGGCACGGGAGAGAGGAGCCAGCGGGTGAGGCGGACGCCCTCCATGTGCTTGTCGGCCGTGATGTCGGCGATCCGGCCGATCGCGTGGCGGGCCGCCTCGACCGCGACCACGAACAGGATCGGGATGACCGCGTGCATGCCCACGCCCAGCGGGTCCGGCCAGGCCGCCGCGCCGTTGAAGGCGATCGTCGCCGCCGTCAGCAGCCACGCCGTCTGGCGCAGCAGGGGGAACGGGATCCTGATCCAGGTGAGGAGCAGGTCCAGGGCCAGCAGGACGCAGATGCCCGCGTCGATGCCGATCGGGAAGACGTAGGAGAAGTTCCCGAAGCCCTTCTTCAGGGCCAACTCGCGGACCGCCGCGTACGAACCGGCGAAGCCGATACCGGCGATGATCACGGCGCCGGCCACGACCACGCCGATGAGAACGCGGTGCATCCGAGTCAGCTGCAGTGGCGCGGCCACCCGTACTCCCCTCCCCTTGCGTGTTGTTGCGCGCAACAGGGTGGCACATGTGTCCGGAGAACGGGTGGCCGGTTCCCGTCGGGCCTGTTCAGCTCTTCGACGCGGGCTTCTTGGACGGCGACTGCGACGCGTCCTTCGACGGCTCGTCCGCGGCTGCCTTGGACGCCGACTCCGAAGGGGCCTTCGACTCGTCCTTCGACGGGGTCTTGGACGGCGCGCCGCCCGCCGCGCCGCCGCCCGCGCCGTTGGCCTCGGACACCGCCGCGACGGCCTCCTTGGCGGCCTTCTTCGCGTCCTTCAGCAGGTCGTCGGCGCTCGGGGACTTGTCACCGGCCAGGCCCGCGCCGTTGTAGTCGACGGTGACGACGACGTTCTCCACGCGCGCCACGATCGTCTGCTGCTTGAAGGTGCCTTCCTTCTTCTTCAGGTCGTAGCGGACGGCCGTCGCCTGGTCGCCCGTCCCGGACACCGGCTCCGACTTGACGCCCTTGGCGCCCTCCGCGGCCTGCGCGTCCTGGACCTGCTTCTCGTAGTACTCCTGCGCCAGCTTGTCGGCCGGGCCGCGGGTGACGTCCGACTCGAAGCGCAGCATCGACACGTTGAGCCAGCGGAACTGCGAGCCCTTCACGCCGTTGTTGTCGAGGCTGTTCCAGGAGCAGCTGCCGCGCGTGGAGATGTCGTCCGACTTGCCCTCCTTGCCCGACTTGCTCTCCGGGACGAGGTCCTCCAGCGTCTTCTTCGACAGCACCTTGCAGGACTCCGGAAGCTTGCCGTACGCCGCCGCCTCCACGGTCGGCGACGGGCTCGCGGACGCCGACGCGGCGGCCTTCGCGGCCTTGTCCGTGCTGCCGTCGGAGCCGGAGTCCGAGGAGCAGCCGGCTGCGACCAGCATCACGGGGACGGCGGCCGCGCAGACAAGGACGCGGCTCAGGCGCTTCACTCGCTGCTCTCGCTCTTCTCGCTGTGCTCGTCGCTGCATGGTTCCTTCACTCATGACGCTCGTGATTCCCTGCGGTCGGAACGGGTCCGAGTGGTCACCGTACGCGGTGAGGCAGCGGTGTGTTCTTCCTTCGGGTGCTTTGCGGGTGCGCGTGAAGGGGCCGTGAAGGGGGCTCAGTCGCTCAGTGATTCGGCCAGCCGGGAGGCCAGTTTCTGGGCCCTGTCCTGCATTTCCTGGCTGTCCGGGACGACGCCGATCGCCGCCGGCTGCTCGGCGTACTCGATGGTCACGATGACGTTGGACGTGCGGAACGCCACAGTCACCGTCCGCTGCTTGGCCGTCGAACCGGAACTGCTCAGCTCGTCGTCGAGGAACGCCTCGTCGCCCAGTTCCTCCAGGACGCGCGGCTGGAGTTCGGTCGGGGTGGCCGAGGCGGACGCCGGGGGCGAGGAGGAGCCGGACGGGGAGGGCGAGCCGCTGGGGGCGTCCGAGCCGCTCGGGGCGTCCGAGGCGCCGCCCGCCGGGGTGCTGCCGGCGGCGGGGGTCTCCGTGGCGGCAGTCTCGGTGGCGGTCGGCTCGGGCAGGTGGGCCGCCGCCTCCTTCTCCGCGAAGAGCTGCTCGGCCTGGCTGTCGTCGCTGACGGCGTTGTCGTAGGAGACGACCCGTTCGAAGTCGATGAGCAGGTGGTCGGTGGCGTCCCGGGAGTCGACCTTCCAGCGGCAGCCGACCTTGCGGTCGGTGTCGTAGGTGAGCGTCGCCTCGCCCTCGTAGGCCGTCTCGCGCTGGTCGGCGTCGGTGATCTGCCGGATGCCGGGCAGGAGTTCGTCGAGCGTGCCGTGGCCGACCGCGGTGCAGGGCTCCGGCAGAGTGCGGTAGCGGCCCGGCTCGGCGGCGGCCGACGCCGTGCCCGCGTCCCCCGGGTTGGAGTCGTCCGTCGTGCCGCCGTCGCCCGAGCCGCCGGTGCAGCCGGCCAGCAGCGCCGCGAGGAGCGCGGCGATACCCGGTACGTACGCCTTCCGTTGCACGTGGGGGCTCCTCTCGACGCGGATATTGGCTTGCCGCCGCGGGGCGGCCGATGAACACAATGTGTATCGCACGCACAGCCGTGGACGCCGGTCCGATTTCCCTTTCGTCGACCTTGGCTCCGGTAAGTGCTCTTGAGGACTTCTGTTCGTTTACGGGGGATTGAGGACGCTATGTCGTATGTAGAGATACCTGGTGCGAAGGTGCCGATCCGGATGTGGACCGACCCGGCCTCGGTCGAGGACTCGGCGCTCCAGCAGCTCCGGAACGTCGCCACGCTGCCCTGGATCAAGGGCCTGGCCGTCATGCCCGACGTGCACTACGGCAAGGGTGCGACGGTCGGCTCGGTCATCGCGATGAAGGGCGCGGTCTGCCCGGCGGCGGTGGGCGTCGACATCGGCTGCGGAATGTCGGCGGTGAAGACGTCCCTGACGGCGAACGACCTGCCCGGCGACCTCTCACGGCTCCGCTCGCGGATCGAGCAGGTGATTCCGGTGGGGCGGGGGATGCATGCCGATCCTGTCGACCCGGGGCGGCTGCACGGGTTCGGCACGGCCGGGTGGGACGAGTTCTGGGGGCGGTTCGACGGGGTGGCGGAGGCGGTCAAGTTCCGTTCCGAACGTGCCACCAAGCAGATGGGAACGCTCGGCGGCGGCAACCATTTTGTCGAAGTTTGCACAGATGCGACCGGTTCTGTCTGGCTCATGCTCCACTCCGGTTCCCGGAACATCGGCAAGGAACTGGCCGAGCACCACATCGGCGTGGCCCAGAAGCTCCCGCACAACCAGGGGCTGGTCGACCGCGACCTCGCCGTGTTCGTCGCGGACACCCCGCAGATGGCGGCGTACCGCAACGACCTGTTCTGGGCGCAGGAGTACGCGAAGTACAACCGCTCGATCATGATGGCGCTCCTGAAGGACGTGATCCGCAAGGAGTTCAAGAAGGCGAAGCCGGCCTTCGAGCCGGAGATCAGCGCGCACCACAACTACGTGGCCGAGGAGCGCTACGACGGCATGGACCTGCTCGTGACCCGCAAGGGCGCGATCCGGGCGGGCTCCGGCGAGTACGGCATCATCCCGGGCTCCATGGGCACGGGTTCGTACATCGTGAAGGGCCTCGGCAACGACAAGTCCTTCAACTCCGCCTCGCACGGCGCGGGCCGGCGCATGAGCCGCAACGCGGCCAAGCGCCGGTTCTCGACGAAGGACCTGGAGGAGCAGACGCGGGGCGTGGAGTGCCGCAAGGACTCCGGCGTCGTGGACGAGATCCCGGGCGCCTACAAGCCGATCGAGCAGGTCATCGACCAGCAGCGCGACCTGGTGGAGGTCGTGGCGAAGCTGAAGCAGGTCGTGTGCGTGAAGGGCTGACCGGCCGGCTCTACGCCTCTCGGTGCACCTTCGTGTTGGACGCCTGGGCGCGGGGGCGGAGGACGAGGAGGTCGATGTTGACGTGGGCGGGGCGGGTGACCGCCCACGTGATCGTGTCGGCGACGTCGTCGGCCGTGAGGGGCTCGGCGACACCTTCGTAGACCTTCTCCGCCTTCTCCTTGTCGCCGGAGAAGCGGGTCAGGGCGAACTCGTCCGTCTTGACCATGCCGGGGGCGATCTCGATGACGCGGACCGGCTTGCCGACGATCTCCAGGCGGAGGGTCTCGGCGAGGACGTGGGCGCCGTGCTTGGCGGCGACGTAGCCCGCGCCGCCCTCGTAGGTGGCGTGGCCCGCGGTGGACGAGACGACCACGACCGTGCCGTCGCCGCTCTCGATCAGCTTGGGCAGCAGGGCCTGGGTGAGGTTGAGCGTGCCGATGACGTTCGTCTCGTACATCTGCCGCCAGTCGTCCGGGTCGCCGGTCGCGACCGGGTCGGCGCCGAGCGCGCCGCCCGCGTTGTTGACCAGCACGCCGATCGTCCTGAAGGCCGTGGCGAACTCGTCGACCGCCGCGCGGTCGGTGACGTCGAGGGGGTACGCCGTGGCCTGGTGGCCGGCCGCGTTGATCTCCTCCGCCAGCGCCTCGATGCGGTCCTTGCGGCGTGCGGTGAGGACGACGCGGTAGCCCGCCGCGGCGAGTTGCCGGGCCGTGGCGGCGCCGATCCCGCTGCTCGCACCCGTGACGACGGCGATGCGGGAGGCTGCGGACGGGGCGGCGGTGGCCATGGGAGCTCCTCGGACGTGGGTGCGGGCCGACGTGTGCGGCCGGGCTTCCCGCCAGGATAGGTGGGCCCCGCGGTGGGAGAATGAGGGCGGGTGATCCCCCGTTTCCCTGGAGGTGGATCATGGGCGAGGCACGTGAGGTCATGGACCGGCTCACGGACGCGGTCACCACGCACGCCGATCTGAAGGTCGTCGCCGAGCTGTACGCCGAGGACGCGGTCGCCTTCACGCCGGACGAGGGCGAGCTCCGCGGGCGCGACGACATCGTCGAGTACTGGCGGACGATGACGGAGGCGGTCCCCGAGGCGACGTTCCAGCCGTTGCACTCCTACGAGGTCGGTGACACGGCCATCGACGAGGGGATCTTCAGCGGGCGCAACACGGGGCCGCTGGCGCTGCCGAACGGCGAGACGCTGCCCCCGACGCAGAAGGAGATCAGGATCCGCGGGGTGGACATCGCCACCGTGCGGGACGGGCGGATCGTCGACTACCGGCTGTACTTCGACGAGATGGATTTCCTCGGCCAGTTGGGGCTGTTGCCCGACGAGCCGTTCTGAGGCCCCGAGGGGGCCGGTCAGTTGCCGCGCGGGGCGTACATGATGACCGCCATGCCCGCGAGGCAGACCAGCGCGCCCGTGATGTCCCAGCGGTCCGGGCGGTAGCCGTCCGCGACGACGCCCCACAGGATCGAGCCGGCGACGAAGATGCCGCCGTACGCGGCGAGGACGCGGCCGAAGTGGGCGTCGGGCTGGAACGTCGCGACGAAGCCGTACGCGCCGAGCGCGAGGACGCCGCCGGCCGCCCAGAGCCAGCCCTTGTGCTCGCGCACGCCCTGCCAGACCAGCCACGCCCCGCCGATCTCGAACAGCGCGGCGACGACGAAGAGGGCGGCGGAACGCAGGATCGACATGCGGGCAGCTTGGCATGCGGGGTGGGGTGCCGCGGGCGTGGTGTCACCTGATGGACGGCGCCTGCGGTGTGCTCGGCGTGGGATACATCGCAGTGCGAGTGCGAGTGCGAGTGCGAGTGCGAGTGCGAGTGCGTGCGCGGTGTGCGTGGCGTGTGGCGCGCCGTGGTGGGGGTGCCGTCGTGGCGGGGCTGGTGGTGGGGGTGGCGGTACCGGCGGCGGATGCCGTCGAGGCCGGGCCCGAGGCCGATCTCGCCTATCACGGGTTCGCCGTCATGTCCGCCGGGCTCGTCGACCTCGCGTTCACCCCGCGCAACCACGGCCCGGCCGCCGTTTCGGACGCGACCGTGCGGTTGCGGTGGTCGCAGCCGCTGACGGACCGGCAGGAGCTGCCGGAGGGGTGTGCGCGGTCGGGTCGGCAGGTGGTGCTGTGCCGGACGGGGGCGCTGCCCGCGGAGGAGGCGGGGGAGCGGATCGGCCTGCGCGTGCGGGTGCTGGGCGCGCCGTCGGAGGTGGTGGTGGAGCTGGAGACGGTGTGGGGCGGCGGGGCGGTGGACCGTCATCGGGGGAACGACCGGCAGCGGGTCCTCGTCCTGGACACCGGGGACCCGTACCACTTCTGAGGTGCCGTGCTCCGGACACCACTCCACTGTATGGTTGAACGGTAAACAACCTGGAGGGTGAGCGAGCATGCAGTTCGGGATCTTCAGCGTCGGCGACGTCACGCCCGACCCCACCACCGGCCGGACACCGACCGAGCGGGAGCGGATCAAGGCCATGGTCGCCATCGCGCTCAAGGCCGAGGAGGCCGGGCTCGACGTCTTCGCGACCGGTGAGCACCACAACCCGCCGTTCGTGCCCTCGTCCCCGACGACGATGCTCGGCTACGTCGCCGCCCGCACCGAGCGGCTGATCCTCTCCACGGCCACCACCCTCATCACCACCAGCGACCCGGTGAAGATCGCCGAGGACTTCGCGATGCTCCAGCACCTGGCCGACGGCCGGGTGGACCTCATGCTGGGGCGCGGCAACACCGCCCCCGTCTACCCCTGGTTCGGGCAGGACATCCGGCAGGGCATCCCGCTCGCGATCGAGAACTACGCCCTGCTGCACCGGCTGTGGCGCGAGGAGCGCGTCGACTGGGAGGGGAAGTTCCGTACGCCCCTGCAGGGCTTCACCGCCACGCCCCGCCCGCTGGACGGCGTACCGCCGTTCGTGTGGCACGGGTCGATCCGCTCGCCGGAGATCGCCGAGCAGGCCGCGTTCTACGGTGACGGCTTCTTCCACAACAACATCTTCTGGCCCGCCGACCACACCCGGCGCATGGTCGAGCTGTACCGGGAGCGGTACGCGCACTACGGCCACGGCACGCCCGAGCAGGCGATCGTCGGGCTCGGCGGGCACGTGTTCATGCGGAGGAACGCGCAGGACGCGGTGCGCGAGTTCCGGCCCTACTTCGACGTCGCGCCGGTGTACGGGCACGGGCCGTCGCTGGAGGACTTCATGGACCAGACGCCGCTGACCGTCGGCTCCCCGCAGCAGGTCATCGAGAAGACCCTGGCCTTCCGCGAGTACGCGGGCGACTACCAGCGGCAGCTGTTCCTGGTCGACCACGCCGGGCTGCCGCTGAAGACCGTGCTGGAGCAGATCGACCTGCTCGGCGAGGAGGTCGTGCCGGTGCTGCGCAAGGAGTTCGCCGTGGGCCGCCCGGCGGACGTGCCGGATGCCCCGACGCACGCGTCCCGCCTCGCGAGCGCCCGGGGGTGAGAGGACGGTAGGCACCCGGCCCGAGGTTGCGTGTCCCCTGGTGAGAGGGCAGTAAGAAGGACGCTCCGGCGCCGCCCGCCCCCTCCCGGGGGCCCGTCGGCTTGGCACACTGGACGCGTGTCCCAAACAGTGCTGCTCGCCGAAGACGACCGCGCCATCCGCAACGCCCTGGAGCGCGCCCTGACCCTGGAGGGCTACCAGGTCATGGCGGTCGCCGACGGTGTCGAGGCACTGGCGCAGGCCCACCGCAACCGCCCGGACGTCCTCGTCCTGGACGTGATGATGCCCGGCATCGACGGGCTCCAGGTGTGCCGCGTGCTGCGCGCCGAGGGCGACCGGACGCCGATCCTGATGCTGACGGCCCTCGTGGAGACCGCCGACCGGATCGCCGGTCTCGACGCGGGCGCCGACGACTACGTCGTGAAGCCCTTCGACGTCGAGGAGGTCTTCGCCCGGCTGCGCGCGCTGCTGCGCCGCACCAGCCCGGTGGGCGTCGGGAGCGCGCCGGTGGCCGAGGCGCCCCGGCCCGTGCCCGAGCGGTTCATCGAGGCCGCCGGCATCCGCATGGACCCGCAGGCGCGCCGGGCCTGGCGGGGCGCGCGCGAGCTGGAACTGACCCGCACCGAGTTCGAACTGCTGGAGCTGCTGGTCCGCAACACGGGCATCGTCCTCGACCACTCGACGATCTACGACCGCATCTGGGGCTACGACTTCGGGCCCGGCTCGAAGAACCTCGCCGTCTACGTCGGCTACCTGCGCCGCAAGCTCGACGAGCCGGGCGCACCGCAGCTGATCCACACGGTGCGCGGCGTGGGTTACGTGCTGCGGGAGGACTGAGTGGGCCGCCTGCGACGGCTGCTGGTCGGGCGGCGGCCGAAGCTGGTGTCGCTGCGGACCACGTTCGCGGTGTCGTTCGCGGCGGTGACGGCGGCCGTGACGATCCTGGTCGGCATCCTGTCCTACAGCGCGGCGGCCCGGCTGGTGCGGGTGGACCAGCAGACGGTGTTCGACGAGGTCGTGCAGGACCTGCGTGACGAGGTCAGCCAGAACCGGATGACGCCCGGCGACTTCTCGTCCGCCGCGCCCGGCCACGACCTGGTGCGGCCCGCCCGGACGGACGTGCAGGTGCTCGGCCCGGACGGGCGGGTCGTCGACCGGGGCAGTCCGGGGCTGCCGGTCACCGGTGCCGACGTGCGGATCGCCGCCGCGGACGTGTCCGGGGCGGTGGCCGAGCACAAGGACGTCGACGTCGGAGACGACGTGTACCGCGTGGCGACCGTCTCCCTCGGCGGCGGGCGGGGCGCGGTGCAGGTCGCGCAGGAGTTCAGCGACGTCGAGGACCTGCTGCGGGCGCTCCAGCAGCGGACGCTCGTGCTGATGGCCGCCGTCGTGATCGCCGCCGGGCTGTTCGGCTGGTGGCTGGCCCGGCGGATCACGCGCCGCCTGGTCGTGCTGACCGACGCCGCCGAGGACGTCGCCCGCACCCGCCGCCTCGGCATCCAGGTGCCCGTCGCCGGGCATGACGAGGTGGGCCGGCTGGGCCGGGCCTTCGACCGCATGCTGGGCCGGCTCGCCCAGTCCGAGGAGGACCAGCGCCGCCTGGTCCAGGACGCGGGCCACGAGCTGCGCACGCCGCTGACCTCGCTGCGGACGAACATCTCCCTGCTCCGCCGGATCGACGAACTCCCGCCGGAGACCCGCGAGGAGCTCGTCGCCGACCTGGGACAGGAGGCCCGGGAGCTGACCGACCTGGTCAACGAGCTGGTCGACCTCGCGGCCGGGCAGTCCGACACGGAGCCGCCGCAGCGGGTGAACCTGGCCGACATCGCGGACGAGGTCGCGGGCCTCGCCCGGCGCCGCAGCGGCCGGCGGATCGTGCTGCGCGCGAGCGGCGACACCACGACCGACGGGCGGCCCGGGATGCTGACCCGGGCGCTGTCCAACCTCGTGGAGAACGCCGTGAAGTTCGACCAGGGCGGCACGGCCCCCATCGAGATCGTCGTCGCGGGGCCCGCCCGGCCCGGCGTGATCCGCGTGGAGGTCCTCGACCGGGGTCCCGGCATAGCCGAGAAGGACCTCGACCGCGTCTTCGACCGCTTCTACCGCGCGGCCGACGCCCGCTCCCTGCCGGGCTCCGGCCTGGGCCTGTCCATCGTCCGCGAGGTGGCTCTCGCGCACGGGGGAGCGCCGTTCGCGTACCGGCGGGACGGTGGCGGGACGGTGATCGGATTCACGGTGGGCGGCGGCATCGGCTGACACCCGACCGCTCCCGGGGCGCCTCGCCGCGTACGAACGGCCCGCGCTGAGCAGATATGCGAGCGGGGCCGCGACCGTCGTGCCCCGGGTGAGGGGAGGACCGGCAGCGTGCTGAGTGACGAGGAGGCCGCCGCCCTGGCGGAGATCGACGAGGCGGCCCTGGCCCGGACCGTGCAGGAGCTGATAGCCGTCCCCAGTGTGACCGGCAGCCCCGCCGAGTCGGAGCTCCAGCACCAACTGGCAGGCCGGCTGGAGTGGCTGGGACTGGAGACCGACCTGTGGTCCATGGACCTGCCCGCCCTGCGGGCCCACCCGGACTTCCCGGGCACGGAGGCGCCCCGCGACGAGGCGTGGGGCCTGGTCGGCACCACACCCGACGGCGGCGACGGGCCCACCCTGATCCTCCAGGGCCACGTCGACGTCGTACCGCCCGGCGACCTCACCGCCTGGGACGGCGACCCGTTCGTGCCCCGGGTGCAGGGAGACATCGTGCACGGGCGCGGAGCCTGCGACATGAAGGCCGGGCTCGCGGCGCACCTCGCCGCGCTGGCCGCGATCCGCGCGGCCGGGATCCGGCTGCGCGGCCGGATCGCGGTGCACTTCGTCGTCGGAGAGGAGGACGGCGGCCTCGGCGCCTTCGGCACCCTCCTGCGGGGCCACGGCGGCGACGCCTGCGTCATCGCCGAGCCCACCGCGGGCACGCTGATCACCGCCAACGCCGGTGCCCTGACGTTCCGCGTCACCGTGCCCGGCCGGGCCGCCCACGCCAGTTCCCGGGAGCGTGGCGTGAGCGCGATCGACGCCTACCTGCCCCTGCACCGGGCCCTGGCCCGCCTGGAGGGCGTGCGCAACACCGACCCCGGCCCGCTGCTGGCGGAGTACCCCATCCCGTACGCCCTGTCCGTCGGCACCCTGCGCTCCGGTGACTGGGCGAGCAGCGTCCCGGACCTGCTCGTCGCCGAGGGCCGGCTCGGCGTACGCCTGGACGAGGACCCGGCCGACGCCCGCCGCGCCCTGGAGGAGTGCGTGGCCGAGGCCTGTGCCGCCGACCCCTGGCTGCGCGCCCACCCCCCGACCGTGACCTGGCCCGGCGGCCAGTTCGCCCCCGGCCGTCTGCCCGACGGGCACCCCCTGCCCGGTGTCCTGCGCGGCGCCTGGTCCGACACCGCCGGGGGCCCCGACCTGCGCGAACGCGGCGCGACGTACGGCAGCGACCTGCGGCTGTACGCCGGGGCCGGGATCCCGACGCTGCAGTTCGGGCCGGGGGACATCCAGGTGGCGCACAGCGCGGCGGAGCGGGTGTCGCTGCGGGAGGTGACGGCGGTGACGCGGGCGCTGGTGGTGGGGACCCTGCGGGTGGTGGGGACGAAGTGACTCGCACGCGGTGACGTCCTGGTGTCCGAGACGCTCGGTCACCCGGCGGGCGTCCACCGCAGCGCGTGCTGGAGACGGAACCGCCCACCGTGCGTGAGCCGCACCCCGGGTGTTCCGGAGAACAGCTCGTGCCCCTTGTCGTGGTCGCCGGCCTCGGCGGCCTCCTGGTGGGCCTCGGCGCTGGTCCACTCGGTGTAGAGCAGCACCCGGCTGCCGTCGACGCTGTGCAGGAAGTGGGCGGAGATAGCCCCGGGGTGGCCGCCGTCACGCGGCTGGGCGGCGATCACCGCGTCGGTGAAGAAGCGCTGCCGCTCGGGCCCGTCGACGTCGAAGGCGGCGGTGATCAGGCAGCCCGGGACACGGGTCTCGTGGTCTTCGGCCAGGCTGCGGTCGAGGCGGTAGCGGGGCGGCCCGGCGAGCGGAACGGCCGTGTCGTCGTCCCACTGGGCGAGCGTCAGCACGGTCTCCCCGTCCGTGCTCAGGAACCAGCTGACGGCGGCGAGGCCCGTCGGCGGGGTTCCGAGCGCTCCCGACTCGGCTGCCACGAGCGTCTGTTGGCGGTCGGGGCCGTCGGCGTGCCGCGTGCCGATGGTCAGCGTGCCGGGGCGGGTGAGGTCCGGGAAGAGGGCGGTGGACACGGCGGGCTCCTTCTCGTGCGGCCCGAGGACGGGGCGGAACCGTGATCGTGCCCGAGGGCGGCAGGGGACGGTCAACTGCTTTCCCCGCGCACCGTCTCGCCGGAGGTCCGGCTCGCGTCGAGGAGGCCGCGCGCGGGCTGGAATTCGCGTGTCCCGGCAGGCCGCGAGCCTGGTCACCGGCAGGACCGGGACGATCGCGGTGCCCGAAGGCGTCTCCGTGCTCGGCTTCGACGACCAGCCGCCGGCCGACTGGTTCGACCTGTCGACGGTCGCGCGGTCACCGTCGGAGAGGGGGCGGCTGATCAGTCCTGCGGTGCCCGGTCCGAAGGGACCTGCGGCCCCCGCACCACGACCGGCGGGATGGGGCGTGAGCCGGGGATGTTGATGCGGATCCGCGTGGTGAGCGTCGTGGACGTACGGCGCTCCGGCTCCTGAGGCTCCGGCTCCCGGCGGGCCCGCACGGTGGGGTCGAACCACGAGGAGGTGCTGCCGGAGCCCGCGGCAGCGACACGCAGGAAACCGGCTTCCTCCCGCATCCCCACCTCCGCCAGCGCGGACACGGCCGCTTCCCGTTCCTCCGGCGGCCGTGCGCACACACCGTGCAGGATCAGGACCGTGTCCGCCTCCCTGCCCCCTCTCAGCGGGGGCAGCACCAGCGGGAGCTTGTCCAGCGGGCGCAGCCGGCCGGCCGCCAGCAGCGCCTGGCCGGCGAAGTCCGAGAGACCGACCGCGCGCAGGCGCTCCACGGCGTGCAGGAAGGGCCGGGCCGGACGGCCCGCCCCCATGGCCGCGATCACCGCGCGCACGTCGTCCCGCGGCAGCAGGGGCAGCGCGGAGACCAGGCCGTGCGTGGGGCGCCGCTCCCCGAACTCCCGGAACACCCGGGCGACTTCGGGGCCCGCGCTCAGCCGGCGCAGCCGCTTCAGGGCGGCGAGCAGGCGCCCGGCCGGCCAGTCGCGCCCGGCCAGGCACAGCAGGTCGATCAGGCCGTCGTCCCGCCCGCTGGCCTGCGCCCACCGGACCTTGTCGACGAGCTGGGCGACGGCGCGGTTGTCCGCGTAGTCCACGACGACGGAGATGTCCGACCCGTAGTCCGGTCCATGGTCCGACCCGTGGTCCGGCACGTACTCCGGACCGTCGTCCGACGCGTGGTCCGGCGGGTTGTCCGGCCGGTTGTCCGGACGTGCGTCGCTGGTCAGCGGGTTGTCCGGGCCGGACAACCCGGCCGACTCGTCCTGGAGTTCCTCCGCGAGCTGCTCCAGGCGTTCCGCGCCGTTGTCCAGGATGTGCGCGGCCTTCGTCAGCGCGGCGTCGATGTCGTCCTGGACGAGTCCGGGCACCGGGGACGGCACCAGCGCGTCGGGCTCGGGCACGGCGTCCTCCCCGGCGGCGGACCCGTCGTCGTCGCCCCGGCGCAGCCGCGCCAGCTCCTCCGACAGGCGGCGCACCTGCTCGGCGGACTGCTCGGCCAGCCGGTCGGCCTTCTCGCGCTCGGCCCGCGCCCGGCTCAGTTCCGTCTCGGCCTGGACGCGCTGCGCCTCGCTGTGCCGCAGGCGGTCCTGGACCTCGTCGAGCATGACGAGGCCCGGCAGCCGGGACATCGTCCGGTCCCGTTCCGCGGTGAGCGTGGCGATGTCGCGGTGCAGTTTGTCGACGAGGGCGAGCAGGATCAGCACCATCTGGTTGGCGTCGTTGCGCGCCTTCTCCAACTCGGCCGTGCGCTGCAGCGCCCGCAGCAACTGGTCGGAGAGCGCCAGCGAATGCTGCTGCGCGGCGACCAGTTCGGCCGTGGCCTCCGCGCCGCCGTGCCCCGGGCCGGTGACCGCCTCGGGCGGGCTCGCCGGTCTGCCGCCGCGCCGTCCGGCCCGCCTGGCCCGCTCGGCGGCCTCGTACAGCGGGCGGGCCCGCTCGGTCAGCCGGTCGCGCTCGGCCTTGTTCCGGGAGCAGACGTCGGCCACCGCCTCGACGAAGTCCCACCGCGGGTTCACGCCGGCCAGGCGGTCGGCGACCGTGCTGCGGCTCGGGATCGTCTGGCGTTCGAAGTGCTCGGCCTTGAGCTCGCGCAGCAGGTCGTCGAGCCGCAGGCCGGCGCGGTCCAGCCACTCGCGGAGCAGCCGGGCGAGGGCGTTGGCCTCGTCGGAGGTACCCCGCAGCTCCGCCCAGGGGCGGGTGCGGCGCCCTCCGCTCGCTCCGACACCCCTACCCGCGTGTTCAGTTGGTCCACTCACCGTGTCGACGGCCCCGTACTTGTCCGGACTTGTACACGGGACCACCCGGACTAGTGGAGTCGAGGCCGTCCGGCCAGCAGGCTTGCCGCGTCACCGAAACAGGCCGGGCAGCCCGCCGACGCCATCCCCACCCCATCCGAGGAGTCCCCCCATGTCGGACCAACTCAACCACGTACTGTCGCTCCTCGCACACGGGCTGCTCACAGAGCTGCCCGCGCAGCTCGCGACGGCGGCGATCGTCGCCGCGACGGCCGGCGCCCACCGCTACGCCCGGCACCGCCGCACCAGGAACCGGGACCGGCCGGACACCGACGACGCGTGAGCGGACGACGGCACCCGGACCGTCGTTCGACCGGGTGTCCTACGGCGACCAGGTCTGCGCCTGGGTCACCCGGCTGCACGAGGGGCTGTGGTTCGCGGCCCGCCACCCGGACACCGACGTCGCCCACAAGAACCTGTGGCTGTACGCCGACCGGCTGCGCGACATCGTCCTGCCGGTCGCGGACCGCGCCCCCCCACCAGGCGGTGAGACGCCCCGGGCCTACACGCCCGCGTACGAGTGCTTGCCGGAGACGAAGATGTTCACGCCGTAGTAGTTGAACAGCCAGCAGCCGAAGGCGAGCAGGGCCAGGTAGGCGGCCTTGCGGCCCTTCCAGCCGGCGGTGGCGCGGGCATGCAGGTAACCGGCGTAGGCGACCCAGGTGATGAAGGACCAGGTCTCCTTGGGGTCCCAGCCCCAGTAGCGGCCCCAGGCGTCGCCCGCCCAGATGGCGCCCGCGATGATCGTGAAGGTCCACAGCGGGAAGACGGCCGCGTTGACGCGGTAGGAGAACTTGTCGAGGGAGGCGGCGGAGGGCAGCCGCTCCAGGACCGAGGTCGCGAAGGTGCCGGGCGTGCCGCCGCTCGCCAGCTTGTTCTCGTAGGAGTCCTTGAAGAGGTACAGGATCGTGCCGACCGCGCCCACGTAGAACACGGCGCCGCAGAAGATCGCGGTGGAGACGTGGATGTACAGCCAGTACGAGTGCAGCGCCGGGACCAGCTGGTCGCTGGCGGTGTACAGGACCGTGACGGCGAGGCCCAGGTCGAGCAGGACGGTCGTGGTCAGGAACAGACCGAGCCAGCGGACGTTCTTCTTCAGTGCCAGCAGCCCGAGGTACACGCCGACGGCGACCGTGGAGAACGTGATGTTGAACTCGTACATGTTGCCCCACGGCGCCCGTTCCACCGAGGCCGCGCGGGCGATGACGCCGCCCAGCTCGATGAGGAAGGCGAGCACGGTGAGGGAGATGGCGATCCGGCCGTACAGGTCGCCCTGCTCGTCACCGCCGTGCGCCCCGGGCCCGTCCGGCACGTCGCGCTGGCCGGCCGTGGCCCGCACGGTGACCTTCGGCCGCTCCAGGACGGCGGTGCCGCCCGCCTGGTTCACGGTGACGGCGGGCGCCTTCTTCGTCTCGGACTTGGCCGTGAGCGCGGCGGCGGTGCGGGCCACCTTGCTGCGGCTGCCGAAGAGCCATTCGGCGATGTACGCGAAGAAGGCCAGGGTGTAGACGGCCATCGCGGAGTAGATCAGCGTGTTGCTGATGTTGGCGAGGTTCTCGTTGGTCGCGGCGGCGAGATTCACTGCTTCTCAGCCCCTTCGGCAGGTACGGGGGTCGTGGTGCCCGGCTCCTGGTCGGGGTCGGGGGAGTCTGCGGGGTCGGATGTTCCGGGCGCCCGGTCGTACAGGATCCCGGCGAGGTCGCCCAGTTCCTCCGGGACCTTGGCGGACTCGCTGCGGCCGAGGCCGGCCATCTCGACGACGGTGACGCCGTCGGCGCCCCGGACCGCGCGGACCCAGACGCGGCGGCGCTGGATGAACAGCGAGCCGGCCAGGCCGAAGATCGCGGCGATGGCACCGCCCAGGGCCCAGCCGCTGGCCGGCTGCTGGGTGATCTGGAACTGCGCCCACTCCTTGATGTCCTTCTCGAAGGTGATCGAGCCGGCGCCGTTCGGCAGCTGCATCGTCTGGCCGGGCTTGAGCAGCTTCTTCAGCAGCTTGCCCTGGGAGTCCTTGAACTCCTTCATGTTGGTCTTGTCGAGCTGGTACACGCTCTGCGGCAGGCCCGAGTCGACACCCAGGTCGCCGTGGTAGGCGTTCAGCGCGAGGACCGGGCTCATCAGCGCCGGGAACTGGGAGACCATCGCGCCGCCGTGGTAGGTGGGCACGAAGAACGCCTGGAAGCCGAGCTGCTCCTTCTGGCCCTTGGCGTTGCGGTAGCCGTCCATCACCTTGATGGCGCCGGAGGAGGTCGCGAAGCCGTCCAGCGGGAGCAGCGGCACGGCGTCGCGGTAGACGACGTCGCCCTTGCCGTCGCGGACGGTGACGACCGGGGCGTAGCCGTGGCTGGCGAGGTAGACCTTGGTGTCGCCGATGGTGAGCGGCTCGTTGACCTTGATGGTCTTGTGCTCGTCCTTGCCGTAGGCGCCCACGCTGTAGTCGACCGTCGCCTGGTAGGTGCGCGGGGTGCCCCGGTTGGGGCCGCTCATCTCGTAGGTGCCCGTGAAGTTCTTCAGGCGGAAGCTGAAGGGGTTCAGGTCGTCCTGCGTGAAGAGGTTGCCGGACTTGAAGTCGTCGTACTGGGTGAGGGTGTTGGAGAAGCCGTCGCCCTCGACGACCAGCTTGAAGCCCTCGGCCTTGAACAGCTGGCCCCAGGCGAAGGCGACCAGCATCACGATCAGGGCGAGGTGGAAGACGAGGTTGCCGACCTCGCGCAGGTAGCCCTTCTCGGCGGCGACGGCGTCACCGGCGAGGTGCGCGCGGAAGCGGCGCTTCTTCAGCAGGGCGAGCGCGGCCTCGCGGACCTGCTCGGGCTCGGCCGTCGTACGCCACGTGGTGTGGGCGGGCAGCCGGTTCAGCCGCTTGGGGGCGCCCGGCGGGCGGCCGCGCAGCTGGCCGACGAACTGCCAGGTGCGGGGCACGATGCAGCCGATGAGGGAGACGAACAGCAGGATGTAGATCGCGGAGAACCACACCGAGCTGTAGACGTGGAACATCCCCAGCTTGTCGTAGACGTCGCCGAGGGTGGGGTTGTTCTTGCGGAACTCGGCGACCTTGGTGGCGTCGATGCCGGTCTGCGGGATGAGCGAGCCGGGGATCGCGCCGAGCGACAGCAGCAGGAGCAGCAGCAGCGCGACCCGCATGGAGGTGAGCTGTCGCCAGAACCAGCGGGCCCAGCCGATGACCCCCAGCGAGGGCAGGTGGGGCGCGTCCTCCTTGGGCGCGGTGGACAGCTGGGATCCCGCGGCGCCGAGGTCCTGGTCCTCCGGGCCGCCGGCGGGGGCCGGGTCGGTGGTGCTGGTCTTGCTCATCGATCAGATCCCCACAGTGAAGCCGTTGGACCAGGTCTGCATCTCCTGCACGATGCGGTCCCAGGCGCCGGTCAGCAGCAGCAGACCGGTGACGATCATCATGCTGCCGCCGAGGCGCATCACCCACACATAGTGGCGCTTGACCCAGTCGAAGGCGCCGAGGGCCTTGCGGAAGGCGACCGCGGCGAGCACGAAGGGCACGCCGAGACCGAGGCAGTACGCGACGGTCAGCAGGGCCCCGCGGCCCGCGCTGCCCTGGTCCTGGGACAGGATCAGCACCGACGACAGGGTGGGCCCGATGCACGGCGTCCAGCCGATGCCGAACAGCGCGCCCAGCAGCGGCGCCCCGACGAGCCCGGTCACGGGCCGCTTGTGGAGGCGGAACTCGCGCTGGGTCATCCAGGGCATCAGCCCCATGAAGAACACGCCCATGAGGATCATGAGCCCGCCGAGCACCTTGGACAGGACGCCACGGTTCGCCTGGAGCGTGTCGCCGAAGTAGCCGAACAGCGCCCCGGAGGAGACGAACACGGCGGTGAAGCCGAGCACGAACAGGGAGGCACCGGCGACCATCCGGCCGCGCCGGGCCTCGGCGAGGTCGGTGCCCGTGACGCCGGTCACGTACGACAGGTAGCCGGGGACGAGCGGCAGGACGCACGGGGAGAAGAAGGAGACGAGACCGCCGAGCAGCGCGATGGGCAGGGCCGCCAGCAGGGCGCCGTTGAGCACCGTGCCGTTGTAGCCCGTCGCCGCGAGCGTGGTGACTGCCGAGGTCACGTCACTTCTCCGCGAGGACCGGGGCGATCATCTTGCGGAGCTTCTCCTCGCTCAGCGCCTGGAGCGAGCGGGCGGCGATCTTCCCCTCCCGGTCGAAGACGAGGGTGGAGGGGATGGCCTGCGGGTTGAGGGTGCCGCGTTCGAAGCGGAGCATCAGCTTGCCCGTCGGGTCGTACAGGCTCGGGTACGTCACCCCGTACGCCTTCTCGAAGGCGAGGGCCGGGCCGGTGCTGGTGTCGCGGGTGTTGATGCCGACGAACTGGACGCCCTTGCCCTTGAGGTCCTTCCAGGTCTTCTCGAAGCCGGGCGCCTCGGCGCGGCAGGGCGGGCACCAGGAGCCCCAGACGTTGACGACGACGACCTTGCCCTTGTAGTCGGCGACGTCGAGCTGCTTGCCGTCGATGGTCTTGCCGGACAGGTCCGGGGCGTCCGCGCGCTCGCCCTTGTCGGCGGTGGCGATGCCGTCCTTGCCCAGGACGAAGTTGGTGTCACCGCCTCCGCTGGACGTACCGCCCGAGCTGCACGCGGACAGGGTCAGCGCCGCCGCCGCGGCACCGGCGGTGAGCAGGGCGGCGCGGCGGGGGCCCGGGAAGGTGCGGCGGGTGCGGTTCGAGCGCAGGGAAGCGCGGCTGGCGGCACTCATGTGAAAAGTTTCGCATGCCCGTTCTGCCGATCTCGCCCACCCCCCATGCGGGCGGAAAACCGCATTTCAGGCGGCGTTTGAGGAGGGTGTCCCGGAGCCGGTGGGGGTGGCCTTCAGGAACTCCCGCCAGCCGCCCGCCGGCTGCTGCCCGACGTCGAGGGTGCGGAGCTTGGCCAGGACCTCGGGCCGCTGCGCGTCCATCCAGTCGACGTACTGCCGGAAAGAGACGAGACGCACATCGGCGCCCTTCTCCTTCTCGCGCGCGATGTGCTGGAAGGCCTCCTCGACGGCGTCCATGTAGATGCCGCCGTTCCACTGCTCGAAGTGGTTGCCGATGAAGAACGGTGCCCGGTTTGTCTCGTATGCCCGCTTGAATCCCTGGATGTACGCCTGGGCCGACTGCTCCCGCCAGCCCGGGTAGTTGTGCGCGGGCGCCTTGGTGGAGTTCAGGGACTGGTTCGCCAGCATGTTGTAGTCCATGGAGAGAACCTCGAAGCCCCGGCCGGGAAAAGGTATCTGCTGCAACGGCAGGTCCCAGATGCCCTGCCGCTTCACGGGCCACACCTGACGGCCGCCCGGGGAGGAGGCGTCGTAGCGCCAGCCCAGCTCGCGGGCCGTGGGCAGCAGGTTGTCCTGGCCGAGCAGGCAGGGCGTGCGGCCGCCGACGAGTTCCTTGTCGTAGTCGAACGGCAGCGACGGCAGGTCCGTCCAGCCGGTGTTGGTGCGCCACTCCTTCACGAAGGACTTCGCCTGGTCGATCTCGCTGCGCCACTGCCGCGGCGTCCAGTTCTTGACCGAGCCGTGGGCCTCGCCGCAGAAGTGGCCGTTGAAGTGGGTGCCGATCTCGTGGCCCTCCAGCCACGCCCGGCGGACGTTCTTCAGCGTGTCCTTGATGTGCGCGTCGGTGAGGTAGCCGATGTCGGAGGCGCCGCGCGGGTTGTTCGGCGGGTCGTAGAGGCGCTTCTTCGACTCGGGCAGCAGGTACAGCCCGGACAGGAAGAAGGTCATGCTCGCGCCGTGCTCCTTCGCCAGGTCCAGGAAGCGCGGGAAGAGGCCGTTGCCGACCTCGCCGGCGCCGTCCCAGGAGAACACCACGAACTGCGGCGGGGTCTGACCCGGCTCCAGCGGCTCGGGCTTCGCGGGCTGGTGGGGCTGCTTGCCGGTGTAGGCGGTGGAGCCGTCGCCGATGGGCCGGGCGGCGGGCTTCGGCGCGGACCCGCCCTGGGCCCTGTCGCCGCCGGAACCGTCCGCGTGGCCGGACTCGTCCGAGCCCGTGAGGCCACCGCAGCCGGCGAGCGAGACGGCGGCGGCTCCCGCGCCGATTCCGAGCATTCCCCTGCGGGTGAGAGCGCGCATGGCATCCCCGATTCATCACATCGTGCTGGTCACCCAGTCAGAGGACGTGATGAACGGGGAGGTTCCGTCGAAATTTGCAGATTCCGTAACGGAGGCGTCAGAAGGGAACAGAAAGGGCTTACGCGCCGAACGCCTTGCCCTTCCCCTTCACCGGCTTGGCACCGGCCAGCAGATGCGCCGGGACGAGATCGCGGGCCGGCTCGGTGTAGCCGACGGAGACGATCCGGTCGCCCTGGTACGTGAAGGTCGTCAGCGAAGCGAGTGTGCACTGCCGCTTGCGCGGGTCGTGCCACAGCCGCCGCCGCTCGACGTACGACCGCACGATCCAGATCGGCAGCTGGTGGCTGACCACCACCGCCTCGTGCCCGCGCGCCTTGTCCTTCGCGGCGCTCAGCGCGCTCATCATCCGCACGACCTGGTCGACGTACGGCTCGCCCCAGGACGGCCGGAACGGGTTGACCAGGTGCCGCCAGTTGCCGGGCTTGCGCAGCGCCCCGTCCCCGACGCCGAACGTCTTGCCCTGGAAGATGTTGTCGGCCTCGATCAGCCGCTCGTCCGTGGCGAGGTCCAGCCCGTGCGCCTTGGCGATCGGCTCGGCCGTCTCCTGCGCGCGCTCCAGCGGCGAGGCGACGACGTACGTCACATCGCGCGCCGACAGGTGCTCGGCGACCCGGTCGGCCATGCGGCGGCCCAGCTCGGAGAGGTGATAGCCGGGCAGCCGCCCGTAGAGGATGCCGTCCGGGTTGGCGACCTCGCCGTGCCGCATGACGTGGACGACGGTGATGTCGCTGCTCGTCCCGTTGCTCATGCCGTCGCCTCCGCGGCCGCCCGGGCCGCCGCCGGCAGGGCGTCGGCGATGCGCTGCACGGCCCGCTCGTCGTGCGCGGTGGACACGAACCAGGACTCGAAGGACGACGGCGGCAGGTAGACGCCGTGCGCGAGCAGCGAGTGGAAGAACGCGGTGAAGCGGAACGAATCCTGCGCCTTGGCGTCCTCGTAGTTCCGCACGGGCCGGTCGGTGAAGAACACGGAGAACATGTTGGAGGCGGTCTGCAGCCGGTGCGCGACGCCCTCCTTGGTCAGCGCGTCGGTGACGAGGCCCTGGATCTCCTTCGACACGGCGTCGACCTTCGCGTACGCGGCGTCGTCGAGCAGCCGGAGCTGGGCGAGCCCGGCGGCGGTGGCGACGGGGTTCCCGGAGAGGGTGCCGGCCTGGTAGACGGGCCCGGCCGGGGCGAGGTGCGCCATCACGTCCGCGCGTCCGCCGAAGGCCGCGGCGGGGAAGCCGCCGCCCATCACCTTGCCGAAGGTCATCAGGTCCGGGACCACGCCGTCGACGCCGAACCACCCGGCGCGGCTGGTCCGGAAGCCGGTCATGACCTCGTCGGAGATGTAGAGGGCGCCGTTCTCGGAGCAGATGTCCTTCAGGCCCTGGTTGAAGCCGTCGGCGGGCGGGACGACGCCCATGTTGCCCGGGGAGGCCTCGGTGATCACGCAGGCGATCTCGCCGGGGTGGGCCCGGAAGGCCTCGCGCACGGCGTCGAGGTCGTTGTAGGGCAGCACGATGGTGTCGCCGGCCTGGGCGCCGGTGACACCCGGGGTGTCGGGCAGCGCGAAGGTGGCGACGCCGCTGCCGGCCGCGGCGAGCAGCGAGTCGACGTGGCCGTGGTAGCACCCCGCGAACTTGACCACCTTCGTCCGCTGCGTGAACCCGCGCGCGAGCCGGATCGCCGACATCGTCGCCTCGGTCCCGCTGGACACCAGCCGCACCTGCTCCAGCGGCGCGACCCGGGCGACCATCTCCTCGGCGAGCGCGACCTCGCCCTCACCGGGCGTGCCGAAGGACGTACCGCGGGCGACGGCGTCCTGGACGGCGGCGATGACCTCGGGGTGCGCGTGCCCGAGGATCATCGGCCCCCAGGAGCAGACGAGGTCGACGTACTCCCGCCCGTCGGCGTCCGTCAGGTACGGGCCGGTCCCGGACACCATGAACCGCGGGGTGCCGCCGACGGCGCGGAAGGCCCGGACCGGGGAGTTCACGCCGCCCGGTGTGACGGCCGCCGCGCGGTCGAACAGAGCCTGCGAGGCCGGTGCTTCATACGGATATGACAGTTCGCTCATGACCTGCGACTTCTCCGACCTTCTCCGACGTAGTCGGGCTCCGGGTGCCAGTGACCTGTTCAGGGTAGGCCAGGGGGGTGGGAGGCAGGGGCGTGGGACAACCGGTCACCGGGCCGCCGTCGTCTGCGAGACTGGGACCTGATACACACAGCTCAAACGGCCCGGCGTGGTCAGAGGCTGCGAAGATCCTGCGGACAGATGTTTCAGCGCACGTTTCGGCGGGCGGCCGTGGGGGAGGTCACTGACACGATGATCGGGTTGCGCGGCGGGGGCGACGCGTCCTAGAAAAGCAGTCGGGTGGAGATATGCATCGCGGTGGCGGACTGGGCGAGGGGACTGATGACCTGGGTCCTCGACGTGCCCGGCGGGGAAGGCACCGGCGCGAGGCGGAGGACACGCAGGAAACACGTCAGGTACAGGGTGTGCCCGGTGAACCGGAGCGGCTCGACGGACGTACTGAACGCCGAGCGGACGATCTTCGGACGGGGAGCAGGAATGGTGGTCGGGTGGGGGTGACGTACAAGTACTTCGGCGCGCCCGACGGCGCGACCGCGGCCCGCGTCCCGATCTCGATGCGCCCCGAGGAACTCGGCGGCGACGAGCTGGGCATGAACGGCATGTTCACGAAGATCAAGCCGGAGACGATGGCGGCGATGGTCCTCACGGGCATCGAGGGCGTCCCCCTGCACAAGGTCCCGCCCCTGGAGCTGGTCGTCCTGCACCCCGACTACGCGGTCGTGAAACTCCCCATGACGGTCGTCGACCCCCTGCGCGGGATCGGCGAGGAGGCGGTGGGCGCGGCGGCGTTCATCTGGTCGACGGTCCCGGACCGGGGCGGCCCCCGGGACGCGTTCAACGTCTACCAACTGCTGCACGAGTGGCAGGACTTCTCGCATCGGTTGCATGAGGCGGGGCATCAGCCGTACTGCCTGGTGTGGCCCTGACCGGGGTTCTGCAGGGAGCGGGCGGGGGTTTCGGGCCCCGACGGTAGTCATTCTGTGCGAGCCGAGCGGGCCCAATACTCACGAATGACAGTGAACTTCACTTCGAAATCACCGTCATCCGCGCGACTGCTGAATGCGCCAGGTATGGCAAGCGGCCGCCCGTGCGAGCGTACGACACGCAGGTCCCACCACTCTCCACTGCGTGTTTGGTGGCGCCGCTTCTCGATATTGGTGATTTCCCCCCACGGGATCGATCGGCGGCTGAAGAAAGTGCGAAATGACATCCGCTCCGGCGTAAGGAGAGTTCGACCGTAGCCGCGATTGATCATGTAGATGACCGAGAGCAGCCAGCAGAGCGCGACGGAAAACACCCACCAAAATCGTTCGCCCGTCCCCGTCAGCGACATCGCCACTCCCAGACCGCCAAGGATTGCCGTCAAGCAGCCGGTCCACCACCAATTCTTGCGTCGGGCGGCGGCGTTGAGAGCAATCCAGGTGTCATGCGTGCAATGGCGGTGAAACCTATGGATGTCACGCACCGCTACTGAGGGCCATCCAGATCGCACCTGCGCCGGCTACCACGCCACACAGGACGAAAGCCAAGTCGGCAGGCATGCAGCGGGTCCAGCGGACACGCAGGTCGGCCTCGGCGTCACTTGCTGCCCGACCGGAACGAAGCCAACTGTTGATTTCTTGCTCCGCCCCGCTGCTTGTTTTCCTGAAACGATCAACGAGAGACCCTCCGAATGCAAACGCTGCGATACTTCGGTCCTCGTCGAGGTTCACCTCCAGCGTACCGTCATCGCTGACCGAGGCTCCGCGTATCAGCACCTTCGGAACAATGTGGGTGCGGAGGGGGTTGACCACCAGGAGCGCGTCGTCACGCAATATTACTTTGCAGCCGGCGATTCGCCCCATGACGCTCGCAACCGCCAAGTAGATCGGCACTCCCTGCCAGCCGGTCCGGAACCCATTCACCGAGGTGACCTTAAGAACTGCCGCGAGCATTCCGATCCCGAGGCCCACGAGCACGATCGCACAGAAAATGGGCCAGGAACGCCGCCGAAGTACAGCTTGACTCGTTGCGGATACCATTACTGTCTCCCGTTCCTGGCCATTCAAGTGATTCAGAGTATCAGGGGCACCCTCAGCACCACCCCGCAGCGGCCCCTGGGCTCGCAGCCCCCGCCCCGCAGAATGTTCCTGCATTTGCGGTGTTGACGCTTATGTTGGCTTGAGTGGCGCCCCAGTCAACGGTCTTTCGGTATCCATAGATGGTGACGTTCTCCATCTCGGACACAGTCTTGACTCGCGTGCGGCTTACGAAAGCCGACCCCCGCCAACTGCCCGCGAGCCCTCTTGCCACAGCCCCTCCCGCCAAGGTCCACGCCATACTCCTGCCGGCTGCAGCGTAGTTCCAGCTTCCTGTCGTCAGACCATCACCCGTGAAGGTCGCCAGGACAACAGCCCCGCCCGCCAGGGTGCACAGCCCTGCCGAAACGACCAGACAGGCTCCGAAAGCCAGTCCGGGTAGCACTCTGTTCTTCCATCCGTCCCAGGTACCGAAGGTTTCGCCGGTCCAGTTCTTGACCTTCCCCCAGAAACCGTCGTCCTTCTTGGGCTCGGGCCCCGGGTTGGGCGGCGGGGGCCCCGGGTTGGGCGGTGTGGTCTTCAGCCAGCCCTTCGGAGCCGGCGTCGAGGGCAGGGTGATGTTGCGGCGGCCCGGGATGCCTCCGAGGCCGGTCGGCTTCATGCCCTTGACCAGCGGGGGGCGCTTTCCGCAGCGGCAGGCTCGGACCGGGCCCTCACCGCTGCTGCCGGAGGCCTTCTTCTTGCTGGTGCTGACCGGGATGCCGCCCCGGCACGTGATGCCGTACTTCTGCGGCTCGTTGCACTCGGGGACGCCGAGGCCCGAGGGGTCGGCGATGGTCGCCGGGTTCTGGACGGCGTAGCTGTAGCCGTTGAGGGTCTGGCCCACGCCTGTCTGGAGGAGCGGGTCGACGCTGAGGAACTGCCCGATCCCGGGATCGTACTGGCGGGCGTCGACGTGGGTGAGACCGGTGCCGGTGTCGGTGGTCTTGCCGAGGAAACCCTTGTCGTCGGGCCACGCCGACCCGGTGACGCTGCCTCTCGGTGCGCCGAAGGCGGTCATATAGCGCCGGGAAAATGTCTGGTCAGTGGCGTCGATGGCCAGGGTGGCCGTGCCGTGCGGGTCCGTGACCAGGTAGCTGAGTTCGTTGCTGCCGCTCTCGTTGGATCGGACGGCCACCGTCGGGCCGCCCGCGTCGTAGTGGCGCTGGCCCCATGTGCTGCCGTCGGCCCGCAGATGCAGTTCCGTCGCCCCCGCGTACAGGACACGCTCTCCGCCCTCGGTGGCACGGATCAGGAGGGTGCCGTCGGCCCCGTACAGGTAGTCCGTCTTCTTGCCGTCCTCGGTCAGGGTCGCCAGCCTGCCCTCGTCGGACCAGACGAGGCTCTGGGGGGCGGTGCCGTCGGGGCGGCTGGTGGTGTTGCCGGAGTTGTCGAATGCGAAGGCCCGCTCGGGTGCGGCGCAGTCGGCCTTGGTGCTGGTGCCGGTCAGGGCGTGTGGCTGGGTTTCCTTCTCGTAGCAGTAGGTCGTGGTGGTGTCGCCGGTGGCGGTGTGCTTGGTCTCCGTTGTGCGCTGGCCGGCGTCGTTGTAGGTGTAGCCGGACCAGTACGGGGCCCGGCCGCTCAGGCTGCTCGCGTTGCGGGTGTCGGAGCACTTCTGTGAGGCGGGTGTCCATGCCTCGGTCAGGCGTCGGTGGCCGTCGTAGGCGAAGCACTGGGTCTCCGCGGAGGCGGTGCCGCCGAGGGTGCTGGTGTCGGCGATGGAGGTGACGTTGCCCGCGTGGTCGTAGGAGTAGAGGAGGTTCTGCAGCTTGTACGGGTGGGTCTGGTCCGTGACGTGGCTGCCGAGGAGCCGTCCGGTGCCCTCCTCCCAGGTGTTGGTGACGTACGCCTTCTTGTGCGCCTCGGTGTTCGCGGTGCCGAGGACGAGCTGCTGGGCCTGGCCGAGGGCGGAGTACGCGACGTCGAGGAGGTAGCCGGTGCTGCCACCGACGGAGGTGATCTGGCCGGTGCCGGTGTATCCGTAGTCGACAATCTCCGAGGGCAGGCCGCCGAGCGCGGGCTCCTTGGAGCTCTGGAGGGTGCCGTCGATGTTGTAGGTGCTCTCGAACTGGAGCGTGGCCGCGCCCGCCGCGGCGAGTGGGTCGGAGCCGGGGAGGGTCAGTCGGGTGGTGGTGGGCCGGGACAGGCTGTCGTAGGCGGTGACGGTCTCGGTGTACGCCTTGCCCGTCCTGCCGCCGACGTAGCGGGTGCTCGCATCCGGCAGTCCCTTGAGGACCGTGTCGTAGGTGAAGGCGGTCAGCTGGTTGGCGTCGGTCTTCGAGCCGGTCCATGTGCCGGTCGTGCGGCCGAGTTCGTCGTAGCCGGTGAGGATGCTCTTGCCGCGGGAGTCGGTGCTCCTGGTCAGTCGGTCAAGCTTGTCGTAGTCCATCCTGGTCAGACCCTTGTCCGGGTCGTCGGCGGTGGTCTTGCGGCCGAACAGGTCGTAGCCGTACGTCCACTTGACGCCGTCGGGGCCGGTGACCTGGGACTGCTTGTCGTCCAGCGTGTACCGGAACTTGGTGGAGGTGTACGAGGCCGTGCCCGCCCCGCCCCCGAACTGCGGGTCGGCCGGGCTGGTTCCCGCGTACTCGCGTGTCTCCACCGTGCGGTCACGAGCGTCGGTGACGGTGCGGGTCGCCGAGCCGCCCTGGACGGCGGTGGTGGCCGTGGAGTCACCGGTGTAGCTGGTGGTGGTCGACCACTTCTTCACCCCGTACACGTACAGGGTGCTGGTGGTGGGCCTCTCCGCGCCGTCGTACACCGTCTCGGTCTGGGTGGGCGCCTCGCCGTACTCCTCCCGCGTGTAGGTGCCGTTCGGCGTGGCGGTGCTGTCGAAGATGTCCTCGTACTTCTCGTAGGCCAGACCGCGCGTGTCGTAGCGGGTGTCGGTGAGCACCCGGCCGCCGAGCGGGGTGGGGGCCTGGGTTTGCAGCGGGCGCATCATCGAGTCGTACAGCTCGTAGCTCGTGTTGTACGTCTCGCCGTCCTTCTTCAGGGTGGAGGTGGACACCCACGACGGTTCGGTGCTGCTGATCCGGTACTTGAAGGTGGTGTTCGCGCTGTAGCCGGCGGCCTTGTTGCGGTTGGGCTGCCAGACGGCGGTCAGCCGGCCGAGGGCGTCGTAGGTGGATTCGGTCTTCTTCAGGTTCGCGTCATACACGCGCAGGGCCTGGCCGTGCCTGTGGTCCAGGAAGCTGGTGACCTTGTGGCCCTTGGGGTTGGTGACGATCGTCTTGGTCAGCGGACCCGCTGAGACGGGGGTGTAGGCGGTGTTGGTGGTGTTGCCGTCGGCGTCGGTGACGTCGACGGGGCGGCCGAGGGTGTCGTACCCGGTGGTCGTGGTCGTCTGCCAGCCGGAGGCCGCACGGAATCCGTCCGGGCCCGCGGTCGCGGCGTAGCCGGTGGCGCGGCCGGTCCAGGTGGCCGCCCCCTTGGTCGGTGTCTGAGCAGCGGACCAGGTGGTGGCAGAGGTGCTGTCGTAGACGGTGGCGGTGTCGGACAGGACATCACCACGGGTCTCCGACGTCGCCGGAAGGCTCAGGCTAGCGTCGGCCACCGAGCAGGACCGGCCGACCGTCCGGGTACGGGAGACCAGGTCGTTGATACCGGCCGCGTCGTTGCGGGCGTACCAGGTGCGGGTGCAGGTCTGGTCGCCGTCCTTGCCGGCCTCACCGGAGTCGTCGACGGTGACGGGCATGCCGTAGTCGTCGTGCGTCGTGGTGATCGCACGGGAACGCCAGGTCTGCGTGGCCGTCAGATACTGGTGCGTGGTGGTCTTGGCCGTACGGACGTAGCGGGCCACGTGGTCGGCGGCGTCGGGCACACTCTGGCGTCCCGTCTCCTTCGACCACGGGTCGGTGACCTCGACGGTGATCGGCGTCGATCCGTCGTAGGTGACGTGCTCGCGGCGCGTGCCCGCGTACTGGTCGCTGTCAGTGATGCTCGCGACCCCGATCGACGGGGAGGGCAGCGGGGCGAGCGTGACGGAGCGGGTGGTGCCGTCCTTCTTCTTGTCGCCGTGCATGCCCTGCATGTAGAGCGAGACGCTCTTGGAGCGGGTGGTGTCCTTCGCTCCGGTGTGGACGGTGACCTGGCGGTAGCCGCGCCAGTCGGACCAGGTGCGCTCGGTCTTCGGGGTGAAGGGATCGTCGCTGTGGTGCCAGGCGGCACCGCTGTAGTCGTAGGCGTACTCGACGGCGTCGTTGTGGCCCGCGGGGTCGGACACGACGACGGCCTGGACCCGGTACTTGTGGAACCAGTCCACCGACGCCTCGGAGGAGCCGTTGATGTTCCAGTACCTCGGGTAGCAGGAGCGGGTGTTGGTGTCCTCGGCCGCGCCGGTCACTTCACTGCGCACGCACTCGGGTGAGGACAGGGTCACCGTGGTGATCGAGCCGGTCTCCGAGGTGACCGTGGAGATGCGTGGCCGGGTGAGGGGCAGGATGTCGTCGGTGCCGTCGACCCGGTTCTCCCGCCACTGGTAGGTGAAGGAGACCGGGTTGAGGGCGATGGGGGTGCCGTCGGCCTTGGCGGTTCGCAGCACCGACCTCAGGGTCAGGACGTGGTCGGAGGTGTCGCCGATGTCTCCGCCGTCCAGGTATTCCTGCGTGAAGTCCCAGGAGTCCACCGGGTCGGGGGTGCTGGTGGCGGCGTTCCAGGAGAAGGTGTCGATGCCGGTCAGGCGCTTGCGGGAGAAGAACGAGGGGCCGGTTGCCAGGCAGTCGGTGTCGCCGTCGGTGCAGATCGCGTCGAAGGGTACGTCGGGCCAGTTCTCGGCGGTGTCCTTGGTCAGCGACGAGCAGTCCGACGCGGTGCAGCGCTCGGCGTGGCTGAAGGTGACCTTGGCGTCGGCGTCGTCGGTGAACAGCGCGCCCTTGCGCAGCCCGTACTTGATCTCCTTCAGGTATCCGCCGCGCGTGTAGGCGGTGTTGGCCGTGGTGGCCTTGTTCTTCTTGTAGTAGTTGGTCTCCTTGGCGTACCAGTACGTGGAGGCGTTGCCGTGGGTGTCCTCGACGTAGTCGAGGTTCCACCGCCATGCCTGCGTCACCGACCGCTCGCCGAAGGAGTCGCCGTTGCCGTAGCCGGGCTCGCCCGAGTCGTCGCCGAAGACCGGCACGGTCCAGGTGGAGTTGGTGCGCTGGTCGGCGGCGCCGTCGAGCTTGTTCAGGCCGAAGACGTACTTGGTGCCGTCACCGGTGATGACCGTCCAGTACTCGCCGTTGCCGTCTCCGTTGTCGGCTCCCGTGGAGCGGGTCACCGTGGAGGCGTCGTCGTTCGCGAGTCGCCAGGTGCTGTCCCAGTCTCCCGACTTCTTCACCAGGCGGGTCGACTTGCCGTTGAGCACGAGCTGCGCGTTGTCGTACTTCCAGCAGTGGTCGAAGACGTCGTCATGGCCGTCGTCGTCGCAGGAGCCGTAGGACCGCTCGATGTAGGACTCGGTCAGGCTGAAGCCCTCACCGACCGCGCTGCCCTGGTTGTTGGTCGTGGCGGTGCGGCCGTCGACGCTGCCCGAGTCGTAGGAGAGCGACAGCTCCGGCGTCGGACCGGCAGCCGCGGGCGGCATGTTGAAGTCGTAACTCCAGGTGAACGAGCCGGAGTTGTCCCCGGCCTCCCAGGACGAGGACTCCGAGAGCTCGGTTGCCGAATAGTCACCGGCACCCGACGGGGACTCACCCGCTCCCGGGTCGGTCGCCGTCACGGCGAACACCGTGGCCCCGGAGGACGCGGCGCCGGCCAGCTGGGTCGACGGGCCGTCCCTGTGCTCGGTCAGCGGGACGGAGGCGGTGACGGTCTGGCCGGCGAGGTCGTTGTCCGACCTGAGCGGGGTGGTGGTCCGGCATGCGGCCTTCTCCGGCGTGTCCAGCACGCAGGCGGGAAGGCGTACGAGACGCAGCCGGGAGGCCCAGCCGCCCCCGACCGCCGACGCGAACCCGCTGTAGTCGATGCTGAGTCTGGCCCGCCCCGCCTCGTCCGCCTCGGCGGTCAGCAGCACACCCGTGATGCCGGCCTTGCGCGCGGCCTTCTGGTCGAGGACGGTGACCCGTGCCGTGGCCCCGGGTGCAGCACCGCTGTCGCCCGTGGCCGGGCTCATGCTGATGGGGAGGCCGCCGGGCTTCGCCCGGGTGCGTTCCCCGGTGCCCAGTTCAACGAGCGCGTCGCCCTTGCCGGGCCAGGTCACCTTCTGCTCCGCCTGGGCCTGCCGGGCGCGCTCGGCGTCGGCCTTCTTGCCCTTGGCGACCTTCGCGCGGGCCCTCTTCGCTCCAGGACCGTCGATCTCCCTGACCTTGCTCACGCGCTGGTCGGGGACGTCGGGGCGCCCCAGCCCCTTGTCCGCGGCCTGGGCCACCGGGGCCGTCAGTCCTGTCGGGACGACGAGGGACAGGGCCAGAAGCGTGATGGCCGTACCGACGCTCCGTCTTCTCCTGACCCGCACATTCTGTGATGTGCCTATGCCAAAAGTCATGATTGTCCGTTCCCGCGCCGTTGTTTCCGGCATCGTGAAAGTCGGCGAGTAGGGGTGTGCTGTGGCGCTCGGGTGCGGCGCCGCCTCTCGCGCGGCGCCGCACGACTCCAGTGCTGGTCAGTCGCCCACGCGGACTTCGATCTGCTCCGGGCTCGCCATCGCGCCCGCCCACAGGCGGACTTCGGAGACGCGGGCCGGCAGGTAGTGCTTCCATGTGCCGTTGGTGAAGCCCTTGCCGATGGCGAAGTCCCCGGTGCCCAACTGGACGGTGAACGCCTTCGCGTCGCCGTTCTGCCCGTAGCCCAGATAGAGGCTGATCGTGCCGGACACCGAGTCGTAGATCCCGGTCAGCCGCACCGGGCTGTCCAGCGCCGCCACTTCGTCGGAGACCACCGATGAGAAGGTGCCGTCAGCGTTCAGGCGACCGAAGTGCCACACGCCGACGGGCCTCGTGGTCTCCTCCAGCGTGTCCTCGTCCAGGACGGTGTCCTTGCCGGTCAGCTCGTACCACAAGCCCCAGGCCGAGCCGTCTTCCGTGCGCTGGCCCAGGACCTGGCCGGTATATCCGACCTCCTTGCTCAGCAACTTCGCGGAGTCCAGCGCGACCAGCGTGGACACGGTGAAGGGGGCGTGGTCGTACACCAACGGGCCCGCGGTCGTGGCCGCGTCGTCCACTCCGTCCAGGACGACGGCCTCGCCGCTGAGGGCGGCGCCGCCGGCCAGTGTCAGACTCCTGCCGTAGCCGGACGTGGTGTCCGCGATGGTCGTTCCGCTTCCCCGAGCGGCGTTCCAGTCGGCCACCAACTCGGCCCCCGCGAACTTCTCCGAGACCAGCAGTCGCGTCTCGTCCGCGACCTCCTGGTGGGTCAGGATCCGTTGCCAGACGGCGACTTCGTCGATCGAGCCGGGGAAGTGGTACGTGGCGCTGCCGCTCGGGAACTTGTAACGGCCGATCTGCAGCCCTCCGGTCGATTCCCAGGAGCCCGCGCCGGTGGCCAGGGGCTGGCTCTGCCGACGGCCGTCCACGTAGAAGATCAGCTCCTCCGTGGCCGGGTTGTAGCTGCCGGCCAGGTGGGTCCACACCCCCGTCTGGGCCGGGTAGACGGAGTACCTCCCTCGGAAGGTGGAGCCGTCCGGGTTGAGGACGCCGAAGAACCACTGCTTCGCATCGGCGAGGTACCAGAGCACGAACGTGTTGCCCTGCCCCCCGGGCTGTGCGAGCACGGAGGCGTTCTTACCGCCCTGATCCAGCCGCGCCCAGGCGGACACCGTGTAGGCGGAGCGGGTCTCCAGAACCGGCGTGCTGGTCTCCGCGTAGGCGGTGCTGCCGTTCAGCGACAGCCCCTTGTCCGTGATCGCCTCCGTCAGGGGCTGTCCCTCGGCGTCGTGCGTGATCAGCCCGCGCCGCCCTCGGTCGTCACGCACGGCACCGCCGCCCAGCGTCGCGTCGTCGCTGCCGTCGGCGGTCGCGGAGTCCTTCGCGGTACCGCTGGTCTCGTCGAAGTGCCAGCGTCCGACCGGGCCCTCGCCTGCGGCGACGAGGAAGTCGACCACGTTCTGGGCACCCCACCGGCCCACCGAGTCCTTCGCTCGCACATACAGGCTGTACGTGCCGGAACGCACGGGCGTGATCTCCCTCGACACGGTGGATCCGTTGACGGGCGTCGACCAGGCGTCCGCGGAGGACAGCTTGTACTGGTAGGCGACGTTGGAGTCCCCGGTGGCCGGGGCGAAGGTGAAGGTGCCCTTCTGGCCCGGACCGCCGCCCGCCGCGCAGGCCGTGTCGGTGCACGCGGAGTAGGGGCTGCCGACGGTGATCTTCGGAGCCTTGGGAGCGGTCGGATCGACCTTGAAGTAGCACCAGCCGGTCGTCGAGGCGTTCGACGGTCCCGACAGGAAGCTGCCGCCGCTGTTGTAGTACGAGCGGACCCAGGCCCGGTACCGGTACAGCTTGCCCTCGGTCAGCGTCGACCAGGACTTCGTCAGCTTCACGCCGTCCCCGACGTACCCGCTGGAGGGGCTCAGGTCGCCGTTGCCCGCGGTGGTGTCCGACCAGGTGTTGTCGCTGTTCTTGTGGTCGAGGTCGAAGTAGACCCGCAACTGCGCGTCCTTCTCACCGCCCGACGCGGTCTGTGCCGTCGCCGTCAGGGCCGGTGTCGGGTCCGAGACGACGGCCGGGTCCGACTCGGTCGTCTCGCACACCGTGCCCGAGCCGGTCACCAGGCCGATGCCGGTCGGTTTGGCCGGAAGGCCGACGAAGTCGACGGCCAGCACGGCGTCGTTCTTGAACCGCTTCCACGCCGCGGTGTCCGTCTCGTCCTTGGCCTTGAGCATCAGTGTGAGCCGGGAGAACTTGCCCGCCGCGAAACTCCGGACGGTCGGAGTGAGGTTCTCGTCCGACTCTTCCGGGTTGTCGTTGAACTCGATCGGCGCGTCCGGCGAGTCCGGGTCGCACATCGAGCCACGGCCCGCTGACACGTGTCGGTCGCCCATCAGATCCAGATGAGTGGGCCGGGAGGACCATGTGGTGGACGAGGAGATGTTGTTCGTGCGTACCAGGTCCACCCAGCGCGGGTCGCACTGGAACGCCCAGGGCTCGGTCACCCGGAAGGTGGCGTCCAGAACGTGCTTGCCCTTCAGGCTCGCCGGCGAGAACTCGAAGTACAGCCGCTGCACATATCCAGGCCCGCAGTAGTACCCGTTCCAGGTGCCGCACTCGCCGACGCCCTTGCCCAGGCCGTCCTCGCCGTTGCTCCAGCCGTAGGACTCGTAGCCGTCGCTGCGCAGGAGGGTTCGCTCCGACTCGCCCCAGGTCACTGTCGGATCGATGTAGAGCGGAAACGCCGCCGGCTCCGTCTTGGTGAGCATCTCCGCGTCCGGGACCACCGTCAGCGCGGTACCGGAGACCTTCACGTCCATGGTGGTGACGGTGTCGCCCGCGGCAGGCTCGACCCCGTTCGTCGACGACGCGCCGGTCTGGGCCGGATCCGAGCCCTCGCCGTCCGCGGCCGTGGCGCTCGACAGGGACATGGGCCGGGCGTGGGATGCCGCACCGGAGGAGTCCCACATCTGTGCCGGCGGAGCGCGGAAGACGCGGTTGCCGTCGTCGTCGACCGCGGTGAGGTTGCCCGCCTTGCCCTTGAGGATGTCCAGGCCGGTGGCCTTCAGGGCGTAGTCGATCTGCTGGAGGTCCTTCGAGGCCGCCGCCTCGGGTGTCTTGACCACCAGCACGTGGCGGAAGCCCTCCACCGACGCGCTGACCTTCAGGTCGACGCCCGGCAGCACCTCGGGGTACAGGGCGCTGCTTCCGTCCAGTTCGGGCTTGGGGAGCTTGCCCGGCCAGCCCAGTTGCAGAGACCGTCCCTGATCGGAGATCTTCACCAGCGGCCCGGTGTCCCCGCCTCCGGAGAACTCCATCTCCACCGCCGCCGCCTTCGGCGCCACCGTCCCGTCCGCGCGGACCTGCAAGGTGGCGTCGGGCGCCTGCCAGCCCCCGCCGGGCGCGGGCACCCGCACCGGAACCGCGGACTCCTCCAACGTGAACGTGAACCCGTCAGGGTTGGCGAAAACTGTCGTGCGCTCCGTCCGCTCCCCGGTGACCTCCACCCGCTTGCCCGACTCCCGGGCCTCGGCGAGCGCCTTCTGTCCCTCCGACAGCGAAGGCTGCGCCTCGTCCGCCACCGCCTGCGAAACCGGCCCCCAAGCAGGCAGGGCAGTCAGAACCGCCGCCGCAGTCACAGCGGAAACCAGGGTCTGTATCGGTCTTCCGTGCACGCCGCCGGCGCGGCGCCCCCACCTCAAGCTCACAACCCCACCCCAAGCTCATGATCCGGCCATGACCCTTACGTGGCGCAATTTTTGCCATGTGCATGAGATTGAAAACGTGGCGTGATGATTCTGTGACTCAAGAGGTGAAGGGGTGTCAGAGGGTTCGCGCGCAGTCGAGGTAGTCCGCGGCGGTGTCCACGAAAGTGTCATGTGCGGCCACGGCTGCCAGGCGGTGGGCCTCGATGTCGTCGGCGTCGGCCAGGTCCCGGAGGTTGTACGTGGCGGTGACCAGGTCGGCGGCTGCCTGCCGGACGGCCGGGTCGAGGATGAGTAAGTGCAGCCGGACGAGTTGAGCTGTCGTGGCCGACCGGGTGGCGTACCTCTCCTCCTTCAGCGCGGCCAGGTGGTCCGGGTCCGTCCGCAGGGCATGGAGTTGCGCGTCCTGCTGCGCGTACAGGACGCGACGGTGCTCGGTGGCGCAGGCGGCCAGCGCGGTGATGGCGTCCAACCGATCGCGCCACAGGGCCTCCGCCCGGTCCTGGGCACGCCCCGTCCGAGCGGTCCGGTGCTGGATGACACCGGCGACGACCGCACCGAGAAGCGTCCCCAGGACAGCTACGACAGTGGTCCACATATGCCCCCCTCCTACGGAGTGAACTGGGGCATTCGGGACTCGTCAAGCAGTCGCAGCGCCTCACCGTATCGGGAGGTGCCGCATGCGGTGCCCCCTCTACGCTCGGCCCATGATGATCGAAATCCGCCCGGCCACCGAGGCGGACCTTCCGCAGTTGCTCGTTCTCTTCGGCGAGTTCAACCCGGACGATCCGCCGCTGTCCCGTGCGACCGCGGAGGCCGTCTGGGCGCGGATAGCGGCGCAGCAGGGGCGGACCGTTCTGGTGGCCGAGGTCGAGGGGGTCGTGGCCGGTACGGCGGACTGTGTCGTGATGCCGAACCTCACCCGAGGTGGGCGGTCCGTCCTGTTCGTGGAGAACGTCGTGGTCGCCGGTGCCTTCCGGCGGCAGGGCGTGGGACGGCGCTTGATGGACGCCGCCGTGCGGGTGGGCGAGGAAGCCGGGTGCTACAAGGTGCAGTTGCTCGCGGCCGATGACGCGTACGTGCATTCCTTCTACGCCGCGTGCGGGTTCGAGCCCTTGGCTCAGGGGTTTCGCCGCTACGTCGAGGCCTCGGCGAGGTAGGCGTGCAGCGCCCCCGCCCCCTCGATCATCCCCCGGGTCCGAGTCGTCAGGGACTGGCCGCGGGTCGTGATCGCCGTGCGGAGGGCCTCGGTGCTGCCCTCCCGGCGCAGGTCCTCCAGGACCGGTCTGATCTGGTCGAACAGGTAGTGGCTGCGGCGCAGGGTGTGGACCAGGCGGGCGTCGCGGACGTCGGCCGGGGTGTAGGTCCGGTAGCCCGTGCCGCGCTCGCGGGACGGGGTGAGCAGCCCGGCGGTCTCCCATACGCGTAGGGCGGACGTGCGGACGCCCAGCAGTGCGGCCACCTCGCCGATGCGCAGGCCGCCGGAGCGGGGGAGCGGGGCCGGGGGTTCCAGTGCCAGGAGTTCCAGCGCCTCGCTCGCCGCCCGCAGGGACACCCGCTCCTCGTGCAGCGCCGCGTGCGCGGCGTCGACCAGGGCGAGGGCGCCCGGGGTGTCCCCGCCGTGCAGGGTCCGCATGATCCGTGTCGCCGTCACCGGGCCGTACCCCCGCAGCATCGTCCGGTACGCCAGCAGCGCCCGGCGGTGCACGTCCCCGAAGGCGCGGTAGCCGGACGCGGTCCGCGCGGCCGGCGGGAGCACCCCGGCGTCCTCGTAGTTGCGGATCTGCTGCGTCGAGACACCGGCCAGGCGGGCCAGGTCGACGGGGCGCAGGCGGCGGTCGTCTTTCTTCATCGATTTGAAGGTTACGGCAGGAGAAGCGGCCGAGGAACGGCCTCAACAGCTCTCAAGTCTCAACATCGTACTTCAATGGAAGACTTGAAGGAATGGACTCCTGCATTCATGTCACCGGTGCGCGCCTGAACAACCTGCGGAACGTCTCCCTCTCCCTCCCGAAGAACAAGCTGGTCGTCCTGACCGGCCTGTCCGGCTCCGGCAAGTCCACCCTCGCCTTCGACACCCTCCACCGGGAGGGCCAGCGGCAGTACCTGGAGTCGCTGGGCATGGTCACCGGCCTCGTCAGCAAGCCCGCCGTCGACTCGATCACCGGCCTGTCCCCGTCCATCAGCGTCGACCAGCACCACACCAACCGCAGCCCGCGCTCCACGGTCGGCACGGTCACCGAGGTGTTCACGTACCTGCGCCTGCTGTGGTCGCGCATCGGGGTACGGCCCTGCCCGGGCTGCGGGCAGGAGATCCCGCCGTCGTACGCCGACGGCACCGAACCCGACGAGGACGCCGAGGCCGAGCAGCGGCCCTGCCCGCACTGCGGCACCCTCGTGCCCGAACTCGTCATGGGCTCCTTCTCCTTCAACAAGCCCGCCGGCGCCTGCCCGTCCTGCACCGGCCTCGGCGAGGTGATCCGGCCCGACGTCCAGCGCCTGGTCGACGGCGCCCGGTCCGTCGCCGACGGTGCGGTACGGGGCTGGAACGCGAAGTACACCGGGTGGGCCCTGCCCGTGCTGCGCGCCGCGGCCGCCCACTACGGTCTCCCCTTCGACGCGGACCAGCCGGTCGACGACCTGGACCCCAGGCAGCGGGACTTGCTGCTGCACGGCGTCGAAAGCCCCGAGTTCCGGCGGCACTTCCCGGACACGGCCCCTCCGGCCACCGTCTCCGCGGGCCGCTTCGAGGGCGTGGCGACGGCACTGCTGCGCCGCTACAACGACCGAGCCGACGACCCCGACTACCGCGAACGTGCCGAACAGCAGGGCCTGGTGAAGCAGCCCTGCACGGACTGCGGCGGCACCCGGCTGCGGCCGGAGAGCCGGGCGGTGACCGTGCACGGCCTCACCCTCGTGGAGGCGACGCGGCTCCCGCTGACCGACCTCGATGGCTGGCTGGCCGGTCTGCGCGAGCGGTCCGCCGGGGACGAGTGGCTGCTCGTGGAGCCGGTCGTCGCCGACCTGGAGGAGCGGGTCCGGCGCCTCGTGGACGTCGGCGTCGGCTACCTCACCCTCGGCCAGGCCACCCCCAGCCTCTCCGCCGGGGAGACGCAACGCCTGCGGCTGGCCGCCCTGCTCGGCTCCGGACTCACCGGCGTGCTCTACGTCCTCGACGAGCCCACCATCGGCCTGCACCCCTCCGACACCGCCCGCCTGATCGACGTCCTGCGCCGCCTGCGCGACCTCGGCAACACCGTGCTCGTCATCGAGCACGACCTGGACGTGCTGCGCGCCGCGGACCACGTGGTCGACGTCGGCCCGGGCGCCGGGCGCGACGGCGGCCGGATCGTCGCGACGGGCACGCCCGAGGAGGTCGCCCGCACCGAGGGCTCGGTGACCGGCGCGTACCTGTCGGGCCGGCTCGCCACGCCCCGCTCCCGCGCACGCGGCGACGGCGACACGGCCGTCGTCATCCGCGGGGCCCGCGCCCACAACCTCAAGGACCTGACGGTACGGATACCGCTGCGCCGCCTGGTGACGGTCACGGGCCCGTCCGGCTCCGGCAAGTCGACGCTGCTGCTGGACATCCTCGGCCGGGCCGCCCGCCGGCACTTCCACCGGGCCGGGGACCTGCCCGCCGAGCACGACGGCATCGACGGCTGGGAGCACCTGTCCAAGGCCGTCCTCATCGACCAGGAGCCCATCAGCCGCCTCCCGCGCTCCAACGCGGCGACCTACTCGGACGTCTTCACCCCGATCCGGGAGGTCTTCGCGGAGCGCAGCAAGGGCCGCCTGCCGGCGGGCCACTTCTCCTTCAACGTCCCGGGCGGACGCTGCGAACGCTGCGAGGGCGCGGGCGTCCTCACCGTCCGCATGCACTTCCTCCCGGCGGTGGAGGTCCGCTGCCCGGGCTGCAAGGGCCGCCGCTTCCGGCCCGAGGTGCTGTCCGTCCGCCACGAGGGCCTGGACATCGCCGAGGTCCTCCAGGCGACCGTGGACGAGGCCCTGACCGTCTTCAAGGACGTCCCGCAGGTCGCCACACGCCTGCGGCGGATGGCGGACGTCGGCCTCGGCTACCTCCCCCTCGGCCAGCCCGCCACCACCCTCTCCGGCGGCGAGGCCCAGCGCCTCAAACTCGCCAAGGAACTCGGCCGGCGGACGACCGGACGCGCCCTGTACCTCCTCGACGAACCGACGACCGGCCTGCACTCCGCCGACACCGCCCGCCTCCTCGACGTCCTCCAGCGCCTCGTCGACGCCGGGCACTCGGTCGTCACCATCGAGCACAACCTTGACGTCATCCGGGCCTCCGACTGGCTGATCGACCTGGGCCCGGAGGGCGGCGCGGGCGGCGGACGGCTGGTCGCCCAGGGAGCGCCCGGACACTGAACCGACCAGGGCCGCCGCACGTCTTCGTCACGTATCACCCAGCCGGAGCCCGGGCTCCAGAAGGAGGCGTACCGATGAAGGCGTCACTCCCGCGCACGGGCCGCGGCCCCGCCTGGGCGCTGCTGGCGGCGGCCCTCGCCCCGCTCTCCGCGGGCTGCACGTCGACGCCCCCGGGCGACGACGCGCGGCCCGAGGCGTCCTGCGCCTACGTCGTCGAGTACGACAGCCGCACCTACCTCGGGCGAGAGGAGACGGACGTCACCGTCGGGAAGTCCCTCGGCGCCGCCACCCGCCCGGCCTGCGACGACACACCCGGCGACGGCGACGACGGAGGGGCCCCGGCCCTCATGACCGCGTTCGCCCTGCCGGGGGTCGACCCCGCGGTCGCCATCGCGGTGGCCGAGGACACCGACGCGTACCGTCTCGTCGTCGCCGACACCGTGAAGGAACTCCCGCCCGAGCTACGGAAGCTGACCGACCGCTCCTGACCCCCGCCCGCGCCTCAGCCCTGCCGCTCCAGCACCGCGTAGTCGGCGAAACTGCGGCGGTAGCGCAGGTGCCGCGTCTCCTGCGTGTGCCTGCGCTGCCACTCCTCCACCTCGGCCGGCGCCTGGCACGGCCCCGAACTCGCCCCGCAGTCCGCCTCCTCACCCGAGACGCAGTACGCCTGGTACTCCGGCAGCGCCGACGCGTCCTGCGTGATCGTGTACGGCACGTACCGGAACACCCTGCGCCCGCCCGCCGGTTCCCCGCCGTGCTCCTTGCGCTGGTGCTGGCGCAGCAGCACGTTCGCGTCCGTCACGGCACTCCCGTCGAACGCGGCCCGTGCCCGGTCCCGCCCGACGGCCAGCTCCTCACACGCCGCGCACCCCGGCACGGGCACCGGGGGCCGGGTCGGATCGGCCAACAGCCCTTCCCTGGAACGCTCGTTGAGCGCGCGGACGCCCGCGCTGAGCCGTTCGTCCAGCGTCGCCACCCTGATCTCGGCCGCGTCCGCCTGCCACTGCCGGCCGCCGCCGACCGGGCGCAGCGTCACGTGCGGGCCGGATCTGTCCTGGTACTCGCCGACCCTGCGCGTGCGCTGGTCGTAGACGAGCGTTCCCGGTTCCATTTCGTGCACCTCCGTCACTCTCGGTGTGCTGAGCGTTGCGCAGGGGAATGGTCCGGTTCAATGCTTTGCGTGTGACACCGATGCACTGTCACGGAGGGGGAAGCCGTGAGCCGACGGAACGGCGGGGCGGAGTCGGGGGCGAGTACGGCGGCGGTGTTCGGGGAGGTGCTGCGGCACTTCCGCGAGGCGGCGCTGCTGACGCAGGAGGGGTTGGCGCGGCAGATTCCGTGCGACCGGTCGCATGTGGCGCGGGTGGAGGCGGGGACGCGGGTTCCGCAGGACTCGTTCGCCAAGACGTGTGACGAACTTCTGGGTACGGGTGGGGTGTTGCTTCGGCTGTGGGGCCGGATCGACTGGTATCCGCAGGTGGAGCATCCCGACTGGTTCCGGCGGCGAGCTGAGATGGACGAGGAGGCCGTCGCCCTCCGTGAGTACCAGGAGCGAGTGATCCCGGGATTGTTGCAGACAGCGGACTACGCGCGTGCGCTGTTCAGCCGCCGTGGCGCGGAGGCCGACGAGGTGGACTCACGCGTCCGGGCTCGACTGAGCCGACAGCAACGCTTCCTGGCCGAAGGCGGTCCGCTGTACGTCGTCATCCTCGACGAGAGCTGCCTGCGCAACGGCGTCGGCAGCCCGGAGATCATGCGTGAACAGTGCGCGCACCTGCTGGCGGTGGGGCGGCGCCGGAACATCCGTATCCAGGTGGCTCCAGCAGACGCCTTCGGACTCGTTCGGCCTCGTGGATCCATGTCGTTGATCGAACTGGCTGACGAGCGATGGGTCTACTCGGAGTCCCTGGACCGTGGCCACTTCAACAACGATCCGGCCGTCTACCAGCGGCATTCCCAGACCTATGATGTGCTCAGGGCCGACGTCCTGTCAGCCCGCGAATCCGCCGCTCTGATCAACAACGCTATGGAGGGGTACGAGCACCATGGACTGGATCAAGAGCAGCTACAGCGACGACAACGGCGGCAACTGCGTGGAAATAGCCCCCGATACCCCCGACGTCGTCCCCGTCCGCGACAGCAAGACTCCTGACGGACCGGTCCTGCTCGTCACCCGATCCGCCTGGGCCGCGTTCACAGCCGCTCTCTGAGCCCTACGGCTCATCCCGCTTGGGATCCTCGTCGCGCTTCTCCTCGTCGAGGGACTTCAGGAAGTCGGGGTTGTCATCCGGCGCCACCCACTGCCGGGGCCGCCCCGCCGCCGGTGTCCTCTTCTTCCCGGCGATGAGCCAGGAGATCGAGCCGACGAGCGGAAACAGCAGCACCAGCAGGGCCCAAAGCGGCTTGGGCATGTGACGGATGTCGTCGTCCTTCGTGCTGATGCAGTCGATGAACGCGTACACGCTCAGCGCCAGCGGTACGAGGAACATCAGTACCCGGAGCATGCGCGGCCTCTCAGCGAAAGCGGTGGGCGGTTCCAGGCCAGGGTAGCGGCTCGGGGATACTGGACCCCATGGCTTACGACGATCTTCGCTCCCTGCTCAGGGCACTGGAGCGCGAGGGAGACCTGAAGCGCATCAAGGCCGAGGTCGACCCGTATCTGGAGGTCGGGGAGATCGTCGACCGGGTGCAGAAGGCCGGCGGTCCCGCGCTCCTCTTCGAGAACGTACGCGGGTCGCGCATGCCGCTCGCGATGAACGTGTACGGCACGGACCGGCGGCTGCTGAAGGCCCTGGGCCTGAAGTCGTACGCGGAGATCTCGGAGCGGATCGGCGGGCTGCTGAGGCCGGAGCTGCCGCACGGGTTCGTCGGGGTGCGGGAGGCGTTCGGGAAGCTCGGCGCGATGACGCACGTGCCGCCGAAGAAGGTGAAGGACGGCCCCGTGCAGGAGGTCGTCCTGACCGGGGACGACGTGGACCTGGACCAGCTTCCGGCGCTGTTCACCTGGCCCAAGGACGGCGGGTCGTTCTTCAATCTGGGGCTGACCCACACCAAGGACCCGGAGACGGGCATCCGCAACCTCGGGCTGTACCGGCTCCAGCGCCACGACAAGCGCACCATCGGCATGCACTGGCAGATCCACAAGGACAGCCGGAACCACTACCAGGTGGCCGCGCGCCGGGGCGAGCGGCTGCCGGTCGCGATCGCCTTCGGCTGTCCGCCCGCCGTGACGTACGCCTCGACCGCGCCGCTGCCCGGGGACATCGACGAGTACCTGTTCGCCGGGTTCCTCGCGGGCAAGCGGATCGAGATGGTCGACTGCAAGACCGTGCCGCTCCAGGTGCCCGCGCAGGCGGAGGTCGTCATCGAGGGCTGGCTGGAGCCGGGCGAGATGCTGCCCGAGGGGCCGTTCGGCGACCACACCGGCTTCTACACGCCGCAGGAGCCGTTCCCGGCGCTGAAGATCGACTGCGTGACCATGCGGAAGCGGCCGCTGCTCCAGTCGATCGTCGTGGGCCGGCCGCCGACGGAGGACGGACCGCTGGGCCGCGCGACGGAACGCTTCTTCCTGCCGCTGCTGAAGATCATCGTGCCGGACATCGTGGACTACCACCTGCCCGAGGCGGGCGGCTTCCACAACTGCGCGATCGTCTCGATCGACAAGAAGTACCCCAAGCACGCCCAGAAGGTCATGCACGCCATCTGGGGCGCGCACATGATGTCGCTGACCAAGCTGATCGTGGTCGTCGACTCCGACTGCGATGTGCACGACCTGCACGAGGTGGCCTGGCGGGCGCTGGGCAACACGGACTACGCCCGGGACCTCAGCATCGTCGAGGGCCCCGTCGACCACCTCGACCACGCCTCCTACCAGCAGTTCTGGGGCGGCAAGGCCGGGATCGACGCGACGAAGAAGTGGCCCGAGGAGGGCTACACGCGCGACGGCGGCTGGCCCGACATGGTGGAGTCCGATCCGGAGACGGCGGCGAAGGTGGACCGCCGCTGGAAGGAGTACGGCCTGTGACCTCCGCTTCCGCAGCCATCCCGCAGCCGGGCCGCACCAGGGCCTTCCTCCGGCTGGTGATGATCGAGCACTCGGTCTTCGCGCTGCCCTTCGCCTACATCGCCGCGCTCACGGCGATGTACCAGTGGGACAGGAACATCCACTGGGGGCGGCTGCTGCTCGTCACCATCTGCATGGTGGGGCTGCGGACGTTCGCGATGGCGGTCAACCGGATCATCGACCGGGAGATCGACGCGCGGAACCCGCGTACGGCGCAGCGCGAGCTGGTGACCGGCGCGATGTCGGTGAAGCACGCCTGGACGGGCGCGCTGATCGCCTTGGCCGTCTTCCTGGGCGCGGCGGCCCTGCTCAACCCGCTCTGCCTGGCCCTGGCCCCCATCGCCGTGATCCCGATGGTGGTCTACCCGTACGGCAAGCGGTTCACGAATTTCCCGCAGGCCATCCTCGGCCTCGCCCAGGCGATGGGCCCGGTCGGCGGCTGGCTGGCGATCACCGGCTCCTGGTCCTGGGACGCCGTGATCCTCGGCCTCGCCGTGGGCATCTGGATCGGCGGCTTCGACCTGATCTACGCCTGCCAGGACGTGGAGACCGACCGCGAGATCGGCGTCATGTCCGTCCCCGCGCGCTTCGGCATCCCGGCGGCGATCTGGGGCGCGCGGGTCTGCCACGCCCTCACCACGGCTCTGTTCGTCTGGTACGCCCTGGCCACCGACGCGGGCGCCTTCTTCTGGCTGGGCCTGCTGATCGTCGCCGCCGCGTTCCTCTACGAGCACACGATCGTCCGCCCTCACGACCTCTCCCGCGTCAACCGCGCCTTCTTCAGCGTCAACGGCTTCATCGGCATCGCCCTGTTCGTGTGCGCGTTGCTGGATCTCTTGGTTCGCGGCCTGACCGTGTAGCTACGGTGCGGCGCATGCACCGCCTCCGCGCTCAGCTCGCCCGCTTCGAGGAGGTGGTCAGCGATGTCCTGTTCCCCTTCGACGGCGCCCATGAGCTCTGCCCCGACCTCGCCGTCATCCCGGCCGAGGCGGGGGCATTCCGAACTACCTGATCTTCGACCCGCGGCAGGGGCACGTCGTCACCCTTTGGAACCCCGGTCCGGGCGGGTACCGCCGGAGGGACCTGCTTCCGTACGGAGGCGAGGGCACCGTCGAGGCCAGGATCGGGCGCTTCACCGTACAGACCAGCCGGCTCCCGCTGAGCCCTGAGTCGCCCGGCGGCGGAACGCGAACGCCGCCCCCACCCCCGCCAGCAGGCCCAGCAGGTGGCCCTGCCAGCTGATGCCCGTCTGGGTCGGGGCCAGGCCCGACAGGATCGAGCCGCCCCAGATCGCGGCGATCAGGACGCCCGCCAGGATGCCCCAGGGGCGGCGCTCCACGAAGCCGCTGACCAGGAGGAAGCCGAAGAGGCCGAAGATCAGGCCGGAGGCTCCCGCCGTGTTCGTGTGCGCCGGGGATATGAGCCAGACGCCCAGGCCGTCGACGAGCACGATCAGCGCGCAGACCAGCAGGAAGCGGCGCAGGCCCGCGAGCGCGGCCAGGAAGCCCAGGACCAGCAGCGGCAGTGTGTTCGCCGCCAGATGGGCGAAGCCGAAGTGGATGAACGCCGAGGGGACGACGTCGACCAGCTCGGAGGGATCGCGTGGGGTGACGCCGAAGCCGTCCAGCGCGTGGCCCGTCGCCACGTCCACCACTTCCAGCAGCCACAGCAGCGCGATCCAGGCCAGCATCAGCTTGCCCGCGGCCAGCGCTCGGTCCCCCCGGGACCACCCGGCTCCCACGTTCGACATGGCGACCCCCAGTGCTCGCACGTCTCCTCCGGGGAACGCCCGGCCCCCCTTGGCCGGTTCCCACCCTGCGACGCCGGATAGGCTCGGTGTCGTGAACCCAGTCAAGCCAGGCGAGACGCCGCGTACGCCTTGGATCGTAGGGGTGTCCGGGGCCTCCGGCACCCCGTATGCCGCTGCCGTACTGAGGGGCCTCCTCGCCGCCGGCGAGAGCGTCGACCTCGTGGTGTCCCGGGCCTCCCGGCTCACCCTGCTGGACGAGACCGGGATCTCCTTCCGGGACGCCCACTGGCGGGACGACCTGCGCGAATGGCTGTCCCGGGGCGCCGACGGCAAGCCGGACACCTTCTCCGTCGACCTCGACGCCGTACGGCACTGGAGCGCCGGCGACCTGGCCGCCGGCCCCTCCTCGGGGTCGTACCCCACCAAGGGCATGCTCATCGTGCCCGCCTCGACGGCGAGCGTGGCCGGGGTCGCGCTCGGCCTGTCGAAGGACCTGTTGCAGCGGGCGGCGAGCGTGACCCTGAAGGAGGGCCGCCCCCTCGTCGTGGCCGTGCGCGAGACCCCGCTGAACGGCCAGACCCTGCGGCACCTGGTCACCCTCGACGACGCGGGCGCGGCCGTCGTGCCCGCCTCACCCGCCTTCTACGCGGGCGCGACGCACATCCAGGACCTGGTGGACTTCGTCGCCGGACGCGTACTCGACGCGGCGGGCGTGCCGCACACGCTCTACCGCCGTTGGCAAGGTGAGCTCGGCGGCGGAGCACACCGCGCCGGCTGAGTACACCCGAACGTCATCGGACTCAACTACAACTTCAGCGGAAGGCTTCGATCGCAATGGACGCGGTGGACAGGCAGCTCATCCAGGCCCTGAGGGAGAACGGCCGGGCCTCCTATGCGGAGCTGGGACGCCTCGTCGGACTGTCGGGACCCAGCGTCACCGACCGCATCAACCGGCTGGAGGCGGCCGGGGTCATCACCGGCTACCGGGCCACCGTCGACGCCGCCTCGCTCGGCCTCGGCGTCACCGCCCTGATCGGCATCTCGCTCTCCGACGCCACGGACCACGAGGACGTGGCGCAGCGGCTGCGGGACCTCTCGGAGATCGAGGACTGCTGGTTCATCGCGGGCGACGACTCGTACATGCTCAAGGTGCGTGCGGCGGACGTGGACGGCCTGGAGAAGATCATCCGGCGGCTCAGCGGGACCAAGGGCGTCTCCCGGACCCGTACCACCATCGTGCTCTCCACGAAGTGGGAGAACCGGGTCGGGGAACTGCCCGAGGAAGCGTAGTCGTACGGTTGGGGACGTCGTCGGAGAAAGGTGTGGGCATGGATCTCGGGCTCAAGCGCGAGCTGGAGGAGAAGGTCAGGGCCGGTGAGCGCCTGACCCGTGAGGACGGCATCGCGCTGTACGAGTCGGACGACCTGGCCTGGCTCGGCGGCCTCGCGCACGAGGTGCGGACGCGCAAGAACGGCGACGTCGTGCACTTCAACGTCAACCGTCACCTCAACATGACGAACGTGTGCACGGCCTCCTGCGCGTACTGCTCCTTCCAGCGCAAGCCGGGGGAGAAGGACGCGTACACGATGCGCATCGAGGAGGCCGTCAAGCTCGCGAAGGCGATGGAGTCGGAGAACCTCACCGAGCTGCACATCGTCAACGGGCTGCATCCGAACCTGCCGTGGCGGTACTACCCGCGGTCGCTGCGCGAGCTGAAGGCCGCGCTGCCGGACGTGTCGCTGAAGGCCTTCACGGCCACCGAGATCCACCACTTCGAGACCATCTCGGGAATGAGCGCGTCCGAGATCCTTGACGAGCTGATCGACGCGGGTCTGGAGTCGCTGACCGGCGGTGGCGCGGAGATCTTCGACTGGGAGGTCCGGCAGCACATCGTGGACCACCGCACCCACTGGGAGGACTGGTCCCGGATCCACCGGCTCGCGCACGAGAAGGGGCTGAAGACCCCGTGCACGATGCTGTACGGGCACATCGAGGAGCCCCGTCACCGGGTGGACCACGTGCTGCGGCTGCGCGAGCTGCAGGACGAGACCGGCGGTTTCCAGGTCTTCATCCCGCTGCGGTACCAGCACGACTTCGTCGACATGAAGGACGGCAAGGTTCGTAATCGCCTTCAGGCGCGGACGCAGATGGCGACGGGGGCGGAGGCGCTGAAGACCTTCGCGGTGTCGCGGCTGCTGTTCGACAACGTGCCGCACGTGAAGGTCTTCTGGGTCATGCACGGGGTGCAGACCGCGCAGCTGGCGTTGCAGCACGGGGCGGACGACATGGACGGGTCGGTCGTCGAGTACAAGATCACGCATGACGCGGACAACTATGGGACGCCGAACAAGTTGACGCGTGAGGACTTGCTCGACCTGATTCGCGATGCCGGGTTCCGGCCCGTGGAGCGGAATACGCGGTACGAGATCATTCGGGAGTATGACGGGCCCGACCCGTTGCGTCGCGAGTCGCCGCAGCCGATGCGGGTCTGATTGCGGGCGCGGGTTCGTGGTGGTTGTTCGCGCAGTTCCCCGCGCCCCTGAGTGGGGTACCCGGAGGGCATGGTCAGGACTGAGGCGCCTGAGGACGCCTACACCGCTGAACCCTTTGTTCCTCAGGGCGGTGGGCTTGCCGCTCTGCGGAAGGCCGCTGCCGAGTGTCGGGGGTGTCCGTTGCATCGGGACGCCACTCAGACCGTGTTCGGGGAAGGCAGCAAGGATGCCCGGGTCATGCTCGTGGGGGAGCAGCCCGGGGATCAGGAGGACCGGCAGGGGAAGCCGTTCGTCGGGCCGGCCGGGCGGCTGCTGGACCGGGCCTTGGAGGAGGCGGGGATCGACCCCTCCGAGGCCTATGTCACCAACGCCGTGAAGCACTTCAAGTTCACGCAGGCCGAGCCCCGCAAGCGGCGGATCCACAAGGCGCCGAACCTGCGTGAGATGACCGCGTGCGGGCCCTGGCTGGCCGCGGAGCTGGCGGTCGTCGAGCCGGAGCTGATCGTCGTGCTGGGGGCCACCGCGGGGAAGGCGCTGCTCGGGTCCTCGTTCCGGGTCACACAGGTGCGCGGCACCGTGCTGGAGGAGGAGATCCACGGGCGGCCCGAGCGGCTGGTGCCGACCGTGCACCCGTCCTCCGTGCTGCGGGCCGACGATCGGGAGGCCGCCTACCGCGGGCTCGTCTCCGATCTGAAAGTGGCGGCACAAGCCCTGGGGTAATGGCTACAATCCCGGCATGCCCCTTACCTTCACGCTCGACCCGGCCGTCACTCCGGATCTTCGCGACGGCATCCTCGACCTGTGGACCGACGTGTCCAATGCCGGCGGTGCCGTCGGTTTCGTGCCGCCGGTGACGCGTGAGGAGATCCGGCCCCAGCTGCTGACGCACTTCGCGTCCATGGCGGAGGGGCGGGTCCGGCTGCTCGTCGGACACGACGAGGAGGGAAGGGCCGCGGCCACCGCGTTCCTCACCTTCAACACGCACCACCTGATGACCCACTGGCTGTGGCTGTACACCGTGATGGTGCACCCGCGGCACCAGGGGAAGGGGTACGGCCGCGACCTGCTGGCCGCGGCCGCGGACGCCGCCCGGGGGATCGACGGGATCGAGGCGATCCGGCTGACCTGCCGGGGCGGGCTCGGTCTCGAGCGGTTCTACGAGTCGTGCGGCTACAAGGAGGTCGGCCGGATCCCGAGCGCCATCCGGGTCGCGCCGGGCGACGACCGCGATGACGTGATCATGCTCCTCCCGCTGAACTGACCCCCCTGCAAGATCGGCCCTCCGGCGTGCTTCACTGGACGGTGCCCCTTTGGGTGCGTTCTGGCCGTTCGAACCGGAAGAGTGGATTGAGATGCTCCGCTACACGCTGATGCGCCTCGGAATCTTCGTGGGCTGCCTCGTGGTCGTCTGGGGCGCCGTCTACTCCGGCCTCGCCCCGCGCGGCCTCGGCGCGAGCAACGGCCTGTGGGTCGTACTGCTCGCCCTGCTCATCTCCGCGCCGATCAGCTTCGTCGTGCTGCGCAAGGAGCGGGACCGGGCATCCATCCAGGTCGCGCAGCGGGTCGACCGGATGAAGGCCAACCTGGACGCCAACCGCAGCCAGGAGGACGTCGCCGACGACACCGCCCGGACCCAGGGGCAGACCTCGTAACACCCCCCACGCACACGCCGCGCAGCGCCCCGTTTCCGTACTTGCTCGGAAACGGGGCGCTTTGCCTTGTATGGGTGTGTGCGTCCCGTCACCTATCAAAGCCAGGCTTTGAGGTCCTCAAAGTTCAGGTGTTAAGGTTCGTGTATGAAGTCAGCAGCTGTGCCCCATTCGCCTCTGAGCGCTCCGCTCGTGGCGCGGCTGCACGTGGATCTCTGTCGGTGCGCGTCCGCTTTCTGTCGTCCCTGACGTAACGCAACCCCCGTCGTCTCCCACGTCAGTTCCCCCTACGCGTCCCCCAACGGAGTCAGTCCGTGTCCTCATACACGAAGTCCTTCAAGGTGCCCTTCTGGGCCCAGATCATCGCCGGTCTCGTCCTGGGTGTGCTGCTCGGCTGGCTCGCCCGCAGTCAGGACCTCTCCTGGCTGGTCACGACCCTGGAGAAGGTCGGCGACACCTTCATCGGGCTGCTGAAGCTCGCCGTCGCCCCGCTCGTCTTCTTCGCGATCCTGGTCTCGATCACCAACCTGCGGAAGGTCAACAACGCGGCCCGCCTGGCCTCGCGCACCCTCCTCTGGTTCATGATCACTTCGCTGATCGCGGTGAGCATCGGCCTCGTCATCGGCCTGGTGACCAACCCCGGCGCCGGCACCGGCCTCACGCCCAGGGACGGCGCGAAGCCCGAGGACACCGGCTCCTGGATCGACTTCCTCACCGGCATCATCCCGACCGACGTCATCACGCCGTTCACCGAGCTGAACGTGCTGCAGATCGTCTTCATGGCCGCCGTCGCCGGTATCGCCGCCCTCCAGCTCGGCGAGAAGGCCCAGCCGATCCTCACCCTGAGCGAGTCCGTCCTCACCCTGCTCCAGAAGGCGCTGTGGTGGGTCATCCGGCTCGCCCCGATCGGCACCGTCGGCCTCATCGGCAACGCCATCGCCACCTACGGCTGGGACCTCATCGGCAAGTACGCGACGTTCACCGCCGACATCTACGTCGGCTGCCTCATCGTGCTGTTCGGCGTCTACCCGACGCTGCTCGCGACCGTCGCCAAGGTCAACCCGATCCAGTTCTTCAAGGGCGCCTGGCCCGCGATCCAGCTGGCCTTCGTCTCCCGCTCGTCCGTGGGCACCATGCCGCTGACGCAGAAGGTCACCGAGCGGCTCGGCGTGCCGAAGGAGTACGCCTCCTTCGCGGTGCCGTTCGGCGCCACGACCAAGATGGACGGCTGCGCCGCGATCTACCCGGCCATCGCCGCGATCTTCGTCGCCCAGATCTTCGACATCCAGCTGGGCATCGGCGACTACCTGCTCATCGCGTTCGTCTCGGTCGTCGGCTCCGCCGCCACGGCCGGCCTCACCGGCGCCACGGTCATGCTGACCCTCACCCTGTCCACCCTCGGCCTGCCGATGGAGGGTGTGGGTCTGCTCCTCGCGATCGACCCGATCCTGGACATGATCCGCACCGCGACCAACGTCGCCGGGCAGGCGCTGATCCCGGTCCTGGTCTCGGCCCGCGAGAACCTGCTCGACCGGGACGCCTACGCCACGGCCGACGGCTCCTCCCTGGACGAGCCGCGGGACGCGCGGCCCGAGCAGGTGCCCGCGGCGGCCTGACCTACCGACGGCCTCCGGCCGGTCCTTGGCGGGTTTCCCCGCCGAGGACCGGTTGGCGGGTTTCCCGGCCGAGGGCCGGCCGAGGGGACCGTACGCTAAGCGGTATGGGTGCCGTGAAGACGAAGCGGATGCCGCGCGCGGTCCGTGAACAGCAGATGCTGGACGCCGCCGTGCGGATCTTCGGCCAACGCGGGTACATGGCCGCGTCGATGGACGAGATAGCCGAACTCGCGGGCGTCTCCAAGCCGTTGGTCTATCTGTACCTGAACTCGAAGGAAGACCTCTTCACCGCCTGCATCCGCCGGGAGGCCAAGGCCCTCGTCGAGGCGGTACGGGTCGGCGTCCGCCGCGATCTGCCCGCCGACCGGCAACTGTGGGAAGGCCTCGGCGCGTTCTTCGCGCACACCGCCGAGCACCCCGACGCCTGGTCGGTCCTGCACCTCCAGGCCCGCACGCACGGCGAGCCCTTCGCCGCCGAAGTCGCCGCGATGCGCGAGGAGATCGTCGCGTTCGTGACGCAGCTGATCCTCGCCGGGGCCCGCGAGGCCCACCGCGACCCCGACCTCCCCGAGCGCGAGGTCGCCGGGCTCGCCGAGGCTCTGGTCGGCGCCGCCGAGTCCCTCGCGGCCTGGGCGAACGCCACCCCGGGCGTCACCGCCCGCCAGGCGGCGGCCACGATGATGAACTTCGCCTGGGCCGGCCTCGGCGACCTCATGGCGGGACGGCCGTGGTCGCCCCCGGGGGAGGGGACGGAGGCCGGGGCCGGGTAGGCGCCCGTTCGCCGGTCCGGCCGGGCGGCTTTCTCTCAAGTGGGCAGGACCTCTCCGGCCACGTGCAGTCGGTCGTTCCGGCCCCGGAGTTCGAAGCGGGCGTGCTCCGCCGCGTACGTCACCGTGCCGGGCAGCAGTACCGGTGCCCTGAACTCCGCGCGCACGTGGCAGGAGTCCGGTGTGCCGTGCGCGGCGAGGCAGCGGGCGGCCGTCCACATGCCGTGGGCGATGGCCCGGGGGAAGCCGAACAGCCGGGCGGTGAGCGGGTGGAGGTGGATCGGGTTGCGGTCGCCGGAGGCGGCCGCGTAGTGCCGCCCGACGTCCCCGCCGAGCCGCCACTCGGCGACCGACGGCAGCGGCTTGCGCGCCTCCTCCTCCCGGGCGGCACCGGCGGACTGCCGGGTGCGGTGCCGTGCCAGGTACGTGCTCGTCGACTCCCACACGACGTCCCCGGCGCCGCGCACCTCGGTGACGACCGTGGCCTCGGTGCCGCGCCGGTGCGGTGCCAACCCCTCGACGTGGACGGAGAGTTCGTAGGCGCCGGTGGCCGGCAGCGGTTGCCGCCGCGTGATCGTGATCGACGTGTGGACGAGGCCGAGCAGCGGCAGCGGGAAGTCCCGGCCGCTCATCAGCCGCATGGCCAGAGGGAAGCCCAGCACGTGCGGATACGTCACCGGCAGCGCGTCCGCCCCGGTCGGGAAGCCGCAGACCCGCTCGTAGGCCGCCAGCCGCGCGAGGTCGACGCGCAGGCCGGGCAGGACGAGCCGGGTGCGGGGGAACCCGGCGTCGGGGGCCGGGCGTTTGAAGGGGGACAGCAGGGCACCGCGGGCGAGGAGCGGGGCGAGGGAGGGGGACCCGGTGAGGACGAGGGCGGAGGGGTCGGTCATCACGCCCCCAGCAGGCTCTGACCGCAGACGCGGACGATCTGGCCGTTGACCGCGCCCGAGGCCGGGTGCGCGAGCCAGGCGGTGGTCTCGGCGACGTCGACCGGGAGGCCGCCCTGGGCGAGGGAGTTCATCCGGCGGCCCGCCTCGCGGATGAACAGCGGGATCGCGGCCGTCATCTTCGTCTCGATGAAGCCCGGCGCGACCGCGTTGACCGTCACGCCGTGCTCCGCGAGCGCGCGCGGCGCCAGGGAGCGGACCAGGCCGACGATGCCCGCCTTGCTCGCCCCGTAGTTGGTCTGCCCCGCGTTCCCGGCGAGGCCCGCGATCGACGCCGTGGCCACGATCGAGCCGCCGCGCCGCAGCGTCCCGGCCTTCAGCAGGGCGTCCGTCGTGCGCAGCACACTCGCCAGGTTCACTTCGAGGACGGAGATCCAGCGTTCGGCCGGCATGTTCACCAGGCGCCGGTCGCGGGTGATGCCCGCGTTGTGGATCAGCAGGTCCAGGCCGTCCGGCAGGGCCTCGGCGATCCGGGCGGCCGCGTCGGCGGCGGTGATGTCGAGGAGCAGGGCGGTGCCGCCGAGCCGGTCGGCGACGCGCCGGGCGTCCGGCCCGGCCTGCGGCACGTCGAGGACGACGACCCGGGCCCCGTCCCGCGCGAGCGTCTCGGCGACGGCCTCGCCGATACCGCGGGCGCCGCCGGTGATCAGGGCGGTGCGGCCGGTGAGGGGGCGGTCCCAGTCGACGGGGGCGGTGGTCTCCTGGGGCGGGCCCACCTCCTGGGGCGGGCCCACCTCGATCACCTGCCCGCTCACGTAGGCCGACCTGGGCGACAGCAGGAACCGCAGCGTGGACTCGGCGGCGGAGGCGTCCGTGAGGCGGACCAGGTTCACGGTCCTGCCCCGGCCGATCTCCTTGCCGAGCGAGCGCGTGAACCCCTCCAGGGCCTGCTGGGCCGCCGCCTGGTGGTGGTCGGCCGGGTCGAGTGGGGCACCGAGCACGACCACGCGGCCGCTCGCCGCGACCGACCGTACGACCGGGTGCAGGGCGGCGTGGACCTCGGCCAGGCCCTCCACGTCCCGCACCCCGGTCGCGTCCAGGACGACGGCCCCCGCCCGGTCGCCGCCGGCCGGGCCGATCCCCGTACGGGCCAGGACCGGCGCCAGGTCCAGGCCGGACGGGCCGGCCGTGACGTGGCGCAGGCCGCCGTCCAGGGCGGGCCGCTCGGGGGACCAGCGCACCAGGTCCGCGGGCTGCGGCAGACCGAGCCGGCGGGTGAGGAAACGGCCGGGCCCGGTGGCGGTGAAGCTCAGATAGCGGTCGGCCATTCCAACTCCCAGCTTGCGACGACGGCTCAGTGCAGGGGCACAACTGCTTACTCTGGAGTAAGGTTACCGGAGGTAAGGCTACGTCACAGGCGAGGAGCAGGTCGAGATGAGCCCCCAGAAGATGTCGGTGCGGCGCGTGGCGGTCATCGGCGGAGCGCGCATCCCCTTCGCCCGCTCCGACGGCCCGTACGCCACCGCCTCCAACCAGCAGATGCTCACCGCCGCCCTGGACGGCCTCGTCGAGCGCCACGGGCTCCAGGAGCCGGGCGCCGTCGGGGAGTTCGTCGCCGGCGCGGTCCTCAAGCACAGCCGCGACTTCAACCTCGCCCGCGAGACAGTCCTCGGCTCGAAGCTCCACCCGAGCACCCCCGCCTACGACATCCAGCAGGCCTGCGGCACCGGCCTCCAGGCCGTCATCGCCGCCGCCAACAAGATCGCCCTCGGCCAGACCGACTCGGCCATCGCGGGCGGCGCCGACACCGCCAGCGACGCACCCCTCGGCGTCAACGACTCCCTGCGCCGGATCCTGTTGGAAGCCCGCCGGGCGAAGTCGCTCGGCGGGCGGATGAAGGCCCTGGCGAAGGTGCGCCCGGGCCACCTCGTCCCCGACATCCCGCGCAACGCCGAGCCGCGCACCGGCCTGTCCATGGGCGAACACGCCGCCGTCACCGCCCGCGCCTGGGGCATCCGCCGCGAGGCCCAGGACGAACTGGCCGCGACCAGCCACCAGCGGCTGGCGGCGGCGTACGAACGCGGCTTCTTCGAGGACCTGGTGATCCCCTTCCGGGGTCTCGCCCGCGACCAGAACCTGCGCCCCGGCTCGACCGTGGAGAAACTGGCCGCCCTGAAGCCGGTGTTCGGGCTCGACCACCCCGACCCGACCATGACGGCCGGGAACTCGACGCCGCTGACGGACGGTGCCGCGACCGTCCTGCTGGCGAGCGAGGAGTGGGCCCGCGAGCGCGGCTTCGAGCCGCTGGCGTACCTGACGGCGTACGAGACGGCGGCCGTCGACTTCGTGGGCGGGGATGTCGCCGGTGGCGAGGACGGGCTGCTCATGGCACCGGCGTACGCGGTCCCGCGCATGCTGGAGCGGGCCGGGCTCGGCCTGGACGACTTCGACCTCGTCGAGATCCACGAGGCGTTCGCCTCCCAGGTGCTGGCCACGCTCGCCGCCTGGGAGAAGCGCGGCCTCGGCACGGTCGACCGCGCCCGGCTGAACGTCGCCGGCTCCTCCCTCGCCACCGGCCACCCCTTCGCCGCCACCGGCGCCCGGATCGTCGCCACGATGGCCAAACTGCTGGCCGAACGGGACGCGCCCGCCCGGGGGTTGATCTCCGTGTGCGCGGCGGGCGGGCAGGGCGTGACGGCGATCCTGGAGCGGGCCTGACCGCACGCCAAACCGAAGCTGAAGGACCCTCACGTAACCCCCGAGAATGCACAGCCCTGGCGCCGGACCATCCCCGAACCCGCACACACCCGCCACGTAAGGGCCGTACGATCCCGTTCCTACCGTCAGTAACCCCTTTCGGGGGGTTCCGCCGGTTGAGCGCCTCGGCGTGCGAGGCACGTACGTCATGCAGCAAGCAGTTCTCCCGCTGCACGCCCCAGGAGCCGCCCGTGTCCACTGCGTATCCCTCCTCCGCCTACGGCGACGTGTACGGCGGGCCGGTCCTGGTGGCGCCCGAGGTGCGGCGCCTGGACGGGGCGGTGCGGGAGGCGTCCGTGCCGCCGCTGGCGCCGCCGCGGACGCACGGGTCGCTCGCCGACCTGCCGTTCGACAACGCGAGCGCGGACCCGGGCGCCGTGGCGCTCAGCCGCAAGGACGCCGACGGGCGCTGGAGCGACGTCACGGCGGCGCAGTTCGCCGACCAGGTGCTGGCCGTGGCGAAGGGGCTGATCGCCGAGGGGCTGATGCCGGGCGACCGGGTCGCCGTGATGGCCCGCACGATCTACGAGTGGACGGTCCTGGACTTCGCGGCCTGGGCGGCCGGCCTGGTCACCGTCCCCGTCTACCCGACCTCCTCCGTCTTCCAGGCCCGCTGGATCCTCCAGGACTCCGGCGCGGTCGCCCTCGTCACCGAGACCGCCGGGCAGGCCGCCGCCCTCGGCCCCGAGCGGGAGCGGCTGCCCGACCTCAGGCACGTGTGGGTCGTGGAGAAGGGCCACGTGGACCGGCTCGCGGAGGCCGGGGCGCACCTGTCCGACCAGGAGGTGGAGGTGCGGCGCGGCATGCTCGGCCCGGGCACCCTCGCCACCCTCGTCTACACCTCGGGCACCACCGGACGTCCCAAGGGCTGCGCGCTCACCCACGGCAACTTCTTCGCCGAGGTCGACAACGCCATCGAGCTGCTCTACCCCGTCTTCCGGGCCAGGACCAGCGAAGAGGCCTCGGTCCTGTTGTTCCTGCCCATGTCCCACGTCTTCGGCCGCATGGTGGCGATCGCCTGCGTCCGGGCCCGGGTACGGCTGGGGCACGCGCCCAGCATCAAGGCGGAGGAGCTGCTGCCGGACCTGGCGAGCTTCCGGCCGACCTGTCTGATCGCCATCCCGTACATGCTGGAGAAGGTCTTCAACTCGGCCCGCGCCAAGGCCGAGGCGGGCGGCCGGGTGACGTCGTTCGACCGCGCGGTCGCGGTGGCCCAGCGCTACGGAGAGGCGATGGAGGCCCGCCAGACGGGCACCGGACCCGGCCCCTCCCGTGCCCTCAAGGCCGCCCGCGCCTTCTACGACCCGCTCGTCTACCGCCGCATCCGCAACGCCATGGGCGGCAGGGTCCGCTACGCCATCTGCGGCGGCTCACCGCTCGGCCGCCGCCTCGCCGCGTTCTACGCCGGTGCCGGCATCGAGATCTTCGAGGGCTACGGCCTGACCGAGACCACCGGCGCGTCGACCGTCACCCCGCCCCTGAAACCCCGCCTGGGCACGGTCGGCTGGCCGCTGCCCGGCACCCGCGTCCGCATCGCCGCCGACGGCGAGATCCTCGTCGGCGGCGACCACGTCCTGCGCGGCTACTGGGACCCCCAGGCCGGCGGCGTCGTCCCCGCCGCACCGGACGGCTGGCTCGCCACCGGCGACATCGGCGAACTGGACGACGAGGGCTACCTCACGATCACCGGCCGCAAGAAGGAACTCCTCATCACCGCGGGCGGCAAATCCGTCGCCCCGGCACCCCTGGAGAACTGGCTGCGGGCCCACCCGCTGATCTCCCAGTGCCTCGTCCTCGGCGACGGCCGCCCCTACGTCGCCGCCCTGATCACCCTCGACGAGGCCGGCATCACCCACTGGCGCCGCATGAACGGCAAACACCCCGTCCCGCCCGGCCTCCTCGTCGACGACGAGGAACTCCGCGCCGTCCTCCAACGCGCCGTCGACGAGGCCAACAAGATGGTCTCCCGCCCGGAGTCCATCCGCCGCTTCGCCATCCTCCCCGAGGACTTCACGGAGGAAGCGGGCCATCTGACGCCGTCGATGAAGCTCCGCCGCGAAGCGGTCCTGCGCGCGTTCGCGGCCGAGGTGGAGGGCCTGTACACGCGGTGAGGCACCTTTGCGATCCCTTCACACGTGGTTCTTGACGGCGCAAGGCGTGTGCCCGTTGGCTTTCAGCCACCCCATACACCTCGTAGCGATGCCCCCCCATCGGAAGGCACCACCAGTGAAAGCGCGTAACACCCGTCGGACCGCTGTGCGCCCTGTCGCGATAGCCCTGGCGGCCTCCGTGTCGGTCCTGTCCCTCACCGCGTGCGGCGACGAGGGGAGTGACGACGCCGCCGTGAAGAAGGGCAACGACATCACGGTGGGCCTCCTGCTGCCCGACCGGGACACGGCCCGCTTCGAGAAGTTCGACTACCCGCTCATCAAGCAGGAGGTCGCCTCCCTCACGGAGAACAAGGGCAAGGTCCGCTACGCCAACGCCGAGGCGAGCGTCGCCCGGCAGAGCGAGCAGTTCCGGAAGATGATCGCCGACAAGGTCGACGTCATCCTCGTCGACGCGCTGAACTCCAAGTCCATCGCCCCGGACGTGCAGAAGGCCAAGGACGCCGGCATCCCGGTGGTCGCCTACGACCGGCTCGCCGAGGGCCCGATCGACGCCTACGTCTCCCACGACAACGAACTCGTCGGCCAGGTGCAGGCCCGCGCCATCCTCGGGGAACTCGGCGAGAACGCCGAGAACAGCAAGATCGTCATGATGAACGGCGACCCCGCCGACCCCAACACGGCACGGTTCAAGAGCGGCGCGCTCGGCGAACTCCAGGGCCAGGTCGACATCGTTCAGCAGTACGACACCAAGGAGTGGAAGCCCGCCATCGCCAAGGCGAACATGGAGAAGGCGATCAAGACCGTCGGGCTGAACAACATCGACGCCGTCTACTCCGCCAACGACGGCATGGCGGGCGCCGTCATCGAGGCACTGAAGGAGGCGGGCGCCACCAAGATGCCGCCCGTGACCGGGCAGGACGCCAACCTGGACGCCGTGCAGCGGATCGTGTCGGGGGAGCAGTACATGACGGTGTACAAGTCCTTCCTGCTGGAGGCGACGAACGCCGCGAAGATCGCCGTGGCGAAGGTCCAGGGCCGCTCGATCGAGTTCGCCGCGCTGACCCGGGAGACGGTCGACAGCCCGACGCAGAAGAACATCCCGGCGATGCTCGTGCCGGTGGTCGCCCTCACCAAGGACAACATCAAGGAGACGGTGATCACGGACGGCGTGTACACCGTGAAGGACATCTGCACCCCGAAGTACAAGGCGGACTGCGCGGCGATCGGCCTGGAGTAGACCGGCCCTCAGGGCGTGGGAACCCAAGGTATTGGAATAGTCAGTACAGAACTGTGCTAGCGTCCTGCCATGGCCCGGCCGAGGAAGTTCGACGAGGAGCGCGCCCTGGACGCGGCGATGCGCGTGTTCTGGGAGAGGGGCTACGAGGCCACCTCCACCCAGGACCTGTGCGACGCCACCGGTCTGGGGCGCAGCAGCATCTACAACACCTTCCAGAGCAAGCACGACCTGTTCGAGCGGGCGCTCGCGCACTACCTCGACACCATGACAGCGGCGCAGACGGCGGTGCTGGACGACGTGGAGCGGCCCGCCGCCGACCGGGTGCGGGCGCTGCTCACCCAGGTCGTCGAGAGCGAGGCCGAGTGCCGGATCGGCTCCGGGCGGGCCCTGGGCTGCCTCGGCGTCAACACCGTCGTGGAACTGGCCGGCCGCGACCCGGCGGCGGCCGCGGTGCTCCAGCGCGACACCGCGCGGCGCCTCGCCGCCTACCGGGCCGTGCTGGAGCAGGGCCGGCGCGACGGCAGCATCACCGCCTCGCGTGACCCGGAGGCACTCGCCCGGTTCCTCAACGCGACGGTCGCCGGGCTGCGCGTGTCCAGTCAGGGCGGCGCCGATCGGACCGAGTTGGAGATGATCGCGGAGACCGCCATGGACGCGCTGGCGCCCTGAATCCGGCGGAGGGGGCCCTCGGCGTCATCCTGGGCTCCTCCCTCGGCGCCGTCGCCATCGACGCGTGGGGCCTGCGCGCGGCCCTCTGGCTCGGTGCCAGCATGGCGGTGCTCGGGCTGGGGACGCTGGTGCCGGAGTTGACGTCCGGGCGCTCCGGGCGGTCCGGGCGGTCCGGTCCCTCCATGGCGCCCGGGGGGCTGTCGTCCGGCACCGCTCGGCGCCAGGCCCCCACCGGGACCGGGACGCGGGGATGAGGCCAACTCGCGTACGGCACATGGCCCTTGACTTCTCAAGGCCCCCGCGCGACAGTCCCCACCCTTAGTCCCTCCCTTCGTGTTCCCCGCCGGGCTGGAGCCGCCATGACCTCAGGTACGCACTCCACAGGGACTCCCGGATCCCCGTCCCGAAGACGACTGCTGGCCGGTGCCGCCGGGGCCGGGCTCGCCGTCGCCGCGGGAGTCCAACAGGGCGCCCACGCCGCCGACTTGCGCCCGCTCGGCACGTACGACGTCGTCGTCATCGGGTCGGGCGCCGCGGGGATGACCGCCGCGCTGACCGCGGCCCGGCAGGGCCTGAGCTGCGTCGTCCTGGAGAAGGCGCCGACCTTCGGCGGATCGGCCGCCCGCTCCGGCGCCGGGATCTGGATCCCCAACAACTCCGTGATCCTCGCGGCCGGCGTCCCGGACACCCCCGCCAAGGCCGCCGCCTACCTCGCCGCGGTCGTCGGCCGGGACGTCCCCGCCGACCGGCAGCGCGCCTTCCTCACCCACGGCCCGGCGGCACTCTCCCTCGTCATGGCCCACAGCCCCCTGCGCTTCCGCTGGATGGAGGGCTACAGCGACTACTACCCGGAGCTCCCCGGCGGCCTCCCGAACGGCCGCTCCATCGAGCCCGACCAGCTCGACGGCAGGGTCCTCGGTGCCGAACTGGCCCGTCTGAACCCGCCGTACATGGACGTCCCCGCCGGCACGGTCGTCTTCAGCGCCGACTTCAAGTGGCTCGCGCTGGCCGCCGTGAACGCCCGGGGCGCTGCGGTCGCCGCGCAGTGCCTCGCCCGGGGCGCGAAGGCGGCGGCACTCGGGCAGAAGCCCCTGACGATGGGGCAGGCGCTGGCGGCGGGCCTGCGCGCGGGGCTCGCCTCCGCCGGGGTGCCGGTGTGGCTCAACACTCCGCTGACGGACCTGCACATCGAGAACGGCACCGTCACCGGAGCCGTCGTCACCCGCGACGGCGACCCCGGCCTGGTCCGCGCCCGCCGGGGCGTGATCGTCGGCTCCGGCGGCTTCGAGCACAACGCGGCGATGCGCGAACGCTTCCAGCGGCAGCCCGTCGGCACGGACTGGACCGTCGGCGCGAAGGAGAACACCGGCGACGGCATCCGGGCGGGGGAGCGGCTCGGCGCGGCCCTCGACCTGATGGACGACGCGTGGTGGGGCCCGGCGATCCCGCTGCCCGACCAACCGTACTTCTGCCTCGCGGAGCGCACCCTGCCCGGCGGCCTGCTGGTCAACGCCTCGGGCCGGCGCTTCGTCAACGAGGCCGCCCCCTACAGCGACGTCGTCCACACCATGTACGACGTCCACGACACCGACCCGGCCATCCCGTCCTGGCTGATCGTCGACCAGAACTACCGCAACCGGTACCTCTTCAGGGACATCGCCCCGACGCTACCGCTGCCCGCCGAGTGGTACGACTCCGGCGCCGTGCACAAGGCCTGGACCCTGGACGCCCTGGCCGCGTCGATCGGCGTCCCGCCGGCGGCCCTGCGCACCACGGTCGACCGCTTCAACACCCTCGCCCTGCGCGGCGAGGACTCCGACCACCATCGCGGCGACAGCGCCTACGACCACTACTACACGGACCCGTCGGTCCTCCCGAACTCCTGCCTGGCCCCCCTCTGGCTCCCGCCCTACCACGCCTTCCGCGTCGTCCCCGGCGACCTCGGCACCAAGGGCGGCCTCCGCACGGACGCCCGGGCCCGCGTGCTGCGCGAGGACGGCTCGGTGATCCCCGGCCTGTACGCCGCGGGCAACGCGAGCGCGGCGGTCATGGGCCGCAGCTATGCGGGGGCGGGCTCGACGATCGGCCCGGCGATGACGTTCGGGTACGTCGCGGCGAGGGATGCCGCGGGGGCGTTGTAGAGGAGGTGTTGTAGAGGGGGCGTTGTCGAGGGGCTGTTGTAGAAGGGGCCGGTCTGGCCTAGGCGACAGCCGCCGGTGGCTTGCGGGCCACGAGGCATGCCTGGGCGACCAGCTCGCCGAGGGTCTCGTCGGGCTCCCGGACCGTCCGTGAGCGCAGGGTGAACCCGGCGTCCTCCAGCAGCGCGGCGACCCGCTCCGGCCGACGGCGGCGGAAGTCCAGGGCGACCTGGTGGCCGAAGGCCTCCTCGTAGCGGCGGGGCTCGTCACCGGCCTGGAAGGCGACGAGCAGATGGCCACCCGGGCGCAGGACGCGGCCGAACTCGGCGAAGACGTCCGGCAGCCGGTCCATCGGGGTGTGGATGGTCGAGTACCAGGACACGACACCGTCCAGGGCGCCGTCGGGGAGATCCAGCTCCAGCATCGAGCCCTGCACGAACCGCAGGCCGGGATTCTCACGGCGGGCGATCGCGAGCATCGACTCCGACAGGTCCAGCCCGAAGACGGACAGCCCCCGGGCGGCCAGGAACCCCGTCACCCGGCCGGGCCCGCACCCGAGGTCGGCGACCTCGCCCCCGGCGCCGACGAGCTCCGCGAACCCGGTCAGCATCCCCCGGTCCAACGCCGTGCCCACACCGGCGTCCCGGAAGTGCTCGGCGTAGTCCTCGGCGACGGTGTCGTAGAAGGTACGGGTCTCGGCGAGAAAGTCGACGTCGGCCATGCCCGGGAGCCTACGACGCGGGCACGGCCCGACCGCCCATTTCCAGCCTCCTGCCCACGCTCTGACATGCACCCGGCGCCCGGGCCTCCGACGCGCTCCGTGGGCTCGGCTCTCACCGGACGGCCCGTTCCCCGCCCGGCGTCCTGGGAGCTACCCCTCGCCCGGCGGTCCTGGGACCTATCCCTCACCCGGCGACTCGGTCCCCCGCCCCTCACGGGCCCGTGCGGCGCCGAGGCCCGCTCCCGCGCCGATCGCTGTGCCCAGGGCCAGGCCGAGGCCCAGGTTGTCGAAGACCGTGATACCGAGCACCAGCCCCGTCGCCGTGCCGAGGGAGAGGCCGAGTGACAGGCCGGTCGCGAGGTGGTGGGTCCCGGGGGAGTCACCGTTCTGTTCGTCGTTCCGCATCCGAACATTGTCCCGAGTCCGGCCACCGACGAGAAGAATTCGCCCAGAATTCACGAAGGGGCGGGCCGGGAAAAGGCAGGAGCCCCGCCGCCTGACGGCGCGGGGCTCCTTGGGTACTGCTATCAGACCGGCGTGACGTTCTCAGCCTGCGGGCCCTTCGGACCCTGCGTGACGTCGAAAGACACCTGCTGGTTCTCCTCGAGGGACCGGAATCCGGTCGCGTTGATCGCGGAGTAGTGGACGAAGACGTCGGGGCCGCCGCCCTCCTGGGCGATGAAACCAAAGCCCTTTTCGGCGTTGAACCACTTAACGGTTCCGGTAGCCATAAGCCCTCCTTGGGCTCAAAAGGGTTGCCCTGCTCCAGAACCAGCAAGTGTGAAGATGAATTCTGCACAACTGCATACGTCTGAGAATGACGAGAGCCCGCGGTCACATGCTCCGCAGGCTCTGTACTGCAAGGGAAACCAAACTGCAACTTGCGACGAGCCTAGCACGCGACCACCGGAATGCAATAGGGGTCAAGATCACGTCACCCGAATGTTTGAACATCCCCGGCCGACTGGCGGTGAAGGCGCATGGCCCCCGGTCGCGCGCCGACGCCGGGGGTCACGCGCCGGTCCGTACGCCGTAAGGGCTAGCCTCACGATGTGGACACTCCTCGCACCCGGCCGCGCGTCGGCCACATCCAGTTCCTGAACTGCCTGCCCCTGTACTGGGGGCTCGCCAGAACGGGCACGCTCCTCGACTTCGAGCTCACCAAGGACACTCCGGAGAAGCTCAGCGAGAAGCTGGTGCAGGGCGATCTCGACATCGGTCCGATCACCCTGGTCGAGTTCCTCAAGCACGCCGACGACCTGGTCGCCTTCCCCGACATCGCCGTCGGCTGCGACGGCCCGGTCATGTCCTGCGTGATCGTCTCGCAGGTCCCCCTGGACCGGCTCGACGGCGCCCGCGTCGCCCTCGGGTCGACCTCCCGCACCTCCGTCCGCCTCGCCCAGCTGCTCCTCGCCGAGCGCTACGGCGTCCAGCCGGACTACTACACCTGCCCGCCCGACCTCAGCCTGATGATGCGGGAGGCCGAGGCCGCCGTCCTCATCGGCGACGCGGCCCTGCGCGCGAACATGGTCGACGGGCCCCGCTTCGGCCTGGAGGTGCACGACCTGGGCGCCCTGTGGAAGGAGTGGACGGGTCTGCCGTTCGTCTTCGCGGTCTGGGCGGCGCGCCGCGACTACCTGGAGCGCGAGCCGGTCCTCACCCGCCGGGTGCACGAGGCCTTCCTCGACTCCCGCAACCTCTCCCTCGAAGAGGTCGGCAAGGTCGCCGAGCAGGCCGCCCGCTGGGAGGCCTTCGACGAGGCGACCCTCGCCCGCTACTTCACGACCCTCGACTTCCGCTTCGGCGGCCCGCAGCTGGAGGCCGTCGCCGAGTTCGCCCGCCGCGTCGGCCCGACGACCGGCTTCCCGGCGGACGTGAAGGTGGACCTGCTCCAGCCGTGAGCCGGCGCCGCTCCGGCACTACTCTGCTGGGGAGCGCGCGCGTACGGGGCCGACGAAGGCCTGCACATCCCCACGGGAGATCCCCACGGGACACCCGTACGGGGACATGCCTACGGGGACATGCCCACGGGGGACGCGTGCCTACGGGGGAGGGGTGACGCCCATGCGGCCGCTCGACGTCGACGAACCCACCGTCGTGGGGCCCTACCGGCTGCTCGGCCGGCTGGGCTCCGGCGGCATGGGCCGGGTCTACCTGGGCCGCAGCGCCGGCGGCCGCACGGTCGCGGTGAAGATCGTGCACCCGCACTTCGCGCTGGACGACGAGTTCCGGGCGCGCTTCCGGCGCGAGGTCGACGCCGCGCGCCGGGTGGGCGGCGCCTGGACGGCACCCGTACTGGACGCCGACCCGGAGGCGCGCGTGCCCTGGGTGGCGACGGCGTACGCGGCGGGCCCCTCGCTGTCCGCCGCCGTCGCCGACGCCGGTCCCCTACCGGCCTCCACCGTACGAGCCCTGGGAGCGGGGCTCGCCGAGGCGCTGGCGGCGGTGCACGAGCTGGGCCTCGTCCACCGGGACGTGAAGCCGTCGAACGTCCTGCTCACCCTGGACGGCCCGCTGCTGATCGACTTCGGCATCGCCCGGGCCACGGACGGCACGGCGTCGCTGACGTCCACGGGCGTGTCGATCGGCTCGCCCGGCTACATGTCGCCCGAGCAGATCCTGGGCCACGGCGTCACGGGCGCGGCGGACGTCTTCTCCCTGGGCGCGGTCCTGGCGTACGCGGCGACCGGCGTCCCGCCCTTCCCCGGGGACTCCTCGGCGGCCCTGCTCTACAAGGTCGTCCACGAGGAGCCGGAACTCGGCGCGCTCGACGGTGAGCTGCGGGACCTGACGGCAGCGTGCCTCGCGAAGGACCCGGCCGCGCGGCCCGCCCCCACGGAGGTGGCCCGACGCCTGGCTCCCGACGGCGCGGCCCGGCTGGTGACGGGCGGCTGGCTCCCGGGCGCGCTGGTGGAGCAGGTGAGCCGGAGCGCCGTGCGGCTGCTGAACCTGGAGGCGACGGGGGCGGGCGCGCCCTCGGGGCCGGTGGGGTTCAGCAGTCCGTCCGTGGGGGAGCCGGAGGCGGGCGGCCCGGCCGCTGTCGCGGGGGAGTTCGGGCCACCGCCGGCGATGAACGGGCCGATGGCGGCACGGCCGACAGCGGCCCCAGTGGCACCGCCATCACCGGCGTCAGCAGCACCGGCGGCACCGGCAGCACATGCACCAGCCGCACCGGCACCAGCCGCATTGGCCCCCGCCGCACCAGCTGCACCACCGGCACCGTCCCCCGCCGCCGTACCCGAACCCCGCGAAGGACACGGCGAGGACACCGTCGTCCCCGCCCCGGGCCGTCGACCCGGCAAGCTCTCCGTCTCCGTCGCCGCGACCTCCACGCCCGAGGGTGAAGGGCGGGTGCGGAGACTGAGCTGCACCGTCGCGCTGGCCGTCGCGGGCGCGATGGCGGCCGTGACGATCGGGTCCGTCCTCGTCCTCGACCTGCTGCCGGGCGGAGACGGCGGGGACAACGCGGGCTCGGGCAGCAGCGACGCCTACTCACCGCCCGGGGCGACCGCGAGCTCCGCCCCTTCCGCCCCCGCCGGCACGGTGCCCGCCGCCTACCTCGGCACCTGGGAGGGCCAGGGCACCGGCCTCGACGGCCGGCTGCCCCTCGGCACGTTCCGGATCACGGTCGAACGGGCCACCGTCGGCCAGGAGTTGGGCCGACTCCGCCAGACCGACCAGATCGGCGGCGTCTGCGTCGACGTGCTGACCCTGAAACAGGTGACGAAAAAGGAACTCGTCGCCACGTCGGTCGGAGCGAAGACCAACCACGGCGGCTGCAACCCGGCTCCCACGACCGTCCACCTCACGCCGGTGGGCGACGACCTCCAGTACCGCTCGGAGAGCGCGGAGTCGGGGCGTCCACAGGCTCGGATGTCGAAGGTCAGGTAGGTGTCCGCCGCTACCGGCACTCCCATCAGCCCCGTCTGTTCACCCTGGTCACTACTGTGTCTGCGATAGCGAAGACCATGACATGAACCGGACGTTCCACGAACGGTTCGCTACGGGGAAGGCGCGGCATGGACACACTGCAACCGGATGATCCGCGGGAGTTGGGCAGTTACCGCCTTCTGCGAAGACTCGGCGCCGGTGGAATGGGCCGCGTCTACCTCGCCCGGTCGCCCGGTGGCCGTACCGTCGCCGTCAAGGTCGTACGGCCGGACCTCGCCGCGGACGCCGACTTCCGCGCCCGGTTCCGGCACGAGATCGAGATAGCGAAGGCGGTGTCGGGCCGTTACACCGCCCCGGTCGTGGACGCCGATTCGGACGCGCCGCTGCCGTGGCTGGCGACGTCGTACGTGCTCGGCCCGGACCTCACGGACGTGGTCGCCGCGCACGGCGCGCTTCCCGAGCACACCGTACGCGCGCTGGCCGCAGGCCTTGCCGCCGCCCTCCAGGAGATCCACGCGGCCGGCCTCATACACCGCGACCTCAAGCCCTCCAACGTCCTGCTCGCCGCGGACGGGCCGCGCGTCATCGACTTCGGGATAGCGCGGGCCGTGGACGGGAACCGGATGACGCAGACGGGCGTCGTAGTCGGCTCGCCCGGCTACATGCCGCCGGAGCAGGCACTGGGCCAGGACGTCGGCACAGCGGGCGACGTCTTCTCGCTCGGCGCCGTCCTCACCTTCGCGGCGACCGGCCACCCGGCCTTCGGTGACGGCACCGCCTCGCACGCCTCGATGCTCTACCAAGTCGTGCACGGCGAGGCCGACCTGTCCGGCGTACCGCAGTCCCTGCTGGGCCTCATCCGTGCCTGTCTGCTCAAGGATCCCGCCGGACGGCCGACGCCCTCGGAGATCGCCACAGCGCTCGCCCCGCAGGGCGTCGAGGGCCTGCTCAAGGACTGGTTGCCGTCAGCGGTGGCGTCGACGATCGCCACCCATGCGGCTGGAATCCTGGATCTGGACGCTCCTGAGGAACCGGAACCGGAACCGGCACCGGCGACGGGCGGGACCTTCGGCCCCGCGCCGACGACGCTGGACGGCATGCCGGCGCCCGCCCCCACACCGGCAGCGGCATACGGCTACCCGCAGACACCCGGCTACGGCACTGCCCCCGCACCCGGTTACGGCGGCCCCTCCGCCCCGGCTTACGGCACACCTCCCGGCGGCAACGGCACATTCGGTTACGGCGCCTCGCCCCCAGTCCCCAGCACGCCCGGGCCAGGCACCGTGCTCGTGGGCTCCGCCGCCCCCACCGGCTCCGGTCCCTCCCGCCGACGCGTTCTCTCGCTCGCCTTCGGCGGTGCGGCGGCCGTCGCGGCGATCGGCGGCGGCACGGCATGGCTGCTCGGCCGGGACGGCAACGTGTCCGACGCCGCGAGCGGCAAGGGAGGCGTGGGCCGGCCTGTCGGGGAGAACTTCACCACGCCTCCAGCAGGCGTGGCGCCGCAGCCCCTGTGGCATGAGAGCGCGGACCCGGACAGCACCGCCTCCGACGTGCCGCTCGTGACGTACGGCGGCCTGCTGCTGGTCAGCGGCGATCCACTCGTGGCGTACGACGTGAAGACCGGCGACGCCCGCTGGTCCAAGCCGGGCATCTGCCGCCCCGGCGCCCCACTCCTCTTCCACGGCGGCAAGGTGTACTTGGCCGACGGGGACTACGACGGCGTCCTCGTCGCCTACGACGTACGCACCGGTGAGGAGTCCTGGCGCAGCCGGCTCGGCAAGGCCCTGACCGTCGAGGGCACGATCGCCATCGGCGGCAGCAACGTGTACGTCACGGCGAAGGACTACGGCGAGTCCCGCAGCGCCACCGAGTACCGCACGGCCGTTGCCGCCATCAGCCACACCACCGGCAGAAAGGTGTGGGTCCAGCGGCGCGACTGGGGCACGAAGGACTACGACGTCCAGGGCACCGTCTCGGGCAAGTACCTCGTCTACACCGACTCCAATCACAACGTCACCGTGCGCGACACTGCCACCGGCGACCAGCTGTGGACCCAGAAGATCGGTGACGAGTGGAGCCGGCAGCCCGCCGTCGCGAGCGGGCTGGTCTTCCTGCCCGGCGAGCAACTCACCGCGGTCGACGTGGAGACGGGGAACAGGCGGTGGTCCCTGTCGCCCAACGGCCGACGCGGCTTCCACAACCCGACCGCCATCGACGGTGTGCTCTACGCCGCCGACTTCGACGGCGGTGTCTGGGCCGTGAGTGCCAAGACCGGCAAGCGCCTCTGGCTGTGCGAGGACCCCGGCGCCGACGAGCCTCCGCAGACGTTCCTGAAGGCAGGGGCGACACTGTACGGGGCCTCGGGACCGCTGGACGGCGGCGGCATCTTCGCCCTGAACGCCAAGACCGGCAAGGGCCGCTGGGTGTACGACGACAACAAGGAGACCGGCGAGCCGTGGCAGGCCGCCCTGGCCGGCGACCGGCTGCTCGTGACCCACGGGGCCGAGGTCTACGCGCTGCCGGCCGTGTGAGCCCGGACGGCGACAGGCCACGGGATCCGGCCGATCCCGTGGGGTGTGTGCCCCAGCATGCCCTTGCTCGGCGTGATGGGTCCGCCGACCACGAACGCCGGCACGCCCTACGGGCGTTACGGGGTCGCCGTTCTACATGGACGCCGACCCCCTTCAGAAAGGCGGTCACGCTGAGACGCTCGGCAACCGGAAGCCGAGTGCCACCGCGTTCCCGTGAGAGTTTGCTGTTACGGCCGTGTGATCGACGGCCCGTAACTACACTCGCGCCCCATGCGCTCCCCCCACAACAGCAAGCACAGGAAGCCAAGACGAGGCGGCGTCTCCCGAGGAGGCCGAGAAGAAGTGCCCGGGGGCGGTGACGCCCCCTGACCCCCGCCGACATACCCCCCACACCCCCCTCCCCACCACTCCGGACTCCACCCCCACCCCGCCGCTCCAAACCCCGCCACAAACAATCCCGAGACCCCCGAGCCCACTGGCTGCTCCTCGCTCTCACGCTCCCCCTCGTTCTCGCCCTTCTGGTCTTCGAGGGCTGGACCCGGCACGAGGTCGACGCCGCGAAGGCGCGGACGCCGTGTGCCTCGCCCGTGCCGGAGGCCGTCGCCGGGGGCGGGCCTGTGATCGGTATCAACCGGGACGGGATACGGACCGGGGCCATGCCCGCCCGGACCGTCGCGCTCACCTTCGACGGCGGACCCGACCCCGTCTGGACCCCCCGGCTGCTCGACCTGCTCCGCAGGAACAGGGCCCGCGCCACCTTCTTCGTGCACGGCGCCCAAGCCGCCCGGCACCCGGAACTGATGCGGCGGATCCGGGCCGAGGGGCACGAGATCGGGTCCAACACGTATACGGGGGCGGTCCTCGGGGAGTCCTCCGCGCCCCGGTTCCGGGCCGAGCTCGAACTGACCCAGAGCGCCCTCGCGGGTACCGCCGGGGTGCGTACCAACCTGCTGCGGATGCCGAGGACCACCACGCCCGACACCCTGTGCGGCCGCGAGTGGCAGGCGGCGCGGCGGGCCACCGGGTACGGGTACGTGCTCGTCGCCGCCGACAAGGGCGCGAAGAGGCCCGTGCAGGGGATCGTCCGGCAGCTCAGCCAGACGGAGAGCGCGTACCAGGAGGCGCGCAGGCTGCTGAAGAACCGGGCCGTCGACCGGTTCACCACCGTCTCCGACGGGCTCGGGCTCGTGCCGTACGCCTCCCCGTCCCTCGTCGAGCGGTGGCTGGGGCGGGGGCTCGTCCAGGTCACCGGCATCGGGCAGGTCTTCTCCACCGCCATGATCTGGATCCTCGGTGTCGCCGGCGGGCTCGGCGTGCTGCGGCTGCTGCTGCTCGCCCTCTTCGCCCGGGCCCATGTGCGGCGGCTGGAGCGGTTCCGCACCGGGGCGCCCTGGATGCGGGAGACGTCCGGGCCGGTGACCGTGCTCGTCCCGGCGTACAACGAGGAGGCCGGCATCGGGTCGACCCTGCGGTCGCTGCTCGACTCGACCCACCGGGAGCTGCAGGTCGTCGTCATCGACGACGGGTCGAGCGATCGGACCGCCGACATCGCCGAGAACATGGGTGACGCGAGGGTGGAGGTCATCCGGCAGGTCAACTCCGGGAAGGCCGCCGCCCTCAACGCCGGGCTCGCGCACGCCCGGTACGACATCGTCGTGATGGTCGACGCCGACACCGTCTTCGAGCCCGACGCCATCGAGCGGATCGTGCAGCCGCTCGCGCACCCCGCCGTGGGAGCGGTCAGCGGCAACACCAAGGTCGGCAACCGGCGCAGCCTGCTCGCCCGGTGGCAGCACCTGGAGTACGTCTTCGGGTTCAACCTCGACCGGCGCATGTTCGAGGTGCTGGAGTGCATGCCCACCGTCCCCGGCGCCATCGGGGCCTTCCGTCGGGACGCGGTGATCGGCGTCGGCGGCATCAGCGAGGACACCCTCGCCGAGGACACCGACCTGACGATGGCCCTGTGGCGGGCCGGCTGGCGGGTGCTGTACGAGGAGTCCGCCGTCGCCTGGACCGAAGTGCCCACCACCGTCCGGCAGTTGTGGCGGCAGCGGTACCGGTGGTGCTACGGCACCCTGCAGGCCATGTGGAAGCATCGCGGGGCGCTGGTCGCCATGGGGCCCGCCGGGCGGTTCGGGCGGCGCGGGCTGACGTACCTCGCGCTGTTCCAGGTCGCGTTGCCGCTGCTCGCGCCCGTCATCGACGTCTACGCCCTGTACGGCGTGCTGTTCCGGGACCCGTGGGAGTCGGCCGCGGTCTGGTTCGCCTTCCTCGGCGTGCAGATCGTCTGCTCCGGCTACGCGCTGAGACTCGACGGCGAACCGGTGCGGGCGCTGTGGTCGATGCCGTTCCAGATCGTCGTCTACCGGCAGTTGATGTACCTCGTCGTCATCCAGTCGCTGGTGGCGCTGCTGCTCGGCAGCCGGCTGAGGTGGCAGCGGATGAAGCGGTCCGGTACGGCCGCTGAACAGATCGGTGGGCCGGTTCCGTATAGGAGCGTGCCGATGCGCTGACCCGAGAGAACCCCCCAGCACCTTCGAGGCTCCGATGAGCGACTGGACCGACCGGCAGGGAGGGCTCCCGCCCGAGCGGACCCCGCGGCGGGAACCGCCCGCGCCCTCCCTCGCACCACCGCCCTCGACCCGCACCGCCCCCCTGCCGGGCATGCCCTCGCCCGCCGCCCCCGGGCGCTACGACAGCAGCCTCGCCGCACGCGGCGGGCGCGGCAGCAGGAACCGGCGCCGTCCCACCCGGCGGCGCCGGTTCCTGCGGACGGCGGCGGTCCTGTCGTCGGTGCTGCTGCTCGGCGGGGCCGGTACGTACGTCTGGGCCGACACCCGGCTCAACCAGCAGGTCGACCTCGGCGCGCTCACGGACCGGGTGCCGCGCGGCGAGGGCACCAACTACCTGGTCGTGGGCTCCGACAGCCGCGAGGGACTCTCGGAGCAGGACAGGAAGGAACTGAACACCGGCTCGACCGAGGGCCGCCGCACCGACTCGGTGATCCTGCTGCACACCGGGGCGGGCGGCACCACCATGCTCAGCCTGCCGCGCGACTCGTGGGTGACCCTCCCGCCCTACGTCGACCCCGACACCGGCAGGAGCTACCGGGCCGCGCCGAACAAGCTCAACGCGGCGTTCTCGCTGGGCGGCCCCGACCTGCTGGTGCGGACCGTGGAACGCAACACCGGCGTGCACATCGACCACTACGCGGAGATCGGCTTCGCCGGTTTCGTGGGCGTCGTGGACGCCGTCGGCGGCGTGGACCTGTGCCTGGACAAGCCCGTGCGCGACAAGGACTCCGGCGCCGACCTGCCCGCCGGCTGCCAGACCCTCGACGGCGCCGAGGCGCTGGCGTTCGTACGGCAGCGCAAGCAGGAGGCGCAGGGGGACCTGGGCCGCACCCGCAACCAGCAGAGATTCCTCGCCGCCCTCGCCCGCAAGGCGGCCACCCCGTCCACCCTCGCCGACCCGTCCAAGTCCTTCCCGACGCTCGACGCCGGCCTCGACACGCTCATCGTCGACGAGGAGACGGAACTGCCCGACCTGATGTCGCTGTTCGAGGCGCTGCGGAAGGCCGCGTCCGGCGGAGGCCGGCAGCTCAACGTGCCCGTGGCCGACCCCGACCTGCGGACTCCTCAGGGCAGCGCGGTGAAGTGGGCCGACCGGCGGGCCCGCGCTCTGTTCGAGGCCCTGCGGCAGGACCGGCCGCCGGGCTGATCAGCGGGCCCGGGCGAGCCCTTCCGACGGCGGCATCAGCGAGCCGTACCCGGTCGCCGCCCACACGCTCCGCCCGGCCGGGACCTCGAAGGCCGGCCTCAGTGCACACCCGCGGTCTCCCTCACCCTGTCGACGAGCCGCGCGATGCCCTTGGGTACGGCGGTCAGCGGGCCGTCGGTCGCGTCGTAGTACGGCACACGGCCACCGCCGGACGGGGCCGGCAGCGTCATCAGGCTGCCGGGGACGCCGAGGGGGTCGGCGATGGCCGTGTTGCGGCACGCTTCGCAGACGGGGAGCAGGCGCCGGCTGCCGTTGTCGGCGGAGACACGGACGTGATGGAGGCTCACGCCCGGACCGTGCAGGGGGTTGACGCCACAGCACAGATCGGCCTTCTCACCGGCGAGGGCGGCCCGGCCCGCCCGGGCGAGGACGATGACGGCGACCAGGGTCGCGGGATCCGTCCCCCATTTCCGGGCGCGATTGACGTCCCCGTCGAGCAGGAGCAGCGCCGCGTCGAGGCAGTCCCGGGCGCGTGTGCGGGTGCCGTCCTCGGGCTCGGTGAACTCCCGGGTCAGGGCGCTGATCTCGGTGTACGCGGTACGTCGGAGCTAGGACGCCGACGGTTCCCTGGGGGCCGTGAGGGCCAGCCGGTGGGCCGGCTCGGGCGCCGGCCGCCACCGGCGCAGCACCAGCTCCGCCACGCCGGCGAGGAGGGCCCACAGCAGGAGGGCCGCGAAGACGCCCACGAACAGGCCGGGCCAGAAGTCGGTGGAGAACAGCGGCGGAAGAGCGGTCTCCTCGGTGGGACTCGGTGCCGCGGCGGGTGCGAAGGCCTCGGCGGGCCGGTCCGTGCGCGGCGTCTTGTCCAGGAAGGTCATCAGGGCGTCGAGGCGCTCGCCGATGAGGTGGTCGTCGGCCTCGTCCGCCCGACTGTCGCCCAGGGAGATGGAGTCCGGCAGGTCGAGGAAGAGGTGGTTGGCGTCCAGGCGCAGGCCGTGGTTGTAGACGTCGATCGTGCCGTCGCCCGGGTCGGCCACGACGTACACCCCGTCCTCACGGACCTTGGCGTGCACCGCCGCGGCGAACAGCTCCGAGTCGCCGGCCGCCTCGCTCTCGTACGTCTGCGGAACGAGGGAGACGAACACCGGGCCACCACCGTCGGAACGCCGGAACGCGCTGATCCGGTCGTGCAGCCGGTCCCGCGCGCGTGCGTCGAGGACCCGCGGGCTCTCCGGGTCGGCGTACACCGGGTCCCGCTCCAGACCCGCCGCGACGCGTTCGACCCGAGCGGACATCTCGGCGGGGGTGGGCGGCTGCACCCCGCTCGACCTGGTCTGGTCGAAGACGGAGAGGGCGGTGAGGGCGACCGCGGCGGAGGCGAGGACGGCCACCAGGGCGGGGATCCGGCGCGGGGTACGGGCGCCGGTGCTCTTGCCTGACCCGGCGTACCGGCGGCGCACCCGTCGCACGTACGCCGCCGACAGCAGGATCAGCAGGGGTACGCCGGTGAGCGCGATGCCCGTCAGGAACGACTGGTTGCGGCGGTCGGCCTGGCCGATGTACATCTCGGCGGGCTCGTCGTCCTCGTACTCCGCGCGGGCCGCCTCCGCACGGGCGGCGGCCTTCCCGCCGCCCTGGGCGATGACCTCCGCGAACCGCTCGAAGCTCAGCAACGGACCCGCGTCCGACGGCAGTTCGTACAGCTGGACGGTCCAGGCGTCGTCGGCCGGTACGCGCACGCCGTAGGCGGCGGCGTCCGTCACCGAACTGTCGTCCAGCAGCACGTACAACCCGTCCCGGCCCAGCCGGTCGTGCACCGCGTCGAGAAGTTCCTTGCCCTGCCTGACGCTCTGGAGCGGGAGCACCATGACGTAGGTCGGTACGCCGGTCTCCTTCGCGATCCGCGCGAAGTCCGGCGCGGTGGAGCGCGGTACGGCGCGGGGGAGTTGGTCGCTGACGTAGACCGGGTTCTCGCGGAGCCGGTCGGCGAGGTAGGCGGCCTGGGTGGGGGCGGAGGTGGTGTCCGCGGCGTGGGCCGGGGTGGCGGTTGCGAAGAGGGCCATCAGCGCGCAGAGGGCGAGAAGCAGCCGGCGGACCCGGGTTCGGTCATCGCTGCTCGCCCATATCCGTCCTGCGTAAGGCCTGTTCGCCGTGACGGCTCTCACCGATGTGCCCCCGTGGTCCGATCGCTGTCCGCGCCGCACTCTACTCGGCGCTTCGCGAGTGCTACAGGTCACCCGCTCGCGGCTCCGCCCGGCTTCCGTGTGGGGGAGTGATGGCGAGTGTGTGAGGGTGTCGTCCGGGTGGCCCGGGCCCAGGCGGAGGGCTCCTCGAGGGCCTCGGCAGGCGGTTGATCAGGCGTGATAGGAAGACTGCCGACCAAGGGGAGTTGCGACCGCAGCACAGCTCCGGCTCCTCCCAGGAATGAAGCGGGGAAAGAGCACAACGTGTACCTGAAGACGTCCTTTGTTCGCCTGGGTGCCACGGCCGTGACGGCCCTGGCCCTCACTTTCACCGGCATCGGAACGGCCAGCGCCGCGGCGAAGCCCAACACGATCGACTACTTCTCCTCGGGCGGCAAGAAGCGCGCGATGGTCATTTTCCAGCCGCGCGACTCCTCGCGGGAAGCCGAGCGCGTGACCGTCGACGACCTGAGCAAGGACGGCCACTACATCTGGACCGAGATCTACGACGTCACGGCCGGGAAGAAGAAGGGCGAGTGCCAGACCAGTTCCTACACGAACTGCGTGTACCAGATTCCGGAAGGCCACAAGGTCCGGATCAACGTCTACCGGATGAACTCGAAGAACGTTGACTTCATGGGCGAAGTCAACACGAAGAGCGGCAAGTTGCCGACGGCGTAGTGCCGACGCCGATTCGCTGCCGCACACCGCATCGGCAGCGAATCGGCCCCTTCGGACCCGGTGTGCGGCCCGGTCGGGACGCGTACTCCGTTGGCCATGGACAACGGTGTGCCTGGCGTTGCTCATGAGCTCACACGTGCCGTCGGCACGGCCGCGGGCGAGGTCGCCATCGTGCACATCTCGGCAACCAGAAGGCGGCGCCCGACCCATGGCGCTCACCGCTCTCGCCGCCGACAAGGGGTCCCCCGGCGTCACCACCGCGGCCGTCGCCCTCGCGGCGGTCTGGCCGCGGCGCGTCCTGCTTGCCGAGGCGGACCCGGTGGGCGGTGCCCTCGTCTACGGCGAGGCCCTCTACGAGAGGAGCCCGGGCGGAACCTTCGAGGGATCTGCACACCGTTCACCGAGAGGTCGGAGGAAAAGTGGGCAGGACCTGAGCGAGGCTCACATCCCACGGTGCGTCCTACGTTCCTGTATCGCGAAATGGCAGGAGATGTGAAGAAGACGCGGTACCCGGTGACGGGATGGACACACTCATGAATGCGGCCCTCGGAATCCACCGCACCCCGATAACCACTGACTGGCAGCCCCTTCTCTCCACGTGCTTTGATCGGTCGCGCTCGAGCACTAATAATTTTTTTGAACCGAAGGGAACCGCCTCCCATGGCCTTCACCCCGCAGATCGAGACCGCCCAGATGTCCGACGCCGAGCTGGACACCATCACCGGCGGCCAGGCGGGCGGCGTCGCCGCGGGTGCCGGCGCCGCAGCCGGTCTCTACGTCGAGACGACGGCTGCCGGCCTCACCGCCGGTGTCGGCGGTGGCGTGGGCCTCGCCGTCTCGCCCCAGGGCGTCGCGGCCGACCTGCACCTCAACGCCGCCGTCGCTTCCTGACGAAACGCACGCGAGGCCCCGGACCATCCGGTCCGGGGCCTTTCCGTATGCCTGCGGGCGACTTACTCACTGCCCCCGCCTGCGGAACCCCCTTACCGCCCTTTCCGCCCGCTTGCCTCGGTCTTCATGTCGTCGTTCACCTGCTTGGCGAGTTCGTCGTCGAGTTTCTCCGATTCCGCTCTCATCGGTGAAGGCACGTTCCTTGCTGTCGGGGTCGTTCTGGATGATGGCCGCGTACCCCGCCCGGAGCTATGACTCTTTGGGTGGCGTGGCGCTTGCGAACGGTGCTGGTCGTGCCCGCGGGGCGTCCCTCTGCCCTTCAACGACCCCCATGGGAGTCAATAAGATTTCTGTGGCTCAGCACATGTCTCACCTCACAGCCCGGTCTCACCGCACTCACACGACCCCAGGACACCCGCCATGCCGCGACGCCGCACCTCATGCTCGTCAAGCTCGACGGGAAGTACGTCGGGAGCGACGGCACCGAGGCCACCTCAGGGCCGCGGCGTCGGCAGCCGGGCCGTACGCGGGCGGCTGCTCACCGACGCGCCGGTGCTGGTGCGCGGGCCCCTGCTGGCCGACCGGCCCGAGGGCCGCTACCGGTGGCTCACCCACGAGATCGTCGACGCCCAACTGCCGCTGCTCGTCGCGGACACCGGGCTCGCGCTGAGCGATTTCCACATGGAGAAGAACCGCGCGGAGAAGGCCATCAAGGCCCTCGACGCGGCCCTGCGCACCGCCCCGGCCGACGAGCGCCTGTGGCACGAGCTGCCGCGCGCCACGCACGCCACCGGCGACGCGGACCGGCTGGCCGCGCTCGCCACCGACCTCATCGGCCGCGGGACCCGCGTGCTGCCGCCGCGCACCGAGGCGCTGCTCGACGAGCTGCTGCCGACGCGGCGCGACACGATCGCCGTAGCGGGATGAGCACCGGGCTGCTGGTCGTCGCCGCCGCGCTGTGGGGCGCGGCGGCGGGAGCGCTGCTGCCGCGCGCGGCCTACCGGTTCTCGGCCCCCTCGGGGGAGCCGTGGCACGAGGCGTGCCCCGGGGGGCATGCCGTCAGGGGCTGGCTGGGGCGGGCGTCGTGCCCGCGGTGCGCCGGGGGCGGGTACGGGCCGAGTACGACACCCCTGGTGATCGCCACCGCCCTCGTCTGCGCCGCCCTCGCGGCCGCCACCGGCAGCCGCCCGGAGATCGGCGCCTGGCTGCTCCTCGCCCCCGTCGGCGTCCTGCTCACGGTGGTCGACTTCCGCGTACGACGGCTGCCCGATCCGCTCACCCTCCCCTTCGCCGCCGCGGCCCTGGCCCTGCTCGGCCTCACGGCCCTCGTCCCGGAGCACGCCGGCGAGTGGACCACCGCCCTGCTCGGCTCCCTCGCCCTCGGCGGCGGCTACCTCGTCCTCTTCCTCATCAACCCCGCGGGCATGGGCTTCGGCGACGTCAAGCTCGCCCTCGGCGCCGGCGCCGTACTCGGCTGGTACGGCTGGCCGACGGTGATGCTCGGCACCTTCGCCGGCTTCCTACTGGGCGCCCTGTACGGCGCCACCCTGGTCCTCACCCGCCGAGCCACCCGCACAACGGCCATCCCCTTCGGCCCGTTCCTGATCACGGGGGCGTTCCTCGGCCTGCTGGTGGGCGCGTACACGGCCTGACGTCCAGCCCCCCGAACCCCTGGCGTACGCTGGGCTGGTCCGTCCACAACCCTTACGAAAGGGACGCCCGGTGACCGAGAAGGCCGACCTTCAGCCCATCCTCGACCGTGCTGCCGCCGGTGGGCGGATCACCCCGGACGAGGCGCTCGTGCTGTACCGGGACGCCCCGCTGCACGCGCTGGGGGCCGCCGCCGACGCCGTGCGGCGGCGCCGGTACGCGGGGACCGAGCACATCGCGACGTACATCATCGAGCGCAACATCAACTACACGAACGTCTGCGTCACGGCCTGCCGCTTCTGCGCCTTCTACGCCGCGCCCAAGGACACCGCCAAGGGCTGGACGCGCGACCTGGACGACATCCTGCGCCGCTGTGCCGAGACGGTCGAGCTGGGCGGCACCCAGATCATGTTCCAGGGCGGACACCACCCGGACTACGGCGTCGAGTACTACGAGAAGCACTTCAAGGCGATCAAGGACGCCTTCCCGCAGCTGGTGATCCACTCGCTGGGCGCGTCCGAGGTCGAGCACATGGCGCGGATCTCGAAGGTGTCCGTCGAGGAGGCCATCCGGCGCATCCACGCCGCCGGCCTCGACTCCTTCGCCGGTGCCGGCGCCGAGCTGCTGCCCGAGCGGCCCCGCAAGGCCATCGCCCCGCTGAAGGAGTCCGGCGAGCGCTGGCTGGAGATCATGGAGATCGCGCACAACCTGGGCGTGGAGTCCACCTCCACCATGCTCATGGGCACCGGCGAGACCAACGCCGAGCGCATCGAGCACCTGCGGATGATCCGCGACGTCCAGGACCGCACGGGCGGCTTCCGCGCCTTCATCCCGTACACGTACCAGCCCGAGAACAACCACCTGAAGGGCCGCACGCAGGCGACGCTCTTCGAGTACCTGCGGATGATCGCCATCGCGCGGCTGTTCATGGACAACATCGCCCACATCCAGGGCTCCTGGCTGACCACGGGCAAGGAGGTCGGCCAGCTCTCCCTGCACTACGGCGCCGACGACCTCGGCTCGATCATGCTGGAGGAGAACGTCGTGTCGTCGGCCGGCGCCAAGCACCGGTCGAACCGGATGGAGATCATCGACCTCATCCGCAAGGCGGGCCGCGTCCCGGCCCAGCGGTCCACCACCTACGAGCACCTCGTCGTCCACGACGACCCGGCGAACGACCCCGTCGACGACCGCGTGGTCTCGCACATCTCCTCCACGGCCATCGAGGGCGGCACGGCTCACCCCGAGCTCAAGCTGATCGCCTCCAACTAGCGCGCGCCGGAGAAGAGTTGGAGACCATTCACACGGCGGACGCGGTCCGCGTCACCTGGGACTCCGATCCCGTCAAGGGCGGCGCCGTGGTCGTCGGACGGGACCGCATCGGTGCGGTCGGGACCCTCGACGACGTGCGCGAGGCGTTCCCGGCGGCCCGGGTGCGCAGCTGGCCCGGGACCCTCGGCCCGGCCCGCGTCCACGAGGGCCCGTTGCCGGACGCCCCGAGCCCGCGCGAGCGCGTCCACGCCGTGCTGAAGCTCGGCGCGGTGGCGGTCCTGGAGGAGTACGTCGACTCGGCGGAACTCCGGGCCGCCGCCGAGCGGAACGACGTCGTCGTCCTGCCGCGGGCCCGCCGGACCGCGATCGTCCCGACCGGCCGCGCCGACCTCGCCGTCTTCGACGACGCGGGGGAGTGCCTCGCGACGGTGTGCGCGGGACGGCTGGTGCACCGGCGCCGCTGAACGGAAGCCGACCCTCCGACCCTCCGGGCCTTCGGGCCTCCGGGCCCCCGGGCCTTCGGCTCTGCCCCGGGCTCCCGGGCCCCCGGGCCTTCGGCTCTGCCCCGGGCTCCCGGGCCCCCGGGCCTTCGGCCCTGCCCCGGGCTCCCGGGCCTCCCGGCTCCCAGGCCTCCCTGCCCCGATCCCCCGGCCCCCGGCCTCCCGGGCCTCCCGGCCCCCGGCCTCCCGGCCCCCAGCCAGCAGCCCGCGTCAGCCCGCGAACGCCTTCCCGAACGCGCCCGAACTCTGCTTCACCCCGCTGCAATCGGTCGCCGGCCGGTCCGACCCGGAGTCCTTCGCGCACTGCCGGTCCCGGGCGGCCGACCACATCGACACCCACCCGATGCCCTTCTCCTCGGCGAAGGCCCGGACCTCGGCGGCGTCGGCGAGCGTGAAGGTCTCACCGTCGACGTCGTTGACGCCGATCATCGAGGTGAGCGCCATGCCCCGCCAGGCGGCCGCGTCCGACGTGCCGAAGACCTCCTTCAGCTGGGTGTGCGCGGTCTGCGCGGCCGTGCGGGCGTAGCCGCCCATGTCGCCGTCGTAGGACGTGCCGTAGTTCATCGTCATCAGGTTCACGGTCGAGACCTGTACACCGTTGTCGTTGGCGGAGGCGAGGAGCGCCAGGCTGTCCTTCCCCAGGCCCGAGGGCATGACCGGGAGCGTGAACGAGACCTCCAGGTCCTCGCGTTCCGCCTGCAACCGGGCGAGCGCCTTCGAACGCAGGGCGACGGACGCGGAGTCGGCCAGTTCGTCGCCCTCGATGTCGAAGTCGGCCAGGCCGGTGCCGGCCGCGTCGAGGGCCTTGCCGTACGCCGCCGCCAGTTCCGACGCGCTGCCGCAGTGCGTCGCGAGTTCATCGCCGGAGGCGCCGCCGAAGGAGACCCGGACCTGGCCGCCGTCCTCCTTGAGCCGCGCGATCCGGGCCGCGACCGCCGGGTCGCCGATGGCGTGCGTGCCGTTCCAGCGCGGGACGCAGTCGCTGCCGTCGGCTATGACGAAGGCCAGGTTGTACGTCGTGGGGGAGCCCGCGGAGTCGGTGCCGGCGGCTTCGGTGGAGCTGACGTACGGGGCGTACGACGTGCCGGACTCGGCAGGTGACGAAGTGCTGGGTGCCGCCGTCGTCACCGCGGGGGCCGCCGGGGTCGCGTCGCCCTGGCCGGAGCATCCCGCCGTGGCGAAGGCGAGCAGGCAGCCCAGCCCGATCGCCGCCGGTTTCCGGTGACTCCTCATGACGTGCGCTCCCGATCTCGTGAGGTCTGGGGGTCAACAGGAAGTACGTTTCCCGGCAGCAAACGTCTCACGGGGTCAGTCGCTCACGGCGAGTTCCGCGGGCATTCCCGAGAACTCTCAGAGAAAGGACAGCTTGGGTCGTTTCTCACGGGGCTCTCACATGAAAACCCGAGTTTGGGGCACATGAAGGCGCCCTGGTTTCCGGGGAATGCAATCCGAGCCTGCCATCGAAAACCGCGCCCCTCTCGGTCGCCGCCGCAAACGCGGCAACGAGCCCACCGAAGGACCCGTGTTCGGTGAGTGCGGGTGCGCGGCCTACGCCTTCCGCCTGGACCGCGAGCGGTACCGCTACCTGCTGATGATGCCGCTCCAGCAGCTGGCCTACCGGTAGATGATGTACCTCGTCCTCATCCACTCCTGCGTCACGGCCCTCACCGGCGGCCGACTGCGCTGGCAGAAACTCAAGCGGACGGGCGAGGCCGGGACCCCGGCGGGGCTTCCCGATGACGTCGTCAAACGGCGCCGTCTCCGTGGTGGATGGTGACGACCAGCTGCGGCAGCACTCGGCCGGCGATGGAGCCCGAGGGGACTTCCCCGACGCGGACCGCGCCCATCGCGCGGTAGAACGGCTCGGCGTTCGGGTCCGCGTCGATCGTGAGCCGGGTGAACCCCAGCTCTCGTCCGGCGGCGATCGTGCGCTCGAACAGCAGGCGGCCGATCCCCTGACCGATGGCCTGCGGCTCGACGAACATCATGCCCAGGACGCCGGAGGGGGGCTCGCCCTCAAGCGTCGTGAAGCCCAGAACGCGGCCGTCTCGGTCAGCCACCGTGGCCCGTCGGCGCGCGAGCTCGTCCGCCGTGACGGTGAGCTCTTCCCGACACGCTTCCAGGAACCCGGCGTCGTAGCCCCAGTGCGCCTTGGACCGCAGCGCCAAGTCGGTGAGTACGCCGGCTTCCGTCGCGCGTGCGGGCCTGATCAGCACGTCCATCCATGTCCCCCGCTCGGGTGCGTCCGATTCCCCTGGGCCTCACCACTCTACGAACGGCTGCCACCAACCCGTGACCAGAAGGGAAAGGCGGGCTGATGGGCGCGCACAGCAGGCGTCGCGACCGCTACTTCGACGTCCTCCGCGCGGTCGCGCTCGTCCGCGTCGTCGCGTACCACACCTTCGGCTGGGCCTGGGCCGGACTGGTCTTCCCCTCCATGGGGGTGATGTTCGGCCTGGCCGGCACCCTGATGGCGCGGTCCCTCGCGCTGGCCGCCCTGGCCTACGGCGGCTGGTACGCCCTCGCGCACCAGGCCGAGTACGGCACGTACGACCTCGACGAGAACCCGCTCGCGCAGGCCTTCTGGTCGGCGGGGTTCGTGACGCTGCTGCTGTACGCGCGCGTGCCGTCACGATCTACCTCTGGCACGAGATCGCGCTCGTCCTCGCCGTACCGCTGATCGACCGGTTCTGGGAGGTACCGGCCTTCGAGGCGTACCTGCCGTTGGACAGCCAGTGGTTCCTGTTCGGCGTGGGCTGGGTGCTGATCGCCGTGTTGGTGCTGTTGTGCGGGTGGGTGGAGGACGTGGCGGCGCGACGGAAGCCGCGGCTCCTGCCGTGAGGGCGTGCTGCAAGAATGGGCCCGTGACCCGCGCATCCCTGGACAAGCAGCCGCACGAAGTCGCCTCGATGTTCGACGACGTGGCGGAACGGTACGACCTGACCAACGACGTGCTGTCCCTCGGCCAGGACCGGCGATGGCGCAAGGAGGTCGCCAAGGCGGTCGACGCGCGCCCCGCGCAGAAGGTCCTCGACCTCGCGGCGGGCACGGGCACGTCCTCGCTGCCCTTCGCCCGCACCGGCGCCTACGTCGTTCCCTGCGACTTCTCGCAGGGCATGCTCCAGGTCGGCAAGCAGCGGCAGCCCTGGCTGCCCTACACCGCCGGCGACGCGACGCGGCTGCCGTTCAAGGACGACACCTTCGACGCCGTCACCATCTCCTTCGGGCTGCGCAACGTGCAGGACACGGACGCCGCGCTGCGGGAGATGCACCGGGTGACCCGGCCCGGCGGGCGGATCGTGATCTGCGAGTTCTCCCACCCGACGTGGGCGCCGTTCCGCACGGTCTACACCGAGTACCTGATGCGCGCCCTGCCGCCGGTCGCCCGGGCCGTCTCCTCCAACCCCGACGCCTACGTCTACCTCGCTGAATCCATCCGCGCCTGGCCCGACCAGCCCGCTCTGGCGGCACGCCTGGGCAAGGCCGGCTGGTCGCGGGTGGCCTGGCGCAACCTGAGCGGCGGGATCGTGGCCCTGCACCGGGGCTTCAAGGAGAGCTGAGTCCCCTACGGGGAGCTGAGCACCATGTGCGGATCGCCCGGCTCGTCCAGCTCGCGCTGGAGTCCGCCCCGCGGCGGTCGCGGAACCCGCGGCTCGTGCACGCCTCCGCCGCCCTCACCGGGGCCGAAGTCGAACCACACGTGGACCATCGAGTCCCGCGGCACCTCGGCGCCGGGCTGCGGGTACTGGCGTACGACGTAGTCGACGACGGCGAGGTGGAAGTCGGGCCGGTCCGGCGCGTTGAGGGACAGGCCCCGCGCCCGGGCCGTCTCGCGTGCGTCGACGGCCATCAGACCGACCAGACGCGGTACGCGCACTTCGGGTGTCTTGCGGGATATGTGCACAGATGTCACCCCCAGCGGTACAGGAAGGGTAACTCCCGCCCCGCATCGGCCGGAAGCGACAGGTGTCTTTCTGTGACAGTCGATTACTGTCCGTCGCCGACCGGGTCGGTGTGGGGACGAGGCAGCCCTTCAGCCGGGTGATCAACGCCGCTGCATAGACTGCCCATGTCCTGTGCCCGGGCGGCACACCGATTCCGAACCTTGGGGAGATCCCGCCGTGAGTGTCGTGACCGAGCCCCTCTCCGAGAACACCGCCGATGTCATCGTCGTCGGCGCGGGGCCAGCCGGCTCCACCACCGCCTACCACCTCGCCAAGGCCGGACTCGACGTACTGCTCCTGGAGAAGACCGAGTTCCCGCGCGAGAAGGTCTGCGGCGACGGCCTCACCCCGCGCGCCGTCAAGCAGCTCGTGGCGATGGGCATCGACATCTCGGAAGAGGCCGGCTGGCTGCGCAACAAGGGCCTCAGGATCATCGGCGGGGGAGTGCGCCTCCAGCTCGACTGGCCGGACCTCGCCTCCTTCCCGGACTACGGCCTGGTCCGCAAGCGTGACGACTTCGACGAGCAGCTCGCCCGGCAGGCGCAGAAGGCCGGAGCCCGACTGTTCGAGAAGTGCAACGTGGGCGCGCCGATCGTCGACGACCGCACCGGCCGCATCACCGGCGTGCACGCCAAGCTCGGCGAGGAGAAGCGCGAGGTCACCTTCCACGCGCCGCTCGTCGTCGCCGCCGACGGCAACTCCACCCGCCTCTCCCTCGCGATGGGCCTGCACCGCCGCGAGGACCGCCCGATGGGCGTCGCGGTCCGCACGTACTTCACCAGCCCCCGCCACGAGGACGACTACCTGGAGTCCTGGCTCGAACTGTGGGACCGCCGCGGCCCCCAGGACCGCCTGCTGCCCGGCTACGGCTGGATCTTCGGCATGGGCGACGGCACCTCCAACGTCGGCCTGGGCGTGCTCAACACCTCCGACTCCTTCAAGGAGCTGGACTGGCGCGAGGTCCTCAAGGCCTGGTGCGCCTCCATGCCGGAGGACTGGGGCTACACCCCCGACAACATGACCGGGCCCATCCGCGGCGCCGCCCTCCCCATGGCCTTCAACCGCCAGCCCCACTACACCAAGGGCCTGCTGCTCGTCGGCGACGCCGGCGGCCTGGTGAACCCCTTCAACGGCGAGGGCATCGCCTACGCCATGGAGTCCGGCCAGATCGCCGCCGACGTCATCGTCCAGGCCCACGCGCGCTCCACCCCGGCCGGCCGCGAGACGGCCCTCCAGCGCTACCCGCGCGTCCTGAAGGACACCTACGGCGGCTACTACACGCTGGGCCGGGCCTTCGTGAAGCTCATCGGCAACCCGAAGGTCATGCAGATCGCCGCCCAGCGCGGTCTCACGCACCCGCTGCTGATGAAGTTCACGCTGAAGCTCCTGGCGAACCTCACCGACCCGACGGGCGGCGACGCGATGGACCGCATCATCAACGGCCTGAGCAAGGTCGCGCCGAAGGCCTGACCAGCCGCCGACCCGTTCGGCCGTTCAGTCCGTCAGCCGCTGAGGGCCTCGATGTTGGCGGCCCGGCGCGCGTACACCTCGTCGCGCCGGTCCGCCATCTGCCGCAGTGCGTCCTTGCGCTCGCGCTGCGCGAGCCGGTCCAGGTAGAGCCGCCCTTCGCAGTGGTCGGCTTCGTGCGCCAGGCAGCGGGCGAAGTACCCCGTTCCCTCGATCACGACCGGCTCGCCGTCCCGGTCGAAGCCGCGCACCACGGCCCGGTCCGGACGCGGCACGTCCCTCGTGGCGCCCGGCACGGACAGGCACCCCTCGGCCTCGTCGAGCAGCCTCCGGTGGGCCGTTTCGAGCGGCTCCAGCACGGGGTTGACGATGTGTCCGACGTGCCGGACCCCGTCGTCGTCCGGGCAGTCGTACACGAACAGCCGCAGATCGACCCCGACCTGGTTCGCCGCGAGCCCGGCCCCGTCCGCGATGTACATGGTCAGGAACATGTCGTCGATGAGCGCGGCGAGGTCGGGCCCGAACTCGGTGACGTCCCGGCACGGCTTGTGCAGGACCTCCTCGCCGACCTCGGTGATCCGCCGCACCTTCCCGTTCCGGGCCTCGGGCGCGAGCCTCGGATACGCGTCGACGGGCCGTCCCTGCACGAAGACACTCGGCATCTGCTGTCTCTCCCTGTGAGTGTGAGGATGCTGTGGGTGGCGGGAAGCCGACTTCCGGCATCGGGAGCCCCTCCCTACCCTCCGGGAATCATGACAACAGAACACACGCAGCAGTCCCAGGAGCAGTCCGGCCACACGCGCAGACGCTTCCTCTCGGGCGCCGGGGCCGCCTTAGGAGCCGGCGTGGGCGTCGGGGCCGGCGTCGCGAGTGCCGCTCCCGCCTCCGCCGGCAAGCGCGTCGCCGTCCTCGGCGGTGGCGTCTCCGGCCTCAGCGCCGCCCACGAACTCGCCGAGCGCGGCTACGCCGTCACCGTCTACGAGTACTACGACGCACTCGGCGGCAAGGCCCGCTCGATGGACGTCCCCGGCACCGGCACCGGCGGCCGCGCACCCCTCCCCGGCGAGCACGGCTTCCGCTTCTTCCCCGGCTTCTACCGGAACCTCCCCGACACCCTGCGCCGCATACCCTTCGCGGGCAACGCCGACGGCGTCCGCGGCAACCTCCGCTCCGGCACCGAGGCGCTGTTCGCCCGCGGCTCCGGCCGCCCGGACCTGCACTTCCCGCTCCGCCGCGCCACCACCCCGCCCCGCCCCGGCGACCTGACCCCGTCCTGGATCCGCGACCAGATCCTGTCCGTGCTCGACCTCGGCACCCGCCTGCCCGCCCACGAGGCCGCCTACTTCGCCAACCGCCTCCTCGTCCACCTCACCAGCTGCGAGGCCCGCCGCGAGGGCCAGTGGGAGAAGGTCGCCTGGTGGGACTTCATCCGCGCCGAGGAGATGAGCGAGGAGTACCGCACCGTCCTCGGCGTCGGCCAGACCCGCAACCTCGTCGCCACGCGCGCGGAGGTCGCGTCCACGCGGACCGTCGGGCGCGTCATCATCGAGGCCCTGCTGCTGTGGGGCCTGCTCGGCCGTGGCATGGACGGCCCCGACGCCGACGTCGACCGCGTCCTGAACGCCCCCACGAGCGAGGCGTGGATCGACCCGTGGGAGACCCACCTGCGCTCCCTCGGCGTCGAGTTCGCCCTCGGCACCCAGGTCCACGAGGTCCTCTGCGACGGCGGCGGCGTGACCGGCGTACGGGTCTCCGCCCGCGACGGGGGCCACGAGCGCGTGATCACGGCCGACCACTACGTCAGCGCCCTGCCCGTCGAGCACGCCCGCCTCACCTGGGGCCCGGCCCTGCGCGCCGCCGACCCGCAGCTCGCCCGCTGCGACGCGCTGCAGACCGACTGGATGACCGGCGTGATGTTCTACCTGCGCACCCCGACCCCGGTCGTGCACGGCCACGTCAACTGCCTCGACTCGCCCTGGTCGGTGACGGCCGTCGGCCAGGCCCAGTTCTGGGACGTGCGCGACTTCGCGCGCGACTACGGGGACGGGCAGGCCCGCGACTGCCTCTCCGCGATCATCTCGGAATGGGACAAGCCCGGCATCCTGTACGGGAAGACGGCGAAGGAGTGCACCAGGGAAGAAGTCGTCGCCGAACTCTGGGCCCAGCTGAAGGACGGCCTGAACGACAGCGGCAAGACGACCCTGAGGGACGAGGACCGGCTGGGCTGGTTCATGGACCCGGCGGTGACGGGCCTGGGCGGCCCCGACCCGCAGAACCGCGAACAGCTCCTCGTCCACCCCACGGGCACGTTCCACAACCGCCCGACCGCCCGCACGAAGGTGCCCAACTTCTTCCTCGCGGGCGACTACGTCCGCACCGACGTCGACCTGGCGTCGATGGAGGGCGCCAACGAGTCCGCGCGACACGCCGTCAACGCACTGCTTGATGCGGACGATTCGGACATCGAGCGCTGCCGGGTCTGGGAACTGTACCGACCGCCGGAGCTGGAGCCCCTGAAGCGCGTGGACGAACTGCGGTACCGGCTGGGGCTGCCGAACACGTTCGACCTCGGATAGGCGCCCAGAGGGGCCCTGGAGGGCCGTGAAGGCTCGGCGAGGTGCCCCGGACAGGCGGGGAGGGCCGTTGCCCCCGAGCGGCAGCGGCCCTCTTGCCCGTTATGTGTGCATCAGTGATGAGTCACGCGTGCATCAGTGATGAAGTGACGTCAGAGGACGCGCACCGCGCCCGACGCCGGGTAGCCCGACAGGTCCTGGATGACGACGCCCTTGGACGGGTTCGCCGCGTCCAGGTACTGGCCGTTCCCGATGTAGACACCCACGTGGTACGCGGAGCCCTTGCCGCCCCAGTACAGGATGTCGCCGACCTGGATGCTGGACAGCGGGACGTCCGTGCCGGCCATCGACTGGTCCTGCGAGACGCGCGGCAGGTCCACACCCACCTGCTTGTACGCGGCCTGCACGAGGGAGGAGCAGTCCCAGGCGTTGGGACCGGTGGCGCCCAGGACGTAGGCGTCGCCCACCTGGGCCTTCAGGAAGGCGATGACCGTCGCGACGCTGCCGCTGGCGGGCGCCGAGACCGACGCCGAGGCGGACGCGGAGGCGGACAGGGTGGCGCGCTCGGCGCTGCGCTCGGCGCGCTCGGCGGCGGCCTTGCGGGCGGCCTCGGCGGCCTTCTTCTTGGCCTCGGCCTTCTTCTTCGCCTCGGCGAGGTCCTTCTTGGCCTCCGCGGCGGCCTTGGCGGCGGCGGCGTCACGCTCTGCGCGCAGCTCGTAGTTCGCGGCGGCCTGCTGCGTGGCGGCCGCGGACTGGGCCACCTGAGCGGACATGTCGGCCGTCAGGGTGGGCAGTTCGATGGTCTGCGTCACCGGCTCGGCGGCGTTCGCCGAGGCCGACGCACCCGCCGCTGCCATGCTGAGAACGCCACCGGCAACTCCGGCACGCATGGCGATCGTGGAGGTCGCGCTGCGGCGGGGTTTCCGGTGGCTGCGTATGTGAGCGGTGTGGGACATGGGAACAACCGGTACCAGGGGCTCCTTCATATCTTCAAGAAACGTGGGCTGCGCCACAGTTGCTCAATCGGGCCGCCAAAAACCCCCGACGAGGCCCTTTATTGACGCCGTAACGGACATTGCGGGCGGCCTGTGACCATGCTGTGATCACGCTCTTTGATCAATACGCCCGAATTGCCCCGCGCTTACCACTGGTTGCGTTGATTGGCCAAGCCCCGTTCTCATGAACCTCTCATCGCTGTGACGGAGGTCACGGAACGGTTGCTCTGACGGCAGCGTCCCGGCGCGTAGATCACGGCCGGGTCACGGCCTCGCGAAGATCGTGAACGCGTGCACGCGTCCACACCCCGTTCCGTACGCCCCCCGCGGTGTGAACGCGCCTCTATCAAGAGATCAAGTCCAGCGCCAATTTGCATGCAAGGGAACCATCTTGATATTGAGACGCACCCTCCGGCCTGCGCTGACGAGCCAAAATGTCACCTCTGGTGATCACTCGGACGCTTCGGGTGTGAAGATCACCGCTCACCCGACTTCATGATCGATCGTCAGGTGGTGGAGATCACAAAGCTTGTGCAATACCCCGTGTCGCAGATCACAGAGCGTCGGGCATAAGATGCACGCGGTTGGGCTTGTGACCTGCTTCACATGTTCCCGATCTTCGCCGGGGCGGGCGAGGTTCAGGGGACCGGTGGGGCGGATGTGAGCCCGATGCAAACCGCCAGCAGTCAGTGCCGACTGAGAGGAGCGAGGAGCGGTGAACGCTTATGCGCCCATCCTCGTACTGGGAGCCCTCGGGGCAGGCTTTGCGATCTTCTCCGTGGTCATGGCCACGTTGATCGGGCCCAAGCGGTACAACCGGGCCAAGCTCGAGGCCTACGAGTGCGGTATCGAGCCGACCCCCACGCCGGCCGGCGGCGGGCGCTTCCCGATCAAGTACTACCTGACGGCGATGCTCTTCATCATTTTCGATATCGAGATCGTCTTCCTCTACCCCTGGGCCGTCAGCTTCGACGCCCTGGGGATTTTCGGGCTCGTGGAGATGCTGCTCTTCGTGCTCACCGTCTTCGTCGCGTACGCGTACGTATGGCGGCGCGGCGGCCTGGAATGGGACTGAGGGGCCACAAGTCATGGGACTCGAAGAAAAGCTGCCGAGCGGCTTCCTGCTGACCACCGTCGAGCAGGCCGCGGGCTGGGTGCGCAAGGCGTCGGTCTTCCCCGCCACGTTCGGCCTCGCCTGCTGCGCCATCGAGATGATGACCACCGGCGCCGGCCGCTACGACCTGGCGCGCTTCGGCATGGAGGTCTTCCGGGGCTCGCCGCGCCAGGCGGACCTGATGATCGTCGCCGGCCGGGTCAGCCAGAAGATGGCGCCGGTGCTCAGGCAGGTCTACGACCAGATGCCGAACCCCAAGTGGGTGATCTCCATGGGGGTCTGCGCCTCCTCCGGCGGCATGTTCAACAACTACGCCATCGTCCAGGGCGTCGACCACATCGTGCCGGTCGACATCTACCTCCCCGGCTGCCCGCCACGGCCGGAGATGCTGATGGACGCCATCCTCAAGCTCCACCAGAAGATCCAGTCCTCCAAGCTCGGCGTGAACGCCGAGGAGGCGGCCCGCGAGGCGGAGGAGGCGGCGCTCAAGGCCCTGCCCACGATCGAGATGAAGGGGCTGCTGCGGTGAGCGACGCGAACGGCACCAACGGCGCGAACGGGTCGAACGGGGTGAACCCCGAGAAGGACCTCTCCGCGGAGAACCTCCCGGGCCAGCGCGGCCAGGGCGGCGAGGAGATCCGCGTCCAGCGCGGCATGTTCGGCGCCAACAACGGCGGCGACACCTCCGGCTACGGAGGCCTGGTCCGCTCGGTCCGGCTCCCGGGACCGGCGACCCGCCCCTACGGCGGTTGGTTCGACGAGGTCGCCGACGAACTGGAGGGCGCCCTGGAGGAACAGGGACTGCTCCCTGAGAACGCCATCGAGAAGACGGTCGTCGACCGCGACGAGCTGACCTTCCACATCGAGCGCGAGCACCTGGTCCGCGTCGCCCGCACCCTGCGCGACGACCCGGCCCTGCGCTTCGAGCTGTGCACCGGCGTCAGCGGCGTCCACTACCCGAACGACAAGGGCCGCGAGCTGCACGCGGTCTACCACCTGCGCTCGATCACCCACAACCGGGTGATCCGCCTGGAGGTCAGCGCCCCCGACAGCGACCCGCACATCCCGTCCCTGTTCTCGGTCTATCCGACCAACGACTGGCACGAGCGCGAGACGTACGACTTCTTCGGCATCGTCTTCGACGGCCACCCCGCCCTGACGCGGATCATGATGCCGGACGACTGGCAGGGCTTTCCGCAGCGCAAGGACTACCCCCTCGGCGGCATCCCCGTCGAGTACAAGGGCGCCCAGATCCCGGCTCCGGACCAGCGGAGGTCGTACTCGTGAGCACTTCGCACGCATCCCCTCGCGAGACCACCGAGGGCACCGTTTACACCGTCACCGGCGGCGACTGGGACGAGGTCGTCCAGTCCGCGGCCCGCGCCGACGACGAGCGCATCGTCGTCAACATGGGCCCGCAGCACCCGTCCACGCACGGCGTGCTCCGCCTGATCCTGGAGATCGAGGGCGAGACCGTCACCGAGGCCCGCTGCGGCATCGGTTATCTGCACACCGGCATCGAGAAGAACCTCGAGTACCGGACGTGGACGCAGGGCACCACGTTCGTGACGCGCATGGACTACCTGACGCCGTTCTTCAACGAGACGGCGTACTGCCTCGGCGTCGAGAAGCTCCTCGGCATCGAGGACCAGATCCCGGACCGCGCCTCGATCATCCGCGTGCTCCTGATGGAGCTGAACCGGTTGTCCTCGCACCTGGTGTGCATCGCCACCGGCGGCATGGAACTCGGCGCCACCACGATCATGATCTACGGATTCCGTGATCGTGAACTCATTCTCGACATCTACGAGCTGATCACCGGCCTGCGGATGAACCACGCGTACATCCGCCCCGGCGGACTCGCCCAGGACCTGCCGCCCGGCGCGGTGGACCAGATCCGCGAGTTCGTGAAGAAGATGAAGAAGAACCTCCCGGAGTACGACAAGCTCGCCACCGGGAACCCCATCTTCAAGGCCCGCATGCAGGACATCGGCTACCTCGACCTGGCCGGCTGCATGGCCCTCGGCGCCACCGGCCCGATCCTGCGCTCCACCGGCCTGCCCCACGACCTGCGCAAGGCCCAGCCGTACTGCGGCTACGAGACGTACGACTTCGACGTCCCGACCGCCGACACCTGCGACGCCTACGGCCGCTTCCTCATCCGGCTGGAGGAGATGCGCCAGTCGCTGCGGATCGTCGAGCAGTGCCTCGACCGGCTCCAGCCCGGCCCGGTCATGGTCGCCGACAAGAAGATCGCCTGGCCCGCCCAGCTCGCCCTGGGACCGGACGGGCTCGGCAACTCCCTCGACCACATCAAGAAGATCATGGGCACCTCCATGGAGGCCCTGATCCACCACTTCAAGCTGGTCACCGAGGGCTTCCGCGTCCCGCCGGGACAGGTGTACGCGGCGGTCGAGTCGCCCAAGGGCGAGCTCGGGGTGCACGTCGTGTCCGACGGCGGCACCCGCCCCTACCGGGTCCACTTCCGCGACCCGTCCTTCACCAACCTTCAGGCCATGGCGGCGATGTGCGAGGGCGGCCAGGTCGCCGATGTCATCGTCGCCGTCGCGTCCATCGACCCCGTGATGGGAGGCGTCGACCGGTGACCACCTCATCCTCCGAGCGGGGCGTCAGCCTGGGCATGCCCGAACTGCCCGCACCCGCCTACCCGGACGACGTCCGGGCCCGTCTGGAGACCGACGCGCGCGAGGTCATCGCCCGCTACCCGGACTCCCGGTCCGCCCTCCTGCCGCTGCTGCACCTCGTGCAGTCCGAGGAAGGGCACGTCACGCGCACCGGCATGCAGTTCTGCGCGGACATGCTCGGCCTGACCACGGCCGAGGTCACCGCCGTCGCCACCTTCTACACCATGTACCGGCGCCGGCCGAGCGGTGACTACCAGGTCGGGGTGTGCACCAACACCCTGTGTGCCGTGATGGGCGGGGACGCGATCTTCGAGGAGCTCCAGGAGCACCTCGGCGTCGGCAACGGCGAGACCACCGACGACGGCAAGGTCACCCTGGAGCACATCGAGTGCAACGCGGCCTGCGACTTCGCGCCGGTCGTGATGGTCAACTGGGAGTTCTTCGACAACCAGACCCCGGCCAGCGCCAAGCGCCTCGTCGACGACCTGCGCGCGGGACGGCCCGTCGCACCCACGCGCGGGGCGCCCCTGTGCACCTTCAAGGAGACCGCTCGAATCCTGGCCGGCTTCCCCGACGAGCGGGACGGGGCCGTCGAGTCCGGGGGAAGCGCGGGACCCGCTTCCCTGGTCGGCCTGAAGCTCGCCAGGGGGGAGGGCGCTCCCGCCCGCGTGGTGCACCCGCGCGGCGAGGCGGCCCGCACCGATGCGCCGCACGATCCGTCACCGACGGAGCACTTGAGCTCGCACGACGCGCCGCAGGACACGTCGGCCTCCGACCCGGCCCACCCGGCCGGGCCCACAGCCGAGGAGGGGGAGTGATGACCTTGGCACCCGAGCTGAAAGACATGAGCCCCGAGAAGCTGCTCGCACCGGTGCTGTCGGCCTTCTGGGACGAGGACAGGTCCTGGACGCTGGACGTGTACCGCAGGCACGACGGCTACGAGGGGCTTCGCAAGGCGCTCGCCATGTCGCCGGACGACGTGATCGCGTACGTCAAGGAGTCCGGTCTGCGGGGGCGCGGCGGCGCGGGATTCCCCACGGGGATGAAGTGGCAGTTCATCCCTCAGGGAGATGGGAAGCCGCACTATCTGGTTGTCAACGCCGACGAGTCGGAGCCGGGGACGTGCAAGGACATCCCGCTCCTCTTCGCGAACCCGCACAGCCTCATCGAGGGCATGATCATCGCGTGTTACGCCATCAGGTCGTCGCATGCCTTCATCTATCTGCGTGGTGAAGTCGTCCCAGTCCTGCGGCGGTTGCACTCTGCCGTGCGCGAGGCGTACGAGGCGGGCTTCCTCGGCGAGAACATCCTGGGCAGCGGACTCGACCTCGACATCACCGTGCACGCGGGCGCGGGCGCGTACATCTGCGGTGAGGAGACCGCACTGCTGGACTCGCTCGAAGGCCGCCGGGGTCAACCGCGGCTTCGTCCCCCCTTCCCTGCCGTCGCGGGCCTCTATGCCTGCCCGACTGTGGTGAACAACGTCGAGTCGATCGCTTCGGTTCCCGCGATCATGCATCGGGGCAAGGAATGGTTCCGGTCGATGGGGAGTGAGAAGTCGCCCGGCTTCACGCTCTACTCCCTCTCCGGCCATGTCGCGAGCCCCGGTCAGTACGAGGCGCCGCTCGGGATCACGCTCCGCCAGCTCCTCGAGATGAGCGGTGGCATGCGCCCCGGGCACCGCCTCAAGTTCTGGACGCCGGGCGGCTCCTCGACCCCGATGTTCACCGACGAGCACCTCGACGTCCCTCTTGATTACGAAGGAGTGGGCGCCGCGGGTTCCATGCTCGGCACAAAAGCTCTCCAGTGCTTCGACGAGACGACCTGCGTGGTCCGTGCCGTCACGCGCTGGACCGAGTTCTACGCCCACGAGTCCTGCGGCAAGTGCACGCCCTGCCGCGAAGGGACCTACTGGCTCGTGCAGCTGCTGCGCGACATCGAGGCCGGCAAGGGACAGATGTCCGACCTCGACAAGCTGAACGACATCGCCGACAACATCAACGGCAAGTCCTTCTGCGCCCTGGGCGACGGCGCCGCCTCGCCGATCTTCTCCTCGCTGAAGTACTTCCGCGAGGAGTACGAGCAGCACATCACGGGCCGGGGCTGCCCCTTCGACCCGGCCAAGTCGACGGCCTGGGCCGACCGCACGGAGGTGAACGCATGACCGTGACCACCAGCTCTCCCTCCGGCGGGGGAGAGGCGGCGGTCCCGCCGGAGGACCTCGTGTCGCTGACGATCGACGGCATCGAGATCAGCGTGCCCAAGGGCACCCTGGTCATCCGGGCCGCCGAGCAACTCGGCATCGAGATCCCCCGGTTCTGCGACCACCCCCTCCTGGACCCGGCCGGCGCCTGCCGCCAGTGCATCGTCGAGGTGGAGGGCCAGCGCAAGCCCATGGCCTCCTGCACCATCACCTGCACCGACGGGATGGTGGTGAAGACCCACCTGACCTCCCCGGTCGCGGAGAAGGCCCAGAAGGGTGTGATGGAGCTCCTGCTCATCAACCACCCCCTGGACTGCCCGGTCTGCGACAAGGGCGGCGAGTGCCCGCTGCAGAACCAGGCCATGTCGCACGGCGACGCCGAGTCCCGCTTCGACGGCCGCAAGCGGACCTACGAGAAGCCCGTCCCGATCTCCACGCAGGTGCTGCTCGACCGAGAGCGGTGCGTGCTGTGCGCCCGCTGCACCCGGTTCTCCAACCAGGTCGCGGGCGACCCGATGATCGAGCTGATCGAGCGGGGCGCGCTCCAGCAGGTCGGCACCGGCGAGGGCGACCCGTTCGAGTCGTACTTCTCCGGCAACACCATCCAGATCTGCCCCGTGGGAGCGCTGACCTCAGCGGCGTACCGATTCCGCTCCCGCCCCTTCGACCTGGTCTCCTCCCCGTCGGTGTGCGAGCACTGCTCCGGTGGCTGCGCCACCCGCACCGACCACCGGCGCGGCAAGGTCATGCGGCGGCTCGCGGCCAACGACCCCGAGGTCAACGAGGAGTGGATCTGCGACAAGGGACGGTTCGCCTTCCGGTACGCCCAGCAGCGGGACCGGCTGGAAACGCCCCTGGTGCGCAACGCCGAGGGCGAGCTGGAACCGGCCTCCTGGCCCGAGGCGCTGCAGATCGCGGCCCAGGGGCTGCTGGCCTCCCGGGGCCGCACCGGCGTCCTGACCGGTGGCCGCCTCACCATCGAGGACGCCTACGCGTACAGCAAGTTCGCGCGCGTGGCGCTCGACACCAACGACATCGACTTCCGCGCGCGCGTGCACAGCGGTGAGGAGGCCGACTTCCTCGCCGCCCAGGTCGCCGGACGCGGCCGGGACCTCGACGGCACGGGCGTCACGTACACCGCGCTGGAGAAGGCACCCGCCGTCCTGCTGGTCGGGTTCGAGGCCGAGGAGGAGGCGCCCGGCGTCTTCCTGCGGCTGCGCAAGGCCTGGCGCAAGCACGGGCAGCGGACCTTCTCGCTCGCCACCCACACCACCCGGGGTCTGGAGAAGGCCGGCGGCACGCTGCTGCCGGCGGCTCCCGGCACCGAGACCGAGTGGCTGGACGCCCTCGCGAGCAACGTCGGTCTGGAGGGCGACGGCGCTGCCGCCGCAGAGGCGCTGCGCGCCGAGGGCGCGGTGATCGTCGTCGGCGAGCGGCTGGCCGCGGTGGCCGGCGGGCTCACCGCCGCCGTCCGCACCGCCACCGCGACCGGGGCCCGGCTGGTGTGGATCCCGCGCCGGGCCGGGGAACGCGGCGCCGTCGAGGCGGGCGCGCTGCCGTCGCTGCTGCCGGGCGGGCGTCCGGCCACGGACCCCCGCGCGCGGGACGAGGTCGCCGCCGTCTGGGGCGTCGCCGGCCTGCCGCACCGCTACGGCCGCGACACCGGCCAGATCGTGGAGGCCGCCGCGACCGGCGAACTCCAGGCGCTGCTGGTGGCGGGTGTGGAGATCGCCGACCTGCCCGACCCGGCACGCGCGCGTGCCGCGCTCGACGAGGTCGGCTTCCTTGTCTCGCTCGAACTGCGGCCCGGCGAGATCACCCGCAAGGCCGACGTGGTCCTGCCCGTCGCCGCGGTCGCCGAGAAGGCCGGCACCTTCCTCAACTGGGAGGGCCGGGTCCGCTTCTTCGAGGCCGCGCTCAAGCCCGACCAGATGACCCGGCGCCTCGCGCCCACCGACGCGCGCGTGCTGCAGATGCTCGCGGACGCCATGGACGTCCACCTGGGCCTGCCGGACCTGCGCACCGTACGGGCCGAGATCGACCGGCTCGGCGCCTGGGACGGTCCGCGAGCCGGTGAACCCCTGGAGACCGCGGGCCCGCTGCCCCGCCCGGCCGCGGGCGAGGCCGTGCTCGCCGGACACCGGCTCCTGCTCGACCAGGGCGTCCTCCAGCAGGGCGACGAGGCACTCGCCGGCACCCGGCACGCCGCACGCGCGCGCGTGTCGGCCGCCACGGCTGCCGAGGCGGGCGTCAAGGACGGCGACCTCCTCGCGGTCACCGGCCCCGAGGGAGCCGTCGCACTCCCGCTGCAGATCAGCGACATGCCCGACCGGGTGGTGTGGCTCCCGCTGAACTCCACCGGCGGCGGCGTCGCCTCCGACACCGGGGCGCGGCCCGGCTCCCTCGTCCGCATCGGCCCGGCGACCCTCGCCGGCGAGGCCCCCAAGGAGGTGGAGGCATGAGCCTTCAAGGAGGTGGAGGCATGAGCCCGTACCTCGCCGCTGAAGACCTCTCGATGTTCGGCACCGACCCCTGGTGGCTGGTCGCCATCAAGGCGGTGTTCTGCTTCGCCTTCCTGATGGTGACCGTGCTGATCTCCATCGTCATGGAGCGCAAGGTCGTCGCCTGGATGCAGCTGCGCATCGGCCCCAACCGGCACGGCCCCTGGGGCATGCTCCAGTCGCTCGCCGACGGCATCAAGCTGATGCTGAAGGAGGACGTCGTCGTCAAGCGCGCGGACAAGGCGGTGTACGTCCTCGCGCCGATCGTCGCCGCCATCCCGGCCTTCATGGCGATCGCGGTGATCCCCTTCGGCCCGGCCGGCAACGAGATCTCGATCTTCGGCCAGCGCACCACGATGCAGCTCACCGACCTGCCGATCGCGATGCTCTACATCCTCGCGGTCGCCTCGGTCGGCATCTACGGCATCGTGCTGGCGGGCTGGAGCTCCGGCTCGACCTACCCGCTGCTGGGCGGTCTGCGCTCGTGCGCGCAGATGATCTCCTACGAGATCGCGATGGGCGCCGCGTTCGCCTCCGTGTTCCTCTACTCGGGGTCGATGTCCACGTCGACGATCGTCGAGGGGCAGACCGACCGCTGGTACATCCTGCTGCTGCCGGTCTCCTTCATCATCTACATCGTCACGATGGTCGGCGAGACCAACCGCGCCCCCTTCGACATGCCGGAGTCCGAGGGCGACCTGGTCGGCGGCTTCAACACCGAGTACTCGTCGATCAAGTTCGCGATGTTCATGCTCGCCGAGTACGTCAACATGGTGACCGTCTCGGCCGTCGCCACCACGCTCTTCCTCGGCGGCTGGCGGGCGCCCTGGCCCATCAGCACCTTCTGGGAGGGCGCCAACCACGGCTGGTGGCCGTTGCTGTGGTTCACCGTCAAGGTGCAGCTGCTGCTGTTCATGTTCATCTGGATCCGCGGCACCCTCCCGCGCGTCCGCTACGACCAGCTGATGAAGCTCGGCTGGAAGGTCCTCATCCCGGTCTCGCTGGTGTGGCTGATGCTCGTCGCGAGCGTCCGGGCCCTGCGGAACGAGGGCTACGACTTCGCCGACATCGCCCTCTACGTCGGCGGCGGCGTCCTCGCCGTGCTGCTGCTCTCCTTCGTCGCCGACATGTTCCGCGAGAAGGCGAAGCAGGCCGAACCGCCGGCCGAGACCCCGGCCGCCTTCGACCCGATGGCGGGCGGGTTCCCCGTACCGCCCCTGCCGGGACAGGAACTTCCACCCGTCCCGCGACGCCGCTCGCGCCGTGAGCGGGAGCTGATTGTCAGTGGTGGGCCCGATACTCAGAGTGACGGATCTCTGGGCGGATCTACGGATGGAAAGGAGGCGTCCGATGGCTGAGGAACTCGAGCGTTCGAAGGCTGAGGAACCGAAGGACACCAAGCCCGGTTTCCAGAACCCCGTGGCCGGCTTCGGCGTGACCTTCAAGGCCATGTTCAAGAAGCGGCTGACCGAGCAGTACCCGGAGCAGCAGAAGACCACAGCTCCGCGCTTCCACGGCCGGCACCAGCTCAACCGCCATCCGGACGGCCTGGAGAAGTGCGTCGGCTGCGAGCTGTGCGCCTGGGCCTGCCCCGCCGACGCCATCTACGTCGAGGGCGCGGACAACACCGACGAGGAGCGCTACTCGCCCGGCGAGCGGTACGGCCGCGTCTACCAGATCAACTACGCCCGCTGCATCCTGTGCGGCCTGTGCATCGAGGCGTGCCCCACGCGCGCGCTGACGATGACGAACGAGTTCGAGCTGGCCGACTCCAGCCGCGCCAACCTCATCTACACCAAGGAGCAGCTGCTCGCCGGTCTTGAGGAGGGCATGGTCGACACGCCCCACGCCATCTACCCGGGCACGGACGAACAGGACTACTACCGGGGCCTGGTGACCGAAGCCGCCCCCGGTACGGAGCGCCAGGTCGCCCACTCCAAGGGCGAGGTGGTGCAGGAGGCCGACTCGACCTTCGGCGGGACCGAGCCGGCGTCGGAGAAGGTGATCGGCCGATGACCGCCCAGCTCGCCGCCTACTCCACCTCCACCGGAGAGGCCGTCCAGTTCTGGATCCTCGGCACCGTCGCGGTGATCGGAGCCCTGTGCACCGTCTTCATGAAGAAGGCCGTGCACAGCGCCCTCTGCCTCGCCGGGACCATGATCATCCTGGCGGTGTTCTACCTCGCCAACGGCGCCTACTTCCTGGGCGTCGTCCAGATCGTCGTCTACACGGGCGCGATCATGATGCTGTTCCTGTTCGTGGTGATGCTCGTCGGCGTCACCGCGGCGGACTCCCTGAAGGAGACCATCAAGGGCCAGCGCTGGCTGGCCCTGCTGTGCGGGCTCGGCTTCGGCGTCCTGCTGATCGCCGGGATCGGCAACGCCTCCCTCAGAGAGTTCAACGGCATCGGCCAGGCGAACGCCGGCGGGAACGTGGAGGGCATCGCCGCCCTCCTCTTCACCAAGTACGTCTTCGCGTTCGAGATCACCGGCGCCCTGCTCATCACGGCCGCCGTCGGCGCCATGGTGCTCACCCACCGGGAGCGCACCGAGCGCGCCAAGACGCAGCGGGAGCTCGCCGAGGAGCGCGTCCGCGAGGGCAAGTACCTGCCGCCGCTGCCGGCCCCCGGCGTCTACGCCCGGCACAACGCGGTCGACATCGCGGGCCTGCTGCCCGACGGCACCCCCTCCGACCTCACCGTCAGCAAGACCCTGCGCGAGCGGGGCCAGATCCGGGACGTGTCGCAGGAGGCGCTCAACGACCTGCGGGCCCTGGAGCAGCGTGCCGAGGAGCGCCTGGAGCGGAAGGCCATCGAGCCGGCCACGTTCAAGCGGCCCGAGGAGGCGTCGAAGTGAACCCGGTCAACTACCTCTATCTCGCGGCCCTGCTGTTCACGATCGGTGCCACCGGCGTGCTGATCCGGCGCAACGCGATCGTCGTGTTCATGTGCATCGAGCTCATGCTCAACGCCTGCAACCTCGCGTTCGTCGCCTTCTCCCGGATGCACGGCAACCTCGACGGCCAGATCATCGCCTTCTTCACGATGGTCGTCGCCGCCGCGGAGGTCGTGGTGGGGCTCGCGATCATCGTGTCCCTGTTCCGTGCCCGCCACTCGGCCTCGGTCGACGACGCCAGCCTGATGAAGCTGTAAGGGGTCGGGAGAATCGTGGAGAACCTGATTGCGCTGCTGGTGGCGGCGCCCCTGCTCGGAGCGGCGGTCCTGCTGTGCGGCGGACGCCGGCTGGACGCCGTCGGCCACTGGATCGGCACGCTGCTCGCGGCCGTCTCCTTCGTGCTCGGCCTGGTGCTGTTCACCGACATGCTCGGCCAGGACGCCGAACACCGCGTCATGGGACAGCACCTGTTCAGCTGGATCCCCGTCGAGGGCTTCCAGGCGGACGTCGCCTTCCGACTCGACCAGCTGTCCATGACGTTCGTGCTGCTGATCACGGGCGTCGGATCGCTGATCCACCTGTACTCCGTCGGGTACATGGAGCACGACGAGCGCCGCCGCCGCTTCTTCGGCTACCTGAACCTGTTCCTCGCGGCGATGCTGATCCTGGTCCTCGCCGACAACTACCTGCTGCTGTACGTCGGCTGGGAGGGCGTCGGTCTCGCCTCCTACCTGCTGATCGGCTTCTGGCAGCACAAGCCCAGCGCCGCCACGGCCGCGAAGAAGGCCTTCCTGGTCAACCGCGTCGGCGACATGGGCCTGTCCATCGCGATCATGCTGATGTTCCTGTGGTTCGGCACCTTCGCCTTCGGGCCGGTGCTCGGCAGCCACGAGGAGGCCGGGCTCGCCGGTGCCGCCGGTGAGGACAAGCTGACCGCGATCGCCCTGATGCTGCTGCTCGCCGCCTGCGGCAAGTCCGCCCAGGTGCCGCTGCAGTCCTGGCTCGGGGACGCGATGGAAGGTCCGACTCCGGTCTCGGCCCTCATCCACGCCGCGACGATGGTGACGGCGGGCGTCTACCTGATCGTCCGCTCCGGGGCCATCTTCAACGGCGCCCCGGACGCACAGCTGGTCGTCACGATCGTCGGCGCGGTCACGCTCCTGTTCGGTGCGATCGTCGGTTGCGCGAAGGACGACATCAAGAAGGCCCTGGCCGGCTCGACCATGTCGCAGATCGGCTACATGATCCTCGCCGCGGGCCTCGGCCCCATCGGCTACGTCTTCGCGATCATGCACCTGGTGACGCACGGCTTCTTCAAGGCCGGGCTGTTCCTCGGCGCCGGTTCGGTCATGCACGGCATGAACGACGAGGTGGACATGCGGAGGTACGGCGGCCTCAGGAAGTACATGCCGGTCACCTTCGTCACCTTCGGCCTCGGCTACCTCGCGATCATCGGCTTCCCGGGCCTGTCCGGCTTCTTCTCCAAGGACAAGATCATCGAGGCGGCGTTCGCCAAGGGCGGCACCGAGGGATGGATCCTCGGCGCCTGCGCCCTGCTCGGCGCGGCCATCACCGCGTACTACATGACGCGCGTGATGCTGATGACGTTCTTCGGCGAGGAGCGTTGGCGCAACGCCCCGACGCCGTCCCCGGCCGAGCCGGACGTGGAGCCCGCCGCCGAGACACGCGGCGAGTACACCCCGCCGCACCCGCACGAGTCGCCCAAGGTCATGACGATCCCGATGATCGTGCTGGCCGTGGGATCGGTGGCGGGCGGCGCGTTCTTCAGCATCGGCGACCGCTTCATGCACTGGCTGGAGCCCATCACGGGACACGACCACGGGCACCCGCCGGTCAGCGCGCTCACGGTCACGCTGTCCACGGTCGCCGTCATGGTCCTCGGCGTCGCCCTCGCCTGGTCGCAGTACGGCCGCCGCCCGGTCCCGGCCGTCGCCCCGCGCGGCTCGCTGCTCACCCGGGCCGCCCGCCGCGACCTGCTCCAGGACGACTTCAACCACGTGGTGCTGGTCCGCGGCGGCGAGCACCTCACGCGGTCCCTGGTCTACGTCGACCACACCCTGGTCGACGGCGTCGTCAACGGCACGGCGGCCTCGGTCGGCGGCCTCTCCGGGCGGATGCGCAGGCTGCAGAACGGCTTCGCCCGCTCCTACGCGGTCTCGATGTTCGGCGGCGCGGCGGTCATCGTCGCCGCGACCCTGCTGATGAGGGCGGTCTGATACCGATGTCCTTTCCTCTGCTGACAGCGACAGCGGCGCTCCCGGCCGTCGGGGCGATCGCCACGGCCGCCGTACCGGCCGCGAAGCGCACCGCCGCCAAGTGGCTGGCGCTGCTCTTCTCGCTCGCCACGCTCGTCCTGGCGATCGTCGTCCTGGTCCGCTTCGACCCGGACGGCGACCGCTACCAGCTCACCGAGTCCCACGCCTGGATCGCCGACTTCGGCGTCCGCTACGAACTGGGCGTGGACGGCACCGGGGTGGCGCTGATCGGGCTCACGGCGCTGCTGATCCCGTTCATCATCCTCGCGGGCTGGCACGACGCCGACCCCCTGGAGACCGGCAGCAGCCGGTGGCGGCCGACGCAGGGCTTCTTCGCCCTGATCCTGGCCGTCGAGGCGATGGTGATCCTCTCCTTCGAGGCCACCGACGTCTTCCTCTTCTACATCTTCTTCGAAGCCATGCTCATCCCGATGTACTTCCTCATCGGCGGCTTCGGGGACCGTGCCCACGAGCACGGCGAGAAGGCGGCGGCGACGCAACGCTCGTACGCCGCGGTGAAGTTCCTCCTCTACAACCTGGTCGGCGGTCTGATCATGCTGGCCGCGGTGATCGGCCTGTACGTGGTCGCCGGGAACTTCTCGCTCCAGGAGATCGCCGAGGCCCGGGCCAACGGCTCGCTGGACATGGCGACCAACACCGAGCGGTGGCTGTTCCTCGGCTTCTTCTTCGCCTTCGCGGTGAAGGCGCCGCTGTGGCCGCTGCACACCTGGCTGCCCAACGCGATGCAGGAGTCGACGGCTCCCGTGGCGGTCCTCATCACGGCGGTCGTCGACAAGGTCGGCACCTTCGCGATGCTCCGCTTCTGCCTCCAGCTCTTCCCGGAGGCCAGCAAGTGGGCGACGCCCGCGATCCTCGTCCTGGCGCTGATCAGCATCATCTACGGGGCGCTGCTCGCGGTCGGCCAGCGCGACATCAAGCGGCTGGTGGCCTACGCGTCGATCTCCCACTTCGGCTTCATCATCATGGGCATCTTCGCGATGACCAGCCAGGGCCAGTCCGGCGCGACGCTCTACATGATCAACCACGGCATCTCGACGGCCGCGCTGATGCTGGTCGCGGGCTTCCTGATCTCCCGGCGCGGCTCGCGGCTCATCGCCGACTACGGCGGAGTGCAGAAGGTCGCCCCGGTGCTCGCCGGCACGTTCCTGATCGGCAGCCTCGCGACGCTCTCGCTGCCGGGACTGGCGCCGTTCGTGAGTGAGTTCCTGGTCCTGGTCGGCACGTTCACGCGCTACCCGGTGATCGGCATCATCGCCACCTTCGGCATCGTCCTCGCCGCGCTCTACACCCTCGTCCTCTACCAGCGGACGATGACAGGCCCGGTGAAACCTGAGGTGAGCGCGATGCCGGACCTCAGGGTGCGGGAACTCGTGGTGGTCGCCCCGCTGGTCGTCCTGCTGATCTTCCTGGGCGTCTACCCGAAGCCCGTCACGCAGATCATCGACCCGGCGGTCAAGCAGACCATGTCCGACGTACAGAAGAAGGACCCCCAGCCCGAGGTGGAGGCGGCCAAGTGAGCGCAACAGCCGTCCACAGCCTGTGGACAACCGCGGCCGAACCGATCACCAAGATCGACGCGCCGACGTTCGAGTACGGACAGATGGCGCCCACCCTGATCGTCGTCGGTGCGGCGATCCTCGGGATCCTGATCGAGGCGTTCGTACCGCGGAAATCGCGTTACCACGTTCAGATGTTCGTGTCCGTCGTCGCGCTCGCGGCCGCCTTCGCCGCGGTCGTCGCCCTCGCGGCCGACGGGTACGGCACGACCAAGGCACGCATCGCCGCGATGGGCGCCATCGCGGTCGACGGACCGGCCCTCTTCCTGCAGGGCACGATCCTGCTGGCGGCCCTGGTCGGCCTGTTCACCTTCGCCGAGCGGCGCCTCGACCCGGTGGTGCACGGCAACCGGGTCGACTCCTTCGCCGCGCAGGCCGCGTCCGTGCCGGGCAGCGAGAGCGAGAAGGCCGCGGTCAAGGCCGGGTTCACCACCACCGAGGTTTTCCCGCTGCTGCTGTTCGCCGTCGCCGGCATGCTGATCTTCCCGGCGGCCAACGACCTGCTGACGCTGTTCGTGGCCCTGGAGGTCTTCTCCCTCCCGCTGTACCTGCTGTGCGCGCTGGCCCGCCGCAAGCGGCTCATGTCGCAGGAGGCGGCGGTCAAGTACTTCCTGCTCGGCGCCTTCGCCTCCGCGTTCACCCTGTTCGGCATCGCGATGCTCTACGGCTACGCGGGGTCGATGTCGTACGCGACGATCGCGCAGGTCGTCGAGGGCACCGTCCAGGACGTCAACCCGGCGCTCGCCGACACCATGGGCAACGACGCGCTGCTGCTGGTCGGCGCCGCGCTGCTGGTGATGGGCCTGCTGTTCAAGGTGGGCGCGGTCCCGTTCCACATGTGGACGCCGGACGTGTACCAGGGCGCGCCGACCCCGGTGACGGGGTTCATGGCGGCGGCGACGAAGGTGGCGGCGTTCGGCGCGCTGCTGCGGGTGCTCTACGTCGTCCTGCCCGGCCTGCGCTGGGACTGGCGGCCGGTGATGTGGGCCGTGGCCATCGTCACCATGCTGGGCGGTGCGATCGTCGCGATCACGCAGACCGACATCAAGCGGCTGCTGGCGTACTCGTCGATCGCGCACGCCGGGTTCATCCTCGCGGGTGTCATCGCGACCACGCCGGACGGCGTCTCGTCGGTGCTGTTCTACCTGGCGGCCTACTCGTTCGTGACGATCGGCGCCTTCGCGGTGGTCACGCTCGTGCGTGACGCGGGCGGCGAGGCGACGCACCTGTCCAAGTGGGCGGGGCTCGGACGCAGGTCCCCGCTGGTGGCGGCCGTGTTCGCGGTGTTCCTGCTGGCCTTCGCGGGCATCCCGCTGACGTCCGGCTTCGCCGGGAAGTTCGCCGTGTTCAAGGCGGCGGCGGAGGGCGGGGCGGCCCCGCTGGTCGTCATCGGCGTCATCTCGTCGGCGATCGCGGCGTTCTTCTACATCCGTGTCATCGTGCTGATGTTCTTCAGCGAGCCGCGGCCCGAGGGCCCGACGGTGGCCGTGCCGTCGCCGCTGACCATGACGGCGATCGGCGTCGGTGTGGCGGTCACGCTGGTGCTCGGCGTGGCGCCGCAGTACTTCCTGGACCTGGCGGGGCAGGCGGGCGTGTTCGTCCGCTGACGCTCCGCTCGGCGCGAGACAGCGGCCCGGTTCCCCTCAGGGGGTGCCGGGTCGCTGTCCTGTGCGTCGTGGCGGTTACTCGCCGCTCTTGCGGCGCGGTTTGATGCCGGTGAGATCCAGATCCACGGGGAACGGGGCGCTGACCTTCATCCGCTCACGGAAGATCCCGGTGCTGGTGTACGCACCGGTGGTGGGCTCCAGCTCGAAGGCGTGCACGGCGGCGAGGCCCTTCTCGTTCTCCACGCGCCAGTAGTGGGGGATACCGGCCCGGGCGTACTTCAGCGGCTTGGTCTCGCGGTCCCGGGAGACGGAGTCCGCCGAGACAACCTCGATGGCGAGCAGGACGGACTCCGCTGGATACCGAGTCTGCTCAGGATCTTCCACCACGTCGCCGCGTACCACGATCACATCCGGCTCGGGCCGGTTCTGGCGGTCGATGTCGATGGTGAACTCGCGAATGACCTCGTATTCCGCGGGGGCGAGGGACTGGAGCTGCCATTCGAAGAAGCTCACAGCGCGCGAGTGGAAAAGAGTCTGCGGACTCACGAAGACGAGGCTCCCGTCGATCAGTTCCGTGTGCGGAGGCAGATTCGGGAGGCGGTCCAGGTCGTCGGCGGTCCAGCCGCCTTCCGGCGGGGTCGGCCAGGTCGGCGTGGACGCCTTCGGTGCGACGCTCATCAGTGCTCCCATGGGACGGAGTCTCGCCGGGTCTTTCAGACTATCGGGCGGAAACGGACGGGGTCTCCCGCGAACGTGTGAACGACTGTCGTGTCCTTGACGTAGGCGTTCGGGGCTGCCTGTGGATAACTCCGGGGCTGTCGGTGCGGGCCCCTATGGTGGACGCAGTGGTCGAGGCGCGACGCACGGGGGACGGAACGATGGGCGCTACGGGCGGGACGAGTGTGATGACGGAACTGGACGCGGTGACCGGGACCGGGACCGGTGCGGGCAGCGGCCTCGCCGGGCCCCTCGGGGCCGACGCGAGCGAGGCGCTGGCCGCGCTGCACCGGGTGTTCGGCTACGAGGCCTTCCGCGGCGAACAGGAAGCGGTCATCGAGCATGTGGTCGCGGGCGGCGACGCCGTCGTCCTCATGCCGACCGGCGGCGGCAAGTCACTGTGCTACCAGATCCCGTCCCTGGTCAGGCCCGGTACGGGCGTGGTCGTCTCGCCGCTCATCGCCCTGATGCAGGACCAGGTGGACGCGCTGCGGGCGCTGGGCGTGCGGGCGGGGTTCATGAACTCCACGCAGGACTTCGACGAGCGCCGGATGGTGGAGGCCGAGTTCCTCGCCGGCGAGCTGGACCTGCTGTACCTGGCGCCGGAGCGGCTGCGGCTGGAGAACACGCTCGACCTGCTCTCGCGCGGCAAGATCTCCGTCTTCGCCATCGACGAGGCGCACTGCGTCTCCCAGTGGGGCCACGACTTCCGCCCCGACTACCTGGCGCTGTCCCTGCTCGGCGAGCGCTGGCCGGACGTACCGCGCATCGCGCTCACGGCGACGGCCACGCGCGCGACGCACCGGGAGATCACCGAGCGGCTGAACATGCCGTCCGCCCGCCACTTCGTGGCGAGCTTCGACCGGCCCAACATCCAGTACCGGATCGTGCCCAAGGCCGACCCGAAGAAGCAACTGCTGGCCTTCCTGCGCGAGGAGCACGCGGGCGACGCGGGCATCGTCTACTGCCTGTCGCGCAACTCGGTCGAGAAGACCGCCGAGTTCCTCAGCCGCAACGGCATCGAGGCGGTGCCCTACCACGCGGGCCTGGACGCGGGCACGCGCGCGGCCCACCAGTCCCGCTTCCTGCGGGAGGACGGCCTGGTCGTGGTGGCGACCATCGCCTTCGGCATGGGCATCGACAAGCCGGACGTCCGCTTCGTCGCCCACCTCGACCTGCCCAAGTCGGTCGAGGGCTACTACCAGGAGACGGGCCGGGCCGGCCGGGACGGGCTGCCGTCGACGGCCTGGATGGCCTACGGGCTGAACGACGTCATCCAGCAGCGCAAGCTGATCCAGTCCGGGGAGGGCGACGAGGCCTTCCGGAGACGGGCCCAGGCCCACCTGGACTCCATGCTGGCGCTGTGCGAGACGGCGCAGTGCCGCCGGGGCCAGCTCCTCGCCTACTTCGGCCAGGACCCGGACCCGGACGGCTGCGGCAACTGCGACACGTGTCTGACCCCGCCGGAGACCTGGGACGGCACGATCGCGGCGCAGAAGGTGCTGTCGACGGTGGTACGGCTGCAGCGGGAGCGCGGGCAGAAGTTCGGCGCGGTGCAGATCGTCGACATCCTGCTGGGCAAGCGCACCGGCAAGGTCATCCAGTTCGACCACGACCAGCTGTCCGTGTTCGGCATCGGCGACGACCTGTCCGAGGGCGAATGGCGGGGCGTCATCCGGCAGTTGCTGGCCCAGGGGCTGCTCGCCGTGGAGGGCGAGTACGGCACGCTGGTGCTGACCGAGGCCAGCGGGTCGGTCCTGCGGCGGGAGCGCGAGGTGCCGCTGCGCAAGGAGCCGAAGAAGCCGGTGGCCTCCCGGTCGGGCTCCTCGTCGTCCTCCGGCTCGGGGCGGAGCGAGCGCAAGGCCAGGACGGCCGCGGCCGAGCTGCCCGAGGAACTGCTGCCGGCGTTCGAGGCCCTGCGCACCTGGCGCGCCGAACAGGCCCGCGAGCAGGGCGTCCCGGCCTACGTCATCTTCCACGACGCCACCCTCAGGGAGATCGCCACGGTGTGGCCGACGTCGGTGCGCGAGCTGGGCGGGATCAGCGGGGTGGGCGAGAAGAAGCTCGCGACGTACGGGGAGGGCGTGCTGGAGGTGCTCGCGTCCCTGGGGGGACCGGCCGGTGCGACCGCGGCGGCCGACCCGGCTCCGGGACAGGCACCCGGCCAGGACACGGTCGGGCCGGACGACTGGCCGGAACTGGACGCCGAGCCGGAGCCCGAGGACTGGATATAGGGGCCGCCTGCCCGGCCATGCCCCTGGTCGTGTCTCCGGCGGCGGCCATGCCTGCGGCCGTGTCTCGGGTCATGCCCGCGGCGGTGTCTCGGGTGATGCCCGCGGCCGGTCATCGCTAGGACACGCCTAGGGCAGCGCTAGGGCAGCTAGGACAACGCCGTCAGCCCCGGCGCGAACGCGATCAGCAGCGGCACCAGCGGTACGAGCGCGGCCGTCGTGGTCGTCAGGGCCCGGTGCCGGCGGCCCAGCCGGGGCGGCGGTTCCAGGAGCCGGTCGACCCGCTCGCCCAGCAGACGGTGGCTGGAGGCGCAGGACAGGACGCCGCGGTGCTGGTTGAGCTCGATCAGGGCCAGGGCCGTGGTCAGGTGGCCGCAGCGGCGGGAGGCCGTGTCGTCGGCGGCGAGTTCGACCAGGCGGTGGGTCTGGTCGCAGAAGTGGGCGAACAGCGGGATGCGGGGGAATCCGGTGGCCAGGGCGGTGGACAGGTGCAGCAACCAGTCGTGGCGGGCGCGGGCGTGGCCGCGCTCGTGGGTGAGGACGGCGTCGAGCTGGTGGCCGGTGAGGCGGTGCAGGGCGCCCGTGGTGACGATCAGCTGGGGCGGGCTGCCCGGCATCCACCAGGCGTCGGGGTACTCGTCCTCCAGGACCAGCAGGGGACCCTTGGCGGCGGGCAGGCCGGCCGGCAGGTCGGGGGCGCGTTCGCGCAGGTGGGCGCGGGCCTGGGCGCGGCGCCTGCGGGCCTCGACGAGTTCCCGCGCGAGCATCGCGGTCGTCCAGGCGGCGCCGCAGGCCAGCAGCAGGGTGAGGGCGGCGGCCCACGGCGGGGCGGTGGACAGGTCGTACGCCGCGGTGACCGCGGGCGGCGCCGGGGCGAAGAGCTGGGCGCGGACGGTGCCGAAGACGGCGGCGGCGCCCAGGGAGAGCGCCGTCACGCAGCACAGCAGGACCGTGGCGACCAGGCACTGCCACACCCACAGTGCGACCACCGGTTCCCGCTCGGGCCAGGTGGCCCGGGTCAGTGCACGGGGCACGGGTACGGCGGCCGTCACGGCGACAACACTCAGCAGGAGCAGGCAGACGGTCATTGCCACGGGCTCCGGTTCCTGGTCGGAAGAGGGGCGGCTACGGGTCGTGCGGGGGAGGGCGGTCGCCGTGCGCGCGTGCTGCGGCTGCGTGCGCACCGGTGACGTGGTCGCCGTGCTCACCGCAGATCCGGCTGCTGTGCGCACCCGTGATCGCGACGAACGCGGCCGACATGCCGTGCACCACGCGCGTGCGGGCACACCGCCCGTCGCCCAGTATGACGGGCCCGGGCGGTGTGCGTCAGGGATCGGACGTCAACGGAAGGGCCGGGAGGGCCGATCGCGGACCGGCCCAGGCCGTCCGCAGGGGTCAGCCGCCGACCACCCGCCCCGTCCGCAGGGGTCAGCCGCCGACCACCCGCCCCGTCACCTCGCCCAGCCCGACCCGGACGCCGTCCGGCCCCGGCGCCCAGGCCGAGAGGGTCACCACGTCGCCGTCCTCCAGGAACGTCCGCTTGCCGTCGGGGAGTTCGAGCGGGTCGCGGCCGTTCCAGGTCAGTTCCAGCAGGGAGCCGCGCTCCCGGTCCGCCGGGCCGCTCACGGTGCCGGAGCCGTACAGGTCGCCGGTGCGCAGGGAAGCACCGTTCACGGTCATGTGGGCCAACTGCTGGGCGGCCGTCCAGTACATGGTGGCGAAGGGCGGCTCGGAGACGAGGTGGCCGTTGACGGCGACGCTGATCCGCAGGTCGTAGCCGCCGGGTTCCTCGTCGGCGTCGTCGAGGTAGGGCAGCAGCTCGTGCGTCCGGGCCGGCGGGGCCACCCGGGACTCCTCCAGGGCGTCCAGCGGGGTGATCCACGCCGACACGGACGTGGCGAAGGACTTGCCGAGGAACGGGCCGAGGGGGACGTACTCCCAGGCCTGGATGTCGCGGGCGGACCAGTCGTTCAGCAGGCACAGCCCGAAGACGTGCTCGCGGAAGTCGGCGAGGGCCACCGGCTCACCCATCCGGGACGGCACGCCGACGACGAAGCCGACCTCCGCCTCGATGTCCAGGCGCGCGGACGGGCCGAAGACGGGAGCGGCGTCGGTGGGCGCCTTGCGCTGGCCCGAGGGGCGTACGACGTCCGTGCCCGAGACGACGACCGTGCCGGAGCGGCCGTGGTAGCCGATCGGCAGGTGCTTCCAGTTGGGGGTGAGGGAGTCCTCGGCGTCGGGCCGGAAGATCTGCCCGACGTTCCGGGCGTGGTTCTCGGAGGCGTAGAAGTCGACGTAGTCCGCGACCTCGAACGGCAGGTGCAGGGTCACGTCGGAGAGGGGGTGGAACAGCGGCTCGACGGTCTCGCGGTGGGACGGCACGGTCACCCAGGCCGTCAGCGCCCGGCGCACGTCCGACCAGGCCGTGCGGCCCGCGGCCAGCAGCGGGTTGAGGGACGGGCGGGCCAGCAGGGAGGCGTACGGGGAGCCGAGGGCGTGGGCCGCCGCGCCGGCGTCCAGGACGTGGTCGCCGAGCCGGACGCCCACGGTCCGGTGGGAGGAGCCGGGCAGGGAGAACACGCCGTACGGCAGGTTGTGCGGACCGAAGGGATCGCCCTCGGGGACATCGAAGGGGGGCATCGGGTGCTGCCTCGCTTTCGGGTGTGCCGTGTCGTCGCCACGTGTTCGTGGTCGTGCCACACGTTACGGGTGACACGGGGGTCGAGGGCAGAGTCCGAGGAGGCTCGGACGGGCGAACGGGGCAGGTGGGCCGGGGTGCGGTCGGACGGGCCCGCACGACCCCGTCCGGCGCGGCGGGCGGGACCGCACATGCGTACGTGCCGGAAGTTATCCACAGGACGCGACGCAATCTTGACGGAGCGGTGCGAACGGGGCGACTCTGGGCGGGTGCCGGAAGGCCTCGGGGAGGGGGCGTTCCGACGGCACACCAGGGGGGCGGATGGCCATTGGGGAGGCCGGTCCGGGTTCGGTGCGGCGTGGTGTACAGCCGAAGCGGCTGGAAGAGGCCATGCGCGCCCGGCTCGGCCGGGAATGTGTGTACGTACCGTCGTGCCGTCTCGGGCTGTACGTGGCGTTGCGCCACTGGTGCCCGCCGGGCGGCCGGGTACTGATGTCGCCGGTCAACGACGACGTGATCTTCTTCGTCGTGCTCGCGGCCGGACTGCGCCCGGTGCAGGCGCCGTTGAACCCGCTCGACGCGTCCATCGACATCGATGCCGTGCCCGAGGAGACATGGGGCTCGGTGTCGGCCGTGCTCACGACGAACCTGTACGGGAACCCGGATCCGGCGCCGCGCCTGCGGCAGAAGTGCGACGCGCTGGGGATCCCGCTGTTCGAGGACGCGGCGCACGCGATCGGCAGCCGGGTGGGGGACCGGCCGGTCGGGGCGTGGGGTGAGGCCTCCGTGTTCAGCCTGTCCAAGCACGTGGGCGCCAAGGCCGGCGGCATGCTGTCCCTCGCCGACCCGGGGCTGCGGGACGCGGTGGAGCGGACCTGCGCGGGGTTGCTCACTCCGCGTCGGCTGAGCTCCGAACTGGCCTTTGCGGTCCGGCCGTACGCGGAGGCGGCGGTGCGGGGGCTGCGGCTGCGGCGCGCCGCCTGGGCGGCGGTCCGGCTGCTGGGGCTGGCGGACCGCGAGGAGATCCGGATGCCGCTGCGCCCGGACGAACTCGCGCGGGCCGCCCGCCGGGCGCCGGGACTCGAAGCCCACCACCCGTGGGTGCGCGTCGACATGCACGACTACCGCCAGGAGTCCGGCCTGCTGCGGCTGCGGCGCATCGGCCACAAACTCGACGGGCTGGACGACGTGCTCGACGCCTGCCGGGCGGGCACGGAGCTGTTGCTGTCCACGCCCTGGGCCAAGCCCCGCGCGGCCGACGGGACGCAACCGCTGTTCCGCGTCCCGCTGTTCGTGGCGGACCGGGACGCGGCCATGGCGGCCCTGGCCCGGCGGGGCGTGGTCGTCGGCTACCTCTACGACCCGCCCCTGGACGACTACGCGGGCGCGGAGTTCACCGACCCCTCACCGGCCCCGGAAGCGGCCCGTTGGTTCGCGCGGCACGCGCTGCCCGTGGACCCGCTGCGGGCGCGGACGGTCGTCGACGTGCTGGAGCGGTCGGGGGCGCGACCGGTCGAAGCACCGGGAGAGCTGTCCCGGAGCAGGCCGACACCGGGAGGGCTGGGTTAGTCCCGTGGCTGAGATCCAGGTGCACGAGCCCGCCGCCGCGCGCGCCGAGAACGGCGACGGACCGAAACCTGTCGGCGGCGAGCACGGCCACGACTCGCTGTTCAAGAACGCCTACTTCCTCATGCTCAGCACCGGCGTCTCCGCCGTCCTGGGCCTGGGGTTCTGGCTGGTGGCCGCCCGCTACTACTCCGAGGAGGCCGTCGGCCAGGGCTCCGCCGCGATCGCCGCGATGCGGCTGCTCGCCAGCATCACGGCGACGACGATGATCGGGGCCGTCGTCCGCTTCGTCCCGCGCGCGGGACGGGAGACCGGGCGCCTGGTGTGGGGCACGTACGCGGCCAGTTCGCTGGTCGTGGCGCTCGCCGCGGCCGTCTTCCTGCTCACGCTCGACGCGTGGGGCGCGTCGTACGCGCCGCTGGGCACGCCCATGGCGGGGGCGGTGTTCGTCGCGGCGTGCGTGGCCTGGGCGCTGCTCACCCTCCAGGACGGGGTGCTCACGGGGCTGCGCAAGGCCGAGTGGGTCCCGGCGGGGAACGCGGTGTTCTCGGTCGGGAAGCTGGCCCTGCTGGCCGTCTTCGCGGGCACGCTGCCCGTCCTCGGCATCTTCGTGTCCTGGGCGGTGGCGATCGCCTTCTCCACCCTGCCGCTCGGCTGGCTGATCTTCCGTCGGCTCATTCCGCGCCAGGCGGCGGCCGACCGCGACAAGGACCCCCCGAAAGTCCGGGAGATGGGCCGCTTCCTGGCCGGGGACTCGCTGGGCGCCCTGTTCAGCCTGGCCATGATCAACCTGCTGCCGGTGATGGTCGCGGTCCGCTTCAGCGCCGCGGAGAACGGCTACTTCTACGTGGCGTACACCGTCGGCGGCACGATGGAGTTCATGGCCATCAACATGGCCTCGTCGCTCACCGCGCACGCCTCGCACGACCCGCGCCAGCTCGCCGACGGCGTCCGGGGCGCCCTGCGCCGCATGACGCTGCTGCTGGTGCCGGTCGTGCTGGTGCTGGTCCTCTTCGCCCCCTACATCCTCACGCCGTTCAGCCCGGACTACGCCGAGCACGGCTCGACGGTGCTGCGGCTGCTCGCCCTCGGTGCGCTGCCGCGGGTGGTGGTGGAGCTGTACATCGGCGTACTGCGCGTGCAGGGGCGTACGGGAGTGCTGGCCGCGCTCCAAGGCGCCATGTGCGCCCTGGTGCTGGGCAGCGCGGCCGTGCTGTTCACACCGGCCGGGATCGCGGGGGCGGGCTGGGCGGTGCTGCTCAGCATGACGCTGATCGCCGTCGTCTCCTCGGTCGGGCTGCGCGCGGCACTGCGCCACAACGACAGCGCGCCCTCCGTCCGTACGCCCGCCGACCCCTCCTACGGCACCCGCTGGGCGCGGCTGAACGCCACGGCCGGGTACGGCACGGCCTGGGCCCGCCGGGCCGCCTACCAGCCCAAGGACGGCGACGAGGACACGGTCACGCTGTTCATCGGCCGCCCCGGCTACGAGCGGGAGGCGCTGCAGGCGGACACCCTCGCGCTGATCGTCCGGCCGCACCACCCGGAAGCGGGGGAGAAGGGAACCGGCCCCGAGGATGCGGTCGCCGCGGGGACACCGGCGGACACGGCCGAGGACCGCGACGGTCCAGGGGCGCCGCAGGTCACCCTCCGTGGCGGGGAACCGGCCGGGGGCGACGACCCGACGCGGGAGCGGCGGCTCAGAGGCGCCCTGTGGAGCCTGCTCGGGGTCGCCGCCGTCTTCTTCTGGGCGCCGCTGCGGGACCTGCCCTGGCTCGACGGCGCCTCCGAAGCGCCGCTGACGGGGCGTCAGTTGCTGGAGGGTCTGCCGTTACCGTCGCTCACGGCGGGGGGCCTGATGCTCGTGGTGTTCGTCGCCGCGGTCACCCTGTGCACCCGGCACGACCCGTGGCTGCCGGGCACGGCGCTGTTCGCCGCGCTGGTCGCCCTGTACGCCGCACCGGCCGCCCTCGGCCGGGAACCGCGGCCGGTGGACGGGGCGTTGTACGAGAAGACGGCCGGCTTCCTCGCGGACGTAGTGGGGCTCGACGGCCCCGAGCCGCTGCTGCGCTGGGCACCGCCGGTCTGCCTGCTGCTGTGCCTCGTGCCGCTGTGGCCGCTGCTCGCGAGCGCGGGCCGGCGGCTGTCGTGGGCGGGGCGCTGGGGGGTTCTGTATCTCGTCGCGGTCGGCGGCTGGGTGTGGCGCGAGGCGCTCGCACCGGTCGCGCCGCCCCTGCTCGTCGTCCTCGCCGTCCTCGCCCTGCTCCTGCCGCTCTGGCGCCGTGCCGCGACGGCCTGGGGGCCACCGCTCCGCAGACAACCGAACGGCCCATCCAGCGACTGACCGAACCCAGAGCCGAACAGAGCCGAACCGCCAGGGGGGAACCGCCGTGCGTCCGCCAGTAACTCCACGGGAGAGATCCACGCCAGAGCCCACACCCGCACAGGACGGCGCGGACATGCCCGGCAGCGACCCCGAGACCTCCAGCCAGTCCTCCAGCCCCTCCTCCTCGGAGTCGTCGAGCCCCGCCCACGAGCCCGTGACGGATCTGTCCGACCTGCCCCCCGCCTGGTCCGGGCGCCGCGCTCTCACCTGGCCCGGGGTGCCGCTGCTCGTCGCGATGGCGCTGTGGGTGTACTCCGTGCGGCACACCGACGTCTCCCGGCTCGACGACTACGGTCTGGTCACCGCGCTGCACCCCGCCTTCTGGGGCGGCCTCGTGGTGCTCACCGCCGGCTTCTGGTGCACGGTCCGCGATCCGCGCCGGCCGGGGACCTGGGCGGCGGCGTACGTCCTCGGGCTGCTGGTGATGGAGCGGGCCACGCAGGCCGTCCTCTACCCGACGCCGCTGTACGCCTGGGCGTGGAAGCACGAGGCGGTCATCGACCACCTGCTGACGGCCGGCGGCCTGCAGACGGCCGACCAGGTCGGCGACATGGCGGTGTACGACCAGTGGCCCGGTTTCTTCGCCGCCCAAGCCGCCCTGGTGCGGCTGCTGGGCGTGGAGTCGGTGGCGATGTTCATGGCCTGGTGGCCCCTGGTCTCCAGCCTGATGCTGCTGCTCCCGCTGCTGCTGATCTACCGCACCTTCACCGAGGACCGGCGGTTGATCTGGACGGCGGTCTGGCTCTTCTACGTCGCCAACTGGGTCGGACAGGACTACTTCTCGCCCCAGTCCGTGGCGTACGCGCTGCACGTGGGCGTGCTGGCCGTGGTGCTGCGCCGCTTCGGCCGGTCCGCCGTGCGGCGCGGGCGGCCGCGGCAGGCCGTGTGGGCGGTGGTGATCACCGTCATGATCACGGCGATCGTCATCTCCCACCAGCTCACCCCGGGCATGCTGGTCGTCTGCCTGCTCGCCCTCGGCCTGAGCCGCCGCTACCGCGACTGGGTCCCGGTGGTCACCACGGTCGTGATCTTCCTGGCCTGGTGCCTCACGGCCGCGCTGCCCTTCCTGTCCGCGGCGATGCCCGACATGATCCGCTCCGTCGGCGATGTCGGCGCCAACGTCGAGACCGGCTACGGCGCCACCCCGACCGGCACCGGGGCGATCGCCACCTCCTGGGCGGCCCGCCTGCTGTCCGGTTCCGTGCTGCTGCTCGCGGCCGTCGGCGTCCTGCGCCAGCGGGTGCTGCGCCACCGGGCCCGGCCCCTGCTGCTGGTCGCGGCGGCCCCGCTGCCGATGTTCGCGGCGAGCAGCTACGGCAGCGAGATGATCTTTCGGGTGCTGCTGTTCATGCTGCCCGGCGCCGCCTTCTTCGCCGCCGCCGCGATCCTGCCCAAGGTCCGCACGCTGGCCGCCGACGCCGCCGCGCAGCAGGCCGGCGGCCGGCAGGCCGCGCCCTCGAAGGGCCGCTGGTGGCGGCCGGGCGCGTGGGTGCCGCCGGCCGCCCTGCTCCTCGGGACGCTGGCGTTCGTGCCGAGTTACTCGGGCAAGGACCGGATCAATTACTTCCCGCCGCAGGAGGTGGCCCTCGTACGGCAGCTCTTCGACCAGGCGCCCGAGGGTTCGCTCGTGGTGGCGGCCAACCGCAACTACCCGCACGCGTACGCCTCCTACTGGAGCATCGACCACTACTGGTTCCTGGACGACGCCCGCAGTCACGTCGACCGGATCGTCCGGGACCCGGCCGCCACCCTCGCCAGTGACATGGCCGGCGTCGAGCGGCCGGCCCGGGCCTACTTCCTGCTCACCCAGGGGCAGCTGGCCAACTCCGAGATGAACGGGCAGCTCACCGGGGCACAGCTGGACCGCATCCGGACGTCCGTCGACGCCTCGCCACGGTTCCGGCTCGTGGCGGAGAACAGCGCCGGATGGCTCTACGAACTGAAGCAGGCGGGGGGAGCGGAGCGATGACACCGCAGGAACTCGTGGTCCGGATGCTGCCGCCGTTCGGCGGCTGGCTGGCGCTCGCCGCGCTCGCCCTGCCCGGCGGATCGCCCCTGCGGGGCGCCGCGGTCGTGCTCTTCCTGGCGGCGGGCCCGGGCGCCGCCATGGTGAGAGTCTGCGCCCCCGCGCTGGGAGCACGGCCCGCCGAGGAGCCCGTCGAGCACCGGGACCCGGACTTCGCCCGCCACTCCGACCTGCTGGAGCGGCTGATGCTGGTGCTGTTCCTGAGCATCGGCGCCGTGATGCTCGTCGCGACCGTGCTGATCGCCACGCACACCTTCAGCGCACAGCGGGTGCTGCTGACGCTGACGCTGCTGACCACGCTCGCCGCGTTCTGTCCGCCGCTGCGCGCCTCCCCGCCGCCCAGGACGACGCCGAGGACACCGAAGGGTTCTGCTCAGTGAGGTTCAACCGTCCCCACCGTCCCTTTCGCCGCGACCCGATCACGACCGGGCAGCACCGCAGGAAACCACCCGCCGCACGGCAGGCCGCCGGCCCCTTCGCATCGAGCCGGCGCCGCCTGCTGATCACGTCCGCCACGGTCGTCAGCGCGGTCCTGGTCGCCGTCCTCGCCCTCCGGAACGCCTCCGGACCGGAACCGGGAGCCGCCGGGGCCGACGCCGACTGCCGCCCGACGGCCCTGCTGGAACCGCCCTGCGGCGCCTGGTTCGGCGCGTTCGTGCCGCACGAGCGGGACGACCTGCCCGAGAAGGTGCGCGCCTACGAGAAACGCGTGGGCCGCGCACTCGACATCGTGTACACGTACCACGACATGTCCCTGGCCGAGGGCACCCGCAGGGAGGGCCAACTGCTCACCCCCGAGGAGCAGCGCGTCGGCCGGGACCACCTGCTGCTGCTGTCCTGGGAGAGCAAGTGGTGGGGCGGCACGAAGAAGCAGCAGCCGACCTGGAAGCAGATCGCGGCCGGCGAGCTGGACGAGAAGGTCATCGACGTCCAGGCCCGGCGCATCAAGGACTACGGCAAGAAGGTGTTCCTCTCCTTCGACCTGGAGATGGACACCCGCACCCCGGCCAACGGCACGCCCGCCGAGTTCGTCGAGGCGTACCGGCACATCCACGACCGGTTCCGCGAACTGGGCGTCGACAACGTGGTGTGGACGTGGATCACCACCGGCTACCTCGACCACGCCGACGTGATCAGGAAGATGTACCCCGGCGACCGGTACGTCGACTGGATCGGCTACAACCAGTACAACTACTACCGCTGCCACGACGCGGGCTGGCTCACCTTCGCCCAGACCCAGAACGCCACGCACGACTGGATCCGCGAGAACATCTCCGACGACAAGCCGCTGATGCTCTCCGAGTTCGGCACGGCCGCGGACTCGGCCCGCCCGCAGCGGCAGGCCGAGTGGTACGCGCAGGTGCCCGGGGTGCTGAAGGGCCTGGAGGGCGTCAAGGCCGCCCTCCAGTGGAACTACCGCGACCCCGGACCGCACTGCAACCTCGCGCTGGCGAACGACGCGGCCTGGGACAGCCTGCGCAAGGCGGTCTCCGACCCGTACCTCAACCAGCCGCTGAAGTAAGGCCGGTCAGCTGAAGTGAAGCCGGTCAGCTGAAGGCAAGGCCGGTCAGCCCGCGAACTCGGGCCCGTGCACCATCGCGCGGGCCCGCCGGTACCACCGCCAGGCGATCGTCTTCGGCCCGTCCCGGTACGGCGCGACCCGGGCGCCCGCGCCCGCCAGCCAGCTCTCGACGTCGGCGACGGTGTGGCCGCGCCGGACGATGAGCCGGGCGATGCGGTACCGCTCGTCGCGGTCGGAGCTGAGCGCGTGGCGCACGGCGGTCGCCGTCTCGTAGCCGGCCCGGGCCGACATGGCCCGCACCCGCGGGCTGTTGTAGCCGTGCGGATAGGCGAGATGCCGGACCTCGTGCCCGAGGGCGTCCTCCAGCACGGCCTTGGAGGTGCGCAGTTCGTACGCCAGGTCCTTCGCGGACAGCGTGTCGAGCTGGGCGTGGGTGACCGTGTGGCTGCCGATCTCCATGCCGTAACGTTCCAGCTCCGCCGCCCGGGCCAGGGTCATCATCGGGGCGGGCGGCAGCAGACTGCGGCCGCCCGGGGCGATGGCGCCGGTGGTCAGGTAGGCGGTGGCGGGCAGCGCCCGCTCGGCCAGCGCCTCGGCGGTGGGCCCGGGCAGATCGGCGAAGCCGTCGTCGAAGGTGAGCAGCACCGGCCGGGCCGGCAGCGGCGCCCGCCCGGCCAGATGGTCGGCGATCGTGCTGATCGTGACGGGCGTGCGCCCGCTGCGCACGACGGCGTCGAGATGCGCGGCGAACTGCTTCGGCGTGACCGTGAACTCGGCGATCCAGTCCGGCGGGTCGTCCATCACGGAGTGGTACAGGAAGACGGGGATGGCCGGAGCGCGGACGCCGCCCGGGCTCACCGGAGCCGCGGAACGCCCCGCGGATATCGGGCCCTCACCGTCCGGCGCCCCCCGTTCCGCCCGGCCTCTGCCGTCCCCCTGCCCCTCGCTCCGCCGGCGTGCCGATGTCTTCATCTCGCCCCCTGAACAACAGTCCGGCGCAGCGCTCTGCGCGCCCGCACATAGCCGACAGGCCCGTACACCATCCCCCTGCGCTGCAGCCGTGACAGCCGCCGCGGCCAGGGATGCGTCCGCACGTCGTGATCGCCCGGCATGCCCCCGCCGTCCGCCCCCTCCGTCTCGCGCACGGCGGTCAGCGCGCGGGCGTGGGCGAGGCCGCGGGGCAGCCTCGCGAGGAACGCCGGCAGCAGCGCGGGCCGGTTCACCAGCACCGCGGTGAGGTAGGCGGTGAGTCCGGCGCCGTAGCCGTACGCCTGCGTCTCCAGGTCCCGCCAGGTCTCCCGGTGGTGGTGCCACACCAGGGCGTACGGGGTGTAGCGCAGCCGGTGCCCGTCGGCCAGGACACGGACGAAGCCGTAGAGGTCGTCACCGCCCCGGGCGGCCGTACCGGCACCGGTGGCCGGGTCGAAACCGCCGACGGAGCGCAGGACCCGCGTCCGGAACGCCATGTTGGCACCCGAGCCGAACCGCCCCGCGGTGAACGGGAACAGCGGCTCGTCGCCCGGTGGACGCGCCGGGTCGTACGTCCTTGGAGTGAAGCCTTTCGCGAAGCCGCCGTGGCTCTCCAGCAGCACCTGGGCCGGGGTCGTCAGCCGCGCGGGCAGGATCAGCCCGGTGCTGCACCCGAGTCCGGCGTCGGCGGCGAAGGGCGCGGTCAGCTCCGTCAGCCAGCGCGGATCGGCGACCACGTCGTCGTCGGTGAAGGCGACCGCCTCACCCCGCACCGCCGCGAGGCCGGTGTTGTGGGCGACCGCCAGACCGGGCACCGGCTCGCACACGTACCGCACGCGCTCGGCGTACTTCCGCTCGACCAGCTCCCGCGTCTCGCTCGTCACGGGCGCGTTGTCGACGACGACGATCTCGAACCGCGGATGGTCCTGCGCCAGCAGCGAGTCCAGCGCGCGGGCGAGCTGCCCGGCGCGCTCCCGGGTGGCGACGACGACGCTCGTGAACGGCGGCTCCCCGGGCTCCTCCACGGCGGCCGGCGCACACTCCGCCCGCGCCCGTTCCACGAGCACGGCCTTCGGATCCACTCCCTCCGGCACCCGCCCGAGCAGCGTGCCCACGGGCCGGCCATGCCGTCTGACCAGTACGAACACCTCCCCGTGCGTCACCGGCGGACTCCCCGGGCCCGGTCTGAGCACCGCCGTGTCACGGTCGAGGTCCAGCTCCGCGACCTGCACGACCCCGATGTCCAGGAACCGCCGTATCTCCTCCTGCGCACGTGCCGAACGAGCCATGCGCCCTCCCCCCACTCGTGTTCAGGTACGGCGCAGCCGAGCCGCGCCCTTCAGGGTCCGCGCGGCCAGCGCCGCGAGCCGCGGCCGGCGGCGGACGAAACGGTGCGCGCGGCGCGCCGGCTCACGGCTCAGCCAGTGCAGCGCCGCGCCCGCCCCCGGTCGCGTCGCCGCGCCCTCGTACACGGGCCGTTCACCCGTCTTCAGCGCGTCCTTGTACTCGGCCGCGCCCCGCCCCAGATCGAGCAGGCCGATGCCCTCGGCGGCGGCCGCCTCGGCCATGCGCAGGTGCAGCACCAGACCGGGCGAGAACTTCGCGAACTCCGGGTCGTAGGCCGGGAACCAGCAGGCCAGCACCGACGCCGAGCGCAGCCCGAAGTGCGCGGCGACGGGCCGCTCACCGGCGTACAGCACGGACAGCGTGCCGCCGCACTCCGGCGCCCGGGTGCGGGCCAGCTGCCCGACGAGCCGGGTGATCCACTCCTGGGCGAACCGGTCGCGGCGGCCCGTCCTGCGGTACTGCGCGGACTTCCACTCCATGAGCGTGCGCAGCGCGGCGGGGTCCCGCTCGTCGAACACGAACCGCACCTCGCCGACCTGCCGGCCCAGCCTGCGCTCCTTGGCCAGGGTGGTCTTCAGGAACTTCGGCGACTGGGCACGCAGCGCCGACTCGTACGTCTCGTAGCCCTTCTCCACGTCGACCACGTAGGTGGCGTGCTCCTCCGCCGCGTACCGGACGAACAGCCGCTGCTCGGCCTCCAGGTTGTCGAAGGCGAAGCTCGACAGCGCGCAGGCCCGCAGCAGTTCACCGGTCTCCAGGGCCAGCCCCGGCCGCAGGATCGCCCCCTGGACGTCCGAGACGCCGAGTCCGATCGCCCTGCCCTGCCCCAACGGCCCGCGCTCGTACGGCAGGAACCCGGCGGGCTCCCGCCCCTCGTACACGACCGCGACCCGGGCCTGCGGCCTCACCCGGCCGACGGCGGCGGTGAACTCCGGTTCCATGAAAGGGTTGCGCGGCGCCTCCGAGGCGGCGCGCAGCGCGCGCCAGCACTCCCTCTCCCCCTCGCCGAGTTCCCCGGGCCCCGCCACGCGAATGCGCCCACTGCTCAACCTGACCCCCCGATCAAGTCCCCCCTGGACACTTGGAAGGTACCGCCCGAGACGGCCCCGACGGTAGGTAGCGGACCATGTTGTTGCCAACTGGTGCAGACGCCTTCAACCGGGCAATCGGCGTGCGCCGCGCGATGAAACGAAGGGGCGGGCTGTCCGTATTCTCTGATCATGGCCGCACCCATCTCATATTCACTCATCGCCACCGACCTGGACGGAACGCTGCTGCGCGGCGACGACACCCTCTCCGACCGGTCTCTCGCCGCGCTCGCGCGGGTGGCGGACGCCGGTGCCCAGCACCTCGTGGTGACGGGCCGGCCGGCACCGAGAGTGCAGCCGCTCCTGGACGACCTCCGCTGCACGGGGCTCGCGGTGTGCGGGCAGGGCGCGCAGGTGTACGACGCCGGCGCGGACCGGCTGCTGTGGTCCATCACCCTGGACCGGGAACTGGCGGAGACCGCCCTCGGCAAGATCGAGGCCGAGGTGGGGCAGGTGTACGCGGCGGTCGACCAGGACGGGGTCGACGGGCTCACGCTGATCGAGCCGGGCTACCTCATGCCGCACCCGACCCTGCCCGCGGTACGGGTCGACCGGCGCGACGAGCTGTGGGGCGAGCCCATCAGCAAGGTGCTGCTGCGCCACCCCTACCTGACGGACGACGAGTTGGCGGCGACGGCCCGCTCGGTGGTCGGCTCACTGGCGACGGTGACGATGTCGGGGCCGGGCACGGTCGAGCTCCAGCCGTGCGGGGTCACCAAGGCGACGGGCCTGGCGCTGGCCGCCGAGCACCTGGGGCTGCGGCCGGCGGACACCATCGCCTTCGGCGACATGCCCAACGACATCCCGATGTTCGACTGGGCCGCCCACGGCGTCGCGATGGCCAACGCCCATCCCGAACTGAAGGCCGTCGCCGACGAGGTCACGCTGTCGAACGAGGACGACGGCATCGCCGTCGTCCTCGAGCGACTGCTGGGCGGGGCGGTTCAGTACGGGCCGAAGACGTTGTCGATCGAGCCGTAGCGGTCGGCCGCGTAGTTGCAGGCCGCCGTGATGTTGGCGACGGGGTCGAACGGGTCGTAGGGGGTGCCGGGCACGTGGTAGGCGGCGAAGGTCGGGTCGATGACCTGGAGCAGGCCCTTGGAGGGCGTGCCCTTGGCGGCGTTGGAGTCCCAGTTGTTGATCGCCTGGGGGTTGCCGGACGACTCGCGCATGATGTTGCGGTAGATGCCGTCGTACGACCCAGGGATGCCCTTCTGGGCCATGATGTCCAGCGCCTCGCGGATCCAGCCGTCGAGGTTGTTCGCGTAGGTCTTCGCGGCGGCCGGGGTGGCCTTGGCGACGCCACCGGCCGGCTTGGCCGGGGCGGACGACTGCGTCGCCTTCTTCTTGGCGGCCGCCTTCGTCGTCGCCACCTTCAGCTTCAGGCCCGGGTGGATCAGCCGCGGGTCGTCGCCGACGACGGCGCGGTTGTCCTTGTAGAGCTGCTTCCAGCCGCCCGATACGTCGTACTTGTCCGCGATGCGGTAGAGCGTGTCGCCCTTGGTCACGGTGTACGTGAGGGACTTGGCGGGCTGGGCCGCCTGGGGTGCGGTCTGGGCGGCGGGGGCGCTCTGGGCCGGCTGGGCGGCGCCGGCCTGCGTCGCGCCGAGCAGCGGGAGGGTCAGGGCCGCTCCACCGGTGCCGACGGCGACGACACCTCGGGTGAGCGGGCTGGTTCTGGGCCGACGGTGCTTACCTCGTCCGGGCATGGCGATGTTCCTCTCCGGCGCCTGCGAGGTGAGCTGTCGGGTTCGGGCCGGGAGGTGCCCGGCCGCGCACGGCGCTGTGCTGCCGTGCGCGGCTTCACCCCGAGCCGTTCCACGTCGTGGACCGGCGACTTACCTGGGTCCCCCGCTCCTGCCCTGCGTGAGTGAGTCGGTGTGTGTGGGGAGTCCGGGCGGCGGCAGGATTCGGCGTCCGCCGGACAGGCCCGGAACGTATGCGAGAGCACATGTCGGGAACAAGCACCGGAGTCACACATTGCGCCGATCGACCTTGGTCAGGGGTGTTTGGACCCCTTGATCCTTTGCTGGAGCCAAGCCTCAACTGGCGTGTTGCGGAAGGAGGTACGAGCAGGTGCCGGGAGACGGCCGTCGACGGGGTGAAGTGACTCAACTCACTGATCACGAGCCGGAGCACAATGTCCCGCAAGGGGAATTTGCTTCATCAATACGGCAAATCGTGCATAGACCGCAACTTCCCGGAAAGTCGATAAATGTCTGCTCTTATGAGCTGATCGAAAACATAGAGGTCGTGATCGGATACCGCCCGGCCTGTAACCATGGGCGCTGGCGGTGATCGAAACGTGACCGGATACGCTGACTCGAGTGATGGCAGCGACCTATCGACAATCCGTGTGATCACCGGCAGACACCAGCAGACAGGAGACCCCTCGTGACCGACGTCGGGCCGTTCGGGCTGAGCGTGCGGGACCAGGCTCTGGAAGCCGATGTCCAGGCCGGGTTGGCGGCTGTCGAGGAAGGCTTGCTCGAGGCCACCAAGAGTGAGGTGCCCTTCATCACGGAGGCCGCCCAGCACCTGGTGCGGGCCGGCGGCAAGCGGTTCCGGCCGCTGCTCGTGATGCTCTCCGCCCAGTTCGGTGACCGGTACGCACCCGGGATCGTGCCCTCGGCCGTCGTCGTGGAGCTGACCCACCTCGCCACGCTGTACCACGACGACGTGATGGACGAGGCCGCCGTGCGCCGCGGCGTCGCGAGCGCGAACGCCCGCTGGGGCAACTCCGTCGCGGTCCTCACCGGCGACTTCCTCTTCGCCCGTGCCTCGCACATCCTGGCCGACCTCGGGCCCGAGGCCGTGCGGGTGCAGGCCGAGGCGTTCGAGCGGCTGGTGACCGGGCAGATCCTGGAGACGGCCGGTCCGCAGGACGGCCGGGACCCGGTCGAGCACTACCTGGACGTGCTGGGGGGCAAGACGGGCTCGCTGGTGGCGGTCTCCTGCCGGTTCGGCGCGATGATGTCCGGCGCCGACGAGACGGTGGTGGACGTCCTGACCCAGTACGGCGAGCGGCTCGGCGTCGCCTTCCAGCTCGCGGACGACGTCCTGGACATCGCCTCCGACTCCCACGAGTCCGGCAAGACGCCCGGCACCGACCTGCGCGAGGGCATCCCCACGCTCCCGGTGCTGCGGCTGCGCGAGCGGGCGGCCCGGCTCGGGCTCGCCGACGACATCGCCCTGTGCGAGCTGCTGGACTCCGACCTCACCGACGACGCCCGGCACGCCGAGGCCCTGCGCCTGCTGCGCGCCCACCCGGCGCTGGAGCAGGCCCGCCGGGACACCGTCCGCTACGCCGAGGACGCCCGCTCGGCGCTGGCCCCGCTGCCCGAATGCGCCGCGAAGACGGCACTCGTGGAGCTGTGCGACGCGGTGGTGCACCGGGCCGGCTAGCCCGGGGCTCCCCGCACGACCCCTACGGGTCGGGGGGGGAAGCCGCCCCCTCGTGTCATACCGCAGCAGTACGTGGAGTTGAGCCCGGGGTCTGACGTATCTCCCTGGCCGATTTGGTCAGATGGAAACCACGGAAAACACCACTCCTCACCTGTTCGGGTGAGAATGGCGGCTCAGGGACGAGTGCGTGGACGACACGGACAGCCGCCGCCGACCACGGAGGTAGGGCACACATGGCACCGTACGCATCCGACGACAACACGACCGCCGGGGAGGTCGACGAGCAGCGCTCCGGGCGGCGCAAAGCCGCTCGGTACGTCGTCCCGGTCACGGTGATGGGGGTGGCCGCCGCGACGATCGGCCTGGTCCCCGCGCTCGCCGACTCCGGCGACCCCGACCTCCCGAAGATCACCGCACAGCAGCTCATCGAGAAGATCGCCAAGTCGGACGTCGAGCAGCTCTCCGGCACGGTCAAGATCAGCACGGACCTCGGCCTGCCGAACCTCGGCGGCCTGGAGTCCAGCCTGATGTCCGGCGCCGCCGGCGGAGGCGAGGACGGTTCCTCCGCCGACCCGACGGCCAAGCTCACCGAACTGGCCTCCGGCACGCACACGCTGCGCGTCGCCGCCGACGGCCCCGAGAAGCAGAAGCTGTCGCTGCTGGAGAACGCCGCGGAGTACAGCCTCATCCACAACGGCAAGGACGTCTGGGGCTACGACAGCAAGTCCAACGAGGTCTACCACGGCACCGTCTCGCAGAGCGCGAAGGACGACCGGGCGCAGCAGCCGCCGGCCCTGCCGAAGGACTTCGCCGAGGAGGCCCTGAAGGCCGCCGACGACACGACCTCCGTGACCGTGGACGGTACCGCCCAGGTCGCCGGCCGGGACGCCTACAAGCTGCTCATCAAGCCCAAGCAGTCCGGCTCGACGGTCGGCGCGATCACCGTGGCCGTGGACTCCGAGACCGGCCTGCCGCTGAAGTTCACGCTGACCCCGGCGGGCGGCGGCTCCGCCGTCGTCGACGCGGGCTTCACGCAGGTCAGTTTCGCCGAGCCGGCCGCGTCGACCTTCGACTTCACGCCGCCCAAGGGCGCGAAGGTCACCGAGGAGAAGGACGCCGGCGAGAACTCCGGCAAGGACGCCGGCAAGGGCTTCGGCGAAGGCCTCGGGATGGACTTCGGCAAGGGCGAGGCACGCGAGCACGCCCCGAAGTCCAAGGAGGCCCCCGGCAAGGGCCCCGAGGGCATGAAGACCATCGGTGAGGGCTGGAACTCCATAGCCGTCTTCGACACTGGCGGCCAGGGCATGCCCTCCGGCGAGGGCGCCGGCGGCGACCTCGGCGGTTTCGTGGACTCGCTCGGCGACAAGGTCACCGGAAAGTTCGGCTCGGGCACGGTCTTCTCCACCCGCCTGGTCAACGCCCTGATGACGGACGACGGCAAGGTCTACGTCGGCATGGTCACCAAGGACGCGCTCGTGAAGGCGGCCGACGCCGCGAAGTAGTCCTGCCACGGGACGCAACGGGACGCAGAGAGAACGAGGAAGCCGATGGGCGAACCGTCCGCCACGGAGCCGGAGCAGGGCGGCGCGGGTGCCGCGGCCGGGGAACCGGTCATCGCCACCCGCGGACTCACCAAGCGCTACCCCGGCGGACAGCTCGCCGTCGACGGTCTGGACCTGACCGTCCCGGCGGGCAGCGTCTTCGGCTTCCTCGGCCCCAACGGCTCCGGCAAGACCACCACGATCCGCATGCTGATGGGCCTCATCGAGCCCACCTCCGGCACGGCGCGGGTCCTCGGGCAGCCCATGCCCAAGGCCACCCGCGCCGTGCTCCCGCACGTCGGCGCCCTCATCGAGGGCCCGGCCCTCTACGGCTTCCTCTCCGGCCGCGACAACCTGATCCGCTACGACTCGGCCGACCCCGCCGCCGATCCGCGCACCCGGCGGGCCCGGGTCGCCGCGGCCCTGGACCGGGTGGGCCTGACGGCCGCCGCGGGCAAGAAGGCCAAGGCCTACTCGCTGGGCATGAAACAGCGCCTCGGTCTGGCGGCCGCGCTGCTCCGGCCGCGCCGGCTGCTCGTCCTCGACGAGCCGACCAACGGCCTCGACCCGCAGGGCATGCGCGAGATCCGCACGCTGGTACGGGAGCTGGCCTCGGACGGCACGACCGTCTTCCTCTCCTCCCACCTGCTCGACGAGATCGAGCAGGTCTGCACGCACGCGGCCGTGATGGCGCGGGGCCGGCTGATCACGCAGGGCCCGGTCGCCGAGCTGGCGGCCGGGGCGCGCGGCCGGCTCGTGGTGACCACGCCGGACCCGGCGGAGGCGGCCCGGGTGCTGAAGGAGCAGGGTGTCGCGGACATCGCCGTCACCGACGACCGGGTGGCCGGCGAGCCACCGGACCGCGACCTGGCCGAGGTGAACGCCGCGCTGGTCACCGCCGGGGTCCGGGTGCGCGGTTTCACGGTCGAACGGGCCTCGCTGGAGGACGCGTTCGTGGCGCTGACGGGGGAGGGGTTCGATGTCGCGGGCTGACGTCGCGGAGCAGGTACGGCCGGTGAGCCCGCTGTGGACCTTCGGGCTGCTGCGCAACGAGCTCACCACCACGTTCCGGCGCTGGCGCACCCTCGCGCTGCTGGCCGTGCTGGCGGGCGTGCCGATCCTCGTCGGCATCGCCGTCAAGATTGAGACGGGCGACGGCTCCTCGCCCGGCGGCGGGGGCGGCGGGGGACCGGCGTTCATCTCGCAGATCACCAACAACGGCCTGTTCCTGGTCTTCACCGCCCTGGCCGCGACCCTGCCGTTCTTCCTGCCCATGGCGGTCGGTGTCGTCGCGGGCGACGCCATCGCCGGCGAGGCGAACGCCGGCACGCTGCGCTATCTGCTGGTCGCCCCGGCCGGCCGCAGCCGCCTGCTGCTCACCAAGTACGTGACGGTCGTCCTGTTCTGCCTGGCCGCCACGCTCGTGGTCGCCGTCTCGGCCCTGACGGTCGGCGCGCTCCTCTTCCCCCTCGGCGACCTGACGACCATCTCCGGTACGCGGATCAGCTTCGCCGAGGGGCTGGGCAGAGCCCTGCTGATCGCCCTGGCCGTGGCCGCGTCACTGATCGGCGTCGCGGCGCTCGGTCTGTTCGTCTCGACGCTGACCAACAGCGGCATCGCGGCCATGGCGACGACGGTGGGCCTGCTGATCACGGTCCAGATCCTGGACCAGATCCCGCAACTGCACGCCCTCCAGCCGTACTTCTTCTCGCACTACTGGCTGTCCTTCGCCGATCTGATGCGCGAGCCGGTCTACTGGGACGAGCTCGCCAAGAACCTGGGACTGCAGGCCCTGTACGCGGCGGTGTTCGGCTCGGCGGCGTGGGCGCGCTTCACGGCGAAGGACATCACAGCCTAGGGCTCACTCCTCGTACAGGAACCGGGCGAGCGGTGCCTCCTGGGCGAAGAACGTCTTCGCACGGGTCAGGGCCTCGGTGTCGTTCAGCACGTCGCCGGGCTTGCTGCCGTTGCCGAGCAGTACGCCGCCGAAGCGCATCCCCATGTACGCGGCCGAGTTGTTGAGCGTCCCGACCAGCGGGTCGGCGACCACCTGCTCCTGGTGCGCGAGGGCGGTGACGCCCCACAGGGTGCGCCCGGCCAGGGTCTCCTTGAAGTCGAGGCCGGGCGTGCGCAGCCAGCCCGACCAGTAGTCCAGGTAGCGCTTGGTGTGCGCGGAGACCGAGTACCAGTACAGGGGCGAGGCGATCACGATGTCCGTGGCCGCGAGCGTGGCGTCGAGCAGCAGGGCCACGTTGCCCTCGGTCGGCCGGACGTGGTCGCTGTCGTGGCGCAGGTCCTCGAAGTCCGGCACGGGATGCTCGGTGAGGTCGATCCACTGCTGTTCGACGTCCGGCGGCAGCTGCTCGGCGGCCCGGCGGGCCAGCAGCTCGGTGTTGCCGTCGGCGCGGGCGCTGCCCAGGACAAAGAGGAAGCGGCGGGTCATGGGGTCCCCCTGAATGCTCGGCGTACGTCAATTACAGGCGCATGCATCATATGCGCATGCAAGCAAACCCGCCAGAGGGCCTCGCGCCCGAATCGGCCAGGGGGTCTTCAGTTCCCAGTCCGCGCCTCCCCCTGACTGGCTTCCGCCTTCCGTGCCACCGCCAGCAGCAGCGCCTCCCGCCCGTGCCGTGCCACCAGGTGCAGCCCGGCCGGGCAGCCGTCGGCGCCGAAGCCCGCCGGGAGGCTCAGCGCCGGATGCCCGCTGAGGTTGAACGCCCAGGTGAGCGAGGTGGAGTAGCGGTCCCCGGGCCCTTCGTGGCCGTGCGGTGCGGTGGGCGCCGTCGGCGTGAGCAACAGCTCGGCCTCGGCGAACAGCCGGTCCAGCCGCTCGTTGTTCCCGGCCCGGACGCGATGGGCTCCGGCTAGGTCGAGGTCGAGGTCGAGATCGAGGGCGAGACCGGGCGTCGACCTGCTCCCGGACGCACCGGTGCCGAGCGACCGCAGCGCGAGCCACGCAGGCCCGGGATCCGTGAGCCGCAACGGCACCCGTGGCCGGACGAGCCGTACGACACCCGCCGCCACGAGCCGCTCCACCGCCGCCCGGGCCAGGGCGACCGGCTCCGGGTCGGGCCCGGCGAACCCGAGGTCGGGGGACCAGACGGCGGGGACGGGAAGGGGCGGCCGGGCGGCTGCAGGCTCGCCCGACACGACCTGCCACCAGACCGCCGCGTCCGACGCCGTCCGGGCGAGCACTCCGGGCACGGCGAGCCCCGTACGGTCGGCGGACGGCAGCCGTCCGCCCGTGGTCTTCAGCCCGACCACCCCGCACCACGCCGCCGGGATCCGCACCGACCCGGCCCCGTCGCCGCCCGTCGCCAGCGGCACGAGACCGGCCGCCACCGCCACCGCCGCCCCGGCCGACGAGCCGCCCGGCGTACGGTCGGCCCGCCACGGGTTGACCGTCAGGCCCCGGGCACCGAGCCCCCAGGTCTGCCAGGGCGTCCCCGGCCCGGGCACGGAGGTCGCCCCCACCGCGACGCACCCGGCCGCGAGCAGCGGCCCGGCCGCACGCAGCCCGTGCCGTCCCTTCACGGCGATCGGCACACCGGCCAGCGGCAGCGGCGGCGCACCTCCGGCCCGCCGGTCGAGCAGCGCGTCCACCTCACCGGCCCGGCGCAGCGCGTCCTCGTTCCACACCTCGACGAACGCGCACAGCTCCGGATCGGCCCGCTCGATCCGCTCCAGCGCCGCCCCGACGACATCGACCGCGCGCAGCTCCCGGGCCCGCACGCCCGCCGCGATCTCCCCGGCCGACAGGGTCTCCCCCGTGGGCAGGGGCACGGCCGTCAGCGCACCGCTCCCGTCAGCCGGAGCAGGGGCTCGGTCTCGCGCGGCGGACGGCCCAGCTCGCCGAGCCGCCAGGCCGGCACCCACGGCACCCGGTACACGTCGATGACCGACTCCAGGGACTTGATCCGCTGGGCGAGCGGGCGCGGCAGCCGGCCCGGGGCGTCCGCCACGAGCACGACGGCGTCCAGGTCGAGCCCCGCAGGCGCCTGGCCGCGCCGGAACGCCTCCACCGCACCGGCTGCCGTGTCGAGCCCGGCCGCGTGCGTCCGGGCGACCAGCAGCACCGACGCGGGCTCGCCGGGCCGGGGCCAGGCGCGGCCGCTGTCATGCCCGCCGTAGACCGCGGCGAGGGTGGAGACGCCCGCGCCGCCGTGCGTGCCGACCCAGGAGAAGCGCCGCGCCGCGGCATGGGCGTGGGCGGGCTCCGGCGACCCCGCCCCGGGTGTGGTCACCGGGCCGCGGATCCAGATCTCCGGCCCCTGTCGCATGCCTGTGTGCATGCCTTTCTCCTCCCTCGTGCTCCCGCTCCTCATGCCATCCGGAACGATCGGCACCGGTGTCGGTGGCCCTTGGGACGAGCCTGTGACACCGCGGTGACGTGAGAAACGGGGGCGAGCGGACACACTCGACAGTAGGTGTACGACGCCGAGTGAGGGGACGATGTCTCGACTCAGCCGCGAGAAGAAGCGGGAACAGCAGCAGGCCGCACGTGCGGCGACTCCGGCGGCGCCGATCGACGTCCATGTCCCCGGGGCCACAGCGGACACCGGAGAGGGCACGGGCGGGGCGTCCGACGGCGCGTCGGTCGGCGGGGTCCCGGTCTTCGCGGCCCCCGGCGAGGAGATCCAGCAGGCGGTCCTGAACCGCCTCCACCACCTGGCCCTCGCCACCGGCCACCCGGTCCTCGCCACGGTCCGCGACGAGCGCATCGGCTACGTCGTCCCGCTCCAGGTCGACCCGGACGGCTCCAGCCGCTTCTCGGCCGAGCCGGTGCGCACGACCCCGGCGGAGCATGAGCCTCCGCGCGGCGACAGCGCCACCCAGGTCCTGCGCACCGTGCCGGAGTCCGGCCACGGCACGGCCCCGACGTTCCCGCCGCGGGCGGTGCCCGAGCCGCAGCCGGCGGGCGAGCCGGTGCCGACGTTCCGGTTGCGGGCCGTACCGGAGGACGCGCCACCGGCTCCGGCCACGCCCCCGGGCACCGTCGCGCCCCCCACCGGCGAGTTCGGCCCGCCCCCGCCCATGGACGCGAGGCCGCTGCCCGTCCCCGAGGCCCCGCACGCTCCGCGACCCGAGCGGGTTCCCGACGCGGTCCTGGTGGCCGCCGAGGCCGAGGCCAAGCCGACCCCCGCCCGCGGCTTCGACGCCGTCGCGGAGGCCGTGCTCGGCGACGAACCCCTCACCGCCCCGGGCGACTCCACCGCACCCGCCCTCCTGGCGGAGCCGGTCGGGCGGATCAACGAGGCCGTGAAGGAGGGCCGGATCGACGCGGCGGCCGAGCTGGCGGACCAGACCGTCGCCCAGGCGTCGGGGACGCTGGGGCCGGAGCACCCCGAGGTGCTCCGGCTGCGCGAACTGACCGCGTACATCGCCTACTTGGCGGGCGACCCGCTCCGCGCCTTCCACCTGTCGCTCGACCTGGCCGGTGCCCACCGCCGCCGCGGCGACGCGGAGGGCGCCTACGGCAACGTGCGGAGCGCGGCCACCGCCTGGCGCGCGGTGCGCGACCCGGCGCTCGGGCTGGAGCTGGGGAGCGGCCTGATCGGCCTGTGGACGGAACTCGCCGCCGAGGACGGCCCGGCCGCCGAGGAGATCGAGGAACTGGAGTCGGCCCGCGCCCGCATGGGCCGTCTCACCGAGCGCGCCCGCGGCCGGTGACCGAGGGGGCCGCTCCGACGGCTCCCGTACCGGTAACCGCGGGGGCTACTCCGACAGCTCCCACACCGCGTGGGCGAGGGCGTCGCTGTTGCGGTTCAGGGCCGTGTCGTTGATGTTGGCGGTGGTGTCGCAGGAGGAGTGGTAGCAGCGGTCGAAGGCCTGCCCGGCCGTACCGCCCCACTTGGCCGCCTGCGCCGCCGTCTTCGTCCTGCTGGCCCCGGTGAACAGGCCGCCCACCGGAACGCCCGCGCTCTTGAAGGGCGCGTGGTCGGAGCGGCCGTCGCCCTCGGTCTCGATCTCCGTCGGGACGCCGATGCCGGTGAAGTAGTCCTTGAAGGTCTTCTCGATCGCCGGGTCGTCGTCGTAGACGAAGTAGCCCGGGTTCGGGGAGCCGATCATGTCGAAGTTCAGATAGGCGCTGATCCTCGAACGGTCGCCGGTGGCCAGCCGGTTGACGTAGTGGCGGGAGCCGACCAGGCCGATCTCCTCCGCGCCCCACCACGCGAACCGCAGGTGCTTGGTGGGCTTGTACTGGGCCCGGGACACGGCGAGCGCGGTCTCCAGGACGGCGGCCGAGCCGGAGCCGTTGTCGTTGATGCCGGGCCCGGAGGAGACGCTGTCGAGGTGCGAGCCGGCCATCACGACCTGGTTCGCGTCGCCGCCGGGCCAGTCGGCGATCAGGTTGTAGCCCGTGCGGCCGGAGGCGGTGAACTGCTGGACGGTGGTGGTGTATCCGGCCGCGTCCAGCTTGGCCTTCAGGTAGTCGAGCGAGGCCTTGTAGCCGGGGCGGCCGTGCGCGCGGTTGCCGCCGTTGGCGGTGGCTATGGACTGGAGCTGGGACAGGTGGGCCTTGACGCCCGCCAGGGGTATGTCCGGCGCGGCGGCCGCTCTCGCGGGAGCGGAGGACGCGGCGTCGGCCACGGCACCGCCGGTCAGGAGCATGGCTGTTGCCAGGCCGCCTGCCGCCACGGCACGCGCGGAAACGGAGAGCTTCATGTGGGGGCTCCGAGTTCCTTGGGAAGCCCGTGGGGTGTCCACAGGCAGCCCACGGTGAATGGGGTGCCTGGATGGTGAAGCTGTGACTGACTCTCCGTCAAGGCTCTTATCCGGCCAGGGCGTTGCCGTGGCCGACCCGGGTCACTGGACGCAGAACTCGTTCCCCTCCGGGTCGGCCAGCACGACCCACTCGCCGCCCTGCTCCTTCACCCGCCGCAGCACGCTCGCCCCGAGCCCCTCCAACCGTGCGACCTCCTCGTCGCGGCGTCCTTCGCCCGGGTGCAGATCGAGGTGGAGCCGGTTCTTCACCGTCTTGGTCTCCGGCACCCGCTGGAACAGCAGCCGCCGCCCGAGCCCGGTCCCACTCTCCTCCTCGAACGGGTCCTCGGGGTGCCGTACGGCGATCAGGTCCCGGAAGGCGCGGCGGCCGTGGAACTCGACCGTGGCCTCCTCGGGCAGGGCGCCGAAGCGGAGCAGCTTCTCGATGAGGGCGCTGTTGTCCTCCACCTCGTACCTCAGGGCGGCGGCCCAGAAGCCGGCCTGCGCGTGCGGGTCGTTGGCGTCGATGACGACTTTCCAGTGGACGGGGGCGGGCGATGCCGGTGTCTGCGTCATGTAACCACTTATACTGGTTAGGTGAGTGGACGCGCGGCGGAAACGCCGAACGAGCCCCCGGGGCTGACCCTGGTCTCGTCCGAGGGGAAGCCCTACCGCTTCGACCCGGGCGCGCTGTGCCTGGAGCTGACGACGACCGGCGGCCCCGGCGCCTTCGCGCGCTGGGAGGTGCTGCACGAGCCGGCCGACCTGCTCGCCTGGGCCGGACGCAGCCGCCTCCCGGCCGGGCTGGACCTCACGGTCACCGCCGGGGAGCTGGAGCGCGCCCGCGCCCTGCGCGACGCCGTGCTCCTGCTCGCCGCCGACCGCGCCCACGACCGCCCGCTGCGCACCGCCCACCTGGACGTCGTCAACGCCGCCGCGGCCGAACCCGCGCTCGTCGCCCGTATCGCGCCGGACGGCAGCCGCGCCTGGGCCCCGGGCGCCACCGGCACGCAGCTGCTCTCCACGGTCGCCCGGGACGCGATCGACCTGTTCACCGGCCCCCACGCGCACCGCGTCCGCGAATGCGGCGCCCACAACTGCTATCTGCTCTTCGTCGACACCTCCCGCCCGGGCCGCCGCCGCTGGTGCGCGATGGAGCACTGCGGGAACCGCGAGAAGGTACGGGCCCACCGGGCCCGCCAGGCGCCTAGGAAGCCGTAGCGGCCTCCGCGGTGGCGACACGGTCGACCTGCTCCTGGGCCTCCCGCGCGTCGTACGCGCTCCGGGCCGCCGCGATCTCGTCCTGGTGCTCCTCCGTCCAGGTCACCAGGGACTGGATCGTGGTGTGCAGCGTCCTGCCGAGGGAGGTCAGCTCGTAGTCGACCCGCGGCGGGACCACCGGGTGCACCGTCCGCTTCACCAGGCCGTCGCGCTCCAGCGAGCGCAGGGTCACCGTCAGCATGCGCTGGCTGACCCCGTCGATCTCCCGGCGCAGCTCCGTGAAGCGCAGCCGCCGGTTCTCCAGCAGCGCGATGACCAGCAGCGACCACTTGTCCGCGATCCGGTCGAGGATCTGCCGGACCTGACAGTCCTCGCGGGTGTCCCACTGGAAGGGGTCGGCGTCGCCGTGGTCGACGGTGCTCTCGCAGTTACTCGGTGACTTAGAAGTGCCTTCTTCCATGTCTGTCGATGCTGCCGCAGGGTGGTCCTGGTTACAAGAGGGAACCGACCCTCGCTTTCGTAACCGATCCCTACCAGAGGAGTGTTGATTCATGGGCACGCGTGCCTGGGCGCTGCTGCTCGTCCTGTGCGGAACGATCTTCCTCGAAGGCATCGACGTCGCGATGATGGCGGTGGCGATCCCGGCCGTCCGCTCCGACCTCGGCCTGACCACCGGCACCGCGGCCTGGGTGATGAGCGCCTACGTCCTCGGCTACGCCGGCTTCACCCTGCTGGGCGGCAGAGCCGCCGACCTCCTCGGCCGACGGCGGATGTTCCTGCTGTGGCTGACCGTCTTCCTCGCCTTCTCGGGGCTCGGCGGCTTCGCGACCGAGGGCTGGATGCTGATCGTCGCCCGGTTCGTCACCGGTGTCGCCGCCGCGTTCATGACCCCGGCCGCGCTCTCCCTGATCACCACGTCGTACGAGGAGGGCCCCCAGCGCAACAAGGCCCTGCTGGTCTTCGCCGGGACGGGCGCGGCCGGCTTCTCCCTCGGCCTGGTGATCGGCGGCCTGCTCACCGAGATCGGCTGGCGCTGGGTGTTCTTCGCGCCCGTGCTGATGGCCGCCGCCCTGCTCGTCCCCGCCGTCCGTCTGATCCCCCGGCGGGACGCCCCGCCGACCCGCCGCCGCGCCTTCGACCTGCCCGGCGCGATCACCGCCGCGGGCGCCATGCTGCTGGCCGCCTACACCGTTGTACGCCTGGAGCACGGCCTGCACGACTGGCCGCTCACCGTGGCCGCCGGGGTCGCGGCGCTGCTGTCGGGCTGGGCCTTCGTCGTGGTCGAACGCCGTTGCCCGGACCCGCTCGTCCGCCTCGGCATCCTGCGGCAGGGCCCGGTGGTGCGCGCCGACCTCGGGGCGCTGCTCTTCCTCGGAGCCTTCTTCGGCTTCCAGTTCGTCGTCACGCTCTACCTCCAGGAACTGCGCGGCTGGTCGTCGCTGCAGACGGCCCTCGCCCTGCTCGTCATGGGGATCGACGCCGTCCTCGCGCCGACGCTCACCCCGAGGCTGGTCGCCCGCTTCGGCAACGCCCGGGTGATCCTCGGCGGTTTCGCCCTGGCCGTGGCCGCCTACGCGCTGTTCCTGCCGGTCGGCATGGACTGGTCCTACGGGATGATGTTCCCGACGCTGCTGCTGTCCGGCCTCGCGTTCGCCCTGGCCTACGGGCCGCTGACCATCGCGGCGACGGACGGCGTCACCGAGTCGGAGCAGGGCCTGGCCGGCGGGCTGCTGACCACCGCCACGCAGTTCGGCTCGGCGATCGGCATCTCGGCGGTGACGGCGGTCTACGGCTTGGCGTCCACCGGGTCCGGCCCCGAGGCCACCCTGTCGGCGTTCCGCGCGGCACTGACCGTGCCGGTCGTCCTGGTCGCGCTGGGCGCGCTGATCTCGGTGGTGAGCGCGCGGGAGGTCCGGCGGGCGGCGCGCAGGGCGTCCCAGGTGAGCAGCGTCAACGCCAGCCAGACCAGGGCGAAGCCGGCCCAGCGCTCGGGCGGCATCTCCTCGTGGAAGTAGAGGATGCCCAGCAGGAACTGGAAGACGGGCGTGAGGTACTGCAGCAGGCCGATCGTGGACAGGGGCACGCGGATGGCGGCCGCGCCGAAGCAGACCAGGGGGAGCGCGGTGACGATGCCGGCCGAGGCGAGCAGGGCGGCGTGTCCCGCGCCCTCGGCGGCGAAGGTGGAGCCGCCCTGCGCGGTCAGCCACACCAGGTAGGCGAGCGCGGGCAGGAACTGGATCGCGGTCTCGGCGGCGAGCGACTCGACGCCGCCGAGGTTGACCTTCTTCTTCACCAGGCCGTACGTGGCGAAGGAGAAGGCGAGGCAGAGGGAGATCCACGGGGGCCGGCCGTAGCCGACGGTCAGTACGACGACCGCGGCGCAGCCGGTGCCGACCGCCGCCCACTGCACGGGCCGCAGCCGCTCCTTCAGCAGCAGCACGCCCATCGCGATGGTGACCAGCGGGTTGATGAAGTATCCGAGCGAGGCCTCTACGACGTGCCCCGAGTTCACGGCCCAGATGTACAGGCCCCAGTTGACGGTGATGACCGCCGCGGCGATCGTGATCAGGCCCAGCCTGCGGGGCTGCCGCAGCAGTTCGCCGGCCCAGGCCCAGCGGCGCAGCACGAGCAGGGCGGCGCCCACGAAGACCAGCGACCACACCATCCGGTGGGCCAGGATCTCCATCGCGCCGGCGGGCTTCAGCAGGGGCCAGAACAGGGGCACGAGCCCCCACATCCCGTAGGCCGCGAAGCCGTTCAGCAGTCCTATGTTCCGCTCGCCCCTCGGCTTGCCGGTCACGGGCCCCTCCTTCACACGTCGCGTCCGCGTGCACGACGGTAACGCCGCGCACCCCCGGCTGTCATGTCCGTATCGGCATACGGTCATGACAGCCGGGGGTGGGGTGGCTCAAGAGCCCGCCGGGGGAGTTCAGCCCTTGAGCGCGGCGGTGATGGCCTCGGAGAGCGGGGTCGTCGGACGGCCGGTCAGACGGGACAGGTCTCCGGTGGAGACGACCAGCTCGCCCTTCTCGATGGAGGCGTCGACGCCCGCGAGGATCTGCGCGAACGGCTCCGGCAGGCCCGCCCCGGTCAGGATGCCGACCAGGGCCTCGGGCGAGACGGCGCTGTACACGATCTCCTTGCCGGTCTGCCGGCTCAGCTCGGCCGCGTACTCGGCGAAGCTCCACGGGGTGTCGCCGCCCAGCTCGTACGTCTTGTTCTCGTGTCCCTCGCCGGTCAGTACGGCGACGGCGGCAGCGGCGTAGTCGGCGCGGGAGGCGGAGGAGACCTTGCCCTCGCCGGCGGCGGCGACGACCGCGTTGTGCTCCAGCACCGGGGCGAGGTTCTCGGTGTAGTTCTCGTGGTACCAGCCGTTGCGCAGCAGCGTGTAGGGCACGCCGGAGTCCAGCAGGATCTCCTCGGTGCCGCGGTGGTCGTCGGCGAGCGCGGCGGTCAGGGTGCCCGGGGCGCTGGTGTAGGCGAGCAGGGCGACACCGGCCGCCTTGGCGGCGTCGATGACGACCTTGTGCTGCTGCACGCGGCCCTTGTCGAACTCGTTGCCGGAGACCAGGAGCACCTTGTCACCGGCGGAGAACAGGCCGTCGAAGGAGGCGGGGGCGTTGTAGTCGGCCAGCGCGATCCTCACACCGCGGTCCGCGAAGTCGGCGGCCTTCTCCGCGTTGCGCACGACCGCGGTGATCTGCTCGGCGGGGACCTTCTCCAGCAGCTGCTCCACGACGTGGCGGCCGAGGTGTCCGGTGGCTCCGGTGACGACGATGCTCATGGTGACGACTCTCCTTGTGGGGTGCGATGGCACTAACCATAGGGCGAGCGCTAACTCGTGGAAAGTACCCACTTTGAAGTAAGGTACTGGCATGGCAGTAAGTGACAGTGAGGCGCTGTGCCCGTACCGGCTCGTCCTGGAGCACGTCACCAGCCGGTGGGGCGTCCTCGTCCTGATCCAGCTCCTGGACCGTCCGTACCGGTTCAGCGAGCTGCGCCGGGCGATCGGCACCTACGGGAGCCGCGGCGTCAGCGAGAAGATGCTCACCCAGACCCTCCAGACCCTGGAACGGGACGGCCTGGTCCACCGCGACGCCCGGCCCGTCATCCCGCCCCGCGTCGACTACTCCCTCACCGACCTGGGCCGGGAGGCCGCCGAGCAGGTGCGGTCCCTCGCGCAGTGGACGCACCGGAGGATGGACGACGTGGAGAAGGCACGCCGGGGGTACGACGAGGCCCGGGCCGCTTCGTAGCGGTCCCGGGCCGTGGTGTCCTGCGGCTCGTCAGCCGACGACCGTCCAGGTGTCGCCGCCCGCCAGCAGCGCGCCCAGGTCGCCCTTGCCGTGCTGCTCGATGGCGGTGTCCAGCTGGTCGGCCATCTGCGTGTCGTAGACGGGCCGGTCGACGGAGCGGAACACGCCGATCGGGGTGTGGTGCAGGGTGTCCGGGTCGGCGAGCCGGGACAGCGCGAACGCCGTCGTCGGGGACGGGGAGTGCGTGTCGTGGACGAGCACCTGGTCCTCGTTCTCCGGCGTCACCGCGACCACCTTCAGATCACCGGTCAGCTGGTCCCGCACGACACCCTTGGCCAGGTCGGCGCCGAAGCGGATCGGCTTGCCGTGCTCCAGGCGGATCACGGCCTCCTCGGCCTGCTGCTTGTCCTTGAGGGCGTCGAAGGCGCCGTCGTTGAAGATGTTGCAGTTCTGGTAGATCTCGATCAGCGCCGTGCCCTGGTGGGCGGAGGCCTGGCGCAGCACCTCCGTCAGGTGCTTGCGGTCCGAGTCCACCGTCCGCGCCACGAAGGACGCCTCCGCGCCGATCGCCAGCGACACCGGGTTGAACGGCGCGTCCAGCGAGCCCATCGGCGTCGACTTCGTGATCTTCCCGACTTCGGAGGTCGGCGAGTACTGGCCCTTGGTCAGACCGTAGATCCGGTTGTTGAACAGCAGGATCTTGAGGTTGACGTTGCGCCGCAGCGCGTGGATCAGGTGGTTGCCGCCGATGGACAGCGCGTCGCCGTCACCGGTGACCACCCACACCGACAGATCGCGGCGCGAGCTGGCCAGACCCGTGGCGATGGCCGGGGCGCGGCCGTGGATGGAGTGCATCCCGTACGTGTTCATGTAGTACGGGAAGCGGGAGGAGCAGCCGATGCCCGAGACGAAGACGATGTTCTCCTTCGCCAGCCCCAGTTCGGGCATGAAGCCCTGCACCGCGGCGAGGATGGCGTAGTCGCCGCAGCCGGGGCACCAGCGCACTTCCTGATCGGACTTGAAGTCCTTCATCGACTGCCTGCCCTCGGCCTTGGGGACGAGGGAAAGCGCTTCGATGGTGCCCGTGCCTTGCGTGGACGTCTCAGCCATCGATGGCCTCCTTCAGAGCCGCGGCGAGCTGCTCCGCCTTGAACGGCATGCCGTTGACCTGGTTGTACGAGTGGGCGTCGACCAGGTACTTCGCCCGGATGAGCGTGGCGAGCTGCCCGAGGTTCATCTCGGGGATCACCACCTTGTCGTAACGCTCCAGCACCGCGCCCAGATTCCGCGGGAAGGGGTTCAGGTGGCGCAGGTGCGCCTGCGCGATGGACTCCCCGGCTCTGCGCAGCCGCCGCACCGCCGCCGTGATCGGCCCGTACGTCGAACCCCAGCCGAGCACCAGGGTCCGGGCGCCGTCCGGGTCGTCCACCGCCAGGTCCGGGACGTCGATGCCGTCCACCTTCGCCTGCCGGGTGCGCACCATGAAGTCGTGGTTGGCCGGGGCGTAGGAGATGTTGCCCGTGCCGTCCTCCTTCTCGATGCCGCCGATCCGGTGCTCCAGACCCGGCGTGCCCGGGATCGCCCACGGGCGGGCCAGCGTGTGCGGGTCCCGCTTGTACGGCCAGAACACCTCGGTGCCGTCGTCGAGCGTGTGGTTCGGCCCCTGCGCGAACTGCACCCCGAGGTCCGGCAGCTCCTCCAGGTCCGGGATCCGCCACGGCTCGGAGCCGTTGGCCAGATAGCCGTCGGACAGCAGGAACACCGGCGTCCGGTACGTCAGCGCGATCCGCGCCGCCTCCAGCGCGGCGTCGAAGCAGTCCGCCGGCGTACGCGGCGCCACCACCGGCACCGGCGCCTCGCCGTTGCGCCCGAACATCGCCTGCAGCAGGTCCGCCTGCTCGGTCTTGGTGGGCAGACCCGTCGACGGGCCGCCACGCTGGATGTCCACGATCAGCAGCGGCAGCTCCAGGGAGACCGCGAGGCCGATCGTCTCGGACTTCAGCGCCACACCCGGGCCGCTCGTCGTCGTCACGGCCAGCGAACCGCCGAAGGCCGCGCCCAGCGCCGCCCCGATCCCGGCGATCTCGTCCTCGGCCTGGAAGGTCCGCACGCCGAAGTTCTTGTGCTTGCTCAGCTCGTGCAGGATGTCCGACGCCGGGGTGATCGGGTAGGACCCCAGATACAGCGGCAGATCCGCCTGCCGCGAGGCCGCGATCAGGCCGTAGGAGAGGGCGAGGTTGCCGGAGATGTTGCGGTACACACCCGGAGGGAACGCCGTGGCCGCCGGGGCGACCTCGTAGGAGACCGCGAAGTCCTCCGTCGTCTCGCCGAAGTTCCAGCCGGCCCGGAAGGCGGCGATGTTGGCCGCCGCGATGTCGGGCTTCTTCGCGAACTTCGACCTGAGGAACTTCTCCGTGCCCTCGGTGGGCCGGTGGTACATCCAGCTGAGCAGGCCCAGCGCGAACATGTTCTTGCTGCGCTCGGCCTCCTTGCGGGTGAGGTCGAACTCCTTCAGCGCCTCCACGGTCAGCGTGGTCAGCGGCACCGGATGGACCTGGTAGCCGTCCAGCGACCCGTCCTCCAGAGGGGACGCCTGGTAGCCGACCTTCTGCATCGCGCGCTTGGTGAACTCGTCCGTGTTGACGATCACCTCGGCGCCGCGCGGCAGGTCGCCGATGTTCGCCTTCAGCGCGGCCGGATTCATCGCCACCAGCACGTTCGGCGCGTCACCGGGCGTGAGGATGTCGTGGTCCGCGAAGTGAAGCTGGAAGGACGACACGCCCGGCAGGGTCCCGGCGGGCGCCCGGATCTCGGCCGGGAAGTTCGGCAGCGTCGACAGGTCGTTGCCGAACGACGCGGTCTCCGAGGTGAAGCGGTCACCGGTGAGCTGCATACCGTCACCCGAGTCCCCCGCGAACCTGATGATCACCCGGTCCAGGCGCCGGACGTCCTTGGCGCCCGCCGCTTTGCGCTGCTCTCCTACGACTGCTCCGTCGGCCTGCTCCGCTGGGCTACTGACCTGGCTGGTCACTGAACTGGACCTCCCTCGAGGCGGCTGTCCGGGAGAGACCTTCCCGCAGGCCCTCCCAGGATCAACCCTACGACCGCAAGGGTCGCGTTCTTCGGGTCATTCGGATGTTGGACACGACTTTGAGACGTTCGAGCGCCCTGACGCGCATGCCGGGAGTTTCATGAATTGAGGTACGTCAGCACGGCCAGGACCCGGCGGTGGTCGCCCTCGCTCGGGGACAGCCCCAGCTTGAGGAAGATGTTGCTGACGTGCTTCTCGACGGCTCCGTCGCTGACCACGAGCTGCCGCGCGATCGCCGAGTTCGTCCGCCCCTCGGCCATCAGCCCCAGCACCTCGCGTTCCCGCGGCGTGAGCCCCGCCAGCACGTCCTGCTTGCGGCTGCGGCCCAGCAGCTGCGCGACCACCTCCGGGTCCAGGGCCGTCCCGCCCTCGGCCACCCGCACCACCGCGTCCACGAACTCCCGCACCTCGGCCACGCGGTCCTTCAGCAGGTAGCCGACACCCCGGCTGGACCCGGCGAGCAGCTCCGTGGCGTAGCGCTCCTCCACGTACTGCGACAGCACCAGCACCCCGAGCCCCGGGTGCGCCTTGCGCAGCTGCACCGCGGCCCGCACCCCCTCGTCGGTGTGCGTCGGCGGCATCCGTACGTCGGCGACGACGACATCCGGCAGCTCACCCTGCGCGTCCAGCTCGGTGATGGTCTTGATCAGTGCCTGGCCGTCACCGACCCCGGCGACGACCTCGTGCCCGCGGTCGGTCAGCAGCCGGGTCAGGCCCTCCCTGAGCAGCACTGAATCCTCGGCGATGACCACCCGCACCCTGTCCTCCACGATCTTCGGCCCCCCACAGCCCGACGCCGCCCGTCCGCGGCCCACAACGGCTCCGCGCCCACCCGTGCGACGGGTCCAGCATTTCAGCATCCGGGGGTGGATGGGGGCGGGCGACGCGAATCGAATGTGGGGGGCCGGGCTCCGGTATGCCGGGTTCCGAGGTGCCGGACCCTCGATGGCTCGGGCTTCGAACGCCGGCGGAGGGAAGGGAAAGCGGAGGGAAGGGAAAAGGCCGGGCCAGGGAGTTCGCCCCCTGGCCCCTTGGCCGCGGGGGCCGGACCCCCGCCGAGGTCACCGCACGTGCTCACCGCGCCACGGCAGCTCCGCCGTCACCCGGGTCGGCCCGCCCGCCGGCGAGTCCACCACCAGGATCCCGTCCACCGCGTCGAGCCGCTCCGCCAGCCCCGCCAGCCCGGACCCCTGGGACGTGTCGGCCCCGCCCACGCCGTTGTCCACGACCTGCAGCATCAGCCGGTTCTCCGTCCGCCACACCTCCACGCCCGCCCAGGTCGCCCGCGCGTGCTTGCTGACGTTCTGCAGCAACTCCGAGACCGTGAAGTACGCGATCCCCTCGATCGCCGGCGCGGGCCGCTCCGCCAGATCCACCTCGACCTGCACCGGCACCGTGCAGCGCGAGGCGACCGCCGACAGGGCCGCGTCCAGTCCCCGGTCCGTCAGCACCGCCGGGTGGATGCCCCGGGCCAGGTCCCGCAGCTCCTGCAGCGCGGTCTTCACCTCGCCGTGCGCCTCGTCCACCATCCGCACGGCCGCCTCCGGATCCTCCTGGAGCTTCTCCTTCGCCAGCCCCAGATCCATGGCCAGCGCCACCAGCCGGGCCTGCGCGCCGTCGTGCAGATCCCGCTCGATGCGCCGCAGGTCGGCGGCGGCCGTGTCGACCACGACCCCCCGGTCCGACTCCAGCTCCACCACCCGCGAGGCCAGCCGCGACGGCCCGAGCAGCCCGTGCACCAGCAGCCGGTCCACCATCGTCAGCGCCCGCACGATCCACGGCGTGGCAATCGTGAAGAGCAGCCCCACCAGCGCCGTCACCGTGATCTCGAAGGGGTTGTCGAGATAGACCCGGTGCGTCTCGTCGCCGTACAGCTGGACCCCGTCCTGACCGGCGTACATCGGGAACACCCAGAACCACAGCGGGTACGTCAGCAGCCCCCAGCCCAGCGCCCACACGTTCACCGAGACGACGAACGAGAACACCGCCCAGGGCAGATGCAGCACCGCGTACAGCAGGGCCCGCCACGAGACGCCGCTCTTGAGGACGGCACCCATCCACGCCATGACGCCCGGCTTCTTCGTCCGCAGCGGCTCCGGCTCGGCCACCTCCAGGCCCAGCAGCCCCCGCGCCCGCATCCGCTCCAGCGCCCCGAAGCCGCGGCACCCGGCGAGCGCCGCCGCCAGCACCGGAATGCCGAGGAACGTCACCAGCAGGCCCACCCCGAGCGACACCATCGTGACCGCGTAGGTGAACAGCAGGATGCTGATCGGCAGGCTGAGCAGCACATGGGCGAGCTCGCGCCAGGTGCGGTCCTCGACGGGCGCCCGCAGCGCGGCGGGCAGCCGGTGCCGCCGTTCGGTGCTCGCGGGGAACCCGGACCCGCTGTCGAGCCCGTATCCCTGTCCGTACTCCGTGGCCATCGGCGTCGTCCTTCTCCTCGTCCTGCGGCTGTTCCCTCGTACCTCCACCCTGCTCCGCCGCAGGTCGGCGGACCATGGAGTCCGTCGGCGTCTTGGACGGGGGGTTTTCCCTACCCGGCGGCCCCGGACCGGTCGCGCCACGGCAGTTCCGCCGTGACCGTCGTCGGGCCACCCTCGGGCGACTCCAGGACGAACAGGCCGTCGACGGCGTCCAGCCGGTCGGCCAGGCCCTTCATCCCCGTACCGCCGTCGAGGCGCGCGCCTCCGCGGCCGTCGTCCCGCACCTGTATGAGCAGCCGGTCGGCCGTCCGCCACACATCCACCGACGCCGACTTCGCCCGGCTGTGCTTGCTGACGTTCTGCAGCAGCTCCGAGACGGTGAAGTAGGCGATGCCCTCGATGGCCGCGGCGGGCCGGGCCGGCAGGTCGACCGTCACCTTCACCGGCACCGTGCAGCGGGAGGCGACCGATGACAGCGCCGCGTCCAGGCCGCGGTCGGTCAGGACCGCCGGGTGGATGCCGCGGGCCAGGTCCCGCAGCTCCTGGAGCGCCAGCTTCACCTCGCCGTGCGCCTCCTCGACCATCGCGGCCGCCGCGTCGGGGTCCTCCAGCACCTTCTCCTTGGCCAGGCCGAGCCCCATGGCCAGCGCCACCAGCCGGGCCTGCGCCCCGTCGTGCAGATCCCGCTCGATGCGCCGCAGGTCGGCCGCCGCCGTGTCGACCACGACCCCCCGGTCGGACTCCAGCTCGGCGATGCGCCGCTCCAACTCGTCGGAGGGCGACAGCAGGCCGCGGACCATGGCCCGGTCGGCGTTGGCCAGACCCCGCGCGATGAACGGCAGCACCGGCCACAGCACGAACAGCGAGGTCAGCGTGATCGTGAAGGTGAGGACGCCCCACGGCAGCCGGATGAACTCGTACAGGACCGTGCGCCAGCCCACCGGGTCCTTCAGCTGCATCCACAACCGCTGGAAGAAGCCGCCCCCGCCGCGCAGCCGCAGCCGGCTCGGCTCGTCCACCCGCACCCCGAGCAGCGCCCTGGCCCGCGCCCGCTCCATCCTGCCCAGCTGCCGCGCGCCCATGAGGCCGGCCGCGAGCAGCGGGAACCCGACCACCGTGACGGTCAGCCCGAAACCGGTGAACAGCATCGTGACGACATAGGTGAATCCGAGCAGCGCCACCGGAAGGTTCGCCAGGAGGTGCGCGATCTCCTTCCAGGTGTGCCGGTCGTAGGCGAGACGGGCCGGTGGCGGACGGTCGTCCTGTCCGGCCGCCGACGCGGCCGGTCTGGTGCCCGCGGACGGGATGCGTTCGGTCATATGCGTTAGCGTGCCCGGCGGTGGGCGGCCGCGCCATGAGGTGCGCCGCCAGGATCACCTGAGGAAAACCCCACCCCCGCATGCCAGGGCGTGACGGGCTGCTTACCCTGCCTTTATCAGGGCCTAGACTCCCGTGCGTACAGATCGTCGAACGGCGGCGTCCAGGATGAGCCGCGGGATCGGCGCAGGATCCAGGTCCGATTTTCTGAGGGAGCGAGGGACGGACGTGCCGGAACCGACCGTCGTCACCACGACCGTCGTCGCGGCGGACTACTTCCAGTCCTATTCGGTCGTCGGACTGCTCGCCGTCGTCGGCGTGCTGTTCGTCGCCGTCGCCTTCGGGGCCGGCCGCCTGCTGCGGCCCGTGGTCCCCACGCCCGAGAAGCTCCTGACGTACGAGTGCGGCGTCGACCCCGTGGGCGAGGGCTGGGCCCACACCCAGGTCCGCTACTACGTCTACGCCTTCCTCTATGTGATCTTCGCCGTCGACTCGATCTTCCTGTTCCCCTGGGCGACCGTCTTCGCCGCCCCCGGCTACGGCGCGACGACCCTGGTCGAGATGTTCATCTTCCTCGGCTTCCTGGCCGTGGGCCTGCTCTACGCATACAAGAAGGGCGTCCTCACATGGACGTGACCCCCGAGCCTGTTCTGCTGCCCGAGCCGAAGCGGCTGGGTGCCCTCGCGCGCCTCGCGCCCGAGCCGATGAAGGTGATCCTCAACTGGGGCCGCCGCTACTCGCTCTGGGTCTTCAACTTCGGTCTCGCCTGCTGCGCCATCGAGTTCATCGCCGCGTCGATGGCCCGCCACGACTTCATCCGTCTCGGTGTCATCCCGTTCGCGCCGGGCCCCCGCCAGGCCGACCTGATGGTGGTCTCCGGCACGGTCACGGACAAGATGGCCCCGGCCGTGAAGCGCCTCTACGAGCAGATGCCGGAACCCAAGTACGTCATCTCCTTCGGCGCGTGCAGCAACTGCGGCGGCCCCTACTGGGACTCGTACTCCGTCACCAAGGGCGTCGACCAGATCATCCCCGTCGACGTCTACGTCCCCGGCTGCCCGCCCCGGCCCGAGGCACTGCTCCAGGGCATCCTCAAGCTCCAGGAGAAGATCGCCCGCGAGTCGCTGGGGGAGCGCTACGGCACGGACCGCCCCTCGGCGGCCGCGCTGCAGAGCGGTCTGGTGCGGCCGCCGGCTCCGGTCACCGACCCGACGTCGAGGGAGGGACGATGACCGCGGCCGGCTGGCTGCCCGCCGACGTCGGCGAACTCTTCGGCCCGGACGCCACGGCCGAGGAGTCCTACGAGGTCCTGACCGTCGACGTCCCCCCGGCCACCTGGATCTCCGCCCTGGAGACCGCACGCGACCGGCTCGGCTGCACCTACTTCGACTGGCTCAGCGCGGTCGACGAACCGGGCACCGGCTTCCGCGTCACGGCACACGTCGCCGCCCTGGCCCCGCTGCGCCGTCTCCTCCTGCGCACCACCGTCCCGCACGAGGCGCCCGCCCTGCCCTCGGCGGTCGATGTCTACGCGGGCGCCGCCTGGCACGAACGCGAGACGCACGAGATGTTCGGCGTCACCTTCGAAGGCCACCCGGCGCTGGACCACCTCCTCCTGCCCGAGAACTTCGAAGGCCACCCCCTGCGCAAGGACTTCGTCCTGGCCGCACGCGTCGCCAAGGCCTGGCCCGGCGCCAAGGAACCCGGCGAGTCGGAGCACGGCGGCCCCAAGCGCCGCCAGATGCTCCCGCCCGGCGTCCCCGACCCGAACGAGTGGGGCCCCCTGAAGGGCCAACTCCCCCCGGCCCCCGCCCGCCCGTCCCGCGGCGCGGCCCGCCCGGCAGGCGACCGCCCGACCCGAGCGGCCCGCCCCGCGGGCGACCGTCCGGTACGGCGAACACGGACGGCATCGGAGGGCTCGGCGAGCCAGGCCGCCGCCGTCGACCCGGGCACGCCGTCTCCGACCGGTCCGCGTCGCGCTCGTACGGCGGCGGAGGGTTCGGCGAGCCAGGCTGCTGCTGGTGACCCGGGCGCGCCGTCTTCGACCGGTCCGCGTCGCGCTCGTACGGCGGCGGAGGGTTCGGCGAGCCAGGCTGCTGCTGGTGACCCGGGCACGCCGTCTTCGACCGGTCCGCGTCGCGCTCGTACGGCGGCGGAGGGTTCGGCGAGCCAGGCTGCTGCTGGTGACCCGGGCGCGCCGTCTTCGACCGGTCCGCGTCGCGCTCGTACGGCGGCGGAGGGTTCGGCGAGCCAGGCCGCGGCCGGGACTACCGGGCCGGAGTCGGCGCCGTCCCGGGATGCCGGGCCCTCGACCGCGGAGAGTGGACCCGCCACTGCGGAGACCGGACCCGCCACTGCGGAGACCGGACCCGCCTCCGCGGAGACTGGGCCCTCGTCCGCTGAGGCCGGGGCTTCCTCCGCTGAGGCCGGGGCCTCGGCTCCGTCGGTGGGGCCGCGGCGCGCGCGGAGCGCGAGCGAAGGGTCGGCGTCGCAGCGGACAGGGGCGGACAGCCCGGCCGGCCCGCGCCGGGCGCGCAGCGCGTCGGAGGGCAGCGCGAGTCAACGCGCCGCATCCGACCGCGGTGACGGCGACAGCGGCACCGACAGGCGCAGTGACGGCCGGTCGGGCAGCGCCCCGCGCACTCCGCGCAGCTCGGACGCCCCCTGGCACCACGCCCGCCCGGCCTTCGACGAACCGGAACCCGAACCGTCGCCGGAGGCCGCGCCGTTGCCGGCCCCCGAGCCGTCGCCCGACCGGGAGCCGCCCGAGCGTCCGCAGACCACCGAATCTCCAGGCACCACGGAACCTTCGGAGACCCCAGAGACCCAGGAGACCTCGGAGGCCCCGGAAGACAACCCCAAGCCCACGGACGACCCCGAAGACCCCAAAGGTCCCATGGACCCAACTGGTCCCACCGATCCCACAGGAGGCCCGCGGTGAACGACGTGCTCGACGTCACCCTGCGACTCCTGATCGTCTTCGTCGTCTTCCTCACCTTCCCCCTGATCATCGGCCAGACCGAGCACAAGGTCATGGCCCACATGCAGGGCCGCCTCGGCCCCATGTACGCCGGCGGCTTCCACGGCTGGGCCCAGCTGATCGCCGACGGCGTGAAGTTCGCGCAGAAGGAGGACGTCGTCCCCGCGGGCGCCGACCGCCGTATCTTCCAACTGGCCCCAGCCGTCGCCCTCCTGCCCTACCTCCTCGTCCTGCTCGCCATCCCGATCGGCCCCGACGAGGGAGCGGTCGGGCAGGTCATCGACGCCGGCGTCTTCTTCGTGCTGGCCGTCATGGGCGTCGGCGTCCTCGGCTCGCTCATGGCCGGCTGGGCGTCCGCGAACAAGTTCTCCCTCCTCGGCGGACTGCGCACCGCCGCACAGCTCCTCGCCTACGAACTGCCGATGCTCCTCACCGCCGCCTCGGTGGCGATGGCGGCCGGCACCGTCTCGATCCCCGGCATCCTCGACGCCTTCGAGTGGTGGTGGCTGCCCTGGCAGATCGTCGGCGCGATCGTCTTCTTCGTGGCCGGCCTCGCCGAACTCCAGCGCCCGCCCTTCGACATGCCCGTCGCCGACTCGGAGATCATCTTCGGCGCCTACACCGAGTACACCGGCCTTCGCTTCGCCCTGTTCCTCCTCGCCGAGTACGCCGGGATCGTCGTCCTGTGCGGCCTGACCACCGTCCTCTTCCTGGGCGGCTGGCACGGCCCCTGGGGCGCCGACGGCCTCGGCTGGGTCTGGACCCTGCTGAAGACCGCCGTCCTCGCCTTCCTCGTGATCTGGCTGCGCGTCACCTACCCGCGCCTGCGCGAGGACCAGCTCCAGAAGCTCTCCTGGACCCTCCTCGTCCCCCTCTCCCTCGCCCAGATCGCCCTCACCGGCATCGTCAAGGTGGTGATCCAGTAACCATGGCCCCCATTCCAGGAAGCGGCCTGGCCAAGGGCCTGGCCGTCACCCTCCGCACGATGACGAAGAAGTCCGTCACCGCGCAGTACCCGGACGCCCAGCCCGACCTCCCGCCCCGCACCCGGGGTGTGATCGGCCTGTTCGAGGAGAACTGCACGGTCTGCATGCTGTGCGCCCGTGAGTGCCCGGACTGGTGCATCTACATCGACTCCCACAAGGAGACCGTCCCTCCGGCGGCCCCGGGTGGCCGCGAACGCAGCCGCAACGTCCTCGACCGCTTCGCCATCGACTTCTCCCTGTGCATGTACTGCGGTATCTGCATCGAGGTCTGTCCTTTCGACGCCCTGTTCTGGTCCCCGGAGTTCGAGTACGCCGAGACCGACATCCGCGACCTCACCCACGAGCGCGACAAGCTCCGCGAGTGGATGTGGACCGTCCCCGCCCCGCCGGCCCTCGACCCCGGCGCGGAGGAGCCCAAGGAACTCGCCGCCGCCCGCAAGGCCGCGGAGAAGCTGGCGGCCCAGCAGTCCCCGCCGCCCACCGAACCGCACGCCGACGAGCAGGCCCGCGCCGCCGAACAGCCCACCCGCCCCCAGGGCGACTCCAAGCAGCAGATCGACCAGCCGAAGCCGGAGCAGTCGACCCCGCGGCAGGAGGGACAGGAATGACCCTCGCCGCAACCGTCGGCATCCTCGCGACGGGCCCGATCCCGATCACCACGGCCGCCGCCGACACCCACGGCTTCCTCTCCCCGACCGGCGTCGAGATCGCCTTCCTCCTCGTCGGCCTGGTCACCTTCGGCGCCGCGATCGTCACCGTCACCACCCGGCAGCTCGTGCACGCCGCCCTGTGGCTGGTGGTGACCCTCGGCGGCCTGGCCGTCGAGTACCTCCTGCTCACCGCCGAGTTCATCGCCTGGGTGCAGGTCCTCATCTACGTCGGATCCGTCGTCGTCCTCCTCCTGTTCGGACTGATGCTCACCCGGGCCCCCATCGGCCGCTCCCCGGACGCCGACTCCGGCAACCGCTGGGCCGCCCTCACCGTGGCCGTCGCCTCCGCTGCCGCCCTGGTCTGGGTCGTCGTCGACGCCTTCCGCACCACCTGGATCGACCTGGACGGCCCCGCCGCCGGCTCCACCGAGGCCACCGGCGCGAGCCTCTTCCAGAACTGGGTCCTCCCCTTCGAGGCCCTCTCCGTCCTCCTCCTCGCCGCCCTGGTCGGCGCGATCGTCCTGTCCCGCAAGGCGAAGGCCGGGGCCGCGACCACGGCCGAAAGCACGTCGGCCGCCCGGAGCGAGAAAGACCCCCGGACCGAGAAGGGCTCCCGGAGCGAGAAGGAAGGGACCCGCTGATGCACCTCGCCTATCCCGCCGTGCTCTCCGCCCTCCTGTTCTGCACGGGCCTGTACGGTGTCCTCGCCCGCCGCAACGCGATCCTGGTCCTGATGTCGGTCGAGCTGATGCTCAACGCCGTCAACCTCAACCTGGTCGCCTTCGACGTCTGGCTCAGCAAGACCGCCGAGGAGACCCTGCACTCCGGCCAGGCCCTCACTCTGTTCACCATCGCCATCGCCGCCGCCGAGATCGGCATCGGCCTGGCCATCGTCCTCGCCGTGCACCGCAACCGCGGCACCGCGGACATCGACAAGCTCCGCGACACCTCCGAGCGGCACGACCCCGACGGCCCCGACAGCGACGCCCTCGCGGCCGAGCAGTCCGGCGAGGCCCAGAAGGCTGAGGCCACCGCGTGACCACGACCACCCTCGCCGTCCTCGTCCCCCTCCTTCCGTTCCTCGGTGCCGTCGCCGGCCTGCTCCTGGGCCGCACCGCACCCGGCTTCGTCCGCCCCCTCGCCGTCCTGCCGACGCTCACCGCCCTGGTACTCGCCGCGCTGGTCGCCGCGCGCCAGGGCGGCGACGCGGCCGTCGACGCGGCCACGGAACTCACCCCCACCGGCTCCGTCCCGATCGAACTCGCCCTGCACATCGACGGCTTCGCCGCGCTCGTCGCCGTCCTGGTCGGCCTGGTCGCCTCCTGCGTGCAGATCTACTCGACGGGCTACCTGCGCGACGACCCGCGCTACCCCTCGTACGCCGCCCTCGTCTCCCTGTTCACCTCCGCGATGCTCCTGGTCGTCTACTCCGGCGACCTGATCGTGCTGCTGGTCGGCTGGGAAGTCATGGGCATCTGCTCCTACTTCCTGGTCGGCCACTACTGGGAGACCCCGGAAGCCCGGGCCGCCTCCCTCAAGGCGTTCCTGGTCACCAAGCTCGGCGACGTCCCCTTCCTGATCGGCCTGTTCGCCCTGGCCACCGACGCCGGCTCCTTCCGCATCACCCGGGTCCTCGGCGCCGTCGCGAGCGGCTCGCTCGACCACCCGACGCTGATCGCCCTGTTGCTCCTCGCGGGCGTGGCGGGCAAGTCGGCGCAGTTCCCGCTGCACACCTGGCTCCCCGACGCGATGGCGGGCCCGACCCCCGTCTCCGCGCTGATCCACGCGGCGACGATGGTCGCCGCGGGTGTCTACTTCATCGCCCGTCTCCTCCCGCTCTTCGAGGCCTCCCAGGCCGCGATGGTGGTGCTCGCCGTCATGGCCGCCGTCACGATGGCCGGCTCGGCGCTCGCCGCGCTCGCCCAGGACGACATCAAGCGCGTCCTCGCCTACTCGACGATCGGGCAGCTCGGCTACATGTCCGGCGCCCTCGCCGTCGGCGACCGCGGAGCCGCCGTCTTCCACCTCCTGTCCCACGGCGCCTTCAAGGCGCTGCTGTTCCTCGCGGCCGGCGTGATCATCCACGCCGCCGGCACCAACTCCCTGGCCGCGATGTCCCGCATGCGGAACCTGCGCGACCGGATCCCCGACGCGTACTGGACGATGACCGTGGCGCTGCTCGCGCTCGCCGCGATCCCGCCGTTCAGCGGCTTCTTCTCCAAGGAGGCCGTCCTCGGCGTCGCCGAACACGTCGTCACCGGGCACACCGAGCACGCTCCCGCCGCCGCGGGCTGGATCGTCCTCGTCGCGGGCCTGGTCACGGCCGTGCTCACCGCCGCCTACGCGATGCGCCTGTGGCTGCTGGCCTTCCGGGGCCGGGGCGCCGAAGCCCCCGACCACGGCAGGCAGCCGCTGACCATGACCGTCGTGCTGTGGGTGCTGGCCGTCCCCTCCCTGGCCCTCGGCGGGTTCGCGTTCCGCCTGCTGCCCGACTGGTTCGACGGCCGTGACCTCAGCCCGACCCTGACCACCTCCGTGCTCGGCACGGGCGTGGCCCTGGTCGGCGGCATCGTCACCTACGCCGCCTGGCGGCACACCACCGCGCTCACCGCACGCGTCCTGCTGGGAGCCGTCGCGGCCCACCCGGAGGGCGACGCCGCCCAGGTCGAGGCGGAAGCCATCGCCACCCACGAACCGGCCTACGGCGACATCGCCTACGCACCCGACCCCGCGGACCCGGGACGGCTGCTGCTCGGCCCCCTGCACCGGCACGCGGCCGCCGGCTTCCACCTGGACGCCCTGTACAGGACCCTCTTCGTCCGCCCGGTCCAGGCCGGAGCGAGCCTCGTCCGGTTCCTGGACCGCGAGGTCGTCGAGACCTACGTACGCGGTGCGGGCGCCCTGCCCCGCTGGCTCGGCACCGCCGTACGACGCGCCCAGACCGGCAACGTCCAGACCTATGTGAGCGCGCTGCTCGCCGGCACCGTCGTCCTCGCGGTCGCCGTCGTCCTCGTCGCCACGGGAGCGTGAGCAGGCGTGATCGATATCAACGAGTCCGTGATGCAGTTCCTTCTGGCATTCGTCGTCGTCGGCCCGCTCCTCGGCGCCGCCGCGGCTCTCCTGCCGGCCCCGCCCGGGCTGAAGGGGAAGTCGCCCGAGCAGGCCGTGCTCCGGCACGGCGTCACCGTCACCGGCGCCGTCCTCATCGCAGCGGTCGTCCTCGCGCTCGGCTTCGACCACGACCAGCCGTCGAAGATGCAGGCCAGCACCGACATCAGCTGGATCCCCGCACTCGACGTACGCATCCACCTCGGCATCGACGGCATCTCCCTCCCCCTTCTGGTCCTGACCGCGCTGCTGACCTTCCTCTGCGCGCTCTACTCGTACTTCAAGATGCCCGCGGGGCCGACCCCGAAGGCCTTCGTCGCCCTGCTGCTCGTCCTCGAGTCCGGCACGCTGGCCACCTTCGCCGTCCTCGACCTGCTGCTGTTCTTCCTGGCCTTCGAGATGGTCCTCATCCCGATGTACTTCCTCATCGCCCGCTGGGGCGGTGAGGACCGGAGCCAGGCCGCGTGGCGGTTCATCCTCTACACGCTGCTCGGATCCGTGGTCATGCTGCTCGGCCTGCTCCTGATCGGGATCAAGGCGGGCACGTTCGACATGATGGCACTCGCCACTGACAACGGCCGGTCGCTGACCACATCGGTGCAGGTCATCGCCGTTCTGGCGATCGGGATCGGGCTCGCGGTCAAGACGCCGATGTGGCCCCTGCACAGCTGGCTGCCCGACGCCCACACCGCCGCTCCGACCGTCGGCTCGGTCCTGCTGGCCGGCGTCCTGCTGAAGATGGGTACGTACGGATTCGTCCGGATCCTGCTCCCCATCGCACCGGACGGCTTCCGCACCTTCGCGCCCTACCTCGCCGCCCTGGCCGTCGTCGGCATCATCTACGGATCCCTCGCCTGCCTGGCCCTCGCCAAGCAGGGCGCGAAGGGCGACCTGAAGCGCCTCATCGCCTACTCCTCCGTCGGCCACATGGGCTTCGTCCTGCTCGGCATCTCGACCATGACCCCGACCGGCGTGAACGGCGCCCTCTTCGCCAACATCGCCCACGGTCTCATCACCGGCCTGCTGTTCTTCCTGGTCGGAGCCCTGAAGGACCGCACCGGTACCACCGACCTGGACACCCTCGCCGAGGAGACCGGCGCCGCGCTCTACGGCAGGGCCCCGCGCCTCGGCGGCCTGCTCGCGTTCGGCGCGGTCGCCTCGCTCGGTCTGCCGGGCCTGGCCGGCTTCTGGGGCGAGATGCTGGCCCTGTTCGGCGCGTTCCAGCCCGCCGAGGGCCTCAACCGTGCGGCCTTCCTCACCTTCATGGCGATCGGCGCGTTCGGGACGCTGCTGACGGCCGCGTACCTGCTGATCGTGGTCCGCCGCGTCTGCATGGGCGCCCTGCCCCAGGACGCCCCCCGGCTCACCGACGTCCGCTCGTACGAGTTCGCGGCGTGGACCCCGCTCGTCGTCCTCACCGTCGTCGCGGGCCTGTGGCCCAAGGCCCTCCTCGGCCTGAGCGACCCGGCCGTCCAGCAGCTCCTCGCAGGAGGCACCCGATGAGCTCCCCGGCCCAGCCCCTGGCCGCGTCGCTGGTCCAGTCCGTCGACTGGCTGGCGATCGCTCCGCCCACCCTCGCGGCGGTCATCGGACTGGTCGTCCTGGTCGCCGACCTGTTCGTCGCCGAGCACCGCAAGGCGCTCCTCGGCTGGACGTCGGTGGCGGGCCTGGCAGCCGCCACACTGATGCTGCTGCCCCTCCTGGACGGCGACCGCAGCACCTTCTGCCTGACCGGCGACGCGGCCGTGTGCAGCTACACGGCGGACCGCTTCACCCTGGTCATCCAGTTCCTGGTGCTCGGCGGCGCCCTCCTCGCGGCCCTCCTGTCGGTCACCGCCCTGAAGGACGCCCGCAAGGGCCTGCCCGAGGGGGAGTACTGGTTCCTGCTGCTGTCCTCCGCGGCCGGGGCGGCCCTCCTGCCCGCCTCCCGCGACCTCGCGACCCTGATCGTCGCCCTGGAGGTCGCGTCCCTGCCCGCCTTCGCGCTGGTCGGACTCAGGTACGGCGACCGCAGGTCCTCGGAGGCGGCCCTGAAGTTCTTCCTGTCCTCGGTCACCGCGACCGCGGTCAGCCTCATGGGCATCAGCTTCCTGTACGCCTCCACGGGCACCCTCTACCTCACCCAGATCGCCGACCGCATCCAGAACGTCGACGGACAGCTCCACACGCTCGCCCAGACCGGCGTCGTCCTCACCCTCGTCGGCTTCGCCTTCAAGACCGCCGCCGTGCCGTTCCACTTCTGGGTCCCGGACACCTACGTGGGCGCGCCCCTGCCCATCGCCGCCTACCTGTCGGTCATCGGCAAGGCGGTCGGCTTCAGCGGCCTGATCCTCGTCACGGTCGTCGCCCTGCCGTCGTACGCCGACGTCTGGGGCCCCGCCCTGGCGGCCCTGGCCGCGCTCACCATGACCGTCGGCAACGTCGGAGCCCTCCGCCAACAGGCCACGCGCGCGTACAGCGCGGTTCGCCTGCTCGCCTGGTCCTCCGTCGGGCAGGCCGGCTACCTGCTGGTGCCGATCGCGGCCGCCGCGTACTCCGGGGACGCCGAGAAGTCGATCGGCTCCACCGTCGCCTACGCCCTGATGTACGGCGCCGTGAACCTGGGCGCCTTCGCCGTGGCCGCGCTCGTCGGCCGGACGAAGATCCTCAACCGCGTCGCCGACTACCGCGGCCTGTACGCGTCGAGCCCGCTGTCCGCGCTGCTCCTGGCGTTCTTCCTGCTCTGCCTCGCCGGGCTGCCGCCGGGCATCATCGGCCTCTTCGCCAAGGTCACCGTCTTCTCGGCGGCCGTCGACGCCGGCCTCGGCTGGCTGGCCGTGGTCATGGCCGTCAACGTCGTCATCGCGCTGTTCTACTACCTCCAGTGGACGGCCCTGCTCTTCCGCGCCCCCGAGGGCGAACCCGAGAAGCACCGCGTGCCCGCCCCGCTCACCGCCGCGATCGCCCTGACCGGCGTCCTCGGCATCGCCCTGTCCGGGGCGCCCCAGCTGGTCCTGCGCTTCACGGACACCGGCCTCTTCTGACCCCGGTCCGACCCGGCGCGGTCACACCGGTCGCGCTTTCACCACGCGCGTGTGGGCACTCGGTCCCGCACGCGTGCGTGGCGCGCCCGCAGCCGTCACCCGTACGGTCCACGGCCGGCCCCGCGCGCACAAGGGAACTAGTGCCTCTCGCCTGGCGTTGACCAGTACGGGAGGGTCCACTGGACGTGACACCACGACACCGGTGGCACCGCGAGACAGCAAGCAAGGGTCCCCCTGCCGCACCACTTGGAGGGCGTACCGTGCACCGCCGGCACAACGGGCTCAGGACAGCAGTCCTCCTCGGAGGACTGTCCGCACTCATCATCGTCATCGGCAGCTTCTTCGGCCGCATGGGGCTCGTCATCGCCGTCCTGGTAGCGCTGGCCACCAACGCGTACGCGTACTGGAACAGCGACAAGCTGGCGCTCCGCGCGATGCGCGCCCGCCCGGTGAGCGAGTTCGAGGCCCCGGGGCTCTACCGCATGGTCCGCGAGCTCTCCACCCAGGCCCGCCAGCCCATGCCACGCCTGTACATCTCGCCGACGGAGGCGCCCAACGCCTTCGCGACGGGCCGCAATCCACGCAACGCCGCCGTGTGCTGCACCGACGGCATCCTGCGCCTCCTGGACGAGCGCGAGCTGCGCGGCGTCATCGGCCACGAGCTCAGCCACGTCTACAACCGCGACATCCTCCTCTCGTCGGTCGCCGGCGCCCTCGCCTCCGTGATCATGTTCCTGGTCAACTTCGCCTGGCTGATCCCGATCGGGCGCTCCGACGACGATGACGGCCCCGGCCTGCTCGGCATGCTGCTGATCATGATCCTGGGCCCGCTCGCCGCCTCCCTCATCCAACTGGCCATCAGCCGCTCCCGGGAGTACCAGGCGGACGCCTCCGGCGCCCAGCTCACGGGCGACCCGCTCGCCCTGGCCAGCGCCCTGCGCAAGCTCGAACTGGGCACGAAGCAGCTCCCGCTGCCGCCCGAGCCCCGTATCGAGACCGCCAGCCACATGATGATCGCGAACCCGTTCCGCCCCGGTCAGGGCCTCTCGAAGATGTTCTCCACACACCCGCCGATGGCGGACCGCATCGCCCGGCTCGAGAAGATGGCAGGTGGGAATCAGTGAAGACCATCCTCAACGTCATATGGCTCGTCTTCAGCGGCTTCTGGCTGTTCCTCGCCTACATGCTGGCGGGCCTGCTCCTCTGCATCACCATCATCGGCATCCCGTTCGGCGTCGCGGCCTTCCGCATCGGCGTCTACGCCCTGTGGCCCTTCGGGTACACGACGGTCGAGCGCCGGGACGCGGGCGCCCCGTCCTGCGTCGGCAACGTGCTGTGGCTGGTCCTCGCGGGCTGGTGGCTGGCCCTCGGCCACATCGCCACCGGCATCGCCCTGTGTGTCACGATCATCGGCATCCCGCTGGGCATCGCCAACTTCAAGCTGATCCCGGTCTCGCTGCTCCCGCTGGGCCGCGACATCGTACGGACGGACGAGCCGTTCGCGGTGCGCTGACGCCGCGCCGAGGCAGCCCGGTATCCGAGCAGTTGCCGCCCCGAGCCACAGCCGGCACCCGCAACACACGCCGACCGGGCCGGACTTCCCCTCCCGCACGGGCAGGCACGCCGCAAGGCCCTTGACCGATGCCGGCCGTGAATGCCGGAGGTGAGCCACGCGCCACACCCCGCTGATCAGCGCAACCGGCGGTGACCCCCGGGACGTCCTACACGGCAAGACGGCGTGACCGCGCGCGGGCAACGACGCACACGGGACGCCCGACGTACGGCGCACGAGCACGGCCTGCCGGGAGCGAGATCCGGGAGCAGGATCACAGGGCCGGGACAGTGCGGGCACAGCGTGAAAGGGCAGGTTCACGGCATGACCATCATCAGCTGGATCATCCTGGGACTGTTGGCCGGAGCCATCGCGAAGTTCCTGCTGCCGGGGCGCGACCCGGGCGGCCTCATCGGCACGACCCTGATCGGCATCGCGGGTGCGTTCATCGGCGGCTGGATATCGGCCCGCTGGATGGACCACCCGATCACCAAGGACTTCTACGACGGCACCACCTGGGCCGCGGCGATCGGCGGATCGCTCGTCCTCCTGATCGCCTACCGCCTCCTGTTCGGCCACTCGCGCGATTGAGCCGCGCGGAACCGCGCACACGGACCGCGGCCAGCAGGCGAGAAGGGTGGGCACCGGCAGGTGCCCACCCTTCCTCGTACCCGTGCAGAGCGTGGAGCCCAGGGACCCGAGCGGGCCTACCTGTAGTTCACGAACTGCATCGCGAAGTCGAAGTCCTTGCCCTTCAGCAGGGCGATGACGGCCTGCAGATCGTCACGGCTCTTGGAGCTGACCCGCAGCTCCTCGCCCTGCACCTGCGCCTTCACGCCCTTCGGGCCCTCGTCGCGGATGGTCTTCGCCACCTTCTTCGCGTTCTCCTGGGAGATGCCCTCCTTGATGGACGCGAAGATCTTGTACTCCTTGCCGGAGAGCTGGGGCTCACCCGCGTCCAGGGCCTTCAGCGAGATGCCCCGCTTGATCAGCTTGGACTGGAAGACGTCGAGGACAGCCTTCACCCGCTCCTCGGAGTTCGCCTCCATGAGGATCTTCTCACCGGACCACGCGATCGAGGCGCCCACGCCCTTGAAGTCGTAGCGCTGCGAGATCTCCTTGGCGGCCTGGTTGAGGGCGTTGTCGACCTCCTGCCGCTCGACCTTCGAGACGATGTCGAAACTGGAGTCGGCCATGTCCTGTGGCTCCTTGTATCGGGGTGCGTGTCGTGCGTACCGGCGTACGTGGCGGCCGCCGGGCCCGTTCAGGTCCCTGGCCGCATCCGGACAAGCCTAGCCACCCCCCGCCCTCCGGGCGCCGATCAATCGGGTGGCGAAGCACCCCTGCGCATCGGGTATTGTTTACGTCGTTGCCACGGAGCGCCGCCGGAAAGCGGCTCGCCGGGCAGCTACCCCGGCGGTGTGCCCGAGCGGCCAAAGGGAGCAGACTGTAAATCTGCCGGCTCAGCCTTCCCAGGTTCGAATCCTGGCGCCGCCACACGGGAAACGAAGGGCCCGTGACCTGCGAATACAGCAGGTCACGGGCCCTTCGTCATGCGGTCGTGAGATCACCTTGCGAGCCTCTCGGCGGAGGGGCGTCACGTCCACGGTGATCAGCCGTGCCCGTGCGGGCGCGCTCCTGGAACTCCGCCTTCGCCGCCTCGTCGCAGCCCCTTCGGGATCTTCCGGATCCGGCGTCCACGGGGGACGGCACAGCCACGCCGCGGACACCGGCCCGCTCGGCCACAAGCGGCGGCTCGGCAACGGAACCGGGCCCGGTGGACAGCGCGGCGTGACGAAGATCATAAAGGTGCTCGCCCGGGCGTGCCGTCAGCGTCGGCGGGCCTCCGGCTGCAAGGCCGGATTGACGAAGCTGCTGTCGGCCGGGTTGATGACCGTGCCGGGCGTGACGAGTTCGTCGATGCGGTCCAGGACCGCGGCGTCGAGGGTCACGTCGGCCGCGGGCAACTGCGTCCGAAGGTGCTGCAGCGTGCGCGGGCCGATGAGGGCGGAGGTGACCGAGGGGTGGTTGAGTGTGAACGCGATGGCCATCTCGATCAGCGTCATGCCGTTGTCCTCGGCCAGCCGGGCGAGAGCCTCGGTCGCCTCCAGCTTGCGCTGGTTGACCGGCAGGGACATGTCGAAGCGGTCGGCCAGTCGCTGCCGGGCCGGGGAGGGGGTCGGCAGGTCGGCGTCCTGGCGCCAGCGGCCGGAGAGCCAGCCGCCTGCCAGCGGGCTGTAGGTGATCACTCCCATGCCGTGCCGGGCGGCGGTGGGCAGGACGTCGGCCTCGATGCCGCGCACCAGCATGGAGTACGGCGCCTGCTCGCACACGAACCGCTCCAGGCGCCGGTCGTGAGCGGCCCACTGAGCCTCGACGATCTGACTGCCGGGGAAGGTGGACGAGCCGAGGTAGCGGACCTTGCCCTGGCGCACCAGGTCCGTCAGGGCGCCCAGCGTCTCGGAGATGTCGGTGTCGGGGGAGGGCCGGTGCACCTGGTAGGGCAGGAACCCGACCGGTGTCAGTGCCCGGTGTCAGTGCTCGGTGTCGGCCCGTGCAGCGGGCTCGGTCTCGTGGTTCGGGGCCGCCCAACTGGCGAGGAGGCGCAGGGCGTCCGCGGTCGGCGTTCCCGGATCGGCGCTGTAGACGGTGAGGGACAGGCCCTCGTCGCCGGGCAGGTCGAGGGTCTCGTGGACCAGCGCCAGCTCAGGACGGAGAGGCATGCCCGGCCCGTCGGCGCGGCACACTGACCCCATGTCCACCCGCCGCAGAGCCTGCCCCGAGTGCCGCCGAGAGATCGCCGTCGTCGCCGGGCGGTACGCGCGGCACGACCCGCCCGGCGCCCGCGAGCACGGCGAACTCACCTCGTGCCCGGGCTCCCGCCGCCAGGCCCGCCCCGGCCCGGAGCAACCGTCCCTGGACGGCTACGCGGTGCCGGAGTTCCCGGGCCAACTGCCCCTGTTCTAGGCGCTCCCGCTGTGCGGGGCGCCCCGAACCTCAGTTCCCCGCCACCGACTTCACCGCCACCGACACCGGCGCCGAACCGCTGATCAGCTCCAGGGTGAGCCCGGCCGTCGCGGGAGTGTCCGCCAACTCGGCCAGGACGGCGGCCACGTCCTCACGCGGGATCGGCCCCCGGCCCGTGTGCGCCTCCAGGCGGACGAGGCCGGTGCCTGCGTCGTCGGTGAGCCGGCCGGGGCGCAGGATCGTCCAGTCCAGGGCGTCCAGGCCGCGCACATACGCGTCCGCCTCACCCTTGGCACGCAGGTACACGTCGAAGATCTCGTCGCCCTCGTGCTCCGGGTCGGCCCCCATGGACGACACGATCAGGAAGCGCCGCACGCCCGCCTTCACCGCCGCGTCCGCGAAGAGGACCGCCGCGGCCTTGTCCACCGTGTCCTTGCGGGCCGCCCCGCTGCCCGGGCCCGCGCCTGCCGCGAAGACCGCCACGTCGGCGCCCCGCAGCCGCTCCGCGACCTCGTCCACGGACGCCGACTCCAGGTCGAGCACGACCGGTTCCGCACCGGCCTGCCGCAGATCGTCGGCCTGCTCGGCCTTGCGGATGATCCCCGCTACCTCGTCCCCGCGCGCGGCGAGCAACCGCTCCAGCCGCAACGCGATCTGACCATGACCACCAGCGATGACAATGCGCATGCCTTCGACCGTACGCCCGGACAGCCCCGTCCGCCGCACGACTTGGACCACACCCCGCCACGGCCCCTACGGCCCCCGGCCATGACCCGTACGCCCCCCGCCACGGCCCCTACGACACCTCGCCCCGCCCCTGCCGTGGCAGCCCCAGCTCCACCGAGGCCGTCGAGCTGCAGTACTCCCGCACCGCGCTGGTCCGCGCCACCACGCGCCCCCGGTGCACGACCACCCTGCTGTACGCCAGCGACAGCGCCCCCGCCAGCCGGTCCCCGCGTACCGCCAGCAACTCGGCCGGGAAACCCGCCTCCACCCGCACCTCGGGCAGCCCCAGCACCGCCCGCGCCGATGAGCTCACCGTGTCGTACGCCTCCTCGGGCGCCAGCCCGTACCGCGAGGCCAGCAGGAAGGCCGCCTCCAGCGGGTCACCGCGCCCCACCGGGTTCGACACGTCCCGCAACGCCCCGCTCCCGGCGGCCACCCGCACCCCGGCCGAGCGCAGCAGCCGCACGGGAGCCGCCCCCCGCCGGTCGACACCGCCGCAGCCGCCCTGCGGCAGGCACACCACCGCCACCCCGGCCGCCGCCAGCTGGTCGGCCGTACGCGAGGCCACCTCGGACGGAAGTCGGCCGAGGTCCCCGCACGGGCTGAGCGTCACCCCGGGACGCAGCCCGCCCGCCATGGCCGCGAGCCGGGCCAGCCGCGCCGGATCCCCCGCGTCCGTGTGCAGGTCGACGGGGCAGCCGTGCTCGGAAGCCACCTCCAGGACCGCCTCCACGTACCCCGCGGGATCGGGGTCGAGGTCGGGCCGGCCGCCCACCACCGAGGCGCCCATCTTCACCGCGTCCCGCAGCACCGCCAGCCCGTCCGCCCCGGCCACCCCGGTCAGCACCCGGGGCATCGCCACCGTCGTCAGCTCCGCGAGCCCGCGCAGCGCCCGCCGCGCCCGCAGCACCGCCGCCAGCGCGCCCAGCCCCTGGACGTCTCCCACGCGCACGTGCGCCCGCACCGCCGTCGCGCCGTGCCCGAGCTGGAGCAGCGCGGCCTCGGTCGCCCGGCGCTGGACGTCCTGGGGCTCGTACGAGACCGGCCCCTCGGCGTCTGCCGACAGGGCGGTGTCTGCGTGCGCGTGCGGTTCGGCCGGGGCGGGCAGCAGCAGGTAGCCGCTGAGGTCCACCCGCGCCCCGCACGCGCGCGTGCCGCCCGCCGCCAGGCTGCCGGCCGTGCCGACGGCCTCGATGCGCCCACCGCCCAGCCGTACGTCCACCGTCCTGCCGTCGGTGAGCCGCGCCCCGCACAGCAGCAGCGAGGACGCGTCGGCCGGACCCGGCGAGGACGACGAGGGCTGGGGTGGCTGCGGCTGGCTGTCGGGCATCGCGCTCCAGGGGCTCGGGCTGCGCACGCGAGGACGCATGATCACTCAGAGTGAGTCGAGCCTAGGACGGCCTCCCGCCCGTCGCGGGGAGGAGCGCAATAGTCGTACCGGTGTGGTCCGCCGTGCGGGAAGGGAGGCACGCACGGGCCGGCTGGGAGGACGGTCCGGGCGCGCGGGCGGGGCGCCTCGAAACGGATTTGGGTGAACGGCGGCGGACCGTGTAATGTCTTCATCGCTCGCCCCAATAGCTCAGTCGGCAGAGCGTCTCCATGGTAAGGAGAAGGTCAACGGTTCGATTCCGTTTTGGGGCTCTGGTGTGAACGGCTCCCGTCGCGAGGCGGGACCGACCACATCAAAGCGGTGTAGCTCAGTCGGTAGAGCAAGCGGCTCATAATCGCTGTGTCACCGGTTCAAGTCCGGTCACCGCTACTCTCAGTAGCCGATTGCGGGGTCGGTCCTTCGATCGGCTACTCTTCTTGCGTTAATCAGAATCAATCCGTTCGTCAAGGAGCACTCACGTGGCTGCCACCGACGTCCGCCCGAAGATCACGCTGGCCTGCGTGGAGTGCAAGGAGCGGAACTACATCACCAAGAAGAACCGGCGTAACAACCCGGACCGTCTTGAGATGAAGAAGCACTGCCCGCGTTGCAACGCGCACACCGCGCACCGCGAGACGCGATAAAACAGGCTCGTACGCGAGGCCGCTCCCGAGTGATCGGGGGCGGCCTCGCGTCGTTGAATGACTCGTACCGTTCAGTAGCGCAACCAGGAGGTGCCGGGCCATGGCGCTCGACCAGTCCTTCGTGGGGCGGACGTACCCGCCCACCGAGCCGTACGAGGTGGGCCGGGAGAAGATCCGCGAGTTCGCCGAGGCGGTCGGGGACGCCAACCCGGCGTACACGGACGCGGAGGCCGCCAAGGCGCTCGGTCACCCGGACGTCATCGCCCCGCCGACCTTCGTGTTCTCGATCACCTTCAAGGCGGCCGGCCAGGTCGTCCAGGACCCCCGGCTCGGCCTGGACTACAGCAGGGTGGTGCACGGCGACCAGAAGTTCGCCTACCGCCGTCCGGTCCGCGCCGGCGACCGGCTCACGGTCACTTCGACCATCGAGGCGATCAAGTCCCTCGCGGGCAACGACATCCTGGACATCCGCGGTGAGGTCCACGACGAGGCCGGCGAGCACGTCGTGACCGCCTGGACCAAGCTCGTGGCCCGCGCGGCCGAGGAGGCGTGAGCGATCACATGACGGCGAAGATCTCCTACTCCGACGTCGAGGTCGGCACCGAACTGCCCGCGCAGACCTTCCCCGTGACCCGCGCCACCCTCGTCCAGTACGCGGGTGCCTCCGGCGACTTCAACCCCATCCACTGGAACGAGAAGTTCGCCAAGGAGGTCGGCCTGCCGGACGTCATCGCGCACGGCATGTTCACCATGGCCGAGGCGATCCGCGTGGTCACCGACTGGGTCGGCGACCCCGGCGCGGTCGTCGAGTACGGCGTCCGCTTCACCAAGCCGGTCGTCGTGCCCAACGACGACAAGGGCGCCGAGATCGAGGTCAGCGGCAAGGTCGCGGCCAAGCTCGACGACAACACGGTCCGCGTGGACCTGACGGCGACCAGCGCCGGGCAGAAGGTGCTGGGCATGTCGCGGGCGGTCGTACGGCTGGCCTGAGGCCGGACACGAGGTACCGAGGTAAGGGGCGCTCTTCATTGCGGGGCGCCCCTTACGTGTCGGTGGAGGGGGATGGATGGACCTGCGCTTGACTTGGTTAGTGATTGAGCACTAACTTAGCCGCATGGTCAGGATGAGTGCGGAGGAGCGACGCGAGAGCGTCATCCGCGCGGCGACAACCGAGTTCGCCCGCGGCGGCTACCACGGCACGTCGACCGAGGCGATCGCCCGGCGCGTCGGGGTCTCGCAGCCGTACCTGTTCCGGCTCTTCCCGGGCAAGAAGGCGATCTTCCTGGCGGCGGCGGAGCGCTGTGTGGAGGACACCATCCGCACCTTCGCGGAGGCATCCGAGGGCCTGCACGGCGAAGAGGCCCTGCACGCCATGGGGAACGCCTACACCAAGGTCATCGAGGAGCGGCCCGAGCGGCTCCTGATGCAGATGCAGATGTACGTCGCCGTGAAGGCCGCCGAGGAAGAGGGCGACCACGAGTTCGGCGAGTCGGTGCGGGCCGGCTGGATGCGGCTGTGGGACACCGTCCATCTGCCGCTCGGGGCCGACGCCGCCGAGACGACGCAGTTCATGGCGTACGGGATGCTCATCAACTGCCTCGTCGCCATGGGATTCCCGCCCGAGCACCGCGTCTGGGAGGGCATGTACCCCTCGGCGCGCGCCAAGGGGCTGCAGCACTGACCTGTGAAGGCGCCTGCGCTGCGCCTTTCGATGTCCGCGAAAGTTAGTAATCAATAACTAATCGATCATCGCAGAGACACCACACACTCCTGGGGGAGCGATGTCACAGCAGACCGCACGCCGCGGGGGAGCCGTCTGGGCCCTCGTGATCACCAGCGTCGCCGGGTTCATGGCGGCCCTGGACAACCTCGTCGTCACCACCGCCCTGCCCTCCATCCGCGAGGACCTCGGCGGGGCCCTGCACGACCTGGAGTGGACCGTGAGCGCCTACACGCTCACCTTCGCCGTGCTGCTGATGTTCGGCGCGGCCCTCGGCGACCGCTTCGGCCGCCGCCGCCTCTTCCTCGCCGGACTCGCCGTCTTCACCGGGGCATCGGCGGCGGCGGCCCTGGCGCCCGGCATCGACTCCCTCATCGCCGCCCGCGCGGTGCAGGGCGCCGGAGCCGCGGTGATGATGCCGCTGACGCTCACCCTGCTGACCGCGGCCGTGCCCGCCGCCAAGCGGGGCATGGCCTACGGCATCTGGGGAGCCGTCAACGGACTCGCCGTCGCCTCCGGGCCACTGGTCGGCGGCACCCTCACCGAACACATCTCCTGGCAGTGGATCTTCTGGCTGAACGTCCCGCTCGGCCTGGCCCTGCTGCCCCTGGCCCGCCTCCGTCTCGCCGAGTCCCACGGCACCGGAGCCCCGCTCGACATCCCCGGCACCCTCCTCGCCAGCGGCGGCCTGTTCGGCATCGTCTACGGCCTGGTCCGCGGCCCCGCCGACGGCTGGACCGGCGGCCTGGTCCTCACGGGCCTGTTCGCGGGTACGGCGCTGCTGACCGGCTTCGTCCTCTACAGCGCCCGCGCCAAGAACCCCATGCTCCCGATGCGACTGTTCCGCTCCCGGGCGTTCTCCGGCATCAACGCGGCGAGCCTGCTGATGTTCCTCGGCATGTTCGGCTCGATCTTCCTGCTCAGCCAGTACATGCAGGGCGTCCTCGGCTACTCGCCCACCGAGGCGGGCCTGAGGATGCTGCCCTGGACCGGCATGCCGATGCTCGTCGCGCCGATCGCCGGCATCCTGGCCGACCGCGTCGGCGGCCGCCCGGTCGTCGCAGCGGGCCTCTTCCTCCAGGCCCTGGGCCTCGGCTACATGGCGGTCGTGGCCACGGCGGACGCCTCCTACGCCGCCCAGTTGCCCGCCCTGATCATCAGCGGCATCGGCATGGCCCTGTTCTTCGCGCCCGCCTCCCACCTGGTCATGTCCAGCGTCCGGCCCCAGGAGCAGGGCATCGCGTCCGGAGCCAACAACGCCCTGCGCGAGGTCGGGGGAGCGCTCGGCATCGCCGTCATGGCGTCGATCTTCGCGGCCCAGGGCGGCTACGAGACCGGCCAGACCTTCGTCGACGGCATGCGGCCCGCCCTGGTGACGGGCTCCGCGGTGGTCGCCCTCGCGGGCGTCGCGGCCCTGCTGATACCGACCCGCCGCCGCACGGAACGAGAGCCGGCCCCGGTGGAACCGGCACCCGTACTGGAGACGGCCGCCCGCTGACCCTCAGCCGATCCCTCTGCCCTGGAAGCCACCACGCGCGCGTGCGGCCCCGTTCCCCGCGAACGGGGCCGCACGCACGCGTGCCCGGCGCCGTCAGTGCCGTCTCGTACTCTTGAGCCCGTGCAGGAACTCCACGACGCCCCCCTCGCCCCGCTGACCACCTTCCGGCTGGGCGGCCCCGCGACCCGGCTGATCACCGCGACGACCGACGACGAGGTGATCGCCGTCGTCCGCGCAGCCGACGAGGCGGGCACCCCACTGCTGCTCATCGGCGGCGGCTCGAACCTGGTCATCGGCGACAAGGGCTTCGACGGCACGGCCCTCGTCATCGCCACGAAGGGCTTCTCCCTCGACGGCACGAAGCTCGAGCTCGCGGCCGGAGAGGTGTGGACCGACGCCGTCGCCCGCACGGTCGAGGCGGGCCTGGCCGGCATCGAGTGCCTGGCCGGCATCCCCGGCTCGGCGGGCGCGACCCCCATCCAGAACGTCGGGGCGTACGGCCAGGAGGTCTCCTCGACGATCACCGAGGTCGTGGCATACGACCGCCGGACCGGCGAGACGGTCACCCTGGCCAACGAGGACTGCGCCTTCTCCTACCGTCACAGCCGCTTCAAGTCGGACCCCGAGCGGTACGTGGTCCTGCGCGTCCGCTTCGCCCTGGAGGACGCCGGCGGCCTCTCCGCGCCCCTGCGGTACGCCGAGACGGCCCGGGCGCTCGGCGTGGAGGCCGGCGACCGCGTCCCGCTCGCCTCGGCCCGTGACACGGTGCTCAAGCTGCGCGCCGGCAAGGGCATGGTCCTGGACCCCGAGGACCACGACACCTGGTCGGCCGGGTCCTTCTTCACCAACCCGATCCTCACGGACGCGGACTTCGCGGTGTTCCGCGCGCGCGTGCAGGCGCGGCTCGGCGAGGGGGTGGAGCCTCCCGCGTACCCCGCCGGCGAGGGGCACACCAAGACCTCCGCGGCCTGGCTGATCGACAAGGCGGGCTTCACCAAGGGCTACGGCGACGGTCCGGCGCGCATCTCCACGAAGCACACGCTGGCGCTGACGAACCGGGGGAGCGCGACGACGGAAGACCTCCTCGCCCTGGCCCGTGAGGTCGTGGCCGGGGTCCGGGAGGCGTTCGGGATCACGCTGGTGAACGAGCCGGTGACAGTCGGGGTCAGCCTGTAGCTGCCCGGCGTTGCCGCTGGAGCCGGGTGGGCGCGCAACCCGGCGGCGCGGGGTGCCTCCCCCAAGCTCTCGGCTTCGCTCGAGCAGGGGGGACCCCCACCGCCCACCCGTGCCGCCCTCAGCGGCACGATCGCCCGCAGCTAGGCGGGACGGGCGCCCCGCCCGCAGCGGTTGGCGCGTCAACGGGGAGTCAGTCGGCACGCAAGTCGATCGCGCCGTTCCGAGGACGGAGACCCCCCGGCGCGGCCCCGACCCACCACCCGGCGGGAAGGCGAAGGCGCGCACCCCCACCGCACCCGCACAGGCCGCCGCAGCACTACGACACCAGCCAGTCATCCACCCCCGCCAGCAACTCCTCCTTCACCCCCTCCGGCGCCGCCGACCCCCGGATCGACTGCCGCGCCAGCTCCGCCAGCTCCGCGTCCGTGAACCCGTGATGCAACCGCGCGATCTCGTACTGCGCGGCCAGCCGCGACCCGAACAGCAGCGGATCGTCCGCGCCCAGCGCCAACGGCACCCCCGCCTCGAACAGCGTCCGCAGCGGCACGTCCTCCGGCTTCTCGTACACCCCCAGCGCCACGTTCGACGCCGGACACACCTCGCACGTCACCTGCCGGTCCGCCAGCCGCTTCAGCAACCGCGGATCCTCCGCCGCCCGGACCCCGTGTCCCACCCGGTTCGCACCCAGGTCGTCCAGACAGTCCCGCACCGACGACGGCCCGGCCAGCTCACCCCCGTGCGGCGCCGACAGCAGCCCGGCCTCCCGCGCGATGCCGAACGCCCGGTCGAAGTCCCGCGCCATGCCCCGCCGCTCGTCGTTCGACAGGCCGAAGCCGACAACGCCCCGGTCCGCGTACCGCACCGCCAGTCGCGCCAGCGTCCGCGCGTCCAGCGGATGCTTCATCCGGTTCGCCGCGACCAGGACCCGCATCCCGAGCCCCGTCTCCCGCGACGTCGTCTCCACCGCGTCCAGGATGACCTCCAGCGCCGGGATCAGACCCCCCAGCCGAGGCGCGTACGACGTCGGGTCGACCTGGATCTCCAGCCACCCCGACCCGTCCCGCAGGTCCTCCTCCGCGGCCTCCCGCACCAGCCGCTGGATGTCCTCCGGCTCCCGCAGGCACGAGCGCGCCGCGTCGTAGAGCCGCTGAAAGCGGAACCAGCCCCGCTCGTCCGTCGCCCGCAGTCTCGGCGGCTCACCGCCGACCAGCGCGTCCGTCAGCGCGTCGGGCAGTCGCACGCCGTACTTGTCGGCGAGTTCCAGCACGGTCGAGGGCCGCATCGAACCGGTGAAGTGCAGGTGCAGATGGGCTTTCGGCAGCTCAGAGACATCACGTACACGCTCCATCCCAGGATCCTGCCGTACGCCTCAGCCGTCCCGGTAGCGGTTTCCCCTTTAGTGGTCTTGCTCGCACACATTCCTGGTCCTGCTCGCACAAACAAATGGGGCACATACCGAATTCGGTATGTGCCCCAGGGCCGGGGGCCGGCGAAGTGGACGTCAGTCCCGCGCCTCCGCCAGCAGCTTCTGGATCCGGCTCACGCCCTCGACGAGGTCCTCGTCACCCAGCGCGTACGACAGCCGCAGGTACCCCGGCGTACCGAACGCCTCACCCGGCACCACCGCGACCTCGGCCTCCTCCAGGATCAGCGCGGCCAGCTCGACCGTGTCCTGGGGCCGCCTGCCCCGGATCTCCTTGCCGACCAGCGCCTTCACCGACGGGTACGCGTAGAACGCGCCCTCCGGCTCCGGGCAGACCACGCCGTCGATCTCGTTCAGCATCCGCACGATGGTCTTGCGGCGCCGGTCGAAGGCCTCACGCATCTTCGCGACGGCGTCCAGGTCGCCGGAGACGGCGGCCAGCGCGGCCGCCTGCGCGACGTTCGACACGTTCGACGTGGCGTGCGACTGCAGGTTCGTCGCGGCCTTGACCACGTCCTTCGGGCCGATGATCCACCCCACCCGCCAGCCGGTCATCGCGTACGTCTTCGCGACACCGTTGACCACGACGCACTTGTCGCGCAGCTCGGGCAGCACCGCCGGCAGCGACACCGCGGAGGCGTCGCCGTAGACGAGGTGCTCGTAGATCTCGTCGGTCAGCACCCACAGGCCGTGCTCGACGGCCCAGCGGCCGATCTCCTCGGTCTCCTGCTCGCTGTAGACCGCGCCGGTCGGGTTCGACGGCGAGACGAAGAGCACGACCTTCGTCTTCTCCGTACGGGCCGCCTCCAACTGCTCGACGGTCACCCGGTAGCCGGTCGTCTCGTCGGCGACGACCTCCACCGGGACACCCCCGGCCAGCCGGATCGACTCCGGGTACGTCGTCCAGTACGGCGCGGGCACGATGACCTCGTCGCCCGGGTCGAGGATCGCGGCGAAGGCCTCGTAGATGGCCTGCTTGCCGCCGTTGGTGACAAGGATCTGCGAGGCGTCGACCTCGTAGCCCGAGTCGCGCAGCGTCTTCGCGGCGATCGCGGCCTTCAGCTCGGGCAGGCCACCGGCCGGCGTGTAGCGGTGGAACTTCGGGTTCTTGCAGGCCTCGATCGCGGCCTCGACGATGTAGTCCGGGGTCGGGAAGTCGGGCTCACCGGCGCCGAAGCCGATCACCGGCCGCCCGGCGGCCTTGAGGGCCTTGGCCTTGGCGTCCACGGCGAGGGTGGCGGACTCGGAGATCGCGCCGACTCGGGCGGAGACCCGGCGCTCGGTGGGAGGGGTTGCAGCGCTCATGGGCCCCATCGTTTCAGACAGGAAACGTGGGCGGCACGGGGGTTTCACAGACTGAACAACGCCGGGCAAACCCCTGAACAACAGTCCGGATCGCCCCTGCGGCCAGGGCGATCTTCAGTCGATATCCCCACAGCGGACGCCCTCTCCCCAGGCGATCTTCCGCCAACGAGCCCCTCCCGCGGTCCTTTCTGTTCGACGACCGGCCGTGGACCACGTACACTCTCACCTCGTTGGCCTCCCGCAGGCCGCGCCCGTTCGGTGCACACCAAGCATCCGGACGGATGCGGTACGTTGGGGGACACACAAAGGGTCGTAGCTCAATTGGTAGAGCACTGGTCTCCAAAACCAGCGGTTGGGGGTTCAAGTCCCTCCGGCCCTGCTACACACACCTTCGCCAGGATGTGTGCGCATGTACGTACAGCAATGCACCGCCGTGCGGCTCAGACCGGGCGCGGCACGGCCACGACCCGGAATCAGGTGAGGACGAGTGACGGACGCCGTGGGCTCCATCGACATGCCTGATGCCCAGGATGAGGCGCCGGAGTCCAAGAAGACCCGCAAGGGCGGCAAGCGCGGCAAGAAGGGCCCGCTGAAGCGGCTTGCCCTCTTCTACCGCCAGATCGTCGCGGAGCTGCGCAAGGTCGTCTGGCCGACCCGCAACCAGCTCACGACGTACACGACCGTGGTGATCATCTTCGTCGTCATCATGATCGGCCTGGTCACCGTGATTGACTATGGGCTCAGCAACGCCGCCAAGTACGTGTTCGGCTGAGTCGCCAGCGAAGAGCGCCGAGGTACCCGGCGCTCCTTTCGCATGTTCCACCCCCATGTATCCAGGAAGAAGCAGCCACCGTGTCTGACCCGAACGTGAACGACGCCATCGAGCCGGTCGAGTCCGTCGAGGACGAGCTCGACATCGTCGAGGGCGCGGACAGCGAGGACACCGAGACCTCCGCCGAGGTCGAGGCTGCCGACGCCGTCGCGGACGACGACGCCGCCGAGGCGGAGACCGAGACCGAAGAGGTCGCGGACGAGGCCGAGGAAGAGCCCGAGGACGACCGGGACCCGATCGAGAAGCTCCGCGAGGAACTGCGGGTCCTGCCCGGCGAGTGGTACGTCATCCACACCTACGCCGGCTACGAGAACCGCGTGAAGACCAACCTGGAGCAGCGCGCCGTCTCGCTGAACGTCGAGGACTACATCTTCCAGGCCGAGGTGCCGCAGGAAGAGGTCGTCCAGATCAAGAACGGCGACCGCAAGACGATCAAGCAGAACAAGCTCCCGGGCTACGTCCTGGTCCGCATGGACCTGACGAACGAGTCCTGGGGTGTCGTCCGCAACACCCCCGGCGTCACCGGCTTCGTGGGCAACGCCTACGACCCGTACCCGCTGACCCTGGACGAGATCGTCAAGATGCTCGCCCCGGAGGCCGAGGAGAAGGCCGCCCGTGAGGCCGCCGAGGCCGAGGGCAAGCCCGCTCCGCAGCGCAAGGTCGAGGTCCAGGTGCTGGACTTCGAGGTCGGCGACTCGGTCACCGTCACCGACGGCCCGTTCGCCACGCTGCAGGCGACCATCAACGAGATCAACCCCGACTCGAAGAAGGTCAAGGGCCTCGTGGAGATCTTCGGCCGCGAGACGCCGGTCGAGCTCTCCTTCGACCAGATCCAGAAGAACTAGTCCTCTTCCGGACTCACCGCTTCCGCGCAGGTCAGGCGAACGCTCCGGCGCTTGTCTGACCTGCTCGGTTTTTGGCCGCGCATCTATACCCGTTATCGTTGTGCGGTATGCCTGCATCCGGGTGGTCCCCGGGCGCTGGCAGGACCCGAATCGAAAGGACCCGGAGAGCTATGCCTCCCAAGAAGAAGAAGGTCACGGGGCTCATCAAGCTCCAGATCCAGGCCGGTGCCGCCAACCCGGCCCCGCCGGTCGGCCCCGCGCTGGGTCAGCACGGCGTGAACATCATGGAGTTCTGCAAGGCCTACAACGCCGCGACCGAGTCGCAGCGTGGCTGGGTCATCCCGGTGGAGATCACGGTCTACGAGGACCGTTCCTTCACCTTCATCACCAAGACCCCGCCGGCCGCCAAGATGATCCTGAAGGCCGCGGGCATCGAGAAGGGCTCCGGCGAGCCGCACAAGACCAAGGTCGCGAAGATCACGCGTGACCAGGTCCGCGAGATCGCCACCACGAAGATGCCCGACCTCAACGCCAACGACCTGGACGCCGCCGAGAAGATCATCGCCGGCACCGCCCGTTCCATGGGCGTCACGGTCGAGGGCTGAGCCCCAACCTCCATCAGCAGAAGTGGCAGGGCCTGCTCGGCCCGGACCACGACTCCTAAGAATCCACAGGAGCAGTAGTGAGCAAGCGCAGCAAGTCCCTTCGCGCTGCGGACGCCAAGGTCGACCGGGAGAAGCTCTACGCCCCGCTCGAGGCCGTCCGTCTCGCCAAGGACACCTCCACGACCAAGTTCGACGGCACCGTCGAGGTCGCCTTCCGTCTGGGTGTCGACCCGCGCAAGGCCGACCAGATGGTCCGTGGCACCGTGAACCTCCCGCACGGCACCGGTAAGACCGCCCGGGTCCTGGTCTTCGCGACCGGCGACCGTGCCGAGGCCGCGCGTGCCGCGGGCGCCGACATCGTCGGCGCCGACGAGCTGATCGACGAGGTGTCGAAGGGTCGTCTGGACTTCGACGCCGTCGTCGCCACCCCGGACCTCATGGGCAAGGTCGGCCGCCTCGGCCGCGTGCTCGGTCCGCGTGGTCTGATGCCGAACCCGAAGACCGGCACCGTCACCCCCGACGTCGCCAAGGCCGTCACCGAGATCAAGGGCGGCAAGATCGAGTTCCGTGTCGACAAGCACGCGAACCTGCACTTCATCATCGGCAAGGTGTCCTTCGACGACAGCAAGCTGGTGGAGAACTACGGCGCCGCGCTGGAGGAGATCCTCCGTCTGAAGCCGTCCGCCGCCAAGGGTCGCTACATCAAGAAGGCCGCCATCACCACCACGATGGGCCCCGGCATTCCGGTCGACCCGAACCGCACCCGCAACCTCCTCGTCGAGGAGGACCCGGCCGCGGTCTGAGCCTTCAGGCTCACCCAACCGGTCACGGGCCCCGCACCTCTCACAGGTGCGGGGCCCGTTCCCTTTTCCGGGTACGCGCGTCCGCGGCCTGGGTTAACGTGCGGGAACCGGATGGGAACGGGGGGACGTATGCAGGGCACGACCGTGCGCCGAGCGGGTCTGGTGCTCGCGCTGGTGACCGCGCTGGCGGGGTCGGCCGCCTGCACCTCCCCGGACCCCGCCGACCGCCCCGGCGAGGACACCCGCGCCCCGCGCGGCAGCTCCCAGACCGCCCTGCGCTCCGCCGAGCGCGCCACCGAGCGGGCCGGCTCCGCCCGGGTCGAGTCCACGACCACCATGGGCTCCCTGATGTCCATGACCGCCGACGGCACCCTCGGCTGGGGCGACGGCATCACCGGCACCCTGACCATCACGTACACCGGCGGCACCGTCGCCGACACCATGCGGCGGCTCGGCAGCACCTCGATGGAGGCCCGCTACCTGCCCGACGCCTACTACGCGCGCATGGGCGAGAAGTTCGCCGAGCAGACCGGCGGCAAGAACTGGATCAGGTACGCCTACGACGACCTGGGGGCCCTGGCCGGCGGCTCCGGGACCCACCTCGGCGACCGAATGCGCTCCAGCACGCCCAACCAGACCCTGAAGCTCCTGCTGGCCTCCGAGGACGTCCGGAAGGTCGGCGAGGAGACCGTGCGCGGCCGGCCCGCCACGCACTGGTCCGGCACCGTCGAGGCGGCGGACGTCACCGACACCGCCCTGCGGAAGCAGCTCACCGAGGCCGGTGTCACCACCGAGACCGTCGACATCTGGATCGACAAGCGGAACCTGCTCGTCAAGAAGGTGGAGAAGGCCCGGATGGCGACGGGCCCGATGACCCAGACCGCCCACTACGGCGACTACGGCGTGCGGGTCCGGGCCGAGCGGCCTCCACTGTCCGACACCGGGGACTTCGAGGACCTGATGCGGAAGCGGACCGGTACGCCCTGACCTCCCCGAGAATGCGGATAGATCACTTGTGCCCCTCTGGTATAGGCTCGCCGCCTTGCTGTGCAGCAAGCATGTATTCCTTGGGGGGAATCAATGAGAAAGACATCCATACCTGCCGCCGGCCTGGGCGCTCTGATTCTCGCCGCCGGTGCCGTCGGCTGCGGATCCGAGCAGTCTCCGGAGATGACGCCCGCGGCCGCCGTCGCCAAGGCGGCCAAGAACACGGAGGACATCACGTCCCTCCACTACCGCATGAGCGGTACGGCGCCGGAGTCCGGCAAGGTCGAGGGCGAGGCGTCCATGCGCCTGAAGCCCACGATCGCCATGAGCATGAAGGTCTCGGCGTCCGGCCAGGCGGCCACCGCCGGTGAGACCGAGATCCGTCTCGTCGACAAGGCCATGTACATCGGTGGGGGAGCCGAGATGGCCAAGGAGATGGACGGCAAGACCTGGATGAAGTTCGACCTGTCCGGCTCCGACGCCGGCAAGGAGCTGGACCAGCTGGGCTCCACCAGCCAGGCCGAGCAGAACCCGGCGGCGGAGTCCACCTTCCTCACGGGCGCCAAGGACGTGAAGAAGGTCGGCTCCGAGAAGGTCGACGGCGTCGAGACGACCCACTACACCGGCACGGTCACCCTCGCCGACCTGCGCGCCTCCCTGAAGAAGGAGGACGCGGAGACCCGCGAGCGGCGCGAAAAGAGCGTCAAGCAGTACGAGAAGATGGGCATCGACAAGCTCACGATGGACATGTGGGTCGACGGTGACGACCGCACCAAGCAGTTCCGGATGAAGGGCGACGCCGACAAGGGCCCGCTCGACATGACCATCACCTTCCTCGACTACAACAAGCCGGTGGAGATCAAGGCGCCGCCCGCCAAGGACGTCGCCGACCTCGCCGACCTGTTCAAGGACCTCGAGGCGAGCTGATCCGTCCGGTCCCTCCGATCCGTCGTACGGGCGGATTTGCTTGACAGCGATTCGTTCCCGTACCCTCCTACAGAAGCCAAAGACCGCTGGTCGTTACCGCGCGCTCGGACGAGGGCGCGGTGGCCGAAGGATCCGCTGAAACGGCGGACGGCCCGCGCAGGTGACACAGGAGAAGCTCCCGGAGTCCGCCGCCCCCGTGCGTGCGTGAAACCGGTCGAGCTACGCCCCGTGCGCTTGCGCCGGGGCGTTTCGTTTTCCCCAGTCCTCCTTCGGGTCCGCGCGGTCCGAATCACCCGGAAGGAGGCCGAGGCTCATGGCGAGGCCTGACAAGGTCGATGCCGTCGAGGAGATGCGGGACAAGTTCCGCAACTCCAACGGCGCCGTCGTTACCGCGTACACCGGTCTCACCGTGGCTCAGCTCCAGCAGCTGCGCCGTTCACTCGGTGAGAACGCTCAGTACCGTGTGGCGAAGAACACGCTGACCAAGATTGCGGCCAACGAGGCCGGGATCACCACGATCGACGACCTCTTCACCGGTTCGTCGGCCGTCGCCTTCGTGACCGGTGACCCGGTCGAGGCGGCGAAGGGTCTCCGTGACTTCGCCAAGGACAACCCCAACCTGGTCATCAAGGGCGGCGTCCTTGACGGCAAGGCGTTGTCCGCCGATGAGATCAAGAAGCTTGCGGACCTCGAGTCCCGCGAGGTTCTGCTCTCCAAGCTGGCCGGTGCCTTCAAGGCGAAGCAGTCCCAGGCTGCCTCCGTCTTCCAGGCGCTGCCGTCGAAGCTCGTCCGCACCGTGGACGCGCTCCGTGCCAAGCAGGACGAGCAGGGCGGTGCCGAGTAACTCGGCTCGCATCCCGGCCGCCGCTGCCTGAACGCGGCGACCGTAGCGGGCCACACGTACGCCCGCCTCACATGTACATCCGGCACCTGCCGATTTAGTGGAAGGACCGCCAATCATGGCGAAGCTCAGCCAGGAAGACCTGCTCGCGCAGTTCGAGGAGATGACCCTCATCGAGCTCTCCGAGTTCGTGAAGGCGTTCGAGGAGAAGTTCGACGTCACCGCCGCCGCGGCCGCCCCGGTCGTCGTCGCCGGTGGTGCCGGTGCCGCCGCCGGCGCCGAGGCCCCGGAGGAGAAGGACGAGTTCGACGTCATCCTCTCCGGCGCCGGTGACAAGAAGATCCAGGTCATCAAGGTCGTGCGCGAGCTCACCTCCCTGGGCCTGAAGGAGGCCAAGGACCTGGTCGACGGTGCGCCGAAGCCGGTTCTGGAGAAGGTCAACAAGGAGGCCGCCGACAAGGCGAAGGAGGCCCTCGAGGGCGCCGGTGCCTCCGTCGAGGTCAAGTAAGACCTCCCGGATCCGCCAGGATCCACGACACGTCCCCCTGGACGTGTAACGCGTAAGCGCCGAGGAGCGATCATCCATCCGGGTGGTCGCTCTTCGGCGTTTCAGGGGTCCGGCCACGGTTGCCTTGCACCCCCGGTGGCGGGGGGTATGGTGATCTTCGTCGTGTCTCTGGGACGGCCCCGGTTCGGGCAGGGGGGCCTTGACGAACCGCACGCAGCGCGCAATTCTCAGGACGCGTCGTCACAACGATCCGAATCCGAGGCATGGATCGGCGACGAAGAGGGCAGTATCAACGTGCGTTGAGGGCAGGGCCTTGTCGCAGGAGCGGAACAACGAGGGTCAACACGGGTCTGACAACCCGGACTGGACATCAGTGTGCCGAGTGGCTACACTGACCCTTTGCGCTGCCTGTTAGCTGTCCCCTGCCCGTCACCAGGGGTCTGCCCTCGCCCGAGCATCGAGACAAGACCACGTCCGACCAGGCCTTTCGGCCCCGTCGGCCCAGCTTGTCTCCGTGTACGGGAGAGGGGCCGGTACGCGCGTAGTGAGTCCGAGCCCTCGGAAGGACCCCCTCTTGGCCGCCTCGCGCAACGCCTCGACCGCGAATACGAACAACGGCGCCAGCACCGCCCCGCTGCGCATCTCTTTTGCAAAGATCAAGGAGCCTCTCGAGGTTCCCAACCTGCTCGCGCTGCAGACCGAGAGCTTCGACTGGCTGCTCGGCAACACGGCCTGGCAGAGTCGGGTCGAGGAGGCTCTGGAGAACGGTCAGGACGTCCCCACCAAGTCCGGGCTCGAGGAGATCTTCGAGGAGATCTCCCCGATCGAGGACTTCAGCGGGTCGATGTCGCTGACGTTCCGGGACCACCGCTTCGAGCCGCCGAAGAACTCGATCGACGAGTGCAAGGAGCGCGACTTCACGTACGCGGCCCCGCTCTTCGTCACGGCCGAGTTCACCAACAACGAGACCGGCGAGATCAAGTCCCAGACGGTCTTCATGGGCGACTTCCCGCTCATGACCAACAAGGGCACCTTCGTCATCAACGGCACCGAGCGTGTCGTGGTGTCGCAGCTGGTCCGTTCCCCCGGTGTCTACTTCGACTCCTCCATCGACAAGACGTCCGACAAGGACATCTTCTCCGCCAAGATCATCCCGTCCCGGGGTGCCTGGCTGGAGATGGAGATCGACAAGCGCGACATGGTCGGTGTGCGCATCGACCGCAAGCGCAAGCAGTCCGTCACCGTCCTGCTCAAGGCGCTCGGCTGGACCACCGAGCAGATCCTCGAGGAGTTCGGCGAGTACGAGTCCATGCGCGCCACCCTGGAGAAGGACCACACCCAGGGCCAGGACGACGCGCTGCTCGACATCTACCGCAAGCTGCGCCCGGGCGAGCCCCCCACGCGTGAGGCCGCGCAGACGCTGCTGGAGAACCTGTACTTCAACCCCAAGCGCTACGACCTGGCCAAGGTCGGCCGCTACAAGGTCAACAAGAAGCTGGGCACGGACACCCCGCTGGACGCCGGGATCCTGACCGTCGAGGACATCATCGCGACGATCAAGTACCTGGTGAAGCTGCACGCCGGCGAGACCGAGACGGTCGGTGACAACGGCACCTCCGTGGTCGTCGAGACCGACGACATCGACCACTTCGGCAACCGCCGCCTGCGCAGCGTCGGCGAGCTCATCCAGAACCAGGTCCGTACGGGTCTGGCGCGTATGGAGCGTGTCGTCCGCGAGCGGATGACGACCCAGGACGTCGAGGCGATCACGCCGCAGACCCTGATCAACATCCGGCCGGTCGTCGCCTCCATCAAGGAGTTCTTCGGCACCAGCCAGCTGTCGCAGTTCATGGACCAGAACAACCCGCTGTCGGGTCTGACGCACAAGCGGCGTCTGTCCGCGCTCGGCCCGGGTGGTCTGTCCCGTGAGCGGGCCGGCTTCGAGGTCCGTGACGTGCACCCCTCGCACTACGGCCGCATGTGCCCGATCGAGACCCCCGAAGGCCCGAACATCGGTCTGATCGGCTCGCTCGCCACCTACGGCCGCGTGAACGCGTTCGGTTTCGTCGAGACCCCGTATCGCAAGGTGTTCGAGGGCCAGGTCACCGACCAGGTCGACTACCTCACGGCCGACGAGGAGGACCGCTTCGTCATCGCGCAGGCCAACGCGCCGCTGACGGACGACCTCCGCTTCGCCGAGGCCCGCGTGCTCGTCCGCCGCAAGGGCGGCGAGGTCGACTACGTCGGCCCCGAGGACGTGGACTACATGGACGTCTCGCCGCGCCAGATGGTGTCGGTCGCGACCGCCATGATCCCCTTCCTGGAGCACGACGACGCCAACCGTGCCCTCATGGGCGCGAACATGATGCGTCAGGCCGTGCCGCTGATTAAGTCCGAGTCCCCGCTCGTCGGCACCGGCATGGAGTACCGCTCCGCGGTCGACGCCGGCGACGTGGTCAAGGCCGAGAAGCCCGGTGTGGTCCAGGAGGTCTCCGCGGACTACATCACCACCGCCAACGACGACGGCACGTACATCACGTACCGCCTGGCCAAGTTCGCCCGCTCCAACCAGGGCACCTCGGTCAACCAGAAGGTCATCGTCAACGAGGGCGACCGGATCATCGAGGGCCAGGTCCTGGCCGACGGTCCGGCCACCCAGAACGGCGAGATGGCGCTGGGCAAGAACCTGCTCGTGGCGTTCATGCCGTGGGAGGGTCACAACTACGAGGACGCGATCATCCTGTCGCAGCGCCTCGTGCAGGACGACGTCCTCTCCTCGATCCACATCGAGGAGCACGAGGTCGACGCCCGTGACACCAAGCTCGGCCCCGAGGAGATCACCCGGGACATCCCGAACGTCTCCGAGGAGGTCCTCGCCGACCTCGACGAGCGCGGCATCATCCGTATCGGTGCCGAGGTCATCGCCGGCGACATCCTCGTCGGCAAGGTGACCCCGAAGGGTGAGACCGAGCTGACCCCCGAGGAGCGCCTGCTGCGCGCGATCTTCGGTGAGAAGGCCCGTGAGGTCCGTGACACCTCGCTGAAGGTGCCGCACGGCGAGACCGGCAAGGTCATCGGCGTCCGCGTCTTCGACCGCGAGGAGGGCGACGAGCTTCCCCCCGGTGTGAACCAGCTGGTGCGCGTCTACGTCGCGCAGAAGCGCAAGATCACCGACGGTGACAAGCTCGCCGGCCGCCACGGCAACAAGGGCGTCATCTCGAAGATCCTGCCGATCGAGGACATGCCGTTCCTGGAGGACGGCACCCCGGTCGACATCATCCTCAACCCGCTGGGTGTGCCGTCCCGAATGAACCCGGGACAGGTCCTGGAGATCCACCTCGGCTGGCTCGCCAGCCAGGGCTGGGACGTCTCCGGCCTGGCGGAGGACTGGGCGCAGCGTCTGCAGGCGATCGACGCCGACCAGGTCCCGCCGCGGACCAACGTCGCGACGCCGGTCTTCGACGGTGCCCGTGAGGACGAGCTGGCCGGTCTGCTGAACCACACCATCCCGAACCGCGACGGCGAGCGCATGGTGCTCCCGTCCGGCAAGGCCCGGCTGTTCGACGGCCGCTCCGGCGAGCCGTTCCCGGACCCGATCTCGGTCGGGTACATGTACATCCTCAAGCTGCACCACCTGGTCGACGACAAGCTGCACGCCCGCTCGACCGGTCCGTACTCCATGATCACCCAGCAGCCGCTGGGTGGTAAGGCCCAGTTCGGTGGCCAGCGCTTCGGTGAGATGGAGGTGTGGGCGCTGGAGGCGTACGGCGCCGCCTACGCCCTCCAGGAGCTGCTGACCATCAAGTCCGACGACGTCACCGGCCGCGTGAAGGTCTACGAGGCCATCGTCAAGGGCGAGAACATCCCCGAGCCCGGCATCCCCGAGTCCTTCAAGGTGCTCATCAAGGAGATGCAGTCTCTCTGCCTGAACGTGGAGGTGCTGTCCAGCGACGGTATGTCCATCGAGATGCGTGACACCGACGAGGACGTCTTCCGCGCTGCGGAGGAGCTCGGCATCGACCTGTCCCGGCGTGAGCCGAGCAGCGTCGAAGAGGTCTGACGGGAGTCCGGGGGCCTGCGCTTCGCAGGTCCCCGGCCCCAGGACCCCCGTTTCAGACCAAAGACTTACAACCCTGAGAGGGATTGACGCATAGTGCTCGACGTCAACTTCTTCGACGAGCTCCGGATCGGTCTGGCCACCGCTGACGACATCCGTCAGTGGAGCCACGGCGAGGTCAAGAAGCCCGAGACCATCAACTACCGCACCCTCAAGCCCGAAAAGGACGGACTCTTCTGCGAGAAGATCTTCGGTCCGACCCGGGACTGGGAGTGCTACTGCGGCAAGTACAAGCGCGTCCGCTTCAAGGGCATCATCTGTGAGCGCTGCGGTGTCGAGGTGACTCGCGCCAAGGTGCGCCGTGAGCGGATGGGCCACATCGAGCTGGCCGCTCCCGTCACGCACATCTGGTACTTCAAGGGCGTTCCGTCGCGTCTGGGCTACCTGCTCGACCTGGCCCCGAAGGACCTGGAGAAGGTCATCTACTTCGCGGCGTACATGATCACGTACGTCGACGAGGAGCGCCGCACCCGCGACCTGCCCTCGCTGGAGGCCCATGTCTCCGTCGAGCGCCAGCAGATCGAGCAGCGCCGCGACGCCGACCTGGAGGCCCGCGCCAAGAAGCTCGAGACCGACCTGGCCGAGCTGGAGGCCGAGGGCGCCAAGGCCGACGTGCGCCGCAAGGTGCGCGAGGGTGCCGAGCGCGAGATGAAGCAGCTGCGCGACCGCGCCCAGCGCGAGATCGACCGTCTCGACGAGGTGTGGAACCGCTTCAAGAACCTCAAGGTCCAGGACCTGGAGGGCGACGAGCTGCTCTACCGCGAGCTGCGTGACCGCTTCGGCACGTACTTCGACGGCTCGATGGGTGCCGCGGCGCTGCAGAAGCGCCTGGAGTCCTTCGACCTCGACGAGGAGGCCGAGAAGCTCCGCGAGATCATCCGTACCGGCAAGGGCCAGAAGAAGACCCGTGCGCTCAAGCGCCTGAAGGTCGTCTCCGCGTTCCTGCAGACCAGCAACAGCCCCAAGGGCATGGTGCTCGACTGCGTGCCGGTCATCCCGCCGGACCTCCGCCCGATGGTGCAGCTGGACGGTGGCCGCTTCGCGACCTCCGACCTGAACGACCTGTACCGCCGTGTGATCAACCGGAACAACCGCCTGAAGCGCCTTCTCGACCTCGGTGCGCCCGAGATCATCGTGAACAACGAGAAGCGCATGCTCCAGGAGGCCGTGGACGCGCTGTTCGACAACGGCCGCCGTGGCCGTCCGGTCACCGGTCCCGGTAACCGCCCGCTGAAGTCCCTCAGCGACATGCTGAAGGGCAAGCAGGGTCGCTTCCGTCAGAACCTGCTCGGTAAGCGTGTGGACTACTCCGCGCGTTCCGTGATCGTCGTCGGTCCGCAGCTGAAGCTGCACCAGTGCGGTCTGCCCAAGGCGATGGCGCTGGAGCTCTTCAAGCCGTTCGTGATGAAGCGCCTGGTCGACCTGAACCACGCGCAGAACATCAAGAGCGCCAAGCGCATGGTCGAGCGCGGCCGCACGGTCGTGTACGACGTGCTGGAAGAGGTCATCGCGGAGCACCCGGTTCTGCTGAACCGTGCGCCCACGCTGCACCGCCTCGGCATCCAGGCCTTCGAGCCGCAGCTGGTCGAGGGCAAGGCCATCCAGATCCACCCGCTCGTCTGCACCGCGTTCAACGCGGACTTCGACGGTGACCAGATGGCCGTGCACCTGCCGCTGTCCGCGGAGGCGCAGGCCGAGGCCCGCATCCTGATGCTGTCCTCGAACAACATCCTCAAGCCGGCCGACGGCCGTCCGGTGACGATGCCGACCCAGGACATGGTCCTCGGTCTGTTCTTCCTCACCACCGACGGCGAGATGCGCGACCTCAAGGGCGAGGGCCGTTCCTTCGCCTCGGTCGCGGAGGCGATCATGGCCTTCGACGCGGGCGAGCTGTCGCTCCAGTCGAAGATCGACGTCCGCTTCCCGGTCGGCACCATCCCGCCGCGCGGCTGGACCCCGCCGGCGCGTGAGGAGGGTGAGCCCGAGTGGCAGCAGGGTGACAGCTTCCGGCTGAACACCACGCTGGGCCGTGCGCTCTTCAACGAGCTGCTGCCCGAGGACTACCCGTTCGTCGACTACGAGGTCGGCAAGAAGCAGCTCTCCGAGATCGTCAACGACCTCGCCGAGCGCTACCCGAAGGTCATCGTGGCGGCGACGCTCGACAACCTGAAGGCGGCCGGCTTCTACTGGGCCACCCGCTCCGGCGTCACCGTCGCGATCTCCGACGTCGTCGTCCCCGAGGCGAAGAAGGAGATCGTCCGTGGCTACGAGGCGCAGGACGAGAAGGTCCAGAAGCAGTACGAGCGCGGTCTGATCACCAAGGACGAGCGCACGCAGGAGCTCATCGCGATCTGGACCAAGGCGACCAACGAGGTCGCCGAGGCGATGAACGACAACTTCCCGAAGACCAACCCGATCTTCATGATGGTGAACTCGGGTGCACGAGGCAACATGATGCAGATGCGTCAGATCGCCGGTATGCGTGGTCTGGTGTCGAACGCGAAGAACGAGACGATCCCGCGTCCGATCAAGGCGTCGTTCCGTGAGGGTCTGTCCGTGCTGGAGTACTTCATCTCCACGCACGGTGCCCGTAAGGGTCTGGCGGACACCGCTCTGCGTACCGCCGACTCGGGTTACCTCACGCGTCGTCTGGTCGACGTCTCCCAGGACGTCATCATTCGCGAGGAGGACTGCGGCACCGAGCGCGGTCTGCGTCTGAAGATCGCCGACCGGAACGCCGAGGGCGCGCTGATCAAGACGGAGAACGTCGAGACCTCCGTGTACGCGCGCTGCCTCGCCGAGGACATCGTCGTCGACGGGCAGGTGCTGGCCCCGGCCGGCACCGACCTGGGCGACGTCCTCATCGAGGAGCTCGTCTCCCGCGGCGTCGAGGAGGTCAAGACCCGCTCGGTCCTGACCTGCGAGTCCGCCGTCGGCACCTGCGCGATGTGCTACGGCCGTTCGCTGGCCACCGGCAAGCTGGTCGACATCGGTGAGGCGGTCGGCATCATCGCCGCCCAGTCCATCGGTGAGCCCGGTACCCAGCTGACGATGCGTACCTTCCACACCGGTGGTGTGGCCGGTGACGACATCACCCAGGGTCTGCCGCGTGTCGTCGAGCTCTTCGAGGCCCGTACCCCGAAGGGTGTCGCCCCGATCTCCGAGGCGAGCGGCCGCGTTCGCATCGAGGAGACCGAGAAGACGAAGAAGATCGTCATCACCCCGGACGACGGCAGCGACGAGACGGCCTACCCGATCTCGAAGCGCGCCCGACTCCTGGTCAGCGAGGGCGAGCACGTCGAGGTGGGCCAGAAGCTCACCGTGGGTGCCACCAACCCGCACGACGTGCTGCGCATCCTGGGCCAGCGTGCCGTCCAGGTCCACCTGGTCGGCGAGGTCCAGAAGGTCTACAACTCGCAGGGTGTGTCGATCCACGACAAGCACATCGAGATCATCATCCGGCAGATGCTCCGCCGCGTGACGATCATCGAGTCCGGCGACGCCGAGCTGCTGCCCGGCGAGCTGGTCGAGCGCTCGAAGTTCGAGCACGAGAACCGTCGTGTGGTCCAGGAGGGCGGTCACCCGGCCTCCGGTCGTCCGCAGCTCATGGGTATCACCAAGGCCTCGCTGGCCACGGAGTCCTGGCTGTCGGCGGCGTCCTTCCAGGAGACGACGCGAGTCCTCACGGACGCGGCGATCAACGCCAAGTCCGACTCGCTCATCGGCCTCAAGGAGAACGTCATCATCGGTAAGCTCATCCCGGCCGGTACGGGTCTGTCCCGCTACCGCAACATCCGGGTCGAGCCGACCGAGGAGGCCAAGGCCGCGATGTACTCGGCCGTCGGCTACGACGACATCGACTACTCGCCGTTCGGCACGGGCTCCGGCCAGGCCGTTCCGCTGGAGGACTACGACTACGGTCCGTACAACCAGTAAGCGAGTCGCTTGAACGGAGGGCGGCCATCCTTTGGGGTGGCCGCCCTTCGGCGTTCCCGCGGCGAGGGGGCGGGGCGGTGCGAGGAGTCTCGTACGCCCTGCTCCGGGCTTCGGGGCCGCCGAGCCTCTCCGCGGCCCCGCGGAGCGCTCCCGGGCGCACCGGCGGCGGCGGGCGCCGCCTGGCCGACGCTTCACCCCTGGCCGCTGACGCCCCGGTGCGGGAAAGCCCCGGATCGGCGCATCATGGAAGGACTCCGGTTCCGGGGAGGTGCTCCGTGTCGCAGCCGCCCTATCCGTCCTGGCAGCCCTGGCAGGGGGCCAGGGTGCCGTCGATGCTGGCCTCGCACGCCGATCGGGAGCGGGCCGTGGACGTGCTCAGAGCGGGATACGGCGAGGGGCGGTTGGAGCACCCGGAGTTCGAGAAGCGGGTGGCGCGGGCGTATGCCGCGCGGACCGTGGGGGAGCTGGCGCTGCTCGTCGCGGATCTGCCCCAGGGGCCCTTGCCGCAGTCGGTGCCGGCCGTGTCCGTGCCGCCGGCGTTCCTGCCGGTGCCGCGGCCGCAGACGAACGGGAAGGCGGTCGCCGCCGCGGTGTGCGGGCTGCTGTGCGTGCCGAGCATGGGGCTGACCGGGATCCCGGCCGTCGTCCTCGGGCATGTGGCGCGGGCCGAGATCCGCAGCCGCGGGGAGCTGGGGGACGGGCTCGCGCTGACCGGGCTCGTACTCGGATGGTTGTCCACGGCAGGCTGGGCACTCGTCCTGGTGTTGCTCACCGTGGTGTCCATCGCGGCCGGCTGATCATGCGCAGGACACGCATGCGAGGAATGCGTGCGAGGAATATGTGCAAATCGGACAGCCGCCACTGAATTGAAGATCGACAACGGCCGAGGGTCTTGACATGTCCCGCCTGGCGATGCGGGCGGCGCCCATTTGTTTTGACCGCAGCGAATGCGATAGGTACGCTCAGACCTTGTGCCTGGGGTGTGCCCTGGCTCCCGTGCGTGCCTTCAACCGCACGGCGAGCTGATACCGGCCACCGTAATCTGCGCTTAATTCTGCCTGGCGGCGGGAGTCCGCGGGATTCGACACACCCGACCGCGTGGGTCGGCGACGTTCCAGGTTAGCTGTACCCATCGGCACACAGAAACCGGAGAAGTAGTGCCTACGATCCAGCAGCTGGTCCGCAAGGGCCGGCAGGACAAGGTCGAGAAGAACAAGACGCCCGCACTCGAGGGTTCCCCTCAGCGTCGTGGCGTCTGCACGCGTGTGTTCACGACCACCCCGAAGAAGCCGAACTCGGCCCTCCGTAAGGTCGCGCGTGTGCGTCTGACCAGCGGCATCGAGGTCACGGCCTACATTCCGGGTGAGGGACACAACCTGCAGGAGCACTCCATCGTGCTCGTGCGCGGCGGCCGTGTGAAGGACCTGCCGGGTGTTCGCTACAAGATCATCCGCGGCTCGCTCGACACCCAGGGTGTCAAGAACCGCAAGCAGGCCCGCAGCCGCTACGGCGCCAAGAAGGAGAAGTAAGAATGCCTCGTAAGGGCCCCGCCCCGAAGCGCCCGGTCATCATCGACCCGGTCTACGGCTCTCCTCTGGTGACCTCCCTGATCAACAAGGTGCTGCTGAACGGCAAGCGCTCCACCGCCGAGCGCATCGTCTACGGCGCCATGGAGGGCCTGCGCGAGAAGACCGGCAACGACCCGGTCATCACGCTGAAGCGCGCTCTCGAGAACATCAAGCCGACCCTCGAGGTCAAGTCCCGCCGTGTCGGTGGTGCCACCTACCAGGTTCCGGTCGAGGTCAAGCCCGGCCGTGCCAACACCCTGGCGCTGCGCTGGCTCGTCGGTTACTCCCGCGCCCGTCGCGAGAAGACCATGACCGAGCGTCTGCTCAACGAGCTCCTCGACGCCAGCAACGGCCTGGGCGCCGCTGTGAAGAAGCGCGAGGACACGCACAAGATGGCCGAGTCCAACAAGGCCTTCGCGCACTACCGCTGGTAGTCGCAGACCCCATCGAGACCGAGAGAAGACTGAAGCCTTATGGCTACCACTTCGCTTGACCTGGCCAGGGTCCGCAACATCGGGATCATGGCCCACATCGACGCGGGCAAGACGACCACCACCGAGCGGATCCTGTTCTACACCGGCGTTTCGTACAAGATCGGTGAGGTCCACGACGGCGCTGCCACCATGGACTGGATGGAGCAGGAGCAGGAGCGTGGCATCACGATCACCTCTGCTGCCACCACCTGTCACTGGCCGCTCGAGGGCGACGACTACACCATCAACATCATCGACACCCCGGGTCACGTCGACTTCACCGTCGAGGTGGAGCGCTCCCTGCGCGTGCTCGACGGTGCCGTGACGGTGTTCGACGGCGTCGCCGGTGTCGAGCCGCAGTCCGAGACGGTGTGGCGTCAGGCCGACCGTTACGGCGTGCCGCGCATCTGCTTCGTCAACAAGCTGGACCGTACCGGTGCCGAGTTCCACCGCTGCGTGGACATGATCTCCGACCGCCTGGGCGCGCAGCCGCTGGTCATGCAGCTGCCGATCGGCGCGGAGGCGGACTTCAAGGGCGTCATCGACCTCGTGACGATGAAGGCCCTGGTCTGGTCGGCCGAGGCGACCAAGGGCGAGATGTACGACACCGTCGACATCCCGGACACCCACGCCGAGGCTGCCGAGGAGTACCGCGGCAAGCTGCTCGAGGCCGTCGCCGAGAACGACGAAGAGCTGATGGAGCTGTACCTGGAGGGCACCGAGCCCACCGTGGAGCAGCTCTACGCCGCGATCCGTCGCATCACCATCGCGTCCGGCAAGGGCGGCGGCACCACCGTCACCCCCGTGTTCTGCGGCACCGCGTTCAAGAACAAGGGCGTCCAGCCCCTGCTCGACGCGGTCGTGCGCTACCTGCCCACCCCGCTCGACGTCGAGGCCATCGAGGGCCACGACGTCAAGGACCCGGAGCAGGTCATCGCGCGCAAGCCGTCGGACGAGGAGCCCCTCGCCGCGCTCGCGTTCAAGATCATGAGCGACCCGCACCTCGGCAAGCTCACCTTCGTCCGGGTCTACTCGGGCCGCCTGGAGTCGGGCACGCAGGTGCTCAACTCCGTCAAGGGCAAGAAGGAGCGCATCGGCAAGATCTACCGCATGCACGCCAACAAGCGTGAGGAGATCGAGTCGGTGGGCGCCGGCGACATCGTCGCCGTCATGGGCCTGAAGCAGACCACCACCGGTGAGACGCTGTCCGACGACAAGAACCCGGTGATCCTGGAGTCCATGGACTTCCCGGCGCCGGTCATCCAGGTCGCCATCGAGCCCAAGTCGAAGGGCGACCAGGAGAAGCTGGGCGTCGCGATCCAGCGCCTGGCCGAGGAGGACCCGTCCTTCCAGGTCCACTCGGACGAGGAGACCGGCCAGACCATCATCGGCGGTATGGGCGAGCTGCACCTCGAGGTGCTGGTCGACCGCATGCGCCGTGAGTTCAAGGTCGAGGCCAACGTCGGCAAGCCGCAGGTCGCCTACCGCGAGACGATCCGCAAGGCCGTCGAGAAGGTCGAGTTCACCCACAAGAAGCAGACGGGTGGTACCGGCCAGTTCGCCCGCGTCATCATCGCGATCGAGCCGATCGAGGGCGGCGACGCCTCGTACGAGTTCATCAACAAGGTGACCGGTGGCCGTGTGCCGAAGGAGTACATCCCTTCGGTGGACGCCGGTGCGCAGGAGGCCATGCAGTTCGGCATCCTCGCCGGTTACGAGATGACCGGTGTCCGCGTGACGCTGCTCGACGGTGCCTACCACGAGGTCGACTCCTCCGAGCTCGCGTTCAAGATCGCCGGTTCGCAGGCCTTCAAGGAGGCCGCGCGCAAGGCCAGCCCCGTGCTGCTCGAGCCGATGATGGCCGTCGAGGTCACCACGCCCGAGGACTACATGGGTGAGGTCATCGGCGACATCAACTCCCGCCGTGGTCAGATCCAGGCCATGGAGGAGCGGGCCGGTGCCCGCGTCGTGAAGGGCCTCGTGCCCCTTTCGGAGATGTTCGGCTACGTCGGCGACCTGCGCAGCAAGACGTCCGGCCGTGCGAGCTACTCCATGCAGTTCGACTCCTACGCCGAGGTTCCGCGGAACGTCGCCGAGGAGATCATCGCGAAGGCCAAGGGCGAGTAACGCACCGCGTCTACACGCCGTAGGCTTGACTCCGGAGCCTTGAGGGGCATTCCGCCGCAATCGTGGTGAGAATGCCCCGGGGCCCGGGCTTTCCAGCAAAGATCACCTGGCGCCGATGAGTAAGGCGTACCAGAACCACTCCACAGGAGGACCCCAGTGGCGAAGGCGAAGTTCGAGCGGACTAAGCCGCACGTCAACATCGGCACCATCGGTCACATCGACCACGGTAAGACGACCCTCACGGCCGCCATTACCAAGGTGCTGCACGACGCGTACCCGGACCTGAACGAGGCCTCGGCCTTCGACCAGATCGACAAGGCTCCTGAGGAGCGCCAGCGCGGTATCACCATCTCCATCGCGCACGTCGAGTACCAGACCGAGACGCGTCACTACGCCCACGTCGACTGCCCCGGTCACGCGGACTACATCAAGAACATGATCACGGGTGCCGCGCAGATGGACGGCGCCATCCTCGTGGTCGCCGCCACCGACGGCCCGATGCCGCAGACCAAGGAGCACGTGCTCCTGGCCCGCCAGGTCGGCGTTCCGTACATCGTCGTCGCCCTGAACAAGGCCGACATGGTGGACGACGAGGAGATCCTGGAGCTCGTCGAGCTCGAGGTCCGTGAGCTGCTCTCCGAGTACGAGTTCCCGGGCGACGACGTTCCCGTCGTCAAGGTCTCCGCTCTGAAGGCCCTCGAGGGCGACAAGGAGTGGGGCAACTCCGTCCTCGAGCTCATGAACGCCGTCGACACCGCCATCCCGGAGCCGGAGCGCGACGTCGACAAGCCGTTCCTCATGCCGATCGAGGACGTCTTCACGATCACCGGTCGCGGTACGGTCGTCACCGGCCGTATCGAGCGTGGTGTCCTGAAGGTCAACGAGACCGTCGACATCATCGGCATCAAGCCGGAGAAGACCACCACCACGGTCACCGGCATCGAGATGTTCCGCAAGCTGCTCGACGAGGGCCAGGCCGGTGAGAACGTCGGTCTGCTGCTCCGTGGCATCAAGCGCGAGGACGTCGAGCGCGGCCAGGTCATCATCAAGCCGGGCTCGGTCACGCCGCACACGGAGTTCGAGGCGCAGGCCTACATCCTGTCCAAGGACGAGGGTGGCCGCCACACGCCGTTCTTCAACAACTACCGTCCGCAGTTCTACTTCCGTACGACGGACGTGACCGGCGTGGTGACCCTCCCCGAGGGCACCGAGATGGTCATGCCGGGTGACAACACCGAGATGAAGGTGGAGCTCATCCAGCCCGTCGCCATGGAGGAGGGCCTGAAGTTCGCCATCCGTGAGGGTGGTCGGACCGTGGGCGCCGGCCAGGTCACCAAGATCAACAAGTGAGTCTTCGGACTGGCTTGAGGGTCCACTGACCTGAGTGGCTCGGAGGGGCCCGTACGACTTCGGTCGTGCGGGCCCCTTTGCTGTGTCCGGGGTGCCGGATCACTCCTGTGGATAGAGGGGCAGGCCGTCCGTCGCGATCGTCCAGTCGGCGATCGTCACGTCCTCGCCGTAGACGAAGTCCTTGCGCGTGGCGTAGCGGGGGCCGTTCGGTGTGCTGTGGATGTCGGTGAGGACGGTGCCCGTGCCGGTGCGGGGGTCGAAGACGGCGTAGACGGGGATGCCGATGAGGGGGTAGTCGCGCATCTTGGTGACCCAGTCGTTGTCCGGGTTGGAGCGGGAGACGACTTCTACGGCGGCGACGAGCGACCGGGGGTCGAACGAGCCCTCTCCTTCCATCTCCGACTCGGCGATCACCATGACGTCTGGCCGGCGCATGATGCCCTCGGGTTCGTCCTCCACGTCGGGCTCACCCGTGTGCGCCACGATCTCGTCCGGCATCACCTTTTCCAGGCGCTTGCGGACGCGCAGCACGGTGAGCTCGTGCGGCTTCATGGGCGACATCATGTCGAGGACGATCCCTTCCTTGGTGATCTCGAACTTGCCGGGGAGGTCGTCGTCCGCGGACTGAACGAAGTCGCGCATGGCCCGGTACAGGTGGGAGGTGCCCTGCCGCGGGTTGTCCGGGGCGATGGTCATGGCGCTCGCTCCTCGTCGTCTGTGCCCAGGGGCAAGGATCGTTGCCTTCATGCTAAGCGGCCTCCAGGAGACGTGATCGGCAATCGCGGCAGCGGCCGGGGGCTGGTGCGCGGAAGGCCCGGTCGCAGCCGTCACATGTCTGTAGGGGGTGCCGGGTGACCGGCGGTGGTGCGGGTGCGCGGAACGGGGGAGGGGGCGGCAGCTGGGCCGTGAGGCGGTGGGCCAGGAGGGCGGCCGGGCGGTGCAGGGCCCCGGGTGGGAGGTCGGTGGTCAGGGCGTGGCGTACGGCGGCGGGGGAGACGTCGCGTTCGAGCCAGGCGGCGACGCCGGGGGCGAGAAGGGCGGCGTCGTGGGAGGAAAGAAGGAGGCGGGTGTCGTCGCGGTGGAGGCATGCGAGGAGGTCCGTGGCCTGCCGGAGGAGGACGGGGGAGAGGCAGGCCGGTTGCGGTACGGCGGGGAGGGGTTTCCCGCCGGGCGGCCTCGTCCGTTTCCCCGGGGCCGGGCGGGGAGCGCCAGCGCCGCTGTGACCTGGCTGGTTGCAGGAGATCGTGCGGGTGACGATCCGGCCGCCGGGGACGCGTTCGCGTACGCGCCGCAGGTAGCCGTGGGCCTCCAGTTCGCGCAGGGCGGCGGCGATACGGGTCGTGCCCTCCGGGAAGCGGGCGGCGAGGGACTTGATGTCGACCCGGGCGCCCGCGGGGAGCGACTGGATGTGCACGCCCAGCCCGATCGCGAGCAGTGACAGCTCCGCGTGCTGGGCTAGGTGGTTGCCGATCACCGTGAAGCGGGTGGTGTGGCGGGTGTTGTCGTGAACCAGGCCGGTGTGGGGGTGCCGGTTCGGGTGCTTCTTACCGGCAACCCGGGCGTGGGCGCGCGAGGGCACGCTAGGGTTCTGCGTATCCATCAGGAAGGGGCTTTCTTCCTCGGTGGTCAGGCCCTCGCACTGGGATTGCCGTCCCGGCGGGGGCCGTCGCATGTCTGCGGTTGTGTTGCGCTGAGCGTAGGGCAGGCAAGGGCCCGGGAATCCAGCCGAGTTGGCGATGTTCACCCGCGCGAGTGAGGCGGCGGCCTGGGCGGGAGGGGTGGGGTTTGGTGGGGGTTCTTTCCTCCTCGTGGTCCTTGAGGGAGACCGCTCGCGGCACCGGAGCGTGAGGTGTTGGGTTCCGGTGCTTCGGCCGGCTGCCGGTCAGCTTGGAGTCACCGGGTGAGTTCCGCCCAGACGGTCTTGCGCGGGGGCAGGCCCGGGGTGACGCCCCAGCGGTCGGCGAGGGTGTCGACGACGAGCAGGCCGCGGCCGGACTCCGAATCCGGGGTGGGGCGTCGGAGCGTCGGCAGTCGGTCGTCGCAGGTGTCCGTGACCTCGATGCGGAGGGTGTCGGCCACGACGTAGAGAAGCAGGCGGAAGTCGCGCCCCGGGACGCGGCCGTGGGTTGCGGCGTTGGTCGACAACTCCGCGATGAGCTGTGCCGCCGGGTCCAACGGCAGGCCCCAGGAGCACAGTTGTTCGGGGGATTTCTGCTTCACAACCCTCAGCGTGGCGGTCACTGCTTACTGTGAACAGTGACTCAGCGGGTGCGTAGGGTGATTGTCCGGAGCTTGTCCAGTGGTGTCCGGGCTGTCCGGACCGGGCGTACGGGTAGGGCGCCTGAGGCACGGCTCAAGGGCGAGGCGGACTGGGATACGGGGAGGACCTGGTCTACAAGATCGAGGGCGGCAAGCGGATTCCCCGGCAGGAGTACCTCGTCACGGCCGACGAGGTGCTGGGGGCGGGTGGGCTCATCGCGGCGGCTTGGGAGGACGTGAAGAAGGTTCGGTATCCCAAGAAGGTGCGGGAGCTGGCCAAGTTGGAGGGGCAGGCTGTTGAGATCGGGGTGTACGAAAGCATCAGCATCAACGGGCTGTTGCATCCGCAACGCTGAACCGGCGTGGTTCAAGAGCAGCTACAGCAGTGGCCCTGACGGCGACTCCCGCGTCGAGATCGCCATAGCCACCCCCCACACCGTCCACGTCCGCGACTCCAAGCACACGCACGGCCCCCGCCTGGCCCTCTCACCCGCCACCTGGGCCGGCTTCGTTTCCGAGGTCACGGGCCGTAATGGGACGATGGGCGCACGAGTGATCGAGTGAACGGATCAAACGAGCCCCTGGTTTGACCTTCGTCACCCCCGGGGTATTCTCTCCGGCTCGATTGGCGTCGGCGTTGCCCCGTATGGCAGACTGTCCGAGTTGCTCGGTCGAGTGTTGATGCTGCGCGCCTCCCGCCGGGGGGACCGGAAGCGAGTCCCACAGTACTCGTCGTCCTAACTGCCACTACGGCAGCACTGGGGCGGACGTACGGGAATCTTCCGGGAAGCGTGGGCGCGGCACCGGCCAGGCACCCGGTGGGCCTTCCGCCCCCGGCTCGCGGTTCCGGCAGGGCCGTGTGCAATCCCGCAGGGATGTTCGAACAAGGGACATCTGTGTCAGCGGGAGCGCGACACGCCCGACCGCGTGGGTCGGAGGAACGAAGGCAGCAGAAGGAATCCACCGGGTTCCAGAGCGTAAGAGAGACAGGACTACTGAGTAGCCATGGCGGGACAGAAGATCCGCATCCGGCTCAAGGCCTACGACCACGAGGTCATCGACTCCTCGGCGAAGAAGATCGTCGAGACGGTGACCCGCACTGGTGCGTCGGTCGCGGGCCCGGTGCCGCTGCCCACTGAGAAGAACGTGTACTGCGTCATCAAGTCGCCGCACAAGTACAAGGACTCGCGCGAGCACTTCGAGATGCGGACGCACAAGCGCCTGATCGACATCCTCGACCCCACCCCCAAGACCGTTGACTCTCTGATGCGACTCGACCTCCCGGCCGGTGTCGACATCGAGATCAAGCTCTGAGGCCGGTGATCTGAGAGATGGCTAAGCAGATCAAGGGCATCCTGGGCGAGAAGCTCGGCATGACGCAGGTGTGGGACGCGAACAACCGCGTCGTCCCGGTCACCGTCGTCAAGGCCGGCCCCAACGTCGTCACCCAGGTCCGTACGAACGATGTCGACGGCTACGAGTCCGTCCAGATCGCTTTCGGCGAGATCGACCCGCGCAAGGTGAACAAGCCCCTCAAGGGCCACTTCGCCAAGGCCGACGTCACCCCCCGTCGCCACCTCGTCGAGATCCGCACCGCGGACGCCTCCGAGTACACGCTCGGCCAGGAGATCACCGCTGAGGTGTTCGAGGCCGGCGTGAAGGTCGACGTGACCGGCAAGAGCAAGGGCAAGGGCTTCGCCGGTGTCATGAAGCGCCACAACTTCCGTGGCCTCGGCGCCGGACACGGCACCCAGCGCAAGCACCGCTCCCCCGGTTCCATCGGTGGCTGCGCCACCCCGGGCCGTGTGTTCAAGGGCCTCCGCATGGCGGGTCGCATGGGCAACGAGCGGGTCACCACCCAGAACCTGACCGTCCACGCCGTTGACGCGGAGAAGGGTCTGCTGCTCATCAAGGGCGCGGTTCCCGGTCCGAACGGCGGCCTCGTCCTGGTCCGCACCGCGGCCAAGGGGGCCTGAGGTAATGAGCACTGTTGACATCCTTTCGCCGGCGGGCGACAAGGCCGGTTCCGTCGAGCTCCCCGCGGAGATCTTCGACGTCGAGAAGGTCAGCATTCCGCTGATCCACCAGGTCGTCGTCGCGCAGCTGGCCGCGGCCCGTCAGGGCACGCACAAGACCAAGACCCGTGGCGAGGTCCGCGGCGGTGGCAAGAAGCCGTACCGCCAGAAGGGCACCGGTCGCGCCCGTCAGGGTTCGACCCGCGCGCCGCAGTTCGCCGGTGGTGGCGTCGTGCACGGTCCCGTGCCGCGTGACTACTCGCAGCGGACCCCGAAGAAGATGAAGGCTGCCGCCCTGCGTCACGCCCTCACCGACCGGGCCCGCCACAACCGCATCCACGTCGTCTCCGGCGTCGTCGAGGGCGAGACCCCGTCGACGAAGGCCGCCAAGACGCTGTTCGGCAAGATCTCGGAGCGCAAGAACCTGCTCCTGGTCGTCGACCGCGCCGACGAGGCCGCGTGGCTGTCCGCCCGCAACCTGCCCCAGGTCCACATCCTGGAGCCGGGCCAGCTGAACACGTACGACGTTCTCGTCTCGGACGACGTGGTCTTCACCAAGGCCGCTTTCGAGTCCTTCGTGTCGGGCCCGAAGGCCAATGACACCGAAGGGAGCGAGGTCTGATGGCTATCCGTCACCCCGCAATCGCCTCCAAGGCGGCGAAGAAGGCCAAGGCCGCTCGCGTCGCCAAGGCGCGTCGCCACGCCGCCGAGGGCAAGAACACCGTCGAGACCCCGCTGAGCAAGTCCTTCACGGACCCCCGTGACGTGCTGCTCAAGCCGGTCGTCTCCGAGAAGAGCTACGCGCTGCTCGACGAGGGCAAGTACACCTTCGTCGTGGACCCGCGTGCCAACAAGACCCAGATCAAGGAGGCCGTCCAGTCGGTCTTCTCGGTCAAGGTCACCGGGGTCAACACGATCAACCGCCAGGGCAAGCGCAAGCGGACCCGCACCGGCTTCGGCCAGCGTGCGTCCACCAAGCGCGCGATCGTGACCCTCGCCGAGGGCGACCGTATCGACATCTTCGGCGGTCCGACCGCGTAAGCGGTCAGGATCGTCCGGAATCGGACGAGGACTGAGAAATGGGTATCCGCAAGTACAAGCCGACGACTCCTGGCCGTCGTGGTGCCAGCGTCGCCGACTTCGTCGAGGTCACGCGGTCCACGCCGGAGAAGTCGTTGGTCCGCCCCCTGCACAGCAAGGGTGGCCGTAACAACTCCGGTCGTGTGACCGTCCGCCACCAGGGTGGTGGCCACAAGCGCGCCTACCGCGTGATCGACTTCCGTCGTCACGACAAGGACGGCGTGCCGGCGAAGGTCGCGCACATCGAGTACGACCCCAACCGCACCGCGCGCATCGCGCTGCTGCACTACGCCGACGGCGAGAAGCGCTACATCCTCGCGCCGCGCGGCCTGCAGCAGGGCGACCGCATCGAGAACGGTCCCGGGGCCGACATCAAGCCGGGCAACAACCTCGCCCTGCGCAACATCCCGGTCGGTACCACGCTGCACGCCATCGAGCTGCGTCCCGGCGGCGGCGCGAAGTTCGCCCGCTCCGCCGGCGCCTCCGTGCAGCTGCTCGCGAAGGAGGGCCAGATGGCCCACCTGCGCATGCCGTCCGGTGAGATCCGCCTGGTCGACGTCCGCTGCCGCGCCACTGTGGGCGAGGTCGGCAACGCCGAGCAGAGCAACATCAACTGGGGCAAGGCGGGCCGCAAGCGGTGGCTGGGCGTCCGCCCGACCGTCCGTGGTGTGGTCATGAACCCGGTGGACCACCCGCACGGTGGTGGTGAGGGCCGGACCTCCGGTGGTCGTCACCCCGTGTCCCCGTGGGGCAAGAAGGAAGGCCGTACTCGTTCGCCCAAGAAGGCGTCGAACAAGTACATCGTCCGCCGCCGCAAGACGAACAAGAAGCGCTAAGGACGGGTTGAGATGCCTCGTAGCTTGAAGAAGGGGCCCTTCGTCGACGACCACCTGATCAAGAAGGTGGACGCCCAGAACGAAGCCGGCACCAAGAACGTCATCAAGACCTGGTCCCGCCGCTCGATGATCGTCCCGGCCATGCTCGGCCACACGATCGCGGTGCACAACGGCAAGACCCACATCCCGGTGTTTGTCACCGAGTCGATGGTCGGCCACAAGCTCGGCGAGTTCTCGCCGACCCGCACCTTCCGGGGCCACGTCAAGGAAGACCGGAAGTCGAAGCGCCGCTAGTCAGCGGGGTGCGAATGACCATGACAAACATCGAAGGGACAACCATGGAAGCCAGGGCCCAGGCGCGGTACATCCGCGTCACGCCCATGAAGGCCCGCCGTGTGGTGGACCTCATCCGTGGCCTGAACGCCACGGAGGCTCAGGCGGTCCTGCGTTTCGCCCCGCAGGCCGCGAGCGTGCCGGTCGGCAAGGTGCTGGACAGCGCCATCGCCAACGCCGCGCACAACTACGACCACACCGACGTCGACAGCCTGTACGTCTCCGAGGCGTACGTCGACGAGGGCCCGACCCTGAAGCGGTTCCGTCCGCGCGCCCAGGGCCGCGCCTACCGGATCCGCAAGCGGACCAGCCACATCACCGTGGTCGTCAGCAGCAAGGAAGGAACCCGGTAATGGGCCAGAAGGTAAACCCGCACGGGTTCCGGCTCGGTGTCACGACCGACTTCAAGTCGCGTTGGTACGCCGACAAGCTGTACAAGGACTACGTCAAGGAAGACGTCGCCATCCGTCGGATGATGACGTCCGGCATGGAGCGCGCCGGCATCTCCAAGGTCGAGATCGAGCGCACCCGTGACCGTGTGCGTGTGGACATCCACACCGCGCGTCCGGGCATCGTCATCGGCCGCCGTGGCGCCGAGGCCGACCGCATCCGCGGCGACCTCGAGAAGCTCACGGGCAAGCAGGTCCAGCTGAACATCCTCGAGGTCAAGAACCCCGAGACCGACGCTCAGCTCGTGGCCCAGGCCGTCGCCGAGCAGCTCTCCTCCCGCGTCTCCTTCCGTCGGGCCATGCGCAAGAGCATGCAGTCCGCCATGAAGGCCGGCGCCAAGGGCATCAAGATCCAGTGCGGTGGCCGCCTCGGCGGCGCCGAGATGTCCCGCTCGGAGTTCTACCGCGAGGGCCGCGTGCCCCTGCACACGCTCCGCGCGAACGTGGACTACGGCTTCTTCGAGGCCAAGACGACCTTCGGCCGCATCGGTGTGAAGGTCTGGATCTACAAGGGCGACGTCAAGAACATCGCCGAGGTCCGCGCCGAGAACGCTGCCGCCCGTGCGGGTAACCGCCCGGCCCGCGGTGGCGCCGACCGCCCGGCCCGTGGTGGCCGCGGTGGCGAGCGGCGCGGTCGCAAGCCGCAGCAGGCCGCTGGTTCCGAGGCCCCCAAGGCCGAGGCTCCCGCGTCCGCCGCTCCGGCTGAGAGCACCGGAACGGAGGCCTGACCGACATGCTGATCCCCCGTAGGGTCAAGCACCGCAAGCAGCACCACCCCAAGCGCAACGGCATGTCCAAGGGTGGCACGCAGGTTGCGTTCGGCGAGTACGGCATCCAGGCGCTGACCCCGGCGTACGTGACGAACCGTCAGATCGAGGCCGCTCGTATCGCCATGACCCGCCACATCAAGCGTGGCGGCAAGGTCTGGATCAACATCTACCCGGACCGCCCCCTCACCAAGAAGCCGGCCGAGACCCGCATGGGTTCCGGTAAGGGTTCGCCGGAGTGGTGGGTGGCCAACGTCAAGCCCGGACGCGTGATGTTCGAGCTGTCGTACCCCAACGAGAAGATCGCGCGCGAGGCCCTGACCCGTGCGGCTCACAAGCTGCCGATGAAGTGCAAGATCGTCAAGCGCGAGGCAGGTGAAGCGTGATGTCGGCCGGTACCAAGGCGTCCGAGCTGCGCGAGCTGGGCAACGAGGAGCTTCTGGCGAAGCTCCGCGAGGCCAAGGAAGAGCTGTTCAACCTCCGCTTCCAGGCGGCGACGGGCCAGCTCGAGAACCACGGTCGGCTCAAGGCCGTCCGCAAGGACATCGCGCGGATCTACACCCTGATGCGTGAGCGCGAGCTGGGCATCGAGACGGTGGAGAGCGCCTGATGAGCGAGAGCAACGTGACTGAAGAGACCAAGACGGACCGCGGTTTCCGCAAGACCCGTGAGGGTCTGGTCGTCAGCGACAAGATGGACAAGACCGTCGTCGTCGCCGTCGAGGACCGCGTCAAGCACGCGCTGTACGGCAAGGTCATCCGTCGTACGAACAAGCTCAAGGCCCACGACGAGCAGAACGCCGCGGGTGTCGGCGACCGCGTCCTCCTCATGGAGACCCGGCCGCTGTCCGCGACCAAGCGCTGGCGCGTCGTCGAGATCCTCGAGAAGGCCAAGTAATCCCTCCTAGGGGGACTCCCTAGGAATCGTTCCGCCAGGCTCGGGGCGGGTGTGCACTGGCGCACCCGCCCCGGGAACCGGCAGACAACCAGGAGATAGACGTGATCCAGCAGGAGTCGCGACTGCGCGTCGCCGACAACACGGGTGCGAAGGAGATCCTCTGCATCCGTGTGCTCGGCGGCTCCGGTCGCCGCTACGCGGGTATCGGTGACGTCATCGTCGCCACCGTCAAGGACGCGATCCCCGGTGGCAACGTGAAGAAGGGTGACGTCGTCAAGGCGGTCATCGTTCGCACCGTCAAGGAGCGCCGCCGTCCGGACGGCTCGTACATCCGCTTCGACGAGAACGCCGCCGTCATTCTGAAGAACGACGGCGACCCTCGTGGCACCCGTATCTTCGGCCCGGTCGGCCGTGAGCTGCGCGAGAAGAAGTTCATGAAGATCATCTCCCTCGCGCCGGAGGTGCTGTGAGCATGAAGATCAAGAAGGGCGACCTGGTCCAGGTCATCACCGGTAAGGACAAGGGCAAGCAGGGCAAGGTCATCGCGGCCTTCCCCCGCGAGGACCGTGTCCTGGTCGAGGGTGTCAACCGGGTCAAGAAGCACACCAAGGCCGGTCCGACGGCTCGCGGTTCGCAGGCCGGCGGCATCGTCACCACCGAGGCGCCGATCCACGTCTCCAACGTCCAGCTGGTCGTGGAGAAGGACGGCAAGAAGGTCGTGACCCGCGTCGGTTACCGCTTCGACGACGAAGGCAACAAGATCCGCGTTGCCAAGCGGACGGGTGAGGACATCTGATGGCTACCACCACCACTCCGCGTCTGAAGCAGAAGTACCGTGAGGAGATCACGGGCAAGCTGCGTGACGAGTTCAAGTACGAGAACGTCATGCAGATCCCCGGTCTCGTCAAGATCGTGGTCAACATGGGTGTGGGCGACGCCGCCCGCGACTCCAAGCTGATCGAGGGCGCCATCCGCGACCTCACCACGATCACCGGTCAGAAGCCGGCCGTCACCAAGGCCCGCAAGTCCATCGCGCAGTTCAAGCTGCGTGAGGGTCAGCCGATCGGTGCCCACGTCACGCTCCGTGGCGACCGCATGTGGGAGTTCCTGGACCGCACCCTGTCGCTGGCGCTCCCGCGCATCCGCGACTTCCGCGGCCTGTCCCCCAAGCAGTTCGACGGCCGTGGCAACTACACCTTCGGTCTCACGGAGCAGGTCATGTTCCACGAGATCGACCAGGACAAGATCGACCGCGTCCGGGGTATGGACATCACCGTGGTCACCACGGCGACCAACGACGCTGAGGGCCGCGCGCTCCTCCGTCACCTCGGCTTCCCCTTCAAGGAGGCGTGAGCGAGATGGCGAAGAAGGCTCTGATCGCGAAGGCTGCCCGCAAGCCCAAGTTCGGCGTGCGTGCGTACACCCGCTGCCAGCGCTGCGGTCGTCCGCACTCCGTGTACCGCAAGTTCGGCCTGTGCCGCGTGTGCCTTCGTGAGATGGCTCACCGTGGCGAGCTGCCGGGCGTGACCAAGAGCTCCTGGTAATCCCCCTAAAAAGGGATTCGCAGGGCTCTCGGTAAGCATCTGGGGCGGCAGGACGTCCAGCCCACATGCCTTAGGCTTGTGGGGTTGGGCGTCTGCCGCCGCCCTTAAGACTTACTACGCCGTAGGTCCACCGCGCCGCACCCGTCCCGTCTCGGATCGGGGAGAGGGATGGCGCACCAGGAAACCCCGGCGAGAGAGGCCGAAGGCCAATTCATGACCATGACTGATCCGATCGCAGACATGCTGACGCGTCTGCGGAACGCGAACTCGGCGTACCACGACTCCGTGGCGATGCCGCACTCGAAGATCAAGTCGCACATCGCGGAGATCCTCCAGCAGGAGGGCTTCATCACGGGCTGGAAGGTCGAGGACGCCGAGGTCGGCAAGAACCTCGTCCTGGAGCTGAAGTTCGGCCCCAACCGTGAGCGCTCCATCGCGGGCATCAAGCGGATCTCCAAGCCCGGTCTCCGGGTGTACGCGAAGTCCACCAACCTGCCGAAGGTTCTGGGCGGCCTGGGCGTGGCCATCATCTCCACGTCCCACGGACTCCTGACCGACAAGCAGGCGCAGAAGAAGGGCGTGGGTGGGGAAGTCCTCGCCTACGTCTGGTAATTCGGGAACGGAGGAGAGACACAATGTCGCGTATCGGCAAGCTCCCCATCCCGGTTCCCGCCGGCGTGGACGTCACCATCGACGGCCGTACGGTCTCGGTCAAGGGCCCCAAGGGCGAACTGACCCACACCGTTGTCGCGCCGATCGACATCGCTAAGGGCGAGGACGGCACCCTCCAGGTGCTCCGCCCGAACGACGAGCGGCAGAGCAAGGCCCTGCACGGCCTGTCCCGCACGCTGGTGGCGAACATGATCACCGGTGTGACCCAGGGATACGTCAAGAAGCTCGAGATCAGCGGTGTCGGTTACCGCGTCCAGGCCAAGGGCTCCAACCTGGAGTTCTCCCTGGGCTACAGCCACCCGATCCTGGTCGAGGCCCCCGAGGGCATCACCTTCAAGGTGGAGACCCCGACCCGATTCTCGGTCGAGGGCATCGACAAGCAGAAGGTCGGCGAGGTTGCGGCCAACATCCGCAAGCTGCGCAAGCCCGACCCGTACAAGGCCAAGGGCGTCAAGTACGAGGGCGAAGTCATCCGCCGCAAGGTCGGAAAGGCGGGTAAGTAAGCCATGGCATACGGGCAGAAGATCCTGAAGGGCGACGCCTACAAGCGCGCCGCGATCAAGCGCCGTCACATCCGGATCCGCAAGCGGATCAACGGTACGGCGGAGCGTCCCCGTCTGGTCGTGACCCGCTCCAACCGCCACATCGTGGCGCAGGTGATCGACGACCTGAAGGGCCACACCCTGGCGTCGGCGTCCACCCTGGACGCGTCGATCCGCGGTGGCGAGGGCGACAAGTCCGCGCAGGCCAAGCAGGTCGGTGCCCTGGTCGCCGAGCGCGCCAAGGCCGCCGGTGTCGAGGCCGTCGTGTTCGACCGTGGTGGCAACCAGTACGCCGGGCGCATCGCCGCCCTGGCAGACGCCGCCCGCGAAGCCGGACTCAAGTTCTGAGTCGGTTCCGTAGCTAGCGGAGACAGAGAGAGGTAATTCCAATGGCTGGACCCCAGCGCCGCGGTGGCGGTGCCGGTGGCGGCGAGCGGCGGGACCGGAAGGGCCGTGACGGCGGCGCAGCTGCCGCCGAGAAGACCGCGTACGTTGAGCGCGTCGTCGCGATCAACCGCGTCGCCAAGGTTGTGAAGGGTGGTCGTCGCTTCAGCTTCACCGCGCTGGTCGTGGTGGGCGACGGTGACGGCACCGTGGGTGTCGGATACGGCAAGGCCAAGGAGGTGCCGGCCGCCATCGCCAAGGGTGTTGAGGAGGCCAAGAAGCACTTCTTCAAGGTCCCCCGCATCCAGGGCACCATCCCGCACCCGATCCAGGGTGAGAAGGCTGCTGGCGTCGTGCTGCTCAAGCCGGCTTCGCCGGGTACCGGTGTGATCGCCGGTGGTCCCGTGCGTGCCGTGCTCGAGTGCGCCGGTATCCACGACGTGCTGTCGAAGTCGCTCGGCTCCGACAACGCGATCAACATCGTGCACGCGACCGTGGAGGCCCTGAAGGGCCTGCAGCGTCCCGAGGAGATCGCGGCCCGCCGCGGTCTGCCCCTGGAGGACGTCGCCCCCGCGGCTCTGCTGCGCGCTCGTGCCGGGGCGGGTGTGTGATCATGGCACAGCTCAAGATCACGCAGGTCAAGTCCTACATCGGCAGCAAGCAGAACCACCGTGACACCCTGCGCTCCCTTGGTCTCAAGGGGATCAACACGCAGGTCGTCAAGGAGGACCGTCCCGAGTTCCGCGGCATGGTGCACACCGTCCGCCACCTCGTGACGGTCGAGGAGGTCGACTGATCATGGCGGAGAACAACCCGCTGAAGATCCACAACCTCCGTCCCGCCCCGGGCGCCAAGACCGCCAAGACCCGTGTCGGTCGTGGTGAGGCGTCGAAGGGTAAGACGGCCGGTCGTGGTACCAAGGGCACCAAGGCCCGTTACCAGGTTCCGGAGCGCTTCGAGGGTGGCCAGATGCCGCTCCACATGCGCCTCCCGAAGCTGAAGGGCTTCAAGAACCCGTTCAAGACCGAGTACCAGGTCGTGAACCTGGACAAGCTCGCCTCCCTCTACCCCGAGGGTGGGGAGGTCACGGTCGAGGACCTGGTCGCCAAGGGCGCCGTTCGCAAGAACAGCCTCGTCAAGGTGCTCGGCCAGGGCGAGGTCTCCGTGGCGCTGCAGGTGACGGTCGACGCCGTCTCCGGCTCCGCCAAGGAGAAGATCACCGCCGCCGGCGGCACCGTCACCGAGCTCGTCTGAACCTCACAGGCGTCTCGATGACCTGAGCGGTCCCGACCGGGGATACCCCACAAAATGGGGTATCCCCGGTTGGTCGTTCCTAGGGCGGCAGTCTCGCCGGTAAGGTGGCTTGCACTGCCCTCTTTTCACAGGGTGCTTCACTTCGGGCACTCTGAGCGGCAGTTGACCGTTACCTATTCGTCGAACCTCAAGACCGTCACCCTTGACGCAGTTGCGCGGGGGTCGCAGGAGGCACCGTGCTCACCGCGTTCGCCCGGGCGTTCAAGACGCCCGACCTGCGCAAGAAGCTGCTCTTCACGCTCGGCATCATCGTGATCTACCGGATCGGTACCCACATTCCGATCCCCGGCGTCGACTACAGGGCAGTTCAGACCTGTGTCGACCAGGCGAACGCCACCTCGGGCATCTTCGGCCTGATCAACATGTTCAGTGGTGGCGCGCTGCTGCAGATCACGATCTTCGCGCTCGGCATCATGCCGTACATCACGGCGAGCATCATCCTTCAGCTGCTGACCGTGGTGATCCCGCGTCTGGAAGCTCTCAAGAAGGAGGGGCAGTCCGGCACGGCGAAGATCACGCAGTACACCCGGTACCTGACCGTGGCGCTCGCCATCCTCCAGGGCACCGGCCTCGTCGCCACCGCCCGCAGCGGCGCCCTCTTCCAGGGCTGCCCGGTGGCCAGCCAGATCGTCCCCGACCAGTCGATCTTCGTCACCGTCACCATGGTCATCACCATGACCGCCGGTACGGCGACCGTGATGTGGCTCGGTGAGCTCATCACCGACCGCGGCATCGGCAACGGCATGTCGATCCTGATGTTCATCTCGATCGCCGCCACCTTCCCGGCAGGGCTGTGGGCCATCAAGACGCAGGGCTCCCTGGCCGGCGGCTGGATCGAGTTCGGCATCGTGTGTGCCATCGGCCTGGTGATGATCGGCCTGGTCGTCTTCGTCGAGCAGGCCCAGCGGCGTATTCCGGTGCAGTACGCGAAGCGCATGATCGGCCGGAGGTCCTACGGCGGCACGTCGACGTACATTCCGCTGAAGGTCAACCAGGCGGGCATCATCCCTGTGATCTTCGCCTCGTCGCTGCTCTACATCCCGGCACTGATCGCGCAGTTCGCCGGTGGCAGCGCCGACTGGAAGACCTGGATCGAACAGAACCTCGCGAAGCCGAACGCTCCGGCGCACATCACCCTCTACTTCCTCCTGATCGTCTTCTTCGCCTTCTTCTACGTGGCCATCTCGTTCAACCCCGAGGAAGTCGCGGACAACATGAAGAAGTATGGTGGCTTCATCCCGGGCATCCGGGCTGGCCGACCGACCGCTGAGTACCTGTCGTACGTGCTCAACCGGATCACCTGGCCGGGTTCGCTGTATCTGGGTCTGATCGCTCTTGTCCCGACGATGGCGTTGGCTGGTTTCGAAGCAGACCAGAACTTCCCGTTCGGAGGGACCAGCATCCTGATCATCGTGGGTGTCGGCCTCGAAACGGTGAAGCAGATCGAGAGCCAGCTCCAGCAGCGCAATTACGAAGGGTTCCTCCGCTGATGCGTATCGTCCTCGTCGGGCCGCCGGGTGCCGGTAAGGGAACGCAGGCCGCGTTCCTCGCCAAGAACCTGTCGATCCCGCACATCTCCACGGGCGACCTGTTCCGCGCGAACATCAGCCAGGGCACAGAGCTCGGGCTGCGTGCGAAGTCCTACATGGACGCGGGACAGCTGGTGCCCGACGAGGTCACCATCGGCATGGCGCGCGACCGTATGCAGCAGCCGGACGCGGTCGGGGGCTTCCTCCTCGACGGCTTCCCGCGGAACGTCGCCCAGGCGGAAGCGCTCGACGAGATGCTGCGTGAAGCAGACATCAAGATCGACGCGGTGCTGGACCTGGAGGTCCCCGAGGACGAGGTCGTCAAGCGGATCGCCGGCCGGCGGATCTGCCGCAACGACTCGGCGCACGTGTTCCACGTCACCTACAACCCGCCTGCGGCGGAGGGCGTGTGCGATGTGTGCGGTGGTGAACTCTACCAACGTGATGACGACCGTGAGGACACGGTGCGTCGGCGGCTGGAGGTCTACCACACGCAGACCGAGCCGATCATCGACTACTACAAGGCCCAGGGCCTGGTGACCACGGTCTCCGCGATGGGGAAGGTGGCGGACGTCACGAAGCGGGCCATGTCGGCGCTACCCGGTTCGTAACAGCTCGCAAAGCAAGGCAGCGGCCCCCGACGGGGGCCGCTGCCTTGCTTCTTGGGGACCCCGAAAGTGCTCTGCCGAGGAGGTATGGCCATCAAGCTCGAACAGTTGCCACGGCCCGACGATTCCACCGAGCGGGAGCAGCCGTCGCTGCTCCGCCGCAGGGGTCGCAGCCTGGTGGTCGCCGTGGTCGTCGTGGTCGCCGCAGTCATCGGGGCGTCGTTGGCCCTGACGGGCGGTGACCCGGAAGCGCAGTCCGAGGCCCCGGACGTGGTGGCCCGTCCGGACCAGTCCCCGCCGCGCGAGCTGATAGCCGCAGGGCAGGTCGCCGTCTCGGCGTACTACACGACGAAGCTCGTGCAGCAGCCGGGCGGGGACGCGGTGAACGCGCGTGAGTGGACTCTGTACAACACCGCGACCAAGCGGTACGAGAAGACCGACTGGGCCTGGCTCGATGTCGCTCCCGGGATGAAGACGGCCGCGGTGCTGGAGGGCGATCTGCCCGTCAAACGCATAGGCCTGATGGACCTGTCCACGGGCAAGGTCCAACGCTGGATCGAGGTCGACAAGGGCGTGGGCGGTGTGCAGTTCTCGCCGGACGGCGAGCGCCTGGTGGCGACGACGTACAACCACCACCCGGACGGCCTCTTCCAGGACGCGCCGGTGCGTGTGGAACGTGCGTCGGGGGGTGGCAAGGGTCAGGAGATGCCGGGGCCGAAGCAGAGCCGTACCGGCTTCTATGTCATCGATGTCGACTCCGGCCGGGCGGCATTCAGTGAGCGGCCGGCCAAGAAGGACAGTCTCGCGGCCATGGCCGGCACCGGGCGTCAGGACTTCACCTGGAGCCGTGACGGCAAGACGCTGTGGGAGCAGAGGCTCGACCGGCCGGGCAGGAACTACTACGACGTGAACGGCAGGCTGAAGTCGCTTCCGCAGCAGAAGACCGATCAGATCTTTCCGCCGGTGGCTACGTCCCCGGACGGAAAACTGGTGACCGGCGGCTTCGCGGGGAGCAAGGACGGCCAGATCGTCTCCGCGGTTCTGGACGCGAAGACCGGCAAGCGGAGCGCGGTCGTACCCGGACAGCAGCTTCTCGCGTGGGCGGACAACACCCACCTCATCGCCTGGCGGTGCGACCCCGGCCAGTGCCAGCCCGGCAAGGGTGAGTTCCGCAACCAGCTGGTCCTGGTCAGCCTGGACGACGACAAGGTGACACCGCTCTCGGGCTTCCGCAAAGCCCAGGTCGACTACGCCGGCCGCTGGAACCCGGTCTTCACCAGGCGCTGACCGTCGCCGCGGTCCCAGGTGGATGCGCACCTGGGACCGGCCACACCAAAAGCTCCGGCCGGTGCAGACGAATCGTTTGATCGTCTGCACCGGCCGGAGCTGAGCTCTCGGTGCCGAACGGGCCTACTCGTCGAAGTACCAGTCCGAGCGGACGCAGGAGCCGCTGCCGTTCCAGCAGATGGCCAGGCCGTGCGAGATGTTGCCTATCATGTCGTAGCCGTTGTCGGAGCGGTCGCAGCCGGCGTCTCCGCCGTCGTCTTCCTTGATGACCCACACCAGGCCGGTGCCACTGCTGTTGAGTCGCTCCAGGTACCCCGTGACGCCGTAGCCGTCAGCCAGCTTGTCGCAGACGGTGATGTCGTCACCATCGTCGTTGAACGTCACCGTGCCCCGGTTGCCGTACCAGAGGGGCCCCTCGTCGTCGGCCATGGCGGGCGAGGCCGCGGTGAAGCCGATCAGAGCGGCGACGGCACCGGCCGCGGCCATGCGGGACAGAGCTCTCTTGATCACTTGTACCCCCCGTTTTTTGAGGACCGTGTATCCGGTCCGGAATGTATGGAGCTGAGTGCTCGACCCGACATCGCCGGGTGGCAACTGCGAGGCTAGAGTGGCTGGTTGGGTTCGTCAACGATTTTGTTGCTGAGGGTGCAGGTGTGACTGCGCCCCGGTGCCCCGGCTTCGGCTCGCGTGGACGCGTATCGTGGAGGGGTTCACGTAAACCCGCGGCAGGAGGCGGCAGCCCAGATGGTGCAGATCAAGACCCCCGAGCAGATCGCCAAGATGCGTGAGGCGGGGCTGGTCGTCGCCGCCATCCACGCGGCGACCCGTGAGGCCGCCGTCCCCGGGGCCACGACGAAGGATCTGGACCAGGTCGCCCGCAAGGTGCTCGCCGAGCACGACGCCAAGCCGAACTTCCTCGGCTACGGCGGCTTCCCCGCGACCATCTGCACGTCCGTGAACGAGGTCGTCGTCCACGGCATCCCCTCCGACGACGTCGTCCTCAAGGACGGGGACGTCATCTCCATCGACTGCGGCGCGATCATCGACGGCTGGCACGGCGACGCGGCCTTCACCGCCTTCGTCGGCTCCGGTCACGCCCCGGAGCTGATCGAGCTCTCCCGGGTGACCGAGGAGTCGATGTGGGCCGGCATCGCGGCCATGAAGCAGGGCAACCGCCTGGTCGACGTCTCCCGGGCGATCGAGACGTACATCCGCCGCCAGCCGAAGCCGGGCGGCGGCAAGTACGGGATCATCGAGGACTACGGCGGGCACGGCATCGGCACCGAGATGCACATGGACCCGCACCTGCTGAACTATGTCGACCGGCGGCGGGGCAAGGGGCCGAAGCTGGTGCCCGGGTTCTGCCTCGCGATCGAGCCGATGGTGTCGCTGGGGACGCCGAAGACGGAGGTCCTGGAGGACGACTGGACGGTCGTCACCACGGACGGTACGTGGTCGTCGCACTGGGAGCACTCGGTGGCGCTGACGGAGCAGGGGCCGCTGGTGCTGACGTCTCCCGACGGGGGGAAGGCGAAGCTCGCCGAGCTGGGGATCACCGCGGCGCCGGACCCGCTGGGCTGAGCGCCGACGCCCTTCGGGGAGGGCGGTCGGGCCGGATGGCGGCTGCAGCTGCTTGGGGGCTGGTCGCGCAGGTCCCCGCGCCCCTTACGGGGCGCGCTTAAAGCTCTTGTGATCCGGGCAGACTGTCTCGATTCGTGTTTCCGAGGGGCCTGACGTAGACTGACTCGTCGGCTCTTGTGTACCCGCATGCCTGCATGCGCTCGCACGGAGTCGATCAAGGTAGTCGATTCGAAGGGCGAAGCGTGGCCAAGAAGCAAGGTGCCATCGAGATCGAGGGCACTGTCGTCGAGTCTCTGCCGAACGCCATGTTCAAGGTCGAGCTCCAGAACGGCCACCAGGTCCTGGCACACATCAGCGGCAAGATGCGTATGCACTACATCCGCATCCTCCCTGACGACCGGGTCGTGGTGGAGCTGTCTCCGTACGACCTGACGCGTGGGCGGATCGTCTACCGCTACAAGTAGATCTTGCCTGTGCCCCGGCTTCCCGGGGTGGTGGCACTGACCCGGAGAACCTCACACCCATGAAGGTCAAGCCGAGCGTCAAGAAGATCTGCGACAAGTGCAGGGTGATCCGCCGTCACGGCCGGGTCATGATCATCTGCGAGAACCCGCGCCACAAGCAGCGCCAGGGCTGACGCACGATCGATCGCTCCCTCTGCATCCATCGCAGAGTTTCGCGCGACGCAAGCTGAATATGTTCATACGCAGGATCCAGGCGGACGGCTGTCCGTCTGACACCCCCGGTTCGGAGGCCGGGGACCCAGTTCGTACCTGGTACGGCGGCTGGGAGTCGGTTCTGCGGAAGACCTCCGACAAGTAACTGGAGCCATTGAATGGCACGCGTTTCCGGTGTTGACATCCCGCGCGACAAGCGCGTGGAGATCGCCCTCACCTACGTGTTCGGCATCGGCCGGACCCTCTCCCAGCAGACGCTGGCCGCCACCGGCGTGGACCCGAACACCCGTGTTCGTGACCTCTCCGAGGAGCAGCTGGTCGCGATCCGCGAGTACGTCGACAACAACATCAAGACCGAGGGTGACCTCCGTCGCGAGATCCAGGCCGACATCCGCCGCAAGGTCGAGATCGGTACCTACCAGGGTCTGCGTCACCGCCGCGGTCTGCCCGTCCGCGGTCAGCGCACCAGCACCAACGCCCGCACCCGCAAGGGCCCGCGTCGCGCCATCGCCGGTAAGAAGAAGCCGGGCAAGAAGTAGTCCTCAGCGGACGCTCGTCAGCGGTCTTCGCTGCAGGACCGACCACCTCCCGTAGGAGTTATAGATGCCCCCCAAGGGACGTCAGGGCGCTGCCAAGAAGGTGCGCCGCAAGGAAAAGAAGAACGTCGCTCACGGCCACGCGCACATCAAGAGCACGTTCAACAACACGATCGTCTCGATCACGGACCCGTCCGGCAACGTGATCTCCTGGGCCTCCGCCGGCCACGTCGGCTTCAAGGGCTCCCGGAAGTCCACGCCGTTCGCCGCGCAGATGGCCGCCGAGTCGGCCGCCCGCCGCGCCCAGGAGCACGGCATGCGCAAGGTCGACGTGTTCGTCAAGGGCCCGGGTTCCGGTCGTGAGACCGCCATCCGCTCCCTGCAGGCCACGGGCCTCGAGGTCGGCTCCATCCAGGACGTCACCCCGACCCCGCACAACGGCTGCCGTCCGCCGAAGCGCCGCCGCGTCTGACGCGTCGCCTTCGGGTTCACGGTTTTCGGGCGGTACGGCTCCGTAAAAGGGCCGTATCGCCCGTACCCTTGCAGTACCCGTCCCTTTCTGTCGGGGACGGTTCAAGTCGGGCGTCAAATAGCGGGCGCCCCCGACTGAAGGATCTGATCCACACATGCTGATCGCTCAGCGTCCCTCGTTGACCGAAGAGGTCGTCGACGAGTTCCGCTCCCGGTTCGTGATCGAGCCGCTGGAGCCGGGCTTCGGCTACACCCTCGGCAACTCCCTGCGCCGGACCCTCCTCTCCTCGATCCCGGGTGCGGCGGTCACGTCCATCCGCATCGACGGTGTCCTGCACGAGTTCACCACCGTGCCGGGCGTCAAGGAGGACGTCACCGACCTGATCCTCAACATCAAGCAGCTGGTCGTCTCCTCGGAGCACGACGAGCCGGTCGTGATGTACCTGCGCAAGCAGGGCCCGGGTCTGGTCACCGCCGCCGACATCGCGCCCCCGGCCGGTGTCGAGGTGCACAACCCCGACCTCGTCCTCGCCACGCTCAACGGCAAGGGCAAGCTGGAGATGGAGCTGACGGTCGAGCGCGGCCGCGGTTACGTCTCCGCCGTGCAGAACAAGCAGGTCGGCCAGGAGATCGGCCGTATCCCGGTCGACTCCATCTACTCGCCGGTTCTGAAGGTCACGTACAAGGTCGAGGCCACGCGTGTCGAGCAGCGCACCGACTTCGACAAGCTGATCGTCGACGTCGAGACGAAGCAGGCGATGCGTCCGCGTGACGCCATGGCCTCCGCCGGTAAGACCCTGGTCGAGCTGTTCGGTCTCGCCCGCGAGCTGAACATCGACGCCGAGGGCATCGACATGGGTCCGTCCCCGACGGACGCTGCGCTCGCCGCGGATCTTGCTCTGCCGATCGAGGAGCTCGAGCTCACCGTTCGGTCGTACAACTGCCTCAAGCGTGAGGGCATCCACTCCGTGGGTGAGCTCGTCGCTCGTTCCGAGGCCGACCTCCTCGACATTCGTAACTTCGGTGCGAAGTCGATCGACGAGGTCAAGGCGAAGCTGGCGGGTATGGGCCTGGCGCTGAAGGACTCGCCTCCCGGGTTCGACCCGACCGCTGCGGCGGACGCGTTCGGTGCCGATGACGACGCTGACGCCGGTTTCGTGGAGACCGAGCAGTACTGATTCGGCTGCCGGTCCGTTGTGGCTGGTCGCACAGTTCCCCGCGCCCCTTACGGGGCGCGGTCCCTTCCGGAGTTGAAAAGAACCCCGGATCTCTGACAGACAACCGTCTGCTCAGATACTGACCCCGGTACCTGATACGGCCGGGGCAGACACCTAGGAGAAACACCATGCCGAAGCCCACCAAGGGTGCCCGTATGGGCGGCAGCGCCGCGCACGAGAAGCTGATGCTCGCGAACCTCGCGAAGTCGCTGTTCGAGCACGGTCGTATCACCACCACCGAGGCCAAGGCGCGCAAGCTGCGGCCGTACGCCGAGCGTCTGGTCACCAAGGCGAAGAAGGGCGACCTTCACAACCGCCGTCAGGTGCTCCAGGTCATCACGGACAAGAGCGTCGTCCACACGCTCTTCACCGAGATCGGCCCGCGCTACGAGAACCGTCCGGGTGGCTACACCCGCATCACCAAGATCGGCAACCGCCGTGGCGACAACGCGCCCATGGCCGTCATCGAGCTGGTCGAGGGTCTGACGGTGGCGCAGGAGGCGACCGGCGAGGCCGAGGCCGCGACCAAGCGCGCGGTCAAGGAAGACGCCCTCAAGAAGGACGAGGCCGCGGAGGCCAAGACCGACGAGGGCACCGAGGCCGAGGCTCCCGCCGAGGAGTCGAAGGACGCCTGAGCGTCTGCCCGGGGGCTGAGCGTGGGCGGCCGCGGGTTCGTGGTGGCTTGTCGCGCAGTTCCCCGCGCCCCTTCGAGGGCGTTGGCGGGTCCGTTCCCTTTCGAGGGGGCGGGCCCGTCTTTGCGTTGGTGAGAGGATCCAGGGGTGAGTGAGGAAGTGGCACCCGGTCATGTCCGGGTACGGCTCGATCTGTCGTACGACGGGAGCGAGTTCTCCGGGTGGGCCAAGCAGGCCGGGGGGCGGCGGACCGTGCAGGGGGAGATCGAGGACGCCCTGCGGACCGTGACGCGGTCGCGGGAGACGTACGAACTGACCGTGGCGGGGCGCACCGATGCCGGGGTGCACGCCCGGGGGCAGGTCGCGCATGTGGACCTGCCGCGTGAGGTGTGGGCCGAGCACCACCAGAAGCTCCTGAAGAGGCTCGCCGGGCGGCTGCCCCGGGACGTGCGGGTCTGGGCCCTCAGGGAGGCGCCCAGTGGCTTCAACGCCCGTTTCTCGGCGGTCTGGAGGCGATACGCGTACCGGGTCACCGACAACCCCGGGGGCGTCGACCCGCTGCTGCGCAACCATGTGCTGTGGCACGACTGGCCGTTGGACGTCGACGCCATGAACGAGGCGGCGCGGCGGCTGCTCGGGGAGCACGACTTCGCCGCCTACTGCAAGAAGCGGGAGGGCGCGACGACGATCCGGACGCTGCAGGAGCTGAGTCTCGTCAAGGGCGGCGACGGCATCATCACCGCGACCGTGCGGGCCGACGCCTTCTGCCACAACATGGTGCGCTCGCTCATCGGGGCGCTGCTGTTCGTAGGCGACGGACACCGCCCCGCCGACTGGCCCCGGAAGGTGCTCGACGCCGGCGTCCGGGACTCCGCCGTGCACGTCGTACGGCCGCACGGCCTGACGCTGGAGGAGGTCGGCTACCCGGCCGACGAACTGCTCGCCGCGCGCAACAAGGAGGCGCGGAACAAGCGGTCGCTGCCGTCGGCGGGGTGCTGCTGAGGCGGTGGGGTGCTGCTGAGGCGGTGGGGTGCTGCTGAGGCCTACTGGTCGGCGGCGGCGGACGCCTGGACCTGGCCGCGGCGGTGGATCTGGTCGATCGTGAACTGGGCCAGGTCGTTGCCGGCCTTGAAGACCGCGGTGTCCTGGGGCGTCACGTCCTTGCCGTTGGTGAAGCCGGCGTTGGTGAAGTAGGCGTAGCGGCCGTAGGAGTTGCCGGTCGTGCGGCAGAAGCCGGACTCGCAGAAGGGCTTCACGCCGCCGCCGGAGAGCGACTTCACGAAGCTCCTCTTGTTGGTCTGGCTCCTGGCCTTGGCGGCCTGGGCCTCGGTGTCGAAGACCGCCACACCGACCGTCACGGCGATGCCGTCCTTGGAGTAGGTGGCACGTATCAGGCGGGTGCAGCCGTTCCCGGTGAGGGCCTTGGGGAGCGTGCCGCCGGTCGCCGAGGCGCAGTTCCTGGTGTCGGCGGTGGGGCCCTTCTTGTACAACGTCCCGGCCATGGTCAGCTGGGTACCGGGGAAGAGGGTGTCCGGGCTGAGCGGGGCCTTGTCCTTCTTCGCGCTGGAGATGAAGTCCTTCGGGTCCAGCGGGGGCGGGGCGCTGGTCGGGGCGAACGACGGGGCCGAGGGCGAGCCGCTCGGGATGTCCGCGGAGGGCAGGGAGGCGGGGTTGTTCGCCTGGTCGTCGCCGCCCGCCGAGACCACGGCCACGGCGACGGCGGCACCGATCGCGACGGTGGCGAGCGCGCCACCGCCGACCAGCAGCAGCCGGCGTCGTTTGTTGCGGGCCTCGGACGCCTCGGCGAGCGCGGCCCAGTCCGGAGATTGGCCGCCGCCGCTGTTCCACGGCTGCTGCGACTGCGGTTTCCAGGGATCCCACTGGGACTGAGGTCCCCCCTGCCCAAAGCTCATGGGGCGCATCTTAGACGGGACATGGGGTGTGCTGGTCCGCCCCGAGCGACCCCGGAGCCCCTAGCGTTCCTCCCATGACAACGGGCAAAGGCGACATCTGCGGGTGGTTGGGGCGACTGCTGCCGGCTGTGGTGCTGCTGGTGTGCCTGTCGGCGTGGCTGCCGGCCGGACTCGGGGTGTGGCCGTCGGTCCTGGTCGGGGTGGTGCGGGCGTCCCGTCGCCCGCGCGGTGGCGGTTCCCTGCTGCGGTGGGGAGCCGGGATGTGCGCCGACGTGGTGCTGTCGTCGGTGGCGCCGTTCGTGCGGCCGGTGCGGCGGCGGACGCTGCGGAGAGCCGTCACCGTGTGTGCCGTCCTGTGCCTGTCCGTGGCCGACCGGGGGCGGTGATCCCGCGTTTTGACCCTTGTCGAACACCCCGGTATTCTGCTTGTTCGTTGTGTATTGGCTTGCTCATTCTCACGGGACGGGCCCTTACACCGGTCCACCGGGCCGATGACCAGCGACCAGCACGCGGTTTGCGTCACCGCAGTGCGGTCAAGGCTGTCGTGATCGTTTCGGTGACCTGTTCAGGACCATTCACTCGAAGCGAAGGCTACGAACCGTGCGTACGTACAGCCCCAAGCCCGGCGATGTGACGCGCCAGTGGCACGTCATTGACGCTCAGGACGTCGTCCTGGGCCGTCTCGCCTCCACCGCGGCCACCCTTCTGCGGGGCAAGCACAAGCCGATCTACGCGCCGCACGTCGACGCTGGTGACTTCGTCATCATCATCAACGCCGACAAGGTGCACCTCTCCGGCAACAAGCGGACCCAGAAGATGGCGTACCGCCACTCCGGCTACCCGGGTGGTCTGCGCTCCGTCCGCTACGACGAGCTGCTTGACAAGAACCCCGAGAAGGCCATCGAGAAGGCCGTCAAGGGCATGCTCCCCAAGAACTCCCTGGGCCGTCAGATGCTCTCGAAGCTGAAGGTCTACAAGGGTGACCAGCACCCGCACGGCGCGCAGCAGCCGCAGCCGTACGAGATCACCCAGGTCGCGCAGTAAGTCCGGCCACCCCCTAAGACTGAAGAGAATCTGAGGAGAATCGTGGCCGAGACCACTGCCGAGCAGCCGCTCGAAGAGCTTGACATCGACAGCTACACCACCGAGTCCGAGGTGCCCGTGGAGGGCGAGTACACCTCGGAGTCCATGGCGTCCCGCTTCGGCGAGCCCCAGCCGGCCGCCGGCCTGGGCCGTCGCAAGAACGCCATCGCCCGCGTCCGGATCGTCCCGGGCACCGGCAAGTGGAAGATCAACGGTCGCACCCTCGAGGACTACTTCCCGAACAAGGTGCACCAGCAGGAAGTCAACGAGCCCTTCAAGGTGCTGGAGCTCGAGGGCCGCTACGACGTCGTCGCCCGCATCGCCGGTGGCGGTGTCTCCGGTCAGGCCGGTGCGCTCCGTCTCGGTGTCGCCCGCGCGCTGAACGAGGCCGACGTGGACAACAACCGCGGCCCGCTGAAGAAGGCCGGCTTCCTCCGCCGCGACGACCGTGCGGTCGAGCGCAAGAAGGCCGGTCTGAAGAAGGCCCGCAAGGCTCCGCAGTACAGCAAGCGCTAATCGCGTCGCCTGTCCTGGCGACTGGCTTCGCAACGATCGCCCCGGCGGCACGGACTGTGCTGCCGGGGCGGTTCGTTTACACAACCCCTACCGCCCCCGGACAGTCTCAGGGATGTACTTGGGGATGTGAGCCGCATTCTCTTCAGCAATTCGGAGGACAGCACAGTGGGACGACTCTTCGGCACGGACGGCGTGCGCGGTGTCGCCAACGCGGATCTGACGGCGGAGATGGCCCTGGGCCTCTCCGTGGCCGCGGCGCACGTACTGGCCGAGGCGGGCACGTTCGAGGGACACCGGCCGACGGCGGTCGTCGGGCGTGACCCGCGCGCGTCCGGGGAGTTCCTGGAGGCCGCCGTGGTCGCGGGCCTCGCCAGCGCCGGCGTGGACGTCCTGCGGGTCGGTGTGCTGCCGACGCCCGCGGTGGCGTTCCTGACCGGATCGCTCGGCGCCGACCTGGGCGTGATGCTCTCCGCGAGCCACAACGCCATGCCCGACAACGGCATCAAGTTCTTCGCCCGTGGTGGTCACAAGCTCGCCGACGAGCTGGAGGACCGGATCGAGTCCGTCTACGAGGAGCACCGCACCGGCGCCCCGTGGGACCGGCCGACCGGTGCCGGCGTGGGCCGGGTGCGCGAGTACGGCGAGGGCTTCGACCGCTACGTCGAGCACCTGCTGGGCGTCCTGCCGAACCGGCTCGAAGGGCTGAAGGTCGTCCTCGACGAGGCGCACGGCGCCGCCGCCCGGGTTTCGCCCGAGGCGTTCCGGCGGGCCGGTGCCGAGGTCGTCACGATCGGGGCCGAGCCGGACGGGCTCAACATCAACGACGGATGCGGCTCCACCCACCTGGACCTGCTCAAGGCCGCCGTCCTCGAGCACGGGGCCGACCTCGGCATCGCGCACGACGGTGACGCCGACCGGTGCCTCGCCGTGGACCACACCGGCGAGGAGGTGGACGGGGACCAGATCCTCGCCGTGCTCGCCCTCGCCATGCGGGAGCAGTCCGCGCTGCGGTCCGACACGGTCGTGGCCACCGTGATGTCCAACCTGGGCTTCAAGCTGGCCATGGAGCGCGAGGGCATCCGGCTGGTGCAGACCGCCGTGGGCGACCGGTACGTGCTGGAGGAGATGAAGGAGCACGGGTTCGCCCTCGGGGGCGAGCAGTCCGGGCACGTGATCGTCCTCGACCACGCGACGACCGGGGACGGCACGCTGACCGGGCTGCTGCTGGCCGCCCGGGTCGCCGGGAGCGGGCGTTCGCTGCGGGAGCTGGCCTCCGTGATGGAGCGGCTGCCGCAGGTGCTGATCAATGTGCCGGACGTGGACAAGTCGCGGGTGAAGACGTCCGCGGAGCTGGCTTCGGCGGTGGCCGATGCCGAGCGGGAGCTCGGGGCTACGGGGCGGGTGCTGTTGCGTCCCTCCGGGACCGAGCCGTTGGTGCGGGTGATGGTCGAGGCGGCGGATATCGAGCAGGCTCGGTCTGTCGCCGGGCGGCTGGCCGATGCGGTGAAGTCCGCGCTGGGGTGATGAGCGGGTCTGGGGTGGGGGGTTCTGTGGTGGGCGGGCTGCGGGTTGTGTGTGGCTGGTCGCGCAGTTCCCCGCGCCCCTGAGGGAGCTGCTCCTCAGGGCGTGTTCTTGCGTTGTCCGGACCAGAACCACCTTTGGGCCGCCAGTGTGGCCGTGCCCGCGAGGATGATGCCCAGCAGGTTCAGCAGGAGTTGCTCCGTGGAGCCCCAGGTCTGTTTCATGTTGCCGTAGCTCAGGGCCACGGCCGCGTTCGCGGCGGCCGGGACCGTGGTCACGGAGATGGCCACGCCGACCAGGGCGCCCGACTTGGCCGACGTCAGGGAGAGGGTGCCGGCGATGCCGGCCAGGACCGCCACGACGAAGGAGAACCAGTCGGGGGCGTAGATGAAGCCGGTGTTGGGGCGGTCGGCCCTCAGCAGGTCCTTGCTGAACAGGTCGACCGCGTCCATGAAGAGGCTGAAGCCGACCGTCACCGCCATCGCCGCCGCGAAACCCACGAGCAGGGCGATCAGCGAGCGCGCGGCGAGGTGTGGCCGGCGGCGGACGATCGCCGTGCAGATGCCGGCGAGCGGGCCGAACTCCGGGCCCACCGCCATGGCGCCCACGATCAGGATCGCGTTGTCCAGGACCACGCCGCAGGCCGCGATCATCGTGGCGAGCGTGATGAACGCCAGGTACGTGACGGAGAGCGTCGACTCCTCGTGCGTCGCGTCGGTCAGGTGCTCCCACAGGACCGCGTCCGCGCCCTCGCCGGGCGCGTCGGCCTCGGCCTTCTCGGCCCGCTCGGACAGGGACAGGTCGATGGACTCGACGGCGATGGAACCGCTGGTGTCGAGGCCCAGCTCCCGCAGCCCGGCGAGCAGGTCGTCGCCGGCCTCGCGCGCCACGTCGCACATCACCACGTCCCCGGCGGGGTCGCGGGCGCAGTCCGGAAGCACGACGAGGTGCGTGGTGCCGACCGTCTTCTCGATCAGCCGCACCACGTCGTCGGTCTTCTCGTGCGGAGTGATCAGGCGCAGATGGAGCATGGCGACCATCTAAGCGGCCTTCCGCCGGATCTCACAGCTTGCGCAGGCTCAGCCGCTGCACCTTGTGGTCCGGGCCCTTGCGCAGCACGAGCGTGGCGCGGCCGCGGGTGGGGGCGATGTTCTCGACCAGGTTGGGCCGGTTGATCGTGCGCCACATCGTCCGGGCGTAGTCGAGGGCCTCCTCCTCCGAGACCTGCGTGTACTTGCGGAAGTACGAGGAGGGGTTCTGGAAGGCGGTGGCGCGCAGTTTCCGGAAGCGGTTGAGGTACCACTGCTCGATGTCCTCGACGCGGGCGTCGACGTACACGCTGAAGTCGAAGTAGTCGGCGAGGCCGACCCGGGTGCGGCCGTCCTTGCCGGGCAGGGCGGGCTGGAGGACGTTCAGGCCCTCGACGATCAGGATGTCGGGGCGGCGGACCGTGAGCCGCCTGTCGGGGACGATGTCGTAGATCAGGTGGGAGTAGACGGGGGCGGTGACCTCGTCCTTACCGGCCTTGATGTCGGCGACGAAGCGGGTCAGCGCCCGGCGGTCGTAGGACTCGGGGAAACCTTTCCGCGACATCAGGCCGCGGACCTGGAGTTCCTTGGTGGGCAGCAGGAAGCCGTCGGTGGTGACCAGCTCGACGCGCGGGTGCTCGGGCCAGCGCGAGAGCAGGGCCTGGAGGAGGCGGGCCACCGTCGACTTGCCCACGGCGACCGAACCGGCGACGCCTATGACGAACGGGGTGCCGGACTGGGAGCCCTGCTCGCCGAGGAACGTGTTCAGCGCCCCTCTGAGGCCGTCGGTGGCACGCACGTAGAGGTTGAGGAGCCGCGACAGCGGGAGATAGATGTCCCGCACCTCGTCGAGGTCGATGACGTCGCCGAGACCGCGCAGCTTCTCGACCTCCTCGGCCGTCAGCGGCAGCGGCGTCTTGTCGCGCAGCGCGCTCCACTCGGCTCGGGTGAGGTCGACGTAGGGAGTCGCCTCCGGGCGGGGCCGGTGGGCGCTCCGGGGCATCGAGGAGACCGGAGAGATCACAGTCCATTGTTACGGGCGTACGAACGGACGGTGAGGTGGGATCCGTCACGCGGGCTTTTCAGGCCTTCCCTGGGGGAGAAATCCGGCCAAGGGATGGAATGTCAGTGGCGTGCGTCACAGTTGTGGGGAGGGTGGGCCCAGCCCGGGGTCCACCGACCCCGAGGGGTGACCCATGACGTATGCGATAGAGGCGGAAGGCCTGGTCAAACGGTTCCGGGAGACCGAGGCGCTGGCCGGTGTCGATCTGGCGGCCCGCAAGGGCACGGTGCTCGGGCTGCTGGGTCCCAACGGTGCGGGGAAGACGACGGCGGTGCGGATCTTCGCCACGCTGCTGCGGCCCGACGGGGGCCGGGCCAGGGTGGCCGGACACGACGTGGTCCGGGAGGCCGGGGTGGTGCGCTCCCTGGTCGGGCTGACCGGGCAGTACGCGGCGGTCGACGAGAACCTCACCGGCACGGAGAACCTGCTGCTCATCGGGCGGTTGCTGGGGCTGCCGAGGCGGGAGGCCAAGGCGCGGGCGGGTGAGCTGCTGGAGCGCTTCCAGCTGACGCACGCGGCGGGACGGGCCGCGAAGACCTTTTCGGGCGGCATGCGCCGGCGGCTGGACCTCGCGGCCAGCCTCGTCGGCCGGCCCAGCATCCTCTTCCTCGACGAGCCGACCACCGGCCTCGACCCGCACAGCCGCGGTGAGCTGTGGGACCTGCTGCGCGGCCTGATCGCGGACGGGGCGACCGCTCTGCTGACCACGCAGTACCTGAACGAGGCCGATGTGCTCGCCGACGACATCGTGGTGATCGACAAGGGCCGGGTGATCGCCGAGGGCACGCCCGACCGGCTGAAGGCGCAGGTCGGCGGGCAGGTGCTGGAGCTGCGGCCGATCCTCGGGCAGGACCTGGAACGGGCGCACGCGCTGGTGGCGGGGGCCGCCGGCTCCGAGGCCCGGATCGAGGGCGAGACGGTCACCGCCCCGGTGAAGGACCCGGAGCTGATGCCGGCCGTGGTGCGCGCGCTGGACCGGGAGGGGATCGCCGTCGGCGAGCTGGCCCTGCGCCGCTCCTCGCTCGACGAGGTCTTCCTCGCGCTGACCGGCCACCGGGCCGAACCGGGCGACCCCCAGGAGGACGGCGGCGCGGCCGTCCGGGACGACGGCGAGCTGGAGAAGGCGGTGAGCCGGTCATGACCGCGACCACGATCACCGCCCCGGTCACGGGGTCGGGCCGGGTGCCCGCCCTGGCCGGACTGCGGCAGACCTTCACCATGGCCTGGCGGAGCCTGGTCGCCGTCAAGCACAACCCGCTCGAACTGGTCGACTACAGCATCACGCCGATCATGTTCGTGTTCCTCTTCACCTATGTGCTGGGCGGGCAGATGGCGGGGTCGCCCGACGCGTACCTGAAGTACGCGCTGCCCGGGATCATCGTGCAGAACACCCTGTTCATGACGATGTACACGGCGATGGCCCTCAACACCGACCTCACCAAGGGCGTCTTCGACCGGCTGCGCAGTCTGCCCATCGCCCGCTCCGCCCCGCTCATCGGGCGGATCACTGCGGACCTCGCCAAGCACGTGTGGGCGATGCTGCTGATGATCGGCCTCGGACTGGCGCTCGGTTTCCGCGTCACGGGCGGCTTCGGCGGGTTCCTGCTCGGGGTGCTGCTGGTGGTGGTGTTCGCGGCGGCCGTGTCGTGGAGCGCCGTGCTGATCGGGATGCTGGCCGGTGACGCGGAGAAGGTGCAGGCGTTCGCCTTCACCCTGATCTTCCCGATCACCTTCACCAGCAGCGCGTTCGTCGTCGTCGACACCATGCCGGGCTGGCTCCAGGCGTGGAGCGACGTGAACCCGGTCACGCATCTGTCCGACGCCTTCCGCGGGCTGCTGCTCGGCGGGCCGGTGGCGGAACCGGTGCTGTGGTCCCTGGTCTGGGCGGCGGGGATCGCCCTCGTCTTCTATCCGCTGGCCATGAGGGCGTATCGCGCGAAGGTCTGACAGCGGGGCACCGAGCTGTTCGTACCCCGGTGGGAATTTCCGATTTCGGGCACGCAACGGCCCGTTCGGCACGGGAATCGACCCTAAGCTGCCGCCCATGTGTGGAATCGTGGGATACGTGGGGCCGCAGTCGGCGCTCGAGGTCGTGATGGCCGGGCTGAAGCGGCTGGAGTACCGGGGCTACGACTCGGCGGGTGTCGCCGTCCTGGCCGACGGCGGGCTCGCGACGGCCAAGAAGGCCGGCAAGCTCCTCAACCTGGAGAAGGAACTGGACGGCAGGCCGCTGCCGACGGGCGCGACGGGCATCGGCCACACCCGGTGGGCCACCCACGGCGGCCCGACGGACGCCAACGCCCACCCGCACATCGACAACGCGGGCCGCGTCGCCGTCGTGCACAACGGCATCATCGAGAACTTCGCCGCCCTGCGGGCCGAGTTGGAGGAGCGGGGGCACGCGTTGTCCTCCGAGACCGACACCGAGGTCGTGGCGCATCTGCTCGCCGAGGAGTTCTCCTCCTGCGCGGACCTCGCCGAGGCGATGCGACTGGTGTGCCGACGGCTGGAGGGCGCGTTCACGCTGGTCGCGGTGCACGCCGACGAGCCCGACGTGGTCGTCGGCGCCCGGCGGAACTCCCCGCTGGTGGTGGGCGTCGGCGAGGGCGAGGCCTTCCTCGCCTCGGACGTCGCCGCGTTCATCGCCCACACGCGCTCCGCGATCGAGCTGGGCCAGGACCAGGTGGTGGAGCTGCGCCGGGACGGCGTGACCGTGACGGGCTTCGACGGCCGCCCGGCCGACGTCCGCTCCTACCACGTCGACTGGGACGCCTCGGCCGCCGAGAAGGGCGGCTACGACTACTTCATGCTGAAGGAGATCGCCGAGCAGCCCAAGGCGGTCGCCGACACCCTGCTGGGCCGGATCGACGGCTCCGGTTCGCTGACCCTGGACGAGGTGCGGATCCCGCCGCGGGTGCTGCGCGAGATCGACAAGATCGTCGTCGTCGCCTGCGGTACGGCCTTCCACGCCGGGATGATCGCCAAGTACGCCATCGAGCACTGGACGCGGATCCCGTGCGAGGTGGAGCTGGCCAGCGAGTTCCGCTACCGGGACCCGATCCTGGACGCGCAGACCCTGGTCATCGCCATCTCCCAGTCCGGCGAGACCATGGACACGCTGATGGCGCTGCGGCACGCCCGCGAGCAGGGCTCCAAGGTGCTGGCGATCTGCAACACCAACGGCTCGACGATCCCGCGCGAGTCTGACGCGGTGCTGTACACGCACGCCGGGCCGGAGGTCGCCGTCGCCTCCACCAAGGCGTTCCTCACGCAGCTCGTGGCCTGCTACCTGGTCGCGCTGTACCTGGGCCAGGTGCGGGGCACCAAGTGGGGCGACGAGATCCGGGCGGTGATCCGGGACCTGTCGTCGATCTCCGGCGCGGTGGAGCGGGTGCTCGGCACCATGGAGCCCGTCCGCGAGCTGGCGCGCACGCTCGCCTCCAAGAACACGGTGCTGTTCCTCGGGCGGCACGTCGGCTACCCCGTCGCCCTGGAGGGAGCGCTGAAGCTCAAGGAACTCGCCTACATGCACGCCGAGGGGTTCGCGGCGGGTGAGCTGAAGCACGGGCCGATCGCGCTGATCGAGGAGGATCTGCCGGTGGTCGTGGTCGTCCCCTCGCCCCGGGGACGGTCCGTGTTGCACGACAAGATCGTGTCCAACATCCAGGAGATCCGGGCCCGGGGGGCACGGACGATCGTCATCGCGGAGGAGGGGGACGAGGCGGTCGTGCCGTACGCGGACCACCTGGTCCGGATCCCGGCCACGCCGACCCTGCTGCAGCCGCTGGTGGCCACGGTGCCGCTCCAGGTGTTCGCGTGCGAGCTGGCGACGGCGCGGGGGAACGAGGTGGACCAGCCTCGGAACCTGGCCAAGTCGGTGACGGTGGAGTGAGGCGGGGGAGCGAGCGCGCCGCCGTGCCCGGCGCGTGAACAGGGGGCGAACGGCTCGGTTCCGTTCGCCCCCCTCGGTCAGCCGGTCAGGCCTCAGCCGCTCCGACTCAGATGGGCAGGCAGGTCGCCGGGACCCAGCCTTCCTTGCTGGTGCTGTTGGGACCGCCGAAGTACCACTTGTTGCTCTTCTTGCCGCAGGCCTTGTAGCTGCCACCGGTGGTGGGCTTGCGGTCGCCGAAGCAGACCCCGCCCTTCTGGCCCTTGTTCCAGGTGCCGACAGCGGTGGCGCTCGTCTTGGGCGCGCTGCGGAGGTTGACGGTCGCCTTGGGCTTCACGTTGACCAGCGCGCTGCTGCAGTCCGGCTTCGTCGCCGCGGTGGCGGTGCCGGCGGTGGCGACGGCGCCGGTGAAGGCCGTGGCCACGAGGGCCGCAGTGGTCAGTGCGGAGCCCAGAGATTTCAACTGCAAAGCTGTTTCCTCCCGTTGCGTGCGATGCCGTTTGCACATCGCGGTCATCGCGAACTGTACAAGGGGGAGGGGGAGTTCAAGATCGGGGGCTCGGCATACGGCTAGGTCCAGGGCAGCGGTGGCTTCGGGCTGAAGGGGAGCTTGGTCCAGCCGTCCGGGGTCACCTGGTAGAAGTCCCCGAGGTAAGAGTCCATCCGCGAACTGCCGTGCACGTGCACCATGTCCGCGTGCAGGCGGTAGTGGAAGCCGCCCATCATGCCGACCACCCGGAAGAAGATCCGCACGTCCATGCCCTCCGTCAGAGGGGCCAGTGGTGGCAGGAGGTGCTCGATCTCGTCGAAGCAGCTGCCGGTGCGCTCCCGCAGCATTGCGTGGAAGTGGCGCTCCAACGCGTCGGCGGGGGCGGGGAGTTGCCGGACCGCGACCGGCTCCAGCAGTTCCAGCAGCTGCGTGTGGCCCCGATCCCGTGCGATGTCCACAGGGAGCCGTCCGTCCCGGGTGCGCTGTGTGCGCCAGGCGCCGTGCGCGATCAGCCGGGAGACGACCCCGATGCCGGCGCCGTGCCAGGCGGCCTGGTGCAGCGGCGCGAATCCGCTGCGGTTGCCGGGGCGGGCGAGGTTGACCCGCTCGGGATGCTCCGCCAGCTCCCCGAACACGCCGTCCCAGTCGGCGTCCCGGGCCAGGTCCGCGAACCGGTCGCGCTCCTTCAGGTACCAGTCGTTGTAGCGCCCGCGGTCGGTGAGGCCGTCCCATTCCATGCCGATCATGCTAGGCGGCGGGCGGGGAGGCGGTGCGGGCGGGGAACGCCCCGGCAGGACCGTAGGGTGCTGGGCATGAGCATCATCGGGGTCGGGATCGACGTCGCCGAGATCGATCGGTTCGCGGCGTCCTTGGAGCGCACGCCCGCGCTGGCCGAGCGGCTTTTCCTGGAACGGGAGTTGCTGCTGCCCAGCGGGGAGCGGCGGGGTGTCGCCTCGCTGGCCGCGCGGTTCGCCGCCAAGGAGGCGCTGGCCAAGGCGCTCGGCGCTCCGGGCGGGCTGCTGTGGACCGACGCCGAGGTGTTCGTCGAGGACAGTGGGCAGCCCCGGCTGCGGGTGGCCGGGACGGTGGCCGCCCGGGCCGCCGAGCTGGGGGTGCGGTCCTGGCACGTGTCGTTGAGCCATGACGCGGGGGTGGCCTCCGCCGTCGTGATCGCGGAGGGGTGAGCGGCTTCCTCCGGTTCTAGGCCATGCCCCACAGGAGCAGGACCGTGCCGAGGAGGCCCACCGTGCCCAGGGTCGTACCGGCCGCCGCCGTCCACATGCGGCCCGTGCCCTGGCGGGCGTGGTGGACGCCCATCGCCCCGAAGGTGATGGCGAGCGCCCCGGCGATCACCGTCCATGGGATGAGGAACGCCCAGGTACCGGCTGCGGAGAAGGCGCCGAGGACGAGGGACGTGGGGCCGAGGGCGGTGGCGGGTGTGTCGGTGCCGGTGGGTGCGGTGGATCCGGACATGCTCGTTCCCCCTACTTTTGAACAAGTTCAAATCGTACGTCGAGCATACCGCCGCAGGGCCGCGGCCCGGCCGAAACCCCGCAGGAGGAATCGATGACCCTGCTCACCGTCCCCGTCCGGGAGGGCGCGGTATGACGACCGTGGAAGGCGTCGAGGCGCGCGGGACGCAGCACTGCGAGACGACGGCCCTGGGCGTGCTGCTGCGGCACGAAGGGCTCGATCTGTCGGAGCCCATGCTCTTCGGCCTCGGCTCCGGCCTCTCCTTCGTCTACTGGGACGGCAAGGCCATGGACTTCCCGTTCCTCGGGGGACGGGTGAAGCCGTTCGAGCTCACGAGGAACCTCGCGGACCGGCTCGGCCTGGAACTGCTCGTCAGGGAGACCTCGTCCCCACGCCGGGCCTGGGAGAACGTCGCGGGCCCGGTGGACGCCGGGCGGCCCGTCGGACTGCAGCTCGACAGCCACCACCTGGACTACTTCACCTCGAAGGTCCACTTCGGCGGGCATGTCGTCGCCCTGTACGGATACGACGAGCGCGACGCCTTCCTGGTGGACACCGAGCAGCAGGGCGGAGCGGTCTCCACCAGCCGGGACAGTCTCGCCCGGGCCAGGGCCGCGCGCGGGCCGATGACCGCCAGGCACCGGTCCTTCACGCTCGCCGTCCCGGAGAACGCGCCCTCCCCCGAGGCGGGGATCGTGCCCGCCGTCACCGCCTGCGCGCACGCCTTCCTCCACCCGCCGATCGCCAACCTCGGCCACCGGGGCATCGAGAAGGCCGGCAAGCTCGTGCGCACCTGGCTCCGGCGCGCCGACGACCCCGGGCGGGACCTGCCGCAGGCCGCCGCCCTGATGGAGAAGGCCGGTACCGGCGGCGCCCTGTTCCGGAACCTCTACCGCGACTTCCTCGCCGAGTGCGCCGCATCGCTCGACAGCCGGCACCTGCGCACCGGTCACCGGCTGTACGCCGAGGCGGCCGGCCTGTGGACGGACGTCGCCGCGCTCGTCGCGCGCGCCGGTACGTCCGGGGACGAGCGGTGCCTCGTGGAGGCGGGCGCCGTCCTCGGGGACATCGCGCGCGTGGAGCGCGACGCCATGCGGGCGTTGAGCCTCCTCGGGGACGGAGCCTCCGCCGGGTGAGGACGGAGCCTGCGCCGGGCAGGGCGGAGGCTCCGGGGCGGCCGGGCCCGGTCAGCAGATCGACTGGCTGCTGTTCACCCGGGTGATGTTGCGGAACGTCGTGTTCTCGCCACAGGGGCTCTCCCGGATGGACGAGTTGGTGACCGTCAGGTTCTGGATGGTGATGTCCCTGTTGTTCGGGAACTCCGAGCGCGCGGCCAGCCGCAGTTCGCCGCCGCCCGTGATCGTGCCGCTGTGCGCCGCGAGGTTGACGTTGTAGCAGTTCTCGATCAGGACCGAGTTGTTGCCGGTGTTGGAGAGCGTCACCTTGTCGATGACGGCCCCGCCGCTCTCCGACACGCAGAACACGCCGCGTCCGCCGCCGCGCGCTATCACCTCGCCGACCCGGATGTTGGTGGGGTAGCCGCTGCCGACCCGGCCGTTGCGGTTGGCCATGCGGAAGGCGGCGTAGCCGGTGCCCGTGCCCGCGTTCTCCGCGTCCACCTTGGTGACGTTGGCGTTGATGGTCTGGTTGAGGAGCAGGCCCGACTCGCCGACGTTGCGGGCCGTCACCGTGCCGATGGTGATGCCGTCGACGCCGTAGGTCTCGACCGCGTGGCTGGACGCGCCGGAGACGTAGACGTTGTCGATGCGGACGTTGCGCGTCCACTGGCTGGTGTCGCCGCGGTTGTCGATGCGGACGCCCAGGCCCCGGGAGAGGCGCATGTCGATCTGGCCGAGCACCACGTTCTGGACGTTGCGCAGGAAGATGCCGTACAGCGGGGTGCCGGTGAGCTTGAGGTTCTGGACCTCGACGTCACGGGTGCCGCGCGAGTAGACCGGCGCCTGGTCGCCCGAGCCGGTGCCGGTGACGTTGATGGTGCCGCAGACGTCGAGGACGGTGTAGCTCGGGAGCGAGATGCGGGAGCCCGCCGAGATCGAGCCCGAGCCGCGGACCACGACCCGTTCCTTCGACGTGCGCCCGGCGGAGAGGCTGTTGACCGCCGCCTGGACGGCGGCGCGCATGTCGGTGCCGGTGTAGACCGTGCTGCCGCCGCGCCGGGCGGTCCAGTTGCTGCCGCTCTGCACGGCCTCGGCCTGGTACGAGCCGTCCCCGCAGGCCAGCGCTCGCGTGGGGGCGGCCGTGGCGGGGGCGGTGAGGGTGCCGGCGGCGGTGAGGAGGGCGGTGGCACCGGCGGCGGCGAGGAATGCGGCTCTGCGTCCCATGAGGGCCTCGGTTTCGTCGAACGTGGGGGGTGTGCAAGCGCTTTCTGCGCGCCGGGAGTCTGGCAAAGGGACGGCAAAGCGTCAATGGATGCGACACGGACCGGAGTTGCGCGGGATGCGGGGGAGTGGCCGGGCGGTCGTACGGGAAACTCGACCGCATGCGGAGTGCGTACAGCGTGGAGACGGTCAGGACCGCCGAACGGGAGCTGATGGCGCGGCTGCCGGAGGGGGCGCTGATGCAGCGCGCCGCCGCCGGGCTCGCCGCGGCCTGCGCCGACCTGCTGGGGCGGGTGTACGGCAGCCGGGTCGTCCTGCTGGTCGGCAGCGGCGACAACGGAGGTGACGCGCTGTTCGCCGGGGCCCGGCTGGCCCGGCGCGGTGCCGGGGTCACGGCGGTGCTGCTCGCTCCGGAGCGGGCGCATGCGGCGGGGCTCGCGGCGTTGCGGCGGGCCGGGGGCCGGGCCGTGGGGGCCGGCGAGGCGGTCGGGGCCGGTGGGGTCGAGGAGCTGGTCGAGCGGGCCGATCTCGTCGTCGACGGCATCGTCGGGATCGGCGGGAAGGGCGGGCTGCGGCCGGACGCGGTGCCGCTGGCCGCCGCGGCCGAGCGGTCGCGGGGCGCCGTGGTCGCCGTCGACCTGCCGAGCGGGGTCGACGTCGACACCGGGGAGGTGCGGGGCGCCGCCGTCCGGGCCGATCTGACGGTGACGTTCGGGACGCACAAGCCGGGGCTGCTCATCGACCCGGCGCGGGAGTACGCGGGGTCGGTGCGGCTGGTCGACATCGGGCTGGAGCTGCCGGTCGAGCCGGAGCTGGAGGCGTTGCAGCACGTGGACGTGGCCCGGCTGCTGCCGGTGCCGCGGGCGGAGAGCGACAAGTACCGGCGGGGGGTCGTCGGGATCGCCGCCGGGTCGGCGCGGTACCCGGGGGCCGCCGTGCTGGCGGTCGCCGGGGCGCTGCGGGGCGGGGCCGGGGCCGTGCGGTACGTCGGGCCGGCCGCGGACGCGGTCATCGCGCGGTTTCCCGAGACGCTCGTGTCGGACCAGGGGCCGAAGCACGCGGGGCGGGTGCAGGCGTGGGTCGTCGGGCCGGGGGCCGGGGACGACGCGGCGACGGTGGGGGAGGTGCTGGCGGCGGAGGTGCCGGTGCTCATCGACGCGGACGGGTTGCGGTTGGCGGACGCGGGGGTCGTACGGGGGCGCCGGGCGCCGACGCTGATGACGCCGCACGCCGGGGAGGCGGCGGCGCTGCTGGGGGTGGAGCGCGGGGAGGTCGAGGGGGCCCGGCTGGCGGCGGTGCGGGAGCTGGCGGGGCAGTACGGGGCGACGGTGCTGCTGAAGGGATCGACGACGCTGGTCGCCGACTCGGGGGGCGGGGCGGTGCGGGTGAATCCGACGGGGACGTCCTGGCTGGCCACGGCGGGCAGCGGGGACGTGCTGTCGGGTCTGGCGGGATCGCTGCTGGCGGCGGGGCTCTCGGCGGTGGACGCGGGGAGTGCGGGGGCGTATGTGCACGGGCTCGCCGGGCGGCTGGCGGCGGAGGGGGCGCCGGTGGGGGCGCACGATGTGGCGGCGGCGATTCCGGAGGCCTGGCGGAATGTCCTGGGGTGAGGTGACGTCTGGGGGCGGCCCCAGGCCCCCGCTGAGGTGACCTCTGGGGGCTGCCGCCCCCAGACCCCCGCTTCGGCCTGAACGGCCTCGTCCTCAAGCGCCGGACGGGCTGAATGTGGCTGAGCGGGCCCGGGCAGCCTCTGGTGTGGGCTGATGCCTCTGGGTGACCCCTGCCGCGCGGCGACCCGGCGGCTCCTGCGGCGCGCGTTTCTCTGATCGTATGGCCCCCGGACGCCACCGGCCGTGCCCTCGCCCTCCTGCTCGCTCTCGTCGCCGCGCTGCCCGTCGGTGTCGCCGGTGCCGCTTCCGTGCCGCCCGCTCCCGGGCCCCTGGGCGAGCTGGTCCCGGGGGTCGCGCCGGGGCCGGCGCAGCCCTGGTCCGTGGACACGCCCGACCAGGCGCTGGCGCCGGTGGTGTACGCGCCGTCGGCCGAGGAGGACGCCGTCGAGCCGCGCCGGGCGGTGCCGGGGACGTACGCGCTCGTCGAGTACGTGCCGTTGGGGAGGCGGTCGCGCAGGTGAGCTGTACGCGGAAGGCGGGGCCGTATCAGCGGCAGGTCGAGCGGTGGCTGGGGCTGCGGGTGGACGGGAGGCAGTCGGCGGCGGACTGCCGGGCCATCCGGGCGTTCCAGGTGCGGCAGGGGATCAAGCCGGCCATCGGGTTCGCCGGGCCGGTGACCTGCGTGGATCTCAGCTGGCAGCTGATGGGGGTGCAGAAGGGCAGGACGGTCGTGTTCGGGGCGGCGCCCATCCGCAGCGGGCGGGCCGGGTACCGGACGCGGGCCGGGTGGCACAAGATCTACTGGCGGCACAAGAACCACTGGTCGACGCTGTACAACACGCCGATGCCGTACTCCCGGTTCTTCAGCGGCGGGCAGGCCTTCCACGGCGTCTACGGCAGCCTGCACACCGGCGTCGGCTCGATGGGCTGCGTGAACCTCACCGTGGGTGACGCCCGGCGGCTGTGGGGCGTGCTGAAGAAGGGCGACCGGGTGTTCGTGTGGGGGCGGCGGCCGGGGACGTAGGCGACCTGCTGGCGGGCCCGCTGCCTCGGGGGTGTCGGGGCCCTCTGAGACACTGGGCGCGATGAGCGAGAGAACAGCCCCGCGGACCGCGACCCTGCGGGCCCGCGCCGAGATCGACCTGGCCGCCCTGCGGGCCAACGTGCGGGCCCTGCGCGCCCACGCGCCGGGCGCTGCCCTGATGGCCGTGGTGAAGTCCGAGGCGTACGGCCACGGGGCTGTGCCGTGCGCCCGCGCCGCCGTCGCCGCGGGGGCGAGCTGGCTGGGCACGGCCACGCCCGAGGAGGCCCTCGCCCTGCGGGCCGCCGGGCTGCCGGGCCGCATCATGTGCTGGCTGTGGACGCCCGGCGGGCCCTGGCGCGAGGCGATCGAGGCCGATCTGGACGTGTCCGTCGGCGGGATGTGGGCCCTGGAGGAGGTCACCCGGGCCGCCCGGGGGGCCGATCGGCCCGCTCGCGTGCAGCTCAAGGCCGACACGGGGCTCGGGCGGGGCGGCTGCCCGCCCGGCGACTGGGCCGACCTGGTCCGCGCTGCGCTGCGCGCCGAGTCCGAGGGGCTGCTGCGCGTCACGGGGCTGTGGTCGCACTTCGCCTGTGCCGACGAGCCCGGCCACCCCTCCATCGCCGCCCAGCTCGACCGCTTCCGCGAGATGGTCGCGCACGCCGAGCGGCAGGGCGTCCGGCCCGAGGTCCGGCACATCGCCAACTCGCCGGCCACGCTCACCCTCCCGGAGAGCCACTTCGACCTGGTCCGCACCGGCATCGCCACCTACGGCATCTCGCCCAGCCCCGAGCTCGGCACCCCGGCCGACTTCGGACTGCGCCCGGTGATGACGCTGTCGGCCTCGCTGGCCCTGGTCAAGCAGGTCCCGGGCGGGCACGGCGTCAGCTACGGGCACCGGTACGTCACGCCCGGGGAGACCACCCTCGGCCTCGTCCCGCTCGGCTACGCCGACGGCATCCCGCGCCACGCCTCCTCGGCCGGCCCGGTGCTGGTCGAGGGCAAGTGGCGGACGATCGCGGGGCGGGTCGCCATGGACCAGTTCGTCGTCGACCTGGGCGGCGACGCGCCCGCGCCGGGCGCCGAGGCCGTTCTCTTCGGGCCCGGGGACCGTGGGGAGCCCACCGCCGAGGACTGGGCGCAGGCGGCCGGAACCATCGCCTACGAGATCGTGACCCGGATCGGAACGCGCGTTCCCCGCGTCTATGTGAATGAGGAACAGGACGGGTAACTCGAACCAGTGGGACTGGTCACCCGGGGAACGAAAGGCACCCGGGTAACAGCAGCAACACCAGCCACACGGCATCATCCGACCCAGTGAGTCACCCGATCGGCAGCCCGGCGAAGAGGAGCGGTACGTGAGCGAGAGCAGTGCGGAGGTCGTCGCGGACGTCGCCTCCGCGGCCGTCGCGGCCTCCGCCGCGGGGGCGGCGGGCGGCTGGCGCCGGGCGACCGGCATCGCCGGCGTCGCGATAGGCGTGGTGGCCGCGGGCGCGGCCGCCGGTGTCGCCCTGGAGCGGATGACCGTGGGCCGGGGCATGCGCCAGAAGGCCCGGCTCGCCCTGGACTCGGCGGGCCCCTACGGCTCGCTGCGCGGCATGCCCGGCAAGGCGTTCGCCGACGACGGCACGGAGCTGTACTACGAGGTCGACGACCTCGACCCGGAGGCCGCCCCGGCCATCGGCTCACGCCGCCGGCGGCTCTTCGGCCGCAAGGCACCCGCGCCCGTCACGGTCGTCTTCAGCCACGGCTACTGCCTCAGCCAGGACTCCTGGCACTTCCAGCGGGCGGCCCTGCGGGGCGTCGTGCGGACCGTGCACTGGGACCAGCGCAGCCACGGCCGGTCCGGGCGGGGCGTCGCCCAGAACCGGGACGACGAGCCGGTCACCATCGAGCAGCTGGGCCGCGACCTGAAGGCCGTCATCGACGCGGCCGTGCCCGAGGGGCCGATCGTGCTCGTCGGGCACTCCATGGGCGGCATGACGGTGATGGCGCTGGCCGACCAGTACCCGGAGCTGATCCGCGAGCGGGTCGTCGGGGTCGCCTTCGTGGGGACGTCGTCGGGGCGGCTCGGCGAGGTCAACTACGGGCTCCCGGTCGCCGGCGTCAACGCGGTGCGGCGGGTGCTGCCCGGGGTGCTGAAGGCGCTGGGGCAGCGGGCCGAGCTGGTGGAGAAGGGGCGCCGGGCCACCGCGGACCTGTTCGCCGGGATCATCAAGCGGTACTCCTTCGCGTCCCGGGACGTCGACCCGGCCGTGGCCCGGTTCGCCGAGCGCATGATCGAGAGCACGCCGATCGACGTCGTCGCCGAGTACTACCCGGCGTTCAACGACCACGACAAGACCGAGGCGCTCGCGTACTTCGCGGACCTGCCGGTCCTCGTCCTGGCCGGTGTGCAGGACCTGGTCACGCCCAGTGAGCACAGCGAGGCGATCGCCGATCTGCTGCCGGACGCGGAACTGGTGCTGGTGCCGGACGCGGGGCACCTGGTGATGCTGGAACACCCGGAAGTGGTCACCGACCGCCTCGCCGACCTGCTCACCCGCACGGGTGCCGTGCCCGCAGGGGCTACCGTGAAGGGCTATGGAAGCACCAGCAGCACCGCACAACCCGGCTGAGCCCGGATCCGTCCAGATCGTCGTCACGTCCCCCGAGCAGATGCGGGAGCTGGGCCGCCGGCTCGCGAAACTGCTGCGCGCGGGCGACCTGGTGATGCTGAGCGGGGAGCTCGGCGCGGGCAAGACGACGCTGACCCGCGGGCTGGGCGAGGGGCTCGGCGTGCGCGGGGCCGTCACCTCGCCGACCTTCGTCATCGCCCGGGTGCACCCTTCCCTGGGCGAAGGACCGCCGCTGGTCCACGTCGACGCCTACCGGCTCTCCGGCGGTCTCGACGAGATGGAGGACCTGGACCTGGACGTCTCGCTGCCCGAGTCCGTGGTCGTCGTGGAGTGGGGCGAGGGCAAGGTCGAGGAGCTGACCGAGGACCGGCTCCAGGTCGTCATCCACCGGGCGGTGGGCGACACGACCGACGAGGTCCGGCACATGACGGTCACCGGTCTGGGGGAACGCTGGGCCGCCACGGACCTGAGCGTGCTCGCCGCCTGAGCCCGGCCGCCCGCCGTCCACCAGGTCCTGGCGGCCGTGCCGGGCGGGTGTGGTTTCCCGGTGTGCGGTCTTTTGATGAACGTTCCGACAAGACGTCGGCAAGATGTTGCGTTCGGCGTCCGGGGCGTGGTCACATGGTATCCAGTCCGTAGTTAGGTGTACCTAACTACGTCCGCCCCCGGCCTTTCAGGAGGCGTCCATGTCGGCTACAGAGAGCAAGGGGCAGCCGCTGCCGTTCGCGGTCGCCGGGGTGTCCATGCGTGACCTGCTGGCGGCGGGCGAGGCCGCGGCGCTGATCTCCACGCCGCCGCGCGCTCCCGAGCCGGACTTCTCCGAGCCGGTGGAGGACCACCGCGAGGCCGCCTAGGACCGTGAGCGGTCAGCGGACCACCACGACCTTGCGGCCGATCGTCGCGAACGTCCACATCGCGTCGCCGTCCGCGCGGGACTCGCGGATGCCGCCGGTGCGCACCTTCGGGTCGGGTGCGGCGGTCGAGCCGTCCACGGCCGCGCTGAAGCCGATGACCACGCCGTCCACGCTGGTGAAGCGCACGACGTGCTCGACCGGGACGCCGTCGGAGCCGGTGACCGCGTTCGAGCGGGACGTGACCGTGTAGCTGCCCGGGGCCGGATCCACCACGCTCGGGTCGACCTCGAACGTCCGCGTCACCGTCTCGTCCCCGCCGACCAGCCACACGCGGTCGCCGCGCAGCGAGTACACCACCCGCGCGCCCTTGCCGGACCCCGGGGGCAGCGCGGCGGGGTCCCGCTTCACCTGGGGCGCCTTCGGGGCGCCGACCGCCGGTGAGACGCCCGCCTGTGCCCGGCCGAGACCGGCCGGCACGGTCTCCGCGGCCCGGTGGGCGAGGTAGCCGACCGTCGCGAGGGCCGCGGCGGTGAGCCCGGCCACGATTCCCGAGCTGCTGACTGCCACCGGCACCCACCTCACGTCGTACGTCCCTGTCGTGACGGAAGGTGACGGTAGCAGCAGGTGACGGCCCGGCAGGTACGTCCGACACGGGCCCCGGGGAGCCGTAGGCTGTTTGCGTGCTCTTGCTCGCTCTGGATACCGCCACACCCGCTGTCACCGTCGCCCTGCACGACGGCGAGGACGTCATCGCCTCGTCAAGTCAGGTGGACGCGCGGCGGCACGGGGAACTGTTGCTGCCGGCGATCGACCGGGTCCTCGCCGAGGCAGGCCTGCGGCTGGACGCCGTCACGGGCATCGTCGCCGGGATCGGCCCGGGCCCCTACACCGGGCTGCGGGTCGGTCTGATGACCGCGGACACCTTCGGGCTCGCGCTCGGCGTCCCCGTGCACGGCGTGTGCACGCTGGACGGCCTCGCCTACGCCGCCGACCTGGAGGGCCCGTTCGTCGTCGCGACCGACGCCCGCCGCAAGGAGGTGTACTGGGCCCGCTACGCCGACTCCCGCACCCGTGTCACCGATCCGGCCGTCGACCGGCCCGCCGACATCGCCGAGCAGGTCGCGGGCCTGCCCGCGGTCGGCGCGGGCGCGCTGCTCTACCCGGACACCTTCCCGAAGGCGCACGAGCCCGAGCACGTGTCCGCCGCGGCCCTGGCCCGGCTGGCCGCGGAGCGGCTCGCGGCCGGCGAGGAGCTGCCCGCGCCGCGGCCGCTCTACCTGCGCCGCCCCGACGCCCAGGTCCCCAAGAACTACAAGGTGGTCACCCCCAAGTGACCGAGCCCGTGACCGATCCCGAGACGTGCGTGCTGCGCGAGATGCGCTGGTGGGACATCGACCCCGTGCTGGAGCTGGAGCGGGACCTGTTCCCCGACGACGCCTGGTCGCGGGGCATGTTCTGGTCCGAGCTGGCCCATGCGCGCGGGCCCGAGGCCAATCGGCGGTACGTGGTCGCCGAGGCCGGCTCCCGGATCGTCGGGTACGCCGGTCTGGTCTCCTCCGGTGAGCAGGCCGACGTGCAGACCATCGCCGTCGCCCGCGACCTGTGGGGCACCGGCCTCGGCGCGCGGCTGCTCGCCGAACTGCTGCGCGCGGCCACCGCCTTCGAGTGCGCCGAGGTGATGCTGGAGTGCCGCGTGGACAACGTGCGCGCGCAGAAGCTGTACGAGCGCTTCGGCTTCGAGCCCATCGGGGTCCGGCGGGGGTACTACCAGCCGGGCAACGTGGACGCCCTGGTGATGCGCCTGACCGCCCCCGAGAACTCCGTACAAGGAACCGAGATCCATGGCTGACGAACCCCTCGTTCTGGGGATCGAGACCTCCTGCGACGAGACCGGCGTCGGCATCGTCCGCGGCACCACGCTGCTGGCCGACGCCGTCGCCTCCAGCGTCGACGAACACGCCCGCTTCGGCGGCGTCGTCCCGGAGGTCGCGAGCCGCGCCCACCTGGAGGCGATGGTCCCCACCATCGACCGTGCGCTGAAGGAGGCCGGGGTCAGCGCCCGCGACCTCGACGGCATCGCGGTCACCGCCGGTCCCGGTCTCGCCGGGGCCCTGCTCGTCGGCGTCTCCGCGGCGAAGGCGTACGCGTACGCGCTGGGCAAGCCCCTCTTCGGCGTGAACCACCTCGCCTCCCACATCTGCGTGGACCAGCTGGAGCACGGCCCGCTGCCCGAGCCGACGATGGCGCTGCTGGTCTCCGGCGGCCACTCCTCGCTGCTGCTCTCCTCGGACATCACCTCCGACGTCCGCCCGATGGGCGCCACCATCGACGACGCGGCCGGCGAGGCCTTCGACAAGATCGCCCGGGTGCTGAACCTCGGCTTCCCCGGCGGCCCGGTCATCGACCGGTACGCGAAGGAGGGCGACCCGAACTCGATCGCGTTCCCGCGCGGCCTGACCGGCCCGCGCGACCCGGCCTACGACTTCTCCTTCTCGGGGCTGAAGACGGCCGTGGCGCGCTGGATCGAGGCCAAGCGGGCGGCGGGGGAGGAGGTGCCGGTGCGGGACGTGGCGGCCTCCTTCCAGGAGGCGGTCGTGGACGTGCTGACCCGCAAGGCCGTCCGGGCCTGCAAGGACGAGGGCGTCGACCACCTGATGATCGGCGGCGGCGTGGCCGCCAACTCCCGGCTGCGCGCCCTGGCCCAGGAGCGCTGCGAGGCGGCCGGGATCCGGCTGCGGGTGCCGCGGCCCAAGCTGTGCACGGACAACGGCGCGATGGTCGCCGCGCTCGGCGCCGAGATGGTCGCGCGCAACCGCGCCGCGTCGGGCTGGGACCTGCCGGCGGACTCCTCGCTGCCGGTGACGGAGCCGCACGTGCCGGGACACGACCACGTGCACGAGGTCAGCAAGGAGAACCTCTACTCGTGACCGTCGCGCTGATGTGGGAGGCGCGGGCCGTGCCCGGGCGGGGCGAGGAACTGCTGGCCTGGGCCCGCGCCCAGGACCTCCCGGCCGAGCCGCTGCGCCGGGAGACCCTGCGCGCTCCGCAGGACCGGGTCCTCGTCATCACCTGGTGGGACGCGCCCTACGACGCGGAGCTGCCCGAGCTGCCGGAGCCGGACGGGGAGCTGGTCACGCGGGCCGTGCACCGGTGGCGGTTCGAGTCGCTGGGCGTCGGCTGACCGAGAGCTCCCACGGCCTGCCGCCGACGTGGCCCCGCCACAGCAGCAGGCCGTTGCGGCGCTCCCAGTGGGCGACCAGCGCGGCCTGGCCCAGCCACTCCAGGGGCGACCACAGGAGCACTCCCACCGCCCAGGGTTCCCAGAAGGACACGGGCCGCGCGAAGACCAGGTAGAGCCCGAAGAGCCCCGGGCTGAACGGCCGGTCGCGCAGGAAGCGGTCGGTGGGCACGACGACGTCGAGGTCCTCGGTGGGGACGGCCTTCTCGAACTCCCGTACATGGCCGAGCCACTTGATCCGGGTCGCCTTCAGGAGGGTCCACACGACCAGGAGGGCGAGCAGGGCGCCGACGTACAGCGCCGGGGCGCCGGGCCTGTCCGGTGCGGAGAACCCGCGCACGAGACCCAGTACCGTCAGGGCCACGGCAAGAGCCGCCAGGACCGACAGCACGGCCCGCACCTCGTGGTGCACCAGCCTGTCCACCGCCACCCCCTGAGGGTCACCCCACCCCCGACACCTCCGCCTCGCACCGCAGCCGCCGGTCGCCCCCGGTGACCCGGACCGGGCCCGTGAGCGTGAGGTGCGCCGTGTGGCGTACGTCTGTGCTGGACGCGGCCAACCGTAGTTCCAGGGCGCCCGGTTCGACCACCTTGCGACCTGTACGGTCGGTGAACGCCGAGAGGTCCGCGTGGAACCGGAACGTCACCCGGCTCGCCTCGCCCGGCGCCTGCTCCACGCGCTGGTAGCCGATCAGGCGCACATCGGGCCGGGTCACGGAGGCCACCGGGTCGTGCAGGTACAACTGGACGACCTCCGCGCCCGCGCGGTCGCCCGTGTTGCGGACGGTCACGGAGAGGTCGTACGTGCCGTCCGTGCCGATCTCCGTGCGCTCGCCGCCGGTGAAGTCCTCCCAGGCGAACGTCGTGTACGAGCGACCGTGGCCGAAGGGGTACAGCGGCGTCGGGTCGAGGTTGCTGACCTCGCCCGCGAGACCGAGGGGCGGCTGGAGGTACGTCCAGGGCTGGCCGCCGGGCTCCCGCGGCACGCTCACCGGGAGGCGGCCCGCGGGGTTCACGCGGCCCGACAGCACTCCCGCGACCGCCGGGCCGCCCTCCTCCCCGGGGAAGAATGCCTGGACGGCCGCGCCGAGCCGGCCGTGCCAGCGGCCGAGGGCGTACGGGCGGCCGGTCAGCAGCACCAGCACCACGGGGACGCCGGTCGCGACCAGCGCGTCCAGCAGCTCGCCCTGGACGCCCGGCAGGGCCAGGTCCGTCGCGTCGCAGCCCTCGCCCGAGGTGCCGCGGCCGAACAGGCCCGCCCGGTCGCCGAGGACCGCCACGCACACGTCCGCCTCGGCGGTGCGGGCGATGGCCTCCTCGAAGCCCGAGGTGTCCGGGTCCGTCACGTCGCAGCCCTGCGCGAACGTCACCTTGGCGTCGGGGAGTTCGGTGCGCAGGGCGTCCAGGACGGTCGGGATCTCGATGCCCGTCGGAACCTCGGGGTGGTGGGTGAGGACGTGGGACGGGAAGGAGTAGCAGCCCAGCATGGCCAGGGCGTCGGCCGCCCTCGGGCCGACCACCGCGATCCGGGTGTCGGGGGCCAGCGGGAGCAGGGCGTCGGGGTTGTCGAGCAGGACCACCGACTCCTCGGCCAGGCGGCGGGCCAGGATCCGGTTGCCCGTGGAGTCCAGGTCGACCTTCGCGGCCGGCTCGGGGTTCCAGTCCTCGTCGAGCAGGCCCAGTTCGCACTTCTGGAGCAGCACGCGGCGGGCCGCCCGGTCCACGAGTTCCTCGGGGACCTGCCCCGCGCGGACGGCGTCCAGCAGCGGCGGGCCGTAGCACTTGACCGTGGGCAGTTCGACGTCGATGCCGGCCGCGAGCGCCGCGTGGGCCGCCTCGGCCGGGGTGCCGGCGACGCGGTGGAGGGTGTGCAGGAAGCCGATGCCGAAGTAGTCGGCGACGACCGTGCCGGTGAAGCCCCACTCCTCGCGCAGGAGCCGGGTGAGCAGCTCGGGGTCGGCGGAGGCCGGGACGCCGTCCGTCTCGGTGTACGCGGCCATCACCGAGCGGGGCCCGGCCTCGCGCACCGCCATCTCGAACGGCGGCAGCGTGACGTCCGCGAACTCGCGGACACCGGCCCGTACGGGGGCGAGGTTGCGGGCTCCGGCCGAGGAGGCGTACCCGGCGAAGTGCTTGAGCGTGGCGACGATCCCGGCCGACTCCAGGCCCCGCACATAGGCCGTGGCGATCGTGCCGACCAGGTACGGGTCCTCGCCGATGGTCTCCTCCACCCGGCCCCAGCGCGGATCGCGCACGACGTCCAGGACCGGCGCGAGGCCCTGGTGGACGCCGACCGCGCGCAGGTCGTCGCCGATGCGCCGGGCCATCTCCTCGACCAGCGGCGGATCCCAGGTCGCGCCCCAGGCCAGCGGGACCGGGTAGGCCGTCGCCCGCCAGGCGGTGAAGCCGGCCAGGCACTCCTCGTGCGCGATCGCCGGGATGCCGAAGCGGCCGGCCTCGGTGATACGGCGCTGGGCGCGGGCCAGAGCCTGCGCGCCCAGCGCCGGGTCCACGGGGGCGGTGCCGAAGGAGCGCGTGAGCTGCCCCAGGCCGTGGGTGATCAGCTCGTCCCAGTCGTACTCGACGGTCATGTCGTGCTGGTGCGGAGCGACTCCGCCGCCGTCCGCCGAGGCGCCCACCCACACGCCGTACAGCTGGGCGGTCTTCTCCTCCAGGGTCATCCGGGAGAGCAGGTCGTCGACGCGGGCGGCGGCGGGCAGCGCGGGGTCACGCCAGGGCGCGGTGGTCATGAAGCTCCTGTCGGTGGACGGACGGCCCTCTCACGAACGGTGCTGACGAGCGCGTGAACCGTGCCGACGGCCGCTTCCCGCACCCGCTTCTTCGAATGTTTCGATATGCATGTCGAATGTTCCGGGAACCTATGGGGCTACGAGGACTTCGTCAAGGGGGCCCGCAGGGATACGATCGCCGCCATGACATCCCCGGAGCCGGTTGAAAGCCGGACGGAAACCCGGACGCAGGGGCGCACCGCGCAGACCGCGACGCTCGCCGAGATCGCCCGTGAGGCCGGCGTGTCGGCGCCGACTGTTTCGAAGGTCCTGAACGGCCGGGCCGACGTCGCCCCGGCCACCCGGGCCCGCGTCGAGGAACTGCTGCGCGCCCACGGCTACCGGCGGCGGCGTGCGGAGGCGACCCGCTCGCCGCTGATCGACCTGGTCTTCCACGAGCTGGAGAGCGCCTGGGCGCTGGAGGTCATCCGGGGTGTGGAGAACGTGGCCCGGGACGCCGGGCTGAGTGTCGTGCTGTCGGAGAGCGCCGGGCGCCTCACCCCCGGGCGGACCTGGGCCGACCAGGTCGCCGCGCGCCGGCCGCACGGCGTCGTCCTGGTCCTGTCGGGGCTCGACGAGTCCCAGCGCGCGCTGCTGACCAGCCGCTCCATCCCGTTCGTGGTGATGGACCCGGCCGGCGACCCGGGGGCCGACGTGCCGTCGATCGGCGCCACCAACTGGCAGGGCGGTCTCGCGGCCACCCGGCACCTGGTCGAGCTGGGGCACCGCAGGATCGGCGCGATCAGCGGGCCGTCGCAGATGATGTGCAGCCGCGCCCGCATCGACGGCTACCGGGCCGCGCTGGAGACGGCCGGGCTGCCGGTGGACCCGGCGCTGATCGCGGGCGGCGACTTCCACCACGAGGCCGGCTACCGGCTGGGCCTGGAACTGCTGCGCCGCCCGGACCGGCCGACCGCCGTCTTCGCCGGGAACGACCTCCAGGCGCTCGGGCTGTACGAGGCCGCGCGCGAGCTGGGGCTACGCATCCCCGAGGACCTGAGCGTGGTCGGCTTCGACGATCTGCCGGTGGCCCCGCTGGTCGGGCCGCCGCTGACGACCGTGCGGCAGCCGCTGACCGAGATGGCCGAGGCGGCTGCCCGGCTGGTCCTGGACCTGGGGCGGGACGAGAACGCCCCCGCGGCGACCCGGGTGGAACTGGCGACGAGCCTGGTGGTGCGCAGCAGCACGGCGACCCCCGCGTGAAAGGCCTGTTGCTGTATTGACGGGTGATGCGAGCCCCTCCACACTGCACCGAAGTCAATCGGTTACACCGCCGAAACTTTCGGGGCGGGGCGGCCCTGGGGTGCCCGAGGCCGGGAAGTCTGAGAATTTCCGAAGAAAATCGGCCGGGGGAGCCTGCTCGTAATAATTCGGACTTATGTTCCTGTCCGTGACGGGACTCGACGGGAACGGGGACGAGGGCAGGGAGGCGGGCCGGCGGACGAGAGCCCTGAGGATCGCCGGCCTCGCCCTGGCGGGTGCGCTGGTGCTGGGCCTCGGGACGGCGGGCTGGGCCTACTGGCATCTCAACGACAACATCACCGGCGTCGACATCGACAACGCGCTGGGCGACAACCGCCCGCCGAGGCCGCTGAGCATGCCGTCGCCCTCGGCCCCGGCGCTGCCCGGCGAAGCCCTCAACATCCTGGTCCTGGGCTCGGACTCGCGCAGCGGCAGGGAGAACCAGCGGCTCGGCGGCGGCGACAGCGCCGGCGCCCGCTCGGACACGGCGATGGTCGTCCACCTCGACGCCGGGCGGACCAGCGCGACGGTGGTGAGCATCCCGCGCGACACCCTCGTCACCCGCCCGTCCTGCCCGCGCCCGTCCGGCGGGTCGACGGCGGTCGCCCACCACTCCATGTTCAACAGCGCGTACGCGGTGGGCGGTCCGGTCTGCGCGGTGAAGACGGTCGAGTCGATGACGAACGTCCGCATGGACCACTACCTGGAGATCGACTTCTCCGGTTTCGCGAAGCTGGTCGACGCGCTCGGCGGCGTCACCGTCACCACGGACGAGGACATCGCCGACGAGGACAGCCATCTGCGCCTGAAGGCCGGCACCCACCACCTGAACGGCACCCAGGCCCTCGCCCTGGCCCGCACCCGCCACGGCATAGGCGACGGCAGCGACCTCGGCCGCATAGGGCTCCAGCAGAAACTGGTGAAGGCCCTGCTGGAGCAGATCGCCGCCCAGGACCTGCTCACCGACCCGGCGAAGCTCTACCGGGTCGCCGACGCGGTGACCGCCGGCCTCACCACCGACACGGGCCTGGACTCCCTGAGCGAGCTGACCCGGTTCGGGCAGAGCCTGCGAGGACTGTCCGCGAGCAGCGTGACGACGGTGACCATGCCGGTGGTGCGGGCGCCGTCGGACCCCAACCGGGTGGTGGCGGAGCAGCCGGAGGCCCGGAAACTGTGGGAGTCGCTGCGCTGACCTGCGCAGATGCCCGCCGGAAAAATATCCGGGAAAAAGTCCGGCGAGCGTGTCGATCCGGAGGTCTCCCGATCGACGCAGGGGTGAGAGCGGGGAGAAACCCGCTCCGCAGACCCGAGGAGTCACCATGCCGCGCTTTCTCACCCTGATCCGCATCGACGAGAAGAACGCCCCCGCCGAGGGCCCGAGCCCCGAGCTCCAGGAGCGCATGGGCAAGCTGCTGGAGGAGATCACCAAGGCCGGGGTCATGCTCGACACGGCCGGGCTCACGCCGACCTCGGACGGCACCCGGGTGACCTGGGAGGGCGGGCAGCTGTCCGTCACCGACGGGCCGTTCACCGAGACCAAGGAGGTCATCGGCGGCTACTCGATCAGCCAGTGCAAGGACAAGGCCGAGGCGATCGAGTGGACCAAGCGGTTCCTGTCCCTGCACGAGGACTACTGGACGATCACCGCGGAGGTCCGGCAGATCGCCGAGGGCTGACCGGCCCCGCTTGGCGGGGAGGTGCCAGGGGTGTCTGATGGTGGGCTGTGACACCGCAGCCCACCGCCGGCCCCGGCACCTCCCGGACCGCCCAGGCCATCGAGACCGTCTTCCGCATGGAGTCGCCCCGGATCATCGCCGGCGTCACCCGTGTCGTCCGGGACGTCGGCATCGCCGAGGAACTCGCGCAGGACGCCCTCGTCGCGGCGCTGGAGCAGTGGCCGCGCGACGGCGTGCCCGACAACCCGGGTGCCTGGCTCATGGCCACCGCTCGCAACCGGGCCGTCGACCTGGTCCGCCGCCGCGAGAACTACGCCCGCAAGCTGGCGGAGATCGGCCGGGCCCTGCCGGACACGACCCCGCCACAGGAACCCGCCGATCCGGACGACATCGACGACGACCTGCTCCGCCTGGTCTTCACCGCCTGCCACCCGGTGCTGTCCACCGAGGCCCGCACCGCCCTCACCCTGCGTCTCCTGGGCGGCCTCACCACGGCCGAGATCGCCCGCGCCTTCCTCGTCCCGGAGGCGACGGTGGCCCAGCGCATCGTGCGCGCCAAACGCACCCTGGCGACCCGCAACATCGCCTTCGAGGTCCCCTACGGCCCCGACCGCGAGACCCGCCTCGGCTCGGTCCTCGACGTCATCTACCTCATCTTCAACGAGGGCTACGCCGCCACGGCCGGCGACGACTGGCTCCGCCCGGGCCTGTGCGAGGACGCCCTGCGGCTGGCCCGGGTGCTCTCGGCCCTGATGCCGAAGGAACCCGAGGTGCACGGCCTGACCGCGCTCCTGGAGCTCCAGGCGTCCCGCACGGCCGCCCGCACGGGCCCCTCCGGCGAACCGGTCCTCCTCAAGGACCAGAACCGCTCCCGCTGGAACCGCATGCTCATCGCCCGCGGGATCGCCGCACTGGGCCGGGCCGAGGCCACCGCCTCCGGCGCCCCGGGGCCGTACACCCTCCAGGCCGCCATCGCCGCCTGCCACGCGCACGCCCACACGTACGAGGAGACCGACTGGTCCCGCATCGCCACCCTCTACGGCCTCCTGGCCGCCCGCTCCCCGTCCCCGGTCGTGGAACTGAACCGCGCGGTCGCCGTCTCCATGTCCGAGGGCCCGGGCCCGGCCCTGACGCTCGTCGACGCCCTCGCCACGGAGCCCGCCCTGCGCGACTACCACCTGCTCCCCAGCGTGCGCGGCGACCTCCTCGCCCGCCTCGGCCGCACGACGGAGGCCCGCGCGGAGTTCGCACGGGCGGCGTCACTGACGAGGAACGAGAGGGAGAGGGAGCTGTTGCTGCGGCGGGCCGCGGAACAGCCCTGAACGTCAGGCCGGGTGCCCGATCAGCATCGCCGGTGCCCCCGCCACCCGGGTCAGGAACACCGTCGCCGCGTTCGGGCCCTGCGGCTTGACCTTCTTGCGGAGTTCCTCCGGCTCGACCGCCGAGCCCCGCTTCTTCACCGTCAGCGTGCCGACCTGCCGCTCCCGCAGCAGGGCCTTCAGCTTCTTGACGTTGAAGGGGAGGTGGTCGGTGATCTCGTAGGCCGTGGCGTACGGCGTCGGGCGCGGCGCGTCGGCCGTCACGTACGCGATGGTCGCGTCGAGCAGGCCGCCGTCGACCTGGTCGGCGACCTCGGCGACCAGGTGGGCGCGGATGACGGCGCCGTCGGGCTCGTAGAGGTAGCGGCCGGGCGGACGGACCGGGGGATCGGGCAGGGCGCGGGAGAGCAGGGTGCGGGGGCCGGGCAGCAGGGTGGCGCGTACCGCGCCCGGCTCGGTGCCGAACCACAGCACCGCCTCCTTCACGTCGCCGCCGTCGGAGATCCACTCCGCCTCGGCGTCCTCGGGGACCGCCTCGTGCGGGATGCCCGGGGCGATCTTCAGCGCGGCGTGAGGGGCCCGGCGGGCGGCGGACACCGCCCAGGACAGCGGGGGCGAGTACGCCTCGGGGTCGAAGATCCGGCCGCGGCCGCCGCGCCGGGCCGGGTCGACGAAGACGGCGTCGTAGCCGGCCGTGTCCACCTCCGTGACGTCCGCCTCCCGCACCTCGATCAAGCCGGCCAGCCCCAGCGCGTCGGCGTTCGCCCGCGCCGCCGCGGCCGCGAGCGGGTCCCGGTCCACGGCCAGCACCCGGATCCCGGCCCGCGCCAGCGCGATCGCGTCCCCACCGATGCCGCAGCACAGGTCGGCCACCGAGGTCACGCCCGAGTCGGCCATGCGCCGGGCCCGGTAGGCCGCCACGCTCGCCCGGGTCGACTGCTCCACCCCGTTCGGCGTGAAGAACATCCGCCCCGCGTCCTCGGCCCCGAACTTCACCGCCGCCCGCTGCCGCAGCCGCGCCTGGCCGAGCGCCGCCGACACCAGCTCGGCGGGGTGCTCGCGGCGCAGCCGGGTCGCGACGGCCAGCTCCCGCGCCGGGTCGGTGTCGCGCACCTCGTCGAGGAGGGCGCGGCCTTCTGGGGTGAGGAGGAGGGCGAGGTCGTTCACCGGTTCATTGTCGGCCACGGCGGCACGGGGGAGGCGTGTGGGCCAGTCGGTGGATGGTGGGCCGCCGGCCGCGGTGTCGGGGCGGGTTCGCCGGGCCCGGCTGCGAGGATCCGGCACCATGCGAGCAGTCGTACTAAATGACAAAAGCCGGGCATCTGGCCGTGTGCGGGCCGGTCTCGCCGTGCTCGCCCTCGCCGCCATCGCCTCCGGGTGCGCGCAGGGCGGCAGCGACCAGGTCACCCCGGCCGGCGGACAGCAGCCCCTCGACGCGCCCCCGGCCCGCGCGCTCGACTCGTACGCCTCCGAACTGGGCGCCGCGCACGCCGCGCGGGTCGCCGCCGCGCACCGCTGGGGGCTGAGGAACGTCCCGCTGACCGCTTCGCGACCCCCCGAGAGCAAGCCCAGGATCAGGACCCGCGAGGGCTTCGAGGTGGCAGGCCACCGGGAGTCGGACCTCCCGCCCGTGTTCACCAGGATCCCCACCCGGGACAAGGTCGTCTTCCTCACCATCGACGACGGCGCCGAGAAGGACCGGGCGTTCCTGCGGATGATGAGCGACCTGGACGTCCCGTACACCGCGTTCCTCAGCGGCTACCTGGTGAAGGACAACCCCCGCTACTTCCGGAAGATGCAGGCCAGGGGCGTCGTGCTGAACAACCACACCCTCCACCACCCCTATCTCCCGGGCCTGTCGTACCGGGCGCAGAAGCGCGAGATCTGCGGCATGCAGCGCTACATGGAGAAGCGGTTCGGCAAGCGCCCCCGCCTCTTCCGCCCGCCCTACGGCAGCTACGACCGGGCTACCCTGCGCGCCGCCAAGGCCTGCGGCATCACCCACGTCCCGCTCTGGAACGAGGAGGTCTTCGCCGACCGCTGGGAGTACCGCGAGGCGGACCGGGAGCTGCGCCCGGGCGACATCGTCCTCACCCACTTCCGGGGCCCCGAGCAGTGGAAGGGCACGATGCCGGACATGGTCCGCCGCTTCCTGAACAAGGTCACGGCCGAGGGATACGCGGTGGGACGGCTGGAGGACTACCTGTGAGGCGGCGACCGGCCGCCGCCGCCCTGTGCGCGGGCGTCATCCTGCTGGCCAGCTGCGCCGGCGCGGCGGACCAGCGCCCGGGCACCGCCGACGGCCGGGCCCAGGACCCGCTCCCCGCGGCGAGCCATCCCCTCCCGCCCGTCGTGGACCACGTCCCCACCCGCGACCCGGTCGTCTTCCTCACCTACGACGACGGCGCCGAACGCGACCCCCGCTTCGTCGGCCTCGTCCGCGAACGGCGGCTCCCGGTCAGCATGTTCCTCACGGACAGCGTCGTCGGACCCGGCTACGGCCACTTCGCCCGGCTGCGCGCGGTCGGCGCGTCCGTCCAGAACCACACCCTCGACCACCCCGCCCTGCGCGGCCTGCCCTACGCCGGCCAGCGCGCCGAGATCTGCGGCCAGCAGCACAAGCTCCACTCCCGCTTCGGCATCCGCCCCCGCCTCTTCCGCCCGCCCTACGGCACCTACGACGCCACGACCCTGCGCGCCGCCGCCGACTGCGGCATCACGACGGTCGTGCTCTGGCGGGCCTCCCTGGGCGCCGACGGCGACCTGACCTACCGGCGGGGCGGGCCCGGTCTGCGCCCCGGCGACATCGTCTCCGTGCCGTCCGGCGACGCGTCCCTGACCCTGACGGAACGGACGGTGCGGTTGCTGCGGGAGATCGAGGGGAAGGGCCTGCGGGTGGGACGGCTGGAGGACTACCTGTAGGCGGCCGCGGACCCCGCGCGGAGAACTCACCTGGCCGACGCGCCGTCGGCAATTAGCAGTCCGCTTGACCGAGTGCTAATCACGGTCATAGTCTCGGCTCTGGCACTCGACGAAGGAGAGTGCCAACACAGCGACGGGCAGGTCCGGCACCCGCGACGACGGATCCACCTGGTCGCCACCTCAGACAGTTAACCCCGTGAGATCTCCGAAGGGGGAGGTCGGATCGTGACGACCGCCAGCAAGGTTGCCATCAAGCCGCTCGAGGACCGCATCGTGGTCCAGCCGCTGGACGCCGAGCAGACCACGGCCTCGGGCCTGGTCATTCCGGACACCGCCAAGGAGAAGCCCCAGGAGGGCGTCGTCCTGGCCGTGGGCCCGGGCCGTATCGAGGACGGCAAGCGCGTCGAGCTCGACGTCAAGGTCGGCGACGTCGTGCTCTACAGCAAGTACGGCGGCACCGAGGTGAAGTACAACAACGAGGAGTACCTCGTCCTCTCGGCCCGCGACGTCCTCGCGATCGTCGAGAAGTAATTCACCCCAGCACACTGCTTTGAGCTGCGCCCCTGGCCCCCCGCGACACATAAGAAGCCGGGCGCCCGGGGCGCAGTGCCTTTGACTCAGATTCCGGAAGAGGGCTCACGCTCCCATGGCGAAGATCCTGAAGTTCGACGAGGACGCCCGTCGCGCCCTCGAGCGCGGCGTCAACAAGCTTGCCGACACGGTCAAGGTGACGATCGGCCCCAAGGGCCGCAACGTCGTCATCGACAAGAAGTTCGGCGCCCCCACCATCACCAACGACGGTGTGACCATCGCCCGCGAGGTCGAGGTCGAGGACCCGTACGAGAACCTCGGTGCCCAGCTGGTCAAGGAGGTGGCGACCAAGACCAACGACATCGCGGGTGACGGTACGACCACCGCGACCGTGCTCGCCCAGGCGCTCGTGCGCGAGGGCCTGAAGAACGTCGCCGCCGGCGCTTCCCCGGCCGCCCTGAAGAAGGGCATCGACGCCGCCGTCGCCGCGGTCTCCGAGGACCTGCTCGCCTCGGCCCGCCCGATCGACGAGAAGTCCGACATCGCCGCCGTCGCCGCGCTGTCCGCCCAGGACCAGCAGGTCGGCGAGCTCATCGCCGAGGCGATGGACAAGGTCGGCAAGGACGGTGTCATCACCGTCGAGGAGTCCAACACCTTCGGCCTGGAGCTGGACTTCACCGAGGGCATGGCCTTCGACAAGGGCTACCTGTCGCCGTACTTCGTGACGGACCAGGAGCGCATGGAAGCCGTCCTGGACGACCCCTACATCCTCATCACGCAGGGCAAGATCTCCGCCATCGCGGACCTCCTGCCGCTGCTGGAGAAGGTCATCCAGTCCAACTCCTCCAAGCCGCTGCTGATCATCGCCGAGGACGTCGAGGGCGAGGCCCTGTCCACCCTCGTCGTCAACAAGATCCGCGGCACCTTCAACGCCGTCGCGGTGAAGGCCCCCGGCTTCGGCGACCGCCGCAAGGCGATGCTGCAGGACATGGCCGTCCTCACCGGCGCCACGGTCGTCTCCGAGGAGGTCGGCCTCAAGCTCGACCAGGTCGGCCTGGACGTCCTGGGCTCCGCCCGCCGCGTCACCGTCACCAAGGACGACACCACCATCGTCGACGGCGCCGGCAAGAAGGACGACGTGCAGGGCCGCGTCGCCCAGATCAAGGCCGAGATCGAGACCACGGACTCCGACTGGGACCGCGAGAAGCTCCAGGAGCGCCTCGCGAAGCTGGCCGGCGGCGTGTGCGTCATCCGTGTGGGTGCCGCCACCGAGGTCGAGCTCAAGGAGCGCAAGCACCGTCTGGAGGACGCCATCTCCGCGACCCGCGCCGCGGTCGAGGAGGGCATCGTCTCCGGTGGTGGCTCCGCCCTGGTCCACGCCGTCAAGGTCCTGGAGGGCAACCTCGACAAGACCGGCGACGAGGCCACCGGTGTCTCCGTGGTCCGCAAGGCCGCCGTCGAGCCGCTGCGCTGGATCGCCGAGAACGCCGGCCTGGAGGGCTACGTCATCGTCTCCAAGGTCGCCGAGCTCGACAAGGGCAACGGCTACAACGCCGCCACCGGCGAGTACGGCGACCTGATCAAGGCCGGCGTCATCGACCCGGTCAAGGTCACCCGCTCCGCCCTGGAGAACGCCGCCTCCATCGCCTCCCTCCTCCTCACGACCGAGACCCTGGTCGTCGAGAAGAAGGAAGAGGAGGAGCCGGCCGCCGCCGCGGGCCACGGCCACGGCCACGCCCACTGAGGCACCGACCTCTGCCGGAAGCCCCCGTCCCGCCTCGCGCGGAACGGGGGCTTTCCTCGTGCCCGGGCAGGGTCACAGCTCCAGCGGATCCAGCGCCCCGAGCTGCTGCATCAGCCCCAGCCGGTCGTACTGCCACCACCCCTCGGCGATCTTCCCGTCCGGCGTGCAGCGGTGGATGACCGTCCCGGTCATGGTGACGTCCTTCCCGGTCGGCGGGATCCCGAGGAACTCGCCCTTGTGGTGGCCCCGCCAGGTCCACCGGGTGCACACCCGGTCACCCTGCGCCACCTGGTCCTCGACCGTGAACGAGAAGTCGAACCCGCCCCGCCAGACCTCCAGCTCGCGCCGCACCGCGTCCAGCCCGATGACGTCCTGCACGTTCGCGGGGTCGTGGTCGTGGTAACCCTCGATGAACACGTCGTTCAGCGGGGGCGCGTCGCCCCGGCCGGGCGCCAGCTCGAAGAACCGGCGCGCGGTGGCCGCGTTGAGCTGCTCGTCCCGCACCACGTCCAGATCCGTGAAGGTGGGCTCCTCGTCGCAGAGCGCCACCATCTCCTGGAAGATCCGGTCGGTCTCCGGCAGCCCGGAGTTCCGCATGGCCTCCTCGTACGACGGGAACTCCACGATCTCCACGATGTGCGAGGCGTCGGCCCGGTCCTTCGCCACCACACTGTGCGTCGCGGTCCGCTTCCCCTTGGTCTGCTCGACCCACCGGTCCATCAGCCGGTTCATCTCGTCGAGCCGACTGGTCCTGCATTCGATGAGCTGTACGAAGGTCATGGCCTCGCCTCCGGCTCCCCTGGGTCCGGCTGAACAGCACCATTGTCCCAACGGGAGCCGCTCGTCGCCTCCCGGCCCTTTGGCATCATGACGGGATGCGGTGGTGGGGGAAGCGGTCGGTGACCGTCACGGGGAACGTCGGCGCCGCCGTCACGGGGGACGGAAACCAGGTCGTCAACCAGTTCCTCCTCGCATCGCCCCCGCGCTCGGCGTACTGGGAGCACATCCGCGAGATCGTGCCGACCGAACTGGTCGGTCGCGAACGCGAGCTGGCCGAGTTGGCCGCCTTCTGCACCGCCGCTTCGGGCCCGGCGTACGCCTGGTGGAGAGCCGAGGCCTGGGCGGGCAAGAGCGCCCTCATGTCCTGGTTCGCACTCCATCCGCCCCCCGGCGTACGTGTCGTCGCCTTCTTCGTCACGGCCCGCGACGGCGGGTACAACCATGTCGGCCCGTATGCCGTCAATGTGCTGGAGCAGCTGGCCGACCTGGTCGGTGAAGGTCTGCCGCAGCTCACGGAGGAGACACGGCGCGGCCATCTGCTCCGCCTGTACCGGGAAGCGGCCCGGGCCTGCGCGCGACGCGGGGAGCGCCTCGTCCTCCTGCTCGACGGTCTCGACGAGGACCGCGGTGTCACCACGGGTTCCGCGGCGCACAGCATCGCCGCCCTGTTGCCCTCCCGGCCGGAGGCCGGAATGCGGGTGCTGGTCACCGGCCGCCTGAACCCACCGTTGCCGAGCGACGTCCCCCCGCAGCATCCGCTCCGTCAGGCCGTCGTACGGAGGTTGGATCCGTCGCCGTACGCCCAGCTGGTGCGTGCTGAGGCGGAACGCGAGCTGAAGCGGCTGCGGGAGACCGGGGGACTGGCGTACGAGCTGCTGGCGCTGGTGACGGCGGCGGACGGTGGCCTGACGACGGAGGACCTGACGGAACTCACCGGAGCTGCTCGCTACGACGTGCGGGACACACTGAGCACGTATGCGGGAAGGACCTTCCGCATCCGGGCGCACACGTGGCTGCTCGCGCACGAGGGCCTGCAGTCCCGGGCCCTGGAGATGCTCGGTGACACCGAACTGGCCCGCTTCCGAGGCAGGTTGGACGTCTGGGCCGACGGCTGGCGCGCACGGGGCTGGCCGCCGGAGACCCCCGACTACCTGCTGCGCGGATACCTCCAGAGGGTGCTGGATCTCGGCGACCTCACCCGCGCGGTGCGCTGCGCGCTCGACACCACCCGTCACGACCGGATGCTCGCCGTGACGGGTGCGGACGGTGCGGCACTGGAGGAGATCGATGCCGCGGAGCGGCTGCTCGCCGAAGCGATCACCTCCGGAGCCGTCCCGGAGACCGGGGACGCCGCGGCTCCCCCCGCCCCGGGACTTGTTCTCTCCCTGTTCAAGCTGTGCCTTCACAGGGACGCGATCAAGGGCCGAAGCCACGATTTCACCTCGGCCTTCGCCTGGGCCTGGGCCGCCCTCGGGCAGCCGTCCCGTGCGGAGGCCGTGGCCCGCGGTCTGGCGCCGATGCACCGGACGCCGGCGCTGGCCCTGGTGGCGCACGAGTTGGCGCAACAGGGTCTGACCGAACAGGCGAGGGAACTGGCGGGCGCGGCGGAGACGGCACTGAGCAGGGAGGCGTCCTGGCATCTCGCGACCGAGCGCTCCGTCGTCGTGCACCGGGCCCTCGTCGCCGTCGGCCTGAGCGAACGGGCGGACGCCCTGCGGATCAGTGCCCACCCGTTCTCCGACGCCCAGCCGGCGCCGCGCATCGTCCGGACCTGGGTGGAGCACGGGGACCACGATCGGGCACGGGCGGTGGTCGTCGCACAGACGAACCCGTCGCACCGGTCGGCCTGCCTGCGGTCACTCGTCACCTCGTCGCTCGCGCGAGGACAGATCGAGGCGGCTTACGACGCTGTGCGGGAGGCCGGGGACGAGGCACCGAGCAGCACGGTGCTGCGCCTCGCTCTCGCCTTGTGGGACGCCGGCCGGCCGGCGGAAGCGGAGGCACTGCTGGACAACGCTCCCGCGCCCGGGTCGGGCTTCGCGGGCGGGGCCGCCGGCCTCGCCGAAGCCGCCGCGGACGCCGACGACTATCTCTGCGCACTGGTGGAGGGGGGACGGTGGGACGTACTCAGCGACTGGCTCCAGATCCCCGATGACAAGGGGGTTCTCCGGAAGCGGATCGGCCGTGCTCTGGCCACCGGGCTGGTCCGGCGGGGTGACCTCGACCACGCGGAAGCGATACTGAAGGGCCAGTCCGGCGACGAGATCTCCGAGGCCGCCTGCCTCCTGGCGGACGCGCTCGCCCGCCGTGGCGAAGTCGATCGAGTGCGGCGTTTCGCCGACGGTGTCGGCTCGGCGACCACCTGTGCGAAGGTGCTGGCTTCGGCGGCAGAGGGCTGCGCCGCGACCGGGCGACTGAGGGAGGCGGAGTCCCTCGCGGAGTCGAGCGGTTCCCATGACAAGCTCGACTCGCTCGCGCGCGGCGCCGTCGCCCGGGCGCGGTCCGGGCACCGGGAGGAGGCGGCGGCTTTCCTGGCCCGGGTCGAGGACCGGGCTCGCCGGGAGGCCATGGCGCGGCGTTCCGTGTCGGACCGCGCCCGTGTGGCCCGTGCCCTGGCCGACGCCGGCTTCACCGCTGCCGCTCGCGAGGTCCTGGCCGGCATCGAGGACGCGCCGACAGCGGCTCCCTCGACCGCTGAACCGGACAGCGGGTACGGATACGACGAAGAGCTCGGCGATGTCGTGCTCGCGTTGGTGCGGGCCGGCGAGACCAAGCGTGCCGACGCCCTGCTCCGTGCGTCCGGGCCGCCCGGACGGGCCGGGGTGGAGGCATGGGCGGCGGTCACGCGAGCCTGGGTGGAAGCGGGTCAGGACGACCGGGCCGCCAAACTGGTACGGGCCGCGAGGGGTGGTCCGTACGAGGACGACCTCTTGGCGGAGATGGCGGTAGCGCTGGCCGGGCGCGGTGATGCGACCAGGGCGGCGGACCACGCGTCCGCCGTACGGCACGGTCCCTCGCGGATCTCCGCGCGGGCGAGGACCGCCCGTGCCCTGGCCCTGAACGGACGCGAGGACGAGGCGCGCGCCCTGCTGGCCGATCTCCCACCGGCGAACGGAAGCCCCGCCCTGGGGGAGGCGCCCTCGTCGGCCTTGGTCCTGGTGGAGGTGTCAGGGGCCTGGGCCGCTCTCGGGGAGTGGGGCCCAGCCCGAGCCGTGGCCCGTGAGGCGCTGCGTCGTCGCGAGGTCGGTACCGCCATCATCACCGGTTGGCGCATGGTGCGCGCCCTCGTGGACGCGGGGCTGTACGACGAGGCCAGGTGGTTCGTGCGCAGCATCCCGAAGGGCGATGCCCATGAGGCGGCCCGCAGAGAACTCGCCCAGGCCTTCGCCGAAGCCGGCGAAACCGCGGCCGCCCTGAACTGGGTCAGGCCACTCGACGACTACGCCGAAACCGCCGTGGCCCTCGTCCCCGTGGTCGATCCGTCCCGAGGTCGCGTTCTCGCCGTCCACGCACTCCGGCACGGAGGGTGGCAGGAGGCTCTCCCCGCCGTGCTGCATCTCGAGCCCTCAGCCGTGCCGTTCCTCGTCGATGCCTTCCGTCCCGCGCCTACTGCGGCCCGTACTTCCGCCCCGTCTTAGAGGAAACCGCCCCCAGCACCCCCCGCGGCACCAGCTTCGCCGCCCCCATCAGTGCCTTGTACCGCGGGTCCGGGATCGACAGCGTCTTGCCGCGCGCCAGGTCGTGCAGCGCCGCCGCCACCAGCTTGTCCGCGTCGAGCCACATCCAGCTCGGGATGTTGTCCGTGCCCATGCCGGCCCGCTCGTGGAACTCGGTGCGGACGAAACCGGGGCAGAGCGCCATCAGGCGTACGCCGCTGCCGGCCAGGTCGCGGGCCGCGCCCTGGGTGAACTGCACGACCCAGGCCTTGGAGGCGCCGTAGGTGCCGCGCGGCACGAACGCGGCCACCGAGGCGACGTTGACGACGCCGCCGCGGCCGCGCTCCCGCATGGCCTCCGTCGCCGCCGACGTCAGCCGCAGCACCGCCTCGCAGTGCACCTTCAGCATCCGCAGCTCGTCGGCCATGGGGACCTCGAGATAACGGCCCTTGTTGCCGAAGCCGGCGTTGTTGACCAGCAGGTCGACGGGGTTCTTGCGGTCGCCCAGGCGGTCGGCCACCGCCTCGATGCCCTTGTCCTCGGCGAGGTCGGCCGTCAGCACCTCCGCCTCGATGCCGTGCCGGTCGTGCAGCTCGGTCGCCTGTTCCCTCAGCCGCTTGGTGTCGCGGGCGACCAGCACCAGGTTGTGCCCGTCGGCCGCCAGTCGCCGCGCGAACGCGGCTCCGATGCCTGCCGTCGATCCCGTAATCAGAGCCGTTGTCATGGCAGAAGGTTAGTGACCTGGACTGTGCAGGTCCGCTGCCCAGAGGGGCCGTCCGTGGTGAAGGGTCCGTGGAGACCGGCGTGGTGAGCCGCCGTCAGGCCCCGTACTTCTCCTCGTACTCCCGCGCGGTCCTCAGCAGCTCCGGATGGAGCGCCTCGCCCGCCGCCAGCAGCCGCGGCAGCAGCGTCCGCTCGGTCGTCACCGCCCGGAACTGCAGGGCCACCGTCACGTCGTGGTCCGGCCGGTGGACGATCTCGACCGGGTCGCCCGCGCGGATCTCCCCGGGCTCGATCACCCGCAGATACGCCCCCGGCGCACCGCGCCGCGTGAACCGCTTCACCCAGCCCTTCTCACTCAGATGGCCCTGGAACGTACGGCACGGGATCCGCCCGGAGGTGACCTCCAGCACCACCTCGGGCCCGATGCGCCAGCGCTCGCCGATCAGCGCGCCGGACACGTCCAGGCCCGACGTCGTGAGGTTCTCGCCGAACGCGCCGTCGGGCAGGGGTCGGCCCAGCTCGCGTTCCCACTCGTCCATGTCCTCGCGGGCCATCGCGTACACCGCCTGGTCGTCGCCGCCGTGGTGCTCCAGCTTGCACACCGCGTCCCCGGCCAGTCCGCTGCCGCCGATGCCCTTGGGCCCGGGCGCCGACACCCGCACGGGCCCTGCCACCGGCTGCTTGTCGATCCCGGTCACACCCTCCGGATTGTCCGTGTACGGCACAGCCTTGGCACGGCCCAGATTCACCGACAGAAGCTTCATGTCCGCACGGTAGGGGACCGGACCTCAAAGCGTCGACGCATTATTCGGAACATCGCCAAAGGGTCACTTATCCTCGAAGCGTGATCGAAGCTCGTCACCTCCGCGTCCTGCGCGCCGTCGCGGCCACCGGCTCCTTCTCCGCCGCGGGCCGCGAGCTGGGCTGCACCCAGCCCGCCGTCAGCCAGCAGATGAAGGCCCTGGAAACGTCCGTCGGTACCCCTCTGCTGATCCGCACCGGACGCGAGATGCGCCTGACCCAGGCCGGCGAGGCCCTGGTCCGGCACGCCGCCGGGATCCTCGCCGGGCTCACGGCCGCGGAGGAGGAGGTCGCCGCCATCGCCGGGCTGCGCGCGGGCCGGGTCCGGCTCGTCTCCTTCCCCAGCGGCAGCTCCACGCTCGTGCCCACGGCCCTCGCCGCCCTGCGCGCGGCGCACCCGGGCACCCGTGTCTCCCTGGAGGAGGCCGAGCCCCCCGCGTCGGTCGGCCTGCTGCGCGAGGGCGACTGCGACGTGGCACTCGCCTTCCGCTACGAGGGGGCGGCGGGCGCCGGGGAGTGGGACGACCTCGTCGTACGGCCCCTGCTGACCGACCGGCTCGTCGCGCTCGTGCCGGAACGGCATCGGCTGGCGGGCGCGGAGTCCGTCGCCATCGGGGAACTGGCCGAGGAGTCGTGGATCGCGGGCTGCCCGCGCTGCCGGGGGCAGCTGGTCGAGGTGTGCGCGGCGGCCGGGTTCACCCCGCGCATCGACTTCGCCACCGACGACTACCCGGCGGTCGTCGGCCTCGTCGGGGCCGGACTCGGCGTGGCCGTACTGCCCCAGCTGGCCGTCGAGTCGGTACGGCCCCGGGGCGCACGCACGGTGACGCTGGAGCCGGCGGTGCGGCGGGAGATCGTCGCGCTCACCCTGCCCGACCTCGCGCAGGTCCCGGCGGTGGCGGCGACCCTGGACCAGCTGACACGGGCCGCCCGTCGCTAGCGGCGGCTCAGCCACGCCGAAAACCGCACGCCAAAAACCAAGGGCACGCGTACGCGTGCCTGTCTCGCAGAAACGTTCCTTCAGTTGTTCGAGGCGGCGTGCCCGCCGGATGTCGACGCCGACACCAGCCGGTTGCGCGCCCGCCCCATCAGCTCTTCGCGCTCGTCCTCGGTCAGTCCGCCCCACACGCCGTACGGCTCACGCACCGCCAGCGCGTGGGCAGCGCACTCGGCACGCACCGGGCACCTCATGCAGACCTCTTTGGCCGAGTTCTCGCGAGCACTCCGAGCCGCACCGCGCTCGCCCTCCGGATGGAAGAAGAGCGAGCTGTCCACCCCACGACAGGCAGCCAGCAGCTGCCAGTCCCACAGGTCCGCGTTCGGTCCGGGAAGGCGGGAGAAATCTGCCATTACGTGACCCCTTGTAGCCGTTCTTGGCGGATCCGGTGTCCATGACCGTACAACTACGATCTAAGGAGATGAAAATATGACTCATTGCGAATCTAGCTCCAGACACTGCCAAAGCGGAAGAAAAGGGTCTGAATGGGGCATAGGTTGTGATGAAAGTTCGAGGGTCTGTTGCGCATGTCTGCACCGTGTCCGCCCCCTCACGTAGAGTGCCGAAGATGGCAGCCGGCCCCGTAACTCTTTCGAGTGACCGTCGTTGAGAGTGCGAGGCGGTTGAAGGAACAAGCGCTCGGGCAGGCGTCCGAGACGGTCGACCGCACAGGTGACGATTTCGTACCAGCCTGGAGGCTCAAGGTGACGCGCATCAGCTGCGGAGGGCGGCCATGACTTCCGTCCTCGTCTGCGACGACTCCCCGCTTGCCCGAGAGGCGCTCCGCCGCGCGGTCGCGACCGTGCCCGGCGTCGAGCGCGTGACGACGGCGGCCAACGGCGAGGAAGTCCTCCGCCGCTGGGGGGCCGACCGCTCGGACCTGATTCTGATGGACGTACGCATGCCCGGACTGGGCGGCGTCGAGACGGTCCGGCGGCTGCTGTCCGCCGACCCCGGTGCGCGCATCATCATGCTCACCGTCGCCGAGGACCTGGACGGCGTGGCCCTCGCGGTCGCGGCCGGGGCCCGCGGCTATCTGCACAAGGACGCCTCCCGCGCGGAACTCCGCGCGACGGTGACGCAGGCCCTGGCCGACCCGACCTGGCGGCTCGCCCCGCGTCGGCTGCGCTCGGCCGAGATGGGCGCCGCGCCCACGCTCACGGCGCGTGAGATCCAGGTGCTCGAAGGCATGAGCCACGGCCGTTCGAACGCGGAGATCGGCCGCGAGCTGTTCCTCTCCGAGGACACCGTCAAGACGCACGCCCGGCGCCTGTTCAAGAAGCTCGGCGCCTCGGACCGGGCCCACGCCGTGGCGCTCGGCTTCCGGTGGGGTCTGGTGCGCTAGGGCCTGTCGTTTGGATCGGGCCGGTTTCGGCACGCGGCATCCGGCGCGGGCCGGAGAGCGGGGGCACGCGGATGCCCCCGCGCGAGCCGTACGCGCGTGTGCGGAAGCCGGCGGCCGACGGCACCGCCGGTGGGGTCCCGTCCCCGCCCGGGCGAGGTCGAGAGCCCGGGAGGGTGCGGCTGACGACCCACGCCCCCGAGATGATCCGAACGGCAGGCCCCATGGGCGACCGCGCAGGTCGTGGCGGTCGCGGTGAGGGCACGGAAAGCCAGGTGGGCGGGGTCGGGCCGGGGGTCCGTCGGGTGCCCGCTGCTCGTTTCGCCGCGGATGCCGCATCCTTGAGGGTGTGGAGTTCCTCGGGGACGAGTCGGTCGAGCGGAAGGGGAGGGCGCAGGGGATGAGTTCCGGCGCACCTGCTCATAACGCTTCGGTGCACAACAACGGGCGCGGTGCCACGGACCCGGCGGCCGCAAGGCACCATGGACCGATGCGCGACGACGAGGCGGTCAATGCCCAAGGGGCGATCGGCGCGCTCGTCCACCGCGCCGTCGACGGGGACGAGCAGGCCACGCATGATCTGCTCGCCCATGTCCACCCCTTGGCGCTGCGCTACTGCCGCACCCGCCTGTCCCGCCTCCCGGGCGACGCCCGGCACTTCGTGGAGGACCTCGCCCAGGAGGTCTGCGTGGCGGTGCTCCTCGCACTGCCCCGCTACCGGGACACCGGGCGCCCCTTCGAGGCGTTCGTCTTCGCCATCGCCGCCCACAAGGTCGCCGACCTCCAGCGCGCGGCGATGCGCCACCCCGGCTCGACGGCCGTCCCGTCCGACGAGATGCCCGAGCGGCCGGACGACTCGCTGGGCCCGGAGGAGCGCGCCCTGCTCAGCAGCGACGCGGAGTGGGCCAAGAAACTCCTGGCCAACCTGCCCGAGAACCAGCGGGAGCTGCTGCTGCTGCGGATCGCGGTGGGGCTCACGGCCGAGGAGACGGGCCAGATGTTGGGAATGTCACCCGGGGCGGTCCGGGTGGCGCAGCACAGGGCACTGAGCCGGCTGCGGGCGCTGGCCGAGCAGTAGCCCCTTCATTGAACAGGCGGTGCGCCGCTTCCGTACGAACATACGAAGCCCGGTGCGGGCCGGAACCGTGGAATGAGACAGCCCTGCTTCCCGTTAGCATGGACATCCGCACCGATCAAGGCCATTTGGGGAAGGTGTCATGACTGCCAACGTCGACGGAGTGCCCGGTAAATTCGCGACACTCGGGCTGACCTACGACGACGTGCTGCTGCTGCCGGGCGCATCCGAGGTGCTGCCCAACGCGGTCGACACCTCGTCCCGCATCTCCCGCAACGTCCGGGTGAACATCCCCCTGCTGTCCGCCGCCATGGACAAGGTCACCGAGTCGCGCATGGCGATCGCGATGGCCCGTCTGGGCGGCGTCGGCGTCCTGCACCGCAACCTCTCCGTGGAGGACCAGGTCAACCAGGTCGACCTGGTGAAGCGGTCCGAGTCCGGCATGGTCACCGACCCCATCACGGTGCACCCGGAGGCCACGCTCGCCGAGGCGGACGCCCTGTGCGCCAAGTTCCGCATCAGCGGCGTCCCGGTCACCGACCCGGCCGGCAAGCTGCTCGGCATCGTCACCAACCGGGACATGGCCTTCGAGACGGACCGCTCCCGTCAGGTGCGCGAGGTCATGACCCCGATGCCGCTGGTCACCGGCAAGGTCGGCATCTCCGGCGTCGAGGCCATGGAGCTGCTGCGCAAGCACAAGATCGAGAAGCTGCCGCTGGTCGACGACGCGGGCGTCCTCAAGGGCCTCATCACCGTCAAGGACTTCGTCAAGGCGGAGAAGTACCCGAACGCCGCCAAGGACGCCGAGGGCCGGCTGCTCGTCGGTGCCGCGGTGGGCGCCAGCCCCGAGGCCATGGAGCGCGCCCAGGCCCTCGCCGAGGCCGGGGTGGACTTCCTGGTCGTCGACACCTCCCACGGCCACAACAGCAACGCCCTCAGCTGGATGTCGAAGATCAAGTCCAGCGTCTCCGTCGACGTGATCGGCGGCAACGTCGCCACGCGCGACGGCGCGCAGGCCCTCATCGACGCCGGTGTCGACGGCATCAAGGTGGGCGTGGGCCCCGGTTCGATCTGCACGACCCGCGTGGTCGCCGGCATCGGCGTCCCCCAGGTCACCGCCATCTACGAGGCGTCCCTCGCTGCCCGTCCGGCGGGCATCCCGCTGATCGGCGACGGCGGCCTGCAGTACTCCGGCGACATCGGCAAGGCGCTCGCCGCCGGCGCCGACACGGTCATGCTGGGCAGCCTCCTCGCGGGCTGTGAGGAGTCGCCGGGCGAGCTGCTCTTCATCAACGGCAAGCAGTTCAAGTCGTACCGCGGCATGGGCTCCCTCGGTGCCATGCAGTCCCGCGGCCAAGGCCGGTCGTACTCGAAGGACCGCTACTTCCAGGCGGAGGTCGCCTCCGACGACAAGCTCGTGCCCGAGGGCGTCGAGGGCCAGGTGCCCTACCGCGGTCCGCTGGCCAACGTGCTGCACCAGCTCGTCGGCGGTCTGCGCCAGACCATGGGCTACGTGGGCGCCGCCACCATCGGGGAGATGGAGTCCAAGGGCCGCTTCGTCCGGATCACCTCCGCGGGCCTCAAGGAGAGCCACCCGCACGACATCCAGATGACGGTCGAGGCGCCGAACTACAGCACCAAGTGACGCGCACGCGCGCGTGAGGCGTACCCGAGGGCGGTCCCGGAGCATCCGGGGCCGCCCTCGTCGTGCCCGTCGGCGATACTGGAAGACGCTGAAACGCATCAGGGAAAGGCCACAGACGTGACTGAGATCGAGATCGGGCGCGGCAAGCGCGGCCGCCGGGCGTACGCCTTCGACGACATCGCCGTCGTCCCCAGCCGCCGTACGCGGGACCCGAAGGAGGTCTCGATCGCCTGGCAGATCGACGCCTACCGCTTCGAGCTGCCGTTCCTGGCCGCCCCCATGGACTCGGTCGTCTCCCCGGCCACCGCCATCCGCATCGGCGAGCTCGGCGGCCTCGGCGTGCTGAACCTCGAGGGCCTGTGGACGCGCTACGAGGACCCGCAGCCGCTGCTCGACGAGATCACCGAGCTGCCCGCCGAGGCGGCGACCCGGCGCCTGCAGGAGATCTACGCGGCCCCCATCAAGGAGGAGCTGATCGGGCAGCGCATCAAGGAGGTGCGCGACTCCGGCGTCGTCACCGCTGCCGCGCTCTCCCCGCAGCGCACCGCCCAGTTCTCCAAGGCGGTCGTGGACGCGGGCGTGGACATCTTCGTCATCCGCGGTACGACGGTCTCGGCGGAGCACGTCTCCGGTTCGCACGAGCCGCTGAACCTGAAGCAGTTCATCTATGAGCTGGACGTCCCGGTGATCGTCGGCGGCTGCGCCACGTACACCGCGGCCCTGCACCTGATGCGCACCGGCGCGGCCGGTGTGCTGGTCGGCTTCGGCGGCGGCGCCGCGCACACCACGCGCAACGTGCTCGGCATCCAGGTCCCCATGGCGACGGCGGTCGCGGACGTGGCCGCCGCCCGCCGCGACTACATGGACGAGTCCGGCGGCCGGTACGTGCACGTGATCGCGGACGGCGGTGTCGGCTGGTCCGGCGACCTGCCCAAGGCGATCGCCTGCGGCGCGGACGCGGTGATGATGGGCTCCCCGCTGGCCCGTGCGACGGACGGTCCGGGCAAGGGCCACCACTGGGGCATGGAGGCCGTGAACGAGGAGCTGCCCCGCGGCAAGAAGGTCGCCCTCGGCACGGTCGGCACGCTGGAGGAGATCCTCACCGGCCCGTCCCACACGCCCGACGGCTCGATGAACCTCTTCGGCGCGCTCCGGCGGGCGATGGCCACGACCGGCTACAGCGAGCTCAAGGAGTTCCAGCGGGTCGAGGTGACGGTGGCGGACTCGCAGCACCGGCGGTAATCGGTCCCGACGCGGAGAAGGGCCTGGTCACTCGGGGGAGTGGCCGGGCCCTTTTTGCTGGCCCAACTGGCGTTGGTGGGGCGCGTGTTGCCACGGGGGGAAATGGGCGGCGTCGTGGAAGGGGGCGCCCATGGGACGCCACCGCAAGCCCACCCGCTGGGACCGACTCCGTCTTCGGATGGTGCAGTGCCGGAGGAGGTGGATCTTGCGGATTTTCGGATGGTGAGTGTCCGCCCCCAAGAGGACTAGGGGCGGACACTCCGTGATCCATCCAGGAGCCTGCCGCAGCGACCACTGCGGTGGGCTCCACCTTGTTTCCGTAAGGTACCCGGGCCGTGCTCGCATGCCACCAGCCCATGGGGGCACGCACCTCACGCGCCCCCTTTCACAACCGATGCGCCGCCCCCATGGGTGCCGCCCCCCGCGTGTCCAGCAGCAGCTGGGCCTTCACCGACAGGCCCTGGAGGTCGTACGTGCGGTGCTGCTGGAGAAGGATGGTCAGGTCCGCGTCGGCGGCGGCCTCGTAGAGGGAGTCCGCGCGGGGGACGGGGCGGTCGAGGACGCTCCAGGCGGGGACGTGGGGGTCGTGGTAGCTGACCGAGGCGCCCAGTTCCATCAGGCGCAGGGCGATCTCCTGGGCCGGGGTGCCCTCCAGGTCGGCGAGGTCGGGCTTGTAGGTGACGCCGAGGAGCAGCACGCGCGCGGCCCGGGCCGACTTGCCGTGTTCGTTCAGGAGCGTGGCCGCGCGCTGGACGACGTAGCCGGGCATGCGGCTGTTGACCTGCTGGGCCAGCTCCACCATGCGCAGACCGCGGCCGCCGCGCGCGGTCAGGTCCTGGGGGACCGAGTGGCCGCCCACACCGGGGCCGGGGCGGAAGGCCTGGAAGCCGAACGGCTTGGTCTCCGCGCAGCGGATGACGTCCCACAGGTCGACGCCCAGGTCGTGGCAGAGGACCGCCATCTCGTTGACGAGGGCGATGTTCACATGCCGGTAGTTGGTCTCCAGGAGCTGCACGGTCTCCGCTTCCCTGAGTCCACGCGCGCGTACCACCTTGTCGGTCAGCCTGCCGTAGAACGCGGCGGCCGACTCCGTGCAGGCCGGGGTGAGGCCGCCGATGACCTTCGGGGTGGTGGCGGGCGTGACGTCGCGGTTGCCGGGGTCGACGCGGCTGGGGGAGTACGCGAGGTGGAAGTCACGGCCCGCGCGCAGGCCGGAACCCTCTTCGAGCAGCGGACGGAGGAATTCCTCCGTCGTCCCGGGTACACAGGGGACTCGAGGATCACGGTGGTGTGCGGGCGCAGGTGCTCGGCCAGGGTCCGGGCGGCGGCCTCCAGGCGGCTCAGGTCCAGGTCACCGTCCGCACCCGGCGGGGTCGGCGCGCAGATGACCGCCGTGCGCACCCGGCCCAGCTCGGCCGGGGTGGTGGTCGGCCGGAAGCCCCCCGAGAGCATCCGGCGCAGTTCGGCGGGGCTGAGCGAGCCGGCCTCGGGGCCGGTCCGGTACCCCAGGGTGGGGATGCCGGCGGCGACGGCGGCCTGGGCCAGGGGCAGGCCGTACGGGCCGAGTCCGATGACGGCGAGATCTGCGGGCATGGCGTGGCCGTCCTTCCCGATAGCCGAAGTGGGACAGGTGCGCAAGCCCTGTGGACAGGACGGGCGAGCGCAATGTCAGACTAGGAGTAAATATGACCGATATGCGGGATTGGCTGGCCGAGTTTCGGTGAGTGTTCCGTGACCGTTGTCCACAGGCTGAGGGCCCGTGGTGGCTGAAGTCGGGCAACCCGGTCAGAATTTGGGCATGGGGGATACGGACGGGGCTGCGCCCGCAGGGTGCGGCCGGCGCGACCGATGAGCGGGAGGCAGCGGTGAGGACAGCGACACTCGGGCCGGCGCAGCGCGCCGAGTCACTCGCATCGATGGCCGAGCGCGAGCTGGACGTGCTGGTCGTGGGTGCCGGCGTGGTCGGTGCGGGCACCGCGCTCGACGCCGTGACCAGGGGCCTGTCCACAGGCCTGGTCGAGGCGCGGGACTGGGCGTCCGGCACCTCCAGCCGGTCCAGCAAGCTCATCCACGGCGGCCTGCGCTATCTGGAGATGCTCGACTTCGCGCTCGTCCGCGAGGCCCTGAAGGAGCGCGGCCTGCTGCTGGAGCGGCTCGCCCCGCACCTGGTGAAGCCGGTGCCGTTCCTGTACCCGTTGCAGCACAAGGGCTGGGAGCGGCTGTACGCGGGGTCGGGCGTCGCGATGTACGACGCCATGTCCATGGCGCGCGGGCACGGCCGGGGCCTGCCGATGCACCGCCACCTGACGCGCAATCACGCCCTGCGGGTGGCGCCCTGCTTGAAGAAGGACGCGCTGGTGGGGGCGTTGCAGTACTACGACGCCCAGATGGACGACGCCCGATACGTGGCGACCCTGGTGCGCACGGCGGTGGCGTACGGCGCGAAGGCCGCCAACCGCGCGCGGGTGACGGGCTTCCTGCGCGAGGGCGAGCGGGTCGTCGGCGCGAAGGTGCAGGACGTCGAGGGGGGCGGCGAGTACGAGATCCGCGCCAAGCAGGTCGTCAACGCCACCGGCGTGTGGACGGACGACACGCAGGCCATGGTCGGGGAGCGCGGCCAGTTCCACGTCCGGGCGTCCAAGGGCATCCACCTGGTCGTGCCGCGCGACCGGATCCACTCCACGACCGGGCTGATCCTGCGCACGGAGAAGTCCGTGCTGTTCGTCATCCCCTGGGGCCGGCACTGGATCGTCGGCACCACGGACACCGACTGGGACCTCGACAAGGCCCACCCGGCCGCCTCCAGCGCGGACATCGACTATTTGCTGGAACATGTGAACTCGGTCCTCGCGGTGCCGCTCACCAGGGACGACGTCCAGGGTGTCTACGCGGGCCTGCGACCGCTGCTCGCCGGCGAGTCGGACGCCACCAGCAAGCTGTCGCGCGAGCACACCGTCGCCCATCCGGTGCCCGGGCTGGTCGTCGTGGCGGGCGGCAAGTACACGACGTACCGGGTCATGGCCAAGGACGCGGTGGACGCGGCGGTGCACGGCCTCGACATGCGGGTCGCCGAGTGCGTCACCGAGGAGGTGCCGCTGCTCGGTGCCGAGGGTTACCGGGCGCTGTGGAACGCGCGGGCCCGGATCGCCGCCCGGACCGGACTGCACGTGGTGCGCGTGGAGCACCTGCTCAACCGGTACGGGGCGATGGCCGAGGAACTCCTCGACCTCATCGCCGAGAACCCGTCGCTGGGCGAGCCGCTGCCGGCGGCCGACGACTACCTGCGTGCCGAGATCGTCTACGCGGCCTCGCACGAGGGGGCGCGGCATCTGGACGACGTGCTGACCCGGCGGACGCGCATCTCCATCGAGACCTTCGACCGCGGCACGCGCAGCGCGCGCGACGCCGCCGAGCTGATGGCGCCGGTGCTCGGCTGGGACAAGGACCAGATCGAGCGCGAGGTCCAGCACTACGAGAAGCGGGTGGAGGCCGAGCGGGAGTCGCAGCGGCAGCCGGACGACCTGACGGCGGACGCGGCACGGCTGGGGGCGCCGGACATCGTGCCGTTGTAGGCGGCTGCGGGGGCCCTGTCGGCTCGTTCCCTATGTCACTCGAACGGGTGTAGGGAAGCGGGATCTTCGTTCGGGGCCCGGTCGTTCTACGAGACGCGGGGGCAGAACTCGGCCGCGAGCAACGCGGGTTCGAGGCCGGGATCTGCGATCGCGTCCGTGTTCACGCGGAAGGTGAGGACACGCCGGCCGTCGGCACTGGCGGCGGCGCGCACATAGCTGCCGGATATGTGCCCGTTGTGCCCCCACACGGTCGTGCCGCACGGAAGCTTCTCGGGGAACAGCCCCATGCCGTACGCGCCGTGTGCGGCACGGGTGTCGAGCATCTCGCGCAGCCAGCGCGGGGGCAGCAGCCGCCCCCCGAGCAGGGCCCCGTAGAAGGTGTCCACGTCGGCGAGCGTGGTCACCAACTCGCCCGCGGCTCCGGCCACCCGCGGGTCGAGATCGGTGACGTCGGTTCCGTCGGAGGCATAGGCGTGGCCGTGCGGAGCGGGCAGCGAGGAGCGGGAGCCAGGGAAGGAGGTGCCTGTCAGGCCCAGTGGAGTGATGATGCGGCGTTCGGCCTCGGTGGCGTACGGGTGACCGGTGACCTGCTGGATGACCAGGCCGAGCAGGACGTAGTTGGTGTTCGAGTAGGAGAAGCGGCCGCGTGCGGCCGGAGGGTGGGTGAGTGCGATGCGCAGGGCCTGACGGGCGGTCACGGGCGCGGTGCCGTCGGTGGCCGCGGTGAAGTCGTAGAGGCCGCTGGTGTGGGTGAGCAGGGAACGCAGGGTCAGCGCGCGGCCGTCGTTGCCCGCTCCCCGGACCAGACCCGGCAGGTGCCGCTCCACGGTGTCGGACAGCGACAGCCGGTGCTCGGCGGCCAGTTGCAGCACGACCGTGGCGATGAACGTCTTGGTGATGCTGCCCGCGCGGAAGTGGTCCGACCGGGCGATTCCCGACCCGGCGTGGGCATAGTGGGTGAGGGTTCCCTCCCGGGCCAGCAGGGCCGCGGCGGGGACCCTGCCCTCGGTCACGAGCAGCGGCAGCACGGAGTCCGTGGGCGGCGCCGAGAGAGCCGAGGAGTCGGCCGGGGGCAGGCCGAGGAGGGCTACGGACACAGGCAGGGCCAGCAAGGTCCGAAACGGCGGCATGCGGGCTCCTCCCTGATCGGGGCCCATCATGCAAGGCGGCGCGCGGCGGGCCGCACCCGGGTTCCGGGCGGGCGGGCCGGTGCCCGCCCGCCAGGGGCCCCCTGGGCGCTGGGCACTTGTCGGGTGAGAGACAATGGAGGCTCTGTCAGGGCGGGTTGTATGAGGGGACGCATGTCGGAGGCGGAGCGGGCGGGCACATCTCGTCAGGACACTCGTCAGGACAACAGGGAGCGTCTCCTCGCGGGGCGTTACCGGCTGGGCAAGGTGCTCGGCCGCGGCGGCATGGGCACGGTCTGGCGGGCCGAGGACGAGACGCTGGGGCGGACGGTCGCCGTCAAGGAGCTGCGGTTCCCGTCGAACATCGACGAGGACGAGAAGCGGCGGCTCATCACGCGGACGCTGCGCGAGGCCAAGGCGATCGCGCGGATCCGCAACAACAGCGCGGTGACCGTCTTCGACGTGGTCCAGGAGGACGACCGGCCCTGGATCGTGATGGAGCTCGTCGAGGGCAAGTCGCTCGCCGAGGTCATCCGGGAGGACGGCCTCCTCGAGCCCAAGCGTGCCGCGGAGGTCGGGCTCGCCGTCCTGGACGTGCTGCGGTCGGCGCACCGCGAGGGCATCCTGCACCGCGACGTGAAGCCGTCGAACGTGCTGATCGCCGAGGACGGCCGGGTCGTGCTCACCGACTTCGGCATCGCCCAGGTCGAGGGCGACCCGTCCATCACCTCGACCGGCATGCTCGTCGGCGCGCCCTCCTACATCTCCCCGGAGCGGGCGCGCGGGCACAAGCCCGGGCCGGCGGCCGACCTGTGGTCGCTCGGCGGGCTGCTGTACGCGGCGGTGGAGGGCACCCCGCCGTACGACAAGGGGTCGGCCATAGCGACCCTCACCGCCGTGATGACCGAGCCGCTGGAGGAGCCGAAGAACGCGGGCCCGCTGAAGGACGTCATCCACGGGCTGCTCACCAAGGACCCGGCCAAGAGGCTCGACGACGCGGGCGCCCGGGCGTTGCTGAACGCGGTCATCCACGCGCCGGAGCCGTCCGAGGCGGAGCCGTTGGACGCGACGAAGGTCGTGCCGCTGCCGGCGCAGCCGGGCGGGTCCTCGGGCAGGAAGGGCTCGGGTTCCGCGGGCAAGCGGGGCGAGGAGGCCGGGGAGCGGTTGCGCGGGGCGCTGCGTTCCGTGCGCAAGGCCGCGGCGGGAACGGCCGCCGCCTCCGCCGAGTCCGAGGCCGGATCGAGCACTTCCGGCCCGGCCTCTTCCCGCCCGGCCTCTTCCGGCTCGGCCTCTGCTGGTTCGGCTTCTTCGGGCTCGGGCTCCTTCGGCTCGAAGGGCGGGGCGGCGCGGAGCGGGACCGCGGAGGCGTCCGGGGCGCAGTCGGGTGCGGCGGCGGCCTCGGGTGCCGCGGCCGGGGCCGGCGAGCGGGGTGCCCAGGGAGCGAAGACGCCGAGCGGTGGCCGTAGTTCGGGGTGGCCCGTGATGCCGCCGCCGGACCTGCCGCCCCGGCCCGTGCCCAGGGCGCCGCTCACCGACGTGGTGCCGCGGCGGACCCTGATGATCATCGCGGTGGTCGTGGTGCTCGCCGTCATCGGGACCGTCCTGGCCATCGCGCTCAGCGGGGACGACAACGGCTCGAAGGGAGCGGCCGGCGGGAGCGGCGGCAGGACCGCCGCCACCGCGTCCGGCAGCGCCGACACCAAGGGCGACGAGAAGGACGGCACACGCACGGACGGTGCGGCGACCCAGCCGGCGCCCTCGGGACCTGCCTCGAACAGCACGCCGAGCGGCTCGTCCGGCGCCGGAGCCGGCTCCGGCGGTTCGGGCGGCTCCGGTGGTGGGGGCACCTCGGAGGTGTCGACCCATCAGGGCAAGCAGGGGTACTCGATCGGGCTGCCGAAGGGGTGGAAGTACCGCTCCACGGGCGCGGCCGGAGACCGGTTCACCGGGCCCGACGGGCAGAAGCTGCTCATCGCCTGGACGTCCTCGCCCAAGGGCGACCCGGTGGCGGACTGGAAGAACCAGGAGCGCTACATGCAGCGCGCCCAGTACAAGCGGATCCGAATAGAGCAGGTGGACTACCGCGGATGGAACACGGCCGACTGGGAGTTCACCTACGTCGAGAGCGGCACCGAGTACCGGACCATCGACCGTGGTTTCGTCGTCGACGACCGGCAGGGCTACGCGCTGATGTACACGGCGAAGGCGGCCGACTGGGACGGCGAGCTGCGCAAGGGGACTTGGCGGACGCTGACCAAGACCTTCGAACCCAAGTCCTGAGCATGAGCCGCCCCGGGTTTGGGGAGTGAGATCTGGCATCCCCACGATGCGGGTTGCCTGCGGCACGTATCGTAAATGTTTGCGGACCGTACGCAGCCGGAACGGACCGTGGGGCGAACGGATGTGACCGACCAGGCTGCCGGGGGAGGCAACGTGGACGACTATGCGGGACGGGTACTCGCCGACCGCTACCGCCTGCCGCTGCCGCCGTCCGACGAGTACCAACTCACCGAGACCCGGGCCTTCGACACCTACAGCGGGCAGGAAGTCCTGGTCAGGCAGGTCCCGTTGCCGGAGGTGGTCGAGGCGGAGGTCCTCGACGCGGAGGGCCTGCCCGACGGCTTCACGGCACGGGACGGGGGCGCGCGGCGGCCCGGCGCGCGGCCGGGCACCCGGCGGCCCCCGGATCCGGTGGTGCGACGCGCGGTCGAGGCGGCGCAGGCCGCGGCGGCCATCCCCGACCATCCCCGGCTCGACCAGGTCTTCGACGTGTTCGCCGAGGGCGGTTCGCTGTGGATCGTCAGTGAGCTGGTGGCCGCGCGCCCGCTGGCGGCGCTGCTCGCCGAGAAGCCGCTGACGCCGTACCGGGCGGCCGAGGTGGCCTCCGACGTGCTGATGGCGCTGCGGGTGCTGCACGCCCACGGCTGGGTGCACCGGAACATCACCGCGCGGACGGTGCTCGTCTGCGACGACGGCCGGGTGATGCTGACCGGGCTGGCGGTGGGAGCGGCGGAAGAGGCGCTGTGCGGGTACGACCCGGTGCCGCCTCCCGCCTTCGAGGAGTCCGAGCAAGGGGAGGAACCGGCCGGGGGCCCGGGGCGGTCCGGTGGTTCCGCCGGACTGGTCAACGGCGTGGGCGGTCCGGCCGGCGGGCGTGGTCCGGCCGGGTTCGGCGGGCCCGGCGGTCCGGCCGATGTCGGTGGCCCTGGCGGGATCGGTGGCCCCGGTGGCCCCGGTGGGATCGGTGGCTCGGGGGATCCCGAGGCCGCGCGACGGGCCGCCATAGAAGCACGGGAGGCCAGGGGGCTGCCGGCGGCCGGAGCCGACACCGGCGGGGGACCGGCCGTTCCGGCGCGTCGCAGCGTGGACGACAGCGGGGACCCGCGGGCCGCGCGCGCCGGGGCGATCGCCGCCTACCGGGCGGGTGCCCGGGCTGCCGCCCGGGTCCAGGAGGCGCAGCAGAACGGCCGGGCGGCGCTGCCCGGCGCCCGCCCCGCCCCGGACGGCGGGCCCGCGCCGCACGGCAACGGCTCGGCGCAGTCCCCGTACATCCCCGGTCAGGGCACGGGACCCGAGGCGGCCCCGCCGGGGCGGATAGCCGACCCCTACGGCGTGGGCGGCAGCCCCCGGACGACGGCCTGGCACGGCGCCACGCCACGCGGCGGAACGGGCGACGCGCCCCCGGCGCAGGACCGGGAGCAAGCGGCCCTCCCCCCGGCCTCGGACAGCTCCGCGACCACCCGGTGGGACGACCTGGTCGCCCACACCCCCGCCCCCCGGCGCGGTCCGGCCACGGCCCTGGCCGCCGAGCGGGCCCGGCAGGCGCGGATGGCGGTCGTCGGGCCGGTGACCGAGCGCTGGGCGCCGGAGCAGGCCGGACCCGTCCACGAGAACTGGCAGCTGGCCGCTCCGATCGGCCCGGCGACCGACCTGTGGGCGCTCGGCGCGCTGCTCTTCCGGGCCGTGCAGGGGCACGCGCCCTACCCGGAGGAGTCGACGGCCGAGCTGGTGCAGATGGTGTGCGCGGAACCGCCCGCGTACGCCGAGGAGTGCGGGCCGCTCCGGCCGGTCGTGGAGTCGCTGCTGCGTCAGGACCCGACCGAGCGACTCGACTTCGAGGAACTGCGCGGCTGGCTGCGGTCGCTGGTGCGCTCGGCGCCGGAGCCGGAGGCCGGGCTGCACGTGGTCCCGGCGCCCCCCGCCGACGCCAGCCGACTGCCCGTCGTACGCCGCCGGGGCGAGCTCGTGCGCAGGCGGCGGGCCGGGCTGCCCGCGCACCACGGGCGGCACAAGCGGGCCAAGGAGTCCCGCTCGCCGCACCGCCTCGGCCGCACCCTGCTCCTGCTGGTCCTGCTCGCGATGGCCGCCGCGATCGCCTACGCCGCGCTCTTCATGCCCAAGTCGGGAACCGGCGGCGCGGAGGGCGCGGACCGCACCGGTGCCGCCGGCGAGGTCAGCCAGGCGCCCGAGCCGGACGCCAGTAGCGAGCCCCGCCCCGACCAGACGTCGCCCGGGCCGGAGAAGAGCCCGTCGACGTCGGCCGGTTCCAGCGAGACCCAGACCACTGGTCCAGACGTCGGCGACGGCTTCACCCTCCGCAAGGACCCGGCCGGTTTCCAGGTCGCCGTGGCCAAGGGCTGGGACCGCACCCCGGGGAACGGAAACGGCCAGGTCGTCTACGCGAAGGGCGACTTCGAGCTCATCGTCGTACCGGGCCGGGACAGCGCGTCGGAGTACGGCAGCGACCCGATGGCCTACCAGCGGGAGCGGCAGCGCGAGTTGCAGCCGTACCGCGACTCCAGCTGGGCCACCTCCACGGGCCTGAAGACGATCGAGGTCGGTGGCCGGACCATGGCCGAGGGGCAGTTCACCTGGACCGGCGAGGACGGGGGCGAGCTGTATGTGCGCAATCTCGCGATGCTGGTCGACGGGCGGTACCACGTGGTCCAGGTGCGCGGACCGGAGTCCGAGCGGGACGAGGTGACGCGGCTGTACGAGCAGGCGGCGGCGACGTACCGGGCGACGAAATGATCTAAATGATCTTCTGAGGTGTCCGTCGGGCGCCGACGTTCGCCTCACTGTTCCCTCAATGTCCCACAGGGCACAACCGTCACAGTGCGGTCACCGTGGTACCCCGCTTGTTCCCTGAGGAGGAGCGGGTCCTTACGCTGACCCTGTCAAGACCATTGCGGGGCAACGTGAATCAGATGCAGGGCCTGCTCGTCGCGGGCCGCTACCGGCTGGCCGACTCCATCGGCAGTGGCGGCATGGGTCGGGTATGGCGTGCACATGACGAGGTGCTGCACCGGTCCGTGGCCATCAAGGAGTTGACGGCCGCCCTCTACGTCTCCGAGAGCGAGCAGGCGATCCTGCTGGCGCGGACCCGGGCGGAGGCCAGGGCGGCCGCGCGGATCAGCCACACCGCCGTCGTCACCGTGCACGACGTGCTGGAGCACGACGGCCGCCCGTGGATCGTGATGGAGCTGGTCGAGGGCCGCTCGCTGGCCGACGCGGTCAAGGAGGAGGGGCGCGTCGAGCCGCGCGAGGCGGCGCGCATCGGCCTCTGGGTGCTGCGGGCCCTGCGCGCCGCGCACACCGCCGGTGTCCTGCACCGTGACGTCAAGCCGGGCAACGTCCTGCTCGGCCGCGACGGACGGGTCCTGCTCACCGACTTCGGCATCGCCCAGATCGAGGGCGACACCACCATCACCCGGACCGGAGAGGTCGTCGGCTCGGTCGACTACCTGGCCCCCGAGCGCGTGCGCGGCCATGACCCGGGCCCGTCCTCCGACCTGTGGGCGCTCGGTGCGACGCTCTACACGGCGGTGGAGGGCCGGTCCCCGTTCCGCCGCACCACCCCGCTGACCACCATGCAGGCGGTGGTCGAGGAGGAGGCCGCCGAACTCCGGCACGCCGGTCCGCTCGCGCCCGTCATCACCGCCCTGCTCCGCAAGGATCCCGCGAGCCGGCCCGACCCCTCCGAGGCCGAGCGGATGCTCGCCGAGGCGGCGGAGGGACGACGGCCGAACGCGGCGCAGGCCTACGTCCCGACGCAGTACGGAGGGACGTCGCCGTACCAGGAGGCCCACAGCGGCACCGGCCCGGCCGGCTCCCACTCGGCGTCCCACACCCGCACGCCGCTCCCGCCGCTGGCCGGCACCCCGGCCGCCGGGACACCCACGGCCGGCACTCCGGCGGGCCACCCCACCCTGGCCGCCCCGACGGCGACCGGGCCGCGGCCCGGCGGCCCGGGACGGCGCCGCCGACTGCGCACGCTCGCCCTCGTCGTGGCGCTCGCGGCCATCATCGGCGGAGGCACGGCCGTGGTGCTGCAGCAGTGGCACGAGGGCCGGCAGACACCGGGCGCCGAGTCCGGCTCGACCGTCGCCCCGCAGAGCACGGCACACCCCGGCGGATCCGTGCCCGCCGGCTGGACCCGCCGCGACGACCCCGCCGGTTTCAGCCTCTACCTGCCGAAGGGCTGGAAGCGTCAGCCCTTCGGACCGCAGGGCGAGCTCAAGCAGATCGACTACACACCCGACGGCGGGCGGCACTTCGTCCGGATCGCCGTGGACACCTCCCCGGACTTCGGCGACCCGTACGCCCACCAGCTCGACCTGGAACAGCAGCTCAAGGATCTGGTCCACTACCAGCGCCTCACGCTGAAGCGCAGCATCTACCGGGACCGGGAGAGCGCCGTGTGGGAGTACACCTGGACCGCGCAGGCGAAGGACACGAAGTTCCCCGGGCCGCGCCGCGCCATCGAGGAGACGTACATCGCCCGCGACGGCACCGAGTACGCCCTCTACATGTCCGCGCCGGCGTCGGACTGGGCGAAGGCCCGCAAGCAGTTCACCTCGCTGCTGCAAGGCTGGCAGGAGAAGACCTCCTGACGCGGCCGGGGTTCTGACCCGGGGCCGTCGGTTTCGGCCACCCGCAGGTCGCCGCCCCGGAGCGGTCCCGTCCGGTGGGGCATGATGGCCGTATGGGGACCGAGAGGCACAACATGCGTGTCATCGCGGGCCGTTACCGGCTCGAGGAGAGGCTCGGGCGCGGTGGCATGGGCGTGGTCTGGCGGGCGACCGACCAACTGCTGGGCCGGGGCGTGGCCGTCAAGGAACTCCCCTACGACGAAACGCTCTCGGCGGCCGAGGCACGCCGGCAGCGGGACCGCACGCTGCGCGAGGCCCGGGCGGTCGCCCAGCTGAGCCATCCGCACATCATCGTCGTCCACGACGTCGTCGAGCACGAGGAACGCCCGTACATCGTCATGGAGTTGATCGAGGGCGGTTCGCTCGCCGACCGGCTCGCCGGCAGCGGCCCGGTCGACGCCGCCGAGGCCGCGCGCATCGGCATCGCCCTGCTCGGCGCGCTGCGGGCCGCCCACGCGTCCGGGGTCCTGCACCGCGACCTCAAACCGGACAACGTCCTGCTGGAGACCGGCACCGACCGGGTCGTCCTCACCGACTTCGGCATCGCCCAGGTGCAGGGCGCCCCCACGCTCACCGAGAACGGCTCCTTCGTCGGCTCGCCCGAGTACACCGCGCCCGAGCGGATGTCCGGGGCCCGGACCGGGCCCGAGTCCGACCTGTGGTCGCTGGGCGCGCTGCTGTGCGCGGCCCTGAGCGGGGAATCGCCGTTCCACCGCGACTCGCTGGGCGGCATCCTGCACGCGGTCGTGGTCGGCGACATCCAGCCGCCCGTGCAGGCCGGGCCGCTCCTGCCCGTCGTACGCGGTCTGCTCGAACGCGATCCGGACCGGCGGCTGGACGCGGACCGGGCGGAGCGGATGCTGCGGGCCTTCCGCGACACGGGCCGTACGCCGCAGGCGCCGCCGCCCGGGTACGTGCCGACGGACGCGCCGCGCGCACGGTCCTTCGCACCGCCGCAGGACAGCGCGGACCGGCAACCGGCCGGGTCGGCGGCGGACGGGCCCGTCCCGGGAGACCCGCGGGAGGAGCCGTTCCTCCGGCAGCCCACGCGGCGGGTGCTCGTCGCCGCGCTGCTGGTCGCCGCGATGGCCGGGGCGGGGGTCTCCGCGGCGGCGCTGCTCAGGGGCGAGGGCGACGGCGACGGCGGCCCCGTGCCCACGAGTTCGGCACCCGAGACACCCGCGACCCGGTCCGCCACCCCCAGCACCTCCGGGCGCGGATAGGCGGCCTCCGAAGTCACGGGTCTGTGACTGCTCGCGTCCGTGGTGGAAACGGAAGCGCTTGGCGCGATAGGGATGAGCCCATGAGCAGCGATGGGGGAGCCCGAGCCGAGGCCGACGAGCCGACGAGTTTTGTTCTGCAACCGCCGAAGGCGCCGGAACCGGTACCCGGTAATCCGTACGCGACACCCACCCAGGTCGTGCCGCCCCAGCCGGCCGCGGCGGTGGCGACCGCCACGGATCCCGGGGCCGGGCGCCTCATCGCCGGGCGTTACCGGCTGATCGCCAAGCTCGGACACGGCGGCATGGGCACGGTGTGGCGGGCCAAGGACGAGACGGTGGACCGGGAGGTCGCCGTCAAGGAGCCCCGCGTCCCCGAGCACCTTCCCGAGCGCGAACGTGCCAACGCCTTCGAGCGGATGCGCCGCGAGGCGCGTGCCGCGGCCCGGCTCGATCACCCGGCCGTGGTCGGCGTCCACGACGTCGCGGTCGTCGACGACCGGCCCTGGATCGTGATGGAGCTCGTGCGGGGCCGCTCGCTGGGCGACGCGCTCCAGGAGGGCACCCTGCCCGCCCGCGAGGCGGCCCGGATCGGCCTGGAGGTGCTCGGCGCGCTGGAGGCCGCGCACGCCGCGGGCATCCTGCACCGCGACGTGAAACCGGACAACGTGCTGCTCGGCCGGCACGGCCGGGTCGTCCTCACGGACTTCGGCATCGCCCAGATCGAGGGCGAGACCAGTCTCACCGACACGGGCGGCTTCGTCGGCTCCCCCGAGTACATCGCGCCCGAGCGCGTGCTGGGCCAGCGCCCGGGCCCGGCGGGCGACCTGTGGTCCCTGGGCGTGGTGCTGTACGCGGCGACCGAGGGCGTCTCACCGTTCCGCCGCAGCAACACCCCCGCCACGCTCCAGTCCGTCCTCAACGCCACGCCCGCTCCGCCCATGTCCGCCCGGGGCCCGCTCGCCGAGGCCATCAACGGCCTGCTGCACAAGGACCCGGCCCGCAGACCGGACGCCGCGCAGGTGCGTGCCCTGCTGGAATCGGCCGCCAACCCGCCCGCCGAGCCGCCCACCCAGGCCGCACAGGCCGACCGGGCACCCGGCGCGGGCGGTGGCGGACGGGGCGTCCGGCTCGGCCGCCCGGCGTGGGCGGGGCTCGCCGCGGCGGTCGTCGCCGCCGCGGTGACGGCGTACCTGGTGGTCGCGGACCCGTTCGCCGGGCCGCTGCCCGAGGGCTGGAAGGTCCGCCAGGAGAAGGACCTCGCCGCGTCGCTGGCGGTCCCCGACGGCTACCAGCGGACCGTGCCCGACCGGCAGACGGACCAGGGGCACTGGGTCACGTACACCGACTGGAGCGGCAGCATCTGGATCGGCCTCACCCTGGACAGGAAGGCGGAGGACACCGGCAGCGCCATCGCGGGCTCCGCGGCCGCCGAGATGTACGACGACGACAGCAAGTTCAAGGACAGCGGCAACTACAACCTGGACATGCCGGAGAACCCGGACACGGACCCCAAGGTGACCACCTACCGGGGGAAGAAGGCCGCCGAGAACACCGTCGTCTACGACACCGACGACACCGAGAACCCCCGCCCCCGCGAGCTGCGGATGTTCTACTACCGGACCTCCGGCGGCGACATGTACAAACTCACCGTCAGCTACCCGGGGAAGGGCGACTTCACGGACCGCGGGCGCGAGGTGGCGCGGACGGCGATCGCGAACCTGGACATCGACGGGACCTGAACCGGCGCCCGGGCACCGCCCCGCGTCGACAAGCCCGTGCCTCGCAGGGTACTGATGGGGCATGAGCAACGACGGGGGCGGGCTGGGCGCCCAGGGCCGGCTGGTCGGCGGGCGGTACCGGCTGATCGAGCGTATCGGCTCCGGCGGGATGGGCACCGTCTGGCGGGCCCGTGACGAGCTCGTCCAGCGCGAAGTCGCCGTCAAACAGCCCCGGTTGCCCGGGGAACCGGAGGACGAGAACCACCGGAGGACCGCCCACCGCCTCCACCGCGAGGCCCGCGCCGCCGCCCGCGTCGACCATCCCTCGGCCGTCACCATCCACGACGTGGTCGTCGAGGCGGAGCGGCCGGACGACCGCCCGCGGCCCACGGGCCCCGACGAACTCGACGCGGCCGAGGCGCTCGACGGACTCCCCTGGATCGTCATGGAGCTGGTCCGGGGCGAGTCCCTGCACGAGACGCTCCGGCGCGGCCCCGTCGAGGTGCCCGAAGCCGCCCGTATCGGCCTCGCGGTCCTCGGCGCCCTGCGCGCCGCGCACTCCGTCGGCATCGTGCACCGGGACGTCAAGCCCGCCAACGTGCTGCTGGGCCCGCACCGGCGCGTCGTCCTCACCGACTTCGGCATCGCCCATGTGCAGGGCGAGGACTCCCTGACGGCCAGTGGGGAGTCCGTCGGCTCGCTGGAGTTCGTCGCCCCCGAGCGGGTGTCCGGCCGGATCGCCGGGCCCGCCTCCGACCTGTGGTCCCTGGGCGTCCTGCTGTACGCCGCCGTGGAGGGCGCGTCCCCGTTCCGCCGGACCACGCCGGAGGCCACGCTCGCCGCGATCCTCGCCGCCGAGCCGCCCGAACCGGAGCAGGCCGGACCGCTCGGGCCGCTGATCGTACGGCTGCTGGCGCGGGACCCCGAACAGCGGCCGGACGCCGAGGAGGTCGCGAAGGCGCTGGAGGCCGTGACGGGGCGGCGGTCGGAGACGGAGCGGGAGCCGGGGCGGCGGCCCGTGACGGAGTCGGTGCCGGGGCGGCGGCCGGAGACGGAGTCGGTGACGGGGCGTTGGCCCGTGACGGAGTCGGTGCCGGGGCGGCGGCCCGAGACCGAGCCGGTGCCGGAGTGGCGTTCCGTGACCGAGCCGGTGCCGGAGCGGGTCCAGGAGGCCGAGGACATACCGGAGTCGGCGGAGGACACCGGCACGCCGCGACTCGCGGACGGAACGACGGCACAGGCGAAGCACCACCACCTCCTCCGCCCCGGCCCCCTCGCCCTGCTGAGCGCCCTGCTCGTCGGTGGCCTCGGGACGGCCACCCATCTCGCCGACACCAGCAACGCGGACACCACCGAACACCCCGCCGGCACCACGCCGGCCCCCACCGCCCCCGGCCCCGGCGGCCCGTGGACCGCGCACCGCGAGCCGGACCTGTCGGCGGTGCTCCACCTCCCCGCCGACTACCGTCGGCTCGCCGAAGCCGGCAGCGCGACCGACCAGCCCCGCATGGCCCTCTACGGCGACGCGCGGGGCGGCACCGTCCAGGTCCGCCTCCTCCTCTGGGACCGGGCCCCGGGCTCCCCGATGGACGAGGCCCGGAAGGCGCACGCCACCTGGGGCGAGAAGGCCCGCACGCAGTACACCCGCACCAGCGTCCAGGCCTACGACGCCGCCATCGCCGACACCACCTACCAGCAGGACGAGGACACCCGGCGGGTCATGCAGGTCATGATCCGCACCGACGACGGCCGCATGTACGAACTGCGCGTCGACATGCCCAAGGGCACGCCGGAGGAGCAGGAGGGCACCTCGCTGTTCCAGGGCGCCCGGGACCGCCTCGGAATCGTCGAAGGCTGAATCACACCGGTCTGTCACCGCCCCACGCCCTGATCAGCACGTTTGTTGCCAGCAGCCACTGGCGTCGTGTGTGCAGTCGGTGAAGCCGTATTACCGACGGGTACCCAAAGGCTCCGCCGCGGCATACCCTGCGCCTCATGACGGACGCGCAGGCCGCCGAGAAGACGGCAGAGACCGGCACGGCACAGACCGGTACGAACCCCCTCGCCCCCGCCCCGGAGGGCGCCCGCACCGCCGCCGACGTGGTGACGCCCGAGCTGGTCGCCCAGCTCACCAAGGGCGTGGTGGGCTCCGGTCGTACCGCCAATCACACGCCGTTCACCGGTGAGAAGCTGGCCGACCTCCCCGAGTCGACGCCCGAGGACGTGGCGAGGGCCTTCGAACTGGCCCGCGCCGCCCAGGCCGTGTGGGCGCAGACCCCGGTGCGGCAGCGCGCCGCCGTCCTGCTCCGCTTCCACGACCTGGTGCTGGAGCGCCAGGCCGAGGTGCTCGACCTGATCCAGCTGGAGACCGGCAAGGCCCGCCTGCACGCCCACGAGGAGGTCCAGGCCGTCACGGTCGCCGCCCGGCACTACGGACGCAGGGCCTCCGCCTACCTCCGGCCGAAGCGGCACGCCGGTGCCATGCCCACCCTCACGAAGGTCACCGAACTGCGCCACCCCCGTGGCGTGGTCGGCCAGATAGCCCCCTGGAACTACCCCTTGGAGCTGTCGGTCGGCGACGCGCTCCCCGCGTTCGTCGCGGGCAACGCGGTCGTCATGAAGCCCGACACGGAGACCTGCCTGACCGCCCTCTGGGCCCGTGACCTGCTGATCGAGGCCGGCCTGCCCGCCGACGTCTTCCAGGTCGTGCTCGGCGAGGGCCCGGTCGTCGGCCCCGAGGTCGTCCGGCACGCCGACTACGTCTCCTTCACCGGCTCCACCCGCACCGGCCGCGAGGTCGCCCAGGGCGCCGCCGCCCGGCTGGTCGGCGTCTCCCTCGAACTCGGCGGCAAGAACGCCATGCTGGTGCTGGAGGACGCCGACATCGAGAAGGCCGCGGCCGGAGCCGTGCGCGCCTGCTTCTCCTCCGCCGGCCAACTCTGCATCTCCATCGAGCGGCTCTACGTCCACGAGTCGATCGCGGACGCCTTCCTGCAGCGCTTCGCCGCCCGCACCAAGGCGATGCGCCTCGGCAGGTCCCTGGCGTACGGCGCCGACATGGGCTCCCTGGTCGGCGAACGCCAACTGGAGACCGTGACCCGGCACGTGGAGGAGGCCGTCGCCAAGGGAGCGACAGTCGTCGCGGGCGGTGTGGCACGCCCGGACATCGGCCCGTACTTCTTCGAGCCCACGATCCTCGACGGCGTCGCCACGGACATGTCCGTCTGCACGGAGGAGACCTTCGGCCCGGTCGTCTCCGTCTACCGCTTCAAGAGCGAGGACGAGGCCATCGAGCGCGCCAACGCCACGGCGTACGGCCTGAACTCCTCGGTCTGGACGAAGGACGCCCGGCGCGGCCATGAGGTCGCCGCCCGCCTGCGCACCGGCACGGTCAACATCAACGAGGGCTACGCCCCCGCGTACGGCAGCGCCCAGTCGCCCATGGGCGGCATGAAGGACTCCGGCCTCGGCCGCCGCCACGGCTCCGAGGGCATCCTCAAGTACACCGAGGCCCAGACGGTCGCTCACCAGCGGGTCCTTCCGATGGCCCCCTCCCTGGGCATGGACGACGAGAAGTACGCCCGGTTCATGAGCAGGAGCCTCCGCCTGATGAAGGCGTTCGGGTTCCGGTAGACGCCCTTCCTCCACCACCGGCCCGCACGGACACTCGACGAGGAGAACACGTGCCTCAGGACGCTTACGACTACGACGTCATCGTCGTGGGTTCCGGCTTCGGCGGCTCCGTGACCGCCCTGCGCCTCACGGAGAAGGGCTACAAGGTAGGCGTCCTCGAAGCCGGCCGCCGCTTCACCCGCGAGACCCTCCCCAGGAACTCCTGGGACCTCAAGAACTACCTATGGGCCCCGAAACTCGGCATGTACGGCATCCAGCGCATCCACCTGCTGGGCAACGTCATGGTCCTGGCGGGCGCGGGCGTCGGCGGCGGCTCCCTCAACTACGCCAACACCCTCTACGTCCCGCCGAAACCGTTCTTCGAGGACCCGCAGTGGCGTGACATCACGGACTGGCAGGAGGAGCTGAAGCCGTACTACGACCAGGCCCGGCGCATGCTCGGCGTACGGCTCAACCCGACCATGACCCCGTCCGACGTCCATCTGAAGGCGGCCGCCGAGCGGATGGGCTGCGGCGACTCCTTCCACCTCGCGCCCGTCGGCGTCTTCTTCGGCGACGGCGAGGACGCCGACGGCACGGTGAAGGCCGAGCCGGGACAGGAGGTGCCCGACCCGTACTTCGGCGGGGCGGGACCGGCCCGCAGGGCCTGCGCGGAGTGCGGCGAGTGCATGACCGGCTGCCGCCACGGCGCGAAGAACACCCTCAACGAGAACTACCTGTACCTCGCCGAGAAGGCCGGCGCGGTCGTCCACCCCCTGACGACGGTCGTCTCGGTCACCGACGACTCGCGCGGCGGGTACGCGGTCGCCACCCTCCCCACCGACGACCGCCGCAAGGGCAAGGGCCGCACCTACACGGCCCGCCGGGTCGTCCTGGCCGCCGGCACCTACGGCACCCAGACCCTGCTGCACCGCATGAAGGCGGGCGGCCAGCTGCCGTACATCTCGGACCGGCTGGGCGAGCTGACCCGCACCAACTCCGAGGCCCTGGTCGGCGCCCAGACCGACGACCGGCGCTACCGCAAGGCCCACGGCGCGCCGAAGGTCGACTTCACGCGGGGCGTGGCCATCACGTCCTCCATCCACCCCGACGCCAGCACCCACATCGAGCCGGTCCGCTACGGCAAGGGCTCCAACTCGATGGGCGGCCTGTCCATCCTCCAGGTCCCCTACGCCGGGACGAACTCGGGCACCTCACGGGTCCTGGGCTTCCTCGCCCACGCGGCGAAACACCCCTGGCTGGTGCTGCGCTCCCTGTCCAACCGCCGCTGGTCGGAGCGGACCATCATCGGCCTGGTGATGCAGTCGCTGGACAACTCCCTGACGACGTACCTGAAGCCGTCGGGTGCCGGCCGCGGCCTGCTCACCGCCCGCCAGGGCCACGGCGCCCCCAACCCGAAGCAGATCAAGGCCGCCACGGAGAGCGCGTCGGCGCTGGCCGCCGAGATCAACGGCTTCGCCGGCTCCAACGTCGGTGAACTGATGGGTACCCCGCTCACGGCCCACTTCCTCGGCGGCTGCCCGATCGGCTCCTCCCGCGAGACCGGCGTGATCGATCCGTACCACCGCCTCTACGGCCACCCCGGCATCTCGGTCGTCGACGGCGCCGCGGTCTCCGCCAACCTGGGCGTCAACCCGTCCCTGACCATCACGGCCCAGGCCGAACGGGCGATGTCGTACTGGCCCAACAAGGGCGAGCCCGACCCGCGGCCGAAGCAGGGCGCCGCCTACGAGCGTCTGCAGCCGGTCGAGCCGAAGTCCCCGGCGGTCCCGGCGGAGGCGTTCGGCGCGCTGCGGCTGCCGTTCCTGGGCCTGCCGTCGGTGCCGCCGAAGAACTGACCGGCGGCGGACGGCGGAAGCCGAGGAACTGACCGGCGGCGGACGGCGGAAGCCGAGGAACTGACCGTCGGCGGACAGCAGAAGAGGGACCTGCACCCCCCTCCGAGCGCAGGTCCCTCTTCTGCTTGGCGTCGCCCCTTGCGGGGGCGCTGCGTCTTACGCCTCCGCGCCGGCCTTGCGGCGACGCACCACGAAGATCGCGCCGGCACCGGCGACGACCGCGGCACCGCCGACGAGGCTGATCATCGGCAGGGCGGAGCTGGAGCCGGTCTCGGCGAGGCTGCCGGTGACCTCCGGCGTGTTGCCGCTCGGCTTCTCGTCGGTGACGGGCGCCTTGCCGCCTTCCTGCGGCTTGGTGCCGTCGGTGTCCGTGCCGGCGGCGACGATCTGGAACTTGTACGACACGTCGCCGAAGCCGGTGCACTCGGCGTCGTTGTCGCCGTAGATCGTCGCGCCGAGCGAGAAGCCGGCGCCGACCGGGGCGGACTTGCTGACGTTGAGGCGCAGCGGGATGTTGACCTCGTAGTCGGGCTTCAGCTCGTCGGTGTAACCGACGTAGCCGACCGCGTAGCCACCCTCGTTGAGGTCGACCCAGATCTTGTCCTGGGGGTCCCAGGCCTGGAGCTGGACCTGCTTGCTGGAGAACAGTTCCTCGCCGTTCTTGTCGGGGGAGGCCCCGGCGAAGAAGTCGAGGTCGTTCAGCGTCGAGTCGGAGTTGTTGAGCACGTTCAGCGAGAACTTGTGCCAGCCGCTGCCCGCCGCGATCTTGCCGGGCAGACCGGAGATGCTGACGTCGACCTTGGTGTCCTCACAGATCGAGGGCTCGGGGTCCGGGGACTCCGACTCCTCGGGCTCCGACGCGGAGGGCGACGGGGAGGACTCGGTCGCGGACGCGCTCGGCGACGGCGACGTCTCGGGAGCGGACTCGCTCGCGGACGCGCTCGGCGACGGCGACGTCTCCGGAGCGGACTCGCTCACCGACGGCGAGGGAGACGTCTCGGGAGCGGACTCGCTCACCGACGCGCTCGGCGTGGGCGTCGTTTCGTCGGTCGCGTACGCGGCCGGTGCCGCGAGCAGTGCCACCGGGGCTATGACCGCCGTGGCGGCCGCTGCTGCCATGGCGCGGCGAAGCTTCATGAAGACCTCGGAAAGTCCGGCGTACCGCGGGGTGCGGTACGAACGTTGGGGGAGGCCTCCGCGTGTGGGGCGCGGGTGTGGCCCTTGGTTCGCGAGGTTTGATCCGTGAAACCTGTGAATGGTTGCGCTGACATTCACAGAATTCTTATGTGGGCTGAGTCACACTCAAGACCTTCTTGTGAAGGCGCTTGCCACCGGCTTAGATCTGGACCCCGTGTCTGAAAAGCCGTCCGACGATCAGCCGTCGGCCTCGCAGATCCCCGACGACGTCTGGGAGCAGTTCACCCGCGACACCGAGCGCGACATCCGTTCTTCCGCCCCGAAGGGGCCGTCCGCGCGGGCGCGCATGGTGACCGAGCGGCTGCGCGGGCAGCAGGCCCGGGGCGAGGTGCCTCCCGGGTGGCGTACCGGCCCCGCCTGGCAGGAGATCAACGGCCGTGCGGCCCGGCGGCGCAAGCTGTGGACGGCCCTCGGTGTGACCGTCGCCGTCGCCGTGGCGGTGGTGGCCCTGAAGCCGTCGCTGCTGCCCGGCGACCCTTTCGGCACCGGGGAGTCCCAGGCCGCCGAGGCCTCGCCCCTGCCCGCCGAGACCACGGCGCCGACCGCCCCGCCCGCGGGGCCGGACCCCGAGACCCCCACCCTGGACGAGCCGTTCGCGGGTTCCCCAGCCCTGCGCTGGGCCGACGGCGAGGCCGGCATCGTCCTGCCCGCGGCGAAGGCCGTCGGCTCGGTCCCCGCGGACCGCGTGGAACAGGCGCTGAAGCTGACGAAGAAGCTGCTGGTCGGCGCCAACCTCGACCCGAAGACGGTGCGGGGCGGACGCCCCGGGCCCGCGCTGGCCGTGCTCGACCCCAAGCAGCCGAAGCTCCTCGACGAACTCGACACCGCCCTGCGTTCCCCGAGCCGCGAGCACGACCCGGTGACGCTGTTCAGCCGCTTCGACCCCGACGAGGTGCGACCCGTCGGCGACGTGATCAAGACGCGCGGGCGCATGACGTTCGAGAAGGGAACGCACGGGGGTGTGGCGGTGCGCGCCGACTACACCTTCGTCTACCCCGTCGTGCGGGCGGACGGCCCCACCGAGGTCACCCGCACCATCGTGCGCCGGGTCGTCGAGGTCGAACTCGCCGACCCGGCGCGGTACCAGGTCACCCAGGGCCGACTGCTGCTCCTGGAGTACGACCAGGAGATCGGCAACTCGTCCTGCTTCGTCTACGACGGTTACCTGCACCCGGAGTTCTCGTCGCGCACCCCGACGGGCGCGGACCCGAGCGGTCCGGCGACGGACCCGTACGACCGGAGCAAGGACATCGACGACGGCGACGACGGCGACTGCGGGACGGTGACCCGCACCTGAGCAAGCGAAGGGCTCGGTGAGCAGAGCGAGGGGCTCGGTGAGCAGAGCGAAGGGCCCCGCGGGGTGGAGCCGCGGGGCCCTTCTTCTCGTCAGCACCGACGTCAGGGCAGCGCCGGTGCCTGGAAGCGGCGCCGGGGGGTTGCGCCGCTGGTCTCGACCTCTGGCAGTCGGGCAATGCGGGTGCCCGCCGAGGGACTTGGGCTGTGTACGCATCGTGCTGGATGAACGCGGCGCCCGCAACCGTTTGACCCAGCCTTGTGCATTTTTGCAAGGTCCGCCGGTCGGCCCCGGGCGTCCCCGGAGCCGACCGTTCTCTTGGGTGACCGGGCTGCTGTCCCCTGCCGTCCGGTCACATCCCTGGAGCGAGGTCCCACGACGCACGGCACGATCCGTACGTCTCATCGCTCCAGTGAGCCACGCGTGGTTCTCTCGGGCCCGCGCCTGGCTGGCACGGACACCGGGACCAGCGAGGCGGCCCGGGGGGCGGTCACGCGCCGTACGGGTGAGGGCGGTACGGAGGTGTGTCCCGCGAACGCGGATTCCCCGGGCGGCGCGGTCAGATCTTGCCGCGGCACAGCTCCAGCAGCGTCATCGCGAGCGCCGTGCCCGGCTTGCCCAGCGCCTCCCTGTAGCGGCCGAGCACCTCCATCTCGCGGGAGAGGTTCACGCGCCGGCCGCCGGAGGCGATCCGGGCCTCCTGGATGACGGCGGAGACGGCCACCCGTTCCTGGATCAGGCCGATGATCCGGTCGTCGAGCGCGTCGATCCGCTCGCGCGCGCCGGTGATCACGTCGGCGGCCTCGGGGGTACGGGCGCCGGTCACGTCGATGGCGGTCATGGGAGGGGCTCCTCGTCGTCAAGGGGTGCCCCGAGGCGACAGGGCCCGGACGACGACAGGCGCCCCGGGCCTTGTCGGCCCGGGGCGCCTGGGAAGTCGCTTGTCAGTTGCTCAAGCAGCACGACCATGGCAGCCGGCGGGCCGGGTGCCATAGGTAAAGCGGAAGGTCGGGTGCGTGAGCATGGGGCTCAGTATGCCCGGGGCCGGTGCGGTGTCCAAACGGGTTCGCATGGTGAGACGCCGGGGGCCGGAACGGGGCCGGAGCCCGGACGATCCGTGGCCGGGACGCTGCCCACGAGCACCTCGGTAGAATCGGGTGGCACAAGACCCCCGCCCCACCGCCGGAAGGCACCTCGTGTCATCAGCGTCTCCCGCTGCCAACGCCGCCGACACCGTCCTGGTCGTCGACTTCGGCGCGCAGTACGCCCAGCTCATCGCCCGTCGCGTCCGCGAGGCGCGGGTCTACAGCGAGATCGTGCCGAGCACCATGCCGGTCCAGGAGATCCTCGCCAAGAACCCCGCGGCGATCATCCTCTCCGGCGGCCCCTCGTCGGTCTACGAGGAGGGCGCCCCCCGCCTCGACCGCGAGCTCTTCGAGGCCGGCGTCCCCGTCTTCGGCATGTGCTACGGCTTCCAGCTGATGGCGCAGACCCTCGGCGGCACCGTCGACAACACCGGCGCCCGCGAGTACGGCCGCACCGACCTGCACGTGGCCAAGTCCTCCTCCACCCTCTTCGAGGGCACCCCGGCCGAGCAGGCCGTCTGGATGTCCCACGGCGACGCCTGCTCCGCCGCCCCCGAGGGCTTCTCCGTCACGGCCTCCACGGACGTCGTCCCGGTCGCCGCCTTCGAGAACGACGAGAAGAAGCTCTACGGCGTCCAGTACCACCCCGAGGTGATGCACTCCACGCACGGGCAGCAGGTGCTGGAGCACTTCCTCTACCGGGGCGCGGGCCTCACCCCGTCCTGGACCACGGGCAACGTGATCGAGGAGCAGGTCGCCGCCATCCGCGAGCAGGTCGGCGACCGGCGCGCCATCTGCGGCCTGTCCGGCGGCGTGGACTCCGCCGTCGCCGCTGCCCTCGTGCAGAAGGCCATCGGCTCCCAGCTGACCTGCGTGTACGTCGACCACGGCCTGATGCGCAAGGGCGAGACCGAGCAGGTCGAGAAGGACTTCGTCGCCGCGACCGGCGTGCAGCTGAAGGTCGTGGACGCCGAGGAGCGGTTCCTCAAGGCGCTGGCCGGGGTCTCCGACCCCGAGGAGAAGCGGAAGATCATCGGCCGCGAGTTCATCCGCGTCTTCGAGCAGGCCCAGGCCGAGATCATCGCCGACCAGGGCCCCGCGGTGGAGTTCCTCGTCCAGGGCACGCTCTACCCGGACGTCGTCGAGTCCGGCGGCGGCACCGGCACCGCCAACATCAAGTCCCACCACAACGTGGGCGGCCTGCCCGAGGACCTCGAGTTCAAGCTGATCGAGCCGCTGCGCAAGCTGTTCAAGGACGAGGTCCGCATGGTCGGCCAGGAACTCGGCCTGCCGGAGGAGATCGTCCAGCGCCAGCCGTTCCCCGGCCCCGGCCTCGGCATCCGCATCGTCGGCGAGGTCACCAAGGAGCGCCTGGACCTGCTGCGCGAGGCCGACGCCATCGCCCGCGAGGAGCTGACGGCGGCCGGCCTCGACCGGGACATCTGGCAGTGCCCGGTGGTCCTCCTCGCGGACGTCCGCAGCGTCGGCGTCCAGGGCGACGGCCGCACCTACGGCCACCCGATCGTCCTGCGCCCCGTCTCCTCCGAGGACGCCATGACGGCCGACTGGTCGCGCCTGCCGTACGACGTCCTCGCCCGGATCTCCACCCGCATCACGAACGAGGTGCGCGACGTCAACCGCGTCGTCCTCGACGTGACGTCGAAGCCGCCGGGGACGATCGAGTGGGAGTGATCCTCTGGGTCGCCGCTAGGTGCGCTTGATCGTGCGCAAGGGCTCGCCGGGCTTCCAGATCTGGACGACGAGGTAGGTGTCGTCCTCGATGGAGGTCCTCACGACCTCCGTCAGCTCGGTGCGGAAGAGGTGGAACGGCTCCGGCGGTTCCACCTCTTCGACGTATCCCGCCTTCGTCTCCACGTCGTCGACCTCGTACGCCCGGCCGCTGATCCGGACGTCGCCGCCGCCCATGCCGGTGCCCTCCCCGGGGTTCGTCTGGAGCGCGAAGCGCGGGTCGCGGCGCAGGTCGAGCGCCTTCAGGGAGTTCGGCATCATGCCGAGCCACAGCTCGCCGCCGAGGAACCGCACCTCCAGACCGCTCGTCCGGGGCGAGCCGTCCTTGCGGAGCGTGGCGAGGATGTGGTGCGTGTAGGCGCCGAAGCGCTTCTCGACGGTACTGGCCAGGTCCGGTTCGGCGGTGGCGAAAGCCGCCCAGTTCGCTGTCATACGGAGAGTCTGGCGCCGAAACCGGACATCTTCTGTCGGCTATTCGTGGGGTCGGGGAGCCCGGGGGCACAAGGGAGTGTGCAGGGTGCTCGGAGGGGCGCTCGTTTCGTCTTTACGAAACGGTTCTGTCCTTCGCGGGCCGACCGGCGGTAGCTTCCGCCCCGTTACGAAGAACCAGCGCTGGAGGACCTATGCACGGGCCCACCCCGCCCCTGCCGCTGCCCACCGACCGACTGCGGTTCGCGATGCCGCCGATGCACGAGTCGGTCGAGGACGAGCGCCGGCACCGCAAGGAGCGGCTCGCCGGCGCCCTCAGGATCTTCGGGCGGCTCGGCTTCGAGGACGGCGTGTCCGGGCACATCACCGCCCGCGACCCGGAGTACAGCGACTGCTTCTGGGTCAACCCGTTCGGAATGCCCTTCCGGCACGTCACCGTGAGCGACCTGGTGCTCGCCAACCAGGACGGCCAGGTCGTCGAGGGCGGCTACCACGTCAACCAGGCGGCGTTCACCGTGCACGCCCAGGTCCACGCCGCCCGCCCCGACGTGGTCGCCGTCGCCCACTGCCACTCCGTGCACGGCCGGGCGCTCGCGGCCCTCGGCGACCTGCTGGAGCCGATCACCCAGGAGAGCTGCGCCTTCTACGAGGACCACGCCCTCTACGACACCTACACCGGCGTCGCCGTCGACGCCGAGGAGGGGCGGCGCATCGCGGCCGTGCTCGGCTCCCGCAAGGCGCTCGTGCTGCGCAACCACGGGCTGCTGACCGTCGGCGACTCGGTGGACGCGGCGGCCTGGTGGTTCGTGTCCATGGAGCGGTCCTGCCAGGTGCAGCTGACGGCGCAGGCGGCCGGTCGGCCGGTCCGCATCGACCACCGGATGGCGGTGGCGACGCGCGAGCAGCTGGGTGGCGACTTGGTGGCGTGGATCAACTACCAGCCGATGTGGCAGGACGTCTGCCGGAGTGAGCCGGACCTGCTGGGATAGGGCCCGTCGTTCGGATCAGGTCGCGGGGAAGGGACGGTGCTGTCCGGTGCCGGCGGAGTCAGAAGCCGCGCAGCACCACGGCCTTCGTCCGTGCGAACTCCTCGTCCGTGAGCACGCCGTCCCGGTGCAACTCGCCCAACTCACGCAGGCGACGGAGCAGCACGTCGTGGTGGTCGGCGGTGCGGGGCAGGGCGGGTGCCGGGCGGGAGGCGTGACCGCTCGCGTCGCTCTCTGCCGGGGCCCGGGACGACGGGTGCGGCAGCCGGGCCGTGACCGCCGTGGCGACGAGCGCCGTGAGCAGATCGCGGCGGGTGCTGCCCCACAGGTCCAGGGCGTACGGGTCCTTCTCCGGGGGCAGCTTCGAGAACACCGTCTCACGCGTCACGAAGCGCAGGAAACCGTCCTCGTGGCCGGAGTTCGGCAGCCACTCGACCCGCACCAGGTCGCCCAGGTCGATGATGCGCGGGCCGGTGGCGCGCTTGACCCGCTCGGAGGTGTCGCTCCAGTCGATCCGCACCTGTGAGCCGTCGAAGGAGACCGTCCCGTCCGAGGAGCGCACCGAGACCGGAACCGGCGGGCCGGGCAGCAGATACGCCTGCGCCGGTTCCTTCGGTATCCGCTCCAGGAGCAGCGCGCGGCGGATCTCCTCGGCGACGTACTCGGCCACCCCCGTCCGGTCGACCTCCACCGACAGCCGGTAGGGATCCGCCGCGTCCGGCAGCCGGCCGCCCGTGGCCTGGAGCAGGGGGTCGGCGCCCTCGCGCAGCCGCAACCGGAGCCGGCCACGCCTGCGTTCGGGTTCCAGGACGACCCCCGCGACCGCCTCCAGCGGCACCGCGATCTCGCCGTACGTCTGCCGGAACAGCGGCACGGACCGGTGCAGACCGGGCGTGATCCGGACCGTGCTGCCGTCGAAGGCCCAGGTCCCGTCACGCTGGATGATCTCGGCCATAGGGGAATTCTCGCAGCCAGGTCAACACGGCACGCCGAACTTCACCCGTGTTGGCCAGAGAGGGCGGACGCGGACTGGGTGGTATAGGGCACAATTCGTCCTCGTCGCACGGGAGTTGCACAGCGGTGTTTCCGGGGTCCGGAAGACCGGCGGTGGTTGGGTCGCGGGAAGGCGGGCGTCGGGCGTGGCGGTGCGCGAGACGGGGCAGGGCGGCGGGGATGCGGGTGTGTACGCGGGTGCGCGTGCCGGTGGTTATGCGGGCGGGTACACGGGCGGCTACGCCGCAGGTCACGTGCCTGGCCACGGGGGTGGTCACGCGTCCGGCCACGGCGTCGGCCCGGGTGAATCCCACGAGGGCGGGTGCGCCTGCGGGGACTGCCCGCACGGGGCGCGCGAGGGGCATCGGCGCGCCGTCGCCGCGTTCCTGCGTCGCCGTGACGAGTTCGCGGCCGGGCAGGGGCTGCCCGCCGCCGTGGCCCACTCCGCCTCCGCCTCCCGCCAGTGGGTGTCGGAGGAACTCGCGCAGTCCGCGGAACTCGTCGCCGAACGCGGACGGGCCGAGGGCCAGGCCTGGCTGACCGGCCTGTGGCGTCGCACGGCGGGTGTGGTGTGGGCCGTCGTGGTGCTGTTGCTGCTCGGGCAGGCCCTCACCGCGGTCGGCGCGGGCTGGACGTCGGCGCGGACGGCCGGGTTGGCCGCGGCGCTGGTGGTGGCGGGTGCGCTGACCGCGGCGTCGTGGTTCCACCGGGCGAAGGGCGGTGCGCTGGCGCCCGTGATCGGTGAGGACAACCGTCTGTCCACCTCCCGTACGGTCGCCGCCGCATGGGTGCTCTTCGTGGCGTACTCGGTGCTCGTGCTGGCCGGGCGGCTCGCCGCCGTCTCCCGGCACCGGGAACGGGACGCGCTGATCTCCGGGCTGGAACTCGCCCGCGGCGCCGGGGTCGTGACCGTGCTCGCCGTGGTGTGCGGGATCGCCGTCCTCGTGCGGCGGGTGGTCGGGCTGCGGGTCCTGGGGCAGCGGCTGCAGAAGGTGCGTGCCGACCGGCCCCGCGCCGCCGACCTGCTGACCGACGACTCCGGGCGGGGCACTTTCGCCGACATCCAGTACGTCGTGATCAGCGGGGTCGCCCTGGTCTTCGCGGCGGTACGGCTGGCCAGGCGGCCGGACCAGTTGCCGGACCTGCCGTGGGGGCTGGCGGTGGTGGTGCTGGTGTCGGCGGCGACGTACCTGGCGGGCAAGTACGCGGAGGGCGGACGCCCGGTCATCCTCTCCGTCGTGCGGGCGCGGGAGGCGGGGGACCTGGACGCCCCGATCCGTACGGGGGACGACATCGAGATCCGGGGTGCGGGCTTTGTGCCGCCGGGGGCACAGGCGGCCGATCGGCTGGCCCGGATGGTCGTGCGGGTGGGGCCGGTGCATGTTCATGTGCCTCTGGTGCCGGTGCCCGGCGGTTTCCGCAATCCGACGGACACGTTGCTGACGGTGCCGGTGCCGGCGGATGTGGAGCCGGGGCGGGTGGAGGTGCAGGTCGTTACCGCGGCGGGGGTGGAGACGAACCGGTACGTGGTGGATGTGACGGAGTGACGGGTGCCTCCGGTGGTGGGGCGGGACGCCTGCGGCGGCCCGTGGCTGCTTGGGTTGGGGTGCGCGTCTTCGCCTGCGCCGGGCTGTGGGTCGGGGCCGCGCCGAAGGGTGTCCGTCCTCGGAACGGCGCGATGAGGTCGGACGCCGAGACTGTTCGTTGACGCGCCAACCGCTGCGGGCGGACACCCCCCGACACGTCCCCTTGCGCCGTCCCGCGGCGTGCGGGCGCGTCTCGCTCAGCTGTGAACACCCGGTGCGCTTCGGAAAAGTCGGGACGCACAGGATTGAGCCGGGTCGGTTTGTCGTACGTATGGTCTGTTGAGGGGGTCTCGGCACCGGCGGGCGAGAGGCGGCTACGCAGCGATGACTCACAGCATGAGAACGGACACGCACACCCCCCACTCCGGCGGCGGAGGAGACTGGCGGGACACGGCCGTCCGCTACGCCCTCCTTCCCCTCCGCATCTTCCTCGGCGTCACCTTCATCTACGCCGGCCTGGACAAGATCACTGACAGTGCCTTCATGAAGGAGGCCGGGTCCGGATCGATCGGCGACATGATGCGTGCCGTCCGCGACTCCTCCGCCATTCCCGCCCTGGTCGACCTCTCCCTGAAGAACCCCGTCGGCTTCGGCTACGCCATCGCCTTCGGAGAACTGGCCGTCGGCATCGGCACCCTCCTCGGCCTGCTCGCCCGGCTGGCCGCACTCGGCGGCGCGCTGATCTCCCTCAGCCTGTGGCTGACGGTGAGCTGGGCCTCCGACCCGTACTACTACGGCAACGACCTCGCCTACCTCATGGCCTGGATCCCCCTCATCCTGGCGGGGGCCCCTCTGCTGTCCCTGGACGCCGCCTTGCGGGCCCGGCGACGGCAACGAAGGGCCGGGTACCGGTAGCGCGACGGGCTGCGGCTCGCCCTGCCTCACCGTTACGTGGCCGCGCCCGGGCTACGACGCCAGGTCCGGGCCGGGTCCGTCCGTGGTGCGGCCCGCCCCGCGGCGTCGGCGTACGCGGCCCGTCACGAACGCCACCGCGCCCGCCAGGCACAGTCCGCCCGTGACGAGGGGGATCGCCACGAACCACGGCGTCTCCCAGGCGCCGCCCGCGTCACCGGCATAGAGGACGCCCGCCAGGATGAGGACGGCCCCGGTGACCAGCTTCCCGGGCTGGAACTCATGACGCAGCACGGGTCACCTCCGCCTGTCCCATACCGACCTGGAGGTCCAGGTCGATGGTGCCGGACTTCTTGACGCCCTTGGCGGGGGAGAGGGTTATCTGCTTGTGCTGGCCCGGCTTCACGTCCACGTCCTTCTTGTCGTCACCCGGCAGCTGGAGGTCGCCCACGCCCACGTCGACGCTGAGCCGCACCGTCACGTCCTCCGGCACGAGCACCTTGACCTGGCCCACGCCCACGTCGGCGCGCGTCGTCACCGTCTGTCTCTCGGGCACGTCCAGCCGGGTCAGGTCCAGGGTGCCCACTCCGGCGCCCAGCTCGTACTGCTCCCGCACGTCCGCCACCGCGGTGGGCTGCCAGGTCGTGCGCGTCCAGTGCGTGCCGATGTCCTTGGGCAGGGCCGCCGAGCCGGCGAGCAGGCCGGCCGTGATGATCGCCAGGAAGATGGAGCCCGCCCCCGTCCGCCCCAGGAAGGCGCTGACCGCTATGCCCAGGCCCAGGACGGCGAGCGCGCAGGACAGACCCGTCTGGAGGCTGGTGCCGAGCGGGTGCCCGTCCCAGGTCCGGCTCGTGCCCAGGGCGCCCGCGAGCAGGGCCAGGAGGAAGACCCAGCCGCCGATCCAGCGAGGGCCGCGCGGCTTGGGCGGCCTGGTGTGCGGGGCGGGTATGTCCTCGCGGGCGCCCGGCTGGGTGCCGAGGCTGATGTTGATGGCCGCCGCCACGTCGAGGTCGCGGGAGTCACGGGGGCCCCAGAGGTAGCCCGTGCCGCCGATGTGGGTGCCGTCCTTGACGATGGGGTCGCGCCACCAGGAGGGGAAGGCGGCAGGCACCGGCGGGGCCTGGGGCTCCGGTGGGGCGTCGGCGGCCGCCTGGGCGGCGAGGGGGTCGGGGCTGGGGGCGCCGCGCTGGCGCGACCAGTAGCCGGCGCCCGCGAGGAGGAGGGAGAGGACGACGGCGAAGGTCAGCACCCCGCCGTTGTTCAGCATGGTCAGGAAGACGCCGCAGCCGACCAGCGCGAACAGCACGGCCGTCAGGGCCTGACCGTCGACCCGGCCGGTGAGGAGCTTGCGCACCTCGTTCTGCTCTTCGTCGTCGTAGGGGACGAAGAGCCAGGCGAAGCCGTAGAACAGGAGGCCGAGACCGCCGGTGGCGGAGAGCACGGCGAGGGTGATGCGGAAGATCACCGGGTCCATGTCGCACTGCCGCCCGAGTCCGGCGCAGACGCCGGCCAGGGTCTTGTGGCGGCGGTCGCGGCGGAACCGGTGGGGAGGGCCGGCCGGGGCGGCTTCCGCGGCGGGGCCGGCAGCGGGGTCGGCCGCGTCGGGTGCGTCCGGTGCTCCTCCTTGTTCTCCCGCGTCCGCATGCCCGTGCGCGCGCGGGGGCGCGGTGGGGCCCGCGGCGGGCGCGGCATCCTGCGGCCCGGCGCCCGGTGCGGGGCGCGGGCCGGAGCCGGGTCCCGGACCCGTCGCGGCGTGCTCGTGATCGGTCATGGGTCCATGGTGACGGGCGCGGCGGCGCGGCGGCAGTCGGAACGACCCTGGCCGGACCCTGATATCGGCCCTGAGTGACGGCTCGGGAAGCGTTCGACGGACCGGTCCGCGGAGATCAGGGGCGTCTCCGGGATCGACCCTGATGCTCCGGCCTCCCGCACATGTGACCATCAATGGCATGTCGGAAGCCGCAGCAGCGCCACTCGTCGAACCGCGGCCGCCGCGCAAGCTCTACCGCAGCAGCGACGGACGCTGGCTGGGCGGGGTGGCGCGAGGCCTCGCCGGTCACCTCGGGCTGCCCGTGGTCTGGGTACGGCTCGTCTTCATCGGCCTGTTCATGGCCGACGGCCTCGGTGCGCTGCTGTACGCCGCGTTCTGGTTCTTCGTCCCGCTCGGCGTCGGCGGTGTCGAGGCGCAGAAGCCGCCCTCCCTCGTCACGACGGAGACCTCGCCGGACGGTCGCCGCAGACTCGTCACGCGCAGGCCCGACAAGGGCCAGATAGTGGCCCTGCTCCTCATGGTCGTGGTGGCCATGGTCTTCGTGGGCAACGTGAACCTCAGCGGCGGCGCCAGGGCGTACCTCTGGCCGACCGTCCTCGTCGGCGCGGGCGTCGCCCTGGTCTGGCGGCAGGCGGACAACGCCCGCCGGGCCCGCTGGGTCGAGGTCGGCCGCCGCCGGCGCACGGTCACGCTGCTGCGCTCGGTGGGCGGTGTCCTGCTGGTGACGGCCGGCGTCTCCGGCATCTTCGTCCTGCAGGGCTCCGCCGCTCATCTCGGGTCGGTCCTCCAGGCGGCGCTCGCGGTCCTCGTCGGGATAACTCTGCTCGCCGGGCCGTATCTGGTGCGCATGACGCAGGACCTCTCCGAGGAGCGTCTGATGCGCATCCGGGCCCAGGAGCGCGCGGAGGTCGCCGCCCATGTGCACGACTCGGTGCTGCACACCCTCACCCTGATCCAGCGCAACGCGGAGAACGCGAACGAGGTGCGCCGCCTGGCCCGCGCCCAGGAGCGCGACCTGCGCACCTGGCTCTACAAGCCGGAGGGCACCGGCAAGGACGAGGCCGACGAACCCACGACCCTCGCGGACGCCGTGCGGCGCAACGCGGCCGAGGTGGAGGACAAGCACGGTGTGCCCATCGAGGTCGTGGTCGTGGGCGACTGCCCGCTCGACGAGAGAATCGGCGCGCAGATGCAGGCCGCGCGCGAAGCAATGGTGAACGCCGCCAAGTACGGTGGCGAGGGCGGCGCCGTACAGGTCTACGCCGAGGTCGAGGGGAAGACGGTCTTCGTGTCCGTCCGGGACCGAGGCCCCGGCTTCGACCTCGACTCGATACCCGCCGACCGGATGGGTGTCAGAGAATCGATCATCGGCCGCATGGAGCGCAACGGCGGCACGGCGCGACTGCGCGCGGTGCCCGACGGCGGCACCGAGGTCGAGCTGGAGATGGAGAGGGCGGAGAAGACGTCATGAGCGACCCCACCGAGGCGAACGGTACGGCGGGATCGGCGGAGGCGGCCGGGCCCGCGGAGTCGGGCGGCGGCACCGGGCGTCGTGTGCGCGTGGTCCTCGTCGACGACCACCGCATGTTCCGTACGGGCGTCCAGGCCGAGATCGGGCAGACCGAGCAGACCGGTGTCGAGGTCGTCGGCGAGGCCGCGGACGTCGACCAGGCGGTCACGGTCATCACCGCGACCCGGCCCGAGGTAGTCCTGCTCGACGTGCACCTGCCGGGCGGCGGCGGGGTGGAAGTGCTGCGCCGCTGTGCCCCGTTGATGGCGGACTCCGAGCAGCCGGTCCGCTTCCTCGCGCTGTCCGTGTCGGACGCGGCGGAGGACGTGATCGGCGTGATCCGCGGCGGGGCCCGTGGGTACGTCACCAAGACGATCACCGGCACGGACCTCGTGGACTCCATCTTCCGTGTCCAGGAGGGCGACGCGGTCTTCTCGCCGCGACTGGCCGGGTTCGTTCTCGACGCCTTCGCCTCCACGGACGCGCCGCCGGTCGACGAGGACCTGGACCGCCTGACCCAGCGCGAGCGCGAGGTGCTGCGGCTCATCGCCCGGGGATACGCGTACAAGGAGATCGCCAAGCAGTTGTTCATCTCCGTGAAGACGGTCGAGTCGCATGTCTCGGCGGTCCTCCGCAAGCTCCAGCTCTCCAACCGGCACGAGCTGACGCGCTGGGCGACGGCTCGCCGGCTGGTGTGACGGGGGCCGGGGCGGCCTGAAACCGGCGGGAGCGGCCGGGACGGCGCGACGGCGCTGCCGGGCCGGGATGGCGCGACAGTGCTGCCGAGCCGAGCCGAGCCGAGCCGAGCCGGGACGGGACGGGACGGCGCCACGGTGCTGCCGCCGCCGGTCAGACGACCCGTGTGGCACCCGCGTACGGCATCTCGTCGAGCGGGGCGACCCGTACCGGCGCGGAGGGGTTCGGGGCGTGGATCATCCGGCCGTTGCCCACATAGATGCCGACGTGGCTGATGCCGGCGTAGAAGAACACCAGGTCGCCGGGGAGGAGTTCGGAGCGGGAGACACGGCGGCCGGCGTCGATCTGGGAGTACGTCGTGCGGGGCAGGGAGACGCCCGCGGCGCGGTACGCGGCCTGGACGAGGCCCGAGCAGTCGAAGGCGTTCGGGCCGGTCGCGCCCCAGACGTAGGGGCTGCCGAGCTTCTGGTAGGCGTAGGAGACGGCGGCGGCCGCCCGGGCGTTGGGTGCCTGCGCGGTGGCGGATCCGGGCGCGGTCAGAAGGTCGCGCGGCACCGTCGAGGAGCGTGAGGCGCGCTCGGTGCCCGGCGCTTCCCCGAGCCTGGAACGTTCCTGCGCGTTGAGCCGGGACATCAACTGCCGCGCGGAGCCCAGCTTGCCGGTGATGCTCTTCTTGTGCCGCTTCAGCTCCGCCTGCCGCGACTTCAGGGACGCCAGCTCGATGTGGGCGGCCCCACGCAGCTGCTCGATCTCCCGGAGCTGCTTGCGTACGCGGCCGACGGCCGCCTTCTGCCGGTTGCCGGCCCGCTCGACGAACTCGGCGTTCTCCAGGTAGCGGTCCGGGTCGGCGGACAGGGCGAGCTGCACAGCGGGGTCGAGACCGCCGGCGCGGTACTGCGCTGCGGCGACCGAACCCAGTTCTTCGCGGGCCGAGTTGAGCCGTTCGTTCGTGCGGGCGGCCTGGTCCTGGAGGTCCTTCAGGCGCTGTCCGGCCGCCTCGGCCTTCTCCTTCGCACCGTTGTACTTCTCGGTGGCGACCTCCGCCTCCTGGTACAGCTTGTCCACCTTGGTTTTGACCTGGCCGGGGGAGAGCTGTGGTTCGGCGTGTCCGGTCCCGTCGAAGCCCGTCGCGGTCGCCGCGCCGGCGAGTGCGATCGTGGCGGCCGTACGGGCCGTGTTGCCGCTCGCCGAGCGCTGTCGGGGCTTGCGGTGCGCTGCCACCTGGAGGCCACGTCCTTTCCTCGACCGCCGCTGGGTGCGTACGGCCGCCTGGGGGAGCGGACGGGCGGCCTGCGCGTCCGGCGACGGCCCGCACAGGGGGAGCGGACCGCCGCCGGACCTTCTCGGCGGTGGTGCCCGACTGCCGCCCCTGGCCCGGGCGGCGGTGGGGAGCCGGTCACCTGGTGGAGGACGCTAAACCGCGCCGTCCCGGGCCGGTGGCGGGTGCGCGGAACTGTCCCGAGAGGACCGGCGGTGACCGTATGCGACCGTGATCCGGCTCAGACGTCGTCGGCTTAACTCAGCGTGATGACCGATGCGTCGATTCGTGGGCGAGTGACGGTGATGGGGTGGTATGGGGCCGCATATATGCATCGATGGGCCGGTGTCGGAAGGCGTCGGGGTCCTCATTAGGCTCCGGCCTCATGGACGTACTCATCCACCTCTTCGTCGGTCTCCACATCATCGGCATCGCCGCGCTCCTGGGCGGCTTCCTCACCCAGATGAAGGCGATGGGCGCGGGCACCGCCCGCTACACCCCCGCGATGCTGCACGGCGCGCTGACGATGCTGGTCACCGGTGTGATCCTGGTCGGTCTCAACCAGGCCGACGACCAGTCCGTGAACAACATCAAGATCGGCGTGAAGCTGGCCCTGCTGATCGTGATCCTCGGCCTGGTCTACGTCAAACGCGACGACGAGAAGGTGGACAAGGGCCTGTTCGGCCTGGTCGGGCTGCTGACCGCGGCGAACGTCTTCATCGCCGTGCTCTGGACCTGACCCGTCCTGTCCGCACGCCGGTCCGGACCGAGGTGATCGTCCAGGCCGTGCATCCCAGCCACGCGGCCACGGCGATCCACAGCAGCGCCTCCCCGAGGACGTCGAGCCAGGGGGCGTCGAGGGCGGCCGCGACCGCCAGGGCGGCGGCCGCCGCCCCGACCGCGCTGAAGACGGTCGCCCAGCGCCGCACGTCGTACTGGCGCCGGGGCCAGAAGAGTTCGGCCGTGAACAGGGCGACGCAGCAGACCGCGGTGAGCACGAGCAGTGTGACGGTGGTCCTGGTGAGGACGGCGTGGTCGTCGTCGTTCCACAGGTACAGACGGTCGCTGTCGGCGCTGATCAGCCTGGCCCCGGCCAGCGCTGAGACGGCGAGCGCGCCGCCCAGGAGCCAGTGATCCCCGGGTCCCTCGGCCACCTGTCGCGGCTGGAAGCGGAACAGGGCGAGGCAGTAGAGCACGAGCCCCAGCCAGAACAGCGTCAGGGCCGCGTGCGCGAGCCAGGCCGCCGACTCGGCGGCGGCGAGTGTGGCGCCGAGCGCGGCGAGGCCCTGGGTGGCCACACAGCGCAGGAACACGGTCCCGCGCCGCTCCCTGCCCGCCGCGACGAGCGACACGGCCCAGAGCGGCGCGGCGAGCGCCAGCAGCGCCGCGGCCGGGCGCTGCAGGCCGGCCGCGGCGAAGCCGGTGCCGGCGACGGCGGTCGCGGCCACCCAGGTGAGCGCCGCCGCCGTATCCCTCCGCCAGTCCGGCCGCGGCGGCAGGAGCAGGGCGTGCGCGACCGCCCCCAGTCCGCCCGCGCAGGCCAGGACGAGGGCGATCCGGGACAGGACCTCGTACCCCGCCGAGTCGAGGCTGACCGACAAGGTGCCGGTCGTCAGGGCGTACATCGCCCACAAGGTGACAGACGGGGAGGGGTCGGACATAGCGCCGATGCTAGAGAGCGCCGCGCACAGGACGAGAGGGGCACGCGCGCGTGCCCCTCAAAAACGTCCGGGACTTCTCAGGCGGGCCGCACCACGCTGTGGATCGACGACTCGCCGTCGTAGTAGATCGACTCCTCGCGCACGTAGGTGCCGGGCTTCGGGGCGTGGATCATCATGCCGTTGCCGATGTAGATGCCCACGTGCGTGACGTCGTCGTAGAAGAAGACCAGGTCACCGGGCTGGGCCTGGGAGAGCGGGACCGTGGTGCCGGCGTTGACCTGGTCGTAGGTCGTGCGCGGCAGGGTCACCCCCGCCGCCTTCCACGCGGCCTGGGTGAGGCCGGAGCAGTCGTAGGAGCCGGGACCGACGGCGCCCCACACGTACGGCTTGCCGATCTGGGCGCGGGCGAAGGCGAGGGCCTTCTCGGCCTTGGTGGCGTACGAGGAGTCGGCCGGGGCCGTCGAGGTGGAGGTGCCGGAGCCCGACGCCGAGGAGCCGCTCTCCTGCTGCTGGGCGGCCTCCTCCTGGGCCTGCTGCTGCTCGGCCTGCTCCCGGGCCAGCTCGGCGGCCTTGCGGGCGGCCTCCTCCTGCTTCTCCTTCTCGATCGCCGCGAGCCGCGCCTTCTCCTCGGCGGTCAGCTGCGAGAGCAGCTCGCGCGCGTCGGCGAGCTTCCGCTGGACGGTGGCCTTGGCGGTCTTCAGGTCGCCCTGGGACTCGGTGAGCGTCGCGAGGCTCTCCGTGGCCTCCTGACGCTTCTTCATCGTCTCGGACTGCTGGGTGACGTAGTCGTCGACCGCGACCTTCTGACGGCCGGTCATCCGGTCCATCAGCTGGGTCTGGTCGAAGTAGTCCTGCGGGGTGTCCGCGAGCAGGAACGTCGCGGTGTCCGGGGCGGAGGCGCCGGTGCGGTACTGGGCGGCGGCGAAGGAACCCAGCTCCTCCCGCGCCTCGTTGAGCTTCTGGGTGCGCTGGGCGACGTCGTCGAGGAGGGTGTCGACGCGCTTGCGCTGCTTCGCGGTCTTCTCCTTGGCCGCGTTGTACTTGTCGGTCGCCGACTCGGCCTGGCGGTACAGGTCGTCGACCTTCTTCTCGACTTCCTCCAGGCTGGGCTTGTCGTCGGCGTCGGGGGCTGCGTTGGCCGACTGGGACAGCAGGGCCACGGAGGTGAGGGCCGCCGTTGCGAGGGCGGGGGTCCGTATGCCTGCCACGCGCGTACCCGTAGGACGCGACTTGCGGTGCGACGCCAAGGGAGGCGACTCCTTCCATGTTCCGCCTACCGGGTTAGCTGTCGGGTTCGGGCGGGTATCTCGGAAGGGTTGCCCTACGGCCTGCTCCGCTAGGGGAGTCGGGCCGATTCACCCCAAGGTCTCGGTGGGTCCCCGGCTCCGGCTGCTCGGCGGCGCACCGGACTCGGCGGAGGCCGCGCGGCCCGGCGACGTTCGCCGGTGGGGGTCGTACGGCCTGCCCGCACGGTAGCCAACTCGTGTGGCCTCTGTGAAGGTTGATGGGTGATATGCCCGATACATTTTCGTGACCTCACTCGAGACCATTGCTGAGAGTGATGGGATGATGGAGTTTGGTCACGAGTCATCCGCTTTTGCCGCTCCGCTGCGGGCTGTGATCGTGCGCTCCTGGAGGGTGACAGGGGGGCCGTTTCGGCGATGTTCTCAGGGCGGCGGCGGGCTGTCAGTGGGGCGCCCTAGACTCGGAGAGCGATGAGCAGCCTCTTTGACGACAGCTTCCTGGCGGACCTCCAGGCCCAGCGGGGCCCTGCGGACGAGCCCCCGCCACCGCCCGAGGACGATCACGCTCCGGAGTCGATCCCGGACGATCTGTTCGGCGGGAAGTTCGACGCGCCGCCGGACCGGGACGCCTACTACCGCGACGGCGCCCCGCGCCCGGCCGTGGACACCGCCGCCCTCCTGGAGGGGCTGAACGACAACCAGCGCGCCGCCGTCGTCCACTCCGGCTCCCCGCTGCTCATCGTGGCCGGCGCCGGCTCCGGCAAGACCCGTGTGCTCACGCACCGCATCGCCCACCTGCTCGCCGAGCGGGACGTGCACCCGGGCCAGATCCTCGCGATCACCTTCACCAACAAGGCCGCCGGCGAGATGAAGGAGCGCGTCGAGCAGCTCGTCGGCCCGCGCGCCAACGCGATGTGGGTGATGACCTTCCACAGCGCGTGCGTGCGGATCCTGCGGCGCGAGTCGAAGAAGCTCGGCTTCACGTCCTCGTTCTCGATCTACGACGCCGCCGACTCCAAGCGCCTGATGGCCCTGGTCTGCCGCGACCTGGACCTCGATCCCAAGCGCTTCCCGCCCAAGTCCTTCAGCGCCAAGATCAGCAACCTGAAGAACGAGCTGATCGACGAGGAGGACTTCGCCGCCCAGGCCACCGACGGCTTCGAGAAGACCCTCGCCCAGGCCTACGCGATGTACCAGTCGAGGCTGCGCGAGGCGAACGCCCTCGACTTCGACGACCTGATCATGACGACGGTCAACCTGCTGCGCGCCTTCCCGGACGTCGCCGAGCACTACCGCCGCCGCTTCCGGCACGTACTGGTCGACGAGTACCAGGACACCAACCACGCCCAGTACGCCCTGGTCCGCGAGCTGGTCGGCACCTCCGAGCACCCCGTCGACGTGCCGCCCGAGGCCGAGATCCCGCCCGCCGAGCTGTGCGTGGTGGGCGACGCCGACCAGTCGATCTACGCCTTCCGCGGCGCGACGATCCGCAACATCCTCCAGTTCGAGGAGGACTACCCGGACGCGACGACGATCCTGCTGGAGCAGAACTACCGCTCCACGCAGACGATCCTCAGCGCCGCCAACGCGGTCATCGAGCGCAACGAGTCCCGCCGCCCCAAGAACCTGTGGACCAACGCGGGCACGGGCGCGCGGATCACCGGCTACGTCGCCGACACCGAGCACGACGAGGCGCAGTTCGTCGCCGACGAGATAGACCGCCTCACGGACGCGGGCGAGGCCAAGGCCGGCGACGTCGCCGTCTTCTACCGCACGAACGCCCAGTCCCGTGTCTTCGAAGAGGTCTTCATCCGCGTCGGCCTGCCCTACAAGGTCGTCGGCGGCGTCCGCTTCTACGAGCGCAAGGAGGTCCGGGACGTCCTGGCCTACCTGCGCGTCCTGGCCAACCCGGAGGACTCGGTGCCGCTGCGCCGGATCCTCAACGTCCCCAAGCGGGGCATCGGCGACCGCGCCGAGGCGATGATCGACGCCCTCGCCCAGCGGGAGAAGATCAGCTTCCCGCAGGCGCTCAAGCGCGTCGACGAGGCGTACGGCATGGCCGCGCGCTCCACCAACGCCGTGAAGCGGTTCAACACGCTGATGGAGGACCTGCGGACCATCGTCGAGTCCGGCGCCGGACCGGCCACCGTGCTGGAGGCCGTCCTGGAGCGCACCGGATACCTCGCCGAGCTGCAGGCCTCCACCGACCCGCAGGACGAGACCCGGATCGAGAACCTCCAGGAACTCGCCGCCGTCGCCATGGAGTTCGAGCAGGAGCGCGGCGAGGGCGCGGAGACGGCGGGGGCCGCCGCCCCGGGGGGCACGCTGGCCGACTTCCTCGAGCAGGTCGCGCTGGTCGCCGACTCCGACCAGATCCCGGACGAGGAGGACGGCGACGGCGTCATCACACTGATGACCCTGCACACGGCCAAGGGCCTGGAGTTCCCGGTCGTCTTCCTCACCGGCATGGAGGACGGCGTCTTCCCGCACATGCGCGCCCTCGGCCAGACCAAGGAGCTGGAGGAGGAGCGGCGCCTGGCCTACGTCGGCATCACGCGCGCCCGCGAGCGGCTGTACCTGACGCGGGCCACGCTGCGCAGCGCCTGGGGTCAGCCGTCGTACAACCCGCCCTCCCGGTTCCTGGAGGAGATTCCCGCGGCCCACGTGGAGTGGAAGCGGACGGGAGCGACCGCGCCCGCGTCCTCCGGGCCGGTCTCGGCGGTGGCGTCCTCGCTGTCCTCGTCACGCTCGCGGTCGTCGGCATCGGGCGCGTCCGGTTTCGCCACGCGTCGCGCCGCCGAGAAGCCGGTGGTGTCGCTCGCCGTGGGGGACCGGGTCACCCACGACCAGTTCGGGCTCGGGACCGTCGTCGCGGTCAAGGGGACGGGCGCGAACGCCGAGGCCACGATCGACTTCGGCGACACGAAGCCGAAGCGGCTGCTGCTGCGGTACGCGCCGGTGGAGAAGCTGTAGGGCTGTGAAGTGACCTCTGGTGAGCCCCCGCCCGCTCGACCGGCGGGGGCTGCCGGGACGTTACGTCGGGTTGATGCCGTGGCTGCGCAGCCACGGCAGCGGGTCGATCGGCGAGCCGCCGGCCGGGCGCACCTCGAAGTGCAGGTGCGGGCCGGTGGAGTTGCCGGAGTTGCCGGAGCGCGCGATCGGATCGCCGGCCTTGACGGTCGTACCGGAGGGCACCGTGTACGTGGAGAGGTGGCAGTACCACGTCTCCGTGCCGTCCTTCGCGGTCACGATCATCATGTTGCCGTAGGCGCTGTTCCACTGGGTGCGCACGGTGCCGTCGGTCGCGGCCATCACGGTCGTGCCGTACGAGACGGGGAAGTCGATGCCCGTGTGCAGGGACATCCAGTTGATGCCGGACTGGCCGTAGTAGGCGCTGAGTCCGTGCTGCGCGACCGGCAGGGCGAACTTCGGCCGCAGCCGCTCCTTGCGGGCCGCCTCCTCCGCCGCCCGCTTCCGCTCGGCCGCCTGCTGGGCCTTGAGGTCGATGCGTTCCTGCGTACGGCTGGCCCGGTCGGCGAAGTCGTCGGCGCCGGCGGCGAGGCTCTGCAGCTGCGTGTCCAGTTTGTTGTTGGCGGCGGCCGGCTTCACCGGCTGCGCGTCCGCCGCGGTGGTGTGCGCCTCCGCGGCACCGTCGTCGGTGAGGCTGCCGACGGAGGCGGCGGCGATCCCGGCGACGCCCATCACACAGGCAGAGGGCACCGCGATGGTCAGCAGCGCCGAGCGCTTGGGGGGCGTACGGCGCCGGGAACGGGACCCGGCGCGCGCGGCGGCGCGTGAGCCAGGGGCCGGGCTGACCTCTTCCTGGCCGTCCAGGAGGGGGGCGACGGTGGGGAGTTCGCCGGTGGCGGCCGGTTCACCGCCGTCCGTGGCGGGGTCGTGGTAGGCGGCCCCGGCGGACTCGTCGTAGGAGACCTGCTCGAACGTCGCGGTCTCGTGCTGGTCGAAGGCCTCGCCGTGGTGCTCGTACCCGTCGGGGGCCGGGGCGGTGGCCGCGCCGTCGGAGTTCCACTGCGTGGCGTCGTAGGTGCCGGTGTCGAAGGCCTGCGTGCCCCATTCCCACTGCTGGGTCTGGTCGGCGGGGTTGCCGGACTGGTCCGGCTGGAGCCAGGCGCCGCTGTCCCACTGCCCGGTGCTGTCGGGGGACGTGGCCTGCGGCGGGATGGCCGACAGCGGCTGCTGCTCGGCCGTCCAGGAGGTCGTGTCGTAGACGCCGGTGTCGTAGGCGGCGTGGTGCTGGGCCGTGTAGCCGTCGTAGTGCGGGTTCTCGTGCGCGCCCGTGGGCCAGTGGCCGGTGTCGTACGTGCCCGTGTCGTGGCCGCTGCCCGGCATGTCGCCGAAGAGGGGGTCCGTGGCGAAGCTTGCCGTGGCGTGCCCGGTGGCGTTGAAACCGGAGCCGTCCGTACCGGGGTCAAAACCGGTGGCGGCGTAGTCGCCGTACGTGGTGAAGTCGCCGTACTGGGCTTCCTGGGTGCCGTATGACGCGTAGTGCGCCGAGGCGGCGTCGGAAGCCGGAGCCGGGGTCATGGTCCCCGACGGGTGACGGTCGTTCACCAACTTCTCTTTCGCCTCGACAACAGGGGCTGCCAGAGCAGTGCGGCGACTGTACCCGGCGGTACGCGGGCACGACAATCTTCGGCAGGTTTCGCGCGCGCAGGAAACGGGCATTCGGCCGTGTTTCGGCGGACTGCGGACGCGGGTTTGGCTCTGTGTTCGAGGTTTGTTCGATGCTGGTGGGTGCTGCGGTGCGGTCCTTCGTCTGTATGACGAGTCTGTGAGCCGTCTGTGACGGGGTGGCGCCGACTGTCGCCCGACCGGGTGGTGGACGAGGCGAGCGGACCGGGCCGGTGTCAGGCCACCGTGAGGCCGTCGGTGCGCCCGGCGGACGGTTCGCCCGGGCGGGCCGTGTCGAGGACCTGCCGTATTCCGTTGGCGACGGCGGGGTGCACGGGTAGGGCGAGGTGGCCGATGCCGGTCACCCGTACGTTCTGCGCCGACAGATCGGGATGGGTGACGCAGGCCGTCTCCAGCGGGTCCATCACATGGTCCAAGTCGCTCCAGAAGCTGACGAAGTGCGTACGGCAGCCAGGGGCGGGCCGAGTGAGCTCCTCGAGCACCGGTGAGCCGGGGCGCATCTGGCGCACGATGGGGTGCGCGTCGGCCAGTGGCGCGACTCGGGTGCCGGAGTGCGGCGTGCCGAGTGTCACGAGCGTCCGGACGCGCGTGTCGCCGCCGAGTCGCTGCACGTAGTAACGCGCTATCAGGCCACCGAGGCTGTGCCCGACGACGTCGACCTGGCGGGCTCCGGTGCGCTCGCAGATCTCCTCTATGTGCCGGCCCAGCAGCTCGGCCGCGGCGCGTATGTCGCAGGTCAGGGGCGAGTAGTTGAGGGACTCGATCTGCTGCCTGCCGTGCTGGGCGAGGCTGCGGCGCAGCAGGACGAAGACCGAGCGGTTGTCGATGAAGCCGTGCAGCAGGACGACGGGGGGCTTGGCCTGGGTGGGTAGTTGGGCGGTGCCGTCCCCGGCGGGCAGGGGTGGGGCGGGGGCTCGTCGCTCCTGGGTGATGCCGGAGGGGTAGAGGAGGAGATGCCCGGCCAGGATCGCGATCTCCAGGGCGGTGGCCTTCAGGAGGGCCATGGAGAGTCCCGCCAGCCGGCTCGGCAGCAGGCGCTGGCAGAACGGAAGAAAGGGCAGAGCAGCCCTGGTGACCTTCATGGCCGACCTCCTGTCGGCACGCGGGAGGACGGCTCCGTCCCCCGTGTGCTCTCGTGGAAAGCTGCTGCGAAGACGGCCGGCGATGACCGCGCGGGCGGCGTGAGCCGCGTGAGCTGCGGGAGCTGTGCGCGGCGTGTGGCGTCTGTGACGCCCGTGGTGCGACGGGTTCCCTCGTCGGTGAGGTGAGGGGGCTCCCCGCCGTTGCGCCGTGCCTGCCCTGCGTGCTGTGCGTGCGGTGCTGGTGCTGCGTGCCCTGTGTGCCTTCGCCGAAGTGCCGTACCGCCGCGGTGCGTGGTGGGTGGCGCGGCGGTACGGCGACCTCCTTGCGGCTCCCCTTGCGCTTGTCCCATCGTGTGATTTCCCCCTCGGTCCGCACCGCGAAACTGCCGGTTACGGGATCCTGGAGATAACGTTCGTTCACTTGCCCGGGTGGTTCGTGGTGGACCTGTGCGGTGTGTGCGGCATGTACGGCGTGTCCGATGTGTGCGGTACTTGTCGGAACGGATGGATGTAGACGCTTCATGGAGGCAGTGATGGGTGTGGCAGCCGGTCCGATCCGCGTAGTGGTGGCCAAGCCGGGGCTCGACGGCCACGATCGCGGGGCCAAGGTGATCGCGCGGGCCCTGCGCGACGCTGGTATGGAGGTCATCTACACCGGGCTCCACCAGACTCCCGAGCAGATCGTCGACACCGCGATCCAGGAGGACGCCGACGCGATCGGGCTGTCCATCCTCTCCGGCGCGCACAACACGCTGTTCGCGGCGGTGATCGAGCTGCTCAAGGAGCGGGACGCGGACGACATTCTGGTCTTCGGCGGCGGCATCATCCCCGAGGCGGACATTCCCCTGCTGAAGGAGAAGGGCGTCGCGGAGATCTTCACGCCGGGCGCGACGACGGCGTCGATCGTGGACTGGGTCCGGGCGAACGTACGCCGCCAGCCGGCCGAGGCGTAGGCCTCCGGCGGTTCGGCCGGAGCGCTTCGAGAAGCTGACCGTGTTGTTCGGGGCGTTGGCTGCTGTGGGCGGGTGCGGGTGCGGTGCTGCGGCCGGTACCCGGCCGCCGGTGGGGCCGACGGCCGTCATGGCGCGCTCAGTTCCTCTGCCATCGCCGCGCGCAAACGCAGTGTCGTGACCAGGCGCTGGAAAGCCTCCGCCCAGTAGCCACCGGCACCCGGCGACGCGTTCTCCGGTTCGTCCGGTACGGCCAGCAGGGCGTCGAGGCGGCCGGATTCGGACGGGTCGAGGCAGCGCTCCGCCAGGCCCATGACTCCGCTGAAACTCCATGGATAACTCCCCGCGTCCCGAGCGATGTTGAGCGCGTCCACCACGGCCCGGCCGAGCGGCGGAGCCCACGGCACCGCGCACACGCCGAGCAGCTGGAAGGCCTCGGACAGACCGTGCGTCGCGATGAAGCCGGCCACCCACTCGGCCCGTTCGGCGGCGCCGAGCGTGCCGAGCAGCTTGGCGCGCTCGGCGAGGGAGACTGCACCCGGACCGCCCGCCTCCGGTGCCGAGGGCTCGCCGAGCAGCGCGCGCGACCACTCGGCATCGCGCTGGCGCACCGCGGCCCGGCACCACGCCGCGTGCAGCTCGCCCTGCCAGTCGTCGGCCACCGGCAGCGCCACGATCTCCTTCGGGGTTCGCCCGCCCAGCCGCCGTGGCCAGGTCCCGAGCGGCGCCGCCTCGAGCAACTGGCCGAACCACCACGACCGTTCGCCCCGCCCCGCAGGCGCCTTCGGCACGACGCCGTCGCGCTCCATGCCCGGATCGCACTCGTGCGGCGCTTCGACGACGATCGCCGGGGTGGGGGCTCCCTCCGAGGTTCGCGAGGTTCGCGTGTCCTGCGCGGACCCGGTGGAGTGCGTGTGGTCGATGGCCACGCAGGCCGCTGCCCGGACCGCCATCCGCGCGGCGAGTGCCGAACCGGGCAGGGCCGACAGCAGTTCCGCCGCCGTCGCCCGCACGTTGCGGCTGCGGTCGGCGAGGGCCTGTTCCAGGAACGGCTCGTCGTCCGGGGTCAGGCCCGTGCGCAGGGAGTCGAGGAACATGAGGCGGTCCTCGGCCCGCTCCGTCGCCCAGGTCGTCTCGAGCAGGGCGCGTGCGGCGGCCGGTTCGCGGGAGCGCAGCGCGGACAGCAGGGCGACCCGTTCGGCGAACAGGCCCTCCTGCCACAGCTGCTGAACCCTGTCGTCGTCCTCGAGGTGCGGCAGGGCCGCTCCGCCGCCCGGTGTCGAGCGCAGGGCGAACCGCCAGTCCGGGTTCAGCCGCGCCAGCCACAGGGCCCGCGGCCCGGCGAACTCCAGCGCAGCCGGGCGCAGGTCCGTACGCCCCCGGGCCGCGTCCAGCAGTGCGGGAAGCGCCTGCGGGGGCGGCGCGAAACCACGGGCGTTCGCCGCCGCGAGCCACTGGGGCAGCAGTTCCATCAGATCGGGCGCGGTGCCCCGCCGCCCGCCGGCGGACGCGCCCGGGCGGTCGGCCAGCAGCATCGCGAGTCTGCGTGCGGCCGCCGCCGGCAGGGGCGGACGCGGGTCCTCCGGGGCCGGCTGCGGCCGCTCCGCCGCCCGCGCCGGACGCAGACCGGCGCGCCGCCGTACGGTCGCCACGGCCGCCGCGTCCAGCAGGGCCACCGGTGCGTCCGGCCCCGGGGCGGTGCCCGGCGGGGTGCGCCGGTCCGTGCCCAGCAGCGCAGTGGTGACGAGCCCCTCCCAGGCGCCCGTGACGGGCGCGTCCACAGGAGCGGAGGTCCGGGTCATGAGCTTCCTTTCCGTGGGACGCCCGGGGGTGGTTGAAGGCTCACCCTTACCGGTTGTCCCGTGATGCCTGAAAGATTCGCGGATCTGCGAGAAGGGCGGATCTGCCGGAGGAGGCCGGGCGATCGACGGGTCAGCACAGCGCCACCGCGTCGCCCGGGCCCTCGGGCCAGGCCGTCAGCGGTGTGAAGCCCTGGTGACCGCATTCGCCGAAGACCCTGACCGGGGCACCGCCCGACAGGGCGACGAGCCGCCACAGGCCCGGACGGGAACGCGCGGCGGGAGTGAGCGGCAGCGCGGCGTCCTCGTCGGCGTCCGCCAGCTGCCAGGAGTCGCCGTCCGGGGTCGGGACGACCCGGTCCAGCGTCACCGGGACGGACTCCAGCCACGGGTCGTCGCGCAGGGCGTCGCCGTAACGGGCCGCCGCCTGCGACGTCGTCAGCCCCGGCGGACGTATCGCCGCCGGCGCGGGCGGTGCGAACTGCTCGCCCAGGGACACCCGCAGCTGCCCGGCACCCGGGTACGCGGACACCTCGGCCTCCAGGGCCAGCCCCACCGGCAACGCCAGCTCCGGGGCGCGGCCGGCGGCACCGTAGGAGAGGAGCAGCGCCGTGCGGTGCGAGTCGGCGCCGTACAGCCAGATCCGGCGGGTCGTCAGGCGCGGGTCCGTCGTGTCGTACTGGGCGAGGACCAGCCAGCGGTCCCGGACCGGCGGGCCGTCCGCGGAGGTGGGCAGGCCGATGCGGGCACGGACCGTGGCGGCCAGGCCGTCCGGCAGCCGCTCGCGGCGCAGCCAGCCCTGGCCGAGGAGGTGCAGCAGCGCGCACTCCTCCAGCAGCCGCACCGGCCAGCCCGGGCCGGTGGACGGTATGGCCCCCAACTCCCGCACACGGGCGGCCAGGCCCTGTGCCTGGGCGTCGACCATGCGGGCCGCCGTCTCCTCCCACAGGCCGTAACCGGACTGCTCCGCCGACGCCAGGCCCCCGCGCAACAGGTCCGTCAGGCGCTGCTCCAGCTCCGCCGCGCCCGCCGTGACCCGCTCGGCCCGGCGCTCCGCCCGGCGCCGCGCCGCCTCCGGATCAGCGGACGCCGGAGACGAACCCGAACTCTCCTCGGCCTTCTTCTCCGCCGCGCGCTTGCGCCGCCCCTCCGTCCACTGCCCGGCCCACTCCGGCACCTCCGCCGTCGGTACCGCCCCGTCCCCGCTCGCCCAGAGCAGCAGCAGCCCCAGCGCGTGCTTGCACGGGAACTTGCGGCTGGGGCAACTGCACTTGTACGCGGGCCCGGAGGCGTCCGCGATGTCCACGACCGTCTGATACGGCTTGCTTCCGCTGCCCTTGCACAGCCCCCACACCGTCCCCTCGTCGGAACTCCCCGCCTCGGACCACGGCCCCGCCGCTCCGAGTTTGCTTCCCGCTTTGCGAGATGCGGCGTCAGGCGCCAGTGCCAGCACCTGGTCCGCGGTCCAGCGCACCCCCTGCTGAGTCATGTCGTCGAAGGTAGATCCCACCACTGACAATCGGGTCCGCGAACGGCCTCGGCGCGCCATTTCCGCAGGTCAGAACGCATTGTCAGTGGTGTGGTGCAACGTTGGCGGCAGATCCGAACCGGCCGAGCTGGAGGGGGACTTTGCCATGACTGTGTCCGTTGAGCCGACGCCCGTCGAAGCGGGGGAGACGGGATCGGCCCAGGCATTGCGACCGCACGCCGAGGACGCCTTCGCCGGTGAACTCGCCGCGCTGGCCGCGCAGGACGACCGTCCGCGTCCGGCCCGCTGGAAGCTGTCGCCGTGGGCGGTCGCGACATACCTGCTCGGCGGCACACTGCCGGACGGCACCCTGATCACACCGAAGTACGTCGGCCCGCGCCGCATCGTCGAGGTCGCCGTCACCACGCTCGCCACCGACCGCGCCCTGCTCCTGCTCGGCGTGCCGGGCACGGCGAAGACGTGGGTGTCCGAGCACCTGGCCGCGGCGGTCAGCGGCGATTCCACGCTGCTGGTACAGGGCACCGCCGGCACCCCGGAGGAGGCCATCCGCTACGGCTGGAACTACGCGCAGCTGCTCGCCCACGGCCCGAGCCGGGACGCCTTGGTGCCCAGCCCGGTCATGCGGGCCATGGCGGAGGGCATGACCGCCCGCGTCGAGGAGCTGACCCGCATCCCGGCCGATGTGCAGGACACGCTCATCACGATCCTGTCGGAGAAGACGCTGCCGATCCCGGAGCTGGGCCAGGAAGTGCAGGCGGTCCGCGGCTTCAACCTGATCGCCACCGCCAACGACCGCGATCGCGGGGTCAACGACCTGTCCAGCGCCCTGCGCCGCCGTTTCAACACGGTCGTGCTGCCGCTGCCGGAGAGCCCCGAGGCCGAGGTCGACATCGTCTCCCGTCGCGTCGACCAGATCGGCCGCTCGCTCGACCTGCCGGCCGCGCCCGAGGGCCTGGACGAGATCCGCCGGGTCGTCACGGTCTTCCGGGAACTGCGCGACGGGGTCACGGCCGACGGCCGGACGAAGCTGAAGTCGCCCAGCGGCACGCTGTCCACGGCCGAGGCGATCTCCGTCGTCACCAACGGACTCGCCCTGGCCGCGCACTTCGGCGACGGCGTGCTGCGGCCGGGCGATGTCGCCGCGGGCATCCTCGGCGCGGTGGTCCGCGACCCGGCGGCCGACCGCGTCATCTGGCAGGAGTACCTGGAGACCGTCGTCCGCGAGCGCGACGGCTGGAAGGACTTCTACCGGGCCTGCCGCGAGGTGAGCGTGTGAGCAACGCGGGGTGGTCGCGGGCGCGGGACAGGGGATGGGAGGGAAGCAAGTGACAGCTGCGGAAAGTGCGGCGGGCCGGGGGCTCGGGGCCGTGCCGGTGCTGCTCGGGGTGCGGCATCACGGGCCGGGTTCGGCGCGGGCGGTGCGGGCGGCCCTGGAGGAGGCCCGACCCGAGGTCGTGCTGATCGAGGGGCCGCCCGAGGCCGACGCGCTGATCCCACTCGCCGCCGACGAGGAGATGCGGCCACCGGTCGCCCTGCTCGCCCACGCCGTGGACGAGCCCGGCCGCTCGGCGTTCTGGCCGCTGGCCGAGTTCTCCCCGGAGTGGGTCGCCCTCCGCTGGTCCCTGGAGCGGGGTGTCCCGGCCCGGTTCATCGACCTGCCGGCCACGCACACCCTGGCCTGGGGGAGGCAGGAGGACGAGGCGGGAGTGGAGGGGGAGTCCCCTCTCGACGCGGAATCGGCGGACGGCGAGGGCGACAACGGCCCCGGCTCCGGCCCGGACACCGCCCCCGGCTCCGCCGACGTTCGGATCGATCCGCTCGGCGTGCTCGCCGAGGCCGCCGGTTACGACGACCCGGAGCGCTGGTGGGAGGACGTGGTCGAGCACCGGGGCGTGGGGGAGGGGGACGCGCTCGCGCCGTTCACCGCGCTGGAGGAGGCCATGGGCGCCCTGCGGGAGACCTACGGCAGCGGGGGACACGACCGGGACCTGGTCCGGGAGGCGTACATGCGGCTCCAGGTGCGGGCCGCGCAGCGCGAGTTCGAGGACGGCGTGGCCGTCGTCTGCGGAGCCTGGCACGTGCCCGCCCTGCGGCAGAAGGCGACCGTCGCCGCCGACAAGGCGCTGCTCAAAGGGCTGCCCAAGGTCAAGACCGACATGACGTGGGTGCCGTGGACCCACCGCAGGCTCTCCCGGACCAGCGGGTACGGAGCCGGCATCGACTCGCCGGGCTGGTACGGGCACTTGTTCAGCGCCCCGGACCGGCCGGTGGAGCGGTGGATGACGAAGGTGGCGGGGCTGCTGCGCGACGAGGACCGGATCGTCTCCTCCGCGCACGTCATCGAGGCGGTGCGGCTGGCCGAGACGCTCGCCGCGATGCGCGGGCGTCCGCTGCCCGGCCTGAGCGAGACGACCGACGCGGTGCGGGCGGTGATGTGCGAGGGCTCGGACGTGCCGCTGGCCCTGGTGCGGGACCGGCTGGTCGTGGGGGACGTGCTGGGGGAGGTGCCCTCGACGGCGCCGGCGGTTCCGTTGCAGCGGGACCTCGCCCGGCTCCAGCGCAGACTGCGGTTGAAACCGGAGGCGCTGGAACGGGAGCTGGAACTCGACCTCCGCAAGGAGACCGACTCGGCCCGCAGCAGGCTGCTGCACCGGCTGCGGCTGCTCGGCGTCGCCTGGGGCGAACCGGCCGCCTCGCGGGGCAGTACGGGCACGTTCCGGGAGACGTGGCGGCTGCGCTGGGAGCCCGAGCTGTCCGTACGGGTGGCCGAGGCGGGGGTGTGGGGGACGACCGTACTGTCCGCCGCGACGGCCAAGGCCGAGGCCGACGCCGTCGCCGCGGAGGGCCTCGCCGACGTCACCGCGCTCGCCGAGCGCTGCCTGCTGGCCGAACTGCCCGACGCGCTGCCGACCGTGATGCGCGTCCTCGCCGACCGGGCGGCCCTCGACACGGACGTCGGCCACCTCGCCCAGGCGCTTCCGGCGCTGGTCCGCTCCCTGCGCTACGGCGATGTGCGCGGCACGGACACGCAGGCCCTGGGGGAGGTCGCCGCCGGCCTGGCCGAGCGGGTCTTCGTCGGCCTGCCCCCGGCCTGCGCCGCCCTCGACGCGGACGCGGCCGAGGAGATGCGGCGTCACGTGGACGCGGTGCACGGAGCCGTGGCGCTCCTGGGCGATGCCCCGGCAGCGGGACACGGTCACCTGAGAGCGCGCTGGCAGTCGGTGCTGCGGGTGCTGGCCGGGCGGGACACCGTGCCCGGGGTGATCCGGGGGCGGGCCGTGCGGCTGCTGCTCGACGACGGGGAGCTGGCGCAGGACGAGGCGGCGCGGTTGATGGGGCTCGTCCTGTCACCGGGCACGCCGCCCGCGGACGCGGCCGCGTGGATCGAGGGCTTCGTCGGAGGGGGCTCCGGCGGCGGGATGCTCCTGGTGCACGACGAACGGCTGCTCGGGCTGGTGGACGCGTGGCTGACCGGTGTGCCGGCGGAGGGGTTCACGGACGTGCTGCCCCTGCTGCGGCGGACGTTCTCGGCGTACGAGCCCGGGATCCGCCGGACTCTCGGCGAACTGGTCCGGCGCGGACCCGGCGCCGGGGGAGGTGCGGCAGCCGCCGGTACCGGCATACCGGGCTTCGCGGCCGAACCGGACGCGGCACGCGCGGACGCCGTGCTGCCGGTGGTGCGGCTGCTGCTCGGGCTGGACGAAGAGGACATCGAGAAGGACCTGACGGGGGTGGCGGGATGACGACCGACGGACTGAGAGAACCGACGACGAGGGCCGACGAGGGGGACACCGTCAGGAGCGGGGCCCGGGCGGAAGCCCGGCCGACGACGACCGTGCCGGTGATCCCCCTGTGGGAGCGGCTGCGCGGGGGAGGCGACGGATGACGGCCGAGGCGACCGACCCGGCGCAGGAGCGGCTGCGGCGATGGCGACTGGTGCTCGGCGGCGACGCGGCGGACGGCACCGGATGCGCGCTGTCCGGGCAGGACGCGGCGATGGACGCGGCCCTCACCGCGCTCTACGGCAAGAAGGACGGCAAGGCGCAGGGCGGCAGGGACCGTTCGGCGGGACTCGGGGCCTCGGCACCGTCCGTCGCGCGCTGGCTCGGGGACATCCGGACGTACTTCCCGTCCTCGGTCGTCCAGGTCATGCAGCGCGACGCCATCGACCGGCTCGGACTCGCCACGCTCCTGCTGGAGCCGGAGATGCTGGAGGCGGTGGAGGCCGATGTGCACCTGGTCGGCACGCTGCTGTCGCTCAACAAGGCGATGCCCGAGACGACGAAGGAGACGGCACGGGCCGTCGTGCGCGAGGTCGTCGAGGACCTGGAGAAGCGACTCGCCACCCGCACCCGGGCCACCCTCACCGGCGCGCTCGACCGCAGCGCCCGCATCAACCGGCCCCGCCACCACGACATCGACTGGAACCGCACGATCGCGGCCAACCTCAAGCACTACCTGCCCGAGTACCGGACGATCGTGCCCGAGCGGCTCATCGGGTACGGGCGGGCGACCCAGTCCACGAAGAAGGAGGTCATCCTCTGTATCGATCAGTCGGGATCCATGGCGGCATCGGTCGTGTACGCATCGGTGTTCGGGGCGGTGCTCGCCTCGATGCGGACGATCTCCACGCGACTCGTCGTCTTCGACACGGCGGTCGTCGACCTCACGGACCAACTCGACGACCCGGTCGACGTCCTGTTCGGGACGCAGCTCGGCGGCGGTACGGACATCAACCGTGCGCTCGCGTACTGCCAGTCGCAGATCACCCGGCCCGCGGAGACGGTGGTCGTGCTGATCAGCGACCTCTATGAGGGAGGCATCCGCAACGAGATGCTCAAGCGGGTCTCGGCGATGAAGGCGTCGGGGGTGCAGTTCGTGACGCTGCTGGCGCTCTCGGACGAAGGGGCACCGGCGTACGACCGGGAGCACGCGGCCGCGCTCGCCGCGCTGGGGGCACCGGCGTTCGCCTGCACGCCCGACCTCTTCCCGGAGGTGATGGCGGCGGCGATCGAGAAGCGGCCGTTGCCGATACCGGACGCGGCGTGACGGAGCGGGGGCCAGGGGGACTCCCGTGGAACACGGGTCAGCGCCATGACGGGCAGTCAGGTACGAGTGACGGCTTCTCGATGGGTCATCGCCCGACTCGCAGCAGCAAAAGGGACATGACGACCCATCGGTAGGTAAGGGCTTGCGCAACCTCCGCACTCCCGTGCGAGGATCGGTCGCCTGCTCGGCGGTGCGTCGCGCTGCGCCGGGCAGTACCGCGTTGTGCCGACTCGTTGCCCGTAACGCGTGCTGCGTTCCGCACTTGTTCCGTCGCACGGGAGGAAGCTCCCCCTCTTGACCTGGTCAGCAGCCCTGCCCGGTACCGCGCTGCGCATGCTGCGCACCGCGGCCGGGTGGCGTGCGCTCCAGGCGGGGCTGCTGGTGGGAGGGGTGCTCCTCATCGGGCTGCTGTGCGGGGAGCGGGCGCATGCGGCGGACGGTGCGCGTGCCTCGGCGAACAGTGCGCGTGCCTCGGCGAACAGCGCGGCCGGGCGGAGCGGATCGGCGGTTCTTCACATCGTGTCCGGGGCGGGCACCGTTCATCACGGCCGGGCCGTGGGCGAGCGGGGCACGGGGGAGTGGGGCGCGCGGGAGGCCGGTGCGGTGGACCATGTGGTGAGGGGGGACCGGGCAGACGCGCGGGCGAGGGTGTCGGCGCCGGCTCAGCCGAAGCCGCCCGGGCTGCCCAAGCTGCCCGGCTCCCCGGCGCCGGCGGCGCTACCCAAGCTGCCGGCGTCGGCGGCGCTTCCCAAGCTCCCAACCCTGTCCGAGCTGCCGACTCGGCCGGTGCTGCCCGAGACCGCCGCGTCATCAGCGCTGCCCGAGCTCCCCGCACTCCCGGACGTGGCGCTGCCGCCCACGCTCCCCGAGGCGCCGCTGCGCCCGGCACCCCCCACAATCCCCAATCGGCCCACCGTCCCCAACCGGCCCACACTCCCCGATCTGCCCACACTCCCCGACCTGCCGAAACTGCCGGACCTCCTGAACCCGCCGGAGCTGCCGGACCTCCTGAACCCGCCGGAGCTGCCAGACCTGCCGAACCCGCTGGATCCCTTGGACCCTCTGAACCCACTGGATCCCTTGGGCCCGCCGGAACTCCCAGAGCCCCCCGCGTCGCCCGATGACGGCGTCGCCGTCCCGGCAGAGCCCGGCTCTGCCTGGCTCCCCAGTCGCCCGGCGCTGCCGAGCCGCCACCTTCCCGTCCACGCCGGGGTTCAGCCGGAACCGGGGGAGTCGGCCTCGTCGCCGTCCGGCGTGCACGCCCCCGCCGAGCGGTCGGAGGCGACGCAGCCTGCGGACGCGGGTGCCGCGGCACACGGAGTCGAGCACCGCGGTCTCCGCGCCGGGCAGGCGGACCAGGACCACGTGGGCCGGACCGCCCGCGTCGGTCACGCCCCCGTCGAGCACGGGCCCGGCGGTCGTCCCGACGGCGCGCTCGGCAACCGGGCCCTGGCGGACAACAGCACCCCGCGTCACGGCGACATGCACGCCGTCACCCTGGATCAGCGCGCCCCGCTGAGGCTCGTCCCCGGGGCCGCGACCCGTTCCTACGCCGACGGGACCCGGGACAGACACCGGGACGTAAGCGTCTTCCCCGGTTAACGCGCGGCCGGACCGTCGCACCCCGTCGCGGAACCGCGCACGGGGGAGTCGCGCCCCGTCTGTGGAGCCCCGTCGGCCGTCCCACCGGCCCTCGCTTGCCCGGATCGCCCCCACGGCGGCACGGGAAGAGCCCACGCCGGCACCAGCGAGGCCCGGACACCGGCGAACTCCCGGTACCGGCGAGGTCCCGGCACCCACCCGTGAAGCACAAGCCCCTCACAAACCTCCGCACCACCCACCCAGGGGTGCCCCCGCACCCCGCCACCCCGGAAGCTCCGCGAGGCACCAGGCCCGGACAGCCGAAAGCCGTCGGTCGGTCGGGCCGAACCTCGTGGATGGGGGTGGCTGGTCCCCATCGGGGTGGGGACCAGCCACCCCGCACCCCGCACGAGCCAGGCCTGAACAGGGCCTTTGTGCTCCTTCGGGGGTGTTCGGCGGGCCTCACCGGGTCAACCCCAGCCCGGTGAGGCCCCTCACCCCGGCACGCCGTGCCAGAGAGGGCGGCATCATGTGACAGGTATCACCGCTCAGGTGTGACCCTCGATTTAGAGGCCCCCCGGAAGCAGCGATAACCTGCGAGACGGACATGCCGCGCGCTCGGACACCGTGTGCGCCTCCCTTGTGACAGACAGCGGACGTCACGTTGCCCTCGCGGCACGCCCACGCAGACAACGAACCGCGAGATCACTGATAGGGACGGAAGCGCGTGGACCTGTTCGAGTACCAGGCGAGGGACCTCTTCGCCAAGCACGATGTACCGGTGCTGGCCGGTGAAGTCATCGACACGCCTGAGGCGGCCCGCGCAGCCACCGAGCGCCTCGGTGGCAAGTCCGTCGTCAAGGCCCAGGTGAAGGTCGGCGGCCGTGGCAAGGCCGGTGGCGTCAAGCTCGCCGCCACCCCCGACGAGGCGGTCGAGCACGCGACCAACATCCTCGGCATGGACATCAAGGGCCACACGGTCCACAAGGTGATGATCGCCGAGACGGCCCCGGAGATCGTGGAGGAGTACTACGTCTCCTTCCTCCTGGACCGTGCCAACCGCACCTTCCTCTCCATCGCGTCCGTCGAGGGCGGCATGGAGATCGAGGAGGTGGCGGCCACCCGCCCCGAGGCCGTCGCCAAGACGCCGATCGACGCCAACGAGGGTGTCACCGAGGCCAAGGCCCGCGAGATCGTCGAGGCCGCGAAGTTCCCGGCCGAGGTCGCCGACAAGGTCGTCAACGTCCTGGTCAAGCTGTGGGACACCTTCATCAAGGAGGACGCCCTCCTGGTCGAGGTCAACCCCCTGGCCAAGGTCGCCTCCGGGGACGTCATCGCCCTGGACGGCAAGGTCTCCCTGGACGAGAACGCCGAGTTCCGCCAGCCGGAGCACGAGGCCCTCCAGGACAAGGACGCGGCCAACCCGCTCGAGGCCGCCGCCAAGGCCAAGAACCTCAACTACGTCAAGCTCGACGGCGAGGTCGGCATCATCGGCAACGGCGCGGGTCTCGTCATGAGCACCCTGGACGTCGTCGCCTACGCCGGTGAGAAGCACGGTGGCGTCAAGCCCGCCAACTTCCTCGACATCGGTGGTGGCGCTTCCGCCGCCGTCATGGCGAACGGCCTGGAGATCATCCTCGGCGACCCGGACGTCAAGTCCGTGTTCGTCAACGTCTTCGGTGGCATCACCGCCTGCGACGAGGTCGCCAACGGCATCGTCCAGGCGCTGCAGCTGCTCAAGGACAAGGGCGAGGACGTCACCAAGCCGCTCGTCGTCCGTCTGGACGGCAACAACGCCGAGCTGGGTCGCAAGATCCTCTCCGACGCCAACCACCCGCTGGTACAGCGCGTGGACACCATGGACGGCGCGGCCGACAAGGCCGCCGAGCTCGCGGCTGCTGCGAAGTAAGGGACGAGGGACTACACAGCCATGGCTATCTTCCTCAACAAGGACAGCAAGGTCATCGTCCAGGGCATGACCGGTGCCACGGGCATGAAGCACACCAAGCTCATGCTGGCCGACGGCACGAACATCGTCGGTGGCGTGAACCCGCGCAAGGCGGGCACGACCGTCGACGTCGACGGCACCGAGATCCCGGTCTTCGGCACCGTCGCCGAGGCGATGGAGAAGACGGGCGCGAACGTGTCCGTCCTCTTCGTCCCGCCGGCCTTCTCCAAGGCCGCCGTCGTCGAGGCCATCGACGCCGAGATCCCGCTCGCGGTCGTCATCACCGAGGGCATCGCCGTCCACGACACCGCCGCGTTCTACGCCTACGCCGTGTCCAAGGGCAACAAGACCCGGATCATCGGCCCGAACTGCCCCGGTCTCATCACCCCGGGCCAGTCCAACGCCGGCATCATCCCGGGCGACATCACCAAGCCGGGCCGCATCGGCCTGGTCTCGAAGTCCGGCACGCTGACGTACCAGATGATGTACGAGCTGCGGGACATCGGCTTCTCCTCCGCCGTCGGCATCGGTGGCGACCCGGTCATCGGCACCACGCACATCGACGCGCTCGCCGCGTTCGAGGCCGACCCCGACACCGACCTGATCGTCATGATCGGTGAGATCGGCGGCGACGCCGAGGAGCGGGCCGCGGCCTTCATCAAGGAGAACGTGAAGAAGCCGGTCGTCGGCTACGTCGCGGGCTTCACCGCGCCCGAGGGCAAGACCATGGGCCACGCCGGCGCCATCGTCTCCGGCTCCTCCGGCACGGCCGCCGCGAAGAAGGAGGCCCTCGAGGCCGCCGGCGTCAAGGTCGGCAAGACGCCGACCGAGACGGCCAAGCTGGCCCGCGAGATCCTCGCCGGCTGACGCCACTCAGGCCGACCGTGGGCCCGCTCCCTGCCAGGGGGCGGGCCCACCGCCATGTCAGGCTCGTACTGCGGTCACCGCGGCTGCGGCATCAGCCGCTCCGGCCCCTTCTGCTCCGCCTCGCGCAGCTTCGCCCGCAGTTCCCGCTCCGACTCCGACAGCGGCCCGGGCGCGACCGGTGGCGGCACGCCCTGGACCGTCTCGCCCGGCGGTACGGGCGGCTCGTAGCGCGTCGGGGCGGTGCGGACAGTGAGGGCCGTGGTGCCGATCAGGGCGACCGTGAAGGCGATGGCGGCCCGGGTCCAGAAGCGGGCCCGGCGTTCCCCGCCCCGCCGCACCACCAGTGGTTTGGCGGCGCGCAGCCGCTCGATGGAGGCCAGTTCGACCAGCCGCCAGTGGAGCACCTCCGGGTCCGCCAGCTCCGGCAGCCGCTCGGCGACGGCCTCACGCGCGTGCGCCAGCCGGTTCGCCGCTGCCCGGGTGCTCGCCTCGGTCTCCGCCGCGGTCTCGGGCAGGCCGAGCCCGACGCCGTCGTACAGCAGCAGCGTGCGGCGGTACGAGGGCGGCAGCTTCAGCAGGGTGTCCAGCAGGGCCCGGTCGAACGGGTCGGCAGGGGGCGGCTCGGAGTGCCGGTAGCGGGGACGGAACCGGTGCCACGGGGAGAGCGCGCACTCGTACGCCGCCGCGCGCACCCAACTCGCCGGGTCGCGGTCACGGGCCACCTCGGGCCAGCGCTGCCAGGCGATCTGAAACGCCCGCTCCACCGCCTCCCGGGCCAGCTCCCGGCGCCCGGTCAGCAGGTAGGTCTGCCGGACGAGCGCGGGGGCGCAGAAGGCGTACAGCGCGTCGAAGGCCTGGTCCGGCGTGAGGGCGCCGGTCTCGTCATCCGGCCGCCGCGACCCCGCGGCCCGGCCGGGGGCGGCGGTGCGCCGGTCGAGCGTCGGGGGACGGTCTCGGTCGAGGACGGGGACCGAGGCCGGGCCGTGGAACCGGTCGGAGGTTGCCGAGGCGCGTCCCCGGCCCGACTCGGCGACGGCGGTACGGCGCGGCCCTGTCGTGGAGGCCCGGCGCCGCTCCTCCGTGGAGGCCCGGCCGCGCTCCGCCGTGGAGGCCCGGCCGTGTTCCGTCGTGGCGGCAGTCCCGTGCTGAGCACGGGCGCGGGTGCGGGCGCGGCCGCGGGGGCGGCGGGACTTCACCTCGTCGGGTGTCGGATCGTAGGGATCGGCGGCACCGGCATGAAGCGGAGTCAGCTCCCCTCCCGTTTCCAGGGAGTTCAGCAACTTCGCGTACTTCTCCCCTTTCCGGCCGCGCGGCGTGACGCGGCCGGTCTCCCATCCGCGCACCGTCTCGCTGGTGACACCCACCTGGGAGGCCAGCTGAGCCCGCGTCAGCGAGGCGGCCTCACGCAGGCGTCGGCGTTCCTTCGGCGGGGGGAGCGGCATGGCAGGGCTCTGCGTCACAGGGCGCCCCTCCGAACAGAAAAGCACATAAACGTATATTGAGCGACACAGCGGTGGTTCGCCTGTTACGACGGGAAAGCGCGTGTCGTTGGGAGCATGGCGGGCGTGATCGAGATGACCGCTCGCCGACGTCCGTCGTCACCCCTGCTCACGCGGATGCGCGACCGTACGCCCGGACTGGCCGGCGGCCTGCTGGGCGGTGCGGTCGCGGCGGGCCTGGGGCTCGCCTCGTTCGCCGTGCTCGTGATGATGCTCTGGATCAGCTCCCCGTATCCCGACAGCGGCCCCGGCGGCGCGCTGCACGTGGCGGCCGCGCTGTGGCTGCTGGCCCACGGAGCCGAACTGGTCCGCACCGACACGTTCTCCGGCGTCCCCGCCCCGTCGGCGTCACCCCGCTGCTGCTGCTCGCGCTGCCCGTGTGGCTGCTGCACCGGGCCGCGCGGGACGCCACGGACGGCGGCCCGGGAGGCGAGGACGACGACTTCGCCGGGAACGCCTGCTACGAGAACGACGGCTTCGGTGACGCCGCGGGGGCGGGCGACGGGCCGCCGCTGGTTCCCGCCCGCACCGCCTGGACGGGTGTCGTCCTCGGCTACCTCGCCGTCGCCGCGCCCGCGGCCCTGTACGCCGCGGGCGGTGCGCTGCGGCCGTCGTGGGTGTGGACGGGGGTGTCCGTGTCACTGGTCGCGGTCGTGGCCGCGGGAGCGGGGGTGTGGTCGGCGTACGGCCGTCCGGGCGGGCCGCTGCGACGGCTGCTGGGCGTGCTGCCGGCGGGAGTACGGCCGCTGGTCCTCGGCCCGCACGGCCGCCCGGGTGTCGTCGCCCGGGCGGCGGGGGCCGGCCTGGCGGTGCTGGTCGGGGGCGGCGCGCTGCTCGTGGCGGTGTCGCTCGTGGGGCACGGTACGGCGGCCCAGACGTCGTTGCTCCGGCTGACCGAGGCGTGGTCGGGGCGGTTCGCGGTGCTGCTGCTGTGCGCGGCCCTGCTGCCGAACGCGGCGGTGTGGGGTGCCGCCTACGCCCTCGGCCCCGGTTTCGCCCTGGGCACCGGTCATGTCGTCAGCCCGCTGTCCTCCGCGCCGGCTCCCTTGCTGCCGCCGTTCCCGCTGCTGGCGGCGGTGCCGGAGGCGGGGGAGGGGGCGCCGGTGAACTGGGCGGCCGGGGCCGTGCCGGTGGTCGCGGGCGCCGTCGTCGGCTGGATGGTCGCGAAAGGCGCGGCCGAGCCGGAGGGCGGGGCGACGAGGCCGGGCGGCGGGGGGACGAGGCCGGGCGGCGGGCGTGCCGTGGTCTGGTCGGTGGGGCGCACCGCCCGTGCCGCCGGTCTCACGGCCGTGCTCTGCGCGGCCGTGCTCGCGGGGCTCGCCGCGCTGGCGGGCGGACCGCTCGGGGCCGCCGTCCTGGCCGGCTTCGGGCCGGTGTGGTGGCAGGTGGGCGCCGCGACACTGGCCTGGCTCGCGCTGGTGGCGATCCCGACGGCGGTCGGGGTACGGGCCTGGCGATGCCGGTCGCCCCGGTCGGCGGAGCCGACGATCGGCAGGCAGCGGGAGGACACGGCCGAGGGCACGCAGCGGGACGGGCGGCTGCGGACCGGGCCGCGTCGGGGCCGGGGTTGGTTCAGGCGCCCTGGAGTCGCCGGGATCGCCGGAGTCGCCGGGATCACCGGAGTCGCGGGGGGTGCCGGAGTCGCCGGGGATGCCGGCGTTCCTGGGCGTACCGGGGCCTCTGGGCATCACCGGGTCGAGGCCTCATCGGCGGACGAGAAGACGCCGCCCCGCCCTCCGGAGCCCGAGCCGGACACACCCGGCTCGCCTGACACGCCCTACGTCCCCTACGCGCCCTTCGACCACGACGCCCTGTACGGCCTCGGGGACGAGGACGACACGGACTTCGAGTCCTACGATTTCCTGCTGCCGTCCGACCGGCCACGGGAACCACACGACTCCCTGCCGCCCACGCAGGCCGCCCCGGAGCCGCGCCCTCGAACCACCGCACCCCCACCCGACAACCCCGACACCCCCGCCTCCGGGCAGGGCCGCCCCTAGGGTGCGCGAGGCGTCAGCCGTTCGTCCCCAGCACCCCGCGCAGTTCCTCCGGCAGCAGCTTCGAGCAGGACTGCCTCGCCTCGTTCGTGAGGGCGTCGTTCGTGCACGTGTAGTAGTCGCGGTAGACCAGCTGGGCGGTGAAGGTCGCGGCGACCAGGGCGATGGCCAGCGAGGCCGTGACCAGGCCGCTCACCGCCGCCGTCGTCTGGGGGCGGCCCTGCTGCTCGGGGGCCGGGGAGTCCGGGTCGGGCCTGCGGGGCTTGGCGCGCAGGGAGCTGATGGCCCAGTAGAGGGCCAGCGCGCCCAGCAGCAGCGCCACGTACGGCCAGCTGAAGAGGGCGAAGAAGAAGGCCCACATGCCCGACAGCAGGGCGTAGCGCGCGCGGCGCTGGGCCGGGTCCGTGGGGTCCCAGCGCATGTTCGGGCCGCCGCCCTGGGGGCCGCCCGGGCCCTCGGGGCCGCCGCGGGGGCGTTCGCCGAAGCCGCCCTGGGAGCGGCCGGGCTGGCGGTCGCTCCACTGGCTGCCCCACGGCGAACGGTCGCGCTCCCCGCCGTCCTGCGCGTCGTCGCCGGACGGCCGCCGCGGCTGCCAGGGCCGGTCCGGCGTGCCCTCGGGCGGCGGGGCGAAGGGGTTGTCCTCCTGGGAGCCGCGCCCCCGCCCGTCCCGGTCGCCGCCGTCCGACGGCGCGTCGGGCGGTGAGCTGGGGCGCTCCCGCAGCAGCACGGCGCCGCGCTCCCCTCCCTGTGGCGACAGCTGGGGGAACGTGAGGAGTCGCAGGCTGCGGTCCGGCATCAAGTGAGCGTCTTCCCGTAGGTGAGGAGGAATGAGTGGACAGAACTGAACGATGTCGGGCCCGGGTCCGACACCTCCTGAACGCACCGCGTCCGGACGGCGTTCCCGAACCGGCTCCGCCCAGACGCTACCCCCCGGCCCGGCCCCCGTCCCGTGGGGGCCGTCCGGTGTGCCGGTATCGTTGCTGACGGTCGGCCGGTTCGTAGGCTTCCCCGTATCCGGGGGCGCGAAGCATTCGTATGAATGTACAAACGCCAAGCGTGATACGCCAAGGCACATACGCCGAGGTCCGGCCGCCTGGACAGACGCTCCCCCGAGAAAGGCCCACCACCGTGGCCGCCAAGCCCGTGGCCCCGCGCGCCAAGCGCCTCGTCGTGCTGGTCTCCGGATCCGGCACCAACCTGCAGGCGCTGCTCGACGAGATCGCCGCCACCGGCGCGCAGGAGTACGGGGCCGAGGTCGTGGCCGTCGGCGCCGACCGCGAGGGCATCGAGGGGCTGGCCCGCGCCGAGCGCGCCGGGCTGCCGACCTTCGTCTGCAAGGTCAAGGACCACGGAACCCGCGAGGAGTGGGACGCCGCCCTCGCCGAGGCCGTCGCCGCCTTCGAGCCCGACCTTGTCGTCTCCGCCGGGTTCATGAAGATCGTCGGCAAGGAGTTCCTGGCCCGGTTCGGCGGGCGGTTCGTCAACACGCACCCCGCCCTGCTGCCCAGTTTCCCGGGAGCCCACGGCGTGCGGGACGCGCTCGCGTACGGCGCCAAGGTCACCGGCTGCACCGTCCACTTCGTCGACGACGGCGTCGACACCGGGCCGATCATCGCGCAGGGCGTGGTGGAGGTCCGGGACGAGGACGACGAAGGCGCTCTCCACGAGCGCATCAAGGAAGTCGAGCGAAGGCTGCTCGTCGAGGTCGTGGGGCGGCTCGCCCGCAACGGCTATCGCATTGAGGGACGAAAGGTAGTTATCCAGTGACCGCCGAGAGCAACAAGCGGCCCCTTCGCCGGGCGCTCGTCAGCGTCTACGACAAGACCGGTCTGGAAGACCTCGCGCGCGGGCTCCACGAGGCCGGGGTCGAGCTCGTCTCCACCGGTTCCACCGCCGCGAAGATCGCCGCTGCCGGCGTCCCCGTCACCAAGGTCGAGGAACTCACCGGCTTCCCCGAGTGCCTGGACGGCCGGGTGAAGACCCTGCACCCGCGCGTGCACGCGGGCATCCTCGCCGACCTGCGGCTGGAGGACCACCAGCGGCAGCTCGCCGAGCTGGGTGTCGAGCCGTTCGACCTCGTCGTCGTCAACCTCTACCCGTTCCGCGAGACCGTCGCCTCCGGCGCCTCGCCCGACGAGTGCGTGGAGCAGATCGACATCGGCGGCCCCTCGATGGTCCGCGCCGCCGCCAAGAACCACCCCTCGGTCGCGGTCGTCACCAGCCCGGCCCGGTACGCCGATGTGCTCAAGGCCGTCCAGGACGGCGGCTTCGACCTCGCCACCCGCAAGCGGCTCGCCGCGGAGGCCTTCCAGCACACGGCCGCCTACGACGTCGCCGTCGCCTCCTGGTTCGCCTCCTCCTACGCGCCGGTCGACGAGTCGCAATTCCCCGACTTCCTGGGCGCCACCTGGGAGCGCGAGCACACCCTGCGCTACGGCGAGAACCCGCACCAGCCCGCCGCGCTCTACGTCTCCGGCACGGGCGGCCTCGCCGAGGCCGAGCAGCTGCACGGCAAGGAGATGTCGTACAACAACTACACCGACACGGACGCCGCCCGCCGTGCCGCGTACGACCACGCCGAGCCGTGCGTCGCGATCATCAAGCACGCCAACCCGTGCGGTATCGCGGTGGGTTCGGACGTCGCCGAGGCGCACCGCAAGGCGCACGCCTGCGACCCGCTGTCGGCGTTCGGCGGCGTGATCGCGGTCAACCGCCCGGTCAGCAAGGAGATGGCGGAGCAGGTCGCGGAGATCTTCACCGAGGTCATCGTCGCGCCGGACTACGAGGACGGCGCGCTGGAGGCCCTCACCAAGAAGAAGAACATCCGTGTCCTGCGCTGCCCCGACGGCCCCTCCGCCCCGGTCGAGGTCAAGCCGATCGACGGCGGCGCGCTGCTCCAGGTCACCGACCGGCTCCAGGCCGACGGCGACGACCCGGCGAACTGGACGCTCGCGACCGGCGAGGCGCTGGACGCCGAGGAGCTGCGGCAGCTCGCCTTCGCCTGGAAGGCGTGCCGGGCCGTGAAGTCCAACGCGATCCTGCTCGCCAAGGACGGTGCCTCGGTCGGCGTCGGCATGGGCCAGGTCAACCGCGTCGACTCCTGCAAGCTGGCGGTGGAGCGGGCCGGGGAGGAGCGGGCCCGGGGCTCTTACGTCGCCTCGGACGCGTTCTTCCCGTTCCCCGACAACATCGACGTCCTGGGCGCCGCCGGCGTCAGGGCCATCGTCCAGCCCGGCGGTTCGGTCCGTGACGAGCTGGTCGTCGAGGCCGCGCGGAAGGCCGGCATCACGATGTACTTCACGGGGACGCGGCACTTCTTCCACTGAGCCGCGTCACCATGACAGGGACGGGCCCGCCGGTCGTCGGCCGGCGGGCCCGGGCCTCGCGCCCTTCCGCTGGCAACACGGGCCCGACTGAACCGGCACCCTGCCTACGTCGAGCTACGTCGAACTCCGCAGCGCCGCCCAGGTGTCGGGTCCCACCTCGCCGTCCGCGGAGAGGCCCTTGGCCCTCTGGAACCTCTTGACGGCGGCTTGCGTGGCACCGCCGAACTGCCCGTCCACACCCGCGTCGCCGACCTTGAGGCCGCGCTGGGTGAGCATGCACTGCACCTGGACCACGCGCTGCCCCTTGTCGCCGCGGACGGTGAGCTCGGTGCCGGAGTAGTACGTGCACCGGGAGATCCAGGGAGGGGCGCCGGGGGCGGTAGCCGTCCTGGTGGGTGCGGCGGTCGGGTCGCCTCCGTCCCTGCCCCCGCCCTCTTCGCCACCATCCGAGGCGCCGGAGGCCTCGGCGCTGGGTTCGGCTCGGGTTTCGCCCCCGTCCGGCCTCGGAGCGGTTGCCGCCTCGTCCGCCCGCGCCCCCGACGCGCCTTGCTTCTCCTCCTCGCCGGGGGGTGATGTGGAGGAACCGGGCGGAGGGGAGGTCCGGGCGTCGTCGCCGGTGCTGGTGGCGACCGCTGTCGGCACGGCCGAGGCGGTGTCGCCGACGGACGGCCGGGAGAGGAAGAAGGTTCCTGCAAAGACGGCGCACACGGTGAGACCGGCTGCGACGGCGAGGTGCACCTTCCGTTTCGTGCGCCCGCCGCCGTCCCGCGCGGGACTCTGCTCGGGGTCAGGGCCGGCGGCAGGACCTGCTGTGCCCCGGGCCGGTCCGCGTAACTGGACGGTCTCGTGAGCGGCCTTCGGGAGGGTGAATCGTTCCAGTGCGGCGCAGGCCTGCTGTCGGGCGAGCAGTCGGCCGTCCAGCGGCTCGTGCCAGGAGGCGGCGTGGGGGTCCCCGGCTGCCTCTGCGGCCTCGGTCAGTTGCCGAGGCAGGGGGCGGTCGGCGGGATCCTTGGAGAGGCAGGCGGCAAGCAGCGTGGCCAGTCCGGCGTCCCGGGCCGCGAGTCCGGCCATGACCTCGGACTTGGGTGCCTCGAACGCGACACGGTGCATCACGTCGACGCCCGTCCCGTCACCGAAAGGGGCGCGCCCCGTGGCCGCGTAGATCAGGCTTCCCGCGAGGGAGAAGACGTCGGACGCGGTGTCGCAGTGGCCCTCGCGCAGGTACTCGGGCGCCATGAACGCGGGTGTGCCGACCCGGTTCCCGGTCGAGGTGATCACGCTGCTGTCGGTGGCCCGCGCGATACCGAAGTCGATGATGTGCGCGCCCTGCTGGGAGAGGATCACGTTGGACGGCTTGAGATCCCGGTGCACCACACCGGCGTCCGCCAGCGCTGCCAGAGCCTGCCCGAGATCACCGACCAGCCGCCACACCCCGGCGACGTCGAGCGGGCCGCACTCGCGGACGGCGTCGGCGAGGTTGAGGCCGGGCAGGTACTGCGTCGCCATCCATAGCAGGGAGTCGTCGAATCCCGTGCCGAGCAGCTGGGGCGCCCGCGCTGTACGCACCCGGACGTGCAGGGCGGCTTCCCGCTCGAAACGCCGCCGGAAGCGGTGGTCCTCGGCGTACTCGGGGCGGATCACCTTGACGGCGGCGAGGCCGGGGGCGCCGTCGGCGGGGCGGGCGAGGTAGACGCGGCCCATGCCGCCGCTGCCGAGGAGGCCGAGGGGCAGATAGGGCCCGATGCGGCCGGGGTCGGCGGGGCGCAGCGGGGTGGCACCCGCCTGCGGCAGCGCGGTGCCGCCGTACACCGGTGTGTACGGCGACCCGGGTGACTGGTCCGTCATGGGTCCCCCCGCCCTGCTTTCCTTCTCAACGTGCCCTCATACCGAGCCAGTTGGTTGTTGAGAGGCTATCGTCCCGGCGCCGGGTGCGTCCTGGATGCGGCGGGAACGAGGCGGGGGCGCAGTGGGGCTGTGCGATGGCGGGCGGGGCCGGTCAGCCGATGAAGCTACCGGGCAGGCAGCTGCGCCCGGGGTCGCCGTTCCGGTAGAAGTACCAGTCCATCGCCTTGCGGGTGTCAGGGCCGTAGATCCCGTCCACGTCGATCTTCGCGTCCCTCTGCACCGCCTCGACGGCCTCACGTGTCTTGTCCCCGTAGATGCCGTCGAGCCCGCCTGTGCTCAGGTTGTGGCAGTGGAGCAGGTTGAACTGAAGCTCCTTGACGGCCGAGCTCTCGTTGCCGTACTTCAGGATGCAGTTCCTGGTGTCGCTGCCCTTGTGGTACGGCTGCTTGACGGTGTCCGTCCCGCCGGCCTTCACGGTCTTGACGCCGTTGCACGTCGGATACGAGGCGGCGGACGTGGCCGGTGCGGCAGCGATCGCACCGCCCATGAGGCTTGCTGTAAGGACTCCTGCGAAGACTGCTGCCCTGGTGCGGAGCATGCGGTTCTGGATCATGTGGCTCTCCCTATGCCGTGCGGGCCTCTTCTGGCTTGTCCGCGCCGCAATCATGGGTGGGGGCAGGCCGCGGATGAACCTGAAATGTTCCAGGGTCGTCAGGGGAGAGGCTCACCAAGTCGCTGTGGCCGGACCCCTCACCACGGCGTCAGGACATCCACCACCGCCGTGAACGACGAGCAACTGTCGATCAGCCGGTGCGAGCGCGGCGCATACGTGCCCGCCAGGTTTCCCATGCTGTTCACCGCGCTGCACCCGGTGCGCTGCGCCAGGCGGCGGCGGTCCGCGTCCGCGGGGGAGAAGTCGGTGCCCCGGAAGTAGGCGACGGCACTCTCCTCATGGCTGTCGTCGATGTTGTTGAAGATCGAACGCACCGGGGCGTCGGCGGCCCAGGTGCAGGTGTCCTCGCCCGACTGCCAGTCCGGGTCGTCGCCCTGCCAGACGCACATGTCGCCGTTGCCGTTGTGCTCGCTGAAGAAGCAGACGCTGTCCTCCGGGCAGCGGTGGTAGCCGTAGACCACTTCGCCGCGCGCATTGGTGGGGAACGCCCGCTCTCTGGGCAGGGCCGCGTACACCGGCGTTCCATCGTCCGTGGTGACATGACGGTAGGCCGAGACCGCCGACGTCGTCGTGATGAGCAGGGCCAAGGTGAGCGTCGCCGTGAGTACGGGGCGTCGCTGCCAGAAGCGGGGGCGCAGTCGGGGGAGCCGGGCCGGTGGGGTGACGCCCGCGGCCTTCGTGACGCGGGGCAGCAGTGCCGCCGCGGTGGTGCGCTCGGCGTGTGTGCGGGCGAGACAGTCGGTGATGATCTCCCGCCAGTCCTCGGGCAGTTCAGGGGACAGGCGCAGTTCGTCCGTGCCGCGTGCGTAACGCATCGCCGCGTCGACGCGCCCCTCGGTCGTCCCGCCCGGCAGCGGAAACTCTCCGGTCAGGACGACATGGGCGAGGACACCGAAGGCCCAGATGTCGGCGGTCGGACGGATGCGCGTGCCGCGTTCGTCGACCTCGGGCCACAGCAGCTCGGGCGGGGTGTAGTCGGGTGTGGCGAAGGCGGGTGCGTAGGCGTGGGTGCCTTCCAGTTCGGCGGCCATGTTGAAGTCGGCGAGCCGTACCGAATCGTCCTTCATGAGCAGTACGTTGGCCGGTTTCAGGTCGCCGTGGATCCAGCCCGCGTGGTGCAACTGGTGCAGGCCCTCGCAGACCTGGGCCAGCAGGGCCGGGCCCGACTCGGGTGTCGGGTCGTGTTCCAGTACGGCGTCCAGGGAGCCCTCGGCCCGTTCCAGGACGATGACGGTGGCGCCGTCCAGCTCCGGGTGGTCCGGGTCGTCGACCGTCAGCGTTTCGTGCATGCGGATGAGGCGGGGCGCGCGCAGTCGGCCCAGCAACTCCACCTCGCGCTCGGCCAGTTCGCGTAGATGGCGCAGCTGGCGTGGGGTGCGGGTGCCGGTGGGCAGGAACTTCAGGGCGGCTCGGCGCGGCAGGGCCGGATCCGCCTCGCCGGTCGGCCGGCCCGCATACACGGTCGCGAAGGCGCCGGACCCGAGAGGCTCCCGCACCTCCCAGTGGCCTACGCGGTAGCCCCGCGGTACGGGCACCGCGTGCGGCTGCTGTCCGGACGCGCTGTGCACGAATCCGTCCCCTCCCTCGGACATGAGGACCATCCTTGCCCCGCCAACGGAGGGCGGAGCGAGGGCGTTCCAGAAGTACGGCCTAGCCGTCCACCTCGTACTGGCCCACCTCGATGAAGTACCGCAACTCCTCCGGCGTCCCGTCGATGGCGTCCTCCGCCGCGGCCCGCAGCGCGTCGCTGATCGTCGGGTCGGCGAGGATGCGGGCGACACGGACGCGGTCGTCCTCGGCGACGGCCAGGCGGTAGCCGGTCTCCAGGAAGGCGCGCAGGGCTTGCGGGGTATTGGCGTCGAGGGCCTCGTTGGCCTCCCGGATGACCGCTCTGTCGGTCTTCGGGTCGGCGGAGGCGAGGATACGGGCGACGGCGACCCGATCGTCCTCGGCCTGGGCGATCCAGCGGCCCGTCTCCAGGAAGTACCGCTGGTCGTCGATGGTTCCGTCCATGGCCTGCTGCGCGGCGGCGTACACGGCCCCACCGGTGTTCGGGTCGCCGATGATCCGCATGATCGCGACGCGGACGTCGTCGTCGGACAGGTCGTCGTCGTCGGAACCGGCCGCGCTCGCCACGGTGACGGCGGACGACGCGACGGACTCCGCGGCGAAGGCCGGGCCGGTCATCAGGAGCGCCGGGGCAAGGGCGGTGGTGACCACGATGGTCAGGGCGGTACGGGTCGGTCTCATGTGTGCACCTTCCTCGGGTACGTCATACGGACAGTTGAAGGGTCGTGTGTTCATCATCCATGCGCCCGTGACCGACCCTGGATCTTTTCAGGGTCCCCCGGCACACCCCAGGGGTGACCATGCGGATGGCGAACACGACACGAGGGGGGAGCACATGAGCTTTCACGGGAAGCGTTCACGGGCGATCGCGGCGGTCATGGGAGCAGCCATGGCCACCTCGCTGGGACTGGCGGCATCGCCTGCCTCGGCGGCGGTGTCCGACGGGTGGGTGCGGGGGTACGACAGGTTCTCCGACGACTGGGACGACGAGGGCGAGCTGTCCCACCTGTCCCCCTGGCGGGACTCCAACGCGACGTGCCTGTGGCAGCGCATCCTCTGGGCAGAGGGGGCCTACGCCACGCACTACGACAACAAGATCTTCGAGAAGTCGCACATCGACGGGTACTTCGGTTGGCGCACCCATTACGCCACCATGGACCTGCAGAAGAAGCTGGGGGTCAGCGCGGACGGCATCGTCGGTGAGAAGACCCTCAGCCGGGCCAACAAGCACATGTACCGGACCGGTGGGTCGACCAGCAGCAACAGGACGCTGTATCTGAGGTACGAGGGCAAGAAGCACAGCTTCGACCTGAGCCGCAACACCGACGGGAAGTACGTCTTCCCGGACCGCAAGGACGACTCGCGCCAGGCGGGGTACAAGTACCACTCCTGCGGCTGACAGGGAGAACAGCCCCCGGCCCGGGCAGGTCACGCCGTGCCGCTCTCGCGCAGCGCGCTCGGGGACGGCGTACGACCGGCCGGTCATCGGACCACCTCTCCGGCCGGGGCGGCCAGCACCACCAGGTCGTCCTCGCGGACCAGGTCGAAGCGGAGCGCGAGGGAGACCAGGGACTCCTTCTTGCCGTTGACGCGGCGGCCGGGCGTGGCGGTGTCGGGGCCGGGGCGCAACCGGAGTTTGAGCGCGAGGTAGTCGATGTTCCAGTACACGGCGGACCGGCTGACCGTCGGCCACACGCCCCGTAACCGCTCCACCAACTGCTCCACCGCGGGCAGCGGCGCGTGCGGTTCACCGCGCAGCCGGGCCTCGCACAGGGCGGCCAGTACCGCGAAGTACCGGCTGGTGCGGTCCAGGGCGAACGCCGGCGCCGTGACGGGGCCGGCCAGGCCCTGGCGGTCGGCGCTGCGGAAGGCGTGGCGCGGGGCCCAGACGTCGAAGCTGAGCAGGTCACCCGCGGCGGGCAGGACCACCCGCGCGAACTCGAACGGCACGGGCGCTTCGAGCCGGCCCGGCGCGATCTTGAGGTGTTCTCCGGCGCCCTCGGGGTTCTCCACCACGTAGGTCTGGTCCTCGCTGAGGTTGCTCAGCAGCCAGAAGGACCGGTGTGCCGTGATCTCTCCGGCGACCCGGGGCACTCCTGGGTGGTCGATGGTGAGTCCGCCGTCCGTCCCGGCCCTGCCGAACGCCAGCCGTTCCCCCGGGGCGATCCTGACCTGCCCCTGCGCGCTGCCGCCCGTCGGCGGCACGACGATGACGCTGTACATGGAGCCATCCCCCTCCTCCAGTGACGGCAGGGGATGCGGCCCCCTGTCCGACGAAGGGCAGGGTATGGGACGTATTCGAACGAGTACGAAGCATCGCGCCTGATACAGCGCGTCTGTGAAGGGTTCGTGAAAGATGACCGGGGTCCGGGCGGCGGAGAACCCCAGACCTCTCAGGGTCACCTCTTCCCGGGCGGGGCGTACTCCTTGAGGTAGTGGGCGACGCGGTCGGCGTAGGCGCGTACGTCCGGGGGGACGCCGCCGGCCGCGTTCACCGTCCGGTACGACCTGCGGTAGGCCGCGGCGATCAGGACCCGCCGGTCGCCCGGCAGTTCCTCGTGCAGGCGCGGGGCGATCCAGCACAGGTAGCGGCCCATCGCCGGGATCGACTCGGCGGGCGGGAAGGGGGGTTGGGGGACGGTCTCCCCGGGGGTGCCGTCCTCGTTCATCCACCAGCGCAGCACGCGCGGGGTCCAGCGGGCGATGCCGTACTCGTCGTTGGCGGGGTCGGCGAGGTCCGGGTCGAAGTCGCTCTCCACCTTCAGCATGGCGGCGATCAGCACCGGGGTGACGTCCTTCTGGTCGCAGTCGTGCGCCGTCTCGACGATCAGCAGCCGGTAGGCGGGCGGGACGCCCCGGTCGGTGCGGAGTTCGGCGGCGCCGTACGCGGCGGCGGAGACGTTCGCCGTCGCGCCGGAGCCGCCGCTGCCGCCGCCCGGGGCGTCGTCGCCCCGGACGCCGATGCCGTAGGCCAGGGCGGCGGTGGCGATGGCCGCAGCGGCCGCGGCGAGGGACAGCCGGCGGAGGCGGTGGCGGGGCGGGCGCAACCGGGGCAGGCGGAAGGGGAGATGGCCCGTGCCGGTGGCCGCCTCGACGCGGCGCAGCAGGGCATCGGTGGTGATGCGGTCCGTGTGGGTGCGGGTCAGGCACCCGCGGACGATCTCCCGCCAGGCCTCGGGCAGGTCGGGCGACAGGCGCAGTTCGTCGGTGCCGCGGGCGTAGGCCGCCGCCGCGTCGCGCCGGGCCGTCGGGGTGGCGCCGGGCAGCGGGAAGGAGTCGGTGAGGACGAGGTGGGCGAGGACGCCGAAGGCCCACACGTCGGCGGACGGGCGGATGCGGCGGCCGCGTTCGCCGATCTCGGTCCACAGCAGTTCCGGCGGGGTGTAGTCGGGCGTGGAGAAGGCCGGGGTGTAGGCGTGGGTGCCCTCCAGCTCGGCGGCCATGTTGAAGTCGGCGAGGCGGACCGAACCGTCCTCCATGAGCAGCACGTTGGCCGGTTTCAGGTCGCCGTGCACCCAGCCGGCGCTGTGCAGCTGGGCCAGCCCCTCGCAGATCTGCGCGAGCAGCGCGGGCCCTGCGGCGGGGCGGGGCGTGGCCGTGAGCAGCGCGGACAGGGAGCCCTGCGCCCGCTCCAGGACGAGGACGGTGGCGCCGTCCAGCTCCGGGCGGTCCGGGTCGTCGACCGTCAGCGTCTCGTACATCCGCACCAGCCGCGGATGCCTCAGCCGCCGGTACAGCTCGACCTCCCGCTCGATCAGCTCGCGCAGATGGTTCAGCCTGCGGGGCGTCGCCGTGCCGGTGGGCAGGAACTTCAGGGCCGCCGTCCGGGGCAGCTCCGGCTCGCCCGCGCGAGGACGGGAGCGGCCCTCTCCCCGCCCGGGGGCGTCACCGGCGCGCCGGGCGGCGTACACACTGCCGAAGGCGCCGGTCGCGATGGGCTCGCGCACCTCCCAGACGCCGACCCGGTAGCCCTTCGGCACGGGCACGGCGTAGGGCTCGGTCACCGGGTCACCCGGCCCGGCGGGGCGGCCAGGACGGCGAGGTCGTCCTCCCGGACCAGGTCGAAGCGGAGCGCCAGGGAGACCAGGGACTCCTTCTTGCCGTTGAGCCGCGGGCCGGGATCCGCGCTCTCCGGGCCCGGCTTCAGGCGCAGCTTCACGGCGAGGTAGTCGATGTTCCACTGCACCGACGTGCGGGACGCGGCCGGCCAGGTGGGGCGCAGTCGGTCGGCGACCTGGTCGACGGTGGGCAGCGGCGCGTGCGGGGTGCCGCGCAGGCGCGGTTCGCACAGGGCGGCCAGGACCGCGAAGTACCGCTTGGTGCGGTCGACGGAGAAGGCCGGCGCGGTCGTGGCGCCGTCGAGGCCGCCCGTGCCGCTCAGGTAGTCGTGGCGCGGCGCCCACACCTCCAGGGGCAGCAGGTCGCCGGCGGCGGGCAGCACGATCCGCGAGAACTCGAAGGGGATGGGGGCGTCCAGCCGCCCGGGCGCGACCTTGACGTGTTCGCCCGCGCCCTCCGGGTTCTCCACGACGTAGGTCTGCTCGCGGCTGAGGTTGCTCAGGATCCAGAAGGCGCCCTGCGCGGTGATCTCACCGGCCCGGCGGGAGACTCCGTCGTGGGCGATGCGGAGGTCGTTGTCGTGCGCGGACCGGCCGAAGGTGAGGCGTTCGCCGGGCGCGAGTCTGATCTGGGGTCGGTTTCGCTCGTCCTCCGTGGTCGGCGGAGGTACCACGATGATGCTGTACAAGGTGCTCTCCCCGTGCCTGACAGCTACCACCGTCAGACTAGGGCGACGCACCAGGGCCGTGCCCCCCTCGTACGGGTGAGACACGGCCCTTGGATGTGATTGGCGTGAACCGGTCCGGTCGACCGGCTCCGCTCAGTAGCGGGGGCGGTTGAACCAGGCCTTGCCGTTCGCGTTGCCGACGAACACCGCGACCAGGATGGCCAGGATGGTGTGCACCAGGCCCACGATGACGAACGGGTAGATGCCGAGGACGGCCGTGATGATGGCGAAGACCAGGATGGTGATCCGGGCGCCGTTGCCGCCGTTCTTGAACTTCGTCGCCAGGACGGCCGCGAACACCAGCCAGGCCACGCCGAACACCACGTAGCCCCAGATCACGCCGGTCGAATCACCGACCAGGTCCTGGAAGGCGGTGTTGTCCCTGAGGGACTCGTCGTCCTTCGCGGCGTTCAGGGCCGCGGCGGCGAAGGCGAAGAGCACCACGCCGAGGACCTGGAGGCCGACGATCACCCACATCATCACGCGGGCCGCGCTCACCGAGCCGGGCATCGTGGTCGGCGCCGGGGGACCGCCGTAGGGGGAGACCGGAGGGGCCTGCGGGTAGCCGTAACCCGGCGCCTGCCCCTGCTGCTGCGGGTAGCCGTAGCCCGGCTGCTGCGGCTGCTGCCCCTGGGGAGCGCCGTAGGGATTGTTCGGGTCGCCGTAGCTCATGGCGGACTTTCCTCCGTTGTTCCGAGTGCGGGGACGACGCGTGGCATCCGCGTGGAGGAGAGTTCTTCAGATTGCGACCGTCCCCCCGTTGAGCTGCCCGCGGCACTTGTCAGGTCATCGTTCTTCACCACTGAGTGGCTTGTCCAGCCGCATTCCCGATGTGTTGTGCAAGTGCAACATCGCTGATCATGAGCGGATACGGGGGGAGGGGCCCCGCGGTGCCCGGATTGCGGCCGGATTGGAACGACGGGCGGGTCATCCGCGAGGATGGGCCCATGACCGCCCAGATTCTCGATGGCAAGGCCACCGCAGCCGCGATCAAGTCCGATCTGACCGCCCGCGTGGCGGCGCTGAAGGAGAAGGGCGTCACGCCCGGCCTCGGCACGATCCTCGTCGGGGACGACCCCGGCAGTCAGAAGTACGTCGCCGGCAAGCACCGCGACTGCGCCCAGGTCGGCATCGCCTCCATCCAGCGGGAGCTGCCCGCCACGGCGACGCAGGAGCAGATCGAGGCGGTCGTGCGCGAGCTGAACGAGGACCCGGCCTGCACCGGGTACATCGTGCAACTGCCGCTCCCCAAGGGCATCGACGAGAACCGCATCCTCGAGCTGATGGACCCCGACAAGGACGCGGACGGCCTGCACCCGATGAACCTCGGGCGCCTCGTCCTCAACGAGCCGGCGCCGCTGCCCTGCACCCCCAACGGCGTCCTCACCCTCCTGCGGCAGTACGGCGTGGAGATCAAGGGCGCCGAGGTCGTCGTCGTCGGCCGCGGCGTCACCATCGGCCGCCCGATGCCGCTGCTGCTCACGCGCCGCAGCGAGAACGCAACCGTGACCCAGTGCCACACCGGCACCCGTGACCTGTCGGCGCACCTGAAGCGCGCGGACATCATCGTCGCCGCGGCCGGTTCCGCCCACCTGATCCGCGCCGAGGACGTCAAGCCGGGCGCGGCCGTCCTCGACGTCGGCGTCTCCCGCAGCGCCGAGGGCAGGATCGTGGGCGACGTCCACCCCGACGTCGCCGAGGTCGCCGGCTTCATCTCGCCGAACCCCGGCGGGGTCGGCCCGATGACCCGTGCCCAGCTGCTCGTCAACGTGGTGGAGGCGGCGGAGCGCAGTGTCGGCTGAGCACCAGGCTCCCAGCGGGCAGGACGCGTCCGAGGACATCACCGTCCGGGACCCCGTCAGCGCGCCCGACGCCGAGGGGCGGCCGCGGCGGGTCACCCGGCGGTTCCCCTTGTTCACCAAGGACACCGCGCGGCCCGAGGGCGGCGGCCGGGCCGCCTCCGGTGACGCGCCCGCGCCCGCGCGGCAGTGGCCGGTTCTCGCCGTGCTCGGCCTGGCCGGAGTGGGCCTGCTGGTGACCGCGTTCGACCAGTTCCGGCTCGGGACGCTGCTGATCGGCATTGCCCTGCTCGGCGGCGGCGTGCTGCGCTGGCTGCTGCCGGACGTCGGCATGCTCGCCGTCCGCTCCCGCTTCACGGACATCGTCACGTACGGGGTGCTGGGCCTGGTGATCGTCATGCTGGCGCTGATGGCGCAGCCGAGGCCGTGGCTGCAGATCCCGTTCCTGAAGGACACGCTGCACTTCACGGTCACCAGCGAATGACGAGGACGGCGGTCCGTCCTCTCCCCCGAGGAAGGACGGGCCGCCGCCCACGACCCACCCTTGTGCACCGCGAACTTCCTGTTCAACGGCTGTCAGTGCGCTGTGGCACGGAAGTGACGGTTCCGGTACGTCCTCCTTCCGATTTCGCACGAACTGGTGCGACACGGCGTTGGCGTGGACAATCGGGACGGTCCAGGGTGTAGCGCGCGCGGTCCCCGTGCTCCTGTGCGCCCCCGGTCAGGGAACTGAGATCCTGAGTGGGCGCATCCCTGTGGGTAGCCACAACGGGGACTCGGCCAAGGCCGCCGCGCGCGGGGCGTACAGCGCGGGACATAACAGCACGAACCGGGGGGAAGAGGGGGGAAGCAATGCCTCGTTGGAGGGCCTTGCCGGATGAGCTCGATCCACAGATCAGGGAGTTCACCAGCCAGTTGCGCAGACTCGTGGACCGCAGCGGTCTGAGTATCGCGTCGGTGGCGGACCGCACGGGCTACAGCAAGACGTCGTGGGAGCGTTACCTGAACGGCCGGCTGCTCGCGCCCAAGGGCGCGATCGTCGCCCTGGCCGAGGTCACCGGGACCAACCCGGTGCACCTGACGACCATGTGGGAGCTCGCCGAGCGCGCCTGGAGCCGCTCGGAGATGCGGCACGACATGACGATGGAGGCCATCCGGATCTCCCAGGCGCGCGCCGCGCTCGGGGAGTTCGGCGGGCAGGACTTCGGCGGCTCCTCGGCCGACGGCAAGACGGCTTCCTCCGGCGGCGGGACGGCCCGCCGGAGCGGCAGCGCCACGGTCACGCCGGGCATCGCTGGTCCGGCCGGAGTGGCCCCGACCGTGCCGCCGCAGCCGACGGCGCCCGAGGTCCAGGACTCCACCGGCGCCGGCGTGCGGGAGGACGGTGTCCGGGGCGGGGCGAGCGAGGTCAACTCGTGGGGCATCGCCGGGTACAAGGGCCCCTCGCCGACGGGCGGACGCCCCGCCGGTACCGGGTCCACGCCCGCCTCGGGCCCCGGAAGCCCCGCCGGCAGCGGATTTGGGTCCGGCCCGGGCTCCGCGGTCCCCGCCGGATCGCCGGGCGGTCCCGCCCGGACGCCGGGCGCCGGAGTCGGCTCGTACGGCGAACCCCCGCGGGACGCCGTGCCCGCCCGTGCCGGAGGGGGCGCCGCCGGCAAGCGGCGGACCGGGACGTTCCTCGCGGGTGTCGTGGGCGTGCTCGTGGTGATCGCCGGCGCGTTCTACCTCACCGGTGGTGGCGACGACGAGAACAAGGGCAGCGCCAAGCCGCCCGCGCCGACCGCCAGCACCGATCCCGATCTGCCGCCCGGCGTGAAGTGCAGCGGCGACAGTTGCACCGGCAAGGACGCGGAGAGCATGGGGTGCAGTGGTGACCTGGTGACCACGGCGCAGACCGCCACCGTCGGCACGACCGTCGTCGAGGTCCGCTACAGCGAGACCTGCAAGGCGGCCTGGGGCCGGATAACCCAGGCGGCGCAGGGCGACGAGATCGAGGTCAGCGCGGGCAAGGCGAAGCAGGGCGGCAGCATCACGACGGCCGGGGACACGATCGCGTACACCCCGATGGTCGCCGTGAAGACCGCCGCCGACGCCAAGGCCTGCGCCACGCTCGCGTCCGGACAGCAGGGCTGCACCGAGTAGCCCGGGCGGCACGCCGGCCCGGGCCGGGGTCGAGCTTGCACGGGCCGGGGCGGGGACGAATCCACGAGCCGGGTCGGGAACGAGTTACCAGAGCCGGGGCGGGGACGCGTTTCCAGAGCCGGGCCGCGGACGAACCCACGAGCCGGGCCGGGGGCGAGCTTCCACGAGCCCGGCCGGGGCGAGCCCCAGGGATCCTGCCCGGGGCGAGCCCCACGGATCCGGGCCCGGGGCGAGCCCCACGCGGAGACGGACCCGGAGCAAGCACCGCGGATCCGGACCCGGAGTGAGCCCTGCGGAACCGGATACACGAGCCCGGCCCGGGACGAACCCTGCGAGCGGGCTGGGGGCCAGCTTCCACAAGCCGGGTCGGGAACGAGCTTCCACGAGCCCGGCCGGGGCGAGCCCCACGGATCCGGGGCCCGGGGCGAGCCTCACGCGGAGCCGGATCCTGAGTGCGCCCCACGGGCAGCCGGATCCGGAGTGCGCCCCGTGGAGCCGGAGCCGGGGGCGAAGCCCCAAGTGCTCGGTCCGGGACGAATTTCCGACAGGGAGGCATGCCGCCGGGAATCGCGGGCACGCGAACGGTACCCCCACGGGATTCCGGCACGGTCGGTTCCCCCCAGGCGGCCGCCTCGTCCCTCTCTCCCGGACGGGCGGCCGCCTTTTGCGCGGGCATCCGAGGGTGCTGTGGGGTGGGCCACACCGACCCGGCCCTCCGGGATCCCGGATGCGCGATAGCCTGACCGCTGGATGGATCTCTTGACGCCGAGAGATCGATCAAACGTCCGGGGCAGGAACCCGGCCCCACCGCCAGCTGTCATACGGAGAACGCCATGACCCGCACTCCCGTGAACGTCACCGTCACCGGCGCGGCCGGCCAGATCGGTTACGCCCTGCTCTTCCGCATCGCCTCCGGTCAGCTGCTCGGCGCGGACGTGCCGGTGAAGCTGCGCCTCCTGGAGATCACGCCGGCGCTGAAGGCGGCCGAGGGCACGGCCATGGAGCTGGACGACTGCGCGTTCCCGCTCCTGCAGGGCATCGACATCACGGACGACCCGAACGTCGCCTTCGACGGCGCCAACGTCGGTCTGCTCGTCGGCGCCCGCCCCCGCACCAAGGGCATGGAGCGCGGCGACCTGCTGGAGGCCAACGGCGGCATCTTCAAGCCGCAGGGCCAGGCCATCAACGCCCACGCCGCGGACGACATCAAGGTCCTGGTCGTCGGCAACCCGGCCAACACCAACGCCCTCATCGCCCAGGCCGCCGCGCCGGACGTACCGGCCGAGCGGTTCACGGCGATGACCCGCCTGGACCACAACCGCGCCCTGACCCAGCTGTCGAAGAAGACCGGTACCCCGGTCTCCGAGATCAAGAAGCTGACGATCTGGGGCAACCACTCCGCCACGCAGTACCCGGACATCTTCCACGCCACGGTCGCCGGCAAGAACGCCGCCGAGGTCGTGAACGACGAGAAGTGGCTGGCCGAGGACTTCATCCCGACCGTCGCCAAGCGCGGCGCCGCCATCATCGAGGCCCGTGGCGCCTCGTCGGCCGCCTCCGCCGCCAACGCCGCCATCGACCACGTCTACTCCTGGGTCAACGGCACCGCCGAGGGCGACTGGGTCTCCATGGGCATCCCGTCCGACGGCTCCTACGGCGTCCCCGAGGGCCTGATCTCCTCCTTCCCCGTCACCTGCAAGGACGGCAAGTACGAGATCGTCCAGGGCCTGGAGATCAACGAGTTCTCCCGCGCCCGGATCGACGCCTCCGTCAAGGAGCTCGAGGAGGAGCGCGAGGCGGTCCGCGGCCTCGGCCTCATCTGACCGGAGTCTCTCCGCATCGCCGCGCAGGCCCCGTACCGGTTCCGTCCGGTACGGGGCCTGCGGGCTTTCCCGCCCGGGAGCCGGGTCAGCCGGTCAGCCGTTTCTCGAACCAGTGCTGGCCGTAGACGTGGTCGGTGTACGCCGGGATCTCCCGGTAGCCGCACGCCCGGTACATCGCCCGCGCCTCGGTGAGCACGGCGTGCGTGTCGAGCCGTACGACGTGCCAGCCCCGGCGCAGGGACTCCCGCTCGATCGCGGCGAGCAGCCGGCGGGCGAGGCCGAGGCGGCGGGCGTCCGGGTGCACCCACACATGGCGGATCTCGCCCATGCCCGGCTCCAGCCGCCTGAGCGCCCCGCAGCCCACCGGCCGCCCTTCCTCGTACGCCACGAAGAACGCGCCCGCGTCCCCGGAGACCTGCTCGGGGCGGACCAGGTCCGCCTTGTCGAAGCCCTCCGGGAAGCGGGCGTCGAGGTCGGCGGCGTAGGCGTCGAGGCAGGCGCGGGCGTCCGGGGCGTGGCCGTCGACCCACTCGACGGTGATGGCCGCGAGGCGCAGCAGCCGCCGGGCGGTGGCCATCGCGTCGGTGAGCTGCTGCCGCTGGGGTGCGGTCAGCCCCTTCAGCACGTCCGAGGCGAGGGTGTCGGCGCGGCGGTTCTGCTCCTTGACCTCGACGCGGCCGGCCGGGGTCAGTTCGATCATGCGCAGTCGGTTGTCGTCCGGGTGCGTGCGCAGCCGGACCATGCCCTGGGCCTGGAGGGCCTTGGCCATCCGGCTGAGGTACCCGGCGTCCAGGCCGAGCCGGCTCCGGAGCTCGCGCAGGGAGACACCGGCCGGGCTCTCGGCGATCTCGAACAGCAGCCGGGCCTCGCCGAGCGGGCGGTCCTGCCCCAGGTAGTGGTCGTTCAGCACACCGATCCGGCGTGTGAAGTAGCGGTTGAACCGGCGGAAGGCCGCCACCTGCTCCGTCGACACTGGCTCCATATTCTTTGACTTTAGTCAAAGGAACCTGGTGAGTCGACCGTCTGCGGCGCACCACCCCTTGGATCAGTGGGTTTTTTGCCCCTGATTGTCCGCATCTCCCGTGACACAGCGCACTTTCGGCCATGGATCGCGCATGCATCGGGGGGCGTAGGGCAGGCGCACTCGGTCTCTTGATGACACGTGTGTGACACAGAGGCGCTGATCAGGAACGGAAGGCGAAAAGCGATCATGGCGGAAAGTACCGAACTTCAGGCGCGCGAAACCATCCACGCGGGAGGGGAGTGGCGTGCGGCCGTCTCCGGCGCCACGCGCGAGATCCTCGACCCCGCGGACGCCCTGCCGTTCGCCGTGGTCGCGGAGGGTGACGAGAAGGACACCGATCTGGCGATCGCCGCCGCCCGGCGGGCGTTCGACGAGGGGCCGTGGCCGCACACCCCCGTCACCGAGCGGGCCGCGCTGCTGCGCCGCGTCGCCGACCTCCTCGTGCGCGACCGGGAGAAGCTGGGCCTGCTGGAGGCCCGGGACGCGGGCAAGACCGTCGAGGAGGGCCGCGTCGACATCGACTGTGTCGCCGACGCCTTCCGCTACTTCGCCGACCTGGTCGCGGGCGAGGCCCCCGGCCGGGTCGTGGACGCGGGCTCGCCCGACATCCACAGCGTCGTCGTGCACGAGCCCATCGGCGTCTGCGCGATGATCACGCCCTGGAACTACCCGCTGCTCCAGGCCAGTTGGAAGATCGCCCCCGCCCTCGCCGCCGGGAACACCTTCGTCGTCAAGCCCAGCGAGATCACGCCGATGACCACCATCGCGCTGATCGACCTGCTCGTCGAGGCCGGTCTGCCCGCCGGGGTCGCCAACATCGTCACCGGGCCCGGTCATTCGGTCGGCGCGCGGCTGTCCGAGCACCCCGACGTCGACCTGGTCTCCTTCACCGGCGGCCTGGTCAGCGGCACCAAGGTCGCCCAGGCCGCCGCGCCCACCGTCAAGAAGGTCGCCCTCGAACTCGGCGGCAAGAACCCCAATGTCGTCTTCGCCGACGCCTGCGCCACCGAGGAGGGCTTCGACACCGCCGTCGACCAGGCCCTCAACGCCGCCTTCATCCACAGCGGCCAGGTCTGCTCGGCCGGTGCCCGCCTCATCATCGAGGAGTCGGTGCGGGACCGGTTCGTGGCCGAACTCGCCCGCCGGGCCGAGAAGATCCGCCTGGGCCGCGGCACCGAGGAGGGCGTCGAGTGCGGCCCGCTGGTCTCCGAGCAGCAGCGCGCCAAGGTCGAGATGTACGTCGAGTCCGCCCTGAAGGAGGGCGCGGTGCTGCGCTCCGGCGGCAAGCGCCCCGCACCGTCCCCGCAGCGCCCGGAGAACGGCTACTTCTACGAGCCGACCGTCCTCGACCACTGCCACCGCGAGATGCGCGTCGTGCGGGAGGAGGTCTTCGGGCCGGTCCTCACCGTCGAGACCTTCCGCACCGAGGACGAGGCCGTCGCCCTCGCCAACGACACCGAGTACGGCCTCGCGGGCGGCGTCTGGACCGCCGACCCGGGCCGCGCCCGCCGCGTCGCCGGCCGGCTGCGCCACGGCACGATCTGGATCAACGACTTCCACCCCTATCTGCCGCAGGCGGAATGGGGCGGTTTCGGCAAGAGCGGAGTGGGCCGCGAGCTCGGCCCGGCCGGTCTCGCCGAGTACCGGGAGACCAAGCACGTCTACCAGAACCTCGCGCCGAAGCCGGTGCGCTGGTTCGCGGGCTGACCCCCCTTCGGGCCGCCGAACCCCGCCCCGGGGCGACCCCCGCGCCCCGGGCCGACGCCCCCCGTCCCCCGAGCTCGTCCACTTCATCCCCACTGGAGCAAGCACGCCATGTCCCACGCCAGTCATGAGTACGACTATGTCGTGATAGGCGGCGGAACCGCCGGTTCCGTCATCGCCTCCCGTCTCACCGAGAACCCCGATGTCACCGTCGCCGTCATCGAGGGCGGCCCCAGCGACGTGGGCCGCGACGACGTGCTGACCCTGCGCCGCTGGATGGGCCTGCTGGGCGGCGAGCTCGACTACGACTACCCCACCACCGAGCAGCCACGCGGGAACTCGCACATCCGGCACAGCCGGGCCCGCGTGCTGGGCGGCTGCTCCTCGCACAACACCCTCATCGCCTTCAAGCCGCTGCCCGCCGACTGGGACGAGTGGGAGGCCGCCGGCGCCAAGGGCTGGGGCGCGGTGCAGATGGAGGCGTACTTCGCGCGCCTGCTCAACAACATCGTCCCGGTCGACGAGAAGGACCGGAACGCCATCGCCCGCGACTTCGTCGACGCCGCCCAGGAGGCGCTCGGCGTGCCGCGCGTGGAGGGCTTCAACAAGAAGCCGTTCACCGAGGGCGTCGGCTTCTTCGACCTCGCCTACCACCCCGAGAACAACAAGCGGTCCTCGGCGTCGGTGGCGTACCTGCACCCGGTGATGGACGAGCGCCCCAACCTGACGATCCTGCTGGAGACCTGGGCGTACAAGCTCCAGCTCGACGGCAACCGCGCCGAGGGCGTGCATGTGCGCACCAAGGACGGTGAGGAGATCCTCGTCAGGGCCCGCAACGAGGTCCTGCTGTGCGCCGGTGCCGTCGACTCGCCCCGGCTGCTGATGCACTCGGGCATCGGCCCCAAGGCCGACCTGGAGAAGCTCGGCATCCCCGTCACCCATGACCTGCCGGGCGTCGGCGAGAACCTGCTCGACCACCCCGAGTCGGTCATCGTGTGGGAGACCAACGGCCCCATCCCGGAGAACTCCGCGATGGACTCCGACGCGGGCCTGTTCGTGCGCCGCGACCCCGAACTGCCGCACCCCGATCTGATGTTCCACTTCTACCAGATCCCCTTCACGGACAACCCGGAGCGACTGGGCTACCGGCGGCCGGAGTTCGGCGTCTCCATGACCCCGAACATCCCCAAGCCGAAGAGCCGCGGCCGGCTCTACCTGACCAGCGCCGACCCCGAGGTCAAGCCGGCCCTGGACTTCCGCTACTTCACCGACGAGGACGACTACGACGGCAGGACCCTCGTCGACGGCATCCGCATCGCCCGCGAGATCGCCAGGACCGAGCCGCTGGCCGGCTGGCTCAAGCGCGAGGTCTGCCCCGGCCCGGACGTCACCGGTGACGAGGAACTGAGCGAGTACGCCCGCAAGGTCGCGCACACCGTCTACCACCCGGCCGGCACCTGCAAGATGGGCGCACCCGACGACGACCTCGCCGTCGTCGACCCCGAGCTGCGCATCCGCGGCCTGGAGGGCATCCGCGTCGCCGACGCCTCCGTGTTCCCCACCATGACCACCGTGAACCCGATGATCGGCGTGCTCATGGTCGGCGAGCGCGCCGCCGAGCTGATCGGTGGTGGTGCCAAGTGACCGCGACCCTCGAACCCCCGACGGAGCAGACCATGGACACCACCCCCGTCTTCTCGGTGGACGGCCTGTGGAAGGTGTTCGGCCCCAAGGCCGACCGCGTCCCGGGCGACCCCGAACTCACCGCCCTCGACGCCGCCGAGCTGCGCGCCCGCACCGGCTGCACCGCCGCCGTCCGGGACGTCAGCTTCGACGTGCGCAAGGGCGAGGTCTTCGTCGTCATGGGCCTGTCCGGCTCCGGCAAGTCCACGCTCGTGCGCTGCCTGACCCGGCTGATCGAGCCCACGGCCGGCACGATCGCCATCGACGGCGAGGACGTCCGCGCCATGGACCGCTCCCGGCTGCGCGAACTGCGCCGCCACCGCGCCGCCATGGTCTTCCAGCACTTCGGCCTGCTGCCGCACCGCACGGTCCTCGACAACGTCGCCTACGGCCTGGAGATCCAGGGCATGGGCAAGGCCGAGCGGCGCGAGCGGGCCGCCGCGGTCGTCGCCAAGGTCGGGCTGGAAGGCATGGAGCACCGCCGCCCCGGGCAGCTCTCCGGCGGCCAGCGGCAGCGCGTCGGCCTCGCCCGCGCCCTCGCCGTCGACCCGGAGGTCCTGCTCTTCGACGAGCCGTTCAGCGCGCTCGACCCGCTGATCCGGCGCGAGATGCAGGACGAGGTCGTCCGGCTGCACCGCGAGGAGGGCCGCACGATGGTCTTCATCACCCACGACCTCCAGGAGGCCCTCAAGCTGGGCGACCGCATCGCCCTGATGCGCGACGGCAGGGTCGTGCAGCTCGGCACGCCCGAGGAGATCGTCGGCGCGCCCGCCGACGACTACGTCCGCGAGTTCGTCCGGGACGTCCCGCGCGAGCAGGTCATGACCGTCCGCACCGCCATGCGCCGCCCCACGGCCGAACTGGACGGCAGCGGACCGGCGGTCCGGCCCGAGGCGACGGTCTCCGAGGCCATCGAGGCGGTCGCCCGCGCCGGCGCTCCGGCCCGGGTCATGGACCAGGGCCGGTGCGTGGGCATGGTCGACTCCGACACCCTCCTCGGCGTCGTCGCCGGCACGGAGCACCCCGCCCCGCCGGGCACGGACCAGCCCAAGGAGGCGGTGTGATGGCGACCATCACCGCGAATCCGCCCCGACTCGGCCTGCCCGGACTGCTCAAGCGCCCGGCCGTCCGCAAGCTGCTGCTGCTCGCGCTGGCCGCCGCGATCCTCGTCCCCCTGGCCGACGCCCGCTGGGCCAGCGGCACCTGGCCGGGCGCGCTGACCGTCGACCTCTCCGAGCCGCTCGCCAAGGCCAGCGACTGGATCATCGACAACCGCGACAGCCACCCGCTGTTCCTGTACTTCTTCGGCCACGTCAGCAACGTCGTCGTCATCGCCGTCCGGGCCGTCTACCTCACCCTCCTGGCCATCGGCTGGGCGGGCGTCACGGCCCTGGGCGCCCTGGTCGCCTGGCGGGTGGCGGGCCTGAAGCTCGCACTCGGCACGGCCGCCGCGTTCCTCGCCTGCGGCCTGCTCGGCATGTGGGTGCCGACCATGCAGACCCTCGCCCTCATGGTCGTCGCGGTCCTCGCGTCGGTCGTGGTGGGCGCGCTGCTCGGGCTCGCCGCCGGGCTGTCCGACCGGATGGACCGCGCGCTGCGCCCGGTCCTGGACACCATGCAGGTCATGCCGGCGTTCGCCTACCTGCTGCCGGTCGTCCTCGTCTTCGGCATCGGCGTCCCGGCGGCCGTCCTGGCCACCGTCATCTACGCCGCCCCGCCGATGGCCCGCCTGACCTCGCTCGGGCTGCGCGGCGCCGACAAGGAGGTGCTGGAGGCCGTCGCGTCGCTCGGCTCCACCGCACGCCAGCGCCTGCTGACCGCCCGGATCCCGCTGGCCCGCAAGGAACTCCTCCTCGGCGTCAACCAGACGATCATGATGTCGCTGTCCATGGCCGTCATCGCCGCCGTCATCGGCGCGGGCGGCCTCGGTGACCGCGTCTACCAGGCCCTGGCCTCGGTCGACATCGGCGCCGCGCTCGCCGCCGGCATCCCGATCGTGCTGCTGGCCGTCGTCCTGGACCGCGTCACCGGCGCGGCGGGCGACAGGCTCGGCGCCGAACCGGCGTCCGGCGGCCGGCTCGGCGGGCTCCTCGCCCTGGCCGGTGTCGTCGCCGTGGCGGTCGCCGGACGGCTCGCGGGCCGCCTCGACTGGTCCGACGCCTGGATCGTCAACATCGCCGAGCCGGTCAACCGCGCCGTCGACTGGATGACCGCGCACCTTTACTCGGGCGTCCCCGTCATCGGCGGCACGGCCGACTGGGCGGGACACTTCACGACCTGGGTCCTCGACCCGGTCCGCGACGGCCTGCAGGGGCTGCCCTGGTGGTCCCTGCTGCTGATCGTCGCCGCCCTGGCCTGGGTGATCGGCACCTGGCGCACCGCGCTCACCGCCGTCCTCGCCATGGCCGCGATCGGCGTCCTCGGCGTGTGGAAGCCGTCCCTGGACACCCTCTCCCAGGTCCTGGCGGCCGTCGCCGTCACCCTGGTCGTCGGCTTCGCCGTCGGCATCGCCGCGGCCCGCAGCGACCGCCTGGAGCGGGCGCTGCGCCCGGTCCTCGACGTCTTCCAGACGATGCCGCAGTTCGTGTACCTGATCCCGGTCGTCGCCCTGTTCGGCGTCGGCCGCGCCCCGGCCGTCGCCGCCGCGATCGTCTACGCGCTGCCGGCCGTCGTCCGCATCACCACCCAGGGCCTGCGCCAGGTCGACCCGGCCGCGCTGGAGGCCTCCGGCTCCCTCGGCGCGACCAGCTGGCAGCAACTGCGGCAGGTCCAGCTGCCGCTGGCCCGCCCCGCCCTGCTGCTCGCCGTCAACCAGGGCCTCGTCCTGGTCCTCGCCGTCGTCGTCATCGGCGGCCTGGTCGGCGGTGGCGCACTCGGCTACGACGTCGTCTTCGGCCTCGCCCAGGGCGATCTGGCGACCGGTCTGGTGGCCGGCGTGGCGATCGTCTGCCTCGGCCTGATGCTCGACCGGGTGACCCAGCCCACCGAACGCCGCGCGAAGAAGGGAGCGTGACATGCGAGTCCGTACGACCGCCGCGATCGCCGCGGTGAGCTCCCTGGCGCTGCTCACCGGCTGCGGTGCCGCCGACATGACCAAGCAGGCCTCGCCCTTCGCCAACGCCCAGGGCGCCAGGACCGTGACCCTGTCCGTGCAGTCCTGGGTGGGCGCCCAGGCCAACGTGGCCGTCGCCCAGTACATCCTGGAGCACGAACTGGGCTACCGCGTCGACACCGTCCAGGTCGACGAGGTGCCCGCCTGGGACGCCCTCAGCCAGGGCCGCGTCGACGCGCTCCTGGAGGACTGGGGCCACCCCGAGCAGGAGAAGCGGTACGTCGACGACAAGAAGACGATCGCCCGCGGCGGCGAACTCGGCGTCACCGGCCACATCGGCTGGTACGTCCCGACGTACCTCGCCAAGAAGTACCCCGACATCACGAACTGGAAGAACCTCAACAAGTACTCCCACCTCTTCCGCACCCCCGAGAGCGGCGACAAGGGCCAGCTGATGGACGGTTCGCCGTCCTACGTCACCAACGACAAGGCCCTGGTGAAGAACCTGAAGCTGGACTACCAGGTGGTGTTCGCGGGCTCCGAGGCGGCGCAGATCACGCAGATCAAGCAGTTCGCCAAGGAGAAGAAGCCCTTCCTGACCTACTGGTACGCGCCGCAGTGGCTCTTCAAGAAGGTCCCGATGACCGAGGTGAAGCTGCCGCCGTACAAGGAGGGCTGCGACGCCGACCCGGAGAAGGTCGCCTGCGCCTATCCGCACACGCCGCTGGAGAAGTACCTCAACGCGGACTTCGCCGAGGACGGCGGCAAGGCGGCGGCCTTCCTGAAGAAGTTCCAGTGGACGACCGAGGACCAGAACGAGGTCTCCCTGATGATCGCCGAACAGAAGATGTCGCCGGAGGACGCGGCGAAGAAGTGGGTGGACAGCCACAAGTCCACGTGGAAGAAGTGGCTGTCCTGAGCGTCCCTACCGTCGCAGGCCGGCGGCGATCTCCCGCAGCGCGCGGGTGGCCCGCCGCTGGAGTCCCGGCCCGAAGGTGATCCGGGTGGCCCCTCGCGCGCCGAGTTCGGCGGGCGAGGGGCCCTCGTCGGTCCCGGCCCCCACGTTGATCGGCCCCTGGATCCCGGCCCGCAGCAGCGGCAGCACGTCGGGCGGGGCGCCGATCGGGTAGACGCAGTCGGCCCCCGCGGCGACGTACAGCGCCGCCCGCTCGATGGCCCGCTCCGGGTCGGTGACCCCGCAGGCGAAGGTGTCCACGCGCGCGTTGACGAAGAGCCGGTCACCCGCCGCCTCCCGCACCCGGGCCAGCCAGACGGCGTGCGCGCGCGGGTCCTTGAGCACCCCGCCCGCCGAATCCTCCAGGTTGCAGCCCACTGCCCCCGCCTCCAGCAGCCGTTCCACCAGCTCCTTCGGCGCGAGCCCGTACCCGCCCTCGACATCCGCCGACACGGGCACGTCGACGGCCCGGACGATCCGGGCGACCGCGGCGAACATCTCGTCGGCCGGGACCTGCCCGTCCTCGTACCCGAGGGAGGCGGCGACCCCCGCACTCGGTGTGGCGAGCGCCGGGAACCCCGCCTCGGCGAACACCCGGGCACTGGCCGCGTCCCAGGGCCCTGGCAGGACGAGAGGATCGCTGGGCGCCCGGTGGTGGTGCAGGGCTCGGAACGTGTCGGCTTCGCTCATGGCGTGTATCCCCCCGGCGGGATCCGGCGGCTCACCATCACCCGGTTCCAGTTGTTGATGGCGACGACCAGCCCGATCAGGTGCGCGAGCCGGACCTCGTCGAAGTGCTGGGCGGCCCGCTCGTACACCTCGTCCGGCACGAAGCCCTCGGTCAGCACGGTCACCGCCTCCGTCAGCGCCAGCGCGGCCCGCTCCCGCTCGTCGAAGACGTCCCCCGCCTCCTCCCACGCGGCCAGCAGATCGAGCTGCCGCTCGGGCACGCCGTGCCGCCGGGCGATCGCCAGGTGCATGTCGAGGCAGAACGCGCAGTGGTTGAGCTGTGAGGCGCGGATCACGACCAGTTCGGCCAGGGCCGGGTCGCCGAGGCCCTGTTTCGTGGTGGCGCTCAGGGTGGACAGGGCCCGGGCGACCTCGGGGTCCAGCAGCCGGGTCCGGGGCGTCACTTGTACTGGCCCGGCTGGTAGTGGCCCGGCGCCATACGGCAGGTCACCCCGAACCGGTTCCAGGCGTTGATCGTCGTGATCGCGGCGATCAGGTGCGCCAGCTCCGCCTCCTCGAAGTGCCGGGCCGCGTTCTCGTAGACCTCGTCCGGAACGAAACCGTCCGTCAGGACCGTCACGGCCTCCGTCAGTTCCAGCGCCGCGAGCTCCTTCTCCGTGTAGAAGTGCCGCGACTCGTCCCAGGCGCTGAGCTGCATGATCCGCTCGACGCTCTCGCCCGTCGCGAGGGCGTCCTTGGTGTGCATGTCGATGCAGAAGGCACAGTGGTTGAGCTGCGAGGCGCGGATCTTCACCAGCTCGTACAGCGTGTGGTTCAGGTTCTTACGGACGGCGGTCTCCAGCCGGATCATCGCCTGGTACACCTCGGGCGCGTGCCTGGCCCACTCCAGCCGGGCGGGCCGCTCGGGGGCGTACTCCCCGCTCGTCGCGGTCCTCGTGGTCGCCGTTTCCTCGGTATGCGTCGTCATGACCTCGACCCTAGGAAGGAAGCAGCCCAGGAGTATGGTCCATTTCCATGGCGGAACCGTGGGCCACTCTCGGCATCGACCTGCACGTGGAGCCGACCGGGCCGGGCCTGCGCCGGGGGCTGACGGACGCCCTGCGCGAGGCGGTGCGCTCCGGCCGGCTCGCCCCCGGCACCCGGCTGCCCTCCTCCCGCGCGCTCGCCGCCGACCTGGGCATCGCCCGCAACACGGTCGCCGACGCCTACGCCGACCTGGTCGCCGAGGGCTGGCTCACGGCCCGGCAGGGCTCGGGGACACGGGTCGCCGAGCGCGAGGTCGTCCCGCCCACCGGCACGGCACCCCACCCCCGGGCCCGCGCCCGCCCCGCCTACGACCTGCGCCCCGGCAGCCCCGACCTCGCGTCCTTCCCGCGCGCGGAGTGGCTCAAGGCGTCCCGGCGCGCCCTCAACGCCGCCCCCCACCACGCGCTGGACTACGGCGACGACCCCCGCGGCCGCCCCGAGCTGCGGACCGCGCTCGCCGGTTACCTCTCCCGGGCCCGGGGCGTCCGCGCCGACCCCGAACGGATCGTGGTGTGCGCCGGGTTCGCCCACGGCCTGAAGCTGCTCGGCACGGCCCTGCGGGCGTGCGGGGCACGGACGGTCGCGGTCGAGTCGTACGGCCTCGACGTGCACGGCAGGCTCCTGACCACGTCAGGCCTGGACATCGTGCCGCTGCCCTTCGACCGGCTGGGCACGGACCCGGTCGGGCCGGCCGCCGCCGACGCCGTCCTGCTCACCCCGGCCCACCAGTTCCCCATGGGCGTGCCCCTGCACCGCGACCGCCGCGCGGCCGTCGTGGACTGGGCACGGCGCACCGGCGGGCTGGTGCTGGAGGACGACTACGACGGCGAGTTCCGCTACGACCGGCAGCCCGTCGGCGCGCTCCAGGGCCTGGACCCCGGCCGGGTGGTCTACCTGGGCACCGCGAGCAAGTCCCTCGCACCCGGGCTGCGGCTGGGCTGGATGGTGCTGCCGCCGGACCTGACCGAGCAGGTCGCCGAGGCCAAGGGCGGCGTCGACACCTGCGGGGTGCTGGACCAGCTGACGCTGGCCGAGTTCCTCACGTCCGGCGCCTACGACCGGCACGTCCGCGCGACCCGCCTGCGCTACCGGCGCCGCCGGGACGCCCTGGTCGCCGCCGTCACGGCCCGGGCCCCCGAGGCCCGCGTCACCGGCATCGCGGCGGGCCTGCACGTCCTGCTGCGGCTGCCGCCCGGCACCGAGCAGTCGGTGGTCCAGGCCGCCCGCTGGCGGGGCCTCGCGGTCCACGGACTCACCCAGTACCGGCGCCCCGGCGCGCTCGCCGAGCCTGTCGACGCCCTGGTCGTCGGTTACGGCACACCGCCGGACCACGCCTGGTCGGGAGCGCTGGACGCGCTGTGCGCGGTACTCCCCGGATAATCACGCGAATTCACCCTCCGGAATGCCGCAGGAAGGATATGGTCGCCCCATGAGCGAAATCCCCTCCCTGTCGCGTGTCGCCCTGAAGGAAATCACCCCCGACGTCTCCGCCGCAATGGGCTCCCTGCACGCCGCCGCGGTTTCCGCGGCGCAGGACGCCAAAGTCGAACCGGAGCTGCTGGAACTGGTCAGGATCCGCGCCTCGCAGATCAACGGCTGCGCGTTCTGTCTGGATCTGCACACCAAGGACGCCCGCCGCGCGGGCGAGACCGAGCAGCGCCTCCACACCCTGAACGCCTGGCGGGAGACGCCCTTCTTCACGGCACGCGAGCGGGCCGCGCTGGCGCTGACCGAGGCGGTGACGCTGGTCCACGACGGCCGCGTCCCCGACGCGGTCTACGCCGAGGCGGCCGAGGTCTTCGACGGGACGCAGCTCGCGGCCCTCATCTGGGCGGCCACCGTCATCAACGCGTACAACCGGATCGCGATAGCGACGCGCATGGTGCCGAAAAACTGAATCAGGCAGGTGCCGGAAAACTGAACCAGGCATCGGGAAACAGCCGGGTGGGAATTCCGACCCGGCTTTTCTGTTTCCCCGTGATTCAGCTCATCGGCAGCGGCTCCATCATTCCGTCCAGCCACGCCCGCCATTCCCCGGCCCGTTCCGCCGGAGGCACCCGCATCTGCCGTCCGATCCACTCCGTCACGGGCCGGATGCCGTGCAGCGCGTTCACCAGCCACACCTCACGGCCGTCCAGCTCGGCCACGGTCCGCTCGCGGTGCGCGATGCGGATCCCGGAGCGCAGCGCCCGCTCCTGGACCAGCCCGGCGGTCACACTCGGCAGGACGGGCAGCCGGGGCGGCGGCAGGCACAGGGTGTCGTCCTCCCACCACAGGACACCGGCCGTGGCCGACTCCAGCACCGTGCCCGAGGGCGCGATCAGCACCGCCTCGTCGGCGCCCTCGCCACTGGCACGGCGGCGCACCCGGGCCAGGGTGTCCAGGTCCGGGCCCTTGCGGCGGGGCACGGTACGCGGATCGGACTGCCCCGCCGCCCACAGGCGGACCCCCGCGCCGAGCGGCGGCGCGGGCCGCAGCCGCAGCCGCAACTGAAGCGACCCGGCGGCGAGTTCCACCCGGGGGAACCACTCACCCGAGCGCGGCAGTACGGCGGTCACGTCCTGCCAGAACGCGGCGAGTCGGCCCGGCTCCGGCCCGCCGCAGTCCGCGCAGGACCGCGAGAACCGCTCCCGGTGCCGGGCGTAGGCCCGCACCCGGCCGTCGCGCAGCAGCCAGGAGTCCGCCACCAGCAGCCGTCCCCCTGCCGCCTGGTCGGGGGCAGGGGCCAGGCCACGGCCCGCCGTCCACGTCCACAGGCCCTCCGCCACCACCGGTCCGGTCTCCACCAGTTCCTCCTTCAGTACGTGCGGCCCGCGACGGCCGGTGCCCCGCGCCGGGGCCCGTACGGCGCGTGCTCCAGCCAGGATCCGCACCAGGGCAGCACCGGCGCCAGTGCCGCCGCGGCCCGTTGCCGGACCCGCACGATCCGGCGGCGCGGCCGCAGATGGTCCAGGGCCGTGCCGGCGGCGGCACTGTTGAACAGGGCCGTCGCGCGGCGCACCTCGGCGAAGCGCGCGACCGCCTCGCCGGTCCCCGCGGCGATGGCCTCGGCGGCCGCCGCCGCGTCCGCGATCCCGCTGTTCATCCCGCGCGCCCCGAACGGCGGGAACAGGTGCGCCGCCTCGCCGGCCAGCAGCACCCGCCCCCGCGGATCGGTGAACGAGGCCGCCACCTTGCGCAGGAAGCGGTACGTCGACACCCACAGGATCCGGTCGCCGTAGCCGTCCCCGACGACCGCGGGCAGCCACCGCCGTACGGCCTCCTCGGTGCCGTACGCCTCCGGCCGGTCGTCGTCCCGGCACTGCAGGTCGACCTGGAAGCCCCCGGTGAACGGCACCCGCATCACACTGCGCCCGCCGACCCCGGGGTGCTCGTAGTGGAAGACCCGCTCCAGCGGCAGCTCGGCGCCCGGGACGTCGGCGACGTCCACGACGACGTGGAAGCCCTCGCCGTGGGTGCCCTCCAACGCGATGCCCAGCTCGCGCCGGACCGTGGAGCGGGCCCCGTCGGCGGCGACGACGTGGGAGCCGCTCCACACCCGCCCGTCCTCACCCGTCAGCCGGACCCCGCTCGACGTGGCGTGCACGCCCGCCACGCGCGCCCCCCACACCAACTCCACCCCGGTCCGCTCGCAGGCGGCCCGCAGGAACCGCTCGGTGTCCGTCTGCCGCAGGCTCGTGAAGGGCGGCGGGCCGGAGGGCGGCGGGTAGGTGCGGGCGTAGACCTCGCGCCCCCGGTAGAGGGTGCGCCGGGTGTGCCAGGTCCGCCCGTACGCGGTGATCTCCGCCGCGAGGCCGGGCAGCATCGCGTCCAGCAGGGCGAGGGTCTCCCGGTGCACGAACAGGGCCCGGCTGCCCGGCCGTTCCCGGTCCTCGGGATCGGCCTCCAGCAGAACGACCGGGAGGCCGTGCCCCCGCAGCCCGAGCGCGGCCGACAGGCCCACGGGTCCGGCGCCCACGACCAGGACCGGGGTCATGCCCGGGCGCCTTCGGCCCGGGTACCGGCCAGCATCCGGGCGATCTCCACCCGCTTCACCTTCCACGTGGCGGTCATCGGCAGGTCCTCGAACCGCCACTGCCGCGGTTCGGCCATCACCGGCAGGTCCGCCGTGGCCCGCCGCCAGCGCTCCGGGTCCAGGGGCCGCTCGCCGCGCACGCACACCACCGGCACCGGCTCCCGGTCCGCGCCCGGCACGATGACGACCTCGCGCAGCTCCTCCAGCCGGGACATCAGCGCGTCCTCGACCTCCAGGTTGCTGTGCACGGCGTCGATCTGGTCGATCTCCCGGTCGATCAGGTACAGCGCGCCCAGGCGGCTGCGGTGGCCCATGTCGCCCATCTCCCACCAGCCGTCGGTGAGCTGACGGTCGTAACGCTCCGGCATGCCGAGGTAGGTGAGGATCCGGCCCCGGGTGCGGGCCTCGATCCGGCCCGGTGTGCCCGGCGGGACCGGTCTGCCCTCGGCGTCGGTGACCCGGACCCGGGTGAAACCGGGTATCCCGAACCCGACCCGGCGGCCGTCCGCGCGGGCGGCACTGCGCCGGGTCACCACCTGGAACGCCACCGGACCCGTCTCGCTCTGCCCGTACAGCTGGACCAGCCAGGGCGTACGGCGCCGTGACGCGTCCAGCAGCCGCCGCACGGTACGCGGATGGATCGCGTCGAACGTCGAGCCGTACGACCGGACCCGGGACAGCGGGGCGCCGGGCGCGTCGGCCAGCTCCTCCCACAGCACGAACGTGTTCGGGTGCGTCTCCACGATGCCGGGCCGGTGCCGGACCAGCAGCGGGCCCACCGCGGCCGGGTCCGGGTCGGTGATCAGCACGAGCGGGCTGCCGAAGTACAGCAGCACGCCGAGCAGATGATAGAAGCGCGAGTGCACGAACGACATGTGCAGGGCCGCGGTCTCGCCCCGGGTGGGCCAGCCCATCGCCTGCTGCGGCACGAGCCGGTTCCACATCGCCTGCGCGCAGTGCACGGCCAGCTTGGGCACGCCCGTGGTGCCCGAGCTGTGGGTGATCAGGGCGGGTTCGCGGGGGTGGAGCCGGACGGGCGGGGGCGGCTCGGCGCCGGCGTGCCGCGCCAGGGGTTCCGCCCCGGGCGCGTCGTCCACGGTCAGCGTCCGCCGCACGAGCCCGGGCAGGTCGACGCCCCGCAGTCCGTCCAGCGTCGCGCCGTCGGTGATCAGCCAGGGCCGGCGCAGCCGTGCGAGGAGCTGCCCGGCCACGGCGGGGGCCAGCGCCGGCGACAGCAGCACCGGCACGGCCCCGATCCGGGAGAGCGCGCAGGTCAGCAGCATGATGTCGACGTTGTCCGCCTTGTGCACGACGACCTGCTCCGAGGGCCGCACCCCCGCCTCCCACAGCCGCCCCGACAGCTCCTCGACCAGCTCGGCCAGGACCGTGTAGGTCAGGTCGACCCCGAGGGCGGGGGCGACGTCCAGCGGCCGGTCGAGGGTGACGAAGACGGCCCCGTGCCGGTCGGCGGCGCGCCGGAAGACCGGTCCCAGATAGAAACCGCGGTCGGCGAACAGGGGCTGTCTCATGGGTCGTTCCTTTCCGAGAGGTTCACCAGGCGCCCCGGCGGACCAGCAGGCGACGGAGCTTCCCGGTCGCCGTGCGGGGCAGCGACGGGACGAAGCTGACGCTGCGGGGGACCTTGAACGCGGCCAGGTTCTCCCGCGCCAGGGCGATGAGCTCGTCCGCCAGCCCGTCCCGCACCGGCCCGACCGGCACCACGAAGGCCCGCAGCCGGCTCGCGCCCCGCCCGTCGGGGACAGCGGCGACCGCCACCTCCCGCACCGCCGGATGACCGCGCAGCACGGCCTCCACCTCCAGCGGGGAGACGGTGATCCCGCCGACCATCTCCATGTCGTCGACGCGTCCCAGATGCCGGTAGGTGCCGTCCGGTTCGCGGCGGGCCCGGTCCCGCGTGGCCAGCCAGCCGCCCACCAGGGTCCGGGCGGTCTCCTCGGGCCGGTTCAGATAGCCGGGCGTCACCGTCGGCCCGCGCACCCACATCTCGCCCTCCTCGCCGTCCGGCACCGGGCGCCCGTCCCGGTCGCGCAGCTCCACCTCGAAGCCGGGCACCGGACGGCCGACCGTGCCCGGGCGGTGGTGCGCGAAGCCGTTGGCGCAGAACGCGTGCCCGGCCTCGGTGGAGCCGATCTGCTCCAGCACCGGCGCGTCGAGCAGCGCGCCCACCTGCTCGGCCAGCGGCTCCGGCAGACTCTCCCCGGCCGACACCGCCGCCCGCACCGACGCGAAGCACCCCTCGTGTCCGCTGCCCCGCTCGGCCACCAGGGCGGCGTACGCGGACGGCACGGAGTAGAGCAGCGTCACCCGGTGCCGGGCGACGAGTTCGTCGAGGGTCGCGGGGGTGGGGCGCCGGTCCACCAGGACGGCGGACGAGCCCGAGAAGAGCGGGAAGACGAAGGCGTTGCCGAAGCCGTAGGCGAAGAACAGCTTGGACACCGACAGGGTGACGTCGTCCGCGGTGATCCGCAGCACCCGTCGGCCGATCAGGTCGTGGTACGTCCGCGGATCGCCGTGCGTGTGCACGACGCCCTTGGGGCGGCCCGTGGTGCCGGAGGTGTACTGCACGTAGAGCGGGGTCCGCGCGTCGACCTGGTGGGCGGGGGCGGGCGCGGTGGCCGGGGCCAGGGCCATCAGCTGGTCGGCGCCGAGGCGTGACCGGCCGGCGAACCGCTCCTCCAGACCCGGGCCCGTCACGCACAGCACGGCCCCGGTGTCCTCGGCGAGGAACACGTGGTCGGCCGCCGGGAGTTCGGGGTTGATCAGGACCGCCACGGCGCCCAGGCGGGCGGTGGCAAGGAACGCCGTCACCCAGGCGAGGGAGTCGGGCAGCGCCAGCAGCACGCGGTCGCCGGGCCGGACCCCGTGCCCGGCCAGCACGGTCGCGGCCCGAGCCGCGAGGTCGTGCACCTCCCCGTGGGTCCAGGACCGGTGGCCCTGGTGGAAGGCGGCCCGCCCGCCCCAGCCGCGCCGCTCGGCCAGCCCGGCCAGCTGGGCCGCGAGATTCCCGGGCGCCTCGGCCTCGGCCGGGTGCGGCGCGACCTGCGGACTGGTCATCGCCGGGCCTCCTCGGCCGCCCCCGCCCGGCTGCCCGGAGGGGCCTGCCACCGCATCCGGTCGGCCGTGTGCTGGTTCAGGGCCCGCATCGGGGCCGCCGTCTTCAGCAGCATCTCCTCGTACTCCGCCTCCGGATCGGAGCCGAGGACGATCGCACCGCCCGCACCCAGGTGCAGCTCACCGCCGGCGACCACGGCGGTCCGGATCACGATGCTGAGATCGGCGCCACCGCCGCACCCGAAGAAGCCGAGGGCCCCCGAGTAGACGCCCCGGGCCTCGGTCTCCAGCGAGTCGATGATCTCCATGGTGCGCAGCTTGGGCGCACCGGTCATGGAGCCGCCCGGGAAGCAGGCCCGCACACAGTCCACCGCGTCCGTGCCCGGGCGCAGCCTGCCCTCCACGGTCGAGACGAGCTGGTGCACCGTGGCGTACGTCTCCGTGGCCATGAGCTTGGACACCCGCACCGACCCGGTCCGGCAGACCTGTCCCAGGTCGTTGCGGAGCAGGTCCACGATCATCAGGTTCTCGGCGCGCGTCTTGGCGTCCGACGCGAGCGCGTCCCGCAGCCGGGCGTCCTGTGCGGGGCCGTCGCCCCGGGGCGCGGTCCCCTTGATGGGTTTGGCCTCGACGGTGCCGTCCCGGCCGATCCGCAGGAACCGCTCGGGCGAGGAGCCGGCCACCTCCAGCTCCCCGAACCTCAGGAACGCCGCGTACGGCGCCGGGTTGTCGCGGCGCAGCGTCCGGTAGAACTCGAACGCGTCGGGCGGGGCGGGCAGCCGGGCGGCGTTGGTCAGGCAGACCTCGTAGCTGGTGCCGGCCCGCAGCTCCCGCCGGCACGCCTCGATGTCCGCGAGGTACCGGGCCCGGTCGCGCACCAGCCACGGCTCGGTGGCGCCGGGGTCCGCCGGGGCCGGCGGCACGGGCAGGGGCGGCCGCTCCGCCGCCACGCAGCTGAGGTCGGCCAGCGCGCCCTCCAGCCAGTCGGCGGCCTCCCGGGCCGCCTGCGGGGTGTCCTCGGCCAGGCAGACGGCGTACGTGAAGCCCTCCTGGTGGTCCACCGCGATGACCCGGTCGGCGAACAGCCAGGCGGCGTCCGGGGCCGGGGAGCGGTGGCGGTTGGGCGACCCGCAGTCGGCCTTCATCTCGTAGCCGAAGTAGCCGACGTAGCCCCCGGTGAAGTCGAACGGCAGCCCGGTGGCGTCCACGCGACGGTTCGTCAACTGCCGCTTCAGGTAGTCGAAGACACTCGCCGAGACCTTCCGCACCGGTCGCCCCGCCCGCTCGATCTCGCAGCGCCCGGTGCCGACGTCGTACCGCACGAACTCGGCGAGCGGCCCGCTGCCGTCCCCGAGGAACGAGAACCGCGACCGTCCCGGCTCGACCAGGGAACTGTCCAGCCAGAACCCACGCGGCGCCCCGGCGAACATCCGACTGAACACCGCCTCCGTGTCGACGGCACCGGTGATCCGACGACTGTGCAGCCGGTACCCGACACGGCCGGGGCGGCGGGGCCGGGGAATGGCGGCGGAGGACACGACACGCCCCGGGACGGCCCCGGGTGCCGGGGAGGGCTTGACGGGTGAGGTTTGTCCGGGGGCGGGGGCGGGCTTGCTGGGGGAGGCGTGTCCGGCTGTGGGGGTGGCTTTGCTGGACGAGGCTTGCGCGGCCGTGGGAACGGCCCTGTAGGCCGAGGCGTGTCCGGTTCCCGGGAGGGCCCCGTCGGTCGAGGCGTGTCCGGCTACCGAAACGGCCCCGTCGCCCGGGGAAGTCCCGTCGGTCGGGGAAGCCCCTCCGGTCGAGGCATCCCCGCAGGGCGCCGCATCCCCGACGGGCGCCGCATCCCCGCCGGGCGCCGCAGCCCCTCCGGTCGAGGCATCCCCGTCGGACCTGGCAGCCACGCCGAGCGCCGCGCCCCCGCCGTGCGCCACGCCCCCGCCGTGCGCCACCGCCCCGCTGGGCCTGCTCACCGCCCCCTGGGAGACCGCGGCGACCTGGAACACGGCCGCAGCGGCCGCAGGCCGTGGAACGGCCCTGTTCCCGGCGGCGACCGGCCCCGCCCCGACGACCGCCCCGGCTCCCGGCCGCCGGACCCCGGCGTCGCACTCCGGCACCCCGGGTCGGCGCAGCGCACGCTCGTGGGACGGCACCGCCGTGTTCTTCGCGCGCAGCTTGCCGGCCCGCTCGGCGGTCAGGTTCCGGAAGTTCACCAGCATGCGGTGGCCGTACTCCGTGAGGACGGACTCCGGGTGGAACTGCACGCCCCACAGCGGCCGGCTGCGGTGCCGCAGCCCCATCAGGACGCCGTCCTCCGCCCAGGCGGTCGCCTCCAGCGACTGGGGCAGCGGCTCGCGCACGGCCAGCGAGTGGTAGCGGACGGCGGTGAAGTGCTGCGGCAGGCCCCGGAACAGATCCCGTTCGTCGTGCCGGACCGTCGACAGATGCCCGTGCCGCGGCTCCGGGGCCGGCCCCACCATCCCGGCCTCCCCGAGCGCGATGCCCTGATGCCCCAGGCACACGCCCAGCACGGGCACCGGGCAGGTGGCGAGCACCCTGGCCGCGATGCCGAAGTCCCGCGCGTCGCCCGGGTGTCCGGGGCCGGGGGACACCACGAGGTTGTCGAACTTCAGGAGATCCGGCAGGTCGTCGACGGGCACGTCGTTGCGGACCACCACCGGCTCCTCGCCATTGACCTCGGCGATCAGCTGGAACAGGTTGTACGTGTACGAGTCGTAATTGTCGATGAGCAGGGTCTTCACCCGCCCACCTCCCTCTGTTCGTTCGCGGGCCTAGGTGGCCCGGCGTTTGTGCCGTCCGCGCAGCGCCTGGAGCGACGGATACAGCCATTTCCTGAAGAAACGCTGGAGCCGCGGCATGAGAATCCAGGTGACAAGGGCCGTCACACACAGACACAACAACAGCGTGCGCAGCAGTGCATTGAGGTCACCGAGATAGGGAAGCACCGTCAGATTGAACAGGAGCACCGGCGGAAAAACCGCGCTCATATTCACGAACCAAAGTTTCCATTTCGACGGCGGAGCAGGCGGCGCCGGCGTCAGGGTCTGCGCGTCGAACCAGGCCCGGGCGCCGCGCACCCGTCTGCGCTCGGCCTCTTGGGCGACTCCTTCCAGCCGGGCGTCCCACTGTGCCCGGGAAGACGATTTCTCCCAGGCCAGGGCCGAACCCTCGCTGGCGAAGCGATAGACGACATGCCACTCCGCCCCTCCGTCGACAAGTACCCCACCCCCCAGAAATCCCGGCTGCCGCGCGGTCGCGCCCAGCAGGGCCCACCCCCAGGAGTGGAAGTCGGCCGCACGGCCCGGCGTCACGTGATAGGCCACGGTGACCGTGACGGGATTACTGGTCACGCCGTCCCTTACGGAAAGCGCTCCCTCCGCGTTCAAGATTCAACAAACAATTTTCCGGTTGTTCGGAAGGTGAAGGCCCTATGTAGCCGGGAAAGCACTTGCGGTCACACCACCGTGATCAGGCCGCCCCCGCCGCCGCGCCAAAAGCCCACACCACACCAAAACCCCACACGACTCCAAATTTCACAAATCGCCGGTGAGGGAGAGCGGCAGACGGGGGCCTCCTGCACGCCCGCTCCCACCGCTCTCTAGGCTGTCCGCTCGGCAGTGCACACGGGGACACCACGGGGAGACACGGACATGGCGGAAACACGGCGACGACTGCGTTCGAGCACGGTGGTGCTGGGCGGCATGGGCGTCCTCGCGGCGGCCCTGTCCGCGTGCGGCTCCGACCCGGACCGCCGCTGTGTGGACCGGGACAGCTACGACTACATCAACGGCTACAAGATCGTCGCCGACAAGAACTGCACGTCCTCCTCCGGCTCCACCACCGGCAAGGCCCGCAAGAAGACCGGCAGGACCGGGGCCGTGGACGCCGACTGGTACTACGACGCCGACGTCAGCGGCGGCTACGCCGACCACGGCACCTTCAGCCGCAGCGAGGCCGTCGACCGGGGCGGCTTCGGCTGCTCCGGCTCCGGCAGCGGCGGCGGCTGACCGGGCTGCACGCAGATGGAACGCCGTACCACGGAGCCCCGCGCCGGCTGGCAGCAGACCGTCGAGGAACAGGGCCTGATCTACCCGCTCACCCGCTACCCCGACGACTCCCTGCGCCCCTACTGGGACGAGAGCGCGTACTACGTCTTCACCCTCCCGGAGATCGAGGCCCTGGAGGAGGTGGTCGAGGACCTCCACCGCATGTGCCTGGCGGCGGCCGAGCACATCGTCGCCGAGGACCGCTTCGCCGACCTGGGCATCACCGACCCCCGCGTGGCCCGGGCGGTCGCCGAGGCCTGGCAGCGCCGCGCCGAACTCCCCTCCGTCTACGGCCGCTTCGACCTCCGCTACGACGGCACCGGCCCGGCCAAGCTCCTGGAGTACAACGCCGACACCCCCACCTCACTGGTCGAGGCCGCGTCGCCCCAGTGGTTCTGGATGGAGGAGCGCTTCCCCGGCGCCGACCAGTGGAACTCCCTCCACGAACGCCTCATCGACGCCTGGACGAAGCAGTCCGCCCTCCTCCCGCCGGGCAACCCCCTGTACTTCGCGTACTCCTCCGCCGACGAACTCGGCGAGGACCTGATGACGGTCGCCTACCTCAAGGAGACGGCCGAGCAGGCCGGGCTCGCGACCGAGTGGATCTCGATGGAGGAGATCGGCTGGGACCGCCTCTCCGGCCGCTTCGTCGACCAGCGCCTCCGCTTCATCCGCAGCATCTTCAAGCTCTACCCCTGGGAGTGGCTCACCACCGACCGCTTCGCCGGCCACGTCCTGGACACCCTCGACAACGGCGGCGGTACGGGCTCCACCCTGTGGATAGAGCCGGCCTGGAAGATGCTTCTCAGCAACAAGGCACTCCTGGCCATCCTCTGGGAGCTCTACCCCGACCACCCGAACCTCCTCCCGGCCTACCTGGACGGCCCCCGGGACCTCACCGCCACGGGCTGGGTCGCCAAGCCCCTCCTCGGCCGGGAGGGCGCGGGCGTCACGATCCACGAGCCCGGCACGGACCCCGCCCCGCGTGACGAACCCTGCTGCTACCAGCAACTCGCCCCCCTCCCCGACTTCGACGGCAACCGCGTCGTCCTCGGCGCCTGGGTCGTGGAGAACGAGTCGGCGGGCCTGGGCATCAGAGAGAGCTCGGGCCTGATCACGGACGAGTACGCTCGGTTTCTGCCGCATGTGATCCTCTGAGGGCCGAAACCCGCACCCGTCACCGAAGGGCGACCCGGTAGGCTGACCGAGGGCCGTGACTGGCGCGCTGGGATGGACGAACCATCGGGGAGCGGCCCAGCCGAACAGGGTCGTGCGCCTGGGCCGTACCGTGAACGCTGAACGCAACGTCCGGAGGTCCCACATGCCAGCCGAGCCCCTCTCCACCGCTTCCACCGCCTACCGCGCCGCCCTCGACGTGATCCGCGCCGTGGAGCCCCGCGTGGCGGACGCCATCGGCCAGGAGGTCGCCGACCAGCGCGAGATGCTCAAGCTGATCGCCTCCGAGAACTACGCCTCCCCGGCCACGCTCCTCGCGATGGGCAACTGGTTCAGCGACAAGTACGCCGAGGGCACCATCGGCCGCCGCTTCTACGCCGGCTGCCGCAACGTCGACACCGTCGAGTCCCTCGCCGCCGAGCACGCCAAGGAGCTCTTCGGCGCCCGCCACGCCTACGTCCAGCCGCACTCCGGCATCGACGCCAACCTCGTCGCCTTCTGGTCGGTCCTCGCCCAGCGCGTCGAGCTGCCCGCCCTGGAGAAGGCCGGCGTCCGCCAGGTCAACGACCTCTCCGAGGCCGACTGGGCGGAGCTGCGCCGCGCCTTCGGCAACCAGCGCATGCTCGGCATGTCCCTGGACGCCGGCGGCCACCTCACCCACGGCTTCCGCCCGAACATCTCCGGCAAGATGTTCGACCAGCGCTCCTACGGCACGGACCCCGCCACCGGCCTCATCGACTACGAGGCCCTGCGCACCTCCGCCCGCGAGTTCAAGCCGCTGATCATCGTCGCGGGCTACTCGGCGTACCCCCGTCTGGTGAACTTCCGGATCATGCGCGAGATCGCCGACGAGGTCGGCGCCACGCTCATGGTGGACATGGCCCACTTCGCGGGTCTGGTCGCGGGCAAGGTCCTGACCGGCGACTTCGACCCGGTCCCGCACGCCCAGATCGTGACGACCACCACCCACAAGTCCCTGCGCGGCCCCCGCGGCGGCATGGTCCTGTGCGACGACTCCCTGAAGGACCAGGTCGACCGCGGCTGCCCGATGGTCCTCGGCGGCCCGCTCCCGCACGTCATGGCCGCCAAGGCCGTCGCCTTCGCCGAGGCCCGGCAGGAGTCCTTCCGCGACTACGCCCAGCGCATCGTCGACAACTCCCGGGCGCTGGCCGAGGGCCTGATGCGCCGCGGCGCCACGCTGGTCACGGGCGGTACGGACAACCACCTGAACCTGATCGACGTCGCCTCCTCCTACGGCCTCACCGGCCGCCAGGCCGAGGCCGCCCTCCTCGAGTCGGGCATCGTCACCAACCGCAACGCGATCCCCGCCGACCCGAACGGCGCCTGGTACACCTCGGGCATCCGCATCGGCACGCCCGCGCTCACCACCCGCGGCCTGGGCACGGCGGAGATGGACGAGGTCGCGGGCCTGATCGACCGCGTCCTCACCACCACGGAGCCGGGCACGACCAAGTCGGGCGCCCCCTCCAAGGCGGCTCACGTCCTCGACCCGAAGATCGCCGACGAGATCTCCCGCAGGGCGACGGACCTGGTGGCGGGCTTCCCGCTCTACCCCGAGATCGACCTCGGCTGAGACCCGCCGGGCTCATCGCGGGCGGGATCTCGACGCGCTCACCGACGTCAGGGATCCCACGTCGATCAGCTCATGTCGTGGCTCCTTCCGTGGCGGCGGTCCGGCTTCGCGCCGGGCCGCCGCGCGGCGTAGGACATGACTGCCGCCGAGCCCCAGGGGCAGGTCCGCGGCCGCCCACCAGACACCGCTGTCGACCGGGCCGGACCCACTTGCGGCGGACCGGTACCGGTACTCCGGTCGGGCACGGGTGGGGCAGGGCATGGCGGGGCAGGCCACGTTGGCGGCAGCAGCACCGAGAGGCAATCCCTCCACCCCGGCCTCAGCCGCGCCCGCACACCCTCACCGGTGCGGAACATCGAAGGCCCCCTGTTCCGCCCGCACCCGGCCTCACGCATCGAGCAGCTCCTGTTTCGGCTCCCCGGTGGCCCGCTCCCGTCGAGGGAACGGGATCCGTACGGCTAGCGGCCGCAAGGCGAGGGCCAGTACCGCCCCGCCCGTCGCGCCGGCCAGCACCCACCACCAGTCCGCGCCGTCGTCGGCCGTGGGCTCCTTGGCCCGGGCCGTGGTCGCCTCAGGCTCCGGAGCGGCGGGCTCCTGCCCTGCCGTGGCCCAGGGCGCAGACATGACGTCGGTGAATCCCGTGCCGTCGGGTGCCCTGCCCGTCACGCCGAGCTCTTCCAGGAGGGCGCGCAGTTCGTCAGGGCGCTCGGCACGGTGCCAGCGGCCGTCCACCGCCCGGGGCAGGTTCGCCGCCGTGTGTATCCACGTCTCCCCGCTCTCGCTCGCGGAGAAGATCTGGTCCACGCGCCACGGCGAGATGTCGTGCACCATCCATGTGACGGTGAACCGCCGGGCGGAGGCCAGGTCGGCCTCCGAGGGCTTGCCGCGGGTGCCCGTCACCGCGCTGCCGAGCAGCCGCTCCAGCTGCTGGTACTCCGCGTCGTCGTAGTACAGGGCAGCCGCCTCCTCGCTCCCCGGCGAGACCACGAGGACGCTGGTCGGCCCCCCGGCCGAGGCGGGAGCCGCGCCCCACACCAGCAGCGCCAGCGCCGCCACCAACGCTCCCACCCCTGCGATCAGCCCACGACCCCTGCCCCTGCCCTTGCCCTGCCCCATCCGAGCCCCCTACCAGACGATCCGCGCGGCCCCGAGCCGCCCGTCACTTCTGGTACACCGCCCGGCCCGACCGGGTTCCCCCTCCGCGCTACTCGCGGGATTCACCGAGCGGAGCCGCGGCGGACCTCGCGATCTCCACGGCCCGCGCCTTCGACGCGACGCCCTCCAGCCGCAGCGTGACGCCACCGTCGCCGCCCGAGGAGGTCCACAGCAGGGTCGGCCCGGCCGTCCGCTCCTCGCGTGTGTAGCGGTCGCCGTCGGTTTCGACCAGCCAGAAGTTCAGCAGGTGGGGCCGTGGGAACCACAGGGCCCAGTCCCGCACGTCGCCGCTCTCGGGATCACCGCGCAGCGCCACCCACGTCGGCTGCTCACGCACGCGCTTGACGAAGCCGGTGTCCAGACGCGCCCGGTACTCGTCCAGACGTATCGTCCGGCCCTGCTCGCTCCAGCACAGGGTCATCAGGACCCGGCCCTGTGGCCGGCTGCTCACGGTCACCGCGTCCGGCGTCCCCAGCCCCTCGGGGACCAGTGGAGTGAACCCCGCCCGCCGCTCGGCCTCCGCGAGGGAAACCGGTCGTCCGCAGCCGGGCACCTCGGCGCCGGGGCTGGGCACCGCCGAGGGGTCGTAGCGCACCTCGACCCCGCCGAAGTCGAACCAGTCGACCACCGCGGCCCGCACCGGGGGCGTGAGCGCGAGTACGGCCAGCAGCCCGCACAGCGTCGCCGTCAGCGACCGCCACCGCGCTCGCGCCCAGAGCCGGACCGACCGCAGCCGTTCCCGGACCCCGGGTGGCTCGGGCACGGGAACCGGCACCTGCTCGGCCAGTATCCGCGCCAGCACCCGCTCGGCCATCGACTCCGGACCCGCGCCGCCCGGCGCGTCGAGCGACCGCCCCAGCGCCCGCAGTTCCTCCCGCAGCCGGGCGGCTTCCGCCCGGCGGCAAGCCTCGCCGTCGGCGGCGTGGAACCGCTCGTCGTCGCCGCTGTGCGCGCCCCGTCCGTCACTCACTCTCCTCACCCCCCTCCCGAGGCCGGAAGTCCGGCAGCAGCCTGGCCAGCTTGCGCAGGGCGCGGCTCAGGCGCGACTTCACCGTCCCGCGGGGACAGCCGAGGGCCTGGGCCGTCTCCGGCTCGTCCATCTCCAGCAGGTACCGGTAGGTGACGACCAGTCGGTGCTCCTCGCTCAGTTTCTCCAGGGCGGCCAGCAGCGCCGCCCGGCGCTCCGCCTCCACCGTCGCCACGGCCGGGTCCGCCGACTCCGGTATCAATGGCTCGGCCTGGGTCAGCGCCGCCTCGCGGACGGCGAGGGTCCGCTGCCGCGCGGCCGTCCGCGTTGTGTTCCTCGTCTCGTTGGCCACGATCGCCAGCAGCCACGGCTTGAACGCCATGCCGTCCCGGAACCGGCCCAGCGCGCAGTACGCCTTGACGAAGGCCTGCTGCACCACGTCCTCCGCGTCAGACCCCGCCCCGAGCGCGGTGGCCGCGCGGAGCGCGATCGCCGTATGCGCCCGCACCAGCTCCGCGTACGCCTCCGGCTCTCCGGCGCGTACGCGTGCGATCACCGCGGCCTCATCGACGATGCGGCCCCCCTCCCGCGTCCTCACATGCTTGTTACACCGCCGGGCACGGATCGGTTCCCCCCTGTTTCGGACCAGTTCCGGATCGCCCTCCGGGACCTGAGAGAATGGTGAGCATGGCCTCTGACCGTCCCCGCGTGCTGTCCGGCATCCAGCCCACCGCCGGCTCGTTCCACCTCGGCAACTACCTCGGCGCCGTCCGCCAGTGGGTGGCCCTGCAGGAGACCCACGACGCGTTCTACATGGTCGTCGACCTGCACGCGATCACCATCCCGCAGGACCCCGAGGACCTGCGCGCGAACACGCGCCTGGCCGCCGCCCAGCTGCTGGCCGCGGGGCTGGACCCGGACCGGTGCACGCTGTTCGTCCAGAGCCACGTCCCCGAGCACGCCCAGCTCGCCTGGATCATGAACTGCCTCACCGGCTTCGGCGAGGCGAGCCGGATGACCCAGTTCAAGGACAAGGCCGCCAAGCAGGGCGCCGAGCGCGCCTCGGTCGGCCTGTTCACGTACCCGATCCTCCAGGTCGCGGACATCCTGCTCTACCAGGCCCACGAGGTCCCGGTCGGCGAGGACCAGCGCCAGCACGTCGAGCTCACCCGCGACCTCGCCGAGCGCTTCAACGGCCGCTTCGGCCCGACCTTCACCGTCCCGAAGCCGTACATCCTCAAGGAGACGGCGAAGATCTACGACCTTCAGGACCCGTCGATCAAGATGAGCAAGTCGGCGTCCACGCCGAAGGGCCTCATCAACCTCCTCGACGAGCCGAAGGCCACCGCGAAGAAGGTCAAGAGCGCGGTCACCGACACGGACACGGTGATCCGCTACGACGCGGAGAACAAGCCCGGCGTGTCGAACCTCCTCACCATCCACTCCACGCTCACCGGCAAGTCGATCGCCGAGCTGGAGCAGGAGTACGAGGGCAAGATGTACGGCGCGCTCAAGACGGACCTCGCCGAGATCATGGTCGAGTTCGTGACGCCGTTCCGGGAGCGCACGCAGCAGTACCTGGACGACCCCGAGACGCTCGACTCGATCCTGGCCAAGGGCGCCGAGAAGGCCCGCGCGGTCGCCGCGGAGACCCTCGCCCAGGCGTACGACAGGGTCGGCTTCCTGCCCGCCAAGCACTGAACCCGCTCCCGCGCGCAGCCGTACCACCGCACAGCGCTGTACATCACTCCGGTTGCGCCTGCCTGTAACCGGGTCGTGGCCGTACAGTCGATAACCGGGTGGTCGTATCAGCGGCCCGTTAACTGAACCGACAGGAGACGATGTGGGGACCGTAACGATCGGTGTCTCGATCGCGGTCCCGGAGCCTCACGGCAGCGAGCTCCAGCAGCTGCGCGCGGGCTTCGGCGACGCCGCGGCTCACGGCATCCCCACGCACGTCACCCTGCTGCCGCCGACGGAGATCGACGAGACCGCCCTGCCGGCCGTCGAGGCCCATCTGACCGAGGTCGCCGCGGCCGGCCGGCCGTTCCCCATGCGGCTGTCCGGCACGGGTACCTTCCGGCCCCTGTCGCCGGTGGTGTTCGTCCGGGTCGTCGCGGGCGCCGAGGCCTGCACCGAGTTGCAGCAGCAGGTCCGCGACCCCGCCGGGCCGGTCGCGCGCGAACTGCAGTTCCCGTACCACCCGCACGTTACCGTCGCCCATGGCATCGACGAGGCGGCGATGGACCGCGCCTTCGAGGAACTCGCCGGCTACGAGGCCGAGTGGCCCTGCACCGGCTTCGCCCTCTACGAACAGGGCGCCGACGGAGTGTGGCGCAAGCTGCGCGAGTTCACCTTCGGCGGCGGCTCGGTGGTCCCGCCCCAGGCCGGCCGCGTGGAACGGGGCTCGGTCCCCACGCGCTGATCCGCCGGCGGGTCCGCACCCACCCACCCCCCTCTCAGATCGGCAACCGCCGGAACACCCCCCGCGGCAGATGCCGCAGTGCCGACATCACCACGCGCAGCGCGCCCGGTACCCACACCGTCTCCGAGCGGCGGCGCAGTCCCAGTTCCACGGCCGTGGCGACCGCCTCGGGCGTGGTGGCGAGGGGCGCCTCGGGGAGGCCGGCGGTCATGCGGGTCCGGACGAAGCCGGGGCGGACGACCATGACGTGCACGCCCGTGCCGTGCAGCGCGTCGCCCAGGCCCTGGGCGAAGGCGTCCAGGCCGGCCTTGCTGGAGCCGTAGATGAAGTTGGCGCGGCGGGCCCGCTCGCCCGCGACGGACGACAGCACGACCAGCGAGCCGTGCCCCTGGGACTGGAGCGCGCGGGCGCACACCAGGCCCGCCGAGACCGCGCCGGTGTAGTTGGTCTGCGCGACCCGCACCGCCGCCTCCGGCTCCCGTTCGTCGCGGGCCTGGTCGCCGAGCAACCCGAAGGCGAGCAGCACCATGTCGATGTCGCCCTCGGCGAAGATCTTGCCGAGCACGGCCTCGTGGGAGGCCGGGTCGAGCGCGTCGAACGCGACGGTGTGCACGTCGGCGCCAAGTCCGCGCAACTGCCCGGCGGCCTCCTCCAGCGCGGGCGAGGGGCGGCCCGCCAGCCAGACGGTGCGGGTGCGGCGGGCGATCAGCCGGCGGGCGGTGGCCAGCGCGATCTCGGACGTACCGCCGAGGACGAGCAGGGACTGGGGGAGGCCGAAGGCGTCCTTCATGACAGCTCCTAGGGGTTGCCTGGTTTCCGGTGCCTAGGGGGTGTCCGCAAAGTCGCGCCTGCCCCCCGCCCTCCGGGCGGACGACGGGACTTTGCGGACACCCCCTAGAGACCGAGGCGGCGGGACAGGTCGGACACGAAGACCCCGTGCGGGTCCAGTTCGGCGCGCAGGGTGCGGAAGTCGTCGAGGCGCGGGTACATCGCCGCGAGCAGCTCCGGGCGCAGCCGGGCGTCCTTGGCGAGGTAGACGCGCCCGCCGGCGGCGGCGACCTCCTCGTCGAGCTCGTCGAGGAACGCGCCGAGGCCGGGCAGGCCCGCCGGGATGTCCAGCGCCAGCGTCCAGCCCGGCACGGGGAAGGACAGCCAGCCCGGGTCGGACTCCCCGAACCGCTTGAGGACGGCGAGGAAGGACGGGCAGCGGCGTTCGGAGATGCGGCGCACGATGCGGCGCAGGGCGTCCTCCTGGCCGTAGCCGACGACGAACTGGTACTGCACGAAGCCGCCTTGGCCGTACACGCGGTTCCAGTGGGGCACGCCGTCCAGGGGGTGGAAGAAGGCGGAGATCCGCTGGAGTCGGCCGGCCCGGGCGCGGGGGGCCTTGCGGTACCAGAGCTCGTTGAACAGGCCCACGGTCGTGCGGCTGAGCAGGCCCTCGGGCAGGAGGGCGGGCGCGGACGGGAGGCGGGAGGTGCGGAAGGACAGCGCGTCGCGGCGCAGGCGGGCGGGGAGCGCGTCCAGGGGCGCGTGGTCGCCGCGGGTGAGCACCGCGCGGCCGGTCGCCGCGCCCCGGGCCAGCAGGTCGATCCAGGCGACCGAGTAGCGGTAGCGGTGGTCGGTGGCGGCCAGCCGGGCCATCAGGTCGTCGAGGTCCGCCGCCCGTTCGGTGTCGACCGACATCAACGAGGTCTCCACCGGCTGGAGCCGGATCGTCGCGGTGAGGATCACCCCGGTCAGGCCCATGCCGCCCGCGGTGGCGTCGAACAGGGGCGTGCCGGGGATCACCGTGCGGATCTCGCCGTCCGCGGTGAGCAGTTCGAGGGCGAGCACGTGCCGGGCGAAGGAGCCCGAGACGTGGTGGTTCTTGCCGTGGATGTCGGCGCCGATCGCCCCGCCGACGGTGACGTAGCGCGTGCCGGGGGTGACCGGCACGAACCAGCCCAGCGGCAGCAGCACTTCCATCAGCCGGTGCAGGGAGACGCCCGCGTCGCACAGCACGGTGCCGCCGTCGGCGTCGATCGCGTGGACGCGGTCCAGGCCCGTCATGTCGAGCACGGCCCCGCCCGCGTTCTGCGCGGCGTCCCCGTACGCCCGTCCCAGGCCCCGGGGGATCCCGCCGCGGGCCCCGCACTCCCGGACGGCCGCGGCGGCCTCCTCGTACGTCCGCGGGCGGATCAGCCGGGCGGCGGTGGGGGCGGTGCGTCCCCATCCGGTGACGGTGGTGTGGTCCAAGCCCATGACGTCCGGGGCGGAATCGATGTCGGCAGACATGTCGGTGACCGTATCGCCCTGGTGTGAGCTATTAGTTCGAGAACATGGCATCCCTCCCCGAAACGGGTGATTAATGGGATGTCGCTCAATATTGCCGGAGTTCGGGCCAGGTGGGCGTGAACAGTGAGTCCACATGGACGACCTCGACGACCTGCACGACATGGACCACCGGATCGTTTCGGCGCTCAGGGCGTGCGGCACCGACCCGCGCGTGGCCGGTGCCGCACGCGCCCTGTCCTGGGCGGGGGAGCACGCGGCGCTGTGGCTGGCGGCGGGGCTCGCCGGAGCCGCCGTCGACGGCAGGAGACGTGGCGCCTGGCTGCGCGGCACGGCCCTCACCGCCGGGGCGCACCTCGTCAGCATGGGGGTGAAACGGATCGTGCGCCGCCCGCGCCCCGCGCACGTCGAACCCCTGGTGCGCACCGCCGGCCGGCACTCCTTCCCCAGCTCCCACGCCACCTCCGCCGCGGCTGCCGCCGTGGCCTTCGGCGCCCTCGGGGCACGCGCGGTCCCGCCGCTCGCCGCCGCCGTGTGCGTCTCCCGGCTCGTCGTCGGTGTCCACTACCCCTCCGACGTCGCGGCCGGTGCGGCCCTCGGCGCACTCACGGCCCGCATGGGCGCCCGCTGGGTGAAGGGAGGCGCCCGCCATGAGTGAGACGGCCATCCTGCGGCAGCGCGCCCCCGAGGAGCCGTCCGCGCCCTCCCGCGGCGGCGGTGTCCTGGCCGGCCTCGTCCGGACCGCACGCCCCCGGCAGTGGGTCAAGAACGTCCTCGTGATCGCGGCCCCGGCCGCCGCGGGCGAGCTCTTCACCCGGCACGCCCTGACCCGACTCGCCCTGGTCTTCGTCCTGTTCACCGCCTGCGCCGCCGCCGTCTACCTCGTCAACGACGCCCGCGACGCCGACGCCGACCGCGCCCACCCCGTCAAACGGCACCGCCCGGTCGCCGCCGGACAGGTCCCCGTGCCCGTCGCCTACGCCGTCGGCGGCGCCCTCGGCGTCCTCGCGCCCTGCGCCGCGGCCCGCCTGTGCGGCCCGGCCGTCGCCGCCCTGCTGACCGCCTACCTCGCCATGCAACTGGCCTACTGCATCAGCCTCAAGCACGTCCTCGTCGTCGACCTGGCCGTCGTCACCACCGGGTTCCTGATGCGGGCCATGGTCGGCGGACTCGCCCTCGGCATTCCCCTCTCGCGCTGGTTCCTGATCACGACCGGGTTCGGCGCGCTGTTCATGGTGTCGGCCAAGCGCTACTCGGAGGCCGTGCAGATGGCCGGAAAAGGGGGCGCCACCCGCGCGTTGCTCACCGAGTACACCACCGGCTACCTCCGCTTCGTCTGGCAGCTCGCGGCCGGTGTCGCCGTCCTCGGCTACTGCCTGTGGGCCATGGAGGAGGGCGGCGTCCCGCACACCAGCGTGCTGCCCTGGCGGCAACTGTCCATGGTCGCCTTCATCCTGGCGATCCTCAGGTACGCCGTGTTCGCCGACCGCGGCACGGCCGGCGAACCCGAGGACGTCGTCCTGCGCGACCGGGCGCTCGCCCTCATCGGCCTGGCGTGGATGGCGATGTACGGCCTGGCGGTGGCCAACTGGTGACCACGCGCGCGTGGCCGCGCCCCACCGTCCCCGGCCGCCGCGAGCTGCTGGGCTTCGCCGCCGCCGGCCTCCTCGCCTACGCCGTGGACCTGGCCCTCTTCACGTACCTGCGCGGCCCCGCCGCACTCGACCCGCTCACCGCCAAGGCCCTGTCCTTCGTGGCCGCCTGCTCCGTCGCCTACGCGGGCAACGCCCTCGGCCCCTACCGGACCGCGCCGGTCCGGGGCCTGCGCCCGTTCGCCGTGTTCTTCGCGGTGAACCTCGCCGGGGCCGCCGTCCAGCTGCTCTGCCTCGCCGTCAGCCACTACGGCCTCGGGCTCACCTCCCAGCGCGCGGACACCGTCTCCGGCGCGGTCGTCGGCATGGCGCTTGCCACGGTCCTGCGGTTCTGGGGTACCCGTACATGGGTGTTCCGGGCGGAGGGCAGAGTCGGATCATGGACTGGCTGAAAAGGCTCCCGGTGGTCGGACCGTGGGCGGAGCGGCTGATGATCACCCACGCGTGGCGGTCGTACGAGCGGCTGGACCGCGTGAAGTGGACGCGGCTGGCCGCCGCGATGACCTTCACCAGTTTCGTGGCGCTGTTCCCGCTGCTGACCGTGGCCGTCACCATCGCCGCCGCCACGCTCAGCACGGAGCAGCAGGACACGCTGCAGGACAAGCTCGCCGAGCAGGTGCCCGGCATCTCCGACCAGCTGGACATCGCCGGACTGGTGGACAACGCCGGCACGGTCGGCCTGATCGCGGGCGCGGTGCTGCTGTTCACCGGCATCAGCTGGGCCGGCTCCATGCGCGAGTGCCTGCGCGCGGTGTGGGAGCTGCCCGACGAGGAGGAGAACCCCGTCCTGCGGTACGCCAAGGACGCGGGAGTCCTGATCGGCCTCGGCGGCGCGCTCCTCGTCACCATCGCCGCCTCCGCCGTCGCCTCCGCGATGATCGGCTGGATCACCCGCCAGCTCGGCATCGACGAGGGCGGCTGGGGCGGGGCCCTGCTGCACGTCGCCGCGTTCCTGGTCGCCGTCCTCGCCGACTTCCTGCTGCTGCTCTACGTGCTGACGCTGCTGCCCGGCGTCGAGCCGACGCGCCACCGCCTGTTCGTGGCGGCACTGACCGGCGCGGTCGGCTTCGAACTGCTGAAGCTGCTGCTCAGCGGCTACCTCCAGGGCGTGGCGGCGAAGAGCATGTACGGCGCGTTCGGTGTGCCCGTGGCGCTGCTGCTGTGGATCAACTTCACCTCGAAGCTGGTGCTGTTCTGCGCCTCCTGGACGGCGACGCAGAGCAAGCAGGACGAACTCCCGGGCGTCACGGGCGAGTCCGGCGGCGCACCAGATCCGGCAGCGGCCACCGGCGGTTGACCAGGAACGCGCCGCCCGCGAGCAGCACCAGCACACCCCCGGTGATGCCGAGCGCGACCCCGATGCCGCTGGAGCCGTCCGCGGCCGGGGCGCTGGCCACCGGCTTGGCGCCGGTCCCGGCCGTGCCGCTGCCGCCGTCCCCGGAGCCACCGGCCTCGCCGGAGGGGTTCGCGCCGGGTTGGGCACTGGCCTGCGCGGCGCTCTTCGGCGGGACCAGCTCGCCCACCGGCTGCACCTTCCCGGCCGCCTTGAAACCCCAGTCGAACAGCCGGGCGGTCTCCTTGTAGACCTCGTTGTGCTCGTCCTTCTCCGGGTTCATGACCGTGACCAGCAGCACCTTGCCGTTCCGCTCCGCGACGCCGGTGAAGGTGGCGCCCGCGTTGGTGGTGTTGCCGTTCTTGACGCCCGCGATGCCCTGGTAGACGGGGACGTCCGAGTCCCCGGCCAGCAGCCGGTTGGTGTTCTGGATCTCGAAGGACTTGCGGACCGTCTTGCCCTTCTTGTCCTTCTTGGTCTCGCCGGGGAACTTCGCGGTGACCGTCGAGGCGTACTCGCGGAAGTCCTTCTTCTGCATCCCCGAGCGGGCGATCAGCGTCAGGTCGTACGCGGAGGAGACCTGCCCCTCGGCGTCGTAGCCGTCCGGGCTGACGACGTGCGTGTCGAGGGCCTGGAGCTCCTCGGCGTGCTCGTTCATCTCCCTGACGGTGTTCTCGACGCCCTTGTTCATCGCGGACAGCACGTGCACGGCGTCGTTGCCGGAGCGCAGGAAGACGCCCAGCCAGAGGTCGTGGACCGTGTAGGTCTCGTTCTCCTTTATCCCGACCATGCTGGAGCCCGAGCCGATGCCCGCCAGGTCGGAGGGGGCGACCTTGTGCTTGGCGGTTCGGGGGAACTTCGGCAGGAGCGTGTCCGCGAACAGCATCTTCAGCGTGCTCGCCGGGGCGAGGCGCCAGTGCGCGTTGTGCGCGGCCAGCACGTCACCGGTCTCGGCGTCGGCGACGATCCAGGAGCGGGCGCTGACGTCCTTCGGCAGCACCGGCACACCGCTCGCGAGGTTCACCTGCGTGCCCGGCTGCCCGAGCCGGGCGCCGCCCACGGTCGACATCGACGCCGGGGGAGTGGCCGAGGGGCTCGCCGACGGGCTGCCCGAAGGGCTCGGCGAGGGGCTCGGGGCGGCGACGGCGGCGGGCGCGGCCAGGGCGAGGGACGACAGGGCGGCGGAGGTGACCAGCAGGGATCGCCTGGCGGTCTTCTTCGGAGCGGGCACGGTCGGAAACGTACATGCCGTACGCAGGGAAGTCCCGCCTCCGGCCCCACCCCGCGAACGGAACCGGACAGGCTCTGGCGATACTGGACTCATGAAGCTCAGCCGCCCCGTCTCCTGGTTCCTGCTCGCCTTCGGGGTGTGGAGCTGGGTCATCTGGATCACTTTCGTCAAGAACCTTGTCAAGGACAGCAGCGGGCTCGCCTTCGACGACGGTCATCCCACGGCCTACTTCTACGTGCACCTGTTGCTCGCCGTCGTTTCCTTCGTATTGGGGACGGCCATCGGGGCCATCGGGTTGCGTGGTCTGCGCGCACTGCGCCGGACGTCATAACGGCAATCGGGAGACACGACACCGTGGCCATCGTTTTCGTACTCGTCGCGACACTCGTCCTGGCCGTCCTCGTGACGGCCAACTGGTATGTGTGGCGCCGCCTGTTCCGCGACACGACCCGGGGCCCTGGGCTCACCCGCCGCCTGGGCGCCGTGCTGGTCGCCGGCGGCTGGACCCTCGCGATCACGGCCCTGGTCGCCGAGCGCTCGGGCGCCCCCTTCTGGCTCCAGCAGGTCCTGGCCTGGCCGGGCTTCCTGTGGCTGGCCCTGTCGATATACCTGTTCCTCGGGGTGCTGGCGGGCGAGGTCGTCCGGCCGCTGCTGCGGTGGTTCCTGGAACGGCGGGCGAAGACGCGGGCGTCGGAGCGGAGCCTTCCGGGAGAGCCGGACAAGCGGAGCCTTCCGGGGGAGCCGGACACCGGCACACGGCCCGCCGACACGCCGGGCACCGCCCCGGCCGCACCCGCCGCCGTGGGAGCGGCCGACGGCCTGGTGGACGCCGGCGCGCCCGGGGAAGCGGCCGTCCCGGCGGCAGCCGGATCGCAGGTGGGTGCGGGCGCGTGCGGTGTCGGTGCCGGTGTGGGTGCCTCCGGTGCCGGTGCCGGTGCCTGTGCGGAGACCGGTGCCGGTGGGTCCGGCGCCGCGGTCGCCTCCGCCACCGCGCCCCCTCCGCAGCCGGAGCCCGTGCCCGCCGCCCCCCAGGGCTCGGCCGAGCCGCTCGCCACCCCCGCGCCCTCGCCGTCGCCCGCGTCCGGGCCCTCCCATCCTTCCCGCCGTCTCTTCGTCTCCCGCGTCGTCGCCGGTGCCGCCGCGGCCGCCGCCGTCGGCACCGTGGGCTACGGCACGTACGGCGTGCTGCGCGGGCCGAAGGTGAAGCGGGTCACGGTGCCGCTGGCCAAGCTGCCGCGCGCCGCGCACGGATACCGGATCGCCGTGGTCAGCGACGTCCACCTCGGCCCGGTCCTGGGCCGCGGCTTCGCCCAGAAGGTCGTCGACACGATCAACGCGACCCAGCCCGACCTGATCGCGGTCGTCGGCGACCTGGTGGACGGCAGTGTGCGGGACCTCGGACCCGCGGCCGCACCGCTGGCCCAGCTGAAGGCCCGTCACGGCTCCTACTTCGTCACCGGCAACCACGAGTACTTCTCCGGCGCCGGACAGTGGGTCGAGGAGGTCCGGCGCCTCGGCCTGACCCCCCTGGAGAACGCCCGCAGGGAGATGCCGTACTTCGACCTGGCCGGAGTCAACGACGTGGCGGGCGAGGACGAGGGGCAGGGCCCCGACTTCGCCCGGGCCCTCGGCGACCGGGACACGGCACGCGCGTGCGTGCTCCTCGCCCACCAGCCCGTCCAGATCCACGACGCCGTCGAGCACGGCGTCGACCTCCAGCTCTCCGGTCACACCCACGGCGGCCAGCTCTGGCCCGGCAACCTCCTCGCGGCCGCCGCCAACCCCACGGTCGCGGGCCTGGAACGCTACGGCGACACCCAGCTCTACGTCTCCCGCGGCGCCGGCGCCTGGGGTCCGCCCACCCGGGTCGGCGCCCCCTCGGACGTCACGCTGATCGAGCTGGCGTCGAAGCAGGCCTGACGCTGTGGGAACCCTGTGAAAACGGACCGAACCGCCCATCGGTAAGGTCTTTCCCAACTCGGCAGATCTCTCTTCCCCCGGGTCAAACACCTGTGATTGGGTGAGGCCGCCACGAAGGGGTGTGGCGTACGCACAGGGGCCCGAGGGCCCGGGGAAGGACAGGGCCGATGCGATCGGTTCGCATGCGGATACTCGCGGGGCTGCTCGTCCTGGCGGCCGTGGGAGTGGGAGCCTGGCAGCTCGTGCCGTCGAAGAACGACGGCGGCACCATCTCGGTCGGCACGACGGACGCCGTCACCTCACTCGACCCGGCCGGTGCCTACGACGCCGGCTCCTGGGCCCTGTTCAGCAACGTCTTCCAGTCGCTGCTGACCTTCGCGCCGGGCGGCACCGCACCCGTGCCCGACGCGGCGAAGAGCTGCTCCTTCACGAGCGGCGACCTGACCACGTACCGCTGCCGACTGCGGTCCGGCCTCACCTTTCCCAGCGGCCGGACGATGACCGCCGAGGACGTGAAGTACTCCTTCGACCGGATCCTGCGCATCAAGTCCCCCGTCGGCCCGGCGCCCCTGCTGGAGACCCTGCGTTCCGTGGACGCCGACGGCATGACCGTCACCTTCCACCTGTCCTCACCCGACGCCACGTTCCCGTTCAAGGTGGCCACCGGCGCCGGCTCGATCGTCGACCGCACCGCCTACCCGGCCGGCAAGCTGCGCACCGGCGACGGTGTCGACGGCACGGGCCCGTACACCCTCACCTCGTACACGAAGGACAAGGCGGCGGTCCTCGCGCCCAACCGGCACTACCAGGGCGCCGTCAAGGGCGGCGCCGACCGGCCCGTCGAACTGCGCTACTACGGCGACCCGGACGCCCTGGACACCGCCTGGAAGGACAAGCGGATCGAGGTCGCCACCCGGCAGCTGCCGCCGCGGGTGCTGGCCGACCTGAACCCCAGCGACCCCACGCAGCGCGTCTTCGAGGCGGACGGCTCCGAGACCCGGAACCTGTACTTCAACACCCGTGCGGGCAAGCCCCTGCACAACCCGAAGGTCCGGCAGGCGATGGCCTGGCTCATCGACCGGGAACGGCTGGCCGCCACCGTGTACGACGGGACGGTCGACCCGCTGTACTCGCTGATCCCGGCCGGACTCACCGGCCACACCGCCTCCTTCTTCGACGACTACCCGAAGCAGGACCCCGAGAAGGCGCGGCAACTCCTCACCGAGGCCGGTGTGACGCTGCCGGTCCGCTTCACCTACGGCTACGCCGAGGGCCGCGGCGCCGGTGCCCAGGAGGCCGCCGAGATCAAGCGGGAGCTGGAGGCGAGCGGCCTGTTCAAGGTCACCGTCCAGGGCTACGAGTGGACCGACTTCCAGAAGCGCTGGGCGAGCGGCAAGCTCGACGCGTACGCCGTCGGCTGGGTCGCCGACTTCCCCGACCCCGACACCTTCGGCGCCGCGCTCGTCGGCACCGGCAGTGCGATGAACACCGGCTACAGCAGCAGAACGGTCGACCGGCTCATCACCGACAGCCAGCGCTACGCCGACCGCGGCGAGGCCGACCGGGACTTCCGCGCGGTGCAGCAGACCGTCGCGCAGGACGTGCCGGTGCTGCCGCTGTGGCAGGCGAAGGAGTACGTCGTCACCACCGAGGACGTCGGCGGCGGCCAGTACCTCTCGGACGGCACGGGCGTGTTCCGCCTCTGGAGCCTCACGGGGATCTGACGACAGAACCTACGGGGTGTCGCCGCGCAGCGCGGCCGGGTCAGGGATGGCCCGTGTCATCCCCGGCAGGAAGTCCGTGAACAGCTCGTGCACCTCGCGCACGAGCGGCCGCAGCACCCGGAAGCGGGCCAGGGCGACGCCCCGCGCGGTGAGCCGGGCCCCGCGCTCGGCGAGCCGGTAGCTGCGCTCCCGCCCCTCGGTCCGGTCGAAGATCCAGTACAGGCAGAGGCCCATCTGGGACAGCCACATCAACTCGGGGAGGATGCCCCGCAGTTCCTCGGGGACCTTGGTCTTCGTCGCCCCGGCCAGCACCTGCCGGTGCACACTGATGGCCTCCTCGCGCGCGTGCTCCGACTCGGGCGAGAAGGGGCTGAGCGGGCTGTCCGGATCGGCGGCGTTCTTGAAGAACTGCACCGCGAACTCGTGGTACGGCGCGGCGATGTCCAGCCACGCCCGCAGCACACCCGCGAGACGCGCCTCCAGGTCGGTCTCCCGCTCCAGGATCTCCCGGACCGCCACCTGGTGTTCGGCGGCGATCCGGTCGTAGAAGCCCTGGATCAGGTGCTCCTTGCCCGCGAAGTAGTAGTACGCGTTGCCGACGGAGACCCCGGCCTCCTTGGCGATGGCCCGCATCGTCGTCTTGTCGTAGCCGTTCTCCTGGAACAGCCGCATGGCCGTCTCCAGGATCAGCGCGCGGGTCTGCTCGGACTTGGTCGGGTGGGCGCCGTCGTCGGGGCCGTCGTTCTTCGCGGGCACGGAAAGAGAGCCTAACGTCAGCGCCCGGGCACTCGGCCAGGGGCGCAGCCGCCGTCGGCGCAGCCCGGGGCGGTGTAGGTCCAGCCGCCGTCCGGGGCGTACGCCCACCCGTCCGCCCGCCGGTACACCCGCCCGCCCCACGGGGCCCCACCCTGCCGCCCCCGGTGCCGCTGCGCCCCGCGCCACTTGGCGGCGGCGAGCACGGCGCCCCTGGCGAGCCGGGCGCCCGACGGCGTGCTCAGCCGGTGGGCTAGCGGCCGGTGCTCCCTGAGCGCCCACAGGGTGACGACCCAGGCGGCGGGGCCCTGGTAGACCTGCCCGGCGTCACCCACGACGGTGATCTCGTCGAGGGTGCGGCCATGGTCGAGGCCGGGGTGGCGCCGCCGGGCCTCCTCGGAGCCGGCCGGGACCAGCTCCAGCGGCACGAGCTGGTGCTGCCGCCGGAGCCAGTCGCGCAGGAACCTGCACAGGGAGCACTCGGCGTCGTAGAGGACGGTGAGCCGGCGGACCGGGGCGGCGTCCGGACGCGGGCCCGGCGCGGTGGCGTTCATGTGCCGGTCTCCGCTCAGGCCCGGGCCTGCGGGGCGACCCAGCCCTGCGGCGGCACCGGCGGCACCTGCTCCCGCTCCATGGCGCCCCGGCGCCGGATCCGGTTGAGCACGTAGACGTTGGCCAGGTGCATCACGCCGAGCACCAGCAGCACCACGCCGAGCTTGGTCGACAGGGCCTCGAAGACCCCGCGCGTGTCGGTGATGGTCTCGTCGCCGCTCAGGTACAGGGCGACGAACCCGAGGTTGACGAGGTAGAAGCCGACCACCAGGAGGTGGTTGACGGCGTCGGCGAGCTTCTCGTTGCCGTGCAGCACGTCGGCGAGGAAGATCCTGCCGTTCCGGCTGAGCGTGCGGGCCACCCAGATGGTCAGGCCGATGCTGACCAGCAGGTAGATGACGTAGGCGACGACCGTGCGGTCCATTGCCCCCACCCTTCTTGAACACGTTCAAAACGCTGTCGAGGGTGACTGTAGACCTCTTTTTGAACATGTTCAACGCGTGGTGCCGGGGCAATGCCGCCGGCGGACGACACGAGGATCACGGACCCGACGATGCTGAGCCGGCTGTGAGCCTCAGTCGCTCGTCCTCGCCCGACCCGCCGTGAGGATCTCCGCCACGTCGAGGGTCACCTTCGCGCCGATGGAGTCAGGGAGGGAGACGAGCTCGCCGGGGGCATGCGGGCGGTGGTTCTCCTAGCCGCTTCCCACCGGGTCGGTCAGGACGTGGAGACGCTGGTGCTTGCGGTCCACGACGACGTAGACGGGCACCTTGGCCTCGGCATAGGCGGCGACCTTGGTCTTGAGGTCGTCCTTCCAGTTGCCGGAGGTGACCTCGAGCACGAGACGGAAGCAGGCGGGGTCGTACGCGTTGTTCTCGACGAGGTGGTCGTCGATGTCGGCGTCCACCACCACGAGGTCGGGGATGGCGTAGTCCTCACCACCCGTGGGGAGCCACAGCCCGACGTTCTGAAGGACCTCGGTTTCGCCGTCGTCGAGTCCTGCTGCGATGAACGGACGCATGAGTTTGGTAAGGGCGCGGGCGTGGGGAGCATCCGGGGACGGGGTCACGAGGAGATGGCCTCCGATGATCTCGACGCGGTAGCCCGGATGGCGCTCCATGATCTCGTCGGCGATGGTCGTCAGGGTGACCGGCTCTTCGTCGTGGAAGGGCTGCTCGACGGAAGCTGCGGACATCAGGTGCCTCCTGGGGGCTGGTGTCGAGAGCATCATCGTAGGCCGGACACCCCCCGCGCGTCCGGTCCCGGACTCGTTCACCCGATGGTGTGGCATATGCCAGAAGGCCCCGTCACCAGCGGAGACGGGGCCTTCTCGGTCGAGCGGTCGGGCTCAGTAGCGGCGCGTGATCAGCGCCCTCTTCACCTCGGCGATCGCCTTCGTGACCTCGATACCGCGCGGGCAGGCGTCCGTGCAGTTGAAGGTCGTGCGGCAGCGCCACACGCCGTCGCGGTCGTTGAGGATCTCCAGGCGCTGCTCGCCCGCCTCGTCACGCGAGTCGAAGATGAAGCGGTGCGCGTTGACGATGGCGGCCGGGCCGAAGTACTGGCCGTCGTTCCAGAAGACCGGGCACGACGTGGTGCAGGCCGCGCAGAGGATGCACTTCGTGGTGTCGTCGAAGCGCTCGCGGTCCTCGGCGGACTGCAGCCGCTCACGCGTGGGCTCGTTCGTGTCCTTCGTGATGAGGAAGGGCATGACGTCCCGGTACGCCTGGAAGAACGGCTCCATGTCGACCACGAGGTCCTTCAGGACCGTGAGGCCCTTGATGGGCTCGACCGTGATCGGCTTCTCGGGGCTGATGTCCTTGATCAGCGTCTTGCAGGCCAGGCGGTTCTTGCCGTTGATCCGCATGGCGTCCGAGCCGCAGATGCCGTGCGCGCAGGAGCGGCGGAACGTCAGCGTGCCGTCAAGCTCCCACTTGATCTTGTGGAGGGCGTCCAGGACGCGCTCCTTCGGGTCGATCTCGACCTGGAAGTCCTCCCAGGTCGCGTCCGCCGCGACCTCCGGGTTGAAGCGGCGGACCCGGAAGGTGACCGTGATGTAGGGGGAGTCGGCGAAACCGGGCTCGGGCTTGCCGGCCGCGTCTTCCTTGTCCAGAACAGGGGTAGCCATCAGTACTTACGCTCCATCGGCTGGTAGCGGGTCTGGACGACCGGCTTGTAGTCGAGACGGACGGTTTCGGAGCCGTCGGCGCCGACCTCGCGGTACGCCATGGTGTGCCGCATGAAGTTGACGTCGTCGCGGTTCGGGTAGTCCTCGCGGTAGTGACCGCCGCGGGACTCCTTGCGGGCCAGCGCGGAGACCGCCATGACCTCGGCGAGGTCGAGCAGGTTGCCCAGCTCGACGGCCTCCAGCAGGTCCGTGTTGAACCGCTTGCCCTTGTCCTGGATCGAGACGTTCTTGTAGCGCTCGCGCAGCTCCGCGATCTTCTCGACCGCCGTCTTGATGGTCTGCTCGGTGCGGAACACCATGACGTTGGCGTCCATGGTCTCCTGCAGCTCGCGCCGCAGGACCGACACCCGCTCGGAACCGGTGGAGTTGCGCAGCCGCTCCACCTGCTCCAGTACGAGCTCCGCCGGGTTCTCGGGCAGCTCGACGAAGTCCGCCTTCTGCGCGTACTCCGCGGCGGCGATGCCCGCGCGCTTGCCGAAGACGTTGATGTCCAGCAGCGAGTTGGTGCCCAGGCGGTTGGCGCCGTGCACGGACACGCAGGCGACCTCGCCGGCCGCGTACAGGCCCGGGACGACCGTGGTGTTGTCCGCCAGGACCTCACCCTCGACGTTGGTCGGGATGCCGCCCATCGCGTAGTGCGCGGTGGGCTGGATCGGGATCGGGTCCGTGTAGGGCTCGATGCCGAGGTACGTACGCGCGAACTCGGTGATGTCCGGGAGCTTGGCGTCCAGCTGCTCCGGCGGGAGGTGCGTGAGGTCGAGGTAGACGTGGTCGCCCTCGGGACCGCAGCCGCGGCCCTCACGGATCTCCGTGTAGATGGAGCGGGAGACGACGTCACGGGACGCGAGGTCCTTCATGACCGGCGCGTACTTCTCCATGAAGCGCTCGCCGTCCTTGTTGCGGAGGATGCCGCCCTCACCGCGGGCGCCCTCCGTCAGCAGGATGCCCATGCGCCAGATGCCGGTCGGGTGGAACTGGAAGAACTCCATGTCCTCCAGCGGGATGCCCCGCCGGTACACGGCCGCCTGGCCGTCACCGGTCAGCGTGTGCGCGTTGGACGTCACCTTGAAGAACTTGCCGCAGCCGCCGGAGGCGTAGATCACGGACTTCGCGTGGAAGACGTGGATCTCGCCGGTCGCCAGCTCGTACGCCACCACACCGGCCGACTTCTTGACGCCGTCGACCTCGGTGATCAGCTGGTCCAGGACGTAGAACTCGTTGTAGAACTCCACGCCCTCCTTGACGCAGTTCTGGTACAGCGTCTGGAGGATCATGTGGCCGGTGCGGTCGGCCGCGTAGCAGGAGCGGCGGACCGGGGCCTCGCCGTGGTTGCGGCTGTGACCGCCGAAGCGGCGCTGGTCGATGGTGCCGTTCGGGGTGCGGTTGAACGGCAGGCCCATCTTCTCCAGGTCGAGGACGGAGTCGATGGCCTCCTTCGCGAGGATCTCGGCGGCGTCCTGGTCGACCAGGTAGTCACCGCCCTTGACCGTGTCGAAGGTGTGCCACTCCCAGTTGTCCTCCTCCACGTTGGCCAGCGCGGCGGCCATGCCGCCCTGCGCGGCGCCCGTGTGGGAGCGGGTGGGGTAGAGCTTGGTCAGGACGGCCGTGCGGCTGCGCTTGGTGGACTCGATGGCCGCGCGCATGCCCGCGCCACCGGCGCCGACGATGACGGTGTCGTACTTGTGGATCTTCATGATTCTCGCAGCCCCGTGCCTAGCGGATGTTCGGGTCGAAGGTGAAGATCACCAGCGTGCCCAGCAGGATGGTGAACACCGTGGCCGTGTAGAGCAGGCCCTTGAGCCACAGCCGGGTGTTCGCGCGCTCCGCGTAGTCGTTGATGACCGTGCGCAGGCCGTTGGCGCCGTGCAGCATCGCCAGCCACAGCATCAGCAGGTCCCAGACCTGCCAGAAGGGGCTCGCCCAGCGGCCCGCCACGAAGGCGAAACCGACCTTGGAGACACCGCCGTCCAGCACGAGCTGGATCAGCAGGTGGCCGATGACGAGGACGACCAGCACGATGCCGGACAGGCGCATGAACAGCCAGGCGGCCAGCTCGAAGTTGCCCCGGGTGGTCTTCGGGGTCTTCTTGGTGCGCTTGCGCGGGGCCTCGATCAAGGGGGCCGGGTTGTCGACGGTGTAGACGGCGCCACCCTCGACGGGGCCGACGCCGGCGGCGGTCTTCTCAGTCGTGGACATTGGCGTCAGCTCCCGAACAGTTCACGAGCGGCGTGGCCGAGGACGGGGTAGATCGCCCCGAGCATCAGCACGACCCACAGGGCGACGACCGTCCAGAGCATCTGCTTCTGGTAGCGGGCGCCCTTGATCCAGAAGTCGACGGCGATGACACGCAGGCCGTTGAGCGCGTGGAAGAGGATGGCGGCGACGAGGCCGTACTCCAGCAGCGCGACGATCGGCGTCTTGTACGTGGCCACGACGTTGTCGTAGGCCTCCGGGGACACCCGCACGAGAGCGGTGTCCAGCACGTGGACGAACAGGAAGAAGAAAATGAGGACGCCGGTGACTCGGTGAGCCACCCAGGACCACATTCCTTCCCGGCCGCGGTACAGCGTTCCAGCCGGCACGGAAGTTTCCTCCGGGAGCGGGGATTGGGGCCGCGCCGGCTTGGTGTGTCGGTCGGGCCCGGCCGGGTACGGTCCACCGGCCCCCAGCATCGTAGCGAGGCGCTGCCGCCGGGCTGAGCGGGGGGTCCGGGGTGTGATCAAACTGGCACGCAAAGAGGTGGCAGGTGGACTAGCGCGGCCAGGGGCTGTGGGGTGCGCCCAGGCCCGCCGGGTGCGGGCCGTCAGTGGTTGATCGCGCAGTTCCCCGCGTCCCTGAGGGCGGTCAGCAGACGCCCCCTGGCAAGGCGCCGGAGTTCGTCCGCCGTCACGGCCCGCTCCTCCTCCGGATCGTTCGTCAATCGTGACCGGATGGCTTCCAGGATGCGGTCGAGGACCTCTGCCGGGGCCACGCCGTCCAGGCAGATGACGAACACGTGTCCGAAGCGGGCCTCGTAGGCGGCGTGGGCCGCGCTGAGGGCCGTGTGGGCCGCGGAGTAGGTGTCCGGCGGGAGGGGCGGGAGGGACTCCGTGGCCAGGGCCTCAATGAGGTCGGCCCAGGTCAGGTCGTAGGCCGCCTCGTCGGCGGCGGCGAGCAGGGAGTCGAGGTTCGGGTAGGGGCGGTGCTCCGCGACACGCCCGGCCCAGCGCGGGCTGCGGAGGCAGCTGAGGAGGGTCTGCTCCAGATCCTCGGCGGAGGCAGTGTTGAAGTGCTCCACCGGTATGGCGAGTCGGCCGGGGAGGTCGGGGAGACGGTGCGCAGGCAGCGTGGGTCCTCGTGGGCGTCACGTGTGTCGGCAGGGCATGTTGTGAGAGATGTGACGTCACGCTATCGAGTACGACCATGACGTGTCCGACGGATGCCCGAATTTCACCCGGGAGAGAGAGTTCCGGCACGCGTGGTGGACGCGCGCCGGGTGAGGTCGGGTCTTAGGTTGGCGATGTGAGTCAGCACAGGCGCCGGATGCCGGCGAAGCAGGGAAAGCAGCGGCAGGTGCTGGTCGTGGCCATGGCGGTAGCCCTGGTCGTGGTCGCGGCCGGGGTGAGTCTCGGGCTCTGGGCGGCCTCGGGCGGTGAGGGCGGTGCCACCGGGCCGGAGGCCAGAGCCTCCCGGGGCGGGGCCGCGGCCGCGCCCACCATCACCGGGCCGGGCACCAGTCCCAGCCCGACCCGCTCGTACCCGCTGTCCGAGGCGCCCCGCACCATCCCCGCCGTGCGCGACCACACGCCGGCGCGCGGCCCGGGCTGGCGCCCCGAGAAGGGCGACCGCGTGGTCGTGGACGACCCGGCGCTGGCCGACGAGGGGCGGCTGATCGCCGGTGAGCTGGGGCTGTCGTACCAGGGCGAGAAGAGCGACAAGCGGGCCGGGGACCTGCGGCTCGGCCTGAACGAGGACGAGGGCGCGAACCCGGAGTCGTACGTGATGACCGTGCGCGACGGGCGCGTCGAGATCAGCGGGCCGGCCGAGGCCGGTGTCTTCTACGGCACCCGCACGCTCAAGCAGGCGGCGCACGACGGCGGGACGGCGCCCGAGGGCGTGGTACGCGACGAACCGGCCAAGCCGCAGCGCGGGTTCATGCTGGACATCGCGCGCAAGAACTTCACGGCCGGCTGGATCGAGGACCGGATCCGGGAACTGGGCGACCTGAAGTTCAACCAGCTGGGACTGCACTTCTCCGACGACCAGGGCTTCCGGATCGAGTCCGTCTCGCACCCGGAGGTCGTGTCCGAGCAGCACCTGACCAAGGCCCAGGTGCGGAAGATCGTCGACCTCGCGAAGAGCCGGCACATCACCGTCGTGCCCGAGATCGACTCGCCCGGGCACCTCGGCGCCGTCCTCGACGCCCACCCCGACCTCCAGTTGCGCAGCGCGCAGGGGTCGGCGGTGCAGGGCGCCATCGACATCTCCAAGAGCGAGAGCGCCGACATCGTCGACGACCTGCTGAACGAGTACGCCGACCTCTTCCCCGGCGGGCCCTGGCACCTCGGCGGCGACGAGTACCAGGCGCTGACCCGCTCGAACCCGGAAGCCTCCTTCCCGCAGCTGGCCGCCGCCGCCCGGGAGCAGTACGGCTCCGGCGCGACGGTCGCCGACCTCACCACCGGCTGGCTCAACGACCGGGCCGCCACCGTCCGCAAGCACCAGCGCACCCCACGCGCGTGGAACGACGGCTTCTTCCGCGGCACGTCCGTCGAGGCCGCCAAGGACATCCAGGTCGCCTACTGGACGGGCAAGGAGATCGGCGCCCGGCAGCCCGCGGAGTACCTGAGCGCGGGCCGCAAGGTGATCAACTACAACGACGAGTTCCTGTACTACGTGCTCGGTGAGCCGCAGACCTTCGTCTACCCGACGGGGCAGCGGATCTACGAGCAGTGGACGCCGCGGGTGCTGCGCGGCACCACGGCCGTGCCGGAGCGCTACGACGGGCAGATCCTCGGCGGCTCCTTCGCCGTCTGGGGCGACCGCCCGAACGCCCAGACGCAGGACCAGGTGGCGGCCGGGATCCGGATGCCGCTGCGGGCGACCGTGCAGAAGCTGTGGAACCCCGACCGGCCCGAGCTGTCCTGGACGGAGTTCCGTGCACTGGCGGACAGGCTCGGCTGACTCGGCGCGCATTGGCCCATACGGCTGCGAACTCCCGTACGGCTGTGGTGGTCTTCTGACGGGAGCCGAATCGAATATGCCGGGGGGAACCGGGACATGGGCTACTGGGGTTACTTCGTCGTGGGCCGGGGGGAACGGCCGCTCGCGGAGCTGGACGCGCTGGCGCAGGCCGGTGACGCCCTGACGCGGCGCGCCTCGGCGCCGGGCGGGTGGCAGCTCTGGGAGTACCCGAGTGGGGACGGCGACGTCGGGAACATGAACGTCCTCGCCCGGGAGACCGGGGCGCCCGCGCTCTTCGGGTACGTCATGAACAGTGCGTGCGTGGTGCTGGAGGCCGCCGGGCCGGAGAGCGGGGCCTGGACGACCTGCCTCGGACGGGCCGCCATGGCCGGGTACCTCGGGGCCGACCGGGAGGGCCTCACGCTGGAGGACTACTTCCTGGAACCCGGCGACGCCGCCGAGCGCGCCGTCCGCTGGGCCGCCGAGGCCGGGCACGAGGTGAACGCCGACACGCTGCTGGACGTACTGACTTCAGACCCCGATCCCCTGGCCGAAAACCTTTTGTTCCGCTTCCTCGACAGGCTGGGCGTGGTGCCCCTGTGACACTCCGGGGCCGTCGCACGCAGTAAGGGGAAGTGCGGGTTCCGTGAGGGGCGGGGGCTGGAAGCGGCCTGGTAGGGCCCCGGAGAAGGCCCGCGGAGGGAGGCGTGGATGAGCCTGGTGGAGTTGATCGCACAGGCCGATGAACGCGGGCTGGCCGCGAGCGGGCTGGCTTGTTTGGATCGGTGTGTGCCCCTGCTGGGCGGCGACGACGAGATCCTGCGCCCGCTGTGGGCGAGCCTCACCGACGGCGCCGACGCCGAGGAGTGGGGCGAGCGGCTGGAGCAGGCGCGCGGGAAGCTGGACGTCGCGGGCGCCGAGGACGAGGCGGTCCTGCTCGCCCACCGGATGCTGGAGGCCGCCCCCGCCGGGCGGGCCGCCGCCGAGGTGCGGGTGTGGGCCGACGCCTGCTCCGTCGCCTCCCTCCAGATCCACCGCCTCCTCGACACCGCCGAGGACGAGGCCTCGTCCGTCGCCGTGCGCCGCGAGGGCCGCACGGAGGGCATGTCGCCGCTCGTCGCCGCGGAACTGCGCCGTCAGATCGTCGTGCTGGAGGTCCTGGCCGGGCACGGCCCGGCCGGGCTGCGCCGGGCGCTGGAGGTCTCGACGGAGGGGCGGCGGGTGCTGCGCGCGGTGGTGTCGCGGCGAACCCGGCAACACGGCTGAAAACGGGGCCACCGACGCCTTTGACCGGCCCAAACCCTGAATTCTGGAAGGGTCCTGTGACCGTCCCTCGAGTGCGGTGGGGCGGTCCTGCGCCGGTTGCGGGAAGCCGCCGGTTCCGCGTGACGAAAGCCCGCGCCGCGGCGCTCTTCGGGATGTGACGACTCAAGCGGAGACCAGGCCGTCGGCGGCGGCGAAACCGCTGCGGTGGGCCGCGGACACGGTGGCGACGATGCGCGAGGGGGCACGGCTGCGCCTCGACTATTCGCCGCAGAGTCTGTGGAGCATCGACCGGATGATCGAGGGGATACGGCGGGAGGGGGCGCCCTACGCGGCCGTGGCGGAGGTGCTGCGCGGATTCGGCGCCTACGCCGGTGAGGTGATGGTGCGTCAGACCGGCGCCGAGTGGTGGGCGACCGGCGGCGACCACTGGATCCGCACTCCCGACGGACGCCTGTGGGACCCGATCGACGAGGCCCGGCGCACGTACGCCGGGAACGGATCGCTGCGGCTGCTGTGCCGGGACGCGGCGGACTCCGCGTCCCGGCGGTAGGTTCTGCGGCGATAGGTTCAGCGGCCGAGCACGCCCCCGGTCCAGGGCCCGGTCGGCTCCGGGGCGGACTCCATGGGCTTGCCGGCGTTCCCGGCGAGGGTGCGGATCTCCGGCAGGTCGTCGTAGAGCTTCTGGCCGGGGCAGGCGGTCGGGTAGCCGTCGCGGTGCCCGGAGATGCGGTGCAGCGTGACCTTCTCGCCCAGCTTGTACTTGCCGTTGTCGGCACCGGCGGTCAGCACCGTCGTCCCGGTCGGGTCGAGGCCGTACAGGCCGAGCTTCCAGGCGGCGACCTTCGCGACCGACCCGCGCACCGCGGTGTTCGTGGTCGCCGTGGTGTAGTCGCCGAGCACCGAGACGCTGCTGGTGGCGGTGTTGAAGCCGTAGGTGTGCGCGCCGAGGACGGGCTTGTCGACGCCGCCCGCCCGGCCCTCGAAGACGGTGCCGCACTTGTCGACGAGGAAGTGGTAGCCGATGTCGTTCCAGCCGTTGCTGCGCACGTGGTAGAGGAACACGCCGCGCACGATCGACGCGGACTCCTCGCAGGTGTAGTCGTTGGTGCCCGCCGTGTGGTGGACGAACATCGCCTTGGTGTCGGCGGTGTAGGTGGGCGGGTCCTTCACCAGGGACTCGTCGGCGCCCCAGGCGGAGCGCGGCGTCACGGCGGGGCGCTCGGCCGAGGGCGCTCCGGCGGCCGGCCCGACGACGTCCGGCCCGACGACGTCCGGCCCGACCGCGTCCGGCTCGACGACCGCGGTGTGCACGGCGTCCGTCCCGCCCTCGGGATCGACCAGTTCGACGCGCAGCCCCGCGGGCAGCGAGGAACCCGAGACGCGCACCTGGACGCCGTCCGAGGGCCCGGCCCACAGCGGCTGGGTGCCGCCGCGCACCGAGGCGCCGTCGCGGTCGGGGCCGGTCTCGGGCGTCCGCACGTCGGTGTCCAGGGCGTGCCACGGGCTCCACTCGCCGCTCTCCCGGGAGCGGGTGCGCACCTGTGCGGTGCCGTCGAGGGCCGCGTCGGGGTCGTCCCAGGTGATCCCGAGCATGCTGAACGGCTCGGTGGTGCGGGGTGCGAGGGACCGCTCGTGCGGATCGCCGCCCGGCACCCGGACGGTGTGCACCCCGTCGGAGGAGGAGGCCAGGGCCGGTCCGGTCGGCCCCAGGGCGCCGAGGGCCAGGGCCGTGGCGACGGCGGTGCGCAGCAGAAGGCGTGTCATTCGGGCTCGTCTCCGGTCCACTTGCGGGGCGGCGTGATGTCGTGATCGTCCTTCCCGCCCGGCCGGGCCGTCCGTTCGCCCGCCGGGAGAAATCCGGCGAACGGAGGACGGCCGCGGACCGGCGATGTGTCACGGCGTCAGCGTCTGGCCCAAGTGGGCGTCCGTCGGCGTGCCCAGCGTGGTCTTGCTGAAGATGACGGAGTCGGCGTAACCGAGCCCGGTGCTGTTGCTCGGCAGGTGCAGCAGGATGCCGTCGCCCCCGTCCTCGCCGTCGGCGCCGAGGGTGAGGTCCGCCCGGCCGTAGCCGGACAGGTCCGTCAGCGACACGGAAGAGCCGAGGCGGTCGTCGGTCTCCGTGGAGCCCGGGATGCCGGAGGTGTCCTGCGAGACGCCGATCGAGCCGGAGCCGGTCAGGCCGGACGCGGAGCCCTTGACGAGGATGGCGTTGCCCGCGTTGGCGCGGTTGGCGCCGTCCCGGGTGAGGTCCTCGCCCGGGGCGCCCGCGAGGGCGTCCGCGTAGCCGTCGGCGTTGTAGTCGCCGACCGAGACGGAGGTGCCGAGGGCGTCCCCGGACTCGTTGCCGCCCGGCACGTACGCCGTGTCCTGGTGGATCACGGTCATGCCGGTGGTGGTGAAGCCGGTGGACGTGCCGGGGACCAGGGTGATCTGGCCGCCGGTCTTCCCGCCCGACTCGGAGGCGACGGGCTGGCCGATGACGATGTCGTCGTAGCCGTTGCCGTTGACGTCGCCGGCCGCGAGGGACCGGCCGCCCTTGACCGAGATGACGCCGACCTTGGTCAGACCCGTCGCCGAGCCCGCGAAGCGGACCACGCGGCCGATGCCGCCGGTGTCGCGGTAGTTGAGGGCGATGTCCGCGTAGCCGTCCCGGTTGAAGTCGCCGGTCGCGGCGTCGAGGTAGGAGACGGAGCCCGTGGCCGTGGTGAGCGTGCCGTACTTGGTGGCGCCGCCGGTCAGCCGCGCGTTCCAGTTGCCGCCCTTGCCGGTGCCGGCGGAGAAGACGTCCGCCTTGCCGTCGCCGTTGAAGTCGCCGACGGCGACCGTGGAACCGAGCCTGGCGCCCGTCGAGGTGACCCCCGACGTGGCGTAGGAGAAGCCGGTGTCGAGGGCGGGGCCGTACATCACGGTGACGGAGCCGCGGTCGGCGTGACCGCTGGTGTCGTCCTCGCCGGGCGCGCCGATCGCGAGGTCGGCGTAGCCGTCGCCGTTGACGTCGCCCCAGGCGGTGGAGGTGCCGAAGCCGTCACCGGACTCGTTCGAGCCGGGGACGCCGGTGCTGTTCTGGCTGAGCGTCACCTTGGCGGCCGTGACCGGGCCGTCGACGCCGCCCGGGACGACGGTGACGGTGCCGCCGCCGCTCAGGGCCTTGGGCGTGCCCGCGACCAGGTCGGTGACGCCGTCCCGGTTGACGTCGGAGGTGGCCAGGGCGTGCGAGATGCCCGGGGTCTTGGCGACCTGGGCGATCCGGGAGAGCTGGGAGTAGAGGTTCGCGCCGGGGCAGGCGGTCGCGTTGGTGTCGCGGTGGCCGAAGACCCGGGGCAGCGTGATGGAGGTGCCCTTGGCGACCTTGTTGCCGTCCTGGCCGGCCGCGGTGCCGGAGGTGAGCGTCACCTTGCCGGTCGGGTCGATGCCGTACATCCCGAACTTCCAGGCGACGAGCCGGGAGATCGCGTCCAGCGCGGCGCGGCTCGGCTTGGCCTTCTCGAAGTTGCCGAGGTACGAGATGCCGACCGTGTCGGTGTTGAAGCCGACGTCGTGGGCGCCGGTGACCGGCAGGTCCATGCCGCCGCTGCGGCCCTCGAAGATCTGGCCGCACCGGTCGACGACGAAGTTGTAGCCGATGTCGTAGTAGCCGCGGGCGAAGTGCTCCTGCTGGATGGAGCGCATCCGGGCGCGGGACTGGGCGCAGGACAGGGTGTTGTCGCTGTCCATGCCGGTGTGGTGGACGACGGCGGCCTTGATCTCGGTGCCGTAGGCCGGCGTGCCGTCGTAGTCCGTGGAGGCGCCCCACTCGGCCTGCGTGATGACCGGCGGCTTGACGACCGTGGAGGGGCGGGGCGCGGGGACCGTGGAGGTCGGGGAGGGGGAGGCCGTCGGGGACGGGGAGGCGGACGTCGAAGCGGACGGGGACGAGGACGGGGACGCGGTGTCGCCGGGGGTGCCGGTCGGGGTGGCCGTGTCGGTCGGGGTGGCCGTGTCGGCCGGGGTCTCGGTGGGGACCGTCGGCTCGGTCGTCGGGGCCGGGGTCTCCTCGGCGTACGCCGCGGGCCGGATGCCGCCCTCGGGGTCGGTGCCCGGGTCGAGCAGCTTCACGTCCATGCCGGCGGGCTGGCCGCCCGCCTCGGTGCCGTCCGCGTTCACGACACGCACCTCGACGCCGTCCGCGTCGCCGGTCCACAGGGACTCGGTGCCGCCGCGCAGTGCGGCCCGCTCGCGCTCCGCGCCGTCGGCCTGGCTCGGCTCGGCCGACAGCTTCTGCCAGCCGGACCACCGCCGGCTCTCCAGGTCCCTGGTCCGCACCTCGGCGGTGCCCCGGACCCGGGCGTCGGGGTCGTCCCAGGTCACCAGCACCGCGCTGAACCGGTCCGTGTCCTGCTTGGCCAGGCCCTTGCGGCCGGCGCCCTTGTCCTTGAGCTTCACCGTGTGGACGGACGGCTTGCGGCTCTGCGCCGCGTCGCCGGACCCGCCCGGCGGATCGGCCATCGCGTACGTGACGACCCCCGCTCCGCTCAGGACGACGGCACCGACCGTCAGCCACGCCCGTCTCTTCAGACTGAGCGGTTTGTACGCGCGCGTGCTCCGAGGACTCAAAGACCCCACCCCTAGAAATGGACACAAGCGCACCTGCTGTCACACAGGTGCCATTCACCCAGCGCACAGCTCTGGCCAGACGTCACGCGGTCGTGGCGTTCCGCCCGCTGTGACACTTCTGCGCAGCCCGGCGCTGATGACCGTGGAGGACGTGGCACGGGCGCGTCCCCCGCGGTGCGGGCGCACCGGGCAGGGCATTCCGGGCATCCGGGGTGTTCCGGTCGGGCGGTCCGCCGCGCACTCGGTACGGACTAGGACGGTTCTTGGGCCAGGGAGGCGCACCCCGGCGCGTGCAGGCGCACGACGGGGAACTGGGCGCGGCCGTCGCGCGGGCCCAGAACGGTGACGAGGCGGCCTTCTCGGTCGCCTACCGGATCGTGCAACCCGGGCTGCTGGGCTATCTGCGCGGACTGGTCGGCGAGGACGCGGAGGACGTGGCCTCCGACGCCTGGCTGGAGATCGCCCGGGACCTGGGGCGGTTCAAGGGCGACGGCGCCGGGTTCCGCGGCTGGACGGCGACCATCGCCCGGCACCGGGCCCTGGACCACCTGCGCCGCCAGCGGGTACGGCCGCGGTCCTCCGCGCTGGAACAGGACGTCCTGGACCTGCCCGGGCCGCACAGCACCCACGACCAGGCCCTGGAGGCCATCTCCACCGAGCACGCCCTCCGGCTGGTCGGCGGCCTCCCGCAGGACCAGGCCGAGGCGGTGCTGCTCCGGGTCGTGGTGGGCCTCGACGGCCCCGCCGCCGCCCGCGTCCTCGGCAAGCGGCCGGGGGCCGTGCGGACGGCGGTGTACCGGGGACTGAAGCGTCTCGCCGCCCAGTTGGGCGCCGAAGGTGTGACGGATGAGGCTCCACGGACGCTGGGGGAGTCGAAATGAACGACGACGGCGGGCCGGGCGGACTGCCCCGGCCCGGTGCCCTGAACAGGGCGGGCGAGCGGAACGTATGGATCGGCCCCGGAACACCGGGCCGACCGGCCCGGTCGTGGGAACGCGGCGGGCCATGCGGAGCGCGTGGATCGAGCAGGGACGGAACCGGACATGGGTGAACAACAGAGCGACGGCGGGGTTCCCGGCCGCCGGCGTGTGCACCCCGGCGGTTCCGCGTACGGCGACCGGGCGGCGCACCGGGCCGACGGCGGGCCGTCCGGCCATCTCGGCGCGCACGGACTCGACGGCCCGGGCCGCGTCGGCTCCCGGCACGTCCTGGACGACGCCGAACTGGAGCTGCTGCTCACCGCCGCCCTCATCCGGGACGGAATCGACGCCGAGGCCGAGCAGCGGGCCGTGGCCGCGTTCCGGGCCGCCCGGGACGCCGGCCCGCACCGGGCCCGCACCCGCCGCCGGGACGACTGGCGGCCCCGCGAGCGGCGGCACCCGGGGCGTTCGCTGAAGGCCACGCTCTCCGTGCTGCTCGCCAGCCTCACGCTGGGCGGCGTCGCCGTCGCGGCGATCGGCTCGGTGGGATCCACGGACGGCGCCGACGACCGCGGCCGTACGCCCGCCTCCACCCGCGCCCCCGGCGCCTCGGCGGGCGAGCCCGGCGACACCCCGTCCGGCTCCGCCTCCGCGCACCCGGACCGTCCCGCGCCCGCCCAGGACACCGAGGCCCGGTGCCGCGCCTACGAGCAGGTCGACGGCCGGGGCAGGGCCATGGACGCGACCGCCTGGAAGCGCCTCGTCGAGGCCGCGGGCGGTGAGAGGAACGTCACGGCGTACTGCGCCGAACAACTGGCCCGGTCCGAGGAGAAGCCCGGCGGCACCGCCCGGCCCGACAAGGGCGCGGACGCCCCGGGCTCCGGGGGCGCGGCCAACGGCTCCGGCAACGGCGACACCGGCACGGGCAACGCGGAGAACGGCTCCGGCAACGCGGACACCGGCTCGGGCACCGACCGGAGCGGCGGGGGCGGGGCCGCCGAGAGCGGCTCGTCGTCCGGGACGTCGTCCGGTGTGTCATCCGGTGCGTCTGGTTCATCCGGTTCGTCCGGAGGGCAGGACAGGCTCGCCCAGCCCGACGGCCGTCGCCGGTAATCGAATCGGCGGCGGGTCCCCGAACGCCCAGCAGTCAGCCTCGGAAAGGCCCCGTGTCCGTGTGGTCCGCGTTCTGCCGCTCCCGGCACCTGCCGTCCGGCCCCGCCATGGCAACGGCCGGGGCCGCCACCCCCCACAGGAGAGGCCCCGGCCGTCGCGCGGCACGGGCCGCGCGGCGGCCCGTACTCCCTACAGCGCCTGGGGTGCGTTTTCTGTCACACCCACCCGTGTCACGGCTTAGTTGCATCTCGGACGGACATGGACGGGGAGTGGTTTCAGGTCGTAACGTGCCTTTCGCGCCAGACCGCGGAGGCGACAAGACCACCACAACCACCTGCGGGTTTGTGGCCGCGACCATTGATTGAGGAACCACGACGGCGAGAACCCGGTCCGCGAGAGCGGCGCCGGTTTAGGCGCAAAAGGGGTGCGGTGCTGGGGGACGACGCGGAGCTGACCGCCGCGGTGCGTGCGGCACAGGACGGAGATGAGACCGCGTTCCGGACTGTGTACCGCGCCGTGCACCCGCGGCTGCTCGGATACGTACGGACGCTGGTCGGCGACCCCGACGCCGAGGACGTGACGTCCGAGGCGTGGCTGCAGATAGCCCGGGACCTGGAGCGGTTCACCGGCGACGCGGACCGCTTCCGCGGCTGGGCCGCCCGCATCGCCCGCAACCGCGCGCTGGACCACATACGCATGCGTGGACGCCGACCCGCGATCGGCGGCGACGAGACCGAACTGACCGGCCGGGCCGCCGAGTCCGACACGGCCGGCGAGGCCATCGAGGCGCTCGCCACCGACGGCACGTTCTCCCTGATATCCCGGCTGCCGCAGGACCAGGCCGAGGCGGTGGTGCTGCGCGTGGTCGTGGGCCTCGACGCGAAGACGGCCGCCGAGACGCTCGGCAAGCGCCCGGGCGCGGTCCGCACGGCGGCGCACCGGGGCCTGAAGCGGCTCGCCGAACTGCTGGGCGACAATCCACAGGCCGATCCGGAATCGGCCGGGGTGCTCGACGCCCTGCCGCCCCAGCGAGAACCGCGCGGCGGCGCGGTGACGTCCGCAGGTGTGACGCACAGCGTTGCGCGGACGCAGAAGGATGTGTGATGGCCGACGAGCAGTACAGGTGGCTGGACCGTGAAACGGCGGAACGTCTGCTGAGCGGAGAGCCACCGGAAGCTGTCGACGGCGCCCACCGCGGCGAGGCCGAACGGCTCGCCAGGACGCTCGACGCGTTGTCCGCATCACCCCCGCTGACCAGCGAGGAACTCCCCGGTGAGGCCGCGGCGATGGCCGCTTTCCGCAAGGCGCGCGCGGAACGCGCCGACACCGGGACGGCCCCCGCGACCGGTGGGGGGCAGGCTTCCGGTGAGGTCGCCCACACCGGGCTGGTCCGGATCGGCGCCCCGGACGGCCGTGGCTCCGGCGCCGCCCGGCGGCCCCGCTGGGCGCGCCCCGCACGCCTCGCACTGGCCGCCGTGCTGGCCGTCGGCATGGTCGGGGGCGTCGCCGTCGCGGCCGGAACCGGAGTGCTGAGGACACCGTTCGGCGGCGAGGAGCCCGACCCGGGCGCCTCCGTCTCGACCGGGGCCACTCCTTACGAGCGCCCGCTGGTGTCCCCCTCGCCGAGCGAGGCACCGCGGGGCGGGTCCACCCCCGACGACGACACCCGGGACGACACCTCGACCGGCGGCGCCGGCGGCTCCGGGCGGGGCGAGGCACACGACGACGCCGGCCCGAAGCCCGACTCCGGCAAACGGGGAGGCGGCTCCGGCGACAGCCGCCGGGAACTCGCCGCCGCCTGCCGCGACCTGCGCGACGGCAAGCGGCTGGACGCCGACCGCAGGCGCGCCCTGCGGGACGCGGCGGGCGGAACCCGGGTGTGGCGGTACTGCGAGCGCGTCCTGTCCGAGGCCGACCCCCGCTCCGGGGAGCGGAACGACGGGCGTCAGGACAAGGGCGGCCACAAGTTCCGGGACGGCGGCCCGGGACAGGAGCCCGGGCAGGGCGGCAAGCCGGGCCGCGAGCAGGGCGGGACGCAGGACCGGCCCGGGCACAAGCACGGCGACCGGCCCGGGGACAAGCCCGGCGAGCGGGCCGGGCAGCAGGACGGCGGTGCGGACGACGGGGACCGCGGCCGGTCCACGCGTGCGCTCGCACCCCTGTGACCTGCGGTTTCGTCCTCCGTGAAAATCTCCTGGCCGAGGGTGTGACGTTTTCGGCCGCCCCGGCGCAGTAATGAGTGAGCCGACTGGTCATCGGCCGTCGCACGGAGCCGGGGTTCCCCCCGTACCTACGGCTCGTGCACCTGAGCGCGGGCGGGACACGTTCCCCCGGTCCCGCCCGCGCCCCATCTTCTCTCCCCTCCTCGCCGGGCTCGGCCCCCTCACCGGGACACGACGACCTTGTCGCCGTTGCGCACCTGCGCGTACAGGCCGGCGATCGCCGCCTCGTCCCGTACGTTGACGCAGCCGTGCGAGGCGCCCGCGTAGCCCCGGGCGGCGAAGTCCGCCGAGTAGTGCACGGCCTGGCCGCCGCTGAAGAACATCGCGTAGGGCATGGGGGAGTCGTAGAGCGTCGACACGTGGTCGCGGGACTTCCAGTAGACGGAGAAGACGCCCTCCCGGGTCGGCGTGTACTGGGAGCCGAAGCGGACGGCCATCGTCGACACGGTCCGCCCGTCGATCATCCAGCGCAGTGTCCTGCTGGTCTTGTCGACGCACAGCACCCGGCCGGTCGCGCAGCGCGGGTCCGGCGGGTCCGCCGGCTGCCCGCCCATCAGGTACAGGTCCCACTTTCCGGGCTCGTGTGTCATGCCGAGCAGCCGCTGCCAGGTGACGGTGTCGGTCCTCCCGGTGCGCGGCAGCCCGCGCTTGCCCTGGAAGCCGCTGACCGCCTTCTCCGTCGGCCCGTCGTACGTCCCCGTCGGCCCGTCGAAGAGCCAGGCGACCTGCCGCAGCCGCGCCTGGAGTTCGCGGACGTCGCGGCCGGTGTCGCCGCGGGACCACAGCACGCGGGGCGCGGCGCGGGGCCGGTCGTCACCGGGCGGGGCGGGGGCGGTGCCCGGTCCGCCATCGCCATCGCCGTCCGGCGTGCGGGCCGGGGACGGGGTGCCGTCGGGAATCTCGATGTGCACCGGCGACCGGCGCTTCCCGTCGCCCTCGGGGGCCTGCACGGTACAGCCGGTCACCACGGCCAGTACGGCGGCCGCCACCGCGATCGCTCTCCCCATGCCCCTGGTACGCACACGACCCCCCGTCGTCTCACCGGCGTGCCCGGATGTCACCTGAGATGTTCCCCGGACGTGACCGGTCGCGAACCAGGGGGCATCGTGGTGAGCCAGGCCACTGCTGCGGGAGGCATCACACCATGACGCGAGAGTCGGAGTCGGGGCTGCCGATCGAGCCGGTCTACGGGCCGGACGCCCTTGCGGGCTGGGATCCGCGGGAGAAGCTGGGGGAGCCGGGGGCGTACCCCTTCACCCGGGGTGTCTACCCGACCATGTACACCGGCCGTCCCTGGACGATGCGCCAGTACGCGGGCTTCGGTACGGCGGCGGAGTCCAACGCCCGCTACCGGCAACTGATCGCCCACGGCACGACGGGCCTGTCCGTCGCCTTCGACCTGCCCACCCAGATGGGCCACGACTCCGACGCCCCGCTCGCGCACGGCGAGGTCGGCCGGGTGGGCGTCGCCGTCGACTCGATCGACGACATGCGCGTGCTGTTCGACGGCATCCCGCTGGACCAGGTCTCCACGTCGATGACGATCAACGCCCCGGCGGCCGTGCTGCTGCTCCTGTACCAACTGGTGGCGGAGGAGCAGGGCGTCGACGCCGACAAGCTGACGGGCACGATCCAGAACGACGTGCTCAAGGAGTACATCGCCCGCGGCACGTACATCTTCCCGCCGAAGCCCTCGCTGCGCCTGACCGCCGACATCTTCCGATACTGCCGGGCCGGGATCCCGAGGTGGAACACGATCTCGATCTCCGGCTACCACATGGCCGAGGCGGGCGCGTCCCCCGCGCAGGAGATCGCGTTCACCCTGGCCGACGGCGTCGAGTACGTCCGTACCGCGGTCGCCGCCGGCATGGACGTGGACGACTTCGCCCCGCGCCTGTCCTTCTTCTTCGTGGCCCGGACGACGATCCTGGAGGAGGTCGCCAAGTTCCGCGCGGCGCGCCGGATCTGGGCGCGGGTGATGAAGGAGGAGTTCGGCGCGCGGAACCCCAAGTCGCTGATGCTGCGCTTCCACACGCAGACGGCCGGGGTGCAGCTGACGGCCCAGCAACCCGAGGTCAACCTCGTGCGCGTGGCGGTGCAGGGCCTCGCCGCGGTCCTGGGCGGCACCCAGTCCCTGCACACCAACTCCTTCGACGAGGCCATCGCCCTGCCGACCGACAGGAGCGCCCGGCTGGCCCTGCGCACCCAGCAGGTCCTGGCGCACGAGACGGACGTGACGGCCACCGTGGACCCGTTCGCGGGCTCCTACGCCGTCGAGCGGATGACGGACGACGTGGAGGCCGCGGCCGTCGAGCTGATGGCGAAGGTCGAGGAGCTGGGCGGCGCGGTCGGCGCCATCGAGCGCGGCTTCCAGAAGAACGAGATCGAGCGCAGCGCCTACCGCATCGCGCGGGAGACCGAGTCCGGCGAACGGGTCGTGGTCGGCGTCAACCGCTTCCAGCTCGACGAGGAGGAGCCGTACGAGCCCCTGCGCGTCGACCCCGCCATCGAGGCCCGGCAGGCCGAGCGCCTGGCCGCGCTGCGCGCGGAGCGCGACCGGACGGCGGTGGACGCGGCCCTCGCGGCCCTGCGGAAGGCCGCCGAGGGCGAGGACAACGTGCTGTACCCGATGAAGGAGGCGCTGCGGGCCCGGGCGACGGTGGGCGAGGTCTGCGACGCGCTGCGCCAGGTGTGGGGGACGTACGTCCCGTCGGACGCCTTCTGAACCGGCCCCCGGGCGGGGAGCACTCTCGGGATGTCAGACCCGCGTGCGACACTCCTTCGCATGTTCGGTGTCATCGATCTGCCCACCTACCTGGCGGGCCTCGTCCTGATCATCCTGCTGCCCGGTCCCAACTCGCTGTACGTGCTGTCCGTGGCCGCCCGCCGGGGCGTGCGGGCCGGGTACACCGCCGCCGCCGGAGTCTGGGGCGGGGACACGGTGCTGATGACGCTGTCCGCGGCCGGGGTCGCCTCGCTGCTGCAGGCGAACGCCGTGCTGTTCGGGATCGTGAAGTACGCCGGGGCCGGCTATCTGACGTGGTTGGCGCTCGGCATGCTGCGGGCCGCGTGGGGCATGTGGCGGACGCGCGGGGAGCGGCCCGCCGACGGCGAGGCGCCCGCGCCCGCCGAGGAGCGGCCCTTCCGGCGCGCCTTCGTCGTCAGCCTGTTCAACCCCAAGGCGATCCTCTTCTTCGTCGCCTTCTTCGTGCAGTTCGTGGACCCCGGCTACGCCTATCCGGCCCTGTCCTTCGTCGTCCTCGGCGTCCTCGCCCAGGTCGCCAGCGTGCTGTACCTCAGCGCGCTGATATTTGGCGGCACGAAACTGGCCGCCGCCTTCCGCCGCCGCAGGCGCCTGTCGGCGGGGGCGACCTCGGCGGCGGGCGCGCTGTTCCTGGGCTTCGCGGTGAAGCTCTCGCTGACGAGTGCGTAGGGCCGCGGTACCGGCTCACGCCGCACCGGCACCCACAGGGACGAACGCGCCCGCCTGATGGCGGACTTCCCCTTGTCGGTCCGGGTCAGGCCCGCTTCGCGCGGGCCCGCCGTACGGCCCGCGTGACCACGGGCGGCAGCAGGTCCTTGGCGAGCCGGCGGGCCCGGGAGGGGGCGGGCCGGGCCGGGCGCGCCGCACGGGACTCGGTGGCCTGGGGGGCGGGGGCCGGCACCGGCGCGGGCTCCACGTAGTGCCGGGAGGGCGGGAACGACGGCGGCTTCATGCCCCTGGAGCGGGCCCGGACCAGCGTGTGCCCGGCCGCCTGCTGCACGCTCAGCCCGCAGTCCGAGCGCTGCCGGAGCATGGCGAGCAGCTCCTCCTGGAGCGGCTCGGGGTCGCCCCAGGTGCCGTACAGCTTCTGCGTGCTGAGGCAGATCGGGCGCAGGCCGCGGTTGAGGACGGCCTCCCAGGCGGCGACCGAGACACCCGGGGTGTGCTCGGAGCGGAAGTCGTCGAGGACCACGATGCCGTCGGGCAGCAGGATGTCGTGGGCCGCGCCGATGTCGCCGTGCACGTGCTCGTACAGGTGCGAGGCGTCGATGTGGATGAAGCGGCAGGTGCGGGGGGCCACCTGGTCGGACACCAGGGAGCTAGGGCCCGCGATCACCGTCGGCAGGGTGTCGTGGAAGGAGAGGTAGTTCCGCTCGAAGGCCTGCTGGGTCAGTGAGGCGTAGGACTTCTGCGACTCCGCCTGGTTGGCGCCGTCCGGGGCCTCGCCCTCGAACAGGTCGCAGACCGTGAACTTCTCGCCGTCCTGAAGGTGGTGGCCGAGCAGGATGGCGCTCTTGCCCATGTAGACGCCGAGTTCCAGCAGGTCGCCCCGCATGCCCTGCTTCTTCTGCTGTTCCAGGAACCAGGTGAACAGCATCTGGTCCAGCGGCGGGAACCAGCCCGGAACGTCGGTGAGTTCGCCGGGGAGCTTGTCGGTCGCTTGTGCGTTGGTCATGAGACGAGCCTTCTCTCTGAGCGTTGCCCAAACCGACGGTGGGTTGAACGTCCCGTGAACAGCTCAGCGGGCCTTGGCCAGTGCGGCCCGCAGGCGTGGCGTCAGCGGATTCTCCACATATTTGTTCAGCAACCACGCCAGCAGCAGCATTGACGCCACCGTCAGGGAGAAAGTCGCCGCCGATGGCAGACCGAGGCCGCGGTGCAGGGCGTGGATCACCACCCAGCCGAGGTGCTCGTGGACGAGGTAGAACGGATACGTCAGCGCCCCCGCCACCGTCAGCCAGCGCCAGTTCGCCCAGCGCAGCCAGCCCAGCGCGATCGCCGCGACCGCCACGAAGCCGAAGGTGACGACGAGGATGATGCCGGTGGCGGAGCGGTACGAGAAGCCGCCGGCGTCCGGCGCGTGCCACAGGCTCTGCACCGCGTAGTGCTGCCCGACCAGCCAGCTCACGGCCACGATGCCCCACCCGTAGGCGTCCCGCCGGTCGAGGTGGACGAGGTAGAGGCCGACACCGCCGATGAAGAAGGGGGCGTACTCGGGCATCAGGACGATGTCGAGCAGCGGCATGTTCGCGTTCTCGGCGATCACCGCCGCGAGCAGCCAGCCCGCGCAGAACATGATCACCCGGCGGCGGTTCGCCCCGGGCAGCACGACGCACAGCGCGAACAGGGCGTAGAAGCGGATCTCCGCCCACAGCGTCCAGCACACACCGAGCACCCGGTCCACGCCCAGCGGCATCTGCAGCATGGTCAGGTTCACCAGGGCGTCGCTCGGCGAGACCGCCTTGTAGGCCACCATCGGCAGCGCGAACACGGCCGTGACGATGACGACCGCCACCCAGTAGGCGGGCAGCAGCCGGGAGGCGCGGGAGGCGAAGAACGACTTCAGCGGCCGGCCCCAGCCGCTCATGCAGATCACGAACCCGCTGATCACGAAGAACACCTGGACGCCGAGGCAGCCGTAGGCGAAGAACTCGTGCAGCGTGGGGAACTGGAGCTTCGGCGAGGAGCCCCAGGCCTCGGCGACCTCGCCGTCGCGCCCGCCGTAGTGGTAGGCCGCGACCATCAGCGCGGCCACCAGCCGCAGGCCGTCCAGGGCGCGCAGCCGGCCGCCGGAGCCCTGTCGGCGCCGCGGGACGGTCGGGGCGCCCGGTGGTTCGACCAGCACGGCGACACCGGGCTGGGGCTTGCGGGTGCTGACGACCGTCTCGGTCACGCTGAAAACCTCTGTGTGGCTCGTCTGTCCTTTACCTGAGCCGCCTGTGGGGCGGGCAGGGCGCCTGTCACCCTAGGACGTGAATTGACGCAATTACGTTCGATGGCAACAGGCTTCGCCTGCCGGTCTCCACGGGTTCATCTGGATGTTGCCGAAGCGGGCCGCCGCGCGGACCCTTTTCAGCGGCGTACCGCCTTGCGCAGGGCCCGCGCCCGCCGGACCACCCGGCGTGCCGTGGAATTGCGCGGCAGGAACGCCAGCCGCTGCGGAATGCCGCCGGGAAGTCCCAGGGCGGTGAGGCGGCGCTTCTTGAAGTAGCGCCGGGTGCGCGGACCCAGATGGCTGGAAAGGAACTGCTCCGCCCGCGCGCGCAGATCCGGATAGATCTGCGGCTGCATGGTGAAACCGACGGCGGTGACCAGGTCGGACAGCCGCTCGGCCGGCAGGACGTCGCCGCTCTCGTCGCCCTCCAGGTCGGGCAGCAGCGCGTCCGCCAGGGTGGTGGGGACCCGGTTGCTGTTCTGGTAGGGCGTCAGCCGCTCCAGCAGCAGCTCGGTGCCGATGCGCGCGGCCGGCAGGTCGTAGAACGCGGAGGCCGTGAACAGCGCGGTGGAGAAGCAGCCGACGACCAGGGCGGGCCGGGTGCGGTCGAAGAGCACCTCGGCGAGGACGGGCGTGTCCAGCACCGTGAGGTCCACGCCGAGCTTCTCGGCCTCGGTCTCCAGGGCGCGGCTGTAGCGGGCCGGTGCGGTCGGGTGGGGCTTGAAGACGACCGTGCGGTGGCCGCGGGCGACGGCGCCCCGCATCATCCGCACGTGCAGGTCCTCTTCCTCCTCGGGGGAGAGGATGTTCAGCGCCGACAGGTACTGGCCGAGCAGCAGCGCCGAGTCGCCGGGCAGGTCGGGCAGCTCGGGCACGGTCTCGGTGACCTCGCCCAGCACCTTCAGGAACGCGGGCGAGGGCACCAGCCGCGCGGGCACGCCGAACTCGGTCAGCAGCATCGGCGTGAGCCCCGGCACCAGGTCCAGGTGGAGCAGCCGCCGCACGCGGGTGCCGACCAGCGGGTCGAGCTTGTTGCGCGTGGGGCCGTAGCTCATCAGCCCGTCGGCGTAGACGTCGATGGGGGCGTCGGTGAACAGCTGGGCCACCGTGAGCGCGGGCGCGACCTGGATGGACTCCAGGACCAGGCTGACGCGGTCGTCGCCGAGGCCCCACAGCAGCCGCAGATAGCGCTCGAAGAGCGGGATGTCGTCCGAGCGCGGCGTCCAGGCTCCGGGGTGGAAGGGGCGGATGGCCTCGTTCCAGGACAGGACGTCGTCGAAGTGCGAGCGCAGCGGCTCGAAGCCCGGCATCTCGTCGAGGGCCGGGGTGGTCTCCGGCGTCGCGGAGTTGTTGAACACCAGAAGGATCCGGCGGTCCGGCTCCTCGAAGAGGTCCGAGTCGATCGCTGCCGCCAGGGTGGCGACGCCGTACAGCGTCGAGGCGCAGAAGATCTGTGTGGTCCCGGGCATCAGGCGGCCGCTCCCGTCGTGGTCACCCGGCGTCGCAGCCGCCGCAGCTTGGACGCGCGGTCCATGTCCATGGCCTCCAGTGCGTCAGCGAGCGCGTCCTGCGGCATGCGCTTGATGGCCGCCGCGCTCATCGACCGCAGCTGCCTGGCCACGGCCGGTTCGAACCTGTCTTCGTTGGAGAGGTGGTGGGCGATGATCGCGCAGTAGGTCCGCACCGCCTTGGGCAGCAGCCGGTCGGCCTCGCGGTCCGCGGCCGTCTCCTCGACCACCTGGTCGAAGGCGCGGATGAAGTCGAGCTGGCGGACATCGCCGATCTGCGTCAGGGACGAGGCGACCCCGCGCCGGTAGAAGACGCCCAGCAGGCTGATCACGGCGAACGACTCCGCCTCCCGGTGCAGCTTCCAGATCCAGGGCCGGTCCTCCGCCGTGCGCAGCCCGTCGGTGAAGTGGAGCACGCCCTTGTCGACGAGGCGGCGGTGGTAGGCGCCGGCCCAGGCGTAGGCGTAGTCCACCGACGTGGAGCGGTGCGCCGGGAGAATCGCCTCCCGCGGGTCGAACGCCTCCCAGCGGCGGCCGACCGGGACCCGGTGCACCGAGCGGGCGCGGGCGGTGGCCTGCACATGGTCGGTGCGCACGAAGTCGCAGCCCAACTGGTCCATCGCGGACACCAGTTCGGTGAGGTAGCCGGGGGCCAGCCAGTCGTCGCCGTCCAGGAACGTCAGGTACTCGCCCTGCGCCGCGTCCAGGCCGGTGTTGCGGGCGGTGGCGAGCCCGCCGTTCTTCTCGTGTCGGATGTAACGCACCTGCGCGACGTCCGAAAGCTCCTCGGCCGCCCGTTCGAGAATGGCCGGGGTTTCATCCTTCGAATGGTCGTCGACCAGGATGAACTCGAAATCGCGGTCGGCGTTCAACCGAAGGCTTCTGAGGGTGTCCGGGGCATATTGCTGCACGTTGTAGAACGGCACGATCACGGAAAGCTTAGGCACCCGCAAAACGTTAGGAGGCCGCCCGGCAGCGGAACTTTCCGATGGTCGTACACCGGGTGAACTCAATGTGTCAGAACGGTGCACCCCGTGTACTTCCCGCTTTCCAGCAGGCCAGTTCGGCTCTCGGTGGGGTGTTGTTAACTTTTCGTTGAGTCGCGGTTCCGCCATACCTAGGATTCGCTTCCTAGCGTCTTCGACGTGCCAGCAAGTACACCGAAGCGCCCGCGCATCGCGGTCCTCGCGGACTCCGACACCCGATGGAAATGGGGTGCGCTGACCGCGCACCGCATCGCCCCGGGACCGTCCATGGAAACCGGAGCGCGCGAGGGCGCGCAAGTCGGCCCCCTCCTCGACGGATTCCTGCTGCGCGGCCGGGCCACGCCCACCCCGCGCCAGCTCCGGGAAGTGGGCGTGCGCGCCGACTCCCTGCGGGAGGTCACCGCGGTCGAGTTCCTGCGCGCCATGGCCGAGGAGTCGTACGACGTCCTCGTCCTGTCCCTGGTGGGCGGCGGTGTGCAGGCCATGCTGCACGGCCTCAAGCGGGCCTGGGAGGGCCGCACTTCACGGCCCGTCGTCGTCACCGGCTACGTCGGTGTCGTCTACGAGAAGCTCGCCGACGGCCTGCTGCTGCGGCACGGCGCGGACCTCGTCCTCGCCAACTCCCGCCAGGACGCGGACCGTTTCCGGGCCGTGTACGAGGGAGTGGGCGCCGACGCCTCCTCGGTGACGGAGGTGGCCCTGCCGTTCCTCGGCGGCGCGCCGTACGCAGGCGAACACGACCCCTACACCGTGGTCTTCGCCGCCCAGCCCTCGGTCCCCGAGAGCCGCAAGGACCGTACGTACCTGCTGAACCGGCTGGTCGAGCACGCCCGCAGGCACCCCGAGCGCGAGGTGCTGCTGAAGCTGCGCTCCAAGCCGGGCGAGCACACCACCCACATCGAGGAGTTGCCGTACCAGAAGCTGGTGCAGCGCCTCGATCCGCCGGCCAACTTCCGGCTGGTCTACGGAAACATGGGCGAGGTCCTGGACCGGACCGACCTGCTGGTGACGGTCAGCTCCACGGCCGCCCTGGAGTCGCTGCACCGCCGTATCCCCACGGTCGTGCTGACCGACCTCGGCATCCGCGAGTCGCTCGGCAACCACCACTTCGTCGGCTCCGGCTGCCTCGCCTCCTGGGACCAGCTCGACGCCGGACACCGGCCGGTGCCCGACGAGGAGTGGGTGGCCCGGCAGGGCGTCGCCGCTGGGGGCACCTCCCGGACGGAGTCTGGGGGAGGCTCCTACGAGTCCGCCTTCGACGCGGCCCGCGAACGCATCGCCAAGCTGCTCGACCGGCCCGGCGGCCTGCCCCCGCTGACCCCGTACTACACCCCCGTCACCGCGCCCGGCTATCTGCCCGGGATCCTCGCCCGCCACCACCTCGGCCCGGACGGCACGCCGCTGCCCGGCGCGCCCGCCGCCGACAAGGAGCCTGGACCGGTCCGGCAGATCGTGCGCCGGGCGGCGCGCGGCGCCTACCGGCACGGCGTGCAGCGCGTGGCGCCCGTCATCCGGCGGATGGGGGAGCTGTGAGCCGCCATGAGACCCCTGCCCAAGGAGTAGAGCCCATGTCCCGACCGGAAGCCGGCCAAGGCGCCTCGGTGCGCCGCGTGCTGGCGGTGATCCCCGCACGCGGCGGCTCCAAGGGCGTGCCCGCGAAGAACCTCCTGCCCGTCGGCGGCGTGCCGCTGGTGGCGCGGGCGGTCCGCGAGTGCCGCGCCGCGCGGCTCGTGACGGACGTCGTGGTCTCCACCGACGACCAGGCCATCGCGGCCGCCGCCCGCGAGGCGGGCGCCGAGGTCGTGCTGCGCCCGGCCGCCATCGCCGGCGACACCGCCACCTCCGAGGCCGCCGTCCTGCACGCCATGGACGCCCACGAGGCCCTGCACGGGGCGCCGGTGGACGTGGTCCTGCTCGTGCAGTGCACCAGCCCGTTCATCGTCCGCGAGGACATCGACGGGGTCGCCGGCGCGATCGCCGAGAACGGCGCCGACACCGCCGTGACCGTGGCGCCCTTCCACGGGTTCATCTGGCGCGACGCCGACGACGAGGCCGCCGCCGGTTCCGTCGCCGAGTCCGACGCCGCGGTCGGCGGCGGCTACGGCGTCAACCACGACAAGTCCTTCCGGCCCCGCCGCCAGGACCGCCCCCAGGACCTGCTGGAGACCGGCGCCGCCTACGCCATGGAGGCCACCGGCTTCCGCAAGCACCAGCACCGCTTCTTCGGCCGCACCGAACTGGTCCGCACCGACCCGGCGCGCGTGCTGGAGATCGACGACCCGCACGACCTCGCCCGCGCCCGGGCCCTCGCGCCGCTGTTCGACGCGGACCGCCCCGGCGCCCTCCCGACCGCCGACGACATCGACGCGGTCGTCCTCGACTTCGACGGCACCCAGACCGACGACCGGGTGCTCGTCGACTCCGAGGGACGGGAGTTCGTCTCCGTGCACCGCGGGGACGGACTCGGCATCGCGGCCCTCCGCAGGAGCGGCCTGAAGATGCTGATCCTGTCCACGGAACAGAACCCTGTGGTCGCCGCCCGCGCCCGGAAGCTCAAGCTCCCGGTGCTGCACGGCATCGACCGCAAGGACCTCGCGCTGAAGCAGTGGTGCGAGGAGCAGGGCATCGCGCCGGAGCGCGTGCTCTACGTCGGCAACGACGTCAATGACCTCCCGTGCTTCGCCCTCGTGGGCTGGCCCGTGGCGGTCGCGAGCGCCCACGACGTCGTGCGCGGCGCCGCACGCGCGGTCACCACCGTCCCCGGCGGCGACGGCGCGATCCGAGAGATCGCCAGCTGGATCCTCGGCCCCTCTCTCGATTCCCTCACCAAGTAAGGACATCTCTGCCATGAGCACCAACTCCCGTATCCGCCAGTTCGGTTCGCGCGAGGTCGGCCCGGGCCGTCCGGTCTACGTCTGCGGTGAGATCGGCATCAACCACAACGGCGAGCTGGAGAACGCGTTCAAGCTGATCGACGCCGCCGCCGAGGCCGGCTGCGACGCCGTCAAGTTCCAGAAGCGCACCCCCGAGATCTGCACCCCGCGCGACCAGTGGGACATCGAGCGCGACACCCCCTGGGGCCGGATGACCTACATCGACTACCGCCACCGCGTGGAGTTCGGCGAGGACGAGTACCGCGCCATCGACGACTACTGCAAGTCGAAGAACATCGACTGGTTCGCCTCCCCGTGGGACACCGAGGCCGTCGCCTTCCTGGAGAAGTTCGACGTCCCCGCCCACAAGGTGGCCTCCGCCTCCCTCACCGACGACGAACTGCTGCGCGCCCTGCGCGCCACCGGCCGCGCGGTGATCCTCTCCACCGGCATGTCGACGCCGAAGCAGATCCGCCACGCGGTGGAGGTCCTCGGCTCGGACAACATCCTGATGTGCCACGCCACGTCGACCTACCCGGCCAAGGCCGAGGAGCTCAACCTGCGCGTCATCAACACCCTGCAGCAGGAGTACCCGAACGTCCCGATCGGCTACTCCGGCCACGAGACCGGCCTGCAGACCACGCTCGCCGCGGTCGCCCTGGGCGCCACCTTCGTCGAGCGCCACATCACCCTCGACCGCGCCATGTGGGGCTCGGACCAGGCCGCCTCCGTCGAGCCGCAGGGCCTGACCCGCCTCGTCCGCGACATCCGCACCATCGAGGCCTCCCTCGGCGACGGCGTCAAGAAGGTCTACGAGTCCGAGCTGGGCCCGATGAAGAAGCTGCGCCGCGTCGCCGGCGTCGTCGCCGAGGCGGAGATCGCCACGGCGGCGGGCGAGCCGGTCGGCGTCTGAACGCACCACCCCCCACACCCCCCTTACGACGGGACGGTCGTACGTCGATGAGCCCCCGCGCCGGGAACGCCGGCCCCCACACTCTCGCCTTCGTCGAGAGCCCGGTACAGCTGCTGAACGTGCTGGAGTGGGCGCACGCGCACGCGTCCGGCGTGGGGCTCACCCTCGTGGTGCTGTCGCCCGTCGACCCGATGACGCGCGGCCAGCTGCGGCGGATGTCCGACCTGGCCCGCGACGAGGGGCACGAGGTCCGCTGGGAGGAGGCGCGCGGCGGGCCGCTCGCGCCCTTCCAGACCATCGGCGGCCTGGCCGGCCTGCTCCGCAGGGCCCGCCGCATCGTGCTGGGGGACCCCTTCTCCCGCTACGTCCAGCTGCTGCTGACGATCACCCGCGCCCGTGACCTGGTCGTCGTCGACGACGGCACGGCGACGATGGAGTTCGTCGGGCAGCTGGCCCGGGGCGAACGCCTGGTGCGCTGGCACCGCAAGGGCGGCCGCCCCGGCCCGCGGGACCTGATCTTCGCGCCGGTGTCGTCCTCGGCCCGGCGCCGGCTGACCCCAGGGGGCAAGCGGCGGGTGGAGATCTTCTCCTCCATGCCGATGGAGGAGACCCCGCCGGGCGTCGCCGTCGGCGCGAACACCTTCGCCTGGACCCGGGAGCGCTTCGGCCCGCCGCGCATCACCAAGGGCGCCGACATGGTCGGCACGTCCCTGGTGGAGACGGGCGTGGTGGACGACGACCGCTACCTGGAGGCCGTCCGCGCCCTGGCCCGGGCCCACGGCGCCACCCGCTACTTCGCCCACCGCCGCGAGAGCACGGACAAGCTCCGCCGCCTGGCGGTCGAGACGGGCCTGGAGATCGTCCGGCCCGAACTCCCCCTCGAACTGATCGCCCGCCGCGGCCCCATCGGCCGGACGATCCTCAGCTTCCCCTCCACCGTCGTCCACACGCTGCCGCTCGCGCTGTCCGGCACGGACGTGCGCGTCGCGGTCTGCGACATCGACCCGGCGTGGCTGACCCAGAACGCCTCCCCGCGGGCCCAGGGCTTCCTGTCCGGCGTGACCGGGACGGCCCGCGACGTCCACCGGCTGTCACCGGCCCCGCAGCCGGACCCGCCGGAGCCGGAGACCACCCCGGACACCCCGGGCCCCCTCGGGCCGACGAGCTCCCCCGGGGCGGTGAACCCCACCACGCCCGGTCCGACGGCCATGGCCGGCCCGACGGGCACGGCGGGCGCGGTGGCCGCGGGCTGAGGCAGGACGCGAAGTCGCGGCTTTAGCCCGGAGGGCGGGCCCTGCGGCGCCGTGGGGCCCTGCCGAACGACGCCCGAGAGCTTGGGGGCGTGCCAGGCGTCACGGCCTTCGTCCGGAGGGTGTGTGCCAGGAGCCGCCGGGCAGCCGGACCTGCGTGGCCCCCTTGGCCGGGCAATCCCGCGAGCGCCGGATCTCGGACGACCTCCCTCGGGGAGAGCCACAGCCCGGCGTCGCACCGGTGCGGGTCAGGCGGGCCGGTCGGTGACCGGCCCGGGCGGCAGCGACGGCCTGCGGGCCAGGAGGAAGGCGCGGGGCCGCTGCTCCCCGTCCTCGGGCTCGCGCAGGACGCGGGCGTAGAGCTCGAGGCCCGCCTCCGCGAGGTGCTCGGCGACCGCCTCCGGGGTGCGCCAGTGGCAGTCGAGCGCGATCTCCTGCCCGAAGCGCTCCGTCAGCCGCTGATGCCCGTCCTCGTCCCCGGACTGGAAGGCGAGCAGCACGGGCGCGCCCGGCACCAGCACGCGGTGGAACTCGGCGAAGACCGACGGCAGATGATCGTCCGGGACGTGGATGATCGAGTACAGCGCGACGATGCCGCCGAGTGTCCTGTCCGGCAGGTCCAGGGCCGTCATCGAACCGACGTGGAAGCGCAGCTCCGGGTGCGCCCGGCGGGCCAGGGCCACCATGCGGGGCGAGACGTCGACCCCGAACACCGGCAGCCCGAGGGCGTGCAGCCGGGCCGCCACGTACCCCGGGCCACTGCCGAGGTCGGCGACCGGGGCCTGCGCGGACCCCCCGTGCGCCCGGGCCAGTTCGACGAAGACCGTGAGCAGCGCGCTCTCCAGCGGTCTCCCGGCCAGACTGTCGGGGTGCTCGGCGGCGTAGGCCTCGGCGACGGCGTCGTACGAGGCCCGGGTGGACTGGAGGAACTCGGGGATGTCGGCGCGCACGGGGCGCACACTATCGGGGACGTGCGTCCGGCAGACGAACGCGCCCGTGTTCGCCGCGCAGGGCGTGGTATCCGTGGAGAGGATGGATGGATACCGGAGTGATGACGTGCCTGTGGTCAACGTCACACTCCCTGGGGTGTGGTGCCCGGCTCCGCCCAAAAGGCAGGCGAGCATACCCATCCCAGTAGATGGCTATGCGTCCGGCGGTCATATTTTCTTCCCCGAACGGGTTGAAGTTTTGTTGATCGAGGGTCAGCGGACCGGCCTGGCGCCCTACCCTTCAGAGGGTGAACCAATTGATGTCACTGGAGTCCGAGGTCGATCTTCCCGGGGGAGCCGTACTTCCCGGTGCGCTGCCCGACGCTCTGCGCGCCGAGCTCATCGCGTTCCGACGTGACCTGCACATGCACCCGGAGCTCGGCAACCAGGAGTTCCGCACCACCGCAGCGATCAAGGAGCGGCTCGAGGAGGCCGGCCTCAAGCCGCGCGTCCTCTCCGTGGGGACCGGACTCGTCTGTGACATCGGCGTACCGGGCGAGCAGTGGGACGGCGGTCCCAGCATGCTCGCCCTGCGGGCCGACATCGACGGCCTGCCCATCCCGGACACCAAGTCCGAGTGCCCGTACCGCTCGACCGTGCCCGACCGCGCGCACGCCTGCGGCCACGACGTGCACACCACCGTCGTCCTCGGCGCCGGGCTCGTCCTCGCCGAGCTGCACAAGCAGGGCCTGCTGCCCCGCCCCGTCCGGCTGATCTTCCAGCCCGCCGAGGAGGTGCTGCCCGGCGGCGCCGCCGACGTCATCGACTGCGGGGCGCTGGAGGGGGTCGGCGCGATCATCGCCGTGCACTGCGACCCGCGCGTGGACGCGGGGAAGATCGGCCTCCGCGAGGGCCCCATCACCTCCGCCTGCGACCGGCTGGAGATCGCCCTGGACGGCCCCGGCGGGCACACCGCGCGGCCCCACCTCACGACCGACCTGGTCACCGCGGCCGCCCGCGTCGTCACCGACGTGCCCGCCCTGGTCGGCCGTCGCTTCGACAGCCGCAGCGGGCTCGCCATCACCTGGGGCCGGATCGAGTCGGGCCACGCGCCGAACGTGATCCCGCAGCACGCCGAACTCTCCGGCACCGTGCGGTGCCTCGACATCGAGGCGTGGCGGACGGCCCCCGACGTCGTCGTCGCGGCGATCGACGAGGTCGCCAACCTGCACCGCGCCAAGTCGGAGATCAACTACGTGCGCGGCGTCCCGCCCGTCGTCAACGAGCCCGGCGTCACCGAGCTGCTGCGCGACGCCATGATCGCCCGGCGCGGGGTCGAGTCCGTCGAGGGCACCGAGCAGAGCCTCGGAGGCGAGGACTTCTCCTGGTACCTGGAGCACGTCCCCGGCGCGATGGCCCGGCTCGGCGTCCGCACCCCCGGGGAGCGCCACATCCGCGACCTCCACCAGGGCGACTTCGACGTCGACGAGTCGGCGATCACGGTCGGCGTGGAACTCTTCACAGCGGCTGCCCTCGTCAACGGCCTCCGATAGCCCGACCCTCCGGGGGGGCGCGGGGAACTGCGCGACCAGCCACGACGGCGCCGCACACGAACCACGACCCCGCCCCCCACCGGCCGACCCGGCACGCACCCGCGCAGCCTCCGGTTGCGCGCGACGCACCCCAGCGGCAGCCTTGGTCGCGTGACGAGCAGGCACGCCCCGTGTCCCCGGGTGCACCATTCGACCCCGTTCGAACCCGTGGTTCACAAGGGCGTAACCGGCCATCGGCACGAATGGATAACGGCCCCGCGGCGAACCGTTCCCAGGAGTGTCTACGCGCGTTAATGTGCGCCGAACTGAGCACCCGCTGCGGGGCTGTGAAGAATGGGGAACTTCAGATGCGTCGGATATCCAAACTGACCCGCGTCGCGGTGGGGGTCGCGTCGCTGGGACTCGTCGCCACGGCCTGTGGCGGCACCAGCAGTGAGAACGGCGGCAGCGACACCAAGGACGACAAGGGTCTCGCCATCGCCTACGACATCGGCGGCAAGGGTGACCAGTCCTTCAACGACGCCGCCTACGCCGGCCTGACCAAGGCCAAGGACGAGTTCGGCTACAAGACCGCCGACATCGAGCCCACCGAGGGCGAGACCGACGCGGACAAGGAACAGCGCCTGGCCTCCCTCGCGAAGCAGGGCTACAACCCGGTCGTCGGCGTCGGCTTCGCCTACGCCCCCGCGATGAAGGCCGTGGCCTCCAAGTACCCGGACACCACCTTCGGCATCGTCGACTCCGTCGTCGAGGGCAAGAACGTCGCCTCCCTCGTCTTCGCCGAGGAGCAGGCCTCCTACCTCGCCGGTGTCGCCGCCGCCAAGGCCACCAAGTCGAACACCGTCGGCTTCGTGGGCGGTGTCGACATCCCGCTGATCCACAAGTTCGAGGCCGGCTACAAGCAGGGCGTCGAGGACACCAGCGGCGGCAAGGTCAAGGTCATCTCCCAGTACCTGACGCAGACCGCCGAGGAGGGCGGCTTCTCCAGCCCCGACAAGGGCAAGGCCGCCGCCGAGGGCCAGATCGAGAAGAAGGCCGACGTCGTCTACCAGGCGGCCGGTCTCTCCGGCCAGGGTGTCATCGAGGCCGCCGCCAAGGCGAAGGTCTGGGCGATCGGCGTCGACTCCGACCAGTACAAGCAGGCCGCCCTCGCCCCGTACAAGCAGTACATCCTCACCTCCGCCCTCAAGGACGTCGGCGGCGCGGTCTACGCGCTGGCCAAGTCCGTGCACGACGACAAGCCGCTGGCCGGCATCCAGACCTTCGACCTGAAGGTCAACGGTGTCGGACTCTCCGAGTCGAACCCGGAGTTCGGCAAGATCGCAGGGCTCAAGGACGCCGTGGACAAGGCCAAGGAAGGCATCACCGACGGCTCCATCAAGGTCAAGACCGAGTAGGCACAACCGGTCGGGACGACAGTCGGAGCGGGCGGGCACCGTGGGTGCCCGCCCGCTCCGCCGTTCCCCGGGCCGGGGCCGCCCGGATCACCCAGAGCCACCCCCCGTTCGCGGTCGGCAACACCCCGGCCAAGGCCCGGTGATGGCTTGGCCACGGGCGCATAACAAGGTGGACAGAAGGGGTTTTCAGGCAGGTCTACGCGCGTTAATCTGCGGCGGAACCCAGCGCCGTAGCTGTGAGGCAGTCCCGAGCTGTACCGTCCGGCGCTTGTACGACAGGAGCACCCACACATGCGCCGGATTTCCCGGATCACGGTCGCAGGCGCAGCGACCGCCTCCCTGGCCCTCGCCCTCTCCGCCTGCGGCGGCACCTCGACCTCCGCCGGGTCGTCGGACTCGAAGGGCGACAAGGGGCTCGCCATCGCGTACGACGTCGGCGGCAAGGGCGACCAGTCCTTCAACGACGCGGCCTACGCGGGCCTGGAGCAGGCGAAGAAGGAGTTCGGGTACCAGACGGCCGACCTGGAGCCCACCGAGGGCGAGACGGACGCCGACAAGGAGCAGCGCCTGGTCTCCCTGGCGAAGCAGGGCTACGACCCGGTCATAGGCGTCGGCTACGCGTACGCCTCGGCCATCAAGGGTGCCTCCGAGAAGTTCCCGGACACCACGTTCGGCATCGTCGACGACGCCACCATCAACGCCAAGAACGTCGCCGACCTGGTCTTCAGCGAGGAGCAGGCCTCCTACCTGGCCGGCGTCGCCGCCGCCAAGAGCACCAAGTCGAACGTCGTCGGCTTCGTCGGCGGCGTGGACATCCCGCTGATCCACAAGTTCCAGGCGGGCTTCGAGCAGGGCGTCAAGGACACGAACCCGAAGGTCAAGGTCCTCTCCCAGTACCTCACCCAGACGGCGGAGGAGGGCGGCTTCTCCAGCCCCGACAAGGGCAAGACGGCCGCCGAGGGCCAGATCGAGAAGAAGGCCGACGTGGTCTACGCGGCCGCGGGCCTGTCCGGCCAGGGCGTGATCGAGGCCGCCGCCGCCAACAAGGTGTGGGCCATCGGTGTGGACTCCGACCAGTACCAGCAGGAAGCCCTCGCCAAGTACAAGGACTCGATCCTGACCTCGGCGATGAAGGACGTCGCCAAGGCGGTGTACAACCTGGCGAAGTCGGTCGAGGACGGCAAGCCCGAGACCGGTATCGTTCGTGGCGATCTGAAGACCGGCGAGGTGAGCCTGTCGAACTCCAACCCGAAGTTCGCGGACGACGCCGAGCTCCAGGAAGCCATCAAGACGGCCAAGGAGAAGATCATCAGCGGCGAGATCAAGGTCAAGAGCAGCTGACGAGTCGTACGTCGAGCAGGCAGTAACCCCGGGGTTACGTCCGCTCAACGGGGTACGGGGAGGCTGCTCCTCGTACCCCGTTGTCGCGGTGCGTCGGCCCCTTTGTATGCCGTAGGGGCGCTACGCGCGTAGACGACCCCCGTCCCCAGGAGAGTGCGCCATCAACGCGTCCAGCAGCCCTCCGGCCGGAGCGGCGGTCAACGAATCGGTGACCGCTGTCGAACTCGCCGGGATCACCAAGCGTTTCCCGGGCGTCGTGGCCAACCACGACATCCACCTCAGCGTCCGCAAGGGCACCGTCCACGCCCTCGTCGGCGAGAACGGCGCCGGCAAGTCGACCCTGATGAAGATCCTCTACGGCATGCAGAAGCCGGACGAGGGCACCATCGCCGTCGACGGGCAGCAGGTCGCCTTCTCGTCCCCGGCCGACGCCATCGCCCGCGGCATCGGCATGGTCCACCAGCACTTCATGCTCGCCGACAACCTCACGGTCCTGGAGAACGTGGTCCTCGGCAGCGAGAAGCTCTACGGCATCGGCGCCAAGGCCCGCCGCAAGATCAAGGAGCTGTCCGAGCGCTACGGCCTCGGCGTCAAGCCCGACCTCCTGGTCGAGGAGCTCGGCGTCGCCGCCCGCCAGCGCGTCGAGATCCTCAAGGTCCTCTACCGCGGCGCCACCACCCTCATCCTGGACGAGCCGACCGCCGTGCTCGTGCCGCAGGAGGTCGACGCCCTCTTCGCCAACCTGCGCGAACTGCGCTCCGAGGGCCTGTCGGTCATCTTCATCTCGCACAAGCTCGGCGAGGTGCTCTCCGTCGCCGACGAGATCACCGTCATCCGCCGCGGCACCACCGTCGGCACGGCCGTCCCCGCCGAGACCACCCCGCGCCAGCTCGCGGAGATGATGGTCGGCAGCGAACTGCCCACGCCCGAGACGGCCGAGTCCACGGTCACCGACCGCCCGGTCATCAGCGTCGACAAGCTGCGCCTGGCCGCCCCCGGCGGCAAGGCCCTCCTGGACGACATCAGCTTCACCATCCACGCCGGCGAGGTCCTCGGCATCGCCGGCGTCGAGGGCAACGGACAGACCGAACTCGTCGACGCCCTCATCGGTCTGAAGGCCGCCGACTCCGGCACCATCCGGCTCGCCGACGAGGAGATCACCGGCTGGGCCACCCGCAAGCGCCGCGAGCAGGGCATCGGCTACATCCCCGAGGACCGGCACCGCCACGGCCTGCTCCTGGAGGCCCCCCTCTGGGAGAACCGGATCCTCGGCCACGTCACCGAGAAGCCGCTGGCCAAGGGCGTCTGGCTGGACCCGAAGGCGGCCCAGGAGGACACCCGGCGCATCGTCGAGGCCTACGACGTGCGCACCCCCGGCATCGACGTCACCGCCGCCTCCCTGTCCGGCGGCAACCAGCAGAAGCTGATCGTCGGCCGCGAGATGAGCCACAAGCCCCGCTTCCTCATCGCCGCCCACCCCACCCGCGGTGTGGACGTCGGCGCCCAGGCCGCCATCTGGGACCACATCCGCGAGGCCCGCCGCGAGGGCCTGGCCGTGCTGCTGATCTCCGCCGACCTGGACGAGCTGATCGGCCTGTCCGACACGCTGCGCGTGATCTACAACGGCAAGCTGGTCGCGGACGCCGACCCGGCCACCATCACCCCCGAGGAACTCGGCTCGGCCATGACCGGTGCCGTCACCGGGCACCTCGAGCACGAAGAGACCGCCGCAGAGACCCCCGAGACCCCGGCGGAGACCCCCGAGTCCCCCGCGTCTCCGGAAGACGAGGCCCGCTGATGAAGAAGTTCGACAAGGAGCGCGTGCTCCTCGCGGTGGCCGGACCGGTCATCGCGCTCGCCGTGGCCTTCGTGCTGAGCGCGATCGTGCTGGTCGCGTCCGGCAAGAACCCGGTCGAGCCGTTCGCCCTCATGTTCGAGCAGGCGTCGTTCTCCGACATCCAGGTCCTGATCATCAACCAGGCCTCGATGTACTACATCGCGGCGCTGGCGGTGGCCATCGGCTTCCGCATGAACCTGTTCAACATCGGCGTCGACGGCCAGTACCAGCTCGCCGCCATGATGGCCGCCATCGTCGGCGCCCACATGAACCTGCCGGCCGCGATCCAGGTCCCGCTGCTGCTCCTGACCGCCGTCCTCACCGGCGCCTTCTGGTCCGGCATCGCCGGTGTCCTCAAGGTCACCCGCGGCGTCAGCGAGGTCGTCGCGACGATCATGCTCAACGCGATCGCCACCTCCGTGATCGCCTACCTGTGGCTGCCGAACGTCTTCGGCGTCAAGGTCGGCAACAACAACACCACCGGCGAGATGCACGAGTCCGGCTGGATCCCCGGCATCGACATGGGCGCGGCCGGCGAGATCTACGGCCTGGTGCTGCTCGCCGTCCTGCTCGGCATCGGCTACTGGGTCGTCCTCAACCGCACCCGCTTCGGCTTCGACCTGCGCGCCTCCGGCGCCTCGGAGACCGCGGCGGCGGCCAGCGGCGTCGACCCCAAGCGCATGGTGCTCACCGCCATGCTGCTCTCCGGCGGCATCGCGGGCCTGGCCGGTCTGCCGATCCTGCTCGGCGACACCCACACCTACAGCCTGAACTTCCCCACCGGCATCGGCTTCCTCGGCATCGGCATCGCCCTGCTCGGCCGCAACAGCCCCGTCGGCATCGCCTTCGCCGCCCTGCTGTGGGCCTGGCTCGACAAGGCCTCGCCCGAGCTGGACTTCCACGGCTACGACAAGGAGATCGCGGTCATCATGCAGGGCCTGATCGTGCTCTCGGTCGTCGTCTCCTACGAGGCCGTCCGCGAATGGGGCCTGCGCCGCCAGCAGCGCCGGGTCGGCGCCGAACTGGCCGCCGGTCACGTCCTCGGCACCAACAACACCACGAAGGAGGTGGCTGGCCGATGACCACCGTGACCGACCTCAACCAGCCCACGCTGCAGCCCGCGGCGCCGACCGGCCGCCGCCTGTCGCTGTCCGTCCTGCTGCTGATCATCGCCGGCGGACTGGCGCTCACCTCGATCGTCCGCATCGTCACCGGCGCCGACGGCATCACCAACGTCAGCCAGATGTCCACCGCGCTCCAGCTCGCCGTGCCGATCGGCCTCGCCGGTCTCGGCGGCCTGTGGGCCGAGCGCGCGGGCGTCGTCAACATCGGCCTCGAGGGCATGATGATCCTCGGCACCTGGTTCGGTGCCTGGGCCGGCTTCCAGTGGGGCCCGTGGACCGGTGTCCTGGTGGGCATCATCGGCGGCTGCCTCGGCGGCCTGCTGCACGCCTTCGTCACCGTCACCTTCAACGTCAACCACATCGTCTCCGGTGTGGCGATCAACATCCTCGCCCTCGGCGCCACCCGCTACCTCGCGCCCCTGGCCTTCGAGGGCCACGCGGGCGGCTCCGCCAAGCAGTCCCCGGCGGTCGAGTCCCTCGGCAACTTCACCGTGCCGGGCCTCTCCGACGGGCTCAGGGAGCTCAACGACAAGGGCTGGTTCCTGATCTCCGACATCGCCGGCCTGCTCGGCGGCCTGGTCACCAACGTCTCCTGGCTGACCCTGATCGCCGTCGCGCTGATCCCCGCCACTTGGTGGATCCTGTGGCGCACGGCGTTCGGACTGCGGCTGCGCTCCTGCGGCGAGAACCCGGTGGCCGCCGAGTCCCTCGGCGTCAACGTCTACAAGTACAAGTACATCGCCGTCGTCATCTCCGGCGGTCTGGCCGGCCTCGGCGGTGTCTTCCTGTCCATCGTGGCCAACCCCTTCTACCTGGAGGGCCAGGTCAGCGGACGCGGCTTCATCGGCCTCGCCGCCATGATCTTCGGCAACTGGATGCCGGGCGGCCTCGCCCTCGGCGCGGGCCTGTTCGGCTACACCGACAGCCTCAACCTGCGCGGCGGCTCCGCCAACGTCCACGCCCTGCTGCTGCTCGGCGCGCTGCTGCTGATCATCGGCGCGATCTGGCTGGTGGTCCGCAAGAAGTACGTCCCGGCCGTGGTCACCCTGGTCTCCGGCGCCCTGGTGTTCGCCTGGTACGCGACCACCGACGAGGTCCCGAACCAGGTCGTCTCCGCCACGCCGTACGTCATCACCCTGGTGGTCCTCGCGCTGTCCGCCCAGCGGCTGCGGATGCCGCGGGCGAACGGCATGCCGTACCGGAAGGGACAGGGCAAGTGACCGACGTCGACTGGGGGCGGTTGCGCGAGGTGGCCAGGGACGCCATGTCCCGGGCGTACGCCCCGTACTCCGGCTACCCGGTCGGCGTGGCGGCCCTCGTCGACGACGGCCGGATCATCTCCGGCTGCAACGTCGAGAACGCCTCGTACGGGCTCGGCCTGTGCGCCGAGTGCGGCCTGGTGTCGGAGCTGCACAACACCGGCGGGGGCCGCCTGACGCACTTCACCTGCGTCGACGGCCACGGCGACACGCTCGTGCCGTGCGGCCGCTGCCGCCAGCTGCTGTACGAGTTCGGCGGCCCGGACCTCCTGCTGGAGACCCCGGCGGGCATCCTGCCGCTGTCGGAGATGCTGCCCCAGGCCTTCGGGCCGGGCCACCTCAGCAAGTAACTCCCGTGCGGCCCCCCTGACGTCGGTGACTCGACCGGCCCAGGGGGGCCGTACGGCTTCTGGAACCCTCGGAAGGAAGCAAGTCATGGCCATGGACGCCATCTCCGTCATCCGCACCAAGCGGGACCGCGGCGAGCTCGGTGACGAGCAGATCGACTGGATCATCGACGCGTACACCCGCGGGGAGGTGGCCGACGAGCAGATGTCGGCCCTCGCGATGGCCATCCTGCTCAACGGCATGAACCGCCGTGAGATCGCCCGCTGGACGGCCGCGATGATCGCCTCCGGCGAGCGCATGGACTTCTCGTCCCTGTCCCGCCCGACGGCGGACAAGCACTCCACGGGCGGCGTCGGCGACAAGATCACCCTGCCGCTGGCGCCCCTGGTGGCCGCCTGCGGCGCGGCCGTCCCGCAGCTCTCGGGCCGCGGCCTCGGCCACACGGGCGGCACGCTGGACAAGCTGGAGTCGATCCCCGGCTGGCGGGCCCTGCTCTCGAACGAGGAGATGCTGTCCGTCCTGGAAGGCACCGGCGCGGTGATCTGCGCGGCGGGCGACGGCCTGGCCCCCGCCGACAAGAAGCTCTACGCACTGCGCGACGTCACGGGCACGGTCGAGGCCATCCCGCTGATCGCCTCCTCGATCATGTCGAAGAAGATCGCCGAGGGCACGGGCTCGCTGGTCCTGGACGTGAAGGTGGGCACGGGCGCCTTCATGAAGACGATCGAGGACGCCCGGGAACTGGCCTCCACGATGGTCGGCCTGGGCACGGACCACGGCGTGAAGACGGTCGCGCTCCTGACGGACATGTCGACCCCGCTCGGCCTGACGGCGGGCAACGCCCTGGAGGTCCGCGAGTCGGTCGAGGTCCTGGCGGGCGGCGGCCCGGCGGACGTGGTCGAGCTGACGATCGCCCTGGCCCGCGAGATGCTCGACGCGGCGGGCATCAGGGACGCCGACCCGGCGAAGGCCCTGGCCGACGGCTCGGCGATGGACGTCTGGCGCCGCATGATCGCGGCCCAGGGCGGCGACCCGGACGCGGAGCTCCCCGTCGCCCGCGAACAGCACGTGATCAAGGCCCCGGCCTCCGGCGTCCTCACCCGCCTCGACGCCTACGGCATCGGTGTCGCCGCCTGGCGCCTGGGCGCGGGCCGTGCCCGCAAGGAGGACCCGGTGCAGGCGGGCGCGGGCGTGGAACTGCACGCCAAGCCGGGCGACCGGGTCACCGAGGGCCAGCCCCTCCTGACCCTCCACACGGACACCCCCGAGCGCTTCGAGTACGCGCTCCAGTCGGTGGAGGGCTCGTACGACATCGCAGCGCCGGGCACGACCTTCACGGCGTCGCCGGTGGTGCTGGAACGTATCGCCTGAGCAGGCGTTTTCCCCTTCGGGTGAACGGGATCGGTGGACCGCCGCCGGTCCCGTTCAGTGTGTTCAACGACGCCATGAGCGTGCTCGACGGTGACTACCTCAAGGCCGACACTCACTGGGACGAACTGCTGTGGGTCTGGGAACAGACGCAGGCCCCCAAGGGCGACCTCTCACCACCGCATCGCCGAAAGCATCCACCGACGCCTCTCCGGGGTGATTCCCGAGCACTGGCACATCTTCCAATGGCTGGGCACGGCCGTTCCAGCCCGGCTGGGCCTCTACGTGCCCGACCTCGCCGTCGTACCGGAGGTGCCGGCCGGGCCGCCTGCGGCGCGGCCGTCCCGCAGCTCTCGGGCCGCGGCCTCGGCCACACGGGCGCCACGCTCGACCTCGAACTCGACATCGGAGAGTTCCACGGGCCCTGGGTCATCCGAGCAGCGCCGCCACCACCACCAGAACCGGCACCGCCAGCACCGTCGACAGCAAGATCGCCTCTCGGGCGAGAACCTCCCCCACCCGATAGCTGCTCGCGTACGTGAACAGGTTCTGCGCCGCCGGCAGGGCGGACGTCACCACCACGTCGAGCAGGGGTGCTCCGTGGAGGCCGAAGACGCCCGCTGCCAGGGCCCAGGCGGCCAGGGGCTGGAGGAAGGACTTGAGGGCGACCGCGAGGAGGACGGGAGCCCGTTCCGCGCCCCGCAGGGGCAGCGTGCTGCCGCGCAGCGAGATGCCGAAGGCGAGGAGCACGGCCGGGACCGACATGTTGCCGATCAGGGTCAGGGGGTCCATCAGGGGCCCGGGGACGTCGAGGCCCGCCGCGGAGGCCGCCACACCGGCCAGGGAGCCCACGGCTATCGGGTTGCGGAGGGGGGTGAGCAGGCGCTGCCACAGCGGCCGTTTCTCACCGCCCTGCGCCAGGTCCAGGACCGTGAGCGCCACCGGCGTGACACCGACCAGCTGGAACAGCAGCACCGGCGCGACCAGTGACGCGTCGCCCAGCACGTACACGGCGATCGGGATGCCGAGGTTTCCGGAGTTGACGTAGCTGGAGCACAGCGCGCCGATCGTCGTCCGGCCCACGCCCCACCCGCGGACGGCACCCACCGCCACGAAGACCCCCGCCGCCACCGCCGTGCTCATGGCCGTCACCAGCAGCCGGTCGGAGAAGATCACCGACAGGTCGGCCCGCGCCAGTGTCGTGAAGAGCAGGGCCGGTGACGCCACGTGGAACGCCAGCTTCGTCAGGACCTCGCGCCCGCCGTCCCCCAGATACCCCCGGCGGCCGATCAGATAGCCGACCCCGATGACGACGGCGATGACCGCGAACCCGCTCAACACCCCCTGCACATCGGCTCCTCCCCGGCGAAGAGGGCATCGGACAGCGGGGGCGGAGCGGATGCATGGGGCATACAGCCAACCCTCCGGGGAAGGCCGTACCCGGGTCAATGTGATCCTCGGCGCCGAGAGGACGGACAGCCGCGATGAGTTACCACCGCCCGGGCGGTCTACCGATCGTGGACGCCATGACACCGCCCGTGCTCGTACTGCCCGGCTCCGTCACCCGGGACGAGGTGAGAGGGCTGAGCGACGACGTGCGGGCACTGCTGCACGGCAGTGGAGCCCGGGTCGTGGTGTGCGATGTCGGAGGCCTGGGACCGCCGGGCCTCGCCACCGTGGACCTGCTGGCGCGGCTGCAGCTGGCCGCCCGCCGGGCCGGCGGCCGGATCAGGCTGCGCGACCCCGACCCGGCCCTACGCGCGCTCCTCGACCTGGTCGGCCTCCGCTTCGAGGTGGAGGGGCAGGCCGAACAGCGGGAACCAGCGCTGGGTGTCGAGGAAGCAGTGGAACCCGGTGATCCGGCCGTCTGAGATCTCCAGCACCTGGACCGCCCACGGCGAGAAGCCGCCCTTCTCCGGGTCCGGCTTGTACTGGGCGAACCCGGGCAGGCCATTCACCTGCACCGGCACCAGCCGGGAGCCCGCGCAGGGCGCGCCGAGGGTGGTCATGAAGCCGGTGATGTCCCGCACGCCGGTCAGCCACAGGTCGAACGGCGGCATCGTCATGACCGCGTCCTCGTGCAGCAGGGCCGTCAGCGCCGTCATGTCGTAGCCCTCGAAGGCCGCGACATAGCGGTCCAGCAGCTTCTGCTGGTCCTCGTCCAGCGGGTCGGACACGGCCGCGTCGGCGCCCGGCTCCTGCCGCTCGGCGAGGGTGGCGCGGGCCCGCTGGAGGGCGCTGTTGACCGACGCCACCGAGGTGTCCAGCAGCTCGGCGACCTCGCTCGCCTTCCAGGCCAGGACCTCGCGCAGGATCAGCACGGCCCGCTGCTTGGCCGGCAGCTGCTGCAGGGCGGCCATGAAGGCGAGCCGCACGGTCTCCTTGGCGACCGCCGCCTCCGCCGGGTCGTCGGTCGTGGGCAGCACGCGGGCGTCCGGCATGGGCTCCAGCCAGGTGTTGTCCGGTCGGGGGGAGAGGGCCGCCTGGGCGAGCGGGGTGGAGTCGGTGAGGTCCATGGGCCGGGCGCGCTTGTTGCCCGCGGTCAGCATGTCCAGGCACACGTTGGTCGCGATGCGGTAGAGCCAGGACCGCAGGCTGGAGCGGCCCTCGAACTTGTCGTAGCTGCGCCAGGCGCGGACCAGCGTGTCCTGCACCGCGTCCTCGGCTTCGAAGGAGGAGCCGAGCATCCGGTAGCAGTACCCCGTCAGCTCGGTCCGGTGTGCCTCCAGCCTGGTGTCCAGATCCGTCGGTGTCGCCGTGCCGTTCGCCATCCCGCCCACCCCTGTGGAAGTTCTGTTCACGCGCCTTTGCGCCCCAGCACTTCGGAAGCTACCGCAGCCCACTGACAACGGCCCCCCGAGCGGGCGAACGCACAGGTCAGCAGCGGTGATCCACTGCGGTCCGGCAGGCCCGCGCCTCTTCACAGCAGCTGCACCCCATGCCCGGCCGCCTCACACGAGCTGCTTCACCGACATCAGCAGATGCCGGTGCGCCCCGGCGGCCGCCCCCTGCTCGTCGACGGCGTGCAGCAGCGCCCGCTGCCCCGCCCCCAGCAGTTCCAGCCGCACCCGCGGGCTCTCGAAGGACGTCAGCGCGTCCAGCAGGTAGGCCGGGTTGAACGCCACCGGCACCTCCTCGGCGCCGCTCAGCACGGCCGGCAGCCGCTGGGCCGCCACGTCGTCCCCGTAGCCCGCGCGCAGCAGTACGGAGCCGTCGGCCGAGAAGTCCAGCCGCACCGGACTGTTCGCCTCCGCCACCACCGCGACCCGCCGCACCGCCTCCGCGAGCGCCGCGCACTCCACCTCGGCGACCGCCGCCCCCGCCATGTCGAACAGCGACGTGTAGGCCGGCAGCCGCCCGTCGAGCAGCCGCAGCGCCGTCCGCGTCCGCCCGCCCTCGAACCCGAAGAGTCCACCGCCTCCGCCCGGCTCCCACCCGAGCACCACGTCACCGCACCGCCCCAGCGAGCGCGCGAGGTCGAGCAGCCGCCGCGCGGGCAGCAGCGCCTCCACCGCGCCGTCCAGGGCCGCCGCCGGCTTCCACTCCAGCCGCCGCACGGCGTACCGGTAGCGGTCCGAGGCCGACAGCGTCATCTCCCCGTCCTCCAGGCGCAGTTGGACGCCCGTCAGCAGCGGCAGCGTCTCGTCGCGCCCGGCCGCGACCGCGACCTGCGCGACGGCCGTCGCGAACGCGTCGGCGTCCACCGTGCCGCACGGCGCGGGCGCCGCGGGCAGGGCCGGGTACTCGGCGAGCGGCAGCGTCGACAGTCCGAAGCGCGTCCCGTCCGCCTCCACCGTGAACCGCGACGCCTCCAGCGCACAGCTCACCGACCCCTCCGGCAGCACCCGGCAGACCTCCAGCAGTCGCCGCCCCGGCACGAGCACCCGCCCCGGCGCGGTGACCTCCGCGTCGGCCTCCACCCGTACCGCCGCCTCGAAGTCGAACCCCGTCACAGCCAGCCGCCCCGCGTCCGCCTCCAGCAGCAGCCCGCCCAGCACCGGCACCGGCGTCCGGGCGGGCAGCGCCCGTACCGCCCGGCCCACGGCCTCGGCGAACGCCGTACGGTCGATGCGGAACTCCATGAAAGATCCCCCTGGTCGAATCCGGTGGTCAGCGGAGGCGGACGTTATCCGCCCCCACTGACAACCGGCCCCGACCAGGGGGAACGGTCCGTGCAGGGTTTCCGGCCCCTCAGGCGGCCGTGGTGAGCCTGCGCTGCATCCGCGCCGCCCGCGTGCCGAACACCGTGATCGTCACGACGCCGAGCACGGCGAGCAGCCCGACCCCGACGGTCCCCGGCCAGCCGCCCGCGTGGAAGGCGAGGGCGCCGACCGTGCTGCCCGCGCTGGAGCCGACGTAGTACGCGGACTGGTACAGCGCCGAGGCCTGGGCGCGGCCGTGGGAGGCCGTCTTGCTGACCGCCGAGGAGGCCACCGCGTGGCCCGCGAAGAAGCCGCCGGTGATGAGGACCAGCCCCAGCAGGACCAGCGGGAGGGAACCCGCGAGGGACAGCAGCAGGCCCGCGGCGGTCGTACCGCCCGCCGCGTACAGCGCGCCCCGGCGGCCCAGCCGGCCCACCAGACGGCCGGCCGTCGACGCCGACACCGTCCCGACCAGGTACACGAGGAAGATCGAGCCGATGATGCCCTGCGGCAGCGAGAACGGGGCCTCGGTCAGCCGGTAGCCGATGACCGTGTACACACCGCCGAACACCGTCATGAACAGCGCGCCGATCGCGTACAGCCGGCACAGCAGCGGGTTGGACAGGTGGTCGCGGACCGTCCGGGCCAGCACGCGCGGGCGCAGCGACCCGGCCTTGAAGTTCCGCGGCGCCGGAAGCAGCACCCGGAACGCCACCGCGCAGGCGACGGCGATCGCGCCGATCACCCCGACGGCGACCCGCCAGCCCCACTCCTGCGCGACCCAGCCGGTGATGACCCGGCCGCTCATCCCGCCGACGCTGTTGCCCGCGACGAACAGCCCGATCGCGGTGACCAGCGCCTTGGGGCTGACCTCCTCGGCGAGATACGCGGTCGCCGACGCCGGCAGCCCGGCCAGGGCCGCGCCCTGGAGCGCCCGCAGCACGACCAGGACACCCAGCGAGGGGGCGAAGGGCACCAGCAGTCCGACGGTCACCGCCACCGCCAGCGAGGCCGTCATGACCGCCCGCCGTCCGAAGCGCTCCGACAGGGCGCTCATCGGCAGGACGAACAGGGCCAGCCCGCCCGTCGCGGCGGCCACCGTCCAGCTCGCGTCGCTCGCCGCCACCCCGAACTCGCCGGAGATCAGCGGGAGCAGCGCCTGCGTGGAGTACAGCAGCGCGAAGGTCGCGACACCCGCGAGGAAGAGGGCGAGGCTCATCCGGCGGTAGCCGGGCCCGCCCGGGGACATACGTGAGTCGACGGCAGGGACGGAGGCAGCGGCGCCCACGGTGGTGGACGCCCCGGTACTGGCGGGAGACATGCCTCGAAAGTACGTACGCCGCCACTGATCCGTCCAATGCATGGAACGGTCATAATCGTTCCCATGGCGCATCAACCGAGTTCACAGCCTCGTCTGTCACCATCCAGTGACACAGAAGACATGGCGGAGATGTCGAGGGTGCTGGCTCCCCGCCTCGCCTACTTCGCCGGCGTCGCCCGTACCGAGCACGTCACCCGCGCCGCGCAGGAGATGAACGTCCCGCAGTCGACCCTCTCGCGGTCCATGGCCCGTCTGGAGCAGGACCTCGGTGTCGACCTCTTCGCCCGCCACGGCCGCACGCTCTCCCTCACCCCGGCCGGCCGCACCTTCCTCACCTCCGTCGAACGCGCCCTGGCCGAGATCGAGCGCGCCGCCGAGGAGGTGCGCGCCGACGCCGACCCCACCACCGGCAAGGTCGCCTTCGGCTTCCTGCACACCATGGGCGCCGAGACGGTCCCCGGCCTCCTCCAGGCCTTCCGCGCCGATCATCCGCGGGTGCGCTTCAGCCTCGTCCAGAACTACGGCGAGGCCATGCTCGAACGCCTGCGCGCGGGCGAACTGGACCTCTGCCTGACCTCCCCGGTCCCGGACGCCCCCGACCTGGTCGCCCGCCGCCTGGATGAGCAGAAACTCCGCCTGGTCGTGCCCGCCGACCACTCCCTCGCGGACCGCCGCCGCATCCGCCTCGCCGAGGCCGCGGACGAAATGTTCGTCACCCTGGAACCCGGCTACGGCCTCCGCCGCATCACCGACGACCTCTGCAAGGAGGCCGGCTTCAAGCCGCGCATCGCCTTCGAGGGGGAGGAGGCGGAGACCCTGCGGGGCCTGGTGGCGGCGGGCCTGGGGGTGGCTCTCCTGCCGCCGCCCGCCGTCCCCCGCCCAGGGGTGGTCGAACTGACGGTGACGGCCCCCCGAGCGGCCCGCGAGATCGGCGTGGCCTGGCTGGAGGGCAGACCTGACACACCCCCCGTAGCAGCGTTCAAGAAGTTCTTGCTTTCAAGGAGGGGAAGCTTGTTGCCCTGATTGGGGGCGCGGGGCTGTGTTCCCTGTGCGGCTCCGCCGCATGGGCGCGAACAACCACCCACGACCCGCACCCCGCAACGCACAGGCACTCCAACGGCGCTACCGCCTCGAAGGCCTGAACCCCGCAGCCAACGGCATCCGCAACCCCAACGGCGGCGGCGCGGCCAGCGCATCCCGCACCGGCCGGGACACCGCCCGCCCGAACAAAACCCCCATCACGAAGTCCTCGGCCAGTGCCAGCACTTCGTCCCGGTACTGAGTCAACCCGTGCCCGTCCGCGTGCACTTCGAACCGGCACACGTCCCGGTTCGCCTTCTTCGCCCGTGCCGCCAGCCGGAACGACAACTCCGGATCCGTCCGCTCGTCGTTCGTGCCGTGCACGATCAGCACCTGCCGCCCGGCCAGCTGCTTCACCGGCTCCGGCGACGCCGCCACGTCCTCCTCCGGCAGCCAAGGGGCGAGCGCCAGCACGGAGTTGACCGCCTCGTGCCCGCCCGCGCGCAGCGCCGCCCGACCGCCCATGCCGAGCCCGGCGAGGCAGACGGGGACGTCTCCGTAACGCCGTACGACCTCGTCGGCCGCCCAGGCCGCGTCACGCGCGAGATTCGCCTCGCTGCCGTTCCAGCCGCGGCAGCGGTAGTGCACCACGTGCACGGCGAGGCCCTCCGCCCGGCCCGCCCGGGCCAGCCGGCGCCCCAGGGCCCGTACGGAGGCGGTCGCCAGCAGGGGCGACGGTCTGCGGCCGGAGACCTCGTCACCGCCGGGCAGCAGCAGCACCACGCCGCTCACCGCCGTCGGTTCCGGACCGAGTGACCTGCCCAGCCGGGCCCTGCGAACCGGCGTCGCTTGGTGTGCCATGACAGAACAGTGTCAGAAGCGCGGGTGTACTCAACCCGTCCCCGGGGTCACCGTTACGTATCGACGAAAACGTCAACCTTCCGAGCACGCGCGATCTACGCGCGTAGGAGTTAGAGTGCGGAAATGACGAGCCAGACCATCGCGAACACCCCGACACCGGACCAGATCCACCGGGCGCCCAAGGTCCTGCTGCACGATCACCTCGACGGCGGCCTGCGCCCCGCCACGATCGTCGAACTCGCCCGCGCGACCGGCTACTCCCAGCTCCCCGACACCGACCCGGAGAAGCTCGGCGTCTGGTTCCGCGAGGCCGCCGACTCCGGCTCCCTGGAGCGGTACCTGGAGACGTTCTCGCACACCGTCGGCGTCATGCAGACCCGCGACGCCCTGGTCCGGGTCGCCGCCGAGTGCGCCGAGGACCTCGCCGCGGACGGCGTCGTCTACGCCGAGGTGCGCTACGCCCCCGAACAGCACCTGGAGGGCGGCCTGAGCCTGGAAGAGGTCGTCGAGGCCGTCAACGAGGGCTTCCGGGAAGGGGAGCGGCGCGCCCGGGAGAACGGGCAGCGCATCCGCGTCGGCGCCCTGCTCACCGCCATGCGGCACGCGGCCCGGGCCCTGGAGATCGCCGAACTCGCCAACCGCCACCGCGACCTGGGTGTGGTGGGTTTCGATATCGCGGGTGCCGAGGCCGGCTACCCGCCCACCCGGCACCTGGACGCCTTCGAGTACCTCAAGCGCGAGAACAACCACTTCACCATCCACGCCGGCGAGGCGTTCGGGCTGCCGTCCATCTGGCAGGCCCTCCAGTGGTGCGGCGCCGACCGGCTCGGGCACGGCGTCCGGATCATCGACGACATCCAGGTCCACGAGGACGGCCGGGTCGAACTCGGGCGGCTCGCCTCGTACGTCCGGGACAAGCGCATCCCGCTGGAGCTGTGCCCGAGCTCCAACCTCCAGACCGGCGCCGCTGCCTCGTACGCCGAGCACCCCATCGGGCTGCTGCGCCGGCTGCACTTCCGGGCCACGGTCAACACGGACAACCGCCTGATGTCCCACACCAGCATGAGCCGGGAATTCGAGCACCTTGTCGAGGCATTCGGTTACACGCTCGACGACATGCAGTGGTTCTCTGTCAATGCGATGAAATCAGCGTTCATTCCTTTCGATGAACGACTCGCCATGATCAATGACGTGATCAAGCCTGGTTATGCCGAGCTGAAATCCGAATGGCTGTTCCGGCAGACGGTCTCTACCAGCGGTTCTGCGACTCCGGAGAGCTGATCCGGGGGTCATCGCAACACAGGGAATGCGGGCGGTGTTCACCACCCGTCCGCATTTCGATGTTTGCGGCGGACGGCGGCGCGTGACTACGGTCGCTGGACCGCTCACACACCCCGTCATCCCATTACGAGGACGCATTTAATGAAGCAGTCTGCTGCCAAGTCCCTCGGTGTCGCCGCTCTCGGTGCCGCCTTCGCCGCCGCCGGTGCGGGTGCCGCCAACGCCGCGGCCCCGGCCCTCCCGGACACGGCCCGGACGCTGGAGACCGTCACCGCGGCGCTCCCGGCGGAGCAGCTCTCCCAGACGCTGCCGGGCTCGGGCGAGGCGCTGGGCCAGGGGCAGACGGCGACCGGCGCCGGTCTCGCCGCCGCCCAGCCGGTCGGCGAGCAACTGCTCGCCGAGGGCCCGACCGGCCCGGCCGCCGAGCTGCTCGGCGGGCTCCCGGTCCAGGGCCTGCCCACGCACGGCCTGCCGGTGAACGGCGTTCCGGTCGGCTGACCCTTCCGCCGAGGCGGACACACACCGATGGGGCGCACCCTGGAGACAGGGTGCGCCCCATCGGCGTTCTCGCGTACGGGCGTTACCAGGCCGTCTGCGCCTTGTTGCGCACCTTGTCCTCGGCGGGCAGCAGGATCCACAGCGCGATGTACAGCAGGAACTGCGGGCCGGGCAGCAGGCACGAGACCAGGAAGATCACCCGCATCGTCGTCGCGGAGGTGCCGAAGCGCTGGGCCAGCGCGGCGCACACTCCGCCGATCATGCGGCCGTGGGTGGGGCGGGTGAGGCGGGACATGTGCGACTCCTTCAGCGTCGGTGCGTGAGGCCTCTCGTCCGAGTACCCCATCCGCACTCCACGCTACGGAGACGAAGGGGGCAAAGCGTCGCTCCACGGGGCGATCCCGACCCTGGGAATCGTCGGGGTCCGACCCTGAGCCGGGCCCTCCGGGGCCAGGGGCGCGCGGGGCGGACGGGCGGTGGTGCGGCGGCGCAGCCAGGAGCGGCCGGCGGGAACCAGCGCGAGGTGCGCGAGGACCACGCCCGCGGTGTTCAGGAACAGCGAGTCGACGTCGACGACCTGGCCGGGAACACCGGTCTGCAGCAGTTCGATGCCCAGCGACAGCAGGGCGCCGGCCGCGACGGTGCGCAGCAGGGACGCCAGCGGCGAGACGAACAGCCTGCCGCTCGCCATCGGCAGCAGCACGCCCAGCGGGGCGAGCAGGGCCAGCTTCTCCCCGATGTGACGGGCCGCCTCCGGCCAGCCCAGGGCGAGATCGGCTCTGACGCCGGCGAACGGCCGCAGGTTGGCGGGCATCACCCAGGGAACGTCCAGCGGCCGCAGCGTGAACCAGGCGACGAACGCGAGGTGTGCGACGAGGAGGACACCTCCTGTCACACGGATGCGGAACGCGGCGCTGCCGCCGATGGAGCCTTGACGCTGCACGCCCCCCTAGACGCGGCCTCCGGCGGGATCGGTTCCGGGATGCCCCCCGATACGGCTGTGAGGCATGCGCCACAGCCTGCCCGGCTCACTCCCCGGCCACGTCCTTCGACGGCGGTTCCGTGCTGCCCGGGCGGGCCCGTACCTCGTCGGTGCACTCGTAGCGGCGCGGCGGCCCGGCACCGGGACCGCCCAGGACCACGGAGCCGTCGCCCTGGGCCGCGGCCGAGTCGGAGAACGTGCAGACGATCTGGGCGAGCGCGTACGAGGTGAGGCCGTCCGGCGCCATGCTCAGCCGCAGCGTCTCCTCCGGGTCGCCGGGCCGGGGCCGGCCGACGGTGATGCCGCCGCGTACGTCCGTGCTGTAGCCGGCCTCCTTCTCGGCGGGCGACGGCGGCTGCGCGAGCTGGTCCAGCAGGCCCTGCGCCACCAGCATGCGCCGCTCGGAGTCGGCCGCGCCGTCCGGGACCCGCACGGTCCGGTCGACGGTCACGAGCGAGGACCCGCACAGCAGGAACACCTGCACCGGCAGCCCCCGGGCGGCCTGCGTGGACACGTCCGGCTCGGACAGCGAGCACCGCACCCGCGAGGGCGCGGGCCCGAAGTTCGTCGGCACCTCCGTGGCCCGGATGCCGCAGCCGGCGAGCAGCACCGCGAGCACGGGCAGGGCGACCAGACGGGACGCGGCCCTCGTGCGGGACACGGCCCTCGTGCGGGGCTCCGGGCCGTCGCGGCGGACGCGTGGGGTGGCCGCCGCCCGCGGACGTCGTACGTGCATCAGGCGTCCCCCTTCGAGTCCTCGCCCCGGGACCGGTCGGCGTCCTGGTCCGGCTTCTGCTCGTCCTCGGCGGGCGGGTCCGCCGCCGCCGACGTGTCGCGCGGCAGCCGCAGGGTGAACACCGCGCCGGAGTCGGGCGAGTTGGCCGCGGTGATCTCGCCGCCGTGGATGTGGGCGTTCTCCAGGGCGATGGACAGGCCCAGGCCGCTGCCCTCGGAGCGCGGCCGGGAGGCGCTCGCCTTGTAGAAGCGGTCGAAGACGTGCGGCAGGACGTCCTCGGGGATGCCCGGCCCGTGGTCCTGCACCTCGATGACGATCGAGTCGTCCGCCTCCCGTACGGACACCCGCACCGGGGAGCCGCCGTGCTTGAGCGCGTTGCCGATGAGGTTGGCCAGGATGACGTCCAGGCGGCGCGGATCGATGCGGGCGTGGATGCCGCGCTCGGCGTCCAGCTCGACCGCGTCCAGCCAGGCGCGGGCGTCGATGCAGGCGGTGATCTGGTCGGCGATGTCGACGTCGTCCAGGACGAGCCGGGCGGTGCCCGCGTCGAAACGGGTGACCTCCATCAGGTTCTCGACCAGGTCGTTCAGCCGCCGCGTCTCGCTGACGACGAGCCGCACGGCCGGCTCGATCATCGGGTCCATGCTGCCGGTCTCCGCCTCCAGCTCCTCCTCCAGCACCTCCGTGACGGCGGTGATGGCGGTCAGCGGCGTGCGCAGCTCGTGGCTCATGTCCGCCACGAACCGCCGGGACGCCTCGTCCCGCGCGGCCATGTCGGCGACCCGTTTCTCCAGCGCCTCGGCCGCGTTGTTGAACGTCCGCGACAGATCGGCCAGCTCGTCCGTCCCGGACACCCGGAGCCGGGTGTCCAGCTTGCCCTCGCCGAGCCGCCGCGCGGCTGTACCGAGGCGCTGCACCGGCTTCAGCACGGTCGTCGCCGCGGCCTGCGCGAGCAGCGCCGAGCCGATCAGCGCGAGGCCCGTGGCGATGCCGAGCGACCAGGCCAGCGAGTTGAGGTCCTTGGCCTCCGGCTCCAGCGACTTGAGCATGTACCCGGTCGGGCCGCCGCCGATCACGCGCGTCCCGGCCACCAGGTACGGGGTGTCGTGGTCGATCACCCGCTGCCAGTACAGGTGGTGCGGGTGCTTGTTGGCCCCGTCGATCTTCTGCGTCCGGTTCACCGCCGTGCGCAGCGACACCGGCACGTCCCGCAGCGAGAAGCCGCTCAGCCCGCCGGAGCTGCCGTAGACCGTCCGCCCGTCGGCGTTGCGGGCGACCAGCAGCACGCTGAAGCGCTGGTCGCTGCCCGCCATCTGGCCCGCGGTGTGCTGCAGCTCGTCCTGCGTCGGATGCTCGGGCAGCGCGCTCGCCCGGTTCTGCATCTCCTGCTCGAAGTCGCGCAGCACGGCGTCCTGGGTGCGGGTGAGCACGGCCTCCCGGTTGAGCCAGTACGCGATGCCGGACGCGGACACGGCCGCCGTCAGGGCCACCAGGCCGAAGACGAGGACCAACCTCAGCCGCAGGCTCGTGAAGCGCAGCCGCGACGAAACTCCCTTGCGCGCCGCGGTCCAGCCGCGGTCCCCCCCTTGGTGCCGCTGTGTCACTGAGGCGGATCCAGCCGGTAGCCGACACCCCGCACGGTACGGATCAGCGTCGGGGACGACGGCACGTCCTCGACCTTGGCGCGCAGCCGCTGGACACAGGCGTCCACCAGCCGCGAGTCACCCAGGTAGTCGTGCTCCCACACCAGCCGCAGCAGCTGCTGCCGCGACAGCGCCTGCCCCGGCCGCCGGCTCAGCTCCAGCAGCAGCCGCAGCTCGGTCGGCGTGAGCTGGAGGTCCTCGCCGTTCTTCGTCACGGTCATCGCCGAGCGGTCGATGACGAGGCTGCCGAACGTCGCCGCGTCGTTGGACTCCCGCTCGCCGCGCCGCAGCACGGCCCGGATCCGGGCGTCCAGCACCCGCCCCTGCACCGGCTTGACGACGTAGTCGTCGGCGCCGGACTCCAGCCCGACGACGACGTCGATGTCGTCGCTGCGCGCGGTCAGCAGGATGATCGGCAACTGGTCCGTGCGCCGGATGCGTCGGCACACCTCGAACCCGTCGATGCCGGGCAGCATCACGTCCAGCACGATCAGATCCGGCCGCTGCTCGCGCAGCAGCTTCAGACCGTCCTCACCGCTGGCAGCGGTCGCCACGCGGTGACCCTGGCGCGTCAGAGAGAGCTCCAGGGCCGTCCGGATGGCGTCGTCGTCCTCGATCAGCAACAGGGAAGGCACGGGCTCATTCTGGCCCATGGAGGGCGCGGGGTTCGACCTGTGGGCCGAGATGGGGCCCGCGCCTACCGCCGACGCCTGTGTACGAGGTGTGTCGGGCCTGTGGCCGACCCCTGTGACAGGTCTGTGACAGTCGGCGGACACGGCCATGAAAGTGCGGCGGCAAGCTTTTCGGCACAGGCAAGGAAGCCCGCCCGACCGGCGGGCCGCACACCGGTAAGTCCACGACGGGGGGCGCGAGATGAACACGCTGCACGGCACCACCACCAGCGCAGTGATCACGCGTCTCCACGACGTGCACCGGGGGTCCGAGAAGTCCGGTGCCGTGAGCGGGCGGGGGTGCGCTCGCGGCGCCGGGCGTCAGCACACCGCGTTCATGACGGTGGTTGACGCGCACACGGGGGACAGCAAGGGGACGGGGGCGGCTCACGGGGGAGCCGCGTACAGGGAGGACTCGGGGGAGCGTCGTTCGCTGACGGAGGCGGAGTTCACCGCCTACGTCCAGGAGCGCCGCGCCTCCCTGTACGCCACCGCCTACCACCTCACCGGCGACCGCTTCGAGGCCGAGGACCTGCTGCAGAGCGCGCTGTTCTCGACCTACCGGGCGTGGGACCGGATCAGTGACAAGGCCGCGGTCGGCGGATACCTCCGCCGCACCATGACCAACCTGCACATCAGCGCCTGGCGGCGCCGCAAGCTCAACGAGTACCCGACCGAGGAACTGCCGGAGACGCCCGGCGACACGGACGCGATGCGCGGCACCGAGCTGCGCGCGGTCCTGTGGCAGGCGCTGGCCCGGCTGCCCGAGCTCCAGCGCACCATGCTGGTCCTGCGCTACTACGAGGGCCGCACGGACCCGGAGATCGCGGAGATCCTCGACATCAGCGTCGGCACGGTGAAGTCCAGCATCTGGCGGTCGCTCCGCCGGCTGCGCGAGGACGAGGTCCTCAGCTTCGGCCGTGACGAGGAGGACGCCTTCGGCGAGCTCGTCGCCTGAAGGTTCGGGGGGGAAGCACCACGAGGGGGCCCACGGGGGAACTGCGGAGGCGCTGGGGGGCGTCTCCTCAGGAAGTGGGGGACACGGGGGAGCACAAGAGCGGGACTGGAGGGCCGGGGGGTCCGTCCGGTCCCGCTTTCTTGTGCCTACCGTTTCTTGTGCCTGCCGTCCGCTCAGGCCGCCGTGCGCAGGTTCGCGCAGCGGCCCGCGGCGGCGGATGCCAGGCGGCCCATTGCCTCGTCGCGGTCGCAGGCGTGCGCGCCCAGCGCGGTCTGGCGGGCGACGATCGAGCGTTCCTGCCGCATCAGGCGCCAGCCGCGGCGCAGCAGGAACGGCACCGACTTGCGGCCCTCCCGCAGATCGCGCAGGAAGCGGCGCCGGAAGGTCTTCACCGGGCCGCGGCTCAGGCACAGTGCGTCGGCGAGGACGCCGAGCTCCTGGCAGCGCGTGACGATCTCGGCGGCGAAGACGCCCTCGGCGATGAACAGCGGGGTCCGTCCGATATCGACCGTCTCCGCGCCGGTACGGGCGCTGAGCCCGATGTCGTAGACGGGGACGTCCGTACGACCCGTGCGGCACAGCTCGGTGATCGCGGCGACGGCCGTGTCCGCGTCCCACGAGTCCGGATGGTCCCAGTCGATGTCGGAACTCCCCGCCACCAGGGGCAGCGTCGGGTCGTCACCCTCCTTGTAGAAGTCGTCGAGCCGGAGCACCGGGAGGCCGGAGCGGGCCGCGAGGAGGGACTTGCCGGAGCCTGAGGGGCCGCAGAGCAGCACGACTCGCGTCGGTATGGGCAGAGGGGAACTCACGGGACACCAGTGTGAGGCATCCACCGGGGGCCGTACGACCCCGCGGGTCGCCTTTGATGCGCGCGTCACACCTCAACTACCCTTTGTGTCTTTTATGTTACTCAGTGCATCAGAAGGTGGCAGCGATGGCCCGGCACGACTCTCCCAAGAAGCCGACGGCCCGGCGCGCCCTGGCCGTCCTCGTGACCGCGGGAGCGGCACTGGGAGCGGGTACGGCGACGGCCGCGGCGGATGCCGAGTCGGTCCTGGGCGTGGTCAACACCCGGCCCGCCTCCCTCGGCAGGATCGACCCCCAGGCCGGCCTCCAGGCCACCACCGGCACCCTCGGCTACGTCACCGGCCCCGTCGCGGGCCTCAAGCCCAACCCGCTCGCCGGCACGGGTGTCGACCCGCTCGACAACGGCGTCGGCACCAAGCTCGCCGACTTCAAGCCGATGACGTCCCAGGCGCTGACCGGGCCGGTGGCGCAGGCCCCGTCGGTCGAGAGCATCCCGGTGGTGGGACAGGCGGCGGGGCTGCTCTCGCGGTGACCCGCACCCCGGCCGCGCGAGGAGAAGCCCCGGCCCTCTCGGACGGAGGAGGGCCGGGGCTTCCGCACAGGGGGCGGTCAGTACGAGGAGCCCGAGGCGCCCAGTGACCCCGTGGGGTGCCAGACCGTCTTGGTCTCCAGGAACGCCGTCATGCGGTCGATGCCGGGAGTCTCCGTGTAATCCACAGGCTGTGGACGGAGTACGCGCTTGAGGTTGTCGGCCGCGGCGATCTCCAGCTCCTTCGCCAGGACCTCGTCGGCGCCCGCGAGGTCGATCGCGTTGACGTCCTGGTGGGCGGCGAGCGGGGTGGCGATCTCCGCCGTGCGGCCCGACAGGACATTGACCACGCCGCCGGGGACGTCCGAAGTGGCCAGCACCTCGGCCAGGGACAGCGCGGGCAGCGGGGCCGTCTCACTCGCCACGACGACCGCCGTGTTGCCCGTCGCGATCACCGGGGCGAGCACCGACACCAGGCCCAGGAACGACGACTCCTGCGGCGCCAGCACCGCCACCACGCCCGTCGGCTCGGGGGAGGACAGGTTGAAGAACGGGCCCGCGACCGGGTTCCCGCCGCCGACCACCTGGGCGATCTTGTCGGTCCAGCCCGCGTACCAGACCCACCGGTCGATCGTCGCGTCCACGACCGCGGCGGCCTTGGACTTCCCCAGGCCCTCCGCGTCCGCCACCTCACGCACGAACTGGTCCCGGCGGCCCTCCAGCATCTCGGCGACGCGGTAGAGGACCTGACCCCGGTTGTACGCCGTCGCCCCGGACCAGCCGCCGAACGCCTTGCGGGCCGCGACGACCGCGTCCCGGGCGTCCTTGCGGGAGGAGAGGGGCGCGTTGGCCAGCCATTTGCCCTTCCCCGCCGCGTCAGCGGCTGATGTCTTCGTGGTCACCTCGTACACCCGGCCGCTCTCGGAACGCGGGAACTTCCCGCCGACGTACAGCTTGTAGGTCTTGAAGACACTGAGACGCTGCTGTTCGGACTTCTCAGACATCGAGGTACGCCTCCAGGCCGTGGCGGCCGCCCTCGCGGCCGAAGCCCGACTCCTTGTAACCGCCGAACGGCGAGGTCGGGTCGAACTTGTTGAACGTGTTGGACCACACGACACCCGCGCGGAGCTTGTTCGCGACCGCCAGGATCCGCGAGCCCTTCTCCGTCCAGATGCCGGCGGACAGGCCGTACGGCGTGTTGTTGGCCTTGGCGACCGCCTCGTCCGGCGTGCGGAACGTCAGCACCGACAGCACCGGGCCGAAGATCTCGTCGCGGGCGATCCGGTGCGCCTGGGTGACGTTCGTGAACAGCGTCGGGGCGAACCAGTAGCCGCTCTCCGGCAGTTCGCACGCCGGGGACCAGCGCTCGGCGCCCTCCGCCTCGCCCTGCTCGACGAGCGAGGTGATGCGCGTGAGCTGCTCCTCGGAGTTGATCGCACCGATGTCCGTGTTCTTGTCCAGCGGGTCGCCGAGACGGAGCGTGGAGAGCCTGCGCTTCAGGGAGTCCAGCAGCTCGTCCTGGATCGACTCCTGGACCAGCAGACGGCTGCCCGCGCAGCAGACCTGGCCCTGGTTGAAGAAAATGCCGTTGACGATGCCCTCGACGGCCTGGTCGATCGGGGCGTCGTCGAAGACGATGTTGGCGCCCTTGCCGCCGAGCTCAAGGGTGAGCTTCTTGCGGGTGCCCGCGACCGTCCGCGCGATCTCCTTGCCGACGGCGGTGGAGCCGGTGAAGGCCACCTTGTTCACGTCCGGGTGGGCGACCAGCGCCGCGCCCGTGTCGCCGTAGCCCGGGAGGATGTTGACGACGCCCTTGGGCAGGCCCGCCTGGCGGCAGATGTCCGCGAAGAACAGGGCCGACAGGGGCGTGGTCTCCGCGGGCTTCAGGACGACCGTGTTGCCGGTGGCGAGCGCGGGGGCGATCTTCCAGGCCAGCATCAGCAGCGGGAAGTTCCAGGGGATGACCTGGCCCGCGACACCGAGCGGACGGGGGTTCGCGCCGAAGCCGGCGTGGTCGAGCTTGTCGGCCCAGCCCGCGTAGTAGAAGAAGTGCGCCGCGACCAGGGGGAGGTCCGCGTCGCGGGTCTCCTTGATCGGCTTGCCGTTGTCCAGGGTTTCCAGGACGGCGAGCTCGCGGGACCGCTCCTGGATGATCCGCGCGATGCGGAACAGGTACTTGGCGCGCTCCGAGCCCGGCAGCGCCGACCACTTCTCGAACGCCCGGCGCGCGGCCTTCACCGCACGGTCGACGTCCTCGGAACCGGCCTGCGCGATCTCGGAGAGGACCTCCTCGGTGGACGGGGAGACGGTCTTGAAGACCTTGCCGTCCGCCGCCTCGACGAACTCGCCGTCGATGAACAGGCCGTAGGAGGGCGCGATGTCGACGATCGCGCGGGACTCGGGGGCCGGGGCGTAATCGAATACGGGTGCCATGGTGATCAGTCCACCGTCACGTAGTCGGGGCCGGAGTAGCGGCCGGTGGCCAGCTTCTGGCGCTGCATCAGCAGGTCGTTCAGCAGTGAGGAGGCGCCGAAACGGAACCAGTGGTTGTCCAGCCAGTCCTCGCCCACGGTCTCGTTGACCAGGACGAGGAACTTGATGGCGTCCTTGGAGGTGCGGATGCCGCCGGCCGGCTTCACACCGACCTGGATGCCGGTCTGCGCACGGAAGTCACGTACCGCCTCCAGCATGAGGAGCGTGTTCGCCGGGGTCGCGTTGACCGCGACCTTTCCGGTCGAGGTCTTGATGAAGTCCGCCCCCGCCAGCATCCCGAGCCAGCTCGCGCGGCGGATGTTGTCGTACGTCGAGAGCTCGCCCGTCTCGAAGATGACCTTCAGGCGCGCGGACGTCCCGCAGGCCTCCTTCACGGCCGTGATCTCGTCGTACACCTTCAAGTATCGGCCCGCCAGGAACGCCCCGCGGTCGATGACCATGTCGATCTCGTCGGCGCCCGCGGCGACGGCCTCGCGGACGTCGGCCAGCTTGACAGTGAGCGGGGCGCGGCCGGCCGGGAACGACGTGGCCACCGAGGCGACCTTCACGCCGGAGCCGGCGACGGCCTCCTTGGCCACGGCCACCATGTCGGGGTAGACGCAGACCGCGGCCGTGCTGGGCGTCGTACGGTCGGTCGGGTCGGGCTTGACCGCCTTCGCGCCGAGCGCCCGGACCTTGCCCGGGGTGTCCGCGCCTTCCAGCGTCGTCAGGTCGACCATCGAGATGGCGAGGTCGATGGCGTACGCCTTCGCGGTCGTCTTGATCGAACGGGTGCCGAGGGAGGCCGCACGCTCCTCGAGCCCGACCGCGTCGACGCCCGGAAGCCCGTGGAGGAAGCGGCGCAGCGCGCTGTCGGACGCGGTGACGTCCTTGAGGGGGTGAGCTGCGGTGAGTGCAGAACTGGGCATGGTCACCAGACGAGCATATCTACGCGCGTAGCGGCTGTACAGCCCTCCGCTTCTTCCCGGACCGTCCTACGGAGAGCCTCGGGCGGATGACGGAGCGCCGGACCGGTCCGGCAGAATCGAGACATGACGAGCCCCGAACCCCAGTCACCGGCACCGCAGCCTTCGGAGCCCGAGTCCCAGGACCGGGTGTTCCGGTCGGTTCCGGCCATCGCCGGTGGCGCGATGCTGCTCGCCATCGCCGCGTGGATCGGCATCGACGCGGTGATCAACGGCGAGGGCCGCACGCCCTGGCTGGCGCTCGCCGTGCTGCTCCTGGTCGTGCCGCTGGTGGTCGCCTTCACGCTGCGGCCCGCCGTGTACGCGGGGAACGACCGGCTGCGGATCCGCAATCCCTGGCGGGTCGTCGTGGTGCCCTGGGGGGAGGTCGCCTCGCTGCGGTCCGCCTACTCGAACGAGGTCCTCACCGAGTCCGGTGCGAAGTACCAGCTGTGGGCCGTCCCCGTCTCGCTGCGCGCCCGCAAGCGGGCCGCGCGGCGTGAGATGCGGGCGACGGCGCAGGCGCGGCGGCAGATGGGGCAGGACGGGGGCCGCGAGGGCCGCGGCGGCGGTGCGCTCGGCGCGCGGTCCGGGCTCGGTGGCGGTTTCGGGGCGGGGCCCCTGTCCGACGGGCCGGTGCGGGCCGAGACCGACCGGATCATGGACGATCTGCGCGCTCTGCACGAGGACCGGCGCGAGGCGGCTTCGGCGCAGGGGGAGGTGACCGTGCGATGGGCCTGGGAGGTCGTGGGTCCGGCGGTTGCCGGGGCGGTTGTGGTGCTGATTCTGGTGGCGGTGGGCTGACGGTACGGGGTGCTGGGCTGACGTACGGGGTGGTGGGCTGACGTACGGGGTGGTGGGGTCCGGTGGTTCGGTGGTTCGGGGCGGCGCCCGGCCGGGGGCCGGGCGCCGGGGTGTCAGATTCCCGCCGCCGTCGACAGGTCCCGCTTGATCGACTCCAGGAGGTTCGTCGCCTTCGCGCGGGCCGCGGGGAGGTCGGCGTGTGACGCCACCGGGATCACCACCTCCAGGTAGCACTTCAGCTTCGGCTCCGTGCCGCTCGGGCGGACGATCACCCGGGCGCCGTCGAGCGTGTAGCGCAGGCCGTCCGTGGGCGGGAGGGTGTCCGTGCCCTGGGTGAGGTCGTCGGTGCGGGTGATGGGCAGGCCGGCCAGCTCCGTCGGGGGCTGCTCGCGCAGGCGGCGCATCGCGGCGGCGATGAGCGAGAGATCCTGGACGCGGACCGAGAGCTGGTCCGTGGCGTGCAGGCCGTGCTCCACCGCCAGGTCGTCGAGGAGGTCGAGCAGGCTGCGGCCCTCCTCCTTGAGCTGCGAGGCCAGTTCCGTGATCAGGAGCGCGGCCGTGATGCCGTCCTTGTCGCGGACGCCGTCGGGGTCCACGCAGTAGCCGAGGGCCTCCTCGTAGCCGTAGCGCAGGCCCTCCACGCGGGCGATCCACTTGAAGCCGGTGAGCGTCTCGACGTGCGGCAGGCCCGCCTTCCCGGCGATACGGCCGAGGAGGGAGGACGAGACGATCGACTCCGCGAACGCGCCGGTCACCCCGCGGCGGACCAGGTGGGCGGCGAGCAGGGCGCCGACCTCGTCGCCGCGGAGCATGCGCCAGTCGGTGCCGTCCTGCACCGCGACGGCGCAGCGGTCCGCGTCCGGATCGTTGGCGATGATCAGGTCCGGGGCGGTCTCGCGGGCCTTGTCGAACGCCAGGTCCATCGCGCCGGGCTCCTCCGGGTTGGGGAACGCGACGGTCGGGAACTCCGGGTCGGGGTCGGCCTGCTCCGCGACCAGCACCGGCTCCGGGAAGCCCGCGCGGGCGAAGGCGGCGAGGAGGACGTCCTTGCCGACGCCGTGCATCGCCGTGTACACCGTGCGGGCCGTGCGCGGGGAACCCTTGGCGAGGACGGCGTCGGTGCGGGCGAGGTAGGCGTCGAGGACGCTGTCGTCGAGGGTGTCCCAGCCCTCGGTGGGGCGGCGGACGGTGGTGAGGGACGGAACGGCGGCGATCTCCGCGGCGATCTCGGCGTCCGCCGGGGGGACGATCTGGGAGCCGTCGCCGAGGTACACCTTGTAGCCGTTGTCGCGGGGCGGGTTGTGGCTGGCGGTGACCTCCACGCCGGCGACCGCGCCGAGGTGCCTTATCGCGAAGGCGAGGACGGGGGTGGGGAGGGGGCGTGGGAGGATCGCCGCGCGCAGACCCGCGCCGACCATGACGGCGGCGGTGTCGAGGGCGAAGTCGTGCGACTTGTGCCGGGCGTCGTAGCCGATGACGACGAGGCCGGCCGTGTCGTCCCCGTGCGGGGTCCCCTGCTTCCTGAGGTACGCGGCGAGGCCCGCGGCGGCGCGGATGACGACCGAGCGGTTCATGCGCATGGGGCCGGCGCCGAGTTCGCCGCGGAGGCCGGCGGTGCCGAACTGGAGGGTGCCGGAGAAGCGGGCGGCGAGTTCGGCGTGGTCCTGGGCGTCGATGAGGCGGGCGAGCTCGGCGCGGGTGTCCGGGTCGGGGTCCTCGGTGAGCCACGCCTGGGCCTGTGCGATGAGTTCGTCGTGCACGGTGTGGTGTCAGCCTCTCGCTCGTTGGTCGGTGCCGGGTGCCTCCGGCGGTGGGGTGGGGTGCCTGCGGCGGCCTGTGGCTGCTTCGGTGGGGGTGCGCGTGCTTGCGCCTGCCGCCGGGTGGTGGGTCGGGTCCGCGCCGGGGGGTGTCCGTCCTCGGAACGGCGCGATGGGGTTGCGTACCGACTAACCCCCCGTTGACGCGCCAACCGCTGCGGGCGGACACCCCCCGACACGTCCCCTTGCGTCGTCCGGCGGCTGCGGGTGCGTGGGGGCGGGCCGCCGGTTCCGCTTGGCTGCGGGCAATCGTGCTGTAGGGGCGGCACCCGTCCCAAAGAAGCGGCACCCCGCTCCGCCGGGTTGCGGGCCCACCCGGCCTCAGTTCCAGTGCCGGGTTTCCTACAGACGGCCAAGGACCTGGGCGAGCAGGGAGCCCATCCGCGTCGCAGAGTCGCGCCCGGCCTGCAGCACCTCTTCGTGGTTCAGCGGTTCGCCCGTCATTCCCGCCGCCAGGTTCGTCACCAGGGAGATGCCGAGCACCTCCGCGCCCGCCTCGCGCGCGGCGATCGCCTCCAGGACCGTCGACATGCCCACCAGGTCCGCGCCGATGACCCGGGCCATGCGGATCTCGGCCGGAGTCTCGTAGTGCGGGCCGGGGAACTGGGCGTAGACGCCCTCCTCCAGCGTGGGGTCGACCTCCTTGCACAGGGCCCGCAGGCGCGGGGAGTAGAGGTCGGTGAGGTCGACGAAGTTGGCGCCGATGATGGGGGAGGTGGCGGTGAGGTTGATGTGGTCGCTGATCAGGACCGGCTGGCCGGGGCGCATGCCCTCGCGCAGGCCGCCGCAGCCGTTGGTGAGGACGACCGTCTTGCAGCCGGCCGAGACGGCCGTGCGGACGCCGTGGGCGACGGCGGCCACGCCGCGGCCCTCGTAGTAGTGCGTGCGGCCCAGGAAGACCAGGGCGCGCTTGTTGCCGATCCGGTAGGAGCGGATCTTGCCTCCGTGGCCCTCCACCGCCGGCGGCGGGAAACCGGGCAGCTCGGTGACCTGGAGCTCGGCCTCGGGCGCGCCGAGGGCGTCCACGGCCGGGGCCCAGCCGGAGCCCATCACGAGGGCGACGTCGTGGGTCTCGGCGCCCGTGAGTTCGCGCAGGCGGGCCGCGGCGGCGTCGGCGGCGGCGTGGGGGTCGCCCTGGATGTCGTCCGGAAGAAGAGATGCGTTCACGCCGATGAGGGTAGCCGGTGAATGCCTACGCGCGTAGATGGCAGAGCTCACGGGGTGACGATCGTTGTCTTGTCGTTTCCGACGAGGCGGTGCCCCGGGCGGTCGTCAGCAGGGGCGCTTGCGGAGTTCCATGACGTAGTCGTGCGGGGCGCCGGCCGACTCGGCCGCATCGGCGATCTCGCCCAGGTAGCGGGCGGAGGGCAGACCGCCCTCGTAGGCGTTGAGGGTGAAGGCCCACGCCTGCTCGTCACCCTCCAGGGTGTGGACCCGTACCCGTGTGCGGCGGTAGATGTCGAGGCCCACGCCCTCCCAGCGGTCGAGCGACTCCTCGTCCATGGGGGCGATGTCGTACAGCGCGACGAAGACCTGGGAGAGGGGGTCCTCGACGATCGTCGGCAGGGCGCCCTCCCAGCCCATGTGCTCGCCGCCGAAGGTCAGTCGCCACCCGTTCAGCCAGCCGGTGGCGCGCAGCGGCGAGTGCGGGGCGCGGCGGGACATCAGCCGCGCGTCGAGGTTGCCGGCGTACGCGGCGTAGAGCGACATGGGGAGAGGGTACGACAGGCCGAACGGCGTCACTCCCGTAACAGAGCCGCCCCGGGGCGGTGCCGCCCTGGGGGGTGCGGGACAATGGAGTACGTGACTCGGATCGTGATCATCGGTGGCGGACCCGGCGGATACGAAGCGGCGCTGGTCGCCGCGCAACTCGGTGCGGAGGTGACCGTCGTCGACTGCGACGGTCTGGGCGGGGCGTCGGTGCTCACCGACTGCGTCCCGTCGAAGACCCTGATCGCCACGGCCGAGGTGATGACCACCTTCGACTCCTCGTACGAGGAGCTGGGCATCATCGTCGCCGACGACACCCCGCCCATGGAGCAGAGCGCCCGGGTGGTGGGCGTCGACCTGGGCAAGGTCAACCGGCGTGTGAAGCGGCTCGCGCTCGCCCAGTCGCATGACATCACCGCCTCCGTGACACGTGCCGGGGCGCGTGTCCTGCGCGGCCGCGGGCGCCTTGAGGGCATGCAGGCGCTCGACGGGTCGCGCAAGGTCGTGGTGCGCGCCGCCGACGGCAGCGAGGAGACGCTGACGGCGGACGCGGTGCTGATCGCCACCGGCGGACACCCCCGCGAGCTGCCGGACGCCAAGCCGGACGGCGAGCGGATCCTGAACTGGACCCAGGTCTACGACCTCGACGAGCTGCCGGAAGAGCTGATCGTGGTCGGTTCCGGTGTGACCGGTGCCGAGTTCGCCGGTGCCTACCAGGCGCTGGGTTCGCGGGTGACGCTTGTGTCCTCGCGGGACCGCGTGCTGCCCGGCGAGGACCCGGACGCGGCGGCCGTCCTGGAGGACGTCTTCCGGCGGCGCGGCATGAACGTCATGGGCCGTTCCCGGGCCCAGTCCGCCAAGCGCGTCGGCGACCGGGTCGAGGTCACGCTGGCCGACGGCCGGGTCATCACCGGCTCGCACTGCCTCATGGCCGTCGGTGCCGTGCCCAACAGCGCGGGCATGGGGCTGGAGGAGGCCGGCGTCCGGCTGCGCGAGTCCGGTCACATCTGGACCGACAAGGTGTCGCGCACGACCGCTCCGGGCGTGTACGCGGCCGGTGACGTGACGGGCGTGTTCGCCCTCGCGTCCGTGGCCGCCATGCAGGGACGTATCGCCATGTACCACTTCCTGGGCGATGCCGTGGCCCCGCTGAACCTGAAGACCGTCTCGTCGAACGTCTTCACCGACCCGGAGATCGCCACCGTCGGCTACACCCAGGCCGACGTCGACGCCGGGAAGATCGACGCCCGGGTCGTGAAGCTGCCGCTGCTGCGCAACCCTCGCGCCAAGATGCAGGGCATCCGCGACGGCTTCGTCAAGATCTTCTGCCGTCCGGGCACGGGCATCGTGGTCGGCGGTGTCGTCGTGGCGCCGCGCGCCTCGGAACTGATCCACCCCATCTCGATCGCGGTCGACAACAATCTGACAGTCGAACAGATCGCGAACGCCTTCACCGTCTACCCCTCCCTTTCGGGCTCGATCGCGGAGGTGGCACGGCAGTTGCACACCCGGAAGATGAACGGCGACGGCTGAGGCCGAAACCGGCTCCTCGCTGGTCACGGGGAGTGTTCGACCATGCGTACGGCATAGGCGGGGCGACTAGGCCCTATACCACTTCCCGCTGCTCCGTGCGAACATCTTCTGCTATTCAGCGCAAACTGCTGAAAGCAGACGGTCGCTGGCGTTACTGTCAGTTTCGTGTTCGCTGCAGAACGTCGCCAATTGATCCTCGAAATGGTGCGAGCGAACGGGGCCGTGTCGCTCCGTGAGCTCGCCCGCGTCGTCCAGACCTCCGAAGTGACCGTACGGCGGGACGTGCGCGCGCTGGAGGCAGAAGGACTCCTCGACCGCCGGCACGGCGGTGCGGTACTGCCGGGCGGTTTCACGCGGGAGTCCGGCTTTCCGCAGAAGTCTCATCTCGCGACCGCCGAGAAGACCGCCATCGCCGACCTCGCCGCGAATCTCGTGGAAGAGGGAGAGGCGATCGTGGTCGGGGCGGGTACGACGACCCAGGAGCTGGCCCGCCGGCTGGCGCGGGTGCCCGGGCTGACCGTCGTCACCAACTCGCTGCTGGTGGCGCAGGCATTGGCCCACGCCAACCGGGTCGAGGTCGTGATGACCGGCGGTACGCTCCGCGGTTCGAACTACGCCCTGGTGGGCAGTGGTGCCGAGCAGTCCCTGCACGGGCTGCGCGTGTCGCGGGCGTTCCTGTCCGGGAGCGGGCTGACCGCCGAGCGGGGGCTGTCCACGTCCAACATGCTGTCGGCGTCGGTCGACCGGGCGTTGGTGCAGGCCGCCGCGGAGGTGGTGGTCCTCGCGGACCACACCAAGCTCGGGACGGACACGATGTTCCAGACCGTGCCGACGGATCTCATCACGCGCCTCGTGACGGACGAGCCGCCCGCGCACGACGACCGTGCGGCCACGGAACTCCAGGCACTTGCCGACCAGGGCGTGCAGATCGCCGTGGCCGGGGGGCAGGGGGGTTCTTCGGCGGGGGTGGGGGGCCCGGGGGGTGATTCCGTCCCGGCGCGCCAGCAGCGTCGGGACGTGCCATTGCCCGGGCCTCGGCGGCAGGTGCCGGGGGGCGGGGGCGGGTTGCGGTCCGCCTCGATGCTGGGTGAGCAGAGTCCGGGGGCGGAGCGGGCGCGGGTTGCGGATCTGCGGCGGCGGTGAGTTGAGCTGCTGCCGGGTATCGGGTGCTCAGCGTTGTCGCTGAGGGCGGGGCGTTGCGCAACCCGGCGCCGCGGGGTGCTGCTGCGCCCACCCGTGCCGCCCCTAGCGGCACGCATGCCCGCAGCTGAGTGAGGCGCGGCCCCGTCAGGGGCCGCGCCGTTGGTGAAGTGCTCGGTCGGTTCAGTCCTTGATCTCGCAGATCGCCGCGCCGGATGTCACCGACGCGCCGATCTCCGCCGACAGGCCCTTGATCGTGCCGGACTTGTGGGCGTTCAGGGGCTGTTCCATCTTCATGGCCTCCAGGACGACGACCAGGTCGCCCTCCTTGACCTCCTGGCCCTCCTCGACCGCGACCTTGACGATCGTGCCCTGCATCGGGGAGGCGAGGGTGTCGCCGGAGGCGACCGGGCCCGACTTCTTCGCCGCGCGGCGCTTCGGCTTGGCGCCCGCCGCGAGGCCCGTACGGGCCAGGGACATGCCCAGCGAGGACGGCAGGGAGACCTCGAGCCGCTTGCCGCCGACCTCGACGACGACCGTCTCGCGGCCCGGCTCCTCGTCCGCCTCGGCGTCGGCCGGCGCGGCGAACGGCTTGATCTCGTTGACGAACTCCGTCTCGATCCAGCGCGTGTGGACCGTGAACGGGTCCGACGAACCGGTGAGCTCCGGCGCGAACGCCGGGTCCTTCACCACCGCGCGGTGGAACGGGATCGCCGTCGCCATGCCCTCGACCTGGAACTCCTCCAGGGCCCGGGCGGCCCGCTGCAGGGCCTCCTTGCGGGTGCGGCCCGTGACGATCAGCTTCGCCAGCAGGGAGTCCCACGCGGGGCCGATGACCGAACCGGACTCCACGCCCGCGTCCAGGCGGACACCCGGGCCGGACGGCGGTGCGAAGGTGGTGACCGTACCGGGCGCGGGCAGGAAGTTGCGGCCCGGGTCCTCGCCGTTGATGCGGAACTCGAAGGAGTGGCCGCGCAGGGCCGGGTCGTCGTAGCCCAGCTCCTCGCCGTCGGCGATGCGGAACATCTCCCGCACCAGGTCGATGCCGGCGACCTCCTCCGTGACCGGGTGCTCCACCTGCAGACGGGTGTTGACCTCGAGGAAGGAGATCGTGCCGTCGAGGCCGACGAGGAACTCGACCGTGCCGGCGCCGACGTAACCGGCCTCCTTCAGGATCGCCTTCGACGCGCGGTACAGCTCCTCCACCTGCGCGTCGGAGAGGAACGGCGCGGGGGCCTCCTCGACCAGCTTCTGGTGGCGGCGCTGGAGGGAGCAGTCACGGGTGGAGACGACCACCACATTGCCGTGCTGGTCGGCCAGGCACTGGGTCTCGACGTGGCGAGGCTTGTCGAGGTAGCGCTCGACGAAGCACTCGCCGCGGCCGAAGGCCGCCACGGCCTCGCGGACCGCCGAGTCGTACAGCTCCGGCACTTCCTCCAGCGTGCGCGCGACCTTCAGGCCGCGGCCGCCGCCGCCGAACGCCGCCTTGATGGCGATGGGCAGGCCGTGCTCCTCGGCGAAGGCGACGACCTCGTCGGCGCCGGACACCGGGTCGGACGTGCCCGCCACCAGCGGGGCGCCCGCGCGCTGCGCGATGTGCCGGGCGGCGACCTTGTCACCCAGGTCGCGGATCGCCTGCGGGGGCGGGCCGATCCAGATCAGGCCCGCGTCCAGGACCGCCTGGGCGAAGTCGGCGTTCTCGGAGAGGAAGCCGTAGCCGGGGTGGATGGCGTCCGCGCCCGACTCCCGCGCGGCCTTCAGCACCTTCTCGATGTCGAGGTAGCTGGTGCCCGGGGTGTCACCGCCCAGGGCGAACGCCTCATCCGCGGCGCGGACATGCAGAGCGTCCCGGTCCGGGTCGGCGTAGACGGCCACGCTCGCGATCCCGGCGTCCCGGCAGGCCCGGGCCACGCGGACAGCGATTTCGCCACGGTTGGCGATGAGCACCTTGCGCACGATTGAGGCTCCCTCCTTGAAACAAGCCGAGTTTAGGGACTGCCGACACGGCACTTCGACCCGTCCCCAGTGGTGAGCTTGCCCACACGGAGCGTGATGCGAGGCTCGCTCGACCCGCAAAATCCCTTGTCGCACCGCAGTACGCAGCACTCCTCCGGGAAACCCTAGCCGTCCCCTGTGGGGAAGGTCTCTGTCATCACGTGCTGCGGGCCACTCAGTTTCTTTGTGGAGTCCCTACGAATGGCCCAATGATTCTTTGCCCGCCGTCGAACTCTTGTCCCCGGGTTTACTCGTTAGTAGCGTTCGCGCTGTCTCTCGAACGTACTAGGGGTAAGTGGGTGGGCCCGGTGGTGCGCAGGCCGGTGGCGTGGATCGTGGCGGTGGTGCTGTTCGCCGAGGCGTTCGGCATCGCGGGGCTCAACTGGTTCCTGGGGGTCGTCGTCGACCGGCAGGACATGTCCCTGGCCGGGCTCGACCCGCACATGATGTCGGTGTCGTCGAAGATCGGCGGGATCGCCTTCGGCCTCTACTTCGCGCTGTGCGGCCTGGTCGCCCTGCTCGTGGCGCTGCGGAACCGGCCCCCGGCGGGCTTCGGGCGTGTGCTGCTGATCAGCGCGGCGGTCGTGCACGGGATCCTGGGCGCCTTCACCTGGGGGCTCGTCGGCTGGCCCGCGTTCCTGTTCATGGTGCTGGTGCTCGCCCTGATCGTGCTGCTGCTGATGACGTACGACCGTCCGGCCGAGCCCGCCGACGCCGCGCCCGAGGGCGGGAAGGGCGGCGACGGGTCCCCGGTCACTTCTGAGCCGACGCCCACAACTCCGTGATGCCGATCCCCAGTCGGGCGAGGAGCCGGCGGACGAGGGGCAGACTGATGCCGATGACGTTGCCGTGGTCGCCGTCGATGCCGTCGATGAACGGGGCCGAGCGGCCGTCCAGCGTGAACGCCCCGGCGACGTAGAGGGGTTCGCCGGAGGCGACGTAGGCGGCGATCTCCTCGTCGGTGGGTTCACCGAAGTGGACGATCGTGGACGCGGTGGCGGAGACGTAGCGGCCCTGCAGGGTGTCGTAGACGCAGTGGCCCGTCTGGAGGGTGCCGGCCCGGCCGCGCATCGCCTTCCAGCGGGCGGTGGCCTCCTCGGCGTCCGCGGGCTTTCCGAGGGCCTGGCCGTCCAGGTCGAGCACCGAGTCGCAGCCGATCACGATCGCGCCCTTGGCCTCCGGCCGCGCGGCCACGACGGAGGCCTTCGCCTCGGCGAGGGCGAGTGCCAGCTCGGCGGGGGTGGGGGCGGTGACGGCGTCCTCGTCGACGCCGCTCACGATCACCTCGGGGGCGAGGCCGGCCTGGCGGAGCAGGCCGAGCCGGGCGGGGGACTGGGAGGCGAGGACGAGTCGGCGGCGCGGCTGATCTGTCATGCGTTCAGCGTATCGGCGAGCCGTCGCGGCCTCACCTCACACCGATCACCAGCATCGCCAGCACCATGGCCAGGGCCAGGAGAACGCTCAGCCGCCGCAGCTTGCCCTGCATGTCACGCAGTTCCTGGGGCGGTTCGTTCTCGGGGTCGGACCACAGCATGAGTCCAGCGTGCGGCCTGGCAGGGCGGGGCGCCTGAGTAGGCGTACTCAAATCGGCGCCCCGCGTTGTTCCGCCGTGCGCGGTTCCCCGCGCCCGGAGAGCTTCAGGCCGGCCAGTAGGTGCGGCCCCAGGCCGCCGGACCCGGCTGGGGCAGGCGGTGGGCCGCGATGCGGGACGGGTCGGACCAGGAGTCGCGAGGGGTCGGCGCGCCGGGCGGCGTCTCGGCCGCCGCCGCGGCGCGGGCCCTGACCACCGCCAGGGCGGCGGCCAGCTCCTCCGGGGTCGGGTTGCCCCGTACGACCTTGATCGTCATGTGGGCTCCTGGTGGCTAGAGGGGGATGTTGCCGTGCTTCTTCGGAGGCAGGGATTCCCGCTTCGTCCGCAGTTGACGCAGACCCCGCACGACGTGCCGGCGGGTGTCGGACGGAAGGATCACCGCGTCGACGTAGCCGCGCTCGGCCGCGACGTAGGGGTTGAGGAGGGTGTCCTCGTACTCCTGGATCAGCCGGGCCCGGACCGCCTCCAGGTCCTCGCCGCCCGCCTCGGCCTCGGCGAGGGTGCGGCGGTGCAGGATGTTGACCGCGCCCTGGGCGCCCATGACGGCGATCTGGGCGGTGGGCCAGGCGAGGTTGAGGTCGGCGCCGAGGTGCTTGGAGCCCATGACGTCGTAGGCGCCGCCGAACGCCTTGCGGGTGATGATCGTGATCAGCGGGACGGTCGCCTCGGCGTAGGCGTAGATCAGCTTGGCGCCGCGGCGGATGATGCCGTCGTGCTCCTGGTCGACGCCGGGCAGGAAGCCGGGGACGTCGACGAAGGTGAGGACCGGGACGTTGAAGGCGTCACACGTGCGCACGAACCGGGCCGCCTTCTCGCTGGCCTTGATGTCCAGGCAGCCGGCGAGCTGCGTCGGCTGGTTGGCGATGATGCCGACCGGGTGGCCCTCGACCCGGCCGAAGCCGGTGAGGATGTTCGGCGCGTACAGCGGCTGCGTCTCGAAGAACTCGGCGTCGTCCAGGACGTGCTCGATCACCGCGTGCATGTCGTACGGCTGGTTCGCGCTGTCCGGGACGATCGCGTCCAGCTCGCGGTCCTCGTCCGTGACCTCCAGGTCGGCCTCCTCCGGGAAGGCGGGCGGCTCGGAGAGGTTGTTGGACGGCAGGTACGACAGCAGCTGCTTGATGTACTCGATCGCGTCCTTCTCGTCGCCCGCCATGTGGTGGGCGACCCCGGAAGTCGCGTTGTGGGTCCGGGCGCCGCCCAGCTCCTCGAAGCCGACGTCCTCACCGGTGACGGTCTTGATGACGTCCGGGCCGGTGATGAACATGTGCGAGGTCTGGTCGACCATGACCGTGAAGTCGGTGATCGCCGGGGAGTAGACCGCGCCGCCCGCGCACGGCCCGACGACCAGGCTGATCTGCGGGATGACGCCGGAGGCGTGGGTGTTGCGGCGGAAGATCTCGCCGTACGCCCCGAGGGAGGCCACGCCCTCCTGGATGCGGGCGCCACCGGAGTCGTTGATGCCGATGACCGGGCAGCCGGTCTTCAGGGCGAAGTCCATGACCTTGACGATCTTCTGCCCGTAGACCTCGCCCAGCGCCCCGCCGAAGACGGTGAAGTCCTGCGAGAACACGGCGACCGGGCGGCCGTCGACGGTGCCGTACCCGGTGACGACGCCGTCGCCGTACGGGCGGTTCTTGTCGAGGCCGAAGTTGGTGGAACGGTGCCGGGCGAACTCGTCGAGCTCGACGAAGGACCCCTCGTCGAGCAGGAGCTCGATCCGCTCACGGGCCGTCAGCTTGCCCTTGGCGTGCTGCTTCTCCACGGCGCGTGCGGAGCCGGCGTGCGTCGCTTCCTCGATGCGGCGCTTCAGATCCGCGAGCTTGCCCGCGGTCGTGTGAATGTCAGGCTGCTGCTGCTCTTCCGGCTCGGACATCGGGATGCGGCTCCCTGCCTGCTCAAAAAGGGGGGACGGTTACTCATCCGTAGCGTAGTGGGGTGCCTCCGCATCGGCAGTGCGGCGTTTACCACACCTAGGGTGGCTTGCATGACGCCGCGCGATGCATCAGAGCCGAACGGGAGCCGCTGGTCCGACCTGGATCGGCCGCCCCTCAACATCACCGCCCTGCGCCGGGGACTGGTGCGGGAGGGAGGGCTGTGGTCGGAGGTGGAGATCGTCCAGCGCACCGGCTCGACCAACTCCGACCTGGTGGCCCGGGCGGCCGAGGGCGGGGCCGCCGAGGGGGCGGTGCTCGTCGCCGAGGAGCAGACGGCCGGGCGGGGGCGCCTGGACCGGCAGTGGACGGCCCCTCCCCGGTCGGGGCTGTTCTTCTCCGTGCTGCTCAAGCCGGGCGAGGTGCCGGTGGCGCGGTGGGGCTGGCTGCCGCTGCTCACGGGCGTCGCGGTGGCGACGGGGCTGGCGCGGGCGGCGGGTGTCGACACGGCTCTGAAGTGGCCGAACGACCTGCTGGTCACCGTGGGGGGAGAGGAACGCAAGGCCGGGGGGATCCTCGCCGAGCGGGCCGGTGACGACGGGGTCGTCATCGGGGTCGGCATCAACGTCACGCTGAAGGAGGACGAGCTGCCCGTGCCGACGGCCGGGTCGCTGGCGCTGGCCGGGGCCGTGAGCACGGACCGGGATCCGCTGCTCCGGGCAGTGCTTCGTTCGCTGGAGGAGTGGTACGGGAAGTGGCGTGCGGCAGGGGGTGACCCCGGGGTGAGCGGTTTGCAGGAGGCGTACGCGGCGGGGTGCGCGACGCTCGGGCGGGAAGTGCGGGCGGAGTTGCCCGGCGATCGGGCCGTGGTGGGAGAGGCCGTCGCGGTGGACGGGGACGGGCGGCTGGTGCTGGCGACGGGGGAGGGGGTGCAGGAGCCTGTGGGGGCGGGGGACATCGTGCACTTGCGGCCTGCCTGAGGCTGAGACCGGGGCGCGCCGAGTGGCCCGTCCGGCGATTGAGGACGAGTCCGTTCAGGCCGAAGCGGGGGCCTGGGGGCGGCAGCCCCCAGGGAGGCCGGGCACTGACGCCGCGTGCCGAGCAAACGCCGGGCACCCCACCCCCGGCCAGACCAAACGGAGTGAGCTGGCGCACACCTGCCGTAGAGTTGAGGCCGGTCGATACATGACCGTGACAGATCGGAAGGGCAGCACGCGTGACCGTCGACGACTCGGGTTCCGGCACGGACGCGCAGGGCGCCGACCCCGGCGAGGATCCGCTCGCCCTGCGGCTGGAACAGCTCATCCTGGGCGCCGAGCGCCGCTACACCCCGTTCCAGGCGGCCCGCAGCGCCGGTGTCTCCATGGAACTGGCCTCCCGCTTCTGGCGGGCGATGGGCTTCGCCGACATCGGGCAGGCCAAGGCCCTCACGGAGGCGGACGTCCTGGCACTGCGGCGCCTCGCCGGCCTCGTCGAAGCGGGCCTGCTGAGCGAGGCGATGGCCGTCCAGGTGGCCCGGTCCACCGGGCAGACCACCGCGCGACTCGCCGAGTGGCAGATCGACTCGTTCCTGGAGGGGCTCACCGAGCCGCCCGAGCCGGGCATGACGCGCACCGAGGTGACGTACCCGATCGTCGAGCTGCTCCTGCCCGAGCTGGAGGAGTTCCTGGTCTACGTCTGGCGCCGCCAGCTCGCAGCCTCGGCCGGACGGGTCGTGCAGGCCGCCGACGACGAGGAGATGGTCGACCGCCGGCTCGCCGTCGGCTTCGCCGACCTGGTCGGGTTCACGCGGCTGACCCGCCGGATGGAGGAGGAGGAGCTCGGCGAGCTGGTCGAGGCCTTCGAGACCACGGCCGCCGACCTGGTGGCCGCGAACGGCGGACGGCTGATCAAGACCCTCGGCGACGAGGTGCTGTACGCCGCCGACGACGCCGGCACGGCCGCCGAGATCGCGCTGCGGCTGATCGAGACCATGGCGCACGACGAGACGATGCCGGAGCTGCGCGTCGGCATGGCGTTCGGCACGGTGACCACCCGTATGGGTGATGTCTTCGGTACGACCGTGAACCTGGCGTCCCGGCTCACCTCGATAGCTCCGAAGGACGCCGTCCTCGTCGACACCGCCTTCGCCGAGGAGCTGATCCGCACGCAGGACGCCCCGGCCTCCGAGGCGGAGGCGGCCGAGGAGGCCGCGGCGGCGGAGAAGGAGGGCGAGGAGCCGCCGGAGTACCGGTTCGCGCTGCAGCCGATGTGGCAGCGGCCGGTGCGTGGCCTGGGCGTCGTGGAGCCGTGGCTGCTCACGCGGCGGGACGTGCGGCCGTAAGCCACCGGAGGGGGCGAGCCCGGCTCAGTCGCGGTCGCCCGGTGTGTCCACGCACAGGCCGATGACCGGCACGCACAGGCCGGGGTCCTGGGGCTTCTTCGGCGGCTTCCTCGGCTCGTCGGGCTCGGGAGCCGGGGCGGGCGCCGCCCCGCTCGGGGGTGCGGTCGGGGCCGGGCGTGGGGTGTCCGCCGTGGGGGCGGGCGCCGGGGCGTTCGGCCGGTCGGGGACGGTCGTGGCGCCGGGCGCGACGGCCCTGGGCACCCCGTCCGTCCCGCGCGCGTCGGTCGTGGTGGCCGGGGCGCGGGAGGCCGCCGGTCCCCGGGTGGCCGGTGACGGGGTCAGGCCGCCCAGGGCGGTGGGTGACGAGGGGCTCGCCTCGGGTCCGGCGGCCGGGAAGCTCGCGGCGGTGTCGGCGGCCTCGTCCGCGCCGGTGGGGACCGGGTCCGGGCGGGGCTCGGCCTCGACGGTGCCGACGCTGTCGGTGCTCGGTCCGGAGGCCAGGCGTACGAGGCTCAGGGCGCCCGCGGCCAGGGCCAGGCCACCGGCGGCGAGCAGGACCTTGCGGGGGCGGGGCTTGCGGTGGCGGCCGCGGACGCGGGGGGTGAAGAGACCGGGTTCCGCCGGGGCCGGTTCGTACGGGGTCGATTCGTAGGGCCTGGCCGGCTCAGGTCGGCGGGGTGCCGTGACGGCCCCGGTGTTCCGTCGCGGCGTCGCCGGCGTGTTCGTCGTCATCACGGTCCCTCCCGATGCGCACGCGCCCCCAGTGCGCCGTGGCTGACGCACGTTATGCGCTGCCATGGGCGGTCGGGCCCGAGTTGGGGGGATGTCACTCGAACGGGTGGGCGGGTGGTGGGTGCGGGAACCGGACGCGTCCGCTCTTTCGCGGGTGCGGCGCGGCTGCGATGATCGGAACGCGATGTTGTTAACCCGCGTTAACCGGAGGGTGTCATGAGTGAGGAACGGTTCGGTGAGTTCGTGCTGGTGCGGCGGCATGAGCAGGGGCATGTCGCGGAGCTCGTCCTCGACCGGCCCAAGGCCATGAACGCCGTGTCGACGGAGATGGCGCGGTGCCTGGCCGGGGCGTGCGCGGCGCTGGGGGAGGACCGGGACGTCCGGGTGGTGGTGCTGACCTCGACGCATGAGCGGGCGTTCTGCGTCGGGGCCGATCTGAAGGAGCGGAACTCGTTCAGCGACGCGGATCTGCTGCGGCAGCGGCCGGTGACGCGCGGGGCGTACACCGCGGTGCTGGAGCTGCCGGTGCCGACGGTGGCGGCGGTGCACGGGTTCGCGCTGGGCGGCGGCTTCGAGCTGGCGCTGGCCTGCGACGTGATCGTGGCGGACCGTACGGCGGTGGTGGGCCTGCCGGAGGTGTCGGTGGGGGTGATTCCCGGCGGCGGCGGTACGCAGTTGCTGCCGCGGCGGGTGGGGGCGGCCCGGGCGGCCGAGCTGATCTTCTCGGCGCGGCGGGTGGAGGCCGTGGAGGCGGGCGAGTTGGGGCTGGTCGACCAGGTGGTGGAGGCCGGGCGGGACCGGGAGGAGGCGTTGGCGCTGGCGGCGCGGATCGCCGGGAACTCGCCGGTGGGGTTGCGGGCGGCGAAGCGCGCGCTGCGGCTCGGGCAGGGGCTGGATCTGCGGGCCGGGCTGGAGGTGGAGGACGCGGCGTGGCGGGCCGTGGCGTTCTCGGGGGACCGGGCGGAGGGCGTCGCGGCGTTCAACGAGCGGCGCAAGCCGGAGTGGCCGGGGGAGTGATCCGACATGTGTCCGCCGCTGGGTCGTCCCCATGCCAAGTCGTCCCCGTTCGCGTCGTAAACAGGTCAGTCTGGCTGGAAACTCCCTAGCCTGGAGTGATGGGTGAGGACAGACGGCTCGCGGCCGTCGTCGCGTTGGCTCAGGGGATGGCGGCGGCGCACGGGTCACGTGAGGCGTGGCGTGCCGCGGCTGCCGGGGCGTGCCGGGCGCTGGGCGGGAGTTTCGCCGCGCTGTCGGTGTGGGAGCGGGAGCTCGGGCGGCTGAAGGTCCTCGTGAACGTCGGCGAGCTGGCCCAGGGGGAGGAGGAGTTCCCCGAGGACGAGGCGTATCCGGTGCACCAGTTCGCGGAGATCACCGAGTTCCTGCACGAGCAGTGGGCCGGCGGCGGGGAGCCGGACGCGTGGGTGGAGACCGCCGCAGGGCCCGCCGCCGGGCAGCCCGGGTACTGCCACCAGCGCGTCGCCGCCCTGCGCCGCCGGGGCCGCGGCTGCTGCGTGGTCGCGCCGATCGTGCTGCACGGCAGGGCCTGGGGCGAGCTGTACGTGGCGAGGCCGGTCGGGGAGCCCGTCTTCGAGCGGGCCGACGCCGACTTCGCCACCGTCCTCGCCTCCGTCGTGGCCGCCGGCATCGCCCAGACGGAGCGGCTGGAGGAGGCCCGCCGCCTCGCGTACACCGACGCGCTCACCGGGCTCGCCAACCGCCGTGCCGTGGACGTACGCCTGGAGCGGGCGATCGAGCGGCACCGCCGGGACGGATCCGTCGTCAGCCTGGTCGTCTGCGACCTCAACGGGCTCAAGCGGGTCAACGACACCCACGGGCACGCCGCCGGCGACCGGCTCCTGGAGCGTTTCGGCTCGGTGCTGTCGCTGTGCGGGGCCATGCTGCCGGGGGCCCTGGCGGCACGGCTCGGCGGGGACGAGTTCTGCCTGCTCGCCGTCGGGCCGCCCGCCGACCAGGTCGTGAAGGCGGCCGGCGAACTGTGCCGCCGGGCCGCCGAGTTGGAGATGGGGGACGGCGTGGCCTGCGGTGTCGCGTCCACCGAGGATCCGATCGGGCCCGTACGCTCCGCCCGCCGACTGTTCCGGCTCGCCGACGCCGCCCAGTACCGGGCCAAGGCCGAGCGGGCCACCCGGCCGGTGGTCGCCGGCCGGGCCGGGCCGGACGATCCCGTGGTGCGGCTCGCGGACGAGCCGTCCCAGGAGGCCGAGGGCGAACGCCGGCGCTTCCGCGGCCGGCACGCGCCCTGAAGCCGTCCGGCGGTGTGACGCATCAGTAAGGGGCGAACCCCGCCCCCCAGTGGTGACATCATCGAATTCACTGCGTACGCTCCTGAATATGGATATGCACACTGTGGTGGTGGGGACGTCCGGGGTGACCGCGTCCGACGTGCTCGCCGTGGCGCGTGCCGGCGCCCGCGTCGAGCTCTCCGAGGAGGCCGTGGCCGCCCTCGCCGCGGCCCGCGAGATCGTGGACGCGCTGGCGGCCAAGCCGGACCCCGTGTATGGCGTGAGCACCGGCTTCGGCGCCCTGGCGACCCGGCACATCAGCCCGGAGCTGCGCGCCCAGCTCCAGCGCAACATCGTCCGCTCGCACGCAGCCGGGATGGGGCCGAGGGTGGAACGCGAGGTCGTCCGCGCCCTGATGTTCCTGCGGCTGAAGACCGTCTGCTCCGGGCACACCGGCGTACGGCCCGAGGTCGCGCGGACCATGGCCGCCCTCCTCAACGCCGGTATCACCCCGGTCGTGCACGAGTACGGCAGCCTCGGCTGCTCCGGCGACCTCGCGCCGTTGTCCCACTGCGCGCTCACGCTCATGGGGGAGGGTGACGCCGAGGGCCCCGACGGCGTCGTGCGCCCGGCCGCCGAACTCCTCGCCGCGCACGGCATCCAGCCGGTCGAACTGCGCGAGAAGGAGGGCCTCGCCCTCCTCAACGGCACCGACGGCATGCTCGGCATGCTCGTCATGGCCCTGGCCGACCTGGACACGCTCTACCGCTCCGCCGACGTCACCGCCGCCCTCTCCCTGGAGGCCCTGCTCGGCACCGACAAGGTCCTCGCCCCCGAGCTGCACGCCATCCGGCCGCACCCGGGGCAGGCCGCCAGCGCCGCCAACATGCTGGCCGTGCTGAAGGGCTCGGGCCTGACGGGCCATCACCAGGACGACGCGCCGCGCGTCCAGGACGCCTACTCGGTGCGCTGCGCCCCGCAGGTCGCCGGGGCCGGGCGGGACACCCTGGCGCACGCCCGGCTGGTCGCCGACCGAGAGCTGGCCTCCGCGGTGGACAACCCCGTCGTCCTGGCCGACGGGCGCGTGGAGTCCAACGGCAACTTCCACGGGGCGCCCGTCGCCTACGTCCTGGACTTCCTCGCCATCGCCGCCGCCGACCTCGGCTCCATCGCGGAGCGGCGCACCGACCGGCTGCTCGACAAGAACCGCAGCCACGGCCTGCCGCCCTTCCTCGCCGACGACGCCGGTGTGGACTCGGGCCTGATGATCGCTCAGTACACGCAGGCCGCGCTGGTGAGCGAGCTGAAGCGGCTCGCCGTACCGGCGTCCGCCGATTCGATCCCGTCCTCCGCCATGCAGGAGGACCACGTCTCGATGGGCTGGTCGGCGGCGCGGAAGCTGCGCACGGCCGTCGACAACCTCGCCCGGGTCCTGGCCGTCGAGCTGTACGCCGCCACGCGCGCGATCGAACTGCGCGAGGGGCTGACCCCGGCGCCCGCGTCGCGGGCGGTCATCGACGCCCTGCGGGACGCGGGCGTCCAGGGCCCCGGACCGGACCGGTTCCTGGCGCCCGACCTGGCGGTGGCGGACGCGTTCCTGCGCGAGGGCCGGCTGCTGGCCGCGGTGGAGACCGTCACCGGACCGCTCCGATAGAACGGCCCGCGGGGCAGCGCAGGGACCTCCAGAGCGGCCCGCAGAGCAGAAGAAGGGCCTCGCCGACCGGCGGGGCCCTCGTCAAGTGCGGTCAGAAACCGAGCCGTTCCCGGCGGACCGAATACACCACGAACCCGGCGCCCAGCGTGAGGCAGAGGGTCCCGCCGATCACGTACGGGGTGCTGTCGAAGCTGCCGGTGTCGGCCAGCCGGGTACCGGTGACGGAGGTGTCGGCGGTCGTCGCGGCGATCCGCGCCTGCTCCGTGACCAGCGGCGACGGGCTCGTCCCGACCGCGTCTCTCACCGGGGAGTCCGACGTCGCGTTGGCGGACGGGACGAACCACAGGGCGCCCAGCAGGGTCGCCGCGGCGGTGGCGGTCAGCAACGGGCGGCGAGCGGATGACACGGAATATCGATCCCCTTGTGACGTCGGCGAATTGGCCGTGTGGGGCGATGTTAGTGAAAGGCGCGGGTCACGGGAAAGTCACGGGAGCTCTTGGCCGTACGCTCCCGCCATGAGCACTCCAGAGACATCACGGTTTGTACGGGTTCGGGTGGAAGTCGTTCTCGAAGTCGAGGACCCCGACGCCGTCACCAAGTCCGCGCTGCGTCGTCTCGCCGACGACGCCGGGATGCCCGCGGCGGAACGGACCCACGCCGAGAGCGCTGTGACGGAGGACACCGCCGAGGCCCTCGCGTATCTCGTTGATCCGTTCGACCTGGTCAGCCAGGTGCCGGGGGTGGAGCTCCAGCAGGCCTCCTGGAGCAGTGAACGGATCGACTACGACCCCGATTCGCCGGACTGGGACCTCGACGAGGATGATGTCGTCGACGACGAGGACGGCGACCGCTGAGACTGCCGGGGAAATGGGTGACCCCGGGCGGCAACCGCCGTCCGGGGTCTTCGCGTCTCATGGGGCGCATCGACCGCAGCCGCATCGCCCGGCACCGTACGCCACGGACGTGGTGATCCCCACACCTGGGTGACCTGGGGAACCGGGCGAACCGGTCGTAGCGTTGACAGTTCTCGACGAGGACTCGCGAGTCCTGACGGGGGCACTTGGATTTCTGACGGGGACACTCGGGGTTTTGGGGAAATCGGCAACGATGGAGAAGCGTGTGATGACGGTCAGTAAGCGGCGCAGGGGCCTGACGGTCGCGTCCGCACTGCTCGGCGGAGTGCTGGTGCTCTCGGCGTGTTCCGGCGGCGACGACAACGCCTCGGGCGGCGACGGCGGGGACAGCTCCCAGTCGAAGGTCGACGAGGCGGCGGCCAAGAAGACCTCCGAGGCCCAGATCAAGATCACGCCCAAGGACGGCTCGAACAACGCCTCGATCAACAACTCCGCGGCCGTCACGGTGAGCAAGGGCACGCTCACGAACGTGAAGATGACCACCTCCGACGGCACGGAGGTCAGCGGCCAGATATCCGCCGACAAGACCAGCTGGAAGCCCAGCGCGCAGCTGGAGCGTTCCACCACCTACAAGCTGTCGGCGGAGGCGAAGGACTCCGACGGTCGCGTCGCCCACGAGAACGCCTCGTTCACCACGGTCTCCCCGGCCAACAGCTTCATCGGCAACTTCACCCCGGACGACGGCACCACCGTCGGCGTCGGCATGCCGGTCTCGATCAACTTCGACAAGGCGATCACCAACAAGGCGGCCGTCCAGAAGGGCGTCGAGGTCAGCACGACCAGCGGCCAGGAGGTCGCCTGCCACTGGTTCAACGCCAACCGCATGGACTGCCGGCCCGAGGACTACTGGAAGGAAGGCTCCACCGTCACGCTGAAGCTCGCGCTCGACGGTGTCGAGGGCGCCGAGGGCGTCTACGGCGTCCAGCAGAAGACGGTCACCTTCAAGATCGGCCGCAACCAGATCTCCTACGTCGACGCGAAGACCAAGCAGATGAAGGTCACGCAGGACGGCAAGGTCGTGCGGACGATCCCGATCTCGGCCGGTGCCCCCGAGAACAAGACCTACGAGGGCCGCATGGTGATCTCCGAGAAGTTCAAGGAGACCCGGATGAACGGCGCGACCGTGGGCTTCACGGACGACGACGGCAAGGGCGAGTACGACATCAAGGACGTGCCGCACGCCATGCGCCTGTCCACCTCCGGCACGTTCATCCACGGCAACTACTGGGGCGCGAAGTCCATCTTCGGCAACGTGAACACCAGCCACGGCTGCGTCGGTCTCCAGGACGCCAAGGGCGCGGACGACCCGAACACGCCGGGCGCGTGGTTCTTCGACAACTCGATGATCGGTGACGTGGTGGTCGTGGAGAACACCGGCGACAAGACCATCGCCCCGGACAACGGCCTCAACGGCTGGAACATGAACTGGACGCAGTGGAAGGCGGGTTCGGCCGTCTGACGGCTTCCCCGGTCCACGACCCGATGCCGCCGTCCGCCCTTCACGGGCGGGCGGCGGCATCGTCGTTCGTCGGGCGTGTGCCGGGCATCCGCTCTTGTCAAGGAGAACACGCGTGCGCAATCGCCCAAGCCTGTAACAGAGTTCCGGCGGCCGTGTAACAGTCGGCCGACGGATTTCTTACCGTCTTCTCATCTATTGAGCGACTGATCACCTGTCGGCATACTGCGTATTCCGGGGGGTGTACGCGTATGCGTGCGAGACCACCCCCGGCCGGGTGAACGGGGAATTCGCCCGGTACATCTGCAAGGGGGAAACTTGCGCAGACAAGTGAAAAGGGCGTACGCGGCCACGGTCGCCACAGCGGCAGCCGTGGCCCTGGCGGCGGGCATGACCAGCCCGGCGTCGGCCGACGCCGAGCGGACGGCCGCGGCATCCAAGTCGGCCTCGCTCACGGCCAAGCACCACGTCACACTGATCACCGGCGACCGGGTCGCCCTCGACGCCAAGGGCCGTGTCGTCGGCCTGGAGCGGGCGAAGGGCCGTGAGGGCATTCCCGTCCAGGTCCGCAAGCTCGACGGGCACACCCTCGTGATCCCGGCCGACGCGGCCCGTCTGGTCGCCACCGGCAAGCTCGACCAGCGGCTCTTCGACGTCACCGAGCTGAACAAGTCCGCGACCCGCAAGGCCCAGAAGAAGGGCCTGAAGGTCATCGTCGGCTACAAGGGCAGCGCGGCCGCGGCCAAGGCCGACGTCCGTGACGCGGGCACGCTGAGCCACTCGCTGAAGTCGCTGAACGCGGACGCCGTGCAGGCGCCGCAGGAGGACGCGCCCGAGCTGTGGGACGCGGTCACCAACGGCGACAGGACCGCCTCCGGCATCGCGCACGTCTGGCTCGACGGCGTCCGCAAGGCCAGCCTCGACAAGTCCGTCCCGCAGATCGGCACGCCCAAGGCGTGGTCGGCCGGCTACGACGGCAAGGGCGTCACGATCGCCGTCCTGGACACCGGTGTCGACGCCACCCACGACGACCTCAAGGGCCAGGTCGTCGGCGCCAAGAACTTCACCACCTCGCCCGACACCACCGACAAGGTCGGCCACGGCACGCACGTCGCCTCCATCGCGGCCGGCACCGGCAAGAAGTCCGGCGGCAAGTACAAGGGCGTCGCGCCCGGCGCGAAGATCCTCAACGGCAAGGTCCTCGACGACGGCGGATTCGGCAGCGACTCCGAGATCCTCGCCGGCATGGAGTGGGCCGCGGCCGAGGGCGCCGACGTCATCAACATGAGCCTGGGCGGCGGCGACACCCCCGCGATCGACGCGCTGGAAGCGGGGGTGAACAAGCTCTCCGAGGAGAAGGGGGTCCTGTTCGCCATCGCCGCCGGCAACGAGGGCGACTTCGGCGAGCAGACCATCGGCTCCCCGGGCAGCGCCGCCGCGGCCCTGACCGTCGGCGCGGTCGACGACAAGGACGTGCTGGCCGACTTCTCCAGCCGCGGCCCCGGCATGGACGGCGCCCTCAAGCCCGACGTGACCGCGCCCGGCGTGGACATCACCGCGGCCTCCGCCCCGGGCAACCTGATAGCCCAGGACGTCGGCGAGAAGCCGGCCGGCTACATGACGATCTCCGGTACGTCGATGGCAACCCCGCACGTCGCGGGCGCGGCGGCGATCCTGAAGCAGCAGCACCCCGAGTGGAAGTACGCCGAGCTGAAGGGCGCCCTCACGGGCTCCACCAAGGGCGGCAAGTACACGCCGTTCCAGCAGGGTTCGGGCCGCATCCAGGTCGACCAGGCCATCAAGCAGTCCGTGATCGCCGAGCCGGCGTCCGTGAGCTTCGGCGTCCAGCAGTGGCCGCACACCGACGACAAGCCGGTCACCAAGGAACTGACGTACCGCAACCTCGGTACGAAGGACGTCACGCTGAAGCTGGCGTCGACCGCCACCAACCCGAAGGGCCAGGCCGCCCCGGCCGGCTTCTTCAAGCTCGGCGCCACCTCGGTGACCGTCCCGGCCGGCGGCAAGGCCTCGGTCCCGTTCACCGTCAACACCAAGCTGGGCGGCACGGTCGACGGCGCGTACTCCTCGTACGTGACGGCGACGGGCGGCGGCCAGACGATCCGCACGGCGGCGGCGGTGCAGCGTGAGGTGGAGTCGTACGACGTCACGCTGAAGGTCCTGAACCGCGACGGCAAGCCGGCGAAGAACTACAGCGCCGACCTGACCGGCATCGCGGGCCTCGCCAAGGGCAAGGGGGCCATGCCGTACGACGAGGACGGCACGGTCACCGCGCGGCTCGCCAAGGGCACCTACATCCTCAACTCGAACGTCTACGTGGGCGACGACCCGGAGAAGTTCGAGGGCGTCGACTGGCTCGCGCAGCCCAAGCTGAACGTCACCAAGAACACGACGGTCACGCTGGACGCCCGCAAGGCCAAGGCGGTGGACATCACCGTCCCCGCCCCGGGCGCCAAGTCCGAGTTCGCCTCGGCGGACTACACCGTGGAAGCCGGTGACAACAGCTACGGCTTCGGCTGGTGGCTGGAGTCCTTCGGGGACATCCGCACCGCCCACGTCGGCCCGCAGATCACCGACGGCTCGGTGACCCAGCAGTGGGACGGCCACTGGAGCAAGGGCGACAAGGAGGAGTACGACATCGTCGCCGGCGGGCCGGTCAAGCAGCTCGCCACCGGTTTCACCAAGCACTACAAGGCCGGTGAGCTGGCCACGGTGAAGGTCGGCCTCGGTGCCGCGGCGAGCGGCAAGAAGGGCGCGGTCAGCGCGGTGGGCTGGATGCCGTGGAGCACCGGCGCCTCCTCGATCGGCATCCCGCAGACCCTGCCCGGCACCCGCACGCTGCACCTGTCCGCCCAGGGCGGTGTGGAGTGGCAGCTCGAGTTCGCCCAGTACGGCGGGGTGGACCAGGACGGCTTCCCGGTCGACGAGGCCGCCTACGCGATGGGCCAGCAGAAGTACGCGGCCGGCAAGAGCTACTCCAAGACCGTCAACACGGCCGTCTTCGGACCGCGGCTCAACGCCGACTTCGGCATCTTCCGCGAGAACAACGAGATCTACGGTTCCCTGCCGCTGTTCGCCGACAGCAAGGGCAACGTGGGCTACTCGCAGTTCACCTCGGCCGCCACGACGCTGTACCGCAACGGCAAGAAGGTCGGCAGCAACGACGACCCGCTGTTCGGCGAGAAGCCGTTCAAGGTGCCGGCCGGTGACGCCGAGTACAAGCTGACGACGTCGGTCAAGCGCAGCGTCAAGGTCGCGGCGGCCTCCACCCGCATCGACGCCAGCTGGACGTTCCGCTCGAAGAAGACCAGCGACATCAAGCAGCTGCCCGCCTCCACGGCCCGCTTCAACGCGGCCACGGGCCTGGACAGCAAGGTCCCGGCCGGCAAGACGGCCAGCATCCCGGTCACCGTCGAGGGCGCGGCCAAGGGCAGCAACCTGAAGTCGCTGTCGGTGTACGTGTCGTACGACTACGGCAAGACCTGGAAGAAGCTCGACGTCAAGAACGGCAAGATCACCGTCAAGAACCCGGAGAAGGGGAAGGCCATCTCCTTCCACGCCAAGATCGCCGACAAGAAGGGCAACAAGTCGACGATATCGATCTACAACGCGTACTACGGCAAGTGATCCGTAGCGCCTGAAGCGAACCGCCCGCCGGAAGACAAGCGTCCGGCGGGCGGTTCGTGCTTCCGTGGTGCCATGACGGCCCACACAGTCGAGTACGTCCGGTACCGCGTCCCCGAGCAGCGTTCGGCGGAGTTCCTGGCCGCCTACGGCCGCGCCGCGGCCCACCTGTCCGCGTCCCCCCACTGCGTCGACTACGAGCTGACGCACTGCGCGGAGGACCGCGAGCACTACATCCTGCGCATCACCTGGACCTCGGTGAAGGACCACCTCGAAGGCTTCCGCACCTCAGAGCAGTTCCCGGGCTTCTTCGCCGAGATCCGCCCGTACGTCGAGAACATCGAGGAGATGCGCCACTACGAGTCGACCGCCGTGCGCGGCGCCGGTTCCGCCGTCCCCACGCTGTACGACTGGGCGGGCGGCGCGGAGGCCTTCTCGCGCCTCACCGAGGTCTTCTACGGCAGGGTGCTGAAGGACGACCTGCTGGCTCCGGTGTTCGCGGGGCTGGCCCCCGAGCACGCCGAGCACGTCGCCCTGTGGCTCGGCGAGGTCTTCGGCGGTCCGCCCGCCTACTCGCGGAGCCAGGGCGGACACGGCCACATGGTCGCCAAGCACGCGGGCAAGCACATCACCGAGCCCCAGCGCCGCCGCTGGGTGAACCTCGTCCAGGACGCCGCCGACGAGGCGGGCCTGCCGACCGACGCGGAGTTCCGCTCGGCGTTCCTGGCCTACGTGGAGTGGGGGACACGGCTCGCCGTCCACTTCTCCAGCCCGGGCGCGAAACCTCCGGCGGAGCAGGCGGTGCCCACGTGGACATGGGGGGCGGCTCCGCCCTACCAGGGATGAGGGCGGCTCCGCCGTACCAGTCATGACGGGTGGGGCGGCAGGGACTGTGCGTCAGGCCGGCGGGGCGGATGACGCCCCGGTGCCCGAGCGCAGCGCGTCCGCCCCCCAGCTCGCCAGCAGCCGCAGCGCGTCCGCCGACGACGAATCCGGCTCCGCGTGGTACGTGATCAGGGACTGCTCGGCGTCGTCGACCAGGCGGAACGTCTCGAAGGACAGGGTCAGGTCGCCGACCAGGGGGTGGCGCATGCGCTTGACGCCGTGGCTCTTCTCCTTGACGTCGTGGGCGGCCCAGAGGCGGCGGAACTCCTCGCTCTTCACCGACAGCTCACCCACCAGCGCGGACAGCTGCGGGTCGTCCGGGTGGCAGCCCGCGTCCATGCGCAGATAGCCGACGATGTCGGACGCCTTCTGGTCCCACTCGACGAACAGCTCGCGGTACTCGGGCCTGAGGAACACCAGCCGCGCCCAGTTGCGCTCCGGCGCCGGCAGCTCCGCCCAGTCGCCGAAGAGGGCCGCGGCCATCCGGTTCCAGGCCAGGATCTCCGAACGGCGCCCGACGATGTAGGCCGGGACGCTGTCGATCGAGTCCAGCAGGTGCCGCAGCGCCGGCCGCACCTGCCGGCTGCGCGCCGCCGGCTTCTTCTTGTGCTGCTTCGGCTTCGCCAGGTGCGTGAGGTGCGCGTGCTCGGCGTCGCTCAGCCGCAGGGCGCGCGCGATCGCGTCCAGCACCTCCGCCGAGACGTTGCGGCCGTTGCCCTGCTCCAGCCGCGTGTAGTACGCCACGGACACCCCGGCCAGCTGCGCCAGCTCCTCGCGGCGCAGCCCAGGCACCCGCCGCCGCCCGAAGTCGGGCAGCCCCACGTCCTCCGGCTTCAGCCGGGCACGCCGGGTGCGCAGGAACTCGCTGAGCTCCGCACGCCGGTCCAGGCCGCCGCCGGCCGTCCGTGCGGGTTCGGGCTGTTCGTCCATGCGTCCCAGTATTCCCGGTCGTACGCACGGCAGCCTGACCCCGCCAGTGGTACGCACGCTGTGCGTACGCAAAACCGTGGTCTGGGTGAACCCTCGCGGCTCCGGCACGCTGGTGATCGTGCCCGGTCGGAACATCCAGAAGGCATTCGGGCACAGAGACTTTGCTAGGAGAAACCCCGGCATGACCACTGTTGCTGCGTACGCCGCTCCCGCTCCCAAGGCTCCCCTGGAGCGCACCACCATCGAGCGCCGCCAGGTCGGCGAGTTCGACGTCCTGATCGACATCAAGTTCGCCGGCATCTGCCACTCGGACATCCACCAGGCCCACGAGGGCTGGGGAGAGGCGATCTTCCCGATGGTCCCCGGCCACGAGATCGCCGGTGTCGTCGCCGAGGTCGGCCCCGGCGTGACCAAGTTCGCCGTCGGCGACCGCGTGGGCGTCGGCTGCATGGTCGACTCCTGCCGCGAGTGCGAGAACTGCAAGGCCGGCCGCGAGCAGTACTGCGTCCAGGGCAACATCCCGACGTACAACGGCATCGGCAAGGACGGCGAGCCCACCTACGGCGGCTACTCGCAGAAGGTCGTCGTCGACGAGAACTTCGTCCTCCGCATCCCCGACTCCCTGCCCCTCGACGTCGCCGCGCCGCTGCTGTGCGCCGGCATCACCCTCTACTCGCCGCTGAAGCGGTTCGGTGCCGGCCCCGGCAAGAAGGTCGCGATCGTCGGCCTGGGCGGCCTCGGCCACATGGGCGTCAAGATCGCCCACGCGCTCGGCGCCGAGGTGACCGTGCTGTCGCAGTCCCTGCGCAAGCGTGAGGACGGCCTGAAGCTGGGCGCGGACCACTACTACGCCACCAGCGACCCGAAGACCTTCGAGGAGCTGGCCGGCACGTTCGACCTGATCGTCTCCACGGTGTCGGCCCCGCTGGACTTCGGCGCCTACCTGTCGCTGCTGAAGACGGAGGGCACGCTGGCCAACGTCGGCGCCCCCGAGGAGCCCATCTCCCTGAACCTCTTCTCGGTGATCGGCGGCGGCAAGACCCTCGCCGGCTCCCTGATCGGCGGTATCGCCGAGACCCAGGAGATGCTGGACTTCTGCGCCGAGCACGGCCTCGGTGCCGAGATCGAGCTGATCCGCGGCGACCAGATCAACGAGGCGTACGAGCGCGTGCTGGCCAGCGACGTGCGCTACCGGTTCGTGATCGACACGGCCACCATCTGACCGGCTGAGACCGTTTCCGAGGGCCCCGACCGTGCGCCGGGGCCCTCGGGCGCGTCCGGCGTTCGAAGACGCACGAGAGGGTACAAGCGGCGTACCAACGGGGTACACGACGGGAGTGCCCCAGGGGGGTCCGCCAGGGGAGGCCCACCATGACCGTGCAGCTGAACCACACCATCGTCGTCGCCCACGACAAGCGCGCCTCGGCCCGGTTCCTCGCCGACATCCTCGGGCTCGACGTGAGCCCGCCCTACGGACCGTTCCTCCCGGTCGAGATCCCCAACGGCGTGACACTCGACTTCATGGACAGCCCCGGCGCCATCACGCCGCAGCACTACGCCTTCCTCGTCTCGGAGGAGGAGTTCGACGAGATCTTCGCCCGTATCCAGGAGGCCGGTCTGACGTACTGGGCGGACCCCTTCCACAGCCGCCCCGGCGAGATCAACCACAACGACGGCGGCCGCGGCGCGTACTTCGACGACCCGGACGGCCACCGCCTGGAGATCATCACGAGGCCCTACGGCAGCGGCGGCTGACCCCCGCCCACCGCCCGCCCGCCCCGGGCTCGTCACATCCTCCTGCCGCCGTCCGTCATACCGGCGAAGGCGACAGAGGAAGCGACGAGCCGGGGAGCGGTCATGGCATCACCGATTCTGGTCACGGGCGGCACGGGCACCCTCGGCGGGCACGTCGTGCCGCTGCTGCGGGCGTCCGGCCACGAGGTGCGGATCCTCAGCCGGAGCCCGCGCCCGGCCGCGGACGGCGTCGAGTACGTCACCGGTGACCTGCTGACGGGCGAGGGCGTGGCCGCCGCCGTGGCGGGCGCGCGGACCGTGCTGCACCTCGCGGGCGGCCCCAAGGGCGACGACGAGGCGGCCCGCACCCTGGTCCGCGCCGCGTCCCGGGCCGGGGTGCGGCACCTGGTGCACATCTCGGTCATCGGCGCGGACCGGGTCCCGCTGGCCTGGATGCGCGCCAAGCTGGAATCGGAGCGGGCCGTCGCGGAATCGGGCATCCCGTGGACGACCCTGCGCGCGGCCCAGTTCCACGACCTCACCCTGACCATGGTCGAGAAGATGGCGAAGCTGCCGGTGTTCCCGGTCCCCGGGGGCCTCCGGCTCCAGCCGGTCGACTCCCGTGAGGTCGCCGCCCGCCTCGTGGAACTGACCCTCGGCGGCCCGTCCGGCCTGGTCCCGGACATGGCCGGGCCGCACGTCCACGACCTGGCCGCCCTGGCCCGCCCCTACCTCCGCCTGCGCGGCAGGCGCCGCCCCATGCTGCCGGTCCGCATCCCCGGGAAGGCGGGGCGGGCGTACCGGGCCGGGGCGAACCTGACTCTGTCGGGAGCGGAGACGGGCAAGCGGACCTGGGAGCGGTTCCTGGAGGAAAGGCTGGGCTAGGGGGCCGTGGACACCCCCAGGTGGTGTCCACGGCCCTCCGGGGCTGGCGTCAGCCGGCGGGGCTCGGCCCGTCCTGGTCCCCGAACGTCCACACGGCGTGGGCGCCGGGGCCGACGACGAGGGATGAGTGGCCGATCCGCTCCTCGTGCCGGTACGGCACCGGCCGGTTCAGCGCCATCTCGACCTGCCGCAGACCCACCTGGTCGAGGGGCACGACGTCGAAGCGGAGGGTGGTGCCGCCGCCCTTGGCGACGACGCCCCCGCCCGGCAGGGACCGGACGGCGAACCCGCCGGCCTTCAGCAGCGGCACCGTGCCGGCGAGGTCCCGCGCGGTCACCGCGAGCCGGACGCCGGTCACGTCCCGCATCAGCCGGTCGCGGTAGGTGTCGGGCAGATAGCGCTCCCGGCCCACGTCGCCGGGGTGTGCGGCGGGCTCGGTGTTGCTGCGCGGGTCGGCGAAGTACTCCGGCCGGTACTCCATGCCCCAGGCGCCGAACACGTCGTACTGGTCGGTGGTGAACACGGCGTCGAACCACGGCACGGGCACGCCGTCGCCGAAGTCGCGCGTCTGCCGGAACGCGACCGGGTCGCTGATCCCGAGCTCCCGCAGCCGCTCGGTCACCGTGGGCAGGTCACCGGCGCGCTCGGTCGACACGCCCAGGCCGGCGGCGCCGAGGGTGCCGTCCTTTCCGGGCAGATCGCCCACGCCGAACAGTTCGAGGTAGGTCTCGCGGCCCATCAGATAGCGGCCGGTCCAGGTCTGCCCGCCGGACCCGGTCGTGGTGCGGACCTGGAAGTGGGCGAACTCCCGCAGGTAGGAGGAGTGCTCGATGGCGTCGGCGGTCTCGCGGTCGAGCACGCCGTAGGCGTGGTTGTAGAACAGCAGCTGCCGTCCGGTCACCGGCGCGCCCTCCTCGGCGTGCGCCGTGCCCTGGACCGCCCCCGCGAGGGCCAGGGCCATGACCATGATCACCTGTAACGCTCGTCTGAGAACCATGCGAAGGAGCGTAAGGCGGGAGGAAGGGATTCCGCCGGGGCTGCGGACAGTCGCGGAGGTCAGGTCTTGGTCAGCGGGGGGCCGGGCGCGGGCGCGGGCGGTGCCTCCCGGCCGCCCATGTCCAGACGGAACGGCGGGTACTGGTCGGTCAGCAGCGCGGCGTAGGCCGTCACGCGGGCCGTCCAGCGGGCGAGGCCGATCAGGAAGTCGAAGAGGTGCCGCGGGTAGCGGGCGGTGAACAGCAGGACGACCACCGCGACGAGGGAGAGGAAGGGCACCACCCCGCCACCGCGCCAGCCGTCCCTCCCGTCCCAGCCCCAGCCGCCCCCGACGAACATCCCGACGACGATGTACTGCGGGATCGCCAGCAGCCACCACTTCACCAGGACCAGCCCGCGGGACAGCCGCTCCGGGTAGGCGACGTCGAAGTGCGCCGGGTAGTCGGGCACGTCGGCGAGCGTGAACGGCGGGTACCGGTCGGTGCCGAGCGCGGTGTGCGCGTAGTAGCTCACCCGCCAGTTCCAGCGCAGCACGCCGACGCTGAAGTCGAAGAGGGACCGCGGATACCGGCCGGTGAACAGGATGGCGAAGAAGGCGATCACGGTCACGACGACGAACGCGATCCACAGGAACACCAGCACGACGTAGTGCGGGATGGCGAGCAGCCACTTCACCAGCCACATCCAGCGGGACAGCCGGGAATCGACGGACGCCTCCAGGCGCACGGGTGACGCTGCGACAGGAATCATGGGGCGGAGCTCCTTCCGCCTGCAGCCTCACAGGCGTGGAGGAGCGCCGCGACCTGGGCGGGGCCGTTCGCGTGCCCCGGCCGCGCCCCGGCCGCCTACGACGGAACGGCGGCGGTGTCCGGATCGTCCGGGCCCGGATCGTCGGGGCCCGGTGCGGCCGCCGTCTCGACGAGCTGCTCGCGCACGTAGTTCCAGACGACGGCGATCAGCGCGGCGACCGGCACGGCGAGCAGGCTGCCGACGATGCCGGCCAGACTGCCGCCCAGCGTCACGGCCAGCAGCACCACGGCCGCGTGGAGACCGAGCCCCCGGCTCTGGATCATGGGCTGGAAGACGTTGCCCTCCAGTTGCTGCACCACGACGATGATGGCCAGCACGATCAGCGCGTCCGTCAGGCCGTTGGAGACCAGCGCGATGAGGACCGCGACGAAGCCGGCGAACAACGCGCCGATGATCGGCACGAACGCGGAGACGAAGGTCAGCACCGCCAGGGGCAGCACCAGCGGGACGCCCAGGATCCACAGGCCCAGCCCGATCAGGACGGCGTCCAGCAGGCCGACGGCCGCCTGGGACCGCACGAAGGCGCCCAGCGTGGCCCAGCCGCGTGCGAACACGGTCGGGACGTCCGTGGCGAGCCGGCCGGGCAGCTGACGGGCGAGCCAGGGCAGGAACCGCGGTCCGTCCTTGAGGAAGAAGAACATCAGGAACAGGGCCAGGACGGCGGTGACGACGCCGTTCACCACCGTGCTCACGCCCGTGACGACAGCGCCCACCATGCTGCCGAGGCCCTCCTGGGCGCGGGCGACCGCGCTGTCGAAGGCCTTGTTGATCTGCGCGTCCCCGATGTTCAGCGGCGGCCCGGCGGCCCATTCGCGCAGTCGCTGGATGCCCTCCACCACACCGTCGGTCAGCTCACCCGACTGGGATGCCACCGGCACCGCGATCAACGCCACGACGCCCACGGCGACCAGCAGGAACAGCACGGTCACCACCGACGCGGCGAGCGCGGGCGGCCACCCGCGCCGCCGCAGGAACCGGGCCACGGGCCAGGTCAGCGTGGTCAGCAGCAGCCCGACGACGAGCGGCCACACCACCGACCACATCCGGCCCAAAAGCCACAGAGCCACGGCCAGTCCGGCCAACACCAGCAGCAACTCGGCGGAGATCCGCGCGGATATCCGCAACGCGGCACGGGATCTGGAGGTACTCAGGGGCGCAGTCACGGGGGCACCCTAGTGGGTCCCCGGGTGCTCGGGCCGTGCCGGACCCCCGGCACGGCCGACGGTCGTCAGCCTTCGGCCCGGGCCACACCGACCGGGCAGGACACGCCCGTGCCCCCGATGCCGCAGTAGCCCGCCGGGTTCTTGTCCAGGTACTGCTGGTGGTAGCCCTCCGCCGGGTAGAAGGGGCGGCCCTGGGCCGGGACGATCTCCGTGGTGATGCCGCCGTAGCCGGAGGACGTGAGGACCTTCTGGTACGACTCGCGGGAGGCCCGGGCCGCGGCTTCCTGCTCGGGGGAGTGGGTGTAGATCGCCGAGCGGTACTGCGTGCCCACGTCGTTGCCCTGGCGGAAGCCCTGCGTGGGGTCGTGCGCCTCCCAGAACGTCTTCAGCAGGCGCTCGTACGAGATCACCGCCGGGTCGTACACCACCCGCACGACCTCCGTGTGGCCGGTCAGGCCCGAGCAGACCTCCTCGTACGTGGGGTTCTCCGTGTGGCCGCCCTGGTAGCCGACCAGGGTCGTCCACACACCGGCCGGGAGCTGCCAGAACTTGCGCTCGGCACCCCAGAAGCAGCCCAGGCCGAAGTCGGCGGTCTCCAGGCCCTCGGGGTAGGGGCCGAGCAGCGGGTTGCCGAGGACGGTGTGGCGGTCGGGGACCGTGAACGCCGGCTCCGGGCGGCCGGGCAGCGCCTGCTCGGGGGTCGGCAGCTGGGGCGTACGGCTGTGCAGGAACATGCGTCTCCAATCGGCGTGACACCCGCACGGGGCGACGTCGGCGTGACACCCGCACGGGGCGACGCCCCTCACAACGTGCGGCGACCGGGGGGAATTCCGACCCGGGCCGTGCTCAGTGGGGCAGGCTCGCCGGGTTGCCGCCGTTCGCCTCGTAGCCCGCCACCGCCAGCGCCCGGTACACCGCGAACTCCGCCGCGGGGTCGGCGGACAGGGTCCAGGGCAGGGCGCCCACATGGCCGTCGACGCGCACCAGCTGGTTCATGGCCTCCGCCCAGCGCTCGCCGCGGACCAGGAAGAAGACCAGCATGTGCCGTACGTGCGCCAGCATCGGGTCGTCGGGGCGGGCCGAGTGCACCGCGTGCAACGCGCCGTGGACCGCCTTCGTGACGACCTCCGTCTGCCAGAAGCTGCTGACCAGGGTCACCTCGGGGAGGTGTTCGAACACCGCGAAGAGCGGCATCGCCGCCAGCAGGGAGCCCTGCGGGGCCCGGGCCGCCGCGGCCTCCGCGAACGAGTAGGCCAGCTCACGCGAGCCGTGCCACTTCTCGCACCAGTAGTGCAGGGCGGCCAGGTGCGCCCCCATGTGGTTCGGGGCGCGGTCCAGGATCTTCAGCCAGAGCTGCTCGAAGTCCTTCTGGGAGTAGCCCAGCCCGCGGGCCACCGACAGCTCCACGATGTACGGGATCGGATCGCCGGGGGCCAGCAGCGCCGCCTCGCCGCACGCCGCCTTCGCCTCCTCCATGATGATCCGGAACTCGTCCGTCCCGGGCGTCGCCGTCCGCCACGCCTGCTGCACCAGGAACTCGGCGTGCACCGCCGCGCCGCCCGCGTCCTTGGGCGCCTCGGCCCGCCACACCCGCAGCCACTGCCCGCCCGGCGCCTCGCCCACGCCGCCGGGCCGTTGCGCGAGCTCCAGCGAGGCCGCACCCGCGAAGGCCTGCACGCGCTGCCAGCGCCGCTCGCCCTCCGTCTCCGTGCCCGCGAGGAGCTGCTGCGCCGCGCGGTAGTCCTGCGTGCGCTGCACCACGTCGAGGACGTCCAGCAGGTCCTGGTCGGGGCCGGGCATGCGGATGTCGAGCTCCTCCTCGCGGACGAAGCCGTAGTTCGCCGGGTCCGCGGCGTCCGGGTGGTCGGGCGAGACCAGCCCGATCGCACCGCGCCCGCGCCGCAGGAAGGGGAGCAGCACGAAGCCCAGCATGACCAGTGCGATCAGGACCCAGAGAATCTCCATGCAACAAGCGAACCAGACCGTGCCGACAATTGGCCAACCTGATCCGCGAACCTGTGGAAAACCTGGCCGCGCGGTCCCCGCCACCCTGGGGAAAACCCGGGTCCGGGCCCGGCCGGCCGCGGAATCCGGCATGCCTAGCGTCGGCGCACTACCCTCGGTGCCCATGAGCGACAGGCACATCAGTCAGCACTTCGAGACGCTCGCGATCCACGCGGGCAACACCGCCGACCCCCTGACGGGCGCGGTCGTCCCGCCCATCTACCAGGTGTCGACCTACAAGCAGGACGGCGTGGGCGGGCTGCGCGGCGGCTACGAGTACAGCCGCAGCGCCAATCCGACGCGGACCGCGCTGGAGGAGAACCTCGCCGCCCTGGAGGGCGGCCGCCGTGGCCTCGCGTTCGCGTCCGGACTGGCGGCCGAGGACTGCCTGCTGCGCACGCTGCTCACCCCCGGCGACCACGTGGTCATCCCCAACGACGCCTACGGCGGCACGTTCCGCCTGTTCGCCAAGGTCGTCGCCCGCTGGGGCGTGGAGTGGTCGGTCGCCGACACGAGCGACCCGGCCGCCGTACGGGCCGCCCTCACCCCGAAGACCAAGGTCGTGTGGGTGGAGACCCCGTCCAACCCGCTGCTCGGCATCACCGACATCGCCGCCGTCGCCCAAGTCGCCCGGGACGCGGGCGCCCGCCTCGTCGTCGACAACACCTTCGCCACGCCCTACCTCCAGCAGCCGCTCTCGCTCGGCGCGGACGTCGTCGTGCACTCGCTGACGAAGTACATGGGCGGCCACTCGGACGTCGTCGGCGGTGCCCTGGTCACCGACGACGCCGACCTGGGCGAGGAACTGGCCTTCCACCAGAACGCGATGGGCGCGGTCGCCGGGCCCTTCGACTCCTGGCTGGTGCTGCGCGGCACCAAGACGCTCGCGGTGCGCATGGACCGGCACAGCGAGAACGCCACGAAGGTCGCCGACATGCTCTCCCGGCACGCGCGCGTGACGAGCGTGCTGTACCCGGGCCTGCCCGAGCACCCCGGCCACGAGGTCGCCGCCAAGCAGATGAAGGCGTTCGGCGGCATGATCTCGTTCCGCGTGAAGGGCGGCGAGGAGGCGGCCGTCGAGGTCTGCAACCGGGCCAAGGTTTTCACGCTCGGCGAGTCCCTCGGCGGTGTCGAGTCGCTGATCGAGCACCCGGGCCGGATGACCCACGCGTCCGCGGCCGGCTCGGCCCTGGAGGTCCCCGCCGACCTGGTGCGCCTGTCCGTCGGCATCGAGAACGCCGACGACCTGCTGGAGGACCTGCAGCAGGCCCTCGGTTAGTCCGATCCCGGCCGGGTCACCAGCCGGTGAGGGGTGGGGTCGTGTGCGAGGGCGGCTCCACCCAGGGGCGGGCCGTCAGCGCCCACACGGTGAACGCCACGGTCGCCGCGAACAGCAGCAGCCACAGGGCGCGGCGGGCGAGGGTCCTGCGGCGCAGCATGCGGCCGCCGCGGCGCACCGCCTCCACGTGGATCTCGGGCGGCACGGCCCGCGGCGCCTGCTCCAGCAGCCGCCGCACGGCCGCCTCGCGGTCGTTCCCCCTCATGCCCGTCTCCCCATGCCGGGACCGCTCTCGTTGCCGGGACGGCCCCGGTCGGACCGGCTCATGACGGCACCGCCTTTGCGGCCGTCACCGCGGGGGCCGGGTCCCGCCGCCGGTGCAGCAGGGTCGTCGTCGCCCGGTGGCAGATCGCCCGGACGCGCTCCGGTGACAGGCCGAGCAGGGCCGCCGTCTGCTCCTCGGCGACGCCCTCGTAGAGCCTGAGCACCAGGATCAGCCGCTCCTGCGGGGTGAGCGGGGCCAGCTGACCGGCGGGGTGGGGGCGGGAGCGGCCGAGACCGCCGTGGTGGTGCCACGCGCCGCGCGCGAAGCGGGTGGCCAGGTGCTGCCGGGTGCGGTCGTAGGGATCCTCGCCGCGCAGCCGGTCCCAGGACGCGTAGGTGTGGGCCAGCGACCGTGTCAGCAGCCGCCGCGCGCGGGGGTTGTCGTCGGGGGCCTCCGCGGTGAGCAGGGTCGCGGCGTGCAGCAGCCGCCCGGCCGCGCCCGCGACGAACGCCTCGAATTCCCGGGCCCGACGGGTTGCCCGGGACGCATGCCGTTGTCGCACCGCGCCTCCCGCCTGAGGGCGACCCTGAGGATGCGGGCCCGGCCGCGTACGACGGGACCCGGTCTCATATCAGGCCAGGGGCGGCCCCGAGGTCAAGAGCCGCGCACGACCGGACCACGCGTGCCTGGAGCCCGGGCGGTGTCGGCGTCCGCCCCTGCGTGCGTCGCGCGCGTGGTGGGTCTGCGTGTACGGGCGCTCGGGGCTCCGCGGTGTACAGGCGGAACTCCCGTCGCCGTACGGCGGTCAGGACGGCGACTGGGCCTCCGGTCCCGGTACGCCCTGCGCCGCCATCCGGGAGGACAGCGCGGTGTTGAAGCGGGTCAGGAGCGAGCAGAACGCCTCGCGCTCCTCCGGCTCCCAGTCGTGGGTCAGTTCGGCCATCAACTGGCGGCGGGAGGAGCGGACTTCCTCCAGACGGGCCTGCCCGCGCGGCGACAGCTGGAGCACCACCGCCCGCCCGTCCTCGGGGTGCGAGGTGCGCTTGACCAGGCCGGTGTCGACGAGCGGAGCCACCTGCCGGGTGACCGTCGACGAGTCGATACCCATGCTCGCGGCGAGCGCCTTGACGCCCATCGGACCTTCTTTGTCGAGCCGGTTGAGCAGCAGGTACGCGGCGCGGTCCATGGAGTTGCGCACCTGCCCGACCCCGCCGAGCCGGGTCTGTTCGGCACGGCGGGCGAACAACGCCACCTCGTGCTGCAGCGTGTCGAGGAGACCGGTGTCACCGACGGTCGTCATGTCCATCGACATTTCAGGTGTTGTGGGCATGGCCGGGGGCTCACTTCGTGGAGGGCTGGCTGATTGGGGGACAGGGTACGCGGCCGGAAGGCAGGTCGTACCGGCGCTGCGCAAAGCGGGTCTCGGAGGTTGGTCACAACGGCCGTTCCCACCCGTGAACTGCGATGCTGGAGTCATGAGCTACAGCACGGCTGACTCCTTGCGCCCCGTCACCCTGGACGACGTGCGCGGCGCCCAGAAGATGCTCTCGGGCGTGGCGCGGGTGACCGCGATGGAGAGCAGCAGGCACCTGTCCCAGCTGGTCGGCGCCCCGGTGCACCTCAAGTGCGAGAACCTTCAGCGGACGGGCTCGTTCAAGCTGCGCGGCGCCTACGTCCGCATCGCGGGTCTGCTGCCGGAGGAGCGCGCCGCCGGGGTCGTCGCCGCGAGCGCCGGGAACCACGCGCAGGGCGTCGCCCTGGCGTCGTCGCTGCTCGGCGTGCGCTCCACGGTGTTCATGCCGAAGGGCGCCCCGCTGCCGAAGGTCAGCGCCACCCGGGACTACGGGGCCGAGGTGCGGCTGCACGGCCAGGTCGTCGACGAGACGCTGGCCGCGGCCCAGGAGTACGCGGCCGAGACGGGTGCGGTGTTCATCCACCCCTTCGACCACCCCGACATCATCGCGGGCCAGGGCACGGTGGGCCTGGAGATCCTGGAGCAGTGCCCCGAGGCGCGCACGATCGTGGTCGGCATCGGCGGCGGCGGACTGGCCGCCGGGATCGCGGTGTCGGTGAAGGCCCTGCGGCCCGACCTCAAGATCGTCGGTGTCCAGGCGGCCGGGGCGGCGGCCTATCCGCCCTCGCTGGCGGCGGGGCGGCCGGTGACGGTCGAGAACCCGGCGACGATGGCCGACGGCATCAAGGTCGGCCGGCCCGGTGACGTGCCCTTCGGGATCGTCGGCGATCTGGTCGACGAGGTGCGCACGGTCAGCGAGGACGAGCTGTCCGCGGCACTGCTGCTCTGTCTGGAGCGGGCCAAACTGGTCGTCGAACCGGCCGGGGCGAGCCCGGTCGCGGCGCTGCTGAGCGCGCCCGGCGCCTTCGAGGGCCCGGTCGTCGCGGTGCTGTCCGGCGGCAACGTCGACCCGGTGCTGATGCAGCGGGTCCTGCGGCACGGCATGGCCGCCCAGGGCCGTTACCTGGCCGTTCGCCTCCGGCTCACCGACCGGCCCGGTGCTCTCGCCACACTTCTGGGTGTGTTGTCAGTGGTCGACGCTAACGTCCTCGATGTGAGCCATGTGCGAACCGACCCACGGCTCGGGCTCACGGAGGCGGAGGTCGAGCTGCACCTGGAGACGAAGGGCCCGGCGCACTGCGTCGAGGTGGGCCAGGCGCTGCGCGAGGCGGGTTACACGGTCATGGGCTGACCCGGCTCCCGAGCAGCCCGGCAGCCCGCCAAGATCACCTTCGTCCCTCTGTACCGCACGCGGAGAAACTCATTGAGAGACGCGATACATCGCGATATGGTGTGTCTGTGAGAAAGCTCACCGGACATCTGTCCGGCCATCCCGGAAGACGTGGAGACTTTTATGCCAGGCGCCATTTACGCCGAAGGTCTGGTCAAGACCTTCGGTGACGTACGGGCCTTGGACGGTGTCGACCTCGACGTGCCCGAGGGCACGGTCCTCGGCCTGCTCGGGCCGAACGGCGCGGGCAAGACGACGACCGTCCGCTGTCTGACCACCCTGCTGCGGCCCGACAGCGGCCGGGCGGTCGTCGCGGGCATCGACGTGCTCAAGCAGCCCGACGCCGTCCGCCGCTCCATCGGCCTGTCCGGCCAGTTCGCCGCGGTCGACGAGTACCTGACCGGCCGCGAGAACCTGCAGATGGTCGGCCAGCTCTACCAGATGAAGGCCAAGGCGGCGAAGGAGCGCGCGGCCGAGCTGCTGGAGCAGTTCCACCTCACGGACGCCGCCGACCGCCCCACCAAGACCTACTCGGGCGGCATGCGCCGCCGCCTCGACCTCGCGGCGGCCCTCGTCGTCTCGCCGCCCGTGATGTTCATGGACGAGCCGACGACCGGCCTCGACCCGCGCAACCGCCAGCAGCTGTGGGAGGTCATCAAGCAGCTGGTCTCCGGAGGCACGACACTGCTGCTGACCACCCAGTACCTGGAGGAGGCCGACCACCTGGCGCACGACATCGCGGTGGTCGACCAGGGCAAGGTCATCGCCCAGGGCACCTCCGACCAGCTCAAGGCCCGCACCGGCGGCGAGCGCGTCGAGGTCGTGGTGCACGAGCGCGAGCACATCCGGACCGCCGTCGAGGTGCTCGCCGGCTTCGGCAAGGGCGAGACCACGGTCGAGGAGCACATGCGCAAGCTCACGACGCCGGTCACCGGCGGCGCCAAGCTCCTCGCCGAGGTCATCCGCGAGCTGGACACCCGGGGCATCGAGATCGACGACATCGGCCTGCGCCGGCCGACCCTCGACGACGTCTTCCTGTCCCTGACGGGACACGTGGCCGAGGCCAAGGACGAGGAGAACGGCAAGGGGGCCGTCCAGTGAGCGCCATCACCGATTCCGCGGTCATCGCCCGCAGGAACTTGATCCGCATGGGCCGGATCCCCGAGATGCTCATCTTCGGGCTCATCCAGCCGATCATGTTCGTGGTGCTGTTCACCTACGTGTTCGGCGGCTCGATCCAGGTCGGCTCGTCCAACTCGACCCAGGCGTACCGCGAGTTCCTGATGGCCGGCATCTTCGCCCAGACCGTCACGTTCGCCACCGCGGGCGCGGGTGCGGGCATCGCCGACGACATGCACAAGGGCCTCATCGACCGGTTCCGCTCCCTGCCGATGGCGCGTGGCGCGGTGCTGACCGGCCGTACCATCGCCGACCTGGTGCAGACGGCGCTCACCCTCGTCGTCCTGGCGGTCGTCGCGGTGATCGTCGGCTGGCGTACGCACGAGAACCTCGGCAAGGTCCTCGCCGGATTCGCCCTGCTCCTGCTGTTCGGGTACGCCTTCTCGTGGATCGGCGCGCTCATCGGCCTGTCCGTGCGCACTCCCGAAGCGGCGACCTCGGGCGGCCTGATCTGGCTCTTCCCGCTGACCTTCATCTCGAACGCGTTCGTGGACGCGAACCTGATGCCGTCCTTCCTGCGGCACATCGCGGAGTGGAACCCCTTCAGCGCCGTCGTGCAGGCGTGCCGCGAGCTGTTCGGCAACCTCCCGCCGGGCTTCAAGACCCCCGACGCCTGGCCCATGCAGCACCCCGTGTGGGCCTCGCTGATCTGGTCGGTCGTGATCATCCTGGTGTTCCGCACGCTCGCCGTCCGCAAGTACCGCCGGGCGACCGGCTGACGGCGGTACTCCGCGGCGGTGTTCCGCGACGGTATGACGATGCCCCCGGCGCCGCAGGGTGCCGGGGGCAGGTCGAGGCTCGGTCGGGTGCTCAGCCCTCGTACGGCTCGGCCTTCAGGATCTTCACCGAGGCCTTCTTGCCGTTGGGCAGCTCGTACTCCGCGTCCTCGCCGACCTTGTGGCCGATCACGCCGGTGCCCAGCGGGGACTGCGGCGAATACGTCTCGATGTCGGCGCTCGCGTACTCGCGGGAGGCGAGCAGGAACGTCAGCGTGTCGTCCTCGTCACCGTCGAACGCGATCGTGACGACCATGCCCGGCGCCACCGCACCGTCCGCCGCGGGCGCTTCGCCGACCTTCGCGTTCTCGAGGAGCTGGGTGAGCTGGCGCACACGCAGTTCCTGCTTGCCCTGCTCCTCCTTGGCCGCGTGGTACCCGCCGTTCTCACGCAGGTCGCCCTCCTCGCGCGCCGCGGCGATCTTCGCGGAGATCTCCGCCCGCGCGGGACCAGTAAGGTACTCAAGCTCAGCCTTGAGCTTGTTGTACGCCTCCTGGGTCAGCCAGGTGACGTTCTCGCTGGTCTGGGTCACAGGTGCTCCTCGTAGGTACTGGGAATACAAAGCATCGCCCTACCCAGAAGAATGTTCCTTCACGGATGGGCGAAACCACGAGCCTAACAATTCGGAGGCCCAAGGGGGAGGACATAAGCCACCAGATTCACGTCAACGCAGGTCAGGCGCTACGTATTCCAGGTGACACCCGGTTGCCGTCAGTCGGCGTGGCAGCCCAGCAGCTCGGCCGTGGTCCCCTCGGAGGTCGTACGGAGCGTGACGACCTTGTCGATGCGGGTGGCGTCCCCGTCGAAGCGGAAGTCGGCCCGGCCCACCTCGGCGCCGTTCTCCGCCTGGGAGCGCACGGTGCAGTAGCCGTCCGTGCCGGAGTCCTTGCGGACCTCCAGGTGCACCTGCACGGACTCCTTGCCGGGCTCGAAGCTGATCACCTCGGCGCTGATCTTGTTCTGGGCGACGTAGTGGTAGCCGAACCAGCCGAGGAGTCCCAGCAGCGCCACCGCGAGGACGGCGCCGACGACCTTGAGCTTGCGGTCGGCGCGCTCGTCCGAAGAGCGGCCGTAGCGGCCCTCGGGCGGTCGCGTGCTCACCGTCGTCATGATCGTCCTCCAGACAGGGCCGGGACGGACGTCCCGGAAGGGGCCCCGGGACCCGGTCCCGGAATTATTCGCCCCCCGATTCGGTCACTATAGAAGCCGCTGATTGCGCCGACGCACACAGGGCGCCGACTTACTGAGGATTGAGTCTTGACTGACCAGTTGCGACTGATGGCCGTTCACGCGCACCCCGACGACGAATCGAGCAAGGGCGCGGCGACCATGGCGAAGTACGTGTCCGAGGGGGTGGACGTGCTGGTGGTGACCTGCACGGGCGGGGAACGCGGCTCCATCCTCAACCCGAAGCTGCAGGGCGACAAGTACATCGAGGAGCACATCCACGAGGTACGCAAGAAGGAGATGGACGAGGCCCGCGAGATCCTCGGGGTCAAGCAGGAGTGGCTCGGCTTCGTCGACTCGGGCCTGCCCGAGGGCGACCCGCTGCCGCCGCTGCCGGAGGGCTGCTTCGCCCTGGAGGACGTCGACCACGCGGCCGGTGAGCTGGTCCGCAAGATCCGCTCCTTCCGTCCCCAGGTGATCACCACCTACGACGAGAACGGCGGCTACCCGCACCCCGACCACATCATGACCCACAAGATCTCGATGGTGGCGTTCGAGGGGGCGGCGGACACCGAGAAGTACCCCGAGGCCGAGTACGGCCCCGCCTACCAGCCGCAGAAGCTCTACTACAACCAGGGCTTCAACCGCCCGCGCACCGAGGCCCTGCACCAGGCGATGCTCGACCGCGGCCTGGAGTCCCCCTACGGGGAGTGGCTCAAGCGCTGGGAGGAGTTCGGGATGAAGCAGCGCACGCTCACCACGCACATCCCGTGCGCCGACTTCTACGAGATCCGCGACAAGGCCCTGATCGCGCACGCCACGCAGATCGACCCCGACGGCGGCTGGTTCACGGTGCCGATGGAGATCCAGAAGGAGGTCTGGCCGACGGAGGAGTACGAGCTGGCGAAGTCCCTCGTCGATACCTCCCTCCCCGAGGACGACCTCTTCGCGGGCGTCCGCGACAATGCCTGACATGAGCGCAAGCGCAAGCCTGGCAATGACGCACCTCGTCTCCTTCGCCAAGGAGGTGGACGAGGACAAGGTCACCCCCGGCGTCCTCGGCTTCATCGTCTTCGCGGCGATGGCCCTGGCGGTGTGGGCCCTGATGAAGTCGATGAACCGGCACATGAGCAGGGTCGACTTCACCCAGGTCCCGGACCCGAAGGCCGAACAGGGGGAGACGGCCGAGCAGACGGAGAAGGCCGAGCAGGCGGGGGCGGAACCCGCGGACGCGGAGACCTCCGGCCAGGGCAGGAAGCAGGGCTGACCACCCCTGCCCCAGGTGTGACACCCGTCGGTGGCCCGGCCGCCGCCGACGGGGTGCCGCGCATGCTTCAGGGCTGCTCCTTCGGCTCCACCGCCACCCCCATCACCTCCCGCGCATGCCGGCTGGGTGTCATCCCCAGCCCCCAGGCCTGCCAGCCCGCCTCCAGGCTCACACCGCGCTCGAGCAGCAGGGCCCAGGCGTCGGCGTACTCGTCGAGCTTGTCGTCGCGCAGGGGGTGGCCGGCGCGGGACAGCTGGGACAGTTCCTCCTGGGCCACGGCCGTGCCGACCTCCACGCCGCCCGGTGCCGCGTAGGGCAGCAGCGTGCAGCGCAGGAAGCGGGCCCAGTCCTCGCCCCGGCGGTCGCCGTAGGACGTGAAGAGGTCCACGGCCTCGTCGCACAGGGCCAGGGCCTGCTGGGTGCGGGCGTTGCCCGCGTCCACGACCGCCAGTTCCAGGCAGGTCCACGCCTCGCCGTGGGCGACGCCGATGCGCTGGAAGTCGGCGCGGGCGTCGACCAGGAGCTGGCGGGCGAAGCCGGAGTTGCGCAGCGAGCCCGTCTGGGCCGCGCGCTGGTCGCGGGTGACGCGCGCCGAGTGGTGGCGGGCGCAGGCCAGGCCGTACACGTCCCGCATGCGCGAGAACATCGTGCGCGAGCGTTCCAGCTCGCGGACCGCCTGGTCCAGATTGCCCGTCTCCTCCAGGGCCTGGCCCAGGTAGTAGAGGGTCCAGGCCTCGCCGCGCGCGTCCTCGTTGTCGCGGTGCCGGGCCGCCGCGCCGCGCAACTCCTCCACCGCCGGGGACGCGTCCCCGGCGACCAGCCGCGCCCGGGCCAGCTGGGTCAGGGCCCACGCCTCGCCCCGGGCGTCACGGGTGCGGCCGTACAGGTCGAGGGCCGCGCGCAGCTCGGCCTCGGCGCGCGGGACGTCGCCCATGCGCAGGCCGAGCTGGCCGAGCTGGAAGTGCGCCCAGGCCTGGCCGTGCACGGACTCGCCCCGGCGGTGCAGGACCAGGGACTCGGTCAGCAGGTCCAGGGCCTCCGCGACCCGGGCGCGGTCCCGCTCGACGGCCGCCAGGGCGTGCATCGTCCAGGCGCGGTCCGTGGCCAGCTCGGGTGAGGCCTGCAGCGCCAGGGCCTCGCGGAGCTTCTCCGACGCCTCCGTCAGGTTGCCCTGGTGGTGCAGGGTGATGCCGAGGGAGCACAGGGCGCGGGCGGCACCGGCGTCGTGGTGCGCCTCCCGGTAGAGGTCGACGACCGACGCGAGGGTCGCACGGGCCTTGTCCAGCTCGCCCAGCTGCCGGGCCGCGATGCCGGTGCGCCACTGCACCGAGCGGACCAGCAGCCCCTGGTCCACCGCCTGCGCGAGTTCGCTGATCTCGCCCAGGCGGTACAGGTCGCCGCGCAGCAGGCAGTAGTCGCACAGGGCGCCGAGCAGGTTCAGCACCGCCGCCTGGTTCACGCCCTCGGCGTGCCGCAGCGCCGCCGTGATGAAGCTCGACTCGTCGTCCAGCCAGCGCAGCGCCTCGTCGAGGGAGGTGAAACCGTACGGGCTGAAGCGGTTGGTGCGGGTGGACATGTTGCCGTCGACCATGCGCAGCACCGAGTCGGCCAGCTCGGCGTAGTTCACGATCAGCCGCTCCTGCGCCGCCGTGCGCTCGGCCGGCTCCTCCTCGTCGAGGAGGCGGGCCTGGGCGAAGGCGCGGACCAGGTCGTGCAGCCGGTAGCGGTTGCCCCGGACGTGGTCGATCAGGCCCGCGCGGGACAGCGCCTCCAGGTGGCGGGCCGCCTCCGCCTCGTCGGTGGCCAGCAGCGCGGCGGCCGCGGCGACGCCCAGCGAGGCCCGGCCGGCCAGGGCCAGCCGCCGCAGCAACCGCCGTACGGTCTCCGACTGGTCGGTGTAGCGCAGCCACAGGGCGCGCTCCACCGGCTCGACCGGGCCGTACGCGCCGAGGTCCGTGGCCAGGGCGCGCGGGGAGCGCGGGCCGAGGCAGGAACCGGCGATGCGCAGCGCCAGCGGCAGTCCGCCGCACAGCTCCCGCACCTGGTCGGCGGACTCGGCGTCGTACGGCCCGGAGCGGTCCTGCGCCGCCGCGCCCAGCAGCTCCTCCGCACCGGCCGCGTCCAGCGGCTCCACCGCCATCTGGTGCACCCGCGCGGGCAGGTCCCCCAGCTCCAGTGGCCCCCGCGCGGTCACCAGCACCAGGCTGTCGGAGCGCTCCGGGACCAGGGCGCGGATCTGGTCGGCGTCCGAGGCGTCGTCGAGGACGACCGTGACCGGCAGGCCGGTCAGGTGCTGGTGGTACAGCTCGCCGAGCCGTTTGACCTGCTGGTCGGGGGAGGAGCGCTCGCGGAACAGCAGTTGCTCGCGGGGCGCGCCGAGCCGGTTGAGCAGGTGCAGCAGGGCGTCGCGGGTGGACAGCGGGGTCCCGGCCGGGCCCTCGGCGCGCAGGTCGACGACGCAGGCGCCGCGGAAGTAGTCCCTGAGATCGTGCGTGGCGTGCACCGCGAGGGTCGTGCGGCCACTGCCGGGTGTGCCGTGCAGGACGACCACGGTCGGCTGGGTCTCCGTGCTCGCCCGGGCCGCCTGCACCCACTGCCGGATCTGCGCCAGCTCCTGCCGCCGCCCCGCGAACGGCTTCGCCGGTTCCGGCAGCTGCGCGAAGGACTGCTCCAGCACGTTGCGCCCGCGCGCCGCCGCGCTCTTGTCGGCGCCCCGCAGCCGCGGTCCCGTCTTCTTCGGGCCGGTGGAGGCGGCGAGCACCCGCTGCTGGTCCAGGAACGGGCGGATGCCCCGCACCTCCAGCGCCGTCAGCCACTGCAGCCGCAGCTGCTCCGGCCCGCCCGGCTGGCTCACGGCCCCGGCGCGGTGGTGCGCGGCCGGCAGGTGGGAGCCGATCACCTTCACGACCGTCGCGGCGGCGCCCACGACCCCGACCGTCACGCCCGCGCCGAGCGCCGTGCCGGTGTCCGTGCCGAGGGCCATGTCGGCGACGACGGCCGCGACGGCCGCGACCCCGGCCACCAGCAGCGGCGTCCCGGCGCCCTCCCGGGCGTACCGCTGCCCGAAGGTGAGCTGCCCGGCCGCCGCCTCGTCCAGGGCGCGCGTGTAGGCCTCGTACTCCTCCGCCGCGCTCCGCGCCATCGAGTCGAGCGCCCCGCGCGCCCGCGCGAGCAGCACCTTCCCGTCGCTGCGCCCGCCCGAGCGACGCACCTCCTCCTCCACGGCCCGCACCAACAGCCGCTCGGCCTCCGCCCGATGACTGTCCCGCATGTCACGTCCCCCTCCGGCGGCAACGGCGATCCTCGGTGATCCCTCGGTGATCCCTCGGTCGTCCCTCGCTCGTTGTCTCGGTCGTGTTCCTGGTCAAGTGTGCTGCGGACGGCGCACCGGGGCGAGGGGGCGTGCCCGGCCCGATTGTGTGAAGAGGAGGGCGGGTCGGTCTGCGGGCCCGCACCCTTCGGGTGGCGGGGGGAGCACGGTAGATTGGGGTCGGCCGACTCTGGCTCAACGGTGTGTCGTGTGCGGTCCGTGAGTAGACGTCATGACACACAGGGGTACAGGTGTTCAGCACATTATTCCGGCGCGGTGGGGGAAGGTTCCCGGGCCTGGGCGACGATCGGCGACGGGACGCGGAGCTGAGATCGCACAGCCGCCGGCTGATGCGGGAACTCGCGCCTCCGCTGCCGCTGGGCGTCACCAAGCTGTGCGAGTTGCTGGCCGAGCAGCGCGGTACGCCGATCAGACTGCTGGAGTGGGACCTGCCGGCCGACGGACCCTTCGGGGTCCTGCTCTCCCGCCAGGACGAGGACGTCATCGTCTACCAGGCGAAGACCACCAAGGCGCATCAGGAGCACATCATCCTGCACGAGGTCGGGCACATCGTCGCCTACGACCTGTCGGGGGAGCGGCCCGAGCAGCCGCAGTTGCGCAACTGCTACTCCGACCGGGACGAGAGGGACGCGGAGATCGTCGCGTCCACGCTCATGCACCAGGCGATGGCGGCGCAGCGGCAGGCGCGGCGCCACGGGCTCGACGAGCCCTGGCGGCCCTCCGTCTACGGCAGCCTCGTCTTCGAGAACGGGCTCACGTGAACTCCGGGCCGCCGCCCGGTGCTTCGGCCGGGGCGGCCGGCCGTAGGACAAGGCGGCGGCTCCCTGGGGACCAGAAGGCCCAGGGAGCCAGAGGCCTGAGGAGCCGGAGGTCCAGGGAGCCAGAGGTCTAGGGGACCAACACCAGCTTGCCGCGGAAACCGCCGCGCTCCAGGCGCCGGTGGGCCTCGGCCGCCTCCTCGAAGGGAAGCACGGTGGCCTCCTGGCGCGGGCCGTCCCCCCGGGCCGCGGTCTCGGCCACGTCGGCCAGGTCGTCCCCGTCCAGTTCCACGCCGATGAGGGTGTACGCCACGTCGGGTCGCACGGCCGGGTCCGGGGCGCTGAACGGGGTGATGGTGAGGAAGGCGCCCCGCGGGCGCACGGCCTCGAACAGGCCGGGCGCGCCGCCGGCGTCGATGACGATGTCGTAGGCCCCGGCCTCCACCTGCGCGGGGTCGGTGAGCACCGCGCCGTCGGCCGGGCACCCGGCCCGCCGCTCCTGCCATGCGGAGTGGTCGGCGGGGCGGACGAGCAGGTCGGTGCGGGCCGACGCCTCGTCGAGCAGGCGGGCCGCGAGGTGCGCGCCGACGCCCCCCTGCGCGCCGATCAGCAGGATCCGCTTGCCTCGGCGGTCCGGGGTCCGGCGCAGCAACTGCACCGCGGTCACACCCGTGAGCGGCAGTGCGGCGGCGTCCGTGAGGGCCATGCCCTGCGGCACCCGCGCCACATACTTCGGGTCGAAGGACACGTACTCGGCCATGCTGCCCACGCCGGTGCCCAGTTGCGCGGTCATCGCCAGGACGCGGTCACCGGCGCGGAAGCCGGAGCCCGCCGGGGCGTGCGCGACGGTGCCCGCCAGGTCCCAGCCGAGCACGGCGGGCAGTGAGGTGGGGATCAGGCCCGAACGGGTCGCCAGATCCACCGGGTTGACGGCCGCGGCGGCCGTCCTGATCACCAGGTCTTCCGCGGGCTCCGGGTCGGGCACCTCCTGGACTTCCAGGACCTCAGGTCCGCCGGTCCGGGTGAGGCGGACGGCCTTCACGCGTCTCCCTCCTCAGGGGACTTCGCCTCAGGGGAGGACTTCGCGGACTTCTTCGGGTCGTCCAGCACGTCCATGATCGACAGCAGTTGCTCGCGCATGGCCGGGGTGAGCTGGCCGGCGCGCATGGCGATGGAGCGCACCTGCCGGTCGGAGAGCGCTTCGGCCCACTCGTCCTTCTCCTCCTGGACGGGGGTGGGCGGATCCTCCGAGATGAGGGCGCTCACCGACACCGGCAGCGTCATCTCCCGGGACTGGAAATACCGCACGATCGCCGAGAGCACGCTGACCGTCGGGTTGGTCTGCGAGCCGTTGCGCAACGCCGTCAGATAGCTCCGGGAGATCGTGACGTCGTGGCTCGGGTCCTGCGAGATCGCCTGGGCGACTTCGGAGGTTGTCGGTTCACGCAGCCGGCCCACGGCATCAGCCGTGGCGGCATCCGCGAACCAGGCATTCAGGCGTTCTGCCAGCGTGGCCATGCGGTCGACCTTCCAGGGGGGTTCCGGCGACTCAGGGTGGCGGCGGTGAGGCGCGGTGCGGCTCAGCCCGGCGGATGCGCGCTGCGTTTGTCCCCCCGTGCGTCGACAGCGTCGTCTCCGTGCCCATCAGCTTAGCACGAATGTTACATGCGGCGGTTCTGCTGCTACTATATTCGACACAGCGCTGCTCAAGAGGTCACTCGTGCAGTGACGTGGCATCGATTTTGGAGGGGACATGCATAGCGGCACTCAGTTCACCCAGGGGCTCCGCCTGGCCATGGACAACGGCCCGGCCTGGACGGTCGAGGCCGTACGCCAGGTGCGGTACCACGTCGTCAGCTCCGACCACCTCTTCTCGCCGGACAACACCACGCTGCTGACGGGCTGCCCGGACGCCCCGCTGCGGGCCGGAGAGCGGCGGCTCGTCGTCATCGACGAGAACGTGGACGCGCTCTACGGCGCGCGGATCCGCGCGTTCTTCGACCACCACGACATCGCGGTCACGGTGCTCGCCCTGCGCGCCGACGAGACCGTGAAGCAGTTCGACGCCGTCTCCCGGGTCGTCGACGCCATGAACGACTTCGGGATCGACCGCCGCCGCGAGCCGGTCATCGCCATCGGTGGCGGGGTGCTCACCGACATCGTCGGATTCGCGGCGAGCCTCTACCGGCGCGGAACCCCGTACATCCGCATCCCCACGACGCTGATCGGCCTCGTCGACGCGGGAGTCGGCGTCAAGACCGGCGTCAACTACGACACCGGGAAGAACCGGCTGGGTACCTACGCGGCCGCTACGGCCACCTTCCTCGACCGGTCGTTCCTGCGCAGCCTGGACCTGCGGCACATCAGCAACGGCCTGGCCGAGATCCTGAAGATGGCGCTGATCCGCTCCGAGGAACTGTTCGAACTGCTGGAGAGGTCCGGCCCCGAGGTGCGCGCGGACCGCTTCCAGGGCTCCACCGGCGAACTCGCCCGGGCCGCCGACGCGATCGTCGCCGAGTCCATCCACCTCATGCTCGAAGAGCTGCAGCCCAACCTGTGGGAGTCCGCGCTGGAGCGCTGCGTGGACTACGGGCACACCTTCAGCCCCACCATCGAGATGCACGCCCTCCCGGAGCTGCTGCACGGCGAGGCCGTCGTGATCGACATGGCGCTCACCACGGCGCTGGGTCTCCTGCGCGGCGACGTCGGCCAGGAACAGGCCGACCGGATCTTCTCCGTCATCCGCGCGCTCGGACTGCCGCTGTGGAACGACGTGCTGGACGACCCGAGCCTGCTGGAGGCGGCGCTGCGCGACACCGTGCGCCACCGCGACGGCCGGCAGCGGCTGCCGTTGCCGGTCGGCATCGGGCGCCACCGCTTCGTCAACGACGTCGAACCCGCCGAGCTGCGCGCGGCGGCACAGCTGCTGCGCCGCCGTGCCGAGGACATGGCGCAGGACGCTCCGGCCGAGGCCCTGGTGAGCGCATGAGTGCCGCCCCGGAGCGCATGCCCGAGCGTGCGGTGGTGATCGGTGGCTCGACCGGGATCGGGCGGGGCGTCGCCGACGCCTGGGCCGCCGCCGGCATCGAGACCCACGTCTTCAGCCGCAGCCGGCCCGCCGGCCAGGGCAGTGACCGGCTGGTCTGGCACCGGCTCGACTTCCGCGATCCGGAGCAGGCCAAGGAGGCGCTGCGGGCCGGCATCCCGGAGCGGACGGACCTGGCCTGCTACTCCGCCGTCTACTTCACCTCCCGGCGTGAGCCGTTCACGCAGGTGAGCGAGGCCGACTGGCTGGACCAGTTCGCGGTCAACGTGCACGGTCTGGCGTGGACGCTGCGTGCGGCGCTGCCCAAGCTGCGCGCGGCCGCCCCCGGGATGTTCCTGCACATCTCGTCCGAGGTCGTCTACAACGCCGGGCCGAACCGCTCGGGCTACGCCGCCACCAAGGCCGCCGCCGACTCCCTGATCCGCTCGGTGTCGCAGGAGACCGACCCGGCCGAGACGACGTTCGTGCAGGCCCTGCCCGCCGGCATGGTCGACAGCCCCGGCATCCGGGCCCGCCGGTCCGCGGACTTCGACTACAGCGGCTACATGTCCCCGGCCGCCTTCGCACCGCTGGCCGTCGAACTCGCCCGCACCCGCGGGGTGCCGCACGCCGGGGAAGCGCTCGTCGTGCACGAGGACACCACCTGGACGTCCGTCGCGGACGACCTCCCCGTGTCCCAGTCGCGTCCGCTCGCCGGCGCCCGGCCGTAGCCGATCACCCAGCCGTGGCCGATCACCCAGCCGTGGCCGATCACCCAGCCGTGGCCGATCACCCGGCCGTGGCCGGTCATCCGTACGTCACCGGTCCGTCCGCGGACCCATTCCCAGGAGCATTCCTTGCCTCAACTGCACGCGGCTGCACTGCTGTTCGACATGGACGGCACCCTCGTGGACTCCACCGCGCTGGTCGAGTCCACCTGGGCCGGCTTCTGCGAGCGGCACCAGCTCGACCTCGCGGAGGTGCTGACCTTCGCCCACGGGCGCCCCACCCGGGAGACCGTGTGCCGTTTCCTCCCCGACTCCGACCAGGCGGCGGCGGAGACCCGGCGCCTCGTCGCGCACGAGGAGTCGGAGACCACCGGCATCACGGAGGTCCCCGGCGCCCGGGCGCTGCTGGCCGACCTGCCGCCGGACGCCTGGGCCGTGGTCACCTCCGCGGGCCGCCGGCTGGCGGAGGTGCGAATGGCGGCGGCGGGACTCCCGCTGCCCGCGATCCTGGTGAGCGCGGACGACGTGACGCGCGGCAAGCCGGAACCCGAGGGCTATCTGCGGGCCGCCGCCGCGCTCGGCTGCCCGCCGGAGGACGCCGTCGTCGTCGAGGACTCCAGCGCCGGAGTGCGGGCCGGACTGGCCGGCTGCGGACGCACCGTGGTCATCGGCAGCCTCGACGCCTACGACGACGTGGCCCCGCGCTGGGCCGACTTCCGCGGGTTCCGGGTCGCCGACCGGCAGCCGGGCCGGGCCGGGGTGACCCTCGACGTGCCCGAGCCGGTCGCCGCGGGACCGGTGGTCCGGCGATGAGCACCGTCGCCGCCTCCCAGGACCCGATCGAGGACCATCGGACCGCCGCCGGGGCGCCGGCGACGACCTTCGCGGCGGACATCGGCGGCACCTGGGTGCGGATGAGCACCGGCGGACCGGGCGCGCCGGTGGAACGGGTGCCCTCACCCAGCCGCCTGCGCCACCCGGACCGCTCCACCGCCCGGCTGCGGGCCGACATGGTCGAGCTGCTCAGCGACCGGGTCCCCACGGGCGCCCGCGCCGCCCTCTCCTTCGGCGCGGCGATCGACCATCTCACCGGCACCGTCTACGGATCGGCTCCGCTGTGGGGAGCCGCGGACACCCCGTACGACCTCGCCGCCGACCTGCGGCGGAGCCGGCCCGACGTCACCTGGCACCTCGTCAACGACGTCACCGCGGCACTGCTGGACTTCGCCGCCGTGCACGCCCGGCCCGGCACCCGCCGGGTCGCCTATCTGACCGTCAGCAGCGGCATCGCCCTGCGGATCGCGGATCTGGAGCGGACCAGGATCCCGGTCGACACCTGGGGACTGCAGGGCGAGGTCGGCCACCTGCCGGTCCCGCTCACCGACCCCGGCGCGGAGGTGCTGGCGGGACTGCCCTGTGAGTGCGGCGCGACGGACCACCTGGCCTCGCTCGCCTCCGGGCCGGGCCTCGTCCGCGCGGCCCGGCGGCTCGGGATACCCCGGGCCCCGCAGGTCGCCGACTGGCTCCCGGGCGCTCTCGACGCCAACGACCCCGGCGCGAGGCGGCTGCTGGAGCTGTGCGCCGCCCCGGTCGCCCACCTGCTGCGCACCCTGTGGTGCCTCGACCCGCACCTCGACCTGATCGGGATCGGCGGGGGCGTGGCCGAAGGGCTGGCCGGCCACTACGCGGCCGAGATCCGCCGCCGCCTCGCCACCGCCACCTCCTACGCCGACCGGGGGCGCGACGACGCCTGGCTCGGCGACCGGCTCGTGTTCTGCGGCCCGGGGCAGGTGGACCCGCTGAGCGGGGTCCTGCGCATCGGCGACTGGCTCCCGGGGGTCACCCCGTGAGCGCCGCGACCCACCGGGCCCTGGTCCGCCGGCCCGCCGACAGCTCCGGCCGTACTCTGGTCGAGGTGGCCGAGGTGCCCACCCCGCGGCTCGACCCCGGCGACGTCCTGCTCGCGCCGGCGGTCGTGGGCGTCTGCGGCACCGACTGGCAGATCCTGCGCGGCCTGCGCGACGACCCCAGCCCCGTCCTCGGCCACGAAGGCGTCGCCCACGTGGTCGAACCCGGGGACTCCGGGCTGCCGGCGGGCACGCCGGTCACCGTGAACCCCACGCATCCGGAGGACCCGTCCTTCCTGCTCGGCCACAACCTTCCCGGGCTCTGGGCGGAGCGCACCCGCATCCCCGCCGCGGCCGTACGCGCCGGACTGGTCGTCCCGGTGCCCGCCGACGCCGCCCAGCCAGGGGTGGCCGCGCTCGCGGAACCGCTCGCCGCCGCCCGGTACGGCGCGCGGATCGTGTGCCACACGCTGCGCCCGGCGGCGCTGGTCGTGTGGGGCGACGGCATCGTGGGGCGCCTCGCGCGCGAGTTGTGGCGCACGGAGGAGCCCGGGCCGCGCACCCTTCTCGTGGGGCACGGCGACGACGCCGTCGACCCGCACGACGCCGACCTCCCCCGGCTGCTGGCCGGTCTGCCCTCACCGGTCGCCGCCGTCATCTGCACACCCCGCACCGGAACACGCGAGGCGCTGACCACCCTGGACCGGTACGTGCCGGGCACGCTCCTGGTCGACGTGCACGCCGGGCTGCCCTCGGGCCCGGTCCCGCTGACCGCGGGCGACATCGACGTCGCCGCGCTCCGTACGGCGAACTGCGGCGGAACCCCCTGGCCCCCGCGGGTCGAGGAGTTCGCCCGTCCGCACGGCAGGCTCCTGCTCTGCGGCCACCGCGGCGTCTCCGGCGACCAACTGCGGGACGCCGTCGAGCTGCTGCGGACCACCCCGCGGCTCGGGGAGCAGGTGCTCACCCACGAGGTCGGACTGGAGGAGGCCGCCGACCTCGTCAACACCGTGCTGACCACGTCCAGGCGCCGCGCCGACGGCCGCCGCGTGCTCAAGACCGCGATCCGTGTCGGGAGCCGGCCATGACCGCACCGGCCACCACAGCCCTGCCCCCGGCCCGCCCGGCTCCGGCCGCGCTCGCCGTCGCCGCGCCGCAGTGGCGGATCGACACCGACCGCCGGGCGGCCGCCCGCGCCGCCCTCGCGGCAGGGGCCGATCAGCTGCACCTCGACTACGGCGGTGCCCACCGCGGCCCGCCGCTGAGCGACTCCGACGCCCTGCGAGCGGCCGAGGCGGTCACCGGGGAGCTCCCGGTACCCGTGCTCGCCGTCAACCACCTCAACGACATCGGCCTGGCGCACGAGCAGGGCACCGCCGACCCGGCGGCCGTGGAACTGCTGCTGCGGGCCCTGGACTGCGCCCTGCACCTGGGCGCCGCCGTGCTCCACGTGCCCGGGTTCCGGCGAAGCCTGCCGAACACCGACGGACTGCGTGCCGGAACGGCCGAGGCGCTGCGCGGCCTGTGCGCGCGGCTCGCCGGGACGCACCTGCTGGTCGCCTACGAGTCGCCGCTCGGCCCGCACGACTCCCTCGCACTGGCCCGGGCGGTGGACCACCCGGCCCTGCGGCTGGTCCTGGACACCGGCAACCTGGCCGACGCGGGACTGCGGCCGCTCGCCTTCGCCGAACAGGTCGGGGCCACCGGGCTCCTGCTGCCGGACCTGCACGTCAAGGACGGCTCCCGTACGACGGCCCCCTCCGCCGACGACCTCCCGGCCCTGCTCCGGCGCTCCCGCGCCCGCTCGGTGCTCGTGGAGAACGACTACCGGAAGACCCCGGGCCGCCTGCGCGAGGACATCGCGCTCTGCCGCCGCGCGGCCGAAGACCCCCGCCACCCCGAGGACGCACCATGAGAACCATCCAGCTCACCGCCCCCCGCACGCTGACCGTCACCGAGACCGCACCGCCCGAACCCGGCCCCGGCGAGGTCCTCGTCCGGGTGAGCCTGCTCGGCCTGTGCGGCACCGACCTCGGCTTCTTCGACGGCAGCAGCAACTACCTGCGCGACGGCCTGAAGAGCTACCCCTTCGTCCCGGGCCACGAGTGGATCGGCACCGTCGTCGGGACCGGTCCCGGCACCGACCCGGACCTGCTGGGCCGGCGCGTGTCGGGCCACAACTTCCGCGTCTGCGGCCGGTGCGCGCACTGCCACGCCGGGCGCATCCGCTCCTGCCCGGACCGCAGCGAGATCGGCGTGCTCGGGCCCCGCCCGGGCGCCGGCGCGCAGCTGATCACCGCGCCGCAGGACACCCTCACCCGGATCCCCGACGCCCTGTCCGACGCGGCCGGTGCCCTGCTGGAGCCGACCGCCGCCGCGGTGCACGCCGTGGACCGGCTCGGCGTGACGGCGTCGGACCGCGTCGCGGTGCTCGGCGCGGGGACGCTCGGTGTCGCGGCGGCCCAGACGGCCCGGGCGATCGGCGCGGACACGGTCGTCCTCGATCCGAACCCGGCCGCCCGCGCGCTGGCCGCCGAGCTGGGCCTGCGCGCCGTGGCAGGCCCGGCCGCGGCGGACGAGGAGGCCTACGACGCCGTGATCGAGGCGTCGGGCAGCGAGGCGGCGGTCCGCTCCGCCGTCCGCCTGGTCGCCGCGGGCGGGCGCATCGCCCAACTGGGCACCCCGCACCACGCCGTGGACGGCTTCGACGCGGCCGGTCTGGTGATCCGGGACGTGACGCTGCACGGCGTGCTGTCCGGGATCGGCTACTGGGACCGGCTCGTCGGACTCGTCGAGTCGGGCGCGGTGAACCTGGACGCCCTCGTCGACCGGGTCTTTCCGCTGGACGAACTGGACGCCGCCTTCGCCCGCCTCGCCGACGGCAGCCGGAACCGTCCCAAGGTCCTCGTCCGGATCGACCCGGCGCTCGCGGAACCCGGCCCGGCATGAGCGGCACCGCAGTGGCCCGGGAACGGATCGACGCGCCGACCGCCGCGCGGCTGGCCGTCCTGGCGAGCGCCACCTTCGTCTACGTCACCTTCGAGGTCTTCCCGGTCGGGCTCATCCAGGACATCGCCCGCGACCTCGATGTCTCGGCCGGCCGGGTGGGCCTGCTGATCAGCGGCTACGCCGTGGTCGCCGCCGTCGTCACGGTGCCGACGGTCGCGCTGGCCTCCCGCGTCTCCCGGGGCACCGCCCTGGTGGTCTCCCTCCTCGTCCTCGTCGTCGCCGAACTGCTCGCGGCGGCCGCGACCAGCTTCTCGATGATGGTGGTCAGCCGGGTCGCCGCGGCCCTGACGCACGGCGTGCTGTGGTCGCTGATCGCCCCGGCCGCGGCCACGCTGGTGCCGCGCGAGCGGGTGGGCACCGCCACCGCGGCGGTGTTCGGCGGCTCCACGCTCGCCGCGATCCTCGGCAGCCCGGGGACCACGTTCATCGGCGAGCTGATCGGCTGGCGCGCCACGGCCCTGGTCCTCGCGGCGGCCACCGTCGCCGTGACGCTCGGGCTGGTCTGGGCTCTCGGGCTGCGAAGCGACCCCCGGCCGCCGGTGGCCGGGGAACCGCAGGGGCCGGCCGTCCCGGAGCCCGGCCGGCCGGCGGTGCCCTGGCCGCGCGTGCTGACCCTGTGCGCCGTCGCGGTCGTGCTCATCACCGCGCACTTCCTGAGCTACACCTACTTCGCCGTCCTCGTCGCCGACCTCACCGGCACCTCCGCCGCGGTGGTCGTACTGCTCGCGGTCTTCGGGGCCGCGGGGGCGGTGGGCACCTTCCTGGTGGGCCGGCACAACGACACGGCCCCGCAGCGGACGGCGGCCGTGACCATCGCGGTGTTCGCGGTGGGCATCGGACTGCTGGCGCTCGCCTCGGCCCTGGGCGGCACCACGACGCGCGGCGCGGCGGCCGCGGTCGCCGTCGCCCTGTGGGGCGGCGCGTTCGCCGCGGCCGGGCCCGTCTTCCAGACGGGCGTGATGCGCCTGGCCGGCGAGGACGCCGACCGGGCCTCCTCGGTCTACGTCACCGGCTTCCAGATCGGGATCGCCGGCGGTTCGGCCCTGGGCGCCGCCTTGCTGGCCCACTCGTCGTTGTGGCTGCCGGTCACCTCCACCGCGCTCGTGGCGCTGGTGCTGGCGGTGGTCCTGGTACGACGGCCCGTGCCCGCGGCGCAGGAACCCTGGGATCGGCACCCGGAACTGTGCTTACAGGAGCGCTGAAGCGCCTCAGGAAGGCGCGTTGCTAATATAGTGGCAGCCATGCTTTTATAGAACGCATGCTGGCGCGACCGAGGCGGCCCGACGGCGCCCCTGGCCCCGCCACTCCACCCGAGAAAGGCAATGAGATGCCCCGCACCACCGTCGACAGCACGACCGTCCACTACCGCACCGAGGGGCAGGGCCCCGGTCTGCTCCTGGTGCACGGCACCGGCGCCACCGGCGAGACCAACTACGGTCACCTGGTCAAGGAGTTCGCCGACCGGCACACCGTGATCCTTCCCGACTACGCGGGCAGCGGTGACACCGTCGACGACGGCAGCCCGCTGACGCTCGAGCAGCTCGCCGACCAGGTCCTCGGGGCCGCCGACGAGGCGACCGACGAGCCCGTCGACGTCGTGGGCTTCTCGCTCGGCGCGCTCGTCGCCGTCATGGCCGCGGCCCGGCGCCCCGAGCGGGTCCGCCGGCTCGTGCTGGTGGCCGGCTGGGCCCGCAACGACGACCTGCGCAAGCGTCTCGGGTTCACGCTCTGGCGCCGGCTGGCCGACCTCGACCCGGAGCTGTACTCGCACTACATCAGTCTGCTGCTGTTCACCCCGGGCTTCCTGGCGGACCTCGACGCGGAGACGTTCGACGCGGCCGTGGGCGGTGCCGAGGTCAACGAGGGCACGCTGCGGCAGATCGAGCTCGGCCTGGACGCCGACATCCGGGAACTGCTGCCCGCGATCGGCGTCCCCACCCTGGTCGTCGGCTGCCGCCACGACCAGCTCGTCCCCGTCGACCATTCCCGGGAACTGCACGAGGCGATCCCCCGCAGCACCTACCTGGAGATCGAGAGCGGCCACCTGGTGCCGGCCGAGGCCCCGGACGAACTCGTCGACGCCATCCGGAACTTCCTCGCCTGACACCGGCGGCGCGGACCCCGGGGCGGGTGGCCCGGCAGCGGCACCCACGGCCCGCCACCCCCGAAAGCCCCACCGGCCCGCCCGCGTCCCACTGCGGCGAACCCACCCGGGCCGCGACCTCCCCGGCCCGCCCGCGTCCTGCTGCGGCGGACTCACCCGGGCCGCGACCTCCCCGGCCCGTCCGCATCCCGCTGCGGCGGACCCACTCGGGCCGCAACCACCCCGGCCCTCGCCCGCACCCGGGCCGCGACCACCCCGGCCCGCCCGCGCACCGCTGCGGCGGACCCCCTTAGGCCGTGACCGCCCCGGCCCTCGCCCGCATCCGACCGCGGCGGACCCACCCGGGCCGCGACCACCCCGGCGCCCGCCCGCACCCCACCGCGGCGAACCCACCCGGGCCGCAACCACCCCGGTACGGCCCGGGCCGCGCCACCGTGCTCCGCCCGCCGCGTCCATCCGAGCTGAAGGAACAACGCCCGCCCATGGCCACGCCCCAGATCACCCCGCCCGAACTCACACCGCCGGCGGACACGGCCCCCGGCGCCGCAACACCCGCCGACACGCTCCCGGCCGGCGCCGACGCGCCGAGCACCGGCGTCCCCACCGGCACCGACGCACCGAGCGCCGACACTCCGAGGGTCGGCGGTCCGGCCGTCCGGCTGCCCTCTCTGACGGGTATGCGGTTCCCGGCGGCGCTGCTCGTCTTCCTGTTCCACGTCTCCCTGCCGGCCCACTGGCTCATGGCCGGCGACGCCAACACCACCCTCTTCGCCCGCCTCACCGAGCAGGCCGGTGGCGTCGGCGTCACCTTCTTCTTCGTCCTCAGCGGCTTCGTCCTCGCCTGGTCCGCCCGCGAGGGCGACCCGCGGACGTCGTTCTGGCGCCGCCGGTACGTCAAGATCGTGCCCAACTACGTCGTCGCCTGGGCGCTCGCGATGCTGCTGATCGCGTCCGGCACCGCCTGGTGGCGGTCGGCGGCCACCTTCTTCATGCTCCAGTCCTGGGTCCCGGACTACACGACCAACTTCGCCGTGAACTCCCCGGGCTGGTCGCTGTCCACCGAGGTCTTCTTCTACCTGTGCTTCCCGCTGCTGCACGCCGGGGTCCGGCGGATCGCCCCGCGGCGGCTGAAGTTCTGGATCGCGGGCGTCATCGCCGGGGTGTTCGCCACCCCCTGGCTGGCCACCACCTTCATTCCGGCGGGCGACGTCTACATGTCGAACGAGCCCGGCGTCTCCGGACTGCACCTCTGGTTCGCCTACGTCTTCCCGCCGTCCCGGCTGCTCGACTTCCTGCTCGGCATTCTGGTCGCCCGGGCCGTCATGCTGGGCCGCTGGCGCAACATCGGCCTCGTCTGGTCCGGCCTGCTGACGGTGGCCGGCTACGTGGTCGCCGAACTCCCCGGCGTGCCCTACCTCCTCGCCCAGCGCGCGGTCTGCCTCGTGCCGTGCGTGCTGCTGATCGCGGCCGGAGCGCTGGCCGACGCGTCGGGCCGGCCGACCCCGTTCGCGAACCGTGCGATGACCTGGCTCGGCGAAGTCTCCTTCGCCTTCTACCTGCTGCACTTCATCGTGCTCTCCGAGGCGCGGGAACTGCTCGGCGCCCGGCTGGAGTCCGGCTGGGCCGTGGCCGCGTTCGTCGTCGCCGAATGCGCCGTCTCGGTCCTGCTGTCCTGGGCGATGTACGCCTGGGTGGAGAAGCCGCTGGTCCGCCGCTGGTCCCGCTCGCGGGCCAAGGCCCCCGCCGCCGTGGCCGCCTGACCCGGCGACCACCCGATGCCGTGACCCCGCCCCCCGCGCCCGCCGCCCGGGCGCGGTGACCGACACCCAGCACGATTCGAAGGTGCCCCCATGCCGTTCCGACTCGCCGCGCTGATCCTCGCGATCTTCTGCGTCGGCACCGCGGAGCTCTCGCCCAGCGGGATGCTGGACGACCTCTCCACCGACCTCAGCGTGAGCCTGGCCTCGGCCGGCCTGCTGGTGACCGCGTACGCGTTGACGATGGTGGTCGGTGGCCCGCTGGTCACCGCGCTCACCACCCGCGTCCCCCGCAAGCTGTTGCTGGTGGGCCTGCTGACCGCCTTCGTCCTGGGCAACGTCGTCTGCGCCCTGGCGTCGGGTTTCGGCATGCTGATGGCGGGCCGGGTGCTGACCGCGGTCGTGCACGGCACCTTCATGGCGGTGTGCGTCGTGACCGCCGGCGACATGGCCGGCGAGGGCAAGGGAGGCGCCGCCGTCGCGGCCACTCAGCTCGGGATCAACCTCGCCACCGTGCTCGGTGTCCCCATGGGCTCCTTCCTCGCCCAGCACTACGACTGGCGGGCCCCGTTCGCCCTCGTCGCGGCGCTGGCCGCGGTGGCCATCGTCCTGATCCTCGCCTGGGTCCCCGGCACTCCCGCCCCGACGGTCACGGCGGCCCATGAGGCGCGGGTGTTCCGCCGCCCGGCCGTCTGGGGCACCGTGGGCGCCACGGTCCTGTGCTCCGGCGGCATGTTCACCCTGATCACCTACATGGTGCCGCTGCTGACCGGCGTCGGCCACCTGTCGCGGCACTGGGTCCCGGCCGTGCTCCTTGCCTACGGGGTGGGCTCCATCGTGGGCAATCTGCTCGGCGGGCGGTACGCGGACCGCGGAGTCGACCGAGCGGTGGGGCGGATCTCCTGGATCCTGGTGGCCGCCTGCCTGCTCTGCTGGCTCCTCGCGCCCCACGCGGCGGGCGGTGCCCTCGCCCTCGTGCTGTTCTCGCTCGCCACCTTCGCCCTGATCCCCGGCCTCCAGACCAAGGTGCTCGCCGAGGCGGCCGACGCGCCGACGCTGTCGCTGACCGCCAACATGTCCGCCTTCGGGCTGGGTGCCGCACTCGGATCGTGGATTGGTGGTCTCCTCACCGACTCCGGCCTCGGCACCCGTGCCGTGCCCCTCGGGGCCGCCGCGCTCACCGCCTCGGGCGCGCTGCTCGTGCTCGCCCTGCGCCGCGCGGCCCACCGTGCCCCGGCCGTCCTTCCCGCGAACGACCGCCCGCTCGCCGTCCGCACCGCCGAGAAATGAGTTGCCGTGACCGCACCACTCCATGTCCCGCCCGGCCCCCGTCCCGGCCGTGCCCCCCTTGAGGACCCGGTCAGACGCCCGGCACCCCTGCCGTCGCTGACGGGCCTGCGCTTCATCGCGGCCGCCCTGGTCTTCTTCTTCCACTCCTCCTTCTTCGAGCCGCTGACGAACCCCTTCGCGGACCGCGGCCTGGCCGAGGGATTCCAGTGGCTGTTCAGCAAGGCGGGCTGGATGGGGGTCTCCTTCTTCTTCGTGCTGAGCGGCTTCGTCCTGACCTGGTCGAGCCGACGGGACGACACGGTCACCGGGTTCTGGCGCCGCCGGCTCCTCAAGATCTTCCCCAACCACATCGCCATGTGGGCCCTGGCGATGCTGCTCTTCGCCGGGGCGGCGACCCCGCTCACCGCGTGGCTGCCGAACCTGTTCCTGGTCCACTCCTGGTTCCCGCAGCACGACATCTACATCAGCGTCAACGCACCGAGCTGGTCGCTCTGCAGCGAGCTGCTGTTCTACCTGCTCTTCCCCTTCCTCATCGGGCCGGTGCGGCGCATCCGGACGGAGCGGCTGTGGGGGTGGGCCGGTGCCATGGTGGCCGGCATGGTCGCCCTGGAGTTCGCCGTCGACCTGCTGGTGCCGGCCCAGCCGCGCACCCCCGAGGGATTCCCCATCTCCTCGCTCCAGTTCTGGCTCGGCTACAACTTCCCCCCGGGCCGCCTCTTCGAGTTCGTCCTCGGCATGCTGCTGGCCCGGCTGGTGCTGGCGGGCCGGTTCCCGCGCGTTCCCCTCGCCGGCGCGCTCGCGCTGACCGTGGGCGGCTACGCGCTGGCGCTGAACGTGCCGTTCCTGTACGGGTTCACCGTGGCCACCATCGTCCCGGTCGGTGTGCTGGTGTGCGCGGTGGCCACGGCCGACATGCGCGGCGAGCGCACCCTGCTGAGCGGCCGCGTGATGCGGTGGCTGGGGGAGGTGTCCTTCGGCTTCTACCTCGCCCAGTACGTCGTCCTCTACTACGGCCGCACCTACGTGCTGCACGACCGGACCTACGGGCTGGTCGGCGGCGTGCTCGAACTGCTCGTCCTGCTGCTCGTCACGCTGGCGCTGGGCTGGCTGCTGATGGTGTGCGTCGAACGTCCCGTCATGCGCCGCTGGGCCCGGCCCCGCGGCAGGCGCCGGCCCCTGGAGCCGAACGCAGTTCCCGCAGACCCCGGGAGAGCGACATGAGGCCGGCCAGGTCGCTCTCGTAGTCGGCGTCGTGGCCGGCCCCCGGCGCCACGAAGGCCGGTGTCGCCGGCGCCGCGGTACCGGCCCGGTCCGCCTCACCGCGCAGTCGCAGGGCCCGGTCCACCAGCCGCACGAGTTCCGGCCCGGCGTTCTCCCCGGCCGCCCCGTGCGACTCCGCCTCCTCCTCGGAGGCGAGGTGCAGATAGGGGCTGAGCCGGGTGAGTCCGTCCCGGCACTCCACGTATCTGCGGTACACGGCCGAGGTGTAGTCCAGCGGCGGTAGCCACCGGCGGCCCCGGGGCTGGTCCAGGACCAGCTCGGGATAGAAGGCGACGAGCCGCTGCCACAGCTCGGCCAGCTCGCGGAACCGGCTCCGGTGGACGGCGCGCTCCCGCAGGAACTGGGCGGCGCTCGCGAAGCACGGGATGCTCAGCCCGGCGCACACCGCGATGGTGGCCACCTGGCCGAGGAGGAAGACGTTGGTATAGGTGAAGTGGTGCCCGTACCCGCGGCAGGGACGGCAGTTGACCCACAGGATCCGCAGGATGCAGCTGAGGGAGAGCGCGAGCAGGCCGACGGAGACGATGCTCAGGGACACCTGCCGCATCAGCCGGCCGCGCCGGGCGTGCCACGCGGCGAGCACCCCGCACGCGGCGTACCCGAGGACCAGATAGACACCGCCGATGTCGTAGAAGGCGCGCACCCGCCAGTCGTCCAGATACGGCAGCGTGAAGGTGTGGTCGCGCAGGCGCGGCGGCATCAGCGCGGTCACGACGACCATCGCCGTGAAGCAGGACAGGCACATCACCACCTCCGGCCTCGTCCACAGCGTCCGGCGCTGCAGCGGACGCTCGCGCAGGAAGCCGACCATGAGGCACAGCCCGGCGAAGAACGCCAGGTTGTACGCGAGCTTCGTGGCCCCGGTGAAGAGCAGGCCGTCCAGGAGTGCCGTGTCCCACAGCTGGCTCAGCACGTTCCCGGTGCCCAGCAGGAGGAGCGACAGGCACAGGTGCAGCCGCAGGGGGGCCCGGAAGCGCTGCCGGATCAGCGGCGGAAGCGTCCACGCCGTGCCCCCGAGCAGCGTGACGACCGCCAGCACGTTCACGAACTTCACATCAGCCAGCCACCAACGCACGGTCACGGTACGGCGACCGGAACATCACGGTGGGTGACGACGTCGAAGCGCCTCACTGATCCGAACACGCGTCCCCCTGTTTGCAGAACCTATTACGAGGCCACATCACGACGCGTCTTCGAGCCCATGCCGACCACCGAGCAACCTACGGCGGCCCCACGGCGGACGGCAAACCAGCCCGTGGGCCGTCCCGTGGCGCGTGGGCGGGACGCGGGCGGGTGCGCAAGGATGGAGGCATGCCCAATCGACTCGCCCGAGCCACGTCCCCGTACCTCCTCCAGCACGCGGACAACCCCGTCGACTGGTGGCCGTGGGAGGCGGACGCGTTCGAAGAAGCCCGCCGACGCGATGTCCCCGTGCTCCTGAGCGTGGGCTACAGCGCCTGCCACTGGTGTCACGTCATGGCGCACGAGTCCTTCGAGGACCAGGAGACCGCCGACTACCTCAACGCGCACTACGTGAGTGTGAAGGTCGACCGCGAGGAGCGCCCCGACGTCGACGCCGTCTACATGGAGGCCGTGCAGGCGGCGACCGGGCACGGTGGCTGGCCCATGACCGTGTTCCTCACCCCGGACGCCGAGCCCTTCTACTTCGGCACGTACTTCCCGCCGGCCCCTCGCCAGGGCATGCCGTCCTTCCGGCAGGTGCTCCAGGGCGTGCACCAGGCGTGGGAGGACCGGCGGGAGGAGGTCACCGAGGTCGCCGGGAAGATCGTGCGCGACCTGGCGGGCCGGGAGATCTCCTACGGCGACGCACAGACCCCCGGCGAGCAGGAACTCGCGCAGGCGCTCCTCGCGCTCACCCGCGAGTACGACCCGCAACGCGGCGGCTTCGGCGGGGCACCGAAGTTCCCGCCGTCCATGGTGCTGGAGTTCCTGCTGAGGCACCATGCGCGGACCGGCGCCGAGGGCGCGCTCCAGATGGCGAGCGACACCTGCGAGCGCATGGCCCGGGGCGGGATCTACGACCAGCTCGGCGGCGGCTTCGCCCGCTACTCCGTGGACCGCGACTGGGTCGTGCCGCACTTCGAGAAGATGCTGTACGACAACGCCCTGCTGTGCCGGGTCTACGCCCACCTCTGGCGGGCCACCGGTTCGGAGCCGGCCCGCCGGGTGGCCCTGGAGACCGCCGACTTCATGGTGCGCGAACTGCGCACGGAGGAGGGCGGGTTCGCCTCCGCGCTGGACGCCGACAGCGACGACGGCACGGGCCGGCACGTCGAGGGTGCCTACTACGTGTGGACGCCGGAGCAGCTGCGCGAGGCGCTCGGCGAGCAGGACGGCGAACTCGCCGCCCGGTACTTCGGGGTGACCGAGGAGGGCACGTTCGAGCACGGGCAGTCCGTTCTCCAACTGCCGCAGCAGGAGGAACTGTTCGACGCCGACAAGGTCGCCTCCGTCCGGGAGCGCCTGCTCGCGAAGCGGGCCGAGCGGCCCGCGCCGGGCCGGGACGACAAGATCGTCGCCGCCTGGAACGGCCTGGCGATCGCCGCGCTCGCCGAGACCGGCGCCTACTTCGACCGGCCCGACCTCGTGGAGGCCGCCGTGGCCGCCGCCGACCTCCTGGTCCGGCTGCACCTGGACGAGCAGGCCCGCCTCACCCGCACCAGCAAGGACGGGCACGCGGGCGCCAACGCGGGTGTCCTGGAGGACTACGCGGATGTGGCGGAGGGTTTCCTCGCGCTCGGGTCCGTCACCGGGGAGGGGGTCTGGCTGGAGTTCGCCGGGTTCCTGCTCGACCACGTCCTGGCCCGGTTCACCGACCCCGAGTCGGGCGCGATGTTCGACACCGCGGCCGACGCCGAGCGGCTGATCCGCCGCCCGCAGGACCCGACCGACAACGCCGCCCCCTCGGGCTGGACCGCGGCGGCCGGTGCCCTGCTGAGCTACGCCGCGCACACCGGGTCCGAGCCCCACCGCACGGCCGCCGAGAGGGCGCTCGGCGTCGTCAAGGCGCTCGGGCCGCGCGTGCCCCGCTTCATCGGCTGGGGGCTCGCCGTCGCCGAGGCCGTGCTGGACGGGCCGCGCGAGGTGGCGATCGTGGGGCCGTCGCTCGACGACGAGGGCACCAGGGCCCTGCACCGCACCGCGCTCCTGGGCACCGCGCCGGGCACGGTCGTTGCCGTCGGCGCCCCGGAGAGCGAGGAGTTCCCGCTGCTCGCGGACCGTCCGCTGGTCGGCGGTGAACCGGCGGCGTACGTCTGCCGTAATTTCACTTGCGACGCCCCGACGACCGAAGCCGACCGGTTGCGTGCGGTCTTGAGTAACTGAAGTCGCGAATCAACGGAAACACGCTCTTTATCGGAACAGCCCCCAGACTTCACAGTTCCCCCTTAATCTCTGCACAGTGCCGCGACGGATGGGACGGTCGCGACAGGGGGTTCTTGGATCTGGGGGGATCTGTTTGCTGACGTCTGTCTTCATCGCTGCCGTTTCACTGGCCCTGTTCTGGATGGCGGCGTTCACCCTGTGGTGGCAGATGCACGCCTGGCGCACGCCCGAAGTGCTCGCCTCCACCCGGTTCAGCAGTCCGGACGGGGACGAGCACGTCTCCTTCTCGCTGCTGCTGCCCGCCCGGCACGAACAGGCGGTGCTGGACCACACGATCCAGCGGCTGCTGGAGTCGAGCCACACCGACTTCGAGATCATCGTGATCGTCGGGCACGACGACCCGGAGACCACCGCCGTGGCCGAGCAGGCCGCCGCGCGTGACCCCCGGGTCCGCGTCGTCGTCGACACCCACGAGAAGAAGAACAAGCCGAAGGCCATGAACACGGCCCTGCCGCACTGCCGCGGCGACGTCGTCGGCGTGTTCGACGCGGAGGACCAGGTCCACCCCGAGCTCCTCGCGCACGTCGACCACGCCTTCCGCACCACCGGCGCCGACGTCGTCCAGGGCGGGGTGCAGCTGATCAACTTCCACTCCAGCTGGTACAGCCTGCGCAACTGCCTGGAGTACTTCTTCTGGTTCCGCTCGCGGCTCCACCTGCACGCGCAGAAAGGTTTCATTCCGCTCGGCGGCAACACGGTCTTCGTCCGCACCGGCGTCCTCAGGGAAGCCGGCGGCTGGGACCCGAACTGCCTCGCCGAGGACTGCGACCTGGGCGTGCGTCTGTCCAGCGTCGGCAAGAAGGTCGTCGTCGCCTACGACTCCGACATGGTGACCCGGGAGGAGACCCCGGGCTCGCTGATGTCCCTGCTGAAGCAGCGCACCCGCTGGAACCAGGGGTTCCTCCAGGTGTACCGGAAGAAGGACTGGAAGCAACTGCCCACCCTCGGGCAGCGGCTGCTCGCCCGCTACACCCTGATGACGCCGTTCATGCAGGCCTTCACCGGCCTGATCATCCCGCTCAACGTGGCGATCGCGCTCTTCCTGGACGTGCCCGTCGGCATCGCCTTCATCACCTTCCTGCCGGCCGTCACCGCCCTGGTCACCTTCGTCTTCGAGATCGTCGGACTGCACGACTTCGGCAAGCAGTACGGGCTGCGCGTGCGGTTCGCGCACTACCTGAAGCTGATCGTGGGCGGCCCCTTCTACCAGGTGCTGCTGGCCGGGGCGGCCGTGCGTGCCGTCTGGCGTGAGCAGCGCGGCCGCAACGACTGGGAGCTGACGACCCACGTCGGCGCGCACCTCGCGCAGGTCGAAGCGAGCCGAGAGACCCGAGAGGACGTCCCCGCGTGACCTCCACCCTTCCCGCGGCGACCACCCCGAAGGTCCCCGCGCAGCGCAGACCCGTGTCCGGCACCGGTACGCACCGGCGTGCCGAGCCGCCGAGCCGGCTGCGCTCCTCGCGCCCCGACCTGCTGCTGTGCGGTGTCCTGCTCCTGGCGATCCTCGTCGTGCAGGGCTGGAACATCGCCGACTACCCGGCCCTCAGCGACGACGAGGGCACCTATCTCGCCCAGGCCTGGTCGGTACAGCAGGGCAACGGCCTGGCCCACTACACCTACTGGTACGACCACCCGCCGCTCGGCTGGATCCAGATCGCCGTACTGACCTGGATCCCGGCGCTGATCAGCCCCGAGTCGATGACGGTGGGCACCATGCGCGCCGCGATGCTGGTGATCAGCGGCATCAGCGCGGTCCTGGTCTACGTGCTGGGCCGGCGCCTCGCCCTGCCCCGCTGGGCCGCCGCGCTCGGCATGGTCTTCTTCGGCCTGTCGCCGCTGTCGGTCGTCCTCCAGCGGGAGATCTTCCTCGACAACCTCGCGGTGATGTGGAGCCTGCTGGCCTTCACGCTGGCCGCCTCCCCGAGCCGCCACCTGTGGCACCACTTCGGCGCGGGGATAGCGGCCGCCACGGCCGTCCTCACCAAGGAGACGATGCTCGTCGTCCTGCCCGCCCTGTTCCTCACCATGTGGCGGCACAGCCACCGCGACACCCGCAAGTTCGCCCTCACCGGCGCCGTCACGGCCTGCGCCCTGATCGGCTTCTCGTACCCCCTGTTCGCCCTGCTCAAGGGCGAGTTGCTGCCGGGCGCAGGGCATGTCTCCCTCTGGGACGGCGTCAAGTACCAGATGACCAGGCCCGGTTCGGGCTTCATCCTGGACCAGGGCTCCGGCTCCTGGGGCGTGCTCCAGTCGTGGCTGTACTACGACAAGATCCTGCCCCTCGGCGGCCTCGCGGGCGCCCTGCTGCTGCTCGTCACCTGGCGCTGGTCCGTCACCGCCCGCGCCCTGGCCGGACCGGCCCTGGCCGTCGCGATCCTCGCCGCGCTGGCGCTCCGCCCGAACGGCTACCTGCCCGCGATGTACGTCATCCAGGCCCTGCCGTTCCTCGCGCTGGTCCTCGCCGGAGGAACCGCCTCCGTCGCCCACGCGGTGCTGAGCCGCTGGCGCTCCGAGGCGGAGAAACGCTACGTCGGCGTGGGCCGGTACGCGCTCGCCACGGTCCTCGCCCTGGCCGCCGGCGCCTACGTGGTCCCGCACTGGTACGACGGTGCCCGCATCGCCGTCACCACCGACGCCAACGCCCCCTACAAGGCCGCCTCGAAGTGGCTCGCCACCGAGGTCGAGGAACCGGAGCGCACCCGCGTGCTGGTCGACGACGCGCTCTGGCTGGACCTGGTGCACCAGGGCTACGAGCCCGGCCTCGGCGTCATCTGGTTCTACAAGGCCGACCTGGACCCGGCGGTGACGAAGACGATGCCGCGCGGCTGGAAGGACCTGGACTACGTCGTCGCCTCGCCGACCGTGCGCCGGGACGCGGCCGACCTGCCCAACGTCAAGGCCGCCATGGAGCATTCGACCCCGGTCGCCACCTTCGGCACCGGCGAGGACCGCATCGAGATCCGCCAGATACAGACGTCCGCCGGAGGCGCGCGATGAGCCAGGAGTCCACCGTCCCCGGCGAGGTCGTCGAGACCGCCGAGATCCCCGAACCGGGCGCCGTCACCATCGTCGTTCCGACGTTCAACGAGTCGGCGAACGTGCGGCAGTTGCTGCGCCAGATCACCGAGGCCGTGCCGGCCCGGGTGCCCTGTGAGGTCGTCTTCGTGGACGACTCCACCGATGACACGCCCGAGGTGATCGAGAAGGCGGCGCAGGACTGCCCGTTCCCGGTGACCGTGCTGCACCGCGAGGAGCCGGTGGGCGGGCTCGGCGGCGCGGTGGTCGTGGGGCTGAAGGCGGCCACCTCCGACTGGATCGTCGTCATGGACGGCGACTGCCAGCACCCGCCGTCCCTGGTGCCCGACCTGGTCGCGACCGGCGAGCGGGCGAACGCCGGGCTGGTCGTGGCCTCCCGCTACATCAAGGGCGGCAGCCGGGCCGGGCTCGCGGGCAGCTACCGGGTGGCCGTCTCGCGCGGCGCGACCTGGCTGACCAAGGCGCTGTTCCCGCGGCGGCTGCGCGGCATCAGCGACCCGATGAGCGGCTTCTTCGCGATCCGCCGCAGCGCGGTCACCGCCGAGGTGCTCCAGCCACTCGGCTACAAGATCCTCCTCGAACTCGCCGTCCGCAGCCGCCCGCGCACGGTCACCGAGGTGCCGTTCGTCTTCCAGGACCGGTTCGCCGGGGAGTCCAAGTCCACCGCGCAGGAGGGCCTGCGCTTCCTGCGCCACCTGGCCGGGCTGCGGGCCGCCTCGCCGGTCGCACGGATGGTCGGCTTCGGCCTGATCGGGCTGACCGGTTTCGTGCCGAACCTGCTCGGCCTGTGGGCGCTGACCGCGCTCGGCATGCACTACGTACCGGCGGAGATCCTCGCCAACCAGCTCGGCGTCGCCTGGAACTTCGTGCTCATCGAGCACCTGCTGTTCCGCGAGCGGCGCCGGCACCGGCGCTGGTGGGACCGGGTCGGGCGGTTCGCGCTGCTCGCCAACGCGGATCTGGTGCTGCGCATCCCGCTGATCGCCCTGTTCGTGCACCAGTTGCACCTGGGCGTGCTGTCCGCCACCGCGCTCGCGCTGGTGACGACCTTCGTCCTGCGCTTCGTGGCGACCGAAGCGCTGGTCTACCTGCCGCGCCGGGCCCGTGAGGAGTCCGCGCGCGGTGGCCGCACCGCAAGGAGAGCCGTGTGAACCTTCGTCGCAGAACGACCGCACTGCTGTCCGTGGCGGGCCTCACCTCGGGCCTGCTGCTGACCGCACCCCAGCCCGCCTCCGCCGCCAACCTCATCAAGAACCCCGGCTTCGAGACCGCCGGCACCGGTGACATGCCCTACTGCTGGGAGAAGTCCGGCTGGGGCGACAACGACTTCACCTTCACCACCACCGCCGACGCGCACTCCGGCGCCAAGGCCATGAAGGTCGAGCTGACCCGCCGGGTCGACGGCGACCGCAAGGCGCTGATCACCGAGTCCGCCGACTGCGCGCCGGTGGTGACGCCGGGAAAGCAGTACGACCTCGGCCTCTGGTACAAGACGACCACGCCCGACGCGGCGATCACGCTGTTCCGGCACGACACCACGGCCGGCTGGCAGTACTGGACCGACCTGAAGACGCTGGACCTGGCGGGCACCTGGACCGAGGCGACGGTCCGCACGCCCGAGGTCCCGGCCGGCACCGACCGCATCTCCTGGGGCGTCTCGGTCTACGGCACCGGCTCGGCCACCACCGACGACTACACGATGGACCAGGTGCCCGACCCGGTCCTGCCGCCGGAGTGCACGGGCACGGCGGAGCAGTGCGCGAACGGCAAGTGGGACGTGCTGCCCACGCAGAACCCGGTCCGCTCCATGCACTCGGTCGTCCTGCACAACGGCAAGGTGCTGCTGATCGCGGGCTCCGGCAACGACGAGTCGATGTTCGAGGCGGGCACCTTCACCTCGGCGGTCTACGACCCGGCGAACGGCTCGTACAAGATCATCCCCACGCCGAAGGACATGTTCTGCGCCGGGCACGTCCAGCTCCAGGACGGCCGGGTGCTGGTGATGTCCGGCAACAAGGGCTACCCGTCGGCGGACGGCCGGGTCGGCTACCAGGGCTACAAGGACTCGTACATCTTCGACCCGGAGACCGAGACCTACACCAGGACCAACGACATGAACGACGGCCACTGGTACCCGTCGGCCACGATCCTCGGCAACGGCGACGTCATCTCCTTCGGCGGGCTGCGCGAGGACTCCACCGGCTCGGTCGCCGCCGAGCTGTTCTCCGAGGCCGAGCAGCAGTGGCAGCCGCTGTGGAAGGTCAACCAGACCTGGTCGTACTGGGGCCTGTACCCGTCGATGATCCTGATGCAGGACGGCCGCCTCTTCTACTCGGGCAGTCACGTCTTCGGCAACAACATCCCCGGCACGGGCTCGGCGATCTACGACTACGGCGCCAACACCATCACGCAGGTGCCGGGCCTGCGGAACAAGGACGAGCGCGACCAGTCGGCCAGCGTGCTGCTGCCCCCGGCGCAGGACCAGAAGGTCCTCACCCTCGGCGGCGGCAACATCGACTCCAACCCCGAGGCCAACCGCCTGACCGACATCATCGACCTCAAGCAGCCGAACCCGTCGTACGTGGCCGGGCCGCCGATCCCGCAGGGCACGGTCGACCTGGGCAACGGGCCCGTCCCGCAGACCGGCGACCAGGGCAAGATGTACGTCTCCGCGGTGCTCCTGCCCGACGGCAAGGTGCTGGAGACGGGCGGCGCCCTGCACAACCGCGCCAACCCGGTCTACGAGACGTCCATCTTCGACCCCGCGTCGGAGACGTTCGACCCGGTGGCCGTCGACCCCGAGGCGCGCGGCTACCACTCCTCGGCGTTCCTGCTGCCCGACGGCCGCGTGATGACCACCGGCGACAACCCGGGCAACGGCTCCTGGAACCACGACGTGTCGGTCTACAGCCCGCCCTACCTGTTCAAGGGCCCCCGCCCGACGATCACGTCGGTCATCGACACCGAGTGGACCTACGGCGACACCCAGCGCATCACCGTCGACCGGCCGATCGCCAAGGCCGAGCTGATCCGCCCGGCCGCCGTCACGCACTCCTCCGACCCGAACCAGCGGTTCGTGGACCTGCCGCTGTCGGTCGACGGCAACAACATCGACCTGAACGTGACGAGCAACCCCAACCTGGCGCCGCCCGGCTGGTACATGCTCTTCGCGGTCGATGCCAACGGCGTGCCGTCGGTGGCGAAGTGGGTACACCTCCAGGGCCCGCAGGCCCTGAAGGCGACGGACGCCTCGGCCCACGTCCACGACTTCGCGGACGCGCCCGAGGGCAAGGTCGCGGGGCCCGGCAAGAAGCGCACGTCGCAGAAGGTCAGCCCGACGATCTCCGGCTGCGACCGGCACTACGGCTCGATCAACGTCTGCGTGCCGACGGACTTCCCGGCGGAGGTGAAGAAGACGACGGCCGCCCGCTGCGAGTGGCTCAGGGCGAACGACTACGGCCGCCTGAAGGTCAACGGCAAGGACGACCCGCTGGGCCTGGACCGCAACCGGGACGGGACCGCCTGCGGAAAGGGTGACGTGAGGCGGAGTCAGCGCTGACCGCGTGACTCCGCCAGGGCGCGCTCCACGATCGCTTCCAGCTGCTCGTGGTGCGCGCCCTTCCAGTACGCCCGCCCGCACGCCGTGCACTGCGCGAACACGTCGTACGTGGCGTGCGTGCCGTGTTTGAGCTGGTCGGCGACCTCGTCCTTGGTCGCTGTGCGCAGCACCCCGTTGCAGGCCGTGCACCGCGTCCACGGCAGCAGCTCGGGCCGGAACCGGTCCAGGACGTCGCGCAGCTGCTCCTCGGGACGCGTGCTGTAGACGAACGCCCCCGCCCACAGCTCCCGGCGCCGCAGCAGGCCCCGGTCACGGCTCAGCATGACCCGCTGCTCGGCCGCCGAACGCGCCGCGAGGGCCGGGTCGCCGATGTCGGTCGACTCGTACGCCGTGTCGACGCCCAGCAGCCGCAGCCGTCGGGCCAGCGTGCCGAGGTGGACGTCGAGGAGGAACCGCAGGGGAGCGCCCGGGACCTGCTGGGGGCGCGCGACGGTCCGTACGGTCACGGCCTCCCCGGCCGCCGGGACGTGCGAGGCGGGCACCTCGCGGCCGTCCACGAACAGCGCGCCCACCTCGGTCAGCGGCACGCCGAGGGACTCGACGACGTGGCCGAGGCTGGAGACGCCGTCGGTGGTGGCCCGCACGGTGCCGTTCCGGCGGGCCTGGGGGACGAAGACGTGCAGCTCGGGCGCGAAGTCGACGTGGATCTCGGGACCGTTCACCCGGTCAGGATGCCACGGGGAGGGGCGCCGGCCTCAGGCTTTTCCGGTGGGCAGGCCGTGCTCCAGGACGTCCAGGGCGCGGTCGACGAGGTCCCGGATGTCGTCGCGGTGGCCGGTCTCGGCCCAGTAGTGGGAGACCTCCATCAGCCCGCCCATCACCGACATGGCGAAGACCCGCAGCTCCAGGCTGTCGGGGTCGAGCCCGGAGCGCTCGGCGAGGGCGTCGCGGAGCAGCCGGCCGGTGGCCGCGGTGCTCTCGATCATGCGGGCGCGGACCGCGGGCACCTCGACGCCGAGCCGCGTCCGCAGCCGGGTCACCTCGGGTTCCTCGGCGAGGCTCCGGTCGAGGGCCGTGCGCATCACGTGCCGCAGGGTGGCGGCCCACGACTCGTCCAGCGGCCGGGTCCGCAGCTCCTCCGTCATCACCGGGTCCCACTCGTCGGTGATGACGATGTCCTCCTTGGTCGGGAAGTACCGGAAGACGGTCGACGGCGACACCTCGGCGCGGTCGGCGATCTGCTCGATCGTCGTGGCGTCGTAGCCCTGCTCCTCGATCAGCGCGTAGGTCGCGGCGCGGATCGCCTGGCGGGTCTTGATCTTCTTCCGCTCCCGGAGTCCCAGCTGGGGTGGGTCGGCGGGGGTGGTGCGTGCGGCCGTCATGAAGGTCATTGTCGGGCATCGGCCTCGGCCTCGGCCATGGCCGGGGTGCCGGCCTCGCTCCTCACGGTAACCGCGAAGTGGCGGTAACTCTCATAAGCTTGACTCTGTCAATAGGCAGTGCCTTTCGGGACGGCGAAAAGGGCCACGGCTCGAGGCCGTGGCCCTGAAGGCCGGAGCGGGGGAGATCAGGCGTGCTGGTACGCCACCAGTGAGATCCCGACGTAGTGCGCGATGAAGGCCGCCAGTGTGAAGGAGTGGAAGACCTCGTGGAAGCCGAACCAGCGCGGTGACGGGTTGGGCCGCTTGATGCCGTAGACGACGCCGCCCGCGCTGTAGAGCACGCCGCCGACGATGACCAGGACGAGGACCGCGATCCCGCCGGTCCGCATGAAGTCCGGCAGGTAGAAGACGGCCGCCCAGCCCATCGCGATGTAGCACGGCGTGTAGAGCCAGCGCGGGGCGCCGACCCAGAAGACGCGGAAGACGATCCCGGCGGCGGCCGCCGCCCAGATGCCCCACAGCAGCCACCGGCCCTTGGCGCCGGGCAGGAGCAGCATCGTCAGCGGCGTGTACGTGCCGGCGATGATCAGGAAGATGTTGGAGTGGTCCAGTCGGCGCAGGATGCCGTCCATACGGGGGCTCCAGTTGCCCCGGTGGTAGAGCGCGCTCACGCCGAACAGCAGACAGGCGGTCAGGGCGAAGATGCCGCAGGCGATGCGCCCTCTGGTCGAGTCGGCGAGGGCGGTGAGCACCAGACCCGCGACGAGGACGGCCGGAAACATGCCGAGGTGCAGCCAGCCGCGCAGCTTGGGCTTCACCGGGTGCGGCAAGGAGAGCGCCTGCGGACCGCGGCCGTCGGCCGGCGTGTCCGTTGGCGCGTCGGGGGCGAACGCAGTCATGGCCGAATGGTAGCTACGGAACCGTAAGTGACGTATCAGTCCGCCGGATTGGCCGACGAAGAGTGGCCATCCTCTCACCGTGACCCAACGATGGTTACGCAAACGGGCGGTCTGGTGAACGCAACGTGCACGTAAAGCGGCGCGAGAAACCGTGGCGATCCTCACGTTGCTCACCTGTGCGCTCCTCTGGACAGATGGGCGCTCACGTCGGATGATCAAATGAGTGCGGTCGGCACCGGATGAGCGCCAAGTTCCACCCTGAAGCATCCGGGTCGCAGCCCCCACGGGGCCTCCACATCAAAAAAACCCTCATTTAGGAGCAATCGTGGCGCGCGACATCGCGGCTCCCACCGTCCCCACCACTCATCAGGGGCTGATCTCGTGGGTCAACGAGATCGCAGAACTGACGCAGCCGGACAACGTGGTCTGGTGTGACGGATCCGAGGCCGAGTACGAGCGACTGTGCGGGGAGCTCGTCCAGAAGGGCACCTTCCGGAAACTCGACCCGATCAAGCGCCCCCACTCCTACTACGCGGCCTCCGACCCCACCGACGTCGCCCGCGTGGAGGACCGGACGTTCATCTGCTCCGAGAAGGAGGAGGACGCGGGCCCGACGAACCACTGGAAGGCCCCCGCCGAGATGCGGGAGATCTTCCAGGGCTCCGGCGGTCAGGGCGGTCTGTTCCGCGGCTCGATGCGCGGCCGGACCATGTACGTCGTGCCCTTCTGCATGGGCCCGCTCGGCTCGCCGCTGTCCGCGCTCGGCGTGGAGATCACCGACTCGGCCTACGTCGCCGTCTCCATGCGCACCATGACCCGCATGGGTCAGGCCGTCCTCGACGAGCTCGGCTCCGACGGCTTCTTCGTCAAGGCCGTGCACACCCTGGGCGCCCCGCTGGAGCCCGGCCAGGAGGACGTCCCCTGGCCCTGCAACCAGACCAAGTACATCTCGCACTTCCCCGAGGACCGCGAGATCTGGTCCTACGGCTCCGGCTACGGCGGCAACGCCCTGCTCGGCAAGAAGTGCTACGCCCTGCGCATCGCCTCCGTCATGGCCCGAGACGAGGGCTGGCTGGCCGAGCACATGCTCGTCCTCAAGCTGACCCCGCCGCGCGGCGAGGCCAAGTACGTCGCCGCGGCCTTCCCGAGCGCCTGCGGCAAGACCAACCTCGCCATGCTGGAGCCGACCATCCCCGGCTGGACGGTCGAGACCATCGGCGACGACATCGCCTGGATGCGCTTCGGTGAGGACGGCCGCCTGTACGCCATCAACCCCGAGGCCGGCTTCTTCGGCGTCGCGCCCGGCACCGGCGAGCACACCAACGCCAACGCCATGAAGACGCTCTGGGGCAACTCCGTCTTCACCAACGTCGCCCTCACCGACGACAACGACGTGTGGTGGGAGGGCATGACCGAGGAGCCTCCGGCCCACCTCACGGACTGGAAGGGCAACTCCTGGACGCCCGAGTCCGAAACGCCCGCCGCGCACCCCAACGCCCGTTTCACCGTCCCGGCCTCGCAGTGCCCGATCATCGCGCCGGAGTGGGAGGACCCCAAGGGCGTGCCGATCTCCGCGATCCTCTTCGGCGGCCGCCGCGCCACCGCCGTCCCCCTGGTCACGGAGTCCTTCGACTGGAACCACGGCGTCTTCCTCGGCGCCAACGTGGCCTCCGAGAAGACCGCCGCCGCCGAGGGCAAGGTCGGCGAACTGCGCCGCGACCCCTTCGCGATGCTGCCGTTCTGCGGCTACAACATGGGCGACTACATGGCCCACTGGATCGACGTGGCCAAGGACAAGGACCAGTCCAAGCTGCCGAAGATCTACTACGTCAACTGGTTCCGCAAGGACGACGACGGCAAGTTCGTCTGGCCCGGCTTCGGTGAGAACTCCCGCGTCCTGAAGTGGATCGTGGAGCGCCTGGAGGGCAAGGCGGAGGGCGTCGAGACCCCGATCGGCATCCTGCCGACGAAGGACGCCCTCGACACGAACGGCCTGGAACTGGCCGACTCCGACCTGGAGTTCCTCCTCACGGTCGACAAGGAGGTCTGGCGCGAGGAGGCCGCCCTGGTCCCCGAGCACCTCAACACCTTCGGCGACCACACGCCGAAGGAGCTGTGGGACCAGTACCGCGCCCTGGTGGAGCGCCTGGGCTGAGCCCCACCCCCGAACTCCGCGGCCGGCCGGAACCGACAGTGCCCTGACCAGCAACATCGTCACGGCCGGCCGCGGTGGACGCACCACCGCAGGCAGGGGCCCGCACAACGGCGTGCGGGCCCCTGCCTCCGTCGTTCCCGCGCGCCCCCTTGCTCACAGGATCTTCACGCCTGTTTCATGCTGCCTACAGGCGTCTCACCGGTCCCGGTGAGGCCCTCAAGACAGCCTGTGGGGGGCACAGTTGCATACTGCACACCGTTCCAGACGTCTCGCGGCCACGCTGTCCGCCGCGCTGCTGGCGGGAACCGGACTGACCGTCGCCGCCGCGCCCGCGGCGCACGCGGCGGCCTCCGACGCCGTGGTGAAGCTGCCCATGACGACGTACTCGGCGCTCGCGGTCGACTCGGTCCACGAGCGGGTCTTCGTCGCGGACGCCATGACGGGCGACTCGTACTACAAGGGCACCATCGCCGTCTACACCTTCGGCGGCGAGCGCATCTCCACGATCACCACCCCGAGCCACATCTCCGGCCTGGCGCTCAGCGCCGACGGCTCCACCCTGTACGCCGGCGAGCGCAGCCGGATCGTGGGCTACGACACCACCACGCTCACGCAGACCAGCGCCGTCAGCGCCAACCTCGACCAGTGCGGACGCGAACTCGCCTTCTCCGGTGGCGAGGTGTACTTCACCACGCCCTACGCGTCCTACTCCTCCCAGTGCGCCACGACCGCGCACACGAATCTGGACGCCCTCGTGGGCGGCGCCCACACCCGGACCGGCTGGAACGACTACGGCCGGCTCCAGCTGGAGGCCGGCCCCGGCGACCGGATGCTGATGGGCCAGCCGGCCGCCCCGCAGGCGGCCAACCCCTTCGTCACGGTGTTCGACACCAGCGGCGACACCCCGGTGCGCAACGCCGCCCGCCGGTTCGCCGACGCCGACGGCAAGGGCGCGCTGAACCTGAAGGACATGGCGTTCTCCGCGGACGGCAGCAAGGTCGCCCTCGCGGACGCCGCCCACGGCACGCGGCTGCTCAACACCAGCGACCTGTCGGACGCGGCGACCGGCTACCCGGCGCTCCCGCAGGGCGCCACCGCCTCCGCCGTGGCGTTCAGCGGCGACGGCAGGTACCTGGCACGCGGCGCGTCCGCCACCGGCTCCACACCGGACCTGCTGCTCCAGCCCGCCGACCCGGCCGACTCCTCCGCCCCGCTGGAGTTCGTCTTCGAGGGCAGCCTCGACGGCGACCGGGTCGTCCCGCGCGGCATGGAGTGGTCCGCGGACGGCTCCCGGCTGTTCGCGGTCACCACCAACGCCGCCGGCAGCCAGTACTGGCTGCACATCATCCAGCCGCCGGCCGTCCAGTACGACACCCGCTTCACCGGCGGCCTGACCCACAGCCCCGGCACGGCCGTCGCCGGGGAGCCGCTGGCCGTGCGCGGCAAGCTGGAGCTGGACGGCCCCGCGCCCGCCGAGCCCGTCAAGGTCACCGCGACCCGCACCGACGCGAGCGGCACCCACCAGCTGGGCACCGCCACCGTGAAGGAGGACGGCACCTTCACCGTCCTCGACGAACCCGACCGGACCGGCGAGGCCACCTACACGGTGTCCTACCTCGGCGACCTCACCCACCGCCCGGCCACGGACGTCACGCACACCGTGACGGTGGCCAAGGCGCCCACCTCGATCGCGCTCACCGCCCCCGAGGAGGCGAGCATGTCCGGCGGCATCGAGATCACCGGCACCTTCACCGCGCAGGGCAAGGCGCTCGCGGAACGGCCCGTGCTCAAGGTCGTGCGCGAGGACCGGCTCGGCACCGGCACCCTGTCGTCGGTGACCGTCGCCGCCGACGGCACGTTCACCATCAACGACGTGCCGCGCACCCGCCGCGAGGTGACCTACACGGTCAGCTGGCCGGGTGACGACCTGCACGCCGGGGCGACGGCGTCGGCCGAGGTGTACGTCAGGCGCTGAGCCCGCCGCCCGCCGGCCCGCCCCTGTCCTCCAGGTAGCGGGTGACGGACTCCTGGCGGCGGGCCTCGGTCTCCCGCAGACCCGCCGCCAGCCGCTCGGCCTCCTCCCGCAGCAGGCCGAGCTGCCGCTCCAGATGCCGCTCGGGCGCCTCCGCCCCGGGCGACAGCCGCGCCCACCACCGGGTCCGCACGAAGGCGTCGACGGCCTCCGGCAGATCCCGGCGCACGGTCCGGGACAGGGTGTGCACGCCCTCCGGGTCGTGCGCCAGCAGCTCCGTGGTCCACCCCGGGTCGAGCAACGCCGTGAGCAGGTCGGTGAGTTCGCCCAGCCGGGCCGCGACGGCGGGCGGCAGGTCGACGCCGGCCAGGTAGGCGCGGAGCGTGCCGAGGTCCGCGCGCACCTCGTCGAGCTGGGCCGACGGATCCGGGAAGGCCGGCGGGTCCGGCCGCTCCGGCGGGGCGATCAGCGCGCCCGCCCCGTACAGACCGGCCACCACGACGGGCCAGTACGGCCCCGCCACGCCCGCGAACGTCAGGGCGAGGCCCACGACCCCGCAGGCGCTGCCCGTGATGTTCTTGCGGGACTCCAGGTAGCGGACGAACCTACTGGTAGCCACGGATCTCCTCGAAGGCGCCGTCGAGCGAACCCTGCCGGGCGTCGAAGAGACGGCCGCCGGTCAGCTCGGCGATGTGCTCCAGCTCGGCCCGGTCGGAGTCGCCGAACAGGATGGGGAACACGGGGATCTCGGCCCGCTCGCGCGGCAGCCGCTCGTAGAAGTCCTCGAACTGCCCGGCCTCGGCGCCGGTGGTGTTCTCGCCGTCCGTCATCAGCACGATCGAGGTGAACGTGTCCCGGTCGGTGCCGAGATGGTCGTAGGCCTTCTCCAGGGAGGTGTAGATCGCGGTCTCGCCCTCGGCGGTGAGCCGGGCGGTGTCGGCGCGGATCGCGTCGAGGCCCTGCCGCGGCCGGGCCGGGTCGACGACGTGCGTCCGTACGCTCTTCACCCGCGAGCCGAACGGCATCAGCGTCACCTCCTCCCGGTCGCGGAAGTCCCCGGTGAGCCCGGTGAGCGCGGACTTCAGCCCTTCCAGCCGGTCCCCCTCCATCGAGCCGGAGGTGTCGAGGACGTACACCGTGCGGGACGGGCGGCGCAGCTTGTTCTCGTACGCGTCGAGCAGCCCGTCGGCGACGGAACGGCTGCCCGGGAAGGGAAGTTCGCGCCGACGCCCGGTGTCGAGGCCGGGTGCGGGCGGCACGGACGCGACGACGGGACGGCGGTGGGTGCGGCGGGTGATGTCCCGCTGCGCCTCCGGCGAGCGCAGCGCCTCGGTGAGCCGGCGGACGTCCTCGCGGGTCGCCGCCGAGGAGGAGGCGAGGGTGGAGAGCGGGTAGTCGGCGGTGACGACGCCGTCGCGGGGGCGGATCACGGTGAGCCCGGGGATGCCCTTGAGCACGGACTCGTAGTTCAGCAGCGCGTCGACGTTCCCGCGCCGCCGGTAGGCCGACGCGAGCCAGCCCGACGAGCCCGAGGTCAGCTTCTGCCCCCGGAAGAACTCCTCCAGCCGGGGCGTGGCCTTCGTGACGTCGTCGTCGCTCAGGGCGGACTGGGCGCCGGAGAGGGCGGAGGCGACCGAGACCAGCGCGGCGAAACCGGAGTTCGAGCGGGCCGGGTCGGTCATGCCGTACGTCAGCCTGCCGTCCCGGACCGCCTTCTCGACCTGGGACCAGGTGACGTCCGCAGGCTTCCAGCCCAGCGCCCGCACGGTGGCCGTCCGCACGCCGACGGCGACCGGGCTCGTCATCACGGGCGTCTCCGACACGACCTTCCGCGCCGCGTCCGGACGCAGCCGCAGATAGTCGTTGGACGACAGCCACACGGCGTCGTAGGCCCCGTCCGCCCTGCCCTTCGCCAGGAGGTCGACGGCGTCGAGGGTGCCCATGTAGACGGGCCGCACCGTGATGCCGGTGTCCTTCCCGATCCGTTCCAGGACCGGGGTCATGTCGCTCAGCTCGCTGGAGGCGAGGACGCGCAGGGTGCCCGGTTCGGCCGGCCAGGGGACGCCGGGGGTGCGGGACGCCGCCGGCTCCTCCCGGGCGGTGCAGGCCGCCGTCAGCACCGTCACCGCGGCGAGGGCGACGGCGAGGCCGCGTCGTCTCATGCCCGGCCCCCTTCCAGCGCGCCCTGCGCCCGGCTCCGCTCCAGATACGTGCTCGCCTGCTGCAGTTCGGAGGTGAGGGACTCGACGGTCGCCGCCATCGCCTCGGTCGCCTGGACCTTGTAGGTGTCGATCGCGTCGAGCGTGCGGTAGATCTGCTGGAACGCCGACCGCAGGGTCTCCGCCCCGACCGCCGGGTCGGCGGCGATGCGCTGGATCTCCCCGCTCTGCGTGGCGAGCATCTCCGCGTTGCCCCGGATCAGGTCCTCGGTGGTGCCGCGCAACGCGTTGACCTGGTCGACGACCTTCTTCTGGTTCTCCAGCGCGGACGCCAGCATCACCGAGATGCGCAGGGCCGACACGGTCGTGGTGGCCGCCCGGTCGACGCCCTTGATCAGCTCGTCATTGTTGCGGCGTACGACGTCCATGGCGAGGTACCCCTGCGCGCACACCGCGAGCTGCGTCAGCAGGTCCTGGTGCTTCTGCCGGACCGGGAAGAGCACGTCGGCGCGGAGGGTGTCGGCCTGTGCCGGGTCGGCCGCCTCGACGCCGGCGATGTGCTCCTCGACGGCCGTGTCCAGGGCCTGGGTGAGGACCACGTACTCCTGGAGCTTGCCCATGGTCTCCCACAGCCGGACCCGCTCGGTCTGCAACGCGGCGTTGTCGCGGCGCAGTTCGTCCTGGCCGCCGCGGAGCGAACCGACGATTCTGTTGAGGGTGCCCTGGGCGGAGGCGTACTTGGCGACGTGGTCGCGCAGCTTGTTGCCGCCGGGCAGCCGGGAGAGGAACTTGCGGCCCTTGCCCGCCGGCAGGTCGCGCGGGTCCAGGTCCTCGACCACCCGCCGCAGTTCCACGAGCGAGCCCGCGACCTGCGACTGGGCGTCGCCGCCCTTGTCCGGCAGGCTGCGCACGGTGCGTTCCAGCATGCGGTTGGACTGGGCGGCGGCGGAGCGCATCTCGCCCGCGCCGAGGGCCGTGATCTCCCCGACCTTGCCGGCGAACTCGGGCGAGCGGGCGTCGAGCGCGGCGAGCCCCTCGACGTAGGCGGCGGCCTTGCGGGCCATGTCGGTGCGGACGGTCTCGTCGACGGGGACGAGCCCGCCGGCCTTCTCCCGCGGCACGGGCGCGACGGGCTCGGGCGGGGTGAGCGTGAAGTCGGAGTCGGTGCTGGTCACGTGCGGTTTCCCCCTGTCATCCGCGTGCCCGGCGCGCCATCTCGTGCAGCACCTCGGAGGTGGGCACGGGCGCCTGCCGGACACCGGTCAGTTCCTGCTTGAGGTAGGTGGTGGCCGAGGCGAACCCGACGGCGGCGCCCTGTGGCCGGAACCCGTGCCGGACGGCGAGCTGCCGCAACGCCGGGTCGCTGCCCAGGAGTTCGGCGAGCGCCTTGCCGTTCCCGGTGAGTGCCACGACCGTGTGGTCGCTGTTGACGGTGGTGTCGGGGTACAGCACGACGAGGTCACCGGGCTGCTGCCCGCCGGCGAGCAGCGAGGCGACCTGGGACTCGTAGACCAGCACCAGCGGGTTGCCCGCGCCGCTGACGAAGTCCCGGAAGACCGCGTCCGAGCCGGTCTGCTGGGCGCCCTGGACGGTGACGAGCTTCCTCAGCAGCGGCGCCGTGCGGTCGAGGTCGGCCTCGCTCGCGACGACCCGGCCGCCGTTGGCGACGTAGGAGGCGGCGGCGAGGTACAGCGCCCCGGAGTTGGAGGTCTTCGGATCGGTGCTGGAGATGAAGAGCGTGCCGCTCAACTCCCCGTGCCGGTCCGCGCCCTTGAGCTGCTGCCAGGTGCGGTCGTCCCGGGCGGCGTCGAGGTAGGCGCCCATCCTGAGGGTGCCGCGGTGCTCCGCGTCGAGCGACGCGAGTCCGTTCCCGGCGAGCACCTCGGCGGCGGCGCGATGGGCCACGACCACGAGGGGCGAGTAGAAGGGCCGGGGCAGCGCCCCGCGCACCTCGTACCGTTCGGCGAGTTCGACGGCGGGCGCCTGGCTGGACGGGAAGGCGAGGTCGTACCTCTTGAGGTCCAGGCCCTCCATGGCCCAGGACCCGGAGGTCTCCGCCTCGACGGTGTAGCCCTTGGAGGCGAGGGCCTTCACCACGTCGGGATCGGCGAAGAACTCCGCCTTCTCCGATCCGATCACCGCGCGCACGGTCTTCGTTGCCGTGCCGGTGTCCTCTCCTTGCCGGCCGGCCACGACGGCTGCCACCACGCCGCCGATCAGCACGACCGCGAGGACGATTCCTGCGATACGTCTCACGCCGGGGAGCGTGCTCCTGGAATCCAACGTTCCAGGACGGTCCGGGTGAACGGGGGATGACCGGGCGATCCCGGTATGCAACAGGAATGACGGGCTCCGCACCCGGGTACCCGAAAGCCCTCACGAAGGGGATTGTGGCGCCCGGTCCGCGCGTCGCTGCGGGTGCGCGCGGACCGGGGCCGTCAGGGGGAGCCCCGCAGGGCTCAGCGGGACGCGAGTGCGCGCGGCTCCAGCGCCGCCGCGTGGGCGTCCATCCGCTCGGCGGCCAGGATCGCGGCCGCCGTGTCGGCGCGGGAGGCGGCGACGACCAGGGCCCGGCCGGCCAGGGCGTGCGCCCGCCGGTGCAGGGCGGCGGCGTTCCGCTCGCGCCGCGTGCCGGTCACCCGGGCCGGGGCGGTGCCACCCCTCAGTCGGCCCACCTGCTCCGCGAGCCGCTCCGCCGCCGTGTCCAGGTCGGACGAGCCCTCCAGCGCGCGCAGCTCGTCCGTGACGGCGAGCAGGGCGGCGAGATGGCCCGCGAGCTGGATGTCCAGCTCTTCCTCACGGGAACGGTGGGGGAAGTCCGGGTGGGGGCCGTCCACCGTGCTGTGGACCGACTTGGTGCGGATCGGTTCGTACATGGGAGGGCCTCCTGAATGCTTGCAGGAAACCATCCTAGCTTAGATTTCGTCTAAAGTTGAGTTGCTCACAAAACCGGACTGACCGCATACATACCGTGAACGGAGTGCCGGGGTCAGGGCTGGCTGTAGCCGTCCAGGAAGTGCCCGATCCGCCCCACCGCGTCGCGCAGGTCCCCGACCGTCGGCAGTGTCACCACCCGGAAGTGGTCCGGCTCCGGCCAGTTGAAGCCCGTGCCCTGCACGACCATGATCTTCTCGCGCCGGAGCAGGTCCAGGACCATGCGGCGGTCGTCCTTGATCTTGAAGACCTTGGGGTCGAGGCGCGGGAAGAGGTACAGCGCCCCCTTGGGCTTCACGCACGTCACGCCCGGGATCTGGGTGAGCAGCTCGTAGGCCACGTCCCGCTGCTCGCGCAGCCGCCCGCCCGGCAGCACCAGGTCGTTGATCGTCTGCCGTCCGCTGAGCGCGGCGACCACGCCGTGCTGTCCCGGCATGTTCGCGCACAGGCGCATGTTCGCCAGGATCGTCAGGCCCTCGATGTAGGAGTCGGCGTGCGCCCGCGGCCCGGAGATCGACATCCAGCCCACCCGGTAGCCGGCCACCCGGTACGCCTTCGACATGCCGTTGAAGGTGAGGGTGAGCAGGTCGGGCGCGACGGCGGCGGTCGGCGTGTGCGTGGCGCCGTCGTACAGGATCTTGTCGTAGATCTCGTCCGAGCAGACCAGCAGGTTGTGGCGGCGGGCGATGTCGGTCAGGCCCTTGATCATCGCCTCGTCGTAGACCGCGCCCGTCGGGTTGTTCGGGTTGATGATCACGATCGCCTTGGTGCGGTCGGTGACCCTGCGCTCGACGTCGGCGAGGTCGGGCATCCAGTCGGCCTGCTCGTCGCAGCGGTAGTGCACCGCAGTGCCGCCGGACAGGGAGACGGCGGCGGTCCACAGCGGGTAGTCGGGCGCGGGCACGAGGACCTCGTCGCCGTCGTCCAGCAGGCCCTGCATCGCCATCACGATCAGCTCGGAGACGCCGTTGCCGATGAAGACGTGCTCGACGTCCGTCTCGATGCCGAGGGTCTGGTTGTGCATCACGACCGCGCGTCGGGCGGCCAGCAGGCCCTTCGCGTCCCCGTAGCCGTGGGCCGAGGAGACGTTGCGGAGGATGTCCTCCAGGATCTCGGGCGGGCACTCGAAGCCGAACGCCGCCGGGTTGCCCGTGTTCAGCTTGAGGATCCGGTGACCGGCCGCTTCCAGCCGCATCGCCTCCTCGAGCACCGGGCCCCGGATCTCGTAACAGACGTTGGCGAGCTTGGTCGACTGGATCACCTGCATGTCTGGGAGCTTACGGCCCGGTAACGCCTCTCGGGTCGTGTTTTCCGCCACGTGAGACGCGGCGATTTGGGTGGATATCGCCGCACGCTGTCCCACCAGCACCTCCTGTCCCTAGAATGCGCCGCCATGTCCAAGTCATTCGAATACGCCGACGGAGCGACCGGCGGCGAGCCCCAAGGGCCGCCGAACGTGTACCTGCCGCAGGCCGCCCCGCCCCCGGCATACGACGGGTACGCCGATCCGGCGGCGGCGCACGGATGGCAGGACGTGTACGGCGACACGGCCCCGGCGGGCACCGCGGGGGCCGTGGGGGCGGCGGGGGCTACGGCTACCGGAGAGGCTGTCGGCGCCACAGGGGTCGCAGGGGCCACAGGGGCCACAGAGGCACTCGGGGCCGCCGGGCTCACGGAGGCCATGCACGGCGCGGCGGGCGCGGGGGTCATGGGAGTCACCGGAGTCGCGGGAGCCCCCGGAGTCACGGGAACCGCCGGAGTCACGGGAACCGCCGGAGTCACGGGCGCCACCGGCGGCGCGGGGCTCACCGGCTCGGGCGACACGGGCGGCATGGGTGTGGACGCCGCGGGTGGCGCGGGCGGCGGCGTCGCGGGAGGCGCAGGAGGCGGCGCCACCGGTGCCGTGGGAGCCACGCACGCCAGGAACGTCACGGGCGCCGTCGGCACCGTGGGAGCCGCCGGCGCCGTGGGCGACACGCGCGAGCTGCCGGTGGTGCCGGCGGGGCGTCGGTCCGGGGCGGGGCATCGCGCCCGGCGGCGGACGAGTCCCTGGCGATCGCGCCGGGTGGCGGTCGCCGCCGGTGCCGTGGGTGCCGTGTCGGCGGCGGCTCTGATCGCCGGGTTCTCCTTCTCGGGGTCGCCGTCCGGGACGCGGGGCGGCGAGGGCGGCCGGAGCGGGCCGACGGTGGGGGAGTCGCCGGTCATGCCCACCGGCACCGACCCGGCCTCGACTCCCGCCGCGCCGCTCGCCGGCCGGCCGGCGGATCGCGGCGAGCCGTCCGCGACCGCGTCCGCGAGCCCGTCGGTCACCGCGAGCCCCACCCCGTCCGACGATGTGACAGACAACGCGCCGCCCCCGGCCGTCAACCCTCCGGCCGCCACCCCGACGACGTCCGCCCCCGACACCACCGCGACACCCCCGGGCAGAGCCGAGGGAAAACCGGGCCACGGCCCCGGTGGTACGAAGGGCCCCAAGTAGCCGACCGGTGAGGGCGGTTGAGTAGGGTCGGGCAGGACGCGCTGGTTCCGCTTGTGGAACGACTCCTTGCCCCGCCCGCCTTGCGACGATCACAATGTGCATGACAACACTGCGGGCGGCCGGAGGATTTCCGGCCGCCTCCGTCGCAAGAGGGGACCCCCCATGAGAAAACCTCTCGCCGCCGCGTTCTGCGCCCTGGCGATAGCCGGGGCCGGCGCGGCCCCCGCGACCGCTGCCGAGGCCGCCCCCACGGGCGTCGGCAAGGCCGCGGACACGGGCTCGGCCACGTCCGCCGTCTCGGGCGTGGTCTCGTCCGTGGAGCAGACGCTGGCCGGGCTCAACCCGTCGGCCAAGGCGGTCAACTTCGCCGGCACGGTCGCGCTCAGCAACTGCTCCGGCTCCGTCGTCCGCATGCCGGACTCCGAGAGCAACGACCCGGCGCTCGTGATGACCAACGGCCACTGTCTGGAGTCCGGCTTCCCCGGGCCCGGCGAGGTCCTCGTCGACAAGGCGTCCAGCCGCACCTTCAGCCTGCTCAACGCCTCCGGCTCGCGCGTCGCGACCCTGCGCGCCGCCAAGCTCGCCTACGGCACGATGACCGACACGGACGTCGCGCTGTACCAGCTCACCACCACGTACGCGCAGATCAAGAGCTCGTACAACATCAACGCGCTGACGCTGAACGACAGTCACCCGGTCGCCGGCACCGCCATCAGCATCCCCTCGGGCTACTGGAAGCGGATCTACAGCTGCTCCGTCGACGGCTTCGTGCCCACCCTGAAGGAGGGCGACTGGACCTGGAAGGACTCGGTCCGCTACACCTCGGCCTGCAACACCATCGGCGGCACGTCCGGCTCGCCGGTCGTCGACGAGGCCACCGGCAAGGTCGTCGCCGTCAACAACACCGGTAACGAGGACGGCGAGCGCTGCACGGTGAACAACCCCTGTGAGGTCGACGCGAACGGCACCGTGACCGTCCGCAAGGGCATCAACTACGCCCAGCAGACCTACGGGATCCCGGCCTGCTTCGGCATCGACAACAAGCTCGACCTGAGCGCGAGCGGCTGCACCCTGCCCAAGCCGTAAGGCGGCTTGTCCCGAGTCGTGGGGCAGGGTGCCGGCCGGGCGGTCACGCGGGAGGAGTCCTGCGGACCGCCCGGCCCGCCAGCACGTCCGTGCGCCGGCCGTCCTCGATCACGAACCGGCCGTCGACCAGGACGTACGGGATGCCCGTCGGGAGGCGGCGCGGCTCCGCGAAGGTGGAGCCCGCCGCGACCGTCGCCGGGTCGAAGAGCACCAGGTCGGCCACGTACCCCTCGCGGACCAGGCCCCGGTCCGGCAGTCGCAGCCGCGCGGCCGGACGCGAGGTGAGGTGCGCGACGCACTCCTCCAGCGACAGCACCCCCAACTCCCGTACATAGTGCCCGAGATAGTGGGGGAACGTGCCGTACGCCCGCGGGTGCGGCTTGGCGCCCTGGAGGATGCCGTCCGAGCCGCCCGTGTGCACCGGGTGCCGCATGATCTCCCGGACGTTCTCCTCGTGGCCCACGTGCTGGAGGATCGTCGGGGCCAGCCGGTCGGCCAGCAGCAGGGCGCGCGCGGTCACCCAGGGGTCCTCCCGCCGGACGGCCGCCGACTCCTCGATCGTCCGGCCCACGTAGTCGGCGAGGGCCGGATCGTTCACGCCCGAGATCTCGATGGTGTCCCACTCGACGGGCACGCCGTGGCAGCCGTCGGAGCCGGTGACCTCCAGGTCGTGGCGGATGCGTTCCGCCGTACCGGGGTCCGCCAGCCGCCTGAGGGTCTCCTCCGGGCCGCCCTCGCTCGCCCAGCTCGGCAGCACGGCCGCGAGCGTGGTGCAGCCCGGGGTGTAGGGGTACGTGTCGAGACTGATGTCCGCCCCGGCCGCCAGGGCCTCGTCCAGCAGGGCCAGCAGCTCCGGCGCCCGGCCCTTGTTCACGCCGAAGTTCATCGTGGCGTGGGCGAGATGGAGGGAGCAGCCCGCCTTCCTCGTCAGCGCGATCATCTCCCGGTACGCCGCCAGCGCGCCGGCGCCGTAGGAGCGGTGGTGCGGGCAGTAGTAGCCGTCGTAGGACGCCACCACCTTGCACAGCTCGGTCAGTTCGGCGTTCCGCGCGTACATGCCGGGCGTGTACGTCAGCCCCGACGACATGCCGACGGCGCCCTGCTCCATGCCCTCGGCGACCAACTGCCGCATCCGGTCCAGCTCGTCCGGGGTGGCGTCCCGGTCCTCCCAGCCGACGGCGAGAGCCCGGACCGTGCCCTGCGGGACGAGGTAGGCCGCGTTGACGGCGATGCCCCGGTCGAGCCGGTCCAGGTACTCGCCGACCGTGCGCCAGTCGAAGTCGATGTCGTCCCCGGGCCCGTTCCACCCGGCGATCGCCCGGCGCACCTCGTCGAGCGTGCGGTCGTCGACCGGCGCGTACGACAGCCCGTCCTGGCCGATCACCTCCAGCGTCACGCCCTGCGCGGCCTTGGCGCTGTGGTCGGGGTCGCGCAGCAGTGCCAGGTCGCTGTGGGCGTGCATGTCGACGAAGCCGGGGGAGAGGACCAGCCCTTCGGCGTCCAGCTCCCGGCGGGCCTTCGGCCGCTGGCAGCCGGCCGCCGCGGCCTCCTTGACGATCGAGGTGATCCGGCCGCCGTCGACGACGACGTCGGCCCGGTAGGAGTCGGCGCCGGAGCCGTCGACGACCTCGGCGTCCCGGATGACGAGCTCTTCCATCGCTTCGCGCCTCCTAGAAGAACGTGCGGACGTAGTCGACGACCGTGCCGTCCGCCTCGGCGACCGGGATCAGCTGCCACTTGTCGAACGAGGTGCACGGGTGGGACAGCCCGAGCCCGACCCAGTCGCCGACCCGGAGGTCCGCCTTTGGTGTGGTGCTCAGCCAGGCGTGCTGGTCGGACAGGGCCGTCACCGACACGCCGGTGGCCGGGCGCTCGGTGCCGTCCCGGCGGATCACCTGCGCGAACGGCAGGTCGAGGTCGTAGGCCGCGTCCCGCTTGCCCGCGTTGACGAAGGCCTGCTCGGCGGAGGGCCGTGACACCACCTGGGTCCACAGCCGGAACGCGGGCTCCAGGGCGCCCTCCTCGGGCACCCGGTTGAACGGGGTCAGCTTGCGGTAGTGGCCGTCGTCGTGCGAGACGTAGGCGCCCGAGCGCAGCAACTTCAGCACGGGCCGGGACAGTTCGGGGATCTCCGCGAAGACCTCGGCGACCGCGTCGAACCAGGCGCTGCCGCCCGCGCTGACGACGATCTCGTCCAGGCCGGTGAAGCGCCCCGCCTTGTCGAAGTCGGCGGCGAGCGCGACCAGCCGCCGCAGCCACGCCGTCACCCGCTCCGGGTCGGCCTTCGGCACCTCGCCCTCGTAGCCCGCGACGCCGACCAGCCGCAGCGTCCGCGTCGCGGCCACGGCGTCCGCGACCGCCGCGCACTCGGCCTCCGTGCGGACACCGGTCCGGGCGCCCTCACCGGCGGCGAGCTCGACCACGACGTCGACGGGGCGGGTGGCACCTCGCAGGGCCGCGTCCATCAGCTCGACCCCGCGCACGGAGTCGACGTAACAGACCAACGCGAAATCGGGGTCGGCGTCCAGCTCGGCCGCGATCCAGCGCAGGGCCGCCGCGTCGACCAGTTCGTTCGCGAGGAACACGCGCCGGGTGCCGAAGGCGCGCGCCACCCGCACCTGGTGCGGCACCGCGAGCGTGATGCCCCACGCCCCGTGCTCGATCTGGCGCTGGAACAGCTGCGGGGCCATGGAGGTCTTGCCGTGCGGCGCGAAGGCCAGGCCGTGTCGGGCCGCGTACGTCTCCATGAGCTTCAGGTTGTGCTCCAGGCGCTCGGCGGACAGCGCGAGCACGGGCGTGGCGAAGCCGCCGGTGAAGAGGTTGCGGCGCTGGGCGGCCAGCTCGCCGACCGTCAGCCCGTCGGCGTCCGGCGGGAGGCCCTTGAAGCGGTGGTCGACGCGCTCTGCGGCGAGCCGGGCGAGGGACTCGGCGGCGGTGTCGGCTGGCATGGAGCCTCCTGATCTGCGCTGTTGCACTCTATGCAACCTTCATTGCGTATGTCGCTGAACGCTGTCTAACATCTCGGCCACCGCCGGTCAATGAATCCGCCACCTACCGAAGCCGCCGAGGAGCTACGAGCATCGTGACCCCCACCGGACCCTGCGACACCCCCGACGTCGTGGACGTCGTCGCGCTCGGCGAGTCCATGGTCACGTTCCTGCCCACCCGGCCGGGCCGCCTCGCCGACGTTCCCTCCTTCGAGCGGGGGATCGGCGGGGCGGAGTCCAACGTGGCGTGCGTGCTGGCGGCGGCGGGGCACTCCGCGCGGTGGGTCAGCCGGGTCGGGGACGACCCCTTCGGCGATCATCTGGTGGAGGCGATCGGTGGCTACGGGGTCGACGTGGCGCACGTGCGCCGCGACCCCGACCGCCCGACGGGCATCTACTTCCGCACCGCCGGGGACCGGGCCACCGACGCGCACGAGGTGGCGTACTACCGGGCCGGCTCCGCCGCGTCCGCGATGAGCCCGACGGACCCCGACCCGACGGCGGTGGGCGCCGGACGCGTGCTGCACCTGTCCGGGATCACGGCCGCGCTGTCCGGCAGCTGCCTGGACCTGATGCGCGCGCTGACCGCACGCCGTCCCGGCCGCCCCCTGGTCTCCTTCGACGTCAACCACCGGCCCGGCCTGTGGCGCGACCTGGACGCACCCGGGGTCCTGCGCGACCTCGCCCGTGGCGCGGACCTCGTGTTCGTGGGTCAGGACGAGGCCTGGGGGCTGCACAGCGCCGAGGCCGTCCGCGCCGCCCTGCCCGAACCCGAGGTGCTGGTCGTCAAGCAGGGCGCCGCCGGAGCCACCGTCTTCGACAAGCAGGACGTCACCTTCGTCCCCGCACCGCGGGTCGAGGTCGTCGCCGCCGTCGGCGCGGGCGACGCCTTCGCCGCCGGGTTCCTCTCCGCCACCCTGCGCGGACTGCCCGCCCGGGACCGGCTGCGGCACGGGCACCTCATGGCCGCCGCCGCCCTCACCGCACCCGGTGACCTCGCCGCGCCGCCCGCCCGGGAGCACGCCGACCGGCTCGCCGCCCTGGACGACGCGGCATGGGGGAGACTGCGACTCGGCCCCGGCTGGACCGAGGACGTCCGGCGGGCCGACGAGGAGGTACGTACGCCATGAGCCAGACCGTCGACCGCGCGCTCAGCATCCTGCCGCTGCTCGCCGAGGGCCCCGCCGACCTGGGGCAGGTCGCCGACCGCCTCGGCGTCCACAAGTCCACGGCCCTGCGCCTGCTGCGCACCCTGCACGAGCACGGCCTGGTCTACCGCCAGTCCGACCAGCGCTACCGCCTCGGCGCCCGCCTCTTCGCGCTCGCCCAGGAGGCCATGGAGAACCTCGACGTCCGCGAGATCGCCCATCCCCACCTGGTCCGCCTCAACGAGAGCTGCGGGCACACCGTGCACCTCGCCGTGTACGAGGAGAACGAGGTCCTCTACATCGACAAGGTGGAGAGCCGCTACCCGGTGCGGATGTACTCCCGCATCGGCAAGCCCGTCGCCATCACCGTCGCCGCGGTCGCGAAGCTGCTCCTGGCCGACCTGCCCGAGCACGAGCGGCGAGCCGTCGCGGAGAAGCTCGACTACCCCCTGTACACGGCCCGTTCGACCCCCAACGCGAGCGCGTTCCTGCGCGAGCTGGAGAAGGTGCGCGAACAGGGCTGGGCCACCGACCTCGGCGGCCACGAGGAGTCCATCAACTGCGTCGCGGCGCCCATCCGCGGCGCCGACGGCCGGGTCGTCGCCGCGATGTCGGTCTCCGCGCCGAACGTCGTCGTCACCGCCGACGAACTCCTCACCCTCCTGCCGCTGGTGCGCCGCACGGCGGACGCCATCAGCGGGGAGTACTCCGGCAGAACACCAGTGAAGGGCACCGTATGACGGACAAGATCGCACTCACCCCGAAGACCCACACCACCCCGCCGGCGAAGTTCTCGCACGGGGTGCGGAAGGGCAACATCCTCCAGGTCGCCGGCCAGGTCGGCTTCCTGCCCGCCGAGGAGGGCAAGCCGCCCACGCCCGCCGGGCCGACCCTGCGCGAGCAGACCCTCCAGACCCTGGCCAACGTCAAGGCCATCCTCGAAGAGGGCGGCGCCTCCTGGGACGACGTGATGATGATCCGCGTCTACCTGACGGACGTGGCCCACTTCGCCGAGATGAACGAGATCTACAACGCGTACTTCGAGGAGCAGGGCCTGACCCAGCCGCCCGCCGCGCGCACGACCGTCTACGTCGGTCTCCCCGCGGGCCTCCTCATCGAGATCGACGCGCTCGCCGTCCTCGGCTGACCCACCCCCCGATTCCCGCACGCCCGTGAGGCGCGGCGCCCCGATGCGCCGCGTCGCGCTCCCCCCTACCCAGAAGCTGCATGCACTTACGCAGAGGACCCCCGCATGTCCCATCCGCTCGCCGCGTCCGCCCCCGCCGAGACACCGCCCCACACGGGAGGACTGCTCCTCCTCGTCGACGGCACCGCCGGACTCCTGCTCACCGCCGCGCTCGGCATCGCGCTGCTGCTCTTCCTCATCATCAGGGTCAGACTCCAGCCGTTCGTCGCCCTGCTGGCGGTCTCCATAGCCGTCGGCCTCGCGGCCGGACTGTCGGTCACCGAACTCTTCGGCACGGTCCAGAAGTCGGACGCCGTCTCCACCATCGAGTCGGGCATGGGCGGCATCCTCGGCCATGTCGCGATCATCATCGGCCTGGGCACCATGCTCGGCGCGATCCTCGAAGTCAGCGGCGGCGCGGAGGTCCTGGCGGGCCGGCTGCTCGGCCTGTTCGGCGAGAAGCGCGCACCCCTCGCCATGGGCCTGACCGGCCTGATCTTCGGCATCCCCGTCTTCTTCGACGTCGGTATCTTCGTCCTGGCACCGATCGTCTACGCCGCCGCCAAGCGGTCCGGCAAGTCGATCCTGCTGTACTGCCTGCCGCTGCTCGCGGGCCTGTCGGTCACCCACGCGTTCCTGCCGCCGCACCCCGGCCCGGTGGCCGCCGCCGCTCTCCTCCACGTCGACCTCGGCTGGGTCATCCTCATGGGCGTCGTCTGCGGTCTGCCCGCCGTGGTGGCCGCGTGGGCGTACTCGGCGTGGATCGGCCGCCGCATCTTCGTGCCCGTGCCGCAGGACATGGTCGAGGCGGCCGAGGAGGCCAAGCAGGCCGTCGTCGACGAGCAGCGGGCCGCGGGCGTGGCGCCCAGCGAGCAGCCGGTCTCCCTCGGCACGGTCCTCGGCATCATCGGCACACCGCTGGTCCTCATCCTCGCCGCGACCTTCTCGTCGATCGCCCTGGACCCGTCCACGCCGCGCTCGGTCATCGAGTTCTTCGGCAACCCGTTCGTGGCGCTCACGATCGCGCTGTTCCTCGCGTACTACCTGCTGGGCATCCGCCGCGGCTGGTCCCGCAAGTCCCTGGAGACGGTGTCGACCGCGTCCCTCAAGCCGGTCGGCAACATCCTGCTGGTGGTCGGCGCGGGCGGCGTCTTCGGCGCCGTCCTCAAGGCCAGCGGCGTCGCCCAGGCCCTCTCGGACACGTTCAACGACGTGGGCCTGCCGGTGATCGTGCTGTCCTACCTGATCTCCGTGGTCCTGCGGGTGGCCCAGGGCTCGGCGACGGTCGCGATCGTCACGACGGCCGGCATCGTGGCGCCGCTGCTCGCGGAGGGCGACCACTCGCAGGCCTTCGTCGCCCTGGTCATCATGGCCATCTCCGCCGGCTCCATCTTCGCCTCGCACGTCAACGACGGCGGCTTCTGGATGGTCGCCAAGTACTTCGGCATCAGCGAACGGGACACGCTCAAGACGTGGACGGTGCTGGAGAGCGTGCTGTCGGTGGCCGGGTTCGTGGTGGCCGCCGTGCTCAGCCTGTTCCTGTAGGGGCCCGCAACCGCCGTGGGGCGGCCGGTTCTTGTAGGCGTCTGATAACGAAGTCGGGGCCGACTGTGTGCGGCACAGGTTTCTCGACCATACTGCTCCGCTGTGGAGCAGCGCATAGGTTCGAGCAGCCAGCCCCTGGAGGGCGCCGGATTCGACCCGGCCTTCATCCCCGGGCTCACCTCACCCGCGTCCGCCCGGACGGAGGAGGACGGGCCGGAGAAGGAGCCTGAGGTCGCCGAGGAGGCCGAGGAGGCCGCACCCGAGGCGGAGGAGAAGGACACGGCGTCCTCCCCCGAGCCGGAGGAGGACGCCGCGGTCGACGGTCCCGTCTTCGAGGCGTCCGACCGCCGGGCGCGGATCGTCGCCGACCACAGAGGCGTACGGCTCTGCCTGGACGACCAGGAGTGCGAGTTCCGCTGGGACGAGATCGGCGCGGTGGAGACGGAGACGGCACGCTTCGGCAAGCGCTACACCGTCACCGTCCACACCCCTGACCGGCGCTGGTACCCGATCGAGATCGAGGCACCGGCCAGGAGCCGGTTCGCCGAGTGGGACGAGCAGTTGGACGCGGTACTGGACGCCTACTTCGACGAGAACGCCGAGTAAGGGGCGCGGGGAACCGCGCACCTCAGCTGCAGTACTGGGCTTCCTTCCCGATCGACCTGTACATGCAGTCCGCGTTCTCCAGCAGTTGCAGCACCGCGTCCCGGTTACGGGAGGTCTCCCGCTCGATCACCTCGTCGGGCGGGTAGAACCCACCACCACCCGACCTCGGGTACATCTCGAACGTGTAGCCGAAGATCTTGTGCACGCCCCAGAGGTAGTCGTCGATCGACCCGTCCGTGATGTACAGGTCACTGGACTGCTCCGCCGTGTACCCGTTGCTCGCGGCCATCTTCTGCCCGACCGCCTTGAACGCCGCGTTGTCGTCGGCCGTCATCCCGGTCGTCGTGTCGGAGTACGTGTAGCCGAACGGCCACAGCACCAGCTCGCTGTACGTGTGGAAGTCGACCCCGGCCCTGATCTGCTGCTTGCCGCCGACGACCCGGCTGCGCACGAAGTCGGCGACGACCTTCACCTCCGGCGCGGACTCCGCCGCGGTCCCCCGGTAGGTGTCCGAGGACGTCGACCCCGAGGAGCCGCCGCAGCAGCCCCAGCGGTAGTTCCAGTTGCGGTTCAGGTCCGTGCCGACGTACGAGGAACCGGAGTTGGGCTGCCGGTTCTTGCGCCACGAGCGGTAGGACCCGGTGGCGATGTCGTACTCGCCGCCGTCCGGGTTGATGTCCGGCACGATCCAGATCTCACGGTTGTTCACCATGCTGGTGACGCGGGAGTCGGAACCGTAGTCGGAGGTCAGCTCGCGCAGCAGGTAGAGCGCCATCTCGACGGTGAGGTGCTCGCGGGCATGCTGGTGGTGCGTGAACAGCACCTCGGGCTCGGACTCGTCGCTGCCGACGTTGTCGCTGATCTTGATGGCGACGATGTTCCGGCCCTGGTACGACTTGCCGATCACGCGCTGGCTCGCGATCGACGGGTTGGCCGAGACGATCGAGTTGATCTCGTTCGTCATCTCCGCGTAGTTGTGGTATTTCGAGTCGGCCGACGGGAAGTCGAAGACCCGGACGTCGTCCTCGCCGGCGGACCGGTCGGGCACCGCGCCGAGCGGGGTGACCTCGTAGCCCTGGGCGCGCAGCTTCCTGATCTGGTCCGCGCGGCCGGAGACGACGACCCCGTGACCGTGTGCCTCGTCGACGGTCACGCCCGCGCGCTGAAGCGCCGTGCGGTCCTTGGCCGTCGAGTGCAGGTGGATCTCGTACTGCCGGACGTCGTCCGCCGCCGGAGCGGCCTTGGGCGCGCTGTCGGCGGTGGCGTCCGGTGCCGTCGCGGAGAGGGGCGCCGCGAGGGCGAGGGCGAGGAGGGCGGCGATGGCGGCGGTGCGTCTGCCGCTGCGGGCGCCGGAGCCTCGTATCCGAAGTCGCATGAAATCTCCTTGTGGGAGGTGGGGTTGGTTCCGTGCGACGTACGTGGTGCGGGTGGCGCACATCGTTCAGGCAATGGCATGAGCAGGTCAAGACCGAAAGTGGCCGTGCAGTGTACGCGTACGGCGCGGCGGTCGAGAGGGAGCGGCCGAAGTGCACCCACGGGTGTGACCCGAGCGTGCATATATGTACGCAACCGGGAGAGAGTGTGGGTCCGCGCAAGGGGAGCCGGAGTGTCCGGATCCCCGGACCACACCCCCAGAGGACTGGCTGATCATGGGCGGATCAGCGCCACGACGGGACCAGCACCTACCGGCCGAGACGACCAGTTTCGTCGACCGGCGTGGCGAACTGACCGAGGGCCGCGAACTGCTGGCCCGCGCACGACTGGTGACGCTGACCGGGCCGGGCGGCGTCGGCAAGACCCGGCTCGCCGCACGCATCGCGGCCCGGGTGCAGCGCGCCTTCCCGGACGGAGTGCGCTTCGTGCACCTCTCCGGACTCCACGACCCGGCCCTCGTCCCGCTCGCCGCCGCCGACGCGCTGGGGCTGCACGACCACTCACCCCAGCCGCCGCTGGCCGCCCTCGTCGAACAGGTACGGGAGCGGCGGCTGCTCCTCGTCGTCGACAACTGCGAGCACCTCGCGGGCGCCTGTGCCCAGCTCGCCGCGGCGCTGCTGCGCGGCACCGAGGGGGTCCGGATCCTCGCCACCAGCCGGCACCGGCTCGGCCTCACCGAGGAGCACCTGCTGGAGGTACGGCCCCTGCCGGTGCCCGACCCGGACAGCGACCTCTCCGCCGCCGAGGGGTATCCGGCCCTCACGCTCTTCGCCGACCGGGCCGCGGCCGTCGTCCCCGGCTTCCGCCTCACCCCGGCCAACCGTGCCTCGGTGGCCCGCCTCTGCCACCGCTTGGACGGCCTCCCCCTCGCCATCGAACTCGCCGCCGTGCGCATGCGCGTCCTCGACGTCGACCAGCTCCTGGACCGCCTCGACGACCGCTACCGCTTCCTCACCACCGGCAGCCCCGCGGCCCTGCCCCGCCACCAGACCCTGCGCGCCGCGGTCGCCTGGAGCCACGACCTGTGCACCGGCCCCGAGCAACTGGTGTGGGCCCGCCTGTCGGTCCTGGCGGGCGGCTTCGACCTGGAGACGGCGGAGGCGGTGTGCGCGGACGACGGCCCGGAAGGAGCCCCCGGGCACGCCGAGACCCAGCGACCGTGCACCGACCGAGCGTTCCCACACACGCAGGCGTCCACGGACGGCCCAGGTGAAGCGGACGGGCCCGGTGAAGCGGACGGCCCTGGTGAAACGGACGGGTCCGGTGAAACGGACGGGTCCGGGGAACGGGTCCGGCCTGGGTCGGCGTCGACGGGGGGCCTCGGTGAATGGGTCCGGCCCGGGTCGGCGTCGGCGGACGGGTCCGGGGAACGGGTCCGGCCTGGGTCGGCGTCGGCGGACGGGTCCGGGGAACGGGTCCGGCCTGGGTCGGCGTCGGCGGGGGGCCTCGGCGAAGGGGTCCGGCCCGGGTCGGCGTCGGCGGAGGGCCTCGGCGAACAGGTCCGGCTCGGACCGGCGTCGGCGGGTGACCCCGGGGAACGGGTCCGGCCCGGGTCGGCGTCGGCGGGGGGCCTCGGTGAATGGGTCCGGCTCGGACCGGCGTCGACGGGCGGCCTCGACGAAGGGACCGGTTCCGCGCCGGCGTTCACGGCCGGTTCGGCGCCCGCGTTCACGGCCGGTTCCACCCCCGCGTTCACGGCCGGCACCCATCAAGGCCCCTGGCCCGCGCAGGCGCTCCCGGCCGTCCCCGGCCCAGGGCCCCGGCCCGTGCATCCGCTCCCGGCCGGTTCCGCGGTACCGGCTGCCCGGCCCGCCCAGGCGCCCACGGGAGCCGTGGCCCTGCCTCTCCCCGTCGGCACCCCCGGCACGGACCCGAACCTGTGCCCCGCCCACGCCCCCGGCGCGGACCCGGCCCTGCATACCACCTACGCCCCCGGCGCGGACCCGAACCTGTGCCCCGCCCACGCCCCCGGCGCGGACCCGGCCCTGCGTACCGACGACGTCCTGGAAGCACTCGCCGGGCTCGTGGACAAGTCCGTGCTCTGCCGGGAGCCGGGGCCGGGCGGTGCGCGGTACCGGCTGCTCGACACCCTGCGGCAGTACGGGCTGGAGCAGCTGCGGCGGACGCCCGGGGAGGAGGGCGCCGCCCGGCGACGGCAGCGGGACTGGATCCTGCGGCGGGCCGAGGACTGCGAGCGCGCCTGGTTCGGGCCCGGGCAGCCGGAGGCCGTCGCGCGACTGCGCGCCGACCAGGACAATCTGCGCGCCGCCCTCGACTTCAGCCTCTCCACCCCCGGCGAGGCACGCGCCGGGCTCCGCCTCGCCGGTGCCCTCTGGTTCTACTGGCACGCCTGCGGCGCCCCCCGCGAGGGCCTCTACTGGCTCGACCGGGCCCTGGCCGCCAACCCCGAGCCGACCCGGGAACGGGCCCGCGGCCTGTGGGTCGCCGGGCTGCTCGCCGCCGCCACCCAGGACTTCCCCCGGGGCCGCCGCCACGCCGCCGACGGCCTCGCCCTCGCCCGCGCCCTGGGCGACACCGCCGAAGCCGCCCACGCCGAGTACGTCATCGGCGTCATCCGGCTGTTCGGTGACGACCTGCCCGGCGCGCTGAGGCACTTCGAGTCCACCGTCGCCCGCGGCCCCGTGCCCGGCCAGCACCTGAGCCTCGTCGGCCTCGACCAGGTCGAACTCGCCTGCGCGCTGGGCTACCTGGGCGAGGCCGACCGGGCCGTCGAGGTCTGCGAACGGGCCCTGCGGCTGTGCGAGCGGCACGGCGAGCAGTGGGTGCGGTCGTACGTGCTGCGCATGCTCGCCCTCGCGCACACCGTGCGCCGCGACTGGCCCCGGGCCGAACGGCACGCCCGCGAGGCCCTGCGCCTGAAACTCGCCGTCCACGACGTCATCGGCATGGCCCTCACCCTCGACCTGCTCGCGTCGATCGCGACCGCACGCGGCGCCCACGAGCACGCGGCCGTGCTGCTGGGCGGCGCCGACCGCGTCTGGGCCGACATCGACACCGGCCGCTGGGGCGCGCACACCCTCAACTCCGCCCGCCGCGACAGCGAGGAGAGGACCTGCCGGGCCCTGGGACGCGAGGCGTTCGAACGGGCGCACCGGCGGGGCGGCGGTCTCGGACTCACCGAACTCGTCGGCCACGCGCTCCGGGAGCCGGCCCGCCCGCACCCCGGTGAGTCCCCCGGAGGAGGCCGGGCGCCGCAGGAGGACACCGCGGTCCGCCTGACCCGCCGCGAGACGGAAGTCGCCCAGCTCGTCGCCGAAGGGCTCGCCAACCAGCAGATCGCGGACCGCCTGGTGATCGCCCGCCGTACCGCCGAAGGCCATGTGGAACGCATCCTCAGCAAGCTCGGCTTCAGCAACCGCAGCCAGATCGCCGCCTGGGTGACGGCACAGCGCTGACCCGACCGCACCCACACCCACCCGAGGGGACCCCGTGACCACCGGACAACGCACCGCCTTCGACCACCGCATGGCCGTCTTCGGCACCGACGACGGCTTCCTCGCCGCCGCCCTGCCCTTCCTCGGCGAAGGCCTCGCCGCCCCCGGCGAACCACCGCCCGTGGCCATCGCCGATCCCCGCAACCTCGACCTCCTGCGGGACGCCCTCGGCGCCGACGCCAAGGACGTCACCTGTATCGCGCACACCGACTGGTACACCGGCTCCGCCGCCAACGCCGTCGCCCAGGCCGCCTCCTACCTCACCGCGCACGCCGGCCCCGGCGGCCGGATCCACCTCCTCATGGAGCCCGTCTGGAGCGGCCGGGCCGGCCGCTCGGCCCGCGAGACCACCGAGTGGATCCGCTACGAGGCCCTCGCCAACCTCCTCTTCGCCCCCATGGCCACGACCGCCCTGTGCGCCTACGACACCCGCACCGCCGGGCCCGCCGTCGTCGCCGCGGCCCGCCGCGCCCACCCCGACACGGACGTGTACCAGGACCCGGTGCGGCTCACGGCCGAACTCGACGTCGTACCGCTGCCGCTGCCCCCCGACGGCGCCCACCCGATGGCCGAGCCGCACGCCGCCGCCGTACGGGCCTGGGCCGAGGCGCGGGGGCTGCCCGCCGCCGACGCCGAGCTGTTCGCCACGGCCGTCGCGGAGACGGCGGCGGCCCTGGCCCCGCTCGACGGCGACACCCTGCTGTGGGGCGAGGCACCCGCCTGCGTCTGCGAACTGCGCTCCGCCCACCGCCTCGACGACCCCCTGGCCGGCTTCGTCCCGCCTCCCGTCGACAGCCCGGGGCTCTGGTACGCGCGCCAGGTCTGCGCCTACGTCGACGTCCGTGACGACACGGCGGGCGCCACCGTCCGCCTCCAGTACGCATAGCCCCCCACCTGCACAAGCAGGTAGGGGATCGGGTAGTCCTCCCCCTGCGCCGGACCGCCCCCCGGGACCACCCTGGACCCATGCTGCAACTCTCCGGGCGCCACCTCCCGGACCCCGACGCCCAGTACGGCCCGTTCCCGCAACCACCCCTGGGAGCGGGCCACCTGAGTGTCGAGTACGCACCCCGGCCCTCCGCCGTCCGCGAGGCACGCGCGGAAGTGCGCAGGCAGTTGGAGGGCTGGGGGATCGCGGAGCGCGGTGAGGTGGCGGACGTGGCCGAGCTGCTCGTGGGCGAGCTCGCCACCAACGCACTGGTGCACGCCGAGAGCCGCTTCCGGCTCACGCTCTCCGCCGCGCACGGCGTGCTGCGCTGTGAGGTCGCCGACGCGGAACGGCGCGTTCCCCTGGTGCTGGAGGCGGGCACCGGGGAGAGCGGCCGCGGGATGTTCCTGGTGGACGCCCTCGCCCAGCGCTGGGGCTGCCACCGGGACGGGCCGGGCAAGATCGTGTGGTTCGAGCTCGGCACGTGCGGGGCGGACGGCTGTGGTCGGCGACAGCCGTGACGCTACCGCTGGGTCGGGCCTTGGCGGCATGCCCTGCCGCCTTGGTCCGGACCCCGTGTGCGGGTTGAGTGTGGTGTTCGCGCCCACGCGGCGGAGCCGCACATCGATACAGCCCCGCGCCCCTCGGGCCGGACCGCTCCCGCCCTCTTGTCGGCTGAGGTCCTTTGCGGTTTCTTGATCTGCATGGCGGACACCACGGGAAACACCACGGACCAGGCGCCCCGGCAACCCTCGATGCGCAAGGCGAGTTGGAAGTACATCGGGCCGGGGATCGTCGTCGCGGCGACCGGGGTGGGGGCCGGTGACCTGGTCGCCACGCTCATCGCGGGCAGCAACTTCGGCTACACCCTGCTGTGGGCCGCGATCATCGGCTGTCTGGTGAAGATCTCCCTGGCCGAGGCGGCGGGGCGCTGGCATCTGTCCACGGGACGCACCCTGTTCGACGGCTGGGCCAGTCTCGGCCGCTGGACGACGTGGTTCTTCGCGGTCTACGTCGTCGTCTGGGGCTTCGTCTACGGCGCGGCGGCGATGTCGTCGAGCGCGCTGCCGCTGCAGGCGCTCTTCCCGGACGTGATGGACCTCAAGTGGTGGGGCATCGCCTGCGGTCTGGTCGGGCTGGTCTTCGTCTGGTTCAACAAGTACGCGGTGTTCGAGAAGGTCATGACGGTCCTGGTGGGCGTCATGTTCCTGGTGACGGTGTACCTGGCGATCCGGGTCACGCCGAACATCCCCGACGCCTTCGCCGGACTCCTGCCGGTGCTGCCGGACGAGAAGGACTCGATCCTCAACACGCTCGGCCTGATCGGCGGCGTGGGCGGCACGATCACGCTCGCAGCGTACGGCTACTGGGTCAACGCCAAGGGCTGGACCGACACCGGCTGGATGAAGGTCATGCGCCTGGACAACCGCGTCGCCTACGCCACCACCGGCATCTTCGTGATCGCCATGCTGTTCGTCGGCGCCGAGCTGCTGCACTCCGCGAACATCGCCATCGCCAGCGGCGACAAGGGCCTGATCCAGCTGGGTGACATCCTGGAGGAGGAGTACGGCGCGGCGACGGCGAAGTTCTTCCTGGTCGGCTTCTTCGCCACGTCCTTCACCTCGCTGATCGGGGTGTGGCACGGCGTGAGCCTGATGTTCGCCGACTTCGTGGCCCGCCTGTCGGGCCGGGGCCAGGCCAAGGGCGAGGAGGTCGCCTCCGGCGAGCGCGAACGCTCCTGGCCGTTCCGGGCGTATCTGCTGTGGCTGACCTTCCCGCCCATGATCCTGCTCTTCGAGGGCCAGCCCTTCCGCCTGATCATCATCTACGGCGTGCTCGGCGCGGCCTTCCTGCCCTTCCTCGCCGGCACCCTGATCTGGCTGCTGAACTCCTCCCGCACGCCCCGCGAGTGGCGCAACGGCCCGGTGAGCAACGTGATGCTCGCCCTCGCGGGGCTGCTGTTCCTGATCCTGTGCGTGAAGCAGATCTGGGACCAGCCGTGGGGGGAGTTCTTCTAGGAGACCGACTCTTCGAGCAGGCGGACGGGGACGCCGGTCACGGCAGCGCGTCCACGTGTGGTCCGACGACGTCGGACCACGCGTTGCCGGTCGCGGCGTCCCAGTTGGTCGACCAGGTCATCGCGCCCCGCAGCGCCGGGTACGTCCGCGGCGGCTTGAAGCCACCGCAGTTGGTGGCCCTGGTCAGGCAGTCCAGGGCGTTGTTGACCACGGTCGGCGACACATAGCCGCCCCCGGCCGCGCGGGTGGAGGCGGGCAGGCCGAGGCCGACCTGGGACGGGGCGAGGCCGTTCTCCAGCTGGATGCAGGCCAGGGCCGTCAGGAAGTCGACCGTGCCCTGGCTGTAGACCTTGCCGTCGCAGCCGAGCATGGAGCCGCTGTTGTAGTACTGCATGTTGACGACCGTGAGGATGTCCTTGATGTTCAGCGCCGTCTGGAAGTAGGAGTTCGACGTCGACTGCATGTCGATGGTCTGCGGCGCCATCGTGATGATCAGCGACGGGCCCGCCTTCGCGGACAGGGCGCGCAGGGCCTGCGTCATGTAGGTCGCGTTGAGGCCGTTCTCCAGGTCGATGTCGACGCCGTCGAAGCCGTACTCCTGCATCACGGACCAGACGCTGTTCGCGAAGTTCGTCGCGGAGGCCGCGTCGTTCACGGTCACCGTGCCGCGCTCGCCGCCGACCGAGATGATGACCTTCTTGCCGGCCGCCTGCTTGGCCTTCACGTCGGCCTTGAACTGCTCGACGGTGTAGCCGTTCAGACCGGCCGAGTCGAGGGTGAACGACACCGCGCCCGGCGTGCCCGTGGCGTCCGCGAAGGCCACCGCGACGATGTCGTAGTGGGCGGGTACGTCCGAGATCCGCTGGACCGTCGCGCCATTGTCGAAATTCTGCCAGTAGCCGGTCACCGCGTGCTTCGGAAGGGAGGTGCCCGGGCCGTTCGGCTTGCTCGTGGTCCCCGTCACCGCGGCCGACTTCGGCGACTCACCGGCCGCGTTCGTCGCCGTGACCTGGAAGGAGTACGACGTCGAGGCCGCGAGACCGGTCACCGTCGCCGAGGTGCCGGAGACCGCCGTGACCTTCGTGCCGTCGCGGTAGACGGTGTAGCCCGTGGCGCCCGAGACGGCGTTCCAGGCGAGCGACACCGAGGAGGACGTCGTACCGGAGACGCTCAGGCCGGCCGGCGCCGCAGGAATCGTCGGGCCCGGGTCGGTGCCACCGCCCCCGTCGGGGCCGAACACCGACACGTCGTCCGCGTAGTACGCCGCCTGCCCGTACCAGCCGTGCGTGTACACCGTCACCGATGTCGTCGACGCGCCCGTCGTGAACGTCGTCGACAGCTGCTTCCAGGAGGAGGAGTCCGGCGTCCACGTGGACACGTCCGTGGTGCCCGTGCCCGAGACGCCGAGGTACGCGTAGCCGCCCCGGACCCAGGCGCCCAGGGAATAGGTGGAGTTCGGCTTCACCGCCACCGTCTGGGTGCACCGCGCGTTGTCCTGCCCCGACGGGGTCGCCCGCAGCGCGGCCGTCCCGGTGTGCACGGGGGAGGAGACCGTCGTACCGCTGCCCGCCGAGCAGGTCCAGTTGGTCAGGCCCGCCTCGAAACCGGCGTTCCTGGCGTTGTTGACGTCGGCGGCGGAGGCCTGGCCGACGGTCGTGACAGTGAGGGCCAGGGCAGCCGTGACGGCACCCGACCAGAGCCGCAGGGATCGTCTGTGTCTGGACATGACAAGAAAATGGTCCAGACCAAAGCGACTGTCAAGAGGTCCAGACCAACACGCGCGCCCCCGACGGGGGTCCACCGTCAACACCGGGCCCTCCCGGCCCACCGTCCGGGACCGGCCGGCGCCTCCCCGGCGACCGGCAAGATGCTCAACCTGCCCCGATTTGACGCATCTTGTGCAACGGCAGTTCCTCCCCAGCTACACAAACGCTGTTCTCCGGTCACAGAGCCGTGGATACAGTGCTGAGGTAGTCACGCAGTGAAGTCGACGAGGTGGGTCGGAGTAACTCCGGCGCGCCGACGGGCATGGGGAAACGGGGAGCTGCGCGTGCCAACTGCCATTGCCGTGACCAGCGCCGACATGGCGCTGCCGCCACAGGACGAACGCACCCTGCCCGCCGTGGTGCTCCGGGACGTCGCGCAGCGCCCCCTGGAACAGGTGCTCGCCGACCTGCAGGCCCTGGTCGAGCACCACGGACATGTGATCGTGGTCTGCTCACCGGCCGCGCCCACCGCCGTCCAGCGACGGCTGCACACCCTGCGCTCCCTCATGGAGAGCGACCGGATCGCCCTCTTCCGGCCGGATCTGCCGCCCCTCGGACTGGCCGTCCTGACCCGCCAGTTACGGCAGCTCGCCTCCTGCGACATCAGCCCCGGCGTCCTCGCCTCCGCCGGCCGCCTCCTCGTCCACTACATCCACGCCGGCGCGCTCCTCAACTCCGTCGCCCGCCTCGACCGCGTCCCGGTCGGCCTGAAGTCCCACGCCAAGTCCTGGGTCCCCGGCAGCCAGTTCGGCGTGCTCGCCCACCCCGAGCCGCAGCTGGTCCGCATCACCCCCGAGGCCCAGCTGCCCGGCCCCGAGTTCGGCACGTGGCTGCTGGTCGCCAAGGGGCAGCTCCAGTCCGACTGGGTCACCGGCACCCTCGCCCCCTCCTGGAAGGTGCAGGGGCTGCGCGAGACCCCGCTCCCGGCCGAGTCACCCGGCTGGTGGGGCACCGGCAAACTGATCGAGTTCTGCAGCTACCTGCCCGACCTGTCGGTCCTCTACCAGCTGGTCACCTCCGTACGGCGCAGCCGCTGCCACTGGTGCGGCATCGACGTCATCGGCGACCGCTGCGTCTTCTGCTCGGCCACACCACCCGTCCACGACGGCCCACCCCTCAAGCAGCTGGAGAACCGGACGGCCGCCGGGTGAGCCCGCCCACCGCTCGTCAGCACTGCTCCCGTCCCGCTCGACCGATATCCCCAACGAGGTTGTACGGTTCATGAATTCCCGTCAGCGCCGCGGCGTGATTCTCCTGCTCCTGTCGGTCGTCTGCGCCCTGGGTGCCTTCACCGGTGTGCTGTCCGTCATCAGTGACGTGGAGTCCAAGGTCGGCCCCGAGGTCACCGCCTACCGGCTCAAGTCCGACGTGCCGCCGTACACCGCCCTCGGCACGGGCCAGTTCGAGAAGATCAAGATGCCCGAGCGGTGGCTCTCGGACAACGCCGTCACCGACCTGCGCGAGATCCAGGGCAAGATCGCCGTCACGACCCTGAAGGCGGGCTCCCTCCTCCAGTCCGACATGATCGTCCGCCGGCCGGCCCTCCAGCCCGGCCAGCAGGAGGTCGCCATCATGATCGACTCGGCGACCGGCGTGGCCGGCAAGATCACCCCGGGCGCCTCGGTCAACGTCTACGCCACCTTCGAGGGCGAGCGCGAGGGCGACCCCGACCAGTCGAAGATCATCGTGACGAACGCCAAGGTCCTCGACGTCGGCAAACTGACCGCGCTGAAGCCCGACGAGAGCAACCGCACCCAGCAGCCCACCGACGCCGTCCCGATCACCTTCGCGCTGTCCGCCCGGGACGCCCAGCGCATCACCTACGCCGAGTCGTTCGCCAAGCGCGTCCGGCTCGCCCTCGTCGCGCCCGGCGGCGACACCACCGTCCCGGAGCAGGACCGGACGTACGAACTCGCGAAGGACAAGTGAGAGGCTCGCATGCCCACGAGGATCCTCCCGGCGGTCGGTGACGCGGACGCGGTCCGGTCCGTCACGACCCTCCTCAGCCAGCTCCCGGACGCCGAGCCGGTCGCCCCGGTGGTCGACTCCACGCAGCTCATCGACACCCTCGCGCGCCTGGCCGCCGAGTCCGTCGACGAACTGCCCGAGGTCGTGGTCGTGCACGAACGGATCGGCCCCGTCCCCGCGCTGGAACTGATCCGCGAGGTCGCCCTGCGCTTCCCGGCCGTCGGCGTCATCCTCGTCACCTCCGACGCGAGTCCCGGCCTCTTCCAGGCCGCCATGGACTACGGCGCCCGCGGCCTGGTCGCCCTGCCCCTCAGCTACGAGGAACTCGCCAGCCGCGTCCAGGCCGTCGCCCAGTGGTCGGTGGGCGTACGACGGCACCTCGGCGCCGGCGGCGACGTGTTCACCGGTGTCGGAGGCTCGGTCGTCACGGTCAGCGGCGCCAAGGGCGGCGCCGGGGCCACCCTGACCGCCATCCAGCTGGCCCTGGCCGCCCAGGCCTCCGGCCGCAGCACGGCCCTGGTCGACATGGACCTCCAGACCGGCGACGTCGCCTCCTACCTGGACGTCCAGTTCCGCCGCTCCGTCGTCGACCTGGCCGCCATCACCGACATCTCCCCGCGCGTCCTGGCCGACGCGGTCTTCCGCCACGACACCGGCCTCGCCCTGCTGCTCGCCCCGGCCGAAGGGGAGCGCGGCGAGGACGTCACCGACCGCGCCGCCCGGCAGATCGTCAGCGCCCTGCGCTCCCGCTACGAGGTCGTCGTCATCGACTGCGGCGCCCAGCTGAGCGGGGCGGGGGCGGCGGCCGTGGAGATGGCGGACCGGGCCCTGCTGGTCACCACCCCGGACGTGGTCGCCGTGCGCGGCGCCAAGCGGGCCGTGCGGATGTGGGACCGGCTCCAGATCCGCAAGGCCGAGGAGACGACCGTCGTCGTCAACCGGCACTCCCGCGGTACGGAGATCCAGCCGCCCCTGATCCAGCGGATCACCGGCACGGCGGTCGCCGCCACCGCGATCCCCGCCAACTTCAAGGAACTGCAGAGCGTCGTGGACGCGGGCCGCATCCACGAACTGGAGAACAAGAGCGCGGTGAAGCAGGCCCTGTGGGGCCTCGCGGCCGAACTGGGCCTGGTCAAGGTCTCCGACGCCGCCCAGAAGGCGGGCAGGTTCCGGGGTGGCGACCGGGGGTCGGTGAGCTTTCGGCGGAGGAGGGAGGGATGAACATGCCCTCAGGAGGGCGGGAGCGGGACCGGGGCCAGGTCACCATCGAGTTCCTCGGCATGACACCGACGATCATCGTGACGCTGATCGCGCTGTGGCAGGTCGTCCTCGTCGGCTACACGTTCATCCTCGCGGGCAACGCGGCGGACGAGGCGGTGCGGGCGGGAACGGCGGCCGAACCTGGCGGGCGGCAGGCCGCCTGCCAGGAGGCCGGGCTCAAGCACCTGTCGGAGGCGTGGCGATCCGGCGCCACGGTCACCTGCGGCGGCTCCGGCTACGTGACGGCCGACGTGCGCCTGGAGGTCCCGATCCTCTTCCCGGGCACGCTGTCCTTCCCGTACGCCGTCAAGGGCCACGCCGGCGCGGTCGAGGAGGCGGACTGAGATGACGCGTCCCCGCAAGGGCCGCGACCGCGGCCAGGTCGCCATCGAGTACATCGGCTTCCTGCCGATCCTGCTGATCGTCGCGCTCGCCGCGGTGCAGCTCGGCCTGATCGCCTACACGGCCCAGCAGGCGGGCACGGCCGCCCGCACGGGCGCGCGCAGCGCGTCGCTGGACGGCCCGTACGAGGCGGACTGCCGGGCGGCGGTCAGCAGCTGGCTGGCCGACGGCACCAGTTGCCCGGCGTCGATCGGCGGCGACGAGGTCACGGTCACGGCCACCGTGCAGATCCCGTCCCTGGTGCCGGGCTGGGAGTTCGACCCGGCCGTCAAGACCGCGACGATGCCGCGCGACCACTGAACGGAGCACGGACTCATGAGCCTGCGAGCACGCATCAACACCCCCGAGGAGCACGGCAACCGGGGCGAGGACGGCCACATGGTCGCCTCCTACCGGGCCAAGCTCCTGGAGGAGATCGACCTCGCGGAGATGAGTTCCCTGGCCGCCGCCGAGCGCCGGGCGCGGCTGGAGCGGGTGCTCGGGCACATCATCAGCCGCGAAGGCCCCGTCCTGTCGACGGTCGAGCGCTCGCAGCTGATCCGCAGGGTGGTCGACGAGGCCCTCGGCCTGGGCATCCTGGAGCCGCTCCTGGAGGACGCCTCCATCACCGAGATCATGGTGAACGGCCCGGACGCGATCTTCGTGGAGCGCGGCGGCCGGGTCGAGCAACTGCCCCTGCGCTTCGCCTCCAACGACCAGCTCATGCAGACGATCGAGCGGATCGTCTCCACGGTCAACCGCCGCGTCGACGAGTCGAACCCCATGGTCGACGCCCGCCTCCCTTCCGGCGAGCGCGTCAACGTCATCATCCCGCCCCTGTCCCTGACGGGCGCGACCCTCACCATCCGCCGCTTCCCGCGCTCCTTCACCCTCCAGGAACTGATCGGCCTGGGTTCACTGGACGAATCGATGCTGTACCTGCTGGCGGGCCTGGTGCAGGCGAAGTTCAACATCATCGTCTCCGGCGCGACCGGCACCGGCAAGACGACCCTGCTCAACGCCCTCTCCGGCCTCATCCCCGAGGGCGAACGCATCATCACCATCGAGGACTCCGCCGAACTCCAGCTCCAGCAGCCCCACGTGATCCGCCTGGAGTCACGCCCCCCGAACGTCGAGGGCAAGGGACAGGTCACGATCCGCGACCTGGTCCGCAACTCGCTCCGCATGCGCCCCGACCGGATCGTCGTCGGTGAGGTCCGCGGCGGCGAGTCCCTCGACATGCTCCAGGCCATGTCCACGGGCCACGACGGCTCCCTGGCCACCGTCCACGCAAACAGCGCCGAGGACGCGCTGATGCGCCTGCAGACCCTCGCCTCCATGTCGGACGTGGAGATCCCCTTCGTCGCCCTGCACGACCAGATCAACAGCGCGGTCGACGTCATCGTCCAGCTGACGAGGTTCGCGGACGGCGCCCGCCGCATCACCGAGATCGCCCTGATGGACAGCCACGGCAGCGACCCCTACCGCCTGGTCACGGTCGCCCGCTTCCACGCGCAGCCCATGGCGGCCGACGGCCGCATCTACGGCGGCTTCGAGTACTACCCCCTCCCACGCCGCACCGCCGACCGCCTGTACATGGCGAGCCAGCCCATCCCGCAGGCCTTCGGCATCGCCGGGTCCGCGGACCAGCTAGCCACCCGAGAAGCCAGGTAGGACCGACCGATGGATCTGCAATCGCTCATCACGCTCACCACCGGCATCACCCTGCTGACGTGCGTCCTCGCGGTCGTCGGCCTGCACTCCTACGCCACGGGCAAGGCACAGCGGCAGGCGCTCGTCGACCGCCTGTCCGCCACCGGCCAGATCCCGGCCGCCGGCCGCCGCCGCCACTTCCGGGGCATCGACCGCCGCCTGCGCCGCACCAAGCTCGGCAGGAAACTGGAACTCCGCCTGGCGGCGACCGGCCTGGACATCACGCCGGGTGAGTTCTTCGTCTACATGCTGGCGACGGTCGCGGGACTGTGGCTGATCGGCCAGGCGGCACTGGCGCCGTTCTTCGGACCGCTGGCGGGCCTGCTGGGCGTCGGGGTCGCGATCCAGTTCCTGAACTGGCAGCGGCAGAAACGCATCGAGAAGTTCATCAACCAGCTCCCCGAGATGGCCCGCATCCTGGCGAACGCGACGCAGGCGGGGCTGGCGTTGCGTACGGCGATCGGGATGGCGGCGGAGGAACTGGAGGCTCCCGCGGGCGAGGAGCTCGCCAAGGTGTCCGCCCAGTTGGCGGTGGGCGTGTCTCTGGACGACGCACTCGGGGAACTGGCGGACCGTCTCCCGTCCCGCGAACTGGTCGTCCTGGTCACCACGCTGGTCCTGTCGAACCGGGCGGGCGGGCAGGTGGTGAGCGCTCTGCGGAACCTGACGGAGACGTTGGAGGAGCGCAAGGAGACGCGGCGGGAGGTCCGGACTCAGTTGTCGCAGGTGAACATGACGTCGTACGCGGTGCCGGTGCTGGGTGTCGGCGCCTTGTTCATGCTGAACGCCATCAACGACGGTTCGCTGGACCGCATGACCGCCTCGCCGATCGGCCAGGCCGCCGTCATCATCGCCTTCGGCCTCTACGCCGTGGGATTCTTCCTCATCCGCCGTCTGTCCCGCATCGACGTCTGAGCCACCGAGCCATAGGAGGAGGAGAGCCGCGATGGGACTTCTGCTGGCACTCGTCATGGGCCTGAGCGTGTGGGGCGCCTTCGCCGGCATCCGCATGTACCGAGCCGAGGCCAGGCTCCCCGGCGACCTGGCGGTGGCTCTGGAGATCGGTGCGTCCCGCACCGGCGCCGTAGGATCGCTCGTCGACCGGCTCGGCATGCGGTACGCGCCTGCCGTACTGCGGTTGCTGGGTCCCGGACGGGTCGCGAAGTACCGCCGCAGGATCGACCTCGCGGGCAACCCCGGCGGCCTCACCATCGACCGTTACGCGGCCAGGCGCGCGGTGTACGGTGCGATCGGTGGCCTGGGCGGTCTGATCGCGCTGACCAAGGGCAGTGTCTTCGTCGCACTCCTGATGTTCGCCTTCGCGGTTTTCTGGGCCGACGTCGGGATCTGGTCCGCGATCCGCATCCGTAAGGACGCGATCGAGCGGACACTGCCGGACTTCCTGGATGTGCTCGCGGTCGTCGTCAGCGCGGGCCTGGGCTTCCGGCAGGCGCTCGACCGGGTCTCGTCCAAGTACGAGGGCCCTTGGGCCGACGAACTCCGCATCACCCTGCGTCAGATGGACCTCGGTATGAGCCGCCGCCAGGCCTTCGGTGAACTGCGCCGACGCAACGACTCGGAGCAGGTCGCCATGTTCGTGACGGCGCTGCAACAGGGTGAGGAACTGGGCGCACCGATCGTGGACACGCTGGTCGCGCTCGCCAAGGACATGCGGCGCACGGACGCGCAGAACGCCCGTCGCAAGGCCGCCCGCGCGGTACCGAAGGCCACCCTCATGATCACGACCTTCATGGTTCCGGCCACGATGATCCTGCTCGGAGCGGGGATGCTGCTCGGCTCCGGTACGGACTTCAGTTCCATCACGGGCGAGTAGGACGGGCGACGGCATGTCGACGACGAAGGACCGTACCGGGCTCCTGCGCCGCCGCCCGAAGATGCCGGAGATCACCACTCCACCGGCGGGCACGGTCCTGCCGGTTCACGTGAGGACGGGCGCGCCGGACATCCCGGTGACGTATGCGACGCCCGCCCTCCCCCCGGGCTGGGTCCGTGCAGACACACCGGTCGCGACAGGGCCCGTTGGACCGGCCTCCACACGGCCGCAGGAAGTGGAAGTGGCCGGGAACGAGGGGACGGTCCCTACCAAAAGCGAAGAGCGCAGAAACGGGCATCGCCGGAACGCGGCGCCGAATGCCGGGCAGCCGAACCAGACGGCGGCAGCCGCGCCGGCCCCTGGCCCGGCGCCGGCGGACCGGATACCGACGGTGGTACGCGGGAACGGGACGGCGACGGAGAACGCGTGCGGCGGCTCACCGGTCGCCGGTGCTCCACCCGTACAAGCGCCCTCAGTGCCGACGACAACGCCTGAAACCGCCACCATCCCCATCCAGATCAACGCCCTCCAGGCAATGTGCCGCCAGGTCTTCGGCTTCCGCCTGGCGATGATCGCCCTCGCCGCCCCCGCGGCTCTCGTCAACGCCAATCCAGGCCTGGGCACCCGCCTGGTCGGCATCGCCGTGGTCGTCACCTTCATGGCCTCGTACGTCCTCTTCAGGGACTGGGAACGCTTCGGGCCGCTGCTGCTGCGCCATCCCTCCCTCTTGGCGCTGGACACCCTCTTCGGCTCCTTGCTCCTGATCTCCGCGGGCCCGGACACCACCCTTGCCTACGTCAGCGTCTGCACGCCCCTGCTCGCCGGGCTCGTCTACGGCTGGCGCGGCGCAGCCGCCTTCGCGTCGCTTCAGTCACTCATCCTCCTGCTGGTCTACGCCACGTCGACGCGCGTGCACGCCGGCATCGCCGAGTCGTCCCTCCTCCCCGGACTCTGCGTCATCGCCGGAGCCGTCGGCTCCAGCCTGCGCAACCTCATGCTCCGCTTCGGCGCCGCCACCCAGGCCCTCACCACCGTTCAGGCCCGCCTCGCCGTGACCGAAGCGGTCAGCGCAGAACGCGCCCGCCTGGCCCGCGAGATGCACGACTCGGTCGCCAAGACCCTGCACGGCGTGGCGTTGGCCGCGGACGGCCTGGCCGGTTCCACGGACGCTGCCCGTATGGATGCCACCCTCATCAGGCAACAGGCCGAACTGGTCGCTCGGTCAGCCCGCAGGGCTGCGGCGGAGTCCCGTGAACTCCTGGCAGACCTGCGCCGCGAATCAGACCCGGACCACGGCACGGACGTACTGGTGGAACTCGCGGCCCGCACCCGCGACTTCAGCGCCCGCACAGGACTCCGAGCCGTCTACCGTCCGACGGGCGAGCACACCGTTCCTCCCGTCCCTCCCGCCGTAGCCCGTCAACTGCTCACGATCGCCTCGGAAGCCATGGAGAACGCCCACCGCCACGCGGGACCGACCCGCGTGGACGTCCAGGCAGGCGTCCACGGCGACTTGCTCCGCATCAGCGTCTACGACGACGGCCGCGGCCTCCCTCCTGGCACCACCCTCGAACAACTCCGCCGTACGGGCCACTTCGGGCTCGTCGGCATGGTCGAACGCGCCGCCTCGGTGGGCGCCCGGATCCGCATAGGCCGCGGCGGCCACGCCACGGGCACGGAGGTCCGCCTGGAACTCCCCCTGGCGGCCCTGACCGCACCCACCGCACCCACCGCATGACCCCCGACCCGAGAGGAGGCCGTGATGCCGGACCCCACCGCACACCACCCCGGCGCACGCCGTCAGCAGCCGCCACCACCCCAGAACCCGTTCGCCGCACCGCCGGCACACCGCCTCCGGGTCGTCGTGGCGGACGACAACCCCGTGGTCCGGGCCGGCCTCACCGCCCTGCTCTCCGGCCGCGCGGACATCGAGGTCGTGGCGGAGGCGGCGGACGGCCGCCAGGCCTGCGAGGCAGCGCGACAACACCGTCCGGACGTCGTCCTCCTCGATGTCCGCATGCCCGGCGTGGACGGCATCTCGGCCCTCCCGTACCTGGTGCAGATCGCCTCGGTCGTGATGCTGACGTACAGCAGGGAGTCGGAGATCGTCCAGGAGGCCCTGCGCCGAGGAGCGGGCGGCTACCTGGTCCACGGCGAGTTCACCGCCGACCAACTGGTCGAGGCGGTACGGGACATCAAAGAGGGCCGGGCGCACTTCACGTCCACGGCGGCGAGCGCCCTCCTGGCCCAGCTCCGGCAGAGTCAGGCCCCGGCGGAGGCGTCTCTGCCAGAAGGGCTGGGGCAGTCGATGAATGCAACTGCATATGGAATTTCTGACTCCGCAAACTCGCATACGTACGCCCAAAGTCCGGTTTCACCAGCCGACTTTCCGTTGCCGCACAAGTTGCCGCCATTCGCTTCTTCAGAAAACCTTTCGCAAGTGCAACCGGATGTGGGACAGTCTTCGTCTGGATGGACGAGTGGCCTCCCGGCCGCTCCCGACAGGTCGCGGTTCCAACTGAGCACGAGGGAGGCGGAGATCATGGACCTCATCGCGTCCGGCATGAACAACCAGCAGATCGCCGCCACGTGCTTCATCAGCGAGAAGACGGTCAAGAACCACATCAACCGCATCTTCGCCAAGCTCCACAGCACCAGCCGCTCCGAGGCCGCCGCGAAATGGATCGGCACGGCACCGGACTCACACCGAGGGCTGGGGTGACTTTCGGTGACGGGTTGGGGGGACAGCCGGATGGGCCCGTGCGATTGGGCCCGGAATTGGGCCCTGGGGCCCTCTGGCGGACAGCACGTTCCGCCGTACGTTCCTCGTGTCGAAAGCGCCACAGCCGCAACCGGAGGGGAACGCCATGAGCGACCTGATGCTGAAGACCGCCGCCGCGACCAAGGTCCGTGTCAACGGCTGGATGGACACCACGGTCCAGGCGATGCAGCGCCGCGCCGGCGACAAGGGCCAGACCGCGGTCGAGTACCTCGGCATCATCGCGGTGGTTGTCGCGATCGTGGTGCTGATCGCTTCGACGAACATCGGTCAGACGATCGTCGACAAGCTGACCGCGCAGATCGCCAAGGTCGCCCCTTGATCCGACTTCGTCGGCATGGCGACGCAGGGCAGGCTTTTCCCATCTACATCACGGTGGTGGGAGGCCTGCTCTTTCTCGCGTTCGCCTACTTTGCGGTCGGCCAGGCCGCGGCGAATCGGAACGGGGCCCAGACGGCTGCGGATGCGGCAGCTCTCGCGGCGGCCCAGGACAGGCGTGACCTCCTCGCAGGCGCGTGGGTGAACGACGTTCTCGATCCGACCAAGTGGCAGGACATCTTCGACGGGAACGCAGAAGGGCTCGGCCCATCGTGCTGGCGTGCAGAGCAGCTCGCCGCGCAGAACGAGGCCCGAGTGCTCAGCTGCGCTCCGGAGGGCCTCCTGGGTTTCACGGTCGAGGTCGAGACCGACAAGCCCGTCGGTGACTCGGTCGTTCCCGGCACGGAGAACCGCAAGTCGAATGCGTCCGCCACCGCAGTGATCGAGCCCCGCTGTACGTTCAAGCTGCCTGCAGCGGACGCGGATAAGAACGTGCTTCCGCGCCTTTCCTGCAAGGACGACAAGAACTGGGACCTGAAGCCGGGCGACCCTCCCACGATTCTCCCCAAGCCCGAGGACCTCTTCGACGTCCATCTGGCCGACTGACAACGAACGACGAGTTGAAGGAAGCAGAGTGATGAGCATTCGGTTCACTACGAAGGCCCGCAGGGGGGTGGTCGCGTTGACCGTTGCGGCCGGATTGGCCCTCGGTGTGGCCGGCTGCGGTGGCGACGACGAGAAGCCGAAGCCTTCGGCATCCGCCTCCAAGGAGAGTGGATCCAAGCCGAGTGCTCAGGAGGGGCAGGCCAGTGAGCCCTTGGCCGAGGTGAAGGGGCCGAATGGCCTGCTTCTCCAGATCACCTCTGCTGCCCGCGACTCAGGGGGATTCGTCACTGTGGGCGGTGACCTGAAGAATGACAGCTCCGAGGTCGTTGTCATTCCAGCGGCACTGAGCGGCAACGAGACCGAGATCATCAACAACGGCAGATCACTCGGTGGTGCCACGCTCGTCGACTCGAAGGGAAAGAAGCGGTACTACGTATTGCGTGACACGGATGGGCGCCCGCTGACGACCACAGGCTTCTCGTCGATCAAGCCGGGCGAAACGATCGATGTGTTCCTACAGTTCCCGGCACCACCGTCGGATACGTCCGAAGTCAGTTTCCAGCTCCCGCTGTTCTCCAGCGCGACCCTTCAGATTTCCGGGTGAGGCCCCCGTGACCCACGCCCGACCTCGAAAGGCGCCGCCGCGCTGTTCCCTGCCTGTCACGGTCGTATCGATCATGGTTGCGGCAAGCATTCTCGGCTCGGCAACGGCCCATGCCGATGAAGGCCCCAGCGTCCCGCCCGGCACCGAGCCCTCCGCCGCCGCCCCGGTCAACGTCGACGCCAACGACCCCGACCTCAAACTCCCCGAAGGCGCCACCCTCGCCACCCCCAAAGTCCTCGACATCAAACAGGTCGTCGAAGACCAAAGCGGTGACGAACGCCGCGAAGACACCAACGCCGACGTCAAGTTCGCCCTCCAGGCCGAGGTCCTCTTCGGCAAGGACAGCGCGAAACTCAGCGCCGAGTCGAAAGCCCGTATCTCCGCGATCGCCGAGGAGATCAAGACGCAGAACGCGACGAAGATCCGCGTCTTCGGCTTCACGGACAACCTCGGTTCCTCCGCCCACGGCGACGTCCTGTCCAAGCAACGCGCCGACGCCGTCCAGAACATCCTGGACCAGGAACTGAACGACTCCAACGTCACCTACGAGGTCCGCGGCTACGGCGAGCAGTATCCGATCGCCGACAACTCCACGGAGTCGGGCCGCAAGAAGAACCGCCGTGTCGAGGTCTCCTTTCCGCGCACGGAGAGTTGAGCCACCACCGACCCACCACCCGGGGCCCGTCCTCGCCGCCGGCGAGAACGGGCCCCGCTCGTTCCCACGACAGCGCTCCGCCGTGGTGCGAGTGGGCCCGGAGTTGGGGCCAGGGGCCCATGTGCGAGTGACCGATGTTCCTTAGTCTCGCCCAGGCGTTCGTTCTGAATCGCCGCTCAACGAGCTGAACGAGTCGAGGTCACACATGTCCGGTGCCGGTAACCCGATACCCCCGAGTGGGATGTGGGGTGCACAGGACATCCCGTCCTGGGACCGGCGTTCGCCGTTGCCACGGAAACTGGGCTGGGCGCAGGTGCTGCTGTGGGTGCAGTTCGCGCTGACGGCGCTGTATGTGATCACCGTGCTGTCGGTGGTGTCGTACTACTCCGGGGAGATCTTCGGGATCCTGGTGTACGACTCGCTCCCCAGCGTGGCCGGGGTCTACCTGGCCCGGCGCCTTTGGCGGGGCGGGGTGTGGACGAGCCGCGCACTGATCGCCGTACAGGCGTGGATCGTGTGGCTGTCGTTCGGCACGCTGATGCACGGTGATCCGCGGGGCATCACGCAGGCGGCGATGCCGGTGGCGGTCATCGTGCTGTTGCGCCGGGCCCGGTCACGTGAGTGGTTCGAGAGCGCTCCGCAGGACAGGGAGGAGCGGCGGGCGTTCAGCCTGTCGAGGATGATCCGCTTGCGGCGGGACGAGGGCCAGACCGCGGTGGAGTACGCGGGGCTCATCGCGGTGGTCGCCGCCATCATCGTCGCGCTGTCGGTGGGCGGCCTCGGCGGGCGCATCGCCGACGGCATCCAGTCGGCCATCTGCTCGGTGACGGGCACGGCTTGCCCCGCTCAGCAAGGCGACGGTACGGAGACGGGCGCGGCCGGGGACGTCGACAACGACGCCGCACAGCAGGGCGATGCGGACGCCGACACCGACGGCGGCAACGGCGCGGCCCCGGACGGCGGCACGGGCACGAACGGAGATGCCGGTACCCAGGGCGACTCGGGAACTCAAGGCGGGTCGGGCACCCAGGGCGGTGCGGAAACCGAGGGCGGCACGGAATCCGGCGACGGCACAGGCACTGGCCCAGTCCCAGGCACAGCCGACGGTGACACGGGCGGCAGCGGCAGCCCCGCGGTGGCCCAGATCATCACCTACGAGGGCGCGGGCCCGAACGACACGATCCCGCTCGCTCCGGGTCCGTTCGAGGAGAAGTCCCTCTGGGACGACGTTCATGACCAGGAGCGTCACGACAGGACGTTCATGGACCATGTCCGGGGCTTCTTCGTGGCGCCGACCAAGAGCTTCCTGGCCAGCACGATGGACCTCGTCAGCGACCCGGTCGGCTCGATCAAGGACAGCTGGAACGGCCTGAAGGGCTACACCACGAACTGGTGGGGCGACAAGGCCGACGAGCTGGGCAAGAAGTGGGACAAGGGGAACTACCTGTCCTCCGTATGGGGCTGGGTCAACTCGCCCGAGGACTTCGTGTCCGACTTGGCGGTCGACACGCTGGTGGACGAGGAGAACTGGGAGAAGGGCAACTACGGCGCGTCCATCGGCAACACCGTTGTCAACGTCGTCGGCATCTTCAGCCCGAAGACGATCACGAAGTTCACCAAGTTCAAGGAGCTGGCCGAGGTCGGTGAAGCCCTCGACAAGGCGGCTGCCGCCGCCGAGAAGGCGCGCAAGGCGGCCAAGGCGGGCGACTTCGACGGGGCGAAGAAGGCCGCGGACGAGGCCCAGAAGCACGCCGACGAGGCCAAGAAGAAGGCCGAGAAGAACGGCAGCTGCACCATCGCGATCGGGCGCGTCCCGTACGGCGGTGGCGGCCTGCGCGGAGTCCCGGGCACCGGCACGGGCGTTCTGGCGGCCCCGCAGGGCGGCCGGATCCTCGTCGCCGCGGGCGGTGGCAAGGAGTGCACGGGCGACGACGCCGACGACGCACGCCAGGCCCAGCAGCAGACGCTCGACGCCAGGGCCGAAGCAGCCAAGGCCGCGCTGCGGGAGCGGGGCTCTTCGGTGCCTGACGACCAGATCGACGGGCTCGTCAACCGCGCCAAGGACGCCCCGGGACCCGGTGAGATCAGCACCAAGGACGCGGCCGACTCGCTCGACGAGATCACCGACCTCGCACGCCGCGGAAACGTCAACGGCGATGCCGCCGCGGCGCTGGAAGGCAAGGTCGCCAATGCCTCCGACGCCAACAAGCTCGCCGAGGCGCGCGCGGAGGTGAACGCCGTACGCCGCGCTGCCGACGACGCGGCCCCCGGAACCCACGTGGACGCCGGAGTCGGCGGCAAGATGAACCGCATGGAGGCTGACTTGGGCAACGGGGAGAAGGTGAATCTCGACGAGATCCCGGACGCCGACGTGGTCTACAAGGACAAGAACGGCACCGTGCACGTCAAGGAGGTCAAGAACGCCGGCTCGGCCACACGCAAGGCGGACTTCGCCCATCAGGTCGAGAGGCTCAAGAAGTGGGCGAGCAAGGAGCCGGGCCGCAAGGCCACCGTGGAGATCGAGACGGCGGACCGCTGGACGTCGGTTTTCAGCGAGTTCAAGCCTGCCCGGAACGGCAAGCCGGCGAAGGACACCAGAACGGCGGCCGGTGAGATGGCCAGGAATGGTGTGGACGTGAAGGTGGCGGGCCAGGGGCTGTCCGCCGACCAGCTCGGCAGGATGCAGCGTGCCATCGACGAGCGGACGACGAACGGCACGATGGACTGGTCGAAGATGAAGGACCCGGACAGCGCAAAGGCGTACCTGGGCATCGAATGAGACGAACGAGTGGACGACAGCCACGAGACGTGGCAGGACGGCGGAGATGAGCGAGTCGGACGCGGAGCTGAGTGCCGAGGAGATGTGGGATCCGCAGGTCGCGCGATGGCGCGATCCGGAGGGTGACTACGTTCTGCCCCGCGCCCTTCGGTCCTTGCCAGAGCCTTGGGACGAGGGTGACTGGGATCGGATCGGGGACGTGCCGCGCACCGATGAGCGCGTGGCGGAGGCTCGGCAGGTGGTGACCGAGCTGCTGGAGGACCCGGAGTTGGCGCCGGATGTGCCTCAGCCGCCGTCTCCGGGCCTGTTGTGGCACGTGTGGGAGGAGTTCCACCGCGCGGTGGGGGAGAGAATGCCCCGCACGAGCCAGGTGACGTGGGCCGGTGTGGACGAGCTGGTGCGCGAGTGGCGGGGACGGGAGAGGTTGTACCCGCTCCAGCGGCATGTAGTTGATCACGTCGAAGCGGCGATGCTCGCCATGATCCCGCGGCTGCGGGACGACATCGCCGACTCGGTGTTCCGCTGGCTGGCCCTGGACTCCGCCCCCGGCCGTTTCGCCGACTGGGCGGTGGATATGGCCGAGCGCTGCGTGATCGAGGACATCGGCGCGGACTCTGCCATCGAGATGCTGGGCGTGATCGGGAGTCCTGAGGCCAGGGCGGCTCTGGACCGCCTGTCGGTCAAGCCGGACGGTCCGGCGAGTTGGGACAACGCGGAGGCGGCACAAGGGAGGCTCTTCGATCTGGGGACGGAGAGGCAGAGCGGTGGTAGGCGCGGAAGCTGAAGGAAAGGGCGAGTAGCCTCTCCTGCTCTCACCTGCACAAGAGCTTCCCTGCACGCGGGGCTCCGGCTTCCGGTGTCCGCGGGATTTGCCCGAGACCGGCGAAGACCGTGGGTTTTCGAAATGGAGCGGTGCACGCGCACTGATCGCAGGGCGGCCCGGGACGGTGATAGGCAGATTCGTTCTGGGGCCGGAGTGTCACGACTGGGACGAGGAGCTACGCGACTTCTACGACGACCGCGATGACACGTACACGTTCTCGTCGAAGGGCAGGGAAGGCGAGCCGCCCAAGTGGCCGCCCAAGGGTACGAAGCTGGCGGGTGTGATGTTGGCAGGTGTGGACGACGAGTCACGTCCGTACCTGATCACGGTGAACTCCAAGGAGGGCACTCTGTCCAGCCGGGATGTCATGGACATCATCGACAGCGTCGCGCTGAGGGACACGAAGAAGTAGGGGTTCGGCGTGACGGTCATGGAAGGCGTCTTCCTGATCACGGGGCTGGTGCGCCGAACGCCAGATGTTCGCGGTCAACACCCACGACAGCCACCACCCCCAGTTCACCTTCGCCTTCCGGACCCCGGACGGCGAGGTCTTCGAATTCAGGGACGGGCCGGGCGCCTTCGGCTACGAGCATATTCCTGATCGGCCTGCCGCTGGGCGGGATGTCCTATGTGGCCCTGAGAACTCTGGCGAGCCACTGGGGCTTCCTCTGAGCTCCCGTCTCCAGCCGGCCGTGGGCGGCCGTGTCACAAGCTGGGTGAGTCCCCCGAGATGGCCTGGCGTGAAGGAGCCTTCGGCCACCCGGACGGCACGCTGACCGGGCTGCCCAGAGGTCAGGGCGGCACTGGAGCGCCTGTCGGTCCTGATCGGCCGCACCCAGCGCTACGACACCCACTGGCAAGCCACGATCACCTGGTGGGACGGCGAGGAGACACACACTCGCACCGTCTCGGACACCGACGGCAAGGACGTGCGGGTGGTCCTGACCAGGGGTGAAAACCCCTGACCGCTGAGCGCGAAAGGCGTCAGAGACGGGAACGGTACGCCTCACTTCCTGCTGAGCGTTGCGCCGTCGCTCCTCGTCATGGCCTCAGATCCGCATCGACCGGCCCTGTGCTACGTGATGACCTCGACCAGCGCACCCTCCCGTACCCCCCACCCCGCCATGACTCCTGCTTCCGCCTCCACCACATGCCGGGCACGCAGTCGGGGCATCCCCAACCGCCCCGGCCGCATGGTTCGCACGCCGATGACGCGAAGGCCACGATCGAGATAGGCGACATCGATCGGCATCCGCATCCGGAAGGTGTGCACGCTGTTGGCGGGGGAGAGCAGGATTGCCCCGTCGACGGAGTCCCGCCCCAACAGCCCTTTCGTCCGGGCGCGATAGGAGGTGGCGATCTCCAAAGGAACGGTGGCAGACGGCCCTTCACCACCCCCGTGCACGACCAGCTCTCCGCGTCCGTCCCGCCAGCGCCGCCCCATACCCGCCCACCTCCGACCGTGCGTGCCACCTGACCACCGGCTGTCCGAACACCGAACCTAGCCGCAGAGGCGTAGGCCCCACATGGGCCCACGGGCCCATGCCCTCCATGCCTCCTTCGCCGGTTCATGATTGAAACGCCCGGCACCGACAGCGGCCCCTGACGGATCGATTGACGCGTTGTGCAACCGTTGCGGCTCGAAGTGAGTGCCACCCCGCTGGATAGCTTGGGTTCGCTCAAGAGAAGCCTCGCCTCTGACCGGGAGCCGACCGTGAACCGCCGCATCACCCTCCTCGCAGCGCTCACGCTGACCGCCGCTGCGGCCTGACGCTGTCCGCGTGCGGGAGCGATGACAGCTCCAAGGACAACGACAACGACAAGATCGCGGGAGCCCGACCTGCCGTCGGACGTGACCTACAAGTTCAACAAGTTCCTGAAGACCGGTAAGACCGATGTCACGCCGGTGACCAAGGACAGCTACGTCGTCTACGCCGGCACCTGCCAGCCGTTATCCGTGCCAGAAGACGCCTGCTCTTCACTTCGGGACTCCTGGCCGTCGTCCTGGCCGCTGTCGGCCCCGCACACGCGAACAAGGGGTTCGGCGGCGCGGACGGTGAAACGCAGGAGGCCAACTCCGGCGAAGACGACACTGTTTCCGTGACCATGGGCGTCGTCGTCTTCGATCGTTCCGAGAACGGCAGCGGCAACTCCGCTGAACTCCAGAAATCGCTGGAGCCGACCTGGGAAGCCGGTTCGACGGGTTACGAGTGGGATGCCAAGCAGCGCGACCGCTACGTCAACGGGCATCCGTACAAGAAATTCAACAAGGACAAGACCGGCAAGGGCTACTTCTGGGACTCGTTCGTCAACGAGGACTTCCCCCCGGGCTGGGACTCCTGTGACGACCCCCCTTCTGGGTGGATCTCGGCGCCCCCCCGCCCGCCAACGTCGAGAACGCCGTCACACCGGAGATCTTCGAGGACGCCGTGACCTACCCCGCGTCCGGCGTCTGCGAAACCAACGACGGCCGCATCGGCGAGCCCTACGCCAAGGGCAAGGCGAACCGGACCCCGCCCTGCGGAGTGCGGTACCTGCGCTCCTCGGGCGACGGCACGTACCCGCTCCAGGCGACGGTCACCTGGAAGATCGAGTGGACCGGCACCGGCGGCACGGGAGGCGAACTTCCCGACGGTGAGTTCGGCGCCACACAGGATGTCGTCGTGCAGGAGATCCAAGCCGTCAACCGCTGACAGCGTGCCGAGGGGTGCCGCGCGATGCAAAACGGGTTGTCCGGCGCCCCGAGACCCGGGTAGGAACCTCCCATGACCGCACTAGGCGCTGTATTCCGCCCCCAACTCGCCCCCGAACGGCTGCGATCCGTCGCCCGTATCGCCGACGGGACCGGTCTCGAAGAGCTCTGGCTCTGGGAAGACTGTTTCAGAGAGGGCGGTATCTCCACCGCCGCCGCGGCGCTCGCGTGGACGGAGCGGGTGCGGGTGGGGGTCGGGCTGTTGCCCGTGCCGTTGCGGAACGTCGCCATCACCGCCATGGAGATCGCCTCGCTGCACCGGATGTTCCCGGGGCGGGCGATCGTCGGCGTGGGGCACGGGGTGCAGGACTGGATGGGGCAGGTGGGTGCCCGTGTCGAGTCGCCGGTGACCTTGTTGCGGGAGCACCTCGTCGCGCTGCGCGCCCTGCTGGGCGGGGAGCGGGTGACCACCGACGGGCGGTACGTCAGGCTCGACGACGTCGGTCTGGACTGGCCTCCGGCGGACCGCGGCAGCGGCGTGCTGGCCGGGGCCACCGGGCCGCGTTCGCTGCGGCTCACCGGAGAGGCCGCCGACGGGACCATCCTCACCGCCGCGACCAATGCGGAGGGCGTGCGGGAGGCGCTCCGGCTCGTCCAGGAGGGGCGGGAGGCCGCCGGGCGGGGGGAAGGGCCGCACCAGCTCGTCGTCTACCTCCTCGCGGCCACCGGGGCCGACGCCGACGCCCGGCTGCGTGCCGAGCTGGTCGCGGAGGGGCTGGAATCCGTTCCGGACCTGGGTGTCGCCGGGGACGCGGGTGCCGTCGCCAAGGCCGTGGAGCGGCTGGCCGAAGCCGGGGCCGACACCGTCGTGCTACAGCCGACCGGGGACGAGCCCGACCCGGAGGGGTTCGTGCGGTTCGTGGCGGAGGAAGTGCGTCCGCTTGTTCCCTGAGGAGCTCCGCGAGGACCCGTTGTCAGTGGCTCCTGCCACCCTCCGGGCATGAGCGATGACGATCTGGACGTCCGTCTGCGAGACGTGGTGGAAGCCGACCTGGAGTTCTTCCTGGCGTACGAGCACGAACCGGAAGCCGTCCGCCGGTCGAGGTTCACCCCTCGGCCGCGCGAGGAGTTCCTGCGGCACTGGAAGGCCAACGTCCTCGGCGACGAGACCTGCTTCGTGCAGACCGTCACCGTCGACGGCGCCGTCGCGGGCAGCATCGTCGCCTGGTGGCACGGGCACCGCCGCTTCATCGGCTACTGGCTGGGACGCCCGTACTGGGGACGCGGCATCGGGAGCAGGGCCCTGGGCCTCTTCCTGGCGCGGGAGGAGAACCGGCCGCTGTACGCCGACCCGTTCAGCGGGAACACCGGCTCCATCCGTCTCGTCGAGAAGCACGGCTTCCGCCGCTCCGGCACCGTCCGGCACGGCGAGGACGACCATGTCCTGCTCGTCCTCGACTGACCGCCGGAGCCGGCCGCCGGAGAGCAGGGCGCTGTGACCGGACATCCCAGCGGACATCCCAGCGCCCTGCCCCAGCCCTGGCACCTGCCGTTCGAGCTCGCCTGGGAGGCCCTGCGGGCCGGCAGCCGGCCGGTCGGCGCCGTCCTGGTCGACGCCGGCGGGCGCGTCGTCGCCGCCGGTCGCAACCGGAGCGAGGAGACCACGGCCCCGCCGGGGCAGCTCGCCGGTACGGCCATCGCACACGCCGAGGTCAACGCGCTCGCCCAGGTGCCGACCGGAGCCCGCGCCGACGACGGCCTCCGGCTGTACACCACTCTCGAACCCTGCCTGCTGTGCAGCGGCGCGCTCATCCACAGCCACGTCCGGCACGTGGTCTACGCCGCGGCGGACCCGATGTGGCGCGGCGTCGAGAACGTGCCGGGGGTGGGCGGGCTCATCGCCGAGCGGTGGGCCCACCGGGAGGGGCCCGTCGGCGGACCGCTCGCCGCCTTCAGCCGGCTCCTGATGGACAGCTGGACGATGGCACGTGCCGCCGCCGTCCCCGCCGCTCCGGGCCCCGGCCTCCTCGACGCCCCCACCGTCCACGCGGCGTACGCGGCACTCCTGCCGCACCTCTGACCGACGCCCCGACGACCGACAAGATGCCGTCCGTCCTCCGACGAGGAGAAGTGCCGTTCCCATGCCGGAGCACCAGATGCCGGAGCAACAGGACCCGCACCTCCCGCGCCGCACCTTCGAAGACCTCGTCGCCGAAGGGGCCTCCGTGCCCACGGAAGGCTGGGACTTCTCCTGGTTCGAAGGGCGGGCGACGGAAGCCAGGCCCTCCTGGGGGTACGCCGTGTCGATGGCCGAGCGCCTGGGCCGGGCGGACGCCGTACTCGACGTCCAGACCGGCGGCGGCGAAGTGCTGGACTTCGCCCTCGCCAGAGCCTCGCGGCGGCCCCCGCTGACCGTCGCCACCGAGGGCTGGCCGCCGAACGTCGCCAAGGCGACCGCGCTGCTCCGTCCGCGCGGGATCGCCGTCGTCGCCGCCCCCGAGGACGATCCGCTGCCCTTCGCCGACGGAGCCTTCGACCTGGTCGTCAGTCGGCATCCCGTCCGCCCGCACTGGCCCGAGATCGCCCGCGTCCTGCGGACCGGCGGGACGTACTTCGCCCAGCACGTCGGCCCGGGCAGCGTCTTCGAACTCGTCGAGCACTTCCTGGGACCCCAGCCGGACGAGGTGCGCGGCGCCCGCCGTCCCGACCGAGAGCGCGCCGACGCCGAGGCCGCCGGACTGGACGTCGTCGATCTGCGGGCGGAGCGGCTGCGCATGGAGTTCCACGACATCGGGGCGGTCGTGCACTTCCTGCGCAAGGTGGTGTGGATGGTCCCCGGCTTCACCGTCGAGGAGTACGAACCGCAACTTCGCGCGCTGCACGAGCGGATCCGGGCAGAGGGGCCCTTCGTCGCCCACAGCACCCGCCACCTCTTCGAGGCACGCAAGCCGTAGACACGCACACAAGCCGTAGACACCGGGCGGCCCGCGCATCACGCGTGCGGCCCCACCGTCACCTCTCCCACCACCAACTCCGCCGTCGCCTCCAGCACCTCGCCCACCCGTTCCACCTGCTCGCCCAGCTCCCGTTCCTGCCGTGCCGTCAGCCGGTCGAGCGGTTCGACCGTGACGGTCGTACGACGGCCCCGGCGCCGCTGGTGCCACACCCCGGCCACCACCCCGTCCACCAGCAGCGCGGGATGGTTGCCCGCCTGGCCGCCCCCGACGTTTCACCCGTTCACCTTGCGCATCTTCCGACGAGGTTTTTCACATCGTTATCGCCGGCGGCTCGCCTCCGCGACGCCGCTCACGTAAGTTCAGACCAAGGTAATTCGCGTCAGCAAAGCTGCGCGGGCGGTACCGCGCAGTGGAGGGGGCTGCGCGGTGCCAGGGCCTCCGCCTCGGGCCGGTGCGGGGCCGGTGTCGAGCGGCCGCCGGGGTCAAGCGGGCGTTCGCGCCCGAGGTCACCCATCGGAGGGACACCCGGACAAGTCGCCGAGCGAGCCCCAAGATGCGGCAAATCCTCAGGATCCTGCCCCAGGGCCCACGATTCCCCTGCGTAGCGGCCTCTTTTCGGCCAGGGCCGAGCCGGGAACGAGGGCTTCCGCGGGCACCGCGGCGTCGCCGGACGGCTCCGGAGAGTAGTTGTGGCACGCCGATGCACGCAGCATCACTTACGAAGGGTTATGGTGGAAACCCCCCCTCGGGCCGGTCCGTCTCCCCCCCACGGACCGGCCCGTTTCTTTTGTGCGCCGGGGGCGCACCGCACCACGGCCGGAACCCTTCGTTCCGCACCCGTGAACGGCCCACGGCGGCAGCGGGGGTAGGCTTCGCCCCCGGGGACTTCCAACGGGCAGGGACCGCCCGCGGCCACGACCGGGCCGCATGTCGCGGCCTGTCCGATCCGTACGGAGGGGCTGACGATCTCGTGAACCTGCGCGACAAGCTGCGCGGCCTGCTGGTCAGGCTGTACGCACGCCGGGTGGAAGGCCACCTGGACCACGCTCAGGTGCCCAAGCACATCGGCGTCATCATGGACGGCAACCGGCGCTGGGCGAAGGCCGCCGGATCCAGCACCGTCGACGGCCACCGGGCCGGGGCCGGGAAGATCGAGGAGTTCCTCGGCTGGTGCACCGAGACCGACGTCGAGGTCGTCACCCTCTGGCTGCTGTCCACGGACAACTTCGACCGGCCGCAGGAGGAGCTCGTCCCACTGCTCGGCATCATCGAGGACGTCGTGCGCACGCTGGCCGCCGACGGCCGCTGGCGCGTGCACCACGTGGGCACGCCCGACCTGCTGCCGTCCGGGATGCAGACGGTCCTCAAGGAGGCCGAGGAGGCCACCGCGCACGTCGACGGGATACTGGTCAACGTCGCCATCGGCTACGGCGGCCGCCAGGAGATCGCCGACGCCGTACGGTCCATGCTGCTCGACGCACAGGACAAGGGCACCTCGATGGAGGAGCTCGCCGAGGCCGTCGACATCGACATGATCGGGCGTCACCTCTACACGAGCGACCAGCCCGACCCCGACCTGGTGATCCGCACCAGCGGCGAGCAGCGGCTGTCCGGATTCATGCTCTGGCAGACCGCGCACTCCGAGTACTACTTCTGTGACGTGTTTTGGCCGGCCTTCCGCAAGGTGGACTTCCTGCGCGCCATGCGCGACTACGCGGCCCGACACCGGCGCTACGGCGGCTGACGTACCCGTCGCGGGGCCTCACGGACGTACGACGTCGCAGGTCGCAACCCCTTCCGGTACCCCTTCGGAGACGCGTGTAACACGGAGTTCACCGACCCGCCGTCATATGCCGTGGCATGGCGACGCTCGTTCGAGGGCATAAGCCAGTCAGGTCGACGCCCGAACCACGGGTGTCGGATCTCAGCGGACGGCACGGGGCCGTCCGCCCGGGAGGCCCTTTGCACCAGCCCGATCGTGCGGTCACAGCACGGACGAAGAGGCGGAGGGCCGGTTCTCGGCCCGCGCAGGGCGGCCGACGACCGGTCCAGCTCCACTCCGTCGCTCCCCGACCTCATCCGAGGGGGTACGTCCTTCCGTGGTGACCAGCACAAAGCGCCACAAGCCCGACCGGCGCACCTATGTTCTCGACACCAGCGTCCTGCTGGCCGACCCGAACGCCCTGAACCGCTTCGACGAGCACGAGGTCGTGCTCCCCATCGTCGTGGTGACGGAACTGGAGGCCAAGCGGAACCATCCCGAACTCGGCTATTTCGCCCGGCAGGCCCTGCGCCTGCTCGACGACTACCGGGTGCGGTACGGCCGCCTCGATGCCCCCATCCCGACCGGGGACCTCGGCGGAACCGTCCGTGTCGAGCTCAACCACTCGGACCCCAGTGTGCTGCCCAGCGGCTACCGCCTGGGGGACAACGACTCCCGCATCCTCGCGGTCGCCCGCAACCTGCAGGCCGAGGGGTTCGACGTCACCGTCGTGTCGAAGGACCTCCCGCTCAGGATCAAGGCGTCCTCCGTCGGACTCCTCGCCGAGGAGTACCGCGCGGAGCTCGCCATCACGGACTCCTCCGGCTGGACCGGAATGTCCGAACTGACCCTGCCCGGCGAGCAGGTGGACATCCTCTTCGAGGAGGGACAGGTCTACGTCCCCGAGGCCGCCGAGCTGCCGGTGCACACGGGTCTGATGATCCAGTCGGAGCGCGGCAAGGCGCTCGGGAGGGTCACGCCCGAGGGCAACGTCCGGGTGGTGCGCGGGGATCGCGAGGCGTTCGGCATCAAGGGGCGCAGCGCCGAGCAGCGGATCGCGCTCGACCTGCTGCTCGACCCGGACGTCGGGATCGTGTCGATGGGTGGCCGCGCCGGCACCGGCAAGTCGGCGCTGGCGCTGTGCGCCGGCCTGGAGGCGGTGCTGGAGCGCCGTCAGCACCAGAAGGTGATGGTCTTCCGTCCGCTGTACGCGGTGGGCGGGCAGGAGCTCGGCTATCTGCCCGGTACCGAGGCGGAGAAGATGAGCCCCTGGGCGCAGGCGGTGTTCGACACGCTGTCGGCGGTCACCAGCCGGGAGGTCATCGAGGAGGTCACCGCGCGCGGGATGCTGGAGGTGCTGCCGCTCACGCACATCCGAGGCCGCTCGCTGCACGACGCGTTCGTGATCGTCGACGAGGCGCAGTCGCTGGAACGGAACGTACTTCTCACCGTTCTGTCCCGGATCGGGGCCAATTCGCGGGTGGTTCTCACCCACGACGTGGCCCAGCGGGACAACCTCAGGGTCGGCCGCTACGACGGTGTCGTCGCCGTCGTGGAGAAACTGAAGGGGCATCCGCTCTTCGCGCATGTGACCCTGACCCGGTCCGAGAGGTCCCAGATCGCTGCCCTTGTGACCGAAATGCTCGAAGACGGGCAGATCTGACCGACCTGCCCCAAGGAGGGGTGGTTACGCGCTAGTTGGCGCCGTCCGGAAAGGCGAAGAGCCTAGCCGGGCGGCGTCTTCGCGTGTGGGCTTTTCTGTGAATCTCCAGCGCCAAACGGGATGTGAGCTTTCACACGCAACTCGGAATTGCCTTGCCCCGTCGGGTTACGGCAGAGTCTCACTCCTGTCAGGCCCCGCATACGACACACCTGTACCCCCAGCGGTACGGCACCACAGAAGCAACAGCGTCAACTGCATAGCGTCGTCGTATGCCGCCCGAGCACCACGCGGCACTCCCCCCGGGGAGTTGCCCACCGGGCCCGCGCCTCCCGTGACCCCGCAGTTGGGGAGGCCAGTGCCAGGGGCACGATTGCGTCCGCGAGGGTCACCGAAGCGGGCGATGCTGGAAGGAAACCGTGTGAGCCGGATCTCGGTCCGGGGATTCGCAGTGGCCTCGGCCACGGCGGTCACCGCTGTCGGAAGCGTCGTCGGCGTTGCCTCGGGCAGCACCGCGCAGAACAACGACGCCGAAGCGACGGCAAGCGGCGCCACGCTGCTCGCGGACATCCCCGCGGGCCAGCAGGCCCAGGTGCAGACCGCGTCCCTGACGCAGCAGGCCGACGCGCAGGCCATCGCAGCGGACGCGAGCGCGAAGAAGGACGCCGAGGAGGCCGCCCGCAAGGCTGCCGCCGAGACGGCCATCGCCAAGAAGGAGGCCGCCGAGAAGGCGGCCAAGGCCGCCAAGGAAGCCCAGGAGCGCGCGGAGGCCAAGGAAGCGGCCAGCCGTTCCAAGGACATCTCCGACTTCCCCGTCGCGACCTCCTACACCATCGCCCAGATCCAGGCGATGGCGCGGCAGATGGTGCCGGCGGGTCAGTTCCAGTGCTTCAGCAACATCGTGGACCACGAGTCCGACTGGAACTACAAGGCGGTCAACCCCTCCTCCGGGGCCTACGGCATGTTCCAGGCGCTGCCCGGTTCCAAGATGTCGTCCGTCGGCGCCGACTGGCGGACCAACCCGGCCACCCAGATCAAGTGGGGCCTGAACTACATGAACGAGCGCTACGGCAGTCCGTGTGACGCCTGGTCGTTCTGGCAGGCCAACAACTGGTACTGAGCCGACCGGCCCCCGGGCCGATCCTCTCCTTTCCGTGAGCCCCGCACCCTCGTACGGTGCGGGGCTCGCGCCATGTACGGTCGGACGCGGACGACTTCGGGCGCAGTGGTGCGCGGAGACGGGGGAAAAGGACGGATCATGTCGCGAGTGCCAGGGTGGCTCGGCCGGCTCGGTGCCGGGCTCACCGAGATGAGCGAGCGGTACAACGAACGTCGTGCCGCGGCCGAACGGGAGAGGGACGACCCCGAGTCCCGGTCCCCGTCCGACGAGCACGTGCCGCCGCCCCCGGACTACGCGCCCGACGTCCCGGCCCGCCCCGATCCCGCGCTCGCCGTGCCGTGGGGGGTGCGCGTCGCGGCCGAGGCCGGCTGGCGGCTGCTCGTCCTCGCGGGCACGCTGTGGGTGCTGATGCGGGTCATCAGCGCCGTCCAGCTCGTGGTGCTCTCCTTCGTCATCGCCCTGCTCATCACGGCGCTGCTGCAGCCGACGGTGGCGCGGCTGCGGCGGCACGGGGTACCGCGCGGGCCGGCCACGGCCCTGACGGCGATCCTCGGGTTCGTCATCATGGGCCTCATCGGCTGGTTCGTGACCTGGCAGGTCATGGAGAACATCGACGACCTCTCGGGCCAGATCCAGGACGGCATCGACGAGTTGCGGAACTGGCTGCTGAACAGCCCGTTCCACGTCACCGACAAGCAGATCAACGAGATCGCCAAGAATCTGCGCGAGGCGGTCGGCGCCAACACCGACCAGATCACCTCGGCGGGGCTGGAGGGCGTGACGGTCGTCGTGGAGGCCCTGACCGGGATCCTGCTGGCGGTCTTCTGCACGCTGTTCCTGCTCTACGACGGCAAGCGGATCTGGCAGTGGACCCTGAAGCTGGTGCCGGCGGCGGCGCGGCCGGGGGTGGCCGGGGCCGGGCCGGCGGCGTGGCGGACGCTGACCGCGTACGTGCGGGGCACGGTGATCGTCGCGCTGATCGACGCGATCTTCATCGGCCTCGGCATCTACTTCCTCGATGTGCCGATGGCCGTGCCGCTGGCCGTGTTCATCTTCCTGTTCGCGTTCATCCCGCTGGTGGGCGCGGTGGTGTCCGGAGCGCTGGCGGTGGTCGTCGCGCTCGTCACCCAGGGGGTGTTCACGGCGGTCATGACGCTGGTGGTCGTGCTGGCGGTGCAGCAGATCGAGGGACACATCCTGCAGCCGTTCATCCTCGGGCGGGCGGTGCGGGTGCATCCGCTGGCGGTGGTGCTGGCGGTGGCCTGCGGCGGGATGGTGGCCGGGATCGGGGGCGCGGTGGTCGCCGTGCCGTTGGTGGCCGTGACGAACACCGTCGCCGGGTATCTGCGAGCGTATTCGCGGGAGTCGGCGTTCAGGCACGCCGTGCGGCCGCGGGGGGCCACGGCCGTGAGCGCGGAGCCCGCGCCGCCCCAGACACCGCCGGAGTAGGGCGGGAAACACGAACAGGGCCCCGTCCACCGGTGGGTGGACAGGGCCCTGCCATGACAGGCCTGTGGCCGAGGGTTACTCGGACAGGACCGCCTCGGCGTCCAGCGTCACGCCGACCGCCTGGATCACGGACGCGATCTTGAACGCCTCCTGGATGACCTCACGGTCGATGCCGGCCTTGCGCAGCACCTGCTCGTGGGAGTCGAGGCACATGCCGCAGCCGTTGATCGCGGAGACCGCGAAGGACCACAGCTCGAAGTCGACCTTGTCGACGCCCGGGTTGCCGATGACGTTCATCCGCAGACCCGCGCGCAGGTTGCCGTACTCGTGGTCCGACAGCAGGTGGCGCGTGCGGTAGAAGACGTTGTTCATCGCCATCACCGCGGCCGCGGACTTGGCGGCGGTGTACGCCTCCGGCGACAGGTTCGCCTTGGCCTCGGGCTCCAGCTCGCGCAGCACGATCGGGGAGCGCGAGGCGATGGCGGTCGCCAGCACGGTGCCCCACAGCTGCTGGGCGGGCAGGTCCGAGTTGCCGATGACCGAGCCCAGGTTGAGCTTCAGGTCCTTGGCGTAGTCCGGTATGCGGGACTTCAGGGAGTCGAGGGACATGCCTCACTCACCAGCCAGCAGCTTGACCGGGTCCAGGGTCTCGTCGCCCTTGGACCAGTTGCAGGGGCACAGCTCGTCCGTCTGGAGCGCGTCCAGGACCCGCAGGACCTCCTTCGGGTTACGGCCGACCGAACCCGCGGTCACCATCGAGAACTGGATCTCGTTGTTCTGGTCCACGATGAACACCGCGCGCTTGGCGAAGCCGTCCTCGTCCTCGATGCCGAGGTCGCGCATCAGCTCGTGCTTGGAGTCGGCCATCATCGGGAACGGCAGGTCGCGCAGGTCGTCGTGGTCCTTGCGCCAGGCGTGGTGGACGAACTCGGAGTCGCCGGAGAAGCCGAGGACCTGGGCGTCGCGGTCGGCGAACTCGTCGTTCAGCTTGCCGAAGGCGGCGATCTCGGTCGGGCACACGAAGGTGAAGTCCTTGGGCCAGGCGAAGATCACCTTCCACTTACCCTCGTAGGTCTTGTGGTTGATCTTCTCGAACTCCTTGCCCTTCTCCAGCGAGACGCAGGCGGTCAGTTCGAACTCGGGGAACTTGTCACCGACAGTGAGCACACGCTCTCCTTGCAGCGAAGAAACACCCGGATTGCGGGTGTTTCCCATGGGTTGGACGGTGTTGATGTTGGCACAGGCTCGATTGATTACGGAAATAGCTACACTCGGTCGAGTTGATCGGAGGTAGTTATCAGTGACTGTGGGTAATAAGCGCAGGCAGCCGAGTCTCGCCCAGCTGCGTGCCTTCGCCGCCGTCGCCGAGCACCTGCACTTCCGGGACGCCGCCGGGGCGATCGGCATGAGCCAGCCCGCCCTCTCGGGCGCCGTCTCGGCACTGGAGGAGACACTCGGAGTGACGCTCCTGGAGCGTACGACGCGCAAGGTACTGCTCTCACCCGAGGGCGAGCGGATCGCCGTACGGGCCAAGGCGGTGCTGGGGGAGGTGGGCGCCCTGATGGAGGAGGCCGAGGCGGTGCGCGCGCCGTTCACGGGAGTGCTGCGGCTGGGGGTCATCCCGACCGTGGCGCCCTACCTGCTGCCCACCGTCCTGCGGCTCGTCCACGACCGGTATCCGCACCTCGACCTCCAGGTGCACGAGGAGCAGACCGCCAACCTGCTCGACGGCCTGGCCGGCGGGCGGCTCGACCTGCTGCTGCTCGCCGTGCCCCTGGGCGTGCCGGGCGTGGCCGAACTGCCGCTCTTCGACGAGGACTTCGTGCTCGTCACCCCGCTCGACCACTGGCTCGGCGGACGCGAGGGCATTCCGCGTGAGGCGCTGCGCGAGCTGAACCTGCTGCTGCTGGACGAGGGGCACTGCCTGCGCGACCAGGCCCTCGACATCTGCCGGGAGGCCGGCCGCGACGACGTGCCCGTCACCACGACCGCCGCCGGGCTGTCCACGCTGGTGCAGCTGGTCGCGGGCGGCCTCGGTGTCACGCTGCTGCCGCGCACCGCCGTCAAGGTCGAGACGTCCCGCAGCAACCAGCTCCTCACCGGGTACTTCGCCGACCCGGCCCCCACCCGCCGGATCGCGCTGGCGATGCGGGCGGGGGCCGCGCGCGGCGCGGAGTACGAGGAGCTGGCGGCCGCCCTGCGGCAGGCGCTGCGGCCGCTGCCGGTGCGGGTCGTCGACCAGGACGCCTGACGGTCCGTACGGAGACCTATTCCGTCCGCAGCCCGTCCGGCCGCATCAGCTTCAGCAGCGGCGGCAGACTCAGCAGCGTCACCACGAGGACGACGCCCGCGCCGATGCCGGTCATCGACAGCACACTCGGCCAGTCCACCCGGACCGACGTGTTGGTCATCCGCAGCAGGACCGCGCCCAGGGCGATGCCCACCGTCGCGGCGAGCAGCAGACCCAGGCCGATCGGGATCGCCGTCTGCCACAGCACCGACAGGCTCAGGGTGCGGCGCCGGGTGCCGAAGGCGACCAGCGACGACAGCAGCTTGCGGCGCTCGCGCAACTGCTCCAGCTGCGAGACCAGCATGCTCGCCCCGATCAGCGCCAGGACACACGCCGCTCCGACGGACAGGCCCGTGCGGATGGCGGCGTAGCGGTCGTTGCTCTCGATGCTGCGCCAGGTCATCGGCTGGACCGTCGGGTCGATCCGCGCGGCGGTGTTGCGCACGTGGTCGTAGGCGTCCGGCACCGAGGGGTCCACGCTCAGGAAGAGCCGCGTGGAAACGAACGCTCCGAGCTTCTCGGGCAGTGCGCCGGGGGTGATCAGGATGCCGCCGCGCTCGTATCCCGTGGGGTCCTCGCGGGACTCGGCCCGTCGGATGTCGTGCGGCACGGTCCAGGAGACCGCGCGGTCGCCGGGGCGGCCGGAGTCGTCCGATTCGGCCCACAGGGTCGTGCCGGGCTTCGCCAGGCGCTCGCTGTCGCCTTCGTACTCCGAGCCCTTGACCGCGAAGACGTCACCGTCGCGGCAGTCGCGGAGCGTCGCCACTTCGCGCAGCGAGGCGCAGTCGGCCACGGTGACCTGGATGAGGGTCTCCGCCTCGCCGCGCCGGTCGCCGAGATGGATGTCGGACAGGGCGGTGACCTTGCGCATGCCCTCGGTGTCGCGGTACTTCGCGATGGTGGCCGCGGTATCGGTGCGGTCCTCCACGTCCACGCTCATCTGGGCCCGGGAGACGTCGTACTCCGACGCCCTGGTGTAGGTGCCCTCGACCCCGGCGAACAGCATCTGCAGCGCGATCGCCCCGGCCACCGCCACCGCGATGCCGTTGACCATGCGAGCCGCCACGCCGCTGCTCAACTGGAGCCTGCGCACGGCCAGTTGCCAGGCAACCCCGCCCGAGCCGAGCCGGGCGACGACCGTCTCCACGACCCAGGGAAGCAGCGCCGTGACGCCGATCAGGAGCAGCATCACGCCGCCGACGACCAGGTACTGGTTGAAGTTCCCGCCGTCGTCGCCCTGCCCGACCATCGGGTAGAGCAGCGCCAGCCCGCCCAGCGGCAGCAGCAGCCGCCACCACAGCCGGCGCCGCGCGGGCCTGGCCGTGCGCACCACGCCGAGGGGCTCGATGACCACCCCCCGCAGGGCGAGGATCGTCACGAGGACCGCGGCCGTCGGCACCGCCAGCGCGACCAGTACGGCCAGCAGGGGAGAGGGGTTCAGATAGCTCGGGAACACGCTGATCCGGAACACCTCGGCGGACGCCGCCAGTTGCCGTCCGAGCAGGAAGAACCCGGTGCCGAGGACGAGCCCCAGCACGGACCCGGCGAGGGCCTCGCCGGCGGCGATGCGCCGGGTCATCCGGCTGTCGGAGCCGACCAGCCGCAGCGCCGCCAGCCTGCGGTCGCGCTGCTCGCCGCCGAACCGCACGGCCGCGGCGATGAACACGGCGACCGGCATCAGCAGCACGACGAAGACGACGAGGACCAGCAGGATCAGCACCGGATCCCACGGGTCCGACGACGTCAGGTCCGGGTTGCCGAAGCTGTCGATACGGGCCCCGCCGGCGGGGCCCGCCAATCGCTCCATGAGCCCCTTGCCGCCCGCGTAGTACGCGAGTTCCTGCGAGCCGACGAGGCCCTGTTCGCCGATGGTGCCCGAGATCCGGTAGGGCAGCCGCTCTCGCAGCAGCTTCCCGTCGTCGGAGGCGAGGAGTTCCTTGAGCGCGGGGGAGACGACCATCTCGCCGTCCGCCGGGAACGCCGCGACTCCCGGCGGACGCGGAGCCTTGGCGCCCTCCGGCTCCAGCAGGCGCCCGCGGACGTCGCGGTCCCGGTACGTGGTGTCCGCGTCCACGACGACCAGGGTGTTGTCGGCCCTGGGCAGCTCCTGCTGGCCGAAGGTGTGGTCGCTGCGCGCCTCCTCCCGCCGGTCCCGTTCCGCCAGCGCGTTCGGGATGGCGGTGGTGAGCAGCAGCAGCGCCACGCCGAGTCCGACGCCGACGGCCGTGAGCAGCGCCCGGGTCCACCCCTCGCGCCCGCCCGCGAAGGCGAACCGGGCCCCCATGGCCAGATCCCGGCCCCACTGCCTCGCACTCATACGACGCGCTCCATGTCCCGGGACCTGCCGTCCCGTACGACGATCTCGCGGTCGGAGTAGGCGGCCACGCGGGCCTCGTGCGTGACGAGCACCACGGCCGTGTTGGCGGACCGGGCGGCGTCCGTGAGGAGTTCCATCACGCGCTCGCCGTTGAACGAGTCGAGCGCGCCGGTCGGCTCGTCGGCGAACACCACGCGCGGGTTCGTCACCAGCGAACGGGCGACGGCGACCCGCTGCCCCTGGCCGCCGGACACCTCCCCGGGCCGCTTCTTGCGCAGGTCGTCGACCTCCAGCCGCTCCATCCACGCCAGCGCGGTCCGCTCGGCCTCCTTGCGGGAGGATCCGCTCAGGCGGAGCGGGAGCGCGACGTTCTCCACGCAGGTGAGTTCCGGCACGAGCTGCCCGAACTGGAAGACGAACCCGAACGCGGAGCGCCGCAGCGCGCTGCGCTCGGCGTCGCTCATCGCGGTCACCTCCCGCCCGTCGTACGTGATCGAGCCCGAGTCGGGCGTGACGATCCCGGCGAGGCAGTGCAGCAGGGTCGACTTGCCCGACCCGGAGGGGCCCATCACGGCGACGACCTCGCCCGGGTGGATGGAGAACTCGGCACCGTCGAGCGCGGTGGTCGGCCCGTACGCCTTGCGCAGGTCCCGGGCGACGAGGAGCGAACCGGCGGGAGCGGTCATCGGGCCACCGCCTCACGGAGCTTGTCCAGTCGGGCCGCGGTCAGCTCCAGCCAGCGCAGGTCCGCCTCCAGGTGGAACAGGGCGTGGTCGCAGATGAGCTGGTCGGCGAGGTCGCCCTTGCGCTTGCGGTCGGTGAGGATCCGCATGCTGCGCAGGTGCTCCGAGCGCTGGCCGTCGAGGATGTCGGCGGCGTCCCGGTGGGTGAGGAGTGCGAGGACGACCTTGGTGTAGAGGGTCGACTGGAGGTACGGCTCCGGCTTCTCGGGCGTGGCGAGCCAGCGCTCGACGTCGGTGATGCCGGCCTCGGTGATCGCGTACCGCTTGCGCTCGGGCCCGCCGCCCGCCTCGATGCCGTCGACTTCGACGAGCCCGTTCTTCAGCAGCCGCGACATCGTCGAGTAGACCTGGCCGTAGTGCAGCGGCCGGTCATGACCGAACTTCTCGTCGAAGGCCCGCTTCAGGTCGTAACCGTGCCGCGGGCCGGACTCCAGGAGCCCCAGGAGAGTGTGACCGATGGACATGAGCAGGACTGTACACGGGGTGTATACGCGGCATGTATACGCCGAGTGTGCAGTTCATGGCGGGCCGTGCAGGGGTGCAGGTCGGGGGCTGTTGTCACGGTTCCGCAACAGGCTAGGGCTCCGGGTCGCGGGGTGGGCGTCCGCGCCGGGGCAGCGGCCCCGTCTCCCGCGGCAGCCGCCCGGCCTCGGCCAGTGCCTTCCGCAGCAGGAACTCGATCTGCGCGTTGGCCGAGCGCAGTTCGTCCCCGGCCCACCGCGCCAGCGCCTCGTACACCGCCGGGTCCAGCCGCAGCAGCACCTGCTTGCGCTGCTGCTGCGGCCGGCGCTGTGAACCCGGGCCCTCGGGCGGCACCGTCACTGGTACAGGGACCCGGTGTTGAGGACCGGCTGCGCGGCGCGGTCGCCGCACAGCACCACCATCAGGTTGGAGACCATCGTCGCCTTCCGCTCAGAGTCCAGCTCCGCGATGTCCCGCTCGGTGATCCGGGCGATCGCGGCCTCGACCATGCCCACCGCCCCGTCCACGATCTGCCGCCGGGCCGCGACCACCGCGCCGGCCTGCTGCCGCTGGAGCATCGCCGAGGCGATCTCGGGGGCGTAGGCGAGGTGCGTGAACCGCGACTCGATGATCTGCACGCCGGCCGCCTCCACGCGCGCGTGCAGTTCGACGGCGAGCTTCTCGGTGATCTCCTCGGCGTTGCCGCGCAGCGAGAGGCCGTCCTCCTCGTGGGCGTCGTAGGGGTACTCGATGGCGATGTGCCGCACGGCCGCCTCGGTCTGCGTGGAGACGAACTCGATGTAGTCGTCCACCTCGAAGGTCGCCTGGGCGGTGTCCTCGACGCGCCACACCACGACCGCGGCCAGCTCGATCGGGTTGCCGTAGGCGTCGTTGACCTTCAGGACGGCCGTCTCGTGGTTGCGGACGCGCGTCGAGATCTTCGTGCGCGAGGTGAGCGGGTTCACCCAGCGCAGGCCGTCCTGGCGGATCGTGCCCCGGTACCGGCCGAAGAGCTGGACGACCCGGGCCTCGCCGGGCGCCACCATGTTCAGCCCGCACATGGCCAGGAACGCCGCGAGCGCGACCAGGATGCCGCCGATGATCAGGCCCGCCTTGGCGCCGGTCGCGTCCACCGCCGTGGCGGCGGCGATCAGTCCGGCGCCGGCCAGCAGTCCGACCAGGCCGAGCAGCAGGGCGAGCCCGCCGCCGATGCTGTGCGCGGCGAACTCCCGTACCCGGGGCGCCGGCATCTCGGGCACGTCGGCGGTGACCTGCGGTTGGTGTGCGGACATGGGTGATCCCCCGTTCCTCGCGGGAAGCCACTCGTGCATAGCTTCCATCTATCTAAGTGATATCACTTTTCCCCGTCCTGGCAACCCTGCGGGTGCCTCGTACGTCGGTTCCGTTGGGATGGGTGCTGATTGTCACGTCCGGAAAGGGCCGGATCGGCAGCCCTTTCTCTTATCGCCCGGTGTTAGCTTTCTGAGCTGACCTGAGCGGCGAACCTGTGTGACACATGAGCACACACGAACGAAGCGGAGCGGATCGGACCGATGGGACGAGCGGAAGAGAGACGCGCCCGACAGCGCGGTGGGCGCCGGGCGGCACCCAGGCGCCGCCGTTCGTCGGGCGCTGCCGGGAAGGGCGGCATACGCAGGCTCTTCACCTGGAAGAAGATCCTCGGCACGTTCTTCGGCCTGTGCCTGCTGGGCATGGGCGCCTTCATCGTGCTGTACATGGTGATCGACATCCCCGAGGGGAACGCCGACGCCAAGTGGCAGAGCAACGTCTACAAGTACAGCGACGGCACGCTCCTGGCCCGCACAGGTGACCGCAACCGCGAGATCGTGGACCTGGGCAAGATCCCCAAGCCCGTCCAGAAGACCTTCGTCGCCGCCGAGAACAAGACCTTCTACAAGGACGCCGGTGTCGACCTGAAGGGCACCGCCCGCGGCCTGTTGAACACGGTCGCCGGCAAGGGCGCCCAGGGTGGTTCCACCATCACCCAGCAGTACGTCAAGAACTACTACCTGACGCAGGAACAGACCGTCTCGCGCAAGCTGAAGGAACTGGTCATCTCGCTGAAGCTGGACCGGGAGAAGTCCAAGGACTACATCCTGGCCGGCTACATCAACACCAGCTACTACGGCCGCGGCGCCTACGGCATCCAGGCCGCCGCCCAGGCCTACTACCAGGTCGACGCGCAGGACCTCTCCGTCGAGCAGGGCGCCTACCTCGCCGCGCTGCTCCAGGCGCCGAACCAGTACGACTGGGCGATCGCCAGCGACGAGGGCAAGAGGCTGGTGCGGGCCCGCTGGAACTACGTCCTCGACAACATGGTCGAGGAGGGCTGGCTGAGCAAGGGCAAGCGCGACGCCATGACGTTCCCGGTGCCGAAGGAGCCCAAGAACGACCCCAGCCTGGAGGGCCAGACCGGCTACCTGGTGAAGGCGGCCGACGCCGCGCTGGAGAAGCAGCTGGTCGCCCAGGGCACCGCCGATGACCTGAAGACGGCGCAAGCGATGGTCGACCAGGGGGGCTGGACCGTCACCCTGAACATCGACAAGAAGAAGCAGGCGGCCCTGGAGAAGGCCGTCAAGAGGCAGCTGGACAGCAAGCTGGACCCGAAGAAGCGGTCGGTGGACGCGGACGTCCAGGCCGGCGCCGCCTCCGTGAACCCGAAGACGGGCGCGGTCGTCGCGATGTACGGCGGCAAGGACTACCTGCGGCACTACGTCAACAACGCGACCCGCACGGACTACCAGCCCGCCTCCACCTTCAAGCCGGTCATCCTGGCCGCCGCCCTGGAGGAGAACGCCGAGACCCAGGACGGCAGGCCGATCAGGGCGAGCACGGTCTACGACGGCACGAGCAAGCGGCCGGTCGTCGACAACGGCACCAAGGTCGGGTTCGCCCCGGAGAACGAGGACGACCGGAGCTACGGGAAGGTCACCGTCCAGCGGGCGATGAACGATTCCATCAACTCCGTCTTCGCGCAGATGGGCGTCGACGTCGGCATGCCCGAGGTCGTGAAGGTCGCCGGCAGGCTCGGCATGGACACCGAGAACATGGAGGCCGTGCCCGCGCAGACGCTCGGCACCATGGGCGCGAGCCCGCTGCAGATGGCCGGCGTCTACGCGACCCTCGACAACCACGGCCGGAAGGTCACCCCGGCGCTCGTGAAGTCGGTCGAGCACAACACCCGGACGGTCACCTTCCCCGACCCGGTCGGCGAGCAGGTCATCAGCCGCGAGGCCGCCGACACGGTCACCTCGGTGCTGACCGGCGTGGTCGACGACGGTACGGCCAAGAGCTCCGTGCAGGGCAACGCCGCGCGGGACGGACAGCAGGTCGCGGGCAAGACGGGTACCTCCGACGACAACAAGTCGGCCTGGTTCACCGGCTACACGCCCGACCTGGTCACGTCGGTCGGCCTGTTCGGCGAGGACGACAAGCCGCCGCACGCGCAGGTCCCGATGTACAAGGCGGGCGGTGAGCCCCGGGTCAACGGTGGTGGTTTCCCGGCGCGGATCTGGGCGGCGTACATGTTCGGCGTGACGGCCCCGGACACCGAGTTCGATCTGGAGACGGACCAGGGAGCGGCCGTCCAGCCGACCTGGACCCCGACTCCGACGCGGGAGCCGACCACGCGGGCGCCGTCCCCGACGCCGACGACACGGACCCCGTCGCCGACGCCGACCACGCAGAGCCCGTCGCCGACGCCGACCACGCAGGCGCCGTCCCCGACGCCGACGACCGGCCGGCCCTCGATACCACCGACGGCCGGGCCGACGGACGGCGGCAGCCTGGAGCCGCCGGGATTCGGCGACGACGAGTAGCGGCGGTGCAGCCCGCCGGCGACGGAAAAGGACCGCCCCCCCGACGAAACTCCGGGGGGCGGTCCTGTGCTGTCCGCCGTCACACGCCGGGGACGGTCAGCCGCGGTTGAGCTCGAACCACACGACCTTGCCCGTGCTGAGCCGGGTCGCGCCCCAGCGCCGGGCCAGCCGGTTCACCAGGTACAGCCCGCGTCCGCCCTCGTCGGTCGCGCGGGCCTGGCGCAGCCGCGGCAGCTGCGGGACGTCGTCGCCCACCTCGCAGCGCAGCACGTCCGTGCGCAGCAGCCGCAGGGTGACCGGCCGGGACGCGTACCGCACGGCGTTCGTCACGACCTCGCTGACCAGCAGCTCCACGGAGTCGCTGAGCTCCTCCAGGCCCCAGCGCTGCAACGCGCGCCGGGCCAGCCGGCGGGCCCGGCCGGGGGCGGCGTCCTCCGGCTCCAGGAACCAGTACGCCACGTCACTGGGCGCGATCCCGTCGAAGCGGGCGGCGAGCAGCGCGATGTCGTCGTCCCGGTCGCCCGGGCCGAGCATGTCGAGCACCTCGTCGCACAGCGCCTCCAGGGGCGGCGGATGGTCGGGCCCGGTGAGCTGCGCGGTCGCGGCGAGCTTCTCCCGCAGCTGCTCGATGCCGGTCCACACGTCCCGAAGGCGCGACTCGACCAGGCCGTCGGTGTACAGCAGCAGGGTCGCCCCGGCGGGCGCGTCCAGCTCCACCGCCTCGAAGTCGACGCCGCCGACCCCGATGGGGGCACCGGCCGGCACGCGCAGCACCTCGGCGCGGCCGCCCAGGTGGAGCAGGACGGGCGGCGGGTGACCGGCGTTGGCGATCGTGATGCGGTGCGATACCGGGTCGTAGACGGCGTAGAGGCAGGTCGCCATGCGGTCCACGCCGAGGCGCTGGGCCTGTTCGTCGAGGTGGTGCAGGACCTCCTGCGGCGGCAGGTCGAGGCCCGCGAGCGTCTGGGCCGTCGTGCGCAGCTGGCCCATGATGGCGGCCGACGTCATGGAGTGGCCCATCACGTCACCGACGACCAGGGCGACCCGGCTGCCCGGCAGCGGGATCGCGTCGTACCAGTCGCCGCCGACCCGGGCCGTCTCCGCGGCCGGCAGGTAGCGGGAGGCGAGCCGCACGCCCGTCGGGCGGGGCAGCGTCTCGGGCAGCATGGTGCGCTGCAGCTCGTCCGCGATGTAGGCCTCGCGGCCGTAGAGCACGGCCTTGTCGATGCCGAGCGCGCTGTGCGTGGCGAGCTGCGCGGCCACCAGCAGGTCGTCCGGCTCGAAGGCGATGCGCTCGGGACGGCGCAGGAAAAGGGCGGCGCCGATGACCCGGCGCCGGCCGCGCAGCGGCGCGAGGATCGCGCGCTGTCCGTCCGGTACGCCGAACTCGCCGCCTTCGCCGAGCAGCTCGGGCAGCGCCGCGCGGGCCGCGGGCGCGTCGGTGAAAACCGGGCGCACGCCCCGCAGGACCTCGGCGAGCGCGCTGCCCGGCCGCACCTCGCACAGCTCGGCGCCGACCGTGTCCAGCTCGTTCGGCTCGGGTTGCGCGGCCGGCAGGAAGCCGTTCTCGGTGTCGCGCTCCGCCGGTATCCGATCGGTGCGGCGCAGCCGCAGCACGAGCGGGCCGGTGGGCCGCTCGTCGCCGACCGGCAGCGGGTCGCGCAGATAGACCAGGATCGCGTCGGAGAAGGTGGGCACGGTGGCCCGGCACAGCCCCATCACGATCTCGTCGAGGTCGATGCCGCGGGCGATCCGCCGGGTGGCGGCACCGACGAACCTGAGCCGGTCGCCGTCCCGCCGCATGGGCGTGGGCCGGCCCGGCGGGAGGCTCTGGCCGGAGCGGCGCTCCTGCCCGTCGGCGCTCGGCGCCTGCCGGTCCTGTTCGTCGGCCGGCTGCAGCGGAATGTGCTCGGGGGCGGGGCGCGGCCGAGGGGTGTCGCGCTCGGCGGTCTGCTCGGCACCCGGCTGGGAGTGCTCGGAGGCGGGGTCGCTCACGGTGTCCTTGCCCTTGCCGAACGGCGTGGAGGTGCCCGGCTCCGACGTGCCCGGCGAGAGGTGCGCCGTCGTGACCGGGGCGGTGACTTCGCCGCAGGAGCGGCTCTGTGCCGGTAAGGCGCCCGCGCCGGGCGCACGCGCCGGTGTCGAGGTATGCACGAGCGCCCCGCGGGGGTCCGCGGGGTCGACGCCCGGCTGGGGGCGCTCGAAGGAGGTCGGCTGCTCCGTCACGCGTGTCGAATCCATCCGTCCGGGGCTGCGCGCCGCGCGCGCAGTTGGTCCCGCCGAAACTCCGATACCCGGAATACGTGCCCCAGGAACGGAATTCCCGCGTGGTCAGAGGTTGTTCCTGTGCCACCGGCGGACCGTCTGCGGCCCGCGGGGCCTGTGGCGCAGGCCCTGCCGGTGTTGCCCTCGTACCCCTCGCTCACGTCCTGCCGCCCCTCGGTGACGATCGGTCAAGCTCAGCGCGTGCTCCGGTAGTTGCCGCCGCGCGCCCTTGCGGAGGACGATCCTACGTTTCTTGCCCGGGGGCGCATCAAGGGTCTCATGAGGACAGATGCGCGGGCGTACGATCCCAGTCCTCCGGCAGTGACGGTACCCCCCAGGACGGATCCGGGCGCCAGTCCTGCCAGCCATCCGAGAACGGCGGCCCCCAGGCGCGGATCACCTCCACCGCGGCCCGCCCGGCCGTCCGCACCTTTTCGACCTGTTGGTCGTCCATCAGCCCGTCCCTCCGGGCCTGGGCGAACTCGTCCTCGTCGCGCCAGTGCCAACTGCGGTCGGGATGCACCGAGATGTCCAGGAAATGGTCCTCCGAGTCGACGCCGCCCGCCCAACGGGTCAGCGGCTCCTCCAGGTTCACGTACCAGTTCTTGAACAGCCAGCCCGGTTCCCAGAACAGCCAGACCGACCAGGGCTCGCCGGGGCGGGCCAGCTTCAGCACGCCCGTGCCGAACCACCGGTCGCGCTGCACGGCCCGCGGCTTGGTGTAGCGCGTCCGAAGCGGCTCCTGGTGCACGGGGGTGCCGTCGGCGAGCACGGGCTTCACACACTCGGTGCCGGGCGCCAGCCACACGGCGAGCAGATCCGCGTCGTCCCGTACGACGGTGACGGGGCGCGCGATGTGGATGTGTGTGCCGCCGTTCTCCCGGTACCGCCACAGGATCCGGCTCCCGGGTGCCCAGAAGCCCGCCGCACCACCCGTTTCCACGCGTCTCACCGCTCCACCGTCTGCCATGCACAGATATTAGGTGCCGTAGGCATACGACGCTGCGGCGCGTGTCACGGTTCACGCGCCGGGCGTACGTGCGCCACGAGACGTCACGGATGCGTCATCCGCAGGACATCCAGCGCCTCGTCGAGCTGCTCCCGGGTCAGGTCCCCGCGCTCCACGTACCCGCTGTCCAGGACGACCTGACGGATCGTCTTCCGCTCGGCGAGCGCCTTCTTGGCGATCTTCGCGGCCTCCTCGTACCCGATGTACTTGTTGAGCGGCGTCACGACGGAGGGGGAGGACTCGGCGTACTCCCGCGCGCGCTCGCGGTTCGCGGTGATGCCGTCGACGGTGCGGTCGGCGAGCAGCCGCGTCACGTTGGCCAGCAGCCGGACCGACTCCAGCACGTTCTTCGCGATGACCGGCAGCATCACGTTGAGCTCGAAGTTCCCGGCGGCGCCCGCGGTGGCGACGGTGGCGTCGTTGCCGACGACCTGGGCGGCGACCATGAGCACGGCCTCCGGGATGACCGGGTTCACCTTGCCCGGCATGATCGAGGAGCCGGGCTGGAGGTCAGGCAGGGCGATCTCGGCGAGGCCGGTGCGCGGCCCGGAGGACATCCATCGCAGGTCGTTGGCGATCTTCGTCAGGCCGACGGCGATGGTCCGCAGCTGCCCGCTGGTCTCGACGATGCCGTCCCTGGCGCCCTGCGCCTCGAAGTGGTCCCGCGCCTCGGTGAGGGGCAGCCCGGTGGCGCGGGCGACCTCCTCGATGACGGCGGCGGAGAAGCCGGGCGGGGTGTTGATGCCGGTGCCGACGGCCGTACCGCCGAGGGGGAGTTCGGCGAGCCGGGGGAGGGAGGCCTCCAGCCGCTCGATCCCGTACCGCACCTGGGCGGCGTACCCGCCGAACTCCTGCCCCAGCGTCACGGGCGTGGCGTCCATCAGGTGGGTCCGCCCCGACTTCACGACGTCGGAGAACTCCTCCGCCTTGCGCTCCAGGGAGGCGGCGAGATGGTCCAGGGCGGGGATCAGATCGCGGGTCACGGCCGCGGTGGCGGCGATGTGGATCGACGAGGGAAACACGTCGTTGGACGACTGGGAGGCGTTGACGTGGTCGTTCGGGTGCACGGGGCGCCCGAGCCGCTCGGTGGCCAGAGTGGCGATGACCTCGTTGGTGTTCATGTTGGACGAGGTCCCGGACCCGGTCTGGAACACGTCGACGGGGAAGTGCTCGTCCCACGAGCCCTCGGCGACCTCCCCGGCCGCCTCCTGGATCGCCTGGGCGACGTCCTTGTCCAGGACCCCCAGCTCGGCGTTGACCTTGGCCGCCGCGCCCTTGATGCGGGCGAGGGCCTCGATGTGGGCGCGCTCGATGCGCTGCCCGGAGACGGGGAAGTTCTCCACCGCCCGCTGGGTCTGCGCACGCCACTTGGCGTGGGCGGGCACCCGCACCTCGCCCATGGAGTCGTGCTCGGTGCGGTACTCGGTCCTGTCCTGCTCGTCGGTCATCGACGATCACCTCCACGTGTCACAGCGTCAGCGCCGCGACCACTGTTCCCCGTGGAGGCGAATCGTCACCGCCCTTCTCAGGCGAGTCCGGGACCGCGTACCGGAATGGACGTGAACGTCGGCGCCGGCGCCGGGTCCTGGAAGAAGTCGTTGCCCTTGTCGTCCACGACGATGAACGCCGGGAAGTCCTCGACCTCGATCTTCCAGACCGCCTCCATGCCGAGTTCCTCGTACTCGACGACCTCGACCTTCTTGATGCAGTCCTGGGCGAGGCGCGCGGCCGGGCCGCCGATGGAGCCCAGGTAGAAGCCGCCGTGGGAAGCGCACGCGTCGGTGACCTGCTTGCTGCGGTTGCCCTTGGCCAGCATCACCTTGGAGCCGCCCGCCGCCTGGAACTGCTCCACGTAGGAGTCCATCCGGCCGGCCGTGGTCGGGCCGAAAGAGCCCGACGCGTAGCCCTCCGGCGTCTTGGCCGGGCCCGCGTAGTACACCGGGTGGTCCTTCAGGTACTGCGGCATCTCCTCGCCCGCGTCCAGCCGCTCCTTGATCTTGGCGTGCGCGATGTCGCGCGCCACGACCAGCGGGCCGGTCAGCGACAGCCGGGTCTTCACCGGGTACTTGGTGAGCTCCGCGAGGATCGTCTCCATCGGCTGGTTGAGGTCGATCTTGACGACGTCCGAGGACTCGTCGAGGTGCTCGTCCGTCGTCTCCGGCAGGAACCGCGCCGGGTCCGTCTCCAGCTGCTCCAGGAAGACGCCCTCGGCGGTGATCTTCGCGACGGCCTGGCGGTCGGCGGAGCAGGAGACGGCGATGGCGACGGGGCAGGAGGCGCCGTGCCGGGGCAGGCGCACCACGCGCACGTCGTGGCAGAAGTACTTGCCGCCGAACTGCGCGCCGATGCCGATCTTCTGCGTCAGCTCGAAGACCTTCTGCTCCAGCTCCTTGTCCCGGAAGCCGTGCCCCAGCTCGGAGCCCTCGGCCGGGATCTCGTCCAGGTAGTGCGCGGAGGCGTACTTCGCCGTCTTCAGCGCGTACTCGGCGCTCGTACCGCCGACCACGATCGCCAGGTGGTAGGGCGGGCAGGCGGCCGTGCCCAGCGAACGGATCTTCTCCTCCAGGAACTTCATCATGGAGGCCTCGTTCAGGACGGCCTTCGTCTCCTGGTACAGGAACGACTTGTTGGCCGAGCCGCCGCCCTTCGCCATGAACAGGAACTTGTAGGCGCCGCCGTCGGTCGCGTACAGCTCGATCTGCGCGGGGAGGTTGGAGCCGGTGTTCTTCTCCTCCCACATGGTGAGCGGGGCCATCTGCGAGTAGCGCAGGTTCAGGTTCTTGTACGCGTCGTAGATGCCGCGGCTCAGGGCCTCCTCGTCGCGGCCCCGCGTCAGCACGTTCTGCCCGCGCTTGCCCATCACGATCGCCGTGCCCGTGTCCTGGCACATGGGGAGCACGCCCGCCGCCGCGATGTTCGCGTTCTTCAGCAGGTCCAGCGCCACGAACTTGTCGTTGCTCGACGCCTCGGGGTCGTCGATGATGCGGCGCAGCTGCGCGAGGTGGGCCGGGCGCAGGTAGTGCTGGATGTCGTGGATGGCCTCCTCGGCGAGCTTGCGCAGCGCCTCCGGCTCCACCTGGAGGAAGGTCCGTCCGTCCGGCCCCTCGACCGTGGAGACACCCTCGGAGGTCACCAGGCGGTACGGCGTGGTGTCCTCTCCCTGGGGGAGCAGATCGGTGTACGCGAACTCAGGCATCTCGCCCATTCCTCACTCGACAGACGGCGGCCCGCCTCCATCGGCGAGCGCCCACCAGATTAGAACCCCGGCGGTGGCCGTGAGCTTGTGAGGTAAGGCTCAGTTCGTCACAGTCGGCCGCGATGCGGGGGTGGCGCTGGGGGTGTCGCGATCTATCGTGTTTCGGTACGCTGCTGTCGTGGACCTTCAGAAGCAGGACCTTCAGAAGCAGGATCTTCAGAAGCAGCAGGGCGCACCCACCGCCTCCGAGTTCCGTGCCTCCGACGCCGAGCGCGACCGGATCGCCGACATCCTGCACGACGCCCTCGCCGAGGGCCGTCTCACCGCGGACGAGCACGCCGAGCGCGTCGAGGGGGTGCTGCGCGCCAAGACGGTCGGTGAGCTGGAGGTCTTCATACGGGACCTGCCAGCGGCCCACCACCGGGGCCCCGGCCAGGCCCCCAGCCCGGCCCCGCACCGCCCCACGGCCGGCGCCATCCCCATCGAACCGGACGACACCGTCGTCGCGGTCTTCAGCGGCGCCGTCCGCAAGGGCCGCTGGCGCGCGGGCCGCCGGATCCACGCCTACGCGATCTTCGGCAGCGTCGAGATCGACCTCAGCGAGGCCCTCTTCGACCACCAGCAGGTCGTGATCAAGTCCTTCGCGATCTTCGGCAGCGTCGACATCCGCGTCCCGGAGAACGTGTCGCTGCGCGGCATGGGCGGCGGCGTGCTCGGCAGCTTCGAGGTCGACACCCTCGACTCGGGCGAACCGGAGGCCCCGGTCGTCTACGTCGACGGCTGGGCCGTCCTGGGCAGCGTCGAGGCCCGACCCCGGCGCGGCAAGGTCGTCGCCGACATCCTGGACCGGGTGCAGCGCAAGGTCGACAAGAGTTTGCGCAAACACCTGGGGCATTGACAGTCGCGAATCCCTCGAAAGCGACGGATCGGAACTCAGTGCATAGGCGCGCGCACAGCGGGTAGGCCTTGCTGCATCGTCTCTCGCTCGCGAAGCCGTCGTCAGGAGTAGACCGTGCTGCAACCGCCGCATTCGTCCCTGCAGGTAGCTGCCGTTCCGGCCCCGCGGGTGCCAGCACGAGACAGGGACCAGGACGCCCCGTGGCACACCGAGGCGGTGTGCCGGCGTGACGAGGCCGGCCTGTTCTTCGCCCCCTCCAAGGAGCCCACGGCCGCCCGGCTCTCCCGGGAAGAGGCGGCGAAACGGGTCTGCGCCCGCTGTCCGGTCATGGTCGAATGCCGCGAGCACGCCCTGCTCCAGCCGGAACCCTACGGCGTCTGGGGCGGCCTCACCGCCGCCGAGCGCCGCGTGGTCCTGGCCCGGCGCCGCCGCCGCGACCTGGAGCTGAAGAAGACGGCCCGCTCGGCGAACCGCATAGCGGCGGCCGGCTGACAGGACGAGATGCGCGAAAGGGCGTCCCCACCGCACCGGGGACGCCCTTTCTTGCAGGGGGCGCGGAGCTGGGTCGCGCGCTACTTCACTTCCCCTTGTCGAAGTCGATCGCGCTGTACGCCCGGAGCTTGGACAGCCGGTGCTCCGAATCGATCCTGCGCACCGTGCCCGACCGGGACCGCATCACGATCGAGTCGGTCGTGGCGGTCTCCGCCCGGTACCGAACCCCTCGCAGCAGCTCCCCGTCCGTGATCCCCGTCGCCACGAAGAACACGTTCTCCCCGGTCACCAGGTCCTCCGTGGTCAGCACCCGGTCGAGGTCGTGCCCCGCGTCGATCGCCCGCTGCCGCTCCTCGTCGTCCTTCGGCCACAGCTTGCCCTGGATCGTGCCGCCCAGGCACTTCACCGCACAGGCCGAGATGATGCCCTCGGGCGTACCGCCGATGCCGAGCAGCAGATCGACCCCGGTGCCCTCCCGCAGCGCCAGGATCGAGCCGGCCACGTCACCGTCGGAGATCAGCTTGATGCGCGCGCCGGTGTCCCGGATCTCCTTGATGATGCCCTCGTGCCGCGGCCGGTCCAGGATCACCACGGTGACGTCCTCCGGCGCGGACCGCTTGGCCTTGGCGACCCGGCGGATGTTCACCGACACCGGCGCGTTGATGTCGACGAAGTCGGCCGCCTCGGGCCCGGTGACCAGCTTGTCCATGTAGAAGACGGCGGAGGGGTCGAACATCGACCCGCGCTCGGCGGCGGCCAGCACCGCGATCGCGTTCGTCATGCCCTTGGCGGTCAGCGTCGTGCCGTCGATCGGGTCCACGGCGATGTCGCACTCGGGCCCGGTCCCGTCGCCCACGCGCTCCCCGTTGAACAACATCGGGGCCTCGTCCTTCTCGCCCTCGCCGATGACGACCACGCCGTTCATCGAGACGGTGGAGACGAGGGTCCGCATGGCACGGACCGCGGCGCCGTCGGCGCCGTTCTTGTCACCGCGTCCGACCCAGCGGCCCGCGGCCATCGCCGCCGCCTCGGTCACCCGGACCAGCTCCAGGGCGAGGTTGCGGTCGGGGGCCTCGGAGGGCACATCGAGTTCGGACGGCAAGTGATGATGCTCGGTCATCGGAGCGCACCTTTCTGTACGACGACGGCCGGATGAGGGCTTTGTCGCCCGACTCTATCGCCGAGCCCGCAAAATGAGCAGGGGCCCCCACGGATGAGCGCGGCGGAGACCTGCGACGATAGGGGGCGTGGCAGGCACGAACGGCAAGCAGAAGACGGCGCGGGACATGATCCTCTCGATGGGGGTCATCGTCCTCGTGGCGGGCGTCATATACCTCTTCATCCCCCACGACGACAGCCCGCCCGACCTCAAGCGCGTCGACTACCGGGTCGAGCTGCTCACGGCACGCCGCGCCGCCCCGTACCCCGTCGCCGCACCCCAGGGGCTGCCCGACACCTGGAAGGCCACCTCCGTCCGCTACCAGGCCGACGAGTTCGACACCTGGCACCTCGGCTTCCACGACCCCGAAGGGGAGTACGTGGCGGTCGAGCAGTCCACTCAGCGGCGGCCCGTCTTCCTCGACGAGGCCACGCAGGGTGCCCGGGAGACCGGGAAGACGGAGAAGATCGACGGCCGGACGTGGACCCGCTGGGAGGGCGGCCGGTACGACGCGCTGGTCCTGGAGGGCACCAAGGGCTCGACCACGGTCGTCACGGGCACGGCGTCGTTCGCGCAGCTGACGAGGATGGCGGAGGCGCTGGAGACGAAGTGACCGCGCACGAGGAAGGCCCCCGGCGTATGTGCCGGGGGCCTTCCTCGTGTCCGTGGCTCGGACGGTGTCCGTGGCTCAGACGGTCGTGACGACCTGCTCGAACTCCAGGCGCGGGGAGCGCGGGAACCAGGCGTCCGGGCCCGGCCGGCCGATGTTGACGACCATCAGCGGGGTGTGGTCGTCGTCCAGGAACTCCTTGCGGATGCCCTCCAGGTCGGCGCCCGTCATGGGACCGGCGGCCAGACCGGCGGCGCGGACACCGATGATGAAGTAGGCGGCCTGCAGCGCGGCGTTCAGCGCGGCGGCGCTCTCGCGGGCCGGGCGCTCGGCGAAGAAGGCGTCCTTGGCCTGCGGGAAGGCCGGGAACAGGTGCGGCAGCTCCTCGTGGAACTCGTTGTCCGCGGAGAGGATGGCGACCAGCGGGGCGGCGGCCGTCTTGGGCTGGTTGCCCTCGGCCATGTGCTGCACCAGGCGCTCACGGGCCTCGGGGGAGCGGACCAGGGTGATGCGCAGGGGGGTCTGGTTGAAGGCGGTCGGGCCGTACTTGACCAGGTCGTAGATCGCCTGCACCTGCTCGTCGGTCACCGGCTCGTCGGTGAAGGTGTTGGCGGTGCGGGCCTCGCGGAAGAGCAGGTCCTGGGCGGCGGGGTCAAGAACGAGAGACATGAGCGGAACCTTCTGGGGACGTACGTCGGATCCGGGGAACCGGACCGGCTGACGTCCTCGACCGTACGTCAATGAAGTTCAACGTTCAACCATATCCAGGGTGTGGTGATCCACCTCACAGTGAGTCACCTGTGATCCCGTAATTCCGGCGGAGCTACTCGGCGTCCTCGTCGTCCGCGGCCTCCTCCGCCAGCGCCGCGTCCAGCCGCGCCCGGGCCCCGTCCAGCCAGCGCCGGCACACCTTGGCCAGCTCCTCGCCCCGCTCCCAGAGCGCGAGGGACTCCTCCAGCGTCGTACCGCCCGCCTCCAGACGGCGGACGACCTCGATCAGCTCATCCCGCGCCTGCTCGTACCCGAGCGCCTCGGCCGTGCCCGGCGTCTCATCAACCTCGCTGGTCATCCACCCACCCTATGTGTCCACTCGTACGGAGAACTCACCCTCGGAGACCCGCGCGCGCAGGGCCTCACCGGCCTCGACCTCGCCCGGGTCGCGGACGGCGTGCCCGTCGGCCTTCTGCAGCACGGCGTACCCGCGCTTCAGGGTCGCGGCGGGGGAGAGGGCCACCACGCGCGCGTGCGTGTGCGTCAGCTCGGAGTCGGCCCGGTCCAACTGGTGCCGCAGGCAGCGCCGGCCCCGGTCGAGCAGCTCCGCCACGTGGTCGGCGCGTTCGTCGATCATCCGGTGCGGATCCTCTATCGACGGCCGCGCGAGCGCGTGGGCCAGCCCCCGCTCCTCGCGCTCCACCAGGGCAGCCACGCACCGCCGCGCCCGGTCCCGCAGCAGCCGCACCCGCTCGTACTCCTCGCCGACGTCCGGTACGACCTTCTTGGCGGCGTCGGTCGGCGTGGAGGCGCGCAGGTCGGCGACGTGATCGAGGAGCGGATTGTCGGGCTCGTGCCCGATCGCGGACACCACGGGCGTACGACACTGGGCGACGGTCCGGATCAGCTGCTCGTCGGAGAACGGCAGCAGGTCCTCCACGCTGCCGCCGCCCCGGGCGACGATGATCACGTCGACGTCGTCGATCGCGTCCAGCTCCTTCACGGCCTGCACGACCTGCGGCACGGCGTGCACGCCCTGAACGGCGACGTTGCGCACCTCGAAGCGGACGGCGGGCCAGCGGTGCCGGGCGTTCTCCAGCACGTCCCGCTCCGCGGCCGAGGCCCGCCCGCAGACCAGCCCGATCAGCTGTGGCAGGAACGGCAGTGGCTTCTTGCGCTCCGGCGCGAACAGGCCCTCCCGCGCGAGGGCCTTCTTCAGCTGCTCCAGCCGCGCGAGCAGCTCCCCGACCCCGACGGGCCTTATCTCGGCGGCCCGCAGCGACAACTGCCCTCGCGGGGCGTACCACTCGGGCTTCGCGAGGACGACGACCCGGGCGCCCTCGCTGACCACGTCCGCGACGGCGTCGAACACCTGCCGGTAGCAGGTCACGCTGACGGAGATGTCGTACGAGGGGTCCCGCAGCGTCAGGAACACCACGCCCGCGCCCGGCCGCCGCGACAACTGCGTGATCTGTCCCTCGACCCACACCGCCCCGAGCCGGTCGATCCACCCCCCGATGAGCCGTGACACCTCGCCGACGGGCAGCGGGGATTCCGGAGTCGTGTTCACAGCCATGCCCGCGAGCGTAGTGGCCACCACCGACAATGCCGATCAGCCGCCGCGTCCCGCCCGACACCCTCCGGTGTCCCCGTCAGTCACGTCACGCCCTGTCAGTCTTCTCAGGGACTCCACAGCGGCGCGATCTTCGACCCGCCGGACGCGGCCTTACGATGGGACCCATGTCTGCTTCGCCTGGCCGCCGTGTCCTGCTCGCCGCCCCCCGTGGCTACTGCGCGGGTGTGGACCGCGCCGTGATCGCCGTCGAGAAAGCCCTGGAGCAGTACGGCGCTCCGGTCTACGTCCGCCACGAGATCGTCCACAACAAGTACGTCGTGCAGACCCTGGAGAAGAAGGGCGCGATCTTCGTCGAGCAGACGGAAGAGGTCCCGCCGGGCAACATCGTCATGTTCTCGGCGCACGGCGTGGCCCCCGTCGTCCACGAGGAGGCCGAGCGCGGCCGCCTCGCCACCATCGACGCCACCTGCCCGCTGGTCACCAAGGTCCACAAGGAAGCCGTCCGCTTCGCCAACGACGACTACGACATCCTCCTGATCGGCCACGAGGGCCACGAGGAGGTCATCGGCACCTCCGGCGAGGCCCCCGACCACATCCAGCTCGTCGACGGCCCCGGCGACGTCGACAAGGTCGAGGTCCGCGACCCGTCCAAGGTCGTCTGGCTCTCCCAGACCACGCTGTCCGTCGACGAGACCATGGAGACCGTCGACGCCCTGAAGGAGAAGTTCCCGCAGCTCATCTCCCCGCCCAGCGACGACATCTGCTACGCCACGCAGAACCGCCAGCTGGCCGTGAAGCAGATGGGCGCCGAGTCCGACCTGGTGATCGTGGTCGGCTCCCGCAACTCCTCCAACTCCAAGCGGCTCGTGGAGGTCGCCAAGATCGCGGGCGCCCGCGCCGCCTACCTCGTGGACTTCGCCGACGAGATCGACGAGGCCTGGCTGGAGGGCGTGACCACGGTCGGCGTCACCTCGGGCGCCTCCGTGCCGGAGGTCCTGGTCGAGCAGGTCCTGGAATGGCTCTCGCAGCGTGGCTTCGAGGACGTCGAGATCGTCAAGGCCGCCGAGGAGTCCATCACGTTCTCCCTGCCCAAGGAGCTCCGCCGCGACCTGCGCGAGGAGGCGGCGGCGCTGGTCGCCGAGCGCGGCGGGGCCGGGGCCGGTGAAAATTCCGGGGAGTGATCGCGGACGGGCCGGGCAGCCACCGCTGTCCGGCCGTGACTGTCAGTCGTTCGTCGTAACGTAGGGCCATGCAGATCTTCGGTGTGGACATCGGCGGTTCCGGGATCAAGGGTGCCCCGGTGGACCTGGACAAGGGCGACCTGGCGCGGGAGCGCCACAAGGTCCTCACCCCGCACCCGGCCACGCCCGACGGGGTGGCCGACGGCGTCAGGCAGGTCGTCGACCACTTCGGCTGGACCGGACCCGTCGGGGTCACGTTCCCGGGCGTGGTCACCGACGGAGCCATGATCCGTACGGCGGCGAACGTCGACGACAGCTGGATCGACACCGACGCGCGGGCACTGCTCGGCGAGCGGCTGGGCGGCCTGCCGGTGACGGTGGTGAACGACGCGGACGCGGCGGGCGTCGCCGAGATGCACTTCGGCGCCGGCCGCGACCGCCGGGGCACAGTGATCCTGCTGACGTTCGGCACGGGCATCGGCAGCGCGGTCTTCGTCGACGGCGTCCTGGTCCCCAACACCGAGCTGGGCCACCTGGAGCTGGAGGGGCACGACGCGGAGAAGCGCGCCTCCAGCAAGGCCCGCGAGGACCACGACATGACGTGGGAGCACTGGGCGGCGCACCGCGTGCGCAGGTACCTCGCCCATGTCGAGATGCTGTTCTCGCCGGAGCTGTTCATCATCGGCGGCGGCGTCAGCCGCAAGTCCCACAAGTTCCTGCCCTACATCGAGGGCATCAAGGCGGAGATCGTCCCGGCGCAGCTGCAGAACAACGCGGGCATCGTGGGGGCGGCGATGCGGGCGGCCGGACACTAGCCGGGCGGGGCCCCGCGCCGTCACATCGGCGGGCGGGCCCCGGCCGTCCGCCGCCGGTGCACCAGCCTGATCCGCCGGACGATCACGATCAGCCCGGCGATCAGGGTCCCGCCGTACAGCCACCCGGCCTGCGTGGCGAGCGCCGTCAGCAGCCCCATCAGCCTGCCGCCGGTCCCTCCGTCGCCCTCGGCCACCGGCAGCAGCCCCACGGCGAACGCGATCGGCACGACCACGGGCGCGGTCATCAGGTCCCCCCGGCGCACCCAGAGGGCGGTCAGCACGCACACCGGCAGGAACAGCACGCCGTACGCCGTCAGCGACGCCCCGAACAACACCGCGCACAGCGCGCCGAGCAGGAACATCACCATCCCGCAGAACAGACCGCTGCCCAGCCCGGTCAGCCGCGGGTTCGGCATCCGCCCGGCGGCGGGCGCCGGCGCGGGCGCGGGCCGCCGTACCGGCGCCGGACGGCGCTGCGGGCCCGGCGGCCGGGCCGTGCGCACGGGTCCGCCGCCCGCCCCCCGTTTCGCCTGCGGCGGCAGGGGCGGCCTCGGCCGGTCACGTCGCGGTCCGTACTGGGCAGGTCGCGTCCTGTATTGCTCCACCGCACCAACTTAGGTCGTTCAATATGCCGAATGGCCCGTCAGACACGCCGTGGGCCGAGGCTTGGCCAAGCGTTCGATACGCCTCCCGGGGCGGTTCCGGGTACGCCGTAGACTGGTGGATCGGCCGGTCCCCTGGCCCCCTGGCCCTCTCCACTCACGGGAAGTCGCAACGTGTCGCTCACGATCGGAATCGTCGGTCTGCCGAATGTCGGCAAGTCGACCCTGTTCAACGCCCTGACCAAGAACGACGTGCTGGCGGCCAACTACCCGTTCGCCACGATCGAGCCCAACGTCGGCGTCGTCGGCGTGCCCGACCCCCGGCTGACCAAGCTGGCGGAGATCTTCTCCTCGCAGCGGGTCCTTCCGGCCACCGTCGACTTCGTCGACATCGCCGGCATCGTGCGCGGCGCGTCCGAGGGTGAGGGCCTGGGCAACAAGTTCCTCGCCAACATCCGCGAGTCCGACGCGATCTGCCAGGTCATCCGCGCCTTCAAGGACGAGAACGTCGTGCACGTCGACGGCAAGGTCTCGCCCAAGGACGACATCGAGACGATCAACACCGAGCTGATCCTCGCCGACCTCCAGACGATCGAGAAGGTCCTGCCGCGCCTCCAGAAGGAGTCGCGGATCAAGAAGGACATCGCGCCGAAGGTGAAGGCCGTCGAGGAGGCCAAGGAGATCCTGGAGAAGGGCGACACCCTCTTCGCGCACGGCATCGTTCAGGGCACCGAGCGCAACGAGCTCCTGCACGACCTGCACCTGCTGACCACCAAGCCGTTCCTCTACGTCTTCAACGTCGACGAGGACGAGCTGGTCGACGAGGACTTCAAGAACGAGCAGCGCGCCCTGGTCGCCCCCGCCGAGGCGATCTTCCTCAACGCCAAGCTGGAGGCGGACCTCGCCGAGCTCGACGAGGACGAGGCCCTGGAACTCCTCCAGTCCGTCGGCCAGGACGAGCCCGGCCTCGCCACCCTTGCCCACGTCGGCTTCCGCACCCTCGGCCTGCAGACCTACCTGACGGCCGGCCCCAAGGAATCCCGCGCCTGGACCATCAAGAAGGGCGCCACCGCCCCCGAGGCCGCCGGCGTCATCCACACGGACTTCCAGAAGGGCTTCATCAAGGCGGAGGTCATCTCCTTCGAGGACCTGGTCGAGGCGGGGTCGGTGGCGGAGGCCCGCGCGAAGGGGAAGGCCCGGATGGAGGGCAAGGAGTACGTGATGCAGGACGGGGACGTGGTGGAGTTCCGCTTCAACGTGTGAGCGTATGAAGTGACATCAGGTCGCTGACGCGGCGAACGTTCAATCAGGAGGGGCCGGGCTCGTGGAGCCCGGCCCCTTCGTCGATCTCGTGCTGAGCACTGCTCGGGGGTGTCGAAACCGTGCTGTCGATGATAAGTTTCAGGCTGGAACTGAAACAAAAGGGCGCTGCGCTGAAGCGGCCCGAATGAAATGCAAGCCACGAAGGAGGGGACCTGCTGATGATGTCGACGCCGAGTCGAGCGCTGGCCAACTACCCCAACAGGTTCGACCCCGCAGCGCTCGGTGAACTGCCTGAGCGGTTGCGGTCCACCGTCAGGCGGCGAAACAAGGTGCTGGGGCCTGGGTACGCGCTGAACTACCGGGAGCCGGTCGAGTTCGTCTCCGGTCGAGGGGCTCACCTGTTCGACCGGGAGGGCAACGACTACCTTGACGCCTACAACAACGTGCCGTGCGTCGGTCACGCACACCCGCACGTTGTCGAGGCTGTGTCCCGCCAGATGGCGGCGGTCAACACCAACACCCGCTATGTGCAGGAATCACTCGTCGACTACGCCGAGCGCCTCGTGGCGACCATGCCCGAAGGGCTCTCGAAGGTCAGCTTCGCGTGCAGCGGGTCGGAGGCGAACGACCTGGCCATGCGCGTGGCTCGCTTCCACACGGGCGGCGAGGGAATCGTGGTGACTCGCTGGGCGTACCACGGTCTCACTCGCGAGGTCGCGAGCTTCTCGCCGACGCTCGGCGCGGGGTCACCGCTCGGGCCGAATGTGCGGCTCATCGAAGCTCCTGATCCACGGCTCGTCCCGCCTGGTTCATCGCTTCCCGACTACATGCGCAGCCAGGTGCGCGGCGCGATCAACGATCTCGAGCGTCACGGCTACCGGCTTGCGGCGCTGATCACCGACTGCGCGCACTCGAGCGACGGCATCTACACCGATCCTGTCGGTTACCTGCGTGACATGGTCGAGGAGGTGCACGCCGCGGGCGGCGTGTACATCGCCGACGAGGTCCAGTCGGGATTCGCCCGGCTCGGAGAGTCGATGTGGGGGTTCAGCCGCCATGGAGTGCTTCCGGACATCGTCACGATGGGCAAGCCCATGGGCAACGGCATGCCGATCTCCGGCGTGGTGTTCAGGCCCGAGGTGTGCGACGAGTTCGGGCAGAATGTCCGTTACTTCAACACCTTTGCCGGCAGTTCGATCGCGGTTGCCGCCGGTGCCGCGGTACTGGACGTCTTCGAGGCGGAGAACGTGCGGCAGCGAGTGCTCGACAACGGCCGGGCGCTTCGAGCCGGTCTCGAGGAGATCACTCGCGAGTCTCCCCACGTGGCGGAGGTCCGCGGCAGTGGTCTGTACGTGGGCGTCGAACTCGTGAAGGACCGGGAGTCGCTGGAGCCCGACCGTGTCCGCGCCGACCACGTCATCAACGACATGCGCGAGCGTCGCGTCCTCATCAGTGGCACCGGGGAAGCAGTCAATGTGCTCAAGATCCGACCGCCGCTGGCCTTCGACTCGGCCGACGTGACGCGATTCCTGGAGACCTTCGCGGAGATCGCCGAGACGCGCCTGTAGCAGGCCGAAAGCCGAAGGGACCGAACGGTGAACACCTCGCCCCCCGCACGTGTCGTCCAGCAGTTGTTCCAGGAGAGCGGCCTGGCATCGTCCCACGAGCCCATCGAGACCAACGTGGTGGGCGACCTCCTCGCCCGGCACTATCGGCTGAGCGGACATCTGGAGCGGCTGGCAACCGAGAAGGACGACACGTTCCGGCTGCGGACCGGCACGGCCGACCATCTCGTCAAGGTTTCCCCGCCCGATGAGGCGGTGGCCGTCGTAGCGCTGCAAACGGCTGTGATGCGTCATCTCGAAGCCGAGGCTCCTCATCTCCCCGTCCAGCGGGTCGAGGAGACGACCGAAGGCGGCGACAGCGTACCGATCGAGACGAAGGACGGCCGGGTCCGAGTCCTGCGCGTCTTCGACTTCGTCGAAGGCGCCGTCCTCGCGCGGACGAACCCCGATCCCCACCAGCTCGCCCAGGCCGGACAGATGCTCGGGCGAGTGGATCTGGCTCTGCGGTCCTTCAGGCATCCAGCGGACGAGCGGCGCCTTGTGTGGGACCTTCGGCACTTCGACCAGCTGAGGGAACTCATCGAGTACACGCCCGGCGCCGCGCACCGTCGGCTGGCCCAAGAGGTGTTCCGCCTTTTCCACGAGACCATCGTGCCGAGACTGGGTGATCTCGAGACCCAAGTGATCCATGGTGACTACAGCCCCTACAACGTCCTGGTGGATCCGCGGACAGACGGCTTCGTCACGGGAGTGATCGACTTCGGGGACAGCATGCGCAGTGCCTTGATCTTCGATCCCGCTGTGTCTCTCGCGAACCTTCTCGGCCGGACACCGGGGGATCCCTGGCGTGAGGCATGCAGTTTCGTCGCGGGATACGAGCGGGCCCGGCCGATCAAGGACACCGAACTCCCGCTCCTCCCTGTCGCCGCGTTGGCCCGCCTCACACTGCGCGCGCTGGTCACCCACTGGCGCGCGGAACGAGTGCCGGAGCGTCGCGACTACCTGCTCGAGCACGCCAGAGACGACTGGGTCAACGTGGAGCGGGCCATGGCCGTCGCCATGGAGGAGGTTGTGGCCCGCCTGCTGAGCACGCGCCATGACACGCCTTGAGCGGTGCCTACGCCCACGGACAACTCGGCACGTCCGGCAGCGACCGTCGGCTCGGGCTGCGTACGGTCTCGCTAAGGTCATGAGGTGAGCAGCATCAACCCCACACCACGCGACTACAACAAGGCACGTGTCCTTGACGTGGTTCTCTCCCACGCGCCGTTGACCCGGAACAGGCTTGTCGAGCTCACAGGGTTGAGCAAGGCGACGGTGTCGCGGGCCGTCGAGGAACTGCGCTCGGACGGGTTCGTCGTGGACGGGGGAGTCGACGCCGTCGTCGGGCGCGGCCGTCCGTCGACGTACCTCGATGTGCCCGGGACCGCCGGACACGTCGTGGGCGTCGGCTTCGGTGCCGTGACCACCGGCGTGCTGGTGACCGACCTGCGCGGCCGTGAGGTCGGACACGTGGTCGTTCCGACGGTCGAGCACCACGACGTCCCCGCTGCCGGCCGGTGGCTGGTCGACCTGATCGCACAGACCAGCGCATCCGCACGAGGGCCACTGCGCCAGGTCGTCGCGGCACTGCCCGCCCATGTCCGCGATGGCGCCGAGGTCTTTCGGCCTGCCGAGCCGATGAGGATCTTCTCCGGCAGAGACCTCCACCGAACCGTCGAAGAACTCGTCGGTGCTCCGGTGACCTTCGACAGTGACGCGAACGCGTCCTTGCTCCAGGTACTCATGGACGACGCGAGTGTCCATGACGCCGCCCTGTTCAGTGTCAGCAGCACCCTGAACTTCGCCACCTGCAGGGACCAGGAACTGGCTCGGGGACGTACTCCCGCGTTCGGCGACATCGGTTCCCTCGCCTCCGGCTTCGACGACCGCCCCCTCAACGGACTGCTGAGCACCGCAGGGCTTGTGAAGTTCGCTCGTGAACACGGGCTGGACATCGAACGCGTCGAGGACCTGTGGCTGGCACCTCAGGACCATCGAGCCCGTGCGGAGACAGTCAAGGCGTTCACGACGGCGGTCACGACGGCCGTGAGCATCGTCGCCGTGACACTCGACCCCGAGTCCGTCTACTTCGTGGGCCGGTTGCGCCCCTTGGTGGACGAGGTGCTCCCCGAGGTACGCAGGCGGCTCGAACAGACCCTGCCGACCGGCCCCCGGGTCACGACCGTCTCCCAGGTCCTGGGGCTGTCGGTGGCACGCGGCGCGGTACACGCCTGCCTGGCCATGACCCACAACCGCCTACGGGACACGCTGCTCAAGGCACGCAGTCAGGGACCGAGGCAGGGGCAAGCCGCGCCGGCATTCTGATCCGGACCCACGTCCGGCCCGGTGGACGTGCCGTGTGGCAGGGGGCCGGTCGGAGCTGTGCTCGAGAAGCGATCGAGTCCCGGCGCCCGGTGTCCGGAACTCGTTGCGGCGGGCGGGTTTGTCGCGCATGCTCTAAACGCGTCCGTCAGCGCCGCCGGAAGCTGCTCCTCCGCTCAACTCCCCCTCAAAACACGCCCGTTGGGGACATCCGTGGGAGGTACTCAAATTTAAGTGCCCGGTGGTACGGTGTGGCTTCCGACGGACGGAGTGAGTGCATGGACGAACAGGACGAGGTGCTCGACAGCCCGACCGGCTGGGTGGCTACGCATGTGCGTCGGTACGTGGCCAGCGAGGGCGCGAGCGGGCACATCTGGTACGGCAAGCCGACGCTGCTGCTGACCACGCGGGGGCGCACGTCCGGGGCGCTGCGGCGGACCGGGCTGATCTACGGGGAGGACGGGGGGAACTACGTCATCGTCGGGTCCAACGGCGGATCCGACCACCATCCCCACTGGTACCTGAACCTGCTGGCGGAGCCGCGGGTGCGTGTGCAGGTGGCCGCCGAGACGTTCGAGGCGGTCGCCAGGGAGGCGGAGGACGAGGAACGGGCGCGCCTGTGGGAGGCGATGACCGTGATCTTTCCGCAGTACAAGAGCTACCAGAAGAAGACCGACCGGAAGATCCCCGTCGTCGTGCTGGAGCCTCAGGGGCCCGCACAGGGGTGACGGGTGTCCCACGCCCTCGGTGAGGGGGCGGCGACGGCGATGCTCGGGGGGAGTGCGCGTCGGTCGGGGGCCTGGTTCCGCCGGGCCCCGCGCGCGGACGGCAGGGGGCCGTGCCGTGAGGGGGGACGCGTCATAGCGCCGTTCCACCCATTCGTTTCTCATCGAAGGGTTGGGGATGTGTCATGGGCGGATTCAGTCGTCGCGGATTTCTGAGAACGACGGGGGCCGGGGCCGCCGCGGTCGCCACGGCGGGGGCCGCGGCGGCACCGGCCGAGGCCGCGCGGACCAAGGCCGCCGTCTGCGTGCCGGAGGCGCCCGCCGCCACGGTCGGCACCGCCGATCCCCGGTACGCGGAACTGGTCAGCAGGGGATTCAACAGCCGCTTCGTCGGGACGCCGGACCTCGTGCACGTGGTCCACACGCCCCGGCAGATCGAGCAGGCCGTCACGGACGCCGTCGCGGCCGGCAAGCAGATCGCGGTCCGCAGCGGCGGGCACTGCTTCGAGAACTTCGCCGACCACCGCGACGTCCGCGTGCTGATCGACACCTCGCCCATGCGCGCGGTCTACTTCGACAAGGAGCACCGGGCGATCGCGGTGCAGCCCGCCGCCACGCTCGGCGAGGTCTACCGCACGCTGTTCTACGACTGGGGCGTGACCCTGCCCGCCGGAGTCTGCCCCCAGGTCGGTGCCGGCGGGCACGTCGCCGGCGGCGGCTACGGGCCGCTGACGCGGCGTGACGGAACCGTCGTCGACCATCTCCACGGCGTCGAGGTCGTGGTCGTGGACGCCGCGGGCAAGGCCCGCACCGTCACCGCCACCCGGGAGCCGAACGACCCCAACCACGACCTCTGGTGGGCACACACCGGGGGCGGCGGCGGCAACTTCGGCATCGTCACGCGCTATCTGTTCCGTACGCCCGGAGCCACGGGCGCCAACCCCTCGGCGCTGCTGCCCAAGCCGCCCACCCGGCTCCGCTCCACCTTCGTGACCTGGTCGTGGGCCGACCTGGACCTGGCCCGGTTCACCCGGCTCGTCACCAACTTCGGCAAGTGGTACGAGGCCAACCACGCCGACCCCCGGTACGGCAGCCTCTACAGCACCCTGCACCTCAACACCCACGCGGTCGGCTCCGTGTCACTGGAGGCCCGCTTCGACGGCGGCCGCGCCGACGCCGCCGAACTGATCGAGCGCTACGTCGCCGCCGTCAACGCGGGGACCGGCCTGGAACCGGCCATCGAGCACCAGGACGACCTGTGGCTCCAGGCCACCCTCGGCGCGCGCTTCGACACGGGCGGGTACGACCGGCACAAGTCCAAGAGCGCCTACCTCCGGCGGACCTGGACCCCCGAGCGCATCGCGACCGTCCACAAGCACCTGACCGACCCCGCGTTCGACGGCTGGGGCGCCGTCGACCTCTACTCCTACGGGGGGAAGGTCAACACGGTGGCGCCCGGTGCCACGGCCGTGCCCCAGCGGGACTCGATCCTCAAGGCCTGGTTCTCGGCCACCTGGATGGATCCGGCCCTCGACGACCAGCACCTGAACTGGATCCGCGAGCTGTACCGGGACGTCTTCCGCGACACCGGCGGCGTCCCCGTGCCCAACGACGAGCACGACGGCTGCTACATCAACTATCCCGACACCGATCTCGCCGACCCGCGCTGGAACACCTCCGGCGTGCCCTGGCACACCCTCTACTACAAGGACGGATACCGCCGCCTCCAGCAGGTCAAGGCGAAGTGGGACCCGCGCGGGGTCTTCCGCCACCCGCTCTCCGTCCGGCTCCCCTGATCCCCGGCTGAAAGGAAACCGTCACCGTGCGACCCGGCCGAGCCGTCGGTACACACATCACCCTGGGAGGCGACCTCACCGTGGGCCGGCTCGGCTTCGGGGCGCTCCGGCTCACCGGACCCCACCACTGGGGTCCGCCCACCCGGCCGGACAAGGCCGCCGAGGTGGCGCGGTGCGCGGTCGAACTCGGCGTGACGTTCATCGACACCGCCGACGTCTACGGACTCGGGGCCAACGAGGAACTGCTCGCCACGGCGCTCCACCCCTACCCGCCGGGCCTGGTCGTCTCCACCAAGGCGGGCGAGGTCCGGCCGAGCCCGCACCAGTGGCGGGTGCTCGGCCGGCCCGACTACCTGCGCCAGCAGGCCGAACTGAGCCTGCGCCGGCTGCGGCTGGAGCGGATCGAGCTCTTCCAGCTGCACCGGGTCGACCCCCAGGTGCCACTGGAGGACCAGGTCGGAGCACTCAAACAGCTCCAGGACGAGGGCAAGATCCGCCACATCGGGCTCTCCGAGGTGACGGTCGAGCAGATCGAGCAGGCCCGCGGTGTGGCCCGCATCGCGAGCGTGCAGAACAAGTACAACCTCTACGACCGGCGCTACGAGAAGGAGTTGGCGCACTGCGAGCGGGAAGGCATCGCCTTCATCGCCTGGAAGCCGCTCGCCGGTACCGCCCGGCCGGCCCCGGACAGCGCCCTCGCCCGGGTGGCGGCGCAGGCGGGGGCGACGACGACGCAGGTGGCGCTCGCCTGGCTGCTGCACCGCTCGCCGGTCGTGATGCCGATCCCGGGCACGGCGTCCCTGTCCCATCTGCGGGCGAACATGGCGGCGGCGGACATCGCCCTCGACGACGAGCAGGTGGCCCTGCTCGACGAGGAGTGAGGAGCCCGGGGACGGCCGGGCCGGGGGCGACCGTCCCCGGCCCGGCCGGACGCGCGGCCGGTCAGGCGCTCATCTCGTTCGCCACGGCCATGACGTACTCGCCGTACCCGGAGCGCGAGAGTTTCGCCCCGAGCCGATGGCAGGCGTCGGCGTCGATGAAGCCCATGCGCAGGGCGACCTCCTCCAAGCAGGCGATCCGTACGCCCTGCCGGTCCTCCAGGGTCTGCACGTACTGGCCGGCCTGGAGCAACGACTGCGGGGTGCCGGCGTCGAGCCAGGCGAATCCGCGGCCGAATGTGACGAGCTTGGCCCGGTCCTGTTCCAGGTAGATCCGGTTGACGTCGGTGATTTCCAGTTCGCCGCGCGCTGACGGGCGTATTCGGCGAGCGATCTCCACGACGTCGTTGTCGTAGAGGTAAAGCCCGGTGATGGCGAGATTCGACCTCGGTTTCTCGGGCTTCTCCTCCAGGGAGAGGAGCCGGCCTGTTTCGTCCACCTCGCCCACGCCGTAGCGCTCGGGATCGGTGACCGGATATCCGAAGAGGACACACCCGTCGATGTCCCGGGAGTGCGCCGCGAGCAGGTCGTAGAAACCGTTTCCGTGAAAGATGTTGTCACCGAGGACGAGGGCGACCGAGTCGTCGCCGATGTGCTCGGCCCCGGTGAGGAAGGCCTGTGCCAGTCCGTTGGGCACGGGCTGTTCGGCGTAGGTCAGGGAGATCCCCAGGTGGCTGCCGTCCCCGAGCAGCCTGCGCAGCTGGGGGATGTCGCCGGGCAGGGCGATGATGAGGATGTCCCGGACGTCGGCCAGCATCAGGGCCGAGAGTGGGTAGTAGATCAGCGGCTTGTCGTTGACGGGGAGCAACTGCTTCGAAACAGCCAGGGTGATCGGGTGTAAACGGCTTCCATAGCCGCCCGCCAGGACAATTCCTTTCACTGGCTCCTCCTTTGTCTGGGCATTCTCTGTGACAGTAGGCCGGAAGCCTCCCGGCGGACAACAATCGTCCTCGCGGTATTGACCGTGCTGCGAGGTGAGGGCACCGGGAACGCCTTCTGATCGAGTCCGCTCGATCGGTTCTCGAGTCTGCCCCTTCCGAATCTGCATAGGGTGCACTTCATGGCCGTTGGCGACCGAGGTGATGCGACATCCGCTCGGTAACCGAAGTAGTCGGCCGGCACCGCAGGAACGAGAGGTATCGGCCCCAAGGGGAGGAAGAACTGTCGTGGCGGCACTGACGAGTGAGAGACTTTTTGCCATCCTGCGTGAGTGCGCGGGGGAAGAGGAGTCCGTAATCGGGGCGGAAAACGCAGTTGACCTGGAATTCACAGACCTCGGGTACGACTCGCTGGCGCTCCTGGAGACGGCCGCCCGGGTCTCGCGCGAGTACGACGTGGAGATCCCGGAAGAGGACCTCTCCGAGGTGACGACACCCGCCGGATTCCTGGCCGTTGTCAATACGCTGCTGAAAGTGGCTTGAATCATTCGGTGGTGCTCGTCCCGACCGGGTCAGTTCGTTGATTGTGCAACTTCTTGGTTGTCTGTGCAACGAACTCCGGTACCGACAGCGCTTTCCGTATCGGGCGAAATTCGGGTTTCTCTGTGGGGAACTCGTGAACGGCCTGACACGTCATGCTCGGTAGACCAGTAGCTTTCTGCGATCTATGGGGGAACGTCGTGAAGCTGGGTGTTCTAGGCCCACTTTCAGTGCAGGTCGAAGGTGACCTGCACACTCCGAGCGCACCGAAGATGAGAAGCGTTCTGGCCACACTGCTGGTACACGCCGACCAGGTGGTACCGGTGTCGTCACTGATACGCGAACTGTGGGACGAGGAGCCTCCGGTCAGCTGCCTGACCACGCTGCAGACCTACATCCTCAACCTGCGCAAGCTGCTGGCGTCCGCGACGGGAATGACCGCCCGTCAGGTCGCCGCGGAGATTCTCGTGACCCGGTCCGGGGGGTACCTGTTCCGGACCACCCAGGGGGACCTGGACGTCCACCGGTTCCACCAGCTCGTCGCGGACGGACGCAGGGCGCTGTCGTCGGGGGACGACCACGCCGCGCTGTCCACGCTCTCCAGCGCGCTGCAACTGTGGCGCGGACCCGCCCTCGTCGACGTCGTCGCCGGGCGGATCCTCGAAGGGCGCCGCCAGCAGTTCGAGGAGTCCCGGCTCGTCGTCCTCGAGTACCTCGTCGACACCCAGCTCCGGCTCGGCATGTACCGGGAGGTGCTCACCGAGCTCGCGGCGCTGACGGCCGACAACCCGTACCACGAGGGGTTGCACGCCCAGTACATGCGGGCGCTGTACCTCAACGGCCGGCGGGCGCAGGCCCTGGAGCTCTTCCAGCGCCTGCGCGTCAACCTGGTGAACCACCTCGGTCTGGAACCCGGACCGATGGCCCAGGAACTCCATCGCTCCATCCTCAACGCGGAGTCGATCGACGCCCAGGGCAACCTCCGCAGGCCGACCGGGGACATCGTGCGCATGTCGTCCTCCGGCGCGGTGCGGGTCTACTGACCCGGTGGAGCCCGGTCCGGCCGAGGCGGCGGACCGGGCTCCACGCGGTCGGTGGTGCGGCGGCGGGCGTGTGCCCGTGGGTCGGTTCAGCCCGCGATCGAGGCGTGGACGAACCGGACCGGTGTGGGCAGATGAAGGGGGCCGTCGCCGCGCAGCCGGTCCAGTTCCGTGGTCAGGCGGTGGCGCAGCTGCCGGTTCTCGTACTCCGGGAGGTGCTGCCACAGCAACCGCATTCCCTGGGTGTGGGACCAGTCGACCCAGGTCTCCCCGTCCGGCGCGCGCAGATCGATGTGCTCGTCGGCGATCTCCACGTCGTCGAACCCGGCGCGCACCATCGTCCGGGTCAGGTCGTCGGTGTCCTGCAGCCAGCTGTTGAACCGCCGCTTCAGCGCGTCCGGGCGCCAGTCCGCCGGCAGGTTGCGCAGCAGCCGCTCCGGGATGAGGTCCGTGAACACGGGCGGCAGGAAGGGGAACGTGTCCTCCGTGAAGACCGGGCTGGTGAAGGCGATCCGGCCACCCGGCCGCAGCAGGGCCGCGTACCGGGGGAGCGCGGCCGGAGCGTCGGGCAGGAAGATCAGGCTGTAGCTGCCGGTCACCACGTCGAACGAGGCGGGCGGAAGGTCGGGGTGCTCGCCGTCCATGACCCGGACCTCGACGTGCCGGGCGCCGAGCGCGCCGGCCTGCCGCCGGGCCTCCTCCACCATCGCGGGCGCGATGTCGATGCCGAGCACATGGCCGGAAGGGCCCACCCGTTCCGCCGCCACGAACAGGGACGCGCCCCGCCCGCACCCGACGTCGAGAACGCGTTGCCCGGGCTGCGGATCGGCCCTTTCCACAAGTCGCCGGCCCATCGGTGTGAAGAACTCGACGCCCAACTGGTCATACGTCGCCGCGGCATTGTTGAACGCCTCGGTGACCGTCGATTTGTACATCGTCTTGTCCATGGGTCCTCCAGGTGGCGAAAGCCGACCCGACCACCCTGGACGGTCCGTCTGCAATGTGGGTCGGAATGCGCTCGGTGGCCGCTCGAAACCGGCTTGTCGACGGGTCGAGCCGGTACCGAAAAGCATTGTTGAGAAGAGCCGCGGAAGTCAGGATGAACTCATCGACGACCGACAAGGAGTGCCGACCGTGAGTGACCACATCGACATTGTGCGCCGCATGGTGAACAGCTACAACACCGGAAAAACGGATGACGTCGCCGAGTTCATTCACGAGGAGTACCTCAATCCCGGTGCCCTGGAGCACATGCCGGAACTGCGCGGCCCCGAGGCGTTCGCACTCGCGGTGAAGTGGCTGAAGCTCACGTTCTCCGAGGACGCGTACCTGGAGGAGATCGGTTACGAGGAGAAAGGCAGCTGGGTGCGGGCGAAACTCGCCCTGTACGGCCGCCAGGTGGGCGAACTCGTGGGGATGCCCGCCACCGGACGCCGCTTCTCCGGGGAGCAGATCCACCTCATCCGCATCGTCGACGGCAAGATCCGCGACCACCGCGACTGGCCGGACTACCTCGGCACCTACCGCCAGCTCGGCGAGCCCTGGCCCACGGAGGAGGGCTGGCGGCCCTGAGCAGCGCGTCCGGCACACCCACGCCCAAGGGAAGGAACACGGTGAGCTCTTCCTCACCCGGCGAACACCCGGAACCGACCGACCAGGACCTCGACGTACTCCTCAAGAACCTCGGCAACCTGGTGACCCCGATGGCCGTCCGGGTCGCCGCGACGCTCCGCCTCGTCGACCACCTGCTGGCCGGGGCCGGTACCGTCGCCGACCTTGCCGCCCGCACGGACAGCCACCCCCAGGCACTCGCCCGCCTGGTCCGCCACCTGACCGTGGTCGGCGTCCTGGAGGGCGGGGAGCCGGGCCGGCCCCTGCGGCCCACCCGGCTCGGGCTGCTCCTCGCCGACGGCCATCCGGCACAGCAGCGGGCCTGGCTGGACCTGAACGGGGCCGTCTCCCACGCCGACCTGGCCTTCACCGGCCTCCTGGACGTGGTGCGCACCGGCCGTCCCGCCTACTCCGGGCGGTACGGGCGGCCCTTCTGGGAGGACCTCTCGGCGGACCGGGCGCTGGCCGACTCGTTCGACGCGCTCATGTCCTGCGACGAGGACCTGGCCTTCGAGGCCCCGGCCGACGCCTACGACTGGTCGGCGGTGCGGCACGTCCTCGACGTGGGCGGTGGCAACGGCGGCCTGCTCGCGGCGATCGCCCTGCGGGCACCGCACGTCCGGGGCACCCTCGTCGAACTGGCGGGCCCGGCCGAGCGCGCCCGGCGCAGGTTCGAGGACGCCGGGGTCGACGACCGGGTCACCGTGGCGGAGGGAGACTTCTTCAAGCCGCTGCCCGTCACCGCCGACCTCGTCCTGCTCTCCTTCGTCCTGCTCAACTGGTCCGACGAGGACGCGCTGACGATCCTGCGGCGCTGCGTCCAGGCCCTCGAACCGGGCGGCAGGATCCTCGTCCTGGACCGTGCCGACGTCGAGGGCGACGGCGCCGACCGGTTCTTCAGCACCCTGCTCGACCTGCGGATGCTGACGTTCATGGGCGGTCGGGTGCGCACCCGGGACGAGGTCGTGGCCCTGGCCGGCTCGGCCGGACTCGCCCTGGCGTCGGAGCGCACCAGCGGCTCCGCCACCCTCCCGTTCGACTTCTCGATCCTCGAGTTCACCGCCGCCCCCGAGGGGGCCGCCCCCGTCCTCCCAGCACAGGAGTAGACCCATGTCCGAACGCATCGTGCCCAGCGGGGACGTCGAGCTGTGGAGCGACGACTTCGGCGACCCGGCGGACCCGGCGCTGCTGCTCGTCATGGGCGGCAACCTCTCCGCCCTGGGCTGGCCCGACGAGTTCGCCCGGCGGCTCGCCGACGGCGGCCTCCACGTCATCCGCTACGACCACCGCGACACCGGCCGCTCCACCACCCGCGACTTCGCCGAACACCCCTACGGCTTCGGTGAACTGGCCGCCGACGCGGTCGCCGTCCTCGACGGCTGGGGCGTCGACCGCGCCCATGTCGTCGGCCTGTCGATGGGCGCGACCATCGCGCAGGTCATCGCGCTCGACCACCTCGACCGGCTGAGCAGCCTGACCATGATGCTGGGCGGCGGGCTCGACATCGACTTCGACGCCAACATCGAGCGCGTGATGCGCGGCGAACCCACGCCGGACGGCCTGCCCGGGCCGCAGCAGCCGTTCCTCGACGCGCTCGCCCTGATGCAGCAGCCGGCCGAGGGGCGCGCCGCCGAAGTGGCCAAGCGGGTGAGCAAGTGGCGCATCCTCTCCGGGACCGGTGTGCCGTTCGACGACGCCGAGTACGCGCGGTGGGAGGAACGGGCGATCGACCACGCGGGCGGTGTCCTCACCGAGCCGTACGCGCACTACTCCCTGACCCTGCCGCCGCCGGAGCGGGCCGCCGAACTGCGCGACGTCACCGTGCCGGCCCTGGTCATCCAGGCCGAGCACGACCCCATCGCACCCGCGCCGCACGGCAAGCACCTGGCCGGACTCATCCCCACCGCCCGTCTGGTGGAGATCCCCGGCATGGGGCACGCCCTGCCGTCCTCGGTCCACGGGCCGGTGGCCGAGGCCATCCTCGCCCACACCCGAGGGGCGTCATGACCGTGGCGGACGAACAGCGGGCGGGGGAGACGATGTACGGGGCGGACCTCGCCCGGGTCTACGACCTCGTGCACCGGGAGCGGGGCAAGGACTACCGCGCCGAGACCGAGGCGGTCGCCGCCGCCGCCCGGCAGCGCCGGCCCGGCGCCGGACGGCTGCTCGACATCGCGTGCGGCACCGGCGGCCATCTGCGGCACTTCACCGAGCTGTTCGCGCACGTGGAGGGGGTGGAGCTGTCGGCGCCGATGGCCGAGGCGGCGCGCGCCGCGCTGCCCGGGGTGACCGTGCACCGCGGCGACATGCGCGACTTCCGCCTGGACACCACCTTCGACGTGGTGACCTGCATGTTCGGATCCATCGGCTACATGACGTCGGTGGCCGAACTGGGCCGGGCGCTCACCGTGTTCGCCCGGCACCTGAAGCCCGGCGGGGTGGCCGTCGTCGACCCGTGGTGGTTCTACGAGACGTTCGCCGACGGTCATGTCTCGGCCGACGTCGTGACCGTCGACGGCGTCACCGTCTCCCGGGTCTCGCACTCCGCCCGCCGCGGCCGCACCTCGCACATGGACGTGCACTTCGTGGTCGCCGAACCCGGTGTCGGCGCCCGGCACTTCGTCGACACCCACATCATCTCCCTGTTCAGCCGCGCCGAGTACGAACAGGCGTTCCGCGAGGCCGGCTTCGCGGTCGAGTACCTGCCCGACGCGCCGTCGGGCCGCGGCCTGTTCGTCGGCGTCCGGATGTGAAGCGGCGACGGGAACCCGCAAGCAACGACGAGAGAGGAACGACATGAACGACCACGAGGTCGACGTTCTGGTGGTGGGTGCGGGCCTCGGTGGCCTGTCGACGGCGATGTTCCTCGCCCGGCAGGGGGTGCGCGTGCTCGTGGTGGAGCGCAGGTCCGGCCTCTCGCCCTATCCGCGGGCCGCGGGGCAGAACCCGCGCACCATGGAGCTGCTGCGCATCGGGGGCGTCGCCGACGAGGTGACCCGGGCCAACGACATCCGCGGCGTCCAGGGGGACTTCGTCATCCGGCTCGCCCAGAGCGTGCGGGGCGAGATCCTGCGGACCGTCTCGGAGAGCTTCGACGACATGGTGGCCGCGACCCGGCCGTGCACCCCGGCCGGCTGGGCGATGCTGTCCCAGGACAAGCTGGAGCCGATCCTGCTCGCGCAGGCGGAGCGGCACGGCGGCGCCATCCGCTTCGACACCCGGCTGGTGTCGTTCGACCAGGACGCGGACGGTGTCACGGCCCGGCTCCAGGGGCCCGAGGGCGAGTACGACCTGCGCGCCGGCTACCTCGTCGGCGCCGACGGCAACCGCAGCCTGGTCCGGGAGTCGCTGGGGATCGGGCGGTACGGGCACGGCACGCTGACCCACATGGTCGGGGTCATCTTCGACGCGGACCTCTCCGGCATCATGGAGCCGGGCACGACGGGCTGGTACTACCTGCACCACCCCCAGTTCACCGGCACGTTCGGGCCGACGGACCGGCCCGACCGGCACACCCTCTTCGTCGAGTACGACCCCGACGAGGGCGAGCGCCCCGAGGACTTCACGCCGGAGCGCTGCGTCGAGCTGATCGGCCTCGCCCTGGACGCTCCCGAGGTGCGGCCCGAGCTGGTCGACATCCAGGGCTGGGAGATGGCGGCCCGGATCGCCGAACGCTGGCGCGAAGGGCGGGTGTTCCTCGTCGGGGACGCGGCGAAGGTGACGCCGCCGACCGGCGGCATGAGCGGCAACGCGGCCGTCGCCGACGGGTTCGATCTGGCCTGGAAGCTGGCGGCGGTGCTGCACGGGCAGGCCGGGCCGGGACTCCTCGGCACGTACGAGGACGAGCGCAAGGTCGCCGCGGAGCTGGTCGTGGCGGAGGCGCTGGCGATCTACGCGCAGCGGATGGCGCCGCACATGGCGGACGTGTGGGACAAGTCGGTGGGGTACCCCGAGACGCTGCTCGGCTTCCGCTACCGCTCCTCGGCGGTCCTGGCCACGGACGACGACCCGGCGCGGGTGGAGAACCCGATGACCCCGAGCGGCCGCCCCGGCTTCCGGGGACCGCACGTCCCGGTGACCCGGCACGGCGAACGGATCTCCACGGTCGACCTGTTCGGCGACGGCTGGACCCTGCTCGCCGGTGAGCTGGGAGCGGACTGGGTCGCGGCGGCGGAGACGGTCTCGGCGGAACTGGGGGTCCCGGTCCGGGCGTACCGGATCGGTGCCGGCCTCACGGATCCCGAGGCCGCGGTGGCCGACCGGTACGGCATCGGCAAGGCGGGGGCGAGTCTGGTCCGCCCCGACGGCATCGTCGCCTGGCGCACGGACGAACCGCCGTCCGACGCCGCGGACGCCCTCGGCGGAGCCCTGCGCAAGGTCCTCTCCCGCTGATCCCGTCCCGCGGCCGGGCAGCGCGCCGCCCCCGCACCCCGCCGGGCTGCCCGGCGGGGTGCGGGGGCGGGCCGTGCGGAGTTCTGGGGGCCAGGGGAGCCGCGGTCCTGGGGCCCGGCGCTGCCCGGAGCGCGTGCCTCGTCGAAGGCGTGCCGGAACGGGAAGGACCGGACGACGCCGGCCAGGCTCAACTGTCACGCCCCGGCCCGGACGGGGCACGTCCGGGCCGGGGCGCAGGTCCTCCGTCTGTCTCCGTTCAGGCTAGGTCCTCCGCCAGGACGTCGCTCGGGCGGGTCTTCGGGTCGCCGACGAGCGTCGCCGCGCGGCGGACGCGGTCGACCAGGAGGGCCTGGCGGTGGATCACGGACGTGTCGGTGAGGGGGCCCGTGCCCGTGAGGGCCGCGCGGACGAACGCGTCCATCGCGTTGAACACCTGGTTGTCCTCGGGCAGCGACCGCTCCGTCACCACGTCCTGCTGCTCGATCCGGACCACCGGCTTCAACTGCTCCGGCGGCGTGAAGGCCCGCCGGACGCTCACCCGCCCCCGGTTGCCCCACAGCGCGTAGGTCGACCGGTAGGAGTGTTCGAAGCCGAAGTCCAGCTGGGCCGTCACCCCCCGGTCGTCGCTCAGCAGCACGCTGCCCGCCACGTCCACCCCGGTCGCCTCGTCCACGCGCAGACACGCCCCGAGCACCTCGAGCTCACCGGCCAGGTACAGCTGGGCCGCGCGCAGCGGGTACACCCCGACGTCGAGCAACGCGCCCCCGCCCAGCGCCGGCTGGTACCGGAACGACTCCGGGGCCAGCGGCGGCACGGCGAACGACCCGGAGAACAGCCGCAGTTCCCCCACGGCCTCGTCGAGCATCGCGCGCACCGCGGCGTGCTGGGAATGGTGCAGGAACATGAAGTTCTCGGCCAGCACGAGTCCGAGTTCCGACGCGGTCGACATCAGCTCGAGCGTCTTCTCGTACGTGTCCGACATCGGTTTCTCGACGAGCACGTGTTTTCCCGACCGCAAAGCCCGTAGCGCCCACTCGTGATGCATGGCCGGTGGCAGCGGAATATAGATGGCGTCCAGGTCGTCCCGCTCGACGAGCTCCGCGTAATCCCCCACGCCGTGGCAGCCGAACGCGGCTCCCACCCGCTCGGCCCTCGCCTTGTCCCGGCTGGCCACCGCGACGAGGTCCACATGGTCGTGCGCGGCGAGAACAGGCATGATCCGGCGCATCGCGATGTTCGCCGTTCCGATCACGCCCATTCGGAGCGCCCGTTGCTGACGGTGCTCTGGCATAGGGATCCTCATCACCTCGCGGGAGTCCAGTGGCTTCCCCACCGTAGGACCGGGAGATCAAGCACTGCTTGAGGAACGGTGGACGCGGAAAAAGGCAGTTCGAGTGTTCTTCTAATACGGCCCCGTACCTTGCCGAGGGAATCGGATGACGGAGGTGGCGGGGTGACGGCGGCGACGAATGCCCTGGGGCGCGAACTACAACTCGTCCACGCGGCGCAATGGCTCTACGCGATCAACGGCGAGCCGTTCGTGCCGGGGGAGGGCGACCCGTACGCGCGGCTGGTACGGGGATTCGACAGCGGCGAGGACCGCGCGGACGACGCGGGCGGGCTCCTCGCGTCGGTCGCGGAGCGAGGGCCGGTGTGGCGCAGCCGGCTCGACACCTGGGTCGTCACCGGCCCCAGGGCGCTCCGGGAACTGTCCGGCAGCCGGGACCTGGCGGTGTCCGCCGCCGTTCCGCAGGCGGAGGCGTGGCTGCCCGACCCGGCGCGCCAGCGCACCACGGCGCTCGTCCGGGACCTGGCACTGCGGGGCGGCACGAGGGCCGTGCGCGGGCACGCCGGAGCGCTGCGGGAACAGGCCACGCGGGCGGCGGCCCGGCTCGGGCCGGGCCCCGTCGACCTGATGGCCGACTTCGCCGAGCCGCTGACCGCGGTGGCGTACGCCGTCCTCCTGGACGTGCCCGAGGAGCGGCACGCGGCGTTCGCCGCCGGCCTCGCCGGGACCGCACCGGCCGTGGACGCGCTGCTCTGCCCGCAGACGCTGGAGGTGACGCGGCGCCTGGCGGCAGGCGTGCGAGGACTGCGGGAGCTGTTCGCCGGGCGGGACCGGGCGGAGGCGGACCTGCTGCTCGCCGTGGCCGGGGCCCGGGCCGCGGCGGACCTGCTCGGCAACGCCCTGCACATGCTCCTCGACCGGCCGCACGACTGGGCGCTGCTGCGCTCGGACCCCGCGCACGCGGCCCGGCTGGTCGAGGAGGCCCTGCGCGGCCGGCCGCTGTGGCGGGCTCTCCCCCTGGTGGCCCTCGCCCCGGCCGAGGTGGCCGGCGCCCGCATCGAGACCGGCGACACCGTCACCGTCGTGATCACCGGGACCGGCGGCGGCCCGGCCCCGCTGCCCGTGCCCGCCTGCGCCGCCCTGCTCCCGGCCGCGACCGCGCTGGCCGAGCAGGCGCTGGCGGCACTGGGCGCGCGGTTCGAGCTGCTGCGGCCGGACGGCGACCCGGTGCGCCTGCGCCGGGCGCCCCTGACCCGGCGCCTGGTCAGGCTGCCGGCCCGACTCGGCGAGGAGGAGACGCGATGAAGGTTCTGTTCACCTCACTGGCCCACCACACCCACTACTACCCACTCGTGCCGCTGGCGTGGGCGCTGCGCACCGCGGGCCACGAGGTGCGGATCGCCAGCCAGCCCGAGCTGACCGACGTCATCACGGGCACGGGACTGACCGCCGTCCCCGTCGAGTGGTCGCTCGGCGCCCTGGAGGACCTCGGCCTGCTCGGCAAGCTCCACGACGAGGCCTCGGCCCACGTGCAGGGCTTCGACTACGCCGCCCGGGGCGAACACCCCTGGACGTACGAGCAGTTGCTCGCGCTGGAGAACGTGATGGTGCCGACGCTGTACGGCGCCCTCAACAACGACACCATGGTCGACGCCCTGGTGGACTTCGCCCGCTCCTGGCAGCCCGACCTCGTCGTCTGGGAGACCTTCACCCTCGCCGGGGCCATCGCGGCGCGGGTGACGGGAGCGGCCCACTGCCGGCTGGTCTCCGGCCCCGACATCAGCGTGCGGGCCCGCAAGGAGTTCCTGCGGCTGGCCGCCGAGCAGGAGCCGGAGCACCGCGAGGACCCCACCGCCGAGTGGCTGGAGCGCACCCTGCGGCGGCTGGGCTGCGCGGCCGGCTTCGATGAGGACATGGTCACCGGCCAGTGGACCGTCAACACCACGCCGCCCAGCACCCAGCTCGACCTGGACCTGCCGACCGTCCAGGTGCGGCACGTGCCGTACAACGGTCCCGCGGTCGTGCCGGAGTGGCTGCGGAGCCACCCCGGGCGCAGCCGCGTCTGCGTGACGCTCGGCTCCTCGGCCTCCGACGTCGGCGTCGACATGGCCGAACTGCTCGCGCACCTCGCGGAGCTGGACGCGGAGATCGTCGCCACCGTCGACGAGGCGACCCGCGAAGCGGCGAAGGACCTGCCGGACAACGTACGCCTCGTCGACTTCGTCCCGCTCAACGACCTGCTGCCCACCTGCGACGCGGTCGTCCACCACGGTGGCGTCGGCACCAAGGCCACGGCCGAACTGCACGCCGTGCCCCAGCTGATCCTGGCCTTCGGCTGGGACACCGAGGTCATGGGCCGCGGGCTGGAGGACATCGGCGCCGGCCTGTGCGTGCCGAGCGACGGCCTGCTGCCCGACGTGCTGCGCAAGCAGGTCCAGCGACTGATCAGCGAGCCGTCGTTCGCCCACGGGGCCCGACGGCTCCAGGAGGAACTGCTCGCCGTGCCCAGCCCCAACGAGGTCGTCCCGGTGCTGGAACGGCTGGTCGCCGAACACCGCGGCGCCCCCGGGGCCGCGACGGCGGAGCACGGCACGAACGGGTTAGGCCACCACCGAGGATGAGGGGTTCAGAGGTGACGGACACCAAGGCGCTGGTGCTGGAACTGGCGCGCAAGTACCACAAGGAACAGGAAACGCGGGCGTTCGAACCGGGAGTCACGCCGATCCTGTCCTCGGGCGCGGTCCTCGACGAGGAGGACCGGCACGCCTTGGTCGAGGCCGCACTGGAGATGCGGATCGCCGCCGGCGTGCGCACCCGGAAGTTCGAGAGCGAGTTCGCCCGCTACTTCCGGCTGCGCAAGGCGCACATGGTGAACTCGGGATCGTCGGCCAACCTGCTGGCGGTCAGCGCGCTCACCTCGCCGAAGCTGAAGGACCTGCGGCTGCGCCCCGGCGACGAGGCCATCACGGTGGGCGCCGGCTTCCCGACCACGATCAACCCGCTCGTCCAGAACGGCCTGACGCCGGTCTTCGTGGACGTGGAACTGGGCACCTACAACGCCTCGCTGGCGCAGATCGAGGCGGCGATCTCCCCGCGCACCCGGCTCATCATGATCGCCCACGCCCTCGGCAACCCGTTCCCCGTCGCCGAGGTCGCGGAACTCGCCCGCCGGCACGACCTGTTCCTCATCGAGGACAACTGCGACGCCGTCGGCTCCACCTACCAGGGCAAACTCACCGGCACCTTCGGCGACCTGTCGACGGTGAGCTTCTACCCGGCCCACCACATCACCGCGGGCGAGGGCGGCTGCGTCCTGACGGCGAGCCTGGAACTGGCCCGGATCGTGGAGTCGATGCGCGACTGGGGCCGGGACTGCTGGTGTGAACCGGGCACCGACAACACCTGCCTGAAGCGGTTCGACTACCAGCTCGGCACCCTCCCGGCCGGCTATGACCACAAGTACATCTTCTCCCACGTCGGCTACAACCTGAAGGCCACCGACCTCCAGGGCGCCCTGGCCCTCAGCCAGTTGCAGAAGGTCGACGACTTCGTCGCGGCCCGCCGCCGCAACTGGCAGCGGCTGCACGACGGACTGGCCGCAGTGCCCGGACTGCTGCTGCCGCGGGCCACCCCGGGCAGCGACCCCAGCTGGTTCGGCTTCGCCCTGACCGTGCTGCCCGGCGCGGGCTTCACCCGCAGGGACCTCGTCGACTTCCTGGAGGGCCGGAAGATCGGCACCCGACGGCTGTTCGGCGGGAACATCACCCGTCACCCCGCCTACCAGGACGTGCGCTACCGGATCGTGGACGAGCTGACCAACTGCGACACCGTCACCGAGGACACCTTCTGGATCGGCGTCTACCCGGGGCTGACCAGCGAAATGCTCGACTACGTCATCGAGACCATCACCGAGTTCTGCACGCGAAGGGGCTGATCAGACCATGTCCGCACAACCCAGCCGGGTTGCCGTCGTCACCGGTGCCACCAGCGGGATCGGCCTCTCCGTCGCCCGGTCGCTGGCCGCCGCCGGCCACCGCGTGTACCTCTGCGCCCGGGACGCCGACCGGGTCGCGCTCACCGTCAAGGAACTGCGCGCCGAGGGCCACGAGGTGGACGGCGCCGCCTGCGACGTGCGCGAGGTCGCGCAGATCGAGGCCCTGATGTCCGCCGCCGTGGAGCGCCACGGGCCCGTCGAGGTGCTCGTGAACAACGCCGGCCGCAGCGGCGGCGGACCGACCCACACGATCACCGACGAGCTGTGGGACGACGTGATGGCCACCAACCTGGACAGCGTCTTCCGCGTCACCCGGGCCGCCCTGACCACCGGCCGCATGCGGGAGGGCGGCTGGGGCCGGATCGTGAACATCGCCTCCACCGGCGGCAAGCAGGGCGTGGTGCTCGGCGCCCCCTACTCCGCCTCCAAGCACGGCGTCGTCGGCTTCACCAAGGCCCTGGGCCTGGAGCTGGCCAAGACCGGCATCACGGTCAACGCGGTCTGCCCCGGTTACGTGGAGACCCCCATGGCGGAGCGGGTCCGGCAGGGCTACGCCGCCGCCTGGGACACCACGGAGGAGGAGGTCCTCGACCGGTTCCAGGCCAAGATCCCGCTCGGCCGCTACACCACGCCCGACGAGGTGGCGGGCATGGTCGGCTACCTGCTGACCGACGCGGCCGCATCCGTCACCGCGCAGGCGATCAACGTCTGCGGCGGGCTGGGCAACTACTGAGGAGAGCCATGTCGGACGAGACCGCGCACCACACCGTCCACGAGATCGACGTGCGAGCGCCCGCCGAGGCGGTGTTCGACCTCGTCGCCGAGGCTTCCCGCTGGCCGGTGCATTTCCCGCCGAGCGTCCACGTCGAGCGACTGGAGGGCGACGACCGCCAGGAGCGGCTGCGGATCTGGGCCACGGCCAACGGCGAGGTCAAGAGCTGGACCTCGCGCCGTGAACTCGACCGGACCGGACTGCGCGTGGCGTTCCGCCAGGAGGAGTCCCGGGCGCCCGTGCGGAGCATGAGCGGGGAGTGGCGGCTGGAGCCGCTCGGCCCGGAGCGGACCCGGGTGCGCTTCACCCACACGTTCACGGCCGTCGACGACGCCCCGGAGCACGTCGAGTGGATCAACCGGGCCATCGACACCAACACCGCGTCGGAGCTGGAGGCGCTGCGCCGGGGCGCGGAGGAGGCGGACGCCGGCCTCACCTTCACCTTCGACGACAGCGTGCGCGTCGACGGATCGGCCAAGGACGCCTACGAGTTCATCCGCGCCGCGGACCGCTGGACGGAGCGGCTGCCGCACGTCGCCCGGGTCGTCCTCACCGAGGACACCCCGAACGAGCAGATCCTGGAGATGGACACGCTCACCGCCGACGGCGAGACCCACACCACCCGTTCGGTGCGGGTCTGCTTCCCCGCCGAGCGGATCGTCTACAAGCAGATCCGGACCCCTGCGCTGATGGCCGCGCACACCGGCGAGTGGATCTTCGAGGAGGACGAGCGGGGCTGCACGGTCACCTCCCGGCACACCGTGCGGATCGAACCGGACGCCGTGACCACCGTCCTCGGCCCGCAGGCCGACGTGGCCGCCGCCCGCACCATGATCCGGGAGGCGCTCGGCCGCAACAGCCTGGCCACGCTGCGGCACGCAGCGGAGCACGCGAAGCGGCGGGGCGGCACCGAGCCGGTCTCCGCGCAGACGTATGTCGCCGTGCAGCAGTTCTACGCCCGGCAGATGCGGCTGCTGGACGAGCGGCGGGCCGAGGAGTGGGCGCGGACCTTCACCGAGGACGGCGTGTTCGCGCAGAACACCGCCCCCGAGCCCCTGCGCGGCCGGGAGGCCGTCGCCGCCGCCGTACGCCGGAACCTGGCGCGGACGGCGGACACGCCGGAGCAGCGGCGCCACGTGTTCTCCATGCTCACCGTGGTGCCCGGGCCCGGCGGCTCCCTCCACACCCGCTGCTACGCGCAGGTCCTGGCGACCCCGCCCGGGGGGCAGAGCAGGCTGCACCTGAGCGCGGTGTGCGAGGACGAACTGGTACCGGACGGCGACGACTGGCTGGTCCGCCACCGCAGGGTCGAGCACGACGGCGGCTGAGCCGCGGCCCCGACGGGCCCACACGTCGGCGGGCCGCACCGGTGACGGTGCGGCCCGCAGGCGTGCGCGGCCGGGCTGCCGCGGCGGTCAGGTGAGGGAGAGACCGCCGTCCACCGGGACGACCGCGCCCGTCATGTAGCGGCCCCCGGGATCGGCCAGCGCCGTGACCCACCAGGCCACGTCCTCGGGGGTGGCGACCCGCCCGAGCGGGATGCGCTCCGAGATCTGCCCGAGGAACCCCTGGTACTCCTCGGCGGACATGCCGACGCGCTCGCCGATGCCGGTGTCCGTCACACCCGGAGCCACCGACACCACGCGGATGCCGCGCGGCGCGAGCTCCACGGCCCAGGTACGGGTGAAGTGGTTCAGCGCCGCCTTCGTGGCCCAGTACACCGAGTTGTCGGGGAACCCCTGGATGCCCAGCGAGCCCGCGGAACTGACGTTGACGATGGTGCCGCCGGTCGCCTCCAGGGCGTCCAGGGCGGCCTGCGCGACGAAGGCCGGCGCCAGCAGGTTGACCGCGAGCTGGTGCTCGGTCGCGGCCCGGTCCAGTTTGGCGAGCGGCGCGAACGTGCCGGTCCCGGCGTTGTTGACCAGCACGTCGACGCGTCCGAAGGCCCGCAGCGCCGCCTCCACCACCGCCTCGCCGGCCCCCGGCTCGGTGACGTCGGCCACGAGAGTGCGGATGCCGTCGTGGCCCTCGGCCGTCTCGTCGAGGGCGGCCGCGGTACGGCCGACGACGAGCACACGGTCCCCCTGCCCGGCGAAGCGGCGGGCCGTCGCACGGCCGATTCCGGTGCCGCCACCCGTGATGATCACAGTCCTAGGAGTCATGCCCGGACGCTACTGACGACCGCTCGAAGCGCGGTCGACCCCTTCGTCCGGCCGGTCGTCCCGGGTGATGTGCCGCTCCGCCACCAGCAGTTCGCCGTCCCGCCGGACCAGCCGGTCGCGCATCACGCAGGACAGGTGCACCCGCGGGGCGCCGCCCCGGGGGGTCGCCAGGATCTGCACGCAGGAGACGGCCTCGATCCCGTCGGCGGTGCTCCGGGCGGTCGTCATGGTGACCCAGTGGCGGTGCACCTCCCCGGCGGCCGCCCGCCCCTCGGCCGCCGCCCGCGCGCCGGCGGCGATGCCCTCCCGGCCCCGGACCGGCTCCGTCATCGACGGCGACGCGAACGTGGCGTCGGGCGTGAACGTGGCGGCCCACGCCCCGGCCTCGCCACCGTCGAGCAGCTGCATGTGGCGGGCGTAGAACTGCTGGATGTCCGTGCTGTCCATGAACGGCCTCCCCTACGACGGTCTGCACGCCCGACCCTGACGCATCCGTGTCGAATCCGGGTCGAGACGGCCGCGCGGTCGTCGAGCCGGATTCCAATGCCTTCCGAGCGGCTGCGGCCAGGCTGGCGTGGTCGTCCAGGAGGTGACCGTGCGCATCATTGACCTGTCCTCGCCGGTGGACTCCGGCTCGTTCGAACCGGACCCGGTGGTCCACGAGGTGATGTCCCCGCGTGAGGGCGCGCTGCACATGCGCGACGAGATGCGGGAGCACTTCGGCATCGAGTTCGACCCCGACGTCCTGCCCGACGGCGAGTTCCTCTCGCTGGACCGGCTGAGTCTGACCACCCACACCGGCACGCACGTCGACGCGCCCTCGCACTACGGCTCGAGGACGACGTACGGCACCGGCGTGCCCCGGCACATCGACGCGATGCCGCTGGAGTGGTTCCTCGCCCCCGGGGTGGTCCTGGACGTCCGGGGCCGTGAGGCGGGCACGGTCGACGCGGCCGACCTGCGCAAGGAGCTCGACCGGATCGGGTACGCGCTCGCCCCGTCCGACATCGTGATCCTGCACACCGGCGCCGCCGCGTGGTCGGGCACCAGCCGGTACTTCACCGACTTCGTCGGTCTCGACGCGAGCGCCATCGCCTTCCTGCTCGACGCGGGCATCCGGGTGGTCGGCACCGACGCGTTCAGCCTGGACGCGCCGTTCGGCACGATCATCGCCGAGTACCGGCGGACCGGGGACCCCGCCGTGCTCTGGCCGGCCCACGTCGCCGGACGCCACCGGGAGTACTGCCAGATCGAGCGGCTCTCGGGACTGGAGAACCTGCCCGCGCCGTACGGCTTCCAGGTGTCGTGCCTCCCGGTGAAGATCGCCGGCGCCGGCGCCGGCTGGGCGCGGGCGGTCGCCCTCGTCGACGACTAGGACCCGACAGGGGAGCGCCCGACCCACCGCCACCTGGCGCACAGGACAGCAGCCGACCCGAGGAGAAACCATGTACAGCACGGACCTCGCCGAGGTCTACGAGACGGTGTACCGCAGCCGGGGCAAGGACTGGGCGGCGGAGGCCGAGGACATCGCGGCCCTGGCCCGCCGGCACGCCCCGGGCGCCGACGCGCTGCTCGACGTGGCGTGCGGCACCGCCGCCCATCTCGGCCCGTTCAGCAAGCTCTTCGCCACGGCGGAGGGCCTGGAGATCGCGGCGCCGATGCGCGACCTGGCGCTCGAGCGGTGGCCCGGCCTGACCATCCACGAGGGCGACATGCGCGACTTCGACCTCGGCCGCCGGTACTCCGTCGTCACCTGCATGTTCTGCGCCATCGGCTATCTGGGCAGCGTCGAGGAGATGCGCTCCGCCGTGGCCTCGATGGCCCGCCACCTCGAACCGGGAGGCGCGCTGATCATCGAACCCTGGTGGTTCCCGGAGCAGTTCAAGGAGGGGTTCGTCGCCGGGGACCTGGCCCGCGAGGGCGACCGGACCGTGGCCCGGATCTCCCACTCCACCCTCCAGGGGCGCGCGACCCGGATGGAGGTCCGCTTCCTCGTCGGGGAGCCGTCGGGCATCCGGACCTTCACCGAGATCGACGTACTGACCCTCTTCACGCGTGACGAGTACGAGCAGGCGTTCCGGGACGCCGGCTGCTCCGTCGCGTACCGGCCGGGCCCGCCGACGGGCCGCGGTCTCTTCGTCGGAGTCAAGGAGCGGGAGGTGTCCGGGCGATGACCACCTACGTCTGGGACTACTTGCGGGAGTACGCCGAGGAGCGCGAGGAACTCCTCGACGCCGTCGACACGGTGTTCCAGTCCGGTCAGCTCGTCCTCGGCGAGAGCGTCTCCCGCTTCGAGCAGGAGTTCGCCGCCTACCACGGGCAGCCGCACTGCGTGGGCGTGGACAACGGCACCAACGCGATCGTCCTCGGCCTGCAGGCCCTCGGGGTGAAACCCGGCGACGAGGTGATCACGGTCTCCAACACGGCGGCCCCCACCGTGCTGGCCATCGACGCCGTCGGCGCCCGGCCGGTCTTCGTCGACGTGCGCGAGGAGGACTACCTCATGCGCACCGACCAGCTCGCCGGCGCGCTCACCGAGCGCACCGCGGCCATCGTGCCCGTGCACCTGTACGGGCAGTGCGTCGACATGGCCGCCGTGACCGCCTTCGCCGAGCGCCACGGACTGAAGGTCCTGGAGGACTGCGCCCAGGCCCACGGCGCCCGGCACCACGGCCGGCTGGCCGGGACCATGGGCGACGCCGCGGCCTTCTCCTTCTACCCGACGAAGGTGCTCGGCGCGTACGGCGACGGCGGCGCCGTGGTCACCCGCGACGACGGCACGGACGCGAACCTGCGCCGGCTGCGCTACTACGGCATGGAGGACCGGTACTACGTTGTCCAGACCCCCGGGCACAACAGCCGCCTCGACGAGGTCCAGGCCGAGATCCTCCGCCGCAAGCTCCGGCGCCTCGACACCTACGTCGAGGGCCGGCGGCGCGTGGCGCGACGCTATGCGGAGGGGCTGGCGGACACCGGCCTCGTCCTTCCCTCGAACGCGGTGGGCAATGATCACGTCCACTACGTCCACGTGGTCCGCCACCCCGAGCGGGACCGCATCATCGAGCGGCTCAGGGCGTACGACATCGAGCTGAACATCAGCTACCCCTGGCCGGTGCACACGATGAGCGGCTTCGCGCACCTCGGGTACCGCGAGGGCGACCTGCCGGTGACCGAGCGGCTGGCGAAGGAGATCTTCTCCCTGCCGATGTACCCCTCGCTGCCGCAGCACGTCCAGGAGAAGGTGATCGAGGCGCTCCGCGAGGTGATCGCCGGGCTCTGACGCCGGCGCGCGGGCGCGCGACGAAACGCCGTGTCCCGGTGAGGCCGACCGCCTCACCGGGACACGGCGTTTCACGCCCCCTGCCGTCAGGCCCCGTGGTACAGGCTGTGCAGGCACGCGATCAGGCTGCGGGCCTGGACGTTGACGTAGTGGCTGTGCCGCAGCAGGTCCGACAGCTGGTGCAGCGTCATCCAGCGGTAGTCGGGGTGGTCGCGGGGCACGTCCTGGTCGGTCTCCACGATCAGGTAGCGGTTCAGCGCGTGGAAGAAACGGCCGCCCTCCTCGGAGAGCACCGTGTCGTACCGGACGCGCTCCGCGGGGGCCCGCAGCACCTCGTCGAGGAAGGGCGGCGTGGTCCCGCCGGGCAGCCGCGCGTGGCTCTCCGCGACGCACTGCACGGTCGGGCCCAGCTCCACCACGTCCGCGAAACCCGGCTCCACGCGCGCGTGCACGAGGACGTGCAGCACCCCCTCGAACCGGCGGACGAGGAAGGCGATGACGCCCTCTCCCACCGGTTCGATCATCGGCTGGCTCCACCGGTGCACCTCGCGGCCGCCGGCGTCCACCCGTACCCCGATGACGTCGAAGAAGGCGCCCGCGTCGTGCCGGATGCGGTCGTCGGTGCGGCTCCAGTCGCGCAGCGCGCCGAGCGCGACCCGGCGGACCGCGATGTCGCTGCCCGTGCGCCGGTCGGTGATCCAGCCGAGGATCTCCCGCGCACTGTGCACACTGGCCGCCCCTGGGTCGCCCGAGCGCAGCAGCGCCGACCGGAAGTCGTCGCCGTCCGGCCGGTCGACGCCCGCACCGGTGAACGGCAGGCACGACAGCACGGTCCGGGCGTCCATGTTGACGGTGTCCCTGCGCCCCAGCAGCTCGTGGATCTGGCCCAGCGTCATCCAGCGGTACCCGTCGAGGGCCTCCACCGGCTCCGCCAGCTCGACGACCACGTTGCGGTTGCGCTTGCGGTAGAACCACGACCCCTGCTCGGACTGCCGCACGTCGGCGAGCACCCCCGGGCGGCTGTGGATGTCCAGGAAGTGCTCCAGGTACGGCACCGGGCGCCCCTGGTGGACCCGCGTGTAGTTGCTGCGGGTCGCCTGGACGGTCGGGGAGAGCTGGAGCCCCTCGGCGTTGCCGGGTTCGACCTTCGCCTGCATCAGGCAGTGCAGCACCCCGTCGACGGGGGCGGTGAGGATGCCCAGGATGCCGATCTCCGGCTGGTTGATGATGGGCTGCGTCCACTGCGGCACCGGCGCGCCCGGGTGGTCGACCTCCAGTCCGTGCACGGTGAAGAACCGGCCCGTGTGGTGGCGCAGATCGCCGGTGTCCGGGTCGGTCTCCCAGCCCTCCAGGTCCTCCAGGGGGACCCGGTCGACATGGGTGTAGGCCCGCCGGCCGTAGTCGGCGAACCAGTCCGTGAAGTCGGAGAGGTCGCCGAGGGGGCCGGTCCGCAGCCGCGCCGAGGCGTCGATCCGCCGCTCGACGGGGTCCCGGGTCGGGGAGTCGGTGGTGAGTGCACGGGAGTCGCTCATGAGACCTCCAGGGGGGTGGTGCCGGCTGCCGCCTCCCACATCGCCCGGACCGAGGCGCCGAGCGGGATCGTGGGCCGCCAGCCGAGCACCTGGGCGGCGAACCGGATGTCCGCGCAGGTCCAGCCGCCGCCCTTGCTGGCGACCTCGGCGGAGTTGAGCCGCGCCGACGAGGCGTCCACGCCGGCCGCGTCGAACAGGGCCTGCACCAGGTCGCGCATCGGCACCGCCTCGCCGCGCCCGATGTTCACGACCAGGCCGGTGACCGGCGCGTGCACCGCGGCGACGGCCGCCCGGGCCAGGTCCCGCACGTCGACGAAGTCCCGCCGGGCGTCGGCGACGTCGAGGCTGAGCTCGTCGCCGGGGCCGAGGGCGCGCAGCCGGGCCACGACGGCGCCGAGGAAGCTGGCCGTCGTGGTGTGCGGCCCGCACACGTTGACCGCGCGCAGCACCACCCCGTCCACCCGGCCCGCCCGGGTCTGGGCCAGCAGGTGCTCGGACCCGGTGCGCTTGGTCAGTCCGTAGGGGGTGAGCGGGCCGGGCTCGCGGTGTTCGTCGATGAGGACGCCGTCCGGCACGGGCCCGTACTCGTGGATCGACCCCAGCTGGACGACCCGCAGCCGCCGGGAGGTCGCGGCACAGCCGTCGACCAGGCGCTCCAGGAGGTCGATGTGGGCCCGGCGCATCTCCTCGACGGTGGTGCCCCAGCCGCCGGTGGCATTGACCACCGCGGTGACGCCGTACCGGTCGAGGAGCGCGGCGAGACGCTCCGGCGCGGTCCCGGCGACGTCGAGGGGGACGAAGGCGTGCGGGCGGGTGTGGGGCGCCGGGTGCCGGGCCACCGCCAGCACCCGGTGACCGGTGCGCGACAGTTCGTCACAGACGCTGCGGCCGACGCACCCCGTGGCGCCGAGCACGGCCACGGTGCCGACGGCCGCCCCGCCCTGCGTGGTGGTGGACATCGCCGTGCTCAGCTCGAGGCGCCGATGCCGGAGGGCTGCCACAGGCGCTCCTCGACCGCCGCGGACTCGGCGTAGTCGGGCAGCAGCCCCTGGGCCCGGGCCGCGGCGAAGGACAGCGCCGCGGCGTCCCGCTCCGACTGCACCGTGTCGAGACCGGCGGGGAGCCGCACGCCCAGCTCCCGGTCGAAGATGTCGACGGCGAGCTCGTTCTCGGCCACGTACGGGCCCGTGAGCAGGTAGGACATGACGGTGTCGTCCTCCAGCGCGACGAAGGCGTGGCCGACGCCGACCGGGAAGTACGAGGCACGGAAGTGGACCTGGTCCATCTCGACCGCGTCCCACTGCATGAAGGTGGGCGAGCCGACCCGCAGGTCGACCACGATGTCGAGGGCCCGGCCGCGCGCGCAGTACACGTACTTCGCGGTACCTGGCGGGGTGACGGTGAAGTGGATGCCGCGGACCGTGCCGCGCCGGGAGATGCTGTGGTTGGTCTGCGCGACCGGGAAGTGCGGCCGCCCCAGCGCCTGCTGGAACGCCTCCAGCTGGAAGGGCGAGACGAACAGCCCGCGGTGGTCGCGGAACTGACGGGGGGTGAACTCGTAGGCACCCTCGACCTTGAGCTTACGGATCTGCATCGCTTTGTTCACCGTCCGGGAGGTAGGGGGGTACGGCAGGGCCGGTGGCCCCGGTGCGGGTGTCTCGCGCCGGTCACCGGCGGCGGTGCTCGGCGGCCAGGCGCTCCAGCGTGGGGACGACCTGCGCGGGGGCGGGAGCGGCGAGCGCCTCGCGCCGCAGGGCCTCGGCGTTGCGCTTGAAGACCGGTTCCTCGAGCAGGCGGACGAGCAGCTCGCGCAGTCCCTTCGCGCTGAGCTTGCCGGGCACGTAGAGCCCGGCCTGGCGCCGTTCCAGGTAGCGGGCCTTGTTGATGGTGTCCCAGACGCCGTCGACGACGATGAGCTGGGGCACGGCGTGGATCATCGCCGTGCCGAAGCTGCCCGACCCGCCGTGGTGGATCACCGCGTCGCAGGTGGGCAGCAGCGCGTCGAGCGGGACGAAGTCGACGGCCCGCACGTTGTCCGGCAGGGTGTCGAAGTCCTTCAGCTGGTTCTCGTTGAGCGTGGCGACGACCTCGACGTCGTCGAGCCCCGCGACGGCCTCCAGCAGGTCGCCGATGGACGCCCGGTCGGCGCCCAGCACCTCGCGGTGCGCCACACCCAGCGTGATGCACACCCGGCGGCCCCGCTTCGGCGGTTCCTGGAGCCACTGCGGCACGGTGGACTGGCCGTTGTACGGCACGTACCGCATCGGCACGTAGTGCAGGTCCAGCGGGAACCGCATGGACGCCGGCAGCGGGCAGACGGTGAAGTCGCCCGTCACCGCGGCCTCCTCGAAGGAGGCGCCGTGCCGCTCCAGGCTCCAGGTGAGCCACTCGCGCAGCGGGTCGTCCCGCAGCTCCGGCGGACGCGCCGCCAGCTGCTCCAGGAAGGTCTCGCGCATCTTGCCCGCCAGGTCCATCCCGAAGAGCAGCCGGCCGTGCGCCGTCCCCGTGGCCATGGCGGCGATGGCGCCCGCGAAGGTCATGGTGTCCCACAGGACCAGGTCGGGCTTCCAGGAGCGGCAGTGCTCCACCAGCTCGTCGACCATCTGGTCGGAGCAGCAGTTCTGGAAGACGACCGAGGTCATGGCCGTGAACACACCGAGTGTGTAGTCCCAGGTGAGCCGCTCCGGGCGGGTCTCGCTCATGTCGAGACCGACCTGTGCCTGGCTCTCCAGCTGGTCGACGTCCTGGCCGATGTTCTCCTGGGTCTCCTGCATCTGCTCGTCGAGATGCAGTTCCTCCCCGACCCCGACGGCGGTCAGCCCGGTACGGGTGATCTCGTCGGCGAGATCGGGGTGACTGGCGATCCTGACGTCGTGGCCCGCCGCCTTGAGGGCCCAGGCGAGTGTGACCTGGGCGTGCATGTGCGACTTGGCGGCGAAGGTGGTGAAGAGTACCCGCATCCCAACCCCTGTTCCGGCGAACGACCCGTATGCGATGGGCCTCCACCCTCGGGCCGTGACCTCGTGCGGGAGTCGAGAGTCGTTGCAGCGGCGCTCGACGCGGGGCGGCCGGACGCGGTCGGTGCCTCCCGCCCTCGCGGAGAACAGCAGGTCGTGTACTACCGTGGGATCAGCCGGCGGGGTCCGGCCGATGCGCGGAGCACCGGATACCGGTCCGTGCCGTGAGGGAGATTCAGCAGGGAGACGATGTCCGCCACGCGATTGCTCGTCCTGGGGGTCGTGCGGATGCACGGCCGGGCGCACGGCTATCTGGTCCGCTCCGAGCTGTTGTCCTGGGGTGCCGACGAATGGGCGCACATCAAGTTCGGCTCGATCTACCACGCGCTCAGGCAGCTGGCCAAGGACGGCCTGCTGAAGTCGACCGACATCCCCGACTGGCCCGGCCGCGTCGACTACGAGATCGCGCCCCCGGGCGAGGAGGAGTTCTTCCGGCTGCTGCGCGACGCGCTGCGCCAGGGGAACAACCGACCGGACATGCTGGGGGCGGCGCTCGTCCTGCTGCCGGCGCTCAGCCGCGAGGAGGCGATCGCCCTGTTGCGGGAGCGCATCGCGTCGCTCTCGGCGGAGCAGGGTGAGCTGATCGCGAAGGTCGACGAGACGGCGGGCGAGCGGCCGCAGCGGGCCCACATCCGCGAACTCCTCGGCCTCTGGGAGCACAGCGCCGCGAGCCAGGCCGCCTGGACCGAGGCACTGATCGAGCGCCTGGAGGCGGGCGCCTACGTCATGGCGGGGGAGGAGAAGGGCGCCTGACGGGCGGGCCCTTCCGGCCGTTGACGGGAGTTCGGTGGATGACCGCGCGCGCCCCGTGATACTCAAGTTTGCATACCCATCGTGCCCGTCCCGAGAGGACGACCGCTGTGCCGATCATGCTGACCTCCGAAGACGTGGACGACGCCTTCGACGACGAGGCCTTCATGGAGGAGCGGTTCTCCGACGTCCAGCGACTGCTCCTCGGCCGTGGGCCGGCGCTCGGCCCCGAGACCCCGGTCCTGCTCCCCGCCACGCACTGCCGGCTGACCGTGGGACCCCACACCTCCGGCCCCTTCGGCCGCTGCTTCGCAGTCCGCCTCGACCCCGGCGCCGACCAGTCCGCCCCGCGCGTGGAACTGCTGCTGGCCGACGACGGATCACTCCTCGGCCTGGTCGACGCCGGCGCCCTGGACGGCTGGCGCAGCGCCATCCCCTCCGGGCTCGCCGCGCGCTACCTCGCCCCGCCGGCCCCCTCCCTGCTCGGCCTCTTCGGCTCCGGCGAACCGGCCTGGTCCTGCCTGCTCGTGCTGCACCACGCGCTGCCCTCGCTCTCCGAGGTGCACGTCGTCGGCCGGGACCCGGCCCAGGCCCGGGACCTCGCGACGGCCGCCGCCCTGCGCACCGGCCTCAGGGTGCGCACGTCCGAGGACGCCCGCGCCACCGCAGCGGGCGCCGACGTCGTCGCCACCACCGGCGGTCACCCGCGCGTCCGCGCCGAATGGCTCGCGGCCGGGGCGCTCCTGATCGACCAGACCGCCACGGCCACCACGGCCACCACGGCGGCCACGGCCGCGCCGACCGCCGCCGGCCCCGCCGTCGGGCAGGTCGGCCTCGTGCCCCCGCGCGGTCCCGCCGTCCGGCAGGTCAGCCTCGTCCCTCCGCGCGGTCCCGCCGAGGACACCCGGCACGAACCCCTGCCCCTCGCCGAGATCGTCGCGGGCCGGGCGCTGCCCCGGCGTAGCGGCTCCGACATCGTCCACTACCAGGGCGCCGAACTGGCCGGCTGGAGCGCCATCGCCGCCGCCGCAGGACTCGGCCACGCCTGGCGGCGGGACGTCGGCACCCCCGTGCGGCTGGGGCGCGGCAGTCCCTGACCCGGGCGCGGGATCCAGTCGTCTTCTAGGGCACCGCGAGGCACGCCACCGAGGGTTTCAGTCCGACCTCGGCGTACGCGTCGCCGGACGCCCGGACGATGAGGAGCACCGATCCCATGTCAGCCGATCAGCCCGGCCCCGCCTCCGGCGGCCCGGCCACCTTCGTCAACAGCTTCACCCTCCGCACCACCCCGGAGGAGTTCGAGGACGTCTTCGCCCGCACGGCACGCTTCATGGAGCGCCAGCCCGGCTTCCTCGGCTACACCCTCGTACGCCACCTGGAACAGCCGCACAGCTACGTCAACATCGCCCGCTGGGCCGACGTCGCCTCCTTCCGCGCCGCGGTCGGCCAGAGCGACTTCCGGCCGCACGCCGAGGCGCTGCGGGCGATCAGCACCAGCAGCTCCAACCTCTACCTGGAGCGGCGCAGCGCCACCGGGGAGGCGCGATGACCCGGCGGGTCGTGATCACCGGCATCGGGGTGGTGGCCCCCGGCGGCATCGGCACCAAGCAGTTCTGGGAGACCGTCACCGGCGGCCGCACCGCGACCCGGACCATCAGCCTGTTCGACCCCGCCCCGTTCCGCTCCCGGATCGCGGCCGAGTGCGACTTCGACGCCGCGGAGCAGGGCCTGAGCCCCGAGGACGTCGAACGGCTCGACCGAGCGGCGCAGTTCGCCCTGGTCGCGCTGCGCGAGGCCGTCACCGACAGCGGCCTGGAGCCCGACCCCGACACCGCCCACCGCACCGGCGTCAGCCTCGGCAGCGCGGTCGGCTGCACCCAGAAACTCGAAGAGGAGTACGTCGCCCTGAGCGGCGGCGGACAGGAGTGGCTCGTCGACCACACCGCCGCCGGCGCGCACCTCTACGACCACTTCGTGCCCAGCTCCATGGCCGCCGAACTCGCCTGGGAGGCCGACGCCGAAGGCCCCTGCACCGTCGTCTCCGCCGGCTGCACCTCCGGCCTCGACTCGGTCGGGCACGCGGCCGCCCTCATCCGCGAGGGCACCGCCGACGTGATGATCGCCGGGGCCACCGACGCCCCCATCTCCCCGATCACCGTGGCCTGCTTCGACGCCATCCGCGCCACCTCGCCCCGCAACGACGACCCGGCGACCGCGCTGCGCCCCTTCGACCGCACCCGCAACGGCTTCGTCCTCGGCGAGGGCGCCGCCGTCCTGGTCCTGGAGGAGCTGACGGCGGCCCGGCGCCGGGGCGCCCACGTGTACGCCGAGATCGCCGGCTACGCCTCCCGGGGCAACGCGTACCACATGACCGGGCTGCGCACCGACGGACGCGAGCTCGCCGCCGCCGTCGACGCCGCCCTCGACGAGGCCCGGCTCGCCCCCGAGGCACTCGGGTACGTCAACGCCCACGGCACCGCCACCAAGCAGAACGACGTGCACGAGACGGCGGCCCTCAAGCGCAGCCTCGGCTCCCACGCCCACCGCGTCCCGGTCAGCTCCATCAAGTCGATGATCGGGCACTCGCTCGGCGCCATCGGCTCCATCGAGGTCGCCGCCACCGCCCTGGCCCTCGAACACGGCGTCATCCCGCCCACCGCCAACCTGACCGACCCCGACCCCGAACTCGACCTGGACTACGTCCCCCTGCACGCCAGGGAGCGGACCATGTCGGCCGCGCTCACCGTGGGCAGCGGCTTCGGCGGCTTCCAGAGCGCGGTGGTGCTGCGCCGGCCCGAGGGGCGGGCCGCATGACCCCCGTCGTGGTCACGGGCATCGGCGTCGTCGCCCCCACCGGCATCGGACTCGACGCCTACTGGGCGGCGACCCTGCGCGGCGACGACGGCATCCGGCGCGTGCAGGCGTTCGACCCCAGCCGCTATCCGACCCGCCGGGCCGGGGAGGTGACCGGGTTCGAGGCGGGCGACCACCTGCCGAGCCGGCTGATCCCGCAGACCGATCGCATGACCCAGTTCGCCCTGGCCGCGGCCGACTGGGCCGTCGCCGACGCCGGCATCGACCTCGACGCGGTGCCGTCGCTGGAACGCGGCGTCGTCACGGCCGGTGCCTCCGGCGGCTTCGGCTTCGGCCAGCGCGAACTCCAGCACCTGTGGGGCGAGTCCCCCAAGAAGGTCAGCGCCTACATGTCCTTCGCCTGGTTCTACGCCGTCAACACCGGCCAGATCTCCATCCGGCACGGCATGAACGGGCCGACCGGCGTCTTCGTCGGCGAGCAGGCCGGCGGCCTGGACGCCCTCGCCCACGCCCGGCGCCAGATCCGCGCGGGGGCCCGGCTGATGATCTCCGGCGGCATGGACTGCTCCCTGTGCCCGTACGGCATGGCCGCCCAGCTGGCCGGCGGACGGCTCACCGCCGACGCCTACCTGCCCTTCGACGACCGGGCCTCCGGTCATCTGCCCGGCGAGGGCGGGGCGTTGCTCACCCTGGAGAGCGCCGAGGGGGCCCGGGCGCGCGGACGCGGTCACTACGGCGAGATCGCCGGGTTCGGCGCCACCTTCGACCCGCGCCCCGGGTCCGGGCGCCCCCCGGCCCTGCGCCGGGCCGTCGAGCAGGCGCTCGCCGACGCCCAAGCCGCGCCGGAGGACATCGCCGTCGTCTTCGCCGACGGTGCCGGCGTGCCCGAACTCGACGCGGCCGAGGCCGCGGCGCTCACCGAGGTCTTCGGCCCGGGAGGAGTCCCGGTCACGGTGCCCAAGACGGCCACCGGCCGGCTCTACTCCGGTGCCGGGCCGCTCGACGTGGTCACCGCCCTGCTGACCCTGCGCGACGGGATCGCCCCGCCCACGGTCAACGTCTCGCGGGTGCCCGACACGTACGGCCTCGACCTCGTCCTCGGACGGCCCCGGCCGGTCTCCGGCACGGCGGCCCTGGTCCTGGCCCGCGGCCACCACGGCTTCAACAGCGCCCTGGTCGTCCGGGCCCCCGCGCCCGGCGACGCCGTCGCGCACCGGCCCGAGGAGAGGACGGCGGCGTGAACGACGGCGCGTTGTACATCAGGGCCACCGGGACGTGGCTGCCCTCGGCCGAACGGGTCGCGGACGCGGTCGCGGACGGGCGCTGCGAGGCCGCCGTCGCCCGCTCCACCCGGATGGAGTCGGTGACGGTCTCCGCGGGCGAGCCCGCCCCCGAGATGGCGGCCCGGGCCGCCCGGACCGCGCTGGAGCGGGCCGCCGCCGAACCGGGCGACATCGACCTGGTGCTGCACGCCAGCTTCTACTACCAGGGCTTCGACCTGTGGGCCCCCGCCTCGTACGTCCAGCGGGCCGCCGTCGGCAACCAGTGCCCGGCGATGGAGATCCGGCAGGTCTCCAACGGCGGCATGGCGGCACTCGACCTGGCCTGGGCCTACCTGGCCGCCGACCCGGCCCGGGTGGCGGCCCTGCTGACCACCGGGGACCGGTTCTGCCCGCCGGGGTTCGACCGGTGGCGCAGCGACCCGGGAACCGTCTACGGCGACGGCGGCACCGCCCTCGTGGTGTCGCGGCACTCCGGGTTCGCCCGGGTCCGCAGCATCGCGACCGTGTCCGCACCCGACCTGGAGGGCATGCACCGCGGCGACGACCCGTTCGGGCCCGCCCCGTTCAGTCACCGCGACGTCGTCGACCTCGACGCGCACAAGCGGGACTTCCTGGCCCGCCACGGCGTGGCGCCGACCGTGGCCCGGGTCGCCGCGGCGCAGGAGGCCGTCGTCAAGCAGGCGCTCGCCGACGCCGGGCTGGGCCTCGCGGACATCGACCGGTTCGTCCTGCCGCACCTGGGTCACCGCCGCCTGCACGTCGCGTACTTCGCGAAGTTCGGCATCGACCCCGCGCGCAGCACCTGGTCCTGGAGCCGGACGATCGGGCACCTGGGCGCCGGAGACCCCTTCGCCGGGCTCGACCACCTGGTCACCGCCGGGGAGCTCGGCCCGGGTGACACGTGCCTGCTCTTCGGCGTCGGCGCCGGCTTCAGCTGGTCCTGCGCCGTTGTCGAGATCCTCGACGCACCTTCCTGGAGGGACCGATGAACGACGTCCGCACGGCAGCGGACGGGCGGGACGGCGGTACGCGCCCGGTCGCCCTGCTGCTGCCCGGCCAGGGAGCACAGCACCCGCGCATGGCAGCGGGCCTCCTGGCCGCCGAGCCCGTCTTCGCGGAGGCGATGGACGAGGCCCTGACCGCCCTGGCGGACGCCGGTGGGCCGGGCGGCCACGGCACCGGCCTGCGCGAGGACTGGCTCGGGTCCCGCGACACCGCGCTGATGGACCACGTCACGCGCTCCCAGCCCCTGCTCTTCGCGGTGGACTACGCCATCGGGCGGCTCGTGCTCGGCTGGGGCGTGCGGCCCGTCGCCCTGCTCGGCCACAGCATCGGCGAGGTGGCGGCCGCGGTCCTCTCCGGCGTCTTCACGCTGCCGGACGCCGCCGCCATGGTGCACGACCGCGTCGCCCGGCTGGCGGACGCGCCGCCCGGCGGGATGGTCGCCGTCGCCGCCACCCGGGAGGAGGTGGCGCCCTTCCTCACCGACGGCGTGGTCGTCGGCGCCGTCAACGCCCCGCGGCAGACGGTCCTGGCCGGACTCGACGGCCCGCTGCGCACCGTCACGGCGGCACTGGCCGACGCCGGGTTCGTGCTCCAGCGCGTACCCGCCTCCACGGCGTTCCACAGCCCCGCCCTCGCCCCGGCGATGCGCGGTGCCGACGAGCGGATCGCCGCCCTGCCCGTCGGCGAGCCCCGGATCCCGGTCATGTCCGGGTACACGGGCCGGTTCCTGACGCCCGCGGAGGCGAAGGACCCGGCCTTCTGGAGCAGGCAGCCGGTGGCGCCGGTGCTGTTCTGGCCCGCCCTCGAGGCCCTCCTCGCCCAGGGCGACCCGGTGCTCGTGGAGGCCGGTCCGGGGCAGGGGCTGTCGCAGCTGGCCCGCCGCCACCCGGCCGTGCGTTCCGGCCGCTCCGCCGTCGTCCCGCTGCTGCCGGCCCGGCCGGGAACCGCCGAGGACGACGTGACCGCCGTACGCGCCGCCGCCGCGGCGCTACGGGAACGCGCCGGCGTACCGGACGCGCGGCCCGTGTAGCGCGTGTCGAGTGCCTTTGTAGGCACGCGGCCTAGCGTCGCCCGTGGCGCTTCGCCCCTTCCTCGTCCGCCGGATCCACGGCCCTCCGCCGGATCCGCGGGCCTCCCTCACCTTGTCAGGACTCTTCTCCCAAGGACGGTGTCATGCTGACCGATCAGACCAACAGCGAGTTGGGCCGGCATCTGCTGACCATCCGAGGCGTCCAGTTCATCTTCGGCGCCCAGGGCGACCCCTTCGCCATGATCCTGCGCGCCGGGGACGACGACCCCCTCGACCACGGGGCGCGCGCCCGCGAACAGGGCCTGCACGAGAGCAGCATCGGCGCGTGGGTCACCGCGCACCGCGAGCTCGGCGCCCGGATCCTCGGCGACGAGCGGTTCTCCCCGCGCCACGCCGAGGAGGGGCCGCAGGCCCACCCGGGTGTCGACGTCTGGGACAACCCCCTGCTGTGCCACGTCGTCCCCCTCGACGACGCCCAGCTCAACCGCGATCCGGCCGACTACCGCGCGCTGGCCCGGGCCGCGGCCCCGCTGCTGTCGGCCGAGGCGCTCGCCGCGCGGCTGCCGGAGATCGAGGCGGCCTACCGCCAGGCGCTCGCCGCGACCGGCGAACGGTTCGACCTGTACCGGGACGTCGCCGTCCCGGCCGCGCTGCGCGTGGTGGCCGACGTGCTCGGCCTGCCCGAGGAGACGCGGCAGCGCCTGCCCGAACTGCACGCGGGTCTCGCCACCGCCCTGGACGCCGGCCACTGCCCGCAGCAACTGGCGGCCGCCCGGGCGCTGTTCACGGCCGTGACGGACCTCTCCACCGAGCTGACCCGCCTGGTCGGCAGCGGCCGCGCCACCGGCCTCGCCGCGCTCGACGGCGTGTCGCCCGAGGACGCGGTCGCCGTCGGGACGCTCGCCGTCGTGGTGGGCGTCGAGGTCACCGCGACCGCCGTGTGCAACGCGGTGCGGGTCCTCCTGGACCACCGCGAGGAGTGGGAGCGGATCGGGCGGGAGCCCGAACGGGCCGGCGCCGCGGTCCGCGAGGCCCTGCGGCTGGCCCCGCCGCTGCGGTTCGAGAGCCGTATCGCGCGCGAGCAGGCCGAGTTCGACGGCAAGACCGTCGAGGAGGGCCGGCGCGTCGTGGTGCTCGTCGACGCGGCCAACCGCGACCCGGAGGCCTTCGCCGACCCGGACGCCTTCGTCCCCGGCCGCGCCGACGGCGACCGGTCGCTCACCCTGCTCGGCGGTCCCGCCGCCCCGGTCACCGAGGCGCTGGTCCGCCTCCAGACGGAAGCCGCGGTGCGCGTCCTCGCCGAGCTGCGGCCCGGCCTGCGCACGGGCGCCGAGGTGCTGCACCGCATGCGCTCGGCGGTGCTGCGCGGCGTCCTGCGCTTCCCGGTCGCATGACCGGACCGACCATCACCAGGGGAGGAGCACCTCGGTGCGTGTACTGCTGACAGCCTTCGCACAGGACGCCCATCTCAACGGCATCGTTCCGCTCGCCTGGGCGCTGCGGACCGCCGGGCACGAGGTCCGGGTGGCCGGCCAGCCGGCCGCGGTCGAGAGCATCACCCGGGCCGGTCTGACGGCCGTGCCGGTGGGCGACGACCACCGGATGGACGCCGTCATCCCCACCGTCGGTCCCGGGATGCTCATGCACCACCTGGACCGCGACTACCTGGAGAACCGCCCGGAGCGGCTGAGCCTCGACTTCCTGCGGGCGTCGAACGCGATGCTGACGGCGACCTTCTACGCGCAGATCAACAACGACTCGATGATCGACGCGCTCGTCGACTACGCCCGGTTCTGGCAGCCGGACCTGGTGCTCTGGGAGCCCTTCACCTTCGCCGGCGCCGTCGCCGCCAAGGCGACCGGGGCCGCCCACGCCCGGCTCCTGGCCTTCCCCGACCTGTTCGCGAACACCCACCTGACGCTGCGCCGGCGGCAGGCGGAACTGCCCGCGGAACTGCGCGACGACCCGCTGGAGGAGTGGCTGGCGTACACCCTCGACCGGCACGGCGCCGCCTTCGACCCCGACGTGGTCACGGGGCAGTGGTCGGTCGACCAGATGCCCCCCGGCGTGCGGATGGAGCTGGGGCTGCCGACGGTGCCCACGCGTTACGTGCCGTACAACGGTCCGGGTCCGGCCGTCGTGCCGGACTGGCTGCGCCGGCCGCCGGAGCGCCGCCGGGTCTGCCTCACCCTCGGGCTCACCATCCGGGACACGGAGTTCCCCAACGCCGTCGACGTCGACGACGTCTTCGCCTCGCTGGCCGACCTGGACGTCGAGGTGGTGGCGACGCTGAGCGAGAAGGAACTCGCCCAGGTGTCGCGGGTGCCGGACAACACGCGGGTGGTCGACCACGTGGCCCTGCTGGCCCTGCTGCCCAGTTGCTCGGCGATCGTCCACCACGGCGGTGCCGGGACGTGGGCGACCGCCGCCGCGTACGGGGTGCCGCAGGTGGCGCTCGGCTGGATGTGGGACGCGATCTACCGGGCGCAGCGGGTGGAGGAGCTGGGGGCGGGGCTGCACCTGCACTCCGAGGGCCTGACCGTCGAGGTCCTGCGCGACAAGCTCGTGCGGGTGCTCGACGACCCCTCGTTCACGGAAGGCGCCCGACGGCTGCGCCTGGCCATGCTGTCGGCGCCGAGCCCCAACGAAGTGGTGCCCACACTCGAGAAACTGACGGCACGTCACCGCCCGGTGGCCGCGGCCCGCTGACTGAGACGAGGACGGGAGAACCGTGAACATCCTGGTGACCGGTGCGGCCGGCTTCATCGGCTCGCACTTCGTCAGAACGCTGCTGAGCGGCGGGTACCCCGGGCACGAGGACGACCGGGTGACCGTCCTGGACAAGCTCACCTACGCGGGGACGCTGAACAACCTGCCGGCGCACCACCCGCGGCTGACCTTCGTGCACGGCGACATCTGCGACACCACCCTGCTGGACAAGGTGTTCCCGGGCCACGAGGCGGTCGTCCACTTCGCCGCGGAGTCGCACGTCGACCGCTCGGTGGCGGGCGCCGAGGCCTTCGTCCGCACCAACGTGCTCGGCACGCAGGCCCTGCTCGAAGCGGCGCTGCGGCACGCGATCGGCGTCTTCGTCCAGGTCTCCACGGACGAGACGTACGGTTCCATCGCCGAGGGGCGCTGGACGGAGGACGAGCCGCTGCTGCCCAACTCGCCCTACGCGGCGTCCAAGGCGTCGGCCGACCTCATCGCCCGGTCGTACTGGCGCACCCACGGCCTCGACGTGCGCATCACCCGCTGCGCCAACAACTACGGCCCCGGCCAGCACCCCGAGAAGCTGGTCCCGCTGTTCGTCACCCGGCTCCTCGACGGGCAGCCGGTCCCGCTGTACGGGGACGGCTCGAACCTGCGCGAGTGGCTGCACGTGGACGACCACTGCCACGCGGTGCGGCTGGTGCTGGACCGGGGCCGGCCGGGGGAGGTCTACAACGTCGGCGGCGGCACCCACCTGACCAACAAGGAGATGACCGGCCGCCTCCTCGCACTCTGCGGACGCGACTGGGACCTCGTGCGGCGGGTGGAGGACCGCAAGGGGCACGACTTCCGGTACGCCGTGGACGACTCCAAGATCCGCCGCGAACTGGGCTACGCGCCCCGCTGGTCGCTCGAGGACGGGCTGCGCGAGACGGTCGAGTGGTACGCCGCCCACCGTGACCACTGGGACGCCCGGGAGGAAGGCGCCGACGAGGGGTACTAAAACTTGAATATCCGGGCCGCCCTCCTCTATGCTCGCCGGGTACACAAATTTGAGCACCCGAAAGAAGGGGCGGGCATGGGCGGCGCCGACCTGGCGATCCAGACCGAAGCTCTGAAGAAGAAATACGGCGACAAGGAGGCCCTCGCGGGACTCGACCTGGAGGTACCCCGAGGTGTCGTCTACGGGCTCCTCGGCCCGAACGGTGCCGGAAAGACCACCGCGGTCCGCATCCTCTCCACCCTGCTGAAGTACGACGAGGGAACAGCCCGGGTCGCCGGCTACGACGTCGCCACCCAGTCGGCCCAGGTCCGCTACAGCATCGGACTCCTCGGCCAGCACGCCGCGGTGGACGAGGACCTGAGCGGCCGTCAGAACCTCGTGATGTTCGGGCGCTTATACCACATCGGTAAACGCAACGCCCAGGCCCGGGCCGACGAACTGCTGGAGCGCTTCGGCCTCACCGAGGCCGCCGGCAAGCCGGCCAAGCAGTACTCCGGCGGTATGCGCCGGCGGCTCGACCTCGCCGCCAGCCTCATCCTGGCCCCGTCCGTGCTGTTCCTCGACGAGCCCACCACCGGGCTCGACCCGCGGGGCCGCAACGACGTCTGGGAGTCCGTCCGAGGCCTGATCGCCGAGGGCCGCACGGTCCTGCTGACCACCCAGTACCTGGAGGAGGCCGACCAGCTCGCCGACCGCATCGCCCTGATCGACAACGGCAGGGTCGTCGAGTCCGGCACCCCGGACCAGCTCAAGAACAAGATCGGCGGGGACCGGATCGACGTCGTCCTCCGCCGCGCCCACGACCTCGAACGCGCCACCCACACGATCGGCACCCTGCTGCGTTCCGAGCCCGAGACGGACGCCGACAACCGGCGCATCAGCGTCGTCGTCGACAACCGGGTCGCCGCCCTCACCGCCGTCGCCCGCGAACTCGACGACGCCGGCATCGAGGCCGAGGACATCGCCCTGCGCAGGCCCACTCTCGACGAGGTGTTCCTGAACCTGACCGGCAACGGGGCGGCCACGTCCGCCGAGCAGAGCCTCAAGGAGGTCGCCCAGTCATGACCGCGATCATCGCGCCCGAACTGCCCAGGAACCCGCTGGCCAAACTGGGCTGGGTCCTCGCGGACTCCTGGACGCTCACGCTCCGCGGACTGTCCCACTGGGCCCGCAACCCCACCCAGATCCTGGCCGGCCTCGCCTTCCCGATCCTGATGGTGCTGCTGTTCGGCGGCATCTTCGGCAGCGGCATGCAGGTCGAGGGCGGCGGGGACTACATGGACTTCCTGATGCCCGGCATGTTCGTCATGTCGATGGCCTTCGGCATCGGCGAGACCATGGCCGGCGTCACCGCCGACGCCTCCAAGGGCGTCACCGACCGGTTCCGCTCCATGCCCATGTCCGCCGCCTCCGTGGTCATCGGGCAGAGCATCGTCAACATGCTCTACAGCACCGTGGTCCTGATGATCCTCATGGGCTGCGGGGTCATCGCCGGATGGAGCTGGAACGACGGGTTCATGCAGGCGCTCGGCGCCTTCGCGCTCCTGCTCCTGCTGCGCTTCGCCCTGCTCTGGGTCGGCATCTACCTCGGCCTGATCATCAAGACCCCGGAGGCCGCCTCCGCCGTCTACACCCTGCTGTTCCCGCTCGGCATCGTCGCCAACACCTTCGCCTCCCCGGAGATGATGCCGGGCTGGCTGGCGGCCATCGCCGAGTGGAACCCGCTGTCGTCCACCGCCCACGCCACCCGTGAGCTGTTCGGCAACCCCGGAGTGGGCGGCACCTCCTGGATCGCCGAGCACGCGATGCTCATGTCCTTCGTCTGGCCGCTCGCGATCTTCGCGGTGTTCTTCCCGCTGGCCGTCCGCAAGTACCGGGCCCTGAGCAGGTAAGGGCCCCTGTACCGGGGTGTGAGCCGGCTAATCCCCCGGGTCGGCTCACACCCCCTCAGCCTGCCCGCCTCCCGGCGGGCGATCCGTCGAGCGGAGCGCGAGGACCCCACGATGCGACGTCGACCGCGTCCGGAGCGGACGAACCTAGCGTGCACGGCATGACCGTCTTCGACATCGCCATCGCGGACCTGAACGGCAAGCCCGACCTGCTGTCCCGCCACCGCGGCCGGACCCTGCTCATCGTCAACGTCGCCTCCCGCTGCGCCCTGGCCGGCCAGTACGCCGGGTTGGAGACACTCGCCCGCCGCCACCACGAGGACGGGCTCAGCGTCATCGGGGTGCCCTGCAACCAGTTCGGCGAGCAGGAACCGGGCACCCCCGAGGAGATCGCCGACTTCTGCGCCGTCCAGCAGATCACGTTCCCCCTCACCGAGAAGACCGACGTCAACGGAGCGGGCCGCCACCCCCTCTACGCCGCCCTGACGCCCTTCGCCGACGCGGAGGGCCACACCGGCGACGTGCGCTGGAACTTCGAGAAGTTCCTCGTCTCGTCCGCCGGCCACTGCGTGGGGCGCTTCGGCCCCACCGTCGAACCGCAGGACCCCGAACTCCTGCGCGCCGTCCGCGCGCAGGTGCAGTGAGCTCGACGCGTCACACCGCCTCGACGACTCACCCGACGCAGAGAGGATGATTCGTGAACCAGACGCCGGTCACCGCAACCGACGAGGGCATTCAGGTCGTCGGTGCCCGAGAGAACAACCTGAGGGACGTCTCCCTCGTCATCCCCAAGAACCGCATCACCGTCTTCGTCGGCGTCTCCGGTTCCGGAAAGTCCTCCCTGGTCTTCGACACCGTCGCCGTGGAGGCCCAGCGGCAGCTCAACGCCACCTTCCCCTGGAACATCCGGCACGACCTGCCCAAGTTCGAACGGCCGCACGTCGACGCGGTCACCAGGCTCACCACCCCCGTGGTCGTCGACCAGCGGCCCCTCGGCGGCAACGCCCGCTCCACCGTCGGCACGGTCACCGACGTCTACACCGTGATGCGCGTGCTCTTCGCCAACCACGGCAACGACGGCCTCGGCCAGACCTGGCTCTACTCCTTCAACGACCCCAAGGGCATGTGCCCCGAGTGCGAGGGCCTCGGCCGCGCCCGGCGCGTCAGCCCCGAGCTGATGATCGACCGCGGGAAGTCGATCGCCGAGGGCGCCATCCTCCTCCCCGGCTACACCGTCGGCAGCGCGAACTGGCAGTTCTACGCCAACTACGAGCGCCTGGACGCCGAGAAGAAGCTCGCGGACTACACGGACGAGGAGATGCACACCCTGCTGCACGGCAGCAGCGGCACGGTCGAGGTGACCTACCCCAACGGCAACGTGTTGTCCCTGCGCTACGAGGGCCTGGTGGACAGCTTCGTCCGCCGCCACCTGAAGCGGGACACGGGCGGCATGAGCAAGGCCGCGCGCGACAAGGCGGCCGAGTTCTTCACCGAGGGCGTCTGCCCCACCTGCGAGGGCGCCCGGCTCAACCAGAAGGCACTCGCCACCCGCATCGACGGCCACAACATCGCCGACTGGTCCCAGATGCAGGTCAGCGACCTCATCGGCGTCGTCGCCACGCTGCGGGAGCGGCTCGACACGCCGCTCGTCACCACCATCATCGAGACCCTGGAGCAGATCCAGGCCATCGGCCTCGGCTACCTCACCCTGGACCGCTCCACCTCCACGCTCTCCGGCGGCGAGGGCCAGCGGCTCAAGCTCGTCAACCACCTCGGCAGCGAACTGACCGGGCTGACCTACATCTTCGACGAACCCAGCGTGGGCCTGCACCCCCGTGACGTCAGCCGGCTCAACGACCTGCTGCGTGCCCTGCGCGACAAGGGCAACACGGTCCTCGTCGTGGAGCACGACCCGGACGTCATGGCGGTCGCCGACCACGTCGTCGAGATCGGCCCCCGGGCGGGCGTCCACGGCGGCACCATCGTCTTCGAGGGCTCCCACGAGGAACTGCGCGCCGCGGACACACTGACCGGGCAGGGGCTGCGGCGCACCGGCGGGATCAAGGAGAACCCCCGCCCGTGGGGCCGCACCCTGCCGATCGTGAACGCGACGGCGAACAACCTGAAGAACGTCTCCACCGAGATCCCCACCGGCGTCCTGACCGCCGTCACCGGAGTGGCCGGCGCGGGCAAGAGCTCCCTGATCGCCCACGCCTTCCGCGCCCAGTACCCCGGGGCCGTGTTCGTCGACCAGTCGCCCATCCCGCGCTCCTCGCGGTCCACCCCGGCGAGCTACCTCAAGCTGATGGACCCGATCCGCAAGCTGTTCGCCAAGGCCAGCGGCGAGGACGCCAGCCTCTTCAGCTTCAACTCCAAGGGCGCCTGCGAGGAGTGCGAGGGGCGCGGCCTGCTCATCACCGAGGTCGCCTACATGGACCCGGTCACCACGCACTGCGAGGTCTGCGAGGGCCGCCGCTTCAAGGAGTCGGTGCTCCAGCACCGGGTGCGCGGCAAGAACATCGCGGACGTGCTGGAGATGTCCGCCGAGGAGGCGGGGGAGTTCTTCCTCTCGGGACCGCTGCGGGCCAAGGCCAACGCCCTGATCGAGACCGGCATCGGCTACCTCGGCCTCGGCCAGTCCCTGGCCACCCTGTCCGGCGGTGAGCGCCAGCGGCTCAAGCTCGCCGACCGGCTCTCCGGCTCGGGCACCGTCTACATCCTCGACGAGCCGACCACCGGCCTCCACCTGTCCGACATCGACAACCTCGTCGGCCTGCTCAACCGGATCGTCGACCGGGGCAACACCGTCATCGTCATCGAGCACGACCTGGCCGTGATCTCCCAGGCCGACTGGGTCATCGACCTCGGTCCGGAGGGCGGCAACACCGGCGGCGAGATCGTCTTCACGGGCACCCCGGCCGACCTGGCCCGGGCGGCGCACTCACACACCGGGCAGCACCTGAGCCTCTACCTGGCCCAGTAGGACGCCCCAGGCGGCGGACGGCGGACCGGCCCGGACGGGGCGGCCGCCGTCCGCCGCACGCGCGTCCCGCCAACGCCCTCCGCCTGTCATGGCCGCCGGCTGTCACCAAATGCCTTGGACAGACAACTGCCCGAAGGGCAAGGGTGGTTGACGCACCAGCAAGAAGGCGCGGCACGACACGGCACCACGACACGACACGGCATCACGACACGAGGAGCGGTCATGGACAAGGTCTGGCTGATCACGGGCGCGAGCAGTGGTTTCGGGAGGGCGATCGCCGAGGCCGCCCTCGCCGCGGGCGATGTCGTGGTGGGCGCGGCCCGCCGCCCCGAGGCGCTGGACGACCTGGTCGCCGCCCACCCCGGCCGGGTGGAGGCACTGCGCCTGGACGTCGCCGACACGGGCGCCGCCGCGGCCGCGGTACGGGACGTCGTGGCGCGGCACGGGCGGATCGACGTCCTGGTCAACAACGCGGGCCGGACGCACGTCGGGGCGTTGGAGGAGACCACCGAGGAGGAGTTGCGGGCTCTGTTCGAGGTGCATGTCTTCGGCCCGGCCGCCCTCACCCGGGCCGTGCTGCCGCACATGCGCGAGCGGCGCTCGGGCGCGATCGTGCAGATGAGCAGCATGGGCGGCCAGCTGTCCTTCGCGGGCTTCTCGGCGTACAGCGCCACGAAGTTCGCCCTGGAGGGCATGTCCGAGGGGCTCGCGGACGAGGTGGCCGAGTTCGGGATCAAGGTGCTGATCGTCGAGCCGGGCGCCTTCCGCACCGGCCTGTTCGAGACCGGGCGGGTCGGCGCCAGCCAGGACAGCGGCGTGTACGGCAAGGTGAGCGAGACCCGCGGCCTGGTCGCGGGCGGCGACGGCACGCAGCCGGGCGACCCGGCCAAGGCCGCGGCCCTGATCCTCGCCGCGCTGGAGGCCGACCCCACGCCCCTGCGCCTGCCGCTCGGCGACGACGGCGTCAGCGCGGTGCTCGGGCATCTGGACCGGGTGCGGGACGAGGTGCTGGCCTGGGAGAAGCGGAGCCGGAGCACGGGCTTCGACGACTGACGACCCGTCACAAGGGTCCTGCCGGTCCGTGCAGGGCCCTTGTGCAATTCCTGTGGAGGCCTCAATCTTTCGGCTGACGCACAGGAGTCATCCCCTGGTTGGCATGGTCATGACTCTCGGCCGTGACTCCCGGGTGCTCCCACGGGCGTGCACCACACCCCACAGCGCACCACCGATTGAGGAGGACCCCTCAGATGGCAGTGATGCGTACTCCCCACAGACCCACCCGGCGAAGACTGGCCGCGCTCGGCGCGACGGCCACCGCGGCGCTCGTCGCGAGCCTCGTCTCCGCCCTCCCCGCCGGCGCGGCACCGGCCGCCGCCGAAGGACGCGTCCAGTACGAGGGCGCCGCGAACGCCGTCGCCGACAGCTACATCGTCACCCTGAAGACCGAGAAGGCCGGCTCCGCCGCGGGCCGCGCCCTCGCGCACAAGTACGGCGCCGACATCGAGCGCACGTACACCAAGGCCCTGAACGGCTACGAGGTCGAGGCCTCCGCGTCCGAGGCGAAACGTCTCGCCGCCGACCCGGCCATCGCCTCCGTCGTGCAGAACCGGACGTTCTCCATCACCGCGACGCAGCCCAGCCCGCCCTCCTGGGGCCTGGACCGCATCGACCAGAAGAACCTGCCGCTGAACAGCTCCTACACCTACCCCGACTCGGCGGGCGAGGGCGTCACGGCGTACGTCATCGACACCGGCGTCCGCATCACGCACGGCGACTTCGGAGGTCGCGCCTCCTACGGCTACGACGCCGTCGACAACGACAACACCGCCCAGGACGGCCACGGCCACGGCACGCACGTCGCCGGCACGGTCGCCGGGAACGCCTACGGCGTCGCCAAGAAGGCCAAGGTCGTCGGCGTCCGCGTGCTGAACAACTCCGGCCAGGGCACCACCGCGCAGGTCGTCGCCGGCATCGACTGGGTCGCGCGGAACGCGGTCAAGCCCGCCGTCGCCAACATGTCCCTCGGTGGCCCCGGCGACACGGCCATCGACACGGCCGTCCGCAACGCCATCACCTCCGGCGTCACCTTCGTGGTCGCGGCCGGCAACGAGTCCACCAACGCCTCCACCCGGTCCCCGGCCCGCGTCACCGAGGCCGTCACGGTCGGCGCGACGACGTCGAGCGACGCGAAGGCGAGCTACTCCAACTACGGCTCCGTCCTGGACCTGTTCGCCCCCGGCTCGTCCATCACCTCGGCCTGGAGCACGAGCGACTCCGCGACCAACACCATCTCCGGCACCTCCATGGCGAGCCCGCACGTCGCCGGCGCCGCCGCCCTGCACCTGGCCGCCAACCCCACGGCCACGCCCGCGCAGGTCTCCGCCGCGCTGACGTCCGCCGCGACCACCGGCGTCGTCACCAGCCCCGGCAGCGGCTCGCCCAACCGGCTCCTGAACGTCGGCGGCGGTACGACCACCCCGCCCGGCCCGCGCTTCGAGAACACCGCCGACCAGGCCATCGCCGACAACGCCACCGCCGAGTCCCCGGTGACGGTCTCCGGCGTCTCCGGCAACGCCCCCTCGGCCCTGGCCGTCGAGGTGCACATCGTCCACACCTACATCGGTGACCTCCAGGTCCAGCTGATCGCCCCCGACGGCACGGCGTACACGCTGAAGGCGTACGGCACCGGCGGCAGCGCCGACAACATCGACACCACCTACACCGTGAACGCCTCCTCGGAGACCGCGAACGGCACGTGGAAGCTCCGGGTCAGCGACAACGCGAACTTCGACACCGGGCGGATCGACGCCTGGGCACTCCAGTTCTGAGCCGGGAAGCCGACTGATCTGACCGGCAGCCAGGCGTCCTCGCCCTCGCGGCAGGGCCCCGGGTCCCCGACCCGGCCCGCCACGAGGGCGAGTTCGTCTCTCCCGGGGTTCTCGCGCATCCGGGTCCACTACGGGATGGTTGTGCTTGTATGGGTGCGGAATGAGCAGAGGGAGACGCGCGAAGGACGGGATCCGCTGAATGCTGGACGACGCCTCCCTGTCCGTGGCCGCGGCCGCCGGCACGGCCGTGACCGAAGCCGTCGGCACCGAGGCATGGCCCGCCGTGCGCGCCGCGGTGGCGCGGCTGCTGGGCCGGGGCACCCCGGGCGACGAACAGACGCATCTGGCGCGCCTGGACCGCGACATGACCGCCCTGCTGGAAGCGCACGACGAACGGCTGCGCATCCGGCTGGAGTCGGCCTGGCAGACCCGGTTCGAGATGCTGCTGGACGGGGCGGCGGACAGCGAGCGTACGGAACTCCTCGCGCGACTCGGGGAACTGGTGGTGCTCGGGCACGGCCGCTACGCCCTCGCCGCGCAGCCCGGACTGTCGTCGACGGCGCCCGCCGTGCCCGTGCCGCCGTCACCGGTTCCGTCCCTCTCGCCTTCTGCTCCTCCGCCGCCTTCTGCTCCTCCGCCGCCTGCGCCCTCCCCGACCGCCGAGGCGTCCGGACCCGACGGCACGGTCCACGCTCCCGTGCTCGTCGGCAAACTCCCCACCGTGGCGGGGCCGTTCCGCGAGCGGCCCGACGCGGGCCTGCCGGACGGGCTGTGGGACGAGCCCTCGGCCACCTGGGCCCTCGTCGGGCCCCCAGGGGTGGGCAAGACGCGGCTCGCCGCGCAGCTGGCCCGCCGGGTGCTGCGGGACGGGGCGGCCGATCTCGTCGTGTGGATGACCGCCACCAGCGAGGACGCGGTCGTCTGCGGCTACGCCGAGGCGGCCGAGGCCGTCGCCGGGCAGGGCAGCGACCAGCCCGAGCACGCGGCGGAGGCGTTCCGCTCCTGGCTGAGCTGGACCGACCGGCGCTGGCTGGTGGTGCTCGACGGGCTGCCCGGCTCCGCCGAACTGCACCACCTGTGGCCGCCGGAACGGCCCAACGGCCGCGTCCTCGTCACCACCGGCCACGCGGGGTCCCTGCCGGACGGCAGCAGACGCCTGGAACTCGGGCCGTGGGACGAGACGGCCGCCGCCGACCAGCTGACGCGCGAACTCGCCGAACTCGGACGGACGGACGCCCCCGCGCGGATCGCCGTCGTGGCGGCCGACCTCCGGCAGCACCCGCTGGCGCTGTCCATGGCCGCCGCCCACCTGGCGTACACCGGCCTGGAGTGCGCCGCGTACCGCGAGGCCCTCCGCGAGGCCCTCCGCGACGTACCGGAAGAGCCGGCCCCGAGCCTGCCGGACCCGTCGGGCCGCACCGCGCCGCCCGGCGCCGAGACCTCCGGCGGACCGGGCCCCGACCTGGTCACGGCCTGCTGGTGGCTGTCCGTCACGACGGCCGACCGGCACGCCGCCGGCCTCGCCCGTCCCCTGCTCGAACTGGCCGCCGTGCTCGACCCGCACGGCGTGCCGGTCGCGGTCCTCACCAGCGGACCCGCCCTCCAGTACCTCGCACGGCGCCGGGCCCCGTCACACGGCGGCTCCCCGCGGATCGCCCCCTCGGACGCCCTGACCGCCCTCGACGTGCTGCACCGTCTGCGGCTGGTCGAACGCGGCGGCGACGCCGAGCACCCGACGGTACGCCTGAGCACTCTGGTGCAGAACGCCGTCCGTGCGGCGGTGCCGCCCGAGGACCGGGACGCGCTCGCCCTGAGCGCGGCCGACGCGTTGCGCGCGGTGTGGCGTACGGCGTCGGGCGCGCCGCGGTCCCCGCTGTGCAGGGCGTTACGGTCGGCCACCGACGTCCTCGCCGGGCACGCGCGTGAGGCCCTCTGGCAGCCGCAGTGCCACCCCGTGCTCTTCCAGGCCGGCCGGAACCTCATCGCCGCCGGGATGGTCCGCGCGGCCCGGGTGCGCTGGGAGTGGCTGCACGCCGCCCTGCACCACCGCTTCGGCCCGGACCACCCCGACACCCTCGCCGCCCGCGGCCACCGCGCCCGGGTGCGCGGCGCGTCCCAGGACGCGCCCGGAGCCGTCACGGCCTACCGCGAACTCCTCGACGACCTCGTCCGCGTCCTCGGCCCCGACCACCCCGACGTGTTCACCGTCCGGGACAACCTGGCCCTCTGGCAGGGCGTCGCGGGCGACCCGGCGCGCGCGGCGGCGGCCTACACCGACCTGCTGGCCGACCGGCTGCGCGTGCTCGGACCCGACCACCGCGACACCCTCCTCACCCGCCACAACATCGCGCTCTGGCGCGGCACGGCGGGTGACGCGGCGGGTGCGGCGGCCGCCTACGCCGAACTCCTCGACGACATGGGCCGCGTCTTCGGCGTGAACGACCCCGCCGTGCTCGACACCCGCGACCGGCTGACCGAGTGGCGCAACCGCGCGGCCGACGCGGCGGCCGCCGCCCGGGCCCCGGTGAGCCCGGTGCCCGAGCCGGCACACGCGCAGCAGCCGGACCCGGGGTTCTGGGCACCGCCCGTGCACTCCGCCGAGACCGGGTCGGACGGAGTCGGCCCCGCCGCCCTGCCCGCCCTCTCCGCCGAGCGGCTGCTGCTCGAACCGTCCTGGGCCCGGCGGCTGCGCCTACGGCTGACCAGGCGCGGACCGGAGGCCCGCGAGCAGCGATCCGGGGCCGACGTCCTGCGCTCGCCCCTGGCCGGCTGCCACCGCATCGCGGTGATCAGCCTGAAGGGCGGCACGGGCAAGACCACCACGGCGGCCGCGCTGGGCGCCACGCTGGCGGGCCTGCGCGACGACCCGGTCATCGCGGTGGACGCGTCCCCGGAGGGCGGCACGCTCGGCCACCGGGTGGGCCGCGAGAAAGGCTCGACCGTCCAGGACCTGCTCCACGCGCTGCCGGAACTCCACGGCCCCGATGACATCCGCGGGTTCACCGCCCGTGGCCCGGAGGGCCTGGAGGTCCTCGCACAGGACGTCGCCGCGGCGCTGTCCGTGCCGTTCGGCATACAGCAGTACCAGCGGGTCGTCGACGCGCTGAGCCGCGCCTACCCGATCATCGTCACCGACTCCGGCACCGGCCTGATGCACGAGACCATGCGGGGTGTCCTGGCCCTCGCCGACCAGTTGGTCGTCGTCGCCACCGCGAGTGTCGACGGCGCGGAGGTCGCCTCCGTGACCCTGGACTGGCTCTCCGCGCACGGCCACGCGGAGTCGGCCCGCCGCGCGCTGGTCGTACTCTCCGGGGTGCACGCCGGGTCCTCCCTGGTCCGGACGGACCGCATCGTCGAGCACTTCGCCCAGCGCTGCCGGGGCGTCGTCCGCGTGCCCTTCGACGAGCACCTGGCCACCGGCGCCGGCCTCGACCTGACCCGCCTCCGCTCGGAGACCCGCCGCGCGTACCTCGACCTGGCCGTCCAGGTCGCCGAGGGCTTCCACCGCCCCCAGCCGACCGCGGCCAACACCCTTCAGCCGTCGGGACCTTCACCGTCGTCCGAGGCTTCACCGTCGTCCGAGGCTTTGCCGTCGCCTGGGCCGTCTCCGCTACCCAAGTCTTCGCCGTCGTCCGGGCATTCGCCGTCACCTGGGCCTTCGCCGTCGCCTGGGCCGTCTCCGCTGTCCGAGTCTTCGCCGTCGTCCGGCCCTTTGCCGTCGTCTGGGCCTGTGCCGTTGTCTGGGCCTGTGCCGTTGTCTGGGCCTACGCCGTTGTTCGGGCCTGTGCCGTCGTCCGGGCCGCCGCCGCTGTCCGGCCCGTGGCCATCGTCCGGCCCGTGGCCATCATCCGGCCCGTCGCCGTCCTCCGGGTCTTCCCCGGCGTCCGGCTTTCCGGCGGTGTCCGCTTCCGCGACACCGAGCGACCCGGACCCCTCGGCACCAGCCCGCCCGGCTCCCGCTGTTGCCTCACCCGACCCGGAGCCCTCGACACCGGCCGCCCCGGCACCCGCGGCCCCACGCGACCCGGACATCCCGCCGCCGTCCGTCCCCGTCCCCCCGCCACCGTCAGCCCCAGCCTCCGTTCCCCCGCCACCGTCAGCACCGGCCCCCGTCCCCCCGCCCGCCGCAGCCCCGGACCCCTCCGGCCGCCCGGCCGCCCCCAAGCCCCCCGGCCGGCCCCGCCGTCGTCCCCGGCTGACCCTGGTGGACGACGTCGTACGGCCCGGCGTGCCCGCCACGATCGAGTTCCGGCTGACCACCGTCGGACCGGCGGAGGCGCCCCCGAGCGCTCCGGAGAGCGTCCTGGTGATCGCCACCACCCGGTCCGCCGCGACCCTGGAGCCCTCCGCGGCCGACTGCGTGACGGACGCCGGGCCCGCCCGGTTCGTCTTCACCGCCCGCGACCCGGGCGAACACCGCCTGCGCTTCACGGTGTACGACCCGGACTACGGCAGGGCGCTGCAAGTCCTGGAGACCACCCTGCCGGTCCCCGACCCGGCCCCGGAACCCCTCGGAAGGTCGTGACCCATGGCCGTCGAGCTGAACGCCGACATCGTCCACGACCCGTCGGGGGAGTACACCCGCTGGCCCTCGGACCACGGGCACCGGCCGCTGGACCTCACGGTCACGCTCAGCGTCTGCACCGACGACCGGGTGCTGATCCACGCCTACCCGAGCGGCCGACGCGCGCCCCGCACCCGTGTCCACCGCGCCTGGCTCCATACGTCCGCCTCCGCCATCCGCGCCGAGGCCGACCGGCTGCGGCAGTTCTGGTCGGAGAACGTCGTCCACCACCGGCCGGTCGACGCCGACGGTATGCCGCGCGGCCCGTACACGTTCGCCGACGCCTGCGACCTGCGACCGCACCGCGACACCGTCGACCCGCTGCTCGAAGAGCTGGCCGTGCAGGGCAAGCGGGTGCTGGACAAGCTGCTCGCGGGCGCGGGGAACGAGCTGGAGCCGTTCCGGGCCTTCCTGCTCGGCGAGTTGGGGCGGGAGGGCCTGCGGGTCAGTTTCGACTCCGAGCTGTACCTGCCCTGGCCGATGCTGGCCGTGCGCCCCGACGGAGCCGGCGGGCCGCCCTCCTTCCTGGGCCACCGGCACCAGATCGAGCAGACCGGCGCCCCCTACGCGCCGTACCAGGCGCCGCCGGCCACCCGTTCCACGCCCGCGACGAGCCTCAACACCGACACCAGCCTCGACGGCGTCGGCCGCTCCGACGCCGTGTACGACCTGCTGCGGGTGGCGTCCGACCTGACCGTCCGCACCACCGCCGAGGAACTCTTCAAGTCGCTGCGCAGCCCGCACTTCGACGAGGACCTCATGTACTTCTGGTGCCACGGCATGTTCGTCGAGCGCGGCGCCCACCGCACGGTCGGGATCCGGCTCTCCGACGGCAAGCTCATCGACGCGGACGCGGTGCACCGGTACCGCGAGGAGTGCCGCGACTCACCCGGCGCCGCCTTCCGCCCCTTCGTGCTGCTCAACGCCTGCCACGCGGGCGAGGCGGCGGCCACGGCCGAGCTGGAGTACCTCGGGAACGCGTTCATCGAGAACGGCGCGGACGGGGTGCTGGGCCCGCAGATCGAGATCCCGCAGGTCTTCGCCGCCGAGTACGCGCACGCGTTCATCGAGCGGTACCTGTACGGCGACGAGACCGCGGGCGAGATCTGCCACCGGCTGGTCCGCCACTTCCTCGACGACCTGCGCAACCCGCTTGCGCTGGCCTACTCGCTGCACTGCGGCATCGACAGCCGCCTGGAAACCCGACCGCCCACCACACGACCGCTGCTCGCGACGCACCAGGACGGCTCCGCCCGCCCGGCGGCCGCCATACCGTCCCAGGCCATCGCGTCCCCGAGCATCCCGCCCGGCCCGTCCGCGTCCCCGACCAGGTGACGGGCGCCGCCCGCGTTCCGCCTCCGTCCCTCCGCCGCTTACGATGCGGCCAGCCGTACGACGGCTCCGCACACCCCCGCCCACCGCCCCAGCCAGGAGCACCGTACCCGTGTCGATACCCCCGCCCCCCGGGAACCAGCCGCCCCAGGACCCGTACGGCCCGCCGCCGGCGAACTGGGCCCAGGGACCGCAGGGTTACGCCCCGTACGGCCCCGCGGGCCGCCCGTACGGCACCCCGGTCTCCGTCAACGCGCTCGCCGTCACCGCCCTCGTGCTCGGCGTGCTCTGTTTCCTGCCCGCCCTGGGGCTCGTCCTGGGCCTGATCGCGCTGCGGCAGATCAAGCGGTCCGGCCAGAGCGGCCGGGGCCTGGCGATCGCCGGTGCGGTGCTGTCGTCCGTCGGGATCGTGCTGTGGACGGCCGTGCTGGCCACGGGCGCCGCCTCCGACGCCTGGGAGGGCTTCAAGGACAGCGCGCAGGGCAACGAGAGTCTTTCGCTGGAGAAGGGCGACTGCTTCGACGCGCCCGGGGGCCTGGAGGGCGACACCTACGACGTCGACCGGGTGTCCTGCGAAGGCAGGCACGACGGCGAGGTCTTCGCGGTCGTCACGCTGCCGGGCGGCTCCTTCCCGGGCGATGCCGAGATCACCGACATCGCCGACGAGAAGTGCTACGCGTTGCAGGACCAGTACGCCATGGACACCTGGGCGATGCCCGCCGACGTCGACGTGTACTACCTCATGCCGTCCCGGGACAGCTGGCGCTTCGGCGACCGCGCGATCACCTGCGTCTTCGGCAACACCGAGGCCAGGGCCGGGCTGACCGGATCGCTGCGCGGCGACCCCACGACCTTCGACGCGGACCAGGTCGTCTTCCTCTCCACGGCCAACGCCCTCGACACGGCCCTGTACGAGGAGCCCGAGGACACCCCCGAGGACGACCTCGCCGGCCACCGTGCCTGGGCCGCCCAGGTGCACGACGTGCTCGGCGAGAACATCGAGGCCCTGCGCGGCCACTCCTGGCCGTCCGGCGCCCGAGGGCCCGTCGGCGCCCTGGTCGCGGACCTGGAGGAGGCCCGGGAGGAGTGGGCGAAGGCGAGCGAGGCCGCCGACGCGGACACCTACTACGCGCACTACGACAAGGCCTACGCGTACGTCGACGGTCCGGCGACGGTCACGGCGCGCAAGGCCCTCGGACTGGCCACCACCCCGCCGACGTACGAGGAGGACGAGAGCGGAGCGTCGGAAGCGGAGGTGTGACGGCCGCCATAGCGGGGAGAAAGTGCCTGCGTAAAGCCCTCAGGGCCAGCATGTCATCACATCGAGTGATTCTCTGGCCTTTGCTTGCACGGCACAACCTACGGTTGCCACGCTGTTGCTGTCTGTACAACCTGATGGGAGCGGCCAGTGACATTCGGTGAGCAGCCGGCGTACTTGCGTGTCGCGGGTGATCTCCGCAAGAAGATCGTCGACGGTCAGCTGCCACCGCACACCCGCCTCCCCTCCCAGGCCAGAATCCGCCAGGAGTACGGCGTCTCGGACACCGTCGCCCTGGAGGCCCGCAAGGTGCTCATGGCGGAGGGCCTGGTCGAGGGCCGCTCCGGCTCGGGGACGTATGTGCGGGAGCGGCCCGTGCCCCGGCGCATCTCCCGGTCCGGCTACCGCCCGACCAGCGGGGCCACGCCGTTCCGCCAGGAGCAGGCCGACGGCGAGGGGCGCGGCACCTGGGAGTCCAGCAGCGAGCAGTCGGAGGCGAGTGTCGCGGTCGCCGAGCGGCTGGGCATCGAGCCGGGCGACCGGGTGATGTGCACGAGGTACCTCTACCGCGAGAGCGGCGAGGCGATGATGCTCTCCACCTCCTGGGAGCCGCTCGCGGTGACGGGCCGTACGCCCGTGATGCTGCCCGAGGAAGGCCCGCTCGGCGGCATGGGCGTCGTCGAGCGCATGCGCGCCATCGACGTGATCGTCGACAACGTCACGGAGGAGGTCGGTGCCCGCCCCGGCCTCGCCGAGGAGCTGCTCGTCCTGGGCGGTGTCCCGGGCCATGTGGTCCTGGTCATCCAGCGGACGTTCTACGCCTCGGGCCGCCCGGTCGAGACGGCCGACGTGGTCATCCCGGCCGATCGGTACCGGGTCGCCTACCACCTTCCGGTCAAGTAGCGAACGCTCCCATCCGCCCCGGAGTGCGCTCCCCACGCGCCCCGCTCACACGGCCGCCCTGCCCGTCACCGGTGGCCGGAGCGGTCCCCGCTCCCTCGCCGGTCCTCGTTTCCGCAGATCGCTCTCGGTGTATGCGGTATGCCTCCGACTCGATGCATCGGGGTGTGCGGGCGGCGCGTTTTTCGGCGTGCGCCCCCTGCGTTCTGGCTGGTTGCGTACCTCTTAGTGAAATCCCGTATTCGCTGCGTGAAGGTTAGGCGTAGGCTCAGGCATATGCGCATTGCGGTTTCCTTATCGGGTGGGGCACGGCACAGGCCGCGGGTGGGAAGTGGAGGGGCGCGATGAACGACAGCACGGTCACTCTTCCCTGGCTCGTGATACGCGAGGACGACAACGGCAACCGGTACCGCGTGGGCCGGTACGCGACCCGGGCCGAGGCCCAGAAGATCGCGGACAGCCTCGACGGCCGCGGCCACAAGCAGCTCTACTGGGTCGAGCGGCTCGGCCAGAACGGCTCGGCCGCGGCGACCCACGACTGACTCACGCGGGGGCCCGGGGAAGGGGCCCCGGCCAGGCGCGCCCGCGGACCGAATCAGGCGTGCCCGCCGGCCGAATCACGTGTTCGCGCCGCCTCCCGTAGGCTCCCCCGCATGAGTGAGCGGATCGTCGTAGGGGCCGCGCTGCTCGATGGTGGGCGGCTGCTGGCTGCCCGGCGCAGTGCGCCCGTCGAGCTGGCCGGGCGCTGGGAGTTGCCCGGCGGCAAAGTCGAGCCGGGCGAGACGGCCGAAGCCGCACTCGTGCGGGAGTTGCGCGAGGAACTCGGCGTCGACGCCGAGGCGGGCGGCCGGGTCCCGGGGGAGTGGCCCCTGAAGCCGCCGTACGTGCTCCACGTGTGGACCGCGCGGTTGCGGCCCGGTTCCCCCGCTCCCGAAGCCCTGGAGGACCACGACGACCTGCGCTGGCTCGGCCCCGGCGAGATCTGGGACGTGGACTGGCTCGACCAGGACGTGCCGGCCGTGCGGCAGACCCTCGCGCACCTGGGCGGCCTCGACGCCGACGCGGGGGAAGTGTCCGGCGCCTGAGGCCGACCGGGGGCGCGCGGAGCAAGGCGACCGCGATATGGGCGCCCGTACGCCTTTCGTGCCACGGTGCGCCGCGTCGCGCGGTACTCCGCCCCGAATGTCGGGTATGTGCCTATTAGCCCCACGAAACCGGACATGGGTGGGCCCGCTGCTGGGAAGTGATCGGCGTGATCGACACCGAAGGTGACCGCGCCGAATGGACCTTTCCCGCCGAGCCGGGCGCCGTGCGCACCGCCCGCCAGGCCGTCCGCGGCCAACTCCGCGGCTGGGACCTCGACCGCCTCGCCGACCTCACGGCGCTGCTCGTCAGCGAGTTGGTCACCAACGCCCTGCGACACGCCACGGGCCCCATCGGCGTCCGCCTGGTCCGCCCCTCGGGTCTGGACGGCGTCCTGCGGGTCGAAGTCTCCGACCCGCTCCCGGCCCCGCCCCGCGAACGCGCCGCCCGGCCCGAGGACGAGAGCGGACGCGGACTGCAACTGGTGGCGTCCTCCGCCCGCCGCTGGGGCACCCGGCCCGGGGACGCCGGCAAGACGGTGTGGTTCGAACTCGCGGTCCGGGAGTGAAAAATCGGTGTACGTACGCCCTACCGCTGTCGAGCGATTGGTTCAGGCCAGTGGCGGTTGCCATCGGACGTGATTCGACGACGTGTCCCCTGGTTAGAAGACTGGAAGTGTTCTCACGGTCCGGACCGAAAACCATCGGGACCGTGCTGTGATCGTGAACACCGTGTTGTGCGGCACCGTAGTGCTGGATACTGCGGGCAGCCGCCCCCGGTGACCGGTGCCGGACGCGGTGAGCTGGAGGGGACGGTTCGCGTGAGCGAGATACCAGCGAAGGCCACGGAGTCCGAGGACCCGTCGGAGGGCGCGAGGGCGAGGGCCGCGGACGGCCTGGCCTCCGCGGTGGGAGGTGCGCTCGCGGCCGACGGCGTGCAGCCCGGGGACGCCATGTGGCAGAGCAGTCCCCCGGGATCCATCTACGACTACATCAAGGTCGCCTCCTTCTCCATCGGCCCCGACGGGCTCGTCGACCAGTGGAGCCTGCGCGCCGAGCACCTCTTCGGCATCCCCGCCGAACGCGCCCTCGGCATGGACCCCATCGAGACCTTCATCGACCCGCGCCACCGCGAGCGGGGCATGCGCAAGATGGCCGAGATCCTCGACGGCCGCGAATGGACCGGCGTGGTGCCCTTCCGGATGCCGAAGGACGCGGGCGAAGGGGAGTGCGGCCACGAGGGACTCGCCGAGGTGTACGTCATGCCGACGCGCACCGAGGACGGCGAGAAGGCCGCCGTCTGCATCGTCGTCGACGTGCGCACCCTGCGCAGCATCGAGACCGACCTCGCCGCCTCGCAGGCCATTTTCAGTCAATCCCCGTTCGGTTTCCTGCTGATCGACCCCGACCTGCGGGTCCGCCGCGTCAACGAGCGGTTCGCCTCCGTCTTCGGCGGTACGTCCGACGACCACCGCGGCAAGGGCGTCCACGACTACCTCCAGCGCGGCGAGGCCGAGCGGGTCGCCGCCACGCTGCGCCGGGTGCTGGAGACCGGCAGCTCCATCACCGACATGCACGTCACGGGCTTCGTCCCCGGCTCCGACGAACGCCGCCACTGGTCCGTCAACCTCTACCGCGTGCACAGCGGTTCGGGCCGCCCCATCGGGATCGCCTGGCTCGGCATCGACATCACCGCCCGCCGCGCCGCCGCCCGCGAGGCCGCGGCCGCCCGGCGCAACCTCGCGCTGCTGAACGAGGCGGGCGCCCGCATCGGCAACTCCCTGGACCTGGAGACCACGGCCCGCCAGCTCCTCGACGTCGTCGTCCCCGGCTTCTGCGACCTCGCCACCGTCGACCTCTACCAGGGCCTGCTGGTGGGCGACGAGACCCCGCCCGGACTCGCCGACGGCAGCGCCGAGCTGCGCCGTGTGGCCTTCGCCAGCGCCGTCTCCGACGCGCCCTTCGCCGGCACCGGCGTGCCCGTCGCGGTCGGCGCCGTCCACCACTACCCGTTCAACTCGCCCTGCGCGGACGCCCTGCGCACGGCCCGCCCCCAGACGGTGCCGGGCGAGGACGGCGGCCTGGTGCAGTCCACGCTGGCCGTGCCGATGGTCGCCCACGACACGGTCGTCGGCCTGGTCCAGTTCGCCCGTACGAAGGGCAGCGAGCCGTTCGGCGACCGGGACCGCGACCTCGCCGTGGAGCTGGCGGCGCGCGCCGCGGTCTGCATCGACAACGCCCGCCTCTACCGGCGCGAGCACGAACGCGCGCTGATACTGCAACGGTCCCTGCTCCCGCCCGGCGACCCGGAGGCCTCCGGCCTCGACATCGCCTGCCGCTACCTGCCCGGCAACGCCAACACCGGCCGGCCCAGCGAGGTCGGCGGCGACTGGTTCGACGTCATAGAACTCCCCGGACACCGCACCGCGCTGGTCGTCGGCGACGTCATGGGCCGCGGCCTGCGCGCCGCCGTCGCCATGGGCGAACTCCGCACGGCGGTCCGGACGCTGGCCCAGCTCGACCTGGAACCGGCCGAGGTGCTCTCCCAGTTGGACGAGATCGCCCGCGGCCTCGGCGCCCCCGGCGGCGTCCAGCAGGCGACCAGGGCGGCCCGCCGCCCCCGCGAGGCGGACCTCTCCGAGGTCTACCTGGCCACCTGCGTCTACGCCGTCTACGACTCGGTCACCCGGCGCTGCACCTTCGCCAACGCGGGCCATCTGCCGCCCGTGCTGGTCGAACCGGGCGAGCCGGCGCTGATGCTGGACGTGCCGCCGGGCATGCCGCTCGGCGTCGGCGGCGAGCCCTTCGAGGAGGTCGAGGTCGAACTGCCCGAGGGCGCCCTGCTCGCGCTCTACACGGATGGACTGGTCGAAAGCCGCGACCACCCCCTCGACGAGGGCCTCCAGGCCTTCGTCAGCGCCCTCTCGGACCCCACCCAGCCGCTGGAGGACGTCTGCGACCACGTCCTCAACACCCTGGACACCCACCACGGCGAGGACGACATCGCGTTGCTGATGGCACGTGTACAGGGCCTGCCCACCGAGTCCGTCGGCGACTGGACGCTGCCGCGCGAGCCGCGCAGCGTGGGCCGGGCCCGCGAGTACGCGCGCGCCCAGCTGCTCAGCTGGGACCTGGAGCCCTTGGTCGACACCACGGAGCTGCTGGTCAGCGAGCTGGTCACCAACGCCCTGCGCTACGGCGAGGGCGAGATCCGCCTCCGCCTCCTCCTCGACCGCACCCTGGTCTGCGAGGTCTGGGACTCCGGCCTGGTCCAGCCGCGCCGCCGCCGCGCCCGCGACACGGACGAGGGCGGCCGCGGCCTCCAGCTCGTCGGCCTCCTCAGCGCGGCATGGGGCTCCCGCCGCACGCCGCGCGGCAAGACGGTCTGGTTCGAACTCCCCCTCCCGGACGGCGGAAACGGCCTGCCGGATCCGGCGGAGGCACTGCTGAGCCTGTTCTAGCCGGCCGGTGAGCCGCGGCCGTCACGGCCGGGCTCGCCGGGCTCGCGGGGCGGCGGGCCCGTAGGCTCACCTCCATGCCCGACATCACCGCGACCCGACTGGCCACGGGCCCCACCGGGTCGGCCCCCGCGCTCACCCTGCGCTCCTGGGCCCCCGAGGACGCCGTGCGGCTGGTCCGACTGCACCGGGACCCCGCGCTGCGCCGCTGGCTCCGGACCCACCTGGACGACGAGGCGGGCGCCGCGCGATGGCTGGCCGAGCAGCGACGGGCATGGCAGGCGGGGACCCGCTTCGCGTTCGCCGTCGAACAGCCCGGGACGCCCGGACCCGAGGGCCCCCTGGTGGGACACGTGGTCCTCACCCGGAACACCCCGGACGCCGCCACCGCCGAGGTCGGTTACTGGACCGCGGCACACGCCCGCGGCCTGGGGGTGGCACCACGCTCCCTGCGCGCACTGACCGACTGGGCCTTCCACACCTTCGCCCCCGACGGCCTGACGCGGCTGGAACTACGGCACCAGGTGGACAACACGGCATCGTGCCGGGTCGCGGAAAAGAGCGGCTATCTACTCTCCGGCCTCCTCCCGGCGGCACCCCCCGGATGGCCCCGAAACGGCCACGTCCACATCCGACAGGCGCCGCCGCCGTCCTGACCCACACTGCCTAGACTCAGCTCACATGAGTGACGTCTTCGCCGTGGACCTGGCCCTCGACCTGTCGCCGACCGTGCCGGAGGCCGTACTCGCGCACCTCCGCCTGCACATGGAGGGCGACAGCACGGACGACGACAACGATGAGGCGGACTGGCCGGACTTCGTCCCCCTGCTCGCGGACCGGGGCCCGGCGACACACATCGGCGGCCTACTCACCGGTCACCTCCACCAGGGCCCCACCCACTGGTCCCTGACGGCCCGCCAGGAGATCCACGCGGAACTCCTCCCCGACCTGGTCGCACTGGCGGAGATGCTCGCGTTCAACGCGAGGACCGACGGAGTCATCGGCCAAGTCCGCTTCTACGAGGACGAGATCCCCGAACTCCTGATCAACAGGTCGGGAACGCTGGTCAAGATGCCACTGCGGGAAGCGAACCCGAGCATCTCCCGGCACCTGCCGTAGGGCACCGGAACTGGCGGCAAGTCAGGTGGGAAACTCACCACACCAGTTGCGACTCATGAGCACGGCGGGCAGGTACTCGGACTCGACCGCGATGGGGATGCCTGCGTCGTGGGCGGCAGGGCAGGGGACGGTGCCTTCCCTTGCGGTAGTCGCTTCGAAGAGGGCGCAGCCCGACCTGCATGGCCGTCACCCATGCCTCCCATGTCTCGAACTTGTCCGCCTCGGGGTCGAGTGGGCATTGAGACTGGGCGGCGGTCACTAACGTGTTGAGAGCCTGCCCGCGTCCGACGCCGGACGGCTCCTCCAACTCCCCGAGCACCCACTCCGCGGTCTCATCGATTCCGTGTTCAGCGGGTGCTTGTGAGATTCTCTGCAACAATCGAGGTTAATTCACCGCGTTACTTCACTGATTGCGGTTCCTGTGCTCTCAAGAGCGCGTGGGGCGACCTTCCTCATCCCACTCGTATTCAGCAAGAGGAAATTTTCCGTCCTCGCTATTGATCACGCGCTTTGCCAGGACTCCGTTTGGGTGCCAACGTTTGAATTCTCCTGACACGAATCCCATGTGCATCATTCCCTCGGCCCGGAGTTTGCCGTCCTTGTACCACTCACGGTAAGGGCCGTCCTTGAGCCCTTCCGTGTAAGTCGCAAGGCTCACTAGGCGCCCAGCCAAGTGCTCCACCGCCTCCCCTGTATAGGGCTGTCCGGCATAGAGCAACCGGTGATCGAAGCCGATGTCGACCTCGTCGTCGTCGATGTCAATACGTCGCATGTCCACTACCACGGGAGCTTGTTTTTCGGCATTGGGAGGGAAGTCGGTAAAGCGCCCGAAGGGGCTCGGTACCTCTTGCAGCATGTTGGCACAATTCGCGCAGAAAGGTGCTGCCTTGGTGACGGATCCGGCGACGAGGGCTCCACGGAGTTCGTTCCCCTGTCGGCGTGTCCAGCCACCCCATCCAAATCAGGTGGGGAACTCGCCGCACAAGTTGCGGCTGATCAGCACGGCCGGCAGGTACTCGGACTCCACCTCGACGGGCAGGCCCGCGTCGTGGGCAAAGCAGGCCATGGCGAGCGGGGCCAGGGCGACGAGACCCGAGGCCTGGAAGGCGCGGGCCTCCTCGCTCCAGTACTGCTTGTGCAGTTCGAGCGCCCGGGCCAGCGCCTGGTCGAAGGTCTCGAGGTCCTTGCGGATGAAGCGGTGGAAGACCTCCATTGGCGGATACAGCAGCTTGCTCACCGTTTCCGGGTCCGCGACGGCCTCCGGCTCGGTGCCGCCGACCGCGGCGACGAGCTTCGGCACCAGGTCCTGGCCACCGCGCCAGTAAGTCTGGAGGGTGTCGATCCAGGCGTAGTGGTACTCCTCGAACTGCCCGCCGTTCACCCGCAGAAGGGACAGCGGGACCTGGCACAGAGCGGTGATCCTGTCCCTCTCACGGCAGATCACGGCCAGGTAGAACGCGGAAAGCCAGCTGCCGGGATTCACGTACCACTGCGGACCGGTGGCCTGTAGAGTGAGGTTCTTGTGCGCGATGCGGCACTGCACCTGGTCGTCCGTCGTGGTCGCCGCCGCGAAGACTGCGGAGCCGATCTGCATGGCCGTGACCCAGGCGTCCCACGTGGGGAACTCTGCCGCCCGGGGATCGATCAGGCAACGCGACTGAGCCAGATTGAGCGTGACGCGCTGGGCGTCGCCAAGCCTCGTGGAGCGTTCCTCCAGCCCGTCGATCAGCTGCCGAGCGTTCTTCTGGAGCACAGCGAGACCCTCTTCCGCGTTCCCCGTAGGCAACGGAGGGCGGGGAATGATCGAGACCAACGCGTCTGTCCTTGCAAGATCTTGAAGTGCTTGAGCTCGGCCCCAGGATACTTACCGGTGTTCTCAGTGGCCTGGACGAGGACGTACTGCAAGGACTTGATCGTCGTGCCACAGCTGGTCGAATCTCTTCGAGTCGCCGACGGGCCGGGTACCCAGGGCATCGCCAAGACTGGTCGAGTCCGCCTCCAGCCCCTCGATCTCCTCCTGGGCGTTTCGCTGTAGGACGGCGAGGCCTGCTTCCGCGTTCCCCGTGGGGAAGTGGTGACGGGAGACCGTCGAGACCAACGCGTACGCCTCGGAAGCGTTCGGAACGAATCGTGCGGACATACTCGATGGTATGTACTCGTCGAACTCTGCGCCGGACTCACGCCGGAAGGAGATGGGTACCTGGGCCAGTTGGTTGACCCGGTCGTTCTCGCGGCAGATCACGGCCAGGTAGAAGGAAGTGAGCCAGTTGCCCGCGTGGAGATAGTCCTGTGGGCCGGTGGCGGGCAGGTGCTTGACCTCACCCGTGCTGCCGACGCGGCACGGCACGGTGCCCTCGGTGGCCGTACCGGCGGCGAAGAGCCCGCAGCCGATCTGCATGGCGGTGACCCAGGACTCCCAGGCCGGGAACTCACCTGCTGTGGGATCCGTCAGACAGCGCCACTTCGCCAGAGTGAGTGTGGCCGACAGTGCGTCGTATCGGTCGTCCTCCGAGGTCTCGACGTGGTCGAGTACGTCCTTGGTGCTCTTGATGATGGGTGCCATGAGCTCGGCCGCGTTGTCCGCGCGGAACTCATGGCGGGGAATGCGGGTGACCACTTGCTCTCCCCGGACTGCCTGCTCCGCGTGCGTTGGCCCGGCTTTTGGACGAGGGACGGGTGCCCCATGTCGGCCGATGGTGAGGGCCACATCAGGTGGGGAACTCACCGCACCAATTGCGGTCGATGAGAACCGCGGGCAGGTACTCGGACTCGACCTCGACAGGGATGCCTGCGTCATGGGCGAGGCAGGCCATGGCGAGTGGGGCCAAGGCCACGAGCCCCGGGATGCTGAGGGCCCGGTCTTCCTCGCTCCAATATTGCTTGCCCGATACCCGTGACCAGAATGCATGCGGTGGATCGAGGCGCAGAGTTGCTCCCCACATGCACAGGAGTCGATGGCTGTGACCCGGCACACGCCATGTCGCATGAACCTGCTGCGAGGGCTTGTGGGAAGGAGAGTTCGCTAGGTGCCGAACTCGCCCACCCAGGTGCCCTTGAGAAGGTGCTTGGGGAGGTAGTCGGACTCGACCTCGATGGGGAAGCCCGCGTCGTACGCCAGGCACGCCATGGCCAAGGGGCCGACGGCGACAAGCCCTCGCGCGTCGTTCATGCGTCCCTCGTCCGCAGTCCAGTACTGCTTGTGCAGAGTGAGGGCGTTGGCCAGGGACTGGTTGAACCGCTCGTGGTCGGCTGTGACGAATCGGTGGAACAGGTCGACGACCGGCCAGATGATTTTCGTGGCTGCCTCGGGCCCGGCGATCGGCGCCGCTTCGGGCGCAAGACCTTGTGCCGCCTCGACCAATTTATCGCCGAGCTCTGGTCGGCTCAGCCAGTACGCCTGCAGCGTCTCGACCCACGGATAGACGTAGGCGTCGTACTCGGCACCTGACTCCCGCAGAAGGGACAGCGGAACCTGGCACAAGGAATCCAGTCGCTCCTTGTCGCGGCAGATCACTGACAGCATGAACACGGTGATCCAGTTGCCGGCATCCACCCACGGCTGCGGTCCCGAAGCGGGAATGGACCGCACCTCGTGGTGGATGAGGCACGCCACGCTCGGCTCGCTTGTGGTCGCCGCGGTGAACATCGCCGAACCGGACTGCATGGCGGTTACCCACACCTCCCACGTCTCCAGCCACTCCGCCGTGGGATCCGCCGCCCCCCGCTCCTGCGCCAGCAGCAGCGAGTCGGACATGGCTTCCCTCACTGCCATCGGGGACTCCTGCAGGTCCTCCAGAGCCCAGACGATGCCCCGGCTGAGAACGGGTTCACGACCTGGGATGTCGTCCCTGCCGAAGGTGTGGCGGGGAACAGAGAGCACCACTAGCGTCCTTCCCTGTAGAGATCGAAGTAACTGAGCTCCGCTCCAGCATAGGAGCCCGTGTGCTTGTTGGCCTGCACCATTACATACTGGACCTTTTGACGGCGAAGGGCCCGAGCCACCTCCTCGGCAATGGCCTTGTCCGTACCGCCGCGGGCTTTCATTTCTTCAAGGATCGTGTGGACGTATTCGATCGTGCCCTGCTTGACCCTCTTACGAGCATGGTCGCCAGCCCCCATGCGCCAGTCGAGCTCACCACCCGGAGCCTTCGCCTCAACGATGAGGAAGTCGCCTGTCCCGTTGTCGAGACGGTACAACTGATCGAATCTCCTGGCGCCGTTGCCGGTATCCATGAGATCCACCCACTGGGCGCTTTCGAACTCCTTGGGGATTGCGTGGAGTTTCGACGCGCCCTCGCCGAGAGCCTCTCCGATCTTGGTGTTGTTCGCGTGGCCCGCCAGGGCGTCGCGAGCAGCCTGGAGCGCCTCCAGGTTTTCGGCCGTGGGTGCCTTGTCGTAGGCCCGCTGGGCATCACCGAGATCCAGGTACTTCTGGTGCGTGTCGGCCAGTTCATCCAGCTTGGGACCAACGTGGGACGGCACCGAGTCCAAGCCCAAGGACTTCGGCGGCAGACGGTAGTACTCGCGGTCCGCGGAGGGCAGATTGTCGGTTGCCAACCACCTCGGGTTGGTTCCTTCTGTCAGTTTCGGAAGGAACTGACCATCAACGATTTTATCCGCGGTCCTGCGGTGCCCACGTGCGTCGTAGTGCTCGTGGAACCACTCAGGATTCTCGTTGGCGAGCCGGACATGCTCGTCGTGCCACCACTTCATCTGCTCGGGGGTGCGCTGGACCCACTCCGTGCTGCCTGCGCCGTATTGCAGATCGCCGGGACGCGGAGGCTGGTTCGTGGCCGCGTCATCGCCCGAGTGGGCCGCGTCCTCCAGACCGCCTGGATGGGCACCGCCCGTCGAAGGGGATGCGTGGGTGCTGCTGCCGGAACCCGGGCCGTCGGTGTGAGGGCTGCTCGCGGACGGACCGTCCGAATGGCCGGTGCCGTCGGTGTGGCCAGCGCCTGAAGGCGTGTCCGAGTGGCTGCTGCCCGTGGACGGCGTGTTGCCGTCGCCTTGGTGGAGCGGGCCGTTGAGGTCGTTCCTGGGCATGTGGTCGCCCGCGTGGCCGCCGGGCGTCTGGCCTGCGGCGCCGCCCGGCGTGGTGTCCGGGTGGCTGCCTGCGGGCAGGTCGTCGCCTACCCGGCCGATGTCGCCGAGGCTGTCGTCGAGGCTGTTGCCCAGGCGGATGTGCTGGCCGGCCTGTTCGGCGGTGTGGGTGCCCGCGCCGACCAGGGCCGGCTGCTGGGCCGGGGAGTCCACGCGGGGCGTGTCCGCACCGGAAGCAGGCGAGTTCGTGTCGGGCATGTGGGGCTGGTCGACGACGTCGCCGGGGCCGTCGGCGGATTTCTGCAGGACGTTGCCGTGCTCGTCGAGGATGTTGCCGTCCGGGTCGTAGTAGCGCGCCGGGGCGCCGTCCTCGGTGGGGAGTTTCGTGGTGCCCTCGGGCAGGACCGGGGCGTCGTCGGGCAGCCGGACGTTGCCGTCGGGCAGTTTCGTCGCACCGTCCGGGATCGCCGCGCCCTCGGGCAGGCGTACCGTGCCGTCGGGGAGCCTGACCGTGCCCTCGGGCAGCGTGACCGCGTTCTCGGGCAGGGCGGGGATGTCGATGTTGCCGACGCCCTTCAGGCCCTTGGTGATGTCGCCGATCTTCGACAGACCGGCGCCCGCGCCCTTGGCGATGTAGGTCATCGGGTCGATCACCCGGCCCGCCTTGCCCGCCACGGACAGTGCCTTGGCGACCGCGCCCGCCTTGCCCGCACCCGAGGCCGCCGCACCCGCACCACCGGTGAACACCGTCGTCAGGACGTTGAAGGTGACCGCACCGGCCGCGCGGGCGGGGTTCTTGCCCCACTCATCCCACGCCACCAGTGCCTTGCCGGTTTCCTTCATCGCCGTGCGCGAGTCACGCAGCCAGGACGGCATGTCCTTGTCCGACGCCGTCCAGAACCACGCCTGCGCCCCCGGAATCGCCGTGATGACCAGACCGGTCGCCAGCTGGGCCAGGCCCTTCCACGCCTGCCCCATCGCCTCCCAGCCGCCAAAGCCCACCAGCGTGCCCAGGCCCTTGATCGTGCCCCAGACACCGTCCACGATCAGGCCGTCCCACACGAACGACTTCACCCAGTGGCCGACCTCGTACCAGTGGTGCTTCTCCTCCACCGGGTCACCCCAGGGAAGCTTGGCGTTCTTCATGTCCTCGGCGTTGAAGCCGTACTGGTTCTTCTTGTCCGAACCATCCCCGGCCACCATCTGCGTCCCGCCCCACAACGCAGTGATCTTGTTGTGGCAGGTCCGCTCCGCCGCCCAGAACGCCGCGACCGTCGCGGTGATCTCATCACGCAGCTTGTTGTGCTCGTCGACCTTGTCCTCGTCGTACTCCCACTCGTCATCATCCTTAACGGAGGAGACGAAGGCCGCCGCGTCCGTCTTCAGCTGCTTCAGCTTCGCCACCAGCGGACGGATTTCGGTGGCGTACGACGACAGCGCGCCCGAGACCTTCTCCAGGTCGTCGGCGAAGGCGTCCGCCTTCTCCTTCACCGGCTTCGTCGTCGCGAACAGCTGCTCCGCCTCGGGAGCGTGGTAGAACGCCGACAACCCCTGGAACCGCGAGTGGATGTCACCACCGGCATCCCGGACATGACCCGCGTCCTTCTTCAGATCCGCGTAGTCCGTCTCCAGCTGCTCCAGATTTCCGGTGAACTGTGGGATCTTCTCCGGCTGGATCACGCTTTCCCAACCCCCGTAAGCCTGTTGACGCCTGCTCAGGACCTAGCCCCTCCGAGCTTCAGTCAGTCAGATCATCATAGGAATAGTCACGGGTGTGGTCTGTGACCCCTTACCGAACCCCCACACGCAACCGAACGTCCGTTCCGCTCGTCACCTCTGTCACCACCAGGGTGGAGCTGCACCACCGGTACGAGGGGAGACGGCATGGACCGCACGGAGAGCACAGCCCGGGACGCGAACGACTCCGCCGAGCCCCGACCCACAAACCAACTCGAGCCTCAGACCGACCCAGAACCCGGTGCCGCCCGCCCACGCCGCCACCGCTGGCTCAAACGCGCAGCCTTAACCCTGCTCATCGCCCTCCTCCCCCTCCTCACCGCCGAAACCGCCCTCTACGTCAACTACACCGGCGACCCCGCACCGGGCACCCACACCCGCGACCGCGACGCCCTCTGGCTCGGCCACGCCTGGGTCGACGGCCGTAAGAAGGACGCCGACGTCACCGCCCTGGCCCGCCGCCTGCAAGGCACCGGCATCCGCGACCTGTACGTCCACTCCGGGCCGCTGGAACACGACGGCACGCTCCCGGAGTCGGTGTATCCGAGGGCGCGTTGGTTCATCGACGCCGTGCACGAGAAGCTCCCCGGCATCCGCGTCCAGGCCTTCCTCGGTGACGTCCTGGCGACCGAGAGCGCCGAGGGCATGCGCGTGGAGGATCCCAAGACCCGCGCCGCCGTGCTGCGTTCCGCCCGACAGGTCCTGGACACCGGCTACGAGGGCATCCACCTCGACCTGGAGCCCATGCCGTCCGGCAACCGCGCCTTCCTCACCCTGCTCGACGCCCTGCGCCGCGAGACCCGCTCCCGGGGCGCCCAACTCTCCGTGGCCGCCCACCAGATCGACCCGCTCCCGAACCTGCACACCGTGTTCGGCCTCTTCACCGAGAACCCCAAGTGGTGGTCGCAGGAGTTCTTCGGCCAGGTCGCCCGCCGCGTCGACCAGATCGCCGTGATGTCGTACGACACCGCGCAGCCGCTGGAGGGCACCTACGGCGGCTACGTCGCCCAGCAGACCTCCCTCGCCCTGGAGGTCACCCCGCCCTCCACCGACCTGCTGATGGGCCTGCCCTTCTACTGGGAGAGCAACTTCGACCACTGGGGCCATGCCGAGACCGTGCCCGCCGCAGTCCGGGGCGTCCGCCTGGGCCTGTCCCGCACGGACGCCGACCGGGCCCGCTTCGGCGTCGCGCTGTACATCGACTTCGCCGCGACCGAGGCGGACTGGCGGGCGTACAAGGAAGACTGGGTGCGGTGACTCCAGCCCCGCGCAACGACAGCCGGAACCCCCACCCCCGACGCCCCTTCACCGACAGTCGCCACCCCCACCCCCGACGCCCCCTCACCCGTACCGACCTCGCCCCCCTCGCCCGCGCGGCACTCGGCCCCAACCGCACCCTCACCGGCGTCGAGCGCCTGCGCGGCGGCACCAAGAAGGGCGTCTACCGACTGACCCTCGACGACGACTCCACGGCCGTCGCCTACGTCTGGTCGGCCGACGAGGACTACTGGGACCAGCCGGACCCCGACCCACGGGACCCCTTCTCCCACGGCACGGGCCTCGACCTGTTCACGGCGGCCCACGACCGGCTGGCCGCCGCCGGCGTCCGCACCACCCGCCTGCTGTACGCCGACGCCACGCACACGCACCTCGCGGCAGACGCGGCCGTCGTCGAGGACCTGACCGGCGGCAGCCTGGAGGATCTCCTGGCCCGGGACCCGCACAAGGCGCCTCAGGCCATGGAGCGGATGGCGGAACTCCTCGCCACCCTGCACGCCCACACCGGCCCCCGCCTCGGGAAGGTCGCCCTGGTCGACAGCGGCGGTACCTCTCACGCCGCCACCTGCGAGCAGTGGGTCGCCGAGAGCGCCCTGCGTTCCATCGCGGAAGCGGCCCGCCGCGAGCCCCGGGCCGCCGCCGTGCGCCGGGAACTGGAGGAGGCCGTCCACACCCTGGCCGCCGAGGTCCGCCCGCGCGACCGCCACACCCTCGTCCACGGCGAACTGGGGCCGGACCACGTCCTGCTCACGCCCGACGGGCAGCCCGCGCTCATCGACATCGAGGGCCTGATGTACTTCGACGTGGAGCACGAGCACGTCTTTCTCCGGCTCCGCTTCGGCCCGCACTACGACGCACTGCGGGTCCCGGGCCTGGACGAGGCCCGCATGCGCCTGTACCGCCTGTCGATGCACATCGGGCTGGTCTCGGGCCCGCTGACCCTCGTCGAGGGCGACTTCCCGCACCCGGAGCGGATGCGGGAGATCGCCGAACACAACCTCCAGGAGACGCTCAGCCTGCTGAGGAGCGCCTTCTGATCTTCGAGCCGAGCCAGACCAGCGGGTCGTACTTGCGGTCGATCGCCCGCTCCTTCAGGGGGATCAGCGCGTTGTCCGTGATCTTGATGCCCTCGGGGCAGACCTCCGTGCAGCACTTGGTGATGTTGCAGTAGCCCAGGCCGTGCTCGTCCTGGGCGGTGGTCTTGCGGTCCAGGCCCGTCTCCGCCGCCGCGTCCAGCGGGTGCATGTCCAGTTCCGCCACCCGCATCAGGAACCGGGGGCCGGCGAACGCCTGCTTGTTCTCCTCGTGGTCACGGACCACATGGCAGGTGTCCTGGCACAGGAAGCACTCGATGCACTTGCGGAACTCCTGAGGCCGGTCCACGTCCTCCTGCATCATCCGGTACTCGCCCGGGGCGAGTCCGGCCGGCGGGACGAAGGCCGGAACCTCCCGGGCCTTCTGGTAGTTGAAGCCGACGTCCGTGACCAGGTCGCGGATCACCGGGAAGGCGCGCAGGGGCGTGACCGTGATGGTCTCCGCGCGGTCGAACACCGACATGCGCGTCATGCACATCAGCCGCGGGCGGCCGTTGATCTCCGCCGAGCAGGAACCGCACTTGCCGGCCTTGCAGTTCCAGCGCACGGCGAGATCGGGCGCCTGGGTGGCCTGGAGCCGGTGGATGATGTCCAGCACCACCTCGCCCTCGTTGACCTCGATCTCGAAGTCCTCCAGGCCGCCGCCGCCCACGTCCCCGCGCCACACCTTGAAGTGGGCCGTGTAGCCGCTCATTCGTACAGCTCCTCTTCGGCGAGGTACTTGACCAGCTCCTCCTTGTCGAACAGGGCGAGCAGGTCGGCACGGACGGGTTCGGTGGTCTCGCGGGTGAGGGTGATCTGGCCGCGGACCGGGTCCGTCGCCGCCAGCCCGCCCGTCGGGTCGGTGAGCGCGCAGAGCAGGTTGATCCGGCGCCACTTGCGGTCCATCGCCGGGTGGTCCTCCCGCGTGTGTCCGCCGCGCGACTCGGTGCGCTCCAGCGCGGCCCGCGCCACGCACTCGCTGACCAGCAGCATGTTCCTCAGGTCCAGGGCGAGGTGCCAGCCGGGGTTGAACTGCCGGTGCCCCTCGACCCCGGCCCGGCGCGCCCGTACCCGCAGCTCGGCCAGCTTCTCCAGGGCCTGCTTCATCTCCGTCTCGCGGCGGATGATGCCGACCAGGTCGTTCATCGTCTGCTGCAGTTCCTGGTGCAGCGTGTAGGGGTTCTCCGGCGGGCCGCCCGCCGGTTCCTCGATCTCCGCCTCGGCCGAGAAGGGCCGCAGCGCCTCGGCGGCGGCGGCGTCGATCTGCACGTCGTCCACGACGGGGCGCGCCCCGGCCAGTTCCGCCGCGTACTCGGCCGCGTGCCAGCCCGCCCGGCGGCCGAAGACCAGCAGGTCGGACAGGGAGTTACCGCCGAGCCGGTTGGAGCCGTGCATGCCGCCGGCCACCTCACCGGCCGCGTACAGCCCGGGCACCCCGCGCGCCGCCGCCGTGTCGGACTCGACCGCGATCCCGCCCATCACGTAGTGGCAGGTGGGCCCGACCTCCATGGGCTCCGCGGTGATGTCGACGTCGGCCAGCTCCTTGAACTGGTGGTACATCGACGGCAGCCGCCGCTTGATCACCTCGGCGGGCATCCGCGTCGACACGTCGAGGAACACGCCTCCGTGCGGGGAGCCGCGGCCCTCCTTCACCTCGGCGTTGATGGCCCGGGCGACCTCGTCGCGGGGGAGCAGCTCGGGCGGGCGGCGGTTGTGGTCCGGGTCGTCGTACCAGCGGTCGGCCTCGTCCTCCGTCTCGGCGTACTTGTCCTTGAAGACGTCGGGGATGTACTCGAACATGAACCGCTTGCCGTCGGAGTTGCGCAGCACGCCGCCGTCGCCGCGCACCGACTCGGTGACGAGGATGCCCTTCACCGACGGCGGCCAGACCATGCCGGTCGGGTGGAACTGCACGAACTCCATGTTCAGCAGGGGAGCGCCCGCGAGCAGGGCCAGCGCGTGGCCGTCGCCGGTGTACTCCCAGGAGTTCGACGTCACCTTGAAGGACTTGCCGATGCCGCCGGTCGCGATCACGACGGCGGGTGCCTCCAGGACGAAGAAGCGGCCCGACTCGCGCTCGTAGCCGAAGACGCCGCTCACCCGGCGGTCCTCCTGGAGCACGCGCGTGACCGTGCACTCCTGGAAGACCTTCAGCCGGGACTCGTAGTCGCCGGTCTCACGGAAGTCCTCCTGCTGGAGGGAGACGATCTTCTGCTGGAGGGTGCGGATCAGCTCCAGGCCCGTGCGGTCGCCGACGTGGGCGAGGCGCGGGTACTCGTGGCCGCCGAAGTTGCGCTGGGAGATCCGGCCGTCCTTGGTGCGGTCGAACAGCGCGCCCCAGTCTCCAGCTCCCACACCCGCTGCGGCGCCTCCTGGGCGTGCAGCTCGGCCATTCGCCACTGGTTGAGGAATTTGCCGCCGCGCATGGTGTCGCGGAAGTGGACCTGCCAGTTGTCACCCGCGTTGACGTTGCCCATCGCCGCGGCGATGCCGCCCTCGGCCATCACCGTGTGCGCCTTGCCGAACAGCGACTTGCAGATCACGGCCGTACGGGCGCCCCGCTCACGGGCCTCGATGGCGGCGCGCAGCCCGGCACCGCCCGCGCCCACCACGACGACGTCCCATTCCTGCCGGTCGACCACGGACATCAGAAGGCCTCACTCATCAGAAGAATCGCGGATCGTCGAAGGCACCGGACGCGACCAGGTAGACGTAGAGGTCGGCGAGCGCCACGCTCACCAGCGACGCCCAGGCCAGCTGCATGTGCCGGGCGTTGAGCTTCCCCGCCCACTGCCACATCCGGTAGCGCACGGGATGCTTGGAGAAGTGCTTGAGCTTGCCGCCGACGATGTGCCGGCAGGAGTGGCAGGAGATCGTGTACGCCCAGATCAGCACGATGTTGACCAGGAACACGAGCGTCCCGAGGCCCATGTGGCCCCACTCGTACTGCTCGTCGCGGAAGGCGAGCGCGGTGTCGTACGTGAGGATGGCGGCGACGAGGAGCGCGGCGTAGAAGAAGTACCGGTGGATGTTCTGCAGGATCAGCGGGAAGCGGGTCTCGCCGGTGTACTTCTTGTGGGGCTCGGCGACCGCGCAGGCCGGCGGGGACGCCCAGAAGCCGCGGTAGTAGGCCTTGCGGTAGTAGTAGCAGGTCAGCCGGAAGCCCAGCGGGAAGATCAGGATGATGATCGCGGGCGAGAGGCCCCACCAGCTCCCGAAGATCTCCCAGTTCGGGCCGGCCTTCATCGGCTCGCACCGCTCCGCCAGGCAGGGGGAGTAGAAGGGCGAGACGTACGGCGCCGCGTAGTAGTCCGCGTCGGCGAAGGCCCGCCAGGTCGAGTAGACGATGAAGCCCAGCAGGCCGGCGACCGTGCCGGCCGGGGCCAGCCACCAGCGGTCGGTGCGCAGGTGCGGGGCGGCGATCGCGGCGCGCGTGCCCGCCCGCACGCCGCCGCTTCTCGGATGGGGTTCGGTGGCGGGGGGTTCCGTACCAGTGGCCACGTGACGACTCCGGTCGGGTTCAGGTGGAGGTGCCGGTCGCTCGACGCGCTCCCGGTCAGGGAGCGCGCCGGTCCCGGGCGCCGAGCCCCTCGTCGTCCGAGTCGACCCACAGCGACGGGTCGTACGGCGCGTCCGAGATGGTGACGAGGTCGGGGCGCTTCGGTGCGGCAGGCGTGGCGGCGGCGTCGCGCAGCAGGGCGACGCTCTCGCGCAGGTGGTTGGCGTCGGCCCGGACGCGGCGCATCTCCAGGCCGCCGGTGCCGAGCTGCTTCTCCAGGCGCCCCAGCGAGCGGAACAACTCGTCGAGGCTGCGTTGGACTGACGTCAGTTCGTCGTGAACGGACATGACTTGCCCTCACTTCCGCGGGTCCTTCGAGGCCCAAGGCGGCAACGTTCATGCGCCTGCGAGTGTTGCGCGTCACACCTTGTGCTGTGAAGGGATGTGCATCGATTGGCCGAGGCGTGTGGGTGCACCGTGCGGTGCGTTGCGCCGCACGGGTGGCTTCCCGCCCGTGACCGCCGTGTCGCCCTGTGTTGCCGAACCCTTTCCTCTTCAGTGGCCGCATACATCAGATGAACTCCAAATACCGCCAAAAGTGATCATAACGCCCGCGGCTTCCCGGAGGTAGCACAGATGTCCCAGCACGGCGTCGGCCCGCGTGCGGTCACGCGCTCGGTCGCCTTCCTCACCGCGGGCGTGCTCGCGGTGCCCGCGCTCGCCGGATGCGGCTCCGAGGACCCGGCCGGCAAGCCGCTCGCCGGGCAGGACATCCAGCCCGCCGCCCGCGACAGGATCGCCGACGGCGGCACCCTGCGCTGGGCCGTCGACTCCGTGCCGGACACGCTGAACACCTTCCAGTCGGACGCCGACGCCACCACCACCCGCGTCGCCCAGGCCGTCCTGCCGTCGATGTTCCGGATGAACGCCTCCGGCCGCCCCGAGCCCAACCCCGCCTACCTGGAGTCCGCGAAGGTCGTCGAGACCGAGCCCCAGCAGGTCGTCCTGTACAAGCTGAACCAGCAGGCCGTCTGGAGCGACGGCCGGGAGATCGGCGCCGCCGACTTCGCCGCCCAGTGGCGCGCCCTGTCCGGCAAGGACACGGCCTACTGGACCGCCCGCAACGCCGGCTACGAGCGCATCCAGAAGATCGAGCGCGGGGACAACGCCCTGGAGGTCCGGGTCACCTTCAGCCGCCCCTACGCCGACTGGCGCTCCCTGTTCTCGCCGCTGTACCCGAAGGACGTCATGGGCACCCCGGACTCCTTCAACGACGGCGCCCGCAAGAAGCTCAAGGTCACCGCCGGCCCCTTCACGGTGAAGGAGGTCGACGCCAAGGACGAGGAGATCACCCTCGCCCGCAACCCGCGCTGGTGGGGCGAGCCCGCCAAGCTCTCCGAGATCGTGCTGCGCACCGTCCCGCGCGACAAGCGGACCTCCGAGCTGGCCGCCGGCACCCTCGACCTGGCCGAGATCGACCCCTCGGCGGCCCGCCGCATCACCGTCGCCGCCCGCCCGCAGAGCGCCACCAGTCCGCTGATGGGCCCGGGCGCCGACCGCACCGCCGCCGACGACCTGCACTCCTGGGCCGTCGCCAACGGCTCCGACGAGGACGCCGCCGACGAGGAGACCGTCGCCCGCGAGAAGCTGGGCAAGGCGGCCGCGAAGTACGCCCGGCAGCAGCAGGCCCTGCGTGGCTTCGAGGTCCGCAAGTCCCTGGAGCCCGCCTTCACCCAGCTCGCCCTGAACGGCGCCGAGGGCCCGCTCACCGACGAGCGCGTCCGCAGGGCCGTCGCCCGCGCCCTGGACCGCAAGGAACTCGCCGAGGTCGTCCTGAAGCCCCTCGGCCTGCCCGCCGTCCCGGTCGGCAGCCACCTGGCCCTCTCCGGCCAGGCCCACTACGCCGACAACAGCGGCGCCCTCGGCGGCCAGGACACCAAGGAGGCCCAGGCCCTGCTGGCCGACGCCGGCTGGGTGCGCGGCGGCCCCGTCAAGGAGCCGAAGAAGAAGGAGGAGAAGGCGGCCGGCCCCGAGGGCGAGCAGGCGGGCACGTCCTCCGGCACCGAGTCGGACGACGACGGCACGTACATCGTCGGCGAGGACAACAAGGCCCACCGCGGCCCGGACCCCGCCGACCACCTCGCCCAGGACGGCAAGCAGCACAAGCACCCCCACAACGGCGGCGCCCCCGGCGCGTACGCCCCCAAGGGCACCGCCGCCCCGGCGAACCGCGAGGCCGCCCCGCTCGCCAAGAACGGCAAGGCCCTCACCCTGCGCTTCGTGCTCCCCTCCGGGCCCGGCTCCCAGACGCTGCGCACGGTCGCCGACCGCATCACCCGCATGCTGGAGCGCGTCGGCATCCGCACCGAGATCTCCAAGGTCTCCGACGAGTCCTACTTCAAGGACCACATCGCGTCCGGCCAGTACGACCTCGCCCTGTACTCCTGGCCCGCCACGGCCTTCCCCGCCACCGACGCCCGCCCCGTCTACGCCAAGCCGGTCCCGGCCGCCGACGGCTCCCTGAGCATCGAGCAGAACTACACCCGCGTCGGCACCGACCAGGTCGACCAGCTCTTCGACCAGGCCGTCGCCACCCTCGACGAGGGCGAGTCCCGTTCCCTGATCCGCAAGGCCGACTCCCGCATCTGGGCCGCGGCCGGCTCCATCCCCCTCTTCCAGCGCCCCCAGCTCATGGCGGCCCGCAAGAACCTGGTCAACACCGGGGCCTTCGGCTTCGGCACGCCGGTCTTCGAGGACATGGGCTTCCTGAAGAAGGGTGCGAAGCCGGCGTCCGGCCCCTCCGCGACGAACCGGTGACCCGGCAGCTCCCTTGCCGTTCCCGCCCGGCGCCCGCACCACGAACCCAGCAGTGATCATGGTGCGGGCGCCGGGCGTCCGTACGCGGGGGACGGGAGCCGGCGGATGCGCGGCACGGCACGGCGGGCCCGCGCGGCCGGTCTGGTCGTCGGGGCACCGGTGGCGGGAACGACGGCGTGTACGGGGAACACGGACGGCGACGGCACCGACCGCGTCACGCCGCGCGCGGCGGGCGAGCTCCACCAGTACGCCGGGGGCGGCAGCCCCCGGCAGGGCCCCGGCACCGACGCCGAGCACCTCGGAACAAGGGCCTGACCTGCACCGACGTATCCCGGCTCACCCCAGCGGGAGCGGACCCGTACCATGGGGTGAGGCCGTGGCATGTTGAGCCCGGCAGGGCCCGCGCACCACCGACGTACGCGCAGGGCATTCCTCACCACTCCGGGAGTACGCCTTCTTATGGCCACGCGCCACGACATCCGCAACGTCGCCATCGTCGCCCACGTCGACCACGGCAAGACCACCATCGTCGACGGCATGCTGAAGCAGGCCGGTGCCTTCGCCGCCCACCAGCTCGACTCCGTCGACGACCGCATGATGGACTCGAACGACCTGGAGCGTGAGAAGGGCATCACGATCCTCGCCAAGAACACGGCGGTGAAGTACCACCCCAAGGACGGCGGGGACCCGATCACCATCAACATCATCGACACCCCCGGCCACGCCGACTTCGGCGGCGAGGTCGAGCGCGGTCTGTCGATGGTCGACGGCGTCGTCCTGCTCGTGGACGCCTCCGAGGGCCCGCTCCCGCAGACCCGCTTCGTGCTGCGCAAGGCCCTCCAGCAGCGGCTGCCCGTCATCCTCTGCATCAACAAGACGGACCGCCCCGACTCCCGGATCGACGAGGTCGTCAACGAGACGTACGACCTGTTCCTCGACCTGGACGCCGACGAGGACCAGATCGAGTTCCCGATCGTCTACGCCTGCGGCCGTGACGGCGTCGCCTCCCTCACCAAGCCGGCCGACGGCACGGTCCCGGGCGACTCCACCAGCCTGGAGCCGTTCTTCTCGACGATCCTGGAGCACATCCCGGCCCCGACCTACGACGAGTCGGCCCCGCTCCAGGCGCACGTGACGAACCTGGACGCCGACAACTTCCTCGGCCGTATCGCGCTGCTGCGCGTGCAGCAGGGCGAGCTGAAGAAGGGCCAGACGGTCGCGTGGATGAAGCGCGACGGGTCCGTCCAGAACGTGCGCATCTCCGAGCTGATGATGACCGAGGCGCTCACCCGCAAGCCCGCCGAGAAGGCGGGCCCCGGTGACATCTGCGCCGTCGCCGGTATCCCGGACATCATGATCGGCGAGACCCTGGCCGACCCGGAGAACCCGGTCGCGCTGCCGCTGATCACCGTCGACGAGCCGGCGATCTCCATGGTCATCGGCACCAACACCTCCCCGCTGGTCGGCCGTGGCGCCACCGGCAAGGGCGCCGACAACAAGGCGGCCGTCAAGGACCGCAAGGTCACCGCCCGCCAGGTAAAGGACCGCCTCGACCGCGAGCTGATCGGTAACGTCAGCCTCCGCGTGCTCGACACCGAGCGGCCGGACGCCTGGGAGGTGCAGGGCCGCGGCGAGCTGGCGCTGGCCATCCTCGTCGAGACCATGCGCCGCGAGGGCTACGAGCTGACCGTCGGCAAGCCGCAGGTCGTCACCAAGGACGTCGACGGCAAGGTCTACGAGCCCGTCGAGCGCATGACGATCGACGTGCCCGAGGAGCACATGGGCGCGGTCACGCAGCTCATGGGCGTCCGCAAGGGCCGCATGGACAACATGTCCAACCACGGCTCCGGCTGGGTCCGCATGGAGTTCGTCGTGCCCTCCCGCGGCCTCATCGGCTTCCGTACGGAGTTCCTGACGCAGACCCGCGGCACGGGCATCGCCCACTCCATCCACGAGGGCTTCGAGCCCTGGTTCGGCGCCCTCCAGACCCGTAACAACGGCTCCCTGGTCGCCGACCGCTCCGGCGCGGTCACCGCCTTCGCGATGACCAACCTCCAGGAGCGCGGCGTGCTCTTCGTGGAGCCGGGCACCGAGGTGTACGAGGGCATGATCGTCGGCGAGAACTCCCGCTCCGACGACATGGACGTCAACATCACCAAGGAGAAGAAGCTCACCAACATGCGGTCGTCGACGGCCGATGTGACGGAGTCCATCGTCCCGCCGCGCAAGCTGTCGCTGGAGCAGTCCCTGGAGTTCTGCCGTGACGACGAGTGCGTCGAGGTCACCCCGGAGGCCGTGCGCATCCGCAAGGTGAACCTGGACGCCCGCGAGCGCGCCCGCGCCGCGAGCCGCGCCAAGCACGGCTGACGGTCCCGCAACAGCACCGGGCACCCCGCTTTCCGGCGGGGTGCCCGGCGCTGTTCGCTGCTGTTCCTTGCCGTTCCCAAAGGAGGGGCAACGCCGAGGGAAGGGTTAGGGAAAACCCTCGATTTGCCGGGGACGGCCGTCCGGAACGCCCCGCTCCCACTACCCTGCTGCGGAACGCCTTGCTCTGCCCTGCCCCGAGCCCGGGCAACGGCCTTGCGGCAACGGCCTTGTGGCAACGCCCTCTTGAGCGCGCGACAACCGTCGGCGGCCCCATGCACGGGAGCCACGGCAGTCGCAAGCGGTTTATCTCACTCTCGCGTCCGGAATGCGGACAGTCGCCACCGATAGATGTGTAACAAGTCCGTTTCGCAGGGATCTTTCACCAAACCCTTTGTCCGGATTTTGGAAGATGTATACGCGAGCTGTGATCGAACCGAGACCTCGAGAGTGTGGTTCGCTCCTGGCGTTTGGCAGATAGTTAGGCGCGTAGAGCTCGGATGAAGGGTCACTCGCCGGCAGCGGCGCCGACTCACGAGCGCGGGGGCACCTGACGATTTCCGGCACCGGCGACGGGCGGTGGCGGTGGTCTGTCCTGTGCTCCCTTTGCGGTGAACCAATGACTTCATAGGAGGAACCCATGCGCGGTGCCAAGAGCGCCAAGTGGGTCGCGGGGGCGATAGTCGTCGCCCTGGCCGCCACCGCCTGCGGCGGCAGCGGTGATGACGAGGGGAACAACAAGGGTTCCGGGCCTGCGGGATACGTCTCGATCGACGTCGGCGAGCCGCAGAAGCCGCTGATCCCGGCTGACACCAACGAGACCAACGGCTCGTACGTCATCCAGGCTCTGTTCACGCAGCTGCTGGACTTCGACGCCAAGGGCGAGATCGTCTACACGAACGCCGAGTCGGTCACCACCGACGACTCCAAGACGTGGACGGTCAAGCTCAAGAAGGGCTGGAAGTTCCACAACGGCGAAGAAGTCACCTCCAAGTCGTACATCGACGCTTGGAACTGGTACGCCAACATCAAGAACAACCAGCAGAACTCGTTCTGGTTCCAGGACATCAAGGGCTACGACGATGTCCACCCGGAGAAGGGCGAGCCGAAGGCCGAGACCATGTCCGGTCTGAAGGCCGTGGACGACCACACCTTCACCATCGAGCTGAAGTACACGATGCCGTACTTCAACTACAAGCTCGGCTACACCACGTGGGCCCCGCTGCCCAAGGTCTTCTACGACGACCCGAAGGCCTTCGGCCAGAAGCCGGTCGGCAACGGTCCCTACACCTTCGAGAAGTGGGACCACAAGAAGCTCATCCAGGTCAAGGCCTGGGATGACTACCAGGGCCCGAACAAGGCGAAGAACAAGGGCGTCCAGTTCAAGAACTACACGACGGTCGAAGCCGCCTACAAGGACGTCGTCTCCGGCAACCTGGACATGATCCGCCAGGTCGGCCCGACCGACCTGCCGAAGTACAAGCAGGACCTGGGCGACGGCGCCATCGACCAGCCGTACGCGGCCCTTCAGACGCTGACCCCGGCGTTCTACTCGAAGACCTTCAAGGACATCGACCCGAAGGTCCTGCAGGGCCTGTCGATGGCGATCGACCGCAAGACGATCACCGACACGGTTCTGAACAAGACCCGCACGCCGGCCCAGGGCTTCACGCCGCCGGGCGTCAAGGGCTACCAGAGCCTGGACACGGACGTGTTCACGTACAACCCGGCGAAGGCCAAGCAGCTCATCCAGGAGGGTGGCGGCGTCCCGGGCAACAAGTTCACCATCCAGTACAACACCGACGGTGGACACAAGGAGTGGGTGACCGCGGTCTGCGAGTCCATCCGCAAGGCCACCGGCGTCGACTGCGTCGGCGACCCGAAGCCGGACTTCGCCACGGACCTCGAGGCCCGTGACAACGACCAGGTGAAGGGCATGTACCGCGGTGGTTGGGTCGCCGACTACCCGGTCAACGCCAACTTCATGAAGGAGCTGTACCACACCACCGCCGAGGCCAACAACGGTCGCTTCTCCAACAAGGAGATCGACGGCCTGATGAACAAGGCCGACAACGCCAAGTCCCTCGACGCGTCGGTGAAGGCCTTCCAGGAGGTCGAGAAGAAGCTGGTCGACCACATGCCGGCCATCCCGCTCTGGTACTACCGCATCAACGGCGGCCACGGTAAGAACGTCGACAACGTCAACGTCGACTTCCACGGTGACCTCGAGGTCTGGGGCGTCACCACCAAGTAAGAGGAGCCTGCGGGCTCTTCCCACTCGGCCGTAAGCCCGCCGCCGCCCAGGTGGCGGTGGGAGGTTCGGGGGGCCGTCTCGTCACCAGGAGACGGCCCCCGTACCTGCGTTAACCCCTCACGGAGGCACCTATGGGGCGCTATGTCGCACGACGACTGCTCCAGATGATCCCGGTGTTCATCGGGTCAACCTTGATCATCTTTTGCATGATGTACGCCCTGCCCGGCGATCCCGTCCGGGCGATGATGGGAGATCAGGCGTACGACCCGACAGTGGTCGCGGGCATCAAGAAGGAACTCGGCCTCGACCAGCCGCTCCTTCAGCAGTACGCGAACTACATGATGGGGCTGTTCCAGGGCGACTTCGGTACCCAGATCGCCAGCCAGCGGCCCATCGCGGACATCATCGCCGACGCGTTCCCGGTGACGCTCAGACTGACGCTCTTCGCCTTCACCTTCGTCACCCTCGTGGGCATCGGCCTCGGTGTCGTCGCCGGCCTGCGCCCCGACACGCTGCGGGACCGTGGACTGCTGACCCTGACGCTGGTCCTCGTCTCGATGCCGTCCTTCGTGCTGGGCTTCCTGTTGCAGTACCTGTTCGCGTTCCAGTGGTCGATCACCACGCCCACGGTGACGGACTCGACGAACTTCTCCCAACTCATGCTTCCCGCCATCGTGCTGGCGTCCCTCTCGCTCGCCTACGTCGCCCGGTTGACCCGCACGTCGATCGCGGAGAACCTGCGCTCCGACTACATGCGCACCGCCGTGGCCAAGGGGCTGCCCCGCCGCCGTGTCATCGGTGTCCACCTGATGCGCAACTCGCTGATCCCCGTGGTCACCTTCCTCGGCATCGAGCTCGGCAACCTGATGACCGGTGCCATCGTGACCGAGGGCATCTTCAACGTGCGGGGCATCGGCATCGAGATCTACGACGCGCTCAGTCGGCGTGAGGGCGCCACGGTCGTGGGAATCGCCTCGCTGATGGTGCTCATCTACCTCGCCGCCAGCCTGATCGTCGACCTGCTCTACGCGGTCCTGGACCCGAGGATCCGGTATGCCTGACAAGACCGTCGAGAAGAAGGTCGACGCCCTTCCCGGTGACACCGTGAGCACCGCGGGCGTGGTCGTGGCCGATTCCGGCCCGGCCCCCGACAAGGCGCGCAGCCTCTGGTCCGACGCCTGGCACGACCTGCGGCGCAACCCGCTGTTCCTGATCTCGGCCGTGCTGATCGCGTTCCTGCTGGTGATGTCGATCTGGCCGGGCCTGTTCACCAGCGCCTCGCCGCGCGACGCCGACCTGGCCAAGCACTACCTGGGCAAGCCGAACTGGGGGCACTTCTTCGCCCCGGACTGGCTCGGCTACGACGTCCAGGGCCGTTCGATCTACGCCCGTGTCGTCTACGGTGCCCGCGCCTCGATCACCGTCGGTGTCGGCGTCACCGTCGCCGTCACCATCCTCGGCACGATCATCGGCATGATCGCCGGCTACTTCGGCGGCTGGACCGACACCCTGCTGTCGCGGGTGACCGACATCTTCCTCGGCATCCCGTTCCTGCTCGGCGCCCTGGTGGTGCTCAACTCCTTCGACGACCGCACCGTCTGGGTCGTCATCATGGCCCTCGCCTTCCTGGGCTGGACCCAGATCGCCCGCGTCGCGCGCGGTGCCGTCATCACCATCAAGCAGTCGGACTACGTGGTGGCCGCCAAGGCGCTCGGGGCCTCGACGTCCCGGATCCTGTTCCGGCACATCCTGCCCAACGCGCTCGCGCCCATCATCGTCGTCGCGACCATCGCGCTCGGCGGCTACATCGCGGCCGAGGCCACCCTGTCCTTCCTGGGCGTGGGTCTCGGTGACTCGGCGGTATCCTGGGGCGGCGACGTCGCGCGAGGACGTGAGCAGCTCCGTATCGCGCCCCACACCCTGATCATCCCGTCGGTGATGGTCTCGATCACGGTGCTGTCGTTCCTGATGTTCGGCGATGCGGTACGCAACGCCCTCGACCCCAAGCTGCGCTGAGGGAGGCGTACGTGACCATCATCGATGAAGTGGCCGAGAGTCCCGCCCCCGACGGCTCGGGGGGCGCGGACCGCCCGCTGCTGGAAGTCCGCGACCTGCACGTGGAGTTCCGCACGCGCGACGGGGTCGCCAAGGCCGTCAACGGCGTCAACTACTCCGTCTCCGCGGGCGAGACGCTCGCCGTGCTCGGCGAGTCCGGCTCCGGCAAGTCCGTCACCGCCCAGGCCATCATGGGCATCCTCGACATGCCGCCCGGCCGCATCCCCAAGGGCGAGATCCTCTTCCGCGGCCAGGACATGCTGAAGATGTCCAACGAGGAGCGCCGGAAGATCCGCGGCAGCAAGATCGCGATGATCTTCCAGGACGCGCTGTCCTCGCTGAACCCGGTGCTCTCCGTCGGCTACCAGCTCGGCGAGATGTTCCGCGTCCACCAGGGCCTGTCCAAGAAGGACGCCAAGGCCAAGGCGATCGAGCTGATGGACCGCGTGAAGATCCCGGCCGCGAAGGAGCGCGTCAGCGACTACCCGCACCAGTTCTCGGGCGGTATGCGCCAGCGCATCATGATCGCGATGGCGCTCGCCCTGGAGCCGGACCTGATCATCGCGGACGAGCCCACCACGGCCCTCGACGTGACGGTCCAGGCGCAGGTCATGGACCTGCTCGCGGAGTTGCAGCGCGAGTACCACATGGGCCTGATCCTGATCACCCACGACCTCGGCGTGGTCGCCGACGTCGCGGACAAGATCGCGGTGATGTACGCGGGCCGGATCGTGGAGACCGCCCCGGTGCACGAGCTGTACAAGCGGCCCGCGCACCCCTACACCAAGGGCCTGCTCGACTCGATCCCGCGCCTGGACCAGAAGGGCCAGGACCTGTACGCGATCAAGGGTCTGCCGCCCAACCTGACGCGGATCCCGTCCGGTTGTGCCTTCAACCCGCGGTGCCCGCAGGCGCAGGACATCTGCCGTACGGACGTCCCGCCGCTGCACCAGGTCACCGAGCGGGACGGCGGCGAGCTGGCCGGCCGCGGCAGCGCCTGCCACTTCTGGAAGGAGACGATCCATGGCTGAGTTGGAGAAGACGGACGAGTCCATGGACGCCACCCCCAACGTCACCGAGGTGGAGACGGTCGACGCCGCCACCGACGAGGAGGCCGTGGCCGCCATGCAGGCCCCGGTCGAGCGCGGCGAGCCGATCCTGCAGGTGCGCAACCTGGTCAAGCACTTCCCGCTGACCCAGGGCATCCTCTTCAAGAAGCAGGTCGGTGCGGTCAAGGCCGTGGACGGGGTCTCCTTCGACCTCTACCAGGGCGAGACGCTCGGCATCGTGGGCGAGTCCGGCTGCGGCAAGTCCACCGTCGCCAAGCTGCTGATGATGCTGGAGAAGGCGACCGCGGGCGAGATCTTCTACAAGGGCCAGGACATCACCAAGCTGTCCGGGCGTGCGCTGAAGGCGGTCCGCCGGAACATCCAGATGGTGTTCCAGGACCCGTACACCTCGCTCAACCCCCGTATGACGGTGGGCGACATCATCGGGGAGACCTTCGAGATCCACCCCGAGGTGGCGCCGAAGGGCGACCGCCGCCGCAAGGTCCAGGAACTCCTGGACGTGGTCGGCCTCAACCCCGAGTACATCAACCGCTATCCGCACCAGTTCTCGGGCGGTCAGCGCCAGCGCATCGGCATCGCCCGCGGCCTCGCGCTCAACCCCGAGATCATCATCTGCGACGAGCCGGTCTCCGCGCTGGACGTGTCCGTCCAGGCGCAGGTCATCAACCTGATGGAGAAGCTGCAGGACGAGTTCAACCTCTCCTACCTCTTCATCGCGCACGACCTGTCGATCGTCCGGCACATCTCGGACCGGGTGGGCGTGATGTACCTCGGCAAGATGGCCGAGATCGGCACGGACACGGAGATCTACGACCACCCGACGCACCCCTATACCCAGGCGCTGCTGTCGGCCGTCCCGGTTCCCGACCCGGAGTCCCGCGAGGGGCGCGAGCGGATCATCCTCACCGGCGACGTCCCGTCCCCGGCCAACCCGCCCTCGGGTTGCCGCTTCCGCACCCGCTGCTGGAAGGCCCAGGACAAGTGCGCCCAGGAGGTGCCCCTCCTGGCCATCCCGGAGCGCTTCCAGGGCTCGGACTCCCCGGCGGCCCACGAGTCGGCCTGCCACTTCGCGGAGGAGAAGGACGTGGTCCACGCGGCCTGACCCCCGGGTCTCAGGGCCGGTCTCCCGTGGCGCTTCGCCTCGGGGGCCGGCCCTTTCGGCATGCGGACCGGCGCGTGACATAAGCGCACACATGCGCAGCAATCGCGTTAACACGCAGGCAACTTGGCCGACCCGGTCCCGATATACGGACGCGTCAGGCTGTTCAGCGTACGGCCGTGCGGGTGCCGTAAACGGGCCGGGGCGCGCCATGTCGCCCCGGCCCGTTGCCGTGCTCAGGTGCGCGGGAGGCTCAGGGAGCGCTTCAGGAAGTCCACCTGGAGCAGGAGCAGGTTCTCGGCGACCTGTTCCTGGGGGGTGATGTGCGTGACCCCGGACAGCGGCAGCACCTCGTGCGGCCGACCGGCCGCCAGCAGGGCCGAGGACAGGCGCAGGGCGTGGGCGACCACCACGTTGTCGTCGGCGAGGCCGTGCACGATCATCAGCGGGCGGTGCGGCTCGGCGGGGGAGGAGAGTCCGTCCGGGGTGACCAGGGAGCTCGTCGCGTACGGCTCCGGGTGCTCCGCGGGGACGCCGAGGTAGCGCTCCGTGTAGTGCGTGTCGTACAGCCGCCAGTCCGTCACGGGCGCGCCCGCGATCCCCGCGTGGAAGACGTCGGGGCGGCGCAGCACCGCCAGGCCCGCCAGCCAGCCGCCGAAGGACCAGCCGCGGATCGCCACCCGGGACAGATCCAGGGGATACCGCCGCGCGAGGTCCTCCAGCGCCTCCACCTGGTCGTCCAGCGACACGGTGAAGTCGTGGTGGACCGCCTTCTCCCAGGCGGGGGAGCGGTGCGGGGTGCCGCGGCCGTCCGCGACCACCACCGCGAAGCCCTGGTCCGCGAACCACTGCGAGGTGAGGTGCGCGTTGTGGGCCGCGGCCACCCGCTGGCCGTGCGGGCCCCCATAGGGGTCCATGAGCACCGGCAGGGGGGTGTCACCGGCGTAGTCCCGAGGCATAAGCACGGCGCACGGGATGCGGCGTGCGCCCCCCTCGGTGAGCGTCACGCGGGGGGACATACCAGGATCTTCGGCGTACGAGCGGACAGTCGCGGTCGGTTTTCCGTCGCGCAGGACCTGCACCCGCGAACCCGGCCGGTCGAGCGTCGCCGAGACCAGGACCGTCACACCCCCGGCCCGCACCGCCGTGTGCACGCCCGGCTCCTGGGACACCCGCTCCACGCCCAGCTCGTTGACCCGGTACACATGCACCTGGCCCGTCTCCGCCTCGGCCGCCTCCTCGCCCGCCGACGCCGAGACCAGCACGTCGTCGTCGGAGACGTCCAGCACGGCCCTGACGTGCAACTGTGCCCCGGTGAGCGGCCGTTCCCCGACCGCCAGCACCCGCGCACCGCCCTCGTCCGCGATCCGGACCAGTTGCCCGGACGGGCTCCAGCACGGCACCCCGGCGAAAAGTTCAAGCCATGTTGGATCTTCGTCGGCGTGCACCATCCGTGTCGCGCCCGAGTCCGGATCCACGGCCAGGATCAGCTGGCCGCGCTGGTCGCGCGACTGCACGAGCAGCAGCGGCGCACCCGCCCCTGACCAGTGCACACGGGCCAGATACGGGTACCGCGCCCGGTCCCAGGCCACCTCCGTGCGCGCCCCGTCCAGGCCGATCACGAACAGCCGGACATCCGCGTTGCCGGTGCCCGCCGCCGGATACGCCACCCGCTGCGGCTCCCTTTCCGGATGCGCCGGGTCGGCGATCCACCACCGCTCCACCGGCGTGTCGTCCACGCGCGCCACGAGCAGCCGGTCCGACTCCGGCGCCCACCAGAAACCGCGCGCCCGCCCCATCTCCTCGGCCGCGATGAACTCGGCCAGTCCGAACGAGACATTCTCCGACTCCGGCTCGGCGAGCGCCCGGTCGGCCTCCCCCTCGGCGCCCACCACCCGCAGCGAGCCTTGGGCCACGTAGGCGACATGCCGCCCGTCGGGCGACGGACGCGGGTCGATCACCGGCCCCGGAGTGGGCAGTTCACGCGCCGTCCCGGCCCGCAGCTCGGCCGTGAAAAGCCGCCCTGACAAGGCGAAAGAGGCCAACTCGACGGCCGAGTCAGTGGCGTACCCGACGATGCCGGCGCCGCCCTCACGGCTGCGTTCGCGCCGGGCCCGCTCCTCCGGCGAGAGGTCCTCCGAGGCACCGCCCAGCAGGGCGCGCGGGTCGGCGGCCACGCGCTCCCCGCCCTCCTCCGTGTCGAGGACCCACAGCGAACTCGCCCGGTCCGTGCCGGAACCGGAGCGCAGGAACACGACACGCGAACCGTCGGGCGCCACGGTGAACGAACGCGGCGCGCCGAGCGTGAAGCGCTGGGTACGGGCGTGCCGTCGGGGGAAGGAGTCAGGCTCGGTCGTCATGCCCTGACCATATTGGCCATGCGCCCCCTTGTGCGGCCGTGCGCCGATCGATGCGCACGGACGGATAGTTATGATCAATGTCGCATAGTGGGTATGAACCTGCTGGCTGCTGTACGGATTTAATGCCCCCATAGTCCGACCCCCCGCGCCCCTGTGGATCTTTGGAGGTGAGCCGCCGTGGCACTCTCGATTTCGGCGGTGGTGCTGCTGGCGATCATCGTCTTCCTGCTCATCAAGAAGTCAGGGCTGAAGGCGGGGCACGCCATCGTGTGCATGCTGCTCGGCTTCTACCTCGCCTCCTCGACCGTCGCTCCCACGATCAACGAGCTGACGACCAACATCGCGGGCATGATCGGCAGCATCAAGTTCTGACCGTCGCGGGACCTCGTAGGGTGGGCCCATGACGGAACAGCCCTCCCGGCGTCTGCTGCTGGTGCACGCGCACCCGGACGACGAGTCGATCAACAACGGCGCGACCATGGCCAGGTACGCGGCCGAGGGTGCCCACGTCACGCTCGTCACCTGCACCCTCGGCGAGCGCGGCGAGGTCATCCCGCCGGAGCTCGCGCACCTGACCGGTGCCGCCCTGGGGCAGCACCGCCGCCGTGAGCTCACCGCCGCCATGGCCGAGCTCGGCGTCCAGGACTTCCGCCTGCTCGGCGGCGCCGGACGCTACAGCGACTCCGGGATGATGGGCCTGCCCGACAACGACGACCCCGCCTGCTTCTGGCAGGCCGACGTCGACGAGGCCGCCGCCCACCTCGTCGAGGTGATCCGCGAGGTGCGCCCCCAGGTCCTCGTCACGTACGACGACAACGGCGGCTACGGCCACCCCGACCACATCCAGGCCCACCGCGTCGCCATGCGCGCCGCCGAGCTGTCCGCCGAGACCGGCTGGAAGATCCCCAAGATCTACTGGAACCGGGTCCCCCGGCCTGTTGTGGAGGAATCCTTCGCCCGGCTCCGGGAGGACCTGTCCGGCACCCCCTTCACCAAGACGGCCGAGGTCGACGACGTACCCGGTGTCGTGGCCGAGGAGCGGATCACCACCGTGATCGACGGCACCGCCCACGGCGCCGCCAAGGCCGCCGCGATGCGCGCCCACGCCACCCAGATCACCGTGGCGGAGCCGTACTTCGTGCTGTCCAACGAACTCGCCCAGCCGATCCTCACCACCGAGTACTACGAGCTGGTGCGGGGCGGGCGTGGCCCCGGGGAGCGGGAGACGGACCTGTTCGCCGGTGTCGAGGAGGCCTCATGAGCGACCGGACGCCGATGCTCGCCCAGCCGATCCGGCCGCCCTCCCTCGGACGGGCCGTCGCCTGCCTGGGCTTCTTCCTGCTCGGGGCCGTCGTCGGGGCGGCCGGGGCGCTCGTGCAGCCCGGCTGGTTCCCGGGCGGGCTGCTCCTCGCCCTGGCCGGTGAGGCGGGGCTCGTCCTCGGCGCCGCCCAGGTCACGCGCGGCCGGGCGGGGGGCGTCGCGGCCGCCGCCGGCTGGATGCTCGCCGTCGTCCTGCTCACCGCCAGCCGCCCGGAAGGCGACTTCCTCTTCGCCGCGGGGAGCGGCTCCTACCTCTTCCTGCTCGGCGGCATCGGCGTGGCTGTGATGTGTGCCACCTTCGCCCGGGTGCGGCAACCTGACGGCGGTCCCGTCCGACTTGGCAAGTGACGTACCACTTCGCCAGGACCTGCGCGTGGGGGTCCGGTGTGGGTTTCCATGGCGGTCCGGGGATACGGGTGAGAAGTGGCCAGTATGGTGGTGCGCGCCGCCGAGCTGCCCGCGTGAGGTTGTGTCGGGCGGCGGAGCCAACCGGGAGAACCTGCCTTGAGTCGTGAAACTGACACTCCGTCCTCCGGGCCCAACGGGCGCGGCGGAGCCGCCTACCCGTCGGGTACGCCGCCGTACGGGACCCCGGCGGTCTCCGACGGCGGTACGGGCGCGGACCGTTCGGCCGCGCGGCCGGAGGAACGCAAGACCGAGACCACGCTGACGACCCGGATCCGGATCAACATCCCCGGGTCGCGGCCCATTCCGCCGGTGGTCGTGCGCAAGCCCGTCGCGGAAGCGGACGGCTCGGGCGACACCGACACGCGCGGTGAAGCGCCGACGGCGCCGGGGGGCACGGCGTCCCGGGGCACGGGCACGGGCACGGCCGAGTCTCCCGCCGAGTCGGCTCAGTCCACCGACGACAAGCCGGCCAGCGACTGGTTCGCACCCCGTAAGTCCGGCGGCGGCAAAGGCGGTCAGGGCGGCGGCTCCACCAACGGGGCCGGTCTGCCGAGCGGTTCGGGTCCGGCGGCGTCCGGATCCGGCGCGGGCGCGCCCGGTGGGGCACGGCCCGGTGCCGGGCGGCCCGGAGGCGTCGTCGGCTCCATGAGCGCGCCGGGCGGCTCCCGGTCCGGCGGTACGAACGGCGCGGGGCTCCCGGGCGGCGCGACCGGCGGACCCGTCGCGCCCGGGCACGGCGGCGGCACCGGCTCCTTCGACGTCACCGAGGCGCTGGCGGCGGGCCCGCTCGGCAACGGTTCGCGTCCCGCCCCGGGCAACGGCGGCGAACCGCGCCGCGACGACCTGCCGTACTTCTCGGACAACGGCGGCGGCCGGAACGGCCAGGGCGGCTACGACGACCCGGGCGCGTCCCGCGACTTCGCCGGGAACGGCGGCCCCCGCACGCAGGGCCCGGCCGGCCCGACCGGCGGCCCGGTCACCGGGGACGGCCCGATGGTGCCGTCGGCCGGTGGCCCCTACCACGAGCGGAACGGGCACGGCGGTTTCGCCGAGCCCGGTCCGGGCGGTCCCGGGTCCGGCGGACCCGGTGGTTTCAGTGAGCCGGGCGGTCCGGGTGGCCCGGGCGGACCTGGCGCATACAACGAACCGGGTGGCCCCGGAGGGTCTGACCCCTTCGGCGAGCCGGGTGGCCCCGGTGGCCCCGGTCGTCCGGGCGCCTTCAACGAGCCCGGCGGCCCTGGCGGCGCTCCCGGTGGACCCGGTGGTGGCCCCGGTGGTGCTCCCGGTGGCCCCGGCGGCCCCGGTGGATATGACGAGCGCGGCGGTCCCGGCGGTCCGGGCGCCTTCGGCGGACCCGGTGGCCCGGGCGGCCCTGGGGCCCCCGGCGCGCCCGGCACCCCTGGTACGCCCGGTGCTCCGAGCGCCTTCAACGACCCCGGCCGACCGGGAGGCCCCGGCGCACCCGCCGGTCCCGGCGCCATAGGCGGCCCGGGTGCGCCCGGCGCGCCCGGCGCGCCCGGCACACCCGGCGGCCCCTCCGGTGCGGGAGGCCCTGGCGGCCCCGCGGCCACGGGCGGCCACGCAACCGTGGGCGGGCCGGGTGGTCCCGGTGGCCCGGGCGGCCCCGCAGGCCCCGGGGGCGGCGCCCCCACCGGCCGGGGCGCCGCAGGCCACGGCGCCGCAGGCCCTGGTGGCGGCATGAGTGATGACACCGCCATCCTCACCCCGCAGAAGCCGGCCCCCGAGCCGCCCGACGGCCAGGGCTACGCCCCCCGCCACGACAACGTCTCCGGGCACACGGTCACCAGCGGCATCCCCGTCGTACCGCCCGGCACGGCCTCGCCGTTCGGCCCGGGCGCGCCCGGCGACGGCCCGGTGCCGCACACAGCCCCGAAGCTGCCCGAGCCGGTCTCGCCGCCCCCGGCGAGCTCCGCGAAGGCGCCCAAGAAGAAGGGGCGCAACAAGCTCGTGCTGCTCGCCGCGGGCGTGGTCGTCCTGGCCGGTGGCGTCTACGGCGCCGGCCTGCTGATGAACCGCACCGACGTGCCCAAGGGCACCACCGTGCTCGGCGTCGACATCGGCGGCGGCACCCGCGACGACGCGGTCAAGAAGCTGGACGAGGCCTTCGACGGCCGCGTCGGCAAGGAGCTGAAGCTGTCGGTGGGCGGCAAGACCGTCGCCCTCGACCCGGACAACGCCGGCCTCCAGTTCGACATGGACGCCACGGCCGACGCGGCGGCGAAGAGCGACTACAACCCGGTCTCCGTGATCGGCTCGCTGTTCGGCAACCACCGGGTCGTCACGCCCGTCATGCCCGTCGACGAGGAGAAGCTGCACGCGTCCCTGGAGAGCGCGGCAGGCGGTGCCGGCTCGGTCACCGAGGGCACGATCAAGTTCGAGCCGGGCAAGGCCGTCGCCGTCTACGGCAAGGCGGGCAAGGGCATCGACCTCGACAAGTCGACCGCGGCGGTGGAGGAGGCGTACCGCGCCCAGGTGGAGACCGGTACGGCCACGACGGTCGACGTCCCGACGACCACCCAGCAGCCGAAGATCTCCAACGCCGAGGTCGACCGGATGATGAACACGTTCGCCAGGCCGGCGATGTCGGGCATCGTCACGGTCGAGGCGGGCGGCGTGGAGGTCAAGTTCAGCCCCCAGAACTCCCTCTGGAAGTTCCTCGCCGTCAAGCCGGTCGGCAACAAGCTGGTCGAGTACTACGACAAGCCCGCCCTGAAGGAGCTGTACGGCGGAGCCTGGGACAGCGTGCTGATCACCCGGGGCAACGGCAAGAAGACCCCGGTGACGCCCGACGACGTCATCGGCGCCATGCGCCAGGCCCTGCTCGGCAAGACGGCGGCGGACCGCGTCGCCGTGATCGAGACGAATCCCAGTTAGCGCGAGCGGTTCGCAGGGCGCCCCGGTCGACGGCCGGGGCGCCCTTTCGCGTGCGGAGGGCGTCCGAAGCGGAACGCGCCGCGGAAGGCGGCCCGGGTCCTCCGCCGAGCCCGGCCACCGCGGGCGACAGCGACCTCACCGTCCTGGACGAGCCCACCACCGGCATGGACGTCACCACCCGCCAGGCCTTCTGGGCCACCATGCGCGAGCAGGCCGACCAGGGCCGGACCGTCCTCTTCGCCACCCACTACGTCAACGGGTTGGCGCCCTCCGCCAGGGCCGCTGCCGTGAGCGTCGGGTCGATGACGCGTTCGCCGGTGAGGACCTTGCGGATCGCCTCGGCCAGTTGGGCGGCGACGCACCCGCACCCGCGATCCCACACGTGCCGCTACGGCGAGGGGCGTCAGTTGAGCATCGCCCTCGCCGCCGAAGCCTCCCCCCGCACCCGCCCGGCCGCGGCCTCGTCCACGGCCTCCACCACCTCCGCATAGGCCTCCAACTCCGCGGCCCCACCCACGAAATCCCCCCGCTGAACGAGCAACCGCGCCCGCTCGTACCGCAGTCGCGCGGGATGCGACGGCAGCAGCAGCGACAACTCGACCGCCCACAACGCCACATCCGACCGTTCGGGCCGGGCCGCCGCCCACGCCCGCACGTTGTTCAGGATCCGCAGCACCACGTCCAGCGGATCGGCCGGCCGCAGCATCGCCGCGTCCAGCCGCGCCCCCGTCGCCCCGGCCACCAGCAGCTCCGCGTCCGCGCCGCTCAGCACCCGCCCCCCGTCGAACGGATCCGCCAGCACCTGCCCCTCCTCGGGTCCGAACCCGACCACGAAATGACCCGGCAGAGCCACCCCGTACACCGGCGCCCCCGCCCGCCGGGCCACCTCCATCCACACCACCGACAGCAGGATCGGCAACCCCCTGCGCCGCGTCAGCACCTCGTGCAGCAGCGAGGACTCCAGCCGCTGGTAGTCGGCAGGAGCGCCGTGGAAGCCCATCCGGTCACCGAGCAGCTCCCGCAGGGCGACCGCCCACGCCCGCGGCCCGCCGGGCCGGTACGGCACCAGTCCGGCCAGCCGGTCCAGCTCGACCTGCGCGGCGTCGATGCCCGCCTCGTCCAGCGCCCCGTCCGCCTCCGCGCCCACCAGCAGGCACAGCGCCGACAGATCGGGCCGCTCGGACCGGGCCTCTTCCGCGAACCGCCGCCGCAGCTCGGCGGAACGCTCCGGGGGCGGTGGGTACGGGGGACGCATAGCTGGCTCGTGCCCTCTCACGACGATCGATTACCGGCCGGTGCCGTCGGCGTCCGGCGCCCGGTAGTGGTGGTAGGCGTGGTGCGCGGCGAAGCCCATGCCGGCGTACAGCGCCCGCGCCTCCGCGTTGTCGGCCTCCACCTGGAGCCACGCGGCCGAGGCGCCCTCGTCGAGGGCCTGCCGGGCCAGCGCCGCCATCACGGCCGTCCCCAGCCCCTGCCGACGCAGCTCCGGATCGACCTCGACCGCGGCGAACCCGGCCCACCGCCCGTCGACGACACACCGCCCGATGGCCGCCGGAGGCGCCCCCTCCGCCGCACCGGGCACGGTCGCGAACCACACCGACGGCCCGGACCCCAGCACCCGCAGTGCCACCTCGCTCACGCCCTTGCGCTGATACCGGGCCAGCCACCCCTCGCCGGCCTCCCGGGACAGCTCGACCACCGCCGGATCGCCCCGGTCGGCGACCGGCGCCAGCGCCCCGACCCACAGCTCGGCCGTCACCTCCCGCACCCAGCCCCGCTCGTCCAGCTCGGCGCAGAGCAGCTCCTGCGTGCTCTCGGCGCCGGTCGCGGTCTGGACGTAGGCGGGCAGTCCGCGCTCGCCGTACCACCTGCGGACCGCGTCGAGCGCATCGTCGAGGGGCACGCCCGGGGCGCCGAGCGGCAGCACCGAATTGGCCCGGCGCGTGAAGCCGGACGCGGCCCGCAGCTCCCAGTCCCCGAGTCGCTCGCTCTCCACGGGCCGCCAGGCCCGCGCTGCGACCCGGGCCAGCTCCTCGTAGGAGGCGGCCGGACCGCGGCGACGCGCCGGGGCGGCGGGGACGATCTTGCCCGCGACCAGCGCTGATTCCGCGATGCGGACGCTCTCGCCACTCTTGCGTGTGATCAGCAGCACACCCTTGTCCCATGATGTGAGAACACCGACCGTATCGGTGAACTTCTCACCCGGGGGACCATGTTCGATCAAGCTCCGCACGGAGACCCGTTTGCCCACGTCAGCAGCGGTGATACGGACCTCGAGTCGCCCGGCGGCAGAGATTTCCACAGGTCGGTTCACCCCTCCTGTTCGGATCATGCCCAGGAACGGAGATACTAGGGGCGGGCATCGACGACGCCGCGCTCCCGCGCGCCAGGCGGCGGAGCCTGAGGAGGCCCGCCAGCGCCCTATCGAGGAGGAACGACAGCGTGACCTACGTCATCGCGCAGCCTTGTGTCGACGTCAAGGACAAGGCGTGCATCGAGGAGTGCCCGGTCGACTGCATCTACGAGGGCCAGCGGTCCTTGTACATCCACCCGGACGAATGCGTCGACTGCGGGGCCTGTGAGCCGGTCTGCCCGGTCGAGGCCATCTTCTACGAGGACGACACTCCCGAGGAGTGGAAGGACTACTACAAGGCGAACGTCGAGTTCTTCGACGAGCTCGGTTCCCCGGGCGGCGCCAGCAAGCTGGGTCTGATCGAGCGCGATCACCCGTTCATCGCCGCGCTGCCGCCGCAGGCCGAGTAATCCCGTCAGCGGCCCGCACTCCGTGCCGCCTCGGTCCCGTACGGCCCGATCACGCCCGATCGCCGTGCGGGGCCGAGGCGTTTGCCGCGACCACTCGGCTCGTACGTACCAGAAAGTGAGCCAGAACCCGTGTCCGCAGTCTCCGACCGCCTCCCCACCTTCCCCTGGGACAAGCTGACGCCGTACAAGGCCACGGCCGCCGCCCACCCGGACGGCATCGTCGACCTGTCCGTCGGCACCCCGGTCGACCCGGTCCCCGAGCTGGTCCAGAAAGCCCTGGTCGCCGCGGCGGACTCCCCGGGTTACCCGACCGTCTGGGGCACGCCCGAGCTGCGCGACGCGATCACCGGCTGGGTGGAGCGCCGCCTCGGCGCCCGGGACGTCACCCACCGCCACGTCCTGCCGGTCGTCGGCTCCAAGGAGCTCGTCGCCTGGCTGCCGACCCAGCTGGGCCTCGGCCCCGGCGACCGGGTGGCCCACCCGCGCCTGGCCTACCCGACGTACGAGGTCGGCGCCCGCCTGGCCCGGGCCGAGTACGAGGTCTACGACGACCCGACCGCGCTCGACCCGGCCGGCCTGAAGCTCCTGTGGCTGAACTCCCCGTCCAACCCGACGGGCAAGGTCCTGTCGAAGGCGGAGCTGACCCGGATCGTCGCGTGGGCCCGGGAGCACGGCGTCCTGCTCTTCTCCGACGAGTGCTACCTGGAACTGGGCTGGGAGGCCGACCCGGTCTCGGTGCTGCACCCGGACGTCAACGGCGGCTCGTACGACGGCATCGTGTCCGTGCACTCCCTCTCCAAGCGCTCGAACCTCGCCGGCTACCGGGCGGCCTTCCTGGCCGGTGACCCGGCCGTCCTCGGCCCGCTCCTGGAGATCCGCAAGCACGGCGGCATGATGACGCCCGCGCCGACCCAGGCGGCGGTGATCGCGGCCCTCGGCGACGACGAGCACGTGCGCGTGCAGCGCGAGCGCTACGCCGCCCGGCGCGAGCTGCTGCGCGAGGCGCTCCTCGCCCGCGGCTTCCGCATCGAGCACAGCGAGGCCAGCCTCTACCTGTGGGCCACCCGGGGCGAGTCCTGCTGGGACACGGTCGCCCACCTCGCGGAGCGGGGCATCCTGGTGGCCCCGGGCGACTTCTACGGACCCGCGGGCGCCGAGTTCGTCCGCGTGGCGCTGACCGCGACGGACGAGCGGGTGGCGGCGGCGGTACGGCGCCTCTGACCGCTGCCGCGGTGCCCGGGCATGCCGAAGGGGTCCAGGGAAGCTCCCTGGACCCCTTCGGGCCTCGGAAACCGGCGTCAGCCGACCGGCAGACCCTTCACCGGCAGCGAGTCGGCGGACGGCACACCACCCTTGGTCTGGCCGTCCGTCGGCAGTCCGCCCTGGGCCGAACCGGCCGCGTCACCGACGAGCTGCCCGGCGGAACCCGCCGCGTCACCGGCCGCCTTCTGCGTGACGGGCGTGGTCTTCTTGACCGCCTTGCCGCCGGTCTTGCCCGCGGCCGGCACCGCCTTCTTGACGGCCTTGCCGTCGGTGTCACCCGCGGACTCGGTGACGTTCTGCGCGGCGCCGTCGACGGTGTTGCCGACGTTCGCCCCGTCCAGGGCGGTCAGCCCGCCGAGGTTCGGGGTGGCCGGCAGCTCTGGGGCCGCGCTGGCGGAGCCGGCCGCACCGACCCCGGCAGCCGCTCCCGCAGCGACGATCAGCGCGGCACGGGCGATCCGGCGGGTCAGGGGGAGGGACATGGTGCTCCTTCGACGGAGAGAACAGTGAGCATCGTGAGGTGTCCGACCGGGTTCGGGAGTTGATCGACTGGCTGTTGATCGCCCCGGCTCGGACGCAGTGACTACCGCTCGAAGCCCGCGAAGGTTGCGGCGCCGCAACGTAAAGAGTTGGTAATGCGTCGCATTATCGGCTGCGGATGAAAACGGGCAAAGAGAATCCCTCAGGGGAGCCCGCCGAATCCTTCCAGCCCTTTGTTCCCAAGGGTTCTCACGGATGTCCTGACGCGACGGCGCAAACCCGCGCACCCCGTCGCCGCCGAGCCCCGCGACTGACCCTCCCGGGTGAGTCCCCGCACCCTTGCGCGAGCTAGCCCATCGTGACGATGCGGACCGCGTCCGCGTTGCGCTGCGATCCCGCGGTGCCCTTCGTCGGGGCGTCCCGCCACTCGCTGGCGGTGTTCCCGGCGACCCACTCCCGGCCCGCGTACGTCACCCGCGCGATGTGCAGCTCGGAGGCGTTGGCCACGGCCCAGTGCGCCAGCTGCCAGCCGCGCTGGTCCAGGCTCCGTCCGCCGGCCGCACTCGTGTCGGACGCCACCGGCAGCGTCACCGTCCGGCCGCCGTCCCCCTCCGCGGGGCTCGGCGACGGCGACGGCGTGGCCGCCGAGGAGGTGCCCACCTCGGCGCCGGCCGGCTCCAGCACATCGCGCCCGAAGTCCCGCGCGAGTGCGGCCCGCACCCCGTCCGGGCCCGTCGCCCGGGTCGCTGCCGGGCGGCCCTCGCAGGTCAGCGTGGCCGCGGACTGCCCGGTGAGGGCCGCGGCGAGCAGCGCGGCGTCCGGCTCGTGCTTGGCGTAGGCCTGCGGGAAACCGCTGCGCTGCACGCGCTGCGCGGCGACCGTGAGCGGCAGCCGCGTGTAGCCGGGCACCTTGACCAGGTGCTCGTAGAACTCGCCCGCCGAGTACGTCGGGTCCATGATCTCCTTCGGCGTTCCCCAGCCCTGCGAGGGCCGCTGCTGGAACAGGCCGAGGGAGTCCCGGTCGCCGTGGTCGATGTTGCGCAGGCTCGACTCCTGGAGCGCGGTCGCCAGCGCGATGGTCACGGCCCGCTCCGGCAGGCCGCGCGCGGTGCCCACGGCGGTGATCGTCGCCGCGTTCACGGCCTGCTCGGGCGTGAAGGCGTACGACGCCCCGTCGCCCTTGCCGGAGACGACTTTGCAGCCCGGCTCGCCCGTGCCCCCGGTGACGTACTGCACGACGAGGTAACCGGCGACCGCGAGCAGGATCACGAAAGCGGACCCGCATCGGAAGAGGCGGCCACGACGTTTGGAAGAGGACGGCTCTGGCACGCCGTACAAGGTACTGGAGAGTACGGAGTGCCATGTGCCGGGTGGGGAAGGTGTGCACCGGGCATGGCGCGTTAGGGTCGACGGCATGGCCGACACCTCGCTTGACCTCACGCTGGACGCCGCGGAGCTCACCGCCCGGCTCGTCGACTTCCGCTCCGAGAGCGGCACCGAGAAGCCGCTCGCGGACGCGATCGAGACCGCGCTGCGCGCGCTGCCCCACCTGACGGTCGACCGGTACGGCAACAACGTCGTGGCCCGCACGAACCTGGGCCGCGCGGAGCGGGTGATCCTGGCCGGACACATCGACACCGTCCCCGTGGCGGACAACGTCCCCTCCCGGCTCGACGAGGACGGCGTCCTGTGGGGCTGCGGCACCTGCGACATGAAGTCGGGCGTCGCCGTGCAGCTGCGCATCGCGGCCACGGTCCCGGCCCCGAACCGCGACCTGACCTTCGTCTTCTACGACAACGAGGAGGTCGCCGCGGAGCTGAACGGCCTCAAGCACGTCTCCGAGGCGCACCCCGAGTGGCTGGAGGGCGACTTCGCGGTCCTCCTGGAGCCGTCGGACGGCCAGGTCGAGGGCGGCTGCCAGGGCACGCTGCGGGTGCTGCTGAAGACCACGGGCGAGCGGGCCCACTCGGCACGCGGCTGGATGGGCTCCAACGCGATCCACGCGGCGGCCCCGATCCTGGCCCGCCTCGCCTCCTACGAGCCCCGGTGGCCGGTGATCGACGGCCTGGAGTACCGCGAGGGCCTGAACGCGGTCGGTATCACCGGGGGAGTGGCCGGCAACGTCATCCCCGACGAGTGCGTCGTCACCGTCAACTTCCGCTACGCGCCCGACCGCACGCCCGAGGAGGCCGTCGCCCACGTCCGGGAGGTCTTCGCGGACTGCGGGGTGGCGGAGTTCGAGGTCGTCGACCACAGCGGCGCGGCGATGCCCGGCCTGTCCCACCCGGCGGCCAAGGCGTTCATCGAGGCGGTCGGCGGCACCCCGATGCCGAAGTACGGCTGGACCGACGTCTCCCGCTTCTCGGCCCTGGGCGTCCCGGCGGTCAACTACGGCCCGGGCAACCCCCACTTGGCGCACAAGCGGGACGAGCGCGTGGAGGTCGCGAAGATCCTCGCGGGCGAGGAGCGGCTGCGGAACTGGCTGACCGCCTGACCTCGCCGGGACGCCATCGTGTTTACGGCGCTTCATCGCGGACATGCTCACGTCCCTCGTTCGTAACCCGCGTAGATCTACGCTGAGGTGGAACGACAGGCACGACGGAGGGAGCGCACATGGCGACCGGCAACCCCGAGGGGAAGAAGCAGCCGCCGGAGGAGAAGCGCCTGGGCCCGGTCCTCCAGCGGCGGGATCAGGTACAGGCCAGCACGACCGACCAGCGGCTGCTGGACGAGCGGGCCCCCTCCGACTGGGTCCACACCGACCCCTGGCGCGTACTGCGCATCCAGTCGGAGTTCATCGAGGGCTTCGGCACCCTCGCCGAACTCCCGCCCGCGATCAGCGTGTTCGGCTCGGCCCGGACGCCGGCGGACTCGCCCGAGTACGAGGCCGGGGTCCGGCTCGGGCGAGGGCTGGTGGACGCGGGCTTCGCGGTCATCACGGGCGGCGGCCCCGGCGCGATGGAGGCGGCCAACAAGGGCGCCGTCGAGGCGCGCGGCATCTCGGTCGGCCTGGGCATCGAGCTGCCGTTCGAGCAGGGGCTGAACCCGTACGTCGACATCGGCCTCAACTTCCGCTACTTCTTCGTGCGGAAGATGATGTTTGTCAAGTATGCCCAGGGATTCGTCGTTCTGCCCGGCGGCCTCGGCACCCTCGACGAACTCTTCGAGGCCCTCACCCTCGTCCAGACCCAGAAGGTCACCCGCTTCCCCATCGTGCTCTTCGGCACGGAGTACTGGGGCGGCCTGGTGAACTGGCTCCGCGACACGGTGATCGCGCAGGGCAAGGCGGCGGAGAAGGACCTGCTGCTGTTCCACGTGACGGACGACGTGGACGAGGCGGTGGCGCTGGTGTCGAAGGAGGCGGGCAGGTAGGGGCCCGGGGCCCCGGGGGGGATGGAGCCCCCTGGTACTCGGTCAGGCCAACCCGCGCCGGGCGACGGCAGGACCCCGATGCCCCGCGATCGCCGAGACCATGTCCACCACCTGCCGCGTCTCCGCGACCTCGTGCACCCGGTACACCTGCGCCCCCAGCCACGCGGACACGGCCGTCGTCGCCAACGTGCCGACCACCCGCTCCTTCACGGGCCGGTCCAGCGTCTCCCCGACGAAGTCCTTGTTGGACAGCGACACCAGCACCGGCACCCCGTGGCGACCATCTCGTCCAGCCGCCGCGTCGCCTCCAGGCTGTGCCGCGTGTTCTTCCCGAAGTCGTGCCCGGGGTCGATCATGATCGACTCCCGTGGCACGCCCAGCGCCAACGCCCGCTCGGCCAGCCCGACCGTCACCCGAAGGATGTCGGCCATGACGTCGTCGTACTCGATCCGGTGCGGCCGGGTCCGCGGCTCCGCACCTCCCGCGTGCGTGCACACGAGCCCGACCTTGTAGCGCGCGGCGACCTCCGCGAGCCCCGGGTCGACCCCGCCCCACGCGTCGTTCAGCAGGTCCGCCCCGGCCTCGCACACGGCCTGGCCGACCTCGGCCCGCCACGTGTCCACGCTGATGATCACGTCCGGGAACCGCCGCCGTACCTCCGCCACGAACCCGACCGTCCGCCGGGCCTCCTCCGCGGCCGTGACCTCCTCGCCCGGCCCCGCCTTGACCCCGCCGATGTCGATGATCGCGGCGCCCTCGGCCACGGCCTGCTCCACGCGCGCGAGGGCCGGCTCGTCGCGGAAGGTGGCGCCCTGGTCGTAGAAGGAGTCCGGGGTCCGGTTCACGATCGCCATGATCACCGGCTCGTGCGGCCCGAATTCCCGCCTGCCCAGCCTGAGCATTCCCTGTGACCTTTCCTGGTACGTCCCCGTCTTCCGCCGCCTGCGACCCTAACTGTCGGAGTCGCATGGCACGATCGGAGCCTGACAACATCCGACTCGGAGGACTCCGAGGGCTTCGAGGAGTCCGTGGAGTCCGATCCATCCGACCGTGGGGGCCCCGCGATGGTTATGTTCCTGTTCCTGGTCGTCGCGCTCGCCGTCGTGGTCGCCGCGGTGACCCTCGCCGTGGTGGGCGGCGGAGAGAACGGCCCGCTGCCCGAGGCCGCCCCCGAGCGGCTGCGTGACCCGCTGCCGCCGGACCGCCCGGTCGACCGCGCGGACGTGGAGGGCCTGCGCTTCCCGCTCGCCGCCCGCGGCTACCGCATGGCGGACGTGGACGACGCCCTCAGCCGCCTGGGCGCCGAGCTCGCCGAACGCGACGCCCGCATCGCCGACCTGGAGTCGGCCCTGGCGGGCGCCCGAGCGGCCTCCGCCCACGGCCCGATGCACGCGTCCGGGGAGCACCACGTCTCCATGGACAAGCCCGCCCCGAGGCAGGAGGACCGGCCGTGAGCGACGGCGCCGCCCTCGCCGGCCCGGACGGCGCGCTGCGCTGCCCCTGGGCCCTGTCCGCCCCGGAGTACGTGGCGTACCACGACGAGGAGTGGGGCCGCGCGGTCCACGGCGACGACGCGCTGTTCGAGCGCCTCAGCCTGGAGGCGTTCCAGTCCGGTCTGTCCTGGATCACGATCCTGCGCCGTCGGCCGGGCTTCCGCGTCGCCTTCGCCGACTTCAAGATCGCTTCGGTGGCCGCCTTCACGGACGAGGACCGCGAGCGCCTCCTGGCCGACGCCGGCATCATCCGCAACCGGGCCAAGATCGACGCGACCCTCGCCAACGCGCGCGTGCTCGCCGAGTGGTCCCCCGGCGATCTGGACGCCCTGATCTGGTCCCACGCCCCGGACCCGGCCACCCGCCCGGCCCCGAAGACGCTCGCGGACGTACCGCCCGTCACCCCGGAGTCGACGGCCCTGTCCAAGGCCCTCAAGAAGCGAGGCCTCCGCTTCGTGGGCCCGACGACGGCGTACGCCCTGATGCAGGCGTGCGGCCTGGTCGACGATCACCTGGCAGCATGCGTGGCGAGAAGCGCCCTTTCAGGGGCGCGGGGAACTGCGCGATCGACCCCGTAGCACCCGCAGCTCCCCACGACGCGAAGGCCCCGAGCTCACCGGCCCAGATACTTGGGCTTCTCCTTGTTGACGAAGGCCTGCACGGCGATCGCGTGATCCTCGGAGGACCCGGCCCGCGTCTGCAGCTCGTCCTCCTTCTCCAGCGCCTCCTCCAGGGAGTGCGTCAGCCCGAACGCCACCGACTCCTTCAGCGCCGCGTACGCCACCGTCGGCCCCTCGGCCAGCGCCCACGCCACCTTCTCGGCCTCCGCCCGCAGCTCACCGGCGGGCACCAGCCGGTTCGCGACACCGAGGTCGTACGCCTCCTGCGCGCTGATGCTCCGCGGGAAAAGCAGCAGGTCGGTGGCGCGTCCCGGTCCGACGACCCGGGGCAGCGTCCAGGAGATCCCGGAGTCCGCGGTCAAGGCGACCCCCGCGAACGATGTGTTGAACGCCGCCGTGTCCGCCACGATCCGGTAGTCCGCGGCGAGCGCGAAACCGAAGCCCGCCCCCGCCGCCACCCCGTTCACCGCGGCGACGACCGGCTTCGCCGCCCCGGCCAGTGCCCGCACGATCGGGTTGTAGTGCTCCCGCACCGTGCTCATGGTCTGCCCCGAGCCGGTCTCCCGGTCCTGGACCAGCAGGCCGATGTGCTCCTTGAGGTCCTGTCCGACGCAGAACGCCCGGTCACCGGCGGCGGTCAGCAGCACCGCCCGTACGGCGGGATCGCCCGCCGCGGACTCGACCGCCTCCCGCAGGGCGACCTTGGCCGCCACGTTCAGCGCGTTCATCGCCTCCGGGCGGTTCAGCGTGATCGTCGCGAGTCCGTCGCTCACCTCGTAGAGCACGGTGTCGGCCATGGCGTATCCCCTCCGTGTCGCGGCTCGGGGACGTACCGGCCGGTACGTCCCGGGTCTGCAGGACAGCATGACGGAGATCGCCGACCGCGGACCGGACCGGACGTGTGACCTGCGTCAAAGAATTCTCACCCGGATCCGTTCGGTGGATGTGAGCACGGCGGCGGAGTATCGCAGTCTCATCGCCGAATTGAGTGGTTTTGCTCGCGTGCGTTGCCCAAGCGATGCCTACTGATGTTGGTCATCGGGTCCTGCGATGCGGGATAATGGCTTGGAAGCAATGTGTTCGATGCCGGTGTCGCGTGTCCTGCCACAAGGACCGCACGTGTGCCCTTCTCAGGGCCGTCGGCTTTGACGATGAGCTGGGTTTCAGGAAGGGGAACGAGCATGGCGGCCATGAAGCCGCGGACGGGCGATGGCCCGCTCGAGGTGACCAAGGAGGGGCGGGGCATCGTCATGCGCGTTCCGCTCGAAGGCGGCGGTCGGCTCGTCGTCGAGCTGACCCCGGACGAGGCCGACGCCCTGGGCGACGCCCTCAAGAAGGTCGTCGGCTGACGCGCAAGCGACCATACCCTTTCAGCTGCCCCGGCATCACATGAGGTGCCGGGGCGGCTGTTTTCTCACCGCTGACTTTCGCCTGCCCCGGCTTGCGTTCCGCTAACGTGCCCGCGGGCTACCGTTTCACCGCGCACAGCAGACCGTCGCCCACCGGCAGCAGCGACGGCACCAGCTCCTGGCTCTCGCGCACCGCGCGCAGCAGCTCCCGCAGTCGCAGCACCTCGGTGGGCTGCGGGCCGGAGTCCACGGTCCGGCCGTTCGCGAAGGCGCCCTCGAAGACGACCAGGCCACCGGGGCGGAGCAGCCGCAACGATTCAGCGAGGTAGTCCATCACCTCGAGGCGGTCGCCGTCGCAGAAGACGAGGTCGTAGCCGGCGTCGGCCAGGCGGGGCAGCACGTCCAGGGCGCGGCCCGGGATGAAGCGGGCCCGGTTGCTGGCGAAGCCCGAGGCGCGGAAGGCCTGGCGGGCGAACTGCTGGTGCTCCGGCTCCGGGTCCACGGTCGTCAGCACACCGTCGGGCCGCATGCCGTGCAGGAGGTGGATGCCGGAGACGCCGCAGCCGGTCCCGATCTCCGCGACGGCCTTCGCGTCGACGGACGCGGCCAGCAACCGCAGCGCGGCGCCCGTGCCGGGCGACACCGAGCGCAGCCCTGCCTCACGGGCCCGGTCCCGGGCCCAGCGCAGCGCTTCGTCCTCGGCGACATAGGCGTCGGCGAACGCCCAGCTCGTCTGCCGGTTGCCGGTAATGACCCTCTCCTGTCCCCGTGAATGCCTGGGCGTGACTGTATCCGTTGGGCCCGGGAACCCGCAGATGGGACCGGTCGTTTAGAGGGATGAGCAAGCGGCGCGGGCCGGGACGGGGGGCAGGCAGTGGATCAGGACGCCGAGCAAGTGCCGACGCAGCAGTACGAGGCGTATCAGCCCAGATCAAATTCTCGTAAAACCGCTTATCCGGTCCTAACGGGCGAGGTGGCTATGGTAGGGGCTCCACTGGACACCACCAGAGCTGACAGGGGAGGTGCGGCTGCGCCTGTGGATCGCGGAGGAGTGCTCCGGCGCTTCCTCGGATCAGCGGGCAGGCCGACATCCGTGAACGACACCGCTGCTGACCACCACGCCGCCGGCTTCGCCCAGACCGCGACCTTCACCACCGACGCGGACGGGCAGGCGTGGACTCCGCCCACGTGGGAGGAGATCGTCAGCACGCACAGCGGCCGGGTCTACCGGCTCGCCTACCGTCTGACCGGCAACCAGCACGACGCGGAGGACCTCACGCAGGAGGTCTTCGTCCGCGTCTTCCGCTCCCTGTCGACGTACACGCCCGGCACCTTCGAGGGCTGGCTGCACCGCATCACCACGAACCTGTTCCTGGACATGGTCCGCCGCAAGCAGCGCATCCGCTTCGACGCGCTCGGCGAGGACGCGGCCGAGCGGCTGCCCAGCAAGGAGCCCACGCCCCAGCAGGTCTTCAACGACGCGCACTTCGACGCGGACGTCCAGCAGGCCCTCGACACCCTCGCCCCCGAGTTCCGCGCCGCGGTCGTCCTGTGCGACATCGAAGGACTGTCGTACGAGGAGATCGCCGCGACCCTCGGCGTCAAGCTCGGCACGGTCCGCTCGCGGATCCACCGCGGCCGCTCCCAGCTGCGCAAGGCCCTCGCGCACCGCTCCCCGGAGGCGCGCGCCGAGCGCCGCTCCTTCGTGCCGCGTGTTCCCGCCCTGGGAGGAGGGGGCGCGAGCGCGTGAGCGGATCACGGCCGAAAGCTTCCGAGGGACACCTCGCAGAGCAGCACCTGGGAGACCGACTCTCCGCCCTGGTGGACGGAGAGCTCGGTCATGACGCGCGTGAGCGCGTACTGGCGCACGTGGCCACCTGCCCGAAGTGCAAGGCGGAGGTGGACGCCCAGCGCCGGCTGAAGAACGTCTTCGCGGAAGCGGCCCCGCCGCCTCCCTCCGAAAGCTTCCTGGCCCGCCTGCAGGGACTACCCGCGGGCGGCGGCCCGGACGGTGACGACCTGCCGCCGGGCGGGGGAGGGCTGCCCGGTGGACTGTCCGGACGGTTCGGATCGTCCGGCGCCTTCGGGGTGAAGCGCGGCGACCGGTTCGAGTTCGGGTACGCCCCGTCCCGGCCGCACCTGCCCGTGCTGCCGTCCTCCGCGGGGGACGGGCGCCGCCCCGGGGGCGACCGCGGCCTCCCCTCCGACCAGCGCGGCCTGCCGTCGGGAAGCCGGGGCTTCCGGATCCACGACGTCGGCCGGCACGAGACGGACCGATCCTCCTCGCGGCTGCGGTTCGCCTTCGTGGCCGCCGGGGCCGTGTCCCTGGCGGCGATCGCCCTCGGCGGCGTCACCACCGGCAGCCCGACCGACGCGGAAGCCCGCGGCGGCTCCGGCACGGGAAGCAACGTGACCCCGATGCGCACGCCGGGCACGGGCGCCGCCACGGCGCCCGAATCCCAGCGGCGCCGGGCCGTGGCGCCGCTGCTCGGGCAGGTGCACGGCCAGAGCGCGCTCGGCGACACCGCCGCCGCGCCGACCGAGGTGTCCGCGCCCCTGCTGCCCGGAGTGCCGCACTCCGCCGCCCGGCACCAGGTGGTGCACGCGCTGACCGCCCCGGTGGTGGCCGGCGCGGCCGTCATGTCCCCGCTGATACGCCCGCTGGATGCGGCCCCGCCGGCCCCCCTGCACTCATGGGCGGCGGTCCCCGAGATCACGGCGCCCCTGCTCGCCGTGCCCCTCCCGGACACCACCTCGTCCCCCTCTCCGCCCTCCTCCTCGCACGCGGCCCGCTGACCGGCCTCTGCGCACCGGCCCGCGAACCTGATTGAATCCCGGGGGTGGCGCCCCGGCCGAGGGCCGGCCGGGCGCCGATTCGACGAACTGCGGCCACCGCCGACGAGCCGTGCCGCGGCTGTGCTGTGGGGAGAGCATGAACGAGGGGAAGCCCACGAAAGCGAAGTGGTGGAGCCGTCCACGCCCGCAGGGCCCGTCGGGGGAGCCGGAGAGCACGGACGGGCCCGTGGCGGCGGAGCCGGCCGAGGCCGCGGGGCGGGCGACGCCCCCGCCGACCTCCGTCGACACCGACGGGGACTTCGAGCTGGCCCGGCCCGCCGTACGGCAGCAGGACGACGCCGGTGACTACGAGCTGAGGCGCCCCGAGGAGGCGGCGGCCGAGAATGCGCCGGCCGGTGCTCCCGTCGTCGCGAGCGCCACGGGCTCCGGCACCGAGACGGCTTCGCCCGCCGCGAGCCCCGCGGATGCCGGTGTCGAAACGGCTTCCGCCTCGGCCGAGGCCGGGAGCGGCGTTCCTGCTTCCGTCTCCGCTCCGTCCGGACTGCCCGCTGCGCGGGTCGACGCGGGCGCGTCCGCCGGGGCTTCCGTCGCCGGGAGTGCCGCGGATGCCGGCCGCGGGATGGCTTCCGCCTCGGCCGAGGCCGGGAGCGGCGTTCCTGCTTCCGTCTCCGCTCCGTCCGGACTGCCCGCTGCGCGGGTCGACGCGGGCGCGTCCGCCGGGGCTTCCGTCGCCGGGAGTGCCGCGGATGCCGGTATCGAGACGGCCTCCGCCGAGCCCAGGGGCGGCGTTCCGGCCTCCGCCTCCGCCCCGTCCGGACCGCCCGCCGTGCCGGTCGACGTCGCGCCCAAGCCCCTGCACGATCCCGACCCGTACAGCACACCGCCCTACGGTGAACCCGGTCCCTGGGCGCCCGCGCCGCCGGTTCAGCACCCGGCCGCGACGGCGACGCAGGGCGTGGCGGTGCCAGGGCAGGCGAGCGCCCCGGGCCCGCCCGCCCCGCCGGTGGTACCGGCGCAGTCCTCCCACGTCCCCGCTGCGCAGCCGCAGCCGCAGGCGCCCGGCGTCCCCGCACCGGTGCCGGCCGCCCCGGTCCACGCCGATGTCCCGCCCCCGGCACCCGCCCCCGACCCCTGGCAGCGCTACGACCCCTGGGCCGCTCCCGCGCCGCCCGGGGGCCTCGCCCCGCTCCAGCAGAACGGCGCCGCCGTCCCCACCACGGAACAGCGGCGCAAGCGGGGCCGGAAGGCCCTGGTGGGCGGGGCCGTGCTGCTCGCGCTCGTGTCGGGGGGCATCGGGGGTGCCATAGGGACGTATCTGGAGCGCAACGGGGGCGTCGGGACCGTCGAGCTGCCGCAGGCCGGGAAGGAGGCCGCCGGGCGGGACGCGGACAGTGTGGCCGGGATCGCCGGGCGGGCCCTGCCCAGCGTGGTCACCCTGCACGTGAGCGGCTCCGGCGAACAGGGCACCGGCACCGGCTTCGTGCTCGACACCCGCGGGCACATCCTGACCAACAACCACGTCGTGCGGCCCGCCGGATCCGGCGGCGAGATCACCGTGACCTTCAACGGCGGGGAGACCGCCCAGGCCGAGCTCGTCGGCCGGGACAGCGGCTACGACCTCGCCGTCGTGAAGGTGAAGGGCGTCCGCGGACTCACCCCCCTGCCCCTCGGCAATTCCGACAACGTGCAGGTCGGTGACCCGGTCGTGGCCATCGGCGCCCCCTTCGACCTGGCCGGCACCGTCACCTCCGGCATCATCAGCGCCAAGGAGCGGCCCATCACGGCCGGTGGCGAGAAGGGCGACGGCAGCGACGTGTCGTACGTCGACGCGCTGCAGACCGACGCGCCCATCAACCCCGGCAACTCCGGCGGCCCCCTGCTCGACGCCAAGGCCCGGGTCATCGGCATCAACTCGGCGATCCGCTCGGCGGACAGCGGCTCCGACCTGGACGGCGGACAGTCCGGCTCGATAGGCCTCGGCTTCGCCATCCCCATCAACCAGGGCAAGCGCGTCGCCGAGGAGCTGATCAACACCGGGAAGGCGACTCACCCGGTGATCGGCATCACCCTGGACATGGAGTACGGCGGCGACGGTGCCCGCGTCGCCGCCCGGGGCAGCGAGGGCGGGCCGCCGGTCACCGCGGGCGGCCCGGGCGCCGAAGCCGGCATCAAGGCCGGTGACGTCATCACCGAGGTCGACGGCCAGCGCGTCCACTCCGGCGAGGAACTGATCGTCAAGACCCGTGCGCACCGCCCCGGCGACCGGCTGGAGCTGACCCTGGAGCGGGGCGGCAAGGAGCGGACGGTGTCGCTCGTCCTCGGCTCCTCCGGCGGGGACTGAGCCGTGATGACCGGGGCTTACAGGGACGAACAAGGCAAACAATCGGGAAAGCGCTCCCACCGGCCGCACTCGGAGGTCTCGGGACGGTACCGGTCGGACAGGATCGCCGGGTACCGTGGAGCCGGCCCGGACCACGGCAACACCCGCACCGACCACCGAGGGCCGAGGACCGAGGACATCGCAAGGAGCTTCAGGTGTTCAATGACATAGGACCACTCGAGCTGGTGACGCTCATCGTCCTTGCCGTGCTCGTCTTCGGTCCGGACAAGCTCCCCAAGGTCATCCAGGACGTGACGCGCACGATCCGGAAGATCCGTGAGTTCTCGGAGAGCGCCAAGCAGGACATCCGGGAGGAACTCGGCCCGGAGTTCAAGGACTTCGAGTTCGAGGACCTCAACCCCAAGACGTTCATCCGCAAGCAGTTGGACAACGAGGACCTGGGGCTCAAGGAGATCCGCAACGGCTTCGACCTGAAGAAGGAGATGGCCGAGGTCACCGACGCCGTCCACGGCCGCGACTCGGACACCTCGTCCTCCTCGTCGTCCGGCTCCTCCGGCGGCCGGATCGACATGACCAAGAAGCCCGAGACGCCCGACCGGGACGACCGGCCGCCCTTCGACGCCGACGCCACCTGAGCGACACGCCCCGGGGTGCGCGCCCCGGCGCGCGTGACGCGTCTCATACTCCGGTCGGGCTGTGTACGGCCTGAACAAGGCGCCCGTGCGGCCCACGCGCCGGGCGGTTTCCCTGCTGCTCGCAGCGGTGTGGCTATGCTGCCGAGTTGTTGTGCGGACGGGACGAGTACGCCCGATGGGGGGCGGGCCGCTCCGGTCCGACTAGAGCGAGGAGGCGTCCGGGCACATGGAGACGACGAGTCGGGCAGTCGCGCAGGCGTCGGCCGCGGAGGGCGGACAGCAGGTCCCCTCCGCCCGGCGTACGGTCGACGGCTACCTGCGCGCGCCCTTCCCGTGGTACGGCCTCGACGAGGCCTTCACGGGGCCGCGCTGGCTGATGCAGGTCGGTATGACGGCCGACGGGGCCGTCGAACACGGGTCGATCGGGCACGGTGACGAGCCCACGGTGCGCAACGAGCATGCCGCCGGGGGCGATCAGGAAGCCAAGGAGAAGTTCGCGGTCGTCGTGACCGTGGCGGCGAATCCCTCACGACGCAGTGCCGACGGCACGGGGCTGCTGGAGGCCACGTCGGTGTCGTCCGCGGCGTGGCTCGCCGGTGTGGGGCTGCTGTCCTTCACCTGGCCCGGGCAGATGGACCACGCGCTGCGGGACGACTGGCTGGAGCAGCAGACCGAGACGGCGTGGGTGCTGGCGGACGACCTCGACGGGGCCGACTGGTCGACGCTGTCGCTTCCCGTGGACGGGGTGCCGACGGCGTTCCACTACCGGGAGTCGGAGTTCGGCTGGGTTCTGGCCGGGTCGACTTCGGCAGGGGTCCATGTGGGTGCGTACGGGCGTGGCATGAGCGCGTACGGGCTCGGTTTCGCCGTGGTGAAGGACATCGCCGCGTACGCGTGAGTTCCCTGGGGCGCCGGGTTTTCGGCGCCCCTTCGCCGTGGGGGATCCTGCCGTCGGGCGGCTGCGGGCCGTCTGTGGTTGCTCGCGCAGTTCCCCGCGCCCCTGAGGGACGCTGCCCCAAGGGATCTAGAACTTGTTCCGCGGAGTGATCCCCAGCGACAGGCCCGACAGCCCCCGCTGCCTGCCGCCCAGCTTGCCCGCGATCGCGCGCAGGGCCGAGCCCGCCGGGGAGTCCGGGTCCGTCAGGACGACCGGCTTGCCCTCGTCGCCGCCCTCGCGGAGGCGGACGTCGATGGGGATGCTGCCGAGGACCGGGACGTTGGTGCCGGTCGTGCGGGTCAGGCCGCCGGCGACCGCCTGGCCGCCGCCCGTGCCGAAGACGTCGACCATCTCGCCGCAGTGCGGGCAGGGCAGGCCGGACATGTTCTCGACCACGCCGACGATCTTCTGATGGGTCTGGACGGCGATGGAGCCGGCGCGCTCGGCGACCTCGGCAGCGGCCTGCTGCGGGGTCGTGACGACCAGGATCTCGGCGTTCGGGACCAGCTGGGCGACGGAGATCGCGATGTCGCCGGTGCCCGGCGGCAGGTCCAGGAGGAGGACGTCCAGGTCGCCCCAGTACACGTCCGCCAGGAACTGCTGGAGGGCGCGGTGGAGCATCGGGCCGCGCCAGACGACCGGGGTGTTGCCCGGGGTGAACATGCCGATGGAGATGACCTTCACGCCGTTCGCCGACGGCGGCATGATCATGTTCTCGACCTGGGTCGGGCTGCCGTCGGCGCCCAGCATGCGCGGCACCGAGTGGCCGTAGATGTCGGCGTCGACGACACCGACCTTCAGGCCGTCGGCCGCCATCGCCGCGGCCAGGTTGACCGTCACCGAGGACTTGCCGACGCCGCCCTTGCCGGAGGCGACCGCGTAGACGCGGGTCAGGCTGCCCGGCTTGGCGAAGGGGACCTCGCGCTCGGTCTGGCCGCCGCGCAGGGCGGAGGCCAGCTCGCGACGCTGCTCGTCGCTCATCACGTCGAGCGTGACGTCGACGCGGGTGACGCCCTCGACGCGGGAGACCGCCTCGGTCACGCGCTGCGTGATGGTGTCCCGCATCGGGCAGCCCGAGACCGTGAGGTACACGGTGACCGCGACCGCCCCGTCCGCGCCGATCTCCACGGATTTGACCATCCCGAGTTCGGTGATGGGCTTGTGGATCTCGGGGTCGTTCACCGTCGCCAGTGCCTCGCGCACCGCGTCTTCCGTAGCCATAAGGACGATGGTACGGCGCCGTACCGGTGCGTAGGAAAGCCCGTCAGCGGTCGTCTGCGTCACGTCCCCGTGACCGTTCCGCCGGGAATACGACGGCGTCGTGACGGTGGCCGTTCTGCCGTCCCTCCAGTTCCTTGACCATGTCCTGGAGTTCCGAGCGGATCCAGTCGCGGGTGGCGACCTCGCCCAGGCCGATGCGCAGCGCGGCGACCTCGCGGGTCAGGTACTCGGTGTCCGCGATCGACCGCTCGTTCTGCTTGCGGTCCTGCTCCAGGTTGACCCGGTCGCGGTCGTCCTGCCGGTTCTGCGCGAGCAGGATCAGCGGGGCGGCGTAGGAGGCCTGGAGGGACAGCATCAGGGTCAGGAAGATGAACGGGTACTCGTCGAAGCGCAGGTCGCGCGGGGCGAGGGTGTTCCAGGCCACCCACAGGATGATGGCGGCCGTCATCCAGACCAGGAACCGCCCGGTGCCGAGGAAGCGCGCGATGCGTTCCGACAGCCGCCCGAAGGCCTCCGGGTCGTACTCGGGCAGGATGCGGCGCCTCGGCACACCCGGCTGGTCGAGGCGGGCGGTGCGCGGCCGGGAAGCCGCCGTGGCACCCGCCGGCGTGCGTTCGCGCAGGCTCTCGCGCTCAGGAACCATCGGTCGCCACCTCCTCCTCGTCCATCTGGAACTCCGTCTCCCGCCAGTCCTCCGGGAGCATGTGGTCGAGCACGTCGTCCACGGTCACCGCGCCCAGCAGCGACCCGGCCTCGTCCACCACGGGCGCCGCGACCATGTCGTACGTGGCGAAGAACCCGGCGATGGCGGGCAGGTCCGCGTCGGGGTCGAGCGGTTGCAGGTCGCTGTCCACGATCGAGCTGACCAGGGCGGGTGGTGGCTCCCGCAGCAGGCGCTGGAAGTGGACCGTGCCGAGGTACTTGCCGGTCGGCGTCTCGTCCGGTGGCCGGCACACGTACACCTGGGCGGCCAGGGCGGGGGAGAGGTCGGGGTTGCGGATCCGGGCGAGGGCGTCGGCGACGGTGGAGTCCGGGCGCAGCACGATCGGCTCGGTGGTCATCAGACCGCCCGCCGTACGGTCCTCGTACGACATCAGGCGCCGCATGTCGGCCGCGTCGCCCGGCTGCATCAGGCTCAGCAGCCGCTCCTGCTCGTCCGTCGGCAGTTCGCCGAGCAGGTCGGCCGCGTCGTCCGGGTCCATGGCCTCCAGGACGTCGGCGGCGCGCTCCTCCTTCAGCTTGCCGAGGATCTCGATCTGGTCGTCCTCCGGCAGCTCCTCCAGCACGTCGGCCAGCCGGTCGTCGTCCAGGGCGGCGGCGACCTCGGCGCGGCGCTTGGGGGAGAGGTGGTGCAGGACGTTGGCCAGGTCGGCGGGGCGCAGCTGCTCGAACGTGGCGAGCAGGCTCTCGGCGCCCTGCCCCTGTTCCTCCAGGGAGAAGCCGGTGACGGCGGACCACTCGACGGTCAGCGCCTCGCCCTTGGCGCGCCGGAAGGCACCGCCCTTCCTGCCCTTGCGGACGAAGACCCGGTCGATCTCCCAGTCCCGGCGGGCGGGCAGCTGATGCACCGACAGGTCGAGGACGGTGACCTCCTCGCCGGTCTCGGTGAGCGTGACGCGCCGGTCCAGCAGCTCCCCGAAGACCAGCCGCTCGGTGGGCCGCTGCTCGAAGCGCCGGACGTTGAGCACGCCGGTGGTGATGACCTGGCCGGACTGGATGGCCGTGACCCGGGTCATGGGCAGGAAGATGCGGCGGCGGGTGGCGAGTTCGACGACGAGACCGAGCAGCCTCGGCGGCTTCTGGCCGACCCGCAGCATGACGACCAGATCGCGCACCCGCCCCACCTGGTCGCCGGCGGGGTCGAAGACGGCGACACCGGAGAGGTGCGATACGAAGATCCGGGGGGCGCCCGCTGCCATGGCCGCGGCTCCTTTACGTGCGGGGTGTTTCCTGTTGCTTGCCTTTGTGCCTGTCTTCTCCGAATTGCCCGCTCGGGTGGGCTTCAGGCTAGCCCGTCCCGATCGGGGTTGCGTCGGCGGCCGGTCCGGACGGACCGGCTCCGATCGGCCGCCACGACCCCGGTACCCTGCCGTACGCCGTTCAGGTCTCCCGTCAGAGAGGCAGCCCCACCTGTGACTCCGATTCGCCAGGGCCGTAGCCGCAGTGCCGCGCTCGCGAGCGCGATGTGCGCACTGCTCGTGACGGGAACGGTGCTCACGGGCTGCGCGGAGGATCCGAACGAGGGCACCAACGGCGTCGGCCGGCTGCCCGCCCAGAAGATCCAGGGCAAGACCCGCGCGGCCGCCGAGTCCGCCGGGGCGGTCCGCGTGCACGGCAACGTCGTCAGCGGCGGACGGACGTACGCGCTCGACATGCGGCTGAAGGACGACGGCGGCACCGGCTCGGTGACCACGCAGGGCGCGACCTTCGAGCTGCTGCGCATCGGCGAGCAGCTCTACGTCAAGGCCGGTGCGGAGTTCTGGAGTCACGGCAGCGGCCAGGGCGAGGGCGGCACGGGGGACGCGGCGGCGGCCTTCAAGCTCGGCGGCAAGTTCGTCAAGGTGCCGCAGGGCGACCCCTCGTACAAGAAGTTCAGCGGTTTCACGGACAAGGCGGTCCTCCTCGACGGTCTGCTGACCCTGCACGGCACCCTCGCCACGGACGGCCACGACGAGCAGGCGGGCGTCCGCACCATCCGGGTCACCGGCGACAAGGGCTCCGGCGGCACCCTGGAGGTCTCCCTGGAGGGCAAGCCGTACCCGCTGCGCCTGGAGCGGGCCGGCGGTGCGGGCACCCTCACGTTCTCCGCCTGGGGGGAGGACTTCTCCCTCAGGGAGCCGGAGAGGAACGAGACGGTGGACTACGGCAAGCAGCTGCCGACGTCCTGAGGCGTCACCGCCCGCGTTTGCGCTTCTTCAGCAGCAGGCGGGGCAGACCCGCCGGGATCGGCCGGCGGGTGATGGCCGGGGACGGCAGCGGGGGCTCGGACAGCGAGTCGTCGGGCAGCGGTGCCGTCGCCCCGGTCGGCTCCAGGCGCAGCACCCGGCACTCACGGGCCCAGCGGTCGGTCATGGCCTCGCCGTCGGGCGCGTTCAGCCGCTTGCCCTTCAGCTCGGCGACCGCCGCGTCCCACGCCTCGGTGCCCGGCGCGAGCTGGGTGACCCGCGCCGTCCAGGAGACCAGCCGGCCCCCCTTGTCTTTGCTGCGGACCGTCACCCGGGCCTCGGCACCGTCGGCCAGCCCCGGCAGCGGCTGCTCGCCCGGCCCGTCGCCGACCAGGCACGCGGCACCCTCGTGCCACACGTGCCAGAGGGCACGCGCCGGGGCGTCCGGGCCCTGGACCCAGACGAGGCCGGACTTCTTCGTGGCCTCCTCGACGAGGGCCCGGTCGAGCAGCTCGCTTGTCATGGGCACCAGCCTATCCGCGCCGCTCACAGCCAGCCGTTCCGCTTCAGCGTGCGGTGGATGCCCAGACAGATGACCACCGTGATGCCCATGATCGCCGGGTAGCCGTACCGCCAGTGCAGCTCCGGCATGTGGTCGAAGTTCATGCCGTACACCCCGCACACCATCGTCGGCACGGCGATGATCGCGGCCCACGAGGTGATCTTCCGCATGTCCTCGTTCTGCGCCACGGACGCCTGCGCGAGGTTGGCCTGGAGGATGGAGTTGAGCAGTTCGTCGAAGCCGAGGACCTGCTCCTGGACGCGGGCGAGGTGGTCGGCGACGTCCCGGAAGTACTTCTGGATGTCCGGGTCGATCAGCCGCATCGGCCGCTCGCTCAGCAGCTGCATGGGGCGCAGCAGCGGCGACACGGCCCGCTTGAACTCCAGCACCTCGCGCTTGAGTTGGTAGATCCGGCCGGCGTCCGTGCCGCGCGGCGCGCCCTTGCGGCCCGGGGAGAACACCTCGGTCTCGACCTCGTCGATGTCGTCCTGCACCGCGTCGGCGACCGCGATGTACCCGTCGACGACGTGGTCGGCGATGGCGTGCAGCACGGCGGAGGGGCCCTTGGCGAGCAGCTCCGGGTCGTCCTGGAGACGGTGCCTGAGGGCCCTCAGGGAGCCCTGCCCGCCGTGCCGGACGGTGATGAAGAACTCCCGACCGGTGAAGCACATCACCTCGCCGGACTCGACGACCTCGCTGTTGGCGTCGAGCTGGTCGTGCTCCACGTAGTGGATGGTCTTGAAGACCGTGAAGAGGGAGTCGTCGTAGCGCTCCAGCTTGGGCCGCTGGTGGGCCTGGACGGCGTCCTCCACGGCCAGCGGGTGCAGCCCGAACTCACTGGCGATGCCGGAGAATTCGGCCTCGGTCGGCTCGTGGAGGCCGATCCACACGAAGCCGCCGTCGCGGCGCACCAGGCGCACCGCCTCGTGCGGGGTCAGCGGGGTCTCGGTCTCGATGCGGCGGCCGTCCCGGTAGACGGCGCAGTCGACGACGGCGGACGCCGTCGCGGGGCTGCGGGTGGCGTCGTACGTCCCACTGTCCTTGCGGAGCGACACGCGGGACGGGCGGACGACGGCGCGCAGGTCGCGGATCATCGACATGGCGGGCTCCTTCGCGGGCGGGCAACGAAAGACGCCGGCGTCGGGTGGAGCTACCCGGAATGAGGACGTTGTGACTGGGGATGTTTGGCACGTCCACAAAGCGGGGAGCACCGCACCGTCGCGGTGGCGCGTCTCGTTACTGATTCAGCTACTGAGGCAGATCAGGCAAAGCGAAACGAAGCGCTCTTCCGCGTGAAGCGAGTGCGAGAGGTGGCGACCAGCCAGAGCCAGAACAGCTACGTCAGCGGCGGGAAGAGCGTGGTGCTACTGCACGGTCGACTTCGGTCCATTGCAGTCCCACCTCCTCCGGCCGGTCCCTCGTAAGGGAGTTCCTTCGGCGTCGAGGCTTGATCGCGACGCTTCTGCGTGCTGCCCCGAACCACCGGGCAAGAGTATCAGTCGCCCGACGTGTCAAGGCGCTTGTTTGCCCGCTACTGACGAGTTCTATGCTCGCCGCATGGCAGATGTTCTTCCTCTGGTCGAGGCCCGGTTGCGTACGGCACTGGGCGAACCGGACGCGCGCGCGGCCGTCACCTTCCTGGGCACGGACCGCATCGAGGTGCTCCGCTTCCAGGAGGGCGACATCGTCCGCTACGCCACGCTCGGCATGTCCGCGCACCCCATGACGGACCCGACGGCCGTGGTCGCCGACCCCGTGAAGGGCCCGCGCGCGGAGCTGGTCCTGTCGGTCCGCGCGGGGCGCGCCGACACCGACAAGGTGCTGCGCCCGCTCGCCGTGCTGGGCGCGTCGCCGCAGGTGGAGGGGCTGGTCGTGGCTCCCGGCGCCTCCCTCGACGTCGGTGAGCCGCTGTGGCCCGGCGCCCCCTTCACCTCGGTCCTGGTCGCCGAGCCGGGCGGTCTGGTCGAGGACCTGGAGCTCGACGAGCCCCTCGACCCCGTACGGTTCCTGCCGCTGCTGCCGATGACGCCGAACGAGGCGGCCTGGAAGCGCGTGCACGGCGCGCAGGCGCTGCGGGAGCGGTGGCTGAACCAGGGGACGGACCTCCGGGATCCGTCCCGGACGTCCGTCCCGTTGGAGTGAGGAAGGTCACCAACCCCTGGCCGGAAAGCCTCAGTTGGCGAAGACGGTGACACCGTCCTCGGTCGCGTGCTTCGGCTCCAGCTCCTCGGCCTCGTGGGTGAGGGCCCTGCGCCGTGCGACGACCACGAGGGCGCCCAGCACGGCCGTGACCGCGGCCACCACGAAGGGCATGTGGACGTCGGTCCACTCCTCGATCTTCGGCGCGAAGTAGGGGGCGGCGGCCGCCGCGAACCAGCGCACGAAGTTGTAGCCCGCGCTCGCCACCGGCCGGGGCGCGTCCGAGACGCCGAGCGCCAGCTCCGTGTAGACGGTGTTGTTCACGCCGATGAACGCGCCGGACAGGATCGTGCAGACGACGGCCGTGGTGTGGGAGCCGTAGCCGAGCACCAGCACGTCGGCCGCGAGCAGCACCAGCGAGCCGCCGAGCACCTTCAGCGAGCCGAACCGCTTCTGCAGCCGGGGTGCCACGATCACCGAGAAGACGGCGAGCAGCACGCCCCAGGCGAAGAACACCGCGCCCGAGCGGTACGGGCTCATGTTCAGCACGAACGGCGTGAAGGCCAGCACGGTGAAGAACGTGTAGTTGTAGAAGAACGCCGAGAGCGCCGCGGAGGCGAGTCCGCCGTGGCCGAGGGCCTTGAGCGGGTCCAGTAGCGAGGTCCTGCGGGCGGGCTTCGGCTGCTCCTTCAGGAACGCCGCGATGCACAGGAAGCCGACGGCCATCAGGAACGCCGTGCCGAAGAACGGGTAGCGCCAGCTGGCGTCGCCGAGCAGGGCGCCCAGCAGCGGGCCGCAGGCCATGCCGAGCCCGAGGGCCGACTCGTACAGCAGGATCGCCGCGGCGCTGCCGCCGGCCGCCGCGCCGACGATCACGGCGAGGGCGGTGGAGACGAAGAGCGCGTTGCCGAGCCCCCAGCCCGCGCGGAACCCGACCAGTTCGCCGACCGAGCCGGACGTGCCGGCGAGCCCGGCGAAGACGACCACGAACGCGAGGCCGAGCAGCAGGGTCTTCCGGCCGCCGATCCGGCTGGAGACGAAGCCGGTCACCAGCATCGCGACGGCGGTGATCAGGAAGTACGAGGTGAAGAGCAGGGAGACCTGGCCGGCCGTGGCGTCGAGGCCCCGGGCGATGGACGGCAGGATCGGGTCGACGAGTCCGATGCCCATGAAGGCGACGACCGACGCCCCGGCGGTCGCCCACACGGACTTGGGCTGCTTCAGGAGGCCGCCCGCTCCGGCGTCGAAGGGGTCCATGCTTGCTCCCTTTCCGAGACGGAAGTAGTTGGTATATGCACATAGTAAGTTAGCCAAGCTAATTAATGCAAGCTGCATCTAGTGTGGGTGGTGAAGGGTTCCGTCCGGATGGGTGATCGTCCTTGACGCGGCGGGGCGGGGGTAGGACCGTGGGGCCCTATGAGGGGCGAACCCAGTTGCCCGAAGTGCGGTGGCCGGGTCAGGGCTCCCGGCCTCTTCTCCGACTCGTGGCAGTGCGATGTGCACGGCACCGTCCATCCGGTGCAGCCCGTGATACCGCCCAGCGTCGACGCCCTCAACGTCGTGGTGCACCGCACGCGGGTGCCGGTGTGGATGCCGTGGCCGCTCCCGGTGGGCTGGCTGTTCACGGGGGTGGCCTGCGCGGGGGACGACCGTACGGGTGGCCGAGCCACGGCCGTGGCCTGCACCGGGCCCGGGCCGCTCGGCGGGATGGGCGAGCTGATCCTGGTCGCCGAGGAGCTGGGGGTCGGACTCGGGGCCCGGTACGCCGGGATGGACGGACCCGATCCCGGGCCGTACATGGATGTGGGGAAGCCGGCTCAGGCGAAGGTGCTGGCCGCCGGGCGGCCGACGCCGCTGTGGCACGTCTCCGGGGTGCCGGGTGACCGCGCGGTGTTCGCCGGGGAGGCGCTCGGAATGTGGCTGTGGGCCGTGGTGTGGCCCGAGCAGTCGGGGCTGCTCATGTACGACGAGTTGGTGCTGGCGGATCTGCGGGACGCCGGTGCCGAGGTCGAGCTGGTGCCCTGCGGTGCGTTGTCGCCGCGCTTGCTCGGGCCGTAGCGCCCAGGGGGCGGTGGATTTCTCTTCGTCGGCGGCTGCGGGTGGCCGTTGGCCGGGTGCGCGGTTCCCCGCGCCCCTTGGGGGTGTGAGTGTAGGGGGTGCTTGGGGGGTTCGGGTGTGACAGGGGGCTGGAAAAATACGGTTATCCTTGAGCAGCCCTGTTCGTGTCGTTCGTGTCTGGAGTCCGTGTCGTGCGTATCGATCTGCACACCCACTCCACCGCTTCCGACGGCACGGACACCCCGGCCGAGCTGGTGCGCAAGGCCGCCGCGGCCGGACTGGACGTCGTCGGGCTCACCGATCACGACACCACCCGCGGACACGCCGAGGCGGTCGCCGCGCTGCCCGAGGGGCTCACGCTGGTCACCGGCGCCGAGCTGTCCTGCCGGATCGACGGCATCAGCATGCACATGCTGGCCTACCTCTTCGACCCCGAGGAGCCGGCGCTGCTCGCCGAGCGGGAACTGGTCCGGGACGACCGGGTGCCGCGGGCCCAGGCCATGGTCGCCAAGCTCCGCGAACTGGGCGTGCCCGTGACCTGGGAACAGGTGCTGCGGATCGCCGGTGACGGGTCCGTCGGGCGTCCGCACGTGGCGACCGCGCTCGTCGAGCTGGGCGTGGTGCCGACCGTGAACGACGCCTTCACCCAGGACTGGCTGGCCGACGGCGGCCGCGCCTTCGTCGAGAAGCACGAGACCGACCCCTTCGAGGCCATCCGCCTCATCAAGGGCGCGGGCGGGGTCGCGGTGTTCGCGCATCCCGGGGCGAGCAAGCGGGGGCGCACGGTGCCGGAGGCCGCGATCGCCGAGATGGCCGCGGCCGGGCTGGACGGCATCGAGGTCGACCACATGGACCACGACGCGGACACGCGGGCGCGGCTGCGGGGGCTGGCGAAGGAGCTGGGGCTGCTCGTGACCGGGTCCTCCGACTACCACGGCAGCCGGAAGACGTGTGTGCTCGGGGAGTACACGACCGATCCCGAGGTGTACGGGGAGATCACGCGGCGGGCCTTCGGGGCGTTTCCGGTGCCGGGGGCCGGCGGAGCCGTCTGAGGTCTCTCTCCCCCAGTTCCGTTTCTCAGGCACTCGGCGCTGTCCGCCGTGCCGTCCGCGCGCTCCACTCACACCCGCAAGGCCATCACGCTCATGTTCGACCTCGCTGTCTTCGGCTCCCTGTTCCTGACCCTCTTCGTCATCATGGATCCCCCGGGGATCACCCCGATCTTCCTCGCGCTCACCGCCGGCCGGCCCGGGAAGGTGCAGAAGCGGATGGCCTTCCAGGCCGTCTGCGTGGCCGGCGGTGTGATCACCGTGTTCGGGCTCCTGGGGCACCAGATCCTCGACTACCTGCACGTCTCCGTGCCCGCGCTGATGATCGCGGGCGGGCTGCTGCTCCTGCTCATCGCGCTCGACCTGCTCACCGGGAAGACCGACGAGCCGAAGCAGACCAAGGACGTCAACGTCGCTCTCGTGCCGCTGGGCATGCCGCTGCTGGCGGGACCCGGTGCGATCGTGTCGGTCATCCTCGCCGTGCAGAAGGCCCACAGCGTCGCCGCGCAGGTGTCGGTGTGGACGGCGATCCTCGCCATCCACGTCGTGCTGTGGCTGGTGATGCGCTATTCGCTGGTGATCATCCGGATCATCAAGGACGGCGGCGTGGTGCTGGTGACGCGGCTCGCGGGGATGATGCTCTCCGCGATCGCCGTGCAGCAGATCATCAACGGCGTCACCCAGGTGATCCAGGCGAGCTGACGGCTGTCAGACCCGGCCGGCGAGCACCGAGCCGATCGCGCCGGCCGCTCCCGGGTGGGCCAGGTACTCGTCGATGTCGTGCGCGCGGTCGCGGCCGTTGGCGACGGCCAGCTGGGTGAGCTTCCCCCACCGCTCGTCCGCCAGCGGGCAGCCGATCGCCACCGCGTCGGTGGGGCACCAGACGTTGACCCATTCGCGCACCCGGGGCGGCCGGTGCGGGCCGCGGGCGAGGAGCCGTCCGTTGACGCCGTCCATCCCGAGCGGACTGCCCGCCGTCACCAGCAGGACGGGATCGAGCCCGTCGGGGAGCCGGGTCAGCAGGTCCATGCCGACGACCGTGCCGAGACTGTGCGTGACCAGCACCAGTTCGCCCTCGGTGGGCATCGTCTCCAGGACGCTGTCCAGTACGGCCTGCCGCACGGCCGCGTCGGCGAGGTACAGGTCGACGTCCCGCAGGAACGTGGCGATGGTCCACTCGTCCAGGTCGGATCTGGCGGCCAGCCAGCTCAGCGGCCGGTGCAGGGCCCCGACCAGACCCGCCCCGAAGCCCTCCGTGGCCGCCGGCCCGTCCTGGGGCATGCCGGCCCGGGTGGCCGCCTCGTACAGCAACTGCTCGTAGGAGCCCGTGGGCGACTCCGCGGCGAACGCCTCGGCGGCAGCGGCGGCGCTCATCTGGTCGAGGCCGATGGCTCCGGTCGTGCTCTCCCTGCCGCTCACCAGGTTGTGCAGTCTCGTGCCGTAGAACGGGAACCACATGTCCTCCGGGTCGACCGGCGCCAGCGCCGCGAGGGTGAGTCCGCGGTTCAGACCGGCCGTCCATTTCCGGCGGAGGTCCACCGGCTCCTTGCTCTGCTGGTCCCTGCCGTGCAGGAAGACCACGTGCCGTCGGCCGCCGAAGGCGGTGCCGCGGGCCGGGAGCCCGGCTTTGGGGGGCACCGCCCGGGCCTCTCTCGCGGTCACCGCGCCCGCAGTGGTCTGCGGGGCCGTGCCGCCGGACACCACGGCCGTCGTCTGCTCCGGCTGGAGCGCCGGCCGGGTGACCGTGCCGCGGTCCAGGCCCGAGTCCGGGCCCAGCTCGGCCAGCAGGGTGCGCCGACCGGGGTCGAGGTCCAGCCCGGCCAGGTGCTTCAGGATCGAGCTGATGCGGACGCCCTCGTTGGCGACCCAGTCGATCGCGTCGTCGCCGTCGCCCGGGTTCCAGGGCCGGCCGTCCTTGCGCAGGAGACGCCCCTGGTCGTCCTTCTTCGGCACACCGCTGTGGTGCAGGGCCACGACCTCCCACTGGTCGTTGAAGACGGGGGAGCCCGAGTTACCGGGTTCGGTGTCGGTCGTGTAGTGGACGAAGTCGTCGAGCCGTACCAGCACCGCGTTGTCGCGCAGGGCGATCTCCTTCAGGCGCCCCTGCGGATGCCCGATGATGTTCACCTTCTCGCCGAGCACCAGCTTGCCGAGCTGGACGCTCAGCCGGTTCCAGCCGAAGACCTCGCCCGGCGGACGGCCGTCCGGGGTGGGCGCGACCGCCACGAGCGCGAAGTCGAGCCGCCTGTCCGCGGCGAAGAAGGTCCCCGGGTCGAGCTCCATCCGGACGACGGTGTCGGGCACGTTGTCGGCCGTGATCTGGGCGTTGAACTCCACGAAGCAGTCGCGGGCGAAGCCCTCGTCGGGGAGCACGTGGTGGTTGGTCATCATCAGCCGCGGCGACACCATGAAGCCCGTGCCGTGCGGCAGCTCGCGGCCGTCGCGGCGCAGCGTGATCCGGGCGACCGTGGCCCCGGCCCTGACCCCGCGCGGCAGGAAGCTCCAGGCCTGCAGTTCGTTGGACAGGTTGATGATGCGTTCGTTGGTGTCGGGCAGGTCCATGGCCTCGCCGTGGATGCTCGCCACCACCGCCGAGGGCGACAGACCGCCCCGGTCGAGGATCCGGTCGGCGCGGACGGCGAGCGCGTCCGGGTCGTCCGGGAACCGGACGCCGGCCGCCAGCCGGTCCTCGACCCGCTCGCGCTCCGCGGCGGAGTCCTCGTACCGTCGCGCCGCCTCCGCCGCGGCCTGCTCGTGCAACTCCTCGTTCGACCGGCCCGTCACCGACATGCGGTCACCGTCCTGTTCTCGTTCGCGCCGTGCCTCTCAGCCAGTACGCCCCCGACCAGGACGGTCCGCAACAGCGGAGCCCCCGCACGGCCGATGCCGGGCGGGGGCTCCGAGGGGTGTGGGAGAGCCGCGCGTTATGAGGCCGTGGTCTCGGCCGGGCGGATCCACAGGCGCTGCCCGATGGCGGCGGCCTGCTGAACGATGCGGTTGACGGAGGCGGCGTCCACAACGGTCGAGTCCACAGGCGTGCCGTCGACGTCGTCGAGTCGCATGATTTCGAAGCGCAAGGCTTCTCCCTTCGTCTGGTCATCCTCCTGTTGGAGAACTACTTGAGTGAGCGGCCCACCAGGCTTCGGTGCTCGGTGTTCCGTATGGGTCAACAGGGACGCACCCTTCAAACATTCCCTACGCTAAGGAAATTTTTCGAGCGGCTAATTAATGAGCCGTAAGAGTGTGGTTACGGGACCGACCGGGACCGGTTGTGTTCGCAGCGTGACCGCCGGGACAATGGAGGTGATGAACGACGACCTCGCGGCCCTCAGCGCCCGCATCGACCGCACCAACGAGCTGCTCCAGCGCATGCTCGCCGAGGTGGCGAAGACGCCCTCGACCCACGCGATCTTCGTCGATGCCGGGTACCTGTACGCGGCCGCGGGACGACTCGTCGCCGGCACGGAGGACCGCCGCGCCTTCGACCTGGACGCCGAGGGCCTGATCGACGCCTTCATCGACCGCGCCCGCACGATCTTCGCGGACAGCAGGCTGCTACGGGTCTACTGGTACGACGGCGCCCGCCGCCGCATCCACACGGCCGAGCAGCAGACCATCGCGGAGCTGCCCGACGTCAAGGTGCGGCTGGGCAACCTCAACGCCAACAACCAGCAGAAGGGCGTCGACTCCCTCATCCGCTCCGACCTGGAGTCCCTCGCCCGCCACCGCGCCATCAGCGACGCGGCCCTGCTCGGCGGCGACGAGGACCTGGTGTCGGCGGTGGAGGCCGCCCAGGGCTACGGCGCCCGGGTCCACCTCTGGGGCATCGAGGCGCCGGAGGGCCGCAACCAGGCGGAACCTCTGCTGTGGGAGGTCGACAGCCAGCGCACCTTCGACCTCGACTTCTTCAAGCCGTACGTCTCCCGCCGCGCGGCCCCCGCCTACGAGACGACCGCGGGCCGGCCCGCCCGTGAGGACGTGCGGTTCGTGGGCGCGCAGATCGCGGCGAAATGGCTGGCGGCCCGAGGCCGGGACACGCTCGTGGAGCTGCTGCCCGGACACCCGTACCTGCCAGGCTCGGTGGACCAGGACCTGCTGGTCGAGGCGGAGAGCCTGCTCCAGTACTCCCTGCGAGGCCAGGCCGACCTGCGGCGCGCACTGCGCGACGGCTTCTGGGAGCACCTGCGGACGCAGTACTAGCTCGGACTCAGCACTGGCTCTCCCGGAGGCCGTCCCAGAAGTCGGCCAGGGCGTGGGCCGTCGGCAGGGGACGGTCGGCGTTGGGGGAGTGCTCGGCTCCCGTGACGACCGTGCGGTGCGCGGACAGCCGCTCGGCCATGTCGTCGAGGACCGCCACCGGCCAGGTGTCGTCGTGCGCGCCCGACAGGACGTGGAACGGCAGTGGTACGGCGGCGAGTTCGGCGACGCGGTCCGGCTCGGTGCACAACTGGCGTCCGGTCGCGAGGAGCTGGGCGGGGCTGTTGCCCAGCCAGCGGCGGCGCAACTGCTCCTGGTCGCCGATGCCGCGGGCGGGTCCGCCGACCTCCTCCGGCGGTCCCATGGCCTGGATGGCCTCCCACACCTCCTCCATCGACATCACGGCGAGCGCGTCCCGCAGCAGCTTCACGCGCTGCTGCTGCGAGACGGAGATCTCCGCCGGGCCGGACGACACCAGGGTCAGGGAGAGGAACGGGGAGGGATCGAGCAGCACGGCGGCACGGGCGATCTGCCCGCCGAGCGAGTGCCCGACGAGGTGCACGGGAACGCCGAGCGCCTCGGCCTGGGCCAGCACGTCCCGGGCCAGTTCCCGCTGGGCGTAGGCGGATTCGTCGTCCACGGGCCCGTCCGACTCGTGCTGCCCCCGCCCGTCCACGGCGACGACCCGGTACCCACGCTCGCCGAGCGGCCCGTGCAGCAGGCTGAAGTCCTCCTTGCTGCCGGTGAATCCGGGCAGCATCAGGGCGACGCCCCTGAACTCCGTGCCCGGCCCCGGCGACGAGTCGACGACGGCGAACTCACCGCGGGGGGTGCGCAGGCGGTATGCGCGGGCGCCCGGGGGTGGGGGGAAGGTGGGGTGGCTGGTCACGGGGTGAGGGTAGCGGCTGGGGGCGGTCGGGTGCGTGGGGCGAGTGGCGGTGGCCTGGTTCGAGTGGGGGTGGGAGGGAGCCGTGGGGTGGGGTGGGGTGGTCGGGCGGGTCGGTGAAGGGCGGTGGCCTGGTCCGACCAGGGGTGGCAGCCGGCCGCCGGGTGAGGGCGGGGTGGCCGGGCGCGTCGGACGAACGCCGACGGCCCGGTCCCACCGGGGTGGGACCGGGCCGTCGGGTGGAGCGTCAGCCCTCCGTGGGCTCCGCTGCGGCCGTGGCCTTCCGCGAGCGACGGGCCCTGGGCTTCGCCTCGGGTGCGTCGTCGGAGACCTCGGCCGGCGCGGCGGCCGTCTTGGACGCGGCGGTCTTGCGGGTACGCCGGGGCTTGGTCTCGGCGGTGGCCTGCGGTTCCTGGGCCGTCTGGGCCGGGATTCCGGCGGCGGCGGTCTCGGGCTCGGCGGTCTTGCGGGTGCGGCGGGCCTTGGGCTTGGCTTCCGCGCCCTCGGCGGTGTCGACGGCGGCCTCGGCGGCCTTGGAGGCTGCCGTGGTCTTCCGCGTCCGGCGCGGCTTGGCCTCGACGGCTTCCGGAGTTTCCGCAGCCTGAGCGGCGGCCGCCGACTTCCGCGTGCGGCGCGGCTTGGCCTCGGTCGCCTCGGCCGTGTCGAGACTCGCCTCGGCCTTGGCGGCCGTCTTGGACGCGGCGGTCTTGCGGGTACGCCGGGGCTTGGTCTCGGCGGTGGCCTGCGGTTCCTGGGCCGTCTGGGCCGGGATTCCGGCGGCGGCGGTCTCGGGCTCGGCGGTCTTGCGGGTGCGGCGGGCCTTGGGCTTGGCTTCCGCGCCCTCGGCGGTGTCGACGGCGGCCTCGGCGGCCTCGGCGGCCTCGGCGGCCTTGGAGGCTGCGGTGGTCTTCCGCGTGCGGCGCGGCTTGGCCTCGGTGGCCTCAGCCGTGTCGACCGCTTCCTCCGCCGGGGCGGCCGTCTTGCGCGTGCGCCGGGGCTTGGTCTCAGTAGCCTCGGCCCCCTCGGCGGGAACCTCGGCCTTCGCCGCCGCCTTGCGCGTGCGGCGCGGCTTCGCCTCGGCCGGCTCCTGGGCGGATTCGGTGACGCCCTCGGCCGTGTCGAGCGCCGACTCGGCCGCGGACGCCGTGGACACCGCGGCCTTGCGGGTGCGGCGGCGCGGCTTGGCCGCGGCGGCCTCGGGCTCCGTGGTCACCGACGCGGCATCCACAGCAGGCGTGGACTCCGCGACCGACGGCGTCACCGCGGCCTCGGTCTCCACCATGGGCGTCTCCGCCACCGGCGTCTCCACAACCGGCGTCTGCGCGACCGGCGTCTCCGACCGGCGCGTCCGGCGGCGGCGCGGCTTCGCCGCCTCCGGCGCCTCCGGGCTCGTGCCCTCCGCCGTCGCGACGGCGTTCTCCGCCGGAGCGGAGGCAGCGGAGGCAGCGGAGGCAGCGGAGGCAGCGGAGGCAGCGGAGGCCGCGGACTCGACGGCCGTGACCGGCGTCGACTCGGCCGGGGCACCCCCACGCGTGCGTCGACGGCGACGCGGGGTGCGCGGCGCGGTGACGGCCTCGGCCTCGGCGGTAGCGCCGGCACCGCCGGTGGCGGCGGTCTCCGGGCCGGTCGCCGTGGTGCCGGAGGTCTCCGGCGCACCGTCCAACGGCGCTCCGCCGCGCGTACGGCGGCGGCGCCGCGGCGTACGCGACGGACGCTCGCGGTCGGCCGACCGGGACTCGTCCCGGCTGCCGTGGCCACCACGGCCACCGCGGTCGCCCCGACCGCGCGGCCCCCGGCCGCCCGGCTCGCCCAGGTCCTCCAGCTCCTCCGCGTCGAGCCCTGCGCGCGTGCGCTCCGAGCGCGGCAGGATGCCCTTCGTGCCCTCGGGGATGCCGAGGTCGGAGTAGAGGTGCGGGGACGTGGAGTACGTCTCCGGCGGGTCGTTGAAGTCCAGCTCCAGCGCCTTGTTGATCAGCTGCCAGCGCGGGATGTCGTCCCAGTCGACGAGCGTGATCGCCGTACCCTTGGCGCCCGCGCGGCCCGTACGGCCGATGCGGTGCAGGTACGTCTTCTCCTCTTCCGGCGACTGGTAGTTGATGACGTGCGTGACGCCCTCGACGTCGATGCCGCGGGCGGCGACGTCGGTGCAGACGAGCACGTCCACCTTGCCGTTGCGGAAGGCGCGCAGCGCCTGCTCGCGGGCGCCCTGGCCGAGGTCGCCGTGGACCGCGCCGGAGGCGAAGCCGCGCTGCTTCAGCTGGTCGGCGAGGTCGGCCGCGGTGCGCTTGGTGCGGCAGAAGACCATGGCCAGCCCGCGGCCCTCGGCCTGGAGGATGCGCGCGACCATCTCGGGCTTGTCCATGTTGTGCGCGCGGTAGATGAACTGCTTGGTGTTCGCGACCGTCGCGCCCGCGTCGTCCGGCGCCGTGGCCCGGATGTGCGTGGGCTGCGACATGTAGCGGCGGGCCAGGCCGATGACCGCGCCCGGCATGGTGGCCGAGAACAGCATGGTCTGGCGGCGCACCGGCAGCATGTTGATGATCTTCTCGACGTCGGGCAGGAAGCCCAGGTCGAGCATCTCGTCGGCCTCGTCGAGGACCAGGCACTTGACGTGCTTCAGGTTCAGCTTCTTCTGCCCGGCGAGGTCGAGCAGGCGGCCCGGGGTGCCGACGACCACGTCGACGCCCTTCTTGAGCGCCTCGACCTGGGGCTCGTAGGCCCGGCCGCCGTAGATCGCCGTCACGCGGACGTTGCGGACCTTGCCGGCCGTCAGGAGGTCGTTGGTGACCTGCGTGCACAGCTCGCGCGTGGGGACGACGACGAGGGCCTGCGGGGTGTCGGTGAGGTCCTCGGGCTTGGCGCGTCCGGCCTCGACGTCGGCGGGGACGGTGACGCGCTCGAGGAGCGGGAGGCCGAAGCCCAGCGTCTTGCCGGTGCCGGTCTTGGCCTGGCCGATGACGTCCGTGCCCGACAGGGCCACGGGGAGCGTCATCTCCTGGATGGGGAAGGGGGTGATGATGCCGACGGCCTCCAGGGCCTCGGCGGTCTCGGGAAGGATTCCGAGCTCTCGGAACGTCGTAGTCAGGGTGCTGCCTCTTCTGTGTGGGCGGCGCGAGGCGAGCGCGGGGGTCGTGTCAAGGACCGTGCCGGGGACGTCGGCTGCCTACGGGCGGGCCGTAGAGCACGGGACCGCGCCGACGCTCTAGCGCTCGTGCCGCTGAGGGTGTCCCCTCCGGGTCTCATACGCGCAGTGCCGTACGGCCGGGGAGGGCTGTCGGGTCGGAGCCGATCGGGCCACCGACCGGGCATCCTCATACGTGCGGCCTGTCGAGGTACGACGACGTACCAGCAGGCGCATTACCACCATACCCCGGAATCGCGCACATGCGATGGCCGATTTGGTCACGTAGTCGTCGTCACAGTGATTGACCAGGGCCTTACGGCTCCCGGCGGGCGGGCTATTGTGCGCTTCATGACGAGCTCTGACAAGCCTGAGAACGCCTCGGACACCGCCCCCGAACACACCGGAGTAGCCGCCCGGGACTGGGCGACGGCCTCCGCCGACCCGCAGTACCGCGCCGCGGTCGTGGACCTGCTCGGCGCGCTCGCCTACGGGGAGCTGGCGGCGTTCGAGCGGCTCGCGGAGGACGCCAAGCTGGCACCGACCCTGGAGGACAAGGCGGAGCTGGCGAAGATGGCCTCGGCCGAGTTCCACCACTTCGAGAGGCTGCGCGACCGGCTCGCCGACATCGGGGAGGAGCCGACCTCCGCGATGGAGCCGTTCGTCGCCGCGTACGACGGGTTCCACAAGCAGACGGCGCCCTCGGACTGGCTGGAGGGCCTCGTCAAGGCCTACGTAGGCGACTCGATCGCCAGCGACTTCTACCGGGAGGTCGCCGCCCGGCTGGACTCCGACACCCGCTCCCTGGTGCTGGCCGTGCTCGACGACACGGGGCACGGCGGTTTCGCCGTGGAGAAGGTGCGGGCCGCGATCGACGCGGACCCCCGGGTGGGCGGGCGGCTCGCGCTGTGGGCGCGGCGGCTGATGGGCGAGGCCCTGTCGCAGTCCCAGCGGGTGGTCGCCGACCGGGACGCGCTGTCGACCATGCTGGTGGGCGGTGTCGCGGACGGCTTCGATCTCGCCGAAGTCGGCAAGATGTTCTCCCGGATCACCGAGGCGCACACCAAGCGGATGGCCGCGCTGGGGCTGGCGGCCTAGTCAGGCTCCGCGGTCAGGCTCCGCGCCCGGCTTCAGGGCCGTCGCCCTCGCGTGGGGCCGCCGGTCCTGAGGGGCCGCCGCCGCGTCGTCCGAAGCGCCACCATCGGCGACCCGTCAGGCGGTCGCCGATCGGCGGCGCAGTCTTCCCGAGGGGCGCAGCAGCAGCGACAGCGAGGCCACCGAGACGATCACCGCGCCGAGCAGCACCAGCAGCAGGTGCCCGGCGTCGAGCGCGCTGTGCATCACGAAGGCCCCGAACAGGGCACCGGCGACGCCGGTCGACAGGACCAGCGGGCGGGCCGGGAGACGGTGCGGCAGGCGATGCGTGGCCGCCCACGCCAGAGCGAGGCCGAGGATCGCGGAGCTCAGCGCTTCCAGGAGCATGTCGGGGGTCCCTCCCACATGGCCGGCCTGGCCGGAACGGTCGTAGCCCGTCTTACCCCTGACCTGCGGAATCCAATCCACCTCCAGGGGCGACTTGTGCTCCATACGTGAAGGAACCCGTGTGCCGCACGGGGTGGGAGTACACGGATGGGGTGGGAGTGCACACACAGGGGCGGGGCGGCCGACAGCCGCCCCGCCTCACTGCTTGCCTGCGCCCTCGGCGCCCGCACGCCTGCGCGTACAGCGCCGGGATGCTGCGCTCAGAGCGCGCCGAAGCCCACCTTGCGCGGGGCCGGCTCACCGATCTCGACGTAGGCGAGACGGTCGGCCGGCACCAGGACCTTGCGGCCGTGCTCGTCCACGAGGGTCAGCAGCGGCGACTTCCCGGCCAGCGCCTCCGACACGGCCCGCTCGACCTCCTCGGCACTCTGACCGCTCTCCAGAACGATCTCGCGGGGCGCGTGCTGCACGCCGATCTTGACCTCCACGGCTATGTCCCTCCGACGGTCAGTGATGTGCGCGACCTTCCGCGCCGTACGCAGCACACATTAGCCCGGTGAGGGGACGTACAGGCTCCGCCCGAGAACGCCACGAGCGAACATCGGACGGGAACAACGCGGCCGTCAGTGGTGCTGCTGGTCCGTCCCGTGCAGCGGGAAGCCCGCGATGCCGCGCCACGCCAGCGAGGTCAGCAGCTGCACCGCCTGGTCGCGCGGCACGCTGCGGTCGCTGTGCAGCCAGGAGCGGGCCACCACCTGGGCGAGGCCGCCCAGGCCCGAGGCGAGCAGCATCGACTCCGCGCGCGACAGGCCGGTGTCCTCGGCGATCACGTCGCAGATCGCCTCCGCGCACTCGTTGGTGACCTTGTCGACGCGCTCGCGCACCGCGGGCTCGTTCGTCAGGTCCGACTCGAAGACCAGGCGGAAGGCGCCGCCGTCGTCCTCGACGTACGCGAAGTAGGCGTCCATCGTCGCCCGGACGCGCTGCTTGTTGTCGGTCGTCGACGCGAGCGCGTTGCGCACGGACTGGATGAGCGACTCGCAGTGCTGGTCCAGCAGCGCGAGGTAGAGGTCGAGCTTGCCGGGGAAGTGCTGGTAGAGCACCGGCTTGCTCACGCCGGCGCGCTCTGCGATGTCGTCCATCGCGGCCGCGTGATAGCCCTGGGCCACGAAGACCTCCTGGGCCGCGCCCAGGAGCTGGTTCCGTCGGGCACGGCGCGGCAGGCGTGTGCCCCGCGGGCGAACCGCCTCTGTCTGCTCGATGGCTGTCACGCCGCCTCCCATAGTCGTCCACGTGCGGATCTGGCCGCGTCGCCATCGTACTTTTCGGTAACCGTGGTGTGCGCGGTGAGAGCGCAGGATTTCACGGACCGGACGGTTACGAAAGCGGTTGCGAAGGTTTCAAACAGGGGCAGAGCGGGCAAAATGCGGCCTCTTTCCTGCTCGATGGTGCGGTCCGTCGCCCTGCGGCGACGGGCATCACCGGTAGTCGTCCTCGTCGAGCGAGACGATCCGGGTCTGCTCCACCAGGTCGGCCTCGTTGGCGCGGTCCGGGTCGACGCCGGTCAGCGGGTCGTCGCGGATCGGCGCGAGGTCCGCGTGCTGCTCGGCCGCGTCGACCACGGGGGCCTCGACGTCGTACTCCTGCGCCTCCGGCGCGTCCTCGGCCTCGAACGTCTCCGGGTCGGTGGGGTCTACGGCCATGCTGGGCTCCCTTCCTACGAACGTCCCTGGGGATACAGGGGCCACACGCGGGTGCCCTCTGTACGAGCCTAGGAGACACCCGTTCCGGACGCTATGCGATCCGCGTCCGGAACGTGACGCAGTGCGCATCCCGTCGGCTGCTTCCCTCGTTTCCCTTGCTGCTTGCCCTGGTGCTTCCCGTGTGCCCCGTCATCTGCCCCTCTCCCTCTGGCATCTGCCCCTCCCTTATGACCGATTCCTGTGACGGCGAACACATGAGCCACTGCGTGATCGTCTCGTAACATTGCCGCATGTCTTCGACCGAGCTGCCGTTCGTGCCGCCCGCCAATGTGCTGCCGAAGGTGGGGGCCGTCAGGGTCGCCGAGGGCGAGCGGCTCAGGTCGGTCGAGCTGCCCGGGGTCACGCTGACGGTGCGATCGAGGCCTCCCGCGCGCGAGGGGCTGCCTCCCGCGCTGTACGTGCACGGGCTCGGAGGCTCCTCGCAGAACTGGTCGGCTCTGATGCCGCTGCTGGACGACGTCGTCGACAGTGAGGCCGTCGACCTGCCGGGCTTCGGCGACTCCCCGCCTCCGGACGACGGCGATTACTCCGTCACGGGGCACGCGCGCGCGGTCATCCGGTACCTCGACGCCTCCGGGCGCGGCCCCGTCCACCTGTTCGGGAACTCGCTCGGCGGCGCCATCACCACCCGTGTCGCGGCGGTCCGGCCCGATCTCGTCCGTACGCTCACGCTCGTGTCACCTGCCCTGCCGGAAATCCGCGTGCAGCGCTCCGCCGTGCCCACGGGGCTGCTGGCGGTGCCCGGTGTCGCGCCCCTCTTCACCCGGCTCACCAGGACGTGGACGGCGGAGCAGCGCGTCCGCGGCGTCATGGCGCTCTGCTACGGGGACCCCGGGCGGGTGACGCCGGAAGGATTCCGCAACGCCGTGCAGGAGATGGAGCGGCGGCTGCGGCTGCCGTACTTCTGGGACGCGATGGCGCGCTCCGCGCGCGGGATCGTCAACGCGTACACGCTGGGCGGCCAGCAGGGCCTGTGGCGCCAGGCCGAGCGCGTCCTCGCGCCGACCCTTCTCGTCTACGGCGGCCGTGACCAGCTCGTCGGCTTCCGCATGGCCCAGAAGGCGGCCCGGGCCTTCCGCGACTCGCGGTTGGTGACATTGCCGGACGCGGGACACGTGGCCATGATGGAGTACCCGGAGACGGTCGCCCTGGCGTTCCGCGAACTCCTCGAGGGTGCGGGGGAGTTGGGCGAGCGTCGGGCGCGGCGGGCCCGGACCGGAGTGGGGCGTGCCGAGTCGGATGAGGTTCGGCCGGACATCGGGGACGAGCGCGACTCCGGCGCGGTGCACGGGCGGAAGTCGGTCGCCACGGGTGCGCGCGAGCCGGGCGCTGGCGCGGACGACGACGCCGACGGAGAAGGTACCGACGAGAGCATGGGGGGCTGAGGCGCGACGTGGGACGCCACAGCCGCCGTGGGCCCGTCGCCAAGGGCGACACCGCGGACACAACCGCAGTACGGGACGGCCGCGCCGGGCAGGCGCAGGGGCCGAGGCCGGGTCAGGGGCAAGCCCAGGGTCGGGGTCAGGGGCAAGGGCAGGGGCAGCCGCCGGACGCGAGCCGGGGTGGCCGGCCGGTGCCGCCCGGCGCCGGGCAGGGTGGTTGGCCGCCGCCGGGCGCGGGGCCCCGCCGCGTGCCGGGTCCCCGTCCGGCACCGGGGCCGCAGTCCGGACCAGGAACACATCCCTCGTCAGGCCCGCGTCCGGTATCAGGCCCGCGTCCAGTATCAGGGTCGCGTCCGGCGCCTGTGGCAGGGACGCCGCCGCACGGGGTGCCGCGCCTGCCGGACGGCTGGCTGCCGGACGGCACGCCCGCGCGCGGGGTGCCGCGCTTCTCCGACGGGACGCCGGCGCGTGGCGTTCCGCGGATGCCTGACGGGACGCCGGTACAGGGGGTTCCGCGGCTGCCTGACGGGACTCCCGCGCGAGGCGTTCCGCGGCTGCCTGACGGCAGTCCCGCGCGGGGTTTTCCCCGATTGCCGGACGGCACTCCGGCGCAGGGTGTTCCGCGGTTGCCCGACGGCACCCCCGCGCACGGCTTTCCCCATGCCCGGGGAGGTCATCCGGAGCAGCGGGAAGCCGGGGGCGGCTGGGGCGAGTTGAGGGGGAACGGCGGGGGCGGTGCTCCCATACCGCGGCAGCGCCGGGCGACCGGGCCCGGCCCGCGGCAGGAGTATCTCGACGCCTTCGACGAGGAGGACGACGTCTTCGCTCCCCGTACGCCCGCCTCCGCGCACGCGGCGGACGCCTACGCCTCCGTCACGGACTGGAGCGCCGGCACATCGTCCGACCCCCGCTTCGGCGACCACGACGACGCGGGGCCCACCGGCACGCCCGCGCCGGGCAAGGGCGCCAAGAGCCGTACCTTCACCGGCATCGCGGCCGCCGCCGTCACCACCGTGCTGGCCGTCGTCGTCGCCGGCCAGGTCGCCGACGACGCCGGCGGTGCCGACGTGCAGTCGCAGTCCGCCACCGACCAGGCCCGCGACATCCGGGACTCCGCGTCCCGCGCGGACAACCGTGCGGCGCCCGCCCCCGGGCCCACCGCGACACCCCTGACGTACGACGAGAAGATGGCCAGGACCTACCCGCTCGCCGCCACGCTGAAGGGCTCCGGGAGGTTCGACGCCGTTCCCGGCATCGCCAAGGCGCCGCGCGCGGGGCAGAAGCTCACCTACCGCGTGGACGTGGAACAGGGGCTCGGGCTCGACGGCGAGCTCTTCGCCGAGGCCGTGCAGAAGACGCTCAACGACCAGCGCAGTTGGGCGCACAACGGGGCGTACGCCTTCGAGCGCATCTACACCGGCAAGCCCGACTTCGTCATCACCCTCGCCAGCCCCGGAACGACCGCCGACTGGTGCGCCAAGTCCGGCCTGGACACCACCGTGGACAACGTCTCCTGCGACTCGGCCGCGACCGAGCGCGTGATGATCAACGCTTACCGGTGGGCGCAGGGCTCGGAGACGTACGGCGACCAGATCCACGCCTACCGGCAGATGCTGATCAACCACGAGGTCGGACACCGTCTCGGCCACGGCCACGTCACCTGCGACAAGGACGGCGACCTCGCCCCGGTCATGCAGCAGCAGACCAAGTTCCTCGATCACGACGGCATCCGCTGCCGCGCCAACCCGTGGCCGTATCCCGCGAGCTGACGGGCGTTCCGCCCTCCCCGGCATGACCACATGACCATCCGTGTCCGCTTGATCTCCTAGCGCGACGGAACGCGGGCCGCACGGGAAAGTTACGACCGTTCACCCCTTTTGGTGGTGCGACGGACAACCGTCCGCCGCACCACCGCCTTGTCCGCATACGTTCGTCCCGCTGCGAGCCGCCGGGCAACGGCGGCTCCCCATACGGGAGATCGGGGGTGCACTCGTGCGCATCGGACTGCTTACGGAGGGTGGCTATCCGTACGTGGGCGGTGACGCCAGGCTCTGGTGCGACCGGCTGGTGCGCGGGCTCGCCCAGCACGAGTTCGACGTCTACGCGCTCAGCCGCAGCCAGGACCAGGAGGACGAGGGCTGGGTCCCGTTGCCGCCGAACGTCCGCAGGGTGCGCACCGCGTCCCTGTGGACGGCCGAGGACGACGACGTGGCACTGGGCCGCCGTGCGCGCCGGCGCTTCACGGAGTGCTTCGGGGAACTGACCGCCGTGCTGTGCGGGGCGCCGGGTGGCTCGTCGGGCCTGGGCGGTTCGACAGGCTCCGGTGAGGTGCCGGCCGCCGGTCGAGCGCCGGGTTCCGGTGGCGCGTCCGGAGGCGTGTCGGTTTCCGGGGGGACGTCGACCCCTGAGGCGGACCGTTTCGCCAACGCTCTGTACGGGCTCGCCGAACTCGCCCGGGACGAGGATGGCCTGGCGGGAGCGCTCCGCTCCGAGGCCGCCGTCCGCACCCTGGAACGCGCCTGTCGTGCGCCCGGCGCCCACCGCGCGGCACGCGAGGCGCGCGTCCCGGATCTGCTCGCCGTGGCCGGGTACCTGGAACGCGCTCTGCGCCCCCTCTCCCTCGACTGGTACGAGGACAACGGCCTCGGGGCGGTCGACCTCTGCCACGCCGCGTCCGGCGGAACGGCCGTCCTGCCGGGTCTGCTGGCCCGCCATTTCACCGGCGTGCCCCTGCTGGTGACCGAGTACGGCGTGCGCCTGCGCACGCACTACCTCACCGCTCCCGACGCCCCACCCGCCGTACGGTCCCTCCTCGCCGCCTTCCACGGCAGACTCGCGGCCGAGGCGTACGCACGGGCCGAGATCGTCACCGCCGGCAACACGCACGCCCGCCGCTGGCAGCAGCGCTGCGGAGCCGACCGCGGGAAGCTCCGCACGGTCCACCCCGGCATGGACGCCCGGCCCTTCGCGGAGGTCGGCGAGTCCCCGGACTGCGCGGACCCGGACACCCTCGTCTGGGTCGGCCGCGTCGAGCCCGCCAAGGACCTGGTCTCGCTGCTGCACGCCTTCGCGGAGGTCCGCAAGCGGCAGCCGAGGACGCGCCTGCGCATCGTCGGAGCCCCCGCCGGCGCCGAGGGCGCGGCCTATCTCGGCCACTGCAGGACACTGGCCGCCCAGCTCTTCCCCGACGAGGCCGAGGGCCCGCACGCCGCCGGCGACAACCCGGTGTCCTTCGAGGAGATCGGCGGACCGGAACTCCCGGCCGCCGCCGACGCCTACGCCTCGGGCGCCGTGACCGTCCTGTCCAGCGTCGTCGAGGGCTTCCCGATCAGCCTCGTCGAGGCCATGCTCTGCGGGCGCGCGACGGTGTCCACCGACGTCGGGGCCGTCACGGAGGTCATCGGCGGCACGGGCCTGGTCGTACCGCCGCGCAACCCGCGGGCGCTCGCCGAGGCGTGCGTGACGCTGCTGCGCGACCCCGAGCGCATTGCCCGCCTGGGTGCCGCCGCTCGTGCCCGCGCCCTCGAACTGTTCACGGTCGAGCAGAACATCGAGGCATTTCACGGCATCTACCTGGAGATCGTCTCGCGTGCGCCGATCCGCCGTGTCGTCCTCGACGAAGCGGGAGCACCACTTCCCTTCGCGGTCCCGGCCGAGGCCCACCTCCAGGTCCGCTGGGCCGACCCGTCGCCGTCCCCCCGCCTCGTCGCCCGCGGCGGCCCCGGCTGGGCGACGGAACCGCCCGTACGGGCCACCACTCCCGTCCCCGCCCCGGAGGGAGCACGATGAACGACCTGGGCGAACTGGACCGGCCCGGAACCCCGACCAGCCCCGGGGCGTGGGACGCCCGCTCGGCGGAGCCCCTGTCCCCCGCGAGCGCGATCCCGCCCGCCCCGGAGACGGCGGCCGGCAGCGAGCAGTCCGCGAACCCCGCGGCAGCCACCGGCGGCGAGCGGCCGGAGAACCGTGAGGCAGCCACCGGCGGCGAGCGGCCCGAGAACCGTGACCCAGCCATCAGCGGCGAGCGGCCCGAGAACCGTGAGGCAGCCACCGACGGCGAGTCGCCCGCGGAATGGGAAGCGGTCATCGGCCGCCAGCCATCCGCGAAGCCGGAAGCGGTCACCGGCCGCGAGCCGTCCGCGAAGTCGGAAACGGTCACCGGCCGCGAGCCGTCCGCGCGGGAGACGGGTACCGACCGCAAGGCCGCCGCCCCGCGCCGTGGCGCCGCCGACCCCGTGAAGGCACTGATCCACCGTCACCGGGACCTCTGCGAACGCGCCGTGGATCCCCTGGAGATCGCCGCGGGGCTGGAAGCACACGGCATCACCGACCGGACCGCCGCCCGCTTCCGCCACCGGGACGTCTTCTCCCTCGCCGAGGAGATGTACGCACGGGCCTCCCGAGACGGTGACACACCCCCGCCCACCCCACCCCGCGCCCCACGGGCACGCGCCGACTGGGCCCTCCTGACGCTGCTCCCGGGCGCGCTGTGCGCAGCCGCCGTGTGGGCCGTCCGCCTCACCGACGGCCGGACGCGCCTGTTCGCGGCCGCCGCCGGCGCCCTCACCGTCGCCCTGGCCCTCCACGCGGCTCTGCGCCGAGGCCCCCTGAGCGCGGCCGACCGCACCACCTCCGGCAGAACCACCACGTGGACCGCCTGGCTCATCGGCTACTCCCTCCTGGGCGACGGACTGCTCCTCAGCGCCGTCGCCGGAGGCCCCGACGCCCTGCCCACCGGCACGGCCGACGGCCCCTGGCCCGTGACCACCGCCCCCGTACTGGCCCTCGCCCTGGCCTGCGCGCCAGCGGCCTGGATCACCCACCTCTTCAAAGGACGCGCCCGTCGCAGACTCGCCGCCAGCCGCGGCCTGGACGACTTCGCCGCCGCCGTACGCCCGCTCCTGCTCGGCGCGTTCGCCCTGTTCCTGGCTGCCCTGGCAGCCCTGCTCGTCCTCTGCGCAGTGGCCCTCGACGAGCCCGCGGCCTACGCGGAGGTCCTCACCCTGGGCGCCCTCCTCTTCCTGGCCCGCCTCCTCACCACCCACGGCTTCACCTACGCCCCGGCCGTGGTCCTCACCGCCACGGCCACCGTCCAGGCTGCCGCCCTCGCCGCGGTCTTCACCTCCCGCCTCCCCGGCTGCGGCTTCCTGGCCACCCCCGTCGAAACCCTCGTCACCACCTTGGGCGCCGGCGGCGTCCCCACCCTCGCCTGCGGAGCCGCGGCCCTGGCCCTCCTGATCCACGCGACCCGCAAGCTGACCCGCGCCTCGGCCCACGCACCGCCGGAGCCCGCACGGTGACCATCGCAGGCACCGGCGGTGCCGTCGAAGGCACCCGTCCCACCCCTTCCTTCCCGCATCGAGGAGAACCCGCATGACCACCCACGCCGGAGCCACCGCCACCCCGGGAGCCGCGCGATGAGAGTCCTGCTGATCGGAGCCAACGGCTACATCGGGCGCTTCGTCGCCGACCGTCTGCTCGCCGACCCCGCCGTGCAGCTCACCGCCCTCGGCCGCGGCGACGACGCCGACGTCCGCTTCGACCTCGCCTCCGGCAGCCCCGGCGCCCTCACCCGCTTCCTCGACGCGGTCCACCCCGGTGTCGTCGTCAACTGCGCGGGCGCCACCCGCGGCGGCGCCCGCGAACTCACCCGGCACAACACCGTCGCCGTGGCCACCGTCTGCGAGGCCCTGCGGCGCAGCGGCTGCGGCGCCCGCCTGGTGCAGATCGGGTGCAGCGCGGAGTACGGCCCGAGCCAGCCCGGCTCCTCCACGGCCGAGGACGCCGTGCCCCGGCCCGGCGGACCGTACGGCGTCAGTAAACTCGCCGCCACCGAGCTGGTCCTCGGCTCCGGCCTGGACGCCGTCGTCCTGCGCGTCTTCTCCCCGGCCGGGCCCGGCACCCCCGCCGGCTCCCCGCTGGGCCGTCTCGCCGAGGCCATGCGCCGCGCGATGCAGTCCGGCGACGGCGAGCTGAAACTCGGCGGCCTCGGCGCGCAGCGCGACTTCGTCGACGTCCGCGACGTGGCCCGCGCCGTGCACGCCGCCTCGCTCTCCGCCGCGCAGGGCGTCATCAACATCGGCTCCGGCCGTGCCGTACGTCTGCGCGACGCCGCCGCGGTCCTCGCCCGGGTCGCCGGGTACGGCGGCGCCCTCCACGAGCTCGACGGCCCACCCGGCGCCCTGCGCCCGGCCATCGGCCACCCCCGGCCCGACTCGGACCACGCGCACCCGGTCGCGTACCCGTACCCGGACGGCTGCGGCAGCTGGCAGCAGGCCGACGTGCGCACCGCGCGCGACCGGCTCGGCTGGCGCCCCCGGATCGGCCTCGAGGAGTCCCTCGCGGACATCTGGATGGAGGCGGCATGCCGCATCTGACCAGCACCCGACTGCGCACCTCCAGCACCGAGCTGCGCCCCGGCGTCGGTGTCCCCGGCTATGCCCACCCCCTCCTCGCCCCCGCCGAGTGGGGCGAACTGACCCGTCCCGGCACCCCGCTGCACTGGGTGGTCCTCAACGTGGCCGACGGCCCCGGAACCCGCCCCGACCCGCACTGCCTGGAGGCGGCCGGCCGCCTGCGCAACGCGGGCGTCCGCGTCCTCGGCCTGCTCGACACCCGGCACGGTTCCCGGGTCTTCGGGGAACTGGTCGCGGACGCCCACCGGTACGTCGACTGGTACCAGGTCGACGGCTTCCTCCTGGACCGCTGCCCGGCGGACCACGCCGGGCTGCCCGAGGTCCGCCGCACGGTCGCCACGCTCCGCGTGATCCGTGACGATGCCCACATCGTCCTCGGCCACGGCATCCACCCGAATCCCGGCTACGCCGAGCTCGCCGACCAGCTGGTCACCTTCTCCGGACCCTGGAGCGACTACCGCTGGTCGCAGGTGGCGGAGTGGACCGCCGACCATCCGCCCGAGCGCTTCTGCCACTTCGTCCACGGCGTGCCCCGCGCCCATCTGGACGAGGCCCTGCGCATCGCCCGCTGGCAGGGCGCCGCGACGATCTGGTTCACCGACCACACGGACTGCGGGGGCGACACCGACCCCTGGGAGTCCATGCCCGGCTACTGGGACGACATCGTCTCGCTTGTCGGAACAGGTGTCTCGGAATGAAAAAGCACATGGCACTGTTACGGGGAGAACAACCGTAGTGATTGACCGACCAACGGAGTCCCCGTGTCGTTGCCACCCCTGGTCGAGCCGGCTGCCGAGCTCACCGTAGACGAGGTTCGCAGGTACTCCCGCCACCTGATCATCCCCGACGTCGGGATGGACGGGCAGAAGCGGCTGAAGAACGCCAAGGTGCTCTGTGTGGGCGCCGGCGGCCTGGGCTCGCCGGCGCTGATGTACCTGGCCGCCGCGGGCGTCGGCACCCTCGGCATCGTGGAGTTCGACGAGGTCGACGAGTCGAACCTGCAGCGTCAGATCATCCACAGCCAGGCCGACATCGGCCGCCCGAAGGCCGAGTCCGCCCGCGACAGCGTCAAGGGCATCAACCCGTACGTGAACGTGGTCCTTCACGAGGAGCGGCTCGAGGCCGACAACGTGATGGACATCTTCAGCCAGTACGACCTGATCGTCGACGGCACGGACAACTTCGCGACCCGCTACCTGGTCAACGACGCCTGCGTGCTGCTGAACAAGCCGTACGTGTGGGGTTCGATCTACCGCTTCGACGGCCAGGCGTCCGTGTTCTGGTCCGAGCACGGTCCCTGCTACCGCTGCCTGTACCCGGAGCCCCCGCCCCCCGGCATGGTCCCCTCCTGCGCCGAGGGCGGCGTCCTGGGCGTGCTGTGCGCGTCCATCGGCTCCATCCAGGTCAACGAGGCCATCAAGCTCCTCGCCGGCATCGGTGAGCCGCTGGTCGGCCGCCTGATGATCTACGACGCCCTGGAGATGCAGTACCGCCAGGTCAAGGTCCGCAAGGACCCGAACTGCGCGGTCTGCGGCGAGAACCCGACCGTCACCGAGCTCATCGACTACGAGGCCTTCTGCGGCGTCGTCTCCGAAGAGGCCCAGGCGGCGGCCGCCGACTCCACGATCACTCCCAAGCAGCTCAAGGAGTGGATCGACGACGGCGAGAGCATCGACATCATCGACGTCCGCGAGCCGAACGAGTACGAGATCGTCTCCATCCCGGGCGCCCGGCTGATCCCGAAGAACGAGTTCCTCATGGGCACCGCCCTGGAGAGCCTCCCGCAGGACAAGAAGATCGTCTTGCATTGCAAGACGGGTGTGCGTAGTGCGGAAGTCCTCGCGGTGCTGAAGTCCGCGGGCTTCTCGGACGCCGTCCACGTCGGCGGCGGCGTGATCGGCTGGGTCAACCAGATCGAGCCGGACAAGCCGGTCTACTGAGCCGTATCCGGTCTGCCTTACCGAGCGGCGGGGACTTCGCGCACCACGGGCGCCCGGAGCCCCCGCCGTCGTCATGAGCAGACCTTGCCGTCCTTCGGCACCGAGCCGTCCAGCAGATACGCGTTCACCGTGGAGTCGACGCAGTCGCTCCCGCTGCCGTAGGCACCATGTCCCTGGCCCCGCCAGGTGAGCATCACGCCGACGCCCCTGCCCAGCTCGTCGGCCATCCTCCGCGCGCCCTCGTACGGGGTGGCCGGGTCGCCGGTGTTGCCGACCACCAGGATCGGTGCCGCGCCCGCCGCGCTCACCTCCGGGGTCTCGTGCTGCCCGGGCACCGGCCAGTCGTGGCACCAGCCGGCCGTGTCCCAGCCGAGGAACGTCCCGAAGACCGGGGAGATCTCCTCGAACCGAGGCAGCAGCTTCTTCGTCTCCGCCGCGGTCGGCCGCTGCCGGTCGTCCAGGCACGATATGACCCGCTGGGAGTGCGTCGTCGTGCCGTAGCGGCCCGACGGGTCGCGTTCGTTGTAGCCGTCGGCCAGGGCCAGCAGCTCCGAGCCGTCTCCCCGCTCCGCCGCGTCGAGGGCGCTGGTCAGCGTCGGCCAGCTGTCCTTGCTGTACAGCGGGAGGATGATGCCCGTGACCGCGAGCGTCTGGGTCAGCTTCCGCCCGGGCGTGGCCGTCGGCAGCGGCCGGGCGTCGATCCGTCGCAGCAGGTCCGCGATCTTCCGCGAACCCTCGGCCGGGTCCTGGCCGGTGGACTCGAGGTAGCCGTTCAGCGCGCGCTGGAAGCCCCTGGCCTGGTTCTGGGCGTGCCCCACGGTGTCGGCGCCGGGGTCGACGACTGCGTCGAGCGTCATCCGCCCGACCTTCTTCGGGAACAAGTGGGCGTAGGTGCCGCCCAGTTCGGTGCCGTAGGAGATGCCGAAGTAGTTCATCCTGTCGTCGCCGAGGGCTTGCCGGATGCGGTCCATGTCGCGGGCCGAGTCGGCGGTCGACACGTGCGCCAGCAGCTTCCCGGCGTCCTTCTGGCAGCCCTTGGCGAAGTCGGCGGCGTCCGCGAAGTAGGCCTGCTCCTCGGCGGGGGTGTCCGGGGAGACGTCCACCGATTCCGCCGCCTGGATCTCCTTGTCACCGCGGCAGCGCACGCCCTCGCTGGCGCCCACCCCGCGTGGATCCCAGCTCACCAGGTCGTACCGCTCGCGGAGCTGGGAGACCGTCGGGGCGTACGACGGCATCATGGACATGCCCGAGGCTCCGGGGCCGCCGAAGTTGAACAGGAGCGAGCCCGCGCGGTCGTCGCCGCGGGCCTTGGCGCGGATCAGCGCCAGGCCGATCGTCTCGCCGTCCGGCTCGGACCAGTCCAGCGGCACCTTGAGCGTCGCGCACTGCCATTCGCTGCTCGGCGCCGGCGCGTCGGCCGTGGCTTTGCAGCGGCCCCAGGACAGCCCGCCCTTGTCGTCGTCGGACGAGCTGTCGCCGCAGCCCGCCGCCAGCAGCGCCGAGGCGACCGCCAGAGCGGTCCACCGTACGAAGCGCGTCATGTGCCCATCCCCCCTCGCAGGCCGTCCGCTCCGTGCCGCGGATGGCGGTCAGGCCATGGTAGGCAGATCCCGCGTCGGCCGTTCCAGCCTGTGGATAACCTTCTGACCTGCGCGTTTGCGAGGTCCGGGACAGGATCAGGTGCAGACGGTCCCCGCCCGCGGCACCTTGCCGTCCAGCAGATAGCCGTTCACGGCGCCCCGCACGCACTTGTTCTCGCTGTCGTAGGCGCCGTGCCCCTGCCCCTGGTACGTCAGCTCGACCCCGACGCCCTCGCCCAGCGCGTCCACCATCTTCCGCGCGCCCTCGTACGGGGTGGCGGGGTCGCCGGTGTTGCCGACGACCAGGATCGGCGCCGAGCCCGGCGCGCTCACGTCCGGGTGGTCGGCGGCGCCCGGCACCGCCCAGTCGGTGCAGCTGATCATGCCCCAGGCCAGGTAGTCGCCGAACAGGTCGGACGCCGCCCGGAACTCGGGCAGCTTCCGCTCGACGAAGGCCGTGTCGTAGCGGGGCTTGTCGTCCGCGCAGTTGATGGCGGTGTTGGCGGCGGCGAGGTTGCTGTACTCGCCGTTCTCCTCGCGTCCGTTCATCGAGTCGGACAGCAGCAACAGGATGCTGCCGTCACCGGCGTACGCCTGCTGCAGGCCCTGGGTGAGGTACTCCCAGAAGTCCTGCGAGTACAGCGCCTGTGCGATGCCGCTGGTCGCCGCGGTCTGGGTCAGTTCGCGGGGGAAGACGCCCGGGATGGGACGGCTGTCGAGATCCTCCAACAGCCGGGCGATACGGTTCTTCACGTCCTGGACGCTCGTGCCGATGGGGCACTCCTCGGCCTTGGACACGCAGTCCTGGGCGAAGTTGTCGAGCGCGCGCTGGAAGCCCTTCGCCTGCCCGAGCGAGCCCTGTTCGGCGTTCTGCGTGGGGTCGACGACGGCGTCGAACACGGCGCGGCCGACCCGCTTCGGGAACAGGTGGGCGTAGACGCCGCCGAGTTCGGTGCCGTAGGAGATGCCGAAGTAGTGCAGCTTGCCGTCGCCGAGGACCTGGCGCATCAGGTCCAGGTCCCGGGCCGCGTCGGTGGTGCGCACGTGGGGCAGCATCTTCTTCGAGTTCTGCTCGCAGGCCTCGTTGAACTCCTTGGTGTTGTCCAGGAGTTCGGTGCGCTCGGCGGCGTCGTCTGGCGTGGCGTCCTGCTGGAAGTACGCGTCGAGCTGCTGGTCGTTCTCACAGATCACGGGGGCGCTGCGCCCGACTCCGCGGGGGTCGAAGCTGACCAGGTCGTAGCGGGTGCGCAGGGTCTCGTAGTCCTCCGCGAAGGAGGGCAGCGACGTGACGCCCGAGCCGCCGGGGCCGCCGAAGTTGAAGATGAGCGAGCCGATGCGCCGGCTCGTGTCGCCGGCCCTGGCCCGGATCAGTGCGAGGTCGATGGTGCCCCCCTTGGGGTCGTCCCAGTCGAGGGGCGCCTTCATCGTGGCGCACTGCCACTCGCCGCCGTCCGGCAGTGGCGAGGGCGGAGCGCCTCCGCCCTGCGCGTCGGAGGGGGCGGGGCAGGCCTCCCAGTCCAGCTCCTGCCGCGTGAGGTCCTCGTCCTTGGTGCCGTCGTCCCCGCAGCTCGCCAGTGCGGTCGACAGCAGCACGGCGGTGGCGGTCAGGGCGGCGGCGCGCAGCCGGAGGCGGGTCGGCATGGTTCCATCCTGCGGCGGCGCGGTGCCGGGCGCGCGGGACGCGTGCCGTACGAGGGAGGAGGTACCGGTGGTGCCGAAGGGCGCGTCGCGCGTCCGTGTCAGAGTGCTTGCTTGCGGGTGAGGTGGTTGAAGGCCAGCCAGCCCGGCAGTACGGGCAGCCACAGCGTCAGCAGCCGGAACAGCAGGACCGCCGGTGCCGCGACCTCCTTGGGGAGCCCGACGGCGATCAGACCGACCGTCAGGGTCGCCTCGACCGCGCCCACACCGCCCGGGGTCGGTGCCGCGGACCCGAGGGCGTTGCCCGCGAGGAAGACGACGGCGACGCTGGCGATGCTGATCGAGGTGGACTCGTCGCCGAACGCGCGGATCGACGCGTCCAGGCACATCACGAAGCAGGCGGTCAGCAGCAGCATGCCGCCGATGCCGGTGACCAGCTTCTGCGGCCGCTGGAGCACGTCCAGCATGCGCGGCACGACACCCGCGAACAGCGACCGCACGCGCGTGACGACGAACTTCCGCAGGAACGGCACGGAGGTCACCACGAGCACGAGCACGGCCACCGTCAGCAGGCCGGCGATGACCGTCCGGGACGGCGACAGCGACGGCGTCTTCTCCGTGCCGGTCAGATAGCCGAAGGACAGCAGCATCAGGATGTGGCAGCCGAGCCCGAACAGCTGCGACGCGCCCACACTCGCCACCGCCAGTCCCGGCCGCACTCCCGCGCGCTGCAGGAAGCGCGTGTTGAGGGCGACTCCGCCCACCGCCGCCGGGGCGACGATCTTCACGAAGGACCCGGCGACCTGCGCCGCCACGGTCCGCAGGAACGGCACCCGCTCGGGCACGAACCCCAGCAGTGCCATCGCCGCCGCGAAGTAGCTGCACATCGAGAACAGCACGGCCGCCGCGACCCAGCCCCACTCGGCGTTCGCGATGAGCGGCCCGAACTCGATGTGCGTGAGCTGCGTCAGCAGGAAGTACGCGCCGATCGCGCCCGCCATGAAACTGATCAGCGTGCGCGGCCGCACCCGCTCCAGCCGGGCCGGCTCGACCGGTGCCTGTGGCCTGATGCGCAGCACCTCGTGCCGGATCTGCGTCAGCAGATCCTCCTCGCGCGCCTCCTCCAGGGCCTCGTCGATGGCCCGCTTCTCGGCCCGCTGCTCCGCCCGTACGGCCTTCTTGTCGGGCTTCTCCAGGACGGGCACGGCCTCGTCGGAGGACTCCTCCAGGCGCGCCTGCTTGGTCTGCCGGGACGCCTCCAGGACCGCGTCGCGCTCGCGCTGGGCCCGCTCCCGGGCCAGTCTGCGCAGCGTCGCGCGCGTGGAGCGGCTGAGCGCGATGGGCTGGAGCATCGGCAGGCAGTCCGCCACGGCGTCCGGGCCGAGCACGCTCACCGCGGAGGCCACCGCCCGCTCGGCGCCCACCCGGAGGCCGAGGGTGACGAGCAGCTGGGAGGTGTCCATGCGCAGCAGCAGGTCACCGGCCGCGATCTCGCCGACGCGCAGGTCGGTGAGGATCACCGTGCCGGAACGATCCACCAGAATCGCGTCGCCCACCAGCCTGCGGTGCGCGATACGCCGGGACTGCAGCGCCTTCACCTGGTGCCAGGTGTCGCGCAGCAGGTCGTCGGTGATCTCCTCGTCCGACAGTGAGTCGAGGGTGCGGCCGCCGCTGTGCTCGTAGACGAGCATCACGGCGTCGGGGCCGAGCTCGGAGGTGGCGATCAGCTTGGGCGCGTTGGCGCCGGCCGCGATGGCCGCGTACGCCAGCAGCGCCTCCTGCTCCAGGGCCTGGCGCAGCGACTGGAGGCTGCTGCGGGTGGCGAAGCCGCGCAGGGTCAGGTTCCGCCAGGCGCGGTAGAAGAAGCCCTGGGCCTGCTGCTCCCGGTCGACGACGGTCACGTCCAGCGGGGGGCCGTCCTCGAGCGTGACGAAGTAGCGGCGGCCCCGGTCCCCGGTGTCCGGGTGGTGGTCCGGGGTGTCCTCGCGCGAGGCGCTGACGGGGCGGAAGCCGACGGTCCGCAAGCCGGCCATCAGCGTCTGCCCGGTGGGCCGGACGTTCGGCGAGCCGACCGCGTACAGCGTGCCGTAGGCCACGGTCCAGCCGATCAGCACGGTGAGGATGATCGAGAACGGTGTCGTGTACCCCGTGACGAGCATCGAGAAGGCGTCGAGGAGCAGCACGACCCACAGCACCGCGCGCCATCTCGGCCTGCGCGACATGCCGACGGCCGTCATGTACGCGATGACGGGGGCCAGATAGCCGTGCACGGGATCGGTCAGCGCGTGGATGTCGCCGGGGGAGGGCTGGGTGAGCGCCTCCTGGATGGAGTCCGGGGCGGCCCGGGCGACCCACAGGTCTGTGGCAAGCGTCACTCCGTGCGCCAGGACGGCCGCGAGCACACCGTCGGCGATCCTGAGCCCGTCCCGTTTGATCAACCGCTCGATCGCGAAGGCGACCGGCACCAGCAGGATCGCGATGCTGGAGGCCAGACCCGCGATCTTGATGAGCAGGTCGGGCGCCTGCCCGGTGCCCTTGTTGATGTCCTGTTCGAGGCCCGAGGTGGTGCCGTGCGCGAACGCGGCGATCCCGATCAGCACCACGACGGCGAGCACGCCCACCAGGAGACGCATCAGGTCGGACGGGCGGTGCACGCGCGCGGGGAGCAGCGGTTCGTCGCCCTCCACCTCGTCGATGTACGCGGTGTCGGTCTCCTCGGCGTCCGTCCGGGTCTGCTTCCCGGCCGCCTTCGGGCCGTCGTCCGGAGTGCCCGGGCGCGACGAAGCGTCAGAGGTGCCCTCCGGGTCCTCGGGGTGCGCACCCTGTTGCTTCATCGTCTCTTCTTGGTCTCGTATCACCGGTCACCGCCCGCACGATGGTGGCATGCCGCACCGACACACGGCGGCATCAGGGTGCACATGCGGGGGCGGACAGTCTGCCCGACGCGCTCCTGCCGGGCGAGGGAAACGCTCGGGAGCACGCGCGTCCCGTTGTCGGTGGGGTGGGGCAGGATGGGGCGGATGAGTGAGGAGAGCCCTGAGAAGGGCCGGTTCGAGGACGAGGGCGCGGAAGCGCTGCCCGAGTACGCCGAGCGGGTCCTCGACGTCGCCGAACTGATTCCGCCGGGCCGTGTCATGACATACGGGGACGTCGCCGAATGGCTGGAGGAGGGCGGTCCGCGCCAGGTGGGCCGGGTGATGGCGCTCTACGGGGGAGCCGTTCCGTGGTGGCGCGTCGTCCGGGCGGACGGCGTGCTGCTCCCGGGGCACGAGCAGCGGGCGCTCGGCCACTACCGGGCGGAGGGCACGCCCCTGAAGCAGGCGAGCCGCGCCGCCGAAGGACACCTGCCACGCATCGACATGAGACGTGCGCGGTGGGACGGCGGCGAACGCGCGGAGGGTCACACCTGACAGCTTCCGCCATCGAACCGCCTCCTGTGTGACCCGTGATCCGGACGGGGGAATCGGGGCACACCGGCGGCATGACGTACGTTCGTGAGGCGAGGGGCATGAGTGCCATGAGTGGCCGGCGGGAAAAAGGGGAAGCCCTGCTTCCGCCTTGCCGGTCGGCGTAGCGTCGGCTGCGCGTGCCCCCGTCACCCCGCGGTCACCGCCCGCCACGCGCGGTGGCCCGCCAACCAGCACTTCCACCAGGACCGGCGAACCACGTGAGCTCCTCTTCCTCCACCAGCGGCCTGTCGCACCCCCGGGTGCGGCGGGGGAGCCGTGGCGCTTACCGACTGGTACGTACCCCTCCTGCCCGAGTGGACCCCCCTCTTTTGGACGCCTCGCAGCGCTCCGTGGTTGACCACACGGCCGGTCCGCTGCTCGTTCTCGCAGGCCCTGGCACCGGCAAGACCACCACGCTCGTCGAGTCCGTCGCCGAGCGGATCGCCCGGGGCGGCGACCCCGAGCGCGTCCTCGTGCTCACGTTCAGCCGCCGCGCGGCCGTCGAGCTGCGCGACCGCATGGCCCTGCGCACCGGGGCGGCCCGCGCACCCCAGGCGACCACCTTCCACTCGTTCTGCTACGCCCTGGTCCGCGCCCACCAGGACAGCGACCTGTTCGTGGAGCCGCTGCGGCTGCTGTCCGGCCCCGAGCAGGACGTCTCGGTGCGCGAGCTGCTCGCGGGCCAGGTGGACCTGGAACGGCTCGGGCTCGCGCACGCGCGCTGGCCGGACGAACTGCGCGCCTGCCTGACCACGCGCGGTTTCGCCGACGAGGTCCGCGCGGTCCTCGCCCGCACCCGTGAACTCGGCCTCGGGCCCGACGCCCTGGACGCCTTCGCCCGCCGCACGGGACGCCCCGACTGGCGTGCCGCGGCCGCCTTCCTCGCCGAGTACCTCGACGTGCTCGACCTGCAGGGCGTGATCGACTACGCGGAACTCGTCCACCGCGCGGTACTCCTCGCCCGCCGCCCCGAGGTCGCCGCCCGGTACGACGCCGTCTACGTCGACGAGTACCAGGACACGGACCCCGCTCAGGTGCGACTGCTGCACGCCCTGGCCGGCGGCGGCCGCACCCTGGTCGCCTTCGGTGACCCCGACCAGTCGATCTACGCGTTCCGCGGGGCGGACGTGAACGGCATCCTGGAGTTCCCGCACGCCTTCCCGCGCGCGGACGGCCGTCCGGCCCCCGTCGCCGTGCTGCGCACGTCCCGCCGGTCCGGCGCCGCCCTGCTGGCCGCCACCCGGTTGCTGACCCAGCGCATGCCGCTGACCCGGCTGCCCGCCGAGAAGGTGTGCGCCCATCGCGAACTCGCCTCCGTCCGGGACGGCGGCCGCGTCGAGGCGTACACGTACCCGACGGCCGGGACGGAGCTGGACAACATCGCCGACATCCTCCGCAGGGCCCACCTGGAGGACGGCGTCCCGTGGAGCGAGATGGCCGTCCTGGTACGCGCCGGCTCCCGGACCATCCCCACGCTCCGCCGCGCCCTCTCGGCGGCGGGCGTCCCCGTGGACGTCGACGGCGACGACGTGCCGCTGCGCCACGAACCCGCCGTGGCGCCGCTGCTGACGGCGCTTCGTGCGGTGGCCTCGGCGGAGGCGGCGCGGGCCGACACGCCCGCGGACGGGGGCTCTGGTGTGGCTGTGGACGGGGGCTCCGGAAGGTTGGGAGACGGGGCCTCCGGCGTGCTGGCGGACGGTGTCTCTGAAAGTTCCGGAGGGGCGGCTTCCGGCGGGCCGATGGACGGGGCCTCCTCTGAAAGGTCCGGAGACGCGACTTCCGGTGCGTCCGGCCCCGGCTGGCTCGACACCGAAACCGCACTCGCCCTCCTCACCTCTCCCCTGGCGAGCATGGACGCCGCCGACCTGCGCCGTCTCGGCCGGGCCCTGCGGGACGAGGAGCGGGCCGCCGGCAATCCGCTGCCGCCGCCCTCCGACGTGCTGCTCGCGCGGGCCCTCGCGGAGCCGGAGCGCCTCGCGGTGCACGACCCCGCGTACGCGCGTGGCGCCCAGCGCCTCGGCGCGCTGCTCCGCAAGGCCCGGGAGCGGCTGGCCGGCGGCGGTACGGCCGAGGAGGCGCTGTGGGACCTCTGGGAGGGCACGCCCTGGCCCGGCCGCCTGGAGCGGGCCGCCCGCCGGGGCGGTGCTGCCGGACGCAACGCGGACCGCGACCTGGACGCGGTCTGCGCCCTGTTCGCGACCGCTGCCCGCGCCGAGGAGCGCTCCGGCGGCCGGGGCGCGCTGAACTTCCTGGAGGAGATCGACGCCGAGGACATCGCCGCCGACACCCTCACCCGGCGTGCCGTACGCCCCGACGCCGTCCGCCTGATGACCGCGCACCGCTCCAAGGGGCTGGAATGGCGCCTCGTGGTCGTCGCGGGCGTCCAGGAAGGCCTGTGGCCCGACCTGCGCCGCCGCGGCTCGCTGCTGGAAGCCGACCGCATCGGCCGCGACGGACTCGCCGAACCCCTCACCCCCGGCGCGCTGCTCGCCGAGGAGCGCCGCCTGTTCTACGTGGCCGCCACACGCGCGCGTGAACGGCTCGTCGTCACGGCCGTCAAGGCGCCCGCCGACGACGGTGACCAGCCCTCCCGTTTCCTGACCGAGCTCGGCGTCGAACCCAAGGACGTCACCGGGCGTCCGCGCCGCCCCCTGTCCGTCGCGGCACTCGTCGCCGAACTGCGCGCCACCACGGTCGACCCGCGCGTCTCCGACGCCCTGAGGGAGGCCGCCGCCCGCCGACTGGCCCGGCTCGCCGCCCTCGCCGACGAGGACGGCCGCCCCCTGGTGCCCTCCGCGCACCCGTACCGCTGGTGGGGCATGTTCGAGCCGACCGAGTCCAAGGTGCCGCTGCGCAACCGCGACCAGCCCGTCGTGCTCTCCGGCAGCGCGCTCGACCAGCTCGCCAACACCTGCGCCCTGCAGTGGTTCCTGGGCCGCGAGGTGAAGGCCGACGCGCCCGCGACCGCCGCGCAAGGGTTCGGCAACGTGGTGCACGTCCTCGCCGACGAGGTCGCCTCCGGGCGCACCCCCGCCGACCTCTCCGTCCTCATGGAACGCCTCGACTCCGTGTGGAACGCCCTCGCCTTCGACGCCCCCTGGAAGTCGGAGCAGGAGAAGGACAACGCGCGCGTGGCGCTCGAACGCTTCCTCCAGTGGCACGTCATGGACCGCGCCGGGCGCACCCCGGTGGCCAGCGAGCACGACTTCGACGTCACCCTCGAAGCGGGCGACTACCAGGTGCGCATCCGCGGCCAGATGGACCGCGTCGAGGCCGACGGCGACGGCCGCGCCTACGTCGTCGACTTCAAGACCGGCAAGCAGGCGCCCACCGGGAAGGAGGTGGAACGCCACCCGCAGCTCGCCGTCTACCAGCTGGCCGTCCGGGAGGGTGCCGTCGACGATGTCTTCGATGGCGTGCGCCCCGAGCCGGGCGGCGCCGAACTCGTCCACCTCCGCCAGGGCGCCGCCCAGCGCGACGGAGGCGAGGCCCTGCCCAAGGTGCAGGCCCAGGAGCCGCTGGAGGGGGAGTGGGTCGGCGACCTGCTGGCGACCGCCGCCGGGAAGGTCCTCGACGAACGGTTCACGCCGACCGCCGGGCAGCACTGCACGCACTGCGCGTTCCGGGCCTCGTGCAGCGCGCGTCAGGAGGGGCGTCACGTGGTGGAGTGATCCATCGCACCACATGAGCTGACCTGCGGTTCTTCCGCCCCGGGAGGCCGATCGTGCCGCCGCTGTCAGTGCCCGCCGCTAGCCTCTTTCGATGTGCCAGCCCGTATCACCGATCCCGAGCAGCTCAAGGAGCTCCTCGGCATCCCGTTCACCCCCGAGCAGACGGCCTGCGTCACGGCGCCGCCCGCCCCGCAGGTGATCGTGGCCGGAGCCGGCTCGGGCAAGACGACGGTGATGGCGGCACGCGTGGTGTGGCTGGTCGGCACCGGCCAGGTCGCCCCCGAGCAGGTGCTCGGCCTCACCTTCACCAACAAGGCCGCCGCCGAACTCGCCGAGCGCGTCCGCAAGGCGCTGATCAAGGCCGGAGTCACCGACCCGGACGTCATCGACCCGGACAATCCGCCGGGCGAGCCGGTGATCTCCACGTACCACGCCTTCGCAGGGCGTCTGCTGACCGACCATGGTCTGCGCATCGGCCTGGAGCCCACGTCCCGGCTGCTCGCCGACGCCACCCGCTTCCAGCTCGCCGCGCGCGTGCTGCGCGAGTCACCCGGGCCCTACCCGGCGCTGACCCGCTCCTTCGCGGACCTCGTCGGCGACCTCCTCGCCCTCGACGCGGAACTCGCCGAGCACCTCGTACGCCCCGAGGTGCTACGTGCGTACGACGCCGAGCTGCTGCTGACTCTGCGCGGCGCCAAGCTCACCAACGCCGATCTGCGCAAGGTGCCCGAGGCGGCCGCCGCCCGCCGTGAGCTGGCCGAGCTGGTGACCCGCTACCGGGCCGCCAAGCGCGAGCGGGACCTGCTCGACTTCGGCGACCAGATCGCCCTGTCGGCACAGCTCGCGAGGATCCCCGAGGTGGGCCGCGTCCTGCGCGACGAGTTCCGGGTGGTCCTCCTCGACGAGTACCAGGACACCTCGGTCGCCCAACGCGTCCTCCTGGCGGGCCTGTTCGGCGAGGGCACCGGCCACCCCGTCACCGCCGTCGGCGACCCCTGCCAGGCGATCTACGGCTGGCGCGGCGCCTCCGTGGCCAACCTCGACGACTTCCCCGAGCACTTCGCGCACGCCGACGGCCGCCCGGCGACCCGGCAGGCCCTCAGCGAGAACCGCCGCAGCGGCGGCCGCCTCCTCGACCTCGCCAACAACCTCGCCGAGCCCCTGCGCGCCCTGCACGCGGGCGTGGAGGCCCTCCGCCCGGCCCCCGGCGCCGAACGCGACGGCATGGTCCGCTGCGCCCTGCTGCGCACCCACGCCGAGGAGATCGACTGGGCCGCCGACTCCATCGCCCACCTCGTCCGGACCGGGACGGCACCCGGCGAGATCGCCGTCCTGTGCCGCACGGCGACCGACTTCGCCGAGATCCAGGGCGCCCTGGTCGCCCGGGACATCCCGGTCGAGGTCGTCGGCCTGTCGGGCCTGCTGCACCTGCCCGAGATCGCCGACCTCGTCGCCGTCTGCGAGGTCCTCCAGGACCCCGGCGCCAACGCCTCCCTGGTGCGCCTGCTGACCGGCCCGCGCTGGCGCATCGGCCCGCGCGACCTCGCCCTGCTGGGGCGCCGCGCCCGGCTCCTGGTGTCCCACGCGCGCGTGGAGGGCGACGACGACCCGGACCGACGCCTCGCCGAGGCCGTCGAGGGGGTCGACCCCGCCGAGGTGATCTCGCTCGCGGACGCCCTCGACACGTTCCTGGAGACGCCGCTCGACGGTCACGGTGACGACGACGGACTGCCCTTCTCGCCCGACGCGCGCGTGCGCTTCGCCCGGCTCGCCACCGAACTGCGCGAGCTGCGCCGCTCCCTGGCCGATCCCCTGATGGACGTCCTGCACCGCGTCCTCGCCGTCACCGGCCTGGAAGTCGAGCTGTCCGCCTCCCCGCACGCCCTGGCCGCCCGCCGGCGCGAGACCCTGTCCAACTTCCTGGACATCGCCGCCTCCTTCGCCGCCGGAGACAACGAGGCGACCCTGCTGGCCTTCCTCGGCTTCCTGCGCACCGCCGCCCAGTACGAGAAGGGCCTCGACAACGCCCTCCCCGGCGGCGAGAACACCGTCAAGGTGCTCACCGCCCACAAGTCCAAGGGACTGGAGTGGGACGTCGTGGTCGTCCCCGGCCTGGTCACCGGCACCTTCCCCAGCAGCCAGGGCCGCGAGAAGTGGACCTCCCAGGGCAAGGTCCTGCCGCACGAACTGCGCGGCGACGCCGACACCCTGCCCGACGTGCCCTCCTGGGACGCCAGGGGCCTGAAGGCCTTCCACGAGGCGATGAAGGAGCACCAGCACACCGAGGAACTCCGCCTCGGCTACGTCACGTTCACCCGCCCCCGCTCCTTGCTCCTCGGCTCCGGCCACTGGTGGGGACCCACCCAGAAGAAGCGCCGCGGACCGTCCCCGTTCCTCCAGGCCCTCTACGAGCACTGCGAGGCCGGGTACGGCGAGATCGAGGCCTGGGCGGACGAACCCGCCGACGACGAGGAGAACCCGGCCTTCCACCAGGCCACGGCGGAGCAGATTTGGCCCCTGCCCCTGGACGAATCGGCCCTGGCCCGCCGCCGCGCCGCCGCCGAGACGGTCCTGGCCCACCTGGAGGACCTCGCGTCCCACGAGGACGGTCACCCCACGGCCGTGCACGACCCCGACGCCCTGGACGACCCGGAGTGGCCCCCGCCGCCCGAGGACGACGAGCCGCCGTATGACGAACCGGACCCGTTCTCCGAACCGGATTCGTTCGGGGAACCGGACGTGTTCGACGGACCGGACCCGTTCGCCGACGAGCCCTTCGCCGACAATGACCCCTTCCACAAGGCCCCTTTCGACGGAGGCCGCTTCGAGCAGGCCCCCTTCGACGAGACCCTCGGCGAACCCCCGGTGGACGGCAGCACCCAGCCGCCCGACCGCCGCCCCACCATCCCCCACCAGGTGGCCCCACCGGAGCCCGCGCGCCCCAGGGACCAGCCCCGCCTCACCCCCGAGGAGGCCCGCACCGTCGCCTCCTGGGACCGTGACCTCGACGCCCTCACCGGCGAGCTCCTGCGCGCCCGCGACAGCGTCACCGAAGTGCCCCTGCCCGCCTCCCTCACGGCGTCCCAGCTACTGCGCCTGGCCGCCGACCCGGACGGCTTCGCGCAGGAGCTGGCCCGTCCCATGCCCCGACCGCCCCAGCCCGCCGCCCGCAGGGGCACCCGCTTCCACGCCTGGGTCGAGGCTCGGTTCGAAGAGCTGACGCTGCCCATGCTGGAGCCGGAGGAACTGCCCGGCAGCGAGGCCGAGATCGCCGACGAACGGGACCTTGAGGCCCTCAAGGACGCCTTCGAGCGCACGGCGTACGCGCACCGCACGCCCTACCGGGTCGAGGCCCCCTTCCAGCTCGCGATCGCCGGCCGCGTCGTCCGGGGCCGCATCGACGCCGTCTACAAGGAGGGCGACGGGGAGGACGCGACGTACGAGATCATCGACTGGAAGACCAACCGCTCCCGCACCGCGGACCCCCTCCAGCTCGCCGTCTACCGCCTCGCCTGGGCCGAGCAGCAGGGCGTGCCCCCGGAGTCGGTCACAGCCGCGTTCCTGTACGTACGCACCGGGGAGGTCGTACGCCCCGAGGAACTGCCGGACCGCGCCGCCCTGGAGCGGCTGCTCCTGGACGAACCGCCCGGCGGGCAGCCCGGTGAGGAACCGCACTCCGACGACGTCAGTGCGGGCCGATAGGCTCGTGACCATGAGCCAGACCCCGGACAGCGTCGTCCGTACGTACATCGAGCAGCACCGCGGCGCCTTCCTCGACGACCTCGCCGAGTGGCTGCGGATCCCATCGGTGTCGGCCCAGCCGGACCACGCGCCCGACGTGCGACGCAGCGCCGACTGGCTCGCCGCCAAGCTGCACGAGACCGGCTTCCCGACGGCCGAGGTCTGGGAGACTCCGGGCGCGCCCGCCGTCTACGCGGAGTGGCCCTGCGACGACCCGCGGGCGCCCACCGTGCTGGTCTACGGCCACCACGACGTGCAGCCCGCCGCCCGCGAGGACGGCTGGGACAGCGAACCCTTCGAGCCGGTCGTCCGCGGGAACCGCCTCTACGCGCGCGGGGCGGCCGACGACAAGGGCCAGGTCTTCTTCCACACCCTCGGCGTCCGCGCCCACCTCGCCGCCACCGGCCGTACCACCCCGGCCGTGCACCTGAAGCTGCTGATCGAGGGCGAGGAGGAGTCCGGTTCGCCACATTTCCGGGCCCTGGTCGAGCAGCACGCCGAGCGGCTCGCCGCCGACGCCGTGATCGTCTCCGACACCGGCATGTGGTCCGAGGACACCCCCACGGTGTGCACGGGCATGCGCGGCCTCGCCGAGTGCGAGATACGCCTGTACGGCCCCGACCAGGACATCCACTCCGGTTCCTTCGGCGGCGCCGTGCCCAACCCGGCGACCGCGGCGGCCCGCCTGGTCGCCGCCCTGCACGACGAGCACGCGCGCGTGGCGATCCCGGGCTTCTACGACGGCGTGATCGGACTCACCGACCGCGAGCGGGAGCTCTTCGCCGAACTGCCCTTCGACGAGGACCAGTGGCTGTGCGCGGCCAAGTCGTACGCCACCCACGGAGAGGCCGGGTACAGCACCCTGGAGCGCGTCTGGGCCCGCCCCACCGCCGAGGTCAACGGCATCGGGAGCGGCTACCAGGGCCCCGGCAGCAAGACGATCGTCCCGTCCTCGGCCCTGCTGAAGCTGTCCTTCCGGCTGGTGGCGGGCCAGGATCCCGGCCAGGTGGAGAAGGCCGTCCGGGCATGGGCCGAGCAGCAGGTGCCCGACGGGATCCGCTGCGAGATCACGTTCAGCGGGGCCACGCGCCCGTGCCTGACGCCGCTGGACCACCCCGCCCTCCAGTCGGTCGTCCGCGCCATGGGCCGGGCCTTCGAGAAACCGGTCCGCTTCACGCGCGAGGGCGGCTCCGGTCCGGCGGCGGACCTCCAGGACGTCCTCGGGGCACCCGTGCTCTTCCTCGGCATCTCCGTCCCGTCCGACGGCTGGCACGCCCCGAACGAGAAAGTGGAGCTCGACCTGCTCCTGAAGGGCGTGGAGACCACCGCCTACCTGTGGGGTGACCTCGCCGAGCAGTGGCGTCATGCGCCCTGAGCGTTCCGCGCCGTCCGAACCGGCAGCGCGCGCGGGGCACACTGGAAGGACCGCCCCGCACCGCACGGGCCCACCGGACCCGGTCGCCTCCCGCCGTACGTCCCGCTGAACAGTCCGCCGAACCCAACCGTTCCACCGGGGGAGTTGGAAGCACCCGTGACCACCTGGACCGACCACAACGCCGACCGACCCATCTCGCTCACCGCCCCGAGCGGCATCGACCGGGCCGCGCACCACCGGCTCGACGAGGCCTGGCTCGCGGCGGCGTGGAGCCACCCCTCCACGCGCTGCTTCGTGGTCTCCGGCGGCCAGGTCCTCATCGACGAGACGGCGGACGGGCGCACCGAACTCGTCATGACCCCCTCCTTCGAGGCCCCCCTCACCGAGGCACACCGCTACTTCCTCGGCACCGACGAGGACGGCGTCAGCTACTTCGCCCTCCAGAAGGACTCCCTGCCCGGCCGCATGGACCAGTCCGCGCGCCCGGCGGGCCTGCGCGAGGCGGGACTGCTGCTGTCGGCGCGTGACGTGGGACTGATGGTGCACGCGGTGGGCCTGGAGAACTGGCAGCGCACGCACCGCTTCTGCTCCCGCTGCGGCGAGCGCACGGTCATCGCGGCGGCCGGCCACATCCGCCGCTGCCCGGCCTGCGGCGCCGAGCACTACCCGCGCACGGACCCCGCCGTGATCATGGCCGTCACCGACGAGGACGACCGCATCCTGCTCGGCCGCCAGGTCCACTGGCCCGAGGGACGCTTCTCGACGCTCGCCGGTTTCGTCGAGCCCGGCGAGGCCATCGAGCAGTCGGTGCGCCGCGAGGTCCACGAGGAGGTCGGCATCACCGTCGGCCAGGTCGAGTACGTCGCCAGCCAGCCCTGGCCCTTCCCGTCCAGCCTCATGCTGGGCTTCCTGGCCCGCGCCACCACGACCGAGATCGACGTCGACGGCGACGAGATCCACGAGGCCCGCTGGTTCTCCCGCGACGAACTGCGCGCCGCCTTCGAGTCCGGCGAGGTGCTCCCGCCCTACGGCATCTCGATCGCGGCCCGCCTGATCGAGCTCTGGTACGGCAAGCCGCTCCCGACCAGAAGCGTCGCCTGACGGGGAGCGTCCGGGTGCCGGATCCCTACTGGAACCACAACGTCCACCACCATCCCGCGGTGCTCGCCGCCGTACCGGACGGCTGTGGCACGGCCCTGGACGCCGGCTGCGGCGACGGGCTGCTCGCCCGCAAGCTCGCGGCACGAGCGGTGTCCGTCACGGGCGTGGACCGATCCCCGGAGATGATCAAGCTCGCCCGCGCGCACGCGCACGTGCCCGGCAATGTCACCTACGTGGCGGCGGACTACCTGACCGACGGCTCCCTGCCCGAGGGCGCGTACGACTTCGTCAGCGCGGTCGCCGTGGTCCACCACGCGCCCTTCGAGGAAGCGGTCACGCGTCTCGCCCGGCTCACCGCGCCCGGCGGCCGCCTGGTGATCGTCGGCATGGCCGCCAACCGGACGCTCCTGGACTGGCTCATCAGCGCGTGCGGCGTGCCCGCCAGCCTGCTGCTCGCGCGCCTCCACGGCGGCAAGCGGGCCCGGCGGGCATGCCCATGGAAGACGTGCACATGTCCTGGGCAGAGATCCGGCAGGCCCTGGACCGCCTGCTTCCCGGCTGCCGCTTCCGCCGCACGCTGCTGTGGCGCTACGTCGTCGTGTGGGACAGACCACGAGAAGGCGGCCCCTGAGCCGCCTCAGGAACCGCCTTCCCCGCACAACCGCACGGCGACTACGCGCCGATCTTCTGCTTCACCTGAGCCAGCGACGGGTTGGTGAGGGTGGAGCCGTCCGGGAACAGCACGGTGGGCACCGTCTGGTTTCCGCCATTCGCCTTCTCCACGAACGCGGCGGACTCCGGGTCCTGCTCGATGTTGATCTCGGTGTACGCGATGCCCTCGCGGTCCATCTGGCTCTTCAGCCGGCGGCAGTAGCCGCACCACGTGGTGCTGTACATCGTCACAGTGCCCAGCATGTCTCTCGTGCTCCTTCGGTGGCTCGGGGACGGTTGGTCGCGCTGGGGGAACGTATGTGAAAGCTCCACCATTCCCCGGAACGGTGCGGTACGGGACGTGACGCCTGCCGCATTGGTACGACTATCGATGGCTGCCTGTGGACAACCGGCGCAGCCGTCTCCCGCGACCTGGCAGCATGGCCGTGTGACAGCAGCAACGCACTCCACCCTGTTCCCGCAGGTACCGGACTCGGCCGACGCGGTGCTCGAAGGGCTCGACCCGGAGCAGCGCGAAGTGGCCACCGCCCTGCACGGTCCGGTGTGCGTCCTGGCGGGCGCCGGCACGGGCAAGACCCGAGCGATCACCCACCGCATCGCCTACGGGGTGCGCGCCGGCATCCTGCACCCCTCCAGCGTGCTCGCCGTCACCTTCACCAACCGCGCCGCCGGGGAGATGCGCGGCCGACTGCGCCAGCTCGGCGCCGCGGGCGTCCAGGCACGTACGTTCCACTCGGCGGCCCTGCGCCAGCTCCAGTACTTCTGGCCGAAAGCGATCGGCGGCTCCATGCCCCGGCTCGTCGACCGCAAGATCCAGCTCGTCGCCGACGCGGCCGCCGCCTGCCGCATCCGCCTCGACCGGGGCGAGCTGCGGGACGTCACCGCCGAGATCGAGTGGTCCAAGGTCACCCAGACCGTCCCCGCCGACTACGCGCCCGCCGCCGCCAAGGCCGGCCGCGAGACTCCCCGCGACTCCGCCGAGATCGCCCAGCTCTACGCCGCCTACGAGGACATCAAGCGCGAGCGCTCCGTCATCGACTTCGAGGACGTGCTGCTGCTGACCGTGGCCGTCCTCGAGGACCGGCACGACATCGCCGAGCAGGTCCGCGCCCAGTACCAGCACTTCGTGGTCGACGAGTACCAGGACGTCAGCCCCCTCCAGCAGCGCCTGCTGGAGCTGTGGCTGGGCGAGCGGGACAACCTGTGCGTGGTCGGCGACGCCAGCCAGACGATCTACTCCTTCACGGGAGCGACGCCGGACCACCTGCTCGACTTCCGCACCCGCCACCCCGGCGCCACCGTCGTCAAGCTGGTCCGCGACTACCGCTCCACCCCCCAGGTCGTCCATCTCGCCAACGGCCTGCTGGCCCAGGCCAGGGGCCGGGCCGCCGACCACCGGCTGGAACTCGTCTCCCAGCGTGCCCCGGGGCCCGAGCCGGTCTACACCGAGTACACCGACGAGCCCGCCGAGGCCGAGGGAGCGGCCCGCCGCATCCGCGAGCTCATCGACTCCGGGGTCCCGGCCGCCGAGATCGCCGTCCTGTTCCGGACGAACGCCCAGTCCGAGACCTACGAGCAGGCCCTCGCCGACGCCGCGGTGCCCTACCAGCTGCGCGGTGCCGAGCGGTTCTTCGACCGCCCGGAGGTGCGCAAGGCGGGCGTCGCCCTGCGCGGCGCGGCCCGCTTCGGCGGCAACGACTCCCTCCTGGACGACGCCGTCGACCTGCCCTCCCAGGTGCGTGCCGTGCTGTCGGGGGAGGGCTGGACGCCGCAGCCGCCGGCCGGTTCCGGCGCCGTGCGCGAGCGCTGGGAGTCCCTGGCCGCCCTGGTGAACCTCGCCCAGGACTTCGCCGCCGCCAAGCCGGGTGCCACCCTGGCGGACCTCGTCGCCGAGCTGGACGAACGGGCGAACGCCCAGCACGCCCCGACCGTGCAGGGCGTCACCCTCGCCTCCCTGCACTCGGCCAAGGGCCTGGAGTGGGACGTCGTCTTCCTGGTCGGTGTGGCCGAGGGCATGATGCCGATCACCTACGCGAAGACCGACGAGCAGATCGAGGAGGAGCGGCGCCTGCTGTACGTCGGTGTCACCCGGGCCCGGGAACGCCTCCATGTCTCCTGGGCGCTCTCCCGCTCACCCGGCGGCCGCCCCAACCGCCGTCCCAGCCGCTTCCTCGACGGGTTGCGCCCCGGCTCCACGGCCACCGCCGGCCGTGGCGGCGCCGGCGCCGCGGGCGGTATCGAGCGTGGTCTCCCCGGAACCAGGGGTTCCGCCCCGAGACGGGTGCAGCGAACACCCGCCCGCTGCCGCGTCTGCGGCCGCACGCTGACCGACGCGGGCGCGATGAAGCTGATGCGCTGCGACGACTGCCCCTCCGACATGAACGAGGCCCTCTACGAGCGGCTGCGCGAGTGGCGCGCCGAGCAGGCGCGGAGCAGTGGCCAGCCCGCCTTCTGCGTCTTCACCGACAGGACGCTGATGGCGATCGCCGAGGCCGCGCCCGACGACGAACACGAGCTGGCGCGCATCCCGGGTGTCGGGATGCGCAAGCTCACCCGCTACGGAGCCGACGTACTGGCCATCTGCGCAGGCCAGTACGCGACGGGGGACCCAGATCAGGACTGACGCGAACTCGTCGAAAAAATAGTTTGCGCATGCCCCAGCAATCCCCATAGGTTCTTAGGCACGAGAGCAGCGGCCTTCTCGGAGGCCCTGATTCCGTGTTGTACTTGCATATCCGTCGGACTGGTTCACCCAGTCCCCCGAGACGCCGAGAGGAGGCGAGTCCAGTGATCAGCATCAACACCAGCTCCATCAGCACCGTGAAAATGACCGATCGCTCGGCCGTCTCCACGTGCATGCTCGGCGTTTCGAACCTGGGCACCGGTCTGTCCGGCATCCGTGCCGCCCGTCCGGCGTCCTCCTCCGTTGCTCCCGCGGGTCTTCCTGTCCGCGAGCGCAATGAGCGACCGACCAAGGCACTGGAAGCGGCAGTAGCGGCACAGGCGCAGGCCTATGCCTTTACGGCGACCGGTGCCGGATTCCGGAAGCAGACGACGCAGCACCACCTGATGTGGGCCTTCCGTGGGCCAGAACCCTGGAGTGATCCAGCCTGATTCGATCAGGCCGGCGCCTTCAGGGCCGCGGAACCCCATCCGGGATCCGCGGCCCTTCTGTTTGTCCCTGAACAGGGATGACGGACCGAAGGAGCCTCGGGAAAAGCAAAGAACCCGGTACCAGCCGCCCCCCGGCCAACAGGCCGGAACGACCAGACGAGGAAGACGAACCGTGCAACTCGAAGCGCACGCCCCGTCCGTACCGCCTTCCGACACGATCCCCAAGCCCGGCTCCACGGAGGACTCCACCTTGACCCCGCTCACCGCGCTCACCGCGCTCGACGACGCCATCGAGAACCTCGGCGTACCCGTCCCGTGCCGCTCCTACGACCCGGAGGTCTTCTTCGCCGAGTCGCCCGCGGACGTCGAGTACGCCAAGTCCCTCTGCCGTACCTGCCCGCTGGTCGAGGCCTGCCTCGCCGGCGCCAAGGAGCGGCGTGAGCCCTGGGGCGTCTGGGGTGGCGAGCTGTTCGTCCAGGGTGTCGTCGTCGCCGGAAGCGGCCGCGTGGCCGCCCGCGCAAGAACCCGGTCACGGCATGAACACCGCAGGAACGATCGATCGCCCCCTCACGCACGACCCCCAGAAGCAGGCCCCGATGAAGCCGTCCACTGACGAGCCCGCAGGCTCCGCGACCCAAGACTTCACCACCACCGGCGCGAAGGACTCGCGTCAGAACAGGACCCGACAGATGCAACTCATCCCAGAAGCCATGGCTCGTGCGCATATGCACGAGCGACTGCACGAGGCGGAGCGGGAACGCCAGGCCGTGCGCCTGGCGGCCGCCCGCCGGATGCAGCGCAGGGCGGAGCGCGCCTCCCGGCGTGCCCGCCGGGCGCTCGCCATGGCGGTCATGCAGTAGCCCACGCACCTGAAGCGGTGGCCTCCCGCACCGGAGGCCGTGCTCTTCCGCGGGGGCCGGTCCGTGCCGAACGGACCGGCCCCCGCCGTGCGTTGTGGTCGTGCCGGCGGGGCCGTGCGCACGAAGACAGAGCGAGTGTCGGCGATGCCGGTGCGCGGTGTCTCCGCGGGTGCCGGGCGCGGCGTTATCGTCGCCGGGTGACGAGTCCTCCCCGAGGCAGTGACGACGGCTCCACGGCGGATGTCGGGCGGCGCTTGGTGTGCGCCCGCTGCGGCACGTCGGCCGATGCCCTGACCGCAGGGCCGCCCCTCACCTGGACCTGCTCCGTGGAGGACGGCGTCCGCCGCTACTTCTGCGAGACGTGTTCCCGGGAGAACCTCAGGTCGATCGAAGGGCGCCTGGACTCGGACTGGTGGTGAGGCGCGAGCACCGGCACAACAGCGGTACCCGCGAGGGCTCAGGCCTCCGCCACCGACGGCGCGCCGTCCACCGGGTCCTCCGGGACGAACCCCGGAAGCCACTCCTCCAACTCCTCGCGCATCCGCACCGTGGACCCCAGCTGACACAGGACGCCGATCGTGCTGAGGGTCACCCGGTGGATCAGCAGGTACGACGGCGGCAGGTTGAGCTGCTTGCCGAGCTGGTAGGCGGGGGAGCGGGGGTCGGCGATACGGGCCGCCTGGCTGCGCATCCAGCCGCGGGTGAAGGTGAACTCCTCGACCTGGGCCGGTTCGATGATCGGCAGCAGGTAGTCCAGGACCGCCTCCGGATCCAGCTCTATGGTCTCCTTGACGAAGCCCTCCGCGCACAGCAGCTCGTAGACCGCCTCGGCCTCGCCGTCCAGGGTCATGCGCAGGGACTCGCCGATGGTGGCCGGCAGTCCGCCGGGGAGACGGTCGACCGTGCCGAAGTCCAGCACGCCCAGGCGCCAGTCGTCCTCACCCTCCGGGCCGCCGGGGAGGAGCCGGAAGTTGCCCGGGTGCGGATCCGCGTGCAGCAGGCCGGTGCGGGCGGGGCCGGAGAACAGGAAGCGCGCCAGGAGCTGACCGGCACGGTCGCGCTGTTCCTGGGTGCCGTCGGAGATGATCTCCGACAGCGGGATGCCGTCGATCCACTCGGTGACCAGGACCTGGTCGGACTGGTGGACGACCTGCGGCACGACCACGTCCGGGTCGTCCGTGAACTCCTCGGCGTGGGCCTCCTGGGCCTGGGCCTCCAGGCCGTAGTCCAGCTCCTCCGAGACGCGGTCCTTCAGCTCGGCGATCAGCGGCTTGATGTCCATGCCGGGGATCAGCGGGCCGAGCAGGCGGGAGAAACGGCTCAGCTGGTTCAGATCGGACAGCAGGGCCTCGCCCGCGCCGGGGTACTGCACCTTGACCGCCACCTCACGGCCGTCATGCCACACCCCACGGTGCACCTGCCCGATCGAGGCCGCCGCGGCGGGCTTGTCCTCGAACTCCAGGAACAACTCGTGCCAGCCCTCGCCGAGCCGCTCCTCCAGCACCGCGTGCACCGTGCGCGTCGGCATCGGGGGCGCCGCCTCCTGGAGCTTGGTCAGCGCGGCGCGGTAGGGGCCCGCCACCTCCTCGGGCAGCGCCGACTCGAAGACGGACAGGGCCTGCCCGAACTTCATCGCACCGCCCTTGAGCTCGCCGAGCACCTTGAACAGCTGCTCGGCGGTGCGCTGTTGGAGCTCGCGGCCGACGAGCTCCGCCGACTCGCCGACGATTCGCTTGCCGAATCCCCAGGTCGCTCGCCCGGCGATGCCGAGCGGGAGCGCGGCGAGCTTGGCGGTCCGGGTGACCGCCTTCCGGGGAAGATCAGACATGCGCCCTCCAAGTCCCAGCCGGCCGCTCCGCCTCTGCCTCACGGCACCGCTCCGACGGCCGTTGCACCGCCATTGTCTCGTGTGACTCCCCGTCCTGTGAGGGGTGCTCCCCCTTTCCTCTCTCCGCCGCGGCGCACGGGCATGCCGGATGGGGCCAGACCGGCCGGGCGTGCCAGTGGAGAGCGGGGACGGAGACCTCCCAGCGAGCCCCGGCGCTCGACGGGACCCGGCCGTCCAGGAAGGCGAGCGCGTGGGCGGCCGCCAGTCCGGCCGTGGTCGTGGCCAGCGTCAGGTCGCAGGGCCGCACCTGCCGCTGCCGACCGGAACGCCACTGGGCCACGAGGCGCGGCCAGGCCGGATCCCGGTCGGTGCGGCTCTCGTGCAGACAGCCCGCGCAGCCCGTCTCCCCGGGCAGGACGAACGGGCCGACCACGCCGGTTCCCTCCACGACACCGGCGTACAGGTGGGGCGTCCCCGAGGACATCAGGGGCTCGGCGGCGGACGGGTCGGGCGCGTGGACCGCGACATCGTCCCGCGGGGCGATGATCACCAGTGAGAAGCCCGGGTCGCCCTCCTCCGAGGGAGTCTGGGCCGGTGCGCGGCGCGGTGACCGGCCCGGGGCGGCCCGGCGCACGGCCCGGCGGGCCGCCTCGTCCCGACGGTCACCGACGGCCTCCGCCGGCAGTCCGCCGGGGGCGACGTCCCAGGGCTCCACCCGCCCGACGTCACGCACGTCGACCTCGCCCACTCCGGCTCCCGCCAGCAGCGAGGCCAGCACGGCGCCCACCCGGCCCGCACCCCGCACCTGAACGCGCTGCGAGCGCCGGGCCGCCAGCCGGCCGATCGCGTCGCCGGGGGCCGACGTGGTCAGCGACAGGGAGGCCAGGTCGGGGCGCAGTCGGTCCAGGACCTCCTTCTTCCGCCGCAGGGTGTCGGCCGCCGGGCCGCCACCGCGCGCGTCGTCCAGGAGCCCGGCTTCGGCGAGCCCGCGCACCAGTTTGTCGACATGGCCGTCGGGCAGGTCCATGCGGCGGCCCTCCTCGCGGAGCAGCTCCAGCCCCCGTGTGCCGTTCAGCAGGTCGAGGAAACTGCCCGACGCCAGGTCCATCGGGCCGAGCGTCATCGCGTGCGCCGGTGTCATCCCGAACTGCACGGTGTTGAGGTCGCGCCAGCCGCGCCTGAGCGCGGGTTTCACCATCGGATGCATGACAGGCCCCCCGAATGCCCTAGATCTTCCCCGTATGCCGGTCGAGCGGGTGCGCAGGCCGGATCCGCGGCAGGCGCGGACCAGCCGACCGACCCTGGTCCCGGACCGCACCCGCCCGTCGCTTCGCCGACAGCAGCCAGCATGCCCAAACCCGCCGCCGGCTGCCGAAAGTTGTCCACAGGCACGGGTATTCGTCGTACAAATCCGGCGGCCGATGCGGGCATCGGCACGGAACCGTCCCGGAGTCGGGACTTCCCCGTGTGCAGCCGGTAACGTCGGGGCGTGCCCGCCGACCCACTGCACCGCGCCGGAAAGCCACAGCGCAGCACGACGAGCCAGCCGCCGAGCGGCTCGGGGGCGAGCGCGATCGAGGTCCGCAGGAGCTCCCGCCGACGCAGGACGGTCTCCGCGTACCGCGAGGGCGATCGCACCGTAGTGCTCATCCCCGCCCGGATGTCCGAGGCGGAGGAGCAGCGCTGGGTGAACGTCATGCTCGACAAGCTGGCCGCCCAGGAGAGCAGGCGGACCCTCGGCGACACCGAGCTGGCGGAGCGGGCCCGGCGGCTCTCGGAGCAGTACTTCGACGGGCGGGCCCGGCCCGCTTCGGTGCGCTGGGTGACCAACCAGAACACGCGCTGGGGATCCTGCACCCCCTCCGAGGGCAGCATCCGCCTCTCGCACCGCCTCCAGGGCATGCCCGAGTACGTCGTCGACTACGTCCTCGTCCACGAACTCGCGCATCTGCTCGTCCCCGGACACGGACCCCGCTTCTGGGAGCTGCTGGAGGCCTACCCGCGCACGGAGCGGGCGCGGGGCTACCTCGAAGGCGTGGTCGCCGCCGAGCGGTTGCCCCATGTGCCCGGCGCGAGGGACGAGAGCTCCGCGGGGTGAGTGACCGCTTTCCGCGATCGAGCAGCCGATACGGCCGAGCGCGGGTTCTGTACCGGGTCTGTACCGACATCGTCCGGTGTCCGGATTTGCCGTTAGCCTGGCGCGACGCACTCACGTTCTGGATGGGGGACGGTCGTTACGCATGGCCAGGGAATTCCAACGCGGCCACAAGGCCAGGATCAGTGACCTCACCGCGGGCACGGATCTGTACGTAGGCGTGCAGATCACGGGCCCCGGCCTGAGTTTCGACATCAGCTGCTTCGGCCTCGACGCCGACGAACGGCTCTCGGACGAACGGTACTTCGTCTTCTACAACCAGCCGAAGTCCCCCGAGGAGGCCATTCAGCTCCTCGGCGCCCAGGCCGGCGACACCGAGTCCTTCCGGGTGACGCTCGACCGCATCCCACCGCAGATCCAGAAGCTGTCCTTCACGGCGACGATCGACGGCGCCGGACAGATGTCGCAGATCGCCCCCGGCTACCTCCGCATCGTCGCGGGCGGCGAGGAGGTGGCCCGCTACCCCTTCGACGGCTCCGAGTTCTCCACCGAACGAGCCGTGATGCTGGGCGACTTCTACCTCAAGGACGTGTGGCGGTTCGCGGCCGTCGGGCAGGGCTTCGACGGGGGTCTCGACGCGCTGCTGAAGAACTTCGGCGGCGAGGTGGCCGAGGAGGAGACACCCGCGCCCGCCCCGCAGCCACAGGCCGCCGCCCCGGGCTTCGCCCCGCCCGCCTTCGCCGTCCCCGGCACACCGGAACCCGCCCAGACCCCCCCACCGGCCCCGGCTCCTTTGCCGACGGCGCCCCCGGCCCCGGCTCCCGCGCCGACCCCCCAGCCCGCCGCACAGGGCTTCGCGCCCCCGCCCGGAGCGACCCCACCCGGAGCCACCCCGCCCGGCCCCACCCCGCCGCCGGCCCCGGCGCCCGCGCCCCAGGTGCACGCCGCCCCGACCATCGTCGCGCCCATGCACACCCCGCCCGGCGGCTCCCCGGTGCCGCCGCCGGCCCCGGCGCCCGCGCCGTACGGCCAGCCCGGCCAGCAGCCGGCGGCGTACGGCCAGGCCCCCGGCCAGACGGCCCCGCCACCTCCCGGTTACGGCCAGCCGCAGGCACCCCAGGCCCCGGTCCCGCCGCCCGGATACGGCCAGCCCACCCCGCCCCCGGGCTACGGCCAGCCCACGCCGCCCCCCGGTTACGGCCAGCAACCACCGCCGTTCGGGCAGGCACCCTACGGAGCCCCGCAGCAGGGCGCCCCGCAGGCCGCCGCTCCCCAGGGCGCGGGCGTGGCCGCCGCGCTCCAGCAGTTCAAGGAGACGCCCACCGGGCAGCGCTGGACGCAGCAGAACAAGAAGCTCGTCCGCGTCGACCTCGGCATCGGCGGGCAGCCCGTGCTGGCGCGCCAGGGCAGCATGGTGCTCTACCAGGGCAAGGTCGACTTCAGCTACAAGGGCGCGGGCTTCTCCGGGCGGATCGTGGGCAACGCGACCGGCCAGGAGATGCAGCTCATGCGCTGTACCGGCCAGGGGCAGGTCTTCCTCGCCGAGAACTCGACGATGCTGCACCCCATCGAACTCCAGGGCGACGCCGTCTGCGTCTCCGCCGAGAACGTCCTCGCGTTCGACGAGAGCCTCACCTACGAGGTCCGCCGCATCGAGGGGCACGGCATCCCCGGCGGCGCGCTGTTCACCATGCAGTTCCAGGGCACCGGCACGATCGTCGTGAAGACGCACGGCACGCCCGTGGTGCTGCCCGTCACGCCCACCACGTTCGCCGACTGCAACGCCGTGGTCGCCTGGTCGGCCGCCGCCCAGGTCGTCGTCTCCAGCCAGGTGCGGATGCGCCGCAACGCCTACCCGGGCGACACCGGGGAGAGCGTCAACCTCCAGTTCCGGGGAGCGCCCGGCAACTTCATCGTCGTCCAGCCGTACGAGGTCTGAGGGAGCCCGTCATGACACAGCAGCTCGCGGGCCACGCCCCCGCACCCGTCACCGCCCGCATGGAGAACCACGGCAACCACATGCTGAAGGTCGCCATGCAGACCGGGAACGACCTCCTCGCGCGCGTGGGGTCGATGGTCGCCTACGAAGGGTTCGTCCAGTACGAGCCCAACCCGCCGGCTGTGCGCCAGATCGCCAAGGACTGGCTGACCGGCGAGGGCGCGCCCCTGATGAAGTGCTCCGGTGACGGCCTGCTCTACCTCGCCGACTACGGGGCCAACGTCGTCGTGATCAACCTCAACGGCGACGGCATCTCCGTCAACGCCACCAACCTGCTCGCCTTCGACGCCCACCTCACCTGGGGCGTGGAGCGGGTCAAGGGGCTGGCCAAGTTCGCCGGGCAGGGCCTGTGGAACACCAGGATCTCCGGGCAGGGCTGGGTCGCGCTGACCTCCCGGGGCAAGCCGATCGTGGTCGACTGCGGAGGCGGCGAGGACGAGACGTACGTCGACCCCGACGCGCTCGTCGCCTGGTCCCCGAACCTCAAGGTGAAGGGCAAGCGCAGCTTCCGGGCGCAGTCGCTGATCGGCCGCGGCAGCGGCGAGGCCTACCAGATGGCCTTCTCCGGTCAGGGCATCGTCGTCGTCCAGCCCAGCGAGGACAGCACCGACCGCCTCCGGGTCCGGGGCTGAGGGGGAGCCAGAAAGCCATGCAGAGCCCGATTTTCGCCTACAACGAGCAGCAGACCCAGGACCGCTGGAGCCTGCAGAACAGGCAGATGCTGCGTGTCGCCCTGGAGGGCCACGACGACATCCTGGCCCGCAAGGGCACCATGGTCGCCTACCAGGGGCTCGTCGAGTTCGACGCCGAGTACCAGAGCAACGACCAGGCACGCGCGCGTGCGCACACGGGTGAGGGACTCGACCTGATGCGCTGCCACGGGCAGGGCACGGTCTACCTCGCCAACCTCAAGCAGCACGTCCACGTCATGGACGTGGACCAGGACGGTCTCACCGTCGACAGCAGCTACGTGCTGGCGATGGACTCGTCCCTGCACCACGAGGTCATCGCCGTGGACAGCCTCTACGGCATCTCCGGCTCGGGGAAGTACCAGCTCAACATCTCCGGGCGGGGCAAGGTCGCGCTGATGACCTCGGGCATGCCGCTGCTGCTGCAGGTGACGCCGGACAAGTACGTCAACTGCGACGCCGACGCGATCGTCGCCTGGTCGACGAGCCTGCGTGTGCAGATGCAGGCCCAGACGCACTCCTCGGGGGTGTGGCGGAGGCGCGGCAACACCGGCGAGGGCTGGGAGCTGAGCTTCATGGGCACCGGTTTCGCCCTCGTCCAGCCGAGCGAGCTGCTGCCGCCGCAGAACGCCCAGATCGGCTCGGGCCTCGCCGCGCAGTACGGCATGGGCCAGCAGGGGGCGCGGGGACAGAACCAGGGGAACGTCTGGAGCTGAGTGCTCCGCGGTTCGGCCGATCGGGTGAGGGGGTGTGCGGGCCGGTGTTGGCCGCGGCCGTTCGTGGCTGGTCGCGCAGTTCCCCGCGCCGACTGAGGGGGCGGCCGCCTTCGTGGCCGCCCCCTCACCAGCTCACTCCGTGAGCCTCGCTCGTGTCGACTCCAGCAGCCGTACCACCGAGTCGTCCGCCACGTCCGCCACCTCGTCGTACGGGAACCAGCGCACGTCGAGCGACTCGTCGCTGACGGCGTGGGCGGCGCCGGGCGGTGCCAGGACCGCGTACTGGACGTCGAAGTGCCAGTGGCACGGCGGCGGGATCGGATGCCGGTCCAGGCGCACCGGGCCGCCCGGCAGCAGCGAGAGCCCCGAGACACCGGACTCCTCCGTCGCCTCCCGCAGGGCCACGGCGGCGAGCGTGGTGTCGCCCGGCTCGCAGTGGCCGCCCATCTGGAGCCACATCCGCAGCTTCCGGTGCAGGGTCAGCAGCACCCGGCCGCCCTCGGGGTCGATCACCAGGGCGCTGGCCGTGAGGTGACCCGCGTGACAGGCCTTCCAGAGGCCGTCCGGGTGATCCGCCAAGTGGTCCAGGTAGGCCTGGCGCAGCTCCGGCTGGTCCTCGTACTCCTTCAGCACGAGGACCGCGTCGTCGTACAGGCTCACTCGGCGTCGTCGCCCTTGGTCTTGTCCTCGCCCTCGTCCTTCTTGCGCAGGTCGGGCTTGTCCGCCGCCTCGCCGAGCATCTTGTCCAGCTCGGAGAAGTCGATCTGCTCGCGGTGCACGAAGCCGTCCGGGTCGTCCAGGTCGCTCGCCGTCGGCAGCATGTCCGGGTGGTGCCACAGGGCGTCCCGGCCGTCGACTCCGCGCGCGTCCGTGAGGGAGGCCCACAGACGGGAGGCGTCGCGCAGGCGGCGCGGGCGCAGTTCCAGGCCGATCAGCGTGGCGAACGTCTGCTCGGCCGGGCCACCCGAGGCGCGGCGGCGGCGCAGCGTCTCGCGCAGGGCGTCGGCGGACGACAGGCGGGGCTTCGCGGCGGCGTGGACCACCGCGTCCACCCAGCCCTCGACGAGCGCCAGAGCCGTCTCCAGACGGGCCAGGGCGGCCTTCTGCTCGGGCGTGTCCTCCGGCTGGAACATGCCCTGCTGGAGGGCTTCCTGCAACTGCTCGGGGTTCTGCGGGTCGAACTGGCCGACCACGTCCTCCAGCTTGGCCGTGTCGACCTTGATCCCGCGGGCGTAGCCGTCGACCGCGCCGAACAGATGCGAGCGCAGCCACGGCACGTGGGCGAAGAGGCGCTGGTGGGCGGCCTCGCGCAGGGCGAGGTAGAGCCGTACCTCCTCCTGGGGGACGCTCAGGTCCTTGCCGAACGTCTCGATGTTCACCGGCAGCAGCGCGGCCTTGCCGGCCGGGCCGAGCGGCAGGCCGATGTCGGAGGAGCCGACCACCTCACCGGCGAGCACGCCGACGGCCTGCCCGATCTGCGTGCCGAACATGGCGCCGCCCATCGAGCGCATCATGCCGATCAGCGGGCCGGCCATGGCCTGCATCTCCTCCGGCAGGACGTCGCCCATGGCGGTGCCGACGCGCTCGGCGACCGGGTCGACGAGCTCCTTCCAGGCGGGCAGGGTCGCCTCGACCCACTCCGCGCGGCTCCAGGCCACGGCGGAGCCGGCGCCCGACGGCAGGGACGTGGCGTCGTCGAGCCAGAGGTCGGCCAGGCGGACGGCCTCCTCGACGGCTCGGCGCTCGGCGGGGCCGACGCTCGTGTCTTTGGTGCCGTCAGGGCTGCCCTGGGAGACCGTCTGGCGGGCGATCTGCTTGGCCATGTCCCAGTTCACCGGGCCGCCCTCGTAGGAGAGCATCTGGCCCAGCTGCTGGAACGCGGCGCCCAGGTCGGTGGGGTTCAGCGAGCCGAACATGGCTGCGAACGGATTGTCCGCACCGGGGCCGCCGGGTCCGCCGCCAAAGCCTCCGGCTCCGGGCAGGCCGCCGAAACCGAACGGGTTGGCAGGTCCCTGACCACCACCGCTCTGCTGGTCCTTCTTCTTGCCCTCGTCGCCGTCGTCCGGCTCCTCCGGCGGAAGGCCGAATCCGAATGGGGTGTCACTCACGGGATTCCTCGGCTGGTAGGGCCGCCGGTTCTTTCCGGCGGCACGGCTGCCCGACAACACCACCCAGCGTAGACACCTGGGGCGGATCGGGCCTCGGTGCTTCGCCGACTGCCGGCCTGCGGCAGGATGGATGCCACCTGGTACGCACGCGTCGCACGCGCTCGTACTGAAGACAACCGCTGGAGACGCCCGGTGAGTTCCCCAGATCCGCAGGTTCGCGCAGCGCGAAACCAGTCAACCAGTTCCGCGAGCCCCGCCGCCCGCGGGCCCGTCGTCGCGGTCACCGGCGCCGCGTACGGCGTCGGCGCGCTGCTCACCGAGCAGCTCGCCGCGTCCGACGAGGTCAAGCAGGTCGTGGCCATCGACGAGCGGCGCGGCGAGTGCGCGGCGGCGCAGTGGCACATCCTGGACGTCCGGGACCCGGCCATCGCGGACAAGCTGCGCGGCGCCGACGTGGTGGTGCACCTGGCCCTCGATCTCGACCTGGAGACGGACGCGGCCGCCCGAACGGCCTACAACGTACGGGGGACGCAGACCGTCCTGACGGCTGCCGCGGCGGCCGGAGTGCACCGGGTGGTGCTGTGCACCTCGGCGATGGTCTACGGGGCGCTGCCGGACAACGAGCTGCCGCTGTCGGAGGACGCGGAACTGCGCGCCACGGCGGAGGCCACGGGCGTCGGCGACCTGCTGGAGATCGAGCGGCTGGCGCGGCGGGCGCCGCGGGCCCACCCGGGACTCAACGTCACGGTGGTGCGGCCGGCGGTTCTGGTGGGAGGCACCGACACCGCGCTGACCAGGTACTTCGAGTCCCCTCGGCTGCTGGTCGTGGCCGGGTCGCGACCCGCGTGGCAGTTCTGCCACGTCGAGGACCTGTGCAGCGCGCTGGAGTACGCCGTCCTGGAGAAGGTCGACGGGGAACTCGCCGTCGGGTGCGACGGGTGGCTGGAGCAGGAGGAAGTGGAGGAGCTCAGCGGCATCCGGCGGATGGAGCTGCCGTCGGCGGTCGCGCTGGGTGCGGCGGCCCGGCTGCACCGGATCGGTCTCACGCCCTCTCCGGCGGGGGACCTGGCGTACACGATGTACCCCTGGGTGGTGAGCGGGAGCCGGCTGCACGACGCCGGGTGGCGGCCGCAGTACACCAACGAGGAAGTGCTCGCGGAACTCCTGGAAGAGGTCTCCGGCCGGCACACGGTCGCCGGGCGGCGTCTGGGCCGCAAGGACGCGACGGCCGCGGGTGCCGCGGGAGCGACCGTGGCGCTGCTGGGCGCGGCGGCGGTGGTGCGCCGGGCCCGGAAGGCCCGGCGGCGGATCTGACGGGCACCTCCGCCGTGCAGGGGGACACCCCTGTAGGAGACTCCAAACGCGTACGCGCGCGTGCCGGTCGATAGCTCTATTCCGGGCTGTCGGTGGCGTGGGGCACGATGGAGGCATGGCATCCACGAACGATCACCCAGGCGAGCAGGGCGCGCAGGACCCGGTCAAGCTGATCGGGATTCGGGACACGGCCCTCTCCGTGGACGAGGTCTTCCGGGCGGTCGGGGACGACGCGGCCGGCGGCACCGCGCTCTTCGTGGGGACCGTGCGCAACCACGACGGCGGTGCCGACGTGGCGGAGCTCGGCTATTCGTGCCACCCCAGCGCCGAGGCCGAGATGCGGCGGATCGCCGAGAAGGTGGTCGCCGAGTTCCCCGTGCGGGCGCTGGCGGCCGTGCACCGGGTGGGCGACCTCCGGGTCGGTGACCTCGCGGTGGTCGTCGCCGTCTCGTGTCCGCATCGCGGCGAGGCCTTCGAGGCCTGCCGGAAGCTCATCGACGACCTGAAGCACGAGGTGCCCATCTGGAAGCACCAGCGGTTCTCCGACGGCACCGAGGAGTGGGTGGGCGCCTGCTGATCCGGGAGGCTGCCTTCCGGTTGCGTAACCGCACCCCTGGCGTGAGCGTTGTCACTGCGGATCGTTAATCTGCTGATCAGTCAGTTGCGGACGCTCAATGGGGTTGGAGGTCGGCATGGCGGCGCTCGCCTGGTTGCTGATTCCGCTTGTGGCTGCGATCGGCGCGGGCCTGTGGGGGAGTTGGGCCAACCGGACCCGCAAGGTCCGTGGAGACGGCCCCGAACTCATCGGTTACGCCCGCTTCCGCGAGGCCATGGAGAAGCCCCGGCCGGGTAGCTGACGGCGGGAAAACAGCAGGTCACAGAGGCCTGAGCGCGCAGGGCCGCCCCGGACGGGCGGCCCTGACGGTGCGCTGACAGGACCGTCCCGTACTGTCGAGTCATGCCACGCCGCACCGCGACGATGCTCGCCTCCACCCTGATGCTGATCGCGCTCCTGTGCGCGGGAGTGTTCATCCCCGTGCCGTATTCGGAGATGTCCCCGGGGCCGACGGTGAACACGCTCGGCGACCACGGCGGCGAGCCGGTGCTGCAGATCTCGGGCCGGAAGACCTATGCGACCAGTGGCCACCTGAACATGACCACGGTCCGGGTCACCAGCGCCGACTACCGGATGAACCTGGTGGAGGCCGTCTACGGCTGGCTCGCGCACGACAACAAGGTCGTGCCGCACGAGACGCTCTACCCGGACGGCAAGACCGAGGAGCAGTCCACCCAGGAGAACGCCGAGGAGTTCAGCCAGTCCCAGGAGAGCGCCAAGGTCGCCGCCCTGAAGGAACTCGACGTGCCGGTGAAGTCATGGGTGATCGTCTCGACGGTCGTCAAGGGCTCCCCGGCCGAGGGCAAGCTGCACGCCGGTGACGTGATCAAGGCCGTGGACGGCACGGCGGTCAAGGAGCCGGCCGACGTCGCGAAGCTGGTCACCAAGCACAAGCCCGGCCAGGACGTCCGCTTCACTATCGTGCCCGCCAAGGCGCAGGCCGCCGCGGAGAAGGAGAAGCGGACACCGACCAGGACGCAGGACATCACCATCACGACGACGACGTCCGACGACGCGGGTGAGAAGCGCGCCATCGTCGGGATCTCCGCCGGCACCGACCACACGTTCCCGTTCACCATCGACATCAAGCTGGCCGACGTCGGCGGACCGAGCGCCGGTCTGATGTTCGCGCTCGGCATCTACGACAAGCTCACCCCGGGCAGCCTGACCGGAGGCACGTTCGTCGCCGGGACCGGCACGATCGACGACGAGGGCAAGGTCGGCCCGATCGGCGGCATCGAGATGAAGACCGTCGGCGCGCGGGCCAAGGGCGCCGAGTACTTCCTGACGCCCGCCGACAACTGCGCGGCCGCCGCCAAGGACACCCCGGAGGGCCTCACCCTCGTCAAGGTGGACACCATCCAGGACGCCCTCGGCGCCCTGAAGGACATCCGCGGTGGCGACACCGCGGACCTTCCGCGGTGCGGTAGGTAGCGAAGGGGGCGGGAAGGCCCGGCGGACCGGGCCCCGGCCCGTCCGGCTACTCCTCGAACGTCGCCGTCAGTGCCTCCGCCAGGCCCGGGACCAGGTCGGAGCCGGTGAGGACCTCCGTGGGGGAGTCCTTCTCGCGCAGGCGCAGGGCCGACTCGCGGGCACCGTCGCGCAGGACCGCGACCGTCATGCGGACCTCCTGGCGGTCCGGGTGCTCCGCCACCCACTTCGTCAGCGCCGCCTCGCTCAGATCCTTCGGGACCTGCGCCTCCGCGGACGGCGGCAGCATCAGGCGCTCCACGGCGAGGGCGCAGCCAGCCACCGCGTCGGGCCAGGCGATGGTGGCGAGGAACTCGTCGAGCGGCTTGCCCGTTGGAATTTCGTCCTGCTCGATCGGGGTGAGGCCGGAGCTTTCGGGCTCGTCCCCCAGACCGAGCCGGTCGGCGAGCGAGGGCTGTTCGGCCCGCAGCCGTGCGGTGTCGACGAGGGCGAAGAGGCGGGCCGGCTGGTCCCAGCCGAGGCCGGAGACGTACTCGTCGATCTCGAGCACGGCCCGGGTGAGCGGGTTCGCAGCCATGGGAGTGTTGGACATGGTCACAATCCTCTCTCGTTCCTGGCCGGAATCGGGAACCGAGTAAACGGTGAGTAAGTTGCATAGGTGGGGGCCCACGATCACGGGGGCCACGCAGGGTCCGTGAAGACGCGGGCTTGACGAATCAACAGCGAACTTCGAGGTGCGCACCTTGGCTTTCCAGATGCCGGACCGCGGCGGAGGCCCGACAGGGCCGCGGATCAGAGTGGGCCGCCCGTCCCGGCGTGTCCGGACCCTGCTCATGACGCTGGGCGTCCTGGCCGTCCTCGGCATGGCGTTCACCATGTTCGCGGGCTTTTGGACGGACTGGCTCTGGTACCGGTCGGTGAAGTACTCCTCGGTCTTCACCACGACCCTGTGGACCAAGATCGGTCTCTTCTTCGTCTTCGGCCTGCTCATGGCCCTCGCGGTCGGCGTCAACATCTGGCTGGCGCACCGGCTGCGGCCACCGCTGAGCGCCATGTCGATGGAGCAGCAGAACCTCGACCGCTACCGGATGGGCATCGCGCCCTACAAGAAGTGGCTGCTGTTCGGGATCACGGCCCTGGTCGGCCTGATCGCCGGCGCCTCCGCGTCCGGCCAGTGGCGGACGTGGCTGATGTGGATCAACGGCGTGCCCTTCGGCCAGAAGGACCCCCAGTTCAAGCTGGACGTCTCCTTCTACGCCTTCGACCTGCCCTGGTACCGGTTCCTGCTCGGCTTCGGCTTCGCCGCCACGATCCTCTCCGTGATCGCCGCCGCGCTCACCCACTACCTGTACGGCGGGCTGCGCGTCACCAGCCCCGGCGCCCGCGCCACGGCGGCGGCCACCGGGCACCTGTCGGTGCTCATCGGCGTCTTCGTCGCCCTGAAGGCGGTCGCCTACTGGCTCGACCGGTACGGACTCGCGGTGAAGTCCAGCGACTTCAGGGCGACCGACAACTGGACGGGCCTGAGGTACGTCGACGCCAACGCCTACCTGCCGGCCAAGACGATCCTGTTCTGCATCGCCGTCATCTGCGCGCTGCTGTTCTTCGCCACCCTGTGGCGGCGCACCTGGCAGCTGCCCGTGATCGGCTTCGGTCTGATGGTGCTCTCCGCGATCCTCATCGGCGGCCTGTACCCGGCGATCGTGCAGAAGTTCCAGGTCCAGCCGAACGAGCAGGCCAAGGAAGCGCCGTACGTCGAGAAGAACCTCGAGGCGACGCGCAAGGCCTACGGCATCGACGGGACCAAGGTCACCGACTACACCGGCACGAGCAAGACGGAGGACAAGACCACGCTCCGCGATGACGTCGACTCCACGGCGAGCATCCGGATCATGGACCCGAACATCGTCTCTCCGACGTTCCAGCAGCTCCAGCAGATCAGGAACTACTACGCGTTCCCGACCAACCTGGACGTCGACCGCTACGCCAAGGACGGCAAGGACCAGGACACGGTCATCGGTCTGCGCGAGATCAACCTCGCGGGCATCCCGAAGAAGAACTGGATCAACAACCACTTCCGTTACACGCACGGCTACGGAGTGGTCGCCGCCGAGGGCACCAGCGCCGACGCGCAGGGCCGGCCGGTCTTCACCGAGTCCGACCTGCCCTCCAAGGGCCAGCTCGGCACGTACGAGCAGCGGGTCTACTACGGCGAGAAGACCACCACGTACTCGATCGTCGGCGGTCCCCAGAAGGAGATCGACTACTCCGACGACAACGGCGAGAAGACCACCAGCTACAAGGGCGACAGCGGGGTCAACCTCTCCAACCCGGTCAACCGCGCGGCGTACGCGGTGGCGTTCGGCGAGCCGCAGATCCTGTACTCCGGCGCCATCGGCGACGGCTCGCGGATCCTGTACAACCGCACGCCCAAGGAGCGCGTCGAGGCGGTCGCCCCCTGGCTGACCATCGACGGCGACGCCTACCCGGCGGTCGTGGACGGCCGGATCCAGTGGATCGTCGACGCGTACACGACGACGAACGGCTACCCGTACTCCTCGCGCACGACCCTCGGCGACACGACGGCCGACTCGCTGACCGCCACCAACGACAGCCGCGCGGTGGTGGCCCAGCAGAACCAGGTCAACTACATCCGCAACTCGGTGAAGGCGACCGTCGACGCGTACACCGGCGAGGTCAAGCTCTTCCAGTGGGACACCAAGGACCCGGTCCTGAAGACCTGGATGAAGGCCTTCCCGAACACGGTGGAGCCCAAGAGCGACATCTCCAAGTCGCTGATGGACCACCTGCGCTACCCCCAGGACCTGTTCAAGGTCCAGCGGGAGCTGCTCACGCGCTACCACGTGAAGGACGCCACGACGTTCCTCAGCGGCAGCGAGGTGTGGCAGGTGCCGGACGACCCGACGAACCGGTCGGGCAACGCGGTGCCGCCGTACTACCTCAGCATGAAGATGCCCGACCAGAAGGCGCAGGCGTTCTCGCTGACGACGACCTTCACGCCCAACGGCCGGGACAACCTCAGCGCCTTCATGGCGGTGGACGCCGAGGCGGGCACCAGCGACTACGGCAAGATCAGAATCCTGAAACTGCCGACGAACACGACGGTCAACGGACCCAAGCAGGTCCAGAGCCAGTTCAACTCCCAAGAGGACATCGCCGAGTCCATCAGGCTCCTGAGAGGCGGCGACTCCGAAGTCGAGTACGGCAACCTGCTGACGGTGCCGCTCGACGGAGGACTGCTGTACGTGGAGCCGGTCTACGTACGCGGTGGTGGACTGAAGTACCCGCTGCTGCGCAAGGTGCTGGTCACCTACGGAGGCCAGACCGCCTTCGAGAACACGCTCGAGGAGGCCCTCAACAAGGTCTTCGGAGCGGAGGGCGCCACCCCGGAGCCACCGGACGAGGGTGACACGACGACACCGCCGCCGACGTCCGACGACCCGACGGTCAAGCAGGCCCTGGAAGACGCTCAGAAGGCCTTCGACGCGGGCCAGGAGGCCCTGAAGAAGAACGACTGGGAGGCGTACGGCCGGGCGCAGGAGGACCTGGAGGACGCCCTGCGGCGGGCCGAGGAGGCGCAGGCCGCCGCGGACCGGGCCGGCGCTGCCGGGGGCGGCGAGAGCAAGCCCGGCGCCAGTCCGAGCGGCAGCCCCAGCCCGAAACCGAGCAGTTAGGGCCTGGCCTGGTCAAATGGCCCACCCCGCGCCGTGATACGGTTGTGAACACAACGGCGCGGGGTGGAGCAGCTCGGTAGCTCGCTGGGCTCATAACCCAGAGGTCGCAGGTTCAAATCCTGTCCCCGCTACTGAAGTCGCGATGTCCGAGTGACGCAGCGGCCACGAAGGCCCGGATTCCACAAAGGAATCCGGGCCTTCGTGATGTGTGAACGGATGTGCTGGTGCGGGCTTCGGCCGTGCCGACCGGGGGAGTTGGGAAGTCTGTGTTTGACTTGTCTCTCTGTGGGCATGTCGACAAAACGCTTCAGTGACCTCACTGGCTGCGGTATACCAGGTGTACCCGGGTTGCAGGTGGTGCGACGATGGACGTTATGGGGGACAAGGCAACTCTGTTCGAGACAGGGCGTTTTGTGCAGCCTTCCAGCCGGGAGGACACCGACACCCCGGACGACGCCGGGGAACTCGCCGACGAGGCAGCCGAGGAGCTGCGTCAGCGGCTCGCCGCGGAGGCCGGCGACGTCGAGGCGATGAGTGTTCTCGGGGCCATGCTGCTGCGCCGTGGTGATCTCGACGGCGCCGAGCCCCATCTGCGTGCCGCCACCGCGGCGGGTGACCGGGCCGCCGCCAACAACCTGGGCGTCCTGCTTCACCAGCGGGGTTACGCCGACGAGGCCGCCGGATGGTGGCGGATCGCTGCCGTCGCCGGATCCGCGGCCGCCGCGCACGCCCTCGGACGGCACCACCGCGAGCGCGGTGACGAACCCGCCGCCGAGTACTGGCTGCGCCAGTCCGCCGAACAGGGCCACACGCTGGGCGCGTACGCCCTCGCCGATCTGCTGGAGCACCGCGGTGACGCCGCGGCCGAGCAGTGGATGCGGGTCGCGGCCGAGCGCGGGCACCGGGAGGCCGCGTACCGGCTGGCGCGGGCACTGGACCGCAGGGCGGCGCGGGAAACCGACGGTGACAACGGTGTCCAGGTGCCCGACGAGGTCGAGCAGTGGTACCGGCAGGCCGCCGCGCGCGGCCACCGGCGGGCCGCGCTGCACCTCGGGACCATCCTGGAGCGGCGCGGCGAGCTCAAGGAGGCCGGCCGCTGGTACCTGACGTCCGCCAAGGACGGCGAGCCGCGGGCCGCCTGCGCGCTCGGTTTCCTGCTGCGCGACGCCGGCGACACGGAGAACGCCGCCGTGTGGTGGCTGCGGGCCGCGCAGGACGGCGACGGCAACGCGGCGAACGCGCTCGGCGCGCTGCACGCCGAGCGGGGCGAGACCCAGACCGCCGAGCGGTGGTACCGGGCCGCCATGGACGCGGGCGATGTGAACGGCGCCTACAACCTCGGGCTGCTCTGCGCCGAACAGGGGCGCACCGCGCAGGCCGAGCAGTGGTACCGGCGTGCGGCCTACGCCGGGCACCGGGAGGCCGCGAACGCGCTGGCGATCCTGCTGCTGCGGGCCGGGGACGAGACGGGCGCGGAGCCGTGGTTCTCCAAGGCCGCCGAGGCCGGAAGCGTCGACGCCGCCTTCAATCTGGGCATCCTGCACGCCGGGCGCGGCGAGGAGAAGGCCGCGCTGCGCTGGTACGAGCGGGCCGCGGCCGCCGGGCACACGGAGGCGGCGCTCCAGGTCGGCATGGCAAAGCTGCGGGACGGCGACGAGCAGGAGGCCGAGCGGCACCTGCGGTGTGCGGCCGGGGGTGGGAGCGCGGAGGCCGCGTACCGGCTGGCGACCGTGCTCGACGCGCGCAGACCGCCGGAGCCGGCGCATGAGCTCGGGGAGCCGGTGCACCGGCGGAGCGAGTGCGAGGAGTGGTACGAGCGTGCCGCCTCGCAGGGGCACCGGCGGGCGCAGGTACGGGTCGGCATGCTGGCCGCGGCCCGGGGGGACGTCGTCGAGGCGGCCCGGTGGTACCGGGAGGCGGCCGAGGCCGGGTCTCGCAACGGGGCGTTCAATCTCGGGCTGCTGCTGGCCCGGGAGGGGAGCGAGCCCGAGGCGGCGGTGTGGTGGACGCGGGCGGCTGACGCGGGGCACGGGCGGGCGGCGTTGCGGCTGGCCCTGGTCTACGCGCGTCGGGGTGAGCTGGCGGAAGGGCAGCGGTGGGCCGATCGGGCGGTGTCGCTGGGGCCGGCGTCCGTGGCTGAGCGGGCGGCGCGGTTGCGGGACGCGCTCAGGCAGGAGCTGTCCGCGTAGCGCTGGGCGGCCGGGGCCCGCCGCCGGGTAAGCGATTTGCATCCGTCCTCTGCGTTGACGTAACGTTGCATTCACCGACGCGGGGTGGAGCAGCTCGGTAGCTCGCTGGGCTCATAACCCAGAGGTCGCAGGTTCAAATCCTGTCCCCGCTACTGAAGGCCGAGGGCCGGAATCCGAAAGGGTTCCGGCCCTCGGTGTTTGCCTGGGTCGTCGCGGCCCGCGTGAGCAACGAGAAGCCCCGGCACCGAGAGTGCCGGGGCTTTCACGTGCGTAGGGCTAGGCGGCCGCGCAGTTCGGGCAGACGCCGCGGTACGTCACCTCGACGTCGGAGACCGTGAAGCCGAAGCGCTCCGAGTCGGGGAGGTCCGCCAGGGGGTTGCCGACCGGATGCACGTCCCGGATCGCGCCGCACTGGGCGCAGACCAGGTGGTGGTGCGGCCGGTGGGCGTTCGGGTCGTACCGCTTGGCGCGCTGGTCGGTGGAGACCTCCAGCACCTCGCCGAGGGAGACGAGCTCGCCGAGCGTGTTGTAGACGGTCGCCCGGGAGATCTCGGGCAGCTTGGCGACGGCCCGGGCGTGGACCTCGTCGGCCGTCAGGTGGACGTGTTCGCCGTCGAGGACCTCGGCCACGACGCGCCGCTGCGCGGTCATACGCCATCCGCGTCCGCGCAGGCGTTCCAGAAGGTCACTCATGGCCACCAGCCTAACAGCTAAGTGGACCAGGTCCCGAACAGGTGTGAGTTTAGAGTCCCACTTGCTTTAGACAATGTCTATTGTAGGATCGAGAATGGCTTTGGCCAAGGGACAGGTTTGGCCAGGATTGGTGCAGGAGGCGCACGTGACGCAGGGACCGCTTACGACGGAGGCCGGGGCTCCGGTCGCCGACAACCAGAACAGCGAGACCGCGGGCGTCGGCGGCCCCGTGCTCGTCCAGGACCAGCTGCTGCTGGAGAAGCTGGCCCACTTCAACCGCGAGCGCATCCCGGAGCGCGTGGTGCACGCGCGCGGTGCGGGCGCCTACGGGACCTTCACGGTCACCGCCGATGTCACCCCGTACACGCGCGCCGCGTTCCTCTCCGGGATCGGCAAGCAGACCGAGGTCTTCCTGCGCTTCTCGACGGTCGCCGGCAACCTCGGCGCGGCCGACGCCGTCCGCGACCCGCGTGGTTTCGCGCTGAAGTTCTACACCGAGGAGGGCAACTACGACCTCGTCGGCAACAACACCCCGGTGTTCTTCATCAAGGACGCCATCAAGTTCCCCGACTTCATCCACACCCAGAAGCGCGACCCGTACACCGGCTCGACGGAGGCGGACAACGTCTGGGACTTCTGGAGCCTGTCGCCCGAGTCCACGCACCAGGTGACCTGGCTGTTCGGCGACCGGGGCATCCCGGCCTCCTACCGTCACATGGACGGTTTCGGCTCGCACACCTTCCAGTGGAGCAACGCGGCCGGCGAGGCCTTCTGGGTGAAGTACCACTTCAAGACGGACCAGGGCATCAAGAACCTCACCAGCGCGGAGGCGGCCCGGCTCGCCGGTGAGGACCCCGACTCCCACCAGCGCGACCTGCGTGAGGCCATCGAGCGCGGCGAGTACCCGACCTGGACCGTCGGCGTGCAGATCATGCCGGTGGCCGAGGCGGCGACATACCGCTTCAACCCGTTCGACCTGACCAAGGTGTGGCCGCACGCGGACTACCCGGTCGTCGAGATCGGCAAGCTGGAGCTCAACCGCAACCCGGAGAACATCTTCGCCGAGGTCGAGCAGTCGATCTTCAGCCCCGCCCACTTCGTGCCGGGCATCGGTCCGTCCCCGGACAAGATGCTCCAGGGCCGCCTCTTCGCGTACGGCGACGCCCACCGCTACCGCGTCGGCATCAACGCCGACCACCTGCCGGTGAACCGCCCGCACGCCACCGTGGCGCGCACGAACTCGCGTGACGGGTACCTGTACGACGGCCGCCACGGGGGCGGGAAGAACTACGAGCCGAACAGCTTCGGCGGCCCGTTCCAGACGGATCGTCCGCTGTGGTCCGCCACGGCCGTGAGCGGCACCACGGGCAACCACCCGGCTCCGGTGCACGCCGAGGACGACGACTTCGTCCAGGCGGGCAACCTCTACCGGCTGATGTCGGAGGACGAGAAGGAGCGCCTGATCGCGAACCTGGCGGGCTTCATCGCCAAGGTCTCGCGCGACGACATCGTCGAGCGGGCGATCGACAACTTCCGTCGGGCCGACGGAGACTACGGCAAGCGGCTGGAGGCCGCGGTCCAGGCCCTGCGCGGCTGAACTCCAGCACTGGACCGCTTGCGGTAGTGGACGGGCCGGGTTGCCCACGGGGTGCCCGGCCCGTCCGTGCGTCCGGTGCCGTCAGGCGGGAACCTGCTGACGTGCCGGTGCCCAGCAGCGGATGATGTCGCGGACCGAGACGATGCCGGCGGGTTCGCCGCCGTCCAGCACGATGAGGTGCCGGAAACCGCCGTGTGCCATGGCGCCGGCCGCCTCCTCCAGGGTCCAGGCCGGAGCGGCGAACACGACGTCGGTGGTGGTGTGGGCGTGGGCGCGTTCGGTGTCCGGGTCCTGGCCGAGGCCCACGGAGTTGAGGATGTCGCGTTCGGTGAGGATGCCGATGCCGCCGGCGTCCGGGTCGTGGACCACGGCCGCGCCGACCCGGCGGGCGGACATCAGCGCGGCGGCCTGGCGGAGCGTGTGGGTCGGGCCGATGGTGAGGACGACGGTGCTCATGGCGTCACGGACGAGCATGGATGGAGCCACCTCCTGGGAGTGTCCCCGCCTTTGTTCAGGATTTCACAAGTTCACAAGTGGGGGGACTCTCAGAGTGGCAGGCAAAGGGAGGGTCAACAAGGGGGCGTTCAGTAGCGCTGGTTGAGGTACCCGAGCAACTCGTCGTGCAGCAGGCCGTTCGACGCGGCCGCGTTGCCGCTGTGCGGACCCGGGCGGCCGTCGAGTCCGGTGAAGCTGCCGCCGGCCTCCGTGACGATGATCGCGTTGGCGGCCATGTCCCACAGGGACAGTTCCGGCTCGGCGCACATGTCGACGGAGCCCTCCGCGACCATCATGTACGGCCAGAAGTCGCCGTACGCGCGCGTGCGCCACACCTCGCGGGTCAGGTCCAGGAAGCCGTCCAGCCGGCCCTGCTCCTCCCAGCCGCTGAGCGAGGAGTACGCGAAGGAGGCGTCGGAGAGCTTGGAGACGCGGGAGACGTGCAGCTTGGAGGCCTTGGTGAGGCTGCGGCCGGAGAACGCGCCGTGGCCCTTGGCGGCCCACCAGCGGCGCCCCAGGGCCGGGGCGGAGACGACGCCGACGACCGGCTGGAAGCCGCCCTCACCGGCCTCCATGAGCGAGATGAGGGTGGCCCAGACGGGGACGCCGCGGACGTAGTTCTTGGTGCCGTCGATCGGGTCGATCACCCAGCGGCGGGGGCCGGTGCCCTCGACGCCGTACTCCTCGCCGAGGATCGCGTCCCGGGGGCGGGCGCGCTGGAGTTGGCCGCGGATGAGTTCCTCCGCGGCCTTGTCCGCTTCGCTCACCGGGGTCATGTCCGGTTTCGTCTCGACCTTGAGGTCGAGGGCCTTGAACCGGTCCGTCGTCGCGGCGTCCGCGGCGTCGGCGAGGACGTGGGCGAGGCGCAGGTCGTCGAGATAGTCGGGCATGTGACGAACCTATCTGCCGAGGTGGGGGTGGGGCTACAGGGGGTTTGTGTGGGTGGGGAAGCGGTGGGGTGACCCGCTTGAGGGGCGCGCGGTGTGCGGGACGGGGGTGCACCCGGTGTGCGGGCCGGGGGCGGATGGGCGTGCAGCTGAGCGGACGCACCCCGGCGGCCGGGCGAATGCCCCGCGCGACACGGCCGAAACGCGCCCCCGCGCGCGTTCGAGAACCCTTGACAGTGCTTTCACGCGCGTCAAATCTGGGCGCAGAGCCGCTCGCCCCAAGGGGAGGCGATGATGCCTGCAGCGCGGGAATCTCTACTGGACGCCGCTTTCGCGGCGCTGGCGCGTCGGCCGTGGTCCGCTGTGCGCATGGTGGACGTGGCCGCGGCGGCCGGAGTGTCCCGGCAGACGCTGTACAACGAGTTCGGCAGCAAGGACGGCCTCGCCCGGGCGCTGGTGAGGAGGGAAGCCGACGGATATCTCGCCGGGATCGACCGCGCCCTCGCCGGGCACAGCGACCCGCGCGACCGGCTCACCGCCACCGCCGAGTGGACGACGTCGGCGGCCCGTGACAACGCCCTCGTCCGCGCCATGCTCACCGGCTGCTGGAGCGAACGGCTGCCGTCCCCGGCCCTGTCGGCGGTCTCCTCCACCTCCGCCGTGCCGGCCCAGCGCCGCGCCGACGGCCCGCTGCCCTCGCCCGGCGACTTCGTGGCCCTCGTCCGCGACCGGGCCGTCTCGGTCCTGGCCGGGCCGGGCACACCCAAGTCCGACACCGCCGACCTGGCCCGCTCCTGTGAACTCGCCGTCCGCCTCGCGCTGTCCTGCGTGGCCGCGCCACCCGGCGAGGGCGGCGTCACCGACCTGGTCCGCAGCGCCCTGCACCGGCAAGCCGGTTGACGGCCCGTCAGTGCGCCGAGCCCGACAACTGCAGCCCGATCACGCCGATGATGACGAGGCTGATCGACACGATCTTCAGCGTCGACACCAGGTCACCCAGGAACACCATGCCGTAGATCGCCGTCCCCGCCGCCCCGATGCCGGTCCACACGGCGTAGGCGGGACCGACGTCGAGTCTCTTCAGGGCAAGGGTCAGCAGACCGAAGCTGCCGAGGGCGAAGACGCAGAACGCGACCGTCGGCCAGAGCCGGGTGAAGCCGTGCGACAACTTCAGACAGACGGCGAAGCCGGTCTCGAGCAATCCGGCCACGATGACCAGCAGCCACGCCATGTGTCGTCCTCCCGTAGCCCACGTTCAGTGACCGCTTCGTCGCGTTTTGCTCAGGCTTGCATCCGGCTTGGTGCGATTATGCACTTACCGTCCGCACGTCATCACAAACAACGCGGAGGTCAGTCGCCTTCCTTGCGCTCCCGCGTGGCCAGCAGTCGCCGCAGCGAGTACAGCCGGGCCGGGTCGGCGTGCCCCTCGGTGACCCAGGCGTCCAGGGCGCAGTCCGGCTCGTCGTGACTGCACGCGCGCGGGCAACCCTCGGTGCCCGGCTCCAGGTCGGGGAAGGCGTGGATGACCCGGGACGGATCGACGTGGTTGAGCCCGAAGGACCGCACGCCCGGCGTGTCGATCACCCAGCCGTCGCTGTCGGACAGCGGCAGCGCCAGCGCCGAGGTGGTGGTGTGCCGGCCGCGGCCCGTCACCGCGTTCACATGTCCGGTCGAACGCCGCCGCTCCTGTGGCACCAGCGCGTTGACCAGGGTCGTCTTGCCGACACCGGAGTGCCCGACGAACGCGGTGATCTTGCCGTCGAGCTGCTCGCGGACCCGCTCGACGGCGGCGCCGGACTCCAGTTCCGCGCGGCTGGTGACGACGTAGGGGATGTCGAGGTCGCCGTAGAGCTCCAGCAGCTTCTCGGGCGGGGCGAGGTCCGACTTGGTCAGCACCAGCAGCGGTTCCAGGCCACCGTCGTAGGCGGCGACCAGGCAGCGGTCGATCAGGCGCGGCCGGGGCTCCGGGTCGGCGAGGGCGGTGACGACGGCGAGCTGGTCGGCGTTGGCGACGACCACGCGCTCGTACGGATCGTCGTCGTCCGCCGTGCGGCGCAGCACGGACGTGCGCTCCTCGATGCGCACGATCCTCGCCAGCGTGTCCTTCCTGCCCGACAGGTCGCCCACGAGGGCCACCCGGTCACCGACCACGGCCGCCTTGCGGCCCAGCTCGCGGGCCTTCATCGCCATGACGACCCGGTCCTCGACGAGGCAGGTCAGGCGGCCCCGGTCGACGGTGAGGACGAGGCCCTCGGCGGCGTCCTCGTGCTTGGGCCGGATGTTCGTCCGGGGCCGGGTGTTCCGGCGGCCCGGGCGGGTGCGGATGTCGTCCTCGTCGGTGTGCTTGCCGTAGCGGCGCATGACCTGGTCCCCGCGTCCTACGCCCCGAGCATCCCGGTCCACAGGTCGGGGAAGTCGGGCAGGGTCTTGGCCGTCGTCGCCACGTTCTCGATCTGCACGCCCTCCACCGCGAGGCCGATGATCGCGCCGGCCGTGGCCATGCGGTGGTCGTCGTAGGTGTGGAAGATCCCGCCGTGCAGCCGGCGCGGGCGGATGTGCAGGCCGTCGGCGGTCTCCGTGACGTCACCGCCCAGCTCGTTGATCTCCTTGGTCAGCGCCGCCAGCCGGTCCGTCTCGTGCAGGCGCAGGTGGGCGACGCCGCGCAGGGTCGACGGGGAGTCGGCGAGGGCCGCGACGGCGGCGATGCCCGGCGTCAGCTCGCCGACCTCGCCCAGGTCGACGTCGATGCCGTGGACCGAGCCGGAGCCGCTGAACACCAGCCCGTACTCGGTCAGCTCGCAGGAGCCGCCCATCTCGGTGAAGATCTCGCGCAGCCGGTCACCGGGCTGGGTGGTGCGGGCCGGCCAGTCCGGGATGACGACCTTGCCGCCCGTGACCAGCGCAGCCGCCAGGAACGGCTGGGCGTTCGACAGGTCCGGCTCGATGACCAGGTCCCGGCCGAGCAGGGCGCCCGGCGTGACCCGCCAGACGTTCGGCTCGCCGCCCGACTCGGGCGTGTCCACCTGGGCGCCGACCGCGCGCAGCATGTCCACGGTCATGCGGATGTGCGGCATGGAGGGCAGCGTGGCGCCGGTGTGACGGACCTCGACGCCCTGGTTGAAGCGCGGGCCGGACAGCAGCAGCGCGCTCACGAACTGCGACGAGGAGGACGCGTCGATCGCGACCGGGCCGCCGTCCAGGGCACCGCCGCCGTGCACGGTCAGTGGCAGCGCGCCGCGGCCGTCGTCGTCGATCCGGGCGCCGAGCTGACGCAGCGCGTCGATGACGCCGTTCAGGGGACGCTCGTAGGAGCGGGGGTCGCCGTCGAAGCGGACGGGGCCGTCGGCGAGCGCCGCGACCGGCGGCAGGAACCGCATCACCGTGCCCGCGTTGCCGACGTCGACCGTGGCCGGACCGCGCAGGCCCGTGGGGAGCACCCGCCAGGCCTCGCCCGTGCCGTCGGGGCCCACGCCCTCCTCGATCTCGATGCCCATCGCGCGCAGCGCGCCCGCCATCAGCAGGGTGTCGCGGGAGCGCAGGGGGCGGCGCAGCCAGCCCGGCTCCGAGGCGAGGGAGGCGAGGACCAGGGCGCGGTTGGTGACCGACTTGGACCCGGGCACGTGGACCGTCGCGTCGACGGCTCCGCTCGCGTGCGGGGCGGGCCAGAGGGCGGTGTCTGCGGTGTTCGGGGCCATGCCTTTACTTTATAAGCAGGCCGTCGCCGGAGTGCGGCGCCGCTGGGGCCGGTCGCGCCCACGCGGCACGGCGGTGCCGGCCCCCGGTCACATCTCCAGCAGCCAGCGCCCGCCCCCGATCAGCGAGCACAGCGACACGGCGTGGAACAGGAAGAACCACAACCCCGCCGGTACGTGCGTGAGCCGCGACAACTGGTCCGCGTCCGAGTCGCCCGCCCCGCCCCGCGCCCGCTTCGCCTGGAGTTCGAACGCCGGGCGCACCCCGCCGATCAGCAGGAACCACACCACCGCGTACGCGAACGCCGCCTGCACCTGGGGACCGGCCAGCCAGGACACCAGCACGAACATGCCGCCGGTGACGATCATCGTCAGGGCGCCGTAGGCGTTGCGGATCATCACGAGCATGGCCAGCAGCAGGGCCGTGGCCAGCCACAGCAGCAGCGTGATGCGGCCGGCGCCGAGGAGGGCCGCGCCGCCGAGCCCGAGCAGGGGCGGGGCCGTGTAGCCGGAGGCCGCGGTGAGGATCATGCCGATGCCGTACGGCTTGCCGCGGCTGACGGTCAGGCCGCTGGTGTCCGAGTGCAGCCGTATGCCCGTCAGGGTGCGGCCGCTGAGCAGGGCCACCAGCCCGTGGCCACCCTCGTGGGCGATGGTGATGGCGTTGCGCGAGATGCGCCACAGGCCGTGCGGGACCACCACGGCGAGCGCGGCGACCAGGGTCGCGATCACCACCCACAGGTCGGGGTCGGGCTGGGTGCCGGACACCTCGTCCCAGAGGGAGGCGAGCGAGGCGGTTGCGGTGCTGTCCATGTGGGGCAATGGCTCCCTGTGGTCGGATGGAATCTGGCAGTGTGGCACGTATGTGCGGACGGTATGCGGCGAGTCGTAGGCCAGAGGATCTCGCAGGAATCTTTGAGATCGAGAAGTGGGAGCCCGAGGAGACCCTCGAGCCCGACTACAACGTGGCGCCCACCAAGGAGGTCTACGCCGTCCTGGACCGCCCCCTGAAAGACGCGGACGAGCCGCGGCCGGTTCGGCAGCTGCGCACGCTGAAGTGGGGGCTCGTCCCGTCCTGGTCGAAGACCCCCGAGGGCGGCGCCCGGATGATCAACGCACGCGCGGAGACCGTCCACGAGAAGCCGTCCTACCGCCGCGCCTTCACCTCCCGGCGCTGCATCCTGCCCGCCGACGGCTACTACGAGTGGGTCACCGGCACGCAGGAGCGCGAGCTGGAGGTGGAGGGGAAGAAGAAGCGGCCCCGCAAGCAGCCGTACTTCGTGACCCCCGCGGACGGGTCGGTCTTCGCGATGGCCGGGCTGTACGAGTTCTGGCGGGACCGGACGCTGCCGGACGACCACCCGCAGGCCTGGTGGGTGACGTGCTCCGTCATCACCACCGAGGCCGAGCGGAGCCCGCTCGCCGTCGCCCCGGCCGAGGGGCCGCGGGCGCTGGCCGACATCCACCCCCGGATGCCGCTGATGCTCACGCCCGACCGCTGGGACGCCTGGCTCGACCCCTCCCGCACGGACGTGGACGACCTGCGCGAGCTGCTCGCCCCGCCGCCCGCCGGGCTGATGCGCGCCTACCCCGTCGCCACGGCCGTCAGCAACGTCCGCAACAACGGGCCGGAGCTGCTGAAGGAGCTGGAAGGGCCTGAAGAGGGCACACTCTTCTGACGTGACGAATGTGACGAAGGCGACCCGTGAGACCACGGAGACCGTCGAGACCGAGGCCGGAACCGCCCGCATCACCTGGCATCCGGCCAGGAAGGCCCGGCTGGTCCTCGCCGTCAGCCACGGCGCCGGCGGCGGCATCGAGGCCCGCGACCTGACCGCCCTCGCCGCCGCCCTGCCCGCCCACGGCGTGACCGTTGCCCGCGTGGAGCAGCCGTGGCGCGTGGCCGGGAAGAAGCTCGCACCCGCGCCGAAGACCCTGGACACCGGCTGGCGGGGCATCTGGCCCGCGCTGACCGCGCCCGGACTGCCCGTGGTGTCCGGCGGGCGCAGTGCCGGAGCCCGGGTCGCCTGCCGCACCGCCGGCGAGCTGGGCGCCCACGCCGTGCTCGCGCTCAGCTTCCCGCTCCACCCGCCGGGCAAGCCGGAGAAGTCCCGCGCCGAGGAGCTGCTGGGCGCCGGCGTGCCCACCTTGGTCGTCCAGGGCGGCAACGACCCGTTCGGCAAGCCGGAGGAGTTCCCCGAGGGGCCGTACGAGCTCGTGGAGGTCCCGTACGGCGATCATGGCTTCGCCGTGCCGAAACGTGCGGAGATCTCGCAGGACGAGGCCGTGGCGGTCATCACGGACGCGGTCGTGGAGTGGACCGGGTCACTCGGGTAAAGCTTCGGGAATGCCGGGACGGCGAGCGCTGTTGTGCGGGACGTACGTGCTGGAGACCAGCACCGACGTCGTAGGAGAGGGAGTCCGCCGCATGGGTTCGACCATCTGCCCGACCCGCAGCAGCCGTGCCGACCTGGACTGGACGGTGCTGCACGCGGGCAAGACCGCCTCTATTCGGGCGGCGGGCGGACCGGATCGTCGTCTATCCTCCGATTCGGGTGAGACCGGTCTCGGTCTCACGAGAACACCGGAGGAGGTGGGTCCGGTCACTGGGACCGACGCAGGGACCGAACACGGCCAGGCGGAGCAGCCCGAGGGCCAGGGCGGCACGGGCGCGGAGACGGCCGCGGAGCGCAGCGCGCGCTTCGAGCGGGACGCGCTCGAGTTCCTCGACCAGATGTACTCGGCCGCGCTGCGCATGACGCGCAACCCGGCCGATGCCGAGGACCTGGTGCAGGAGACGTACGCCAAGGCGTACGCGTCCTTCCACCAGTTCCGTGAGGGCACCAACCTCAAGGCGTGGCTGTACCGGATCCTCACCAACACCTTCATCAACTCGTACCGCAAGAAGCAGCGGGAACCGCAGCGCTCGGCGGCCGAGGAGATCGAGGACTGGCAGCTCGCCCGCGCCGAGTCGCACATGTCGACGGGTCTGCGCTCCGCGGAGTCGCAGGCGCTCGACCACCTGCCCGACTCGGACGTGAAGGAAGCGCTCCAGGCGATCCCCGAGGAGTTCCGCATCGCCGTCTATCTGGCGGACGTCGAGGGCTTTGCCTACAAGGAGATCGCCGACATCATGGGGACACCCATCGGTACGGTGATGTCCCGGCTGCACCGGGGTCGCCGTCAGCTGCGCGGCATGCTGGAGGACTACGCCCGCGAGCGGGGGATGGTTCCGGCCGGCGCCGGAGAGTCGAACGAAGCGAAAGGCTCGGGGTCATGAGCTGCGGAGAGCCGCACGAGACGGATTGCAGCGAAATCCTCGATCATCTCTACGAGTTCCTCGACCGTGAGATGCCGGACTCGGACTGCGTGAAGTTCGAGCACCACTTCGAGGAGTGCTCGCCGTGTCTGGAGAAGTACGGCCTGGAGCAGGCCGTGAAGAAGCTCGTCAAGCGCTGCTGCGGGCATGACGACGTGCCGGGCGACCTGCGCGCCAAGGTCATGGGGCGGATCGAGCTGATCCGCTCCGGCCAGGCCGTCCCCGAGCAGGACGTCACGGCCTCGCCCGCCACACCGCAGGAGTCCTGAGACTCCCGCCCCTTTCCGACTACCCCGCCCCCGGGGCGGGCAGTCATCCTCGAACGCGTCACTCGAACGTGCTAACCCGCGGGTCATCCGCCCGCGGAGCCCCCGCCACCGTCCTAGGCTCCGGGCCTGACGGTCATGGCCGGGGAGGGGCTCATGGAAGCGGTACCGGCGCGGGTACGGACGTACGTCGCCTGTGTCGCCGTCGCGGCCCTGCTCTGCCTGCTGCCCCTGCCGGGCATCCGCACGCCCTGGTGGGCGGTGGCACTGCTCGCCGCGCTGTACGCGGGCTGCGAGCGCGTCGCCCGGTCCCGGTTCGTCGGGATCTCCCATCCGGCCGGGACCTTCTACCCCGTGCTGCTCGCCGGTGCCTTCCTGCTGCCCGCGCCCGCCGCCGCCCTGGTGGCGGTACCCGGTGCGCTGCTCTCGCAGGTCGAGCACCGGCCCGTGGCGCTGCGGCGGATCTGGCGGGCCGCCCAGCTCGTCCTCGGGGTGTGGGCCGCGGCCAGGACGCACTGGCTGCTCGGCGGCCGGGACGCGGTCGCCGCCGGCGACGTGCCCTACGCGCTGGGGCCGGCCGGGGCGGCGGTGCTGGTGTTCTGCCTGGTGCTCGCCGTGCTGGACGGCGGGATCCTCGCCGTCGCCGAGCGGGTGCCGGTGCGGCGGGCCTGGCGGGGACTCGTGGCGCGCTCGCTCGCGCCGATCGCCGTGCACGGGCTGGCCGGGCTGATGATGGCCGTGCTGTGGCGCAGCCCCTACGGGCCCGTGGCCGCCCTGCTCGTGCTGCTGCCGATGTGCGTCTCGTGGTGGGCGTTCGCCCAGTACCACCGGGAACGGGCCGCTCACCAGGCGACCATCCGGGCCCTGGTGCAGGCCGTCGACATCAAGGACGGGTACACGCGCGGGCACAGCGAGCGCGTCGGGCAGGCCTCCATGATGATCGCGCGCGAGCTGGGCATGGACGACGAGCGCGTCGAGGTGCTCCGCTTCGCCGGGATCCTGCACGACGTGGGCAAACTCGGCGTGCCCACCCGGCTGCTCCGGAAGAACGGGCCGCTGACGCCCGAGGAGCGGCGGATGATCGAACTGCACCCCGAGTACGGGCACGAGATGGTGCGCGGCATCGGCTTCCTCGGCGAGGCCCGGGCCGCCGTGCTGCACCACCACGAACGGCTGGACGGCAGCGGCTACCCGTACGGCCTGGTGGGTCGTCAGATCCCGGAGTCGGCGCGGGTCGTGGCGGTCGCGGACGCCTTCGACGCCATGACCTCCAACCGCTGCTACAGCAGGGCCCGGCCCGTGCCGGTGGCCCTGGCGGAGCTGGAGCGGTGCGCGGGCAGCCAGTTCGACCCCGTGATGGTCGCCGCTCTCGTCGAGGCCGTGGGGCGGACGGGATGGCGCCCCGCCGTGACCGCCGACGACATCGAGGACACCGAGGGCGCGCAGGACGTCCGCCCGCCCCGTGTGCCCCCGCCCGGCGCTCCCGTCTCCAGCCCGCCCGGAGCACACCGATGAGGCCGCACCGGCAGCCCCCGCTCCTCGCCCTCGTCCACGCCTGTGCCGCCCTGCTCGCCGCCGGATCCCTCGCGGTCACCCTCTACGGCGGACTCGAGGAACGCCGGGTCGCGCTCGCCTTCGGCGTCCTCGTCACCGTCGGGGAACTCGCCCGGCGCAACGACGCGCAGGTCAGGGAGCCCGCGCCGCTCGGCGCCGCCGCGGCCCTGTCGTACGCGCTGCTCGGTGAGGCCGGCGGCCGGGCCACCCACCACGGTCCCGCCCAGGTCGTCGCCGTCGTCCTGGCCGCCTCGCTGCTCGGCAGCGTGCCGCACGTCGCACGCGGCCAGGGGCCCACGCTCGACCACCTGGCGCGCCGCGTCCTCACCGTCGGCTTCGTCGCCGTGTGCTTCCAGCCCCCCTACAACCGCGGCATGTTCGACGACTGGGGCGGCCCCGCCTACGCGCTGCTGCTGCTCGCGCTGCTGTCCCTGACCGCCCTGTGCGACGCCGTGCTCGCCGCCGCACTCGCCCACTCCCGCACCGGCTGGCCCTTCGGGCCGGTGCTGCGGGACGAGCTGCGGGCCCTGTACGGCATCGGGTCCGCCGTCATCGCGACCGGGGCGGTGATGGCGCTGGCGGTCGCCGTCGTGGGGCTGTGGGCGCTGCCCGTCTTCTCCGTGCCGCTGCTGCTCGCCCAGATGTCGTTCCGGCGGTACGCGGCCGTCCGGGCGACCTACCGGCAGACCATCGCCTCCCTCGCCCGGGCCACCGAGGTCGCCGGGTACACCCCCTGCGGGCACGCCCGGCGCGTCGCCGCGCTCAGCCAGGCCGTCGGCCGGGACCTGGGCCTGACCGAGCCCGAGCTGACCGTGCTGGAGTACGCCGCGCTCATGCACGACATCGGCCAGCTCAGCCTCGTCGACCCGGTGCCGGCGGGCGCCACCGCCGGCCTGCCCGCCGCGGAACAGCGGCGGATCGCGCTGCTCGGCGGCGCCGTCGTACGGCAGACGGGCGTCGACGAGGCGGTCGCCGTGGTCGTGGAGCGGCAGGCCGACCCCTACGCGGAGCAGCCGCTCGCCGCGCGCATCGTCCGGGCCGTGAACGCGTACGAGGAGAAGTCCCGGGAAGGCGGGCCCGGCGGGCCGCTGACGGCGCTGGAGGAACTCCGGCTCGCCACCGCCGGGGAGTACGCCCCGGAGGTGGTGGAATCACTGGCCCGGGTACTGGCAAGGAGCAGTCTGACCCTGCCCCTGGCTGGGTAACCCATGGGTAATGAGCGCCCCGGAGGCCGTACGTGGTTGGATGCGAAGGAGAAGGTGTCCGGGGGCTCGAAGCACGGCTACGGCCAGCCCACCGCACGGAACTGGCAGGGAATCGTGAGGATCTTCGGCAAGGGACGGCACCGGCCCTCCGCCTCCTGGCGGCAGGCCACAGACCGGGCGTTCACGCTCATCGGCGACGGCCGGTACGAGGACGCGGGCGCACTGCTGACACGTGCCGCCGACCTGGAGCCCTGGCTGTCCGAGTCCTGGTTCAACCTGGCCCTGCTGCATAAGTTCCGGCACGACTGGGAGCAGGCGCGGGCGGCGGGCCTGCGGGCCGTGGCACTGCTCGACCGGGACACCGGCGCGCCCGACTGGTGGAACGTCGGCATCGCCGCCACCGCCCTCCAGGACTGGCCGCTGGCCCGGCGCGCCTGGCAGGCCTACGGGCTGCGGGTGCCGGGCGCGGCCAACGACTCCGGCGAGCCCGTCGGCATGGACCTCGGCAGCGCGGCCGTGCGGCTGTCCCCGGAGGGGGAGGCCGAGGTCGTGTGGGGACGGCGGCTGGATCCCGCGCGGATCGAGGTGCTGTCCATCCCGCTGCCGTCGTCGGGGCGGCGCTGGGGCGAGGTCGTGCTGCACGACGGGGTGCCGCACGGGGAGCGGACCACGGCCGCCGGGCACACGTACCCGGTCTTCGACGAGATCGAGCTGTGGGCGCCGTCGCCCGTGCCGACCTGGGTGGTCCTGCTGGAGGCGGCGACCGAGTCGGACCGGGACGCGCTGGAGCAGCTCGCCGCGGACGCCGGGTTCGCCGCGGAGGACTGGTCGTCCTCGGTGCGGTTGCTGTGCCGGATGTGCTCGGAGTCCCGGATGCCGTCCGACGAGGGCGACGGGGAGCACCTCGACCCGCATGATCACAGTGAGCCGGGGCATCCCGGGCCGCTGGGGCATCGGACGGACGGGCAGCTGTGGGTGCCGGAGCGGGAGTGCGGGCTGGCTGCGCCGGCTTCGCTGGTTCGGGGGTTGCTGGACGGGTGGGTCGCCGACAGTCCGGATTCTCGGGATTGGCGGGATCTGGAAGAGGTCTGTTAGCGCCGTCGTCGGGTGCGGCTGCGTTGTGGTTGCTCGCGCAGTTCCCCGCGCCCCCGAAAACGGCGTCCGACACCCGCGTACCCTGTATCAGCATCTCAGCCCGGTTAGGTTCAGGAAGGCGTACGTAACGTCATGGCTCAGCACGACACCGATCAGCAGCGCGCGGGCGTGCTCCCCGTCGATGACGAGGGGTACGTGATCGACACGGAGGACTGCGAGGAGCGCGAGGCGGCCTGGCGGGAGAAGGGGACCTCGCGGCCGATCACGGTGGTCGGGAATCCCGTGCTGCACAAGGAGTGCAAGGACGTCACCGACTTCGGCGAGGAGCTCCAGCAGCTCGTCGCGGACATGTTCGCCAGCCAGCGCACCGCCGAGGGCGTGGGGCTCGCCGCCAACCAGATCGGCGTCGACGCGAAGGTCTTCGTCTACGACTGCCCGGACGACGAGGGCGTCCGGCACACCGGCGTCGTCTGCAACCCCAGGCTCGTCGAACTGCCCGCCGAGAAGCGTCGGCTCGACGACAGCAACGAGGGCTGCCTGTCGGTGCCGACCGCGTACGCGCCGCTCGCCCGGCCCGACTACGCCGAGGTGACCGGGCAGGACGAGAAGGGCAACCCGATCAAGGTGCGCGGCACCGGATACTTCGCACGGTGTTTGCAGCACGAGACCGACCACCTGTACGGATACCTGTACATCGACCGGCTCTCCAAGCGCGAGCGCAAGGACGCGCTGCGGCAGATGGCCGAGAACGAGCCCCGCTACCCCGTGGTCGCGAACGACTGAGACCCCAGCCTCACCAGGCGCACGGCGTCTGTTCGGGATTCCCACCCTGAACAGGCGCCGTTCGTCTGTGCCGTTCGCCTGTCCGTCGCACGTTGGATCGCTTCTGCTCTCCTGGTGATCCCGCCGCAGTCACACAACGGGAGGATCCCGGCACTGTGGGGTAGCGAATGAAGCAAATGCGTTCCCAGAACGGTCAGTTGTAGTGCTGAATGGGATGAGCGGGGTATGCAACGGCGCACGCCCGGCACGAAGGGAGGGGCGCCCGCGCCAACTGGCGGCTGAGAGGGGTTAGTTCGTGCATGCTTTGTCACACGGCACCACATCGGCACCGACCACGATCGCAGTACCACCGTCGCTCCATCTCCCGGTGATCGAGGCGGCGTTTCCCCGGCAACTCCACCCGTATTGGCCGAAGTGCCAGGAGAAGACCCGGGTCTGGCTCCTGGAAAAACGGCTCATGCCCGCGGACAAGGTGGAGGAATATGCCGACGGCCTGTGCTACACCGACCTCATGGCGGGGTACTACATCGGCGCCTCCGACGAGGTGATGCAGGCGATCGCCGACTACAGCGCCTGGTTCTTCGTCTGGGACGACCGCCACGACCGGGACATCGTGCACGGCCGTCCGGTCGCCTGGCGGCGGCTGCGGGACCGGCTGCACACGGCCCTCGGCTCCCCCGGGGAGCACCTGCACCACGAGGATCCACTGGTCGCGGGGTTCGCGGACAGCGTGCTGCGGCTGTACGCCTTCCTGCCGGAGACGTGGAACCTCCGGTTCGCCCGGCACTTCCACGCGGTGATCGAGGCGTACGACCGCGAGTTCCACAACCGCACCCATGGAATCGTGCCGACGGTCGACGAATACCTCCGGTTGCGTCGGCTCACTTTCGCGCACTGGATCTGGACGGATCTGCTGGAGCCGACCGCCGGGTGCGAACTCCCGGACGCGGTGCGGAAACACCCGGCATACCGCAGGGCGGCGCTGCTGAGTCAGGAATTCGCCGCCTGGTACAACGACCTCTGCTCGCTCCCCAAGGAATTAGCGGGTGACGAGGTGCACAATCTGGGAATCAGTCTCATCACCCATGAGGGACTGACCCTGGAACAGGCGGTCGTGGAAGTCAGGCGACGTGTCGAGGAATGCATCACTGATTTCCTCGACAGTGAGCGTGAGGCATTGCGGTTCGCCGACGACCTCGCCGACGGCACTGTGCGCGGAAAGGAACTGAGCACCGCCGTGCGGGCCTGTCTGAGCAATATGCGGAACTGGTTCAGCTCGGTCTACTGGTTCCACCACGAGTCCGGCCGGTACATGGTCGACAGCTGGGACGACCGGTCCACGCCCCCGTACGTCAACAACGAAGCGGCAGGTGAGAAATGACCGTCGAGTCCGTGCAGCCTGAAGCACCTCTGGTTCCGGAACTGCGCGAGCCGCCCCGGGCGGGCGGCGGGATCCCCGTCCTCGGCCACGGCTGGAAGCTGGTGCGCGACCCGCTGGCGTTCATGTCCCGGCTGCGCGACCACGGCGAGGTGGTCCGCCTGAAGCTCGGGCCGAAGACGGTCCACGCCGTCACCACCCCGGCGCTGACCGGCGCCCTGGCGCTGAGCAACGACTTCATCATCGCCGGGCCGCTGTGGGAGTCCCTGGAGGGCCTGCTCGGCAAGGAGGGCGTGGCCACGGCGAACGGCCCGCGGCACCGGCGCCAGCGGCGCACCATCCAGCCCGCCTTCCGGCTCGACGCCATCCCCGCCTACGGGCCGATCATGGAGGAGGAGGCGCACGCGCTGACCGAGCGCTGGCAGCCCGGCCGGACGATCGACTGCACCTCCGAGTCGTTCCGGGTGGCCGTGCGCATCGCGGCCCGCTGCCTACTGCGCGGCGACTACATGGACGAGCGGGCGGAGCGGCTGTGCGTCGCGCTCGCCACGGTCTTCCGCGGCATGTACCGGCGGATGGTGATCCCGCTCGGACCGCTGTACCGGCTGCCGCTCTCGGCCAACCGCGAATTCAACCGGGCCTTGGCCGATTTGCATCTCCTGGTCGACGAGATCATCGCCGAGCGCCGCGCATCCGGTCAAAAGCCGGACGATTTGCTGACGGCATTGCTGGAGGCGAAGGACGAGAATGGCGACCCCATCGGGGAACAGGAGATCCACGATCAGGTCGTCGCGATCCTCACCCCCGGCAGCGAAACCGTGGCCTCCACGATCATGTGGCTGCTGCATATGCTGGCGGAACACCCTGAACAAGCCGACCGGGTGCGTGACGAAGTCGAAGCCGTCACCGGTGGGCGGCCGGTGGCATTTGCAGACGTCCGAGGACTCAGGCACACCAACAATGTCGTCGTCGAGTCCATGCGCTTGAGCCCCGCCGTCTGGATTCTGACGCGCCGGGCGGTACGGGACACGGAACTCGGCGGTTACCGCATTCCGGCGGGGGCGGACATCATCTACAGCCCGTACGCGATCCAGCGCGATCCGAAGTCGTACGACCGGCACCTGGAGTTCGACCCGGACCGCTGGCTTCCGGAGCGGGTCAAGGAGATCCCGAAACACGCCATGAGCCCGTTCAGCACCGGCAACCGCAAGTGCCCGAGCGACCACTTCTCGATGGCCCAGCTGACGCTGATCACGGCGGCCCTGGCCACGAAGTACCGCTTCGAGCAGGTGGCGGGTTCGAACGACGGCACGCGCGTCGGCATCACGCTCCGGCCGCACGAGCTGCTGCTGCGGCCGGTGCCGAGGTGACCGCCCGGTGATCGTCAGGCCGCTTCGGGGCCCCTGAACGTCCGCCGGTAGGCGTTCGGTGTCGTGCCCACGGCCCGCACGAAGTGGTGGCGCAGCGCGGCCGCGTTGCCGAACCCCGTTCGACCGGCGATCGCGTCCATTGTCTCGTCCGTCGCCTCCAGCAACCGCTGGGCCAGCAGCACGCGCTGCCGCAGGACCCAGCGGTACGGAGTCGTCCCGGTCTCCTGCTGGAAGCGGCGGGCGAAGGTGCGCGGCGACATGTGGGCCCGGGCGGCCAGCTGCTCGACCGTGACCTCCTCGTCGAGGTGCCGCTCCAGCCACGCGAGCAGCTCGCCGATGGTGTCCGCCTCGGGGTGCGGCAGTGGACGCTCGATGTACTGGGCCTGGCCGCCGTCGCGGTGCGGGGGCACCACCATCCGCCGGGCGATCTTGTTGGCGACCTCGGAGCCCTGCTCCTTGCGCACCAGGTGGAGACAGGCGTCGATGCCGGCGGCCGTGCCGGCGGAGGTGATCACCGGGTCCTCGTCGACGTAGAGCACGTCCGGCTCGACGACCACGCGTGGGTAGCGGCGGGCGAGGTCCTCCGCGTGCTTCCAGTGCACGGCGCAGCGCCGCCCGTCCAGCAGCCCGGCCGCGGCCAGCACGTAGGCGCCGGAGCAGACGCTGAGCACCCGGGCCCCGCGGTCGACGCCGCGCCGCAGGGCGTCCAGCAGGTCCGGCGGGAAGTCCCGGGTCGCGTAGCTGTGCCCGGCCGGCACGGCGATCAGATCGGCCGTCTCCAGCCGCTCCAGGCCGTGCTCGACCTGGAGCGAGACGCCCGAGTTCATGCGCAGGGACGTGCCTTCGGCCGAGGCGACGGCGAAGTCGTACACCGGCAGTCCGTCGTCGCTGCGGTCGGTGCCGAAGACCTCGCACACCACGCCGAGTTCGAAGGGGTTCACGCCGTCGAGGAGGGCGACGGCCACGTTCTGCAGCATGACCCCAGTGTGCCTCGCCGTTGGCAGTAATTCGAGGGTCTACGGCAGTGCTGCCACTGACGGTAAGGACCATTCGGCGCGACAGTGGTGTCCATGGACACGAACCAGGTACAGACACTCATCGCCATGATCTTCGTACTCGGGACGCTGGTCCTCCTGGTCCTCCCGTCCGTGCTCGGCATCGTGCGCGACCGGCGCATCGACCGTCGGATCCGGGAGGCCCAGGAGGCCCGGGAGAGCGAGTCGGCTCAGAAGTCCTCGTCCAGGTCGACGGTGCCCTCCACCGCCACCTGGTACGCGGAGGGCCGCCGCTCGAAGAAGTTGGTCAGCTCCTGAACCCCCTGGAGCTCCATGAAGGAGAAGGGGTTCTCGGAGCCGTACACCGGGGCGAAGCCCAGGCGGGTCAGCCGCTGGTCGGCGACGCACTCCAGGTACTGCCGCATCGACTCGGTGTTCATGCCCGGGAGGCCGTCACCGCACAGGTCGCGCGCGAACTGCAGCTCGGCCTCGACGGCCTCGCGGAGCATGTCCGTCACCTCCTGCTGGAGCCGGTCGTCGAAGAGCTCCGGCTCCTCCTTGCGGACGGTGTCGACGACGTCGAACGCGAACGACATGTGCATGGTCTCGTCGCGGAACACCCAGTTGGTGCCGGTGGCGAGGCCGTGCAGCAGGCCCCGGCTGCGGAACCAGTACACGTAGGCGAAGGCGCCGTAGAAGAACAGGCCCTCGATGCACGCGGCGAAGCAGATCAGGTTGAGCAGGAAGCGACGCCGGTCGGCCTGGGACTCCAGCCGGTCGAGCTGCTCCACCGAGTCCATCCACGTGAAGCAGAACTCGGCCTTCTCGCGGATGGACGGGATGTTCTCCACGGCGGCGAAGGCGGCCGCGCGGTCCTCCGGATCGGGGAGGTAGGTGTCGAGCAGCGTCAGATAGAACTGGACGTGCACGGCCTCCTCGAAGAGCTGGCGCGACAGGTACAGGCGCGCCTCCGGGGAGTTGATGTGCTTGTACAGCGTCAGCACCAGGTTGTTCGCGACGATCGAGTCGCCCGTCGCGAAGAACGCCACCAGCCGGCCGATGAGGTGCTGCTCCGCCGGTGACAGCTTGGCGAGGTCGGCGACGTCCGAGTGGAGGTCGACCTCCTCCACGGTCCAGGTGTTCTTGATGGCGTCCCGGTAGCGCTCGTAGAAGTCCGGGTAGCGCATGGGGCGCAGGGTGAGCTCGAAGCCGGGGTCGAGCAGGTTCTGGGTGGTCATCACTGGCAGGCCTCGCAGGACTCGGGGTTTTCCAGGGAGCAGGCGACCGCTTCGGGGTCCGGGGTGGCCTGCACGGGGACGGTGGCCTGGGCGGCGCGGGCGATGCGGGTCGCCGGGCGCGAGCGCAGGTAGTACGTGGTCTTCAGCCCGGACTTCCAGGCGTAGGCGTACATCGAGGAGAGCTTTCCGATGGTCGGCGTCTCCAGGAAGAGGTTCAGGGACTGGGACTGGTCCAGGAACGGGGTCCTGGCCGCCGCCATGTCGATCAGTCCGCGCTGCGGGATCTCCCACGCCGTGCGGTAGAGCGCGCGGACGTCCTCGGGGATCCAGGCGAAGCCCTGCACCGAGCCGTTGGCCTCGCGCAGCGCCTCACGGGTGCGGGCGTCCCACACGCCGAGCCGCTTGAGCTCGTCCACCAGGTACGAGTTGACCTGGAGGAACTCGCCGGACAGCGTCTCGCGCTTGAACAGGTTGGACACCTGCGGCTCGATGCACTCGTACACGCCCGCGATGGAGGCGATGGTGGCCGTCGGGGCGATGGCGAGGAGCAGGGAGTTGCGCATGCCGGTCGTGGCGATCCGCTCGCGCAGCGCCGCCCAGCGCTCCGGCCAGGCCGGCTCCACGTCGTAGTGGTCGGGGTGCAGCACGCCCCGGGCCGCACGGGTCTTCTCCCAGGCCGGCAGGGGGCCGTTGCGCTCGGCGAGGTCGGCGGAGGCCTCGTAGGCGGCGAGCATGATGCGCTCGGCGATCCGCGTGGACAGGTCCTTCGCCTCGGGCGAGTCGAAGGGCAGTCGCAGCTGGAAGAAGACGTCCTGGAGGCCCATCGCGCCGAGTCCGACCGGACGCCAGCGGGCGTTGGAGCGGCCCGCCTGCTCGGTGGGGTAGAAGTTGATGTCGACGACCCGGTCGAGGAACGTCACGGCCGTGCGGACGGTCTCGTCCAGCCGCTCCCAGTCGATGTCCCCGCCGGTCACGAACGCGCCGAGGTTGACCGACCCCAGGTTGCAGACCGCCGTCTCGCCGTCGCTGGTGACCTCCAGGATCTCCGTGCAGAGGTTGGAGGAGTGGACGACGTGGCCCGGCTCGGCCGTCTGGTTGGCGGTGCGGTTGGCGGCGTCCTTGAAGGTCATCCAGCCGTTGCCGGTCTGCGCGAGGGTGCGCATCATGCGGCCGTACAGCTCGCGCGCGGGCAGCGTCTTCTTCGCCAGGCCCTTGGCCTCGGCGGCCCGGTAGGCGGTGTCGAACTCCTCGCCCCACAGGTCGACCAGCTCGGGCACGTCCGCGGGGGAGAACAGCGACCACGGGGCGTCGGCGTTCACACGGCGCATGAACTCGTCCGGCACCCAGTGCGCGAGGTTCAGGTTGTGCGTGCGGCGGGCGTCCTCGCCGGTGTTGTCGCGCAGCTCCAGGAACTCCTCGATGTCGGAGTGCCAGGTCTCCAGGTAAACGGCGGCGGCGCCCTTGCGGCGGCCGCCCTGGTTCACGGCGGCGACCGAGGCGTCCAGGGTCTTCAGGAACGGGACGATGCCGTTGGAGTGGCCGTTCGTGCCGCGGATCAGCGAACCCCGGGCGCGGATGCGGGAGTAGGCGATGCCGATGCCCCCGGCGTGCTTCGACAGGCGGGCGACCTGGTGGTAGCGGTCGTAGATGGAGTCCAGCTCGTCCTTGGGGGAGTCGAGGAGGTAGCAGGACGACATCTGGGGGTGCCGGGTGCCGGAGTTGAAGAGGGTGGGGGAGGAGGGGAGGTAGTCGAGGCGGCTCATCAGCCGGTAGAGCGCCGCGACTTCGTCCACGGCCCGTGCGGTGTCGTCCTCGGCGAGGCCGCTCGCCACGCGCAGCATGAAGTGCTGGGGCGTCTCGATCACCTTGCGGGTGATCGGGTGCCGGAGCAGGTAGCGGCTGTGCAGCGTGCGCAGGCCGAAGTAGCCGAAGCGGTCGTCGGCGGCGGTGTCGATCAGGGCGTCGAGCCGGGCCGCGTGCAGCCGGACGAACTCGGCGGTGCGGTCGGCGATGAGGCCCTCGCGGTGGCCGACCGCGACGGACCCGGTGAAGGACGTGACGCCCTGGGAAGCGGCCTCCTCGCGGATGCCGATGGTCAGCAGCCGGGCGGCCAGCCGGGAGTAGGCGGGGTCCTCGGAGATGAGGCCGGCGGCCGCTTCCGTCGCCAGCTCGCGCAACTCCGCCGCGTCCGCCCGCGCGGACCGGCCGCGCAGCGCGGCGGCGGCGACCCGGCCGGGGTCGGCGTCGGGGAGGTCGGCGGTCAGCTCGGTCAGGGTCCGCAACAGCGCGGCACCGGGAGCGTCGTGCGCTTCTTCGGCGGCTGAGACCGGATCGGCTGGCGCGATGGTCACGTGGGGCTCTCCCTCGCTCGGCAGGGGGCCTCGCCGAGGGCAGGGGGCGGCACACGAGCGCACGCGGCGTCGCGTCCACCGGCCCATTCCACGAGGCCCGGACGTCAGGCACACCGGCCGGATGGCCGGGCGCGCTGTCGGCAGGTCCTCGGACTGACGCCCATACCCGTGGAAACAGGCATGGGTACACCGTTGCGGGACAGTTCCGGATTCGCACCGGATTCCCCTGCGGCGACAGCGAGCATGAGCATACATCTTGTGCCGGGTGAGGATCACGCCCCTATATGTTGTGTCGTGGATGACTTCAGAGCGTCAACTCGTAGGTGAGCAGCGTGATGTCGTCCAGGTGCGGGACCGGGTTCCAGTCCCGCTCCGGGGTGCGGACGAAGCCCAGACGTTCGTAGATGCGGTGGGCGGAGCGCATGGTGCGCTGGGTGGACAGCACGATCCGGACGCAGCCCTCCGTGGCCCGTGCCCGGTCGACGCACGAGCGGACCAGGGCCTCGCCGACGCCCCGGCCGCGGGCCGCGCGGGAGACGGCGAGCATCCGGATCTCGGCCTCGCCCGGGCGGGCTATGTCGGCCATGGGGCCGCCGGAGGGTACGAACGTGACGCCGCCGAGCAGTTCGTCGCCCCGGAGCGCGACCAGGACCTCGGCGGCGGCCGCGCGCTTGGCCACGTCCTTCAGCTCGCCGAGGTACTCGTCGTTCTCGCCGAAGTCGAGCAGGCCGTCCTGGAGGTAGGCGTGGGCCGTGATGTCGCCGAGGGGTCCGTACTCGCGGGGTTCCGCCGGCCGGATGACGATGTCCATGGGCCGAGTGTGCCGGAGCGGAGTGACCGCGGACCCCGGGTTTTCCGCGGCCGGCGGCCGGGTTGCGGGGGAGCCGGGAGTGATTCCATGGAAGTAGGCGTCGGCGCCCGTGGTCCTCCGTCCGAGAACGGCTCTCGGAAGGGGAGTTCACCATGACCAGGGTCGTCCGTCACACCCCGGGCAAGGAGCGGCCGCGGAACGCTCCGATGGCGACGCTGGAGCTGAGACGGGCCTGGAGCCGGGTCAGACACGTCCACATCGGCTACTGGCACAGCCTGACGATCCGTGTGAAGGCCCGCCGCGGCACCCCGCGCCCCAAGAAGTGGCGCCGATGGGTCTCGTACGCCAACGCGACCAGGATGGTGTGGGCGATCGCCGTGCTCGCGGTCCTCGCCTGGTGCGGGGAGGCCCTGTACTCCCTGATCGCGGACGAGCCGACGGGCTTCGCCGACCTGAACAAGACCACGGGATTGGAAACCGTCGTCCGCTTCGTCGGCCCGGTGCTCACCGCCTCGGTCGCCGCCGCCCTCTTCCTGTTCTGCTGGTACAGCTGGATGAAGCGCCGCTACCTCGCGAAGGCGCGCAGACACCCCCGGAGACTGGTGCTCACCGCCGGGTCGGAGATCGCCGAGATCATCGGCTGTGAGGAAGGTCGCCCAGCCGCGCGGCCCCAGGGTCCTGCGGAGGAAGACACCCCACTGGGTCGGCATGCGGGTGGGCGAACTGGACCGTTTCTGGGATGCGATGGCGAGACGTACCCGGGACTAGGGGGTGTCCGCACAGGGCAGCGGGCCGCCGTGAGTGGTGATCATGGCGGCCCGCTGTGGGGTGGCTGCGGTTGTTCCCGGAGTCAGTGAGCGGACCCGGCGGTCGCCGGCGGGAGTTCCACCTGCACCCCGGGGTCGCCCGCGTCCGCCGTGTAGTCCTCCGGCCTGGTCTCGTCGACGCCGTCGGGGGCCTTCACGGCCCTGAGGACGAAGGTCAGGACGACCGTCACCACCACGTTCAGGACGAACGCCGTGAGGCCGATGTAGCCGATCTCACCGATGCCGGGGATCTCCTTGGAGGAGCCACCGAAGTGCTTCTGGGTCGGCGAGGCGACGCCGTACGCGGCGACCGTGCCGTAGAGCATGCCGACCGCCCAGCCCGCGAGCAGTGCCCAGCGGTGGAACCAGCGGGTGAACAGGCCGCCGATCAGGGCCGGGAAGGTCTGCAGGATCCAGATGCCGCCCAGCAGCTGGAAGTTGATGGCGACCGTCTTGTCCATGGTGAGGACGAAGGCCAGCGCGCCCACCTTCACCAGCAGGGACACCAGCTTGGAGACCTTGGTCTCCTGCTCCGGCGTCGCGTCCGGCTTGATGAAGTCCTTGTAGATGTTGCGCGTGAAGAGGTTCGCGGCCGCGATGGACATGATGGCCGCAGGCACCAGCGCGCCGATGCCGATCGCCGCGAACGCCACGCCCGCGAACCAGTCCGGGAACATCGTCTCGAACAGCTGCGGGATCGCCAGCTGACCGTTCTGCACCTTGATCCCGGCCGCGATCGCCATGAAACCGAGCAGCGCGAGCAGGCCCAGCATCAGCGAGTACAGCGGCAGGATCGTGGTGTTGCGGCGGATCACCTCACGGCTCTTCGAGGACAGCGTCGCCGTGATGGAGTGCGGGTACATGAAGAGGGCCAGTGCGGAGCCCAACGCCAGGGTGGCGTAGGTCCACTGGCCCGCCTCCGGGGGCACCAGCGCACCGCGCGGCGCGCCCGTCGCCGGGTTGGTCTGGCCGTACGCCTCGCTCGCCTTGGCGAAGATGTCGTCGAAGCCGCCCAGCTTGATCGGGATGTAGATGATCGCCACCGCGATGACGATGTAGATCAGCGTGTCCTTCACGAACGCGATGAGCGCGGGCGCCCGCAGACCCGACGAGTACGTGTAGGCCGCCAGTACACCGAACGCGATCAGCAGCGGCAGGTCCTTGATGAACCAGTTGGTGTTCTCGCCGCCGCCGACGCCCATCACGTCCAGCACGGCCTGGATGCCGACCAGCTGGAGCGCGATGTACGGCATGGTCGCGAGGATGCCGGTCAGCGCCACCGCCAGGGACAGGCCCTTGGAGCCGAAGCGCCCGCGCACGAAGTCGGAGGTCGTCACGTAGCCGTGCTTGTGGGACACCGACCACAGGCGCGGGAGGAACGTGAAGATCAGCGGGTACACCAGGATCGTGTAGGGCACCGCGAAGAAGCCGGCCGCGCCCGCCGCGTAGATCGCCGCGGGGACGGCGACGAAGGTGTAGGCGGTGTACAGGTCGCCACCGAGCAGGAACCAGGTGATCCAGGTGCCGAACGAGCGGCCGCCGAGGCCCCACTCGTCGAGGCTGTGCTCGTTCTCGGCCTTGCGCCAGCGCGCGGCCAGGAAGCCCATGACCGTGACGAGCAGGAAGAAGAAGATGAAGACGGCGAGTGCGACGCCGTTCACGCCGTCCTTCACCGCGCACCTTCCTTACGGGCGCGCTGGTCACGCTGCCACAGCTTGTAGGCGATCATCGTCAGCACGGTGGAGATCAGCACCCACGCCATCTGGTACCAGTAGAAGAACGGGATGCCGATGAAGGCGGGGTCGGTCTTGGCGTACGAGCCGACCCACAGCATGGCCACGAAAGGCGCTATGAGGCAGAGGGCGATGACGACGCGCATCGGCGTCACCACCGGCTCTCTGCTGGCTTCTGGGGCTTGCGACATCAGGCGGCTCCGTCCCCTCAGTGATCACCTGTGCAATGCGCAGGCAATCTAGGTCAGGGTGTGGCGAGAACGGAACCCCTCGTCCGTAATGCGGTACTCAAAAGAAATCAGCTTCCGACAGGAGTCCTCAGCAGCAGCGGAACCCCTGCCGGGGATCCTTCTCCTGACGTTCCGTGCGCATCCGTTCGAAGGCACGGCGGGACGGCACCTCCGCGTCCGGATGCTGCCGCCGGACGTGCGCGACATAGCGGTCGTAGGCGGACTCGCCGGTCAACTCCCGCAGGTACCAGCGCACACCCCTATACGCGCGTCTCAGCGCCGACCGCATTCCGGGCCTCCTCCTTCTCCTGCTTCGTGGGGAACAACCCGGCCGGGGCGACGATCCCCGACTCGACGTAGGGCGCCTCCCTCAGCGAGGACAGGGCCGGGCGGCGGACGTGCCGGACGCACACCCGGGCCGCGTCCACGACGACGACCACGACCAGCAGGGCGAGGACAGCCGAGAGGACGCCGTCCACCGTGGAGTTGGTGACGACGGTGTGCATGTCGTCCATGGTCTTGGCGGGCGGCAGCACCTCGCCCCGGTCGATCGCGTCCCGGAACACCTGCCGCTGCTTGAAGAAGCCGACCTTGGGGTCGCTGGAGAACACCTTCTGCCAGCTCGCCGTCAGCGTCACCGCCGCGTCCCAGGCGAGCGGGATCCCGGTGATCCAGGCCCACTTCAGCCGGCCGCTCTTCACCAGCAGCGTGGTGCACACCGCCAGGGCGACCGCCGCCAGCAGCTGGTTGGAGATGCCGAAGATCGGGAAGAGCTGGTTGATGCCGCCGAGGGGCTCGTGGACGCCGACCCAGAGGAAGTAGCCCCACAGCCCGCACACCAGCGCGCTCGTGATCACCAGGCCCGGCTTCCAACTGACGTTCCGGAACGGCCGGTAGACGTTGCCCAGCATGTCCTGGAGCATGAACCGGCCCACGCGGGTGCCGGCGTCCAGCGCGGTCAGGATGAACAGCGCCTCGAACATGATGGCGAAGTGGTACCAGAACGCCTTCAGGCCACCGCCCGTGACCTGCGAGAAGATCTCCGAGACGCCGACGGCCAGGGTGGGCGCGCCGCCGGTGCGGGACAGCAGGCTCGCCTCCTCGACGCTCTTCGCGGCCTGGGCGAGGTCCTGCGGCGAGATCTGGTAGCCCCAACCGCTCACGACCTGCGAGGCGTTCTCCACCGTCGTGCCGATCACCCCGGCCGGCGCGTTCATCGCGAAGTACAGGCCCGGGTCGATGATGCTCGCCGCGATCAGCGCCATCACCGCGACCGACGACTCCATCAGCATGGAGCCGTAGCCGATCATCCGGACCTGCGTCTCCTTCTGGATCATCTTCGGGGTGGTGCCGGACGAGATCAGCGCGTGGAAGCCGGACAGCGCGCCGCAGGCGATGGTGATGAAGGCGAACGGGAAGAGCGAGCCCGCGAAAACCGGCCCGTCGCCGCGCGAGGCGAAGTCCGTCACCGCGTCCATCCTCAGCGTCGGCAGCGCGATCAGCACACCGAGCGCCAGCAGCACGATCGTGCCGATCTTCATGAAGGTCGACAGGTAGTCGCGCGGCGCCAGCAGCATCCACACCGGCAGGATCGATGCGATGAACCCGTAGGCCACCAGCCAGACGACCAGCGTCGAGGGCGCCAGCGTGAACGCCCCGGCCCAGGACGACTCGGCCACCCAGCGGCCCGCGACCAGCGCGAGCAGCAGCAGCGCCACGCCGATCAGCGACACCTCGACGACCCGGCCGGGCCGGAGCACCCGCAGGTAGAAGCCCATCAGCAGGGCGATCGGGATCGTCATGCCGATGGAGAAGGTGCCCCAGGGCGACTCCGCGAGGGCGTTGACGATGACCAGGGCCAGCACACCGAGCAGGATGATCATGATGGCGAACGCGGCGAGGAGGGCCGCCGCCCCGCCGAACGGGCCGATCTCGTCCCGGGCCATCTGCCCCAGCGACCTGCCGTCGCGCCGCGTGGAGAAGAACAGCACCACCATGTCCTGGACCGCGCCGGCGAAGATCACGCCGGCGATGATCCAGATCGTGCCGGGCAGGTATCCCATCTGGGCGGCCAGCACCGGGCCGACCAGCGGGCCGGCGCCCGCGATGGCCGCGAAGTGGTGGCCGAGCAGGACCCGCCGGTCGGTGGGGTGGAAGTCGATGCCGTTGTTCAGCCGCTCCGCCGGGGTGGCCCGGGTCCGGTCCACCTTGAGCACCCGGTACGCGATGAACTTCGCGTAGAAGCGGTAGGCGATCGCGTACGACCCGAGAGCGGCCGCGACCATCCAGGCGGCCGAGACCTCCTCGCCCCGGGACAGGGCCAGCACAGTCCAGCCGGCCGCGCCCACCAGCGCGACGAGGGTCCATACGGCGATGGTGCGGGGACTGGCGGTACGCACTGGGGGAGCCCTCCCGTCCATGCGGCGACGGGAGGAACGTAGAGCAGGAACAGGCGTTGCGCTACACCGCGTGCACTACTCCTGGGGCCGCTTCAGCCGTGCCACGCTGCATTGTCCCGGGGGATGATCCCCGGACCCCCAGCCGATCCCGGGCTTACCCCGGTTTCATTCCTGGGGCCGCTTCAGCCGCGCCACGCTGCGTTGTCCCGGGGGATGATCCCCGGACCCCCAGCCGATCCCGGGCTCACCCCGGTCTCATTCCTGGGGCCGCTTCAGCCGCGCCACGAACTTGTACCGGTCCCCGCGGTACACCGAGCGCACCCACTCCACCGGCCGGCCCTCCCGGTCCAGCGAGTGCCGGGACAGCATCAGCATCGGCAGGCCCACGTCCGTGCCGAGCAGGCCGGCCTCGCGCGGGGTGGCCAGCGAGGTCTCGATGGTCTCCTCGGCCTCCGCGAGATGGACGTCGTAGACCTCGGCCAGCGCCGTGTACAGGGACGTGTACTTCACCAGCGACCGGCGCAGGGCCGGGAAGCGCTTGGCGGACAGGTGGGTGGTCTCGATGGCCATCGGCTCGCCGTTGGCCATGCGCAGCCGCTCGATGCGCAGCACGCGTCCGCCCGGATTGATGTCGAGCAGGCCGGCGAGGCGGTCGTCGGCCGTGATGTAGCCGATGTCCAGCAGCTGCGAGGTGGGTTCGAGGCCCTGGGCGCGCATGTCCTCGGTGTACGAGGTCAGTTGCAGGGCCTGCGAGACCTTCGGCTTGGCGACGAAGGTGCCCTTGCCCTGGATGCGTTCCAGCCGGCCCTCGACGACCAGTTCCTGCAGTGCCTGGCGCACGGTCGTGCGCGAGGTGTCGAACTCCGCCGCCAGCGTGCGCTCGGGCGGGACCGGAGTACCGGGCGTCTGGGTCTCCGTCATGTCGAGCAGGTGCTTCTTCAGGCGGTAGTACTTGGGCACGCGTGCGGTACGGACGGGCGCCCCGTTCTCGTTCTCCGCACTGCTGACGTCGGTGCTCATGCTCCGCCTTCCCGGCTCGGTCCGCCGACTCGATCCCACTTGTATACCGTCGGCGCCTCTTTTGGTCTAGTCCACCAATTCCTGTGGTCTACCCGCAGTATGCCGTGCCCGGCCGGGTTTTCGCTGGCTTCTTACTTAAAGGTTCTTGCATATGTAGGTCGCATAACGGCTGGTCAGCGCCGTCTCGGAGCCCTTGACAGGCTTTCTGGTCTGGTCCAAGCTCCCCCTACTGGTCTACACCATTGGTCCAGGCCCGGCCCCACGTTCACTGCGGGGAGCCAGGGGGGTTGTGTGGGCATCCCTGAGGAGGGTGGCGTGAAGCGCAAGCTGACAGCCGCGATCGGTATCGCGGGCATGATGGTCTCCATCGCGGCGTGCGGGGGCGAGGGGGACGGAGGTTCGGACAAGGGCGGCGCGGACGCCAAGGAGCTGACCGTCTGGCTCACCGTCGACGCCCAGAACAACTGGCCGGAGCTGGTGAAGGCCGCCGACGCCGCGGTGCAGAAGAAGCACCCCGGCCTGAAGATCAACCACGAGTACTACGGCTGGCCCGACAAGAACGCCAAGCTCGACGCCGTCCTCGCCACGGACAAGGCCCCCGACGTGGTCGAGATGGGCAACACCGAGATGCTCGGCTACATGGTCAAGGGCGCCTTCGCGCCCCTCGACCCGGCCAAGTTCGACAACTCGGACGCCTGGCTGGACGGCCTCAAGGCCTCCGTGACCTACGAGGACAAGACCTACGGCGTCCCGTACTACGCCGGCGGCCGCGTCGCCAACTGGCGCAAGGACGTGGCGGCCTCGGTCGGCGTGAAGACGCCCCCGAAGACGTACCAGGAGCTGACCGACGCCCTGGACAGGATCCAGCAGAAGCAGGGCGACAAGTTCAACGCCTGGTACCAGCCCACCCGCGACTGGTACGCGGCCATGTCCTTCGTCTACGACGCCGGCGGCGCCATCGCCACCGAGTCGGGCGGCCAGTGGAAGGCCTCGCTCTCCTCGCCCGAGTCCGTCAAGGGCCTCAAGGAGTTCAAGAACGTCGTCGAGAAGTACATGCACGGCGACAAGACCAAGGACGAGTCCGACCGCTACATCGTCTACGGCCAGGGCAAGTCCGCCATGATCTTCGCCGCCGCCTGGGAGGGCGCGACCGCCGAGGACCCGAAGAACGACAAGACCGGCAAGCTCAAGGGCAACCTCGAGAACTTCGTGATGCCCGGCCCCTCCGGCAAGAGCATGCCCGTCTTCCTCGGCGGCTCCGACCTCGCCGTGCCGGTGAAGTCCGACGCGCAGGACCTGGCCGCCGAGTGGATCAACGCGTTCGCCGGCTCCTCCGGGCAGAAGGGCCTGATGGCCAAGGGCAACCTGCCCAACAACAAGACCGACCTCGCGACGCTGAAGAACGACCCCAAGACGGCCGTCCCCGCCATCGCGGCCGAGTCCAACTGGTTCGTCCCGATGGCCCCCGGCTGGGGCCAGGTCGAGAAGGCGCAGATCCTGCAGACCATGCTGCAGAACATCGGCACCGGCAAGAAGTCCGTCGAGGCCGCCGCCAAGGAGGCGGACGCCGCGATCGACAAGGTCATCAACACCAAGTGACCTACGGGCGGGGCTCCCTCACACGGAGCCCCGCCGTCGTCAAGACCTGAGGGACCGCCAAGGAGCGCGCGATGAGTGCCGCAGACACCCACATTCCCGCCAAGGTGCCGCCACCGCGGCAGGCACCCCCGCCGCCCCCCGAGGACCGGCGGCCCCGCGGGCGGCACACCTCGGGCGGTGCCGCCGTCCCCTGGCTGCTGCTCGCGCCCTGCCTGCTGATCCTGGCCCTGGTCATGGGCTATCCGCTGGCCCGGCTGGTCACCCTGTCCTTCCAGAAGTTCGGGCAGTCCCAGCTGTGGGGCTTCCAGCCGGCCGAGTCGGTCGGCTTCGACAACTTCGCCAAGGTGCTGGGCGACGGCGAGTTCTGGACCGTCGTCCTGCGCACGGTCGTCTTCGCGACCGGCGCCGTCGTCTTCACGATGGTGATCGGCATGGCGCTCGCCCTGCTGCTCCAGAGGGTCTCCGGCTGGCTGAAGGTCCTCATCAACATCGTGCTGGTGGCCAGTTGGGGCATGCCGGTGATCGTGGCGACCACGGTCTTCAAGTGGCTCTTCGACTCGGACTACGGCGTCTTCAACGCCCTGCTGAGCAAGCTGCCCGGCGTCGACATGATCGGCCACAACTGGTTCGCCAGCGGGCCCGAGGGCCTCGCCGTGATCATGCTGCTGGTGGTGTGGGGAGCCGTGCCGTTCGTGGTCATCACACTCAGCGCGGGTCTCACCCAGGTCCCGAAGGAACTGGAGGAGGCGGCCCGCCTGGACGGCGCCGGCTCCTGGGGCGTCTTCCGCTACGTCACCCTGCCCGTCCTCAAGCCGATCATCGTGATGCTCACGACCCTGTCGGTCATCTGGGACATGGGCGTCTTCCCCCAGGTGTTCGTCATGCGGGGCGGCCACCCCGAGCCGGAGTTCCAGGTCCTCAACACCTACTCCTACGACCGCGCCTTCGTGGTCAACGACTACGCCCAGGGCTCGGCCATCGCGCTGATCACCGTCCTGCTGCTGCTCGGCGTGGTCGCCGTCTACATGCGGCAGATGCTGAAGATCGGAGAGGTCGAATGAGCAGCACCCTGACCGGCCGCCGGGCGCCGAAGCTGTGGTGGAACGTCCTCGGGCTCCTCGTCTTCGTCACCGCCGGCTTCCCGCTCTACTGGATGCTCAACACGGCGTTCAAGCCCGCCAAGGACGCCATCGACCCCGACCCGAGCCTGCTGCCGACCGGCCTGACGTTCGACAACTTCGGCCGGGCGCTGGACATCGCCGACTTCTGGGGCCCGGTGGGCCGCAGCCTGGTGGTGTCGCTGGCGGTGGTCGTCATCGGCATGGTCGTCGGGCTGCTGGCCGCGCTCGCCATCTCCCGGTTCGCCTTCCGCGGCCGCAAGATCGTGATCGTCGGCATCCTCGCGGTCCAGATGGTGCCGCTGGTCGCCATGATCATCCCGGTGTTCCTGCTCCTGAACGACCTCGGCCAGTACGACCGGCTCACCGGCCTCATCATCACGTACCTGACCTTCATCCTGCCGTTCACGGTCTGGACCCTGCGGGGCTTCATCGTCAACATCCCGAAGGAACTGGAGGAGGCGGCCATGGTCGACGGCTGCTCCCGCACCGGCGCCTTCCTCCGGGTCGTCTTCCCGCTCCTGGCCCCCGGCATGGTCGCCACCTCGGTCTACGGCTTCATCCAGGCCTGGAACGAGTACCTGTACGCCCTGATGCTCCTCAGCCAGAAGAACCAGACCGCGACCGTCTGGCTCGGCAACTTCACCACCAAGCACGGCACCGAATACGCCCCGATGATGGCCGGAGCCACGATGATGGCCGTGCCGATCGTCGCCCTGTTCCTCCTCGTCCAGCGCAAGATGGCCGCGGGCCTGACCGCGGGCGCCGTGAAGGGATGACCCCACCCGATGACGACACTCGCCAGCGGCACCGACACACTCACCCGCGACGCCCTGACGGTCCTCCAGCCCGGCTTCACCGGCACCACCGCCCCCGACTGGCTGCTGCGCCGCCTCGGTGAGGGCCTCGCCTCCGTCGGACTGTTCGGCCGCAACATCGCCTCCCCGGGCCAACTGGCCGCGCTCACCGCCCAGCTGCGGGCCGAGCGCGACGACGTCCTCGTCGCGATCGACGAGGAGGGCGGGGACGTGACCCGCCTGGAGGTGCGGTCCGGCTCCTCCTTCCCGGGCAACCACGCCCTCGGCGCGGTCGACGACGTCGAGCTCACGCGGGAGGTCGCCCACGAACTGGGCCGGCGTCTCGCGGCCTGCGGCGTGAACCTCAACTGGGCCCCGTCCGCCGACGTGAACTCCAACCCGTCCAACCCCGTCATCGGCGTCCGCTCCTTCGGCGCCGACACCGGCCTGGCCGCCCGGCACACCGCCGCCTACGTCACGGGCCTGCAGTCCGCCGGGGTCGCCGCCTGCACCAAGCACTTCCCGGGCCACGGCGACACGGCCGTCGACTCCCACCACGCCCTGCCGCGCATCGACGTCCCCGCGGAGGTGCTCGCCGACCGCGAACTCGCCCCGTTCCGCGCCGCCATCGCCGCCGGCACCCGGGCCGTGATGAGCGCCCACATCCTGGTCCCGGCCCTGGACCCCGACCGCCCCGCCACGCTCTCCCGCCGCATCCTCACCGGCCTGCTGCGCGGCGAACTCGGCTACGACGGCCTCATCGTCACCGACGGCATGGAGATGCGGGCCATCGCCGGCACCTACGGCATCGAACGCGGCAGCGTCCTCGCCATCGCCGCGGGCGCCGACGCCATCTGCGTCGGCGGCGGCCTGGCCGACGACGCGACCGTGCTGCGCCTGCGGGACGCCCTGGTCGCGGCGGTCCGCGCGGGCGAACTCCCCGAGGAACGCCTCGCCGACGCGGCCGACCGCGTGCGGGCCCTGGCCGCCTGGGCCGGCTCGGCGGGCCGCTCACCCGGGGATGCGCCCGGCGGCGAGATCGGCCTGGAGGCCGCCCGCCGCGCCCTCACGGTGACCCCCGCCCCGGGCCTCGGCAGCCCGGGGGCCTTCACCCCCCTCACCGAACCGCCCTACGTCGCCGCCCTCACCCCCGTCGCCAACATCGCGGTCGGCGACGAGACCCCGTGGGGCATCGCCGCGGAACTCGTCCACCTGCTGCCGGGCACGGTGACGGGGAGCTTCTCCGCCGGGGACGCAGGCAACGCAGGGAACGCAGGGAACGCCGGAGACGCCGGGGACGACGGAAACGCCGGGGACGCCGGAGGCGCCGCGGGCGGGAAGAAGAGCGAGGCCGGGGAGAGTGCCGGCCGGGCCGCCCTCCAGGCGGCCGGTCCGCGCCGCATCGTGGCCGTCGTCCGCGACGAACACCGCCACCCCTGGATGGCCGCCGCCCTCGACACCCTGCTGGCCGCCCGCCCCGACACCATCGTCGTCGAGATGGGCGTCCCCCAGGCGGCCCCGCGCGGCGCCCTGCACATCGCCACCCACGGCGCGGCCCGCGTCTGCGCCCGGGCGGCGGCCGAGGTCATCGCCGGGATCTCGGGACGGTAGGACCGACCGCAATCAGGAACGCGGGTTGTAGAGCTGCACCCAGATGTAGTACTTCTTATACATGAGCGAGCAGGTGCACAACAGGTTGGCCATGGTGCGTGCCGAACGGAAGGTGTCGCGCCAGAGCCTGGCCGAGGCAGTGGGAGTCCACTACCAGACCATCGGCTACATCGAGCGGGGGCAGTACAACCCGAGCCTCGACCTGGCGCTGAAGATCTCGAAGTTCTTCGGGCTGCCGGTCGAGGCCCTGTTCTCCCTCGAACCGTTCCGGCCGCTCACGGACGAGGTCTACGGGAGGAACCAGCCATGACGACGACGCGCCTGACCCGCTACGATCGGAGCATGCTGCGGCTGATGAACGACCGCCGCGGGGCGGCCTGGTACGCCACGGCGGCCCGCCGCCGGCTGACCGTCGCCGCGCACGTCACGCTCACCGTGGCTCTCGGCGGGCTGATGACCCACCTCTTCCTCGCGGAGGGGGAGCCGCTGTGGACCATCGCGGCGATGGGGGCGCTGCTGCTCCCCTGGATGGTCGCGACGGGCGTGATCAACATCGCCACCCGAGGCCTGCTGGAACTGCGCGAACGGGTGCTGGACGAGCGGCAGTCGGCGGAGCGCAGCCGCGTCCTGGCCCTGGCCCACCGCGCCACGACCCTGCTCCTGGCCGCGGCGGTGCTCGGCCTGCTGGCGGCGGGCATGGCGGCCGGTCACGCCCCGAAGGCCTACGCCGGACCCGTGCTCATCGCCGTCCTGGTGGTCCACTGGCTGATGCCGCTGTGGGTGGCGGGCCTGCGCGCCCAGGACGAGCCGACCGAGGACGACCTCGTGCAGGCCTGAGTTCCCGTTCCCTAGATGCCCTGCCACTCCGGCTTGTTGGCGTAGGTGTGCCGGAAGTAGTCCGCGAGCTTCAGCTTCGACGCGGCCGCCTCGTCGGCGACGACGGTCGCGTGCGGGTGGAGCTGGAGCGCGGACGCGGGGCACACCGCGGCGACCGGGCCTTCCACCGTCGCCGCGACGGCGTCCGCCTTGCCCTCGCCGGTGGCGAGCAGCACCAGGTGGCGGGCCTCCAGGATGGTGCCGATGCCCTGCGTGATCACGTGGTGCGGCACCTGGTCGATGTCGCCGTCGAAGAACCGGGCGTTGTCGATCCGGGTCTGCTCGGTCAGCGTCTTGATCCGCGTCCGGGACGCCAGCGACGAGCACGGCTCGTTGAACCCTATGTGCCCGTCGGTCCCGATCCCGAGCAGCTGGAGGTCCACGCCCCCGGCGTCCGCGAGGGCCTTGTCGTAGGCATCGCACGCCCCCTGCACGTCCTCGGCCGTGCCGTCCGGGCCCGTGAACCGGTCCATCCCGATCCCGAGCGGCTCCAGCACCTCACGCCGCAGCACCGAGCGGTAGGACTCCGGATGGTCGGCGGGCAGCCCCACGTACTCGTCGAGCTGGGCGATCCGCGCCCGCGCGATGTCCACGGCACCGGAGCGCACCTTCGCCGCCAGCGCCTCGTACACGGGCAGCGGCGTCGAGCCGGTGGCCACGCCGAGCAGGGCGTCGGGCTTGCGCCGGAGCAGCTGGGCCATGGCCTCGGCGATGAGCTCGCCGCCCGCATTGGCGTCCGGAACGATGACAACTTCCACGCTGGGCCTGCCGATCTGAGAGGAGTGCTCGACTGGGACGGGACCCGGGAGGGGCCGTGTGGTTTAGACCAATCTAACAGAGCGGTGGCCGCCCTCCCAGGGTGGCGGCCACCCTTCCCGGGCAGGCGGCGGCACTGTGCCGACCAGGTCTCCGGCAGGTGAACACCACTTTCCGGACCTGGGCGTTCCACGGCCCGGGGGAGTGGAATGGGACCTGCACGACCCGCACCAGCCCGCGCCCGGAAGGACCCCCGCCATGACCGCCGCCGCCACCCCGGATCCCCTCAGCGACCTCCCCGGCCGGATCATGGCCGGCGAGATGGCGGAACAGCCCGCCGTCCTGCGCCGGATCCTGGCCGAGGGCGCCCCCGCGATCACGGACGTGGCCCGGCGGATCGCCGCCCGCGCGCCCCGCTTCGTCCTGCTGACCGCCCGCGGCACCTCCGACAACGCCGCCCTGTACGCCAAGTACCTCCTGGAGATCCGGCTCGGCCTGCCCTGCGGACTCACCTCGATGTCCACCACCACGGCCTACGGCGCCCGGCCCGACCTCACCGACGTCCTCGTCATCACCGTCAGCCAGTCCGGCGGCTCCCCGGACCTGGTCGCCTCGACCCGGGCCGCCCGCGAGGCCGGCGCGATCACGCTGGCCGTCACCAACAACCCCGGCTCACCGCTCGCGGACGTCTCCGAGTACCACATCGACATCATGGCCGGACCGGAGAAGGCCCTCCCCGCGACCAAGACCTACACCGCCTCCCTCCTCGCGCTCTACCTGTTCGTCGAGGGACTGCGCGGCGGCGACGGCGCGCCCGCGCAGGTGCTGCCGGAGCTCGCCGGGCAGCTGCTCGCCCGGCAGGACGAGGTGCGCACCCTCGCCGCCCGCTACCGCTTCGCCGAGCGCATGGTGATCACCTCGCGCGGCTACGGCTACCCCACGGCCAAGGAAGCCGCCCTGAAGCTGATGGAGACCAGCTACATCCCGGCCCTCTCCTACTCCGGCGCCGACCTGCTGCACGGACCGCTCGCCATGGTCGACAACGTCTCCCCGGTCATCGCCGTGGTCACCGACGGCAAGGGCGGCGAAGCGCTCCAGCCCGTGCTGGACCGGCTGCGCGGCCGCGGCGCCGACCTCGTCGTCATCGGCCCCGAGAGCCAGGTCGAGCAGGCGTCGGCCGGTTTCGTGCTGCCGACGCGGGGCGTGGCCGAGGAGGTCCAGCCCGTTCTGGAGATCATTCCGCTCCAGCTCCTGGCCTACGAGGTCACCATCGCCCGCGGCCAGGACCCGGACGCCCCCCGCGCCCTGGCGAAGGTGACGGAGACCCACTGAGAACACGCGCGCCGGCGACGGTCGCGGAAATTCACCTGCCCATCCGGCCCCGCACAGGAACCCACACGGGTTAGGCTGCGTGGTGGACGCCCGCGCGTCCGACGCGTCGCGGAATTAACAACAACGAACAGCCTCCAACGCATGGACACCCCCGAGTGGTCTAGTCCACAATGCGTGATGAGAGCGCGTGTGCAGCGCGCACCAGCCTCCGTCTTCCCCGCACAGGAGGACGGACCGAGGAACCGAGGCTCTCTGCCCTGACTGCCCCGGCTCCTCATCCTTCGGCCGACCGGGACCGCACACCCCACGGCCGATATTGCTCCGGGCTGCGGTGCCGAGAGGGTTGAGGGTCCCTCTCAGGCGCCGCGGCCCGCGGGTGTTTCCGGGCCCCTGTTTCCGGGCCTCCGCTGTCTCCTGGCTCCTGGTGTTTCAGGGCCGTACAAATGCCCGGGTACGCTCGCCACGTGCCCTCCATGAACGAACTCGTACGCCAGCACACCGCCCTCGACGACACCGACCTCGAGTGGCTGCACCTGCTGGTCTCGGAGTGGCAGCTGCTCTCCGACCTCTCCTTCGCCGACCTGGTCCTGTGGGTCCCCACCAGCGACGGCACCCGGTACGTCTCGGTCGCCCAGATGCGGCCCAACACCGGCCCGACCTCGTACCAGGACGACATGGTGGGTCACCTCGTCCCGCGCGGCCGACGCCCCATGCTGGACGCCGCCCTCGACGAGGGCCGCATCGTGCGCGAGGGCGACCCCGAGTGGCGTGAGGAGGTCCCCGTCCGGGTCGAGTCGATCCCCGTACGGCGCGAGGGCCGCGTCCTCGGGGTCATCGCGCGCAACACCAACCTCCTCACCGTGCGCACCCCGAGCCGCCTGGAACTCACCTATCTGCAGAGCGCCTCCGACCTCGCGCAGATGATCGCGGCGGGCTCCTTCCCGTTCGCGAACCAGCAGCTCGACATGGACGCCTCGCCCCGTGTCGGCGACGGCCTGATCAGGCTCGACGCCGACGGCCTCGTCCAGTACGCCTCCCCGAACGCCCTGTCCGCCTACCACCGCCTCGGCCTCGCCTCCGACCTCGTCGGCCAGCACCTGGGCCGGACCACCGCCGAACTCGCCCCGACCCGGGGCCCGGTGGACGAGGCGCTCGCCAAGGTCGCCAGCGGCTGGGCGCCGCGCGAGTTCGAGATCGAGGCCAACGACGGGGTCATCCAGTTCCGGGCGATCCCGCTGAAGCCCAAGGGCACGCGCATCGGTTCGCTGGTGCTGCTGCGGGACGTCACAGAACTGCGTCGCCGCGAGCGCGAGTTGATCACCAAGGACGCGACGATCCGGGAGATCCACCACCGGGTCAAGAACAACCTCCAGACGGTGGCGGCCCTGCTCCGTCTCCAGGCCCGGCGCATCGAGTCCGACCGCGGCCGCGAGGCCCTCGAAGAGGCGGTGCGACGCGTCGGATCGATTGCGATCGTGCACGAGACGCTCTCCCAGAACCTGGACGAGCGGGTGGAGTTCGACGACATCGCCGACCGCGTCCTGGCGATGGTCGCGGAGATCTCCCCGGGCAAGGTCACGGGCCGGCGCACCGGCCGCTTCGGCATCCTCGACGCCGAGGTCGCCACCCCGCTGTCGATGGTGCTGACCGAGGTGCTGCAGAACGCGCTGGAGCACGGCTTCCGCGAGGGCGACACCGGCACGGTCGAGGTGTCGGCGGTCCGCGGCGGCACCACGAAGGAGGCCCGGCTGCTGGTCACCGTCCAGGACGACGGCGTCGGCCTGCCGGAAGGCTTCGATCCGCATACCGCCGGCAACCTCGGGCTGCAGATCGTACGGACCCTGGTGGAGGGCGAGTTGGGCGGCACCTTCGACATGGTCCCGGCCCCGGAGCGCGGCACCCGGGTGATCCTCGACATCCCGGTGCGTTCGCAGAAGTAGCGGATCCCCGGCCCGGCGAGCAGCCCGTCGCCCGAGCAGCCCGTCAAGGGAAGGGCAGCGCAAACAGCATTGAGCCCCGGACCACTGGGTGGCCCGGGGCTTAAAGCTCGCTGCTGCTATGTAAGCGCATCGGGGGAACTGCGCGCTGCGGCTCGGGGGCGGGAGATGCGTACGCGGTGTACGCGCCGCCAAGCTCAGGCTGTCAGCAGGGGTGGGTTGTCAGGCGGAGGCCTGACGGGCCCGGTTGCGGGCGGCGCGGCGCTTCATGGCGCGGCGCTCGTCCTCGCTGAGACCACCCCAGACGCCGGAGTCCTGGCCGGACTCGAGCGCCCACTGCAGACACTGCTCGATCACCGGGCAGCGACGGCAGACGGCCTTGGCTTCCTCGATCTGCAGCAGCGCAGGACCGGTGTTGCCGATGGGGAAGAAGAGCTCGGGGTCTTCCTCGCGGCAAACGGCGTTGTGACGCCAGTCCATGGCTGCTACCTCTCCTTGATATTACGTGCAGGTGCTTGTGAATGTGAACGCTTTCACGAATCCCTCAACAAGTGAAGGGCCGACCGCCAGGTTCCCTGGCGTGGGTCCTGTGAGTTGAAGAGGGGTTCTGGTGATCAGTGGAGGCCGGTGTTGCGGGCCGTCCCGATCGCCACGTAGAGACTCGCAAACCTCAGCGGCGGATACAACCCCTTCTGGAAAGTTTTTTTTGATTCTTCGGTGTCGACTAGGTCACAGCCGTACTTCCATGGGGTGGATCCTGGCCTAAACGTTCGAGTGAAAGGACTTTAGCCAGTTCTGCTCACACAATCACACGCAGTGCACGGCGTACGCCTGTGAACGTCACGCTCGTTCGCAGCCCCAGGTGGTCACCGTCCATCTGGAGGGGGAGAGGCGCCTTCGAATGCAAGGTGAACTCTGTCAAGTCGTGCAGAGAGGTGGCGTGCTTGCCGTGGGGTCCGCGCTCGGGGGACGAAGTGAGCAACTGGGTGCCATACCGGGCAACCGCCGCGGTGGAGAGGCGGCTGAGAGCGAAGAGATCGAGCCCGGTATCGAACGAGGCCTTAGGTGCCGCGTATATCGGGCGATTCCCCAGAAACGTCCATGGGGAGGTGTTCGCGACTATGGACAGCACCAGATCCGTGACCGGGTCCTCGCCGGCCCGCTCCAGTGTGATCGTCCCGTGCCGCCGGTTCGGTTCGCCCAGGAGCTGCCGCATGGCCTGGCGTACGTAAAGAGCGTGTGTGGATTTCCGGCCGCGCTCGCGGTGCTGCTCCACCCGGCCCACCACACCGGCGTCGAAGCCGAGGCCCGCGTTGAAGGTGAACCAGCGGGCCGGCACCGCCTCGTCCTCCGTGCCCGGCGTGCCGGAGGCCAGGCCGAGTCCGACGGTGCGTTCGCTGCCGTCACGCAGCGCGTCCAGCAGGGCGCCGGTCGCCTCCACGGCGTCGTTGGGCAGGCCCAGGGCGCGGGCGAAGACGTTGGTGGAGCCGCCCGGCACCACCGCGAGGCCGGGGAGGTGCCCCGGGGCGGGTCCGGTGTGCAGCAGGCCGTTGACCACCTCGTTGACCGTGCCGTCGCCGCCGAGCGCCACCACCAGGTCGATGTCGTCGCTGTCCGCCGCATGCCGGCCCAGGTCGCGCGCGTGGCCGCGGTACTCGGTGGTGACCGCCTCCAGCTTCATCTCACTGGCGAGCGCGTGGATCAGTACGTCGCGTGTGCGCGCACTTGTGGTGGTTGCCGCCGGATTGACCACGAGGAGTGCACGCATGACTGGCAGCGTACCTACTGGGGGGTACCGGGCCCAGACCGAGGTAGGGATCGGGTAAGAGACCTGGGGTGAACCTCGCCACGGGGGGCGCGTACGACGAGGGCTACCCTTCAGGGGTGAGCAGTGAGCAGACCCCCACCACCCCGGAGAACAGCGGCCCCCGCCCGCGCCGTCTGACGTACGCCGCGCTGCTGGCCGCGCTGGAGGGGCTCGCGCTGGTCGTCGGCGGCGTCTGGATCCTCGTCCTCGGCGTCACGGGTCATCCCGACGACCGGCAGCAGGCCGTCACCGGGGGGATCACGCTGGTCGTGCTCGCGCTGCTGCCGCTGCTCGCCGCGCGCGGGCTGCTCGGCCGCCGCAGCTGGAGCCGCGGCCCGGCCGTCATCACCCAGCTCATGGCGCTGCCGGTCGCCTACAACCTGCTGCAGGCGGACAGCATGGCCATCCCGGGTGGCATCGCCCTCGCGGTCGTGGCCGTCGCCGCGCTCGTACTGCTGGTGAATCCGGAGACGACCCGGGCCCTCGGAATCCGCGGGCCCGGCAACCCCGGCGCTACGGAGAAGTAGCCGTCACTCCTCGACGAGGAGCTTCTCCCGGAGCTGCGCCAGCGTGCGCGCCAGCAGCCGGGAGACGTGCATCTGCGAGATGCCGACCTCCTGCGCGATCTGCGACTGGGTCATGTTCCCGAAGAAGCGCAGCAGCAGGATCCGCTTCTCGCGCGGCGGGAGGTCCTCCAGCAGCGGCTTGAGGGACTCCCGGTACTCCACGCCCTCCAGCGCCTCGTCCTCCGCGCCGAGGGTGTCGGCGACCGCCGGGGACTCGTCGTCGGTGTCGGGGACGTCCAGGGACAGCGTGGAGTACGCGTTGGCGGACTCCAGGCCCTCCAGGACCTCCTCCTCCGAGATCGCCAGCTTCTCGGCGAGTTCGTGGACCGTGGGGGAGCGGCCGTGCAGCTGCGAGAGCTCTGCCGTCGCCGTGGTCAGCGACAGGCGCAGCTCCTGCAGCCGGCGCGGGACGCGCACCGCCCAGCCCTTGTCGCGGAAGTGGCGCTTGATCTCGCCGACGACCGTCGGGGTCGCGTACGTGGAGAACTCCACGCCGCGGTCCGGGTCGAAGCGGTCGACCGACTTGATCAGCCCGATCGTGGCGACCTGTGTCAGGTCGTCCAGCGGCTCGCCGCGGTTGCGGAAGCGGCGCGCCAGGTGCTCCACGAGCGGCAGGTGCATGCGGACCAGCTGATTGCGCAGCTCCGCGTACTCGGGACTGCCGTTGCTCAGGGTGCGCAGCTTGAGGAACATCTCGCGCGCCCCGCTGCGGTCCGGCGAGCCGTGCTGCGCGCCCTGGGTGTGGTGCGCGCTCGGCGTGTCGTCCTCGGAGTGTCGCTCGTGCTCGCTCATCGTCCCGCCCGTCGCCCTTCCCCGAGCCCTCGCCTCCTCCGCCACTCTCGACTTCCCGCGAGTGGGAGGACCCCCCTGGACGGGGGATGCGGTGATCCCCCCGCCCGGAGGCGCGCTCCGCACGGCACCGTCCCGCTCCTGCCGCCCGCCGCCCGGGAGGACGGCCCCCGCGGAGTCGTCCTCAGGATGCGGGCGGGCCTGTTCGGGGATGCCGTCGATGCCGTCCGCCATGGGCCGGGGCCCGCTCGGACCGCCCGTGCCCGTGCCTGTGCCCTCGGCCGGCAGCTCTCGTGTGCTGCGCTCTTCGTCCCGCACCGGCCCGTCCTCGTTCCTCACGCCGGCCCGGGTCCCGCGCCGCGCTGTTTGTAGAGGCTGATCGAAACGGTTTTGTCCTTGTCCACGGCAGAGGAGACCTTGCCCGCCAGGGCGGACAGGACGGTCCAGGCGAACGTGTCCCGCGAGGGGGCATGACCATCCGTGGTCGGTGCCGAGACGGTGACCTCGAGTGAGTCGTCGACGAGGCGGAAGACACAGCTGAGCACCGAGCCGGGCACGGCCTGCTGCAGCAGGATCGCGCAGGCCTCGTCCACCGCGATGCGCAGGTCCTCGATCTCGTCGAGGGTGAAGTCCAAACGGGCCGCGAGACCGGCCGTGGCCGTACGCAGCACCGACAGGTAGGCACCCGCGGCCGGCAGCCGGACTTCCACGAAGTCCTGGGTCGCGGGCTCGCCTGCGATCTGGGACACCCTCACCTCCATGGTGGTACAAGCGTTCTAGGACCGAGGGTCGCCCCCCGGGGGTAACGCGATACGTGGTTCAGCGGTGACGCTATCGCGCTCTCAACGGTCCTGTCCCCGGGACCCCAACCCCTTGCAGTCACTCACAGTAAACCTGTGGATACGCTCCGTGTCTAGGGGTTGGGCGGGCCCAAATGGGAAGAGCGCGCGCCGGGTTGACGTACCCAGACGTCAGACGGTCGAACCGTCCGCCGCCGGGGTCCTGTCGAGTCACACCAGAACATGGTCGACGAAACACCACCGCCAGGTCTCCCCGGGCTCGTGGGTCCGCATCACGGGGTGACCGGACTGCTTGTGGTGCTCCGCCGCGTGCCGTCCCGGCGAGGAGTCGCAGCAGCCGACGTGACCGCAGCTGAGGCACAGCCGCAGTTGCACCGGATCCATGCCCTCCGCCAGACACTCCGGACACGTCTCGCTGAGCGGGACGGGCTCGGGGTGCGGCAGCGCGTCGGCATGCGTGCACTGTTTCATGATTGCCAGGTTACGACGGTCCAGCGGAAGACCGCGTCGAAAAAAGAGGGCGGGCGAGAACGATGGACGTGATGCCACTGTTGCTGCTGGTGGCGGGCAGCGCCGCGATCGCCGCGGCCGCGCGGCGCACCCCGGTGCCGGCGCCGCTGCTGCTGGTGGCGGTGGGGCTGGTGGTCAGCTACGTCCCCGGGGTGCCCGACTACACCCTCGACCCGCACATCGTCCTGCCGCTCATCCTGCCCCCGCTGCTGCACACGGCCGCCACCGACAGCTCGTACCTCGACCTGCGGGCACAGCTGCGGCCGGTCGCCATGCTGTCCGTCGGGTACGTACTGTTCGCGACCTTCGTCGTCGGCTGGGCCCTGTACCTGATCGTGCCGGACCTGCCGCTGACGGCGGCCCTGGTGTTCGGCGCGGTCGTGGCGCCGCCGGACGCGGTCGCGGCCACCGCCGTGGCACGTCGGGTCGGGCTGCCGTCGCGGATCACCACGATCCTCCAGGGCGAGTCCCTGCTGAACGACGCCACCGCGATCACCGCCTACCGGGTCGCCCTGGCCGCCGCCGTCGGCGAGGGCGCGACCTGGGCCGGGGGCATCGGCGAGTTCCTGGTCGCGGCGGTCGGCGGCGTCCTGTTCGGGCTGGTGCTGATGGCGCCGATCCACTGGCTGCGGACGCACGTGAAGGAGGCGCTGCTGCAGAACACGCTCTCCCTGCTGATCCCGTTCGTCGCGTACGCCGCCGCCGAGCAGGTGCACGCCTCCGGGGTCCTCGCGGTCGTGGTCGTCGCGCTCTACCTGGGACATCGCGCGTGGGAGGTCGACTTCGCCACGCGTCTCCAGGAGGAGGCGGTGTGGAAGATGGTCGCCTTCGTCCTGGAGTCCGCGGTGTTCGCGCTGATCGGGCTGCAGCTGCCGGTGGTGCTCCGGGGCCTCGGCGAGTACGAGGGCGTCGAGGCCGCCTGGTACGCCGTCGCCGTCTTCCTGGTGGTCGTCGCGGCCCGGTTCGTCTGGGTCTACCCGGCGACCTTCCTGCCACGGATGATGTCGGCGCGCATCCGGGAGCGGGAGGGGCGGCTGACCTGGAAGGGGCCGTTCGTCATCGCGTGGGCCGGCATGCGGGGCGTGGTCTCGCTGGCGATCGCCTTCTCCATCCCGCTGACCATGCACGGCGGCGAGGAACCGTTCCCGCAGCGCAACCTCATCCTGTTCCTGACCTTCACGACGGTCATCGGGACCCTGGTCGTGCAGGGCCTGACCCTGCCGCCGCTGATCCGCCTGCTGAAGTTCCCCGGGCGGGACGCGCAGGCCGAGACGCTCGCCGAGGCCAACGCCCAGGCGCAGGCCTCCCGGGCCGCCGAGCGGCGCCTGGACGAACTCCTCTCCGACGAGCGCAACGCCCTGCCCGGGCCGCTCGCCGACCGGCTGCGCACCGTCCTGGAGCGCCGCCGCAACGCCGTCTGGGAGCGGCTCGGGCAGGCCAACCCGGTCACCGGTGAGTCCGTCGACGACACCTACCGGCGGCTGTCCCGGGAGATGATCAGCGCCGAACGCGAGGTGTTCGTCAGGCTCCGGGACGGCCGGTACATCGACGACGAGATGCTGCGGACCCTGTTGCGCAGGCTGGACCTGGAGGAGGCGGCGGCCTTCCGGGAGGCGGCGTAGCGACCGGGCCGGGCGTCACGGGAAGGGGCGGCCGGTGACCACGGCCGCCACCGTCGTCCCGCGCGCGAAGGCGCCCTCCTCGGCCAGGGCGACGAGCCCGTACAGCAGCTTGGCGACGTACAGGCGCTCGACGGGCAGGCTGTGACGGTGCTCGAAGTCCGCAGCGAAGGCGTCCAGCTCGTCGGGCACGCGCGCGTAGCCGCCGAAATGGAAGCGGTCGTCCATGCCCCAGTCACCGCGCGGCCCGCCGAAGGCCTGCCGCTGCAGTGCCTCCGTGTCGGCGGTCAGGAAGCCGCCCTTGAGGACCGGCACCCCCAGGGCGCGCTGCCCCGGGGCCAGACCGGCGGCCAGGCCCGCCAGCGTGCCGCCGGTGCCGCAGGCCACGGCGACCACCTCGGCCCGACCGCGCAGTTCGGCGCCGAGCGCCCGGCAGCCGCGCACCGCCGCGGCGTTGCTGCCGCCCTCGGGGACGACGTAGCCCTCCTCGGCGTCCGCCGCGCGCAGGATCCCGGCCAGGACTCCCGGCTCGGACGTGCGGCGGTACGTGGCCCTGTCGACGAAGTGCAGCCGCATGCCGTCGGCCGCGCACCGGGCCAGCGACGGGTTGAGGGGCCGGCCGGCCAGCTCGTCGCCGCGGACGACGCCGACCGTGGGGATGCCGAGCAGCCGGCCGGCGGCGGCCGTGGCACGCAGGTGGTTGGACCAGGCGCCGCCGAAGGTGACGACGGTACGGTCGGCCGCCGCCGCCAGGTTCGGTGCCAGCTTGCGCCACTTGTTGCCGATCAGCTCCGGGTGGATCAGGTCGTCCCGCTTCAGCAGCAGCCGGACGCCCCGGCGCTCGAAGCGGCCGTCCACGACCTCCTGCACCGGCGACGGCAGCCGGGGGCCCAGTGCGGCGAGTCCGGGGGTGTCGGGGCTGGTCACGCGGCCATTGTCACCCGCGCGTGGGGGACGGGGTCTCGCGGCTGACGTCCGGACCGGGTTCCGACGGCCCCCGCCCGCGCCGGTTGCGCGCGAGCGCGAGGAGCGACGGCCCTCCGCGCAGGCACCAGAGCGCGATCACCGGGTCGCAGATCGCGCAGCCCAGGGAGGACGTGTGGGCGAACGGGATGATCGGGTCGCCCTTGATGTGGTGGACGACGTCCCAGGCAGTGTGCAGCAGCCATCCGACGCCGATCCAGGTCCACGACTCCAGGCCGCGGAAGGCCACGTAGGTGACGAGCGCGGTGAAGGCGAACTCCCAGCCGCCCAGGCCGCCGCCGCTGAGGTACGCGGCGCCGGCACCGGCGACCATCACCGCGTTCAGCCGCCGCCGGTGAGGCTCGCGGACGAAGGACATCAACAGGGCGTAGAGGACCCCGATCACGATCGGCGCGATGTACTGCATGGAGGGACCGTTTCTGGGATGGCCGGCGGGGACGGGCCACCACGCTAGAACCGGCCCCGGGCGGGCCCCAGAGGCATTACCGACAGGTTCCCACCGGTTGTCGCCACCCGGCCCTGGCTCCGCCGCGGGCCCGTCGAACGCCGGAACGGGCCCCCTCCTGCCCAGTAGTACGAAGATCCATTCCCGCTCTTTCGGGTAATAGCACAGCCGCGCTTCCTGCGGAAGGCTTGGGCGTGCACGTCGATGCCCGAGGCATATGGGCGTCGATCACAACCGGGAGGGCAGTTCTCTATGTCGGTAGGCGAAGAGGTCCGCACGGAGGAGACCAAGCCGCAGCAGAGTCTCGGCACGGCGGCCGCGCGGAACCTGGCCACCACGACCAAGTCCGTGCCGCAGATGCAGGAGATCAGCTCCCGCTGGCTGCTGCGCATGCTGCCCTGGGTGGACATCCAGGGTGGTACGTACCGGGTGAACCGGCGACTGACGTTCGCCGTGGGCGACGGCCGGATGACGTTCGTGAAGACCGGCGACCGGGTCGAGATCATCCCCGCGGAGCTGGGCGAACTGCCCGCTCTGCGGTCGTACGAGGACGAGGAGGTGCTCTCCGAGATCGCCCGCCGCTGCGAACAGCGGGAGATCCAGGCCGGGGAGGTGATCGCCTCCTTCGGCAGCCAGTCCGACGAGGTGTACCTGCTCGCACACGGCAGGGTGGAGAAGATCGGCACGGGCCCGTACGGCGACGACGAGTCGCTCGGAGTCCTCGCCGACGGCGCCTACTTCGGCGACGAGGCCCTGCTGAACCAGGACGCCATCTGGGAGTACACCGCCCGCGCGCTCACCGCGTGCACCGTACTCGTGCTGCCCCGCCAGGACTTCGAGCAGATCGCGGAGCGCTCGGACTCGCTGCGCGAGCACCTGGAGCAGCGCCGCGCGATCCCCCGGCAGCGCTCCAACAAGTACGGCGAAAAGGAGATCGACCTCGCCGCCGGCCACTCCGGCGAGCCGGACATCCCGCACACGTTCGTCGACTACGAGGCCCGGCCCCGTGAGTACGAACTGAGCGTCGCCCAGACCGTGCTGCGCATCCACACGCGCGTGGCCGACCTCTACAACCAGCCGATGAACCAGACCGAGCAGCAGATCCGGCTGACGGTCGAGGCGCTGAAGGAGCGCCAGGAACACGAACTCATCAACAACCGCGACTTCGGCCTCCTGCACAACTGCGAGTACGACCAGCGGATCCAGCCGCACGACGGCGTGCCCAGCCCGGACGACCTGGACGAGCTGCTCAGCCGGCGCCGCGGCACCAAGCTGCTCCTCGCCCACCCGCGCGCGATCGCCGCGATCGGCCGTGAGCTCAACAAGCGGGGGCTGGTCCCGGAGACCATCGACATGGCCGGCAACCGCATCCCCACCTGGCGCGGCGTGCCGATCTTCCCGTGCAACAAGATCCCGGTGACGGAAGCCCGTACGACGTCGATCATCGCCATGCGTACCGGCGAGAGCGACCAGGGCGTCATCGGTCTGCGGGCCTCCGGCATCCCGGACGAGATCGAGCCGAGCCTGTCGGTGCGCTTCATGGGCATCAACGAACAGGCCATCATCAAGTACCTGGTCACGGCGTACTACTCGGCCGCGGTCCTGGTACCGGACGCGCTCGGCGTCCTGGAGAACGTCGAGATCGGCCGCTGGCGGTGACGCTTCCGGTACGTCGGCCGTGTCCCCGCCCGGCGGGGCGGGTACACCCCCGGGGTACGCGCCCAGCGGCAGCGGAAGCGCCACCGTCCGCTCGTTCTCCGAGGCGGTCCCATGGGTGAGTCCCTCACGGATACCGAGTCCAGGACGGAGACGACGGTGCCCGCACCCGGCGGGCGGCGCGTCGCCGAGCCCCGGCGTGCGGCCGGGGCGCCGGAAAGGCGGGAGCCCATCGAGACGCAGCAGGACGGCCGGCCGGGACCGGCCGAGGGGCACGAGGCGGTCATGCTCCTGGAGCGGGCCCGGGCGGAGGTCGACCCGGTGCTGCGGGCCGCGGTCGGCTCGCTGCCCGGGCCGATGCGCCGGATCGCGCTCTACCACCTCGGCTGGGAACGGGAGGACGGAACTCCGGCCGAGGGCGGCTCGGGCAAGGCGATCCGCCCCGCGCTCGTCCTCACCGCCGCGGCCGCCCTCGGCGGACCCGAGGCCCGGGCGGGGGCGGTCCGGGCGGCCGCGGCGGTGGAGCTGGTCCACAACTTCACGTTGCTGCACGACGACGTGATGGACCGGGACGCCACCCGCCGCCACCGGCCCACCGCGTGGACCGTGTTCGGCGACGCCGACGCGATCCTCGCCGGGGACGCCCTGCAGGCGCTGGCCCTGCGGCTGCTCGTCGAGGACCCGCATCCGGCGTCCCCGGCCGCCGCCGCCCGGCTCGCGGACTGCGTGGTCGAACTGTGCGCCGGACAGCACGCCGACACGGCCCTGGAGCGGCGCGGCCCCGGCGAGGTCACGCTGGACGAGGTGCTCGCCATGGCGGAGGCCAAGACCGGCGCGTTGCTGGGCAGCGCGTGCGCGATCGGCGGGCTGTACGCGGGCGCCGGGGACGCGGACGTGGCGGCGCTGGACGCGTTCGGCCGGGAGGCCGGGCTCGCCTTCCAGCTCATCGACGACGTCATCGGCATATGGGGCGATCCGAGCCGTACCGGCAAGCCCGTCGGTGCGGACCTGGCCGCGCGCAAGAAGTCCCTGCCGATCGTCGCGGCCTGCGCCTCCGGCACACCGGCGGCCGCCGAACTCGCCGAACTGTACGCACGTCCCCACGACAAGGAGGACCTGGACCACATCGCCCTGACCGTGGAGCGCGCGGGCGGCCGTGACTGGGCCCAGGGCCAGGCGGCCGACCGGATGGCCCGGGCGATGCAGCAACTGGCGCGCGCGGTGCCGGGCCCGGAGGCGGCGGGCGGTCTGCTGGCCCTCGCCGAGTTCGTGACGCGGCGCAGCAGCTGACGGTAGGCACGCGGCCGGTCGACGCGGCAGCACCGGGTGACCCTTCGGGCGTCCGAAGAGGCACCCAACCGGTGACCCTTCGGGCGTCCGAAGGTGAAGAGACCCCGGAGCGCCGGGGGTTGTGCGGCTCCTGACTCCGCACGGCCGCCGGGCTCCGGCCGGCGGGTCCCGCACTTCCCCACGGGGTGCGGGGCCCGCCTTCTCGCGCGCCCGGGGCGATCATCTCCGGGCGGATGTTCGACTGAATCCCGCCAAGCTCCCGCCCCACCGTCCGGGACGGCCCCGGACGGCCCTACGATCAACGCCCGTCGGGACGAGCTCGGAACGAGCGAAGGGGCGGGACATGGGCGTGGCGATCCGGACGGCGGGCGAGGGGGACCGGGACCTGGTGGTCCGGCTTCTCGACGAGGCGTTCCAGGACGACCCCGTGAGCGGCTGGGTCTTCCCCGGCGCGGCGGACCGCCGTGCCAAGCACGCCGGGCTCATGGCCGCCTTCACCGACGTGGTCCTCGCGTCCGGGCGCATCGACCTCACCGAGGACGGCTCGGCCTGCGCGCTGTGGCTGTCCATGCCGGCCGACGAACACGACGCCGACGCCGAGGACGACGGTCCGGCCCAGGTGCGCCAGGCCGTGGACCCGGACAACGAGCGCATCGAGGCGATCGGCCGGCTGACGGCCGCCATCCACCCCTCCGGGCGGGCCCACGCGTACCTGTGGATGATCGGCGTGACCCCGGGCCGCCAGAGCGAGGGCCTCGGCACCGCGCTCATCGAGTCGGCCCTCGACCGCTGCGACCGTGAGGGACAGCCGGCGTATCTGGAGGCCAGCAACGCCCGCAGCCGCAAGCTGTACGAGCGCCTCGGCTTCCAGCTCGCCGGCCCGGTCCTGGAACTCCCCGACGGCCCGACCATGTGGCCGATGTGGCGCGAGCCCAGGCCGCACCGGGCATCCTGACCTGACTTCTCCGACCGGCTCTCAGCTTCCCTACCGGCCTCAGCGCCTCAGCCCTGCCCGGCCGGCCGGTCTCGGTCCTCCTGGTGGCGGTCCTCCTGGTGCCGGTCCTCCGGAGACCCCTCCCCCTCCGGCAGCACCGTCGCCACGATCCGCTCCACCAGCCCGTCCGGCACGTCCACCCCGGGCAGAACGCCCTCCAGGACGCCCGGCAGCGTCAGGTGCTCCAGGAGCAGCCCGAGCATGGCCAGGTACAGCACGGCGACGGACTCGTCACCGCCGGGCAGCCCGGCCGCCCGGTGGAACTCCATGGCCTCCTCCAGGTCACCGCGCACCGACCTGGTGTAGGAGGCGAGCAGTTCGGGGCGCCGGGTGGCCTCCAGGCGCAGCTCCATCAGGGCCAGATAGCCCGTGCGGTCGCGGGTCGCGCGGGCCATGAGGTCGTGCATGAACGCCGTGACGAGTGAGCGGTCCTTCGGCCGGGTCATCAACCCGGCGACCACGTCCGGATCGGGCGCGAGCCGTACGTGCAGCCGGGTGTCGATCTGGCGCAGCAGGTCGGCGCGGTCGGTGAAGTAGTTGGAGGCGGTGCCCACCGGCACGCCCGCCTCCGCGTCCACCGCGCGGAACGTCAGCCCCCGCGCCCCCTCCCGCGCGAGCACCTCGACACCGGCGTCGACGAGCGCGGCCCGGCGCCCGGGGTTGCTGGCCATGCGGAGTCCCTTCTCCCACTTCGACGACTCGCGGTTATTCCCTTGCAACCACTACAGCAGGAGCACTACAACTGAAGTTGTTGCGGCGGCAGCCTACGAAAAGAGACCGGCTTGCGAAAGCTCACGTACTTCATCGCCTGCTCCCTCGACGGCTTCATCGGGGACCCGGGCGGCGACGCGTCGGCGATGCTCCCCTTCGTCGACGAGGAGTTCTTCGCCTTCCTCAAGGCGGAGTACCCGGAGACCATCCCGACCCAGGGCCGCCGCGCCACCGGCATCGACGACCTGGAGAACAAGCGGTTCGACACGATCATCCAGGGCCGGGCCAGCTACGACCTCGCCCTCAAGGAGGGCGTCACCAGCCCCTACGCCCACCTGCGCGAGTACGTCGCCTCCCGCACCCTGCGGGAGTCGCCCGACCCGAACGTCGAGATCATCGCGGACGACCTGGTCGACAAGGTCCGTCAACTCAAGGGCGAGGACGGCGAGTTCGGCATCTACCTGTGCGGTGGCTCCCGCCTCGCGGGAGAACTGCTCGACCAGATCGACGAGCTGGTCATCAAGTCCTACCCGCTCGTGTACGGCACGGGCATGCCCATGTTCGGCTCCGGATTCGCGGTCTCGGAGTTCGCACTGGAGTCGGCGCGCACGTTCGGCAACGGCGTGCTGGTGCGCACGTACAGCAGGAAGCGCTGAGGCCCGGACCGTCCTACCCTGAGGACATGGGCAGCAAAGGACAGGTCTGTCCGGCCTGCGGACAGCCGGTGGAGACAGTCGTCCGGCGCCACAAGACGCTGGGCGCGTGGGTGCCGCGATGGGTGGCGGGCCCCTGCCACAACCCCGCGTGCGCGGCCTGCGACGAGCAGGGCGCGGTGCGCCACACCCTCGAGGGCACCGGGCAGGAGGCCGCCCGTCCCGCCCGGGGCGCCGCCCCACCTGCGACGACCCCGCCCGGCAGAGCGGTGCGAGCCGACGGAGCGGACTGATGAAGTACCTGGTCATGGTGCAGGGCGCCCAAGCGGACTACGAAGCGATGCGCGGCAAGGCGTCGGCGTCCTCCCCCTCCTGGAGCGAGGAGGAGCTGCAGGCCATGTTCTCCTACATGGGAGCCATCAACGACGACCTCGCCGAGACCGGTGAGCTCGTCGACGCGCAGGGCCTGGCCGAGCCGGCACAGACCCGGCACGTCACCCTCGGGACCGACGGCAAGGCCGTCATCACCGACGGCCCGTACGGCGAGACCGAGGAACTGCCGGCCGGCTACTGGGTCCTGGAGTGCGAGAGCCTGCAGCGGGTCACGGAGATCGCCGAGCGCGTCGCCCGCTGCCCCCAGCCGGCCGGCGCCCCCGACCACTCGGTCGTGATCCGCCCGATCATGGACGGGTCCGGGGACATCTGACGAGCCGTCGCCGACGGATGCGCCGGTGCGGACGCCGCACGAGCCCACCTCCTGGAACGCCCGAGCCACGCCATCTCCGGTCCCGGACGGCGCGGTTGAGGGACTAGCGTGTGCGGCATGGGCATGACGGGGGAGCGGCGGCGCAGGCTCTGGCGCCGGGCCGTGATCGTGTGGGCGGTGGTCGTGGTCGTCGCGGGCGGGCTGACCCTCTGGGTGCAGGACTCGACGGAGCCGCAGGGGCCGTACGTCTGGGAGCGGACCGACCCCGACGAGACACCGGACCTGCCGCCCTGCCCGACCCCCGAGGGCGTCGGGGCGGTCCTGTGCGCGTACGCGGAGACGGACTAGAGCCGCAGCCCGCCCGTCTCCGTATCCCGGCTCGTCAGGCAGTACGTGCCGCCCGTCGGGTCGCGCATCACCGTCCAGCCGGAGAAGGCGGCCACGTACCCGGCTCCGAGTTCCTCGTGCCACGCCCGGGTCGCCTCGACGTCCGCGCAGGCGAGGTCGAGGTGGGCGGAGACCGGGCGCTCCTCCTCGAGGCGTTGCAGAAGCAGCCGGACCGGCAGGCCGGGCGGCGGTGCGAGCACGTGGAACTCGGGGAGGGCGCCGGGCCGCGACTCCCAGCCGGCCAGCAGGGCGCTCCAGAAGGCGACTTCGGCGTCGTACGCCGAGGGCGGGACGTCGACGCACACCTGGTCGAGCCGGCTGCCCCGCACGACGCCCGGCCGCGACGCCTGCCCTCGCCAGGGGTCGGCGCAGAACAACTGCCCGCCCGGCGACCGCAGCACGACGAGCGAGCCGAGGTCCTGCACCACCCGCGCACCGAGCCGCACGGCCGTGTCGGCGAACTCCCGCACGTCCGTCACGCAGAAGTCCAGGTGCGCTCCGCCGGGACCCGACCCGACCGCCTGGGCCTTCACGCACGCGTCGGCGCCGTCCGGGAGCATGGTGACGAACTCGGAGTGGTCGCCGCGGAGTTCGGAGAGCCGGGTTCCCGTCACCGCGGTCCAGAAGTCACAGGCGGCACCGAAGACCTCGCGCGGCCGGTCGGCGAAGGCGTACGTCCAGCGGATCGTCATGGCCGCGATCCTATGGGGCAGCCGCCACGGCCACCCGCATGAACCTTGACCAGCCTTTGCCTCGCCGTTCCCCGCCTATTGGCCTGGGCTTGTTTGCATTCAGGAATGGACCACATCACGTTCCTCGTGGCCGTCGTCATCGTGACGGCGCTCGCGTTCGACTTCACCAACGGCTTCCACGACACGGCGAACGCGATGGCGACGTCCATCGCCACCGGCGCGCTCGCCCCCCGAACGGCGGTCCTGATCAGCGGTGTCCTCAACGTCGTCGGCGCCTTCCTGTCCACCGAGGTGGCCAAGACCATCTCGGGCGGCATCGTGGACGACACCCTCGTCACCCCGGGAATGATCTTCGCGGGGCTGGTCGGGGCGATCCTGTGGAACCTGCTGACCTGGCTCGTCGGACTGCCCTCCAGCTCCTCGCACGCCCTGTTCGGCGGGCTGATCGGAGCCGTGTGGGTGGGGGCGGGCAGCCACGGGGTCAACTTCGACAAGGTCGTCGAGAAGGTGCTGGTCCCGGCGGTGGCCTCGCCGGTCGTGGCCGGGGTCGCCGCGCTGCTCGCCACCTACCTCGCCTACCGGCTCACCGACCGCGCCCGCAAGGAGTCCGTCACCAAGGGCTTCCGCGTCGGCCAGATCGCCTCCGCCTCGCTCGTCTCGCTCGCCCACGGCACCAACGACGCGCAGAAGACCATGGGCGTCATCACCCTCACCCTGATCTCGGCCGGGGCGCTCGGCCACGACGCCGGTCCGCCCCTGTGGGTCATCGCCTCCGCGGGCCTCGCCATCGGCCTCGGCACGTACCTCGGCGGCTGGCGGATCATCCGCACCATGGGCAAGGGCCTCACCGAGATCCAGTCGCCGCAGGGCTTCGCGGCCGAAACGGCCTCCACGACCGTCATCCTGACCTCCGCCCACCTCGGCTTCGCCCTGTCCACCACCCAGGTCGCCTCGGGCAGCATCCTCGGCGCGGGGCTGGGCCGCAGGCTCGCGGAGGTCCGCTGGGGCGTCGCGGGCCGCATGGCGGTCGCCTGGGTGATCACCCTGCCCGCCGCCGCGCTGGTCGGCGGCCTGGCCGCCGCGGTCGTGCAGAACGGCGGCGACCTCGGGACGGCGGTCGTCGCCCTGGTCGGCGCCGCCCTCGCCGCGGGCATCGTGGCGCTCTCCCGCCGCAACCCGGTGCACGCGCACAACGTCAACGACACGCACGAGGTCACCCTCCGTACCGAGCCGCCGGCCAAGGTCGGCGCGGCCGCCTGAACGACCGGGAGTCGACATGCATCTGGACTGGACCGCACTCGGCCAGGTCACCGCGGTGAGCCTCGGCGTCACCGTGGCCGTGGTCGTCGTCTTCGCCCTCGGCGTCCTCGGCCTCGCCCGGCTGGAGGGCGCCCGCGAACACCCGGGCGGCAGCAGCGCCCTCGGCCTGGGGCAGGCCGCCCTGTGCTTCCTCGCCTGCGCGGCCGTGGTGGCGTACGGGATCTACCTGATCGTGCCTCAGTTCCACTGAGCGCGTACGACGAAGGGGCCCGGCCGGATCGGCGGCCGGGCCCCTCCGTCGTACGGGGCGATCAAGCCTTCTTGGTCTCCCAGAAGATCTTGTCGATCTGGGCGATGTAGTCCAGCGCCTTCTGGCCGGTCGCCGGGTCGGTGGAGCCCTTGGCGGCCGACAGGGCCTTCAGGGTGTCGTTGACCAGCTGGTGCAGTTCCGGGTACTTCTCGAAGTGCGGCGGCTTGAAGTAGTCGCTCCACAGCACGGACACGTGGTGCTTCGCGAGCTCCGCGCGCTGCTCCTTGATGGTGGTGGCACGCGCCTGGAAGTGCGGGTCGTCGTTGCCGGCCATCTTCTCCTGGATGGCCTTCACCGACTCCGCCTCGATGCGGGCCTGGGCCGGGTCGTACACACCGCAGGGAAGGTCGCAGTGTGCGCTGACCTTGACCTTGGGGGCAAACAGGCGGGAAAGCATGGAGCATTCCTTCCTCGTGATCGTCTTCTCACAGGGGACATTACTCCCTGGGGGAAGGGTTTTCGCGAGTGCCCCCATGGGCTTAGGACAAAAGTCCGGGGTGAGACTGAGACTGGTGGAGGAAGAACCGGGGAGGTGCCGGGTGATGCCGGAGCTGTCGCAGGAGTCCGGACGGGGAAGGCCGGCCGCGCCGTTCGGGGTGGCCGAGGTGACCGGGCCGTCCATGGTGCCCACCCTGTACCACGGGGACCGGCTCCTGGTGCATTACGGCGCCCGGATCAAGCCCGGTGACGTCGTCGTGCTGCGGCATCCCTTCCAGCAGGACCTGCTGGTCGTCAAGAGGGCCGCCCAACGGCGCGAGAACGGCTGGTGGGTGCTCGGCGACAACGCGTACGCGGGCGGCGACAGCACCGACTACGGCGTTGTGCCCGACGACCTCGTGCTGGGGCGGGTCCGCTTCCGCTACCGGCCGCTCAGGCCCGGCCGGCGCTCGCCCTGGGCGCTGCTCGGCTGGGTGCTGTCGGCCGCCAGGCCGGTCCTCTCGGGCAGGTCGGGCCGGGCCGCCTCCAGGCGTTTGCGGGCCCGGTAGGCCGCCACGTTGGCGCGCGTCGCGCAGCGGTCGGAGCAGTAGCGCCGGGAGCGGTTGGTGGAGGTGTCCAGGTAGGCGTTGCGGCAGGGCGCGGCCTCGCACAGGCCGAGCCGGTCCACGCCGTACTCGGTCAGGTGGAACGCCAGGCCCATCGCCGCGATCGCCGCGTAGCCCGCGGTCGCGTTGGACGGGTGGTCCGCCAGGTGCATGTGCCACAACGGGCGGCCGTCGTCGTCGCGGATGTCGTGCCCGGAGATCTGGGGGCTCACCGGGAACTCCAGCAGCAGTGAGTTCAGCAGGTCCACGGCGAGCTGCTCGTCGCCGCCGTCGGCCGCCTCGAACACCGCGCGCAGCCGGGCCCGGACCGAGCGGAAGCGGGTCACGTCCGCGTCCGTGGCGCGGCGGGCCGCCGACTGCTGGGCGCCGAACAGATCACGGACGGCCTCGACCGACGTCAGGGTGTCCTTGCCCCGGGCCGGCTCCTCCGTGTTGACGAGGCGCACGGCATAGTCCGAGTAATAGGCCAGTTCCACTTGTAGTCCTTACGGAGGGGCTTTATGGTCGTGAGCGCGCACTTGTAACAGCTGATGGTGCATCCAGGGTATTACGAGGGAGGGGCTCGATGACGGACGCGGACACGACCACCGCCACTGCCGACTGGCAGGCCTGGCAGGAGAGCTGGGACCGGCAGCAGGAGTGGTACCTGCCCGACCGCGAGGAGCGGTTCCGGATCATGCTTGACATGGTCGAGGCCGTCGTGGGCACCGCCCCGCGCGTCCTGGACCTTGCCTGCGGCACGGGCAGCATCACCGCCCGGCTGCTCGCCCGGTTCCCGGACGCCACCAGCACCGGCGTCGACCTCGACCCGGCACTCCTCGCCATCGCCGAGGGCACCTTCGCCGACGACGACCGGGTCACCCTGGTCACCGCCGACCTCAAGGACCCCGACTGGCCGGCCAGGCTGCCGCACGACTCGTACGACGCCGTCCTCACCGCGACGGCCCTGCACTGGCTGCACCGGGAACCTCTCGCGGAACTCTACGGCCGCCTCGCCGGACTCGTCCGCGACGGCGGGGTCTTCATGAACGCGGACCACATGATCGACGAGACGACGCCCCGGATCAACGCCGCCGAGCGCGTCCAGCGCCACGCCCGCATGGAACAGGCCAGGGAATCCGGCGTCCTCGGCTGGACCGAGTGGTGGCAGCTCGCCGCCAAGGACCCGGTCCTCGCCGAACCCACGGCCCGGCGCTACGAGATCTACGGCGACCACGCCGACGGTGACATGCCGTCGGCGGCGCAGCACGCGCGCGTGCTGCGCGAGAAGGGATTCGGCGAGGCCAGGCCGGTATGGTGCTCGCCCTCCGACACGCTGCTGCTCGCCATGAAGTAGCCCGCGCGACGGAGCGCGAAGGGGGCGGTACGGAGATCCCGTACCGCCCCTTCGCCGTGCGTACCGTCAGAGCACCTTGGACAGGAACGACTTCGTCCGCTCGTGCTGCGGGTTCGTCAGCACCTCGCGCGGGTGACCGGATTCGACCACCACACCGCCGTCCATGAAGACCAGGCTGTCGCCCACCTCGCGGGCGAAGCCCATCTCGTGGGTGACGACGATCATCGTCATGCCGGACTCGGCGAGGTCGCGCATCACGTCCAGGACGTCACCGACCAGCTCCGGGTCGAGCGCCGACGTCGGCTCGTCGAACAGCATCAGCTTCGGGTCCATGGCGAGGGCCCGCGCGATGGCGACGCGCTGCTGCTGGCCACCGGAGAGCTGCGAGGGGTAGCTGCCCGCCTTGTCGGCCAGGCCCACCCGGTCCAGCAGCTCCAGGGCGCGCTGCCGGGCCTGGCCCTTGTTCACGCCCTTGACCTGGACCGGCGCCTCCATGACGTTCTCGACGGCCGTCATGTGCGGGAACAGGTTGAAGCGCTGGAAGACCATGCCGATGTCCCGGCGCTTGAGGGCGACCTCGCTGTCCTTGAGCTCGTAGAGCTTGTCGCCCTTCTGCCGGTAGCCCACCAGTTCGCCGTCGACGTACAGGCGGCCGGCGTTGATCTTCTCCAGGTGGTTGATGCACCGCAGGAACGTCGACTTGCCGGAACCGGACGGTCCGATGAGGCAGAACACCTCGCCGGACTTCACCTCCAGGTCGATGCCCTTGAGGACCTCGACGGGGCCGAAGGACTTGTGGACGCCCTCGGCCTTCACCATGGCGGTCATGCCTTGCCTCCCGTCGGCTTCGAGCGGCTGGACAGGGACAGCACGTTCGCCTTGATCTTCTGGAACGGCGTGGCCGGGAGCGACCGGCTCGAACCACGCGCGTAGTACCGCTCCAGGTAGTACTGGCCGATGCTGAAGACCGAGGTCAGCAGCAGGTACCAGGCCGCCGCCAGGAACAGCATCTCGGCGGGGGCGCCGGAGGTCTGGCCGATGTCCTGGGCGGCGCGGAGCAGCTCGGGGTACTGGACGACCGAGACCAGCGAGGTCGTCTTCAGCATGTTGATGACCTCGTTGCCCGTGGGCGGCACGATCACGCGCATCGCCTGCGGGATGACGATCCGGCGCAGCGTCTTGGTGTGGCTCATGCCCAGCGCGTGCGACGCCTCGGTCTGGCCCTCGTCGACCGAGAGCAGACCGGCCCGGCAGATCTCCGCCATGTACGCGGCCTCGTTGAGGCCGAGGCCCAGCAGTGCCGTCAGGAACGGGGTCATGAAGTCCGACCACTCGTCCTTGTAGAACGGCCCGAGGTTGATGTACTCGAAGACCAGGCCCAGGTTGAACCAGACGATCAGCTGGACCAGGACCGGGGTGCCGCGGAAGAACCAGATGTAGAACCACGCGATCGACGAGGTCACCGGGTTCTTCGACAGGCGCATCACGGCGAGCAGGATGCCGCCGATGATGCCGATCGCCATGGACAGCACGGTCAGCAGGAGCGTCTTGCCGACGCCGTCCAGGATGCGGTCGTCGAAGAAGTAGTCCGGGATCGCGTCCCAGTTGATCCTGCCCTGGGAGAACGCGTAGACGACGCCGCCCAGCAGGGCGAGGGCGACGACGGCGGAGACGTACCGTCCGTAGTGGCGGACCGGGATGGCCTTGATGGCCTCCGGGCCGGACGGGGGCGTGTCCGCCGCCGTCTTGTCGATGTCAACAGTCACGGGTGTTGCCTTTCAGTGCCGCTGGGTCGCGGTCACTTGCCGCCGTTGATGGTGGCTTCCTTGACGGCGCCGTCCGTGACGCCCCACTTCTTCATGATCTTGTCGTACTCACCGTTGTCGATGATCGCGTCCATCGCGGCCTTGAGGGCGTCCCGCAGCTGCGTCTGGTTCTTGGCGACCGCGATGCCGTACGGCGCGGCCTCGACCTGCTCGCCGACCAGCTGGAAGTCCTTGCCGCCACCGGAGGTCTTCACGGCGTACGCGGCGACCGGGAAGTCGGACGAGCCGGCGTCGGCACCGCCCGCGCGCAGGCGGGTCTGGGCCTGCTGGTCGTTGTCGAAGGGCTCGATGGCGATCTTCTTGCCGGCCGGGCACTTCTTCGACTCCGCCTTGGCGAGGTCCTCGGAGACCGTGCCGCGCTGCAGCACGATCTTCTTGCCGCACAGGTCCGACCAGGTCTTGATGCCCTGGTCGTCGCCCTTCTTGGTGTAGATCGACACACCGGCGGTGAAGTAGTCGACGAAGTCGACGCCCTCGCCGACCTTCTTGCCGGTGTCGGAGTCGATGCCCTCCTGGCGGTCCTTGGTGTCGGTCATCGCGGACATGGCGATGTCGTACCGCTTGGAGCGCAGACCCGTGATCAGCGTGTCGAACGTGCCGTTCTCGAACTGGAAGTCGACCCCGAGCTGCTTGCCCATGGCAGCGGCGAGGTCCGGGTCGATACCGACCGTCTTGCCCGAGCTGTCCTTGAACTCGACGGGGGCGTAGGCGATGTCGGAACCGACCTTGATGACGCCCTTGTCGCGGATCGACTTCGGCAGCTTGTCGGCGAGCGGGGCCGCTGCCGTCGCGGTCTCGCTGTCCGACCCGTTGTCCTTGGTCTGGTCACCGCAGCCGGTGAGCATCAGCGCGCCTGCGACCGCGATCGCACCGACCGCTGCTAGCCGGGAGCGGGCGGCGGTCGTACGACGGGTGGAGCTTGCGGTCATGGTGGGTTCCTCCGGCGGATGGGTGGAGTTGCCGATGGGGCGGGACGCTGCCGATGGGTTCGGCAGTGCCGTGGACTGCCGAGGGGTCGGCAGTGCCGTGGGTCGACGAGAACACACGTCTTCGAGTGTCGCGACCTCGTGTGATTACCGCATCTTGCCATTCGGACTGCGCCATTCTGGGGGCCAGCCATGTCAAAATCGGATAACGGGCGACCCCCGAACCGCACCACTCCGGTACATCACGGCCGGACCTTCTACAGGAATCATTCCTTCCGGCCGGAAGATCTTCGGCATATCCCGGGATTTCGAGACGGGGGCCGAGGGCTTCGCCGACGCCTGAGCGGTTGTCGATGGTTTGTCCAGGCCTTGTCCTGATTTTGGACGAAGAGTCAGGGCACCGGCATGTGACCTTCGCGTTATGGACTCGTCGTCGGCGGCGTCCGTCCGGTAAGAAGGGTCTTTACACCCCTCATCCGGGGCTCAGGGCGCGTGTGCGGCGCGCCCGTCGCGTACGCGCCCGTACGTATCACGTACAGAGCACGACCACGGCCGTACGCGGTCCCGCCCACCCCTCACCAGGAGTGGCCACCCTCAAACCAATGAAGATTTAAGGGGTAAAACGAAGTGGCAGCGGAGATCGTCAATCCTCGCAGCGAGAGCAAGACCGGCGATACGGGCGGCGAGGGCGGTGCGGAGCCCCTCGACTCCTTCGACCCGGCGTTCGCGCTGCACCGCGGCGGCAAGATGGCCGTGCAGGCCACCGTGCCGGTCCGTGACAAGGACGACCTGTCCCTGGCGTACACGCCCGGCGTCGCGAAGGTGTGCAGCGCGATCGCCGAGCAGCCGGAGCTGGTGCACGACTACACGTGGAAGTCGTCGGTCGTCGCCGTCGTGACGGACGGTACGGCCGTGCTGGGGCTCGGTGACATCGGGCCCGAGGCCTCCCTCCCCGTGATGGAGGGCAAGGCGATTCTGTTCAAGCAGTTCGGCGGCGTGGACGCGGTCCCGATCGCGCTGAACTGCACGGACGTCGACGAGATCGTCGAGACGGTGGTGCGGCTCGCGCCGTCGTTCGGCGGGGTCAACCTGGAGGACATCTCGGCGCCGCGGTGCTTCGAGATCGAGCGGAAGCTGCAGGAGCGGCTGGACATCCCGGTCTTCCACGACGATCAGCACGGTACGGCGGTCGTCACGCTCGCCGCCCTGCGGAACGCCGCGCGGCTGAGCGGGCGGGCCGTGGGCGACCTGCGGGCCGTGATCTCCGGCGCGGGCGCGGCGGGTGTCGCCATCGCGAAGATGCTGGTCGAGGCCGGGATCGGGGATGTCGCGGTGGCCGACCGCAAGGGTGTCGTGTCGGCGGACCGGGACGACCTCACGCCGGTGAAGCGGGAGCTGGCCGGGTTCACGAACAAGGCCGGGATCACCGGGTCGCTGGAGGCGGCGCTGGCCGGGGCCGATGTGTTCATCGGGGTGTCCGGTGGGACGGTGCCGGAGGACGCGGTCGCGTCGATGGCCGAGGGCGCGTTCGTCTTCGCCATGGCGAACCCGAACCCGGAGGTGCACCCCGAGGTCGCGCACAAGTACGCGGCGGTGGTCGCCACCGGGCGGTCGGACTTCCCGAACCAGATCAACAACGTGCTGGCGTTCCCCGGCATCTTCGCCGGGGCGCTGCAGGTGCGGGCCTCCCGGATCACGGAGGGGATGAAGCTGGCCGCCGCGGAGGCGCTGGCGGCCGTGGTCGGGGACGACCTCGCGGCCGACTACGTCATCCCGTCGCCGTTCGACGAGCGGGTCGCGCCGGCGGTGACCGCGGCGGTGGCGGCGGCGGCCCGGGCCGAGGGTGTGGCTCGGCGCTGACGCTGCCGGTAGTCCTGTGAGGTGGCCCCGTCCGGGTTCGGGCGGGGTCATTTCTTTACCTGGGGGATCGGCTGTTCGGGTGGTTTCCGGTAGCTGCGGTGGCCTGTCGCAGCGCCGGGTCGCGCAACACCCGGCCCGAGCAGCGGCGCACCGCTCCTGGCAAGAGGGTGTGTCTCACAGGCCCCTACGGTTCCGTCGCCCCGGTGGGGAACCTATCGTCAGGGCCATGTTCGCTGTCTACGCCGCCCGAATCGACCGCGACGAGCCGCTGTCCGGCCTGGAGTTGGGAGAGCGCCCGGCTCCCGAGGTCCGCCCCGGCTGGAGCACCGTCACGGTCAAGGCCGCCTCCCTCAACCACCACGACCTCTGGTCCCTGCGCGGCGTCGGCCTCGCGGAGGACAAGCTGCCGATGATCCTCGGCTGTGACGCCGCCGGCGTCGACGAGGACGGCAACGAGGTCGTCCTGCACTCCGTGATCGGACAGAGCGGGCACGGGGTCGGCCCGAAGGAGCCCCGTTCCATCCTGACCGAGCGCTACCAGGGCACCTTCGCGGAGCAGGTCGCCGTGCCGACCTGGAACATCCTGCCCAAGCCCAAGGAGCTCTCCTTCGAGGAGGCCGCCTGTCTGCCCACGGCGTGGCTGACCGCGTACCGGATGCTGTTCACCAACGCGGGGGTGCGGCCCGGCGACTCCGTGCTGGTGCAGGGCGCCGGCGGCGGTGTCGCCACGGCCGCCATCGTGCTGGGGAAGGCCGCCGGGCTCCGGGTCTTCGCCACCAGCCGGGACGAGGCCAAGCGGAAGCGGGCCCTGGAGCTGGGGGCCGTGGAGGCGCTGGAGTCCGGGGCGCGGCTGCCGCAGCGGGTCGACGCCGTGATCGAGACCGTGGGTGCCGCCACCTGGTCGCATTCCGTGAAGTCGCTGAAGCCCGGCGGCACGCTGGTGATCTCGGGCGCCACCAGTGGCGACCGGCCCTCGCACGCCGAGCTGACCCGCATCTTCTTCCTCGAACTCAAGGTCGTCGGATCCACGATGGGCACCAAGGACGAGCTGGAGGACCTCCTCGCCTTCTGTGCCGCCACGGGTGTGCGGCCCGTGATCGACGAGGTCCTGCCCATGGACCGCGCGCGTGAGGGCTTCGAGCGGCTCGCTTCGGGTGAGCAGTTCGGGAAGGTCGTGCTCACCAACCCCTAGTCACCCCTGCATGTGCTGACGGCCGGTCCGGGTTCGGGCCGGCCGTTGTCGTGTCAACTGAGGTTGACAGGCAGGGATTGTCAACGTAGGTTGACATCATGACCGAAGCAACCGATCTGGCCGAGCGTGCCGGTGACCGTGATCCGCGGGTCGGCCTGCGGGCCGTCGCCGCGCTGCGCAGGCTGCTGGAGCAGTTGGAAGCCGTCCAGGTGCGCAATGCGCGCAACCAGGGCTGGTCGTGGCAGGAGATCGCCGGCGAACTCGGTGTGAGCAGGCAGGCCGTGCACAAGAAGTACGGGAGGCATTGATGTTCGAGCGGTTCACGGCAGACGCCCGGGATGTGGTGAAGACGGCGTTCGAGTACGTGCAAGGGGATGGCGGGGGCGGGCAGTGCGTGGAGCCGGAGCATCTGCTGCTCGCTCTGCTCGACCGTGACGGCAGTCGTGGCGCGTCGGCGCTCGCCGCGCTCGGGCTCCCTCCCGGTGAGCGGCGGGAGTCCGTACGGGAGGCTCTGCGTGAGGCGCGGAGGCGGGCCGGGCTGTCCCGCGCCGAGAGCGACGCGCTCGCCGGGCTGGGGATCGACGTGGCGGAGATCGTCGCCCGGGTGGAGGAGGTGCACGGCGTCGGAGCGATGTCCGGCGACCGCAAGGACGCCCGGTGGCGGTCCGGGCGCCCCTCCTTCGGCCGTGGGGCCAAGGACGTGCTGGAGCGCTCCCTGAAGGTCGCTCTCGCCCAGCGCGACCGGCACATCGGTGACGAGCACCTCCTGCTCTCCCTGACCCTGCGCCCCGGCGTGCCGGCCGAGGTCCTCGCCGACCACGGGGTGACGTACGAGTCCCTGGTGCGGGTGCTGTACGGCGGTGGTGGCGAGGCCAAGGCCGGATGAGCCGCGGTCTGCTACTTCTTCGGGGTGCGCAGGAGCGCCCCTATGTGGGCGGCCGCGGTCGACAGGTGACGGCGGGCGTCGCGCAGTTGGTCGGCGGTGACGCCGTGGTCCCGGGCCGCGTCGCGGATGTCGTCCCGGAAGCGGTCGAGGAGGCGGTCCAGGTCGCGGGCGGGGTCGCCGGTGGAGTCTGTGGCGTCCTCGTGGGCCCAGGCCGGTTCGTAGGCGGCTGGGAAGCCCTCCGCGGGCTGTGAGCCGGCCGGCTCCGGCGCCGGCTTGCCCGGGCCGGTCCAGTCGAAGCCGAACTCCTTGCCGTAGTCCTTGCCGAACTCGCCCATCTCCTTGGCCAGTTCGCTCAGGCCCTCGCGCAGTCCCGTCGGCCAGTCGCCGCGGGCGAAGTGGTCCTGCACCTGCTCCTGGACCCGGCGGGCGATGCGCTGCACCTGCTCCTGGGCCTGGGCGCGGGCCTGCTCCTGGGCCTCCTTCGCCTGGCGGCGGGCGCGCTGGGCGTCCTCGCGGGCGCGGCGGCTCTCGTCCTTGGCGCGCCGGGCCTGCTCCTTCCACTCCTGCCGGGCGCGGCGCATCTCCTCCTTGGCGATGCGCCAGGCCTCCTTGTCGCCGTACGAGGAGAAGTCGCCGTACGGGGCGCCCTCCGCGCCGGGACCGCCCGTGCCGTTGCCCCGGCGGGCCTCCGTCGCCGCCGCGCGCATCTCGCGGCGCAGGTCGCCCGCGGCTCCGCGCACGTCGGCCTGGATCTCGGCGGCCAGCTCCGCGACCGACTCCCGGATCTCCAGCTCCAGGTCGGCCAGCTCTCCGCTGCGGTCGGCCAGTTCGGCGCGGCCCGCGTCCGTGATCGAGTACACCTTGCGGCCGCCCTCGGTGGTGTGGGTGACCAGACCCTCGGCCTCCAGCTTGGCCAGGCGCGGGTAGACCGTGCCCGCCGACGGGGCGTACAGCCCCTGGAAGCGCTCCTCCAGGAGGCGGATCACCTCGTAGCCGTGTCGGGGAGCCTCGTCCAGCAGCTTCAGCAGGTAGAGGCGGAGGCGGCCATGGGCGAAGACGGGAGGCATGTCAGAGCACCTTCTTGTCGGTCGTGCCGTCGGCCGGGGCGGTGGTGGCGCCCTCGCCCGGGCCGGAGACGGAATTGTCTCCCGAGTCGTCCCGCTGGCCGCTGCCCGGGGTTGCCGCCGAGCTGCCGGTGCCCGGGGTTTCCCCTGAGCCGCCGGTACCGGGGTGCGCGTCCCGGAGCGCGTCGTCCTCGTCCTCCGCGGCCGGCCGGCGCAGCAGGGCGATGGAGCCGGAGACGGTGGTGGCCCGCAGCTTGCCGTGGCCCGCGCCGAGGCGGCCGGTGATCTTGTGGGCGCCCCACTGGCCCTGCACCCGCAGGTCGTCGAAGGCGTTGGAGACGGAGCCGCTCGCCGTGTTGGCCTCGACCTCCGCGTCCGCCCGGTGGGGCAGCCGGATCGCGATCTCGCCCGAGACGCTGTTCAGCCGCACGTCCGTGGGGCCGTCCGGGTCGAGGTCGACGATCATGGAGCCGCTGACCGAGTCGGCGCGCACGGAGGGGCCGGAGCCCTCGACCACCGTGAGGTCGCCGGAGACGGACTGGAACCGGAGCTCGCCGGTCACGTCCTGGGCCTCCAGGCTGCCGGAGACCGTCTGGGCGCGGACCGGGCCGGAGAGGCCCACGAGGGTCGTGTCACCGGTGACGCCCTTGATCGTCGACGGGCCGTCGATCCCGGAGACCACGGCCGCCGCGCCGACCACTCCCACCTCCACCCGGGTCCCGGACGGGACGGCCAGGGAGACCACCGCGCTGCGGCGCCAGCCCTTGCGGTCCAGCCAGGTGAGGAAGCCCTTCCAGGGCAGGTCCTCGTAGGCCACCGCGAGGGTGCCGTCCTGCTGCGTCACCACCAGGGGAGGGCCCTCGATCTCCGAGATCTCCAGGCGGGCGGAACCCTCGTCCGTGCCCACCACGTTCACCGTTCCGTTGACGAGGCGTACGTGGAGTGTGCTCACGGGCTCGTCGAAGGTGAGCTTCCTCGGTTCCGTGACGGACCACTCGGACATGGTGCAGACCTCCCCGACTCGACGCGCCATATCGCGTCTTCTTCTTATCACGATATATCGTGGTCAAGGAAAGTCAAGACACCCGTTCCGGGGATGGCGAGGCCGCCAAAAGTGCCCAAAGAAGGATGATTCGCCCTAGCGTGTGACCATGACGGAAGCCGCCCCCACCGGTCCCGCGCCCGGGGCACTGCTGCTGTGCCGGGCGGCGCCCGGGTCCGTCGCCCCCGTCGCCCACCTGCTGCGCGAACCCATGCAGCTCACCCGGGCGGGCGACGAATGGAGCGTGCTCGTCCCCGAGGGCCGGCCCTGGCGCGACGGCGCCGAGCCCGTCGACCGTGTCGTCACCGGCTGGGCCACGGCCCTCGCCGTCGGCGCGCCCTGGCCCGTCCTCGCCCTCTGGTGGGACGCCGACCACGCGGGCTTCACGCTGGCGTCCGGGTTCCGCCGCCCGGTCGGGTTCGTCTGGCTCACGAGCGGCGTCCCGGCGGGGGAGGACGAGGCGATGCGGACCTTCGCCGCGCGCGTGGGCCTCGACCCCGTCCTGGACCCCCAGGCCCTCGACCGGCTGACGAAACCCGACACCGCGGCCGACGCCCGCACCCGCCTGCGCGCTCTGCTCGCGGTCCTCGCGCGCGTGGGCGTCTCACTGCCTCCCGGCCTGGCACCCGGGGAACCCGCCCACCGCCTCCGGGAAGCCGCGCGGCTCCAGCCGGACAGCCTCCCGGTCGAGTGGCCGGGCTGGCGGGAGGCGGTCGCCGAACGCGGCACCGTCGACCACAGCCGCCTCGGCCCCTGGATGCCCTGGACCGGCGGCCCCAGGGCCCGCGCCCTGGCCCTTGCGCAGCTGGCGGCGGGCGTGGCCCTCACGGCCTGGGGGCTACGGCGACACAGCGGCGGCCGGCTCGTGGCCGGGGCCCTGTTCCTGGCCCACGGCACATGGGGTCTGGCGTACGGCCTCACGCATCCGCGCGACTGAGGCCCCCGCAGGACCGGCCAGGACCGACGCCGTCGATCCCCCGGCCCGGCCGGCCCCTACGCGTCGTCCTCGTCGTCCAGCCGCGCCAGCCACGTCGCCAGCCGCTCCACCGGCACCTCGAAGTCGGGGTTGAGATCGACGAACGTCCGCAGCTGCTCGGCGAGCCACTCGAAGGTGATCTCCTCCTCGCCGCGCCGCTTCTCGAGTTCCTCGATGCCTCGGTCGGTGAAGTACACGGGTGTTCTCCTGGGGCTGGGCCTGGGGCCTCGGGTCGTACCCCTCCAGGTTATGCGGCCCGGTGTCCCACCCGTACCGCACGGTTTCCCCCACCTGCGCGAGGGCCGGCCTGAAAACGGGTCCGGCCCCACCACCTCGGACGAGGCGATGGGGCCGGACCCGTACACGAGCCGATGCTCAGAGGCTCACGCCTCGAACACCTCACGCACCAACTGCTCCTGCTCGGCCTGGTGCCGCTTCGCGGAACCCACGGCCGGGGACGAGCTGTGCGGACGCGAGATGCGGCGCAGGCGCTCGCCGTGCGGGACGTCCGCGCCGACGGCCAGGTCCAGGTGGTCGATCAGGTTGAGCGCGATGAACGGCCAGGCACCCTGGTTCGCCGGCTCCTCCTGGGCCCACAGGTACTTCTCGGCGTTCGGGTACTTCTTGATCTCCGCCTGGAGCTCGGCACCCGGCAGCGGGTACAGGCGCTCGATGCGGATGATCGCCGTGTCCGTGACGCCGCGCTTCTGACGCTCGGCCTCCAGGTCGTAGTAGACCTTGCCGGCGCAGAAGACGACCTTCTTGACCGCGGCCGGGTCCACCGACGCGTCGCCGATGACCGGCTGGAACTGCCCGGTCGTGAACTCCTCCGCCTTCGACGCCGCCGCCTTCAGGCGCAGCATCGACTTCGGCGTGAAGACCACCAGCGGCTTGTGGTGCGGGTTGTGCACCTGCCACCGCAGGAGGTGGAAGTAGTTCGACGGCGACGTCGGCATGGCGACCGTCATGTTGTTCTGGGCGCAGAGCTGCAGGAACCGCTCCGGGCGGGCCGAGGAGTGGTCCGGGCCCTGGCCCTCGTAGCCGTGCGGCAGGAGCAGGACGACGCCGGAGGTCTGGGCCCACTTCTGCTCGGCCGAGGAGATGAACTCGTCCACGACCGTCTGGGCGCCGTTGACGAAGTCGCCGAACTGCGCCTCCCACATCACGAGCGCGTTCGGGCGGGCCAGCGAGTAGCCGTACTCGAAGCCCATCGCCGCGTACTCGGAGAGGAGGGAGTTGTAGACGTTGAGCCGCGCCTGGTCCTCGGAGAGGTACTGCAGCGGCGTGTACTCGTCGCCCGTGGTGCGGTCGATGATGACCGCGTGGCGCTGGCCGAACGTACCGCGCTGCGAGTCCTGACCGGCCAGGCGGACCGGGACGCCCTCCAGGAGGAGGGAGCCGACCGCGAGGGTCTCGCCCATGCCCCAGTCGATCGTGCCGTCCTCGACCATCGACGCGCGGCGCTGCAGCTGCGGCAGCAGACGCGGGTGGACGGTGATGTGGTCGGGGATGTTGACCTGGGACTCGGCGATCCGCTTGACGACCTCCGAGGTCACCGCGGTGTTCACGGCGACCGGGAACTCGGCCTGCGGGTCGGAGGGCTCCACGGCGGACGGCTGCGAGGTGGCCTCGCGGACCTCCGTGAAGACCTTCTCCAGCTGGCCCTGGTAGTCCTGGAGTGCCTGCTCGGCCTCTTCCAGGGTGATGTCGCCGCGACCGATGAGGGACTCGGTGTACAGCTTGCGCACCGAGCGCTTCTTGTCGATCAGGTCGTACATCAGCGGCTGGGTGAAGGCCGGGTTGTCCGACTCGTTGTGACCGCGGCGGCGGTAGCAGATGAGGTCGATCACCACGTCCTTGTTGAACGCCTGGCGGAACTCGAAGGCGAGTCGCGCCACGCGGACGACGGCCTCGGGGTCGTCGCCGTTCACGTGGAAGATCGGGGCCTCGATCATCCTCGCCACGTCCGTCGCGTACATCGAGGAGCGGGAGGACTCCGGGGCGGCCGTGAAGCCGACCTGGTTGTTGATGACGATGTGGACCGTGCCGCCGGTGCGGTAGCCGCGCAGCTGCGACATGTTCAGGGTCTCGGCCACCACGCCCTGGCCCGCGAAGGCCGCGTCACCGTGGATCGCCACCGGCAGGACCGTGAAGTCCGTGCCGCCCTTGTTGATGATGTCCTGCTTGGCGCGGGAGACGCCCTCCAGGACCGGGTCGACCGCCTCCAGGTGCGAGGGGTTGGCGACCAGGGAGACCTTGATCTGCTCGCCGTCGAGGCCCGTGAAGGTGCCCTCGGCGCCCAGGTGGTACTTCACGTCGCCGGAGCCGTGCATCGACTTCGGGTCGAGGTTGCCCTCGAACTCGCGGAAGATCTGCGCGTACGACTTGCCGACGATGTTGGCGAGGACGTTCAGGCGGCCGCGGTGGGCCATGCCGATGACGACCTCGTCCAGGCGGGACTCGGCAGCGGAGTCCAGCACCGCGTCCAGCAGCGGGATGACGGACTCGCCGCCCTCCAGGGAGAAGCGCTTCTGGCCGACGTACTTCGTCTGCAGGAAGGTCTCGAAGGCCTCGGCCGCGTTCAGGCGGCGCAGGATGCGCAGCTGCTCCTCGCGCTCCGGCTTGGAGTGCGGGCGCTCCACGCGGTCCTGGATCCACTTGCGCTGCTTCGGGTCCTGGATGTGCATGAACTCGATGCCGGTGGTGCGGCAGTACGAGTCGCGCAGGACGCCGAGGATGTCGCGCAGCTTCATCATCGACTTGCCGGCGAAGCCGCCGACGGCGAACTCCCGCTCCAGGTCCCAGAGCGTGAGGCCGTGCTCGGTGATGTCCAGGTCGGGGTGCTTGCGCTGCTGGTACTCCAGCGGGTCGGTGTCGGCCATGACGTGGCCGCGGACCCGGTAGGAGTGGATCAGCTCGAAGACGCGGGCGGCCTTGGTGACGTCGTCGTCGTGGCTGGCGTCGATGTCCTTGAGCCAGCGGACCGGCTCGTAGGGGATGCGCAGCGCCTCGAAGATGTCGTCGTAGAAGCCGTTCTCGCCGAGCAGCAGGTTGGCGACCTGGCGGAGGAACTCGCCGGAGGCGGCGCCCTGGATGACCCGGTGGTCGTAGGTCGACGTGAGCGTCATGACCTTCGAGATGCCGAGCTTGTTCAGGGTGTCCTGGGAGGTGCCCTGGAACTCAGCCGGGTAGTCCATGGAGCCGACGCCCATGATCACCGACTGGCCGGGCATCAGGCGCGGCACCGAGTGGACCGTGCCGAGGCCGCCGGGGTTGGTCAGGGAGACCGTGACGCCGGAGAAGTCGTCCATCGTCAGCTTGCCGTCGCGGGCGCGGCGGACGATGTCCTCGTAGGCCTGCCAGAACTCGAAGAAGTTCAGCGTCTCGGCCTTCTTGATCGCCGCGACGACCAGCTGGCGGTCGCCGTTCGGCTTGACCAGGTCGATGGCGAGACCGAGGTTGACGTGGTCCGGCTTGACCAGGGTCGGCTTGCCGTCGACCTTCGCGAACGAGTAGTTCATCGCCGGCATGGCCTTGATCGCCTGGACCATGGCGTAGCCGATGAGGTGCGTGAAGGAGATCTTCCCGCCGCGCGCCCGCTTGAGGTGGTTGTTGATGACGATGCGGTTGTCGAACAGCAGCTTCACCGGGACCGCGCGCACGGACGTGGCCGTGGGCAGCTCCAGCGAGGCGTCCATGTTCTTCGCGACCGCGGCGGCGGGGCCGCGCAGCACGACCTGCTCGGGGCCCGAGGGGGCCTCGGCCGCGGGCTCGGCCTTCTTCGCGGGAGCGGCCGGCTTGGCGGCGGCCGGGGCGGCCTTCGCGGGAGCGGCGGCCTGGGCCGGGGCCTGCGCGGCGGGCTTCGCCTGGGCCGGAGCCGGGGCGGGAGCCTGCGCGGCGGCGGGCTTCTCGGCCGCCGGCGCGGGGGCCTGGGCGGGAGCGGCCGGGGCGGCGGGCTGAGCGGTGGTGGTCCCCGCGGCCCCCGCGGCCGCGGTACCCGCCGGAGCCGAGGCGGCAGCGGCGCCCGGCTTGTAGTCGGCGAAGAAGTCCCACCAGGCTCGGTCTACCGAATTCGGGTCCTGGAGGTACTGCTGATAGATCTCGTCGACGAGCCACTCGTTGGCACCGAACGACGCGGCGGGGTTCTTGCCCGCTTGGTCGGTGTCGGTCGAGATGCTCGAGTTACTGGGGGACTGTGGCGACACGGCGGCAACCGCCCTCTTCCGCTTCACAAGATGATGGACAGCGGGAATCAAGGCTACGCCTCCCGGACCGGGAAGGTCAGGTCGGGCCCGTTCAACGTCGTGTAAGTCACATCTCAGACCGTGTTTCGCGCCTTGAAATGGCGGGAAACAAGCGTGGTTCCGCTTGAGGAGGGAAGGGCGGAGCAGGGCCCCGGACGCCGATGACGCGGGCCTGTGCCTGATCACACGTGTCCGTCAGCGCGGACGCCGGTGGATCTTGTGGCTCCGCTTCGAACTTTACGTCAACTTGGCACGGATGGCTCTCCTGGAAGAGTGACAAGAATCCGGCAACCTCGCTCGGATTCGGCCACTCCGATCCGTCCGCCGTGCAGATCCACCGCCCAGCGGGCGATCGCCAGGCCGAGGCCCGTGCCGCCGTCGCTGCCCGGCCCCTGCGGGCGTTTGGCACTGCCCCGGTTGAACCGCTCGAAGACGCGGTGCCACTCGGACTTCGGAATGCCGGGGCCCTCGTCCAGGACCTCCAGTTGCAGCGACTCCGGCAGCGGTCCGCGCCGCGCCTTGACCGTCACCCGGCCGTGCGGCGGACTGTGTTTGACCGCGTTGTCGATGAGGTTGGCGACGACCTGGTGGATGCGCTCCGGATCGGCGTGCGCGGTCAACTCCGGCGGGTGGACGTCGAGGTGCAGATGGACGTCGGTCCGCGTGTGGCTGCCCGAGCCGGTGGCGATGCCCGCGCGGACGGAGGCGACCATGTTGGCCTCCTTCAGCACACCGGACAGGTACGGCCACACCTCGAACCGCCGTTTCTTCAGCGGTACGACGCCGTTGTCCAGGCGGGAGAGGTCAAGCAGCGTCTCCACCAGCCGGCCGAGGCGCTCGGTCTGCTTCAGCGCCGTGCGCATCGTCTCCGGGTCGGCCTGCGTGACCCCGTCGACGATGTTCTCCAGCACCGCGCGCAGACCCGCGATGGGCGTGCGCAGCTCGTGCGAGACGTTCGCCACCAGCTCCTTGCGCTGGCGGTCCTGGGCCTCCAGCTCGTCGGCCATGGCGTTGATCGTCACGGCCAGATCACCCAGCTCGTCACGGCGGTTCTCCCGCGTGCGGCGGGTGTAGTCGCCCTGCGAGATGGAACGCGCCACCGCTGTCATCTCGTCCAGCGGCGCGGTGAGCGAATGGGCCACGAACTGCGTAATGAGCAGCGTGGCGATCATCGAGAAGACCGTGATGAAGCGCAGCTCCGTCTTCGTGTGCACCGCGATCACCGACAGGCCGGTGGTGATCAGCACCGAGATGACGACCAGCGCGCCCAGTTTGGTCTTGATCGAGAACGGGCTCACCCCGCCCCAGGGTTCCGGCTCCCCGGGGTTTCTCCGTGCGGCCGGCCCGCCGCTCATGGCGTCGGGGTCTCCAGGGCGTAACCGACGCCGTGCACCGTACGGATCCGCTCGGCGCCGATCTTCCGGCGGAGCGCCTTGATGTGGCTGTCGACCGTGCGCGTGCCGGAGGCGTCCGCCCAGTCCCAGACCTCGGCGAGCAGCTGCTCGCGCGAGAGCACCGCACGCGGGGTGTTGGCCAGGCACACCAGCAGGTCGAACTCGGTGGGGGTGAGGTGGACGTCCTCACTGCGCACCCGGACCCGGCGCTGCGCGTGGTCGATCTCCAGCTCGCCGAGGCGCAGGATGCCGCTGCGCGGCGTCGCGGCGGCCAGCGCGGCCCGCTCCACGCGGCGCAGCAGCACGTGCACGCGCGCCGCCAACTCCCGCATCGAGAAGGGCTTCGTCATGTAGTCGTCGGCGCCGACGCCGAGCCCGACCAGCATGTCGGTCTCGTCGTCGCGCGCGGTGAGCATCAGCACCGGCACCGGGCGGGCGGCCTGCACGCGGCGGCAGACCTCCAGACCGTCGAAGCCGGGCAGCATGATGTCGAGGATCAGCAGGTCGGGCTGCCATGCCTCGGCCGTGTCGACGGCGGCCGGGCCGTCACCCGCTGTTTGCACGAGGAATCCCTCGGCTCGCAGGCGGGTCGCGATGGCGTCCACGATCGTGGCGTCGTCCTCGACGACGAGAACCCGGCGCTGCGCGCCCGGGGTAGCCGTCGCCGAACCGTTGTGGGAGGTGTGTGTCTGCTCCATCGCCCGCCCCTGGGGTGTGCTTTCCGGAATCAGTGGGGTGATTCCTCATGACTGGCTATGCCTGCGCATGGTTGCGATTGACGCTTGAATGATCGGCGTCAGAGGAGCAGCGTACGGGGAGTCAGCGCACCTTTGCTATCCAGGGCTGATGGCGAGGTGCACGACGTCCGGCACGCCCCGGGCAACCGGGATCTCTTCGGTACGCACCTGTTGGAACCCGGCATTCCACAAGGTTTCTTCGAATTCCGGAGACGGCTGGGCGGACCAGACGGCGAGTACCCCGCCGGACCTCAACACCCGTGCGCAGCTGGCCAGTCCGGCTTCCCGGTAGAGATTTCCGTTGCCCTCCGTGACGGTCCAGCCGGGGCCGTTGTCGATGTCGAGGCAGAGCGCGTCGTACGTGGCGGATGTCTCATTGACGTATGCGACGAGATCGGCTTCGACGATTTCCGTGCGGGGGTCGGCGAGGGCCTCGGCGGAGATCGTGGAGAGCGGGCCGTCGCGGTGCCATTCGACAATCGCGTGCTCGCGTTCCACCACCGTGATCCGTCCCCAGCGCGGGTCCGCCGCCGCGTGTGCGAGGGAGAAGCCGACGCCGAGTCCGCCGATCAGCACGTCGGGACGGGGCCGGTCGGGCAGGGCGTCCAGAGCCGCGTCGACCAGCCGCCGCTCCGAGCGGCCGTCGGAGGTGTCCATCAGGAAGCAGCCGTTCGCGATGATCTCCAGTCGGCCGCCGGGCCGCTGCCGCAGCACGACCTCGCCGTGCGGGCCCTCGCGACGGTCCAGGACATCGGGAATGTCGTTCGGGGTGGGCATGGAGCCATCCTGGCAGGGGCGCGATTCCGGTGCCCGGAATTTCCGCGCGGGCTGCGGCGACGCGGGTACGGCCCGGCCGGGACGCGGGTAGGGCCGGGCCGGCCGGGACGCGGGTAGGGCCGGGCCGCGAAGCGGGGCACGGTCGGGCCGCGACGCGGGGCACGGTCGGCGGGACCGCAGGACCGCGGGAGGCGGGATGCGGGATGCGGTCGGCGGGACGCGGGAGGCGGCCGACCGGGACGCGGGTAGGGCCGGGCCGCGGCGCGGGGCACGGTCGGGCCGCGAGGCGGGGCACGGTCGGCGGCGATGTGGGGCGGTCGGCGGCGATGTGGGGCGCGGTCGGCGGGACCGCGGGACCGCGGGACCGCGGGAGGCGGGGTGAGGGATGCGGTCGGCGGGACGCGGGAGGCGGCCGACCGGGACGCGGGTAGGGCCGGGCCGCGGCGCGGGGCACGGTCGGCGGCGATGCGCGGGGCATGGTCGGCGGGACCGCGGGAGGCGGGATGCGGGACACGGCCGGCGGGACCGCGGAAGGCGGCCGACCGTGAAGCGGGATGGGCCGGCGGCGGACGCGGGATATGACTGTCGGCGGTCGGCGGTCGGCGGTCGGCGGACGCGGGATACGGCTGTCGGGTTGCTGTGAATCGGCTCTCGCGTGGTCCGGGTCACAGACAGGGGGGCGGTCGGGCGCGAAGGCTGGGCCAGGACGGAAGGAGCGCCCGTGGTGGAACGCGCCGCGCCGCCCGGCGAGGAGACCGCCGAGGTCGCGCTCCCGCCGCCGGACGCGCCCCGGTACGACACGTCGGCCCTGCTCGACGGGGTGCCGCGGCAGCGGGCACGCGAGACGGCGGTCCCGGCCGCACCGGAGTCCCCGCCGTCGGGAACGTCCCGGACCCGACTCCGGGCGCTGCGGCCCTGGCGGCTGCTGCCCACCCCCACGGGCACGCCGTTCACCTTCGCGTACGCGGCCCTGCTCGGTGCCACCTCACTGATCACCGAGCAGGCCGACCCGGCGCTGGTGCACGCCCTGCTCCAGGGCTCCAGCACGGACGTGGCGCACCTGGTGCGGACGCCGGAGCTGGTGCTCGTGGGCAGCGCGCTGTGGGTCGCGGGCGGGGTGGCCTCGCCCTTCGCCATCGCCTTCGTCCTCGTGCTGACCGCGCTGGAACGGCGGATCGGCGGCCTGCGCACGGCCGCTGTCTTCCTGCTCGGGCACGTCCTCGCCACCCTGGCGACCGAGGTCCCGGTGGGACTCGCGGTCCTGGCCGGGCACCTCCCCGACAGCTCCCTGCACCGCCTCGACTACGGCGTCAGCTTCGGCGTCGCGGCCGGTACCGGTGCCCTGGCCGGGCTGCTGCCGATCTGGCTGGGGGTGCCCCTGCTGGCCGGCTTCGGCGGGATGCTGCTCCCGGACCTGCTCGCCTTCACCGACCCGATGACCGACTGGGGGCACCTGATCGCCCTGGCCATCGGTGTCGCGACCTGGCCGCTGGTGCGACGGTGGTACGCGGCGCGCCTCGCTCCGGCCGCCGCAGCCTGAGCGCGCGGCGGTTCAGGCCGTACCGGGGGCCGGCGGGACGTGCTTCGCGCTGGTCAGCAGGGCCACCACCTCCCAGCCCAGTGCCTCGTACAGCCCCCGCCCCGCGGGCGTCCCGGCCAGGACTCCGGTGCGGGCCCCCTGCCGGACGGCGGCGCTCTGCAGCGTCCGCATGACGACACCGCCGAGCCCCCTGCGGCGGTGTTCGGGGGCCGTCTCGATCTGGTCGACGACGGCGGTCGGGCCCGTCGGGGCGATCTGGCCGCGCGCCGCCAGAGATCCGTCCGGCGCGGCGATCAGCACACGCGTCACCCCGCCGCGCGACCAGCTGCGCAGCCGGTAGCCCTCGGGAGCGTCCGGAGTGGTGTCCGCCGTCAGCGGGACCGTCATCAGGTATCCGGGCTCGGGGTCGATCCACCAGGGGGCGCCCAGCCAGCCGGAGACCACGGACGGGTCCCGGAACGCCTTCAGCCACACGCCGGCCCCGGTCACCGCGTCGGCCACCTTGCGGACGGAGGTCTCGTCGAGGTCGTCACCTCGCGCGCCGAACACATGCCGCGTGACATGGCCGTTCGCCCCCACGTCGATGGTGCAGCCCCAGGGCTCGGTGACCGGGTCGGCCGCCCCGCGGGACACGATCCACCCGTCCACCCATGCCTGCACGATCCGGTCCACGTCATCCCCCGGTAATAGGTAGAAGCTAGTTTGATCTATTACTGACGTGACTGTACGCGCCGGCTCGGCCGTCGCGTCACCGGTGATCGCTCACAGCGAACGCCCGTCCGGGAACATCCCGTCGCCGCCAAGCATTGAGTCGGCATAGCTCAACTTGACTGCCGAAGGGGAGATCATGGCTTCGACGTCCACACCGCTCACCCTGCCCGTGCTGCCGCTCGACGACGAGGTCGTGCTGCCCGGGATGGTGGTCCCGCTGGACCTGAGCGACTCCGAGGTCCGTGCCGCGGTGGAGGCCGCCCAGGCCGCTGCTCGGACAACGCCCGGAAAGCCCCGGGTACTCCTGGTGCCACGCATCGACGGGACGTACGCGAACACCGGTGTCCTCGGCACCGTCGAGCAGGTCGGCCGGCTGGCCGACGGCGACCCGGGCGCGCTGATCCGCGGCCGGGGGCGGGTGAGGATCGGTGCGGGGACCACGGGACCCGGCGCGGCCCTCTGGGTCGAGGGCACCCGCGTCGACGAGACCGTGCCGGAGCCGCTTCCCGGCCAGGTCGCCGAACTGGTCAAGGAGTACAAGGCCCTGGCCACCGCCTGGCTGCGCAAGCGCGGCGCCTGGCAGGTCGTCGACCGCGTCCAGGCCATCGACGACGTCTCGGCGCTCGCCGACAACTCCGGCTACTCGCCGTTCCTGACCACCGACCAGAAGGTCGAACTGCTGGAGACCACCGATCCGGTGGCCCGGCTCAAGCTCGCCACGCAGCAGCTGCGCGACCACCTCGCCGAGCAGGACGTGGCCGAGACCATCGCCAAGGACGTCCAGGAGGGCGTCGACAAGCAGCAGCGCGAGTTCCTGCTGCGGCGTCAGCTCGAAGCCGTCCGCAAGGAGCTGCGCGAGCTGAACGGCGAGCAGGAGGGCGAGGAGTCCGACGACTACCGCGCCCGCGTGGAGGCCGCCGACCTGCCCGAGAAGGTCCGCGAGGCCGCCCTCAAGGAGGTCGACAAGCTGGAGCGGTCCTCCGACCAGTCGCCCGAGGGCTCCTGGATCCGCACCTGGCTCGACACGGTCCTGGAGATGCCGTGGAACGAGCGCACCGAGGACGCCTACGACATCCAGGGCGCCAAGGCGGTCCTGGACGCCGAGCACGCCGGCCTGGAGGACGTCAAGGAACGCATCACCGAGTACCTGGCCGTGCGCAAGCGGCGCAACGACCGGGGCCTCGGCGTGGTCGGCGGACGGCGCGGCGGTGCCGTGCTCGCGCTCGTCGGGCCGCCCGGCGTCGGCAAGACCAGCCTCGGCGAGTCCGTCGCCCACGCCATGGGCCGCAAGTTCGTCCGCGTCGCCCTCGGCGGCGTCCGCGACGAGGCCGAGATCCGCGGCCACCGGCGCACCTACGTCGGCGCCCTGCCCGGCCGGGTCGTCCGCGCCATCAAGGAGGCCGGGTCCATGAACCCGGTCGTGCTGCTCGACGAGATCGACAAGGTGGGCTCGGACTTCCGGGGCGACCCGGCCGCCGCTCTCCTGGAAGTGCTCGACCCGGCGCAGAACCACACCTTCCGCGACCACTACCTGGAGGTCGAGCTCGACCTCTCGGACGTCGTCTTCCTGGCCACCGCCAACGTCCTGGAGGCGATCCCGGAGGCCCTGGCCGACCGGATGGAGATCGTCCGCCTGGACGGTTACACCGAGGACGAGAAGGTCGTCATCGCCCGCGACCACCTGCTCCCGCGCCAGCTGGAGCGGGCCGGGCTCGACCAGGACGAGGTGTCCCTCGACGAGAGCGCGCTGCGCAAGCTCGCCGGCGAGTACACGCGCGAGGCGGGCGTGCGCAACCTGGAGCGGTCCGTCGCGCGGCTGCTGCGCAAGGTCGCGGCCCAGCACGAACTGGGCGAGCGGGAGCTGCCGTTCACCGTCACCGACGCCGACCTGCGCGATCTGATCGGGCGGCCGCACCACGTGCCCGAGTCGGCCCAGGACCCGGCCGAGCGGCGGACGTCCGTGCCGGGCGTGGCCACCGGCCTCGCGGTGACCGGCGCGGGCGGTGACGTGCTCTACGTCGAGGCGTCGCTGGCCGACCCGGAGACGGGAGCGGCCGGGCTGACCCTGACCGGTCAGCTGGGCGACGTGATGAAGGAGTCCGCGCAGATCGCGCTGAGCTTCCTGCGCTCCCACGGCGCCGAACTGGAACTGCCGGTGGGCGATCTGAAGGACCGGGGCGTGCACATCCACTTCCCGGCGGGCGCGGTCCCGAAGGACGGCCCGAGCGCCGGCATCACGATGACCACGGCGCTGGCGTCCCTGCTCTCCGGCCGCCTGGTCCGCACGGACGTGGCCATGACCGGCGAGGTCTCGCTGACCGGCCGGGTCCTGCCGATCGGCGGCGTGAAGCAGAAGCTGCTCGCGGCGCACCGGGCGGGTGTCACCACCGTGATCATCCCCAAGCGCAACGAGCCCGACCTGGACGACGTCCCGGCGGAGGTGCTGGACAAGCTCGACGTCCACGCCGTCACCGATGTCCGCCAGGTCCTGGAACTGGCGTTGTCCCCGGCGACGAACGGGGCCGCGCCGGAGGTTCCGGTCGCGGCGTGACGGACGCGGCCGGTAGGGGAGGCCCGGGTTCTCGTGAGGGAGGCCCGGGCCTTCACCGTGTGGCCACCCTGTGTACACGCACCCCGTGACCTGCGGAATACTTGCCGAACTGCGGTGATGACAGCAGGTGGCGGAAAATCCCGGTACGGGAACTCTCCGTACGGGCGACGACCGAGGCAGGGACTGACGTGCACGAGGACGGCAAGGACGACGGACACCGCGCTGCCGGTGCGGCCGGGAGCGCGGTGGATCAGCCTGCCTTCCTGGCGCTGGAGCGCGAGCTGACCGTGCTGCTGCGGCGGGCCCGGGCCAACCAGGGCGAGATGGCCCGCGAGGTCCATCCCGACCTGGAGTCGTCCGCGTACGGCCTCCTCGTCCGGCTGGACGAGTGCGGCAAGCAGCGGGCCACCGAACTCGCCGCCTACATCGGCGTCGGCAAGGCGACGATGTCCCGCCAGCTGCGCGCCCTGGAGGAACTGGGACTCGTCGCGCGCGAGCCCGACCCCGCCGACGGCCGCGCCTGGCTGGTCGCCCTCACCCAGGAGGGCCAGGACCGCGTCCGCCGGGTCCGCGAGGCCCGCCGCGCCCGCTACGCCGGCCGCCTGGCCGACTGGGACCCGCGCGAGGTCACGGAACTGGCCCGGCTGCTGCACCAGCTCAACCGCGGCATGGAGAAGTAGCGGCCGGTTCCGGGTGTCTCGGACCGGTTACGGGCGTTCCGTACCGGCGCCGCAGGCGAGCCGGCTGACCGAGGACCCGGGCGGGGCGAGCGGTCAGAACTCGACGAACACCACCGTCGCGTCGTCGTGCCTCTTGCCCCGCCCCAGGGACACGCGCTCGACGTCCGCCCGCTCCAGCGCGCGCACGCGGTCCACCAGGGCCTGCGGTCCCTCCTTGCGGACGAGCCGGAAGCAGTCCGCCCAGTCGCCCTCGTGGAACCGCTCCACCCAGCGGGTGGCGCCGTCCGTCAGCGCGGCCAGGGCGCGTACCTCCTGGCGCGGCAGGGTTCCGGTCACCGCGCGCCGGGCCACCGCGGGATCGGCGGCGGCGGTGAAGAAGCCGCCCTCCTTGTTGCGGACCGTCGCGTCCACCAGCGCGTCCGTGGCCAGGGCCGAGCGCGGCAGCCGGGCCAGCCGGTCGTCCAGGAGCGCGGTCACCGCCCCGTCGGGGGACTCCAGCAGCAGGGCCGAGTCCGACAGGACCAGGTACTCCACCGTGGCCGGATTCCAACGGGCCGCGACCACCGTGGCCTGAGGTGTGCGGGGGTGAGAAAGGTCACAGGTTTCCGCGTGTGCCTCGGCGGTACGCGCGATGGCGCGGGACAAGGCGTCGAGCAGAGGGACATCCGGGAGTGAAACGGTCAGTTCGGTCAGGGCTCCACCGAGGCGTGCGGTGAACCAGGGGACGGAATGCAGACAGCCCGTCCCGCCCCGCGGCGGGGTGACCCCGTCCAGGACGACCACCGAACCGCCCTGTCCTGAAGCCGGAAGTCCGACACTGGCGAAGTCCTCGTTCGGGCGGTCGGCGTCCCCGGGCTCCGAGGCGAGTTCAGTACGCATCCAGCCAGTCTGCACGAGCCCTTCACAAGGTCCGCAAAAGGCTGGCAATGGTTGCCGGAACGGCGCACCCGCGCAGGTCAGACGCCTGGTTTGGGTCGGAATGCTTTGTTCCGAGAAGGCGTGGTGGCGAATATTGCCACCGCCCGCCGCCGGCGTCCAACCGGCCTGCCGTACAAGGCGACTGCGAGGGTCCGCGGAACTTGCCCCTCAACTCCCCTCCGAGGTTCACTCCTTCGGGTGGCGGGTCAGGTGATGCGCGTGCGCTGCCCACCGGCGCTGGGAGGGTCGGGAAGTGTACCGGGAGTACGCGTCAGTTGACGGAGCGTCACCCGGGCCCAAGGGTTCACGAGTCAGGAATGCGAGCACCGGTGCAGAAGACGCGGCCTCGTCGCACAGGCAAGCAGACGGCCCCCGCTCAGGGCGCTGAGCCGACGCCCCTCACCGGCAAGGGCCGACCCACGCACGTACGCAACCGGCTCATCGTCGCCGTCGCCGTGGTCGCCGCGGCCATCGCCGGCGCCGGCACCCCGTCCGTCCTCGCCGCCTCCGGGGAACTCCACGACTCCCAGGAGCTCGTGACGCTCGCGGAGCAGACGCAGGACGCCCTCGCCCTCGCCCACTCCCTGGCCGACGAGCGCGACGACGTCACCTCCTACATCGCGGCCGGCCGCCCCAAGTCCAAGGCGCCCTCCGAGCAGCACAGCGCCCGCGTGGACCGGCAGGTCGAGGAGCTGCGGTCCGACACCGACACGCCCGCCGCGCTCCGCTCGGACCTCGACGACATCGCGACCGTGCGCCGGGCCGCGCTCACCGGCAAGAGCACCGCGCTCGAAGCGCACCAGGCGTACTCCACCGCCATCACCGAACTCCACCGGCTCACCGAGCAGCTGGCGCAGCGGACGCCGCCCCGCGCGGGCTCCGGGGGATACGCCCTGGCCGAGCTGGACTCCGCCGTGCAGCAGGCCGCCGCCGCCCGGGGGCTGCTGCTCGCCGCGTTCAGCGTGCCGCGCAGCACCGAGACGGTCATCGACCCGGTCACCGGCCTGCCGACCGAGACCGCCACCTCCTCGGACGCCGACGCCCGGCAGCGCGACGCCCTGAGCGCCGCCGCCCAGCAGGCCCGGCTGCGCTCCGACGCGGCCCTGGCCGACTTCCGCGACACCGCGCCCAAGTCGGCCCGCGCCTCCTTCGACAACACGGTCACCGGCACCGAGGTCAACTCCGCCGAGAAGTACCTCGCCACCCTCACCGACCAGCCGACGCTGTCCGGCAGCGAACTCTCCACCAGCACCAAGAGGCTGGACGCGGCCCTCTCCGCCCGGGTCGACCTGATGCGCGGCGTGGAGTCCGCCCTCTACGACCGGCGCACCAAGGACCTGGAAGCGCTGCGCGACGACGACGTCACCGCGCTGGAGATCCGCATCGCGATCCTCGGCGTCCTCATGCTGCTCGCCGTCGGCGTCGCCACCGGCATGGCGCGCAGCCTCACCCGCCCGCTCGCGGTGCTGCGCCTGGGCTCGAAGCGCCTCGCCGAGGCCGAGGACCCGGCGGCCGAGGAGCCGGTGAAGTTCACCGGCCGCAACGACGAGTTCGCCCAGGTCGTCCGCTCCGTCAACGCCCTGCACGCGCACGCGGCCGCCCTCACCGAGCGCATCACCACCCTGGAGGGCGACCGCAAGCACCTCGTCGGCCAGCGCCAGAAGATGGCCGACGCCCGCGAGGAACTGCGCGCCGAACTCGCCGAGTCCGCCGCCCAGCTGGAGCGGCTGCGCACGGCCATCGGCGGTACGTTCGTCAACCTCGCCCTGCGCACCCTCGGCCTGGTCGAGCGGCAACTCGCCGTCATCGAGAACCTGGAGGAGCGCGAACAGGACCCGGAGCGCCTCGCCACCCTGTTCAAGCTCGACCACCTCGCCACGGTCATGCGCCGCCACAGCGAGAACCTCCTCGTCCTCGCCGGCACCGAGCACGTCCAGCACGCGGCCGGTCCCGTGCCGCTGGTGGACGTCGTGCGCGCCGCGGTCAGCGAGATCGAGCGGTACGAGCGCGTGCGGATCGCCGCGCTGCCGCCGCACGCGCACATCGCCGGGTTCGCCGCGGACGACCTCTCCCACCTGCTGGCCGAACTCATGGAGAACGCCACCTCGTTCTCCCCGCCCGACCTGCCCGTCGAGATCTCCGGCTGGCTGCTGGAGAACGGCGAGGTCATGCTCTCCGTCCAGGACGAGGGCATCGGCATGACCGAGGACCGGCTGGAGCGCCTCAACGCCCGCCTGGCCGACTTCGACCCGGAGGCGCCGTACGACCAGGAGGGCGAGGACGGTCTCGGCCTCGGCCTGTACGTCGTGGCCCGCCTCGCCCACCGCCACGGGGCGCGCGTCCAACTGCGCGAGCAGAAGCAGGGCGGTGTCGCGGCGGTCGTCGTCCTGCCCCGCACCCTCCTCGCCGCCGCGCCGCCCGCGGCCGTACCCGCCTCCGGCCCCGTCGCCGGAGCGGCCCACTCCTTCTCCTTCCCGGGCGCCGACGCCGAGGCCAACTCCAACGTCCTGCACGGCCGCACGAACGGCGGGGACCCGCTGGTCGCGCTGGCGGAGCAGGCGGTACGGCGCGAGGAGGCGGCGGACGAGGCCGCGGAGCACCCGGAACCGGCGGAAGCGGCGCAGCCAGCCGCACCCGCACCCGCGCCGGAGGTCACGGCACCGGCGGAAACCCCCGCCGAGACCACGATGGAGCTGCTGGCCCCGATACCGCAGGGGGAGCCGGAGCCGACGCAGCACGAGTCCGCGGCCGCCGACGGCGAAACGGCCCCACAGGGGCCACCCGCACCCGATCACGAAACCCGCACGGGTGGTGCGGGTGGATACGAACACGCCGAAGGCGAAGCCGAGGCGGAGGCCGACGCCGAACACGAACGCGTCACCGACAAGGGCCTCCCCAAGCGCACTCCCAAGATCACCGCCCCGGCCCAGACCCCGCGCCAGCGCAGCGGCTCCGTCGACGCCGAGGCACTCCGCCGCCGGCTCGGCGGCTTCCGCCAGGGCGCACAGGCCGGCTACCGCGAGGTCGAGGCGGAGATCGCCGAGAAGACGGCCTCGCACAAGCGGCCGACCACCGGCACACCAGGACAAGCTGAATCCGAAGAAGCCACGGGGGGCACAGTCGAGGAGGCAAGCAGTTGACCGCTCCCAGTACCTTCGGACTGATCGGACTGAGCAGTGAGGCCCGCAACCTGCACTGGCTGCTGACCAACCTCGTCGAGGAGGTACCCGGCATCCTCTCGGTCGCGGTCGTCTCGTCCGACGGACTGCTCCTGCTGTCCTCCGACGCCCAGCGCAACCAGCAGGCCCGCGAGGCCCTGGCCGCCGGCGGCACCCGGCGGACCGGCCCGCGCGGCTCCGCCGCCGACCTGGCCACCATCGTCTCCGGCATCGGCAGCCTCACCGTCGGCGCCGCCAAGCTGATGGACTTCGGCGGGGTCAAGCACACCATGGTCGCCATGGACGAGGGCAGCCTGTTCGTGATGTCCATCAGCGACGGTTCGCTGCTCGGCGTCCACGGCTCCGCGGACTGCGACATGAGCGTGGTGGCGTACCACATGGCCCTGTTCGTCGGCCGCGCCGGCCACGTCCTGACGCCCGAACTCCGCAGCGAACTCCGTAAATCCCTGGAGGAGTCCCAGACGACGGGGAGTGCCCGATGAGCAGTACGCCGAAGTCCCAGCTCCCGGTCCGCGGCGGTGACCGCAAGCCCGCCCGGGTCCGCCCCTACTCGCTCACCGGCGGCCGCACCCGCTTCGGCCACGTCCTGCTCGTGGAGACGTTCGTGGCCAGCACGGCCGCGCTGGACGCCCCGGAGGAGCGCAGGGAACTGACGAACGGTTCGCTGTCCACCCGGGTCATGCCGGAGCTGCGGGCCATCGTCGAACTGTGCCGCCGGATGCGTACGGTGGCCGAGATCGCCGCGCTGCTGAAGATGCCGCTCGGCGTGGTCCGCGTGCTCCTCAGCGACCTCGCGGACCAGGGAAAGATCCGTGTGTACGGAACGGGCACCGGCCATGGCACGGGCCGCCCGGACCGAGCTCTGCTGGAAAGGGTGCTGAGTGGACTCCGTCGTCTCTGACGCCGCTCACGGCGTCTCTGGTACATCCCCGTTCGCCCAGCCCGGCGAGAGCATGCACGCCTGGGAGACGGACCGCACCCGGGCCCCCATCGCCACGAAGATCGTGGTGGCGGGCGGCTTCGGCGTGGGCAAGACCACGCTCGTCACCGCCGTCTCGGAGATCACGCCCCTGCAGACCGAGGCGCTGATGACCGAGGCGAGCGAGGCCACCGACGACCTCACCGCCACACCGGGCAAGACCACCACCACGGTCGCCATGGACTTCGGGCGCATCACGCTCGACGACGACCTGGTGCTCTACCTGTTCGGCACGCCGGGCCAGCAGCGGTTCTGGTTCATGTGGGACGACATCGTGCGCGGTGCGATCGGCGCCGTCGTGATGGCCGACACGCGCCGTCTGAAGGACTGCTTCCCGGTCCTGGACTACTTCGAGAGCTCCGGGCTGCCGTACGTGGTCGCCGTCAACCACTTCGACGGCAGCGAGCTGTTCGAGCCGGAGGACGTGCGGGAGGCCCTCACCATCCCGAAACACATACCTGTCATGATCATGGACGCGCGTCGCCGGATCTCCGTGATCGAGACCCTCCTGGCCCTCGTCGGCCACGCGCTGGACGAAACCCCCGAGTAGAGGACAGCCCGCATGCGGAAGATACTCGTCGTCGGAGCCGGCCAGTCCGGGCTCCAGATCGCCCTCGGCCTCCAGTCGCAGGGGTACGAGGTCACCCTGATGTCGAACCGGACGGCGGACGAGATCCGCACCGGCCGGGTCATGTCGACGCAGTGCATGTTCCACACGGCCCTGCAGCACGAGCGCGATCTCCAGCTGAACTTCTGGGAGTCCCAGGCCCCGAAGATCGAAGGACTCGGCGTCTCGGTCGCCGCGCCCGGCTCCTGGGCCGAGGGCCCCGCGGCCCGTGCGATCGACTGGCTGGGCCGGCTCGACGGGTACGCGCAGTCGATCGACCAGCGGGTGAAGATGGCCGGCTGGATGGAGACGTTCGCCCAGCGCGGCGGGCAGCTCGTCATCCACGGCGCGGCCGTCGGCGACCTCGACTACTTCTCCCGCACCTACGACCTGGTGCTGGTCGCGGCCGGCAAGGGCGAACTGGTGCAGATGTTCGCCCGCGACCCGGAGCGCTCCCCCTACAGCGAGCCGCAGCGCGCGCTGGCCGTGTCGTACGTCCACGGCCTGGGCCCGCGCCCGGAGCACCCGGACACCGAAGGGGTCCGCTGCAACCTCGTGCCGGGCGTCGGCGAACTGTTCGTCATGCCGTGCCTGACCACCTCCGGCCGCGCCGACATCCTCTTCTGGGAGGGCATACCCGGCGGCCCGCTCGACGTCTTCAACGGCGTCAAGGACCCCGCGGAGCACCTCTCCCTGACCCTGGAACTCATGGAGCGGTACGTCCCCTGGGAGTACGCGCGGGCCACCAAGGTCGAACTGACCGACGCCGGCGGAACGCTGGCCGGCCGCTACGCCCCCACCGTCCGCAACCCCATCGGCCGCCTGCCCGGCGGGGGTCTGGTGCTGGGCGTCGCCGACGTGGTCGTGGCGAACGACCCGATCACCGGGCAGGGCTCCAACTCGGCGTCCAAGTGCGCCGCCGCCTACCTCGCCTCGATCGTCGAGCGCGGCGACAAGCCGTTCGACGAGGAGTGGATGCGGGCCACCTTCGACCGCTACTGGGACACCGCCCAGCACGTCACCAAGTGGACCAACGCGATGCTGGCGCCGCCGCCCGAGCACATCCTGAACCTCATCGGCGCCGCCGGCGAGATCCAGCCGGTCGCCGACCGCTTCGCCAACGGCTTCAACGACCCGGCCGACTTCGAGAACTTCTTCTACGACCCGGAGAAGACCCAGGCCTACCTGGTCGAGGTGTCCGGCGCGGGCGCCGCCTAGTCCTCTTGGTCCGCTTCGCCCCCGTCACCCTCGTAGCCTTCGTCGGACCCGTCCGTGGCGCCCTCGGGGAGCTCCGGCGGCTCGTAGCGCCGCAGGGGCTTCCCCTCCGGGTCGGGGCGGACGGCGCCCAGGATCGGGTTGGCCGCGATCGGTGACACCTTGACCTTCGCGCCCGGGTGGGGTGCCTGGACGACCATGCCGTCCCCGAGGTACAGCGCCACGTGCGTGGCCTCCGGGAAGTACACGACCAGGTCGCCCGGGCGCAGCTCGGACAGCGGGATCCGCTTCAGCTGTTCCCACTGCTCCTGGCTGGTCCGGGGGATGGGCGTCCCGGACTCGGCCCAGGCCTGCGAGGTCAGGCCCGAGCAGTCGTACGACCTCGGGCCCTCCGCGCCCCACTCGTACGGCTTGCCGAGCTGCCGCACGGCGTAGCGGACGGCCCGGCCGCCCTCCGCCGTGGGGCGGCGGACGCTGCTCTGGCTGCCGCCGCTGCCGCTGCGGCTGTCGCTGCCCGTGTCGTTGTCGCTGCTGCCGTCGTCGTCGCCGAGTGCGCCGGAGGCCAGGAGCTTCTTCTGTGCCTTCGTGACGCCGTCCCTCTCCAGCTCGGCGACGGCGGTGAGCTGGTCGGGGGTGAGGGAGGCGAGCAGTTCCTGCACCTCCGCGAGGCGGGTGCGGACCTCGTCCCGTTCCTTCCTGCGCCGCTCGGTGAGGGTGAGCTGCCGGTCCAGGGCCTCGCGGGCCTCGCGGGCCAGGTCGTGGGCCCTGCGCTCGGTGCCGGTCAGCCGGCCGATGGTGTCGGCCCGTTCCCGTGCCAGCCGGCCGATCACCCGGCCCTGGTCGATCGCGTGCTGCGGGTCACGGGCCAGGAGCAGGCGGACGTACGGGGAGATGTCGGTGCTGTTCTGGTATTGCTGCCGGGCCAGGCGGCCGGCCGCGCCCCGGCTGTCGTGCAGGGAGAGGCGGGCGCGGGCGAGGGCGCGGTCCACGCGGTCGGTCTCGGCGCGCTGCTTCTTCAGCTTCTCCTCGGTCGCGTTGTAGGCCTCGGTGGCCTGTTCCGCCTTCCTGTACAGCTTCTGAAGATCTGTCAGGAGGGTGGCGACGGAGCGTTCTTTCGAGTCCGAAGCGGGAACGGCCGTTGCGGGTACGGGGACCGCGACGGTTCCGGCCACCGCCGCCGCGACGCAGACCAGCCGAGGAAGCCTTCCTGACATGCCGTCACCTCCGTTGCGTGGGCAGCCGTGTGCCGCCGGACAACGTGAGAATCAGACGGGTGCGCGCGGTGCGCTCGGCGGGTGTGCGCGGTTCGGAGCAACGGGGTCACCCGTCGGCGTCGTCCGGCTTGCCGCGCGGCGTGGCGTCTGGCTTCGACCAGGGCCAGTTGAGCCGGCGGGTCGGGGCGCCCTCCGGGTCGTACTCGTACTTCCAGCGGTTGGTCAGGCCGACCCTGCCCGGTCCCCGGGGCACGCGGCGGTAGACCAGGACCGTGGGCGGGCCGCCGTCCGGGTCCGGGACGGGGATGCGGTACGTCTTGGGCGGGTGGCCGGTCATGCCGAGCAGGACGGGCAGGACCCTGCCGTCCATGGGGCCGCCCTCGAAGGGGGTGTCTTCGCTCTTCACGGGATCAGTGTCAGACATCCTCGGCGAAAGCCTGGACCAGGGCGTCGGTCTGCGGGTCGCGGCGGGCGGTCACGGTCAGCATGGCGACGAACTGCTCCACCAGCCAGTCGCGGAGGTCCTCGGCGGGGGGCTGCTTGTCCTCGTCGAGCCAGATGAGCGACGAGGCCTCGACGGCGGTGATCCACATGCGGATGGTCATGCGCAGGCGGGGGCCCGGGGCGGTGACGTCCAGGTGCCTCAGGATGTGCTCGGCGGCGGCCCGGCGTACGCCGTCGACGATGGCGGTCGTGCGGGAGGTCTCGACGACGCTGCCGCCCTGGAGGAGGGCGCTGAAACCGGCGTCGTGCTCGTCGACGAAGGTGAGGTAGCGGTCGAGGGCGCGGGACAGGCGGGGGAGGAGGGGGCCCTCGCGGGGTTCGTCGAAGCAGTCCTGGAGCTCGTCGGCGGCGGAGCGGAGGGCGGCCTCGTAGAGCTGCTGCTTGCCGCCCGGGAAGTACCGGTACACCAGGGGCCGCGACACTCCGGCCGCCTCCGCCACGTCGTCGAGGGACACCTCCTCCGGGGCGCGGTGCGCGAAGAGGTTCAGCGCGGCGGTGAGGAGCTGGCTGCGGCGTTCCTCGACGCTGAGTCGCCGGTAGGCGGGGGTGGGGGCGGCGGCTGGTGTCATATCCGGCAGCGTAATCGGGGGCGGGGTGCCTGCGGCGGCCTGTGGCTGCTTCGGTGGGGGTGCGCGTAGCGCGTGACACCGGGGGGGTCGGGGCCGCGCCGGGGAGTGTCCGTCCTCGGAACGGCGCGATCGACCCCTTACCGACTGACTGGCGTTGACGCGCCAACCGCTGCGGGCGGACACCACCCCGACACGTCCCCTTCCGTGGTCCGGCGGCTGCGGGCGCGTCCTGGATTCCGCTCCTGGGATTCGACGCCATCGACCGGCCCGACGGCCGGCTCCGTGCGATGGCCTCCCCGGCCGCCTCGGAGTCCGTGCCGCAGACGTCGGGCGAGGGCTCGCCGGACCTCGTGACGCTCCGGGCGGCCGCCGGTGTCTCGGCCGCCGAGCTTCACGCCCACCGTGACACCTGGGAGTTCCTGGTGCAGCACGCCGGGGCGGACCAGCACTTTCACGTCCCCGGGGCCGTCGTCGAGGATGGGGGAATGGTCGTCGCGCGGCTGTCCGGGCCCAGTCTCGTCGCCGTCCTCACCAGCCTCGACGACGTCCGGGGCGACACGGCTGCCGGCCTGGGCACCCAGGCCATCGCCCACCATCTCCATCAGCGCATCGTCGGCATCGTCAAGAAGATCGCCCAGGATCCGTGGGCCGGTGGTGACGGCGACCCCGTGATCATCCGCATCGACGACCGGCCCAAGCCGGACGACGGCGACGAGCGGCGGTGACACGGTGACGCCCCACTCGGCGGGTCCGAGTGGGGCGTCCGGCCGTCTGATGCCTACGCCAGCAGTCCGGACGACTTCCACAGCCGTCGGCCGACGCCGCGCAGCACTCCGATGTCGTCGAGGAAGTCGGTCAGGCGCTTCGAGCCGTTCTGCATGACCTCCCGGCGGTGGCCGCTGGCCTTGACCTGGGCGAGGGCCTCCCGCTTGTCGAGGCCCACGTTCGTGTACACCTCCGGGTTCACGAACGCCACCGAGAAGACCCGGGCGAACTCCCCGGAGGTGATGCGGGTGAATTCCTGGGACCACTTGGGGGCCGTCACCATCTGGCGGCGGAGTTCCTCACGGGCGTAGCGGACGTGACGGGCCTCCTCGACCACGTGGATGCGGGTGACGCCCCGGATCAGCGTCTGGACCCGCTCGTCCGGGAACGTCAGGCGCTGCATCCAGTCGAGGACCTCCTCGCCGAGGAGGGTGGCCGTGAAGGAACCGGGCGTGGTCGAGATGGTCTTGAACAGGCGGCCCAGGTGCTGGTGGACCCGGCTGACCGGGTACCAGGGCGTGCCGCCGTGGGAGATCAGCCGGGCGAACATCTTGGAGTGCCGGCACTCGTCCTCGATCTCGGTGAGCGCGTAGCGGACGTGCGCGCTCGTCGCCGCCTTGTCGTAGATGTGCCGGACCAGCAGCTGCATGAGGATGATCTCGAACCAGATGCCGAGGGAGGCCAGGGCGGCCGCCTCGTGCTGGGAGAGGAGGATGCGCTGCTCCTCGCTCATCCGCTTCCAGAGCGGGGTGTCGTAGAGCGACACCAGCTCCGGCGGCCAGAACCACTTGCCCTCCTCGAAGGGCGCCTCCCAGTCGAGCTCCTTGTCGGGGTCGAAGGAGTGCTTGGCGGAGGAGTCGAGCAGCCGCTGGGCCACCTGCTCCCGGTCCTTGAGCAGGCCGAGGGCATCGCGCAGGCCGTCGAGCGCGTCGGCTTCCGTCAGGGTCGTCATGGCTGCCCACCTCGTTGTGCACACGTCACTGTCCCCCTTATGAGACTGCTTGTCAGCAAGCTCGTCAATCCCTTGCGCGCCACTTGTTGACCGGGTGTCTACCTGGTGTGAGCCTGCGGACATGCCGACCTTCGACGTGTACGCCAAGGAGCCGGAAGAACCCGTGTGGCAGGTCCGGGCGACCGGCGCGGCCCGTTTCACCTGGGAGTACGACGACGGCCGCGACCGCCTCCTGGCCCTCTATCAGAAGGGCAAGGACAAGCAGTGGGACGGGCAGCGGCGGATCGACTGGGAGCTGGAGGTGGATCCGTACGATCCGCTGGGGACTCCGGACGAGGCCATGTCGCTGTACGGGACCCGGCACTGGGCGAAGCTGACGGACAAGGACAAGGGCGAGCTGCGCCGGCACTACGCCTCCTGGCAGTTCAGCCAGTTCCTGCACGGCGAGCAGGGCGCGATGATCTGCGCCGCGCGGATCGTGGAGTCGGTCCCCGACCTGGACGCCAAGTTCTACTCCGCGACCCAGACGATGGACGAGGCGCGGCACGCCGAGATCTACGGCCGGTTCCTGCACGAGAAGATCGGGCTGCTGTACCCGATCAACGACAACCTCCAGTCGCTGCTGGGCGACACCCTGCGCGACTCGCGCTGGGACATGCCGTACCTCGGGATGCAGGTCCTGATCGAGGGCCTGGCCCTCGCCGCCTTCGGCATGATCAGGGACACGACGGACAAGCCGCTGCCGAAGCAGATCCTCGCGTACGTCATGCAGGACGAGGCCCGGCACGTGGCCTTCGGGCGGATGGCCCTGCGCGACTACTACCGGCAGCTCACCGACGCCGAGCTCAGGGAGCGCGAGGAGTTCGTCATCGAGGGCTGCTACCTCATGCGCGACCGGCTGCGCGGTGTCGAGGTCCTGGAGAACTTCGGCATCCCCAGGGCCGAGGCCGAGGAGTACAGCGAGCAGTCCGAGTTCCTCGCCCTGTTCCGCAAACTGCTCTTCAGCCGCATCGTCCCCTGCGTCAAGGACATCGGCCTGTGGGGCGAACGCCTCCAGCGGGCCTACGTCGACCTGTGCGTCCTGGAGATGGGCGACTCCGACCTCGACCTGCTGATGGCCCAGGACGAGGAGGTCGCCGAGCGGCTGGACGCGGAGCGCTTCGCGGCGGAGGAGAAGGAGCGGGTGGCGGAGGTGGAGGAAGCGATCGAGGCCGGTCAACGGCTCGGAGACTGATCACTCGTTCGACGGGCGAACCGGCATATTCCCCTGGGTACGCTGACTGTGCCAGGCAGACTCCGGCACATGGGAGCAATCATGAGCGCCGCACGCGACTACGGGCTGGGCGACGACTTCGAGTGGCCTCGTCCGCCGGAGGGTGGCTGGACGGCGGACGACCTCGACGCGCTTCCGAACCTGCCTCCGCACACGGAGCTGATCGACGGGAGTCTTGTCTTCGTGAGTCCGCAGACCAACTTCCACTCGCGTGCCATTCGCCTGTTGGACAACACCCTGCTGGATCAAGTGCCGGAGGAGCTCGACGTCATCCGGGAGATGACCATCAAGCTGAACAAGCGCAACCGCCCGGAGCCCGATGTGCTGGTGTTCCGCGCGGATGCCGACACAGGTCCCCAGCAGACCTGGTACCGGCCCGAAGACGTCGTGATCGCCGTCGAGGTCGTCTCGGAGGACTCGGAGGACCGGGACCGCGAGGTGAAGCCGAGGAAGTACGCGCAGGCAGGCATTCCGCACTACTGGCGCGTCGAGGAGAACGAGGGACTCCCGGTCGTCTACGTCTACGAACTCGACCCCGCGACTCAGTCCTACGGCTTGACCGGCATCTTCCACGACAAGCTCAAGCTGACCGTCCCCTTCCCCATCGACATCGACCTCACCGCCATCAACCGCCGCCGCTAGCGGGACTTGAGCACCGCCGCCATCACCGCCCGCGCGATCGGCGCCGCGTCGCCGCCCCCGCTGATGTCCCGGCGCTCCGCCTCCGCGTCCTCCACGACCACCGCGACCGCCACTCGCGGCGCGAGGTCCCGCTCCCCCTGCGCCCAGGAGATGAACCAGGCGTACGGAGTACCGGAGTTGCGGCGGCCGTGCTGGGCCGTGCCGGTCTTGCCGCCCACCTTGGCGCCGCGGATCGCGGCCCGCCGCCCCGTGCCGTTCTCGACCACCTCCCGCATCAGCGCGCGCAGCCGGACCGCGGTCGAGGGGTACATCGCCTGGCGGACCGCGCGCGAACCGGCCGTCGCGAGGATGCTGCCGCCCGGCCGGGTCGTGCGCTCCACCAGGTACGGCTCCCACACCTGACCGCCGTTGGCCACGGCCGCCGCGACCATCGCCATCTGCAGCGGGGTGGCCCGGGTGTTGTACTGGCCGATCGACGACAGCCCGAGCTGCGCCTGGTCGAGCGAGGTGTCGAAGGTGGACCGGGCCACCGGGAAGGGGACCCGCAGCGCCGGGTTGTTGAAGCCGAAGGCGTGCGCCGTGGTCGTCATGTCCGTCGCGCCGACCGCCACGCCGAGCTTGGCGAACACCGTGTTGCAGGAGAGCGTGAAGGCCTCCCGCACGGAGGCGTTCCGGCAGCCCCGGGACGCGTTCGTCAGACGGGTCCGCGTGCCGGGCAGGGTGTACGGGTCGGGGGAGTCGGTGGGCGCGTCGAGGTCCCTGACCACGCCGGCGTCCAGCGCGGCGGCCAGGGTGACGACCTTGAAGGTGGAGCCCGGCGGATACGTCCGCCGGATCGCCCGGTTGAGCATCGGGCGGTCCCGGTCGGCGTTCAGCCGCCGCCACGCCTCCGTGGCCGCCGACCCGTTCCCGGACAGCGGCTGGGGGTCGTAGGACGGGCGGGACACCAGCGCCAGGATCCGGCCGGTCGACGGTTCCAGCGCCGCGACCGCGCCCTTCAGCCCGGCGAGTCCCTCGTACGCCGCCCGCTGCGCGGCCGGGTCGAGGGTGGTGACGACGTCGCCGCCGGAGTTCCGCGCCCGCGTGAAGTCGTTCCACAGCGGGAACGGCGCGAGCATCGGGTCCGAGCCGGACAGGATGCCGTCCTCGCTGTGCTCCAGGAGCGTCGTCCCGTACAGCTGGGAGGCGAAGCCGGTGACCGGGGCGTACAACGGGCCGTCCGTGTAGGTGCGTTCGTAGCGCAGGTGCTCCCGGGTGTCCTTGGAGCCGGTGACGGGCCGGCCGTCGACCAGGATGTCTCCGCGCGGCTGCTCGTAGCGGGCGATGTCCGGGCGGCGGTTGGCCGGGTTGCGGTCGTAGGCCGGGGCCTGGACGACCTGGACGCGGGCGGCGTTCACCAGCAGGGCCACCAGCAGCAGGGCGCAGAAGAAGCCGGCGTGCCGGATGTGCCGCGTCACCGGGTGCCCGGCCCGTCGTACTGACGCCGGGCCGAGTCGCTCACCCGGACCAGCAGCGCCACGATCGCCCAGTTGGTGACCACCGACGAGCCGCCCTGCGCCAGGAACGGCATCGCCATGCCCGTCAACGGGATCAGCCCGGTCACCCCGCCCGCGATCACGAACACCTGGAGCGCCACGAGTGAGGCGAGCCCGACCGCGAGCAGCCGGCCGAACGGCTCGCGCAGCGCGAGGCCGGCCCGGTAGCCGCGCTCCACCAGCAGGCCGTAGAGGAGGAAGATGGCGGACAGGCCCGCGAAGCCCAGCTCCTCGCCCGCCGTGGCCAGGATGAAGTCCGACTTCACAGCGAAGCCGATGAGGACCGAGTGGCCCAGTCCGAGGCCCGTGCCGAGGAGGCCGCCCTCCGCGAAGGCGAACAGCGACTGGGCGAGCTGGTTCGCGCCCTCGCCCGCCTCGATGGAGGCGAAGGGGTGCAGCCACGTCTCGATCCTGCCGTGCACGTGCGGCTCCAGCCGGCCGACGGCGACCGCGCCGAGCGCCGCCAGCAGCAGACCGACGGCGATCCAGCCGGTGCGGCCGGTGGCGACGTAGAGGAGGACGACGAACAGGCCGAAGAAGAGCAGCGAGGTGCCGAGGTCGCGTTCCAGGATCAGGACGCCGACGCTCACCAGCCAGACGGCGACGATCGGGCCGAGGACCCGGCCGGTGGGCAGCTGGAGCCTCCAGATCCGGCGGCCGGTGTCGGCGAGGGCGTTGCGGTTCGCGGCCAGGTACGCGGCGAAGAACACCGCCAGCAGGACCTTCGCGAACTCGCCGGGCTGGATGGAGAACCCCGCGACCCGGATCCAGATGCGGGCCCCGTTCACCGCCGGGAACAGGATCGGCAGGGTGAGCAGCACCAGCGCGGCGGCCACGCACACGTACGTGTAGCGCTGGAGCACGCGGTGGTCGCGCAGGAGCAGGACGACCAGGATGAACAGCGCCGCGCCCAGCGTCGACCAGACCAGTTGGGCCGGTGCCGCCCGGTCGCCCGGGGTCTCCAGGTCGAGCCGGTAGATGAGCACCAGACCGAGCCCGTTGAGCAGCACGCCGATCGGGAGGAGGAGGGGGTCGGCGTGCGGAGCCCGCAGGCGCACCGCCAGATGTGCCAGCAGCGCGAGCACGCCGAGCCCGGCGCCGTAGCCGGCGGCGCCGGGCGGGACGGTGCCGTTCCGGGCGAGGCCCACGGCGCAGTAGCCGTACACCGACAGCAGGACGGCCAGGACGATGAGGGCGAGTTCGATGCCCCGGCGCCGGGGGAGGCGGCGGACGGCGGGCGTGGGCGGGTCCGCCGTCGCCACGGTGATTCCGGCCTTGCTCATGTCCGGAACCTACCCAAACAGTGCATCTTGTGTGCCTTTGGGGGACCGAGTGTCAGCACCAGCGTGGCGCGGGACCGATGTTGTCGATGTAGCGGGCGGCGCCCCAGGCCCAGGTGCCGTCCGTCAGGAGGTACCAGAGCGGGTTGCCCTTCACGGTCTCGCCGCCGGTCTTGCAGAAGATGCTGACGATGTCGCCCTTGTGGGCGTGCCGGATGATCTGCGAGCCGCGGTTCGGGGCGCTGCGCAGCGCCAGCGTGTTCGCCGTGACGACGCCCTTGAAGAGGGGCTTCCCGTGGTCGTCGCCGTTGCCGCCGCTGGGGTCGTGGTGGTGGTTGCCGTTGCCGCCGGTCGGGTCCCAGTCGTCGTGCGCGGCGGCGGCGGCGGGCGTGACGGCGGCCGCGGCGGCGAGGAGTCCGGCGGCGGTGGCTATGGAGAGGCGTGAGCGCAGGGACATGGGAATGACCTCCATGTGGGGGCGAAGGTGCCGAAGCTGACTAATCGCCACATTAGGAGCGCCCTTCGGTCCCCGCCCGTCACAGTGGGCCATAGGGGAACGCACCCCGAGCTGTCACTCCGCCGTCAGTTCCAGGGTCGCCACGGCCCCGCCCTCCGGCGCGTTCGCGAACTCCAGCCGCGCCCCCAGCACCTCCGCCTGCCCCAGCGCGATGGTCAGCCCCAGCCCGTGCCCCCGGGCACCGCCCTCCGTGCGGAACCGCTGCGGCCCGTGCGCCACCAGGTACTCCGGAAAGCCGTCCCCGTGATCCCGGACGGTCACCACCGGCCCGTCCACGGTCAGTACCACCGGACCCCGGCCGTGCTTGTGCGCGTTCGCCACCAGGTTCCCCAGCACCCGCTCCAGCCGCCGCCGGTCCGTCTCCACGCACACGTCCCGCAGGACGACGACCTCCGTGCCGCTCCCCGACGCGCGCACCACCCGCTCGGCCAGCGGACCCAACTGCTCGGTGTCCAGCTCCAGCCGCTCCCGCCCGGTGTCCAGCCGGGAGATCTCCAGCAGGTCCTCGGTGAGGGTGCGCAACGCCGCCACCCGGTCCCGCACCAGCTCGGTCGGGCGGCCCGGCGGCAGCAGTTCGGCCGCCGCGTGCAGCCCCGTCAGCGGCGTGCGCAGCTCATGGGCGACGTCCGCGGTGAACCGCTGCTCGGCGAGCAGCTTGCCCTGCAACGACGACGCCATGGAGTCCAGCGCGGCGGCGACCGCGGCCACCTCGTCGTGCGGGCGCGCCGGGTGCTTGGCCCGCGGGTCCGCACGGGGGTCGTTCACGCGCGCGTCCAGATCGCCCGCGCTGATCCGCCGGGCCACCCGGGCCGTGGTGTGCAGCCGCCGCGTCACCCGCGTCACCGCGAACGCGCCCACCAGCAGCGTCGCCCCGATCGCCAGCCCCGACGACCACAGGATCGCCCGGTCCAGGCCCGCGATCGTGCGCGCCTGCTGCGAGTAGTCGACCGCCACGGCCAGCGCCCGGTCACCGTCGGCGGGCCCCGCCGCCCACATCATGGGGCGCCCCGCGACGTCGGCGACCATCGTGCCGCGGTCCCCGGCCACCGCCAGCTCCCGCAGCTGCCGCGGCAGCCCCGGCGGATCCACCCCGGCACCCCGCCGGAGCGTCTCCCCGGCCTCGTACCGCTCGGTCGCCTGCGTCAGCTGCTGCAACGCCTGATCGCGGGCCTGGCCCACGGTCTGGTGGGTCACCTGCACGTGCACCAGGACGCCGAGCAGGGCGGCCAGCGCGCAGCACATCACCGTGATGAAGGCGGCGGCCTTCACCGCGAGCGTCCCGGACCACTGGGGGAGCGTGCGTCTCATCCGGTGCTCGCCGAGGGGGAGGCGGACGGGCGCGGTGCGTGGGTGCGCGGGCCGGTGCGGAGCATCTCGTCGTGGGTGAGGAGCATGGCCCGCTGGTCCCGGTCCCAGGTCCACTGGAGGCGGTACTCGTAGCCGGCGACCTCCGACGGCGAGCGGATGACGAGGGAGCGCCCGGCCAGCTCGACCCCGCTGAGCGCGTCCTCCCACGCCATCACCTGCACCAGCCGGTGCTTCTCGACGGTGTACACGCGCACCGCGGTCGTCCTGCCGGGCAGCAGGCTGAACCCCAGCGTCAGGTCGTCGCGCCCGTCACCGGTCAGGTCCCGGTAGTACGGCCTGAGGACCGGACACTTCCCCTGCCCCGGCCCCTTCGCGCAGTCGGCCATCCGCCGCTCCGTGTCCCGGTAGGGCGCCTTCGCGCCGTCGTAGTCGCCGGGACTGGCGGCGATCTCGGCCCGGACGATCCCCACCGGGTCCACCCGGCGGATGTCGTCTCCGGCGGGCACCTCGACCCCCTTGACCACCTCGGTGTTCACCTCGCCGATCTCGAAGGCCGGACTGGACGCCGGTGTCAGCTCCGGCCAGAGCCGGGCCGGACCGACCGCCGTCGGGGTCGGCCCGGCGCCCTCCAGACCGCCGGCGTCCCCGCAGCCCACGGCGGTCGCCAGCAGCAGGACGACGGCGGCGGCGCGGCGGGCTGCCTTTCCAGCACGGCTGAGGGGCACTGCACTCCTGCGGTTCGAGGGTCATCACGCGGCTCGGGCGCGACCGCCTGCCGCGTACACCTTATTCGCGGGGAAGTCCCATTTGCGCGAGAGGGCGGCCGTGTGCCGTGCTACTCGGTCAGCTCCTCCAGCAGCCGGGCCGTGGACAGACCGGCCCGCAGGTACTCGACGAACAGTTCGTTGTGCAGCGCCCACGGCGAGCGGCGGTCCCGGATCAGCCGGATCGCCGCGTCGGCGGAGCTGCCCCGGCGGATCAGCGCGTGCGCGACGACGAGGCCGGAGCGGTTGTACCCGTGGTAGCAGCGGACGAGGACCCGGCGCCCCTCGTCCAGCGCCTCGCACGCGGCCTCCGCGAGGCGGATCACCCCGGCCAGCTGCGTCCCGTCCAGGGGCCCGTCGGGGATCGGCCAGACGTGGTGCCGGACGCCGGGGTCGGGGCCGTGTCCCGGCAGCCGGAGCAGCGTCTGCACGAGATCGAACTCGTCCCGTACGACGGCGAACTCCGGATGGCCCAGGGCTCCCGTGTACTCGTGGCCGCCCATCCACAGGCCGGGGGCGACCTCGCTCCACGGGCTCTCGGGCGTCGGCACGTCAGGTTTCCTGCGGGTACGCAACGGAGCCTCCCCACCATCACCGCCCGAAGGGTCCGCCGGGCAGGCCCAACTCCTTCCAAAGGTAGCCGGGTTCTTGCCCCCGCAGCACCCCGCCTGTTCCCATGGTCGGGGGTGATGGTGCATGGACGGACTGCGCGTCGTGCCGGCCTGGAGGCACGGTCAGGAGCGGCTGTACGTCTGCCTCCCGGACGGCAGGAACATCGCCTGGTACGACCGTGACGCGGCCCGGGTGAACCTGCTCGGCGAGGACCGCGAGGACGAGGTGCTCCGGGCTCTCGGGCCCTTCATCACCGGCCCCGTGACGGTCGGGCCACCCCCCGTGCCGACCCCCGCCGAACTCGCCCGTCTGGCCCTCCACCCCGACGACGACCTGGCCCCCAACCGCCCGGGCGAGGCCCTCCTCGTCGCCCTCGACCGCGACCCGGGCCCCGCGCGGCGGCTGCGCGCCGACCCGCGCCGCCGGGCCCTGGAGGCCGAGCAGACGGTCGGCGACGCCCTGGACCGCCTGGACGGTGCGGGCTGGCACACCCTGCACTCCGTCCCGCTCCCCGGCGGCGACCGCGTCCACCACCTGCTGATCGGCCCCGGCGGGCTGTTCGCCCTGCACACGCTGTACGCGCGCAAGCAGCGGGTGACGGTCGCCGACCCCCTGGTCACCCTGGGCCGCCGCGACCCGTACCCCCTGCTCCGCCGCGTCCGCTCCGACGCCGCCCGCGCCTCCTACGCCCTGACCGCGGAGGTCCGCCCCGTACTCGCCCTGGTCGGCCCGGCGAAACTCTCCCTCCCGTCCCCGCCCCGCGAGGTCCGCGTCCTGACCGACACGGACCTGGAGCCCCTGTCCCGCCAGGGCGGCGTCCTGAAACCGGCGGACGTCGAGTCCCTGCACGCGATGGCCCGTGACCGGAACACGTGGGCGCGGGTGTGATGGCGGGGGTGGGCGTATACGGGCGTCTGGAGGATCCGGGCCCGGGGGTGCGGGCGCGGCATGGGCGATCCGGCCTGGGGTGTGAGGGCCGCTGCCCGGGTGGCCTGCCCTGTCCGGTCGTCGCCCGGGTGACCGACCCGGGTGGTGCGGGGGCCGCTTGGGTGATGCGGCCCCGGGGTGCGGGGGCCGCTTGGGTGATGTGGCCCCGGGGTGCGGGGGCCGCTTGGGTGATGCGGCCCCGGGGTGCGGGGATCGCCTGGGTGATACGGCCTGGGTTGGGCGGACGCCGCCCGGATGACCGGCCTGGGGTGTGCGGGCCGCTGCCCGGGTGGCCTGCCCTGTCCGGTCGTCGCCCGGGTGACCGACCCGGGTGGTGCGGGCGCCGCCTGGGTGATGCGGCCCCGGGATGCGGGGGCCGCTTGGGTGATGCGGCCCCGGAGGTGCGGGGATCGCCTGGGTGATACGGCCTGGGTTGGGCAGACGCCGCCCGGGTGACCCACCCTGTCCGGACGCCGCCTGGGTACTCCCTGTCCGGACGCCGCCTGGGTACTCCCTGTCCGTCCGGCGCGCGGGGCCCTCTGTCCGTCCGGGGCGCGGGGCCCCGATCGGCTGCCGCCCGGGTGACCCACCTCGGTCGGCTGCCGCCCCGGGTGCCCGCTTCTCGGCCGGGCCGCCGCCCCCCATGACCCGCCCTGTCCGGTCGGCGCCCGGCCGACCCGCCCGTTTCGTCGGCGCCCGGGTGCCCCCTGTACGGCCCGCCCGGGTGCCCCTGTCGCCCGGGGGCCGCCTCGGTCGGGCTGCCGCCTCCAGGACCCTCCTCGGTCGGGGGCTGCCTGGTGGACCACCTCAGTTGGGCTGCCGCCTTCAGGACCCTCCTCGGTCGGGGGGCTGCCTGGTGGACCACCTCAGTTGGGCTGCCGCCTCCAGGACCCTCCCCGGTCGGGCCGCTGCCCGGTGGACCCGCCTCAGTTGGGCTGCCGCCTCCACGACCTGTCCCGGTCGGACAGCCGCCCGGGGAATCGTCTCGGTCGGGCCGCCGCCCGGGTGCCCCGCCTCGGCCGGTCCGCCCGCCTGCGGCGCCCGCTCGGTCGGGCCCCGCCCCCTGGCCCGCCCGGGCCCGGAACCCCCCGCCCCGGACTACGGCAACCGCCCCGCCCGCCCCCGGTCCAGCAGGGGAGCGAGCAGGTCGCCGTAGTCCTGTACCCGGGGTGCGATGTCCCGGGCGTGGAAGTCGAGGCGGCCGGGGGCGCCGCACTCCTCGACCTCCTCCCAGGTCACGGGGGCCGAGACGGTCGGCTCGGGGCGGGCCCGCAGTGTGTAGGGGGTCGCCGTGGTCTTGCGGGCGGCGTTCTGGCTCCAGTCGACGAAGACCTTCCCGGGGCGCAGGCTCCTGGTCATCCGGTGCAGTGCCAGCCGGGGCATGGCCTTCTCCGCCTCGACGGCCAGTTCCTTCGCGTACTCGGACACCTGCTCGGAGGACGCCCCGCGCACCGCGGTGAGCAGATGCAGGCCCTTCGAGCCGGAGGTCTTGGCGTAGGCCTCGATGCCGTCCGCCGCCAGCCGCTCCCGCAGCCACAACGCGACCTCGCAGCACTGCACGATGCTCGCGGGCGCCCCGGGATCCAGGTCGAAGACGATCCGGTCGGCCTCCTCCGGCGTGTCCACCAGCCACTGGTGGGTGTGGAACTCGGTGACGAGGTTGGCCGCCCACATCAGGCTCGGCAGATCCTGCACCAGCACCATCCGCGACGGCCCCTCCACCCGCGGCACCTCGGCGGTGGTGACCCACTCGGGCGTACCCGGCGGCACGTTCTTCGTGAAGAACACCTGCCCGTCGGGCCCGTCCGGATACCGCAGGAAGGACACCGCCCGGTCGCGCAGATGCGGCAGCAGGACCTCGGCGACGGTCGCGTAGTAGTGCAGCACCTCGCCCTTGGTGAAGCCGGTGGCGGGATACAGCACCTTCTCCAGATTGCTGAGCGGGAGCCGTCGCCCCTCCACCTCTGTGATAGGCGCCATACGATAAGAATCCCACGCAAACCATTACGAACACTCCCGAGCGTGACCGGAAGGGTGCTGCACGTGAGATCCATATGGAACGGCGCCATCTCGTTCGGCCTGGTCAGCATCCCGATCAAGCTGGTGAACGCCACCGAGAGCCACTCGATCTCCTTCCGCCAGATCCACACCGAGGACGGCGGCCGCATCCGCTACCGCAAGTTCTGCGAGCTGGAGGACCGCGAGGTCACCCAGGGAGAGATCGGCAAGGGCTACGAGGACGCGGACGGCACGATCATCCCGATCACCGACGAGGACCTGTCCAGCCTCCCGATCCCCACGGCCAAGACCATCGAGATCGTCGCCTTCGTGCCGGCCGACCGGATCGACCCGCTCCAGATGGACGCCGCGTACTACCTCCAGGCGAGCGGCGCCCCCGCGGCGAAGCCGTACACCCTGCTGCGCGAGGCGCTCAAGCGCAGCAACAAGGTGGCGATCGCCAAGTTCGCCCTGCGCGGCCGTGAGCGGCTGGGCATGCTCCGGGTGGTCGGCGACGCGATCGCGATGCACGGCCTGCTCTGGCCGGACGAGGTCCGCGCCCCCGAGGGCGTGGCCCCCGACACGAACGTCACGGTCCGCGACAAGGAACTGGACCTGGCCGACGCGCTGATGGACACCCTGGGTGAGGTCGACCTGGAGGACCTGCACGACGAGTACCGCGAGGCCGTGGAGGAGGTCATCGCCGCGAAGGCCGCCGGCGAGACCCCGCCGCAGGCCCCCGAGCCCGCGGCCGGCGGCAAGGTCCTGGACCTGATGGCGGCCCTGGAGAACAGCGTCCGCGCGGCCCGCGAGTCCCGCGGCGAGGAGGCCGGGGACCACGCCGAGGTCCAGTCGCTGCCGCAGCGCAAGACGTCCCGCGCGGCCCCCAAACAGACCGGCGGCAAGAAGTCGACGTCCACGGCGAAGAAGACGGCGGCCAAGAAGACCACGGCGGCGAAGAAGACGACGGCCAAGTCCGCGCAGGGGCAGAAGAAGACGGCCGCGAAGAGCACCGCGAAGAAGACGACGGCGAAGAAGTCGACCCCCCGCAAGCGCTCGGCCTGACCCGCGGAGGGCTCGGGGTGGGGGACCTGCGGAGCGCCTCGTGGGTCCTCGTGGGAGGCGGACTCAGTGATGTTCGGAGACGAGCACCGCGCGCGTGCCCGGCTCCAGCGCCTGGAAGACGTGCAGGACGTCGGCCGGATAGCAGATGTAGTCGCCGGGGTGGAGCTCCACCGGCTCATCGGCGACGCCCACCAGAGCCCGGCCCGTGCTGATCACGACGTGCTCCACGACGCCCGGCAGGTGCGGCGCGGAGGAGCGCCCCGCTCCCGGCTCGGCGGTCACGCCGTACACGTCCCGCCGCGCCCCGGGCGGGGAGGCGGCGAGGAGGGTCGCACGGTAGTCGCTCTGCTCGGAGCCGACCGCGGGCCCCTGCCCGGCCCGGATGACCTGCACCTGCGGCCGGGGAGCCGCGAGCAGCCGGGCGAAGGGGATCTCCAGCGCCACGCAGAGCGCCCACAGCGTCTCCAGGCTGGGGTTCCCGGTGCCGGACTCCAGCTGGGACAGCGTGGACTTGGCGAGCCCGGCCCGCCGGGCGACCTCGGTGAGGGAGAGCCCGGACCGCACGCGCTCCGCTCGCAGGGACGTGGCGATCATCTCGATCGGGGGCTTGGGGGAGGGGTCGGTGTCGGACACAGCGCGTTCGCTCCAGTGGTCGGATCGTTCGCCTTGACGAACAGGACGTCAGGCGTTCAGTGTAAACAACATGCGTTCGTTCTGGAGAACACTGGACGGGACCCTCCCACGCGACATCGCGCTCGTCTGCCTGGCCGTCGGGGTGATCGGCGTGTCCTACGGCGCCCTCGCGGTCACCTCGGGCTTCGCCTGGTGGTTCCCCGTGCTGATGGGGGCGCTCGTGCTGGCCGCCTCGTCCGAGTTCCTGTTCGTCGGGATCATCGCCGCCGGGGGCAGCCCGCTCGCGGCGCTGCTGGCGGGGCTGCTGGTCAACGCGCGCCACCTGCCGTTCGGGCTGGCGGTGCCCGACGTCCTCGGCCGGGGCCGACGCAAGATGCTCGGCGCGCACCTGATGAACGACGAGACGGTCGTCTTCGCCCTCGCCCAGGACGAGCCGGAGCGCAGACGGGCCGCGTACTGGCTCTGCGGCCTCGGCATCCTGGTCTGCTGGCCGGCCGGCGCCGCGCTGGGCGCCCTGCTCGGCAGCGTCGTGCGGGACACCGACGCCCTCGGCCTGGACGCCATGTTCCCCGCGGTGATCCTGGCGCTGACGCTGCCCGCGCTGACGTCCCGGCCGCTGCGGCGAACCGCACTCGCCGGCGGCGCGCTGGCCCTGGCCGTCACCCCGTACCTGCCGGCCGGCCTGCCGGTCCTGGCCGCCCTGGCCGCGCTGCCCCTCGCCCTGGTCCGGGCGCGGGAAGGGGACGTGCGATGACGGCGGGGCGGACGAGCGACGCGCTGCCGGTGCTCCCGACGCTGATGGCGATGCTCGCCCTGGCGGCCGGCACCTTCCTGCTCCGCCTCTCGGGCCCGGCCCTGCGGGCCAGGATCGGCTTCCCGGAGCGCGCGGAGAAACTGCTGGAGGTCTCGGCGGTGGTCCTGCTCGCCGCCCTGGCCGCCACGTCCGCCCTCTCCGAGGGACACGCCTTCACCGGCCCCGCCCGGCCGCTCGGGGTCCTGGTCGGGGGAGTGCTCGCCTGGCGCAGGGCGCCGTTCCTCGTCGTCGTACTGGCGGCGGCGGGCACGGCGGCACTGCTGCGGGTGGCGGGGGTGCCGTGAGACACCGCCGGCCCCCGCGCCGACTGGCCTTCCCGCCCCTGGGTGACCGAGCCGGCCCTCGACGTGGACGAACTGCCCCGCCTCGACGGGATCGTGCTGTCACACCTGCACGGGGACCGCCGGGCGCGTCGGCACCTGGACCACACGGTGCCGATCCTGACCACACCGCACGCGGCCCGCCGCCTCCGCGTCGCGCGCGGCTTCCACCGCACCGCCGGGCTGCGCACCTGGCGGTCCCTCACCCTCCGGCGCGGCGACGCGCAGGCCACGGTCACGGCCCTGCCGGACCGGCACGCCGGCCACGCGGTGCTGCGCGGGCTGCTGCCGCCGGTGACGGGGAGCATGCTGGAGTTCGGCCCCGCCGGAGGACCGTCCCGCACGCGCCTCCACCTCTCGGGCGACACCCTCGTGTACGACGGCCTCGACGAGATCACCAGGCGCTTCCCGGCCGCCGATCTCGCCGTCCTCCACCTCGGCGGCACCCGCCTGCCCGGCGGCTTCCTGGTCACCATGGACGGCGCGCAGGGAGCCGAACTCGCACGACGTCTCCGCCCCCGGCTGCTCCTGCCGGTGCACTGCGGCGACTACACGGTGATGCGCTCGCCCCTGTCCGCGTTCCTGGCCGAGGCCGACCGCATCGGCCTCGGCGACCGGATCGTCCGCTGCGGCCACGGGGAGCGCACCCGCGTCTCGGGCGCGCGGCTTCCCGACTGAGGGAGCACCGCCCCCTGGAAGGGTGCGCGGGCGTGGAGTCAGGCCACGCGCCGCTCCTCCTGCCCGGTCTCCTCGTCCGGCTCGTCCGGCAGATGGACGTCGTCGACGGAGATGTTGACCTCCACGACCTCCAGACCGGTCATCCGCTCGACCGCGTTGACGACGCTGGTCCGGACGTCTGCGGCGGTGTCGGCGATGGCGGCGCCGTACTCCACGACCACGTCGAGGTCGACGGCGGCCTGGCGCTCGCCGACCTCCACCTTCACCCCTTGGGTGACCCCACTGCCCCCGCCGGGCACGCGCTGGCGCACGGCACCGAGGGCCCTGGTCATGCCTCCGCCGAGGTGGTGGATCTCCGGAACCTCCCGGGCCGCCATGCCCGCGATCTTCGCCACGACCGCGTCGGCGATCTCCGTCTTCCCGCGGGCCTCCGGGGGAGCCTGGTCCCCCTTGCCGCCGGCGGTGTCTCTGCGCTGAGTGGTCTCCGTCATGGCCGTCACCTCGATGGCTCGATGATCGGTGCGGTGGTATGAGCAGCGTCGTTCTTCTCCACGGTAGAACAATGGTGCACATGGGGCGAAAGTGCCGAAGTCATCCCAGGAGATGACCGATGTGACGCTGCAGCACGGCCCGCGCCGTCTCGGGTGACTGGTGCCCCGCGAGGACCTGCATCGTGAGCCCGTCGGCCACGGTGAGCAGGCTCCGCGCCTCCTGGACGGCGTCGAAGTGGCGGGGGATCTCCCCGGTGTCCTGCCCGTACCGGACGATCCACACGACGAGGTCGTGGAGCTTGGCGTAGGTCTCCCGCAGCACCGCGCTCAGCCTCTCGCTGGCCGGTGCGTGACCCACGAAGGCCAGCCAGACGTGCGCCTGCGCCTTCGACTCCGCGTCCAGCAGGGCGACTCCGGCCAGGGTGTGCCACAGCAGCGTGGCCGCGGCCTGCGGCTCCGAGGCCGCGGCGATGCGCCGGTCGGCGCGCTCGCTGACGTGCCGCGAGACGTGCTCCAGGGCGAAGAGCAGCATGTCCTCCTTGGTGCGGAAGCACCGCTGGACGGCCCCCATGGACACGTCCGCCTCGGCGGCGACGTCCCGGAGACTGACGGCCTCCATCCCGGAACGCGCGATCAGCGCGCAGACCGCGTCGGCGATCCGCACCCGCCGCTCCTCGTAGTCGACCTGCCTGGGCAAGCTCCACCCTCCCGCCTTTCCGATGCACTTGCATCGTATCCTCTTCGCGATGCACGATGTGATGCGACCGCATCGGAAAAACTCGGCACCGCAGGGGGAACCCGTCATGCCCAACCACCCCAGGACCCGTAACGCCGGCTCGGCCCAGGGCCTGCTCTGGCTCTTCGGCGCGATCCTCACCGTTCAGGGCTTCGGCTCGGCCATCACGGAGGCAGGCTGGAACACGAGCTTCGGCGTCTCGGGCCTGCTGCGAGCGGCTGACGTACCCGAGTGGGGAGCGCTGCTGGTCGGCTGCGCGGGCGTCGCACTCCTGGCGACGGCGGCCCGCCGCCACGTCAGGAGCCGGGCCGACCGACGTAGGTGACGGGTTCGGTCACCCGGTCCGTGCGCAAGCGGTGACCAGGGCTCGCCCTACTCCAGATCACCCAGCTCGAGAACGTCGTCCGGGTGCGGCGCCTTGGCGTCGACGGGCTTGTTGTGGTCGGTCATCCGCACGTCCACGGGCTCGTCGCCGCCGGTCTCGCTGATGCGCAGGATGTACGGCTCGCCCTCCGTCGCGACCTCCATCCTGCCGGTGACGTCGCCGTCCTTTCCGGAGACCGGAACCGCGGGCCGGCCATCGACCTCGTGGACCTTGCCCTTGGTCAGCCCCTCGCCGGCGGGGTCGGGAACGTCCTTGAGCAGATTGTCCGCGTCACACACCTCGGCCAGCTCGCCGAAGCCCTCCTGACCGGCGGGCAACTTCAGCCACTGGTCGGCCAGCAGGGAGGCGGCCTCACCGGCGTCGACCTCCCTGTCCTTCCAGAAGGCCTCGTCACCTTTGAGGTACGCGGCATCGCCGACCTTGATGATCTCCGCCGTAATGCCCTCGCGAGGGCTGATGGTGCCCTTGCAGTCCCCCTTCTTGCTCACGGCGAGATCCATGCGGACCTCGTCCGGTCCGCTCGTCGCCACGCCCTTCAACCGAAGAGAGTCCGCGCTCTTGGTCGCGTCAACGGCCTTCTCCACGATCTCGTTCGGGGGGAGGTCCTCGACGCCGTTCGGGTCCTGCGCCACCACACCGCCGACGAGACCGACGGCCGCCAGCGCCGCCGCGCAGGCCACAGGGGCGGCCGGCGCCACGCGCTTCCTTCTCATGCTGCGCCCCTTCCTCGCCGGTCTCATTCCAGGTTGGGCACGGTGACTCCGGATGCGCTACTCGGCGTTCGGCGCGCACCCGCAGCGCCCGTCACGCGGGCGCCGAGAGGGCGCTGACGGGCAAGTTCCTCTGCACGCACGGACATGGCTGCGGTCCGACCGATGCCTACATTTCCGGAACCCAGGTAGCTGCCGGAACGAAGAGGACGCCATGCAGTTCGGAATTTTCTCGGTGGGGGACGTGACCCCCGACCCGACCAACGGCCGTACCCCCTCGGAGCGCGAGCGCATCAAGGCGATGGTGGCCATAGCGTCGAAGGCGGAGGAGGTCGGCCTGGACGTCTTTGCGACCGGTGAGCACCACAACCCGCCCTTCGTGCCGTCGTCGCCGACCACGATGCTCGGCTACATCGCCGCCCGGACCGAGAAGCTGATCCTTTCCACCGCCACGACGCTGATCACCACCAACGACCCGGTGAAGATCGCCGAGGACTACGCGATGCTCCAGCACCTGGCCGATGGGCGGGTCGACCTGATGATGGGGCGCGGCAACACCGGCCCGGTGTATCCCTGGTTCGGGCAGGACATCCGGCAGGGCCTCAACCTCGCCAAGGAGAACTACGCGCTGCTGCGCCGGCTGTGGCGCGAGGACGTGGTGAGCTGGGAGGGGAAGTTCCGTACGCCGCTGCAGGGCTTCACCTCCACGCCGCGCCCGCTGGACGGTGTGCCGCCGTTCGTGTGGCACGGCTCCATCCGCTCGCCCGAGATCGCCGAGCAGGCCGCGTTCTACGGCGACGGCTTCTTCCACAACAACATCTTCTGGCCGGCCGACCACACCAGGCGGATGGTCCAGCTGTACCGGCGGCGCTACGCCTACCACGGTCACGGCCGGCCCGAGCAGGCCATCGTCGGCCTCGGTGGGCAGGTCTTCATGCGGCGGAACTCCCAGGACGCCGTACGCGAGTTCCGCCCCTACTTCGACAACGCGCCCGTCTACGGGCACGGGCCCTCGCTGGAGGAGTTCACCGAGCAGACTCCGCTGACGGTGGGTTCTCCTCAGCAGGTCATCGAGCGCACCCTGTCCTTCCGGGAGACCGTCGGCGACTACCAGCGGCAGCTGTTCCTGATGGACCACGCCGGCCTGCCCCTGAAGACCGTCCTGGAGCAGATCGACATCCTCGGCGAAGAGGTGGTGCCCGTGCTGCGGAAGGAGTTCGCGATCGGCCGCCCGGCCGATGTGCCGGACGCTCCTACGCACGCGTCGCTGCTGGCCGTTCGGGAGGTGTCCGCCGCATGAGGCTCGTCGCCGTGTCCGCGGGGCTGAGTACCCCGTCCTCCACCCGCCTGCTCGCCGACCGTCTCGCCGAGTCGGCCCGCGGCGAACTCGCCGCTCACGACCAGGACGTGGACACGGAGGTCATCGAACTGCGGGAGCTGGCCGTCGCCGTCGCCAACCACCTCGTGACCGGATTCCCGTCGCCCCAACTGGCCTCCGCGATCGACGCGGTGACGGGCGCCCACGGCCTGATCGCCGTGACCCCCGTGTTCACCGCCTCCTACAGCGGCCTTTTCAAGTCGTTCTTCGACCTGATCGACCCCGATGCCCTCACCGGCAAGCCGGTCCTCGTCGCGGCCACCGGAGGCACCGCTCGCCACTCCCTGGTCCTGGAACACGCCCTGCGCCCGCTCTTCGCCCACCTGCGCGCCACCGTCGTCCCCACCGCGGTCTACGCGGCGTCCGAGGACTGGGGATCCGGCGGCGACGAGTACACCGAGGGCCTGCCCGCGCGCATACGACGGGCAGGCGGTGAGCTCGCCGCCCTCATGGCCGTCCGCGCGGTGACGCCGGAGCCGGGGGACGACGACATCACCACGCTCGAGCGGCAGCTCTCCGACCTGCGGTTCGACTGAAGCCGACCCTGGCGGCTCTCCGGAGCGAGCACCCTCTGTGTCGGCGGAATCGCGCATGCGTTCCCACTCAGGTATGGCATGCTTCGTGCAGATTCACCGCGTCGCACGCCGCCGTAGCCGCATTCCGTGCGGCCATGGCTTATGAGAGTGGCGCATGAACCGGTACACGAAGCGGCCCCTTGCAGACACGGGGGCCGCACGGGCGCCGGTGCGCGGCCGGGACGAGGAACTGGCGTTCCTCGACGCACGACTCGACGCCCTCGCCCGGGGCCACGGCGGAGTCGTGTGCGTCGAGGGCGCTCCGGGAAGCGGCAAGACCCGTCTTCTGGCGGAGGGACACGCCGCCGCGGTACGGCGTGGCTTCCGCGCGTTCCTCGGGGGCGCGGACCCCGACGAACACTTCGTGCCGCTCGGGCCGTTGCTGGACGGACTGCTGTCCGGCGTGGAACCCCTGCTCGACGCTGCGAAGGTGCGGGAGCTCTCCACGGTCCCCGACCAGCGGTTCTGGCTGCTTCAGGAACTGCAGGACCGGCTGGAGCGGACGGCCCTGGACCGGCCGCTGCTCATCGTCCTCGACGATCTTCAGTGGTGCGACGACCTGACCCTGCTCGCTGTCCGCACCCTCTCGGCCCGGCTGTCGTCGCACGCGATCCTGTGGCTGGTGGCCGTTCGCAGCGCGACCAGGACCCCGCTGGTGCGCGGGGCACTGGACCGACTGCGGCAGGCCGGCGCGTACGAGCTGCGCCTCGGGCCCCTCACGGACGAGGCGGTGGCGCAGATCGCCGAGGACGTCCTGGGCGCGGCGCCCGATCCCGAGGTTTTGAGGGTCGCCCGCCGCGCGGAGGGCCTGCCGCTGCTGCTGGTGGAGATGCTCGGCGGCTTGCGGGACGAGAACGCGGTGACGGTCGCCGACGATGTGGCGCGGCTCTCGGGCGAAGCCATGCCGGTCCGTCTGCTGTCCTCCGTCGGGCGCCGCCTCGATCTGCTGTCCGGACCGGCCCGCGACGTCGTACAGACCGCCTCCGCCGTGGGCCGCTCGATCACCGTGGACGTGCTGGCCGAGCTCCTCGGAAGACCGGCCGCCGCGCTGATCAACGCGGTGCGGGAATCCCTCGACTCCGACCTGCTGGTCGAACGGGACGGCCGTCTGCACTTCCGCCATGACCTGATCCGCGAGGCGGTCGAGGCCGGCCTGCCCGTCTCGGTGCGCCGGGCCCTGCGCCGTCATGCCGCCGACGTGCTGATGGAGCAGGGCGCGCCCGCTGTCGAGACCGCCACGCTGCTGGCCGACAGCGCGGAGGCCGGCGACCGTCTGGCCGTCGAGCGGCTGCGTACCGCCGCGGCGGAACTCGCCGCCACCGCCTCCGCACCGGCGGCCGAACTCAGCCGGCGGGCCCTCGAACTCACCGCCGAGGAGGCGCCGGAACGGCCCGCCATCGTGGCCGAAACGATCCTCCTGCTGTGGCAGAGCGGGCAGGCCGCGCGGGCTCGGGCGCTGGGTGCCTCCGCCCTGCCCGGCATCCTGCGCGCCGAGGACGAGGCACAGGTACGGCTCGGTCTGGCGCGCCTGTCCAGCCAGTTCGACTTCATGGAAGCGGTCCGGCAGGCCCGTGCCGGGGCGGCGCTGCCCGGCCTGCCGACACCGTTGCGAGCCCAACTGCTGGCGCTGCTGTGCCTCAACCTGGCGAACATCGGCGACATGGAGGCGTGCGCCCACGCCGTGACCGAGGCGCTGGAGGCCGCCCACGAGGCCGGGGACCGGACCGCCGAGGCCACCGCTGTCGCCGTCGACTCGGTCGTGCGCTACTACCGGATGGACTGGGGTGCGGCGTTCCGGCTGGCGGACCGGGCCGCCGCACTGGCGGCCGACCTCGGCATCGCCCATTCCCTGTGGGTGCCGGAAGCGCTGTGGAAGGGCTTCCTGCTCAACGCGGCGGGCCGGGCCGGTGAGGCGCTCGCGGAGTCCGAGGCCGGCGTCAGGGACACCCGGCGTCAGGGCCAGGCGGCCGCCATGCTCCTGTGGCTCATGAACCGCTCGCGCGCACTCCTGGACGCCGGGCGGCTGGCGGACGCCCGGGCCGAGGCGGAGGCCGCGTCGGCGATGGTCGACGAACTGGGCATGGGCAATTTCGCGGACGCCACGCTCCTGTACACGCTCGTGCGCGTCGCCGTCCACACCAACGATCAGGAGGCCGCACGCACGTACGCGGCCCAGGCGGAGCGGATGCTGAGGGACGAGGCGCCGCTCGTCCGCAACGTCGGCTCCTGGATGACCGCGCTGGTGGCCGACTTCGAGGGCCGGCCCGACCAGGCCATGCGGGCACTCGACGAAGCGGTCGTGGCGCTCCCCGAGGAGAGGCCCTCCCTCGCCAGCCCCGACGATCCCGCTGACGCTCCGGTCTTCGTCCGCATGGCGCTGCGGGCCGGTGCCCACGAACGGGCCGCGCTGGCCGTCTCCGTGGCGGAGCGCCGCGCGAAGCTCAACCCCGACTTCACGATCCTGGCGGCAGCGGCCTCGCACGCCCGCGGACTGCTCGACAACGACCTCGCTCAACTCCTGCGTGCGGTCCGCCTGTACGACGGCTGTCCCCGGCTCCTGGCCCGCGCCTCCGCGCTGGAGGACGCCGGACGCAAACTGGCCGCCACCCGTGCGTCCGAAGCCGTGCCCTACCTCGACACCGCCCTCGCCCTCTACACGGAGGCGGGCGCCGAGCGGGACGTCGCACGGGTCCGCCGCCGCCTGCGGGCCGCGGGAGTCCGGCGACGCACCACCTCCGCGGGAACCGTGAAGGGCTGGCCGGAGCTGACCGTCTCGGAAGTAGGGGTGGTGCGGCTCGTCGCCCAGGGACTGACCAACCGACAGGTCGCGGAGCGCCTCTCGCTCTCACCGCACACCGTGAGCTCCCACCTGCGACGCGCCTTCACCAAGCTCGACATCACCTCGCGCGTGGAGCTGGCCGGACTGGTGGAGGCCCGCGACGACGGAGAGTAACCGCTTCGTATCACACGAGGGCTGCCCCGCATCGGACCAACCGTGCGATGTGCGGACACCGGCGTGCCGTGATGATGGTGAGGTGGTTCAGAAAACTGAATGGCGGGGGGAGACGCCGGACACACCGGCACCCGACAAGGGAAGCTTCGCGGGCACCGCGCTCACCACGGCCCATGTGCCCGCCCGGCAACGACGCGCCCACTGGCGCGAGGCCCTGTCCCGGACGTTCGGCGCCGTGGACATCTCGGTCGCCCGGGAGGTGAACTCGGGGACGATCCGTACGGCACCGCTCGGCCGGCTCCAGGTCACCACGGTGGACGGTGATCCGCTGGAGGCCCGGCGCACACCGCGGCTCATCGCCCAGGGCGACGAGGAGCAGTACGTCGTCGTGAAGCTGTTGAGCAAGGGGCGCGGCCGCATCGAGCAGGACACCCGCGACCTGGCCCTGCGGCAGGGCGAGGTCTTCCTCTACGACATGGCACGCCCGGTCAGGCTGATCCTCCCTGATCGCTTCCGGACCAAGTCCCTGGTGATACCCCGGCAGGTCCTGGGCCTCAGCGAGTCGGACCTGCGGCACATCACGGCGTCCCCCATGGGCTCCGACACGGCGCTGGGCGGGCTGCTGGCCACCTGCCTGGACCGGCTCGCGGACGAGGCCGGAACGTACCGCGCGCACACCGGCGAGTCGATCGCCCGCAACGTCGTGGACATCCTGACCGTCCTGGCCGACGAACGGCTCGGCAGGATCCCCACCGGGACCCCGAGCGGCGACGCGGCGCTGCTGCTGCGGATACGGGCGTTCATCGGTCGGCATCTCCCCGATCCGGACCTGACCCCGAGGACCATTGCCCGCGCCCACCACATCTCCGTGCGCTACCTGCACAAACTGTTCGAGCGCGAGGACACCACGGTCAGCCGGTGGATCCAGAGCCGCCGACTGGAGGCGTGCCTGCGGGATCTGGGCGGCCGGGACAACACGGGGCTCACCATCGCCGCGGTGGCACACCGGTGGGGCTTCACCAGCGCCGCCCACTTCAGCCGGGTGTTCCGGGCCGCCTACGGGATGTCCCCCAGTGAATGGCGGGACGTCCCCCGCCCGGACGAAACGGAGACGGAGCCGTCGTGGCCGAACTGACCGAGGCCGAGCCGCACGTCAGGCGCGGTACCGCGTACTCCCCGATGTCCGGCACGCGGCTGGTGGGCCGACAGGCCGAGGTCGCCCAGGTCCTGGACATCGTCGAAGAGGGGCGGACCGAACCACGGACGCTGCTCCTGCTCGGCGACGCCGGCACGGGCAAGTCGAGGCTGCTGGCCGCCGCCGTGGACCACGCACGTGACAGGGGAACGCTCGTCCTGACGTCCCAGGGCATCGAGGCCGAGTCGCCCCAGTCCTTCGCGTCCCTGCACCAGCTGCTCCTCCCCGTTCTCTCCGGTGCCGCCGCACTCCCCGGCCATCTGCGCAAGGCACTCGAGACGGCGTTCGGCACCGCTCAAGACGAGGGGCCGCCCGACTCCATGCTGCTGCGTACGGCCGTCCTGGCACTGCTGAGCGAGGTCTCGAACCGGCAGCGCGTCCTGCTGGCCCTCGACGACGTCCAGCACTTCGACCGGGACTCCCTCGACGTGTGCGGTTTCGTGATGCGCCGCATCACGGCACAGGACGTGTCGGTGCTGCTGACCGCACGTGGCCACACGGCCCCCACCGGGGTCCCGGCGGACCTGCCCACCGTGCTGTTGGGGCCGCTGACCGAACAGGCCGCGGCCGAACTCCTGGACGCCCAGCCGCACGCCCCCACCGGCCGGACACGGATCGAGCTGCTGCGGCAGGCCGGTGGAAACCCGCTGGCCATCATCGAGCTGTGCCGCGCGGCCGGAAGGGGCGGCCTGGGCGTGCTGCCCGGCAGCGGACTGCCGCGGACGGAACGCATCCAGGAGCTGTACGCCGCCCGGCTCCGGGGTCTGCCCGAGACGACTCGGCAGTTGATCCTCTATGCCGCGGCGTCGCAGGGCGAAGACCTCGCCACCATCATGGCCGCCGCCGGCGCAGGGTCCGATCTGTCGGCATGGGCCCCGGCCGAGGAGATCGGCCTCGTCGCCGTCTGGGACGGACAGGTGCTCTTCCGGCATCCGCTGGTCCGCACGGGCGCCTACCACGCGGCCCCGGCGCACCTGCGGCAACAGATCCACCGGGATCTGGCCTCCGCCCTCACGACGGACCCGGCCCGCCGCGCCTGGCACCTGGCCGCGGCATGCGTCGGCCACGACGAGACCGTGGCGGCGGCTCTGGAGGACACCGCCGAACTCGCCGAGAAACGCGGCGGCTTCTACGCGGCCGGCCAGGCACTGCAACGTTCCGCCGAGTGCAGCCCCGCGCCCGCCGACCGGGCCCGCCGGTACACGAAGGCACTGCGAGCCGCCCAGAACGTCGGCGATCCCCTGTGGGTGAGAGAGCTGTTCGACAAGGTCACCGCGCTGACCGACGACCGGGATCTGCTCGGCATGGCCGCCTGCGGCGCCGGCATGGGCATGTCCCTGTTCGGCCATCAGCGGCAGGCGTTCCGGATCCTGATGAGGGCGCTGGAGCCGCATCCCCCCGGGAACGGCATGACGGTGGTCGCTCTGACCAGCATCCTCGCGGCCGTCGGCTACCAGTCGGGCCTGCCCGACGTCAGGCGCCCGGTCGAGGCCGTGCTGGACGGCGTGGACACCGGGAACTCCGAGACCTCCTACGCCGAGCTGGCGACGAGCGACAGCTCCGACGCGGTGCGGGCCGCCTCCCTGGCCGGAGCCGACCCCACCCGGGCCCCCGAGTTGCTGCGACGCATCCTTCGACAGCCGGGGGCGCCCGAGGCGTCGGCCGACGTCGCGGCGATGACCCGCCTCCTGGGCCTGGGCGGGGTCGCCTGGTACGCCGACGAGTCCGACCTGTGCGTCGACGCCCACCGGCAGGGGTACGCCATGCTCAGTGCGTACGGCGCCCTGGGCTCGGCCGCACCCTCGCTCGCGGCGGTGGCGGCGTCGCTGATCGACACCGGCCGATGGGCGGAGGCCGACGAGCATCTCGACAAGTCCGCGGCGTTGGCTGCTGTTCACAAGTGGAGGCATCTCCAGATCGACGTCGAGGCCCTGCGGGCAACCCTGCGGGCCCTTCGGGGCGAGACCGACGACCTGCCGACGGACCCGGCCTGGACGGCGGTCGCGCTGGAGGAGAACCGCGCCACCCACGCCCGCCTTCTGCGGGCCGCGGGTACGACCGCCGTGCTCGCCGGCGACTTCGACGGCGCGTTCCGGCATTTCCGCCTGCTGTTCGGCGAGGACGGCACGCCTCTGCACTACTTCCTGTCACCCCGGTCGATCGCGGATCTCGCCGCGGCCGCCCAACGGACGGGCCGGGAGAAGGACGCGGCACGCATCGTCGAGGTGGTGCGCGCCGCGATGGGGCCGCAGCCCACGATGCGGATGACCCTGCTGCTGCACCATGCCGCCGCGCTCACCGGAGATCCCAAGGACGCCGAGCACCACTTCCGGCTCGCCACGGTGAACCCGGCGGGCGACCAGTGGCCGTTGGCACGGGCGCAGGCGAGGCTGCACTACGCGCAGTGGCTGCGCCGGCGACGGCGCCCGCTGGACGCCCGCCCGCTGCTGGCCACGGCACTGGAGTCGTTCACCCGGCTCGGCGCGACGGCCCTGGCGGAGGAGGCCCGCGTGGAACTGCGGGCCAGCGGCGTGGCCACCGAGCCCGCCAAGGCCGACCCGCTGGCGGAGCTGACCGCCCAGCAGCGGGAGATCGTCCGGCTGGCCGCGCGGGGGCTGCGCAACCGGGAGATAGCCGAGCAGCTGATGCTCTCCCCTCGCACGGTCAGCTCCCACCTCTACAACGTGTATCCAAAACTGGGGGTCAGCAGCCGCAACCAGCTCCGCGGTCTCTTCGAGGACCTATGAGGGAGATGTGAACTTCGAGCCCCCCACGGATGCCGGCGGACGCGGCCGTCCCGCCGTCGTCCTCGATCCCCTCGTCCAGCGGCTCGTAGACGCCTGTGCCGCACCGCCGTACCTGCACCAGCTCGGCCCGGTCGACGGGCGGCAGGCCCTGCTGGAGATGCAGGGCCACACACCGGACGACTTCGCCGTGGACGCCGAGTTCAGGGTGGCACCCGTGGGTCCCGCCGGGCTCGTCGGCTTCTGGCTGTTCCGGCCGACGCGGCCGGCCGGCCCCCTTCCCGTGGTCGTGTACCTCCACGGCGGCCGATGGATGCTCGGCGACGGCCGGACGCACGCGCGCATGATCAGCGAGTTGGCGGCCATCAGCGGCGCCGCCTTCGTGGTGCCCGAGTACACCCGTACGCCGGAGGCCCGCTCCCCGGTCCAGCTGGAGGAGTCGTACGCGGTCCTGACCTGGATCGTCGAGCAGGCGGCCGAACTGGCCCTGAACGGCCGGAGGCTGGCGGTGGCCGGCGACTGCGCCGGCGCGACCATGGCCACGGCCCTCACCATGCTGGCCAAGCAGCGCGGCGGCCCCCGCATCCGGGCGCAGTTGCTCTACTACCCGATGACCGACCCGGACAGCGACACCGAGTCGGCGGAACAGTTCGAGTACGGCTACCTCCTGACGCGCGCCGCTGTCGAGTGGTACTGGCAGCAGTACGTCGACGACGAGCGCGAACTCGCGGAGCCCACGGCCGCGCCGCTGCGGGCCACCCCCGAGGATCTCGCAGGACTGCCCCCCGCCCTGGTCGTGTCGGCGGAGGCGGATGTCGTCCGGGACGAGGGCGAACAGTACGCTCGCCTGCTGCGGCTGGCGGGGGTGCCCGTGACCGCCGTCCGCTATCTGGGGACGGTGCACGACTTCGTCTCCCTGAACCCCCTGAGGAACAGCCCTCCCACACGGGCCGCGATCAGCCAGGGCGGCCGCTTCCTCGGGGACGCCCTGGCCGACCGGCGCTGAGGCCGAGGGCCGAGGGCCGTCAGGAATCGACCGTCAACTTACTGATGCCTGCGGAGCAGGCTCTCGCCAGGCTGAAGGACGTGAGGCCGCCTACGGCGGCAGGTCTTCAGCCTGGGAAGAGGAGCATGTTCGTCGCCGAACCCGTGTCATCAGGAGGCATCCAGATCGTTTCCGACGTGCCGGACGAGGAGGATGAGGAATTCCTCTACCTGGGCCTGATCGACCGTCGCTCGGCCGCGATCACCCGGGAACGGGGCGAGGTTCTCCTGGAGTCGAGGGACGTCGTTTTCTGCGATCCGGGTCGGCGTCCTGCCCTGCGGTCCGGCGACGGCTGCCAGACGACGGTCTTCCGCATACCCCGTTGCTATCTGGGAGTTCCGGAATCGGACCTGGACCGCGTCCTGGGGCTGACCGTGCGAGGCTGCCGGGGCCTGGGCGCGCTGGTGTCGGACTTTCTGGCCACGCTCGCCGCCGAGGCGGAGTTCCGGACGTCGACGATCGGTGACCGGCTCGCCCGGAGCGCCATGGATCTCGTCGCTGTCCTGGTGAAGGAACTCCTCGATACGGAGACCGCGGTCGAGGCGTCGAGTGCGGGGAAGGCCGGCAACGAGATGCTGCCCCGGATCCGGGCCCACATCGAAGAGCACCTGATGGAGCCGGACCTGTCACCGGAATCGATAGCGCGCGCGCACCACATCTCGGTCCGCTACCTGCACAAGCTCTTCCAGGACGACGGCACCACGGTGAGCCAGTGGGTGCGGCAGCGGAGACTCGACGCCTGCCGGCGCGAGCTGAGCCGGACCCCGAACCGAAGAATCACCGTGGCCGCTGTGGCGCACCGCTGGGGTTTCAGCAGCCCAGCGCACTTCAGCCGCACCTTCCGGGGCGCGTACGGCATGTCCCCCAGCGCATGGCAGGCACTGGCCGCGTCGGGCGTCGGCGCCGGCTGATCGCGCTGTCCATGAGTGCCCCGGCCGGTGCGGTCAGCGGCGCGGACCGTCCCCTGTCCACGATGGGTTCGTCGTGTCCGGAACGACGGGTCCCGAGGACGTGTCGAAGGCATGGGTGACCTCCGGCCGGGTGCCCGGGACGAGGAGATCGCGTGCGCGCTCCTCGTAGCGGCGGTCGGTGAGCGTGAGCCGGTCGCTGTGCTGGGCGAGATGCTCGGACCAGGACGCGACGAGATAGTTCTCGATGAAGTGCCCGGGATCTTGGCCGTCCTGGTACAGCCCCCAGGTCAGAGCTCCGGTACGCCGCCGGGAACGGGCGACGTGCTCCATACAGTCGCTGAAGGCCGCTTCGTTCCCGGGTGCCACGCGGTACGAGACGGTGACCAGGACCGGACCGGCGGTGGGCCCCGGCTCGAACACCAGGGGCGGGACAGGCCAGTGCTCGGAGGGCGCGGGGTCGGCGCCCTCCGCGCCGTCCAGCGGCCAGCGGCGCACGCTGAGGGCACTGACCAGCAGCAACGCGCTGCCGGCCAGGAGCGGGACGGCGAGCCCCAGCCGCTCGGCGAGGGCGCCCCACAGCGGCGCCACCAGCGCCTGACCGCCCTGGAAGACAAGAAGATAGACGGCGAGGCCACGGGCCCTGACCCAGCCCGGAAGCCGCGTCTGCACGGCCGCGTTGAGGGTGGACAGAACCCCGATCCACGCCAGTCCGGCGAACAGCAGTGCCCCTGTCACCAGCCACGGGATCCGTACGGTGGCCAGGACCACCAGCACACCCGCGAAGATCAGGGCGCCGCTGCTCAGAGTGCCGTTGGCACCGAGCACCCTGGTGCTGCGAGGCAGAGCGAAGGCGCCCGCCACCGCACCGACCCCGACCGCGCCCAGCAGCAGCCCGTAGCCACTCGGGCCCAGGTGGAGGGAGCGGCTCGCGACCAGCGGCAGCAGCGCCCACAGAGCGCCGCCGCCGGGGATGAACAGGGCCATCCGCAACAGGACCCGGCGGACGTCAGGCGCGTACCGGACATAGCGGCGGCCTGCGTCGAGAGCGCTCAGGAGCTTCTCGCCCCCGGCGACGGCGGCGACGGTCCGGGGGCGCCGCCACAGCATCAGTACGACGGCGATGCCGAGGTAGGAGACGGCGTTGAAGGCGAACACCCACCCCGCCCCCGCCCCCGCCACGACCACTCCGCCGACGGCCGGCCCGACGGCGCGGGCCAGATTCATGTTCACTCCGCCGAGGGCGGCGGCCTGCCCCAGCTGGCGTCGTTCCACCAGCTCCGGCTGGATCGCCTGCCAGGCCGGGCCCATCAATGCGGTGCCGCATCCCAGCAGGAAGGTGAGGACCAGCAGCAGCAGGGGAGTGAGCGCGTCCGCGAAGGCCAGCGCGGTCAGTGTTCCGGAGACCGCGAGCATGGCCAACTGCGCGGTCAGGAGCACCCCGCGACGGTCGTAGCGGTCGGCGGCGACGCCCGAGGGCAGGGCCAGGAGCACGACGGGCAGGCTGGAGGCCGTCTGGACCAGCGTCACCAGTGCCGCGTCGTGCCCGATCAGCAGCCACTGGGCGCCCACCATCTGCATCCAGCTGCCGACGTTGGAGACCAGCTGCGCGATCCACAGCGCCCGGAAGACGCGTGCCGCGAGCGGCGCCCACGCCGAGTCGGGCTTCGGGGACCGTGCCGGTGTGGCGGGTGATGCGGTGCTCATGCTGGTCCGACCCAGGTCGCTTCAGCGGTCGAGAGGCGATGGGTGATCGCGGAGGTCACCGCGAGCAGCACCAGAGTCAGAGCCAGGGTGAGGACGAGATGGCCGTGCAGGACGAGCTGGGCTCCGACGAGAGCGCCGAGGAACATGGCGAGCACGGACAGGATCCGGCGGCCGGGGCGCGGCGCCTCGCCGCCGGCCGGGGTGGAGTCCGCGGCCAGGCCCGTCAGGGTCAGGGTCAGGACGGTCGTGGTGAGGTCCGGCACGCCCAGGCGCCGGGCGACCGCATTCTGCAGGCCCATGGCGAGCCCGAGAAGCACGATCAGCGTGTACTGGACGCCGGTGGTGACCCGGCCGCCGTCCGACGCGGCAGCGGCCGCCACGGTGACCGCCACCAGGACCGACTGCACAGCCGTGGCCGCACCCAACAAGTGCCCCCGGTGCGTGGCGAACCGGGTGGCGAGCCGGCCCCCGGTGAGCGCGCCGACGAGGAACGAGACCATCGCGACGACGGACGCGAGCGCGGACAGGCCCTCGGCGCCCGCCAGGGCGAACCCGAGGAACACCACGTTGCCGGTCATGTTGGCGACGAAGACGTGCCCGAGCGCCAGGTAGCTCACCGCGTCGACCAGCCCGGTGACCACCGTCAGGATCAGCATCAGGGGAGGCAGCGGGCCGTGCCGTTCCTCCCCACGCGGGACCAGGGTGCGGACGGCGTCACTCAGCAGCCTGCGCATACCGCGCCCCTTCCGTCGAGGCGCCCGGCCGGTGCAGCAGCACGCGGGTGAGCAACCCGCTCGCCGGGCCCATGACGATCGCGGCGACGGAGACCCCCACCGGCCAGGGGGTGACGGCCAGTGCGTGGTCCACGGACCACCGTCCGGGCCCGGTGAGGGCCAGTGCGGCGGAGACGACGACGAGGACCAGGGGGTATTCGTAGCCGTCGTTCTGTACCCACAACCCCTTGGGCCACTTGACCGTGCCGGCGACCGTCATCACGCCCATGGCGGCCATCGCGGCCAGGGGGGTGAGCAGGCCGGCGGCCAGGAACAGGCCGGCACCGATCTGGCTGGCTCCCGCGACCAGCGCGGTCAGCCGGCCGCCGCGGAATCCGTCACGGCGGAACTCCTCGGTTCCGCCCGCGACACCGTTGCCCCCGAGCCGGAAGCTCACCTTCTGCACCCCGTGCCCGGCGATGAGCAACCCCACCGTCAGCCGGAGGACCAACAGTCCAGCGTCCAACAGTCCAGCGTCCATCGTGTTCCTACCTGTTCCTGGCGTTCTGGTTCCGGTGCGGTGATCAGCCGGCGGCGTGCGCGCCGATGACGGCCTGCGCGTAGACCAGCCCGAGCCCGTAGGTACCGCCGTGCGCCTTGACGACGTCGCCCACGGCCGCGTACGTCTCGGTACGGGCCCAGTCACGCTGGAGCTCCAGGAGCACCTGCACCCAGGTCACCGGCACGGCGCCGGCCTGGATCATGCGCTGGACGGCGTGCTCGTGGGCCTGCGGGCTGACACCGCCGGACGCGTCGGTGACGACGTAGACCTCATAGCCCTGGGCGATGGCGGACAGCACCGGCAGGACGACGCAGACCTCGGTCCACAGGCCGGCGATGACAAGCTTCTCGCGGCCGGTGGCCTTGACCGCCTCGACGAAGTTCACGTCCTCCCAGGCGTTCATCGTGGTGCGGTCGATGATCTTCTGGTCGGGGAAGACGTCCGCGAGCTGCGGCATGAGCGGTCCGGAGAAGGACTCGGAGGCCACGGTGCTCAGCACGGTCGGCACGTCGAACACCTTCGCGGCCTTCGCCAGGCCCACGGTGGAGTTGATGATGGCGGTGCGGTCGCCGCTGCCGGTGCCGAAGAACATCTGCGGCTGGTGGTCGATGAACAGCACCGCGCAGTTGTCCGGGGTGAGCAGGTCGGGGCTGGGGGCAGCGGTGACCTCGGCGATGTTGACCATGAGTTGTCCTTTCTCGGCAAGCGGCGGCGCGGACTGCTGTCCGTGCCGTGGGAAAGACCGTCCGGTGGGACGGAGCTGGTGGGTGCCCCGGAAGGGGCGGCGCAGGGCCTGGCCACTTCCGGGAGTTCAGAGGTCGAAGCAGGGATCGAAGGGGGTGCTCGCCGAGTCGGGGGCGAGGCCGCGCGCGACGCGCCACTGGCGGTGCTGCTCCGACTCGGCGACGGCCTGGCCCAGCACCTCCGCCTGGCGGGCGCCGGCAAGCGCCGGCCGGCGGAACGTCTGATACCCGCCGAAGTGCGCCACCGGACTCCAGGCCGGGCTGACGGGCGGGAGTTCCTCGTCGAGCCCCTCGTACTCGGCGGCGGCGTAGACGATCCGGCCGCCGGTCACCGTCAGCAGCGACTCGATGTGGGCGATGTCCGGCTCGGGCACGGTGAAGTAGTCCTCGGAGAGGACCGCCAGGTCCGCGTAACAGCCAGGCTGCAGCACGCCCTTGACCTTGTCCTCACCGGTCAGTGCGGCGCCGGCGCGCGTGAACATCGCCAGTGCCGTCTGCCGGTCGACGCGGTTCGCCGGCGGGCGCAGCGCCACATCGCCGACGGTGCGGCCGCTGACGAGCCAGTGGAGGGCGACCCAGGGGTTGTAGGTGGAGACCCGGGTGGCGTCGGTGCCGGCGCCCACGGTCAGGCCCCGGTCCAGCATGGCCCGGATCGGCGGGGCGTCCGCGGCGGCTCCGGGACCGTAGCGCCGCAGGAACGCCTCGCCCTGGAAGGAAAGCCGGTTCTGCACGGACATGGCACCGCCGAGGGCGGCGATGCGATCGAGGCTTTCGACGGAGACGGTCTCCGCGTGGTCGAACAGCCACCGGTTCCCGGCCGGAAAGAGCCCCTCCGCGGCGAGTTTCTCGAACACCGCGAGGTCACGGCGGATGGTTTCGTCGTAGGTGGCGTGCAGCCGGAATCCCCAGCCGTTCTCCATGAGAAGGCGCACCGCTTTCTCGAACTCCGCCTCGTAGCCGGGGGCGAGTTCCGGACGCGGCTGGGTGAAGTTCTCGAAGTCGGCGGCCGACCAGGTCAGGTTCTCGCCCGCGCCGTTCAGGCGCAGCCACGCGTCGCCGTCCTCAGGGCGGGCCATCTCGATCCAGCGGGCGAGATCGTCGATCTCCTGCCCCGGAGTCTGCGGAAAGAGGTGGTAGGCGATGCGCAACGACAGCTGTCCGGCCTTGGCCAGTTCGATGACGGTGGCGTAGTTGTCGGGGAAGTTCTGGAAACCACCGGCGGCATCGATGGCCGACGTCAGTCCGAACCTGTTCAACTCACGCAGGAAATGCCGGGTGGAATTCTTCTTGTCCTCACCCTCCAGGACCGGCGCCTTGGCCAGCGTCGCATAAAGGACGAGGGCACTGGGAGCGGCCAGGAGCATGCCGGTCGGTTCTCCGCCCCGGCCCCGCACGATCTGGCCGCCCTTGGGGTCGGGTGTGTCCCTGGTGAAACCGGCGGCCCTGAGCGCCGCCCGGTTGAGCACGGCCGACTGGTACAGGTGCAGGACGAACACCGGGGTGTCCGGGGCCGCGGCGTTCAGTTCGGCGACGGTCGGCAGCCGGCGTTCGGCGAACTGCTCGGCCGACCAACCCCCGACCACCCGCACCCACTGGCCCTTCGGCGTGCGGGCGGCCTGCTCACGCAGCATCGCCAGGCCCTGACGCAGACTGCGCACGCCGTCCCAGCGCAGCTCCAGCACGTAGTTGAGGCCACCGCGAATGACGTGCAGGTGGGAGTCGTTGAGGCCGGGTATCACCCGTCGCCCGAGTGCGTCGACCACCTTCGTGCCCGTGCCGATCCGGGGAGCCACGTCCTTGTCGTCACCGACGACCGTGATGACGCCGTCGCGGACGGCGAGCGCCTCGGCATACGGGCGGCCCGGGTCCCCGGTGTGGATCTTGGCGTTGCGGACGACGAGGTCCGCGGCTTCGTCGATGGCGCGCGGAACGAGCCCGCCGACGGGCATGGTTGACATCCCTGAAACCCCTCCGGGAGAACGACTTCGATCCAGTCATGGCCGGCAACCGCGGACTTTGGTCATCCAGTCCCACTCGAATACCCGCATGTTCGAACCGAGCCGAGAGAATTCCACCGACACTCGTCGTGTCCTGAGAACGAGGAACAGCCCCTGTGCTTGAGGGGGCCGCTGTTGCTTCGCCAACACGATAGGCCCGACAGACGCACCCCCCTGTCCTGCCGGCGCACAGCGCTTTGACTGACCGCGCACTGCATCGCCTCGCCGTGAATGTCATGGCAGCGGCCGGAGAAAATCCGTGCACGGTGAGGAAAGCATCAGTGCGCCCAAGGGCAATTGCCGCGCCTCCGACGGTTTTAGCGTGCCGAACAGCGGCCCCGGGAAGCCCCTCGCGGAATCCGGGTTGCCATGCCGGAAGGACCGGCATCCCTCTTCACCACCAGGAGCTTCACATGCCCGATGCCGTCGAGCCGGTTCAGCCGGTGCTGGAACCCGCGGCAGCCGCCTTCGCGGAGGCGACCGCGAACCCGCCGTACCTCTTCGACCTGCGCCCGGCCGAAGGGCGCAAGGCCGTCGACGAGGCGCAGTCCGGCGACATCGAAAAGCCGGCGATCGACGAGGAGTGGATCACCGTGTCGGGCGGTCCCACGGAAAGCGTCCGGGCGCGGATCGTCAGGCCCGTCGGCGCCACCGGCACTCTTCCGGTCGTCATCTACCTCCACGGTGCGGGCTGGGTCTTCGGCAACGCCCACACACACGACCGCCTGGTGCGCGAACTCGCCGTCGGCGCCCGCGCCGCCGTGGTCTTCCCCGAGTACGACCTCTCACCCGAGGCCCGCTACCCGGTCGCCATCGAGCAGAACTTCGCGGTCGCCCAGTGGGTCGTGGCACAGGGCGCCACGAAGGGGCTGGACGCCACCCGCATCGCGGTCGCCGGGGACTCGGTCGGCGGCAACATGACCGCCGCCCTCACCCTGATGGCCAAGCAGCGCGGCGGCATCCCGCTGGTGCAGCAGGTCCTCTTCTATCCGGTCACCGACGCGAGCTTCGACACCGGGTCGTACCACCAGTTCGCCACCGGCTACTTCCTGCGCCGCGACGGTATGCAGTGGTTCTGGGACCAGTACACGACCGACGAGGCCGAGCGCGCTCAGATCACCGCCTCCCCGCTGCGCGCCACCACCGAACAACTGGCCGGTCTGCCGCCGGCCCTGGTCATCACCGCCGAGGCCGACGTGCTGCGCGACGAGGGGGAGGCGTACGCCGGCAAGCTGCGCGCGGCCGGCGTCCCGGTCACCGCGGTCCGCTTCCAGGGCGTCATCCACGACTTCGTGATGCTCAACGCCCTGCGCGAGACCCACGCGGCCGAGGCCGCCATCACGATGGCCGCCGACACCCTGCGCACCGCCCTGCACGCAGCCTGATACCCAAGGAGAAACGGGACATGACCAAATCCGCCCCTACTCCCACCCCCACCGTCGTCCTCGTCCACGGCGCGTTCGCCGACGCGGCCAGCTGGTCCGGGGTCATCGCGGAACTGCAACGTCACGGCATCCCGGTGATCGCCCCGCCGAACCCGCTGCGCGGCCTGGCCGCCGACGCCGCGTACGTTGCCTCCGTGGCCGCCCAGATCGAAGGCCCCGTCATCCTGGTCGGACACTCCTACGGCGGCGCGCTGATCACCGTGGCCGGCCTCACGGAGAACGTCGTCGGACTCGTCTACGTGGCCGCCTACGTCCTCGAGGAGGGCGAGAGCCTCGGCGAGCTGCAGGGCCGCTTCCCCCTCTCCCCACTGGTGAGCAACCTGAAGCAGTGGACGTACCCCGTCGAGGGCGGTGACCCCGCGGTCGAGGTCACCATCACCGCCGACGCGTTCCCGACGGTCTTCGCCGCCGACGTGCCCACCGACGTCACCAAGGTGCTGGCCGTGGCCCAACGCCCGCTGGCCGCCGCGGCGTTCGAGGAGACGGCCACCGCGGCCGCATGGAAGACCAAGCCGTCCTGGGCCCTGGTGGCCGGAGCGGACCAGGCGATCAACCCCGAGGTCCAGCGCTTCGGCGCCAAGCGCGCCGGTGCGACCGTCGTCGAGATCGCAGAGGCGTCACACGCGGTCGCCGTCTCCCAGCCGAAGGAAGTAGCCGACGTGATTCGCGACGCGGTACGGACGACAAGCTGACCATCGTGTTCCCCCGCTGAGCCGCTGGTAGCTCCAGCATGAAGGAGCGGTGCTCCTCGCGTCACGACCTCCGCGAGCAAGGTCGCCTAGCTTCATGAGGCGCGGGGCGCACAATGAGAAAGGGCGGGAATCAGTAAGACTGACTCCCGCCCTCTTCTCTCGGCATCCGCCCTGGTCACACCTCAACGTTGAACGGTGCTAGGCGAGTGCCCCCGGCAGGATTCGAACCTGCGCACACGGCTCCGGAGGCCCCTTGGGCTCCGAGCAAAGCCTCAGGTAGGAGCCTTGCGCATGGCGGATCTGGTGGGCTGAGTCCATGAACAGTCCACAGCCACCGTCTAGGGGATAGGTCCATGCGAGGCGGCAGTCGCGGAGCGGGATAGGTGCCGTGTTCCTCAGCCTCGCCTAGCCGTAGGCCTCCCCAGTGGGAGCGGGAAGTGGAGAGGTACTTTCGACTGGGCGAAGTGTGGGAGGAGCTCAAGACGTCGAAGTAACCCGACCAGCGGTTTTCAATCGCTGAAGCAGCGAGGACATCGCAGCTGCGTTCACTCATGGCCGTTTGGTGTCTAATGATCCGACACTGATGCCCCCTGCTGGTGAGGCGCGGCGCATGCTCGTGATGCTTGTCGCGGCTGTTCGTACCCGCCAGCGATTTGGCAACCATGTACTCGAGGAAGCTCTGCACGACTCCTCTTGACAGCGAACCGAACAGTTATTGCGTGCACGTATGGGGCAAGGTTCGTCGCAAAAATTTGCCAAGCCAGAAGATGTTGAAAAGACCAGGCTTCTAGGAGCGCGACGTTCCGAGTTTAGAAAGTTCACCCACTGGTTCCTCGTGCTAGAGCGCTGACCGAGAAGTGCCGGAAGCTGACGTAAGGCCCTGATGGGGGCGTGCCGGACAGTGGGTGAAGCGTCAGACATGAGGGCTTGGCTGCCGGCGCTTATGACGCAGCGTCATCGTTGTTGGCTCTCCTGAGTGGCTGACCGGTGCCTGTGTCCCACCGCATCTAGCCTGCTACTAAGCGAGCTGGGCCTCTTTGGTCGGTTGCGGCTTGTGCTTTGCGGGACATCAGTCGAAGGCGTGGACAATACTTTCGACAATGGCATGGACTCCGCTCCAGTCGAGATTGCTGCTTTGCTCCCCCTGTTGGGCGGCCTTGATCTTCTTCCGGAAGGCCTTCTGAACCAATCTCTTGTGCTGCTTCGAAAGTGCCCCGTGGTGGCGCTGCACCTTGGGCTCGTAGTTAGACAGGTGGACGGGCGCCAGCGAGCCATCGATGGTCAGAACGTCCTTGCCGAGGTACATTTCCAGCGAACCAGCCACGCCGTTCACGTCTGTCGGTATCGCGGTTGAGGTTGACGGCCCTATGGTGGGATAGCTTGCCAGCAAGGGCAGGTTCGGGTAGTGCAGGACCTGGCACCCGGCTGGCAGCTTGGAATTCTTCAGCTTGGCTAGGGCTACATGTGCGGAGGCGTCGTTGTCAGCGATGGCTACGAAACGGTTGGCGACGCCGGCCGCGATGAACGCTGACACCATAAGGGCGAGGGCGCCTGCGCTTCCCTGTGCGTCTGATCCGGCGTAGTCGATGAAGCGGACGAATTGCACCAGGTGTGGGTGGGTGATCTGCATGGCGTCCGTGAGCAGCCTGGAATCCGAGCTTCCCTCGGTGAGTACGATCAGAGGAGCTTCAGCAGGCAAGGAAGCGAGTTGCCGCATCCGTGTCGCCCCCGCTATGGGCTGAGCTGGGTCCAGGTGCACGCAGCAGCCTGTCAACTCGCTGAGATCCAGTCCAACCACTGTCTCGTCAGGAGCCTGGTCCAAGATCACTCGTATCAGGCTGCGGTCAGCTTCCCCGCGAAGCTCGTCGAGGTCCTGGCAGGTCTCTACGAACTGCTGCTCGTAGCGAAAGAACTCCCCGAGATTGTTGAACTCCTCTATCGGCCGGTGGGGACGGATCGCCCTGCCGATGTTCGCCAACAGATCCGCGGCCTCACGTGGTGTCCGGGTGAGATGCTCCGCGACCCAATTGTCCTCCGCTGACTGCTGCTTCCTGCGCAGATCGTGTTCGCCGTCGTACCTCTCGCGCCACCTCCGGAGACCCTTCTCCAGGTCAGCCTGCGCCCGGCGTGAGGTGAAGCCTTGCACTTCCAGACGCTGCCGCAGGGCGTAGGCAGTGGTGAAGTACCCGAATTTTCCGTCGCCTGATTCTTCACCAGCAACGACGTACTGCCGGTCAGCCTCGTCGAAGAGCGCAGCCAGCTCCGGGTCGTAGCCGCTGCGGGTGTAGAGGAAACGGCAGTCCCCCACCACAAGATACGAGTAGTGCCCCATCCGCCCAGGATCCCATTTCCCGGGCCGCCGGCGCTGGTCAATTCGACGTGGGTGGTAACAACGACGGCAGGCTGCTCACCGAGTGGCGAGGTGATCTTCCGCTCCACCCGGGTACCGGCCAGCCGCTGAGTCTCCACTGCGGCTCCAAGTAGCGTGCTGGTGGGTGCGGATACTGCGTAAGCCGGGGCACGTCGGCTGCGGTGGCAGGACATGCGATCGAGCCATGGTTCACCGACCTGCTTCCTGCCGCCACTCCTCTAGAGGGGCATCCTGTACGATGACCGCCGTCCCAACTTCGGGGCTAGCTACGCCACTTCCAGTCCGCGGACTCGCTGCTGGCGTAGCCCACTGCACCCTCCCCAAGGGGAGGCCGAGTGACGGAGGGCGCATGCCCAAGACCGCATACATCTACGTCCCCAGCCCGTCCCGCGAGAACCTCGAGATCGGGCTCAACCATGGCCTATGGGGATGGCGCCGCAGCACCCTCGACCGCGCCGGCGCCCGCCAGGCAGTCCAGTCCCTGAAAGAAGGCGACTTCCTCGTTCTGGGACACCGGGGGCCCAATAGCCGGGTAGCTCCGGGCGGATGGATCAACGCGACTCTGCAGCGTGTCATTGTGACCCAGGTCAGCCGGCCCTACTTCTCCAACAGCGCTCCCGTCTGGCCGGACGACGACTACCCCGAGCGCATCGGCATCGACATCCTCGAAGAAGAAGAGAACGTGCACGGCGCCGCCCTCGGTTCCGAGGCCATGGAAGCGCTGCGCCTGTCAGCCAACAAGCAGGGTGCCGCGGTTCTCCAGCCCGGTGTCGCAGCCGTCGCCCAGCTCGCTGATGCGCTCTCGCCTGCTCCTGACCTTCCGGGCGACAAGACCGTGGACCACGAGGGTGCTGACAGCGCCGTCGCCCAGGTGCTCGTTCGCCGGGAGCAGGCCAAGCTCCGCAAGAACCTGCTCGCCGGTGCCACCGAGGCGGCCTGCGCTTTGTGCGGCCGTGTCCTACCTGCCCGGTTCATCCGGGCCGCGCACATCAAGCGGCGCAGCGCGGCCAGCCGCCAGGAGCGGTTGATGATGGCCAATATCATGCCCGCCTGCCTCATCGGGTGTGACGAGCTCTTCGAGCACGGCTACGTGTACGTCACCGATAACGGCACCATCGCCGTCAGCCCGAAGAGCAACATCACCCCTGACCTAGCTGTCGCGGCGAAGGCTCTCGAAGGCCGCGCCGTTGCCGACCACGGCCCCCACCGCACACCCTTCTACGCCTGGCACCGCACCCACATCGCCAACTGAGCGAGCGAAGACAGTCTGACCAGCAGGCAGACCAATCAGGGTGGGTGGCTCACTTTGACAAGCGAGCCACCCACCTGGCCAGCGCGATGTCACATATGGGCTTAAGCGTGACCGACTGCCTCCCTGCAGGGTTGGCAGTTCGCCGTCCGGCCCTGCCCCTTCCGGTATCAAATGGGTGATTGTGTTATGACCAGCAGTAACGCCAACTAACCAGGCCTCGATGGGTGGGGTCTGGCAGTAAAGTTTGTAGCCCCTTGCCGAGCTGGGCGGTAGATGCGGGTGAGCTTGCCGATCGAGCCGAGGTCGGCTAGGGGCTCCCGCCAGGCGAAGCTCTTGCGGTATGGCTATGCGTTGTCGGTCAGGAGCCGCTCGATGCGGGCGATGCCGCAGGTGGTGAAGAAGGGCCGCGGCCCGGCGGAGGAAGGCGGCGCAGGTCGCGGCCTTCTCGTCCGGGTGGATCTCGCTGTAGGCCAGGCGGCTGTGGTCGTCGAAGGCGGAATGAACGTAATCGAAGCCCACGCTGCTTCGCCGGGCCCGGCCGGCTTGTCGGCCCAGGGCTTTGTGGCCGCCGCCGTCGGGGATACTGCCGAGCTTCTTGACGTCGACGTGAACCAGTTCGCCTGAAAGGCAGCCCATGATGACCCCTGAAGCGGCCACTCATCTGTAGATCGCAGGCACGCGTTAATCGCCTTACAGTCGACTCGCCTGAGGGACTCCGGAGGTCCTTTCTCGACGGCAAGAAAGACCGGATCGGAAGCTGTGTCGCCCCCATGACTTCTTGGTCGGGTCCACGAATGATGCACAGGCTGAAGCTGAAGAATCTGTGCCACTCCGCAATCCAGTTCGCGGGCCTCTAATAGCATCGGACCGGCGGAGATGCTCATGGCGAGGAATGTTGCTCTGACTGCATGCGCTTTCTGCTATCTGCTGGGTGCGGGGTGTCTCTCCGCCATCAGTTCTTGGGCAGAAGAGTGGTGAACCGTATGGGCTCGGCAAGTGTGAGCCGGGCGCCTTCTTCGTCCGCACTGCGGGCGGCAAGAGTGGCCTCCGCCAGCCTGGACGGAAGGGCTTCGCTGAATTTAAGGCCTCGTAGGGCGTACCCATCGACCTCAGGCAGGCTTAGGCCCTCCTTCGCGTCCACAACGGCGCTCGCCCAGTCCTCCGCGGTGAGGTCGTCCCGCAGCCTGATCCACTGGGCGTTGACCCGGCGGTGAGGTGAGACGGCCATGGGCAGTGTGGCGGCCAGGGTGGCGTTTGCACGGTGACCGGCCCAGGTCCACCAGCGGACGTCGCCGTCAGGGCGGCGAGCGATGACGGTGCCTCCGGGATGCACCGTGTCCAGGTGCACCTGACGGGCCTGGGCGAGGCGTGCGGTGGCTCGCCCAGTGAGGCGTACGGGCGGGTCCTGACCGAGGAGTACGTTGCGTGCGGCGCGGGTCAGCTCGAAGGAGAGGATCCGCTCGGCGCCGCCGTTCCACCGGACCCGCCCGCCCTCGTCGGCCGGGGTGACGAAGCAGCGGCGCCGACTGAAGTCGATATGGGTGACCTGCCAGCTTCGTCCGGCCAGCAGGAGCCTGCGGGGACCTTGGACCTCCTCGGTGAGCAGGTCGGGGTCGGTGCGGCCGATCTCGTTGCGGCCGTTGAGGACGGTGAACTCGGGCGGGGCAGTGAAGACTGCCGTCAGGTTCATGAAATGGCGGCGCCCGTAGCGGTGTTCGGCCTGCGGGCCGATAAACAGAAGGCCCGAGTCCTGGTCGAGGTAGCCGTGTTCCACCAGATGCCGGACGACGGGTGCGGCTCCAGGGCCGAAGGGGCCGATACCGCCCCACCACTGTTGCCACAGATTCTCGCCGACCTGGTGTTCCTGCAGGCACAGGGCCAACAGTTGCTGAGCGACGAGATGACGGGGCTCGGGAGGCGGGGTGACGGGTTCCACCCAGTTGCGCGACCACTGCAGCAGCAGGGCCGCCGAGGCGAGGAGCCCTGCGTCGTCCAGGGCGAGGAAGAGGCAGTTGCGGCTGGTACCGGTGCGGCGTCCGGTGCGGCCCAGTCGCTGGAGGAAGGCGGCGACGGTGCGGGGGGCGTCGAGCTGGATGACCCGGTCCAGGTCGCCCACGTCGATGCCGAGTTCCAGCGTGCTGGTCGAGACGATCACACAGTCCCGTGCCTCGGCGAACGCCGCTTCGGCCCGACTGCGTTCGTCCACGGACAGTGAGGCGTGCGAGAGGAAGGTTGTGACGCCGCGCAGGCGCAGCTGCTCCCCCAGCTCCTCGACGGTGCGCCTGCTCTCGCAGAAGACGAGGCGTTTCTCGCCGCGGTGGAGAGCGGCGATGATGGTGGCGGCATTGGCGACGGAGCCGACGTAGTCGAGTTCGATCTCTCCGGCTGGCAGTGTCGTTTTTGCCGGGGGATGCAGCGGCCGTGTGTCCGGGGCGATGACGCGGCCGGGACGCTGCCCGTGTCCGGAACCCTGGAGCCAGCCCAGGAGCTCGGTGGGGTTTCCGATAGTCGCGGACAACCCGATGCGCTGGAGGGGATGGCCCGCGATGCGCGCCAGGCGTTCGAGGACGGCCAGCAGGTGCCAGCCGCGGTCGTCGCCGGCGAAGGCGTGGACCTCGTCGATGACGACCGAGTGCAGGCCGCTGAAGAAGGAGCGGTGGTCGACGTGGGTGCTGACCAGCATGGATTCCAGGGACTCGGGTGTGGTCAGCAGGATGTCGGGGCGTTCGACGAGCAGTCGGCGGCGGCGCGAGGTGGTGACGTCGCCGTGCCATAGGCCCGTGCTGCGGCCCAGCCAGCCCGCGTACGTCTCCAGGCGCGGACGCAGGTTGTTGAGGAGCGCCTTCAGCGGGCACACGTACAGCACGCTGGTGCCCTTCCAGCCACGCTGGTTCATCCGGGTCAGCAGGGGGAAAACGGCCGCTTCGGTCTTGCCGCCCGCGGTCGGGGCCAGCAGTACGGCGTCCTCGCCCGCGAGGAGCGGAGCGACGGCCTCGGTCTGCAGGGGGCGCAGGGTGTGCCAGCAGAGGGTGTTGACGATGTGGTGTCCGAGGACGGGGTCGAGCAGGTCGAAGGTGTCCGGCGCGCGCCTCCCCCAGCCTTCGGCCGCGGGGACACCCATCTCGTTTCGCTCGCCTCCCCCGTCCGATGCCCGGTCGCTCACGGCAGGTCCAGGGGGATGTCCGCCGCGCTGCTCGCCGCGTTGCGCTCGGTGTCGCTGAGTTCGGCCGTGTGCAGGGTCAGGGAGTAGTGCCTGCGGGGGGCGAAGTCCTCGAACTCGTCGATGCGGTCCAGGACGTCGGCGACGAGCTTGCGCAGATACAGACGTGGTGCGATGCCGACCTTGCCGCCGAGCGCGCCGGTGACGGCGCGGGCCAGCTCGTCGAGGTAGGCGTCGTCCGCGCGCTCGGTCAGCCGCTGCGGGTGGCGGGCGTCGGCCGTGTAGATGTCGCGGACCTTGCGCCCCAGTTCGCCGAGAGAGGCGAGGTCGAAGCCCGGCAGGCGCAGCTGCACCGCCCGCGGGGAGTCGAAGCGCGGGTCGGTGGTGAAGTCGGTGGCCAGGCGCTGGGCGAGGGGCGCGAGACGCTGTACGCCCTGCTGCCCGTCGTAGAACGCGGGGGTGCCGGTGACGACGAGGAACAGGCCCGGGAAGCGTCCGGTGTCGATCTCGTCGAGGAGCTGGCGCAGCGCGTTGAGGGACTTCTCCCGCACGTCGCCACGCACCCGCTGCAGGGTCTCCACCTCGTCCAGGACGAGCAGGAGCCCGGGGTGCCCGCAGTCCCGCAGCACGGTGAGCAGGCCCTGGAGGAAGCCGAGGGCGGCAAAGTGGTCGAGGTCGCCGCGGATTCCGGCGGCGCGCTTGGCGGCGACGGCCACCGACTTCTGCCCGCCCAGCCAGGCGATCAGGGCTTCGGCGAGGGCGCCGTCACCGGCCGCGACGGCCCGCCGGTACCCGCGCAGGGCCGCCGAGAAGGCGGGGGTGGTGCGGGCGACGGAGGCCAGCCGCTGTTCCAGGAGGACGTCAACGGCGGCGGCCAGCGGCTCCTCGTCGTCGTCCGCCACCTCGCCCGAGGCCAGCGCCTCCTCTTCGAGGGCGTAGAACCAGGAGTCGACGACGGCGCGCAGGGCGGACGGCTGGTGGGTGGCGGTGGTGAGCCTTTCGGTGAGTCTCCGGTACACGGTCTCCAGCCGGTGCAACGGGGTCTCGGTCTCCGAGATCTGGACCTCGCTGACGGCGAGTCCGCGCCGTTTGGCCCGCTCGGCAAGCCAGCGGGCGAAGAAGGTCTTGCCGGAGCCGTACTCGCCGCGCAGGGCGTGGAAGGCGGCACCGCCACGGGCGACGGTGGCCAGGTCGTCGTCGAGTGCGCTCTCGAAGCGCTCCAAACCGACGGCGAACAGGCCGAGCCCCGCCTGCGGAACGGTGCCGCGCCGCAGCGCGTCGACGACGTCGCGGCGGCGCGCGGCGCTGATGTCGGAGGCGGGGTGGGTCATGCGCTGCCTTCCGGGGACAGGAACTGCTGGCTGAGCAGGGCGCGGTCGAGCTGCACGGTGCGGCCGGACTCGACGAGCTGGAGCACGGGATAGCCGTCGATGTTGAGCAGCCGTTCCAGCATCGTGGCGAAGCGCGCGGGGTTGCGCTGCGACTTGCCGGTGGCGGCCTGGGCCGCCGCGGCGACCGCTCCTGGCGACAGCTTCCCGCCGGCCGCGTCCAGGGCGTCGAGCGCCGCCTCGACGGCCCTTTCGGTGGGCGCGGCGCGGACGAACTCCCGCTGTGTCCGGTAGGGGGCGCTGCGCACGGTCCGCTGTCCGAGGGTGAGCCGGCCGGGGGCCGTGGTACGGCGGGCGGGCTCGGCCTCCGGCGCGTCGGAACCGGCGGGCGGCTGCTCGGCTTCCTGGAGTACCACCTCGGTCGCTGGCGCGGTGTCGGACTCCTTCCACCACGTCGGCTCGGCCGACTCGGGCGGCAGCAGCACCCAGCCCGACGGTACGGCGCCTCCGGACGGCACCAGCGTGATCACCGGGACGGTCACCTCGGCGAGTGAGACGCCGCCGTGATAGCCGGCCTGCCGCGCGGTGTAGCGCAGGTCGTCACGCCAGGCGGCGGTGATGCGCCGGCCGTCGGTCAGCACCCGTGGTCCGGACAGGACGATCTCCCCGTCGCCGGGGGCGCCGGTGCGCCAGCGGGCGCCGCGCACCCCGGGGACCTCGGCGGGCGGGTGTCCGCGCTCGGTGCGGTCGACGATGTGGCCGTGGTCGGAGACGAGGACGACCGGGCGACCGTAGTCGCGGGCGGCGTTGAGCAGGTCGGGCAGTTTGCCGATGTCGGTCAGGCCCCAGCGCCCGCTGGTGCCCTCCCGGCCATCGGCCAGGGCGTCGTCGATGGTGTTGACGACGACGGCGACGATGTCGTCGGAGGCGAGCGCCTGGACGAGTTCGGGGGCGAGCCGGTGGCCGGGCGGGCCCTCGTATCCCCCCTTGTGGAAGAGGTGCGCGCCGCGGTGCCGCTTGCGCCAGAAGGCGGCGAAGGCGGCGCGCTCGGCGGCCTGGCCCCCCTCGGAGGGCCGGCCGCTCAGCAGCGAGGCCCGGCTGACGCGGGTGACCGAGGGCAGCATGGACACCGCTGCCTGCCGAACCGGCACGGCGCCCTTCGCGGTGACGGGCACGATCTCCGTCCATGCCCTGCCGTCCAGTTCCCCCGCGATCCGGACGGCGACGTCGGCGCTCATCCCGTCCAGGACGAGGACCAGCGGACGGCCGCCGCCCTGTGCGAGCGGGGCCGCCGTCTTCGCGAGGACGTCCTCGATGAGCAGCGCACCGCCGTTCGCCTGCTGGCAGGCGGTCTCGGACCAGGAGGCGAGGAGACCGGCGAAGCGGGCGTCGAGTGCCGAGCGACGCTCCCGTGCTGCTCCTATCAGCCGCCGGTACGCCTCGCCGACGGCGGCGTCACGGGAGGCGTCTCCCTCCGCGAGGACCCCGATAGCCAGGTCGGCCCAGCCCGAGGACGCCAGGTGTTCCCGCACGGCCTGGCCGACGGTCGCGGGAGACGGGGGATCGGTGGCGAGCCAGCGCATCAGGCGTACGGCGGTACGGGCGGTCTCCGTGGACTCGGCGTACAGCGCGGCGAGCTGGTGGGCCTCAAGGTCGCGCAGGGCGGACTCGGCGAGTGCGGTCGCGCCCTCGCCCCGGCTGCCGAGGCAGGCGGCCAGGGCCCGCAGCCGCCCCAGGTAGCCCGAGGGGAGCAGCCGGTCACCGCGGACCAGATCGGTCAGGCGGGCGTCGGCGGCGAGCCGGTCGGCGCGTTCGAGAACGGCCAGGACCCGGGAGCGGGCGGTGTCGGCCGGTGCGGTGGGGCCCTCCGCCTGGGCGATCCAGCGGGTGAGGACGCCCGTGGCGGCGTCGGCGAAGGGCCGCAAGGTCTCGAAGGAGGCGAGGGTCGGCCCGAACAGGGTGCCCAGGGCGAAGCCCGCGGCCTCCGCCGACCGTGAGGACAGGGCGGCCGAGGCGAGCACCCCCAGCGGCAGCGCGTCACTGCCCCGGCCCTCGGCGGCGAGCGTGAGCAGCGTGGGAGCGGCGGGCCCGACGGTCCGCGCCAGCCAGATCTCCAAGCCGCGCTGCTCCTCCTGGGGAAGGCCCGTGTAGAGCGCGGGCCCGGCCGGAGTGCGGGTCCAGGCGAACAGCGCGTCGGCGTCGAGGTCCAGCGTGTCGGACGCGGGGTCGCCGAGCCCGAGGCGGGCACCGAGCAGGGCGCGTACGGCCCGGTCACGGGTGAGGACAACACCGACCCGGGGCCAGCCATCGAGGGGCTCGGCCTGGAGCAGCGCGTCGAGCAGCCAGTGCTCGCCCAGCATCCGCCGGTCCAGGTCGGTGGCGCCGAAGAGCTGGGCGACGATCTCGGCGCGGTCGACGGGCAGGGGATGCCTGCGGACCGCGTGGGCCCGCAGGTCCAGGCTCAGCTGGTCGGGCGGGACGGTGCCGGTGATGACGAGGACGCTGTCGTCTTCCCCCTCGCCCGCGAGGTGGCGGTGCCACACATCGGTGACGCCGAGCGCGGAGTGCTGGTCGGTGACGACGACGCGGCGCCGCCCGTCGCCGACCTCGACGGTGAACTCGGTGTCCTTCTCCTCGGGGTCCCACACGGCGTCGACCAGGACAAGCCAGCGGTCGGGCGCGTGCTTCAGCTCGGTCCGGAGCAGCACCTCGATGGCGCGCCGGCCAGCGACGGGCCGGGTGGCCGTCACCGGCTCTCACCGTCCGGTTCGGCACGCCAAGAGATCTCCACCGGGGTGTCCGGGTGCAGGGCGCGGAACGCCTCGATTTCCTCGCGTACGGCGGTGAGATCGGCGTGGAGCGCCGCGGTACCGGGCGCGATGACCCGGCGGGCGGCCCGCGGCGGGCGGGGCGCGTCGGTGCCGCTCCCGGTGTCCTCGGGCGCCCAGTCCAGCGGCTGCTGTTCGCCCCCCACGGTCCCCGCGGGGTCCGAGGAGACCGGCGGCGCGCCGTGCTCGGACAGGGTGACCTGCCCGGCGTCCGTCACCGGGTCCGGCCCGGCAGAGAGGCCGGCCGGGGTGTCGACGGGGGTAGGCCGCTCCAGCCGGAGGGCGGCGTCCAGCAGGGCGTGCCCGGTCTCGCGGATCTCGCCGAGCACGGGGATCAGGGACCGCCGGAGTTCGGGAGTGCGCGCGGCCTCGCCGATCCGGTCCAGGAGGCGCTGCGCACGGTCGCCGATGCTGTCGTCGCGGCCGGTGAGCGCGTGCACGCTCGACAGCAGCCGCCAGTCGGTGCCGTCGAGGGCCGTCAGCACGTCGGCGGCGCTGTCCATCGCGTGGGATAGCTCCCGCGCGGGCGTCTCGTACGAGACGGAGGCCAGCTCGCGCACCAGCCCGGTGGCGTCGTCGGTGTGACGCACCAGGCGGGCCAGCAGGGCGGCGGCCTCCCGCAGGATCCGGCTGCGCTCGGCAGTGCCCTCCCCGTCGAGGCCGAGCAGGGTGGCGTGCCGCTTCAGCACGGTGCGCACGTCGCCGACGCTCTTCTCGTACGCGGTCGCCTTGGCCAGGACGTCGGCGGCGAGCCGGTTGACGTTCCGGGCGAACAGGCCGGGCTTGGACGTGACGCCGAACAGGCGTCCGGCACGGTCCCGGGCGGTGGCGTACTCGTCCTCGGTGGGCAGCTGCTGGGCGCGCAGCTTCCAGCCGAGGCCGATCTCGGGCAGCGGGGGAGGCGTGGTCTCGGTGCCGGAGTACAGCACCCAGGACCGGTCGTCGAACAGGGCGTAGGCGGCGATGAGCAGGCTGGACACGTGCTTGTCGAGGCCGCGCAGGCCGAGGTCGTCCCTGATCCAGTTGCGGATGTCCTCGACGGCGAGTTCTCCGTGCTCGCCGTGCGCGGCGGCGGCCTGGTTGATCCGGGTGCGCAGCGGAGCGCCGTTCACGACGAGCGGGCCGTCGTGGACGGTGCCCAGCTCGAGGGCCTCGACGATGCGCTTGACGGTCCGCAGGTCCTTCGGGTCGACCTCGACCCGGCCGCCCTCGTCCATGGCCCGGGTGAGCCACTTCAGGGCCGTGGTGAGTTCGGCCGGGGTGACCGCCCGGGGCGTGCTGCCCGGGCCGGGGCCGAAGTCGGGGTGCTTGTCGTACAGGGCCGAGAACATTCCGTCGGCGAGCTGTGCCACCGCCTGGTCGAACGGCTTGCTGCCCTCCGGCTGCGGGCGCGGGAACTCGGGCTGGAGGGAGAGCACGTGCCGCCCGTCGGGCACCTCGGCGCCCCGCGTGCCCTCCTTCGCCTCGGCGAGCCCATATACCTCGCGCAGCGACTCGACCAGGGTGCGGGTGAGGTTGTCCTTGGCGTGCTCCAGGCTGCGGCGTGCCTTGAGACGGTCGTCCGGCGGGAAGTTGCGGGTGTAGTCGGACAGCCGGTCGCGTTCCAGGAGGAAGTTGATCCGCATCAGACGGCCCAGCTGGGCCTTGCGCTGCTCCGAGAAGTGGTCGCACAGCCAGACCAGCACGGGCGCGCCGGGATGCGAGGCGGCCAGGGCGGTGACGCGACGGTGGGCGTGGTCCGGGGAGCTGCCGGGCTGCTCGTCGAAGGGGCAGTCGAGGATGATCCGCAGGTTGCCCGGGGTGGCCGGCTCGAAGGCCTCGTCCGAGACGCTGCGCGGCTTGCGGACCTCACCGAACACGAACTCCACCGTGCGCTCGGAGCCCCGCCACACGATCTTCTTCTCGTCGAAGAGCTGCCCCTGCCGGCCGGTGAGGCCCAGCTCCTCCCACAGCCGCTCGCGCAGCCAGGTGCGCCGTGCACCTGCGTTGTCCTCGCCGACGACGGCGTCGAGGATCGGCTCGACGTCCAGGTCGGAGAGGTGCAGGGAGAAGACGGGGTCGTCCGTGCCCTCGGAGCGCAGCTCACTCGGGAACTCGCCCTGCAGAGCCTGCATCCGCTCGATGACCTTGTTCTGCACGGGCACGGCCCGGGAGCGCAGCGAGCCGTGGTTGAGGGCGGCGAGCCGTCCGGCGGTCAGGCGGCGCAGCGCGGGCACGTCGGGCGCGAGGGCGGCGAGCAGCAGGGTCTTGACGTAGCGCTCGTCGGCGAGGAAATCGGGGTGGTCGGCACTGCCGTACTTGTCCAGCAGGAAGCGGCGGGCCTTGGCGTGGAAGCGGCGGGTGGTCTCCGACTCCTGCTGGAGCTTCGCGGTGAACGCGGTGCTGGTGGTGTCGACGAGGACGTCCCACAGGTCGCCGAGCGGGATCAGCCGGCCGATCTCGGCGTCGGCGTTCCGCTCCAGCAGCTGCTGGACCAGCTTCAGCCCGGTGCGTTCGCGCTGGAGCGCCCCGGACAGGGCCACGAGCACGTTCAGCAGGGCGGGGGAGAGCGGGTAGACGGCCCGGAAGTCCTCCCAGTCGGCACCGGTGGCGCCCTCCCCGTCGAGGAGCACGTCCTTGACTGGCTGACCCGCCTTGTCGATCGCGGCGAACGACGCCTCCAGCACCCGCTCCTCTCCCGGGAGCGGCTTGAGAACCCGCTCCTTGATGATCTCGGGGAGGTTGCGGTCCTCCAGGTCGATGACGGTGACGCGTTCCTTCAGGTACTCCAGCGCCGCCTGGAGGTTCTCCACGTCCGAGCCGAGGATGTCGGAGCCCATGAGCTGGGACAGGTCGCGCTGGCGGGAGATGAACGAGATGATCGGCACCGGCCGGTCGGGGTTGCTGGACTCGATCAGCTTGCTGAGCTTCTGGATCTCGTCGTTGATGAACGTCCGGTCGGACATCCGGGCCTGCAGCCACAGCACTAGCTCGTCCAGGAACAGCACCACACCGTCGTAGCCGAGCAGCCGGGCGTGCTTGCTCATCTCGCTGAGCCCGTCGTCCAGCGTCACATACGCGGCCGCGTCACCGCTGACCGTCTCCGCGTAGTGCTTGTTCGGCCCGTTGAACAGGGCCGTCAGCAGCTGGTCGCGCTCCGGGTCGCCGGCGGGCGCGCGGAAAGCGGCGTCGAGAGCCGCACTCGTCCAGCCGGTGGCGGGGACGGCACCGATGGGCTTGAGCTCCCCGTCCTCGTCGTCCTCGTCGTCCGCCCCGGCGGCCTGCGGGGCGACGGGCGCGGGCAGCAGCCCGATGAACGCCTCGTCGCCGATCTTCGCGCGCAGCTCACGCGCGTCCGCGAGCAGCGAGTCCGCCCGGAAGACCAGGGGCGTGGGCGCATCCGGCTGCTCGCGGCGCACCGCCCTCACATAGCCGCCGAGCAGCGCCGACTCCAGGCTGGCGGCGCCCACCAGGTGGTAGGGCACCATCAGGAACTTCTTGCCGGGCAGCCAGTCGGCGTGCTCGGCGACCACCTCGCGCAGCCGCCGCTTGTTCTCGACGGCCGGATCGCCGTTGAGCACGGCGTGCAGCACGGTGAGGAAGTGGCTCTTACCGGCGCCGAAGGAGCCGTGCAGGTAGGCGGCGTGAGAGGCGTTCTTGCGCAGGCAGCTGCCGACGAGCTTCAGAGCCTTGCGGAACTCGCCCTGGAGCTGCTCGGTGACCACGTAGTCGTCGATCGACCCGGCCGCCTGGTCCGTGAACCCCTCGGACAGGGCGACCTTGAAGTCCCCGGAGTGGAGATCCTCCCTGATGTCGAGGACATCCCTCAGTACGACCCCGCTGCCTCTGGCCATCTGCCGCTTCCGCTCCCCACAGCCTGCTCACGCCCGGCTGTCGCGGCCGGGCCTTCGGCGGGCACCGGCCCGCGCACACCACGGCTGTCTATCCTGCCAGGGCCACGGGGGCCGGTGGGACGGCCCGGAAGATCGGCCTCAGGACGAGGCCGGTGGACCGTCCGCGCGCAGCTCCGCCCAGACGGTCTTACCCGGAGCGCCTGTGCGGGGCGTCACACCCCAGGTCTCAGCCAGCGCGCCGACGATCAGCAGACCCCGGCCCGCCTCTTCGTCCTCCCCGGCCGCCCGCGCGGCTGACCGAAGACGTGCCACGCCCGAGGAGGCGGGGACACGGCGTCCACGCCCCCTCAGGCGACGCCGGAGCCGGTCGGCGCTACTTGCCCGCCCGGCCCCGCTTCTTCTCAGGGCGCCAGGCAGCGAGGTCGTCCATCGAGAGCTGGCGGCCGTACAGGCCGGCGACGAGCGCGCTGTTGAAGTCCTCGGCGGGGTTGCCCTCCCACTCCTCGTCGTACTCGTCGTGCCATTGCTTGACCCACGGCATGACCTCCGCGAGTCCGGCGAGGAGCGGCACGAAACGGGGGTCCTCCTTGCGCCAGCCGTCGACGTTCAGACGGTCGTTGAGGAGATTGACGAGGGCCTCGGCCTGGTGACGGTGGTTCCAGCCGGCCCAGCCGATGAGAAGGGAGGGGTCGTTGTCGGGGGAGGCGTCGGGATAGGAGATGAAGCGCTCCTTGGGGACGTCCAGCTTGCCCCGGTTTGACCAATAGCTGTGCTTGAGGAAGTCGGCGGACGTGTACTTCGGCGGGACCTTGATGTCACGCCGCTTGCCGTCCTCGTCCTCCTTGCGCTGCTCCTCCCAGACCTTCTCCCACTGGGCACGCTTGCGCAGGCCGGACTCCTTGTAGCGGAGCGCGGCGAGGTACGGGACGTGCTCGGGCTCGACGACGGCGGCCAGAACGGTGGACAGCGGCACGTCCTGCTTGTCGAGGTGACGGAGGGCGTAGAGCTTGGCGACGTCCTGTACGTCCTTGTCGTGGCGGAGGGCGTCGGCGAGTTGGAAGATCGTGAGCGGGCGAGGCGAGTCGATCCCATCGCGCTCCTCGAACCACAGCTCCTCGCGCTCCATGGCATCCAGCAGCCAGGACCGCAGGGCGGCGGCCTCTCTGTCCTTCCAGCGCTTGGGGGACCAGCGGCGCTTGTACTCGGGCCGCTCGATGAGGCGGATGTCCTTGTTGTCGGCGATGAGATCGAGGCGCGCCTGAACGATCCGGCGGTAGGGCTCGGGCCACTCGGCAGGGATCTCGGTGACCGGAGTGGACTCGTGCCGCTCGAACCATGCGGTATCGGCACCGCTGCGGGCGAGCGCAATCTCGAATGCCCGCTGACCAAGCCGGAGTTGAGGTACGTCTGCGTCGGTGAGGTCGGCGGGATCACCGGCAAGCGTGGTGCGCGCGACTTCGGCGGACGTGAGCAACCCGTACAGCCCGTACACCGTCCAGTCCAACTCCTCCTGGAGCAGGATCATCCGCGCCCTGATCCGGTCCTGCTCGGCCTCAGCGGCGTCCAGGGCTTCGCGGGTGGGGGTGCCGGAGGCGGTGAGGGCTGTGGGCTCTTGTGCAGCCAGTTCTTGGGCGAGGATGTCGAGGTGGCGGGCGAGAGAGAGCGGGAGGTCGGTAGGAAGCGGGAACTGCTGAAGCTTGGTGCCGGTGAACTCGTAGAAACGCTCCCATTCCTGCGACTTGAAGCCTTCGTTGACTCCCTGGCTTCCCTTGTCGTGGCTGACTTGCTTCAGCCAGAAGCAAGCCACTGAAGAGTTCAACACTCCTAGCAGCTTCAAATGCTGCTCTTCGCTGGCCCCCTCCGGCAGCTTGATCACCGGCGCGGAACGGTTGAACACCTTCCCACCCCGGTCTAGCACGAAGTGGTTGTGCGTGGCGACGAACGCGAACGCGATCGACAACGGCGTCCGAAGCTTGGTCGGGTACAGCTCTTGCCACTCGTACCAGGCCATGCCGCGTTCCAGCATGGGAACGCCGAATCGCTTGCGCGAGGAGATAGAGGTTCGGTATGGCTCCAGTACGCGCTGCGAAGTACCGATTTTCTCCCACGGAAGTGTCTTGAACGCTTTGTCGTATACCCACAGCGCATGGAACTCCGGGCTGAGCGCGAAGTCACGGATGACATCACCAGTGACCAACCGGTACGTCGCGGCGACGCCCAGTCGCGCAGCCGCGCCGTTACGCGGCATGAGGTAGAGGTCGTCCTCTCCGGTGACAGACGTGATGCCGATCGATGTGGCGACATTGCCCAGCCTTTGCACAGCGGCAGCCTCAACCGCCGTCATAAGCGGGCCCGCTCCACCACCACTAAGCGACCATGGATGCTCAGCAAACCTCTGCCGCTCCACATCCTCCACGCTCACCCACTCTTCGGGCCCCACCCCCGGCTTCCGCCACTGCGAAACGATCGCCTGCCACACCTTTCCCTGAGCTGGATTTTTCGGTTGGCCCGGCTCCCCCCGGACCCCCAGCACCGCCCGAATAGGCAGTGCCTGCTGCGGCCCCTGATTCCGTCCCACCAGAATGACGGTCGGCGTGCCGTGCCCCGGAATGAACGCCCCCGACGTGTCCAGCACATGGGTCAGCTCAACACCCGGAAAGTCGCGTCGACGCCGCGTTTGCGGGTCCTTGTACGGCCCCCCGTGGAAGAACGACTCGATCAGTGTCGCCCCGAACTCCCGCTTCATGAACGAGTTCGCCGTGATCTGCCCTGTGAAGCCGCCGTCCCGACGGTCACCGCCCGCCCGGACCGCCAGCTCGAAGACCCGCTGCGCGAACGGCACCGACAGCGCGTACTTCCCGGAGCACGCCCAGTAGATCTTGCGGTAGTTCTCGTTCTCCGCCTTGTCCTTGACCGTGATGTAAGGCGGATTCGCGACGACCACGTGATACGAGCCGCGCCCGAGCAGGTCCGCCTCCTTGGCTTGCTGCGTCACATCCTCCGTGCGGTACGTGAACGTCTCGCCCCGCTCGACGTCGTCGAACGTCGGGTCGGTCTCGCGGCCGGCGTCCCGCCCGTGCAGCAGGGAGTCACCCACGGCGATGCGGATCGGCATGGACGGAGCCGCCGACAAGCGGTCGACCCGACACTCCTTGAGCATTTCGACGAGCATCCGGAAGCGGGCGATGGACACGGCAAAGGGATTCTTGTCGACGCCGTGGACGGCCTCCAGGGCGCGGCGCACCAGCGTCCAGTTCTCCGCGCCGGGCCCCGCGGCCTTGCGCCAGGCAGCGAGGATCCGGCGGAAGAGGCCGAGGAGGAAGTGGCCGGAGCCGCAGGCGGGGTCGATGCAGCGCAGACCGCGGACGACGGTGGTGAGGTCCCCGTTCTCGTCGATCTCCTCGGACGTCTCACCCCGCCAGCCCTCGGGGACGTACTTCCACACCGGGTCCAGGCCGAACTCCTCCAGGGCCGGGTTCAGGGTGAGGTCGAGGATGAAGTTCCTGACGAACGGAGGAGTCTGGAGCAAGGCGTAAGTCTTGCGGGCGTGCTCGGACAGGTACTGGTAGAGGTCCCCGAGGAACTCCGTGTCGAGATCCGGGTCCGTGAAGTCGTAGCGGATCCGGCCGTCGGGGCCGCGCTCGCGCCAGAAGGAGAGCAAACGGGAGGCGGCGCCGTAGGAAGGGTCGAGTTCCCACAGGGGGTTGTGCGCCGGGTCGAAGAGGCTCTCAGCGATATCGTGCTCACGGCCGAGCGCGTGGAAGGACTCCTTGAGCCAGTCGCGGTCGTTCAGCTCGGGGTGCTCCCGGAAGAACGCGTCGTGGTTGTCCTGCGCCTCTGCGAGCCGCTCTCCGGGCCCGGAGAGGCGGGCGTCGGGGACGAGGCCGTTGTCCTCGCAGAAGCGGACGAAGACGCAGGCGAGCACCCAGGCGGCGGCGATCTGCACCACCCGCTCCTCCAGCCACGTCTCGTACGGGACGGAGGTGCGGGCTACCGTCGGGGAAGCGGCACGCTCGTACTCGGCCTTCAGCGCCGCGGCCTGCTCACTGTCGCCGTGGGCACGCTCACGCAGGTCCTCCTCCAGGAGGGCGACCTGCTTCTGGAGGTCCCTGAGCAGCGCGTCGTGATCCAGCGGCGCAGCGGCCGGCGTGTCCGTCGCTTCGGCGGTCGTACGGGCATCCTGGGAGGGCACCGGGGTCGTTCCTTCGCTTCGTGGTCGCGGCGCGTGCTCTCGCGCCGGTCGATCCATCCTGCCAGGCCGGACGGCACGGCGGACCCACCGGGACCCAACGGGGACCCAGCGGGACCTACCGCTTGGCGAGCGGAATCCCCCCGAGACGGCCCAGGCCGAAGGCAAGGCGGTAGATGTCGGGCAGGTCGAGGTGCGAGTACTCGTCGAGCTCCTCTTTGCTGCTCTTCGGCCGGTGACGCAGGACACCCAGGCCGATCAGCTCCTGGACGAGGCGCGGCAGGTCGTCGGGGTGCCGCGGGCCGGTGCGGACCAGCTCGGGGCGGTCGGCCTGGGCGTAGCGGGCCGTCTCCTCGCGGAGTTGCTGCGGAAGGTCGCGGCTCTCCCAGATCCTGATGATCTCCCTCCGGGTAATGGGGACCTGGCAGCCCTTGAGGGGCGCTATGGCCAGCTCCACCCACGGAGTGTCCTCGACGATCTGGACGACGCGCACCTTGGACGCCTCGCGGACACCGTCCCGGAGGGCGTCGTGGTGGAGCGCACGGGTGTGCGAGGGGTGGGAGGCCCGTGTCGTGTCGGCGGCCACGCTGAGGGCCTTGAGGAAGGTGCGCGGGCTGATCCTGCCGTTGCTGTCCATCAGATGGTTGGGCAGCCAGGCGTAGGGGCGGCCCTGGCGGACGTTCGTGCCCATGTACGGGCCGGCGATCCGCTCGAACAGCGGCTGCTGGGCCTTCTCCTCGTTGCGCAGGTCGGGCGGGGCCGTGTATCGGACGGGCGCGCCGGGGGCCGGGGGCTGCCAGCCGCCGGTGAAGCGGCGGAACCGCTCGGCCGCCTCGTCGTCCTCGTTTCCCAGGTGGTGGAAGAGCAGCCCGTACAGGTCGGTGCGCGTCCACTCCAGGTGGGCCGCGTTCCCGGACAGCTTTGACGCGTCGGGGAAGAGCTGCTTGGCCGCGTCGAACATGTCGGGCCGCAGGAACACCTTCAGTCGGATGTTGCGCGTGCCGAACCGCATCCGCATCGCCAGGCGGAGCAGCTCGGCGATCATCCGGTTGCGGGTGTCCCAGTCGGTGTGCAGATGCTCCAGGCCGTCGAAGACCAGCAGATGCACCACGTCCTCGACGGCAGCCTCCGCGTCCGTCCGCGCGAGGGTGGCCTCGGCGGACTGGGCGTTGGTCCGTACCCAGACCACACGCTCGGCCCAGTCCGCCGTCGCCCGCAGCTCGGGCTGTCCCAGGGCGGTGAGCAGGACGGCTTGCCAGATCTCCTCCGGGAGCGCGCCGCCGACGAGCAGCGAGGGCAGGGCGAGCGGGCCCGGATAGTCGGGCACGATGTCCATGCCGTAGCCGGGCGCGACCCGCAGCCGGTTCAGCCGGTTGATGCGGTATTCGAGGGCTGCCGCCGCGCGCAGGTCGGCGTCGAGCAGGGAGCGCGCCCAGAACGTCTTGCCGACCCCGCGGTCGCCCTGCACCACCGTGCTGTCCACGTACAGCGCGGCACGGTGCGCGTCCGGCATGTACAGGGTGTGCGGTTTCGGGGGCCGGGTGTCCGCGTCCACGGTGTCCTCCAGCGCGCGCGACAGCAGGTCGCGGTACTCGCCGGGGGTCAGCGGCTCGGTCATGTGCGGTCGTCCTCGGACTCGGCGTCGGCATCCCCGGCCGGGCCCGCCATGATCAGCGGGACGGCCGTGGTCAGGAAGTCACGGTACGCGGCCTCGACGAAGGCACGCTCCTGCCAGTCCGGGGAGTTGGGCACGTTCATCCCGATCAGGCCCGGCTCGAACAGGATCGGGATCGGGGAGTGGGGCGCGGCCTCGTCATCCAGGTCCCAGGAGCCCTGCGGGGCACCGGCGACCTCGTCGGGTGCGAGCGAGTCGTAGAGGACGCTGAACGTTGCATGGGCGTTCCGGCGGAAGGACTCGAGATGGGTGTCCTTCGAGTAGTGCACCGAGTCCGGGACCATCGACGCCACCATCCGCAGCTTCTCCCGGATCGCCGGGGCCTGACCGGAGGCCGCCCACGCCTCGAACAGGTCCCGGTAGCCCGACCACGTCTGGTCGTTGTCCGCGCCGAACAGCAGCGCGTAGTCGCACAGATGGGAGATGGTCACGGCCGCCACGTCGTGGATGCCCGCCCGGCTGTCGAGCAGCACCACGTCGGGCAGGCGCCCGCTGTCGCTCCGTTCCACCGCCTGCTCGCAGGCCCGGACCGTGGCGGCCAGGCGCTCGGCGAACCGGGCGCCCTCCGTGTCGGCGTACACCCGGTTGAGCTTGTCGACGTAGGCGTTGGGGACGCCCTCGGTGCCCGCGCCGCGCGCCGGGGCGATCCACAGCTCGCCCTGGTTGCGCGGGTTGTACCCGGAGCGGGTGACGATCTCCAGGCCGTCCGCGTTGCCGAGCGCCGACTCCACCATGTGGTCCACCACGCCGTGGGTGCACAGGGTGCCGTCCCCGAGCAGGAGCGGACCCACACCGGGCGACTCCAGGTCGAGGTCGATGACCAGCACGATCAGCCCCTCGTCGGCGAGCCGTCGGGCGAGCACCGATGCCGCCGTCGTGCGGCCCACGCCGCCCTTGAACCCGTACAGCGCCGTACGGCGGGGGCGGGGTGCCCCGCTGTCGTCCGTGGCGGAGGGAGTGGTGACATGGGACCACTCCTCTCCGACGACCGTGTTGTCGAGGAGCCGGACCGCGCCCGCCGTGCCGGTGGCCGGCACGACCTCCAGGGTGCGCGGCGAGGCTGTCAGCGTCTTCGGCAGACGCGTGACCGATGTCAGTACGAGTGGACGGTCCCCGCTGTAGCGGCCCAGCCGGGCAGTGAACGACTCCCGCCAGCGCTCGGCCTGTTCGTCGCCCGCACCGTCACCCCGGTCGGCGTCGTCCACGACCAAGGAGAACCTGCCGAGCACATCCCTTACAAGGAGGACGTCGAAGCCTTCCGCGGCGATCTCGCGGGCGAAGGCATCGGCGGCCGGGCGCGCCTTGTCGAAGCGGATCGGTGCGTCGTAGAGGTTCATGGCAGCTTTCCGGTCATTTCCACGTGCAGATGCAGATCGTGGGCGAGTGTCGCCGCCTCCTGGCGACGGGTCAGGAGAGCGGCGTCGAGGTGGGTACCGTCGGTGTAGCGGTCGTCGACGAGCCACTTCTCGAAGTCCGCGGAGACCCTGGTCAGGACCTGGGTGAGAGCGGGGCCGGTGCGTCCGTCGAGCAGCAAGGGGAGGGCCTGCCGCATCTGGTTGATGTGGCCCAGAGCCTTGCGCTTCTTGTTCGGGTTCTCGGCACCGGGGTCGTCCCACCACAGCCGGTCGCTCTCGGAGCCCCCGCTGTTCCGCATGGACACCCCGTGTGACCCGGCGAACCGCTTCAGCAGCGCCTTCATCAGACACTCCACCGCGAGCCCGAACAAATGGTCCGCGTTCAACAGCCGCCCGTCGCCATGCAGATAGGAGGCGTCTTCGTAATGCCGTTCCCCTGCGCAGGCGTAATCCGTCGTTCCCTTGATGTCCTCGTCGTCCCCCACGACGCAGATCATAAGGTCTTCCGCTGATGCAGCGTCAGGCTTCAGCTCACCTCCAGGAGCCCTTCCAGCTCCTTCATGAACAGCCCCTCCAAGACCGCCCATTCGCTCACCCGGTCCACCACGTCGACCGTGCGGCCGTCCAGCGCAGGGGTGGCCTGCGGGTCGTCCATCGGAACGAGCAGCCACAGGCCGTGCGGCACGGCACCCGGCCGGCGGGCCGCCTCCTGGAGGGACACCAGCAACTCGCGGCCGCCCGCTTCCCAGTACCGGGCCACCAGCGAGGCCCGGTGGGCGAGGAGCACCGTGCGCGGGCCCGTCTGCTCGGCGAGGGTCGTGCAACGGGCGGCGACGCGCTCGGCGGCGAGCCGGGTGTAGGACGCGAGCGCCGGTCCGATCCGGCCGGTCTCGGTGAACTTCGCGTCCGCCTTGAGCAGGGCGCCCCACCGCACCTGCTGCTCGTCGGCCAGGGTCCGCAGGGCGGCCAGGAACAGCTCGTCCACATCGACCGGCAGCACGTCGAACCGGGCTGCGAGGCGGTCGGCCGTGCCGGGAAGATGGGCGCCCCGGACGGTCAGGGCGAGGAAGCCGCCCCGGCGTACCGCCTCCTGGAGCCGCACGGTCATCACCCGGCCCGGGTCGATGCCCTCCGCCAGCTGGCCCTGCGCGGCCTCGCGCAGCGCACCGGTGCTCGTCAGCACCGAGCCGGTCCAGGCCGGGCGGCTCTGCTCGGCGTCCCGCGCCGGCGGGAAGAAACGCCGCCTGTTCCGGTCGTACTCCAGCGGGAAGTGCGCCTCGGCCAGGGCCTCCTCCCACTCCACGTATGTGACGCCCACGAGCGTGGCAAGACCGGGGAAGCGGGACCGCACCCGGCTCAGCAGGTCGTCGGCGCCGATCCCGATGCCGGGACGCACCCCGGCCGCGGCCTGCGAGATCCGCAGCGCCCGGTCGAGGCCAAGGTCCAGGGGGAACAGTTCGAAACGCGGCGTGACGCCGACTCCGCCCGCCATCGCGGCGGCCAGGGTCAGCAGGCGGGTGTCGGCCAGCGGGGCCATCCCCTCCGGGGCGGGTACCGTGCGCAGCTCGCGCAGGACCGTGCCGCCGCCGGGCAGCGGATCGCGGGCCGCCACCTCCTCGGCGGCCCGGCCGAGTAGCGTCGCGTACTCGGCGAGCTCCACCGGAGTCGGATCGTCGCTGCCTGGTAGGTCCACCAGGGCCAGCAGCACCGTGCTGCCGCGCCGCAGCACGGTGAACCGGGAGGCGCCGTACTCGTCGCCGTCCCCCGCGGCGGCCGCATCGTCGCGGCGTGATTCGACCTCGGCGGCCGCCCGCACGACAGCCAGAGCCTGCGTCTGGAGCCCGGCCCGGTCTTCCGCGCCGCTGCCGTCGTCATCGTGCGGTGTGTGCCGTACCCGCAGCTCGGTGGCGAGCTCCTGCACCGTCATGACCCTGCCCTGCTCGGACAGTATGGTCACCAGCTCGTCCCGGATCGTCCCCAGCCAGGGCAGCGCCGCCCACCGGTCGATCGCGGCGCCCAGATTCCCCGAGACGGTCGGCTGGCTGACGCCGAGGGCCTTGGCGATCGCCGACTGGGCGGGCCACAGCGGCAGTTCACCGGCCTGCTCGAGCTCCGGCAGGCCCAGCGTCGCGAGGACGATGTCGCGTCGCGGACGTGTGCGGGGGCCGGACTCGGCCGGGACCAGCCGGGCCGCGAGCGTCTCGACGGACTCCAGGGGCTCGACCGGAGCGTCGGCCGCCACCCGCACGGGGTGCTTCGCCGCGGCCCGCTTGCGGAGCTGCTGGGTCCACTGGCGGTGGCGTCGGTTGAGCTCCTTGCGGATCACATTGCCCGCGCCCCGCGCACGGGAGATCGTGTGCGGCGGGACGTCCAGGAGCTGCCCCACCGTCTCGGCACCGAGACCGGCGGCAACCGACACCGCCCGCGGCGACAGGCCCGCGGCGTGCAGGGGGGTCGTCAGGTCCGCCGCGGCAGCGGCCTGCTCACGGGCGTCCTCGACATCCGCAGCCTGTGCGTCGACCGTTGCCGGGGTGGTGGGCGGGCGCGTCGAGTCCGCCCGGCGGAAGACCTGACGCCACGCCTCCTGCATCCCGCCGAGGCTGTCGAAGCGCTGCTCGACATCGCGGTGCAGGGCCTGCGCGAAGAACTCGGTCAGGCCCTCCGCCAGCGCCGGCTCGAACAACTCGCGGGCCACATACAGCTCCGCCTCCGGGACGGTCAGCGGATCGCCCTGGCCGTCTCCCCAAACCGGCCGCTCGCCCGAGGCCATCTCGTGGAGCGTGACAGCCGCCGCGTACCACTCCGCGTGGTCGTCGTAGCGGGCCCGTCGGCTGCCGCCCAGGAAGGGGTCGAGGTAGCCGCGGGTGCCCGCATGGAGGTCCTGGTCGGCGGCATCGGCCAGGGAGAAGTCGAACAGCATCAGCTGCCACGAGCCGTCACTGCGCTTGAACAGGCCGAGATTGTCCGGCTTGATGTCGCGGTGGCGCACCCCTCGGGCCGCCAGACTGTCCAGGGCCTCGAAGAGATCGTTGCCGAACCGCTCCAGCTGGGCGTAGCCCAGTCGGCCCTCGCCGCGCAGCCGTGACCCGAGACTGACCGGTTCGCGGTCGTCCTCCGGGCGGAACCCGCCCGCGTACTCGATTTCCAGGACGGTGTGCCCGCCCAGCTCGCGAGGGGGCGCGAGCAGCTTCACGATGCGGTTGCCGCCCACCTCGCGCAGCGCCTTCGCCTCCGTGTAGAGGCGCGCGTCCTTCTCCCGGTCGAGCGCCACCTTGAACACCCGCAGCGATGCCGGGTCCGCCACCCCGTCCTCGACGCGGCGCACCAGCAGGGCGCGGGCGGTCGCTCCGGTGCCGAGGACCCGCACGACCTCCCACTCGGCGTCGAGGCGGCTGCCGGCCTTGGCCGTGAGCGGGTCCGCGACCTCCACGGCCCCGCGCCGGGCCGCGGTATCGACTGCCTCCGCGACGTCGAGCAGCCGCAGGAACTCCTCGGCCGACGACAGCCTGCTCTGCACGTCGGAGGCGGTGGCCCGGAAGACCAGGTCGTCCAGCGTCGCGGAGACACTGTCGGACGCCGCGGACGGACGGAGCCCGCCCTCTGCGGCGAGCCGGTCCACCAAGGCGCCCCGGGCGTCGGCCGGCGGCTTGCCGGTCAGCAGCAGATAGGAGACCGCCCCGAGGCCGAAGACGTCGAGGTCCACCGGGTCGGCGAACTCCCTGGCGGCCTCCGGGGCGAGATACACCTGGGCGATGTCGGCCACCAGCCCGGAATCCAGCGGTGTCTGCCCGAGGCTGAGGTGCGAGGTGGTGTCGAAGTCCCTGGCGGCGGTCTGCCAGTCGGCGATCCGCAGCACCGGTTCCGCACCGTCCTCGCGCGCGGACACGTACACCGACCGCGCCGACAGTGCCCGGTGGTACAGCGACCGGTCGTGGGCGTAGCGGACGGCCTCGGCGAGCTGGCGCACCAGGTCCAGGCGCACGGCGGGCGTGAGCCGGTCGCCGTACGCGTCCATGTAGGCGTCGAGCCGCAGGTCCGACTCCTGGTGCCGGAAGAGGATCGCCGGGCCGCCCTGGTGCTCGCGGATCTGGACGGCCTGGACGATGCCCCGGTGGTTGATGCCCTGGAGCACTTGGTACTCGCGCAGGGCCGCCCGGTCCACCCGGCCGCGCTGCTCCGCCGACGCGGCCTGGCCCGACAGATAGATGCGGACCCTGCCGCTCTCCTTCACCAAGCCGTCGTCGCGTACGGCCAGCCGGTCCTCCCAGCCGGGGCCCGCGTCCAGAGCGCGGGGCGCGAGCCGCCAGTCGTCCCCGAAACGCAGGTGGCTGGTGGAGTGGCTGATCCCGATCCGCTTCATCAGCATTTCGAGGCGCTGGCTGTCCTGCGGGGTGACGCGCCAGCTCTCCCGCTCCGGAGGCAGCCCGAGCAGCCCGTCCCAGATGCCGGGCAGGCCGCTCGCTCCGCCGTCGCGTCCGTACACCGAGGCGCGCTGGAACTCGTCCAGCTCGCTCACCAGGTCGGGGTCGTGCAGGAAGACCGCCGGCTTGATGAAAGGGATCTTCGCCTCGGGTATGCCCGCCGCGTGCGCGGCCCGCTCCAGCTGTGCCTTGAGCTCCTTGGCCTTGAGGTCGGTGAGGTGCAGCGGGTTACGCAGCGTCCGCACCCGGTCGCCGTGGAACTGCCAGGTGTCCCCGTGGTTCACCACCCGGCCCGGGTGTCCCTTGAGCTCCAGCAGGTAGACGCCGCCGGGTACGGCGATCAACAGATCGCACTCGTTGACCCGCCCGGTGACACCGGTGAACCGGAACGTCGCCCACGCCCGGTACGGCTCGGCGTTCGGCATCAGCTGCCGTACGTGCTCAAGGCCCTCCTGCTCCCATCGGAATCCGGACCGGCGAGGCTGGAACCAGTGCTCGCGACGCGCCGGGAGGCCGGGCGTGGCGGCGGTCGGCGTCACTTGGAGTCCTCCGGTACTGGATGCGTCGTGATGGGGCAAGCCTAGCGGCGTGACCCGAAGCGCCAGGCTGGAAGCCTGTGGGCTGCGGTCCGAACTCACCGGGCCGCACCAAGCCCAGTTACACGGATATGAGTCATCCCGAACCGCTACGAAGCTGGATTCGGACAGTCGAGTCGTAGATCTTGCGCTCCGCCAGTACCGCGCTCGGCTGTCGAGTCCCACTGCTGTCCGCTTGTCAGAAATGCCGTCACTGCCGTCGGCCACAGCCCTCTGTGAACACCGCTTTAGGAGAGAGGCGGGAGGATCGTGCCGCTGCGCTGGGCTTTCGATACCTGGTACGGCTGCTGGAAACTCGACCGCGAGACACCGCCGTTGACCGTGGCTGACCCCTGCATCTGGCACGGCAGTGGCACGAACCTCAGCCGACGACAGTCAGCCACGACGGCGGGTGCGTCGCCCGACCAGGCGCGCGTATGCCTCGCTGCACCCCTACTGACCTTAGCCACGCTGCATTGCTATCGCCCAGAGCAAGCTATGGCGGGCTGGAGCGGTTCCGGCACTCGGTGCCATACACCACGCACCTGGTGCCAATATTCGCGATACGCGCCATTGCAGACTCACCTGTCTCTTACGATGTGGCCCAGTCTAAGAGGAGGAGTGCAAGTGATACTCCGCGAGTTCCTGTACGTAGACACTGACAAAGTCAGGGCAATGCTAGCCCAAATCGACGGAGGGGTCGCGGAAGAATCACGGGAGACCGAGCGCAAAGAAAAAAGGACCACTGTCGGCCCACGGGTCGCTGGGCAATATTTTCAAGGGTCTGGAAGTGAAACCTATACGAATAAGTCTCTAGGTGATGCATTGTTTCCGATGCTCGAACAGGCTCTAGAGTCAGAGTCACTGCTTCGAGATATATCAGAAGAAGTCCGCGACCCAGAGCAGTGGAGTTCCGGTGAACTGAAAGGAAGGCTGCCTGTAGGCTCCCTGGTCAGAGTTACAGCCATGGGCTCTCTGTTCGATACTCGCTACGCGACTTCAGCATTCTCGGCCTTTGGGTCTGTGATGGTGGGCCTGAACGACATGGGTCATCTATCGGTCCTTAAACAGGCCAGTCAAAGCAAAGGGAAGCAGGGGGGCCAACAGAGGCATACACCTAAGCAGAAACCGGCAGACGGGCCAGTCACGCTGGAAGACTCAATCCCCGACTTCCCTGACATTGGAGGTGCTGACGGGAGAATGTTGAGGGCTTTCGTGCGCATTTCCAAAGGCGTCTTTGCGCCTGGCCTTCACGTGAACCTTACTCCAACGAAAGGCGTCCTAATAAACTCGCGCCTCCAAGAAGGGCGCCAGTACTTGGACAGTGAAGCAGATATCCTATTCGCTCGATACGGGACGGAGTAGCAGGAGTGGACAGTAGTCGGCAGCATTGGTAGCTACGGCACTGAGGAAACCTCTCTCCCTGATATGAATTTCTACAATGCGGACGGAAGTATAAACAGAGCTGAGTTTGCGGAGACCATTAACGCTCAGATGCGAAACTTGGGCCGCTTGGGATTTATTGACCTTCCGCAGCATCCAGGCTTCTCGCTTATCCCCTTCGCCGTGTATCGATCCATTCCTCGGAGTGGTTCAGTGACACTTGCCGATTGACGCGAATAGATTTCGCTGCGCCTCGTTTGCGGATCGGGGGTGTGGTTCCAACGAGTGCGCACAGGCGAGTGAGGTCGGCGGGTACCTTCTTGCTCCAGATCGTTGCCCCGGTTTCGTCGACCGCGGCGAGCCAGTGATGGGCTTTCCCGGCGTCGATCCCGATCCAGAGGCGGGACAGATGTTCGGCCATGTGCGTTTCCTCGGTTCAGGCAGCATGCCGTTCGGTCCGAGGAACACCCGCCGTCAGCTCCGTAAAAAGCGATCAAGGCGCAGATCTCAATCAGCGGCCAGGGCGTCCCGAAGAGCGGGGCGGCCACTCCACCGGAGCCGCCGGGGGCAAGCGACTTTAGAGCCACACCCGACTCTTCCGGACCGCCAACCAACTTACGGAGCGGCTTTGGGCAGGAGCTGGCAGGCGTGATCCGTCCCGCCGCGTGCGGGCGGAGGCCGTGAGTGGGAAGGTGATTGTAGGTGACAGAGCGGAGGTTGCCATGTTCACCACCCCGGAAGAGTACGAGGAAAGCGCTCGCCGCAAGCGAGAGCGGATTACGGAGCTGAAGGAGGAGGTTCGCAAGAAGACCTCCCTCGGAGAGTCTACCTACTCCGAAGAGCAGGAAATCAGGAGTCTCGATGCGGAGGCTGAGCGGGAGGAAGAGAAAGCTCGGACCATGCGCTTCGGCCCCGTCGTCAACGAGTCTCATGTTTCTCGGCAGGCTCGACGAGATGCCGCCGAGCTATGGGGGCAGCGGTCTCAACCGCAGCGATCCAAGTACATGAGGGACTTCGAGGTATAGGCCGAGTGCCCCTCCTCGGGAAATCGAGGAGGGGCGCATCGGATTAATCTCATCCAAAATATTCGCCAAGCTCTCAGCGGCTTGGATGGGCATTAGTCGCCATTGTCATTCTCGTGTGCTTTAAGTCTCAACACGGAACCGCCAGCTGAGAGTTTCACGATGGCGCCAGTTGCTGTGTCGTAGAGAATATAAATGCCATCGTTCGTACCCAAGAGCAGTAGTTTCTTTCCGTTCAGGCTCGAAATTGGCTTTCCGTCCACAGAGCGAGTGATGCTTTCTACCTCGTAAGCTGCAATGTCCATGATTAGAAGGTGTGAAACGCGAATAGGGTCTACGCGACCTCCCGCCTCTCCGCCTTTCCTTCTCTGCTCAATGCGGTCATCAATGGCGCTCGCTGCTAGAGGGCCACCGATGATGAAGATTTCAAGCGCGATGGCCACCGGCATCGCGATCGCATACAACTTAAGAAGGCGTGTGAAACGTTGCTCTCGCCGTCTTTCTGTTGCAACGGCATCATCGTTACTTTTTCGTTCTTCCTTATCTCGCCGCTTGCGCAGGTATCGCCGAACTAGCAAGGTGGTCGCCCATACCAGGAAAGCCGTAAACGTCAGTGCCCCCGCTGCGAGGAGGATGAAGCCCCAAGAGCGAAACAATGTTTGAGAGTAATCCAAGCCGACTTCGGATGGTAGGATCCCGAAATTTTCATAGAACTCCTCGTAGAGCATAGAGAGGATAACGAATACAGCGAATCCGGCCACCCCGGTCATGCCGATCACCAAGGTAGCTAACCGGTACAGATGCTCGGCATTCAGGCGGGACTTCTTCTCGGCTTCGCCAGTAGGTGATTGCGCGCCCGAATTGCTCATGCTCCGCACTCCTCAAATACGCTGATCGGAGGATCAATGGCTAGGAAAATCAGCGCATCCTTCCGTGCCTACAGGTTGGCGCGATCCTTCAGAGTCGGCATCTGATACGTGCCGAATGGGTGCGGTGCCCAAGGGGTGCGCACAGCCGACGCCCCAGCCGCGACGAACCCTTCTCTGGCATTAGGCGGCTGAATGCTCTGCGCGCGGCACGGGCACCGGCCGGGCTGGAGCGGGGCGGAGACAGACATCTCACGCTGTTAAGGCGTCAAGGGGTGGGGCCGAAGGCTTGCTCTTCGTTGTAGGGCTGTCGGGTTTGGAGGCAGTGGTAGAGCTGTCCGAGGAAGCGGTTGAAGAGGTGGCGTTGGGCGGCGGCGTGCCAGTCGCCGTGGTCGCGTCTGCGTTGGTAGTGGGCTTTGGCTCCTGGTGAGGCGCTTAAGGAGGCGAAGGCCCAGAGGTGGCCGGCGTGGCAGAGGCGGTCGTTTTTGATGTAGCGGCGGCCCACGTAGCGTTTCTTGCCTGATGAGCGGGTGATGGGTGCGGATCCGGCGTATGCCTTCAGGCCGCGGGCGTCGGAGAAGCGTGTGTGGTCGTCTCCCATTTCGGCCAGGATGCGGGCGGCGAGCTGGGGTCCCAGGCCGGGGAAGCTGAGCAGGATCTGGGCGTCGGGATGTGTGCGGAGGTGTTCGTCGACGGCGGTGGTGAGGTCGTCGGTGGCTTGGCAGGCGGCGTCCAGTTGGGTGAGCAGGGCGAGCAGTTGTCGGCCCATGGCGTGTTCGACGGGTGTGGGCTGGCGGGGTCGGCCCGTGCGGAAGAGGGCGTGTAGTTGATGGGCGTCGGTGTCGATGTTCCGGCTGCGGCCGGCTCGTGTGAGGGCTCTGCGGAGTTGGGCGAGGGTGAGGCGGGCGGCTTGGGCCGGGGTGGGTGCCATGGTCAGCACCTGGCGGGCGTCGGGTCGGGTCAGTCCGCCTTTTCTGCTCTGGAAGGCTTCCAGAGCGGCCGGGTAGTACTCGCGTAGGAGCGAGCGTGCCTGGTTGGCGATCTGCTGGCGGTTCCAGACGGCGTCCTGTTGGGCGCGGGCCAGGACCGTGATGGCTTTGGCCTGGTCGCTGTCGTTCGGCAGTGGGCGGTGACGGTGCATGTCGGTGCGCAGGATGTGTGCAAGCGCTAGCGCGTCAGCGCGGTCGGACTTGGTGCGGGAAACCGTGTGGCGGTCTCGGTAGCGGGCGACGGCGAGCGGGTTGATTGCGAAGACCTGCCGGTGGCCGTTGTGCAAGGCAGCGACGAGGAGGCCTCGGCTGGTCTCGATGGCAATGGGGATGGGGTGTGCGGGACTGTCGCCGTATTCGGTGAGCAGACTCAGAAGTTGGGTGTAGCCGGTGGCGTCATCGGTGATGCGGCACTGGGCCAGCGGTGTGCCGGTGTCGTCGACCAGGGCGACATCGTGGTGGTGTTCGGACCAGTCGATCCCGCAGAAGACCTTCACGGTGTCCTCCATGCGCGCGGTGTTGTGGGTGAAGCCGGTGCGGGCCATGCGGCGACCTAATTCCAGGACTTGATCCGTCCGCCATCTCACCAGCCGTTCATGGCGCCTGCACCCAGCCGGCCTCTGTCTCAAGGAGAGCTCGCTGGCTCGCGAAGCGACGAAGAGGTCACTACGGCCGGGCTGGCTCACACCTCGGCCGCGCAAGGGTTGTCTCGGTTGTGACGCGATGTCGTGCTGGTCCGAGAACACCGGGTGTACCGCTCTGTCTCAAGGCCTGCGGGCCAGAAGCGCAGCAGGTATCTGCCCGGTGTTCACGCGGCAGTCACGTTGCGTAGCGTCCTACGGGCGCCGCTCTTCCGTGAGGCGTCAATGGCCAGGAGAACCGCAGGCATCCCCCGCTCAGCCAGCACACGATCGACCGTCTTAAGGAGGAATTAGGAGGAATTAGGAGAACCGACATGGACCACCGACACGACGAGCTGATGACTGTCCGCCAGGTGCTCGACGAACTGGGCGGTGTTTCTCGACGGACCTTCTACCGCTGGCGGGAGCTTGGGCTGGGGCCTGAGGCGTTCAAGCTCCCCAATGGAGAGCTCCGAATCTGGCGGAGTGACTTCGCCACGTGGCTGCGACAGCTGGAGGCGGCGGCGTGAAGTCTCTCGACGTGAAGGTCTGGGGCGTCCGAAAGCGGGACACCAAAACGACTTCGTACGGCGTCCGCTGGTCCGTGGCCGGCAACGTCTTCTCCGAGTCCTTCCGCACCAAAGCGCTCGCCGACCATTACCGCACGAAGCTCATGCGGGCGATGCGCGACGGCGAGGAGTTCGACACGGAGTCGGGCCTTCCGGCCTCGATGGAAGAGAAGAAGTCGGCCGTGTCGTGGTACGCCTTCGCCCTCAGGTACCTCGCCATGAAGTGGCCCCATGCCGCCCCCAACACACGGGACGGCATCAACGAATCGCTCACCAGCGTGACGGTGGAACTCCTCGACGACCGCGCCGGACGTCCGTCCGATGACGCGATCCGCAAAGCGCTTCGCAACTGGGCCTTCGTCTTGCCGGGGCCTGACGATCGGGAAGTCCCGGACGACGTGCGGAACGTTCTCCACTGGGTCTCCAAGGCCTCTCGACCGCTGACCGATCTTGCTGAGCCCGCCACGGCCCGCGCGGTCCTCGACTCGCTGAAGCTCAAACTCGACGGTACGGCAGCGGCGGCGGAAACCGTGCGGCGTAAGCGTCGGACGCTCGTCAACGCCGCGAACTATGCGGTCGACCTGGGGGAGCTGCGCGAGAACCCCGTCACTGCTGTCCGCTGGCAGAAACCGAAGGTGTCCAACCAGGTGGACCCGCGCGTCGTCGCCAACCCGGAGCAGGCTCGCAACCTCCTGGCGGCCGTCTCCTATGTCGGCGGATACCGGCGTGCCCGCGGCCGTCGCCTCGTGGGCCTGTTCGCCGCCATGTACTTCGGTGGCCTTCGGCCGGCGGAAGCGGTCGGCCTCGTCGAGACGGATCTGACCCTTCCCGAACGGGGCTGGGGCTCGGCCCTGCTCCACCGGACCCGCCCGTCGGTCGGCAAGCAGTGGACCGACTCGGGGGAGACCCACGACGACCGCGGGCTGAAGAACCGACCGACCGAGGACGTGAGGCGCGTGCCGATCCCGCCTCATCTCGTCGCCGTGCTCCGCGAGCACCTGGCCACGTTCGGCACGGCGGAAGACGGTCGGCTCTTCTTCAGCGAGAAGGGGTCGGTCGTCCCATCCTCGACCTACTACCGCGTGTGGCAGGAAGCCCGGCTCCTGGCGCTCCCACCGGCCGTCGCGGCCTCGCCGCTCGCGAGTCGGCCGTACGACCTCCGGCACTCGGCGCTGTCGACATGGCTCAACGCTGGTGTCGACCCGACCGAGGTGGCCGAGCGCGCCGGCAACAGCGTGGAGGTCCTGCTGACCCGGTATGCGAAGTGCCTCGACGGACGACAGGACGTCGCCAACCGGCGTATCGAGGACCTCTTGCGCGAGTACGAGTGAAACATCCTGCACCCCATCGAGGCCCCGGGCATCTTGTTCGGGGCCTCTCTTGTTTCGTAGCCCGCTAGCCTTGCTCCGCGCATCGCTTGCACTGGGAGGGGACCAATGTTGTGCTGCGGGCATCAGATCGACGAGCAGTTCAGTTTCTGCCCGTATTGCGGAACGGAATTTGACGATTCCATCGAGTCCCAGTCGTCGCAAAGTGTGGCGCCTGTCGGATCTCTGTGTCGTACGCTTCGAGACTGCGCGAAGGAGACGTTCGAGGATCTCGCTATGGACCATGTTCATGGGTCTCCCGCGAGCGAGGAGGAATTCACCAAGAAAAACTTGCGGAGATTTCGTCGATTGCACGAAGATCGTGTACACATCCGGGAGTTCCACCGATCCGAAGAAGCTCGGAACGGCGCGGACTGGGAGTGGTGGTTCTACTCTGGAACACGGGGGTTTGGTATGCGGGTACAAGCAAAACGCATGAAACCTGGTGGTAGCTACCAGTTGAAGTACACCGTACGAGGTCGCCTGCAAAGCGAACTGCTCGTGGAAGATGCGCAAGCTTCGGGTTGTCTACCCGCCTATGTGTTCTACAACCATCGAAATTGGACCCCCTACTCCCCAGGCCACGCCATCTTCGACTGCCCTCACGGTTCCGGTGAGCAAGCCCATCTCGGTTGCACCATTGTCTCCGCTCATACGGTGAGAGCTGCGATTCTTGATAAAAAGTTGGGGCCAAGGTATGCCAAGGAGCAGAGCATGCCATGGCACACGATCCTTTGTGACGATTCAGATCGAAATCAGGCCGACCTGGAGGACGCCTATGCGTAGTCAACTACATGCACCGCGCTGGCCTTGCCCACTTCGCATCGGCGGAAAATTCTGTCGCTCTTAGGGCTGAGCAGTCTAAGCGCGATACAGCGAAGGGGGACAAGTGGTCATCTGTATCAGGCAAGCATGTCCACATTCCGTCAGTAACTCATCCCGCAGACCTGGTCGATTCTCTTGTCTTGCCTAGCGGTATCTCTCGACGCTTGGCCTTGCGTAACGCTGACGATCAGCCGCTCCCTGAGTTGCCCGAACGTGTCGTTGCCATGATCGCGGGACGTGACGTCCAGTCCCCTGACCCTCGGCTCAAAATGTCGGTGTTGATCGATCTGGCGACCTAACAGGCCGGTCACGGCAGTGACGTAGGCGTAGGCGGTGCCGACGGAGATACCGAAGCTCGCCGCGAGCTGGATCGGGGTGTGGCGCCGGCGCAGGTACACCAAGCCGACCAGGGTGCGCTGGTGCGGGCTCTCGTCCTCTCGCGGACCTCACCTGCGGCGATGCTCCAAGATCCCGTCCACGCCTCGTCCACTGACCCCGACATACGCCCGCTTCGAGCGGCATACGCCTGCACAAACACAAAGACCCCGCACTCAGCGTTTGCGCTGGTGGCGGGGTCTTTTGGCACCTTCTTCGAGGTGCCCCCGGCAGGATTCGAACCTGCGCACACGGCTCCGGAGTGATTGCGCCGATCGAGCCATGCATCCCCTCTGACCTGCGCGGAAGCCAGTCCGTTGTGGTACGGGGACACACAGTGTGTCGGAGCTGTGTCGCAGGAGCCCTCAGTTGGCCGCGGACGGGCACTGCGCCGGCCGCTGGATGCGCTGGGCGCCCTGGGGCATGGACTGCTTCGTCCCGCAGCAACTTGGGCGAGGCCTCTGCCTCGGGATGGAGCGCTTCCTACCTGCGCTGATGGTCCGCAGACGTTCGTGCTCGTCCGCCGGTGTTCATGGGCGTTGTCACGCAGTTAGACACTCACCCGGTGCGCGTCAGAGCACGTGAGCTCATTTCTCCAGGTGCAGGCATAGCCCTCCTAGAGTCGCAGATCTGGTCGGGTGACCTGGGGCTGTTGACCTGGACACCTGTAGTCAGTGATCGTCGGTTGTACTTGCCGATCAGCCTCGGGCGCCCCAGAGACGGCCCAGCACCTTCATCCTCGGACATGGATGTCAGCGACCTAGCTGGGGCCGCGAGATGCAGCTCGCAGCTGCGCATTGTGCCAGTCACCCGGACTGGCACAATCATTGAACACTGATCACCAGGAGTCACTTGCTCCCAGGGAGGATGCGCACGAATGCTGCGGGCACGACCCATGGCATCCGTCACGCCAATTCTTTTCCTGCTGCTTCAGTCTTAGAGTACTTTCATTCGCGGAGGGGGACGGCGCAGTAGATGCCAGAAACAGCGAACAACTCCGGCGACGAAACGACCACCGATGTGCTAATTGAGCATCGCAGAAATATCGCCGACTTGCAGCAACGCATCAAGAACCGCCGCCTGCAGGTTTTCGGGCTATATGGCACCCCGATTGCCATTCCTTTCGTGATCCTCGCGTGGGTGTCCCTTAAGTTCTCCATTTGGCCTCACGAGGGGATCCCTGAAGCTGTCAGCAATGCATTCAGTGGATTCCTGGCCTTTTTGGTAATCGCTACGATCGTGCAATTCGCTCTTGAGTTCGTCGAAGACGGAGCATGGAAAGATGCTAGTAAGTCAGTCAGGAGCTTGAAGCTGGATCTTGCTCTGGCCGAGGAGCGTCACATCCTCGAGGCTAGACGGCGGACCCCTCCTGCGCCGGACCGACAGGCCTCCTACCTGGAGCGCATCCCCGCAGAGATAGCCCGGCTACGTACAGAGTCTCGCCACTATCGGCGCATGCATCTCTTGATGCAATGGATCCTCTTTGTTAGTTCTGCAGCAATCTCTGGGGTCACTGCTTGGTACGACCCACCTCAACCTGGGAAGGCGGTTCTCATCTTCCTGGGTTTCACAGTATCCGTGATCACTGCGGCGGCTGGCTACTTCAAACCGCGCGAGCGAGCTTTCAATCTCCAACAGACTGCGGATAGTATTGAGCGGCACGTAACCGCTATTGAGTTGGGTATCGCTCCCTACGCCGCAACGGATGATAAGGAAAATCTCAGATCTTTCGCTACTACTGTTGAGGAGTTGCGCGCAGAGCAGCGCATGCGAGAACAGCAACTCGATCAACCTCAACAGGGTCAGCAGCAGGTCATCTGATATTTCGTCGACATGCACTGTGGCGAATTATCCTGGGCGCAATAGTGACTGCAGGGAACAACTCGGGTGAGGCCGCGCAATGATTGGCTACCCGACGGCAGCGCCACCGTCGCCCACCACTCACCCCAGTTCCCATCCCGTCCGCCGTCGACCCACACACCGTGGAGCAGGCGTGGTTCAGGGCGTCAAGGTGGAGCGCGCTGCTGTACGAACGACCTTGACGCCCTGGGCCGCGCCTGCTCGGCTCTGCCTGGGTCGGCGGTGGATGGGATGGGAACTCCCCGCGCACGCCACTATGGGCCCGCAGCCGGGAACGGTGCCCCTCCATCCCGGTGCCGGCCGATCCCCCGCCGGAGGCCTCATCTTGTGCCCGCGGATGACGTCCCGTCCTCGCCCGCTTGCACGCAGCGCGCCGCCGGGCGGGGCCGCCGCTGGCGAAGACAGGGCGGCGGCCCCGCCGACAAGGCGGCGCGCGCCCGCGCCGTGCGCGGGCACTTGATGAAGTAGGGAGGGTTTCCGGCCGGCCGTTTGGGCCTTCCGAGAATCAGATCGGAAGTCGCCTCCGGCTCCTACGATCATTGAGGGGCCGGCTTCGCCGACAGGCTGTAACACCCGGGGTGTCCGCCGCCCTCGGCGTGTTACAGCCGCTTGGACCCCAGGCGGGGCACTCGATGTCGTCTCACGAACGCAGGTCGCAGCGCGCCCCTGCTCTGTCAGTCGGGCGTCGTACGGTCTACGCAGGCGAATGCATGGAGGTCAAATGCCTGAGCGCGTAGGCGAGGTCAGATGGTGGTGGATCAAGTTACGTAACCCGAGGGATGAGAGGTTCTTCCTGTACTACCCCAACAGCGGGACTGCGGATGCTCAGGTTCTGCGGGTATGCGACCGCGACGGCCTTGATCACGCAGTCCTGATCTGGAACATCTGCCATGAGTGCCGATGTGGTCTGATCGCGAAGATCTCGATGATTCCTGAATGGCAGCGTCAGGGACTGGGGCGTCGGCTCGTGAGATGGGCCATGCGCGGGGGACCGGGCTACGACTGGGTCACGTCGAGCCAGTCGCCGGACGGTCAGCAGTTCTTCCCTGTGCTGGCACGGGAGACCGGCGCAGCGCTCACCAACAAGGGGAAGATATGCGGGCACATCGACGTTGCGAACCGGTCCTTCCCCAGGCCTCGACTCGTACGCGATGTCTGAGGGCGTCTTCGACCCGGACACCCCGGACAGCCTCTGCTCCGGCTGTCCGGAGTGTTTGTGCAGGTGGGAGTCATAACCGGACAGCCGGACAGTGCGGACACCTCCCAGCACGGTTCCATCAGACCCGGACAATCCGTCCGGGTCCTCTCCTGCTCAGTGCCGCACGCTGGCCATTGGCGGTAAGGGCTGAGATCACTTACCCCTTCCCCGCCGCGTCGGTACCGTGAAAGACGCCCCTACTCAGCAGCGGGAGGCAACACCACATGCGTGGTCTTGGAGATCACCTCAGCATCGGCGAGCGCATCGCGTTCTACCGGAAGCGCCGCGGCTACACGCAAGAGGTGCTGGCCGGCCTGGTCGGTCGTAGCACTGACTGGCTCGCGAAGATCGAGACGGGACGTCGGAAGCCGCCCCGTATCGACATGCTCGCGGAGCTGTCGCGCACCCTGCGCGTGCCTCTCGGGGATCTGCTCGGTCAGACCGTGCTCATGGAAGACGAGCGGCAGCAGGACGATGTCCCCGCCGTACGTGATGCCCTCATGAGCCCGCGTCGGCTCTCGCGTCTGCTCTTCGGCCCCGAGGCTGAGACCCAGCTTCCGACACCTGCCCCTGTGGCTTTGCGTGTCGAGCAGGCATGGAACGACTACCAGGGCGGACGGCTCGGCAGCGTGATCGCAGCCTTGCCGGCGCTTCTTCAGACCGCACAGGAACTGGAGGACCGAGCGGCGCGCCGCGGCGATGACCATGGCGACTGCTGGGCAGTGTCAGCCCGTACGCACCACCTTGCGGCTACGACTCTTGCGAAGATCGGCGAGTCGGACATCTCATGGCTTGCTGCCGAGCGCGCGATGCGAGCCGCTGACGAGTCGGACGACCCGCTCGTGTTGGCGTCGGCTGCGCGATCCGGCACGCATGCCTTGCTCGCCAACGGGCGCTATGACGATGCGCTGGAGCTGGGCAACACGGCAGCTACGTGGCTGTCGGCTCAGGTGACCGACAGCAACCCGGCGGCGCTCAGCCTTCTGGGCATGATCCACCTGCGTGCTGCCGTTGCGGCGGCACGGCATCAGGACCGGCCCACCGCAACGGCGCTACTGGACCGCGCCGAAGAACTCGCGGATGACCTTGGGTCGGATGGGAACTACTGGCAGACGGGGTTCGGGCCGACGAACGTACTGCTCCATCGCCTGTCCATTGAGCTGGACCTCGACAACGTCTCGTACGTGGTGGAACACGGCCGGATCAACGTCGACCACATGCCGCAGGAGCGCAGTGTCTCGCACCGTATCGACTTCGCCCGTGCCTTGTCCCTCGCTGGACAAGGGGATGAAGCGTTCACGGAGCTACGTACAGCTGAGCGGACATCGCCGCAGCTCGTACGCAACAATCCAAGGGTGCGCGAGACGCTGCGGGACCTGATCAAGCAGTCTCCCGTGACCGGCGGTTCGCGTTCGTCCGAGGTGTTCGTGATGGCTCAGCGGTGCAGGGCGGTGCAGTGAGTTCAGGCAAGCGCGGGGTGCTCGGTGTGGTCGGGTCGGCGGCCGGAGGCGTTGAGGCTCTGCGCACCGGTCTTGTCGGGCCCGCGATGGACCGAGGATGGCAGGTGGCCGTCACCCTTACGCCGACCGCGGGTAAGTGGCTGCGGATGATCGGTGAGGTTGAGCGGTTGGAAAAGCTCACCGGCCTGCCTGTGCGTGACGAACCGCGTCTCCCTGGAGAGGACCGACCGCATCCGCCGGTTGACTGCTACGTGGTTGCCCCCGCGTCGGCCAACACGGTTGCCAAGCTCGCGACCGGCCTCATGGACAACCAGGCGCTGACACAGGTTGGCGAGGCCATCGGCACCCTCGGTTTGCCGGTTGTCGTCTTCCCCCGGGTGAACGCGGCGCACGCTCGCCACCCCGCGTGGCAAGGCCACGTCGACGCCCTTCGGGCCGGGGGAGTGCACGTCGTCTACGGCCCGGACGTCTGGCCGCTGTACGAACCGAGGGAAGCGCCGGCGGGGCGCGAACTCCCGTGGGCCGCAGTGCTCGACGCCGTGGAGGAAGCCATTCGGTGACGAAGCGTCAACCTGCCTGATCTGCAAGGAAAGAGGACCCGGACAGACTGTCCGGGTCCTCTTCCGTTTCCGGCCGCATGCTCATTGGCATGTCAGGAATCAACGAGCGGAGCGGCGAGTTGGGAGGCCTGACTCCCACGGAACTTGCCTTGATTGAAGCGAGTCTGAGCGAGGCGCGCGCCACGGTCGAACGACTGCTGCGGCGAGCGGACGAACTTACGGCGAGGGTGGAGTCTCGTCGCCGACAAGCTGTTCAAGGCGGTCCAGTCGCTCACCGAGCAGACGAAGAGCGTCATGAATCGAGCTGAGTTCTGCTGCCAGTGCGGTGAACGCGGGACTACTGCCCGGCTCGGTACCGAGCGGCACCGACGGGTCTCGGACGAACGTCCCGCGACCCTGCTGGGTGAGAACCAGTCCCTCGTCACGGAGCTGGCCGTAGGCGCTCTGCACGGTCATGAGCTGCACGCCAAGGTCTTTGGCGAGCTTGCGAGCCGCAGGGAGCCGGTCTCCCGGATCGTACTCGCGGTTCGGGCCCGTGATCTTCTCGCGAAAATCCGCGGCGATCTCCTTGGCCGTGGGCGTCTGCTTGGGCGCTTCTGGACTCTGCTCCATGGGTTCGAGAGTAGCTGGACCTAGGTCAATCTCTACTTCTCCGTTCGACCCTCTTGACAGTCAGATTGACATAGGTCAATCTGAAGCCTCCGCGGCGCTGGGACTCCCCAGCAAGGTCGCCCGTCGCCGCGGTTCTCTCTGCTCCTTCGACCCAGGAGAGCACCATGCGCACGTACGTCGGCCATCAACAGGCCGTATCCGTAGAGGACTTCGTGGAGCTGGCCCTTGGCACCCCGGTTGAGCTCTGGCTCGGGGCCGAGGGCGAGACGGACGAGGAGCGTGCGGCCCGCCTGGACGCGGCGCGCGACATCCTCGCCGACCCCGAGTACAGCAACCTGCCGGACGACGTGGCCCGCATCGCCGCCGAGGTGATCGAGGCGCACGCCCCGGAACTGTTCAACGTCGTTCCGCTGGCGAGCCCGGCGAGGCGCCGCCGGTCCTCCCGGAAGGGAGCGGCGGCATGACGACCGCAACCGAGACGGCGCGGCCCGCGGTGCCGCCGCTGACGAAGCCGGAGATGGGCCTTGCTGGATTAGGCGCGTTGGCCGCGGCCGGGGTTGGCGCCCTGGGGCTGATCGCCTCGTTCGACGCGGTCTCCTCTGCCGCCGCCCGTTGGGGCTTCGGCGCGCCGTGGATGCTGCCGGTCGGCATCGACGTGGCCATTCCGGTGTTCACCGTGGCCAACCTGCTGCTGATCCGGATGGACATGGCGTTGGCGTGGGTGCGGTTCGTGCCCTGGGCGCTGACGCTGGTCACGTGCGGGCTGAACGTCGCCGCCGGGCACACGCTGTGGGCCAAGGTCGCACACGGCACGATGCCCCTGCTGTGGGTGGTGTTCTCCGAGATCGGCGCCCACGTCTACGCCGTCCGGATCGGCGCCGCCACCGGCCGGCGGATGGAGAAGGTGCGGTTCTCTCGCTGGATGCTCGCTCCGCTGTCGACGTTCGCCCTGTGGCGGCGGATGACGCTGTGGGAGATCACCTCCTACTCCGAGGCACTGAAGCGGGAGCGTGAGCGGCAGCTGGCCCGCGCCCGGCTGCGCGAGCGGCACGGCCGGCGGTGGCGGTCAAAGACGCCGCGCCCGGAACGGGTGCTGCTGAAGCTGGGCGAGCTGGCCCCGGCGAGCGAGGACGTCCCGCCTGTGCCGCAGCAGCAGACAGAGAAGCCGAAGCCGGAGGCGCCCAAGACGCCGCGCAAGCGCCCGGCCAGCACCAAGGGCAAGGCCAAGACTGCCAAGGCGCCGCGGACCCCGGCGGAACTGCTCGCCGAGGCACGCGAGGCCACGGCCGACTGGGCCGATGACGCGATCAACGCGGAAGCCATCCGGACCACGCTGCACTGCTCGGCTGGCAACTCCCGTGTGCTGCGCGACCTGTTGCTGAGCGAGCGGGCCGAGGGGCGCCGCCTGCACTCCGTCGACGGCGACGAGGGGACCGAGGAGGAGGCGGCATGAACACCGTGTTGACCATGCTGGCCGCGGCGGCGCCGGTCGCCTCCGGCTGGACGGCGCACACGCTGTGGCTACGGCGGCGCCTGAACGTCGCCCGCCGTGACCCGCTGACCGGGCTGCGGACGCGCGAGGCGTTCACCCGTCGCGCCACGGCTCTGCTGCGGGACCCGCGGGCGGTCGTGGTGCTGGCCGACGTCGACCGCTTCAAGCAGATCAACGACACCTTCGGGCATGCGGCCGGGGACGCGCTGTTGAAGGCGACCGCGGACCGGCTCGCCCACCACGTCGGCCGCTCCGGGGTGGCCGGGCGGCTCGGGGGCGATGAGTTCGCCGCCGTCCTGATCGACGACCACGGCACCGCCTCCGACCTGCTCGCCGTGCTGCATGGCGTGCTCGCCCGCCCGGTCGACGGCCAGGACCCGGCCGTACACACCACGGTCTCGCTCGGCTGGGTGCGCGCTGCGGACTTCCCCGGCGACGACCTGTCCGGGCTGCTGCGGCGGGCGGATGAGGCGATGTACGCGGCCAAGCAGGCCCGTGCCGGTGCCCGCCGCGCCGGATTGGGGCGACTGTTCGCCACGGTCACCGGGCGGCGCGCCGGCCGCGCCGGAGCCCGGACCAATGCTCTGGTCGTAGGGGTGGCGGCCTGATGTCCGCCTACAGCAAGTGCTTCGACCCGTCTGGTGCCCGGTTCGGGGTCCCCACGTACCCGTGGCGATTCGCCCCGGACGGCTACGCCACTCGCCGGCAGCTGCGTGCGGCCGGGCTGCGGCCGGGCGGGCAGCCGGTCGCCGCACAGGTGATGCGCCGCCACCGGGGCCGCAAGGCCGGGGTGCAGGTCGCCTACCTCTACCGCGTCGACCGCGCGAAGCCGGTCCGGCCGATGACCTCCCGCAAGTGGGGTGCGCTCGCCCTGGCGATGCTCGCCCGCCGCACCTGCCCCAAGTGCCGGATCACCTACAGCTACTGCATCCCGACCTCGCTCGGGATGTGCCTCGTCTGCACCTACCCCGAGGAACAGCGCGCTGCCTGACCCGCTCAGTGCGGGGCCCGGTCCCAAACCGACCAAAGCAGCGGCCGGGCCCCGCATCCCTCCCAGAGAGAAGGAACCCTCAGTGAAACATCCCGACGACGACAACGAACTCTTCAACCGGCTTGAAGCCGAGATGGCCGCCGACTCCGACGGCGCCGTGGTCGACCTGGACAAGGCCCGGTCGGCCCGCACCGAGTCGGCCGACCGCGCGCCCGACGCGTCGCCCGACTCCGGGCCCGACCGGTCGGGCGACCCGAAGCCGACCGAGTCGGCCGACCCGGGCGAGGGGGAGTCGGACGACTCCGCCCCGACCCTGGTCGACCGTCCGGCGCCGACTCAGTCGGGCCCCGGTCTGATCGACCGCATCCGCGACTCCAAGCGGCTGGACATCCTCCCGGCGTGGGCGAAGTCGGGCCCGGAGTTCGCCGACGCGATGCGGTGGCTGGCCGGGCACGTCTGGCACACCATCGCCTTCCACGCGGTCCGTGTGCCGTTTCTGTACGTGCCCAAGCTCATCTGGCGCTCGCCGCGCGGCCTGGCCAACACCCTGACCCGCGTGGGCCGCTGGGCGGTCGACGCGGAGGGTGAGCCGCTGCGGCAGGCCGAGGCACGCCGGGAGAACTCCGAGCTGTACCTGAAGCTCTCCCGTCAGCGCGACCGGCGGGTGCGGCTGCGGATGCTCCTCACCATCCTCGGTGCCCTGGCCGCCCTGGTCATGGGCTTGTTCCTGGTCTACGGCGCCGAGCCGCGTACGCAGGTCATCGCCGCCACGCTTATCGTGCTGACGCTGGGCTGGCTGGGCGCGCCGGCGGATGCGCCGCTGGCTACCCGCGCGGTCATCAAGACCGAGGTGCAGAAGCTGACCAGCGACATCGTGGTCAAGGCCATGGCGTCCATTGGCATCGGCCAGATCGCCAGTGCCGTGGCCAAGGGCCAGGACGGCATCAAGTTCGTCGCCCCGATTACCCGCGAAGGCCCGGGCTGGCGCGCGGACATTGACCTGCCGCTCGGGGTGACCGTCGCCGACGTGGCCGACCGGCGCGCCCGACTCGCCTCCGGCCTGCGCCGCCCGCTCGGCTGCGTGTGGCCGGACGCCGACCCCAACGAGCACGAGGGGCGGCTCATCCTGTGGGTCGGGGACCGGGACCTGTCCAAGACCGGACTCGTCAAGTGGCCGCTCGCCAACGCCCGCAAGCACGACATCTTCAAGCGGATCCCGTTCGGCATCGACCCGCGCGGCCGGGCTCAGTCGGTGCCGATGATCCAGCACAACATCCTGATCGGCTCGCTGCCCGGCCAGGGCAAGACCGCCTCCGTGCGCGTGCTGGCCTGCGGCGCCGCCATGGACCCGTCCGTCGAACTGTGGCTGCACGAGAACAAGGGCACCGGCGACCTGGACTCCCTCGAATGCGTCAGCCACCGGTTCGTCTCCGGCATCGACGACGACTCGATCAAGTACGCGGCCGACTCCCTGAAGCTGTTGCGCGAGGAGGTCATGCGCCGTGCGGCTGCGATCAAGAAGCTGCCGCGGGACCTGTGCCCGGACAAGCGCATCACCCGTGCCATCGCCGACAAGCGCTCGCTCAAGCTGTGGCCGCTCGTGGGCGTGTTCGACGAGTGCCAGAACCTGTTCGCGCACCCCAAGTACGGCAAACAGGCAGGTGACGACGCCGAGTTCATCATCAAGCTCGGTCGCGCCCTGGGCGTGATCCTCGTCCTGGCCACGCAGCGCCCGGACAAGGACTCGCTCCCGACCGGTATCAGCGGCAACGTGTCCATCCGCTTCGCCCTCAAGGTCGCCGGGCAGGTCGAGAACGACATGATCCTCGGTACGTCCGCGTACAAGAACGGCGTACGCGCCACCTCGTTCCGCCCGGAGATCGACGCCGGTAACGGCTACCTCGCCGGCGCCACGGCGCTGCCGGTCGTGGTGCGCACCGCCTACCTGGACGACCACGCCACCCACGCCATCGCGCAGCGCGCCTACGCCCTGCGCAAGGCCGAGGGAACCCTGTCCGGCCACGCGCTCGGAGAGGACCCCGAGGCCGTGACCGGCCCCTCGTACGACCTGCTCGCCGACGTCGCCGCGGTCGTGCCGTCGTCGGAAGAGCGGGTGTGGAACGAGCGGATCGCCGCCCGGCTCGCCGAGCTGCGGCCGGAGGTCTACGGCGGCTGGAAGGGCGAGAACGTCACCAGCGCGCTCAAGCCGCACGGCATCAAGACCCGCGACGTGGCTGGGACCACCGACGACGGCACCCGCACCACCCGCCGCGGCATCGTCCGCGCCGACCTCACGAAGGCGATTGCGGAGCGTGACGAAAAGCGGGGCGCCGCCTAGCCCTGGACGGTGCTACCGGTAGCACGTCGCCCTGCTACCGGTAGCACCCCCGCTAGCACCCCGCATAGCCCCTGATCTGCGATCTAGCGCATAGCACCCCACCTGCGAAAACCCCGAAAACCGCCTGGAAGGGCCCCTCATGCCCCCCATCGCCCTTGCTATCGCCTGCCTGCTCGCCATCACGCTTGGTTACGTCGGAATGTGCGCGGCCAGCCCGTTCGGCACCTGCCGCAAGTGCAACGGCTTCGGCTTCGCCATGGAAACCGACCGCAAGGGACGGCCCAAGCGCGGCAAGAGCTGCCGCCGCTGCAAGGCCACCGGCAAGCGCATACGCGCCGGCCGCTGGCTCTTCAACCGAGCCCAGCGGATCTACCGCGAAGGCACCCACTGACCACCCGCCCGCCCCGACGAAGGGAGGTTCCGCCCGTGGCCGTCACCGTCTCGCTCGTGGCCCTGTTCGGACTCGTCCTGTTCTTCCTGCTGCGCTCCAAGTCCCTCGGCTACGGCGCCGCGTTCACCGCCGCCGGGTTCGGCTTCTTCCTCGCCTCCACCGGCGCCGCCGGGCCCATCAACCAGCTCGCCGTCGCCGTCATCGACGCCATCCAGCACCTGTGAGGAGCATCGCCGTGAACGAACCGACCCTGCCCGCGCCCTACGTGCCCACCGAGCCGTACGCGCCCGCCCCGGCCGCGGTCGAACTGGCCGCCGAGCGCGGGCCGGTGGTGTGGGTGCCCGACGCCTACGGGCGCATGGTCCCCATGCCCAAGCACCTCGCCCCGCCCCCGATGGCCCGCCCCGAGCCGCGCGACCTCACCCCGCTGCCCCTGCTGGACCCCATCGCCCAACGCTTCCTCGGGGCCGGCATCGGCGGCGGCGCCCTCGCGGCCGGCGTCGGCTACGGCATCGGCGAGGCCGTCAACGCACTCGCCGGACTCGGCTCCGGCGCCCTGGTCTGGATCGCGCTCGCCGTGCTCGCCTGGCGCGCCCCCGTCCGCGCCGTCGCCGGCGGACGCGGCAGCACCGTCACCATCCGCAAGGCCGTCATCAAGCGCAGCCACTTCCACGGCTGAACCCCGACAGGAGACCCGTGTTCGAGATCCGCGTCGTCTGCGACCCGGCCGACACCAGCCGGATCACCGCCGCACTCAGCGGCGCGTTCGCCGCCGGCGCCGTCCGCACCTACCCCACCCGCGACGGCGAGCGCACCCGTCTGTACGTCACCGCCGACCACCGCCCCGAGCCGGGACCGTGGCCCACGCCGGACGAGGCGTACGCGCTCGCCCCGAGCATCATCCGCGAGATCGGATGGACCGCCCGGACGGCCGCCGACAAGCCGTTGGGCGAGCACCTGGGGCGGGAGTTCTGGCTTCGCAAGGCCGCGCTGCTGGACCGCATCGCGCTCCGGGACGAGGAGGACGGCCCCCGCGGCGACGCGGCCGAGGTGGCCACGGAAGCCGCCCGCCGGCTCATCGAGCACGACCGGGACGGGGAGGGCGACTACCACGGCGATCCGTACTGGCCCGAGCACCCGGCCACCGCCGCCGACCCGCGCGGCTACGTCCGCCAGGAATACGCCCACTGGGCCAAGAACCAGTAGCAACGCCGCGGCGGCGGGACTCCCCAGCAAGGTCGCCCGCCGCCGCGGTTCTCCCTGCCCATCCGCAGACAGAACAGGAGAACCCCCAGCATGCCGCACCTGGACGGCTCTGCCCAGCTCACCGCCGCGCTTGACGCAGCGTCGCGCGACTGGCACGTCTTCCCCCTGATCCCCGGTGACAAGCGCCCGGCCGTCTCCGACTGGGAGACCCGCGCCACCACCGACCCGGACCGCATCACCCGCGCGTGGTCCGTCGCCGCCTTCAACGTCGGCATCGCCACCGGCCCTTCCGGCCTGATCATCATCGACCTGGACAAGCCCAAGCACCCCGGCGACACCCCGCCAGCCGCTTGGGCCGAGCACGGCGTCACCGACGGCGCCGACGTGCTCGCCGTGCTCTGCGAGCGCCACGGCCAGCCCTTCCCCGCCGACACCTACACCGTTCGCACATGGAGCGGCGGCACCCACCTGTACTTCCTCGCGCCCGAGGGCGAGCCCCTGCGCAACACCGCCGGGGACAGCGCCCGTGGGCTGGGCTGGAAGGTCGACACCCGCGCGTGGGGCGGACTCGTGGTCGGCGCGGGCAGCACCTTCGCCGGACACCCGTACGAGGTCACCCACCACGGCCCCGTGGCGCCCCTGCCGGGCTGGCTCGCCGAACTCCTGCGACCGGCCCCGCTGCCCCCGCAGACGCCCGTCACGGTCGCCCTCACGGGCCACGGACGGCGCACCGCCTTCCTCCGCTCCGCGATCAACAGGGAGGTGCAGCGGGTCACCGGCTCCGGCCCGCACGAGCACAACAACAGCCTCTACATCGCCGCGATCGCCCTCGGACAGCTCGTTGCCGGAGGCGAGTTGAGCGAAGTCGACGTCACCGGCTGGCTCCTCACGGCCGCGCTCCAAGTCGGCCAGGGCGAGCGCGAGGCACGGCGCACCATCGCCTCCGGCCTGCGGGCCGGAGCACGGCGCCCCCGGACGGTCGCCGCATGAGCACGAACCCCATCCCGCCCCTGCACCTGTACTCCGTGCCCAGCGACCCCGGACCGGCCCCCACGGCGCCGCCGAAACGGGAGCGCCCACGGACCGCATGGACGGCCGATCAGCTCATGGCCGCGCACTTCCCGGAGCCGAAATGGGCCGTGCCCGGCATCCTCGCCGAGGGCGTCAACGTGCTCGCCGGACCGCCCAAGGTCGGCAAGTCCTGGCTCTCCCTCGGACTGGGGCTGTCGGTCGCGGCCGGCGGCAAGGCGTTCGACTCCGTGCCCGTCGAGGGCGGGCCGGTGCTCTACCTCGCCCTGGAAGACACCCCGCGCCGTCTCCAGACCCGCATGGGCAAGCTGCTCGGGGGCCAGCCCGCGCCCGCCGGTCTGACCCTGGTCACCGAATGCCCGCCCTTCCCGCAGGGCGGGACCGAGGCCATCGCCCAGTGGCTGGAGCGCAACCCCGACGCGCGCATGGTCGTCATCGACGTGTTCGCCAAGATACGCGGACAGGCCCCGGCCGGGGTGTCGGCGTACGACGCGGACTATGTCGCCGTCGGCTACGCCAAGCGGCTCGCCGACCACTACGGCGTGGCCGTCGTCCTCGTCCACCACGTCCGCAAGGCAGGCTCCGAAGACTTCCTCACCGAGGTCTCCGGCACCAACGGCATCGCCGGAGCCGCGGACGCCACGCTCGTACTGAAACGGGCCCGAGGGCAGGCGGACGGCATCCTGCACGTCACCGGCCGCGACGTGGACGAAGCCGAGTACGCCCTCAGCTTCCAACCCGCCTCCGGCGCCTGGCACCTGTTGGACGGCCCAGTCTCCGACCACACCGTCAGCGACACCCGCGCCACGATCCTGCGGTACGTCCGCGCCCACCCCGGCGCCAAGCCGAAGGACATGGCGGGCGAGCTGCCGCACGTCGACATCGACACGATCCGCCGCACCTGCAACCGCATGGCCGACGCCGGACAACTCACCAAGGACGCCGGCGGCCGGTACTACCCGGACACCGAAACCCGGACGCAGGGCGCCCAAGAGGTGTCCGCACTGTCCGGCTGTCCGGTTACCACGTCTGACCAGCACGAACACCCTGGACAGTCGGAATTGGAGCTGTCCGGCCTGTCCGGTGCGGACGAAGCCGAAGGGATGGCGAAATGAGCGCCCGTACGCGGGACGAGAAGATGACCGTCAAGGAGGTCATCGCTGATCTGAAGGTCGCTCCGTCGACCTTCTACCGGTGGCGCCAGCTCGGGAAGGGGCCCCGCGCGATCAAGCTCCCGAACGGCGACGTGCGGATCCGGCGGTCGGAGTACGAGCGTTGGCTTGCGGAGCGGGAGGACGCTGCGTGAGCGCCGAGAGCAACACCCCGGCCGGGCGCCCTCGCGGGTCGGCCCGGCCGGGCTACTCCTTCGACGTCAAGCTGTGGAAGGTGACCAAGACTGGGCGCAAGTCCCGCCCGTGGCGCCTCCGGTGGGTGGTCGCAGGGCAGGTGCACGGCGACACGTTCACCACGTTGGCTCTCGCGGAGAGCCGACGGTCCGAGCTGTGGCAGGCCATGAATCGGCGTGGTGAAGCGTTCGAGATCGAATCCGGACTGCCTGAGTCCGAGGTGCGCGCGGCGGCCGAAGCTGCCGAGGCAGCAGACGCTGAACCGCCGGTGCGGTGGTTCGAGTTCTGCCGGAAGTACGTGGCCGGGCGGTGGCGTACGGCTGCGGCCAAGACCCGTGAGGGCATGGCGGACGGCCTTGCGGCCGTGACGCTCGCCATGGTCAAGCGTGGGGACGACGCTCCCGACGACGAGACCCTTCGGCTGGCCTTCCGGTGGGGGATCGTGCCCGCGAACGTGGGGGAGGACCCGCCGGCCGAACTCAAGGCCGCGTACGACTGGGTCACGACGACCGACCGGCCGTTGGGTGATCTGGCCGACCCCGAGGTGTTCGAGGATGTGCTGTACCGCCTCAGCTACAAGCTGGACGGCACTCCGGCCGCGGGCGACACCTACAAGCGGCGGCGCCGCGCTCTGAACACCGCCCTCGAACACGCGGTGGTCGCGGGGGAGCTGCCGGAGAATCCCCTTCAGCTCGCCCGCCGGAAGCACGTCGGCTCCAATGACGTGGTGGACCGCCGCGTCCTCGTGAACGCCGTACAGGCCCGGCAGTTGCTCACGGCCGTCTCCTACGTCGGCTCGTGGGATCGCTGCCGTGGGCGGCGCCTGGTGGCCTTCTACGCGGCGCTTTACTACGCGGGACTGCGGCCCGCTGAGGCGGTCGGGCTGAGGCGGTCTGACTGCCACCTGCCGCAGACGGGTTGGGGCACGCTTACGCTGCGGGAGACACGCCCCGTCTCCGGCAAGCAGTGGACCGACTCAGGCGAACGGCACGACCGCCGCGGCCTGAAGGCGCGGGAGGCGACCAGCGACCGTCCGGTGCCCATTCCGCCCGTTCTGGTCGCCATCCTCCGGGCTCACTTGACAGAGTTCGGGACCGCCAAAGAAGGGCGCGTGTTCGGCAACGAGCGCGGGGGAGTGGTCGGCTCATCCACCTACTGGCGGGTGTGGGAGGAAGCGCGGGGGTACGCGCTCCCGCCGGAGCGCGTCGACTCGCCGTTGGCCGGGCGCCCATACGATCTGCGGCACGCGTGCATTACGCGGTGGCTGAACGCGGGGGTGCCGATCGCCGAAGTTGCCCGGAGAGTCGGAAACTCCCCGGAGGTGATCCATCGTCGGTATCACGGCTGCATCGACGGACACGAGGAAGCCGCGAACATGCGAATTGCCAGAGCACTTGAGGAGGAAGGCGACGTAATTTAGGCGCGACATAGGTGAAGGGACAGACCGTTCTCGGTCTGTCCCTTCACCTATGTCGACTGCGATATTGCCGCCTTGGCCAGCAAAGAATAACCCAAGTAGAAATGACTGAGCTGGATGACTATCTCTAGGTAGCGCAGCGTGTTCCAAGCATGATTGAACTCGTCGTTGGAGAGATGGCCGAGTTCTTCCGCTCCTTCGCCCCAGTGGATAAGGTCACCGTACTGGAAAAGCCTCACCAACGCTTCCGGCTTCACATCAGCGTTGGGGAGCATATCCGTACTCCAGCCTCGGGCCTCGCACACGGTGCGGTCTGCCAGGAAGGTCAGGAGGTAGGCGCGCAACTGCCCGTGAGCCCGATTCCAACGGCGCTGCACCTCGTCGCGGCGGTCGCGCTCAGAATCAAGGGTGTCATGAATGCGACGCCCAATGATTTTGCGTACCTTCGTGTAGCTTGCCCGTTCCTCGTTGCTGTACAGCTGCCGCCATAGAACGGTAGTTCCTCGGATCGCTTCACGGGGAGGAAACTCGGCGGTTAGCTTCTCTTTCTGACTTCCGTCCGGTGCGCGCTGGACGCTCAACCTGATTCCCCCGCGGCTGCTGAGAACCGTTGACTCCGACAGTTCCTCGCAACAAGCGATGTATCGCTTGATTACCGCGAGTTCATCAGTGGAAAAGCCCCTCAATGAGGGGAAACGGCGGGGGTCTGGAAGGTCGAACACGATCTTAAAAAGCTGCCACCAGTAGGAGTACCCAGACGGGTTGGTCGTCCTGTCTGCGTAAGGCGGAGGGAACCGCAGCGGCTGGGGGAGCGCCGTCGCTCGAAACTCCGTTGCCGTGATCTGCACCCGCCAACCTCCTGGACGGACTGGACGGCCCTCCGGTGTGTCGGAGGTGTGTCGCGAACACTGAGAGACAGTACGAGAGAGCGGGAGTCAGTGAGACTGACTCCCGCTCTCTCGTGTCGGCATTCGCCCTGGTCAGAGCTTGGTTTCTGCTGACTGACCGGCGAGTGCCCCCGGCAGGATTCGAACCTGCGCACACGGCTCCGGAGGCCGTTGCTCTATCCCCTGAGCTACGGGGGCGTGTCGGGCGTGAGCTGCTCGCTCGCGGCGACGGGTAGAACACTACCAGCTCCCTCGGGGTGGTCATGAACGGGTTTCCGCTGCCGGGGGCGGGGATGCGGGTCGCTCGTGCGGGGTGGAAGTGGGGAAAACCCGGACGCGGTGGCCGGGGCCGACCTACTCTCGAGTTGTGCCAGGCGCGTCGGGCCGGGTGCTTGTTGTGGACGACAACAAGGTCATCCGGCAGTTGATCAGGGTCAACCTCGAGCTGGAGGGGCTGGAGGTCGTGACCGCGGCCGATGGTGCCGAGTGTCTTGATGTCGTTCATCAGGTGCGGCCCGATGTCGTGACCCTCGACGTCGTCATGCCCCGGCTGGACGGAATCAGGACGGCCGCCCGGCTGCGGGCCGATCCGCGTACCCGTGACGTCCCCCTCGCCATCGTCAGCGCCTGCACCCAGTACGAGGTCGAGGCCGGGCTCGACGTGGGCGTCGACGCCTTCCTCGCCAAGCCCTTCGAGCCGGCCGAACTGGTCGGCATGGTGCGGCAGTTGGTCGAGCGGGCGCGGGGCCGGGGGCGGCAGGGCGGTGGTGACCCCGGTGACGGTGACGGTGCACAGGCGCCGGCAGTCGATCAGTCGGCCGTGCCGTAGGGGCCCGCGCCCCGCGTCCATATCCCGGACCTCCCCGAAACCGGCTCGCCTACCCACCCCCCTCCTCCCATACGCTTGTCCCCGTGACCCCCGTCGAGCTCTCCCGCACCGTGCTGCACGCCGTGCGTCGCGCTGTCGACGAGGGTGAGCTGAGCGTGACCGTGCCGGAGCGGGCCGTGGTCACGCCGCCGGGGCCCGGCGGGTGCGGCGACTACGCCACCAACATCGCCCTCCAGCTGGCCCGCGCGGCGGGGCAGCCGCCGCAGCGCGTCGCCGAGATCCTCCGGGCGCGCCTGCTCGACGAGCACCGCGTCACCGACGTCGTCGTCACCGGCCCCGGGTTCCTCAACCTCAGCCTGGAGAGCACCGCCTCCGCCGACCTCGTCGAGGAGATCCTGCGGCGCGGGCGGCGGTACGGGCACGCCGTGGGGTTCAGCGGGAACGTCGTACGGCTCCGGTGCCCGGCCGAGGTACGGGCCGCCGTCGTCGCGGACGCCGTCGCCCGCGTCCGGCGCAGCCAGGGTGATCTCGTCCGCGTCGCGTACGACGGCCGGCCCGCGCCGGAGTGGGAGTCCGCCCTCGGCGTGGACGTCGGCAATCCCATGGTCGTCGACAACCCCACCGACCTCGACAACCCCACGGACCTCGCCGACCTCGAAAACGCCACAGACACGGACCTCGCCGACCCCACCGACCCCGACAACCCCCTGGCCGTCGACAACCCCACAGACTTCCACGTCGACATCACCACCCACCCCGCCCCCACCACCCCCCTCCCCCTCGGCCGCGACGCCGCCCGCTGGGCCCTGCTGTACCCGGCCGCGCACGACCGGCCCCGGATCACCCGGGATCATCTCGTGCAGCGGGAGACCAACCCCCTCTTCCGCGTTCGGTACGCCCACGCCCGCACCCGGGCCCTGCTGCGCAACGCCGCCGACCTCGGCTTTCACCCCGAGCCCGGTCCGGTGAGCGGCGGTGACGCGCTGGTCGCCCTGCTCGGTGATCACCCCCGGGTCCTCGTCACCGCCCAGGACGCCCCCGACCGCCTGGCCCGGCACCTCCTCGCCGTCGCCGACGCCGCGCTGCCCCTGTTCCCCGCCGTGCTGCCCCTCGGCGGGGAGAAACCCTCGGCCGCCCACCGTGCCCGGCTCGCCCTCGCCGAAGCGGCCGGGACGGTGCTGGCCGGCGGCCTGTCCCTGCTCGGCATCGACGCACCCGACCATCTTTGAAAGAGCACGCAGAATGAGCCGTTCCGCACACCCCGCCGGGCCCCGTCACGCCGATGTCCTCCCCGAGGGCCACTACTCCGGCCCGCCCGCCGACCTCAACGCGCTCGACCCGAAGGTCTGGGCCCAGACCGTGACCCGTGACGAGGACGGTGTGGTCACCGTGGGCGGGATCCCCGTCACGCGGCTCGCCGAGGAGTTCGGCACCCCGGCCTACGTCCTCGACGAGGCCGACTTCCGGGCACGCGCGCGTGCGTGGCGCACCGCCTTCGGGACCGAGGCCGACGTCTACTACGCCGGCAAGGCGTTCCTGTCCCGCGCCGTCGTGCGCTGGCTGAACGAGGAGGGGCTGAACGTCGACGTCTGCTCCGGCGGCGAGCTGGCCACCGCCCTGTCCGCGGGCATGCCCGCCGAGCGCATCGCCTTCCACGGCAACAACAAGTCCGTCGACGAGATCAGCCGGGCCGTCGAGGCCGGCGTGGGCCACATCGTGCTCGACTCCTTCCAGGAGATCGTCCGCGTCGCCCACATCGCGCAGGGCCTCGGGAAGCGGCAGAAGGTCCTCATCCGGATCACCGTCGGTGTGGAAGCCCACACGCACGAGTTCATCGCCACCGCCCACGAGGACCAGAAGTTCGGCATCCCGCTGGCCGGCGGGCAGGCCGCCGAGGCCGTACGGCGGGCACTCCAGCTCGACGGTCTCGAGCTGGTCGGCATCCACAGCCACATCGGCTCGCAGATCTTCGACATGTCCGGGTTCGAGGTCGCCGCCCACCGGGTGGTCGGGCTGCTGAAGGACATCCGCGACGAGCACGGCGTCGAGCTGCCCGAGATCGACCTCGGCGGCGGGCTGGGCATCGCGTACACCAGCGACGACGACCCCCGCGAGCCGCACGAGATCGCCAAGGCGCTCACCGAGATCGTCAGCCGCGAGTGCGAGGCAGCGAAGCTGCGCACTCCTCGTATCTCCGTCGAGCCGGGCCGCGCCATCGTCGGGCCGACCGCGTTCACGCTCTACGAGGTCGGCACCATCAAGCCCCTCGACGGGCTGCGCACGTACGTCTCCGTCGACGGCGGCATGTCGGACAACATCCGCACCGCGCTGTACGACGCCGAGTACAGCGTCGCGCTGGTCTCGCGCACCTCCGACGCCGAGCCGATGCTCGCCCGTGTCGTCGGCAAGCACTGCGAGAGCGGGGACATCGTGGTCAAGGACGCGTTCCTGCCGGGCGACCTGGCGCCGGGCGACCTCGTCGCCGTGCCCGCCACCGGCGCCTACTGCCGGTCGATGGCCAGCAACTACAACCACGTGCTCCGCCCGCCGGTCGTCGCCGTCGAGGGCGGCCAGGCGCGCGTGATCGTCCGCCGCGAGACGGAGGAGGACCTGCTGCGTCTCGACGTCGGCTGAGCCGGAAGCCATGCATCCGGGGGCGGAAGATCTCCTGTCTTCCGCCTCCGCACAAATGAAATAGACGTCTCAAAATTCGGACCGGGGGCAGAAAGTCCCGTCCGGTGAGTGAGACTGGTTCCACCGTAGACGGTAATGAGGAAACGAGGTCGGATGATGCGTACGCGTCCGCTGAAGGTGGCGCTGCTGGGCTGTGGAGTGGTCGGCTCAGAGGTGGCGCGCATCATGACGACGCACGCCGACGACCTCACAGCCAGGATCGGCGCCCCCGTGGAGCTGGCGGGTGTCGCCGTCCGCCGGCCCGACAGGGTCAGGGAGGGCATCGACCCGGCCCTGGTCACCACCGACGCCACCGCCCTCGTCAAACGCGGTGACATCGACGTGGTGGTCGAGGTGATCGGCGGGATCGAGCCCGCCCGGACCCTCATCACCACCGCCTTCGAGCACGGCGCCTCCGTCGTCTCCGCCAACAAGGCGCTGCTCGCCCAGGACGGTGCCGCCCTGCACGCGGCCGCCCAGGAGCACGACAAGGACCTTTACTACGAGGCCGCCGTCGCCGGCGCCATCCCGCTGATCCGCCCGCTGCGCGAGTCCCTCGCCGGCGACAAGATCAACCGGGTGATGGGCATCGTCAACGGCACGACGAACTTCATCCTCGACAAGATGGATTCGACGGGTGCCGGGTATCAGGAGGCCCTCGACGAGGCCACCGCCCTCGGGTACGCCGAGGCCGACCCGACCGCCGACGTCGAGGGCTTCGACGCCGCCGCCAAGGCCGCCATCCTCGCCGGCATCGCCTTCCACACCCGCGTGCGCCTCGACGACGTCTACCGCGAGGGCATGACCGAGGTCACCGCCGCCGACTTCGCCTCCGCCAAGGAGATGGGCTGCACCATCAAGCTGCTCGCCATCTGCGAGCGGGCCGAGGACGGCGGGTCCGTCACCGCGCGCGTGCACCCGGCCATGATCCCGCTGAGCCACCCGCTGGCCTCCGTCCGCGGCGCCTACAACGCCGTGTTCGTCGAGTCCGACGCCGCCGGGCAGCTCATGTTCTACGGGCCCGGAGCGGGCGGTTCCCCGACGGCGTCCGCCGTGCTCGGCGACCTCGTCGCCGTCTGCCGCAACCGGATCGGCGGCGCGACCGGACCGGGGGAGTCCGCCTACGCCGCGCTGCCGGTGTCGCCGATGGGCGACGTGGTCACGCGCTACCACATCAGCCTGGACGTGGCCGACAAACCGGGTGTTCTCGCCCAGGTCGCGACCGTTTTCGCCGAGCACGGAGTCTCGATCGATACGGTTCGCCAGCAGGGGAAGGACGGCGAGGCGTCCCTCGTCGTCGTCACGCACCGCGCGTCCGACGCCGCCCTCAGCGGGACCGTCGAGGCGTTGCGCAAGCTCGACACCGTGCGTGGTGTCGCCAGCATCATGCGGGTTGAAGGAGAGTAACCAGCAATGACCCACCAGTGGCGCGGAATCATCGAGGAGTACCGGGACCGGCTGCCGGTATCCGACACCACGCCGGTCGTGACGCTCCGCGAGGGCGGCACGCCCCTCGTGCCCGCGCAGGTGCTCTCCGAGCGCACGGGCTGCGAGGTCCACCTCAAGGTGGAGGGCGCGAACCCGACCGGGTCCTTCAAGGACCGCGGCATGACCATGGCCATCACGCGGGCCAAGGAGGAGGGAGCGAAGGCCGTCATCTGCGCCTCCACCGGCAACACGTCGGCCTCCGCCGCCGCGTACGCCGTCCGCGCGGGCATGGTCTGCGCCGTGCTCGTGCCGCAGGGCAAGATCGCGCTCGGCAAGATGGGCCAGGCCCTCGTGCACGGCGCGAAGATCCTCCAGGTCGACGGCAACTTCGACGACTGCCTCACCCTCGCGCGCGGCCTCAGCGACAACTACCCCGTCGCGCTGGTCAATTCGGTCAACCCGGTCCGTATCGAGGGGCAGAAGACGGCCTCGTTCGAGATCGTGGACATGCTCGGCGACGCGCCCGACATCCACGTCCTGCCGGTGGGCAACGCGGGCAACATCACGGCCTATTGGAAGGGCTACAAGGAGTACGCCGCCGACGGCGTCGCCACGAAGACCCCCCGCATGTGGGGATTCCAGGCCTCCGGTTCCGCGCCCCTGGTGCGCGGCGAGGTCGTCAAGGACCCGTCGACCATCGCCACCGCCATCCGCATCGGCAACCCGGCGTCCTGGCAGTACGCGATCGCCGCGCGCGACGAGTCGGGCGGGTCCATCGACGAGGTGACGGACCGTGAGATCCTGCGCGCCTACCGGCTGTTGGCCTCGCAGGAGGGCGTCTTCGTGGAGCCCGCGTCCGCCGCGTCCGTCGCCGGTCTGCTGAAGGCCGCCGAGCAGGGCAAGGTCGACCCGGGGCAGCGCATCGTCTGCACGGTCACCGGCAACGGGCTCAAGGACCCCGACTGGGCCGTCGCCGGGGCCCCGCAGCCGGTCACCGTCCCCGTCGACGCGGCGGCCGCGGCGGAGCGCCTGGGTCTCGTCTGACGGCGCTCGAACCGGCCTGACGTGCGCCGACGCACCGAGCGCCGGTGTTACGCCCGACACGTTCCGGCGTAAGACGGCGTCGGGCCGGGGAGACTCCCTACGGGGGGTGCACAGGGGGCTTACGACACGCATCGTGCGCCTCCTGTGCGCCCTATGTCGCCACAGAACCTTCCTTCGATAGGCTGTACTGAACCCGCCCGCCGCATATGCCTCCGCATGGAGCGCGGTGCCGCGCCGTCTCCACGGCCGGGACAGCGGCCGGCCCCGCCGGTCGGCAGCGGCCCCCCGGGTTCTCGTACACCATCGAATGTCCGTTGAACGTCATTCGACAATCACGCAGCTCAAGGAGAGTCATCGAGCGATGGCCGGTCCAGCGTTCCGCGCCGCCGCCGTCCGGGTGCGCGTCCCCGCCACCAGCGCCAACCTCGGCCCGGGCTTCGACGCCCTCGGCCTGGCCCTGGGCTTGTACGACGACGTGGTCGTCCGGGTGGCCGACTCCGGGCTGCACATCGACATCGCGGGTGAGGGCAGCGAGACGCTCCCCCGTGACGAGCAGCACCTTCTCGTGCGTTCCCTGCGTACCGCCTTCGATCTGCTGGGCGGACAGCCGCGCGGCCTGGAAATCGTCTGCGCCAACCGCATTCCGCACGGTCGGGGCCTGGGCTCCTCCTCGGCCGCCATCTGCGCCGGCATCGTCGCCGCCCGGGCCGTGACCATAGGCGCCGAAGCCAAGCTCGACGACACGGCGCTGCTCGAACTCGCCACGGAGATCGAGGGCCACCCCGACAACGTCGCCGCGTGTCTGCTGGGCGGTTTCACGCTGTCCTGGATGGAGGGCGGCGCGGCCCGCGCGATCAGGATGGACCCTGCCGATTCCATCGTTCCGGTGGTTTTCGTGCCCGGGAAGCCGGTACTCACCGAGACGGCGCGCGGCCTGCTCCCGCGCACCGTTCCGCACGTCGACGCGGCCACCAACGCCGGCCGGGCCGCCCTGCTCGTCGAGGCCCTGACGCGGCGCCCCGAGCTGCTGCTGCCCGCCACCGAGGACCGTCTGCACCAGGAGTACCGCGCCCCCGCCATGCCGGAGAGCGCGGCGCTGGTGGAGCGGCTGCGGAGCGACGGCATCCCCGCGGTCATCTCCGGCGCCGGGCCGACGGTCATGGCGCTGGCCGACGCGGACACCGCCGACAAGGTCGAGGCCCTGGCCGGCGCGGACTGGGCCGCGAACCGGCTGAGCCTCGATCCGCAGGGCGCGAGCGTGCTTCCGCTCGCGACCTGACACACGCTTGCCGGATTTGGAGAGGGGGAATGTTTGTTGGATCCGGTAGTGTTAACCTCAAGTCTGCACCCGACCCCACCATGGCGAGGTGCCTCGTGTCCCCGTCCGGGACAGACATTCTTCCGGGAGCCCCCCAAGCCGCACTGTGTTCCGTACGTCGGACCGTACGCCGTACACGGACACTGAGCGGTTCGCAGGGCACGCTCCGGAACCGGTGCGACCACGCCGCGTGACACTGACACTGGGTGCCACGGCTCAAGGAAGCGCCATCACCAGATTCCTCCGCCGCTTAGGCGGACCACCGCCCCGGCACGGTTCACACCACACGGACCGAAGCCGGACAGCACAACCGGTCGCCGAGCCAGACAGGCCGACGTCCGCTCCAGGGAAGGACCCTTCGTGAGCGACACCACCGATCTGATGGGCGCACGTGTCGAGGAGACCGCTGCCGCGCCCGCCACGGACGCCTCCGCGCCTGCCACCGGTGCCGGCTCCCGGCGGCGCCGCGGTACCGGCCTCGAGGGCATGGTGCTGGCCGAGCTGCAGCAGGTCGCATCCGGCCTCGGCATCAGGGGCACCGCGCGCATGCGCAAGAGCCAGCTGATCGAGGTCATCAAGGAGGCGCAGGCGTCCGGCGGCGCCGCTCCGGCCGCGAAGGCCGACGCCCCCGCCGAGACCAAGCCGAAGCGCCGCGCAACCTCCCGGGCCCGTACGGGCGACAACGCCGACAAGGCGGAGAAGGCCGAGACGAAGGCCGACGCGAAGGAGGCCCCCGAGGCCCCCGCGGAGAAGGCCGACAAGGCCGTGGCGCAGCAGCAGATCGAGATCCCCGGCCAGCCGGCCTCCGACGACGCTCCTTCCGAGCGCCGCCGGCGCCGTGCCACCGCCGAGGCCGGAGCCCCCGCTTCCGCTCCCGAGACGGTCGCGGCCGAGGCGAAGAGCGAGCCCAAGGGCGAGACGCCGGCCCAGCAGCAGCCCCAGGGCAACGAGGCCAAGTCCGACGGCGACGGCGGCGAGGGCCGTCGTCGCGACCGCCGTGAGCGCGGCCGGGACCGTGACCGTGACCGCCGCGGCGGCAAGGGCGACGACCAGCAGGGCGGCGGCCAGCGCGGCCAGCAGCAGAACCAGCAGGGCGGCGGTGGTCGCCAGGACCGCGGCCAGCAGGACGACGACGACTTCGAGGGCGGCCGCCGGGGCCGTCGCGGGCGCTACCGAGACCGCCGTGGCCGTCGTGGCCGCGACGACGTGCAGGAGCCGCAGATCGCCGAGGACGACGTCCTGATCCCCGTCGCGGGCATCCTGGACATCCTCGACAACTACGCCTTCATCCGCACCTCCGGCTACCTGCCCGGCCCGAACGACGTGTACGTCTCCCTCGCCCAGGTCCGCAAGAACGGCCTGCGCAAGGGCGACCACATCACCGGCGCCGTCCGCCAGCCCAAGGAAGGCGAGCGCCGCGAGAAGTTCAACGCGCTGGTGCGCCTGGACTCCGTCAACGGCATGGCGCCCGAACACGGCCGTGGCCGCCCGGAGTTCAACAAGCTCACCCCGCTGTACCCGCAGGACCGCCTCCGCCTGGAGACGGACCCGGGCGTGCTGACCACCCGCATCATCGACCTCGTGTCGCCGATCGGTAAGGGCCAGCGCGGTCTGATCGTGGCCCCGCCGAAGACCGGCAAGACCATGATCATGCAGGCGATCGCCAACGCGATCACGCACAACAACCCCGAGTGCCACCTGATGGTCGTCCTCGTCGACGAGCGTCCGGAAGAGGTCACCGACATGCAGCGGTCGGTGAAGGGCGAGGTCATCTCCTCGACCTTCGACCGCCCGGCGGAGGACCACACCACCGTCGCCGAGCTGGCCATCGAGCGCGCCAAGCGCCTGGTGGAGCTGGGGCACGACGTGGTCGTGCTGCTCGACTCGATCACCCGACTGGGCCGTGCGTACAACCTCGCCGCCCCGGCCTCCGGCCGCATCCTGTCCGGTGGTGTCGACTCGACCGCCCTGTACCCGCCGAAGCGCTTCTTCGGTGCGGCCCGCAACATCGAGGACGGCGGCTCGCTCACCATCCTCGCCACCGCCCTGGTGGACACCGGGTCCCGCATGGACGAGGTGATCTTCGAGGAGTTCAAGGGCACCGGCAACATGGAGCTCAAGCTCGACCGGAAGCTCGCCGACAAGCGCATCTTCCCGGCCGTCGACGTCGACGCGTCCGGTACGCGCAAGGAAGAGATCCTGCTCGGCGCCGAGGAGCTCAACATCGTCTGGAAGCTGCGCAGGGTGCTGCACGCGCTCGACCAGCAGCAGGCGATCGAGCTGCTCCTCGACAAGATGAAGCAGACGAAGTCGAACGTCGAGTTCCTGATGCAGATCCAGAAGACGACGCCGACGCCGGGCAACGGCGACTAGTCGCCGACGCCGTCCCTCGAAGGGCCGTTTTCCGTCACCCAGTGACGGGAAACGGCCCTTCGGCGCAGAACGGTGGGGGCACCTCCAGTTGCCCCCTCCACGTCTTGCACCCCTGGGGGGACTTTCTTGCGCACGTCCATGTCCGGCGCCGGTCGTCACAGACGCCGGATACGCCTCGCCCTGCCCGTCGGAGCCCTCGGTGTCGCCGCTGCTCTGGCCGCCGCACTGCTGACCTCGTCCGCCGACGCGGCCACGCCGCTGCCGCAGCCCACCGTCAAGCCCACCGTCGGCTCCCCGTCGCTCGCCGAACTGAAAAGGCGCGTCGCGGGCGCGCTCGCCGGCGACGACACCGCGGGGCAGCCGAGCAAGTCATCGCTGAGCAGCAGCACCGGCGACGGCACGATCGACGCCAAGATCATCGGCGGTACGACCACCACCATCGCCTCGGCGCCCTGGATGGCCCAGCTCCACTACTACGACGACCGCGGCACCTCCAGCACCGGCGACGACATCGGCTTCTTCTGCGGCGGCGCCGTCGTCGCGCCGACGAAGATCCTCACCGCCGCGCACTGCGTCAAGGGCTACAACTGGAACGCCAACGGCGCCGTCGTCACCGGCACCTCCCAGCTGCCCTCCGCCGACGGCACCGACCTGCACGGCGGCACCGTCACCGGCGTCTGGCGGCAGTGGAACCACCCGTCGTACAACGCGACGACCATCGACAACGACATCGCCGTGCTCACCCTGCCCGTCCCGGTGAAGGTCACGCCGATCCGCATGACGACGTCCGGGGACACCGCCTCGTACCAGGCCGGCACCAGCGCCAAGGTCTACGGCTGGGGCCGCACCAGCTCCACCAGCGAGGACATCTCCGAGACCCTGAAGACGGCCACCCTGCCGATCCAGTCCGACACCACCTGCGCGGGCTACTACGGCCGGGACTTCATCAAGGGCCACATGGTCTGCGCGGGCCCGCCCGCCACCGGCAGCGACACCGGCACCACCTCCGCCTGCAACGGCGACTCCGGCGGGCCCCTCGTCGTCAACAACCGGATCGTCGGCGTCGTCTCCTGGGGCGTGACCGACTGCGTCGCCAAGGGCGCCTACAGCGTCTTCAGCAAGGTCAGCTCGTACGTCGGCGCCGCCTACCCGCGCGTCGACGACACCAACATCAGCGGCGACCACAAGGCCGACCTGTGGGTGCGCAACGCCTCCACCAGGACGGGCTACTCCAAGGACTCCAAGGGCACGTCGTTCGCCGCCCGGGTGTCCTGGGGCAACTGGAACGGCGTCAACGTCGTCCTGCAGACCGACCTCGACCGCGACGGCTACCAGGACCTGGTCTACCGGGTCAGCTCCACCGGCGACGTCTACTGGACGCACTACGTCATCTCCAGCGGCACCTGGTCCACCCAGCAGATCGCCGACAACTGGACGACCCGCACCCGCATCATCACCCCCGGGGACGTCACCGGCGACTACCTGCCCGACCTGCTCTCGGTCGACTCGGCGGGCGTGATGTGGATCTACCCGGGCAAGGGCAACGGCACCTTCGCGCCCCGCGTGAAGGTCGGCTCCGGCTGGAACCAGTACAACTCCGTGCGCGGCCACGGCGACTTCACCGGCGACGGCAGGACGGACCTGATCGCCCGCAGCAAGACGGGCGGCTACATCTACCTGTACAAGGGCACCGGCTCGGCCGGCACCGGGGCGTTCTCCGGCCGGATCAAGGTCCGCACCTGGAGCAGCACGACGTACAACGCCTTCGACGCGACCGGTGACATCACCGGCGACGGCAAGGCCGACTTCCTGGCCCGCACCCCCGGCGGCACGCTCTACCTGTACGCGGGCACGGGCAAGGCCACCAGCGAGATCTTTGCCACAAGGCAGTCCGTCGGCACCGATTTCAAGCAGTACGACATCTTCGGCTGAAACCGCAGGTGAGCGAGGTATACCTCGCTGTTATGAACACGGACTGTGCCCACCGTCGCACGCGGTGGGCACAGTCCGTTGTGCAACCCTTTCCCGAGTTTCTCCGTCTGACCAGGCGGAGCGACGATGGTGCGAGGAAGGGTTCGGCCGACCACGCCTGGCACTGACCGCAGGGGGTAACCGACCGTAGACGAGCTGAGGAGCCCATGTCTGCCGAGAGCACGCCGGGCCCGGGCATACCGGGTGAGACCGGCACCACCGGAGCGCGTCACCGCGCCAAGGGCCGACGCCGCAAGCCCCGCAAGCGCCACAAGGGCATGATGATCATGGGCTGGACCGCCGCGGGCATCGTCGTCCTGGGCGGCACCGGCGTCGGGTACGTGTACTTCAAGCTCAACGGCAACCTGAAGAGCGTCGACATCGACCAGGCGCTCGGCACCGACCGCCCCAAGAAGGCCGACAACGGCTCCGAGAACATCCTGGTCCTCGGCTCCGACACCCGCGCCGGCGGCAACAAGAAGCTCGGCGGCGGCACCGACGACGGCAGCGCCCGCTCGGACACGGCGATGATCGTGCACGTCTACAAGGGCCACAAGAAGGCCAGCGTGGTCTCCATCCCGCGCGACACCCTCATCGACCGCCCCGCGTGCACCGACACCAAGGGCAACGAGCACCCCGCGGCCGACGGCGTGATGTTCAACTCCGCGTACTCCACCGGCGGGGCCGCCTGCGCCGTGAAGACCGTCGAGTCGATCACCGACCTGCGCATGGACCACTACCTGGAGGTCGACTTCGCCGGCTTCCAGAAGCTCATCGACGACCTCGGCGGCGTCGAGGTCACCACCACCAAGAGCATCGACGACCCCGACAGCCACCTGAAGCTCAAGGCCGGCACCCACAGACTCGACGGCGAGCAGGCCCTCGGCCTGGTCCGCACCCGGCACGGCGTCGGCGACGGCTCCGACCTCGGCCGCATCCAGCTCCAGCAGGCCTTCATCAAGGCCCTGGTCAATCAGGTCAAGGACGTCGGCGTCTTCACCAACCCCAAGAAGCTGCTCGACCTCGCGGAGACCGCGACGAAGACGGTGACGACCGACTCCGACCTGGGCTCGGTCAACAAGCTCGCCTCCTTCGCGGGCGGCCTGCAGGGCATCAGCCCGTCCAACATGCACATGGTGACGATGCCGGTCGCCTACGACCCCGCCGACCCCAACCGCGTCCTCCTCCAGGAGAAGAAGGCCGACCAGATCTGGAAGGCCCTGGCGAACGACAAGCCGATCCCGAAGAGCGCGACGAAGGGCACGGCGACCGGTGAAGCCAAGGGCGTGGTGTCGTCCTCCTAGGGGCGCGGGGAACTGCGCGAGCACTCCCGTCGGCCCGCGGGGAACAAACAACGGCAACCCCCGGTTTTGGGGGATGGCCCCAGTCCTGGCAGACTGGTACGTCGGCTCCGGTTCACGCTCCCGCACCCCGCGGCAGCGACCCGGCGCCCTCCCGATACCTAGGAGACACCTTGAAGCGCGACATCCACCCCGAGTACGTCGAGACGCAGGTCAGCTGCACCTGCGGCGCGTCGTTCACCACGCGCAGCACCATCGAGTCCGGCACCATCCGGGCCGACGTGTGCTCCGAGTGCCACCCGTTCTACACGGGCAAGCAGAAGATCCTCGACACCGGTGGCCGTGTGGCCCGCTTCGAGGCCCGCTTCGGCAAGGGCGCCGGCTCCAAGAAGTAGCGAGCCCCGAACCGCCGGTCCACGGACGCGCCCCCTCACCGGGCGCTCCGGGACCGGCGTTTTTGGTCGCCCGCCCCTTCACCCCCGCCGTACACAGGAGCCCAAGATGTTCGAGGCCGTCGAGGAACTCGTCGCCGAGCACGCCGACCTGGAGAAGAAGCTCGCCGACCCGTCGGTCCACGCCGACCAGGCCAACGCGCGCAAGCTGAACAAGCGTTACGCCGAGCTCACCCCCATCGTCGCCACCTACCGCTCCTGGACGCAGACGGGCGACGACATCGAGACCGCGCGCGAATTCGCCGCCGACGACCCCGACTTCGCCGCCGAGGTCAAGGAGCTGGAGCAGCAGCGCGAGGAGCTGACCGAGAAGCTGCGCCTCCTGCTGGTCCCCCGTGACCCCAGCGACGACAAGGACGTCATCCTGGAGATCAAGGCGGGCGCGGGCGGCGACGAGTCCGCGCTGTTCGCCGGCGACCTGCTGCGCATGTACCTGCGGTACGCCGAGCGCGTCGGCTGGAAGACTGAGATCATCGACGCCACCGAGTCCGAGCTGGGCGGCTACAAGGACGTCCAGGTCGCCGTGAAGACCCGGGGCCAGACCGAACCCGGCCAGGGCGTCTGGGCGCGGCTGAAGTACGAGGGCGGCGTGCACCGCGTGCAGCGTGTCCCCGCGACGGAGTCCCAGGGCCGCATCCACACCTCCGCGGCCGGTGTCCTCGTGACCCCCGAGGCGGAGGAGGTCGACGTCGAGATCAACCCGAACGACCTCCGCATCGACGTCTACCGGTCCTCCGGACCCGGCGGACAGTCCGTCAACACCACCGACTCCGCCGTGCGCATCACGCACATCCCGACCGGAGTCGTCGCCTCCTGCCAGAACGAGAAGAGCCAGCTGCAGAACAAGGAGCAGGCACTGCGTATCCTGCGCTCCAGGCTGCTCGCCATGGCGCAGGAGGAAGCGGAGAGGGAGGCCGCCGACGCCCGCCGCAGCCAGGTCCGCACCGTCGACCGCTCCGAGAAGATCCGCACGTACAACTTCCCGGAGAACCGCATCTCGGACCACCGCGTCGGCTTCAAGGCCTACAACCTGGACCAGGTCCTGGACGGCGACCTCGACGCGGTGATCCAGGCCTGCGTCGACGCGGACTCGGCCGCCAAGCTGGCAGCCGCGTAAGGCACGTAGGAGTGCAGGAGCACTGAATACCGGAGGACTTGCGTGAATCTGCTGCTCGCGGAGGTGGCCCAGGCCACCCAGCGGCTCGCCGACGCCGGCGTGCCCTCGCCGCGCACCGACGCGGAGGAACTCGCCGCGTTCGTGCACGGCGTGAAGCGCGGCGAGCTGCACTCCGTCAAGGACTCCGACTTCGACGCCCGTTACTGGGAGGTCATCGCCCGCCGCGAGGCCCGCGAGCCGCTCCAGCACATCACCGGACGCGCCTACTTCCGGTACCTGGAACTCCAGGTCGGGCCGGGAGTGTTCGTGCCGCGCCCGGAGACCGAGTCCGTGGTCGGCTGGGCCATAGACGCCGTGCGCGCCATGGACGTCGTCGAGCCGTGCATCGTCGACCTGTGCACCGGCTCCGGCGCCATCGCGCTCGCCCTCGCCCAGGAGGTCCCGCGCTCCCGCGTGCACGCCGTGGAGCTGTCCGAGGACGCCCTGCAGTGGACCCGCAAGAACGTCGAGGGGTCCAGGGTCGACCTGCGGCAGGGCAACGCCCTGACGGCCTTCCCCGACCTGGACGGCCAGGTCGACCTGGTCATCTCCAACCCGCCGTACATCCCGCTCACCGAGTGGGAGTACGTCGCCCCCGAGGCGCGGGACTACGACCCCGACATGGCCCTCTTCTCCGGCGAGGACGGCCTCGACCTGATCCGCGGCCTGGAGCGCACCGCGCACCGGCTGCTGCGCCCCGGTGGCGTCGTGGTCGTGGAGCACGCCGACACCCAGGGTGGCCAGGTGCCGTGGATCTTCGCCGAGGACCGCGGCTGGACCGACGCAGCCGACCACCCGGACCTGAACAACCGCCCGCGTTTCGCCACGGCCCGCAAGGCGCTGCCGTGAGCACCCCCCAGGCCTGGCAGGCCCCGCAGTTTTCGAAGTCTTCATCTCAGCAGCACGTGTACGAGGAGGCCAGCTAAAGATGGCACGGCGATACGACACCAACGACGCGACCGACCGCGTGACCGGTCTGCGCGAGGCAGCGTCCGCCGTCCGCCGTGGCGAGCTCGTGGTGCTGCCGACGGACACGGTGTACGGCATCGGCGCCGACGCGTTCTCCTCGGAGGCCGTCGCGGACCTGCTGGAGGCCAAGGGCCGGGGCCGCAACATGCCCACCCCCGTCCTCATCGGCTCCCCGAACACGCTGCACGGGCTCGTCACGGACTTCTCCGAGCTCGCCTGGGAGCTGGTCGACGCCTTCTGGCCGGGCGCCCTCACGCTCGTCGCCAAGCACCAGCCGTCCCTGCAGTGGGACCTCGGGGACACCCGTGGCACCGTCGCCGTGCGCATGCCGCTGCACCCGGTCGCCATCGAGCTGCTCACCGAGGTCGGCCCGATGGCCGTGTCGTCGGCGAACCTCACCGGGCACCCGGCGCCGGAGGACTGCGACGCCGCGCAGGAGATGCTCGGCGACTCCGTCTCGGTCTACCTGGACGGCGGCCCGACCCCCGGCAACGTCCCGTCGTCGATCGTCGACGTCACCCGTGAGGTGCCCCTGCTCCTGCGCGCCGGTGCGCTCTCGGCGGACGAGCTGCGAAAGGTCGTACCCGACCTCGAGGTGGCGAATTGACGGCCCCTGAGGCGGGGCGTGGCATAGGCAACGGGGAAAGCGCGGCGGAGATCACGACGACCTTCGTGGGACTGCCGCGCGACAGCTTCCGCATCCTCCACGTCAGCACCGGCAACGTGTGCCGCTCACCCATCACCGAGCGGCTGACCCGCCATTTCGTCAAGGAGCGGCTGGGCATCCTGGGCGGCGGGCTGATCGTGGAGAGCGCGGGCACCTGGGGCCACGAGGGCGCGCCCATGGAGGCCCACGCGGAGACCGTCCTGGCCGACTTCGGCGCGGACGCCTCCGGCTTCACCGGGCGCGAGCTCCTCGACGAGCACGTGATCCGCGCCGACCTGGTGCTGACCGCCACCCGGGACCACCGGGCGCAGGTCATCTCCATGGGCCACTCGGCGGGCCTGCGCACCTTCACGCTCAAGGAGTTCACCCGTCTGGTCAAGGCCATCGACCCGGCGACCCTCCCGCCCCTGGAGGAGGGCGTGGTCGTCCGCGCGCGTGCCCTGGTCCGCGCCGCCGCCGCTCTACGCGGGTGGCTCCTGGCCCCGAACGCCGAGGCCGACGAGGTCTACGACCCGTACGGGGCGCCCCTGACGTTCTTCCGGTCGATCGGGGACGAGATACACCAGTCGCTCGACCCGGTCGTCACGGCACTCACGGGCGTCCCCGCGCGGACGTAACGACCGAGCGCCCCCGGGGCCCCGGGCCTACATTGGTCGTACGTCACCACGGCGAACCGCCCAGAAGCACGTCGCCCGGAGCCCACCATGACGGTCACCCCTGCCTTCGAGGCCGACGTCCTGCGCCACCAGGACCCCGAACTCGCCGACATCCTGCTCGCGGAACGGGAGCGGCAGGCGACCACGCTCCAGCTGAGCGCCGCCGAGAACTTCAGCTCCCCGGCCGTGCTGGCCGCCCTCGGCTCGCCGCTCGCCAACAAGTACGCCGAGGGCTACCCGGGGGCCCGCCACCACGGCGGCTGCGAGATCGTCGACGTCGCCGAGCGCCTCGCCGTCGACCGTGCCAAGGCCCTGTTCGGCGCCGACCACGCCAACGTCCAGCCACACTCGGGCTCTTCGGCGGTCCTCGCCGCCTACGCCGCCCTCCTGCGCCCGGGCGACACCGTCCTCGCCCTCGGCCTGCCCCACGGCGGTCATCTCACGCACGGCTCGCCCGCCAACTTCTCCGGTCGCTGGTTCGACTTCGCCGGCTACGGCGTGGAGGCCGAGTCCGGGCTCATCGACCACGAGCAGGTGCGGACCCTGGCCCGCACACGCCGGCCCAAGGCGATCGTGTGCGGCTCGATCGCCTACCCGCGCCACCTCGACCACGCGTTCTTCCGCGAGGTCGCCGACGAGGTGGGCGCCTACCTCATCGCGGACGCCGCGCACCCCATCGGGCTCGTCGCCGGGGGAGCGGCGCCCAGTCCGGTGCCGTACGCGGACATCGTCTGCGCGACCACCCACAAGGTGCTGCGCGGTCCGCGCGGCGGCATGATCCTGTGCCGCGCGGAACTGGCCGAGCGGGTCGACCGGGCCGTGTTCCCTTTCACACAGGGCGGCGCCCAGATGCACACCATCGCCGCCAAGGCGGTCGCGTTCGGGGAGGCGGCAACACCGGCGTTCGCCGCGTACACCCATCAGGTGGTCGCCAATGCGAGGGTTCTCGCGGCACGGCTGGCCGCCGAGGGCCTGGTCGTCACCACGGGCGGCACCGACACCCACCTGATCACCGCCGACCCGGCCCCCCTCGGCGTCGAGGGCCGCACCGCCCGGGGCCGTCTCGCCGCGGCCGGCCTGGTCCTGGACTGCTGCGCGCTGCCGCACGGGGACGCCCGGGGACTGCGCCTGGGCACGGCCGCGATCACCACGCAGGGCATGGGCGAGGCGGAGATGGCCCGGATCGCCAAGCTGCTCGCGGGAGTGCTCAGGGGCGTGACGGAGACCGCGAGGGCCCGTGAAGAAGTGCGGGAGCTGGCCGGTGGATTTCCGCCGTATCCGCGCTGAGTCGGGGTAAGCGCACCAGGGTGCACAGCCACTCGTGCAACCATCGTCGCTACCCGGAAGTCCCCACTCATATGCGCGCATCGCTAGGGTGTGGGGCTGTGATGGCCAGCGAGACCTGTGGGGAAGCCCGTGCGTGAATACCTGCTGACGCTCTGCATCACGGCCGCGGTGACGTATCTGCTGACAGGGCCGGTACGGAAGTTCGCGATCGTGGCCGGAGCGATGCCGGAGATCCGGGCACGCGACGTGCACCGGGAGCCCACTCCGCGGCTCGGCGGGATCGCGATGTTCTTCGGCCTGTGCGCGGGCCTGCTGGTCGCCGACCACCTGACCAACCTCAACCAGGTCTTCGAGACGTCGAACGAACCCCGGGCGCTGCTGTCGGGGGCGGCGCTGATCTGGCTGATCGGTGTCCTGGACGACAAGTTCGAGATCGACGCCCTGATCAAGCTGGGCGGCCAGATGATCGCCGCGGGCGTGATGGTCGTGCAGGGTCTGACGATCCTGTGGCTGCCGATCCCGGGTGTCGGCTCGGTGGCGCTCACCCAGTGGCAGGGCACCCTGCTGACGGTCGCGCTGGTCGTCATCACCATCAACGCGGTCAACTTCGTGGACGGCCTGGACGGCCTCGCCGCCGGCATGGTCTGCATCGCGGCCACCGCGTTCTTCCTGTACGCCTACCGCATCTGGTACTCGTACGGCATCGAGGCCGCCGCCCCCGCCACCCTGTTCTCGGCGATCCTGATGGGCATGTGCCTGGGCTTCCTGCCGCACAACATGCACCCGGCGCGGATCTTCATGGGCGACTCGGGGTCGATGCTGATCGGCCTGGTCCTGGCCGCCGGCGCGATCTCCATCACGGGGCAGGTCGACCCGGACGCGCTCAACCTGTACGTCGGGTCGGAGAAGGAGGCCGTGCACCAGACGGTCCCCGTCTACATCCCGCTGCTGCTGCCGCTGACCATCATCGCGGTGCCGGCCGCGGACCTGATCCTGGCGATCGTGCGCCGCACCTGGCGCGGCCAGTCCCCGTTCGCCGCCGACCGCGGCCACCTGCACCACCGGCTGCTGGAGATCGGCCACTCGCACAGCCGCGCGGTGCTGATCATGTACTTCTGGTCGGCGCTGATCGCCTTCGGCGCGCTCGCCTACTCGGTCAACTCGGCGTCCATGTGGATCGTGCTGGGCGTGGTGTTCCTCAGCGCGATCGGCCTGGTCCTGCTCCTGCTGCCGCGCTTCACGCCCCGCGCCCCGCGCTGGATGGAGCGCTTCGTGCCGCCGCGCTACCGGCGCCGCGGCGCGGTCCCCGCGCTCTCACCCGAGGCCTCGACGCCTGCGTCCGCCGCCGAGCAGCCCGCCGCGGTGGGGTCCGAGAACCGCACGCCCGTGGTCTCCGGGGTCTCCGGTGTCAACGGGGCGACCGCCATCGGCGCCCGCTCACGGCTGGCCGACCGGCGCAAGGCCGGGACAAGGTAAGAATCTGACGAGAGCATTGCCAAGTCGTGGGGTGGTGATGGGGGTGCGAAGCGCCCCAATACCAGACATCTCGGCGGCGTTCTCGCTCAGACGCGCATGTTCACTCTCATGTGTGACTGTCCGCACACCCCCAGGTAAAGACTGCATCAAATAGTTTGTGATACGGTTCACGAGAACCCCCCGGATAGAGCCGAAGGACCGTAGTGCGACGGTCCAGCGGTGTGAGGTCTCCACTCAGCCCGGGACTACGCTCGTCCATGACGACACCCCTGCCCCCTGCGAAAGCGGAGTTGCCGCCATGCCGTCCAATGACGCCCGGAACCTTCTGCAGTGCGCTGTGCCCACAGCCGCTGCCGGTGTGGTCGCGGCCGCCGTCAGTGGCGTGGTGGCCGGAGGCAAGGGCGCCGTCGGCGCCGCCGTCGGCGCGCTGCTGGCGATCCTCTTCATGGGGGTCGGTCTCTACGTTCTCCAGTGGACGGCAAAAACGCTCCCGCAGTTGTTCCAGGCCATGGGGCTGATGCTCTATGTCGCCCAGCTGCTGCTTCTTCTGATCTTCGTCGCCCTCTTCAAGGACACCTCTCTCTTCAACGCGAAGACGTTCGCCATCGGGCTCGTCGTCGCGACCGTCGTGTGGATGGCTGCGCAGGCTCGTGCGCACATGAAGGCCAAGATCTTCTACATCGACCCGGACTCCGAGAAGAGCGAGAAGCCCGAGAAGACCGGGTCGTCGTCGTGACGAGTAGGGGCGCGATAAAGGGCAGTAAGAACTCCTGCTATCGTCCGGTGCCAACTGCGGCATCGCGGGCGCGGGCATCTGAGCTGACGCCTGCTCGAACGCGAGGCTCGATGCCCCCCAGCCGCCCTCACATCCGTAACACCAGTCCGGTGCCGATCCGCGGCTGCGCGCCGCGCCGACACAACGAGGTTGCCGTACCTATGCGTCACACCGAAGGAGCCCGCGGTGAGTGCTGACCAGACCCAGCTCGCCTTCGACTGGAGCTGTCGGATCATGTCCGACGGGTGTGGTTTTCCGGCACCGGGCCTGCACTCGTTCCTCTTCAAGCCGATCGCCACGGTCGGGGGGTACGAGTTCAACAAGGTGATGCTGCTCGCCGTCATCACCACCATCCTCGTCATCGGCTTCTTCTGGGCGGCCTTCGGCAAGGCCAAGGTGGTGCCCGGCAAGCTGCAGATGGTCGGTGAGGCCGGATACGACTTCGTCCGCCGCGGCATCGTCTACGAGACCCTCGGCAAGAAGGAGGGCGAGAAGTACGTCCCCCTGATGGTCTCGCTGTTCTTCTTCATCTGGATCATGAACATCTGGTCCGTGATCCCGCTGGCGCAGTTCCCGGTGTCGTCGGTCATCGCCTACCCGGCCGTCCTCGCCGCGGTCGTCTACGTGACCTGGGTCTCGCTGACCTTCAAGCGGCACGGCTTCGTCGGGTTCTTCAAGAACATCACCGGCTACGACAAGTCGCTCGGCCCGGTGCTGCCGCTCGTGATGGTCATCGAGTTCTTCTCGAACCTGCTCGTCCGGCCGTTCACCCACGCCGTCCGACTGTTCGCGAACATGTTCGCCGGTCACCTGATGCTGGTCATGTTCACCGTCGCCTCCTGGTACCTGCTCAACAGCTGGATGATCCCGGCGGCCGGTATCTCCTTCGTGATGACCATGGCCATGATCGTCTTCGAGCTTTTCGTGCAGGCCGTCCAGGCGTACGTCTTCGTGCTCCTCGCCTGCACGTACATCCAGGGCGCTCTGGCCGAGCACCACTGAGCCCCTCCGCCCCCGCAAATCCCAAGAACGTCCGGTGGCCAACCCCCGCCGGTCCGTGAAAGAGAAGGAAGATTCAGCATGGCTGCCACTGAGACCCTCGCCGCTGTCTCCGGTTCGCTCGGCTCCATCGGCTACGGCCTCTCCGCCATCGGCCCCGGCATCGGCGTCGGCATCATCTTCGGCAACGGCACCCAGGCCCTGGCCCGTCAGCCCGAGGCCGCCGGCCTGATCCGTGCCAACCAGATCCTGGGCTTCGCCTTCTGTGAGGCGCTCGCCCTCATCGGCATCGTTATGCCGTTCGTGTTCGGTCAGTAATTACCTGCTCACCGACACGTTTCGACGAAAGGCACTGATGTGATCGCCAACCTGGTACAGCTGGCGGCCGAGGAGGAGCAGAACCCGCTCGTTCCTCCGGGCCCCGAGCTGCTCGTCGGCACCATCGCCTTCGCCATCGTGTTCTTCTTCTTCTGGAAGAAGCTGCTTCCGAACATCAACAAGGTTCTGGAGGAGCGCCGCGCGGCGATCGAAGGCGGTATCGAAGAGGCCGAGACCATGAAGGTCGAGGCCCAGAGCGTCCTTGAGCAGTACAAGGCACAGCTCGCCGAGGCCCGGCACGAGGCCGCGCGTCTGCGCCAGGAGGCGCAGGAGCAGGGTGCCGCCCTCATCGCCGAGATGCGGGCCGAGGGCCAGCGGCAGCGCGAGGAGATCGTCGCCGCGGGTCACGCCCAGATCGAGGCCGACCGCAAGGCCGCCGCGTCCGCGCTGCGCCAGGACGTGGGCAAGCTCGCCACCGACCTGGCCGGCAAGCTCGTCGGCGAGTCCCTCGAGGACCACGCCCGCCAGAGCCGCGTCATCGACCGGTTCCTCGACGAGCTCGAGGAGAAGGCCGAGGCCGGCCGATGAACGGAGCGAGCCGCGAGGCCCTGGCAGCCGCACGAGAGCGTCTCGACGCGCTGACGGACTCCACGTCCGTGGACGCCGGCTCGCTCGCCGACGAGCTGGCCGCCGTCACCGCGCTGCTCGACCGCGAGGTGTCGCTGCGTCGGGTCCTCACCGACCCGGCGCAGGCCGCAGAGGCCAAGGCCGAGCTGGCCCAGCGCCTGCTCGGCACCCAGGTCAGCGGCCCGGCCGCCGACCTGGTGGCCGGCATGGTGCGCTCCCGCTGGTCGCGCTCGCGCGACCTGGTGGACGCGATCGAGGAGCTGGCGAACACCGCCGACCTCACCGCCGCGCAGAAGTCGGGCCGGCTCGACGACGTCGAGGACGAGCTGTTCCGGTTCGGCCGGATCGTCTCCGGCAGCACCGAGCTGCGCGCCGCGCTGACCGACCGCAAGGCCACCACCTCGGCCAAGAGCGAGCTGCTGCGCAGCCTGCTCGGCGGCAGGGCGCAGTCGGCCACCGAGCGTCTGGTGACGCGCCTTGTGACCGCGCCGCGGGGACGTAGCCTGGAGTCGGGACTGGAGTCCCTGTCCAAGCTCGCCGCCGAGCGCCGGAACCGCATGGTGGCCATCGTCACCTCGGCGGCTCCGCTGAGCGACCTGCAGAAGCAGCGCCTGGGCGCCGCCCTCGCGAAGCTCTACGGCCGCCAGATGCACCTCAACCTGGACGTGGACCCCGAGGTCCTCGGCGGGATCCGGGTGCAGGTCGGCGACGAGGTCATCAACGGCTCCCTCGCGGACCGTATCGAGGACGCCAGCCGCCGGCTCGCCGGCTGAGCAGCAACTCAATAGGCAGTACGTACTGACGACGGCCCTGGTTGGGCCGTGCAGAAGAATCCTGGGGGTCGCCCCCAGACCCCCTAAGAAACTTCGGGCCCAACAAGGAGAGCAGGGAACCCAGATGGCGGAGCTCACGATCCGGCCGGAGGAGATCCGGGACGCACTGGAGAACTTCGTCCAGGCGTACAAGCCGGACGCGGCCTCGCGCGAGGAGGTCGGTACGGTCACCTTTGCCGGCGACGGCATCGCGAAGGTCGAGGGCCTGCCCTCGACCATGGCCAACGAGCTGCTGAAGTTCGAGGACGGCACCCTCGGCCTCGCCCTCAACCTCGAGGAGCGCGAGATCGGTGCCATCGTCCTCGGTGAGTTCAGCGGCATCGAGGAGGGTCAGCCGGTCTCCCGTACCGGTGAGGTTCTCTCCGTCGCGGTGGGCGAGGGCTACCTCGGCCGCGTGGTCGACCCCCTCGGCAACCCGATCGACGGCCTCGGCGAGATCGAGACCGAGGGCCGCCGCGCCCTCGAGCTGCAGGCCCCCACGGTCATGCAGCGCAAGTCGGTGCACGAGCCGATGGAGACGGGCTACAAGGCCGTCGACACCATGACCCCGATCGGCCGCGGCCAGCGTCAGCTGATCATCGGCGACCGCCAGACCGGCAAGACCGCCCTGGCCGTCGACACCATCATCAACCAGCGCGACAACTGGCGCACGGGCGACCCGAACAAGCAGGTCCGCTGCATCTACGTCGCCATCGGCCAGAAGGGCTCCACGATCGCCGGTGTGCGCGGCGCTCTGGAGGAGGCCGGCGCGCTGGAGTACACGACCATCGTCGCCGCCCCGGCGTCCGACCCGGCCGGCTTCAAGTACCTGGCGCCGTACACCGGTTCGGCCATCGGCCAGCACTGGATGTACCAGGGCAAGCACGTCCTGATCATCTTCGACGACCTGTCGAAGCAGGCCGACGCCTACCGCGCCGTGTCGCTGCTGCTGCGCCGCCCGCCGGGCCGTGAGGCCTACCCGGGTGACGTCTTCTACCTGCACTCCCGTCTGCTGGAGCGCTGCGCCAAGCTCTCCGACGACATGGGCGCCGGCTCGATGACCGGTCTGCCGATCGTCGAGACCAAGGCCAACGACGTGTCGGCGTTCATCCCGACCAACGTCATCTCCATCACCGACGGCCAGTGCTTCCTGGAGTCGGACCTGTTCAACGCCGGTCAGCGCCCCGCGCTGAACGTCGGTATCTCCGTCTCCCGAGTCGGTGGCTCCGCCCAGCACAAGGCGATCCGCCAGGTCTCCGGCCGTCTGCGTGTGGACCTCGCCCAGTTCCGTGAGCTGGAGGCGTTCGCCGCCTTCGGTTCCGACCTGGACGCCGCCTCCAAGGCGCAGCTGGAGCGCGGTCAGCGCATGGTCGAGCTGCTGAAGCAGCCGCAGTACCAGCCGATGGCCACCGAGGACCAGGTCGTCTCCATTTGGGCCGGCACCACCGGCAAGATGGACGAGGTCCCCGTCGCCGACATCCGCCGCTTCGAGAAGGAGCTGCTGGAGTACCTGCACCGCAAGGAGCAGGGCCTGCTGACCTCCATCCGCGAGGGCGGCAAGATGTCCGACGACACCCTCCAGGCCATGGCCGACGCCATCGCGGAGTTCAAGAAGCAGTTCGAGACCTCCGACGGCAAGCTGCTCGGCGAGGACGCCCCGGCTGCCGGCAAGTGACGACGGAAGGGACCTGACTCATGGGAGCCCAGCTCCGGGTCTACAAGCGTCGCATCCGATCCGTCTCCGCGACCAAGAAGATCACGAAGGCGATGGAGATGATCGCCGCCTCGCGCGTCGTCAAGGCGCAGCGCAAGGTGGCGGCCTCCACGCCGTACGCGACCGAGCTCACCCGGGCGGTCACGGCGGTGGCCACCGGATCGAACACCAAGCACCCGCTGACGACGGAGGCGGAGAACCCGACCCGCGCCGCGGTCCTGCTCCTCACGAGCGACCGCGGTCTGGCCGGCGCCTTCAACTCCAACGCCATCAAGGCCGCCGAGAAGCTCACGGCGAAGCTTGAGGCCGAGGGCAAGGAGGTCGACAGCTACATCGTCGGCCGCCGCGGTGTCGCCCACTACAACTTCCGTGAGCGCAAGATCACGGAGTCGTTCACGGGCTTCACCGACGACCCGTCGTACGCGGACGCCAAGAAGGTCGCGGCCCCGCTGATCGAGGCCATCGAGACGGAGACGGCCGAGGGCGGCGTGGACGAGCTCCACATCGTCTACACCGAGTTCGTGTCGATGATGACGCAGACGGCGATCGAGGCCCGGCTGCTGCCGCTCAGCCTCGACGAGGTGGCGGCGGAGGCGAAGCCCAAGGGCGAGATCCTCCCGCTGTTCGACTTCGAGCCGTCGGCGGAGGACGTCCTGGACGCCCTGCTGCCGCGCTACGTCGAGAGCCGCATCTACAACGCGCTGCTCCAGTCGGCCGCCTCCAAGCACGCCGCCACCCGGCGCGCGATGAAGTCGGCGACCGACAACGCCGGAGAGCTCATCGAGACCCTCACCCGGCTTGCCAACCAGGCCCGCCAGGCCGAAATCACCCAGGAAATCAGCGAGATCGTCGGTGGCGCCAGCGCCCTGGCCGACGCGACCGCGGGGAGTGACTGACAAATGACCACCACTGTTGAGACGGCCACGGCGACGGGCCGCGTCGCGCGGGTCATCGGCCCGGTCGTCGACGTGGAGTTCCCCGTCGACGCGATGCCGGACATCTACAACGCCCTCCACGTCGAGGTCGCCGACCCGGCGAACGCGGGCGAGAAGAAGACGCTGACCCTGGAGGTCGCCCAGCACCTGGGTGACGGCCTGGTCCGCGCGATCTCCATGCAGCCCACCGACGGCCTGGTCCGCCAGGCACCGGTCGTCGACACCGGCGCGGGCATCACCGTCCCGGTCGGCGACTTCACCAAGGGCAAGGTGTTCAACACCCTCGGTGAGGTGCTGAACGTCGACGAGAACTACGAGGGCGAGCGCTGGTCCATCCACCGCAAGGCCCCCGCGTTCGACCAGCTCGAGTCGAAGACCGAGATGTTCGAGACGGGCCTGAAGGTCGTCGACCTCCTCACCCCGTACGTCAAGGGCGGCAAGATCGGTCTGTTCGGTGGTGCCGGTGTCGGCAAGACCGTGCTGATCCAGGAAATGATCATGCGTGTCGCCAACCTCCACGAGGGCGTCTCCGTCTTCGCGGGCGTCGGCGAGCGCACCCGTGAGGGCAACGACCTCATCGCGGAGATGGAAGAGTCCGGCGTTCTGGACAAGACCGCGCTGGTCTTCGGCCAGATGGACGAGCCCCCGGGCACCCGTCTGCGCGTGGCCCTGGCCGGCCTGACGATGGCGGAGTACTTCCGTGACGTCCAGAAGCAGGACGTGCTGTTCTTCATCGACAACATCTTCCGCTTCACCCAGGCCGGTTCCGAGGTGTCGACCCTGCTCGGCCGTATGCCCTCCGCGGTGGGCTACCAGCCGAACCTGGCCGACGAGATGGGCATCCTCCAGGAGCGCATCACCTCGACCCGTGGTCACTCGATCACCTCGATGCAGGCGATCTACGTCCCCGCGGACGACCTGACCGACCCGGCCCCGGCCACCACCTTCGCCCACCTCGACGCGACGACGGTGCTCTCCCGTCCGATCTCCGAGAAGGGCATCTACCCGGCCGTGGACCCGCTGGACTCGACGTCCCGGATCCTCGACCCGCGCTACATCTCGGCGGACCACTACAACGCCGCGATGCGCGTGAAGAACATCCTGCAGAAGTACAAGGACCTGCAGGACATCATCGCGATCCTCGGTATCGACGAGCTCGGCGAGGAGGACAAGCTCGTCGTCCACCGTGCCCGTCGCGTGGAGCGCTTCCTGTCCCAGAACACCCACGCCGCCAAGCAGTTCACCGGCGTGGACGGTTCGGACGTGCCGCTGGACGAGTCGATCGCCGCGTTCAACGCGATCTGCGACGGCGAGTACGACCACTTCCCGGAGCAGGCGTTCTTCATGTGCGGTGGTCTCGAGGACCTGAAGAAGAACGCGAAGGAGCTGGGCGTCTCCTGAGCCTCGCGCTCGATGTGAGCTCGCGCTCACAGCGGAGGGGGCGGGGATCGTCCCGCCCCCTTCGTCACGCCCCTTAGACTTGTAACCAACACCCGGCACTCACGCCGGGTGGTGACCCGAGGAGCCACCCTTGGCTGCTGAGCTGCACGTCGCGCTGGTCGCGGCCGACCGTGAGGTCTGGTCCGGCCAGGCCACCCTGGTCGTCGCGCGCACCACGTCCGGCGACATCGGCGTCATGCCCGGTCACCAGCCGCTGCTCGGTGTGCTGGAGTCGGGCCCGGTGACCATCCGCACGAGCGACGGCGGGACGGTCGTCGCCGCGGTGCACGGCGGATTCATCTCGTTCGCCGACGACAAGCTCTCCCTGCTGGCCGAAGTCGCCGAGCTGTCGGACGAGATCGACGTCCAGCGCGCTGAGCAGGAGCTGGAGCGCGCGAAGGCGGAGGACGACGCGGAGGCCCGGCGCCGCGCGGACGTCCGTCTGCGGGCTGCGACGGCGGCCCGCTGACCCCGTCAGCCGTGTGATGACGTCACTCAGCCGCGGCTGGGTACCGGAGTAATCCGGACCCAGCCGCGGCTGAGGTGGATGTGGGTGTTTTTTACGTTCCGTTACCTAGGAGACGAGGAGGTCGGTGTCGATGGTCCTCGCTCTGACTGTGTGCGGAATTGTCGTGGCCCTCGTGGTGGTGGGACTGTTCGTCTTCGGTCTGCGCCGCCGGCTCATCCAGCGCTCGGGCGGCACCTTCGACGCCAGCCTGCGCTGGGACGCGCCCGCGGACGGCGACACGAACGGCAAGGGCTGGGCGTACGGGGTGGCCCGGTACAACGGCGACCGCGTGGAGTGGTTCCGCGTCTTCTCGTACTCGCCGCGGCCCCGCCGCATCCTGGAGCGTTCCGCGATCGAGGTGGCCGGCCGCCGGGTCCCGGAGGGCGAGGAGGAGCTGGCGCTCCTGTCCGACCATGTGATCCTGGCCTGTCTGCACCGGGGCACGCGTCTGGAACTCGCGATGAGCGAAGACGCGCTGACCGGTTTCCTCGCGTGGCTGGAGGCAGCCCCGCCCGGTCAGCGTGTCAATGTGGCCTAGGGTCTACGACCCTTCGAACGTCTCTCTGATCCGGCCTACTTCAGGCCGCTGTCGATGGCGGTCGCCAGTTCTCCGCCTGCGGTGTCGCCGCTGAACTCCCAGAAGAACGCGCCGCCCAGGCCCTGGTTCTTGGCCCAGCTCATCTTGCCCGCGATGGTCGCCGGGGTGTCGTACGACCACCAGGTGCTGCCGCAGTGGGCGTACGCCGTGCCCGCGACGGTGCCGGTGGCCGGGCAGGAGTTCTTGAGGATCTTGTAGTCCTCGATGCCCGCCTCGTAGGTGCCGGGAGCCGCGCCGGTCGCCGAGCCGCCGGGGGCGGACTGGGTGACGCCGGTCCAGCCGCGGCCGTAGAAGCCGATGCCGAGGAGCAGCTTCTTGGCGGGGACGCCCTTCGCCTTCAGCTTGGCGATCGCGTCGGCCGAGTTGAAGCCGGCCTGCGGGATGCCGGGGTACGAGGTGAGCGGGGAGTGCGGGGCGGTCGGGCCGTCCTTGTCGAAGGCGCCGAAGTAGTCGTAGGTCATCACGTTGTACCAGTCGAGGTACTGGGCGGCGCCGCCGTAGTCGGCCGCGTCGATCTTGCCGCCGGAGGAGCCGTCGGCGGTGATGGCCGCGGTGACCAGGTAGTTCGGGCCGAACTCGTTCCGCAGGGCCTGGGAGAGGTTCTTGAAGGCCGCCGGACCGGACGTGTCGCAGGTCAGGCCGCAGGCGTTCGGGTACTCCCAGTCGATATCGATGCCGTCGAAGACGTCGGCCCAGCGCGGGTCCTCCACGACGGCCTTGCAGGACTTGGCGAACGCGGCCGGGTTCTGTGCCGCCTGGCCGAAGCCGCCCGAGTAGGTCCAGCCGCCGAAGGAGTACAGCACCTTGATGTGCGGGTACTTCGCCTTCAGCTGGCGCAGCTGGTTGAAGTTGCCGCGCAGCGGCTGGTCCCAGGTGTCGGCGGTGCCGCTGACGGACTGGTCGGCGGTGTAGGCCTTGTCGTAGGCGGCGTAGGTGTCGTCGACGGTGCACTGGCCGTTCTTGACGTTGCCGAACGCGTAGTTGATGTGGGTGATCTTCGACGCGGTGCCCGACGTCACGAGGTTCTTGACGTGGTAGTTGCGGCCGTAGACGCCCCACTCGGTGAAGTAGCCGAGCTTGATCTTGTCGCCGGTGGGCGGCTCGGTGGTGCCGCCGGTGGTGCGGACGCGGACGGCGCCGCTGACCGGGCCGGTCTGGTCGGCGGTGTCACGCGCCTGCACGGAGTAGGAGTAGTCCGTGCCCTTGGTCAGGCCGGTGTCCGTGTACGAGGTCGTCGTCACGGTGGCGACCTTGGTGCCGTCGCGCAGGATGTCGTAGTTCTTGACGCCCTTGTCGTCGGTGGCGGCGGACCAGGTCAGCTTCACCGAGGTGTCGGTGATGCCGGAGGCGGTGGGGGTGCCGGGGGCGCTCGGGGCGCTGTCGCCGGGCTCGGTGGTGCCGCCGTCGCAGCTGCCGCCGTTGAGCTTGCAGCTGGCGGGGGAGCCGGAGCCGGAGCCGTTGAAGCCGAAGGAGACGGAGGCCCCGGGGGCCAGGGTGCCGTTCCAGGACTTGTTCTTCGCGGTCCAGTGGGTGCCGGAGGAGGTGACGTCGGCGTCCCAGGCGGAGGTGACGGAGGTACCGGAGGGGAAGTCCCACTCGACGGTCCAGGAGTTGATGGTGGTGGTGCCGGTGTTCTTCACCGTCCACTTGCCCTCGAAGCCGGAGCCCCAGTCCTGGGTCTTGGCGTAGGTCGCGGTGGCGGACGTCGCGGCCTGGGCCGGGCTCGCCAGGCCGACGAGGCCGGCGAAGGGGAGCAACAGGGTCGCGAACCCTGCCGCGGCTCTGTGTCTGAAGCGCATGCTGCGCCTCCTCGATGGAGTTGTGGGGGCGTGACTGAGCCTCACGCCCACTCATGGTGCCGTGAGAATAGAAAGGTCTGGACCACCGGTCAATAGGTCTGGACCACTACGCCCGAGTCGGGTCAGATCCCCAACTCCTGTGCCAGCACCGCCGCTTGCACCCGGCTGCGCAGCTCCAGCTTCGCCAACAGGCGGCTGACATGGGTCTTCACGGTCGCCTCGGCCATCTCCAGCCGCTCGGCGATGCCTGCGTTGGACAGGCCCTCACCCAGGCAGGACAGCACCTCGCGCTCGCGTCGGGTCAGCCGGTCCAGGACGGCCGGGTCGGCCGCGGGTTCCCGCGCGGGCTTCGCGGCGAACTCCGCGATCAGCCGCCGGGTGACGGCCGGGGCGATCAGCCCTTCCCCGCGCGCCACCGTCCGCACGGCCTCCAGCAACTCCTTCGCCTCGGTGTTCTTGAGCAGGAAGCCGGACGCGCCCGCCCGCAGCGCCCCGAAGACGTACTCGTCGAGATCGAAGGTGGTCAGCACCAGCACGTCCGCGAGCCGCTCCGCGACCACCCGCCGGGTCGCCGACACCCCGTCCAGGCGGGGCATCTGAACGTCCATCAGCACCAGGTCCGGCCGCAGCTCGCGGGCCAGCGCCACCGCCCGCTCGCCGTCCGCCGCCTCGCCGACCACCTCGATGTCGGGCGCGCTGCGCAGGATGAGGACCAGGCCGGCGCGGACGGCGGACTGGTCCTCGGCGACCAGGACGCGGATCATTCGGGTTCTCCTTCGGTCACGGGCAGGGTCGCGCGTACGACCCAGATCTTGCCGTCCGGCGAGTCCTCGGGGCCGGCCTCGAACGTGCCGTCCAGCAGCGCGGCGCGTTCCCGCATGCCGACCAGACCGGCGCCGGAGCCGGGGGCGGTGGGTCCGTCCCGGTCGCCGTAGGGGCTGGTCACCGCCACGGTCAGCAGCCCGTCCCGCTGGGCGAGACAGACGGCGACCCGGCCGGGACCGGCGTGCTTGAGGGCGTTGGTGAGGGACTCCTGGACGATGCGGTAGGCGGCGAGTTCCACGGGCGCCGGGACGGCCGTCTGTTCGGCCTCCAGGGTGACGTCGAGGCCGTTGGCGCGCGCGCCCTCGACCAGGGCGCCGAGTCCGTCGAGGGTGGGCGCCGCGACCGGCTCGGTGTCGCCGCTGGAGTCGCGGAGGATGCCGATCAGCCGCCGCATCTCGGACAGTCCCGCCACGCTGTTCTCGCGGATCACCACCAGGGCCTCCTGGGAGGTCTTCGGGTCCTCCAGGGAGAGCGCGGCGGTGGAGTGGATCGCGATCGCCGACAGGTGGTTGGCGACCATGTCGTGCAGTTCGCGGGCCATCCGGGCGCGCTCGGCGGTGACGGCCTGGGTGCGGTCCATCTCGGCGAGCAACGCCGTCTGCTCCGCGCGCAGCCGGGCCGCCTCGGCGGCGTCGCGGTGGTTGCGGACGATCAGGCCGGTGGAGGCGGGCCCGAAGGTGACCAGGCCGGTGACGACGCCGATCAGCAGCGCCTCGGGCTCCCGCCACACCGCGAACGGCACCACGGCCGCGGCCAGGGAGAGCAGCCCGGTGATCCGCGGGATGCGGTGGGCCGAGGCGGGCGGTCCGTACAGGACGGCCGCGTACATCAGGTCGGTGTACATCAGGATCGTGACCAGGTTGCCCTGGGTGACGAGGTCCAGCACGAGCGCGGGCGTGCCGATCAGCAGGGCGACGCGGGGGGCGCCGCGGCGCAGCAGCTCGCAGCCGGCCATGACGAGCAGCGGCAGCAGGACCGGCCAGCGTCCCGGCAGGAGCACGTACGGCTCGGTGTGCGGGCGGGTGGCCAGGCCGACGCCCCACAGCAGCAGTCCGCCGAGCAGACCGCCGAGCGCGACATGGACGTCGAAGCGGCGGGGGCGGGGCAGTGGTGCGGCCATGGCACCATCCAACACGGCCGCCGGGCCCCGCGCGTGCTTCCCGCGACGGGTCCTGGACTGCATCTTTCGATGTACCGCGGGTTCGTCAGTCGCGACGACGATTCCGGCCGAGCCGCCCGGGAGCCTGGACGGGTGACCGAGAGGAGCGAACCGTGATCGTCGCCTTGATCGCCGCCTGTGAGATCGGCTTCTGGGTGCTGCTGGCCGCCGGCCTGGCCTTCCGCTATCTGTTGCGCATGCCGCGCACGGGGCTGGCGCTGCTGCTGTGCGAGCCGCTGCTGGAGGTCGTGCTGCTGGTCGCCACCGCGCTGGACCTGAAGAACGGCGCGGAACCCAACTGGACGCACGGGCTGGCCGCGCTGTACATCGGCTACACCGTCGGGCACGGCCACCGCACCGTGAAGTGGCTCGACGGTCACGCCGCCCACCGCTTCGGCGGGGCCCCGCCGCCCCGGAAGCCGCCGCAGTACGGCATGCCCCGGGCCCGTCACGAGGGCAAGGTCTGGATGGGCACGGTGGTGGGCGCCGCCGTCGCGACCGCGCTCCTCCAGCTCGCCATCTGGTACGTGGACGACCCGAGCCGCGTGACCTCCCTGGAGAGCTGGCGCTATGTGGCCTGGCGTGCGGCCGGGATCCACGGACTGGTCGCGCTGAGTTATCTGATCTGGCCGCGGAAGGCCCCCGCGGGGGAGCCCGGAGTTCCGCTGGAGAAGGAGCGGGTGCGCCGCTAGGCCGGACCCCGGCAGGGGGCCGGAGACGTCAGCGCTCCCCGCCCGGAACCCACAGCACGTCCCCGGCCTCCTTGTTCGCCGTCCTCGCCAGGATGAACAGGAGGTCGGAGAGGCGGTTGAGGTAGGTGGCGGTGAGGGGGTTCATCGTCTCGCCGTGGGCCTCCAGGGCCGCCCACGTCGAGCGTTCCGCCCGGCGTACGACCGTGCAGGCCTGGTGGAGCAGGGCGGCGCCCGGCGTGCCGCCCGGGAGGATGAAGGAGCGGAGCTTCTCCAGCCGCTCGTTGAAGCGGTCGCAGTCCGCCTCCAGCCGGTCGATGTAGAACTGCTCGACCCGCAGCGGCGGGAACTCGGGGTTCTCCACCACCGGCGTCGACAGGTCCGCGCCCACGTCGAACAGGTCGTTCTGGACACGGGTGAGGACCTTGACGATCTCCTCGTCCAGCCGGCCGAGGGCGATCGCCGTGCCGATCACCGCGTTCGCCTCGTTGGCGTCGGCGTACGCGGCGATCCGCAGGTCGGTCTTGGCGACCCGGCTCATGTCGCCGAGGGCGGTCGTGCCCTGGTCGCCGGTCCTGGTGTAGATGCGCGTCAGATTGACCATGCGGCCAGCGTAGTTACGCCCCGGCCGTTCGGAACACGCGTGTGCCGACTGTCACGGACAGGGCGGCGAACGCGACGGCCACGAGGACGCCGTACAGCATGTGCGCGCTCGCGTACGAGCCCACGTACGCGTCCCGTACCGCGTCCACCAGATAGCGGAACGGCATGAAGTGGGACAGCACGTCCAGCCAGTCCGGCCCCAGGGTCATCGGCAGCATCAGGCCGGACAGCAGCATCGACGGCAGGGTCAGCGCGTTGATCGCCGGGCCGAAGGTCTGCGGAGTGCTCATCCGCATCGCCAGCGCGTACGACAGCGCGGCCAGTGACACGGTGAGCAGGGCGACGAAGGCGAAGCCGATCAGGACGCCGGCGAGCGGAGCCCGCAGGCCCATCGCCACCGCCGCGAGCACCAGCAGCACGGCCTGGAAGACGAACACCGTGGCGTCCCGCAGCACCCGGCCGAGCAGCAGGGCCAGCCGGCTCACCGGGGTGACGCGCATGCGCTCGACCACCCCCTGGCCCTTCTCGATGATGATCGCGAACCCGGCGAACGAGGCTCCGAAGAGGCCGAGCTGGCACAGCAGCCCGGGGACGAGCACCTGCCAGGAGCTGCCCCGCTCGCCGAGCGGCAGGTCGGTCAGCAGCGGACCGAAGAAGAGGAGATAGAGGAGCGGCATCAGCACGCCGAAGAGCAGCGCGAAGCGGGACCGCAGGGACTGGCGCAGGTAGCGGCCGTAGATGAGGGCGGTGTCGTGCAACAGCATCAGGAGTCCTCTGCGTCCTATACGGCGACGGGGGTCTGGTCGGTGGGGGCGGTGCTGCGGCCGGTGATGGCGAGGAAGGTGTTCTGGAGCGTGGCGTCGATCGAGCCGCCGTACCGCAGTTTCAGCGCGCTCGGCGTGCCGTCGGCGACGACCACGCCCCGGTCGACGACGACCAGCCGGTCGGAGAGGGCGTCGGCCTCGTCGAGGTAGTGGGTGGTCAGGAAGACCGTCGTGCCGTGCTCGTCGCGCAGGCGCCGGACCAGGTCCCACAGGTCGGCACGGCTGCCCGGGTCGAGGCCGGTCGTCGGCTCGTCCAGGAACAGCACCTCCGGGCGGTGGGTGAGCGCCATCGCGATGTCCAGCCGACGCCGCTGCCCGCCCGAGAGCGCGGCGCACTTGCGGTCGAGCAGCTCGGTGAGCCCGAGGTCGCCGGCCAGCTCCTCGGCGCGCTCGGCGGCCCGCGCCCTGCTCAGCCGGTACAGGCGCCCCTGGGTGACCAGCTCCTCGCGCACGCTGATCTGCGGGTCGACCCCGCCGGACTGCGCCACGTAGCCGCAGGCCCGCCGTACTCCGGCGGGATCGGTCGCCAGGTCGTGGCCCGCGACGGTGGCGGCGCCGCCGGTCGGTGCCAGCAGGGTCGTCAGCATCCGCAGGGTCGTGGTCTTGCCGGCCCCGTTCGGGCCGAGGAAGCCGAGGATCTCGCCCTGGCGGACGGTCAGGTCGATGCCGCGCACGGCCTCCACGGGGCCCTGCTTGGTCTGGAAGGTGCGGGCCAGACCGGCCGTACTGATGATGGTCATGACACCAGAAAAACAGAGCCTCTTAAATTTTGCAATGACTCCAATTTTTCAGTCGACCCAAGCTAGCTAGGATTCGGACATGGCAGAGGGACTCAGGGAGCGGAAGAAGCGCGAGACCAGGCAGCGCATCTCGGACATCGCCACCGGGCTGTTCCTGGAGCGCGGTTTCATGGCGGTGACGATGGCGGACGTGGCGGACGCGGCCGACGTCTCCGTCAACACCGTCTACAACTACTTCCCGGCCAAGGAGGACCTCTTCTTCGACCGCTCGAAGGGGGTCGTCGACCGGCTCTCGCGCTGGGTGCGCGGCCGGGACAGGGGTGAGTCGGCCGCCCGAGCTGTGCTGCGGGAACTGCGCGCCGAGATCGAGGCCGTCTCTCCCCGGATGGGCCTCATCGAGGGCTACGACCGCTTCATGCGCTGCATCGACGAGGCGCCGCCGCTGCGCTCGCGGCTGTGGCGCATCCAGCAGGAGGTCCTGGAGAACCTGGAGACGACCCTCCGCGAGGAGACCCGGGCCGCTGCCGACGACCCCCTGCCCGGGCTGATCGCCGGTCAGATCTGCTGGGTCCACGGCACCGTCTTCGTCGTGATCGGCCGTGAGATGGCCCAGGGGCGCAACCCGGACGAAGTGTCCCGGGAGGTGCTCGGGCTCCTCGACGACATCGAGGATCTGTTGAGCGAGAAGGTGCTCAACTACGCCGTCCGAGGCGCGGAATGAGACCTGCCGGTGTGATGTCCGTCATGTGAGACGTGACGCGCATTACTTACCGGTCACACAGGCCCTCACGAGCGCTAGTGTCCGCCCGAGAGGCAGACATAAGCAGCGCGTCAGGGGAGTCGCACAGTGGCAGGGAAGCTCGCCGTCATCGGAGCCGGCCTCATGGGTTCCGGCATCGCCCAGGTCTCCGCACAGGCGGGCTGGGACGTCGTCCTGCGTGACGTCACCGACGAGGCGCTGAAGCGGGGCACCGACGGCATCAAGGCGTCGTACGACAAGTTCGTCGCCAAGGGCAAGCTGGAGGCGCACGACGCCGACGCCGCCCTCGCCCGGATCACCGCGACCACCGACCTGGACGCCGTGGCCGACGCGGACGTCGTCGTCGAAGCCGTCTTCGAGAAGCTCGAGGTCAAGCACGAGATCTTCCGCGCGCTCGACAAGCTCGTGAAGGAGGAGGCGATCCTCGCCTCCAACACCTCCGCCATCCCGATCACCAAGATCGCGGCCGCGACGGAGCGTCCCGAGCGGGTCGTCGGCACGCACTTCTTCTCGCCGGTGCCGATGATGCAGCTGTGCGAACTCGTCCGCGGCTACAAGACCAGCGACGAAACCCTCGCCAAGGCCCGGGAGTTCGCCGAGTCGGTCGGCAAGACCTGCATCGTCGTCAACCGCGACGTGGCCGGCTTCGTGACGACCCGTCTCATCTGCGCCCTCGTCGTCGAGGCGGCGAAGCTGCACGAGTCGGGCGTGGCGAGCGCCGAGGACATCGACCTCGCCTGCAAGTTGGGCTTCGGCCACGCCATGGGCCCGCTCGCGACGGCGGACCTGACGGGCGTCGACATCCTGCTGCACGCCACGAGCAACATCTACACCGAGTCCCAGGACGAGAAGTTCGCGGCTCCCGAGTCGATGCGCCGGATGGTTGACGCCGGTGACATCGGACGCAAGAGCGGGCAGGGCTTCTACAAGCACTGAAACCGCACACGCCCCGGGGCCATCACACCCCGGGGTGAATTCGGTATCGGTTCGCTTACAAGAAGCAACCTCTGCGTCCTCCACACAGTCAGAGGTTGCATCACCGGCATCAGAACGCGGAGCACGAGACGCACGCACGGGGAGCGCATATGCACATCAGGGGCGACCACGCCGAGCTGGTCGTCGGGGGCCGCCTCGACGTCCGGAGCGCGGCGGACGCCCGTACGGTCCTGCACTCGGCCGTCGACGACGGAGTCGGCGACCTGGTGCTGGACCTGTCCGAACTGGACTCCTGGGACGCCACCGGACTGGGCGTGATCATGGGGGCCCACCGGCGGGCCGGCCGCTGCGGCCGCCGCCTGGTGCTGCGCGGCGTACCGCCGCAGATGCAGCGCCTGCTGGTGGCCACCCGCCTGCACCGGATCCTGGCGATCGAGGGGGGCATCGGGGTGGAGACGCTACCTCGCGTGTGACGCCGTGTACGGGTGTGAACCGGGCGACCGGGGAGACCCGGACGGACGTCGTCGAATCGTGCGACGCGCACAATCCTCACGAGACCGTGACGTTACGGACGGCGCGGTACCCCGGACTGTCGTAGATACTGTGCGAAGGTTTAGGGTTCGGCTGCCCGCTGCCTTGCCACCCTTCGAGCGGGCCCGGACCAGAAGCGACAGCGCGGTGTGCAGCAAGGCCGGGAGGGGCTTTTCCAAGCACACACACGCTTTTGGGGGGCTTGACCTATGGACCCGAACACCCGGGGACCCGAGGAGTACGGCCGCGAGGGCGACGGCCAGGGGCCGCGCCAGCGCCCGCCCCGGGACTCCCTCACACCCGACTTCGGACAGCACGCGCCCGCGCTCGCCCGCACGGTGCAGCTCGTCTCCGGCGACTTCCTGCTGACCGTCAACCCCGTCGACGGCAGCGAGATAGAAGTCTGCCCGCCCACCGAGCGGCCCGCCCGGCCCGTGAAGCTCACCACGGCCGAGCGCGCCGAGGCCGAGCGCGCGTCCCGGCCGCCCGTGCCGCCCGGCCCCGCGCTGCCCGCCCTGCCGCTGCTGGCCCGCCAGGACGAACGCGAGCGCCTGGTGCGCCTGCTCGCCCGCGGCCGTTCCGTCCGCCTCACCGGCCCGGCCGGCTCCGGCCGCACCCGGCTGCTCGACCTCGTCGCCGACGACTGTTCGGACCTCGCCCCCGACGGCGTCGTCCGGCTCAACGGCTTCGGCCGCACCGCCGACGACCTGCTGCACGACCTCTTCTACGCGGTGTACAACGCCCCCCTGCACCGCCCGGACCGGGAGGAACTGCTCTCCTGTCTCCGTGAGATCGGCGCGGTCGTCGTCCTGGACGACCTGGAGTTCGGCGGCGCCGCGCTCGACGAGCTGCTGGAGGCCACCCCCGAGTGCGCCTTCCTGCTCGGCGCCACCCCGGACGTGCCGGCCCCCTCCGCCGAGGCCGCCGTCGAGGAGGTCGCCCTCGGCGGCCTGGACCGCGCGGCCGGGCTCGACCTGCTGGAGCACGCCGTCGGCCGGCCCCTCACCGAGGAGGAGTCCAACTGGGCGGGCGACCTCTGGTTCGAGTCCGAGGGCCTGCCGCTGCGCTTCGTGCAGGCCGGCGCCCTGCTGCGGCAGCGCGACCGGCTGCGCGCCGGTGAGAGCGCCGTCGACGAGTTCGGCGTCTTCGCGGACGCGCCCCCGGCCGACGCCTACGACACCACCGGCGACGAGGTGCCGCTGCCCTCGCTCGGTGAGGCCGCGGCGCCCGCACCGCTGCTCGCCTCCCGGCTGAGCGCGTCCGCCCGCGCCACCCTGCGGTTCGCCGTCGCCCTCGGCGGCGAGGTCCCGCACCAGGCGCATCTGCCCGCCCTGGTCGGTGACACCCACGCGGACGCCGCGCTCGGCGAACTGGCCGCCTGCGGGCTCGTCTCCCCGGTCGGCGCCCGCTACCGGCTCGCCGCGGGCGTGCCGGCGCAGCTGGAGGCCGCCGGATACGCCGACGAGGCCGAGGCCGGCGCCCGCAGCGCCGCCCAGCACTACTCCTGGTGGGCCGGGCACCCCTCGGTCACCCCGGAGCGCGTGTGCGCCGAGGCCGACGCGATCCTCGCGGCGCTGGCCGTCCTCGGGCCGGTCACCCACCCGCCCGCCGAGGGCGAGGAGAGCGCGGCCGTGCACCTGGCCCGCACCGCCTCGCCCGCGTTCGCGGCCGGACTGCACTGGAGCGCCTGGGAACGGGCCCTGCGGGCCGGCGTCGAGGCCGCCAGACTCGCCGGGGACGTCGCCGAAGAGGCCTACTTCCACCACGAACTCGGCATCCACGCCCTGTGCGGCGGCCGGCTCGACCAGGCCCGCGCCGAACTGGAGGCCTCCATCGGCCTGCGCGGCGCCCTGGCCGACAAGCGCGGCACGGTCGCGGGCCGCCGCGCCCTCGCCCTGGTCGCCGACCGCTCGGGCACGCCCATCGGACTCGGGCCGACCGCGGGGGAGGAGGTGCCCGACGCGCGGTACGAGGAGTCGGCGTCCCCGCCCGGCGGTGTCCCGGCGGCCTTCCCGACGCTCCAGCAGCCGTCCTCCCCGGCCCTGGTCACCCACCGCAGCTCCCCGGCGCCCTCGCGCAAGGCCCGGGGCGGCCTCAGGGGCCTGGCCCGCCGCAACCTCGTGGCCGCCGGGGCGGGTGCCCTGCTCGTCGCCGTGCTCGGCACGGTGGTGACGCTCGGCGCCACCTCCGACAACGAGCCGGGTGCGCCGTCCGAGCAGGTCGGCGTCAACCCCTCGGCCAGCGAGGGCGCGGGCGGCGGCAGCCTGGGCGCCGACCGGCCGGTGAACGACAGCGACGGCGACACCGGCGCGGCGACCAGCCGCCCGACGGACCCGGGCCCGGACGGCACGCTCGGCACGTCGGACGACCCGACGCCGACGGGCTCTCCGAGCGGTTCGGCGGACCCGAGCGATCCGGCGACGACATCGAAGCCGCCGTCGTCCTCGAAGCCGCCCACCACATCGAAGCCGCCGACGACGTCCAAGCCCCCCACGACGTCCAAGCCGCCGACGTCCCAGCCGCCCACCTCGCAGCCGCCGACGTCCCAGCCGCCCACCTCGCAGCCGCCGACCTCCCAGCCGCCGGCGTCGTCGCCGTCCACCTCGGACTCGGCCAGCGGCCCGGCGCCGACCGCCCCCACGAGCACCTCGGCGAGCGCACCGGAGAGCAGCGGCGCGGCGACGCCGAGCAGCTCGGACCAGGTGATCTGAGACCCCGCACACGCGAGGGCCGGGTCCGTTCCGCGGACCCGGCCCTCTTCGTGGTGTACGGCGGTGCTGTCAGAACAGCCGCAGCTTGTCGTCCTCGATGCCGCGCAGCGCGTCGTAGTCGAGGACCTGGCAGCCGATGCCCCGGTCCGTCGCGAGGACGCGGGCCTGCGGCTTGATCTCCTGGGCCGCGAAGATGCCGCGGACCGGGGCGAGATGGGGATCGCGGTTCAGCAGCTCCAGGTAGCGCGTCAGCTGCTCCACGCCGTCGATCTCACCGCGCCGCTTGATCTCCACCGCGACGGTCCTGCCGTCGGCGTCCCGGCACAGGATGTCGACCGGGCCGATGGCCGTCGGGTACTCGCGGCGGATGAGCGTGTAGCCCTCGCCGAGTGTCTCGATGCGGTCGGCGAGCAGCTCCTGGAGGTGCGCTTCCACGCCGTCCTTGATCAGGCCGGGATCGACGCCCAGTTCGTGCGAGGAGTCGTGGAGGACTTCCTCCATCGTGATGATGAGCTTCTCGCCCGCCTTGTTGACGACGGTCCAGACGCCCTCTTCCTCGCCGGTGCCCTCCTTCAGCGTGCAGGGCGGCGACATCCAGTTCAGGGGCTTGTAGGCCCGGTCGTCGGCGTGGATCGAGACGCTGCCGTCCGCCTTCACCAGGATCAGGCGCGGGGCCGAGGGAAGGTGGGCGGTGAGCCGCCCGGCGTAGTCGACGGAGCAGCGGGCAATGACGAGACGCATGGTCGGCAACGCTACTCGACGGGCGCCTGTCCACGCGATTCGCCCTGGAAAACACGTGTTCGGTAATGGCCGATTGTGTGCAGGGTGTGCTCACCGGGAGTGCCTCATCTGCGCATTCTCCTGGTGCCGTCACCGTCGGTTGCTTACCGTATGAACGGGAGGTCGCGGCGCGTGTACGCAGCGTGTCCGGTGTCGTGGGCTCCCTCATCTGTCAGGCAACCCCTGCTCGTTGGGGGTGCGAGAGGAGAACTCATGTCGCTCGACGTCTCACCGGCCCTACTCGAACAGGCCGAGCGAGGCGAGGTCGACGAAGCGGAATTCGTCGACTGCGTCCGGACCTCCCTGCCCTATGCGTGGGAGATGATCAGCTCCCTGGTGGCCCAGCTGAAGGTGGACGGCGGTGCGTTCGCCGACAACCAGACGCCTCCGCCGGACGAGCAGGCACGCGGCCAGCTGCTGCGTGCGCTTGCGAGTGACGCGATACGCGGCGCGCTGCAACGGCACTTCGGTGTGCGGCTGGCCTTCCAGAACTGCCACCGGGTGGCCGTGTTCCCGCTTGACTCCTCGGTCGACGAGACGCTGGGCCGTTTCACCTCGGTCCGCAGCCAGGTGCTGAACCAGTCGCCCGAATTTCGGGACTGCTGACGCGGCGCCGCTTGCTTGCCGCTCCGTACGCGGGAGGTGCAGTTCTGTACCGGAGCGGCAAGCCCCCAGGAAGTCACAGCGCCCTCAGACGAGTTGGGGCAGCACCTCGGCGCCCAGCCGCCGTACGTTCTCCTCGGTCGCCGCCAGGTCCCCGGAACCCTCGACGAGCAGGGCGAAACGGGAGATGCCCGTTCGCTCGCTGGTCGCCGCCAGCCGGTCGGCGCACAGCCGCGGCGTGCCCACCGGGTGCAGTCCGCAGAGCAGTTCGGTGTAGGCCAGCGGGTCGCGCATCCGGCGCGTGCGCCCGTCGACCGTGACATGGGCCTCCAGGCCCTGCTTCAGCCAGCCCGGCATCGCCTTGATCAGCGTCTCCGCCGCGTCGACCCTCCTGTCCGCGATCTGGCAGACGCCGGCCGACACATGGGACGCGCCGAGGATCTCCTCCGGCGACCGGCCGCACGCCCGCGCGTGCTGCCGCCACAGGGCGACCATCTCGGCCTTCTCCTCGTCCCCCACGTGCATCCCGAGGAGCATCGACAGCCCCCGCTCGGCCGCCAGGCGCACGCTCGTCGGCGAGGTGCAGGCGACGACGAGCTCGGGCCCCTCGACCTCCGTCAGGGCCTCCGACGGCCGCGGCACCACCGGGACTTCACGGAAGCGGAAACGCTCCCCGTCGGCCGCCACGGACGGGTCGCGCAGCCAGCGCACCAGGACGTCCAGGGACTCCGGGAACCCTTTCTCGTACGCCTCCAGGCCCGCGCCGAACACCTCCAGGTCGACCCACGGGCCGCCGCGGCCGACCCCGAGTGTGAAACGGCCGCCGCTCGTGTGGTGCAGCAGCGCGGCCTGTTCGCCGACGGTGACGGGGTGGGTGGTGGGCAGCACGCTGACCGCCGTGCCGACCCGGATGCGGCGGGTGCGGCCCAGCAGTAAAGCGGCCAGGGTGATGGCCGACGGGCACGTGCCGTACGGCACGAAGTGGTGCTCGGCCAGCCAGACCGTGTCGAGCCCGGCCTCCTCGGCCACCTCGGCCGAGCGGACCGCGCGGTGCAGCGCCTCCCCCTCGCCCTGCCCGGGGAACTGGGCCGCCAACACGAAACTTCCAACGCGCATTGCTTTCCTGCTTCCTTGGCTCCGACACGGAGCTCCCCTACAGCGCATAACCGTCTGACACGTGCCGAGGACACGGCCGAGCGGAGTATTTTGCGGATTGTCTGCAGAATGGGGTGCTCCGCGGGGAGCCCGGGGGAGCGCCCGCCTCGCCCCGAAGCGGGACTTGTGGCGATTGGTGCCGTACGCGTACCCCGGACCGCGCCGCGTAGGCTGGACACGGCCCGAGCTTCCTGTATAGCCCCGAGAGGTGTCCCGTGTCCCCGCGTCGCAACCGACCCAAGGGCGCCGCTTCGTCCGGCCGGAGCGCCGAGGACGACCGCCCCGGCCGCTACGGCGGCTGGCAGTCCTCGGAGAACTGGCAGGGCGAGAACTGGAGCGTGCGGCACGTGGCCGGCGCGAGCGCCCAGGGCAAGTCGTACCGCTGCCCCGGCTGCGACCAGCTGATCCCGGACGGGGTGCCGCACGTGGTGGCCTGGTCGGAGCACGCGGGCGTCGACGACCGCCGGCACTGGCACAAGGCCTGCTGGAACGCGCGGGACCGCCGCACCCCCGGGGTGCGGCGGTCCCGTAACGCGCCCAGATTCTGACGGAACTCAGACGTCCCGCTTCTCCAGCAGGGCGAAGGCGGCGGCGAACGCGACGGCCGTCGCGCCCAGGATGATCCACAGCGGGTCCCAGCCGGACGGGCCGGACTGGCTGAGGGAGTTGGAGTAGAAGACGCTCAGCTGGTTCGGGATGGAGTACTCGAACAGGGCCTGGCGGACGTCCTCCAGCGACTGCGAGAACATGAACAGCGCGATCACCAGCGGGGCGAGCACGGCGCCGATCATGATGGTGATGGCGCCCGCCGAGTGCCGGATGATCGAGCCCACGGCGAGCGAGAGCAGGCCCAGCAGCGCGACGTAGGCCGCGATGCCGACCGTGCCCTTCAGCCACTCCCCGCCGGAGGGGTCCTTGGCGCCGCTGCCCTCCAGCATCGCCACGTGCAGGAAGGCGACGAGTGACGCGGACACCAGCGTCACCACGAACGCGACCAGGAAGAACACCACGGCCTTCGCGGTCAGCACCCGGCCGCGGCTCGGGCACGCCACCATCGTGGTGCGGACCATGCCCGTGCCGTACTCCGAGGCCGTGGTCAGCACGCCCAGCGTGATGATGCACATGCTGCCGAGCAGCAGGCCGAAGAAGCCCAGGCCGAGCGGGCTCTCGCCCTCCAGGGCCGGGTCGGAGTTCGCCACCACCACGCCGGTCAGCGTCCCGATGCCGATGACGAGCAGGACGAACACGCCGAGCGTCCACATCGTGGAGCGCACCGAACGGATCTTCGTCCACTCGGAGGCGATGGCGTGCCCGAGGTGCGTGCGGACGACCGGGATCGGCGAGGTGTAGCCGGAGTGCGGGGAACCGGGCGCCGCGTGCCAGGCGGGCGCGGCCTGCGGCATCTGGGGCTGGGGGCTGCTCATCGGGCGTCCTCGGGCTTGGTCAGGTCGGAGGTCGGGGCGGCGGCGGGCGCCGCGGCGGGCTGGGGCGCGGGGGCCGCAGACGCCTGCGGCGCGGGCTGGGCGGAACCCTGGGGCGCGGGCGCCGCGGACGCGACGGGCGTCGGTCCGGCCTGGCCCGCGAGGGCCTGCGGCGCCTGGGGCGCGGGCTGGGCGTACGGGTTGGGGCCGGCCGCGCCAGAGGCGCCCGGAGCGGCTCCGGGGGCGCCGTACGGGCCCGCCGGGGCCTGGCCCGGGGCGCCCTGCGGCGGCATCGGGAACGGCTGGCCGCCCTGCTGGGGCGGCGGCGGGGCGTACCAGCCGGGCTGGCCCTGGCCGGGCACCGGCATCGGCGGCTGCGCGCCGGGCGGCAGCGGCTGCTGGAGCCCTTCCTTCTGGTCGATGGTGGAGCGGTAGTCCACGGCGCCCTGCGTCATCCGCATGTACGCCTCCTCCAGGGAGGCCTGGTGCGGCGACAGCTCCCACAGCCGTACGCCGTGGTCGTGCGCGATGTCGCTGATGCGGGGGAGCGGCAGCCCCGTCACCCGCAGCGCGCCGTCCTGCTCGGGCAGCACGTGGCCGCCCGACTCGGTGAGCGCGGCCGACAGCTTCTCGCGCTGCTGCGGCTCGGTGTCGGGCGTCCGGACGCGCGCGAAGTCGGCGGAGTTCGCGGAGATGAAGTCCGTCACGCTCATGTCGGCGAGCAGCTGCCCGCGCCCGATGACGATGAGGTGGTCGGCGGTCAGCGCCATCTCGCTCATCAGGTGGGAGGAGACGAAGACCGTACGGCCCTCCGCCGCGAGCGCCTTCATCAGGTTGCGCACCCAGAGGATGCCCTCGGGGTCGAGGCCGTTGACCGGCTCGTCGAACAGCAGCACCTGCGGGTCGCCGAGCAGCGCCGCGGCGATGCCGAGCCGCTGCCCCATGCCGAGGGAGAAGCCCTTGGACCGCTTCTTGGCCACGTCCTGGAGGCCGACGACCCCGAGCACCTCGTCCACGCGCCGGGCCGGGATGCCCGACAGCTGGGCCAGGCACAGCAGGTGGTTGCGGGCGGCGCGGCCGCCGTGCACGGCCTTGGCGTCCAGCAGGGCGCCGACCTGGCGGGGGGCGTTGGGCAGCTTGCGGTAGGGATAGCCGCCGATCGTGACGTGGCCGCTGGTCGGGTTGTCCAGGCCGAGGATCATCCGCATCGTCGTCGACTTGCCCGAGCCGTTCGGCCCGAGGAAGCCCGTGACGGCTCCGGGCCGCACCTGGAAGGAAAGGTTGTACACAGCGGTCTTGTCGCCGTAGCGCTTCGTCAGGCCGACTGCTTCGATCATGCTCCGCACCCATCGCAAGGTTCAGGACAGCGGGGCACACGCCCCCGTAAGGGTTAGGAGGATATCGAGGCGCTGACGGTTCCGCCCAAGAGCAGGTAAAAGGTCACGCCAAGCCTGTCCCCCTAAGCGTCGCGCTTCTTCAGCAGCACGTACCCGCCGATCAGCGCCGCCAGCACCCACAGCCCCATGATCCCGAGGCCGCCCCACGGCCCGTACGGCGTGTCGTCGTCGAGCGGCGGGATCACCTGCATGATCTTGCTGCCGGCCTGGTCGGGCAGGAACCGGCCGACCTTCTTCGTCGCGTCGACGTTCCCCAGGATGTTGGAGATCAGGAAGAAGAACGGCATCAGGATGCCCAGTGACAGCATCGGCGAGCGCAGCATCGTGGCGACGCCCATGGAGAACATCGCGATCAGGGCCATGTAGAGGCCGCCGCCGAACACCGCCCGCAGCACGCCCGGGTCGCCGATCTCCGCCCGGTGCTCACCCAGCATCGCCTGCCCCAGGAAGAAGGCGGCGAAGCTGGTGACGAGGCCCACCAGCAGGGCCAGCGCGGTGGCCACCGCGATCTTGCTGAACAGGAAGGAGCCGCGTTGCGGCACGGCGGCCAGCGAGGTGCGGATCATGCCGGTGCTGTACTCGTTCGACACGACCAGCACCCCGAACACGATCATCGCGAGCTGGCCGAGACTCATCCCCGCGAAGCTGATGAACGTCGGGTCGAACTCCGCCCGCTCCTGCGTGCCCATGGAGTCGAACTCGTTCTTCGACAGCGCCGAGATCAGCATGCCGAGGGCGACCGTCACGACCACCACCAGCGAGAGTGTCCACACCGTGGACGCCACTGACCGGATCTTGGTCCACTCCGACCGTACGACCTGTGTCGCCGCCATGCTCAGCTCCTCCCCCAGGCGTCGACCCACTGCTGCGGTGGCGGCCCGGCACTCGTGTCGCTGTGGGCGTGGTACTCCACCGACTCCGCCGTCAGCCGCATGAACGCCTCCTCCAGCGAGGCCTGTTGCGGGCTCAGCTCGTGCAGCGTGATCCGGTGCTGCGCCGCCAGCTCACCGATCTGCTCGGCCTTGCCGCCGTCCACCTCCAGCACTCCGTCGCCGCTCTCCACGACCACGACGCCCGCCTGGTGCAGCACGTCGAGCAGCCGCTCCCGCTGCGGTGTGCGGACCCGGACGTACGACCGTGAGTTCCGGTCGATGAAGTCGGCCATGGAGGTGTCCGCGAGGAGCCGCCCCTGCCCGATGACGACGAGGTGGTCGGCCGTCAGCGCCATCTCGCTCATCAGGTGGGAGGAGACGAACACGGTCCGGCCCTGCGCGGCCAGCGACTTCATCAGGGTGCGGATCCAGTGGATGCCCTCGGGGTCGAGGCCGTTGACCGGCTCGTCGAACATCAGGATCCGCGGATCGCCGAGCAGCGCGGCCGCGATGCCCAGCCGCTGCCCCATGCCCATCGAGAAGCCCTTGGTCTTCTTCTTCGCGACCGCCGTCAGCCCGACCGTCTCCAGCACCTCGCCGACCCGCTGCTTCGGGACGCCGTTGCTCTGCGCGAGGCACAGCAGGTGGTTGTAGGCGCTGCGCCCGCCGTGCCAGGCCTTGGCCTCCAGCAGGGCACCGATGTACGTCAGCGGGTCCTTGAGTTGCTGGTAGTGCTTGCCGTCGATGCGGACGTCGCCGGCGGTCGGGTGGTCGAGACCCAGGATCATCCGCATGGTGGTGGACTTGCCCGCGCCGTTCGGCCCGAGGAAGCCGGTCACGATGCCCGGTCTGACGGTGAAGGACAGGTTGTTGACCGCCACCTTCTCGCCGTACCGCTTGGTCAGCCCCTCCAGCTCAATCATGCCGCCACGCTAGAACGGGACAAAGCCCTCTGCCACCCGAGCGGCAGAGGGCTTTGCGGAGATTCAGACTCCGTATGCCGGGCTGTTACCGGGACTGCTGGGCCGGGACCCCACGGGAGATCGGCTCGTCCTCGGCCGGCGTGCCGGCCGCGGCCACCGCGGCGCCCGTGAGCGTCGCGAGCATCTCGCGGACGTTCGTCAGCTGGGCGTTGATGCTGTCGCGGCGGTTGGTGAGGGCGGCCAGCTCGCGCTCGGATTCCGAACGGATGCGGTCGGCCTTGGCGTTGGCGTCGGCCACGATGTCCTCGGCCTGGCGCTGGGCCGTCTCCACCGTCTGGCGGGCGCGGCGCTCGGCGTCCGTGCGCAGCTTCTCCGCCTCCAGGCGGAGCTGCTCGGCGCGGTGCTCGATCTCGGCGAGGCGCTTCTCGGCCTTGGCCTGACGGGAGGCCAGGTCGCGCTCGGACTGCTCGCGGCGCTTGGCGAGGTTCGTCTCGAAGTCGGCGGCGGCCTGCGCGGCCTTGGCGCGGGTCTCCTCGAAGAGGGCGTCCGCCTCCTCGCGCTTGGACTGCGCGTCCTTCTGCGCCTCGGCACGCAGCTGGGCGGCGTCACTCTTGGCCTTCTCGACGATCCGCAGGCCCTCGTCCTCGGCCTTGGCCTTGCGCTCCGCGGAGTACGACTCGGCGTCGTTGCGCACCTGCTGGGCCGCCGACTCGGCGAGCTCGCGGTGCTGCTCCGCCGCGCGCCGGGCCTCCTCGCGCAGGTCCTTCGCCTCTTCCTCGGCGAGGCGGAGGATCTTCTCCACGCGCGCGCCGAGACCCGCGTACGACGGCTCGGCGTCGCTGATCTGGGCCTGGGCGTTCTGCGTCTCGAGGTGGAGCTCCTCGATGCGCTTTTCCAGAGCGGTGATGCGGGCGAGAGCGCTGTCACGGTCGGAGACGAGCTTGGAGATACGTTCGTCCACCTGAGCGCGGTCGTACCCACGCCGCACAAGCTCGAAGCCGTAGGGGGAAGTGTCGCTCATGGGGTTCCTGTCGAATGAGACCGGTGAGGTGATAGGTGGAATCCTAGGGGCCGAAACGGTGTGTCATCGAGCGGATGCGCGTTTGATCTGCAAAATGAGACCCCTTTTGAGTGGCCGTCCGTCGGACTGCTTGCCAAAGACGTGGTCAAAGACCCCAGCAGACACCGGATTCGCCCCGCTTCGCTAGCTTTCCGAAGTCTTGCCACCCGAACGGGGTGCGCCGACCGCCGCTCCCGCCTTGACCCCGTTGTCCTTGGCCGCGGACGGGGCCTCGAAGGACTCCAACGCCTCCAGCACGTCCTGGACACGGGAGATCTCCGCGTTGATGTCCTCGCGACGGCGGACCAGGACCTCCAGCTCGCGCTTGCCCTCCTCGACCGTGCGCTTGGCCTCGCGGATCGCCTCGGCCTTGAGCTCCTCGGCCTCCCGGATCAGCGTGGTCTTCTTCTGCTCGGCCTCCTTGAGCAGCCCCTCCGCCTTCTTCACCGCGGCGATACGGACCTTGCCCGCCTCGGAGTTGGCCTCCGACACGATCTCCTTGGCCTTCGCCTGCGCCTTCGCGAGCTGCTCCTCGGCCGCCTTGACGAGCGCGTCGCAGCGGTCGCCCGCCGCCTTCATCGTCTCGGCCGACTCACGGCGGGCCCGCTCGTGCAGCTCCTCGATCTCCGAGGTGATGCGGTCGCGCAGCTCCTCGGCGCGCTCCCTGATCTGCGTGGCGTCCCGACGCGCGCCGACCAGCAGCTCGTCCGCGTCCGTACGGGCCTTCTCCACCAGCGAGTTGCCCTCGACCGTCGCCTCGGACACGAGCCGGTCGGCCTCCTTGCGGGCCGCGCCCACCATCGTGTCGGCCTGCGCCTCGGCCTCCGCGGTGGTCTTGTGCGCCTGCTGCTGCGCCTCGCCGAGCAGCTTGTCCGCCTCGGCCGTGGTCTCCGAGATGAGCTTGTCGACCTGCTCGGCCGCCTCGGAGCGCCGCTTGTTGGCGTCCTTGCGGGCCTCGTCCAGCGTGCGGTCGGCCTCCTCGCGCGCCGACGCGACGAGCCGCTCCGCCTCCGCCTCCGCGTCGGCCTTGACGCGCTCGGCCTCGGAACGGACCCGCTCCGCGTGCTGCTGCGCCGAGCCGACCGTCTCGGCGGCCTCGGCCCGCAGCCGCTCCGCCTCGCCGGTGGCCTCCCCGATCAGCTGGTCGGCCTTGGCGACCGACTCGGCCCGCAGCCGCTCGGCCTCCGCGGCCGCCTCGGAACGGACGCGCTCGGCCGCGGAGAGGGCCTCGGTGCGGACCCGCTCGGCCTCGGTGACCGTCTCCATCCGCAGCCGGTCGGTCTCCTGGACCGTCTCGGTGGTGAGCCGCTCCGCCTCGTTGCGGGCCTCGGTGATGAGGGTGTCCGCCTGCGTCGCCGCGTCCGACCGGATGCGGTTGGCGTCCTCGCGGGCGTCCGCCCGGGTGCGCGCGGCGCTCTGCTCGGCCTCGGCGATGGTGTCCGACGCCTCCGTGCGCACCCGCTGGGCGTGCTCGGAGACCTCCGTGCGGATCCGCTCCGCCTCCGCGATCGCCTCGGACATCGTCCGCTCGGCGAGCGCCTTGGCGGCCTCGGTCTCCTCGTGCGCCTCGCGGCGCAGCCGGCCCGCGTCCTCGCTCGCCCGCTCCCGCTCGGCGTAGGCGTCGGAGCGGACCCGGTCCGCCTCCTCCTGGGCCTCCCGGCGCGTACGGTCCGCCGCGTGCTCGGCGGCGGAGCGCAGCCCGGCGATCTCCTCCTGCGCCTGCTCGTGCAGCCCCGCGACGGAGTCCCGGACCTGCTGCGCGTGCTGCTCGGCCGCCGACACCATCTCCGTGGCGCGCCGGTCGGCCTCCTCGACCAGCCGGACGGCCTCGGTCTGCGCCTCCTCCACGCGCTTGCGCGCCGAGGCCAGCAACTCCTCGCTCTGTTCGCGGGCCCGCTCGCGCTCCTGGTCGGCCTCCTGCCGGGCGCTGCCGAGGAGTTCCTCGGCCTCGCGGCGGCGCCGGTTGGCCTCCTCCTGGGCGGCGGCCAGCGTCTCGGACGCCTCCGTGGCGAGCCGCTCGGCGGCGGCCTGCGCCTCCGCGCGCATCCGGTCGGCGCTCTCCTGCGCCTCCGACTTCAGCCGCTCGGCCTCGCTCGCGGCCTCCGACCGCAGGCGTACGGCGACGGCCTCGCCCTCGGCGCGCGCCGCGGACGCGTCCGACGCGGCCTCGTCGCGCAGCCGTTCGGCCTCGGCCTCGGCCTGCTGCTGGAGCGTGCGGATCCGCTCGGCGGCCTCGGCGCGCAGCCGCTCGTTCTCCTCGGCGGCCTCGCGGCGGATCCGCGCGGCCTCCTCACGGGCGTCCGACAGGGCCTGCTCGGCCGCCGCCAGCCGCTCCTCCGCGTCCGTCTGGAGCCGCGTCAGTTCCTCGGCGGCCTCCGCGCGGCGGGCCTCTACGGCCCGCTCGGTCTCCTCGTGCAGCTCCCGCGCCGCGCGCTCGGCGTCCGCCTTGAGGGCCTCGGCCTGCTCGATGACCTCCTCGCGGTGCCGCTCGGCCTCCTGCCGGGTGCGCTGGAGGGTCTCCTCGGCCTGCCGGCGCAGGGTCGTCGCCCGCTCGATGGCCTCGGTGCGGACCTTCTCGCTGTCCGTCTGGGCGGTCGTGCGCAGCTCGTCGGCGTCCGCCTTGGCCTTGGCGAGCAGTTCCTCGGCGGACTTCGCCGCCTCCTCGATCTGCGCCACGGCCTCCTTGCGGGCCTCGGCGCGGATCTTCTCGCCCTCCTCGACGGCGTCCGCCCGCAGCTGTTCGGCCTCGCCGCGCAGCCGGCGGGCCTCCTCCTGCAGCTCGACCGTCTTGGCGCGGTACTCCTTGGTGTCGTCCTTCGCCGCGCCCTTGAGCTGCTCGGCGATGTCGTGTGCCTCGGCGCGCAGCCGGTCCGCCTCGGCCTCGGCCTCCTTGCGGATCCGCTCGGCCTCCTCGGCCGCGGCCTTGGTGGTCTTCTTGGCGTCCTCCGACGCCTTGGTGAGGACCTCCTCGGCCGTCCGGGCCGCCTTGGACAGCTGGGTCGCGGTCTCCTCGGCCGTGAGCGTGCGGGCCTTCTCGGAGGCCTCCGCGACGATCTTCTCGGCCTCGGCACGGGCGTCCGCGACGATCTGCTCGGCCTCGGACTTGGTGTTCTCGGCCTCCTTCGTGGCCTCCTCGACCAGCCGGGCGACCTGTTCCTTGGCGGTGCGCGTCCGCGTCTCGTTCGCGGACTCGGCGCTCGCCAGGGCCTTGGCGGCGGCCTCCTTGGCCTCCGCGACCAGCTTCTCCGCCTCGGTCTGCGCCTTGCGCAGCGCCTCCTCGGCCTCGGCCATCCGCTGCTCGGCGGCCTTGCTCAGCTCCTGGGCCCGGCGGCGCGCCGACTCCGACTCCGAGGCGGTGGACGTCCGCAGCTGCTCGGCGTGGTCGGTGGCCTCCTGGGCCTGTGTGGAGGCGGCGTTGAGCAGGCGCTCGGCGTCCGTGCGGGCGCGCCGCAGGATCTGCTCGGCCTCGGCGCGGGCCTCCTCGGCCGCGTTCGTCAGCCGCTGCCGGGCCTCCGTCGTCAGCCGCTCGGCCTCCGCGCGGGCGGTGGCCATGGCCTGCTCGGCCTCGGCGCGGGACTCCTCCAGCAGCCGGCGGGCCTGCTGCTCGGTGCGGGCCCGCAGCTGCTCCGCCCACGCCACGTTCTCGTTGACGTGCGACTCGACCGTCTGGCGGCGCTCGGCCAGCTCCTGGTCCAGCTGCTGGCGGCGGGTCACCGCCTCCTGGTGCAGCTCCGCCTGGAGGCGGGCCGCCTGCTCGGCGTGCTCCTGGAGGATCCGCTGGGTCTGGGCCCGGGCCTCGCTCAGCTCCCGGTCGGCGTCCGCGCGGATCTGGTCGGCCTGCATCTGCGCGTTGCGCAGCAACTGCTCGGCCTGCCAGCCGATGTCGCCCCCCTCGAAGGAGGGCCGGGACATGATGGTGCGCCGCGCCTCGTGCAGCTTGGCGCGCAGCACCTCGACCTGGTAGCCGAGGTCCTCGGCGTGCTGGATCGCCTTTTCCCGTTCGGTCTTCAGCCGCTTCATCTCGGCTTCGAACCGAGAGAGGTGGTCGACGTCAGCCGCCGGCTCTCGCTCCTGGCTCTCGTAGCCCCGCACTGCGCGGTCCCATCCGTCCCCTGGTCGCAACTCTCTCCAAACGAGCTCCGTCCATCCGCCGAACGGGGCCCCCGGGGAATGGTGTCAGATCATCGGCGGAGCAGAGGCTGCTGCCCCGACGCTCTTCCCCCGAAACCCGGACCCCGGTGGTCCTGCCGTCGCACGGCGGGACCGCGGTCACCCTGGCTGAGCGGCGACCGCACCCAACCCTACCGGCCTCTATGTACGAGGGTCAGTGCTCAGGTGACTCAACAGGCGCCGAAGTGACCAGTTCTGTCAGTACGCCATGGCAGTCCTTGGGGTGCAGGAAGGTGATCCGTGACCCCATGGAACCGCGTCGCGGCTCTTCGTACAGCACGCGTACGCCCTTGTCGCGGATGTCCGCGGACTCGGCGTCGACGTCCGCCGTACCGAAAGCGATGTGGTGGACGCCCTCGCCGTTCTTCGCCAGCCACTTCGCGACGGTGGAGTCCTCGCGGATCGGCTCGAGAAGCTGCAGGTAGGAGGCGCCGCCGTCGGACGTCTCGTTGATCTTGAGCATGGCCTCGCGCACGCCCTGCTCCTCGTTGACCTCGGAGTGGAACACCTCGAAGCCGTAGGTGGCACGGTAGAACTCGACGGTCTTGTCGAGGTCGAAACAGGCGATTCCGATGTGGTCGATTCGCGTCAGCATGGATTCAGTGCAGCGCTCCTGCGGTGGTTACGCAACGTGCGCGCGATCACACCGACAGCCCGATGACGGGGTGGAGTACCGGTCAGTACATTCGAAGTAAACCCTCGTTCACTCCTCGGCTGTGCAGCCGGTAAGGGGATCGCAGCTCATGTCTTCTGGAACCTCCGAAGCGAACAGCTCGGTGATCGTCGCGGGCGCGCGTACGCCCATGGGACGGTTGCTCGGTTCGCTCAAGTCCTTCTCCGGAGCCGACCTCGGCGGCTTCGCGATCAAGGCCGCCCTCGACCGTGCGGGGATCGGCGGCGACCAGGTGCAGTACGTGATCATGGGGCAGGTGCTCCAGGCCGGGGCGGGGCAGATCCCGGCGCGTCAGGCCGCGGTCAAGGCCGGCATCCCGATGAACGTGCCGGCGCTGACCATCAACAAGGTGTGCCTCTCGGGCCTCGACGCGATCGCGCTCGCCGACCAGTTGATCCGCGCGGGTGAGTTCGACGTGGTCGTCGCCGGCGGCCAGGAGTCCATGACCAACGCCCCGCACCTGCTGCCCAAGTCCCGCGAGGGCTTCAAGTACGGCGCGGTGCAGATGCTCGACGCCATGGCCTACGACGGCCTGACCGACTCCTTCGACGGCGTCGCCATGGGCGAGTCCACGGAGAAGCACAACACCCGCCTCGGCATCGGCCGGGCCGAGCAGGACGAGATCGCCGCGCTGTCCCACCAGCGGGCCGCCGCCGCGCAGAAGAACGGCCTGTTCGAGGCCGAGATCACGCCCGTCGAGATCCCGCAGCGCAAGGGCGACCCGGTGCTGTTCAGCAAGGACGAGGGCATCCGCGGCGACACGACCGTTGAGTCGCTCGGCAAGCTGCGCCCCGCCTTCTCCAAGGACGGCACGATCACGGCCGGTTCCGCCTCGCAGATCTCCGACGGTGCCGCCGCCGTGGTCGTGATGAGCAAGGCCAAGGCGCAGGAACTCGGCCTGGAGTGGATCGCCGAGATCGGGGCCCACGGGAACGTGGCCGGGCCGGACAACTCGCTGCAGTCGCAGCCGTCCAACGCGATCCAGCACGCGCTGAAGAAGGAGGGGCTGGGCGTCGAGGACCTCGACCTCATCGAGATCAACGAGGCGTTCGCGGCGGTCGCCGTGCAGTCCATGAAGGACCTCGGGGTGTCCACCGAAAAGGTGAATGTCAACGGTGGTGCCATTGCCCTGGGTCACCCGATCGGGATGTCCGGTGCGCGTCTCGTGCTGCATCTGGCGCTGGAGCTGAAGCGGCGGGGCGGCGGTGTGGGCGCGGCCGCGCTGTGCGGTGGCGGTGGTCAGGGTGACGCGCTGATCGTCCGGGTACCGAAGGCCTGACGGCGGTTTCGGATCCCCCTTTCACGAACGGAGCTGTGATGCAGGACGTCTCCACGCTGGTGGCCCAGGCCAGGGAGGGGCGGCCGCGGGCCGTCGCCCGGCTGATCTCGCTGGTGGAGGGGGCGTCCCCGCAGCTCCGGGAGGTCATGGCGGCGCTCGCGCCGCTGACCGGAGGGGCGTACGTGGTGGGGCTGACCGGGTCGCCCGGGGTCGGCAAGTCGACGTCGACCTCGGCGCTGGTCACCGCCTACCGCAAGCAGGGCAAGCGGGTCGGCGTGCTCGCCGTCGACCCGTCGTCCCCGTTCTCCGGCGGTGCGCTGCTCGGGGACCGGGTGCGGATGTCGGAGCACGCGTCCGACCCGGGCGTGTACATCCGCTCGATGGCGACGCGGGGGCATCTGGGCGGGCTGGCGTGGGCCGCGCCCCAGGCGATCCGGGTGCTGGACGCGGCCGGCTGCGACGTGATCCTCGTCGAGACGGTGGGGGTCGGGCAGTCCGAGGTGGAGATCGCCTCGCAGGCGGACACGTCCGTGGTGCTGCTCGCGCCCGGGATGGGGGACGGGATCCAGGCGGCCAAGGCCGGGATCCTGGAGATCGGCGACGTGTACGTCGTGAACAAGGCCGACCGGGACGGGGCCGACGCGACGGCCCGCGAGCTGAACCACATGCTGGGGCTGGGGGAGGCGCGGGGGCCGGGCGACTGGCGCCCGCCGATCGTCAAGACGGTCGCCGCGCGGGGCGAGGGCGTGGACGAGGTCGTCGAGGCGCTGGAGAAGCACCGGGCCTGGATGGAGGAGCGGGGGGTCCTCGCCGAACGGCGGATGGCCCGGGCTTCGCGCGAGGTCGAGACGATCGCGGTGACGGCGCTGCGGGAGCGGATCGGGGACCTGCACGGGGACCGGCGGCTGGGGGCGCTTGCGGAGCGGATCGTGGCCGGGGAACTGGACCCCTATCGGGCGGCGGACGAGCTGGTCGCGGGGTTGACGAGCGCCTCTGCCTCCGGCGGTTGAGCCGGGGGGCCTGCGGCGGCCTGTGCGGCTGTGTGGGGGCTTGTGTCGCGCCTACTCGCCGGTGGTGGGTCGGGGCCGCGCCGGGGGGTGTCCGTCCTCGGAACGGCGCGATCGACTTGCGTGCCGACCGACTGTTCGTTGACGCGCCAACCGCTGCGGGCGGACACCCCCCGACACGGCCCCTTGCGTACGACGGCGGGTGCGGGCGCGTCGTGGCTCACCCTGGCGTCCCGCTCAGCTGCGGGCATGCGTGCCGCCAGGGGCGGCACGGGTGGGCGCAGCGGTACCCCGCTGCGCCGGGTTGCGTAACGCCCCGGCGTCAGCACAGACGCCGGGGCGGTTGATATCGGGCAGTGAGTGGTCAGTCCTGGTCGTCGGCGGCGGCGTCGTCCTGCGCGTCGGAGCGGTCCGCCGTGACCTTGCCCGTCTTCAGGTCGATCTTCCAGTCCTGCTCGGCGCCGCCGGACGTGCGGGTCTCGGCCTCCCAGGACTTGTTCTTGCCGTCCTCGTCCAGGTCGACGGAGGTCACCACGCCCTTGTCGGCGGCAGCCTTCGCGGCCTCCTCGGCCGTCACCGAGGAACCCTTCAGGGTCGCCCGCACCTGCGCCGTGTCGTCCTCGTCGTCGGCGTGCGAACCGAGGACCTTGCCGCTGGACGGGTCGACGCTCACGCTGTGCCAGGTGTTGTCGCCGGACAGGACATCGACCTTCCAGACCACCTTGGCGCTGTCGTCCTCGTCGTCCAGCTCGGCGGAGACGGCCGTACCCGAGGTGTGCTTCAGCGCGGAGGCGATCGCCTCGGGCGCGGTGACGTCGGAGGAGGAGACCCGAGCAGCGTCGTCGTCGCGGTCGTCCGCACCGTCCTGGTCGTCACGGACGTCGTCGCCCGACAGCCGGGTGTCGGCCGTCTGCCGCGCCGAGCCCGTGTCGTCTCCCGTGGTCGCCAGGGCCGTGGCCGTACCGCCTCCGATCAGAGCGGCAGCGGTCACAGCGGCGATCACGATGTTGCGCTTCATGCGGATTCCTCCCGAGTCGTTTCGTTTTCGACGTCTTCGACTCTGGCCGACGGAGGCTGAGAGGAACCTGAAACCCCCTGAAGGGATCTTCAGGTTCCCTTTGCCACTCTTTACGCATGCGCCTGTTGATCGTGGAGGACGAGAAGCGGCTGGCCCTGTCGCTCGCCAGGGGCCTGACGGCCGAGGGGTACGCCGTGGACGTCGTCCACGACGGTCGGGAGGGGCTGCACCAGGCCTCGGAGGGGGCGTACGACCTGGTGATCCTCGACATCATGCTGCCGGGCCTCAACGGCTACCGGGTCTGCGCCGCCCTGCGCGCCGCCGGGCACGAGGTGCCGATCCTGATGCTGACCGCCAAGGACGGTGAGTACGACGAGGCCGAGGGGCTCGACACGGGCGCGGACGACTACCTGACCAAGCCGTTCTCGTACGTCGTGCTCGTCGCCCGGATCAAGGCGCTGCTGCGGCGGCGCGGGCAGGGTGCGGGGGCCTCGCCCGTGCATGTGCACGGGGACCTGAAGGTGGATACGGCCGCTCGCCGGGTGTTCCTCGGGGAGGACGAGATCTCCCTCACCGCCAAGGAGTTCTCCGTGTTGGAGCAGCTCGTGCTGCGGGCGGGCGAGGTGGTGTCCAAGTCCGAGATCCTGGAGCACGTCTGGGACTTCGCGTACGAGGGCGACCCGAACATCGTCGAGGTGTACGTCAGCACCCTGCGGCGCAAGCTGCGGCCGGGGCTGATCCGGACCGTGCGCGGTGCCGGGTACCGGCTGGAGACCTCGCCGTGAGGCGGCTCTTCGGGTCCGTACGGGCGCGGGCCACGCTGGCGGCCACGCTCGTGGTCGCGGTGGCGCTCGTCGCGGCCGGGGCCGCCGTGCTGCTGTCGCTGCGGTCGAATCTGATGGGCGAGGCCGGCACGCAGGCGGAGCGCTCCGCGCGGGCGGTCGCCTCCGAGCTCGCCGCCGGGACGCCGTACGACAAGCTGTCGGGCCTGGACGGGGACGTCGGGCCGGTGCAGGTCCTCGACGAGGACAAGCGGCTGGTCGCGGTCAGTGAGGACCTGCAGCGGATCAGCGGTACGGACAGCGCGAAGGTGAAGGCGCAGCCGTCGGCCGCGGCGCCACGCGGGGACGACGATGACGACGCCGATGACTCCGGCGACTCGGGCGCGTCTCTCGAACCGGGGGAGATCTCCGGGGAGAGCGTCTTCAGGAACGGGTCGGCGACGGTCGACGGGGACACGGAGGACTACCGGTTCGCCGCCGTGGAGGTGGAGACCCATGACCGGGGGCACCTCAAGGTCTTCGCCGGTGCCCCGCTGGCCGCCGAGCACGGGGCCGTGCGGAGCGCGCTGACCGTGATGCTGATCGGGTTCCCGCTGCTGCTGGGCGTGGTTGCGGGCGTGACCTGGCTGGTCACCCGGCGGGCCCTGCGGCCGGTGGAGGGCATCCGGCGCGAGATGGCCGCGATCACCCAGTCCGAGGACCTCGCCCGGCGCGTCCCCGAGCCGGACACCCACGACGAGATCGCCCGGCTCGCCAGCACCACCAACGAGACGCTCGCCGCCCTGGAGACGTCCGTGGAGCGGCAGCGGCGCTTCGTCGCCGACGCCTCCCACGAGCTGCGCAGCCCCATCGCCTCGCTGCGGACGCAGCTGGAGGTGGCCGCCGCCCATCCCGAACTGCTCGACCTCGACGGGGCCGTGGAGGACACCGTGCGGCTCCAGCGGCTCGCCGCCGATCTGCTGCTGCTCGCCCGGCTGGACGCGGGGGAGCGGCCCCATGACGCGCGCGTCGACCTCGCCGGGCTGGCCCGGGAGGAGGCCGAGGGGCGGACGGGCGTGACGGTGGACGCGGAGCCGGTGGAGGTGGCCGGATCGCGGGGGCAGTTGGGGCGGGTGCTGGCCAATCTGCTCGACAACGCCCAGCGGCACGCCCGGACGGCCGTCACCGTGAGCGTGCGGCGCGAGGGGGACCGGGCCGTCGTCGGTGTGGCGGACGACGGGGACGGTGTGCCCGAGGGCGACCGGGAGCGGATCTTCGAGCGGTTCGTCCGGCTGGACGCCGCCCGCAGCCGCGACGACGGCGGTGCCGGACTGGGCCTCGCCATCGCCCGGGACGTCGCCGTGAGGCACGGCGGCACGCTGACGGCCGGACAGGGACCCGCAGGCGGAGCCCTGTTCGAACTCCGCCTGCCCCTCGCCTAGCGGGCTGCCGTCACGGGCGCCCGCGCTGGCCGCGCAGGTGCTCCGCGATGGGCTTGAGGGCCTTGTCGAGCTCCGTCAGGGCCTCGGGGGACAGCAGGTCGATGAAGTGCCTGCGCACCGACGCCACGTGGTGGGGCGCGACCTTCTGCATCGTCGCCATGCCGTGCTCGGTGAGGACGGCGTAGAGCCCCCGGCGGTCGGACTCGCAGTTCTCCCGCCGGACCAGGTTCGCGTTCTCCATGCGCGTGATCTGGTGCGAGAGGCGGCTCTTGGACTGGAGGGTGGCGGAGGCGAGGTCGCTCATCCGCATCCGCTGGTCCTCGGACTCGGAGAGATTCACCAGGATCTCGTAGTCGTTCATTGTCAGGCCGAACGGCTGCAGGTCCTTCTCGAGCTGGTACGTCAACAGCCTGTTGACCTCCAGGTGGGTGCGCCAGGCGCACTGCTCCGCATCGGTCAGCCAGCGAGTGGCCGTCTCGGTCTCCATGAATGAAGTCTACCTAAAAGGTTGAAAGGCGAACTAGTGAGGGTTTTCGTGTGACGACGCACGCCTGCCGAACGTTGGTGCGCAGGCGTTCGATGTCACACTCCGCAGACTACCGCTCACAGCCCGAAGCGACGCTGGAGGTCCCCCAGCTGTCCGGGAAGACGCGGTGCCCCGGACTGCCCGGCCTGGGGGCCGTGCGCCCCGCCGCCGGGCACGCCGGCCTGGTGCGGAACGGCTCCCGTGTCCTGCTCGGCCATCAGGGTCTCGGACGACTGGAGCAGCACCGTGCCGGCGCCGACGAACTCGAACTGGTGCTCCTCGCCGGAGACCCCTCCGAGGCCCGTCAGCGCACGTAGACCGCCCATCACGCCGGTCATGTAGCCGTGGTCGTAGTGGTGGCAGGGGGAGGGGCAGTCGGCCCAGCCGACCAGGGCCTGGGGGTCGACCCGGATCGGGGGTTCCATGAACACCACCGGCCCGTTCGACGCGGCCACGAACTTTCCGGTTCCGATGAGGGTGAGAAAACCCGGCACGATTGATTGCTTCAGTGCGAGAGTTGGCTGAAAAGCAAGCAGGTTGCCGGAGCGAATGGTCAGATTGCCGTCCTCCAGGTCGTACGAGTTCACGTCGAAGGCCCGGTCGGCGAGGAGCATCTTGCCCGAGCCCTCCGCCACGACCCAGTCGCTAGCGTGCAGAGGCGAATGGAAGGACGTACGGACAAGACGGTCCAGCCGACCGTGTCCCACGCCGTTGAAGTCGATCGAGCCGTAGTAGGCGATCATCTTCCCCTTCTGCAGGAACCACTGGCTCCCCTTGAGCTCCACGCAGAAGGTGTAGGGATTGACGTTGTCGTCGGGCGGCAGGGTCGCCGGGTCGAAGACCGCGGGGCCGGCGCCCGGGGTTCCGTACGTGCTCACAGCTTCTCCTCCGACGCCTGGACGTACACCGCACCGCTGCCGCTCAGCTCCAGCTGGAACGCCTCGCCCGAGCCGCGGCCCACCATGTCCCGCCAGCCCAGGGCGGTGGACAGCTTGTTGCGGACGTCGCCGTGGTGGGCGACGTAGGCCTGCGGGTCCACATGGACCGGCCGCTGGGGCGTGATCGGGATCTCGATCACCCCGCCATGGGCCATGACCGCGACGGCCCCGTGTCCCTTGAGCGTGGTCGTGAACAGCCCCTGGCCGCTGACCTGCCCCCGGACCATGCCCATGACGCCGCCCTGCGAGCCCAGGAACATCGTGCCCTGCTGGAGCGTGCCCTCGAAGGCCAGGAGGCGGTCGGCCTCCACGTACAGCGTGTCGCCGGCGAGCCGGATGACCTGGACGTGGTGCCCGCCGTGCCCGAACAGGACCGTGCCGCTGCCCTCGACGGTCATCAACGGCGTGTCCTCGTCGGCGACCCGGCGGCCGATCATCGACATGATCCCGCCCTGGCCGCCCGCCATGTTGGGTGTGAAGGACACCTCGCCCCGGTAGGCGAGCATCGCGCCGCGCTGGCTGAACAGCCGCTGACCCGGCGCGACCGTCGCCTCGACCATCTTCGCGTTGATCTCCCGGAAGGCCATCTCACACGTCTCCCGCGATCGTGTTCCGCTCGCTCGGCTGCACGTACACCAGCCCGTCCCCCTCGAACCGCATCTGGAAGGCCTCGCCGCCGCCCTCCCCGAGCAACGTGCGGAACGTCACACCGGACTGGAAGGACTGCCGCAGGTTCCCCTGGTGCGCCACGTAGGCGCCCGGGTCCACGGTCAGCGGGTACTGCGGGCTGACGCGCAGCACCACGGCCGGCCCGTCGGACATGATCGCGGCCTGGCCGTGGCCCTCGACGGTCGTCGTGAAGAGGCCGTTGCCCTGCGAGGCTCCGCGCAGGCCCGTGAACTCCGTGCCCGTGCGCAGCCCGCCGTCGGTCGCGAGCAGGTTGCTCGACTCCACGTAGAGCTTGTCGCCCTGGACGCTGACCAGGTTGATCTCGGAGGCGCGGTCGGCGAACCAGCAGGTGCCCCGGCCCTTCACCTCCATCAACGTCATCTGCTCACCGGTCAGCCGCCGGGTCACCATGCCCCGGATGCCCTCGCCGCCACCGCTGAGCTTCTTGAAGGCCATCTCGCCGTCGTACGCGACCATCGAGCCGTTCTTCGCCTTCACGGCGTCTCCGGTCATGTCGACGGCGAGCACCTTGCTGCTCTGAAGTCGGAACATCGCCACATACGCGACGGTAGCCGCAGGCCGGGCGCCACGGACAGGGCCCGTGGGTGGAGAACGACCCTGACCGGACCCCTAGGGGCCCCCGGGCCGAGGGGCCAGCGGTGGTTTGCCACAATGGGCCGGGACGCTTGTGCGTGCGTTCACAAAGCGCTTTCGCAGAGCGTCAGGCCCCAGCAAGACCGTCTCCCACCGAAGGTGACCCGTGGACCTCAAGACCGCCACCGCCATCCGCCGCCTCCGCCTGGTCTCGGCCCCCGAGGCGATCTCCTTCCTCCTCCTGCTGGTCTGCTCGGTGCTGAAGCGGACCACGGACTTCAACGCCGTGCCGGTGATGGGCATGGTGCACGGCGTCCTGTTCATCCTGTACGTGATCTTCTGGGCCGACGCGTGGAACCGGACGAAGTGGTCGGCGAAGACCGCCGCGCTGTACTTCGTGCTCTCGGTGCTGCCCGCCGGCGGGTTCTTCGCCGAGCGCAAGCTGCGGCGTGAGGCCGAGGACGCGGTGATCGCGTCCCGGGCGCGCCAGGAAGGTGCGGTGAAGGCGTGATCGTCGCCTTTTCCGTGACGCCGCTGGGTGTCGGGGAGGACGTGGGGGAGTACGTCGCCGACGCCGTCCGAGTGGTGCGCGAGTCGGGTCTGCCCAACCGGACCGACGCGATGTTCACCTCGATCGAAGGCGAGTGGGACGAGGTCATGGACGTCGTCAGGCGCGCCGTCGCCGCGGTCGAGCAGCGGGCCCCGCGTGTGTCCCTGGTCCTCAAGGCGGACATCCGCCCCGGAGTGACGGACGGGCTCACAGCCAAGGTGGAGACGGTGGAGCGGCATCTCGCCGAGTAGGCCGCAAGGACGACAGCCCCGGCTCGTGACGAGCCGGGGCTGTGTTGTGCCGTGGCCAGGCCCGGATCCGCGCCGGAGCGGCTCGACCTGTGCACCGGGCAGTTCCCCCTGATGACCCGTGCGGCTCGCGGAGTCCGGCACACCGACCCACGATGAGGGCTCAGGGCCGACCGCCATCCCCCAGCCGGGCACGGCGGCCGCCGTCTGCCCAGTGAAGGAAGGGCCTGCCGGTGAACACTTCGACGTACACCTCCCAGTCGGCGTTCGATGGTTCCAGGCTGCGCGTCATCCTGCTCGTCGATCTCCACGAAGGCGCCCAGCAACGGTTCCTCGACGCGTACGAGCACATGCGCAGCCGGGTCGCGTCGATTCCCGGTCATCTCGGTGACCAGCTGTGCCAGTCCGTGGAGAACCCGTCCCAGTGGCTCATCACGAGCGAATGGGCGACCGCGCCGCCGTATCTCGCCTGGGTGAACAGCGAGGAGCACCTGGAGACCGTCAGGCCCATGCAGGACTGCGTCCGGGACCTCCGGTCGCTGCGTTACAACGTCGTCCGGGAGACCGGGCGGGCCCTCCCGCCCGCCGCCGGGACCGCTGACGGGGTCCAGGCGCCGGTGCGGGTGGGCGACGGCGTGACGCGCCACGCGCTGACGTTCACCGTCAAGCCCGGCTCCGAGTCGAAGGTCGCGGAGATCCTCGCCGGATACGCGCCGCCTGAGGCCCGCGCCGACGACTCCACACGACTGCGCCGCACGACGCTGTTCATGCACGGCAACCGAGTCGTACGCACCGTCGAGGTGGAGGGCGATCTGCAGACGGCGCTGCGCCACGTCTCGCGTCAGCCGGAGGTGCGGGCCGTCGAGGAAGCCCTCAATCCGCACCTGGAACAGAGCCGGGACCTGACCGACCCCGCGTCGGCACGGGCCTTCTTCATCCGCGCGGCCATGCCGGCCGTCCACCATGTGGCGCGCGGCGGGCCGGAGCCGGCCGGTCTGCGGCGTCACGCCCTGTACTACCCGGCCCGTGAGGGCTGCGGGATGGTACTGGCGCGGCTGCTCGCCCAGCAGGACGAGACCGCCGCGGCCGACCCCGCCGGCCCCGTGCACCGCAGCACCGTCTTCCACCGGGACGACCTGGTCGTCCGTCTCATCGACACGCGGGACCCCGAGACCGATCCGGTCAGGGTGCTCGGCATGCACGGCACGAGGAAGGCCGCCGTGCTGTCCCGCCTGCTCGACGGCGCCGCGCTCGGCGTCGAAGGACCGCTCTCCGGCGACCGGGACGCCACTCGCCTCCTGGCGCACGCCGACATGACGCTGATCACCGATCGCAGGGCTGCCCAGTCCTGACGATCCATGGACGACACGCGCCCATGGACAACACCCCACAGACCGATCTGGAGACGGACCATGAACAAGACGCGACCGCGCATCGTGGATCTGAGCGAGACCGAGCCCAACCGCAAGCGTGGCGGAGACCTGCGCACCCTGCTCACGCCTCTCACGGTGGGTTCCACGAGCGGGTTCATGGGCCTGGCCATCATGCAGCCGGGTGAACGCATCAGCGAGCACTACCACCCGTACTCGGAGGAGTTCGTCTACGTCGTCCAGGGCGAGCTGGAAGTCGACCTGGACGACGTGACACACCCGATCCGCGCCGACCAGGGCCTCATGGTCCCCATCGGCATGCGGCACCGCTTCCGCAACGTCGGTGACGTCGAAGCCCGGATGGTCTTCCATCTTGGTCCGCTGGCTCCGAAGCCGAGCATGGGCCACGTCGACACAGAGGCCCTGGAGGGGAACGCGAGCGGCGAAACGTACCCGGCCGTGCAGGAGGACGGCGCGCGGCCCGAGCGACGCGGGGTGCTCTCGTGACCCGGCGGGTGGCGGTCACCGGCATCGGTGTCGTGGCGCCTGGCGGTATCGGGGTGCCGGCCTTCTGGGACCTCCTCTCGAGCGGCCGTACCGCGACGCGCGGCATCACGCTGTTCGATCCCGAGGGGCTGCGGTCACGTATCGCGGCCGAGTGCGACTTCGACCCGCTCGCGTACGGCCTCGATCCCGATGTGGTCGAACGCAGCGACCGGTACATACAGTTCGCCGTCGTCGCCGCGGCGGAGGCGGTGGCCGACTGCGGCATCGAGTTCGGCGCCGAGGACCCGTGGCGCGTGGCCGTCTCGCTCGGCAGCGCCGTGGGCGGCACCACCCGCCTGGAGCACGACTACGTCCTGGTCAGCGAGCGAGGGCAACGGTGGGACGTCGACCACCGCGCCGCCGGCCCGCAGCTGCACCGGGCCTTCTCGCCCAGCACCCTGGCGTCCGACGTCGCCGAGCACTTCGGCGCCCAGGGGCCGGTGCAGACCGTGTCGACCGGCTGCACCTCCGGACTCGACGCGGTGGGCTACGGCTTTCACATGATCGAGGACGGCCGCGCCGACATCTGCATCGCCGGAGCGTCCGACTCCCCGATCTCCCCCATCACCATGGCGTGCTTCGACGCCATCAGGGCGACCTCGCCGAACAACGACGACCCGGGGCACGCCTCCCGGCCCTTCGACGCCCACCGCGACGGATTCGTCATGGGGGAGGGCTCCGCCGTGCTCGTCCTGGAGGAGCTCGAACACGCCCGTGCCCGCGGCGCGCACGTCTACTGCGAGATCGGTGGCTACGCCACCTTCGGCAACGCGTACCACATGACCGGACTGACCAGTGAGGGTCTGGAGATGGCCAGGGCCATCGACACCGCGCTCGGGCAGGCCCGGCTGGATCCCTCACTCATCGACTACGTCAACGCGCACGGCTCGGGCACCCGCCAGAACGACCGTCACGAGACCGCCGCGGTCAAGCGGTCCCTGGGCGCCCACGCCTACGACACGCCCATGAGTTCGATCAAGTCCATGGTGGGCCACTCGCTCGGCGCGATCGGCGCGATCGAGGTCGTCGCCTGCGTGCTGGCCCTGGCCCACCAGGTGGTCCCGCCGACGGCGAACTACGAAACCCCGGACCCCGAGTGCGACCTGGACTACGTGCCGCGCACCGCGCGGCCGCGCAAGCTCGCCAACGTGCTGTCCGTGGGCAGCGGATTCGGCGGGTTCCAGTCCGCGGTGCTCCTGACGGGGCCGGCCGGGAGGAAACGATGAGTGCTCAGCCGAACCGTCGCACCGCCATCACAGGGATCGGTGTGGTCGCGCCCAACGGTCTGCAAACGGAGACCTACTGGAAGTCCGTCGAGGAGGGCCTGTCCGTACTCGACCGGATCACCCGTGAGGGATGCGGGCATCTTCCGCTCCGCGTCGCCGGCGAGGTCCGGGGATTCGACCCCACGGCACTCATCGAGGAGACCTTCCTCGTCCAGACCGACCGGTTCAGCCACTTCGCGATGGCCGCCGCCGGCGCGGCTCTGAAGGACGCGGGACTGAGCGATGCCGCCACCGACTCCCCGTACTCCGTCGGTGTCGTCACCGCCGCCGGATCCGGTGGCGGTGAGTTCGGTCAGCGGGAGCTGCAGAAGCTGTGGGGACAGGGGTCCCGGTTCGTCGGTCCCTACCAGTCCATCGCCTGGTTCTACGCGGCCAGCACGGGCCAGATATCCATCCGCAGCGGCTTCAAGGGCCCCTGCGGGGTGGTCGCGAGCGACGAGGCCGGCGGGCTGGACGCCGTCGCGCACGCCGCCCGGACCGTGGGGCGGGGAACCGAGGTGGTCGTGGTCGGGGCGGCAGAAGCGCCGCTGGCTCCGTACTCGATGGTCTGCCAGCTCGGATACCCCGAACTCAGCACCGTCGAGGACCCGGCGCGGGCCTATCGGCCCTTCACCTCCGAGGCCTGCGGCTTCGTGCCGGCCGAGGGCGGTGCCGTGCTGGTCGTCGAGGACCTGGACCGCGCCCGCCGGCGCGACGCGGACGTCCGCGCCACCGTGGTGGGCCACGCGGCCACGTTCACCGGCGCCTCGCGCTGGGACCGCTCGAGGGAGGGACTCGCCCATGCCATCCGCGGCGCCCTCGACGAAGCCGGCTGCGCACCGGAGGAGATCGACGTGGTCTTCGCCGACGCGATGGGTGTCCCGGAGGCGGACCGCGCCGAGGCCCTCGCCCTCGCCGACGCCCTCGGCCGGCACGGAACCCGCGTGCCCGTCACGGCTCCCAAGACCGGCATCGGGCGGTCCTACTGCGGGGCACCCCTGCTGGACGTCGCGGCCGCGGTGATGGCCATGGAAGAAGGGCGGATCCCGCCCACGCCCAACGTCGTCGACATCTGCCACGACATCGACCTGGTGACGTCCACGGCGCGCCCGGCCGAGCTGAGCACGGCCCTGGTCCTCAGCCGTGGACTCATGGGCTCGAACGCGGCGCTGGTACTGCGCCGCGCCCCGGGACCGGCCGCCCGGTGAAGCCCACAGCACCCGTACGACAAGGAGAACGCGCATGAGCAGTGAAGTGACCCTCGAAGAGCTGGCGGCACTGATGAAGAAGGCCGCCGGTGTCACCGTCGACCCGCACGACCTCGAGGCCCGGGTGGACACACCCTTCGCCGAGTTCGGGCTGGACTCGCTCGGCCTCCTCGGCATCGTGGGCGAGCTGGAGAACCGGAAGGGCCGGGCGCTCCCCACCGACGCGGAGAAGTGCAAGAGCCCCCGCGACTTCCTCGACCTCGTCAACAGCACGCTCATGACAGGAGCCTGAGATGGCAGGGCACACCGAGAACGAGATCACCATCGCCGCGCCCCTCGACCTCGTCTGGGACATGACCAACGACATCGAGAGATGGCCGCAGCTGTTCAGCGAGTACGCGGACGCCGAAGTGCTGTCCCGGCAGGGCGACACGGTCACCTTCCGCCTGACCATGCACCCCGACGAGAACGGCAAGGTGTGGAGCTGGGTGTCGGAGCGGACCACCGACCGCGACAAGCTCACCGTCACGGCACGCCGGGTCGAGCCCGGTCCGTTCGAGTACATGAACATCCGGTGGGAGTACGAGGAGACCCCCGACGGCACCCGGATGCACTGGACCCAGGACTTCGCCATGAGGCCGGACGCGCCGGTCGACGACGCCGGGATGACGGACATCATCAACCGCAACTCGCCCGTCCAGCTGGCCCTCATCCGCGACCACATCGAGCAGGTCGCCGCCGAGCGGCGGACCTCACCGGTCACGCCCGCCTGAACGCCGCCGCGTAAGGAGACCTCATGCACCACGCCTTGATCGTCGCCCGGATGGCCCCGCACTCGGCTCCGGACATCGCCGAGGTCTTCGCGGCCTCCGACCGCGGCGACCTGCCCCGCCTCGTCGGGGTGACCCAGCGTTCCCTCTTCCAGTTCGGCGACGTGTACATGCACTTCATCGAGGCCGAGCAGGACCCGGGTCCCGCCATCGCGCGGGTGGCCGGGCATCCCGAGTTCCGCGACATCAGCAGCAAGCTGGAGGCGTACGTCAGCCCGTACGACCCGCAGACCTGGCGCGGTCCGAAGGACGCGATGGCGCGGTGCTTCTACCACTGGGAGAGAGACACGGCCCCGGCCACCCGGTGACGCCGATGAGAGAGGAGAAGGCCGCCGCCCGTGAGGGCGGCGGCCTTCTCCCGTGGGTGCGGCCAGGCAAGGCAGGAGTCAGGCGGAGCGGGCCAGTGCCGGCAGCAGACGCAGGGCGTTCTCCCGGTTGATGCCCCTGAGCTGCTCCGGCGAGAGGAAGGGATCGCCGTCCAGAGAGGGGACCGCGATGTCGGCGACGACCTGGCCGGGGGTGGGTGGCCAGTCCGTGCCGAACAGGACACGGCCGGGATCCACCGTGGCCAGCAGCGTGGGCGTGGCGGAGGGAGACATGGGGCCCGCGGTGTCGAAGTAGAACCGGTGCAGGTAGTCACGGACCCTGCCCGGCTCGATCCCGGGGGTGAGGTGTCCGCCGAAGAGTTCGAGCCGTGTGGCCATGTACGGCAGGAAGCCCCCTCCGTGAGGAAGGACGAAACTGAGATTCGGATAGCGGTCCAGGGTGCCGTTACGGATCAGGTTGATGGCCGCACGTGTGGTGTCCATGAGGAAGTCGCACACGAAGGGCGGCATCCCCGGCAGTCCGGCCCCGCCGTCCTTTCCGGCGGGCACTTCCATGGGGTGCGTGCTGATGACGGCGGACCGGTCGTTCAGCTCCTGCAGGAGGCGATCGTGGGTGGCGTCACCGAGGTAGACACCGTCCATGCTCGTTCTCGTGCTCACCCCGACGGCCCCGAGCTCGTCGAGCCCGTAACGGAGGCTCCACTGCGAGAGTTCCAGGTCGTCCAGGAACACAGGAGTGAAGAAGGCGAAACGTGCGGGATGGTCCTCGACGACATCGGCCGCCGCCCGCAGCGCGATCCGCGCGCTCTCCCGGCGCTCCGCGGGCTCGCGGAACCGTCCGAGCATCGCGACGGTCATGACGGCGGTGCCGATGCCCGTCTTGTCCATGACCTCCAGAGCCGCGTCCAGGTCCCAGCGGGTCCACCAGGGCAGCCTCTCGCGGTTGACGACACCGCGCTCCTGCGCCCAGTCCAGCCAGGCCGGCGCGGTGAAATGGTGGTGGACGTCCACTCGCCCCGCGACGGGACCGTCTTCGTATGGCATCGGCATGTCCTCGCAGTGGTCGTTTCGGTGGGTGGTGCTGCTCAGCCGCGGCAGAGCACGGTCTGCAGCACGTCCGTCAGCACACGATCGGCAGACGGCAGGTGGGTGGGCGCGCGCCAGGCGACGAAACCGTCCGGGCGGACGAGGACGGCCCCGTCGTCGGCGGTGCCGTGCAGTGCCGCCCAGTCGGCATCCGGCTCGGGAACCAGGTCGTGTTCACGGCCGTCTCCCACGAGATACACCTCGACCGGAACGCCCAGGTTCTCGCCGGCCTGCTCCGCCGCGCGGCGCCACGGGTGGCCTTCGGCCCCGGCGAGCAGGACGAAGGAACGCTCGTACAGATCGAGAGTGGAAATCCTGGCGCCCGCTCTGCGGACCCACATGTGGGGTGCGCGGCTCCCCGGCTCCCCGTCGATCCGGAAGGTTTCCGGGACGACCGGCCGCTCGGGTGAGGCGCCCACCACGGCGTCCGAGGCGTACCGGTAGCAGAGCGCGACCGTCATGAGGTCCGCCGCGTCGTTGTTGCGTCCCGCTGCCGGGCCGAGCGCGGGGTGCTGCTCCTCGGCGGCCTGCCGGGAGGCCCGCTCACTCGTCGTGACGGCGACAGGCCGTCGTTCGCACTCGTACGTCTCGAGCAGCGGCAGCCCGGCCCAGCCGCGCAGCACCGCGGCGAGTTTCCAGGCGAGGTTGTGGGCGTCCTGGATCCCGGTGTTGGCGCCGAACGCCCCGTTGGGCGGCATTTCATGAGCCGCGTCACCGACCAGAAAGACCCGGCCCTGACCGTAGCTGTCCGCGACTCGCTTGGAAGCGTGCCAGGGCGCCTTTCCGGTGATCTCGACATCAATGTCCGGAACACCGACGGCCGCGCGAATATGTGCCGCGCAGCGCTCGTTTCCGAAGTCCTCCAGGGTTTCGCCCCGATCAGCGGACCAAGGGATATGAATGACCCATCGTTCCTCGTTGTCCACGGGCAGCAAGGCGCCCTCCCCCTGTGGATCGGTGGTGTAACAGACGATGAAGCGCTTCGGCCCGATGTATTCCTTGAGGGTCTTGCTCCGGAACGTGACACTGACGTTGTGGAACAGGGCGCCGGGTCCGGACTGGCCGATTCCCAAACGTTTACGAACGGGGCTTCTCGGGCCATCGGCGGCCACCAGGAAATCGGCTTTCACGGTATGGGTCTCACCGGTGTCCCGGCGCATGACCTGAGCCAGGACCCCCTCTTCGTCCTGCGTGAAGGAGAGCAGTTCCGTGTCGAAGCGGATGTCTCCGCCCTGGCGGGCACGGTTCAGCAGGACCGGCTCCAGATCGTTCTGGCTGCACAGGCACCAGTTCGAGGAGCTGACCCGGGAGACGTCCATGCCCGCGGCGACGTCCTGAATGATCCAGCGGCGCTGGTCTCCGACGAGGGTGTCCACCTGGAGAACGCCATCGTTCCCGGCGAGAGCGAAAGCGGCCTCCCGCACGCTCTGCTCGAGTCCGGCGGTCCGGAAGATCTCCATGGTGCGCACGTTGTTCCCGCGGCCACGTGGGTGCGTCGACGTCTCGGCATGCCGCTCCACGAGCATGTGCTCGATTCCGAGACGCCCCAGGAACACGGAGGTGGAAAGACCCACCAGGGATCCGCCTACGATGAGAACTGGTACAGATTCCACTCCGCGTCTGCTCACTGGTTTCCTCGTCATCCGGTGACTGCCCAGCCCGGGAACGGTGGACTGGCCCGTCCACGATGTTTACCAAGCAGCGCTTACGCGCGCGATCCGGGGCGCCCTGGGGTACGCCGGCCGGGTAACCGGAGAAGTGCGCAGATCCTGCGGCGCTCGAACTCATATGGCCCAGCAGCGTTTGCGGCACAGTGTCGTCCGGGAAATCGTGTGACCGACCGACGGAACTCTCGACCCCCGGGACCAGCCATGACGCAAGCGTTCGCATCCGAGGAAATGTCGCCCGAAGAAGCCGCCGCAGCGGCCTCGGCCTGCAGTCGGGAGTTTCGCGCCAACCCGCATCCCGTTTACGCCGCGCTCAGGGCGACAGCACCCGTCTGCCCGCTGAAGCCTCCACACGGGGTCGACACGTATCTCATCACCCGGTACGACGACGCCCGTGCCGCCTTGGCCGATCCTCGGCTGAGCAAGGACATGTACGGCGCCATCGACGCCTATCACCGAATCTTCGGCGACTCGTCGATCGCGCTGGACGACAATATGCTCTTCTCGGACCCTCCGAAGCACACCAGGCTCCGCAGGATCGTCGGCACCACCTTCACCCCCAAGAGGGTGGAATCGCTGCGTCCGAAGGTCCAGGAGATCACCGACGAACTGCTGGACCGCTGCCCGGCATCGGAGCCCGTGAACCTCCTCCAGGAGTTCTGCTTCCCGCTGCCGCTGCACGTGATCTGTGAACTCCTCGGCGTCCCGGAGAACGAACGCAGGCAAGCCCAGGAATGGTCCGCCACCGTCGCACAGACCGGCTTCGGGCCGGAGGCCAGAAAGGCGCTGGAACTGGCCGAGGGCAACCTGCGCGACTACCTGGTGGACCTGATCGCGCGGAAGCGGAAGGAGCCGGACGGAGCTCTGCTCAGCGCGCTCGTCACGGCGCGGGACGAGGACGGCGCGCTCACCGACCACGAACTCGTCTCCACCGCGTGGGTGCTGCTTTTCGCGGGCCACAAGTCGACCGCGTACCAGATCGGCAACGCCGTCTACCACCTGCTCAGTCAGCCGGAGCAGAAGCGTCTGGCATTCCGGGACCCGGGGGCGACGGCCGCAGCCGTCGAAGAGATCTTCCGATTCGAGACCTCCGTGGAGAACTCGACGTTCCGCTATGCGACGGAAGACATCAAGATGCGCGACACACTCATCCCCAAGGGCGCGCTCGTGCAGATTTCGATCACCGCGGCCAACCGCGACCCGGAGATGTTCCCCGACCCGGACCGCATGGACGTAGAGCGCCCGAACGTCCAGGCGACGCACCTCGCATTCGGCCTCGGCCCGCACTACTGCATCGGCGCGCCTCTGGCACGTCTGGAGATGCAGATCGCCCTCACCACGCTCTTCGGGCGTCACCCCGGCATGGCCCTGGCCGGGGAGCCGGAGAACGTGCCCTGGCTGACCGTGCCGTTCCCCGCCTTCCGCGGGCTCGCGGAACTCCCCGTCGTTCTCGACCCGTCGTGACGGGGGAGGCTCCGGCACCGCCGCGGGTGCGAGTGGTTCGCCTGCTGCGCGTCCGGGAGGGAAGGGAAGCGGATTTCGTGGCCGCCTACCAAGGCGTACGCGACGGCGCCATGCGGTCCCCCGGGCATCTGCGCGAACAGCTCTGCCGCTCCGTGGACGATCCCGGTCGATGGCTGCTCACCAGTGAGTGGGAGAGCCTCGAAGCCATCAAACGGTGGCGCACCGACCCTGAGCACACCACTCTGGTCGGGCCGATGAACGCCTGTCTGCACGACGACCGGTGGACCGGGGTCTTCGAGATCATGCCCGAGAGCACGGGTGACCGAAGGCCGAGACAGGGCTGACCACCATGTGACCGGCGGGTAAGGTCGGGTTCGTGCCGAAGCCGCTCAGTCTCTCCTTCGATCCGATCGCGCGCGCCGACGAACGCTGGAAGCAGCGCTGGGGAAACGTGCCGTCCATGGCCGCGATCACGTCGATCATGCGCGCCCAGCAGATCCTGCTCGCCGAGGTCGACGCGGTGGTCAAGCCCTACGGGCTGACGTTCGCGCGCTACGAGGCGCTGGTGCTGCTCACCTTCTCCCAGTCCGGCGAGCTGCCGATGTCCAAGATCGGCGAGCGGCTCATGGTGCATCCCACGTCCGTGACGAACACCGTGGACCGGCTGGTCAGGTCGGGTCTGGTCGCCAAGCGGCCGAACCCCAACGACGGGCGCGGCACCCTGGCCAGCATCACCGACAAGGGCCGTGAGGTCGTCGAGGCGGCCACCCGCGACCTGATGGCGATGGACTTCGGGCTCGGGGTGTACGACGCGGAGGAGTGCGCGGAGATCTTCGCGATGCTGCGGCCGCTGCGGATCGCGGCGGGCGACTTCGAGGAGCAGTGACCCCGGGCGAGATCTCCCGGAACGGGTCGTTACGCTCGACGGCATGAAAAAGAGCGTGCTGACCCGCTATCGCGTGATGGCCTACGTCACCGGCGTACTGCTGGTCCTGCTGACCCTCGGCATGATCGGCAAGTACGTGCTCGACCTGAACGGCGCCGCCGACTTCACGCGCGTCGTCAGCATCGCGCACGGCTGGCTGTACGTCGTGTACCTGATCTTCGCCTTCGACCTGGGCTCCAAGGCGAAGTGGCGGGTGGGCAAGCAGATCTGGGTGCTGCTCGCCGGGACCATCCCCACGGCCGCGTTCTTCGTGGAGCGCAGGATCAGCCGCGAGCTCGAGGCCAGGGTCGCGGAGGACGCGCCCGCGACCGCCAAGGCGTAACCGGACCGCCGTACGGACGAACGTGCGGCGGTCAGCCATCGACATTTACTAGGACGTCCAAGTAAATTCGAAGGTATGGACGCTGACGCCATCGAGGAGGGCCGCCGCCGCTGGCAGGCCCGGTACGACGCCGCGCGCAAGCGCGAGGCCGACTTCACGACGCTCTCCGGCGATGCCGTGGAGCCGGTGTACGGGCCGCGGCCCGGGGACAGGTACGACGGGTTCGAGCGGATCGGCTGGCCCGGGGAGTACCCCTTCACGCGTGGCCTGTACGCGACCGGCTATCGAGGGCGGACGTGGACCATCCGGCAGTTCGCCGGGTTCGGCAACGCCGAGCAGACCAACGAGCGCTACAAGATGATCCTCCGCAACGGCGGGGGCGGGCTCTCGGTCGCCTTCGACATGCCGACCCTCATGGGCCGCGACTCCGACGACCCGCGCTCCCTGGGCGAGGTCGGGCACTGCGGTGTCGCCATCGACTCGGCCGCCGACATGGAGGTCCTGTTCAAGGACATCCCGCTGGGCGACGTCACGACGTCGATGACCATCAGCGGCCCGGCCGTCCCCGTCTTCTGCATGTACCTGGTGGCCGCCGAACGGCAGGGCGTGGACCCGTCCGTCCTGAACGGCACGCTCCAGACGGACATCTTCAAGGAGTACATCGCCCAGAAGGAGTGGCTCTTCCAGCCCGAGCCGCATCTGCGGCTGATCGGCGACCTGATGGAGCACTGCGCGGCGGGCATCCCCGCGTACAAGCCGCTGTCGGTCTCCGGCTACCACATCCGCGAGGCCGGGGCGACGGCCGCGCAGGAGCTGGCCTACACGCTGGCCGACGGCTTCGGCTACGTGGAGCTGGGGCTGTCGCGCGGGCTGGACATAGACGTCTTCGCCCCCGGCCTGTCCTTCTTCTTCGACGCGCACGTCGACTTCTTCGAGGAGATCGCCAAGTTTCGCGCGGCCCGCCGGATCTGGGCCCGCTGGATGCGCGATGTCTACGGGGCGACGTCCGAGAAGGCCCAGTGGCTGCGCTTCCACACCCAGACCGCCGGCGTCTCGCTCACCGCGCAGCAGCCGTACAACAACGTCGTACGGACCGCCGTGGAGGCCCTCGCGGCCGTGCTCGGCGGGACGAACTCGCTGCACACCAACGCCCTCGACGAGACCCTCGCCCTGCCGAGCGAGCAGGCCGCGGAGATCGCGCTGCGCACGCAGCAGGTGCTGATGGAGGAGACCGGCGTCGCCAACGTCGCCGACCCGCTGGGCGGTTCCTGGTACGTCGAGCAGCTGACCGACCGGATCGAGGCGGACGCGGAGAAGATCTTCGAGCAGATCAGGGAACGGGGACTGCGGGCGCACCCCGACGGGCAGCACCCCATCGGGCCGATCACCTCCGGCATCCTGCGCGGCATCGAGGACGGCTGGTTCACCGGCGAGATCGCCGAGTCGGCGTTCCGGTACCAGCAGGCGCTGGAGAAGGGCGACAAGAAGGTCGTCGGGGTGAACGTCCACACCGGCTCGGTCACCGGCGACCTGGAGATCCTGCGGGTCAGCCACGAGGTGGAGCGGGAGCAGGTGCGCACGCTCCGCGAGCGGAAGGCCGGGCGTGACGAGGCACGCGTGCGTGCGGCGCTCGACGAGATGATCTCGGCGGCGCGCTCGGACGCCAACATGATCGAGCCGATGCTGGACGCCGTACGGGCGGAGGCCACGCTGGGCGAGATCTGCGGGGTGCTGCGGGACGAGTGGGGGGTGTACACCGAGCCCGCCGGGTTCTGAGAGCTACGTACCGAGCCCTTGCAGCAGCACCCTGGTGAAGCCGCGGACCCACTCCTCGTCCGCCGGCTCCGCGCTCACCAGGGTGCGGTGCACCACCGCTCCCGCGACCATGTCGAAGATCAGGTCGACCGTGCGGGCGGCCGACCGCGGGTCCGGCTCCGGCGGGAGTTCGCCCCGCGCCTGGGCCCGGGCGCGGCCCTCCAGGACCAGGCGCTTCTGGCGGTCGACCACGGACGCGCGGATGCGCTCCCGCAGGGCCTCGTCGCGGGTCGCCTCCGCCACCACCGCCATCAGGCCGCTCTTCGCCTCGGGGAGGGCCAGGATCGCGGCGAACTGGAGCACCACACCCTCGATGTCGGCGGCCAGGGAGCCGCGGTCCGGGAGTTCCAGCTCGTCGAAGAGCTCCGCCACCGCGTCGACGACCAGTTCGTTCTTGCCCGCCCAGCGGCGGTAGAGCGTCGTCTTCGCAACCCCGGCGCGCGTCGCGACGTCTCCCAGCGTGAGCTTCGACCAGCCCAGCTCCACGAGGGCCTCCCGCGTGGCGGCCAGGATCGCGGCGTCCGCCGCGGCGCTGCGCGGGCGCCCGGCGCGGCCGGCTGGGCTGCGGGTCTGCATCCCCTGACCATAAACCCGCAGTTCCTGTGTGGCCGTGAGGGAGATCACCGGAGGGTGGTGTCCCGGCGGTACGGTCTGGCATTACGCTACGACTCGTAGCGAAAGCCCGTGCGGGACGTACACGGGTTTCGACACGCGGCGCGGGTGGGGACCCGGCGCCGAAACGCACCCGACCGGCCTGGCTTTCTCACCGTTTTTCACACGCGCGCGCAGTACGGGGGAGGATAGACGCATGCAGCCACGGAACATGTCCATGAGCGGAGTCGTCGACCTCGCCGCGGTGAAGGCGGCCCAGGAGGCCAAGGCGAAGGCGGAGCAGGCGCGGGCCCAGGCCGCCCGGGAGGGCGGCACGGGGGCGATCTCCCCGGCCGACCTCGTCATCGACGTCGATGAGGCGGGGTTCGAGAGGGACGTCCTCCAGCGGTCCGCCGAGGTGCCCGTCGTCATCGACTTCTGGGCCGAGTGGTGTCAGCCCTGCAAGCAGCTGAGCCCGGTCCTGGAGCGGCTGGCCGTCGAGTACAACGGCCGCTTCCTGCTCGCCAAGATCGACGTCGACGCCAACCAGATGCTGATGCAGCAGTTCGGCATCCAGGGGATCCCCGCGGTGTTCGCGGTCGTCGCCGGGCAGGCGCTGCCGCTCTTCCAGGGGGCCGCGGGCGAGGCACAGATCCGGCAGACCCTGGACCAGCTGGTGCAGGTCGCCGAGCAGCGCTTCGGCCTGACCGGTCTCGCCGTCGACCCCGACGCCGAGCCGGGCGGCGCCCAGGCGGCCCCCGAGCGGCCGGCCGGTCCCTACGACGGCCTCCTGGAGGCCGCCGTGCAGGCGCTGGACTCGGGCGACCTGGGCGGTGCCATCCAGGCCTACAAGAACGTGCTGAACGAGGACCCGGGCAACGAGGAGGCCAAACTGGGCCTCGCCCAGGCCGAGTTGCTCCAGCGGGTGCAGGGCGTCGACCCGCAGCGGGTGCGCAAGGAGGCGGCGGAGAAGCCGGCCGACGTGCAGGCGCAGATCGCCGCCGCCGACCTGGATCTCGTGGGCGGCCACGTGGAGGACGCCTTCGGCCGGCTCATCGAGACCGTGCAGCGCACGGTGGGTGACGACCGGGACACCGTCAGGATGCGGCTGCTGGAGCTGTTCGAGGTCGTCGGACCCGAGGATCCGCGGGTGATCGCGGCGCGCAGGGCCCTGGCTCGGGCCCTGTTCTGACCAGTCGTTAAACATGCGGGCATGTGGTGCCCGCGTGAAAACTTTGCCGACAGAGCGTCACTGCGGCCGCGCTTTACCAAAACTTGGTAATCGCGGCCGCTGTTACTGCGAGTAAGTCGTGGGCGTTGATCTGTCGGATTCTGTCCAGCGATCAACAGCTTTGTACTGCCGCCCGGGGCCACCCTGAGTCGTCGACCGAGACCGATGGGTCGTTGTTCGGTTATCCGGCCGTTACTAGCCAGTAACGATCCCCCTTGTGCGGGCGGCGAGAATGCACCACGATCGGCCACGCTCGGTCCATTCCCGTACCCCGGCAGCCGGTTGGGTCGCGGGACGTCCTGGGTCCCCACCGAGCAGAGCCGGCGGCAGTGGCGCCGGCTCTTGGACAGGGGGGTCTTCGCCCACTCGGCGAAGCCTGTCCAGCAGGGTTGTGCGTGATGCGTGTCAGGCGCGACCAGTGGTTGTCGCTCGGGGGTGATCGCCGGTGATTCGGGCGCTAGTTGCGCCGCCGAGTGCAGGCGCTCTCCTTCCCGAGGACGTAGCACTTCTCCCATCCCTGCCCGGCTGAGCCGCGACTCGGGGCGAGCCAGGACAGGAGATGTACGTCCGAGAAGGAGGAAATATGGAGTCCCAGGTGCGTGGCGGGACCAGATGGAAGCGGTTCGCTGTGGTCATGGTGCCCAGCGTCGCCGCCACGGCTGCGATAGGTGTCGCCCTCGCGCAGGGCGCTCTCGCCGCGTCGTTCAGCGTCTCCGGCCAGTCGTTCAAGGTCACGACCAAGGAGCTCGTCGGTACGGGCTTCTCGCAGTACGGCGCCCTCGACGAGGGTTACACGATGGACGGCAAGAAGGCCGTCCACCCGGTCGCGGTCTCGTCGTTCAAGCAGGCGACGATCAAGGACCTGTGCCAGTCGGTCGTCACCCCGAACATTCCGGTGCTCGGGAACGTCAGCCTGATCCTGCGCGCGGGTCAGGGTGCCAAGCCGGTCGAGGCCCAGAACCTCTACATCGATGTCGCCGACCTCGAGGCCGACGCGACGTTCGAGAACATCGACATCGGTGTGGCCGCCAAGGACGCCAACAAGGGTCCGGCCATGAGGAAGGGCGAGACGGCGAACCCGTACGGCTTCGCCCAGCAGGCGGACCGGGCGGTCCTGACCGACGTGAAGCAGACGGCGTGGGCGACCACCGCCGGAACCTTCAAGCTCAGCGGCCTGAAGATGTCGCTGTCGACGGGTGTCAAGGAGTGCTACTAAGCACTCTATGACGGGCGGGGGAGCCGGTGGCGCCCCCGCCCGTCCACCTTCCGGCCGCGCCTTCACGAGCGGCCCACATCACCACCACAGCAACGCCGTACCAGGGAGCTGTTTTTCCATGAGCGCCGAGACTCCTGCCGCAGGCGGCCAGTTCACTCTCCGGAGGCAGCAGTTCCGCGCCTGGCGGGGTACGCGGCCGTTCTGGGCCGGTCTGTTCGTCCTGCTCAGCGGACTGCCCATCGCCTACTTCCCGTACGCGAACCTCCAGATCGGTCACCTGACGCTGGCGATGGCGACCACCGCGGGTGCCGGGTCCCTGATCATCGGCGTGCTGCTCGTCGTGCTGGGCGTCAGCCTCTGGTTCCAGAAGCACGTCCGCGTCTTCGCGGGAGTCGCGGCCATCCTGCTGGCGCTGGTGTCCATCCCCGTGTCCAACCTCGGCGGCTTCCTCATCGGCTTCCTCCTCGCCCTCGTGGGCGGGGCCATGGCCGTGGCCTGGGCGCCGGGCGCACCGCCCGCCGGGCAGCTCGCCACCCACGCCAGCACGGGCACGGGCGGGGCTCCCGAGGCCACGGACCACGACACCACGGTGCTCAAGCCCGTGGACGGGCTGGACAAGCCGAACGATCTGTCAGGAACGAACCCGGCCAACGGGGCGAACGGGAGGCACAGTGCCGGCTGACGAGGTGACCCACGGGGCTGATGTGGAGGCGTCCCGTGTGAGAACCGGGCCGCGCCACGCGGCACCCAAGAAGCCGCTGTTCACCAGGTTCAGCAGGCCGACCGGCAAGGCGATAGCCATGGCGGCGATGCCGACGGCGGTCCTCATGGGGATGGGCTTCACATCGACGCTCGCCATCGCCGACAGCAACAACTCGGCGACGCCGACGTCGAAGAGCCTGACGGCCGACGAGTACAAGGACTGCGTGGCGGCCCTGGAGGACGCCAAGGACGGCGCCTCCGCCTCGCCCACGCCGTCCCCCTCCGCCAGTGACGGCGCGACGGACGACAAGGACGACAAGGGCGACACGGCTCCCACGCCGACCCCCTCGGCCACTCCGGGCGGTTCGGGCGACGACGGTTCCTCTTCGCCGGATTCAGGTTCCGACGACAAGGACGAGCCGAAGCCGACGCCGTCCGCGAGCGCGCCCGCCGAGGGCGGTGACGACGCGGCGGCCACGCCGTCCCCCTCGCCGTCCGAGAGCGGCGGCAACCTGCTGGAGGACATCGGCGACGCCATCGGGGGCATCTTCGACGGCGGGAACAAGGGCGGCGCGAGCCCGAGCCCCACCCCGTCCGCCTCGGCGTCCGGGACCCCGGAGAGCACCGAGGGGGCCGAGAAGCCCGCCGAGGACGCCTCCGGCACCGTGCGCGAGACGACCGAGAAGGCCGTCGGCACGGCCGAGGACACCGTCAAGGACACCACCGACAAGGCGTCCGAGGCGGTCGAGGACACCACCAAGGCGGTCGAGAAGGCGGCGCAGGAGGCGGCGGACAAGGCCACCGCCACCCCCAGCCCGTCCGCGAGCCCGACCACGGACCCCGAGGACTGCCCGGCCGCCACCGACGCCGAGGGCGGCGTCGACAACAAGGTGCCGCTGCCCGACGACCCCTGGTACCTCAACGCCAGCTCGCTGACGCTGAAGGGCGCCGACTACAAGGGCATCGTCGAGGTGCGCACCGCCAACGGCACCGTCAAGAAGGTCCTGAAGTACGTCATCTCCGGCGGCACCGACATCGGTGACCTCCACCAGACGGTCAAGGACAAGCAGTCCGGCAAGACCTACCACGTGCAGGCGGCCAAGGGCTCGACGTCCACGATCCGCGACGGCGACACGGTGATGTACACGGAGAGCATCTCCGGCAACCTGCTCGGGCTGATCCCGATCACGTTCGACCCGGAGCACCCGCCGCCGCTGAACATCCCGCTGATCTACTTCACCAACGTGAAGGTCACTCAGGCGGGCCAGTTCGGCGGGACCCTGCACGTGCCCGGGCTGCACAACTACATCACCGACTGAGCGCCCACCAGAGCCCGTTCGGGAGCCGCACGCACCGAGGGCGCCCCCTGGATCCAGGGGGCGCCCTCGGTGCCGTTCAGGGGCCCTCACGGCCCCTGCCGGGTCAGCTCTTGGTGCCCAGGTGGTGGACCCGCACCATGTTGGTGGTGCCGGGGACGCCGGGGGGCGAACCGGCGGTGATGACCGCGATGTCGCCCTCGTTGAAGCGGTTCAGCTTGACCAGCTCCTGGTCCACGAGGTCGACCATCTCGTCGGTGCTGTTCACGAAGGGCACCACGTACGGCTCCACGCCCCAGCTCAGCGCCATCTGGTTGCGGGTGCCCTCGTCGGTGGTGAAGGCGACGATCGGCTGGGCGGCGCGGTAGCGGCACAGTCGGCGGGCGGTGTCGCCGGACTGGGTGAAGGCCACCAGGACCCGGCCGCCGAGGAAGTCGGCGATCTCGCACGCCGCCCGGGCCACCGAACCGCCCTGCGTGCGCGGCTTCTTGCCCGGGACGAGCGGCTGGAGGCCCTTGGACATCAGCTCCTGCTCGGCCGCGGTGACGATCTTCGACATCGTCTTCACGGTCTCGATCGGGTACGCGCCCACGCTCGACTCGGCGGACAGCATGACCGCGTCGGCGCCGTCCAGGATCGCGTTGGCCACGTCGGAGGCCTCGGCGCGGGTCGGACGGGAGTTGGTGATCATCGACTCCATCATCTGGGTCGCCACGATCACCGGCTTGGCGTTGCGCCGGCACAGCTCGATCAGGCGCTTCTGCACCATGGGGACCTTCTCGAGCGGGTACTCGACGGCGAGGTCACCGCGGGCGACCATCACGCCGTCGAACGCCATCACGACGTCCTCCATGTTCTGCACCGCCTGCGGCTTCTCCACCTTGGCGATGACCGGGACGCGGCGGCCTTCCTCGTCCATGATGCGGTGCACGTCCTGGACGTCCTTGGCGTCGCGGACGAAGGACAGCGCGACCAGGTCGCAGCCCATGCGCAGCGCGAAGCGGAGGTCCTCGACGTCCTTCTCGCTCAGCGCGGGCACGTTGACGGCCGCGCCGGGCAGGTTGATGCCCTTGTGGTCGGAGATGACGCCGCCCTCGATGACGATCGTCTTCACCCGGTGGCCCTCGACCTCGGTGACCTTCAGCTCGACGTTGCCGTCGTTGATGAGCACCTGGTCGCCCTTGTTGACGTCGCCGGGCAGGCCCTTGTAGGTCGTCCCGCAGATCGTCTTGTCGCCCGGGACGTCCTCGGTGGTGATGGTGAACTCGTCACCGCGCACCAGCTCCACGGGACCCTCGGCGAAGGTCTCGAGACGGATCTTCGGGCCCTGCAGGTCGGCGAGGACCCCGACGGCCCGGCCGGTCTCCTTGGCGGCGGCCCGGACCCGGTCGTACCGGCCCTGATGCTCGGCGTGCGTGCCGTGGCTGAAGTTGAAGCGGGCCACGTTCATGCCGGCTTCGATCAACGCGACAAGCTGCTCGTGGGAGTCGACCGCAGGGCCGAGAGTACAGACGATTTTCGAACGGCGCATGGGGGCGATCCTATCGGTTTGTTTCGCAACGGAATATTCCGTCTGGCGGAAAATACAAAAGGGCGGGATGCCGCTCAGGTGTGATTCCCTGAACCATTTACCAGCGCGTAGGTCTGTGTCGCGATCTCCAATTCCTCGTCAGTGGGGACCACCGCCACCGCCACCCGGGCGCCCTCGGGCGAGATCAGCCGCGCCCCGTCGCCGCGTACGGCGTTGCGCTCGCCGTCCACCGCGAGGCCCAGCTCCTCCAGGCCCGCGAGGGCAGCCTCCCGCACCGGAGCCGCGTTCTCGCCGACGCCGGCGGTGAAGGCGACCGCGTCCACCCGTCCGAGGACGGCGTAATAGGCGCCGATGTACTTCTTCAGGCGGTGAATGTAGATGTCGAACGCCAGCTCCGCCCGCTCGTCGCCCTCGTCGACGCGGCGGCGGATCTCCCTCATGTCGTTGTCGCCGCACAGACCGATCAGACCGCTCTTCTTGTTGAGAAGAGTGTCGATCTCGTCGGCGGACATTCCACCAACACGCATCAAATGGAAGATGACGGCCGGGTCCATGTCTCCGGAGCGCGTACCCATCACGAGCCCCTCCAAAGGCGTCAGCCCCATGGAGGTGTCCACGCAGCGACCGCCCCGCACGGCCGAGGCCGACGCCCCGTTGCCCAGGTGCAGCACGATCACGTTCACCTCGGACGGGTCCTTGCCCAGCAGCTCGGCCGTGGCCCGGGAGACGTAGGCGTGCGAGGTGCCGTGGAAGCCGTAGCGGCGGATGCGGTGCGCGTCGGCCGTCTCGACGTCGATGGCGTAGCGCGCGGCCGACTCCGGCATCGTCGTGTGGAAGGCGGTGTCGAAGACGGCGACCTGCGGCAGGTCCGGCCGCAGTGCCCGGGCCGTGCGCAGGCCGGTGAGGTTGGCCGGGTTGTGCAGCGGGGCCACCGGGATGAGCCGCTCGATCTCGGCGAGCACGGCGTCGTCGACGACGGTCGGCTCGGTGAAGGACCTGCCCCCGTGCACCACCCGGTGCCCGATCGCGGCCAGCTCGGGGGAGTCCAGGCCGAGGCCGTCCTTGGCGAGTTCCTCGGCGACGGCCTTCAGGGCGGCGTCGTGGTCGGCGATCGCCCCGCCGCGCTCCCGGCTCTCGCCGCCCGCCGGGGTGTGCTTCAGCCGGGAGGTCCGCTCGCCGATGCGCTCGACCAGGCCGACCGCGAGCCGGCTGCTGTCACGCATGTCGAGCAGCTGGTACTTCACCGACGAGGAGCCGGAGTTCAGGACGAGGACACGGGACGGGCTCACTGGGCGGCTGCCTTCTCGCTCGGGGACGGGGCGGGGGTCTGGGCCTGGATCGCCGTGATGGCGACGGTGTTGACGATGTCCTGGACGAGGGCGCCCCGGGACAGGTCGTTGACCGGCTTGCGCAGGCCCTGCAGCACCGGCCCGACGGCGATCGCGCCGGCCGAGCGCTGCACGGCCTTGTAGGTGTTGTTGCCGGTGTTCAGGTCGGGGAAGATCAGCACGCTCGCCTGCCCCGCGACCTCGGAGCCGGGCAGCTTGGTCGCCGCGACCGACGGCTCCACGGCGGCGTCGTACTGGATCGGGCCCTCGATCTTCAGGTCGGGCCGGCGGGAGCGGACCAGCTCGGTGGCCTGGCGCACCTTGTCGACGTCGGCGCCCGAGCCGGAGGTGCCGGTGGAGTACGACAGCATCGCGATCCGCGGCTCCACCCCGAACTGCTCGGCCGTGGTCGCCGACTGGATGGCGATGTCGGCGAGCTGCTCGGCGTTCGGGTCGGGGTTGACCGCGCAGTCGCCGTAGACGAGGACCTTGTCGGCCAGGCACATGAAGAACACCGACGAGACGATGTCCGCGTCCGGCTTGGTCTTGATGATCTCGAACGCCGGGCGGATGGTCGCGGCCGTGGAGTGCACCGAGCCCGACACCATGCCGTCGGCGAGGCCCTCCTGGACCATCAGCGTGCCGAAGTAGTTCACGTCCGAGACGACGTCGTACGCCAGCTCCACCGTCACGCCCCGGTGGGCGCGCAGAGCCGCGTACTTCTCGGCGAAGGCGTCGCGCAGGTCGGAGGCGGCCGGGTCGATCAGCTGGGACTCGCCCAGGTCGATGCCGAGGTCGGCGGCCTTCTTGCGGATCTGGTCGACCGGGCCGAGCAGCGTCAGCTCGCACACGCCCCGCCGCAGCAGCACCTCGGCGGCGTGCAGCACGCGCTCCTCCGTGCCCTCGGGCAGCACGACGCGCCGCAGGTCGGAGCGGGCCTGCTCCAGCAGCTTGTGCTCGAACATCATCGGCGTCACGCGGTCGCTGCTGGGCGCCGAGACGCGGCGGGCCAGGTCCGCGGTGTCGGCGTACCGCTCGAACAGGCCGAGGGCGCGCTCCGCCTTGCGCGGCGTGGCCGCGTTGAGCTTGCCCTCCAGGGAGAACAGCTGCTCGGCGGTGGGGAAGCTGGTGCCGGCCACCGACAGCACCGGGGTGCCGGGCGCGAGGCGGTCGGCCAGGGTGAGGATGTCGTCCCCGGGCACCTCGTCCAGGGTGAGCAGCACCCCGGCTATCGGCGGGGTGCCGGCGCTGTGCGCGGCGAGCGCGCCCACGACCAGGTCCGCGCGGTCGCCCGGGGTGACGACGAGGCAGCCCGGGGTCAGGGCGCCGAGGAAGTTCGGCAGCATCGCGCCGCCGAAGACGAAACCGAGCACGTCCCGGGCGAGGCCGGAGTCGTCGCCGAGGACCACCTTGGCGCCGAGGGCGTGGCTGATCTGCGAGACGGTCGGGGCGGACAGCGCGGGCTCGTCGGGCAGCACGTAACAGGGCACCGGGAGCCGGGAGTCGAGCTGGCCGGCGATCTCGTCGCGGTCCTCGCGGGCGACCCGGTTGGTGACCATGGCCAGGACGTCGCAGCCGAGGGTGTCGTAGGCGCGGTAGGCGTTGCGCGTCTCGGCGAGCACGGACTCGACGGTCTGCTTGCGGCCGCCGACGACCGGGATCACCGACGCGCCGAACTCGTTCGCCAGCCGGGCGTTGAGCGACAGCTCGTCGGGGAGCTGGGTGTCGGCGTAGTCGGTGCCGAGGACCAGGACGACGTCGTAGTCGCGGGCGACCAGGTGGAAGCGGTCGACGAGCGTGGACACCAGCTCGTCCGTGCCGGCCTCGGCCTGGAGGGCGGACGCCTCCTGGTAGTCCATGCCGTAGACGGTCGCCGGGTCCTGGGCGAGCCGGTAGCGGGCGCGCAGCAGCTCGAAGAGGCGGTCGGGCCCGTCGTGGACCAGGGGACGGAAGACGCCCACCCGGTCGACCTGCCGGGTGAGGAGCTCCATGACCCCCAGTTCGACGACCTGGCGGCCGTCTCCGCGGTCGATGCCGGTCACGTACACGCTGCGGGTCACGCGCGCTCTCCGTTTCGTCTCGAGTGGGGGCACAAAAATCGCCCACCGAGGTGAGCAGAACCCTCTTGACAATACCTCCGCCGATGGATAAGGCGCCCGTCAGCCCGGGGTGCGGCACCGGGCTGTGGGCCGTGAAACAATCGGCAGAGGCTCACCGGTATCAACAGCGAGCAGGAGACACAGCACGATGCGTATCGGAGTTCTCACCGCAGGCGGCGACTGCCCCGGCCTGAACGCCGTGATCCGGTCGGTCGTGCACCGGGCGGTCGACAACTACGGAGACGAGGTCATCGGCTTCGAAGACGGTTACGCGGGCCTGCTGGACGGCCGCTACCGCAGCCTCGACCTGAACGCGGTCAGCGGCATCCTGGCCCGCGGCGGCACCATCCTCGGCTCGTCCCGGCTGGAGCGCGACCGGCTCCGCGAGGCCTGCGAGAACGCCTCCGACATGATCCACGAGTTCGGCATCGACGCGCTGATCCCGATCGGCGGCGAGGGCACGCTGACGGCCGCCCGCATGCTGTCCGACGCGGGCCTGCCCGTCGTGGGCGTCCCGAAGACCATCGACAACGACATCTCCTCCACGGACCGCACCTTCGGCTTCGACACGGCGGTGGGCGTCGCCACCGAGGCGATGGACCGGCTGAAGACCACCGCCGAGTCCCACCAGCGGGTGATGGTCGTGGAGGTCATGGGCCGGCACGCCGGGTGGATCGCGCTGGAGTCCGGCATGGCCGCCGGTGCGCACGGCATCTGCCTGCCGGAGCGCCCGTTCGACCCGGCCGACCTCGTCAAGATGGTCGAGGAGCGGTTCGCCCGCGGCAAGAAGTTCGCGGTGGTCTGCGTCGCCGAGGGCGCCCACCCCGCCGACGGCACCATGGACTACGGCAAGGGCGCGATCGACAAGTTCGGCCACGAGCGCTTCCAGGGCATCGGCACCGCCCTCGCCCACGAGCTGGAACGCCGGCTCGGCAAGGAGGCCAAGCCGGTCATTCTCGGCCACGTCCAGCGCGGCGGCACCCCGACCGCCTACGACCGGGTGCTCGCCACGCGCTTCGGCTGGCACGCGGTGGAGGCGGCGCACCAGGGGCAGTTCGGCAGGATGACCGCGCTGCGCGGGACGGACATCGTGATGGTGCCGCTCGCGGAGGCCGTGACGGAGCTGAAGACGGTGCCGAAGGACCGGATGGACGAGGCCGAGTCGGTCTTCTAGACGCCTCCGGACGACACCCCCTGGACCCCCTCCCGGGCGGTGTCGTCCTGGAGCTTCGCCCAGAAGTGCTCCACGATCCGGTAGAGGAACTCCTGGCCGGCGTCGCCCGCATCGCTGCCCCCGCCGCCCCAGCTCAGGGTGGCGGCCATGTGCCCCTGGTAGTCCTCGTGCAGCGCCTGGAGGGCGCCCTCCAGGAACGGCCGGTCCAGGGGGACGACCTTCGCGACCGGCCGCACGTAGGCCTGCCAGCGGGTGGTGACCGCGCTGCGCAGCAGTTCGCCGAGCTTGGCGTTCCGGCCCGTGACGGCGACGAAGTCGGGCAGACGGAGTCCGAGCAGGTCGGCGAGGGCGGCGGACTGGCGGTCGGTGCCGCGCCAGCTGTCGGTCTCCTCCATGCGCAGGTAGCTGTGGACGTCGTGCCCCACGGCCCGGGCCACGTCCTCGGGGGCGAGGCAGCGGGCGATGCGATGCTCGCGCAGGGTGCGCGGTCTGCCGATGAGTTCCGCGGGCGAGCACCACAGCACGCCCGCGAGGGCGGTGAGTTCGGAGTTGGTCGGGGCCGTGATCCCGCGCTCCCAGGCGATGACGTGGTCCGGGGAGACATGGGGGTGCCCGTACGAGACGCGCATGCCGTGGGCGACGTGCTCGGGGGTCATGCCGAGGGCCACGCGCAGGCGGCGGGCCGCGGCGGCGTCGAAGGGCGGGGTCGTGGTCGTGGGGGAGGACTCGCTCGCATGGGGTGAAGGTCGGCGCACGGGCCACAAGCTAGGGGCGCGGGGCAGCGGCGACTACGGTCTGTTCGGCCAGGATCACGGATTGTAGGAACCTACGGCTACCGGCGGGTTCGACCGGGGCCGAAGATCGTCTGTCGGCCGGGGCGGGGGCGGGGCGAGGATGGCGCCGGGTCCGCCGGTCGTGGGCCCGGAAAGGCAGTGACTCACGTGAACGGCAAGCTCAACGAGCATATGCGCGAGCGGCTTCTCGCGCCGAACTTCTGGCACCTGGCGACGGTGGGAGCGGACGGGGCACCCCAGGTCTCGCCCATGTGGGCGGACCTCGAAGGGGAGTACGTCATGGTCAACACCTCGATCGGGCGGGTGAAGGAGGAGAATCTGCGGCGCAATCCGTACGTTTCGCTGTCCCACCACGACCCCGCCAACCCGTACGACCGGGCGGAGGTCCGGGGGAAGGTCGTCCGCTTCGTGGAGGGCGACGAGGCGGAGCGGGCGATGGACCGGCTGGCGCGCAAGTACCTCGGCGAGGACCGGTACCCGTGGCTGCTGCCCGGCGAGCGCCGGGTGATGCTGCTGATCGAACCGACGCGGGTGCGCCGCCTGGAGGGCGTCGAGCCGTTCCGGCCGGGGATCCTGCCCGAGGGGGCGGCCGGCTGACGATCGCCTCGGCGGACGGCCCGTGCCCGGCGGGCGCTAACGCCAGTCGGGCGTTCCCGAGGCCGGTGGCGGCCGGGACTCGATCCTGGCCCTGACGTCCCGCATCACGGCGACGATGCGCTCCTCGTGCTCCCGCGTCAGCCGCGCCACCGGCACCGAGCAGCTGATGGCGTCGACGACCGGTGTGCCGTAGCGCAGGGCGAAGCCGAAGCCGGCGATGCCGGGCACCGTCTCCTCGCGGTCGATGGAGTAGCCGCGCTCGCGCACCCCGGCCAGGTCGGCGAGGAGTGCGGCACGGTCGGTGTGCGTGTTCTCCGTGAGGGCGGTCAACGGCTCGTCACCGAAAGGCAGTTCGTCGTCGGGGCGCTCGGCGAGCAGGGCCTTGCCGAGCGCCCCCGCGTGCGCCGGGACGCGGCGGCCGACCCGGCTGATGGTGCGCAGGTACTCGTGGGACTCGCGGGTGGCGAGATAGACGACGTCCCGGCCGTCGAGCCGTGCCAGGTGGATGGTCTCGCCCAGCGCGTCCGACGCCTCGTCGAGGTACGGGCGGACCAGTCGGATGCGGCGGTCCCCGTCCAGGTAGCCGGTGCCGGTGAGCAGCGCGCGGATCCCGATGCCGTAGAGGGAGCCGGTGGCGTCCGTGCGGACCCAGCCGGCGTCGACGAGCGTCTGGAGCAGCTGGTACATGCTGCTGCGCGGCACCCGGAGTTCCGCCGCGAGCTGGTCGAGGCGTGAGGGCTCCTCTCCGCGCTCGGCGAGCAGTTCCAGCAGTGCGACAGTCCGGGCCGCCGACTTCACGCCGCGGACGCCCCTGCTGTTCCCCTCCATGCGCTCATCGTAGGTCCCTCCGTAATTCGTGATCGCCCGGCCATTGACCCCTGTCGTTCACCCACTTAACCTCCATCTGCATACGTGGACGCCATCTGCATACGGGGATGGGAGTCGTCGCGCGCTCGTCGGCGCACCGGTTCAAAGGGGAACTGCCTTGCCTCTGCTCGTCGTCGGGATCAGCGTTCTGATCCTGCTGCTCCTCATGACCAGGCTGAGACTGAACGGCTTCGCGGCGCTGCTGCTGGTGGCGGTCGGGGTCGCGCTCGTCCAGGGCGTCCCCGTGGCGACCATCCCGGACGTCCTCTCCGAAGGCATCGGGGACCAGATCGGCGACACCATGCTGACCATCGGGCTCGGCGCCATGGTCGGCCGGGTGATGGGGGACTCGGGTGCCGCCCAGCGGATCGCCGGCAGGCTCCTCGACGCCTTCGGCCCGCGGTGGGTGCAGGTGGCCATGGTGGTCACGGCCATGCTGATCGGTGTGACCATGTTCTACGAGGTCGCGTTCATCATCATCGTGCCGATCGCGTTCACGCTGGTCAGGGTGACCGGGGCGAAGCTGCTGTGGGTCGGGCTGCCGATGTCCATCGCGCTGTCCACCATGCACAGCTTCCTGCCGCCGCACCCCGGGCCCACCGCGGTCGCCGCGACCTTCCACGCCTCCGTCGGACTGACCCTGTTCTACGGCCTGTTCATCGCCGTGCCGGCGGGGGCGCTCATCGCCCTGACCTGGCCCCGCCTGCCGTTCGTCGCGCGGCTGACGCCGTCCATCCCCAAGGGGCTCGTCAGCGAGCGGGAGTTCACCGAGGAGGAGATGCCGGGGCTCGGCTGGTCGCTGTGCGTGGCGCTGTTCCCCGTGGTGCTGATCGTGGCCGCCGCGGTGACCGACATGGCCGCGACCGGGGAGGCCCCGCTGCTGAACGTCGTCGCGTTCGTGGGCTCGGCGCCGATCGCCCTGCTGCTGACGCTGTGTCTGGCCGTGTGGGCGTTCGGGCCCCGGATCGGGCGCAGCCTGAGCGACGTGGGCGCCTCCTGCACCTCGGCGGCCCAGGCGATGGCGATGATCCTGCTGGTGATCGGCGCGGGCGGGGCCTTCAAGAACGTCCTCGTCGAAGGCGGGATCTCCGACTACATCAAGGACGCCACCGACGGCTGGTCCATCTCGCCGATCGTCCTCGCCTGGCTCGTCGCCGTCATCCTGCGCATCGCGCTCGGCTCGGCCACGGTGGCCGTCGTGACGGCGTCCGGGGTGGCGCTGCCGCTGCTCGCGGGCAGCGGGGTGCACCCGGAGGTGATGGTGCTGGCCGTCGCCTGCGGCTCCATCGCGTTCTCGCATGTGAACGACCCCGGGTTCTGGCTGTTCAAGGAGTACTTCAACCTCTCCGTCATCGAGGCGATCAAGGTCCGCACGTCCTACACGACCGTGCTGGCCGTGCTCGGGCTGGGCGGGGTGCTGGTGGGCGAGTGGGTTCTCGACGTTCTCGGTGTGTGAACCACACTTCTGTGAAGGGGCAACTGATGGGGCAACCGATGAGCAGCGGTCGGCAGCCGGTCGTCACGGCGTTCGCCGTCTATCCGGTCGCGGGGCGGGACAGCATGGAGCTGAACCTCTCCGGGGCGCACGGGCCGTACTTCACCCGCAACGTCGTCGTCCTCACCGACTCCGAGGGGCGGACCGGGCTGGGGGAGGTGCCCGGCGGGGAGAAGATCACCCGGACGCTGCGGGACGCCGAGTCGCTGGTCGTCGGGGCGAAGGTGGGGGACTACAAGCGGGTGCTGCGGGAGATCGGGGAACGGTTCGCCGATCGCGACGCCGGTGGGCGGGGTGCGCAGACGTTCGACCTGCGGACCACGGTGCACACGGTGACGGCCGTCGAGTCGGCGCTGCTCGACCTCCTCGGGCAGCACCTCGACGTGCCCGTGGCGGCGCTGCTCGGGGACGGGCAGCAGCGGGAGTCCGTACGGGTGCTGGGTTACCTGTTCTACGTGGGTGACCCGGACCGGACCGACCTGGAGTACGTCCGTGAGCCGGGCTCCCCGGTGGAGTGGTACCGGGTGCGGCACGAGGAGGCGCTGTCGCCGGAGGCGATCGTGCGGCAGGCCGAGGCGGCGTACGAGCTGTACGGGTTCCGGGACTTCAAGCTCAAGGGGGGTGTGCTGGAGGGAGCGGAGGAGGTCGCGGCCGTGCGGGCGCTCAAGCGGCGGTTCCCCGACGCCCGGATCACCCTCGACCCCAACGGGGCCTGGTCGCTGCGCGAGGCGGTCGAACTGTGCCGGCCGCTGGTGGGGACGCTGGCGTACGCCGAGGATCCGTGCGGCGCGGAGGGCGGCTACTCGGGGCGGGAGATCCTCGCGGAGTTCCGCCGGGCGACCGGGCTGCCCACCGCGACCAACATGATCGCGACGGACTGGCGTCAGCTGGCCCACGCGCTGGCTCTGCAGTCGGTGTCCATCCCGCTGGCCGATCCGCACTTCTGGACGATGCAGGGGTCGGTGCGGGTGGCGCAGTTGTGCCACGCGACGGGGCTGACGTGGGGGTGCCACTCCAACAACCACTTCGACATCTCGCTGGCGATGGTGACGCACTGCGGGGCGGCGGCGCCGGGGGAGTACAACGCGCTGGACACGCACTGGATCTGGCAGGAGGGGCTGGAACGGCTGACGGTGGATCCGCCGCTGATCGTGGACGGGGAGGTCGCGGTCCCGGACGCGCCGGGGCTGGGCGTCGCGCTCGACATGGACCGGCTGCTGGCGGCGCACGAGCTGTACCGGGAGAAGGCGCTGGGGGCTCGGGACGACGCGGTGGCGATGCGGTACCTCGTCCCGGACTGGTCGTTCGACGCGAAGCGGCCGTGCCTGGTGCGGTAGCCGCCCGGGCCGGCGAGGGCGGGTGACGGGCCCGGGGCTGGAGGGCTGGGCGCTGGGGGAGCGGCCGGGCTGCCCCTGGCCCTCTGGTGCCGGGAACCCGGCCGTTGCTCCGGGGCGCCGTCCTCTGCTGCCAGGGCGCGCGCTGTTGCTCGGGGACACCAGCTCCTGCCACCGGGGCGCCGGCCGCTGTTCCGGGGCGCAGGGCCCCGCTACGGGGGCCCTGTCCCCTACCGGGACTCTGACCCCGCTACCGGACTCTGACCCCTGCCGGGACCCTTCCCCCGCCACGGGACCCTGGCCCCGCGATGGGGACCTTGGCCCCTGCTACGGGGAGCCTGCCCCTACCGGGACCCTGGCCCCGCTACCGGACTCTGACCCCTGCCGGGACCCTGCCCCCGCTACGGGGGCCCTGCCCCCCGCCACCTGAACCACGGCCCCCCGCCACCGGCACCCGGTCCCCGCTACCGGCACCCGGTCCCCGCTACCGGGACGCCACCTCCAACACCGCCTTTCCGCGGACGCGGCGTCCTCGTAGTGCCTCGGCCGCCTCGTCGAAGCGGGTCCACGGGCCCTGCCAGCCGGTCTCGACGGTGAGGGTGCCCTCGGCCGCCAGCTCGGTGAGGACGGCCAGGTCCGCGCCCGCCTCGCCCTCGATGACGAAGGAGGACAGCGACTTGGCCGGGCCGACGGTCGCGTACGGCGGGAAGACCGCCGGTTCCCCGGACGTCCAGCCGACGCTCTGGACACTGCCTCCGGGAGCGAGCAGCTCCCAGGCCGCGACCAGTTGCGGTCCGCCGACGCTGTCGATGACCAGGTCCACCGGTTCCCGGAGGCCCTCCAGCCCGATCAGCACCTCGTCGGCGCCGGCCTCGGCCAGCCCCTCCGCACGGGCGGCCGAGCCCACCGACGCGATCACCTCCGCACCGGCCCGCGCCGCCAGCTGGACGGCGTACCGGCCGACCCCGCCGGACGCCCCGGTGACCAGCACCCTGCGGCCCGGTCCGAGCCCGGCGGACCGCAGCGCGCGCAGGGCCGCCACTCCCGCGACCGGCAGGGCCGCCGCCTTCGCCATCTCCAGGCCCTCGGGCACCTCGGCGAGCGCGCCCACGCCGATCGCGACGCGCTCGGCGAACGCCCCGGTGGTCAGGGCCACCACCCGCGTGCCCACCGCGGGCCCGTCGCCCCCGGCCGCGGCCCGGACGACCACTCCGGCCGCGTCCGAACCGAGCACCGCGCCCACCGGGACCCGCCCGGAACGGGCGTCGTTGAGGTCGCCGTAGTTCAACGAGGCGTGCGAGACCTCCACCAGGACCTCGTCCGGCCCGGGCACGGGGTCGGCGACCTCGCCGAGACGGACGGCGGCCGGTGCGGACGGATCGACGACCAGAGCGCGAACTGACATGTCTCCCCCTTGGGTTCACGACATGCAACAGCGGACACGCCCACCGGCTTCCCGGCGCCGTTCAGCCCTTCACCGCCCCGCCCAGGGCGAAGCCCCCTCCCAGACGCCTGGCGATCAGGACGTACAAGAGGATCACCGGCGTGGAGTACACGAGGGAGAACGCGGCCAGCTGCCCGTACGCCACCATCCCCCGGTTGCCGAAGAAGTCGTTGATGCTGACCGACGCGGGCATCTGGTCGGGCGTGAGCAGGAGCATGAAGGGGACGAAGAAGTTGCCCCACATCATGACGAAGGAGAAGACCGTCACGACGGCCACGCCGGGGCCCATCAGGGGCAGGACGATCCGCAGCAGCGACTGCGTCGACGACGCCCCGTCGGTCCACGCCGCCTCCTCCAACTCTTTCGGCACGCCGTCCATGAAGTTCTTCATCAGCCAGATCGCGAACGGCAGTTGCGACGCGGCGAAGAAGAAGATCGTGCCGTGCATGGTGTCGATCAGGTCCACCCGCACGAACAGCGCGTAGACCGGGACCATGATCGCTGTGATGGGCAGGCTGGTGGCGAAGAGGATCGTCAGCAGGAACGGGCGGTTGAAGCGGGAGCGGAAGCGGGACAGCGGGTAGGCCGCCAGGGCCGCGCAGACCACCGTCAGCAGCGTCGCGCCGCCGCAGAGGATCAGGCTGTTGAGGAGCGGCGTGAAGGTGATCTCGGGGGTGAGGATCGCGTCGAAGTTGGCCAGGGTGAGGCCGTCGGGTGTCTTCACCCGCAGATTCGCCCGGGGGTCGAGGGCCGAGAGGACGACCCAGGCCAGGGGGAGGACGAACGCGGCGGCGACCACCAGGAGGCCCGCGTCCGCGGCGAGGCGGCGGGTCGTGCGGCGGGAGGCGAGGGTGAGGGCCATGACGGGTCAGACCTCCGTCCGCAGCAGGCGCAGGTAGACGAGGGAGAAGAGGGAGCCGACCACGAGCAGCAGCAGGGCGACCGCCGTGCCGTAGCCGATCAGGCTGTTCTGGAAGGCCTGTTCGTACATGAACAGGGGCAGCGTCTGGCTCCGCCCGCCGGGGCCGCCCCTCGTCATCACCCAGATCAGGCCGAAGACGGAGAGGGTCTGGAGCGTGTTGAGCATCAGGTTCGTGCCGATGGAGCGGCGGATCATGGGCAGCGTGATGTGCCACATGCGGCGCCAGCCGCCCGCCCCGTCGACCTCGGCCGCCTCGGTGATCTCCTTCGGGATCTCGTTCAGCGCCGCCGAGTAGACCAGCATCGAGAACGCCGTGCCGCGCCAGACGTTGGCGAACGACACCGCCAGGATGGGCAGCGTGAACAGCCAGTTCTGCGCGGGCAGGTGCAGCCAGTCCAGGATGGCGTTGAGTGTTCCCTCGCGCCGGAAGAAGGCGTAGAGGAGGAAGCCGGCCACCACCTCCGGCAGCACCCACGCCGTGACGACGATGCCGCCGGTGAGGGTGCGGACCGGTTTCGACGCGCGCTGCATCAGCGCGGCGAGCGCCAGGCCGAGGGTGTTCTGGCCGATCAGGGACGACAGGACCGTGAACACCAGCGTCAGCCATACGGCGTTGCGGAACTCCTCGTCCCCGAGGGCCCGGGTGAAGTTGTCGAGGCCGACGAACGACTCCCGGGCCTGGCCGGTGAGCTGGAGGTCCGTGAAGGCGATGTAGACGCAGTAGGCGATCGGGCCGGCCAGGAAGAGGAGCAGGAGGACGACGGCGGGGGCCAGGGGGAGGATCCGCACCGGCAGGCGGGGGCCGCGTGCCGGGTGCGGGTCCGTGGGGGCCTTGGTGAGCCGGGGGTGGGGTGCGGTGGCGGTCATCGGCCCTCGCTCACCGTTCGACCACCTGGTTGTCGGTGGCGTCCTTCAGCGCGTCCGTGTAGGCGCTCGTCGCCTCGTCCGCCGACGCGTCGCCCGTGGTCACGCTCTCCATCGCCTCCTGGATGGCCGTGGAGACCTTGGGATAGGCCGGGTAGGCGGGGCGGTAGTGCGTGGAGGCCACCAGGTCGGTGAAGAACTTGATGCCGGGCTGGGCGTCGACGTACGCGGGGTCCTCGGCGACGTCCTCGCGGACCGCGATGCCCGAGTTGGCGATGTACCACTTCTGCGCGTTGGCCTTGGTCTGCATCGTCCTGATGAACTCGAACGCCAGGTCCGGGTTGGCCGCCTTGGCGGGGATCGACCAGGTCCAGCCGCCGGACATGCTCACCTTGCCGGGCGCCTGGCCGTGCTGGGTCGGCATGGCGGCCAGACCCAGTTCCTCCGACCACTCGGGCCACTCGTGGCCGCTGCCGGGCAGCCAGTCCTGCGGGAGCCAGGAGCCGTCGAGGGCGATGCCCAGCTCGCCCTGCGGGAGCCACTCGCCGCGCACGCGGGTCATGACGTTGGGGTCGAGGGCGTCGGAGACGTCCGGGCCGAGCTTCTCCTTGTAGACCGTCTCGACGAAGGCGAGCGCGTCCTCGAAGCCCTGCCCGCCGGCGATCCACTTCTTGCTCGCCTTGTCGTACAGGGGGTCCGTGGAGCCGTCGTTCGTGCCGTAGAGCAGCATCTCGAACGTCTGCATGGTGGCGGCCTCGCCGACCGGCTTGCCCGTGTAGACGTTGAGGGGGATGACGCCCGGGACCTTCCGCTTGATGGTGCGGGCCGCGGTGAGGACGTCGTTCCAGGTCTTCGGCTGCCAGTCGGCGGGCAGGCCGGCCTTGGCGAAGATGTCCTTGCTGAACCACAGGCCGCGCGTGTCCGTGCCGTCGGGGACGCCGTACGTCTTGCCGTCCTCGCCCCGGGCCGCCGCCTTCGCCGTGTCCATGAACCGGTTCCAGTCGGGCCACTTGGCGAGGTAGGGGTCGAGGGGCTTCAAGTAGCCGCTGGTGATGTCGGAGTTGATGAGGAACGTGTCCTCGTAGACCAGGTCGGGGGCGGTCTTGGGGGAGCGGAGCATCTGCTGGAGCTTGGTGTAGTACTCCGAGTCCGGGGCCTTGATCGGAACCAGTTCGACCTTCTTGCCGGGGTGGGCCTTCTCGAACTGCTTCTTGATGTCCGCGAGGTAGGTGTCCATCACCTTCACGGAGTTGTCCGTGGACTGTTTGAAGGAGACCTTCACGGTGTCCGGGTCGCTGCCGGAGCCCCCGCCGCAGGCGGTGAGGGCGGTGGCGGCGACGACCAGGGCGACGAGGGGGGTGAGGGCGGCGGTGGGGCGCACGGGCACGACCTCCTACGGGCGCACTTCGTTGTGGCCGGGACGGCTGCGTCGTGAACCTAAGTTGAGTGGTCTAGTCAGGTCAATGCGTGTGCGGCGGTTCCATCGGATGACTGAGGGACCGTCACTGGCCCGTGACCCAGCGGTACTGGAGCTCCGGCCGCCCCACCGTGCCGTACTGCGGACGGCGTGCCGCGCGGCCCGCGTCGACCAGGTGCTCCAGGTAACGGCGGGCCGTGATGCGGGAGATGCCCACCGTCTCGGCCACGCCCGCGGCCGTGAGGCCCTCCGCGCTGTCGCGCAGGGCGATCGTCACCCGCTCCAGCGTGGGCGCGCTCAGGCCCTTGGGCAGGGCGGCCGGGCCGGGGGCGCGCAGGGCCGCGAGCGCCCGGTCCACCTCGTCCTGGCCGCTCGCCTCGCCGACCGCCGCGTGGAACTCCGCGTACCGCACGAGCCGGTCGCGCAGGGTCGCGAAGGTGAACGGCTTCAGGACGTACTGCACGACCCCGAGCGAGACGCCCTCGCGGACGACCGCCAGATCGCGGGCCGACGTCACCGCTATCACGTCGGCGTGGTGGCCGGCCGCCCGCAGGGAGCGGGCCAGTTGCAGGCCGTGCACATCGGGGAGGTGCAGGTCGAGCAGGAGCAGGTCCACCGGCGTGCGGTCCAGGGCCCGGCGGGCCTCCGCGCCCGTGTGCGCCTTGCCCACGGCGACGAAGCCGGGGACCCGGCCGACGTACAGGACGTGGGCGTCGGCGGCCACGGGGTCGTCCTCCACGACCAGGACGCGGATGGCCTTCTCGCTGCTCGTCATGCGTCGCCTCCAGCGCCTCTGGACACCGGGGTCCCGGACGTCGTCCGCCCGGCGACCGCGCCGGACTCCCGCAGCGGGAGCCGTACCTCGAACTCCGCCCCGCCGCCGTCGGCCCGCGTCACCGTCAGCGTCCCGCCGTGCCGCTGCGCCGCCTGCTGGACGAGCGCCAGCCCCAGGCCCCGGCCGCCCGGGCCCGCCGGCTTCGTCGAGAAGCCCCGCTCGAAGACCGCCTCGGCGTGCGCCGGGTCCACACCCGGGCCCGTGTCCGAGACCCGCATCACCAGCTCGGGGGCACCGAGCGGCTCCCGCGCGCTCTCCGTGTCCCGGGCGTCCCCGGCGTCGCCCACGTCGTCGGCGTCCTCGGTGTAGGCCGACACCGTCACCCGCGCCCGCACGCTGCCCTGCGCCGCGTCAACGGCGTTGTCGATCAGATTGCCGAGGATGGTCACCAGGTCCCGCGCCGGCAGGGAATCCGGCAGCAGTCCGTCGTCCAGTCGGCTGTCCTCCGACACCATCAGCTCCACGCCCCGCTCGTTCGCCTGGGCCGTCTTGCCCAGCAGCAGCGCCGCCAGCACCGGCTCGCTCACCGCCGCCACGACCTGGTCGGTCAGTGCCTGCGCCAGCTCCAGCTCGGCCGTCGCGAACTCCACCGCCTCGTCCGCCCGGCCCAGCTCGATCAGCGAGACGACCGTGTGCAGCCGGTTCGCCGCCTCGTGCGCCTGCGAGCGCAGCGCCTGCGTAAAGCCCCGCTCGGAGTCCAACTCGCCCATCAGCGACTGGAGTTCGGTCACATCACGCAGGGTGACGACCGTACCGCGCCGCTCGCCGCCCGACACCGGCGAGGTGTTGATCACCAGGACCCGGGACGCCGTCAGATGCACCTCGTCCACCCGCGGCTCCGACGCCAGCAGCGCACCCGTCAGCGGGGCGGGCAGCCCCAGCTCCGCCACCGACCTGCCCACCACGTCCCCGGCCACGCCGAGCAACTCCCGCCCTCCGTCGTTGATCAACGCCACACGGTACTGCCCGTCCAGCATCAGCAGCCCCTCGCGTACCGCGTGCAGTGCGGCCTGGTGGTAGTCGTGCATGCGGCTCAGCTCGGCGGCGTTCATGCCGTGGGTGTGGCGGCGCAGCCGGGCGTTGATGACGTACGTGCCGACGGCGCCCAGCGCCAGGGCGCCGGCCGCGACACCGAGCAGGGCCGTCAGCTGGTCCTGCACCCGCTGGGTGATCTCCTCGACCCGGATGCCCGCGCTGACCAGGCCGACCACCTTCCGGCCGTCCTGGATCGGGGTGACCGCGCGGACCGAGGGGCCGAGCGTGCCGGTGTAGGTCTCGGTGAAGGTCTGGCCCCGCAGGGCCTTCTCGGTGTGCCCCTGGAACCTCTGGCCGATCTGGTCCGGGTCGGGGTGCGTCCAGCGGATGCCCCGCGGGTTCATGATCGTGATGAAGTCGACCTCGGTGTCCCGCATCACCTTCAGCGCGTACGGCTGGAGCTGGGCGGTCGGGTCGGAGGTGCGGGTCGCCGCCAGCACGGAGGGGGAGTCGGCGACGGACCGCGCCACCGCCCTGGCCTGGCGCCTCGCGGCCTCCTCGGCCTGGCTGCGGTCGCTGACATAAGTGAACAGCGCGTATCCGGCCACGACGACCGCTATCAGAACGGCCTGCATGGCGAAGAGCTGGCCCGCCAGGCTGCGGGGACCGGGGACGGTGAGGCGCATGCCGCCAGTCTGCCCCGTGGCTGATTGTGAACTAAATGAACGGAAGGGTGACCGCGCTCACAGAGCAGGACATAGTCACGGCATTCCCCATAACGCATCTCCGGGAGCCCCGCTCCCTGTTTCCCGGACGTGAGCCGCACGCCGGTGATGCCGACGACGTCGTCAAGGAGGGCCGCCGTGACCAGCGCAGCCGATACGGCACCTGCCGCACCCCGAGCCAAGCGGGACCGCACGCACTATCTGTACATCGCGGTGATCATCGCCGTCGCCGCCGGTATCGCGGTGGGTCTGGCCGCACCCGACTTCGCCGTCGGACTGAAGCCGATCGGAACCGGCTTCGTGAACCTGATCAAGATGATGATCTCGCCGATCATCTTCTGCACGATCGTGCTGGGCATCGGCTCGGTACGGAAGGCCGCCAAGGTCGGCGCCGTCGGCGGTATCGCCCTGGGCTACTTCACGGTGATGTCGCTGATCGCGCTGGGCATCGGCCTGGTCGTCGGCAACATCCTGGAGCCGGGCACGGGCCTGGCGGTGACCGACGCCGTCAAGGACGCGGGTCACGCGCAGGTCGACGCCGAGGCCAAGGGCACCACGGAGTTCCTGCTCGGCATCATCCCGACCACGATCGTCTCCGCCTTCACCAACGAGTCGGTCCTGCAGACCCTGCTGATCGCGCTGCTCGCCGGCTTCGCGCTGCAGGGCATGGGCTCGGCCGGCCAGCCGATCCTGCGCGGCATCGAGCACATCCAGCGGCTCGTCTTCCGCATCCTCGCGATGGTGATGTGGGCCGCCCCGATCGGTGCCTTCGGCGCCATCGCCGCCGTCACCGGCTCCGCCGGCCTGGACGCGCTCAAGAGCCTCGCCGTGCTGATGCTCGGCTTCTACGTCACCTGCTTCCTCTTCGTCTTCATCGTGCTCGGCATCCTGCTGCGCGTGATCTCCGGGCTGAACATCCTCACGCTGTTCAAGTACCTCGGCCGCGAGTTCCTGCTGATCCTGTCCACCTCCTCCTCCGAGTCCGCGCTGCCGCGGCTCATCGCGAAGATGGAGCACCTGGGCGTCAGCAAGCCGGTGGTCGGCATCACCGTCCCGACCGGCTACTCCTTCAACCTCGACGGCACCATGATCTACATGACCATGGCGTCCCTGTTCATCGCCGACGCCATGGGCACCCCGATGTCCGTCGGCGAGCAGATCCCGCTGCTGCTCTTCCTGCTGGTCGCCTCCAAGGGCGCCGCCGGTGTCACCGGTGCCGGTCTCGCGACCCTGGCCGGTGGTCTGCAGTCGCACAAGCCGGCCCTGGTGGACGGCATCGGCCTCATCGTCGGCATCGACCGCTTCATGAGCGAGGCCCGCGCCCTGACCAACTTCGCCGGCAACGCCGTGGCCACCGTGCTGATCGGCACCTGGACGAAGGAGATCGACAAGGACCGCGTCAACCAGGTCCTCGCCGGACAGCTGCCCTTCGACGAGAAGACGCTGCTGGACGACGGGCACGGCGGCCCGGCCCCCGACGACCACGTCGAGGTGCCCGAGCAGGGCGGCGAGAAGGAGCTGGCGAAGGCCTGACGGCCGCGCCGCCCCCGCGAGACTCCGGGCGGCTGGGTGTCCCCCCGTCGCCCAGCCGCCCGGTCCCTGCCTCGCGAAAGATCAATCGTTCAGCTTCGCCACCAGCTCGGTGGCCATCGAGGCGGGCACGCCCGCCGCGGTCAGGACGGTGACCGCGGCGCAGCGGCCCGCCTCTCGTGCTGTCAGGAGGCCGTCGTTCACCGCCTCCAGGACGGCGATCAGCGTCTGCTCGTGCACATAGGCCAGGGCCGGCGCCGGCAGCGGTGAGCTGAAGACGCCCTCGTCCAGGCCGCGCCGCAACAGCCTGACGCTCTCCTCCCGGACGGGCGCGAGCCGTTCCCGGATGCCCTGCATGGTGACCGTGCGCTGGGCGAGCGCGACCAGCAGCCGGTAGCGGTCGGCGATCTCCCACACCGCCAGCACCGAGCGCGCCACGGCCTCCGCCGGGTCCCGCACCCCCTCGCGGCCCGCCGTGTGCGCGGCCGACAGGGCCGCGACCGCCTCGTCGACGAGCGTGCTGATCAGCGCCTCGCGGTTCGGGAAGTGCCCGTAGACGGTCCGCCGTACGACGCCCGCGGCGCGGGCGATCTGGTCCATGGAGGCGTCGGGGTCCCGCAGCAGCTCGGCGAGGGCGACGTCGAGGATGCGGCGCCGGTTGGCGTCGGCGCGGCTGGTGTTGCCCGTGGTCATGGACGCCATTGTGCCCTTCCCCCGATCGATTTGCACAGCGCTGTGCAACGGCGTAGATTGCACAGCGTTGTGTAAATGCACACCCATGTGCAAATCAACGAGGAAGGCAACCCTGCCATGCGACTCGTCATGACCGAACCGGTCGAGGGGACGGACCGCCCCTACGCCCGCCGCTGGTGGGCGCTCCTCGTGCTCTGCCTGAGCCTGCTGATCATCGTGATGGCGAACACCGCCCTCACCGTCGCCGCGCCCGACATGACCGAGGACCTCGGCCTGTCCAGCGCCGACCTGCAGTGGGTCATCGACGGCTACACCGTCCCGTACGCCGCGCTGATGCTGCTGCTCGGCGCGATCGGCGACAAGTACAGCCGCCGGGGCGCGCTCGTCCTCGGTCTCGTGGTGTTCGGGGGCGGCGCGGTCTCCGGGTACCTCGCCGGCAGCGCCACGGCGGTCATCGCCGCCCGTGCCGTGATGGGCGCCGGCGCCGCGATGATCATGCCCGCCACGCTGTCCCTGCTGGCCGCGACCTTCCCGCGGGCCGAGCGCGCCAAGGCCATCACCCTGTGGACCGCAACCGCCGGGCTCGCCATCGCGGCCGGGCCGCTCGTCGCCGGGGCCCTGCTGGAGCACCACGGCTGGTCCTCCACGTTCCTCATCAACGTCCCCGTCGCCGCCCTGGCCGTCGTCGGCGCGTTCGTCCTCGTGCCGCCGTCCAGGGCCGCCGACCGGGGGCGCATCGACTACGGCGGCGGGCTGCTGTCCGTGGTGTGGATCGCGGCACTGGTCTACATGATCATCGAGGGGCCGCACTTCGGCTGGGGCGCCGAGGCGATCACGGCCGCGGTCGTCGCGGGCGCCGGACTCGTCGCCTTCGTGGTGTGGGAGCTGCGGCATCCGCGCCCGCTGCTCGACGTCCGCCGCTTCACCGACCGCCGGTTCGCGGGCTCCAACCTCGCCGTCGCGCTGTTCTTCCTGGCGGTCTTCGGCGCCTTCTACTACCTCACCCAGCACCTGCAGTTCGTCCTCGGCTACGACGCCCTGGACACCGGCGTGCGCATGCTGCCGCTGGCCGGAGCCGTCTTCGTGGGTTCGGCCCTCACGGGCTACCTGACCCCCCGGGTCGGCATGAAGTGGACCGTGACGGCCGGCATGGTCGGCGGTACGGCCGCCCTGGCGCTGCTCACCCAGGTCGACTCCGGGTCGTCGTACGGCGACTTCGTCGCGCCCCTGGTCGTCCTCGGGCTCGCGATCGGGCTCGCGCTGTCGCCCTGCACGGACGCGATCATGGGGGCGTTCCCGGAGTCCGAGCTGGGGGTCGGCGGCGCGGTGAACGACACCTCGCTGGAGCTGGGCGGCTCGCTCGGCATCGCCGTCCTCGGCTCGCTGCTGGCGACGTCGTACTCCGGTCACCTCTCGGACGCCACCGCCGGGAGCGAGCTGCCCGCGTCCTCCCTGGAGACGGCCCAGGACTCCGTCGGCGCCGGATACGCCGTGGCGCAGGGCATCGGCGACAAGGCACGGCAACTGGCCGAGCAGGCGGGGCACGCGAGCGACCCGCAGCAGGCGGAGCGGCTCAAGGCGCAGGCCGGGCAACTGGCCGACGGCGCCCGGCAGATGGCCGACGCCGTGGGCTCCTCCTTCGCCGACGCCGTCGCCCACACCAGTCTGGTCGGTGCGGTGGTCCTGGGCGTCGGCACGGTGATCGTGGCGCTGCTGCTGCCCGGCAGGGACAAGCCCGCGGCCGAGCCCGCCGAGGACCGGGAACCGGAGTCCGCGGGGGCCCGTTAGGCCGGGACCGGCGCGGCCGACTCGTCCAGGCGTGCCCGCTCCTCCGCGCTGAGGAGCAGGTCCGCCGCGGCGGCCGAGTCCCGGGCCGTCTCCGGCCGGCTCGCCCCGGGGATCGGGATCACGGCCGGGGAACGGGTCAGCAGCCAGGCCAGCCCGACCCGTTGCGGGCTGACGCCGCGTTCCGCCGCGACCTCGTGGAAGGCGGCGAAGCGTTGCGCCCCCTCCGTCCGCGAGGGCCCGTCCAGGGAACTGCGGGCCAGCCCGCCCAGCGGGCTCCACGGCAGGAACGCCAGTCCCAGTTCGGCGCACAGCCGCAGCTCGGGCTCACTGTCCCGGACGGCGGGGGAGTAGCGGTTCTGCACCGACACCAGCCGGTCGCCGAGGATCACGCGGGCCCGGCGGATCTGCTCCGCGTCCGTGTTGGACACTCCGGCCAGCCGGATCGTGCCCGCGTCGAGCAGCTCGCGCAGCGCGCCGACCGACTCCTCGAACGGCACGGAAGGGTCCGGCTTGTGCAGCTGGTAGAGGCCGATCGCCTCGACGCCGAGCCGCTTGCGCGACGCCTCGGCGGCGGCCTTGAGGTGGGCGGGGGAGCCGTTCACCGTCCAGTCGCCGCCGGCCGGACGGCCCCGGCCGCCCTTCGTGGCCACCAGGACGTCCGAGGTGTCACCGCCGTGGGCGGCCAGCGCGCGGGCCACCAGACGCTCGTTGTGGCCGGGCTCCGCGCCCGGCAGATGGTACGAGTCGGCGGTGTCCAGGAGGGTCACGCCCGCGTCGAGCGCGGCGTGCACGGTCGCCAGGGCGCGGGCCTCGTCCGGCCGGCCCTCGATGGACAGCGGCATCGCGCCGAGCCCGACCGCGCTCACCCGCACCCCGCCCAGTGTTCTGTACCGCACGTCAGGCGCCCTTCCCGAGGGTCTCGGCGACGGCCGTCGGCAGCCACTGCCGGGCGTCGGTGAAGGTGAAGCCGAGCCGGGCGGCCCGGGCGTTGTCCATGCCGTAGGAGCGGCGGAAGGAGAACGGCGAGACCTCGCCGACCTCGACCGGCCGGAACACGGCCCGGCCGCCCGGCACGTGCGCCGCCACCGCCTCGCACAACTCCTCGGTGGTCAGCGTCCCGTGGGAGGCGGCGTTCACCGGCCCGGTGAAGTCCGCGCCCGCCGCCCAGGCCAGGAAGCGCGCGATCTCCTCGACGTACACGTAGGTGGCCGGACGGTTCACGGCCGGGACGGCGATCGGCTCGCCGGCGCGCATCCGGTCGGCGTAGTGGGCCAGCCGCCCGGTGAAGTCGTCGTCCCCGCCCAGCACATGGGCGACCCGCACCGCCGTGTACGGGAACGCCGGGCCGCCGGCCGCGAGGACCGCCTCGGCCTGCCGCTTGCCCTCCCCGTAGTGCGCCTCCCGGAACGCGGGCTCGTCCCAGGGCAGTTCGAGGCCGACCGTGACGGTGGCCGGATCGACGGCCTCCTCACGCACGAGGGCGGGGGAGTCCTCGTACTCGTACACCTCGACCGTCGAGGTCATCACATAGCGGCGCGTACGGCCGTCGAAGACGCGGCGGGCGATCGCCGCCTGGCGCGGTGTGTAGCAGACCTGGTCGACGACGGCGTCGAAGACGCGGGAGCCGAGCGCGCCGGTCAGCGACCGCTCGTCGTCCCGGTCGGCGACCAGGTGCTCGACCCCGGCGGGTGGCGGGGCGGAGCCCCGGTTCAGCACGGTGACACGGTGCCCCGTGCCGAGCAGCCGTGCGATGAGTCGCTTTCCGACGTAGCGGTTCCCGCCGATGACCAGGGTCTCCAGGGCCTTTTCCATGACCATAATTCTCCCGGCGCACATCCACGCCCTGAAGGGGGAACCATGGGAGTTCAGGCCGCCACGCCGAAAGAACCACGGCATCTGCGGGCCGCTGCCGACGAAACATCGGCGGCGTTCGACGCGTTGGACCGGCAGATCCTCGAACTGCTCCAGAGCGACGGCCGGATCAAGTTCAGCGAGCTGGGCCGCCGGGTCCGGCTCAGCCCGGCGGCGGTCACCGAGCGGGTGCGGCGACTGGAGGCGGCGGGCGTCATCAGCGGCTACGGCGCCCACGTCGTGCCGGCCCGGCTCGGCTACGGCATCCAGGCGTTCGTCCGGGTCGACCCGCACGGCGGCTACAACCTGAAGCACCCCAGGACCCTGGAGCTGATCGAGCGGCCCGAGATCACCGAGGCGCACCACGTGGTCGGGGAGGACTGCTGGTTCCTCAAGGTCGCCGTCCGGGACACCGTCCACCTGGAGGAGGTCCTGGAGGAGATCTCCGCACTGGGCCGCACCACGACCTCGATCGTGCTGACCTCGCCGGTGGAGCGGAAACCGCTGTTGCCTTGACGCCGGGGTCAAGGATTACGTTCGAGCGCATGCGAATCGGCGAGCTGGCCGCACGGGCCGGGACCACGACGCGGACGCTGCGGTACTACGAGGCGCGGGGGCTGCTGCCCGCGCGGCGTGAGGGCAACGGTTACCGGACCTACGACGAGAGCGATCTGAAGCTGCTGCGGCAGATCCGGACGCTGCAGGACTTCGGGTTCGACCTGGAGGAGACGCGGCCGTTCGTGGAGTGCCTGCGCGCCGGGCACCCCGAGGGCGACTCGTGCCCGGCGTCCCTCGCGGTCTACCGGCGCAAGCTGGACGAACTCGACACGCTGATCGGCCAGCTGAGCAGCGTGCGGGAGACGGTCGCCCGGCAGCTGGCGCGGGCCGAGCTGGCCGCCGAGGCGGAGGCTCCGGGAGGTCCGGAGCCCGGTTGCGAGCTGGGGAGGCACACATGGTGACCGAGGTGACGGACGCGGACTTCGAGGCCGAGGTGGTCGGCGCGGACCTGCCGGTCCTGGTGGAGTTCACCGCCGACTGGTGTCCGCCCTGCCGGCAGATGGCGCCGGTGCTCAAGGCCCTCGCCTCCGAGGAGGGCGAGCGGCTGAAGGTGGTGCAGCTGGACGTGGACCACAATCCGCTGACCACCAACGCCTACAAGGTGTTGTCCATGCCGACGTTCCTGGTGTTCCGCGACGGCGAACCCGTGAAGTCCATGGTCGGCGCGCGGGCCAAGCGGCGCTGCTGGAGGAGCTGTCCGACGTGCTGTAGACGAGCGCGACGTGCTGTGGACGACCGCCCCGACACGAGGAAATCCCCCGGGCAATTGCGCCCGGGGGATTTCCTTGCGTATATTTGTTTGTTCGTGACTTCACGTCGAATGAGGTCACGGAGAAGTTCAGTGAGCACAGTATATCCGGGCGGGAGCGGAATTGTCAAACACCGAATTTCCGGACGATGAATTGCGGCAGGAACAGGAATTCATCGACGGGTTGTACGCGCGCGTGGACGCGCTGCGCGGCGACGCCGAGACCTCCGTCACGGACGCGCTCGCGCAGGGCAACACCCCCATGCAGGCCAGACTGGAGCGGGACATCCTCGTGGCGGAGCGCTCCGGGCTGCTCGCCGCGCTCAACGCGGTCGACGGCTCCCTGTGCTTCGGCCGGATCGACCTCACCTCGGGCGTCACCCATCACATCGGCCGCATCGGCCTGCGCACCGACGACGCCGAGCGCACGCCCGTCCTCATCGACTGGCGCGCCGACGTCGCCCGCCCCTTCTACCTGGCCACCGGCCACACCCCGATGGGCCTGAGGCGCCGGCGGCACATCGCCACCGACGGCCGCAGGGTCACCCATCTGCACGACGAGATCCTCGACCTCGGCGACGAGACCCGCACCGGCCACGAGGACCCCACGGGCGACGCCGTGCTGCTCGCCGCGCTGAACTCGGCCCGCACCGGCCGCATGAGCGACATCGTGCAGACCATCCAGGCCGACCAGGACCGCATCATCCGCGCCCCGCACCGCGGCGTCCTGGTGGTGGAGGGCGGCCCGGGCACCGGCAAGACGGCCGTCGCACTGCACCGCGCCGCCTACCTGCTCTACGAGCACCGCGAGCTGCTGGCCAAGCGCGCGGTGCTGATCGTCGGGCCCAACCCGGCGTTCCTCGGCTACATCGGCGAGGTGCTGCCCTCGTTGGGTGAGACCGGCGTGCTCCTCGCGACCGTGGGCGAGCTGTACCCGGGCGTGAAGGCGACCGCGACCGACCCGCCCGAGGCGGCCGCCGTGAAGGGCCGGGCCGGCATGGCCGACGTGCTCGCCGAGGTCGTCCGCAGCCGGCAGGCGCTGCCCGACCCAGTCATCGCCATCGAGCACGACCGCGAGGTCCTCATGCTCGACGACGGGCTGGTCAACGTCGCCCGCGAGCGCACCCGCGCCGCCAAGCTGCCGCACAACGCCGCCCGCGAGCACTTCGAGGGCCACATCCTCAACACCCTCACCGAGCTGTACGCCGAGCGGATCGGCACCGACCCGTTCGACGGGTCCAGCCTGCTCGACCCCAGCGACATCACCCAGATCCGCGACGACCTCGCCGAGAACCCCGAAGTGTGGGCCGCCATCGACCAGTTGTGGCCGGTGCTGACCCCGCAGCGGCTCGTCGCGGACTTCCTCGCGGCGCCCGAGGAGTTCCTGCCCGCCGAGGACGCCGACGCCGTGCGCCGCCCGGTGACCCGGCGCTGGACCGTCGCCGACGTGCCGCTGCTCGACGAGGCCGCCGAACTCCTCGGCGAGGACGACCGGCTGGCCCGGGAGCGCGCCGCGCGCGAGCGGGAGCGGCAGATCGCCTACGCGCAGGGCGTACTGGACGTGTCCTACGCGTCCCGGACCTACGAGTTCGAGGACAAGGAGGAGGACGACCCCGAGAGCTCCGAGGTGCTGTCCGCGCACGACATCATCGACGCCGAGCGGTTCGCCGAGCGGCACGAGGAGGACGACCACCGCAGCGCCGCCGAACGGGCCGCGGCCGACCGCACCTGGGCGTTCGGGCACATCATCGTCGACGAGGCGCAGGAGCTGTCGCCGATGGCGTGGCGGCTGCTGATGCGGCGCAGCCCCACCCGCTCGATGACCCTGGTCGGCGACCCGGCGCAGACCGCGGAAGCGGCCGGAGTCGGCTCCTGGTCGGGCATCCTCGCCCCGTACGTCGAGGACCGCTGGGAGCACACCCGCCTGGGCGTCAACTACCGCACCCCCGCCGAGATCATGGACGTCGCGGCGGCCGTGGTCCGCGCCGAGAACCCGGAGTTCGAGCCGCCCAGCTCGGTCCGCTCCACGGGCGTACGGCCCTGGGCCCGGGCCACCGACGACCTCCCCGGCGCCGTCGCCAAGGCCGTCGGTGAACTCACGCCGGCCGAGGGGCGGCTCGCGGTGATCGCGCCCCGCGACCTCCACCGGGGCATCGCGGCCCGGCTGGACGGCGTGACGGCGGGCGCCGAACCCGACCTCACGCAGACCGTCGTGCTGCTCGACCCGCGCCAGGCCAAGGGCCTGGAGTTCGACTCCGTCCTCGTGGTCGAGCCCGGCCGCTACGGCACCAGCGACCTGTACGTGGCCCTGACCCGGGCCACGCAGCGGCTCGGCGTCCTGCACACCGGGCCGCTGCCCAGGGCGCTGGCGGACGCCTTCGTGTAGGAGCGGTAACGGTTCGTGGTGTAGTCACTGCCCGTGCACGTCCGGTGCGGTATGCGTTGCCGTATGGAAGCCCAGCCCTACGCGGCCGCGCCGGACGACCGCCCGGTCCTCGGATCGCTGCCCGTCGAACCGCTGCTCACCTCGGAGTTCGACGCCGACCCCGGAGCCGTCTACCGGCGGCTGCGCGGCCGCCACGGCCCGGTGGCGCCGGTCGGGCTGATGGGCGTGCCCGTGTGGCTCGTCCTCGACTACCGCGAGGTCCTCGACGTGCTCCGCAACGAGTACCTCTGGCGGCGCGACATCCGCTACTGGCGGGCCCGCGCCCAGGGCGAACTGCCGTCCGGCTGGCCGCTGCTGGCCGGATACGAGGTGCGGCAGACGATGTTCATGGACGACGAGGAGCACCGCGCCGCCCGCCAGACCCTGCACACGGCGCTGCGGCCCTTCCAGGAGGCGCGCGGCCCGCAGGGCTGGGAGCTCCGGGCCGCCGTCTCCCGGTACGCCGACGACCTCGTGGCGCTGCTGGCCGCCGAGTCCGGTTCGGCCGGCTTCGCCGACCTGGGCGCCCAGTACACCCGGCCGCTGCTGCTCATGGTCACCACGAAACTGTTCGGCTGCCCCGTGGACCTCGGCGACGAACTCGTCATGGACCTGTGGCGGATGCTCGACGGCGGCCCGGGCGCCGAGCCCGCCACCACCCGGGCCCTGGCGGCCTTCACCCGGCTCGCCGCCCACCGCCGCGCCCGACCCGGCGACGACCTCACCTCGTACCTGCTGCTGGCCGACCCGCGGTTGTCCGACGAACAGCTGGGCCGGGAGCTGTTCATGAACGCGGTCTACCTGAACGACATCACCGGCAACATGGTCCTCAACACCCTGCTGGAGGTCATCCGCGGCAACGCCACGGTCCGCCGCAGCCTGTCGGCGGGGCAGCTGAGCGAGACGGTCGACCGGGCGGCGCTCGCCAACCCGCCGGTCGCCAACATGTGCTTCCGCTTCGCCGCGCGGGACACCCCGCTCGGCAACTACTGGATCCGGGCCGGGGACGCGGTCTCGCCGTCGGCCGCCGCCGCCCACCAGGACCTCCTCGCGATCGGCACCTCGCGCCTGGTCGACCCGGCCCTCAGCACCCGCTCCCACCTGGGCTGGGGCGCCGGCCAGCACCAGTGCCCCACGGCCGCGCGGGAACTCGCCGGCGTGCTCGTGGCGCAGGCGGTGGGCCGCATCCTCGACCACCTCACCACCGTGGAACTCACCCTTCCGCCCGACCAGTTGCCCTGGCGGACGGGCCCGGTGGTGCGGGGCCTGCGCCTGCTGCCGGTGCGCTACGAGATGGCCCGGCCCCCGTCGCGGCACCGCGGCGGCGTGCCCCGGGAACCGGACCGCCGGACCAGGGGCCTGCTGGCCGGGCTCAGAAGGATGATGTTCCGGGGGCAGGGCTGAACGGGCTCACCGGAGCAGGGACTTCGGGTCCCGCACGGCGTGCCACAGCCCCAGGCCGAGCGGCACCACGACCGCCGCGAAGCTCACCCAGAACACGAACGCGGCACCGGGCGCGAGGTCGTAGGTGGTGCCGTCCTCCCACACGCAGTAGGCACGCGGCGGGAACGGCTCGGAGACCCCCGAGACCCGCCCGTCCCCGAGGACACCCTCCGCCATGGGCTCGCGGGGGCAGGGGGCGGTCTCCGGGAACAGGAAGGGATCGTCCGCGATCATGACGGCGACCCAGGCGACGGCGGCGAGCGGCATCGCCAGGACGGCGCAGGCCTTCGCCCACCCCGGCAGCCACGGGTACGCCAGCAGCCCGCGCAGCGCGACCCAGCCCACCACGAGCCCGACGAACACCGGGAGCAGTGTCATGCCGCCGCGGCGGCCTTCCGGGCGCGCAGTTCGGTCGCGTAGCCCGCGCCGATGGCGAACAGCGCGGCGCAGAGGGCGAGGACCGCCGTCGCCCCGTTCATCCACACGTAGCCGGGATCACTGGCGTAGACGGAGCCGTCCTCACGGACGCAGTCGAAGCGCAGCGGCAGGTACGAGGACCGGTGGTGGCTCAGCCCTTCGATCGTGGCCGGGTCGAAACCGTCGCGGCAGGCCGGGGCCGGGACCGAGTTCGCCCCGTCGTTGAAGTCCGACTCCGACGCCAGCACGGCGAAGAAGCCCAGGGAGTACACGGCTGCGGCCGCCCACGCGGCCGTCGCCGCCGCCCGGCGCATCAGGTGCACCGTCCACGGCTCGGGCCGCCCGGGAAACGCCATGGCGGCGGTCCCCGCGGCGGCGACGATCGCGGCGATGGCACAGGCCGCCGAGATACCGAGTCCCACCAGCACGGGCCTCAGTCCCTTCCGGGCCGACGGACGAGGGGGGTGACACGCATGCGGCCACCCCACCAGGCCCGCACGGGACCGGCTGTGACGGAAGCCACTCCTCCCGTCACAGCGGTGTCACAGGCCGCCTACGCCGGACGCAGCCACACCGTGGCGAGCGGCGGCAGGGTCAGGCGGATGCTCGCCGGGCGGCCGTGCCAGGACTGGGCCTCGGGCTTGACCGGGTCGGCGCGCGTGACGTCGCTGCCGCCGTAGCGGGCGGCGTCGGTGTTGACGGCCTCGTGCCAGGCGGGCACGTCCTCGGGCACGCCCAGGCGGTAGTCCTGGCGCACGACCGGCGCGAAGTTGGACACCGCCAGCAGCGGGTTGCCGTCCGGGTCCAGCCTCAGGAACGCGAGCACGTTGTCGTCGGCCGCGTCCCCCACGATCCACTCGAAACCGGCCGGGTCCGTGTCGAGGCGCCACAGCGCCGGGGTGGCGCGGTAGACGGTGTTGAGGTCGCGGACCAGGTCCCGCACGCCCCGGTGGTCGGCCTCGGCCCCGTACCCCGGGTCCAGCAGCCACCAGTCGGGGCCGTGCGCCTCGGACCACTCGGCGCCCTGCGCGAACTCCTGGCCCATGAACAGCAGTTGCTTGCCCGGATGGGCCCACATGAAGCCGAGGTAGGCCCGGACCCCGGCCCGCTGCTGCCACCAGTCGCCGGGCATCTTCGACACCAGGGAGCCCTTGCCGTGCACCACCTCGTCGTGGGAGATCGGCAGGACGTAGTTCTCGCTGTAGGCGTACACCATCGAGAACGTCATCTCGTGGTGGTGGTACTTGCGGTGCACCGGATCGTGGCTCATGTACTGCAACGAGTCGTGCATCCAGCCCATGTTCCACTTCAGCCCGAACCCGAGCCCGCCGAAACCGCTCGGGCCCTTGTGGTGGGTGGCCCGGGTGACGCCGTCCCAGGCGGTGGACTCCTCGGCGACCGTGACCACGCCGGGCACCCTGCGGTACACCGTCGCGTTCATCTCCTGGAGGAACGCCACCGCGTCCAGGTTCTCCCTGCCGCCGTGCTCGTTGGGCGTCCACTGGCCCGGCTCGCGCGAGTAGTCCAGGTAGAGCATCGAGGCGACCGCGTCCACGCGCAGCCCGTCGATGTGGAACTCCTCGCACCAGTACACGGCGTTCGCGACGAGGAAGTTGCGCACCTCGTTGCGCCCGAAGTCGAACTCCAGCGTGCCCCAGTCGGGGTGCGCGGCCCGCAGCGGATCCTCGTGCTCGTACAGGGGCCGGCCGTCGAACTCGGCCAGCGCCCAGTCGTCGCGCGGGAAGTGGGCGGGCACCCAGTCCATGATCACGCCGATGCCGGCCTGGTGCAGCCGGTCGACCAGGTAGCGGAAGTCGTCCGGGGTGCCGAGGCGGGCCGTCGGCGCGTAGAAGCCGGTGACCTGGTAGCCCCAGGACCCGCCGAACGGATGCTCCGCGACCGGCATCAGCTCGACGTGCGTGAAGCCCAGGTTCTTCACGTAGCCCGGGAGCTGCTCGGCCAGCTGACGGTAGGTCAGGCCCGGCCGCCAGGACGGCAGATGGACCTCGTACACCGAGAACGGCGACTCGTGCGCCGGGGCCTCGGCGCGCCGGGCCAGCCAGTCGGCGTCGCCCCACTCGTAGTCCGAGGACGTGATGACCGACGAGGTCGCGGGCGGCACCTCCGTGCGGCGGGCCAGCGGGTCGGCGCGCATCGTCTTCGAACCGTCGGGGCGGGTGATCTCGAACTTGTACAGCTCGCCCTCGCCGATGTCCGGCAGGAACAGCTCCCACACGCCCGACGAGCCGAGCGAGCGCATGGCGTGGCCGGTGCCGTCCCAGAAGTTGAAGGTGCCGGCCACGCGCACGCCCCGCGCGTTCGGCGCCCACACCGCGAAGCGGGTGCCGGTCACGCCCTGGTGGGTCATCGGGTGCGCGCCCAGCGCCGTCCACAGCTCCTCGTGCCGGCCCTCGCCGATGAGGTGCAGGTCGAGGTCGCCGAGGGTGGGCAGGAAGCGGTAGGCGTCCTCGGTCTCCTGGACCGTGCCCTCGTACGCGACGACCAGCCGGTACTCCGGGACCTCCCGCAGCGGCAGCAGCCCGGAGAAGAAGCCCTCCCCGTCGGCGTGCAGCTCCGCCCGCAGTTCCCCGGCGATCACGGTCACCGACAGGGCGTACGGCCGGAACGCCCGGAACGCGATCCCGCCGGGCACCGGGTGGGCGCCGAGCACGGAGTGCGGGTCGTGATGCGTACCGTCGAGCAGCCGTTCCCGGTCCACCGCGTCCACCGCGGGCGAGACGGCGACCTCCATCTCCGGGGGGACGACCTGGGCGGCAGCGGCCTTCTTCGCCACCGCCTTCTTGGCGGTGGTCTTCTTCGCCGGCTTCTTGGCGGCGGCCTTCTTGGCGGGCGCCTGGGTCGCCGTGGCCTTGGTGGCCGGGGCCTTCTTGGCCGCCGTCTTCTTGGCAGCCGCTTTCGCCGTCGTGGCCTTGGTCGCCGCGGACTTCGCCGTCGTGGCCTTGGCCGTCGTGGTCTTCGTCGCGGCGGCTTTCTTCGTGACGGCCTTCTTGGCAGTGGTCTTCTTCGCGGCGGCCTTCGCGGGTGCCGCCTTCTTCGCGACGGTCTTCTCGGGTGCCGCCTTCTTGGCGACCGCCTTCTTCGCGGTCGTCTTCGCAGGCGTCGCCTTCTTGGCCGTGGTGGCCTTGGACGCGGGTGACTGCCCGGCCGGTGTCTTCTTGGCGGCGGCCTTCTTGGCGGCGGTCGTCTTCGCAGGGGCCGTCTTCTTCGCCGCTGCCTGTTTCGGCACCGCCGTCTTCTTCGCGGCACTCTTCTTCTGGGCGGCCGTGGGCTGCTCGGGGATCTTCTCCCCGGCCGTCCCCTGGGGACGCGAACCGCTGGACTCAGGGCGGGGGGTCACGGGCGGAGCCTCCTGGGCGAGGGTGGGTCGGGTCAGGTCAGGTGGCCGGACGAGGCGAGCCGGTCTATGGCGGCCAGGGGCACCGGCAGCCAGTCGGGGCGGTGCCGGGCCTCGTACACCACCTCGTAGATCGCCTTGTCCGTCTCGTAGGCGCGCAGCAGCACCGGGTCGGTGCGCGGATCGCGGCCGGAGGCCTCCGCGTAGCCGGAACAGTACGCGGAGCGGCAGGTCTCGGCCCAGTCCGGCTGGGGCGGATCGACCGAGCGTGCCGCGTAGTCGAAGGACCGCAGCATGCCGGCGACGTCCCGCACCGTGGGTTGCGGCATGCGCCGCTCGGCCAGCGGCCGGGCCGGCTCGCCCTCGAAGTCGATCAGCTTCCACTCGCCGGCCGGCGAGCGCAGACACTGACCGAGGTGCAGATCGCCGTGCACCCGCTGCGCGGTCCAGGTGCGGCCCTCGGCGGCCAGGTCGCCGAGCGCCGTGAACGCCGACCGCAGCCCGTTCGCGTACGGCCGCAGCGCGGGCACCGCCTGGACGGCCGCCTCCAGCCGCTCGGTCATGCCGTCGACCATGAGCCGGAGCTGCATGTGACCGAGCGTGACCGTCGGCAACGCCCGGGCCAGCGCGGTGTGCACCTCGGCGGTCGCCCGCCCCAGGGCCCGCGCCTCGGCGCCGAAGTCCTCGCCCTTGGCCAGCTCGCGCAGCGCCAGCTCCCAGCCGTCGGAGGCGCCCTGCACGAACGGCTGGAGCACCCCCAGGACGTACGGCTGGTCGGCGTGGTCCGCCGGGGCCGGGGCGAGGACCGGGTCCGCGGTGGGCGGGACGTCGGCGACCATCCAGGCCGTCGGCGCGGGCACCCGGGGGCAGCCCTCGCGGGCCAGCGCCAGCGGGAGTTCCAGGTCCGGATTGACCCCGGGCACTATCCGGCGCAAAAGCTTCAGGATGAACGTATCTCCGTAGACGATCGACGAGTTGGACTGTTCCGCGGTCACCACGCGCGGCACCAGCCCGGACCGGATGTCCTGGCCGAGGTCCCGCTCGAAGCGCAGCCCGCCGATGCGGGCCTGGGTGCGCAGCGCCTCCAGGAGCAGCTCGGCGGGCCTGGTGTCGTGCAGGGCGTCGTAGACCGTCCGGCCGGCCAGCGGTCCCGTCGACACATGTCCGATGAGCGCGGGCGCCAGCCGAGGCGGCAGCGCCTCGCGCACGCCTATCAGCAGCTGGTAGCAGTCGCCGGGGTGGTCGGGTGCCCCGTGGGACGGCACGAGCGGCTGGTGCGCGCGGACGAGCAGGTGGTACAGGCCCAGCTTGCCGGTGCCCGGGAGCAACTCGGTGGCCTCGACCAGGGTGAACCCGGTGACCGGGCGCCCCTTGCCGGCGAACCAGCGCTGCCGCGGCAGCCATTCCCGCAGCAGCGGATCCAGGGATGCGAGAAGGCCGGGCGGGGTGGTGACGGTGCGTGTGACGGCTTCCGACATGGCGTCGCGTCCTTTCACCCATTCTTGGTGCGCCTGCGGCGCCTTCAGCCGGTGCCGGCGGGCGCCCCTCCGGCTCACGCGGGTGGGCGGGGTGTTACTGATGCGTGCCCCGGGCGGGGCAGGGGAAACGCCCCGCCACGGGGGTTTGCGGCCTGCCCCGCACATCAGGCCTCAGCAGGCCGTTCCAGGCCTCATACGGCGTCCCTGCGGAGCCGGAACCAGTAGAAGCCGTGGCCCCCCAGCGTCAGCAGGTACGGCAGCTCCCCGATGGCCGGGAAGCGGACCCCGCCGAACAGCTCCACCGGGTGCCGGCCCTCGAAGGCGCTCAGATCCAGCTCCGTGGGCTGTGCGAAGCGCGAGAAGTTGTTCACGCACAGCACCAGGTCGTCCTCGTACTCCCGCAGGAACGCCAGCACCGCCGGGTTCGTCGACGGCAGCTCGGTGTACGAGCCGAGTCCGAAGGCAGGATTCTGCTTGCGGATCTCGATCATGCGGCGGGTCCAGTGCAGCAGCGACGAGGGCGAGGCCATGGACGCCTCGACGTTCGTGACCTGGTAGCCGTAGACCGGGTCCATGATCGTGGGCAGGAACAGCCGCCCCGGATCGGACGAGGAGAAGCCCGCGTTGCGGTCGGGCGTCCACTGCATCGGCGTGCGCACCGCGTCCCGGTCGCCGAGCCAGATGTTGTCGCCCATGCCGATCTCGTCGCCGTAGTACAGGATCGGCGAGCCCGGCAGCGACAGCAGCAGGGCCGTGAACAGCTCGATCTGGTTGCGGTCGTTGTCCAGCAGCGGGGCGAGCCGGCGCCGGATGCCGATGTTGGCGCGCATCCGCGGGTCCTTGGCGTACTCGGCCCACATGTAGTCGCGCTCTTCGTCGGTGACCATCTCGAGCGTGAGCTCGTCGTGGTTGCGCAGGAAGATGCCCCACTGGCAGCCCGAGGGGATGGCCGGGGTCTTGGCCAGGATCTCGGAGACCGGGTAGCGGGATTCCCGCCGGACGGCCATGAAGATGCGCGGCATGACCGGGAAGTGGAACGCCATGTGGCACTCGTCGCCACCGCTCGGGTAGTCGCCGAAGTAGTCGACGACGTCCTCCGGCCACTGGTTGGCCTCGGCGAGCAGCACGGTGTCCGGGTACTGCGCGTCGATCTCCTTGCGCACCCGCTTCAGGAAGGCGTGGGTGGCCGGGAGGTTCTCGCAGTTGGTGCCCTCCTGCTGGTACAGGTACGGCACCGCGTCCAGCCGGAAGCCGTCGATGCCCAGGTCCAGCCAGAACTTCAGCGCGGAGATCATCTCCTCCTGCACGGCCGGGTTCTCGTAGTTGAGGTCCGGCTGGTGGGAGAAGAAACGATGCCAGTAGTACTGCTTGCGGACCGGGTCGTACGTCCAGTTCGAGGCTTCCGTGTCGACGAAGATGATCCGCGCGTCCTGGAACTGCTTGTCGTCGTCCGCCCACACGTAGTAGTCGCCGTAGGGCCCGTCGGGGTCCTTCCTCGACTCCTGGAACCACGGGTGCTGGTCGCTGGTGTGGTTCATGACGAAGTCGATGATCACGCGCATGCCGCGTTGGTGGGCGGCGTCGACGAACTCCACGAAGTCGGCGAGGTCGCCGAACTCCGGGAGGACGGCGGTGTAGTCGGAGACGTCGTAGCCGCCGTCGCGCAGCGGCGACTTGAAGAAGGGCGGCAGCCACAGGCAGTCGACGCCCAGCCACTGGAGGTAGTCGAGTTTGGCGGTCAGGCCCTTCAGGTCACCGACGCCGTCGCCGTTGCTGTCCTGGAACGAGCGGACGAGCACCTCGTAGAAGACGGCGCGCTTGAACCACTCCGGGTCGCGGTCCCTGGCGGGAGTGTCCTCGAAGGTGTCCGGAACGGGTTCGTTGACGATCATGTTGTGGGTGACCCTCCGATCTGCGGGGTGGACGGTCGCAGAACCGAGAAGACATGCGCGGGCCTATGGCCCGGTTCGAGGCGCACATAGTTGGCCCTGCCCCAGTGATAGGTCTCGCCGGTGAGCTCGTCGCGCACCAGCACCGACTCGTGCCAGTCCAGGCCGAGTTGCGGCATGTCCAACGAGACCGTGGCCTCCTGGGTGTGGTGGGGGTCGAGGTTGGCGACCACCAGAACCGTGTTCGAACCCTTCCGCTTCGAGTAGGCGATCACCGCTTCCTTGTCCGCGTGGTGGAAGTGGAGGTCGCGCAGCTGCTGGAGGGCCGGGTTCTCGCGGCGGATGGTGTTGAGCCGGGTCAGCAGCGGGGTGATGGTGCGGCCCTGGCGTTCGGCGGTCACCCAGTCGCGGGGCCTGAGCTGGTACTTCTCCGAGTCGAGGTACTCCTCGCTGCCCTCGCGCAGCGGGGTGTTCTCGCACAGTTCGTAGCCGGAGTAGACGCCCCAGGTCGGAGAGAGGGTCGCGGCCAGGACGGCGCGGACCTCGAAGGCGGGCCGGCCGCCGTGCTGGAGGTAGGCGTGCAGGATGTCGGGGGTGTTGGCGAAGAAGTTCGGCCGCATGTAACTGGCGGCCTCGCCCGACAGCTCCGTCAGGTACTCGGTCAGCTCCTCCTTGGTGTTGCGCCAGGTGAAGTAGGTGTAGGACTGCTGGAAGCCGATCTGGGCCAGGGTGTGCATCATCGCCGGGCGGGTGAACGCCTCGGCCAGGAAGATCACATCGGGGTCGGTGCGGTTGATGTCCGCGATCACCCGCTCCCAGAACACCACCGGCTTGGTGTGGGGGTTGTCCACGCGGAAGATCCGCACCCCGCAGTCCATCCAGTGCCGCAGCACCCGCAGCGTCTCGGCGACCAGGCCGTCCATGTCCGCGTCGAAGGCGATGGGGTAGATGTCCTGGTACTTCTTCGGCGGGTTCTCGGCGTAGGCGATGGTGCCGTCGGGGCGGTGGTGGAACCACTCGGGGTGTTTCTGCACCCAGGGGTGGTCCGGGGAGCACTGCAGGGCGAAGTCCAGGGCGATCTCCAGGCCGAGCTCGCGGGCCTTGCCGACGAACCAGGTGAAGTCCTCCAGGGTGCCCAGGTCGGGGTGGACGGCGTCGTGGCCGCCCTCCGGGGAGCCGATCGCCCAGGGCACGCCGACGTCGTCGGGGCCGGGGGAGAGGGTGTTGTTCTTCCCCTTGCGGAAGGTGGTGCCGATGGGGTGGATCGGCGGCAGGTAGACCACGTCGAAGCCCATCGCGGCGATCGCGGGCAGCCGCCGGGCGGCGGTGCGGAACGTGCCGTGGGGCTGGTCGGGGGTGCCCTCGGAGCGGGGGAAGAACTCGTACCAGGAGCCGTACAGCGCCCGCTCGCGCTCCACGAGCAGGGGCAGCGGCTCGGAGGTGGTGACCAGGTCCCGCAGGGGATGCCGGGCCAGGACCGCGTCCACCTCCGGCGTCAACGCCGCCGCCAGGCGGGACGCCGCCGGACGGCTCTCGTCCCGCAGGGCCTCGACGGCGGCCAGGATCACGTCCCGCAGGCCCTCCTCCACGGGCACGCCCTCGGCCGCCCGCTCGTACAGGCGCGCGCCCTCCTCCAGGACGACGTCCGTGTCCATGCCCGCCGGGATCTTGATCTGGGCGTGGTGCCGCCAGGTGCTGACGGGGTCGCCCCAGGCCTCCACGGTGAACGTCCACAGGCCGGGTTCCCCGGCGGTCACCGTGGCGCCCCAGCGGTCCGTCCCCGGCGCCAGCTCCCGCATCGGCGTCCACGGGCCGGGGCGGCCCTCGGGATCCTTCAGCACGACATTGGCGGCCACCGCGTCGTGCCCCTCTCGGAACACGGTCGCCGAGATCTCGAAGACCTCGCCGGTCACGGCCTTGGCCGGCCGGCGCCCGTGCTGGACGACCGGGCGGACGTCGAGAACGGGTATCCGCCCTACGGCGGTCGCCCCGCCCACCTGAGGTGGTGGCGGGACCGGCGGACCGGTGTCGGCCGGGCGCACGGGGCGTGCTTCGCCGCCGGGGGCGTGCGCCCCGGTGGTGCGGCGGTTGGGAGGTGCTGGCGAATGGTGCTTGGCGGGCATGACCGCTCCTGTCCGCGTCAACGTGGGTGGGCGGATGTGTGTGGGGAGGTGGGTCCTGCTTGGTGCTCCTGAGAGGGGTACCCGGAGGAGCCTTCCCACCCTATTCGGGTGGGCAATCCGGCACTTTGTTAACTACTCACGCGTATGTCGACACACAAGACCGGCCTCGTCCGCGACGGACGAGGCCGGCCCCAGGGGTGGCTGATCCTTCGCCCTACTCGCGCGGCACCCGCAGTAACCGGTCCGGCGAACCGACCCCCCGCCCGGAGACCCTCCCGGGCGCCGCCGACGCGACCAGGGCCCTCGTGACCTGGTCCGGAGTCGCCTTCGGATGGTCGGCCAGATGGAGCGCGGCCGCGCCCGCGGCGTGCGGGGACGCCATCGAGGTGCCCGAGAAGACGGCCCGCGCGGTGTCGCTCGCGGCGGTCGCGGAGACGATGCCGACGCCCGGGGCGAACAGATCGAGCGCCGGGCCGTGGTTGGAGAAGGCCGGTTTTGCATCCCCGCGGTCGGTCGCGCCGACCGTGAGCGCCTCCTTGACGCCCGCCGGGGAGTACAGACCGGCCGGCCTGCCGTCGTTGCCCGCGGCGACCGTGTAGGTGACGCCGGAGGCGATGGAGGTGCGGACGGCGGCGTCCAGCTGCGCGTTGCGGGGTCCGCCCAGGCTGAGGTTCGCGACCGCCGGCTTCTTCGCGTGCCGGGTCACCCAGTCGATCCCGGCGATCACCCGGGCCGTGGTGCCCGCGCCCGCGGCGTCGAGGACACGCACGGCGACGATCCGCGCCTTCTTGGCGACGCCGTACCGCTTCCCGGCGACCGTGGCGGCGACGTGGGTGCCGTGGCCGTTGGCGTCCGACGCGGTCCTGTCGTTCCCGACGAAGTCCCAGCCGTGGCCGGCCCGGCCGCCGAAGTCCTGGTGGGTGGTCCGGACGCCGGTGTCGATCACGTAGACCGTCACCCCCGCGCCCGCCGCATCGGGCCAGGTGTAGGCGCCGTCCAGGGGCAGTTCCGGCTGGTCGACGCGGTCCAGCCCCCAGGACGGCGGCTTCCGCTGCGTGTCGTCCAGCCGCACACGGGTGTCCTGGACGACGGAGGCCACCCGCGGGTCGGCGGCGAGCCGCCGGGCCCGTCTCTCGTCCGCCCGGACCGCGTAGCCGTTCAGGACCGTGCCGTAGGTGTGGCTGATCTCCACCCCGTACTTCTCGGCGAGGTCCTTTCCGGCCGCCGACGGTGCCCGCGTGCCCTCCTCCAGCGTCACCAGGTAACTTCCGTGCACGGAGCCGGGTCCTCCGGCGCCGAGTATCCGCCCCTCCGGTACGGCGTGCGCGGGCAGGGTGATGGCCGAAAACGCCGCGGCGGAGATCGCCGCGGCCAGGCCCCCCGTCCAGCGCAGACGCCGCTGTCGCGTCCGTGCCATGGTCCGAGTTCCCCTCCTCGACTCGGCGTACGGCTGCCGCGCGACGCCGCGTGCGGCCGGCGCGGGCCGGTACGCCAGGGGCAGCCTCTCGTGGCGTGTGAAGCACCACAAGGACGCCTATGGGGGCGGAATCGGCCATATCCGCGGACGGGCCTGTTCAGGCCGATCGGGGGCGCGGTGCCGGAGCGTCGGCGGTGGCGGCACCGACGCCGGTACTGTCGTAGGAGACGTCGATGAAGCCCTGCGTCATCCAGCAACGCGCCGAGGTGGAACCCGTGAAGGCGATCCGTCGATTCACCGTCCGACCCGTGCTCCCCGAACCCCTCCGGCCGCTCAGCGATCTGGCCCGCAATCTGCGCTGGTCGTGGCATGCGGAGACCCGTGACCTGTTCCAGTCCGTCGACCCCGGGCGCTGGACCGCCTCGGGCGGCGACCCGGTCCGGCTGCTGGGCAGCGTGCCGCCCGCGCGGCTCGCCGAGCTGTCCCAGGACCGCCGTTTCCTGCGCCGCCTCGCCGCGGTCGCGGGCGACCTGAACGACTACATGACCGGCGACCGCTGGTACCAGACCCAGCAGGAGGAACTGCCCGCCGCGATCGCCTACTTCTCACCCGAGTTCGGCATCACGGCCGCCCTGCCGCAGTACTCCGGCGGCCTCGGCATCCTCGCCGGCGACCATCTGAAGGCGGCCAGCGACCTCGGCGTCCCGCTGATCGGCGTCGGCCTGCTCTACCGCCACGGCTACTTCCGGCAGACCCTGTCCCGGGACGGCTGGCAGCAGGAGCACTACCCGGTCCTCGACCCCAACGAGCTGCCCGTTGTCCAGCTGGAGGAGCCCGACGGCACCCCCGCCCAGGTCGCCCTGGCCCTGCCCGGCGGCAAACAGCTGCACGCCCGGATCTGGCAGGCGCAGGTCGGCCGGGTCCCGCTGCTGATGCTGGACTCGGACGTCGAGGAGAACGACCTCGGCGAGCGCGGCGTCACCGACCGGCTCTACGGCGGCGGCAGCGAGCACCGGCTGCTCCAGGAGATGCTGCTCGGCATAGGAGGGGTCCGGGCGGTGCGGACGTACTGCCGGCTGACCGGTCACCCCGAGCCGGAGGTGTTCCACACGAACGAGGGACACGCCGGGTTCCTCGGTCTGGAGCGCATCGCCGAACTCTGCGCGCAGGGCCTCGACTTCGACTCCGCGCTGGAGGCGGTCCGCGCGGGCACGGTCTTCACCACCCACACCCCCGTCCCGGCCGGCATCGACCGCTTCGACCGCGAGCTGGTCGCGCGCCACTTCGGCCCCGACGCCGAGCTGCCCCGCATCGACGTCGAGCGCGTCCTGCGGCTCGGCATGGAGACCTACCCCGGCGGGGAGCCCAACCTGTTCAACATGGCCGTGATGGGCCTGCGCCTGGCCCAGCGCGCCAACGGCGTCTCCCTGCTGCACGGCAACGTCAGCCGCGAGATGTTCTCCGGCCTGTGGCCCGGCTTCGACCCCGACGAGGTGCCGATCACGTCCGTGACGAACGGCGTGCACGCGCCGACCTGGGTCGCCCCCGAGGTGTTCCGGCTCGGCGCCCGGCAGATCGGCGTGCAGCGTGCCGAGGACGCGCTGACCGTCGGCGGCTCGGACCGCTGGGACACGGTGGCGGACATCCCCGACCAGGACATCTGGGAGCTGCGGCGGGTGCTGCGCGAGCAGCTCGTCGAGGAGGTGCGCGAGCGGCTGCGGGCCTCCTGGCGGCAGCGCGGGGCCGGCACGGCCGAGCTGGGCTGGATCGACGGCGTCCTCGACCCGGACGTCCTCACCATCGGCTTCGCCCGGCGCGTCCCCTCGTACAAGCGCCTGACGCTGATGCTGCGCGACCGCGACCGGCTGATGGAGCTGCTGCTGCACCCCGAGCGGCCGGTTCAGATCGTCGTCGCGGGCAAGGCGCACCCCGCCGACGACGGCGGCAAGCGGCTGGTGCAGGAACTGGTGCGCTTCGCGGACGACCCGCGGGTGCGCCACCGCATCGTGTTCCTGCCCGACTACGGCATGGCGATGGCGCAGAAGCTCTACCCCGGCTGCGACATCTGGCTGAACAACCCGCTCCGCCCCCTGGAGGCCTGCGGCACGTCCGGGATGAAGGCGGCGCTCAACGGCTGCCTCAACCTGTCCGTCCTGGACGGCTGGTGGGACGAGTGGTTCCAGCCCGACTTCGGCTGGGCGATCCCCACGGCCGACGGGGTCGGCACCGACCCGGACCACCGCGACGACATAGAGGCCGCGGCGCTGTACGACCTGCTGGAGCAGCGGGTGACGCCCCGCTTCTACGAGCGGGGGAAGAGCGGGCTGCCCGACCGGTGGATCGAGATGGTCCGCCGGACGCTGAGCCTGCTCGGGCCGAAGGTGCTGGCCGGGCGGATGGTCCGGGAGTACGTCGAGCGGCTCTACGCGCCGGCGGCCCTCGCGCACCGCTCGATGGACCCGGACGCGGCGCGGGATCTCGCCGAGTGGAAGGCGCGGGTGCGGGCGGCGTGGCCGGGGGTCACGGTCGACCATGTGGAGACGTCGTCCTCGGCGGCGCTGGCGGAGTTGGGGACGACGCTGGTGCTGCGGGTGCGGGTCGGGCTCGGGGATCTCGGGCCGGACGACGTGGAGGTGCAGGTCGTCTCGGGGCGGGTGGACGAGGAGGACCGGATCGGTGACGCCACGATCGTGCCCCTGAAGCCGGTGGGCTCCGCCGATCAGGAGGGGTGCTGGGTTTATGAAGGGCCCTTGTCCTTGGATCGCACCGGGCCTTTTGGGTACACGGTGCGGGTCCTTCCCGCGCATCGGCTGTTGGCTTCGAGTGCGGAGTTGGGCTTGGTGGCCGGGCCTTCTGAGGAACTGGTGGCGGCTGGGGGGTTGTTGATGCGGTAGTTCGCCGTCTGCGGGTGCGTGGGGGCCGGTCGCGCTCAGGCGGCGGAGCCGCACATCGATACAGCCCCGCGCCCCTTCAGGGCGACTCACCACCCTGCGTCGCAAGGTTCCGCAGGACGCTGCCGCAGCGGCGCGCATACGCGTGCTGGAACCCCCTGGTCGCCGGGCCGCCGGCCCTCGCGTACCACTTGGCTCCACGGCTGAACGCGTTCACGGTCAGCCAGACCGTGCCGTCGCCCGTGCGGTCGACCACGAAGGACTCCTCGCCGCACTCCGGATGGCCGGGCAGCGTGCCGTACGCCCAGCCCGCGCGGCGGGGTTCCTCCACCGTCCACACCACTCGGCAGGGGGCCTTGATCATGCCGGCCAGGGTGACGGTGACGTCGACGCCGGGGGCGGCGCGGTCCGCGCTCGCGTCGATGCCGACGCCCAGGGTCCGGTGCATCTCCCAGGTCAGAACCGCCTCGGAGGCCCGGCGGAAGACCTCCTCACCCTCCCCCAGGCGGGTGCGTACGTTCATGGGGTGGAAGCCGGGCGGGCAGAAACCCGCCTCGCGCGTGGCGCCGACGTCGGCGTAGGTGAAGTCCTTCGGATCCGGATAAGACACGGTCACCAAGAGTAGGGCGGTACCCGGGTCTGCCTTCGGTCCGGGTACCGCCCCTGGGACGTGCTTCGGTCAGCCGACGTTGACGGCCGACCAGGCGGCCGCGACCGCCTTGTACTCGGTGCTGTTCGCGCCGTACAGCGCCGAGGCCGCGTTCAGGGTCGCCGTGCGGGCGGCCGCGTACTTGGTCGTCGACGTCATGTACGTCGTCAGCGCCTTGTACCAGATCTGCAGCGCCTTGGTGCGGCCGATGCCGGTGACCGTGGAGCCGTTGGACGTGGGCGAGTTGTAGGTCACGCCGTTGATGGTCTTCGAGCCGCTGCCCTCGGACAGCAGGTAGAAGAAGTGGTTGGCGGGGCCCGAGGAGTAGTGCACGTCCAGGCCGCCCAGGCTCGCGGACCAGGCGTCCTTGGACGAGCCGTCCTTGCTGGGCTTGTCCATGTAGCGCAGCGGGGAGCCGTCGCCGTTGATGTCGATCTTCTCGCCGATGAGGTAGTCACCGACGTCGGAGGAGTTGTTCGCGAAGAACTCCGCGCCCGCGCCGAAGATGTCGGAGGTCGCCTCGTTGAGGCCGCCGGACTCGCCGCTGTAGTTCAGGCCGGCCGTGGCGGACGTCAGGCCGTGGCTCATCTCGTGCGCGGCCACGTCGAGCGAGGTCAGCGGGTGGGTGTTGCCCGAGCCGTCGCCGTAGGTCATGCAGAAGCAGCTGTCGGACCAGAAGGCGTTGACGTAGTTGTTGCCGTAGTGGACGCGCGAGTAGGCCGCCTTGCCGTCGTTGCGGATGCCGCTGCGGCCGAAGGTGCTCTTGTAGAAGTCCCAGGTGACCTGGGCGCCGTAGTGGGCGTCGGCGGCGGCGGTCTCCAGGTTGGTCGGGTTGCCGGTGCCCCAGACGTCGTCGGAACCGGAGAAGAGGGTGCCGGTGCCGGAGGTGCCGCGGTTGAGGTTGTACGTCTTGTGGCCGCCGCGCGTGCCGTCCGTCAGGGTGTAGGACGACCCGGACTTCGTGGTGGTGAGGTCGACCTTGCCGCTGTACGTGGTGTTGCCGGTGCCGGTCTCGATGCCCTGGTACTCGTAGAGCTTCTCGCCGGTGGCGGCGTCCGTGATCACGTGCAGCTCGTTCGGCGTGCCGTCCTCCTGGAGGCCGCCGACGACCGTCTCGTAGGCGAGGACGGGCTTGCCGTCGGCCGCCCAGATCACCTTGCGGGGCGCGGAGTCGGCCTCGGTCTTCTCCGAGCCGGCCGCCTTGGCCAGGGTCACGGCCTGCTCCTCCGCCTTGGCGGCGGTGACCGCCGGCTTGAGGGAGGCGACCTTGATCGCGGCCTTCGTGGCTCTGGTGACGCCCTGGGGCGCGCCGGACTTCGACTCGTGCACGACGAGGTCGCCGCCGAGGACCGGCAGGCCCGCGTAGGTGCGCTCGTAGCGGGTGTGCACGGTGCCGTCGGCGTCCTTCACGACGTCCTTGACGACCAGCTTCTCCTGTGCGCCGAGGCCTATCTCGTCGGCGGTGGCGGCGGCGTCCGCCTGCTGCTCCTTGATGAGAGCGGTGCGGGCGGGCGCGGTGAGGAGGACGGGGGCGGCGGCGAGCACCGGCTTGCTCGCGGCGTCGGCGGCGACGCTGCTGCCGGAGGTCAGGCCGGTGGTGAGCAGGGCGCCGGCCGCGACGGCGGTGGCGATGGCGAGCGTGGTGCGCTTGTGACGCGCGTAGCGGGGGGTGGTCACACGAGCTCCTAGGTGTGGGGGAACTGCTGTGGTGCTGTGCGGCGGGTGGGGGAAGAGTGGCACCTGGGGCGTGTGCATGTCAGGAGCGTGTCGTGATGTTGGCCGGAAATCGACGACGAGGTGGACGTCCGGAGCGTGAAACGGGCGCCGCCCCGGGGGATTCGGACCCGCCGGGGCGACGCCCTGCCGTGGGGGCCTACGGGAAGGTGAGCTTCCAGCTGTTGATGTAGCCGGTGTCACGGGCCGCGTTGTCCTGGACCCGCAGCTGCCAGACGCCGTTGGCGGCCTCGGAGGAGGCGTTCACCGTGTACGTGGTGTTCAGGTTGTCCGCGCTGCCGCCGGTGCCGTACCCCTTCAGCGTGTAGGCGGTGCCGTCCGGGGCGACGAGGTCCACCTTCAGGTCGCCGATGTAGGTGTGGACGATGTCCACGGCCACCTGGAGGTTGGCCGGCGCGTTGCCGGTCCGGCCGGACACGGTGACCGACGACGTGACCGCCGCGCCCCGGTCCGGGATCGCCACGTCGGCGGTGTTCTCGAAGGACGTGCCCCCGCCGCCTCCGCCGCCCGAGCGCGCCCCGACGTTCACGCCCGCCCACGCGTCCTGGACCGCCTTGTACTCGGCGCTGTCGGTGCCGTACAGCTCACCGGTGGCCGCGAGGGTGCCGGTGCGGGCGCCCGCGTAGTTGGTGGTCGAGGTGAACTTGGTGGTCAGCGCGCGGAACCAGATCTTCTCCGCCTTGTCCCGGCCGATGCCGGTGACCGGAAGGCCGTCCGAGGTGGGCGAGTCGTAGCTGACACCGTTGATGGTCTTGGTGCCGCTGCCCTCGCTCAGCAGGTAGAAGAAGTGGTTCGCCGGGCCCGAGGAGTAGTGCACGTCGATCGAGCCGATGCCCGAGTACCAGGCGTCCTTGGAGGCGCCGTCCTTGCTGGGCTTGTCCATGTAGCGCAGCGGCGTGCCGTCGCCGTTGATGTCGATCTCCTCGCCGATGAGGTAGTCACCGACGTCGGAGGAGTTCTTGGCGAAGAACTCGACGGTCGCGCCGAAGATGTCGCTGGTCGCCTCGTTGAGGCCGCCGGACTCGCCGGAGTAGACGAGCTTGGCCGTGTTCGACGTGAGCCCGTGGGTCATCTCGTGGGCGGCCACGTCGATCGACGTCAGCGGGTTCGCGTTGCCCGAGCCGTCGCCGTACGTCATGCAGAAGCAGCCGTCCGACCAGAAGGCGTTGACGTAGTTGTTGCCGTAGTGGACCCGGGAGTACGCGCCCACGCCGTCGCCGCGGATGCCGGAGCGGCCGTGCACGTTCTTGTAGTAGTCCCAGGTCAGGGCGGCCCCGTAGTGGGCGTCGGCGCCTGCGGACTCCAGGTTGGACGGGCTGCCGTTGCCCCACACGTCGTCCGGGCCGGAGAAGAGGGTGCCGGTGCCGGAGGTGCCGCGGTTGAGGTTGTACGTCCTGTGGTTGCCGCGGGCGCCGTCGGTGAGGTTGTACGTCGACCCGGACTGGGTGGTGGTGAGGTCGACCGTGCCGGAGTACACCGTGTTGCCGGTGCCGGTCTCGATGGCCTCCCACGCGTACAGCTTCTCGCCGCTCGTGGCGTCCGTGATCACGTGCAGTTCCTGCGGGGTGCCGTCGTGCTGGAAGCCGCCGACGACCGTCTCGTACGCCACGACCGGCTTGCCCCTCGCGGCCCAGATCACCTTGCGGGGCTCGCGGTTGATGTCCGGGCTCCTGGCCTCCTCGGCCTTCCCGGCGGCCAGGGCCTGCTGCCGGGCCTTCGCGGCGGGCACCGCGGTCTTCGTGGTGGCCGGCTTGACGGCGGTGCGGGTGGCCTTCACGACGGCGGCGGTCTCGTCCGCCTTCGTGCTCTCCACGACCAGGTCGCCGCCGAGGACCGGCAGGCCGTCGTAGGTGCGCTCGTAGCGGGTGTGCAGGGTGCCGTCGCGGTCCTTCAGGACGTCGCGGACGACCAGCTTCTCCTTGGCGCCGAGGCCGAGGTCCTTCGCGGTCTCCGCCTTGGCGGCGTCCGCCTCGCGGATCAGCGCGGCGCGCTGCGCGGGGGTGAGCCTGACCGACTCCGAGCCGGGGTTCGCCTTGCTCGCGGCCTGCGGTGCCTTCTCCGGGGCTGCGACGGCGGTGCCGCTCTGCACGGCGGCGGCGATCAGCGCGGCGACACCGGCGAGGGCCACGGCCGCGGTGCGGCGGGGGGTGTGGGGAGTGCGTCTGTGGGAGGTGCCTCTTCGCGAGGAACTGCTTCTCAACACTGACTCCTTCTGCGGGACCGGGGGTCGCCCGGCCTGGGGAGGTGGAGGTGTTGCAGTGGGGTTGCCGTGGAGCAGTCGCGGGAAGCGTGGCAGGGGAGTGCGCTTACTGTCAGGAGCGCGTCAAAACTATGGCCGGAAACGGTTCGTTGACCGGAAGTTCATGTTCGATATACGGACGCTCAGGAGTCCCTTGAAGATTCGTTTCACGCCCGACAGCAGCCGTGACATCGATTCCGGCTGGGAACGGGCCTGGCAGGCCGGCCGGGTCGACCTGGCGGCTCTCACGGCGACCGACCTGCGCTACGGATTCTTCGACTACCCGGTCGACTTCACCGTGGACGGCCACGCTTTCCTCGCAGGCACGCGGACTCCCCTGGTCGACATCATGTTCACCGTGGGGCACTCGCTGCACGGCCTGCGGACCGAGGGCTCGGCGGAGATCGACTTCACGGAGAACACCTACGTCATCCGGCTGGAACGCGCGGGCGATCAGGTGCGGTTCACCGCTTCGTACGGCTCTCCGACGCCACCTCCCCGCTGCTCGCTCGACGCGTACACCGCCGAGGCCCGGTCCTTCGTCACCGGCGGTGTGGAGTACCTCGAACGTCACCATCCGGCACTGGCCCGGAACCCGGCGATGGCCTCCCTGCGGGAACTGGCGGACACCCCCTAGGCCAGACTGTCCCGCCACGCCCGGTGCAGATCGGCGAACCGGCCCGTCCCCGCGATGAGTTCGGCCGGTTCGCCGTCCTCCACGATGTGCCCGCCCTCCATCACCAGGACGCGGTCCGCGATCTCCACGGTCGACAGGCGGTGTGCGATGACGACCGCCGTACGGCCCTTCAGCACCGTGGCCATCGCCCGCTGTACCGCGCGCTCTCCCGGGATGTCGAGCGAACTGGTCGCCTCGTCGAGGATCAGTACCGCCGGGTCCGCGAGCAACGCGCGGGCGAACGCCACCAGTTGGCGCTGCCCGGCCGAGATCCGGCCGCCCCGCTTGCGGACGTCCGTGTCGTAGCCGTCGGGCAGGGCGCTGATGAAGTCGTGCGCGCCGATCTCCTTCGCCGCCTGCTCCATCTCCGCGCGGGTGGCGTCCGGGCGGCCGATCGCGATGTTGTCGGCGACCGTGCCCGAGAAGAGGAACGCCTCCTGCGTCACCATGACCACCCCGCGCCGCAGCTCCGGCACGGCCAGGTCGCGCAGGTCGACGCCGTCCAGCAGCACCCGGCCGTCGGAGGGGTCGTAGAACCGGGCCAGCAGCTTGGCCAGGGTCGACTTGCCGGCGCCCGTGGAGCCGACGACCGCGACCGTCTGCCCGGCGGGGATCGTGAGGTCGAAGCGGGGCAGCACCTCGCCGCCGGTGCGGTAGCCGAAGCGGACGCCGTCGAAGACGACCTCGCGGCCCGGGTGCTCGCTTTCGAGCGGCGGGAGCTGCCGGGGGCTCGACGGCTCGGGCACGGACGGGGTCTGGGCGAGCAGGCCGGCGATCTTCTCCAGCGAAGCCGCCGCCGACTGGTAGGAGTTGAGGAACATCCCGAGCCGGTCGATGGGGTCGTACAGCCGCCGCAGGTACAGCACGGCCGCCGCCAGCACACCGAGGGCCAGCGTGCCGTCCGCGACCCGGTAGGCGCCCCACAGCACGATCGCCGCGACCGCCGTGTTGGCGATCAGCCGTGAGCCGGTGACGTAGCGGGCCATCTCCAGCAGCGCGTCGCCGTTGGTCCGCTCGTGGCGCTGGTTCAGGGCCCCGAAGTCCGCGTCGTTGGCGGCCTCGCGGCGAAACGCGCGCACCGGGCGGATGCCGTTCATGGTCTCGACGAACTTGACGATGACGGCCGCGATCGCGGTGGACCGCGCCCGGTACACCCGCCCGGCCCGCCGCTGGTACAGCCGCACCAGCCCGTAGAGCGGCACCAGGGACGCCACCGCCAGGCCCCCGAGGCCCAGGTCGAGCCAGAGCAGCATCGCCGAGATGTAGACGAAGGACAGGACGACCGTCACGAGCTCCTGGAGGCCTTCGTCCAGCAGTTCGCGCAGCGACTCCACGTCCGCCGTGGAGCGGGAGATGAGCCGGCCCGAGGTGTAGCGCTCGTGGAAGTCGACGCTGAGCGCCTGCGCGTGGCGGAAGATCCGGCCGCGCAGGTCCAGCAGCACGTCCTGGTTGACGCGGGCCGCGGCGGCGATGAACGCCCACTGCAGTCCGCCCGCGGCCAGCGCGCACCCCAGATAGCCGGCGCCCACCGCGATCAGCGGCCCGTGGTCCTGCGCCCGGAACGCCGGCACGGCGCGGTCGATGGCGTACGCCACGAGCAGCGGCCCCGCCTGCACGACCGCCTGCTGGAGCAGCAGGAGCAGCGTCGTGACCGCGACACGGGCCTTCATGGGCGCGAGCAGGGAGCGCAGCAGGGCGGCCGTGGCGCCCGGGGGTGTGGGCAGGACGTCCTTGTCGAATGGGTCGCCGGCATCGCCGCCGCCGGGGGACCGGTCGTCGGGTTTGTCGTCGGCCGGTGCGGTGGTGGCCGCCGTCATCGCGCGTCCTCCTGTTCGCCTGACTCTTCCCCTGGCTGTGCCCCGGACATCAGGTGCGCGTACTCGGCGTTCGTGCGCAGCAGTTCCTGGTGGGTGCCGACCGCGGCGATCCGGCCGCCGGACAGCAGCGCGACCCGGTCGGCGAGCAGCACCGTGGACGGGCGGTGCGCCACGATCAGGGCCGTCGTGTCCGCGAGGACCTGCCGCAGGGCGGCCTCCACCGCGGCCTCGGTGTGTACGTCCAGGGCCGACAGCGGGTCGTCCAGGACGAGGAACTCCGGCTGTCCGACCACGGCCCTGGCGAGGGCCAGGCGCTGCCGCTGTCCGCCGGAGAGGCTGAGACCCTGCTCGCCCACCTGGGTGTCCGTGCCCTGCGGCAGCGCGTGCGCGAAGTCGGCCTGGGCGACGGCCAGGGCGCGCTCCAGCTCGGCCGGACCGGCCGTGTCACCGGCGCCCATGAGAACGTTGTCGCCGACCGACGCCGAGAACAGCGTGGGTTCCTCGAACGCGACGGCGACCTTGGCGCGGAGCGCCTCACGGGACAGGGCGGTGATGTCGACGCCGTCGAGTGTGATCCGCCCCGAGGTCACCTCGTAGAGGCGGGGGATGAGCGCCGTGAGGGTGGTCTTGCCGCTGCCGGTCGCGCCGACCAGGGCCATGGACTCGCCCGGGCGGACGTGCAGGTCGATGTCCCGGAGCACCGGTGGGGTGCCGGGCGGGGCGTCCGGGTAGCGGAAGGTGACGCCGTCGAAGCGAAGTCCCTTGTCCTGCACGGGCGCCGGTCCGCCACCGGGGGTGGTGGACGCCTCCTCGACCTTCTCGTCCATCACCTCGAAGTACCGCTCCGTCGCCGTCGCCGCCTCCTGGGTCATCGCCAGCAGGAACCCGATCGACTCCACGGGCCACCGCAAGGCCAGCGCCGTCGACAGGAACGCCACCAGCGTCCCCGCCGACAGTCCCCCGTCGGCCACCTGGACGACCCCCACCACCAGTGCCGCCCCGATCGCCACCTCCGGCAGCGTCACGATGACGCCCCAGATCGTCGCCAGCAGCCGCGCCTTGCGCAGTTCCGTGCCGCGCAGTTTCCGCGACAGTTCCCGGAACGCCCGCGCCTGGCTCCGGTGACGGCCGAAGCCCTTGATGATGCGGATGCCGAGCACGCTCTCCTCGACGACCGTCGTCAGGTCGCCGACCTGGTCCTGGGCGCGCCGTGCCGCCTCGGCGTAGCGCTTCTCGAAGACCACGCAGGTGACCATGAGGGGCAGCGCGGGTCCGAGGATGACCAGCCCCAACGTCCAGTCCTGCAGCAGCATGATGACCACGCCGACGAGGATCGTCACTCCGTTGACCAGCAGGAACGTCAGCGGGAAGGCGAGGAACATGCGCAGCAGCGACAGGTCCGTCGTCCCCCGGGACAGCAACTGACCCGAGGCCCACCGGTCGTGGAAGGACACCGGCAGTCGCTGGAGGTGCCGGTACAGGGCCGCGCGCATCGACGCCTCGACGTGCGACAGGGGACGCGCCACCAACCAGCGTCTGAGGCCGAACAGCAGGGCCTCCGCGAAACCGAGCAGCAGCAGGTACAGCGCGCCGAGCCACACCCCCGCCGGGTCCCGGTCGGCGACCGGCCCGTCCACGATCCACTTCAGGACGAGCGGGATGACCAGACCCGTGCAGGAGGCCAGTATCGCCACGAACGCGGCGGTGAACAGCCGCGCCCGCACGGGCCGCACGTACGGCCACAGGCGCAGCAGCGTACGCACGACGGAACGGTCCTGGGCGGGTGCGGGTGTCGTGGCCATCAGCAGCGAGCCTACGGATCGCCACTGACACTGCCCACCGAGTTTCCGCCGGACCCGGGTCGGCCGTTGGTCCTACGACCTGCGTGTTCGAGGGGCCGCACGGCGGCGCCCGCCGAGTCGTACCGTCCCGTCAGCCGATCGGCTGATGCCCGTTCGAGCGCGACGGCCGAAAGGCCGCACCGGTCGGGTGTGACAGCGGTGCCCGGTCGATCCCCCCGGTCCGGTCGGGCCCTCCCGCCCGGTCCGGTCGGCCCCTCCCGCCCGGTCCGGTCGGCCCCTCCCACCCGTCCAGCCGAAACGATGCCTCAGCCCGCCACCCGCAGCAGCAGCACCGCCCGGGCCGGCACGGTGATCCCCCTCCCCGCCCGGTGCTCCACCCCCGGCGCCTCCCCCTGCTCCTCCAGGCCGGTGTCGACGACGACCTCGTACCGCTCCGCCCACGGCGGCCCGGGCAGGACGAAGTCCACCGGCGTCTCGCCCGCGTGCAGCACCGCGAGGAAACTGTCGTCGAGGATCTGCGCCCCGCGCTCGTCCCGGCCCGGGATGTCCCGGCCGGACAGGTACATGCCCAGTGTGGCGGCGGGCGCGTACCAGTCCTGCTCGGTCATCTCCGTGCCCCGGGACGTGAACCAGGCCAGGTCGCGCAGGCCGTCCGCGGTCTGGGCGCGGCCGGAGAAGAAGGCCCGGCGCCGGAGCACCGGATGCCGGTGGCGCAGCGCGATCAGCCGGGAGGTCAGCTCGCACAGGGCCCGCCAGCCGGGGTCCTCGAGCAGACCCCAGTCGAGCCAGCTGATCTCGTTGTCCTGGCAGTAGGCGTTGTTGTTGCCGTGCTGCGTGCGGCCCAGCTCGTCGCCCGCGACCAGCATGGGCACGCCCGTGGACAGCAGCAGCGTGGTCAGCAGGTTCCGCAGCTGGCGGCGCCGCAGGGCCAGCACGCCCGCGTGGTCCGTGTCACCCTCGGTGCCGCAGTTCCAGGCGCGGTTGTCGTCCGTGCCGTCCCGGTTGCCCTCGCCGTTGGCCTCGTTGTGCTTGCGCTCGTAGGACACCAGGTCGCGCAGGGTGAAACCGTCGTGCGCGGTGATGAAGTTGACGGAGGCGTAGGGCCTGCGGCCGCCCCAGGCGTACAGGTCGCTGGAGCCGGACAGGCGGTAGCCCATCTCCCTGACGTCCGGCAGCGCGTGTCGCCAGAAGTCCCGGACGGCGTTGCGGTACCGGTCGTTCCACTCCGTCCACAGCGGCGGGAACGCCCCCACCTGGTAGCCGCCCGACCCGACGTCCCACGGCTCGGCGATCAGCTTCACCCGGCGCAGCACCGGGTCCTGGGCGATCACCGCCAGGAACGGGGAGAGCATGTCGACGTCGTGCATCGAGCGGGCCAGCGCCGCCGCCAGGTCGAAGCGGAAACCGTCCACGCCCATCTCGGTGACCCAGTAGCGCAGCGAGTCCGTGATCAGGCGCAGCACGTGCGGCTGGACCACGTGCAGGGTGTTGCCGCAGCCGGTGTAGTCGGCGTAGCGGCGGGCGTCGTCCTGGAGGCGGTAGTAGCCGCGGTTGTCGATGCCCTTCAGGGACAGCGTCGGACCGAGCTCGCCGGCCTCCGCGGTGTGGTTGTAGACGACGTCGAGGATGACCTCTATCCCGGCCGCGTGCAGGGCGCGCACCATGCGCTTGAACTCGCCGACCTGCTGGCCGGTCGTCCCGGAGGCCGCGTAGGCCGCGTGCGGGGCGAAGTAGCCGATGGAGTTGTAACCCCAGTAGTTCCTCAGGCCTCTGCGCAGCAGGTGGTCCTCGTGTGCGAACTGGTGCACCGGCAGCAGCTCCACCGCCGTCACGCCCAGCTTCACCAGGTGCTCGATGGCCGCCGGGTGCGCGAGGCCGGCGTAGGTGCCGCGCAGTTCCTCCGGGATGTCCGGGTGCCGCTGGGTGAAGCCCTTGACGTGCAGCTCGTAGATGACCGAGTCCGCCCAGGGCGTCTTCGGCCGGCGGTCGTCGGCCCAGTCGTCGTCATCGTGGACGACGACGCCCTTCGGGACGTACGGCGCCGAGTCGCGGTCGTCGCGCACGGTGTCGGCGACGTGCTGCTGCGGCCAGTCGCGGACGTGCCCGTACACCTCCGCGGGCAGCGTGAAGTCTCCGTCCACGGCACGCGCGTACGGGTCGAGGAGCAGTTTCGCCGGGTTCCAGCGGGCGCCCGTCCAGGGGTCCCAGCGGCCGTGCACCCGGTAGCCGTAGCGCTGCCCGGGCAGCACGCCCGGGACGAAGCCGTGCCAGATCTCGTGGGTCAGCTCGGCGAGCCGGACCCGTGACTCCTTGCCCGCCTCGTCGAAGAGGCACAGCTCGACCCCCTCGGCGCCGCCCGCCCACAGGGCGAAGTTGGTCCCCGCCACGCCGTCCGGGCCGACCCGGAACCGGGCCCCCAGGGGCGTCGGCGTGCCCGGCCGGGCGGGCACCGTGGGGGGCGGCGCGGCCCGCCGTGCGCCGTTCACGGCGGCGGCCTGGCGCCCGTTCCCGGTGGCCTGAGGACCGGCCACCGCCTCCTGCTCGGCTGCGCTGGACACCTGTCAGCCTCCCGCGGCTCGTGGGACGACGGGGGACAGAGGGGTGCGGCCCTGCTGTGGCCCGGGTCGCGGCTCCCCTGCGCGTCGTCCTCCCCACTGTTCTGCCCAGAGGGTGGGTCGCACTCACGTTTCCCCGGGGGCGGGCATGGTCGTTTCCCGGGGACGCGGCCGGTCGTTGGGCACCTCGTGAGGCACGTACAAGGGCGCGCGCGGCGCGCGAGGGCCGCGCTGGCCGCCGTAGTGACATGGGCAGGGCTCCTGGCCGGGGCCACGGGCTGTACCTCGGACGACGCGGGCGGGCTCGCCGGGGCGTTCGGCGCGCCCCCGGCGCCCGAGGACGTCATCAAGGTCTCGCCCGGCGACGGCAGCAGGGGTGTGCGCCCCGGGAAGAAGCTGCGGGTGCGCGTGCCCGACGGCCGGCTGGAGTCGGTGAAGGTCGTCAGGTCGCAGGACGCCCAGGAGTCCCCCGTGCCCGGGCGGATCTCCGCCGACGGCCTGACCTGGGAACCCGAGGAGGAGCGGCTGGCGCTGGCCGCCGAGTACACGGTCGACGCGGTCGCCGTCGACGGCGACGGACGCCGCTCGGCCCGGCACACCACGTTCACGACGTACGTCCCCGAGAAGCGCTTCATCGGCTACGTCGCCCCGGAGAACCGCGCCACGGTCGGCACCGGCATGATCGTCTCCCTGGAGTTCAACCGGGAGATCAGGCACCGCGCCGCCGTCGAACGCGCGGTGCGGGTCAGCGCCCGCCCGGCCGTCGAGATCCGCCCCCACTGGTTCGGCCGGACCCGCCTCGACTTCCGCCCCGAGCACTACTGGAAGCCCGGCACCCAGGTCACCGTCGCCCTGCGCCTGCGGGACGTCAAGGGAGCGCCCGGGGTCTACGGCCTGCAGCACAAGACATTCTCCTTCACCGTCGGCCGCAGCCAGGTCTCCGTCGTCGACGCCGCCCGGCACTCCATGGAGGTGCGGCGCGACGGCGAGCCGCTCGCCACCGTGCCCATCACGGCCGGCGCCCCGAAGACCACCACGTACAACGGCAAGATGGTGGTGACCGAGATGCTCGAGGTCACCCGGATGAACGGCGCCACGGTCGGCTTCAAGAAGCGCGACGGCAAGGGCGAGTACGACATCCCGGACGTCCCGCACGCCATGCGCCTGACCGACTCCGGCACCTTCCTGCACGGCAACTACTGGGCGCCCCCCACCGTCTTCGGCCGCACCAACGTCAGCCACGGCTGCGTCGGACTGCGCGATGTGAAGGGCGGCGGTTCCGACACCCCGGCCGGCTGGTTCTTCGACCGCAGCCTCATCGGGGACGTCGTCGAGGTCGTCAACAGCAATGACAAAAAGGTCGCTCCCGACAACGGGCTCGGAGGATGGAATATGAGCTGGAATGCATGGAAGGCGGGCAGTGCGGTGAAGTAGCCGGACAGAGGGGCGGGTTGACCCGGCGTTCCGTTGGGACCGAACAGTGACAATCGCGGGCCGCCGGTGCCCCGCACCCTGTGGTTACTATTCGCCGGTGCGCGGGGGACGCGCAGGGGTGCGGGCCTGACCAGGCCCGGGGAGGGGAGAACGACTTGAACGGGCGACCGATATCGGGGGCGTCGGTTGGGGGCGGGAAGGGACTGCTCGCGCTGATCCTGGGCGCGCTGCTCCTCGCCGTCACGGCGTGCGGCGGCGGGGGGACCGGCTCCGGTTCCGGCGCGGGCGGCGGCAAGGGCAAGGACGCGGACACCGCGCAGAGCAAGCAGTCCGAGGCGGTCGTCAGCATCACCCCCAAGGACGGCGCCAAGTCCGTCGACACCAGCGGCGCGTTGAAGGTGACCGCCGCTCAGGGCAAGCTGACCGAGGTCGAGGTCAAGGACGGCGAGGGCAGGAGGGTCGACGGCGAGATATCCGGCGACGGCGCCACCTGGACGCCGTCCACGCACCTGGCCGCCGCCACCAAGTACACGGTGCACGCGGTCGCCAAGGACTCCGAGGGTCGCACGGCCGCGGAGGACGCCGGCTTCACGACGCTCACCCCGAAGAACACCTTCATCGGCACCTTCACCCCCGAGGACGGCTCCAAGGTCGGCGTCGGCATGCCGTTCTCGATCCGCTTCTCCCGGGGCATCACCAGCCCGGACGACGTCGAGAAGGCCATCCGCATCAGGACGGAACCGGCCGTCGACGTCGAGGGCCACTGGTTCGGCAACGACCGCCTCGACTTCCGCCCCGAGAAGTACTGGAAGCCGGGCACCAAGGTGACCGTCGACCTGAACCTCGACGGCGTCGAGGGACGCCCCGGGGTCTACGGCGAGCAGGACAAGACCATCGACTTCACCATCGGCCGCAACCAGGTCTCCGTCGTCGACGCCAAGAAGCTGACGATGAAGGTCATGCGCGACGGCAAGGTCTTCAAGACCATCCCGGTCACCACCGGAAAGCCCGGCATGGAGACCTGGAACGGCCAGATGGTCATCAGCGAGATGCTCACGGTGACCCGGATGAACGGCGAGACCGTCGGCTACGGCGGCGAGTACGACATCAAGGACGTCCCGCACGCCATCCGCCTGACCACCTCCGGCACGTTCCTGCACGGCAACTACTGGGCGAGCGGCGCCTTCGGCAACTACAACGCCAGCCACGGCTGCATCGGCCTGCGCGACGTGCGCGGCGGCTGGGACAAGAAGGCGCCGGCCGCGTGGTTCTTCAACCACTCGATGATCGGCGACGTGGTGATCGTCAAGAACTCCGAGGACCGGATCGTCGACCCGGACAACGGGCTCAACGGCTGGAACATGTCGTGGGAGAAGTGGAAGAAGTAATTCCGCGCTGCTGACAAGGGGGCCCCGGTGTGACGGACCGCACCGGGGCCCTACCCGTTAGCCCCCGTTAACCTGCTCCCTATGACCGTCTCTCTCGAAGTCGCTGAAGGCGTCGGCACGCTCCGGCTCGACCGACCGCCCATGAACGCGCTGGACATCGCCACGCAGGACCGGCTGAAGGAACTCGCCGAGGAGGCCGGGCGCCGCGAGGACGTGCGGGCCGTGGTGGTCTACGGCGGTGAGAAGGTGTTCGCGGCGGGCGCGGACATCAAGGAGATGCAGGCGATGGACCACACCGCGATGGTCCTGCGCGCCCGCGCCCTGCAGGACTCGTTCACGGCGGTGGCCCGCATCCCCAAGCCGGTCGTCGCGGCCGTGACGGGCTACGCGCTGGGCGGCGGCTGTGAACTCGCGCTGTGCGCGGACTTCCGCATCGCCGCCGAGAACGCCAAGCTCGGCCAGCCGGAGATCCTGCTCGGCCTGATCCCCGGCGCGGGCGGCACCCAGCGCCTGGCCCGCCTGGTCGGCCCCTCCAAGGCCAAGGACCTGATCTTCACCGGCCGGATGGTCAAGGCCGACGAAGCCGAGAGGATCGGCCTGGTCGACCGGGTCGTGCCCGCCGACGAGGTGTACGCGCAGGCGCACGCCTGGGCCGCGAAACTGGCGCAGGGCCCCGCCCTCGCGCTGCGCGCGGCCAAGGAGGCCGTCGACACCGGCCTGGAGACGGACATCGACACGGGCCTCGCGGTCGAACGGAACTGGTTCGCGGGCCTGTTCGCCACCGAGGACCGCGAGCGCGGGATGCGCAGCTTCGTGGAGGAGGGGCCGGGCAAGGCGAAGTTCCTGTGAACCTTCCTCCGAAGGCTTGCAATTGACGCGGTGTCTGATCCGGGTCCCTCGATGGGGCGGTTTATGGCAGCCTTAAGGCAACCTTAAGCGTGGTCGGCCGAGGGAGTCCGTCGATTGCCCCGCAATAGGTCGTCCCAGCAGGTCGGAGGGGGTGCGGACGACTCCGAGGTGCCGTTGGCATATGACGGTGGGCCGTCGGTTCACGGGCCGTACCCGGGGGCGTATTCCCCGGGAACGGCCCCGTCGCACGCTCCCGGCGGCCATGATGGGGGCATGGCGGGGCTGGAGGGTATGGAACAGCCGCGGGGAGACGCACATGCGGCCGCGGCGCGCTGGTCGCCGACCGTCGAGGACGAACACGCGCTGAAGGCGCTGGAGTTGTACGGCAACCCGACGGAGGCAGAGGTCCCACTGCCGTCCCGCCCCGAGTCCGCGGCCACCGCCAGACGCCTCACCCAGGTCGTGGTCCTGCGCCACTGGGGACTCACCCCCAAGACCACGGAGGACGCCGTCCTGCTCGTCTCCGAACTGGTCGGCAACGCCGTACGCCACACCGGCGCCCGCGTCTTCGGGCTCCGTCTGCACCGGCGCCGCGGCTGGATCCGCGTCGAGGTCCGCGACCCCTCCCGGGGCCTGCCCTGCCTGATGCCGGTCCAGGAGCTGGACGTCAGCGGCCGGGGCCTGTTCCTCGTCGACAAGCTGGCGGACCGCTGGGGCGTCGATCTGCTGCCCCGGGGCAAGACCACGTGGTTCGAGATGCGGGTCACCGACCGCTGAGGGGCTCACCCGGCCGCCGATCGGGCGAATAGCCGGATTCCGGTTGCGGCGCACCTTAAATGGTGCAATGCGCCGTCACCTCCTCAAGAGCACCCTCGTCGCGGGTGCCGCCCTCGCCGTCCTCGCCGCCTGTGGCACCCAGAGCGGGGAACGGACCTCCCAGGCGCACGGCACCAAGGCCGCCGTGCCCGCCCCGCCCGAGAAGAAGCCCGTCGAGGGCCTGCCCGGCATGCCGCCCGTCCTCGACCCCGAGGACGTGTACGCGGCCGACCGCCCGAACAAGCTGTCCCCCGTGGTGAAGGACTTCCCGTCCCGGGTCTACGTCCCCAACACCGAGTCCGACACGGTCTCCGTCATCGACCCGAAGACCTACGAGATCATCGAGACGATCCCCGTGGGCCGGCAGCCCCAGCACGTGGTGCCCTCCTGGGACCTGAAGACGCTCTGGGTCAACAACAACCGCGGCCACACCCTCACCCCGATCGACCCGAAGACCGGCAAGGCGGGCAAGGAGGTCGAGGTCCACGACCCGTACAACCTCTACTTCACGCCCAACGGCAGGTACGCCGTCGTCATGGCCTCCCTCGACCGGGAACTCGTCTTCCGCGACCCGCACACCATGGAGCGCAAGAAGACCGTCCCCGTCTCCTGCTACGGCGTCAACCACGCCGACTTCTCCCTCGACGGCCGCTACTTCATCGTCTCCTGCGAGTTCAGCGGCGAGCTGCTCAAGGTCGACACCGAGAAGATGAAGGTCGTCGGCCAGCAGCGGCTGCCGTTCGAGGGCGCCATGCCGCAGGACGTGAAGGTCTCGCCCGACGGCAAGAAGTTCTACATCGCCGACATGATGGCCCACGGCATGTGGGTCCTGGACGGCGACACCTTCGCCGAGCCCACCCTGCTGCCCACCGGCAAGGGCTGCCACGGCCTCTACGTCAGCCGCGACTCCCGCGAGATGTACGTGTCCAACCGCGGCGAGGGCACCATCTCCGTCTTCGACTTCACCCAGGACAAGCTGACCAAGAAGTGGCAGCTGCCCGACGGCGGCAGCCCCGACATGGGCGGCGTCTCGGCCGACGGCAAGGTGTTCTGGCTCTCCGGCCGCTACGACGCCGAGGTGTACGCCATCGACACCCGCACCGGCACCCAGCTCGCCCGCATCCCCGTCGGCAGCGGCCCGCACGGCCTCGCGGTCTACCCGCAGCCCGGCCGCTACTCCCTCGGCCACACGGGCATCTTCCGCTGACGCCCATCCGCCGTCCACACGGCAGCAGTTGACACGCCCCTGATCGGGTGAGGGTCCCGGCCCGCCGCAGCGGAACCGTGATCGTGCCGTGCATGATCACTCTTCGTCTGCGGCGGCGCACCACCGCCGCCGCCCTCTGCCTGACGGCCGTCCTCACGACCACGGCCGCCGCGCCCGCCCAGGCGCCCGCCAAGCCCGCCGCCCCCGCACCGGCCGCCTGTCCCGTCCAGTTCGACGACGAGATCAAGGCCGCCGCCGACCGCCGTGTCGACGTCGACCGCATCACCCCCGACCCGTCCTGGCGCACCACGTGCGGCACGCTCTACCGCGCCGACGGCCGCGGCCCGTCCGTCGTCTTCGAGCAGGGCTTCCACCCCAAGGACGTCGTCAACGGCCAGTACGACCTGGAGAAGTACGTCCTGGTCAACCAGCCGTCCCCGTACGTGTCCACGACGTACGACCACGACCTCTACAAGAAGTGGAAGTCCGGCTACAACTACTACGTCGACGCCCCGGGCGGCATCGACGTCAACAAGACCATCGGCGACACCCACAAGTGGGCCGACCAGCAGGAGGTCGCCTTCCCCGGCGGCATCGCCCGGCAGTACATCATCGGCGTCTGCCCGGTGGACAAGCAGACCAAGACGGAGATCATGAGCGAGTGCGAGAGCAACCCGCACTACGAGCCGTGGCACTGAGCAGCACCTCCGAGCCCACGGGCCGGTAGCCGGCCGCCTGGAACGCCCGCAGCCCACGGGCGTTCCCGGCGGCCACCTGGGCCCACACGGCCGCCCCGTCGACCAGGTGCCGCGCCGACTGCAGCAGCCGCCGCCCCAGCCCTCGGTGCCGCGCCCCCTCGTCGACCTCGACCGCGACCTCCCATCGGCCGGCCGGCCCGCGGCCCAGGACGAGCACTCCGCCGTCCGCCGTCCACGCCCGCACGTCGTCCCGCCGTCCCCGGGCGGAGCGCACCCGCGGATGCGTCGAGCCGTCGGTCTCCGTCAGCCGGAGCGGCGGTTCCCCGGGCAGCGCGGCGCCGGTCAGCAGCACGTCGATCGTGTCGGACGTACGCCCCGTCCGGTCCATGAGGGCCGTCAGGAAGCGGGCGTTCATCGTGGCCGCGAGCCGGTCGCAGTCGGTGCGGGCCAGCGTCCGGCGCACCCAGTCCGGATCCTCGTCCGTGAAGACCACCGAGTGGGCCGTGAAGGCGAGGACCCCCGTGTCCCGCGGCGAGGGCTGCGGCACGATCGTCGTACCGCCGTCGGCCGGTGGGAACACGCCCCGCTCCGCCGCGTCGAGAATGTCCCGCAGGGTGTCCGCCACCGGTCCCCTCCTTGAGTCTCCACCCGCTGGAAGGTCCAGACTCGCAGACATGACCGACGACGGCAGCGGACTGCTCACCATCGGCGCACTGGCCCGGGCCACCGGACTGACCGTACGCACCATCCGCTACTGGTCCGACGAGGGCGCCCTGCCCCCGGTGGCCCGGTCCGAAGGCGGCTACCGGCTGTACGACGCCGCCTCCGTGGCCCGCCTGGAGCTGATCCGGACCCTGCGCGAGCTCGGCCTCGGACTGGCGGACGTCCGCCGGGTGCTGGCCGGCGAGACGACGGTGGCGCAGGTGGCGGCGGCCCACGTGGTCGCGCTGGACGCGCAGATCCGGTCCCTGAAGGTGACGCGCGCGGTGCTGTCGACGGTCGCGCAGCGGGGTTCCGACGCGGAGGAGATGACTCTGGTGAACAGACTGGCACGGCTGTCGGCGGCCGAGCGGCGGCGGATCCTGGAGGAGTTCGTGGACGAGGTGTTCCACGGGCTGGACACGGCGGACCCGGAGATCCGCGCACGCATGCGGAACACCGCCGCCGACCTGCCCGAGGAGCCCACGCCCGAGCAGGTGGACGCCTGGCTGGAGCTGGCCGAGATGCTCCAGGACCCGGACTTCCGGGCCGAGATGCGCAAGGTCGCCGAGTTCAACGCGGCGGACCACGGCCACACCACGCCCCCCGGGGCCTCCCTGTGGTTCTCCCGCCGGCTCGTCCAGCTGGGAGCCGCGGCCCGCGAACGCGGCATCGCCCCCGACGCGCCGGAGGCGGCCGGGGTGCTGCGCGAGCTGCTGGGCGACGCCGACCCCGCGACCGTGCTCGACCGGCTGCGGTCGCACGCCACCGACCGGGTCGCCCGTTACCGCGAGTTGCTGGCCGTCGTGAAGGGGACCGGGCCCGAGGCGGCGTACCGCGAGGAGTTCGCCTGGGTGGTCGCCGCGCTGGAGGCTCGGGCGGGCGGCTAATCTGACCTGCGTCAGTACGACGTACAGCACGAGATGAGGGGCGGATCGGTGGCGGACATCGAGGAAGCACGCAAGCAGTTCGAGCGGATCGATACGGACGGTGACGGATTCATCACCGCTGCCGAGTTCAAGACCGCCCTGGCCCGGTCGGGCGACTGGAACGTCACCGAGTCGGTCGCCGAGGTCGTCATCAAGACCCGCGACCTCGACGGCGACAAGAAGCTGAGCTTCGACGAGTTCTGGTCCTACCTGAACAAGTAGTCGCCCGACGCGCCCGCGGGTGAGCGAAGGGGCCCGGTCCCGCACGGACCGGGCCCCTCGTCACGCCCGGCGTGCCGCGCGCACACTCCACCGGCCCGTGCCGCTCCCAGGCCAGCGGCAGGTCGAAGCACGTGCCCAGCTGGTCGGCCGTGAGCACCTCGGCCACCGGGCCGCCCGCGAGCGGACGGCCCTCGCGCAGCAGCAGGGCGTGCGTGGTGTGCGCCGGCAGCTCTTCCAGATGGTGCGTGACCAGGACCGTCGCCAGCCGCGGATGCTCCCGGCCCAGCTCCTCCAGCGCGCCGATCAGCTGCTCCCGGCCCGGCAGGTCCAGGCCGGTCGCCGGCTCGTCCAGGAGCAGCAGCCTGGGTTGCGGCATCAGGGCCCGGGCGATCAGGGTCCGGTCGTGCTGCCCCTGGGAGAGCGTGGGCCAGCGCGCGGCACGGTGCCCGGCCAGCCCCAGCGTCGCCATCAAACGCTCGGCCCGTTCGGCCTGCTCGGGCGTCGGCCGCCACCGGGGCAGCGGCTCCACCGAGTTGGTCAGTGCCCCACGTGTGCCCGCAACTCCCGCAGGTCGACCCGGCCCAGCCGATGACCCAGCACCTCCACGCCGCCCCGGGTGGGGTGGAGCAGCGCGCCCAGCAGCCGGAGCAGCGTGGACTTGCCCGCGCCGTTGGGCCCGAGCAGCGCCCAGTGCTCCACGGCCCGGACGGTCAGGCCGCCGTGACCGACGTCTACGAGGTCCGCATGGCGGTGGAGGTGCACGCGGCCCGGTTGGCGGCCCGCCGCCGCACACCGGAGGACATCACCGCACTGTGGGCGGCACTCGACGCCCGCCGGGCCGCCACCCCCGCCGATGACGCCGACTTCGTCGACGCGGACATCGCCTTCCACGCCGCCGTGGTCGCCGCCGCCCACAACCCCGTGCTCGCCGACCTGTTCACCGAGTTCCCGCCCGTTCTGCGCGAGGGGCTGATCGAGCTGCTGACCCTGACGGGCCTGCGCGTCCACGACCCGAGCACCGGCGACGCGGCCCACGAGGCGCTGGTCCGTGCGGTGGCGCGGGGGGACGCGGAGGGCGCGGCCGAGGTGCTGCGCGAGGAGCTGGAGGACCCGTTCGCGCCCGCCCGGGACCCGGAATAGCCCGTCCGCCCCGGAGGTTGCTCTGGTCACGAAGGCTTCGCGAGGCGCTGTCCACATCGTGAAGGGTGAGGCGAGGACATGAGGATCGGCATCATCGGGGCGGGCAACATCGGCGGCAATCTGACCCGGCGGCTCACCGCCCTCGGTCACGAGGTGTCCGTCGCCAACTCCCGCGGCCCGCACACGCTCACGGCCCTGGCGGAGGAGACCGGGGCCACGCCCGTGACGGTCGAGGAGGCGGCGCGGGGAGCGGAGGTCGTCGTGGTGACCATCCCCCTGAAGGCGGTCCCGGACCTGCCCTCCGGTCTCTTCGACGGGGCGGCGGACGGTGTCGCCGTCATCGACACCGGCAACTACTACCCGCGCCAGCGGGACGGCAGGATCGCCGCGATCGAGGACGAGGGCCTCACCGAGAGCCGCTGGACGGAACGGCAGATCGGCCATCCGGTGATCAAGGCCTTCAACGGCACCTACGCCCAGGACATCCTGGACCGGCCGCTCCCGGCCGGCGACCCCGACCGCATGGCCCTCCCGGTGGCCGGTGACGACGAGGCGGCCAAGCGCACGGTGCGCGACCTGATCGACGAACTCGGCTTCGACACCGTCGACGCGGGCGGCATCGACGACTCCTGGCGCCAGCAGCCCGGCACCCCGGTCTACGGCCTGCGCGCCGGTGCGGACGCGGTCACGAAGGCCCTGTCCGAGGCGTCCCCGGAACGCCCGGCGGACTTCCGCGGATAGCCACCGGGACTCAGGCGTCCTCGGCCCACTTCCGCAGCGCCGCCCTGCTCTCGAAGGCGGCCACGTTCTTGTCCAGCGGGTCGTCGGTGTACTGGTGGAAGCGCCACTTGGCCTTGATGCGGGGCTTGCCCGCGGAGACGTAGTCCGCTATCCACAGCCCGTCGCCCGCGTAGGACGTCGTGTCGACGTTGAGCCAGAAGTCGCGGTTGCAGTAGAGGACCACCGGGTTGTTCGGCCGCAGGTCCTTCAGCTTCCGTAGGAACAGGTCCTTCTCGGCGTTGCTCGCGCGCGTGCCGTTGCTCGTGGTCTCCCAGTCGACGGCGAGGATGTCGCCCGCCCGGTCCGGTGCCTTGCCGACGAAGTACTGGGCCTGGGCGGTGAGGTTGCCGGGCCACAGGAAGTGGTAGAAGCCGACGACCAGCCCGGCGTCCCGCGCCCGCTTCGTCTGGGCGGCGAGCTTGGGGTTGACGTAGGAACGGCCCTCGGTCGCCTTGATGAAGACGAAGGAGAGGCCCTCGGTGCTGTAGGAGGAGGACTGGTACGCGCTCACGTCGATGCCGCGCAGCATGGGGGCTCCCTGAAGTACTGGTGGGGGAGGGGGAGTTGGTGCCCACCACCATCGCACGGGCCGCTGTGACCTGACGTGGAAATGTCAACTTCGCCGCTGTGCCGTCAGCATTCGATGATGTTGACCGCCAGGCCCCCGCGGGCCGTCTCCTTGTACTTCACCGACATGTCCGCGCCGGTGTCCTTCATCGTCTTGATGACCTTGTCCAGGGACACCTTGTGGGAGCCGTCACCGCGCATCGCCATCCGCGCGGCGGTGACGGCCTTCACCGCGGCCATGCCGTTGCGCTCGATGCAGGGGATCTGGACGAGGCCGCCGACCGGGTCGCAGGTGAGGCCGAGGTTGTGTTCCATGCCGATCTCGGCGGCGTTCTCGACCTGCTCGGGGGAGCCGCCGAGGACCTCGGCCAGCGCGCCCGCCGCCATGGAGCAGGCGGAGCCGACCTCGCCCTGGCAGCCGACCTCGGCGCCGGAGATGGAGGCGTTCTCCTTGAACAGCATGCCGATCGCGCCCGCGGCGAGCAGGAAGCGCACCACCCCGTCCTCGTCGGCGCCGGGCACGAAGTTCATGTAGTAGTGCAGGACCGCCGGGATGATGCCGGCCGCGCCGTTGGTGGGGGCGGTGACGACCCGGCCGCCGGCCGCGTTCTCCTCGTTCACGGCCATCGCGTACAGCGTGATCCATTCCATGGCGAGGGCCTTCGGGTCGCCCTCGGAGCGCAGCTTGCGCGCGGTGTTGGCGGCCCGGCGGCGCACCTTCAGACCGCCCGGCAGGATGCCCTCGCGGGACATGCCGCGCGCCACGCACGCCTGCATGACCCGCCAGATCTCCAGCAGTCCCGCGCGGATCTCCTCCTCGGTGCGCCACGCCCGCTCGTTCTCCAGCATCAGCGCCGAGATGGACAGGCCCGTGTCCTCGGTCAGGCGCAGCAGCTCGTCGCCCGTGCGGAAGGGGTACTTGAGGATCGTGTCGTCGAGTTTGATGCGGTCGGCCCCCACCGCGTCCTCGTCCACGACGAAGCCGCCGCCGACCGAGTAGTACGTCTTGGTCAGCAGCTCCGCGCCCGAGGCGTCGTACGCCCACAGGGTCATGCCGTTCGCGTGGTACGGCAGGGCCTTGCGGCGGTGCAGGACCATGTCGTCGTCGAAGGAGAACGCGATCTCGTGCTCGCCGAGCAGCTTCAGCCGGCCCTCGGCCTTGATGGTCTCCACCCGCTCGTCCGCCGTCTCCACGTCCACCGTGCGCGGCGAGTCGCCCTCCAGGCCGAGCAGCACCGCCTTGGGCGTGCCGTGGCCGTGGCCGGTGGCGCCGAGGGAGCCGTACAGCTCCGCGCGGACCGAGGCGACGGATCCCAGGAGCTCCTCGTTGCGCAGCCGCCGGACGAACAGGCCGGCCGCACGCATGGGGCCGACCGTGTGGGAGCTGGACGGGCCGATGCCGATCGAGAACAGGTCGAAGACCGAGATGGCCACGGGGGAACTCCTGACTACGGGGTGGTGCAGAGGGGGTGGGTGCCGCGCCCGCTTGTGGCCGGCACGGCACCCGAAAGGTTTCTTCGCTACTTGTTCAGGCCCGGGTACAGCGGGTGCCTGTCGGCCAGGGCCTTCACCCGGGCCTTGAGGGCCTCCGCGTCGTACGACGGCTTCAGCGCCTCGGCGATGACGTCCGCGACCTCCGCGAAGTCCTCCGCCCGGAACCCGCGCGTGGCCAGGGCCGGGGTGCCGATCCGCAGACCGGACGTCACCATCGGCGGACGCGGGTCGTTCGGGATCGCGTTGCGGTTGACGGTGATGCCGATCTGGTGGAGCCGGTCCTCGGCCTGCTGACCGTCCAGTTCGGAGTCGCGCAGGTCCACCAGGACCAGGTGCACGTCCGTGCCGCCGGACAGGACGTCCACGCCCACGGCCCGGACGTCGTCCTTCACCAGACGCTCGGCCAGGATGCGGGCACCCTCCAGCGTACGGCGCTGGCGCTCCTTGAAGTCCTCCGAGGCGGCGACCTTGAAGGCGACCGCCTTGGCGGCGATCACGTGCTCCAGCGGGCCGCCCTGCTGACCGGGGAAGACGGCGGAGTTGATCTTCTTGGCCAGTTCGGCCGTGGAGAGGATCACACCGCCGCGCGGGCCACCGAGCGTCTTGTGGGTCGTGGTGGTGACCACGTGCGCGTGCGGCACCGGGTTCGGGTGCAGCCCCGCCGCGACGAGCCCGGCGAAGTGCGCCATGTCGACCATCAGGTACGCGCCGACCTCGTCCGCGATCCGGCGGAACTCCGCGAAGTCCAGCTGCCGCGGGTACGCCGACCAGCCGGCGACGATCAGCTTCGGCTTGGACTCCTTGGCGAGCCGCTCGACCTCGGCCATGTCGACCCGGCCGTCCTCGCCCACGTGGTAGGCGACGACGTCGTAGAGCTTGCCGGAGAAGTTGATCTTCATGCCGTGGGTCAGGTGCCCGCCGTGGGCGAGGTTCAGACCCATGATGGTGTCGCCCGGCTTGAGCAGCGCGAACATCGCGGCCGCGTTGGCCTGGGCGCCGGAGTGCGGCTGCACGTTGGCGTGCTCGGCGCCGAACAGCTCCTTGACGCGGTCGATCGCGATCTGCTCGACCACGTCCACGTGCTCGCAGCCGCCGTAGTAGCGGCGGCCCGGGTAGCCCTCGGCGTACTTGTTGGTGAGGACCGAGCCCTGCGCCTCCATGACCGCCACCGGGGCGAAGTTCTCCGAGGCGATCATCTCCAGCGTGGACTGCTGGCGGTGCAGCTCGGCGTCGACCGCGGCGGCCACGGCCGGGTCGAGCTCGTGCAGGGGGGTGTTCAGGACGGACATACGGCTACGACTCCTCAGCCGGCGGAGAACGCGGTGTACTCGTCGGCGGAGAGCAGGTCGCCCGGCTCGTCCGTGACCCGCACCTTGAACAGCCAGCCGCCCTCGAAGGGGGCCGAGTTCACCAGCGACGGGTCGTTCACGACGTCCTCGTTGACCTCGGTGACCTCACCGGAGACCGGCGAGTACAGGTCGGACACCGACTTGGTCGACTCCAGCTCGCCGCAGGTCTCGCCGGCGGACACGGAGTCACCGACCTCGGGAAGCTGGACGAACACGACATCGCCGAGCGCGTTGGCCGCGTGCTCCGTGATGCCGACCGTCGACACGCCGTCCTCGGCGGCCGACAGCCACTCGTGCTCCTTGCTGTAGCGCAGCTGCTGGGGGTTGCTCATGGCCTGGATTCTCCTGTACGCGCGGGAGTGCTGTGAAAAGGGGGACTGCTGGTGAGCTGGGACGACGGTCGCGGGAGCCGCTGCCGGCCCCCGGGGCCAGTGTCTACTTCTGCCGCTTGTAGAACGGCAGCGCCACGACCTCGTACGGCTCGTGACTGCCCCGGATGTCCACACCGACACCGGCCGTGCCCGGCGCGGAGTACATGGCGTCGACGTAGGCCATCGCGATGGGCTTGCCCAGCGTGGGGGAGGGGGCCCCGGAGGTGACCTCGCCGATCACCTTGCCCTCGGCGACGACGGCGTACCCGGCGCGGGGGACCCGGCGGCCTTCGGCGATCAGGCCGACCAGGACGCGCGGCGGCTCGTGGTTCGCGTTCTCCGCGGCCTCACGCAGGGCCGCGCGGCCCACGAAGTCGCCCTCCTTCTCGAACTTCACCACCCGGCCGAGACCGGCGTCGAAGGGCGTCAGGGAGGTGGTCAGCTCGTGCCCGTACAGCGGCATGCCGGCCTCCAGTCGCAGCGTGTCGCGGCAGGACAGCCCGCACGGGACCAGTCCGGCGCCCTCGCCCGCCTTGGTCAGGGCCTGCCACAGCTCGACGGCGTGCTCCGGCTTCACGAACAGCTCGAAGCCGTCCTCGCCGGTGTAGCCGGTGCGGGCGATCAGGGCCGGGACCCCGGCGACCGTGCCGGGCAGACCGGCGTAGTACTTCAGCCCGTCGAGGTCGGCGTCCGTGAGGGACGCCAGGATCCCGGGGGACTCCGGGCCCTGGACGGCGATCAGCGCGTAGGCGTCCCGGTCGTCGCGCACCTCGGCGTCGAAACCGGCGGCGCGCTCGGTCAGGGCGTCCAGGACGACCTGGGCGTTGGAGGCGTTGGCGACGACCATGTACTCCGTCTCGCCCAGCCGGTAGACGATCAGGTCGTCGAGGATGCCGCCGTCGGCCCGGCAGATCATGGTGTAGCGGGCCCGGCCCGGCTTCACGCCGCCGATGTTGCCGACCAGCGCGTAGTCGAGCAGGGCGGCGGCCTGCGGCCCGGTGACGGTGATCTCACCCATGTGGGAGAGGTCGAAGAGCCCGGCCTTCGTGCGCACGGCGGTGTGCTCGTCGCGCTCGGAGCCGTAGCGCAGGGGCATGTCCCAGCCGGCGAAGTCGGTCATCGTCGCACCGAGCGAACGATGCAGGGCATCGAGCGCGGTGTGACGGAGTTCTCCTGTACTGCTCATCGGTCGCTTCTCCCAGGCATGACGGCGAGGTCGTTCCTCCCCATCTGTCATCGGAACCTGAGAGGTTCGCCATGACCACACGGGACACGGCTTGCACCTTGGGTGGAGCCGCCGGTGGTGGGCGACCCGCTTTTCAGATGTGCCTCGCCCGCGCGGTAACGGGGCCTGAGAGATTCAAGGGAGGGACTTGCTCCTTCGGCGCCCCAGCGTCAGCGGTGCTGGGAACTCTCCCGCGCGGATTCAAACGGCCGGTATGCAGTTGGCGCGCACATCATTGCACGCATCCTTCCGGCGCGGCAGGGGGACCTTTCCCAGGGAGTGCACGAGTCCCGCGCGCCGGACACGGAGACCTGTAGCAGCCCTGTTGCAGGAAGAGTACGGAATTGAGAGGCCTGCGGCATTACCTTCTCTTTACACTCGGCGGGGATGGGACTCCGTACCTGGCCCCAGGGGAGGACGATCACGGTGAACAGGACCACGGCGTACGCCACGACCACGGGCATCGCGCCGCCCGAGCAGCCGGCCGCCGCACCGGCCCGGGCGGCCTGCGGCCCGGTGCCGGCGCCGGTCGTCCGCGATCTGCGCGAGCGCGCCGGCCGCAGCCCGCGCGCACTGCTGTTCGGCCCCCGTGACCTCGTCGTGGTCACGGGCCTGCCCGGCAGCGGCAAGTCCACGCTGATGCGGCGCACCGTGCCCGGCCTGCGCGTCGACTCCCAGGACACCCGCGACCGCTGGGACCGCCGCATGCCGCGCTTCCTCCCCTACGCGGTCTACCGCCCGCTCGTCCGCCTCGCCCACTACGCCGGGCTGCGCCGCGCCCTGCGCAGCGGCGAGGGGGTCGTGGTGCACGACTGCGGCACGCAGGCCTGGGTCCGCCGCTGGCTCGCCCGCGAGGCCCGCCGCCGGGGCGGCACCCTGCACCTGCTCGTCCTCGACGTCACGCCCGAACAAGCCCTGGCCGGTCAGCGCGACCGCGGCCGCGGCGTCTCGCGCTACGCGTTCCTGCGCCACCGCGCGGCGACCACCCGCCTGCTGCGCGCCGTGGAACAGGGCGAACTGCCCGCGGGCTGCGGCTCAGCGATCCTCGCCGACCGCGACGCGGCGAACACCTTGCACCGCATCGCCTTCACGGGCTGATCCCCGAACCGGCCACGCACAAGGATCCCAGGGCCGACCGCCGGGCGTGCCGGGTGTGGGGGCGCGGGCCGTCTGTTGGGCGTGCTGGGTGTGGGGCGTGGGCTGGCTGTTGGGTGTGCCGGGCCGGGGGCGCGGGCCGACCGCCGGGCATGCCGGGCGCGGGCCGTCTGCTGGGCATGCCGGGCGCGGGGGCGCGGGCCGTCTGCTGGGTGTGCTGGGTGTGGGGCGCGGGCTGGCTGTTGGGTGTGCCGGGCCGGGGGCGCGGGCCGACCGCCGGGCATGCCGGGCGCGGGCCGTCTGCTGGGCATGCCGGGCGCGGGGGCGCGGGCCGTCTGCTGGGTGTGCTGGGTGTGGGGCGCGGGCTGGCTGTTGGGTGTGCCGGGTGTGGGGCGCGGGCCGACCGCTGGGCGTGCCGGGCCTGGGGACGTGGGGCCACTGCTGTGTGCCGGGCGCGGGGGCGCGGGCCCACTGCTGGGCATGCCGGGCCCAGAGCCCTGGGGCGACCGTCCGGCAGGCCGCGCAGCACGGTTCACGGAAGCGCCCTCGGTGTCCGAGCATGGTGGTTCCCGGACCGGTCATCCGCGCCCGTCGGCCGCACTGCACCGCCCGGGTCGATCGCCCATGGCCCGTTCACCGGTCGGCGCGGACGGCCGCGCGTGGTGGTGCTGCGTGTTCCACCGGCCGGCCCCCGGCCTCCCGGCCCCAGCCCTGGCCTCGGCGTCCGCAACCGCGCCGGCCGACCCGATAGCCCGGGATCCGCACCGGATGTCGCATCCGGCCGCCGACGGCTCAGCCACCCGCCCATCCGCGCAGCCACCCGTCCAGTCGCTCACCCCTGCCCAGCGGCCCGCCACCCCCACTCCCGGAGCCGTGGACCCCGGGCCGGCCGTCGCCCGGGCGGGAGCCGCTAGCCTTTGGGCCACAGCAGTGGTTCCAGGCAGGCGGTAGGCAGATGGACTTCCCGGCGGACTTCTCCGCGGACTTCCCGGCGCAGACGCAGACCCACCCGCACGGCGGATGGCCCGGCAACGAGCTGGAGGAGGTGCTCTCCGCCTCCCTCGGCGCGGGGCCGTCCGCCGGTGGGCGGATCGTCGAGGTGCTCGGCCGGAGCTTCGTGTGGGTCCCGCTGCCCAACGGCGGCGGCCCGCACAGCGGCCCCCTCGACCTGCCCGGCATCGAGATCGACGGCCAGGCGTACGTCCCGGTGTTCAGCTCCGAGGAGCAGTTCCGCCAGGTCGCCGGCTCCCACATGCCGTACACCATCGCCCCCGCCGTGGAGTTCGCCCGCGGCCTGCCCCCGCACGCGGGGATAGCCGTCAACCCGGGCGGTGTCGTCGGCATCCCGCTCCCGCCGCCCGCCGTGGCCGAGCTGTGCCGGGCCGGCCGGACCCCTCTGGACGGCCCCGCGAGCGGCGGCCGGGTCCGTCTCTTCGAGCCCGACTGGCAGGACGACCCGGTGGACTTCCTCGCCGCCGCCTCCGCCGAGTTCGAGGCGACCGGCGTCGTCCTCACCGCCCGCCGCTGCCTCGCCGCCATCGAGACCGCCGACCCCGTGATGTTCGTCGGCGTCGAACTCTCCCAGTGGGAAGGCGACCTCCGCGCTCTCCCCCTGGAGGCGCTCACCCGCGCCGTCACCACGTCCCCGGCCCCCTGGCCCGTCAACCTCGTCCTCCTGGACGTGGCGGAGGACCCGGTGGGCGAGTGGATGAAGGACAGGGTCCGGCCCTTCTACCAGCGGTAGATCAGCCGGCCCAGGGGCGCGGGACTGTAACATCATGCGGCTCAGCCGCGTGAGCGCGACCGGCAGCAGACGGAGCCGCACGCGCCGGGCGAGGACAAGTCCCGAGTCGGCGCGCGGGCTTAAGCTAGGTCACGGTCGAGGCGTTGTACGAAGGGGCGGTAAAGGTGAGCGCGAGCGGCACGGCCGCGGCCGGACAGGTCGAGCACATGCTGCGCCAGGTCACGCCCGGGCGCTACGACGCCTACGAGGCTCTCCTGCGCGCGCTCGCCACCCCGCACACCGGCCAGATCTGGATGCTCCTGTGGCACGGCCAGGCCGGCTCCCCGGACGCCCAGTACGGGAACATGGAGGTCGACGGCTACGGCTACGCCCCCTGTGTCACCTCCGCACAGGAGCTGTCGGCCAGCGGCTGGAACCGCTCGTACGAGGTGGTCGACGGCGTCGACGTCGCCCGTGCCCTCTACCCCGACCACTACGGCCTCTGGCTCAACCCGCACGCCCCCGGCGGCGGCGTCGGCATCCCCTGGCTCGACCTGCGCCGGATCGCCACGGGCCTGGACCGCCAGCCCGCGGGACCGCTGCGGCTGTCCGAACCCGCCATCGAGGTCCCGCAGTTCTACGCCCTGCTCGCGCAGAACGCCCACCGCACCCCGGCCGTCCGCTCCCTGCGCCGCGCCTGGGTGCAGCCCGCGCTCGGGGCGCCGTACCTCGCCATCGGACTGGATGTGTACGACGCCTCGCCGCAGGCCGTGGATTCGGTGCGCGCGATGATGCAGCAGTCCCTCGGCGCCGTACCGGACGGGCTCCCCGTCTCCACCGTCGCGATGTCCGACGAGCACGACCCGGTCGCCATGTGGCTGCGCGCGAACGCCCGGCCCTTCTACGACCGCGAGGCCCACGCCACCGCCCCCGTCCAGGCCCCGGCCTCGGGCTACGGCTACCCGCCGGCGCAGGGCCGGTACTGACCTCTCCCGGCCTGTCCGGCACCCCCTCCCAAAAGCGACAGGCATTCAGCTCTCCGCGCGTAGATAAGGGTTGAATGGGCGTCTCTGTCCTAAAATGCCCCTGACACAGCGCGTCCGACCCGCGTTACCCGTTGTCCGGATAACGGAACCCCGCAGACAGCATCACGTTTACGCATCCTTTCCTCGTCAAGTCTGGCAACAGATCGCCAAAGCGTTGAAGACTCCCCGCAAGACACGGGCCGGGTCGGTCTCGTGTACGAGACAAACAAAACCGCTACAGCGGCAGCCAGGGGCTCGGCGATCGCCGGCCCGAGAGGGGTCAATCGCACCGTGACCGCACCCATCGAGACCACCGGGGCGGAAGCCGGAGCACAGCCCGAGGCCGTGCTCTCCGGGGTCAAGAAGAGCCAGATCGAGGGGCGTTCGCTCAGCCAGATCGCCTGGATGCGCTTCAAGCGGGACAAGGTGGCGATGGCGGGAGGCATCGTCGTCGTCCTGCTCGTGCTGATGGCGGTGTTCTCCAAACCGATCCAGTGGATCTTCAACCTCGATCCCAACAAGTTCAACCAGGACCTCATCGACCCGGCGCTGCTCGCCCCCAAGGGCGGCTGGGGCGGCATGAGTTGGGACCACCCGCTCGGCGTCGACCCGCAGTACGGCCGGGACATGCTCGCCCGCATCATCGACGGCTCCTGGGTCTCCCTCCTGGTCGCGGGCGGCGCCACGCTGCTGTCCGTGTGCATCGGCACCGTGCTGGGTGTCATCGCCGGCTACTACGGCGGCTGGATCGACAGCGTCATCAGCAGGCTGATGGACACCTTCCTCGCCTTCCCGCTGCTGCTCTTCGCCATCTCGATCTCGGCCTCGGTGCAGGACGGGTTCTTCGGTCTCGACGGCCTGCCCCTGCGCATCTGCGTGCTGATCTTCGTGATCGGCTTCTTCAGCTGGCCGTACATCGGCCGCATCGTGCGCGCCCAGACGATGACCCTGCGCAAGCGGGAGTTCATCGAGGCCGCCACGAGCCTCGGGGCACGCGGCCCGTACGTCCTGTTCCGGGAGCTCCTCCCGAACCTCGTCGCGCCGATCCTCGTCTACTCGACGCTGATCATCCCGACGAACATCCTGTTCGAGGCCGCGCTGAGCTTCCTCGGTGTCGGTATCGCTCCGCCGCAGGCCTCCTGGGGCGGCATGCTCAGCAACGCTGTGGATCTCTACACGGCTGATCCGCAGTACATGTTCGTGCCCGGACTGGCGATCTTCATCACCGTCCTGGCCTTCAACCTGCTGGGTGACGGGCTGCGTGACGCCCTCGACCCTCGCAGCAAGTGATCCATCGAATGAGGGGGCTTCCTCAGGTGAAGACGAGAAGGGTGACCGCCGGCGTTGCGTCGGTCCTGGCACTGTCGCTGGGAGCTGCCGCGTGCGGCGGCGGTGGAGACGACAACGACGGGGGAGGCAACGGCAAGAAGGACGCCGCGCTGAACTCGATCGTCAACGCGTCGGACAAGAAGGGAGGGACGGTCACGTACGAGCACTCGGACGTGCCGGACTCCCTCGACCCGGGCAACACGTACTACGGCTGGGTCCAGAACTTCTCCCGTCTCTACGGCCGGACGCTCACCACGTTCAAGCCGGCGGCGGGCAAGGAAGGCCTGGAGGTCGTGCCGGACCTCGCCGAGTCCCTCGGCAAGTCCAGCCCGGACGCCAAGACCTGGACGTACAAGCTGCGTGCGGGTGTGAAGTTCCAGGACGGCACCCCGGTGACGTCCAAGGACGTGAAGTACGCCATCGAGCGTTCCAACTTCGCGCCCGAGGCCCTGTCCAACGGCCCGACGTACTTCAAGGCGTACCTGGAGGGCGGCGACAAGTACCAGGGCCCGTACAAGGACAAGTCCCCCGAGGGCCTGAAGTCGATCGAGACGCCGGACGACCGGACGATCGTCTTCAAGCTGAAGCAGCCGTTCGCCGACTTCGACTACCTGGCGACGTTCTCGCAGACGGCGCCGGTGCCGAAGGCGAAGGACACCGGTGCGAAGTACGTGCAGAACATCGTGTCCTCCGGCCCGTACCAGTTCCAGTCCTACGAGGAGGGCCGCGGCGCCACCCTCGTGCGCAACAAGCAGTGGGACCCGAAGACGGACCCGATCCGCAAGGCCCTGCCGGACAAGATCTCGATCAAGTTCAAGGTCAACCCGGTCACGGTCGACAACAACCTGATCTCCGACAAGATCACGGCTGACGCGGCCGGCACCGGTGTGCAGCCGCAGACCCAGCCGAAGGTCCTGCGCGGCAAGCTCGCCAACCAGACGGACAGCTCCTACGCGGGCGCCACGCAGTACATCGCGCTCAACGTCAACGTGAAGCCGTTCGACAACGAGCACTGCCGCAAGGCCGTCCAGTGGGGTCTCGACAAGCAGTCCGTGCTGAACGCGGTGGGCGGCTCGCCGAAGGGCGACGTGGCGACCACGCTGCTGCCGCCGTCGGTCAACGGCTACACCAAGTTCGACACCTACGCGACCGACGGTCACAAGGGTGACGTGGCCAAGGCCAAGGCGGAGCTGAAGGCCTGCGGTCAGCCGAACGGCTTCAACACGATCCTCACCGCCCGCTCGGACCGGCCCGCCGAGGTCGCGGCCGCCACGGCCGTCCAGGAGTCGCTGAAGAAGATCGGCATCAACATCGAGATCAAGCAGTTCCCCTCCGGCAAGTACTTCTCCAACTTCGCCGGTGTCCCGTCCTACGTCCACCAGAACAAGCTCGGCATGCTCTCGATGGCGTGGGGCGCCGACTGGCCGACCGGCTACGGCTTCCTCGACCAGATCGTCAACGGCGCGGCCATCAAGCCCTCGGGCGGCAACAACCTGATGGAGCTGGACGACCCGAAGATCAACAAGGCCCTGACGGACGCGATCGCCAACACCGACGACGCGGCCCGCACCAAGTCCTGGGGCGAGATCGACAAGATGGTGCTCGACAACGCCTCGGTGGTCCCGCTGTTCTACCGCAAGAACCTGCTGCTCCGGCCGACGTCGGCGAACAACGTCACGGTCACGCAGGCCTACCTCGGCATGTACGACTACCTGCTGATGAGCTCCTCGAAGTAACCAGCAGGCCGGATCCTTTCGAAAGGCAGGTGAAGGCACCGGGTGGCCGCGGCGGACGATCCCGCCGCGGCCACCCGGGGCCGTACAGCTGTGGCTGCGTACATCCTCCGACGCGTCATGGGCGCGGTGCTGTTGCTGCTGGTGGTCAGCGCAGTCACCTTCGCCATCTTCTTCCTGGTGCCCCGCCTCGGGGGCCAGACGGCCGACCAGTTGGCCACCCAGTACGTCGGCAAGGACGCGAACCCCGAGTCCGTCGCCGCGATCAAGAAGAACCTGGGACTGGACCAGCCCGTCTACGAGCAGTACTGGAACTTCATCAAGGGCCTCGTGGCGGGCGCCGACTACCGGTTCGGACCCGACGCGACGCACTGCAGCGCACCCTGCTTCGGGTACTCCTTCAAGAGCCACATCGAGGTGTGGCCGCAGTTGGAGCAGCGGATCCCGGTCTCGTTCTCGCTGGCCGTCGGCGCGGCCGTGATCTGGGTCGTCTCCGGTGTGACGATCGGCGTGATCTCCGCCCTGCGCAAGGGCAAGCCGATCGACCGCGTCTCCATGTTCATCGCGCTGGCCGGCGTCTCGCTGCCGATCTTCTTCACCGGCCAGATCCTGCTCGCGCTCTTCGTCTACGAGATCCCCATCTGGGACAGCGTCGACTACGTCCCGTTCACCGAGAACCCCGCCGACTGGGCCTGGCATCTGCTGCTGCCCTGGGTCAGCCTCGCCTTCCTCTTCTCCGCGCTCTACGCCCGGCTCACCCGGGCGGGCATGCTGGAGACGATGGGCGAGGACTACATCAGAACGGCCAGGGCCAAGGGTCTGAAGGAGACCACGGTCGTGGCCAAGCACGGCCTGCGCTCCGCGCTCACCCCGATCGTCACCATCTTCGGCATGGACTTCGGCACCCTGGTCGGCACCGCGGTGCTCACCGAGACCGTGTTCTCCCTCCAGGGCATCGGCGCCTACTCGGTCCAGGCCATCAAGGACAACGACCTGCCCATCGTGATGGGCGTGACCCTGGTCGCCGCGTTCTTCATCGTCTTCTGCAATCTGATCGTCGACCTGGTGTACGCCGCCATCGACCCCCGGGTGAGGTACTCGTGAGCAAGCTCGACAAAGCCGCGCTCGGCGAACCGGACACCACCGCCCCGTCCGTCCCGGACGACGTGTTCCTGTCCGTCCGCGATCTGCGCATCCACTTCGACACCGACGACGGCCTGGTGAAGTCCGTCGACGGCGTCAGCTTCGACGTGCGCAAGGGCAAGACCCTGGGCATCGTGGGCGAGTCCGGCTCCGGCAAGTCCGTCACCTCGCTCGGTGTGATGGGCCTGCACCGCTCGGCGCGCGCCCATGTCTCCGGCGAGGTCTGGCTGGACGGCCAGGAGCTGATCGCGGCCGACCCCGACGAGGTGCGGCGGCTGCGCGGCCGGAAGATGGCCATGATCTTCCAGGACCCGCTGTCCGCGATGCACCCGTACTACACGGTCGGGCACCAGATCGTGGAGGCGTACCGCGTCCACCACGACGTGAACAAGAAGGTCGCCAAGCAGCGCGCGATCGAGATGCTCGACCGGGTCGGCATCCCCGAGCCCGCCAAGCGCGTGGACGGCTACCCGCACGAGTTCTCCGGCGGTATGCGCCAGCGCGCCATGATCGCCATGGCGCTGGTGAACAACCCCGAGCTGCTCATCGCGGACGAGCCGACCACCGCCCTGGACGTCACCGTGCAGGCGCAGATCCTCGACCTGATCCGGGATCTGCAGAAGGAGTTCGGCTCCGCGGTCATCATGATCACCCACGACCTGGGTGTGGTCGCCGAGATGGCCGACGACCTGCTGGTCATGTACGGCGGCCGGTGCGTGGAGCGCGGTCCCGCCGAGGACGTGTTCTCCGAGCCCCGGCACCCCTACACCTGGGGCCTGCTCGGCTCGATGCCGCGCCTGGACCGGGAGGAGACCGACCGGCTCATCCCGATCAAGGGCGCGCCGCCCTCCCTGATCAACCTCCCGTCCGGCTGCGCCTTCCATCCGCGCTGCCCGTACGCGGACATCCCGAAGGACAACGTCACCCGCACGGTCCGCCCCGAGCTGACCGAGGTCGGCGGCTCGCACTGGGCCGCCTGCCACATGACGCAGGAGCAGCGGGAGCGTATCTGGACCGAAGAGATTGCGCCGAAGCTGTGAGCGACGACAAAACGGTGAGCACACCGGACACGAGCGGCAGCACCCTCACCAAGGACACCTCCGCCGACGGCGAGGTCCTGCTGAAGGTGACCGGGCTGCAGAAGCACTTCCCGATCCGCAAGGGCCTGCTCCAGCGGCAGACCGGGGCGGTGCGCGCCGTCGACGGCATCGACTTCGAGGTCCGCAGGGGCGAGACGCTCGGCGTCGTCGGCGAGTCGGGCTGCGGCAAGTCCACCATGGGCCGGCTGATCACCCGGCTGCTCGAACCGACCGGCGGCTCGGTCGAGTTCGAGGGCAAGGACATCACGCACCTGAAGACCGGCGAGCTGCGCCCGATGCGCCGCGACGTGCAGATGATCTTCCAGGACCCCTACTCCTCGCTGAACCCCCGGCACACGATCGGCACGATCGTCGGCGCCCCCTTCCGGCTCCAGGGCGTCGAGCCCGAGGGCGGCGTGAAGAAGGAGGTCCAGCGGCTGCTGTCGGTGGTCGGCCTCAACCCCGAGCACTACAACCGCTATCCGCACGAGTTCTCCGGCGGCCAGCGCCAGCGCATCGGCATCGCCCGCGCGCTCGCGCTCAACCCCAAGCTCGTGGTGGCGGATGAGCCGGTCTCCGCGCTGGACGTGTCGATCCAGGCGCAGGTGGTGAACCTGCTGGACGACCTCCAGGAGGAGCTCGGCCTGACGTACGTGATCATCGCGCACGACCTGTCGGTCGTCCGGCACGTCTCGGACCGGATCGCGGTGATGTACCTCGGCAAGATCGTCGAGCTGGCCGACCGCGACAAGCTCTACAAGTCGCCGATGCACCCGTACTCCAAGGCGCTGCTGTCGGCCGTGCCGATCCCGGACCCGAAGCGCCGGGGCGTCAAGAGCGAGCGCATCCTGCTCAAGGGCGACGTGCCCTCGCCGATCGCGCCGCCGAGCGGCTGCCGCTTCCACACCCGGTGCTGGAAGGCGACGGAGATCTGCAGGACGACCGAGCCGCCGCTGGCGGAGCTGCGGGCCGGGCAGCGCGTGGCCTGCCACCACCCGGAGAACTTTGAAGACCAGCAGCCGCAGGACACCAAGCTGCTGTCCTCGGCCAAGGAGGTCGCCGCGGAGAACGGCGGCGCCACCCCCGTCGAGAAGTAGCCCCCTCCCGAGCCCCCCGCCCTCGCACATCGGGGCGGGGGCTCACCCGTGGGTGAAAATGCTCGGGTGCTCCAGCAACTCTTCAGTCCGTCCGTCCAGCACACGCTCGACCTGATCGGCATCTTCGTCTTCGCGATCTCCGGCGCCCTGCTGGCCGTGCGCAAGAACTTCGACGTGTTCGGCATGGCCGTCCTCGCCGAGGTGACCGCGCTGGGCGGCGGGCTCTTCCGCGACCTGGTCATCGGGGCCGTACCGCCCGCCGCGTTCACGGACCTGGGGTACTTCCTCACCCCGCTGCTCGCCACGCTCCTCGTCTTCTTCCTGCACCCGCAGGTGGAACGCATCCAGGTCGCCGTGAACGTCTTCGACGCGGCCGGCCTCGGCCTGTTCTGCGTCGCCGGCACGATCAAGGCGTACGAGTACGGGCTCGGCCTGACCGCCTCGGCCGGGCTGGGCCTGACCACCGCGGTCGGCGGCGGCGTGCTGCGGGACGTCCTCGCCAACGAGGTGCCCTCCCTCCTGCGCTGGGACCGCGACCTGTACGCGGTCCCGGCGATCGTCGGCTCCGCCCTGGTAGCCGTGTGCATCCGCTACGACGCCCTGAACCCGCTCACCAGCGCCCTCGCGGTGATCACCGCCTTCGTACTGCGCCTGCTCGCGATGCGGTACCACTGGCGAGCTCCGCGGGCCTGGCACCGGCGGTCGACGGTGAGCGAGGAGGAACAGCCCGTGCTGCCGTGACGGGACGGGCGCCCATCTCCTGCGTCAGCCACTCGAACGCGGGGACCACCTGCGGCCGCCACAGCGCCATGGTGTGCCCGCCCGCGCTCCTCGGGACGTACACCACGTGCACGGTCGTCGGCGCCTTCGCGGCCTGCTCCAGGGCGACCGCCGCCTCGTAGCCGTCGTGCGGCTGGCCGGAGAGGTAGAGCGCGATCCGCGGCGGGACGGTCGCCCTGCGCAGGAGCACGTAGGGATTGTTCTCGGCGCGCAGGGTGGGGTTCTGCGCGGCCAGCGAGTCGCGTTCGCCGATCGGGTCGTTGTAGCCGGACAGGCTGACGGCGGCCCGGTAGCGGTCGGGGTGGGCGACGGCCAGCTTGGCCGCGCAGTGCGCCCCGGCCGAGTAGCCGGCCACCGCCCAGCCCCGCGGGGCCGGCTGGGCGCGGAAGTTGTCCGTCACCATCTTCGGCACGTCGACGCTCAGCCAGGTGTCGGCGTTGACCGTGCCCGGGATGTTGGCGCAGCCCGTGTCCACCCCGGCCAGCAGGTTCGTGCGGGGCGCGACCAGGATGAAAGGGGCGACCCGGCCGTCCCGCATCAGGGGCTCCAACTGCTCGTGCGCGTGCAGCGAGCCGAACCAGGCCTTCGCCGAGCCGGGGTAGCCGGGCAGGAGTTCCACGACCGGGAACCTGTGGTGCCGGTAGGCCGGTTCGTGGTACTGCGGCGGCAGCCAGACGTAGACCTCGGCGTTCACGCCCGACACCCGGCCCCTGACCTGGGTGACCCGGACCCCGCCGGCCGCGCGCATCCCGGGCCCCGCGGCGGGCTCGAAGGTCTGGCGCACCTTGGGCAGCCGCTTGAGCGCGATGCCACCGGTGCCGTCGGCGCCCAGGTCTGCGGCCTGCTGCACATGGTCGCCGGTGCCGAGCAGGTCGGCCCAGTTGTCGTACAGGCTGTTGGCGTTGTTGACCAGCGTGAACACCAGGGCCACGGCGGTTCCCTGCGCGAACAGCAGCATCAGCGTCCGGGCCGCGGCGCGCAGGACCCGGGGTCCGCGCACGCGCGACCAGAGGAACAGCGGCAGGACGAGGGCGACGACGGACAGCACGATCAGCGTGCAGAGGAACGGTGTCCCGGTGAGGCTCATGCCCCTACAGAGGGAGGAACGAGCCCCAGGGTTTACGGACGAGTCGGACACTTACCAAGAAGTTGCCGGTGTCTCACCAAGGCGGGACTCCGGCCCGGTCCTGGAAAGCTACCGCTTAGTAGTTAGTTCTTGTACTGTTCAGCCATGCCTGAAGCAGCCTCCGCCCCGGCCGTCCGGGCCACGATCGGCGACAGCGAGTTCGACCGCGACACCGCGCTCACCCGCCGTGCGCCCGGTGTCTACGACATCGACCTCTCCGCCGGCTGGACGATCATCAGCGCCGTCAACGGCGGCTACCTGCTGGCGGTCCTGGGCCGCGCCCTCGCGGACGCCCTGCCGCACAGCGACCCCTTCACCGTCTCGGCGCACTACCTGACCGCGTCCCAGCCCGGCCCGGCAGTCGTCCGTACGGACGTCGTCCGCACCGGCCGGACCCTGTCGACCGGCCAGGCCTCCCTCTTCCAGTACGACGACCAGGGCCGGGAGGTCGAGCGCATCCGTGTCCTCGCCTCCTACGGCGACCTGGACGCCCTGCCCGACGACGTCCGGACGACGGCCCGGCCCCCCGCGATCCCGCCGCTGGAGCACTGCTTCGGCCCGGAGGACGGTCCCGCCCCCGTCGACGGCAGCTCGGCGATCACCGAGCGGCTGATGCTCAAGCTCGACCCGTCGACCCTCGGCTGGGCCCTCGGGCAGCCCTCCGGCAAGGGCGAGATGCGGGCCTGGTTCGGCCTCAAGGACGGCCGCGACCCCGACCCGCTCTCCCTGCTGCTGGCGGTCGACGCCTTGCCGCCCACCGCCTTCGAACTCGGCCTGAAGGGCTGGGTGCCCACCGTCGAGCTCACCGTGCACGTCCGCTGCCGCCCGGCGCCGGGCCCGCTGCGCGTGGCGATCACCACCCGCAACCTCGCCGGCGGCTTCCTGGAGGAGGACGCCGAGGTGTGGGACGGCGCCGACCGGCTGGTGGCCCAGTCCCGGCAGCTGGCGCGGGTCCGGCTGGGCTGAACTTTGCCCGCCTGACAGGTCGGTCACAGGGCGGCCCGAGGAGAGTCCTGAGCGGCGTTGGTTGAGTGCCTGCCTCAGGACTTCCTCACCTTCCCTGGAGTGGTTCCTCATGAAGCGTGCGCGTCTCCTCCCGGCCGTGACCCTGCTGGCGCTGTCGCCCCTGGCCCTGGTGGCCTGCGGCTCGGGTGACTCCTCGTCGTCCTCGGGGAGCGGGGGCGGGAGCGGGTCCGGGCAGCAGCAGGCCTGCCGGGCGCCGTCGGGGAGGCCGAGCGGTGCGCCGTCGGGGGCTCCCTCGGGTGCGCCTTCCGGGGCGCCGTCGGGTGCGTCCTCGGGAGCCGCTGCCGGGGGCGCCAAGCCGACCGGCGCACCGTCCGGGATGCCCTCGGGCATGCCCGGCGGAGGACCCGGTGGAGGGCCCAGCGGCGCTCCCGGCGGTGGTCGGGGCGGCGGCTGTGGCGCTCCGGGCGGCGGCGGCCAGGGGCAGGCGAACTGAGCGCAAGAAGGGAAAGAATCATCCCCCGGTACCCCCCGGGGCACGGCAGGGGCGGCGCACTCGGCGACGGGCGCGCCGCCCCTGTGGTGTCGTCGGGCGCGGCTCAGTCCAGCCAGTGGTGGCGGCCGAGGCCGATCAGCCGCATCTGCCGGGCCGCCACCCGGGCGACCTCCCGCTTCCGCTCCTCGCGCCCCTCCTCCGGCCCCTCCAGCGCCTCCAGGAAGAGCGACGCCGTGATGAGCATCTGGTCCACGTAGAGATGGGCGAGCATCAGCAGGTCGTCCTCGGTCCACCCCTCGGACTCCGGGTCCTTGGCCAGCTCGTCCTTGACCTCCCGGGCGAACCGGGACAGTTGGTCCCGTATGGCCTCCCGTACCGGCTGGACCCCGCCATGTCGCTCCCGGGCGATGAACCGGACATGGGCGGGGTACCCGTCGACGTGACGGGCGATCAACTCGATGGCGCGCGCGACGCGTTCCTCCGGGTCGCCCGTGCCGGACACCGTCGTCCGGATCATCGGGTGCAGGCTGCCCAGCGCCTCCTCGACCAGGGCCACGCCCAGATCCGCCGTGGAGCGGAAGTGGCGGTAGAAGGCGGTCGGGGCGACACCGACGGCGCGGGTGACCTCGCGCAGCCCGAGGCTGCTCAGGCTCTGCTCCTCCAGCAGCCCCAGGGCCGCGTCCAGGAGTGCCTGCCGGGTCTTCTGCTTCTGGGCCTGCCGGATGCCGAGGGTGTGACTCATACCATGCAGTTAACAACTGTTCTCTGGAATTGGAAAGTCATGGGAGGCGCTAGACTGGAAAGTCAGTGAACAACTGTAACCACAATCGTTCACCGAAACCTGGGGGCTGTTCCCATGCTGTTCATCGTCGCCGCACTCCTGCTGCTGGGCGTGGTCCTGGGCACCGTCGCCCACGCGCCGCTCACCTTCTCCCTCGCCGCCGGCGCCGTCATCGCCGCCTGGCTGGGCATCTTCGCGCTCCGCGAGCGCAACCGCCGGCGCCACACGCAGGCCCACTGACCACCGCACCTCCGACCCGACACCGGGAGTCGATCACCATGCAGCTCACCGCTCCGGCCTCGCGCCACACCGGTATCCGGGACACCGACGGCATGGCCGTCGCGTCCTTCGTCCTCGGCCTGCTCGGCCTGCTCGTGCTCAACATCTTCCTCGGCCCGATCGCCATCGTGCTGGCGAGCATCGCCCTGTGGCGCGGCACCAACCGCCGCGGCCGGGCGTTCCTGGGTCTGGGCCTGGGCGTCGCCGACCTGCTGGTCCTCGTGGCCTTCATGGAGGCCGACAGCACGGTCTCGTGGAGCTTCTGAGCCGCCGTCGGACCATCTCCGACCGACACGCAGCGGCCGGGCCCGGGGACGACGGGCCGCCGCCGCGCCGGAAAGCGATTCACCTTCGGCCAACCTTGATCTGAGGCCCGGAGAAGGGGAGCCGTAGAATCGGGCTCACCATGGCTTACCTCGACCACGCCGCGACCACCCCGATGCTCCCGGAGGCGGCAGAGGCGCTCACCGCCCACCTGGGTGCCACCGGCAACGCCTCCTCCCTCCACGCATCCGGCAGGCAGGCCCGCCGCACCGTCGAGGAGGCCCGCGAGACCCTCGCCGACGCCCTCGGCGCCCGCCCCAGCGAGGTCGTCTTCACCTCGGGCGGCACGGAGGCCGACAACCTCGCCGTCAAGGGCCTTTACTGGTCACGGCGCGACGCCGACCCGGCCCGCACCCGCGTCCTCGCCAGCCCCGTCGAGCACCACGCGGTCCTCGACGCCGTGCACTGGCTCGGCGAACACGAGGGCGCCACCATCGAGTACCTGCCGGTCGACGCCCACGGCCGCGTCCACCCCGACGCCCTGCGCGAGGCGATCGCCCGCAACCCCGACGACGTGGCCCTCGCCACCGTCATGTGGGCGAACAACGAGATCGGGACGATCCTGCCGATCCGCGAACTGGCCGACGCCGCCGCGGAGTTCGACGTCCCGCTGCACTCGGACGCGGTCCAGGCCTTCGGTCAGATCCCCGTGGACTTCGCCGCCTCCGGCCTCGCCGCGATGACCGTGTCGGGCCACAAGATCGGCGGCCCCTACGGCATCGGCGCGCTGATCCTCGGCCGCGAGCACGCCCCCGTGCCCGTGCTGCACGGCGGCGGCCAGGAGCGGCACGTGCGCTCCGGCACCCTCGACGTCCCCGCCATCGCCTCCTTCGCCGTCGCCGGGCGGCTGGCCGCCGAGCAGCGCGAGTGGTTCGCCCACGAGATCGGCGCCCTGCGCGACAGCCTGATCACCGCGGTCCGCTCGGCCGTCCCGGACGCGATCCTCGGCGGCGACCCCGACCCGGAGGGCCGCCTCCCGGCCAACGCGCACTTCACGTTCCCCGGCTGCGAGGGCGACTCCCTGCTGCTCCTGCTCGACGCCCAGGGCATCGAGTGCTCCACCGGCTCCGCCTGCACCGCCGGCGTCGCCCAGCCCAGCCACGTCCTCCTCGCCACCGGCACCGATCCCGACCTGGCCCGCGGCACCCTCCGCTTCTCCCTCGGCCACACCTCCACCGAAGCCGACGTCGAGGCCCTCGCGAAGGCCATCGGCCCGGCGGTGGAACGGGCCCGGGCGGCGGGGCTGACGTAACGCCCGGCGCGGACGAGGGGCGCGTGGCCTTCGGCGCGCGCCCTTGCCGGGGGCCGTGCCCGGGCGGACACTCCGGACGTGAGCGTCGTCACCCAGGTCTTCGCCCTCCTCGCCGCCCTGATCCACCTCGTGGTGGGCGTTCTGGAGCGCTTCCTCTACCACCGCCCCGCGGTCCGGCTCTTCCTCACCACGTCCACGGCGGACGCGCCCGAGGTGACGCTGTGGCGGTCAGGGGTCGCCGTCTACAACATCCTGCTCGGGCTCGGGCTCCTGGCCGGGGTCGTGGCCCTGCACACCGGGGACGAGACCGCCGGGCGCGCCCTGGTCCTCTACCTCTGCGGCTTCCTGGTGGTGTCCGCCGTCGTGTTCGCCGTGTCGTTCCCGCGGCTGTGGCGCGGGGCGCTCGGCCAGGGGCTGGCACCCGCCGTCGCGCTTCTCGCCGCCCTGTTCTGACGCCGCTGTTCCGACGCCGCCCGGCCCAGCCCGGTCAGGCGGGTGCCGTACGCGCCTGACGCACCAGCCGCATGTACTTGTCCCAGTCCCAGTGCGGCCCCGGGTCCGTGTGGTCCGTGCCCGGGACCTCCACGTGGCCGATGATGTGCTCGCGGTCGACGGGTATGTCGTACCGCGCGCAGATCCGGGCCGTGAGACGGGCGGAGGCCTCGTACATCTCGTCCGTGAGGTCCTGCGGGCGGTCCACGAAGCCCTCGTGCTCGATGCCGACACTGCGCTCGTTGTAGTCGCGGTTGCCCGCGTGGTAGGCCACGTCCAGCTCGCGGATCATCTGCGTGACGTGCCCGTCCTGGCGGACGATGTAGTGCGTGGCCGCCTTGTGCCCGGGGTCCTGGAAGGCCTTCACCGCGCTGTCGAAGCTGCCCTGCGTGACATGGACGATCACCATGTCTATGCCGAAGTCGTCGGGCCGGTCCGCCCGCCGCCAGTTCGCGTCCGACGCCGCCACCCAGCGCGCGCCCGCGTAGTCGACCTCGCCCTCCTCGCGCGGCTTCTCCACGCCGGGAGTCCGCCACCACAGGCGCGCCAGCTCGTCCCGGGCCAGCACGGCCGAACCCGCAGCTGCCGCCGCCCCACCGATCAGCAACGCCCGGCGCCCGACCTTCCGGTCGCCGTCCTTCGGAGCCTTCCGCTGTCCCATGTGATCGTCAACGGATACTCGCGGGCCCTGGTTCCCGCGCCCCCTTACCCTGGAGGGGTTATGACTGAAACCCCGCAGCGCCCCCGCCCCCTCCGCGTCCTGGCCGCCATGTCCGGCGGCGTCGACTCCGCCGTCGCCGCCGCCCGCGCGGCCGAGGCGGGCCACGACGTGACCGGCGTCCACCTCGCGCTCTCCGCCAACCCCCAATCCTTCCGGACGGGCGCGCGGGGCTGCTGCACGATCGAGGACTCGCGCGACGCCCGCCGCGCCGCCGACGTCATCGGCATCCCCTTCTACGTGTGGGACCTCGCCGACCGCTTCCGCGAGGACGTCGTCGAGGACTTCGTCGCCGAGTACGAGGCCGGCCGCACCCCCAACCCCTGCCTGCGCTGCAACGAGAAGATCAAGTTCGCCGCCCTCCTCGACAAGGCGCTCGCGCTCGGCTTCGACGCGGTCTGCACGGGCCACTACGCCAAGGTGATCGTCCGCGAGGACGGCACCCGTGAACTGCACCGCGCCTCCGACATGGCCAAGGACCAGTCGTACGTCCTCGGCGTGCTCGACGACCGGCAGCTCGCCCACGCCCTGTTCCCGCTCGGCGACACGGTCACCACGAAGGACGAGATCCGCGCCGAGGCCGAGCGCCGGGGCCTGGCCGTCGCCAAGAAGCCCGACTCGCACGACATCTGCTTCATCGCCGACGGCGACACCCAGGGCTTCCTCGCCGACCGGCTCGGCAAGGCCGAGGGCGACATCGTCGACGAGACGGGCGCCAAGCTCGGCACGCACGAGGGCGCGTACGGCTTCACCATCGGCCAGCGCAAGGGCCTGCGCATCGGCACCCCGGCCCCCGACGGCAAGCCGCGCTACGTGCTCGACATCTCCCCGGTCACCAACACCGTCACCGTCGGCCCGGCCGCCGCCCTCGACGTCAGCGCCCTGACCGCGATCAAACCGCGCTGGTGCGGCGCCGCCCCCACCGGCCCCGGCACGTACACGGCCCAGCTGCGCGCCCACGGCGGCGAGACCGAGGTGACCGCCGAACTCGTCGACGGCACCCTGCAGGTCACCTTTACCGAACCGGTCCGCGGCGTCGCCCCCGGCCAGGCGATCGTCCTGTACGACGGCACGCGCGTGGTGGGCTCGGCGACGATCGCGTCGACGAAGCGGGCGACGGCCGGCGTGGCCTGACCCGGAGACCACCCGGGGCAGGCCCCACGCGCGCGCGTGCCCCGGCCCCAGCCCCGCGCGAAGGTCCCGGCCCCAGCCCCGCGCGCAGCGCTCGGGCCTCAGCCCTGCGCGAAGAACTCCGCCAGCACCGGCGCCAGCACATTCGGCTCCACCATGTGCGTCTGCCCCTGGAGCGTGCGGTACGTGCCCTCGGGTACGGAGTCCGCGATCGCCCGGGCCGCCTCGCGCAGCCAGGCGGGGCTGGCGTCGCCCGCGACCGCCAGGACGGGGACGGCGACCGAGCCCAGCCGCTCCCGGGGGACCCGGCCGTCGCGCATCACGGCGTCGTCGTAGGCGAGGCTCGGGGCGATGGCCTCCATGCCGGCCCACATGGGGGACTGGCGGGCGCCCTGGATCACGCCCTCGGCCAGGCCGGTCAACCGCAGGAACAGCTCGACCGCGTCCCCGCGCCGCCCCTCGCCGAGTGCCTCCGTCAGCCGCCGGGTGTACTCCGCGCGCTCCCTGGCACCCTCCTCGGACATCGCGAACGGCGTCTCGTACACCGCCACGCGCCGCACCGGCAGCCCGCTCGCCGCCGCCTCCAGGGCGAGCGCCCCGCCCGACGAGATGCCGTACAGGAACGCCTCGCCGCCCACCGCCTCGATCACCGCCGCCAGGTCCTCGACCTCACGCTCCACCGCGTACGGCGCCGTGTCCCCGCTGGCCCCGCGGCCCCGGCGGTCGTACACGACGGCCTGGAAGCGCTCCGACAGCGACACGGCCAGCGGCGCCAGGGTGCCGCCCGTCGACATCGCACCGCTCACCAGGACGACCGCGGGACCCCGGCCGGTGCTCTCGTAGGCGATGCGGGTGCCGTCGCGCGAAAGGATCTTCTTGTCCATGCCTGTTGAGACTGCCGCACGGCACGGTGTTCATCGGTGAGGCGGGCCGTGCGTCAGCCGATCACGTGACGTCAACCTCGTAGAAGCACAGGTGGTCCTTGATCTCGGCGACGTCCGGCTTCGGGTCCGGATACGCCCAGACGAGGTCCGCCGCGTCCGGCAGCGACCAGTAGGACGCGGTGCCCTTGAACGGGCAGTACGTATGCGTGGCGGACGGCGTCAGCAGGTCGAGCCGTACGTCCTCGGCCGGGATGTAGTACCGCGGGGGACAGCCGGTCTCGCGCAGGACCAGTGGCCGGTCGCTCTCCGCCAGGACCTGGTCGCGGTGCACCACGCGCACGTGCCGGTTGCTCCGTTCGATGGTGATGCGATGCCCTGTCGTCACGATCGCCCCTCCTTGGGTAGCCGACTCCACCGGTACAGCGCACCCTGGAGCGGAGTTCTTCCCCCGTCGCAGGAGGCCACCATGCGCGCCACGGAACCGGCCGGAAACCGCAGCAGCCTGGCCCACCAGGTCCGGTACGCCCTGCGCCACCCGGAGCGCGTGCCCGCGCACGCCCGGCGCGCGCTGCGGGACGCCCTGCTGCGGCTGCGCTACCGCGACCACATCGCCTACTACCGGGCCGTGATGGCCTCGGACACGGCGCGCAGCGCGGAGGCCGCGGTGGGGCACAACCCCTCGCGTGAGGCGTGGACCCGCATCGGCCGCATGCAGTTCGACTACCTGGTGGGACACGGTCTCCAGCCGCACCACCGCATGCTGGACATCGGCTGCGGCAACCTGCGCGCCGGACGTCTGTTCATCGACTACCTCGACACCGGGCACTACTACGGCATCGACATCTCGCCGCACATCCTGCTCGCCGCCCAGGACACCCTCGTGGCCGAGAAGCTCCAGCCCAAACTGCCCTACCTGGCGCTCGCCGACGACCTCACCCTCGCCTTCCTGCCCGACGCGCACTTCGACGTCGTGCACGCGCACAGCGTCTTCTCGCACTCGCCGCTGCACGTCATCGAGGAGTGTTTCGCGCACGTCGGCCGGATCCTCGCGCCGGGCGGGTTCTTCGACTTCACGTTCGACCGCACCGAGGGTGTGGAGCACCAGGTGCTGCACGAGGACTTCTACTACCGGACGCGGACGCTGACCGAACTCGCCGCGAAGCACGGCCTGGACGCCCGGTTCATGGACGACTGGGAACAACTGCCGCACCGCCAGTCCAAAATGCGGGTGACCACGGCCGCGGACCGGGCCCGTACCGTGGGCTCATGAACATCTGTGTCTTCCTCTCCGCCGCCGACCTCGACGAGCGCTACACCCGCCCCGCGCGGGAGTTCGCCAAGCTGCTGGGCAAGGGCGGCCACACGCTCGTGTGGGGCGGCTCCGACGTCGGCCTCATGAAGGTGGTCGCCGACGGGGTGCAGGAGGCGGGCGGCCGGCTCGTCGGCGTCTCCGTGCAGTTCCTCTCGGCCAAGGCCCGCCCGGGCGTCGACGAGATGGTGGTCGCCAAGGACCTCGCCGAGCGCAAGAAGCTCCTCCTGGAGAAGGCCGACGCCGTGGTGATCATGGTCGGCGGCACCGGCACGCTCGACGAGGCGACCGAGATCCTGGAGCTGAAGAAGCACGGGCACACCGACAAGCCGGTGGTCCTGCTCAACACCGCGGGCTTCTACGACGGTCTGAAGGAGCAGTTCCGCCGCATGGAGGACGAGGGCTTCCTGCCCCGCCCGCTCACCGACCTGGTGTTCTTCGCGGAGGAGCCGGTCGGGGCGCTGGCCTACCTGGAGGAGAGCCGGGGCATCGAGTGACCCGGCCCTGATGCGAGCATGGCGGGCATGGCTACTCATGTGATCACCGGAGCCGGTTCCGGCATCGGCGCGGCCGTGGCCCGCCGCCTGCACGCGCGCGGGGACGACCTCGTGCTGCACGCGCGCGACGCGGGCCGGGCGAAGGAGCTGGCGGCCGAGTTCCCGGGCGCGAGGACGCTGGTCGGCGACCTGTCGGACCCCGACAAGCTCTCCTGGGCCTTCTCCCACCAGACACTGCCCGACCGCGCGGACTCGCTCCTGCACATCGCCGGTGTCGTCGACCTCGGCCCGGTCGGCGAACTCACCCCCAAGACCTGGCGCCACCAGCTCAACGTCAACCTCGTCGCCCCCGCCGAGCTGACCCGCCACTTCCTGCCCCAGCTGCGCGCCGCCCGGGGCCACGTGGTCTTCGTCAACTCCGGCGCCGGCCTCAGCGCGAGCGCCGGCTGGTCCGCCTACGCCGCGTCCAAGCACGGCCTGAAGGCCCTCGCCGACTCCCTGCGCCACGAGGAGCACGCGAGTGGTGTCCGCGTCACCTCGGTGTACCCCGGCCGGACGGCCAGCCCCATGCAGGCCAAGGTCCACCAGCAGGAGGGCAAGGAGTACGACGCCTCGAAGTGGATCGACCCGGAGTCCGTGGCCACGACGATCCTGATGGCCCTGGACCTGCCGCGGGACGCGGAGGTCAACGACCTCACGGTCCGACCGGGGAACTGACCCGGGCGGAGCCGCTGCGTAGGCTTCTCCGGTGAGCGAAAACAGCCAGTTCAGGTTCGGCGCCGCCACCGGTGTGGGGTCCATGCCGGGCGGCGACGCCCGAGAAGCCGCCAAGACCGTCACCGGAACCTTCGAGGACTTCCCCTTCCTGCCCGAACTGCCCGCCCGCGGCCCCGGCGCGGACATGATCGGCCGGACCGCCGGAATGCTCGTCGAGCTGTACGCGCGCGTGGAGCCCAGCGGCTGGCGGCTCGGCGACCGGCCGGGGCGGGACACCAAGCGGGCCCGCTCCTGGCTCGGCGAGGACCTGGACGCGCTGGAGGAGTTCACGCAGGAGTACCAGGGGCCGCTGAAGGTCCAGGCCGTCGGTCCCTGGACCCTCGCCGCCCACCTGGAGCTGAGGAACGGCGAGGCGGCCCTCTCCGACGCCGGCGCCTGCCGCGACCTCGCCGCCTCCCTCGCCGAGGGACTGCGGCTGCACCTGGCCGAAGTACGGCGGCGGATCCCCGGCGCGCAGCTCGTGCTCCAGCTCGACGAGCCGTCCCTCACGGCCGTCCTGCGGGGCCAGGTGAAGACCGCCAGCGGCTACCGCACCCACCGGGCCGTCGACCGGCAGATCGTCGAGCAGACGCTGCGCGACCTCGTCGGGGCCCACACCGGCGGCCCGGTCGTCGTCCACTCCTGCGCCCCGGACGTCCCCTTCGCCCTGCTCCGGCGGGCGGGCGCGGCGGCTGTCTCGTTCGACTTCTCCCTGCTCACCGAGCGTGACGAGGAGGCGATCGGTGAGGCGGTGGAGGGCGGCACCCGGCTCTTCACCGGTGTCGTCCCGGGCGCGGAGGGTCCATTGTCAGACCCTGCCGGTAGCGTCATGGGTGTCAGGACGCTGTGGCGCAGGCTGGGGCTGTCACCGGGGCTTCTCGCGGAGGCGGTCACCGTCACCCCGGCGTGCGGACTCGCGGGGGTGTCCCCGGGGTACGCGCGCACGGCTCTCGCCCACTGCGTCCGGGCGGCGAGATCCCTCGCGGACAACCCAGAGTAACGGGAGGACGACACGGTGGCCGGCGACAAGCAAGCGGAGACGACGACGGTGCCCGCCGAGGCACGGGAGAAGCACGCGCGCCTCGCGGAGCAGATCGAGGAGCACCGCTTCCGCTACTACGTGAAGGACGCTCCCGTCGTCAGCGACGCGGAGTTCGACCAGCTGCTGCGTTCCCTGGAGGCGCTGGAGGAGGAGCACCCGGAGCTGCGCACGCCGGACTCGCCGACCCAGAAGGTCGCCGGGTCCTACGAGACGGAGTTCACAGCGGTCGAGCACCGCCAGCGCATGCTCTCCCTCGACAACACGTTCAACGACGAGGAGCTCGCCGCCTGGTCCGACCGCATCGCCAGGGAACTGGGCGCGCAGGACTACCACTTCCTGTGCGAGCTGAAGGTCGACGGCCTCGCCGTGAACCTCACCTACGAGCACGGCCGCCTCACCCGCGCGGCCACCCGCGGCGACGGCCGCACCGGCGAGGACATCACGCCGAACGTGCGGACGATCGCGGAGATCCCCGACCGCCTCAAGGGCGACGACGTCCCCGACCTCGTGGAGATCCGCGGCGAGGTCTACTTCCCGATGGAGAAGTTCCAGGAGCTCAACGCCCGCCTGGTCGAGGCCGGTGACAAGCCCTTCGCCAACCCGCGCAACGCGGCCGCCGGTTCGCTGCGCCAGAAGGACCCCCGCGTCACGGCCACCCGCCCCCTGCACATGGTGGTCCACGGCATCGGCGCCCTGGAGGGCTTCAAAGGCCTGACCCGACTCTCCCAGGCCTACGACCTGCTGAAGACGTGGGGCCTGCCGACCTCACGGCACAACAAGGTGGTCGACGGCCTCGAAGGCGTCCGGGAGTTCATCGCCCACTTCGGCGAGAACCGCCACTCCGTGGAACACGAGATCGACGGCGTGGTCGTCAAGCTCGACGAGATCCCCCTCCAGGGCCGCCTCGGCTCCACCTCCCGCGCCCCCCGCTGGGCGATCGCGTACAAGTACGCGCCGGAGGAGGTCAACACCAAGCTCATCAACATCCGCGTGGGCGTCGGCCGCACGGGCCGGGTCACGCCGTACGCCCAGGTCGAGCCGGTCACGGTCGCCGGCTCCGAGGTCGAGTTCGCCACACTGCACAACCAGGACGTGGTCAAGGCCAAGGGCGTCCTCATCGGCGACACGGTCGTGCTGCGCAAGGCCGGTGACGTCATCCCGGAGATCCTCGGCCCCGTCGCCGACCTGCGAGACGGCACCGAGCGCGAGTTCGTGATGCCGAGCGAGTGCCCCGAGTGCGGCACGGAGCTCAGGCCGATGAAGGAGGGCGACGTCGACCTGCGCTGCCCGAACGCCCGCACCTGCCCGGCCCAGTTGCGCGAGCGCCTGTTCTACCTCGCGGGCCGCAAGGCGCTCGACATCGAGCACTTCGGGTACGTCGCCGCGGCCGCCCTCACGGCACCCCTGGAGCCGAAGACCCCGCCGCTGGTGGACGAGGGCGACCTGTTCGACCTCACCATCGAACAGCTGCTGCCCATCAAGGCGTACGTCCTCGACCCGGACAGCGGCCTGCCCAAGCGCGACCCGAAGACCGGCGAGGAGAAGGTCGCCACGGTCTTCGCGAACCAGGAGGGCAAGCCCAGGAAGAACGCGCTCGCCATGCTGGAGAACATCGCGGCGGCCAGGCAGCGCCCCCTCGCCCGCATCCTCACCGGCCTGTCGATCCGTCATGTGGGACCCGTCGCGGCCGAGGCCCTGGCCCGCGAGTTCCGCTCGATCGAGCGCATCGACCAGGCCACCGAGGAGGAGCTGAGGAACACCGACGGGGTCGGCGAGATCGTCGCCACCGCCGTCAAGGAGTGGTTCGCCGAGGACTGGCACCGCGAGATCATCCGAAAGTGGAAGGCCGCCGGCGTCCGCATGGAGGAGGAGAGCACCGGCGAGGACGACGGGCCGCGCCCGCTCGAAGGGCTCACGGTCGTCGTCACCGGCACCCTCGAACACTTCACGCGCGACGGCGCCAAGGAGGCCCTGCAGAACCGCGGAGCGAAGGTGACCGGCTCCGTCTCCAAGAAGACGTCGTTCGTCGTTGTGGGTGACAACCCCGGATCGAAATACGACAAGGCGATGCAGCTGAAGGTGCCGGTCCTGAACGAGGAGGGCTTCGGCGTCCTGCTGGAACAGGGACCGGAAGCGGCGGCCGAAGTCGCCCTTTCGTCCGAGGAGTAGCGGTTGAAGGCCACCCGATCGGCGCATACCAGATGCATACGGGTGGCCGGGGCGCATTCGGGCAACCGTCGGCGACCGCTGCCCGTGGAAGCCTTCTGCGGCCTACTGTTGAGATGTGCGCCTGCCGTGCCCAGCTGCGGTCGGGGCATCTTCGTGCTCGGGCAGGGCACGGGGAAGGGTTTTCCAGCGCGGGCCGCCTAAGGGTTGTCGGGCACCGGGCCGCGGGCGTGGGCACCGCCGGCTGTGAGAGGGACGGGAATGGAACCGACCGAGAGCGCCGTGCCGGGCTCACGGCTGCGCCTGCGCCGCATGGCGGTCGCATGGCGCGCAGTCCGTGGGGCCGGTCGGCCGGCGGGACGTCCGGGCGCGGAGGCGCGCGCCGTCGGACAGTACACCGCGGACGGGCGCGCCGCCGGGGGGCGCGCCGCACAGCCCGTCACCGAGCACACTCCCGGACTGGCCGGCGAGGACGCGGAGTCGGAACGGCACCTGTCCTGGCCCGCGCTGCCCGCGGCGGTCGTCGTGGCGGCCGGGTTCGTCCTGGGCGCCGGCTTCTACCGCGCCTTCACGGGCGACCACGCGCTCTTCCCGTCGGGCACGGCCGGCTGGGCGCTGGCCGTGCTGACCGGCATCATCGTCGGCCACCTCGTCATGCTGGGCCGCTCCCGCTGGTGGGGCGGCACCGGCTCGGGCGCCGCCCTCACCCTCGCCGTGCTGCTGCTCTACGGCTGGGTCCCGGCCGGCATGGTCAGCCTCACGGTCGTCGTGCTCGTCGGCATCGCCCGCCGCAACCGCTGGCGCCAAGGCGTGCTGCACGGGTCGGTCGACCTCCTCGGCATCGGCGCCGGCGCCCTGGTGCTCGGGGTCTTCGGGACCGTGCCGTCCGTCGAGTCGCCCGCGGAGCCCGGCGCCTGGACGCTCGGCACGGCGCCCGAGGTGGCCCTGGTCGCCGTCGCCTACCTGACGGTCACCCGCGTCCTCCTGTGGTACCTCCACGCCCCGCGCCCCGGCCTGCCCACCGTCGCCCGCACCGCCCTGGTCAGACAGGGCCTGGTCGCGGTGGCGCTGCTCGGCATCGCGCCGCTGGTGTGCGTGGTGGCGGTGGCCAAGCCGATCCTGCTGCCGCTGTTCTCCATCCCCCTCATCGCCTTGGACTCCACCCTGTGGATAGCCCGGGCCCGGGCGGAGGAGCAGCTGCGCGACCCGCTGACCGGGCTGCCCAACCGCCAGTGGCTGCTGGAGCGCATCTGGACCGCGCTCGACGACGCGGAGCGCATCGACGCCCGCGCCGCCCTGATGCTGATCGACCTCGACCGTTTCCGGTCGGTCAACGACACGCTCGGGCATCTGGCCGGTGACCGGCTGCTGCTGCAGATCGCCGACCGGCTGCGGGCGGCGCTCCCGCGCGGAGCGGAGGCCGCGCGGCTCGGCGGGGACGAGTTCGCCGTCTTACTGCCGGTCGCCGACTCCACGACGTCGGCGACCCGGGTCGCCCGCAACCTGGTCTCCGCGCTCAGCTCCCCGCTCGACCTCGACGGCCTCACGCTGGTCCTGGAGGCCAGCGCCGGAGTCGCCGTCTTCCCCGACCACGCCCTGGACGCCGAGGGGCTGCTGCGCCGGGCGGACGTGGCGATGTACCAGGCCAAGCGGGACCGCACGGGGGTGGAGGTGTACGAGTCCAAGCGCGACTCCAACACCCCGGACCGCCTCGGTCTGCTGGGCGACCTGCGCCGCGCCCTCGACGCCCACGAGGTGCATCTGCACTACCAGCCCAAGGTCCGCTTCGACGGACAGGTCGCGGGCCTGGAGGCCCTGGTCCGCTGGGTGCACCCCGAGCGGGGCAAGGTGCCGCCGGACGAGTTCATAGCGATCGCCGAGTCCTCGGGCCTGATGCCCCACCTCACCGAGTACGTCCTGGAGACCGCGCTCGGCCAGGTCGCCCGCTGGCGCGCCCAGGGCCTGTTCGTGCCGGTCGCGGTGAACGTCTCGCCGCGCGATGTGCACACCCCCGGATTCGCGGGTTCCGTCGCCGCCCGGCTGGCCCGGCACGGCGTCCCGGCGGGAGCGCTCCAACTGGAGATAACGGAACACGTCCTCCTGGAGGACCCGCAGCGCGCCGCCGACACCCTCAACGGGCTGACCGGACACGGGGTGAAGATGTCCCTGGACGACTTCGGCACGGGCTACTCCTCGCTCGTGCACCTGCGCCGGCTCCCGGTCAGCGAGCTGAAGATCGACCGCTCGTTCGTGGCCCGGCTGGCGGTCGACACCGAGGACGCGGAGATCGTGCGCTGCACGGTCGACCTCGCGCACTCCCTCGGCCTGCTCGTCGTCGCCGAGGGCGTCGAGGACGACGAGACCTGGGAGCGCCTGCGCGACCTCGGCTGCGACGCCGTGCAGGGCTGGCTGGTCGCCGCCGCGATGCCGCCCGACGAGACCACGGCGTGGCTCCGCGCCCGCGGCTCCCGGGGCTGGCAGCGCCCCCGGGCCGCACTCCCGGCGGCCGCGGCGGACGACTCGGGCCGGGTCGGCTAGTCACCGGCACGGCCGGCCGGTCACCGGCACCCGACGCGCCCTGGCGGGGCCGGGGCGCGAAGGTCCGGCAAACCGTTTCACGGGCACGCCCTCCCGACCCATAGGATTGGGCCAAACCACATTCACTCACCCCAGAGGATCGCTGCATGCCTGGCATCACGCGCGAGGAGGTCGCCCACCTCGCCCGGCTGGCGCGTCTGGAGCTGAAGCCCGAAGAGCTCGACCACTTCGCAGGCCAGCTGGACGACATCATCGGCGCGGTCGCCCGCGTCAGCGAGGTCGCCGACCAAGACGTACCGCCGACCTCGCACCCGCTCCCGCTGACGAACGTCATGCGCCCGGACGAGGTCCGTCCCTCGCTCACCCCCGAGCAGGCGCTCTCCGGCGCCCCGGCCCAGGAGCAGCAGCGTTTCAAGGTGCCGCAGATCCTGGGGGAGGACTAAGAAGTCATGACGGACATCATCAAGCTCACGGCCGCCGAGACCGCCGCGAAGATCGCCTCCGGCGAGCTCACGGCCGTCGAGGTCACCGAGGCCCACCTCGCCCGCATCGAGGCCGTCGACGAGAAGGTGCACGCCTTCCTGCACGTCGACCGCGAGGGCGCCCTCGCCCAGGCCCGAGCCGTCGACGAGAAGCGGGAGCGGGGCGAGAAGCTCGGCCCCCTCGCCGGCGTCCCCCTCGCGCTGAAGGACATCTTCACCACCGAGGGCGTGCCCACGACCGTCGGTTCGAAGATCCTGGAGGGCTGGATCCCGCCGTACGACGCCACGGTCACCCAGAAGCTGAAGGCCGCCGACGTCGTCATCCTCGGCAAGACCAACATGGACGAGTTCGCCATGGGGTCCTCCACCGAGAACAGCGCCTACGGCCCGACCGGCAACCCCTGGGACCTCACCAAGATCCCCGGCGGCTCCGGCGGCGGTTCCTCCGCCGCGCTGGCCGCGCACATGGCGCCCCTCGCCATCGGCACCGACACCGGCGGCTCCATCCGCCAGCCCGCCGCCGTCACCGGCACGGTCGGCGTGAAGCCGACGTACGGTGCCGTCTCGCGGTACGGCATGGTCGCCTTCTCCAGCTCCCTCGACCAGGGCGGCCCCTGCGCCCGCACGGTCCTGGACGCGGCCCTGCTGCACGAGGTGATCGCCGGGCACGACCCGCTCGACTCCACGTCCATCGACGAGCCGGTCCCGGCGGTCGTCGAGGCCGCCCGCAACGGCAGCGTCGAGGGCATGCGCGTCGGCGTCGTCAAGCAGTTCCGCGGCGAGGGCTACCAGGCCGGCGTCATCCAGCGGTTCGACGAGTCCGTCGCGCTGCTCAAGGAACTGGGCGCCGAGATCGTCGAGCTGGACTGCCCGTCCTTCGACCTGGCGCTGTCGGCGTACTACCTGATCGCGCCCTCCGAGTGCTCCTCCAACCTCGCCCGCTTCGACGGCCTGCGCTACGGCCTGCGGACCGGCGACGACGGCACGAACTCCGCCGAGGCGGTCACCTCCCTGACCCGCGAGGCCGGCTTCGGCCCCGAGGTCAAGCGCCGCATCATGCTCGGCACGTACGCCCTGTCGAGCGGCTACTACGACGCCTACTACGGCAGTGCCCAGAAGGTCCGCACGCTCATCAAGCAGGACTTCGACAAGGCGTTCGAGCAGGTCGACGTGATCGTCTCCCCGACGACCCCGACCACCGCCTTCGCGATCGGCGAGCGCGCCGACGACCCGATGGCGATGTACCTCGCCGACCTGTGCACCATCCCGACCAACCTGGCGGGCAACGCGGCCATGTCGCTGCCGTGCGGTCTCGCCCCGGAGGACAACCTCCCGGTCGGTCTGCAGATCATCGCCCCCGTCATGAAGGACGACCGCCTGTACAAGGTGGGCGCCGCCGTCGAGGCCGCCTTCGTGGAAAAGTGGGGCCACCCGCTGATCGAGGAGGCTCCGTCGCTGTGAGCGCACTGTCCAAGGCCAAGGGCTTCAAGAAGTCCAAGTCCGGTCTGTACGTCTCGATGGCCACGTCGGCGTTCGGCGCCGTCGGTGTCTACAAGCAGATCAAGAAGGCCCGCGGGGACAACGACACGCTGCGGCTGATCGACGCCGTCGTCACCGGAGCGGCGGTCGTCACCAACCTGGCCATTCTGTACCGCGAGCTGAAGCGGCTGGGCGACGACGACGTCCTGCTGGGCTGAGAGGGAACCTTCACCGTGACCACCACGACCGACCTGGTGTCGTACGAGGACGCACTCGCGTCGTACGACCCCGTCATGGGCCTCGAGGTCCATGTCGAACTCGGCACCAAGACCAAGATGTTCTGCGGCTGTTCGACCGCTCTCGGCCAGGACGCCAACACGCAGACCTGCCCGGTCTGCCTCGGCCTGCCCGGCGCGCTCCCGGTCGTCAACGCGACCGGCGTCGAGTCCGCCATCAAGATCGGCCTCGCGCTGAACTGCGAGATCGCCGAGTGGTGCCGCTTCGCCCGGAAGAACTACTTCTATCCGGACATGCCGAAGAACTTCCAGACCTCCCAGTACGACGAGCCGATCGCCTTCAACGGCTACCTCGACGTGCAGCTGGAGGACGGCGAGACCTTCCGCGTGGAGATCGAGCGCGCCCACATGGAGGAGGACACCGGCAAGTCGACGCACGTCGGCGGTGCCACCGGCCGCATCCACGGCGCGTCCCACTCCCTGCTGGACTACAACCGCGCCGGCATCCCGCTCATCGAGATCGTCACCAAGCCGATCACCGGCGCCGGCGAGCGGGCCCCCGAGGTCGCGCGGGCCTACGTCCGTGAGCTGCGCGAGGTCATCCGGGCGCTCGGCGTCTCCGAGGCCCGCATGGAGATGGGCCAGATGCGCTGCGACGTCAACCTGTCGCTGCGCCCGCACGGCACGGAGAAGTTCGGCACGCGTTCGGAGACGAAGAACGTCAACTCGCTGCGGTCCGTGGAGCGCGCGGCCCGCTACGAGATCCAGCGGCACGCGGCCGTGCTGTCCTCCGGCGGCACGATCATCCAGGAGACCCGCCACTTCCACGAGGACACGGGGTCGACGACCTCGGGCCGCGTGAAGGAGGAGGCCGAGGACTACCGGTACTTCCCGGAGCCCGACCTCGTCCCGGTGGCGCCGTCGCGCGAGTGGGTCGAGGAGCTCCGGGCCGGTCTGCCCGAGCTGCCGCTGGTCCGCCGCAACCGGCTCCGCGAGGAGTGGGGCGTCTCGGCTACCGACATGCAGGCGATCCTCAACGCCGGTGCGCTGGAGCCGATCGTCGCCACGATCGAGGCCGGGGCCGACGCCGCCTCCGCCCGCAAGTGGTGGATGGGTGAGCTGGCCCGCAGCGCCAACGAGTCGGGCAAGGCGCTCGACGAGCTGGCGATCACCCCGGCGCAGGTGGCCCGGGTCACCGAGCTGGTGGCGAAGGGCGACCTGAACGACAAGCTGGCCCGCCAGGTCATCGAAGGCGTCCTCGCGGGCGAAGGCACCCCGGACGAGGTCGTCGACCAGCGCGGTCTGAAGGTCGTCTCCGACGAGGGGGCCCTCACCACCGCCGTCGAGGAGGCCATCGCGGGCAACCCGGCCATCGCGGACAAGATCCGCGGCGGCAAGGTCGCGGCGGCCGGTGCCCTGGTCGGCGCGGTCATGAAGGCGACCCGGGGCCAGGCCGACGCGGCGCGCGTCAAGGAGCTGATCCTGGAGAAGCTGGGCGTCAGCGAGGGCTGAGCCCGCACGCGGACACGACCGAGGGGGGACGCACCGGACCCGGTGCGTCCCCCCTCGTCCTTCACTCAGTCACGACGCCCCACGACCCGGACGAAGCCCAGCGTGCCGCCCTGGTCGGCACGGAGCATCTCGGCACAGTGGCCGGCCATCCGGATGTGGAACTCGTCCGTGTGCTCCTCGGCGACGACCTCGCACCAGCGCAGCCAGTCGCGCCAGCCGTCCTCCAGCCAGTCCGCGGTCTCGACCTTCACGACTCCGCTGCGGGTCCAGTGGCGGCGCCACCAGGCGGCGGTGTGGAAGGACCAGAACCCGGGCTCCCAGTACGGCTTGAGGTGCTCCGGCGGCTCGACGCCGTCGATCTCCTCACGCAGCGCCGGTACGACGACGCCGATCCGCCCGCCCGGCTTCAGCAGCCGGGTCAGCGTGGGCAGATACAGGTCGTCGGTGCCGAAGTAGTGGTAGGCGTCGACGGAGACGATCGCGTCGAAGCTGCTCTCACCGAACGGCAGGTCGTGCGCCTCGGCGAGCACGGGCAGGACGCGGTCGGCGACGCCCGCCTCGGCGATGCGCCCGGCGTTCTCGTCCGGCTTGACCCACAGGTCGGCGGCGGTGACCTGGACGTCGTACTCCTTGGCCAGGAAGATCGACGTCATGGCGCGGCCGCAGCCGAGGTCGAGCACGCGGGAGCCGGGGCTCAGGGTGTCGAGCCCCAGGGCGGGGGCCAGCCACTCCAGCAGCCACAACGCGTGCGGGCCCATCTGGTTGTCGACGGTCCAGCGGGCGTCATAGCCGTTGCTGCGCGGGTAGCCGGGGTGGCTCACACGGTCAGCGAGGGGGATGTCCGAGGTCCGGGAAGTGATGTCCGACATCGGTGAACGGGCTCCTTGAGTCCTTGAGGGAGAAAGGGGATGCGTCGGAGCTCGGTCGGACCGTCAAACAATGCACCTGCTTCGGCCGGGCGGCGAGATGCCGCGGGCATTCCTCGGACCAGCGGACGCTAACAGCCGGTCCCTCGGCCCCGCACCCGGTTTTTCCCACCGACGCGCTACCGTCTCGGCCATGAGTGGACGCACTGATTCCGACACCGATCCAGAGATAGCGGACTCGGAGGCGACCGCCGCGCAGGACGAGGCCGACGACCCCACAGAGGGCGAGGAAGACGCCCGCCGGGCCCGCTGGACGGCTGCCGCCACGGGTGCCGCACTGACCCTGGCGGGGCTCGCCGCCGCGCTGCTCCGCCTCACCCGCTCCACCCCCGCGCTGGTCCCGGCGGCCTACGCCTCCGGAGCCGCCGTCTGCGCCGTCGCCGCCGTGCTGGGCTCCCGCGGCCGCACCCGGCGGGCCCTGTGGCTGCTGATCGCCGGGGTGATGGTGATGGCGCTGGGGGACCAGTTCGACTGAGTGCGCCCGCTGTGAATAAGCCCACGAAACCGACAAATGATCTCGTGAGCCTGCAAGAGTGATTTCGCATTGCTCATGCGTTCTTTGCGGGCTGTTCAGTTCATGGACGACTGCTCCCGGCCAAAGATCCACCAAAAGTAACTCTGGGAGCACGTTTCGTGGCAGCCCTCGCACGCTGGTGTGTCCAACGCCGACTGGTCACCGTTCTGCTGTGGCTCCTCGCCTTCGCGGGGGTCACCGCGGGCGCCGCCGTCGCCGGCACCACGTACTCGAACGACTACAAGGTCCCCGGCACCGAGTCCGGCCGCGCCACCGAACTGCTGCACGAGGGCTTCCCGCAGCTCGGCGGCGACAGCGACACCGTCGTCTGGCACACCGCGTCCGGCAGCGTCCGCGCCGCCGACGTCGAGCAGACGATGACCGGCACCCTGGACCGGATAGCGCACCTGCCCGGCGTCGCCTCCGTGACCAGCCCCTACGACGGCCCGGGCACGGGCCGCGTCAGCGAGGACGGCCGGACCGCGTACGCCACGGTCACCTTCGACGACCAGGCCCAGGACATCGACAAGGGCGAGGCGCAGGCCGTCGTCGACACCGCGAAGAGCGCCGAGACCGACGGGCTCCAGGTGGAGCTCGGCGGCAGCGCCGTCGGGCTGACCCAGTCCTCCGGCGGGCACCTCGCGGAGATCGTCGGCGTGGCCGTCGCCGCGGTCGTGCTGTTCCTCGCCTTCGGCTCGCTCGCCGCCTCCCTGCTGCCCATCGCCACCGCCCTGGTCGGCGTCGGCACCGCCTACGCCGGGATCGTGCTGCTCGGGCACGCCATGACGGTCGCCGACTTCGCGCCCATGCTCGGCATGCTGATCGGGCTCGGCGTCGGCATCGACTACGCGCTGTTCATCGTGACCAGACACCGGCGCGGGCTCAAACGCGGGCTGTCCGTCACCGAGGCGGCCACCAACGCCGTCGCGACCACGGGACGCGCGGTCGTCTTCGCGGGTGCCACCGTTTGCATCGCCCTGCTGGGCATGCTCATCCTGCGGCTCGGCTTCCTCAACGGCGTCGCCATCGCCGCCTCGCTCACCGTCATCCTGACGGTCGCGGCCTCCGTCACCCTGCTGCCCGCCCTGCTGTCCTTCATCGGCATGCGCGCCCTCAGCCGCCGCGAGCGCCGCCGGCTGGCGGAGCACGGGCCCGAGCCGGAACTGCCCACCGGTTTCGCCGCCCGCTGGTCGGCGTTCGTGGAGCGCCACCCCAAGGTGCTCGGCGTGGTCGCCCTGGTCGTCATGGCCGTCCTCGCGCTGCCCACCTTCTCCCTGCACCTGGGCACCTCCGACCAGGGCAACGATCCCAGGACGGCCACCACCCGGCAGGCCTACGACCTGCTCGCCGACGGCTTCGGACCGGGCGTGAACGGCCCCCTCACCCTCGTCACCAAGGTCGACGGCGCCGAGGACAAGCTCGCCCTGGACAACCTGGACGGCACGCTCCGCGCCACGGACGGCGTCGCCTCGGTGACCCCGGTGACGTTCGACTCCGGCGGCCACACGGCGTACCTGACCGTCGTACCGGAGTCCTCCCCGCAGTCGAAGCAGACCAGCGACCTCGTCGACCGGCTGCGCGACGAGGTGCTGCCGCGCGCCGAGGCGGGCACCTCCCTCGACGTGCAGGTCGGCGGTGTGACGGCGGGCTACGACGACTTCGCCGACGTCATCGTCTCCAAGCTGCCCGTCTTCGTCGGGGTCGTGATCGGCCTGGGCTGTCTGCTGCTCCTGCTCGCCTTCCGGTCCATCGGCATACCGCTGAAGGCCGCCGCGATGAACGTCGCCGCCGTGGCCTCCGCCTTCGGGGTGGTGGTCGCGATCTTCCAGTGGGGCTGGGGCAGCGAACTGCTCGGCCTCGGCAGCGCGGGACCCATCGAGCCCTTCCTGCCCGTGATCATGGTGTCGGTGCTCTTCGGCCTCTCCATGGACTACCAGGTCTTCCTGGTCAGCCGGATGTACGAGGAATGGCTGGAGACCGGCGACAACCGGCGGGCCGTCCGCGTCGGCCTCGCCGAGACCAGCCGGGTGATCAACTCGGCCGCGGTCATCATGATCTCCGTCTTCCTCGCCTTCGTGCTCAGCGGCGACCGCGTGATCGCCATGTTCGGCATCGCCCTCGCGGCCGCCGTCGCCCTGGACGCCTTCGTCCTGCGCACGCTCCTCGTCCCCGCCCTGATGCACCTGCTCGGCGGCGCCAACTGGTGGCTGCCCCGCTGGCTCGACAAGCGCATGCCGCGCATCAGCATCGAACCGCCCGAGAGCCGTGCCGCCCATGAGAGGCTGGCCGCCGCGACGGACGCCGAGGTGGCGGACGTCCTGGCGGAGGAGGAGCGGCAGCGGGATGTACGCGATATCCCTGGGTGACGACGCCGAACTGCGACCCCTGGAACCCTGGCACGCCAAGGAGTTCCTGGCACACCTGGAGCGGGGCCGGGAGTTCATCGGCCGGTACATTCCGTTCGGGACGACCGAGACCGACCTGCTCTCGGCCCGCGCGAAGCTCCAGCTGTACGCCGACATGCGGGCCGCCGACACCGGGTCCCTGCACGGGCTGTGGCTGGACGGCACGCTCGTGGGCGGCGTGCTCTTCCTGAACTTCGACGCGGCGAACGGCACCTGCGAGGTCGGCTGCTGGCTGGAGCCCGCCGGCACCGGGCGGGGCCTGGTCACACGGGCGATGCGGGTGCTGATCGACTGGGCGGTCGAGCAGCGCGGCATCCACCGCGTCGAGTGGGTCGCCGCCTCGGGCAACCAGCCGAGCCTGAACGTGGCGCGGCGGCTCGGCATGACCCGCGACGGTGTGCGGCGCGAGGCCCACCACTACGGTGGCCTACGGCACGATCTCGAAGTCTGGTCCGTGCTGGCGCCCGAGTGGCGCGAGGCACGCGCGCGTGCCGCTCACAACGATCATTAAGAGACTTCTCAGACAGCGACCCTACGGTGCGAGACATGGCAACGAACGCAGTGGACGAGACCGAGGCCACCGAGGCCACGACCGACGAGAAGGCGGTGGACACCACCAAGTCCGACGAGGCGCCCCGGACCGAGGCCCCGGCCGCGGCCGCGGAGACCGAGGCGACGGCCAAGGAGGAGAACTCCTACGGCGTCGGCCAGGGCGCCGGAGCCGTGGTCTCCGCCGCGCTGGGCGTCGTCTCGCTCACCGGCAGCTGGATGGGTACGGTCGCCGCCGCGCGCCAGAACCTCATCGGTCAGCTGGAGACCGCGCAGAACGCGAGCGTGGCCAAGCAGATCCAGGCGGTCTACGGCGACGCCTGGCAGACCACGGCCCTGTGGGGCGGCCTGTTCGCCCTGATCGCCCTGGTCGTCGGTGTCGTGGTGCTCGCCCGGCCCGCCTTCGGCCCGCCCGGCAGGATCCAGGCCCCCTGGATCAAGTCCGTCGCCTGGGCGGGCGTCGCGCTCGGCGTCATCGGCCTGTTCCTGGCCGTCCTGAAGTACACCGGCGTCCTGCTCGGCCTGCCGTCCGCGAGCTGAGTCACCGCAGGTCCTGAGGGGTCTTAGGGCCTCCGTAAGCACCTTACGGAGGCCCTGAGGCCCCTCACGCGTGTCTAAGGCCCCGCCAGCCCCGCAAGATGCGGAACTCTCCCGATGCGGCCGCCCCGCCTGGGAGACGAAGGTGGAGACATCGCGGAGGAACCCCTCCGCGACCGGCCTCTCAGCAAGGACACACCATGTACGAGTACGAGCTCCAGCAGATGCGCACCGCCGACCTGATCCGCCGGGCCGAGCACGAGCGCCTCGTCCGCGAGGTCACCCGGGCCCGCCGCGGCGCCCACGGTGAAGCCGGCCACGGCTCCGCCGAACACGAGAGCCATAGCCGCCGCTTCCGCAGGCCCAGGTTCGCCCGGGCCGCGTGAACCCCGGGGCGCGACCGGCCGGCGCCCCGGCAGTTCACGCCGGGGCGGTGGCCGGTGCCGTGGCCGCGCGTACGGCGGCCGCGGCCGGTGCCATGGCCGTACGTGCGGTTCCGGCGGCGGGCGCCCGGGTCGGCCGCCTCCGGAAATCCGGTGCCGCGCTGTCGGACCCGCATGCGATGCTCGGGACCGTGGAAACCAGGTCCGTCAGCCCCGTGTTCGTCGGCCGTGCCGAGGAGTTGGGCACACTGAGCGACGCCCTCGTACGCTCCTGCGGGGGAGAACCGCAGGCGCTGCTCATCGGCGGGGAGGCCGGGGTCGGCAAGACCCGCCTGGTCGAGGAGTTCGCCGGCGCCGCCCGCCGCCGGGGAGCCGTGGTCGCACTCGGCGGCTGCGTCGAGATCGGCGCCGACGGACTGCCCTTCGCCCCCTTCTCCACCGCCCTGCGCGCGTTGCGCCGCGAACTCCCCGGCGAACTGGCCGCGGCGGCCGCCGGCCAGGAGGAGGAACTGGCCCGGCTGCTCCCCGAGCTGGGGGACTCCGGCACCGGGTGGCACGACGAGCACGGCATGGCCCGCCTCTTCGAGCTCACCGCCCGCCTGCTGGAGCGCGTCGCCGCCGAGCACACCGTCGTCCTCGCCCTGGAGGACCTGCACTGGGCCGACGCCTCCACCCGCCACCTGCTCGCCTACCTCGTCCGCACCCTGCGCACCGGCCGCCTCGTCGTCCTCGGCACCTACCGCTCCGACGACATCCACCGCCGCCATCCCCTCCGGCCCCTGCTCGCCGAACTGGACCGGCTCCGCACCATCCGCCGCATCGAACTCGCCCGCTTCACCCGCGAGGAGGTCGGCCGCCAGGTCGCCGGCATCCTCGCCCACGAACCCGACCCCGGCCAGGTCGACGCGATCTTCGAACGCTCCGACGGCAACGCCTTCTTCGTCGAGGAACTGGCCGTCGCCGGGGAGGGCTGCCGCACGGGCCTGACCGACTCCCTGCGCGACTTGCTCCTGGTCCGCGTGGAAGGGCTGCCGGAGACCGCCCAGCAGGTCGCCCGGATCGTCGCCGAGGGCGGCTCCACCGTCGAGCACCGGCTGCTGGCCGCCGTCGCCGGGCTCGCCGAGGACGACCTCATCGAGGCGCTGCGGGCCGCCGTGAACGCCGGCATCCTCACCCCCGCGCCCGGCGGCGACGGCTACCGCTTCCGCCACTCCCTGGTCCGCGAGGCCGTCAGCGACGACCTGCTCCCCGGCGAACGCTCCCGCCTCAACCGCCGCTGCGCCGAAGCGCTGGAGGCCGACCCGACGCTCGTCCCCGCCGACCAGCGGGCCACCCGTCTGGCCAGCTACTGGTACCACGCCCACGACGCCGCCAAGGCCCTGCCCGCCGTCCTCGACGCCGCCGTCGAGGCCCGCCGCCGCCACGCCTACGCCGAGCAACTGCGGCTGCTGGAGCGGGCGATGGAACTGTGGGACGCCGCCCCCGACGCCGTACGCCGGACCCTGCGCCCCGTCGACTACGCCGAGGCCTACCCGCCCTGCGGCTGCGACCCCGCGACCACCGCCCTGCGCCACCTGGACCTGCTGGCCGAGGCCGCCGTCGCCGGACGGCTCTGCGGGGAGCGCGAACGCGCCCTGAAGATCACCAAGCGGGCGTTGCGCCTGCTGGACGGCGCGGGCGACCCCCAGCGCACCGCCTGGTTCTGGATCCAGCGCTCCCGGCTGGTGCAGGGGCTCGCCCGCGGTGACGGCTGGCAGGAGATCGCCACCGCGCAGGACCTGGTCCGGGGCCTGCCGCCGTCGGAGGTGCACGCCGAGGTGCTCGCCACGGCCGCCCACTGGTCGATGCTCCACGAACCCGGACCCGAAGCCCTCACCGCCGCCGAACGGGCCGTCGAGTACGCGCGCATGGTGGGCGCCGACGACATCGAGTCCCACGCCCGCCTCACCCTCGGCGGGCTCATGGTCGACGCCGGGCAGATCGAGGCCGGGCTCACGCACATGTACGAGGTCAGGGACGAGGTGGTCGCCCGGGGGCTCGTGTCGGTCGTGGGCCGCAGCCATGTGAACCTGCCCTCCGTCCTGGAAGGCGTCGGCCGCTCCGAGGAGGCCGTCGGCATCCTGCACGAGGGCCTGCGGCTCACGGAGAAGATGGGCCTGCGGGACTCCGAGGCCTGGATCTGGAGCAACCTCGCGGAATCCCTCATCTCCCTGGGCCGCTGGGACGAGGCGGCCGAGGCCGCGGGCAACGCCCAGCGGCGCGGGCAGACGGCCGGTCCGCACGGATCCGGCGCCAACAGCCTGGCGTTCCTCGCGCTCGCCCGCGGCCGGGTCCCCGAGGCGGCCCGGCATCTCGCCGAGGGCCGCGCCGCCTACGGGCCGCACGATCCCATGCCGCAGCACGACCTGCCGATCTCCTGCCTCACGATCGCCGTCGCCGTCGCCGAGGGCCGCCTGTCCGACGCCCGCGCCGAACTGGCCCGCACCCTGGAGTCCGGCTTCCCGCCCGGCACCCAGCGCTACGCCTGGCCCTTGCTGCTCGAAGCGGCCACCGCCGAGGCCGACGCCCGCGCGCTGCCCGCCGCGCGCGACGGCCGCGAGGAGGTGCTGGACCGCCTCATCGGCGTGGTCAAGCGCCTCACCACGAACGCCCCTGTCTGGCTCGCCCACGAACGGTGGGTCCGCGCCGAACTCCAGCGCGCCGGGGGCCGGAACACCCCGGGCACCTGGTCGGAGGTGGTCACCGCCTTCGAATCCCTGGAGCGGCCCTACGACCTCGCCCGCGTCCGGTACCGGCTGGCCGAGTCCCTGCTGGCGAAGGGCGGCGAGGACGAACGCGACCGCGCCGCGGAACTGCTCCGCCTCGCCCACGCCGTCGCCCGCCACCTCGGTGCCCGGCCGCTCGCCGACGCCGCCACCGCGCTTGCCCGGCGCGCCCGCCTGCCGCAGTCCTCAACGGCGGAACCGGCCCTCGCTGCCGCCGACCCTGCCGACGCCCTCGGCCTCACCAGCCGGGAACGGGACGTGCTGCGCCTGGTCGCGGCCGGTCACACCAACCGTCGGATAGCCGAGGAGCTGTTCATCTCCCCGAAGACGGCGAGCGTCCACGTCTCCAACATCCTCGCCAAGCTCGGTGTCTCCGGCCGGGGCGAGGCGGCGGCGGTGGCGCACCGGCTGGGCCTGTTTCCGGCCGAATCGCTCACGTCCGGGCCGGCGGGCTGAGGCATACGCTGGAAGAGACGTCGCGAGCTGTCGCGGCCCAGGGAGGATCCGTTGTTCAACGTCTTCGAGGAACTGTTCTCACCCGGCCGCAAGCACACCCGCGACGAGCAGAACCGCCTGGAACTGACCCGGGAGGACGTCGGCGACGCCGATCCCGGACGCGGCCCGATAGACCTGGCCTCCGGGAAGGTCGTCGTACGCCCGCCGCACGAGGAGCCGGGAGCCCCCGAGGACTCCTGAGCCCGCCGTCGCGTCACCGTTGAGCCCGCCGTCACGTCGCCGTCACGTCACCCGCAGTTCCAGGATCCGGTCGTCCCCGTCCTTCGGGTCGCCCCGGCCGTCCGTGTTGCTGGTCACGAGCCACAGCCGGTCGCCGCCCGCCGGGACCACCGTGCGCAGCCGGCCGTACTCGCCCTCCAGGAAGGCCTGCGGCTCCGCCGACGCCTCCGTGCCGTTCAGCGGGATCCGCCAGAGCCGCTTGCCGCGCAGTCCCGCCATCCAGATCGAGCCCTCGGCGTACGCGATGCCGCTGGGGGAGGCCTCTGCGGTCGTCCACTGGTCGACCGGGTTGTGGAACCCCGAGTCGTCGGACCTGCCCTCGGCCTCGGGCCAGCCGTAGTTGTCGCCCGGCTTGATCGCGTTGAGCTCGTCCCACGTGTCCTGGCCGAACTCCGAGGCGAACAGCCGCTGCTTGCCGTCCCAGGCCAGGCCCTGCACATTGCGGTGGCCGTACGAGTACACCGGGGAGTCCGGGAAGGGGTTGCCCGGCGCCGGCTCGCCCTCCGGGGTCAGCCGCAGGATCTTGCCGCCCACGGAGTCCTTGTCCTGGGACAGGCCGGTGTCGCCGCTCTCGCCCGTGCCGACGTAGAGCATCTTGTCCGGGCCGAACTCGATCCGCCCGCCGTTGTGGATGAAGCCCTTGGGGATGCCCCGGAAGACCGTGTCGGGCGCGCCGAGCTGCTCACCGGCGGGCTTCTTGTCGTCGTAGAGCATGCGGACGATGCGGTTGTCCCCGCCCGAGGTGAAGTACGCGTAGACCATGCGGTCCGAGGCGAACTCGGGGGACAGGGCGATGCCGAGGAGGCCGCCCTCGCCGGCCGCGGACACCCCGGGCACCTCGCCGACCTGGGTCTTCCTGCCGGTCCTGTCGTCGACCCGGACGATCGTCCCGTCGTCCCGCGAGGAGACGAGCAGGCCGCCGCCCGGCAGGGGGGCCAGGCCCCAGGGGGAGTCCAGGCCCTCGGCGACGGTCCGCACCACCTTCACCGAGCCCTTGGCGGGCGGTGCCTCCTCGGCGCCCTGCCGCGGCGGCGCGGACGATCCCGGTGCCGTACGGCTCGGGGAGGCGCTGCCGTCGGCGCCGGCCGTCCCCCCGTCGTCGGAGGAGCAGCCGGCGGTCAGCAGGAGTGCTGCGGCGGTCAACACGGCCGGGACGGCTCGACGTTGCACGATCATGGTCCCTTCGACGCGGCGGGGTTCTCCCTGTCATACACCGCCCGCGCCTCCCAAGTTCCCGATCACGAAACGTCGAACCGTGAACGAGGGGTTTGCCCCTTACGCCCCGGGGCCGGGGCTCGCCCGGGGCTCAGTCCCACGACCCCTGGGCCGGAGGCAGCTCCGCGACCTCCCGGAGATCCTCGGAGTCCAGCCGCAGCGCGGACGCGGACGCGTTCTCCGTGACCCAGCGCTCCTGCTTCGTGCCCGGGACGGGGACCACGTGCCGCCCCTGGGCGAGGACCCAGGCGAGGGCGACCTGGGCGGGCGTCACGCCCGGGCCGTGCCGGCGGGCCACCCGGCGCAGGCCCGCGACGATCGGCTGGTTCGCGGCCATCATCTCGGCCGTGAAGCGGGGGTGCCGGGCGCGCAGGTCGTCCGCCTCGAAACCCGCGCCGGGCCGCAGCCTGCCGGTCAGGAAACCGTTGCCCAGCGGCATCGCGGCCAGGAAGCCGACACCCCGGCTCTCGCACCAGGGCAGCAGCGTCTCCAGCGCCTCCGGCGACCACACCGACAGCTCCGCCTGCACCGCGCTCACCGGGAAGACCTGCTGCACCCGTTCCAGCTGCCGGATCGTCGCGTCGTGCAGCCGGGCCCCACCGCGGCGCGAGGACCGGGCGCCCACCGCGCACAGGCCCAACGCCCGCACCTTCCCGGCCCGCACGAGTTCCGCCATGGCGCCCCAGGTCTCCTCGACGGGCACCTCGGGGTCGGCCCGGTGCAGCTGGTAGAGGTCGATGATGTCCGTCTGCAGGCGCCGCAGCGAGGCGTCGCAGGCCCGCTTCACATACCCGGGACGGCCGTTGGCGACGATGTGCTGGTCGCCCACGAGGAGCCCCACCTTCGTCGACACGAAGGCGTCGGACCGCCGCTCCTTCAACGCCCGCCCCACCAGCAGCTCGTTGGTGAAGGGGCCGTACATGTCGGCCGTGTCCAGCAGGGAGGAACCCAGGTCGAGCGCCCGGTGCACCGCCCTGAGCGACTCGTCGCCACGCTGCCGCGACGCGCTGTAGGCCCAGCTCATCGGCATGCACCCCAGTCCGACGGCCCCCACCGCGAGTGCCGCCGCGCCGATCGTCCTGCGCTCCACCTGGTCGTGACCCTCCCTGTTCCGGCCACCCCAACCTAACCTCTGCCGTGGCGCGCTCCTGACATAGCCTCCAGAGCATGACTGCTGACGTGTGGCTGCCCATCCCGCCGGACGAGATCGACGGACTCCCCGAGGGGCCGGAGTACCGCTTCTGGAACGGCGGGGAGACCTTCCCGGCGGACCCGGCCGACTGCGCCTTCTACGTCGTCCCCTACATGAAGCCCAGCCCGCTGTGCGTACGTCCCCTGCCCCGGATGAGCCACGTGGAGGTCGTGCAGACCCTCTCCGCCGGGATCGACCACGTCGAGCCGGGGCTGGGGCACCTGCCCCCGGGCGTGCGGCTGTGCAACGCGCGCGGGGTGCACGAGGCCAGCACCGGAGAGCTCACCCTCGCGCTGATCCTGGCCTCGCTGCGCGGCGTCCCGGACTTCGTCCGCGCCCAGGACCGGGGGGAGTGGCTCGGCGGGTTCCGGCCCGCGCTCGCCGACAAGAACGTCCTCATCGTCGGCTACGGAGCGATCGGCGCGGCCATCGAGGACCGGCTCGTTCCGTTCGAGGTGGCGCGGGTGGCGCGCGTCGCGCGCTCCGAGCGCACCACGGCGCGCGGGCCGGTGCGTCCGCTCACCGAACTCCCCGCGCTGCTCCCGGAGGCGGACGTGGTCATCCTGTCCACGCCGCTCACCGAAACCACCCGTGGCCTGGCCGGAGCCGACTTCCTGTCCCGGATGAAGGACGGTGCGCTCCTCGTCAACGTCGCCCGCGGCCAAGTCGTCGACACCAAAGCGCTGCTCGCCGAACTGGAGACCGGTCGCATCACCGCCGCCCTCGACGTCACCGATCCCGAGCCCCTGCCGCGCGAACACCCCCTGTGGCGTGCGCCGGGGGTACTCATCAGCCCGCACGTCGGCGGACCCACCTCCGCGTTCCTGCCGCGCGCCAAGCGGCTCCTGGTGGACCAGTTGAACCGTTATGTGAACCGGGAGCCGCTGCGCAACGTGATCCTTACGACGGGTGCCTCAACCGGCTGATCCGAACTTCGGGTACCGTCCGCAATCCTTCGGGTGCGGTGGGTACTCATGTACCTGTTGATCGTCACGGAGCGTAGAGAACCTATGTCCCTGAGTGACGAGACTGGTGTATCGTCCCGACAGGGGATGCGCCGGGGACCGTTCGGCGCCGGGGACGGACACTTCAGGACTGTGAGGGGGGCGACAGGCGATGCACGGCCTTTGGACGAGCGATCCGACGGGGCGGGGCTGCCGGCGGCGACCCTGGCGGACGACCGCGCGCAGAAGCGGTCACCACGCCGATCACGGCGGGCGGCACACCCACCACAGCGACCACCACACCGACCACAGCCATCACCACCGCAGGCCCGGCAGCCGCGGAAGGCATGCCCAGCCGGGGCACCGGGGCCCGCGGGACCCGGGAGCGGCACGGCCCGGGAGGGTCCGGTGAGCGCGCCGCCGACCCCCGCGCCCACGCTGGACGGAGAACTGCGGGCACAGTCTCCGTCCCCCAGGGCACTGCTGCCCCGCACGCCGGCCCCCGGTCCCCGGCCGGGCCCGGCCCTCCGACTCGTCCTCGCCCTGGTCTGCGCGGCATACACCGTCGGTTGCGCGCTCGGCTGGGGTTCGTACGAAATGGCCCTGATCATGGGCGACTTCGGGCTGAGCGCCGCCGCCGGCGCCGCCGCCGTGTCCTGTGTCCTCTACGCCCGCAACCGCTGCACCCGCCTTCGACCCGCCTGGTTGCTGTTCGGCCTCTCCTCGGCGATGGCGGCCCTGGGCAACCTGGTCTGGGGGTGGTACGAGGTCGTCCTCGGGCAGCCCGTCCCCAGCCCCTCGTACGCCGACCTCTTCTTCCTGTGCTTCGCACCGCCCGCCATCGTGGGACTGCTGGTCCTCGCCAAGCGGCCCGTGAGAAAGGCCGGCTGGGTCTGCCTCGCGCTTGACGCCTGGCTGATCGGAGGCTCGCTGCTCACCCTGGCCTGGAGCCTCGCGCTCGCCCAGGCCGCGAAGACGGAAGGGCCGGGCGTGGCGCATATCGCGCTGTCGCTGGCGTATCCGCTGCTCGACATCGCACTGATCAGCATGGTGTTCGCGCTGCACTTCCGGCGCTCGGCGGTGAACCGCACAGCGATCAACACCGCGATCAGCGGCATGGCGCTGACCCTGGTGTGCGACGCCCTGTTCACCTCGCCGCTGATGCACGACAGCTACCGCTCCGGCCATCTCCTCGATGCCGGCTGGTTCGCCGGCTCGCTGCTCCTGGCGTATGCCCCGTGGGCCGCGCCCCGTACGCCGGACATCGACCGGCACGACCCGGACCGGCAGAGCACGGCGGGGCCCACGTGCGTGGTCCGCGAGCACGTGCCCGGGCAGCGCAGCGGACCGCACCCCCACCTGCCCCTGCCCGGAGGCGAGCTCGGCCGGTACCCGGCCGCCCGGCCCATCGCCGGCTCCCTCGCCGCCCTCACGCCGTATCTCGCGGCGGCCGTGTGCACACTGGGGATTCTCTACAACGTCCTCAACGGCCGCAGCGTCGACCGCGTGGTGCTGATCACCGGCGGCACGGTGGTGCTCGCGCTCGTCGTGCGGCAGGGCATCATGCTGCTCGACAACATCACCCTCACCCAGGAACTGGCGCAGAAGGAGAACCACTTCCGCTCCCTGGTGCAGGGCTCCAGCGACGTCATCATGATCGCCGCGCCCAGCGGCATCCTCCGGTACGTCTCCCCGGCCGCCGCCGGTGTCTACGGCCGCCCCGCGGAGGAGCTCGTGGGGACGGAACTGGCCCACCTCATCCACCCGGAGGACCTGGGCTGCGTCGTTTACGAGGTGCGCCGTTTCCTCGCCGCCGACCCGGTCGAGGAACCCACCACACGCATCGAGTGTCGTTTCCGGTCGGGTGACGGCGGCTGGCTGAATGTCGAGTCGACCGTCAACCGTCACCACGGCGGCCTCATCTTCAACAGCCGGGACGTGACCGAAAGAGTGCGGCTGCAGGCGCAGCTCCAGCACAACGCCGAGCACGCCCCGCTGACTGACCTGCCCAACCGCGTCCTGTTCACCAGGCGCGTGCAGCAGGCGCTGTCCGGCCGTCGCGCCTCCGACCGGGGCGTTGCCCTGCGCAACACGGCCGTGCTCTTCATCGACCTCGACGGCTTCAAGGCCGTCAATGACACCATCGGGCACCAGGCCGGGGACGAGCTGCTCATCCAGGCCGCCCGCCGGCTCCAGGACTCCGTCCGGCAGGGAGACACCGCCTCCCGGCTGGGCGGAGACGAGTTCGCGGCCCTGATCGTCGGGGACAACACCCGCGACCGCGAGGCCCGGCAGCGGCACATCCTGGAGCTCGCCGACCGCCTCCGGACGACGCTGTCCCAGCCGTACGACATCGACGGCAACGATGTCCGGGTCAACGCCTCCATCGGCGTGGCCTTCGCGGAAGCGGGCCTCGGCGCGGGCGAGCTGCTGCGCAACGCCGACCTGGCGATGTACCGCGCCAAGGCCGGCGGCAAGGGCCGCGTCGAGTTGTACAAGCCGCAGATGCAGCAGGACGTCGTACGGAAGGCGGAGCTGGCCACGCGCCTGCGGGCCGCGCTGCACGACGGCGAGTTCGCCCTGCTGCACCAGCCGGTGGTCCGTCTTGAGGACGGCCGGATCTCATCGGTGTCCGCACAGGCGCGCTGGCGTTCCTCCCAGGGGGTGCTCTTCACCCCGGCGGAGTTCCTGCGCGTGGCCGAGGACAGCGACAAGACCGCCGAGCTGGGCCGGTGGATGATCGAGGAGGCCGTCGAACAGGCGGCGGAGCGGCACGCGACCGGGCTGTCCGCGCCGGTCGTGGTCCGGATGAGCGCGCGCCGGCTGCTGGACAAGTCCATGCCGCTCGGCTCGGTCGAGGCGCTGCTCACCCGGCACGGCCTGCCGTCCGGATCGCTGATCATCGAGCTGTCCGACGCCGACCCGAGGGTCCCGCTGGACGAGCTGGAGCGGCGCCTCGGCGCCCTGCGGCGGGTCGGCGTACGCATCGCCCTCGACGGGTTCGGCAGCGGCTGCGCGGCGATCACGGCCCTCAGGAGGCTGCCCGTGGACATCCTGAAGCTCGACCGCGGTCTGGTCGAGGGCGTCGTCGAGTCCGCGCGCCTGCACAAGATCACCAGTGGGCTGCTGCGCATCGCCGGCGACCTCGGGCTGCAGTCCGTGGCCGAAGGCGTGGACCTGCCCGAGCAGGTCGTCGCCCTGCGCGCGATGGGCTGCACCCACGGGCAGGGCATGGCGTTCTCCGGGCCGCTCGACGAGTACCGGCTGCGCCGGGCGCTCGCCGCCGGTCACTATCCGGTGCCGAACGGATCGGCCGAGCCGGCTTTCGCGGGCGGTGCCCCGCGGGTGTACAGCTCGGGGGTGTCCGCCGTCATCGGAGGCGGTACGGCTCTCCGCTCACATAATGAGACTCCCGTCCCACCCACTTGACAGTGAGTGCGTGCCGGGGGGAGGGTCTGTGCCATGCGCACCCGAATTCTCGTACTTGGAAAGCGCGTCGGCTGACGCTGAGCCTCGACCGCTCAGCGACCCCACCCGGCGCGCTCCCCTCGCTTGCCTTATGGCACGAGGGGTTTTTTGTTGCACAGGCGCCCTCCGTGCAGCAGCCGAAGACCGTACAAATCTCGCAAAAACCCTCAGCATCTGAGAAGAGAATGCCGATGACCGAGCAGGCCACCGGGGCCCATCACCCGCAGCCCCGGCCCCGATCCGGAGGACAGCACTCCGCCCCCGAGCAGGTGACGGGCGCGCAGTCCCTCATCCGCTCCCTCGAGGAGGTCGGCGCCGACACGGTATTCGGCATTCCCGGCGGTGCGATCCTCCCGGCCTACGACCCGCTGATGGACTCCACCAGGGTGCGCCACGTCCTGGTCCGCCACGAGCAGGGCGCCGGCCACGCCGCCACCGGCTACGCGCAGGCCACCGGCAAGGTCGGCGTCTGCATGGCCACCTCCGGCCCCGGCGCCACCAACCTGGTTACCCCGATCGCCGACGCGCACATGGACTCCGTGCCGCTGGTCGCGATCACCGGCCAGGTGGCGTCCAAGGCGATCGGCACGGACGCCTTCCAGGAGGCGGACATCGTCGGCATCACCATGCCGATCACCAAGCACAACTTCCTCGTCACCAAGGCCGAGGACATCCCGCGGATCATCGCGCAGGCGTTCCACATCGCCTCCACCGGCCGTCCCGGCCCGGTCCTGGTCGACATCGCCAAGGACGCCCTCCAGGCGAAGACGACCTTCTCCTGGCCGCCCACCATGGACCTGCCCGGCTACCGCCCGGTCACCAAGCCGCACGCCAAGCAGATCCGCGAGGCCGCCAAGCTGATCACCCAGGCCCGCCGGCCCGTGCTGTACGTCGGCGGCGGCGTGCTCAAGGCCCGGGCCACCGCCGAGCTGAAGGTCCTCGCCGAGCTGACCGGCGCGCCCGTCACCACCACCCTGATGGCGCTCGGCGCGTTCCCCGACAACCACCCGCAGCACCTGGGCATGCCCGGCATGCACGGCTCGGTGGCCGCGGTCACCGGCCTGCAGAAGGCCGACCTGATCGTCGCCCTCGGCGCCCGCTTCGACGACCGCGTCACCGGCAAGCTGGACAGCTTCGCCCCGTTCGCCAAGATCGTCCACGCGGACATCGACCCCGCCGAGATCGGCAAGAACCGCGCCGCCGACGTGCCGATCGTCGGTGACGCCCGCGAGGTCATCGCCGACCTGATCCAGGCCGTGCAGAAGGAGCACAGCGAGGGCCACCAGGGCGACTACAGCATGTGGTGGAACGACCTGAACCGCTGGCGCGAGACCTACCCGCTCGGCTACGACCAGCCCGACGACGGCTCGCTCTCCCCGCAAGCGGTCATCGAGCGCATCGGGCAGCTCGCGCCCGAGGGCACGATCTTCGCGGCGGGCGTCGGCCAGCACCAGATGTGGGCCGCCCACTTCATCGAGTACGACAAGCCGGGCACCTGGCTGAACTCCGGCGGCGCCGGAACCATGGGCTACGCCGTCCCGGCCGCCATGGGCGCCAAGGCCGGGGCCCCCGAGCGGGCCGTCTGGGCCATCGACGGCGACGGCTGCTTCCAGATGACCAACCAGGAGCTCACCACCTGCGCCCTGAACAACATCCCGATCAAGGTCGCCGTCATCAACAACGGCGCCCTCGGGATGGTCCGCCAGTGGCAGACCCTCTTCTACAACCAGCGGTACTCCAACACCGTCCTGCACTCCGGCCCGGACGACGTCAACCCGGAGGCCCGCGGCACCCGCGTCCCCGACTTCGTGAAGCTGTCGGAGGCCATGGGCTGCTACGCCATCCGCTGCGAGTCCCCGGAGGACCTCGACAAGGTCATCGAAGAGGCGAACTCCATCAACGACCGCCCCGTCGTCGTCGACTTCATCGTCCACGAGGACGCGATGGTCTGGCCGATGGTCGCCGCCGGCACCTCCAACGACGAGATCATGGCCGCCCGGGACGTCCGCCCCGACTTCGGCGACAACGAAGACGACTGAGAGCCCCCAGGACTTTCAAGCAGAGGAAGCAGACCATGTCCAAGCACACGCTCTCCGTCCTGGTGGAGAACACGCCCGGCATCCTCGCCCGGATCGCCGCCCTGTTCTCCCGCCGCGGCTTCAACATCGACTCGCTCGCGGTCGGCGTCACCGAGCACCCCGACATCTCCCGCATCACCATCGTCGTGGGCGTGGAGGACCTGCCGCTGGAGCAGGTCACCAAGCAGCTCAACAAGCTCGTCAACGTGCTGAAGATCGTCGAGCTGGAGCCGTCGCAGGCGGTGCAGCGCGAACTCGTCCTGGTGAAGGTGCGCGCCGACAACGAGACGCGCTCCCAGATCGTCGAGATCGTCCAGCTGTTCCGCGCCAAGACCGTCGACGTCTCCCCGGAGGCCGTCACCATCGAGGCCACCGGATCCGGCGAGAAGCTGTCCGCGATGCTGAAGATGCTGGAGCCGTACGGCATCAAGGAACTCGTCCAGTCCGGCACGATCGCGATCGGCCGCGGCGCCCGTTCCATCACGGACCGGTCGCTGCGCGCCCTGGACCGGTCGGCGTAAGACGGAAGAAGGGCGGTCGGCGCGTCGTCGGCCGCCCGTATTCCGAGACCCCCAGACTTCCCTTCCGCCCCCCGTCATACGGTGGGACGCAACACCTGCACTCCCGAGGAGAGAACCCAAAGTGGCCGAGCTGTTCTACGACGCCGACGCCGACCTGTCCATCATCCAGGGCCGCAAGGTCGCGGTCATCGGGTACGGCAGCCAGGGCCACGCCCACGCGCTGTCGCTCCGTGACTCGGGTGTCGACGTCCGCGTCGGTCTGCACGAGGGCTCCAAGTCCAAGGCCAAGGCCGAGGAGCAGGGCCTGCGCGTGGTGACCCCCGCCGAGGCCGCCGCCGAGGCCGACGTCATCATGATCCTCGTCCCGGACCCCATCCAGGCCCAGGTCTACGAGGAGCACATCGCCCCCAACCTGAAGGACGGCGACGCGCTGTTCTTCGGCCACGGCCTGAACATCCGCTACGGCTTCATCAAGCCCCCGGCCGGCGTGGACGTCTGCATGGTCGCCCCGAAGGGCCCGGGCCACCTGGTCCGCCGCCAGTACGAGGAGGGCCGCGGCGTTCCCTGCATCGCCGCCGTCGAGCAGGACGCCTCCGGCAACGCCTTCGCGCTGGCCCTGTCGTACGCGAAGGGCATCGGCGGCACCCGCGCCGGCGTCATCAAGACGACCTTCACCGAGGAGACCGAGACCGACCTCTTCGGTGAGCAGGCCGTCCTCTGCGGTGGTACGGCCGCGCTGGTCAAGGCGGGCTTCGAGACGCTGACCGAGGCCGGCTACCAGCCGGAGATCGCCTACTTCGAGTGCCTGCACGAGCTGAAGCTGATCGTCGACCTCATGTACGAGGGCGGCCTGGAGAAGATGCGCTGGTCGATCTCCGAGACCGCCGAGTGGGGCGACTACGTCACCGGCCCGCGCATCATCACGGACGCCACCAAGGCCGAGATGAAGAAGGTCCTGGCCGAGATCCAGGACGGCTCCTTCGCGCAGCAGTGGATGGACGAGTACCACGGCGGTCTGAAGAAGTACAACGAGTACAAGAAGCAGGACTCCGAGCACCTCCTGGAGACCACCGGCAAGGAGCTGCGCAAGCTCATGAGCTGGGTCAACGAGGAGGCGTGAGCCCCCGGGCCCGGCCGCGGCAGCGACGCCGCGGCCGGGCCCTTTCTCGTCCGGGTGATCCTTCCGCAGAGGCGTAAGACGCCCCTCGTCGCACCACTACACTGCTGCATATATACGCGTCAGGCCCACAGCGTCGTGCGTCTTCCACGCGGCAAGCACCCCTCCACCGCCTGCGGCCGTCGGGACGGCCGTCCGCAGCACTGGACTTGTGAGGACTCACGTGAGCTCGAAACCCGTCGTACTCATCGCTGAAGAGCTGTCGCCCGCCACCGTCGACGCGCTGGGCCCGGACTTCGAGATCCGGCACTGCAACGGCGCGGACCGCGCCGAGCTGCTCCCCGCCATCGCCGAGGTCGACGCGATCCTGATCCGCTCGGCCACCAAGGTCGACGCCGAGGCGATCGCGGCCGCGAACAAGCTCAAGGTCGTCGCACGAGCCGGCGTCGGCCTGGACAACGTGGACGTCTCCGCCGCCACCAAGGCCGGCGTGATGGTCGTCAACGCCCCCACCTCGAACATCGTGACCGCCGCCGAGCTGGCCTGCGGTCTCCTCCTCGCCACGGCCCGCAACATCCCGCAGGCCAACGCCGCGCTGAAGAACGGCGAGTGGAAGCGCAGCAAGTACACGGGTGTCGAGCTGGCCGAGAAGACCCTCGGCGTCGTCGGCCTCGGCCGCATCGGCGCGCTCGTCGCGCAGCGCATGTCCGCCTTCGGCATGAAGGTCGTCGCCTACGACCCCTACGTGCAGCCCGCCCGGGCCGCGCAGATGGGCGTCAAGGTGCTCTCGCTGGACGAGCTGCTGGAGGTCTCCGACTTCATCACCGTCCACCTCCCCAAGACGCCCGAGACCCTCGGTCTGATCGGCGACGAGGCGCTGCGCAAGGTCAAGCCGAGCGTGCGCATCGTCAACGCCGCGCGCGGCGGGATCGTCGACGAGGAGGCGCTGTACTCGGCGCTGAAGGAGGGCCGGGTCGCCGGTGCCGGCCTCGACGTCTACGCGAAGGAGCCCTGCACGGACTCCCCGCTGTTCGAGTTCGACCAGGTCGTCGCCACCCCGCACCTCGGTGCCTCCACGGACGAGGCGCAGGAGAAGGCCGGTATCGCCGTCGCCCGCTCGGTGCGCCTCGCGCTCGCCGGTGAGCTCGTGCCGGACGCGGTGAACGTGCAGGGCGGTGTCATCGCCGAGGACGTCAAGCCCGGTCTGCCGCTGGCCGAGCGCCTGGGCCGGATCTTCACCGCGCTCGCCGGCGAGGTCGCGGTCCGCCTGGACGTCGAGGTCTACGGCGAGATCACCCAGCACGACGTGAAGGTGCTGGAGCTGTCCGCCCTCAAGGGCGTCTTCGAGGACGTCGTCGACGAGACGGTGTCGTACGTCAACGCCCCGCTGTTCGCCCAGGAGCGCGGTGTCGAGGTGCGCCTGACCACCAGCTCCGAGGCGAGCGAGCACCGCAACGTCGTCACCGTGCGCGGCACCCTCGCCGACGGCGAGGAGGTGTCGGTCTCCGGCACGCTGGCCGGTCCGAAGCACCTCCAGAAGATCGTCGCCGTCGGGGTCTACGACGTGGACCTCGCGCTCGCCGACCACATGGTGGTGCTGCGGTACGAGGACCGGCCGGGTGTCGTCGGCACGGTCGGCCGCATCCTCGGCGAGGCGGGCATCAACATCGCCGGCATGCAGGTGTCGCGTGCGGCCGCCGGTGGCGAGGCGCTGGCCGTGCTGACCGTGGACGACACGGTCAACCCGGGCGTGCTGGCCGAGGTCGCGGCGGAGATCGGTGCCACGTCCGCCCGGTCGGTGAACCTGGTGTGACCTTCCCGGGGGCTCCGCCCCCGAGCCCCCGTTCGCCCTGAACGGGCTCCTCCTCAAGCGCCGGACGGGCTGACCACCTCAGCCCGTCCGGCGTTCTCCTGTATCTGGGCCTGTCGCAGGGTCACCGCCGCGGCTACCGCCGCCCCGGCCAGCAGCACCGCGCCCGTGATCGCCGCCGCGTTCATCCCGCTGGTGAACGCCTCCCGCGCCGCCGTCGCCAGGGCGTCTCCCGCGCGCCCCGGCGTCCGGTCGGCGACGGCCAGGGCGCCGCCCAGTGTCTCGTGGGCCGCAGTGGGGGCCGAGGCCGGGATCTCGTGGCGGTAGACGGCCGTACCGATGGAGCCGAGGAACGCCATGCTCAGCGCGCCGCCGAACTCCGTTCCGGTCTCCAGCAGGGACGAGGCCGCGCCGGCCTTCTCCACGGGAGCTGCGCTCAGGGCCAGGTCCGCCACCTGGGACATGACGGCGACGATGCCGCAGGCCAGGACGCCGCAGGCGGCCAGCAGCAGCCAGAGGGAGTCCGTTCCGGCCAGGGCCAGCATCACGTAGCCGCACGCGGCGACGGCGAAGCCCGCGCCGACGACGTGAGCCCGCGGCACGCCCCGCTGCACGAGCTGTGCGCCGACCAGGGCCGCGAGCCCGATAGGCACCGACGGCAGCAGACTCCACAGCGCTGCTTCGAGGGGGCTCTTGTCCAGGACCGACTGGAGGTACTGGGTCGTGAAGTACGCCGAGCCCATCATGCCGAAGGCGGCGGCGAGGTTGAGGACGACGGCCGGGGTGAAGCCGCGACGCCGGAACAGTTCCGGCGAGACCAGCGGGGACGCCGCCGTGCGCTGGCGGTGGACGAACAGGGCGGCGAACAGCAGGCCGACCGTCACCGACATCACGTACCGCACGTTCCAGCCCTCCGACGCGAGCTCCTTCAGGCCGTAGATCACGGGGAGCACCGCTGCCATCGACAAGGGGACGCTCAGCCGGTCGAAGCGGCCGGGGCGCGGGTTGCGTGACTCGGGGAGCAGGACGGGACCCAGGACCAGGAGCAACACCATCGCGGGCAGGTTGACCAGGAAGACCGAGCCCCACCAGAAGTGCTCGACCAGCACACCGCTCATCACCGAGCCGAGCGCGATGCCGGCCGTCATCACACCGGACCACACACCGATCGCCTTGGTGCGCTGCGCGGGGTCGGTGAACATCGTCCGCACCAGTGCCATCGTCGACGGCATCAGCGTCGCGCCGCCGATACCGAGGACCGCGCGGGCGGCGATCAGGGTCTCGGCGCTGTTCGCATAGGCCGCGACCAGGGAGGCCGCACCGAAGGCCGCGGCTCCGATCAGCAGGAGCCTGCGGCGGCCGATGCGGTCGCCGAGCGAGCCCATGGTCATCAGCAGACCGGCCAGTACGAAGCCGTAGATGTCGAAGATCCACAGCTGCTGGGTGGCGCTCGGCTCCAGATCCGCGCTGATCGCGGGGACCGCGAAGTACAGGACCGACACGTCCATCGAGACCAGCAGCAGCGGCAGCATCAGCACGCCGAGAGCCGTCCATTCACGACGGCCGGCGAGGGCGGGAGGGTGCGCTTTCGTCGTCATGGGCAGGACTGTACGAGCGTATTAAACGCTTGTCTAGTACGTCTGTATAAGACGTGTGTATGGACGCTGGAGTAGAGTGAGGCGGCATGGGACACCGTGAGGATCTGCTCGAGGGCGCCAAGCGCTGCCTGCTGGCGAAGGGCTTCCTGCGCACGACCGCGCGCGACATCGTCAAGGAGTCGGGGGCCAACCTGGCGTCGATCGGCTACCACTACGGCTCGAAGGACGCGCTGCTGGCGCAGGCGTACATCGAGATGGTGGAGGGGATGTCCGAGACCTTCGAGGGCGGCGGCGAGCTGCGCGGGGAGCCGGGATCGCTGGAGCGGTTCGCCGAGGTGTGGGCGAACATCATCTCCACCATGCGGGACCCCGGGTCGATGTGGCGGCTCAGCATGGAGATCGTGGCCATGGGCGACCAGCTGCCGGAGGTGCGGGAGCATCTGGCGCGGGCCCAGCGGGGCGGCGCCCGCGGCATCGTCACGCTCTTCCACGGCGGGCACGAGGACGACGTGCCCGAGGAGCGGGTGGACACCCTCGGGTACTTCTACCTGACACTGATGATGGGCCTCATGGCGCAGTGGACCTTCGATCCGAAGAGCGCGCCCGAGGCCGGCCGGCTCGCCGAGGGGCTGCGTCAGGTGATCGAGGCCGCTACCCGGACGTGACGCGGCCCTCCCGCATCTCGATCACCCGGTCCGCGACGTGCCGGACGACCGCCCGGTCGTGGCAGATGAACAGGTAGCCGAGGCCCAGGTCGTCCTGGAGGTCGGCGAGCAGGTTCAGCACCCCCGCGCGCACCGACGGGTCGAGTGAGGACACGGGCTCGTCCAGGACCAGCAGGCGCGGGTCCGAGGCGAGGGCGCGGGCGATGCCGGCGCGCTGGCACTGGCCGCCGGACAGCTCGTGCGGCCGGCGGTCGCCGTACGCGGGGTCCAGGCCGACGCGGTCGAGGAGTTCGGCGACGCGGGCCGGGCCCTGGTCCGGATCCCAGCGACCCTGAACCTTCAGGGGCTCGGCGATCGCGTCCCGGATGCGGTGGCGGGGACTGAGCGAGCCGTACGGGTCCTGGAAGACGGGCTGCATACGGGGGCGCAGCGGCCGTAGCTCGCTCTCGCTCAGCGCCGTCAACTCCCGCCCTTCGAAACGGACTGAGCCCTCGGCCGGGCGGCGCAGCAGGAGCACCGCGAGGGCCGTGGAGGACTTGCCGCAGCCGGACGGGCCGTTCAGCGCGAGGGTCTCGCCGGCGGCCAGGGAGAAGGAGACGCCGTCCACGGCGGTGACCCGGCCGTAGCGGACGACGAGGTCGCGGACGTCGAGCAGGGGATCACTCATGCGGGCTGCCGCTCCTTGAGGAACAACTCGGTCGCCGGGTGAGGCAGTTCCTCCCAGCGGTGGCATGCGACCAGGCGACCGGCGGCCTGCCGGGGCTCGGGTTCCGCCGTGTGGCAGGCCTCGGCCGCGAGCGGGCAGCGCGGGGCGAAGGCGCAGCCCGGCGGGAGCGCGCCCGGGGCGGGCGGGGTGCCGCGCAGGGCGGGGAGACGGCGGCCCTCGGGCGCGTGCTGCGGGAGCGACGCCAGCAGACCGGCGGTGTAGGGGGCGCGGGGACGGGTCAGCACCTCGTCCGCCGGGCCGAGCTCGGTGAGGCGCCCCGCGTACATGACCAGGACACGGTCCGCGTGGCCCTGGACGACGTCCATGTCGTGCGTGACCAGGACGAGCGCGGCGCCGACCGCCGCACGCTGCTCGGCGAGCAGCCCCAGCACCTGGTCGCGGCGCTCCTCGTCGAGCGCGGTGGTGGGCTCGTCGGCGACCACGATCTCCGGTTCGTTGATCGTCGCCATGGCGATCACCGCGCGCTGCCGCATGCCGCCGGAGAACTCGTGCGGGTAGGCCCGCGCCCTGCGCGCCGCGTCCGGGATGCCGACCCGGTCCAGGGCCGCGACCGCCCGGGCCCGGGCCTCCCCGCGGGACACCCCGGCCACGGACCGTACGGCGGCGACGAGCTGGTCGCCCACCGGGTGCACGGGGGACAGGGCGGACAGGGCGTCCTGCGGGACCAGCGCGATGCGCCGGCCGCGGTGGGTGGAGAGGTCCGGGCTGATCGTGCCGCTCGTGGTCGCGCCGCGCGGCAGCATGCCGAGGAGCGCGCGGGCCGTGAGGGACTTGCCCGCTCCCGACTCGCCGACGATCGCCAGTGCTTCACGCGGGCGGACGTCGAAGGACAGGCCGCGCACGGCCTCCACGCCGTCGAAGGCGATCCGGAGATCGCTGACGGTGAGCAGTGCCTCAGACTTCAACGGGGGCCTCCTTCTTGGCCGGAGCCGGAGCCGGAGCCGAGGCCGGGGCGCTTCGCCGTAGCCCACGGCCCTGCGTGAGCGCCGCGCCCGACACCGCGAGCCCGGCCAGCAGGGCCAGCGCGACCGCCGGGGCGAGGGCCGCCCACGGGGCGCGTTCCACATAGGCGCGGGACTCCTCCAGCAGCAGGCCCCACTCGGGGGCGGGCGGCTGGGCGCCCAGGCCGAGGAAGCCCAGCGAGGCCAGGGCCAGGGCGATGCCCGGCAGGCGCAGCAGGGCGTGGCGCGCGACCGGCCCGGCCACGGACGGCAGGACGTGCCGGGTGAGGATCCAGAACGGGCTCGCACCGATGGCGCGCTGGGCGGTGAGGAACGCCGACGCCCGCACCTCCTGCACCAGCGCCGCCGCGTGCGCGGACAGGGCCGGCCAGGAGATCAGCGCGACCGCGAGGGCCGCCCCGCCGGTGCCGGGCCCGACGGCCGCCGCGACCAGGATGCCGACGATCACCGGGGGCAGCGCGTTGGCGATGTCCGCCGCGCCCTCCGCGATCCGGGGCAGGAAGCCCAGGGCGAGCGCGATCAGCAGGCTCAGCAGGCAGACGGCCGTCGCCGTGCCGACCGTGGAGGCGGCGCCGTGGCCCAGCCGGGCGAGCACGTCACGGCCCAGGCCGTCGGTGCCCAGCGGGTGCGCCCAGGAAGGCTCGGCCAGCCGGGCCGTGGTGTCCACGGCGTACGGGTCGCGCGACAGGCCCCAGCCGATCGTCACGGCGAGGACGGTGAACAGCGACAGCGGGATCGTGGGATGCGCGCGCACCGGCCGTGCAGGAGGCAGCGACAGCGAGGCGTCACGCAGGGCCGGGCCCAGCAGCCGCCGCCGGGCGAACGCCGCCAGCGCGCCCGTGACGAGGCCGAGCGCGAGCAGCGCGAGCACCGAGCCCTGGAGCAGCGGCAGGTCCTTTGACTTGGCCGCACCGAGGGCGGTACGGCCGATACCCGGCACGGCGAAGACCGTCTCCACGGCGACCGCGCCACCGGTGAGCCCCACGGCGACCATCCCGAACTGCGGGACCAGTGGCGGCAGGACGCGCCGCAGCGCCGCCCCGGCGATCCGCGCCCGGCTCACCCCGGCGCCCCGCCACAGCTCCACCCACCGCTCGTCGAGCACGGCGGGCAGCGAGTCCGCGACCAGACGGCCGAGCAGCCCGCCGCCGGGGACGCCGAGGGCCACGGCGGGCAGGACCAAGTTCTCCGGCCCTGCCCAGCCCGACGTCGGCAGCCACCTCAGCCACACCCCGAACACCAGCAGCGCGATCGTGGCCAGCAGGAACTCGGGTACGGCGGCGAGCATCGCGGCCCACGCCCCGCCCGAGGTCCGGCCCCGCACCAGCACCGGGGTGACCAGCGCGCACGCCAGCAGCAGTGCCACGCCGAGCGAGGCGCCCATCAGCGCCAGCGACACCTGGAGCCCGGAGACCACGGAGGGCAGTACCTCGGTGCCCGACACCCAGGAGGTGCCGAGGTCGCCGCGCAGCAGGTCCGAGGCCCAACTGCCCAGCAGGGACAGGGGGCCGGCGTCGAGACCGAGGTCCTGTCGTATGGAGTCCAGGGCTTCCTCGGTCGGGTCCTGCTCCGCGGAGCGGGCCCGCAGCACGGCCAGTGCCGGGTCCCTGCCGGAGAGCCAGGGCAGCAGGCCGACGGCGGCCAGGACGGCGATGAGGCAGAGGAGGCGCGTGAGCGTGGCGGCGTCGGCCGGCCGCCCTATGCGGACCTTCACTTGACGTAGGTGTCCGCCGTGACCAGCTCCCGCTCGCGCGGGTCGTGGGCGGCGCCGGTCACGCCGGCGGCGTCGCCCTGGATCACACGCTCGTGCAGCATGGGCACGGCCGCGTCGGTGCCGAGCACGGCGGCCTCGGCGGCGATGACCGCGGCGCGGCGCGGGTCACCGGTCCTGGTCTCGCCGGCCTTCTTCAGGGCCTTGTCCACGGCCGGGTCGGCGAGCTGGGCGATGTTGAAGGAGCCGTCGGAGGCGAAGTCGCTGTAGAGATAGGCGGCCGGGTCGCCGGAGTCGAGGACGGTGGCGCGGGAGAGGATGAACGCGTCGAACCGGCCCGCCAGCGCGTCGGACTCGATGTTGGCGTACTCGCGGACGTCGAGTTTCACCTTGAACCCGGCCTTCTGGAGCTGCTGTTGCAGTGCGGCGGCGACCTCGGGCAGCTCGGCGCGGTCGGTGAAGGTGCCGATGGTGATCGTCTTGCCGGCCGGGTCGGACGCCTTGGCCCGCCGCACCGGCTTCCGCAGCTCGGCGGCCCACGGCAGGGCGGGGCCGAGCAGCCCCTCGGCGACGTCGGCGCGGCCCTCGTACACGCCCTTCACGATCGATTCGGCGTCGATCGCCTCACGGGCCGCCGCCCGCAGCGCGGCGTCCCGGAAGGGGCCCTTCTCGGTGTTGAGGTACAGGGTGTTGGTGCGCGGCATCGGGACCTCTGTGATCAGGTCCTGGTCGAGGACGGCGGCCTGCGACACCGGCACCGCCTCGACGATGTCGGCCTCGCCGCTGCGCAGGGCCGCGGCACGAGCCGTGCCGTCCGGCACGAACCGCACGTCGATGCCGGGGGCCTTGGCCTTCTTCCCCCAGTAGCCGTCGTAGCGGTCGAGTGCGGCGGAGGCGGTGCCGTTGACCTTCGTCAACTCGAAGGGGCCGGTGCCCGCGCCGACGGGGTCGACGGTCTTCCCCTGGTAGGCCTTGGTGGCCAGGATCGACAGCTGCGGGGAACTGAGCCGCTGCGGGACCAGGGGGTCCTCGGTGGCGGTGGTGACGGTGACCTTGTCGCCGTCGGTCTTCGCGGTCAGCTCCACGCCGTCGAGAATGCGGGGCTTGGGGGAGGCGGCGGCGGCCTTGGTGAGGGAGTTGACGACGGCCTCGGCGGTGAGCTTCGTCCCGTCGTGGAAGGTGACGCCCTCGCGCAGGGTGAAGGTCCAACTCCGGCCGGACTGGGTCCACTCGGTGGCCAGCGCCGGCTCGGCGTCACCGTCCGCGTTCAGTTTCACCAGGGTCTCCGCCGTCGACCAGCGCGACAGCTTGAAGGCGTCGTCCGACAGCGGGGACAGTCCCGAGCGGGGTGGCTGCATCATCGCCACGCGTATGCGCTTGCCCCCTGCCCCGGAGTCGTCCGTGGCCGACTGCCCACCGGTGAAGCAGCCGGTGAGCAGGGCGGAGGCCGCGGTGACGGCAGCAAGGGGGATGAGTCGGGCAGGGACGCGCACGGGACACCTCGGTCAAGGCCTGGTAAATGTTGAACGCGCCACGACCGTAGCAGATGACAATCGTTTTCAGAAGTGCCCGTGATCAGGGTACGGGGCGGAAGTACGTCCGCAGCGCCCAGGCAATCCCGCCCCGGACGCGGGCCTCGACGACGTCCCGTTCGTACTCGTGGGCGTAGCGGTAGTGGCGGGTCGCGCCGGTGGTGATCGACCGGATGCGCAGGTCGACGAGCGGGTGCCGAGGATCCCGGTCAGCATGCGCATCCGTGCGCCGCCCATGGTGGCGTGGCCGGTGAGGTAGTCGGGGTGGGCCCCGTCACCACCGTTCGCGTCGCGGACCAGGCGCGTCGATTCCGCACGTGCACTCCTCCCAGCCGATGGCACACCGGGAGAACCGTGACCATGCGCGGCGCCGGAGGGTACGGGTCCGTCCCGAACACCGCCCGTTCGGGGGCGGGACTCACCCGGACGGCCCCCTGGCGTCACCGGGGGCGAGCCGGGCCCCTTTCAGTGTCATGTGCAGCAGCAGCCGGTCCTCGCCGTCGTCCAGGTCCAGACCCGTGAGCTTCTCGATGCGGGAGAGGCGGTAGTAGAGGGTCTGGCGGTGGATGCCCAGCTCGGCGGCGGCCCGGGCGGCCTGGCCGGCGCAGTCGAGGTAGACCTCGGCGGTCCGGGCGAGTTCCCGGTGGACCGGGGCGAGCAGGGTCCGGGCGACGGGGTCGTGGGCGACCTCCGGGGGGAGCGCGGTGAGCAGACGGAACGGCCCGATCGACGCCCACTGCGCCACCGGCCCCAGCCGCGGCTCGGCCAGCGCCGCCCGCGCCGCCGCCGACGCCTCCCACCAGGAGGCGCCGAGCTCGGCGAGGCCGGAGCGGGGGGTGGCGATACCGGCACAGGCACCGCCCGGGGTGGGGGTGTCTCCCGGCCCCGTCCCTCCGCGCGCGTCGCCCCGCCCTGTCCCCCCGCGCCCGTCGCCCGGCCCCGTCCCCCCGCGCACCCGCTCCAGCAGCCGGCCCGCCGCCGTCGTCGCCGGAGTCAGGACGTCCGCCGAGCGCAGCCGGACCAGGACCGCCACGCACTGGGCCGCCGCTCCCCACGGCAGCGTGCACAGGGCGGTCGCGCCCGGCATGCCGCGCACCGACGGGGCGTCGTCGGGGTCGGCCGAGGGCCAGGGCGCGACACACACCACGGTGTGCGGGCCGTCGGCGCGCGGGCCGAGGGCGGTGCGGAGCTCGGCGATGGCCATGTCGCTCTGCCAGCCTCGCTCGGCGGTGAGCACCGCCCGCAGCTCGCGGCTGAGGTCGGCGCCGTGCTGGGCCTCGTCCGCGAGCAGGGCGCCGATCCGGGCCGTGACCAGCATCGCGGCGGACAGCTGTCGCTCGCTCGGGCCGGGATCGTCGTCGAGGAGCCAGACGTAGCCGTGCACCACGCCCCGGTGGCGGACGGGGAGGCAGATGCGCCCCCGGTAGACGCCGGCCTCCGGGGTCGGCGGGATGCGGACCGGGCCCGTCGCCCGCGTGATGCCGAAGCCCTCGAACCACGCCCGCACGGCCGCCGTCGAGCGGCGGGTGAGGATCGAGCGGGTGCGCACCGGGTCCAGGGCCGACGGATCGAGGTCGCCCTCGCTGTCGTACGCGCCGAAGGCGATCAGCTCGAAGTCCCGGTTCTCCAGCGTCGCGGGCGCGCCGAGCAGCTCCGAGATCTCGTCGACCAGCTCCTCGTAGTCGCCCCTGTGTTCCGACGTCATCCGGGCATTGTCCCGCACTCCCGGGACCCCTTCATACATCTGTCTGAGATCTGCGGCACGGATGCGTGACAGCTGTCGATGGCCGACGATCGGAGGGATCCTTAGGTTTCACGGTGGTTCTCCGTGCCGTACCCGACGCGTCATCCGCGAGGGGTCCGGCCTCACGTTGCTTGTGCTCTGGAGGTGCCCCGTGCTGGGTCCCGTGATTCTCGCCGCGTCACGCAGCGACCGGATGCGACGTCTGATCTCGGCCGCCCCGGTGACCAAGCAGGTCGTCGACCGCTTCATTCCGGGCGAGGACGTCGACGACATCGTCCCCGTCGTCCGGGACCTCACCGACCAGGGCCTGGAGCTGACGATGGACGTCGTCGGCGAGGACATCACCAACCCCGCGCAGGCCGCCGCCGCCCGCGACGCCTACCTGGAACTGGTCGACCGCCTCAAGCCGCTGGAGCTCGGCACCCGCGCCGAGATGTCGGTGAAGCTGTCGATGTTCGGGCAAGCCCTTCAGGACGGCCACGAGCTGGCCCTGAAGAACGTCCGCCCGGTCGTCGAGGCCGCCGCCGAGATCGGCACCACGGTCACCCTGGACGCGGAGGACCACACCACCCTGGACTCGATGTTCGCCATCCACGAGGAGCTGCGGAAGGACTTTCCGCAGACCGGCTGCGTCATCCAGGCCTACCTCTTCCGCACCGAGGCCGACGCCCGCCGCCTCGCCGCGAGCGGCAGCCGGGTCCGCCTGGTCAAGGGGGCGTACAAGGAGCCCGCCTCGGTCGCGTACCAGGACAAGCACGAGATCGATCGGGCATACGTTCGCATTCTGCGGACGTTGATGGAGGGGGAGGGGTACCCGATGATCGGGTCCCACGACCCGCGCCTGATCGCCATCGGCCAGGAACTCGCCCATCGCGCCGGGCGAAAGCCCGGCGACTACGAGTTCCAGATGCTCTACGGCATCCGCACCGAGGAGCACCTGCGGCTGGCCGCCGAGGGCCACCGGATGCGCGTGTACACCGCGTACGGCACCGACTGGTACGGCTACTTCATGCGGAGGCTGGCGGAGAAGCCGGCGAACCTGCGCTTCTTCGCCCGCAGCATGATCACCAAGGGCTGACGGCCTGCAAGGGCTGAGACCGACACACCGCTCAGTAAGGAGTTACGGAAAACATGGACGCTGTGACCCAGGTCCCCACCCCCGTCAACGAGCCGGTGCACGGCTACGCCCCCGGCTCGCCCGAGCGGGCCCGGCTGGAGGCCAGGCTGAAGGAGCTGGCCGACAACCCGATCGACCTGCCCTGCACCATCGGCGGCGAGAAGCGCATGGGCGGCGGCGAGGCCTTCCAGGTCGTCCAGCCGCACAACCACCAGGCCGTGCTCGGCACCTACCGCAACGCCACGCAGGCGGACGCCCAGGACGCCATCGACGCGGCCCTGGCTGCCGCGCCCGCCTGGCGCGCGATGTCGTTCGACGACCGCGCGGCGATCATCCTGCGCGCCGCCGAGCTGCTGTCCGGCCCCTGGCGCGAGACGCTCGCCGCCTCCACCATGCTCGGCCAGTCCAAGACCGCCCAGCAGGCCGAGATCGACACGCCCTGCGAGCTGATCGACTTCTGGCGCTTCAACGTCTCCTACGCCCGCAAGCTGCTGGCCGAGCAGCCCCCGGCGAACGCCCCCGGCGTGTGGAACCGTCTCGACCACCGTCCGCTGGAGGGCTTCGTCTACGCGATCACGCCCTTCAACTTCACCGCGATCGCGGGCAACCTGCCGACGGCCCCGGCCCTGATGGGCAACGTCGTCGTGTGGAAGCCGTCCCCGACGCAGACCCACGCCGCCGTGCTGCTGATGCGGCTGCTGGAGGAGGCCGGCCTGCCCAAGGGCGTCATCAACCTCGTCACCGGCGACGGCATCGAGGTCTCCAAGGTCGCCCTGGAGCACCGCGACCTCGCCGGCATCCACTTCACCGGCTCGACCAAGACCTTCCAGTACCTGTGGAAGACGGTCGGCAACAACATCGAGAAGTACCGCACCTACCCGCGCCTGGTCGGCGAGACCGGCGGCAAGGACTTCCTCGTCGCCCACCCCTCGGCCGACCCGGCGATCCTGAAGACCGCCCTGACCCGGGGTGCCTTCGAGTACCAGGGTCAGAAGTGCAGCGCCACGTCCCGGGCGTACATCCCCGCCTCGATCTGGAACTCCGGCTTCAAGGAGGAGTGGGCCGCCGAGGTCGACGGCATCAGGATGGGTGACGTCACCGACCTGTCCAACTTCATCGGCGCCGTCATCGACGAGCGGGCCTTCGCCAAGAACAAGGCCGCCATCGACCGCGCCAAGGAGGACCCGTCCTGCACGATCGTCGCGGGCGGCGCCTACGACGACTCCGAGGGCTGGTTCGTCCGCCCGACCGTCATCGAGTGCAGTGATCCGGAGAACGAGGTGTTCCGCACCGAGTACTTCGGCCCGATCATCGCCGTGCACGTCTACGAGGACGACACGTACGACGAGATGCTGACGCAGATGGAGTCCGTCTCCGACTACGCCCTCACCGGCTCGGTCATCGCGAACGACCGCGCGGCGGCGGCATACACGGCGGACAAGCTGCGCTACGCGGCCGGCAACTTCTACATCAACGACAAGTCGACCGGCGCCGTCGTCGGCCAGCAGCCCTTCGGCGGCGGCCGTGCCTCCGGCACCAACGACAAGGCCGGCGCCCCGCAGAACCTGATGCGCTGGACCCTGACCCGCGCCATCAAGGAGACGCTGGTCCCGCCGACCGACTACACCTACCCGCACATGGGCTGATACCCGCACCTGGGCTGAGCCCCCGGGCGCACCGACGGGCCGGGTCACGGGACCCGGCCCGTCGGCGTATCCGGCCTCACGCACCCGGGCTCAGGGGTGCGGCACCAGCACGATCCCGCCCCGCGCGTGGCCTTCCTCGCCCAGTTCGTGCGCCTTGGCCGCCTCCGCCAGCGGCAGGGTCGTCGTCACGTGGACGCGGACGCGGCGGTCGGCGAGCAGCGGGGCGGTCCTCGCCAGGAGGTCGCCCGACGGGTCGGTGCGGACGAGGGCGAAGCGCAGCCCCCGCGCCTCCGCGTCCTCCGGGGCGAGGCCCAGGTCCTCGGGGACGGTGGAGAGCAGGATGCCGTCCGGGTGCAGGGTGTTGAGGGTGGACAGCGCGTGGTCGCCGCCGACCAGGTCGAGGGCGGCGTCGATGTCGTGGACGGACTCCGCGACGTCGCCGGCCGAGTCGTCGACGAGTTCGTCGGCGCCCAGCTCACGCAGGAAGTCGTGGTCCTCGGCGCGCGCCACGCCCACGACATGGGCGCCCTCCGCCTTGGCCAGCTGCACCGCCACGTGGCCGGTCCCGCCTGCCGCCGCGCGGACCAGCACGCGGCTGCCCGGGCCGACCCGGGCGATGTCGATCAGGGCGTGCCAGGCGGTGAGCGTGGCCGTCGGGGCGGCGGCCGCGTGGGCGTGGTCGAGACCGGCGGGTTTCGCGGCGAAGTGACCGGCCGGCGCGGTCACGTGCGTGGCGTGGCCGCCACCGTCGATCCGGCCGAACACCTCGTCCCCGGACCGGAACCGGGTGACCCCGGCCCCCACCTCCTCGATCTCCCCCGACACGTCCTGCCCGAGCGTGAACGGCGGCTCCCCGAACAGCGGTGCCGCCCCGGAACGGGCCAGCCGGTCCGCCGGGTTGACCCCCGCCGCGTGCACCCGGAGCAGCACCTCGCCGGGGCCGGGCTCGGGCCGTGGCCGCTCCTCGATCTCCAGGACGTCCGGGCCGCCGAAGCGGTGCTGGGTGATCACCTGTGCGCGCGGCTTGGCCGTCGTCATCGGGTCTCCCTCCCGGAGCCGGACCCTTCCATCGTGCTCGCAAATCAGGTCGAGAGCCACCCGGCCCGTTCGCATACTGGGCCGATGACCATCCGCCTGCGCACCGCCCACACCGCCGACCTCGCCCCCGCCGAACTCGACGCCGTACGGGCCCTGCTGGACGCCGCCTTCGACGGCGACTTCGGCGACGACGACTGGGACCACGGTCTCGGCGGCCTGCACGCCCTCGTCCACGACGCCTCCGGCCTCGCCGCGCACGGGGCCGTGGTGATGCGCCGGGTGCGGCACCGCGGCCGGTGGCTGCGCACCGGGTACGTCGAGAACGTCGCCGTGCGCGCCGACGCCCGCCGCACCGGCCTCGGCGGGCGGGTCATGGCCGAGCTGGAACGCGTCGTCGACCGCGCCTACGACCTCGGCGCCCTCTCCGCCAGCGATGACGGCGCCCGCCTCTACACCACCCGCGGCTGGCGGCCGTGGCGCGGCGAGGTGCACGCCCTCAGCCCGGACGACGGCATCGTCCGCCTGCCTGAGGAGGAGGGCAGCACCTACGTCCGCGCCGCCCTCGCCGGTCCGCTCGACCCCGCGCGCGAACTGCTCTTCGACTGGCGGGACGGCGATGTGCTCTAGGAATCCCCGCAGGTCAGCGGCGTGTGACCCAGTCCACTGTCTCAGATACTAGGAAGTCCGAGTAATTGTGGAGACAGATGCTCCGGACTCCCTTAGCTTTGTAGGAGCCGAACGTCTCGCTCGACCAAGCGAATGGCGGTCGTGAGCCGGGCCCCGTGCAGGCAACCCCTGCGGCACCGCTCCCCGCCCCATCCGGCGTCTCGAAACCCTCTTCCGCACTCCGTGCTGTATCGAAGGAGTCGATTTCCCATGGCCGAGACGACCGTCCGCCGCCGAGTCCGTCACGTCTCCCGTACGAGCGAGTCCGACCGCAAGGCCGCCGCCGCCGCGCTCCAGCGCGCCCTCGACCGCAGGGACAACGGCGGATCCACCGGCCACTGAGCCGCATCAAGACCCACCAGGGCCGCACAGGACCGGGAGCCGCACCCGACCGGGGCGCGGTGCGGGGCCTCACGCCCCGCGCCGCACCTCGAAGTGGTCGATCCGCTCACCGCTGGACGCCAGCGCCGACACCTTCAGCCTCGGCGCGGCGCCGCTCACCGCCTCCACCGAGAGGAACGAGAAACCGCGGTAGCGCACCCGCGACCACTGCACCGACTCCGCCCGGGTGTCCCGGGACCTGGTCCACCGGAACGTGTCGACCGACTCTTGGTCGGCGGTGTTCCCCTCGTAGCTTTCCTTCACGCCGTCCGGGAAGCCGTACAGCTCCTTGCCGCCGCCGCCCGCGGTGACGTAGACGATCCCGTCCCGCCGCGGGTCCGTCGTCCCGCCGACCGGCACCGGCCTGCCCACCTCGCCGTTCCGGATGGCGTCGGTCCGCTCGTAGACGTGGTTGTGCCCGTTGATCACCAGGTCCACCTGGTGCCGGGCGAACAGCGGCAGCCACTCGGCGCGCACCCCGCCGTCGGAGGCGTGGGTGGACGTCGAGTACGCGCAGTGGTGGAAGAAGACGACGATGAAGTCCACGTCCTTCGAGGCCCTCAACTCGCCGAGCGTGCCGTCCAGCCACTTCGTCTGCCGGCCCTCCGTGTAGCCGAGGTTGGTGGGGATCTCGTACGACACGTCGTTCGCGTCCAGCGCGACCACGCCGACGTTGCCGTACGTGAAGGCGTACACGCCCGGTGCCGTGCGCGCGTCGAAGCCGCTGTCCGGCAGGGAGAACCGGGCGAGTTGACCGCCGTAGCCGTCCGGCGAGTACCAGGCCTCCATGTCGTGGTTGCCGGTCGTCACCATCCACGGCACCGACCTGGCCACCGGCTCGGTCTGCTTGAGGAACCGGTCCCACTGGCTCGCGTCGAAGACGTCCGACTCCTTGCCCTTGCCGGTCGGGTCCGCGTAGCAGATGTCCCCCGCGTGGAGATGGAAGGCGGGCTTCCGGCGCAGCAGCGTACGGTCGTTGAGGGCCGCCTCCTCGCCCACGCCCTGGTCGCCGAACGCGGTGAACACGAACCGCTCGGGCGGACTCGCGGGTGCCGTGCGGAAGGACGTGATGGTCGAGCGGTGCCGCGGGGACGCCGGGTCGAAGCCCTCGTGGCCGACGCCGTAGTAGTACGTCGTATCGGGGCGCAGGCCGTCCAGCGCCGCGTGCAGGTAGAACTGGTCGACCGCCGCCCGCACGCCGTTCAGCTCCGGGGTGTGCAGGTCGCGCAGCTCCGCCTCGATCCTGCGGCCGAGGTCGTCGGGGCGCAGGCCCACCCGGACGTACGGCTTCTTCACCGCGAGCGGCACCTGCCAGGAGATCCGCATCTGCGTCTTCGGGTCGGCCCCGAAGGCGAGGTGGCGGCCGAAGGGCGTGATGAAGGAGCCGGGCGCCTTCGACGTGCTCGGCGCCGGGCTCCGCGTCGCCGTGGCGCCGCCCCGCCCGGAGTCCGGACCGGAGCCGCAGCCGGTCAGCAGCCCGCTCGCCACCGCGCCCGCCGTCACCAGCGTGCGCCGCCGCGACAGCCGGGTGCGCAGGTACTCGTGCTGCTCGGCCATGCTCATCCGGCGGGCGAGCTCGGGCGGGACGCCGAAGTGGGGGATCTCCATGTTCAGTGAACTTCCCAGCGGAGGCCAACAGCCGCACCACGTACGGGTGAACGGCGGTCGACGGCCGCGTGCGGTCACCCGGGCGGGTGTCCGCATCACGGACACCTCGTGTCATCCCATGGGACGAGGAGTAGGGTGCCCGCATGTCTCGCAGCATCAATCTCGCAGTGATCCCGGGTGACGGCATCGGCCAGGAGGTCGTGGCCGAAGGTCTCAAGGTCCTCTCCGCCGTCCTTCCGCAGGATGTGAAGCTGGAGACCAAGGAGTACGACTTCGGCGCGCGGCGCTACCACGCCACCGGTGAGACCCTCACCGACGCCGACCTCGACGCCCTGAAGAAGCACGACGCCATCCTGCTCGGTGCGATCGGCGACCCGTCCGTGCCGTCCGGCGTCCTGGAGCGCGGCTTCCTGCTCAAGCTCCGCTTCGCCTTCGACCACCACGTCAACCTGCGCCCCTCGAAGCTGCTCCCGGGTGTCTCCACCCCGCTGGCCGGCGAGCCGCAGATCGACTTCGTCGTGGTCCGCGAGGGCACCGAGGGCCCGTACACCGGCAACGGCGGCACGATCCGCAAGGGCACCGAGCACGAGGTCGCCACCGAGGTCTCCGTGAACACGGCCTTCGGTGTCGAGCGCGTGGTCCGGGACGCCTTCGCGCGGGCCCAGGCCCGCCCGCGCAAGAAGCTGGCGCTGATCCACAAGAACAACGTGCTGACCTTCGCGGGTCACCTGTGGACGAACATCTTCAACAAGGTGGCCGAGGAGTTCCCCGAGGTCACCACCGAGTACATGCACGTGGACGCGGCGACGATCTACCTCGTCACGCAGCCCGAGCGCTTCGACGTCATCGTCACCGACAACCTCTTCGGCGACATCGTCACCGACCTCGCCGCGGCCGTCTCCGGCGGCATCGGCGTGGCCGCCTCCGGCAACATCAACCCGTCCGGAGAGTTCCCGTCCATGTTCGAGCCCGTACACGGCTCGGCCCCGGACATCGCCGGCCAGGGCAAGGCCGACCCGACCGCCACCGTGCTGTCCGTCGCCCTGCTGCTGCGCCACCTCGGCTACGAGGCCGAGGCCGCCCGGATCGACGAGGCGGTCGCCGCCGACCTCGGCGAGCGGGCCGGCAAGCCCGCCCGCTCCACCGCGGAGATCGGCGACGCGCTCGCCGTACGCGTAGCCGGCTGACCCGCCGCGCTCCACCAAGCCGCCGGGTCGCATCCGCACCCGGCGGCTTCCGCATGTTCCCGCCGGGTGCCACCATCGACCACCGGGCCGTATTCACCCCGTTCCTTCCGCCGCCGCCCCCGGGCGATAATCGAACGCGAGGCCGCGGAACGAGGGAATGCTCGGACGTCCTAGCACTGGTCACCATCAGCGCAGTACCGAGCGCGGCCCGTCACTACAACCGGTGAAGGACATCAACCCATGACGACGCCCACGATCGAGCTCAAGCCGTCCGCCAACCCGCTCTCCGCCGCAGAGCGCGAGGCGATCCTGGCCAACCCCGGGTTCGGCCGCCACTTCACCGATCACATGGTGACGATCAAGTGGACGGAGGGCCGCGGCTGGCACGACGGCCAGCTCGTGCCGTACGCGCCGATCTCCCTCGACCCGGCCACCACGGTCCTGCACTACGCGCAGGAGATCTTCGAGGGTCTGAAGGCCTACCGCCGCCCCGACGGCTCGGTCGCCACGTTCCGGCCGGAGAAGAACGCCGAGCGCTTCCAGCGGTCCGCGCGCCGGCTCGCGATGCCCGAGCTGCCGGTCGAGACGTTCATCGAGGCGTGCGACGCGCTGGTCAGGCAGGACAAGGCGTGGGTTCCGGCGCACGGCGGCGAGGAGTCCCTCTACCTGCGCCCGTTCATGATCGCGACCGAGGTCGGGCTGGGTGTGAAGCCGGCCAACGAGTACCTGTTCCTGGTGATCGCCTCGCCGGCCGGCGCGTACTTCCCGGGCGGCGTGAAGCCGGTCTCCATCTGGGTCTCCGAGGACCGCGTCCGCGCCGTCCCCGGCGGCATGGGCGACGCGAAGACGGGCGGCAACTACGCGGCGTCCCTGCTCGCGCAGGCCGAGGCCGCGACGAAGGGCTGCGACCAGGTCTGCTACCTCGACGCGGTGGAGCACACCTGGGTCGAGGAGCTCGGGGGCATGAACCTGTACTTCGTGTACGGGAACAAGATCGTCACGCCGTCCCTCACCGGCTCGATCCTGGAGGGCGTCACGCGCGACTCCCTGCTCACCGTCGCCCGTGACCTCGGCTACGAGGCCGAGGAGGGCAGGGTCTCGGTCGAGCAGTGGCAGCGGGACTCGGAGAACGGGTCGCTGACCGAGGTGTTCGCCTGCGGTACGGCCGCGGTGATCACGCCGGTCGGGACGGTGAAGCGGGCCGGGGCGGAGTGGAAGCAGAGCGGGGGTGAGCCGGGCGAGGTCACGCTGCGGCTGCGCCAGGCGCTGCTGGACATCCAGCGGGGCACGGCCCCGGACACCCACGGCTGGATGCACCAGCTGGGCTGAGGCCGCCCCGGCCACCGGGGGCTCCGCCCCCGGGCCCCCGGCCTATGCCCGCCCGCCACCCGACGCGGTCGGACAAGACGTGCTGGGCGCCTCCCCGACCCCGGGTTCCGCAGCCACGGCCCCCGGGGTCGACAACGCGTACGCCGCGCCGCCCACCAGCCCCGACAGCAGGAAGCTGATGTCCACCCCGCCGGTCAGGGCCAGCAGCGGGCCCTCGTACGACGGCAGGGACACCGCGAGGACGCCGACGGTCGCGCCGGCCGCCCAGGACAGGGTCGCCGGGATGTTCCAGCCGGCGCGGTACCAGTAGACGCCGCCCCGTGCGCGGCGGTTGAAGACCTGGAGGGCGTCCGCGTCGTACACCCCGCCGCAGCGGGCGAAGCCGATGAGGGTGATGACCGCCCACGGCGTGCCGATCGCGGTCAGCAGGAGGACGAAGGACGTCATCGCGTCCTGCGCGGTCGAGAACCAGTGCCCGGCGAAGACCGCGGCCGTGGCCACGACCGCGACCACGTACGTCGCCCGGGCCCGTGAGGCGCGCGGCAGGATCGCGTCCAGGTCGAGGCCCATCGAGTACAGCATCAGACCCGCGTTGCCGACCGAGCCCGCCGAGGCCGCCAGCAGCAGCGGGACCAGGTACCAGCCGGGGGCCGCGTCGACCAGCGGGCCCGCGTAGTCCAGGGCCGCCCGGGCCGCGTACGCGGTGAACGTGCCGAACAGCTGCGGCACCAGCAGGCCCAGCATCAGGCCCAGCCAGGTCGCGTGCAGGACCCGGCGGGAGGAGTGGCGGGCCGGTGAGATGTAGCGGGTGTAGTCGCCGAGCAGGGTGATGAAGGCGATCGGTCCGGACAGCCCGGCCGCCACGGCCGCGAGCAGCCACGTCGGCCAGAAACCGCCCAGCAGGTAGCCGCCGGCCTCCGGCAGCGCGTCCGTCGTGAAGTCGGGGGCGTAGGCGATCACCCCCAGCGCCAGCAGGGCCGTCATGCCGAACGCCAGGGCCCGGGACATCGCCAGCAGCACCCGGTAGCCGTACACCGCGCCCGCGACGGTGGCCGCCGCGAGCACCCCGTAGACGATCCCGTACGACAGGTCGCCCTGCGGCAGCCCGGCCAGCCGGCTCAGCACGCCCACCATCACGTCACCGCCGATCCACACGGTCAGCGCGGTGTAGCCGAGGGCGAGGAGCAGGCCGACCACCGAACCGACCAGGCGCCCGCGCACCCCGAACTGGGCGCCGGAGGACGTCGACAGGTTGGTGCCCGTGCGCAGGGAGACCAGCGCGAGGGGGGCCGTGAACACCACGCCCACCACCGTGCCCGCCACGACAGCGCTGACCGACGACCACCAGTCCAGGCCGAAGGACGGCGGCAGCCAGCCGAAGACGATCACGCCGAGACAGAGGTTGGAGCCGAGCAGGATCGAGACGAGGTCCCGTGGCCCACTCGTGCGTTCCTCCTGGGGGATGGTGTCGACTCCGCGGTGTTCGATCGGCATGCTGGTCTCCCTCGGTTAGAGCGACGTTCAATGTGATGTGCACGGTGCCCTGCCGTCAACCTTCCGGAACGGAGAAATTCATGTTTAGAGTGATGTTCTAAACGGAGGGAGTGACATGCGGCTGACCCCGACCGAACGCGACCGGCTGCTGCTCTTCGGCGCCGCCGAGCTCGCCCGCGCCCGCCGGGCGAGGGGCCTGAGGCTCAACGTCCCCGAGGCGACCGCGCTCATCGCCGACACGGTGTGCGAGGCCGCCCGGGACGGCAAACGGCTCGCGGAGGCCATCGAGGCCGCCCGGTCCGTCCTCGGGCCCGACGACGTGCTGCCCGGAGTCGCCGACGTCGTCACCGAGGTGCACGTCGAGGCGGTCTTCGACGACGGCTCGCGGCTCGCGGTCGTCACCGACCCGATGGGCGGCGGCTCGGGCCCGGACGCGCCGGGCGCCCTGCTGCCGGGGCCGGAGCACCCCGAGCCGGAGCCGGCCGTACGGCTGACGGTGACCAACACCGCGACCGTGCCGGTCTCCGTCACCTCCCACTTCCACTTCTTCGAGGCCAACCCGCGGCTCGACTTCGCACGCGCCGAGGCCTACGGCATGCGGCTCGCCGTGCCCGCCGGGTCCTCCGTGCGGTTCGGGCCGGGGGAGAGCGTCGAGGTGGGGCTCGTGCCCCTCGGAGGCGAACGGATCGCGATCGGGTTCGCCGGGCTCGTCGACGGACCGCTGGACGCGCCGGGCGCCCGCGAGGAGGCGCTGCGCCGGGCCGCCGCCTGCGGCTACCTCGGCGTACCGGACACGACACCTGGACAGGAGGCCGCGCGATGAGCCGCCCCGGAGGCCACCCCGCCGAGGCCCGCCGCCTCACCCCGTACGAGTACGCCGCCACCCACGGCCCCCGGGCCGGCGACCGCATCCGCCTCGGCGACTCCGGACTGACCGTCCGCGTCGAGTCCGACTCCCAGCGGTACGGCGACGAGTTCCTCGCCGGCTTCGGCAAGACCGCCCGCGACGGACTGCACCTCAAGGCCGCCGCCGTCCGGGACACCTGCGACGTCGTCATCAGCAACGTCGTGGTGATCGACGCCGTGCAGGGCGTCCGGAAGGTCTCCATCGGCATCCGCGAGGGCCGCATCCACGCGATCGGGCGGGCCGGGAACCCCGACACCCTCGACGGGGTGGACGTCGTCGTCGGCACCGGCACGTCGATCGTCTCCGGCGAGGGACTCATCGCCACCGCCGGGGCCGTCGACACCCACGTCCACCTGCTGTCACCGCGCGTCATGGAGGCATCGCTCGCCTCCGGCGTGACGACGATCATCGGGCAGGAGTTCGGGCCCGTCTGGGGCGTCGGCGTCAACTCGCCCTGGGCGCTGCGGCACGCGTTCGGCGCCTTCGACGCCTGGCCGGTCAACATCGGCTTCCTCGGCCGGGGTTCGTCGTCGCACCAGGCTCCGCTGGTCGAGGCCCTGGCCGAGGGCGGCGCCTCCGGCTTCAAGGTGCACGAGGACATGGGCGCCCACACCCGCGCCCTGGACACCGCCCTGCGCGTCGCCGAGGAGCACGACGTCCAAGTGGCCCTGCACAGCGACGGGCTGAACGAGTGCCTCTCCGTGGAGGACACCCTGCGCGTGCTGGAGGGCCGGACCATCCACGCCTTCCACATCGAGGGCTGCGGCGGCGGTCACGTGCCGAACGTGCTGAAGATGGCAGGCGTCCCCAACGTCATCGGCTCGTCCACCAACCCCACCCTGCCCTTCGGCCGGGACGCCGTCGCCGAGCACTACGGCATGATCGTCTCCGTCCACGACCTGAAGACCGACCTGCCCGGCGACGCCGCCATGGCCCGCGACCGCATCCGCGCCGGGACCATGGGCGCCGAGGACGTCCTGCACGACCTGGGCGCCATCGGCATCACCTCCTCGGACGCGCAGGGCATGGGGCGCGCGGGCGAGACCGTCCGCCGCACCTTCGCCATGGCGGGGAAGATGAAGGCCGAGTTCGGCGCCCCCGACGACGACCACGACAACGAGCGCGTCCTGCGCTACCTGGCCAAGCTGACGATCAACCCGGCCATCGCGCACGGGCTCGCGCACGAGGTCGGGTCGATCGAGACCGGCAAGCTCGCCGACATCGTGCTGTGGCGCCCGGAGTTCTTCGGCGCCAAGCCGCAGCTGGTGCTGAAGGCCGGCTTCCCGGCGTACGGCGTGACCGGCGACCCGAACGCGGCGACCGACACCTGCGAACCCCTCGTGCTCGGGCCGCAGTTCGGCGCGCACGGGGCGACACCGGCCGACATCTCGGTGGCGTTCGTCGCGCGGGCCGCCCTCGACCAGGGGCACGACCGCCTGCCGACCCGCCGCCGCAGGGTCGCCGTGCGCGGCACGCGCGGCATCGGCCCGGCCGACCTGCGCCTCAACTCCCGTACGGGGGCCGTGGACGTCGACCGGCGCACCGGGCTGGTCACCCTCGACGGCGAGCCGCTGCGCTCCGAAGCCGCCGAGTCCGTCTCCCTCAACCGTCTCTACTTCCTCTGAGGTTCAACGATGTCCGCAGCCGCCGACGGCTTCCGCATGCCCGCCGAATGGGTTCCGCACGAGCGCACCTGGATGGCCTGGCCGGGTCCCAATCCGACCTTCGACGACCCCGGCGAGCTGGCCGCCGCCCGGGTCGCCTGGGCCGCGGTCGCCCGGGCCGTCCGCCGCTTCGAGCCGGTGACGGTGGTGTGCGGCCCGGGCCGGTCCGGTGAGGCGCGTGCGCTGCTGGGCGAGGGGATCGAGACCGTCGAGCGGGACCTCGACGACGCCTGGATGCGGGACATCGGCCCGACCTTCCTCACCGACGGCAAGGGCCGACTGGCCGCAGTCGACTGGACGTTCAACGGCTGGGGCGCCCAGGAGTGGGCCCGCTGGGAGCACGACGCGAAGATCGCCGCCCATGTCGCGGACCTCGCCGGGGCCCGGACGTACGCCTCCCGGCTCGTCAACGAGGGCGGGGCGATCCACGTCGACGGCGAGGGAACGGTCCTGCTGACCGAGACCGTCCAGCTCGGCCCCGAGCGCAATCCGGGCTGGAGCCGCGAGCAGGTCGAGGCCGAGATCCACGCCCAGCTCGGCACCCGCAAGGCGATCTGGCTGCCCCGCGGCCTGACCGGCGACTACCCTCCCCACGGCTTCGGCACCCTCGGACACGTCGACATCGTCGCGGCGTTCGCCCGCCCGGGCGTCGTCGTGGCGCACTCGCAGCCGGACCCGGCGCACCCCGACCACGAGGTGACCCAGGAGGTCATCGGCCTGCTGAAGGCGCAGACGGACGCGCGCGGCCGCCGCCTGGAGGTCGTCGAGGTCCCCGCCCCGACGGTGCTGGAGGCCGACGGCCACTGGGCCGACTACTCCTACATCAACCACTACCTCTGCAACGGCGGCGTCGTACTGTGCGGCTTCGACGACCCGCGCGACGAGATCGCGGCCGGTATCTTCCGCCGGCTGTTCCCCGAACGGACGGTGACACTGGTCGACGCCCGTACGATCTTCGCGGGCGGTGGCGGCATCCACTGCATCACGCAGCAGCAACCGAGGACCTAGGAGCAGGACATGGCCGGTGGGCGAAGGCAGGCACCGCCCCGCGAGAACGTCCTCGCCGCCGCCATGGAGATGATCGCCGAGCGCGGACTGGAGAAGCTCACCATGGCGGCGCTCGGCCGCGAGGTCGGGATGAGCAGCGGGCACCTCCTCTACTACTTCGGCTCCAAGGACGAACTGCTGCTGCGGACCCTGGAGTGGAGCGAGGGCCGGCTCGGCGCCGAGCGCGGACGGCTGCTGGCCCGGGCCGCGAGCGCCCGCGCACGCCTCGACGCCTACGTCGACCTGTACGTCCCGGACGGCCACCGCGACCCGCACTGGACGCTGTGGCTGGAGGTCTGGAACCGCTCGCAGAGCGCTGCCGCCGACGCGACCGCCCGCGACCGGCAGGCCGCCATCGAGGGCGCCTGGCACCGCGACCTGGTCGCCCTGCTCGCCGAGGGCATCTCGCGGGGCGAGTTCCGCCGCGTGGATCCCGACCGCTTCGCCGCCCGCCTGCGGGCGCTGCTCGACGGCTTCTCCATCCACGTGGCGATCGGCCTGCGCGGCACCGACCGGGCCCAAGTCCTCGCCCACGTGCGCGATTTCCTCGCCGACAGCCTCCTCGCGGACGCCTGAACGCACGCCCGGGTTGTACTCAATACGACGGATTGACCCTGTGGTCCGTGGTGCTGTTGGCTCTGGGGAAGCCCTCGGCGCGGGGCCGGGGGAGCAGCGTCAACGGGGAACACAGGGGGAAACAGCACATGACCAGCACCAGGAGGGCCACGTCCGTCGCGCTCGGCGTGGCCCTGGCCGTCACGCTCGGCGGTGTCGCCGCACTGCCCGCGACCGCCGCGCCCACGCCGGCACCGCGGACCGAGAAGGCGAGCATCGCCCCCGACGGCACCGAGGGCAACGGCCCCTCCGGCGGGCCGAGCCTGAGCGCCGACGGCCGCCGTCTGGCGTTCGTCTCCAGCGCCGACAACCTCGTCGCCGGCGACACCGACGGCACCGCCGACGCCTTCGTCCGCGACCTGAGGACCGGCACCACCCGGCTGGCGAGCACCGCGGGGGACGGCGGCTCCGTCGACGACGTCGCCCTGAGCGGCAACGGCCGCTACCTGGCCTTCAGCGCCACCGATGCCGACGACGGCCGCAGCCACGTCTGGGTCAAGGACCTGAAGACCGGCACCCTGCAGCGCATCGCGGACACCGTCGACGCGGGCTACGACACCGGCCGGCAGCCCGCCCTCAGCGCTGACGGCCGCTACGTCGCCTTCGTCGCCCAGCAGTCCGGCCTCGGGGAGGGCGAGGACCGCTGGGGGCGCGTCTACCGCGTCGACCGCACCAGCGGCGAGACCGTCCGCATCAGCCAGGTGCCCGCGGCCACCGACCGCAGGACCGCCGCCGCCAACCCGTCCATCAGCGCCGACGGCCGGCGCGTCGGCTACCGGTTCTTCGTCCCGCACCCCTCCTCGGGCGACTGGAGCGACGCCTGGGTCCGGGACGTGCCGAGCGGCGACCTGATCCAGGCCGACCGGACGCCGGACGGCGAGAAGTCCGACGGGCAGACCGAGTTCCCGCAGATCAGCGCCGACGGACGGTACGCCGTCTTCCACTCGCTGGACTCGCGGCTCACCCCGGGCGACACCAACCAGGGCCACAACGTCTTCGTCCGCGACCTGAAGACGGGCGAGCTGCGCCGGATCGACGCCGCCGACCCGGCCGCCTTCACCACCCACCCGCGGCTCAGCGCCGACGGCCGCCACCTGGCGTTCGTCTCGGCCGACCCGGACGCCCCAGACCGCACGACCCGCGCGTACGTCCGCGACCTGCGCACCGGGCGCACCACCCTCGCCAGCCCGGACGTCGACGGCGGCCCCAACGACCTGAGCGTGTCCGGCCCGGTCCTCGACCGGCACGGCCGCACGGTCGCCTTCGCCAGCTCCTCGCCCGACCTCGTGCCCGGCGACACGTACGACACCTCGCACGTCTACGTCCGCCACACGAGGTGACCGACCGCATCCTGAGACAACCGTGAGCGGGGCGCGGGGGTTGTGCCAGACTGCCCCCGTGCTCTCGTTCGCCATGATTATTGGCAGCAGGCGCGCCGGTCCGCAGTGACCGCCACGTACGACCAGGTACGGGCGGACACCGTCGTCCTCGACCCGCGCGCAGACCTCTCGCACCCGCGAGAGGTTTTTCGCATTTCTGGCCCACCCGCAGCCGGAGGCGAGAGCGCGAGGGAGTATGTGAGGGCGGTGGAGCCGGTCATTCCGGTACGACCGAGATCCCATCCTCAGGAGCCTTGACACCATGACCGCTACCAGCGAGCTCGACGATTCGTTCCACGTCTTCGACACCACCCTGCGCGACGGCGCCCAGCGGGAGGGCATCAACCTCACCGTCGCGGACAAGCTCGCCATCGCACGGCACCTGGACGACTTCGGCGTGGGCTTCATCGAGGGCGGCTGGCCCGGCGCGAACCCCCGCGACACCGAGTTCTTCGCCCGCGCCCGGCAGGAGATCGACTTCCGGCACGCCCAGCTGGTCGCGTTCGGCTCCACCCGCCGCGCCGGCACCACGGCCGCACAGGACCCGCAGGTCAGGGCGCTGCTGGAGTCCGGCGCCCAGGTGATCACGCTGGTCGCCAAGTCGCACGACCGCCATGTCGAACTCGCCCTGCGCACGACCCTCGACGAGAACCTGGAGATGGTCCGGGACACGGTCTCCTTCCTGAAGGAGCAGGGCCGCCGGGTCTTCGTCGACTGCGAGCACTTCTTCGACGGCTACCGCGCGAACCCGGAGTACGCCAAGGAGGTCGTCCGCGCGGCGTCCCAGGCCGGTGCCGACGTCGTCGTCCTGTGCGACACCAACGGCGGGATGCTCCCGGCGCAGATCCAGGCCGTCGTCTCCACCGTCCTCGCCGACACCAGCGCCCGGCTCGGCATCCACGCCCAGGACGACACGGGCTGCGCGGTGGCGAACACGCTGGCCGCCGTCGACGCGGGCGCCACGCACGTGCAGTGCACGGCCAACGGCTACGGCGAGCGCGTCGGCAACGCCAACCTCTTCCCGGTCGTGGCGGCCCTGGAACTGAAGTACGGCAAGAAGGTGCTGCCCGAGGGCCGGCTCCGCGAGATGACCCGCATCTCGCACGCGATCGCCGAGGTCGTCAACCTCACCCCCTCCACGCACCAGCCCTACGTCGGTGTCTCCGCCTTCGCGCACAAGGCCGGACTGCACGCCTCCGCGATCAAGGTCGACCCGGACCTGTACCAGCACATCGACCCCGAGCTGGTCGGCAACACCATGCGGATGCTCGTCTCCGACATGGCGGGCCGCGCCTCCATCGAGCTCAAGGGCAAGGAGCTCGGCATCGACCTCGGCGGCGACCGCGAGCTGGTCGGCCGGGTCGTGGAGCGGGTGAAGGAGCGCGAACTCAAGGGCTACACGTACGAGGCGGCCGACGCCTCCTTCGAACTCCTCCTGCGCGGCGAGGTCCAGGGCAAGCCCCTGCGCTACTTCGAGGTCGAGTCCTGGCGGGCCATCGTCGAGGACCGCCCCGACGGCACCCACGCCAACGAGGCCACCGTCAAGCTCTGGGCCAAGGGCGAGCGCATCGTCGCCACGGCCGAGGGCAACGGCCCGGTCAACGCCCTGGACCGGGCCCTGCGCGTGGGCCTGGAGAAGATCTACCCGCAGCTCGCGAAGCTGGACCTGGTGGACTACAAGGTCCGCATCCTGGAGGGCGTGCACGGCACCCAGTCCACGACCCGCGTCCTGATCTCCACGTCCGACGGGGCGGGGGAGTGGTCGACGGTGGGCGTCGCCGACAACGTCATCGCGGCGAGCTGGCAGGCCCTGGAGGACGCCTACACCTACGGCCTGCTGCGGGCGGGGGTGGCTCCGGCCGAGTAGGAGCCGTCGGCCCGGGCGGGAACCGCGGTCCCGGTGGCCGCGCTGTGGTCCGGGCCGGGCTCACATCGCCGTGTCCCGCGACCGCGGGCCCGGCACCTCGCCGCCCCGGTCGCGGCCCTGAGCGCGGTCGAGGCGGAAGAGGCCCGCGGAGTGGGGGCGCTGGCCGGTGGCGTGGGAGGTGGAGCGGGTCAGTTCCTCCATGCCGTCGGCCAGATAGCCGACCCACGCCGTGCCCTCGTCCTCGATGATCCGCTGGGCGTCCGTCCGCAGCCGCTCGATCACCCCGAGCAGCGCGGCCTGGTCCTTGTCGCTGGGCGAGTCGGTGGTCCTCAGGAACGCCTGCGCCCACTCGGACTGCGCCCTCTTGAGGATCTGCTGCAACGCCAGTTCGGTACGGATGTAACGCGTCCAGGACGCCGAGAACCCGAAGATCCGGTCGAAGAGGACACAGCCCGCCCCGCCGGCCAGGAACACGAAGCCCCACTCGGGCTGCACGGTCGTCGGAGCTGCGGTGTGCACCAGCGGGGTGAGCGTGCCGACGATCCCCAGCAGCGCCGCGAGCGCCCGCAGCGACCGCGACCACAGCGCAGGCCCCCGGCGCCGGGCCAGATACCAGTCGATCGCCGACGTCACCTCGCCCTCGGCGTGCCGGAACAGCTCCCACAGCAGATCGGCCCGCGTCCGGGACCGGTCCAGCTCGGTGAGTTCGGACACCGTCATGTCCGCGGCTCTGCGTCGTCCGAACATGCCCCTGTTCCCGCCCCTTCTGCTGAGACCGGCGGGCCGGACCGGCCCACGGCAGTAAGTCCGAGGGCATCGTAGGCGCACCGGCGCCCCGAAATCCGTGGCCCGACGGATATCCGTTTCTGTACCGATTCGGGTAGCTTCGAACATATGAAGGCCGCACTGGTGCGTACCCTCGTACGTCTGCTGATCGTGCCGGTCGCCGCCGTACTGGCGGTGCTGCTGGCCGGTGCGCCGGGCGCGCACGCGGCCACCGACCTCTCGGAGGTCGCCCAGGAGCTGCGCGAGAACCCGGTCTACGTCGATCCGGCCGCCTCGGACCAGTTGGCCCAGTCGGACGCGGAGGCACTCGCCGACAAGATCAAGGACGCGGACAAGCCCGTCTTCGTGGCGGTCCTGCCGGACGGCTACCCCACGCAGGACCTGTTCCGGAACCTGCGCACCGAGACCGGCGTCACCGGCCTGTACGGCATCCGCGTCGGCGACGCGTTCGACGCCCGGGCCGACAGCGCCGTGCTGAGCAGCCAGGGCGTGTCCAACCTGGTCACGGCCGTCCGCGGCGCGGGCGACGCCAAGGCGCAGCTGAACGACTTCGTCGACGACGCCCTGCGCAACGTGGGCGGCTCGGCGCCGAGCAGCTGGAGCGACGGCTCGGGCACCGACGTGCCGGTCGGCGGTCTCATCACGGTCGGTGCCCTGGTCGCGGCCGGCGGCGCGGGCGCCTACGCGGTGGTGCGGCGCAACCGGCGCCGCCACGAGGAGGAGCAGCGGGCCGCGCTGGAGAAGCTGCGGGTGGTCGTCGACGAGGACATCACCGCCTTCGGCGAGGAACTCGACCGCCTCGACTTCCACCCCGGGGAGCCCGGTGCCGACGACGCGATGCGCGCCGACTACGAGCACGCCCTGGACGCCTACGAGCAGGCGAAGTCGCTGATGGCCGCCGCGACGAAACCCGAGGACGTCAAGGCCGTCACCCAGGCCGTGGAGGACGGCCGGTTCTCCCTGGCGCGGCTCGCGGCCCGCCGCGAGGGCGGACCGCTGCCGGAGCGCCGCCCGCCCTGCTTCTTCGACCCGCGCCACGGCCCCTCGGTCGCCGACGCGAGCTGGACGCCCCCGGGCGGTGCCGCGCGCGAGGTGCCGGTCTGCGCGGCCGACCGGACGCGTCTCGCCGAGGGCCGCGACCCGGTGGTCCGCGAGGTCGACACCGACCTCGGCCGCCGCCCGTACTGGGAGGCGGGCCCGGCGTACGGCCCCTGGGCCGGCGGCTACTTCGGCGGCGGCCTGCTCCCCGGCCTCCTCGTCGGCACCATGCTCGGCAGCATGATGGCCGCGCCCGCCTATGCGGCCGACTACGGCTCCGGCTACGGAGACTTCGGCGGCTACGAGGGCGGCGACGTCTCCGGCGCGGACTTCGACACCGGCGACTTCGGCGGCGACTTCGGAGGGGGCTTCGGCGGAGGCGACTTCGGCGGCGGGGGCGGCGACTTCGGCGGCGGCTTCTGAGGGGAGCGACGGGAGCGGCAGAGGGGAACGGCCGTCCTGCCCGCACTGTCGGGGTGGGCGACGGGAACGGGGACGGGAAGGGCCGTCCCCGCCCGCACTGTCGCGGTGGATGACCCGAGATCTCCACCCGCACGCCCCAGCCGGACGTCAGCCCCGCACCACCTCCCGGCCCACGCCCCGACGCCCCCACCACGCCACCCCGGCCACGGCACCCGCCAGGACGACCAGCCCGGCGCTGACCCACACCGGCGAGCGGTAGCCGAGCCCGGCGCCGATGGCCGTGCCGCCGGCCCAGGGGCCCAGCGCGGCGCCGACGTTGAGCGCGGCCGTGGCGAAACCGCCGGCCAGCGTCGGCGCGGCCGGTGCCGCGTACAGCACCTGGGAGATCAGCGTGGAGCCGACGCCGAACGACAGCGCCCCCTGCGCGAAGACCAGTCCGAGGGCCAGGACCGGGTGCCCGGCCCCGAGAGCCAGGACGCACCAGCCCACGCACACCGCGACGCCACCGCCGGCGAGGACCGGCACGGGATGCCGGTCGGCCAAGCGCCCCGCGGCGGTCACCCCGGCGAACGACCCGGCCCCGAACAGCGCGAGCACCCCGGGCACCCAGCCGCTGCCCAGCCCCGTCACCTCGGTGACCAGCGGCGCGAGATAGGTGAAGGTGCAGAACGTCGCCCCGTTGACCAGGGCGCCCAGTAGCAGCGTCACGAGCAGCCCGGGGCTGCGCAGCGACCGCAGCTCACCCCCCAGCGCGGGCGGCGTGCCCTCGGCCCGGCCCCCGGGCACCGACCGCGCCACGGCCACCAACGCCGGCACCGACACCAGCGCCACCGCCCAGAACGCCGTACGCCATCCCCACAGTTCGCCCAGTACGGCCCCGGCGGGCACCCCGGCCACGCACGCCAGCGTCACCCCGCCCAGCAGCATGGACGTGGCCCGCCCCTTCGCATCCGCGGGCACCATGCCCACGGCGGCCACGAGGGCGACGGCGAGGAACCCGGCGTTGGCGAACGCCCCCACGACCCGCGTGGCGAGCAGCACCGCGAAACTGCCGGTGAGCGCACCGACGACATGGACGGTGAGGAAGACGCCGAGGAACGCCAGCAGCGCGCCCCGCCGCGGCCAGCGGCGCGCGAGAGCCGCCACCAGCGGCGCCCCGACGACCATCCCCGCCGCGAAGGCGGAGGTCAGCGCCCCCGCCGCGGGAACGGACACCCCCAGATCCCGCGCGATGCCCGGCACCAGCCCGGACAGCATGAACTCGGACGTGCCTTGCGCGAACACGGCAAGGCCCAGCAGAAGAAGAGCGAATGGCATGAAAGAACTCCGCACCCGGAAGTCGACGACGGACACGACACGTCGGACGGCACACCGGTGGCGGAGCGAGCGGGCGTCAGCGGGCCCGGCGGCCCGGCTTCGGCGTCACGAGCAGCCACCGGAGAGCCGGTGGCCACACTCTGGACGCCTCGGGGCTGGACATGGACGGCACGTTAGGCGGACTCGGCGGACCGGGTCCACCGGTTTTCCGCCCGCTCCCCGCGGGCGGCGGTCCGGTCCGTGCCCCGGCGCCCGTCACCGCGGTGGACCACAATGACGGCCGCGAGGCAGACGGCCAGCCCCAGCGCGGTCTCGAGGCCGAACGGCTCACCGAACATCAGCGCGCCCCAGACGGCCGTGACCGGGGCCATCAGGAACATCAGCGTGTTGACCTTCGTGACGCCGGAGCGCTTCAGGATCAGCCAGTACAGCCCGTACCCGCCGAACGTGGACAGGGCCACGAGCCAGGCGACCGCCACCCAGAAGCCGGTCCCGGCGGGCGGCGTCGCGGCACCGGTGCCCAGGGCCAGCGCGGTGAACAGGACGGCGCTGGTGACGCAGTGGACGGTCAGCGACACCGAGGGGGCGACCCGCGCGCGGGACCGGCTCTCCAGGAACGTCGCCGCGACCAGGGACAGCATGCCGAGCAGCGGGACGGCGTACGCCCACCAGGGCACACCCGCTCCCGCCGCCGCGTCGGCCAGCGTGACCACGGCGACGCCGGCCAGCCCCAGGCCGAGGCCGACCCACTGCCGGCCCGAGACGTACTGGCCCAGCAGCGGTCCGGCCAGGGCCCCGGCGACCAGGGGCTGCACCCCGTCGATCAGGGCCGTCGTGCCGCTGGAGACGCCGAGCTGGATGGCGTAGTAGACGCTGAGCAGGTAGCCGCTCTGCGACAGCACGCCGATCACGGCCTGCCGGGTCACGTCCCGGGCGGTGAGCCCCCGCCACGCGCTCCGCATGACGACGGCGACGGCGACGAGGACGACGGCCAGCGGCAGGAACCGCCACATCAGGACCGTGAGCGCGGACGCGCTGCCCGCACCGAGCTTGGCCCCGATGAACCCGGAACTCCAGCAGAGGACGAAGGCGAGGGACAGGAGGATGTTCACGACATCACAACCAGTAGACAGATCGGTATACCAGTTCCCTGCTCACTATACAGAACGGTATAGTCGGATGCTATGGGCACCACCGCACCGCACCCCCGCCGCATCACGATGACGCCCGCCGCCCGCCGCGCCCTGGAGGCTGCCGCCCGGCTGTTCTACGAGCGCGGTATCCACGCGGTCGGGGTCGACCTCATCGCCGCCGAGGCCGGGGTGACCAAGAAGACCCTCTACGACCGGTTCGGCTCCAAGGAGCAGATCGTCGTCGAGTACCTCGCGGACCGCGACGAGCGCTGGCGGGCCTTCCTCGCCGAACGCCTCGACGCGGCCGGCCCGGACCCGCGCGAGCGCGTCCTCGCGGTCTTCGACGCCACCCGCGCCTGGGCCGAGGAGTCGAGCCCCAAGGGGTGCAGCATGGTCAACGCCCACGCGGAGATCAGCGACCCCGCCCATCCGGCCCACTCGATCATCACCGGCCAGAAGCAGTGGATGCTCGCCCTGTTCGCGCGCCTCGCCGCGGACCTCGCACCCGAGCGGGCGGACTCCCTGGCCCGGACGCTGATGCTCCTGCACGAGGGCGCCCTCGTGGCCCACGGGCTGGCCGTGTTCCCGGACCCCGTCACCCACGCCCGCGAACAGGCCCGCGCGCTGCTCCCGTAGCGGACGGAATCTGACCTACTGGCAGCCTACGGTGGCCGCATGACCGCCTCCGACGGCACCGACCCCGTCCTTCCCTTCGCCTCCGCGGCAGCCCTGGACGCCTGGCTGACCGCGCACGCCGCCCGGCACACCGGCCTCTGGGTCGAGGTCGCGAAGAAGGGCTCCGGCATCCCCTCCGTCAGCGCCGCCGACGTCAACGACGTGGCGCTGTGCCACGGGTGGATCACCGGGCAGCGCAAGGGGCTCGACCGGTCCTGGTACCTCCAGCGGATCACCCCGCGGCGACCCGGCAGCCTCTGGTCCCTGGTCAACGTCCGGCGGGTCGAGGAACTGACCGCGGCCGGGCGGATGCGGCCCGGCGGGCTCGCGGAGGTGGCGGCCGCGCGGGCGGACGGGCGCTGGGCGGCGGCGTACGAGTCCCAGCGGGAGGCCGAGGTTCCCGGGGACCTGGCGGCAGCGCTGGACCGGAGCCCGCGCGCTGCCGCGGCCTTCGAGGCGTTCGGCCGGACGGACCGGTACCTCGTGATGCTCGGCGTGCTCCGCGCCAGGACCGCGCGCGGCCGCGCGGCTCAGGTGGCGACGGCGATCCGGAGGCTGGAGTCCGGGCGGCCGGGCGCCTGAGGCGGCGGGACTCCGTGGCCCGGAGCGGGGGCCCGTGGGTCTGGAGCGGGAGCTCGTGACTCGGAGCGGGAGCGCGTGACGCGGCGGGAGTCCATGGCCCGGGGCGGGGGCCCGTGCCCCGGAGTTGGAGCCCGTGACCCGGCGGGAGCCGGTGCCCGGAGCGGGAGCCCATGACCCGGCACGGGGCGGGCCCGGCGCCGAACGGCGCCGGGCCCGTGGGTCGTCCGGGGGCGGGTCAGAGCGTGGACGCCGCCGAGGCGATGGCGGAGGCGAAGGTCGAGACCTCCGTGTAGACGCCGGGGGCCTCGGGCCGGGCGCAGCCCTCACCCCAGCTGACGATGCCGACCTGGATCCAGGCACCGGCGTTGTCCTTGCGGAACATGGGGCCGCCGGAGTCGCCCTGGCAGGTGTCGACACCGCCCGCGTCGAAGCCGGCGCAGATCTCCTCGTTCGCGACGAGGCCGCTGTACAGACCGCCGTAGGCCTTGCAGGCGGCGTCGCTGACGAACGGCACGGTCGCCTTCAGCAGGTAGCGCTGCTGGGAGCCGCCCTCGCGGTTCGCGCCCCAGCCCGCGACGGTGAAGTCGCCGGTGTTGTACTGCGCGTTCGTGGCGATCTTCAGGGTCGGCAGGTTGATGGGCTGGGCGAGCTTGATGAGCGCCCAGTCCTTGCCGGTGCCGTTGTAGCCGGGGGCGCGCAGCACCTTGGTGGAGCGGACCTGGACCCGGCCGCTGGTGGACTGGAGGTCGACGACCCCCGCGGTGGCGGTGATGCTCGTGTTGTTGCCGGAGCTGCCCACGCAGTGCGCGGCCGTGAGCACGATCTGCTGGGTGTAGAGCGCGCCGCCGCAGCCCATGGAGAGCCGGACCATGAACGGGAACTCGCCCTGCGCGGCACGGGTCCCGCCGACGACGGGCGACGGGGCGGCATGCGCGGCGGAGACGGGCTGGAGACTGGCGATCGCGAGGGCGGCGGCGCCGAGGACCGCGCATCTCTTGAGGGCCGTGAGAAGTCTCTTCAACGTGATGCCTTTCGTGGGGGGTTGACCTGGGGACGTGCAACCGAAGCATCAGATTGACGAGAGCATGACAGCAGCAAGGGCAAAAGAAACGTCCATGTGCTGGCATGGACTGGTCAAAATTGTGCTGCTGGATTATGGGAACGCCGACAGTTCTCGCACAAGGGGCGCGATTCGGCCACGCCGTAGGCACCCGGCCGTACGGCGTGGCCGCCGCGGTTCACGCGTTCCTGATCGCCGAGATGTCGAAGTTCAGCTTGATCTTGTCGGAGACCAGGACACCGCCGGTCTCCAGGGCGGCGTTCCAGGTCAGGCCCCACTCGGAGCGCAGGATCTCCGCCTTGCCCTCGAAGCCGACGCGCTCGTTGCCGAAGGGGTCCTTCGCGGCGCCGTTGAACTCCAGGGTGATGGTCAGGGGGCGGGTCGTGCCGAGGATCGTCAGATCGCCGGTGATGCGGTAGTCGTCGCCGCCGAGGGCCTCCGCCTTCGTGGAGCGGAACGTCATGGTCAGGAACTCGTCCGCCTTGAAGAAGTCCGCGCTCTTGAGGTGTCCGTCGCGGTCGGCGTTGCCCGTCTCGATGCTGTCCATCACGACGTCGAGGGAGGCCGTGGACCGTGAGGGGTCGGTGCCGTCGAGGTGGAGCGTGCCGGTGAAGTCCTGGAAGCTGCCCTTGACGTTGGTCACCATGGCGTGCCGGGCGACGAAGCCGATCGTCGAGTGCGCGGGGTCGATCGTGTAGTCGCCGGTCAGGGCGGCGAGGTCCGGGGTCACGGCGGCACCCGTGGCGGCGGCGGTCTCGGTGTCGGTGCGGCTGAAGATGCTCATGGAGTACGCCTCCTGCGGCTGATGTTGAATGTTGAACTACTCAACGCGCCTCACCGTAGACCTATTCCGTTCAAGGTTCAACATCATCGGGCGGGGTGTCCTGATTGGATCCGCGGCCCGAGTGGTACCCAGTGATCATGTCCTCGGTCGCGGTCCTGGTCGAGCTGGTGCGGAGCGGCACGTCGGGCGGCCATGTGAAGTGCTGGGAGCGTCTCGCGGAGAGCGCCGCCCGCCTGCCGGAGCACCTGCCCGACGGCTCCCGCTCCGGCCTCGACCTGACCGTCTACTTCCTCGGCGACCGGGAACACGTCGAGGTCCTCTCGCCCCGGGTGCGCCTCGTCATGCTCCGCCCGGTGCTCGGCACGGCCGCGCTGATGTCGGCCGACGGCTCGGAGGACGTCACCGACCTCGCCCCCTACCACCCGCGGCTCGCGACCCTGCTGCCGCGCCACGACGTCTGGCACGTCACGCACAGCTTCGCCTACGCCACCACCGCCGTGCGCCTCGCCCGGCGCGCCGCCCGCACGCCCGGGCCGGCACCCCGGCTGATCGCCTCCGTGCACACCGACGTCCCGCTGCTCGCCTCGGTCTACGCCCGCTACCTGGCCGGCCGGTGGCTGCCCGGCGACCACCCGGGGCCGGGCGCGTTCCTCGCGGACCGGGCCGAGACCTGGCTGCGCCGGCGGCGGGACCGGCTGCTGGACAGCTGCGAACGGGTGCTGGTACCCACCCCCGCGGGACGCGCGGAACTCGGCCGCGTCCTCGGGCCGCACCGGGTCGCCCTGCTCCGCCGGGGCGTCGACCACGAGCGCTTCCGCCCCGACCCCGCCGCCCGGGCCCGGCTCGTCCGGGAGTACGGCCTGCCGGCCGACCGTCCGCTGGTGCTGTTCGCGGGGCGGCTGGACGCCTCCAAGGGCGTGCCGCTGCTGACCGGGAGCGTGCGGCTGCTGCGGGAGCGGGGCCGGGCCGTGCACCTCGTCATGGCCGGCTCCGGCGCGGAGGCGGGGCCCGTCCGGCAGGCCCTCGGTGCCGACGTCAGCCTCCTCGGCACCCTCCCGCAGGACCGGCTGGCGCAGGTGTACGCCGGCTGCGACGTCTTCGCGTTCCCGTCGCGCACGGAGACCTGCGGCAACGTCGTCGCCGAGGCGATGGCGAGCGGCCTGGCGGTCGTGCTGCCCGAGGGCGCGCGCACCACCGAGTGGCTCCTGGCGCCGGGCCGCGACGGCATCGTCGTACGCCACGACACTCCGGCGGCCTGGGCGGACGCGCTGGCAGGGCTCCTCGACCACCCGCCCCTGCTGGCGGCGGTACGGCAGCGCGCGGCGGCCACCGCCCGCGGCACCCACCCCACCTGGGACCGGGTCCTGGCCGAGGACCTCCTCCCCGTCTGGCTCGCCCGACCGCCGTCCCGGGACCGCGCACACCCCCGAGCGGCCTGATCAGCCGCTCGGCCCCTCACCGCCCCTCCGCGGCCCCCGCCCCCGCAACGCCGCGATCACCGGTGACGAGTCCAGGCTCACGATGCCCGCTCCCACCAGCACCAGACCCGCCGCCGTCACCGCCGACACCGGCCAGCCCGTGTGGATCGTCTCGCCGAAGACCGCCGTGCCCACGGTCACGGCGACCACCGGCTCCATCGCGTCCAGGACCGTCATGCTCGACGCCAGCGGCCCCTGCTGGAAGGCGCTCTGGATCAGCAGCAGACCGCCGACGCTGGCCAGCACGAGGGCGTAGGTCTGCCAGGCCGAGAGCGCCGCGAGCAGGCCGTGGCGCAGGCGGTCCACCGTCGCCGCGAGCAACACGGACTGCGTGCCCATGACCGCCCCGGCCGCCAGGGCCGTCGCCGAGGCCCGCCACGGACCCGAGAGCAGACGTGCCGTCGCCAGGGCGCAGACCACGAGCGCGACGGTCGCGCCCAGCACCAGCAGCCAGGACACCAGGTCCGCCGCGTCCGGCCGGCCCCCGCGCGGCCGGGCCGAGACCAGCGCCAGCACCAGGCCGGCCGCCACCGCCAGCGTGCCGAACCACTCGCGGGGCCCCAGCCGCATCCGGTGCAGCCGCGCCGACAGCGGCACGGCGAAGACCAGTTCGGCCACGATCAGCGGCTGCACCAGACTGAGCGGCCCGTACGCCAGCGCCAGCGACTGGAAACCGTAGGCCAGCACGGCCAGCCCGATGCCGCCCAGCCACACCCGGTCCCGGGCCAGCTGGGTCAGCAGGCGCGGCGACAGCGCCTCCGCGTCCGGGCGCCCGCCCGCCGCCCACTGCTGGAGCACACCGGCCACGGCGAAGCAGACACCGGCGGCGAGGGAGGCCAGGACCGCGATCGGCATGCCGGGGTCGGGCAGTCAGTCGGTGGTCCGGCGGGACGGCGCGCCCTGCGTCGCGCGCCGGGTGTGGACGTACAGCTTCCGCCGGTCGCCGACGTCGAGGTGCTGCGGCAGCGGCAGCTCGTAACGCACCGGCATGCCGTGGTCGGCGAACTGCCGGCGCGGGTTGTAGACCTGGTTGAACTTCCACAGCATGCGCGCGAAGTTCGTCTGCCCGTGCAGCAGGTTGCGGCCGAGGACGCGCGCCGCGCCGACGGCGGTGCGCAGCCCCAGGTGCTTGCGGTTGATGACGGCCTGGGTACGCACCAGTTCCTCGTAGAAGCGCTCCAGGGGGAGCGTGGTGGGCACGACCGCGTGCTGGATGTCGAAGAGCCGGTAGTCGCGGGTGGTCAGGCGCCGCGACTCGGTGTGCCAGATCTCCGTGCCCGGGTACGGCGTCATCACCGTGAGGTGCACGATCTCCGGCACCGCCAGCGCGAACTCCCGTACCACCCGGAAGCGTTCCTCGTCCCAGGCCGGATCGACGATGAGGTTGATGGCGACCTTGATGCCGAGCCGGCGGGCCTGCTCCAGGGCGCGGAAGTTCTCGTCGGGGCTGACGCGCTTGCGGTACAGGTCCAGGCCCTCCGCGTCGATCGCCTCCATCCCGAGGAACATGTACTTCAGCCCCAGCCGGGCCCACCGTTCGAAGACCTCGGGGTGGCGCAGCAGCACATCGCTGCGGGTCTCCAGGTAGTAGCGCTTGCGGATGCCGCGCCGCTCCACCTCCACGGCGATGGCGTCCCCGTGCTCGGGCCGGATGAAGGCCACGTCGTCGACGATGAAGACGTTCGGCTCCCGGATGCCGGCCAGGTCCTCGGCCGCCGCCTCGGGCGAGGCCTTGCGGTAGCTGCGGCCGTAGAACGTCCACGCCGAGCAGAACGAGCAGTCCCAGGGGCACCCGCGGGTGAACTCGATGGACGCGCACGGGTCCAGCTCGCCGATGAAGTAGCGCCGGCGGCTCCGCATCAGGTCCCGCGCGGGCAGCGGCGCGTCGATGCCGTGCAGCATCAGCGGCGCCGGTCCCCGCCCGGCCGCCGTGACGATCCCGGGCACACCCTCCACGCCCCCGTTGCGGACCGCCTCCAGCAGGGGCGCCACCGCCGGTTCGCCCTCGCCGCGCACCACCGCGTCCACCGCGCCCTCGGCCTGCTCCAGCACCTCCTCGGCGACGAAGGAGACGCTGTGCCCGCCCAGGAACACGAAACAGCCCGGCACGGCCCGCTTCACCTCCGCGGCCAGCTCGATGGCCTCCGGGATGTTCGCCAGGTAGTTCAGGGAGATGCCGAGGGCCTCCGGCCGGAAGGAGCGCACCTCCCCACGCAGCCGGCGGCGGCTCAGCACCTGGAGGTCCACGACCCGCACCTCGTGGCCCGCCTCGCGGGCGGCGCCGGCGACCCGTTCGAGCCCCAGCGGCTCCAGCCGCAGGAAGATCTCGGAGTACATCAGGGCACTGGGGTGGACGAGCAGCACACGCATGGTCACCTCGCCACGGGGAGCCGTACCGGACACGGAAGGTGCCTCCTACGTAACCCGAGCGGGTCGTGGCGCGTACCGCCCATACCGCCGCCTGGCGGCACCCCGCGGCCCGCAGGGGTGGTCCTGCCGGATCCGGTACGCGGCGGCCCGGCCGGCCGAGCGCCCACGGCAGGGGCGCGTCGGACCGGGTGAGCCCGGTGCGCGGGAACGGCCCCAGCACTGGCGCGACGCACCCTGGTGGCGGTGTCCTGGAAGAGGAGGTTCCGTTTCATGGGACCGCAGGGAGACAGACGAGACCACGGCGGACGCACAGCGCAGGGAGACCGACTCGTGACACTCACCGGCTCCGGCTCGGCCCACGACCCACCGGCGGGCGCCACCCCGCGCCGCGCCACGGCCCCCGTCCCCGCCCGGGTGCGCGCGTACGGGCCGCCACCGCGTCTGGACCGGCGGGTGGCCCTGGTCACCGGGGCCTCCTCCGGCATCGGGGCGGCCACGGCACGGCGTTTCGCCATGGACGGCTGGCAGCTGCTCCTCAGCGGACGCGACCGGCACCGCCTGGAACGGACCGCCTCCGGCACCTCGGCCGTCGTGCTGCCCGCCGACCTCGCCGCCCCCGACGGCCCCCGCCTGCTGGCCCGGTCCGCGCTCCACACCACCGGCCGGATCGACGTGCTGGTGGCCGGGGCGGGCATCGGCTGGGCGGGCCCGTTCGCCACCATGCCGCACACCGACATCGACCGGGTGCTGATCCTGGACCTCAACGCCACGCTCCACCTCGTGCGCGAGGTCCTACCCTCCATGATCGCGGCCGGGCGGGGCCGTGTGGTGCTCCTCGGCTCGATCGCGGGCAGCGTGGGCGTCCGCGAGGAAGCGGTGTACTCCGCCGCCAAGGCCGGCCTGGCCGCCTTCGCCGAGGCGCTCCGCCAGGAACTGCGCGGCACGGGGGTGGGCGTGACCCTCGTCGTGCCCGGCCCCGTCGACACGGCCTTCTTCACCCGCCGCGGCAGGCCCTACGACCGCTCCCACCCCCGTCCCACATCGCCCGGCCGCGTCGCCGGCGCGATCTGGGAGGCCGTCCGCCAGGAGCGCGACGTGGTCCACGTCCCCACCTGGCTCACCCTCCCCGGCCGGGTCCGCGGCCTGACGCCCGGGGTGTACCGCCGCCTGCTCGACCGCTTCGGCTGACCCGTCCTCACCACCGGCTGTTCCGCCGGCCGGGGTGCCTGTGGCTGGAAGCCCGCGTTCCGCCGTCCGGGTTGCTGCGGCCGGAATCTCCGGTCCTGCCATCCCGGTCCGTGCGGGCGGAGTCTCCGGTGCGACGCCCCTGGTCCCTGCGGCCGGAGTCTCCCGTTCCACGATCCGGGTCCGTGCGGCCGGGTTCTCCGGTTCCGCCGTCCGGTCCGTGCGGCCGGATTCTCCGGTTCCGCCCCCCGGTCCCTGTGGCCGCATCTTCCCGTTCCACCGTCCGGGTCGCTGCGGCCGGATTCTCCCGTTCCGTCATCCCGGTCCGTGCGGCCGGAGTCTCCGGTGCGACGCCCCTGGTCCCTGTGGCCGGAGTCTCCGGTGCGACGCCCCTGGTCCCTGTGACCGGAGTCTCCGGTTCCACGATCCGGGTCCGTGCGGCCGGGTTCTCCGGTTCCGCCGTCCGGCCCGTGCGGCCGGAGTCTCCGGTTCCGCCTCCCCGGCCCGTGCGGCCGGATTCTCCCGCTCCGCCGTCCGGGGCACTGCGGCCGGATCCTCCGTTCAGGTGACCGTCTCCCCGTGGTAGGGCATGGGCATGACTCCCCAGCGTCGCTTCCTTCCCCGCCGCTCCACCCGGGCCGCCGCGCCCCTCCCCAGCCGGCGCGCGCTGCTGCTGGCGGCCGCGGCCCTGGCGGCGACCGGCGGTGCGACGCCCGCGGCCCGGGTCGCCGGCGCTCCCGCCGACGCCGCCCCCGACCCGTACCAGGCCCTCCGGGCGCGCTGGCTCGACATCGCCCTCGGCACCGGCTACGACCCGACCGCGCAGCCGTACGCCGCCCGGCTCGCCGAGACCGGCGAACTCGCCCGCGCCCTCTCCACCACCATGGCCCCCACGGCGAACTCCCTCTGGCCCGGCCACCCCTTCGACCCGCCGGCCGGCATCACCCTCAGCTACGGCCGCCTGTGGACCATGACCCGGGCCTACGTCCAGCAGGGCACCGGCTCGACCGGCGACCCAGGCCTCCTCGCCGCCGTCCTGCGCGGCCTCGACCACCTCTCGGCCGCCGTCTACCACCCCGGCACCAACCGCTACGGCAACTGGTGGGAGTGGCAGATCGGCAGCCCCCGCCTGCTCCTGGACATCACGGCCGCCCTCCACGACCACCTGGGCACCGACCGGATCCAGGCCGCGTGCGCCGTCGTCGACCACTTCGTCCCCGACACGGCCCTCGGCGACTACTCCGGCACCTCCACCGGCGCCAACCGCGTCGACCTGTGCCGCTCCGTCACCCTGCGCGGCGTCCTCGGCCGCGCCCCGGCCAAGATCACGCTCGCCCGGGACGCGCTCTCCCCGGTCTTCCCGTACGTCACCCGCGGCGACGGCCTCTACGCCGACGGCTCCTTCGTCCAGCACACCTGGGTGGCCTACTCGGGCACCTACGGCCAGGTCATGCTCGACGGCCTCGGCCGGCTCCTCACCCTGCTCGCCGGTTCCGCATGGGAGGTCACCGACCCGAACCGGCAGATCATCCTCGACAGTGTCGAACGCGCCTACGCCCCGCTCATCCACGACGGACTGGTCATGGACAGCGTCAACGGCCGCGCCATCAGCCGCGGTCACCTCGCCTCCGACGACCGCGGGATCATGCGCTCCGACCACTTCCACGGCGGGCAGCTCATCGCCGCCATTGCCCTCCTCGCGACCGCGGCGAGCCCGGCGGAACGCGACCGCTGGCACGCCCGCGTCAAGGGCTGGATCGAACGCGACACCGTGACACCGCTGCTGATGGCACCCCAGTTCGACGTCGCCGACCTCGCCCGGCTGCACGCGATCGCCGCCTCGCCCGTCCCGGCCGCGCCCGAGCCCACCGGCCACCACCTCTTCGCCGCCATGGACCGCGCCGTCCACCGCCGCCCCGGCTTCACCGTGAACATCGCCATGGCCAGCGACCGCATCGCCCACTACGAGTGCGGCAACGGCGAGAACCCGCGCGGCTGGCACACCGGCGCCGGCATGGTCGGCTGGTGGGCGGGCGTGAGCGACCAGTACACGGACTGGTACTGGCCGACCGTCGACTGGTACCGCCTGCCCGGCACCACCGTCTCCACCCGACGGCTCGCCGACCGGGAGGGCGGCGAGTGGGGCACGGCCCGCCCGGACGCCCGCTGGGTCGGCGGCACCACCGACGGCACCTACGCGGCACTCGGCCAGCACCTCAAGGGCCTCGGCTCCACCCTCCAGGCCCGCAAGTCCTGGTTCTGCGCCGCCGACGCGGTGATCTGCCTCGGCGCCGGGATCACCTGCTCCGACGGCGTCCCCGTCGAGACGATCGTCGACAACCGCAACCTCGGCGAGAACGGCACCCAGCGCTTCGTCCGGGGCCCGAACTGGGCGCACTTGGAGGACCACGGCGGCTGGGTCATGCTCGACGGCTCGCCGAAGGCCCTGCGCGAGGACCGCACCGGCGCCTGGTCCGACATCAACACCGGCAGCACACCGGAGCGCCGCACCCGCCGCTGGCAGACCCTGTGGATCGACCACGGCACCGACCCGGTGGACGCCACGTACGCCTACGTCCTGATGCCCGGCGCGTCGCCCCGCGCGCTCGCGCGCCGCGCCGCCGACCGCTCCTGGCTGTCGGTCCTCGCCAACGACGCCTCCCGCCAGGCGGTCACCGTGCCCTCCCTCGGCCTCACCGCCGCGAACTTCTGGCAGCCCGGGACGGCGGGCCCCTTCACCGCCTCCGCCGGCGCGAGCCTGCTGGCCGTCCGCCGGGGCCGCACCGTTACCCTCTGTGTGAGCGAGCCGCCTCGCACGGGCGAACCGCTGGAGATCACCTGGGACCGCCCGGTCCGCCGGGTCGTCCACGCGGACGAGACGGTCGAGGTGCTCGCGACCGGCCGTCGGCTGCGCCTGCGCGTCACCCCGGGGAAGGCCTGCGCCACCCACCGATGTGAGGTGACGCTCGGCTGAGGCCCTTGTGCGACCCCTACAAGCCGAACGCCCCCTGAACAGTCGAAAAGGCTGCACCCCGCCATGGTTCTGTTCAGGGGTACCAGGAAAACACGCCGGAGACTGTGAGGAGTCGACGGCCCGGAATCCTTGGTCGGCTTCGTAAGGTCGCTACATGACCGTTTTGGATGAGGCGCCGGGTGAGCCGACCGACGCGCGTGGACGCGTGGCCGAACTGCACGAGATCCGTGCGCAGGCGGTGGCCGGCCCGAGCGAGAAGGCGACCCAGGCGCAGCACGCCAAGGGCAAGCTGACCGCGCGGGAGCGCATCGAGCTGCTCCTGGACCCCGGGTCGTTCCGGGAGGTCGAGCAGTTGCGCCGGCACCGGGCCACGGGCTTCGGCCTGGAGGCGAAGAAGCCGTACACCGACGGTGTGCTCACCGGCTGGGGCACGGTGGAGGGCCGGACGGTCTTCGTCTACGCCCATGACTTCCGCATCTTCGGCGGCGCGCTGGGCGAGGCCCACGCCACGAAGATCCACAAGATCATGGACATGGCCATCGCGGCCGGTGCCCCCTTGGTGTCGCTGAACGACGGTGCGGGGGCCCGCATCCAGGAGGGCGTCTCCGCCCTCGCGGGTTACGGCGGCATCTTCCAGCGCAACACCAAGGCCTCGGGCGTGATCCCGCAGATCTCGGTGATGCTCGGCCCGTGCGCGGGCGGCGCGGCCTACAGCCCGGCCCTGACGGACTTCGTGTTCATGGTCCGCGAGACCTCGCAGATGTTCATCACCGGCCCGGACGTGGTCAAGGCGGTCACCGGCGAGGAGATCACGCAGAACGGCCTGGGCGGCGCGGACGTCCACGCCGAGACGAGCGGGGTCTGCCACTTCGCCTACGACGACGAGGAGACCTGCATCGCGGAGGTCCGCTACCTGCTCTCGCTCCTCCCGCAGAACAACCGCGAGAACCCGCCGCGCGCGGAGGCCTCCGACCCGGTCGACCGCCGCTCGGACGTCCTGCTGGACCTGGTCCCGGCGGACGGCAACCGGCCCTACGACATGACCAAGGTCATCGAGGAGATCGTCGACGACGGCGACTACCTGGAGGTCCACGAGCGCTGGGCCCGCAACATCATCTGCGCGCTGGGCCGGATGGACGGTCAGGTCGTCGGCATCATCGCCAACCAGCCGCAGGTGCTGGCGGGTGTGCTGGACATCGAGGCCTCGGAGAAGGCGGCCCGCTTCGTCCAGATGTGCGACGCCTTCAACATCCCGATCATCACCCTTCTGGACGTCCCCGGCTTCCTCCCGGGCGTCGACCAGGAGCACGGTGGCATCATCCGCCACGGCGCGAAGCTGCTGTACGCCTACTGCAACGCGACCGTGCCGAGGATCTCGCTGATCCTGCGCAAGGCCTACGGAGGTGCGTACATCGTCATGGACAGCCAGTCCATCGGTGCGGACCTCACCTACGCCTGGCCGACGAACGAGATCGCCGTCATGGGTGCGGAGGGCGCGGCCAACGTCATCTTCCGCCGCCAGATCGCCGAGGCCGAGGACCCCGAGGCGATGCGGCAGAAGATGGTCAAGGAGTACAAGTCCGAGCTCATGCACCCCTATTACGCGGCCGAACGCGGCCTGGTCGACGACGTCATCGACCCCGCCGAGACCCGCGAGGTCCTGATCAAGTCCCTCGCCATGCTCCAGACCAAGCACGCCGACCTGCCTTCCCGCAAGCACGGCAACCCTCCGCAGTAACGCGGCGGACATCTCTCTCACGGAGACTGACACCCATGGACATTCCTGATATCCGCGTCGAGAAGGGCCACGCCGAGCCCGAGGAAGTCGCCGCCATCACGGCGATCCTCCTGGCCCGCGCCGCCGCCCGCCCCACGGACCCGACCCCGTCCCACCGCGGCCGCGTGAAGGCCGGCTGGCGCCGCCTGGAACGAGAGCCGGGCTTCAGGGCCCCGCACAGCTGGCGCTGAGCCCAGCACCTGCCGACGGCCCCGTTCCTCCTCAAGAGGAACGTGGCCGTCGACTGTCAGTCGATGGTGATCTCCACCCCGGGGACTTCGAGCGCGGCTTGGTCGCCGGGGAGGGCGCAGTCCCACAGGGACAGGCCCGTCACGGCGGGCGGAGGGAACGGCCCGGCCTTCAGCCAGGCGGCAATATCGATGCGGCTGAGGCGCAGGTATCTCAGCCGCGGCAGGGCGGCCAAGGCCTGAACGTTTCGTGGCAGACAGATGTCACTGGCATACAACCCCAGCCATCTGATCGGGTCATGCCGCAGAGCAGCGAGATCCAGGGACGCGTCGACGTCGTGCAGGCTCAGAAACTGCAGTTTGGGGCCCAGACACAGCTCGCCGAGGTCAGGGAGGCAGCGGTAGCCGAGGTGCAGGATCTTCAGTCCCGGGAGATCCCCCAGGACATTGATGTTCTTCAGCGTCGCACGGCCGGTCAGCACTAGTTGCGTGAGCGACGTTTGTCTCACGAGCTGTGACAAGTCCACCTCGTCGAGAAGCGCCACAAAGGCGAGTTGGTTGAGTGGACGGAGGCCGTCGAGGAACGTGAGATCAGTAACGGAATGAGCGATCCACAGGTTGTCGATGGAGCTGAGGCGGCCGACTGCCGGCCACTGGCCGGAGTGGGTCAGCCTGACCTGTCGGTGCGCCAACGGCAACCTCGCCAGGACCTCGTCGGCATAGGCATCGGCGTCGAAATACCCCCACGCTTCGATCAGCGCCTCGACCACCTCGTGCCGCGCGTCCTCCGCATACCGCGCCAGCAACCCCCGCGCCTCCGCCCCACCGATCAACGCCACCGTCCGCACCGTCTGCGCCGCAGACTTCTCCGTCAGTTCCCCCAACGACCTCGGCAACCTCCGCAGCAGACTCGCCCCCACCGCCGCCAACGCAGGCGGATCCGTCTGCCGCCGCGCGGGCAACAGACGCGACACCGCCTCCTCCAACCGCCCGGCCAACCCGTCGGAGACCTCCGGCAACGTCTCCTGGCAGGAAGCCGCCAGCAGCCGCAGCACACGCGCGTGCCGAGGCTCCCTCTCCGCCCGGTCCAGGATCCCGCCCAGCAACTCCTCCCGCTGGCGCGCGTTCGCGTGGCCCGCCGCCATGATGACCGTCTCCCGCCACAGATCCAGATGCGCCCGCTCGACGAGGTTGCCCATCCGGTCCTCCTCCGCCGCCTCGGCGGAGGCCAGGTACTCCTGGAACGTCCGGTGCACGAAGTCCAGACGGGCCTCCGCGGGGGAGCGGAGGATGCCCGAGCGGTGCCGCAGCTGGTCCAGTACCCGCCCGCCCTCCAGGCCGTCCAGATGCCGCATGGCCCGCAGTTTGCGCCCGACGTGCACCGCGGCCTGCTCCACCGAGATCTCGCTGCGGTTGTTGTCCGACAGCCGCCACGCCAGGTCCCGCAGGATCACCAGCTTGTCGCTGAGGCTCAGCTTGCCGTCCGCCGCGCTCGGCACGTTCCGGTCGGCGTCCCGGTCGTGGACCAGCGTGTGCAGCGCGTTCCGGTACAGCTCCATCCGGTCCCGGGGCAGTTGCCGGCCCCGGTTGAGGTGCATGGCGCACAGCATGGCCGCCAGCAGGGGAGTGCCCGCGAGGGACTGGAGGTGCGGGCGGTCCTTCAGACTGGCCAGCAGGGACTGCTCGTAGAGCGGCAGGTCGTCCACGGGACAGGGCAGGTCCTCGCCCAGCTCCCGCACCGCCTGGTGCCACTGCCGTACGAACGCCGCCAGGTCGGGCGGGCTCATGCGGTCCAGGTGCAGCGCGGTGAAGTGCTCCTCGCGCAGCCAGTCCGCCCCGGCCGCCGCCGGGCGGGAGGTGACGACGACCCGCACGCCGTCGTACGCCACGAGCAGCTTGCGCAGCCAGTCCCGGACCGCCCGGCGCTCCCGGTCGAGCAGTTCGTCCACGCCGTCGATCAGCAGCAGCGCCCGGCCCGAGTCGAGCTGCCGCTCCACCCAGCCCTTGGGCATGATGCCGGTGATCGGCCCGGCGACCCCGTCGAGCATCGCGTCCGGGTTCGGCGGCGTACGGCCGCTGTACTCCCGCAGCTTGACGAAGACGGGCGTAAGGCCGTTCCACTCGGCCAGCTCCCCGGAGAAGGCGCCACGCGCCGCCGTGACGGCCAGCCAGCGCAGCAGGGTCGTCTTGCCCGAGCCCGCCTCACCCCGCAGCAGCACCCGCGAGGCACCGCTGAGCCCGGCCTCGACCCGCATCCCGGAGCTCTCGCCCCCGGCCTCCTCCCAGTCGCTCATGTCCGGCCGCAGCCGGGAGAAGGGGCGGGCGGCGCGCCGTCGGGTCCCGTCGTCCCCGGTCGCCCGCAGGCTCACGTAGGCCACCGACAACCGCACCCGGGGCCCCGCCGCCCGGTCGGACGTGCGCCGGAACAGCTCCACCTCGTCCAGGTCCCGGCTCACCAGCTCCAGGTAGCGGCGCCGGAACGCGGTGTCCCGGTCCGTGCCGTCGGGCGCGAGCAGGGAGCGGTCCGGCAGCCGCTCCAGGAGCCGGGCCACTTCGGTGCCGAGCGTGGCCGTCCGGGCCAGCAGCTCGGCCGCCGCCCGCTCCTCGAAGACCGGCAGGCTGCGCACGATCCGCACGTAGTACTCGACGCACTCGGCGAACAGCACCTCGTACAGGCGGGACTCCGCCTCGCTCAGCCCCACCGGCGCCGACACCGACCCGGTGATGCGCCGGATCAGCTCCGCCGGGTTGGCGTCGGCGGCGAGCACGGCCTCGTCCGAGAGGTCCGCCCGCGCGAACGTATCGCACACCCCGTCGATCACGGCCTGCCGGCCCGATTCGTCCAGCCCCCGGAACTCGTGCTCCAGGTACGGCTCCAGCCGGTCGAACACCGCGTCGGTGATCTGGCCGAACTGGCGCTCCACGCTCCGCCGCAGCCGCAGCCCGGGAACCCGCACCCGCACCAGCTCCGCCAACGGCAGGTGCCGCTCCTGCTCGCGCCGCCTGCCGCCCAGCCACAGGTCGGCCGCCGCCTTCGCCACCGTCGTGCCCAGGCGTAACGCCGCCGCCTCCGCGCTCATCGCGCCCCCTCCCGGAAAAGACTCGCGGCCCCCACTCCTCCCACAGGAGGAACGAGGGCCGCAAGGAGAACGTGCCGATTACCGCAGCCGTGCCATCAGCGCGTGCTCGACGAGCGTGATCAGCGTCGACTTCGCGTCCGCGCGGTGGCGGGCGTCGGTGGTGATGATGGGGGTGTCGGGGCCGATCTGGAGGGCCTCGCGCACCTCGTCGGGTGTGTAGGGCTGCTGGCCGTCGAAGCCGTTGAGGGCGATGACGAAGGGCAGGCCGCTGTTCTCGAAGTAGTCGACGGCGGGGAAGCAGTCGGCCAGGCGGCGGGTGTCCACGAGGACCACGGCGCCGATGGCGCCGCGCACCAGGTCGTCCCACATGAACCAGAACCGGTCCTGACCGGGCGTACCGAACAGGTACAGGATCAGGTCCTGGTCCAGGGTGATACGGCCGAAGTCCATGGCCACCGTGGTGGTGGTCTTGTCCCCGGTGTGGGTGAGGTCGTCGATGCCCGCCGAAGCGGACGTCATGACGGCCTCTGTGCGCAGCGGATTGATCTCCGAGACGGCGCCGACGAACGTGGTCTTGCCCACGCCGAAGCCGCCAGCCACCACGATCTTCGCGGACGTGGTGGAGCGGGAAGGCCCTCCGCTAGAGCTTGCGAAGTCCACTGAGCACCCTTTCGAGCAGTGTCACGTCTGGCTGGCCGCCGGCGTTCTCGTCGCCGCCGGGCTGATGGATGGCGACCAGTCCCGCCTCCGCCAAGTCGGCGACGAGGATCCTGGCCACGCCGAGAGGGATCGTGAGGAGCGCCGAGATCTCGGCGACCGACTTGATTTCCCGGCAGAGGTTGCAGATCCGCTGATGCTCGGGCAACTGGCCCTGCATCTGGTGCGGCTGCGCAGTGGTGTGCACCAGCGCCTCGATGGCGAGCTGGTAGCGCGGGCGGGTCCGGCCGCCGGTCATGGCGTACGGACGCACCAACGGATTGTTCGACGCCCCGGCGGGCGCCGGCTCGGGGGTGCGGCGCTGCGGCTGCACGGGCTGGATGCGCGGGGCCGGCGGCTGGTCGTACGGCGACGGGCCGGGGCCCTGTGGCGCGTACGGCTGCCGGTGGCTCGGTGCGGAGGGGAAGTTGTAACGGTTCGGGTTCTGACCACCGTCGCCCTGACCCTGGGCAGGGCCGTACGACCAGTTGCCCGAAGACGAACCGCCTGGGGGTGTTGCCACTTTCTCCTCCTCCGACTGTGCCTGGCACCCATCGCTGTGGAGCCGCGTCCCGAAACCTTACGGCCACGGGACGCCAAAACGCACCGTCCGTCGATTAGTTGAGCAGGCTCCCCTGGAGCTCCGCACGAAGGTCCGGCGTCAGGACCGTACCGGCTCGGTCCACGAGCAGCGCCATCTCGTACCCGATGAGGCCGATGTCCGCCTCCGGATGTGCGAGAACCGCGAGCGACGAGCCGTCGGAGATGGACATGATGAAGAGGAATCCCCGCTCCATCTCCACAACCGTCTGGTTCACGCTGCCACCCTCGAAGATCCGGGAGGCGCCTGCCGTCAGAGACGTCAGACCGGAGGCGACGGCCGCGAGCTGGTCGGCGCGGTCGCGGGGGAAGCCTTCGGACATCGCCAGAAGGAGTCCGTCGGCGGAGACCACCACCGTGTGGGACACCCCCGGGGTGTTGTCCACGAAGTTGGTGATCAACCAGTTCAGGTTCTGTGCCGCCTGGCTCATCGGGCTCACACTAACGCTCCTGGTTGTAGGTGCTGTCAGGACCGAAGCCCTGGCCGTTCGTTTCACTGCCTGCGCTGCGTCCGCGTTGGACGCCCCGGCGCAGGTTGCTCAGCCTGCCCCGGACGTCCTCCGGGGCACGGGAGACCTGTGGGCCTCCCTGGGGAGTGCTCTCGGCGGAACCCTCGAACAGGTTGGCCTTGGGTACCCGCCTCGGCAGGCCGGAGGAGGTGACCCCGCCCGCCTTCGGCTTCCGGAGCTGCGAGGCCTGCTGCCACCGCTCGTCGTTCGCCGAGCGCCAGTCGCCGTCGCCGTTGCTCTCCGGGGTGGAGGCGGGAGGCTCCTGGCTCGCTCGCCGGGCGCCGCCCGCGCCGTTCGCACCGCTCGCGGCGGACCCGCGGCGGGGAAGCCCGGCGTCGGTCAGCGAGGGTGCGGCGGAGTGGGCCGGTCCCGGACGGTCGAAGCCTACGCGGTCCTGCTCACCCGCGTCAGCGGCCTGCGCAGATTCCGTTTCCGGAGCCTGAGAAGGGTACTGGTTCGGGTAGCCGTTCTGGTAACCGTCCTGCTGCGGCCAGTCATCCTGGTGACGGCGCTGCTCGAAGGCGGGGAAGCCGCCGGGCACGCCCGCACCCGGCGCCGCGGGCTCCTCCTGGGCCGGCTCCGCATAGGAGGGCTCCGGGTAGCCGCCGTTCGACGAGAAGGCGTCGTTCTGCGGCAGGCCGCCGTTCGGCGCGTAGTACTGCTCCTCGTACGACTGCCGCTGCGGCTCTTCGTACGACTGCCGCTGCTGCTCCTCGTACGGCGCCTGACGGTCGTACGCGGAGGGCTGCTGCTCCGGGTAGCCGGTCTGGCCGGTGTCGTAGGCCTGGCCGGCGTCGTAGCCGTGCTGCGCGGTGTACTCGTCCTGGTACGCGGGCGCCTCGGCCTGCTCCTGGGCGTTCTGCCCGGGGAGGGCGGGCTGCTGGTGGGCCTGGGCCTCCAGGGCCGCCCGGCGCTCCTCGCGCATCAGGGAGCGGCCGACGGGGTCCAGCTCGCGTATGTCGTCGGGGACGTCCGAGTAGCGGCTGTCGTCGAAGCCGAGCTCCGCCGCCGTGCGCATCGGCTGGTTGAAGTTCTCGCCGCCGAAGTTCTGCTCCGGGATGATCTGCGAGACGGTGAACTCGTCGCGGTCCACGTGCTGCTCGCCGCCACCGCCGTGGGTGATCGCGTCGGGCAGCATGACCAGCGAGGTGGTGCCGGCCTGCTCGCCCGAGGGGCGCAGCTGGACGCGGATGCCGTGCCGGTCGGACAGCCGGCCGACCACGAACAGGCCCATGCGCTGCGAGATCGCGGCGTCCACGGTCGGCGGGTTGGCCAGCTTGTGGTTGATGTCCGCGAAGTCCTCGGCGGTCAGGCCGATGCCCTTGTCGTGGATCTCGATCATCACGCGGCCGTCGGGGAGACGGGTCGCGGTGACGCGGACCTTGGTCTGCGGGGAGGAGAACGTCGTCGCGTTCTCCAGCAGCTCGGCGAGCAGGTGCACGAGGTCGGTGACCGCGCGGCCGTGGATCTCGGCCTCCGGGACGCCGGACAGCTCGATGCGCTCGTACTGCTCCACCTCGGACGAGGCGGCGCGCAGGACGTCGACCAGCGGCACCGGCTGGTCCCAGCGGCGGCCCGGCTCCTCGCCGGCGAGGACGAGGAGGTTCTCGCCGTTGCGGCGCATACGGGTCGCCAGGTGGTCCAGCTTGAAGAGGTTCTCCAGCTGGTCCGGGTCGGCCTCGTTGTTCTCCAGGTCGGTGATGAGGGTCAGCTGGCCCTCGATCAGCGACTGGTTGCGGCGCGAGAGGTTGGTGAAGATCGCGTTGATGTTGCCCCGCAGCAGGGCCTGCTCGGCGGCGAGCCGGACGGCCTCGCGGTGGACCTGGTCGAAGGCGCGGGCGACCTCGCCGATCTCGTCCGTGGTGGTGATCGGGATGGCCTGGACGCGGGTGTCGACGCGGCCGGGGTCGGTGCGGGAGAGCTGGTCGACCAGCATCGGCAGGCGCTGCTCGGCGATGCCGAAGGCGGCGTTGCGCAGCTGGCGCATCGAGCGGCTCATCTGGCGGGCGACCGCGCCGGCCAGGATGAAGGCGAGGAGCAGGGCGACGACGACGGCGGCACCGGTGATGTAGGCGTCGCGCTGGGCGGTGTCGGCGATGTCCGAGGCCTCGCTCACCGCCTTGTCCGCCATGTCCGCCTCGATCTTCTCGTAGGCGTTGAACTTGAGGGTGTTGACCGCCCACCAGTTCTCGGCGGTGATGCCCCGCTCGGCGAGGGCGGCGCGGGCGCTGGGGTCCGTGCTCTGCAGCGTCGCGAGGGCCGCGACCATCGTCTCCGGCTTGGAGGGCGGCGGCACGTAGTCCGGGTTCTTGGCCTTGGCCTCCCGGGCCATCGCGGCGCCGTCGGTCTTCAGCTTCGCCTCGGCCGCCTTGAGCTTGGCCGCGTCCTCCTCGGTACCGCCGCCGATGTACTCCTCGACGGCGATGCGCTCGAGGTAGGCGTACGAGGACAGGGCGATGCGCTGGCTGGCCAGGTTGCCGTCGTCCGGGCCCGGCTTGATCAGGATGTGCATGCCGATGGAGCGCTGCAGCGACAGGGCCGCCTTGGTGAGCTCGATGGCGTACACGGTCCGGCCGTAGCTGGTGATGTTGCCGGTGCCGAGGCCCAGCTCGTTGGCGAACTCCGTCAGCGGGTGCGCGACCTCGACGTAGCCCTCTTCGGTCTGCACACCCTTGAGCTTGGAGGTGTACGCGACCTGGCGCAGGGTCGCCAGCTTCGGCTCCGCCTCGCGGAACAGCTTCAGCCGGCGCTCCAGGCCGGGCTTGGCCGGCATGCTCTGGGCCGCGGTGTCGAAGGCGTCGGCCGCCTCGTCGGTGGCCTTGCGGACCTGGGCGACGGTCGCCTTGTCCTGGGCGGTCTGGGCGCTGCCCTTCAGCAGGGGCGCCGCCGAGGCGTCGCGCTCGTTGTAGAGGGCGTTGGCGTAGAGCAGGGAGGCCCGGACCAGACGCGCGGTGTTCTCCGCGTCCTCGGCCTCCTGCCAGGTGTCGATCGAGCTCTTGACCTGGAAGCCGCCCATGACGAGGCCGACCAGCACGGGTATGAGCAGGATCGCGTTGAGCCTGGTCGCCACGCGCCAGTTGCGCGGGGAGAGACGGCCGCCGCTCGGGGCGGGCGCGGCCGTCGGCTCCGAACCGGGCACGGGGGCGGGCGCCGCTGTGCGCGGCGGCGGGGTGAAGTTGCCCCGGGCCGACGGCTCGGGACTGTTCTTGCTTCGCCTCACTCGACCAACAACCTCTCGGCGGTCGGCACCAACGTTGTGCCGCAGTGTCTCAGAGCCCAACCACGTCCTCGACGGACGAGTACGTCATTGACTATTGGGCAGTTCAGGCATTCCAGCACGACGACCTGCGCTCTTCCAAACAGTCGAGGGCAGGGATTCCGGAGGGTGTAAGCCCCAGATAAAACGGTCATAAAGAGCGAGCCCCGCCAAAAGGCGGGGCGATTGTGCGCGCAGCGAGACCGGATGTGCGCGACGCGTGGCCGTACCACCCGATTCCTCTGCCGAAACGTTATGAACACCTTGGCCGACCGTGTCAAAGGACACAGCCGGCTCCGGAGCATCTACGACAACTGCCGTATGGCGCTTCTGAATTGGGTGCTACCTCAGCCGTGCCATCAGCGCGTGCTCGACCAGCGTGATCAGGGCACTCTTCGCGTCCGCGCGGTGGCGGGCGTCGGTGGTGATGATGGGGGTGTCGGGGCCGATCTGGAGGGCCTCGCGTACCTCGTCGGGTGTGTAGGGCTGCTGGCCGTCGAAGCCGTTGAGGGCGATGACGAAGGGCAGGCCGCTGTTCTCGAAGTAGTCGACGGCGGGGAAGCAGTCGGCCAGGCGGCGGGTGTCCACGAGGACCACGGCGCCGATGGCGCCGCGCACCAGGTCGTCCCACATGAACCAGAACCGGTCCTGACCGGGCGTACCGAACAGGTACAGGATCAGGTCCTGGTCCAGGGTGATACGGCCGAAGTCCATGGCCACCGTGGTGGTGGTCTTGTCCCCGGTGTGCGTCAGGTCGTCGATGCCCGCGCTCGCCGAGGTCATCACGGCCTCGGTCCGCAGCGGGTTGATCTCCGAGACGGCGCCGACGAACGTGGTCTTGCCCACGCCGAAGCCGCCAGCCACCACGATCTTCGCGGAGGTGGTGGAACGACCCGCGTCAGAGCTTGCGAAGTCCACTGAGCACCCTTTCGAGCAGTGTCACGTCCGGCGCACCGGTGGCCTCGTCGCCGCCCGGCTGGTGGATCGCGACGAGACCGGCCTCGGCGAGGTCCGCGACCAGGATCCGGGCCACACCGAGCGGCATGTTGAGCAGCGCCGAGACCTCGGCCACCGACTTCACCTCACGGCACAGGTGGCAGATGCGCTGGTGCTCCGGGAGCAGTCCCATGAGCGCCGCCGGGTCGGCGGTCGTACTGATCAGTGCCTCGATGGCCAGCTGGTAGCGCGGCCGCGTCCGGCCGCCGGTCATGGCATACGGCCGTACCAGCGGCTGGTCGCCCTCGTCCTCGTACGGCTCCGCGTACGGATCATGAGAGGCGGTGGGCGGGGTCATGAGTCCTCCGGGCGGGACAGCAAGTCGGTCAGTCGAGCCGTCTGACGAGGCCTGTGTGGGGTGTGTGGCGGCCGGACGGTGATGTGGTGAGACGGGTGGTGCCGGGGCCGATCAATGGAGCAGACTGCCTTGGAGCTCAGCTCGCAGGTCGGGTGTCAGGACCGCGCCCGCGCGGTCGACCAGGAGCGCCATCTCGTAGCCGACGAGGCCGATGTCGCACTCGGGGTGGGCGAGGACCGCCAGCGAAGAGCCGTCCGAGATGGACATCAGGAAGAGGAATCCGCGCTCCATCTCCACGACCGTCTGCGCCACCTCACCGCCCTCGAAGATCCGGGAGGCGCCCGCCGTCAGGGACGTCAGGCCCGAGGCGACGGCCGCGAGCTGGTCCGCGCGGTCGCGCGGGAAGCCCTCCGACATCGCCAGGAGGAGACCGTCGGCGGACACGACGACGGTGTGGGACACCCCGGGGGTGTTGTCCACGAAGTTGGTGATCAACCAGTTGAGGTTCTGTGCCGCCTGGCTCATCGGACTCAACTAACGCTCCTGCTGGTGAGTGGGTCGTGGGAAGCTGCCGGTCTGGGTGGAGCCGGCCTGACGACCCTGTGCGATACCCCGACGGAGATTGGTCAGCCGGCCGCGCACGTCATCGGGGGCGCGCGAGACCTGAGGACCGCTCTGGTGCGATTGCTGCTGAGCCGTGCCCGGGACGAGGTTCGCCCGGGGCACCCGGCGAGGCAGGCCGGAGGTGGTGACACCGCCCGCGGCGGGCTGGCGAACGCGCTCGGCCTGGCGGACGAGGTCGTCGTTCGGCGAGGTACGCCAGCCTGTGGGGGCGGACCGCTGGGGACCGGTGGGTCCCTGCGGCTGCTGCGGGGCCGGAGCCGAGCCGTTGTTCTGCGGCTGCTGCTCCTGCTGGCCGTGGAACCAGTTGGTCTCCAGCGTGTCGTACAGCGGCGTACGACCGTCGCCCGGCCCGGACGCCGGCGGCAGGGCCTCGGGCTCCTGCCGGGCGGGCCGGGCCTGCGGGGCGGGCGGGCGCGGGGCGCCGAAGTCCGATCCGCCCCGGGCGCCGTTGGCCTGCGGCCGCTCGAACCGGCCCGTGCCCGCCGGGTCGGCAGGCGTGGCCGGACCCGGGAGGGTGGGCCGGCCGGAGCCGTTGTCCTGGCGCGGCGCGGGGTACTGCCCGGTGGAGTTGTCGTCCTGGCGGGGCGCCGGGTACTGCCCGGTCGAGCCGTACTGGCCGGTGGAGTTGTCGTCCTGGCGGGGCGCCGGGTACTGGCCGGTCGAGCCGTTGTCGTAGGACTGCGGGCTCTGCGGTGCCGGGAACTGGCCGGTCGTGGACGAGGCGTCGCGGCGGCCGCCCGGGGCGCCGAAGACGTCCGGGCGGACGAACGGGCCCTGCTGGCCGTTCGCGCCGGGACCGGCGAACGGGTCCGACTGCTGGGAGCCGAAGTCGTCGCTCGGCACGGCCGGGATCTCCGCCGTCGAGCCGGGGCCCTGGTGGTCGTCGATCCGCGGCATGGCGGACGTACGGGAGACGTCCGACTCCTCATGTCCGCGCGGGGCGTCCAGCGAGGCACGCGGCACCGGCGGCTGGGCGTTCTCGTCGCTCCAGCTCGGCACCCGCGGCTGCGGGTCGCCGCCGGGCAGCTCGGCCCGCGGGCCACCGCGCGGCGGCAGCTGCGGCCGACGGCCCTGGCCCTGCTCGGCGTTGCCGCCCTGCTGCCTGCCCCGGCCGCCGCCGAAGGCGTCCTGGCCCTGCGGCCCGTTGGTGCCCGCGGCCTGAAGGCCCTGCGGGGCACCCGGCGCCTGCCCGAACCCGGCGCCCGCCGGAGCCGGCCGGCCCTGCGAGGGACCGCCCTGCTCGAACGGCGAGGTGCCGGGGCCGCCCTGCGGTCCACGCGCTCCGCCCGGGGCTCCCGGACGGCCGCCGTCCCCGTCCCGGCCGGGCAGCGCGGCACGCGGGCCCTGGCCCGCCCCGAGCCGGCCACCGCCGGACGCACCACCGCCGAAGGCACCGCCACCGGACGGACCGGCCCCGAGGGCGCCGCCGCCCTGGCCGGCACCGGCGGCCCGCCGGGCCGCCGCCGCACCGGCCGCGGCCTGCGCGGCGGCCGGACCGCCACCGCCGACCGGCGGCTGGCCGCCCTGCTTGGGCTGGGGCTTCTTGCCGCCCTGGGCGACGTCGACGGGCAGCATGACCAGCGCGGTCGTGCCACCGGAGTCGGACGGGCGCAGCTGGATGCGGATGCCGTGCCGCTGGGAGAGCCGGCCGACCACGAACAGACCCATGCGGCGGGAGACGGAGACGTCCACCGTCGGGGGAGAGGCGAGCCGCTCGTTGATCGCGGCGAGGTCCTCGGGCGACAGGCCGATGCCGGTGTCGTGGATCTCGATCAGCACCCGGCCGTCGGGCAGGGCGTGACCGGTGACCTTGACCTTGGTCTGCGGGGAGGAGAACGAGGTCGCGTTCTCCAGCAGCTCGGCGAGCAGGTGCACGAGGTCGTTGACCACGCGTCCGGCGACCTCGGTCGTCGGCACGGCGGCCAGCTCGATGCGCTCGTACTGCTCCACCTCGGACGCGGCGGCGCGGAGCACGTCGACCAGCGGGACCGGGCGGGTCCACCGGCGACCGGGCTCCTCACCCGCGAGAACCAGCAGGTTCTCACCGTTACGGCGCATGCGCGTGGCGAGGTGGTCGAGCTTGAACAGCGAGGACAGCTGGTCCGGGTCGGCCTCGCGGGACTCCAGTTCGGAGATGAGCGACAGCTGACGCTGGATGAGGCCCTGGGAGCGGCGCGAGAGGTTGGTGAACATCGCGTTGACGTTGCCCCGCAGCAGGGCCTGCTCGGCGGCGAGGCGGACCGCCTCGCGGTGCACGTCGTCGAAGGCCGCGGCCACCCGGCCGATCTCGTCCCGGGAGTGCACACCGACCGACTCCACGGACGTGTCGACGTCCTGCGGGTCGGACTCGGACAGCTGCTTGACCAGCTCGGGCAGGCGGTCGGAGGCGACCTTCGTCGCGGTCTCCTCCAGGCGGCGCAGCGAGCGGATCATGGAGCGGGCCACGACGAAGGCGCCGACCAGCGACACACCGAGCACGATCAGGATCAGCGCACCGGAGATGATCGCGTCGCGCTCGGTGGCGCTGCGCAGCTCGCGGGCCTTCTGTTCCATCTCCTCGAGCAGAGTGTGCTCGATGTTCTTCATCTGCTGGATCTTGGTGGAGCTGTCGTCCAGCCAGTCGCGGTAGGACCGCTTGTCCTGCTGCGCGAGACCGCTCGCGGAGACCAGGGCACGGCCCGCGTAGGTGTCGGTCGCCTTGATCGTGGAGTTGCCGCCGTCCTCGATCGGCTTGAGCAGCTCGGCGGCGGCGTCCTCGCCGTAGATGCTCTTGAAGCTGCGGATCTCGGACTTCTGGCTCTCCAGGGCCGACTGGGCGTAGAGCCGGTCGTTCGGGGAGAGCTTGCCGGTCGTGGTGTTGCTCGCGGGCAGCGCCGCGGCGAGGGCCGCGCGCTGGATCGACGAGTACTCCTTGGCGGAGGAGAACGCGGCCAGCGCACGCGTGCGCTGGATCATGTCCGGGTTGCTGGTCGCCTCGGCCATGTCCTGGGAGAGGTCGATCAGGTTCTCGATCAGACGGTGGTACGCCTCGATCGTCTGCGTGGAGTTGCCCTCGGAGGCGTAGGCGCTCTTGCGGATCTGCGCCAGGTCGCCGAGCTCACCGGCGATCTGGATGAGGTACTCGCGGACGCCCTTGAGGTTGCCGTCCTTGCTGGCGCTGTCGATCTCCTCGGAGCTGTCGAGGAAGTTCTTCATCGCCCGGTCGGTCTTCTCGCGCAGGCCCTTGACCGTGAAGTCGGTGGCCTTGCCGCCGTGCGCGAGCGGGCCCGCCGACTGGTCGCGCTCCTCCTGGAGGGCGGCGGACAGCTCGGTGGCCTGCTTGGTCATGTCCGTCAGCAGCTTCATGTTGTCGAGCTGCTGGATGTCGTCCATGGACTGGTTGATGCGCAGCGCGCCCAGCGAGGTGGCCGCGACCACCGGGAGCGCGAGCAGCGACACCAGTCGGGTGGAGATGCGCCAGTTGCGCAGGGCTATTCGCGGGCCGGGGCCGGTCGGGCCCGCCGGCGGCTTCAGGGGCGGGGCCGGGCTCGCGGACCCCGAGGGGACCGACGCACCGGGGCGCCCGGAGCGCTCACCGCCGTCACCGGCCGGGCTCGGGTTCTGGGCGTGCTGGGGCGAGGGACCTCGGTCGGTCCCGCCGTGCGGCTCCGGCTCCGCCGAAGCGCTGCCATCCCTCTTGAAACGTCCCTGCACTAGCGTCGCAACCTCTGGACCAGGCACTCCGTCGTCAGAACGGCGGAGCACGGTGTCGGCGTTCTGGGGACGCCCTGAGTACGCCCCCGTGGTGGTCGTGAGTGACCGGCGCTGGCTCCCCCTTCTGGCCGCCACTCGGCGCGTCTGTGCGCCCCCTGTGCGCCGGCTCGATCCCGCGGCGGTCCGTGGCATTCCAGCACAGCACGGGATCTCCAACAAGGCTCGTAGGCCAGGCCGTGACATAGGTGACACCACGTGAGGGCCGGATCACCGGTCGTAGAAAGTGAGTTCGTCCATTTCGGACGTATGCCCGCGAGTCGCCGAGCCGCGACGGGTGTCCCAGTCGCCATGATCAGGAGCGGAATGAGGGCTTCAGTGGGCCAATGTCCGTTTCGTTGGGGCTACTCGCGAGTCCGGATTGACCGATTCGACCCCTGATCCGTGAGAAAACTCACATGCTGATCATGGACCCCCGGCGGCTGTGCCGGGAATCTCGTGTTTAGCCTGACGCTTTACAGAGATGGCAAAACCGACAACCCGCGCCCCCGCGGTGCTCTCGCACCCTCGGGGTGCCCGTCACAGGACAGGGTCAAGTAAACAGTGAAGACGACGACGATGTTCCACAAGATCGCCAACCCGCGACGCACGACGCTGGCGCACCTCGACGGCGCCGACGAACTGCAGACGCCGGAACAGCCGGAGCACCCCGTCGAACTCCCGGCCCAGACCGCCAACCCCAAGCGCACCGTCCTCATGGAGATCCCCGTCGCGGCCGCCGCGGCCGCGGAGTGACACCAAGTAGTACGCGTGCCGGCCGCCGGATGCTCACGGCGGCAGGATACGAACTCCGAGGGGCGCCCCCACCGACCGGGGCGCCCCTTCGTCATGCGCGCGGCGCGGGCACCTCCCCGCGTTAGCCTGGAGCGTCAGACTCCAGCCGCTTCAGTCAAGGGGCCAAGCATCCCGTGCGCATCGCCAGATTCTCCATCGACGGGAACGTCGCCTTCGGCGCCATCGAGGGCGAGAAGCAGGACGAGCTCGTCCTGGACATCATCAAGGGCATCCCGTTCGCGGACTACGAGCTCTCCGGCACGAAGGTGCCGGTCGGCAAGGTGAGGCTGCTGCCGCCGGTGCTCCCCAACAAGGTCGTGGCCTTCGGCCGCAACTACGCCGAGCACGCGCGCGAACTGGGCAACGAGGTGCCCGAGGCCCCCTTCGCCTTCTTCAAGCCGTCCACCTCGGTGATCGGCCCCGGCGACGAGATCCAGTACCCGTCCTTCTCCTCAGAGGTGCACCACGAGGCCGAGCTGGCCGTGGTCATCGGCCGGATGTGCCGCGAGGTCCCGCGCGAGCGCGTCAAGGACGTCATCTTCGGCTACACCTGCGCCAACGACATCACCGCCCGCGACGTCCAGAAGCGCGAGAAGCAGTGGGCCCGGGCCAAGGGCTTCGACAGCTCCTGCCCCCTCGGCCCCTGGGTGGAGACCGACCTCGACCCCTCCGACCTGACCATCCAGCTCACGGTCAACGGCCAGCAGCGCCAGCTCGGCCGCACCAGCGAGATGATCCACTCCGTCGAGGACCTGATCGTCAACATCTCCGAGGCCATGACGCTGCTCCCCGGCGACGTGATCCTCACGGGCACCCCGGCTGGGGTCGGCCCCCTCAACGTCGGCGACGAGGTCGCCGTCACCATCGAAGGCATCGGCACTCTCACCAACAAGGTTGTCAAGCGTGGCTAGCGCACCCGGCTCCTCCGTACGCGTCCGTTTCTGCCCGTCGCCCACCGGTAACCCCCACGTGGGCCTGGTGCGCACCGCCCTGTTCAACTGGGCGTTCGCCAAGCACCACCAGGGCACCCTGGTCTTCCGCATCGAGGACACCGACGCGGCCCGCGACTCCGAGGAGTCGTACACCCAGCTGCTCGACTCGATGCGCTGGCTGGGCTTCGACTGGGACGAGGGCCCCGAGGTCGGCGGCCCGCACGCGCCGTACCGGCAGTCGCAGCGCATGGACCTGTACAAGGACGTCGCCGTCAAGCTGCTCGACGCCGGCCACGCCTACCACTGCTACTGCTCTCAGGAGGAGCTGGACACCCGCCGCGAGGCCGCCCGCGCCGCCGGCAAGCCCTCCGGCTACGACGGCCACTGCCGCGAGCTGACCGCCGCGCAGGTCGAGGAGTACCAGGCCCAGGGCCGCGAGCCGATCGTCCGCTTCCGCATGCCCGACGAGACGATCACCTTCACCGACCTGGTCCGCGGCGAGCTGACCTTCACCCCGGAGAACGTCCCGGACTACGGCATCGTCCGTGCCAACGGCGCCCCGCTGTACACGCTGGTCAACCCGGTCGACGACGCCCTGATGGAGATCACCCACGTCCTGCGCGGCGAGGACCTGCTCTCCTCCACCCCCCGCCAGATCGCCCTGTACAAGGCGCTGATCGAGCTGGGCATCGCCAAGGGCATCCCCGAGTTCGGCCACCTGCCGTACGTCATGGGCGAGGGCAACAAGAAGCTCTCCAAGCGCGACCCGCAGTCCAGCCTGAACCTCTACCGGGAGCGCGGCTTCCTCCCCGAGGGCCTGCTCAACTACCTCTCCCTGCTCGGCTGGTCCCTCTCGGCCGACCAGGACGTCTTCTCCATCGACGAGATGATCGCGGCCTTCGACATCTCCGACGTGAACCCGAACCCGGCCCGCTTCGACCTGAAGAAGTGCGAGGCCATCAACGGCGACCACATCCGCATGCTGGACGTGAAGGACTTCACGGAGCGCTGCCGCCCGTGGCTCCAGGCGCCGTTCGCCCCCTGGGCCCCGGAGGCCTTCGACGAGGCGCAGTGGCAGGCCATCGCCCCGCACGCGCAGACCCGCCTCAAGGTCCTGTCGGAGATCACCGACAACGTCGACTTCCTGTTCCTGCCGGAGCCGGTCGAGGACGAGGCCTCCTGGAACAAGGCCATGAAGGAGGGCTCGGACGCCCTGCTGCGCACGGCCCGCGAGAAGCTGGAGGCGGCCGACTGGACCTCCGCCGAGTCGCTCAAGGAGGCCGTCCTGGCCGCCGGTGAGGCCCACGGCCTCAAGCTCGGCAAGGCCCAGGCCCCGGTCCGCGTCGCCGTCACCGGCCGCACGGTCGGCCTGCCGCTGTTCGAGTCCCTGGAGGTCCTGGGCAAGGAGAAGACCCTGGCCCGGATCGACGCGGCGCTGGCGAAGCTGGCCGCGTAACGACACGGTTCCCACGAGGGCGGCGTCCGGTTCGGACGCCGCCCTCGCCGTGTCCGCCCAGCCGTCACCCGGAGTTCACCGTTCCGGCCAACTCCCGTCCCGGACGGGGGCGTTGGATGCCCCTGTGCGCACGGTGCGCGTGTGCGCCCTGGTACAGGGGGAGAGGAACATGAGCCGTTCACGAAGACTCGTCCACGCGGCCGTCGGCGGGGTGGTGGCCCTGTCCTGCACCGTGCTGACCGCACCCGCGCAGGCCGCTGTGGCGGCGGGCGAACCGGTCGGCACGGTACGACTCGTCACGGAGAAGCGCGTGACCGTCGACTACCCGTGGGCCGGGGCGTCCGGCTTCCAGTACCGGCCGGGGACCACCTCGGTCACCACGGTGGACTACCCCGACGCGGTCCCGCCCGCCCACGCCGGCCCCGACGACCTGGCGAGCGGCACCGACGTCATGACCACCCGCGACGGGCAGAAGGTCGTGCAGCGGCACCGCTCCACCGGGGCGACCGCCACCGTCACCCTCCCCTCCGACCAGGCCTACCGGGCCGCCGTCGGCTGGAGCGTGCTGACTCTGGACTCCACCGGCGCCCTGCACGTCCTGCGCGCCACCGACGGCACGGTCATCGCCGACCGACCCGTCACCGGTTTCCCCGCAGGCGCCCGGCCCGTCTTCTACCGCACCGGCGGCTCGGTCACCCGCCTGGCGATCGTCTACGTGCTGGACGGCAAGACCTCGGTGGGCCTGGTCGACCTCGCCGACGGCGCCTTCCGCACGTACGTCACCGCCGACGAGGCCACCCCGGAGCTCGCCTTCAACGACCGCTGGCTCGTCGCCGACTGGAAGGCGATCCGGGTGGACTCCGAGCCCGGCACCGAGCCCACCGCCCTCACCAGGACGGGCGTACAGCTCGAAGCGGTCGTGGGCGACCAGCTCCTGCTCGGCAACCCGGACTTCGTCCTGGGCGGCACCGAGGCGGCACTGACCGCCCGCTCCCTCGCCACCGGCGCCACGAACACCGTGCTGACTTCGTCGTTCGGCGGGATCGGCCCGACGCTGGACGGCGGCGCCCTGGCCACCGCCGGCCCTTCCAGCCTCGATTGGAACATCCACCGCATCGGCCTCGACGACAACGGCGGCCTCACCACCACCCAGGTGACCCGGGTCCCCGCCGCCGCGACCGCCGTCCAGGGACTGGCCGTCGCCGCCGGCGAGTTGCTCCTGCACGGCGCCACCCCGGGCGCCTCGCTCCGCTACAGCGGCTTCCAACTGGACGCCGCCGGCCGACCCACGGGCCCCCAGACCCCCCGCAGTCCGGGTCTGGCCGCCCCCACGTGCCTCGGCGGCGACGCCGCCTGCCCCCAGCTGGAGGCCCTGGGCGACGGCCGCGTCAGCCACCTGCACACCAACGCGAACGGGGAGGAGTCCGTGGTGAACGCCGGTCTCGACACCACCACCCTCCTCGGCGCGCCCACCGACGGCGACTCCGGCGGCCGTATCGCCGGCAGCACCGGCCGTTACGTGCTCTACAACGGTGGCTCCGGCAAGCAGCGGGTCGTCGACTTCCCGCGCGGCGCCACGAGCGGCACGACCGTGCTCACCCGCGACCGCACCGCCGCCGCGGTGTGGGGCCAGACCCTGTGGACCCCGGGCAGCACCCCGGGGACGGCCACCGGCCGCAACCTCAAGACCGGCACGACCACCACCGTCACCACCGGCGCCCCCTGCACCCCTACGGACCTGCAAGCCGTCAACACCTGGCTGTACTGGTCCTGCGGCACCACCGCGGGCGTCTACGACCGGGCCACCCAACGCAGGATCACGGTCCCGGCCGACCACGCCCCGGCCCGCCTCGCCGACGGCTTCCTGCTCCGCGAGAACCGCACCACCCACGAACTGCTGCTCACCGACTTCCACACCGGCGCCGCCGCCACCCGCACCCTGGTGAAGCTGCCGACCACGGACCAGAACACCGGCGGCAGCAACGGCCGCTGGGCCGTCGACCGCTTCGGCGGCCACATCGCCTACCTCAACGGCACGTACGGCGAGGTGTCGATCGTCCCCAGCGGCGTCCCCGCCTCACCCCTCGCGCAGATGGAGGCCCAGGTCTACTCACCGTCCGTGATCGGCAGGTCGTTCCCCTGGGCGCCGGTGTGGCAGCTGAACAAGCCCTCCACCTGGACCCTGACCCTCGCCACCGCCTCCGGCACGGTCCTGCGCACCCTGACCGGCGCCTCCACCGGAGCCGCCGTACGCCCCGCCTGGGACGGCACCACCGACAGCGGCGCCGGAGTCACGGGCGGCACCTACACATGGAAGCTCACCGCCCACCCCCGTGACGACCAGGGCCCCGACCTGACCCTCTCCGGCACGATGACGCTGGGCTGAGGACCGGTCGCGGTGGGTACGGTCCGACCATGAGCATCCAAGCCGTGGTCTGGGACGTCGACGACACCCTCTTCGACTACACCACCGCCGACCGCCTCGGCATGCGCGCCCACCTGGCGGCCGAGGGCCTGCTCGACGACCACGGCACCGTCGAGCAGGCCCTCGCCCGCTGGCGGGAGATCACCGAGCTGCAGTGGGCGCGCTTCGCCGCGGGCGAGGCCACCTTCGAGGACCAGCGGCGCGACCGCGTGCGGGTGTTCCTCGGGCAGGAACTGACCGACGCCGAGGCCGACGCCTGGTTCCAGCGGTACATCGCCCACTACGAGGCGGTCTGGACGCTGTTCCCGGACGTCCTGCCCGTCCTCGACGCCCTCGCCGCCAGCCACCGGCACGCGGTGCTCTCCAACTCCAGCCTCCACGTCCAGGACCGCAAACTGCGCGCCCTCGGCGTCCACGACCGCTTCGAGGCCATCCTGTGCGCGGCGGAACTCGGCGTCTCCAAACCCGAGGCCGGCGCTTTCCACGCCGTATGCGAGACCCTCGCCCTGGCTCCGCACCAGGTGGCGTACGTCGGTGACCACCCGGAGATCGACGGGCGGGGCGCGGCCGAGGCCGGGCTGCTGTCGGTGTGGATCGACCGCGGCGGCCTGTACGCCACGATCGACCCGCCCGCCGGGCCGCACCGCATCGCCTCCCTCGCCGAACTGCCCTCGCTCCTCGGCGCGGATACTCGTTTTGGAGCCCCGTCCACCTTCGGGTAATGTTCTTCCTGCGCCGCCGGGGAGCGGGCCGAAAGGCCGGAGCCCGGGGGAGCGAACTAGAACAAGAACCCCCTTGGGGGGCTTGCGTTCCAGTGGCCTATGGTGTAATTGGCAGCACGACTGATTCTGGTTCAGTTAGTCTTGGTTCGAGTCCAGGTAGGCCAGCTCGCAGAGCTCATCTGCAAAGCCCCCGTTGTGTAGCGGCCTAGCACGCTGCCCTCTCAAGGCAGTAGCGCCGGTTCGAATCCGGTCGGGGGTACTGGTTCCGATCTTGTCGGGATCGCTAGGGCCCCCGTTGTGTAGCGGCCTAGCACGCCGCCCTCTCAAGGCGGTAGCGCCGGTTCGAATCCGGTCGGGGGTACTGACTGGTCTAAACCACATTGGTCTATGGTGTAATTGGCAGCACGACTGATTCTGGTTCAGTTAGTCTTGGTTCGAGTCCAGGTAGACCAGCTCGGACCTGCGGAAACGCAGAGTCCACGCCCCCGTTGTGTAGCGGCCTAGCACGCCGCCCTCTCAAGGCGGTAGCGCCGGTTCGAATCCGGTCGGGGGTACGCATACACGAGGCCCTCCACTTCGGGTGGAGGGCCTCGTGCCGTTAGGGGCGCGGGGAACTGCGCGAACAACCACAGACGGCCGGCTGCCGACACGGAACCCCAAGCTGCCATGGCGCCTGGTCGGGGAAAGCCTGCCGCGGCGTTGAGGCCGACCTCCCCCGAACCGTTCAGCCGGTGCGCCGAAGGGCCTCGGACAGGCGCCCCGCCGCATCGATCACAGCCTGCGCATGCATCCGGCCCGGGTGACGGGTCAGACGCTCGATCGGGCCGGACACCGACACGGCCGCCACGACACGGTTGGAAGGGCCCCGCACCGGCGCGGACACCGACGCGACCCCCGGCTCCCGCTCACCGATCGACTGCGCCCAGCCCCGCCGCCGTACGCCCGACAGGGCCGTCGCCGTGAAGCGCGCCCCCTGCAGACCGCGGTGCAGCCGCTCCGGCTCCTCCCAGGCCAGCAGGATCTGCGCCGAGGAGCCGGCCTTCATCGTGAGCGTCGAGCCGACCGGGACCGTGTCCCGCAGACCGGACAGGCGCTCCGCCGCGGCGACGCAGATGCGCATGTCGCCCTGGCGGCGGTAGAGCTGCGCGCTCTCGCCCGTGACGTCACGGAGATGCGTGAGCACCGGGCCCGCGGTGGCGAGGAGACGGTCCTCACCCGCGGCCGCGGCCAGCTCGGCCAGACGCGGGCCGAGAATGAAACGGCCCTGCATGTCGCGCGCCACCATGCGGTGGTGTTCCAGCGCCACGGCCAGGCGGTGGGCCGTGGGTCGTGCCAGTCCGGTGGCACCGACCAGACCCGCGAGGGTGGCCGGACCGGACTCCAGAGCGCTCAGGACGAGGGCCGCCTTGTCCAGAACGCCGACGCCGCTACTGTTGTCCATGAAACGATACTCGCGTCTCACTCTGTGAAACGCAAGTTCAAATTTCCGTGGAACCCGCCACTCTGGAAGACACGAAGTCACAACGGCCCGTGACGTACGGGCCTGGCGGCGGATGCCCGGAACCAGGGGCGCGGGCCCGCCTCCTCAAGATCTCTAGTTGGGTCGGCGATCGCCGTCGGCCGGAGGGAACAGCGATGGGTAGGACACTCGCGGAGAAAGTCTGGGACGACCATGTCGTCCGGCGCGCCGAGGGCGAGCCCGACCTTCTCTTCATCGATCTGCACCTGCTGCACGAGGTGACCAGCCCGCAGGCCTTCGACGGTCTCCGCAAGAGCGGGCGCAAGGTGCGGCGCCTCGACCTCACCATCGCCACCGAGGACCACAACACCCCCACCCTCGACATCGACAAGCCCATCGCCGACCCCGTCTCCCGGGTCCAGCTGGAGACCCTGCGCAAGAACGCCGCCGACTTCGGGGTGCGCCTGCACCCGCTGGGCGACGTCGAGCAGGGCGTCGTGCACGTCGTCGGCCCGCAGCTGGGCCTGACGCAGCCGGGCACCACCGTCGTCTGCGGTGACTCGCACACCTCCACGCACGGCGCCTTCGGCGCACTCGCGTTCGGTATCGGCACCTCCCAGGTGGAGCACGTGCTGGCCACCCAGACGCTGCCCATGAGCCGCCCGAAGACCATGGCGATCACGGTCAACGGCGAACTGCCCGAGGGCGTCACCGCCAAGGACCTGATCCTCGCGATCATCGCCAAGATCGGCACCGGCGGCGGCCAGGGCTACGTCCTGGAGTACCGCGGCGAGGCCATCGAGAAGCTCTCGATGGAGGCCCGGATGACCATCTGCAACATGTCGATCGAGGCCGGCGCCCGCGCGGGCATGATCGCCCCCGACGAGACCACCTTCGCGTACCTCAAGGGCCGCCCGCACGCCCCCGAGGGCGAGGACTGGGACGCCGCCGTCGCGTACTGGAAGACGCTGCGGACGGACGAGGACGCCGAGTTCGACGCCGAGGTCGTCATCGACGCCGCCGAGCTGTCGCCGTTCGTCACCTGGGGCACCAACCCGGGGCAGGGCGCACCGCTTTCGGCGTCCGTCCCCGATCCTGCTTCGTACGAAGACGCTTCGGAGCGCTACGCCGCCGAAAAGGCCCTGGAGTACATGGGGTTGGAGGCCGGGCAGCCGCTGCGGTCCATCAAGGTGGACACCGTCTTCGTAGGCTCCTGCACCAACGGCCGCATCGAGGACCTGCGCGCCGCCGCCGAGCTGCTCAAGGGCCGCAAAGTCGCCGACGGGGTACGGATGCTGGTCGTCCCGGGCTCCGCGCGGGTCGGTCTGCAGGCCGTCTCCGAGGGTCTGGACGTCGTCTTCAAGGAGGCCGGCGCCGAGTGGCGGCACGCGGGCTGCTCCATGTGTCTGGGCATGAACCCCGACCAGCTGGCCCCGGGTGAGCGCTCCGCGTCCACCTCCAACCGCAACTTCGAGGGCCGGCAGGGCAAGGGCGGCCGTACGCACCTGGTGTCGCCGCAGGTCGCGGCCGCGACCGCGGTGCTGGGCCACCTGGCCTCCCCGGCCGACCTGTCCGACGCCGAGACCCGTACGCCCGCTGGAGTCTGATCAGTCATGGAAGCATTCACCACCCACACCGGCCGGGCCGTCCCGCTGCGCCGCAGCAACGTCGACACCGACCAGATCATCCCCGCCCACTGGCTCAAGAAGGTCACGCGCGACGGGTTCGAGGACGGGCTGTTCGAGGCCTGGCGCAAGGACGAGACGTTCGTCCTCAACCAGCCCGAGCGCCAGGGCGCGACCGTCCTGGTCGCCGGCCCCGACTTCGGCACCGGCTCCTCCCGTGAGCACGCGGTCTGGGCGCTGCAGAACTACGGCTTCAAGGCCGTGATCTCCTCCCGCTTCGCTGACATCTTCCGCGGCAACTCGCTCAAGAACGGCCTGCTCACGGTGGTTCTGGAGCAGAAGATCGTGGACGCGCTGTGGGAGCTCACCGAAAAGGACCCGCAGGCGGAGATCACCGTCGACCTGGAGAGCCGTGAGGTGCGTGCCGAGGGCATCACCGCCTCCTTCGAGCTGGACGAGAACTCCCGCTGGCGGCTGCTGAACGGCCTCGACGACATCTCGATCACCCTCCAGAACGAGGCGGACATCGCCGCGTACGAGGCGAAGCGCCCGTCGTTCAAGCCGCGGACGCTCCCGGTCTGATCCGGAGCACGATCCGCCGCCCCTGAGCAAGGCGACTTTCGGCCACGGCAAGACCCCCTCTGTACCCCCGATCAGCCCGATCGGGGGTACAGCTGTGTCTGCACCCGAACGGCCCTGCACGTCCGGGCCGGGGCTGTCAACTTCCCACGTTATGCCGGTGGTTGTTGGGGTACGCGAGTGGTACAGCCGTGACTTCCGTGTGCGCCCGGAAGGCCGTTTGAGGCGGCAGTTGTCCCCTGCGCAGGCGACAACTCGCCCCAGATGGCACAATCTGTGCATGGAACACGACGGCCAACTCGAGCTCTATGCGGCAGTCGCGGACCAACTCAAGGAAGCGCACGCAAGGGTGCGCGCACTGCAAGTCCCGGAGGGCGTACGGATGGCGCTGACCCGGAAGCTGCTGGTCATTACGGCCGCGGCCAAGCACGATCTCGCCGACGCGGCAAGGCGGCTGGAGCGGTTCACCGCGGACCTCGACGAGGGGTGTCTCCCCGACGAGGAACGCTGAACCCGTCGACACCGTCGAGTTCGTTGCGGCACAAGGGTGATAAGCCCGTTTCGTGTTTGATTTGCGGTATATATCTGCCTAACGTGCGAAAAAGCTTGAACACTTTCGTTCTGGCGATGTCTCCGAAGGGGAAGACGTGAACAAGGCGCAGCTCGTAGAAGCGATTGCCGACAAGATGGGCGGCCGCCAGCAGGCCGCCGACGCTGTCGACCATGTACTGGACGCCATCGTCCGCGCGGTCGTCGCAGGTGAGAGGGTCTCCGTCACCGGCTTCGGTTCCTTCGAGAAGGTCGACCGTCCGGCCCGCTACGCCCGTAATCCCCAGACGGGCGAGCGGGTTCGGGTCAAGAAGACCTCCGTTCCGCGCTTCCGCGCGGGCCAGGGCTTCAAGGACCTGGTCAGCGGCTCGAAGAAGCTCCCGCGTGGTGGTGAGGTGTCCGTCAAGAAGGCACCCAAGGGCAGCCTGACCGGCGGTGCCGGCGCGACGGTCAAGAAGGCCGCCGCGAAGAAGGCGACCACGAAGACGGCCGCCGCGAAGAAGACCACCGCCAAGAAGACCACGGCGAAGAAGGCCACCACCAAGACGGCCGCCGCGAAGAAGACGACGGCCAAGAAGGCGCCCGCCAAGAAGACCACGGCGACGTCCAAGACCACCGCCGCGAAGAAGACCACCGCCAAGAAGGCCCCGGCGAAGAAGGCGACGGCCAAGAAGGCGCCCGCCAAGAAGTCGACGGCGCGCAAGACCACCGCCAAGAAGACCACCGCCCGCAAGAAGTAGGGGCGCCGGGGTATTCACGCGCCGGGCCGGACTCCCGCACGGAGTCCGGCCCGCGGTGTGTTCAGGAGTGGTCAGAGGGTCTGGAGTGTCACGAGAGTAATGCGGAGGCTCTCCTTCGGGCCCTCCACCTCGATCCGGACCCGCTGCCCCGGACGCAGCAGTCTCAGGCCCCCCGCGTCGAACGCCGCCGCGTCGAAGGGCACCGGGGTGCCGTCGTCCAGGAGCACCTGCCCACTGCGGCTTTCGGGGTCGTACGTGTACGCGGTCGCCTGCATGGCCGCAGCCTACTGCCCGGGTATCAGCAAGCGCGCGGCGGCCGCGGCCGTATGAGGGCCGACCCCCAGGGCCAGGGCGCTGCGCAGGTCGTCGCCGGTGTCCACGTCCTGGCGTACGGAATCCACGGCGGTGAGGGACAGTTCCACCGCGCCGGACTTGTGGTGCCGGGCCCGGGAATCGGTGCCGAAGGCCGGACGCAATTCCAGGCCCGGGGCGGCCGCCAGCAGGGTCGTGCCGATCCCGGCCGCGTCCGGGAGAAATGCGCGCGGGAATTCAGCGGCGGAATCGAGGACCCGGGACAATTCCTGCGGGCGCAGCGCCGGGAGGTCGGCGTTCAGCGCCGCCACCGGACTTCCCGGACGCGCGGACCGTATGACGCCCGTCCCGTGTGCGAGCGCGGCGTTGAGGCCGCCGCCCGGCTCGTCGGGGATGATCGCCGCGCCCAGAGCGGCCAGCTCACGGCCCGCCCGGGCGTCGTCCGTGACGACTGCCACATCACGCACCGCCGGGCAGGCCAGCGCGGCCGCCACCGTGTCCTGGGCGAAGGCCAGCGCCAGGTCCGGCCGCAGCCCGTCGTCCGCGGTGTCCGCAAGCCTGCTCTTGGCCTGGGCCAGGGGCTTCAGGGGTACGACCAGGGTCCACTGCACGGGTGTTCCGTCCTCCTCTTGTCGCGGTCATTGTCACCCGGGGCATCGGGCGGTCGGCGTGTCGGGGCGTACGGTGTTCTCGACAGACCGGCGGCCTGGGGCGACACTTGTGCGGCCCCCCGGTGGCCCCCGCTTCAGGCCCTAGAGGAAGGTGTCCGCGTGCCCCGCCGCAGAATCGGCTTCTGGTACCGCTTCGCCGCGGTGATCTGCAAACCGCCGCTGGTGGTTCTGCTCAGGCGGGACTGGCGCGGAATGGAGCACATTCCGGCCGAGGGTGGATTTATCACCGCGGTGAACCACAATTCGCACATCGACCCCTTCGCTTACGCGCACTTTCAGTACAACACCGGGCGCGTCCCGCGATTCCTCGCGAAGAGCGGGCTTTTCAAGAAGGGATTCGTCGGGGCCGCCATGCGGGGCACCGGGCAGATCCCCGTCTACCGCGAGAGCACGGACGCGCTGAGCGCCTTCCGGGCCGCGATCGACGCCGTGGACCGCGGGGAATGCGTCGCCTTCTACCCCGAGGGCACCCTCACCCGCGACCCGGACGGCTGGCCCATGACCGGCAAGACCGGGGCGGCCCGCGTCGCCCTGCAGACCAAGTGCCCGGTGATCCCCGTCGCCCAGTGGGGCTGCAACGAGTTGCTGCCGCCGTACGCGAAGAAGCCGCGTCTGCTGCCGCGCAAGACGCACCGCGTGCTCGCCGGACCGCCGGTGGACCTCACGCGGTTCTACGACCGGGAGATGACCGCGGACCTGCTGAAGGAGGCCACGGAGGTCATCATGGCCGCCATCACCCGCCAGCTGGAGGAGATCCGCGGCGAGAAGGCGCCCGCGACGCCCTACGACCCGCGGCGGGAGCGGATCGAGCAGCGGCGCCGCACCCAGGCGCAGACGCAGCAGACGGAGACGCACCAGAAGTCCGGGCAGACCGTGCAGGAAGAGGGGCTGGGCAAGTGAGCACACCGGTCAAGGCGGCGGTCCTGAGCGCCGGTTCGTGGGGCACGGCCTTCGGCATGGTGCTCGCCGACGCGGGCTGCGAGGTCACCCTGTGGGGACGCCGCCCGGAGGTCGTGGAGGCCATCAACTCCACGCGGACCAATCCCGACTACTTCCCGGGCGTCGAGCTCCCGGAGAACGTGCGGGCCACCACGGACCCCGCCGAAGCCGCGGCGGACGCCGACTTCACGGTCCTGTCGGTCCCCTCGCAGACCCTGCGCGGCAACCTCGCCGAGTGGAGCCCGCTGCTCGCTCCCGACACGGTCCTCGTGTCGCTGATGAAGGGCGTCGAACTCGGCTCCGCGATGCGGATGAGCGAGGTCATCGACGACGTCGCCAAGGTCGGCCCGGACCGGATCGCCGTCGTCACCGGGCCCAACCTGGCCCGGGAGATCGCCGCGCGGATGCCGGCCGCCGCCGTCGTCGCCTGCACCGACGAGGCCGTCGCCCAGCGGCTCCAGGCCGCCTGCCACACGCCCTACTTCCGCCCGTACACCAATACGGACGTGGTGGGTTGCGAACTGGGCGGAGCCGTGAAGAACGTCATCGGCCTCGCCGTCGGCATCGCGGACGGCATGGGCCTCGGCGACAACGCCAAGGGCTCCCTCATCACGCGCGGCCTCGCCGAGACGACCCGGCTCGGCATGGCGCTCGGCGCCGACCCGCTGACCTTCTCCGGACTCGCCGGCCTGGGCGACCTGGTGGCCACCTGCTCCTCGCCGCTGTCCCGCAACCACACCTTCGGCACCAACCTCGGCAAGGGCATGACCCTCCAGGAGACCATCGCGGTCACCAAGCAGACCGCCGAGGGCGTCAAGTCCTGCGAGTCGGTGCTGGATCTGGCCCGCCGGCACGGCGTCGACATGCCGATCACGGAGACGGTCGTCGGCATCGTGCACGAGGGCAAGCCTCCGGTGGTGGCGCTCAAGGAGCTGATGTCGCGCAGCGCGAAGCCCGAACGACGCTGAGCGACGCGAGGCGGCGGGCGCTGTCTCCGGGCCCTACCAACGGGTACTCTCAACGCGATATGAGCACCGAGAACCTCCCCCAGAGCCCCGAGCAGCCGCCTCGCAAGCCGCGTGTGGCCGTCGTGTTCGGCGGGCGCAGCTCCGAACACGGGATCTCCGTGGTCACGGCCGGCGCCGTCCTCAAGGCCATCGACCGGACGAAGTACGACGTCCTCCCGATCGGCATCACCCAGGACGGCCGTTGGGCGCTCACGGCGGACGAACCGGAGCGGATGGCGATCGTCGACCGGCGCCCGCCGAGCGTCGACGCGCTCGCCGAGTCGGCCGAGGGCGGGGTGATCCTCCCGGTCGACCCCGCCAACCGCGAAGTCGTCTACAGCGAGCCGGGATCGGTGCCCAAGGCGCTCGGTGAGGTCGACGTGGTCTTCCCGGTGCTGCACGGCCCGTACGGCGAGGACGGCACCCTCCAGGGCCTCCTGGAGCTGTCCGGCGTCCCGTACGTGGGTTCGGGCGTGCTCGCCTCGGCCGTCGGCCAGGACAAGGAGTACATGAAGCGGGTGTTCACCTCCTTCGGGCTCAAGGTGGGCCCGTACGTGGTGATCCGGCCGCGCGAGTGGGAGCGCGACGAGGCCGCCGCCCGCAAGAAGATCGTCGACTTCGCCGGTGAGCACGGCTGGCCGCTGTTCGTGAAGCCCTCGCGCGCCGGCTCCTCGATCGGCATCACCAAGGTCGACGACCTCTCCGGCCTGGACGAGGCGATCGCCGAGGCCCAGCGGCACGACCCCAAGATCCTCATCGAGGCGGCCCTGCGCGGCCGCGAGATCGAGTGCGGTGTCCTGGAGTTCGAGGACGGCCCCCGGGCCTCCGTCCCCGCGGAGATCCCCTCACCCGAGGCGCACGCGTACTACGACTTCGAGGCCAAGTACATCGACTCCACCCCGGGGATCGTGCCGGCGCCCCTCACGCCCGAGGAGACGGCCGAGGTGCAGCGCCTGGCGGTCGACGCCTTCGAGGCGGCGTCCTGTGAGGGCCTGGTCCGCGCGGACTTCTTCCTCACCGAGGACGGCGAGTTCGTGATCAACGAGATCAACACGATGCCCGGCTTCACGCCCATCTCGATGTACCCGAAGATGTGGCAGGAGAGCGGGGTGAGCTACCCGGAGCTGATCGACCGGCTGGTGCGGGCGGCGCTGCGCCGGTCGACGGGCCTGCGCTGACCGGGCTCCGAGAGCGACCGGAAGGTCAGGAGGCGATCCCCTCGGGGATCGCCTTTTTCACAGCCGACGCCAGATCGATCAGGACGCCGGAGCTGTCCACGCCCTCCGGCACGGAGACCTCCACGTAGGCCTCGCGGTTGGCCGTGGTGAACCGGTACCCGCCGTCGCCCTGCTTCTCCATCAGCCAGTCGACCCCGTTCACACCCCCGGCCACCGCGTCCGCGTCCCGCCCCTCCGCCACCTTCGGATCGACCATCTTCGGCGGCTGCGGCACACCGCAGCGAAGTATGATCGCCGGGCTGCCCCAGCCCGCCGTCAGCGCCGACGCGGGATCGGGATCCCGGCGACGCTCACCGTCCACCTTCGCGGGCAGTACCTTGTCCAGGTTCCGGCACAGTTCCGTGGCCTTCGCGTCCGGTTCGGGAACCGCCGCCGACGCGCTGTCGTCTGCTGAGGAGCAGCCCGCGGCAGTGATCAACAGCGCCAGAACGGGCAGGCGGAACACGCGGAAGACACGACGGTGCCGGTGACGGAAAGAGTTCACCGGCACAGGGTAGACGGGGGCTACAGATGCACGACCGGGCAGGTCAGGGTGCGGGTGATGCCGTCCACTTGCTGGACCTTGGCGACCACCATGCGGCCGAGGTCGTCGACGGTGTCCGCCTGGGCCCGCACGATCACGTCGTAGGGTCCTGTCACGTCCTCGGCCTGGATGACCCCAGGGATCTTGCTGATCGTCTCGGCGACGGTCGACGCCTTGCCGACCTCCGTCTGGATCAGGATGTACGCCTGTACCACGGAACCTCCAGGGCGGCCACGAGGATCATGTGGGGAAAAGGAACGCCACGGTATCGCGTCGCCGCTCGCCGCGGGGAGACCTGCGGGCACCGGGTCTTGCGCGCCGGGGCGCGGGTCCGGCAGAACGTGACGGTCACTTCGACCGTAGCGAGGACTGAGATGCCTCGCGACCGGGCACGGACAGGGACAGAAGGGGAGAAAGGGCAATGAAGGGCACTGTTGGTGAGCTCGGTGAGTTCGGGCTCATCAGGGAGCTCACCTCCCGTCTGACCACCACCCCGGCGGTCCGGGTCGGCCCCGGCGACGACGCCGCCGTGGTGGCCGCCCCCGACCGCAGGGTCGTGGCCAGTACGGACATCCTGGTGGAGGGCCGGCACTTCCGCCGCGACTGGTCGACGGCCTACGACGTGGGCCGCAAGGCGGCCGCGCAGAACCTCGCCGACATCGCAGCCATGGGCGCCGTGCCCACCGCGCTGCTGCTCGGCCTGGTCGTCCCGGCCGAGCTGCCGGTGACGTGGCCGAGCGAGCTCATGGACGGCCTGCGCGACGAGTGCCAGGTGGCGGGCGCCGCCGTGGTCGGCGGTGACGTCGTACGCGGCGACTCGATCATGGTGTCGATCACCGCGCTCGGCGATCTCCGCAACCAGGAGCCGGTGACGCGGGCGGGTGCGCAGCCCGGCGACCTCGTCGCGGTGACGGGCTGGCTGGGTTGGTCGGCGGCCGGGTTCGCCGTGCTGTCCCGGGGGTTCCGCTCGCCGCGGGCGTTCGTGGAGGCCCACCGGCGCCCCGAGCCGCCGTACCACGCGGGGCCGGCCGCCGCCGGGCTCGGGGCGACCGCGATGTGCGACGTGAGCGACGGGCTGATCGCCGACCTGGGGCACATCGCCGAGGCCAGCAAGGTGCGCATCGACATCCGCTCCCAGGCGATCGACATCCCGTCCCAGATGAACGACATCGGGCAGGCCGTCGGCGTGGACCCCATGCAGTGGGTGCTGACCGGGGGAGAGGACCACGCGATCGTGGCGACCTTCCCGCCGGACGTGAAGCTGCCCGCCCGCTGGAAGGTCATCGGCGAGGTCCTCAACCCCTCGGCGCTGCCGCAGGTGACCGTCGACGGTGCGCCGTGGACCAACAAGGGCGGCTGGGACCACTTCGGGGACACGGACTCATGATCCCCAACGTCCTCACGGTGGCGGGCTCGGACTCCGGCGGAGGCGCGGGCATCCAGGCCGACCTGAAGACGATGCTCGCGCTCGGCGTGCACGGCATGAGCGTCGTCACGGCGGTGACCGCGCAGAACTCCCTGGGCGTGCAGGGGGCTTGGGAACTGCCCGTGGAGGCCGTGCGCGCCCAGTACCGCAGCGTCGTCGACGACATCGGCGTCCAGGCGGTCAAGACCGGCATGCTCGCCTCCGCGGAACTCGTCGAGGCGGTCGCGGAGTTGATCGCGGGGACGGACGCCCCGGCGGTCGTCGACCCGGTCGGGGTCTCCAAGCACGGCGACTCCCTGCTGGCCGCCTCCGCGCTGGACTCCGTCCGTACGAAGCTGCTGCCGGCGGCGACGGTCGCGACCCCGAACCTCGACGAGGTGGCCCAGCTGACGGGTGTACGCGTCGCGTCGGAGGGGGAGATGCGGCGGGCCGCGGCGGCGGTGCTGGCCTACGGACCGCGCTGGGCGCTGATCAAGGGCGGCCACCTCTCCGGGGACGCCGTGGACCTGCTCACGGACGGTTCCGAGGAGCACTGGCTGCGGGCGCCGAGGCACGACAACCGCCACACCCACGGCACCGGCTGCACCCTCGCCTCCGCGATCGCCTCACAGCTCGCGAAGGGCGACTCCGTGCCGGAGGCGGTGGCGGCGGCCAAGGAGTACGTCACCGGGGCCGTGGCGGCCGGTTTCGCGCTCGGTGGGGGCATCGGTCCGGTGGACCACGGGTGGCGGTTCCGTGGCGGCTCGTGACCGCGGGCCGAGGCACGCCAAAGAGCCGGTCCACCTGGGTGGACCGGCTCCTCCAGCGAACCAGCAGTGGCCGCGCGCTAGCTGAGCGTCAGCGCGAGACCTTGCCGGCCTTGATGCACGAGGTGCAAGCGTTCACGCGCTTCGGCGTCCCGCCCACCACGGTACGCACACGCTGGATGTTCGGGTTCCAGCGACGGGACGTACGGCGGTGCGAGTGCGAGATGTTGTTGCCGAAGCCCGGCCCCTTGCCGCAGACGTCGCAGTTGGCAGCCACGGGTCACTCCAAAGACTTCAGATGCACTTACGGTTAATCCCGGCATGCCGGGATCGAGATCTTGTGGCTCCAGGAGCCGGTCGAGATCTGAGTGGCGCTGCCAGGGGGAAGGCCCGATCAGGATCGGGCAACCGGAGCAGCATACAACGGCTGCACCCGTAGAGCGAAACTACCATGGCAGCTCAGGGCCCCGCCCCGGCCCTCTTCCGGTGGACACCGTCCCGGGGTCTACGCTGCCTGCCACGTCCAGCAGCTCAGGGAGGCGCAGTGGCGCAGGTGCCGCAGACATTCTTCGATGCTGTCGCGGTGCGCACCTGGTGCGGTCTCGCGCTCGAGACGCTGGGGCGGGCGCGTGAGGAGATCGACGCGATCAACGTCTATCCCGTGGCGGACGGGGACACCGGCACGAACCTGTACCTGACCGTGGAGTCGGCGGTCGCGGCGGTCGAGGCGGTGTTCGTGGGGCACGCGGCGGGCTCCGGACCGGAGGACCGGCCGACGCTCTCCGACGCCGTACGGGCCATGGCGCACGGGGCGCTGATCGGTGCCCGCGGGAACTCCGGGACGATCCTCGCCCAGCTGCTGCGCGGTATGGCCCAGGTGCTGGCGGACGACGCGAGCGCGCACGCGGACGGCCGGGGTCTGCGGCTCGCCCTGCGGCACGCGGCCGACTCCGCCCGCGAGGCCGTGGCCCATCCCGTGGAGGGCACGGTCCTCACGGTCGCCTCGGCCGCGGCGGACGCGGCGGACGCCGCCGCCGGTGTCGAGGGTGACTGCGGGAACGTCGCACGGGCCGCCTACGAGGGAGCGCGTGAGGCCCTCGCCGCGACCCCGGAGCAGCTGCCCGTGCTGGGACGCGCCGGGGTGGTCGACGCCGGCGGGCGGGGGCTGGTGGCCGTGCTCGGGGCGCTGGTGGAGACGTTCACGGGGGAGCGGCCGCGCGGGCCGGTGACGAGCGCGGGGCGGGTGCCGGAGGCCCGGGGGGCGGGGCCCGGGGCCGGGGAGCCGGTGGGGGCCGGGGAGCCGGTGGGGGCGCACGCGCGCGTGGTGCCCGGGGCGGCGTCCGACGGTTCGGTCGGGGCGCTGTCGGTGGATCATGGCTCGGCCGACCCCGGTCCGGCCGACTCCAGCCTGGTCGATCACGGTCCGGCCGGTCCCGGCCTGGTCGATCACGGGGCGTCCGATGCGCGGGGTGTCACGGTCGACGCGTCGCACGCGCGCGTGGAGCCCGTCGCAGAGCCCCTCCCGGCGTGCGCCGACCCCGGCGAGGGTGCCGACAGCGCCGCCGCGCCCGGGCAGGACGGACCCGCCTTCGAGGTGATCTACCTCCTGGAGGCCGAGGACGCCGCCGTGACGCGGTTGCGGGAGCGGCTCGACGCCCTCGGGGACTCCCTCGTCGTGGTCGGCGGCGACGGGCTGTGGAACGTCCACGTCCATGTCGACGACGCGGGCGCCGCCGTGGAGGCCGGCATCGAGGCCGGGCGGCCGTACCGGATCCGCATCACGCACTTCGGCGCCGGCGACGTGCACACCACCGGCGCCGAGCGGCAGCCCCGGGAACGCGCCCAGCGGGCCGTGGTGGCGGTCGTGCCCGGGGAGGGCCTGGCCGGGCTCTACGCCGAGGCCGGCGCGACCACCGTGCTCGCGCGGCCCGGGGAGCCGCCCGCGAGCGGCGAGCTCGTGCAGGCCGTACGGCGGGCCCACGCGCGCGAGGTCGTCCTGCTGCCCAATGACGCAGAGCTGCGCCACACCGCAGCGGCGGCCGCCGAGCAGGTCCGCACGGAGGGCGTCCGTGTCGCCCTCATCCCGACCCGCTCGGCGGTCCAGGGCATCGCGGCACTGGCCGTGCACGAGCCCGAGCGCCGCTTCGACGAGGACGTCGTGTCGATGACCTCGGCCGCCGGCGCCACCCGCTACGCCGAGGTCACCGTCGCCGAACGCCAGTCCTGGACGATGGCCGGCATCTGCCAGGCCGGCGACGTCCTCGGCCTGATCGACGGCGACGTGGCCGTGATCGGCTCGGACGTCACGGCCACCGCCGAGACCGTCCTGGACCGCATGCTCGCGGCCGGGGGCGAGATGGTCACCCTGGTCCTCGGCGACGAGGCCCCCGACGCCGTCGCCGAGCACCTCGAAGGCCGGGTCCGCGAGGGGTACCTCGCCGTCGACACGGTCGTGTACCGGGGCGGACGGCAGGGCTCCCTGCTGCTCATCGGCGTCGAATAGGGCCGAACAGGCCGAGCGGGCGGTGCCGGGCGTTTCAGCCCCGGTCATCCGCCGCGACGCGGAGCAGGTGCTCGGCCTCCGCCCGCCGGGACCGCACCGTCTCGCCGTCGTATCCGTCGTACGCCGTCAGCACCGCACGCGCGCGTGCCCTCGCCTCGGTGAGGCGGCCCAGCTCGATCTCCAGCCATCCCGCGGTCAGTTCGGCATCGGTGCGGCTGTGCAGGGCGCCGTCCCCGAGGGAGGCGAACACCCGGGACGACCGCCGCAGTTGGGACAGCGCCTCGTCGAACAGGGCCGGGGGCGGGGCCCCGGTGTCGCTCTCGGTGGCGGCCCGGGCCAGCAGGTCGCCGAACTGGCGGTGGGTGTGGCCGAGTTCGGTGACGAACCGCTGCCGGGACTCCTCGTCGGGCGCCTCGTCCCGCGCGGTCGCGCACTCCTGGAACGCCTCCGCCATGAGCGCGCGGGCCGCCGCGATGCCGTCCTGGGTGCGCAACGCCAGCCAGGCGCGGGCGCGCAGGGAGCGGACCAGGCCCTGCGGGTTGCCGAGGGCCCGCCACAGCTCGCCCGCGAGCGCGTAGGCCCGGTCGGCCTCGGCGGTCAGTCCCGCCTGCCCGAGGGACTCCCCGGCCAGGTGCGCGAGGGTCGCGTGGTCCTGCTGCTCGGGCCAGGTGCGGGCGATCTCGGCGGCCTGCAGGCGTCGTTCGGCGGCCGCGCGGTGCTCGCCGAGTTCGCTCAGGCAGTCGCCGAGCCACCACTGCGTCTGCACGATCGCCCCGTCGCCGTGCGTCTCGGCGGTCAGGTCGGGCAGCGCCGACTCCAGCACCTCAGCCGCCTCGGCCCACCGCCCCTGCCGCAGCAGGAACCCGCCGAGCTGCTGCCGGGCCCAGGCGCCCAGCGTGGCGCTCTGGCCGGCTTCGTCGGCCCAGTGCGCGGCCTCCAGCGCGTGCCGCGCGGCCTCCACGGCCTCGTCCCGGTTGCCGAGGAGTTCGGCGAGCTGGAGGTGCAGCTGGGCCCGCCCGGGCGCCTCCAGGTGCGCTCCGCCGTGCTCCAGGGCGGCCCGCAGGGCCCGTTCCGCCTCGGCCATGTCGCCGAGGTGGTGCGCGAGGGACGCCAGCCGGGCCTCGTACTCCACGGCGAACCAGGGCAGCCCCGCCGCGACGAACGCCGCCGCGCCCCGCGCGAACAGCCGCACCGCCGCCGGCAGGTCTCCGCGCAGTCCCGCCAGCTCGGCGAGCATCGCCTGCGCCTCGGCGGCCCGCGCGGCCAGCCGCACGTCCTCCCCGGTGCGCCCCTCGACCAGCGCCAGGACCTCGCGCACGGCGGCCTCGGCCGCGCCGTACACCGCCTCCGCGCCGTACACCGCCTCCGCGCCGGGCCCCTCCGCTGCCCCGGCCGTCTCCGCCGCGTGCGCCCGGCGCAGCAGGATCCGGGCCCGGCCCATCAGGACGGCCGCCGTCTGCCGCGTCCCCGTACCGCCGGCGGCGTACAGCGCGAGGACCTCCTCGTACGGCTCCTCCACGGCCGCGACGGCCTCCGCCACCGCACCCCCCAGCGCCCGCACGTAGGCGGCACGCGCGCGTGCCGCCAGCGCCTCGCCCGGGTCGCCCGCCTCCGCGTACAGCACGGCGGCCTGTTCGAACAGCTCGGCACCGGCGGGACCGAGGCCCATCGCCTCGTGGTCGGCGATCTCGGCCCGGTCGCGCGGGTCCAGCTCGACGCCCTCCGCGGCCCGGGCGACCGCCGCCCACGCCTCCACGGCGTGCGGTCGCAGGTGGTCCGACAGCCGCCGCGCCTCGGCCAGCAGGGCGGGCAGGTCCGGCTGCCCGTCGACGGGGGCCGGGGCCGGCGGCGGGGGAGCGGGCACCGGGGCCGGACCGACCGAGCGCACCCCCAGCGGCAGCCGCTCGACCAGGGGCTTCCGCGCCATGCGGGCGCGGGCCCGGTCGCCCACGTGGGCCGTGCCGTTGCGCTCGTCGAAACGGGCCGCCAGCGCGAGGGCGTCCGCACGCGCGTGGGCGGCGAGTTCCCGGGCCGTCCACTCCCGGCCGACCGGGCCCGGCACCAGCCGGTCGCCGAGACCGAGCGCGGTGAGGCGGTCCATGAGCAGGGTCACCACGCTCAGGAAGTCCAGCCTGCTCTGCGGCTGCCCGTCGTCCGTGAAGTACGCCGGGCGCTCCGCGAGCAGTTCGAGCCCTCGCGCCTCGTTGCCGGTCAGCGCGCAGAACTCCACGTGCTCCGCGTAGGCGCCGCGCATGCTCTCCATGGCCCGGACGAGCCGGAAGCCCCGCAGATGGTTGGCGCGGGCCTCGTCCAGGCGGCCCAGCCGCAGCAACGGCACCAGGGAGGAGGCCAGGGCCGTGTGCGGCTCGTGGGCGCAGGTGTACCGGCCCTCCAGCACCGGCAGCCACAGCTCCAGTGCCTCCTCGTCCCGGCCCAGCTCGGCCTGCCACCAGCCCTGCCCGTGCAGCTCGCAGGCGTGGCAGTCGGACATGGCGTCCCGGTCGGCGGCCAGCCACGCGGCGTAGGCCCGCTCCGCGCGCGCCACGTCCCCGACATGCGCGGCCACACTGTGCTCGGCGCTGCGCACGGCCGCTTCGGAGTACCCGGCGAGCCGGTAGCGGCGCTCCATCTCGCCGAGCCACTTCTCGATCGACGCGAGCGGGATGTGCGGCTGGTCGAGCATGCCGGACGACACCCACTTGAAGACCCAGTGCAGCGAGTGCGCCTCGTACTCGTCGAAGTCCTCGGGCCGTTCGTCCCACATGCGCAGCAGACGCGCGAAGGGGACGAACATCTTCCCTTTCTCGGAGCTGTAGTTGTAGACCTTCAGCTGGTGTCCGAGCGCCTCGATGACGGCGAGCGGGACGTTCAGCTTCTCGGCCGCCGCCAGCAACTCCTCCGCGCGCGCGTTGCGGGCCGGTCCCTCCGGCTGCTCGGCGTTCTCCGCCATCGCCCGGCGCAGGGCGTCGACATCCGTGATCTCCGTCATGCCCGGCCGTCCTCGGGGTGCGTGGCCCACTCCAGCAGGCCGATGAACGCGCGGTTGAGCAGCGCCGAGTCGGCGGGCCTGAGCGGTCGCTGCGCCATCAGCAGCGCCTGCCCGTACAGCGACTCCGTGGCCGTGCCGATGAGCTCCGCGTCGGGCAGGGCGCTGATCCGCCGCACGAGCGGGTTCAGGTGGTTGAGCACCAGACGCGCGCGGGGCGCACTGCCGCGCAGGGACCCGAGGATGCCCGCCCACAGGTCGTCGGCCTGGGCCTCGGCGTCCGCCCGGGCCTGCTCGTGCCGGGCGTCCCGGTCGTCGAGGTGCAGCGCGGGCACGGACAGCGGATGGAACGCCCGCAGGACGACGTCGCAGCCCAGCGGGTCGAGGCGGGCCCGCGCGGCGGCCAGGAAGCCGGACAGGGCCAGTTCCTCGGCCGGGTCGACCGCGTCCAGATGCGCGGTCACCGTCTCGGCGTCCAGCTCGGCGACCACCGTCCCCGGCCGCACCGACGGCAGCGCCTCCACCAGCTCGCTGTCGTACGTGTAACCGCCGTTGATCACGCCGATGCCCTGTGCCGAGGCGATCGGCGCGACCTGCCGGTACTCCTCGACGGTCCGCGTGAAGTGCACCACCGGGTGCCGCTGCGCGAACTCCTCCAGGGACAGCCGACCGTCGGTGGTCTCGAAGGGCAGCCACGGCAGCATCGTGCGCAGCATCTCCCGGTCGTGCCGGGCCAGGGACTTCACGCCCAGGTGGTGCACCGCCAGGAACGCGGCCAGCCGTTCCGGATCACCGGCCGCGAGCCCCGTCAGCCACCCGCGGATGCGCTCGCCCAGCGCCTCGCGCACGGCCGCCAGCGTCTCGTCCTCGTACAGCGCCTCGCGCGAGGCCGTGGGCCGCAGGCTGTCCGTGTCGAGGACGCAGCGCACGAAGAACGCCCAGTCGGGCAGCAGCTGTTCGGCCCGCTCGGTCAGCAGCATGCCCTTGAGGTGGATGCGATGCCCCGCGCGCTGTGCCGGGCTGACGGCCGCCGGAAGCACGTACGCCACCCCGCGGATGCCCGCCACCGGCACGGACAGCTCGATGGTGTCCAGCGGCGTGAACCCGAACAGGTCGTGGCAGTGCCGCGCGAGGGCGATGCGGCGGGCGGCCGGGCCCGGGTACGGCCGGTCCCAGGGCGCGGGCAGGTCGGTGACCGCCTCGTCACCCACCCGGACGTCGTACGGCAGCAGCGACCCGAAGTCCCGGGCCAGCGCCTCGACCCGCTCGGGCGCCAGCCACTCCGCGGCCCCGGCCCGGGCCACCAGGTGCACCGTGGTGCCCGGTTCGGGCCGCTCGGCGTCCGGCAGGGTCCGCACGGTGTACGAACCGTCGTCGGACGCCGTCCACTCCACCGGCGGCGCCCCGGGCGTACGGGCGCTGCGGCTGACGACCCGGATCCGCTCGGCGACGACGAAACACGCCAGCAGGCCGATGCCGAACTGCCCGAGGAAGTCGGACCTGGCCTCCTGAAGCCCCTCGGCACGCTTGGAACTGCGCCCGATGGTGGCCAGCAGGCTGTGCACGTCCGCCTCGGTGAGCCCCACGCCGGTGTCCTCGACGCGCAGCGCGCCGCCCTTCGCGTACAGCCGGACCCGGGCCGGGGCGCCGGGCTCGTCCGCGCGTCTGGCCGTGATGGCGTCCACGGCGTTCTGCAGCAGCTCGCGCAGGTACACCTTGGGGCTGGAGTAGAGGTGGTGGGAGAGCAGGTCCACGAGACCACGCAGGTCGACCTGGAACGTATGAGGTGATCGAGGGGAAGGGGGTGCCTGGGATGCCTGTGAGCTCTGGGAGTCCATCATCACGGCGCCGGTGGGGGACTCGCGACGGCGCGGGGTCGGGCGGTCCCGGGGAGGCGGTGACCGCGAGAAAGGCCGGGGGCGCGTCATCCTAAGGCCCGGACCGGCCGTCCGACCAGGGCTTTCCGGGGACGTATACGGCGGCCTCCGCCGCGGCCCGGGCGCCATTGTCAGTGGCGTGGTGTGCAATGGATCTCGTGCCCGCACTGGAAGAACCCCTGCGCCAACCGCTGAAGTCGGTGCTCGGCCCCGCCACCGCGAAGGTGATGGCCGAGCACCTCGGCCTGCTCACCGTCGGCGATCTCCTGCACCACTACCCGCGCAGATACGAGGAGCGCGGCCAGCTCACCCACCTCGCCGACCTCCCCATGGACGAGCACGTCACGGTGGTCGCCCAGGTCGCCGACGCCCGCCTGCACACGTTCGCCTCCGCAAAGGCCCCGCGCGGCAAGGGCCAGCGCCTGGAGGTCACGATCACGGACGGCAGCGGCCGGCTCCAACTGGTCTTCTTCGGCAACGGCGTTCACAAGCCCCACAAGGAGCTCCTGCCGGGCACCCGCGCGATGTTCGCGGGCAAGGTCTCCGTCTTCAACCGCCGCCTCCAACTCGCCCACCCGGCCTACGAGTTGCTGCGCGGCGACCCGGAGGAGTCCGTGGAGACCTGGGCGGGCGCCCTGATCCCGATCTACCCCGCCACCGCCAAGCTGGAGTCCTGGAAGATCGGCAAGGCGATCCAGACGGTCCTGCCCACCGCCCAGGAGGCCGTCGACCCGCTGCCCGACTCCCTGCGCCGGGGCCGCGGCCTGGTCCCGCTCCCCGAGGCCCTCCTGAAGATCCACCGCCCGCACACCAAGTCCGACATCGAGGACGCCCGCTCCCGCCTCAAGTGGGACGAGGCCTTCGTCCTCCAGGTCGCCCTCGCCCGCCGCCGCCACGCGGACGCCCAACTCCCGGCGGTCCCCCGCGAGCCGACCCCGGACGGCCTCCTCACGGCCTTCGACGCACGCCTCCCGTTCACCCTCACCGAGGGCCAGCAGCGGGTCTCCCGCGAGATCTTCGCCGACCTGGCGACCGAGCACCCGATGCACCGGCTGCTGCAGGGAGAGGTCGGATCGGGCAAGGCCCAGCCGCTCGACTCGCTGGTGCTCACCCCGATGGGCTTCCGTCCCATGGGAGATCTGCGGGTTGGCGACGAGGTGGTGGTGCCAGACGGGGACATCGCCCTGATCGATGGCGTCTTTCCTCAGGGCGAGCGCGATGTGTGGCGCTTGGTCCTGTCCGACGGGAGTTCCGTCGAGTGCGACGACGAGCATCTCTGGATCGTCGGCACGAGCTGTGGTTGGCACCGTGGTCAGGCTCCCAAGGTCATGACGACCCGGGAGATCCGTTTCGACACGTTCAAGGCCAACGGGTCCTCGAAGTGGTACATCCCGCCGGCGAAGCCGGTCGATCTCGGCAGCGACGCCGGGCTGCCGCTAGACCCGTACCTGTTCGGGCTCCTGTTGGGGGGCGGTTCGCTTCGGCACAATCTCCGTCTTTCCACCATCGACGACGAGATCCGTGACGCGGTAGCAGCGGCAGTAGCGCCCGAATGCCGACTGGTACCGGTGAAGGGATCGCACTGTGACTACACGATCCAGCTCAAGCAGCGTGCCGGAGGCGTGCGCAACCCGGTGATCCAGGTCCTGCGCGACCTGGGACTCTGGGGAAGGACGTCCCACGACAAGTTCGTCCCTCAAACTTTCAAGAACGCTCCGATCAAGGACCGTCTCGCCGTGCTGCAGGGACTTCTGGACACGGACGGCACCATCCAAGCCGACGGCATGAGTGTCTCCCTCTGCTCGGCTTCGCGCCGGCTCGCGGAGGACGTCGCATGGCTCGTGCGCTCGCTGGGCGGCCGGGCGCGAGTACTGCCGAAGAAGGCCGCGTACAACGTGCAGATGTCCCTGCCCGACGATCACGCCCCCTTCCGGCTCACCCGCAAAGCGGAGCGCGTGCGTCCGAGGCCGAAGTACGACACGTTCCGACGCGGTATCCGGGCGGTCGAGTACGTGGGGCGGAAGCCCGTCCAGTGCATCAGCGTCGCTCACCCGAGCCATGCCTACGTCACCGACAACTTCACGGTCACACACAACACCATGGTCGCCCTGCGCGCGATGCTCGCCGTGGTCGACGCCGGCGGGCAAGCCGCCATGCTCGCCCCCACCGAAGTGCTCGCCCAGCAGCACCACCGGTCCATCGTCGAGATGATGGGCGAGCTGGCCGAGGGCGGCATGCTGGGCGGGGCCGAGCAGGCCACCAAGGTGGTGCTGCTCACCGGCTCCATGGGCACGGCCGCCCGCCGCCAGGCCCTCCTGGACCTCACCACCGGCGAGGCCGGCATCGTCATCGGCACGCACGCGCTGATCGAGGACAAGGTGCAGTTCCACGACCTGGGCCTGGTCGTGGTCGACGAACAGCACCGCTTCGGCGTCGAGCAGCGCGACGCCCTGCGCGGCAAGGGCAAACAGCCCCCGCACCTGCTGGTCATGACGGCCACGCCCATTCCGCGCACGGTCGCGATGACGGTCTTCGGCGACCTGGAGACCTCGGTCCTCGACCAGCTCCCGGCCGGCCGCTCCCCGATCGCCAGCCATGTCGTCCCGGCCGCCGACAAGCCCCACTTCCTGACCCGCGCGTGGGAACGGGTCCGCGAGGAGGTGGAGAACGGCCACCAGGCGTACGTCGTGTGCCCCCGCATCGGCGACGAGGAGGACGACCCGAAGAAGCCCGGCAAGAAGAAGCCCCCGGAGTCCCCGGAGGACGCCGCCGAGAAGCGCCCGCCCCTCGCCGTCCTCGACGTGGCCGACCACCTGACCAAGGGCCCCCTGCAGGGGCTCCGGGTCGAGGTCCTGCACGGCCGTATGCACCCGGACGACAAGGACGCGGTCATGCGCCGCTTCGCCGCCGGCGAGACCGACGTCCTGGTCGCCACGACGGTCATCGAGGTCGGCGTCAACGTCCCGAACGCCACCGCCATGGTGATCATGGACGCCGACCGCTTCGGAGTCTCCCAGCTCCACCAGCTGCGCGGCCGCGTCGGCCGTGGCTCGGCGCCCGGGCTCTGCCTCCTCGTCACCGAGATGCCCGAGGCGAGCGCCGCCCGCCAGCGCCTCAACGCCGTGGCCTCCACCCTCGACGGCTTCGAGCTCTCCCGCATCGACCTCGAACAGCGCCGCGAGGGCGACGTCCTCGGCCAGGCCCAGTCGGGCGCCAGGACCTCCCTGCGCATGCTCGCCGTCATCGACGACGAGGAGATCATCGCGGAGGCGAGGCAGGAAGCGACGGCAGTGGTCGCCGCCGACCCGGAGCTGACCCACCTCCCGGCCCTCCGGACGGCTCTGGACGCCCTACTGGACGAGGAGAGGGAGCAGTACCTGGAAAAGGGATGAGTGGCGGCGCCCCAGGGGCGCGGGGCTGTACCTCGTATTCGGCTACCGCCGCGCGGGCGCGACCAGCCACACTGATACCGGAAAGCCGCCGACCACCAAGGACCAAAGATGACCCGCGTGATCGCCGGCCAGGCCGGCGGACGCCGCCTGGCCGTCCCGCCAGGGACAGGCACCCGCCCCACCTCCGACCGCGCGCGCGAAGGCCTCTTCTCCACCTGGCAGTCCCTCCTCGGCGGCCCCCTGGAGGGCGAACGCGTCCTCGACCTCTACGCGGGATCAGGAGCCGTCGGGCTGGAGGCCCTCTCCCGCGGCGCCGGCCACACCCTCCTCGTCGAGGCCGACGCCAAAGCCGTCCGCACGGTCCGGGAGAACGTCAGGAACCTCGGCCTCCCCGGCGCCGAGGTCAGAGCGGGCAAAGCAGAACAGATCATCCGCACCACACCACCCGGCGACCCGTACGACCTGGTCTTCCTCGACCCCCCGTACGCCGTCACGGACGACGATCTTCGGGAGATCCTCCTCACACTCCGCTCGGAGGGCTGGCTCGCCGAGGAAGCCCTCGTCACCGTGGAGCGCAGCACCAGAGGCGGCGAATTCCGATGGCCCGAGGGTTTCGAACCCCTCCGGGCCCGTCGCTACGGCGAGGGAACGTTTTGGTACGGTCGCGCCGCCTCTACGTGCGAAGACGCACGATGACCGGACCGGAGAGCGAGGGATCACAAGTGCGCCGCGCCGTCTGTCCCGGGTCGTTCGACCCGATCACCAACGGACACCTCGACATCATCTCCCGCGCCTCCAGGCTGTACGACGAGGTCTACGTCGCGGTGATGATCAACCAGTCGAAGAAGGGCCTTTTCGAGATCGACGAGCGGATCGACCTGATCCGCCGGGTCACCGCCGAGTACGGCAACGTCCGCGTCGAGGCCTTCCACGGCCTGCTCGTCGACTTCTGCAAGCAGCGCGACATCCCGGCCATCGTGAAGGGCCTGCGCGCGGTCAGCGACTTCGACTACGAGCTGCAGATGGCCCAGATGAACAACGGCCTCTCGGGCGTGGAGACCCTCTTCATCCCCACCAACCCCACCTACAGCTTCCTGTCGTCCTCCCTGGTCAAGGAGGTCGCGACCTGGGGCGGCGACGTCTCCCACCTGGTGCCCGCCGAGGTCCTCCAGGCCCTCACCGAGCGCCTGCGGAAGGACTGAACGCGCCCCGGGCGCCCCCCGGGAGCCTGACAAGCCGTCACCCGGTGTCCGCCGGTGACCCCGTGGCCGTACAGTCGTCCCGTCCGTCTCCAACGCATCTGTAGAGAATGGCGAGCACACGGTGGACGTGCAGAAGAAGCTCGACGAGATCGTCACCGCGATCTCCGGCGCCCGGTCCATGCCCATGTCGGCCTCGTGCGTGGTCAACCGCGCCGAACTGCTCTCCATGCTGGAAGAGGTCCGCGCGGCGCTGCCCGACTCCCTCGCCCAGGCCCAGGAGCTGATCGGCGGCCGCGAGCAGATGGTCGAGCAGGCCCGCCAGGAGGCCCAGCGGATCATCGAGAGCGCGCACGCCGAGCGGGGCTCGCTGATCTCCGACACCGAGGTCGCCCGCCGCTCCCAGGCCGAGGCCGACCGGATCCTCGCCGAGGCCCGCCAGGAGGCCGAGGAGATCCGCGCCGAGGCCGACGACTACGTCGACTCCAAGCTCGCCAACTTCGAGGTCGTCCTCACCAAGACCCTCGGCTCCGTCGGCCGCGGCCGCGAGAAGCTCCTCGGCACCGGCCCCGGCACCGACGAGCAGGGCTACGAGGACGAGGACGCCCCCGAGCGCAGCCACGACCCGGAGACCCAGCGCCGTACCGCCGACGAGTACGTCGACGCCAAGCTCGGCGCGTTCGAGGCGGTCCTCGCCAAGACCCTGGAGGCCGTCGGCCGCGGCCGGCAGAAGCTGCACGGCCGGATCGCCACCGACGACCTCGGCGCCCTCGCCGACGACACCAGCACCGTCCAGCACTCCAGCGACGCCGACTACCTCGCCGGCCTGGCCGCCCTCGCGGAGGAGAAGCCCCCGGCCGAGCAGCCCGCCCAGCAGCAGGACTACGCACAGCCCCAGCCTGCCTACGGCTACCAGCAGCAGCCCGACCCCTACGGCGGCTACCAGCAGCCGGATTACGCCGCCCAGCAGGACCCGTACGGCTACCAGCAGGCCGATCCCTACGCCTACCAGGGCTACGACCCCCAGCAGGGCGGCTACGACCCGAACCAGGCACAGCAGCAGCCGCAGCAGGGGCACCAGAGTCACCAGGGCCACCAGGGATACGCCCTGGACGAGACCAGCCTCTTCGACACCAGCATGATCAGCGCCGAGCAGCTGCGGGCCTACGAGCAGGGCCGCGGCCAGGGCTGAGCACCGGATTGGGCCGACGGCGAAAGGTCCAGTATCCTGGCTCTTCGGTCGCGAGTACGTCCGCGATCACCGCTGCCCGGGAACACCGAAGGGCGGCGTCCCCCCGAGCTCAGCAGATCGAAAGCAGGAATGGCCCTGAACGCCCGCCTCGACCACCGCAACCCCCTCGTGTTCGACACGCACGAGCTGGGTCGGCGGCCTGGTGCGCTGCAGCGCCTGACCCGTACGGTCGACGCTCCCCAGGACCTCGGTATCAAGGGAGTCATCGGAGTGCCGGAAGGCGCCCCGGTGGAGCTGGAACTCCGCCTGGAGTCGGTCATGGAAGGGGTGCTCGTCACAGGCACCGCCCGTGCCACGGCCGAGGGGGAGTGCGTAAGGTGTCTGGAGCCGCTGGAGCAGCAGCTCGAAGCGGACTTCCAGGAGATGTTCTCGTACCCTGACGCCGACGACCGGGGCCGCGTGATCGCGGAACCGGGCGACGACGCCGAGGACGACGAGGACAGGCTCTTCCTCGAGGACGGCCTGTTCGACCTCGAGCCCGTGCTGCGTGATGCGGTGGTGCTCGCACTGCCGATGCAGCCGGTGTGCCAGGAAGACTGCCCTGGTCTGTGCGCCGAGTGCGGCGCGCGGCTGGCGGACGACCCGGACCACCACCACGACGCCGTCGACATCCGTTGGGCGGCATTGCAGGGACTCGCCGACACCATGTCGGACGGCGAGAAGGACGAGATGAGCGGCGCCGAAGCGGGCGTCGACGAGAAGCAGGAGAAGTAGCCGTGGCTGTTCCGAAGCGGAAGATGTCGCGCAGCAACACGCGCCACCGCCGGTCGCAGTGGAAGGCTGCGGTCCCCACCCTGGTTGCGTGCGAGCGCTGCCACGAGCCCAAGCTGCAGCACATCGCGTGCCCGTCGTGCGGCACCTACAACAAGCGCCAGGTCCTCGAGGTCTGAGCGGCTGGTGAGAGGCACTGTGTCCACGCCTAAGAACAAGTCTTCCCGCGTCAGCGGGAGTGCTCCGGCGGACAACCAGGCCTCGTCCCACACGCTTCTGGAAGGGCGGCTCGGCTACAAGGTCGAGTCCGCCCTTCTGGTGCGCGCACTGACCCACCGGTCGTACGCATACGAGAACGGCGGTCTGCCGACCAACGAGCGCCTGGAGTTCCTCGGGGACTCCGTCCTCGGCCTCGTGGTCACGGACACGCTGTACCGCACCCACCCCGACCTGCCGGAAGGCCAGCTGGCCAAACTGCGGGCCGCGGTGGTGAACTCGCGTGCGCTCGCCGAGGTGGGCCGCGGGCTCGACCTGGGCTCCTTCATCCGGCTCGGCCGCGGTGAAGAGGGCACGGGCGGGCGGGACAAGGCGTCCATCCTCGCCGACACCCTGGAAGCGGTGATCGGCGCGGTCTACCTCGACCAGGGCCTGGAATCGGCGGCGGAGCTGGTGCACCGCCTGTTCGACCCCCTGATCGAGAAGTCCTCGAACCTCGGAGCCGGCCTGGACTGGAAGACCAGTCTCCAGGAGCTCACCGCGACCGAGGGGCTCGGCGTCCCCGAGTACCTGGTCACGGAGACCGGCCCCGACCACGAGAAGACCTTCACTGCTGCCGCCCGCGTCGGAGGCGTCTCGTACGGCACCGGCACCGGCCGCAGCAAGAAGGAGGCGGAGCAGCAGGCCGCCGAGTCCGCCTGGCGGTCCATCCGGGCCGCGGCGGACGAGCGCGCCAAGGCGGCGAAGGACGCCGAGGCGACGCAGACGGCAGCCGCGCAGGCCGCCCACACGGCCGTCGACGGCAGCACCGTCGACGGCTGATACGAGCCGGCCGCCCGCACCGGGCGTCCGGCCACAGCACAGCGCACCCGAGCGCCCGCCCCTGCCCGGGGGCGGGCGCTCGGGTCGTCCGCAGGTTCGTGACGGGGGATGCCCATGCCCGAGTTGCCCGAGGTCGAGGTCGTACGGCGCGGCCTGGAGCGGTGGGTCGCCCACCGGACCGTCGCCGAGACCGAGGTGCTGCACCCGCGCGCCGTGCGCCGCCACCTCGGTGGCGCCGACGACTTCGCGCACCGGCTCAAGGGCCACCGCATCGGCGTCCCGAGCCGCCGAGGCAAGTACCTGTGGCTGCCCCTGGAGGACACGGACCAGTCGATCCTGGCCCACCTCGGCATGAGCGGCCAGCTGCTGGTCCAGCCGCACACGGCCCCGGACGAGAAGCACCTGCGCATCCGCGTCCGCTTCACCGGCGCCCTCGACACCGAACTCCGCTTCGTCGACCAGCGCACCTTCGGCGGCCTGTCGCTGCACGACAACACCCCCGACGGGCTGCCCGACGTCATCGCGCACATCGCCCGTGACCCGCTCGACCCGCTCTTCGACGACGAGGCCTTCCACCAGGCGCTGCGCCGCAAGCGGTCCACGATCAAGCGGGCCCTGCTCGACCAGTCGCTGATCAGCGGCGTCGGCAACATCTACGCGGACGAGGCCCTGTGGCGCGCCCGCATCCACTACGAGCGCCCGACCGCGACCTTCACGCGCCCGCGCACCCTGATGCTCCTGGGCCACGTACGGGACGTGATGAACGCGGCCCTCGCCGTGGGCGGCACCAGCTTCGACAGCCTCTACGTCAACGTCAACGGCGAGTCGGGCTACTTCGACCGGTCCCTCGACGCGTACGGCCGTGAGGGCCTGCCCTGCCGGCGCTGCGGCACGCCCCTGCGCCGCCGGGCCTGGATGAACCGGTCGAGCTACTTCTGCCCGACGTGTCAGCGGGCGCCGCGGGTCTCGTCGTAGCGCTCGCGCGCGGCGAGCACGTCGTCCATCCGGCCTTCCACGAAGTGGATGAGGTCCAGCAGCCGCTCGGCGATCCCGCGCCCCAGCGGCGTCAGTTCGTAGTCCACGCGGGGCGGGTTGGTCGGCTGGGCCTCGCGGTGCACCAGGCCGTCGCGCTCCAGCGCGTGCAGCGTCTGGGAGAGCATCTTTTCGCTGACGCCGTCGACGCGGCGGCGCAGCTCGTTGAAGCGCAGCGAGCCCTCGTACAGGGCGCCCAGCGTGAGTCCGCCCCAGCGGCCCGTGACGTGCTCCAGCGTGCCGCGCGAGGGACAGGCCTTGGCGAACACGTTGTACGGGAGGTCGTCGAGCCCTTCCCCGCGCTCCTGGGTGGTGGTCATATGCCCAGCCTACGCCAGCACAGCGCTAACCAACAGGTTGCACTAACCAAAAGTTAGTGCTTTCCTTTGGTCATTGCTTCCGGCCTGCCCATTTCAGGAGTACGCACGTGACCACCCCTGTTGTCTCCCTCGCCTACCACTCCGGCTACGGCCACACCGCCGTCATCGCCGAGGCCGTCCGGGCCGGTGCCGTCGCGGCCGGCGCCGAGGTGCACCTGATCAAGGTCGACGAGATCACCGAGGAGCAGTGGGCGATCCTCGACCGCTCGGACGCCATCGTGTTCGGATCGCCGACCTACATGGGCACCGCGTCCGGGGCCTTCCACGTCTTCGCGGAGGCCACCTCGAAGCGCTGGGCCACCCAGGCGTGGAAGGACAAGCTGGCCGCCGGCTTCACCAACTCCGCCTCCAAGAGCGGCGACAAGCTGCACACCCTGCAGTACTTCCAGATCCTCGCCGCGCAGCTCGGCATGCACTGGGTCAACCTCGGCCTGCTCCCGGGCTGGAACAGCAGCACCGGCTCCGAGCACGACCTGAACCGCCTCGGCGTCTTCACCGGTGCCGCCGCCCAGACCAACGCCGACGAGGGCCCCGACGCCGTCCACAAGGCCGACATCGCCACGGCCGAGCAGCTGGGCCGCCGCGTGACGGAGACGGCCAGGGTCTTCCTCAGGGGCCTGGCCGCCGCCTGAGCCCCGTGCCGGGCCTCAGTAACCGAAGAAGTGAAGGGCCGGGTCTCTGACCTGCGGCCTTGCAATCGATCAACGCTGCGACCTGCGACTTAGCTGTCGGCGGTTGTCAGCGTTGGTTGTCGTTGAGCGCCCTTTGACGGCCCCCAGACGGCCCGGCCTGTAGGTGGAGTGGGCGGGGTTGGATGGCGGCCTATTCGTGTTCTCCTTGCATCACTGCTGCATAGCGCTCACCCAACTTGCCGCGTAGGGTCCGGAGTTGATACGCCGCTGTGGACGCGACGTGGGTCGCGGGTGGGAGCTCACGGCTCGTCGCCCACCACTCTGAATCGGTAGGACAATCGTCGTTCAGTCCCGCCCGGAGCAACGCATCGATCTCTGTTAGGCGCTGAGCAAAGGCCTGAGCCCACTCCTGTTCGTCCGATCGCAGGAACGGCGAACGTCGCAGCAGCAGGAGATTGATCTGTGCGAGCCTCCCTGTCTCGGGCTCGGTCGCGGCATCGGGGTGCGCGATGGAAATCCGTTGTGCTTCCTCGAAGGATGACAGCGCCTCCCAAACCTCCCGCAGCGCATCTACCCGCTGAGTACGAAAGGTGGCCCGAGCTTCACGGGCCTGCGTCCGCTGCCACTGCCAGAACCCCGCTCCCGTGGCCAGCGCAGTCCCGATGAAAGTAAGAATGCCGACCACGACCGCGTCTGAGATCATGCCGCGAGACTACTGAGATGTTCAGCCTGAAGCCGCAATGTAACCGGATGTTGACGGGCGCCTCTGAGCTCACAGTTTCGATTGCGTGACTGTGGGGCGTTCGCCTGCTGTCCGTGCACCCGCAGGTACCTGCGCGGTCGGCGTAGCGGCTTTGGGCTGGAGCTGCTTTGGGGCGAGTGATCATGGCCCCGTAAGCTTCCGGCGAGTCGGGCAGTCTGTGGACCTGCCCGTTAAAGCACGACGTTGGGGCCATGATCTTAGAGGCTCGCCCCAAAGTGGCTGCCTAAAGCCGTGGAGCCGACCGCCCCAGCCACGACGTGTTCTGACCCTCACGCCGCCCGGCCAACCCTTACCAGGGCGCGCGTCGGCGCAGCGCGGGCGGAGCGGGCCGAAGGCAGGAGCGGCGCCCGCAGCGGAGCCGGGAAGCGCGCCCGGCGGAGCGGAGCGCAGCCGGGGCTTGATGAGGTAGAGAAACCTGTAACTCGTGCCCTGGCGGTCTCTGGTCCCGGCTACGAGCGGCCTAGCTCCGATTGCAGCGCCTTAAGGACAGACTCAGGGTACCCGTCGTAGACGAGGTGCGGTTCGTCGGGCTTCGGGGCAACGAATCGCTTGCGATAGCGGATCAGGTCGCTTTCGGCGAAGTAGATCGAGTTCGGGTCGTCCTCATGCCGAGCATTGCGTTTGCTCACGCGGGACCACAGTTCCTCGTGGCTGGCCTCGAGGTAGACCACGACCGAAACTCCTCCGCCTTCGGTCGCAACCGAGCGCCAGTGAGCACGGTCTTCCGGCGTCCAGAAGCCATGGTCCACGACCACATCGTGCCCGGCCTGGAGCTGCTCACGGAGCTCCACCGATGTCTCTTTGAGGATCGGTCGCTCAAGGGTCGGGAACGTTCCTCGGGGGAAGTCCACCCCGTACACCCCATGTCGGCGGAACATCTCTTCATCAGGGCAGAGTCGGACGAACCCTCGTGCTGTCAGTGCACGGGCCAGAGTGGTCTTCCCTGAGCCGGGAAGCCCTGCCATGAGGACGCAGAACGGTTGACGAGCGCTGTCCACGGCGGTCACTGGGTGACTTCCGATGCTGTCTGCCACGTACGGCCGGGGCCGCCGAGGTCGACACCGTACTCAACGACCGTGCCTTCACTGTCGACGAACTTCGCAGTCATGACGACCACCGGGTCCCGCGGCGCCGCCTCGGGATCCAGCTCCAACAACTGCGCGTCCTCGGGCGTGAGCAACCGAGCCGACGCGGTGTCGAAACGGTGCGTGATGGGGCGTCCGGTTGCCTGCGCGATGAGTTGCAGCGACGTTCCCCCGGTCAGTCGCTCACTGCTCGTGAGTTGTGGGATCAGCTCTCCGTACCGGACGGGAATCCATGAGGTCGAGTGCGCGACGATTCCATGCCGGTCGCGGTAGACCCGGCTGCGCCGGATCACGCCGCATGAATGAGAGATCCGGCACCACCAACGGCCTGCCCAGGGACGGCGCCTCAACCGCCAAGAAGAACCGCCGCCCCTGGCTCCCTCGAAGGGAAGTCCCATCATGCCCGCAACTCTGGTTGCTCAGCACGTCTCCTCGGCCGGTTTATCTGTGCCGTCCGTGTCGGTCGAAGACCTGTCGAACGGTGAGCGGACTGTGGCGTTGTACGCCTCGGACCTGCCGGACGGCTACCGCTACAAGCGCGGGGACGAGCAGTGCCTTGTCGCCTGGATCATCCAGGGGGCCACTCGTATGGGGCTGGACCGGCTCCGCCACGTCGCCGCGCTGGAGGCGGGGTACCGGCGTCTTGAGGCGCGAAAGAGGGTCACGGCTGAGCAGAAGCGGGCCCACGCCGAGCGGTTCCCGAACCGCAAGCGCGACCGGCGGGCCGGGGAACTGGCCGCGCTCGTTACGCACTTCGCCTCCATGAGTGATGAGGCTCGCGAGCGTGGCGGTCGGTTCCTGCTGGACGGGCCGTGCCCCGAGTGCGGCGACACCCGGCAGGTGTGGGCGTGCTGGGCCGTCGACGTGGATGCCGACTGGTACGAGGAGGGCTACGGGCCGTGCTCGCTGTGCGGGGGTGCCGCGTGACGGTGTTCCCCGTCCCTCCGGAGGCCGTGGCCGGTGCTGCGGCCTCCATGGGCGTTAACCCTGTGACCCTGGCAGACCTGCTGCGGGTGGCGAACGCGCCCGGCTTCGATCGGTGGCAGGAACAAGTGCGCCGTACCGGCGGCTGCGCTAACCCGATCCGGCTCATGGGCCAGACCGTGACCCGCGATGCCAAGACCGGTGACGTGCTGTACTCCTACAGCACCGACCACGAGCCGGGCGGCATGCTGAGGGTCGCCTGCGGCAACCGGCGGGCCTCACGCTGCCCGGCCTGCGCCTGGACTTACGCGGGCGACACCTATCACCTGATCCGGGCCGGGATCACGGGCGACGAACGCAAAGATGTGCCCGCGACCGTGCGGGATCACCCGCGCGTCTTTGCCACCCTCACCGCGCCCTCGTTCGGCCCAGTCCACAACCGCCCCGACTCCGGACGCTGCCGCTGCGGGGGCTCCCACGCCGAGGATGACCCGGCGCTTGGTACGGCGCTCGACTCGGAGCGGTACGACTACGCGGGGTCGGTGCTGTTCAACAACTACGCCGGTGACCTGTGGCGGCGCTTCACCATCTACCTGCGCCGGGAGATCGCCGCACGGGCGGGCCTGACACAGTCGGCGCTGCGAGAGGTATGCCGGGTCTCATTCGGCAAGGTCGCCGAGTTCCAAAAGCGCGGGGCCGTGCACTTCCATGCCGTGGTGCGCCTGGACGGCCCGGCCGGTCCTGACACTGCTCCGCCAGCGTGGGCCACGGTGGCTCTACTGGATGATGCGATCCGGGCCGCCGCCGGGCGGGTCTCGGTGCCAGTGCCTGCCTCTGGTGACCATCCGGCGCGGGTCCTGCGCTGGGGCTCTCAGGTCGACGTGCAGTCCATCGGGGCTCTGGGTCACGAGGAACTGACCGAACAGGCGGTCGCCTCCTACGTGGCCAAGTACGCCACCAAGGCGGCCGAGACCACCGGCACCGTGGATCGCCGGATCGGGGAGCTGTCCGAGCTGGACAAGCTGCCGCTGCCTGCGCACACCCGGCGGCTCATCGAAGCATGCTGGGCGCTGGATGACGCCTATCCGGAACGGCTGCTGGCCCGGTGGGCTCACATGCTCGGCTTCCGCGGCCACTTCTCCACCAAATCCCGCAGCTACTCCACCACCCTCGGCACGCTGCGCCAGGCGCGGGCTGACTTCCGGGCCCGACAGGAACGCCGCGAACGCGGGCTCTCCGAAGACCTCGACGACTCGGAGGGCTCCACGCTCGTCCTCGCCCACTGGACCTACGCCGGACAGGGCCACAGCCCCGGTGAATCCTGGCTCGCCGCCAGCATCGCCCGGGACCTGCGCTTGAACCGCGAGACAGCACGCGAAGCACTCGCTGACCTGCACGACATGGACGACATGGAGGTGTGGGCATGAGGCGCTCGCTGCCCGACCGCTACTTGACCCCGGTCGACCTGGCCGACCTCCTCGGCGTCCCGGTCGAGACCGTCTACCAGTGGCGCCGCAAGCAGACCGGACCGCGTGGCTTCCGCGTCGGCCGGCACCTCCGCTTCGACCCCGAAGACGTCCGCGTCTGGGTCGAGTCCCAGATGGAAGAGGCAGCCTGATGGCCGGACACGTCCAAGACCGCTGGTACAAGGTCGAGACCGACTCCAACGGCAAGACCGTCAAGGTCAAGACCGATCGCTTCGGCGTCGGCCTGCGCTACCGCGCCCGGTACCTCGGTCCCGACGGCTCCGAGAAGTCGAAGAGCTTCCCGGACAAGCAGAAGCGCAAGGCGGAACAGTGGCTCGCCAACATCGAGGCGGACATGTCGCGCGGCGACTACGTTGATCCGGACTCGGGCAAGGTCACGTTCGAGCAGTACGCCACCGAGTGGATGGCAACGCAGATTACGGACCCTCTGACCCGTGAGTCGGTCGAGAGTCGGCTACGGCTCCACGCCATCCCGTACCTGGGCACGCGGCCGATGAGCTCGTTCACGCCCTCTCACCTGCGCCTCTGGCTGCGGACGCTGGAAGATCGTGGGCTTTCGGCTGGCTACCGGCGCGGGATCTTCGCCCACGTCTCGACGGTGTTCACCGCCGCTGTAGAAGACCGGATCATCCGCGTGAATCCGTGTAGCGCGCGCTCGGTCAAGGCTCCTCGGCTTGAGCCGCGCAAGGTCAAGCCCTGGTCAGTCGGCAAGGTCACGGCCGTTCGCGCCGCCTTGCCGGATCCCTACCAGGCCCTGGTGAACGTCGCGGCTGGGCTCGGTCTGCGTCAGGGAGAAGCCTTCGGCCTGGCGGTGGAAGACGTGGACTTCCTCGGTGGCGTCGTGCACGTCGTGCGACAGGTCAAGCTGCTGCAACGCCACCGGGCGGTGTTCGCCCCGCCGAAGAGCGGACGTGAGCGTGATGTTCCTCTGCCGGAGTCCGTCGCCTTCGCGCTGGCCGGTCACCTGAAGCGGCACCCGGCGACGAGGATCACCCTGCCGTGGAAGACCCTCGACGGGCCGCCGGTCACGGCCTCGCTGCTCTTCACCAGCGCTGAGGGCCTGGCGCTGAATCGCAACCGCTTCAATGACCGCGTGTGGCGGCCAGCTCTCCGGACTGCCGGTGTCGACGCTGACCGCAGCAATGGCATGCACGCCTTGCGGCACTTCTACGCGTCGGTGCTCCTGGACGCGGGGGAGAGCATCAAGGCTCTCAGTGAGTACCTGGGCCACCACGACCCCGGATTCACCCTGCGCACGTACACGCACCTGATGCCGTCGAGTGAGACGCGGACTCGGGCCGCCGTTGATCGCGTCTTCGAGGACGAGGACCCCTCGGGAGACGGCCCCGAGACGGCCCCTGAGGTCTCTTAGCTCTGTGACCTGCGGTTATCTCAGTAACCGAAGTTCTGGGTCCACCAGGGACCGCCGGACCCGAACTCGACACCGACGCCCAGCGTCTTGAAGTCGCAGTTCAGGATGTTGGCGCGGTGGCCGGGGCTGTTCATCCAGGCGTCCATCACAGCCGCGGCGTCGGCCTGGCCGCGCGCGATGTTCTCGCCGCCGAGGTTGGATATCCCGGCCTTCTCGGCCCGGTCCCACGGCGTCCTGCCGTCCGGGTCGGTGTGGTCGAAGAAGCCCCGGGCGGCCATGTCCTCGCTGTAGTTCCGGGCCAGCTCGGCCAGCACGCTGTTCGCGGCGAGCGGGCTGCAGCCCACCTTGGCGCGCTCCTCGTTCACCAGCGCGAGCACCTGGGCCGCCGCCGCGGACTCACCGGAGAGCGCGGCGGAGGCGCTGGGCTTCCGCGGCGCCTTGGTGGCCGTGCGGGACGGCGGGTCGGCCGGCTTCTCGCTGGGGGTGGCCGCCGGCTGCTTCTTCTCCGGGGTCTTCTCCTGCGTCTTGTCCGGCTTCTGAGGCGTCTTCGTCGGCGCGGCGGAGGACTTCGACGCGGACGGCGACGGGGAGGCGGAGCGCTCCGCGTCCCGGCTGGTGGGGGCGTCGCCCCGGCTGTCGGCGCTGCCGGAGGTGCCGCCCTGCTCGATCGGGGTGTTCGTCGGCGTGTCCCCGGCCTGCACCTTGTCTGCGCCGCCGTTGCCGCCGAGCTTGTAGTTCTCGAGGCCGGGCACCGCGCCCGTGGCGACCGCGACCGTGCCGAGGGCGACCGCGGCGGACACGCCGAGCAGCCCGGTGCGCATCGGACGCGCGGCCTTCTTCCGGCGGCGGTGCGCGCCGGCGCGGCGGGCACCGCCATCGGGCGTGAAGCCGTCGCTCGCGAACCCGTCTGTGGTGAAGCGGTCGTTCGTGAAGCGGTCGTTCGCGAACCCGTCGCTCGCGAAGACGGCCGTGTCCTCGTAGCGGTCACCCGCCGCGGACGCCTCCGCCCCGAACAGGTAGGCCTCGCTCTTCGCGTAGCTCTCGGCGTACGCCTCCGGGTTCAGATAGGGCGCGATGCCCATCGTCGGAGCGTCTCCCGCGGTGGAGTGCAGCGGCTCGTGGCCCTCCGCGGCGCCGTCGGCCCGCGTGATCCCCGTGGCGGCGCGGCCGGCGGCGGAGCGTCGGTGGCGTCCCATGTCCTGGCCTTCCTCGTCCTGGCGGTCGACTCGTCCTCGAGATCAACACCAAACTCACTCGATCGTGTGAGTTTCATATGAGATTCGTTGAGGGGGGACGGTACCGCATGGCGCAAGTGGAGGAAGTGCCCGGAGGGAGATCAGGCGGTTAGGTTGCAGTCATGAGCGAGGATGTGCGACTGGTCGCCTGGGTGCGGGGACGCGTCCAAGGTGTGGGTTTCCGCTGGTTCACCCGGGCCAAGGCCCTGGAGATCGGCGGCCTGAGTGGTTTTGCTCTCAATTTGGGCGACGGACGGGTCCAAGTGGTCGCCGAGGGCGCGCGAGAGGGCTGTGAAGGCCTGCTGGAGTGGCTCCAGAGTGACGACACGCCCGGCCGCGTGGACGGTGTCACCGAGATCTGGGACACACCTCGCGGCGGCTACGACGGCTTCGCCATCCGCTGACCCCGTACCGCCGGGCGGGCACGCGGGCCGCCCACGGACAGGCCGCGGGACGCCGCCCCGGACGGAAACTCGCTGGTGATTGCCAGAACCGCTTGCCTTGGCAGGCTCCGCACGCAAGGATGATCGCCACGCCCCGAGGGCCCCGCAGAAGCCGCCGCACCGCCGTTCCCGGCCGTGTGTGCCCGGGTCGCCCGCCAATACGGGGCGTGATCGTGTTGACCGTCAAACTTTTTGGTGAGACGCTGAAAGCACCCCGCGCACCTTAGCTGTTTGGCATGGCTGAACGGCAGCACAACTCCAGGCCTGCCAGGCAGGGCGGGTGCGAATCCCTCACGACCCACACCGCATCGGTCGGTCACTCATTGTGGAGGACCATCCATCATGGCAAAGGCGCTTCTCGGTTACGTCGGCGGCTCCGACCCTCGACTCCTCGCCGAGATGCGACGGCTCCAGCAGCGCGTCCAGGACCTGGAATCCGAGCTCGTACGGATCCAGGCGGAGAACGAAGCGCTGACGGCTGCCGCTTCTCACGACAGGATCATGGAGAGCGTTGACGCACACCAGGCGGAGCCTGCGCTCACCTGATCACTGCATCGCTCCACAACAGCACAGCAGTGGTCGGGCCGCCCGTCACAACCGCTGAGTTGTCAGAAGTGCAAGGGACGCCCTCGGCGTCCCTTCTTTCTTTCCCCACGCATCCTTTCACCGTCTTTAACGTTTGGTGTGCCCTGCGCGTTCACCGGCGAAACCGCGGGTTCATGGAGTGAGACCAACCCGGGCGGTAGAGTCCGGCGGCGTGCACCTCAAGGCCCTGACCCTCCGCGGGTTCAAGTCGTTCGCCTCGGCCACCACACTCCGGTTCGAGCCGGGCATCACGTGCGTCGTCGGACCGAACGGCTCGGGCAAGTCCAACGTCGTCGACGCGCTCAGCTGGGTCATGGGCGAGCAGGGCGCCAAGTCGCTGCGCGGCGGCAAGATGGAGGACGTCATCTTCGCCGGCACCACCGGCCGCCCGCCCCTGGGCCGCGCCGAGGTGTCCCTGACCATCGACAACTCCGACGGGGCCCTGCCCATCGAGTACGCCGAGGTCACGATCACGCGGATCATGTTCCGCAACGGCGGCAGCGAGTACCAGATCAACGGCGACACCTGCCGCCTCCTCGACATCCAGGAACTGCTCTCCGACTCCGGCATCGGCCGCGAGATGCACGTCATCGTCGGGCAGGGCCAGCTCGACTCCGTGCTGCACGCCGACCCCATGGGCCGCCGCGCCTTCATCGAGGAGGCCGCCGGCGTCCTCAAGCACCGCAAGCGCAAGGAGAAGGCGCTGCGCAAGCTGGACGCGATGCAGGCCAACCTCGCCCGCGTCCAGGACCTCACGGACGAGCTGCGCCGCCAGCTCAAACCGCTGGGCCGACAGGCGGCGGTCGCGAGAAGGGCCGCCGTCATCCAGGCGGACCTGCGCGACGCCCGCCTGCGCCTCCTCGCCGACGACCTCGTCCGCCTCCGCGAAGCCCTCCAGGCCGAGGTCGCCGACGAGGCCGCGCTGAAGGAGCGCAAGGAGGCCGCCGAGCAGGAGCTGCGCAGGGCGCTCCAGCGCGAGGCCCTCCTGGAGGACGAGGTACGGCAGCTCACGCCGCGCCTGCAGCGCGCCCAGCAGACCTGGTACGAGCTCTCCCAGCTCGCCGAGCGGGTGCGCGGCACGATCTCGCTGGCCGACGCCCGGGTGAAGAGCGCCACCTCCGCACCTCCCGAGGAACGGCGCGGCCGCGACCCCGAGGACATGGAGCGCGAGGCCGCCCGCATCCGCGAGCAGGAGGCCGAACTCGAGGCGGCCCTGGAAGCCGCCGAACGCGCCCTGGAGGACACGGTCGCCCACCGTGCCGAGCTGGAGCGCGAACTGGCCCAGGAGGAGCGGCGCCTGAAGGACGCCGCCCGCGCCATCGCCGACCGGCGCGAGGGCCTGGCCCGGCTCAGCGGCCAGGTCAACGCGGCCCGCTCCCGCGCCGCCTCCGCCCAGGCCGAGATCGAACGCCTGGCCGCCGCCCGCGACGAGGCGCAGGAACGTGCCGTCACCGCCCAGGAGGAATACGAGGCGCTCAAGGCCGAGGTCGACGGCCTCGACGCCGGCGACGTCGCACTCGCCGAGCAGCACGAGGCCGCGAAACAGCAGCTCGCCGAGGCCGAGGCCGCCCTCACGGCAGCCCGGGAGGCCGCCACCTCGGCGGAACGTCGGCGCGCCGCCACCCAGGCCCGGCACGAGGCCCTGGCACTCGGCCTGCGCCGCAAGGACGGCACCGGGACACTGCTCGCGGCGAAGGACCGCCTCTCCGGCCTGCTCGGCCCGGCGGCGGAGCTCCTGACGGTGGCCCAGGGCCACGAGGTCGCCCTGGCCGCCGCCTTCGGGGCGGCGGCGGACGCCATCGCGGTCACGTCCCCGGCATCCGCGGCCGACGCGATCCGACTCCTCCGCAAACAGGACGGTGGCAGGGCCACCCTGCTCCTGGCAGGAGATGACGCCCTCAGGGGCGCGGGGCCGCATCAGACGTGCGGCTGCCGCCGCGTGGGCGCGACCAGCCACAACGGCGCCGCAGACACCCGCCACACCTACGCCGCAGACCTGGTCCGCGGCCCCACGGACCTCATGCCTGCCGTCAGGCGGCTGCTCCACGGCATCGTCGTCGTCGGCACCCTCGAAGACGCCGAGGACCTCGTCTACGCCCACCCCGACCTCACCGCCGTCACGGCCGAGGGCGACCTCCTCGGCGCCCACTTCGCCCACGGCGGCTCCGCGGGCGCCCCCAGCCTCCTCGAAGTACAGGCCTCCGTCGACGAGGCCGCCGCCGAGCTGGAGGAGCTGGCCGTCCGCTGCGAGGAGCTGACCGAGGCCCAGCACGAGGCCGTCGAGCGGCGCAAGGAGTGCGCCGCGCTGGTCGAGGAGCTGGGGGAGCGGCGCCGGGCCGCCGACCGGGAGAAGTCGGCCGTCGCCCAGCAGCTCGGCCGGCTCGCCGGGCAGGCACGTGGCGCGGCGGGGGAGGCCGAGCGGTCCACCGCCGCCGCGGCCCGGGCCCAGGAGGCTCTCGACAAGGCCCTCCAGGAGGTCGAGGAACTCGCCGAGCGGCTCGCCGTCGCCGAGGAGATGCCGATCGAGGAGGAGCCCGACACCGCCGTGCGGGACCGGCTTGCCGCCGACGGCGCCAACGCCCGCCAGACCGAGATGGAGGCCCGGCTCCAGGTCCGTACGCACGAGGAACGGGTCAAGGGCCTCGCCGGCCGGGCCGACTCCCTCGACCGGGCCGCCCGCGCGGAACGCGAGGCACGCGCGCGTGCCGAGCAGCGGCGGGCCCGGCTGCGGCACGAGGCGGCGGTGGCGGAAGCCGTTGCCTCCGGCGCCCGGCAGCTCCTCGCGCACGTCGAGGTGTCCGTCGCCCGCGCCGACGAGGAGCGCACCGCCGCCGAGGCCGCCAAGGCCCGGCGCGAGCAGGACCTCGCCCGCGCCCGCACCGAGGGTCGCGACCTCAAGGCCGAACTCGACAAGTTGACGGATTCGGTCCACCGCGGCGAGGTACTCGGCGCCGAGAAGCGGCTGCGGATCGAGCAGCTGGAGACCAAGGCGCTGGAGGAGCTGGGTGTGGAACCGGCCGGGCTCGTCGCGGAGTACGGACCGCACCAGCTCGTGCCGCCCTCGCCCCCCGCCGAGGGGGAGGAGCTGCCGGAGGACCCCGAGCACCCCCGCAACCGGCCGAAACCGTTCGTCCGGGCCGAGCAGGAGAAGCGCCTGAAGGCCGCCGAGCGCGCCTACCAGCAACTCGGCAAGGTGAACCCGCTCGCGCTGGAGGAGTTCGCGGCGCTGGAGGAGCGCCACCAGTTCCTCAGCGAACAGCTGGAGGACCTGAAGAAGACCCGCGCCGACCTGCTCCAGGTCGTCAAGGAGGTCGACGAGCGGGTCGAGCAGGTCTTCACCGAGGCCTACCGGGACACCGCACGGGAGTTCGAGGGCGTCTTCAGCCGGCTGTTCCCCGGCGGTGAGGGGCGGCTGGTGCTGACCGACCCCGACAACATGCTCACCACGGGCGTGGACGTCGAGGCCCGGCCGCCGGGCAAGAAGGTCAAGCGGCTGTCCCTGCTCTCCGGCGGGGAGCGGTCGCTGACCGCCGTGGCCATGCTCGTGTCGATCTTCAAGGCGCGGCCCAGCCCGTTCTACGTCATGGACGAGGTCGAGGCCGCACTCGACGACACCAACCTCCAGCGGCTCATCCGGATCATGCAGGAGCTCCAGGAAGCCTCCCAGCTGATCGTGATCACGCACCAGAAGCGGACGATGGAGGTCGCCGACGCGCTCTACGGCGTCTCCATGCAGGGCGACGGTGTGTCGAAGGTCATCTCGCAGCGCCTCCGCTAGATGGGTGTGGTCTACACCGGTCTCACCTGCGGCTCTCGATGACTTCATTTCTTGAACACATCACTGACACATCCCTGCCTCAGATTCACGGCGGCTGTCCTATTGACTTCGAAACTTGAAGGCATAGTCTCGGCAACGTTCCTTTTACCTTCAGGTACCTTCAGGTGGCACCTCGAAGGGCTGACCCTCTCCGGCAGCGTTGCCGGTGGCCCGAGGAGTACACGTGACCAGCACAGCGCAGGCACCCCAGTCAGGAGCCAGGACGGCTCATCCCGAGCATCTCGGGCACGTCATCTTCATCGCGGCGGCGGCCGCGATGGGCGGTTTCCTCTTCGGCTACGACAGTTCCGTGATCAACGGCGCCGTCGAGGCCATCCGTGACCGCTACGACGTCGGCTCCGCGGCCCTCGCCCAGGTCATCGCCATCGCCCTCATCGGCTGCGCCGTCGGCGCCGCGACCGCCGGCCGCATAGCCGACCGCATCGGGCGCATCCGGTGCATGCAGATCGCCGCGATCCTCTTCACCGTCAGCGCCGTCGGCTCCGCGCTGCCCTTCGCGCTGTACGACCTCGCCTTCTGGCGCGTCGTCGGCGGCTTCGCCATCGGCATGGCCTCCGTGATCGGCCCGGCCTACATCGCCGAGGTAGCCCCACCCGCCTACCGCGGCCGGCTCGGCTCCTTCCAGCAGGCCGCGATCGTCATCGGCATCGCCGTGTCGCAGCTGGTCAACTGGGGCCTGCTGAACGCCGCCGACGGCGACCAGCGCGGCAAGCTGATGGGCCTGGAGGCCTGGCAGGTCATGCTGGGCGTCATGGTCATCCCGGCCATCCTCTACGGGCTGCTCTCCTTCGCCATCCCGGAGTCCCCGCGCTTCCTGATCTCCGTCGGCAAGCACGAGCGCGCCCGCGAGATCCTCACCGAGGTCGAGGGCAAGGACATCGACCTGGACGCCCGTGTCGCCGAGATCGAGGGCGCCATGAAGAGCGAGCACAGGTCGAGCTTCAAGGACCTGCTCGGCGGCAGCTTCTTCTTCAAGCCGATCGTCTGGATCGGCATCGGCCTCTCGGTCTTCCAGCAGTTCGTCGGCATCAACGTCGCGTTCTACTACTCCTCGACGCTGTGGCAGTCGGTCGGCGTCGACCCGACGGACTCGTTCTTCTACTCCTTCACCACGTCGATCATCAACATCGTCGGCACCGTCATCGCGATGATCTTCGTCGACCGCATCGGCCGCCGGCCGCTCGCGATCATCGGCTCGGTCGGCATGGTCGTCGGCCTGGCGCTGGAGGCCTGGGCGTTCTCCCACCACCTGGTCGACGGCAAGCTGCCGGCCACGCAGGGCTGGATCGCCCTGATCGCCGCGCACGTCTTCGTCCTCTTCTTCGCCCTGTCCTGGGGCGTGGTCGTCTGGGTCATGCTCGGCGAGATGTTCCCCAACCGGATCCGCGCCGCCGCCCTGGGCGTGGCCGCCGCCGCGCAGTGGATCGCCAACTGGGCCATCACCGCGAGCTTCCCGTCGCTGGCCGACTGGAACCTCTCCGTGACGTACGTGATCTACACGGCGTTCGCCGCGCTCTCGATCCCGTTCGTGCTGAAGTTCGTCAAGGAGACGAAGGGCAAGGCCCTGGAGGAGATGGGCTGAGCCCGTCCCGCGCACTCGGGGAGGAGGGCCAAAGTCCCCGCTGCCCCTCTCCCCGTAACCCGCCGCCGCCCCGGTTCGGCCACTGCCCGAGCCGGGGCGGCGGTCCGTCGTCTCACCACACGATGACGCCGCCCTCGATCATCCGGGCGTGCAGGGCGGCCACCTCCAGGTTCCGCAGCCGTCTCACGAGCCCGCGCCGGTGCTCCTCGAAATCCCGCGGGCCCCGGGTGGCCTCGGTGATCGCGTCGAGCCGGTCGCGCAGCAGGGCCACCTCGCGCAGGAACGCCGCGACGTCGTCGACCTCGACCTCCAGGTCGTCGCAGGCCAGCACCGGGAGGAAGCGGGCAACCAGCCGCACGGACCGCCTCCGACCCCCACACCACGGTCCGCCAGGACTCGAACCCGGCCGAGTCGTCGCGCCCCTCGGGGACGTCGAGGATCCGCAGCCGTCCGTCCGGCTCGCGCAGAAACACGTCGACCGACAAGCTCATGGCCCCAGTGGAGCACCGGCCGGGCGCGACGGACCACCGGTCATGCGCCGGCCTCAGCCCTCCAGGACCGGCAGCACCCGCTCGCAGAACAGCTGGAGACTCCGCCACCCCTCCTCCACCGGCATCCCGCCCGCCAGCGGATGCAGGACGTAGGAGTCCAGCCCCAGCCCCGCGCACTGCTCCGGCGAGAGGATCCGGTACACGCCCTCCCCGCGCAGCTCCTCGACGGTCGTCGCGGCCGACTTCACCGCCGAGCGCACCCCGCCCGACTGCCAGGCGGCGTACGTCCGCGCCTCGTGCAGGAAGTGCCGGCCGTACTCCGCCCAGGCCCGGTCCGGGTCCTCGGCGACGTGCAGCAGGGGTGTCTCGGCCGCGGGCATCATGACCCAGCCCTCGGTGCCGTACTCGACGAGCCGCTCCTTGTAGTACGCCTCCAGCTCCGGCAGGTGCGCGCTGGGGAAGAAGGGCAGGCCGAGCCGGGCGGCCCGGCGGGCGGCGGCCCTGGAGGAGCCGCCGACCAGGAGCGGCGGGTGCGGGTCGGTGAACGGGCGCGGGGTGATCCGGACCGTGCGGCCCCGGTAGGAGAACGGCTCACCCGTCCAGGCCTTCAGCAGTGTCTCCAGCAGTTCGTCCTGGAGCTTCCCGCGCCGGGTGAAGTCCACGCCGAACTGCTCGTACTCCTCCGGCCGGTACCCGATCCCGGCGACCGTCACCAGCCTGCCCTTGCTGAGCAGGTCCAGCACGGCGATCTCCTCGGCCAGCCGCAGCGGGTCGTGCAGCGGGCCGATGATCGCCGAGACGGTGACCACGACACGCCGGGTCGCGCCGAAGACGGCTCCCGCGAAGGCGAACGGCGACGGCAGCCAGTTGTTGTCGGCCCCGTGGTGCTCCTCCGTCTGCACGGTGGTCACGCCCCGGTCGTCGGCGTACGCGGCCATCTCCAGGGCCGCCCGGTACCGGGCGCCGAGCTCGGCGGGGGAGGCCCCGGGGGCGACGAGGTTGAAGCGTGCGACCGTGACGGGCATGGCGGCGTCTCCCTTCACCGGGCGGGTGTCCGGGGGACGTTAGCTGACGGGGCGTCAGACATCCAGGGGTGTGGAGATCCGGCGGGCCTCGGTCCTTCGGGGCGGTGCGCGCAGGGTGACCCGGGGCCCCATGACTGATACTGGACGCGTTATGGACATCGTCATCCTTGCTGTAGTCATCGCCGTGGTCGTGCTCGGCGCGCTCGGCGGGCTCATCGTCGGCAGCCGGCGCAAGAAGCAGCTGCCGCCGCCCCCGCCCGCGGCGCCCGACATCACCGCCCCACCGGCCGAGCCGCACGTCGGCGACGAGGCCGAGACGCCGCGGGAGGAACCGCGGCGCACGATAGAGGAGGTGGATCTTCCGGACGGCTCGGCTCCGGTCGTCGTCGAGGAGCCCCCCGCCGAAGCTCCCGAGATCGAGATCCCGGAGCCCACCGCGGGCCGCCTGGTCCGGCTGCGGGCCCGGCTCTCCCGCTCGCAGAACGCCCTCGGCAAGGGCCTGCTCACCCTGCTGTCCCGCGAGCACCTCGACGAGGACACCTGGGAGGAGATCGAGGACACGCTGCTCACCGCCGACGTCGGCGTGCAGCCCACCCAGGAGCTGGTCGAGCGGCTGCGCGAGCGCGTGAAGGTGCTCGGCACGCGCACCCCCGAGGAACTGCGCACCCTGCTCCGCGAGGAGCTCGTCACGCTGGTCGGCCGCGACATGGACCGCGCGGTCAAGACCGAGCCCGAGGACCGCAAGCCCGGCATCGTGATGGTCGTCGGCGTCAACGGCACCGGCAAGACCACCACGACCGGCAAGCTCGCCCGCGTCCTGGTCGCCGACGGCCAGAGCGTGGTGCTCGGCGCCGCCGACACCTTCCGGGCCGCCGCCGCCGACCAGCTCCAGACCTGGGGCGAGCGCGTCGGCGCCTACACCGTGCGCGGACCGGAGGGCGGCGACCCGGCCTCCGTGGCCTTCGACGCGGTCAAGGAGGGCAAGGAGATGGGCGCGAACGTCGTGCTCATCGACACCGCCGGCCGGCTGCACACCAAGACCGGCCTCATGGACGAGCTCGGCAAGGTCAAGCGGGTCGTGGAGAAGCAGGCCCCGGTCGACGAGGTGCTGCTCGTGCTCGACGCCACCACCGGCCAGAACGGCCTGGTCCAGGCCCGGGTCTTCGCCGAGGTCGTCGACATCACCGGCATCGTCCTCACCAAGCTCGACGGCACCGCCAAGGGTGGCATCGTGGTCGCGGTCCAGCGGGAGCTGGGCGTCCCGGTCAAGCTGGTCGGGCTCGGCGAGGGCGCGGACGACCTCGCGCCGTTCGAGCCGGAGGCGTTCGTTGACGCCCTGATCGGGGAGTGAGCCCGGCACCCGCCGAGGCAGGACCTCCGAAGAACCGCATCCGCGCGCGAGAAGCGCCCGCCCCCGAGGTGCAGTCGGGGACGGGCGCTTCGCTCTGTGTCCTTGCCGTGCCTACGCCCGTGACCGGTGCGCCACATACGCCAGCGTGCCCAGCACCAGGCGGGCCTCCGGCGGGCGGGACGCGGAGTCCAGGGCGGGGGAGCGCAGCCAGCGGACCGGGCCGAGGCCGCCGCGGTCCGAGGGCGGTGCCGTGATGTGCGTGCCGGGGCCGAGGCCGCGCAGGTCGAGGGCGTCCGGGTCGTCCCAGCCCATGCGGTAGAGGAGCCCGGGCAGGTCGGCGGCGGCACCGGGGGCGACGAAGAAGTGGGCGCGGCCGTCCGGGGTCGCCGCGACCGGGCCGACGGGCAGGCCCATGCGCTCCAGCCGGGCCAGGGCGCGGCAGCCGGCGGGTTCGGCCACCTCGATGACGTCGAACGCCCGGCCGACCGGCAGCATCACCGAGGCGCCGGGGTACTCGCTCCAGGCCTCGGTCACCTCGTCCAGCGTCGCCCCGGCCGGGATCACCGGTGCGAAGCCGAGCGGATGCGCGCCGGGCGCCGGGCAGTCACGGCGGCCGCAGGAGCAGGCGCCCGCCGACGCCCGGGCACCCGGCACCACGTCCCAGCCCCACAGCCCGGTGTACTCGGCCACGGCGGTGCCGTCCGACGTGCGGCCGCGGCGGCGGGAGCCGGTCCGGATGTCGCGCATGCCCCGGCTGATGCCGATCGTGAAGCCCATACCCCCTCCAACGGGTCCGACGCACCCACGGTTACGCAGCGGACGCGACGCGTGACTCTCCGTTTCCGCCTTCCCGGCGGAGGCCGGTTCACTCGGCGCCCGGAAGTGTCCAGGGTGGTGTGCCTGACGACGCGCGCCCCCGAGTGCATCGCTGCGCCCGCTCCTGGGTGTCCTGTGTCAAGTGAATCGCGCGCAGGCGTACGTGAGTTCATTCGATGGGGTGGCGAATGGTGGCGTTTACGTGTGAGCCATGGCTGGACGGGTGATCGTAGGATTACTTTGTGTGCACGAGGCCTGGGGGCACATGCGCTCGTGGGTATGCCGGAGGCAAGTCGTCTTTCCGTTCGAAGGGTGACAAGGGCCGGACGGACGGCCGTACGAACCGGCATGCTGATAGGGCTTGGCGCACTCGGCGACAAGTGGTCTCAGGGATGGGGGCGTTCCAGTGAGCGGCAACGGCGGAAGCGGGACGAACGCTGCACACGCGACGCACACTGACAAGCGCCCGAACGAGCTGCTCACCTCCTGGTTCGTGCGCAGCGGCTGGTCCAAGGGCGAGCTCGCCCGCCAGGTCAACCGCAGGGCGCGGCAGTTGGGCGCCAACCACATCTCCACCGACACCTCGCGCGTGCGCCGCTGGCTCGACGGCGAGAACCCGCGCGAGCCGATCCCCAGGATCCTCTCCGAGCTGTTCTCGGAGCGCTTCGGCGTCGTCGTCTCCGTCGAGGACCTGGGGCTGCGCACGGCGCGTCAGTCACCCTCCGCGACCGGTGTCGACCTGCCCTGGACGGGCCCGCAGACCGTGGCTCTGCTCAGCGAGTTCTCGCGCAGCGACCTGATGCTGGCGCGGCGCGGCTTCCTCGGGAGCTCGCTGGTCCTGTCTGCGGGCCCGGCCCTCATCGAGCCGATGCAGCGCTGGCTCGTCCCCTCGCCCCCGGCGCCGCGGTCCGAGCCCGACCCCGCGGTCGGTGCGGGGCGCGCCCGCGGCCGGCTCTCCAAGCCGGAGCTGGACCTGCTGGAGTCCACGACGGTGATGTTCCGGCAGTGGGACGCCCAGTGCGGCGGCGGCCTGCGCCGCAAGGCGGTCGTCGGCCAGCTGCACGAGGTGACCGACCTGCTCCAGGAACCCCAGCCCGAGGCCACCACCCGGCGCCTGTTCAAGGTCGCCGCCGAGCTCGCCGAGCTGGCGGGCTGGATGTCGTACGACATCGGGCTGCAGCCGACCGCGCAGAAGTACTTCGTCCTCGCGCTGCACGCGGCCAAGGAGGCCGGTGACCGGCCGCTGGGCTCCTACGTCCTGTCCAGCATGAGCCGCCAGATGATCCACCTCGGCCGGCCCGACGACGCGCTGGAGCTGATCCACCTCGCGCAGTACGGCAGCCGGGACTGCGCGAGCCCGCGCACCCAGTCGATGCTGTATGCGATGGAGGCCCGCGCCTACGCCAACATGGGGCAGCCCGGGAAGTGCAAGCGGGCGGTCCGGATGGCCGAGGACACCTTCGCCGAGGCCGACGAGTGGGACGAGCCGGACCCCGACTGGATCCGCTTCTTCTCCGAAGCCGAGCTCTACGGCGAGAACTCCCACTCGTACCGCGACCTGGCCTACGTGGCCGGCCGCAGCCCCACCTACGCCTCGCTGGCCGAGCCCTTGATGAAGCGGGCCGTGGAGCAGTTCGCCGAGGACGACGAGCACCAGCGGTCGTATGCGCTGAACCTGATCGGCATGGCCACCGTGCACCTCCTCCAGCGCGAGCCCGAGCAGAGCACGGTCTACGCGGCCCAGGCCATGCAGGTGGCCAAGAAGGTGCGTTCCGAGCGCGTCAACACCCGTATCCGAAAGACGGTCGACACCGCCGCACGCGACTTCGGCGACCTCGGCGAGGTCGTCGACCTCACCGAGCGGCTCGCCGCCGAGCTGCCCGAGACCGCCGAGGCGGTCTGAGACCACCCGGCCCCCGAACCCCGGCCGCGGCCGGCCCTCCCGAACTGCCCGACTCGGCTCCCCCATGCCAGGTCATCGGAAGGCCGACCGCGGCCGGCCCGTGTGTCCAGGGCCGCCCGGACGGAAGGTTGCGCCACGATAACGATCGGCGCGCCCGCAATCCGGCAGTTCATCGACGCGTAACACAGCAGGCGCCTTCGTCACGGCCGTGAAACAACGAGGGGCTTCCACCGAAACCGCGCTGCGCCAATCTCGTGGCGCATAACCGGCCCACCCCTCATTCCGCTCGAGGCTTCGCCCGCACGGGGCCGTACCAACGACGAGGAGACGCCGATGGCACCAGCCATCACCCTTGCCGCAGAAGCACCCAAGCTGTCTGCCGCCAACACAGGGTTCATGCTCATCTGTTCCGCCCTGGTGATGCTCATGACCCCGGGCCTGGCCTTCTTCTACGGAGGCATGGTCCGCGTCAAGAGCACCCTGAACATGCTGATGATGAGTTTCATCAGCCTCGGGATCGTCACCATCCTGTGGGTGCTGTACGGCTTCTCGATGGCGTTCGGCACCGACTCCGGCAGCCTCATCGGCTGGAACTCCGACTGGGTCGGCCTCGGCAACATCGGCCTGACCGAGCTGTGGGACGGCTACACCATCCCGGTGTTCGTGTTCCTGGTGTTCCAGCTGATGTTCGCGATCATCACGCCCGCCCTGATCAGCGGTGCCCTCGCGGACCGCGTGAAGTTCAGCGCCTGGGCCCTGTTCATCGCCCTGTGGGCCACGGTCGTCTACTTCCCGGTCGCGCACTGGGTCTGGGGCGCCGGCGGCTGGGCCTTCGAGCTCGGTGTGATCGACTTCGCCGGTGGTACGGCGGTCCACATCAACGCCGGTGCCGCCGCGCTCGGCGTGATCCTGGTCATCGGCAAGCGCGTCGGCTTCAAGAAGGACCCGATGCGCCCGCACAGCCTCCCGCTGGTCATGCTCGGCGCCGGTCTGCTGTGGTTCGGCTGGTTCGGCTTCAACGCCGGCTCCTGGCTCGGCAACGACGACGGCGTCGGCGCGCTGATGTTCGTCAACACGCAGATCGCCACCGCCGCCGCCATGCTGGCCTGGCTCGCCTACGAGAAGATCCGCCACGGCGCGTTCACCACGCTGGGCGCCGCCTCCGGCGCGGTCGCCGGTCTGGTTGCCATCACCCCGGCCGGTGGCGCGGTCACCCCGCTCGGCGCGATCGCCGTCGGCGTCATCGCCGGTGTGCTGTGCGCCATGGCCGTCGGCCTGAAGTACAAGTTCGGCTACGACGACTCGCTCGACGTCGTCGGCGTCCACCTGGTCGGAGGTGTCGTCGGCTCCCTGCTCATCGGCTTCTTCGCCAGCGGCAAGGGCCAGTCCGAGGTCGAGGGCCTCTTCTACGGCGGCGGCCTGACCCAGTTCTGGAAGCAGTGCGCCGGTGTCTTCGCGGTGCTCGCCTACTCCCTGATCGTCTCCGCGATCCTCGCCTTCATCCTCGACAAGACCATCGGCATGCGGGTCACCGAGGACGACGAGGTCGCCGGCATCGACCAGGCCGAGCACGCCGAGACCGCATACGACTTCAGCGGCGCCGGTGGCGGTGCCGCCAAGACCGCAGCCGTGGCGGCCGCAGCGGCCGGCGCCGAGAGCAAGAAGGTGGACGCATGAAGCTCATCACCGCCGTCGTCAAGCCGCACCGGCTCGACGAGATCAAGGAGGCCCTGCAGGCCTTCGGAGTGCACGGCCTGACGGTCACCGAGGCCAGCGGCTACGGTCGTCAGCGGGGCCACACCGAGGTCTACCGCGGTGCCGAGTACACCGTCGACCTGGTCCCCAAGATCCGCATCGAGGTCCTGGTCGAGGACGACGACGCGGAGCAGCTGATCGACGTCGTGGTCAAGGCGGCCCGCACCGGCAAGATCGGTGACGGCAAGGTCTGGTCCATCCCGGTCGACACGGCCGTACGGGTCCGGACCGGCGAGCGCGGCCCCGACGCGCTCTGAGGCAGGCAAACAGAACAGGAGTCGCTGGGTGACGGGTACGGACGTGCAGAAGGAAGCAGAGGACTCGGGACCCAGCGGCTACGCGGCGGCCCGGCTGCGTCTCCTCACCGAGGAGGCGCGGTCCGGGCCGCCGCGCCGTGCGGCCCTGGCCGAACTGACCGACGACTGGCTCTCCGGCCTGTTCACCGCGGGCGCCGAGGGGCTGCGCGGGGCCTCCCTGGTCGCCGTCGGCGGCTACGGCCGCGGCGAACTGTCCCCCCGCAGCGACCTCGACCTGCTCCTGCTGCACGACGGCAGCGACACCAAGGCGGTCGCCGCCCTCGCCGACCGGCTCTGGTACCCGGTGTGGGACCTGGGACTGGACCTCGACCACTCCGTCCGCACGCCCGCCGAGGCCCGCAAGACGGCCGGCGAGGACCTCAAGGTGCAGCTCGGCCTGCTGGACGCCCGGCACATCGCCGGCGACCTCGGTCTGACGGCGGGACTGCGCACGGCCGTCCTCGCCGACTGGCGCAACCAGGCGCCCAAGCGCCTGCCCGAACTCCAGGAACTGTGCGCCGAACGCGCCGAGCGGCAGGGCGAGCTGCAGTACCTGCTGGAGCCCGACCTCAAGGAGGCCCGCGGCGGGCTGCGGGACGCCACCGCCCTGCGCGCCGTCGCCGCCTCCTGGCTCGCCGACGCCCCGCGCGAGGGTCTCGCCGACGCCCGGCGCCGCCTCCTCGACGTCCGGGACGCCCTGCACCTGGCCACCGGGCGGGCCACCGACCGGCTCGCCCTCCAAGAGCAGGACCAGGTCGCCGCCGAACTCGGCCTGCTCGACGCGGACACGCTGCTGCGGCAGGTCTACGAGGCGGCCCGGGTCGTCTCGTACGCCAGTGACGTCACCTGGCGCGAGGTGGGGCGCGTGCTGCGGTCGCGCGCCGTGCGGCCCCGGCTGCGCGCCATGCTGGGCGGCGGGAAACCGGCCCCCGAGCGGTCGCCCCTGGCGGAGGGCGTGGTCGAGCAGGACGGCGAGGTCGTGCTCGCCCGTGCCGCCCGCCCCGAGCGCGATCCCGTCCTGCCGCTGCGCGCCGCCGCGGCCGCCGCGCAGGCCGGACTCCCGCTCTCCCTGCACGCCGTACGGCGGATGGCGGCCACCGTGCGCCCGATCCCCACGCCCTGGCCCGCCGAGGCCCGGGAACAGCTCGTCACCCTGCTCGGCTCCGGCCGCCCGACCGTCGAGGTCTGGGAGGCGCTGGAGGCCGAGGGGCTGATCACCCGGCTGCTGCCCGACTGGGAGCGGGTCCGCTGCCGGCCGCAGCGCAACGCCGTGCACCTGTGGACCGTCGACCGGCACCTCATCGAGACCGCCGTGCGTGCCTCCGAGTTCACGCGCCGGGTCAGCCGGCCCGACCTGCTGCTGGTCGCCGCTCTGCTGCACGACATCGGCAAGGGCTGGCCCGGCGACCACTCGGTGGCCGGCGAGATCATCGCCAAGGACGTCGCCGCCCGCATCGGCTTCGACCGCCACGACGTGACCGTCATCGCCACCCTCGTACGCCATCACCTGCTGCTGATCGAGACGGCCACCCGCCGGGACCTGGAGGACCCGGCCACCGTGCGCTCGGTCGCCGAGGCCGTCGGCTCGCCGGGCACCCTGGAACTGCTGCACGCGCTCACCGAGGCCGACGCCCTGGCCACCGGCCCGGCCGCCTGGTCGTCCTGGCGGGGTTCGCTCGTGGCGGACCTCGTCAAGCGGGTCTCGGCGGTGCTCGCCGGGGACGCCCCGGACGACCCCGAGGACGCCGCTCCGACCGCCGAGCAGGAGCGGCTCGCCATCGAGGCCGTCGCGACCGGCGGCCCGGTCCTCGCCCTGCGGGCCCAGACCGAGCCGCCCGCCGGGCAGGAACCGTCCGGCGACCCCGAGCCGCTCGGAGTGGAACTGCTCATCGCCGTGCCCGACCAGCCGGGCGTGCTGCCCGCGGTGGCCGGGGTCCTCGCCATGCACCGGCTGACCGTGCGGACCGCCGAGCTGCGCTCCCTGACCCTCCCGGACGGCGTCGACGGCTCCGTCCTGCTGCTGGACTGGCGGGTCGCCGCCGAGTACGGCTCCCTGCCGCAGGCCGCCCGCCTCCGCGCCGACCTCGTGCGGGCCCTGGACGGCTCCCTGGACATCGCCGGCCGCCTCGCCGAACGGGACGCGGCCTATCCGCGCCGCCGGGGCGTCGTCGCGCCGCCGCCGAGGGTGTCGGTCCACCCGGCCGCCTCCCGGCTGGCCACGGTCATCGAAGTCCGCTCCCAGGACGCCCCCGGCCTGCTGTTCCGCATCGGCCGCGCCCTGGAGGACGCGAGCGTGCGGGTGCGCAGCGCGCACGTCTCGACCCTCGGCGCCAACGCCGTCGACGCCTTCTACGTGACCGGCCCGGAGGGCGCGCCGCTGCCCGCCGACGAGGCGGCGGCGGTGGCGCGGAAGCTGGAGGAGACACTGCGTGGGTGAGGGCGACCCGGCGACTTGTCACGCCGGGATACCCTGGAGGGCGATTCCCCAGTCTGTCTCCGACCCCGAGGACCGCGAGCGCCGTGTTCGATACTCTTTCCGATCGCCTCTCAGCGACCTTCAAGAACCTGCGCGGCAAGGGACGGCTCTCCGAGGCGGACATCGACGCCACGGCGCGCGAGATCCGCATCGCGCTCCTCGAGGCGGACGTGGCGCTTCCGGTCGTCCGGACGTTCATCAAGAACGTCAAGGAGCGCGCCCTCGGCGCCGAGGTCTCCAAGGCGCTGAACCCGGCCCAGCAGGTCCTCAAGATCGTCAACGAGGAACTGGTCACCATCCTCGGCGGCGAGACCCGGCGCCTCCGCTTCGCCAAGCAGCCGCCCACCGTGATCATGCTGGCGGGTCTGCAGGGTGCCGGTAAGACCACCCTCGCGGGCAAGCTCGGCCGCTGGCTGAAGGAGCAGGGCCACTCCCCGCTGCTGGTCGCCTGTGACCTCCAGCGCCCCAACGCCGTCAACCAGCTCAGCGTCGTCGCCGAGCGCGCCGGCGTCGGCGTCTACGCGCCGGAGCCGGGCAACGGCGTCGGCGACCCCGTCAAGGTCGCCAAGGACTCCATCGAGCACGCGAAGTCCAAGGTCCACGACATCGTCATCGTCGACACCGCCGGCCGCCTCGGCATCGACCAGGAGATGATGCAGCAGGCCGCGGACATCCGCGACGCGGTCTCCCCGGACGAGATCCTGTTCGTCGTCGACGCGATGATCGGTCAGGACGCCGTCAACACCGCCGAGGCCTTCCGCGACGGCGTCGGCTTCGACGGCGTGGTGCTCTCCAAGCTCGACGGCGACGCCCGCGGTGGTGCCGCCCTGTCGATCCGGCAGATCACCGGCAAGCCGATCATGTTCGCGTCGAACGGGGAGAAGCTCGAGGACTTCGACGCCTTCCACCCGGACCGGATGGCCTCCCGCATCCTCGACATGGGTGACCTGCTCACCCTGATCGAGCAGGCGGAGAAGACCTTCGACCAGGCCGAAGCCCAGAAGATGGCCGAGAAGCTGGCCTCCAAGAAGGGCCAGGACTTCACCCTCGACGACTTCCTGGCCCAGATGGAGCAGGTCAGGAAGATGGGCTCCATCTCCAAGCTGCTCGGCATGCTCCCGGGCATGGGCCAGATCAAGGACCAGATCAACAACCTCGACGAGCGGGACGTCGACCGCACGGCGGCCATCATCAAGTCGATGACCCCGGGCGAGCGCCAGGACCCGACGATCATCAACGGCTCCCGCCGCGCCCGTATCGCGCGGGGTTCCGGTGTCGAGGTCAGCGCGGTGAAGAACCTGGTCGAGCGGTTCTTCGAGGCCCGCAAGATGATGTCCCGCATGGCCCAGGGCGGCGGCATGCCGGGGATGCCCGGGATGCCGGGCATGGGCGGCGGTCCCGGCCGGACGAAGAAGAAGCAGAAGCAGGCCAAGGGCAAGCAGCGCTCCGGCAACCCGATGAAGCGCAAGCAGCAGGAGCAGGAGGCCGCCGCCCGCCGCGCGGCCGCCGCCGAGGCCGGAGGCGCCTTCGGGCTGCCGCAGCAGGGCGGCAAGGACTTCGAACTCCCCGACGAGTTCAAGAAGTTCATGGGCTGACGGTCCCCGCCGCACGCCACCGGCCCGCTCCGCACGACACCGAGGGCGCCCCTTGCCCCAAGGGGTGCCCTCGCGGCCGTTCCGTCAGGCTCCGGGCGTCACGGCGTCCGGGCGATCAGATACCGGAACACGTTCGGCATCCACACCGTCCCGTCCCGCCGCTGGTGCGGATGGAGCGCCTCGGTCAGCTCCTTGTCCACCTGCACCTGGTCCGTCGCCGTCATCGCCGCGTCGAACAGCCCCGTCGACTTCAGCCCGCGCACCGCGCTGTCCACGTCCGCGTACCCGAACGGGCACGCCACCCGCCCCGAGCCGTCCGGCTTCAGCCCGGCCCGCTGGGCGACCTCCTCCAGGTCGTCGCGCAGGGCGGGACGCCAGCTGCCCGAGGCGCGCAGCGGCTCCGCCAGCTTCGTGGCCACCCGCAGCACGGACGTCGTGGCGCAGCGCTCGGGCGGGCCCCAGCCCGCCAGCACCACGGCCGCACCCCGCTCGGCGAGCGGCGTCGCCTCCGCGAGCAGCCCGCCCAGCCCCTCCGCGTCGCCCGCGAGGCACCCGATCGGCTCGAAGGCGGTCAGGAGGCTGTACGCGGGAGCGCCCGGCTCCCGCGTGTCCCGGGGCGAGCCCTCGACCAGCCGGGTGCCCGCACGCCCGCGCGTGCTCCCCGCCTCGGGCAGCAGCCGCTCCCGTGCGAGAGCCATTCTTTCGGGGGAAGCGTCGACACCGGTGACCGCCGCTCCCCGGGCGGCGGCCATCAGCAGGGCGAGCCCGGAACCGCAGCCCAGGCCGAGCAGCCGCGTGGCGGGACCCACGTCCAGTCGCTCGTAGACGGCCTCGTAGAGCGGTACGAGCATCCGCTCCTGGATCTCGGACCAGTCACGCGCGCGTGCACGCAGGTCCACGCGGGGTGCGGCCCCCGCGTGAGGCAGGTGCTGCCGCACGAGCGTAGGTGTCATAAGTAAGCGCCCCAATCCGCCGAGAGTTGCCTCTTGCCCGATTCCATGGCCCCCGTGACAGTGCGCTCGCACTACCCCCGTATGCCAGGAAACTCCCCCCTCGACCTGTCGTCCAGTGGAATGGGCCCCGGCTTGTGAGTTGTCATGTGCCTATGGCGAGATTTCACATTCCGGCAACCTGGGCCCGTACCATCGCGCCATGGCCAAAGCACCTGTTCTCACTCCCCGGGCGGACGATTTCCCGCGCTGGTACCAGGATTTGATCACCAAGGCGGAACTCGCCGACAACGGTCCGGTGCGCGGCACCATGGTCATCCGACCGTACGGGTACGGGCTCTGGGAGCGGATGCAGGCCGAGATGGACGCCCGCATCAAGGAGACGGGCACCCAGAACGCGTACTTCCCCCTGCTGATCCCGCAGTCGTACCTGACCAAGGAGGCGGACCACGTCGAGGGCTTCGCGCCCGAGCTGGCCGTGGTCACGCACGGCGGCGGCAAGGAACTCGAGGAGGCCGCCGTGGTCCGGCCCACCTCGGAGATGATCATCAACGACTACTTCTCCAAGTGGGTGCAGAGCTACCGCGACCTGCCCCTGCTCATCAACCAGTGGGCGAACGTCGTGCGCTGGGAACTCCGGCCCCGCCTCTTCCTGCGCACGACCGAGTTCCTCTGGCAGGAGGGCCACACCGCGCACGCCACGTACGAGGAGGCGCGCGATTTCGCCGCGCATATCCACCGGCGGGTCTACGAGGACTTCATGGTGAACGTCCTCGCCATGGATGTCGTCCCCGGCCGCAAGACCGTCAAGGAACGGTTCGCGGGCGCCGTCAACACCCTCACCCTCGAAGGCATGATGGGCGACGGCAAGGCCCTCCAGATGGCCACGAGCCACGAACTGGGCCAGAACTTCGCCAAGGCCTTCGACACCCGGTACCTGTCCAGGGAGGGGCGGCAGGAACTGGTCTGGCAGACCTCCTGGGGCTCCACCACCCGCATGATCGGCGCCCTGGTGATGATGCACGGCGACGACCACGGCCTGCGCGTCCCGCCCCGGCTGGCGCAGATCCAGGCCGTGGTGCTCGCGATCAAGGGCGATGAGGCGGTTCTGGCCAAGGTCCGCGAGCTCGGCGACCGGCTGAAGGTGGCCGGCGTGCGCGTCCACGTCGACGACCGCACCGACACCCCGTTCGGTCGCCGCGCCGTCGACTGGGAGCTCAAGGGCGTCCCCGTGCGCGTCGAGGTCGGGCCGCGCGACCTGGAGAACGGCACGGCGATGCTCGCGCGCCGCATCCCCGGGGGCAAGGAGCCGGTGTCCCTGGACGACCTGGTCGAGTTGCTCCCCAGGGTCCTGGAAGAGGACCAGGCGCTGCTGCTGGAGCAGGCGCGCGAGCGCCGCCGGTCCCGGACCGCGGAGGTCTCCACGATCGACGAGGCCGTCGAGGCCGCGACGGCCGGTGGCTGGGCGCGCATCCCCTGGTCGGTGCTCGGCGAGGAGGGCGAGGCCAAGCTGGCCGACCACGCGGTGACCGTACGGTGTCTGGTCGCCGAGGACGGGTCGGTGCCGGACGCCGACGACGCACCCGGTAACGTCGCCGTCGTCGCACGCGCCTACTGAGTCGCGGCACGCGGCCACCGGTGGGGCGCAAGGCGGCCGAAACGCCTCTTGCGCACCGGCGGGCCCCCGCGTCCCCGGCGCGCGGACATCGTCTACGCGCCGGGGCGTACGCGGGGCTACGCACCACCTTGTGGTGAGCTGTGAGGCTTCTCCCCAGATCAGCGCAGGCGCCCTCGTCGGGACGCATCAGAGGCAACTGACGGGTACGTGCAAATTATTTGGGATGGCCCGGAATCGGAACACTGGGGCACCCCGGCTCGTTGTCATTACGTGAGCACGACACAGACACCACCTGTTCTCGCCGCAGAGCTGGCACAGGCGTGGGCCGACATTCAGCGGTACCACCCCGAGCTGCCCGACCTTGCCGCGCCAGAGTCCCTGATCGGGGAGTCGTCGTCCGCGTGCGGTCACGAGCTCTCCTTCGAGCGACTGCTCCATGAGGCAGTCCATGGCATCGCCGCCGCGCGCGGCGTCCGCGACACCTCCCGTGCCGGCCGCTACCACAACCGCAGATTCCTCGCGATCGCAGAGGAGCTGGGCCTGGACCACCCCGAGGAACCGCACCCGAGCAGCGGCTTCTCCCTGGTCACGCTCACCCCCGAGGCGAAGCGCCGCTACCGCCCGACGATGGAGCGCCTCCAGCGCGCCCTGAAGGCCCACACCGCGGCCACCTCCTCCGACACCTCCCGCACCTTCCGGGGCCCGGCCGCCCGGCACGGCTCCTCCGGCGGCGGCGTCCGCGTCAAGGCGGTCTGCGACTGCGGCCGCAACGTCCGCGTGGTGCCGTCGGTCCTCGCCCAGGCCCCGATCGTCTGCGGCGGTTGCGGCAAGCCGTTCCGGATCCCGGAGGTCGTGGGGGCGGGAGCGGTCGCCGGCTGACGTCCCCCACCGGCATCTCGTGGCTGCCGGTCGAGACGGACGCCGGGGCGGTGCGGCACCCGACGTACCTCACCTCCACGCCGGGTGCCGCTCCGGCCTGCCCGCACGCGGCGCACCCCCGGCCGGAGCGACCCGCAGGGTGTGGCACAATGGCTAGCTGTACTCGACAGCCGCACAGGACCCCTCTCTCCTCCGGCTGACGCGTCCATCGGGCACTCGGGTACCGCAACCCCACGCGGCCTTCTCGCCGTGCCCAACCACGTCAAATCCAGGAGAACCCACTCCCGTGGCAGTCAAGATCAAGCTGAAGCGTCTGGGCAAGATCCGTTCGCCTCACTACCGCATCGTCGTCGCCGACTCCCGTACCCGTCGTGACGGCCGTGCGATCGAGGAGATCGGCAAGTACCACCCGACGTACAACCCGTCGGTGATCGAGGTCGACGCCGAGCGTGTGGCGTACTGGCTCGGTGTCGGCGCCCAGCCGACCGAGCCCGTGCTCGCCATCCTCAAGAAGACCGGCGACTGGCAGAAGTTCAAGGGCGAGCCCGCTCCGGCCCCGCTCCTGACGCAGCCCGAGAAGGCCGCGCGCCCGTCGTTCGAGGCTCTCGGCGGTGACGACGAGGGCAAGGGTGAGGCGATCACCCAGAAGAAGAAGGCTGAGAAGAAGGACGAGGCCGCCGCTGAGTCCGCGTCGACCGAGGCCTGAGCATGCTCGAGGAGGCTCTCGAGCACCTCGTGAAGGGCATCGTCGACAACCCTGACGATGTGCAGGTCGCCTCGCGCAACCTGCGTCGCGGGCGAGTGCTCGAGGTCCGGGTCCACCCGGACGACCTCGGCAAGGTGATCGGCCGCAACGGCCGCACCGCACGCGCCCTGCGCACCGTCGTGGGCGCCATCGGCGGTCGCGGAGTCCGCGTCGACCTCGTCGACGTGGACCACGTCCGCTGACGCTTATCGCGCAACCGGCTCGGGCCGGGGAGGGCCACTGGGCCGTCCCCGGCCCGCAGCCGTATGACAGGAGATTGGACACGTGCAGCTGGTAGTCGCACGGATCGGCCGTGCCCATGGCATCAAGGGTGAGGTCACCGTCGAGGTCCGTACGGACGAGCCGGAACTGAGGCTCGCCCCCGGTGCCGTACTCGCCACCGATCCCGCCTCCGCGGGACCGCTCACCATCGAGACGGGCCGCGTCCACAGCGGCCGTCTCCTGCTGCGCTTCGAGGGCGTCAGCGACCGCAACGGCGCCGAGGCCCTGCGCAACACCCTCCTGATCGCCGACGTCGACCCGGACGAACTGCCCGAGGGCGAGGACGAGTACTACGACCACCAGCTCATCGACCTCGACGTGGTCACCGCGGACGGCACCGAGGTCGGGCGGATCACGGAGATCTCGCACCTGCCCACCCAGGACCTGTTCATCGTGGAGCGCCCCGACGGCAGCGAGGTGCTGATCCCCTTCGTCGAGGAGATCGTCACCGAGATCGACCTGGAGGAGCAGAGGGCCGTCATCACCCCGCCTCCCGGCCTGATCGACGACCGCGCCGAGATCGCGTCCAGCCGGGAAGAGTCGTAATGCGCCTCGACGTCGTCACGATCTTCCCCGAGTACCTGGAACCGCTGAACGTCTCCCTCGTGGGCAAGGCACGCGCGCGTGGACAGCTGAACGTCCACGTCCACGACCTGCGCTCCTGGACCTACGACCGCCACCACACCGTCGACGACACCCCCTACGGCGGCGGCCCCGGCATGGTCATGAAGACCGAGCCCTGGGGAGACGCCCTGGACTCCGTCCTGGCCGACGGCTACGAGACCGGCTCCCACGAGCCCGCCCTCATCGTGCCCACCCCCAGCGGACGCCCCTTCACCCAGGAACTCGCCGTCCACCTCTCCGAGCGCCCCTGGCTGATCTTCACGCCGGCCCGCTACGAGGGCATCGACCGGCGCGTCGTCGACGAGTACGCGACGCGCATGCCGGTGTACGAGGTGTCCATCGGCGACTACGTGCTGGCCGGCGGCGAGGCGGCCGTCCTCGTCGTCACGGAGGCCGTGGCGCGGCTGCTGCCGGGCGTCCTGGGCAACGCCGAGTCCCACCGGGACGACTCCTTCGCGCCCGGCGCCATGGCGAGCCTGCTGGAGGGCCCCGTCTACACCAAGCCGCCCGAGTGGCGCGGCCGGGACATCCCCGACGTGCTGCTCAGCGGCCACCACGGGAAGATCGCCCGCTGGCGCCGCGACGAGGCCCTGAGGCGCACCACCGCCCACCGGCCCGACCTGATCGAGCGGTGCGACCCCAAGGCCTTCGACAAGAAGGACCGCGAGATGCTCTCCATCCTGGGCTGGGCACCCGACCCGGAGGGGGAGCCGTACGGCCGATTTTGGCGCAGGACCGACGACGTGGAAGAATAGCCAGCTGTTGTGCGTCCGTCCGGCGTGCGCCCCTGCCACAGGGGGAGACGACGCCCGCCCCGACCCGCACAGCCCTGATTCCGAAACACCTAGTTTCCGTTGATGACCTGTGGCATCAGCGAGGAAAGCAGACGACATGTCTCACCTGCTCGACACCGTCGACTCCGCGTCGCTGCGCAGCGACGTCCCCGCCTTCCGCCCGGGCGACACGGTCAACGTGCACGTCCGCGTCATCGAGGGCAACCGCTCCCGTGTGCAGCAGTTCAAGGGCGTCGTGATCCGTCGCCAGGGCTCCGGCGTGCGCGAGACCTTCACGGTCCGCAAGGTCTCCTTCTCCGTCGGCGTCGAGCGCACCTTCCCGGTGCACACCCCGATCGTGGAGAAGATCGAGCTCGTCACCAAGGGTGACGTCCGTCGCGCCAAGCTGTACTACCTGCGCGAGCTGCGCGGCAAGGCCGCGAAGATCAAGGAGAAGCGCGAGAGCTGAGCGCTCTCCGGGGTTCACACCGGGGCCGGATAGCATCTGGCTCCGATGGACACCGAAGCACAGCCGACGGAGCGCGACCGCTCCTCCCGCCCTTCCGACTCCGAGCAGACCTCGGACCCCGGAGGGCCGGAGGGCCGGTCGCGTTTCGCGTTGGTGTCGCGTGTCAGCGCATGGATCCCGGGCGGCCGGATCACTCTCACCCTGCTGACGTGCCTGCTGTTCCTGCTGTTCCTCAGCACGTTCGTGATGCGGCCGTTCCAGATCCCCAGCGGATCCATGGAGCAGGCATTGAGGATCGGGGACCGGGTTCTCGTAAATAAGTTGGCGTACCGTTTCGGTGCCGATCCGCAGCGGGGAGACATCGTCGTGTTCGACGGGACCGGCTACTTCGGGCACGCGGACTACGTCAAGCGCGTTGTAGGCGTGGGGGGAGACCACGTGGTGTGCTGCGACAAGGAGGGGAGGATCCAGGTGAACGGCCGGCCGGTCGACGAGTCGGGCTTCCTGTACCCCGGCGACAGCCCGTCCTCGGTGCCCTTCGACGTCGTCGTGCCCGACGGCACCCTGTTCGTCCTCGGCGACCACCGCAGCAGCTCCAGCGACTCCCGGAACCACCTCGGCTCACCGGGCGGCGGCATGATCCCGGTCGACGACGTCATCGGCCGCGCCGACTGGATCGTCTGGCCCTTCGGCCACGCCACCCGGCTGCAGCGCCCCGACGCCTACGCACACGTGCCCGCCCCCGCCGCCGGAGAGGCGGGCGCCCATGGGTAACCGCGGCAAACCGCGCGGCGTCCCCGCCAGCCCCGCGGACAACCTGCTGCCCACCGGCGCCCGGCGCGCCGCCAGCCCGTCCGGCGGCCGTACGCGCGCCGAGCGGCGCAAACTCCAGAAGAAGGTCAAACGGCGCCGCAGGCGCGGTGCCGTCAAGGAGATACCCCTCCTCGTCGGCGTCGCCGTCCTGATAGCCCTCGTCCTCAAGACCTTCCTCGTCCAGGCCTTCGTCATCCCGTCCGGCTCCATGGAGCAGACGATCCAGATCGGCGACCGCGTCCTGGTCGACAAACTCACCCCGTGGTTCGGCTCGAAGCCGCAGCGCGGGGACGTCGTCGTGTTCAAGGACCCCGGCGGCTGGCTCCAGGACGAGCAGCCCACCACGCAGAAGGACGACCCCGTCGTCATCAAGCAGATCAAGGAAGGGCTCACCTTCATCGGCCTGCTGCCGTCCGAGAACGAGAAGGACCTCATCAAGCGGGTCGTCGGCGTCGGCGGCGACCGCGTCAAGTGCTGTGACGCGCAAGGGCGCGTGACCGTCAACGGCATCCCGCTGAACGAGGACTACCTGTACCCCGGCATCGCCCCGTCCGACACGCAGTTCGACATCACGGTGCCCCCGGGGCGGCTGTGGGTGATGGGCGACCACCGGAACAACTCCGCGGACTCCCGCGCCCACCAGGACACCGACTACGGCGGCACGGTCTCCGAGGAGGAGGTCGTGGGCCGTGCCATGGTCATCGCCTGGCCCCTCGGCCACTGGAACATGCTCGAGGAGCCGAACACGTACGCCTCCGTGTCCGACTCGGCCACCGGGTCGACCGCTGCTCCTCCGCTGTCGCATAGGGTTGCCTCCGACGATTCGAACGGAACGATCCAGCTCCCGACCCCTGCGGAACTCCCGCTCGTTATGGGAGTGGTGGGCCTGCGTCGTGTATGGGGCAGGCGGCGGCACAGAGTGAGGAGTTGGCGTGGGGGATGTGGCGGTTGGCGCACGGTCCGGACACGACGGCGAGGAGCACCGCGGACGCCCCGCGGAATCCGCCGTCCCGGCCGCGGACAGCGCCGTGACCTCCGGGAGTGACTCCGGGGCAGCCGAGGACGACAGGGTGACAGGCGAGCACACGACAGCCGAGGGCCAGGGGCCGGGCGGTACGGCCCGGACACCGAAGAAACCACGCTCCTTCTGGAAGGAGCTGCCCATCCTGATCGGCATCGCGCTGGTACTGGCGCTGCTGATCAAGACCTTCCTGGTGCAGGCGTTCTCCATCCCCTCCGACTCGATGCAGAACACCCTCCAGCAGGGAGACCGCGTCCTGGTCGACAAGCTGACCCCCTGGTTCGGCTCCGAGCCCGAGCGTGGCGAGGTCGTCGTCTTCCACGACCCGGACAACTGGCTGGCGGGCGAGCCGACGACGGATCCGAACGCCCTGCAGACGTTCCTCAGCTGGATCGGCCTCATGCCGTCCGCGGAGGAGAAGGACCTCATCAAGCGCGTCATCGGCGTCGGCGGTGACACGATCGAGTGCAAGGGCACCGGCCCGTTGACGGTCAACGGCAAGGCGCTGGACGAGCGGTCGTACGTCTACGCCGGCAACACGCCGTGCAGCGTCGACGACCAGGGCGGCCAGTTCAAGGTGAAGGTCCCCAAGGGCTACATCTGGGTCATGGGCGACCACCGGCAGAACTCGCGGGACTCCCGCTACAACCAGTCCGACAAGCACCACGGCATGGTCCCCGTGAAGGACGTCGTCGGACGGGCCATCGTCATCGCCTGGCCGATCAACCGCTGGGACACGCTGCCGGTGCCGGACACCTTCGACCAGGCCGGTCTGAACGCCCAGCCGGCCGCAGTGGGCTGGGCGGTCGCGCCGCAGGGGCTGGCGCTCGCCGGTGTGGTGCCGGTGGTGTGGTGGCGCCGCAGGAAGCAGTAGCACGGCCCAGGAGGGCGGCGACCCGGGGTGGGAAGCAGACGGCGCCGCTCGGTCGGCAGTGATCCCACCCGTCTGCTGACCCCGGTCGGTACCCCCGGGTAGGGTGCGGACCCATGGGTGGCGAGAGCAGGACGCACACGGCCCCGCGCGGCGGCGGCACAGGCACGGGCCCGGTGGGCAGCCGGACCGGACAGCGCTTGTCCGGGCTGGCCGTCGCGCTGGGCCTCGTGCTGTTCCTCGGCGGGTTCGCCTGGGGAGCGGTGGTCTACCGGCCGTACACCGTGCCCACCAGCTCGATGACGCCGACGATCGACGCGGGCGACCGGATCCTGGCGCAGCGGGTCGACGGCGCCGACGTGCGCCGCGGCGACGTCGTCGTCTTCAAGGACGCGACCTGGGCGAACGCGCCCATGGTCAAGCGCGTGGTCGCCATCGGCGGCGACACGGTCTCCTGCTGCCAGGACGGCAAGCTCAAGGTCAACGGCAAGGAGATCGACGAGACGTACCTGCCCGAGGGCACACCGGCCGAGATGAGCAACTTCCCGACCGTGACCGTCCCCAAGGGCCGGCTGTTCCTGCTCGGCGACGAGCGCGGCAACTCCGTCGACTCCACCGCCCACCTGACCGACGCCGCCAGCGGCACGGTGGCCCGCTCCGCCGTGGACGCGCGCGTGGACGCCGTCGTCTGGCCCATGAAGGGCATGCTGGAGCGCCCCACCGGCTTCGAACCGCTCGGCGCCCTCTCCTCGCCCGGACCGCTGCGCACGATCACCGCCCTGATCATCGCCGGCGCCGTGCTCGTCCTGGGCGGCGGTGCCTACGGCCCGATCGCCAAGCGCGCGGACGCGGCCCGGGCGCGGCGGTCGAACGCGGAGCCCGCGGGTGTCCGCTGAGGCCTTGGACGCGGGCCAGGACGGCTACGAGGGCGGACTGCGCAAGGTCGCCCGGGTCGTGCTGCTCGACCCGCAGGACCGCATCCTGCTGCTGCACGGGCACGAGCCGGACGATCCGGCCGACGACTGGTGGTTCACCCCCGGCGGCGGCGTGGAGGGCGACGAGACCCGTGAAGAGGCCGCCCTGCGGGAACTCGCCGAGGAGACGGGCATCACCGAGGTCGAGCTCGGCCCGGTGCTGTGGCGGCGGGTGTGCTCGTTCCCGTTCGCGGGCCGCCGCTGGGACCAGGACGAGTGGTACTACCTGGCTCGTACGGACCGTACGGCGGTCGCCGCCGCCGGGCTGACCGAGCTGGAACGGCGCAGCGTCGCCGGAGCGCGCTGGTGGACCTGTCCGGAACTGACCCGGGCACATGAGACGGTGTATCCGACCAGACTCGCCGGGCTGCTGCGCACGCTGCTCGACGAAGGTCCCCCGGCCAGGCCCGTGATCCTTGACCCGGAAATCGTCTAGCGGCTCACGGGACTGGCGCACAATGGTGGGATCGCACGGCTGAAGGGGAACATGCCATGAGCGCCGAGGACCTCGAGAAGTACGAGACCGAGATGGAGCTGAAGCTCTACCGGGAGTACCGCGATGTCGTCGGTCTGTTCAAATACGTGATCGAGACCGAGCGGCGTTTCTACCTGACCAACGACTACGAGATGCAGGTGCACTCGGTCCAGGGTGAGGTGTTCTTCGAGGTGTCCATGGCCGATGCCTGGGTGTGGGACATGTATCGGCCGGCGCGGTTCGTGAAGCAGGTCCGGGTCCTCACGTTCAAGGATGTGAACATTGAGGAGCTGAACAAGAGCGACCTGGAGCTGCCGAGCGGGTGACGTTCACCCCGGCGGGTGACCGGGTTGTCCACAACCGCTGAGCTGTCCACCAAGATCCACTTCTGGGTCGCGGCTGCGTGATCGTTGGCGCCGGAGGTGGTGCCGACATGAACGCACGCAGTGCGATGGGCAGGTACGGAGAGAGCCTGGCGGCCAGGCGGCTGGCGGAGGCGGGCCTGACGGTCCTGGAGCGCAACTGGCGCTCGGGCCGCAACGGCGAGATCGACATCGTGGCCCGGGACGGGGACGTCCTGGTCGTCTGCGAGGTGAAGACCCGCAGGGAAGGTCCCTTCGAGCATCCGATGGCGGCCGTGACCCCGCAGAAGGCGGACCGGCTGCGGGACCTCGCCGAGCGGTGGATCCAGACCCACGGGGGCGCACCGCCCGGCGGGGTCCGCATCGACGTCGTCGGAGTCCTGCTGCCCGCCCGCGGCGCGGCCGTGGTCGAGCACGTGCGGGGGGTGGCCTGATGGCATTCGCCCGTACGTGTTCGGTGGCGCTGGTGGGCGTCGAGGGCGTGGTCGTCGAGGTGCAGGCCGACCTCGAACCGGGCGTGGCGGCGTTCACGCTGGTGGGGCTGCCCGACAAGAGCCTCACGGAGAGCCGCGACCGGGTGCGCGCCGCGGTCGTCAACTCGGGAGCGGCCTGGCCGCAGAAGAAGCTCACGGTGGGCCTGAGCCCGGCCTCCGTACCGAAGTCCGGCAGCGGCTTCGACCTGGCCGTCGCGGCGGCGGTCCTCGGCGCGGCGGAACGCATCGACCCGCGGGTCCTCGCCGACATCGTGATGATCGGCGAACTGGGGCTGGACGGACGGGTGCGACCGGTGCGGGGGGTGCTGCCGGCGGTGCTGGCGGCGGCGGACGCGGGGTATGAGCAGGTGGTGGTGCCGGAGTGCGCGGCCGCCGAGGCGTCCCTCGTACCCGGGGTCTCCGTCCTCGGCGTCCGCAGCCTGCGGCAGTTGATCGCCATCCTGGCCGACGAACCCGTGCCCGACGAGGAGCAGGACGAGCTGGGACGCCCGGATCCACTCCTCGCCGGTCTGCGCGTGCCGGGCGCGGGCGCGGCCACCGGCATGCACAGCGTCGGCGCCGCCCAGCACGACCACGGCCACGACCTGGCGGACGTCGTGGGACAGCTGTCGGCGCGCACGGCGGTGGAGGTGGCCGCGGCGGGCGGGCACCACCTCTTCCTGGAGGGGCCGCCCGGGGCCGGCAAGACGATGCTCGCGGAGCGGCTGCCCACCATCCTGCCCCGGCTCAGTCGGCAGGAGTCGCTGGAGGTCACCGCGGTCCACTCCGTGGCGGGCCTGCTGCCACCCGGCAAGCCGTTGATCGACGTCGCCCCGTACTGCGCCCCGCACCACTCGGCCACCATGCAGGCACTCGTCGGCGGCGGCCCCGGCATCGCGCGGCCCGGCGCAGTGTCGCTGTCCCATCGCGGCGTGTTGTTCCTGGATGAAACGCCGGAATTCAACAGCCAGGCCCTGGACGCGCTGCGCCAGCCGCTGGAGGCGGGCCACGTGGTGATCGCGCGCAGCGCGGGAGTCGTGCGCTTCCCGGCGAAGTTCCTGATGGTGCTCGCGGCCAACCCCTGCCCGTGCGGCCGGTTCTCCCAGCGGGACGACCTCTGCGAGTGCCCGCCCTCGGCGATCCGCCGATACCAGGCCAGGCTCTCCGGGCCGCTGCTCGACCGCGTCGACCTGCGCGTCGAGGTGGACCGCGTCACCCGCACCGAGCTGACCGCCTGCGGCGCCCGCGGCGAGTCCACCGCGACGGTCGCCGACCGGGTCCGGGCGGCCCGGGAACGGGCTGCGGAGCGCCTGGCGGCCACTCCCTGGCGGACGAACAGCGAGGTGCCCGGCCGCGAGCTGCGCAGCCGCTGGTACGCCGCCTCCGGCGCGATGGACGAGGCCGAGCGGAACCTGGAGCGGGGCGTCCTGACCGCCCGCGGACTCGATCGCGTCCTGCGCGTGGCCTGGACCGTGGCCGATCTGGTGGGCCACGACCGGCCCGACGCGACGGACGTCGCACTCGCGCTCCAGCTGCGCACCGGCGTACCGAGGGGCGTGCCCATGGCCATCGGGGCACTGACGTGAGCGTCCTCGACGACCCGGACGACGAACTCCTCGCCCGCGTCTTCCTCTCCCGCGTCATCGAGCCTGGGGACGAAGCCGGTGGGCGGTGGGTGCGGGAGGTCGGGGTCGGGGGAGTGGTGCGGCGGCTGGTGGAGGGAGGGGCGCCTCTGCCGGGCGTGAGCGCGAAGCGGTGGGCCGGGCTGCTGGCCAGGGCCGCGGTCGCCCGGCCGCGGCGGGATCTGGAGGTCGCCCGCGACGCCGGGGTGCGGTTCGTGTGCCCCGGGGAGTCCGAGTGGCCGGGGCAGCTCGACGATCTCGGGGATGCCCGGCCCCTGGGCCTGTGGGTGCGAGGGAGGCCCAGCCTGCGCATGTGGGCGCTGAAGTCGGTCGCGGTCGTCGGCGCCCGGGCCTGCACCGAGTACGGGGCGCACATGGCGGCCACCCTCGCCGCCGGTCTCGCCGAGCAGGGCTGGGTCGTGGTCTCCGGCGGCGCCTACGGCGTCGACGGCGCCGCCCACCGCGGAGCCCTCGGCACGGGCGGAGCCACCGTCGCCGTCCTCGCCTGCGGCGTCGACCGGCCCTACCCGCGCGGACACACCCAGCTGATCGGCAGGATCGCCGAACAGGGTCTGGTCATCGGTGAGTTGCCGCCCGGCGATCATCCGACACCGAGCCGGTTCATTCTGCGGAACCGGGTGATCGCGGCCCTCACCCGCGGCACCGTGGTCGTCGAGGCCGCCCACCGCAGCGGCTCCCTGGTCACCGCCCGGGCGGCCCAGCGCCTGGGCCGGCACACAATGGGCGTACCGGGCCCCGCCACCAGCGCCCTGTCCGCCGGGGTGCACGAGCTCCTGCGCGCGGAAGCGGCCCTGGTCACCGACGCCGCCGACGTCGTCGAGCTGGTCGGCGACATCGGACAGCTCGCCCCCGACCGGCGCGGCCCCGTCCTGCCCCGGGACCTGCTGGAGCCGGCCGCCCGGCAGGTGCTCGCCGCGCTGCCGGGGCGCCGGGCCGCCCGGCCGGACGAGATCGCGCGCCGCGCACAGACCACACCGGACGACGCGATCGCGAGACTGTACGAACTCCGAGCACTCGGTTACGTCGAACGACACGGCGACGGCTGGAAGTTGACACGCCAGGCGGTGATGTCGGTCCGCGGCGGTCCCGAGCCATGAGGACCGCCCCTGTTCGGCCGTCCGGGGGAACCCCGACACCCCTTGGAATGCGCCCAGTTGGGGGTCTGCGGTGAGCACGCCGGGCGAGCGCGGCGCTTCGGCCGGACGCCTTCCGGAACGTGTCTGCGCCCCCTTCGACCTCCGTCCTTCGCGCACCGCGACACCACAGTCACGCTACGCTCACGAGCATACCGACACGGACAGGCAACTCGACATCAGACAGACAGCTCACCCCAGCAGCACCACTTCGCAGCAGAACGGCACAAGGCGACGAATGCCCCAGCACACCTCCGGGTCCGACCGGGCGGCGATCCCCCCAGCCGCCCGTGACGGTGGCAGCGTGCGGCCGCCCGCTCCCTCGACGCTCGACGAGCTGTGGCGGTCGTACAAGGCGACGGGGGACGAGCGGCTGCGGGAGCAGCTGATCCTGCACTACTCGCCGCTGGTGAAGTACGTCGCGGGCCGGGTCAGCGTGGGCCTGCCGTCCAACGTCGAGCAGGCGGACTTCGTCTCGTCCGGGGTGTTCGGGCTGATCGACGCGATCGAGAAGTTCGACATCGACCGGGAGATCAAGTTCGAGACGTACGCCATCACCAGGATCCGCGGCGCGATGATCGACGAGCTGCGGGCGCTGGACTGGATCCCGCGCTCGGTGCGGCAGAAGGCGCGCAACGTGGAGCGGGCGTACGCCACCCTGGAGGCGCGGCTGCGGCGCACGCCGACGGAGGGCGAGGTGGCCTCCGAGATGGGTATCGCGGTCGAGGAACTCCACGCGGTGTTCAGCCAGTTGTCGCTGGCCAACGTGGTGGCCCTGGAGGAGCTGCTGCACGGGGGCGGTGAGGGCGGCGACGGGCTGAGCGTCATGGACACGCTGGAGGACACCGCCGCCGACAACCCGGTGGAGGTCGCCGAGGACCGGGAGCTGCGCAGGTTCCTCGCCCGGGCGATCAACACGCTGCCCGAGCGGGAGAAGACCGTGGTCACGCTGTACTACTACGAGGGCCTCACGCTGGCCGAGATCGGGAACGTGCTGGGTGTGACCGAGAGCCGGGTCAGCCAGATCCACACCAAGTCCGTGCTCCAGCTCAGAGCGAAACTGGCGAGCTTCGGCCGCTGACCTGGCCGGATGGCGTCGGCCCGGCGGGAGCCACTCCCGTCCGGCCCGGCGCGTCCGTAGAGTGTTGATGTGCCAAGGATTCGAGCGGCCTCCGTGGCCGAGCACCGGTCGATGCAGCGAGCCGCCCTGCTGGACGCGGCTCGTTCCTTGTTGTCCGAGGGCGGTACGGAGGCGCTGACCTTCCCGGCCCTCGCCGAGCGGACGGGCCTCGCGCGGTCCTCCGTCTACGAGTACTTCCGGTCACGGGCGGCCGTGGTCGAGGAACTGTGCGAGGTCGACTTCCCTGTCTGGGCGGCGGAGGTGTCGGCGGCGATGGAGCGGGCGGAGACGCCCGACGCCAAGGTCGAGGCGTATGTGCGGCAGCAGCTTGAACTGGTCGGGGACCGGCGGCACCGGGCCGTGGTGGCGATCTCCGCGAGTGAGCTGGACGCGGGGGCCCGGGAGAAGATCCGGGCGGCGCACGGCGGGCTCGTCGCGATGATCGTCGAGGCGCTGGCCGAGATGGGGCACGAGCAGCCCCGGCTCGCCGCGATGTTGGTGCAGGGCGTCGTGGACGCGGCGGTGCGGCGGATCGAGCTGGGGGCCGCGGAGGAGCCCGGGGTCGTCACCGAGGCGGCTGTCTCCATGGCTCTGCGGGGTGTGCGGGGCTGAGCCTCGCCGGAGCCGGAGCCGGAGCCGGAGCCGGAGCCGGAGCCGGGGCCGGGTGGGTGAGCAGCCCGCCGCCGCGGGGTGCAGCGGGGTGCTGCCGGGCGCCTCCGCCAGGCTCTCGGCTTTGCTCAGGCGGAGGCCCATCGCCCACCCACGGCGCAAAGGCGCCCGCCCGCGCCGCCCGAGCGGCGCGACTCCCCGTGCCCTGGGCGAGCCGCGCCCTAGGTGAGGACCGGCAGCAGCCTCGACGGGCCCCGGTTGAGGAGCCACGGTGGCAGCAGCGACAGCGGGTTCAGGTACGTCCCGCCCCGGCGCAGGCCCCAGTGCACGCACGGAGCCGTGCAGTGCGAGCCGGTCGCCGCCACCGTGCCGATCACCTCGCCCGCCTCCACCTCCGCGCCCTCCTCGACGGACGCCGTCACGGGTTCGTAGGTCGTGCGGAGCGGGGGATCGCCGGTCCCCGCCAGGTCCACCGAGACGACCCCCTTGCCGGCCACCCGGCCCGCGAAGGCCACCCGGCCCGCCGCCACCGCCCGCACCGGCGTCCCGGGCGCTGCCGTCAGGTCGACGCCCCGGTGGCCCGGGCCGTACACCGTCTCGGGGGGTTCCCAGCCGCGCAGGACCGGGGGACGTAAGCCCACCGGCCAGGTGCGGCCGAGGGCGGGTACGGTCGCATCCGTACCGGTCAGGGACAGGCTCGGCGGTGGGGACAGCAGGGCCGTCGCCGTGAACACCAGCAGCAGGACCAGCCGCGTACACCCACGCACACATCGCTTCGCTCGCATGCCGAAAGCGTCCCGGACCGCCGCCCCTTCCGGACCGTGGCTGTGGACCACCGCCCGGTTGTGGACAACGGCGTCACCCGGTGCCCCGCGGGTCCCGTACACTTCTGGTGGCGATCCGGGTCACCGGGTCGACTTCGCACGCCCCGATACGCAGCCCGGCAACGGGCCGTATCAGCGCCCCTCGGTCCCTCGTGGCACGGCGCGCAGTGGGCGTCAGGCGCGGAAGCCGTCCGGCATCCGCGGCACAACCGAGAAATTCAAGGAGATACGGCCATGGCCGTCGTCACGATGCGGGAGCTGCTGGAGAGCGGCGTCCACTTCGGTCACCAGACCCGTCGTTGGAACCCGAAGATGAAGCGCTTCATCTTCACGGAGCGCAACGGCATCTACATCATCGACCTGCTCCAGTCGCTGTCGTACATCGACCGCGCCTACGAGTTCGTCAAGGAGACCGTCGCCCACGGCGGCACGGTCATGTTCGTCGGCACGAAGAAGCAGGCGCAGGAGGCCATCGCCGAGCAGGCCACCCGCGTCGGCATGCCCTACGTCAACCAGCGCTGGCTGGGCGGCATGCTCACCAACTTCTCGACCGTCTACAAGCGTCTGCAGCGCCTCAAGGAGCTCGAGCAGATCGACTTCGAGGACGTCGCCGCGTCCGGTCTGACCAAGAAGGAGCTTCTCGTGCTCTCGCGCGAGAAGGCCAAGCTGGAGAAGACCCTCGGTGGTATCCGCGAGATGCAGAAGGTGCCCAGCGCCGTCTGGATCGTGGACACCAAGAAGGAGCACATCGCCGTTGGTGAGGCCCGGAAGCTGAACATTCCGGTCGTCGCGATCCTCGACACCAACTGCGACCCCGACGAGGTCGACTACAAGATCCCGGGCAACGACGACGCGATCCGCTCCGTCACCCTGCTCACCCGCGTCATCGCCGACGCCGTCGCCGAGGGCCTCATCGCCCGCAGCGGTGTCGCCACCGAGGGCAAGGGCGAGAAGGCCGCCGGCGAGCCGCTGGCCGAGTGGGAGCGCGACCTGCTCGAGGGCGAGAAGAAGGCCGACGAGGCCGCCGCCGAGGCCGCTCCGGCCGCCGAGGCTGCTCCGGCCGCCGAGGCCGAGGCCGAGAAGCCGGCCGAGGGCGAGAAGCCGGCCGAGGCCGAGCAGGCCTGACCCGTCAGCGTCCGAGTTGACGGCGGGAGCGCTGACATGAAGTCCGCTCCCGCCGTTCACCCGTAGGTCAGCGGAAGGACAGCGCCCCCCGGCTCCATGGGCGCACCCGCAGATCTTCGATCTTCCAGACTTCGAGAAAGATTCACAGACTCATGGCGAACTACACCGCCGCCGACGTCAAGAAGCTCCGCGAGCTCACGGGCGCCGGCATGATGGACTGCAAGAAGGCGCTGGACGAGGCCGAGGGCAACGTCGAGAAGGCCGTCGAGGCGCTCCGCATCAAGGGCCAGAAGGGCGTCGCCAAGCGCGAGGGCCGCTCCGCCGAGAACGGCGCCGTGGTCTCGATCATCGCCGACGACAACTCCTCCGGTGTCCTCGTCGAGCTGAAGTGCGAGACGGACTTCGTCGCCAAGGGCGAGAAGTTCCAGGCCGTGGCCACCGCCATCGCCGAGCACGTCGCCAAGACCTCCCCGGCCGACCTGGAGGCCCTGCTCGCCTCCGAGATCGAGGCCGGCAAGACCGTCCAGGCGTTCGTCGACGAGGCCAACGCCAACCTGGGCGAGAAGATCGTCCTGGACCGCTTCGCGCAGTTCGCCGACGGCTACGTCACCGCGTACATGCACCGCACGATGCCCGACCTGCCCCCGCAGATCGGTGTCCTCGTCGAGCTGGACAAGCCGAACGCCGAGATCGCCAAGGGCGTCGCCCAGCACATCGCCGCCTTCGCGCCGAAGTACCTCTCCAAGGAGGACGTGCCGGCCGAGGTCGTCGAGTCCGAGCGCCGCGTCGCCGAGGAGACCACCCGCGCCGAGGGCAAGCCCGAGGCCGCCCTCCCGAAGATCGTCGAGGGTCGCCTCAACGGCTTCTTCAAGGACGCCACGCTGCTCGGCCAGCCGTACGCGCTCGACAACAAGAAGTCCGTCCAGAAGATCCTGGACGAGGCCGGTGTCACCCTGAAGCGCTTCACGCGCATCAAGGTCGGCATCTGAGTCCGTACCGCGATCGACGCCCGACCCCGATAGGGTCGACAGCAGTCGTCCGCGTACGCCGTCACAGGGGTGACGGACGACAGCAGATCTGACGAGGAGGCCATTGCCGTATGGGATGCGAAACACGCCCCACCGGCAATGGCCTTCCTCGTATGCGCACCACGTGAAAGAGGCGGGATCCCCCATGACCACCAAGGCCCAGAAGAGCGACGACGGCAAAGTACGCGGCCGGTTTCTGCTGAAGCTGTCCGGAGAGGCCTTCTCCGGCGGTGGCGGCCTGGGCGTCGACCCCGACGTGGTGCACAAGATCGCCCGCGAGATCGCGGCCGTCGTACGCGACGGCGCGCAGATCGCGGTCGTCATCGGCGGCGGCAACTTCTTCCGCGGCGCCGAACTCCAGCAGCGCGGCATGGACCGGGCCCGCTCCGACTACATGGGCATGCTCGGCACCGTCATGAACTGCCTGGCCCTCCAGGACTTCCTGGAGAAGGTGGGCGTGGACTGCCGCGTGCAGACCGCCATCACCATGGGCCAGGTCGCCGAGCCCTACATCCCGCTGCGCGCCGTACGCCATCTGGAGAAGGGCCGCGTGGTGATCTTCGGCGCCGGTATGGGCATGCCGTACTTCTCCACCGACACCACCGCCGCCCAGCGCGCCCTGGAGATCGACGCAGAGGCGCTGCTGATGGGCAAGAACGGCGTGGACGGGGTCTACGACTCCGACCCGAAGACCAACCCGGACGCCGTGAAGTTCGACCACCTCGGCTACGGCGAGGTCATCACCCGCGACCTGAAGGTCGCCGACGCCACGGCCGTGACGCTGTGCCGCGACAACAAGCTCCCGATCGTGGTCTTCGAGCTGCTCGCGGAGGGCAACATCGGACGCGCCGTCAAGGGTGAGAAGATCGGCACGCTGGTGGGGGACCCCGGCAGCCGGGACTGACACCCCGAGAACAACCCCGTCCGGGGGACGGACGGGACGGAGCCGGGCCGGGGGATGGACAATGTCCTGCCGGTCGGGAACCGTGCAGGAAGAAGACGCGACGCAGCCGGCCGCCGCCCCACATGGAACCGCAGCCGGGCCTACTCAAGACACGCAGGAGCAAGTGGTGATCGAAGAGACCCTCCTCGAGGCCGAGGAGAAGATGGAGAAGGCCGTCGTGGTCGCCAAGGAGGACTTCGCCGCGATCCGCACCGGCCGTGCGCACCCGGCGATGTTCAACAAGATCGTGGCCGACTACTACGGCGCGCCGACCCCGATCAACCAGCTGGCCTCGTTCTCGGTGCCCGAGCCGCGCATGGCCGTGGTCACGCCGTTCGACAAGAGCGCGCTGCGCAACATCGAGCAGGCCATCCGCGACTCCGACCTGGGCGTCAACCCGAGCAACGACGGCAACATCATCCGGGTGGTGTTCCCCGAGCTGACCGAGGAGCGCCGCCGCGAGTACATCAAGGTCGCCAAGAGCAAGGGTGAGGACGCCAAGGTCTCCATCCGCTCCGTGCGCCGCAAGGCCAAGGACGCCATCGACAAGCTGATCAAGGACGGCGAGGTCGGCGAGGACGAGGGCCGCCGTGCGGAGAAGGAGCTCGACGACACCACCGCGAAGTACGTCGCGCAGGTGGACGAGCTCCTGAAGCACAAGGAAGCGGAGCTGCTCGAGGTCTGATGAACGACTCTTCCTGGGGGGCGCCGCCACAGGCCGGGTACTGGGGGCCCGCCGACCACCCGCATGGCCACGGGCAGGTCCACACCCCCGGCCAGGGGCACGTCCAAGGGGCCGCCCCGGCGGGTCCCGCATACGATGCGCATGACGCGCCTCAGACTCGGCCCATGCCCATCGTGCCCGACGTGGCCGCATACGGCGAAAACCAGGATGACGACCGAGGGGCCGCTCGGCGCAGCGGCCCTCCGGTCCGGAACGACACGAATCCGGAGCCCATGCCCGACGCCTCGCAGCCGGCACCCAAGCCGCAGAAGAAGAGCGCGGGTCGCGACCTGAGCGCCGCGATAGGGGTGGGGGTCGGCCTCGGCGCGGTGATCGTCGCGTCGCTGTTCGTCGTCAAGGCCGTGTTCGTCGGCGTCGTCGCGGTCGCCGTCGTGGTGGGCCTGTGGGAACTGACCAAGCGGCTGGAGGAGCGCAAGGGCATCCGGGCGCCCCTCGTGCCGCTCGCGCTCGGCGGTGCCGCGATGGTCGTCGCCGGGTACGTCCGGGGCGCCGAGGGCGCCTGGGTCGCCATGGCGCTCACCGCACTGGCCGTGCTGGTCTGGCGCATGACGGAACCGCCGGAGAACTACCTCAGGGACGTCACGGCGGGCGTCTTCGCGGCGTTCTACGTGCCGTTCCTGGCGACGTTCGTCGCGATGATGCTGACCGCGGACGACGGGCCGCAGCGGGTGCTCACCTTCCTGCTGCTGACGGTCGTCAGCGACACCGGTGCCTACGCCGTCGGCTGGCGCTTCGGCCGGACCAAGCTCGCCCCGCGCATCAGCCCCGGCAAGACCCGTGAGGGCCTGCTCGGCGCGGTCGCCTTCGCCATGGTCGTGGGCGCGCTGTGCCTGGAGTTCCTCATCGACGACGGTGCCTGGTGGCAGGGCCTGCTGCTGGGCCTCGCGGTCGCGGTCAGCGCCACGCTCGGCGACCTCGGCGAGTCCATGATCAAGCGGGACCTCGGCATCAAGGACATGGGCACGCTGCTGCCGGGCCACGGCGGCATCATGGACCGGCTCGACTCGCTGCTGCCCACGGCCCCCGTGGTGTGGCTGCTGCTCGTGCTCTTCGTGGGATCCGGCTGAGCGGATCCGCCCCGGTGAGCCCCCGTCCACCACGGCGGGGGCTCGCCGTCTTTCTCGGGGAGGCGGCGGGCTTCGCGGAGTGGGACGATTCAGGTGTACGCCGCAAAGGGGGTCATCATGTCCGCCATTCGACAGTCCATCGATGTCGACCGCGCTCCCACGGACGTCTACGACTACGTCATGGACACCCCGCGCATGCCGGAGTGGCAGCTGAGCGCCGTGTCCGCGGAGCGCCTCGACGAGGGGCCCGTCGGCATCGGCTCCAAGGTCCGGGTCACCCGGCACATCGGTCGTCGCACGATGCCGATGACCATGGAGGTCACCGAGTACGACCCGCCGCACAGCTGGGGCCTGCGCGGGATCGACGGCCCCGTCCGGGCACGGGTCCACGGCGAGGTCGAGCCGTTCGACGAGGGCCGCCGCTCCCACGTGACGATCGAGGTCGACTTCGAGGGCCACGGCATGGGCAAGGTCCTCGTCCCCTTCGTCGTCCGCCCCCAGGTTCGCAAGGAACTCCCGCGTAACGAGCAGCTCCTCAAGGACCGGCTGGAGCACACGGGCGAGTAGGCGCTCTCACTCCCGGTGCCGCAGGCGGGGCACGGGCCACCGTGAACGATCTGCGACACTGGTTGAGCCATGCCTAAGCCCGGAGAACTCACATTCGTCGCCCCGCGCGGAGCCAAGAAGCCGCCGCGGCATCTCGCCGACCTCACTCCTGCCGAGCGCAAGGAGGCCGTCGCCGCTGTCGGGGAGAAGCCGTTTCGCGCCAAGCAGCTCTCGCAGCACTACTTCGCGCGGTACGCGCACGATCCGGAGCAGTGGACCGACATCCCGGCCGGTGCCCGGGGGCGGTTGCAGGAGGCGCTGCTGCCCGAGCTGATGACCGTCGTGCGGCATCTGTCGACCGACCAGGGCACCACCCGCAAGACGCTGTGGCGGCTGTTCGACGGGACGCTCGTCGAGTCGGTGCTGATGCGCTACCCGGACCGGGTGACCATGTGCATCAGCTCGCAGGCGGGATGCGGCATGAACTGCCCGTTCTGCGCGACCGGGCAGGCGGGCCTGGACCGGAACCTGTCCACCGCCGAGATCGTCCACCAGATCGTGGACGGGATGCGGGCCCTCCGCGACGGGGAGGTCCCCGGCGGCCCCGCGCGGCTCAGCAACATCGTGTTCATGGGCATGGGCGAGCCGCTCGCGAACTACAACCGGGTCGTCGGCGCCATCCGGCGGCTCACCGACCCCGAGCCCGACGGCGTCGGCCTGTCGCAGCGCGGGATCACCGTGTCCACCGTCGGTCTGGTGCCGGCCATCCACCGGTTCGCCGACGAGGGCTTCAAGTGCCGGTTGGCGATCTCGCTGCACGCGCCCGACGACGAGCTGCGCGACACCCTCGTGCCCGTGAACACGCGGTGGAAGCTGCGGGAGGTGCTGGACGCGGGCTTCGAGTACAGCGCCAAGTCCGGGCGGCGGCTGTCGATCGAGTACGCGCTGATCCGGGACATCAACGACCAGGCGTGGCGGGGTGACCGGCTCGGACGGCTGCTCAAGGGCAAGCCCGTGCACGTGAACCTGATTCCGCTCAACCCGACGCCCGGGTCGAAGTGGACCGCCTCGCGGCCCGAGGACGAGAAGGCGTTCGTGGAGGCCATCGCCGCGCATGGTGTGCCGGTGACGATCCGGGACACCCGTGGACAGGAGATCGACGGGGCGTGTGGTCAGCTCGCGGCCACCGAACGGTAGTCTGACCGTCGTACATACACCTTCATATTCCGACAGGGGAGCGCCACAGCGCTGAGAGTGCGGCACACGGCCGCAGACCCTCCGAACCTGGCCCAGGTCATTCTGGGTAGGGAGATCGGTCACCACTCGAGCTGTTGCGCCCTGCCCGGGACCCCGGAAGTCCCGGGCAGGGCCGCGTCTTCTCCTGGTCACTCCAGGAGGAATCCAGTGAGCATCAACATCAAGCGGCTGACGGCGGTGGCCGTCGGGCTCGGCATGGTCGGCACGCTGTCCGCGTGCGGGTCGTCCGACGGCTCCCAGGAGGCCGGCGACTCCAAGACCGTCACGCTCGTCAGCCACGACTCGTGGGCCGCGTCCGAGGACGTCATCGCGGCCTTCGAGAAGGAGTCCGGCTACAAGGTCCGCGTCCTCAAGGACGGCGACGCCGGGCAGGCCGTGAACAAGGCCGTCCTGACCAAGGACAACCCGCAGGGCGACGTCTTCTTCGGCGTCGACAACACCCTGCTGTCCCGCGCCCTCGACAACGGCCTGTTCCAGCCGTACGAGGCGAAGGGATCGGAGCGGATCAAGGCCGAGTACCGGGCCGATCAGGACAAGCACCGCGTCACGCCCGTCGACACCGGCGACATCTGCGTCAACTACGACAAGAAGTACTTCGCCGACCACAAGATCGAACCGCCGCGCAGCTTCGACGACCTGGTCGAGCCGCAGTACAAGAACCTCCTCGTGACCGAGAACGCCGCCTCCTCCTCGCCCGGTCTCGGCTTCCTGCTCGGCACCGCCGCGAAGTACGGCGACGACGGCTGGGAGGGCTACTGGAAGAAGCTCAAGGCCAACGGCGTGAAGGTCGTCGACGGCTGGGAGCAGGCCTACAACGAGGAGTTCTCCGGCTCCAGCAGCGGCAAGAAGGCCAAGGGCGACCGGCCGCTCGTCGTGTCGTACGCCTCCTCGCCGCCCGCCGAGGTGCTGTACGCCGACCCGAAGCCCACCGCCGCCCCGACCGGGGTCGCCGAGGGCACCTGCTTCCGGCAGGTCGAGTACGCGGGGCTGCTGAGCAACGCGAAGAACACCAAGGGCGGCAAGGCCTTCCTCGACTTCCTGATCAGCGAGCGGTTCCAGCAGGACATGCCGCTCAACATGTTCGTGTACCCGGTGACCGAGGGCGCCCAGGTGCCGCCCGAGTTCGCGAAGTACGGGCCGCAGGCGAAGGATCCCGAGACCATGGACCCGGCGAAGATCGCCGACCACCGTGACCAGTGGGTCAAGGCGTGGACCTCACTCGTCCTGAAGTAGCCGTCCGGCGGCGGGGCGCGGCGGCGCGGTTCGGTCTGCTGGCCGTGCCCGTCGCGTTCTTCGCGGTCTTCTTCGCCTATCCGGTCGCCGCGATCGTCGCGCGCGGCCTGAAGGTCGACGGGGTCTGGCACCTCGGGCGGATCGGGGAGGTGCTGGCGCAGTCCGACGTCCGGCACGTCCTGTGGTTCACCACCTGGCAGGCGCTCGTCTCCACCGCGCTCACCCTGATCGTCGCCCTGCCCGGCGCGTATGTCTTCGCGCGCTTCGACTTCCCGGGCAAGCAGGTGCTGCGGGCGGTGGTGACCGTGCCGTTCGTACTGCCGACGGTCGTCGTCGGTACGGCGTTCCTGGCGCTGGTCGGGCGCGGCGGGCTGCTCGACGAGCTGTGGGGCGTACGGCTGGACACCACGGTGTGGGCGATCCTGCTCGCACACGTCTTCTTCAACTACGCGGTCGTCGTCCGGACGGTCGGGGGGCTGTGGGCGCAGCTCGACCCGCGGCAGGAGGAGGCCGCGCGGATGCTCGGGGCGTCACCCCTGAAGGCCTGGCGGCGGGTCACGCTCCCGGCGCTGGCACCGGCCGTGGCCGCCGCCGCGCTCATGGTCTTCCTGTTCACCTTCACCTCCTTCGGCGTCGTCCAGATCCTCGGCGGGCCCACCTTCTCCACCCTGGAGGTGGAGATCTACCGGCAGACGTCCGAGATCTTCGACCTGTCCACGGCGGCCGTGCTGACGCTGATCCAGTTCGTGGCCGTGGGGGCGATCCTCGCCCTGCACGCCTGGACCGTGCGGCGGCGGGAGACCGCGCTGCGGCTGGTGGACGCCGCCGGGACCGCGCGCCGGCCGCGCGGCGCCGGGCAGTGGACGCTGCTGGCCGGGGTCCTGGTCACCGTCGTGGTGCTGCTCCTGCTGCCCCTGGCCGTACTGGTGCAGCGGTCCCTTGACGCGCCCGGCTTCGGCTACTACCGGGCGCTGACCAGCGACGACGGGGGAGTGTTCCTCGTCCCGCCGATCGAGGCGATCGGCAACTCCCTGTCGTACGCCGTCGCCGCCACGGCCATCGCCGTCGTGATCGGCTCCCTCGCCGCCGTCGCGCTCACCCGCCGGGACGCCGGGCGGTTCGTGCGCGGCTTCGACGCGCTGCTGATGCTGCCGCTCGGGGTGTCCGCGGTGACCGTCGGCTTCGGGTTCCTGATCGCGCTGGACGAGCCGCCGCTGGACCTGAGGTCCTCCTGGATCCTCGTGCCGCTCGCGCAGGCCCTGGTCGGGGTGCCGTTCGTGGTCCGGACGATGCTGCCCGTGCTGCGGGCCGTGGACGTACGGCTGCGGGAGGCGGCCTCGGTGCTGGGGGCCTCGCCCTCGCGGGTGTGGCGGGAGGTGGACCTGCCGATGGTCCGGCGGGCCCTGCTGATCGCGGCCGGGTTCGCCTTCGCCGTGTCGCTCGGGGAGTTCGGGGCGACGGTGTTCATCGCGCGGCCCGACAACCCGACGCTGCCGGTGGCCGTGGCCCGGCTGCTGGGGCGGCCCGGGGACCTCAACTACGGGCAGGCGATGGCCCTGTCGACGATTCTGATGGTGGTGTGCGCCGTGGCCCTGCTGGTACTGGAGAGGCTGCGGACGGACCGGACCGGGGAGTTCTAGATGCTGCTGAGTCTGCGGGGCGCGACGGTCCGTTTCGGCGGGCGGGCCGTGCTGGACGCCGTCGATCTGGAGGTCGCCGAGCACGAGATCGTGTGCGTGCTCGGGCCCAGCGGCAGCGGCAAGTCGACCCTGCTGCGGGTGGTGGCCGGGCTGCAGCCGCTCGACTCCGGGCGGGTGTCGCTCGACGGGCGGGACCAGGCGGGCGTGCCCGCGCACCGGCGGGGCGTCGGACTGATGTTCCAGGACCACCAGCTGTTCCCGCAGCGGGACGTGGGCGGCAACGTCGCCTTCGGGCTGCGCATGCACGGGGCGCCGAAGCGGCAACAGGCCGAGCACGTCCAGGAGTTGCTGGACCTCGTCGGGCTGCCGGGCGCGGCCCGCCGGTCCGTCGCCGCGCTGTCCGGCGGGGAGCAGCAGCGGGTCGCGCTGGCCCGGGCCCTGGCGCCGAGCCCCCGGCTGCTGATGCTGGACGAGCCGCTGGGCCAGCTCGACCGGTCGCTCAGGGAGCGGCTCGTCGTCGAACTCAAGGAACTGTTCGGCCGGTTGGGCACGACCGTGCTCGCCGTGACCCATGACCAGGGGGAGGCCTTCGCGCTGGCCGACCGGGTCGTGGTGATGCGGGACGGGCGGATCGCCCAGTCCGGTACGCCCCTGGAGGTGTGGCAGCGGCCCGCCGACGCGTTCGTGGCCCGCTTCCTCGGCTTCGAGAACGTCGTCGAGGCGACCGTCGGGGCGGAGGCGGCGGACACGCCGTGGGGCAAGGTGCCCGTGCCCGAGGGGGCCCCGCAGGGCACACGGACCCTGCTCGTCCGGCCCGCCGGGGTGCGCCTGGTGTCCGCCGACGCCGGGCTGCGCTGCACGGTCACCGCCCGCACCTTCAAGGGCACCCACGTGGCCGTCCACCTCCAGCCGGAGGAAGCCCCGCGCCTGGAGGCGGCCTGCGCGCTGCGGTCCGCGCCGGAGGTCGGGGGCGAGGTCGGGGTGGAGTTCGACGCGGCCGAGACCGTCGTGCTCGGCTGAGACGGGACGTGGCCCGCCCCCGGGGATCGGGGACAGGCCACGTAACGGCGTGCGGGGGCGTCAGCTGTCGCTCTTCGCCCCACGGCGGCGCATGCCGAAGAACACCGCACCGCCACCGACGACGACCAGGGCCGCCGCGATGCCGGCGATGATGCCGGTGTTGGAGTCGGCACCGGTCTCGGCGAGGTTCGACTCACCGGCCGCGGGGGCGGGCGCGTTGCCCGCCGGTGTGCTGCTCTCGCTCTCCGACGGCGCCGGAGCCGGGGTGTCGGTGTCCTCGGCGGGCTTCGACGGGGAGGCCGACGGGGTCGGCGTGGCCGGCGGAGTCGAAGCCGGGGGCTCCTCCTCCTTCTTGCAGGCCGTGGCCGGGGTGACGAGGTTCGGCTTGATGTCCTCGTCGACGTACGGGGTGGCCTTGACGTGGATGCGGTACTCGGCGTTCGGCTTCCAGTTCTCGGCGAAGGTGATGGTGGTGCCCTCGCGGGAGCCCTTGACCACCTGCTCGCCGACCTTCTTCACGTCGGCGCCGTTGTTCTCCAGGTACACGGTGACGGTCGCCGGGATGCCGGCGGGGTCCACGTCGGTGACGGTGATGACGCCCTTGTCACCGTCGCACTTCGCCTCGGCGGAGAACTCGTTGATGTTGCAGGCGAGCGCGTTGCCGGCGGCACCGAGTGCGAGGGCGGCCGAGGCCGAGGCGACACCGAGGATCCGCACGGAACGGGCGACGGTGCGGCGCCGAGTCGTACGGCGGGATACGGACAGAACTGCCACGTTTGTCCTTTACGGGATGCGCAAATGCGGGGGGTGGAGGCAGTGTTGACTGGACATCAGCACTACCGGGAGGCTCCCAGGTCTATAAGCGCCGCATAAGTAGTGTCAACGCATATGCAGGATGCAAGCAGTTGCTTTGCCAGCTTATTAACCGCCGAGACGTTTCAACGCCTCGGGCGCCTCCTCGATCCGGTCGACCAGCGCGATCCGCGCCTCCATCGACCGTCCCCTGGCCAGCGACCGCAGCAGCGGCCACGTCGGCAGCTTCTCCGTCCAGTGCGCCCGGTTCACGAGCACCATGGGCGTCGGCTCGCCGCGCGACTCGTAGTAGTTGGGCGTGGCGTTGTCGAAGATCTCCTGAACGGTCCCGGCGGCGCCGGGCAGGAACACCACACCCGCGTTGGACCGGGCCAGCAGGCCGTCCTCGCGGGTGGCGTTGGCGAAGTACTTGGCGATGTGGGACGCGAAGGCGTTCGGCGGTTCGTGGCCGTAGAACCAGGTCGGGATGCCGACGGAACGGCCGCCCTGCGGCCAGCGGCCGCGTATCTCGAAGGCGGCCGTCGCCCACTGGGTGATCGACGGGGTGAAGCGCGGTGCCTTGGCGAGCAGTTCGAGCGACTCGGTGAGCATGTCGTCGCCGAACGGGGCGGCGTACGCGCCGAGATTCGCCGCCTCCATCGCGCCCGGGCCGCCTCCGGTGGCGACCGTGAAACCGGCCCGGGCCAGCTCGCGGCCGAGTCGCGCGGCACCGGCGTACTCCTGGGTGCCGCGGGCCATCGCGTGACCGCCCATCACGCCCACCACCCGGGCGCCGGACAGGAGTTCGTCGAGGGCGTCGGAGACGGAGTCGTCGTGGACCGAGCGCAGCATGGAGGCGTAGATGTCCCGGTCGGCCTTGGTGCGCTGGAACCAGGCGTACGCCTGCGCGTCGGGGGTGGCCTCGTAGCCGTCCGCGAGCGACGCGAAGAGCTCGTCCGGCGCGTAGACGTGGCCGCGGTACGGGTCGAAGGGCAGGTCGGGGACGGGCGGGAAGACCAGGGCGCCGTCGGCGCGGACCTTCGCGGCCGCTTCCTCACGCATCGCGCAGCCGAGGAAGACCGCGCCCGCGGTGTCCGTGCCGAGCAGTTCGCGCGTGCGGTCCGTCAGGTCGACGGCCTGGACGCGGTGGCCGGCGAGTGTGCCGCGCGCCGAGACGGTGGCGTCGAACTCCTCGAGCGTCTCGATCTCACGGTCGTCGTGGTGGGCCGCATGGGCGGGCATCGTCTGCACCCGCCCATGCTGGCACAGCCACGTCTCAGCCCTCGACGGCCGACGGGTCCATCCACACGACCTCGAAGGTGTGGCCGTCCGGGTCGTCGAAGGCGCGGCCGTACATGAAGCCGTGGTCCTGGGTCTCGCCGCTGAGGGAGCCGCCCGCCGCGACCGCCTTCTCGACCAGTTCGTCGACCTTCTCGCGGCTCTCGGCGCTCAGCGCGATCAGCACCTCGCTGGTCTTCGTCGCGTCCGCGATCGCCTTCTTCGTGAACTGCGCGTACTTGTCCTTGGTGTGCACCATCACGACGATGGTGTCGCTGATGACGACCGAGGCGGTCGACTCGTCGCTGAACTGCTCGTTGATCGAGTAGCCGAGCTCCGTGAAGAACTTCTTGGAGGCGTCGAGGTCGTTGACGCACAGGTTCACGAAGATCATCTGCTGGTACATGCGGGGTCTCTCCCATCGGGTCCGTGTCGTTACGCGGGGATAGACCTGGGTACGGCGCGGAACTCATCGGTGTTCGGAGATTTTTTTTGCACGGGTTTTTTCCGGCGGGCTCCGGCGCGCTTCAGCGGGCCAGCGGCAGTGCCGCCAACTCGGCGACCGTCAGGGTGAGCGGGCCGAACAGGGCGAGCAGGGCGCCCGCGCGCAGGGCGGCGGCGCCGCGCAGCATCGTCGCGGGGGCGCCGAGGCGCAGCAGCGCGGCGGTGATGTCGGCCCGGGCCTGCCGGGCCTCGACGGCGGCCGTGAGGAGCGTGCCCACGGTGCATCCGGTCACGACGAGCACGCCGAGGGTGGTGAGCGGGCCGAGCGACAGTCCGTCCGGGAGGTGCAGCAGTGCCATGGCCCACGCGGCCGACAGGACCGCGCTGACGACGCCCAGGGGACGGCCGATGCGGCGGGCCTCGGCCATGAGGATGCGCCCGGCCAGCAGCCGCAGCGCGCCGGGGCGGGCCGACTGGAGGAGCCGTCCGCACAGGTGCGTCAGGCCCGGGCCGGCCAGGGCCAGGCCGACGGCGGCCAGCGCCCAGCCCGCCAGGACGCCGGGGGACGCGCCGGAGAAGGTGAGGTCGGGGGCGGTCGGGGCGGTGCGGCTCGTGTAGGTCTCCACGGCGAGGCCCGCGGCCAGCAGGGTGATGCCCCAGGGGAGACCGGTCGGGGCGGTGGTGGGGGAGCCGCTGGTGCCGGGCGGGTCCGGCAGGGCCGCCGCGAGGGCGGCGGGGTCGTCGGCGCCACGCGCTGCGGCCGGACTCGGGGCGGACCGCTGGGCGGGCGTCCCGTCGGGGCGGGGCGCGCTCACCGGGTCCGGCGCCTGCGAAGGCCGGGTGGGGTGGGCGGTGTTCAGCGGATCCCGGGTCGGGCCGTCGTCGGGGTGCTCGGGGGCGGACGGCGCCGGGTGCCGGGCCGGGGCGCCGTCGGAGCCGCCGGGGTCGGGCGCCGCCGGGTGCCGTACGGGATCACCGTCGGGCCGGGCGGAGCCCCCCGAGTCCGGCTCCGCCGGGTGGCGGGCCGGGTCGCCGTACGGGATCACCGCACTCACCGTGTCGCGGGCCGCGGGATCCGCGAGCGCGCTCACCGTGCCGCCGGAGCCGGAGCCGGAGCCGGAGCCGGAGCCGGAGCCGGAGCCGGAGCCGGAGCCGGTGTCGGTGTCGGTCGGGGTGGGGGTGCGGGCGACGGTCGTCACCGAGGCAGGTTCGCCGGTGCGGGCCTGCGGAGGGCTGCCCTGCGACGCCGAGCCGGTGGAGCCGCCGTGCGCGGGCCGGACGTTCTGCCGTCCGAACCGGCCGTACACCCCGAAGGTCTCGCGCTTGCTGTCGCGGCGGTACGCGCCGAAGCGGCCGTACGTCCGGGACGCCCGGGGCGCCGCCGGTCCGGTCTCCCGCGGCCGCAGCGCCAGCGCCACGGCCGCCGACGCGCCGACGGGGACGATCGCCAGCAGCGTCAAGGTGCCCGCCAGCGGCAGGGGCCGGCCGGAGGCGAGGGGCCCGGCGGCCGCCCCGTCGAAGGGCAGGCCCGACAGATCGCCCCGCAGGTGCAGGAAGACGAGCAGGGCCAGCATGGAGCCGAGCGTGCAGGACAGGGCCGTCGTCGCCGCCGAGACGACCAGCAGGCGCAGCGGGCCGAGGCCGATCGCGGAGAGGCCGGGTCGGGGTTGCGTGGCGGGGTCGGTGCGGGCCACCGCGACGGCGAAGTAGATCGTGGCGGCCAGCGGGGCCGCGCACCAGGCCAGACGCGTCAGGGACTCGCCGGTGGTGCCGGGGTGCCCGAGGGCGTGGCCCAGGGTGCACAGCACCAGGAAGCTCGTGCCCGCCGAGGCCGCCGCGACCAGGAGGCGGCGCAGCTGGACGGCGGGGTGGGCGCCGCGGGTCAGACGGAGAGCGAGCACGCGGCCCGGCCTTCCGGCTCGGTGGTCTCGGCGACCGGCGGCAGGTGCACCGTCTGCACGCGCCGCCCGTCGAGCAACGACACCGTGCGGTCGGCGAGGGCCGCGGTCTCCGCGTCGTGGGTGGCCAGCACGACGGTGATGCCGTGGGAGCGGGCCGCCGTGGTGAGGGTGCGCAGGACGTGGGCGCGGTCGGCGCGGTGCAGCGGGGCCGTGGGCTCGTCCGCGAACAGCACCGAGGGGGCGGGGGCGAGCGCGCGGGCGATGCAGACGCGCTGGCGCTCGGCCTGGACCAGCTGGTGCGGGCGCTTGCGGGCGCCGTCGCCGATGTCCAGGCGCTCCAGCCACTCCAGCGCGGCCGTCTTGGCGCGGCGCCGGCTGGTGCCGCGCAGCATCAGCGGCAGGGCCGTGTTCTCCCAGGCGTTGAGCTCCGGGACCAGCGAGGGGGCCGGGTCGATCCAGCCGAAGCGGTCGCGGCGCAGCCGTTCCCGGGTGAGCGGGCCCATGGTGTGCACGGGCACGCTGTTGAACCAGACCTCGCCGCGCCGCACGGGCACCAGGCCGGACAGGCACCGCAGCAGGGTCGTCTTGCCGCTGCCGCGCGGGCCGCTGACGGCGAGGATCTCGCCCTCGCGGACGCCGAGCGAGACGCCGCAGAGCGCGGGCGAGCCGTCGTCGTGCTGGAAGTGCAGGGCACGTGCCCAGAGCACGTCGTTGTCCGGCGGGGCCTCCATGGGCGTACACCTCGGTTCAGATCCGTAGTTCCCGTGCCATCCCCCGTGCGGGGGAACGAAGGCAGGGCCGATCGGTCACTGGGCACGCTAGGCAGAAAGGCGGCTCGGCTCCGGACAGCACGCGGCCCCGGGCCGCCGTTTCTCACTCGAACGGGCGGCACCGGGGCCGGTGTTGATCATCCAGGCAGACGATCGGAGCGACGCGGGGCGCGTCGGCCGGTCAGAGCTTGGTCCACGCCTCCGAGAGGGTGGCCCGCAGGATCTGCTCGATCTCGTCGAACGTCGACTGGTCCGAGATCAGCGGCGGGGCGAGCTGGACGACCGGGTCGCCGCGGTCGTCGGCCCGGCAGTACAGGCCGTTCTCGTACAGCTTCTTGGAGAGGAAGCCGTACAGGACGCGCTCGGTCTCGTCGGCGTCGAAGGACTCCTTGGTGGCCTTGTCCTTGACGAGCTCGATGCCGTAGAAGAAGCCGTTGCCGCGGACGTCGCCGACGATCGGCAGGTCGTGGAGCTTCTCCAGGGTGGCGCGGAAGTTGCCCTCGTTGTCCAGGACGTGCTGGTTGAGGTTCTCGCGCTCGAACAGGTCGAGGTTGGCCAGGCCCACGGCCGCGGAGACCGGGTGGCCGCCGAAGGTGTAGCCGTGCAGGAAGGTGTTGTCGCCCTGGTAGAACGGCTCGGCCAGGCGGTCGGAGATGATGCAGGCGCCGATCGGGGAGTAGCCCGAGGTCATGCCCTTGGCGCAGGTGATCATGTCCGGGACGTAGTCGAACTTGTCGCAGGCGAAGTACGTGCCCAGGCGGCCGAAGGCGCAGATGACCTCGTCCGAGACGAGCAGCACGTCGTGCCGGTCGCAGATCTCGCGGACCCGCTGGAAGTAGCCGGGCGGGGGCGGGAAGCAGCCGCCCGCGTTCTGCACCGGCTCCAGGAAGACCGCGGCGACCGTGTCCGGGCCCTCGAAGAGGATCTGCTGCTCGATCTGGTCGGCGGCCCAGCGGCCGAAGGCCTCCGGGTCGTCGCCGAAGAGCGGGGCGCGGTAGATGTTGGTGTTCGGGACCTTGTGCGCGCCCGGCACCAGCGGCTCGAACGGGGCCTTCAGGCCCGGCAGGCCGGTGATGGACAGGGCGCCCTGCGGGGTGCCGTGGTAGGCGACCGCCCGGGAGATCACCTTGTGCTTGGTGGGCTTGCCGACCAGCTTGAAGTACTGCTTGGCGAGCTTCCAGGCGGTCTCGACGGCCTCGCCGCCACCGGTCGTGAAGAAGACCTTGTTCAGGTCGCCCGGCGCGTGGTGGGCCAGGCGCTCGGCGAGCTCGATCGCCTTGGGGTGGGCGTAGGACCACACGGGGAAGAACGCCAGCTCCTGCGCCTGCTTGAAGGCGGTCTCGGCCAGCTCGACGCGGCCGTGCCCGGCCTGCACCACGAACAGGCCGGCGAGGCCGTCCAGGTAGCGCTTGCCCTGGTCGTCGTAGATGTACGTGCCCTCGCCCCGGACGATGGTGGGGACGGGGGCCTTCTCGTACGACGACATTCGCGTGAAGTGCATCCACAGGTGGTCGTACGCGGACTGGGAGAGGTCCTTGCTCACGGCTATCGGGTCCTCACGGTTATCGGGTTCCCCACATGTAGGTCTGCTTCTTGAGCTTCAGGTAGACGAAGCTCTCGGTGGAGCGCACTCCTGGGACGGCCCGGATGCGTTTGTTGATGACGTCCAGGAGGTGGTCGTCGTCCTCGCAGACGATCTCCACCATCAGGTCGAAGGAGCCCGCGGTCATCACCACGTACTCGCACTCGGACATGGCCGTCAGCGCGTCGGCGACCGACTCCACGTCGCCCTCGACGTTGACGCCGACCATCGCCTGTCTGCGGAAGCCCACGGTGAGCGGGTCCGTGACGGCGACGATCTGCATCACGCCCTGGTCGAGCAGCTTCTGGACGCGCTGGCGCACGGCCGCCTCGGACAGGCCCACGGCCTTGCCGATGGCGGCGTACGGCCGGCGGCCGTCCTCCTGGAGCTGCTCGATGATGGCGAGGGAGACGGCGTCCAGCTGGGGCGAGCTGCCGTTCCTGGACTCTCGGGAGGGCTCGCGGTGCTCCCGCGAGTCCTTCTGGTCTGCGCTTCGACTGGCCACGAGGTCACTGTGCACGAGGTCTCGACACTTCCGCAAGCCGTGATCGATGAAATCCGTTGTTTTCATCGTCCAGTGCTGCGGATTCCGCATGAACGATGGGAGCGGGGGTGTTGAAAACGTGGGTCGGCCGACTAGGGTGGGTGTCTCAAGTACTGGACATCCGAACTGGAGGGCCGGCAGTGAGCACCGAGCTGCGTCGTCTGCGCAACTACATCGGCGGTGAGTTCCGGGACGCCGCCGACGGACGGACCACCGAGGTGGTCAATCCCGCGACGGGCGAGGCGTACGCGACCGCTCCGCTGTCCGGGCAGGCGGACGTGGACGCCGCGATGGCGGCGGCCGCCGAGGCCTTCCCCGGCTGGCGCGACACCACGCCCGCCGAGCGCCAGAAGGCCCTGCTGAAGATCGCGGACGCCTTCGAGGAGCGCGCCGAGGAGCTGATCGCGGCCGAGGTGGAGAACACGGGCAAGCCGGTCGGGCTGACCCGCTCCGAGGAGATCCCGCCGATGGTCGACCAGATCCGCTTCTTCGCGGGTGCGGCGCGGATGCTGGAGGGCCGCTCGGCCGGCGAGTACATGGAGGGCCTCACCTCCATCGTCCGCCGTGAGCCGGTCGGGGTCTGCGCGCAGGTCGCGCCGTGGAACTACCCGATGATGATGGCCGTGTGGAAGTTCGCCCCGGCGATCGCGGCGGGCAACACGGTCGTGCTGAAGCCGTCCGACACCACCCCGGCCTCCACCGTCCTGATCGCGGAGATCCTCGGCGGGATCCTGCCGAAGGGCGTCTTCAACGTCATCTGCGGCGACCGCGAGACCGGCCGCATGATGGTCGAGCACGGGATCCCGGCGATGGCCTCCATCACCGGCTCGGTGCGGGCGGGCATCCAGGTCGCCGAGTCCGCCTCCAAGGACGTCAAGCGCGTCCACCTGGAGCTGGGCGGCAAGGCGCCGGTCGTGGTCTTCGAGGACACCGACATCGCCAAGGCCGTCGAGGACATCTCGGTCGCGGGCTACTTCAACGCCGGCCAGGACTGCACGGCCGCCACGCGCGTGCTCGTTCACGAGTCCATCCACGACGAGTTCGTCTCCGCGCTGTCGAAGGCCGCCGCCGAGACGAAGACCGGGCAGCCGGACGACGAGGACGTGCTCTACGGGCCGCTCAACAACCCCAACCAGCTCAAGCAGGTCGAGGGCTTCATCGACCGGCTGCCCGCGCACGCGCGCGTGGAGACCGGCGGCAAGCGGGTCGGCGACAAGGGCTACTTCTACGCGCCGACCGTCGTCTCGGGCCTGAAGCAGGACGACGAGATCATCCAGAAGGAGGTCTTCGGCCCGGTCATCACCGTGCAGTCCTTCCGCGACGAGGACCAGGCGGTGGAGTGGGCCAACGGCGTGGAGTACGCCCTCGCCTCCTCCGTGTGGACCAAGGACCACGGCCGCGCCATGCGGATGAGCAAGAAGCTCGACTTCGGCTGCGTGTGGATCAACACGCACATCCCCCTGGTCGCGGAGATGCCGCACGGCGGCTTCAAGAAGTCCGGCTACGGCAAGGACCTGTCGGCGTACGGCTTCGACGACTACACGCGGATCAAGCACGTGATGACGTCGCTGGACGCGTAACCCTCCCCGCACTGCCGAGCGGCCCCGGACGGTTCCTCTCCGTCCGGGGCCGCTCGTGCGTCCGGGGCGCCCGGAGACCCCGGTGCGCAAAAACTGTTATCCCCGCAGACTCTCCACCGTCTCCGCACATGTGATCCCCGACATGGCGAGGACCCCGGTACCGGCTGAGAGGGTGCGTGCGGAACATCAGTGAACCCAGGCGTCGAGAGGGCACCGTGGACAGTCAGCACTGGCGCGCCACCATCACGGCGGCGCAGTCCGGCGACCGGCAGGCGCTGGACGAGCTGGTCGCGGGCTGGCTGCCGCTGGTCTACAACATCGTGGGCCGGGCCCTGAACGGCCACGCCGACGTCGACGACGTCGTCCAGGAGACCATGCTGCGCGCGGTCGACAACCTCGGCTCGCTGCGCGACCCCGACAGCTTCCGGTCCTGGCTGGTGGCGATCGCCATGCGGCAGATCCGGGACCGGGCCCGGCGCCGGACGGCGGACCCGCTTCCGGAGGCACCCGCCGCCGACTTCGCCGAACTGACCGTGCTCCGCCTCCAGCTGGAGGGCCAGCGGCGCGAGGTCGCCGAGGCGGCGCGGTGGCTGGACGACGAGGACCGGCAGCTGCTGTCGCTGTGGTGGCTGGAGGTCGCGGGCGAACTGACCCGGCGCGAGCTGGCCGCCGCCGTCGGCATCACCCGGCAGCACGCCGCCGTGCGCGTCCAGCGGATGAAGGAGCGTCTGGAGACCTCGCGCGGCATCGTCCGCGCCCTGGACGGCGCCTGCCCCGACCTGCGCGAACTGACCGGCCGCTGGGACGGCAGGCCCGACTCGGTGTGGCGCAAGCGGCTCGCCCGGCACATCCGCGGCTGCGGCTACTGCGGCGACACCCCCGAGTCCGTCGTACCGGCGGAACGCCTCCTCGTCGGCATCGCCCTGGTCCCGCTGCCGGTCGGGTTCACGCTGTCGCTCGCCTTCGGCGGGAAGACGGCCGTGGCCGCCACGTCCGCCGGCTGGTCCGCCAAGCTGCTGGGCGCGCTCACCAAGCCGGCCGTCGCGATGACGGCGGGGGCGACGATCGTCGCCGGCGGCGCCTACGTCGTCACCCAGCCGCCGGACGCCCCGCCGCCCCGGGCCGCGGTCACCCCCACCGCGACGGCCACCTCGGAACGACCGCCGTCCTCCGCCCCGCCCGCCCCCGAGCCCTCGCCGTCGGTGACGAAGAAGGCCGACCCGTACGGCACGGTCGTCGACGCCGTCGACCGCGCCCCCGACCCGGACGCCCGGCCCGCCGCGCTGCCGCGCCGCCCCGAGTCCGGCCTCATCAGCACCGGCGGACCGAAGGCGGTCATGCAGCACCGCGGCGACAGCGTGACGCTCACCGGGCAGGGCTACGTCCTGGTCCGCTGGCAGATCTCGCCCAAGTCCCGGCCGGGCGCACTGGTCATGCCCAGCTGGACCGGCCTGAAGGGCAGGCTGTTCCACGTGGCGTCCGGCGGCTGGCGCCGGATGGACGACCCGCTGCCCGGCGCCCCGAACGGCTACGCCACCGGCATGGGCGGCCCCGCCATCGGCTGGGCCGTCCTGCCGCCCGGCACCCAGCAGATGTGGCAGAACGAGTACTTCTACCTCGACGGCACCGTCACCCTCACCCAGAACGAGCGGGGCTGCGACTACGGCCTGACCGTGTTCCCGTCGAGCTGGGAGGCCGTGGACAAGGACGTCAACGAGGGGCCCGAGCAGGGCGCGATCCGCTACGGCCTCGTCCGCGACACCGGCACGGACAGCGCGCCGGTGCCGCAGTACGTCACCCGCTCGACCCCGGCCGATCCGGCGACGGTGCCGCAGCGCTCGCGCGTGTAGCGCACAGCACGTCGACGCGGTTGGTCGTGATCGAGTCCACGCCCGTGGCCAGGAGCCGGCGCATGGAGCGGCGGGTGTCGGGGGTCCAGACCGACAGCAGGTAGCCGTCGCGGTGGACGCGGTCGGCGAGCGCGCGGTCCACCAGCGGGAACCGGTAGTTGAGCCAGCGCGGGCGGATCGCCTCCAGCAACACGGGCCGTGGCGGGGCCAGTGTCGTCCAGGTGAGGGCGATCTCGGCGTCCGGGTCCGCCGCGCGTACGGCGAGCATGGCGTCGGCGCCCGCGCAGTAGTAGACGCGGTCCGCCGCCCCGGCCTCCCGGACGGCGTCCGTGACCCGGCGCACCGCCCGCACGTCGGGCGAGCCGGGCAGGTCGATCATCACCCGGTGCCCGTCGGCCGCGGCCAGCGCCTCCGTCAGGGTCGGCACCCCGCCGCCGGTCAGCCCGCGCACCTCGTCGAAGGACAGCGCGAGCACCGGCCGCTCGTGCTCCCAGAGCCGCTTGAGCGTCGCGTCGTGCAGCAGTACCGGCACGCCGTCCCGGGTGAGCCGTACGTCGATCTCCACCGCGTCGGCGCCCCGGGCGAGCGCGGACCTGAGCGAGGCCACGGTGTTCTCGCGGACGCGGTAGGGGTCTCCCCGGTGGGCCACGGCGGTCACGGCCCGCCCGGGGCGCTGCGCAGGGGACGTCACCGGTCGAGCCACCCCGCGGTGTACGTGTCGATCTCGCCCTTGATCCCGGCCTTGCCGGCCTCGTCCAGGAAGGACACCTCGACGGCGTTCTTCGCCAGGTCGGCCAGGCCCCGCTCGTCGAGGTCGAGGAGCCGGGCGGCGACCGCGTACTCGTTCTCCAGGTCCGTGCCGAACATCGGCGGGTCGTCGGAGTTGATCGTGACGACGACCCCCGCCTTCACGAACTCCTTGATCGGGTGCTCGTCGAGGGTGCGGACCGCGCGCGTGGCGATGTTGGAGGTCGGGCACACCTCCAGCGGGATCCGGTGCTCGGCGAGGTGCGCGAGCAGCTTCGGGTCCTGCGCGGAGCTGGTGCCGTGCCCGATGCGCTCGGCCCGCAGGTGCGTCAGCGCGTCCCAGACCGTCTCGGGGCCGGTGGTCTCGCCGGCGTGCGGCACGGAGTGCAGCCCGGCCGCGATCGCGCGGTCGAAGTAGGGCTTGAACTGCGGCCGGGGCACGCCGACCTCGGGCCCGCCGAGCCCGAAGGAGACCAGGCCCTCGGGGCGCAGCCGGTCGTCGGTGGCGAGCCGGGTCGTCTCCTCGGCGGCCTCCAGGCCCGCCTCGCCGGGGATGTCGAAGCACCAGCGCAGCACCGTCCCGAACTCGGCCTCGGCGGCCTTGCGGGCGTCCTCGATCGCGTCCATGAAGGCACGCTCGTCGATGCCGCGCCGCGTGGACGAGAACGGCGTGATGGTCAGCTCGGCGTACCGCACCTGCTGCCGGGCCAGGTCCCGGGCCACCTCGTAGGTCAGCAGCCGGACGTCCTCCGGGGTGCGGATCAGGTCGACGACCGACAGGTACACGTCGATGAAGTGCGCGAAGTCGGTGAACGTGAAGTAGTCGACCAGGGCCGCGGGGTCGGTCGGCACCTTCGAGTCGGGGTGCCGGGCGGCCAGCTCGGACACGATCCGGGGGGAGGCGGAGCCCACGTGGTGCACGTGCAGTTCGGCCTTGGGCAGTCCGGCGATGAATGCCTTCAGGTCACGCGGGGCCTGGGGGTCGACGAGATGCTCGGTCAAGGGTTCCTCCCCGGAACGGCGCCCCGGCCGGAGCATGGCTCGGGCGGGCGCGGGTGATCGGCTGATCGGTGACTCGGGTTCATCCTAGGTGGTGGGGCAGCGCCCTCGCGGGGCCCGTGGGGCCGCGCTGCCGGCTCCGCCCACCCGCGCTGCGACGCGCGCCGGACGGCCCCGTAGCATGGCGGCACGATCGACCCAGGGGGGATGCACAGATGACGGACCCGACGCAGCCCGGCGGAGGCGGCGGCCACGACCCGTGGGCGCCCCCGGAGAACAAGCCGTCGCTCGACAAGGACCAGCCGCCCACCCAGGGGCCGCCGTCCGTGCACGACCAGGCCACGGTCACCTCGATGCCGAACGCGGGCTTCACCCCGCCCACCGGCACGCCGCAGTTCGACGGCGCAGGTGCCGTCCCGCCCCCGCCCGTCGCCCCCGGCGGCTACGGCTACCCCGGCTACCCCCAGGGCGGGGCCGGCTACCAGGCCGGGCCCGGCTACGGCTGGCCGGGCATGCCCGTGGCCCCTCAGAACGGCATGGGCATAGCGGCGATGGTGCTCGGCATCGTCTCCTGCACGCTGTTCTGCCTCTACGGCGTGGTCTCCCTGGTCACCGGCGTCCTCGCCGTCGTCTTCGGCATCAAGGGGCGCAAGCGCGCCGAGGCCGGTGTGGCCACGAACCACGGCCAGGCCCAGGCGGGCCTGATCATGGGCATCATCGGGATCATCCTCGGCATCGCCGTGATCGTCCTGATCGCGGTCGGCATCACGGCCGCCATCAACAGCGACGAACCGTACGACGACGACCCGTACTACGGCGCCCGGGCCCCGGTGGCCACCGCCGCGTACCACCGCTGAAACTCCCGTACGCCGCGCCGGAGTTGGCCACTACGATTCCCTGGTCTGACAACGAGGGGAGATCGTCCATGTCCAACACCAACCCCCCGCCCGGTGGGTTCGGGCCGCCGTCCCAGCCCCCGCAGCAGCCGGCCCCCGGCTACGGCTACCCGCAGCAGTCCGGCCCCGGCTACGGCTATCCGCAGGGCGGCCCCGGCTACCCGGCCGCACCGCCCGCGGGTTACGCGCACGCCCCCGGCTACGGGATACCCCCGCAGCCGAGCAACGGCATGGGGACCACCGGGCTGGTGCTGGGCATCATCGGCGTGGTGTGCAGCGTGACCTTCCTGCTGTGGTTCTTCGGCGTGATCCTGGGCATCCTGGCGATCATCTTCGGTGCCATCGGCCGCGGCAAGGCCACCCGCGGTGAGGCCACCAACAAGGGCGCGGCGACCGCCGGCCTGGTCTGCGGGATCATCGCGACCGTGATCCTGCCGCTGCTGGGCTTCCTGCTGTTCGCCAGCATCATGGGCGGACTCGGCGCGGCGGCCTGAACGAAGCTCCACACGGGGGCCGGCCCCGGGGCCGGCCCCTCGCTCATGCCGTGCGCAGCCGCTCCCGGGCCTCCATCAGCGCGAACCCCAGCAGGTTCGGCCCCCGCCACCGCTGCGGGTCCATCGCCGCCTCGTCGTCCGCGGCCAGCCCGATGCCCCACACGCGGTCCACGGGGCTCGCCTCGACCAGCACGCGGTCGCCGGTGCTCAGCAGGAACTCCCGCAGGTCCGGGTGGGCGCCGAACTTGTGGACGGACCCCTCGACGACGATCCGGAACCGCTCCCGGGCCCATATCGCCTCGTCGAACCCGCGCACCAGCCGACCGGCCTTCTTCGCCTCGGCGGGATGCCCGGCCGCCAGCACGGCACGCTCCGCCGCCGCGTCCTCGAAGAGGCGGGCCTTGCCGGCCATCATCCAGTGCTCGGCCGTCGCGTACGCCACGCCGTCCACCGTGAACGGCGACGGCCACCACTGGCTCAGACAGCTCGGCCCGATCCGGCCGTCCGGCCGCGGCCGGTGCCCCCAGAAGTGCAGATACTTGGCCCTGGCCCCCGCACGGACCGCCTCGATCAAGGCTTCCCGCGAGGCGGCCGCCCCCGTGATCCTCTCCATGCACGCGAGTCTGGCACGCACCACTGACACAGCGTCCTGCCTTTTCCCGGCGGACTCGACACCTGGTCGACAGATTCCGTCGCGTAACCAAAAATCAACAACGGAATCCCTTGTTGGTGTGCCATCCCTCTGTCAGGATCGGCACTCAAATCGAGCCTGAGCCACGCCGGCCCCCCTCGCGGGGACACGGAGGAGAGCGACATGCACAACCCGGGTACCGCCACCCCGGACCGTTTCCCGGCCGAGGAGCGCTTCGAGGAGGGCGCGCAGTACATCGCGGGCCGTCCGACCAGGGGCACCTCCGGCCGTACCCACGCGGTCGTCGACCCGGCGTCGGGCGAGGAGGTCCTCCGCTACGAGCTGGCGGGCACGGCCGACGTCGACCGGGCCGTCGCCGCCGCCCGCGCGGCCTTCCCCGGCTGGGCGGGAACCACCCCCGGCGAGCGGTCCGACGCCCTGCACCGGTTCGCCGCGGTCCTGGCCGACCGGGCCGAGGACTTCGCCCGCGCCGAGTCGCTCCAGTGCGGCAAGCCGCTGAAGCTGACCCGTGAGTTCGACGTCCCCGGGACCATCGACAACGCCGCCTTCTTCGCCGGAGCCGCCCGCCACCTGCCGGGGCAGTCCGCCGGTGAGTACTCCGGGGACCACACCTCGTACGTCCGCCGCGAGCCCATCGGGGTCGTCGGGTCGATCGCGCCCTGGAACTACCCCCTCCAGATGGCCGCCTGGAAGATCCTCCCGGCGATCGCCGCGGGCAACACCATCGTCCTGAAGCCCGCCGAACTCACCCCGCTGACCTCGCTGCTCTTCGCTCGGGCGGCCACCGACGCCGGGATCCCGGACGGCGTGATCAACATCGTCACCGGCACCGGCCGGGAGGCCGGGGAGCACCTCGTCGGCCACCCCGACGTGGCCATGACCTCCTTCACCGGCTCCACCGCCGTCGGCAAGCGCGTCGCGGAGATCGCCACCGCCACCGTCAAGCGCCTCCACCTGGAGCTCGGCGGCAAGGCGCCCTTCGTGGTCTTCGACGACGCCGACCCGGAGGCCGCCGCCCACGGCGCCGTCGCCGGGGCGCTCATCAACACCGGGCAGGACTGCACGGCCGCCACGCGCGCGTACGTGCAGCGGCCGCTGTACGAGGAGTTCGTGGCGCGGACCGCGGCCCTCATGGAGACCGTCCGGCTGGGCGATCCCTTCGCCCCGGGCACCGACCTCGGGCCGCTGATCTCGCACGTCCAGCGGGACCGGGTCGCCGGTTTCGTCGACCGGGCGCGGGCCTACGCGCGCGTGGTGACCGGCGGCGAGGCCCCTGAGGGGGAGCTCGCCAAGGGCGCCTACTACCGTCCCACCCTCATCGCCGACGCGCCGCAGGACAGCGAGGTCGTCCAGTCCGAGATCTTCGGGCCGGTCCTGGTCGTGCTGCCCTTCGACACCGACGACGAGGGGATCGCCCTCGCCAACGACACCCCGTACGGGCTCGCCGCCTCCGCCTGGAGCCGGGACGTCTACCGGGCCAACCGGGCCACGCGCGAGATCAAGGCGGGGTGCGTGTGGGTCAACGACCACATCCCGATCATCAGCGAGATGCCGCACGGCGGCTACAAGTCCTCCGGCTACGGCAAAGACATGTCAACGTACTCGTTCGAGGAGTACACCCAGATCAAGCACGTCATGTTCGACAACACCGCGGTCGCCGCGAAGGACTGGCACCGCACCGTCTTCGGGGACCGATAGTCGTACGCAGGCCGCCTGACCAACGGCCGCCCACCCTCCGAAAGGGCAACCACGCGCATGGAGCAGTACGAGCCCGACCGCCTGTCCGCGGCCCAAGTGGCCGCCATGCGGCGCAGCTTCACCAACGGCAGGGCCGCCCTCACCCGGCGGTCCCTGCTGCGCGCCTCCGCGGGCGGCGCGCTCGCCGTCGGCGGCCTCGGGAGCTTGAGCGCCTGCGGCATCCCGGCGGCCGGTCGGTCGCAGGGCGGCGTCCCCGCCGAGGACCGCTCGGCCAAGGAGAAGACCGTGAACTTCTCCAACTGGACCGAGTACATGGACGTCGACGACAGCGGCAAGCACCACCCCACGCTGGAGCAGTTCACGAAACGCACCGGCATCAAGGTCAAGTACACCGAGGACATCAACGACAACAACGAGTTCTTCGGCAAGATCAAGCCGCAGCTCGCCGCGGGCCAGGACACCGGCCGCGACCTGATCGTCCTCACCGACTGGCTGGCCGGCCGCCTCATCCGCCTGGGCTGGGTGCAGAAGCTCGACCCGTCCAACCTGCCGCACGCCTACGCCAACCTGTCGTCCCAGTTCCGCAGCCCCGACTGGGACCCGGGCCGCGCCTACTCGTACGTCTGGCAGGGCATCTCGACGGTCATCGCGTACAACAAGAAGGCCCTCGACGGCGTCGAGGTGAAGTCCATCTCCGACCTGCTCGACAACCCCAAGCTGAAGGGCCGGGTCGGCTTCCTGTCGGAGATGCGCGACAGCGTCGGCATGACGCTGCTCGACATGGGCAAGGACCCGGCGGACTTCACCGCCGACGACTACGACGCGGCCATCGCCCGCCTGCAGAAGGCCGTCGACAAGGGCCAGATCCGCCGCTTCACCGGCAACGACTACACGTCGGACCTGACCAGCGGCGACTTCGCCGCCTGCGTCGCCTGGGCCGGGGACGTCGTCCAGCTCAAGGCGGACAGCCCCGACATTGACTTCCTCATCCCGGACAGCGGCTACATGACGTCCACGGACAACCTGCTGATCCCCAACAAGGCCCGGCACAAGACGAACGCCGAGCGGCTCATCGACTTCTACTACGAGCCGAAGCCGGCCGCGGAACTCGCCGCGTACATCAACTACGTGTGCCCCGTCGACGGCGTGAAGGCCGAGCTGGCGAAGATCGACGAGGACGCGGCGAACAACCCGCTGATCATCCCCGACAAGGCCATGGCGGCCAAGTCGCACGCCTTCCGCTCGCTGAGCTCGAAGGAAGAGACCGAGTTCGAAGAGAAGTTCGCGAAGCTGACGGGGGCGTGACCACCATGACGAACACCACCGACCCGGGCGGCGACGTTCGCCTCACGGGCATAGCCAAGACCTACGGCGCCTTCACCGCCGTCCACCCGCTCGACCTGACCGTGCCCCAGGGCTCCTTCTTCGCCCTGCTCGGCGCGTCCGGCTGCGGCAAGACCACCACCCTGCGCATGATCGCCGGGCTGGAGGAACCCTCCGCCGGCACCGTCTTCCTGGGCGACCAGGACGTGACGGCCCTGCCGCCCTACAAGCGGCCGGTGAACACGGTCTTCCAGTCCTACGCCCTCTTCCCGCACCTCGACATCTTCGAGAACGTCGCCTTCGGCCTGCGCCGGCGCGGGTGGAAGTCGGTGAAGAAGCAGGTCGAGGAGATGCTGGAGCTGGTCCAGCTCGGCGAGCAGGCCCGCAAGAAGCCGCACCAGCTCTCCGGCGGCCAGCAGCAGCGCGTCGCCGTGGCCCGCGCGCTGATCAACCACCCCAAGGTGCTCCTGCTCGACGAGCCGCTCGGCGCCCTCGACCTGAAGCTGCGCCGCCAGATGCAGCTGGAGCTCAAGCGCATCCAGACCGAGGTCGGCATCACCTTCATCCACGTCACGCACGACCAGGAGGAGGCCATGACCATGGCCGACACGGTCGCCGTGATGAACGCGGGCCGCGTCGAGCAGCTCGGCTCCCCGGCCGAGCTGTACGAGAACCCGCGCACCACGTTCGTCGCCAACTTCCTCGGCACCTCCAACTTCATCGAGGCCGAGGTCGACTCGAAGAGCGGCGGGGAGATCGTGCTGAAGGCGGGCGGCGGCAAGCTCGTCCTGCCCGAGGCGCGCTGTTCGGCGCCCGCGAGCACCGGCGGCAAGGTCCTGGTCGGGGTCCGCCCGGAGAAGATCTCCCTCACCCACGCGGACGACGCCGGCGAGATCCCCGAGGGCCGCAACCGCATCACCGGCCGGATCGCCGACTCCAGCTTCATCGGCGTCTCGACGCAGTACGTCGTCGACAGCCCGGTCTGCTCCGACTTCGAGGTCTACGCCCAGAACATCGACCGGGACCCCCGGCTCGTACCCGGCGCCGAGGTCGTCCTGCACTGGAACCCGGCCCACACCTTCGGCCTGGACGCCGCCCAGTCCGTGTTCGCCGGGACAGAGGGCTCGGCCGGAGTGGAAGAGGCGGCCTGATGTCGACGCTCACCGAGGCGCCACCGCCGCTCGCACCGGACGCACCCGGGCCGAAGCCGCCGAGGCGCCGGGGCCGCCTGACCCCGTACTGGCTGCTGCTGCCCGGCATCCTCTGGCTGCTGGTGTTCTTCGCGCTGCCCATGATCTACCAGGCCTCCACGTCGGTGCAGACGGGCTCCCTGGAGGAGGGCTACGAGGTCACCTGGCACTTCGCCACCTACTGGGACGCGCTGTCGGCGTACTGGCCGCAGTTCGTCCGCTCGGTGCTCTACGCCGGTACCGCCACGGTCCTGTGCCTGCTGCTCGGCTACCCGCTCGCCTATCTGATCGCCTTCCGGGCGGGCCGCTGGCGGAACCTGATCATGATCCTGGTGATCGCGCCGTTCTTCACCAGCTTCCTGATCCGCACCCTGGCCTGGAAGACGATCCTCGCGGACGGCGGCCCGGTCGTCGGCGCGCTCAACTCGCTGCACGTCCTGGACGTGACCAGTTGGCTGGGCCTGACCGCGGGCGACCGTGTGCTGGCCACCCCGCTGGCGGTCATCTGCGGTCTGACGTACAACTTCCTGCCGTTCATGATCCTGCCGCTCTACACCTCGCTGGAGCGCATCGACGGCCGGCTGCACGAGGCCGCCGGCGACCTGTACGCCCGGCCCTGGACCACCTTCCGCAAGGTGACCTTCCCGCTGTCGATGCCGGGTGTCGTCTCCGGCACGCTGCTGACCTTCATCCCGGCGGCCGGTGACTACGTCAATGCCGACCTGCTCGGCTCGACCGACACCCGCATGGTCGGCAACGTCATCCAGACGCAATTCCTCAGGGTGCTCGACTATCCGACGGCGGCGGCGCTCTCCTTCATCCTCATGGCGGCCATCCTGCTCATGGTCACTTTCTACATCCGCAGGTCCGGGACGGAGGATCTGGTCTAAATGCCCTTCGTCAACTGGCTCAAGAGAAATCTCGTCGTCCTCGCGGGGCTCTTCACCCTCGCCTATCTGCTGCTGCCGAACATCATTGTGACGGTGTTCTCCTTCAACAAACCGAAGGGGCGCTTCAACTACGAGTGGCAGCAGTTCTCGCTGGACGCCTGGAAGGACCCGTGCGGGGTCTCCGACCTGTGCGGCTCGCTGTCGGTCAGCCTCCAGATCGCGTTCTGGGCGACCCTCGGCGCCACGCTCCTCGGCGCGCTGATCGCCTTCGCCCTGGTCCGCTACCGGTTCCGCGCCCGGGGCGCCGTGAACTCGCTGATCTTCCTGCCGATGGCGATGCCCGAGGTCGTCATGGCCGCCTCGCTGCTCACCCTGTTCCTCAACATGGGCGCGCAGCTCGGCTTCTGGACGATCCTCATCGCGCACATCATGTTCTGCCTGAGTTTCGTGGTCACGGCCGTCAAGGCACGTGTGATGTCGATGGACCCGAAACTGGAGGAGGCGGCGCGGGACCTGTACGCGGGCCCGTTCCAGACGTTCGTCCGCGTCACCCTGCCGATAGCCGCCCCCGGAATCGCGGCGGGCGCGCTGCTCGCCTTCGCGCTCTCCTTCGACGATTTCATCATCACCAATTTCAACGCGGGCTCGACTGTCACCTTCCCCATGTTCGTCTGGGGCTCGGCGCAGCGCGGAACGCCCGTTCAGATCAATGTCATCGGCACGGCCATGTTCGTCGTCGCCGTACTCTTCGTCCTGGTTTCCATGGCCGTCGGCAATCGCCGCAGCAGACAAAAGGCATAACCGTAGGGAGTTGAAATCATGGCCCCGAGCGCCATGAATCAGTGGACCCGATCGCTCTCCGACGCCCAGCCGGTCCCGTACTGGCTGGACGACCCCGGCCGGCCCCGCCCAGAACCCGCCCTCACCACCTCCGAGACCTGCGACCTGCTGGTCGTCGGCGGCGGCTACAGCGGACTGTGGACGGCGCTGATCGCCAAGGAACGCGACCCGGGACGGGACGTGGTGCTGGTGGAGGGCCGCGAGGTGGGCTGGGCCGCCTCCGGCCGCAACGGCGGATTCTGCGCCGCCTCCCTCACCCACGGCCTGCCCAACGGCCTCGCCCGCTGGCCGGACGAGATCCGCGCACTCCAGCGGCTGGGCGCCCGCAACCTCGACGCGATCGAGGCGGCGGTCGCCCGGCACGGCATCGACTGCGACTTCGAACGCACCGGCGAGATCGACGTCGCCACCGAGCCGTACCAGGCGTGGGAACTGCGCGACTGGCACGAGGAGATGTCCCGCCGCGGCCTGGCCGAGGACGTCGAGTACCTGGACGCCGACGCCGTACGGGAGCAGGTGAACTCACCCACCTTCCAGGCGGGCCTGTGGGACCGCAGGGGCGTCGCCATGCTGCACCCCGCGAAGCTCGCCTGGGGCCTGAAGCAGGCGTGCGTGCGACTGGGCGTCCGCGTCTACGAGCACACCCCCGCCCTGACCCTCAAGCCGTACGGCGCCGGCATGGCCGTCCGCACCCCCTACGGCCAGGTCCGCGCCCGCCGGGTCGCCCTCGGCACCAACATCTTCCCCAACCTGGTCAGACGCGTCCGCTCCTACACCGTCCCGGTCTACGACTACGCCCTCATGACCGAGCCGCTCACCGCCGACCAGCTCGCGTCGATCGGCTGGAAGAACCGCCAGGGCCTCGGCGACAGCGCCAACCAGTTCCACTACTTCCGCCTCTCCGCCGACAACCGGATCCTCTGGGGCGGCTACGACGCGATCTACCCCTACGGCGGCCGCGTCCGCGCCGAGTACGACGACCGGCCCGAGACCTACGCCAAGCTCGCCGGGCACTTCTTCACCTGCTTCCCGCAGCTGGAGGGCGTCCGCTTCAGTCACGCCTGGGGCGGCGCCATCGACACCTGCTCCCGCTTCTCGGCGTTCTTCGGCACCGCCCACCAGGGCAAGGTGGCCTACGCGGCCGGGTACACGGGGCTCGGCGTCGGGGCCACCCGGTTCGGCGCCGAGGTGATGCTGGACCTGCTGGCGGGGGAGCGCACCGAGCGGACCGAGCTGGAGATGGTCCGCAGGAAGCCGCTGCCGTTCCCGCCCGAGCCGTTCGCCTGGACGGGCATCGCCCTCACCAAGTGGTCCCTGGCGCGGGCGGACGCGCAGGGCGGACGCCGCAACCTGTGGCTGCGGACGATGGACCGGCTGGGGCTGGGCTTCGACAGCTGAACCGGTGGAATCGGTGACGTGTGAGCAGGAGCGCAACCCGCTCGGGGTCGCGCTGCTGCCGGCCGGCAGCGCGTGGGACGTGCTCATTCTGCCCGGCGAACTCGGCTACGCCACACTCGATGTGCTGAGCCGTGTCCTCGACCAGCCCGGGCCCGTGCTCGTCGACTTCGGCGACGCGCGCATGGGGTTCTTCGTGCCGCCGGGCACCGCGGCCCGCTGGCTCGGCACGGGCATCCGCACGGCGGGCGCCGGCACGTGGATCGTCGTGCCGTACCCGGGCCGTTCCTCACCCGGCGGCGTCCGCTGGCTCGTCCCGCCGGACGGTTCGGGCACAATGACGGACCCGGCGCTGCTGGAACTCGCGATGCACGAGGCGGCGGCGGGGCTGGCCACGGAGAACGATGGCTAGGCACCACCAGGGCCGGCCACGGGGAACGACGATCAGGCCCTACCGGCGCGGCTCGGGTGGCCTGGTCCGCCGCAGGAACAGCCACAGCGACGACAGCAGCACCGCGCACAGACACCAGCTCCCCACCACGTCCAGTGGCCAGTGGTAGCCCCGGCGGACCAGGCCGTAGCTCACGCCGAGTACGAGCACGAGGCACGCGGTGACCAGGGCGCGGCGGGCGAGGGCCGTGCGGAGCCGGGGGAGCAGCAGCAGGGTCGCGGAGCCGTAGGCGATGGCGGCCGTGGCGGTGTGACCCGAGGGGTAGTAGCCGGTACCGGGCGGGACGGCCGGGGTGCCCGGGCGGTCCGTGAGCTCCTTGAGCGGGACGACCAGCGCCGGAACCAGGGCCATGAGCAGGGCCGCGGCGGCCACCGGCAGCCACCAGCGGTCGCCGCCGGCGCGGCGGGCGCGTACGGCGACGTACCCGAGGGCGACGGCGAGGACCGGCACCGCGACCTGGATGTTGCCCAGGTCGGCGAGGAGTTCGGAGCCGCGGTCGGGGTCGACGAGGCCGCGGCTGACGCGTGCGTCGAGTCGGATCAGCGGGCCGTCGGCGACGACCTGCCAGGTGATCAGCGCGAAGAGCAGGGCGGGGAGGCCGAGCAGGAGGGTCAGGGCGCCCGGGCGGGTTCTCCCGCCCCGCGTGGGGGACGTGGCGCGCTCCTGGTTGGCGGGGATCGGCATGGGGCACAGCTTGGCACGAGCACAGACGCCCACTCGCGGCCCCTTGCGGAGGATCACGTGAACCAGTCGGCGAACGACGACGGCTTCTTCGACCACTGCCCGTGGCTCTTCGCCGCGCAGGCGTCCGAGGAGCAGCGCGCGGTACAGGAACAGCGGCGGAAGCGGCTTCTCGCGGGGCCGGGCGAGGTCCGGCTCGGGGCGGACTGCTTCGTCGCGGAGACGGCCGCGGTGCACCCGGACGTCCTGGACCTGGGTGACCGCTCGTACATCGCGGCCCACGCCTATGTCACCGGCGACATACGCACCGGCGCCGACTGCACGATCAACCCCTTCACGGTGGTGCGCGGCACCGTCACCCTGGGGGAGGGGGTGCGCGTCGGCGCGCACACCTCCCTGCTCGGCTTCAACCACGGGACCGCACCCGACCTGCCGGTCCACCGGCAGCCTGTCACCAGCCGTGGGATCACCGTCGGCGACGACGTGTGGATCGGCTCGCACGTGGTCGTCGTGGACGGCGTGACGATCGGGGACCACTGCGTCGTCGGGGCGGGAGCGGTGGTGACGAAGGACCTGCCGGCATGGACGGTGGCGGCGGGCAACCCGGCCCGACGCATCCGGGACCGACGGGAGCCGGGGGGTGGGGGGCAGGGCCCCGCCGAGGGGCGCGGCGAGTCCCAGGGCGGTCCGGGCGCCAGCGCGGGCCAGCGGTCTGCCGAGGTGGGCGGCGAGTCCGACGGCGGTCCGGGCGGCAGTGCGGAGCAGTGGCCTGGCGAGGTGGGCGGTGTGTCCCGTGGTGCTTCGAGTGGCGGCGCGGGCCAGCGGTCTGCCGAGGTGCTCGGCGAGTCCCGCGGCGGTCCGGGCGGCGGCGCGGGCCAGCGGTCTGCCGAGGTGCTCGGCGAGTCCCGCGGCGGTCCGGGCGGCAGTGCGGAGCAGCGGCCTGCCAAGGTGCTCGGCAAGCCCCACCGCGATCCGCGCGGCAGCGTGGAGCAGCGGTTCGCCCTCGCGGACCTCGCCGAGGAGCTCGTCGCGTTCGTCGGAACCGCCCGGTCCCAGGCCCCCGAGCTGCTCGACCGGTGTCGGCAGCCCGGCAGCGGGCACTACGTCGACCGGCCCGGTGCCCAGCCGACCGTGCGGGCCCACTGCGACGCCGTCGAGATCGCCGACCTGCTGCTCCGGGACGTGCCGCCCCAGCTGACCGCCGCCGAGCACGTGCAGCGGCTGCGGGCGTTGCAGGACCCCGGCACCGGGCTGGTCCCCGAGATCGGCGCGGCGCCGCCGCTCCCCGGCCCGGCCGGGGTGCCGGACGACGACGGTGCCGCGGCCTATCACGTGCTGTGCGTGGGCTACGCGCTCGACCTGCTCGGCAGTTCCTTCGCCCACCCGGTCCACGCGGTGCGGAACACGACCGCGGACCGGCTGGTCCGGCACCTCGCCGACCTGCCCTGGCGCGACCGCGCCTGGCACGCCGGGGCCTGGGTCGACTCCTGGGCCACCGCCGCGCACTGGAACCTGCGCCTCGGGGCGGAGCCGGCCGCGCCCGGCGCGCTGGAGGCACTGTTCGGCTGGCTGCACACCCACGCCGATCCCTGGACCGGCATGTGGGGCTCACCCACCCCCGAGGCCGGACGCCTGCAGATGGTCAACGGCTACTACCGGCTCACCCGCGGCTCCTTCGCCCAGTTCGGCCTGCCCGTGCCGTACGCGGAGCGTGTGATCGACACCGTCCTGGACCACGCACGCGACCCCCGCCACTTCGCCCCCGGCCGCGAGAACGCCTGCAACGTCCTGGACGTGATCCACCCCCTGTGGCTCTGCGCCCGGCAGACCACCCACCGCTTCGAGGAGACCCGCGCGTGGGCGGCGGCCCAGCTCACCGCCGCCCTGCGCCGCTGGCACCCGGGCCGCGGCCTCGCCTTCGGCCCCACCCCCGACGGCAGCGGCCCGGGCCGCGAACCCGGCCTCCAGGGCACGGAGATGTGGCTCGCGATCATCTGGCTGCTCGCGGACGTGCTGGGCCTCGCCGACGTCCTGGGCTACCGCCCCCGCGGCATCCACCGCCCGGAACCGGCCCCGACCGCGGGGAAAGCGTCCGGTTCCTGACCCCGGCTCACGGAATGGCCTCGATCCGCTCCAGATTCTCCTCGCCCCATTCCCCGAGCGGCGCCATCGCGGCATTGAGGGAATGACCGAATTCCGTCAGCGAGTACTCCACCTTCGGCGGAACCTGCTGGTGCACCTCGCGGTGCACCAGACCACTGTTCTCCATCTCCCGCAGCTGAAGGATGAGCATCCGTTCGCTGATACCGGCCACCGTCCGCCGCAACTCGCCGAACCGCAAGGGCCCTTCACCCAGCGAGAACAGAATCAGCCCCTTCCATTTCCCGCCCATCACGGCTATGGCGGCATCCAGCCCGCACGTATACGTACGCTTCGCCATCCGGCCCTCCCCAGGAACAGGACTGCACGAACAAAACTGTCAGTACCCGAGAAAAATGTAGGTACTTGAGGGAATGTACGCGACCACCCAGCATGGACTCCCGTAAAGAAGACCGAGGGAGAGAAACATGGCTGGGGACAGTCCCACACCCGTGACCGTCGTCGGACTGGGCTCGATGGGCCGGGCGCTCGCCGGGGCATTCCTGGCGGCGGGACACCCGACCACCGTCTGGAACCGCACCCCGGGCCGAGCCGGGCCGTTGGTGGAGAAGGGGGCCGTGCCCGCCGAGTCGGTCGCGGACGCCGTCGCCGCGAGCGGCCTGGTCGTCACCTGCCTGACCACCTTCGAGGACACCCGCGCGGCCCTGGAACCGGCTGCCGGGGCGTTACGGGGCCGGGCCCTCGTCACCCTGAACAGCGGCTCCCCGTCCGGCGCGCGCGAGACGGCCGCGTGGGCCACCGCGCACGGCGCCCGCCTGCTCGCCGGAGCGGTCAAGAACGTGCCGGCGGCCGTGGGAGCACCGGACACCCTGCTCTACTACAGCGGCGACCGGTCCGTCTTCGACGCACACGAGACCACCCTCAGAGCGCTGGGCGGCGACACCGTCCACCTCGGGGAGGAGCCCGATCTCGCCGCGCTGTACGAGATGGCGGTGGGCGCGATGCTGCTGCCCGCGCTCGTCGGCTTCTTCCAGGGGGCCGCCGCCGTCCAGGCGCGGGGACTGCGGGCGGAGTCGATGGTCCGGTTCGCCGGCAAGTGGCTGGACATGATCAAAACGCTGTTGCCGGTCTACGCCGCGGAGATCGACAGCGGCGACTACACCGACGCCGCGAGCTCGGTGGACCTCTTCCTCGCGGGCGCGGCCCACGACGACGACCTGGCCGAGGAGACGAACGTCGACACCGCCTGGCTGGCTCCCCTGCACGACCTGCTGCGACGGGCGGCCGAGGCGGGCCACGGAGGGCACAGCATCGCGGCCCTGACCGAAGTGCTCAGGAAGGGGGCGTAGAGGGAGGTCGGCCGCCCCGGAACAGGGGGGGTGGTTCCGAGGCGGCCGTCCGGACCGGAACGTCGCGCGCCCCGGGGGGTTTGGGGCGGGCGACTGTCCGATCGGTGAGGAGATCCAGAGCCTCAGGCTCCGGTTGTGTGCGCGAGGGCACGACCAGGTCGAAGCTGGGGAGGCCCCGGCCTGATGTCACCCACAGTCCCCTGTGGGCGGGGTGTATCTCTCATCTGGGTAGAACCTACGACAGGGGCAGGGCGGAGGACAGGCCGCAGGGCCCCCTGTCATCCACCTCGCACACCTTCTTCACAGGCTCTGCCGCTCGCCGCCCCGGTAGCGGAACCGGAGCGGCTCACCTGCCCCGACGGCGGCTCAGATGCGCGGTCCGGCGGGTCCGGGTGCGGGCAACGACCGGTTCAGATGCGGGAGAAGGCCTGCTCGATGATGTCGAGGCCCTCGTTCAGCAGGTCCTCGCCGATCACCAGCGGCGGCAGGAAGCGGAGCACGTTGCCGTAGGTGCCACAGGTCAGGACCAGCAGCCCCTCGGCGTGGCAGGCCTTGGCAAGTGCGGCGGTCGCCTCCGGGTTCGGCTCCTTGGTGGCGCGGTCCTTGACCAGCTCGATGGCGATCATCGCGCCGCGTCCGCGGACATCGCCGATGACGTCGAACTTGTCCTGCATGGCGGACAGACGGGCCTTCATCACCGTCTCGATGTTCTTCGCCCGGGCGTTGAGGTCGAGCTCCTTCATCGTCTCGATGGAGCCGAGCGCACCGGCGCAGGCGACCGGGTTGCCGCCGTAGGTGCCGCCCAGGCCGCCGGCGTGCGCGGCGTCCATGATCTCGGCGCGACCGGTCACGGCCGCGAGCGGCAGACCGCCGGCGATGCCCTTGGCCGTGGTGATCAGGTCGGGGACGATCCCCTCGTCCTCGCAGGCGAACCACTGGCCCGTGCGGCAGAAGCCCGACTGGATCTCGTCCGCGACGAAGACGATGCCGTGGTCGGAGGCGAACTTCCGGATCGCCGGCAGGAAGCCCTTGGCCGGCTCGATGAAACCGCCCTCGCCGAGCACCGGCTCGATGATGATCGCGGCCACGTTCTCGGCGCCGACCTGCTTGCTGATCTGGTCGACGGCCTGCGCGGCGGCCTCGGGGCCCGCGTTCTCCGGGCCGGTCGGCCAGCGGTAGCCGTACGCCACCGGCACCCGGTACACCTCGGGCGCGAACGGCCCGAAGCCGTGCTTGTACGGCATGTTCTTCGCGGTGAGCGCCATCGTCAGGTTGGTCCGCCCGTGGTACCCGTGGTCGAACACGACGACGGCCTGCCGCTTGGTGTACGCCCGGGCGATCTTCACGGCGTTCTCGACGGCCTCGGCGCCGGAGTTGAACAGGGCGCTCTTCTTGGCGTGGTCGCCCGGGGTCAGCTCGGCGAGGGCCTCGGCGACCTCGACGTACCCCTCGTAGGGCGTGACCATGAAGCAGGTGTGGGTGAAGTCGGCGAGCTGCGCGGACGCCCGCCGTACGACGGCCTCGGCGGAGGCGCCGACGGAGGTCACGGCGATGCCCGACCCGAAGTCGATGAGGCGGTTGCCGTCGACGTCCTCGATGATGCCGCCGCCCGCACGCGCCGTGAAGACGGGCAGCACCGAGCCCACACCCTGCGCGACCGCGGCGGTGCGGCGGGCCTGCAGCTCCTGCGACTTCGGTCCGGGGATGGCGGTGACGACGCGACGCTCCTGCGGAAGTGCGGTCATGCGGGGCTCCTGGGGTGGTGCGGATGGTGGTTCACGGACGCTTGGCTTCTTTTCTCGCAGGCTAGGGCGGGGAAAGGAGGGTGGGCATGCTCCATGTGGGCGTTGTCGGCACGGCGGCTTGTCCGGGGTGGACATGGCGGTCTGGTGGGCTGCTGCCCACGACCCGGCCGTGTAAGCGGTGAACTCCCCAGGGGAGGGCGTTAGATTGGCTCGCTGATGGTGGACGGAGCGGCTGGTCAGGGGGCAAGGGCGATGGACAGCGACGGGACGCAGGAGGCCCGGGGTACGCACGCGCATCCCGTGCCGCGCCCTGCGGGGCCGCCGGAGGTGCCCGCGATGCCTCCGATGCCGCCACGGGCACCGGAGACGCCCCCGCTGCCGGACGGGTCGGCCTTCCTCACCTGGCTGCGCGCGCCCCGCCCCGAGGCGGCGCCGGGCGTGTGGCGCTTCGGGCACCGGCCGCGGCCCGCGGAGGAACCCGAGGCGATCCCCACCCGGCAGCTGCTGAGCGGGGCGCTGATCGCCTTCCTGGTGGGATGGCTGATCTGGTCCCTGCTGCAGAACGGCTACCTCGGCAACTGGTGGTGGGTGCCGTTCGACCTGATCGTCCCCGACGCCTGGCGCGGCGCCGACAGCGATCTCGGCGAGACCGGAACGTTCCTGGTGTACCGGGGGTACGAGCTGCTCGTCGCCCTGGCGATCATGGTCGGGGTGGCCCGGCTCGGCCGCTGGGGCGAGGTGTGGCGCCGCTTCGTCGTCCCCCGCTTCCGCAGGCCGGAGGCCCAGGCGGCGCAGCCGGCCCCCGAGGACGACCCGGCCCAGTGGAACGAGCTCCGCGCCGCCGGGGCCGCCGACGCCGCCGAGCGGCTCGCCGCCGACGCCCGCGCCGGGCTCATGCGGGACGTCGACCACGCCCGGATCCTCCGCGCCTGGCAGGGCGTGCGCACCGGCCGGCACAGCCTGGCCACCTTCAGCGGTGCCGTGCTCAAGGACGGTGCCGCCGCCTGCCTGCACCCCTCCGGAGAGCGCGACCTGCCCGCCCGGCTGGCCCGGCACGACCTGGTCACCGGGCAGGTCCGGCTGGGGACCACCGTGGACGACGCCCGCAACCCCTACGCCTACCGCGGGGCCGGGCTGGCCCTCGGGCCCGACCTGCTCGGCACCTCGCTCGTGGCCGTCGGCCCCGCCGGCTCCGGTAAGACCGGTGCCGTCGTCCGGCCGCTCGCCGAGTCGTTGTGTCTGCACGCTCTCGCCGGACGGGCCGCCGTGGTCGTCGTCGGGGCGGCCGGGGCGGGGCTCGGGCCGGCCGACGCGTACGACGTCGTCGTACGGATCGGGAACCAGGAGTCCGAGTACGACCTCGACCTGTACGGCGGGACCGCCGACCCGGACGAGGCCGCGGCCGTGCTCGCCGAGGCGCTCGTCGGGGATCTCGCCGATCCGCACCCGGGCAGTGACAGCCGCCGGTCCACCACCGTCCTCGCGCAGCTGCTCGGACCGTTCCGCGCCGTCCATGGGCGCTTCCCCTCCGTACCGGAGCTGCGGCAGCTGCTGGACGGGGCGCCGGGGCCGTTCGCCACGCTGCGGCAGGGGCTGCAGGACGCCGGGCAGGACTCGCTGCTGCGGGAACTCGACGCCCGGGAGCGGCAGATGGGGCAGCCGGGCGACGTCGGCGGGGTGCTCGCCGACCGGGTCGCGCTGCTCGACCGGCCCGCGTTCGCCGGGTTCTTCGACACCTCAGGCCAGTCACGGCCGTTCACGCTCAAGGCCCTCGACCACCCCGTGCGGGTCCGCATCGACCTGCCCGAGCGCGGGCACGCCGACGCCTCCCGGATGCTGGCTCGGCTGGTGCTCGCGCAGTTCACGGCGAGCGTCGCCGTACGGGAGGACCGGTCGCTGTTCGCCTGCCTGGTGCTCGACGACGCGACCGGCGTGGTCACGCCCGAGTCCGTGCGCGGCATCCAGCGGCTGCGGTCCGGCAACGCCGGAGTCGTCCTGACCCTGCGCACCCTGGACGACGTGGCCCGGCCCCTGCGCGGGCCGCTGCTCGGGGCCACCGGCTGCCGGATGGCGCTGTCCGGGGTCACGCCCTGGGACGGGCAGGATTTCGCCGAAGTGTGGGGCAAGGAGTGGACCGAGGCCCGGGACGTCACCGACCGGCAGATCATCGCCGAGACCCCGGCGGGCAAGGCGCTGCACGCGGTGCGGCGGGTGATCACCGGCAAGGCCCCGACCGCGCGGGCGGTGACCGTGCGGCAGGTCGAGCGGGAGCGCTGGTCCGCGTCCGAGCTGGCGCACGGCGTCCCGGCGGGACACGCGGTGCTGTCGCTGACCAATGTGCAGGGCGAGCACGCGCCGCCGCTGCTGGTGGACCTCCGGGGCTGACGGCTTCCCGCCGGTGCGGGTACGCGGGGACCGTACGGTGAGGCAGAATCGTCACAGGTCGTTCATACGTGGCGGCCAAAAGACCACAAAGATCACACAGCCCTGACGCAGAAGGCCTCATGCCCCCGACGCTCGCCTCGCTCGTCCACCACTCCGCGCTGAAACTGACCGTGCGAGCGGGCGAAGACCGCCTCGACGTGCCGGTCCGCTGGGCCCACGTCAGCGAGCTCGCCGACCCCGTGCCCTACATGGAGGGCGGGGAGCTGCTGCTGATCACCGCGCTCAAGCTGGACGCCGAGGACCCGGAGGCCATGCGCCGCTACGTGCGGCGGCTGGCCGGGGCCGGAGTGGTCGGGCTCGGCTTCGCCGTCGGCGTCAACTACGAGGAGATCCCCAAGGCGCTCGTCGACGCGGCCGAGGAGGAGGGCCTGCCCCTGCTGGAGGTGCCGCGCCGCACCCCCTTCCTCGCCATCAGCAAGGCCGTGTCCGCGGCGATCGCCGCCGACCAGTACAAGGCCGTCACCGCCGGGTTCGCCGCCCAGCGCGAACTGACCCGGCAGGCCCAGACCGGTGGCCCGGAAGGGCTGCTGGCCGCCCTCGCCTCGCAGGTCGACGGCTGGGCGGCGCTCTACGACGCCTCGGGCGCCGTCGTCGCCACGGCACCGGAGTGGGCCGGGCGGCGGGCCGCGCGGCTCACCGCCGACGTGGAGCGGCTGCGGGACCGCCCCGCGCCCGCCTCGTCGGTGGTCGGCGGGCCGGAGAACGAGGACCGGGTCGAACTGCACACCATCGGCACCGGCCGGCGCCCCCGGGCGGCTCTCGCCGTCGGCACGGCCGCCGCCCTGGGTACCGCCGAGCGCTACGCCGTCCACTCCGCCATCGCGCTGCTGACGCTGACCACGGAACGCTCCCGGTCCCTCCAGGCGGCCGAACAGCGGATCGGCTCGGCGGTGCTGCGCATGCTGCTGGCCGGGGAGCCGGACCACGCGCGGGCGGTCGCCGGGGACCTGTACGGCGGGCTGCTGGACGCGCCGTTCCGGATGATGGTCGCCGAGCGGGTGCCGGTGTCGGCCTCGGCGGCGCTGGCCCGCGCCGAGGCCGGAACGCACGCCCGGGCCGCGGACCGGCCCTCGGCCGCCGCGCTCGCCGCGGCCGACACGAACGGCGACCCCCTCGCGGCGCTCGCCGACGTCATGGAGTCCGCGGCGGCTCGGGCCGGCGAGGCCGTGCTGGTCGTGCCGGAGGGGGAGCGGCTGGTGGTGCTGGCCGCGGACGGCGGTGCCGCGGCGGCGGCCTGCGCCGAGTACGCGGCCGCCCTGGAGACGGCGCGGACCGGCATGCGCGAGAAGGTGCCGGTCGGCGAGGAGGACGAGCTGGTCGTGGGCCTGTCGGCACCGGCCGGACCCATCGCCGCGTCGGCCGCCTACAAGCAGGCCGAGCAGGCGCTGTCAGTGGCCAGGCGGCGCGGGCGCGTGCTCGTGGAGCACGAGCAGATGGCGGCCGGATCCGTACTGCCGCTGCTCGCGGACGACGCCGTACGGGCGTTCGCCGACGGCATGCTGCGCCCGCTGTACGAGCACGACGCCACGGGCCGCGGCGACCTGGTCGCCTCCCTGCGCGCCTGGCTGTCCAAGCACGGCCAGTGGGACGCGGCGGCGGCCGACCTCGGCGTCCACCGCCACACCCTCCGCTACCGCATGCGCCGGGTCGAGGAGATCCTCGGCCGCTCCCTGGACGACCCGGACGCGCGGATGGAGCTCTGGCTGGCCCTGAAGGCGACCACCACCGACTAGCCAAACCGTACTGTCCCCGGCTGCCACTGCTACGTCCCGGACAAACGCCCTTCGGCCACCGCGCCCCTACGGTTGGTGCCGTACCCCTGGATCACCCCCAACGCCGAAGGGCCGGAACGAACATGACCTCCACCCACGCCTTCTGGCTCGCCGGCCGCCAGGCCACCGGCGAGGACACCTTCGACGTCACCTCCCCGTGGGACGGGCGGCTCGTCGGCAAGGTGAGCGTGCCGACGGACGCGCAGGTCGAGGAGGCCGTGGCCGCCGCCCACGCCGTGCGCGACGAGTTCGCCGCCACCCCGGCCCACGTGCGCGCCGCCGCCCTCGACCACGTCAGCAAGCGCCTCGCCGAGCGCACCGAGGAGATCGCGCGGCTGATCTCCGCCGAGAACGGCAAGCCGATGAAGTGGGCGCGCGGCGAGGTCGGCCGTGCCGTCTCCGTGTTCCGGTTCGCGGCCGAGGAGGCCCGGCGGTTCAACGGCGGCGAGGCCCAGCGCCTCGACACCGACCTCGGCGGCCAGGGCCGGCTGGCCTTCACGCGCCGCTTCCCCAAGGGCGTCGTGCTGGGCATCGCGCCCTTCAACTTCCCGCTGAACCTCTGCGCCCACAAGGTCGCCCCGGCCATCGCCGCCGGCGCCCCGATCATCCTCAAGCCGGCCCCGGCCACCCCGCTGTCCGGCCTGATCATCGGCGACCTGCTGGCCGAGACCGAGCTGCCCGCGGGCTGCTGGAGCATCCTGCCGGTCGCCAACGACAGGATGCCCGCCCTGGTACGGGACGAGCGCCTGCCCGTGATCTCCTTCACCGGCTCCGAGAAGGTCGGCTACGCGATCATGGACTCGGTGCCGCGCAAGCACTGCACCCTGGAGCTGGGCGGCAACGGCGCGGCCGTCGTCCTCGCCGACTGGGCGAGCGACGAGGACCTCGACCGGGCGGCGAACCGCATCGCCACCTTCTCCAACTACCAGGGCGGCCAGTCCTGCATCTCCGTCCAGCGGGTCATCGCCGACGCCTCGGTGTACGACCGGCTGCTGCCCCGCATCGTCGCCGCCGTCGAGGCCCAGGTCACCGGCGACCCGAGCGACGACGCCACCGACGTCGGGCCGCTGGTCAGCGAGGACGCCGCGCAGCGCGTCGAGGCGTGGGTGCAGGAGGCCGTGGAGGCCGGTGCCCGGCTGCTCACCGGCGGCAAGCGCGACGGCGCCTCCTACGCGCCGACCGTCCTCGCCGAGGTCCCGGCCGACGTGACGATCTCCTGCGAGGAGGTCTTCGGGCCGGTCCTCACCGTGCAGAAGGTGGAGGGCGAGGCCGAGGCCTTCGCCGCCGTCAACGACTCCAAGTACGGCCTCCAGGCGGGCGTCTTCACCCACGACCTGCAGACCGCCTTCCGCGCCCACCGGGCCCTGGAGGTCGGCGGTGTCGTCATCGGCGACGTGCCGTCCTACCGCGCCGACCAGATGCCCTACGGCGGCGTCAAGCAGTCCGGCGTGGGCCGCGAGGGCGTGCGGTTCGCCATGGAGGACTACACCTACGAGCGCGTGATGGTCCTGACCGGAATCAGCCTCTAGCTTATGGGAACCATTTTCATGTAGGCTCTGCGAAGAGGCCCGGCACCGATGCCTTCCGGTGCCGGGCCCCTTCTCTACGCCGGCCTCCTCCGGACCCTCAACCGGAGAAGCCGACGTGCGCGAGCCGCAGCGGGCCGCGCAGCCTGAGGTGCACGTCGTGCACGCCCGCGGCGACGACGGACGCGCCGAGCGAGACGTAGTCGTACGGGCCCGAGGTGGGCGTCGCGGGCGACAGCACCGCGAGCGCCGGGCCGCCGTCGAGGGACAGCTCGACCGTGCCCCCGCCGGCCACCTCCACCGTCACCCCGGTGATGCCGCTCCCGAAGTCGCAGGCGCGGTAGACGAGTTCACCGCAGGCCGCGTCCGCCGGCGTCACCGCGTCGCCCGACACCTTCGTCCGGTCGACGATCTCGATGCCGCGCTGCTCGTCGAAGCCGGCGGCGGCCAGGCCGTCCGCGACGACGGCGCGCGGCAGGGTGGGCTCGCCGTCGAGCGTGACGGCCGTCCGCAGCCGGACGTCCTCGCTGGAGGCCCCCGCCAGCAGCTCGTACGCCCCCGGCTCCACGCGCCACCGGTCCTGGGCGACATCCCAGAACGCGAAGGCGGACAGCGGGACCTCGAAGCCGAGCTCGGCCGTCTCGCCCGGGGCGAGGGTGACGCGCCGGTGGTCCAGCAGCTCGCGGCGCGGACGCGGCACGGACGCCTCGACGGCCCGGGCGTAGAGCTGGGCGACCTCGTCGGCCGTGACCGCACCGGAGTTGGTGACGGAGAAGGAGACCCGCACCGCCCCGTCCTCGACCCCGGCCGTCAGGCCGCCGTACGTGAACGATGTGTACGACAGGCCGTGTCCGAAGGGGAACAGGGGCGTGCCCTCGAAGTACAGGTACGTCTGACGGCTGCCGATCACGTCGTAGTCGAGGAGGCCCGGCAGGTCGGCGTCGTCGGCGTACCAGGTCTGCGGAAGGCGGCCGGCGGGGGAGACGTCACCGGCCAGCACGCGGGCCAGGGCGGTGCCGGCCGCCTGGCCGCCGTGCGCGGTCCACAGCACGGCCGGGAGGTCCGCCGGGTCGACGGCGTACGGGTAGGCGGAGACCAGCGCCAGCACGGTCGCCGGGTTCGCCGCCCGGGCGGCCCGCAGCAGCCGCTCCTGCTGCGCGGGCAGCCGCAGGGTCGTCCGGTCCTCCGTCTCACGGCCGTTGATGTGCGGGTCGTTGCCCGCGACCACCACGACCACGTCGGCCGCCGCGGCGGCACGCGCCACCGCCTCCTCGCCCCGCTCGGTGACGACCAGCTCGAAGACCTCGGGATCCTCGTCGGCAACTTTCAGGCCGTCGGCGGAGACACAGACGTGGCGACCCGTCCCCCGGTGCTTCAGGAGGTGCCCGTTCCCGTGCGGTTCCAGGCTGAACGTCTCCTGGACGATCCAGCCCCCCGGCTGGTCGGCGGAGGCGCGGACGTACCCGTCGTCGGCGACCGAGAGGTAGCGGCCGTCGGGTGCGCGCAGGGTCAGCACGCCCTCGCCCCAGTCGACCAGCGCCAGCTCGGTGCCGGTCGCGTCGGTGGTGAGCGCGGGCAGGTCGGTGCGGCCCGCGAGCAGCGCCGGGTCGAGCGCCCCCTCGGCGCCGCGCACCTCGTCGGCGGCGTCCTCGGCCACCGGCACGTGCACGAACGCGCCCGCGGCGGTCCTCAGCCGGACTCGGTCGACGCCCTCGGCGAACTCCACCCGCTCCGCCCCGAACCGCTCGTACAGGCCCTCCAGCGGGGTCGAGCGGTGCAGGAGCGTGCCGCTGTACCAGTCGAGCTTGGACTCGTCGGCGAGCAGCCCGACCACCGCGACGCGGGTGTCGGGGGCCAGCGGCAGCACCCCGTCGTTCTTCAGCAGCACGATCGCCTGCTCGGCGGCCTCCCGCGCGAGGGCGCGGTGCGCCGGGGTGTCGAACTCGCCGGTCGCGTCGTGCGGGTCGTACTCCGGGTCGAACTCGCCGAGCCGGAAGCGGACCGAGAGCTGCCGGCGGACGGCCGTGTCGACATCGGCCTCCGTCAGCAGGCCCCGCTCCAGGGCGCCGCGCAGCCGCCCGGTCATCTGCGAGGAGTCGGTGCCGTGGTCGGTGAAGCTGTCGACGCCCGCCACGAGCGAGGCCGCGGTGGCCTCCTCGTGGGTGTCGAAGTAGTGCTCGGAGTCGACCAGGTTGCTCGGCGCGCCCGCGTCCGAGCAGACCAGCAGGTCCTGGTGGGTCCAGGTGCGCAGGTGCTCGGCGAGGTACGGGGAGACGTGGTTGGGGCGTCCGTTGACCAGGTTGTACGCCGGCATCACCCCGGCCACCGCGCCCGCCTCCACCGCCGCGCGGAAGGCCCGCAGGTCGTACTCGTGCAGCACCCGCGGACGCACCGAGCTCGACGTCGTGGAGCGGTCCGTCTCGTTGTTGTGGGCGAGCCAGTGCTTCAGCACGGGCGCGGTGCGCCAGTAGGTGGGGTGGTCGCCGCGCAGGCCGTGCGTGTAGGCCGTGGCGATCGCCGAGGTGAGCCTGGGGTCCTCCGAGTAGCCCTCCTCGTTGCGGCCCCACAGCGGGTGGCGCAGCAGATTGACGGTCGGCGCCCAGACGTTGAGACCGACGCGGTCGTCCTTGGCGCGCATCGCGCGGATCTCCTTGGACACGGCGTCGCCGACGCGCCGCACCAACTCCGGGTTCCACGTGGCACCGAGGCCCACCGCCTGCGGGAACACCGTCGCCGGGCCCATCCACGCCACGCCGTGCAGGGCCTCCTGGCCGGTGCGGAAGGCGGCGACGCCGAGCCGCTCGACGGCGGGCGCGAACTGGTGCAGGAAAGCGGTCTTCTCCTCCAGCGTGAGCCGCGACAGGAGGTCGTCGATCCGCTGCGCGAACGACAGACGCGGATCGCGGAACGGCGGACTGGACGGCGTGGGTGCGGTCACGTGGGATTCCCTTTGCGGTGGAGCGGCGAGGCTCTTTCGAAGCGCTTCGATGCTCATTCGACGACGGGGCGGGTGTCAAGAGACCGACGCCATCACTTCAAGCGGTGCATGAGGAAAGGTCCCTTCTCATGCCTGGGAGGAAGTTTGGGAACGACCCTTGTGCACCCTGGGGCGTTCACTTAACCTCACAGCAACATCGAAGCGCTTCGACTGGGGATGTCCCGGTGCATGGTCGAAGTCTCGCTTCAGCTCAGCCAGTTCCACTCGAGACACCGCAGCCGACGGCCCTCCGCCGGGTGTCCTGGTGCGCCATGAAGGGTTGACGCAATGACGCCGAACGCCGCCTCCGCCTCCTCCGGACCGAGCCGGAGAAGCTTCCTCGCCTCCACGGCGGTCGCCACCGCAGCGGTCGCGGGCGGGATGCCGCTGCTCTCCGCGTGCGGCGGGTCGGACAGTGGATCGCGGGACGGCACCACGTCGGGCAAGGACGCCAAGAAGATCCTGCCCGCCTACGTGGCCAGCAACGTGGTGACGCCGGACATCCCGTCCAGGAACGGCTCCGCCATCGGCTTCGCCAGCAAGCTGGACCTCGCCACTCTCAAGACCTCGGTCCCCGAGAAGCTCGGCAAGGGCGGCAAGGTCACCGTCATGTCGCCGTTCTGGGGCTCGCCGCCGAAGCAGAACAACGCCTACTACACGGCGATGAACGACCTGATCGGCGTCGACGTCGTCTGGCAGAACCAGGACGGCAACACCTACGACCAGAAACTCGGCGCGGTCCTCGCCTCCAGCGACGTCCCGGACGTGGTGATCGTCCCCGGGTGGAACATGGGCGGCAAGATACCCAGCGCCATCATCAGCAAGTTCGCCGACCTCGGGCCGTACCTCTCCGGGGACAAGGTCAAGGAGTACCCGAACCTCGCGGCGATCCCGACCGACGCCTGGCGGCGCTCCATCTTCGGCGGCAAGCTGCGCGGCCTGCCCATGCCGGCGCCGTCCGCCCCCTCCATGGTGCCCCTGTACCGGCAGGACATCTTCGAGAAGGAGGGCTACGAAGTCCCGAGGTCCTGCGACGAGTTCATGGCCCTGGCCAAGGAGATCACCAACGCCAAGGCCCGGAGGTGGGCCTGCCTGGACATGAAGTGGACCGCCTTCCAGGCCTTCGGTGTGCTCTCGGGCAGCGAGAAGCCGCTCGGCTGGAACCTCGTCGACGGCAAGCTCGTCAACCGCATCGAGACCGAGGAGTTCCTCGAGGCGCTGGAGTGGTCGCGCAAGCTCTTCGCCGCCGGGGTCGTCCACCCCGACTCCAAGATGGGCAAGAACGCCCCCGACCCGGGCCCCAAGTTCGCGGCGGGCGAGTTCCTGATCTATCCCAACAACATCTCCCAGTGGTGGGGCCGCACCGCTGAACAGGCCACTCAGAACCCGGACTTCAAGATCTGGGGCATGGACATCTGGGGTCACGACGGCGGCGACCCCACCCTGTGGGCCGACCAGCCCGCCGGCATCTTCGCCTTCGTCAACAAGAAGGCCTCCGAGTCGGTCATCCGCGACGTGCTGGCCGTCGCCAACGTCACCGCGGCGCCGTACGGCACCAAGGAGTACATGATGACCAACTACGGCGTCGAAGGCACCCACTACACCGTCAAGGACGGTGTCCCCGTCAAGACCGACAAGGGCAACATCGAGGTGATGAACGCCTACGTCATGGTCGCGAGCCCCGCCGCGACCATCGCACACCCCGACTTCCCCGAGGTCGCCAAGGGCCAGGTCGAGTGGCAGCAGCGGATGGGCGCCTTCGCCAAGAAGTCCTCGTTCTGGGGCATGCAGATCACCGAGCCCGCCCGGTACACCAACCTCCAGAACGACGCCGAGCAGCTCGAGGACGACATCGTCCGCGGCCGGAAGAAGATCAGCGACATGCAGCAGTTCGTCTCCGACTGGAAGAGCAAGGGCGGCGACAAGCTGCGCGACTGGTACCAGAAGCTTCTCGACGAGAACGGCTCGGCGGCGAGCTGACCCGGCCCTGAGGCAAGGAGAACAGCCGTGTCGCACAGCACGGTGCCTCGGAGCAGCACCGAGGCCGGAACGTCCGAGAAGACCCCGGTGGCGTCACCGGACGCCACCGGTTCCCGCAAGAAGCCACCTGCGGGCAAACTGAGCCTCCGGCACAGGTTCCGGCGCGATCGCGTCCTGGTCCTGATGACGCTGCCGGCCGTCCTGCTGGTGCTGGTCTTCAACTACCTGCCCATCCTCGGCAACGTCGTCGCCTTCCAGGACTACGACCCCTACATCAGCGACAACGGCATCATCTCCATCCTCAACAGCCCCTTCGTGGGCCTGGAGAACTTCCAGCGGATCTTCGAGGACTCCGCCTTCTGGAACGCCGTCGAGAACACGCTCGTGCTGTTCTTCGTCCAGCTCGTGCTGTTCTTCCCGATCCCGATCCTGCTCGCGCTGCTCATCAACAGCGTGATCCGGCCGCGAGTGAGGGCCGTCGCGCAGGCGGTTCTGTACCTGCCGCACTTCTTCTCGTGGGTGCTGGTCATCGCCGTGTTCCAGCAGATGTTCGGCGGCGCGGGCATGCTCTCCCAGCTGCTGCGGCAGAACGGGTACGACGGCATCGACATCATGACCAACCCGGACACCTTCCCCTTCCTGCTCACCGCGCAGAGCGTGTGGAAGGACGCCGGGTGGGGGATCATCGTCTTCCTCGCGGCCCTGGCCTCGGTGTCCCAGGACCACTACGAGGCCGCCGCGATGGACGGCGCCGGACGCTGGCGCCGCATGTGGCACGTCACGCTGCCCGCCCTGCGCCCGGTGATCGCCCTCCTCCTGGTGCTGCGCGTCGGCGACGCCCTGACCGTCGGGTTCGAGCAGATCCTGCTGCAACGCGACGCCGTAGGGCCGGGTGCGGGAGAGGTCCTCGACACCTTCGTGTGGTGGAACGGCGTGCGCAACCAGGACTTCAGTTACGCGGCCGCCGCCGGTCTCATCAAGGGTGTGGTCAGCATCGGCCTGGTCCTCGCCGCGAACAAGGTGGCCCATCTCATGGGCGAGCAGGGGGTGTACAAGAAGTGACCACCGTCATCGAGAAACCGGCGAACAAGCCGCGTCCGTGGGCCGCCCCGCCCCGCCCCGCGTGGGAGGAGGAGCCCTCGAAGGCCGGTCTCGCGGGCAAGGCCATCGCCCTGTTCCTGGCCTGCCTGGCGATCCTGTTCCCGCTGTGGATCGTGGTCGTCACCAGCCTCTCCTCGCGCAAGACCATCGACGAGGCGGGCGGCCTGGTGATGGTGCCGAAGGGCATCACCTTCATCGCGTACCAGGAGCTGCTCAGCGGCGGCCAGGTCACCCGCGCCGCGATCATCAGCATCCTCGTCACCCTGGTCGGCACGCTGTTCTCCATGGCGGTGTCCGTGCTGTGCGCCTACGGCCTCTCCCGCAGCGGGTCCCTCGGCCACCGCTGGATCCTGATGACGCTGCTGGCGACCATGTTCTTCAGCGCCGGCCTCATCCCCACGTACCTGCTCGTGCAGTCCCTCGGCCTGACGGACAGCTACCTCGCGCTGATCCTGCCGAGCGCGATCAGCGTCTTCAACATCCTGGTGCTGCGCGGCTTCTTCATGGAGATCTCGCAGGAACTCATCGACAGCGCCCGCATCGACGGCGCCGGGGACTTCCGGATCCTCTGGAAGATCGTCATGCCGCTGTCCCGGGCGGTCCTCGCGGTGATCACGCTGTTCTACGCCGTCGGGTACTGGAGCGCCTGGTTCAACGCCTCGCTCTACCTGAACGACCAGGACATGATGCCGCTGCAGAACGTCATGATCCAGCTCGTGCAGAAGCAGGAAGCGCCGGTCGGCCTGGGCCAGGCCATCAAGACCGGTCAGTTGTCGGGACTCGCGGTACAGATGGCGGTCATGGTGATGGCTCTGTTGCCGGTCGCCGTCCTGTCGCCCTTCGTCCAGAGGCACTTCAAGAAGGGCATGCTGACCGGAGCCGTCAAGGGCTGAGAACGCCCTCTCGCCGTAGGGCTGCCGGCCATCGTCGTCCGCGGCCGCGTCGTGGTTGATCGCGCAGTTCCCCGCGCCCCTTCCGGGGCGCTTCTCCTCCCCCCTCCCAGAACCACGAGGTATGTGTCATGCATGCGTCCAGCCCGAGCAGACGTGCCGTTCTCGCCGGGACCGCGGCCGTCGCCGCGCTCACCACCGTCCCCCTCCTGCCCGGGCGGGCGCACGCCGCCGTCCCCGCCGCGGGCGGTGCCTACCGCTGGCGCAACGTCGTCCAGGGCGGCACCGGCTTCATCACCGGCGTCCTCTTCCACCCCGCCGTCCGCGGCCTCGCCTACGCCCGTACCGACATCGGCGGCGCCTACCGCTGGGACGACCGCACCGCCCGGTGGATCCCGCTCGTCGACCACATCGGCTGGGACGACTGGAACCTGCTCGGCGTGGAAGCCATGGCCGTCGACCCGGCCCATCCGAACCGCGTCTACCTCGCCCTCGGCACGTACGCCCAGCCCTGGGCCGGCAACGGGGCCGTGCTGCGCTCCGAGGACCGCGGCGCCACCTGGAAGCGCACCGACCTCACCGTGAAGCTCGGGGCCAACGAGGACGGGCGCGGCTGCGGTGAGCGGCTGCTCGTCGACCCGCGCGACAGCGACACCCTGTGGCTCGGCACCCGGCACGACGGGCTGCTCAGGTCGACCGACCGGGGCGCCACCTGGAAGGCCGTGAGCTTCCCCGCCGCGCCGAGCGCCACCGGCCAGGGCGTCACGCTCCTGGTCGCCGCGGGCCGCGCCGTCTACGCCGGCTGGGGCGACTCCGACGGCACCTCCGCGAACCTCTACCGCACCACCGACGGCATCACCTGGGAGGCTGTCCCGGGACAGCCCACGGGCACCGCCGCCAAGGTGCCGATCCGCGCCGCGTACGACCGGCACACCCGTGAGCTGTACGTGACGTACGCCGACGCCCCCGGCCCGAACGGCCAGTCCGACGGCAGCGTGCACAAGCTGCGCACCGGCAGCGGGAAGTGGACCGAGGTCACACCGGTGAAGCCCGGCGGAACCACGAGCGACGGCGGGCGGGACGCCTTCGGCTACGGCGGTGTCGCCGTCGACGCCCGCCGCCCCGGCACGCTCGTCGTCTCCACCAACAACCGCTGGGCCGAGATCGACACCGTGTTCCGCTCCACCGACGGCGGCCGCACCTGGACCTCCCTGAAGGACACGGCCGTCCTCGACGTCTCCGAGACGCCCTACCTCAAGTGGGGCGGCGACGAGCCCAAGTTCGGCTGGTGGATCCAGGCCCTCGCCCTCGACCCGTACGACTCGAAGCACGTGGTGTACGGCACGGGCGCGACCCTCTACGGCACCCGCGACCTCACGCACTGGGCGCCGCAGATCCGCGGCCTGGAGGAGGCCTCCATCCGCCAGCTGGTCTCGCCCCCGACCGGCGAGGCACACCTGCTCAGCGGTTCCGGGGACATCGGCGTGATGTACCACGAGCGGCTCACGGCGTCGCCGTCGCGCGGCATGGCGTCCAACCCGGTGTTCGGCACGTCGACCGGCCTGTCGCTGGCCGCGGCGAAGCCGTCGTACGTGGTCCGGGCGGGCTGGGGCGACCACGGCAACGGGGCCTGGTCGACCGACGGAGGAAAAACCTGGGCCCCCTTCAAGGCCCAGCCGAGCATGGCCAAGAGCGCACCGGGGCCGATCGCCACCAACGCCGACGGCAGCGTGCTGCTGTGGTCCTTCGGCACGAGCAATCCCGGCTTCCGCTCGGTCGACAACGGCACCACCTGGTCGGAGGTCTCCTCCTTCCCGAAGGGCGCCGTCCCGGTCGCCGACCCGGTCGACCCGCGGCGGTTCTACGCCTTCGACACCACCACCGGCACGCTCTTCGCCAGCACGGACGGCGGAGCGACCTTCACCGCGCGGACCGGCGGTCTGAACTCGGGCGACACCGAGTTCCAGCTCGTCGCCGCCCCGGGCCGCTCCGGCGACCTCTGGCTGAGCCTGAAGTGGAACGGGCTGTACCGCTCCACGGACGGCGGCGCGACCTTCACCAAGGTCGCCGGCTGCCGGGCCTCGTACACCCTGGGCTTCGGCAAGGCCGCCGAGGGCGCCTCCTACCCGGCGATCTACATGGTCGGCTCGACCGAGAGCATCACCGCCGTGTACCGCTCGGACGACGAGGCGAAGACCTGGGTGCGCGTCAACGACGACCGGCACCAGTGGGGCTGGATCGGCGCCACCATCACCGGTGACCCGCGCGTGTACGGCCGGGTCTACATCGCCACCAACGGACGGGGTGTGCAGTACGGGGAGCCCGCCTGATGACCGCAGGAGAACGGCCCGGCCTGGCCGACGCGACCCGGGGCCGCCTCCTCTACGGCGGCGACTACAACCCGGAGCAGTGGCCCGAGGAGACCTGGCACGAGGACGTCCGGCTGATGAAGGCCGCCGGCGTCAACTCGGTCACCCTCGGCGTCTTCTCCTGGTCGACGCTGGAACCGGAGCCGGGCGCACGCGAGTTCGGCCGGCTCGACACGCTGATGGACCTGATGCACGCGAACGGCATCGGCGTCGTCCTCGCCACCCCGACCGCCTCGCCCCCGCCGTGGATGGGCCGGCTGCACCCCGACACCCTGCCCGTCACCGAGGACGGCCGCACCGAGTGGTGGGGCGGCCGGCAGCACTTCTCCCACTCCAGCGCCACCTACCGGCGCTACGCCGCCGCCATCACCGAGGACCTGGCCGCCCGCTACGGCGGCCACCCGGCCCTGACGATGTGGCACATCAACAACGAGTACTGCACCTACGACCACGGCGACGAGGCCGCGGCAGCCTTCCGCCGCTGGCTGCGCGAGAGGTACCGCACGCTCGACGCCCTCAACGAGGCCTGGGGCACCGCCTTCTGGAGCCAGGGCTACGACACCTGGGACGGCATCCTGCCGCCCCGCCTGCCGCACTACCTGCGCAATCCCGGCCAGGTCCTGGACTTCCGGCGCTTCACCTCCGACATGCTCCTGGAGTGTTACACGGCCGAGCGGGACATCGTCCGGCGTCACACCCCGCACATCCCGGTCACCAGCAACTTCATGCCCCTGTGGTTCGGCCAGGACGCCTGGCGCTGGGCCGAGGAGGAGGACGTCGTCTCCGTCGACCTCTACCCCGACCCGCGCGACCCGCTCGGCGCCCAGCACGGCGCCCTCGTCCAGGACATGACCCGCTCCCAGGCACGCGGGCCGTGGATGCTCATGGAGCAGGCGGCCGGGCCGGTCAACTGGCGCGGCGTGAACCACCCCAAGCCCCGCGGCATGAACCGGCTGTGGTCGCTCCAGGCCGTGGCCCGGGGCGCCGACGCCGTCTGCTACTTCCAGTGGCGGCAGTCCCGGCAGGGCGCGGAGAAGTTCCACTCCGGCATGGTCAGCCACGCGGGGGAAGACGGCCGGACGTACCAGGAGGTCAAGCGGCTCGGCGCCGACCTGGCCCGGATCGCCCCCGAGGTGACCGGCCGGCACATCACCGCCGGCGTCGCCGTCCTGCACGACTGGCACGCCTGGTGGGCCGGCGCCCACGACGGCCGCCTGTCCAGCCGGGTGGAGTACCCGGACGTGCTGCGCGCCTGGCACCGCGCCCTCTGGCAGGCGCACCTCACCACCGACTTCGCCCACCCCGAGCACGACCTGACGCCGTACCCGGTGGTCGTCGTGCCCCAGCTGTACGCGCTCACCGATGCGTCGATCGACAACCTCCTCGCCTACGTCCGGCAGGGCGGCACCCTCGTCTGCGGCTTCCTGACCGGCGTCGCCGACGAGGACGACCGGGTACGCCCCGGCGGCATGGACGCCCGGCTGCGGGAGCTGTTCGGCATCCGCACGCTGCACGAGTGGTGGCCGCTGGAGGCCGAGGAGACCGCCGCGTGCGAGGGCTTCCGCGGCACGCTGTGGTCCGAGGAGATCGAGCCCGCCGACCCGGACCACACGATCCGCTACAAGGGCGGCGAGCTGGACGGCATGCCCGCCGTCCTGCGCAAGGGCCGCGCCTGGTACGTCTCCACGCTCCCGGAGCCCGAGGCGCTGCGCGACCTGCTGGCCCGGATCGCCGAGGGCGCGGGCGTCCGCCCGGTGCTGGACGGCCTCCCCGAGCACGTCGAGGCCGTACGCCGGGGCGAGGTGCTGTTCGTCCTCAACCACGGCCGCGAGCCGGTGACCGTCGAGGTGCCCGGCACCCACCATGACCTGCTGACGGACACGGCCGTCACCGACCGGCTCACCCTCGGCCGCTACGAGGTGGCGGTGCTCCGGCCATGACCGCCACCGCACCCGTCCACGGCACGTGGGAACCGCGGCCGGCCGCCCGCTGGGAGGACGCCTTCCTCAGCGGCAACGGCCACCACGGCGCCCTTGTGTTCGGTGACCCGAACAGCGAGCGGGTCATCGTCACACATCACACCCTGGTACGGCCCAACGGCCGGGACCCCCGGCCCCCGCAGCTCGCCGACGGCCTCCCCGCCCTCCAGGACCGGCTCCTGGCGGGCGACCGGACGGCCGCCGAGAGCTTCACCGACGGGCGCCCGCTCCAGTGGGTGCAGCCCTTCCACCCCGCCTTCCAGGTCCGGCTGCGCCGGCCGCCGGCCGAGTGCCCCGACTACCGCCGGGACGTCGACTTCACCACCGGCGTGGTCGGCGCGGCCTGCGCCGGCTGGACCGGCCGCCTCTTCGTCTCCCGCGCCGACGACGTGATCGTCCACCATCTCACCGGACCCGACCTCACCCTCGACATCGACCTGGACCACCGGCTGCCCGGCGCCCCCACCGGACTGGGCGTCGGTCACGGAGCCGTCCTCACCCCCGAGGGCGCCCTGCTCAGCCTGCGCGCCCGCTACCCGGACGGCGACCGCGCCTGCACCGGCGTCACCCAGGTCACCGTCACCGGCGGCACCACCACCCTCGTGCCCCCCGGCGTGCGCGTCGAGGGCGCCCGGTCCGTGCTGCTCCTCACCCGGGTGCACCGGCACACCGGCGAACTCGACGTCGTCGCCGAGGGCCGGGCCCTGCGCGACCTGCCCCAGGAGTACGACGAGCTCCTCGACCGCCACACCGCACTGCACCGCACCGCCTACGAGCGCGTCACCCTCGACCTCGGCGCCGACCCCGCCGAACGGGCCCTGCCGGGCTCCGAGCTGCTGACCCGGCCGCGCGGCGCCGCCCTGCTGGAGCGCCTCTTCGCCGCCGGCCGCTACCACCTGCTCTCCGCGAGCGGCCTCTTCCCGCCCCGCCTGACCGGGCTGTGGACCGGCGACTGGAACACCGCCTGGTCGGGCGCGTTCACCCAGGACGCCAACCTCAACCTCCAGACCGCCTCCGCCGCTGCCGCCGCCCTCCCCGAGGTCACCGAGGCCCACGCGCGGCTGGTCCGGCGCCAGCTCCCCGACTGGCGCGACAACGCCCGCGCGGTCTTCGGCGCCCGGGGCGTGGTCGCCCCCGCCCACACCGACGGCGAGTCCGGCCACGCGTACCACTACAACCGCGAATACCCGCTGCACCTGTGGACCGCCGGCGCCGACTGGTTGCTCAAGCCGCTCGTCGACCACGACGAGACGCAGGGCACCCGCGACCCGCGCACCGCCGCGGCGCTCGCCGAAGTCGCCCTCTTCTACGAGGACTTCCTCACCAGGACGGACGAGCACGGCCACCTCGTCGTCGTCCCGTCCTACTCACCCGAGAACCGCCCCGCCAACGCCAGCTGGGGCACCCTGAACGCGGCCATGGACCTCTCCGCGGCCCGCCACGCCCTGCGCACGGCCGCCGCCTACCACCCCGGCCCCGACGCCGACCGCTGGCACGCCCTCGCCGACCGGCTGCCGCCGCACCGGATCAACGAGGACGGGGCCCTGGCCGAATGGGCCTGGCCGGGCCTGGAGGACTCCTACGACCACCGCCACCTCAGCCACCTCTACGGCGTCTGGCCCCTCGACGAGATCACCCCCTACGACACCCCCGAGCTCGCGGCCGCCGCCCACCGCGCCCTGGAACTGCGCGGCGCCGAGAACGACTCCGCGCACGGCCACCTGCACCACGCCCTCGTCGCCGCCCGGCTCCGGGACGCCGACCGCGTCGCCCACGCCCTCGGCCAGGTCCTGGACGGCGACTTCTTCCACGCCTCCCTGATGAGCGCCCACTATCCGAAGCGCCACGTCTACAACGCCGACGCGGCGCACACCCTGCCGGCCGTACTGATCGAGATGCTCGTGCAGTCCACCCCCGACCGGCTGGTCCTGCTGCCCGCGCTCCCGGCGGCGTACCCCAGCGGCGCGCTGCGCGGTGTGCGCACCCGGTTCGGGGCCGAGATCGACCTCACCTGGAGCCGGGACGGCGCCGCCACCGCCGTCCTCCGGCCGAGGCGTACCGTCCGCGTCGAATTCAGGACTTCCTCCGGTGCCGAGCCCCTCGACCTCGTCGCCGGAGAAGACCGCGCGCTCACCTTGAGAGCGCGGTGATCCCCCCGCAATCCCCCCACCCATGGAAGGGACACCATGGCAACACGCACCATGAGCAGGATCACCAAGGCCCTGCTGGCCCCGGCCCTCGCGCTCGGCGTCACCGTCGGCCTCGCCTCCGCCCCCGCCTCCGCCGCCGTCTGGAACTCCTGCGACCAGTGGGGCAACACGAGCCTCAACGGCTACACGCTCTACAACAACATCTGGGGCTCCGGCGCCGGCAGCCAGTGCGTCTGGGCCAACTCCGGCACCAACTGGGGCGTCTGGGCCGACCACCCCAACACCGGCGGCATCAAGTCGTACCCCAACTCCAAGAAGGTGATCAACAAGACGATCACCTCCCTCGGCTCGCTCACGAGCAACTACAACGTCACGGTCCCGTCGTCCGGCGCGTACAACACGTCGTACGACATCTGGGACACCGACTACGACTACGAGATCATGCTCTGGGTCAACTACAACGGCGCCGTCGGACCGCTCGGCACCTCCCAGGGCAGCGTCACCCTCGGCGGCCACACCTGGAACGTCTACAAGGGCAACAACGGGGCCAACGAGGTCTTCTCGTTCCTGCGGACGTCCGACTCCAACTCCGGCAGCGTCAACATCCTGCCGATCCTGAAGTGGATCAAGGACACCAAGAGGTGGATGGGCAACGAGACCATCGGTGACGTGCAGTTCGGCTACGAGATCACCTCGTCGTCCGGCGGTCTGAACTTCACCACCAACAACCTGACGGTCAGCAGCAGCTGATCCCGGGGCGCCGGGGCCGGGGCCGGCCGTGCCGTCAGGCGCGGTCGACCTCGGCCCGCAGCGCCTCGTACCCGGCGAAGGCCGTCTCGACCTCGTCCCGGGTCAGGCCGTAGCGGGCCAGGTTGTAGGTGTGCCTGCGGGTGCCCCTGGGGCGGGCGACGGCCGCGGGCAGCCGGGCCGCGTCGGCCTCGGTCCAGGGGGCGCCGACGGCGGCGTAGAGCTTCGGGGCGCCGGTGGCGGGGTCGGAGCCGAGCCAGGAGTACGGGGCGTCCACCAGCTGCTCCGGCGGGACGGCGGCCCGGGCCGCGAGGCCGCGCGTCATGGCCCGGCTCAGCAGACCGAGCCAGGTGGTGCCGATGCCGTGCAGATCGAGGGGGCGGGTGCTGACGGCCATGCCGTGCTCGATCAGGCTGCAGAAGGACGCCACGACGGTGACCGGGTCGCGGTGGCACCACACGAGCGTGGCGTCGGGGAAGACCGTCAGCAACGCGTCCAGGTTCTCCAGGTGCATGGGCGACTTCAGCATCCAGCGCCGCCGCGGACGGCCGTACTGGAGCACCTGGTAGACCTGCTTGAGGTACCGGTAGTCGTCGACGAAGTCCCGGGCGCGGTGCCAGTCCAGGTACTCGGGGATCCGGGCCTGCGAGAACGGCATCAGGGCGTGCGGCAGCGCGAACGTGCACTCCTCGGGGCCCTCGGCGGCCATCGCGTGGATGTCGCGGAAGCGCGGCGCGAAGAGGTTCGTGCCCTGCACCATCCGGTGCCCGGCGGTGATCGCCTTCCGCCGCTGCCGGGGCGGCAACTCCAGGTCGGGCCGGAGCAGTTCCCACAGCAGCGGGCACCGGTGATCGTCCGAGATCGACAGCACCGCGTGCGTGACCGTGGTCGCCGTGCGCGGCAGCCCCACGACGAACACCGGCTTCTCGATCGGCTCCCGCTCGATCTCCGGATGCTCGGCGATCAGCCGCCGCACGCGGGCCCGGTTGGCCAGGTGCCGCCGGACGTGCGCCTGCGCGGACTGCCAGCCGACCGGCGTGAGGTTCTCGGCCTTCGCCCACCAGCCCAGCAGGGCCCGGAAGCCGTCGAGGAACTCCCGGTCGCCCGGCGCCTGTCCGGTCTCCGCCGCGATGCGGTCGAAGACCCGGCCGGGGTCGCGGCGGGAGCCGAAGGCGGGCCGCAGCAGCAGATCGGCGGCGGTGAGGGCGAGCGGAGACGAGGACACGCAGGGAACCTATCCCTTCCAACCCGCCCGCGCTGCACCGATGTTGGCCGAAGAAGCGAAGAGGGGTGGCCGGAAGACCTCCATCGATCCGGCCACCCCCTTTCGGCACGGCTACTCCGCTACAGGCAGCCGCGCCCCGTCCCGCAGGAACAGCGGGATCCGGTCCAGCGGGGCGTCGACCGTCACGGCCTGACCGCCCTCGTACGTCTCACCCGTCCACGCGTCCGTCCACGTGGCCCCCGCCGGCAGGTACGCCGTACGGGCCGTGGCGCCGGCCGTCAGCACCGGCGCGACCAGCAGGTCCGGGCCGAACAGGTAGGAGTCGTCGACCGACCAGGCCGTCTGGTCGCCGGGGAACTCCAGGAACAGCGGCCGCATCACGGGCAGGCCCTCCTCGTGCGCTTCCCGCATGACGCGCAGGACGTACGGCTTCAGCCGCTCGCGCAGCCGCAGGTACTTCTCCAGGACGGCCCCGGCCTCCTCCCCGTACGACCACACCTCGTTCGGGCCGCCGGTCATCTCCGGGCCCAGCGGCATGCCCGGGTCGCGGAAGCCGTGCAGACGCATCAGCGGGGACAGCGCGCCGAACTGGAACCAGCGGACCATCACCTCCCGGTAGGCCGGGTCGTCCGGGTCGCCGCCGTGGAAGCCGCCGATGTCGGTGTTCCACCACGGGATGCCCGACAGGGCCGTGTTGAGCCCGGCCGCGATCTGGCGGCGCAGGGTCGGGAAGTCCGTGCCGATGTCCCCGGACCACAGGGCGGCGCCGTAGCGCTGGCTGCCCGCCCACGCCGAGCGGTTGAGGGTGACGACCTCCTCCTCGCCGGTGGCGACGAGGCCCTCGTAGAAGGTGCGGGCGTTCTCGGCCGGGTAGATGTTGCCGACCTCCAGGCCCGGTCCCGCCCAGTACCGCAGGTTCTCGGAGAAGCCGGGCTTCAGCTCCGGCTCGCAGGCGTCGAGCCAGAACGCCGTGATGCCGTACGGGTCGAGGTAGTTCTCCTTGATCCTCGACCACACGAACTCCCGGGCCTCCGGGTTCGTGGCGTCGTAGAAGGCCACCTGGACCGTGGAGGCGACCTCCTTGTCGGGCCAGTCGGCGTGCGCCATCGGCCCGTACTGGGTGCCGATGAACCAGCCCCGCTGCTCCAGGACCGGGTGGTTCTCGCTCAGCGGCGACACCGACGGCCAGACGCTCACCACCAGCTTGATGCCGAGTTCGTCCAGCTCCCGCACCATCGCCGCCGGGTCCGGCCACTCCTTCGGGTCGAACTTCCAGTCGCCGAGGTGCGTCCAGTGGAAGAAGTCGCAGACGATCGCCGAGATGGGCAGGCCCCGCCGCTTGTACTCCCGGGCCACCGCCATCAGTTCGTCCTGGGTGCGGTAGCGCAGCTTGCACTGCCAGAAGCCCGCCGCCCACTCCGGCAGCATCGGCGTCCGGCCGGTCACCGCGCTGTACCGGCGCTGGGCTCCGGCCGGATCGCCCGCCGTGATCCAGTAGTCGATCTGCCGGGCCGAGTCGGCGACCCACCGCGTGCCGTTGTGCGCCAGCTCCACGCGACCGATCGCCGGGTTGTTCCACAGCAGGGTGTAGCCCCGGCTGGAGGTCAGCACCGGGATGCCGACCTCGGCGTTGCGCTGGACCAGGTCCAGCACCAGGCCCTTCTGGTCGAACCGCCCGTGCTGGTGCTGGCCGAGGCCGTACAGCTTCTCGTCGTCGTAGGCGGCGAAGCGCTGCTCCAGGCGGTGGTGGCCGTTGCCGACGGCCGTGTAGAGGCGGGAGCCGGGCCACCAGAAGTGGGCGCGGTCCTCGGCGAGCAGCTCGGCGGAGTCCTCCGTCCGCAGGAAGCGGATCAGGCCCTCGGCGTTCACCTCGACGGTGAGCGCGCCCACCGTCAGCCGGCCGCCGCCGTCCTCGATCTTCACCGTGGAGGGCGTCGTCGGAGCCTCGTCGAGCAGGGCGCCCGGCAGCCCTTCGAGGACCGGGCCGCCGAGCCGGGCCCGCACCCGGACCGCGTCCGGCCCCCACGGCTCGATCCGTACGGTCTCCTGGCGGCCGCTCCACTCCAGCGCGCCGTCCCGCTCGCGGAACGTACCGACCGTGGGGGAGGACTGCGCCAGGCTCACCTGGGGCTGGGTTTCAGCAGGCTGATTCACGTGGCGTGCTCCTGTGCTCCTGGAGGAGTGCAGACATGGGGGTGCCCTGGGAGGAGGGCGGCGTTGCGAGGAAGGCGGGGCGCCAGGGGTTCCTACGACCGGCTCGGCGCCGGGCCCGTGCTCGTCCGTACCGTCAGCTCGGGGGCGATCAGCACGACCTCGTCGCGGCCGCGCCCCTCGAGCTTGGCGACCAGGTGCTCCACCGCGTGCCGGCCCATCTCCTGCGCGGGGATGGCGACCGAGGTCAGCCGCACCGAGGCCTGCGTGGCGACCTGGTCCGGGCAGATCGCGACCACCGACATGTCCTCCGGCACGGCCCGGCCCTGCTGCCGCAGCAGCGCGAGCAGCGGCTCGACCGCCGACTCGTTCTGCACGATGATCCCCGAGGTCCCCGGGCGTTCGTCGAGGATCCGGGCGAGCGTCACCGCCATCGCGTCGTACCCGCCGTCGCACGGCCGGTGCAGCAGCCGCACGCCCAGCTCGCGGGAGCGCGACCGCAGCCCGTCGAGGGTGCGCTCGGCGAAGCCCGTGTGCCGCTCGTAGACCGCCGGTGCCTCGCCGATGACGGCGATGTCCTGGTGCCCCTGCTTCGCCAGGTGCTCCACGCACAGCGCGCCCGTCGCCCTGAAGTCCAGGTCGACGCAGGTGAGACCGGTGGTGTCGGCGGGCAGACCGATCAGCACGGACGGCTGGTCCGTCGCGCGCAGCAGCGGCAGCCGCTCGTCGTCGAGTTCGACGTCCATCAGGATCATCCCGTCGGCGAGCCCGCTGCCCGCGACGCGGCGCACCGCGTCCGGCCCCTCTTCACCGGTGAGCAGCAGCACGTCGTACCCGTGCGTGCGGGCGCAGGTCGCCACCGCGATGGCGATCTCCATCATCACGGGCACGTACATGTCCGTGCGCAGCGGGATCATCAGCGCGATGATGTTCGACCTGCTGCTTGCCAGGGCCCGGGCCCCGGCGTTCGGGTGGTACCCGAGCTCGCGGATGCTCCGCTCGACCCGCTGCCGGGTGGTCGCGGAGATGGACCGCTTGCCGCTGAGGACATAGCTCACCGTGCTCGCCGAGACTCCGGCGTGCTGGGCGACCTCGGCGAGGGTGACCATCCAGCTCTCCAAGCTTTGTGAAGCGCTTCGACAGTGCGCATTGCTGATAACGGCGAGTGAGGGTGGTTCGACAGTAGCTCCAGTGATCCTGGGTGTCCATAGGTTGTCGAAGCGCTTCGATACCGAATTCCAGGGGCGAACACCGGTCTCCTGGGAGGTACCTCGATGCAACACCGTCGTCGGGCGCGCGACAAGTGCCGCGCACGCTCCGCCCCCTTCGGCTGAACGGACGCGCGAGGACTGGTGGGAGCGTCCGGTTTCGGGTACCAACGATCCAGTAGCACTGATCGGTAACGTACGGTCCTCAACATCACTAGATGCGGCGAGGTGACCCTCATGTCCGCTTCCACCCCCTCTTCCCGTCCCGCCGTCACCGAGCGGGAGGCCCGTGAGGTGGCGGAGGCCGCCCGGGAACAGCACTGGCGCAAGCCCAGCTTCGCCAAGGAGCTGTTCCTCGGCCGCTTCCGGCTCGACCTCATCCACCCCCACCCCGTCCCCGACGACGAGGCCGCCCAGCGCGGCGAGGAGTTCCTCGCCAAGCTCCGCGACTTCGTCGAGACGAAGGTCGACCCGGCCCGGATCGAGCGCGACGCCCGGATCCCCGACGAGGTGATCGACGGCCTGAAGGAGCTCGGCGCCTTCGGCATGAAGATCGACACCAGGTACGGCGGTCTCGGCCTCACGCAGGTGTACTACAACAAGGCGCTCTCCCTGGCCGGCTCCGCCAGCCCCGCGATCGGCGTGCTGCTCTCCGCCCACCAGTCGATCGGCGTACCCCAGCCGCTGAAGCTGTTCGGCACGCAGGAGCAGAAGGAACGCTTCCTGCCGCGCTGCGCCCGCACGGACATCAGCGCCTTCCTGCTCACCGAGCCCGACGTCGGCTCCGACCCGGCCCGCCTCGCCACCAGCGCCGTGCCCGACGGGGACGACTACGTCCTCGACGGCGTGAAGCTGTGGACCACCAACGGCGTGGTCGCCGACCTGCTGGTGGTCATGGCCCGGGTGCCGAAGTCCGAGGGCCACCGGGGCGGCATCACCGCCTTCGTCGTGGAGACGAACTCGCCGGGCGTCACCGTCGAGAACCGCAACGCCTTCATGGGCCTGCGCGGCATCGAGAACGGCGTCACCCGCTTCCACCAGGTCCGCGTCCCCGCCGCGAACCGGGTCGGCGAGGAGGGCCAGGGCCTGAAGATCGCCCTGACCACCCTCAACACCGGGCGGCTGTCCCTGCCCGCGTCCTGCGTCGCGGCCGGCAAGTGGTGCCTGAAGATCGCCCGCGAGTGGTCGGCGGCCCGCGAGCAGTGGGGCAAACCCGTCGCGCACCACGAGGCGGTCGGCTCCAAGATCTCCTTCATCGCGGCCACCACCTTCGCCCTGGAGGCCGTGACCGACCTGGCCTCGCAGATGGCCGACGAGGACCGCAACGACATCCGCATCGAAGGCGCCCTGGCCAAGCTGTACGCCTCCGAGATGGCCTGGACGATGGCCGACGAACTCGTCCAGATCCGCGGCGGCCGCGGCTTCGAGACGGCCGAGTCCCTGCGGGCCCGCGGCGAACGCGGCGTCCCCGCCGAGCAACTGCTGCGCGACCTGCGCATCAACCGCATCTTCGAGGGCTCGACGGAGATCATGCACCTCCTCATCGCCCGCGAGGCCGTCGACGCCCACCTCTCCGTCGCCGGCGATCTCATCGACCCCGAGAAGTCCCTCGGCGACAAGGCCAGGGCCGGCGCGAACGCGGGCGCCTTCTACGCCAAGTGGCTCCCGAAGCTGGTGGCGGGCCCGGGCCAGCTCCCCACCTCCTACGGCGAGTTCAAGCGCGAGGTGGACCTCTCGGCCCACCTGCGCTACGTCGAGCGCACCGCCCGCAAGCTCGCCCGCTCCACGTTCTACGCCATGTCCCGCTGGCAGGGCCGCATGGAGTCCAAGCAGGGCTTCCTCGGCCGGATCGTGGACATCGGCGCCGAACTGTTCGCCATGAGCGCGGCCTGCGTACGGGCCGAACTCCTGCGCGGCCAGGGCGAGAACGGCCGCGAGGCCTACCAGCTCGCCGACGTCTTCTGCCGCCAGGCCCGCATCCGGATCGAAGAGCTCTTCACCCGCCTGTGGACCAACACCGACGACCTAGACCGCACGGTCGTCAAGGGCGTCCTGTCCGGCACCTACGCGTGGCTGGAGCGGGGCATCGTCGACCCCTCGGGCGAGGGCCCCTGGATCGCGGACGCGACACCGGGACCGTCGCAGAAGGAGAACGTCCACCGGCCGATCCGGTAGCCCGGCCCCCTGGGGGCCCGAGCCGCTGCGGCGCGCGCCCCCAGGAAGGGGACGCGCTGTCCTCACACACGATGCTTACAGCAACAATGGAGGAATGAGCGACAGTCCAGCCCCCTCAGGGCGCGGGCCGCAAGCCCCGTCTGCCCCGCGACGCCATGCACGCACTCTCGCCGCACCGGGCGCCGACCCGAGTACGTCCAGTACACGGGTCGACGCCCGGCACGCCGAGAGCACGCTCCCCCAAGGCCTCGGCTTCGCTCGAGCAGGGGGGACCCCCATGACGCCGCAGGGCCCGCCCTCCGGGCGGACGACGGTGCTTGCGGCCCGCGCCCTGGCCGACCCGCACCTCGTCTACGACCCCGTAACGGGCGACGGCCCCAAGGACGTGGTGATCCTCGGCTCCACCGGGTCCATCGGCACCCAGGCCATCGACCTCGTGCTGCGCAACCCCGACCGGTTCCGGGTCACCGGCCTCTCGGCCAACGGCGGCCGGGTCGCCCTCCTCGCCGAGCAGGCCCACCGGCTGCGCGCGGCCACGGTCGCCGTGGCCCGCGAGGACGTCGTACCGGCCCTGCGCGAGGCGCTCACCGCGCAGTACGGCACCGGCGAGCCGCTCCCCGAGATCCTCGCCGGCCCGGACGCGGCCACGCAGCTCGCGGCGTCCGACTGCCACACCGTCCTGAACGGCATCACCGGCTCCATCGGACTCGCCCCGACCCTCGCCGCCCTGGAGGCGGGCCGCACCCTCGCGCTCGCCAACAAGGAGTCGCTCATCGTGGGCGGCCCGCTGGTCAAGGCCCTTGCCAGGCCCGGGCAGATCATCCCGGTCGACTCCGAGCACGCCGCCCTCTTCCAGGCCCTGGCCGCCGGCACCCGCGCCGACGTCCGCAAGCTGGTCGTCACCGCCTCCGGCGGCCCCTTCCGCGGCCGGACCAAGGAGGAGCTGGCGAACGTCACCGTCGAGGACGCCCTCGCGCACCCCACCTGGGCCATGGGCCCGGTCATCACGATCAACTCCGCGACCCTCGTCAACAAGGGCCTGGAGGTCATCGAGGCGCACCTCCTCTACGACATTCCCTTCGACCGCATTGAGGTCGTCGTGCATCCCCAGTCGTATGTCCACTCGATGGTTGAGTTCACGGATGGATCGACACTGGCCCAGGCGACCCCACCCGACATGCGCGGGCCCATCGCCATCGGCCTCGGCTGGCCCGAGCGCGTCCCCGACGCCGCCCCCACCTTCGACTGGAGCAAGGCCTCGACCTGGGAGTTCTTCCCGCTCGACGACGAGGCCTTCCCCTCGGTGAACCTCGCCCGGCACGTCGGCGAGCTCGCGGGCACCGCCCCGGCGGTGTTCAATGCGGCCAACGAGGAGTGCGTGGAGGCGTTCCGCCAGGGCGCACTGCCGTTCAACGGGATCATGGAGACCGTCACCCGGGTCGTCGAGGAGCACGGCACCCCGCGTACGGGAACCTCACTCACCGTGTCGGACGTCCTCGAAGCGGAGACCTGGGCGCGGACCCGGGCCCGGCAACTGGCGGCACAGACGGCGGAGGCCCGTGCATGACGACCCTGATGTTCATCCTCGGCATAGGTCTCTTCGTGGTCGGCCTGCTGTTCTCGATCGCGTGGCACGAGCTGGGGCACCTGTCCACGGCCAAGCTCTTCGGCATCCGCGTGCCGCAGTACATGGTCGGCTTCGGCCCGACGCTCTTCTCGCGCAAGAGGGGCGAGACCGAGTACGGCATCAAGGCCATCCCGTTCGGCGGCTACATCCGCATGATCGGGATGTTCCCGCCCGGCGCCGACGGCCGGCTGGAGGTCCGCTCCACCTCCCCGTGGCGCGGCATGATCGAGGACGCCCGCTCGGCCGCGTACGAGGAGCTCCGGCCGGGCGACGAGAACCGCATGTTCTACACGCGCGCCCCCTGGAAGCGCGTGATCGTCATGTTCGCCGGCCCCTTCATGAACCTGGTCCTGGCGGTGGCGCTGTTCCTCACCGTCCTGATGGGCTTCGGCATCACCCAGCAGACCACCTCGGTCAGCTCGGTCTCCCAGTGCGTCATCGCGCAGAGCGAGAACCGCGACAAGTGCGAGAAGGGCGACCCGGCCAGCCCGGCCGCCGCGGCGGGCCTCAAGGCCGGCGACAAGATCGTCTCCTTCGACGGCGTGCGGACCGACGACTGGAACGAGCTGTCCGACCTGATCCGCTCCAGCCCCGGCAAGGAGGTGCCGATCGTCGTCGAGCGGGGCGGCCAGGACGTCACCCTGCACGCGAAGATCGCCACCAACCAGGTCGCCAAGAAGGACGCGAGCGGCCAGATCGTCGACGGCCAGTACGTCCAGGCCGGTTTCCTCGGCTTCAGCGCCGCCACCGGCGTGGTCAAGCAGGACTTCGGCGAGTCCGTGACCTGGATGGGCGACCGGATCGGCGAGGCCGTCGACTCCCTCGCCGCCCTGCCCGGCAAGGTCCCGGCCCTGTGGAACGCGGCCTTCGACGGCGCCCCGCGCGAGGCCGACTCCCCGATGGGCGTGGTCGGCGCGGCCCGCGTCGGCGGCGAGATCTTCACCCTCGACATCCCGCCCACCCAGCAGCTGGCCATGGCCCTCATGCTGGTCGCCGGCTTCAACCTCTCCCTGTTCCTGTTCAACATGCTCCCGCTGCTGCCGCTCGACGGCGGCCACATCGCGGGCGCCCTGTGGGAGTCGCTGCGCCGCAACACGGCCAAGGTGCTGCGCCGGCCCGACCCGGGCCCCTTCGACGTGGCGAAGCTCATGCCCGTCGCGTACGTGGTCGCCGGGATCTTCATCTGCTTCACGATCCTGGTGCTGATCGCGGACGTGGTTAACCCGGTGAGAATCTCCTAGTCATACGGAGTTCGAGGCGGCTCGGCATACTGTGTGCCGGGCCGCCTCCCATCGGGTGGCAGCGCGGGCGGGATGTGCCCGCGCAGGGGCATGTGCCGTAATCTCGAAGCTCGGAGCCCGCTGCTCACGGGACCGGACCTTGATCCACGACTTGGGGTTGCACAGCAGATGACTGCGATTTCTCTCGGCATGCCGTCCGTTCCGACCAAGCTCGCCGAGCGCCGGAAGAGCCGCCAGATCCAGGTCGGGTCCGTGGCCGTCGGCGGAGACGCCCCCGTCTCGGTGCAGTCGATGACCACCACCCGTACCTCCGACATCGGCGCCACGCTCCAGCAGATCGCGGAACTGACCGCCTCCGGCTGCCAGATCGTCCGCGTCGCCTGCCCGACCCAGGACGACGCCGACGCCCTCGCCACCATCGCCCGCAAGTCGCAGATCCCGGTCATCGCCGACATCCACTTCCAGCCGAAGTACGTCTTCGCCGCGATCGAGGCCGGCTGCGCCGCGGTCCGCGTCAACCCCGGCAACATCAAGCAGTTCGACGACAAGGTCAAGGAGATCGCCAAGGCGGCCCGCGACCACGGCACCCCGATCCGCATCGGCGTCAACGCCGGCTCCCTCGACAAGCGCCTGCTGCAGAAGTACGGCAAGGCGACCCCCGAGGCCCTGGTCGAGTCGGCCCTGTGGGAGGCGTCCCTCTTCGAGGAGCACGACTTCCGGGACATCAAGATCTCCGTCAAGCACAACGACCCGGTCATCATGATCGAGGCCTACAAGCAGCTCGCCGAGCAGTGCGACTACCCGCTGCACCTCGGCGTCACCGAGGCGGGCCCCGCCTTCCAGGGCACGATCAAGTCGGCGGTCGCCTTCGGCGCCCTGCTCTCCCAGGGCATCGGCGACACGATCCGGGTCTCCCTGAGCGCGCCCCCCGCCGAGGAGGTAAAGGTCGGCATCCAGATCCTGGAGTCCCTCAACCTCCGCCAGCGCGGCCTGGAGATCGTCTCCTGCCCGTCCTGCGGCCGCGCCCAGGTCGACGTCTACAAGCTCGCCGAAGAGGTCACCGCCGGCCTCACGGGCATGGACGTCCCGCTCCGCGTCGCCGTCATGGGCTGCGTCGTCAACGGCCCCGGCGAGGCCCGCGAGGCCGACCTCGGCGTCGCCTCCGGCAACGGCAAGGGCCAGATCTTCGTCAAGGGCGAGGTCATCAAGACCGTCCCCGAGTCCAAGATCGTGGAGACCCTCATCGAGGAGGCCATGAAGCTGGCCGAGCAGATGGAGGCGGACGGCGTCGCTTCCGGCGAGCCGTCGGTGGCGGTCGCGGGCTGAGCATCCCAGGACTGGCGGTTTCCCGGCGCCCCGTCTTTCAGGGGCGCGGGGAACTGCGCGCCCAGCCACATCGGACCCGCACCCGCCGCCGGACCGTTCCCCCCCGAGTTCCCAGGCGCCCCGCCCAAGCAGCGCAGCTATAGTGCGGAGACCAAGCCGACCCCAGTGTGTGAGGCCCCGCACGTGTTGACGCAGACCACCTCACGGGTCCTCGAACCGAGCGACCTGGACGCCGCGCTCGCCGTCCTCGACCGCGAGCCGGTCGCGAACGCCTTCGTGACGTCCCGGGTGCAGATCGCCGGTCTCGACCCGTGGCGGCTCGGCGGCGAGATGTGGGGCTGGTACGAGGACGGCATGCTGACGTCCCTGTGCTACGCGGGCGCCAACCTGGTCCCGATCTGCGCCGGCCCGCGCGCGATCCGGGCCTTCGCCGACCGCGCCCGCCGGGCCGGCCGCCGCTGCTCCTCCATCGTCGGACCCTCGGGCGCCACCGCCGACCTGTGGCGCCTGCTGGAACCCCACTGGGGCCCGGCCCGCGAGGTCCGCCGCCACCAGCCGCTCATGGTCACCGACCGTCTGCCGGCCGACATCGCCCCGGATCCCTACGTCCGCCGCGTCCGCAAGGACGAGATGGAGACGATCATGCCGGCGTGCGTGGCGATGTTCACCGAGGAGGTCGGCGTCTCCCCGCTGGCCGGCGACGGCGGACTCCTCTACCAGGCCCGCGTCGCCGAACTCGTCGGCTCCGGCCGCGCCTTCGCCCGCTTCGACGCCGACGGCAAGGTCGCCTTCAAGGCCGAGATCGGCGCCGCGACGGACCGCGCCTGCCAGATACAGGGCGTGTGGGTGGCCCCCGAATACCGGGGGACCGGTCTGGCGGCCCCCGGCATGGCGGCCGTGCTGCGCTACGCCCTGGCCGACGTCGCCCCCGTCGTCAGCCTCTACGTCAACGACTTCAACACGGCGGCCCGCAGGACGTACCAGAGGGTGGGCTTCCAAGAGGTCGGCGCCTTCATGAGCGTGCTGTTCTGACAACGGGAAGCCCCCTGTAGGCTCCCCGCCATGGACCTGGTGATCGGCCCCCTCGACCTCCCCGCCCACGTCGACGAGGCACTGGAAGTCCAAGCCGTGGCATTCGGCCTCGGTCCCGACGAAGTCGCCGTCCGCCGCCAGATCGTCCTCCGCCACATGACCTACCCGGGCGCTCGTGCCCTCGGCGCGACCGTCGGCGGCACCCTCGTGGGTTTCGTCTACGGCATGCCCAACGACCGCACCCACTGGTGGTCCACCGTCGTCGAGCCCTACCTCCGGGCCCAGGGCCGCGACCACTGGCTCGACGACTCCTTCGTGATCACCGAGCTGCACGTCCACCCCGCCCACCAGAACCGCGGCATCGGCCGCTCCCTGATCACCACCATCACCGACGGCGCCGCCGAACCCCGCTCGATCCTCTCCGCGATCGACACCGAGAGCCCCGCCCGCGCCCTCTACCGCTCCCTCGGCTACCAGGACCTGGCCCGCCAGGTGCTCTTCCCGAGCGCGCCGAAGCCGTACGCGGTGATGGGCGCCCCGCTCCCGCTGCGCCGCCGTTAACCGATTTCCGACGCCCGGCGCCCCCCGGATAACCTCCTGCCATCACCCTCCCCCACTCTCGGCTTCGCTCGAGCGGGGGGACCCCCAGCAGCAGGAGCAGAACCATGGCGAACGCACCGGTCCAGCGCATGTCCCAGTTGATGGCGAAGACGTTGCGCGACGACCCGGCCGACGCCGAGGTCCTCAGCCACAAGCTCCTCGTCCGCGCCGGGTACGTGCGCCGCACCGCCGCCGGCATCTGGAGCTGGCTGCCGCTCGGCAAGAAGGTGCTCGCCAACGTCGAGCGGATCGTCCGCGAGGAGATGGACGCCATCGGCGCCCAGGAGGTGCTGCTCCCCGCCATCCTGCCGCGTGAGCCCTACGACGCCACCGGCCGCTGGGACGAGTACGGTCCGGAGCTGTTCCGTCTCCAGGACCGCAAGGGCGGCGACTACCTCCTCGGCCCCACCCACGAGGAGATCTTCACCCTGCTGGTGAAGGACCAGGCGTCCTCCTACAAGGACCTGCCCGTGATCCTCTACCAGATCCAGAACAAGTACCGCGACGAGGCCCGGCCCCGCGCCGGCATCCTGCGCGGCCGCGAGTTCCTGATGAAGGACTCCTACTCCTTCGACACCGAGGACGAGGGCCTCGCGCAGTCCTACGCCCTGCACCGCGAGGCCTACCAGCGGATCTTCGCCCGGCTCGGCCTTGACTACCGCATCTGCGCCGCGACCGCCGGCGCGATGGGCGGCTCCAAGTCCGAGGAGTTCCTCGCCCCGGCCGAGGCCGGCGAGGACACCTTCGCCGACTGCCCGAACTGCGACTTCGCCGCCAACACCGAGGCGATCACGTACGAGCTGCAGCCCGTCGACGCCGCGGACGTCCCGGCCGCCGAGGACATCCCCACCCCGGACACCCCCACCATCGAGACCCTCGCCGCCTCCCTCGGCGTCCCCGCCTCGGCCACGCTGAAGAACCTCCTCGTGAAGGTCGACGGCGAGATCGTCGCCGTCGGCGTCCCCGGGGACCGCGAGGTCGACATGGACAAGGTCGAGGCGCACTTCGCCCCGGCCACCGTCGAACTGGTCACCGAGACCGACTTCGCGGCCCGCCCCGACCTGGTCCGCGGCTACGTCGGACCGCAGGGCCTGGACAAGGTCACCTACCTCGCCGACCCGCGCGTCGCCCCGGGCACCTCCTGGATCACCGGAGCGAACAAGGCCGGCACGCACACCAAGAACGTCGTCGCGGGCCGTGACTTCGAGGTCGACAGTTACGTCGACGTCGTGGTCGTGCAGGAGGGCGACCCCTGCCCGAAGTGCGGAACGGGCCTCGTCCTCGACCGCGCCATCGAGATCGGCCACATCTTCCAGCTGGGCCGCAAGTACGCCGACGCCCTCAAGCTCGACGTCCTCGGCCAGCACGGCAAGCCGGTCCGCGTCACCATGGGCTCCTACGGCATCGGCGTCTCCCGCGCGGTCGCCGCCCTCGCCGAGCAGAGCGCCGACGACAAGGGCCTGTGCTGGCCCAAGGAGGTCGCCCCGGCCGACGTCCACGTGGTCGCCGCCGGCAAGGCCCTGCAGACGGAACTGGCCCTCGACATCTCCGGCAAGCTGGCCGCGGCCGGTGTCCGCGTCCTGGTCGACGACCGCGCCGGCGTCTCCCCGGGCGTCAAGTTCACGGACTCCGAGCTGATCGGCGTCCCGCAGATCCTGGTCGCCGGCCGCCGCGCCGCCGAGGGCGTCGTGGAGCTCAAGGATCGCCGCACCGGCGAGCGCGAGGAACTGACGGTCGAGGAGGCCGTGGCCCGCCTCACCGCGTAAGGCCGACAGCGCGGGACGAGTGAGCGCTCCGGGCGACCGGGGCGCTCACAGCCAGCCCGCGAACTCCAGCAGCAGCTCCGCGTCCCGGGGCCGCCCCACCCGTCCCGCCCGCACACCCGACTCCACGGCCCGGAACAGCGTCCAGCCGCGCAGCCGCTCCTGGTCCACGTCCAGGGACTCGGCCAGCCGCTTCACCCGGCGCCGGGTCGTCGCCGCGCCGGACGGCTGGGCGATCAGGTCCTCCACCCGGTCACGGACCAGCCGGGCCAGGTCGAACGCGCATTCGCCGACCACCGGGTCGGGCCCCACGGCCAGCCACGGCATCCGCTCCCCGGCGAGCACCTTGCTCTGCCGGAACGTGCCGTGCAGCAGCCGGTGTTCGGGCGGAGCGGCCAGCAGCTCCGCGCGCGCCGCAAGTGCCAGGTCGACCAGCGGGGCCACCTCGGGATCGGCCTGCGCCCGGGCCCGCATCGCCTCGGCCTGCCGACCGGTCCGCTCGGCCACCGTCTCGAAGGGAAAGTCGGCGGGCGGCTCGACCCACAGCCGCCGCAGCGTCCCCGCCGCCTCCAGCAGTGCCTTCGCCTCCGGCAGGGACCGCACCGACACGTCCGGGTGCAGCCGCTCCAGCAGCAGCACACCCTCGGTCGGAAGGCCGGGTTCCAGCAGCTGTACGGCGCCCCGCCCGGCCCAGTGCGCGAGCGCGGCCCGCTCCGCCTCCGGCCGGGCCCGCCCCGGCGCCAGTTTCAGCACCGCGGGCGTCCCGTCGGCCGTCCGCACCAGCACGACCAGGCTGCTGCGCCCGCCCGGCACCTGCACCCGCTCCACGGTCAACTCGCGTAGCGCGACGGCACGCTGCGCCGCCTCGGGCAGCCTCGCCAGCCAGTCGTCACCGTCCGGCGCCGTCTCACCGAGCGCCCTGACCAGGCGCTGCGGCGGTTCGAAAACCATGCGCGAGTCGTTCCCTTCGTGCTGTCCGCGGTGCGTGCCCTGCGGGTCACGCCGTCGGCGCCGCCGAGGGCGGGGCCGTGCCGGCCCGCTCGGCGAGCCCAGGGAAGGCTACGCTCTCCCCGCGCCAGCGCACCGCCCGCACCGCCGCCTCCCGCAGCGCCTCGACGGCCAGGGCCCGCCGCCCGCCGCCCGCCGCGCGCACCAGGTCGGAGTACACCCCGGCCACCCGGTCCTCCAGCTCGGCGGCGAGCCGCACGGCCGCGGCCGCGTCCGGCACCGGGAACGGCAGCGCGTACCCGGCGGCCGCCGCCACGGGCCTGCCCCCCAGGTCCTTCACCTCGCGCACCAGCGCGTCCCGGCGCGCCCGGTGCGCGTCGTACGCCGTCCGTGCCTCGACGCGCTGCCCCTCGCCGATCTTCCCGCCGACGACCCCGTACCCGTAGACCGCCGCGTGCTCGGCCGCCAGGGCCGCCTGGAGGGCCCGCAGCTCCCGGTCCTTCGCCTCGCTCACGCGTCCCCCTCCGTCAGCAGATACACGTGCGCCGCCCCGGCCGCCGCCGCCGACGCCAGCAGCCGCGCCAGCTCGCCCGGCACCCCGAGCAGCTCCTTGGACCGCCGGTCGGCGAGCTCGCGCTCCGCGGCGGCGAGACCGGCCAGGGCGTCCTCGTCGTTCCCCGGCACAGCGGCCGTCGGCGAGGACGACGGCGCGATCGAGCCCGACACCGAGGGGGACGCTTTCCGGCCACCCCCGAACGCCTGCGCGTGCCGTACGACGTTCTCCCGCAGCGGTCCCAGGCGCCCCGCGAGCCCCGGCCGGGCGGCGATCACCGCGTCGTACCGCTCCAGCAGCCCCTCGCTGTCCCGCGCCGCACGCGCGCGTGCCCGCCGCTCCGCCGCCGACGGGCCGTCGCCCGGGTCGGCCGGGTCCCCGCCGCCGGCGGTGCAGCCCGCCAGGGCGACGGCCGCCGGGCCGAGGGCGAGCAGACTCCTTCTGCGCGGTCCCGAGCGGGCGCGCGGCGATGGGGGGAACGGCACGTCAGACGTCCTCGGGGGCTCGGTGCGAGAAAGTAGCGCATGGCAGGGCTGCACGCCCGTGATCACGGTACCCGGGCCGTCGCCCCGGACCACTCAGCGGCACCGTTCGTGACCGGGTGGACGGCAACACTCCCCGCGACCGGATACCCTTTGACCAGACACGCGACCCATCCCACAACAGCACACGCGGCCGAGGAGTCACCCGGATGAGCACCACCCAGAGCGAGAGGCTGCGAGAACTGCTGGAACCGCTCGTCACCTCCCAGGGCCTGGATCTCGAAGAGATCGAAGTGGACTCCGTCGGCCGCAAGCGTGTGCTGCGCGTCGTCGTCGACTCGGACACCGGTGCGGACCTGGACCAGATCGCCGATGTGAGCCGCGCGCTCTCGGCGAAGCTCGACGAGACGGACGCGATGGGCGAGGGGGAGTACACCCTCGAGGTCGGCACCCCGGGCGCGGAGCGCCTCCTCACGGAACACCGGCACTACGTCCGCGCCACGGACCGGCTGGTGAGGTTCCAGCTGGCCGAGGGCGGCGAGCTCGTCGCCAGGATCCTGAAGGTCGACGACGACGGCGTCGACACCGAGGTGCCCGGGGTCAAGGGCCGCAAGGCCACCGCGCGCAGACTCGCCTTCGACGACATCGTCCGGGCTCGTGTCCAGGTCGAGTTCAGCCGCAAGGACAACAAGAAGGAAGAGGAGGCGTAGCCGTGGACATCGACATGAGTGCCCTGCGGGGCTTGGTTCGGGAGAAGGAGATCTCCTTCGACCTGCTGGTCGAGGCGATCGAGTCGGCCCTCCTCATCGCCTACCACCGCACCGAGGGAAGCCGCCGCCACGCGCGCGTGGAGCTCAACCGGGAGACCGGCCATGTGACCGTGTGGGCGAAGGAGGACCCCGACGACGTCGAGGAGGGCCAGGAGCCCCGCGAGTTCGACGACACCCCGTCCGGTTTCGGCCGTATCGCCGCCACCACGGCCAAGCAGGTCATCCTGCAGCGCCTGCGCGACGCCGAGGACGACGCGACGCTCGGCGAGTACGCCGGCCGTGAGGGCGACATCGTCACCGGCGTGGTCCAGCAGGGCCGCGACCCGAAGAACGTGCTCGTGGACATCGGCAAGCTGGAGGCCATCCTGCCGGTGCAGGAGCAGGTGCCGGGCGAGACCTACCCGCACGGCATGCGGCTGCGCTCGTACGTCGTCCGGGTCGCCAAGGGCGTCCGCGGCCCGTCCGTGACGCTGTCGCGCACGCACCCCAACCTGGTGAAGAAGCTCTTCGCCCTGGAGGTGCCGGAGATCGCCGACGGCTCCGTGGAGATCGCCGCGATCGCCCGTGAGGCCGGTCACCGCACGAAGATCGCCGTCCGGTCCACCCGGTCGGGTCTGAACGCCAAGGGCGCCTGCATCGGCCCCATGGGCGGCCGGGTCCGCAACGTGATGGGCGAGCTGAACGGTGAGAAGATCGACATCGTCGACTGGTCGGAGGACCCGGCCGAGATGGTGGCGAACGCGCTCTCCCCGGCCCGCGTCTCCAAGGTCGAGATCGTGGACATGTCGACCCGGTCCGCCCGGGTGACCGTCCCCGACTACCAGCTGTCCCTGGCCATCGGCAAGGAGGGCCAGAACGCCCGCCTCGCGGCCCGGCTGACCGGCTGGCGGATCGACATCCGCCCGGACACGGAACCCTCCGGGGAACAGGCCCGGGACCGCTTTGGGGAATAGATCCAAGCCGCCGGTCGTTCAGATCACGACAGGTTCATGCGCGGCAACTGTTCGAAACCTGCCCCACAGGGGTGAGGTGCGTACGGGGAGGTAGACTTAGCAGTGTCTGGCCGGACGCGCGCCCGCGCATGCCCTGAACGCACCTGTGTGGGGTGTCGGGAGCGAGCGGCCAAGGCCGAACTGCTGCGGATCGTGGCGATCAAGGACGCATGCGTCCCTGATCCTCGCGGTACGCTGCCCGGCCGGGGTGCGTACGTTCACCCCGCCCCGGTCTGTCTCGACCAGGCGGTACGCCGCCGGGCGTTCACGAGGGCACTGCGCGCCCCGGGAGCGCTCGACACAAAGGCGTTGCGCCGATACGTCGAGCAGACAACAGTTGCCGAGCAGGCAACACCGTAAGACGTGCCGCACGGAACCCCGTGTGGCTTAGGTACCTCGCGAGTCGAAAGCAGGTCGAGATTGCGATGAGCACTCGATGAGTACGCGATGAGTACGCCCATGAACTAGCGACGGTCCGGACGTAACCCGGACCTCAAAGGAGCGAAGTGGCTAAGGTCCGGGTCTACGAACTCGCCAAGGAGTTCGGTGTCGAGAGCAAGGTCGTCATGGCCAAGCTCCAGGAACTCGGTGAATTCGTCCGTTCGGCGTCTTCGACGATCGAAGCGCCCGTTGTACGCAAGCTGACCGACGCCTTCCAGGGTGGTGGCAACGGCAAGTCCGCCGCGAAGCCCGCCGCCCCCAAGAAGGCCGCCCCCCGTCCTGCGGCGCCCTCTCCGGCGCAGGCGGCCCGTCCGGCTGCCCCGAAGCCGCCGGCCGCCCCCAAGCCCGCGGCCCAGCAGCCGTCGGCCCCGTCGTCCCCCGCGCCGGCCCCCGGCCCGCGCCCGACGCCGGGTCCCAAGCCCGCGCCGCGTCCGGCTCCGGCCGCGCCCGAGTTCACCGCGCCCCCGTCGGCCCCGGCCCCGTCCGGTCCGAAGCCCGGCGGCGCGCGTCCCGGCGCCCCCAAGCCCGGCGGCGGCCGCCCCTCCGGCGGTCCCGGCCAGGGTCAGGGCGGCCAGGGCCGTCCCGGCGGTCAGGGCCCGCGTCCCGGCGCTCCGGCGCCGCGTCCGGGTGCCCGTCCGGCCGGTCCGCGCCCGGGCAACAACCCCTTCACCTCCGGTGGCTCCACCGGCATGGCGCGCCCGCAGGCGCCCCGTCCGCAGGGTGGTGCCCGTCCCGGCCCCGGCGGGCCCGGCGGCGGTCCTCGTCCCCAGGCGCCCGGCGCCCAGGGCGGCGGCGGTCCGCGTCCGCAGGCTCCGGGCGGCAACCGCCCGACCCCGGGCTCGATGCCGCGTCCGCAGGGCGGCGGCCCGCGTCCCGGCGGCGGCTCCGCCGGTCCCCGTCCGAACCCCGGCATGATGCCGCAGCGTCCCGCTGCCGGCCCGCGTCCCGGCCCCGGTGGGGGTCGTGGCCCGGGTGGTGCGGGTCGTCCCGGCGGTGCCGGTCGTCCCGGCGGCGGCGGCTTCGCCGGCCGTCCCGGCGGCGGTGGCGGTGCCGGTCGTCCCGGTGGCGGCGGCGGTTTCGCCGGTCGTCCCGGTGGCGGCGGTGGCGGCGGCTTCGGTGGCGGCGGTGGCCGTCCCGGCTTCGGCGGTCGTCCCGGTGGTCCGGGTGGCCGTGGTGGCACGCAGGGCGCCTTCGGCCGTCCCGGCGGTCCCGCGCGTCGTGGCCGCAAGTCGAAGCGGCAGAGGCGCCAGGAGTACGAGGCCATGCAGGCCCCGTCGGTCGGCGGCGTGATGCTGCCTCGCGGCAACGGCGAGACCGTTCGCCTGTCGCGCGGTGCCTCCCTCACCGACTTCGCGGAGAAGATCAACGCCAACCCGGCGTCGCTCGTCGCGGTCATGATGAACCTCGGCGAGATGGTCACGGCCACGCAGTCCGTCTCCGACGAGACACTCCAGCTCCTCGCCGACGAGATGAACTACACGGTTCAGATCGTCAGCCCGGAGGAGGAGGACCGCGAGCTGCTCGAGTCCTTCGACATCGAGTTCGGCGAGGACGAGGGCGACGAGGAGGACCTGGTGGTCCGCCCGCCGGTCGTCACCGTCATGGGTCACGTCGACCACGGTAAGACGCGACTGCTCGACGCCATCCGCAAGACGAACGTCATCGCGGGCGAGGCCGGCGGCATCACCCAGCACATCGGTGCCTACCAGGTCGCGACCGAGGTCAACGAAGAAGAGCGCAAGATCACCTTCATCGACACCCCGGGTCACGAGGCGTTCACCGCCATGCGTGCCCGTGGTGCCCGGTCGACCGACATCGCGATCCTGGTCGTCGCGGCCAACGACGGCGTCATGCCGCAGACGGTCGAGGCGCTCAACCACGCCAAGGCGGCCGACGTCCCGATCGTCGTCGCGGTCAACAAGATCGACGTCGAGGGCGCCGACCCGACCAAGGTGCGCGGTCAGCTCACCGAGTACGGGCTGGTGGCCGAGGAGTACGGCGGCGACACGATGTTCGTCGACATCTCCGCCAAGCAGGGTCTGCACATCGACTCCCTGCTGGAGGCCGTGATCCTCACGGCCGACGCCTCGCTCGACCTGCGTGCCAACCCGCACCAGGACGCGCAGGGCATCGCGATCGAGTCCCGTCTCGACCGCGGCCGCGGTGCCGTGTCGACGGTCCTCGTCCAGCGCGGCACGCTGCGGGTCGGCGACACCATGGTGGTCGGCGACGCGTACGGCCGAGTCCGGGCGATGCACGACGACAACGGCAACCTCGTCACCGAGGCGGGCCCGTCGACGCCGGTCCAGGTCCTGGGCCTGACCAACGTCCCGGGTGCGGGCGACAACTTCCTCGTGGTCGACGAGGACCGTACGGCCCGTCAGATCGCGGAGAAGCGAGCCGCCCGGGAGCGGAACGCCGCGTTCGCCAAGCGCACGCGCCGCGTGTCGCTGGAGGACCTGGACAAGGTGCTGAAGGCTGGCGAGGTCCAGCAGCTGAACCTGATCATCAAGGGCGACGCGTCCGGATCGGTCGAGGCTCTGGAGTCCTCCCTGCTCCAGCTGGACGTCGGCGAAGAGGTCGACATCCGCGTCCTGCACCGCGGCGTCGGTGCGGTCACGGAGTCCGACATCGACCTGGCCATGGGCTCCGACGCCATCGTCATCGGCTTCAACGTGCGCGCCGCCGGGCGTGCGCAGCAGATGGCCGAGCGCGAAGGCGTGGACGTCCGGTACTACTCGGTCATCTACCAGGCGATCGAGGAGATCGAGGCGGCCCTCAAGGGCATGCTCAAGCCGGAGTTCGAGGAGGTCGAGCTCGGTACGGCGGAGATCCGCGAGGTCTTCAAGTCGTCCAAGCTGGGCAACATCGCCGGTGTGCTCATCCGCTCCGGCGAGGTCAAGCGGAACACCAAGGCCCGCCTGCTGCGCGACGGCAAGGTCGTCGCGGAGAACCTCACCATCGAGGGCCTGCGTCGCTTCAAGGACGACGTCACCGAGATCCGCGAAGGGTTCGAGGGCGGTATCAACCTCGGCAACTTCAACGACATCAAGGTCGACGACGTCATCGCGACGTACGAGATGCGCGAGAAGCCGCGGGTGTGACACCCACGGGTTCACCCACCGGCCGACGCGGCACCCGCCGCGTCGGCCGGTGGGCCGTTGGGGCGCGGTGCGCGCGGGAAAACCCGATCGAGCACCCGCCCCGTTCGCGGTAACGTTCCTGGTGTCCCTGCCACCCATACCGGCAGGGCCACCGATCCCGTACCGGCGGGTCATCCGGATACACACATGTACGTGGGGACGCTGTCCTTCGACCTGCTCCTCGGCGACGTACGGTCGCTGAAGGAGAAGCGCTCCGTCGTCCGCCCCATCGTCGCCGAGCTCCAGCGCAAGTACGCGGTGAGCGCGGCCGAGGTGGATCACATGGACCTCCACCGCAGGGCCGTCATCGGCCTCGCGTTGGTGTCCGGCGACGCGGGGCACCTGAGCGAGGTACTCGACCGGTGCGAACGGCTGGTCGCCGCCCGCCCCGAGGTGGAGTTGCTGTCCGTCAGACGGCGCTTCCACGGCGAAGACGACTGACGACCCCAGAACGAACCGGACAGGAAAGAACGGGAGACGGACCAGTGGCCGACAACGCGCGGGCTAAAAGGCTGGCGGACCTCATCCGAGAGGTGGTGGCCCAGAAGCTGCAGCGCGGGATCAAGGACCCGCGGCTCGGCTCGCACGTCACCATCACGGACACCCGGGTCACGGGTGACCTCAGGGAGGCGACCGTCTTCTACACCGTGTACGGGGACGACGAGGAGCGCGCGGCGGCCGCCGCCGGGCTCGAGAGCGCCAAGGGCATCCTGCGCTCCGAGGTGGGCCGGGCCGCCGGCGTGAAGTTCACGCCGACCCTGACCTTCGTCATGGACGCCCTCCCGGACACCGCCCGCACCATCGAGGACCTCCTCGACAAGGCGCGCCAGTCCGACGCGAAGGTGCGCGAGGCCTCCGCCGGGGCGAAGTACGCCGGCGACGCCGACCCGTACCGCAAGCCGGACGAGGACGACGAGACGGACGACACCGCCGAATGACCCAGAAGCACACCACGCCCGACGGCCTCGTCATCGTCGACAAGCCGTCGGGCTTCACTTCGCACGACGTCGTCGCCAAGATGCGCGGCATCGCCAGGACGCGACGCGTCGGGCACGCCGGCACCCTCGACCCGATGGCGACGGGCGTCCTCGTCCTCGGCGTCGAGAAGGCCACCAAGCTCCTCGGCCACCTGGCGCTGACCGAGAAGGAGTACCTGGGCACCATCCGGCTCGGGCAGAACACCCTCACGGACGACGCCGAGGGGGAGATCACCTCCTCCACCGACGCCTCCCGGGTCACCCGGGACGCCATCGACGCCGGCATCGCCAAGCTGACCGGCGACATCATGCAGGTGCCGTCCAAGGTCAGCGCCATCAAGATCAACGGCGTGCGCTCGTACAAGCGGGCCAGGGAGGGCGAGGAGTTCGACATCCCGGCCCGGCCCGTCACGGTCTCGTCCTTCGGCGTGTACGACGTCCGCGACGCCGTCGCCGAGGACGGCACGCCCGTGCTCGACCTGGTCGTGTCGGTCGTCTGCTCCTCCGGCACCTACATCCGGGCCCTCGCCCGGGACCTGGGCGCCGACCTCGGCGTCGGCGGACACCTCACCGCCCTGCGCCGCACCCGCGTCGGCCCCTACAAGCTGGACGCGGCCCGCACCCTGGACCAGCTCCAGCAGGAGCTGACCGTGATGCCGGTCGCCGAGGCCGCCGCGGCCGCGTTCCCCCGCTGGGACGTCGACGCCCGGCGGGCCAAGCTGCTCACCAACGGCGTACGGCTGGACATGCCCGAGGAGTACGCGGGCTCCGGCCCCGTCGCCGTGTTCGACCCGGAGGGCCGCTTCCTCGCCCTCGTCGAGGAGCAGCGCGGCAAGGCCAAGAGCCTCGCCGTCTTCGGCTGACGAACCGCGGGGTGCCGTCCGCCCGTGGAGCGGCGACCACGGGGTACCTCCACTGCCGCCGCTCCACGGTCCCCCTCGGTTCCCCCACCCCTAGGGTGTATCCAGCCGCCCCGGTTCCTTCACCCGTCTGTGCGGGCGCTCGGAGTGAACCGGGGGAGCGGAAGGGGGCGCTTTCGCAGAGCGATCTGTCCCGCTGATCATCCCGCCCCTACTGTCGAACACAAGGGCACGGGTGTACGGCGGGGAGGCACGACGATGACGTCGCGGAACCGGTCCCGGGAGCCACGCGACAGCGCGGCAGGCTCCCAGGACCACCCCGGAACAGCGCGACAGACCACCGGAACGGCCGAGTACGGAGACCGGGCGACCCCCGGCGAGGCGCTCGTCCGCATCCACGACCTGGCCGGCCGGCCCCGCGGCACCGGCTTCCTGGCCGACCGGCACGGCACCCTCGTCACCAGCCACGAGGCCGTCGACGGACTGCCCCGGCTCGTCCTGTACGGCGCCGGGGACCGGAGCCGGGTCGTGACCGCCGAGGACGTCACCCCGCTGCCCGCGCTGGATCTCGCCCTCGTCCGCACCGAGGGGCTCGGTGTGCCGCCGCTGCCCGTCACCGTGCGGGGCGGCGCGGGGACCGGCGCCTATGTGCGGATCGCCGCCGGAGGCTGGCGCGAGGCGCGGGTGCTCGGCACGACCGACGTGACCTACGCGGCCACGGACCGCTTCCACAGCGTCGGGGGCGCGCTGGAGCTCGCGGTCGGCACGGCGGGGCGGGACGCGCTGCGCCTGGGCGGCGGAGCGGCCGGCGGCCCCGTGCTCGACGCGGAGACGGGTGCCGTCGTCGGCGTGCTCGGCACCGCGCTCAGCTCCGGCCACCGCGACGTCGGCTTCGCCGTACCGCTGCACGCCCGGCTGCCCGGCGCGGCGGGACCGCTCGCCGACCTGCTCGCCGAGAACGCGGCGACGGTGCCCGCCTACGGCGCCGACCTCAACCTGGCCGGGGTGCTGGAGCTGACCGGCACATCGGCCGGGCTGGACGGCCCGCCCGGCGGCACCGGCCTCCCCGAACCGGTCGAACGGGCGGCCGTGATCGCCGAGCTCGACGCCTTCACGGCCGGACCGGCGGCCGTACTCGGCCTCGTCGGGGCACCCGGCAGCGGCCGTACGACGGAACTCGCGGCGCTCGCCGCCCGCCGCGGCCGCAGCGGGCGGCCCACCCTCTGGCTGCGCGGCTGCGAACTGCGCGCCGAGGACACATCGGTGGCGGACGCGGCCCGCAGGTCACTGACCCGGGCCCTCCCCGTCGTGGCGGCCGCACGCGCCCCCTTTCCCGCCGACCCGGGCGACATCACCCCCGAGCGCCTCGCCCGCGTCGCCGGCTCCCTCGGCCGCCCCCTGCTGCTCGTCCTCGACGACCCCGAGGAGATGCCGCCGGCCCTGGCCCGCCGCCTGGCCGACTGGGCGGACGGGACAGTGCGGTGGCTGCGGGAGACGGGCGTGCGTCTGGTCGTGGCGTGCCGGACGGAGTACTGGGAGGAGGTGGCGGACCTCCTGGACCGGCCCCCGTGCGTGCGTCTCGGCGACCTCACCGAGGACGAGGCGCGTCAGGCCCGCCTGCGCCACGGCATCCCGGAGAGCGCCCTCGTCCCCGCCGAAGCCGGGCACCCCCTCACCCTCCGTCTGCTCGCCGAGGTCAGGGCCGCCCTCGCCGACGCCCCCGACACCCCGCCCGCCGCCACCACCGACCGGGACGGCGTCCTCTCCGCCTACCTGGACCTGATGTCCCTGCGCATCGCCCGCCGCCTGGCCGCCGGGAACGGCCTGCGCGGCACCGCCGTACGCCGACTGGCCGCCAAGGTCGCCGGGCAGGTGCACGAGGCCGCCCGGCGCAGCCTCGGCCCCGGCCCGGGGGACCTGGACCGGGAGACCTTCGAGGAGGTGTTCCCGTGGGGGCCCGCCCCGGCGCGGCTCGGCGGCGGCACCGGCTGGGCTTCGGCCGTCCTCGCCGAGGGCCTGCTCGTGCCCGCCGGACCCGGCTACCGCTTCGCCCACGAGGAACTCGCCGACTGGCTCCAGGGCATGCACCTCGACCTCGACGAGGCCCTGCACGCCCTCGTCCACCGCCGCGGGGGCCCGCAGCCCGACCCCGTCCCGCACCACCGCATCGGGCCCGTCGTCCAGGCCCTGCTGTGCCTCGCGCGCCAGCACGGCACGGAACGGCTGGCCGCCCGGCTCGCCGACCTGGTGCACGCCCTGGACGCCGACCCGCGGTCCTGGTGGGCCGCCCGGCTGCTCACCGGCACCCTGGCGGCCGTGCCCGACGCGACGCCGTACGGCGAGGTGCTGCGGCTGCTCGCCGACCGGATCGTGGCCTGGCGGCGGCTGGGGCAGCCGGTGCCCGAGGAGACGGGGCCCGCCTTCTGGACCGGGCTACGGCTGCCGGAGAGCGTGCGCTGCGCGCTCCTCAGGCGGCTGGTCCACGCCGACGGACCGCCGTGCGAGGCCGGCCCCCGTTTCCTGGACGCCGTCGCCGGTCTGCTCGCCGCCGACCCCACCGCCGTCCAGCCCCTGCTCGCCGACTGGTTCGACGACGAGCAGCCCCTGCCCGCCACCCCGCACGCGACCGTGGCCACGGCCGCGCAGGCGCTGCTGCACACCCACCGCCACACCGCCCTGGACGACCTGGCGGACGTGCTCGTCGACCGCGCGCACCGGCGGGCCCGGGAACTGCTGGCCGTGCTGGCCGAGGAGGAACCGTCGGCGCTGTGCCGGGCCGTCGACCGGTGGGCGCGCGACGAGCGGACGGCGCGCCGGCGCGCCGCGATGGAGCACGGACTGCGCGTCGCACCGCACGTGACCGCCGGAGGCGACCGCGCCCTCCTGCGCTACGCGGCCCTGACCCTGCTCGCCCGCCCCGCCGACCGCGCCCTGCACGGCGGTGCCCTCGCCCTCCTCGTCCAGGACCCGCACACCCGGGCCCGGTACCTGCCCCGGGCGCTGGAGCACTTCGCGGCGGGCGACCCGCAGCTCCCGCCGGACGCACTGGCCCGTGCCCTCCCGGTCTGCCCCGAGCCGGTCCTCGGCGCCTTCGCCGCGCGGCTGGAGCGGCCCGACCCGGAGGACGCCCTGCGGGCCCTCGCCGACGCCACCCCGCCCGACCTGGCCCGCCGGGTCGCCGCGCTGCTGCGGGATGCGGCGGAGCGACGCCCGGAAATCGCCGGGCAGACGGCCACCTACGTGGACCAGCGGCTCGACCGGGGCCCCGCCGCCCGGGCCGTGCTCCTGCCCCTGGTCACCGGCCTGCTGGAGGGCGGCCCGGTCCGGCTGCGGTGTGCCCTCGCCACCGTCCTCACCTCACCCGGCATCCCCGCCTCCCGCCCGCTGCGCCGCGACCTGCGCGACGCGCTCCTGGCCCGCGAGCAGGACACCGACGTCCTGGACGCGCTGCTGCACGCCGCCGCCCGGAACGGCGGCGACGACCTGCGCGACCTCGTCCGCCGCATCGGCCTGCTCCTCTCCCGCACCCCGGAGGGCGCGCGCCGCTTCGACCGCGCCCTGATCGACATCGGCAGGCACGTGCCCGGCTTCGCCGCCCGCGTGGCCGGCTGGCTGGCCGACGCGCCGGGGGAGTGGGCGGCGCTGGTCGGGCCGAGCTGCCACCGGACGATCGAGAACCTGGCGGGCGTACGCGTCCCCGCCTGACCGGCGCGGGGTGCCGTGCGCCCGGTCACAGCCCCCATGCCGATGCGGGCGGCGGGGACCCGGCATGGCACCCTTAGACCTGCGCACGAGGCAACACGGACAACCGACCGGACATGGGTTCGACGAGCTTTCGACAAGGAGCAGGCACAGTGCAGCGCTGGCGTGGCTTGGAGGACATCCCCCAGGACTGGGGGCGCAGCGTCGTCACCATCGGCTCCTACGACGGAGTCCACCGCGGACACCAGCTGATCATCCGGCATGCCGTGGACCGCGCGCGGAAGCTGGGCGTGCCCGCCGTCGTCGTCACCTTCGACCCGCACCCCAGCGAAGTCGTCCGCCCCGGCAGCCACCCGCCGCTGCTCGCCCCGCACCACCGCCGCGCCGAACTCATGGCGGACCTCGGCGTGGACGCGGTCCTCATCCTCCCCTTCACGACCGAGTTCTCGAAGCTGTCCCCGGCCGACTTCGTCGCCAAGGTGCTCGTCGACAAGCTGCACGCCAAGGTGGTCGTCGAGGGCCCCAACTTCCGCTTCGGTCACAAGGCCGCGGGCAACGTGGAGTTCCTCGCCACGCAGGGCAAGACCTACGACTTCGAAGTCGAGGTCGTCGACCTGTACGTGACCGGCGAGGCGGGCGGCGGCGAGCCGTTCTCCTCCACCCTGACCCGGCGTCTGGTCGCCGAGGGCGACGTCGAGGGCGCCGCGGAGATCCTGGGCCGGCCGCACCGGGTGGAGGGCGTCGTCGTCCGGGGCGCCCAGCGCGGGCGTGAACTGGGCTTCCCGACCGCCAACGTGGAGACGCTGCCGCACACGGCCGTCCCGGCCGACGGTGTGTACGCCGGGTGGCTGCACGCCCAGGGGGAGGCGATGCCGGCGGCGATCTCCGTCGGCACGAACCCGCAGTTCGAGGGGACCGAGCGGACGGTCGAGGCGTATGCCATCGACCGGGTCGGGCTGGATCTTTACGGGCTGCATGTCGCGGTCGACTTCCTGGCGTTCGTGCGGGGGCAGGCGAAGTTCGACACGCTCGAGGCTCTCATGGAGCAGATGTCCGAGGACGTCAAGAAGTGCGGGGCGCTGGTGGAGGCGGCAGAGCGGTCTGCCTAGTTCCGCCGTACGCCGTCCGCGGGCGGTGTGTGGCCGCTCGCGCAGTTCCCCGCGCCCCTAGGGGAGCTGCGAAACCGCCCAGTGACAAGCGACCTGTGACTCCCCGTCCCCGCTCAGCACCGCCACGTCCTGGCCCCTGCACGCGTCCGCCACGCCCGCCCGCTCCGCCTCGCCGCTCGCCAGGACCTGGCAGCGGGCGTGGAAGCGGCAGCCGGACGGCACGCGTGACGGGTCCGGGGGCTCGCCGGTGAGCACGACCGGGTCGCCCGGGGCCTCCGGCAGGACCGACAGCAGGGCCTGGGTGTAGGGATGCCGCGGTGCCGTGAGCACCTGCTCCACCGCCCCCGTCTCCACGATCCGGCCCAGGTACATCACGGCGACCCGGTCCGCGATGTTCCACGCCAGACCCAGGTCGTGGGTGACGACCAGCGCGGACAGGCCGAGGTCGGTGCGCAGCCGGAGCAGCAGGGCGAGGATCTCGCCGCGCACGGAGGCGTCGAGGGACGCCACCGGCTCGTCGGCGACGAGGAGTTCGGGTTCCAGGACGAGTGCGCCCGCGATGACGACCCGCTGGCGCTGTCCGCCGGACAGCTCGTGCGGGTAACGCAGGAAGAAGCGCTCCGGGGGGCGCAGGCCGGCCCGGGACAGCGCCTCGGCGACCGCCGTGCGCTCGTCGCCTGTGAAGCCGTGGATGCGCAGGCCCTCGGCGACCGCGTCGTACACCGTGTGCCGGGGGTTGAGCGAGCCGCTCGGGTCCTGGAGGACCAGCTGGACGCGCTTGCGGTAGGCCTTGAGGGAGCGGCCCGAGTAGTCCAGGGGGTGGCCGTCGAAGGTGACCCGGCCCGCGGTCGGCTCGACCAGGCCCAGCAGGCTGCGCGCCAGAGTCGTCTTGCCGCAGCCGGACTCGCCGACGAGGGCGACGATCTCGCCGGGCCGGATGTCGAGGTCGACGCCGTCCACCGCGCGGGCCGGGGGGCCGCCGTGCCGGCCGGGGAAGGTGACGTGCAGGCCCTGGGCGCTCAGCAGGGGTGCCGTGGTGACGTCGGGGGCCGTGGGGGAGAGGGTCATGGCGTGGTGGGCCTCGCTTCCTCCAGCGTTTCCGGATCCTGAGGCCCCGTGTGAGGCTCGTCCGGCGGCGGCCCGACCAGGACGCACGCCGCCCGCCGCCCCGGCCCCGCCTCCCGGAGCGCCGGGTCCTGCTCGGCGCACGACTCCAGTGCCACCGGGCACCGCGGATGGAACGTGCAGCCGGACGGCAGCGCGGCCGGGTCGGGCGGGTCGCCCGCGAGCCCCTGCGGCGCGAACCGGGAGGCCGGGTCGCCGATGCGCGGGAACGCGGCCGACAGGGCCCGGGCGTACGGGTGCCGGGCGTCCTCGTACACCTGGGCCGCCGGGCCCTCCTCGACCACCCGGCCCGCGTACATCACCGCCAGCCGGTCGCAGGTGTCGGCGAGGACCGCCAGGTCGTGGCTGATCATGATCAGGCCGAGGTCCTGGTCCGCGACCAGCTGCTCGATGAGCCGCAGGATCTGTGCCTGGATCATCACATCGAGCGCGGTGGTCGGCTCGTCCGCGATGATCAGCCGCGGGTCGCAGGCCAGCGCCATGGCGATCATGACGCGCTGGCGCTGCCCGCCGGACAGCTCGTGCGGGTAGGCGTCGGCGCGGGCCGCGGGCAGGCCGACCTGCTCCAGCAGCTCGCCGGTCTTCTTCTTGGCGCCCGCCTGGGTCGCCTTCCCGTGCAGCAGGATCGGCTCGGCGATCTGGTCGCCGATGCGGTGCACGGCGTTCAGCGAGTGCATCGCGCCCTGGAAGACGACCGAGGCCCCGGCCCAGCGCACCGCCCGCACCCGGCCCCACTTCATGGTCAGCACGTCCTCGCCGTCGAGCAGGACCTCCCCGCTGATACGGGTCCCGGACGGCAGCAGCCGCAGCAGGGCCAGGGCCAGCGTGGACTTGCCGCAGCCGGACTCCCCGGCCAGGCCGAGCTTGCGCCCCGCGTCCAGGCGCAGGTCCACCCCACGCACGGCGGCGGCCCCGCCCGGATACGTCACGGTCAGGTTCCTGACGTCGAGCAGACTCAACGCGACACCCCCAGCCTGGGGTTGAGGACAGCCTCCACGGCCCGTCCGCACAGCGTGAACGCCAGCGCCACCACGGCGATGGCGATGCCCGGCGGCACCAGGTACCACCAGTCCCCGGCACTGACCGCGCCCGCCTCCCGCGCGTCCTGGAGCAGCCCGCCCCACGAGACGACCGTCGGATCCCCGAGGCCGAGGAAGGCGAGCGTCGCCTCGGCGAGGATGGCCGAGGAGATGATCAGGGTCGTCTGGGCCAGCACCAACGGCATCACGTTCGGCAGGACGTGCCGGGACATGATGTGCCAGTGGCCGCCGCCGAGCGCCCTCGCCCGCTCGATGTAAGGCCGGGTCTCCACGGCGAGGGTCTGCGCGCGCACCAGGCGGGCCGTGGTCGGCCAGGTGGTGACGCCGATCGCGATGACGGTCGTGGTCAGCGAGCGGGACATCACGGTCGCCAGGGCGATCGCCAGCACCAGGGTCGGCATGACCAGGAACCAGTCGGTCACGCGCATCATCACCGTCGCGTACCAGCCCTTGAAGTGCCCGGCCGTGACCCCGATCAGCGTGCCGATCGCCACCGACAGCACGGCCGCGAGCAGCCCGACCAGCAGCGACACCCGCGAGCCCCAGATCACCAGACCCAGCAGGTCCCGCCCGAACTGGTCGGTGCCGAGCGGGAACTCGGCGCTCGGGCTCTGCATCGGACGCCCCGGCGCGTCGGTCACGCTGCTCACGTCCGAGCCGACGAACAGGGGTGCGAACAGCGCCAGCAGCGCGCACAGGGCGAGCACGGCCAGTCCGTACAGCCCCGCCCGCTCCGCGCGGTACTGCCGCCAGAAGCGGGCGACGGAGGCCCGGCGGCGCTGCCGGGCGAGGGCGCGCGGGCCGGTGCCCGTGCCGGTCGACGTCGTCATCGGGCCACCCGGGGGTCCAGCAGCGGATAGACCAGGTCGGCGAGTGTGTTCATCAGGATCACCGCGGCGGCGAACACGAAGAACAGGCCCTGCACCAGCGGCAGGTCGGGCACGCTCAGCGCCTGGTAGAACAGCCCGCCCAGGCCCGGCCAGGAGAACACCGTCTCCACCAGGATCACGCCCGCCACCGTCCGGCCGAGGTTGATGCAGATCAGCGTCACGGTCGGCAGCAGCGCGTTCGGCACGGCGTGCCGGCGGCGCACGAGGTCGTCGCGCAGCCCCTTGGCCCGCGCGGTCGTCAGATAGTCGCTGCCCATCTCGTCCAGCAGCGCCGACCGCGTGACCAGCAACGTCTGCCCGTACTCCACCGCCACCAGCGTCACCACCGGCAGCACCAGGTGGTGCGCGACGTCGAGGACGTAGGCGAAGCCCTCCTCGCCGCCCGACTCCATGCCGCCGGTCGGAAACAGGCCCGGCAGCGGGCCGATGCCCACCGACAACACGATGATCAGCAGCAGCCCGAGCCAGAAGGACGGGACGGAGTACAGGGTCAGCGCCAGGCCGGTGTTGACCCGGTCGCCGAGCCCGCCGCGCCGCCAGGCCGAGCGCGTGCCCAGGAAGATGCCGAGCGCGGTGTACAGGACGAAGGCCGTGCCGGTGAGCAGCAGGGTGTTCGGCAGCGCCTCCGTGATCTTGTCGACCACGGGCGCGCGGAACTGGTACGACGTCCCGAAGTCACCCGTGAGGGCCTTGCCGCAGTAGTCGGTGAACTGCCGCCACAACGGCAGGTCGAGCCCGAACTCCTCACGGTAGGCGGCCAGCTGTTCGGCCGAGACCTGGCGGCCGCCGGTCATGGTCTTCACCGGGTCGCCGGGGATCAGCCGGAAGAGGAAGAAACTGGTCACGAGGACGGCCAGCAGCGACACGGCCGCACCGGCCACCTTGCCGGCCAGGTACCGCGGGTACGCGGAGCGCTCGCGTACCCGTGGCCCGGCGGCCGTCTGCCTGTCCTCGACCAGCGCGGGGGTCGCGTCAGCGGTCATGGGTGTCCGTTCGCCGCTCTACTCGCGGTCCTCGGCGGTGGCCCGCCGCCGCATCGCCGCGAAGACGCCGAGACCGCCGAGGATCACGACACCCGCGACGATCCCGACCACGACCCCCGTCGAGGACGCGTTGTCCGACGAGCCGCCCGCGTCCGCCGGCACCGCCGACCACCAGCTCCAGTAGCCGTCCTGGCCGTAGATGTTGCCCGCCTTCGCCGGCATCGTCGTGATCGACTTGATCTGGTCCGTCCGGTACGCCTCGACCGCGTTCGGGTACGCCATGACGTTCATGTACCCGAGGTCGTACAGCCGCGACTCCATCTGCTTGACGATGTCCGCCCGTTTGGCGGGGTCGTACTCGGCGAGCTGCCGGGCGTAGAGCTCGTCGTACTGCTTGTCGCAGATGAAGTTGTCCGTCGCGCCCGTGTCCTTGGGGGTCGCCGGGAGCGCCCCGCAGGTGTGGATGGACAGCACGAAGTCAGGGTCGGGGTTCACGGACCACCCGTCGAACGCCAGGTCGTACTTGCCGGCGAGCCACGGGTCGGTCACGTTGTCCAGGCATTCGAGGCGGACGCCGATGCCGAGGTCGCCCCACCACTCCTGGAGGTACTTGCCGACCGCCTTGTCGTTCGGGTCGGTGGCGTGGCACAGGACGCGGTAGGTGATGGGCTTGCCGTCCTTGCCGACGCGCTTGCCGTCGCCGTTCTTCCGGTACCCCGCCCGGTCGAGCAGCTCAGCGGCCTTCGCCGGGTCGTAGGCCAGCTTCTGGCTCGCGGACGGCTTCCAGAAGTACTGCGAGAAGCGCGGCGGGATGTAGCCCTCGCCCTCGACGGCGTGGCCCCGGAACACCTTGTCGATGATGGCCTCGCGGTCCACGGCCATGAACAGCGCGTGGCGCACCCTCCGGTCCAGCAGGGAGGGGTGGCCGTCGCCGAACTTCTCGCCGTTCTTCGCCTTCGCGCCCGGGTTGGTGGCGAGGGCGTAGAAGCGGCGGCCGGGGGCGTCGTTGACCTTGACGTTCTCCGTACCCTCCAGGGACTCCGCCTGAGCGGGCGTCAGCGACGGCGACCCGGCGACGAAGGAGACCTCGCCCTTGCGCAGGGCCGAGACGGCGGCGTCCTGGTCCTTGTAGTAGCGGAAGACCAGCTCGTCGAACTTGGGTGCACCGCGCCAGAAGCTCTCGTTGGCCTTGAGGCGGACGTAGCTGTCGGGCTTGTAGCCGGTCAGCACGAACGGCCCGTTGCCGACGACCGGGAAGCTCTTGTCGTTGTTGAACTCCGAGAAGTCCGAGACCTTCTCCCACACGTGCTTCGGCACGATCGGCACGTCGAGCGCGGTCATCGTGGCCTGCGGCTTCTTCAGCTCGATGACCAGTCGGGTCGGGCTCGGCGCCGTGACCTTCCTGAAGTTCCCGACGTAGCTGCCGTTCGCCGTGGCCGCGCCGGAGTCGGTCATCATCTTGTTGAACGTCCACGCCGCGTCCTCGGCGGTGGCCTGCTCACCGTCCGACCACTTCGAGTTCGAGCGGATCGTGTACGTCCAGGTCAGCTTGTCCGGCGACGACTCCCACTTGGTGGCCAGGCCCGGGATGGCGTGGTTGTCCTTGGGGTCGTAGTTCGTCAGGTACTCGTACATGAGCCGGTGGATGCTCGTGCTGAGCAGCCGCACCGCCAGGAACGGGCTGAGCGAGTCCACGCTCTGCGCCACCGCGACGGTCAGCACCTTCTTGCCGTCGTCGGCCGCCCGGGCCTGCCGGGGCGCCGGGTCGAGCGGGGTGGCGAGCCCGGCCGTGAGGGTGAGGGCGGCCGCCCCGGCCGCGGCGACGAGCCGGAGGCCGCGCGGGAGGCTGCGTGTCTGATCGTTCGTGCCCATGGGCGGACCTCGCGTCATCGCTCGGACGGGAAGGACGGGTTGATCAGCTGTCAGTGGATGCTGAGTGTGTATCAGCGGCCGTTCCCACTCGTCAACGGCGCGTTCACCCCTTGTGGCCTGCGGAAATAACGAATTGGCGAGCTTTTCGTGCCCATTGGTCGAGACCACTGAAGCGCTCCTGGCCAGGGCCTGGCAACGGATTTCGCCCCTGAACGCGCCGAGGCCCGCGCCGAGTCGGGACGGCGCGGGCCTGACAGGGGACCGGCCCCTCGAAAGGGGCCGATCGGGTGAGCCGATTACTGCGTCGGGGGCGGAGGCGGCGTCTGCCCGTCGGGCTGGGCCGGGTACCCCGGCTGACCGGGCTGCGGGTAGCCGTAGCCCGGCTGCGGGGGCCCGGCCGGGGGCTGCCCGGGCTGTCCCGGCTGCGGGTAGGGCGGCTGTCCCGCGGCCTGCGGGTACGGCTGGCCCGGCTGGGCCGGGGGCTGGCCCGGCTGGGCGTACGGCTGGCCCGGCTGCTGGGGGTACGGGCCGGGCTGCCCGGGGATCTGCTGGCCGGGAGCCGGCTGCTGTCCCGGGTACGGAGCCTGGGGCGGGACGGGCTGGCCGGGCAGCGGCGGGGCGGCCACCGGCGGCGGGTTGCCGTCGGAGGTCCACAGCCCGTGCGACTGCTGGTGCCGGACGAAGTCCTCGGCGACCATCGCCGCCAGGTTGAAGTACGCCTCCCGCACCTTCGGCCGCATCATGTCGAGGTCGACCTCGGCACCGGCGGCGAGGTGCTCGTCGAACGGCACGACGATGACGCCCCGGCAGCGCGTCTCGAAGTGCGACACGATGTCCTCGACCTTGATCATCTTGCCGGTCTCGCGCACCCCGGAGATGACGGTGATGGACCGCGAGACGAGGTCGGCGTACCCGTGCGCCGACAGCCAGTCCAGGGTCGTGCTCGCACTGCTCGCCCCGTCCACGGACGGCGTCGAGATGATGATGAGCTGGTCGGCGAGGTCCAGCACACCGCGCATGGCGCTGTAGAGCAGACCGGTGCCGGAGTCGGTGAGGATCACCGGGTACTGCTTGCCCAGCACGTCGATCGCGCGCCGGTAGTCCTCGTCGTTGAACGTCGTGGACACGGCCGGGTCGACGTCGTTGGCGATGATCTCCAGCCCGGACGGCGCCTGGGACGTGAATCGTCGGATGTCCATGTACGAGTTGAGGTACGGGATCGCCTGGACGAGGTCACGGATGGTGGCCCCGGTCTCCCGCCGCACACGGCGCCCGAGGGTGCCCGCGTCCGGGTTGGCGTCGATCGCGAGGATCTTGTCCTGTCGCTCGGTGGCGAGCGTGGAGCCCAGCGCGGTGGTCGTGGTCGTCTTGCCGACACCGCCCTTGAGGCTGATCACGGCGATCCGGTAGCAGGACAGCACGGGCGTGCGGATCAGCTCCAGCTTCCGCTGCCGCTCGGCCTCCTCCTTCTTCCCGCCGAGCTTGAACCGGCCACCGCCGGCCGCCGGACGGCTGCTCTTCGCCTTCTGCTTCTTGCTGTTGAGGAGCCGGTCGGACGACAGCTCCACCGCAGCGGTGTAACCGAGCGGCGCGGCACCGGGGTTGGTCGGCTGCCGCTGGTCGTGCTGCATGGGCTGCGGCCAGGCCGCGCCGGTACGGGGGTCCACAGGCTGCTGGGGCTGCCCGCCGGGCTGCGACTGGGCCTGCGGGGGCACGCCGGGCTGCTGGGCCGGGGGCTGCGCGCCGGGGTGGGGGAAGCCGTAACCGCCCTGGGCGTTGGGGGCACCGGGGTGCGGGAAGCCGTAGCCGTCCTGAGGGGTGGGTGCGCCAGGGGCGGGGGCGCCCTGCTGCGGGAAGCCGTAGCCGCCCTGCGGGGTGCCGGGCTGCTGGGCCGGGGGCTGCGCGCCGGGGTGCGGGAAGCCGTAGCCGCCCTGGGCGTCGGGCGCGGCCGGGGCTCCCGGCTGGGGGAAGCCGTAGCCACCGGGCTGCGGTGTGGGCTGAGCGGGCGGCTGGTTCGGCGCGGCCGGCTGGTTCCAGGCGGCGGGCGCGGGCTGCGGCGCCTGCGGCTGGAACGGCGGCTGCTGAGCCGGCACCGACGGCTGGGGCGGCACCGGCGGCTGCCCCTGCGCGGCCGTCGGCTGCGGCTGCGGCTGCGGCTGCGCGGGCGCGTTCGGGTCCGCGGGCTGTGCCTGCGGCTGGGGATGCTGCTGTGCGGGCCACTGGCCCGCGGGCGCCGGGGCGGCCGGCTGGTACGACGGCGGCAGCGGCGGCATGCCGTGCGGGGCCGGGGGCGTCCAGGCCGACTGGGCGTCGGGAGCCTCCTGTGCAGCGGTATCCGTAGCCTCCTGCGCAGCGGTGTCCGCCGGCCCGGTGTCCTCGGACGCGGCATCGGCGGGCGGGGTGTCCGCGGCGTCCGCGGCATGGGCGTCGGGGGACTCGGCGTCGGCGGACTCGGTGTCGGCGGGCTGCGCGTCGTCCGGCTCGGGGGCCGTCGGGGTCTGGTCCTCGGCCACCGCGTCCGCGGACGCCTCGGGCGCCTTCGCTGCGAGCACCGCGTCCCCGGGCGCGTCATCCCGCGACACGGAGTCGTCGGCGTCCACCGGGGAAGCTGCGACGGGGGCCTCTCCCTCGGTCGCCCCGGTGCCGTCCTCGTCGGCGTCGGAGCGCGCACCCTCGACATCACCGCCGGAGTCCCCACCCGGCTCGAGTGCTTCGTCGGTCGAGCCGGAAGCGACCGGGTCGGCTCCGTCCTTGTCTTCGTCCTTGTCCTCGTCCCGGCCCGCGTCCACCGAGTCCAGGCGCGCCTCCGCCGCGGCGGCACGCTCCGCGATCTCCCGCTTCAGAGCGACGGCGGAGAAGCGCATGGTGGCGCCGCTCTCCGGATCACTGCTCTCCGACTCCCTCTCCTCGGAGGCGGAAGGAAAAGCAGCCGGAACGGGGGGAGCGACTGGAGCCTCGGGAGCAGTTGGAGCAGCGGGCGGAGCCTCGGGAGCCGCCGCCGGAGGAGTCGACGGCGGCCACTGCGCCTGGTATCCCCCGGGGAAGTTCGGCACAGCGGCCGAAGACGCGGGCCCGTCGGCCGCGGGCCCCTCGATCTGCCCCTGGGGCTGCGGCTGCGACCCCTGCGGCTCGAAACCGCTTCCCATCGGAAGCTTGGGCATGGCGGCCGACCCTCCGGCGGACGGCGCGGGAGGCGTGGGAGGCGACGGCGGCGCAAAGGGCACACCCGGCGCGGGCGCGGGAGGCGTGAAAGGGGCGCCCGGAGCGGGCGGTGGCACGGGCGGAGTGAAGGGCGCCCCGGGAGCCGGAGCGGGGGCGGAGCCCTGCCCCTGAGGGGACGACGGGGAGGACGCGGCCCCACCAGGATGGGCATGCGGCGGCGGAGTCAGCCCCGGCAACGGCGGCACCGGCCCCTTCGCAGCCCCGGAATCCGCGGCCGCCCCCGACGCGCTGGACTCCTCGGACGCTCCCGCGCCCTGCCCCGAGCCCGAACTCCCCGAGGCGTTCTGCGTGTACCAGGCGGGCGGCGCATAGTCGATGGTGAACTCGCCGGTCATCTCGACGTCGGATTCCGCGTCGGGCTGGTCATCGCCGGGTGTCGCCCAGCCCCCGCGGATCCCGTCCCGATCGCTGCTCACAGTGTTCCTCCTGGTGTGGTCGAGCACCCTCATGCCGTGCTGGGGCGACCCTTGCTTGTCGTCCGGCGTCGTGCGAAGTCGTTTGCGGCGTATCGAGGTCGTCCGAGGCAGTCCGCTGCACAGGCTTCCCCGCTCTCCCCCTGGGGCACCGACGCCCACTCCACGGGTTGTGACGTCGCGCCCCGTCCCAGCCTAATCACGACCGACCCGAACGCGTCAGGCCCGCCCACCTCTCCATCCACAGCCGATTGCCACAAGCGACGCATACGGGATGTACGCTCACTGCTCAATGGGTATAAACCGGACGGGAACGTTCAGCCCAGGGAGACGTGACGTCAGTCAATTCGCCGCGGGGTGCCCAGGAGCCCGGTCTCGGTATCCGTGGGCTGCGTAGTCACATACTGGCGGTCGCCATCGGCACACCACAGCGTGACCCCGTCGGGCAGCGTAGGCAGCGACCCCACGTCACCCTGAGGCAGAGCCAAGGTGCGGCCCAGCTCCGCCGCCTCGTCGGGCGAGACCCGCTGCACACCGACGAGCTGTGCCTGCCGAATCAGTCGCGGGGCGACGGGGCTCAGATACGGCAGCAAGGTCAGCACCGACTGCCAAGGGCCTGACACGACCCGTCCACGCGGCGGGCGCATACCGCAATCTCGCACCACCAGCACCGGCGTACCCGCTGAGGCACCTTGCGGGGGCACCCGGCCGACGTCGTACACCGACAGGCCGTTCTGCCCGCCGCCCAAGGCATGCACCATCCGTGCCCAGGCCTGCGGGCGTCCCGTCTCGACGGCGACACGGGCACCCGTGGCCGCTGAGCGCAGAGCGAGGACCTGGGCCGTCCACAGGCCACCGATGAGCACGACACCGTAGGGCGAAGGACGATTCACCCCGAGCACGGCGGGCTGGCCCTCGGTGTTCACTCCGACCACCACGCCGTCGTCGCCCACGGGCAGGGACAGGACGTCTATCTCTTCCGCCGACAGTGAGTGCCGCGGGTGCCGAGGGCCGAGCAGACCGAAGCCCGTGCGCAGTCGCTGTCCGAAGCCGGGAGTGTGTGGCTCGCCGCCGGTTCGAGGCGAGGGCACAGTCGGTGTCGTCATGCCCATCAGCGGGCCCCTCCGAGCGGCAGAGTGGCGAGAACGCCAGGGAGCTGTTCGCGGTCCAGACGGGCGAGCCCGACCCGGGCCTGCCGTGCCGCATGCTCGACATCACGCCGGGCAGCCGTCAGTTCATCACTGCTTCTGCCTGTGATGCGCAGGTGTCCTGCCACCGTCACCTCTTGATGCCCGCCCCGGGCCAGCGTGAGGCTGAACGTCGTCGCCAGTGCGGGAACCGAGGTCAACGATGCCACCAACTGCGCCGGCGCAGCACCCGCCCCTCCCAGGGGAGGCCAGCGGCGCACCCAATAGGTGGTGTGCCGACGGTTGTCGCAGCGCCAGCTACGGCTGGATTCTTCGGTTCGCCGATGCGGTGCCTCGCCACGCTCGGCCTGGGCGGTCACCATCGGGTTGGCACACACGGAGGTGGCGATGGCGGCCGTCAATTCCTCCTCCGTGAGAAGGGTTGCGCGGAATCCGGCACCGGTCAGTCGGCTCGACAGGTGTTCCCCCGCCCGGGAAAGGCACTTCTGCGCCCCCAGGAGTCCGCCCCCGCGCGCGGCCACCGCTTCCGGGCACAGCTCGGGATCCAGTTTCAGCGCGACCCACATGATCCTGACGGCAGGTGAGGCGACTTGCGCTTGCAGCTGCGTGTAGTTGGTCACCACGACCGACTGCTGCGGCAGATGCGGGGCGGGAGCGGGCTGGGTGTGCACCACGATCTGCGCCGACTCCAGACGTATCCCGTCCACCTCCAATGCGTCCCGCACGTGGGCCACGGGCAGCGGCCTGCGGCTCAGTTCGGCGCGCAGGGCACCGGCGTCCGCCTCGACCTGGAGCACCACAGTCAGGAAGGCCCCGTCACCCACCATGCCGACCGGCCGCCGGTCGTCGCCACGGCTGTAGCTGTACGTGCGCAGGCTCGGGACGCACTCGACGGCAGGGACAAGACCGGAGTCGGTGCCGGGAGGTGCCGGTGAGTTCGCGGCACTCCGGCGACGGGATCGCAAGGCCTGCACGGACGCCAGCCACTCGGGCAGGGAGCGTCCACGGCGACGTACGAACGCGAGTGCCACGAGCAGGGCGGCGACAGCGGCAGCCGGGACCAGCGCGTAGGTGCCGATGCACCAGCCGCCGACCACGAGCGCCGCCGCCAGCTCCAGCAGTACGAGCCGCTGCACCGCGAACGAGCCACCGCGATTCGAGCGCGCCCTCAAGGTAGGTGTGACGGTGCTGCCGGTCGCCGCCCTGTCAGGCGTGGCCGGTGCGGAGCCCTGGGGGCCTGGTCGGCCGACGCTGCGCGGACGCGACCCCGATTGCGACCGCGACCTGGCCCGCGGTGCGGAAGCCATCACTCACAAACCCCCGAATGATCCCGAATCCAGCGCAGCGCAAGCCTCTTGGGGCCCATGGCACCCTACCCGTGCCGCACGTAGGCCCACGCAACAGGCATAGTAGGGGCCGGAGCTGACAACCGAGGCAGCAGAGGGAACCGAAAGCCGGGGGACGGATCTTGACGTGCCCCATGGCTCCGCACGAGGAGTGAGCGGACAACATGGCATCACGGCGTGACGAACTCAACGCCTATACCTTCGCGAAGCGCCGCACACTCGCATCCTTTCTGCGTCCCTCGCCTTCGGGTTCGGAGGAGGGAGCACCCAAGCCACTGAGCGCGGTCTGGCCCGGCACCGTCGTCGGCGTGGTGGTCCTCGCGGTGTTCGGGGCCGTCGGCCTGTTCAGCCCGACGGCCCCCCGAGGCTGGGACGAGCCGGGTGAGCACGTCATCGTCGCGAGTGACTCGACCACGCGGTACGTCGTGCTGGAAACGGGCGGCGAGAAGCAGCTGCACCCGGTGCTCAACATGGCGTCCGCCAAGCTGCTCCTGGAGCCGAGCAAGACCAGCGTCATCACCGTCGACGAGAAGGTCCTGGACAGCGGCAAACCGCCGCACGGCGCCACGATCGGCATCCCGTACGCCCCAGACCGGCTGCCGTCCGGCGGCGAGGCGGAGGCCCCCAAGCGCTGGATGGTCTGCGAGCGTCCCGCAGACGGCGGCCGTGCCATTCAGAAGGCGGCATTCGTCCTCGCCGAGAAGGAGTGGTCCAGGACCGAGGGCGGCAACAAGCTCGCCAGGGGCGACCTGATGTACGTCGTCGGCCCGGACGGCAGGACCCAGTACGTCATCGACTCCCGTGGCTACGCGTACCGGATCGCCGACCCGACCGACAAGGAACTCCTCAAAGCTCTCGACACCCGGAGCCGCGCCCCGCAGCGGGTGTCACAGGAGTGGCTCGACACCCTGCGCACGGGTGACCCGCTTTCGATTCCGACGGTCGAGGGCACGCCGGGCCAGGCGGCAGGCGCCTCCGACAGCCTCGGGGAGTACGACAAGGTGGGCATGGTCATCAAGGCCTATGACGGAACGAGGATGCAGTACTACGTCGTACTGCCCGGCCGCGTAGCCCGCATCTCCGAGTTCACCGCTACGCTGCTGCTCAACAGCAGCGACCTGGTAGCCGTCGGGCAGGCGGGCGAGGCACAGCAGGTCAGCCCCGGTGCGGTCGTGGAGAGCACGACCTTCATGGGCAGCAAGAAGTGGCCGGCGTACAAGCCGAGGACGGTCAACGACGGCGCCAGCGCGACGAGCGGGCGCAACACCGTCTGCAACGTCCTGCGCTCGGTCGACGTCGGCAGCGGCGCGACCACCTTGTCCACCTGGGTGGGCACCGACTTCCCCGCGCAGCTGCCCACCGGGTCGTCCAGCGCTTACGTCACCCCGGGCTCCGGCCAGCTCTACCGCCAGTTCAAGGGCAAGGAGACCAAGGCAGGCAGCGTCTTCCTGGTCACCGACACCGGCCTGCGCTATGCCCTGCAGTCCAACAGTGACAGCGCGAGCGACGACAAAGGCATCGGAACCTCCGCCGAGCAGCGTCAGCAGGAGCTGACGGAAGCCAAGATCGCCCAGACCCGGCTGGGTTATGAGCAGGTCGACCCGGCTCCTGTCCCGGCGGAGTGGTCGACGTTCCTGCCGACCGGACCACGCCTGTCGGAGGCGGCGGCGCGGCAGCCACAGGGTTCGTAGCCGACGCAGTCCCGTAGGAGAGCGAACTCATGCTGAGGAGAGGGCGACATGAGGCCCAAGGCGCGTAAGACCCTGGCAGCGCGGAGGGGATGTACGGTCGCGGCGGCCCTGGTCACCACGACCTCTTTCGCGGCCACGGCGCATCTCACCCTTCTGGCACCCGTGGCACGAGCGGACGACAGCGGCCAGTGCACATTCCCCTCGAAGAAGTACGAGGGCCGCCCGTGGTCGCTGCAGCGGGTCAACCTCGACGAGCTCTGGGCGGAGACGAAGGGCAAGGGAGCCCAGGTAGCGGTGATCGACACCGGCGTCGACGTCAAGAACCCCCAACTCGTCCGTGCTGTCGACGTCTCCAAGGGCAAGAACTTCCTCCCACCGAAGAACGCCAAGGGCGAGAAGATCGAACGCGGCAACGAGCAAGGCACGACGGACACCGTCGGCCACGGCACGCGGGTGGCCGGCATCATCGCCGCCCGCCCGGCCAAGGGGACCGGCTTCGTCGGCCTCGCTCCTGAGGCCACGATCATCCCCATCCAACAAAACGACGCCCAGGGCAACGGGACGGCCGAGTATCTGGCCCTGTCCATTCGCTACGCCGTGGACGCGGGTGCCGACGTCATCAACATCTCCCAGGACACGGCCAACGCGGTCAGGCCTGAGGCCAGCCTGAAGCAAGCCGTCGATTACGCTCTCGACCACAAGGTGGTTGTGGTTGCTTCAGCGGGCAACGACGGCCTCGGCGGCAACGTCAAGATCACCTATCCGGCGTCATTCAAAGGGGTCCTCGCGGTGGCCTCCTCGGACCGCAACAACGAGCGCGCGTCCTTTTCCCAGTCGGGCGAGTTCGTGGGCGTGGCCGCCCCTGGTGTCGACATGATCTCCACCGTCCCCGGTGACGGCCATTGTTCCGACAACGGCACCAGCTTCTCGGCCCCTTATGTGGCCGGAGTGGCAGCGCTCCTGAAGGCGAAACACCCCAACTGGACGGCCCAGCAGGTCGTCGCCCAGATCCAACAGACAGCGGAACGCACGATCCCCGGCCGGGACCGGCTGGTCGGGTGGGGGGTGGTGGACCCGGTCAAGGCGGTGACGGACATTGACCCTGCCAACCCGGTGGAGTCCCCAAAGCCCGAGAGCGGCGTGGCGACGGGCGTGGCGCCGTCGGTGGAACCGGTCCATCTAGGGGAGTCGGAGCAGGAGCGAAACGTGCGGTTGGGTACGTACGTGGTGGTCGGGGGGCTGGTTCTGGTGGCTGGCTTGGGCGGAGCAGCGATCGCCGTGCGGGATGCGCGTAGGCGACGGCACGTTTAGTGACTGAGACAGGGCAGGAGCGACAAGTATGAATGCACTCGACAAACTCAATCTGATGGGCATCGTTCTGGCAGTCGTTTTTCTGGCCATGGCCTGCATCAAGGCAGAGTGGGTACGAGACCGGCGCCGACGGTTCAACCCAGGAGCTGAAGAAGTGCCCGACTCGGCCTTTACCATCACTCGTATCCTGTTCGTGTTCCTCGCTGGCATGCTTATCTACATGGCCATCCAGGGGTTCGGCGTCTCCGCTGGCCAGCCATAAGTGACACGCCTAGAAGCCAGGTGAAATTGTGTCCGGCTAGTGGGCGCTGCATACCGCTGAGTAGGAGAACCCTCGGGATGACGAGGCGGCGCGTAATCTCACTTCAATCCGCCCGCCTTGCACGCCGCTGAAGCCTCGACCTCGCTCGTATAGGCGGTGATGAGCCGCTTCATCGCCTCGGCATCGCTGTGGTCCGAGCCCTGGGCCTGCACCGCTGTGTACAGTTCCTGGCCGTGTCGCTCGTCGACACAGCCATCCGTCTTTCCAAAGGCCTCGTTCCCCGAGTAGCGGAACCGTTCCTCTTCAGCCGAATGCTCGGGGGCCTTGAGCGACTGGCTGGAGGCGAAGTAGGCCGTGGTCTTCCCCTCTTCCACCCATGCCTGCGTGGCCCTTAGGGCTAGCTTGTTGTCCACGACGACCTCGCACACCTTTGTCCCACCGCCGGACTTGTCCCGCACGGTGATGCCCTTGCCGTTAGGGAGGAATGGCTCGAGGTCTCCGGCGTCGACAGCGACGCCGCACAGCTTCTTCGGAACTGCGTAGTCGCGGGCGGACTCATTACTGTCACATGCGGACATCGCGGCAGCAAGGACAGAGATCGCCGCGACGGCAGTCATGCCTCGCTGTCGCCGAGGTGCAGGGCGAACACTCACAAGATCCCCTTCGTCGGGCAGAGATGATCAGAAGGCGGCGATGCTACCGGGCGCCTGTCCGTCCACGATGGCGCGTGCGTTGATGTAACCCTGGCGGGCCGCCTCACGGGCTGTGATACCGGCGTCGCTCGTGTCCATCGTGTGGTACTTGTCCGACGCCGTCCGGGCGGCATCCTCCGTGACGGTCAGGTTCCGTGTCAGGCCTTCCTGCCAGTACTCGCCACCGGTCTGTTGCGCCTGGTCCTTGGCGTGGCCCTCGGCGTCCTTGAACACCGATTCCAGGACGGTGCTGGTGACTGTGCCGACGGTGCCGCCGACCGCCGCCCCGACCCAGGGGGTGGCGACGAAGGACGTACCGACGCCGACCACGGTGCCGACCGTACCGGAGATGATGTTCTTCTTCTGGGCGACGGCGTGCTCGTATTCCTTGTCCTTGTCCGAAGCCTCCTTGCCGATGTACTCCTGCGCGCCCAGCGCGAGCGTGCCGGACACCTCACCGGATCGGCCGGCGATCTGCCGGATGACCAGTTCTTCGTCGTCGGAGAGCCGCTGGGCCTCCGGCAGGTCCGGGTTCAGGTGGTAGTCCATCAGCTTGCCCATGTACGCCTTCTGGCCGACCTCGACAGCGGCGTACCCATCCGGGTTCTGGCCGACGGCGAAGAGCAGCTTGCTCACCGACGCGTGATCCAGCTTGGCTTCCGAGCCGGCGACGGGGTACAGCTTCTCGACCTCCCGCCATTTGTCCGAGTTCGGATCCCGCACGACGTCGGTCATGGAGCGGTTGATGTCCGGCAGGTACTCCGACGTGATCTGTCCGACGCTGTCGGTCATGAACCCCCGGCCGGTGAGCCGCTCCGGTTCGTCCGCGATCGACGCGACCAGGCTCTCCATGAGCTGGGACTGCTCTCGCGTGTGCGCCGGTGTGTCGATGGTAGGTACCTCGCCCGCCGGATGCCCCGTGGTTGCCGCCTCCAGCGCCAAGGCGAGGTTGTTCTCGCCGGTGCGTAGGTCGTCGCCCTTGAGATCGGTCTCCTTCGGCCACTCCCGCTCTTCAAAGAGATACTCGAAGTTGGACAGCGACACCTTGCCCTTGTGGGTGTTTTCGTCATCCGAGTCTCGTTCAAACGGGTTGTCTGGGTCATCCTTCGAGACGAACTCCTGGTTGAAGAAGTCCGTAGCGGCATCAGGGCTGTTGGAGAGACCCTTCAGATAGCCGGTGAGCGGGTCGGAGCCGCTGTCCTCACCGATGCGGTTCAGCCAGGGGTCCGCACCCATGTGCTGCCACGCCATGTTGGCGTGCTCGCCGTTGCCCGTGAGCTTGCGCTCGGTGGCCATGAGCTTGCTGCCGTAGTCCTTCAGGAACTGGTCGTCGTAGTCCCCGGTCCGCATCAGGTTACTCATGACCTGGAAGCCCATGGGGCCGCCGCCGTTGTTGCCATAGACCGGCTTGTCACCGATGTCGATCAACGTGCGCTTCCACTCGGTCATCGCGACCGAATCGCTCTGCGTGGCATGGGCGAGCGTGGTGCCCAGGCTGCGCTGCAGATCGTCGAACTTGTCCAGCCGCTTCTGCCCGAGCTCGTAGTTGCCCCGGTGCGGGTCGTTGACACCGGTCCAGAACTCCAGAGTCTTCTGCGGGCCGAGCGTCGTGGCGAACCTTTCGGCGAACAAAGCGTCGGTGCCGTACTTGTTGAGCCCGTTGAGAAGCCGGTCGAATTCCTCAGGACTGAGGTCCTTGGGATCCTTCCGTGCCAGCTTCGCCAGCTCCGTGGCCTGCTTGAGGGCCTCGGCGGCGCTGTCCCGGTCCTTGTACGAGGCGTCCGAGAAACCGAGTTTGCTCTGGTCGGCGATGGCCTGCAGGACGGTCTTGGCCGAGTTGTCGCTCTCGGTCGCCTTGTCGAGGATGCTCTGGAGTTGGTCGCGGAGTGAGGTGATCTCGGACTGGTTGTCCTTGTCCTGCTGTGCCCGACCCTCCGGCGGCACGCTCGACGTGACAGTGAATCCACCCTCGTAGCCGATGACCGTCAGATTCCTCTTCCGACCTCCCTCGATGGCGTCGACGAGTTGTTGGTGATACCCCTTCAGCTCGCCCCGTGTGTCCGCGAGGATTTTGTGGATCGTGCTGGCCTGGGTGTGCGCGTCGCTGAACTCGCCGGCCGTCTTGCCGATGAATTCCTTCGAAACTTGAGCGTTCACGCCGGCCCAGTCCGCTTTGTTCGCAGCCTGGTGCAGCTCGTCCTCGGCGTCCTTCTTCAGCGTTGCGAGGTTCTTGACGAGGGTAGACCAGTCCGTGACGGCGTCGTCCAGCAGCTTGAAGTTGGCGTCGCGCAGGGTTTCGAGGTCCATCGGTGAATATCCCCAGAAGTGTCGAGCAGTGGCAGATCGAGTCGGTGCGATGCTGGCCGGTCTTGGGCCGAGGAGGGGACACTCCGGTGTCACCCGGTGGCCCTGCCGCTACTCTTCCTTCTTCTTCTCTTCCTTCTTCTCCCCGTATACAGGGTTTTTCTCACCGGGCTGCCCGACGCGCTCGTCGAAGCCGGCGTCCAGGGCGTCGATGCTGCTCATCTGGCGCACGATGAAGTTCTCGTCGCCCGCGTGAATCTTCTTTGTGACCTGCAGGTGGTTCGTGATCTGCGCACAGGCGTCCATGAGGGACTTGAGCTGTTGCTCCCAGCGGTTCGACACATGCTGCAGCCCCGCCCCGAGCGCGAAGCCCTGCTTCGACAGATCACTGGCCGCGGAGTCGCTGCTGGGAACGGCGACGCGAGCCTTGTCCCAAAGGACGTTGTACAGGGAATGCGCCGACTTGCTGATCTTGGCCAACGAGGCGTTCGCCACCTTCAGGTCGCCGTACTTGCCGGCGCCGCCGGCCGTGCCGGGGGAGCCGTCGCCCGGGTCGAGTTGGTTCAACTGCATCTGCGCGGAATGACGTTCGACCGCCTGCGTCTTGAGCTGCTCCCACTCGTCCCATGCCATGGGCGGATCCTTCCCCCGTGCTGCTCGGCGCCGGATCCGGGGCGAGGTGGATGCCGTGGCTCCGGTGCTGTGGTTTGGTGGCCAACTTAGCAATGGGCTCCGGGGAGGAAGAGGCGCAGGTCTCTTACGGGTGGATTGTCCGGCGTGAAGGTTCGGGGGAGCTGCAGGCGTGCCCCGGCAGGTCATGCAAGGCCCGCGGGACCCACGGCGTACAGGCTGATGAGTGAGCCGAGCTCCCGGTGGCGGCTGGTCGCGGCCAGTCTCCCTTCGGGCAACTGTGGCATCGCATTCGGTCCCGTAACTGAGTTAACACGCGCCTCGGTTGGCCCAGTTGCGCAGGGTGACTACAGTGGTGAAGGCGCTGTCAGGCGCAGCTCGCTTTGCTGACGCGCGCGCAGCGAGCGATCGGTCCCGATCGGTTCGGGCCCGATGGCTATCACGGGGAAACGGGGAGGGATGTCTTGCTTCCGGCGGACATGGTGGGGGGCGTGTCGGCAGCCAGGGCGGCGGATCTGGAGGCCAGCGGCGAAGCGCTCAGCGACTTCGTGTCGCGGGTGGATGCGGTACTTCGGGATCTTGAGGGTTCGGCCGGCGACCCAACGAAGGTCGGCGCCCAGACCATCAAAGCATCGTCCCTGAGTAACGGCAGGTCCGACGTCTTCCCTGAGGCACACACGCTGTACGCCCAGTACAACAGCGTGCACGACCAGCTCACCACCTTGTCCAAGACCCTCCATCTGCAGATCGAGGCGATCGGCATCGCCGTCAGGGGCGCCTCCATCGGCTTCGACAACCTCGAAGAGGAACAGCGTCAGAGGTTCTGGGCGATCCAGTGGGAGATCGACGAGATCCAGAGCAAGGCGAGCGGCCATTCCTCCGGTGATGGCAAGTCCGGGATGGGGGCTTGACGATGAGCGACGAGCAGCACAAGGCCGACCTCGGCAGGGTTTCCGACCAGAACTCCTTCGCCGACATCGCTCGGAATGTCGAGGAACCGGAGGGAAACGGGTTACTCGCCAGGCTGGTGAGCGACCCCCTGCGAGCGGTGGTAGGGGCCACCGCCCCGGGGAAGGCCGTGTTCGGTAGCACGGACTTCGACGCGAAGAACCTCGACCTCAACGAGATGATCGACCTGGTCGACCAGACGGACCCCGAGGACTTGGAGTCGTCGGGCAAGGCCCTGTGGGACGCACGCGACGCTGTGAAGGCGGCAGCCGACGAGCTTGACGGTCGCATCAACAAGCTCCGCTGGATCGGCCAGGCCGGCACTGCCTTCCGGGACTGGGGTAGTTCCCTCGTCGCCAGCACGCACGACCTGAGCGACTTCGCCGGAAAAGCGGGTGACCAGATCACCGCTGCCGCGGTCGGCCTCGCGTCGGTACGCCGTGCCATGCCGACGCGTGACCCGCACAACCGGAAGCGCCCCGAAAGCTTCACGGACGCTGAGAAGGCTGCGGACAAGGGCGAGTACGACGCCGCTGTGAAGGTGGAGAAGGACCGCCAAGAGGCGATCAACCAGATGAATCGGCTGGCGTCGTACTACGCGGTCTCAAGCCAGCAACTTCAGGCGCTGCAGGAGAAGCCCCCGACGTTCAGGTCCATGCCCGACGTCGGCGTGCCTCAGCCTCGCCAGACGGAAGGTTCTGGTTCAAGCGGAGCAGCCTCGGTCAGTGACGGGTCGGCAGCAAGCACAGGCCGTTACACGCCGACTGAATCGGCAGGACGTAGTGGAGTGCCCGGCTCAAGCGACACGCCGGTTCCATCGACGCCCGTGGGGACGGTCGCCTACCCGGATGACCCTGTCCGCACCAATATCGACAGCGTCGGTACTCTGCCACCCGCCACGACAACGACAGCAACTGGGCACACGCCGCCAGCCACCGGAACCCAGCCCACGGTGGGTGGGCAGACCGGCATGTTCGACAGTCACGGGACTCCGGTTCCGAACCGTGTCTCCGGAAGGACAGCAGGCGGTTCGAACGGTCTTCGTGCTCCTGCCTCTGCTCAGGGTCGCACTCAGCCCGGCGTGACCAACTCCGGCACTGGGCGTACCACAGGGCCCGGTTCCACGAGCCAGACGGGACGCCCCACGCCGACCGGACAGCCGGCTGCCAGGGCGACCGGTTCCACTGCGAAGTCGTCCCCGATGGGCCACGGGGTCACCGGGGGTACACCTCGAGTCGGCGGCACGGCAGCACCGCGAGCCACCGCCGGCCCCGCAACCGGCGCGGGTCGCGCGAACGGTGTCGTCGGTGGGCGGCCTACGACCGCCGGCGGTGTCCCGGCGAAGGGCGGGGCGAGGGTTCCTCGTGGCACGGTGATCGGCGCTGGTCCGAAGGCCATGCCCCAGCCGTTGACCGGTGGCCCCGGGCAGCGTGGGGTCGTCGGAACGCCCCCGTCCGGGGTCAGGACCGGGAGTGGCACGGGTGGTGCCGCTCGGGAAGGAACGGGCGGGCCCAAGCCTGTGACCGGCAACCCGAGCGCGCGCAACTCCGCCGTCCAGGCCGAGCGTAACGGCATGACGCGGGGAGGCACGGGCCTCGTCCGTGTTCCGGCTGGCAAGGCAGAGCCCGGCGAGGGCAGAAACGCGCCGGGAACCCCGTGCCCCGACTACTTGGTCGACGACGGGGAGCCAGGCCCGCCCGACAAGCCACGGCGCGATGTACCGCCGGTCGCCAACTGAGCTCCAGCGAGGACTAACAACGTCATGAAGTCAGGGATCAGCCGACGAGCCGATCGGGCAGCGCTCCTCGGGACACGGAGCGGCAGGCGAGTGGGAGCGGTGGGTGCGATCGTCGGCACTCTGGCGGCTCTGAGCATGGGGCCGGCCCCTGGTGCCGCTGCGGCTGACGCCCAATCGCAGCAGTGGTACTTGAGGCCGATGCAGACCGAGCAGATGTGGAAGGTCAGCACGGGCGAGGGCGTGAAGATCGCTCTCATCGACACAGGTGTGAACCCGGACACACCCTCGCTGAAGGGGCAGATTCTGGCCGACGAAGTCCCCAAGTCGGTCGCCTACCGCGCCACTGACGACTACTCGGGCCATGGAACCAGCATGGCCGAGTTGATTGCCGGTACCGGTGCCGAAGGTGGCCTCCGGGGGCTGGCACCGGGAGCCGGAGTCGTTCCGTATCGGGTGCAGCTCGAAGGACTCAAGGACGGGGCGGACAAGGACAAGACACCTTATGCCTGGCAGGCGTTGCGGGCGGCGGCGGACACTGACGCCAAGATCATCAGCATGTCCCTCGGAGGCATGAACTCCGAGGATTCCAAGGCCGCGGTCAAATACGCTGCTTCAAAGGGCAAGCTGCTCGTGGCGGCAGTAGGAAATGACGGCCACCCCGATATGCCGGCCGCCTACCCCTACGTACTCGGCATCGCGGCGGTCGACTCCTCTTACACGGTTACGAAGAGCTCGGAAATATCGGCACAGGGATATGCCGACCTCGGGGCGCCTGGCAAGTCGATCCCTGTCTGGTGCGACCAGACCTTCCGTTCGTACTGTGACGGAGCGGGATCGAGCCAGGCGACCGCACTCGTCTCCGCTGCCGCCGCACTGATCTGGTCCGCCCACCCCGACTGGACGGTCAACCAGGTCACCCGCGCCCTGATCGACACCGCCAGCCGCTCCTGGCCCAAGGACAAGCCGAGCAGATACGTGGGCTACGGGTTCATCCGGCCGCGCATCGTCCTGGCAAACCCCGATTACGACGCGGGAGCGCCGGACGTCGATCCGCTCGCGAAGGTGAACGGCGGAGACCTGTTGGCCAAGTCCGCCGACAAGACCAAGAGGGCCAGCACCTCACCGACACCGTCTGCGTCGGACCGGTCCCCGACCCCTGATGCGACGTCAACCGGCGGCACGTCGGCGACAGGAGCAAGCGCGGAATCCGCGGACGACAGCAACACACTCTGGATCGCCCTCGGCGTCACGGTCGCTTTGGTCGTGATCGGCGGCGCCGGCGGGGCCGTCCTGCGGGCACGGCGTTCGAGGTGACGCGACCAGCCGCCCGCACCCCGGTGGCCACATGAGCCTGAGACACGGGACAGGGCATCCGCAGCGTGCCTGCCTCCTTGAGGGGAGCATGCAGGACCGAACCGTCAGACAACAGACACAGCAAGGAAAGGCTGGTTATGGCTGTCGACCAGAAGCTTGAAGACCTAGCGGTAATCAAGCTGCAGAAGCAGATGTACGAGAAGTACGAGAACATCCGGAAGCGCGTGCACGGCCTCCAGGGCGTCATCGATGGTCTCGAAGGTCAGTGGCAGGGTATCGGCCGTGCCGAGTTCGACCGGAAGCAGTACGAGATCAACGAGTCGCTGAAGAACATCGGCAGCATTCTCGGCGATGTCATGGAAGCGATGACCACGGCGCGCAACATCACGGACAGCAAGGAAGACGAGGTGCGCGCCGCGGTCAGCCGAATCAGCGTCAATGACGGTGCACCCACGGTTCAGCCGTCTGCTTTCAACTCGATGTGAGACGACCGTGACGGAGGGGTTGGACCCCAGGGCGTCGGTCATCGGTAGCTTTCACCGCACACCACTCGGCACACACATGAGACGAGGTTGGCAGGCATGAGCCGCAACAACGACGGTCTTTCCGTCGCCTATGACGGGCTGGACTTCGCGGCCACCAGGATCGGTAACGAGGCAAAGCAGCTCGAACAGGATCTGCAGGAACTCCGACAGATGGTGGAGAACAGTCGGCAGTACTGGGCGGGCCAGGCGCAGGACCAGTTCAACGAGAAGCTGCGCCGCTGGGACAAGGAAGCCAACGACATCCACCAGGCCCTGATGGGCATCGGCCACGTCGTCGGCCAGTCCGGCGGTACGTACATGGAGGGCGACAAGAAAGCCGCCAGCTACTTCATGTAGAGCGCGGAGGGTTCAGTTGCGGGGGTGGGCGTGCGCGGGAGACGCCCACCCCGCCTGTGTTTCCCCGAAGACCCCTTGAGCAGCCGGGTGATCAACCTGGATGCGGAAGATCACCCGTGCCTGGCCGGGACACTCTCGCACATGCCCATGCGGGCTACGCGTACGGGACGAACCAGGACTCGTCGGCTTCCTGCATCCAGCCCACCCACTGATGCGGATGTCCTTGCGGGTACGGCCAGCCGTCGGTCGCGTCGCGGGCGGTCGCCGCGGCCAGCCTCCCAAGGCGCTCGATACGCTCGGACGGATTCTCGTGCGACTCGTCCCCCCGGTGAAGGAGACGGCGGCAGAAGCCTGCCTGTTGTCGCACGCTCGTACGACGGCCTGCTGCGCAGATCGGCCCGCACCGGGTCAGCCGCCGCAGAGGGCGACGGGCGGGTGGTCGGACGCGACCCGCCGCAGGGGCTTCACCCTCCGTGCCCCTCAGGCACCAACCCGATCTGAACCAGCGGCTTGCCCCGCTTGCGGGACACGAACACACCCCTGCCCGCAGGCATCGGACGCGGCCGCACGCCACCCAGCAGATCTCCTTCGCCGGGATCGCCGGCGAGCACCACACCTTGCGCCCCGAGTTCCTTCATACGCTGCATGAAGGGCTCGTACCCAGCCCGCCCCGCGCCCGCCGTCGACCTGGCGATGATGAACCGCACCCCCACGTCCCGGGCGAACGGCAGCAGTTCCGTCAGGCCGGACAGCGGATTGCCGCTCGACGTGGACACCAGGTCGTAGTCGTCGATGACGATGTAGACCGTCGGGCCACGCCACCAGCTGCGGTCGCGCAGTTGATCGGGCGTCACGTCCGCGGTGGGCGTACGGCGCTGCATCAGGTTGGCAAGCGCGTCCATGTGGTGCTGCATCTGGTTCGACATGGGGATGTATTCCGCCAGATGCGAGTTCGGCGTCAGGCCCAGCAGAGAGCGCCGGTTGTCGACCACGAACAGCTTGCACTCGTCGCCGTCATAGCGCTCGGTGAGGCGCTGGATGAGCAGCTTCAACAGGTTGGACTTGCCGGACTCGCTCTCGCCGAAGATGAGGAAGAACGGGTCCTGGTCGAAGTCCACGAACACCGGCTGGAGGTTGTCCTCGTCAAGCGCGAAGGAGATCCCGCGGTTCGGGAAGCGGTTGCCAGGGGGAAGCTGGTCCGCCCGGAACTCCCTCGGTAGTAGCCGGACTTCCGGGGCACCCGGCTGCTGCCAGTGCCGGGAGACCTCGGTGGTGAGAGCCTGCGTCGCCTCGGCCAGGTCCGTGTCGGAGGAGAGACCGTCGATCCGGGGGACCGCCGCCATGAAGTGCTGCTTCTGCGGGGTCTGACCGCGGCCCGGCACGCCGGTCGGCACATTGGCCGCGACCTTGCGGTCGAACTCGGAGTCCATGGGGTCACCGAGCCTCAGCTCAAGGCGGTTCATCAGATGGTCCTTGAGGTTGGCACGGACCTCCATCGAGCGCGAGGCGGTGAGAATCACATGGATGCCGTAGCCGAGACCGCGCGCCGCGATGTCCAGCACCGCGGGCTCCAGCCCGTCGTAGTCCGAACGGAAGTTGCCCCAGCCGTCGATGACGAGGAAGACATCACCCCACGGCTGGTCGGTCGTCGAGATGTCGCCCCGCGCGCGACGAGCCCGGAACTCGGCGATGGAGGAGATGCCTGCGGTGCGGAAGTACTCCTCACGCCGCGTCATGATGCCGTACACCTCGGCGACCGTACGCCGCACTTTCTCGGGGTCCAGACGCGAGGCCACCCCGCCCACGTGTGGCAGTCCCGCCATCGCCGACAGGCCGCCACCGCCGAAGTCGAGTCCGTAGAACTGCACCTCCTGCGGGGTGTGCGTGAGCGCGAACGACGCGAGGATCGAGCGCAGCAAGGTTGACTTGCCGGACTGCGGGCCACCGAGGATCTGCATATGGCCGGCCGCGCCTGCGAAGTCCGTCCAGAGCGGGTCGCGCCGCTGCTCGTACGGCTTGTCGACGAGCCCGACCGGGACGACGAGCCGGCCCGCGCCCTCGTAGCCGGGCTGGGTGAGACCGCGGCCCGGCACCGCAGCCAGGCCAGGCAGCAACGAGTCCAGTGACGGCGGGCTGTCGAGGGGTGGCAGCCACACCTGGTGGGCTGCCGGGCCCTGCGCCTCGAGACGCCGCACGATGACGTCGAGCACGGTATCGGCGAGCGCGTCGTCGGCCCTGTCCGGTTCCTCCTCCTGACGCTGCTGCGGTACCGCCACGTACTGGACCGGCACCGGGGACGCGGTGAACAGCACGGGCTTGCGGTCGACCGGGATCGGTCCGCTGAACGCCGCTGCCTGCTGGGAACTCGCGCGGTACACACCAGAGACGTACGCGGCTTTGAAGCGGACCATTTCGTCGGTGCCGAACTTCAGAAAGCCGGAACCGGGGACGTTCGGTAGCTCGTAGGCGTCCGGGACGCCGATTGCGGCACGCGACTCCGCAGCCGAGAACGTCCGCAGGCCGATCCGGTACGACAGGTACGTTTCCAGGCCGCGCAGACGCCCCTCTTCGAGGCGTTGCGAGGCCAGCAGCAGGTGCACACCGAGCGATCGGCCGATGCGGCCGATCTGCACGAACATCTCGATGAAGTCCGGCTTGGCTGTGAGCAATTCACTGAACTCGTCGATGACGATGACGAGCGAGGGGATCGGCTGAAGCGGGGCACCGGCCGCGCGCGCCTTCTCGTAGGCATGAATGTTGGCGTAATTGCCGGCGTCGCGCAGCATCTCCTGGCGGCGGTTGAGTTCACCGCGGATGGAGTCGCCCATGCGGTCGACGAGGGTCAGGTCGTCCGCAAGATTGGTGATGACCGCGGCGACGTGCGGCATCCGGGCCATGCCGGCGAAGGTCGCACCGCCCTTGAAGTCCGCGAGGACGAAGTTCAGGGTTTCCGAGGAATGAGTTACGGCGAGGCCGAGGACGAGCGTGCGCAGGAGTTCTGACTTGCCCGAGCCCGTGGCACCGACGCACAGGCCGTGCGGGCCCATGCCTTCCTGCGCTGCTTCCTTGAGGTCGAGCATGACGGGCCGGCCGTCCTCGCCGACGCCGATCGGCACGCGTAGCCGCTCGGACTGCGAGCGTGGCCGCCAGGTGCGCCTGGGATCGACGGCGGCGGCGTCGCCGAGGTTGAGCAGGTCCGTGAACTCCAGGTTCGCCAGGAGAGGTTGGTCGTCGTCACCGCCCGACGCCGGCCGCAGCGGAGCCAACTGCCTGGCCAGGGCTTCCGTTGCCTCGTAGGACAGCACGTCGGGCGTGCCCTCGTAGACCATGCCGTGCGCCGATTCCAGGCGCAGCTCGCGAGGATGTACGACGACGGAGAGATCACCGCGTCCGCCCGTGAGGTGGCCGGGTGCCACCTCGAGAACTGTCACGCCCTGCACGCCTTCCGGACTGGCCAGTAGTGAGGTGGGGGGCAGGGAGACACCGTCGAGAACGACCACCACGTGCGGCTGCTCGGGCACCGGCGGCGCGGTGGGATGGAAGCGCGGACGGCCCTGGAGCCGGGTGCTCAGCAGTTCCTCGAGTTCGACAGTGTTGGTGCTGATCAGGCGAAGGCTGCCGGCACCGTCAGCTTCCCTTTGCGTCTGCACATGTGGCAGCCACTTGGCCCACTCCCACTCGGGCGCAGTCTCGCCGGTGACGGCGACGGCGATGACGAGATCCTCAGGGGAGTGCAGCGACGCGAGGGAAGCGGTCATCGCGCGGGCGGCGCCGCGTACGGTGGCCGGATCGCCGCTGATCGACACGTGATAGAAGGCGCGCAGAGAGACCGCCATCGGCAGGTCCTCAAGGGTGCTGTGTGCCGCCAGGAAGCGCTGCATGGCGCCCGCCGTCAGCGGCTCCAGCTGGTCCACCGGCGCGCTTTCCGGCGGAATCAGAGGTGTGGCCAGGGCTTGCGGGCCGAGGCCCACGCGCACCTGCCCGAAGTCCTCATCGCCAGTGCGGCGTTCCCACACCCGGCTGCCCTCTGCGACCAGCGCCCACAGTTGCTCCGGTGAAGGGTGCAGGTAGTACTGGGCGTCGCGTTGGGCCTTGGCTGTATCTTGCGCGTTGCGGCGGGTCTGGGACAGATATCTGAGGTAGTCGCGGCGCATGTCGGCCAACTGACCTTGGGTGCCCCGCCGATATCGGATCAGCATGGCGATGCCCATGGCGATCGTCGAGGCCACCATCACCATGCCCATGATCTTCATGAAGGGATGGGCCTGGGGGTTGAAGAAGAACACCACGGACCCGCCCATGCCGAGCATGGGCAGGAGCTGCATCAGGGCGCCTTCCTGCTGCCCGCGCGGAAGCTCGGGCGGTGGTTGCAGCATTACTTCTTCCGTGGGCACTTCCCTAGGCAGTGCTCGCGGTGGGCGCTTGACGACGATGTGGCTCACTTCGCACCAATTCCCTTGCCCAGCCGATCAGTTCCATTTGCCGCCCGTGTCCGGCGAACGTCGATCGCGAAGCGTGATCCTACTGACAAGCAATGACATCGGTGGACGGTAGGGTGCCACCCGAGACGTGTGAGCAGTTGCGAATCGGATCAGGAGAACCGGGCAATCCGCAACGTTCGATACGAGTGCCGCCGCCTGCTCCTCAGCCAAGCAGCGCATGTGACCGGCGGCGCGGGCGGTGGGCGCGACGTACAGAGATCTTTACCGGCGGTCGGGCGCTTGGCGCCGCGATCGTCTTCACCACTGACGAGGGGAACAGCAGGTGAGTATGACGGCCTCAGTGCCGACCGGCGCGACCAGCGGAGCGGGCACCGGAGCCCCTCTCGGGGTGGGCACCGGGTCTGGCTTCTGCCGGGTCACCATCGTGGCGCCTGACAGCCGGATCGACGTGGCACTGCCTGACGACCTAGCGGTCGCCGACCTCTACCCTGAGATCCTGCGGCTCTCCCGACAGAGCCCCGCCGAGGGCGCTCCCGTCGGCTATCACCTCGTACGCCGTGACGGCACCGTTCTCGACGGTTCCCGCTCCTTCGCGGCACAGCGGATCCTCGACGGCGAGTTGCTTACGCTGCGGCCCTTTGCCGAGTCGCTGCCCCCCGCGGTCTTCGACGACGTCTCCGAGGCGGTGGCTGCCGCTGTCACCCAGGATCGCACGCTGTGGAGTGGCACCCTCACCCGTGTCGCCGGGCTGATGGCGGGTGGGATCCTGTCCGCATTGCTCGCCTTCGTGGTCTGGAGTTCCCAGACCCGCCACGACATGCACAGCCTCCAGGGCATCCTGGCCGCCGTCGCCGGTGTCCTCCTGACCACCATGGCGTGCGTTCGTGCGCGGGTGTACACAGACCGGGGCTCCGCGGTCGCCCTGGGCCTGGGCGCCCTCCCTAACATCGCTGTCGCGGGCTCCGGACTGCTGCCCCTGTCGGCGGGGCAGGGCATCGGACGGCTGCAGTTCCTGCTCGCGTGCGCCGCGGTCCTCGTCGCCTCCGTCGTCCTCACACTGGTGTCGCCGGGTGGCGACGGCCCCTTCGTGGCGTTCGTATTCGCCTCCGCGATCGGTCTGCTCACCACGTTCGTTGCGATGCTCACACATCTCAGGCCCGTCGAGACCGCCGCTGTATGTGCCCCGCTCGCCGTCTGCGCCCTCGCCTTCCTGCCTGGCCTGTCCATGCGCTTCGCCCGGTTGCCCATCGGCTTCGACGCCCCCACCCCCGCAGGCGGCTACACGAGGGAGGAGACAGCACAGCAGGAGCCCCTCGACGCCGAGCGCATCGCCGCCCAGGCCCGCCGCGGCCACGAACTCCTCGTCGGCCTCGTTGGTGGATGCGCCCTCGTCGCCGTCGGCGCGTCGATCGTCCTCGGCTTCGAGGACAACGTATGGGCGCAGCTCCTCGCACTGGCCACAGGCGTCGCGATGCTGATGCGAGCCCAGCTGTTCCGCTACACGGCGCAGGTCGGCGCCACACTCGCCGCCGGTCTGGCCGCCCTGATCTTCCTCGGCCTCGGACTGGCCCTGAACCCGCCCGTGGAGTCCTGGCGGGACGCCCTCCAAGGCGACACCGCCGGCCTCGACATCCGCTCCGTCTGGCTCGCAGCCGCCATCGCCGTAGCCACCACCCTGGTGACCGCGATCGGCCTGATCGCTCCGCGCCGCGGCGTCACCCCCGTCTGGGGGCGCTTCCTGGAGATTGCCGAGGGCTTCGTCCTGCTCACTTTGATCCCGCTGGCCCTGGCCGTCTTCGACGTCTATGCGCAGGCGCGGGCCATGACCGGCTAGCGCACGCGTCAGGGCGCCGCATGTCAGAGCGGGTGGCACGCGCGCGTGCCACCCGCTCTGACAGGGCTCACGTGGCGGCGAGACCCTCGCCGGACGACCGCGGCTCGAGATCGAACTCCCCGTCCCGCGCCCCCAGCACGAACGCCCGCCACTCCGCCTCGGTGTAGCGCAGCACCGTCTCCGGGTCGAGCGAGGACCGCATGGCCACGGCCCCCTCGGGCAAGTACGCGATCTCGACCCGCTCCTCGTGCTCCTCGGTGCCCGGCGCGCAGTGCCACTCGACACCGGAGATGTCGAGGGCGTAGAGCTCGTCCCGCTCCCGCTCCTTGCGTGCCTTGATCTCCTCAGCCGTCTCCGCCATCTCGCAGCGACCCCTTCCCGACGTACGAACGATCCGAGCCCGCCCACCCTAGTGGCCGCCCGGGCCCCGGTCGGGAGGTTCGGGGACCAGGGCAAAGACGCCCCCGACCGCCTGGTACCCTGGTCGACGGCCGTTTGTGTACGCACCCCCGGAGCCGATCGCCCTGGAGGCCGCGCCCAGCGGATCCCCGCCTTCCGAGTCATGGAAGCTCCCCCGAGAAGCAGACCGGGGGCACTCGGTGGCCATCCACAGATGATGAGGAGTACGCGTGTCGCTCGACGCCGCTACGAAGAAGCAGATCATGGCCGAGTTCGGTACCAAGGAGGGTGACACCGGCTCCCCCGAGGTCCAGGTCGCCCTGCTGTCGCGTCGGATCTCCGACCTGACCGAGCACCTCAAGACCCACAAGCACGACCACCACTCCCGCCGTGGCCTGCTGATCCTGGTGGGTCAGCGTCGCCGCCTTCTCCAGTACCTGGCGAAGAAGGACATCCAGCGCTTCCGTACGCTGGTCGACCGCCTCGGCATCCGCCGCGGTGCGGCGGGCGCCAAGTAAGACGCCGTGAAGGGAGCGGTTCCCGGGAGAAACGGGACCGCTCCCTTTGCTGTACGCGCGGAACTGTACGTGCGGAGTGTCACCACCCCTTTGTAGTGTGGTAGCACAACGCAATACGGACGACACAGCACGACAAGAAGAGGAGAGGCGCTCCACGCCGCCGCCGGTCCTCGGTAGTGGCCCCCGGGGGAAAGCGAGCCCCGGGTGCTTCGATCGAAGACCGGCCCGCACAGCACGGCGCGCATCTCCGCAACCGTCCCCCTGCCACACGGGCAGCCGGGGACGAAGACGAGGAGAAAACGCTAGTGGAGAACGAGACCCACTACGCCGAGGCCGTCATCGACAACGGCGCCTTCGGCACCCGCACCATCCGTTTCGAGACGGGCCGCCTGGCCAAGCAGGCCGCCGGCTCCGCCGTGGCGTACCTGGACGACGACACCATGGTGCTGTCGGCCACCACCGCCTCCAAGAACCCCAAGGACCAGCTCGACTTCTTCCCGCTCACGGTGGACGTCGAGGAGCGGATGTACGCCGCCGGTAAGATCCCCGGCAGCTTCTTCCGCCGCGAGGGCCGCCCCTCCGAGGACGCGATCCTCACCTGCCGCCTGATCGACCGCCCGCTGCGCCCGTCCTTCAAGAAGGGCCTGCGCAACGAGATCCAGGTCGTGGCCACGATCATGGCGCTCAACCCCGACCACCTGTACGACGTCGTGGCGATCAACGCCGCCTCCGCGTCCACGCAGCTGGCCGGCCTGCCCTTCTCCGGCCCGATCGGCGGCGTCCGCGTCGCACTGATCCGCGGCCAGTGGGTCGCCTTCCCGACGCACACCGAGCTCGAGGACGCCGTCTTCGACATGGTCGTCGCGGGCCGCGTCCTGGAGGACGGCGACGTCGCGATCATGATGGTCGAGGCCGAGGCCACCGAGAAGACCATCAAGCTGGTCGAGGGCGGCGCCGAGGCGCCGACCGAGGAGGTCGTCGCGGCCGGTCTGGACGCCGCGAAGCCCTTCATCAAGGTCCTCTGCAAGGCCCAGTCGGACCTCGCCTCCAAGGCCGCCAAGCCCACCGGCGAGTTCCCGATCTTCCTCGACTACCAGGACGACGTCCTGGAGGCGCTCACCGCCGCCGTCAAGCCCGAGCTCGCCCAGGCGCTCACCATCGCCGGCAAGCAGGAGCGCGAGGCCGAGCTGGACCGCGTCAAGCAGCTCGCCGCCGAGAAGCTCCTGCCGGAGTTCGAGGGCCGCGAGAAGGAGATCTCCGCCGCGTACCGCTCGCTGACCAAGACCCTGGTCCGTGAGCGCGTCATCAAGGAGAAGAAGCGCATCGACGGCCGCGGGCTGACGGACATCCGTACGCTCGCCGCCGAGGTCGAGGCCATCCCGCGGGTCCACGGCTCCGCCGTGTTCGAGCGTGGCGAGACCCAGATCCTGGGCGTCACCACCCTGAACATGCTCCGCATGGAGCAGCAGCTGGACACCCTCTCCCCGGTGACCCGCAAGCGCTACATGCACAACTACAACTTCCCGCCGTACTCCACCGGCGAGACCGGCCGCGTCGGCTCCCCGAAGCGCCGCGAGATCGGCCACGGCGCCCTCGCCGAGCGCGCCCTGATCCCGGTCCTGCCGACGCGCGAGGAGTTCCCCTACGCGATCCGCCAGGTCTCCGAGGCGCTCAGCTCCAACGGCTCGACGTCCATGGGCTCGGTCTGCGCCTCCACCATGTCGCTGCTGAACGCCGGTGTGCCCCTGAAGGCCCCCGTCGCCGGTATCGCCATGGGCCTGATCTCCCAGGAGATCGAGGGCGAGACGCATTACGTCACCCTCACCGACATCCTCGGTGCGGAGGACGCCTTCGGCGACATGGACTTCAAGGTCGCCGGCACCAAGGAGTTCGTGACCGCCCTCCAGCTCGACACCAAGCTGGACGGCATCCCCGCCTCCGTCCTGGGCGCGGCCCTGAAGCAGGCCCGTGACGCCCGCCTCCACATCCTCGACGTGATGATGGAAGCGATCGACACCCCGGACGAGATGTCCCCGAACGCCCCGCGGATCATCACCGTCAAGATCCCCGTGGACAAGATCGGTGAGGTCATCGGCCCCAAGGGCAAGATGATCAACCAGATCCAGGAGGACACCGGCGCCGAGATCACCATCGAGGACGACGGCACCATCTACATCGGTGCCGCCGACGGCCCCTCCGCCGAGGCCGCCCGCGCCACGATCAACGGCATCGCCAACCCGACGATGCCCGAGGTCGGCGAGCGCTACCTCGGTACGGTCGTGAAGACGACCACCTTCGGCGCGTTCGTCTCCCTGCTCCCCGGCAAGGACGGTCTGCTGCACATCTCGCAGATCCGCAAGCTGGCCGGCGGCAAGCGCGTGGAGAACGTCGAGGACGTCCTCGGCGTGGGCCAGAAGGTCCAGGTCGAGATCGCCGAGATCGACTCCCGCGGCAAGCTCTCCCTCATCCCCGTGATCGAGGGCGAGGAAGGCGACGAGACGAAGAAGGACGACGCCGACCAGTGACGTCCCGTGGCTCCAAGGCGACGGCCCGCACCTCCTCGGAGGCGCGGGCCGTCGCCCGTACCCAAACCCTCATCAAAGGCCAGAACGGCATCGGCACGGTCCGCAAGACCACCCTCCCGGGCGGCCTGCGCATCGTCACCGAGACCCTGCCCTCGGTCCGCTCGGCGACCTTCGGCATCTGGGCGCACGTCGGCTCCCGTGACGAGACGCCCGCGCTGAACGGCGCCACCCACTACCTGGAGCACCTGCTCTTCAAGGGCACGAACCGCAGGTCGGCCCTGGACATCTCCTCCGCCATCGACGCCGTCGGCGGCGAGATGAACGCGTTCACGGCGAAGGAGTACACGTGCTACTACGCACGCGTGCTCGACACGGACCTGCCGCTCGCCATCGACGTCGTCTGCGACATGCTCACCGGCTCGCTCATCCTCGAGGAGGACGTGGACGTCGAGCGCGGCGCCATCCTCGAAGAGATCGCCATGACCGAGGACGACCCGGGCGACTGCGTGCACGACCTGTTCGCGCGCACGATGTTCGGCGACAACCCCCTCGGCCGCCCGGTCCTCGGCACGGTCGCCACGGTCAACGCCCTCACCGCCGACCGCATCCGCCGCTTCTACAAGAAGCACTACGACCCGACCCACCTGGTCGTCGCCTGCGCCGGCAACATCGACCACGCCAAGGTCGTCCGACAGGTCCGCGCCGCCTTCGAGAAGGCCGGCGCCTTCAAGGACCTCACCGCCGAGCCCGTCGCCCCGCGCGACGGCAAGCGCGCCCTGCGCACCGCCGGCCGCGTCGAGCTGATCGACCGCAAGACCGAGCAGGCCCACGTCGTGCTCGGCATGCCGGGCCTGTCCCGCACCGACGAGCGCCGCTGGGCCCTGGGCGTCCTGAACACCGCCCTCGGTGGCGGCATGTCCTCCCGCCTCTTCCAGGAGGTCCGCGAGAAGCGCGGCCTGGCCTACAGCGTGTACTCGTACACCTCCGGCTTCGCCGACTGCGGTCTGTTCGGCGTCTACGCCGGCTGCCGCCCCTCCCAGGTGCACGACGTGCTGAAGATCTGCCGCGACGAACTCGACCACGTCGCCGAGCACGGCCTCTCGGACGACGAGATCGGGCGCGCGATCGGCCAGCTCCAGGGCTCCACGGTCCTCGGCCTGGAGGACACCGGCGCGCTGATGAACCGTATCGGCAAGAGCGAGCTGTGCTGGGGCGAGCAGATGTCCGTCGACGACATGCTGTCCCGGATAGCCTCGGTCACCCCGGACGACGTCCGCTCGGTCGCCCGCGAGATCCTGGGACGGCGGCCCTCCCTGTCGGTCATCGGCCCGCTGAAGGACAAACAGGCGGCTCGCCTGCACGACGCCGTCGCCTGACAAACCCCCTGGTGAAAGAAGCACAAGAGATGAGCAAGCTGCGCGTGGCGGTCCTCGGCGCCAAGGGCCGGATCGGCTCGGAAGCCGTACGAGCCGTCGAAGCCGCCGACGACATGGAGCTGGTGGCCGCCCTCGGCCGGGGCGACAAGCTGGAGACGCTGACCGACTCCGGCGCCCAGGTCGTCGTCGAACTGACCACGCCCGACTCGGTCATGGCCAACCTCGACTTCTGCGTACGCCACGGCATCCACGCGGTCGTCGGCACCACCGGCTGGACCGACGAGCGCCTCGCGCAGCTGAACGGCTGGCTGGAGCAGTCCCCGCAGACGGGCGTGCTCATCGCGCCGAACTTCTCCATCGGGGCCGTCCTCACCATGAAGTTCGCGCAGATCGCCGCCCCCTACTTCGAGTCCGTCGAGGTCGTCGAACTGCACCACCCGAACAAGGTGGACGCCCCCTCCGGCACCGCCACGCGCACCGCGCAGCTCATCGCCGAGGCCCGCCGCGCCGCCGGCACCGCCCCGGCACCCGACGCCACCACCACCGCCCTCGACGGCGCCCGCGGCGCCGACGTCGACGGCGTCCCGGTCCACGCCGTCCGGCTGCGCGGGCTCCTCGCCCACCAGGAGGTCCTGCTCGGCGCCGAGGGCGAGACCCTGACGGTCCGGCATGATTCGCTCCATCACAGCAGCTTCATGCCGGGCATCCTGCTCGGCGCCCGCCGCGTGGTGAGCACCCCGGGCCTGACCTTCGGCCTGGAACACTTCCTGGACCTGAACTGAGCCCCTGACCGTCATGCGCGCGAAGCTCTCCTACGCCCTCACGGCCGCCGTCCTGGTCGTCTACTTCGTCCTGGTCGGCAGCCGCGGCGTCCTGCTCATCGAGATCGGCACGCCCCTCACCGTCACCTTCGGTGTCGCGGTGCTGATCCTGCCGGTCATCGGCGTGTGGTTCCTGTGGAAGAACACCCAGTTCGTCCGCCGGGCCAACGCCCTCGCCGCGGAACTCGACGCCGAGGGCGGCCTGCCCGTGGACGAGTTGAAGCGCACCCCCAGCGGCCGCGTCGACCGCGACTCCGCCGACGAGGTCTTCGCCAGGCGCAAGGCCGAGACGGAGGCCGCTCCCGACGACTGGCGCACCTGGTTCCGCCTCGCCATCGCCTACCACGACGCCCGCGACACCCCGCGGGCCCGCAAGGCGATGCAGCGCGCGATCGCCCTGCACGACGGCAAGCAGCCCGAAGCCGCCTGACATCCCCTTCCCACTCATGCCGGTGGGGCCGGACCGCGCACGGTCCGGCCCCACCGGCATGAGGACGAGCAGATCAGCGCGGACCGTACTCCTCGGCCCACGCCTCCACCGAGTCGGCCGCCCGGTCGAAGGCCTCCGTGCGGCCCAGGAAGTCCGCGTTGTGCGTGGTCAGCAGCGGCGGCAGACCGTCCGCCGGCCGCCCCTGCCGCGCGAGCAGCAGCGCCTGACCCTGCACCGTCCGGGGCAGTCCCAGCCAGCGCACCGGCTGCTGCACCGTACGCACGGAGGTGACCTGCTCCCAGGGGGCCGTACGCGTCGTGAGGAAACCCACGTGCCGCAGCCCGCGCGCGCTCACCCACACGCCCATGCGCAGCAGCCGCAGCGCCGCGACGATGACGAGCAGCCCGAGAGCGAACACCAGCCCGGCGGAGGCCGGTTCGGCCGTCGCCGCGATGATGACCGCGGCGAAGAGCACGAACGAGGCGAGCAGCAGCGCCAGCGCGGCCGCCGCCACTCGCCAGGGCCCGGGCCGGTACGGCCGCCGCCACCGATCACGGTCGTCGTAAGGGAGCGGAACGTCGTCCGCCGCCTCGAAAACGCGGTCGGCCGTCAGGAAGGGCAGGGGCACGGCTGGTCCTCACTCGATCCATGCGTGGGCTGTGCCCGGTGAGGCTACCGATCTGTGTCCCCGGTCACCACCGGCGGGGGGCCTGATGGAGTCACGGCCGGCCCGGGGGTGCTTCAGCGCCTCTCGGACGCCTGTGACTGCTGAGGCTGGTCGGTCGAGTGGTCGGGCGACAGCGCGGGCGTCCCGATGATCAGGGACCCCACGAGTCCCGCCACGATGGTGAGCCCCATGAGCCATCGGCCGGCCATCTGGCCGACGGACAGCCGCTCACGCGGTGGGGGAGTGACATTGCTGCGGAACCTGTCGGCCTCGGCGACGAAGGCGAACGGTACGGGTTCACGCCGACCGGACATCAGGGGTGCGTCTCCCTTCGGAGGTGGAACGGATCACTTTCATCTGTAGAGACGAACGAACTCCCTCAGAGGTGCCCTGTTTCACCAACTTCATTGCGGCACGTCACCAAACGTAGAGTGGCGTCGCCAAGAGACGCGATGGGAAGGCCCTGCGAACCGTGACCGAGACCCCCGACGACGACTTCAAGATCGATTTGCGCAGTGATGTCACTGTTGAGCTGGTGAAACACAGCGCGGCCGACTCCGACGTGCTGTTCGCAGCACGGGTTTCCACCCTGGGAGAGCAGTCCCTCGAGGAACTGCAGAAGGACCCCGATCGCTCGAAGGGTTTGATCAACTTCCTGATGCGGGACCGGCACGGCAGCCCGTTCGAGCACAACTCCATGACCTTCTTCGTGAGTGCGCCGATCTTCGTCTTCCGTGAGTTCATGCGGCATCGCGTCGGTTGGTCGTACAACGAGGAGAGTGGCCGCTACCGGGAGCTCCAGCCGGTGTTCTACGTGCCGGACACCTCTCGGAAGCTGATCCAGCAGGGTCGGCCGGGCAAGTACGAGTTCGTCGAGGGCACCCCCGAGCAGCACCAGCTGGTAGGCGAGGCCATGGAGGACTCCTACCGCCAGGCCTACAAGAAGTACCGACAGATGCTCGCCGCCGGTGTCGCCCGCGAGGTCGCCCGCGCGGTCCTCCCCGTCGGCCTGTACTCCTCGATGTACGCCACCTGCAACGCCCGCTCGCTGATGCACTTCCTCGGCCTGCGCACCCAGCACGAGCTGGCCAAGGTCCCGTCCTTCCCGCAGCGCGAGATCGAGATGGTCGGCGAGAAGATGGAGGCCGAGTGGGCCCGGCTCATGCCGCTCACGTACGCCGCCTTCAACGCGAACGGGCGCGTGGCGCCGTAACGCGCTCCCGTTCCCCGGCCAGGTACAGATGTACGGTTCAGTCGCGCGAAATGTCCGTATTGCGGCATTTAGAGAAGTTCATCTAGCCTGATCAAACGGGTCCGGCACTGCTTGAACCCCCGAGCAGGCAGTGCCGGGCTCCACCTTTGTCCTGACTTGTCGCCTCCCCCTAGGGCAGACCCGGTCCTGAGCAACGAGTAGCGTGTAACCCATGGCTCCGACCTCGACTCCGCAGACCCCCTTCGGGCGGGTCCTCACCGCCATGGTCACGCCCTTCACGGCGGACGGCGCACTCGACCTCGACGGCGCGCAGCGGCTCGCCACCCACCTGGTGGACGCAGGCAACGACGGCCTGATCATCAACGGCACCACCGGCGAGTCGCCCACCACCAGCGATGCGGAGAAATCGGATCTCGTACGGGCGGTGCTGGAAGCCGTCGGTGACCGCGCCCACATCGTGGCCGGAGTCGGCACCAACGACACCCACCACAGCATCGAACTGGCCCGCGCGGCGGAGCGCACCGGCGCACACGGCCTGCTCATCGTGACGCCGTACTACAACAAGCCCCCGCAGGAGGGCCTCTACCGGCACTTCACGGCTGTCGCCGACGCCACCGGCCTGCCGGTCATGCTCTACGACATCCCCGGCCGCAGCGGCGTCCCGATCAACACCGAGACGCTCGTCCGCCTCGCCGAGCACCCGCGCATCGTCGCCAACAAGGACGCCAAGGGCGACCTCGGCCGCGCCAGCTGGGCCATCGCCCGCTCCGGTCTCGCCTGGTACTCCGGCGACGACATGCTGAACCTGCCCCTGCTCTCCGTCGGCGCGGTCGGCTTCGTCTCCGTCGTCGGCCACGTGGTCACCCCCGAGCTACGCGCCCTCGTCGAGGCGTACACCTCGGGCGACGTCCAGAAGGCCACCGAGATCCACCAGAAGCTGCTCCCGGTCTACACGGGCATGTTCCGCACGCAGGGCGTGATGACCACCAAGGCGGCGCTCGCCCTGCAGGGTCTGCCCGCCGGGCCCCTGCGCGCCCCCATGGTGGAGTGCGCGCCCGAGGAGATCGAGCAACTCAAGATCGATCTTGCCGCCGGCGGGGTACAGCTCTGACACCAGACTTCGCGCGGATCCCCGCGCATGTGCTTCACAACTGAATAAGCGGGCCACCGGTGCCCGCACCACCCCACAACGACAACTGCTCATGCACGAACGTCACGCGCGCCACGTGCCCTACCGGTACGTGGCGCGTGTGGTGAGGAGAGTCTTTTGAGTCATCCGCATCCTGAACTCGGCCCGCCCCCGCCGCTCCCCGAAGGCGGCCTGCGGGTCACCCCGCTCGGCGGCCTCGGCGAGATCGGCCGGAACATGACGGTCTTCGAGTACGGCGGCCGCCTGCTGATCGTCGACTGCGGAGTGCTCTTCCCTGAGGAGGAGCAGCCCGGAATCGACCTGATCCTGCCGGACTTCTCGTCCGTCAGGGACCGCCTCGACGACATCGAGGGCATCGTCCTCACGCACGGCCACGAGGACCATATCGGCGGCGTCCCCTTCCTCCTGCGCGAGAAGCCGGACATCCCGCTGATCGGCTCCAAGCTGACCCTCGCTCTCATCGAGGCCAAGCTCCAGGAGCACCGCATCCGCCCGTACACCCTCGAGGTGGCGGAGGGGCACCGCGAGCGCATCGGCCCGTTCGAATGCGAGTTCGTCGCGGTCAACCACTCCATCCCGGACGCACTGGCCGTGGCCATCCGCACCCCCGCGGGCATGGTGGTCCACACCGGCGACTTCAAGATGGACCAGCTCCCACTGGACAGCCGCCTCACCGACCTCCACGCATTCGCACGCCTGAGCGAGGAGGGCATCGACCTCCTCCTCTCGGACTCGACGAACGCCGAGGTTCCGGGCTTCACCCCGCACGAGCGGGACATCTCCAACGTCCTGCGCCAGGTCTTCGCGGGCGCCCGCAAGCGCATCATCGTCGCGAGCTTCGCCAGCCACGTGCACCGCATCCAGCAGATCCTGGACGCGGCGTACGAGTACGGCCGCCGGGTCGCCTTCGTCGGCCGCTCCATGGTCCGCAACATGGGCATCGCCCGGGACCTGGGCTACCTGAAGGTCCCGCCGGGCCTGGTCGTCGACGTCAAGACGCTCGACGACCTCCCGGACAACGAGGTGGTCCTGGTCTGCACGGGCTCCCAGGGCGAGCCCATGGCGGCCCTGTCCCGCATGGCCAACCGCGACCACCAGATCCGCATCGTCCAGGGCGACACGGTGATCCTGGCGTCGTCCCTGATCCCGGGCAACGAGAACGCGGTCTACCGCGTGATCAACGGCCTCACCCGCTGGGGCGCCAACGTGGTCCACAAGGGCAACGCCAAGGTCCACGTCTCGGGCCACGCCTCCGCGGGCGAGCTGCTGTACTTCTACAACATCTGCCGCCCGAGGAACCTGATGCCGGTCCACGGCGAATGGCGCCACCTGCGCGCCAACGCCGAGCTGGGCGCCCTGACCGGCGTCCCGCACGACCGCATCGTCATCGCCGAGGACGGCGTCGCCGTCGACCTCATCGAGGGCAAGGCCAAGATCTCCGGCAAGGTCCAGGCGGGTTACGTCTACGTCGACGGCCTCTCCGTCGGGGACGTGGGCGAGCCGGCCCTCAAGGACCGCAAGATCCTCGGTGACGAGGGCATCATCTCGGTCTTCGTGGTCATCGACTCGTCCACTGGAAAGATCACCGGCGGCCCGCACGTCCAGGCCCGCGGCTCCGGCATCGAGGACTCCGCCTTCGGCGATGTGATCCCCCGGATCACCGAGGTACTCGAACGCTCCGCGCAGGACGGCGTGGTCGAACCCCACCAGCTGCAGCAGCTCGTACGCCGCACGCTGGGCAAGTGGGTCTCGGACACGTACCGGCGCCGGCCGATGATCCTGCCTGTGGTGGTGGAGGTCTGACGACCCGTCGGGTCTGAGCCAGTGCCAACTGGGAGCGGGGCGCCTCGATTTGCATCGAGGCGCCCCGCTCCAGTAGGTTTACAACTCCTCCCGACGGGGCACCCGGGCCAACTCAGGCGCCGAGGACATGTCCGGCCGGGGCGGGAAATCCGACTCAGAAACTTCTGATAAAGTCGGATGCGCCGGAAAGGGAAACGCGGAAGCGGGAACCTGGAAAGCACCGAGGAAATCGGATCGAGAAAAGATCTGATAGAGTCGGAAACGCAAGACCGAAGGGAAGCGCCCGGAGGAAAGCCCGAGAGGGTGAGTACAAAGGAAGCGACCGTTCCTTGAGAACTCAACAGCGTGCCAAAGTCAACGCCAGATATGTTGATACCCCGTCCATCGGACAACCGATGGTCGAGGTTCCTTTGAAAAAACACAGCGAGGACGCTGTGAACGGTCGGGCTTATTCCGCCTGACTGTTCCGCTCTCGTGGTGTTGCACCGGATTACCGGTACACATTCACGGAGAGTTTGATCCTGGCTCAGGACGAACGCTGGCGGCGTGCTTAACACATGCAAGTCGAACGATGAACCACTTCGGTGGGGATTAGTGGCGAACGGGTGAGTAACACGTGGGCAATCTGCCCTGCACTCTGGGACAAGCCCTGGAAACGGGGTCTAATACCGGATATGACCATCTTGGGCATCCTTGATGGTGTAAAGCTCCGGCGGTGCAGGATGAGCCCGCGGCCTATCAGCTTGTTGGTGAGGTAACGGCTCACCAAGGCGACGACGGGTAGCCGGCCTGAGAGGGCGACCGGCCACACTGGGACTGAGACACGGCCCAGACTCCTACGGGAGGCAGCAGTGGGGAATATTGCACAATGGGCGCAAGCCTGATGCAGCGACGCCGCGTGAGGGATGACGGCCTTCGGGTTGTAAACCTCTTTCAGCAGGGAAGAAGCGAAAGTGACGGTACCTGCAGAAGAAGCGCCGGCTAACTACGTGCCAGCAGCCGCGGTAATACGTAGGGCGCGAGCGTTGTCCGGAATTATTGGGCGTAAAGAGCTCGTAGGCGGCTTGTCGCGTCGGTTGTGAAAGCCCGGGGCTTAACCCCGGGTCTGCAGTCGATACGGGCAGGCTAGAGTTCGGTAGGGGAGATCGGAATTCCTGGTGTAGCGGTGAAATGCGCAGATATCAGGAGGAACACCGGTGGCGAAGGCGGATCTCTGGGCCGATACTGACGCTGAGGAGCGAAAGCGTGGGGAGCGAACAGGATTAGATACCCTGGTAGTCCACGCCGTAAACGGTGGGCACTAGGTGTGGGCAACATTCCACGTTGTCCGTGCCGCAGCTAACGCATTAAGTGCCCCGCCTGGGGAGTACGGCCGCAAGGCTAAAACTCAAAGGAATTGACGGGGGCCCGCACAAGCGGCGGAGCATGTGGCTTAATTCGACGCAACGCGAAGAACCTTACCAAGGCTTGACATACACCGGAAAACCCTGGAGACAGGGTCCCCCTTGTGGTCGGTGTACAGGTGGTGCATGGCTGTCGTCAGCTCGTGTCGTGAGATGTTGGGTTAAGTCCCGCAACGAGCGCAACCCTTGTCCCGTGTTGCCAGCAGGCCCTTGTGGTGCTGGGGACTCACGGGAGACCGCCGGGGTCAACTCGGAGGAAGGTGGGGACGACGTCAAGTCATCATGCCCCTTATGTCTTGGGCTGCACACGTGCTACAATGGCCGGTACAATGAGCTGCGATACCGCGAGGTGGAGCGAATCTCAAAAAGCCGGTCTCAGTTCGGATTGGGGTCTGCAACTCGACCCCATGAAGTCGGAGTCGCTAGTAATCGCAGATCAGCATTGCTGCGGTGAATACGTTCCCGGGCCTTGTACACACCGCCCGTCACGTCACGAAAGTCGGTAACACCCGAAGCCGGTGGCCCAACCCCTTGTGGGAGGGAGCTGTCGAAGGTGGGACTGGCGATTGGGACGAAGTCGTAACAAGGTAGCCGTACCGGAAGGTGCGGCTGGATCACCTCCTTTCTAAGGAGCACTTCTAAGCCGGTCCTTCGGAGCTGGTTCAGAGGCCAGTACATCAGCGAACGTCTGATGCTGGTTGCTCATGGGTGGAACGTTGACTACTCGGCCAGAGTTTCGGGTCGGAGGCTGCTAGTACTGCTCACAAGAGCGTGGAACGCACGATCTCCGGGCGAGGACTGGTCGGGCACGCTGTTGGGTGTCTGAGGGAATGAACTTTCCTCTGCGCCGGCCCCAGTGAACTCGCCTAGTAGGGCGGGGTGATGGGTGGCTGGTCGTTGTTTGAGAACTGCACAGTGGACGCGAGCATCTGTGGCCAAGTTTTTAAGGGCGCACGGTGGATGCCTTGGCACCAGGAACCGATGAAGGACGTGGGAGGCCGCGATAGGCCCCGGGGAGCTGTCAACCGAGCTTTGATCCGGGGGTGTCCGAATGGGGAAACCCGGCAGTCGTCATGGGCTGTCACCCGCTGCTGAACACATAGGCAGTGTGGAGGGAACGCGGGGAAGTGAAACATCTCAGTACCCGCAGGAAGAGAAAACAACCGTGATTCCGGGAGTAGTGGCGAGCGAAACTGGATGAGGCCAAACCGTATGCGTGTGAGACCCGGCAGGGGTTGCGTATACGGGGTTGTGGGATCTCTCTTTCATGGTCTGCCGGCCATGAGACGAGTCAGAAACCGTTGATGTAGGCGAAGGACATGCGAAAGGTCCGGCGTAGAGGGTAAGACCCCCGTAGTCGAAACGTCAGCGGCTCGTTTGAGAGACACCCAAGTAGCACGGGGCCCGAGAAATCCCGTGTGAATCTGGCGGGACCACCCGCTAAGCCTAAATATTCCCTGGTGACCGATAGCGGATAGTACCGTGAGGGAATGGTGAAAAGTACCCCGGGAGGGGAGTGAAATAGTACCTGAAACCGTGTGCCTACAAGCCGTGGGAGCGTCGGATGGGAGCTTGCTTCCATCTCGTGACTGCGTGCCTTTTGAAGAATGAGCCTGCGAGTTTGCGGTGTGTTGCGAGGTTAACCCGTGTGGGGAAGCCGTAGCGAAAGCGAGTCCGAATAGGGCGTCTGAGTAGCACGCTCAAGACCCGAAGCGGAGTGATCTAGCCATGGGCAGGTTGAAGCGGAGGTAAGACTTCGTGGAGGACCGAACCCACCAGGGTTGAAAACCTGGGGGATGACCTGTGGTTAGGGGTGAAAGGCCAATCAAACTCCGTGATAGCTGGTTCTCCCCGAAATGCATTTAGGTGCAGCGTCGTGTGTTTCTTGCCGGAGGTAGAGCACTGGATAGGCGATGGGCCCTACCGGGTTACTGACCTTAGCCAAACTCCGAATGCCGGTAAGTGAGAGCGCGGCAGTGAGACTGTGGGGGATAAGCTCCATGGTCGAGAGGGAAACAGCCCAGAGCATCGACTAAGGCCCCTAAGCGTACGCTAAGTGGGAAAGGATGTGGAGTCGCAGAGACAACCAGGAGGTTGGCTTAGAAGCAGCCACCCTTGAAAGAGTGCGTAATAGCTCACTGGTCTAGTGATTCCGCGCCGACAATGTAGCGGGGCTCAAGCGTACCGCCGAAGTCGTGTCATTGCGATATATACCCCCAACGGGGATCGTGATGGGTAGGGGAGCGTCGTCTGCCGGGTGAAGCAGCCGCGTAAGCGAGTTGTGGACGGTTGACGAGTGAGAATGCAGGCATGAGTAGCGATTCACACGTGAGAAACGTGTGCGCCGATTGACTAAGGGTTCCTGGGTCAAGCTGATCTGCCCAGGGTAAGTCGGGACCTAAGGCGAGGCCGACAGGCGTAGTCGATGGATAACCGGTTGATATTCCGGTACCCGCTGTGAAGCGTCAAACATCGAGCATCGTGATGCTAAGGCCGTGAAGCCGCCGGTGATCCCTTCGGGGTGAGTCGGAGTGGTGGAGCCGCTGAACCAAGCGGTTAGTAGGTGAGTGATGGGGTGACGCAGGAAGGTAGTCCATCCCGGGCGGTGGTTGTCCCGGGGTAAGGGTGTAGGCCGGTGTGTAGGTAAATCCGCACACCTTGTGGCTGAGACCTGATGCCGAGCCGATTGTGGTGAAGTGGATGATCCTATGCTGTCGAGAAAAGCCTCTAGCGAGTTTCATGGCGGCCCGTACCCTAAACCGACTCAGGTGGTCAGGTAGAGAATACCGAGGCGTTCGGGTGAACTATGGTTAAGGAACTCGGCAAAATGCCCCCGTAACTTCGGGAGAAGGGGGGCCACATCCGGTGACGGCACTTGCTGCCAGAGCTGGGGGTGGCCGCAGAGACCAGCGAGAAGCGACTGTTTACTAAAAACACAGGTCCGTGCGAAGCCGTAAGGCGATGTATACGGACTGACGCCTGCCCGGTGCTGGAACGTTAAGGGGACCGGTTAGCTCTGATTCGTCAGGGCGAAGCTGAGAACTTAAGCGCCAGTAAACGGCGGTGGTAACTATAACCATCCTAAGGTAGCGAAATTCCTTGTCGGGTAAGTTCCGACCTGCACGAATGGCGTAACGACTTCTCGACTGTCTCAACCATAGGCCCGGTGAAATTGCACTACGAGTAAAGATGCTCGTTTCGCGCAGCAGGACGGAAAGACCCCGGGACCTTTACTACAGTTTGATATTGGTGTTCGGTTCGGCTTGTGTAGGATAGCTGGGAGACTGTGAAGCGCTAACGCCAGTTAGTGCGGAGTCGTCGTTGAAATACCAGTCTGGTCGTGCTGGATGTCTAACCTGGGTCCGTGATCCGGATCAGGGACAGTGTCTGATGGGTAGTTTAACTGGGGCGGTTGCCTCCTAAAGGGTAACGGAGGCGCCCAAAGGTTCCCTCAGCCTGGTTGGCAATCAGGTGTTGAGTGTAAGTGCACAAGGGAGCTTGACTGTGAGACCGACGGGTCGAGCAGGGACGAAAGTCGGGACTAGTGATCCGGCGGTGGCTTGTGGAAGCGCCGTCGCTCAACGGATAAAAGGTACCCCGGGGATAACAGGCTGATCTTCCCCAAGAGTCCATATCGACGGGATGGTTTGGCACCTCGATGTCGGCTCGTCGCATCCTGGGGCTGGAGTCGGTCCCAAGGGTTGGGCTGTTCGCCCATTAAAGCGGTACGCGAGCTGGGTTTAGAACGTCGTGAGACAGTTCGGTCCCTATCCGCTGTGCGCGTAGGAGTCTTGAGAAGGGCTGTCCCTAGTACGAGAGGACCGGGACGGACGAACCTCTGGTGTGCCAGTTGTTCTGCCAAGGGCATGGCTGGTTGGCTACGTTCGGGAGGGATAACCGCTGAAAGCATCTAAGCGGGAAGCCTGCTTCGAGATGAGGACTCCCACCCACTTGATGGGGTAAGGCTCCCAGTAGACGACTGGGTTGATAGGCCGGATATGGAAGCACGGTAACGTGTGGAGTTGACCGGTACTAATAGGCCGAGGGCTTGTCCTCAGTTGCTCGCGTCCACTGTGTTGGTTCTGAAACCACGAACAGCCCCGTCATTTTTGGCGGTGTGGCGTTCACAGTTTCATAGTGTTTCGGTGGTTATAGCGTAGGGGAAACGCCCGGTTACATTCCGAACCCGGAAGCTAAGCCTTACAGCGCCGATGGTACTGCAGGGGGGACCCTGTGGGAGAGTAGGACGCCGCCGAACAATTATTGACAGGGTTGGACCTGGAACTTCGGTTCCGGGTCCAACCCTTTTTTGTTGTCCGTTACTTGAAGTTCACGTTGCGCAACCAGCATCCACAGCATGGGTACTGCTGCAATGCTCAGGGCCGCCGGTGTCGGACTCGGTGACGAGGTCGTCGTGCCGGCCTTCGGGAACGTCGAAGTCGCCGAGGCCGTCGCCACGTCCGGGGCGCTGCCGGTGTTCGCCGACATAGACCCCGTCACCTACTGCCTTGATCCCGCTGCCGTGGAAGCGGCCATAACTCCGCGAACCGCGGCCGTGGTTGTCGTGCACCGCTTCGGGCGGCTCGCCGACATCGCGCGGCTGCACGGGGTGGGACAGCGGCACGGCCTGCTCGTGCTGGAGCAGGGCGAGTCCGAGGCGCCGTACGACGAGATAGCCCAGCGCCGGGAGCGGGCCGCCTATCTGGATGCGAAACTGCGGGGTGTGTGGACCCCGGATGATGGTGACGGGCACACCTACCAGCAGTACGTCGTGCGGGTCCCGGGCAACGGGCGACCCGACCGGGACGCCTTTGCACGGGCCGTGCGGGCCAGGGGAGTCGAGGCCCGGGTGCCGGTGAAGACGCCGGTGCATCGCCTGCCCGAATTCCGTCGCTGTGTGTCCCTCCCGGAAACGGAACGAGCCTCCGACGAGACGCTCGCACTGCCGGTGGACGCCAGTCTGACCAAGCGGGACATGCAGCGGATCGTGTCCGCCTGCAATGCCCTCGGAGGACTTCTCCAGCCCGCCTTCTGACGTGGTTGGGAGCACAGGTCTGTTCGGGGTATGATCTATTCCGTTGCCGCGCGGGAAATCCCGCAGAGCGACAGGCCCCTATAGCTCAGTCGGCAGAGCGTCTCCATGGTAAGGAGAAGGTCAACGGTTCGATTCCGTTTGGGGGCTCCAGCAAAAAAGGCCCCACCCCTTGCGGGTGGGGCCTTTTCCATGCCCTAGTCCTTGTGGAGACCCGGGACGCGCATCGCCAGGATCGCCATGTCGTCCGACGGGGCGTCCGACGCGAAACGCTCCACCGCGCGCATGATGCGGGCCGCGACCGCGCCGGCCGTGAGACCCGTGCACGTCGTGAGGACGTCCGCGAGGCCGTCGTCGCCCAGCATGCGGGGGCCCTCACGGCGTTCCGTGACGCCGTCCGTGACGCACAGCAGGACGTCGCCCGGGTCGAGCGTGACCGTCTGCTCGTACAGCTCCAGGTCCTCGATGACGCCGAGGAGCGGCTGAGGTTCGGCGGCCGGTTCGACCGTGCCGTCCTGGCGCAGGCGCAGCGGGAGCGGGTGGCCGGCACAGACGACCTTCAGCTCGGCGCTGCCGTCCTCCTGTGGGCGCATCTCGCCGTAGAGGAGGGTGAGGAAGCGGCTGCGGGCGCCTTCGTCGAGGATGGCGGAGTTGAGGCGTTCCAGGACTGTCGGGCCGCTGAGGCCCTCGCGGGCCAGGAGGCGCAGGGCGTGGCGGGCGAGGCCCGTCACCGCTGCCGCGTTCGGGCCCGTGCCGCACACGTCGCCGATGGCGAAGCCGTAAGCGCCGTCGCGGATGGGGAAGACGTCGTAGAAGTCGCCACCGACCTCGTTGCCCTCGCCGGCCGCGCGGTAGATGACCTCGACCTCGACGCCCTCGATGTCGGGGAGTTCCGGGGGCAGGAGGCTGCGCTGGAGGGACTGGCTGATCGCCGTGCGTTCCGAATAGAGGCGGGCGTTGTCCAAGGCCAGGGCCGCCCTGCGGGACAGGTCCTCGGCCAGTTCCAGGATCTCCTGGCGGAAGTGCTCGTCGGTCGGCTTGCCCAGGGTCAGCATGCCGATGACGCGGTTGCGGGCGACCAGGGGGAGGACGACCGTCTCGCCGCCGACGGCGCCGGCCGTGGCGAGCGTCGGGCCGATGCCGGGCGTGACCTGGTGGGTCGGGCCGCCGCTGAGGCCCAGGCTGCGCATGGAACTGCGTAGGGCCGCCTGGTGGGCGACCTCGGCGGGGGCCGTCCAGACGCGGGCGCCGGGCGTCGGCACCGGGTCCGGCGGCGGAACCTTCGACAGCAGGGACTTGATGCCGTCGATGAGCTCCTCGTCCTCGTGCAGCACGTACGAGAGGTACGGCTCTGAGGCCTGGTCGGCGATCGTGTAGACGGCGCACCATGTGGCGAGGGTCGGGACGGTCATCTGGGCCATCAGGGCCAGGGTCTGGTCGCGGTCGAGGGTCCCGGCCAGCAGGTCGGAGGCCTCGACCAGGAAGCTCAGGGAGCCGCGGCGCAGGCGTTCCAGTTCGCCCAGGCGGGCCGACTCGACGGCGAGGGCGATGCGGTCGGCGGCGAACTGCAGACGCAGCGCCTCCTCGTTCGAGTATCTGCCCGGAGCCTCGGCGGCGACGCCGAGGGAGCCGGTGAGGCGGCCCTCGACCTTCAGCGGGACCGTGACGACCGAGCGCATGCCCGTGCCGTTCAGCAGGGGCACCGCGCCGGAGACCGCCGTCAGGTCGTCATGGACGGCGGGCATGCGGGCCGAGCCGTAGCGGCCCGGGCCCGCCTCGACGGGGACCCGGGCGAAGCGCTGGCGGGCCGAGGGCAGGCCCGTGGAGGCGCGGACCTCCAGTTCCGTCTCGTCGTCCGTCGCGAGCAGGAGGAACGCCGAGTCGCCGTCGAGCATGTCGCGGGCGCGTTCGACCGTGCGCTGGAGGAGGCCGTCGAGGTCGTCCGGGGCGGGGGAGCCGATGAACACCTCGAAGGGGTCGGTGCTCTGGCCCTCGGAGCCGGTCGAGGTGTCCGAGGCGGGGACGCGCAGGGGTGTTTGAAGAACGGCCCGTTCGTGGTCGCGGACCAGGAGGCACACGGTTGACGGTTCGCCGCCGGTGTCGCGGACCCGCAGGTGGGAGGCGTAGACCGGGGTGACGCGGCCGTTGGCGGCGCGGATGCCGTAGCTGCCCTCCCAGCGGGAGAGGCGGAGCGCCTCCGCGATGCCGGTGCTGGTGCCCGGGGTGTGCGGCCAGGCCGCGAGGTCGGTCAGGGGCTTGCCGGTGACCTGCTCGGCCGGGTAGCCGAAGAGTTCCTCGGCGTCCTCGTTCCAGGCCGTGATGTGGCCGCTGCGGTCGATCTGGATGACGGCCACGCGGACCCGGCCGTCGGCGAGGGGCAGGAGGTCGGCGGGGAGGGCCGGGCCGGCCGCGCGGGTGCCCACCACGCGCGCGGGGAGGTCGAGTTGGAACCAGACCGTCTTGTGGGTGGGTGTGTACTCGACGCCCCAGCGGCCGGCGAGGGCCGCGCAGAGCTGGAGGCCGCGGCCGCCCTCGCGGTCGGGGCTGCCCATGTTGACGGCCGCGCCCTGCAGCGGGATCTCCCGCTCGGGGTAGCGGTCGGCCACCTCGATGCGCACACCCTCGTCGCTGCGCAGGCACAGCACGTCCGCGGAGGTGCCTGCGTGGACCACCGCGTTGGTCACCAGTTCGCTGGTGAGAACGACGGCGTCGTCGACGATGTCCGCGAACCCCCAGCCCTGGAGGGTGTCGCGGACGAAGGAGCGGGCGCTCGCGACCGATCGCCCGACGGGCTCGAAACTGGCGGCCGCGCGCGCGGTGATCACAGAACTCCTCGACCGGTTCTCGACGTGCTGGGCTGCGGGGCCGACCGGCTCGCGCCGCTGATGCGGCAGGCCGCCCGTCGGCCGGGGGTCCGGGGGCTGTCCCCCCGGGATCAGTCCGGTGGTCATGTGTGCGGCCGCCCCTCCGATGCCCGCTCGTCTTCGTGCCACCGCCCAGGCCGGACGGACCGGCGCGGCTGGACAGCCGGATGCAAGGTTACTTACCTTCGCGGTCCATGCGGATGCCGGTCTGCAGTGTTTCCGTCCGGAGGGTGTGCGGACGATGTGCGAAGCTGCCGAACTGTTATGGCCTGGTTCGGCCAGGGTGAAACACTGGGCAAGCTTCTTGTGAAGGTCCGGGCCGGCTGAGTGCCGGAGGCGTGCGGCGGGCAGCAGCCCCCTGGAACCGGCCTGGTATGCAGGGCAGAGAATACGCAGTAGTAACTGGTACGCCGAGCGGTACCGCGAGCACAGAGTGACGGTCGACCCCTGCGGGAGGGACACAGTGGAGTCTGGCGCAGCGACGCGTGGCACGAAGACGCGCGCGAAAGGCGGACAGTCCCCGAGGAACCAGGGCAAAGTGCGCAACGGCACCACTGAGGTGGACACGGCAGCCCTGAACCGGCTGATGGCGGCCCTGGTGTCCATGCGGGACGGGAACTTCCGCAAGCGGCTCACGGTGTCCGGCGACGGCGTGATGGCCGAGATCGCGGCGGTCTTCAATGAGGTGGCCGACCGGAACCTGCACCTGACGGGCGAGCTGTCCCGGGTGCGGCGGATGGTCGGCCGTGAGGGCAAGCTGACCGAGCGGCTGGAGACGGGTGCCTGCGAGGGCTCCTGGGCGACCGCGATCGACAACTCGAACGCCCTGGTGGACGACCTGGTGCGGCCGGTCTCCGAGGTCGGCCGGGTGCTGTCGGCGGTCGCGGAGGGTGATCTGTCGCCGCGGATGGAGCTGCGGACGCAGGTGTCGGACGGGAACAGCCAGCCGCTGCGCGGCGAGTTCCTGAAGGTCGGGCGGACCGTCAACAACCTGGTCGACCAGCTGTCGACGTTCACCGACGAGGTCACGCGCGTGGCCAGTGAGGTGGGCACCGAGGGCAAGCTGGGCGGGCAGGCCCGGGTGCGCGGTATGTCGGGTTCGTGGCGGGATCTGACGGACTCCGTCAACACGATGGCGTACCGGCTGACGGCCCAGGTGAGGGACATCGCGCTGGTGACGACGGCGGTCGCCAAGGGTGATCTGTCCCGGAAGGTCACCGTGCAGGTGGCCGGCGAGATGCTGGAGCTGAAGAACACCGTCAACACGATGGTGGACCAGCTGTCGGCGTTCTCCTCCGAGGTGACCCGAGTCGCCCGTGAGGTGGGCACCGAGGGCGCGCTGGGCGGTCAGGCGCAGGTGCCCGGCGTCGACGGTGTGTGGAAGGAACTGACCGATTCGGTGAACACCATGGCCGGGAACCTCACGGCCCAGGTGCGCGGGATCGCCGAGGTGACGACCGCGGTCGCCAACGGCGACCTGTCCCGGAAGGTGACCGTCCCGGCGCGCGGCGAGGTCGCGCAGCTCGCCGACACGATCAACCAGATGACCGAGACGCTGCGGATCTTCGCGGACGAGGTCACCCGGGTGGCCAACGAGGTCGGTGCCGAGGGGCGGCTCGGCGGCCAGGCGAACGTGCCGGGTGCGGCGGGTACGTGGAAGGACCTCACCGATTCGGTGAACACCGTCTTCCGGAACCTGACCACTCAGGTGCGGGACATCGCCGCCGTGACGACGGCCGTGGCCAACGGCGACCTGTCGCAGAAGGTCACCGTGGACGTGGCCGGCGAGATGCTGGAGCTGAAGAACACCGTCAACACGATGGTCGACCAGCTGTCCGCCTTCGGTGCCGAAGTGACACGTGTGGCTCGCGAGATCGGTGTCGAAGGTGAGCTGGGCGGTCAGGCGCAGGTGCCGGGCGCGGCGGGGACGTGGAAGGACCTGACGGACTCCGTCAACACGGCGTTCCGGAACCTCACCGGTCAGGTGCGGAACATCGCCCAGGTGACGACGGCGGTGGCCAACGGCGACCTGTCGCAGAAGGTCACGGTCGACGTCTCCGGCGAGATGCTCAAGCTGAAGAACACCGTGAACACGATGGTGGACCAGCTGTCGAGCTTCGCCGACCAGGTGACCCGGATGGCCCGGGACGTGGGTACGGAGGGCCGCCTCGGCGGTCAGGCCCGGGTCGACGGCGTGTCGGGCACCTGGAAGGAACTCACCGACTCCGTCAACTCGATGGCCGGCAACCTCACCTCCCAGGTGCGCAACATCGCCCAGGTGACGACGGCCGTGGCCCGGGGTGACCTGTCGCAGAAGATCGACGTCGACGCGCGCGGCGAGATCTTGGAGCTGAAGAACACCATCAACACGATGGTCGACCAGCTCTCCGCGTTCGCGGACCAGGTGACCCGGGTGGCCCGTGAGGTGGGTACGGACGGGCGGCTGGGCGGTCAGGCGCAGGTGCCCGGCGTCGCCGGTGTGTGGCGGGACCTGACGGATTCCGTGAACGGCATGGCCGGGAACCTCACAGCGCAGGTGCGCAACATCGCCCAGGTGGCGACCGCGGTGGCCCGGGGTGACCTGTCCCAGAAGATCACCGTGGACGCGCGCGGGGAGATCCTGGAGCTGAAGAACACCCTGAACACGATGGTGGACCAGCTGTCGTCGTTCGCCCAGGAGGTCACGCGTGTGGCCCGTGAGGTGGGTACGGAGGGCATCCTGGGCGGCCAGGCCGAGGTGCAGGGCGTCTCCGGCACCTGGAAGGACCTCACCCAGTCCGTGAACGGCATGGCCAACAACCTGACCATCCAGGTGCGCAACATCGCCGAGGTCACGACCGCGGTCGCCCGGGGTGATCTGTCGAAGAAGATCACGGTCGACGCCAAGGGCGAGATCCTGGAGCTGGTCACGACCGTCAACACGATGGTCGACCAGCTGTCCTCGTTCGCCGAGCAGGTGACCCGGGTGGCCCGTGAGGTGGGCACCGAGGGCATCCTGGGCGGGCAGGCGCACGTGCCGGGTGTCACGGGCATCTGGAAGGACCTGAGCGACAACGTCAACCTGATGGCCAAGAACCTCACCACTCAGGTGCGGAACATCTCCCAGGTCTCGGCGGCGGTCGCCAACGGTGACCTGACGCGGCAGGTCACCATCGAGGCGCGCGGCGAGGTCGCGCAGCTCGCCGACACGATCAACACGATGGTGAAGACGCTGAGTTCGTTCGCCGAGCAGGTCACCAAGGTGGCCCGTGAGGTGGGCACGGACGGCATCCTCGGCGGGCAGGCGCACGTACCCGGTGTGGCCGGTACGTGGAAGGACCTGACCGAGTCCGTGAACCAGATGGCGTCCAACCTGACCGGCCAGGTGCGCAACATCGCCATGGTGACCACGGCCATCGCCAAGGGTGACCTGACGAAGAAGATCGACATCGACGCCCGCGGCGAGATCCTTGAGCTGAAGACGACCATCAACACGATGGTGGACCAGCTGTCGTCGTTCGCCGAGGAGGTCACCCGCGTGGCCCGGGAGGTGGGCACGGAAGGACAGCTCGGCGGTCAGGCCCGTGTGCGTGACGTCGACGGCACCTGGCGGGACCTGACGGAGTCCGTGAACGAGATGGCCGGGAACCTGACCCGGCAGGTGCGTGCCATCGCGCGCGTGGCGACCGCGGTGACCCGGGGCGATCTGAACCTGAAGATCGACGTGGACGCGTCCGGGGAGATCCAGGAGCTCCAGGACTACATCAACAAGATGATCGCCAACCTGCGCGACACCACGATCGCCAACAAGGAGCAGGACTGGCTCAAGGGCAACCTCGCCCGCATCTCGGCGCTGATGCAGGGCCGCCGCGACCTGGAGGACGTGGCCTCGCTGATCATGAGCGAGCTGACGCCGGTGGTCTCCGCCCAGCACGGCGCGTTCTTCCTGGCGATGCCGCTCGTCGACGGCGAGGACATGAACGCCGCGGACGAGGACCAGTACGAGCTGCGCATGCTGGGCTCGTACGGGTACTCGATGGGTTCCATGCCGACGTCGTTCCAGCCCGGTGAGGCGCTGATCGGGACGGCCGCCACGGAGAAGCGCACGATCCTCGTGGAGAACGCGCCCAGCGGCTACCTGAAGATCTCGTCGGGGCTCGGCGAGGCGCCGCCCGCGCAGGTGATCGTGCTGCCGGTGCTGTTCGAGGGGAAGGTGCTCGGGGTCATCGAGCTGGCGTCCTTCACGCCGTTCACGCAGATCCAGAAGGATTTCCTCAACCAGATCGCCGAGATGATCGCGACGAGCGTCAACACCATCTCCGTCAACACCAAGACCGAGCTGCTGCTCGCGCAGTCGCAGGAGCTGACCGAACAACTGCGCGAGCGCTCCGCGGAGTTGGAGCAGCGGCAGAAGGCCCTCCAGGCGTCCAACGCCGAACTGGAGGAGAAGGCCGAGCTGCTGGCCCAGCAGAACCGCGACATCGAGGTGAAGAACACCGAGATCGAGGAGGCGCGGCAGGTCCTGGAGGAGCGCGCCGAACAGCTCGCGGTCTCCATGCGCTACAAGAGCGAGTTCCTGGCGAACATGTCGCACGAGCTGCGCACGCCGCTGAACTCGCTGCTGATCCTCGCCAAGCTGCTCGCCGACAACGCCGAGGGGAACCTCTCCCCGAAGCAGGTGGAGTTCGCCGAGACGATCCACGGGGCCGGTTCCGACCTGCTCCAGCTCATCAACGACATCCTCGACCTGTCGAAGGTCGAGGCGGGCAAGATGGACGTCTCCCCGACGCGGATCGCACTCGTCCAGCTCGTGGACTACGTGGAGGCCACCTTCCGGCCGCTGACCGCGGAGAAGGGCCTGGACCTGTCCGTGCGGGTGTCGCCGGAGCTGCCCGCCACGCTGCACACCGACGAGCAGCGGCTGCTGCAGGTGCTGCGCAACCTGCTGTCCAACGCGGTGAAGTTCACCGACTCCGGGTCGGTGGAGCTGGTCATCAGGCCGGCGCGGGACGACGTGCCGCAGAAGATCCGGGAGCAGCTGCTGGAGACCGGGTCGCTGACGGACCCGGACGCCGAGCTGATCGCGTTCTCCGTGACCGACACGGGGATCGGCATCGCGTCCAGCAAGATGCGGGTGATCTTCGAGGCGTTCAAGCAGGCCGACGGCACGACCAGCCGCAAGTACGGCGGCACGGGCCTCGGGCTGTCCATCTCGCGGGAGATCGCGCAGCTGCTCGGCGGTGAGATCTACGCCCAGAGCGAGCCGGGCCGTGGCTCGACGTTCACGCTCTACCTGCCGCTGCACCCCAGTGAGCTGCCGCCGCAGGGCTACCAGCAGCAGCTGCCCGCCCTGGAGGCCGGTGACCTGGTGGCGTCGACGTCCGAGCTGTCGGAAGTCGAGGTCGAGACGCCGGCCGAGGTGAAGTCGTACCGCGAGACGCAGAACGGGCCGGCCGCCCTGTTCCGGCGGCGGCGCAGGATGCCCGAGCTGGAGGCGCGCCCGGCGCAGCCGGAGCAGTGGGCGCCGGCGGAGCAGGAGGCGGCGCCGAAGCCGCACCGCGGCATCCGGTTCGGCGGCCAGAAGGTCCTGATCGTCGACGACGACATCCGCAACGTCTTCGCGCTGACCAGCGTCCTGGAACAGCACGGGCTCTCCGTGCTGTACGCGGAGAACGGCCGTGAGGGCATCGAGGTGCTGGAGCAGCACGACGACGTGGCCGTCGTCCTGATGGACATCATGATGCCCGAGATGGACGGGTACGCGACGACCACGGCGATCCGCAGGATGCCGCAGTTCGCCGGGCTGCCGATCATCGCGCTCACGGCGAAGGCGATGAAGGGCGACCGCGAGAAGGCGATCGAGTCGGGCGCCTCCGACTACGTCACCAAGCCGGTCGACCCCGATCACCTCCTGGCGGTGATGGATCAGTGGATGCGAGGGGAATGAGGGGGACGTTGGACTCTTACGCAACCGTGCCGGGAAGGTTCGGTGTTCACACGCAGTTGCCGACTCGGTGTGCGCATAGTCGTGTAGAAGTACGAGATCTGGGGAACCTTCTGGTCTCCTGCTGCGTTTCTGCTACGTGCACAGTGACATCGCGGTGACAGGGTGTGGCGACGGGCAGGGTGCGGCTACGATGACCGGCACAAGGACGGGCGGCGCAAGGGAGTCGTCCCCTGGGGCGGCACCCACCGGTGCGACCCCAGGTCCTGCGGACAGGGGAGGCCCCACGCCGGGGCGAGGAGGGCGGGCCATGGTGCAGAAGGCCAAGATCCTCCTGGTCGATGACCGGCCGGAGAATCTGCTGGCGCTGGAGGCGATCCTCTCTGCGCTCGATCAGACGCTGGTGCGGGCATCGTCCGGGGAGGAAGCGCTCAAAGCGCTGCTCACGGACGACTTCGCGGTCATCCTGCTGGACGTCCAGATGCCGGGGATGGACGGCTTCGAGACGGCCGCGCACATCAAGCGGCGCGAGCGGACCCGGGACATCCCGATCATCTTCCTCACGGCGATCAACCACGGCCCGCACCACACCTTCCGGGGCTACGCGGCGGGCGCGGTCGACTACATCTCCAAGCCGTTCGACCCGTGGGTGCTGCGCGCCAAGGTCTCGGTCTTCGTCGAGCTGTACATGAAGAACTGCCAGCTGCGTGAGCAGGCGTCCCTGCTGCGGCTCCAGTTGGAGGGCGGCGGCAAGGAGGCGGACGGCGAGGCCAAGGAGTCGGCCGGGCTGCTCGCCGAGCTCTCCGCGCGGCTCGCGGCCGTCGAGGAGCAGGCCGAGGCGCTGACCAAGCAGCTCAACGACGACTCGACGGATGCCGCCGCGGTGGCCACGGCGGCTCATCTGGAGCGCAAGCTCACGGGGTTGCGGCGGGCGCTCGACGCGCTGGAGCCCGGCACCGGGAGCACCTCCTCGATGTCCTCGCAGAACTGACGCGCGGGCAGGCGGGGTTGCCCGCCCGTGAGCGCGCGTCAGTTTCGGGCCTCTCCCGGAGCGACACGAACGGGTGAAGCCGTAGGCACACGTGTCCCCTGTCGTCTCCACCGGTAACCTCACATCCATGGCCTCACGTCCCTCCGCAGCCAAGAAGTCGCCCGCGAAGAAGGCGGCCGCTTCGGCGAAGGCTCCGGCGAAGAAGGCCGCTGCCAAGAAAGCCCCCGCGAAGAAGGCGCCCGCCAAGAAGGCCGCGGCGAAGAAGCCCGCGCCCAAACCGGCACCCAGCCCGACCGGAGGCATCTACCGGCTCGTGCGCGCCCTGTGGCTCGGCGTCGCGCACGCGGTCGGAGCCGTGTTCCGCGGCATAGGGCAGGGCGCCAAGAACCTCGACCCGGCCCACCGCAAGGACGGCGTCGCCCTGCTGCTGCTCGCCATCGCGCTGATCGTCGCCGCCGGCACCTGGGCCGACCTGAAGGGCCCCGTGGGCGATCTGGTCGAGATCCTGGTGACCGGTGCCTTCGGCCGGCTCGACCTGCTCGTGCCGATACTGCTCGCCGTCATCGCCGTCCGCTTCATCCGCCACCCGGAGCAGCCCGAGGCCAACGGACGGATCGTCATCGGTCTGTCCGCGCTCGTCATCGGCGTGCTCGGCCAGGTGCACATCGCGTGCGGTTCGCCCGCGCGCGGGGACGGCATGCAGGCCATAAGGGACGCCGGCGGGCTCATCGGCTGGGCCATGGCGACCCCGCTGTCCTACGCCATGGGGGACGTGCTCGCCGTGCCGCTGCTCGTACTGCTGACGATCTTCGGGCTGCTGGTCGTCACGGCCACCCCCGTCAACGCCATTCCGCAGCGGCTGCGGCTGCTCGGTGTGCGGCTCGGGATCGTCCGCGACCCGGCCGAGGACGAGTTCGGCCTCCCCGAGGACGACGAACGGTACGAGGAGCAGTGGCGTGAGGCGCTGCCCGCGCGCCCGCGCGGCAGGCGCGCGCCGGCGCCCGCGGCGTACGACCCTGACAGCGCCGAGCAGGAGGCCCTCCAGAAGCGCCGTGGCCGTCCCCGGCGCTCGGCCGTGCCGCAGCCCGACATGGACCGGCCCAGGGACGCCGTGGACGTCGCCGCGGCGGCCGCCGCCGCGCTCGACGGCGCCGTGCTCCACGGCATGCCGCCCTCGCCGATCGTCGCCGACCTCACCCAGGGCGTGCGGGTGGGCGACCAGGAGCCGACCACGCCGACGCCCGTCCCGGCCGCCCGGCCCCAGCAGGACAAGCCCCAGCAGGACAAGCCGGAACCGCAGAAGCCGAAGGCCGGCGTCCGCGACCTCACCAAGGCGCCGCCCTCCGAGCCCCGCGACCTGCCCCCGCGCGCGGAGCAGCTCCAGCTCTCCGGCGACATCACGTACTCCCTGCCGTCGCTCGACCTGCTGGAGCGAGGTGGCCCGGGCAAGGCCCGCAGCGCCGCCAACGACGCCATAGTCGCCGCGCTGACCAACGTCTTCACCGAGTTCAAGGTGGACGCCAACGTCACCGGCTTCACCCGCGGACCGACGGTCACGCGCTACGAGATCGAGCTCGGCCCCGCCGTGAAGGTCGAGCGGATCACCGCCCTGGCCAAGAACATCGCCTACGCCGTCGCCAGCCCCGACGTGCGGATCATCAGCCCGATCCCCGGCAAGTCCGCGGTCGGCATCGAGATCCCGAACACCGACCGCGAGATGGTCAACCTCGGTGACGTCCTGCGTCTGGCGGAGTCCGCGGAGGACGACGACCCGATGCTGGTCGCCTTCGGCAAGGACGTCGAGGGCGGCTACGTCATGCACTCGCTGGCGAAGATGCCGCACATGCTGGTCGCCGGCGCCACCGGCTCCGGCAAGTCGTCCTGCATCAACTGCCTGATCACCTCGATCATGATGCGGGCGACCCCCGAGGACGTCCGGATGATCCTGGTCGACCCCAAGCGGGTCGAGCTGACCGCCTACGAGGGCATCCCGCACCTGATCACGCCGATCATCACCAACCCTAAGCGGGCCGCCGAGGCGCTCCAGTGGGTCGTCCGCGAGATGGACCTGCGCTACGACGACCTGGCCGCCTACGGCTACCGGCACATCGACGACTTCAACCGCGCGGTGCGCGAGGGCAAGGTCAAGCCGCCCGAGGGCAGCGAGCGGGAGCTCCAGCCGTACCCGTACCTGCTGGTCATCGTGGACGAGCTGGCCGACCTGATGATGGTCGCGCCGCGGGACGTCGAGGACGCGATCGTGCGCATCACGCAGCTCGCGCGCGCGGCCGGCATCCACCTGGTGCTCGCCACGCAGCGGCCCTCGGTGGACGTCGTCACCGGTCTGATCAAGGCGAACGTGCCGTCGCGGCTGGCCTTCGCCACGTCCTCGCTCGCCGACTCGCGGGTCATCCTCGACCAGCCGGGCGCCGAGAAGCTCATCGGCAAGGGTGACGGCCTGTTCCTGCCGATGGGGGCCAACAAGCCCACCCGTATGCAGGGCGCCTTCGTCACCGAGGAGGAGATCGCGGGCGTCGTCCGGCACTGCAAGGAGCAGATGACGCCCGTCTTCCGGGACGACGTCGTCGTGGGCACCAAGCAGAAGAAGGAGATCGACGAGGACATCGGCGACGACCTCGACCTGCTGTGCCAGGCGGCCGAACTGGTCGTCTCCACGCAGTTCGGGTCGACGTCCATGCTCCAGCGCAAACTGCGCGTCGGCTTCGCCAAGGCCGGGCGGCTGATGGACCTCATGGAGTCCCGGAACATCGTCGGGCCGAGCGAGGGTTCGAAGGCTCGTGACGTTCTTGTGAAGCCTGATGAGCTGGATGGCGTGCTCGCGCTGATCCGGGGGGAGTCTGAAGGGTAGGGAAGCGGGACACGGTGGTCGCCTCGCCGAGCGGTGTACGGCAACCGGGTGTCCGGATCGTGACTCACCCGTAAGGGATCATTGAGCAACCGTTTCCCTTCGGCGTACGTCAAGTTGAGGGAAGCGAAAAGCAGCGACCCCACCATCGGGATGTCGGGCCATTCCGATGGCGTACAAAGTGCCACCGCCCGGTTGCCCCACCCTTTTGTACCCCCCCTAGACTGAACCTCCAGCACAGGCGGCTACACGCTCGAAAGGCGCCCCCGTGTCCATCGGCAACTCCCCTGAAGACGAGCGTCCGTTCGAAGACGAGCGCGTCGAAGAAGACCGCGAGGAAGCCCGCCCCTCCATCGGCCGTGCCCTGCAGCAGGCTCGTATCGCCGCCGGGCTGACCGTCGACGACGTGAGTAGCGCCACCCGGGTCCGCATGAACATCGTGCACGCCATCGAGGCGGACGACTTCACCGCCTGCGGTGGGGACGTGTACGCCCGCGGACACATCAGGACCCTGGCCAAGGCCGTCCACCTCGACCCGGCCCCGCTGCTCGCCCAGTACGGCGAGGAGCACGGCGGGCGTCCGGCGCCGACCCCGGCAGCTCCCCTCTTCGAGGCGGAACGTATCCGTCCGGAGCGGCGGGGGCCCAACTGGACCGCGGCCATGGTCGCCGCGATCGTCGCCGTGATCGGTTTCGTCGGGTTCACGATGTTCCAGGGCGGCGACGACGGCACCGGCGAGGCCAACGTGGCCGAGGGATCCACCCCCGGCGACTCCGCCTCTCCTACCACCAAGACCAAGAAGCCCGCCGACCCCGAGCCCGAGCCCTCGGACAGCGCCATCGCGGCCGCGCCGCAGGACAAGGTGACGGTCCAGGTGGCCGCCGCCGACGGCCGCAGCTGGATCGCCGCCCGGGACCACAACGGCCGGATGCTCTTCGACGGCGTCCTCAAGCAGGGCGACTCCAAGACCTTCCAGGACAGCTCCAAGATCCACCTCGTCCTCGGGGACGCCGGCGCGATCGACCTCTTCGTCAACGGCAAGAAGATCGAGGACGACTTCCAGCCCGGCTCCGTCGAACGCCTGACGTACACCAAGGGCGACCCCGAGGCCGGGTAACTCGTCCGAAGGGGTGCAGGACGTACGGGGTTGGCCATGATCGGCCAACCCCGTCGACGTGGGGTGTCAGCGGGACGAAGTAGTCTTGAGCCCATGCCTGAACGCCGTACCGTCGCACTCGTCACCCTTGGCTGCGCCCGTAACGAGGTGGACTCGGAGGAGCTCGCAGGCCGTTTGGAGGCGGACGGCTGGCAGCTCGTGGAGGACGCCGAGGCCGCCGACGTCGCCGTCGTGAACACCTGCGGCTTCGTCGAAGCCGCCAAGAAGGACTCCGTCGACGCCCTCCTGGAAGCCAATGACCTCAAGGGACACGGCAGAACCCAGGCCGTCGTGGCGGTGGGCTGCATGGCCGAGCGGTACGGCAAGGAACTCGCCGAGGCCCTCCCCGAGGCCGACGGCGTGCTCGGCTTCGACGACTACGCGAACATCTCCGACCGTCTCCAGACCATCCTGAACGGCGGCATCCACGCCGCGCACACCCCGCGCGACCGGCGCAAGCTGCTGCCGATCAGCCCGGCGGAGCGGCAGGAGTCGGCCACCGGCGTCGCGCTGCCCGGGCACGCCCCCGCCGACCTTCCGGAGGGCCTCGCTCCGGCCTCCGGCCCCCGCGCGCCCCTGCGCCGCCGGCTGGACGGCTCCCCGGTCGCCTCCGTGAAGCTGGCCTCCGGCTGCGACCGGCGCTGCTCCTTCTGCGCCATCCCGTCCTTCCGCGGCTCCTTCATCTCCCGCCGCCCGAGCGACGTGCTGAACGAGACCCGCTGGCTCGCCGAGCAGGGCGTGAAGGAGATCATGCTGGTCTCCGAGAACAACACCTCCTACGGCAAGGACCTGGGTGACATCCGCCTGCTGGAGTCGCTGCTGCCCGAGCTCGCCGAGGTCGACGGTATCGAGCGGGTGCGCGTCAGCTACCTCCAGCCGGCCGAGATGCGGCCCGGCCTCATCGACGTCCTGACCTCGACCCCGAAGGTCGCGCCCTACTTCGACCTGTCCTTCCAGCACTCCGCGCCCGGCGTGCTGCGCGCGATGCGCCGCTTCGGCGACACCGACCGGTTCCTGGAACTGCTCGACACCATCCGCAGCAAGGCGCCCGAGGCCGGCGTGCGCTCCAACTTCATCGTCGGCTTCCCCGGCGAGAGCGAGGGCGACCTCGCCGAGCTGGAGCGCTTCCTGAACGGCGCCCGGCTGGACGCCATCGGCGTCTTCGGCTACTCCGACGAGGAGGGCACCGAGGCGGCGACCTACGACAACAAGCTCGACGAGGACGTCGTCGCCGAGCGGCTGGCCCGTGTCTCGCGGCTCGCCGAGGAACTCGTCTCGCAGCGCGCCGAGGAGCGCGTCGGCCAGACGGTGCACGTGCTCGTCGAGTCCGTCGACGACGAGGACGGCGTGTACGGCCGCGCGGCCCACCAGGCGCCCGAGACGGACGGCCAGGTGCTGCTCACGAGCGGCGCGGGCCTGGGTGTCGGCCGTATGGTCGAGGCGAAGGTGGTCGGTACGGAAGGTGTCGACCTGGTGGCCGAGCCGCTGCAGAGCTCGTTCGCGTCGCCTGCGTGGAGTGAGGAGGCGGGCAGATGACCGGTGTCCCGGCATCCGCGGCGGGAGGCCCCTCCGGTGCGAGGAGGGCCGGGGCCGGTGCCGCGTCCGCGGCTTCGGGGAAGGTTCCCGGGGCGGCGGCGGGGCGTGCGGCCGCGCGGTCGGCCGAGGGCGGAGCGACCGGAGCGGGGCCCGGCGCGCCGGCCGGTGCCGGTCACGGCGGTGCGGCCTCGGGTGAGGCCGGGACCGGCGTGGACGAGGCCCCGGAGAGCGTCGACGACGCGCAGGGCGAGGACGGGCCTGGGCGGGGCGGGAAGCTGGCGGCGGCCGCCGTCAACCAGGCCAGTGTCTGGAACATCGCCAACCTCCTGACGATGCTCCGGCTGGTCCTCGTACCGGCCTTCGTCGCGCTGATGCTCGCCGACGGCGGATACGACCCGGCGTGGCGGTCCCTCGCCTGGGCGGCCTTCGCCATCGCCATGATCACCGACCTCTTCGACGGCCATCTGGCGCGCGCCTACAACCTGGTCACGGACTTCGGGAAGATCGCTGACCCCATCGCCGACAAGGCGATCATGGGGGCGGCGCTGATCTGCCTGTCCGCGCTCGGCGATCTTCCGTGGTGGGTGACCGGGGTCATCCTCGGGCGGGAACTGGGGATCACCCTGCTGCGTTTCCTCGTCATCCGGTACGGCGTCATCCCCGCCAGCCGCGGCGGGAAGCTCAAGACGCTCACCCAGGGCGTGGCCGTGGGTATGTACGTGCTGGCGCTGACGGGGTGGCTGGCCACCCTGAGGTGGTGGGTGATGGCCGCGGCGGTCGTGCTGACCGTGGTGACGGGGCTCGACTATGTGAAACAGGCCATTGTGCTGCGCAGGCGGGGAATCGCCGAGCGCAAGGCCGCGTTGGAGGAGAAGGAAGCGTGAGTTCCACGGCCACCGACGTGGTGCGACTACTCACGGTGAAGGGCGAGACGCTCGCCGTCGCGGAGTCGCTGACCGGTGGCCTCGTTGCGGCGGAGATCACATCCGTCCCCGGGGCGTCCAAGGTCTTCCGGGGCTCGGTGACCGCCTACGCCACCGAACTGAAGCAGGAACTGCTCGGTGTCGACGCCACCCTGCTGGCGGCGCGCGGAGCGGTGGACCCGCAGGTCGCGGCGCAGATGGCGGTCGGCGTGCGCAAGGCGCTGGGCACCGACTGGGGCATCGCGACCACTGGTGTGGCGGGCCCGGATCCGCAGGACGGACAGCCCGTCGGGACGGTCTTCGTGGCCGTGGACGGACCCGCCGGGGCCGATTCCGGTTCTGCCGGCGGCGGAAAAGTGGAGGGTCTGCGGTTGAACGGCGACCGCGCGGAAATTCGTAGAGAGAGTGTACGGAGCGTACTCGCACTGCTCCTGGAGGAGCTTGCGAGCGAACAGACTGGGAATGAGCGGGCACAGGATACGGAACGGAACGGGGGGTTTTGATGTTTGCAGCCCTGAGTGAACACGACATCGCTCCCCGCACGGCCGCGGCGCAAGGCGGTACGGTGGGGCGTAATGGATGCGGCTACGCGGTCCGAGGAGGGAGCCACCGATGATTCTGCTCCGTCGCCTGCTGGGTGACGTGCTGCGTCGGCAGCGCCAGCGCCAGGGCCGTACTCTGCGCGAAGTCTCCTCGTCCGCCCGAGTCTCACTCGGCTATCTCTCCGAGGTGGAGCGGGGGCAGAAGGAGGCTTCCTCCGAGCTGCTCTCCGCCATCTGCGACGCGCTGGACGTACGGATGTCCGAGCTCATGCGGGAAGTGAGCGACGAACTCGCCCTCGCCGAGCTGGCCCAGTCTGCTGCGGCCACCCCCAGCGAGCCTGTGCCCACGCCGGTTCGGCCGATGCTGGGTTCCGTTTCGGTGACCGGTGTGCCACCGGAACGGGTGACCATCAAGGCGCCCGCCGAGGCGGTGGACGTCGTCGCCGCGTGACGCCTCGCGCGTACGTGGCATGAACGAGCGGCGCCGAACGGGCGCCGGGATGTGGTGAGGCCCCGGCCGGGGTTCTCCGGGAGATCCGGAGGAGAGTCGGTCGGGGTTTTCGCTTGTCTGCGGGCGACCCGACACTGCCGTGTCCGGTTTGTGTGCGTTTGCCGGTGGGGCGTGCGGCCGTCATCGTTGAGGGGATGGCGGGGGGCAGTCCACGGAGGTGCGGATGTACGTCGTGAAGAGCCCGTTGTCGGACGCGAGCCTGAAGACCGTGTCCGAGGCACTGCAGGGTGCCCTCGTCGACCTGGTGGACCTCGCCCTCGTGGCGAAGCAGATCCACTGGAACGTGGTGGGGCCGCGCTTCCGCTCCGTGCACCTCCAGCTCGACGAGGTCGTCGACACGGCGCGGAAGTACTCCGACACCGTGGCGGAGCGCGCCGCCGCGCTGGGAATCCCGCCCGACGGGCGGGCCGCGACGGTGGCCGTCGGCAGCGGGATCGGCGTGACGCCCGAGGGCTGGGTCGACGACACGACCGCCGTGGGGACGCTCGTCGAGGCGCTGGGCGCGGTGATCGCGCGGATGCGGGAGCGGGTGGAGGCGACCGGTGAGCCGGATCCGGTGAGCCAGGACATCTTCATCGGGATCACCGCGGAGCTGGAGAAGCATCACTGGATGTTCCAGGCCGAGAACGGGTGATCGGAGGAGCGGGCGCGACGGCCTGCGCGGCAGTGGGTGCGGCGGCCTCCGTGGCAGTGGGTGCGGAGGCCTCTGTGGCGGCGGCAGCCTGCGTGGCGGCGGGCGCGGGACCGGCCGGGGGTGTCGCCGTTCGGCGGGGCGGGGTGCGCGGTGCGCCTGTGTGCCCGTGGTGCGCCCTGTCCGCGCGGTCGGGCGGCCTCATAGCGTCGGGCCGGAGGTGGCGGCCATGGCGGGGATAGAGCGCCGGGGGGTCTGGCGCTGGGGGATGCGCGGGGGCGTGCTCGGGCTGGCGGCGCTGTGGTGGTGGGCCGTGCTCCGGCTGGCGGTGGTGCCCGGTGCGGGGGTGTGGGAGGCGGCGGTCGCGGCCGGTGGGTGGGGGCTGAGTGTGCTGCCGGTGCACTGTGTGGCGAAGGGGCGGGCGCGGGGGGCGGTTGGTTCGGGGCGGTGGCGGAGGGGCTGGGGGGTGGGGGGTCGGGGTGGAGTGTCGCGGGGGTGGAGTGCGGTGTTGCGGGGGTGGGGGCGGGGGCGAGGTGCGGTGGCTCGGCGGGGGTGAGGGGCTGTGGGGGCAGGCTGTGGGGTGGGTGGCTGTCGGTGGGCGGCGGTGGAGGTGCGTCGGGCGTCGGTGGTCGGTGGTGGGAGTGGGGCGTCCGTGCTCGGGCTGTGGGGTGGGTGGCTGTCGGTCGGCGGTGGGGTGGGTGGGCGTCGGTGGTCGGGCCGTGGGGGTGAGTGGGCGCCGGTGGCCGGACGGTGGGGGTGAGTGTGTGTCCGTGGTCGAGTGGCGGGGACGGGTGGGGGTTGGTGGTCGGGCCGCGGGGTGTGTGGTCGTCTGGCGTGGAGCGGTGCGGTGGTGGCCGGCTGAGTGGTGGGGTCGGGGCTACCACGGCATCGCCACGGCGCTACCACGGCATCGCCACGCCCCCGTTCGGGCGGAGGATCTGGCCCGTCGTGAAGGCCGAGGCGTCGGATGCCAGGTGCAGGACCGCATGGGCGATGTCCTCGGGTTCGCCGACCCGGCCCAGGGGTGACATGCGGGCCATGACGGACTCCGTGCGCGCCTGGGCCTCGCTGTCGTGGCGGTCGGTCATCGGCGTACGGATCCAGCCCGGTGCGACCGCGTTGACGCGGATGCCGTGCCGGCCGACCTCGGTAGCGAGGGTCTTCGTCAGTTGGACGACCGCCGCCTTGGCCGCTCCGTAGCAGAGCAGTCCTGGGCCGCCCGTGTCGACGGCGCCCGAGGCCATGGTGACGATGCTGCCCCGGGTGCCGCGGGCGATCATCAGGCGGGCCGCCTCCTGGCAGGCGTACAGCACTCCCTTGAAGTTCACGTCCAGCACCCGGTCGAGGTCCTCGTCCCGGGTCTCCAGTACGGGGCTGCTGTGCATGATGCCGGCGATCGCGGCCAGGACCTCCAGGCGTTCGCAGGAGGTGATGGCCTGCCGCAGCCGGGAGCGGTCGGTGACGTCGAGGACGTGTGTGTGGGCGGTGCCACCGTCGGACTTGATCAGGGCCGCCGTCTCGTGCAGGCCCTCGGCGTCGCGGTCCGCGCAGTGCACGGTCGCCCCCGCCTCGGCGAGCAGGAGCGCCGAGGCCCGGCCGATGCCGCTCGCGGCGCCGGTGACGAACGCGGTCCGGCCGGTGAGGTCGTACGCCGTGACAGGCATACAGGGACCGTACGAGCGTTTCTGACGGTGCGTCAATTAGTGGGTCGGGTCCGGAAGCGTCCGGCGGGCGCGGGACCCGGCTGGCAGGTGGGGCACCAGTAGGTGGGGCGTTCGCGGGAGCCGTCGCCCTGGTCGGCCAGGCGGACGGAGGTGCCGCACCGCAGGCAGGGGCGGGGCGCCCGGCCGTACACGAAGAGGTCCTGGCCGCGGCGGCCCGTCGTGCTGCGGATCGGGCGGTCGCGGTTGGTCTCCAGCAGCTTCTTGGCGAGCGCGGGCAGCTTCGCGGCGCGCTCGGCGGGCAGGTCGCCTGCGGGGAGCCAGGGGGTGACGCCCAGGAGGAAGCACAGCTCGCTCTTGTAGACATTGCCGATGCCGGCGAGGTTGCGCTGGTCGAGCAGGGCCTCGCCGAGGGGGCGGGCCGGGTCCTGGAGGAGGTTGGCGAGGGCCCGGTCGGGGTCCCAGTCGGGGCCCAGGAGGTCGGGACCGAGGTGGCCGACCGCGCGGTGCTCGTCCGTGGTGCGCAGGAGTTCCAGGACGGGGAGGCGGTAGCCGACGGCCGTGCGGTCGGTGGTGCCGAGGATCGCCCGGATCTGATGGCCGGGGCCGCCGGTCCAGCGCCGGCCGTTGTCGTACACCTTCCAGGAGCCGTCCATCCGCAGGTGGGAGTGGAGGGTCAGGCCGCCCTCGACGCGGGTCAGGAGGTGCTTGCCGCGCGGGGTGACGTCGAGGACCGCACGGCCCGTGAGGTCGGCCGTGGCCAAGCGGGGCACCCGGAGGTCGCTGCGGGTCAGCACCTTGCCGGCGAGGGCGCCGTGCAGCCGTCTCGCGGTCTGCCAGACCGTGTCTCCTTCGGGCATGGGTCCAGGGTGGCACGGGGACGAGGGCGATGCCGGGGCGTCGGCGGACGGTGGGGCCGTCAGGCGCGCAGGCGGAGTCCTCGGGGCGTCGCGATGAAGCCCGCTCCTTCCAGGAGGCTGCCGATGGGGGAGGTCAGGGCCTGGGCGCCGTTGACGCGCTCCACCGTGACCGTGCCGAGGGAGCCCGCTCGGGCGGCCGCCGCGAGTGCCTCCGCGGCAGCGGTCAGACGGGGATCGCCGGCGGGGTCGCCGTCCGGGTCGGCGGCCCAGGCGAGCAGGGTCTTGCCGCCGCGCTCCATGTAGAGCGTCAGCTCGCCGTCGACCAGCACCACCAGGGAGCCCGCCTTGCGGCCCGGCTTGTGCCCGGCGCCGGTCGGGGGCTCGGGCCAGGCCAGGGCGGCGCCGTACGCGTTCGCCGGGTCGGCGGCGGCGAGGACGACGGCGCGGGCGGTGGCGTCCGGGCGGGTGCGACGGCCCGGGAAGCCGTCGTACCCCGCGCGTGCGCCGTTCTGCCAGGGCGGGGGCCCCTGCGGGGCGCGGTCGCGGGGCGAGACCCACTCGCCCGGGGACGGGGCGGGGGTGTCGTAGGTCTCGTAGGTGTCGCGGGGGGAGCCCTGGTCGAGGAAGCCGTCGTGGCCCGGGTCGTCGGTGTGGTCGGTGGAGGGGGCCGGGTCGTACGGGTCGGCGAAGTCGTGGGCCGGGAACGGATCGGCGTCCCGGCCCGGAGGGGGGCCGGGCAGGTCCTCGCCCCGGTCGCGGGCGTTGGACACCGCGCGCAGGCGGTCCACGGCCCCGTCCATCGCGAACTGTGCCGCGCCCAGGCCCTCCACCACGTAGCCGCGGCGGGCCTGGCCACTCTCCTCGAAGGCGGACAGGACGCGGTACGTCGCCGAGAAGCCGCCCTCGACGCCCTCCGCCGAGACCGCGCCCCTGGTGACCACACCGTGCCGGTCGAGGAGGGTGCGGGCGAGGGCGTGTGCCCGGACCGTGGGGTCCGGCTCGTGGGCCGGGAGCAGGGACCAGCGGCCTGCGACGGTCGGCGGGCCGGAGCGGGACGCCGGGCGGGCCGCGGCCGTCAGGGAGCCGTAGCGGCCGCGCGGGACCGTGCGCTTGGCGCGGTGGGCCGTGGAACCCGCCGTACGGCCCGAGCCGAGCAGGGAGCGCATGGGGGAGAGCGTGTCGTTCGTCAGGCGGCCGGACCATGCCAGGTCCCACAGGGCGTCGGCCAGCTGGGGATCCGTGGCGTCGGGGTGGGTGGTGGCGCGGACCTGGTCGGCGATCTGGCGGAAGAACAGGCCGTAGCCGCCGGAGAGGGCGTCCAGGACGGACTGGTGGAGGGCCGTCAGCTCCAGGGGGTGCGGGGGCGGCAGGAGCAGGGGGGCCGCGTCCGCCACGTAGAGGGAGACCCAGCCGTCCTTGCCGGGGAGGGACCCGGCCCCGGCCCAGACCACCTCCCCGGCGGCGGTGAGCTCGTCCAGCATCGCGGGCGTGTAGTTCACGACCCGGGAGGGCAGGACCAGCTTCTCCAGGGCGGAGGCCGGCACGGACGCGCCCTGCAACTGCTCGATGGCGCGCACCAGTCCGTCGATGCCGCGCAGGGAGTGCCCCTTGCCGATGTGCTGCCACTGGGGGAGGAACTGGGCGAGCGCGGCCGGCGGCACCGGCTCCAGCTCGTGCCGCAGGGCCGCGAGGGAGCGGCGGCGCAGCCGGCGCAGCACCGCCGCGTCGCACCACTCCTGGCCGATGCCGGCCGGGTGGAACTCGCCCTGGACGATCCGGCCGGCCGCGGCGAGCCGCTGGAGGGCGCCCTCGGTGACGGCGACGCCCAGGCCGAAGCGGGCCGCCGCCGTGGTCGACGTGAACGGGCCGTGCGTGCGGGCGTAGCGCGCGAGGAGGTCACCGAGCGGGTCCTTGACCGGCTCGGTGAAGGCCTCCGGGACGCCGACGGGCAGCGCTGTGCCCAGGGCGTCGCGCAGGCGGCCCGCGTCCTCGATCGCCGCCCAGTGGTCGGCACCGGCGATGCGGACCCGGATGGCGCGGCGGGCACCGGCCAGCTCCTGGGCCCACTGCGGCTCGGCGCCCCGCTCGGCCAGCTCCGCGTCCGTGAGCGGGCCGAGGAGGCGGAGGAGGTCGGCGACACCCTCGGCGTCCTTGACGCGGCGGTCCTCCGTGAGCCACTGGAGCTCGCGCTCCAGCTCCGTCAGCACGTCCGCGTCGAGCAGTTCGCGCAGCTCCGCCTGGCCCAGCAGCTCGGCCAGCAGCCGGGAGTCCAGGGACAGGGCGGCGGCGCGGCGCTCGGCGAGCGGGGAGTCGCCCTCGTACAGGAACTGGGCGACGTAGCCGAAGAGGAGGGAGCGCGCGAAGGGGGAGGGCTCGGGGGTGGTGACCTCGACGAGGCGCACCTTGCGGGACTCCAGGTCGCCCATCAGCTCCACGAGCCCGGGGACGTCGAAGACGTCCTGGAGGCACTCGCGGACCGCCTCCAGGACGATCGGGAACGAGCCGAACTCGCTCGCCACCTGGAGCAGCTGGGAGGCGCGCTGCCGCTGCTGCCACAGCGGGGTGCGCTTGCCCGGGTTGCGGCGCGGCAGCAGCAGCGCGCGGGCGGCGCACTCGCGGAAGCGGGAGGCGAAGAGAGCCGAACTGCCCACCTGGTCGGTGACGACCTGATCGACCTCGCCCTTGTCGAAGACGACGTCGGCGGCGCCCACGGGGGCCTGCTCGGCGTCGTACTCCCGGCCCATCCTGACCGGGTCCTGGTCCAGCAGGTCCAAGCCCATCAGGTCGGCGTCGGGCAGGCGCAGCACGATGCCGTCGTCGGCGTGCATGACCTGCGCGTCCATGCCGTACCGCTCGGACAGCTTGGCGCCGAGGGCGAGGGCCCAGGGGGCGTGCACCTGCGCGCCGAAGGGGGAGTGGACGACCACGCGCCAGTCGCCCAGCTCGTCGCGGAAGCGCTCCACGACGATCGTCCGGTCGTCCGGGACGTGGCCGCAGGCCTCGCGCTGCTCGTCCAGGTACGAGAGCACGTTGTCCGCCGCCCAGGCGTCCAGTCCGGCGGCGAGCAGCCGCAGCCGGGCGTCGTCCTTGGGCAGCGAGCCGACCTCGCGCAGGAACGCGCCCACCGCCCGGCCCAGTTCGAGCGGGCGGCCCAGCTGGTCGCCCTTCCAGAAGGGCAGCCGGCCCGGCACGCCCGGGGCAGGGGAGACCAGGACGCGGTCGCGGGTGATGTCCTCGATGCGCCAGGAACTCGTGCCCAGCGTGAAGACGTCGCCGACGCGGGACTCGTAGACCATCTCCTCGTCGAGCTCGCCGACCCGGCCGCCGCCCTTCTTCGGGTCGGCGCCCGCGAGGAAGACGCCGAACAGGCCGCGGTCGGGGATCGTGCCGCCGGAGGTGACGGCGAGGCGCTGGGCGCCGGGGCGGCCGGTGATCTCACCGGTGACGCGGTCCCACACCACACGCGGGCGCAGCTCCGCGAACGCGTCCGACGGGTAGCGGCCGGCGAGCATGTCGAGAACTGCCGTGAAGGCCGACTCGGGCAGCGAGGCGAAGGGGGCGGCCCGCCGGACGGCGGCGAGGAGGTCGTCGAACTGCCAGGTGTCCATGGCCGTCATCGCGACGAGCTGCTGGGCCAGGACGTCCAGGGGGTTGGCGGGGACCCTCAGGGACTCGATGGCGCCGGTGCGCATCCGCTCGGTGACCACCGCCGCCTGAACCAGGTCGCCGCGGTACTTCGGGAACACCACGCCGGTGGAGACCGCGCCCACCTGGTGGCCCGCCCGCCCCACGCGCTGCAGGCCGGAGGCCACCGAGGGGGGCGACTCCACCTGGACCACGAGGTCGACCGCGCCCATGTCGATGCCCAGTTCGAGACTGGACGTGGCCACGACCGCGGGCAGGCGGCCCGCCTTGAGGTCCTCCTCGATCAGGGCGCGCTGCTCCTTGGACACCGAGCCGTGGTGGGCCCGGGCGATGACCTGCGGGGCCCCCTGGGCGGCTCCCGAACCGCCCATGAGCTCGGCCGGGGAGTGGTGCTCGTCCAGGGGCTCGCCCGTGGCCCGCTCGTACGCGATCTCGTTCAGGCGGTTGCACAGGCGCTCCGCGAGGCGCCGGGAGTTGGCGAAGACGATCGTGGAACGGTGGGACTGGACCAGGTCGGTGATCCGCTCCTCGACATGCGGCCAGATCGACGGCCGCTCGGCGCCCTCCGAGCCGTCCGACACCGGGGAGCCGCCCAGCTCGCCCAGGTCCTCGACCGGGACGACCACGGAGAGGTCGAACTCCTTGCCCGACTCCGGCTGGACGATCTCCACCTTGCGGCGGGGGGAGAGGAAGCGGGCGACCTCGTCGACCGGGCGGACCGTGGCCGACAGGCCGATGCGGCGGGCGGGCTTCGGCAGGAGGTCGTCCAGCCGCTCCAGGGAGAGCGCGAGGTGGGCGCCGCGCTTGGTGCCCGCGACCGCGTGCACCTCGTCCAGGATCACCGTCTCGATGCCGGTCAGCGCCTCGCGCGTGGCCGACGTCAGCATCAGGAACAGGGACTCGGGGGTCGTGATCAGGATGTCCGGCGGGCGTGTGGACAGGGCGCGGCGCTCGGCGGCGGGGGTGTCGCCCGAGCGGATGCCCACCCTGACCTCGGGCTCGGGCAGGCCCATCCGTACGGACTCCTGGCGGATGCCGGTCAGGGGGCTGCGGAGGTTGCGCTCGACGTCCACCGCCAGGGCCTTCAGGGGGGAGACGTACAGCACCCGACAGCGCTTCTTGGAGTCGGCCGGGGGAGGGGTCGAGGCCAGCTGGTCCAGGGCGGCGAGGAAGGCGGCCAGGGTCTTGCCGGAACCGGTGGGGGCGACGACCAGCACGTCCGAGCCCTCGTGGATGGCCTGCCACGCGCCCGCCTGGGCCGAGGTGGGCGCGGGGAAGGCGCCCGTGAACCAGGCGCGGGTCGCAGGGGAGAAGCCGTCCAGGGCTCGGTGCGTGTTGCTGGGCATGCGTCCATCGTGCACCCCGGCACTGACAACGGCGGGCCGTCGCGAGTCCGTCGGCCGTCTCGACGGGGACGGGGGCCGTGCCCGCGGGTCGTCGTCGCCGCGGACAATGGTCCTGTGAGCGAGCGAGCGCGGCATTGGCGGTACGACGAACTGCCCGGGGTCGATCTGCTGCGGGCTCGGTATGTGCGGAAGACGTTCGTGCGGCACACCCACGAGAACTTCGTGATCGCTGCCATCGCCGACGGGGTGGAGGTCTTCCACCACGGCGGAGGCGATCAGTACGCGGGGGCCGGGGCCCTCGCGCTGGTCAATCCGGACACTCCGCACACCGGGCGGGCCGGGGTGCCCGAGGGGTGGCGGTACGGGGCCGTGTACCCGTCGGCGGACGTGGTGGCGGAGATCGCGGCCGAGACGACGGCACTGCGCGGGACACCGGGGTTCGTCAGCCCGGTCCTGGACGATCCATATGCCGTCGGTTTGGTGCACCAGGTGCTGCGGGCCGCCGACGAGGGCAACGCGCTGGCCGCGGACACACTGCTCAGAGTCGCCGTGACCAGGTTGCTGCGGTTGAACGGAGGTCCGATGCCGCAGCGCAAGGTGCGGACGGCCGGTGCTCGGATCGCGGCACGCGCGCGTGGTGTGCTGGAGGAGCGGATGGCACGGCCGCCGACCCTGGAGCAACTGGCGGCCGACCTCGGAACCAGCCCGTTCGCCCTGCTGCGGGCCTTTCGGGACGCCTACGGAATGCCGCCGCACACATGGCTCACGGACGCGCGGGTCCGCAGGGCGCGGCGCCTGCTGGACGCGGGCACGGCACCCTCGGAGGTGGCGCTGACCGTGGGGTTCACCGACCAGCCGCACCTCAACCGGCGCTTCAGCCGGATCGTCGGGGTCCCTCCGGGGGCCTACCAGCGGGAGCGCAAGAACGTACAAGACGTGCCGTAGGGACCGACCGTACGTTGCGGTGCGTGGCAGAACCGACAGCTCTAACAGACACAGAAACAGATACAGACACAGACACAGACACAGGAACGGACGGGAAGCCGGACGGTGCGGTCGTGCGGGACGCCCTGGGTGTCGGGGTCGCCGTGGGGCTGTCCGGATTCGCCTTCGGTGTGACCTCGGCCGGCAGCGGCCTCTCGCTGCTCCAGACCTGCGCGCTCAGTCTCCTGGTGTTCACCGGGGCGTCCCAGTTCGCCCTGGTGGGGGCTCTCGCGGCCGGCAGCGGCCCGTTCACGGCCGCCGCCGGAGCCTTCTTCCTGGGCGTGCGGAACGCCTTCTACGGCTTGCGGCTGTCCCAGTTGCTGGCCCTCCCGCGCGCGGTGCGGCCGTTCGCCGCCCAGTGGGTGATCGACGAGACGGCCGCTGTCGCGCTCGCCCAGCCCACCCGGCGCGGTGCGCGACTCGGGTTCCTGGTGACCGGGCTGAGCCTGTACGTCCTGTGGAACCTCACCACACTGCTCGGTGCCCTGGGCGCCGGCGCCCTCGGGGACACCGACGCGTGGGGGCTGGACGCCGCAGGACCGGCGGTGTTCCTGGCGCTGCTCGCGCCGATGCTGAAGACCGTCGCAGAGCGGGCCGTCGCCGGGCTCGCCGTGCTGCTGGGGCTCGGGCTGCTGCCCGTCCTGCCCGCGGGGGTGCCGGTGCTGACGGCCGCGCTGGCGGCGCCGATCGTGCTGTGGGCGGACGGCCGCCGCAGGGGACGGGAGGACTCGCGATGAACGTCTGGATCGCCATCGGTGTGACCGTCCTCGGGTGCTACGCCGTCAAGCTGGCCGGGCTGCTGGTGCCCGCGGGAGCCCTGGAGCGCCCCGTCGTCAGGCGTCTCGCCGCGCTGCTGCCCGTCGCGCTGCTCGCGGCCCTCACCGCGCAGCAGACCTTCGCCGACGGGCGGACGCTGGTGCTGGACGCCCGGGCCGCCGGACTCGCGGCAGCCGCCGTGGCACTGGTGCTGCGCGCGCCGTTCCTGCTCGTCGTCGCGGCGGCCGTGGCGGTGACGGCGGGGGTGCGGGCCCTGGGGGCCTGATCAGCCGATGGCGCGGCCGTACGCGTGGAGGGCGCGCAGGGCCTCGATCGTCACCATCGGACGGGCCTCCAGCGCGGGTGCCGGGGCCCACTGGCGCCAGCGCACCGGCCAGCCGCCGTCCTCCTGCTGCTGAGCCGCGAGGTGGTCCAGGGAGCGGGCCATCTCGTCGTCCGTGAACCACGCGCGCGCCAGGGACCGCGGTGTCCGCGCGTAGTCGTGCGGGAAGTGATGCTCGCCCGGGGCGTACCCCGGGGAGACCGGATACGCGTCCAGGTCGTCGGGGTCCAGGGCCGCCAGGCCTTGTGCGCGTACCAGGCGACCCAGGCGGTCGGCGGCCGCCTCCGCGCGCGGGCGGTCGGGTGCGGAGTCCAGGAACGCCACGGCGGCCTCGATCTCGTACGGGTGCGACTTCTCCAGGGACTCGACCGCCTGCCAGCAGAAGTCCGTGGCCCGGAACAGCCAGGCGTGCCACACCTCGTTGCGGTGCAGCAGCCCGACCACCGGTCCGGTGGCCAGCAGGTCGCTGGGCGGGTCGTCCACGACCGGCACGAAGGGGGCCGTCGGGTAATCGCGCTGGCCGGGGTGGATCGCCGGGAGCGCGCCGTCCGCCGTGGAGACGGACGTCAGATAGCGGCACATGCGTTCCACGCGCTGGCCGGCGCAGCGTCCGACGGCGTCCAGGACGCGCAGGGCGCGGGCGGTGTGCAGCGGCTGGCTGACCGGACCGCGCAGATCGGGCTCCAGGGCGTGGCCGTACCCGCCGTCGTCGTTGCGGTAGGCGTCCAGGGCGGTTTCCACCGGGTCGGCGCCGCCGTCCCGGAAGTGGTGGGCGAAGAGGCGTTGCTCCAGCACGCGCGCGGTGAGCCAGACGAAGCGTTCGGCGCGCGCCACGGGGGTGTGCGGCGGGGGCGTCGGGGGGAGTGCGGTAGCTCCTGTTTCGGCCATGGGTCAGACCGTAGGGCGGAAAGCGGCGCCGGCAGGCGGTCACGGCTCAGGCCCACCCCCAGGGGCGGGATACTGGAGTCATGCGGTTGACGGTCTTCTGGCAGCGGATGGCGGAGCACTTCGGTCCGGGCTACGCCGACACCTTCGCGCGCGACCACGTGATGTCGGAGCTCGGCGGACGCACCGTGCACGAGGCGCTGGCGGCCGGCTGGGACGCCAAGGACGTCTGGCACGTGGTCTGCGCGGTGATGGACGTGCCCAGGGAGAAGCGCTGATCCCTGCGGGCCGTCCTCGCAGACCGCCGGCCGGTCCCGAAGATCGCAGGCGGGCAGACGGCTGTCGGTGGCGTGGGCGAGACTTGGTGCGTGGCACCCACTGACGAGACCGGGCAGGCAGCCCAGCAGTCCCCGTTCGGTACGACCCCGCCCACCGGCCCCCCGGTCGGCGGGACCGCCGGGACGAACGGCCGCATGCCGCGCTGGCTGCCGCGCGCCATGGTGCTCGCGCTCGCTCTCGTCGCCGTGTTCCAGCTGGGCAGCTGGGCCTTCCACCAGCTCACCGGCCTGCTGATCAACGTCCTCATCGCGTTCTTCCTGGCGCTCGCCATCGAACCCGCGGTGAGCTGGATGGCCTCGCGCGGCATGCGCCGAGGGCTGGCCACGTTCGTCGTCTTCATCGGCGTGATGATCGTGGCGGCCGGCTTCGTCACGCTCCTCGGTTCCATCCTCGCGGACCAGATCATCAAGATGATCGAGGGCTTCCCCGAGTACCTCGACTCCGTCATCAACTGGATCAACACGCACTTCAAGACCGACCTGAAGCGCGTGGACATCCAGGAGGGCCTGCTCCGTTCCGACTGGCTGCGCAACTACGTGCAGAACAGCGCCACTGGCGTGCTGGACGTGTCCGCCCAGGTCATCGGCGGTCTCTTCCAGCTGCTGACGATCGCGCTGTTCTCGTTCTACTTCGCCGCCGACGGCCCGCGGCTGCGCCGCGCGCTCTGCTCCGTCCTGCCGCCCGCCCGGCAGGCCGAGGTGCTGCGCGCGTGGGAGATCGCGGTGAACAAGACCGGCGGCTACATCTACTCCCGCGGCCTGATGGCGCTGATCTCCGGCATAGCGCACTTCGTCCTGCTACAGGTCCTGGACGTGCCCTACGCCCCCGTGCTCGCCGTGTGGGTCGGCCTGGTGTCGCAGTTCATCCCCACGATCGGCACGTATCTCGCGGGCGCCCTGCCCATGCTGATCGCGTTCACGGTGAACCCCTGGTACGCGCTGTGGGTGCTGATCTTCGTGGTGATCTACCAGCAGTTCGAAAACTATGTGCTGCAGCCCAAGCTGACCTCCAAGACCGTCGACATCCACCCCGCGGTCGCCTTCGGCTCGGTCATCGCGGGCACGGCGCTCCTCGGTGCCGTCGGCGCGCTGATCGCCATTCCCGCCATCGCCACGCTCCAGGCGTTCCTGGGGGCGTACGTGAAGCGGTACGACGTCACGGACGACCCCCGGGTGCACGGCCACCACCGCCGCGGGGAGGGGCCGGGCGTGATCACGCGCGCGAGGCTGCTGTGGGCCCGGCGGCCGGGGGCGGAGCGGCCCGAGACCCCGGGGTCCGGCGAGCGGCCCGAGGCCCCGGGTTCCGGCGAGAGCCCCTCCTGAGGGGCCGGATGCCGCCCGGCCCCTCCTGAAGGGCTGGAGGCCGCCCGGCCCTCATGGTGTCGCGGCCCGCAGAAGGCTCACGCGCTCGTCGGGGCCGAAGAATCCGTCGGGCAGCGTCCTGTCGTCCAGCAGACCGCGCACCAGGTCGGCATGTTGGGCGAACACGGCCCGGCACTGTGCGCGTTCCGGGTGGTCACGGTCGCTGCCGAAGACCCGGACCGCCCGCTCGCCGCCCCCGTCCACGGGCGCTGAGAGCTCCGCGACGACGAGCAGGAGCTCGACCAGCCCGGTCCGCCTCGAGGTCTCGGGGCCGGCCGCCAGACGGAGCAGGAACGGCAGGGCCGCCGGCATGGCGGGACCCATGCGGAAGACACCGTCCATCAGGACGTTGCCGAGCACCCGCTCGGCCTCCGGAGCCGCGGCCGGATCGAGCAGTGCGCGCAGCAGGGCCGGATCCCGGCGGGACAGCCGGGGAACTCCGCCCAGGCGATGTCCTCGCAGCCGCGCAGCGCGGGGTGGGCCCGGCCGGCCCGTGGTGCGCGCGGGAACTCCTCGAGGAACCGTGCGACGGCGGCCTCCTTGGCCGCCACGTCGATCCGGCACATCCGTCTCCCCCTCCCCGGGGCAGGCCCCGGCTGTCAGGGCACGGTACTCCGGTAGGGGTACCGGCACCGGTACCGTGCGGCCCGTGCCGAATGGCGTGTGCGGACCCGTGCCGGAAGGGCCCCGTGGTGCGCTTGACACGTAAATCGAACATCCATTCTTATGGAGTCTCCGGCGAGGCTCAACGAAGGGCGTTTCGACGTACTTTGGGTGGAGAAGTGCCCGAGTTATCCACAGGCCGGACGGGCGTCGGGGCGCATTGTCAGTGGCAGGCGTTAGCGTCTTTGACGTGAAGCGATCGACTCAAGCAAATCGGGTGGAACCCATGGCAGGAACCGACCGCGAGAAGGCCCTGGACGCCGCGCTCGCACAGATTGAACGGCAATTCGGCAAGGGCGCGGTCATGCGCATGGGCGAGCGGTCCAAGGAGCCCATCGAGGTCATCCCGACCGGGTCCACCGCCCTGGACGTGGCCCTCGGCGTGGGCGGCCTGCCGCGCGGCCGCGTCGTGGAGATCTACGGACCGGAGTCCTCCGGTAAGACCACCCTCACCCTGCACGCGGTGGCGAACGCGCAGAAGGCCGGAGGCCAGGTCGCCTTCGTCGACGCGGAGCACGCCCTCGACCCCGAGTACGCGAAGAAGCTCGGCGTCGACATCGACAACCTCATCCTCTCCCAGCCGGACAACGGCGAGCAGGCCCTGGAGATCGTGGACATGCTGGTCCGCTCCGGCGCCCTCGACCTCATCGTCATCGACTCCGTCGCCGCGCTCGTCCCGCGCGCGGAGATCGAGGGCGAGATGGGCGACAGCCACGTGGGTCTGCAGGCCCGACTGATGAGCCAGGCCCTGCGGAAGATCACCAGCGCGCTCAACCAGTCCAAGACCACCGCGATCTTCATCAACCAGCTCCGCGAGAAGATCGGCGTGATGTTCGGCTCCCCGGAGACCACGACCGGTGGCCGGGCGCTGAAGTTCTACGCCTCGGTGCGCATCGACATCCGCCGCATCGAGACCCTGAAGGACGGCACCGAGGCGGTCGGCAACCGCACCCGCTGCAAGGTCGTCAAGAACAAGGTCGCGCCGCCCTTCAAGCAGGCCGAGTTCGACATCCTCTACGGCCAGGGCATCAGCCGCGAGGGCGCCTCATCGACATGGGCGTGGAGCACGGCTTCGTCCGCAAGGCCGGCGCCTGGTACACGTACGAGGGCGACCAGCTCGGCCAGGGCAAGGAGAACGCGCGCAACTTCCTGAAGGACAACCCCGACCTGGCCAACGAGATCGAGAAGAAGATCAAGGAGAAGCTGGGCGTGGGCGTGCGCCCCGAGGAGCCGGCCGCCGAGCCGGGCGCGGACGCCGCGGTCTCCGCCACGCCGGACGACGCGAAGACGGTGCCCGCTCCGGCGGCGGCCAAGGCGGCCAAGACCAAGGCCGCTGCCGCCAAGAGCTGACCCGTGACACGGCGAACCGACTGGGCGGAGTACGAGTACACCGCCTCCGGTGCCCCACGGGGGAGGGGCACCGGAGGCGACACGGGCTCGGCCGTGGACGGGGACGACGGGCACGGGGAGGACAGGCACGAGGAGGCGCCCTTCGGGGTCGAGCAGCCCTACGGCAGCGGCTCGTCGGGGGACGGCTCGCGTGACGGTGGGCCGCGTGCCGACGGGCCGCGCCGAGGGCGCGGGCGGCGCCGACGCGGCTTCGGCGAGGCGGCCGACACCGAGGACGGAGGTGGCCTCTCCTCGTCGAGGGCCGAGCAGGGGACACCTCCAGGGGACCCGGTCGAGCAGGCTCGGGCGATCTGCCTGCGCCTGCTCACCGGGACCCCGCGGACCCGCAGGCAACTCGCCGACGCCCTGCGCAAGCGGCAGATCCCGGACGACGCCGCCGAGGAGGTGCTGTCGCGGTTCGAAGAGGTCGGCCTCATCGACGACAGCGCCTTCGCGGACGCCTGGGTGGAGTCACGCCACCACGGCCGAGGACTGGCCCGGCGCGCGCTCGCCCGGGAACTGCGCACCAAGGGCGTGGACTCGACCCTCATCGACGAGGCCGTCTCCCAGCTCGACTCCGAGCAGGAGGAGGCGACCGCGCGAGAACTCGTCGCGCGCAAGCTCCGCTCCACCCGGGGGCTCGACCGCGACAAGCGACTCCGCCGCCTGGCCGGCATGCTCGCCCGCAAGGGCTACCCCGAGGGCATGGCCCTGCGCGTGGTCCGGCAGGCGCTGGAGGAGGAGGGCGAGGACACGGACTTCCTGGCGGACGAGGGGTTCTGAGCGGGAAGCCGACGCCGAGGGTGGCGGCAGCATCCGCCTCCGACTCGGCACACGGGCATCCGGCTCACTCCACCGGAAGCCCCGCCCCCCGCCAAGCCTGGAACCCGCCGACCAGATCCGTGGCCCGGCGCAGCCCCAGCTGGTGCAGGGACTGGACCGCCAGGCTGGAGGCGTACCCCTCGTTGCAGATCACGACGATGCGCAGGCCATGGCTCGTGGCCTCGGGAAGGCGGTGACTGCCCTGGGGATCGAGTCGCCACTCGAGTTCGTTGCGCTCGACGACGAGGGCGCCGGGGATGAGACCGTCCCGCTCGCGCAGGGCGGCGTAGCGGATGTCCACCAGCAGCGCGTCGCCGGCCCTGGCGGCCTCGTAGGCCTCCTGCGGCTCGATCCGCACGTAGGCCGCGCGGACGCGCTCCAGCAACTCGTCGATTCCCAGAGGAAGTTGGTCCCCGTCGTTCGCAGACACAGGAGTACTCACTGCCAGTCCTCCGGTCGCTCGACCTGCTCGAGGCGCAGGATGGGCCCACTGCGGCTGTAGCGGCGGATCTGCGGCAGGGGCGGGTAGTAGGCGTGGACGGAGATCGCGTGCCGGTCGGAGGACTCGTTGAGGACCTCGTGGACGTGGTGGCGTCCGAAGGAGCGCCCCTGACCGGCCGGCAGTCGGCGTTCCCGGTCGACACCGTCGGTGAGTTCCAGGGTCTTCCAGCCGTCGGTGGGCAGCCGCGCGGCGAGCGCGTTCTCCTTGAGCTCGCCCGCCGCGGTCAGGAAGGCGCCGACGGAGTCGGCGTGGTCGTGCCAGCCGGTGCCCGTGCCGGGCGGCCAGCCGATCAGCCAGGCCTCGCTGCCGCCGGGACCCTCCAGCCGCACCCAGGTGCGGCCTTCCGGGTCGAGCGGCAGGGAGGCGATCAGCTCACTGTCGGCGGCTGTGCGCCGGACGAAGTCGAAGAGGTCGGCCTGCGTGGGAGCCGAACGGGCGGAGGAGGCAGAGGGGGACGCAGAGGGGGGCGCAGAAGGGGATACAGACACGGGGGCCGTCCTGAGGGTCCTGATGAGGGTTCGCGAAAGAGGCGCGGCAGCCGACGCGGAGAGAGCGCGACGCGCGCAGGAGGAAGAAGGATGCGAGGTCAGCAGGACGGACGACACACACAGCCCGCATACCGGAGGAAGTCCATATGGACCCTCCGCCACAGGCGCACACAGGTGTCGGTCACGCACCGGAGTACACCATGACCATCCGGACCGGTCAACTCACTGTCACCATGCGGACGCACGGTGACAGTGAGCAGGTCACCCGGTGTCGACGTCAGTGTGAGCCGGTCGAGGCACCGGCTCCCGCCTGCGCCTTCGCGGGGCCGCCGACCGTCGCCTCCGCCGCCGCGTACAGGTCTTCCGGGCGCACCCCGCTCAAGGCGGTGACCAAGTGTCCGTCGGGGCGGACCAGGAGCACCGTGTGCGCGGCCGCGCCCGGATAGCTCTCGGCGACCAGCAGCTCGGCGGGGTGCGGCAACGCCGCGACGGCCGCCGCGAGGCGGGGCATGATGCCCGCCCTGGCCCAGTGCTTGCGCTCCCACACGCCCGTGCCCGGCGCGATCAGCACCACGAGCAGGGCGCCACGGCCGAGCCGGTCCCGCAGCCGTACGAAGGTGCCGTCCTCCGCGGTGACACGGACGTCCGTGACCGGCGCTCCGCGCGGCGTGTCGACGGGAACCTCTCCTTCGAGGCGTTGGGGCGCGAGCGGCGAATCGGCGTACGCCCCCGGCGCACCCAGCTGGCCGTGCCCCAAGTGACCGTCCGTGAGGAGCGCGTCGTGGCCACGGGACGAGCCGGGGACGTAGGAGCGCAGTCCTCCGCCGCCGCGCAGCAGCGGCAGCGCCTGGTCGGCGGCGCGGAGCCGGGCGGCGACGACCGCCCGGCGCTCGGTCTGGTAGCTGTCGAGGAGCGCCTCGTGCGGACCGTGGTGCCAGGTCAGAGCCAGTTTCCAAGCGAGGTTGTCGGCGTCCAGCAGCCCCTCGTCCAGCCCGTGCGTGCCCAGGGCACCGAGCAGGTGGGCCGCGTCCCCGGCGAGGAAGACGCGGTCGGCGCGCCAGCGGCGGGCCAGACGGTGGTGGACCGTGTGGACGCCGGTGTCCAGCAGCTCGTAGGGCGGGGTCGTGCCGCCCGACCAGCCGGCCAGGGTCTCCCGGATGCGGGTCAGCAGAAGCTCGGGGGTGACCAGGTCCTTGCCGGGCGGCAGGAGCCAGTCCAGGCGCCAGACGCCGTCCGGCAGGGGGCGTGCGGTGACCTCGCCGGCCGAGGGGCCCGACATGCGCCAGGGCGGCATGCGGTGCAGCAACGCTTCGTTGTGCCAGGGCAGTTCCGTCCGCAGGGCCGCGACGGCGTGCCGTTCCACCGCCGTACGGCCCGGGAAGCGGATGTCCTGGAGCTTGCGCACGGTGGACCGGGGACCGTCGCAGCCGACCAGGTAACTGCCGCGCCAGTACGTCCCTTTGGGTCCGCGGGTGTGGGCCGTGACGCCCGAGGGCTCCTGTTCGATGCCGTCGAGGCGGCTGTCCACGGCGACCTTGACGAGCCGTTCGCGCGCGAGGGCGGCACGCAGGATGCCCGTCAGGACGTGCTGGGCGATGTGCAGCGGGATCGGTTCGCTGCCGTCGAAAAAGACCTCGCGCATCACCTGCTTGCGCCGTACCGACCGCCATCCGGCCCATTGGGCACCGACCTCGTCCAGGGGTACACCGGTCAGGCGTTCCATGAGGGCGGCGGTGTCCTCGCGCAGGACGACGGTGCGCGCCGCACGGGGTTCGTCCTTGCCCGGCCCCTCGTCGAGCACGACGCACGGCACCTCCTGACGCGCCAGCGCCAGGGCGAGCGTGAGCCCGACGGGCCCCGCTCCGACGATGATCACCGGGTCCACGGCGCGGCGCCCCCTGCCCGTGGTGATGTCCTGAGAGACGTAGGTGAACAGGAAGTTTGAGCAGGGTGCACGATCACAGAACGTATGCAACCCATTGCCGGTGCTTGCGTCAAGTGACCGGCGGTCGGTGGCGATCATGCCGCCGCCCCAAGGGTAGCCGGGTGACGCGCTCGCCACGTGATGGGGTGTCAGGGCCGGCCCAGGACGGCTCACGGCTCGGCACGACTGTGGCCCGCCGGGGATCCGGCGGGCCACAGTCATAGCGGTTGTCGAGCCGTCAGATCGTGCCGCCGGCTCCGGTGCCGTAGGTGCCGCCCACCTCGGCCGCGTTCACGTCGTCGACCTTGTCGGCGCCGACGACGGCCCCCGTGCTCCGCTTGCTGCGGCGCAACCTGCCCTCCAGCCAGGAGGCGAAGGAGGTGAGGATGAAGTTCAGCACGATGAAGATCACCGCCACCACGATGAAGCTGGGGATGACGTTCGCGTAGTTGGCGGCGAGAGTGCTTCGCGTGTTGAGGAGCTCGGTGAACCCGAGCATCACGCCGCCCAGCGCGGTGTCCTTCACGATGACGACCAGCTGGCTGACGATGGCCGGCAGCATGGCGGTGACGGCCTGCGGCAGCAGGATGCTGGTCATCGTCTGGCTCTTGCGCAGGCCGATCGCCATCGCCGCCTCCGACTGCCCCTTGGGCAGGGAGAGGATGCCCGCGCGGACGACCTCGGCGAGGACCGACGCGTTGTAGAGCACCAGACCGGTGACGACCGCGTACAAGGGTCGCTCATCGCTGGGGATGCCCGTGGAGCGGACGTAGAACTCGTTGGCGAACAGCATCAGCAGCAGCACCGGGATGGCCCGGAAGAACTCGACCACCGCGCCGGCCGGGATGCGCACCCAGCGGTGGTCGGACATGCGCGCGATGCCGAGGACGGCGCCCAGCGGGAGGGCGATGACCATGGAGAGCGCCGCGGCCTTGAGCGTGTCGGCCAGGCCCGGAAGCAAGTAGGTCGTCCAGGCCTCTGATGTGGTGAACGGCTTCCACAGGGACCACTCCAGCTGGTTCTTGTCGTCCAGCGTCTGCCAGACCCACCACAGGAGCAGGGCGAGCAGGACGAAGAAGACCACGGAGAACAGCAGGTTGCGCCGCTTGGCCTTCGGGCCGGGGGCGTCGTAAAGAACGGACGTCATCGCTTCACCGCCAGTCGCTTGCTCAGCCAGCCGAGGAACAGGCCGGTGGGCAGAGTCAGTACCACGAACCCGAAGGCGAAGACCGCGCCGATGAGCAGCGTCTGTGCCTCGTTCTCGATCATTTCCTTCATCAGGAGGGCGGCCTCCGCCACGCCGATGGTGGCCGCCACGGTGGTGTTCTTGGTCAGTGCGATCAGCACGTTGGCCAGCGGCCCGATGACGGAGCGGAACGCCTGCGGCAGTACCACGAGCCGCAACACCTGGCTGAAGCTGAGTCCGATGGCCCGTGCTGCCTCCGCTTGACCGACGGGCACGGTGTTGATGCCGGAGCGGATGGCCTCGCAGACGAAGGCAGCCGTGTAGGCGACGAGACCGAGGACGGCCAGTCGGAAGTACTTCAGCTTGAAGTCATCGGGTGCGCCCATGGTCACGCCGAAGATGTCGGCGAGGCCGAGCGAGGTGAACACGATGATGACGGTCAGGGGGATGTTCCGGACGATGTTCACGTAGGCAGTGCCGAAACCGCGCATCAGCGGGACGGGGCTGACCCGCATGGCCGCCAGGAGGGTGCCCCAGATCAGGGAACCAATGGCCGAGAAGACGGTGAGCTGCACTGTGACCCAGAAAGCGCCCAGCAGGGACGGGTCGTCATAGTCTGAAAGAAAGTCGAACACGATCTCCCGCGCTTCCGGGTGTGTGGCGTAGGTGGCGGACGTGGCGCGCCCCCGTCAGAGAAGTGATGGCGGCGCGCCTGCGGATCCCCGCATCGGGTGCGGGGATCCTGCGTCGGCGGAGTCCCGCGTTACTGGACGATCTGGCCGATCTTCGGGGCGGGCTCGTTCTTGTAGTTCGCCGGGCCGAAGTTCTCCTTGACGGCCTTGTCCCAGGAACCGTCGCTGACCATCTTCTCCAGGGCCTTGTTGATCTTGTCGAGGGTCGCGCTGTCGCCCTTCTTGACGCCGATGCCGTAGTTCTCGTTGCTCAGCTTCAGGCCGGCCAGCTTGAACTGACCCTTGTACTGGTCCTGCGCGGCGTAGCCGGCGAGGATCGAGTCGTCGGTGGTCAGCGCGTCCACGGCACCGCTCTGCAGAGCGGAGAGGCACTCCGAGTAGCCACCCCGCTCGCTCAGCTGAGCCTTCGGCGCGAAGTCGTTCTTGACGTTCTGAGCCGAGGTGGACCCGGTGACCGAGCACAGCTTCTTGTCGTTCAGGTCCGTGGCCTTGGTGATGTCCGAGTCCTTCTTCACCAGCAGGTCCTGGTGGGCCAGCAGGTACGGACCGGCGAAGTCGACCTTCTGCTTGCGCTCGTCGGTGATCGAGTAGGTGGCCGCGATCATCTTCACGTCGCCGCGGGACAGCGCGTTCTCGCGGTCGGCGCTCTTGGTCTCGACCCACTCGATCTGGTTGGGCTCATAGCCCAGTTCCTTGGCAACGTACGTCGCCACGTCCACGTCGAAGCCGGAGAAGGAACCGTCGGGCTCCTTCAGGCCCAGACCGGGCTGGTCGTACTTGATGCCGATCTTGATCTTGTCGCCGCCGCCGGAGCCGGAGCCGTTCGAGTCGCCGCCGTCGTCGCCTCCACAGGCAGTGGCGGTCAGAGCGAGGACGAGAGCGGTGGCGGCCGCAGCGGAGACCTTGCGGAGCTTCATTGGGAACATCCTTTGCCGTGAAGAGAAACCGTCGTTGCGGGTGACGCGTATCGTCGCGGGCGCGACGCGCGCCTCAGTGATGCAGGATCTTCGAAAGGAAGTCCTTGGCACGGTCGCTGCGCGGATTGCTGAAGAACTGGTCGGGCGCAGCCTCCTCGACGATCCGGCCGTCTGCCATGAACACCACGCGGTTTGCGGCCGATCGTGCGAAACCCATCTCGTGGGTGACGACGATCATCGTCATACCGTCGCGGGCGAGCTGCTGCATGACCTCAAGCACCTCGTTGATCATCTCGGGGTCGAGCGCGGAGGTGGGCTCGTCGAAGAGCATCACCTTCGGCTCCATGGCCAGCGCTCGCGCGATCGCCACGCGCTGCTGCTGGCCGCCGGAGAGCTGTGCCGGGTACTTCTCGGCCTGCGCACCCACGCCGACCCGGTCGAGCAGGGCCCGGGCCCGCTCCTCGGCCGCCTTCTTGTCCTTCTTGCGGACCTTGATCTGGCCGAGCATCACGTTCTCGAGCACGGTCTTGTGCGCGAAGAGGTTGAAGGACTGGAAGACCATCCCGACGTCGGCCCGCAGCCGGGCCAGCTCCTTGCCCTCGGCGGGCAGCGGCTTGCCGTCGATCGTGATCGAGCCGGAGTCGATCGTCTCCAGGCGGTTGATGGTGCGGCACAGGGTGGACTTGCCGGACCCGGAGGGTCCGATGACCACGACGACTTCACCGCGCGCGATCGTCAGGTCGATGTCCTGGAGTACGTGCAACGCGCCGAAGTGCTTGTTGACGCTCTTCAGGACGACCAGTTCGCCGGTCGCGGCCACATCTTCCTTGGCCACCGATACTTCGGTCATCGCTCTCAGGCTCCGTCCTCCTCGGTTTCGGAGGACAGTAGTAACCCTCTACGACCTGCGTCATTACATCTGAGGGGAATCTGAGCATCACGATCCGATAGCAATCGGACACGTGTCGTAGCACTTGCGAGCAGTGCTCATATCGGCCGGGTAACGGAAGGGCTCCGCAACCGGAACCCTCTTGACGCCGTCCTCATCCATCAGCGTGACTGCACAAGGTGCACGCGCGCGTGCACGCGTTTTTGTACACATCTAGATCGTACGGCCAGTGAACCGAAGGGGGCCCGGATGAGACTGCTGCTCGTCGAGGACGACAACCACGTCGCCGCCGCCCTGTCGGCGGTCCTGGCGCGGCACGGGTTCGACGTCACGCACGCGCGCAGCGGTGAGGAGGCCCTCCAGGCCCTCGTCCCCGAGGTCGACGGCTTCGGCGTCGTCCTGCTCGACCTGGGCCTGCCCGACCAGGACGGATACGAAGTCTGCGGCAAGATCCGCAAGCGCACCAGCACACCCGTGATCATGGTGACGGCCCGTTCCGACGTGCGCTCCCGCATCCATGGCCTCAACCTGGGCGCCGACGACTACGTCGTGAAGCCGTACGACACCGGTGAGCTGCTCGCCCGTATCCACGCGGTCAGCCGGCGCACCTCCCACGAGGACACCTCCAGCGGAATAGAGACCGAACTGCGTCTCGGCCCCGTGCACATCGAGCTGCCCACGCGCCGGGTCAGCGTGGACGGGTCGGTGATCCAGCTGACCCGCAAGGAGTTCGACCTGCTGGCGCTGCTCGCCCAGCGGCCCGGGGTGGTCTTCCGCCGGGAGCAGATCATCAGCGAGGTGTGGCGGACCAGCTGGGAGGGGACCGGGCGCACTCTCGAGGTGCATGTCGCGTCCCTGCGCGCCAAGCTGCGCATGCCCGCCCTCATCGAGACCGTACGCGGAGTCGGCTATCGGCTCGTCGCGCCTGCCGCGTAGCGGGGCCGGGTGCGCACTCGTCTGCTCCCGCTGCTGATCGTCCTGATGGCGGCCGTGCTGCTCGCGCTCGGCGTGCCGCTCGCCGTCAGCCTGGCCGGCGCCCAGCAGCAGAAGGTCGTCGTGGACCGCATCGACGACACCGCGCGGTTCGCGGCCCTCGCCCAGTTCGTCACCGACTCGCCCGACGGGACCGCCGGAGCGTTCGAGAACGAGCGCCTGGCGACGCTCAGCAGCGAACTCGACAGCTACCACGAGGTCTACGGCATCCGGGCCGGTGTCTTCTACCGCAGCGGCAGGGCCATGGCCCACGCCCCGGCCAGGTGGTCCCTGCCGGAGGAGGGCGAGGTGCGCGAGGCCTTCGACGAGGCGCTGCTCAGCCGCCGCAGCCACGACCCGCGGCAGGTGTGGCCCTGGCAGCGCCGCAACCTCGTGGTCGCCTCGCCGGTCATCCGGGACGGGGACGTCGTCGCGGTCGTCGTCACCGACTCGCCCACCGGGCAGATGCGCTCGCGCACGCTGCACGGCTGGCTGGTCATCGGCGCGGGCGAGTCCGCCGCGATGCTGCTGGCCGTCGGCGCCGCCCTGCGGCTGACCGGCTGGGTGCTCAAGCCGGTGCGGGTCCTGGACGCCACCACCCACGACATCGCCACCGGGCGGTTGAAGTCCCGGGTCGCCGCCGCCGGCGGGCCACCGGAGCTCCGCCGCCTGGCCCGGTCGTTCAACGAGATGGCGGACAACGTCGAGGACGTACTGGAGCAGCAGCGCGCCTTCGTCGCCGACGCCTCGCACCAGCTGCGCAATCCGCTCGCGGCGCTGCTGCTCCGTATCGAGCTGCTCTCCTTCGAACTGCCCGAGGGCAACAAGGAGATCGCCTCGGTCCAGGCCGAGGGCAAGCGCCTCGCGCAGGTCCTGGACGATCTGCTCGACCTGGCGCTGGCCGAGCACACCGAGGCCGACCTGAAGATCACCGACATCGGCGCGCTCGCCGCCGAACGCGTCGCGGCCTGGGCCCCGACCGCCGAGGCCAAGGGCGTACGGCTGGTGGGCGACTGCCCGCCCACGACCGCGTGGGCCGACCCGGTCGCGCTCTCCAGCGCGCTGGACGCGGTCATCGACAACGCGGTGAAGTTCACGCCCGAGGACCAGACCGTCGAGGTGGGCGTCGCCTCCAACGGCAACACCTCCACCATCGTCGTCACCGACCATGGTCCCGGCCTCACCGACGAGGAACTGGCCCGCGTCGGCGACCGCTTCTGGCGCAGCGGCCGGCACCAGAACATCAAGGGCTCGGGCCTCGGACTGTCCATCTCCCGGGCGCTGCTCGCGGCCGGCGGCGGCTCGCTCGCCTACGAGCGCAACGAGCCGCACGGACTCCGGGTGACCCTGCGGGTGCCCAGGTCGGGGCCTACGGCTTGACCGACTGGTAGTAGCGCTGGGCGCCGACGTGCAGTTGGAGCGGGTCGGTGTAGATCGCCGTGCGGACGTCGACCAGCTGGGCGGAGTGGACGGTCGCGCCGATGCCGTCCCGGCTGTCGATCACCGTGCGGGTCAGCCACTCGGTGAGCCGCGGATCCATGTCGTTGCGCGTGACCAGCAGGTTGGACACCGCCAGGGTGGGCACCGGATCGCCGCGCTGGATGGTGGGGTAGGCCGACTCGGGCATCTTGGTGGCGCGGTAGTACCGCGTGGCACCGCCCTGGTCGTGCAGCTTGGCCACGAGCCGGGCGTCGATCGGCACGAACCGGAAGGCCGACGCCGACTTCTTGGCCAGCCGGCTTAGTCCGTCCGTGGGCAGCCCGCCCGACCAGAAGAACGCGTCGAGGCCGTGCCCCAGTCGCTTCGGCCCGGTGTCGATGCCGTCCGACGACGGCTTGATGTCCTTCTCCGGGTCGATCCCGGCCGCCTTGAGCACGCCGTTCGCGATCAGCCGCACACCGGAGTCGGGCAGCCCTATGGCCACCCGCTTGCCGCGCAGGTCGGCGACGGAGCGGATGTCCGAGTCCGGCGGCACGACCAGCTGGACGTAGTCGTCGTACAGGCGCGCGACACCGCGCAGCCGGTCGGCGCCCGTGCTGTTGTCGAACTTGTACGTGGCGACCGCGTCGGCCGCGGCGATCGCGAAGTCGGCCTTGCCCGTCGCCACGTCCGCGACGTTCTCCTGCGAACCGGCACTGGTCAGCAGCCGCACCTTCAGATCGGGCATGTCCCTGTCGATCTCGGCGCGCAGGAGCTCGCCGTACTCGTGGTACACCCCCGCGCGCGTGCCGGTGCTGAACCTGATCGTCCCGGACGGCGGCTCCTCGGCCCAGGGGCGCAGCCACCACAGCAGCAGCCCGAGGACCACGAGGGAGGCGGCACCGCCCTGCAGGGCCCGGTGCCTGCCGATTCGGGGGAGCGTCCTGGACATGCGCGAGATCCTGCCAGCCCCGGGGCCGGTCTGACCAGGGCGGGTCCCCGCGGCCGGGCGGACCGGGTGTCAGTGGCGGCCACTACAGTCGCCGTCATGAGCTCCTCGCCCGCTGACCTGGTCCGTGAATTCCACCGCGCCTTCGGCCTGGACGCCCGCAGCACCCCGACGGAGATCTCCCCGGAACTCGCCGCCCACCGCGGCGAACTCCTCGCGGAGGAGGCAGCGGAGGTCGCCGAGGTGTCGGTGACGGGCCCGCTGGACCGGCTCGCGCACGAGCTGGCGGACCTCGTCTACGTCGCGTACGGCACCGCCCTCGTCCACGGCATCGACCTCGACGCGGTGCTGGCCGAGGTCCACCGCTCCAACATGACCAAGATCGGCCCCGACGGCTCCGTCTCCCGCCGTGCGGACGGCAAGGTCCTCAAGGGCGAGCACTACGAGGCACCGGATGTGCAGGGGGTGCTGCGGAAGCAGGGCTGGGCGCCGGGCGGGGGCGAGTGACCTGAGCCGTCCCGGCGGACGACTCACCTGCACATCTGAAGACACCTGGATACTCGAGTGCACCTGGATACCCGAGTGCACCTGGATACCGGAGTCCACACGGCACCCGAGTCGCCCGGGCACCCGAGTCCACCTGGACACCCGAGTCCACCTGGACACCCGTCCCGCCCGGACACCCGTCGCGCCCGGCACCGCTGCCTCAGTCGGCGACCGGAGCCTCCGCTTCCGCCGCCCGGGGCGCGCGCTCCGGCCGGTCGGGCTCCCGGCGTCGGCTCCACCAGGTTGCCACCGGCTCCGTGTACCGCGCGGTGAGCGGCCCCAGGACGACCAGGATCAGGACATACGCCGTGGCCAACGGGCCGAGGGACGGTTCGATGCCGGCCGAGACCGCGAGCCCCGCGATGACGATCGAGAACTCGCCGCGGGCGACCAGCGCGCCACCGGCCCGCCAGCGGCCCTTGACGGACACCCCGGCCCGCCGGGCGGCCCAGTAGCCGGTGGCGATCTTCGTCAGCGCGGTGACGACGGCCAGGCCCAGGGCCGGCAGCAGGACGGGCGGGATGCTCGACGGGTCGGTGTGCAGCCCGAAGAAGACGAAGAAGACCGCCGCGAACAGGTCACGCAGAGGGCTCAGCAGGGTGTGCGCACCCTCCGCCACCTCGCCCGACAACGCGATGCCCACGAGGAAGGCCCCCACCGCCGCCGATACCTGGAGCTGCTGGGCGACACCGGCGACCAGGATCGTCAGGCCCAGCACGACCAGCAACAGCTTCTCCGGATCGTCACTGGAGACGAACCGTGAGATGACCCTGCCGTAGCGCAGGGCCAGGAACAGCACCAGCCCCGCCGCGCCGAGCGCGATCGCCAGGGTCACGCTCCCGGCCATCAGGCCGACCCCCGCCACCAGCGCCGTCACGATGGGCAGGTACACCGCCATCGCCAGGTCCTCCAGCACCAGCACGCTGAGGATCACCGGCGTCTCGCGGTTGCCGACCCGGCCCAGGTCGCCGAGCACCTTCGCGATCACGCCGGACGACGAGATCCAGGTGACCCCGGCCAGGACGACGGCGGCCACCGGTCCCCAGCCGAGCAGCAGCGCCACCGCCGCCCCCGGCAGGGCGTTGAGCGCGCAGTCGACCAGACCGGACGGGTAATGGGTCTTGAGGTTGGAGACCAGGTCGGTCGCCGTGTACTCAAGGCCCAGCATCAACAGCAGCAGGATGACGCCGATCTCGGCGCCCGTGGCGATGAACTCCTCGCTCGCGCCCAGCGGCAGCAGACCGCCCTCGCCGAACGCCAGGCCGGCCAGGAGGTACAGCGGTATGGGCGACAGCCGGAAACGCGCGGCGAACCGGCCGAGCAGGCCGAGGCCGAGGATGATGGAACCGAACTCGATCAACAGGACCGCGGAGTGCACCGGCTCACTCCCGCTCGAGTATCGTCGCGGCCGCGTCGACGCCCTCACGGGTGCCGACCACGATCAGCGTGTCACCGCCCGCCAGCCGGAAGTCGGGCGCCGGCGACGGGATCGCCTCGGCCCGGCGCAGCACGGCCACGACCGACGCGCCCGTGTCGGTCCGCATCCGTGTGTCGCCCAGCACCCGCCCGTTCCAGCGCGAGGTCGCGGCCACCTCGACGCGCTCGGCGACCAGTCCCAGGTCCGTGGTGTACAGCAGGCTCGGGCTGTGGTGCGACGGCTTCAGCGCGTCGATCAGCGATCCCGCCTCCGAACTGGTCAGCCGCAGCGAGTGCGCGCAGGAGTCGGGATCGTCGGCCCGGTACACGTTCACCGTGCGCGTGCCGTCGCGGTGTGCCACCACCGACAGATGGCGGTGTTCCCGGGTCTCCAGGTCGTACTGGACCCCGATACCCGGCAGCGGCGTCGCCCTCAGGCGCGGTGCTGACACGTTTCTTTCCCCTAGTCCGTGTGGTGTGTGGTGCTGTGTGTCGGTGTGGTGACCGGTGTCGATCATCGAGTGGTCGACTCCGCATGCTGCCATCCGGCCGTACGGTGACGACATGGGTGTCGTGACGGATATACGCGGCGGCCGGCCGCCGGAGAGGGTGGAGGGGGCGATGTCGTACGCGAAGGCCGGAAGGGGTGGATCCAGGCACGTGTCGTTGTTCTGGCGGATCTTCTCGCTCAACGCCGCGGGCCTGGTCGTGGCCACCGCGCTGCTGCTCGGCCCGGTCACCGTCTCCACCCCGGTCCTGGCGGGCGAGGCGGTCGTCCTGCTCGGCGGCCTGGCGCTGCTGCTCGCGGGCAACGCCCTCGTGCTGCGCTTCGGCCTCGCGCCCCTGCAACGCCTGGACCGGGCCATGGCCACCGCCGACCTGCTGCGTCCGGGATCCCGCCCGGTGGTCGCCGGCCCGGCGGAGACGGCCGGGCTGATCACGACGTACAACACGATGCTCGACCGGCTGGAGGCCGAGCGGGCCACGGGCGCCGCCCGGGCGCTCTCCGCGCAGGAGAGCGAACGGCACCGGATCGCCCGGGAACTCCACGACGAGGTCGGGCAGACCCTGACCGCCGTCCTCCTCCAGCTCAAGCGCGTCGCGGACCGGGCCCCCGAGGACCTGCGCGAGGAGGTGGGCCAGGCGCAGGAGGCCACCCGGGCAGGACTCGACGAGATCCGCCGCATCGCCCGCCGGCTGCGCCCCGGTGTCCTGGAGGAGCTGGGGCTGGCCAGCGCCCTGCGCTCGCTCGCCGCCGAGTTCACCACCCATGGGCTGACCGTGCGCCACCACGTCACCGGCGACCTCCCCGCCCTGACTCCGGAATCCGAACTCGTCGTCTACCGGGTGGCCCAGGAAGGCCTCACCAACACCGCCCGGCACGCCGGCGCCGACCGGGCCGAACTCCGGCTCCAGCCGGTGCCCGGCGGTGTCGAGCTCCTCGTACGCGACAACGGCACGGGCCTCGGTGCCGCATCCGAGGGCGCCGGGATCACGGGGATGCGGGAACGCGCCCTCCTGGTCGGCGCCACCCTCACCGTCGAGCCGGCACCGGGCCGGGGCACCGAGGTGCGGCTGCGCGTCCCCGTGACCGAAGCACCCCGCTGAACCGAAGGACCCCGCTGATGTCCACCCCGATCCGCGTCCTGCTCGCCGACGACCACACCCTCGTGCGCCGAGGCGTGCGGCTCATCCTCGACGGGGAGCCGGACCTGACCGTGGTCGCCGAGGCGGGGGACGGGGCAGAGGCCGTCGCGCTCGCCCGGGAGACCCCCGTCGACCTGGCCGTCCTGGACGTGGCCATGCCCCGCATGACCGGCCTCCAGGCGGCCCGCGAGCTGTCCCGTCGCCTGCCCGGCCTGCACATCCTGATCCTGACGATGTACGACAACGAGGAGTACTTCTTCGAGGCGCTCCGCGCCGGCGCCAGCGGCTACGTCCTCAAATCCGTCGCCGACCGCGACCTGGTCGAGGCCTGCCGGGCGGCCGTGCGCGACGAGCCCTTCATCTACCCGGGCGCCGAGCGGGCCCTCGTCCGCTCCTACCTGGAGCGGCTGCGCCGGGGTGACGGCCTGCCGGAACGCGCCATCACCGTGCGCGAGGAGGAGATCCTGAAGCTGGTCGCCGAGGGGCACACCTCGAAGGAGATCGCCGAACTGCTCTTCATCAGCGCCAAGACGGTCGAACGCCACCGCGCCAACCTCCTGCAGAAGCTCGGCATGCGCGACCGCCTGGAGCTGACCCGGTACGCGATCCGGGCCGGCCTGATCGAGCCGTGAGCCCGCGGCCCGGTTGTCCACAGGCGACCGAGCCACTTCCGCCGACCGCCTACCCTTGTCCCCATGAGCAGCATCGACCGGAGCCAGTCAGTGGGCGGCACGCGCACGTACGAGGTACGCACCTACGGGTGCCAGATGAACGTCCACGACTCCGAGCGATTGGCCGGGCTGCTGGAGGACGCGGGATACGTCCGCGCCCCCGAGGGCGCCGACGCGGCCGACGTCGTCGTCTTCAACACCTGCGCGGTGCGGGAGAACGCCGACAACAAGCTGTACGGCAACCTCGGCCACCTCGCGCCGAAGAAGGCCGCCCGCCCCGGCATGCAGATCGCGGTCGGCGGCTGCCTGGCGCAGAAGGACCGGGACACCATCGTGAAGAAGGCGCCCTGGGTGGACGTCGTCTTCGGCACGCACAACATCGGCAAGCTGCCCGTCCTGCTGGAGCGCGCCCGCGTCCAGGAGGAGGCGCAGGTCGAGATCGCCGAGTCCCTGGAGGCGTTCCCGTCGACGCTGCCGACGCGCCGCGAGAGCGCCTACGCGGCCTGGGTCTCGATCTCCGTCGGCTGCAACAACACCTGCACGTTCTGCATCGTCCCGGCCCTGCGCGGCAAGGAGAAGGACCGCCGCCCCGGGGACATCCTCGCCGAGATCGAGGCCCTGGTCGCCGAGGGCGTCTGTGAGGTCACCCTGCTCGGGCAGAACGTCAACGCGTACGGCTCCGACATCGGCGACCGCGAGGCCTTCAGCAAGCTGCTGCGCGCCTGCGGGAAGATCGACGGCCTGGAGCGCGTCCGCTTCACCTCCCCGCACCCCCGCGACTTCACCGACGACGTCATCGCCGCCATGGCCGAGACGCCGAACGTGATGCCGCAGCTGCACATGCCGCTCCAGTCCGGCTCCGACCCGGTCCTGAAGGCGATGCGCCGCTCCTACCGCCAGGAGCGCTTCCTCGGGATCATCGAGAAGGTCCGCGCCGCCATCCCGCACGCCGCGATCAGCACGGACATCATCGTGGGCTTCCCCGGCGAGACCGAGGAGGACTTCGAGCAGACGCTGCACGTGGTGCGCGAGGCCCGCTTCGCCCAGGCCTTCACCTTCCAGTACTCCAAGCGGCCCGGCACCCCGGCCGCCGAGATGGACGGCCAGATCCCCAAGAAGGTCGTCCAGGAGCGCTACGAGCGTCTGGTCGCCCTCCAGGAGGAGATCTCCTGGGAGGAGAACAAGAAGCAGGTCGGCCGCACGCTGGAGCTGATGGTCGCCGAGGGCGAGGGCCGCAAGGACGACACCACCCACCGCCTGTCCGGCCGCGCCCCCGACAACCGCCTGGTCCACTTCACCAAGCCGGACCAGGAGGTCCGCCCCGGTGACGTGGTCACGGTCGAGATCACCTACGCCGCCCCGCACCACCTCCTCGCCGAGGGCCCCGTCCTCGACGTGCGCCGCACGCGCGCGGGCGACGCCTGGGAGAAGCGGCACGCGGCCGAGCAGGCCAAGCCGGCCGGGGTGATGCTGGGCCTGCCGAAGATCGGCGCCCCGGAGCCCCTGCCCGTCGCGGCGAGCGGCTGCGGCTGCGACTGATCCCGGACGCAGACGGCGCCCCCAGGAGGCGGGGCGCCGCCGTGGTCGGCGTGCGTGCGGGCCGACCCTGAGAGTTACCCTGCCGATCATGCTTGTCGCCGCCGCTGTCTGCCCCTGCCCGCCCCTGCTGGTTCCCGAGGTCGCCGCGGGCGCCGCTCCGGAGCTGGACGCCGCGCGAGCCGCCTGCAGGGACGCGCTGGGTGTGCTCGCCGCCGCCCGGCCCGGCCGGCTCGTGGTCGTCGGGCCGGTGGACGGCGCCGGGCTCGAACCGTATCCGCAGGGCACACCGGGGTCGTTCCGCGGCTTCGGCGTCCACCTCGACGTACGCCTGGGTCCGGGCGAGGGCGCCGACGCGGAACGGCCCCTGCCGTACGCGCTGGCGGTGGCCGCCTGGCTGCTGGAGCGGACCGGGTGGTCCGACGCCCCGGTCGAAGGGCTCGGCGTGGGGGACGAACTCGCGCCGGCACGGTGTGTCCGGACGGGCAGGGACGTCGCCGAACGGGCCGAGCGGGTGGCCCTCCTGGTGATGGGCGACGCCAGCGCGTGCCGGACGCTCAAGGCCCCGGGCTATCTCGACGAACGGGCGGCGCCCTTCGACGCGGAGGTCGCGCGTGCGCTGGGCACGGCGGACCCGGCCGCGCTCGCCGCGCTGGACACCGGGCTCGCCCACGAGCTGAAGGTGTCCGGCCGAGCCCCCTGGCAGGTCCTGGCGGGCGCGGCCGAGGGCGCGGGCCTCGGCGGATCACTGCTGTACGAGGACGCGCCGTACGGAGTGGGATACCTCGTCGCCGCCTGGTCGTAGCCGTTCTTCGGTGGGACCGACGGCGGCGGCTCCGAGTGCCCTGGCCCGGGAAACGGCGGACGGCCGGGAGCGCTCGTGCTCCGCGGCCGTCCGCCGTTGTGCCCTTCAGTGTGCCGTTGTGCGTTCAGGAAGCGGGCGGTGGTGCGTCCGGCGGCGGTGTCGTGCCGCTGGTGCCGGGCGGCGGGGTGGTGCCGCTGGTGCCGGGCGGCGGCGTCGTTCCGCCCGCGTCCCGTGCGCTGTCGCCCTTGTGCGCGAGTCGGTCCATGGCGCCCTTGGCCCTGCCCGTGCCCGACTGGATCCTGTCGCTGTACTTGCCCTTGGTCCTCTTGTCGACGACCTGCGCGGCCTTGTCGAGACCGTGCTGGATCTTGTCCTCGTGCCGCTGCGCGAGGTCCGAGACCTTGCCCTTGGCCGGGCCCAGCTTGGCCTTCACGTTGTCCAGGAGACCCATGGTTCACCTTCCCTCGCGCGGGGCGCTCAGGTACGGGCGCCCTCGCCGGCCTCGTTGTCGGCCGCCTTGTCGGAGGACTGCTGCTTGGGGATGTCGACGCCTTCGGTCCCGGTGACCTCGGCGCCGGCCTCGGCGGCGGGCTTGTCCGCTCCCGTGGCTCCGTCAGCACCCTTCGCCTCCGCAGCCTCGGCCGCCTCCTCCGCCTCGGACCCGGCCTTCGCCGTGTCGGCCTGTGCCTCGGCGGCAGACGACGCCTCCGTTGTGGCCTTCGACCGCCGGAGAAGTCGTGCAAAAACGCCCATATCCACTCCATACGTTACTCGTGCGGGCGAAATCCCGCGTTGCCCGGTGCGTCCGTTTGCGCGGCCCGGGCCACCGCCTCTGCGATCCGGCGGCAGGAACCTCGCAACGGGCAACGACCCCGGGGCCGTGGCGTCACGTAACTCGTTCGAGAGCCGGGTGGGAGGTTTGCGAGACTGGGGCGGTGAGCAGTGCACCCCCCGCCCCCCGCGTCATCGCCGTCGTCGGTCCAACTGCGGCCGGAAAGTCCGATCTGGGCGTCTTCCTGGCCCAGCGTCTCGGCGGCGAGGTCGTCAACGCCGACTCCATGCAGCTCTACCGAGGGATGGACATCGGCACCGCCAAGCTGACGCCCGAGGAGCGGGGCGGAGTCCCGCACCACCTCCTGGACATCTGGGACGTGACCGTCACGGCGTCCGTCGCCGAGTACCAGCGCCTGGCCCGGGAGCGGATCGAGGCGCTGCTCGCCGAGGGCCGCTGGCCGATCCTGGTCGGCGGCTCGGGGCTCTACGTGCGCGGGGCCGTCGACAACCTGGAGTTCCCCGGCACCGACCCCGAGGTCCGCGCCCGCCTGGAGGAGGAACTCACCCTGCGCGGCTCGGGAGCGCTGCACGCCCGCCTGGCCGCCGCCGACCCCGAGGCCGCTCGCGCGATCCTGCCGAGCAACGGCCGCAGGGTCGTCCGCGCCCTGGAGGTGATCGAGATCACCGGCAGGCCGTTCACCGCCAACCTCCCCGGTCATGACTCGGTGTACGACACGCTCCAGATCGGCGTCGACGTGGCCCGCCCCGAGCTGGACGAGCGCATCGCGCGCCGGGTCGACCGGATGTGGGACGCCGGTCTCGTCGACGAGGTGCGCGCACTGGAGGCGCAGGGGTTGCGTGAAGGGCGTACGGCCTCGCGCGCGCTGGGCTACCAGCAGGTGCTCGCGGCGCTCGCCGGGGAGTGCACTCTCGACGAAGCGCGGGCCGAGACCGTGCGTGCCACCAAGCGCTTCGCGCGCCGTCAGGATTCATGGTTCAGGCGGGATCCGCGGGTGCACTGGTTGAGTGGGGCGGCGGCCGACCTCACGGAACTTCCGCAGCTCGCGCTGTCCTTGGTCGAACGACCGGTTACAGCCTGATCACGTCATGGCATCGGGACGCCCAGGCCGTCATCCGGTCCTTCGGCGGCGTGCCATCATCGAGCTTCGATCGACCGAGTTGAGTCCTAGTTGGGAGGGCGCGTGGCGATGGAGGCCGGCCCTCGCGACACCGCACAGAGCACCGATCACATCACCGCCGAGCGGGATGAGCCGGGGCACGAGGACGGACCGGAGCAGGAGACGGACCGCCTCAGCTCCGACGGGCCCGACGAGACGCCGAGTGTGACGGACGACGGCCCCGAGCCCGACGAGATGTTCGCGGGCGAGGTCGAGGTCGAACTGCGCCCGCAGCGCAGGCTGCGCATCTGGCAGCTCGCGCCCATCGTGGGCCTGGCCGCCCTCGGCTCCCTGATGTTCGCGTTCCCGCTCGCCTTCGACTTCGGCGACAGCGGGGCCGTCATCGCCATGCTCGGCCTGCTGATCTGCTCCTGCGCGGCCGGCTGGGGCATGATGGCGGCCCGCCGCGTCGGCTACACCTGGCCGGGCCTGCCGGCGAAGGGCTCGGGCCGCAGACCGGACTGGCGTGTCGTCCTGGCGTACGCCGTGATGGTGGCCGCGGTGGTCGTCCTGGCCGTGTGGCGGGTGGCCCGGCTCCGCTGAAGGCGCCCCGTCAGGGACGCGGGGAACCGCGCGACCAGCCACCCCCTACCCGCAGGCGACCACCACCCCGGCCCCTCCCCGTGCGGCGCGCCGTACGATCGAGGGCATGAGCACCCGGATCGCCTTCCTCAAGGGTCACGGCACCGAGAACGACTTCGTGATCGTCCCGGACCCCGAGAACGTCATCGACCTGCCCCCGGCCGCCGTCGCAGCCCTCTGCGACCGCCGCGCGGGCATCGGCGGCGACGGGCTGCTGCACGTCGTGCGATCCGCGGCGCATCCCGAGGCCACGGGCATGGCGGCCGAGGCGGAGTGGTTCATGGACTACCGCAACGGCGACGGCTCGATCGCCGAGATGTGCGGCAACGGCGTGCGGGTGTTCGCGCGCTACCTCCAGCGCGCCGGGCACGTGACCGAGGGGGACCTCGCCGTCGCCACGCGCGGGGGCGTGAAGACCGTCCACATCGCCAAGGACGGTGACGTCACCGTCGGCATGGGCAGGGCACTGCTCCCCGAGGGCGACGTCACGGTGAGCGTCGGCGAGCGCAGCTGGCCCGCGCGCAACGTCAACATGGGCAACCCGCACGCGGTGGCCTTCGTCGACGACCTCGCGCACGCCGGCGACCTGTACTCCCCGCCGCCCTTCAGCCCGGCCACCGCGTACCCGGACGGGGTGAACGTCGAGTTCGTCGTCGACCGCGGCCCCCGGCACGTCGCGTTGCGCGTGCACGAGCGCGGCGCCGGCGAGACCCGCTCGTGCGGCACGGGCGCGTGCGCGGTCGCCGTGGCCGCCGCCCGCCGCGACGGCGCCGACCCGGCGGTCACCGGCACCCCGGTGACGTACACCGTGGACGTCCCCGGTGGCACCCTCGTGATCACCGAGCGCCCCGACGGCGAGATCGAGATGACGGGCCCGGCGGTGATCGTGGCCGAGGGCGAGATCGACGCGGACTGGCTGGCGGCCGTCGCGGCCGCATGAGCAGGGCACAACAGGCCCGCGGCAGCGGTGTGCCCCCTGGCCGGTCGACGTGAAACAGCCGTTGATAATCGGCCACTTGGCGAGAAGTGGACCTCCTCGGCCCGGATGCATGGGGGTACAAACCTCACATTCGTCCCTCGAATGGGTGATCAGTTTCACGCTCGGCGAGAGGCGGTCTGCCGCGCGTGGTGGGCTCGATAGCATCAAGCACCGGCCCGGACGGGGGACCGAAGCCGCCCCCTGAGCCGTGTCCGCCCTGGGGCACCCCGTCCGCCGGTTGACGCAGCCGGAGGTGCCCATGAGTGCGGAGGCCACGAATTCCGTGACCCCAGGCCCGATGCCGGGCGCGGTGTCGGGACCGGTGACGCCGACAGCCCCGCGCAGAAAGGCCCGCCCCCGGATCGACCTGCGCCGCCTCGGCAGAGCCGCGCTGCTCGGCCCCGCCGCCCGCGACCGGCTGCCCGACGCCATCAGCCACGTCGTCGAGGCGCACCGCGCCCACCACCCCGACGCGGACCTCGAACCCCTGCGCCGCGCCTACGTCCTGGCCGAGTCCTCGCACCGCGGCCAGATGCGCAAGAGCGGCGAGCCGTACATCACGCACCCGCTCGCCGTGACGCTCATCCTCGCCGAACTCGGCGCCGAGACGACGACGTTGACCGCGTCCCTGCTCCACGACACCGTCGAGGACACGGACGTGACGCTCGACCAGGTACGCGACCAGTTCGGCGAGGAGGTCCGCTACCTCGTCGACGGCGTCACCAAACTCGAGAAGGTCGACTACGGCGCCGCCGCCGAACCCGAGACCTTCCGCAAGATGCTCGTCGCCACCGGCAACGACGTCCGCGTCATGTCGATCAAACTCGCCGACCGGCTGCACAACATGCGCACCCTCGGCGTCATGCGCCCCGAGAAACAGGAGCGCATCGCGAAGGTGACACGTGACGTGCTCATCCCGCTCGCCGAGCGGCTCGGCGTCCAGGCGCTCAAGACGGAACTGGAGGACCTGGTCTTCGCGATCCTGCACCCCGAGGAGTACGCGCACACCAGGGAGCTGATCGTCCGCAACGCCGGCCGCGCGGACGACCCGCTCGCCGAGGTCGCCGACGAGATGCGCACCGTCCTGCGCGAGGCGGACATCCCGGCCGAAGTCCTCATCCGGCCCCGCCACTTCGTCTCCGTGCACCGGGTCTCACGCAAACGCGGCCGGCTCCGCGGCTCCGACTTCGGCCGCCTGCTGGTCCTGGTGAACGAGGACGCCGACTGCTACGGCGTCCTGGGTGAACTCCACACCTGCATGACGCCAGTGGTCTCGGAGTTCAAGGACTTCATCGCCGTACCGAAGTTCAACCTCTACCAGTCGCTGCACACCGCCGTCGCCCGCGAGGACGGCCAGGTCGTCGAAGTCCTCATCCGCACCCACCAGATGCACAAGGTCGCCGAGGCCGGAGTCGTCGCCCTCGGCAACCCGTACGCGCCCGCCCCCGACGACCCGGCCGACGGCGAGCGCGTCGACCCCACCCGCCCCGGCTGGCTCTCCCGGCTCCTCGACTGGCAGGAGGCGGCACCCGACCCCGACCACTTCTGGTCGACCCTGCGCGAGGACCTCGCCCAGGACCGCGAGATCACCGTCTTCCGGCCCGACGGGGGCACGCTCGGCCTGCCCGAGGGGGCGACCTGCGTGGACGCCGCGTACGCGCAGTACGGGGAGGACGCGCACGCGTGCATCGGCGCCCGCGTCAACGGCCGCCTGGCGACCCTGAGCACGGTTCTGAAGGACGGCGACACCGTCCAGCTCCTCATGGGTCAGGACCCGGCCTCCGAGCCCTCCCCGGAGTGGCTGGAGCACGCCCACACGCCCGCGGCCCGGATCGCCATCCAGCGGTGGCTCGCCGCCCACCCGGCGCAGGCCGAGGCCCAGCGGACCGACGCGCACGCGCAGGACGCACAGGGCCGGGCATCAAACCGGCCGGCCGCCGGCGTACCCGACCCGGACGCGGCCGCCGAGCAGCCCGCCGCACGGCCCGCCGCGGGCAACGTCCTCACGGACCGGCCCGGCGCGGCCGTCCGGCTCGCCCGGTGCTGCACTCCCGTACCGCCCGACGAGATCGCGGGCTTCGCCGTACGCGGGGGAGCGGTCACCGTGCACCGCGCCGAGTGCGCCGCGGTGGCGCGCATGCGCGACGGAGGGCGTGCGGAGGTCGACGTGCGCTGGGGGGAGGCCACCGAGTGCCGGGTCACGCTCGTCGCCGAATCGTTCGTCCGTCCCCATCTGCTCGCGGACCTCACCGAGGCCATGGCCCTCGAAGGCGCCGAGATCGTCTCCGCGACCGTCGAGCCCCCGACCCAGCAGCAGGTGCGCCACACATACACCGTGGAGCTCCCGGACGCCGCCAACCTGCCGGCCCTCATGCGCGCCATGCGCAACGTGGCCGGGGTCTACGACGTGAGCCGGGCGCAGCCGCAGCCTCAGGGCGGCTGAGGCGGCAGGCGGCGCAGGCCCCGGTCCCCGGTTCGGGTGGGCCGGGCGCGCGTCGTCCGTGCCGCGCCCGCGCGCGCTGATAGCCGTGGGGCATGCCCCCGACCCCCCACCGCCAGGCCGCCACCCCCACCCATCGGCGCCGGACGGCCGCCGCCCTGCTCGCCCCGGCCGTCTCCGTCAGCCTCCTCGCCGCGAGCGCCCCCGCCGTCCCCCTCGGCGTCGGCGACCGCCTCTTCCCGCACCTCGGCAACCCCGGCTACGACGTCGCCTCGTACGACCTCTCCTTCACCTACCCCGGCAACAACGGCGAGCCGTTGCGCGCCGTCACCACCATCGACGCCTGGACCACCGCCGACCTGGACCGGATCAACCTGGACTTCGCCCACGGCACCGTCCACTCGATCGAGGTCGACGGCGAGCCCGCCGCGTACCGGACCGCCGGCGAGGACCTGGTGATCACGCCCGAGGACTCCGTGTCGGACGGCAACTGGATGCGGATCACCGTGCGGCACACCAGTGACCCCGTCCCGGCCAAGGGCCGTGAGGGCGGCTGGGTGCGCACGGCGGACGGCCTCGCCATGGCCAACCAGGCCGACGCCGCGCACCTGGTGTTCCCCTGCAACGACCATCCCTCCGACAAGGCGATGTTCACCATCCGGGTCACCGCGCCCGACGGCCACACGGCCGTGGCCAACGGCCTGCCCGCCGGCGTCGACCGGTCCGGCGGCGCGACCACGTGGACGTACCGCACGCAGCACCCCATGGCCACCGAACTCGCCCAGGTCTCCATCGGCCGCTCCACCGTGCTGCACCGCACCGGCCCGCACGCCCTGCCCATCCGGGACGTCGTACCGACCCGGTACCGCAGGGCCCTCGAACCCTGGCTGGAGAAGACCCCCGGCCAGCTCGCCTGGATGGAGAGCAAGGTCGGCCGCTACCCCTTCGAGACGTACGGCCTGCTCATGGCCGACGCCTCCACCGGCTTCGAACTGGAGACCCAGACGCTCTCCCTCTTCGAGCGGGAGCTCTTCACCGACCCCGCCCACCCCGCCTGGTACGTCGAATCGATCATGGTCCACGAGCTGGCCCACCAGTGGTTCGGTGACAGCGTCACCCCCCGCACCTGGTCCGACCTGTGGCTCAGCGAGGGCCACGCCACCTGGTACGAGGCGCTCTACGCCGAGGAACAGGCCGGCAAGCCGATGCGGGACCGCATGAAGGCCGCGTACGGCGCCTCCGACCGCTGGCGCGCCGCAGGCGGACCGCCCGCCGCCCCCAAGGCCCCGGAGCCCGGCCGCAAGACCGGCATCTTCCGGCCCAACGTCTACGACGGCGCCGCGCTCGTCCTGTACGCCCTGCGCCAGGAGATCGGCCGCCCGGCCTTCGAACGCCTGCAACGCGCCTGGGTCGGCCGCCACCAGGACGACAACGCCACGACCGAGGACTTCGTCCGGCTCGCCGCCGAGATCTCCGGCCGCGACCTGGACGGCTTCTTCCAGGGCTGGCTGTACGGCGAGCGGACCCCGCCGATGCCGGGGCACCCGGAGTGGAAGGCGGAGACGCCCGCGAAACCGGCCGCGCCCGCGAAGCCGGCCGGGGCAGCTGTGCCTGCCGGAGCAGCGGCCCGATAACCCGGTGACGAGACGCCCCGTGTCGTGCGACCATCTTCAGGTCGGCGCGGCACCGAGCGCCGGGAATCTCCCGGAAGGCTCGTGCGTTGTCGACAGTGACGGGACGGCTCCGAGCGCTCCGTCACCCCAACGGTTTCCCAGCTACGTAAGGATCCAATGACCTCCTCTTCTTCCCCTTCCCAGGACACCAAGCGCTTCGCGCACAGCCACCCCGAGGGTCTTCGGGCCGATGCCCTGATGGAAGAGGACGTCGCCTGGAGCCACGAGATCGACGGAGAGCGGGACGGCGACCAGTTCGACCGCTCCGACCGCGCGGCTCTGCGCCGCGTGGCGGGCCTCTCCACCGAGCTCGAGGACGTCACCGAGGTCGAGTACCGCCAGCTCCGCCTGGAGCGGGTCGTCCTCGTCGGCGTCTGGACCACGGGGACCGTGCAGGACGCGGAGAACTCCCTCGCGGAGCTCGCCGCCCTCGCGGAGACGGCGGGCGCGCTGGTGCTCGACGGTGTGATCCAGCGCCGCGACAAGCCCGACGCGGCCACCTACATCGGCTCCGGCAAGGCCGAGGAGCTGCGGGACGTGGTCATCGAGACGGGCGCCGACACCGTCATCTGCGACGGTGAGCTCAGCCCGGGCCAGCTCATCCACCTCGAAGACGTCGTCAAGGTCAAGGTCATCGACCGTACGGCCCTGATCCTGGACATCTTCGCCCAGCACGCCAAGTCCCGAGAGGGCAAGGCGCAGGTCGCGCTCGCGCAGATGCAGTACATGCTGCCGAGGCTGCGCGGCTGGGGTCAGTCGCTGTCCCGGCAGATGGGCGGCGGCAAGGGCGGCGGCCTCGCCACCCGTGGCCCCGGTGAGACCAAGATCGAGACGGACCGGCGGCGGATCCGCGAGAAGATGGCGAAGATGCGCCGGGAGATCGCGGAGATGAAGACCGGCCGCGAGATCAAGCGCCAGGAGCGCAAGCGCCACAAGGTGCCGTCCGTGGCCATCGCGGGCTACACCAACGCGGGCAAGTCCTCCCTGCTCAACCGCCTCACGGGCGCGGGCGTGCTGGTGGAGAACGCGCTGTTCGCGACCCTCGACCCGACCGTGCGCCGGGCCGAGACCCCGAGCGGACGGCTGTACACGCTGGCCGACACGGTCGGCTTTGTGCGCCACCTGCCGCACCACCTGGTCGAGGCGTTCCGCTCCACGATGGAGGAGGTCGGCGAGTCCGACCTGATCCTGCACGTGGTGGACGGTTCGCACCCGAACCCGGAGGAGCAGCTGGCCGCCGTGCGCGAGGTGATCAGGGACGTCGGCGCCACCGACGTACCCGAGATCGTCGTGATCAACAAGGCGGACGCGGCCGACCCGCTGACGCTCCAGCGGCTGCTGCGCGTCGAGAAGCGCTCCATCGCCGTCTCGGCCCGCACCGGCCGGAACATCGACCAGCTGCTCGCTCTCATCGACAACGAGCTGCCCCGCCCGTCGGTCGAGATCGAGGCGCTCGTGCCGTACACGCACGGCAAGCTGGTCGCCCGTGCCCACGACGAGGGCGACGTGATCTCCGAGGAGCACACCCCGGAGGGCACCCTGCTCAAGGTGCGGGTCCACGAGGAACTGGCGGCGGAGCTCACGCCGTACGTTCCGGCACCCGCGCTGTGACATCCGCGCTCTGACGTCCGCGGCCTGATGTGAGAAGGCCCGCCCCCTGTCCGCAGGGAGCGGGCCTTCGGCGCGTCCGGGTCAGCGACCGCCGTACGTCCTGCTCATGTTCTGGTACAGCGCCTCGGCGTCCCGGCCCAACTGCGGGCCCGCCAGCCAGCTGTTGTCGGCCGGGCCGATCGAGGTGTTGGAGACCAGCACGGACTTGCCGTTCAGCACCCGGAACCAGCCGCCGCCGGACGAGCCGCCGGTCATGGTGCAGCCGATGCGGTACATCGTCGGCAGGGCCGGGGAGAGCGAGAACCGGCCGGGGACGTCCACGCACTTGAACATCTTCAGGCCGTTGTAGGGCGGCGCGGCCGGGTAACCCCAGGCGCCCATCTTGGCCGCCTCGGCGGCGGACGGGGCTGAGAAGTCCACGTCCAGCGCGGCGCCGACCGTCTCCTCCAGGGACTTCGCCCCCTGCTCGGGCTTCACGTGCAGCACGGCGTAGTCGTGGGCGGCGCCGTCGCCGCCGGTCTCCGAACCGCCCTGGATCCACTGGTTCGAGGTCGACGCCCAGTCCGCCCACCAGTTGCCGTACGGGGCGATCTCGGCCGGGTTCGCGTTGCTCAGCTCCGCCTCGGACTTGCCGAGGTCGTTGTAGGCCGGGACGAACACGATGTTGCGGTACCAGCCGCCGTTGCCGCCGGCGTGCACGCAGTGGCCCGCCGTCCACACCAGGTTGGACTTGCCCGGGTGGTTGACGTCCTTGATCACCGTGCCCGAGCAGACCGCCGGGCCGTCGGGGGAGTCGAAGAAGACCTTGCCGACCGGGGCCGCGTTGCGGTGGTACGGCGTCTTCTCGGGCTGCGCCCGGACGGGGGCCGGGTCCGGGTCGCTGACGCCCTGGCCGGCGGACGCGTCCTTCGTCGTGACCGTCTTGTTCGCCTCCTCGGCGGACCGCATCCGGTCCGGCTTCCAGAGGCCCTCGATCACCGGGTTGACGAAGTCCTTGGCCTCACTGAGCCACTTGTCCTTGTCCCAGTCCTTCCAGCCGCCGTCCTTCCAGCGGTCGACGTCGATGCCGTGCTCCTTGAGCTTGCCCGCGAGGTCGGCCGGGATCTGCACCTTGCCGCCGCCGTGCGCGGCGGCCTGCGAGGTGGTGGCGTCGGGCTTGTCGCTCGCCGGGTCCGCCGAACCGCCACAGGCGGTGGCGGTGAGCGCCAGGGCGGCGACGAGCCCGGTCGCGGCGAGCGCGGTACGCCGCCCGCGTCTCGGTGCCGCGGGCGTACGTGTGGAACGCATGGTGCGATGACCCCCGTTGTGCGTACGAATTCTGTGCTGCCGGATGGTGAGTGAGCCAGGGGTGGTGGGTTGGGTACTTCGGCGGGGCGCGGGGGTGCGTTCGGAGGGCGCCGAGCGTGACGCCGGTGTGAACGCGCCGGGCGCGTTCCTGGGAGGAGGGCGCCCGGCGCGTTGCCGATTGCGCCGGGCGCCCCTCCACCGCGCAATGTCCGGCAGGCGTTGACCGGCCGGCCGAGGGTTCGGCAGGCGTTAACAGGCCGGCTGAGGGTCCGGCAGGCGTTAAGAGGCCGGCTGAGGCGCTGGCAGGCGTTAAGAGGCTGGCCGAGGGTCCGGCAGGCGTTAACCGGTCGGCCGAGGGCCTCGGCAGGCGCCCTCCGGCCCGCCGAGGAACTCACCGGCCCGCCGAGGGGTTCGGCAGGCGCCCAGCGGTCGGCCGAAGAGTCCGGCCCGGCCCGCGCTCACCGACCCGCGAACTTCTCGCTCACCGAGTCGTACACGCCCTTCGCGGCCTCACCCAGCCGCGGTCCGGCCAGCCACCCCGACGTCACCGGGCCGATCGAGGTGTTGGACACCAGCGCCGGCTTGCCGTCCGCGCCCTCCGCGACCCAGCCGCCGCCCGACGAACCGCCGGTCATGGTGCAGCCGATGCGGTACATCGTCGGATCCGACGCGGTGACCGACAGTCGTCCGGGCCGGTCCTGGCACCGGTACAGCTTCTGCCCGTCGTACGGCGGCGCGGCCGGGTAGCCGATCGCCGTGACGCGGTCGGCCTTCGGTACGGCGGGCGCCTCGAAGTCCACCGGCAGCGCCGAACCGACCGTCTCCTCCAGCGACTTGCCGCCGCTGCCCTTTTCCGGCGTCACATGGATGACCGCGAAGTCGTACGGAGCGCCGTCCCCGCCCGTCGAACCGCCCTGCTCGATCCACTGGTCCGAGGTCTGCGCCCAGTCACCCCACCAGACGCCGTACGGTGCGACGTCCTCACGGGTGGCGTTCTCCAGCTCCGCGACCGACTTGCCGTCGTCGTTGTACGACGGCACGAACGCGATGTTGCGGTACCAGCCGCCCTTCTTGCCCGCGTGCACGCAATGGCCCGCCGTCCACACCAGGTTGGACTTGCCCGGGTGGGCCGGGTCCTGCACCACCGTCGCCGAGCAGACGGCCGAGCCCTTGGGGGAGTCGAAGAACACCTTCCCGGCCGTGGGAACGGCGGCGTGGTACGACGGCGGCACCGCCTGCGCCTCGACCGGCGCGGGCGTGGGGTCGGTGACGCCCTGGTCACCCGAGAGGTCACCGTCGTCGACGCCCTGGTCCGGCTCCTCGGCCTCGCGCATGCGGTCCGGGTCCCAGAGCCCCTCGATGATGGGGTTGATGTACTCGTGGGCCTCGCGCAGCCAGTCGTCGCGGTCCCAGTTCTTCCAGGCGCCGTTCTTCCACTTGTCGATGTCGATCCCGTGCTCGCGGAGCCGGTCCCTGATGTCGTCCGGGATCCTGAGCTTGCCGTCGTCGGAGGCGGTGGCGGATGCGGAGGCCTCCCCGCCCGCCGCGGCGTCCCCCGACTCGCAGGCGGTGGCGGTCAGCGCGAGCGCCGAGGCGAGGGCCACGGCGGCCAGCACGGGGGAGTTCCTGCGGCGCGGCCTCCCCCCTGGACCGGTGGTGGACGACGGCCGTGTGGATCGCATGATCTGACTCCCCCTGATATGGACGAACATGGACGACACCGGTGCTTCGGCCGCCGTTCTCCACCGCTGTACGGGGACTTCGGGCCGACTCACCGCGTCCGGGAACGGCACCACACCCTATGGGGTGGCTGTGGGGGAGGACCGACGGAACAGCAACAGTTCCGTCACGGAAAGGATCTTGAGACAACCCGTACGGGATCCGGAGTGGAACGGTGTCCGAGCGGGCAGGTCCCGTTCGCGCAGGTCCCGTTCGCGCAGGACAGGGGGGCCATGGCAGGAAGTCCCGACAGGCGACGACGTGAGGTGCTGCTGCTCGCGGCCGGAACCGTCCTCGGGGCCGCCGTGGGCGCGCTGACGAACCTGGTCACCGCCACCTGGAACTGGTGGCTCTTCGGCGCGCTGCTCCTGCTGGTCACGCTCGCCGCCCTGAGGGCCGCGCTGGTCCCGGGCGGCAGTCCCGCCGCGGGCGACTCCGCTCCGGTCACGGATCCGACGGCCGGAGCGATGGCCCGAACACACTGCCGCCGGGCGCGGCGGTGTTCGCCGGCCGTGACAACGAGCTGGACCGGCTGCTGACCGCCGAGCCGCCCGCCACCGCGACACGACCTCTCGTCTGTCTCGTCACGGGCCGCTCCGGCAGCGGCAAGACGGAGCTCGCCGTCCAGGCGGCCCACCGGCTCGGGGAGCGTTACCCGGGCGGGCGGCTCTTCGTGGGGTACCGCAGCAACACGGGGCCGGCGGGCCACGTTCGCCCGGAGGACGTTCTCGCCGCGGTGCTGGTCACCGTCGGAGCGGCTCCGGCGACGACCGACTTCGACCTGGACAGCATGACTACGCAGTGGCGCACCGCGGTCGGGGACAGACCGTTCCTGATGGTCGCCGAGCCGACCCCGCCCGCCCTGCGTGCCGAGCCGCACCGACCATCGCAACGAGGCGTACTGCGCCGGCGAAGTCGCCACGAACCTCTACCACCTGGCTGACTACCCGACGGCCCGCGCCAGGATGCTGCGGGCCGTCGCCCTCCACCGGGACCGGGACCAGTGGCGCGGAGAGGCCAACGGGCTCGGAGTGCTCGGGATGATCAACAGGGCCACCGGCGACTACGCGGAGGCGCGGGACAGGCTCTCCGAGGGCTGCGCATCTACCAGGAGCAGGGGAACCAGCGGAACGAGGCGTGGATCCTCATCGAACTCGGCACCATCGACCGCCTCACCGGAGACCACGACAGCGCCGAGGACCGTTTCCGCGCGGCCCTGCGGATCAACTCCGTCGCGTCGGACCGCAACGGCCGTGCCTGGGCGCGACGCGAGATCGGAATCGTGAGACGGATCCAGGGCCGTCACACCGAGGCCCAGGACCTCCTCGAAGAGGCTCTGGAGGAGTTCAGGAGCCTGCACAGCGAGCGGAACATCGCGGACGTGCTCGTCGAGCTCTGCACGCTCCACAGGGTCAAGGGCGAGCACGCTGCCGCACGGGAACGAGGCGTTGCCGCACTCCACAAGTACCAGGAGCTGGGAAACCTCCGAGGTGCGGCCTGGGCGGAAGTCGAACTGGGCGTCGTCGACGCGCGGACCGGCGAACCGACGTCCGCCGCCGACCGCTTCGAGCGCGCCCGTACGACATAAGGACCTGGAACGGGCCCTGTCGGAGTACACCGACCTCGGCGCGGCACAGGTCGCGGAGGTCCGTGACCTTCTCGGAAGGTGAGACGTCCCGTCGGACATCTCGGGCTCGCAGCGGGACCTCGCCGGGTCATGCCGCGACAAGGATCTTGCAGGATCTTGAGGGAACCCGTAACCGCGTGAGCGGTCCGGGGTTGGTAGCGGTGGGGGTCCGGCTGTCTGCACGCCGCCCTCTGTGCCCGTGCCCAGTGGGAGGTCAGGGAAGTCGTGGCGGAATCCACCCATGGGGAATGCGCGCCGGAGGAGGCCGCTGTGGGGCGTATGCCGGTGAAGGCCCTGCCCGACGGTGCCGTCGACGACGCCGCACCCGGTGCGCGCTCCGCGCACGAGGGAATCCTGCGCCGTCAGTCCGCGCGCGAGTCCGCGGCCCGGACCTACGCCCGAGCCCTGCCGATCGTGCCCGTACGGGCACGGGGACTCACCATCGAGGGCGCGGACGGCCGCCGCTACCTGGACTGCCTCTCGGGCGCCGGCACGCTCGCGCTCGGGCACAACCACCCGGTCGTGCTGGACGCCATCCGCAAGGTCCTCGACTCCGGCGCGCCCCTGAACGTCCTCGACCTCGCCACACCCGTCAAGGACGCCTTCATCACCGAGCTGTTCCACACCCTGCCGCCAGGGCTCGCCGGTCGGGCACGCGTACGGTTCTGCGGACCGGCCGGCAGCGACGCCGTGGAGACCGCCTGCGAACTCGTACGTGCGGCGACCGGGCGGACCGGCCTCATCGCGTTCACCGGCGCCGGACACGGAAGGGCACCCGGACCGCTCGACGCGTCCGCCGGCCCCCTCGACCAGGTCGTCCGCCTGCCCTACCCGCAGGACTACCGCTGCCCGTTCGGTGTCGGGGGCGAACGCGGGGCCGACCTCGCCGCCCATTGGACCGCATCCGTGCTCGACGACCCCGGCTCCGGCGTGCCGGCGCCCGCCGGGATGATCGTCGAGCCCGTCCCGGGCGAGGGCGGGGTGATCCCCGCACCGGACACCTGGCTGCGGCGCATGCGGCAGCTCACGGCCGACCGGTCCGTCCCGCTGATCGTCGACGAGATCGAGACGGGCGTCGGACGGACCGGCGCCTTCTGGGCCGTGGAGCACAGCGGCGTGACCCCCGACGTGATGGTCCTCTCCAAGGCCATCGGAGGCAGCCTGCCGCTGGCCGTCGTCGTCCACCGCGACGACCTCGACGCCTGGGAACCCGGCGCCGACACCGGCCCCTTCCGCGGCAACCAGCTCGCCATGGCCGCCGGCACGGCGACCCTCGCCCACGTCCGGGAGAACCGTCTCGCCGAGCGCGCGGCGGCACTCGGCGCGCGGATGCTCGACCAACTCCAGGAGCTGGCCCGGGAGTTCCCGTGCGTCGGGGATGTGCGGGGGCGGGGTCTGATGATCGGTGTCGAGCTGGTGGATCCGCAGGCGGAGCCGGACGCCGGGCGAGGAGCCGGGGCCGCGGGAGACGGCGAAGGGGATCCGCCGGTGACCGCGGACAGCCCGCGCCGGCCGCATCCCGCCGCCCCCGACCTGGCCGCCGATGTGCAGAGGGAGTGCCTGCGGCGCGGCCTCATCGTCGGACTCGGCGGCCGTCACGCGAGCGTCGTACGGCTGCTGCCGCCCCTGACGATCACCGACGAACAGGCGGTCGCCGTGCTGGACCGTCTGGCCGACGCCGTCCGGGCCGCGGCACGGCGCCGTGAGGTCACGCGGCAGCAGCGCCGTACCCGCGAGTGAGCTGCGGCAGCGCGCGAGTTCACGCATGAGCGACCACGTCGCGAGACTTCGCACTCCCACGGGCGCGCCATGCCGCACCCCTCGGCGCGCAGACCACCCCGACCGCACGATCAGGAACCACCGCACGATCAGGAACCACCCCACGAGGTACCCGTCTTGAACGCCATCCCCGAGCCCGACGCCCACGCCGCGACGCGGGGAGCGGGCCCCCCTGACGTCCGGACGCCGGAGACGTCGGTGACCTCCGTGATTCCCCGCCAGGGGGCTGCGGCGTCTCCCCCCGAGGGCATGGGCGCCGGTCCCGCCTCCGACCTCCTGGAGCACCCCGATCCGGACATCGCCGCCCAGGCGGCAGCCATGGAGAACCTGCTGCGCTGCTGGGTCCGCGAAACCGGCCGGCCTGCCCCTGCCGACGGCGTCCTCCACATTCCCCTTCCCGCCAGTGGCACCGCCCTCCTCGCTCCGGTCCGCTACTGGTCCCCGACGGGCTGGCACCGCTTCGGCCTTCCGCGTCTGGCCGACACCCGCGACCACGCCCCACCGGCCGACGCCGTCACGGTCGCCGCTCTGCTCGGCCGGGAGGCGCTCACCTCGTCCAGGGCCCGGGCAGCGACCGCCCGCACCTCGGGCACCAGCGACGCCCATGCGACCGGTCTCCCGGCCGACCCCGGCTCCGCCGCCCATGAGGTCACCGACCTCGTCGCGAAGGTCGCCGACTCACTCGGCCGCGTCGCCACGTTCGTCCGCGACCGCCGGGAACACCCGGCCGATGCCCCCGACCTTTTCCTGGCCGCCGAACAGGCACTCGTCCTCGGACACCCCCTGCACCCCGCCCCGAAGAGCCGCGAGGGACTCTCCGAGACCGAAGCCCGGCGGTACTCACCCGAAACACGCGGTTCCTTCCCTCTGCACTGGATGGCTGTCGCCCCCTCCGTCCTCGCCACCGACTCCTCCTGGACCGAACGCGGCCGCCCTGTCGCCGCACCCCGGCTCACCGCACGCCTGGCCGGAACCGGACTGCCGCTGCCGGACGGCTACGTCCCCCTGCCCCTGCACCCCTGGCAGGCGCACGAGGTCCGGCACCGTCCCGAGACAGCCGCCCTGCTGGACAGCGGACTGCTCCGCGACCTCGGCCCCCACGGCACTCCCTGGCACCCCACCTCCTCCGTACGCACCGTCTACCGCTCCGGCGCCTCCGCGATGCTCAAGCTGTCGCTGGGCCTGCGCATCACCAACTCCCGCCGCGAGAACCTCCGCAAGGAACTCCACCGCGGTGTCGAGGTCCATCGCCTGCTCCGCGGCGGCCTCGCGCAGCAGTGGCGGGCCGTGCATCCGGACTTCGACATCGTGCGCGACCCGGCCTGGCTCGCTGTCGACGGCCCCGACGGCACCCCGTTGCCCGGGCTGGACGTGGTGATCCGCCACAATCCGTTCAGTCCCGCGGACGACGTCTCCTGCGTCGCCGGACTCGTCTCGCTTCGCCCCTGCTCTGCGATCCGGTCGGGAACGGCCCGGTTGGAGACGGCCTGGTTGGAGACGGCCTGGTCGGAAACAATGCGGTCAGAAACGATGCGGTCAGGAGCGGTCGCCGATCTGCCGGAGACGCGGGACCCTGCCCCCGCCCTGTCGTCCCGCCTGGCCGCGGTCGTCACCGGCCTCGCCCGCAGGACCGGACGCCCCAGTGGAGCCGTAGCCGCCGAGTGGTTCCTGCGCTACCTCGAACACGTCGTGCGCCCGGTCCTGTGGCTGGACGGCGAGGCAGGCATCGCCCTGGAGGCCCACCAGCAGAACACCCTGCTCCTGCTGGACGCCGACGGCTGGCCCACAGGCGGCCGCTACCGCGACAACCAGGGCTACTACTTCCGGGAGTCCCGACGCGCGGACTTCGACGCCCGGCTGCCCGGCGTCGGGGAGCAGAGCGACACGTTCGTCCGCGACGAGGTCATCGACGAACGCCTCGCGTACTACCTGGCCGTCAACAACGTACTCGGCCTCATCGGCGCCTTCGGATCCCAGCAACTGGCCGACGAGAGACTGCTGCTCGCCGCCTTCCGCCGTTTCCTCGGACAGGCCGCCTCCGGCCCGGCCCGGCTGCGCACCTCGCTGCCCGCCCTGTTGCTCGACTCACCCGTCCTGCGCTGCAAGGCCAACCTGCTGACCCGGCTGCACGGCCTGGACGAACTCATCGGCCCGGTCGACACCCAGTCCGTCTACGTCACCATCGCCAACCCCCTGCACTCCTGATCACGCTGACCGTCCATGACCACAACCGACCTCCTTCCTCGCTGAGGACATGCCCCATTCCCTTTCTGAGAGGAGCGTTTGGTGCTTCCCGCCGATCCGACCGCCGATGCCGATGCCGATGCCGATGCCGATGCCGATGCCGATACCGGTAGCGGTGGCGGTGGCGGTGCCCGTGTCGTGGCCACCGCGTCCGTGCCCGCGGCCGGGTCCGCTGGGTCCGCCGGGTCCGCCGAGTCCGCCGAATCCGACAGAGACCGGAGGGCCGGTGTTCCCGGGCCAGGAGCACCGGCCTCCGAGCCGGGCACGGAGGCCGCCGGCGGCTCAGGCGTCGGACCGGACGGGGGCTCCCGAGGCGGGACCGAGGCGCATTCGGCAGCGGCTCGCGGTGCCGGTCCCCGTGCGGACACCGACGCACGCGGGCACATCACCGGCGCGGGTCCCAGCGCGGGCGGGCACGGCGAGGACACCATGGACCTGCGGCTCCCGGACGAACTCGTCGCCCTCATCGTGGGCCCGGAGCCGGACGACGACGGAGCACGGCGGTGGGCCCAGGACACCGCACGCCCCTCCGTATCCGGCACCGCGCACCGCGACACGTCCGTCCGCCCAGTCCTCCCGCACCATGACGACCTCCTCGACCACGTCGCCGACTGGGGCCCGGCCGACACGCCCGCGGGCTTCTTCCACCTGGTCCCCGTGCGGATCGAACGCGACCTGCCGCTCATCAGCCGCTGGATGAACGACCCGGCCACCGCGGCGTTCTGGGAGCTGTCCGGACCGCAGGACGTGACCGAGAACCATCTGCGGGCCCAGCTCGCCGGTGACGGGCGCAGTGTGCCCTGCATCGGCGTGCTGGATGGAACGCCCATGAGCTACTGGGAGATCTACCGGGCGGATCTGGACCCGCTGGCCCGTCACTATCCCGCCCGGCCTCACGACACGGGAGTCCACCTCCTGGTCGGCGCGGTCGCCGACCGGGGGCGTGGTCTCGGTGGTCTGCTGCTCAGGGCCGTGGCGGATCTGGTTCTGGCGCGGCGCCCCTCCTGCGCACGCGTCATCGCGGAACCCGACATTCGCAACACCCCCTCCATCGCTGCCTTACTGACCGCCGGCTTCCGGTTCTCCGCCGAGGTCGACCTGCCCGCCAAGCGGGCCGCCCTCATGGTCCGAGACCGGTCCCTCCGGCATCTTCTGTAGCGCTGTGTCACCGCGCCATCACTCATTGAACGTGGGCGAGGTCGCGGCAGTTCCCACCAGCCGCACGTCTTTCTTGTCCGCCGTTCCCACCCCCGCCGAGGAGACCACGGTCTTGATCCCGTCGCCCGTCCCCGCCTTGATCACCCGTTTGTCAGTGCCGGGTCGTAGGGTGGTCGCGCTATGACGAAGCCCTCACTCCCCGAACTCCTGCATGCTGCCGTCACTGCCGTCGGCGGTACGGAGCGCCCCGGCCAGGTGGCCATGGCCGAAGCCGTCGCGGAGGCGATCGACGACGGCTCCCACCTGCTGGTCCAGGCCGGCACCGGCACCGGCAAGTCGCTCGGCTACCTGGTGCCCGCGCTCGCGCACGGGGAGCGCGTGGTCGTCGCGACCGCGACCCTGGCCCTGCAGCGCCAGCTGGTGGAGCGCGACCTGCCGAGAACGGTCGAGTCGCTGCACCCCCTGCTGCGCCGCCGCCCGGAGTTCGCGATGCTCAAGGGCCGGTCCAACTACCTCTGTCTGCACCGCCTGCACGAGGGCGTCCCGCAGGACGAGGAGGAGGGCCTCTTCGACCAGTTCGAGGCGGCCGCGCCCACCAGCAAGCTCGGTCAGGACCTGCTGCGGGTGCGGGACTGGGCCGACGAGACCGAGACCGGCGATCGTGACGACCTCACGCCCGGTATCTCGGACCGGGCCTGGGCTCAGGTGTCGGTGTCGTCGCGAGAGTGCCTGGGTGCCTCGAAGTGCGCCTACGGCGCGGAGTGCTTCGCCGAGATGGCCCGCGAGCGGGCCAAGCTGTCCGAGGTCGTGGTCACGAACCACGCGCTGCTCGCGATCGACGCCATCGAAGGCGCCCCGGTCCTGCCGCAGCATGAGGTGCTGATCGTCGACGAGGCCCATGAACTCGTCTCCCGCGTCACCGGAGTCGCCACCGGCGAGCTCACTCCCGGCCAGGTCAACCGGGCGGTGCGCCGCGCCGCGAAACTCGCCAACGAGAAGGCCGCCGACCAGCTCCAGACCGCCGCCGAGGGTTTCGAGCGGCTGATGGAGCTGGCGCTGCCGGGCCGTCTAGAGGAGATCCCCGAGGATCTCTCGTACGCGCTCATGGCGCTGCGCGACGCGTGCCGCACGGTCATCTCCGCGATCGGCACGACCCGCGACAAGTCCGTTCAGGACGAGGACGCGGTCCGCAAACAGGCCCTGGCCTCCGTGGAGAACGTGCACGACGTGGCGGAGCGGATCACGAACGGCTCCGAATGGGACGTCGTCTGGTACGAGCGCCACGACCGCTTCGGTGCCTCCCTGCGCGTCGCCCCCATGTCCGTCTCGGGGTTGCTGCGGGAGAAGCTCTTCGCGGACCGCTCCGTGGTCCTGACGTCCGCGACGCTCAAGCTGGGCGGCGATTTCAACGGTGTCGGCGCCTCCCTGGGCCTCGCTCCCGAGGGCACCGAGGGCGACGACTTCCCGAAGTGGAAGGGCATCGACGTCGGCTCGCCGTTCGACTACCGCAGACAGGGCATCCTGTACGTCGCCAAGCACCTGGCCCGTCCCGCACGGGACGGCGACCGTGCGGACATGCTCGACGAGCTCACGGAGCTGATCCAGGCGGCCGGCGGCCGCACCCTGGGCCTGTTCTCCTCCATGCGCGGGGCCCAGGTGGCCGCCGAGGAGCTGCGTTCCCGCATCCCGGAGTTCCCGATCCTCCTTCAGGGGGAGGAGACGCTCGGCGAGCTCATCAAGAACTTCGCGGCCGACCCGAAGACCTGCCTCTTCGGCACGCTGTCGCTGTGGCAGGGCGTGGACGTCCCCGGGCCCAGCTGCCAGCTGGTCGTCATGGACAAGATCCCGTTCCCGCGTCCGGACGACCCTCTGATGAGCGCTCGCCAGAAGGCCGTGGAGGAAGCGGGCGGCAACGGCTTCATGGCGGTCGCCGCGACCCATGCCGCGCTCCTGATGGCGCAGGGTGCCGGCCGTCTCGTACGGGCGTCGGGTGACCGCGGCGTCGTCGCCGTCCTGGACCAGCGTCTGGCGACGGCCCGTTACGGCGGTTATCTCAAGGCGTCACTGCCCGACTTCTGGTACACGACGGACCGTAACCAGGTGCGGAAGTCGCTGGCGGCGATCGACGCTGCGGCGAAGCAGGCGGAAGCCGGGTGAACCTCGGGGTCGGTCCGTGGCGGCGAGCCACGGACCGACCTGAAGGACGGGCCAAAGACCGACCTCGAAGGCGGGCCACCCGGGGAGCACCAGCCCGCCCGGACAGCGCAGGACCCCGGAACCGGCGCAGGGGTTCCGGGGCCCGGTCAGGGGGCGGGCCGACTGGGCCCGCCCGACGCGGCGCGCGACGTCAGAGGTTGGCGTCAGATGCGGCGCGCGGCGTCAGGTTGCGCGTCAGACGCGGCGCAGTACGGCCACGACCTTGCCGAGGATGGTCGCGTCGTCGCCGGGGATCGGCTCGTACGCCGCGTTGTGCGGCAGGAGCCAGACATGGCCGTCCTCGCGCTTGAAGCGCTTGACGGTGGCTTCTCCGTCGAGCATCGCGGCCACGATGTCGCCGTTCTCGGCGACCGGCTGGCGGCGCACCGTGACCCAGTCGCCGTCGCAGATCGCGGCCTCGATCATGGAGTCGCCGACGACCTTCAGGACGAACAGCTCACCGTCGCCGACGAGCTGGCGGGGGAGGGGGAACACGTCCTCGACGGATTCCTCGGCGAGGATCGGCCCACCGGCGGCGATGCGGCCGACCAGCGGGACGTAGGACGCGGCCGGCTTGCCCGCGGTGTCTGTGGGCTGCACCGAGGCGGCCTGGTCGGAACCGCGCACCTCGTACGCGCGCGGGCGGTGCGGGTCGCGGCGCAGGAAGCCCTTGCGCTCCAGTGCCATCAGCTGGTGTGCCACGGAAGAGGTGCTGGAGAGGCCGACGGCCTGGCCGATCTCGCGCATGGACGGCGGGTAGCCGCGTCGCTGCACGGAGTCCCTGATGACCTCGATCACGCGGCGCTGGCGGTCGGTGAGCCCGGAGCTGTCCGCCCGGATGCCGGGAGGTCGGCCCGGCAGGGAGCGCTTGTGCCCCTCAGGGTTCGTGGCTTCGTTCATCGCATGCACCGGCTCCAGTCGGCCCTGGGAGCGGTCCTGGGCAGTGATGGCGGCACTGTCTGCGGTGGTGGTCACGTCGGCCCCTCTCGATGGTCTCCCTGCTAGCCAACGGTAGTTGCTTTCGAAAGGTTGCGCCAAACACACGTTCGAGTGAAAAAACGCGAATCGCCGGACGCGATCATGTGTCCGGGTGTATTGGCGGCCGTGCTGCCTGGCGGGCAAAAGGGCTCATTGCTGTACTCTTCACCGCCGGGGTGATCACCTCGTGGACTGTTGCCCCAGTCTGCCATCCGGCATCCCCCTGCCCCGGGGCCGGCGCTCATCTGTGCGGGAGTCCCACGGCCCCTCCTCGCGGCGCCCACGGTATCTCCGCATGTGCCGTAGCGATACTGCTGTGCATGAAGGGATGCGGCCGCGTTCGGGTGAGGCAGTGTTACGACGGTGCCCCGGAGGGTCTGCGAGGGCGGCGCGACACCCTCCGGCGCGCGCTACCTGCGCCGACTCCCCCGACACGCGCGCACTGCGTGGATGTATGAGCCAATCCCCACATGTAGTGGTTGGATTGCAGGAGCAGCCCAGAAGTTGTGGTCCCCCGGGTCTTGGTGCCCAAGGTCATCGCCTATGCTTGGGGCTACTTCGTGAGGCGCAAGAGGCCCACGAGGCTATTGAGTCTGCTGTGAGGAGGGTTGGAGTTCATGCACTGCCCCTTCTGCAGGCACCCCGACAGCCGTGTCGTCGACAGTCGCACGACCGACGACGGCACATCGATCCGCAGGCGCCGCCAGTGCCCTGACTGCTCCCGTCGTTTCACGACCGTGGAGACGTGCTCGCTCATGGTGGTGAAGCGGTCCGGAGTCACCGAGCCGTTCAGCCGTACGAAGATCATCAACGGGGTGCGCAAGGCGTGCCAGGGACGGCCCGTGACCGAGGACGCGCTCGCCCAACTCGGGCAGCGGGTCGAGGAGGCCGTGCGGGCCACCGGAAGCGCCGAGCTGACCACCCACGACGTGGGGCTGGCCATACTCGGCCCGTTGCAGGAGCTCGACCTCGTCGCCTATCTGCGCTTCGCCTCCGTCTACCGGGCGTTCGACTCGCTCGAGGACTTCGAGGCGGCCATCGCGGAGCTCAGGGAAGAGACGGGACGCCCCGACGCGGACGACGGCGACCGCGAGGACACGGGTGCGGGGAGCCAGGAAGACGACCGCGGGTCCGGAGGGACGGCACAGGTCCCCGAGCCCGCAGGCGCCGCCGACTGACCGGCGGGCCGGACCCGGACGGCAGCTCCGGGCCCGGCCGGGCGGCGGCGATGTGAAGACCTGTTGTGGGCGATGTGAGTGGGTGCCCGCAACACCAGACAGAACACCGTGCCACGGGAACAACGGGGCACTTCAGGGCGTTTTCGCCCGTACAGGGAGGCGGCATGACAGAGACGGCGAGCGGTCCGGCACGGAGTTCCCGCGCCAGGAGCACCAAGGCGAGCAAGGGCCTGCGTGTCGAGCGCATCCACACCACCCCTGGGGTTCACCCCTACGACGAGGTGGCCTGGGAGAGCCGTGACGTCGTCATGACCAACTGGCGCGACGGCTCGGTCAACTTCGAGCAGCGCGGCGTCGAGTTCCCCGACTTCTGGTCGGTGAACGCGGTCAACATCGTCACCAGCAAGTACTTCCGCGGTGCCGTGGGCACCCCGCAGCGCGAGACCAGCCTCAAGCAGCTGATCGACCGCATCGTGAAGACGTACCGGAAGGCCGGAGAGGACCACAAGTACTTCGCCTCGCCCGCCGACGCCGAGATCTTCGAGCACGAGCTGGCGTACGCCCTCCTGCACCAGATCTTCAGCTTCAACAGCCCCGTCTGGTTCAACGTCGGCACCAAGCAGCCCCAGCAGGTCTCCGCCTGCTTCATCCTGTCCGTCGACGACTCCATGGAGTCGATCCTCGACTGGTACAAGGAAGAGGGCATGATCTTCAAGGGCGGCTCCGGTGCCGGCCTGAACCTCTCCCGGATCCGCTCCTCCAAGGAGCTCCTGTCCTCCGGTGGCAACGCCTCCGGTCCGGTCTCCTTCATGCGCGGAGCCGACGCCTCCGCGGGAACGATCAAGTCCGGTGGCGCCACCCGCCGCGCCGCCAAGATGGTCGTCCTCGACGTCGACCACCCGGACATCGAGGACTTCATCGAGACCAAGGTCAAGGAAGAGGAGAAGATCCGCGTCCTGCGCGACGCGGGCTTCGACATGGACCTGGGCGGCGACGACATCACGTCCGTCCAGTACCAGAACGCCAACAACTCCGTCCGTGTGAACGACGAGTTCATGAAGGCGGTCGAGCAGGGCGGCCAGTTCGGGCTGCGGGGCCGGATGACCGGCGAGGTCATCGAGGAGGTCGACGCCAAGGCGCTCTTCCGCAAGATCGCCGAGGCCGCCTGGGCCTGCGCCGACCCCGGCATCCAGTACGACGACACCATCAACAACTGGCACACCTGCCCCGAGTCCGGCCGGATCACCGCGTCGAACCCGTGCAGCGAGTACATGCACCTGGACAACACGTCCTGCAACCTGGCCTCGCTGAACCTGATGAAGTTCCTGAAGGACGACGGCAAGGGCAACCAGTCCTTCGAGGCCGAGCGCTTCCAGAAGGTCGTCGAGCTGGTCATCACCGCGATGGACATCTCGATCTGCTTCGCCGACTTCCCGACCCAGAAGATCGGTGAGAACACGCGCGCGTTCCGCCAGCTCGGCATCGGCTACGCCAACCTCGGCGCCCTGCTGATGGCCACCGGCCACGCGTACGACTCCGACGGCGGCCGCGCCCTCGCCGGCGCCATCACCTCCCTGATGACCGGTACGGCGTACCGCCGCTCCGCCGAACTGGCCGCGGTCGTCGGCCCGTACGACGGCTACGCCCGCAACGCCGACGCCCATAAGCGCGTCATGAAGCAGCACTCGGACGCCAACGACAAGGCCGTCCGCATGGACGACCTGGACACCCCGGTGTGGGCCGCCGCCAGCGAGGCCTGGGGAGACGTGCTGCGCCTCGGTGAGAAGAACGGTTTCCGTAACTCCCAGGCGTCCGTGCTCGCCCCGACCGGCACCATCGGCCTCGCGATGTCCTGCGACACCACCGGTGTCGAGCCCGACCTCGCGCTGGTCAAGTTCAAGAAGCTGGTCGGCGGCGGCTCGATGCAGATCGTCAACGGCACCGTCCCGCAGGCCCTGCGTCGCCTGGGCTACCTGGAAGAGCAGATCGAGGCGATCGTCGCCCACATCGCCGAGCACGGCAACGTGATCGACGCCCCCGGTCTCAAGCCCGAGCACTACGAGGTGTTCGACTGCGCCATGGGCGAGCGTGCCATCTCCCCGATGGGCCACGTCCGCATGATGGCCGCGATCCAGCCCTGGATCTCCGGCGCCATCTCGAAGACGGTCAACATGCCGGAGTCGGCGACCGTCGAGGAGGTCGAGGAGATCTACTTCGAGGCCTGGAAGCTCGGCGTCAAGGCTCTCGCGATCTACCGCGACAACTGCAAGGTCGGCCAGCCGCTCTCCGCCAAGAAGAAGGAGGAGAAGAAGGCCGAGGAGCCCGCCGTCGTCGAGACCAAGGTCGAGAAGGTCGTCGAGTACCGCCCGGTCCGCAAGCGCCTCCCGAAGGGACGTCCCGGCATCACCACGTCCTTCACCGTCGGCGGTGCCGAGGGCTACATGACCGCCAACTCCTACCCGGACGACGGTCTCGGCGAGGTCTTCCTGAAGATGTCCAAGCAGGGTTCGACCCTCGCGGGCATGATGGACGCCTTCTCCATCGCGGTGTCCGTGGGCCTCCAGTACGGCGTGCCCCTGGAGACCTACGTCTCGAAGTTCACGAACATGCGCTTCGAGCCGGCCGGTATGACGGACGACCCGGACGTGCGGATGGCGCAGTCGATCGTCGACTACATCTTCCGCCGCCTGGCGCTGGACTTCCTGCCCTTCGAGACGCGGTCCGCGCTCGGCATCCACTCCGCCGAGGAGCGCCAGCGTCACCTGGAGACCGGCTCGTACGAGCCGAACGAGGACGAGGTCGACGTGGAGGGCCTGGCCCAGTCGGCACCGCGGGCCCAGGAACTGAAGGCCGTCACCGCGCCGAAGAACGACGAGGCGACCAAGCCCGCCCCGCAGCAGGCGCACACCAGTGCCGAACTGGTCGAGATGCAGCTGGGCATCCAGGCAGACGCTCCGCTGTGCTTCTCCTGCGGCACGAAGATGCAGCGCGCCGGTTCCTGCTACATCTGCGAGGGATGCGGCTCGACCAGCGGCTGCAGCTGATGCCGAGCGCCTGAGGAGATGACAGAGGGGCACCGTCCACGGGACGGTGCCCCTCTTGTCACGCGCGACTTGTCATGCGCGGCTTGTCGATCGAGGCTTGTCGTTCGACGTTCGAGGCGCAGTGCTTACGGGCGGTGCGCCGCGCCCATCGTCCTGGTGAAGGACACCGGGTCGCCCTCGAAGCCCCGGAGCCCGGGTTGGAAGGTCCACGGGCCGGAGCCGTCCCGCGTGAACTCCGCGACCGTCGCCGCCGTCGCTCCCAGGACGCCGCCGAAGTCGTCCTCGGCGAGGACGTCGTATCCCTCGCGGATGCGCAGGCCGGGGTTGACCACGCTGACGAAGGTGCGTTCCGCCGGGCGCTGCTGGATGACGACTCCGACCACCACGCGCGCGTACCGGACGTCGAGCCGGTCGAGTTCCAGCGTCATGACCTCGTCGTAGCCGAAGCCCTGGCCGTCCTTGCTGTCCCGGTTGAGGTAGATGGTGCCGTCGGGGGAGCGGCTGTCGAAGTGCACCACGTAGGCGGGATCGCCGTGCGGATCGTCCGCGGGATAGGTCGCCGCGACGAGGTCCAGGTCGGTGGACGGCTGTCCCGCCGGACTGGGATCCCACCGCACCGCGATCTCCACCTTGCGAAGTCCCTTGTTGAGCCTGTCCACCAGAGTCCCCTTCCCCGTCCCGACCCGCCCGTTCGCCCCAACTGCCGGGCACTCACGACTGCTTGTCCATCCTGCCACGCGCGCGGGTGCGCACGTGGGGGAGCGGTCCAGCCGAGAGTGACCGGCGCCACGCTCCGTGGCCTTACCATGGCGCGGTGCTGGTCAAGTGGATTCGCTGCACCGTGGTGGACCGCCGCGGTTTCGAGCGGGGGCAGCGGAAGTGGGCGGGGCTTCTGGGGGAGCCGGGGTTTCGCGGGCAGGGGGGTGGCTGGAGCCGGGGGCGGCCGGACGTGGCGCACATCTTCGCGTTCTGGGAGAGCCGTGCCTTCTACGACTCCTTCATGGCGCGGTCCCATGATCGGCTCGCGTCGGCCCAGTCGGGCACCTTCAAGGACGCGCAGGTCAGACTCTTCGACTACCGCTTCGATGTGAAGACGGGCTTCGAGCCGCGCTTCACGGATGCCGACCTGCTGCGGGTGGCGCTGTGCCGGGTCCACGAGGAGCGCGCCGAGCACTTCGTGCTGATGCAGGAGAAGGTCTGGAACCCCGCCATGGCCGGCTCGCCCGGGATGGTGCGCGGGCTGTTCGGCGAGGCACCGGGGCACGAGTTCCTGGTGCTGTCGATGTGGCGCTCGGCCGCGGAGCACGGCAAGTACCGGACCGAACGGGTGGAACGGCTCGCCCTCAGGGCCCAGACGGAGGCGGACGTGGCCGCGCTCACCGGGGACGTCGTGGACATGGAGCCGAGCTGGACGGTGTGATTCCGTGCGGTCCTGTCTGTTTGTTCCGGAGGGGCGGACCGTTGATTTCTAGATCGAACCTACGTGCGATCGATGTCGCCTGTGGTGCAGGATCTGTGTGACCTACGCTCCAAGGGTGCGGTACGTGTGCTCGACGGGCCCTCACCCGATCTAGGGTTTTGGCATGGCACGACCACGGCGCATCGTCCTTGTCCGGCACGGCGAGTCAACGGGCAATGTTGATGACTCCGTGTACGAGCGTGAACCCGACCACGCCCTGGCGCTGACCGAGCGCGGCAGGCGGCAGGCGGCGGCGACCGGCGACCGTTTGCGGGAACTGTTCGGCGACGAGCGCGTCAGCGTCTACGTCTCCCCGTACCGCCGTACGCACGAGACGCTGCGGGCCTTCCGCCTCGACCCCGGACTCATACGGGTCCGCGAGGAGCCCAGGCTGCGGGAGCAGGACTGGGGCAACTGGCAGGACCGGGACGAGGTCCGCCTCCAGAAGGCCTACCGCGACGCGTACGGCCACTTCTTCTACCGGTTCGCCCAGGGTGAGTCCGGCGCCGACGTCTACGACCGGGTCGGCGGGTTCCTGGAGAGCCTGTTCCGCAGCTTCGAGGCTCCCGACCACCCGCCGAACGTGCTGATCGTGACCCACGGCCTGGCCATGCGGCTGTTCTGCATGCGGTGGTTCCACTGGACGGTCGCGGAGTTCGAGTCGCTGTCGAACCCGGGGAACGGCGAGGTGCGGATGCTCGTTCTGGGAGACGACGGCAAGTACACCCTTGACCGGCCGTTCGACCGCTGGCGAGATCCCGAGCCGTACGAAATCACCGGATAGAGTGGCAGGGCGATGACCGCTGACTCCTCCCTCGACGCGCGCCTGGACCGCGCCCTGGCCGCCCTGCGCGGACTGTCCGTGGGAGACGCCTTGGGCTCCCAGTACTTCGTGCCGGTGAACTACCCGCTGCTGAAGCGGCGCGAGGTGCCGTCCGGACCGTGGCAGTGGACCGACGACACGGAAATGGCGGGTTCCGTCGTCGCCGTCCTGGCCGTCCACCATCGCATCGACCAGGACGCCCTGGCCCGTTCCCTCGCCGAGCACCACGATGTCGACCGGGGCTACGGTCCCAAGGTCAACCGCCTCCTGCGGCTCGTCCGCGAGGGCGGTGACTGGCGCGAACTCGCCGCCGGGCTCTTCAAGGGACAGGGGTCCTGGGGCAACGGCGCCGCGATGCGGATCGCCCCCCTGGGTGCCTGGTACGCGGACGACCCGGAGCAGGCGACCCACCAGGCGGAGATCTCGGCCTACCCCACCCACCAGCACCGCGAGGCCGTCGTCGGCGCCATGGCCGTCGCCGCGGCCGCCGCGTTCGCCGCCGCGCCGGGCGGACCGCCCGGTGCCGGGGCCCTCCTCGACGGGGTCATCGAGCTGGTGCCGCGGAAGAGCGCGGTCGGCGCGGGCCTGCGCCGGGCCCGCGACATGCTCGACTACGCCGACGCGGCCACGGTCGCGGCCGTGCTGGGCTGCGGACGGCGCACGACCGCCCATGACACCGTGCCCTTCGCCCTCTGGTCGGCCGCGAGAAGCCTCGGTGACTATGAGCAGGCGTTCTGGACGACGGCCCAGGTCGGCGGGGACGTCGACACCACCTGCGCCATCGTGGGCGGCGTGATCGCCTCGGGGAAGGCGGGGACGCCGCCCGCCGAGTGGGTGGAGCGGACGGAGCCGCTCCCCGACTGGGTGCCCACGTCGGCCTAGCGGTCGGAACTCTCCGTACCACTCGGGAACTCTCCGTGACCGTCCGCTCGTTGTAGTGACATCCGCTGCGTGAGCCGTCAGGGGCCCCAGGGGACCCGCCGTACGTGAGGGCGCGCAATGGGGGTGGTCATGGAAGTCCTGCTCGCTGTTCTGGTCCGTTGGTGGGGCGCTTGCGCACGTCGTCCGCGAAGGCGCGAGCGAGCGGCCGGACCGCTGCCCACACCGCTCGTCCCCCGGGCCGGGTCCGGCCACCCGTGGCCCGTGGCGAACCGGCCCGACAGTCGCCGGCAGGCATGCCTCCCGCCCGCCGGTGAGCCGCCGGAGCCGGCTCGCGACATCCTCGCGTCAGCCGAGCCCCGGTCCGGCAGAACCGGCCAGTGCCTCCAGGTCGCTCTTGCGGACCCGGATCATCAACCAGGCGGTGACCACGGCGAGGACGGCCATCGCGGCGGCCGGGATGAAGGCCGTGGCGATGCCCTGGGCCAGCACCTCGTGCCCCCACGGCGCAGGCAGCTGCTGCGTCCTGGCGAACTCCGCCTTCTGCTCCGCGGAGCCCTCGGCCATGAACCGCGGGAGCTGCTTCTCCGCCTCGTCGCGGGTCGCGGTGCCGAAGACCGTCGTGAGGATGGCCAGACCCAGCGATCCGCCCACCTGCTGGGTGACGTTGAGCAGCCCGGACGCGGCGCCCGCCTCGTGCTGGGCGACACCGGAGACGGCTGTGAGCGTCAGCGTCACGAAGTTCAGGCCCATGCCGAAGCCGAACACCAGCATCGGACCGAGGACCCCGCCGACGTAGGAGCTGTCGGAGCTGATGAGCGCCTGCCAGGCCAGGCCGATCATCGCGAGGGCCGAGCCCACGACCATGAACGGCTTGGGGCCCAGCACCGGCAGGAACCGCTGCGACAGGCCCGCCCCGAGCGCGATCACGACCGTCACGGGCAGGAAGGCGAGCCCTGCCTCGATCGGGCTGTACCCGAGCACGTTCTGCACGAACAGCACGATGTAGAAGAACATGCCGAACATGGCCGCGGCCAGACTCAGCATGATCACGTACGTGCCCGAGCGATTCCGGTCGGCGAACATCCGGAGCGGAGTGATCGGCTCCTTGGCGCGCGACTCGATGAACCCGAAGGCCAGCAGCAGGACGACCGCGGCGCCGAAGGACCCGACGGCGAGGCTGTCCCGCCATCCCTCGTCCGCCGCCCGGATGAAGCCGTAGACGAGGGAAGCCATTCCGGCCGTGGAGGTCACGGCGCCCGCGATGTCGAAGCGGCCGGAGTGCCGTTCGGACTCGCCTATGTAGAGCGGTGTGAGCACGGCGATCAGTACGCCGATCGGCACGTTCACGAAGAGCACCCAGCGCCAGTCGAGCCACTCGGTGAGCATGCCGCCTGCGAGCAGGCCGATGGCGCCGCCTCCCGCGGACACCGCGGCGAAGACACCGAAGGCCCGGTTGCGTTCCGGACCCTCGGGGAACGTGGTGGTGATGAGCGCCAGCGACGTGGGCGACGCGATGGCACCTCCCACGCCCTGCAGGACCCGTGCGGCCAGCAACTGCCAGGGCTCCTGGGCGAGCCCGCCGAGCAGCGAGGCGACGGTGAAGAGCAGGATGCCGGCCATGAAGACCCGGCGCCGGCCGAGGATGTCACCGGCGCGGCCGCCCAGGAGCAGCAGGCCGCCGAAGGTGAGGGTGTAGGAGCTGACGACCCAGGTGAGGTCGGTGGTGCTGAACTCGAGCGCGTCTTGAATGTGCGGGAGCGCGATGTTCACAATCGTCGCGTCGAGTACGACCATGAGTTGGCAGGCCGCGATGACGGTGAGAGCGATGCCGGGATGCCCCTCCCGGCGGGCCGCACCTGGCCTCTGGTCCTGGAGCAATGGAGAGGTTGTCACTTTGGGTCCCCCACGAATGCCTTAGTGAACGCCAGCGTTCACTGTCGCGCCAACGGTAGTGAGTCCCCGACAGTGAACGCAAGCGTTCACTGTCAGCGTCGCCATTCGGCACGTCCCCCGTCGTTGCCGTACGGCGCGTCCCCCATCACCGGAATCCCCGCTTCCACTGCTCCCTGGAGAGACTCCGATGGCTACCCCGAGCTGGGCGGATGCCCCCGCTCAGACGGCCGCACGCCGCCGCGGCGCGGTGCTCGAACGTGCGATCCTCGACGCCGCGCTGGATCAACTCAGCACCGTCGGCTGGAACGGCCTGACGATGGAGGGCGTCGCGGCCGGCGCCCAGACCGGCAAGGCCGCGGTCTACCGGCGTTGGCCGTCCAAGGAGGACCTCGTCGCCGATGCCCTGCGCGCCGGACTGCCGCACTTCGACGCGGCGCCCGACGAGGGGAGTGTGCGCGAGGACCTCTTGGCGCTGTGCCTGAAAGCGCGCGATGCCATGTTCTCCCGCCCTGGGTTCGCGCTTCGCTCCGTGATTCACGAATGCGACACGACGCAGGCCGAGCGCTTCCACGCCGTGATCTTCGACGGCGTCGTGGAGCCCACCATCAGGATGCTCCGGGAGGTGGTCGAGCGTGGGATCGAGCGAGGCGAAGTGCGTCCGGACGCCGCGAACGGATACGTCTTCGACGCCATCCCGGCGATGATGATGTACCGATCCAAGATGTGCGGCTGTGAATGGCAGGACCAGGAAATCGAGGAGATGATCGACCAGTTGATGGTCCCGCTGCTGCGGCCGAGTGGTGCCTGACACGGTGGACGAGGGTCGTGACCCCGCCCGGGGAGGCCAGGGTGTCGCGGGCGGTTCCGGGCGGCGTAACCTAGGGGCGCCATGCCGTACGAACCGCCTACTCACACCGTCGAGCGCTCCCTTCGAGCCACGACCGGAGCGAAGATCGTTGCAGGTGTCGACGAGGTGGGGCGCGGCGCGTGGGCTGGCCCTGTCACCGTCTGCGCGGCGATCACCGGACTCCGCCGACCGCCCGAGGGCCTCACGGACTCGAAGCTCCTCACCATCAAGAGGCGCACCGAACTCGCCGAGGAACTGCGCAAGTGGGTGACGTCGTACGCCCTGGGGCATGCCTCCCCGGAGGAGATAGACGACCTGGGGATGACGGCCGCGCTGCGGCTCGCGGCGGGGCGTGCTCTGGACGCTCTGCCGGTACGGCCCGACGCGGTCATCCTCGATGGCAAGCACGACTATCTCGGTGCGCCCTGGCGGGTCCGTACGGTGATCAAGGGTGATCAGTCGTGCGTGGCGGTCGCCGCGGCTTCGGTGATCGCCAAGGTCCAGCGCGACAAAATGATGGCCGAACTGGGCATCGACCATGCAGACTTCGGTTTTGCGGACAACGCCGGGTATCCATCACCCGTGCACAAGGCCGCACTGGCGGAGCGGGGGCCCACCCCCTACCACCGGTTGTCGTGGGCGTATCTTGATGCGCTGCCCCAGTGGCGGCACCTCAAGAAGGTCCGCAGCTGTACGGACGGAAGCGTTCCGGAAATCGAGGGTCAGCTCGGCTTCGATTTCTGACGGTTTCGTTCGCACGCATGCGCCACCCGCCGACGCGGGTCGTACCAACGTTTGATAAATATCAACCCATGCCTCTCATTCCCGAGGAGCCTCAGATTCACGAGAGTGCCCAGGGTCCCCGCGCCACTCCGGCCAGCGGCCGCACCGCGCCGACCCCCCGCCCCGTACCCGGCCCCCGTCCCGCGGCTCCGTCGCGTCCCGGTCGCCCCGGCCCTCTCCGGCCGACGCCGCCGGTGCAACGTACGCCGCGCGAGGTGGCCTCCAAGCCCGGTCCGTCGGGTGCCGCCGCTGCGGCCACCCCGCAGATCCAGCTGATCCCGGCGTCCGTCGAGGGCGCGCTCGACGCCGCCGAGGAGGCCGTGGACCTGCTGCTGGAATCCGGTCGTGCCCCTGGTGACGTCCTAGTGATCACGACCGGCGAACAGCACCCGTGGGCCGCCCACGAGCTGTCCTTCGGTGAAACCTCCTACTGGGCCCAGCACGACGCCGGAGACGACGTCTTCTACACGGACGCCACCGTCGCGGCCCGCGCCGCGTCGCGCCCCGTGGTCGTTGTCGCCGTCAACGGCGGTTCCGAGGCCGCGGCCGCGAGTGCCCTGTCCCTGGCCCACTCCCGGGCCGGCGCCCTGCTGATCGTCTGCGGGGACCCGCAGCGGATCAACTCGGTGCTGGGCGCGGGCGTCTGAGTCGGTTCCGCAGCGCCCGGCAGGGCGCTGGGAGGTGACCTCGGGCGCCGCTTCGGCGGTTTCCGTACGGCGGGCGGTTCGGCGTGCGCGAGGGCTGGTGCCAGGCGGCTGCGTACCTTGGCGGGATTCGAAGAGTGCGTTCTGCTGCCCTGAGCGGGTCGGCCCACGCGCGGACTCGGTCGAGGGCCGCTCCACAGTGGTGCAGGAGCGGCTGGTCGAGCGCGCTCAGGGCGAGGTGAGGCGAGTCCGGGCCGGGGTTGTGCGCGAGGCGGTCACTGCGACCGTCGCTCCGTGTCACCAGGAAGTGCTCGGACCGTGTCACCGGGAAGTGCTCGGACCGGTCACCGGAACGTGCTCGGAGCGGTCGCACACGACCCCCTGACCGAGCTGCCGGGGTGATGCTCGGGAGCTCGCCGCGCCCGTGTCGGTGCCCGGCCGCCATCGTGGATGCCGTACGACTACTGGGTGGGGCCCCGGGTCCGTGTCCGGAGCGGCCCGACCCGAGCCTCAGCGTGCCGCCGCAGCGCGGCGCAGGACCTCGGAGGCGGCGCCACCGGTGCGCGGCGGTGGCGGAGGTGCCTCCGAGGTGTCGAACGGCTCCGGTGCCGAGGCAGAGTGAGGGCGGCGTCCGCCGCGGCCCTCGCCGAGGACCTGCCAGCCGTCACGGGTCAACGTGATGTACGCCCCGCAGCGCAGCCCGTGCAGGGTGCAGGCGTCGCGCAGTCCCCACATCCAGGCGCCGTCCTCCTCCGTCCAACGGGCGTCGCCCTCACGGCAGTAGAGAAGCACGGCGGTGCGCACCGGCGTGCGGCGTCGCAGATCGTGCGGGATGACCCGGCGGAGCTGCGCCAGCAGCACATTGCGGAACATCCAGCCGTCGGCCGGGGCCGGACGACGGACGAACGAGGCGCTCGCCCGCAGCCGCTCGTCCGGGTCGAGCACGGCGATGACAGCGGTCGCCGGCTGTGGATGGTGCCGGGCGTGGAGTCCGCTGACCACCTCACGGGGGTTACGCAGCAGCGGGATCCCGGCGGCGGCCCATTCCGCGGGTTCGAGCAAGCGGTTGGCGGAAGCGGCGGACGTCGACGCCGCTGCCGAGGCCGGAGCGAATCCGAAGGTCACGGTCCTCCCTTCGGCTACGCGCCCACACTGCGGGCGGGGTCGGATTCCTGGGAGCGCGCACCGCAGCGAAGCCCAGCCGGAGGAGCGGGCGTTCCGTGCGGGAGCGGACCTCAATTCTTCCTGTCGAACTTGAATGCGGCAACGAGCAATTGAGGCAGCCGACCGTTATCAGATGATGCGCGGCTAATATCCCCACCCCGTGCGTTGCCGGGCCACCCATGGGGCGTTCGAGCACGACACGTTCGTACGCCATCGGGGCGTGCGGCGTCCAGAGCCGTGCGCAAGCGGGCAGGCGGCCGGGGGCCCGTACCCGGTCGGAACCCTGCCCCGGCAGGGCGCCGGTGGGCGGGAGCGGGACGGTCGCGGTTGGGAAGGCGGCGCCCGCGTGCGGCCGGACCGTCGTGGCGGCGGCGGTCTCGCCCTCCCGGCCATGCCGTCACCCCTGCACGGCCAGCACCAGCGGCAACACCCCCTGTGCACCGGACCGTCGGAGCATGCGGGCGGCCACCGCGAGGGTCCAGCCGGTCTCCGTGTAGTCGTCCACGAGGAGGACCGGCCCTCCGGACTTGGTGAGGGCGGACGCCAGGGCGGGCGGCACCACCAGCGCCCCGTCGAGCGCCTTGAGGCGCTGGGCGCTGTTGCTCCGAGAACCCGGGTGCGCGTCGCCGGTGTACTCGACGGTGCCCAGCAGCGGCAGCCGGCCCACTTCCGCGATGTGCGTCCCGAGGGAGTGGATCAGACGGGGCCGACTGCGGGAGGCGACCGTCACGACCCCGACCGGGCGGGGCGGGGCGTCCGGTCCGCCCGCAGCCCAGCCTCCAGGGCCCCTGGCCCAGTCGGCCAGCACCTCCACCACGGCCTTCGCCACGTCGTCCGGCACGGATTCGTCGGGGGCCTGGGGCGCGAACATGGGCCGCAGCCGGTTGCCCCAGCCGATGTCCGACAGCCGACCCAACGCCCGTCCCGGTGCCGCCTGTTCGCCGACCGGGATGCGTCCCTTGAGGTCCACTCCGATCGCCGGCAGACCGGTGGGCCACATCCGGCGGGGCTCCACCTCGACACCGGCCCGCCCCAGGTCCACGCGCGCGGCGTCGAGCGCCTCCTCGGACGTGTCCGCCGCGAAGCGGGGGCCCGCGCAGTTGTCGCAGCGACCGCACGGCTTGGCGGCCTCGTCGTCCAGCTGGCGCTGCAGGAACTCCATGCGGCACTCCGTCGTCGACGCGTACGCGCGCATGGCCTGCTGCTCGGCCTCGCGCTGACGCGCCACCCAGGCGTACCGCTCGGTGTCGTACGTCCACGGCTGTCCGGTCGCGAGCCAGCCGCCCTTGACCCGCCTGACCGCCCCGTCCACGTCGAGGACCTTGAGCATGGTCTCCAGGCGGGAGCGGCGCAGCTCCACGAGGGGCTCCAGGGCGGGCAGGGACAGGGGTTTCTCCGCGTGCGCGAGGATGTCCAGCGTGCGGCGCACCAGGTCTTCCGAGGGGAAGGCGAGCGACGCGAAGTACTTCCAGATCGCCTCGTCCTCCTTTCCCGGGAGCAGGAGCACCTCGGCGTGCTCCACACCCCGCCCCGCACGGCCCACCTGCTGGTAGTAGGCGATGGGGGAGGAGGGCGAGCCGAGGTGCACCACGAAGCCGAGGTCGGGCTTGTCGAAGCCCATGCCGAGCGCGGATGTGGCGACCAGCGCCTTCACCTTGTTGGCGAGCAGGTCCTCCTCGGCCTGCTGACGGTCGGCGTTCTCCGTCTTGCCCGTGTACGACGCGACCGTGTGCCCGCGCTGCCGGAGGAAGGCGGTGACCTCTTCGGCCGCGGCCACGGTGAGCGTGTAGATGATCCCGGAACCCGGCAGTTCGTCCAGGTGCTCGGCGAGCCAGGCCATCCGGTGCGCGGCGTCCGACAGACGCAGCACGCTCAGACTGAGACTGTCGCGGTCCAGCGGACCCCGCAGCACGAGGGCGTCCGAGCTGCCGCCGGTGCCGAGCTGCTCCGCGACGTCGGCCGTCACGCGCGCGTTGGCCGTGGCCGTGGTCGCGAGCACCGGCACACCGGGCGGGAGGTCGGCGAGCATCGTCCGCAGCCGGCGGTAGTCCGGCCGGAAGTCGTGACCCCAGTCGGAGATGCAGTGGGCCTCGTCCACGACCAGGAGCCCGGTGGCGGCCGCGAGCCGGGGCAGCACCTGGTCCCGGAAGTCCGGGTTGTTGAGCCGCTCGGGGCTCACCAGCAGGACGTCGACCTGGCCGGCGGCGATCTCGTCCTGGACGGCCTCCCACTCCTCGGTGTTGGAGGAGTTGATCGTCCGCGCGTGGATGCCGGCCCGGGCCGCCGCCTCGACCTGGTTCCGCATGAGCGCGAGCAGCGGGGACACGATCACGGTCGGACCGCTGCCCTGCGCCCGCAGCAGCGAGGTCGCCACGAAGTACACCGCGGACTTGCCCCAGCCCGTGCGCTGGACGACCAGGGCACGGCGTCTGTCGGCGACCAGCGCCTCGATCGCCCGCCACTGGTCCTCGCGCAGCCGGGCCGCTCCCGAGACGTCCCCGACGAGGCGGGCGAGGACCGCGTTGGCCGCCGCCCTGAGATCCGCGTTGCTCGTGTGCTCCATGCGTTCCATACAACAGGACGGCACTGACAGCGGGAGCGGTGGACCGTGCGATCGGATGCCGCGCCGACCTCGAGTGACGTGTCCCTGATCGGACTTATCCACAGGCTCAAGCGGAGGTTCGGATTCCGCGAGATCGTCTCCGCATGACGAATCACAGCGAAGCGACTGGATCCTCCGAAAACGGTGACATCACCGGGCCTCAGGGGCGTGGCGGGCACGAGGAAAGTGGACATGTGACGCGCGGGAGCGACGCGGCCGGGCCGTACGTCTCCGGCTCGCCGGGCGACGGCCACGGCGGCGAGCACCAGGTCACCTTGCGCACCCCGGCCGAACTGGCCGACGCACTGCCGTATCTGCTCGGATACCGCCCCGAGGACAGCATCGTCCTGGTCGCCCTGCATGACAGGGACGGTCGTGGGCGGTTCGGGGGCCGGGCCCGGCTGGGCATCCCCGCGAACCCGGACGACTGGCCGTCCGCGGCCAGGCAGCTGGCCCACGGCCTGGTGAAGGGCAGCGAGCGCCGAGGTGCCCGGCCCGAGTCGATGGTCGCCTTCCTGTGCCAGGAACCGGAGAAGGGCCAGTCCGGGCAGCAGGTGATGGAGCGGCTGAGGCCCCTGGCCCACAGGCTGCGTGTCGAGTGCGGGTTGCTGGACGTGGTGGTGGTCGAGGCGTTGTGCATCTCGGAGGGCCGCTACTGGTCGTACTGCTGTGACAACGCGGCATGCTGTCCGCGCGAGGGAGCCAGCATGGGTCTGCCCGGTACGTCGGTGCTGGCCGCCGCGGCCACCTATGCCGGGATCCAGGTGCGTGGCACGCTGCGAGAGCTGCGGGCCCGGCTGCAGCCCTGGGAGAACGCCGCGGCCCTCCAGCAGGAAGCCGCCCTGGACACCGCCAGCATGGCACTGGTCCCGAGGATCCTGGACGATGCGGGCCGCGCCGAGGTGGCGGGCGAAACGCTGGAACTCGCCGGGAAGGTCCTGGACCGTTTCGCCGAGGCACAGCCTGTCTCAGGCATGCTCCTGGCGGATCTCCGCGACGACGAACTGCTCGGGCACGACGAGGCCGCCCGGTTGATCCTCGGCCTCCAGGACCGCGCGACCCGTGACCGAGCGGCCGAGTGGATGGAGGGCGACGAGGCCGCACGGGCCCTTCGCCTGTGGCGGAGTCTGGCCCGGCGCTGCGTCGGGCCGTACGGCGAACACGCCGCCGCACCGCTCACCCTCGCCGGCTGGGTCGCCTGGTCCACCGGTGACGAGCTGGAGGCCAGGGAAGCCCTCGCCATGGCCCTGGGCGCGGACCCTGACTACCTCTTCGCCCGGCTGCTGCACCAGGCCTGCAACGAGGGTCTCGACCCGGAGTCGATCCGCACATGTCTGCGAGCGGAGCGCGAAGGCCGTGTCCGCGCGGTGACCGACGGCGCGGAAGCGGGCGTGGACGGAACCGAATCGCCGTCGGACGGCTCCGTGGCCCGGGAGGACGGCCACCAGGCGGCCCGGTCCGAGACAGCCCTACCCGGGCTGGAGCCGCACCCCGAGCCGCACCCTGAGCCGGACCTCGAGCCGAACTCCGATCCCCAGTCCGAGCCCTCACCCACGGCGGTGCCCCCGCGGCGCCGACGCCGCCCTCATCCCGCCGGTGCGTCCGACGGCACCCCGGCCCGAGCCCGCGCTGCAGACCGTGACGCGAGCACCCGGGCCAGCACGCGGACACCCCACCGGCGTACGTCGACGGGCACCACGCGCCCGGCGGGTGCCCCGCAAGCCGAAACGCGCCCCGGCCGTGCCACGCCGGCGGGTTCCGCGGGATCCAGGAGTGCACGCACAGGAGGTACGCGTGCGCGTGCGGCGCGCAACGCGGCCATGCCCTGCGCGGACACGCGGCAGGAGGATGCGCAGCCCGGCCAGAGCGCGGAGGAGGAGGAGTGAGTGTCCGCCTGGCGGACGGGAGGCGCCGGGGGCAGGTCCACAGACGTGACTCGGAGGACGTCCACGCCGTTCACCTGAGTGGCGGAACGGCTGGACGGGCCGCGACGCCGCACTGCCCCTGCCCCGTCGGAGCCCTCCGGCACCGGCGCCGAACTCGATCGAGGCGCACAGAGCGCAGAGGAAGCCTTCCCATGCACCAGCCGACTCCGCCCTCCGCCGCCGACGACCGCCGCTCCCCGGACGCACCCCAGCCGCCCCTGCGGCCGAGCCGTGACCTGACCGGGCCCGGCACTCCATGGCCGGGGGACCAGGATGCCGCTCCGCGACCGGCAGCCCGGGTCGACGGTTCCGGTCCCAGGTTCCCTGGAGGCACCTCGCCGACCGCACCTGCCACCTCGCCGACCGCACCTGCCACCTCGCCGACAGCACCTGCCATCTCGCCGGCCACACCTGCCTCGCCAGGCTCACCGTCCTCAGGCCCTGACCCACGACCGCCCGACCCGCCCGGCCTGCCCGGCCCGGACCGTCCGTCTGCCCCCTGGGCGGCCCGGAGCCGCCGCGCGGGTCCCTCGTCGGGGCACGGCTCGGCCTCCCTGCCCCCGGCCCCAGGCAGGCTTCCATCGCCCCCGGGGCAGACGCCCCCGCCCCGGGGTGCCACGATCCCCGGGCTGCGCTGGTCCGCCGACCTGCCGCCCGCCCACACGGTGCTGATCTGTGTCGCCCTTCCCGGCCTGGCCATCTCGACGGAGGAGGGGCAGATGACCGGCCGCGGTCTGGAAGGGTTCTATCGCGCCGGCCGGCGGGTGCTCTCCCGCTGCGAGATCCGCGTGGCGGGGCGGGAACCCCTCGCGGTCCAGGCCCGGATGGCCACGGCCGACCGCGCCAGGTTCGTGGGCACGCTCCGCACCTCCCCGCAGGCCGGCCCAGACCCGGACGTGCTCGTGGAACGGAACCGGTACGCGGACGGCACCGAGCGGATCACGCTGCACAGCGCGGCTCCCCGGCCGCTGCGCGTGCCGGTCGAGGTGGCCCTGGGCACGGACCTGGCCGACCTCGGGGCGATCGCCTCCGGCAGCGCGGGCCCCGAACTCCCCGCCAGCGTCCACGACTCCGGCCTGCGCTGGTCCTGCGCCACCGGCAACGCGTCCGTCACGGCCGCGCCGCCTCCCTCGGACGCCCTGGCCTCGGCAGGGCTGCTGCGGTGGGAGCTCGACCTGCCGCCGGGAGGGAGCAGAAGCGTCGAACTGCGGGTGCGGCCGGACGGCGCGGGGCCTCTGCGAGCCGTGGGCCGCGCGGCTACGAGCCCCCTCGCCGCGGCACGCGCGGAAGGCGACGATCCCAGAGTCCCCGCGCTGCTACGGACGAGCATCGAGGACCTCCAGGCCCTCTTGTTGCGCGACACCGCCAACCCCGCCGACACCCACCTCGCCGCCGGGGCACCCTGGCGCTGCGGACTGGCCCCGGCCGACGCGCTCGTCGCCGCCCGGATGGCCCTGCCCCTCGGTACCGGCCTCGCCGCGGGGACCTTGCGCATCCTCGCCCGGACCCAAGTCACGGGGCCAGGACCGCAGTCGGGGATGATCCCCGGCCCCAGACGGGACGCCGGGCCGCACCTTCCGCCCCAGTGCACCGGCACCGAAGCCACGCTGCTCTTCCCGGCACTGCTCGCCGAGGCCCGTCGCTGGGGACTCTCCGAGCAGGAGACGGAGGAGCTGCTGCCCGCGGCCGAGCGCTGCCTGACCTGGCTGCGGACCACCGTGGGTGACGACACCTACCTGCGCGACCCGCATCGCGGCGGGCCCGTCCGCTGCGAGACACAAGCCCACGCCCACCGCGCCGCACTGCTCGGCGCCGACCTGCTGGACTCCTGCGGACGTACGGGCGGGACAGCGCTTCGCCAGTGGGCGCAGGAATTGCGGACCGCCTTCCGGAAGGACTTCTGGGTCGACGACCTCGGAGGCGGTCGGCCTGCCGTGGCCCGTGCCCCGGACGGCAGGCCCGTGCCCCACCTGGGCGCGGCCGCCGTACACCTGCTCGACACCGGCCTGCTGGGCGGGGGCGTGTCGGCACCGGGTCTGCTCGACAAGGTCCAGACGGAGCACCTCGCCCGGCTGCTCGGCAGCCCGGTCATGGACTCGGGCTGGGGCCTGCGCGGTCTGGGCGCGAAGGAAGCGGGACACAACCCCTTCGGCCACCGCGCCGGGGCCGTACGGGTCCAGGAGACGGCACTCGCCGTCGCGGGTCTGGCCGCCGCCGGCTACGAGAAGGAGGCGAGTTCGCTGCTGCGCGGCGTCCTCGCGGCCGCCGAGGCCTTCGGCCACCGCCTGCCCGAGATGTACGCGGGGGAACAGCGCACGGAGGGGAGCGCCCCCCTCCCACACCCGGCGGCCTGCCGCCCGGCGGCCACGTCCGCGGCCTCCGGAGTCCTGCTGCTGACCACGCTCGCCGGCATCCGCCCCGACGCCCCGGCAGGGGCGGTCACCCTGCGCCCCGTGCGCAGCGCCCCCCTGGGCGAGATCGGCCTCATGGGGCTGCGGGTCGCGGGGGCACCGTTCTCCGTGCGCGTCAGCCGACTCGGCCTCGCCATGGTCGAGGAGGCGGCCGACGGGCTGCAACTGGGGGTGTGACCTGGTACGACCGGCAACGGCCGAGTGATCGGGGACAGACACCGGAGCCCGTACCGCACGGAAGTGGATCAGTAGGCGAAGCGACCGCGGAAGGGAGTGTTTATCGTCAGGCAGACGACTATGATCGCGGCATGCCCTACGACCCGTCAGCCTTTCCGCCCTTCGCCGTCACCGTGGACCTGGTCGTGCTGACCGTGCGCCGCCATGCCCTGTGCGCGCTGGCGGTACGCAGGGGGGAACCGCCGTTCCAGGGGCGCTGGGCGCTCCCCGGCGGCTTCGTACGGGCCGACGAGGACCTGGCGCAGGCCGCTGCACGTGAGCTGGCCGAGGAGACCGGGCTGCGGGTCCACGACCCGTCCGTCCCCGCGCAGGACAACGGCGCACATCTGGAGCAGCTCGCCACCTACGGCGACCCCAAGCGGGACCCCAGGATGCGGGTCGTCAGTGTCGCCCACCTCGCCCTTGCTCCCGACCTGCCCGCGCCCAGGGCGGGCGGCGACGCCAGCAACGCGCGCTGGGCCCCGGTCGAGGAACTGCTCCAGCAGGGCGGCTACGGGCGGGACGCCGAGCCGGTCGCGCCGCTCGCCTTCGACCACGCGCAGATCCTGGCCGACGGCGTGGAGCGCGCTCGTTCCAAGATCGAGTACTCGTCGCTGGCCACCGCCTTCTGCCCGCCCGAGTTCACCGTCGGAGAGCTGCGCCGCGTCTATGAGGCCGTCTGGGGCGTGGCGCTCGACCCGCGCAACTTCCATCGCAAGGTCACGGGCACGCCGGGCTTCCTCGTCCCCACCGGTGGGACGACCACACGCCAGGGCGGACGTCCGGCGCAGCTGTTCCGTGCCGGTGGCGCGACTCTGCTCAACCCCCCGATGTTGCGCCCCGAGGTATGACCGACGTCCCGGCGCGGGCGTGATCGTCGCGAGGTCCGGAACGCGATCGGCCCGCAGTCCCGACAAGGCGTCGTCGCTCTCCCCGTGATAGGCCTTGGGATGCCCGGAAAACCGGACATAGCGCGCTATCTTGCTGCGAGTGATCCAGGCCTTCGGACTGACCAGCAACCCCCGCAAAGAGCTTCCGCCCGCAGTCGATGACGTCTCCTTCGAGGCGCGAGCGGGCCGCGTCACCGCGCTGCTGGGAGCACCGGGCGCCGGCAAGACGACGGTCCTCAGACTCATGCTCGAACTCCAACGGGGCCGTGGCGTCACCTACTTCCGGGGCCGCCCCCTGCATCGCATCGCTCACGCCTCACGCGAAGTCGGCGTGCTGCTGGGTGACGTGCCGGGCCACCCGGCCCGCACCGTCCGGGGCCATCTCCGCATGCTGTGCGCCGCGGCGGGGGTGCCGGTCCGGCGTGCCGACGAAGTCCTGGAGACGGTCGGCCTCGTGAGCCTGCGCGACGAACGCCTCGGCACCCTCTCACGCGGCATGGACCGCCGCCTCGGCCTGGCCTGCGCCCTCCTGGCCGACCCGCACACCCTCGTCCTCGACGACCCGACCGACGGGCTCTCCAGCCGTGAGGCCGACTGGTTGCACGGCATGCTCCACGCCCACGCCACCCAGGGCGGCACGGTCCTGTTCACCACGGCCGACCCCAAGGAGGCCGCCCGCACCGCCGACCGGGTCGTCACGCTGGAGCAGGGCAGGCTCGTGGCCGACCAGGAGGCCGCCGAGTTCTCCCGTACCCGCCTGCGTCCCCGTGTCGCCGTCCGCAGCCCGCACGCGGCTCGTCTGGCGGCTCTCCTGGCCAAGCAGGCCCGCACCTCGCGGCGCTCCGTCGAAGTCGTACGAGAAGGCGGCAACCGCCTCTCCGTGTACGGCAGTACCTGCGCGGACATCGGCGAGACCGCGTTCCGGAACGGCATCGTCGTCCACCAACTCGCCGATGAGATCGGAGACATGGGGCCCGGCGCGGGCGCCGACCAGGAAGCTGCACGGGACTCCGGCCGACGCTTCGTCGATGGGGCGCAGGACGCAGCGGTGAACCGCTACGGGAATAGCGCACCGGGAAGGCCCACCGACGAGGCGGAACACGCCGTGGCCGAGCCGGAGCGCGCTGATGTCGGGCTGGGAGGTGACGGGATCGAGTCAGGAGGGGCGGGTGTCGGACTGGAACGCATGGGCGGTGAGCCAGGACGGGCCGGTGTCGGGCTGGAGCGCGACGGGGCTGAGCCAGGACGGGCCGGGGTCGGGCTGGAACGCGCCGGGGGCGAGCCCGCGCGCGCCGGTGTGGGGTCGGAGGGCGCCACGGTCGGGCCGGAGCACACCTCTGACACGCACCGGGTCATCGCCGCGCCCCGGACCGGCGAGCCGGAACCATCCCTCGGCTCCTCCGTGCCGGCCATCGCAGCTCCCGTGACCGCGCCCGCCGAATCGCGACCCACACGTGAGCCGCGATCCGGCAAGGACACAACCGGCATGGACACAAACGGACCGGCCTCCGATGGATGGTCGCCCTCTGCCTCTCAGGCGCAGCCCTCCACCGAGCCGCACGAGGGCTCCGACGTCCTCACAGCCGACGACCCGGGCCATGCCGCCGCCCCGCCACAGAAGGCGACGCCCTCGCCCTCACCGCCCCGCGTGCTCCATCCCACCCACGCCCGCAAGGCCCGCACGCTCGACGCTCTGCCCCCTCTGCCGCCCCCCATCTCCGTCCGCCCCGCCCCCAGTCCTCTGAGCCCCCTCCGTTACGAGATCCGCCGTGCCACCGGGATCGGCACCGGTTTCCTCACAGGGGCCGCCGTGCTCGCCGTGTCCGCCGTGACCGCCGTCGTGCTCGCCCGCATCGGGCACACCCCGCAGCCGCGCCTGCTGGCCGCGTGGCCGCGGGAACTGCCCCTGCCGCCGGCGGCGCTCGGCGCGGGACTGCTCGGCGCGCTGGCCTTCGGCGACGAGTTCCGCCACCCCGCCCTGGCGGCTGACCGCGGCACCGTGCCCCGCCGGCTGGGGCTGCTCGCCGCGAAACTGCTCGTCGCCTCGGTCACCGCGCTGATGCTGGCCGTCCTCACCGTCGGGTGCGACGCCGAAGTGCTCTATCTCGTCTACGGACGGGAGCTCGCCCAGGTTCCCGCCGACTGGGTCGCGCTGAGTGCGAGTTGGCTCGGGCTCGTGGTCGGCTGCGCCTGGGCGGGCGTACTGGCCGCAGGGGTGTTCCGGTCCACCACGGCCGGGCTCGCCGCGGTGGCCGCCGTACCCCTCCTCGTCGTACCCGTCGTGCACCGGCTCCTGGACGGACCGTCCGTACGGACCGCGGCCGGGCTTCCGACCCGGCTGCGAGAGGCTCTCCTGCCGCGGTGGCCCTTCGGGGGAGAGCGTTACCTGGAGACCGCACTCAGGGTGATCTCCCAACCGGTCGGCGGCGCACTGACGTTGTCGCTGACCGCTCTGCTCTGCGCGTATCTGCTCACGACGATGCGCAGCAGATTCCGGTGACGACTGTCCGTAACCCTTCGTCCGGCCATGCGCACAACTCCCCGCAGAACGCCCATTTCTTTCCGATAAGGCGTCAATTGCGACGGGGTGAGCGATCACCCTTTCGTGTGCTTTTCACCAAAGACCTCAAGGGAGTTGGAGACGGCGCCGACAAAGGATGCGTGAGTACCCTTGCGCACACCATGATGACCGCCGCCCGCTCCGCTGACTCCGGCCTCGCGAGCCCGGGCGAACTCGACCGCTACCCCTACGCCGAGGCGCCCGCCGTCGACCGTGTCGGGGCCCCTGCCTGGGACGGCGCGGACCCCGAGCTCGGCCGTGTGGGCCGACGAGCCGCGGGCAGCCGCGGACGCGGACTGCACGGCCAACTCGTCCAGCAACTCGGTCAGATGATCGTCTCCGGAGACCTGGGCGCCGACCGCCCACTCGTGCCGGAGGAGATCGGCCAGCGCTTCGAGGTCTCCCGCACCGTCGTCCGCGAGTCGCTCCGCGTCCTGGAAGCCAAGGGCCTGGTGAGCGCCCGACCGAACGTCGGCACGCGCGTGCGCCCCGTCAGCGACTGGAACCTCCTCGACCCGGACATCATCGAGTGGCGGGCCTTCGGGCCGCAGCGGGACGACCAGCGCCGGGAGCTGAGCGAGCTGCGCTGGACGATCGAGCCGCTCGCCGCCCGCCTCGCCGCCGGGCACGGGCGCGAGGACGTCCAGCAGCGTCTCGTGGACATGGTCGAGATCATGGGGCACGCGATGGCCCAGGGTGACGCGCTCACCTTCTCCCGTGCCGACTCCGAGTTCCACTCGCTGCTCATCCAGATCGCGGGCAACCGCATGCTGGAGCACCTCTCCGGGATCGTGTCCGCGGCCCTCCAGGTCTCGGGCGGCCCGGTCACCGGCTGTGACCGGCCGAACGAGACGTCGCTGGCGCACCACAGCCGCATCTGCGACGCCCTCGCCACCAGCGACGGAGCCGCGGCGGAGGCGGCGATGCGGCAACTCCTCACGGTCCACCCCGAGGTGGAACGGGTGGTGCCCGCCCCGCGCGAGCACTGACCGCGTTCCGCGGGCGGCGCGGCCGGGTGTGCCACCCCCCTCCTGTGGCAGTGCCCGATCGGTGAACCGCCTCCCGTCGGACCCCGCGGGATCTTCCGTGATCCCGCGGGGTCCGACGGCGCGAACAGGCCGTGGATGCGCCGGAGCGGCCGGTCGCAACCAAAGGTGACCGCCTCTGCCCGCGTCTGACCGTTTTTATTCGCTTACGGGGTGTGACTCGGGCCACGCAGATTGGGCGTAACGCTCGCGGGGAGAACGCGATGACCTAAGAGGTGACAGCCGCGGAGGGAATACGGACGCCGTTCATGGCGCTGTGCATCTTCCCGGCCCCCGCCCGCGCCGTCGGCCCATCCCCAAGCCGGCGGTCGGCTCCTGTCCCCTGTGGACGGTGCCGGAAGCCGTTTTCCAACGTTCCGAGAGGTTGTTCGTGTCGGCCAGCACATCCCGTACGCTCCCGCCGGAGATCGCCGAGTCCGTCTCTGTCATGGCGCTCATTGAGCGGGGAAAGGCTGAGGGGCAGATCGCCGGCGATGACGTGCGTCGGGCCTTCGAAGCTGACCAGATTCCGGCCACTCAGTGGAAGAACGTACTGCGCAGCCTCAACCAGATCCTCGAGGAAGAGGGTGTGACGCTGATGGTCAGTGCCGCAGAGCCCAAGCGCACCCGAAAGAGCGTCGCAGCGAAGAGTCCCGCCAAGCGCACCGCCACCAAGACGGTCGCGGCCAAGGCGGTGACCACCAGGAAGGCCACCGCCACCGCCACGCCGGCGGCGCCCGCCGCCGAGCCCGCTGCCGAGGAGGAGGCGCCCGCCAAGAAGGCGGCCGCCAAGAAGACCACCGCCAAGAAGGCGGCGGCGAAGAAGGCCCCCGCCAAGAAGACGGCGGCGGCCAAGAAGACCAGCGCCAAGAAGGACGACGTCGAGCTCCTCGAGGAGGAGGTGCTCGAGGAGGCAGCCCCCGGCAAGGCCGGCGAGGAGCCCGAGGGCACCGAGAACGCGGGCTTCGTGCTCTCCGACGAGGACGAGGACGACGCGCCCGCGCAGCAGGTCGCCGCTGCCGGTGCCACCGCCGACCCGGTCAAGGACTACCTCAAGCAGATCGGCAAGGTTCCCCTGCTCAACGCCGAGCAGGAGGTCGAGCTCGCCAAGCGCATCGAGGCGGGTCTGTTCGCCGAGGACAAGCTGGCCAACGCCGACAAGCTGGCGCCGAAGCTGAAGCGTGAGCTGGAGATCATCGCCGAGGACGGCCGCCGCGCCAAGAACCACCTGCTGGAGGCCAACCTCCGTCTGGTGGTCTCCCTGGCCAAGCGCTACACCGGTCGCGGCATGCTCTTCCTGGACCTCATCCAGGAGGGCAACCTCGGTCTGATCCGCGCGGTCGAGAAGTTCGACTACACCAAGGGCTACAAGTTCTCCACGTACGCCACCTGGTGGATCCGTCAGGCGATCACCCGCGCCATGGCCGACCAGGCTCGCACCATCCGTATCCCGGTGCACATGGTCGAGGTCATCAACAAGCTCGCGCGCGTGCAGCGCCAGATGCTCCAGGACCTGGGCCGCGAGCCCACCCCGGAGGAGCTGGCCAAGGAACTCGACATGACCCCGGAGAAGGTCATCGAGGTCCAGAAGTACGGCCGCGAGCCCATCTCGCTGCACACCCCGCTCGGCGAGGACGGCGACAGCGAGTTCGGTGACCTCATCGAGGACTCCGAGGCGGTCGTCCCGGCCGACGCGGTCAGCTTCACGCTCCTCCAGGAGCAGCTGCACTCCGTCCTGGACACCCTGTCCGAGCGCGAGGCGGGCGTCGTCTCGATGCGCTTCGGTCTCACCGACGGTCAGCCGAAGACCCTCGACGAGATCGGCAAGGTGTACGGCGTCACGCGTGAGCGCATTCGCCAGATCGAGTCCAAGACCATGTCGAAGCTGCGCCACCCGTCCCGTTCGCAGGTGCTGCGCGACTACCTCGACTAGTAGCGGTCGTACGACGCGGAAGGCCCGGTTCGCGAGGGGACCGGGCCTTCGTGCTGCCGCCTCTCCGCAGGTGCGCGGTGTCTCCGGGTGGATCACCCTGGGTGTCTTACCGACATCACGGAGTGAGGAGTGTGTATGCGTCGTCGCCTAGTCCGAGCCCTGGCCCGGTCGCTGGTCCTGGCAGCCGCGGCATCCGCCATATCCACGGGTTCCACCGCACCTGTGGCCGCCGACAGCGTGGTCATAGGGGGATTCCCCGTCGACGCGTCTCAGAGCCCGTGGACGGTGGCCCTGTCCAGTCGTGACCGGTTCGGGGGTACGCGTGCGGGGCAGTTCTGCGGAGGCGTGGCGGTCGGCCGCACCACCGTGCTCACCGCGGCCCACTGCATGGACGAAGACGTCCTGGGCGGGCCACCCGAACGGGTCCGTGACCTCAAGGTCATAGCGGGACGCACCGACCTGCTCTCGGACCACGGCGGTCAGGAGATCGCCGTGCGGGACACCTGGGTGAATCCGGCGTACGACGGTGTCAGCAACTTCGGGGACTTCGCCGTTCTGACCCTGGCCGAACCTCTTCCGGCCGGCTCGGTGATCGGCATGGCGGCCGACGGTGACCCCGCCTACGGAGTGGGCGGGGCCGCGACCGTGTACGGCTGGGGCGACACCTCGGGCGCCGGTGAGTACCCCGGCGGCCTGCGGGCGGCACTCGTGCGCGTGCTCCCCGATGCGCTCTGCGAGGACGCGTATCCGGGTGGTGCCGACGGCACCTACGACGCCAGGAGCATGCTGTGCGCCGGGGAGACGGGTGGGGGCCGGGATGCCTGCCAGGGCGACAGCGGGGGGCCGCTGGTGGCCCAGGGGCGGCTGATCGGGCTCGTCTCCTGGGGGACGGGCTGCGGACGGGCCGGCAGCCCCGGGGTCTACATGCGTGTGTCCGCCATCATGCGGACGCTCGGCTGGACACGGGTGTGAGGACGCGCGGCGGGCGCCCGACAGGGCCTGCCGAGGGTTTGTAGGGACGAGGACGGGCGGCTGCCTCTGAGGACAGAGGCAGCCGCCCGTTCAGCGGCCTGTGCCGGCTGGCTCGTCGTCGGACGCGAGGTGTCAGCGCTCTTCTTCGGAGGCGGTCGCGGGAACGGCCGTGAGCCGCTCCGTCTCGTCCTGTATCTCAGCGGCGATCTTCTTGAGTTCCGGCTCGAACTTGCGCCCGTGGTGGGCGCAGAAGAGCAGCTCTCCGCCGCTGAGCAGGACGACGCGCAGGTACGCCTGGGCGCCGCAGCGGTCGCAGCGATCAGCGGCCGTCAACTGGCTCGCAGGGGTCAGAACAGTAGTCACGTCGCCTCTTCTCTAGCTCGACGAGCTGTCGTACCAGGGTCAACATCCAACCAGCCCCAAAACGTTCCCGCTCGTGGCTTCTCCTCGAAAAAATCTTTGCGAGGCGGCTGTCTGCTGCCGGTTGGCGGCGAATGTGCCGTATTGCGTGTCTATGTGTCTTACGGGGCTTCGCGTTGTATCGGTGGTCGGTCCTCCCGGCTGGGTTGCCGGTTGTTCATGAGGACGTGCCCGGAGCCTAAATGGTTCATGCCTGGAAGGGAACGTGATGTGTACTTCACTCCATCGAGGGATCGAACACTCATGCGAGTGTGGACTAGTGTGAGTTTCCGACGAGGGTGGCGTTACAGCGGCTCTACCAGGCCTCGGTACCCTCTCACCGGTGACTCAAGTCGCGCCCTTACCCACGAGGGCCCCATCTGAAATTCAGCGAGGAGCGAACCGCGTGACCGCCGAGACGTCCGTGCCGTCCACAGCTCTGCTGGCAGGAGCAGACCGGGACGGTTCCAACTACACCGCGCGGCACCTGCTCGTCCTCGAGGGGCTCGAGGCCGTGCGGAAGCGCCCGGGCATGTACATCGGGTCGACCGACAGCCGCGGTCTGTCGCACTGCCTCTGGGAGATCATCGACAACTCCGTCGACGAGGCCCTCGGTGGTTACTGCGATCACATCGAGGTCATCCTCCACGACGACGGCTCGGTCGAGGTCCGGGACAACGGCCGGGGCATCCCCGTCGACGTCGAGCCCAAGACCGGCCTCTCCGGTGTCGAGGTCGTCATGACCAAGCTGCACGCCGGCGGCAAGTTCGGTGGCGGCTCGTACGCCGCCTCAGGCGGTCTGCACGGCGTCGGCGCCTCCGTGGTGAACGCTCTGTCCGCCCGCCTGGACGTCGAGGTGGACCGCGGCGGGCACACCCACGCGATCAGCTTCCGGCGCGGTGTCCCCGGCGCCTTCACCGCGACCGGTCCGGACGCCAAGTTCGAGGCCAAGAGCGGCCTGCGCAAGGCCAAGAAGATCCCCAAGACCCGTACCGGCACGCGCGTGCGTTACTGGGCCGACCGGCAGATCTTCCTCAAGGACGCCAAGCTCTCCCTGGAGACGCTGCACCAGCGTGCCCGCCAGACCGCGTTCCTGGTGCCCGGCCTGACCATCGTCGTGCGCGACGAGTACGGACTCGGCGAGGGCGGCAGCAAGGGCGAGGAGTCCTTCCGCTTCGACGGCGGCATCAGCGAGTTCTGCGAGTACCTGGCCGGCGACAAGCCGGTCTGCGACGTCCTCCGGTTCTCCGGACAGGGCACCTTCAGGGAGACCGTCCCGGTCCTGGACGAGCACGGCCAGATGACGCCCACCCAGGTCACCCGCGAGCTCGACGTCGACGTCGCCATGCGCTGGGGCACCGGATACGACACGACGGTGAAGTCGTTCGTCAACATCATCGCCACCCCCAAGGGCGGCACCCACGTCGCCGGCTTCGAGCAGGCCGTGACCAGCACGATGAACGAGGTGCTGCGGGCCAAGAAGCTCCTGCGCGTGGCCGAGGACGACATCGTCAAGGACGACGCCCTGGAGGGCCTGACCGCGGTCGTCACCGTGCGCCTGGCCGAGCCCCAGTTCGAGGGCCAGACCAAGGAGGTCCTCGGGACCTCGGCGGCCCGCCGCATCGTGAACAACGTGATCAGCAAGGAACTCAAGGCGTTCCTGACGTCCACGAAGCGTGACGCCGCCCAGCAGGCCCGTGTCGTCATGGAGAAGGCCGTCGCCGCGGCCCGGACGCGCATCGCCGCCCGGCAGCACAAGGACGCGCAGCGCCGCAAGACGGCCCTGGAGTCCTCCTCGCTGCCGGCCAAGCTCGCCGACTGCCGCAGCGACGACGTCGACCGCAGCGAGCTGTTCATCGTCGAGGGCGACTCCGCGCTCGGTACGGCGAAGCTCGCCCGGAACTCCGAGTTCCAGGCGCTGCTGCCGATCCGGGGCAAGATCCTCAACGTCCAGAAGTCGTCCGTGACGGACATGCTGAAGAACGCCGAGTGCGGCGCGATCATCCAGGTCATAGGAGCCGGCTCGGGCCGGACCTTCGACATCGACACGGCCCGCTACGGCAAGATCATCATGATGACCGACGCCGACGTCGACGGCTCGCATATCCGCACGCTGCTGCTGACCCTGTTCCACCGCTACATGCGGCCCATGGTCGAGGCCGGCCGGGTCTTCGCCGCTGTGCCGCCCCTGCACCGGATCGAGATCGTCCAGCCCAAGAAGGGCCAGGACAAGTACGTCTACACGTACTCCGACCGGGAACTGCGCGACAAGCTCATGGAGTTCCAGAGCAAGGGCATCCGCTACAAGGACTCGATCCAGCGCTACAAGGGTCTCGGTGAGATGGACGCCGACCAGCTGGCCGAGACGACCATGGACCCGCGCCACCGCACCCTGCGCCGGATCAACCTCTCCGACCTGGAAGCGGCCGAGCAGGTCTTCGACCTGTTGATGGGCAACGACGTGGCCCCGCGCAAGGAGTTCATCTCCAACTCCGCGGCGACGCTGGACCGGTCGCGCATCGACGCGTAACGACTGCGCGGGGCGGGTTGGACCGGCTGGGGCGTCGGCCTCCTGGGTCGCAGCCTGCCGTGGTCGGATGGTGCCGGCCCACGGCGTGAACGGCTCGTGGACATCGCCGTGCTGCTCCCGTTCAGGGGCGGCACGGCGATGTTCGTGCAGGGCGTTGCTCCTGGGCCCGGCAACCCCGGAACACGAGTACGGCTTCGCCGGTGCCCAGGGCGCGGCGATCCACCCCTGGGTGGAGATGCTCCCGGTCGGGGATCCACCCGTGATCCACCCGGGCTCCGATCCTGCGGCCTGGCGTTTTCCGTAGCGTCGAAGGCGTCGGCGGCATCCGCTTCCGGCATTCCCTTCCTCGCTCACGGAGGCTGTGATGTCCGGGCTCGTCGACGCGTTGGTGATCGTGGCCGTGGCCGCCCTGGTGATCGCCCGGCAGTTCCGCGCCGACCGGATGGACGGGGAGCGCCGCTGGTGGCTCCTGCCCGCGCTCCTGACCGTTGTCGCGCTGCGCGAGCCGGGCATACTCGATTCCCAGCACCCCACGGCCTCGGCGCTGCTGCTCGGCGCCGAACTGCTCGTCGGCCTTGCCACCGGCGCCGGCTGGGCCTGGACCACTCGCATCTGGTCGGACCCGGACGGCTCCGTCTGGTGCCGGAGCAGCAAGGCGAGCGCCGCCGTCTGGGCCGTCGGCATCGGACTGCGCGTCGGCCTGTTCTCCATCGGCGCCGCGGTGGGCGTCCATCAGGACAGCTCCGCCCTCCTGCTGGGGCTCGCCGGCACCCTGCTCGTCCGGTCCGGAATCCTGGCCTGGCGAGCCCGGTCCCTGCGCCCTACCGGGACTTCGAGCGGGGCGTACGGTGACAGCACGACTCGGCCCGCGGGGAAGGAGCGCGTGTGAAGGACAACGTCTGGACACGCTGGCCTTCCCAGGAGGCGCTGGGCCGTGAGGGGCTCTCACGCTCCCGGTGCCTGCTGGCCTGGACGGTGCGCGCCCTGGTCCTCGGCGTGCTGCTGTGGGGCGCCTTCGCCGACAGCCGGATGGGCGGCTGGAAGGCGGCGGCCGGGCCCGCAGGAGTGCTCCTGGCGGCACTGCTCGCGTGGGCGTTCTTCCGGACCACGCTCCAGCACCGGCTGTGGCCGTCGCTGGCGTCGCTCGCGCTGCTCCAAGGCGTCGCCGTCGCGGCGCAGATGTCGGGGTTCGAGGTGGCGGCCCTCGTCATATGGTGCGGCTGCGCCGTTTCGGCACTGGAGCGGCTGCCACCCGCCATCGCCTTCAGCGCCGCGGGCCTGGCACTCGGTTCGTACGGGCTCGTCAACGACAGCGACCCCCTGACGACCGTGGTCACCGGCGTCGGACTCGCCCTGGCCGGCTACACACTGCGCCTCGACGCCGAGGCGCGGGGCAGCGCCCAGCGGCTGCTCGCCCAGGAGCGGATCGCGCGCGCGGCCGAGGCGGAGACGGCGGCGCTCGCGGAGCGCGCCCGCATAGCGCGGGAGATCCACGACGTGCTCGCCCACAGCCTCTCGGCCCAACTCGTGCACCTGGAGGCGGCCCGGCTGCTGATCGAGCGCGGCGGCGAGCGCGATCAGATACGCGAACGCGTGGTGGCGGCACGGGAGATGGCACGTGGCGGCCTCGCCGAGACACGCCAGGCGCTCTCCGCCCTGCGCGGCGAGCTGACCCCGCTGGAGGACTTCCTGAACCAGTTGGTGGGTACGTCCGAGGGCGCGGAGATCACCATCACGGGTGAACGCAGGACACTGCCGGCCGAGGCCTCGCAGACCGTGCGCAGAGCGGCACAGGAGGCTCTGACGAACGTCCGCAAGCACGCCCCGGGCGCCAAGGTGCGCCTTCGGCTCGACTACCGACCGCACGAAGTGACCCTGGACGTACGGGACTCGGGCGGCTCGCCGGGCGAGCTGACCGGGACGGGCGCCGGGTACGGTCTGCTCGGCATGCGGGAGCGTGCCGAGCTGCTGGGCGGCTCGCTCGAGGCGGGGCCGGGCGAGGAGGGGTTCGTGGTGACGTTGAAGGTGCCGGTATGACGGAGGAGGCCGAGCGGAAAACCGCTCGGGTGGTGGTCGCGGACGACCAGACCGTGGTGCGGGAGGGCATCGTGATGCTGCTCGGCCTGCTGCCCGGAATCGAGGTCGTCGGGGCCGCGGAAGACGGGGAGGAGGCGGTGCGGCTGGTCGGCGAAGTCGCCCCGGACGTGGTGCTGATGGACCTGCGCATGCCCCGCTGCGACGGAGTGGAGGCGACCCGCAGAATCCGTAAGGAGCATCCCGGGACGCAGGTCGTGGTGCTCACGACGTTCGCCGACGACGACTCGCTGTTCCCGGCGCTGGCAGCGGGCGCGCGCGGTTATCTCACCAAGGACGCGGGCGGAGAGGAGATCGTGCGGGCGGTGCAGAGCGTGCTGTCCGGGGACGCGGGACTCTCGCCGAGCATCCAGAGACGGCTCCTGGAGCGCCTCACGGAGGCCGATCTCAGACCGACCGCGCCCCCGGAGGCGCCGGACGGGCTCACCGCGCGGGAGACGGAGGTGCTGATCCTCATCGCCGAAGGGCTCAGCAACCAGGAGATCGCCCGCAGGCTGCATGTCTCGACCGCGACTGTGAAGACGCACATCAACAACATGTTCACCAAGACGGGACTCAAGGACCGTGCGCAGGCGGTGCGTTACGCGTACGGAAAGGGGCTGGTGCGGCCACCAGCGGATTGAATCACCTGATGGGGTGAAGAGGGAGGGGAAGAAGAGTCGGGGATCTTCCCGTTCTGTCCATCCTTGGGCATGCAGCCAAGCAAGGGCCGTCCCCGCGGAGTCGGGGCTGGTCAGGAGAGTTCGATCGGGCCTTACGACCGTCAAGTCCCGGTCCCGGCCGAGGAAACCGGACAGCTGAGGTACGACGACCCCTGGTACGACGCCCTCGCCTCCGGCTGGGGCGAGTCGGCCGGTGCCGCGGCGCCCGCTCCGGCGAAGTCGCCGTCGGCGCGCGGTGAGGGGAAGGCCGGGGTCGTGGCGGCCGACGTGTACCTGGAGGTGCAGCGCAGCGAGGCCTTTCAGGAGGTCAGGCGGCGCTACCGCAGGTTCGTGGTGCCGGCCTTCGCGGCCTTCTTCGCCTGGTACCTGGGCTACGTGGTGGCTGCCACGACAGCACCGGAGCTGATGGCCCGGCCCGTGGCCGGAGCGGTGAACGTGGCGATGGTGGCCGGGCTCGGGCAGTTCCTGACCACCTTCCTGCTCACCTGGGCGTACGCGCGGAACGCGCGGCTTCGCCGGGACCGGGCGGCGCTGGAACTGCGCTGGGACACGCAGGAGCTGACGCGTGGCGTGAACGGAGGTGCCCCGTGACAGGTGAACACCAGACGCTGGCGCTGTTGCTGTTCAGCGCGTTCGTCGCGGTCACGCTGGCGATCACGACGTGGGTCAGCCGTCACCGGCGCGGCTCGGCGGAGGAGTTCTACGCCGGCGGGCGGCTCTTCTCACCCATGGAGAATGGTTTTGCCATCGCGGGCGACTACATGTCGGCCGCCTCCTTCCTGGGAGTGACCGGGCTCATCGCGCTGTTCGGGTACGACGGGCTGCTGTATGTCGTCGGATTCCTCGTGGCGTGGCTGGTGGTGCTGTTCCTCGTCGCCGAACTGGTCCGCAACTGCGGCCGGTTCACGCTCGCCGACGTCGTGGCGGCGCGGATGCGGGAGCGGCCGGTACGGATCGCGGCGGGAACCTCCTCGGTGACCGTGTCGGTTCTGTATCTGGTGGCGCAGATGGTCGGAGCCGGAAGCCTGGTGGCGCTGCTGCTCGGAGGTACGAGCGGGGCGGCGCGGGCGTGGGCGGTCGTCGGCGTCGGGGCGCTCATGGTGATCTATGTGACGCTGGGAGGGATGCGGGCGACCACCTGGATCCAGATCGTCAAGGCCGTCCTGCTGCTCGGCGGCACCATCGCGCTGACGGCGCTCGTCCTGGTGCGCTTCCACGGCGATCTGGACCGGCTGCTGCTCACGGCGGCGGAGCGAAGCGGGCACGGGGAGGCGTTTCTGGCGCCGGGGCTGAAGTACGGAGGGGACTGGACCGCCCGTTTCGACTTCATCAGTCTGGGGCTGGCCCTGGTGCTGGGGACGGCGGGGCTGCCGCACATCCTGTCCCGCTTCTACACCGTGCCCACGGCGCGCGCTGCACGTCGCTCGGTCGTCTGGGCCGTGGGGCTCATCGGCGGCTTCTATCTTATGACGATCGTGCTGGGATTCGGCGCGGCCGCCATCGTGGGGCCGGACGCGGTGCGCGGGTCGAACGCGGCCGGGAACACGGCGGTTCCGTTGCTGGCGCTCGATCTGGGCGGTGGTGCCGGGTCCACAGGGGGAACGGTTCTGTTCGCGATCGTCGCCTCGGTCGCCTTCGCCACGATCCTCGCCGTGGTCGCCGGCATCACGCTCGCGTCCTCGGCGTCCGTGGCCCACGACCTCTACGCGTCCCTGCGCCGCCGGGGTGGCAAGCCGCGCAGCGAGGTGGCCGTGGCCCGGGTCGCCGCCGTCGGCGTCGGCGTGGTGGCGATCGCTCTCAGCCTGCTGGCCAGGGACCTCAACGTCGCGTTCCTGGTGGGCCTCGCCTTCGCGGTCGCCGCGTCGGCGAACCTCCCGGTGCTGCTGTACTCCCTGTTCTGGCGCGGTTTCACCACACGCGGCGCCGTCTGGGCCGTCTACGGCGGTCTCGTTCCGGCCCTGGTGCTGGTGGTGCTGTCGCCGGTGGTGTCGGGCAGCCCCGACTCGCTGTTCCCGGGCGTCGACCTCCAGTACTTCCCGCTGCAGAACCCGGGCCTGATCTCGATCCCCTTGGGCTTCCTCGCGGGCTGGCTGGGCACGGTCACCTCGGCGGAGGTCCCGGACGAGGCCCGGCACGCGGAGACCGAGGTGCGGTCGCTGACCGGGGCGGGAGCGGCGTAAGGGCCCCGGTCCACTGTCGTGCGGCGGCTACGGCGCCACCCAGGCGTAGCGGTGCTCCGGCCGGCCCGTGTCGCCGTACCGGAGGGAGAGGCGCAGTCGGCCGGACTGTTCCAGGCGGCGCAGGTAGCGCTGGGCTGTGGAGCGGCTCAGGCCGGTCTCGGCGGCGACCTCGTGCGCGGAGAGCGGGTGGTCCGCGTGGTGCAGGACACGGCAGATGAGTTCCGTGGTGGGCTCCGAGTGACCGCCCGGCAGACTCGGGGACGTCGACACCGAGGTGGTGCGCAGCGCGCTGAAGATCCGGTCGACCTGCTCCTGTGCGGCGATGCCGCGGCCGCTGCCGACCCGTTCGACGGTGCGGCGCAGGGCGGCGTAGGAGTCGAGACGGGTGTGCAGCGCGGCGAAGGTGAAGGGTTTGACCAGGTAGTGCAGGGCGCCCAGGCGCATGGCGGCCTGGATGGTCGTCACGTCCCCGGCCGCTGTGATCATGATGACGTCGGTGCCGTGGCCCTGGTCCCGCATGCGGTGGACGAGTTCGAGGCCCGTCTGGTCGGGTAGGTAGTGGTCCAGCAGCATCAGGTCGATGCCTCCGCGCTGCACCCGCGCCAGCGCCTGAGCAGCGCTGTGCGCGCGGGCGGCCACCCGGAAGCCGGGTACTTTCCCCACGTACTTGGCGTTGATCTCGGCGACACGGAAGTCGTCGTCCACGACCAGGACGTCAATCATCGGGCCTCTTTCCGTCAAGGCCACGCGGGCGTCACGCCCGTGTTTCGGCTCCGTTGTTGTAACCCGCGGAAAACGAGCACAACAGGCCCTTGCGAGCAAAAGAACGGTATGCGCTCACAAGACTGATGCCGCCTCCGGAACCGGATCTACCGTCCCCGGCCATGAGCGCAGACACCAGCCCCGCCATCGAACTGCGGGGCGCGAGCAAGACGTTCAGGACCCCGTCGGGAGGCCTGCACACAGCCGTCCGGGACCTGGATCTCACGGTCGGCCGGGGGGAGTTCGTCGCGGTCGTCGGCCCCACGGGCTGCGGCAAGTCGACCACGCTGACCCTGGTCAGCGGCCTGGAGGAGCCCACCGAGGGCGAGGTGCTGGTCGCCGGTGAGCCGGTGCACGGCGTCGGTGACAAGGTCGGCTTCGTCTTCCAGCAGGACGCGACCTTCCCCTGGCGCACGGTCCTGTCCAACGTGATGGCGGGCCCGCGCTTCAGGGGCGTGCCCAAGGCGGAGGCGAAGCGGAGCGCGAGCGAGTGGCTGGCCCGGGTCGGACTCGCGGCCTTCGAGGACCGCTATCCGCACCAGCTCTCCGGCGGCCAGCGCAAACGCGTCGCACTCGCCGCCACTTTCGTCAACGACCCCGAGATCCTGCTCATGGACGAGCCGTTCTCGGCGCTCGACGTGCAGACCAGGGCGCTGATGTCGGACGAACTGCTCGACCTGTGGGAAGGCACGCGCGCCTCGGTCGTCTTCGTCACCCACGACCTGGAGGAGTCCATCGCGCTGGCCGACAAGGTCGTGGTGATGACCGCCGGACCGGCCACCGTGAAGGAGACCTTCACCATCGACCTGCCACGGCCGCGGAAGGTCGAGGCGGTGCGCCTGGAGCCGCGTTTCATCGAGATCTACCGAGAGATCTGGGAGTCCCTCGGCGAAGAGGTGCGCATCACCCGCGAGAGGGGTGCGGCCCATGTCGCCTGAGGTGATCGGCGCACCGGTGGTGGAGACGGCCAAGGCACCGGACCGCACCCAGTCGCGGGCCCGTGCCGCGCGTCGGCGGAAAGTCCTCATCAACGCCGTCCGGGTCCTGCTGCTGGTCGGTGTCCTCGGACTGTGGGAGGCGCTGTCCCGGGCCAAGGTCATCGATCCGTTCAACTTCTCCATGCCCTCCCAGATCTGGGACCAGATCTACACCTGGGTGACGCACGGGACCGCGCTCGGCTCCCTGGGCGAGCAGATCTGGTACACGCTCTACGAGGCACTGCTCGGCTGGGTCCTCGGTGTGGTCACCGGTGTCATCCTCGGTATTGCGCTGGGACGGATCACCTTGCTCGCCGATGTCCTTGGTCCATACATCAAGGTGCTCAACTCGATCCCCAGGATCGTCCTCGCGCCGATCTTCGTGATCTGGTTCGGGCTCGGCCCGGCCTCCAAGGTCGCGTCGGCCGTCGTCCTGGTCTTCTTCCCGGTGTTCTTCAACGCCTTCCAGGGCGCCCGCGAGGTGGACCGCAACCTCGTCTCCAATGCCAGGATCCTGGGCGCGAGCGACCGCAGGGTGACCCTTCAGGTGGTCATCCCGTCCGCCACCTCGTGGATCTTCACCAGCCTCCACGTCAGCTTCGGCTTCGCCCTCATCGGCGCCATCGTCGGCGAGTACATCGGCGCCACCAAGGGCATCGGCCTGCTCGTCGCGCAGTCCCAGGGCACCTTCAACGCGGCCGGGGTGTACGCGGCGATGGTGATCCTCGCCGTCGTCGCGCTTCTCGCCGAAGGGCTGCTCACCTTCACCGAGCGCCGCATCTTCCGCTGGAAGCCCGCGGGTTCCGAGCACTGACGTTCCCTCTACGCCCCTTCCCGTTCTCCCCTTCACAAGGACGTGAACCGCCATGCGCAAGACCGCCCGCTACGCCGCCCTGGCCGCCGCCGGCCTGCTCGCCCTCTCCTCGCTCACCGCCTGTGCCAACGACGCCGCCGGTACGGCGTCGACCGGCTCCGGCGGCTCCGGCGACGGCAAGGGCGAGAAGGTGAAGATCATGGTCGGCGGCCTGGACAAGGTCATCTATCTGCCCGCGATGCTCACCCAGCGGCTCGGCTACTTCGACGCCGAGGGGCTCGACGTTCAGCTGCTGACCGAGCCCGCCGGCGTCCAGGCCGAGACCGCGCTCGTCTCCGGGCAGGTCCAGGGAGCCGTCGGCTTCTACGACCACACCCTCGACCTCCAGACCAAGGGCAAGCACATCGAGTCGGTGGTGCAGTTCTCCCGCGCCCCAGGTGAGGTGGAGCTGGTCTCCGAAAAGGCGGCGGGCGACATCACCTCGCCCAAGGACTTCAAGGGCAAGAAGCTGGGCATCACCGGGCTGGGCTCCTCGACCGACTTCCTCACCAAGTACCTCGCCGTCAAGAACGGCGTGAAGATCAGCGACTTCACGCCGGTCGCGGTGGGCGCCGGGCCGACCTTCATCTCCGCGCTGCAGAAGGGCTCGATCGACGGCGGCATGACGACCGACCCGACCGTGGCCCAGGTCCTCGACAAGAAGGCGGGCCGGATCCTCCTCGACATGCGAACGCCGCAAGGCTCCCAGGAGGCGCTCGGAGGTCCGTATCCGTCGTCGAGTCTGTACATGCAGACGGACTGGGTGAACAGCCACAAGAGCACGGCCCAGAAGCTGGTCAATGCATTCGTCAAGACACTCATGTGGATGTCCACACACAGCGCGTCCCAGATCGCCGACAAGATGCCGGCCGACTACTCGCAGGGCGACAAGGCGCTCTACGCCCAGGCGATCAAGAGCACTCTGCCGATGTTCACCAAGGACGGCGTGATGCCCGCGGGCGGTCCCGAGACGGTCGAGAAGGTGCTCAAGGCGTTCAACCCCAACATCAAGAACGCCAAGATCAACCTGGACCAGACCTACACGACCGAGTTCGCGAAGAAGGCCACAGGCTGACAGCCGGGACGGCCCGGAGCCGACCGTCTAGGCGCGGGTCGCCCACACGTAACGGTGCTCCGGGCGGCCCGCGTCGCCGTACTTGAGGGTCAGCCTGGCCCGTCCCGTGCGTTCCAGGAGCTTCAGGTACCGCTGGGCCGTCTGGCGGCTCACCCCGGTGCGCTCGGCGATCTCCTGGGCGGACAGGGGGCCGTCGGCGCTCATCAGGGACTGACGGACCAGCTCGGCCGTGGTGGGGGAGTGCCCCTTGGGCAGAGCGGGCTCCGACGGTGCCGACAGTGCCCCGAAGATGCGGTCCACCTCGGCCTGCTCGGCCTCCCCGCCGCCGTCGAGGGTGCGCCGCAGCTCGGCGTAGGCCTCCAGCTTGGCGCGCAGCCCGGCGAAGGCGAACGGCTTGACCAGGTACTGCAGCGCGCCGTGCCGCATGGCCGCCTGCACGGTGGACACGTCCCGCGCCGCCGTCACCATGATGACGTCGGTCTGGTGGCCGCGCCGCCGCATCTCCTGGACGACCGCGAGCCCCGTCTCGTCGGGCAGGTAGTGGTCCATGAGCACCAGGTCCAGCCGGGGCAGCGTCTCCAGCTGACGCAGTGCGTCGGCGGCGCTGTGGGCCTCGCCCGCGACATGGAAGCCGGGCACCTTCTCGACGTAGGCGGCGTTGACCCGGGCGACCCTCGTGTCGTCGTCCACGACCAGGACCTCGATCATCACGACTCCTCCTCGGCGGCCCGCGGAGCCGACGGCACGGTCAGGGCCGGTTCGGGGCCCGGCTCGGTCAGCGCCTCGGGCAGGACGACGGTGAACTCCGCGCCCCCGCCGTGCGCCTCGCCGACGGTCGCGCTGCCCCCCTGCCGCTCGGCGAGCCTGCGCACCAGGGAGAGCCCGATGCCCCGCTCCCGGTGCGCCGGCGGTTTCTTCGTGGACCATCCCTCGGTGAAGACCAGCTCCCGGTGTTCCGGCGGGATCCCCGGCCCCGTGTCGCGGACGCGGAGAATCGCCGTACGTCCCTCGGCGCGCAGTTCGACCTCCACGCGCGCGTGCGGCTTGCCCGCGACGGCGTCCAGGGCGTTGTCCACCAGGTTGCCGACGACGGTGACGAGCCCCTGGGGGTCGATCAGCCGGTCGGGCAGGCGGGTCCGGTCCGACACCCACAGGGCGACGCCCCGCTCGGCCGCGACGGTCGCCTTGCCGACCAGCAGGGCGGCGAGCAGCGGGTCCTCGATCCGCTCGGTGACCTGCTCCGCGGTGGCCCGGTGGTCACCGACCACCTCGCCTACGAACTCCACGGCGTCGTCGTACATCTCCAGTTCGAGCAGCCCCAGCAGCGTGTGCATCCGGTTGGCGTGTTCGTGGTCCTGGGCGCGCAGGGCGTCGATCAGACCGCGGGTGGAGTCGAGTTCGCGTCCCAGCTGCTCCAGTTCGGTGCGGTCGCGCAGGGTGGCCACGGCGCCGCCGTCGTCCGTGGGCATGCGGTTGGCGACGAGCACGCGCTGGCCGCGGACGGTGAGCAGGTCCCTGCCGGCGACGCGTCCGGCCAGCACGTCGGCCGTACGGCCCGCGCCGAGCGCCTCGTCGGGTGTGCGGCCCACCACCGCGTCCCCGAGGCCCAGCAGGCGCTGTGCCTCGTCGTTGACGAGACGGATGCGGCCGGTGCGGTCCAGGGCGACGACGCCCTCCCGGATGCCGTGCAGCATCGCCTCGCGTTCCGACAGGAGCGCCGCGATGTCCGAGAAGGCGAGGTCCCTGGTCTGCCGGTGGACGCGCCGGGAGATGAGCCACGCCGCCAGCGCGCCGACGGCCAGGGCACCTCCGGCGTACGCGAGCAGCCCCGGGATCGCGTGGATCAGCCGGGCCCGGACGCTGTCGTAGGCGATGCCGACCGAGACGGCGCCGACGACGGTGCCGTCACTGTCGCGCAGCGGCACCTTGCCCCGGGCGGAACGGCCGAGAGTGCCGCTGTCGATCTCCATGACCTCGTGGCCGGCCAGGGCCTGCCCCGGGTCGGTCGAGACGATGCCGCCGATCTGCTTCGGATCGGTGTGCGACCAGCGCACACCTCGCCAGTCCATCACCACGATGTACTCGGCCTTGGTGGCCTTGCGGATCCGCTCCGCCTCCTTCTGCACCGGACCGTCCGGCGAGGGCGGTGTGTCCCTCAGGTCCTTCACGAGGTCCGGCTGCTGCGCGGTCGTCTGCGCGATCGCGAGCGCGCGGCGCATCGCCTGGTCGTCCAGCTGGTCACTGAGGGGTGCCAGGAACAACCCGGTCGCGAGGACCGCGACTCCCGCGGCGATCGCCACCTGCATCAGCAGCACCTGCGAGAACACCCGCCGGGGCAGACCGAGGCGCAGGCGGCGTGCGGGGGGAGTGGGGCTCATACCCAAGAAGGTACGTGCGGCTGCCTGGCTGCCGTAACGGGTGTGGCGTGGATCTCTTGATCAATGCGTGCAGAGGGCGCATCGACGTCCGGGAAGTCGGCGTCAAGGGTGGACGGATGACGGCGGTGCCCGTGGCGTCGGCCGTCAGCTCGCCAGTGCCGTCGTCACCCTGGCCTCGCGCACCGCCACCACGTCCATCCGCGCGGGTGAACCGAGGACCGCCGTCCCACAGCTCTCCGGGCGGGGCGGCAGGCCCGCGGCCTGGGCCACGTCGACGTGCCAGCGACGCCCGTCGGTGTGGGCGACGGTGACCTCCCAGCACGGAGCCGCACCCGCCGTGCGGACGACGGTCAGCGCCTCCGCCGCGTAGTCGCCGATCCTGGTGCGCACGGCGAGCTCGGCGGCTTGGCCGGGCCGTTCCCAGGCCGAGCTGCCCCGGCAGCCCTCCAGGACGATCCGTCCCTCGCGCGCACTGTGCAGCACCTCCTTGAGGGTGTGCGCCTCGGCCCGGCCGTACGCGTAGCCGTACGGCAGCACGAGCACCGTCGGGGAGAAGCGGTGGCCACCCAGATGGGTGACCTCCCAGACGCCCTCGACCCCTGACGTGGCGAGTTCGGCCGCGAGGGGCCGGCCGAGGAGGGCGCAGCAGCGGTCGCGCTTGCCGTTGGTGCAGACAAGGGCGAGCGGGTCACCGTCGTGCGGGCGTCCGCCGAGCAGCGCGTCGAAGGAGTGGTGGTCGCCCCGGCCGAGTGCGGCGAAGTCGAGGTCCAACAGCTGCCCCGGATCCGATGTCGTGGCGCTGCGCAGCCATACGTTCCCCGGCACGGTGTGGGCCGCGTACACCCGGCGCGTGGCGGGCATGCGGCGGTCCGCGTGGCGCCCGGGGCGCCGGATGAGCACGATCCGGACGCCCGTGTCCTTCGCGGCCGCCTCCAGGGCGCGCCCCAGCGCGGGGTCCAGGTGGCTCGAGGTGAGCGCCTTGGCACCCCACGGGCCGGGCTGTTCCAGCAACAGCCAGGTCCTCGCGGTGGCCGCGGTCCCCGCGACGGGCTCGTCGAGGTCCCGCGAGACGCTTGAGCACGTACTCACAGAGGTGAGCCTAACCTGAGTTGGCTGATGGCTCCTGCGGGGCCCGCCCTTACCTACTCCGGCAGTGGCTGAGGCGGCTTGGCGCCTGTGTAGAGACCGCTCGGGCGCATGCGCATCGGGCGTTCGCCGTACTCCTCCAGGGCGTGGGCGATCCAGCCCGCCGTGCGGGCCACGGCGAAGATCGTCTCGCCCGCGGTCGCGGGCATGCCGCAGGACGTCGTGAGCACGGCGAGCGCCAGGTCGACGTTGGCGTGCAGTGGGGCGTGACGGGCCGTGGTCTCGACGATGTCGCGGGCCGCGAGGAGGGCGGGCTCGGCCTTGGGGATGTCCTCCAGAACGGCGAAGAGGGCACGCGCGCGTGGGTCCTCGCCGGGGTAGAGCCGGTGGCCGAGTCCCGGGATGCGGCGCCCGGCGCGCAGTTCGCCCGCGATCACGGGGGCCGGGTCGCCCTGGTCGAGGACGTCCTGGAGCAGTCGGTGGGCGAGTCCGCTGGCCGCGCCGTGCAGCGGCCCCTCAATGACGCCGAGCCCGGCGGAGACCGCCGCGTAGGCGTGGGCACGGGCCGACGCGGCGACCCGCACCGCGAGTGTGGAGGCGGCCAGGTCGTGATCGACCAGGAGGGCGAGGGCGGTGTCCAGGGCGCGCAGGGACGCCTCACCGGGCTCCCGACGGGACAGCCGGCACCACAGGCGGTGGGCCAGCGGGCCCGTGTCGGCGCGGTCCCGGCCCACTGCCGGCAGGGCGGCGACGAGTGTGGGGATGAGGGTGCGCGCGGTGCCGAGGACGGCGCCTTCGGAGAGGTCGAAGCGGAGGGGGTCGGCGGTCGCGGCGGCGGTCGTCGCGACCCGCAGCAGGTCGGCGGGCGCCGCGTGTTCGGGCAGTGCCTCGACGGCACGGCGGGCGACGGCGACGGAGGTCGCGGGCGCGGTGAACGCGCTGCCCGGGCGCATCCGGCCGGTCCACAGCCACTCGGCGACCTCCTCGTAGCTGTGCCGGGTGGCCAGTTCGACCGCGTCGACGCCGCGGTAGTAGTAGCGGTCGCTCTCGATGAGCGTGAGGCGGGTCCGTACGGAGAGCTCGCCGCCGGAGCCGGAACCGCCCGCGCTCTCCCGCCGGTTGCGCCGGGCGAGCGCCTCGACCTCCCTGGCGTCGAAGGTGCTGCCCCGGCCCCCGGCCACGCGGCGGCTGCTGAGCTGGCCGCGGCTCACGTACGCGTACACGGTCTCCGGTTTCACACCGAGCAGCTCGGCGGCCTCCTTGGTGCTCAGTCGCCGTTCCGCGTCGAGGGGGGCGGGCTCTTGATCGCGCATGGGGCTCACCGTATCCGCCTAGCAGAGCATTGAGTGATGTATTGATTCAATCAATGTTGACATAGCTCAAGTCAAGCATGGACAGTCGAATCAAGTCCAGGGAGGAAGACATGTCCGTCAACAGGTCCGCAGCCACTCTCCTCGAAGCGCCGCGAGGGCTCGCCGGGGTCGTCGTCACCGACACCCGGATCGGTGACGTCCGCGGTCTCGAGGGCTTCTACCACTACCGGCAGTACTCGGCCGTCGACCTCGCGCGGACCCGCGGGTTCGAGGACGTCTGGCACCTGCTCGTGCACGGTGATCTGCCGGACGCCGGGCGGAGCGTGGCCTTCGCCGCGGAGACCGCCGCGCTGCGGCGGCTGCCCGACGAGGTCCGGGCGGCCCTGCCGGCCATCGCGGCCGCCGGCGGACGCTCCGGCCCGCTCGCCGGGATGCGCACGGCCCTGTCGCTGCTGGGCGCGGCCAAGGGCTTCCGCCCCGTGTACGACATCGACGCCGAGCGGCGCCGGCAGGACACCCTCGAGGCTGCCGCCGCCGTGCCCACCCTGCTCACCGCCCTGCACCGGCTGGGGAAAGGGCTCGACCCGGTGGAGCCGCGCGAGGATCTCTCCTATGCGGCGAACTACCTGTACATGTTGACGGGGTCGGTGCCGACCGACCAGCACGCCCGGGCGATCGAGCAATACCTGATCTCAACCATTGATCACGGATTCAACGCTTCAACGTTCACGGCCCGGGTCATCGCGTCCACCGGCGCGGACGTGGCGGCGTGCCTCGCCGGTGCGGTGGCGGCCCTGTCGGGGCCGTTGCACGGCGGTGCGCCCAGCCGAGCGCTGGACACCCTGGACGCGATCGGCACTCCGGACCGTATCGACTCCTGGGTGCGGCAGCGTGTGCTCGCCGGTGAGCGCATCATGGGCTTCGGGCATGCGATCTACCGCACGGAGGACCCCCGGTCCCGGATGCTGCGCGAGGTCGCCCAGACGTTCGGTGGTCCCCGGGTGGACTTCGCCGTCGAGGTCGAGCGCCACGTCGAGGCGATACTGGCGGAGCTGAAGCCCGGTCGGGAACTCCACACCAACGTCGAGTACTACGCGGGCGTGGTCATGGAGCTCTGCGGCCTGCCCCGCGAGATGTTCACACCGACGTTCGCCGCCGCGCGCGTGGTGGGCTGGAGCGCCAACATCCTGGAGCAGGCGGAGGAAACGAAGATCATCCGGCCGGTGGCGCGCTATGTCGGGCCTGAGGCGCCGGCGCCCGTGCCCGCCTGACAGGAGACACAGCGGCCCGGCACCTCCTGGTGCCGGGCCGCGGCGTCGATTCGACGGGGGCCGACGGGATCAGGCGTCGGGAATGTCGGCCTTGGCGTCGATGAGGGTCTTCCGCGTGACCACGACGATGCGCTCGTAGTCGGCCCGGGACGCGTCGGCGGGGAGCTTGCCGTCGAGTTCTTCGGTGAGGTCCGTTCCGATCACAGCGAACCTGCCGTCTGACAGCTCGAAGATGTCGGGGCAATTGGCACCTGTCGCACTGCCCCGCGCGCTGGGAGGGGTGCCAATCCGACGGATGATGTGGCTCACTGTTCTGGCGTTCCTTTTGATCTCGAGGCTTGGTGCGCACTGTAGCCTGCGGTGCGATGCGGCCCTGTGGGGCCGCGGCCTCGACAACCGGGCGGCGTGGAGCGGCGGTTCGGCGGTGGTCGACCCGGTTCGCGGGATGCGCAGTAGTCAACCGTGTTGGCACCTGGGCAAACGCACCGGTTTATGGGTTCGTTACCGCCCAGGCGTGTGATGCGTCCAGGAGAGTGATCCGCGAGGTACGGCGCTTACGGCGGGGAGCCCGGACGGGGCTGATGGGGCCTGTGCGACATCCACTCGGCGCCGCACCCGGGACCGGCGACGGACCTGACCCCGAACCCCGGCCCCGGCCCCGGCCCAGGACCGAACCTGAACCCGGCCCCGAACCCCGCCCCCGGCTACTCGGCCGGCGGTTCCCCCACCACCCACCACTCGTCGCTGTCCGCCTCCTCCAACTGCCCGAGGAGATCGTCGACCATGCGTCCGACCCGCGCCTCCTCCGACGTGCCGACGAGGGTGGCCCGATGCGGGCGGGAGGCGTACCAGTACTCGCGGAAGATCGGGTTCTGCAGCATGCTCCGGGCGAAGCCGAAGAACTCCTCCCGGGTCATGTTGCCCATGCGGTAGTAGCACAGGGCGTTGGTGTAGAGGGCGTTGGCGAAGAGGAACTGGCGGAGCTTTCCGGGCGGCACGGTCCCGTCGTAGGCGTCGAGCACATCGGCCAGCTCCGGGTCGTCCATCGCCTTGCTCAGCAACTCCCAGTGCAGCCGCTGCTGGTGGGCGAAGTTGGTCCGGCGTTGGGACTGCGCGGCCTCCTCCAGGTGCTCGATCCGGGCACGCAACGCATGGAGCCTGGGCCACTGCACGGCCAGGGCGACGACGGTGCCCGCCGCCAGGCCGATTCCGGCCGAGGCGGTGGCCCTCAGTCCTCGCATCGCAAAATTCTGTGTGGCCATGTCAACCCCCGATTCAGACGGCCGTCCGCCGGTCGTCGGGGTGCGGGTCGACTGGAGGGGACCGGCGCGCGGTGGGCGGCGCTTTCCGTCTCCCAGAGTGCCGAGCGGCTCTGATCGGCGGGGAGGCGGAGGAGAGGCGCACGGAGGGAAGCGAGGGTCGCACAAACCGGCGCCATGCCCAACGTCTGCCCCGCGAGTGCTGCTAACAATCGTTCACTTCGTCGCGTTCTGAGGCTCGTATCCTGGGGCGGCATCCCCATTTCCTCCGTGTGCCGGGAACGCGAGCCGGTGCACGCGTCGGCGTGAGAGAGGTCGCACGGTGAGTCAGCGGAGCCCGGAACCGCAGCAGATCCCGGTCGTCGTCCTGGCCGGATTCCTCGGCTCGGGAAAGACCACGCTGCTCAATCACCTGCTCCACCGCAGCGGTGGCAGCCGGATCGGCGCGATCGTCAACGACTTCGGGGCCATCGAGATCGACGCGATGGCCGTGGCCGGAGCGCTCGGCGACTCCACGGTCTCGCTCGGCAACGGGTGCCTGTGCTGTGCCGTCGACGCGAGCGAGCTGGACCAGTACCTGGAGCGGCTCGCGGAGCCGTCCCTCGGCATCGACGTGATCGTCATCGAGGCCAGCGGTCTCGCCGAGCCGCAGGAACTGGTGCGGATGGTGCTCGCCAGCGAGCATCCGCGGATCGTGTACGGCGGGCTCGTCGAGGTCGTCGACGCCGCCGAGTTCGACGACACCCGAGCCCGGCACCCCGAAATCGACCGGCATCTCGCGCTGGCCGATCTGGTCGTGGTCAACAAGGTGGACCGTGCGGCGGACGGCGAACGCGTCCTCGGGCTCGTCCGGTCCCTCGTCGACGGCGCCGCCGTCGTCCCGGCCTCCTACGGCCGGATCGACCCCGAGTTCCTCTTCGACTGCCGGCCGAGCGAGGAGCGCATCGGGCAGCTGTCCTTCGACGACCTGCACGAGCACGGCGAGGACGACGACCACGCCGGGCACCTGCACAGCAGCTACGACAGCCTGTCGTTCACCTCGGCGCAGCCCCTCGACCCGCGTCGGCTGATGGAGTTCCTCGACAGCCGTCCCCAGGGGCTGTACCGGATCAAGGGGTACGTCGACTTCGGCCCGCACGACGTCCGGAACCGTTACGGCGTCCATGCCGTCGGCCGGTTCCTGCGCTTCTACCCGGAGCCCTGGCCGGCCGGCGAGGAACGCCTCACGCAGCTGGTCCTCATCGGATCCGGCATCGACGCCCCCGCCCTCGACAAGGAACTCGACGCGTGCCGGAGCGACGCCCCGCACGCCGACGAGCACGGCATGTGGGGCGTCCTGCGGTACGTACGGGACCCCGACGAGGATCCCGCCGGGCCGGCCTAGACCGGTCCGGCCACCACCGCCACCGTCTTGGCCAGCGAGACACCCGAGCCGTCGCGGCGCGGGTCGATCTCCGGCAGGTCGGCCGGGCTGCCGTTCTTCTGGGCGGCGAGAGCGGGAGCGGGGCCCGCCCAGGCCAGGGACAGGCAGTCCTCGCCCTTCAGGAACCGCTGGCAGCGGACGCCACCCGTGGCGCGACCCTTGCGCGGGTACTGGTCGAACGGGGTCAGCTTGGCCGTCGTCTGGACGGAGTCGTCCAGCGTGCCCCGCGAGCCCGCGACGGTGAAGACGACGGCGTCCGCCGCCGGGTCCACCGCCGTGAACGAGATGACCTTCGCGCCCTCGGAGAGCTTGATGCCGGCCACACCGCCGGCCGGGCGGCCCTGCGGGCGGACCTGGGACGCCTGGAAGCGCAGCAGCTGGGCGTCGTCGGTGATGAAGACCAGGTCCTCCTCGCCCGTGCGCAGCTCCACCGCGCCGACGATCCGGTCGCCCTCCTTGAGGGTGATCACTTCCAGCTCTTCCTTGTTGGCCGGGTAATCGGGCACCACGCGCTTCACCACGCCCTGGGCCGTGCCGAGCGCCAGGCCGGGCGAGGACTCGTCGAGCGTGGTCAGGCAGACCACCGTCTCGTCGTCCTCCAGGGAGACGAACTCCGCCAGCGGGGCGCCTCCCGCGAGGTTCGGCGTCGGCATCGACTCCGGGAGCTGGGGCAGGTCGATCACGTTGATCCGCAGCAGCCGGCCCGCTGAGGTGACCGCGCCGATCTCGCCGCGCGCGGTGGCCGGCACCGCCGAGACGATCACGTCGTGCTTCACGCGCTTGGCGGCGGCGTCCTCGGCGAACGGCTCGCCGTTGGCCGTACGGGCCAGCAGACCCGTCGAGGACAGCAGCACCCGGCACGGGTCGTCGGCCACCTGCAGCGGCACGGCGGCGACCGGGGCGCCGCCCGACTCCAGCAGGACCGTACGCCGGTCGGTGCCGAACTTCTTGGCGACCGTGGCCAGTTCCGACGAGACCAGCTTGCGCAGCTCCGCGTCCGAGTCGAGGATCCGGGTCAGTTCCTCGATCTCCGCGTTGAGCCGGTCCTTCTCCGTCTCCAGTTCGATGCGGTCGTACTTGGTCAGGCGCCGCAGCGGCGTGTCCAGGATGTACTGCGTCTGCACCTCGCTCAGCGAGAACTGCTCCATCAGGCGCTGCTTCGCCTGCGCGGAGTTCTCACTGGAGCGGATCAGCCGGATGACCTCGTCGATGTCCAGCAGGGCCGTCAGCAGACCCTCGACCAGGTGCAGCCGGTCGCGCTTCTTGCCGCGGCGGAACTCCGAACGCCGCCGTACGACGGTGAAGCGGTGGTCGAGATAGACCTCCAGCAGCTCCTTGAGGCCCAGCGTGAGCGGCTGGCCGTCCACCAGGGCGACGTTGTTGATGCCGAAGGACTCCTCCATCGGCGTCAGCTTGTACAGCTGCTCCAGCACCGCCTCCGGCACGAAACCGTTCTTGATCTCGATGACCAGGCGCAGGCCGTGCTCCCGGTCGGTGAGGTCCTTGACGTCGGCGATGCCCTGGAGCTTCTTCGAACCGACCAGGTCCTTGATCTTGGCGATGACCTTCTCCGGGCCGACCGCGAAGGGCAGCTCGGTGACGATGAGGCCCTTGCGGCGGGCCGTCACCTGTTCCACGGCGACGGTCGCCCGCATCTTGAACGTGCCGCGGCCCGTCTCGTAGGCGTCCCGGATGCCGGACAGGCCGACGATGCGGCCGCCGGTCGGCAGGTCGGGGCCCGGCACGTGCTTCATCAGGGCGTCGAGGTCCGCGTTCGGGTGCCTGATCAGGTGCCGGGCGGCGGCGATGACCTCGCGCAGGTTGTGCGGCGGCATGTTCGTCGCCATGCCGACCGCGATGCCCGAGGCGCCGTTGACCAGCAGGTTCGGGAAGGCGGCGGGCAGCGCCGCCGGCTCCTGCTCCTGGCCGTCGTAGTTGGGGTTGAAGTCGACGGTGTCCTCGTCGATCGACTCCGTCATCAGGCTGGTCGCCTCGGCCATCCGGCACTCGGTGTACCGCATGGCGGCCGGCGGGTCGTCGTTGCCCAGCGAGCCGAAGTTGCCGTGGCCGTCGACCAGGGGGACGCGCATCGAGAAGGGCTGGGCCATGCGCACCAGGGCGTCGTAGATCGACGCGTCGCCGTGCGGGTGCAGCTTGCCCATGACCTCGCCGACGACACGGGCGCACTTCACGTAGCCCCGCTCGGGGCGCAGGCCCATCTCGTTCATCTGGTAGACGATGCGGCGGTGCACCGGCTTGAGGCCGTCACGGGCGTCCGGCAGGGCGCGGGAGTAGATGACCGAGTACGCGTACTCGAGGAAGGAGCCCTGCATCTCGTCGACGACGTCGATGTCGAGGATCCTCTCCTCGTACGAGTCGTCGGGCGGCGGGGTCTTCGTGCTGCGGCGGGCCATCGCTGCCGGCTCCTTGCTGAAGCGTGAACGAGATCTGACGCCGACCATTGTGGACCGACGCACTGACAACCGGGACCAGGACCCGGCCTCCGGCCGCCGCACCCCGTCCGGCACGCGCCACCGGCTCTCGCTCTCCGCGTACCCCGCCCGGGAACTTCACCGGCGGTTCGCACGCTTGCATACAGTGGCAGGACCGGCAGGAAACCGCGGTTGTGAAGACCGCTCCGCGATCGAAGGGACGTACATGCCCATGGGTCACACGGCCACAGCCCAGGCAGGCTCCGGGGGCCTGACAGCGACCGAGCACCGCCTGGCCAACGGCCTGCGCGTGGTGCTCTCCGAGGACCACCTGACCCCGGTCGCGGCGGTGTGCCTCTGGTACGACGTCGGCTCACGCCACGAAGTCAAGGGCCGTACCGGCCTGGCTCACCTTTTCGAGCACTTGATGTTCCAGGGTTCCGCCCAGGTGAAGGGCAACGGCCACTTCGAGCTCGTCCAGGGCGCGGGCGGCTCGCTGAACGGCACCACCAGCTTCGAGCGGACCAACTACTTCGAGACCATGCCCGCCCACCAGCTGGAGCTCGCCCTCTGGCTGGAGGCCGACCGCATGGGCTCCCTGCTGGCCGCCCTCGACGACGAGTCGATGGAGAACCAGCGGGACGTCGTCAAGAACGAGCGCCGCCAGCGCTACGACAACGTCCCCTACGGCACCGCCTTCGAGAAGCTGACCGCCCTCGCCTACCCGGAGGGCCACCCCTACCACCACACCCCGATCGGCTCGATGGCCGACCTGGACGCGGCGACCCTGGAGGACGCGCGGGCGTTCTTCCGCACCTACTACGCGCCGAACAACGCCGTGCTCTCCGTGGTCGGCGACATCGACCCGGAGCAGACCCTCGCCTGGATCGAGAAGTACTTCGGCTCCATCCCCGGTCACGACGGCAAGCCCGCGCCGCGCGACGGCTCGTTGCCGGAGATCATCGGCGAGCAGCTGCGGGAGGTCGTCGAGGAGGAGGTCCCGGCCCGCGCCCTGATGGCCGCCTACCGCCTGCCGCACGACGGCACGCGCGCGTGCGACGCGGCCGACCTGGCCCTCACCGTCCTCGGCGGCGGCGAGTCCTCCCGCCTGTACAACCGCCTGGTGCGCCGGGACCGTACGGCCGTCACCGCGGGCTTCGGCCTGCTGCGGCTCGCCGGGGCGCCCTCCCTGGGGTGGCTGGACGTGAAGACGTCCGGTGACGTCGAGGTGCCGGTCATCGAGGCCGCCATCGACGAGGAGCTCGCCCGGTTCGCCGAGGAGGGCCCCACGGCCGAGGAGATGGAACGCGCCCAGGCCCAGTTGGAGCGCGAGTGGCTGGACCGGCTCGGTACGGTCGCGGGCCGCGCTGACGAACTGTGCCGGTACGCCGTGCTGTTCGGCGACCCGCAGCTCGCCCTGACCGCCGTCCAGCGCGTGCTGGAGGTCACGGCGGAGGAGGTCCAGGAGGTCGCCAAGGCCCGCCTGCGCCCCGACAACCGCGCGGTGCTCGTCTACGAGCCCGTCGCCGACGAGACCGACGAAGCCGAGGACACCGCAGCCGCGGCCGGCGACGAGAACGAGGAGGCGGCCAAGTGACCGAGCTCGCCACGATGGACTTCCACCCCCAGCCGCAGGCGGGCGAGGCCAAGCCGTGGGCCTTCCCGGCCCCGGAGCGCGGCAGGCTCGACAACGGCCTGACGGTGCTGCGCTGCCACCGCCCCGGCCAGCAGGTCGTCGCCGTGGAGGTGCTGCTGGACGCGCCCCTGGACGCCGAGCCGGCCGGCCTCGACGGTGTGGCCACGATCATGGCCCGGGCCTTCTCCGAGGGCACCGACAAGCACTCCGCCGAGGAGTTCGCCGCCGAGCTGGAGCGCGCCGGCGCCACCCTCGACGCGCACGCCGACCACCCCGGTGTCCGGCTGAGCCTGGAGGTGCCGGCCTCCCGGCTCGCCAAGGGGCTCGGCCTGATCGCCGACGCCCTCAGGGCGCCCGCGTTCGCCGACAGCGAGGTCGAGCGGCTGGTCCGCAACCGCCTGGACGAGATCCCGCACGAGCTGGCCAACCCCTCCCGCCGCGCCGCCAAGGAGCTCTCCAAGGAGCTGTTCCCCGCGGACTCGCGCATGTCGCGCCCCCGGCAGGGCACCGAGGAGACGGTCGCCGCGATCGACTCCACGGCCGTGCGCGGCTTCTACGAGAAGCACGTCCGGCCCGCCACGGCCACCGCCGTGGTCGTCGGTGACCTCACCGGCATCGACCTCGACGCCCTGCTCGGCGACACCCTGGGCACGTGGACCGGGTCCTCGGCCGAGCCCCGCCCGGTGCCCCCGGTGACCGCCGACGACACCGGCCGCGTCGTCATCGTGGACCGCCCGGGCGCCGTCCAGACGCAGCTGCTGATCGGCCGCATCGGCCCCGACCGGCACGACCGCGTCTGGCCCGCGCAGGTGCTCGGCACGTACTGCCTCGGCGGCACCCTCACCTCGCGCCTGGACCGCGTCCTGCGCGAGGAGAAGGGCTACACGTACGGGGTGCGCTCGTTCGCGCAGGTCCTCAGGTCCGCCCCGGACGGCACCGGTGCCGCGATGCTCGCCATCAGCGGTTCCGTGGACACCCCCAACACCGGCCCCGCCCTCCAGGACCTCTGGACGGTGCTGCGCACCCTCGCCGCCGAGGGGCTCACCGACGCCGAGCGGGACGTCGCCGTGCAGAACCTGGTCGGCGTCGCGCCGCTGAAGTACGAGACGGCGGCGGCCGTCGCGAGCACCCTGGCCGACCAGGTCGAGCAGCACCTGCCCGACGACTACCAGGCCACGCTGTACCGGCAGCTCGCCGCGACCGGCACCGTGGAGGCCACCGCGGCGGCCGTCAGCGCCTTCCCGGTGGACCGTCTGGTGACCGTCCTCGTGGGTGACGCGGCGCAGATCAAGGGCCCGGTGGAGGCCCTCGGCATCGGCGAAGTCACGGTCGTCGCCGCCGAGTAGAGGCACGCGCGAGGAGCCCTGGTTGTCTTCCTAAGGCACCAGGGCTCCTTTATGCCCGAATTGGTACGGAGGTTGCCTGTCTGACCTGTGGGATGCGCTACAAAACGCCGGATCCGTTTGGGAATTGAAAGTGGCCCCGCTTAGCGTCGTCCGGGCTGTTCGTCAGGCAGTGCGCCGCACCCGCGGCACCGGACAGTCATCGCCGAGTCCCCGTACGGCGCGAGCCAGGGGAGCCGGGGACCCAGCCGCAGTCCCTGGGGTGAATCGGACGCCCGCGCGAGTCGCGAGGGGGTCCGTAGGAGACCTTCCTGCTCCGAACCCGTCAGCTAACCCGGTAGGCGAGAAGGAAGGAAAGGACCAGGCACTCCATGGCGTTCACCCGCGCCACCGGGAAGCATCGTCGTCCCAGCAGGATCCACCGCGGTACGGCCCGCGCGGCGGGGGTCGCGGCCCTCGCCACCACCGGCGTCATCGGCACCGTGGCCGCTCCGGCCGCCTTCGCCGCCGAACCCGCCCCCGAGCAGACCGGCCTCACCCCCGTCGTCACCATGGGCGACACCGTGGCCCAGCAGATCGACGCCCAGGCCGTCGCGCAGAAGCACGCGGCCGAGGAGGCCGCCGCCAAGAAGAAGGCCGAGGAGGCCGCCCGCGAGCGGGCCGCCGAAGCGGCCAAGAAGGCCAAGGAGGCGGCCGAGAAGGCCCGCGAGGCCAAGGAGCGCGCCGCCCGCGAGGCCGAGCGCAAGCGCCTCAACAGCTTCGTGTCACCGATCCCGGGTTCCTACGTCTCCACCGGCTACAAGGCCGGCGGCGCCGTCTGGTCCTCCGGCAGCCACACCGGCATCGACTTCCACGCCGCCAGCGGTACCGCCGTCCACTCGGTCGGCATGGGCACGGTCGTCGAGGCGGGCTGGGGCGGTGCCTACGGCAACCAGGTCGTGATCAAGATGAACGACGGCACGTACACCCAGTACGGCCACCTGTCGTCCATCGGCGTCTCGGTGGGGCAGCAGGTCACGCCCGGCCAGCAGATCGGCCTGTCCGGCGCCACCGGCAACGTCACCGGCGCGCACCTGCACTTCGAGGCCCGCACGAGCCCCGAGTACGGCTCGGACATCGACCCCCTCGCCTACCTCCGCTCGCACGGCGTGAACCTCTGACGGCACCCGCCCCGCTTCCCCGGCCCCGGCTCACCGAGCCGGGGCTTTCGGCGTTTACGGCGGTCGACTGTCCAAAAAATATCCATGGATTCCGGGCTGCCGTCGGAAATTCCGGCTCATTGCAATAGAGTCACGGACACGCGTCACTCGTCGACGTTTCACGGGGATTAAACGGAGGTCGGTCATGCGTATTCCCGCGCACTCGGTGTGCACGGCCATCCGGGACGACATCGTCGCGGGTGTCTACGAACGCGGCAGCCGGCTCACCGAGGAACTCCTCGCACGCCGCTACGGCGTCTCGCGGGTGCCCGTCCGGGAGGCCCTGCGCACCCTGGAGGCCGAGGGCTTCGTGGTGACCCGGCGGCACGCGGGCGCGTGCGTCGCCGAACCCACCGAGCAGGAGGCCGCCGACCTGCTGGAGATGCGCATGCTGCTGGAGCCGCTCGGCGCCGCCCGCGCCGCTCAGCGCCGCACCGAGGCCCATCTGAAGGTCCTGCGCGGCCTGGTCCGGCTGGGCCAGGAGCGCGCCCGCCGGGGCAACAGCGACGACCTGCGCTCCCTGGGCGGCTGGTTCCACGAGACGCTCGCCCAGGCCTCCGGGAGCCCCGCGCTGACCTCGGTGCTCACCCAGCTCCGCCACAAGATCGCCTGGATGTACACCGTGGAGGCGCCGGCCGGTCCCGTGGAGTCCTGGAGCGAGCACGGCGCGATCGTGGACGCGGTGGCGCGCGGTGACAGTGAGCGCGCGCGGGCGGTCACGGCGCTGCACACCGAGCGCGCGACGGCCGCGCACCGGCTCCGTTTCGGCTCCGCCGGGGAGCGCGCCGACCGTGTGAGGAACTCGCAACATCCCGTAAACACGGCGAGCCTGCGGCATTAACACGGGAGCCGTATACAAAGACCAGCTAATTCGCGGGGGTTTATTTCTGCTGCCCGTGAACGGGAATTCCGCTCCCTCTGGACGCTCCTCCTGGGCGGGAATTGCGCGACCCGGGGCCGGGGAAAAGCGAAGGGCTCGCCCGGAAACCCGGGCGAGCCCTTCCGGAGCGCCGGATCAGGCGCGGAAGAATGCTCAGACGGTCTCGGGCAGTTCTTCCAGACCCTCGGAGACCAGCTTCGCCAGCCGGTCCAGGGCGGCGTCCGCGCCCTCGGCGTCGGAGGCGAGGACGATCTCCTCACCGCCTTGGGCGCCGAGGCCCAGGACGGCCAGCATGGAGGCCGCGTTGACGGGGTTGCCGTCTGCCTTGGCGATCGTCACCGGGACGCCTGCGGCCGTGGCGGCTCGGACGAAGATGGAGGCGGGGCGGGCGTGGAGGCCCTCGGCCCAGCCGACGTTGACGCGGCGCTCAGCCATGTGTTGCTGCCCTTCGGTGTTCAGGGTTGTCTAGACCAGTTTTCCATACGTGAAGCCTGGAGCGGTCCTGTCGTTCCACTCCGGGGGTGCCGTCGGGTCGCGGCCTCGACCCGACTGACGCCCTCCACAGACTGCCTCGCGCCGTTGTCGGACGCTAGCCGTACTCTGGGGCCCATGCAGACCTCGCCGGACCGGCACGAGTATCCCGCCCACTGGGAAGCCGACGTGGTGCTGCGCGACGGGGGTACCGCGCGCATCCGGCCCATCACCGTTGATGACGCCGAGCGCCTGGTCAGCTTCTACGAGCAGGTCTCCGACGAGTCGAAGTACTACCGCTTCTTCGCGCCGTACCCTCGCCTGTCCGCCAAGGACGTCCACCGCTTCACGCACCACGACTTTGTGGACCGGGTGGGACTCGCGGCCACGGTCGGCGGCGAGTTCATCGCCACCGTACGCTACGACCGGATCGGCCCGGACGGAACGCCCGCCTCCGGACCCGCCGACGAGGCCGAGGTCGCCTTCCTGGTGCAGGACGCCCACCAGGGCCGCGGGGTCGCCTCCGCCCTGCTCGAACACATCGCCGCCGTCGCCCGCGAGCGCGGCATCCGCCGCTTCGCCGCCGAGGTGCTGCCCGCCAACACCAAGATGATCAAGGTGTTCACGGACGCCGGGTACACCCAGAAACGCAGCTTCGAGGACGGCGTCGTCCGCCTGGAGTTCGACCTCGAACCGACCGACCGCTCCCTCGCCGTGCAGTACGCGCGCGAGCACCGCGCGGAGGCGCGGTCCGTGCAGCGGTTGCTCGCGCCCGGTTCGGTCGCCGTCATCGGCGCCGGGCGCACCCCGGGCGGCGTGGGCCGCAGTGTCCTCGGCAACATCCGCGACGCCGGCTTCACCGGCCGCCTGTACGCCGTGAACAAGGCCCTCCCGAAGGAGCAGAAGGAGCTCGACGGGGTGCCGGCCCACCGCTCCGTGCGGGACATCGACGGCCCCGTGGACCTCGCGGTCGTCGCCGTGCCGGCCGAGCACGTCCCCGAGGTCGTCACCGAATGCGGCGAACACGGCGTGCAAGGGCTCGTCGTGGTCTCCGCCGGATACGCCGAGAGCGGCCCCGAAGGGCGCGAACGCCAGCGCGCCCTCGTGCGGCACGCGCGCACGTACGGCATGCGGATCATCGGGCCGAACGCCTTCGGCATCATCAACACCTCCCCCCAGGTGCGCCTCAACGCCTCCCTCGCCCCCGAGACCCCGCGCCCGGGGCGGATCGGCCTGTTCGCCCAGTCCGGCGCCATCGGCATCGCCCTGCTGTCCCGGCTGCACCGCCGCGGCGGGGGCGTCACGGGCGTGACCGGCGTCTCGACCTTCGTCTCCTCCGGAAACCGGGCCGATGTCTCCGGCAACGACGTCCTCCAGTACTGGTACGAGGACCCGGAAACCGACGTCGTCCTCATGTACCTGGAATCCATCGGCAACCCCCGCAAGTTCACGCGCCTCGCCCGCCGGACGGCCGCCGCGAAGCCGCTGGTCGTTGTCCAGGGCGCACGCCACGGCGCCGCTCCCCAGGGACACGCCGTGCGGGCGACCCGGCTGCCGCACGCGACCGTGTCGGCGCTGCTGCGACAGGCCGGCGTCATCCGGGTCGACACGATCACGGAGCTGGTGGACGCAGGCCTCCTGCTCGCGCGCCAGCCCCTGCCCGCCGGCCCCCGGGTGGCGATCCTCGGCAACTCCGAGTCGCTCGGCCTGCTCACGTACGACGCGTGCCTCGCCGAGGGCCTCCGGCCGCATCCGCCGCAGGACCTGACCACGGCCGCCTCCGCGGCGGACTTCCACGCGGCCCTCGCGCGCGCGCTGGCCGACGACCGGTGCGACGCGGTCGTCGTCACCGCCATACCGGCGGTGGGGGAGGGCTCGGTCGCCGACGCGGCCCTCGCGGAGGCCCTGAGGTCGGCGGCGGCCGCGGCCCCGGCCAAGCCGGTGCTGGTCGTGCACGTGGAGCTCGGCGGCCTGGCCGAGGCCCTGTCGGCAGCGGCGAGCACGGCACCACAGCTCGGGGCGGCCACAACCGCACACACCACCCCCGGACCGGCGCCCACCGGAGAACGCCCGTACGCCGGAGAACGCCCGCCCACCGGAGAACGGTCCCTCACCGGACAACGCCCGCCCACCGGAGAGCGGCCCCCTGCCGGAGAGCGCCCGCCCGCCGAAGACCGGCCGCCCACCGCCGAGACCCCGGACGGCGCCCACCTCATCCCCGCCTACCCCGCAGCCGAACGCGCCGTCCGCGCCCTCGCCCAGGCCGTCACCTACGCGCAGTGGCGCCGCGACGCCGCCGACCCCGGCAAGGTGCCCGAGTACGAGGACATCGACGAGAAGGGCGCCGCAGCACTCATCGACGGGCTCCTCGCGCGCGGGCAGGGACTCACGCTCGGCACCGAAGAGACCTGCGACCTGCTCGGCCACTACGGCATCCACGTCCACCGCGCCCTGCCCGCCCCGACCGCCGACGCCGCCGCCGAGGCCGCCCGCACCCTCGGCTACCCCGTCGCCCTCAAGGCCACCGCCCCGCACCTCAGGCACCGCGCCGACCTGGGTGGCGTCCGCCTCGACCTCGCCGACGAGGACCAACTCCGCCGCTCGTACACCGAGTTGACCGAGCTGTTCGGCACACCGGACGAGCTGCGGCCCGTCGTGCAGCGGATGGCGCCGCGCGGCGTCGACGTCGTCGTACGGGCCGTCATCGACCCCGCGGCCGGAGCGGTGCTCTCCTTCGGGCTGGCCGGAGCCGCCTCGCAGCTGCTCGGGGACACGGCCCACCGGCTGATCCCGGTCACCGACCGGGAGGCGGCCTCGCTGGTGCGGTCGATCCGCACGGCCCCCCTGCTGTTCGGCTGGCGCGGCTCCGCCCCGGCCGACACCCGCGCCCTGGAGGAACTGCTGCTGCGGGTGTCCCGGCTGGTGGACGACCACCCCGAGGTCGTCGCGGTCACGCTCGAACCGGTCGTCGTCGCCTCGCACGGACTCAGCGTCCTGGGCGCCTCCGTCCGCCTCGCACCACCACCCGCCCGCGACGACCTCGGCCCGCGGACCCTCCCCGCGTACTGAGGAGGCCCTCCCCCCTAGGAACAGGGGCGAGCGGTGCCTCGCAGTCAGTGGTCCCCCGTAGGATGGGCGTCATGGCCAAGACCAGTACGACGACCCAGGGGCTGCGGGCGGCGATCGAGCGCAGCGGCTACTACCCGGCCCTCGTGGCCGAGGCGGTGGAGGCCGCCGTGGGCGGCGAGCCCATCCGGTCGTACCTGGTCCACCAGGAGACGACGTTCGACCAGAACGAGGTGCGCCGGCACGTCACGGTGCTCGTCCTCACGGACAACCGCTTCATCGTCAGCCACACCGACGAGCAGGCCGCCGACAGCACCTCCCCGACGCCCTACGCCACGACGTCGACGGAGTCCGTGAAGATCGGCCGCATCTCCTCGATCGTGGTCAGCCGCGTGGTCGCCAACCCGGAGTCGTACAAGCCGGGCACCCTGCCCCGCGAGGTCGTGCTCACCATCGGCTGGGGCGCGGTCTCCCGCATCGACCTGGAGCCGGCCGCCTGCGGCGACCCCAACTGCGAGGCGGACCACGGCTACACCGGCAACTCGACGGCGGACGACCTCAGCCTGCGCGTCAGCGAGGCCGGGGACGGACCGGAGACCGTGCGCCAGGCACTCGCCTTCGCGCAGGCCCTCTCCGAGGCGACCGCGGACACCGCGCGCTGATGGCACAGCCGAAAACGGCCTGGGACCACCATCCCGAACCGCTCACCGTCGCCTCCGCACCGGCCCCCGAGTACGGCAGCGGCTCGCTCGCCGACCTCCTGCCCACGCTGGCCGCCGGCATGGGCGTGCCCGGCACGAGCGCCACGATCTCCGAGCTGACCCCTGCCGACCGGAACTGCGTGTTCCTGATCGACGGCCTCGGCTGGGAGCAGCTCACGGCGCATCCCGAGGACGCCCCTTTCATGACGTCCCTGCTCGCCACCTCGCGCGGCGGCACGGGACGTCCGCTGACCGCCGGCTACCCGGCGACGACGGCGACCTCCCTGGCCTCCGTCGGCACCGGCCTGCCGCCCGGCGCGCACGGCCTGCCCGGCTACACGGTGCGCAACCCGGACACCGGCGAGCTGATGAACCAGCTGCGCTGGCAGCCGTGGACCCCGCCCGGCCCCTGGCAGCCGTACCCCACGGTCTTCCAGTTGGCCCACAAGGCGGGTGTGCACGCGGCGCAGGTGTCGTCCCCGACCTTCGAGAACACCCCGCTCACCAAGGTCGCGCTCAGCGGCGGAACGTTCGTCGGGCGGCTGACCGGCGAGGACCGTATGGACCTGGCGGCCGAGCAACTGGCCGCGGGCGACCGCTCCCTGGTGTACACCTACTTCGCCGAGGTCGACGGCGCCGGCCACCGCTTCGGCGTCGACTCCGACACCTGGCGCGGCCAGCTCATGTACGCCGACCGCCTGGTCCAGCGCCTGGCCGAGCAACTGCCGCCGCGCAGCGCCCTGTACATCACCGCCGACCACGGCATGATCGACGTGCCCTTCGACGAGGATCACCGCATCGACTTCGACGAGGACTGGGAGCTGAGCGCCGGAGTCGCCCTGCTCGGCGGCGAGGGCCGCGCCCGCCACGTCTATGCCGTGCCGGGCGCCGCGAACGACGTCCTGACCTGTTGGCGCGAGGTGCTCGGCGAGCAGTTCTGGGTCGCCTCGCGCGACGAGGCCATCGCGGCGGGCTGGTTCGGCCCGCGCATCGACGAGCGGGTGTACAGCCGTATCGGCGACGTGGTCGCCGCCGCCCGGGACGACGTCCTGCTCATCGCCTCCGAGCGGGAGCCGAAGGAGTCGGCGATGGTCGGCAACCACGGTTCGATGACCCCTGCCGAGCAGCTGGTCCCCCTGCTCGAAGTACGCTCCTGAGACCGCACGCCGACCCCTTCCACCGAAAGGTGCTCAACTCGTCATGCCCGAGCTGGTGTTCTTCTCCGGAACCATGGACTGCGGGAAGTCGACGCTGGCTCTCCAGATCGAGCACAACCGCTCGGCGCGCGGCCTCCAGGGCGTGATCTTCTCGCGCGACGACCGGGCCGGCGAGGGCAAGCTGTCCTCGCGCCTCGGCCTGGTCACGGACGCGGTGGAGGTCGAGGACGGGCAGGACCTGTACGCCTACCTCGTCGACCACCTCTCGCAGGGCGGCCGCGCGGACTACGTGATCGCCGACGAGGCGCAGTTCCTCGCGCCGGAGCAGATCGACCAACTCGCGCGCGTGGTCGACGACCTGGGCCTGGACGTCTACGCCTTCGGCATCACGACCGACTTCCGCTCCAAGCTGTTCCCCGGCTCCCAGCGGCTGGTGGAACTGGCCGACCGGGTCGAGGTGCTCCAGGTCGAGGCCCTGTGCTGGTGCGGCGCCCGCGCCACGCACAACGCCCGCACGATAGGCGGCGTCATGGTCGTCGAGGGTGCCCAGGTGGTCGTCGGTGATGTCACGCACTCCGCCGACGAGGTCGGTTACGAGGTGTTGTGCCGCCGCCACCATCGTCGCCGGATGACCGCGGCGACGGCCCGGGCGGCGGCCCTGTCGCCGGATGTGCTGCCGGTGACCGCCGTCTGACCAGTGGCCGTACGGGCTGTCAGCACGTCGGTTGCAGCAGCGCGAACCGCGCCCCTTCCGGGTCCGCCACCGCCGCCACGCGGCCGTGTGCCGTGTCGTGGACCGGCTTGAGGACATGTCCACCCAGGTGGACGAGCTGGTCCAGGGCGTCGTCGACGTCGGCGACCTGGAAGTACGTCACCCAGTGCGGGCCCCGGTCGCGGGGCAGGGCCTGCCCCAGGCCGTGGACCCCGGCGACGGGTCGCCCGCCGAGGTGCAGGGCCACGTAGTCGAAGTCGGCGGAGACCACGGGCTCCTCCTCGTAGCCGAACACCGCTCGGTAGAACTTGGCGACGCTCGCCGTCTCGAAGGTGAGCAGCTCGTTCCAGGCGGGCGTGCCGGGCATGCCCGAGACGGCCGTGCCGAGGTGCGCGGAGGCCTGCCAGATGCCGAAGACCGCGCCCGACGGGTCGGATCCGATGGCCAGCCGGCCGGCGTCGGCGGCGTCCAGCGGGCCCACGCCGATCGTGCCGCCGCAGCTGCGTGCGGTCTCGGCCGTCAGATCGGTGTTCTGCGAGGCGAAGTAGGGCGTCCACGCGATGGGCAGGTGGCGGTCCGGCGGCAGTTGACCGATGCCCGCCACCTCACGCCCGTCGAGCAGCGCGCGCACATACGGGCCGAGCTGCTGCGGGCCGGGCCGGAACTCCCAGCCGAACAGCGCCCCGTAGAACTCCTTGGTCGCGGCCAGGCCGTGCACCATCAGGCTCACCCAGCAGGGCGTGCCGGGCGTGTGTCGAGCGGGTGCTTCGCCGTGCGGGCCGGTGGACCCCCGTGCGTCGGTCATCGTCACTCTCTTCTCGGCCTCGTGCCGGCCGTGTTCTCCGCGGCCCTCGTGGGGCGGGCACGCCCTGCGGGGCGACCCTTGTCCGGGAGAATGCCCGATGTGCTCGGCGCTGTCCCTTGCGGCGCGCTTATCGGCAGGTGTCGTTCAGCTGTACACCATGTGCCTGTTCCCGTGCGGCAGGTGATCGTGCCGGTGCGGCCGGGCCGAGGGGCCTGAGGCGGGCGGCTCGGACGAGCCCCGTGCGCGAGGATGGGGCCATGAACGCCATCATCTCCGCATCCGACCTCGCGAGCGTCCTGGCGGGCGCCCATCCGCCGGTCCTGCTCGATGTCCGCTGGCAGCTCACCGCGGCCAAGGGGGCCGGTGAGCCGCCGTTCGACGGCCGGGCCGCGTACGAGGCAGGGCACCTTCCGGGTGCCGTCTACGTCGACCTGGACCGGGAGCTGGCCGCCGCTCCGGGCGAGGGCGGCCGGCATCCGCTGCCCGATCTCGCGCGTTTCGGGGCCGCGATGCGCCGCGCGGGCGTGTCGTCCGGGACACCGGTGGTCGTCTACGACGGTGGCCAGGGCTGGGCGGCGGCCCGGGCGTGGTGGCTGCTGCGCTGGACGGGCCACCCGGACGTGCGGGTCCTCGACGGCGGGCTGCCGGCCTGGGAGGGGCCGTTGGAGAAGTCCGTGCCGACCCCCGAGGAGGGTGACTTCGTGCCGGAGCCGGGAGCGACGGGGCTGCTCGACGCCGATGCCGCCGCGGGGCTGGCGCGGTCCGGGGTGCTCTTGGACGCGCGGGCGGGGGAGCGGTACCGGGGCGAGGTGGAGCCGATCGACCCGGTGGCCGGGCACATCCCGGGTGCGGTGTCGGCGCCGACCACGGAGAACGTGGGGGCGGACGGCTGCTTCCTCCCCGCGGGCGAGCTGCGGGAGCGCTTCAAGACGCTCGGCGTGTCCGAGGGCTCGCGGGTCGGCGTGTACTGCGGGTCGGGCGTCTCCGCGGCCCACGAGGTCCTGGCGCTCGCGGTCGCGGGCATTCCGGCGGACCTGTACGTCGGTTCGTGGTCGGAGTGGTCCTCGGACCCGGGCCGGCCGGTCGCGGTGGGGCCGGATCCCCAGTAGCCCGACGCGCGAAGAGGGCCGCGCCCGGACGGCGCGGCCCTCGTGCTCGTGCAGCCGGTCGGGCTGCTACTCCTGCTTCTTGCGCCGTGTCCCGAAGACGATCTCGTCCCAGCTGGGGACGGCCGCTCGGCGGCCCGGGCGGACGCCGTCGGCCTCGGCCTGGCGGTCGGTGGCGCCGATGAGCCGGTCGCGGTGGCTGCCGACGGAGCGCGGCATGAGGACATCCGCGTAGGCGGAACCGGCACCGGCCGAGGCGGCGGGGGCCGGGGGCTCCTCCTCCTCGGGTTCGGCGACGGGCTCCTCCTCCGGTTCCGGCGCGGGGCGCTCCGGGACCACCAGGTCGCCGCGGAAGCTGGGCACCGCCTCCAGCAGGCTGGTCAGCGAGTCCCGCTCGCCGGTGCTCTCCTCGACGGGTTCGGAGGCCGCCGGGGGCAGGCTGGGCCGCTCGCGGTCGGCGGAACGGTCCAGCGGTCTGTCGCGCGGGAGCCGGGCGATCCGCGGCACGAACGGGAAGCTGGGCTCGGGCGCGGCGAGGTCGTCGGACTCGCCGATCAGCGAGCGGGCCTCGTCGTCGACGGCCTGGACGAGCCGCCGGGGCGGGTCGTACGTCCAGCTCGCCGAGTGGGGTTCGCCCGCGACGCGGTAGACCAGCAGGACCTCCCACGTGCCGTCGTCACGACGCCACGAGTCCCACTGGACGGTGTCCTTGTCGGCCCCGCGCATCAGCAGCCGCTCCTGCACGGCCTCGCCGAGCGGCGGACCGGAGTTCTCGCCGGGGCGGCGGACGGGGGTCTTGCGGGCCCGCTCGGCCATGAACGCACGCTCGGCGAGCACGGGTCCCTCGAAGCGGCGGACCCGGTCGACGGGGATGCCTGCCATCTGCGCGACCTCTTCCGCGGTCGCGCCGGCACGTATACGCGCCTGGATGTCGCGGGGGCGGAGGTGGCTCTCCACCTCGATCTCGATCTGGCCGAGGCGGGGACGGTCGCCGCGCACGGCGGCGCGGAGCCGTTCGTCGATCGGAAGCGTGTACTCCGTGCTGTCCGCAGCCTTCAGCACCAGCCGTGTGCCGTCATTCGAGACGGCCACGACACGCAGTTCGGGCATGGGGACCTCCCGGGTGGTGCCTGCCGACGTCACGTGCGTCGCTGCTTCCGCTAGTCGAGTGTGGCCTGCCCGGGTGCAGCCTGCCACAACCTTGCCGAGTTGCCCGGCGTGTCGGGCGCGGGCCCTGGATCGCCGTTATGGCACGGTTACCTATTCGCAACGCTAAGTGACGAACTCTGTCACCCTGTGCAACTAGCCCCCTCCCGGCGGTCCTTAAAGGCCCCGTACACCCTGACGGGAGACCGGAACCCAGGGCTCGCAACAGTACTCCATTCGGGCCACGTGCGTGGATCGGCACGCCGCCCAACTTCTGACAAGGGGCGGGACTCGGTCGCACCCTGCCCCGATTCCGCGATCTTGAACGTGGGGAACTTCACGTAATCACCGGAATCGGAACAAGTGCCTCCGCCCCTCGACGAGTTCCGGCGTTCGGACTCGGGTTCCCCGGGTGACGGCGGAGTCACGACCGGACCGTCCACCGGAGCGCCGCGGGGCGAGTGCCCCGCACCCACCGCCTCCGGCGTGTCGCCTACGCCCCCAGAACCCTCCGCACGTAGTCGTTCTGGAACCGCCGGTCAGGATCGAGACGGTCCCGCAGTGCCGTGAACTCGCCGAAGCGCGGATACACCCGGGAGAAGTACGCGGCGTCCCGCGTGTGGATCTTGCCCCAGTGCGGACGGCCCTCGTGGGCGGTGAAGATGCGCTCGGCGGCGGTGAAGTACCGCTGGTAGGGCGTGCCCTGGAACATGTGGACGGCGATGTACGCGCTGTCGCGGCCGGAGGCGGTGGACAGCGTGATGTCGTCGGCCGGGGCGGTGCGCACCTCGACGGGGAAGCTGATCCGGAGGCCGGAACGGTCGACCATGGCCTTCAGTTCGCGCAGGGTCTCGACCACGGCCTCGCGTGGAACGGCGTACTCCATCTCCACGAAACGGACCCGGCGCGGAGATGTGAAGACCTTGTACGGAATGTCGGTGTAGGTGCGTGCGGACAGGGCCTTGCTGGAGATCTGCGCGATCGCCGGGATCGTGGCGGGCACCGCGCGCCCGACCCAGTTGGCCACCTGGAAGACGCCGTTGGAGAGGAACTCGTCCTCGAACCAGCTCTGGAACTGCGGCACCGGCTTCTCGGGGCCGGCACTGCGGTTGTTGCGCTTGGTGTTGGTGTTCCCGGTGTGCGGGAACCAGTAGAACTCGAAGTGCTCGTTCTCGGCCCAGAGTTCGTCGAAATCGGCGAGGACCCTGTCGAACGGCATCGGCTCCTCACGGGCCGTGAGCAGGAACACCGGCTCGACGGCGAACGTGATCGCCGTGACGATGCCCAGCGCGCCGAGGCCGATGCGGGCGGCCGCGAAGACCTCCGGGTTCTCCTTCTCGGAGCAGGTGAGCACCGAGCCGTCGGCGGTGACCAGCTCAAGAGCCTTGATCTGGGCGGCGATCGAGCCGGAGTCGCGGCCGGTTCCGTGCGTGCCGGTACTGGTGGCCCCGGAGACGGTCTGCTCCATGATGTCGCCCATGTTCGTCAGCGACAGTCCCTCACGCGCGAGGGCCATGTTGAGCCTCTTGAGCGGGGTGCCGGCCTCCACGGTGACCGTCATGTTCTCGCGATCAATGCCGCGTATACCGGTCAACAGTTGAGGGCGGATCAACACACCGTCGGTGGCGGCTATGGACGTGAAGGAGTGCCCCGTGCCGACGGCCTTCACCGTGAGGCCGTCCTCGGCGGCCCGCCGCACGGCGGCGGCCAGCTCGTCGACGGAGGCCGGGGTGACCTCCCGCGCGGGACGCGCCGAGACGTTGCCGCCCCAGTTACGCCACGTGCCGTTCTTTCCGTTCGCTGTGCTGCTCAACGGAGCCTCCCCGACCCGGCGCCGGTCGCTTGAGCCGGCGGTACCCGAGGAAACCCACCGCGACCGCGACGGCCCCGGACACCGCCGGAACCCCGTACCCGGCACGCGCCCCGGCCGCGTCGATCACCCAGCCGGCCGCGGAGGAGCCGAGTGCGACCCCCACCGCGAGCCCGGTGCTCACCCAGGTCATTCCTTCGGTGAGCTGCGCGCGTGGTACGTGCTCTTCGATGAGGGACATGGTCGTGATCATCGTCGGAGCGATGGACAGACCCGCAACGAACAGCGCCACGGCCAGGAACGGCAAGTTTCCGACCAGTAGGAGTGGGATCATACTCACGGCCATGGCGCACACGCCCAGCAACCACCGACGTTCCGGTGCCCCGGCGAAGTGCAGCAACCCGAAGACCATGCCCGCCACACAGGAACCCGCCGCGTACAGCGCGAGGACGATGCTCGCGGCCGCCTTGTGCCCCTCCTCGTCGGCGAAGGCCACGGTCACCACGTCGACGGCGCCGAAGATCGCCCCGGTGGCGACGAAGGTGGCCACCAGGACCTGCAGACCCGGAGCGCGCAGCGCGCTGCCACCGCCCTTGCGCTCGCGCGGGTGCGGCTCCGGCTCGGTGGCGCGCTGCGCCGTCAGCCAGAACACCCCGACCGCCAGGAAGCAGGCGGCGAGCAGCGGGCCGGCCTCCGGGAACCAGGCCGTGGACAGGCCGATGGAGATGATCGGCCCGAAGATGAAGCACACCTCGTCCACCACGGACTCGAAGGAGTACGCGGTGTGCAGCTGCGGCGTGCCCCGGTACAGGGCCGCCCAGCGGGCCCGGATCATCGCGCCGACGCTCGGCACGCAGCCGATGCCGACACAGGCCACGAACAGCACCCAGTCCGGCCACCCGTAGTGCGCGGCGAGCAGCAGCAGGGCCGCCGCGATGAGGGAGAGCAGCGTCGCCGGGCGGAGCACCCGCCGCTGCCCGTACTGGTCCACCAGACGCGAGACCTGCGGTCCGGCCACCGCCGCCGCCAGCGCGATCGTCGCCGACAGGGCACCGGCCAGGCCGTACCGCCCGGTGAGCTGGGAGACCATCGTCACCACGCCGATGCCCATCATCGACAGCGGCATCCGGCCGAGGAGGCCCGCGGCGGAGAAACCCTTGGTGCCGGGGGCGGCGAACAGGGCGCGGTAGGGACTGGGCAACGGGGTCTCCGGAAGGGCTCAGTAAGCTGCGAACGCAGTCAACACAGCTTACGGCTCCGAACGCCCCGACGCACTCGTACGGTCCAGTCCCGACCCGGCTCGCGTCCCTGTGCCACCAGCGGTCCGCGCCCAGGTGTCACCCCGCCGTTTCCCGGCTGTCAGTGCAGGGTGGCAGGATCGGAGTCATGCCAGACGCGCGCGATGCCAGCCCCTACGACGCCCTCCTCCTGCTCTCCTTCGGCGGCCCGGAAGGCCCGGACGACGTGGTCCCGTTCCTGGAGAACGTGACGCGGGGGCGCGGCATCCCCAAGGAACGCCTCAAGGAAGTCGGGCAGCACTACTTCCTCTTCGGCGGGGTCAGCCCCATCAACGACCAGAACCGCGCCCTGCTGGACGCCCTGCGCAAGGACTTCGCCGACCACGGCCTGGACCTGCCGGTGTACTGGGGCAACCGCAACTGGGCGCCGTACCTGACCGACACCCTGCGCGAGATGGTCCGCGACGGCCGTCGCCGCGTCCTGGTCCTCGCCACCAGTGCCTACGCCTCGTACTCGGGCTGCCGCCAGTACCGCGAGAACCTCGCCGACGCGCTCGCGGCCCTGGAGAGCGAGGGCCTGGAGCTGCCGAAGATCGACAAGCTGCGGCACTACTTCAACCACCCCGGCTTCCTGGAGCCCATGATCGACGGGGTGATCCGGTCGCTCGAGGAGCTTCCCGAGGACGTCCGGGACAGCGCCCACATCGCCTTCTCGACGCACTCGATCCCGACGGCCGCCGCCGACACCTCCGGGCCCGTCGAGGACCACGGCGACGGCGGCGCGTACGTGAAGCAGCACCTGGACGTGGCGAAGCTGATCGCCGAGGCCGTCCGCGAGCGCACCGGCGTCGACCACCCCTGGCAGCTCGTCTACCAGTCGCGCTCCGGCGCCCCGCACATCCCGTGGCTGGAACCCGACATCTGCGACCACCTGGAGGAGCGGCACGCGGCCGGCGTCCCGGCCGTCGTGATCGCCCCCATCGGCTTCGTCTCCGACCACATGGAGGTCCTCTACGACCTCGACACGGAGGCCAAGGCCAAGGCCGAGGAACTGGGGCTGCCGATGCGCCGTTCGGCCACCGTCGGCGCCGACCCTAGGTTCGCCGCCGCGGTCCGCGAGCTCGTCGTGGAGCGCGCCGCCGTCGAGCGCGGCCAGGAGGTCACCCCCTGCGCCCTCGGCGCCCTCGGGGCGAGCCACCAGCTCTGCCCCGTCGGCTGCTGCCCCGCCCGCGCCCCCCGGCCCGCCGCCGCGGGCGCCGACAGCCCCTACGCGTGAGGAGCCCTGTGACCGACCCCCTGCACACGGACCTGCTCGAACTCGCCCAGGAGGCCGCCCGCCGCGCCGGCGCGCTGCTGCGGGACGGCCGCCCGGCCGACCTCGCGGTCGCCGCGACCAAGTCCAGCCCCATCGACGTCGTCACGGAGATGGACATCGCGGCGGAGAAGCTCATCACCGGCCTGATCGCCGAGCGCCGCCCGGACGACGGGATCCTCGGCGAGGAGGGCGCCTCCACCGAGGGCACGAGCGGCGTCCGCTGGGTGATCGACCCGCTCGACGGCACGGTCAACTACCTGTACGGGCTGCCCACCTGGGCCGTCTCCATCGCCGCCGAGCAGGACGGCGAGACCGTCGTCGGAGTCGTCACGGCACCGATGCGCGGCGAGACGTTCCACGCGGTGCGCGGCGGCGGTGCCTGGGCCACCGGCGCCTGGGACGGCGAGCGCCGGCTGGCCTGCCGCCCCGCGCCGCCCCTGGACCAGGCGCTGATCTCGACGGGCTTCAACTACGTCGCCGACGTCCGCACCCACCAGGCGGAGGTCGCCCAGCGGCTGATCCCGCTGCTGCGCGACATCCGGCGCGGCGGCTCGGCCGCGGTCGACCTGTGCGACGTGGCCGCGGGACGCCTCGACGGCTACTACGAGCGCGGCCTGCACCCCTGGGACCTCGCCGCCGGGGACCTGATCGCCCGGGAGGCGGGCGCGCTGACCGGTGGACGCCACGGAGAGCGCCCCTCGGGCGACCTGGCGATCGCGGGGTCCCCGGGCGTCTTCGAGCCCCTCCAGCGCCTCCTGGAGGACTTCGGCGCCTGGCACGACTGAGGCGGCCCCGACCCACAGAGGCCCCCTCGGACCGACAGAGGCCCTCACCGAGGCCTCCTCGGACCGTCGTAAGACGACGGAGCGGGCCCCGGCGCTGGATTCGCCGGGGCCCGCTCCGTACGGCCTGATCAGACGCTCGTCGCGCCGACCTCCACACCGTGCTCGGCGGCGAGGCGGCGCAGGTCGTCGAGCTCACCCTGCTCCACCTCGACGAGGAAGTCGTCGCCCTCGTCGCGAGCCCGGGACAGATCGGACTCGGTCGCCCTTATGCGCTGCAGAAGTCCTGCGGTGAATGCGTCCATGCTGCGCCCCCTCGTCCTGGGTCGTGGGTCGATGGCACGGGGGTGTGCCGTTCGGAAGGGACGATCACGTCTGATGTGGATGCCCAGCGCCGCTCTGCTGGGCGGCGACGGTGCCGGACACCCACGCCCGCCCTGCGGAAAAGCGGATTGATGCGCACCGCATGGTGGCGCGGTACCAGCAGAGCGTGATCGTGGGATGTAAAGCCGTCCTCCCCAAGCTCCCTTCCGAGGAAACCTAACCGGAGGAGAAAATCTCGTATTCCCGCTCCTTCCCCCGTTCTTCCCCCTCCGGTCACCGTTCCCCGCCCGCTCCGCCACCGGGCGCTCACCTGCCTTACCGCCGACTTACGGCCGAAAAGGGCAGGATGGAGGGCAACACACCGACACCGTCGAAAACCCTGCCCGCGTGCGTCCATCAGGCGCTACGCGGGTGGACATCAGGAAGGACTAGGGACGTGCGCGTACTCGTCGTCGAGGACGAGCAACTGCTCGCCGATGCGGTGGCCACCGGACTGCGCCGGGAGGCCATGGCCGTCGACGTCGTGTACGACGGTGCGGCCGCCCTGGAGCGCATCGGCGTCAACGACTACGACGTGGTCGTCCTCGACCGCGACCTCCCGCTCGTGCACGGCGACGACGTCTGCCGCAAGATCGTCGAGCTCGGCATGCCCACGCGTGTGCTGATGCTCACGGCCTCCGGCGACGTCAGCGACCGCGTGGAGGGCCTGGAGATCGGCGCCGACGACTACCTGCCCAAGCCGTTCGCGTTCAGCGAGCTCATCGCCCGCGTCCGCGCCCTCGGCCGGCGCACCAGCGTGCCCCTGCCGCCCGTCCTGGAGCGCGCCGGGATCAAGCTGGACCCCAACCGCCGCGAGGTGTTCCGCGACGGCAAGGAGGTCCAACTCGCGCCCAAGGAGTTCGCCGTCCTGGAGGTGCTGATGCGCAGCGAGGGCGCCGTCGTCTCAGCGGAGCAGCTGCTGGAGAAGGCCTGGGACGAGAACACCGACCCGTTCACGAACGTCGTCCGCGTCACGGTCATGACGCTGCGCCGCAAGCTGGGCGAGCCGCCTGTCATCGTCACGGTCCCCGGCTCCGGCTACCGGATCTGATACCCCGTGGCAACGACTCCCGCGCCCCCGCAGGCGCCTCCCAAGCCCACCTGGGACCCCAGAAGGCCCGTGCCGCCCTTCCCGTGGCTGCGCCCGACCATCCGCATAAGGCTCACGCTGCTCTACGGCGGCATGTTCCTGATCGCCGGCATCCTGCTGCTGTCGATCATCTACCTGCTCGCCGCGCAGGCACTGAACGTCGGCAGCGACCTGCCGTTCAAGATCGTCGAGGGCAAGGTCACCAGCGACATCTGCAACCTGCCCGACCAGGCCTCGCCCGCAGAGTTCAACAACGCCATGAACCAGTGCGTGAACGATCAGCGCCAGCACGCCCTGGACAACCTGCTCAGCCGCTCGCTCCTGGCGCTGCTGGGCCTGGCGGTCATCGCCTTCGCCTTCGGGTACGCCATGGCCGGCCGCGTCCTGTCCCCGCTGGGCCGGATCACCCGCACGGCACGCACGGTGGCGGGCTCGGACCTGTCCCGCCGGATCGAGCTGGACGGCCCGGACGACGAGCTGAAGGAGCTGGCGGACACCTTCGACGACATGCTGGAGCGGCTGCAGCGCGCCTTCACCGCTCAGCAGCGCTTCGTCGGCAACGCCTCGCACGAGCTGAGAACGCCCCTGGCGATCAACCGCACCCTCCTGGAAGTGCACCTGTCCGACCCGAACGCGCCGGTGGAGCTCCAGCAGCTCGGCAAGACCCTGCTGGCCACCAACGAGCGCAGCGAGCAGCTCGTGGAGGGCCTGCTGCTGCTCGCCCGCAGCGACAACCAGATCGTCGAGCGGGGGCCGGTGGACCTCGCCGAGGTCGCGTCGCAGGCCATCGACCAGGTGCACGGCGAGGCCGAGGCCAAGGGCGTGCGCATCCGCGGCGAGCAGAAGCCCGCGGTCGTCCAGGGCAACGGCGTGCTGCTGGAGCGGATCGCCCTGAACCTGCTGCAGAACGCCGTGCGCTACAACGTGTCCGAGGACGGCTGGGTCGAGGTCACCACCGACGTCCAGCACGGCCAGGCGATCCTGGTCGTCTCCAACACGGGCCCGGTCGTGCCGGCGTACGAGATCGACAACCTCTTCGAGCCGTTCCGGCGGCTGCGTACGGAGCGCACGGGCAGCGACAAGGGCGTCGGACTCGGTCTGTCCATCGTCCGGTCGGTGGCCCGGGCGCACGGCGGGCACATCTATGCCCAGCCGCGCGAAGGGGGTGGACTCGTGATGCGGGTCACGCTGCCCATCTGAGATCATGGCGCCGATCAACGCGCGGGCACTCGAAGATGTTCGCTTTACGCGGAATTCCCGAGACATCGCCGCACGTGCCCCGTGTGTGATCGATCACAGAGGCGCCTTTCCAGCCATCTACTCTCCGTGATCATGCCTGCTGTCGGAAAGCCGGGAAAATCCCGGTTTTCGGGGGTCTTGATCACGGGAAGTACACGGTGAGACGCCTTTGAAGTGCGGCATTAGGACCGTGTACGGTCCCCATCGCCATCCAAGCCGATCACTCGTGAGGAGTCCGGTTGGGTGTCGATTGAGTAACAGACCTTGATGTGAGGCAAAATCTCCGCCTCAGGTCGGGCACAAGTCCGGCCTCTCACGCGTTACGTGCGCTGGAGACACCGCAGACACCCAGAGGGGGAGAGCGACATGGCAACCGATTACGACACTCCACGCAAGACCGACGATGACGTCGACTCGGACAGCCTCGAAGAGCTGAAGGCTCGGCGGAACGACAAGTCGGCCTCCGCCGTGGACGTCGACGAGTTCGAGGCCGCAGAGGGCCTCGAACTGCCCGGAGCCGACCTCTCGAACGAGGAGCTGGCCGTCCGGGTGCTCCCGAAGCAGCAGGACGAGTTCACCTGCATGAGCTGCTTCCTGGTGCACCACCGCAGCCAGCTGGCCCGGGAGAAGAACGGTCAGCCGATCTGCCGCGACTGCGACTGAGGACGGGTCGGCCGTGACTGGCTCGACCCCTCCCTGGAAGCGCCGCTTCTCCAAGCGGAAAGCGGACGAAGGGCCGATCGACGACGGCCCGCAGTACGGCGCGCGTGACGACGGGCGAGGCACCACCGGTACGGGGGCGGCCTCGCTCGAACCGGCCGCGGACCGGGGTGACCTCCCGGCGTCCGTGGACGTCCCCGCACCCGTCGCCAGGCGACGGGCGGGGGCGATCCGGGAGCGGGCGAGGGAAGGCGCCCGCAAGGGCGGCGAGCGGGCCCGTGCGGGGCTCGCGTACCTCGCCGACCGGATCATCGACATGGCACCCCGGGTCCCCGTACGGGACCTGGCGACCCTGCGCAGGCAGTTCCCGGGCCTCGGGCCCGAAGAGCTCGCGGACAAGCTCGTCGCGGGCGCGGCGAAGGCGACGGCGACGGTCGGAGCCGGCATCGGCGCGGCGGCAATGCTTCCCGTGCCCCCCGCCATGCCCACGGAACTGGCCGCCGAGGTCACCGGTGTCGCGGCGATCGAGCTGAAGCTGATCGCCGAACTCCACGAGGTCTACGGCGTACGACCGCCCGGCAACCTCAAGCAGCGCAGCACCGCCTACCTCGACTCGTGGTCCGGGGAGCGCGGGATCGACGCGACCAAGCCGTCGACGTTCAGCACGGCGCTGAACAGCCGCATGAAGCGCGAGCTGCGCCAGCGGATCATGAAGCGGATGGTCCGCAACATGCCGAACCTCATGCCGTTCCTGGTGGGAGCCGCCGTGGGCGCGGCCATGAACCGCAGCGAGACGAGAAAGCTCGCCGCCCGGATCCGCGAGGACCTGCGCAAGATCCAGGTGCCCTGGGAGGCCCTGGAGGCGCTGCCCGCCCTGGAACGTCCGGCGGACGCCCTGGAGATGGGCGAGATCACGAACGATCCCCTGGGGCCCCGCGCGTACGAGAAACACGACCCGGGACAGCGCGAACCGGGACGGCGCGACACGGGACACGACGAGAAGCGCGACGGCGGGCCCTGAGACCCGCCGTCCTTCCGCCGGGTGACGTCCCGGGCGGGTGTGCTAGGCCGACTTCGCCGCCCTCAGGGCCTCCGCCAGGCGCTCCGGCTCGCGCGTGGACAGGTACAGGTACGGGGTGGGGTCCGCCGGGTCCGTGACCTCCACGCGCAGGGCCGTGGGGATGTAGGCGCGCAGCAGCAGGAATGCGCGCGGGTCGGCCTTGTGGGTGCGCCAGGCGCGGGCCTCCTCCGCGTCCAGCACCTCCGCCTCGCCCAGCGCCGCCACCGGGATCTTCGCCTCGCCCGCGATCAGGGAGTCGCCCACGACGCGGATGCGGACCGAGCCGTACGAACTCGCGGCGACGGCCGCGACCGCGGTGCCCCCGGCGAGGCCGCCGAGCATCGGCAGCGTGCCGAACGGGAGCAGGACCAGGGCCATGGAGACCCCGACGAGGAACGAGATCAGCCACCAGGTCCGCGGGGCGGTGAGGCGTTCTTCGTACGGGGCGGCGGAGAGCTGCATGGAGCCAAGCTTGACACGGTGTCCGGAAGGGGCCGACGCGCGGGTAAGGTCTCCCGCTGTGAGTCGTACTTCCGCAGCTCTTCAGCCTCCGGCCGACGCCGTGCGACCGGTGCGGCATCCGGACGCTCCGGCGCCCGGTGAGCTCCTCGGCGCGCACTACGGCCAGTGCTTCGGCTGTGGCGGCGACCAGCCGCACGGCCTGCACCTGGAGGCGCGCGCCGGCGAGGGCGTGTCCCTCACCGCCGAGTTCACCGTGCGGCCCGCCCACCAGGGCGCCCCGGGCCTCGCGCACGGCGGAGTGCTCACCAGCGCCCTGGACGAGACCCTCGGCTCGCTGAACTGGCTGCTGCGCACGATCGCCGTGACCGGGAGGCTGGAGACCGACTTCGTACGGCCCGTGCCCGTCGGCACCACGCTCCACCTGGAGGCGGAGGTGACGGCGGTGGCCGGGCGGAAGATCTACTCCACGGCCACCGGACGCGTCGGCGGCCCCGGCGGACCCGTCGCCGTGCGGGCCGACGCGCTCTTCATCGAGGTGAAGGTCGACCACTTCGTCGACCACGGCCGCCCGGAGGAGATCCAGGCGGCCATGAACGACCCGGACCAGGTCCGCCGCGCCCGCGCCTTCGAGGTGAACCCGTGAGTGCTGAAGGCCCCACCGGCCCGGCCAGTCCCATGAGTTCCAGTAGCCCCGCGAGCCCGGAAAGCACCATGACTCCCATGAGCTCCGCGAGCCGTCCGCCGGTGGACGTGCTGATCCGGCGCGTCGACCCGGACGTACCGCTGCCGTCGTACGCGCACCCCGGTGACGCGGGTGCAGATCTGCGCACCACCGAGGCGTGCCAACTGGCGCCGGGCGAGCGGGCCGTGCTGCCCACGGGAGTGTCTGTGGCACTGCCGGAGGGGTACGCGGCCTTCGTGCACCCGCGATCCGGCCTGGCCGCCCGCTGCGGCGTCGCCCTGGTGAATGCCCCGGGGACGGTTGATGCCGGGTACCGTGGGGAGATCAAGGTGATCGTGGTGAATCTCGACCCGCGCGAGGCCGTGCGGTTCGAGCGCTTCGACCGGATTGCCCAACTGGTTGTCCAGCAGGTCGAGAGGGTCCGCTTCCAGGAGGTGGCGGAGCTTCCCGATTCCGCGCGGGCCGAGGGGGGCTTCGGGTCCACCGGAGGCCATGCCGCGGTGGACGGGGCGAGCGGCACAAGCGGTCAGGCCGCCCTGGGCGGTCGGACGGGTGGGAATCGATACGCTTCGGTCGTATCCGACCGGGAAGGACAGTGACGTGTTCGGACGTCGCAAGAAGAGGGATGCCGCCGAGGACGCGGCCGGCGAGGCCGAGCAGGTCGTCGACGGTGTCGACAGTGAGGCGGACGACGAGGGTGAGCGCCTGAGGCTCGAGCCGGCGCCGCGCCCCGACGGACCGTGGGACAGCTCCGAGGTCCGCGATCCGGCCGAGGGCCGGGTCGACCTGGGAGGCCTGTTCGTGCCGGGCGTCGACGGCATGGAGCTGCGGGTCGAGGTCGCGGGCGACGCGATCGTCGCGGCGACGGTCGTGCTGCGGGACAGCGCCATCCAGCTGCAGGGCTTCGCCGCGCCCAAGCGTGAGGGCATCTGGGGCGAGGTGCGCGAGGAGATCGCGACCGGCATCACCCAGCAGGGCGGCATCGTCGACGAAGTCGAGGGGCCGCTGGGCTGGGAGCTGCGGGCCCAGGTGCCGGTGCAGCTGCCGGACGGCACCGGCGGCTTCCAGGTCGTGCGGTTCGTCGGTGTGGACGGCCCCCGCTGGTTCCTGCGCGGGGTCATCTCGGGCCAGGGCGCGGTGCAGCCGCAGGCCGCCGGGCTGCTCGAGCAGATCTTCCGGGACACGGTCGTGGTCCGCGGCGAGGGCCCGATGGCGCCCCGCGACCCGATCGTCCTGAAGCTGCCGAACGACGCCCAGATGGTCCCGGAGGGCGTCCAGCAGGAGGAGGGCTCCCGTTTCGCGGGCGGAATGGGCCAGCTCCAGCGCGGGCCGGAGATCACCGAGGTCCGCTGAGCCACAGAGGCGCAGGGCCGCACCCCACCGGGGGTGCGGCCCTTTCTCGTGCGCGGAACCTTGACGGGGCATTGGTCTGTACCTACCTTCACGGGCCAACGCGTCTGTCCATAAAGGCGCTTTACGTTCACATACAAGAACGGAAGGCCCCCACGTATGCACAGAACCGCTCTCCTCACCGCCGCGGCCGCACTCCTCGCCGGTGTCCTCGCCCGGCCCGCCGACGCCGCTCCCAGCGCCCCCGCCACCTTCGTCCACCCCGGAGTCACCATCTCCCAGGGTCAGTTGGACTTCACCCGGTCCAGGGTCAACGCCGGCGCCCAGCCCTGGAAGGGCGCCTTCGACCGGATGATGGCGAGCAAGTACGCCGACCTGAACCGCACGCCCAGGCCCAGGGCGGTCGTCGAGTGCGGTTCCTACTCCAACCCCAACAACGGCTGCACCGACGAACGCGAGGACGCGATCGCCGCCTACACCCAGGCCCTCGCCTGGTACATCACGCGTGACGAACGGCACGCGCGCAAGGCGATCGAGCTGATGGACGCCTGGTCCGCCGTGATCCGCGACCACACCAACAGCAACGCGCCCCTGCAGACCGGCTGGGCCGGCTCCTCCTGGCCCAGGGCCGCCGAGATCATCAAGCACACGTACACCGGGACCTGGGCGAACTCCGGCCGCTTCGCCACCATGCTGCGCACCGTCTACCTGCCCGAGATCATCAACGGCTCCCACTCCAACGGCAACTGGGAGCTGTCGATGATGGAGGCCGCCGTCGGCATCTCCGTCTTCCTGGAGGACAAGGCCTCCTACGACAAGGCCATGGCGAAGTTCCGCACCAGGACCGCCGCCTACGTCTACCTGGAGTCGGACGGCGCGCTGCCGAAGACCGTCCCCAGCCAGAACCTGGACACCCGGGACAAGATCGTGAAGTACTGGCAGGGGCAGTCGACCTTCGTCAACGGGCTCAGCCAGGAGACCTGCCGGGACTTCACGCACACCGGCTACGGACTCTCGGCCATCTCGCACGTCGCCGAGACCAGCCGGATCCAGGGCCAGGACCTCTACGGCACCGACGTCGGGGAGCGGCTGCGGCACGGCCTCGGCTTCCACGCCAAGTACGAACTGGGCACCGAGGCCCCGAGCTGGCTGTGCGGCGGCTCCCTCAAGCTCGGGCTCGGCCCGATACCCGAGGTCGGCCACAACGCCCTCGCCAACCGTCTCGGGCACGCCATGACCAACACCGGGACGCTGACGACGCGCGGCCGCCCCGCCGGCTCCAACAACCTCTTCGTCGCCTGGGAGACCCTCACCCACGGCGACAACCCCGCCTGACCCTCTGACCGGCCGGGCGCGTCAGAGTTCCGTCAAGGACGGGCCCGCCGCCGTCCCCGGCGCCCCCATGCCGTGACGGCCGGTCGTAAGGTCGACGCTGCGTGAACGGCAGACCGGAAGACAATGAGGCCATGGGACGCGGCAAGCTTCGGATCTACCTCGGTGCGGCACCGGGCGTCGGCAAGACGTACGCGATGCTGTCCGAGGCGCACCGTCGCGTCGAGCGGGGCACGGACTGCGTGGTCGCCTTCGTCGAGCACCACGACCGGCCGCGCACCGAGGTGATGCTGCACGGACTGGAGCAGGTGCCGCGCCGGGAGATCGACCACCGGGGCGGCACCTTCACCGAGATGGACCTGGACGCCGTCCTCGCCCGGCGCCCCCAGGTCGCCCTGGTGGACGAACTCGCCCACACGAACGTCCCGGGCTCCCGCAACGCCAAGCGCTGGCAGGACGTGGAGGAACTGCTCGCGGCCGGTGTCGACGTGATCTCGACCGTCAACATCCAGCACCTGGAGTCCCTCGGCGACATCGTCGAGTCGATCACCGGCGTACGGCAGCAGGAGACCGTGCCGGACGAGGTGGTGCGGCGGGCCGACCAGGTCGAGCTGGTCGACATGTCGCCGGAGGCGCTGCGGCGGCGCATGGCCCACGGCAACATCTACCGGCCCGACAAGGTCGACGCCGCGCTGTCGAACTACTTCCGGCCCGGCAACCTCACCGCGCTGCGCGAGCTGGCGCTGCTGTGGGTGGCCGACCGGGTCGACGCCTACCTCACCCGGTACCGCAGCGACCACCGCGTCTCGGCGATCTGGGGCTCACGCGAGCGGATCGTGGTCGGGCTGACCGGCGGGCCCGAGGGACGCACGCTCATCCGCCGGGCCGCGCGGCTGGCCGAGAAGGGCGCCGGCGGCGAGGTGCTGGCCGTCTACATAGCCCGCAGCGACGGGCTGACCTCGGCCTCGCCCAAGGAACTCGCGATGCAGCGGACCCTGGTCGAGGACTTGGGCGGAACGTTCCATCACGTCGTCGGCGACGACATACCGGCCGCGCTGCTCGCCTTCGCCCGGGGCGTGAACGCCACCCAGATCGTGCTGGGCTCCTCGCGCCGCAAGACCTGGCAGTACGTCTTCGGGCCCGGCGTCGGCGCGACGGTCGCCCGGGAGTCGGGGCCCGACCTCGACGTGCACATCGTCACCCACGGCGAGGTCGCCAAGGGCCGCGGGCTGCCGGTGGCCCGGGGCGCGCGCCTCGGGCGGTCCCGGCGGGCGTGGGGGTGGCTCGCCGGTGTCGCCGGTCCGCCGGCCCTCGCGGCGCTGCTGAGCGCCGTCGACCTCGGCCTCGCCAACGACATGCTGCTGTTCCTGGCGCTGACGGTGGCGGCGGCCCTGCTCGGCGGGCTGCTCCCGGCGCTGGCCTCGGCGGCCGTGGGCTCCCTGCTGCTGAACTACTTCTACACACCGCCCCTGCACCGGTGGACCATCGCCGATCCGAAGAACATCGTCGCCATCGTGATCTTCGTCGCCGTCGGCGCGGCGGTGGCGTCCGTGGTCGACCTCGCCGCCCGCCGCACCCACCAGGCGGCCCGGCTGCGGGCCGAGTCGGAGATCCTGTCCTTCCTCGCGGGCAACGTGCTGCGCGGCGAGACCGGTCTGGAGGAACTGCTCGAACGGGTCCGGGAGACCTTCGGCATGGAATCGGCGGCTCTGCTGGAACGGGCGTGCGACGTCGAGCCGTGGACCTGCGCCGGCCGGGTCGGCCAGGGGCGCCCCGTCGAGCGACCCGACCAGGCGGACGTCGACGTGCCGGTCGGGGACCACATGGCGCTCGCGCTGACCGGGCGCGTCCTGCCCGCCGAGGACCGCCGGGTGCTGGCCGCCTTCGCCGCCCAGGCCGCCGTCGTCCTGGACCGCCGCCGGCTCCGGGAGGAGGCCGACCGGGCCCGCGCGCTCGCCGAGGGCAACCGCATCCGCACGGCGCTGCTGGCCGCCGTCAGCCACGACCTGCGCACCCCGCTCGCCGGGATCAAGGCGGCGGTGTCCTCCCTGCGCTCCGAAGACGTCGAATGGTCCGAGGAGGACCGGGCGGAGCTGCTGGAGGGCATCGAGGAGGGCGCCGACCGCCTCGACCACCTCGTCGGCAACCTGCTCGACATGTCCCGCCTCCAGACCGGCACGGTCACCCCGCTGATCCGCGAGATCGACCTCGACGAGGTGGCGCCGATGGCCCTCGGCGGCGTACCCGAGGGCAGCGTCGTCCTGGACGTGCCCGAGACCCTGCCCATGGTCGACGTCGATCCCGGGCTGCTGGAGCGGGCGATGGCCAACCTCGTCGAGAACGCCGTCAAGTACAGTCCGTCCGCAGCGCCCGTGCTGGTCGCGGCGAGCGCGCTCGCCGACCGGGTCGAGGTGCGGGTGGTCGACCGGGGGCCGGGCGTCCCCGACGAGGCCAAGGACCGCATATTCGAACCCTTCCAGCGCTACGGCGACGCCCCGCGCGGCGCCGGGGTGGGCCTGGGGCTCGCGGTGGCGCGCGGCTTCGCCGAGGCCATGGGCGGCACCCTGACCACCGAGGACACGCCCGGCGGCGGGCTCACCATGGTCCTCACGCTCCGCGCGGCGGGAACGCGCCCCGAGCACCTTCTCCCGCCGAAAGAACCCCTGGCAGAACCGGAAAGGCAGGCCTCATGACCCGCGTCCTCGTGGTCGACGACGAGCCGCAGATCGTGCGCGCCCTCGTGATCAACCTCAAGGCACGCACGTACGAGGTCGACGCGGCCCACGACGGCGCCACCGCCCTGCGGCTCGCCGCCGCCCGCCACCCCGACGTCGTCGTCCTGGACCTCGGGCTGCCCGACATGGACGGCGTCGAGGTGATCAGGGGCCTGCGCGGCTGGACGCGGGTGCCGATCCTGGTGCTCTCCGCGCGGCACTCCTCCGACGAGAAGGTCGAGGCGCTGGACGCGGGCGCCGACGACTACGTCACCAAGCCGTTCGGCATGGACGAGCTGCTGGCCCGGCTGCGGGCCGCCGTGCGCCGGGCCGAGCCGGCCGGGGGCGGTGAGGGCGACGTGATCGTGGAGACCGACGAGTTCACCGTCGACCTGGCCGCGAAGAAGGTGCAGCGTGCCGGGAAGGACGTCCGGCTGACCCCCACCGAGTGGCACCTGCTGGAGGTCCTGGTCCGCAACAGCGGCCGCCTGGTCGGCCAGAAGCAGCTGCTGCAGGAAGTGTGGGGGCCGTCGTACGGGACGGAGACCAACTACCTGCGCGTGTACATGGCACAGCTGCGGAGAAAGCTGGAGGCGGATCCCTCGCACCCGAAGCACTTCATCACCGAGCCGGGGATGGGGTACCGGTTCGAGAAGTAGGACCCTCGCCACAGGGCTGAACTCGCCACGGGGCTGAAGCAGGGCCTTCGCCACGGGGCTACGGAGATGTCGGCGGGCCCCGGTACGCTTCAGATATGAGTGCTGTTCCTCGTTCGCAGAAGCCGGCGGGCCGGTTCCGGCGCATGCTCGACCGGCTCTCCTCGTCGCAGGAGGATCTGGAGTCCGAGGAACTGCGGGAGGACTCCGAGACCACCGGCTGTATCCGGATCGGAGACTGCCAGGACCGCCAGATAGTGACGGTTACTGGTACCTTGCGCACGGTCACCCTGCGGCCGCGCGCCGGAGTCCCGGCCCTGGAGGCCGAGCTGTTCGACGGCTCCGCGGCGCTGGACGTGGTCTGGCTCGGCCGGCGCTCCATCGTGGGCATAGAGCCGGGGCGCAAGCTGATCGCATCGGGCCGGATCGCGATGAGCCGGGGCCGCCGGGTGCTGTTCAATCCCAAGTACGAACTGAGACCCCTCGGACGGGAGTAGCCGGTGACGTCGCTCGACAAGCCGACCGAAGAGAATTCTGCGGACGACGCCCGGGCGGTGACCGAGGCCGCCCTGTTCGAGGCGTTCGGCGGCGTGCGGGGCATGGTCGAGACCGTGGTGCCCGGCCTCCTCTTCGTCACCATCTACACGATCAACAAGGACCTGCACCTGTCGGCGATCGCGGCGCTGGCCGTGTCGCTGGTGCTGGTCGTGGTCCGGCTGGTGATGAAGGACACCGTCAAGCACGCCTTCAGCGGTGTCTTCGGTGTGGCCTTCGGTGTCGTCTTCGCGATGATGACCGGCAACGCCAAGGACTTCTACCTGCCCGGCATGCTCTACACGCTGGGCCTCGGACTCGCGTACGTGATCACGGCCATGGCCGGGGTCCCGCTCATCGGGCTGATCCTCGGGCCGGTCTTCAAGGAGAACCTCTCCTGGCGCACGCGGAACCCGGGCCGCAAGAAGGCGTACACCAAGGCCAGTTACGCCTGGGGCGCGATCCTGCTCGCCAAGTGCGCGATCCTCTTCCCGCTGTACTGGTGGGCGGACACCACGCAGCTGGGCTGGGTCCTGGTCGCCCTGAAGATCCCGCCGTTCCTGCTCGCGGTGTGGCTGACCTGGGTCTTCCTGGCGAAGGCACCCGCGCCGATCGACGTGTTCGCGGAGATGGAGGCGGAGGAGAAGGCCGCCGAGGAGAGGGAACGGCAGGCTGCCGCCCGGTCCGCCGAGCAGTGAGCCCGTACAGCTGAGCGAGTGAGCCTGTACGGCTGAGCGAAGGGGCGTCCCGAGTGGTTCGGGACGCCCCTTCCGCTTGTGCCCTGCCTTCTTCAGCTCGCCGCGCTGTCCCGGCGTACCGACAGCAGGTCCTCCAGCTGCTCCTCGCGGGCCTGCGCGGCCACGAAGAGGAGTTCGTCGCCCGCCTCCAGGGAGTCCTCCCGGGAGGGGGTCAGGACGCGGGTGCCGCGGATGATCGTGACCAGGGACGTGTCCTCGGGCCACTCCACGTCGCCGACCTGCGTGCCGGCCAGGGCCGACTCCTCCGGCAGGGTCAGCTCGACGAGGTTGGCGTCGCCGTGGCTGAAGCGGAGCAGACGGACCAGGTCGCCGACGCTCACCGCCTCCTCGACCAGTGCCGACATCAGGCGCGGGGTGGAGACGGCGACGTCCACGCCCCAGGACTCGTTGAAGAGCCACTCGTTCTTCGGGTTGTTCACCCGGGCGACGACGCGCGGAACGCCGTACTCCGTCTTGGCCAGAAGGGAGACGACCAGGTTGACCTTGTCGTCGCCCGTCGCGGCGATCACGACGTTGCAGCGCTGGAGCGCCGCCTCGTCCAGGGACGTGATCTCGCACGCGTCGGCCAGCAGCCACTCGGCCTGCGGGACGCGTTCGACCGAGATGGCGGTCGGCGCCTTGTCGATCAACAGGACCTCGTGGCCGTTCTCCAGCAGTTCGCCCGCGATCGAGCGGCCGACCGCGCCGGCTCCGGCAATGGCGACCCTCATCAGTGACCGCCCTCCTGTTCGGGACCCTTGGCGAACGCCGCCTCGACCTTGTCGACCTCGTCGGTGCGCATCATCACGTGCACCAGGTCGCCCTCCTGCAGCACCGTCTGCGAGGTGGGCAGGACCGCCTCGCCCAGCCGGGTCAGGAACGCCACGCGCACGCCCGTCTCCTCCTGGATCCGGCTGATCTTGTGGCCGACCCAGGCGGTGGAGGTGTGCACCTCGGCGAGTTGGACACCGCCGGTGGGGTCGCGCCACAGCGGCTCGGCGCCGGAAGGGAGCAGCCGGCGGAGCATCTGGTCGGCCGTCCAGCGGACGGTCGCGACGGTGGGGATGCCCAGGCGCTGGTAGACCTCGGCGCGGCGCGGGTCGTAGATGCGCGCGGCGACGTTCTCGATGCCGAACATCTCGCGGGCCACCCGGGCGGCGATGATGTTGGAGTTGTCACCGCTGGAGACGGCGGCGAAGGCGCCGGCCTCCTCGATGCCCGCCTCCCTCAGGGTGTCCTGGTCGAAGCCGACGCCGGTGACGCGGCGGCCGCCGAAGGAGGACCCCAGGCGGCGGAAGGCGGTGGGGTCCTGGTCGACCACGGCGACGGTGTGGCCCTGCTGCTCCAGGTTCTGGGCCAGGGCGGAACCCACCCTTCCGCAACCCATGATGACAATATGCATCGCCTCACACCGCGCTTCCTGCAGGCCCTCTGACCTTCATGAATGACGTACTCATGTCTCTCTTTCGGCTCGCCAGGCAACACGTCGCGGCCTGAACGCGGGCCGCCGGGCAACATCATGCCGGGGGAATCACGCCATGATGCCTTCCGGGGCCGGTGCCGCGTTCGACTGCCCGACTCCAACGTATCGGCAAAGCCGAGGGGGCTGCCGGGGCCCTGCCAGGGCTTCGGCCAGTGCTTCGGCGGGGGAGGAGTCTGTCATGCGGACCGACATCGACGTGCTCGTGCTGGGCGGCGCGGGCGTGGACACGATCGTGCACGTGCCCGAACTGCCCGTGCCGTTCGCCGACAGCCACATGATCCGGCCCGGGATCGTCACGCGCGCAGGCCAGAGCGGGGACTTCGTCGCCCTCGGGACGAGCGCGCTGGGCCTGCGCACGCACCACATCGACATGCTCGGCGACGACCCCGAGGGCGATCTCGTCCGCGCGCTGCACCGGGACCGCGGCATCGCGCTCACCGCCGTCCCGCAGCCGCTCGGCACCAAGCGCGCGGTCAACCTCGTCGGCCCCGACGGCAGGCGGCTCTCCCTGTACGACGCGACGCGCTCGGCGGAGACGGACCGGCTGCCCGAAGCCACGCTGCGCGCACTCGCGGGCGTGAGCCGGCACGCCCACGTCGTCATCACCCAGCCGTGCGCGCACGCCCTGCCGCTCCTGCGGGAGTCGGGCGTCACGATCTCCACCGACCTGCACGACTGGGACGGATCCGACCCCTACCACGAGCCGTTCGCCCACCAGGCCGACCTGGTCTTCCTGTCCTCGACGGCCCTGGCGGACCCGGAGCGGACCATGCGGCGGATCGCCGAGCGGGGCCGGGCCCGGGCGGTCGTCGCCACGGCCGGGGCGGACGGGGCGTACCTGCTGGCGGACGGTGCCCTGACCCACGTCCCCGCGGCCGAACCCCCGTCCCCGGTCGTCGACTCCAACGGCGCGGGCGACGCGTTCGCCGCCGCGTTCCTCCACGCCTGGCTGCACGGCGAACCACCCCACCGCTGCGCCCTGCACGGCACGGTGGCCGGGGCCTATGCGTGCACGGTGCCGTCGACCCGGGTCGACAGCATCGGGCGGGAGGAACTGCGCGCCCGGGTGGCGGAGCTGGAGAGCGCGAAGGGGCTGCAGGACGCCCCGCATGCGCCCCGTGTCTCCTAGCGCGCCTCCGGCGAGACGTCCTTGCGGCGGCTGATGCTTCGTACGCTCGCCAGCGTGAGGATTCCGAGGACGACCAGTGTGGCCGCTGCGCCGATCAGCTCTGCCGTGGTGTGCATGGGACCTCCGGGGTGGCAACGGTCGGTGGGGGACGGGGCTTAGTCATATGGGCATGGGAATGGGGTGACCTGCGGAATCCGCAGCCTCATCGGCCTCTGAATTCACTCGGAGAGCAGAGGGATCGCCGATGGGGGGTGGCGGGTGGGCGGCCCCGCAATCGAACGCTTACGATCCTCTGTTGTGTCCAAACTGACCGACGTGCCCAAACGGATCCTGATCGGGCGCGCACTGCGCAGTGACCGGCTCGGGGAAACGCTCCTGCCGAAGCGCATCGCACTCCCCGTCTTCGCCTCCGACCCGCTGTCCTCCGTGGCGTACGCACCCGGCGAGGTGCTGCTCGTCCTGTCGATCGCGGGTGTGACGGCGTACCACTTCAGTCCGTGGATCGCGGTCGCGGTCGTCGTACTGATGTTCACCGTCGTGGCGTCGTACCGGCAGAACGTGCACGCCTACCCCAGCGGCGGCGGGGACTACGAAGTGGCGAACACCAACCTCGGCCCCAAGGCGGGCCTCACGGTCGCCAGCGCGCTGCTCGTCGACTACGTCCTGACCGTCGCCGTGTCGATCTCCTCCGGCATCGAGAACCTCGGCTCGGCGATCCCGTTCGTGGTCGAGCACAAGGTCCTCTGCGCGATCGGCGTGATCGTGCTGCTGACGCTGATGAACCTGCGCGGCGTGAAGGAGTCCGGCTCCCTCTTTGCGATCCCGACGTACGTCTTCGTCGCGGGCGTCTTCACGATGATCGCCTGGGGTGCCTTCCGCGGGCTGATCCTGGACGACACCATGCGGGCACCCACCGCGGACTACGTCATCAAGCCCGAGCACCAGGGCCTGGCCGGCTTCGCCCTGGTCTTCCTGCTGCTGCGCGCCTTCTCCTCCGGCTGCGCCGCCCTCACCGGTGTCGAGGCCATCTCCAACGGCGTCCCGGCCTTCCGCAAGCCCAAGTCCAAGAACGCCGCCACCACCCTCGCGATGATGGGCCTGCTGGCCGTCACCATGTTCTGCGGCATCATCGGCCTCGCCATGGCGAGTAACGTCCGGATGGCCGAGAACCCGGCCAAGGACCTCGTCCACAACGGCGTCCCGCTCGGCCCGGACTACGTCCAGAACCCGGTGATCTCCCAGGTCGCCGAGGCCGTCTTCGGCAAGGGCAGCTTCCTGTTCATCCTGCTCGCCGCGGCCACCGCGCTGGTGCTGTTCCTCGCCGCGAACACCGCCTACAACGGCTTCCCGCTGCTCGGCTCGATCCTCGCCCAGGACCGCTACCTGCCGCGCCAGCTGCACACCCGCGGCGACCGGCTGGCCTTCTCCAACGGCATCGTGCTCCTCGCGGGCGCCGCCGGACTGCTGGTGTGGATCTACGGAGCCGACTCAACCCGCCTGATCCAGCTCTACATCGTCGGCGTGTTCGTGTCGTTCACGCTCAGCCAGACCGGCATGGTCCGGCACTGGAACCGCCACCTGGCCACCGAGACCGACCAGGCCAAGCGCCGCCGCATGGTCCGCTCGCGCGCCATCAACGCCTTCGGTGCCTTCTTCACCGGCCTCGTGCTGGTCGTCGTCCTCGTCACCAAGTTCACGCACGGCGCCTGGGTCGCCCTGCTCGGCATGGTGATCTTCTACGCGACGATGACCGCCATCCGTAAGCACTACGACCGGGTCGCCGAGGAGATCGCCGCCCCCGAGGGCCCGAGCGACGACAGCGTACGGCCCTCCCGCGTCCACTCCGTCGTCCTGATCTCCAAGATCCACCGCCCGACGCTGCGCGCGCTGGCCTACGCCAAGCTGATGCGCTCGGACACGCTGGAGGCGGTCAGCGTCAACGTCGACCCGGCCGAGACCAAGGCGCTGCGCGCCGAGTGGGAGCGGCGCGGCATCGACGTACCGCTGAAGGTCCTGGACTCGCCCTACCGCGAGATCACGCGGCCGATCATCGAGTACGTCAAGGGACTGCGCAAGGAGTCGCCGCGGGACGCGGTGTCGGTGATCATCCCCGAGTACGTCGTCGGCCACTGGTACGAGCACCTGCTGCACAACCAGAGCGCCCTGCGGCTGAAAGGCCGGCTGCTGTTCACGCCGGGGATCATGGTGACCTCCGTGCCGTACCAGCTGCAGTCCTCCGAGGCGGCCAAGCGGCGGGCCCGCAGGCAGCAGGAGTGGAACGCGCCGGGGTCGGTGCGGCGGGGGCCCGCGCAGGAGCGGACCCGGGAGTCCTCGGAGCCCACGTCCTGACCTGTCCTGCCCCGTCCTGACCCGGGGCCTGGCGAAACGGTCGTGAAACGGCCGGGCGGCAGCCACGTAGACTGGTGGGCTGTTGTCCGGCCGTACTCCGTACGGCCCTCCCCTCACGTGTTTTGGAGTCACCCCGCCATGCAGGCAGAACCGAGGAAGTCGCTGGTGGGGGAGGAGTACGAGGTCGAGGTCGGCCCCGTCGCCCACGGTGGCCACTGCATCGCCCGTACGTCCGAGGGCCAGGTGCTGTTCGTACGGCACGCGCTGCCCGGTGAGCGGGTCGTGGCGCGGGTGACGGAGGGCGAGGAGGGCGCCCGGTTCCTGCGCGCGGACGCGGTGGAGGTGCTCGACGCCTCCAAGGACCGGATCGACGTGCCCTGCCCGTACGCCGGTCCCGGCCGCTGCGGCGGCTGCGACTGGCAGCACGCCAAGCCGGGCGCGCAGCGGCGCCTGAAGGCCGACGTCATCGCCGAGCAGCTCCAACGGCTCGCCGGACTCACGCCGGAGGACGCCGGCTGGGACGGCACGGTGGTGCCCGCCGAGGGCGACAAGGTACCGGCGGGGCAGGTCCCGGCCTGGCGCACGCGCGTGCAGTACGCGGTCACGGCCGACGGCCGGGCGGGCTTGCGCCGGCACCGCTCGCACGAGGTGGAGCCGATCGACCACTGCATGATCGCCGCGGAGGGCGTCAGCGAGCTGGGCATCGAGAAGCGCGACTGGACGGGCATGGACTCGGTCGAGGCGATCGCGGCGACGGGCTCGCAGGACCGCCAGGTGGTCCTCACCCCGAAGCCGGGCGCGCGCCTGCCGCTCGTCGAACTGGACCGGCCCGTGTCGGTCCTGCGCGTGGACGAGCGCTCCGGCGGCGTCCACCGCGTCCACGGCCGCCCCTTCGTCCGCGAGCGCGCGGACGGCCGGACCCACCGCGTCGGGAACGGCGGCTTCTGGCAGGTCCACCCGAAGGCGGCGGACACCCTGGTGACGGCCGTCATGCAGGGCCTGCTGCCGCGCAAGGGCGACATGGCCCTCGACCTGTACTGCGGCGTCGGCCTCTTCGCGGGCGCGCTCGCCGACCGCGTCGGCGACCAGGGCGCGGTCCTCGGCATCGAGTCCGGCAAGCGCGCGGTGGAGGACGCCCGCCACAACCTGGCCGACTTCGACCGCGTGCGGATCGAGCAGGGCAAGGTCGAGAGCGTGCTGCCCCGGACGGGCATCACGGAGGTCGACCTGATCGTCCTGGACCCGCCGCGGGCCGGGGCGGGCCGGAAGACGGTGGAGCATCTGTCGTCCCTGGGCGCGCGCCGGATCGCGTACGTGGCGTGCGATCCTGCGGCGTTGGCGCGGGATCTGGGGTACTTCCGGGACGGGGGGTATCGGGTGCGGACGTTGCGGGCGTTCGATCTGTTTCCGATGACCTCGCACGTGGAGTGTGTGGCTATTCTTGAGCCCGCCGCAAGGGGCCTGTGACCTGCGACTTTCATAGGAACCTGAGGTGCGGCCGGGTGGACTCGACCTGTTTCCCCGAGCGCACGGTGTGGAGCACCCTTTTGGCTCGCGAAGGCTGTCCGACCTGGCGTTCCTGCGGTGGCTGTCGAATCGACGTGATCGTCTTTCCGTATCTCGGACCGGACGGCGACAGCCGTCTTGACGCTCAGATGACGCTCGTTGTGACGACGTGCCTTCGCGCCGGAACCCTGCGGGATGTCCCGCTCTTGCCCTTGATCGAGGGCGCACCGCATCGCGCCCGGCAGCCCGCGCGTCATGTGTCGGCACGGGTGCCCTCCGCCGTAGATCTCCTCGCGGGCCGCTCGGGTGCAGTTGGCGATGACATCGGGCCAGGGCCGGGGCCACAAATCGTCCGCTTGCAGGGCAGCATCGCCTCAGGCACGGCGGGTATGGGCGAGGCGGCCCGCCCTGACGAAGGCCCGGGACGCCGCGCTGCGTCGCGGCGACGGTGAAGTGAACACGCCGTCTGCCCAACCACCTTGGAGATTGCCTCGCCGACCCGGCCGCCTGGGCGAGACGGCCGCCTGGCCCCCTCCAGGCGAGCCGTGCTGGGCTCCTGCCCGCGCGTGACCCGTCGACGCTCAGGCGATCGACGGCGGGCGTGAGCTGGTTCAGGGATCCCATCTTTTCGTCGAGGCGGACCCGCGACGGAGGGGTGTCGCTGCGCTTCGGGCACGGTCGTTGCGACTGCGCAACGACGGTGGTGTGTGCGGCGTGTGGTCAGACGCAGGGGATTCCCCTGAGAGGGGCCGCAGAAGAACAGTGAAGCGCTTCGATGCTCGTAGAGCCCCAGGGCAGTGTCAGATGACCGGCCTCGCCGCGTTGAGCAGAGCGCGCAGACCTCGTTGTCTACCCAGGAGTAATCTCGCAAGCGGCTCTTGTGCGCCCTCATGCCTTCACTTAACCTCGCAGCAACGTCGAAGCGCTTCGACTGTGCATCACGTCGCATCACGTCGCAGTAATGGGATGTCTGCTTCCAGTTCAGCCGATTCCAGTCACGACACCTCAGCCGAAACGGGTCTCCGCAGGGTGTCCTGGTGCGCCATGAAGGGTTGACGCGATGACGCCGAATGCCGCCTCCGCCTGCTGCGGACCAAGCTGGAAAGGCTTCCTCGCCTCCAGAACGGACAGTGGGGCGCGCGAGGCACCACGTAGGGCAAGGCCGCCGGCAAGCTGCTCCTGACGCGCATTGCCGGCAATGTGGCACGGCCGGACCTTCCGTCGGAGAACGGCTCGGCGGCCGACCGCACCGGCAAGGTCCCCGCGCCCCTCAGGGGCGTCGCTCTTTCCGTCTGCTACGCACAAGGAATGAGGTATGTCATGCGCACGCTCCGCATCAGCAGAAGAGCTGTACTCGCCGGGACCGCTGCCGCAGCCGCGGCCGTCTCCCCGCCGCTCAGCCAGGGACGTGCGCAAGCCGCCGCCACTCCCGCGAGGAGTGGATACCGTTGGCGCAACGTGGTCCAGGGCGGTACCGGGTTCATCACCGGGGTGCTGTTCCATCCCTCCGTGCGCGGGCTGGCCTACCTGCGGACCGACATCGGCGGTGCCTACCGGTGGGACGACCGGGCCGACCGTTGGATCCCGTTGATCGACCACCTGGGCTGGGACGACTGGAATCTGCTGGGCGTGGAGGCCATGGCTGTCGACCCGGCGCATCCGAACCGCGTGTATCTGTCCCTGGGCGCGTACACGCAGCCCTGGGCCGGAAACGGGGCCGTGCTGCGCTCGGATGACCGCGGGGCGACCTGGAAGCGCACCGATCTCAGCGTGAAGCTCGGGGGCAACGAGGACGGCCGGGGCTGCGGGGAGCGCCTCCTCGTCGATCCGCGCGACAGCGACACCTTGTGGCTGGGCACCCGGCACGACGGGCTGCTCAAGTCGACCGACCGGGGCGCCACATGGCAGGCCGTGAGCTTTCCGGCCGCCCCGAGCGCCACCGGCCAGGGCGTCACGCTCCTGGTCGCCGTGGGCCGCAGCGTCTACGCCGGCTGGGGCGACTCCGACGGCACCTCCGCGAACCTCTACCGCACGTACGACGGGGTCACCTGGGAGGCCGTCCCGGGACAGCCGACCGGCATCGCCGCCAAGGTCCCGATCCGGGCCGCCTACGACCGGCACACGCGCGAGCTGTACGTGACGTACGCCAACGCCCCGGGACCGAACGGGCAGTCCGACGGCAGTGTGCACAAGCTGCGCACGACGAGCGGGAAGTGGACCGAGGTCACCCCGGTGAAGCCGGGGGGCACGACGGCCGACGGCTCCGCCGACTCTTTCGGCTACGGCGGTGTCGCCGTCGACGCCCGCCGCCCGGGCACGCTCGTCGTCTCCACCAACAACCGCTGGTCGCTGGTGGACACCCTGTACCGGACCACCGACGGCGGCCGCACCTGGACGTCCCTGAAGGACACGGCCGTCCTCGACGTGTCTGAGACGCCTTACCTCAAGTGGGGCGCCGACAAGCCGAAGTTCGGCTGGTGGATCCAGGCCGTCGGCCTCGACCCGTTCGACTCCCGGCACGTCGTCCACGGCACCGGCGCCACCCTCTACGGCACCCGCGACCTGAAGCACTTCGCCCCCCAGATCCGCGGTGTGGAAGAGGCGTCCATCCGCCAACTGGTCTCGCCCCCGACCGGCGAGGCACACCTGCTCAGCGGCTCCGGCGACATCGGCGTGATGTACCACGAACGGCTCACGGCCTCACCCTCACGCGGCATGGCGTCCAACCCGGTCTTCGGCACCAGCACCGGCCTGTCCCTCGCCACCGCCGAACCGTCCTACGTGGTCCGGGCCGGCTGGGGCGACCACGGCAACGGCGCCTCCTCCAACGACGGCGGCAAGACCTGGACCCCCTTCAAGACCCAGCCGGACCCCGCCAAGAGCGCACCCGGCCCGATCGCCACCAACGCCGACGCCAGCGTGCTGCTGTGGTCCTTCGGCACCGCCAACCCCGCCCACCGCTCGACCGACAACGGCGCCACCTGGACCGAGATCCCCACCTTCCCCAAGGGAGCGGCACCCGTCGCCGACCCCCTCGACCCCACCCGCTGCTACGCCTTCGACACCACCACCGGCACACTCTTCGCCAGCACCGACAGCGGCCAGACCTTCACCGCGCGGGCCACCGGCCTCAGCTCGGGCGACACCGAGTTCCAGCTGGTCGCGGCACCCGGCCGCACCGGCGACCTGTGGCTCAGCCTCAAGGGCAACGGGCTCCACCGCTCGACCGACGGCGGCGCGACCTTCACCAAGGTCAGCAGCTGCCACGCCTCACACACCCTGGGCTTCGGCAAGGCCGCCAGGGGGGCTTCCTACCCGGCGCTCTACATGGTCGGCGCCACGGACACCATCACCGCCGTCTACCGCTCCGATGACGAGGCGAAGACCTGGACACGGATCAACGACGACCGTCACCAGTGGGGCTGGACCGGAGCCGCCATCACCGGCGATCCCCGCGTGTACGGGCGGGTCTACATCGCCACCAACGGACGCGGCGTGCAGTACGGGGAGCCCGCCTGACGCGCGACAGCGGCATCGGCGTCGTCCTCGCCGTCCACGGCACCTGACGGCCGCACCCGGTCATCCGGTGGGAGACCGCGTTCCTCAGCGGCAACGGCCCGACACGGCGCCCTCGTGTTCGGCGATCCGCACGCCGAGCGGATCGCCGTGACGCACCGCGCCCTGATGCCCGCCGGGCGGCGGTAAGCCCGGCTGAACAGCAGTCACTCGCAGAAGAGAGGAACTCCATGAAAAAGTCTCGGATCCTCCCCCTGGTCACGCTTGTCTCCGCCGTGCTCGGGCTGACAGCGGCAGGTGTGACCCCTGCCTCCGCCGCCTCCGACACGCCTTTGCGGGTCATGCCGTTGGGCGACTCGATAACCTGGGGTGTGGGAAGCAGTACGGGCAACGGCTACCGGGCGCCGTTGTGGGACAGACTCGCTGCGGACGGCCATCCGCTGGACTTCGTGGGCACCGGGCGGGCCGGTTCGATGTCCGATCCCGACAACGAGGGCCACTCGGGGTACCGCATCGACCAGATCGCCGCACTCGCCGACGCCTCGCTCACCCGCTACCGGCCCAATGTCGTCACGCTGCACATCGGCACCAACGACCTCCAGGGGGCCTCCGAGGTCAACACCGCCATCGCCCGGCTGAAGTCGCTGGTCAACCAGATCACCGCCGACGTCCCCGACGCAACCGTCCTCGTCGCCTCCCTGGTCGTGTCCACCAGCAGCTCGGAGGAGCGGTTCCGGGGCGAGTACAACCAGGCCACCCGCCGCATCGTCAGCGAGGCACAAGCGGCGGGCAAACACGTCGCCCACGTCGACATGAGCAGCCTGACCACGGCCGACCTGGCCGACCCCCTGCACCCCAACGACTCGGGCTACCAGAAGATGGCCGACGCCTTCCACCGCGGCATCCGGGCCGCGGACAGCGCCGGATGGCTGAAGAACCCCGCCCCCGCCCCCGCACGCGTACAGTCCGGCATCGCCGGCAAGTGCATGGACGTCAAAGGCGCCGCCACAGCCGACGGGACCGCCGTCCAGACGTGGAGCTGTGGCGGCGGTGCCAACCAGTTGTGGTCCGCCTACACCGACGGCACGCTGCGCTCCATGGGCAAGTGCCTCGACGCCGCCGGCTATGGCACCGCGAACGGAACCAAGGTGCAGCTCTGGTCCTGTCACGGCGGCGCCAACCAGGTCTGGCAGCCCTACAACGGCGGCTACCGCAACCCCGCTTCGGGCCGCTGCCTCGACGTTCCGGGCTCCTCCACGGCCGACGCCACGCAGCTCCACCTGTGGGACTGCAACGGCGGCTCCAACCAGAAGTGGACCACTCTGACCGCCGGATGACCCCGCTCCGGGATCCGCGCCCTTTCCGGGGTTCGGATCCCGGAAGACCATCGAGAGTTCCAGGATCACGGCAACCCTTCGCGCAGCCTGTGACCACAAGGAATCGGATCCGGCCAGTTCGGTGGCAGGGATCCGGGTTTCCACGTGAACAGCATGCAAGGAGAACGCCTCCCCATGAACCACCCCACGAACGGCGGGCGCCGCGGGCGTCACCGCCGCCGCTGGACCGCCACCGGTCTGGTGCTCGGTGTGCCCGCCGTCCTCGTGCCGTACCTCCTGTTCGCGCAGGAGGACTCGCAGGCCGCGACGGTCGACGGCGATGCCTACTACCGGCTGGTTTCCGTGCGCAGCGGCAAGGTGCTGGACGTCAACGGCTTCTCCACCGCCGACGGCACCCGCATCCAGCAGTGGACCGACGAGAACACCGCCAACCAGCAGTGGAGGCTGCGGCCCACGGGCGACGGCTACTACGAGCTGGTGAACCGCAACAGCGGCAAGGTGCTGGGTATAGCGGGCAATTCCAGAGCTCAGGGGGCCGCCGCCGAGCAGCAGACCGACAGCTCCGCCACGTCCCAGGAGTGGCGGATCAGCGAGGTGAGCGGTTCCGACGCCGTCATCCTCACCTCCCGCAGGAGCGGGCAGGTCCTGGACGTCTCGGGGGGCTCCACGGCCCAGGGCGCGGCGGTCGTCCAGAATCCGAGCCGGGGAGGCTCCCGTCAGCAGTGGAAGCTGGTGAGGGCGGACCGGACCCTGGCGTCCGGATCCGGCACCGCGCGGACCACGGCTGCGGCAGGACCGTATGTGTGGAAGAACGCCCAGGTGGTGGGCGGCGGTTACGTCACCGGGCTGGTGTTCAACCAGCGGGAGAAGGGGCTGCTGTACGCGCGCACCGACATGGGCGGCGCCTACCGCTGGGACACCGGGGCCGAGCAGTGGATCCCGCTGACCGACTGGATCGGCGAGAAGGACTGGAACCTGCTGGGCATCGACTCGGTGGCCACCGACCCGGTCGACCCCAAGCGGCTGTACCTCATGGCGGGCACCTACACCAACGACTGGGCGGGCAACGGCGCGATCCTGCGCTCCACGGACCGGGGCCGCACCTTCAAGCGCACCGATCTGCCGTTCAAGGTGGGCGCCAACGAGGACGGACGCGGGGCGGGCGAGCGGCTCGTGGTCGACCCGGCCGACCACGGCACCCTGCTGCTGGGCAGCCGCAAGAACGGCCTGTGGCGCAGCACCGACTTCGGCGTGACATGGCGTCAGGTCTCCTCGTTCCCCGTCAAGGACGGGGCGAGCAGCGGCGGCGGCATCTCCTTCGTGACGTACGGCCCCGCCGGCAGCAAGACGATCTACGTCGGCGTCAACGACAGGTCCACCTCCCTGTACCGCTCCACCGACGGCGGCAGCAGCTGGCAGGCCGTCTCCGGGCAGCCCACAGGCCAGCTGCCGCAGCACGGCATCCTCTCCGGTGACGGCTCGCTGTACCTGACGTACACCGACAACCTCGGGCCCAACGGCGTGACGGCGGGCTCGGTGTGGAAGTACACGCCGGACCGCGGGGCGTGGAAGAACATCTCCCCCTCCCAGGGCAACTACGGGTTCTCCGGTCTGGCCGTCGACCCGCGCAAGCCCTCCACGGTGATGGTCACCACCCTCGGCCGCTGGTGGCCCGAGGACGAGATCTACCGCAGCACCGACGGCGGCGCGACCTGGAAGGCACTGGCCGACAAGTCGGTGCGCAACGCCTCTGCCGCTCCCTACGTCGGCACCCACACCGGGCACTGGATGACCGCCCTGGCCATCGACCCGTTCAACTCCGGGCACGTGCTGTACGGCACCGGCAACGGCATCCTGCGCAGCAAGGACGCGAACGCCTCCGACAGCGGCGGCACCAGCCACTGGCACATGGGCGCCCGAGGGCTGGAGGAGACCGCGCTGCTGGACGCGATCGCCCCGCCGGGCGGCGCCGCCGTCATCACCGCCATGGGCGACCAGGGCGGCTTCCGGCACGACGACCTGACCAAGGTGCCCTCCGGGCGGCTGAAGAACCCGATGATGACCAACAGCACCGACATCGACGTCGCCCAGTCCAAGCCCTCGATGATGGTCCGCGTCGGCCGGGGCGGCGCGCAGGACGGCGCCTACTCCACCGACGGCGGCGTCAGCTGGAACGGCTTCAAGGCGGAGCCGGTGGCCGGTGCCCAGGACGGCCATGTCGCGCTCGCGGCGGACGGCTCCGCCATCGTCTGGACCCAGGCCGGCCAGGCCCCGTACCGCTCGACCGACAGAGGCGCGAGCTGGTCGAGGGTCGGCGGTCTGGGCACCGGCGCCGTGGTCGTGGCCGACCGTTCCTCGGCCAGGACCTTCTACTCCCTGTCCGGCGGCACGCTCTACGCCAGCACCGACGGCGGCGCGACCTTCACCGCTCGCGCCACCGGTCTGCCCTCCGGCCGGCTCACGGCGGTGCCCGGCATCGCCGGAGACCTGTGGATCGCCGGCAGCACCAAGGGGCTGCTGCACTCCACCGACGGCGGCCGGACCTTCACCACGCTCAAGACGGTGCAGTCCGCCTCCGCCCTCGGCTTCGGCAAGGCCAAGCCGGGCGCCCGTTACCAGGCCCTGTACCTGATCGGCACCGTCAAGGACGTCACCGGAGTCTTCCGCTCCACCGACAAGGGCGCCACCTGGCTCCGCGTCAACGACAACGCCCACCAGTGGGGCGCCATCGGCGGCGTCGGCGTCATCACCGGCGACCCCGACACCTACGGCCGCGTCTACGTCGGCACCAACGGACGCGGCCTGCAGTACGGCGACCCGTCCTGACCTCGGCACCCGAGCGGGGCCGCAGGCACTACCGCCTGCGGCCCCGCCATGGCCGGTGTACTTCGTGAACCTGTCAAGCCGGCCCTGCGCGGTGACGGGTTACGGGTTGCCTGTCACGGGAGCGTGGTCCACTTCTGGTTGTTCTGGCCGTTGCAGGTCCACAGGATGACCGGGGTCCCGTTGGCGGAGCCGGCCTCCTTGGCGTCGAGGCAGAGCCCGGCGCGGACGTTGCGGACCGACCCGTCGGAGCCGACCGTCCACTTCTGGTTGTCCTGGCCGTTGCAAGGCCAGATCACGACCGGCGTGCCGTTGGTGGTGCCCCGGCCGGAGGCGTCCAGGCACTTGTCGCCGTAGACGCGGATCTCGCCTCCGGCCCAGCTGGTCCAGAGCTGGTTGGCGGCGGTGTGGCAGTCCCACAGCAGCGTCTTCGACCCGGCCGCGGTGGCGGCGCCGTCCACGTCCAGGCAGCGGCCGGACCCGCCACCGCGCAGGCGCCCGGTGGTGGAGGCCAGCGGGCTGCCGCCGGTCATCTTGTACACGGCGACACCATGTGCCGGGACGCTCGCGGAGATCTGGCCTGAGGTGCTGGACGTGCTGCCGGTCCACAGGTCGGTGAGGGTGAACGAGCTGCCGGTCAGGCCGACCTGGGCGGCCGTGGCCGTGATGGTCGCAGTGCTGCTCCCTCGGTTGAACAGGCCCACGGCGACCGAGCCGTCGGACAGGGGCTTGGCGAACACCTCGGTGCTGCCGTCGTCACGGACCCGGCGTCCGCCCGCGCCCAGCGAGTCCTGGTTCACCGCCAGCAGACGCGGGTTGCGCAGGATCGCGCTCACGTCGGCGGACATGGTGCGGATGTCGTTACCGGCCATGAGGGGGGCCGAGAGCAGCGACCACAGGGCGAAGTGGGAGCGGGACTCGGTCAGTGACAGGCCGGGGCGGCCGACGACGAGCATGTCGGGGTCGTTCCAGTGTCCCGGGCCCGACTGCGCGGCCAGGGGCGCGGTGACGTCCAGGACGTTGCCGACGCCCATCGGATAGCTGTTGGTGTTGTTGTTCTGCCAGATGTCGAGCAGGTCCTCGGTCGTCCTCCACAGGTCGGCGACCTGACCCCAGTTGTACTTGTCGCCGGTGGGGGAGTGGAAGCTGTTGGGGTTGATGCTGTAGACGATCGGACGGCCGGTGGCGCGCAGGGCGTCGCGCATGAGGGTGAACTGTGCGATCTGCTCGCTGAGGGTGCCGCTGCCGGAGCACCAGTCGTACTTGAGGTAGTCCACGCCCCAGGAGGCGAACGTGGCGGCGTCCTGGGCCTCATGACCCTTGCTGCCGGTGGAGCCGGGGTAGGTGCCCACCCCCTGGGCGCATGTCTTCTCGTTGGGCGCCTGGTAGATGCCGAACTTCAGTCCCTTGCTGTGGATGTAGTCCCCGAGCGCCTTCATGCCACTGGGGAACTTGGTCGGGTTGGCCCGCAGGTTGCCCGCCGCGTCGCGCTGGGGGTCGAACCAGCAGTCGTCGACGACGACGTACTGGTAGCCCGCGGCCTTCATGCCCGAGGACACCATCGCGTCGGCGGCCTGGCGGACCTGCGCCTCGGTGATCCCGCATCCGAAGCTGTTCCAGCTGTTCCAGCCGAGCGGCGGGGTCAGCGCGGGGCTGCCCGGCGCGGCCTGGGCGGTCGTGCCGACGGAGGTTGTGGCGCAGGCGCTGAGCGTCAGCGCGGTGGCCGCGAGGAGCCGCAGCAGTCGTCTGTGCAGGGGAACCATGGGGGGTTCCTTCCCGGCCCGCGAGGCGGTCGCCGCTTCGCGGGCCTGATCGGCGGTCAGGAGTGTGTGATCACGTGCGCGCGGGTCAGCGTCGCAGGGTGAGGAGACCCGGCCGGTACGGCAGTTTCAGATAGTCGGTGCCGTCCGATGCGGGGCTCCTGCCCTGGTAGAGGAACTGCAGGTTGCAGGGGTCGACCGTCATGGTCTGGTCGGGGTTGGTGCGGACCAGGTCACCGTGGCTGATGTCGTTGGTCCAGGTGGCGCCGCTGTTGGCCTTGCCGGCGAAGGGGCTGCTCTCGCTGCCGGCCTGCAGTGTCCACGGACCGTTCAGGCTGGAGGCGGTGAACGAGCGGAAATAGCGGCCGTTCGCACCCATCGCCTCGACGATCATGAGGTACTGGTTCTGGCCCTTGACCTTGTAGACCTCGGGCGCCTCGAACAGCTTCTCCTTCGTGTCGCTCATGACCGTGGTGTACGACGAGCCGAAGCTGCCCGGGAAGTTCCCGATCGGCATGGTCGACTTGTAGATCTTGCCGTTGTCATCGGCGAAGAACATGTACATGTTCTGGTCGTCGGCGATCATGGTCGGGTCGATCGGGCCGCTTTCGGGGAGGCTGCCGGTGAACAGCGGCTGCGGGGCGGACCAGCCGTTGGGGTTGGTGGGGTCGCTGGACGTGCGGTAGGTGAAGGGCCAGGCGGTACCCCACCCGTTGGAGGTCAGCACCCAGATGTTCTTGGGCGCGAAGTAGAACAGTTTGGGCGCCACCGCCAAGCCCGGGCTCATTCCGGTCTGGGTGGCCGTCGCCATGTCCGACCAGTTCGTGAAGGGACGGAACGCCATCGTGCCCCACGACGATCCGTCAGAGGTGGTCGCGTAGACCAGCTGCTTGCCGTTGTACGGCACGGTGGTGAAGTCCTTCAGCGCGACCCAGCCGTTCGACGGCTCCGCCAACGGGCCGGTCGACGACCAGCGGTACGCCGACGGAAGAGCACACGTGTCGCCCGGCGGCGCGGACAGACCCGTCCACCTCTGGTTGCCGCCGCCGTGGCAGTTCCACAGCTGCACCGCCGTGCCGTTGCCCGTGGCGCCGCCGCTGACGTCCCGGCAGAGCCCGGACTCCACTCCGACGATCGTGCCGTCGGAGTTCACCCGCCACTGCTGGTTCGCACCGCCGTGGCAGGACCAGATCTGCACCCGTGTACCGGCCGTGGTGGCGTGGCCGGGCACATCCAGGCACTTGTTGCCGTACACGGTCAGCCGGTTGTCGTCGGTCAGCGTCCACTGCTGGTTGGTCCCGCCCGTGCAGTCCCAGATCTGCAGGTTGGTGCCGTCCGTCTGGCCGGCGTTCGGCACATCGAGACACCGGCCGGAACCGGCGCCGCGCAACGCGCCGCTGGTGGCCGCCTGAGCCGGGTTGGCGACGAGTGTCGCCGCCGCAGCGACCAGGGCCGCGAGCACCACGGACAGATGCCTGGGGCTGAAACCACGTCTGCGCATGGGGGTCTCATTTCTCGAGTAAGCGGACGTTCGATATATCGAACGATGGTCGAACTGTCGCGCAAGCAGGAGCGGGGAGATCGACCGTGATCGGCTTCGGGAGGGCCTCAGTTCCTCACGACGCGCCAGCGGTTGTCGGCGGTACCGTCGTCCGAGTCCTGCACCGCGAACGCGCCGACAGCGGTGGAGTTGTTCGCGATGGCGAGCAACTTGCCGCTGTGCACGTTGCGGATCTTGTAGGTTCCGTCTCCCTGGTCGAGGAGCGTCCAGCGGTGGTCGGCGGTGCCGTTGTCCGCCCACTGCAGGACGGTCGCGTTGTCCGCCGTGGACATGTCCTGGACGCCGAGCACCTTGCCGCTGTGGGCGTTGCGGAAGCGGAACCCGTTTCCGTCGGGGATCATGTGCCAGTCGTGGTCGGCGGTGCCCGAGTCGTGCCACTGCAGAGCGCGGCCGCCGTCGGCCGTGGACATGTTCTGGATGCCCAGCACGAGTCCGCTGCCCACGTTGGCGAGACGGACGGTGCCGGTACCGCTGGTGTTCCAGTAGACGGTGTAGTTGTGGCCGTGCGCGTCGTGGAACGGGCCCAGGCCGACGGTGGATCCGTTGGCGGTGGCGGTGAAGGCGAGCGACGTGTTGCCGGTCCGTCTGATCGAGGAAGTGTCCAGCGTCGGCAGGGAGGTGAGCGCGGAGTCGCCGTAGTCGCCGGACAGGACCACAGGGCCGTAGGTGATCGCGGCGACGTTCGCGTCGTCGTTGGCCGCCCGCATGACGACCCGCATGGGCAGGCGGACGGTGACCGTGTCGCCGGAGGTCCAGGAGCGGGTCAGGGTGGCGTAGCTGCCGGGCGTGGTGGTGACGTTCTGCGCCGCGCCGTTGACGCTGACGGTGGCCCCGGAGGTCCAACCCGGGATGCGTATGCGCATCGCCCACGTTCCGCCGACGTTCCCGGCGACCCGCAGGGTGGTGGTGTCGCTCACGGGATACGTCGTCGTCTGGGTGACGGTGATTCCGCGCTCCGACCAGTTGAGCACCGAGGGCACGAACATGTTGACGATCAGCGTGGTGTCACTGCGGTAGTAGAGGGAGTCCATCAGCCTGGTGTGCATCTCCAGGCCTGTGCCCTGGCAGCACCAGAAGGTGCCGTAGTCGGTGCTCCACGTGCCGCCGCCCCACGCCGGGCCCACACCGCGTCGGCCTCCCGGGTCGAGGGGGGTGAAGTAGGTGACGTGGCCGTGGTCGTCCGCCGGGTTCTGCTGGCCGATCATCTGGTTCAGCCAGGCCTGCTCGTAGTAGTCGAACAGGGCGGCCCGGTTCGGGTCCAGCGCGAACAGCTCCCGGGTGAGGGTGAGCATGTTGAAGGTGTTGCAGCTTTCGCACGTGTCCTTGTTCAGGTAGCCGGCGATGGCGTTCGGGGCGCGGAAGTGCTCCGCCTGGCTGTTGCCGCCGATGGCGTAGGTGTGGTTGTTGACGCAGAAGTTCCAGGCGTTGGTGGCGATGTCGCGGTACCGAGTGGTGCCGGTGGCCTTGAACTCCCGGGCCGCTCCTATCCACTTGGGTACCTGCGTGTTGGCGTGCAGTCCGCTGAGCTGGTCCCGGTTGGCCGCCAGAGGGTCGAACACGGCGGCGTGATCGAAGCGTTGCGCGACGGTGAGCCACCGCGCGTCGCCTGTCTGCTGGTAGAGATCGGTCAGCACGGTGTTCATGCCGCCGAACTCCGTCTGCAGCATGGCCTGCATCTGCTGGCCGCTCAGCCGGCCGGTGCGCCGGTCGACCCACCCCGCCAAGGCGAGCAGGACGTCACGGGCTTGTGTGCTGCCGATGTGGCGCCAGACGTCCAGCAAGCCGGCCAAGGTCTTGTGGATGGTGTAGTACGGCACGTTGCCGTTGCTCAGGGTCCGCTGCTCGAGTGCGGTGAAGTCGGACTCGGGGTAGCCGGAGAGATACCCGGCGCCGAAACCGGCGGCACTGTTGTTGGCCTGGCATTTGGCCAACTCCGCAACCATGTGGGTTGCCTTGTCCCGGCAGACGGTGTCCCCGGTGACCGCGTAGAGCTGTGCCCACGCCGTGAGGAAGTGCCCTTGGACGTGGGTGCGGAAGGGGAACGTCGGCGCGTCCCAACCGCCGTTCGCAGTCGCGCCGTTGGTCGACAGGCGGTGGTTGGCGCGGAAGTTGTACAGCAGCCGGTCCACATCGACGAACCGCAGGTAGTTCCGCGTACGGTCCTGGTTGTCCAGCCAGCGGCTCGCGGTGAGCCGGACCTGGCCGAGCGCGAAGGGATGCGCGGACACCCCGATGTCCGCCCTTGCGGGAGGGACGGCGGCCGCTCGGGCGGGCGATGCGCCGATGAAGGAACCGGTGGCAGAGGCGGCGGCCGTGGCCCCGGCCACTTGCAGGAGACGCCGTCTGCTGACGGAGGAAGACATCTCGCACCCTTCGGTGGGGGGAAGGTGACTGCTTGGTCTTCGGTGCGTTCGTTCACAGGTCGGGCGGTCGGGCGCGACGCGTCACGTGCTCATCCGGTGGGGTCTCGGTTCGATCAACCTCTCGAGTGATACCTGGGATGGATTAACGGATACGGACGTTGCTCCTGTCTAGTCTCGCGACACGGAAGGCTTGGCTACTTGCGGGTTTCGTCTGACTCACGCCCCTGACGTAGCGTCAAACGTGGGAGTGCCGGGTCGGCCAGGGCGCTGCAGCACCGGCCACACTGGAGGAGCAGGGTCCTGGTTCGGGTAGCGGTCAAACGAGGTCATCTCTGCGGGGGCAACTGGTCGTGGCAGCTCGGTCTGACCCGCTTGGGCGGGACGGGCTGTCGACCGTGACGCTCGTTTGACGCTCTGGGCGCACCGCGCTGCGCGGCAAGCCGAGAAGGCTGCTCTGACCTGGTCTTTTCCGGGACTCGCTCAGGCCGACATCTCTCCGATGGCGCATCAGTGGAGTGCGTGGCCGTTCTTGAACCAGCCGCAAAAGCCGCTGAGTTGTGGGTGGGTTTGAGGCTTCGGCGGGTCGTTGACCTGTCCTGGTGATTACCAGGTCGAGGAGCCGGGGTGGCTAAGCCGCATCCGCGGCAGCGCGCGCAGTAGAAGGCCAGCAGGTGTTGGCGCCCCGCGAGGCGCCACAGTGGTTTCGGGAATGCCCGCTGAAGTTCTGTTGGAACGGCGAAGGCTCCGCCTCGGGGTGGCCGGCAGTTGGCGTATGGGGGTCAGCGGGGAGGCCCCTCCATCCGATGGGTCAGCCTTCGGCCCATTGACTTCCTCGGTATTCCAAGAACTTCCAAAGATGTCTATGATGGGGGTACTGCTGGTGGCACCGGGCGTACAGTGGCGCTTCCGGAGCGATGGATTCATATGTCCAACAGGGTCAAGTCATTCATGCTGTTGGGCGTAGATGTCATAACTGATGCCGCGAGCACGTGCCTCGGCTCTCCTGGGGAGGGGCAGCCGAAGCCACCAGGGGTGATGCGGTGATCAGGCGTCGGCCGGGAGCCGTGTAACAGGGGGGTGTCTCAATGGCCGACGAGCAGGTGGTCTCTGCTGCGGCGCGGAAGATCGCAGACGTGGTGTGCGCCTTCCCGTCCGGAATCTCCGAGCGGGACCTTGTCGTGGAGGCGACTCGGCAGTTCGGAAGGCTGCCGGAGCAACGGTTAATCAAGTTGATCAGCGAGGCGGTCGGTGGGGGCCTGCTGATCGTTTCGGACGGTCGTCTCACGCCCGCTGCCCTGTCGGAGCCACGCGTCTCCGAGCAACCGTCGGTGAGCGACACCAAGTCCCTCGATGGCGCGTCGCCGCCCCGTCCGTCCGTCCTGCGGGCCGTCGCACTCGACATTGAGAGCGTCGTACGCACCACCGCGACCGCACCCTACGTGGAACGTCACGTCTACGAAGCGGCAGCACTCAGGTGCGGCGCCGACCCGGACTGGGTGGCGGCAGCGCCTCGCTGGCAGCGGTACTTCAGGTTCCCCGGGGACAGCGACGAGTTGCGCGACGGCGCGGTGCGGGAAGCCGTGCTGGACCGGGGGGTCCCCGCGCAGCAAGCATGGGCGGAGCTGTGCGCCTTCCTCGCGGATGCGGACGTCGTCGTCGCCTACAACGGCACGGAGCTGGACTTCCCTCTCGCCACCGAGGCGGCGAAGGAGGCCGGCACCGGTGACCCGCTCGGCGCCGTACGCCTCGTCGACGCCCTGTACGTCGTCCATGCGCTGTGGCCGACAGCCCCGTCCCACCGGCTTCAGGACCTGGCACGTGAGCTTCATGTACCCAGGACGGATCTGCGTGCTCACACGGCGGACGGTGACGCGGCCATGCTCGTCCGCCTGTTGGAGCGGGCCGCAGCGGAGTTCGCCGACCGGACACCCGAGTTACGCGGGCTCGTCGCGGACGTCTGCCCCGACTCCGACGCGTGGCGGCTGCTGCGGGAACTCGCCGAGGGGGAGAGAAGCGGCCAACGAGAAGCACTCGTCTGGGAGCAGGCGCACGTGGCCCGCCTACTGGGCGCCGAGTTTGCGCAGCACCCACCGCGGCGGACTGCTGACGGCCTGTCACCGGTCTGTGGTCCCCTCGTCATCCCGGACGAGCTCCGGGGCGTCGACGGCCGGGTGGATCCGACCGCTCTCGCCCGGGTCGTGCACGGCCTCCGCGTAGAACCCCGCCCTGCCCAGCAGCAGATGACGGCGACGCTGCACGACTGGACCGACCAAGGCGTCAGCGGGCTGCTGGAAGCACCCACCGGCACTGGCAAAAGCTATGCGGTGCTCGCCGCAGCACTCGACTGGCTTGCCGGAGGCGCCGACCGAACGGCGGTCGTCGCCACCTACACCAAGCAGTTGCAGAGCCAGATGGCGAAGGACATCCAGGACCTGGAGCGGGCGCTGCCCGGCGTTCTTGACATCGCGGACCTGGTCAAGGGCAAGTCCAACCGGCTCTCCCTCGCGGCCCTCACAAAAGCCCTAGCCGAAGCCACGCACAGGCGCCGCTCCCAGACCACCGCCCGCGGCCGCGCCCGTTTCTCCCGACATCTCCGCTTCCGAGAACTGGTCGTCTTTCTCGCACTGCGCCTGCTCGCGACGAAGGAACCCCCGCAGGCATGGACGGCGAGATCAGTCGACCCGGTGGACCTGCCGGCCTTCTTCACCGACTACGCGGGCCCCGGACTGTCCGTCTGGCTGGAGTCGCTCTCCCAGCGCGACGGCGACTACGGCCCCGGTACGGGCAACCCTCTCACCGCGTACACCGACACCGTCCGTGAGGCGATCGGCAGCCATCGCCTCGTCCTCGCCAATCACGCGCTCGTCCTCTCCCACCTGGACGACCTGCGCGCCGTCGGGCCGGACGTGCTGCTCGTGATCGACGAGGCGCACGAGTTGGAGAACGCCGCCACGTCCGCGCTGACCGTCGCCGTCGACTACCAGGACCTGGAAGAACTGCTGTCGGAGCATCAGGCATGGATCGCGGAGGCACGCCCGGGCACGACACATGACCAGGCCGCCGCCGCGATCGCCGAACTGGAGCGGCTGCTCGACGATGAACGGCTTCCCCGGATGGCGGCCCAGGCCTTCGACGCGCAGGCCAAGGGAGTGGGGGTACGGATCGGCAGCCGCGCGACCACACTCGCCAGCCCTTATTCCAGCACCTCCGGCACCCGGGACACCCGGCGGCTGTCACTGCTGCTGGACCGCATCGCCAAAGCCCTCGCGACCTGCCGCATCACGCTGGAACGGTACGTCGCCCAGCACACCGCCCAGATCGACCCGCTGGTCCAGGAACGTCTGGACGCGCTGGCCTCGCACACCGACTCCCTCGCCACGGCACTCGACCGTGTGACATCCGACATCGGCGCCTTCCTGGACCCCGCTGTCATTCCGGCGGACGCTCTCCCCTCCCGGGTCATCCATCTGGAAGAACTGGCCGAGCCCAAGGCTGAGCTGCGCTCCTACCGCTTCCGTATCGCCACCAGCCCCGTCGACCTGCCCGCCGATCCGGAGTGGCGGCGCTACCTGGAGTCGTTCGACCGCGTCCACTACGTCTCCGCGACCCTCCGCGTCGCGGGGAAGTGGGACTTCGTACGGAGTCGGCTGGGGCTGCCGGAGGATCTGCCCTCCCTTGCCCTGCCCTCCCCCTTCGACCTGCGGAACCAGGCCGAAGTGGTGTGCTTCTCCGACTTCCCGTCCTGGGCCGAGCAGGAGGAGGGAGCACTGCGCACCGTCGCCCACCAGGTGGCCGGGTTCGCCACCGAGATGACACGGTTACGCTCCGACGGCAACGGGTTCGACGGTGGCGGCATGATCCTCACCACCGCACGCTCGACCGCCGCGGGTATCGGCTTCCACCTCGTGGAGGAACTGCGCTCCCGCGCACTGGACACCCCGGTCGTCGAGGCGCTCACCCTCGGCAACGGCCGCGCCTACCAGCAATTCACCGACCCTCGGGACGGTGGGGGGTTCCTCGTCGGCACCAAGGGTCTCTGGCAAGGGGTCGATGTCTCCGACGCCGGGCGGCTGCGTCTCGTCTGGATCAACAAACTGCCCTTCGCGCCGTTCGCCGCCCCGATCGTGGAAACCCGGCGCGCGGCCGCCGCCGAACGCGCCGAGCAGGCCGGCCACCCCGACCCGGACGGCGCTGCCACTGAGCACTACTACCTGCCGCTCGCCGCACTCCAGCTCCGCCAGGCGGTCGGCCGGCTCATCCGCTCAGACCGGCACCGCGGCGTCGTCGTCATCAGCGACCGTAAACTCGCGGGACAGAGCAGCCTGCGCCGCTCCTACCGACGGGCTTTCCTCGGCAGCCTCGACGACGGACTGGAAAGCCCCGACCCGGACACCGGCGACATCGGCGGCGGCAACGTCACCACCATGGCCTCAGGATGGCGCCGCATCTGGGAGTTCATGGCGGGCCACGGAATCCTGGATGCCGCCCGGGCCGCCGAACTGTGCACCGACGAGGCCCTCGAACGGCACACCCTCCTGCCGCACACCCGGCGCATCCGCGAACTCGCGCTTACTCCCGAGGAGACCCGGAAGCTGCGGGAACAGGGCCTCCTCGCCGAAGAGGTCAGGAATCGCTGCGCCCACATCGGCGGCCTGCTGGGGCTTTCCGACAAGCCCGTGGCCCTGAAACCGGCCCAGCAGGCCGTCATCACCGCCGCGGCCGACGGCCGCAACGTACTCGGACTGCTGCCGACCGGCTTCGGCAAGAGCTTCACCTTCCAGCTGCCCGCGCTGGTCCTGCCAGGCGTCACCGTGGTCGTCAGCCCGCTCGTCGCCCTCATGCACGACCAAGCCCTCGAACTCAACCGGTCCATCGGCGGAGCGGTCCGCGCCCTGATCTCGCCGCTGCGGGAGTCCAGCAGCAGAGCCGGCAAGACGGAAGTGACCGACCAACTCCTCGGCCGGGCCGACCACGGCATCCGCCTGATCTACGTCAGCCCGGAACGCCTCTGCCAGCGGCGCTTCCGCGAAACCGTACGGAAAGCCGCGGCGGCGGGCCGGGTGACCCGCATCGCCGTCGACGAGGCCCACACGTTGGCGCAGTGGGAGGACTTCCGGCCGAGCATGCGCCGAGTCGGCCGGTTCCTGGACGAACTGCGGCGCGACCACGGCGTTGCCGTCACCGCGGTGACGGCAACCGCCAACCGCGCCGTCCACGAGGCACTGCGGGAGGGGCTGTTCGCCATGCCGGCCGAGGTGCCCGAGCCCGGTTCGGCCGAGGCCGACGCCGAAGCGGGACGTCCCGGCGTCGTCGGCGGGCTGGTGACGGTGCGTGAGAATCCGGTCCGGCCCGAACTCGCCGTCTTCCGCCGCTCCCTCGACCGGCTGGGGCAGGGCGGCGTTGCGGGGCTGGTGGAGCGTGTGGTCGACGCGCTCGACGGCCACGCCATCCTGTACTGCCTCACCGTCAAGGAGGTCAACACCCTCTACACCCACCTGCGCGAGTACGTCGGCGACGCCGGCGTCCGCGTGCTGCGGTTCCACGGTCGCTTGACGGAGGCGGAGAAGGCAGCCGTCATGTTGGAGTTCCGGGAAGCGCCACACGAGGGCGACGACAGCTTCGTACCTGTCGTCATCGTCGCAACCTCCGCGTTCGGGCTCGGTGTCAACCGGCCCGACGTGCGCACTGTGATGTGCGTGTCTCCGCCCACGGACCTGGCCGCGCTGTACCAGCAGATCGGACGGGCCGGGCGCGACAGCGCGGGCCGGGAGACGACTGGTGAAGGGCCCGTCAACAGCGGCCTTGCCCTTGCCACGAGCCGGGGGCTGCGCATGGTCCGTTTCATGACGGGCCAGGAACTGACCCCGTCCCTGCTGCGACGCATGGGCGCCCTGGTCCTCGCACAGAACGACGGAACACTCGATCCGGAGCGGCTGGCCGACGTCCTCATGGCCGAGGACGCGGCGACCGGTGCGCTGAGCGAGTCCGAGCTGGAGGACCGGCACACCCGGGAGCGTTACCAGGGTGGCATCATGCGGGCCTTCGGCGCGCTCGCCGACCTTGGAGCGGTCGAGGATTTCGGTGACCACCCCCCGTACTGCGCGGTCAAGCCCGGCGACCTGCGGCCGTATACCGCCAGGCAGGCCAGTACCCCTGCCGACAAGTCTACGGACGAGGAAGCCGAGTTCGTCCGGATCGAGCAGGACGTCATTCACACCGCCCTCTCGTGGGATATGCCCAGGAACGTCGACGTCCGGCTCCTCGACCGGGAACTCGCCGACCGCTGCGTCGGCTACCGCTCGGTCGCCGACGGCCCCGGGGCCACCTGGGAACTCCTCGCCGACCTGCACGACCGCGGTCTCCTGGACGTCTCGGCGGCACCCAGCCGCCGCCTGGTCACCGGTGTCGCCGTGCGCGCCCGCACCCTGCCCGACGGCTACCTTCCGCTGCTCGGCCGACGCGGTCGCCGAGCAGCGGAAGAGCTGGCCAGGCTGAGGAGCTTCTTCGACTCGACCACGGTCTGTGCCCAGCGGGTCTTCGCCGAGTACTTCGGCATCGCCGAACTCCCCGAGGGCTGCTGTACTACGGCCCGCTGCCGCTGCTCCGCCTGCTGGGACACCGGCCGCTGGCCCACGGAGGAACGGCGCCCCGCCGTCGCCGAGGCCTTCCACAGCCCGCGTCCCCGGGACGGCGGACGCACCGACACCTCGCTGCGCGACCAGCGCGTCGACCTCCAGGTCCACCGGTTGCTGCAGCTGCAGCCACAGGGCGTGCACCCGCGCCGGCTCTGGCACGCACTGCGCGGAGACGAATCCTCCTACAACCCGAGGAGCCGAAAGATGATCCCCCTGCCGAGGGCGATACGGGACAGCCGCCACTTCGGGGGCCGCGCCGATCTTCCCTATCCCGCGGTCGGTGAAAGCCTGAAGAGGCTGGCCGCCGACGGAGCCGCCGTCGAGGGCCAGGACGGCCTCTGGCGCGCGGTCCGCCCGGCACGGCAGGCGGGGAACGGATCGACACGGAGGGAGAGCGGGACATGACCACGATGACCAGAGCCGGAACGGACGTCTGGCAGCCGTACGACCACGAGCCCGTGCTCACTCCCGCCATGACCGGGGGACACCGGGCGACACCGCCCGAGGAGATGGACCGGCTCCGCCGTTACCTGGAGGCGGTCGTCGACGACCGACGGGGTCCGGTGCACACGGCGGTCGCCTTCAACGCCGCCTACTTCGGCTACGAGCTCGGCGGCGAGGGCTATGGGAACGGCCCCTTCGACCTCGACGCCTTCCCCTCCCTGACTCTGGGGGACGAGGTACCCGCCCTTCTCGTCGGAGCACTCGTCCGGATAGAAACGGGCTCCGACCCTCTGTACGCCGAGATCGTCTACAAGGAGGGCCGGCACCCCGACGTCGAGGAAGACGTAGAAGTACCGGCTTGGGTGTCCGGCGCACCGGCCGGTGCGCCGGGACCGGGGCAACCGCAGGAAGCAACAGAGCCCGTTCGCAGGGAACTTCTCGTGCCCGACCTCACGGCCTTCGGCCCCGCGCTCCAGCTCGGCGAGGCCAAGCTCAAGCGGTTCCGCGCACGCCAGAAGTGGCTCAACAAGGACGGACATGTCGTCGTGGACGCCCGGTACCCCTCCGCATCGGCGGCCGGGCTCGACGACACGACTGCGTTCGTGCACCACCTGCTCACCCACCAGCGGGAAGCTCTGTTGAGCCCTCTCGTTCCCGTGTCCGCCGCCCACCTTGCCGGCGGCAGAGCGGAGGAACGGCTGCGCGAGGCCCTCATGGGGCTGATGGACGCGGTCAACCATGCCCTGCGCACCAGCGGCACATTGCGGAGCTGGGGCCACTACGCGCTGACCCGCACGTGTATCGCAGCCGGCCTGTGCGACGACGGGCCGCTGGGCGGGGCGGACCTGCACGCCCTCGCCGGCTCCCTGGAACGCGGAGCCGTCCCGGACGCCCGCCGGCGCCGCGGCCTGAACGGCTCCCGGACCGTGTACACGGCGATCGGGCCCTGGCTGCGTGGTGTCGACGGTGCCGAGCCGCTGCTGACCGGTGTCGAGTACGCGGTCTCGGTGTGCCGTGCCAACCTCGCGGTCACGGACTTCGTCCGCGGGGACACGGACAACGGCCTGCGCTCCGAGAGCGACGTGAGGATCACCCTGGACGACGACTTCGAGAGCGGCGGCATCTGGCGGTCGCACCATCCAGGCTCGCAGGAGGCGGATGCCGGCGACGCGTTGAGCCCGGCGGGACGCGGTTGGCGGGACACGGTCAACCCGCGCGCCCCGCGGGCCGCTGCGATTCCTCAGCAGCCCGAGCCAGAAGAGGAGCAGTACGTCGATGCCTCGCCCGCCGACCCTCCGCTTGCCGACGACGAGGAGATCGGTCTGCCGAACTACCTCAGAATCAACGACAGCGAGGTCTGCTGGCAGGTGCCGTTGCGCCTCGCGCACCTCATGGAGGACAGGCTGCCGCTGAGCCGGATGGTTCGGGACGGGCTGCGCTACCTGCGCATGGAATCCGTCCCCGTGAGGCTGGAACTCAGCCACCCTGGAGGGATGCTCGACACCTCAGAGGAGGTCCAGGAGGTCGTCCTGGACCTGACCGAGGAAACCGGCATGCTCCGGAAGGTCCAGTGGCCCATCGACTTCTTCCCGGGACTGCGCATCCACATCCAGTGGCCGCGCGGTGGCAGGGTCTTCCGTCTCCACACGGTCGAACTGGAGGAACCCGTCGACGTCGACGGGCAGCTCATCATGCACCGCTACGACCCCTCGGTCCTCACACGCGAGGGTGCCCCCGGTAGCAGCCGCGACGGTGATTCGTCCTCCGGACTGGACACCCCACGCCTCGTGCTGCGCGCCGTACGACGGTGCGGTCGGCTCACACCCGACGGACATGCCCTGCTCGACCGCAGCGCGCTGCCCAGGAGCATGTACGACACGACGCCAGCGCCGCACCAGGTCACCGCACTGGAACAGGCCGTCGATGCACTCCTCGCAGAACGACACCTGTACGAGGCCACTGGCAGCCGCGGCGCCGAAGGCGAGCCCCACCACCCCGCACGCGACGGTGAACCCCCGATCGCCCTGATCGGCTACGCACCGAACCCCGTGGTCGTGCCACTGCCGGGCGCGGGCGCCGGCGCCTCACGACAGAGCTCAGGGACAGAGCACTTCGTCCACGGCTTCCTGCGGCGGCTGCCCGCAGGCTGGGAGCCGACCGACGCCCAACGCGCCGCCTACCGGGAGCACTGCCGCCGCGTCGGGAAGGCGGACGGCTGGGAACTGCCCCACGGCTACACCTTCGTCACCGCGCACGCCCGCCGCCGCTGACCGCGCTCCATCGTCAGCCGGGCCGCGCAACCGCACGCTCTCTCCTCACACCGCACAACGCATCGGCACAAGAGATCGGGACTGAATGACCGCCAGCTATCCCGTGGTTGCGAAACCACCGTTCTCCCCACCGGGTACCCCTGTCGATCTGCTCAAGGAACTGGCCGCCGCTCTTGCCGAACTCGGCCGGGTCGTGGAGTCGACCATGGACGAACTCACGGTCGGGGAAACGGAACTCGCGCTCAACTCCCTCGCTCCCAAGGACCGTCAGGCCATCATGCGGGGCCTCGGCTTTCGCAAGATCGAGCCGCGGCGCTTCGGGCACGTGCTGAGCGAGCAGGTGCTCAAGCGGGTACAGCGGGTGGAGTCGGCCCAGGACCGCAAGCACGCCGTATCGCATCTCACCGCCCGCATCATGAACGACATCGACCGCGTAGCCGGGCAACGCGCTCCCCTCCACACGGGGACCGGGCTCGCGGATCGTTGGGGGGCACGTCTGCTGCGCCTGGCGCTGTTCGCCCACCTCCAGGCATCGGCGTACGACGCTCGTCTGCTCGTGTGGGCCGCGGATCACGACTGGTTCGGCATCCAGGCGGACGAGGCCGTCCGAAACGTGGTGCACAAGGCGGCGCAAAAGGTGATCGACGCGACTCCCGACTTCGACCACCACACCGCGTCTCATGAGGGCACAGCGGCCGAGGACACGCAGCGGACCAGGGCTGTTCCGGCTCCCCGGCAACCCAAGGAGGAGTCGCTGCAGAAACCTGTCGGCTCCGTCGCGGAGCGGGAACAGCAGCCATGTGACGAGCAGTTCTCCCTCGACGATCTCACCTCGGCCGAGGAGGAAATCAAGCGCGTCGTCGACGAGGCACGGGACGCCGCCGACCGCGTGCGTCTCGCCCTGCTGGACGGGTGTCCGCCCGCCGTCACCGATCTGGCAGAGCTCGCTGCCGTCTCCCGGGCATTCGCCCGTACGCAGGCCCTGCTCTCCACGGTCGGGGTCACCGGTGTCACCGACCGCCTCGCCGAGGTTCTCGCCGCGATCAATGAGTTCCGTACGACCGCGGAACGGAACGAGAGGGACGAGCGGGCCCGTCGCGCCATGGCGACCGTGCTGACGCTCGGCTGTTCTCCGGACAGCGCAGTGGCAGAGGTGATCGCGGATGCCCGACACCGTGCCGAAGGGCTGCTCGCGAAGCAGCAGTGGGACGAAAGGGACCACACCTGTGCGCACTTCCTCGGGTTGCTGGTGCGCCTTGTCGAGCTGGGGCAGCAGCACGACTCCCAGCAGGCGATCATCGACGTCCAGCAGCAGTTGTCGGTGGCGCATCCTCCGTACGCCGTAGCCGCCGTCCTTTACCAGCAGATCACCGTGACGACGGAGACGGAAGCCACGGTTCCCGGCCGGTCCGAGGAATTCGTCCAGGGCCCGGAGAACCGAGAAGTCACCGATGTCCGGCACGAGGCGGAGGAACCCGCCGCATCGGACGGCGACACCGGTGCGCACACGGCAGCAGCGCAGCAAGCCCCCGAGCTCCCGCCGGTCGACCAGGGTTCCTTTCCCGCAGAGCCCCCTGAGCCGCGGATCGAGCCGTCGCGACCGGCCACAGCGGAACCCGCAGTGACCTCCGCGCTAGGCACGGCCACCGGTACTGACACGGAACCGGCCACCGGCACCCGGCCGAAGGACATCGAGCCGATCCTCGCCCGCCTTGTCGCCGCAAAGCGCTTCGGATTGGCCGCCCACCTGTCACAGGCCGCCGAACGACCGGAGACCGAGTCCGCCGCACTGCGTCTGGCCGCCGCGTCGACGCTGCTGTACTCGAGGACCGGCGGCGCGGCCCAGTTCATCGAGGAGTCACTGCACGATTGGGATTCCCATGAGGGAAGCGACAGCGAAGGCCTGTCCCTGCTCCTGCTGCCCACCCTGGTACGCGCGGCCCTGGTGACGGGCGCTCCGGTCGTCGGGGCGCAACTGAGGGAGCTCGCTCCGCAGTTGCCGGACGCGCTGCACGAGGTGGCGACCGCGGTGGCGGAGCGCACCCTGCAGGGCGCACTCCTCATCGCGCCACCCCGTGCCGTCATCGCCGGCGTCTCCCAGACGGAGGGCAAGCTCCGCGCGGCCGTGGACGCCTGCCAGACCCTGCTCACCGCTCCGAGGCTGCGCTACCAGCGGGCAAGTGCCATGGTGCAACGCTGGCTGGCCCCGACGGGCCTTCTCGGCAACGTGCTGACCGCGATCGTGAGCGGTGCTCCGGACGCCGAGCGGCGCGCGGACGAACTGCTGGAGAACCTCGCCCGGCGCACCCAGATCGAGGCGGCCATCGACGAGATGGACGGCGCCCTGCGCAGCCCGGGCGGACGTGGCATCCAGGGGGCGGGCCGCAACAACGTCCGCCAGTACGTGGAGCGCGTGCGGGACGCCGTACGGGAGTGGCGAGCCGTCAAGCGGGACCTGGAGGCCGGGCGGTCGGAGGAGAACGCGTGGGCCTTCCAGGCCGTCGCCTCCCTGCGGCTCACCCTCCTGGGACTCCGCGAACGCGTCGCGGCCGACCTCGCCGCGGCAGAGCGCAGTTCCGCCGCCCTGGCGAAGGCCACCGCCTCGGTGGCGCGAGACCTGTTCGCGGAGGTCTTCGGGGGACTGGACGCCGACAGTCGGGCGGTCGAGACGGGACCCGAGCCCGATGTGTGGCAGGTCTTGGACGCGGAGCTGTACAAGGCGAGGCGGAACCTGCTGGTCGATAAACCGACCGTCGAGGACCTGATCGAGGCCGTCGAGCGTACCTGGGACGAGGCGATCGACCTTCAGGTCGGCCGTGACGCATTCGGCGTGGTCCGGACCATCGTGGACCTCGCGGACCTGGGCGTGCTCCCCGCAGCCCGCACACTGACTCTCTCGAATGAGCGTCGGGCGCAACTCGGAAAGGTCGAGAGGGTACGCCACGCGGCCCTCGCCGAGGAGGCACGGCAGCTGACGGCCCGACTCCGCCGGTCCCAGGCGGATGAGGCACTCACCGTCGAACAGGACGTCAGTCTCCAGGAGTTGCTGGCGGATGCCAGGGCACAACTGGAGAGCGACGGGCCGGGCGAGCTGGCCGCAGTGCGCCGCAACCTCTACCGGGTCGAGGAACTCCTGCCGCGCTACCGGGAGGAAGCGGCCGGCCGGTTGCGCGCCCGGCTGGCGGCACTGACGGACGTGAGCGCCGAGGACCGTGAACGAGTCCTGCGCAATCTGGACACCGACAGCCTGGCCACCGCCGCCGAACTCGTCTACTTCCTCGAACTGGGCGAGCCCGTGCCGGAGATCCGGTCCGAGGACTCGCATCTGGAGGCGTTCTTCCCCGCGGCTCCCGACGCACTGCCCGGCGGTATCGACGCGGAGCTGATCGAGGCCGTCCGAGCCCGGGGCCGGTACGGCGACCACGCGGTGCTGGACTACGCCGCGCTCTCGGAGGAGGAGGCCGAACGGGCCGCTGCGGCTCTGGAACTGTGGAGCAGGCTCGCCGCGACCAAGGACCGTATCAAGATCAACCCCCGGGAGAGCCTCACCCCGGCCCTGTCCCTGCTCGGATACGAGGCGCGGCGTGCTCGGCCCCTGGACGACCTTCCGCGGGGCAAGGACTACCGGTTCTTCGAACTGGCGGACGTGCACGTCACCGGCCGTGCCTGGGCGCCGGCCTTCGGATCGCAGATCAAGGACAGGGGAGGCAAGCTGCGTGCCCTGCTGATCTGGGGCCGCCCCGCCGCGAAGCTCCTCATCAGCCGCATCCTTCAGGACCCGGACGAGAGCAGCCTCCTCGTCGTCCACTTCGGAACGCTGGACAGCAGGACCCGCACCGAGCTGGCCGCTGCCTCCAAGGACACCAAGCCGATCATGGTCGTCGATGACGCTGCCCTGGCATATCTCACGGCTCACGGCAACCGGCGGGTGGACCCGACGACCGAGACGCTGCTGCCGTTCTCCTCGGTGAACCCGTACATCAAGGAGAAGCGCGGTCAGATCGGCCGGGAGATGTTCTACGGCCGGGACCGCGAGCGCAAGAGCATCCACGACCCGGCGGGGACCCAGATCCTCTACGGCGGCAGGGGCCTCGGCAAGTCCGCCCTGCTCGCTGACGCGGGCGACCGCTTCGAGGAACAGCGCCCAGGGGCGTACCGCAAGCTCTACCTCAACCTGGACAAGATCGGCATCGGCAGGGGCACCGCACTCGGCGCCGAGGCGATCTGGCCCACCCTGGACCAGGAGCTCACCAGGGAGGGCGTTCTGGAGGAACCACGCCGCCGCGGTCCGCAGCAGGAGTCGTGGCAGCGGGTCACAGGTGGCATCGCCCGGTGGCTCGAACAGGACCCCGACCGGCGGCTGCTCATCCTCCTCGACGAGTGCGACCGCTTCTTCGAGGCGGACGTGCCCGAGTGCACGGAGACCCGCCGCCTGCGCGGTCTCGGCGAGGACTCCCGCGGCCGGGCCAAAGTGGTCTTCGCCGGTCTGCACTCCGTGCAGCGCTTCACGCGGCTCGCCAGAAACGGCCCGTTCAGCCACCTGGCACAGACGCCCACGGTCGTCGGGCCGCTCGCCCCGCAGTTCGCGGCCGACCTGATCGTGCACCCGATGCGCGCGCTCGGCTTCGAGTTCGCCGACGTCGATCTCGTGAACCGGGTGCTCGGCTTCTGCTCGTACCAGCCCTTCCTGCTGCAGATTTTCGGCAGTCGGATGGTGCAGGTCATGCAGGACAAGCGGACGCGCCTTCCGCTCGCCCCGCCTCCCTACACCATCGAGGAGTCCGACGTGGACGCGGTGGAACAGGACGCCTCGCTGCGTTCGGACATCACCGCGGCCTTCAAGGACACTCTGGCCCTCGACGACCGTTACCACGTCATCGCCAACGTCCTCGCCCAGCATGCCCGGGACAACGGACTCGAGACCCGTCTCAGTGATCGGGAACTGCGGGAGGAGTGCGCCGGATGGTGGCCCCAGGGCTTCGAGCAGCTCGACAGTGAGGGCTTCCGGGCCTACCTCCAGGAGATGGTCGGCCTTGGCGTTCTGGCGCCGAACAACGACGGACAGGGCTGGCACCTCAGAGGCCCCAACGCACTGCGCATGATCGGCACCGCACAGGAGATCGAGGCACGGCTCCTCGGCGCGGAGAAGGAGTCCCGACTGGAGGAGACCGTCGTGCTGGAGAGCCGACCCGATCTCTCCGACGGTCGGTCCGCCCCGCTCACCGTCAACCAGATCGACTACCTGTTGGGGGAGGGCGTCAACCAGGCCCGGGTCGTCCTCGGTACGCAGGCGACCGGCGTGGCGGATGTGGAGCGGACGCTGCGGGAAGTGACCGGCATGGTGGCGGGTTGGTCGGTGCCCCCGATCGGGAGCGCCAACACCTTCCGCAAGGAGCTTGCGGCCGACCGCGCCGGCGAACGGCGGCTGCTCATCAGCGACCTCGCATGGGGCAGCGAGAAGTCCTGCCGGGAGTCCCTCGAACTGGCAAGAGCCGTCCTGCCCGAAACCGCGGGGTCCACCAGGTCCGTCGTCCTGGTGTCGGGGGTGGGACAGCTCGGTTTCTGGTCCGACCTTCTCACCGGCGCCGAGGCCGACGAAGACACCGTGGTGGTGCTGCGCCGGCACGACTCGCGAAGCCTGAAGGACTGGACACAACGTCACAGCCTGTGCGAGACGGACGAGCGCCTGGCCCGTCTGGCGGCGGTGACCGGAGGCTGGCCGTTCCTGCTGGACAAGGTGCTGGAACTGCGTGAGCACCACCATGACCAGGACAAGGTATTGCAGGACCTCACTTCGTGGCTGGAACAGAGCAGCGGCGCAGGAGAGTTCGTCGAGGCCGTGGGCCTGCTGGAGAGCGGCACCGTCAAGGCCGTTTATTTCGCGGTCGTCGACCAGCTCGGCACCGGATGGCACGACGATGCCTACACCGTGACCGCGGCCGAGATGGCCGGCCTCGACACCGACGAGGCACGTCGGGCCGTCACGTGCCTGGAGGCCCTCCAGGCCTTCGACCGGGACGGTTCGCGCCTGCGTGTGGAGCCCGTCCTCCACGCGGCGCTGGGCGTGCTCGGCGCCGCCGGATGACCGGTCCGTGCGCTGACAGGCATGACAATGACAAGAGAAAGTGAACTCCCCTTGCCCGTATACTCTTCCCGACCCGACGTGGATGCGGCAGCGGCCGCGATCAAGGGCATCTGGTTCCCGGTCAAGGGCTCCGTGAAGAGCCTTCCCGAGGTGCTGACACCCGACGAAACCGTTCAGGCCCTCGCCGTCGCGCACCACGATGGCGTGATGGGTGTGCTCGCCCTCACGGACCGCCGCGTGCTGTTCCGGGCGCAGGGCTGGACCGGGCAGCGGCTCGTGTCGCATGCCCTCGGCGAGATCATCGACCTGCACTGGACAGGCGGGCTGGGCCAGGGAGTGCTCACCCTGTCCGTCACCGGGTGGGCGGCCGAGTTCAAGAACATGGACAAGCGGGACGGCCAGAACCTGGCCGACCGCCTGCAGCAGTGGCGCCAGTGGTACGCCCAGCAGGTCGGCGTCGTTGGTCATCCCGCTCCCGGACAGCCTCTCGCCGCACCAGCCGTCGTTCACGCCCAACCGTTCACCGGCTCGGCACCGGCGCCCGTTCCTGTGCAACCGTTCACCAGCTCAGTATCGGCACCCGTTCCCGTGCAGTCCGGGCCGATCACTCCGTCCGCCGCCGCACCGCAGCACTCGTCCCGGCCTTCCGGCGGTGGAGGTCTCTTCGGCCGCCGCCGCAGGGAAGCGGAGGCGGAAGCCGCCCGCCTGGGAGACGAGCTGCATGCCCAAGCCGCCCAAGCAGAGGCCCTGCGGGCGGAGAACCAGCGCCTGCTGGCCGAACTCACCGCTCTCGCCGGCGCGGACGCGACGCGTTTGGTTCAGGAGACCGAGCGCCTGCGCCGCACCCACGCCGAGCACCTGACCGAGCTGCAGCGCATCGACGCCGTCCTCGACGCGAAAGTGGAGGCGGCCGCCGAACGCGCCGAGAACGAGCTCCACGGTACCCGGCAGCGGCTGCACGAGATGGAGGTACAGGCCCAGGAGGCCGAGCGCCGGCTGGCTGTGGCCAGAAGCGGTCTGGTCGTCACCGACGACCTGGTGCTGCTTCAGGAGGCCGGCATCTACGAGTACCGCCACCCGCTCGCGGACGCCGTCGCCTACAAGGCCGAATGCGACCGGATCAAGGAGCAGTACAAGGCGCTCACCAAGAACGGGCGGGCCGTCGTCGGAGTCACCGAATGGACGGTCAACGGCTCCGCCGCCGAGGGGCGCCGCATGGTGCGTGACTTCTCCAAGCTGATGCTGCGCGCCTACAACGCCGAGGCCGATGCCGCTGTACGGGGCATGAAACCCCACCGCCTCGCCTCTCTCATCGACCGGCTCGCGAAGTCCCGGGAGACCATCGCACGACTCGGCAAGACCATGCAGATCCGGGTGACCGACGAGTACCACCGGCTGCGTGTACGCGAACTGGAACTCACCGCCGACCACTTGGCCAAGATCGAGGAGGAAAAGGAACAGCGTCGCGAGGAGCGGGCGCGGCAGCGCGAGGAGGAGCGCTTGGAACGGGAGATCGCCCGGGAGCGCGCCCGGCTCGACAAGGAGCGCAATCGCCTCGTCCTGGCGCTGGACCGGGCCCGTTCCGCGGGCCAGGCGGACCCGTCCCAGATCGAGGAGCTGGAGCGGAAGCTCGGCGAGATCGATGCGGAGGAGGAGGCCATCAACCGCCGCGAGGCCAACAGCCGCGCGGGATACGTGTACGTCATCTCCAACATCGGCGCCTTCGGCGAGTCCATGGTCAAGATCGGTCTCACCCGCCGCCTCGACCCCATGGACCGCGTCAACGAGCTCGGTGACGCCTCCGTGCCCTTCCGTTTCGACGTGCACGCGCTGATCTACAGCGACGATGCCGTCGGCTTGGAACGCGCCCTGCACCAGGAGTTCGAGGACCAGAGGGTCAACAGGGTCAACGCACGACGTGAGTTCTTCCACGTCACCCCGGTCCAGGTCCGCGATGCCCTCGCCCGCTACGCGGGCCAGCACCTTCTGGAGTTCCATGAGGAACCTGACGCCCCCGAGTGGCGGGCCAGCGTGGCTCCGGCACAGGCGCACCGCTGACGGCTGACAGCCCACCGCGGGCAGCTGAGCTGCGGCAGGGACACCGGGCACGGTGTCTCCTGCCAGGCCAGCGGCCACCGGTACGACTGTCAGTGCCGCCAGGTACCCTCGAACGCATCGTCCACGCGGTCCGACGGGCTTCCGCTCCATCCCGGTGGAGTCACGAAGGACATGCCCCCACCCGCACGAGTCTTTTGGTGCTGCCTGGGGGATAGTCCTTGCTGTTCCGCGCGTCCGCGAGAGCCCAGGGCTTCGAGTGCCACTGGTCCGGCGTCATCATCGGTCCCGACCTGGTCTGGCGCAGCGACCGGTGGATCACGGACGTGTCGACCTGAGCTGCTGAGCTCTGTGAGGGAAGTGGTCGAACAGCGCGACCGACGCACCCGGCACCGTGCACCTCCGAGAGGACCTCACCCCGTCCGACTGGCGCGCGGCCCGCGAAAGCGGCGGCGAGAACCTCGTCCTGCCCGACGTGGACCGCCGGGCCGCCCGTGGGCTGAAGTTCTCCGCCGCCCTCCCGGAACGCCTCGCTGTGGCAACGGTGGCGGCACGCCTGGCCGACTTCGAGAGCGCCCGCTCGGTGCTCGGCGAACCGGCGCGCTTTCAGTACGACAGCTGAACCGGAAGACCTGTGCGAAGGCCGCTTCAGGCGGACGCCAGGTGTTCCGCGCGCCCCAACTGCTCCATCACCACCTGATGTGCCCGCCACCCGTCCGGAAACTTGGGCGGTACGTCCAGGTACACCGGGCTGCTACGTGGATGCCGGTCCAGCAGGTCCGTGATGCCAGCGCGGGCCACCACCACGCAGGCGAAGCGGTGGCGGGAGAGCAGGACGCATAGGCGGCCGGTCTCCAGGTGGAAGGCTGACGCGTCCTGGCGGCCGGACAGCGGGTGCCAGACGAGGGTGACGTCGAACTCGCGGCCCTGGAGGCGGTTGGCGGTGTCCACCGTGATGGATCTGAGGCCGCGTGCGGTGAGCCGGGAGCGGACCGCGTCCGCTTGGACCGTGCGTGCCGCGCCGATCGCGATGCGGGACTCCGTGAGCGGCTCGCCGTTGACCAGGGCGCCGCGCTCGAGGAGGCGGGCCGCTGTCGCCGCGAGGGCCTCGGCGACCTCCGGGTCGTCGTCCAGGGTGTGGCGGGCCGGCAGCTCCAGCAGGCCCCAGCCCGACTCCGCGGCGCGGGCCAGGACCGTGTCCTGCGGGGTCGTACGGTGTGCCGCGCTGCTGTACGTGAGGACTCGGTCGGCGGCCTTCGTGCCGGAGGTGAAGGGGTAGAAGGGGTAGAACGCCTTCTCCACCAGCGGTGCCGCCATCTCCGGCAGACGCCAGGAGACGGGCAGTTGGTGGCGCTCCAAGTCCTCGTTGTGGGCGAGGGTGACGTCGACGGCGTTGCGCAGCGGGTCCCAGGTCAGGCCGTGCCAGCGGTCGGTGTCCACGGTCGCGAAGGGGTCGAGCTGGCCCGGATCGCCCACGAACAGCACCCGTGAGTCCTCCGGTCCGAAAAGGGGCGCGGTGGCGAGCAGGGCATCCGACCGCATCTGGTACGCCTCGTCGACGATCGCCCAGCGCCAGGGATCGCACTTGTCGGGCTTCACGTACGACCACTTCTTCGCCGTGGAGACCACGACCGGCAGGTCGCGCAGGTCGGATATGTCCTTGCTGCCTGCCACGTTGGCGTGCTGCCGCACCCGCTCCGGCAGCGTGAAGGTGCTCGCATGCAGGCGGCCGAGCGCGAGGGCCGGGTACTCCCGCGCGATGTTGTCGACCAGGTCGTCCACCTGTTCGTTGGTCTGCGCGACGATCATCAACTGGTGACCGGCCGCCGTGAGGTGACCGGTGGCGCGCTTGACGAGGGTCGACTTCCCGGCGCCGGGCGGGGAGTCCACGACCACGCCGCGGCCGGTGGCCGTGTCCAGGCTGGACAGAATGCCCGCGACAGCCCGGTCGGCGAGGGCGCCGGGAGTGGCAGGGGGTTGGGTCTCCGAGGTTTCCGGGGCAGCGGTCATTCCCAGATCTCCTCCGCGTCCTCGTCGGTCGGTTCGTACGGCTCGGGCGGACCGCCGTGGGTCCACGGGGTGTCCTCCTCCGCGGGCAGGACGGATGGCATGGACTTGGGGTCGACCGAGGTGTACGTGACCGTCTCGCCGACCTCGGCCAAAGTGCCCGGCGGGGCCGGGGGCTTGCGCACTCTGTTGAAGCCGCCGTTCAGCTGGATCACCACGATGTGGCCCTCGCCGTCCGGCACCACCTCGACGATCTCCGCCTTCTGCCCGGGGCGCGCCGGACACTTGATCTCCTTGCCCTCGGAGAGCCTTACGGGCAGCTCGCTGTGCACGCTGATCGTCGGGCGCCACACCATTGAGCCGGGCCGCGCGCCGGGGGTGAAGCGGTCCTCGTCACGGGCCACGACCACTCCTGTGAACGCCTCACCCGACAACTCGTAGTCCGCCATCACCAGCGGGTCGTCGAACGCCCGCTCGGCGTCGTACCGCGCCATCGCCTCCTCCATGCGCGCCAGACGGCGGGCCGCGCCCACGGCGTGGTCTCGTCGGGCCTGGGGGCGGCCGTCCTCGTCGAGGTAGGTCGCGTACTCGCTGAACAGTCGCCGGTCGTACGTCCACCGCTCGGTGACGTGCCCGCCCTCGGGCAATTCACGCAGCAGGTCCGCCCCGCGCCATACGAGCTCCCAGGTCGGCAGCATCTGGCCGCGTAACTCGCGGTCGATCTGGCGGCCGACGGCCTCCCGGCCACGGTCGTCGCCGGCTTCGCCGTAACGGGACATCAGGTCGTGCAGCGTCTGGTCGAAGACGACGTCCGTCGCCGGTCCGGCCGGTGGAAAGCGCAGCGGATCCTCCGCCTCGCGGGCGGCCTCCATGCCGGTGAGTCCGTCGGGAGGGTCGATCCAGGCCAGCAGGGAGGCGAGATGGGAGTCCTCGGCAGGGCTCTGCCCGGTCGCCCAGTGGGCGGAGAGCAGCCGGGTCATGGCCTGCAGCAGGCAGGAGCCGGGGAACTCCGCCCGGTCCGCGAACCAGGTCAGCCACTTGCCGAGGGCGGGCACGGACGGGTCCACGGCGTACGGTCCCTCGACGGCACGCAGCCGGGTCAGCCGGCCCAGCAGCCGGACGTACGCGATGCCCTCGCCATTCGGGACCAGGAGCTGCGGCGCACGCAGGAAGCGTCGGCGCTCCTCCTTGTCCGCGCCGCGGCCCACGGTGTACGTCTCCGTCTCCGCCGTACGGCACTCGTCGATGTACGGCAGCAGCAGCGCGGCGAGACGTTCGGCGAAACGGAACCGTTCGGCTCGGTCCCTTGGTTGACGCACCGTCAGGAGAGTGGGACGTTCCCGGTCCGTTCCGGCGAGGGCGGCGAGTGGGGCGCACGCCTCACCGGCGAGGGTGAGGGGTACCAGGACGAAGGGGCGGTCGTCCAGGTGGGCGTGGCGTACGGTCGTCAGCCGTTCGGCGCGGCCCGTCTCGGTGGCCCGGAGCGCTGCCACGGCGGCGAGCGTGCTCATGCGACATCACCCCGGCGCACTCGGCGCAGCCGCTCCGCGGCCCGCAACCGGTCGACGGCGGCGGCCTCGGCGAGGCCGGGCGTGTGCACGCCCTCCAGGTACGCGAGGGCCGTGCGGGTGGAGTCGACGCCCGGAAGCGTGTTGCGGACCGTGCCTCCCAGCCGGGTGGGGGAGGCACAGGCGGTGGCCTCGTCCCGGCAGTAGCGGGCCATCTCGCAGAAGGACAGGCAGTCGGGTGTGTAGGAGGCGTCCAATGCGCCCACCGAGGAGTCCAGTTCGTCCTTGTCGCGGTCGGTGTCGAGGGTCGCCGACGGCGGTAACGCGAGCGCCAGGTCGTCGGCGCGGCGCAGCCGGGTCAACTGGAAACGCAGGGCGTCGAGTTCCTGGCGGAGGTCCACCAGGCGGCCGTAGGGGCGGTTGGAGAAGTCCTTGGGGCAGATGAGCAGGAACTCGTGGGCGATCTGCTCCGGGTCGAGGCTCAGCTCTTCGAAGGTGCGGTGCAGGGCGAGGACGGACACGGCGGCCTGCTTCGCGGTCTGCGCGACAGCCGTCGGGTTCGCCTGTCCGTCGATCGCGGGGAAGGAGCGGATTTCGGCTACGTAGAACTTCCCGTCGACACGGTGGGTCAGTGCCTGGGGCTCCAGATAGGCCGTCTGGCCCGCGACCTCCAGCGTCAGCAGCGGCCGGTCGAGGATCAGGCGCTCGTCGCTGCCGGAGGCAAGGCGCGTCAGCAGACTGCGGGTCTCCTTCGCGCGCCGGGCAAGGGAGGTGTCGCCGCCCACCTCGTTCAGGTCGGTGACCCCGGCCTCCTGCACGGGGATCCCGAGCTGTTCGCGCAGCAGCCGGATGAGTTCCGCGTACCCGCCCCACTTCACGAGAGCCTCGAACGCCTGCTCCCGGGCTATGGCGAAGGGTGACTGGCCGAAGCGCGGTTCGTAGCCCATGCGCTGGGCGAGCAGGGCCTTGTCAATGCCGGCGGCGTCCAGTACGGCACGGCGGGAGCAGGCCGGGTTGGCGGTGAGGGCGGTTATCTTGCGCGCGGTGTACGGCTGAGGGGGGCGCGGCCCGCGCAGGGCGGCGAGCCGGTTGCCGGGAGGCTCAACAGGGTGGTGCGGAGGCATCTTCTCTTCTTACCCGGTGATCTGACACGGTGTTGTGCGGTGGCGGCACGGAGGTGCCCGCTGGCTCTCCGGCCGGCTGTCAGTGGCTCCCGCCGCCCGCGTCGCGCAGGGCGTTGTGCAGCGGTGCGGCGCCGAAAAGCTGCTGGGCGTCGGTGAGTCGGGTGCGTGCGCGTTCCGCGGCAGCGCCTCGCTCGGCGTCGTCGGACTCCTGGTGGACCGTGGCCTCGGTGCGCGCCGCGGAGATCACTCGGGCCGGATCGAGGTCCTCGTTGTCGTACGCGCCGGGGATATTGAGCGCGAAACGGCGCAGCAGCTGCCAGGCGGCGTCCGACGGTGGGTGGCCGGCCGCGGTGAGTCGCTGGATCTGCTCGGCGGTTCCGACGGCATGGGTGAGGAAGTCGACGCGCGGGCTGAGCGGTCCGATGACGCGCCGCTGGAGCGGCCAGACCGACACGGCCAGCAGGCCACGTGCGGGTGTGAGCCGGTCGTGGGTGAGGGCCGCGCAGATGTAGTACGGGCGGGCGAAACCCTGGGCGTTGAAGGACCGCTCCTCGTCGCGGCGGAGCGAGGCCAGCTTGGTCGCGACGAGCGGTTCGCTGAAGAACGCCTCGTACACGGAGGAGATGAGTTTCGGAGCGGCGGGGGCGCCGAGCAGGGTGAGTGACTGGTGCACCTGCTCGCGGACGGGGACGGCGCCCTGAGCGGAACGTTTCCCTCGCGGTGTCGGCTGCGAAGGCGACACCGTCTCGCGAGTTGCCCGGGGGGCAGGTGCCTGCGACGGAGCTCGCAGCTCACTGGATGCGGCCTCGGCCGCATCCTCGGCGTCCAGCGCGTCTTCCCAGGCAGCCTCCACCTCGCGGAGTTCGCCGCGGATGCGGGCTGCGGCAGCGGCGTCACGAGCGCGGCGGGCCTCGCGCAGCCGGGCGCGCAACTGCGACAGCCGCTCCTCCAGATCCTCCAGCGATGCGGTCATGCGGGCAGCTTACCGATGCGGCCATTGAATTCCAAGCAGCTCCAATCTTTTCCAAAGTCCTGCGCTACGCTCGTTCGTGCGGCGCATCCGAGGTCTCGGCTGGGCCGGTCGAACTGTGCGCTCCAGCCGGAAAGGGGAGGACATGGCGTACGCCATGGCATGGCGCATGCCGCGGTGGATGACAGGGGACGAGAGCCTGGTCCGGGTCGGGCCGGGGACAGGAACGGGCGGTGACAGCTCCCACACCTGCCCGTCCCGTGACGCGGCCAAGGCCCGGCCGGCTGTCCGGGCGGTGGTGGCCTCCAAGCTGCCGCAGGAGCGCCTGGAGGACTTCACTCTCGGCCCGGTCTGCGACGCCCTGGACCTGGTGGAGTTCGAGGGCACGCCTCTGGAGCAGGCTCTCGGCGCTCTGGCCGACCGACGACGCCCCTTGCATCCCGGGCATCTCGCCTACGCCGAGCACGCCGTCCGGCTCTACACCGGCCGGTGTGACCGGCGAGGCCTTACACCGGTCAGGCCGTACTGGGTCGTGCGCCGGAACAACGGGCGGCGCTGGGAACTGTACGCCTGGTGGCGGCGTTATCAGTCGGCCGACGGCCGGCTGCGCGAGTACCGGCGGCTGAGGCACGCGGATGCGCGCGCGTCCGCGCCGGGCGAGATCGCCGTCGCCGCCTACTCCGCGGCCTTCGGCGTCAACGCCTCCTGGCCGCGGCGCTGGCAGCAGGAGTTTCCGCTGCATCCCGCGGCGTCGCGGGTAACGCACGTACGGATCGTCGAGGTCGGTCTGGGCGACGGCTCCGAGTCCGTCCAGTTCGAGGGCACCGTCGCCGAGGCAAAGGCGTACTACGACGCGCATGGCGACGCTCACGTCAGGAGCGTCGTCAACGGCGGCCCTCCGAGCCCCGGCTCCGCGTGCATCGACTGCAAGCAGTTCACGGGGTGCGGAACCGTGCACCGCTCGCCGGGCGTACTGGCCCTGCCCTCGTGCAGGCTGCCCCTGCGCAAGGTCTCCGTCAGCGACCTGCGCTATCACGCCGTGTGCCCGGCTCAGGGCTTCCTGCGCTCCCTGCACCTGCCGAAGACGGACGAGTACAGCAGCGCGGCCAAGCTCGGCCAGGCGGTGCACGCGTGGATCGAGAAGCTGCACCGACGGGAGGGATGGCCGCCCTGTACGGCCGCCGACATGCCGGCCGAAGGTGAGAACTGGACACGAGGCCGATGGCAGGTTCCCGACGAGCAGGCGGAAATCGGCCGGAGGATGCTGCTCCAGCACGTGGCCGCCTGCCCGTTCCAGGACTCCGGACTCATCGAGCAGGCCGAGTGCGAGCCGCTCCGCGTGGTCCACGACACCGCCGCGCAGGCCCTCGTCATAGCCAAACCCGACCTGCTCTACCGGGAGGGCGGCTCCTGGGTGTGGCGCGAACTCAAGACCACCCGCAAAGCCCCTCGGCCGGGCAGTGACCTCCTGGAGACCTACCCCCAACTCGCCTTGGCCGTAGTGCTGCTGGCGCGCGGAGCGCTGGGCGGCGACCCCAGCGGATCCCGGGTCGAGGTGGAGATCCTCCGGCCCGAGGATTCCACCCCGTACGTGATCGACCCGACCGACCCGCGGCAGGTTGCGAAGGCCGAGGCCGTGCTCCGACGGTACGCCGGCCCCTGGCGCGAGGACGACCAGTGGGAAGCCAGGCCGGGCCGGCACTGCCAGTGGTGTCCCGTGTCCCGGTGGTGTACGAGCGCCGCGACCGGCGACGAGGCGAGGGAGAAGCAGGGATGACCGCCCTGGACATGAGTGACGCACACACGGAGGGCCCCGCTCCCGGGTCGGCCGCGGAAGCCGCAGCGGCCGACCCGGGCTCGGACGAGTCCCTGCTGCGGCAGATCGCCGGAGCCCTGGCCTGCCTGTCCCGGCACCGAACGGTGCCGCACCCCGTCTACCCGGCCAAGGTGCAGAACGCCTACAACCGACTCGTCCTGCACTGCTTGCGCCGCGGTGAGCAGCCACCGGGCAGCATCCCGGAGATGGTCCGCTGGGCGTACGAGCGCCCCTTGCGTGCATGGCCCCTGGACCTGCCCGCGGAAGCCCGGGCGGTTGACGACCTGCTCGTCGACCCCGAGACCCGGCTGCCGCACCAACTGTGCCTCGAATGGGAGGTCGACGCTGTCGACCCGGCCGCCGAACTCTTCGAGAACCAGCGCATCCTCGAAGCCCTCGCCGAGTGCCGCGCCGCCAGGAACCCCGGGGCCTACACGGCCTTCCGGTCCCTGCTCACCACCAGGCCGGTCCTCACCGGCGCCGAACTCGCCCTGCTGGGCGGGGACCCCGCGTGCGGCATGCTCCTCCACCACGTCATCAAGCGGTGCTACGAGCCCGTACCCGCCTCCTACCGATGCGCCGACAGCACGTACCGGCAGTGCGGGCGCTGCCGCTGCCTGATGGTGCCCCTGCCCGACGGCGGCCACCGGTGCGAACTGGACCGCTGCCGCCGGGACGGCACGACCGACACCGGAAGCAGCCTGCGCGCCGACCAGGGCGGCCTCTACCAGCTCAGCCGCCCCCTGCGGATGTTCGTCACCAGCCCGGGACTCGCAGAGACCGACCTCGAAGCCGCCCTGCGGAGGAGGTTCGGCATCACCGCGGAGATGTGGCCCAACTACGACGCATACGACCTGCGCGTGCCCCTGCCTGACGGCCGGTTCTGGGCAGTGGACGTCAAGGACCGGGTCAATCCCGTCCAGCTCGCCCGCACCCTCACGCCTTTCCGCTCCGACCCGCCGTACGACCGGGCCTTCCTCGTAGTGCCCCGTTATCGCTTCCGGGACAACGAAGCGTACGGCCGGCAATTCCGGCGCCACCTGCCCGACGCCCTGACCGACCGCGTCACCCTCCTCGACGACCGGACCTTCCTGCGTCTGGTCGGCGACGAGCTCGCCGCTCGCCCGGGCACCCACTCCGACGCTACGGAAGGAGACCGCCATGCGTGACCGCAGTGGCTGGCACCGCCGCTGCTCCCCGCGGCAGCTGAACGAAGTATGGCCGGACGACCTCGGCTCCTTCCGGCCCGGCGACCTCCTCGACGTCGAACTCGGGCTGTACCTCCTGCAGAGCGTGACCCCCACCCGAGCCGCCATCGACGTCTGGCCGCTGCTAGGGGGCTACCCCTACAGCGAGGCGTTCGGAGACGTACGGTCCGACGAGCAGCGTCTGCGTATCCTGCGCGCCCGCCACCATCTTTGGGACCTCAGGCGCGGACGGGCCTGGACGGACGCGCTGACGGCGTACCTCGAGGTGCCGCAGCAACTGCGCGGATACGACCTCGACGACCCGCATTCCGTTCCACGCCGTCGGCAACCCTCCCGCGCCGCAGGACGGTTCGACGTCTTCGAGGAACTGCTCACCCAGCCGCCCGAGTTCGCCACCCGGAACCTCCCGCTCGCCGAAGCCGGCGAGTACACCTTCCGCGCACAGGACCGAGTGCACTCCGTGGAGTTCCCGCAGGATCTGCTGACCGGGACGGTGCCGCGCGCCCACGCTCTGGACGCGCTGCCCGGCGGGCAGGGCGAACCCATCGACGTCACGTGGGCGGAATTGGAGAAGGCCGCCGAAGCGATGGACTCCGCCGAAGCCGCGGCGCCGGACGGACACGGCAACGACTGGGCCGGACGGCTGCGCCGCGTCAAGCTGCTGGTACGCGACGACGAACTCGGCCGCTTCACCAATCAGGGGCGGCTCAGGATCGACCGGCTGCTGCACATGGTGGGCATGGTCGGCGCAGGCAAGTCCACGATCCGTGACATCCTCACCTACCACCTGGTCACCCAGTCCCCCCGCCGCGTCACGATCGTGGTCGGTGACGTCGCCGAAACACTCGCCGTCGTCGAGCAGTTCAACCGGCTCGGCGTACGGGCCGCGCCGATCCTGGGTCACTCCACCCGCGAACGCAACATCAGCCGGCTGCACCGCCGCACAGCTACCGCGGGAGCCGCGACCATGCTCGGCCACGACCACTCCGGGTTCGCGTACCTGAGCAGCGCCTGTCCCGTGGACGTGCTGCGGGGCCTGGAAGCACGCCGACCTCTCGGTATCCGGGAAGCGCCCTGCCTCGGCCTGTACACCGTCCCGGATCAGGAGGAAGCCGCAGTGACGGACCCCCTGCTCGACGAGGAGTACCTGGCCGCGGAGGCCACCGCCACCGAAGACCGCCCCAAGCCGCAACGGCGACTGTGCCCGCTGTGGCACCGATGCCCCCGGCATCGTGGGGCCCGGGACCTCGTCGACGCCCGCGTCTGGGTCGGCACACCGGCCGGCCTGGTGCACAGCTCCGTGCCGCAACACCAGCACGACGAGCAGCTTCGCTATCTCGAACTCGCCTGCCGGCTCACCGACCTGATCATCGTGGACGAGGCCGACCGGGTGCAGATGCAGCTCGACGCGGCCTTCGCCCCGGCCAGCACCCTGGTGGGCAAGTACCCCAACTCGTGGTTCGACGAGGTCGCCGTCCACAAGGTGCAGCAGATGGCGCGTGACGGACGACTCCAGCTCTCCGCACGCGACGTCGACGACTGGACCAACGCCGTCAACACCGTCAGCGCCGCCACCGACCGGCTCTACGCCCTGCTGGTGAAGGACGACCAGCTCAGGCGCTGGATCAGCGTCGACTACTTCAGCGCCTACACACTGCACAATCTGCTGCTCGACAGCTGGTTCCCCGGCCGGGCCCAGGGCGAGCAGCCACCCCCGGCAGCACGCACGCTGGACGACGCCCTGCTGCGTTTTCGTGACGACCCGCTGCACGAACAGCCGGACCATGGCGACGACGAGGTGACACCTCTGGTGAACACCTTCGTGCACCTCACCCTGGAACTCCTCCACGCGCCCCAGGGCGCCCGCACCCGCGAACGGCTCCGTGACACGCTCACCGGCATCGTCGGCCAGCACTCCAGTGCCCTCGCGCGGACCGGGATCGACGTACAGGCCCGGCGTTTCGAGTTCACGCTGATCCTCGCCGCCCTGCACAGCCGGCTCGACTTCATGACCACACTCTGGCCGCGTGTCGAAGCCGCCCTCCACCTCGAGAACGCATCCAACCAGCTCTCCCGCAGGCCACCCAAGGACTACGAGCCGGTCATCCCCGAATCACCCATGGGCAACGTCCTGGGCTTCCAGTTCCGCCTCGACGACCGGGAACGCGACGGCGGTCGCAGCGGCGAGCTCCGCTTCTTCCACTGCAACGGCGTGGGCCGGGAACTGCTGCTGCGCCTCGGCGACCTCTCCCTGGTGGACGGGCGGCCCGCCCCACACGTCCTGCTCATGTCCGCCACCAGTTGGGCCGGCACCTCCGGCAGGTACCACCTGCACACGGAGGTCGGCGCCGTGCTCCGCCCCCTGGACGACGAGGTCGCGGCCGTCCTAGGCACCGAGTTCCGCAAGGAGTTCCTCCACTGGCCCGGCGGTGACCAGCCCCGGCCCGTGCGCCTGTCGGGTTGCGACCCCGAGGAACGCCCGCAGGCCCTCCTGGAAATGCTGCGGCAACTGGCCGTTCCCGACCGCAGCCTGCCCGGCTCGGTCAGCATGCTGGACACCGAACTCCGCGAGATCGACGACGAGGACCGGCGTCGCGTTCTGCTTCTCGTCGGCAGCTACGAGGAGGCACGCCGGGCCGCCGAGTACCTCAACCAGATCCCCGAGTGGAACGGCCGCGTCGTCCAGCTGGTCTCCGACGACGCCGACGCGGACACCGCCTGGAACCGGCTGCCCGAGGACACCGCGGTGCGCACCCTCACCCGCGGCGACGTGAAGTCCTTCCCCGCAGTGGGCGGAGACCTTCTCGTCGCCCCGCTCCTGGCGGTCGAGCGCGGCCACAACATCGTGCTGCCCGGCGGCAAGGCGGCGATCGGGAGCGTCTACTTCCTGGCCCGCCCCCACCCCCGGCCCGACGACATCACGCTCGCCATCCAGTCCATCAACGACTGGGCGGTGCGGCACCTGCGCGACGTCGGCGGAGTCTTCACCCAAGGTGTCCTCGCCGGGGCCACGCCCCACGAGGCCGCCATCGGCTTCCGCAGTCGCGCTTTCCGCCAGTGGAACCGTTACCTGACCCGCCGCCTGGCCTGGTCCAGCCTCCGCGACGACGAGAAGACCGCCTTCACCTGGGACCAGCTCGTGGTGATGTGGCAGGTCATCGGTCGTCTCGTACGAGGAGGCGTCCCCGCGCGAGTGGTCTTCGTCGACGCCGCGTTCTCCCCCCGGGAGGCCGGCTTCCAGTCCACCGACACACCCGACACCAGCCTGCTGGCGAGCATGCGCGCCGTGCTCGCGCCCTACTTCGACGACACGGCCGACGGCACAACGGCCCTGGAGCCGCCGGCGCTCGACAAGTCCCTCGTACGGGAGCTGTACGAGCCGCTCTACCGCGCCCTTGTGGACATGGGCTGACAGCAACACCCGCCGAAGACCCCCGACTGCCCGCCCGACCGGCCGGCACGCTCAAGAGGAGAACCGAAGGATGACATATCAGCACGTACGCGCGGCGGCCTATGCGCCCGACCCGGCACAGGGGCCGTTCAAAATCCCCCTGCACACGCTCTGTCTGCCCGCCGGCTGGGAGGGACCACTCCAGCGGCTCCGCGAGCACGGGCAGGGCGAGGGGCGGAGTAGGACGTACCGCAGGGTGCCCACCCAGCAGATCAACCAGCTCATGCGCGCCACCGCCCCGGACGTCGTCACCGTCGACTCCACGGCCACCTTCGGCGCCGACCGTCCCTGGCTGTACTGCGCGCGGCCCTATCCCGCACCCGTGACAAACCTCTACGTCGCCACGTGGCTCAAGAGCTTGCGGCGCAACGCGGACGACCCCGAGGCCACCCGGCTCCTGCTGGACTGCTTCCGCGACCTGGACACCGGCTCCCTGAACTGGCAGCCCGCCGAGGTCGACCTCCTCGAGCAGGACCTGTCACCGGGCGGCACCGCTCTGCCCGCCCCACACGTGTACCGACTCCTGCCCGACGAACTGGCGGCCCGCATCGCCCGGCAGGAACCGTACGAACATGGAGGCCGCCGCCTGACCTTCCACCAGGTGGCGGGGGTGAGCGGTGCGCGCGGCGTCGGAAGCGGTGGCGCGGAACTGATGTCGTGGCCGCCGATCCAGTACGTCCCCGGGAAGGGCGATCGCCGCCCCGCCTACTACTCGGCCGTCATCCGCGTCACGGTACGCACGGTCCCCTTCTCCGCGGTGCCGCGGGTCCACCTGAGCGCCGGTGTCCGCCGATTCGTCACCGGGAAAGTGTTCATGCCCTACCGGAGGGGGGTCTCGGTGTACCTGCGCCCGGATGCCTCGCTCGTTCCGGATGGCCCCGTACCGCAGCGCTTCTCGGTGGCCATGCTCCAGTGGAGGAACGGGACGACCGACTGGCGGCAGGGTGGCACCGAGGGCATGCTGGCCGCCGTCACCGCCCTCGACGCCCTGCCGTCGGCGGACCGGCTCATCAAGGAGGCCGACTACTGGATCGGTGAGGGCGGCAACGGCCGCGACGGCATCCGCTTGGCGGTGGGCCACCAGGCCGCCATGGGCAAGCACCTCATCAATACCGGACTGATGCCCAGCGAGCGACGCCGTCTGATCGAGTGGGCGGAACAGGCCCTGGCGCCCGAATTCGTCCCGGTGCCGAAGCTGGAGCGCAGCCGTTACGCCCGGCCACCGCGGCGTCACCTCGCCAAGCTCCCCTCCGTCCCGAAGAACGCCACCCCGGAGAAGAAAGCGGAGATCCTCGCCAAGTCGGCGCCGCTCTCGGCAGAGAACGCGGCCGTGCGCCGGCGCACGCTGGCCGCGGCGCTGGACGGCACCGACCTGGTGGGCGTGGTGCTTCACCAGACCGACGACCAGAGGGACCGGATCGTGGCCGCCGCCGAGAAGGACCTCGGTCTGGAGGCCCACCGCCGCGAGCAGGGCCCCGAGACCTGGGAGTGGCAGGCAGAGGAGCTGACCGTACGACTGCACGCACGACCGCTGGGCCTGCTGGGAGCTCCGCTGGGCGGAGACCGTGTGCCGCGCGCCGGGCGCGAGCACGACGAGGCCATCGGGGAGCGGCGCACCCGGGTCGCCGAGGCGATGGCGTCCCTTCGCACCTCGGTCCCCGGAGCCCAGATCGCCATCGTGGAGCTCGAGTGGGAGCCGTTCAAGCGGGAGAAGCGTCGGGCCGACCCCAAGCACGCCATCCGACTCGGCTGCGCGGACGCAGGCCTGGTGACCCAGTTCATCCAGCCGCTGGACGCCTCTTTGGAGAAGGACAAGGCAGAGGAGGAGGCGGCTCTGCGTGCCGAGGCGGCCTGGGCGGACGCTCTGCGCCAGACGGGTATGCGGCTCGTACCCCAGCACACCCTCGGGGAGCTCTTTCCCGAGGGCCTGAACCAGGTCGCCTTCCACCTGGTGGAACGCCGGCACGACGGCCCCACGGGCAAGGCCCAGTTCACCCCCATCGCCGTGTTGCTGCGCCCCGGTGCGAAGTGCGTCCTCGGCCGCAGTGCCGACATGCACGAATGGGTGCCGTATCCGGAACTTCTCAAGGGCCTCACCGGCCGTGTCAGGGGCGAGGACTGCCAGACAGTGGCGCAACAGTCGGCCCTCACCGCGGCTTTCGTCAAGAACACCCTGTCCGGGCTCCGCAGCTCACCCACCCTCGTCCTGGCCCACGCCCAGGACCTCCGCAAGAGGTGGCCGTGGCTCAGGAACGACGGTCTGGAACAGGACCGGATCGGTCTCGACGGCGGGCCGTCGCAGAGGATCGGGCTCTACGGAAAGCAGCTGCGGGTCGTCCGAGTCGCCGACAGCGACCGTGACGAGACCGCCCAGTGGTGGGCGGAGCGGGAGGAGAACGACGAAGAGCTGGCAGGGCAGCAGCGCGGCGGCTTCACGATGGGTGTGTGGCTGCCCCGCGCACCCGGCGAGTCCGGTCGGGTCTTCTACAGTACGGCCGACAAGGCGAGCACGCAGACCAAGCTGACGAACGACGACGCGAAGCTGACGCCGCACGTCAACGCCAAAGGCAGGAATGCCTATCGTCCGACGGCGAACGGCTGGAACCCGGAGCTACTCGAAGTCACCGTTGCTTGCCTGCAGCCGGGTGACGATCCCGAGGCGTGGGCAGCCTTCGTTCATCAGCAGAGGTTGTGCAGGGACGATTACCGGGACGTGCTCGGTCTTCCCTTGGCGCTCCACCTGGCCCGGCTTGCCGACGAGTACGCGCTGCCACACGATGACGAGGAGGCCGTGGACCCTTTGCTGGAGGCGGCAGCCGACTCGAAGGCGTGTAGGCCTGGACAGCTTTCCTTCCACTTCGACGAAGACGCCGACGATGGAACGGCGGAAGCGACCGAGTGACGCCACGCTGCTGCGGGAACTCGATGGTGAAGGCGTCCGGATCGCTGCGTATCTCGTGGACAAGGCACCGGCCCGCCCCTGGCGTATGATGCGGCTGACTATCGTGCCGCGGTCGCCCGCACACAAACGGCCCTCAGCCCGGCCGCGTCACCGAGGCACCTTGGGACCCTGAGCTGCCCCGCGCCATGACCGAACACGGCATCGCCGTGGTCGAGGAGAACTGGTGGCCGCTGTCGAGTGCGTGGTTATTTTGGAGCCCGCCGCGAAGAGCCTCTGACCTGCTGGCTCCCTGATTCCTGGGGCTCGGTGCCCGGGACGGCGCCCTTCGTCGCGCGCCAAATCTTGCCCATGGAGTTCTTAGGCAGCGCGGAGACGAAGTCGACCGCGGTGGGGACCTGGTGCGGGAGGAGACGGGCACGGCAGTGGGTCGCCAGTCCGCTGCGGGCACCGGGGTACGGGCGACGACGGTGGCCCGTGCGCGTTCGCCGGTCGACAGTGAGTGGCTTGCGTGCACGGCGGGCGTTGTCGAGGCGAGTCGGCCGTTCCGAGTCGCCATTGCATAACCCATGGCAACTCGGCTCCTTGTCGGCCGGTGCGGGCGCAGTGCGTTCTCCGGCTGCCCGAGGCGCGTGGCGGCGACTGGAAGGAGGTCGAGGACGCCCTGCGCCGCAGGATCCCGACGGGGTACGGGGTCTGTGACGTGGAAGGGGGAGCTCCTCAACCGTCTCTTCGAGAACGCCACCCCGTAGGCCAGTCACCGTCGTCGCTGTTGTTCTCGACGTGCAGTCGGCGGGCCCGGCTGGTGCTTCTTCGGTCCGAGGTGCTCCTCCAAAGCCGCCAGTACGTCGTCCACCGGCCCGAAGGTGAGCATGGCGGTCGTTCCGCCGGCGACCTCGCCGCGCAAGGGGGAGAGGGCGTCGTGTGCCTGTGCCGCGAGGGACGTGTCTTGGAGTTGGAGTGCCGTGTGTGCGGTCACGGCCCAGAGCGCGTCGTAGAGGTGGTCGGCGGGGGGTGCCGGCAGGGCGGCGGCGGTGCGGCGGGCCGCTGCGGTGTTGCCGCGGGCGAGGTCGATGAGGGGCTGGGCCCAGGGGCGGTAGGGGCCCCAGTCGAGGGCGGGGTCCGTGGGCGCGGGGCGTGCGTGACGCAGGCGGAGTGAGAGAAGCGCGAGCGGGAGGACGCCGGCTTCGACCCCGGGCATGCCGGCGCCGGCGAGGTCGGTGGCCAGGGTGCGGTAGGCGTGAGCGACCTCGGCGGGGTCGCTCGATCGTTGGGCCAGCCGCATGGTCCGGAAGGCGGCGGTGAGCGTGTGGACGAGCGGGGTCTCGTGCAGGGTGGCGAGCCGCTCGGCCGCCGTGACGTGGTGGTGCGCGGTCTCCATGGCCGTCTCGCCGCGGGCCGCGCAGACCTGGATCCTGATCAGATGCCCGAGGATCTCGAACATCGGCAGATCGTGCCGGGCGGACAGATCGATGAGCTCGCCGGCGATCGTGTCGCGTTCCGCGGTGCGCCCGGGCTGCTGGAAGGACTGCACGAACCGGGCGTTGAGGGCGAGAGCCAGGATGCCCGGGTCGTGGAGTTCCCGGGCCAGGCGCTCGGCCTCGGTCGCCGCTTCGGCGGCCCAGCGGTCCCTGGTGCCGCGGTGTTCGAGCCCGACGGTGGCGAGGAGGCGTGCGCGCAGCGCGGGCGAGGCCCCCGGCCCGAGTCGGTGCAGGGTGCGCCGGGTTGTCGCGACCAGGGCCTCGGACCGTTCGGGATCGTCAGGGCGGGTCCAGACGGTGGGGACGTCGTAGGCCGCGATCACACGGGCGGTCAGGTCGGGGTCCCCGGTCCGTTCCGCTTCCGCGACGGCCGCGGCACGCTGTTCCTGGGCGAGGACCAGGTTGGTGCCGCCGGTGACCGCGGCGGCCCTGGCCACGGTGCTCATCGAGCGCAGCCTGGTGTAGGTCCCCGTCGCCTCGGTGCGGGTGAGCAGGCGCAGCCGGTCCTCGTCCGGGGACGTGGGCGTGAGGTGGGGGGCGTGGCGGAGGATGTCGCGTTCCAGATGGTCGAGGCTCTCCGCCGACGCCAGTCCGAACCGCTCCAGCAACCTCGTCCGCGCGCCGCGCAGCGAGGCCAGCGCGTCGACCTGGCGGCCGGCCTGGTAGAGGGCACGGGACAGCAGGACCCAGGCGTGCTCGCGCCACGGGTGTGTGGTCGCGAACGCTTCCAGATCCGGGACGAGGGGCGCGCCTCGCCCGAGGTCGAGCACCGCCCGGGCACGTGACTCGACGGCCTGCCGGTGCAGTTCGGCCAGGCGGGCGCGTTCCGGGGCCAGCCAGGGGGAGGCGTCCAGGTCCGCGTACGGCTCGCCCCGCCACCACGCGAGCGCGTCGCCCAGCGCACGGGCCACCTCGCCGGCGGTGGCGGCGCGCACGGCCTTGAGGGTGTCCTCGAACCGGTGGGCGTCGACGTGCGCCCGCGGAACGCGCAGGGCGTATCCGGTACCGACGGTCTCGATGACTCGCGAGCGGGTGCGCGGGGGACGATCCGGTTCGAGGGCGCGGCGCAGTTCGGCGACGAAGGTGCGCACCGTCCCGGCGGCTGTGGGCGGGGGATCCTCCCACAGATCGGCCACCAGCGCCGGGAGCGGGACGGCCCGGCCGCCGGCGGCGACCAGGCGGCCCAGCACCTCGCGGCGGCGTCGGCTGCCCACCGCCACGGGACGGCCCCCGGCGTCCGTGACCTCGATCGGTCCGAGCACCTCGACGCGGATCTCCATGGGCTCATTGTCGTCCCGCGCCGGCCTCGGACGGGCGCCGCTGATCCCCTGCTGATCCGGCTGTCCGATCCTCCTCTCGTTCACCCGTTCACAGGTGAACGGCAGTGGCGCACGACGTTCGGAGAAGGAGACGACGATGGGCATCACCCTTCCGGGATTCACCACCAGGTCGATCGGTGTGGCCGACGGCATCGAGCTGAACGCGGCGGTCGGCGGGGAAGGGCCGGCGCTCGTGTTGCTCCACGGCTTCCCCCAGACCCACCTGATGTGGCGGCATGTCGCCCCCGCCCTGGCCGCGCACCACACCGTGGTCTGCCCCGATCTGCGCGGCTACGGCGCCAGCAGCAAGCCGGTCCCGGTCAGCGAGGACACCTACGCGAAGCGGACGATGGCCACGGACATCGTCCGCCTGGCCGACGCACTCGGGTTCGACCGGTTCGCGCTGGTCGGGCACGACCGTGGCGCGCACGTCGCCTTCCGGGCGGGCCTGGACCACCCGGACCGGATCACCCACCTGGGAATCCTGGACATCGTGCCCACCCTGGACACCTGGAACGTCCTGCGCGGCGTCCACGCGGCGGTGGGTTTCCACCTCTATCTGATGGCCCAGCCGCCCGGTCTGCCCGAGCGGATGATCTCCCGCAGCGCCGACGCGTTCTTCGGCCACTTCCTCGACACCTGGTCCACCGGCTCCGACGCGATCCCGCCGGACGTACGTGCCGAGTACCTGCGTGCCTGCCGGGGCGCCGTCGCGTCGATCGTCGCCGACTACCGGGCCACCGCGACCGTCGACATCGCACACGACCAGGCCGACCTGGACGCCGGCAACCGCCTCACCATGCCGGTGACGGTGGTCCAGCAGGACTGGGGCGGGCAACTGGGCTTCGACGCGGCTGCCGTCTGGCGGCCGTGGGCCACCGACCTCCGGCACTTCACCACCGAGGCGGGCCACTTCATGGCCGAGGAGGCCCCCGAGGACATCGCCGCCCTGATCCTCGACCTGGTACAGCGATAACCGCCCCGGAGCCGCCGGCGGCAGGCGTGGCACCGGGCCCTGCGGCTGTACCCGTGGTGCGCGCACCTGAGTGAGGGGGGTCGATCACCGGTGTGACCGCCCCCTGCCGCGTCCGGTCGGCCACCCGGATCACCAGCCGTTGACGCGGGGCCAGTACGCCTGGATCACGGGGGCGGGGCCGGCTGCCCGGCCGCTGTCGATGACGTGGTAGCCGTGGTGCTGGGCCGCGGTGGCGCAGGCGTGGTTGGGCAGGACGCGCAGGCGGGTGCCCACCGGCAGGTCGGGCAGGCGGGCGCCGTCGCGGACGGTGAGAGTGCCGTGCTCCTGGCTGGCGGCCGTCATGACCAGGCCGGGGACGAGGGTGCCGTCCAGGTCGGTGACCAGACCGTAGCCCTGGTCCTGCGGCTGGGCGGCGGTGCCGCGGTCGCGGGACATGGCCATCCAGCCGCCGTCGGTGAGGATCCACCCGTATTCGGGCCGGTGGCCGATGACGGTCACGACGACGGAGAGAGCGAGGTCGTCGAGGCCGCAGACGCCGAGACCGGCCATCACCAGGTCGAAGAAGACGTAGTTCCCGGCGCGCAGTTCGGTGACTCCGGTGAGGTCCTCGGCGGCGTGGGCGGTGGGGGTCGAGCCGACGCTGACGGTGTGAACGGGCAGGCCGGCCGTGCGCAGGCGTTCGGCCGCGGTTACGGCGGTGTCGCGTTCGTTCCGCGCCGCCAGGAGCTGGTCATCGGCGGTGTGCGCGAAGTAGGACTCGCCGGCGTGGGTCAGGACGCCGTCCAGACAGCCCGCCTCGTGCAGCACCCTGCCGATCTCGAGGAGTCGGGGCGCGTCGGGCTTGAGGCCGCCGCGGTGACCGTCGCAGTCGATCTCGATCTGGGTGGGGAGAGGCAGACCGGCCCCTTGGGCGGCTTCCGCGACGGACACGGCCTGCTCGAGGCTGTCCAGCAGGACGCGCAGGCGCACACCGCGGCGCAGCAGCGCGATCACACGGGGGAGTTTCTGCGGGGCGATGCCGACGGCGTACGTGATGTCGGTGTAGCCGCCGTCGGCGAACGCCTCCGCCTCGGCGAGGGTGGAGACGGTGACCGGGCAGGGCGGCGCGCCCTCGTGGAGGAGGGCGGCGACGTCGAGGCTCTTGGCCGTCTTGACGTGCGGGCGCAGGGTGACCCCGAGGCGGTCGGCCCTGTCCCGCAGGCGGGCGATGTTGCGCAGGGTCCGGTGGACGTCGACGACGGCGAACGGGGTGTCCGGGTCGGCCAAGGTCCGTGCGCCGGCTGGGCTCGTGGTGCCCGCGGGACTGTTCACAGGGGGACGTCCATGTTCTCCGCCCTTTCATGTGGCGTAGGTGCGAACGATGACGCCGGTGTCCGGTGTGATGAGACCCCGGTTGGATTGTCCATCTAAACTCTGGACTCGAAGTCTAAGCAGGCAGTCACCGGCTGTCCAGCGCGGGCCGGACGCACGTGCACCGGGCGGGCGGCACGTCATCGTGCTCCGCTGGCGCTGCCCGTACGGATGAATTCCCCCCGGGGCGCGGTCCGCGAGGCGTGTCGGACCCGGGGGTGTCGTCGGCCGGTCGGTACGACGGGACCCGGTGCCCGGCCCTCGGGGCGGGCCCGTCCGAGTCCACCGCCGAAAGGGAAACCGTGACCGCTCCCGTCACCCTCGACCACCGCGTCTCCGGCTACAACCTGCGGCACGCCTACTGTCTCGCCCAGGCGTGCGCGCTGGCGTACAAGGACCGGGCCACCATCGAGCAGCAGGCGGACAAGTGGGGCTTCGGCCGCGTGCGCCACCACGAGACGCGGTTCACGCCGCCGTTCCCGCTCCAGGACACGCAGGCGTACACGCTGGCCAGCGACCACATGATCATCACCGCGTTCCGCGGTACGGAACCCGCGCAGATCAAGGACTGGCTGACCGACGGCACGGCACCGCCGCGGCGCGGCCCGGACGGCACCGGGTACGTCCACCACGGCTTCGCCGAGGCCCTGGACTCGATCTACCCGGACGTCCTGGCCACGCTCGACGAGTGGCGCACCGACGGGCAGAGCGTGTGGTTCACGGGGCACAGCCTCGGCGGAGCGCTGGCGATGCTCGCCGGGGCGCGGATGTACCTGGAGGAGCCGCGGCTGGCGGCGGACGGCGTGTACACCTTCGGCCAGCCCCGCACCTGCGACCCGACGCTCGCCGCCGCGTACGACAAGGGCTACAAGAACCGCATGTACCGCTTCGTCAACAACAACGACATCGTGCCGCAGCTCCCGCCGGAGCCCTTCTACACGCATGTGAGCGCCCTGCGGTACATCGACTCCCACGGGCGGATCCGCGAGTCCATGCCGCTGATCGGCGGGCTGGCCGACCGGGTGAGCGGGATGACCGCCGACCTCTTCGCACCCGCCGGCGACGGCGTCCGGGACCACTTCGTCGACAGCTATCTGAGGGTCCTGGAGAAGAACCTCAACTGAGGCGGCACCCCCGCACCCGGCCCGGGTGCGGCAGCGTCGGAATCCCGCCGAATTCGCGGACGGGGCGTACGGCTAGGTGAGGGACGGGGCGAGCGGCGCGAGAATGGTGGGGACCTGGCGAGGTGCACGCGGCACATTCGGGCGAAACGATCCGCCAGTCAGGCTCCGCAGCTGCGACCGCTGTCTTCACCCCGGCACGAGCGCGCCGAAACGGAGGACCGACGCATGGCCACACCGCTCACCGCCGCCCGGCTCGTCGCCGCGTTGCAGGCCGAGGGCTGCGCCGTTCACGAGGTCAGTGGCTGGCGCACCAACAACCGTAATCACAAAGGGCCTTGGGGGCCCGTCCACGGCGTGATGATCCACCACACCGTCACCGGGCCCGGCACGGACGTCGTCGGGCTCATCTACCACGGCCACAGCGCCCTGCCCGGCCCGCTCGCCACCGGCTGCATCACCAAGGACGGCGTCGTCCACCTGACCGGCAACGGCCGGGCCAACCACGCCGGCGGCGGTGACGGCGACGTACTGAACGCCGTCATCGGCGAGTCGTACGGCGCCTACCCGCCCCCCACGCACGAGCACGACGGCTCGGGCGGCGCGGTCGACGGCAACGCCCGCTTCTACGGCTGGGAGTGCGAGAACAAGGGCGACGGCAGGGATCCCTGGCCCCCCGCCCAGTACCTCGCCATGGTCAAGGCCACCGCCGCGGTCTGCCGCGCGCACGGCTGGGGCCACAAGAGCGCGATCGGCCACCTGGAATGGAGCGACTGGAAGGTCGACCCGCGCGGGTTCGACATGGCCGGCTTCCGCCGTGACGTGGCCGACGCCCTGGCCCTCCCGGCGGGCCTGTGGGAAGGAGAGGACCCCATGCCCCAGTACGTCAACCTCGGTGTCGCCGGGCGGTACCAACTCCCGCCGGGCGCCTGGGACTCGGTGGAGTTCGCCACCGAGTGGAGCGACGAGACCGGTGATCACGCCACCGGCGGGAGCGTCTTCGCCCGGGGACCGGCCCGTTTCAGCGGGACCGTCAGCCTCCACCTCGACGGGCTGCCGGCGGGCGCGGTCGTCCAGGCGCGCATGTCGGAGTACCAGGGCGACCAGCACCGCGCGGACCACCCGATCCACGAGATCGTGGGGACCGGCGGCGGCACCTTCGCCGTCCTGCCCGTGACGAAGCGCATAGCGTCGGGACGCAGCATGCGCGTCCGGCTGCTGAACCAGGCCGCCGTCCCGGTCACCGTCGTGAGCGCCGTGCTGACCGTGCTGGTGTGGAAGGAGGCGTGAGCGCCCCGGGTCACTTCGGCGCCGGGAGTCCGGGGCCCTGGCAGCGCACGTTCGCCGCGGGCACCGTTCCGTCCACCAGGTAGGCCGCCGCGGTGCCGTCCACGCACGCGTCGCCGCGGCTCGCGAACACGCCGTGGGAGTAGTCGTCGTCGAGGGTGACCAGGCGTGAGCCGGGGAGCAGCCGCTGCAGGGAGCGGGCTCCCTCGACCGGTGTCACGGGGTCGTGTGCGGAGGCGACCAGGAGGACCGGCGGAGCGGCGGGGCTGCCGAGCGGGGTGCGGTGCGGGGGCCGGTGGTGCCAGTAGGCGCAGGTGCTCGCCTCCATGCCGGTCAGCACCGGCTGCGGGTCGGCACGGCGGGTGCGGCGGATGTCCGCGACGATGTCGCGGGGGGTGGGGCCCGGCCCGTCGGCGCACTTGACGACGCGGTTGGCCGCTTCGTACGTGCGGGAGTCCGGGCCGTCGAAGGCGGTGGCCGGGCGCAGCGCGTCGACGCCGCCGTCGGCCAGGTAGCCGCGCAGCCCGCCGGCCAGGCCCGCCCACCGCTCGGTACGGCCCAGGGCGCGGTACACGGCCCGGTCGAACTCCGCCGGACCGAAACCGGCCACCGGCCGTGCGGCGAGCCCCCGGCGCACGCGCAGGTAGGACGCGCGCACCTCGGCCGGTGTCTCGCCCAGCCCGAAGTACCCGGCGGCCCAGGCGAAGAAGGTGTCGCGCTGACGCAGCAGCGCCCGGCTCTGCAGGACGTCGAAGTCGTACCAGTCCCAGGGGCCGACGACGCTGTCCAGCACCATCCGGCCCACGCGGTGTGGTAACCGGGCGGTGTAGGCGGCGCCCAGGTAGGTGCCGTAGGAGACGCCGAGGAAGCTCGTTTCCGGTTCGCCGAGGGCGGCGCGTATCGCGTCCATGTCGTACGCCGTCTGCTCGGTCGACAGGTGGGGCAGCAGGCGGCCCGCGTGCGTGGCGCAGTCGTCCGCCATGGCCCGCAGGGACCTCAGGTACGTCCGTTCCGCCGCGGGCCCCACCGGGACCGGGTCGCCGCCCGGGCTGTCGAAGAGGCCTCCCATCGGGCCACACGTGACGGGGGTGCTCCGCCCCGTGCCGCGTGGGTCGAAGCCGATCACGTCGTAGGCGCGCCGCACGCTCTCGGGGAGTTTCGCCCGCTTGGTGACCGCGTAGGGGAGTCCGGAGCCGCCCGGGCCGCCCGGGTTGACCAGCAGGATGCCGCGCCGTTCGGCGGGCGTGCCCGAGGCGCGGACCCGGGAGACCGCCACCTCGATGCGAGGGCCTCGGGGGTGCCGCCAGTCCAGCGGCACGGTGAGCCGTCCGCACTCCACGCGCTCCGGAGGGGCCGGCCGGGGGACGGAGTCCGGGCAGGCGCCGAACCGCAGGGGCGAAGGCGCCTCCGAGGCCTGGACGGGGGCGGCCGGGAGCAGCGCAGAGGCGGCCGTGAGGGCGCACAGCAGTGCGGTGCGGCGTGCGGGACGGGTCAAGGGGTTCTCCAGAAGATCTTCGCCCAACCAGATGACAATGAAAATGATTATCGATAACGTCTTCGGCGGCAACACCCGGCGCCCTCCCCCCGGAGGGCTCGCCGGGCTGCCCGCACGCCTCGAACTCATCGTGGAAAAGGGGGAGTTGTGGCTCATCTGTTGGTGGTCGAGAGCTGGGTCGGCTCCATGAGCAGACTGCTGCCGCGGGCGATCCGGGAGAACGGGCACACGTTCACCTTCCTCACCCGCGACCTGCACCACTACCTGCGCTCGGCACCGGAGGGGACGGCTCATCCGCTGCTCGGCGCCCGCAACGTCATCACCGCCGACACCAACGACATCGAGGCACTGCTGCCAGAGGTCGAGCGGCTGCACCAGGTGCTCGGCTTCGACGGGGTCGTCACGTCCTGCGACTACTACCTGCCGACGGTGGCCCGGATCGCGGGCCGTCTCGGACTGCCCGGCCCCGGGCCGGAGGCCGTCGAGAACGCCTGCCGCAAGGACGCCACCCGCCGCGTCCTCGACGACGCCGGGGTCCCGGGCCCGCGCTTCGCCGTGCGCGAGGAGTGGGCCGACATCGCCCGAGCGGCCCGGGAGATCGGCTATCCGCTGGTCGTCAAACCCGTCGACCTGTGTGCGGGCATGTACGTGCGCCGGGTCGACGACGAGGCCGCACTCGCCGCCGCCTGCCGGGCCCTGGCCGACTTCCCGGTCAACGCCCGAGGACAGCGGCGCACGCCCGTGGTGCTGCTCGAAGAGCTGCTGGACGGGCCCGAGGTGAGCGTCGAGACGGTGTCGCACGCGGGCGCGGTCCAGGTGGTGGGCGTGACCGACAAGAGCGTCGGCGGGGCACCCGCCTTCGTCGAGACCGGGCACATGTTCCCGGCCGCCCTGGCACCGGCCGACACCGACGCCGCCGAGCAGACCGCCCTGGCCGCGCTCAAGGCCCTCGGCCTGACCGACGGGGTCGTGGCACACACGGAGATCAAGCTGACCTCCGCCGGACCGCGCGTGGTCGAGGTCAACCCCCGGCCCGCCGGGAACCGCATCACCGAGCTCATACGCCACGTCACCGGCATCGACCTGGCCGCCGCCTTCGTCGACGTCGCCCTGGGCCGCGCACCCGACCTGCGGCACACCGACACCGGGCTGCGCAGCGCCGCCATCGGCTTCCTGGTGCCGGAGGCCTCCGGCACCCTCGAAGCGCTGGACGGCAGCGGGACGGCCGACCGGCCCGGGGTGCTGGAGGTCCAACTCGCCGAGCCCGGCAGGACGGTGAAGGCGGCCGGCAGCAACAACGAGTACCTGGGGCACGTCATGGCCGGCGACGCCGACGGGCTCGGGGCCCGCGCCCGAGTCGAATCCCTGCTGGACGAACTGCGCTCGGGACTGGTGATCCGATGACCACCGCCGTCACCGGCACGTCCTACGACGGCCTCGTGGCCCGGGTGCGCGACGGGGCCCTCGGACCCGACCCGGCCACCCTGCGCGTCTCCGTCGCCTTCACCACCCGGCAGGCCGTCCGGCACGCCGGGCGCGGCACCGGCTACCGCAACGAGGTCCTCAGCCTCCGTCTCGCCGAGGCCGTCGGCTCCTGCGCCGTCGAGCCCGGGGCGCTCCCGGACAGCGCGGTCGAGGAGTGCGTCGGCGCCGACGTGGCGCTGCTGCTGGAGCACCCGCTGCCGCCGGTGCGCGTGGCGGCCCTCGACGCCTACCTGATGCACGTCCTGCCGCACACCCCGGACCAGGGGGCCGCGCCCGTGCCGCTGCCCGCCGGGTCGTCGCTGGAGAAGTCCCGGGCCCGGGCCGAGGCCGTCGTCGAGCTGCTCGACCTGCCGCCCGGCGCCACGGTGCTCGTGGTGGGCGTCGTCAACTCCCTGCTGGAAGCGCTGCGTTCCCGCGGCCTGCGCTACGTCCCCTGCGACCTCAAGGGCGGCGCGACCGAGTGGGGCGAGCCGGTGGTCACCGACGCGCTCGCCGCGGCCGACGGGTGCGACGCGCTGCTCGTCTCCGGCATGACCCTGGGCAACGGCACCTTCGAACCGCTGCGGCTGCACGCCCTGGCCCACGGCAAGCAGCTCGTGATGTTCGCCCAGACCGGCAGCGCCGTGCTGCCCCGCCTCCTCGGCCACGGGGTGAGCGCGGTGTGCGCGGAGCCGTACCCCTTCTTCTGGCTCGACGGCGGCCCCGGGGTCGTCCACCGCTACCGCGGCTCCTGTCCGGGAGGCGGCCGATGACCGCGACCGCGCTCCGGCCGGAGGCACGCCGGGAACTGCTCTCCCTGCTCGGCCGCACCCCACTGGCCCGCATCACCGCCGACCTGCCCGGCCCCCACCCCGGCTTCTGGGCCAAGCTCGAAGGGCTCGCGGCGGGCGGGATGAAGGCACGGGCCGCCGTGTCCATGCTGCTCGGCGCCCGCGAGCGCGGCGAACTCCTGCCCGGCGCCCCGGTCGTGGAGTCCACCTCCGGCACCCTCGGCATCGGACTCGCCTTCGCCGGACAGGCCCTCGGCCATCCGATCGTGCTGGTCGGCGACCGCGAACTGGAGCCGTCCATGCGGCAGTTGCTGCGCTCCCACGGCGTGCGGCTGGAGATCGCCGACCGCCCGGCCGAACCCGGCGGCTGGCAGGCCGCACGCCTCGCCCTGCTGCGCGACCTGCTCGCCGAACTGCCCGGCGCCTACTGGCCCGACCAGTACAACAACCCCGACAACACCGCCGGCTACGCCTCCCTGGCCGCCGAACTCGCCGTGCAGCTCGACCACCTCGACATCCTGGTGTGCAGCGTCGGCACCGGCGGCCACAGCGCCGGCATCATCGGCCCGCTGCGCCGGCACTGGCCCGCCCTGCGGCTCATCGGCGTCGACGCCACCGGCTCCACCATCTTCGGCCAGCCCGCCCGGCCCCGGCTGATGCGCGGCCTCGGCAGCAGCATCCACCCGCGCAACGTCGCCTACGACGCCTTCGACGAGGTGCACTGGGTCGGCCCCGCCGAGGCCGTCGACAGCTGCCGCCGGCTGGCCCGGGGCGCCTTCGTCAGCGGCGGCTGGAGCACCGGCGCCGCCGCCCGGGTCGCCGCCTGGGCCGCCCGCGTCCACCCCGGGGCGGTCGTCGCCACCGTCTTCCCCGACGGACCGCACCGCTACCTCGGCACGGTCTACGACGACGACTTCACCACCGCCCACGGCCTCGACCCCGCGACCGCCGCCACCCGGCCCGTCGAGATCCCGCACCCCTACGCGGCGGAGGCCGCCGGCTGGGTCCGCTGCACCCGCGTCAGCGACCCCCTCGCCGCCCCCGCCCTCCGGAAAGAGAGCCCGTGAAGCCCAGCCTGCGCACCGTACGCCTCGCCCTCGCCGAGCCGCTGCGCATCTCCCGTTCCACCATGGCCGCACGCGACGCCGTGTGGCTGACCGTCGAGCACGACGGACTGCGCGGTCACGGCGAGGCCGTCACCAGCGTGTACTACGGGCTCGGCACCGAGACACTGGTCCGGCTCCTGACGGCCGTGGACCTGAGCCGTTTCGCCGACCCGGAGAGCGCCCTGGACGCCCTGCGGGACGGGGAGTTGTTCCCCGACGACACGCCGCCCATGGTCACCGCCGCCGTCGAGTCGGCGCTGCTGGACCTCACCGGCAAGCGCGCGGGCGTCCCCGTGCACCGGCTCCTCGGCACCGACGCGACCCCCGTCGCCGCGACCGCCCGCACCATCGGCATCACCGCCCCGGCCCACGCCGCGGCGGAGGCCCGCCGCCTCGCCGCGCGCGGCTTCGAACTCGTCAAGGTCAAGGCGGGCGCCCCCGACCCCGAGGACGACATCGAACGCGTCCGCGTCATCCGCGACGCCGCCCCCCGGGCCCGGCTGCTCCTGGACCCCAACGGAGCCTGGTCCGCGGCGCAGGCCGACGCCCTGCTGCCGCGCTTCGCCGACCTCGGCGTGGAAGCCGTCGAACAGCCCCTCGCCCCGGGCGATCCGGAGGCCCTGGCCGCCCTCGCGCAGCGCGCGCCGCTGCCCGTCATCGCCGACGAGGACGCCGTCGGCCCGGAGGACGTCCGCCGCCTCGCCGGACGCGTCCACGGCGTCAACGTCAAACTCGCCAAGTGCGGCGGGGCGCACGCGGCCCTCCGCATCGCCGAGGCGGTCGAGGGCAGCGGCACCGCGCTGATGCTCGGCTGCCTCACCGCCAGCACCCTCGGGCTCGCGCCCGCCGTGCACCTGGCCGACCGGGCCCGCTGGGCCGACCTCGACGGGCACCTGCTGCTCGCCCACGACCCGTGGACCGGCATCGGCGGCACCGACGGCGTCGTACGGGCGAGCGGCCTTCCCGGACTGGGCGTCGAGGAGGTGGCGGCACGTGCGGACGTGGCATGAGATGCGGCGCTTCCCGCTCGCCGTACGGCTGCTGCTGGTCAACCAGTTCGGCGTCAACACCGGCTTCTACCTGCTCATCCCCTACCTCGCCACCCACCTCACCGAGAACCTCGGCCTGTCGGCGGCGGTCGTCGGCGTCGTCCTCGGCGTCCGCAACCTCAGCCAGCAGGGCCTGTTCCTCATCGGCGGCTCCGCCTCCGACCGGCTCGGCGCGCGCGGTGTCATCATCGCCGGCTGCGCCCTGCGCACCCTCGGCTTCGCGCTGTTCGCACTCGGCGACGGACTGGCCGTACTGCTCGCCGCCTCCGTCCTCAGCGGCGTCGCCGGGGCACTGTTCAACCCGGCCGTGCGGGCGTACCTCGCGCAGGAGGCGGGGGAGCGCAGGGCGGAGGCGTTCGCGCTGTTCAACGTCTTCGCCACGACCGGCGCGCTCGTCGGACCGCTGCTGGGCAGCGTGCTGCTCCTCGTCGACTTCCGTACCTCCGCGCTGACCGCGGCCGGGATCTTCGCGGTGCTCACCGTCGCGCAGGCCCTCGTCCTGCCCGCGCGCAGGGCCGAACCCAGCGGCAGCACTGTCCTCGGGGACTGGCGGGAGGTGCTCGGCAACCGGGCGTTCCTGGCCTTCGCGCTCGCCATGGTCGGCATGTTCACCCTGGAGAACCAGCTGTACCTGCTGCTGCCGGCCGGGGCGCGGGAAGCCACCGGCTGGGACGGGGCGGCGGGCATCGTCTTCCTCGTCGGCACGGTGGCCAACCTGGCGCTGCAGCTGAGGATCACCCGGAGCCTCAAGGCCCGGGGCAGCAGGGGGCGTTGGATCGCCACCGGCCTGACGGTCATGGGCCTGGCCTTCCTGCCGCCGGCGTTCCTGCCGGGCATCGTGCCCGTCCTGGCCGGCGCCCTGCTGCTCTACGTCGGCGTCATGATCGCCCAGCCGTTCGTGATGGAGCTGATCCCCGGCTTCGGCCGCCCCGAACTGACCGGCACGTACTTCGGGATCTTCTACGTCGTCTCCGGCGTCGCCGCGGCCCTCGGCAACACCGCAGTCGGCTGGGCCATGGACACCGGCGAGCGGGGCGCCGCGTGGCTGCCCTGGCTGTGCTGCGCCTGCATGGGCCTCGCCTCCGCGCTCGGCGTGGCCTGGCTGCACCGGCTCCACGCCCTGCCCGCGAGCCCGGCCCCGGACGTCCCCACCCCGGCGGGGGAGAGGAGCAAGGCGTGACCAGCGGCTCCGACGGGCGGTCCGCGAGCAGCAGCCGAGGCGTGACCCGTGGTTCCAATGGGCGGTCCGCGAGCAGCGGCAACCTCCTCACCGACAACCCGGCGCTGTACGAGGCCCGCTTCCCCGACGCCGAACGGCTGGCCGCCCGCTGGACGGAGGACTGCCTGCGCCGCCACGGGGCCGGGCCGCGCGTGCTGGACATCGGCTGCGGCACCGGCCGCGACGCCGCCGCGCTGCACCGGGCCGGGCGGACGGTGACCGGCGCCGACCTCTCCGAGGCGATGCTCGCCCACGCCCGCACGCGGCATCCCGGCCCCGCGTACGTCCGGGCCGACCTGCACGGCTTCGACCTCGGCACGTTCGACGCCGTCGTCTGCCTGGACAGCTCCCTGCTGTACTGCCACACCAACGACCAGCTCGACGGCTTCCTCACCTCCTGCCGCAAGGCCCTCGCACCGGGCGGCCTGCTCGTCGCGGAGATGCGCAACGGCGCCTACTTCCTCGGCCGGACCGACCTCCTCGACCGGCCCGCGGTCAACGAGTTCACCTGGCAGGGCACGGCCCACCGGTCCACCACCACGCTGACGGTGGACCGCACGGCCCAGCTCCTGCGCCGCACCCGCGTCTGGACCACCGACGACGGATCACCGCCCGTCACCCAGCACTCCGCCTGGCGGCTGCTCTTCCCGCAGGAGCTGCGGCACCTCCTCGCCGCGCACGGATTCGAGGTGCTGGAACTCCACGACGGCCCCGGCCCCCGCACCGAACCCCCCTGGACCGAGGGCGAGGTGCCCGGCCGGAGCACCGACGCGGACCGGCTGCACCTCGTCGCGCGAACGCTCACCCACTGACCCGAAGGACCAGCCATGAACGACGAACGCCTGCCCGGCGAACGCTTCCCCGCCCTGCGCCGCCGCGGCTTCCTCGCCGCCACCACCGGTGCAGCCGCCCTCGCCCTCACGGGCTGCGGCGGCGGCACCGACGACAAGGCCGACAGCGGCAGCGGCGGAACGCCCCGGCGCGGCGGACGCCTGCGCGCCGCCTTCGCCGGAGGCGGCGCCGGCGAGACCCTCGACCCGCACCTGGCCAACCTGTTCGCCGACGTCGCCCGCGCCAAGGCCCTCTACGACAAGCTCGCCGACTACGGTGCCGACCTCTCCGCCCAGCCCCGCCTCGCCGAGAAGTGGCAGTCCAACAAGACCCTCGACCGTTGGCAGGTCACCCTGCGCGAGGCCACCTTCCACGACGGCAAGCCGGTCACCGCGAAGGACGTCCTGCACAGCTACCGCCGCATCGCCGACCCGAAGCAGGCGTTCCGCGCCAAGGCGTCCCTGGAACCCATCGACCTCGACGCCAGCCGCGCCCGGGGCGACCGGACCGTCGAGTTCGTCCTCAAGCGCCCCACGGCCGAATTCCCCAACGTCCTCGCCGCGTTCGGCGCGTACATCGTCCCCGAGCACGCGGGCGACTTCGACAGGAAGCCGATCGGCTCCGGGCCCTTCCGGTTCGTGTCCTTCACGCCCGGCCGCTCCGCCGTCTTCCGCCGCTACGAGGACTACTGGGACGGCGCCCCGCACCTCGACGAGATCGAGTTCGTCGTCGCCAACGAGGAGTCCGCGCGGGTCAACGCCCTCCTCGCGGGCCAGGTCGAGTACGCCCACGAGCTCAACCCGACCACCGCCCGGGCCCACGAGGGCCGGGGGCAGATCGAGATCGTGCGGCTGCGCAACAGCGCCATGCAGGCGTTCTGCATGAAGACCGACCGGCCGCCCTTCGACGACAAGCGCGTCCGTGAGGCGTTCTTCCTCATCGCCGACCGCGAGGAACTCGTCGCCGGTGCCCTCTCCGGCGCGGGCGAGGTCGGCAACGACCTGTTCGGCAAGGGCTACGAGTACTACGCCGACGGACTGCCGCAGCGCGCGCAGGACCTCGACCGCGCCCGCGCCCTGCTCAAGCAGGCCGGTGCCGAGAAGCTGAAGGTCACCCTGGACACCTCGGCCGTCGCCGCCGGTTTCACCGAGGCCGCGAGCATCTTCCGCGACCAGGCCGCCGAGGCGGGCGTCACGATCGACGTGAAGACCGGCAGCAAGGACTCCTACTGGAGCGACATCCTCGACGGCGGCACCCTGTGCTGCTACCGCTCCGGCGCCATGCCCATCGAGGCCCACATCTCCCAGCGCCTCCTCACCGACTCCACCACCAACGCCACCCAGTGGCGGCACAAGGACTTCGACGCCCTCTACCAGCAGGCCCAGTCCACCCGCGACAAGACCGAGCGGGCCGCCGTCTACGAGCGGATGCAGCGCCGCCTGTACACCGAGGGCGGCTTCCTGATCTGGGGCTTCGCCGACTGGATCCTCGGCACGTCCCGCAAGGTCAGGGGAGTCGAGACCAAGGCCCCCGCCAACACCCTCGACTGGGCCCGCTTCGACAAGGTGTGGCTGGCGTGAAAACGGCCCCCCGCGGCACGTCGAGCGGCGGGCCCGGCGGACTGCGTTCCTTCGTCGCCCGGCGCCTCACCCTCGGCGTGTTCCAGACCCTTGCCGTCGTCCTGCTGGTCTTCGCCCTCACCGAGGCCCTGCCGGGCGACGCCGCCGTCGCCCTCGCGGGGGACCAGCCCGACCCCGCCCGCATCGCGGCGATCCGCGAGGCCATGGACCTCGACCGGCCCGCGCACGAACGCCTGGCGGACTGGGCGGCGGGACTGCCGCGCGGCGACTTCGGCACGTCCCTCACCTCCGGCCGCCCGGTGAGCGAGTACATCGCCGGCGGGTTCGGCCCGAGCCTGCTGCTGGCCGCCCTCACCCTCGCCCTGCTCGTCCCGCTCGGCTTCGGGCTCGGCGTGCTCGCCGCCCGGCACGAAGGGCGGCTGATCGACCGGCTGGTCAGCTCCGTGACCCTCGCCGTGTACGCCGTACCCGAGTTCGCCCTGGGCGTGCTGCTGGTGACGGTGTTCGCGCTGAAACTGGCCTGGCTGCCCCCCACGGCGGTGGGCTACGGCACCGACCTCGTCGGCCACCCGGCGGTGCTCGTCCTGCCCGTGCTGGTCCTGCTGGCCCGCCCGGTGTGCTCCCTGTCCCGTCTCGTCCGGGCCGGCATGGTCGACGCGCTCGCCTCGCCGTACGCGGCCCACGCCCGCCGCTACGGCGTCCCCGGCGCCCGCGTCCGCTACGCCCACGCCCTGCCCAACGCCCTGGCCCCGGCCGCGCAGCAGCTCGCCCGCACCATCGACTGGCTGCTGTGCGGCGTCATCGTCGTGGAGGCGCTGTTCGTGATCCCCGGCCTCGGGACCGTCCTCCTCAACGCCGTCGCCGAACGGGACGTGCCGGTGGTGCAGGGGCTCGCCGTGGTGTTCGGCGTGCTGACCGTCGTCCTGAACCTGGCCGCGGACGTGGTGGCGTACCGGCTGACGCCCCGGGCGGGGGTGGCGGCATGACGGCCCCGCGCCGGCTGCTCCTCGGCCTCGCGGTCGTCGCGGTGCCGCTGCTCCTCGCCCTCCTCGGCCCCCTGTTCGCCGGTGAACCCGGCCCGCGCGCCGCCTCCTTCACCCTCGGCGGCGGCCACTGGCTCGGCACCGACTTCGTGGGCCGGGACGTCTGGCAGCAGGTGCTGCACGGCGGCCGCACGGTCGTGCTGACCGCGCTCGCGGCGACGGCCCTCGCCTACCTCGTCGCCCTCCCGGTCGGACTCGTCAGCGCCGTCACCCACGCACGGCGGCTGGAGGAGCTGCTGATGCGGCCGCTGGACGTGCTGCTCGCCGTGCCGTCGCTGCTGCTCGTGCTGCTGGTGGCGTCCGTGTTCACGCCGGGAGCCGCGGGGCTCGCGCTGCTCGTCGCGCTGGTGAACGTGCCCGACGCGGCCCGGATCGTACGGGCCGCGGCGGCCGAGGCGGCGGCCCGGCCCGCCGTGGAGGCACTGCGCATGCAGGGCGAGTCGTGGTGGCGCGTCGCCGTCGGCTACGTCGGCCGCTCGTCCCTGCGCACCCTCGCCGCCGACGCCGGCATCCGCCTGACCGGCGTGCTGTACCTGGTGTCGACGGCCGCGTTCCTCGGTGTCGGGGTCGCCCCCGACGCCGCCGACTGGGCCGTCATGGTCGACCGCAACCGCACGGGCCTCTTCGTCCAGCCCTGGGCCGTGGTCGTGCCCGCCCTGCTGATCGTCGCCCTGACGACGGGCACCAACCTGCTCTTCGACGCCGCCCTGGAGAAGAGCCCGAGAAGGAAGGGACGGCGGCCGTGAACGACGAGACGGACCCGACCACCCCGCCGGAGCCGGTCGCCGCGATCCACGGCCTCCGCGTCGAGATCGACGGCCGCCCGATCGTCGACGGGGTGGACCTGCGCGTGCTCCCCGGCACGGTGACCGCCCTGGTCGGCGCCTCCGGCAGCGGCAAGACCACCACCGGCCTCGCCCTGCTGGGGGAGTACCCGCCCGGGGCCCGGGTCACGGGCGAGGTGCAGCGGCCCGCCGACGGCCGGGTGGGCTACGTGCCCCAGCACCCGGCGGCCGTCCTCAACCCGGCCCGCCGTGTCAGCGCCCTCCTCGACGACCTCGCCCGTCCCCGGGTACGCCACCTGCCCCGGCCCCAACGGCGCACGGCGGCCCGGGAACTCGTCCTGCGGGCCCTGTCCGACGCCCGGCTCCCGGACGCCGAGGCGCTGCTGCGCCGCTACCCGCACCAGCTCTCCGGCGGCCAGCAGCAACGCGTCGTCCTCGCCCAGGCCCTTCTGCTCGGCGCCCGGGTCGTCGTCGCCGACGAACCCACCACCGGCCAGGACCCGGTCACCAAGAGCGGCATCGTCGACCAGCTCGCGGCGGTCGCGGCCCGCGGCATCGCGGTCGTGCTGCTCAGCCACGACCTCGACGTGGTTCGGGCCCTCGCCGACGAGGTCCTCGTCCTGCGCGCGGGACGGGTCGTGGAGTCGGGCCCCGCGGCCCGGCTGTGGCAGGCACCCCGCCACGAGTGGACCCGCCGGCTGCTCGGCGAACAGCCCCCGGCCCCGCGCGAAGAGGCACCCGCCGACCCCGGCCGGCCCACCCTCCACGTCCGGAACCTCACCGCCGTCCACGACCGTGCGACCACCGTCCTGCGCGTCCCCGACCTGGCGCTCCACCCCGGCGAGTGCCTGGCCGTGGTCGGCCGCTCCGGCAGCGGCAAGACCACCCTCGGCCGCTGCCTCGCCGGCCTCCACCGCCACCACGACGGCGAGATCCTCCTCGACGGCACGCCGCTGCCGCGCAGCCTGCGCCACCGCGGCCGGGACCGACTGGCCGCCGTGCAGTACGTCTTCCAGGACGCCCGCGCCGCCTTCGACGAGCACCGGCCCGTCCTGCACCAGGTGGCCCGCACGGCGGTACGGCTGCGGGGCGCCGGGGAACGGGCGGCGACGGACGAGGCGTCGGCCACCCTCGCCCGGCTCGGCCTGCCGGAGGACCTGGCCCGGCGGCGCCCCGGCGAGCTCTCCGGCGGCGAACTCCAGCGCGCCGCCCTCGCCCGCGCCCTCCTCGCCCACCCCCGGGTCCTGATCTGCGACGAGATCACCTCCGGCCTCGACACCGTCACCCGCCGGGGCATCCTCGACCTGCTCGCCGCCCTGGTCCGCGACCGCGGCGACCTCGCCCTCGTCCTCATCACCCACGACCCGGCCACGGCGGCCCTCGCCCACCGCATCGCCGTCCTGGACGCCGGCGAAGTCGTGGAACAGGGCCCGGCCGGACGGGTCCTGACCGAGCCGCGGCACCCCTTCACGGTCGCCCTGCGGGAGACGATCGACCGCCTCGGCACGTATACCCGGGCATGAACCGAAGCCGGTCCCGTCCGTTACGAGTTGAACAAGGGTGCGGCCCTGTGATTAGGGTGCGGGCGATGTTCCGCGCAGACGCCACCCCCTTACCCCGGGCAAGACGAGGCACAGCCGCTTCGAGGATCCCCGGGAGGGCCCGTGAGTGACACGGTGGCCACGGCCCGCCCGGTGGCCGAAGCGACCCGGGAGCCGCGGGCGGGGGAGCGGGACACGCCGGCCCGGCCGCCCCGGCAGCGGGACGCGTTCTTCGACAACGCCAAGTACCTGGCGATCGTGCTGGTGGCCGTCGGGCACGCCTGGGAGCCGCTGCGCCCCGGCAGCAGGGCCGTCACGGCCCTGTACATGCTCGTCTACGCCTTCCACATGCCGGCGTTCATCGTCATCTCCGGCTACTTCTCACGCACCTTCGACGGCAGCCCCGCACGGCTCAGGCGCCTGGTCACCGGCGTCGTCGTCCCGTACGTGGTGTTCGAGACGGCGTACACCCTGTTCACCCGGTGGACCAGCCAGGACCCCGACCGGCCGGTCAGCCTGCTGGACCCGCTGTACCTGACCTGGTTCCTGGCGGCGCTGTTCGTCTGGCGGCTGACCACGCCGGTGTGGCGGCTCGTGCGGTGGCCGCTGCCGGTCGCCCTCGGCGTCGCGATGCTGGCGACGCTCACTCCGTCCCTCGGCCACGACCTCGACCTGCAGCGCACCCTGCAGTTCCTGCCGTACTTCGTGCTGGGCCTGCTGCTGCGGCCGGAGCACTTCCGGCGGGTGAGACGGCGCACCGCGCGGATCCTCGCCGTGCCGGTGGCCGTCTGCGCGCTGGGCGTGGCGTACTGGGCGGTGCCGCGGATGAACTACGCCTGGTTCTTCCACGCGGACAGCGCCCGGGAGCTGGCCGCTCCCTTCTGGTACGGGCCCGTGATGACGCTGGCCGCCTTCGGCTGCTCGGCGGTCCTGGTGGCCTGCTTCCTCGCCTGGGTGCCGGGGCGCCGGACGTGGTTCACCGCCCTGGGCGCGGGGACGCTGTACGGCTATCTGCTGCACGGCTTCGTCGCCCAGGCCGCCAAGCACTGGGGCTGGTACGAGCCGGCCTGGGTCCACCGGCCGGTCGGCGCGATCGCCGCCACCCTGGTCGGGGCCGTGGTCGTCACGGCGCTGTGCACCCCGTCCGTGCGGCGCGTCTTCCGCTGCGTGACGGAACCGGGGATGGCGTGGGCCTTCGGCAGGAGGGGCGCCGCCCCGCCGCCGGGCGATGCCCGCGCGTGAGGCCTACTGCTGGGTGCCGGTCTCCTGCTGCAGCGGAGCGTGCCCGTTCAGGGCCTGCGTCATCTGGTGCTGGGTCTCCTCGGCGACCACGCGAGCCTCTTCGACGACGTCACCGCGTTCGCGTATGAGGCTTTCGTAGATCGGCAGTTCTTCGTTCCGGATCGAGTCGGGTTTCACGGGGTTCGTCCTATCGCGTTTACAGCCGGGTCTGGGGGCCCGTGTAAGTCTGCGTCATGCCGTGCCGCGGTGTTACCCACCCCCGTCGTGTCCAGAATTCCGTCACGAGTTTCGCGAATTCCCCAACTTTGCGACCGTGAGAAGAACCCCGGGTACGGCGAAGGGCCCCGGGAACCGTGTCCCGGGGCCCTTTACGCGGCTGGCGTCAGAGCGACGTCGTGTGGACGCCCGCGCTCCCGGAGGCCGCCCCGCCCTCCGTCGACAGGGTTCCCTGGAGGCTGCCGCAGAGCTCGGCGGTCAGCGGCCCGACCAGGCCGGCGGAGAGGCTGCCCACGAGGCCCGCGGAGGCACCGCCCGCCATACCGCCGGAGACGTTCTCCAGGTCGGCGTCGGACAGCTCGGCGATGTCGACCCGAGAGGTGAGGTTCATTGGAGGTGTTTCCCTTCGCGTGAATGTCTCGCATTGGCGGCGCGCGTGGGGGGTCGCCGGATCCGGAACCAGGATTCCGTACCGACGGCTCCGCCGTGCGCAGGATCAAAGCATTCCGCGGGAGAAAAGTTCCAACCGCTTCCCGGCGTCGCGCCGGTCATGGCGGCGACCGTCTTCACCGTCATGACCATGGGCACACGAAATGCTCCCATTCCTTCACACAGTCCGTCGGCCTGCCGCCCGCACATGTATTGCGCCCCGATTCCCGAAGCGGGCACTTCGGCGCCAAGTCCCCATGACGGGTGATGGACTTGGCGCCCGGCGTGCCGCCCCGTGGCGTCCTGGCGAACCGTGTGCAGATGTGCTGGAGGTTCGGATTCCGCTTGGTTAGGCCGCCCCGGCCGGCTGCAGCAGCCGCGCCAGCAGGTCGTCCAGGGTGACCAGACCGGTGAGCCGGCCGGCGCCGTCGCGGACGACGGCCAGGGAGGACCGGCGCCGGCGCAGCACCTCGATCGCGTCGGCGACGGTGGTGTCCTCCGTCAGCGCGGGCACGGGCCGGGCCAGTTCCCGCGCGGTCCCGGCCCGCCCCCGGGCCCGGGCGACCAGGGCGTCCCGGGCGTGGACCGAGCCGAGGACGACGCCGTTCTCCCGGACGAGCAGCCGGGTGCGGTCGTGCGCGGCGGCCGTCCGCAGCAGTGCCTCGATGTCCGAGCCGCCCTCCACCCAGGTGATCTCCGCGGCGGGGATCCGCAGCGCGGCCACCGGTGTCTCCGGCTCGGTCAGGGAGCGGGTCAGCAGCTCCGAGTCGGTCGCGCTGATCAGGCCCAGCCGCTCCGACTCCTCCACCAGGTGCGTCAGCTGCTCCCGGTTGTGCACCGAGGCCAGCTCGTCGCGCGGGGCCACCCGGCACAGCCTTACCAGGCCGTTGCTGACCCGGTTGAGCAGCCGGATCAGCGGCCGCACGGCCCGCACCACGGCCCGGAAGGGCGGTGAGAGCAGCATCGCCGACCGCTCGGGGTGGGCGATGGCCCACGACTTGGGGGCCATCTCGCCGACCACCATGTGCAGGAACACCACCACGACCATCGCCACGGCGAACGCGACCCCGTAGGACACGGCGCTGGGCAGTCCCAGCTTGTGCAGCAGCGGGTCGAGTTCGTGCGAGATGGCCGGCTTGGACACCGAGCCCAGGCCCAGCGTGCACACGGTGATGCCCAACTGGGCGCCGGCCAGCATCAGCGACAGCTCGCGCATGCCGGCCAGGGCCGCGCCGGCACCGCGCCGCCCCTCGGCCGCCGCCTTCTCCATGCGGTGCCGCTTGGCGGCGACCAGCGCGAACTCGGCCGCCACGAAGAAGCCGCTGCCGATGAGCAGCAGCACGGTCACGAAGACCGCCGTCGGGAAACTCACGCCATCTCCTCGGCTTCTCGGGCTTCCGCGGCGTCCACGAACGGGCTGATCCGTACGCGGTCGGCCACGTGCCGGTCGAGCGTGCGCACGTCGATCACGGCCAGGCCGCCCTCGGGCAGCTCGACCGTGACCCGGTCGCCGACCGTCGGGAAGCGGCCGAGCCGGTCCACGACCAGACCGGCCACGGTGTCGTAGTCGTCGTCCTCCGGCAGCCGGACCCCGGTGGCCTCGGCCACCTCGTCCAGCCGGCGGCCGGCGTCCACCAGCCAGCCGTCGCCGTCCGCGACGGCGAGCACGGTGACCGTGTCGGACTCGTCCGCGATGTCGCCGACCAGTTCCTCCGCGATGTCCTCGTAGGTGACGATGCCGGCCACGCCGCCGTGCTCGTCGAGGACGACCGCGAACTCGTCGTCCTGCTCCCGCATCCGCGTCACCGCGTCGGGCAGCGCCAGCGTGTCCGGCAGCAGCAGCGGACGGCGGGCCACCTCGCCCGCGGTCGCGCCGGCGAGCCGGGCGGCGGGCAGCGCCGTCAGCTCGCGCACGCCCAGCACGCCCGCGATGTCGTCCGGGTGGTCGCCGAGGACGGGGTAGTTGGAGTGGCCGTGCCGGGCGATCAGGCCGATCGCCTCCTCGGCGCCCGCGTCCCTGCGGACGAAGACGGCGTCGGCGCGCGGCACCATCACCTCGTCGAGGCTGCGCTCGGAGAACTCCAGCGCGTGGTCCAGCAGGGCGGCGGTGTCCTTGGGCAGCGCGCCCTGCTCGTGGGACTCGCCGATCAGATGGCCCAGCTCCTCCAGCGTGGCGCCGTGGTGCAGTTCCTCGACCGGCTCGATCCCGACCCTGCGCAGCAGCTTGTTCGCCGCGCTGTCGAAGACGTGCACGACGGGTCCGACGACCTTCAGATACGCCAGCGTGGACGGGGCCAGGGCCTTCACCAGCCGCTCGGGCACGGCGATGGCGAGGTTCTTCGGGGCCAGCTCGCCCAGCACCATCTGTACGACCGTGGCCAGCACGAAGGCCAGCACCACGGAGACGCCGCCGACGGCCGCGTCGGGCAGGCCGATCCCGGACAGGGCGGGCCGCAGCAGCGCGGACACGGACGGCTCGGCGATGAAGCCGACGACCAGCCCGGTGACGGTGATGCCGAGCTGCGCGCCCGACAGCATGAACGACAGCCGCTCCAGCACCCTGAGGGCACGGGCGGCCTTGCGGTCCCCGGCCTCGGCCTCACGCGCGAGGGTGAGCCGGTCCGCGGAGACGTAGGCGAACTCCTGGGCGACGAAGTAGCCGGTGCCGGCGGTCAGCACGAACACGGCGAGCAGGCCCAGGAGGGCGTTCGCGGCACTCATCGAACACCATCCCGCCGTGTGCCGCGATCACTGATGTCGTGGCGGGATGGTCCGGGACTGTGCCCCGGGGGGTCCGTCGGTCTGGCGGACAAGAAGTGGCTCCTTAGGTGTGGTCTGTCTCCGGGTCAACGTCTGCGGGCGCGCCCGTGTTCCCGGATTCTACGACGGTGTAGAGAACGCCGCTCGGCGCGCGCGTGCCGGCTCAGCGGCGCAGCCCCCGCACCAGCCCGGCGGCGGCACCCGCGGCGGCCACCCCGGCCCCGGCGAGCGCCAGGCCCCTGCCCCGCCGCCCGGGGGAGGCGGGGCGGGCGTCCGGCGCGGCGCCGTACGCGCTGCCCGGGCCGCCTGGCAGCGCGGAGGCCAGCAGTTCCGCGAGGTGCACGCCCTCGTGGCCGCCGCTGTCGAGCTCGTGGATCTGGGTACGGCAGCTGAAGCCGTCGGCGAGCACGACCGTCTCCGGGGCCTCGGCGCGCAGCCGCGGCAGCAGCGCCTGTTCCGCGCACGCCTCGCTGACGGCGAGGTGGCCGCGCTCGAAGCCGAAGTTGCCGGCCAGCCCGCAGCAGCCCGCCTCCAGCCGTTCCGCGTCGACCCCGGCCCGCCGCAGCAGCTCCCCGTCGGCGTCCCAGCCCAGTGCGGCGTGCTGGTGGCAGTGCACCTGCGCCAGCGCCCGCGCGGACCGCTCGGGCACCCGCGGGGGCGTGTAGCCGGGGGAGTGCTCGGTGAGCAGCTCGGCGAGCGTCACCGTCTGCTCGCGCAGCCGTCGTACGTCCCGGTCGCCCGGGAACAGCTCGGCCACGTCGGAGCGGAGGACGGCCGTGCAGCTCGGTTCCAGCGCCACCACCAGGCCGCCCGACCGGACGTGCCCGGCGAGCCGGCGGACGGTCCGGGTCAGGACGCGTTCGGCGGTGCCGAGTTGGCCGGTGGAGATCCAGGTCAGGCCGCAGCACAGCGGCTCGGCGGGCAGCTCGACCCGCCAGCCCGCGTGCTCCAGCAGGGTGACGGCGGCCCGGCCGATGTGCGGGTGGAAGTGGTTGGTGAAGGTGTCCGGCCACAGCAGGACCGTCCCGCGCCGTCCGTCGCCCGAGGGCTCGTGCCGCCGGAACCACTGCTGGAGCGTCTGCCCGGCGAACAGGGGCACTTCCCGGTCCGCGATCCCCGCGACGGCGACCGCCGCCTTCGCCAGGGGCGGGGTGTGGGTGAGCGCGTTGACGACCGGGCCGAGCCGGGTGCGCCCGACCGCCTGGGCCAGGGCGGGCAGCCAGCCCATCGACAGGTCGGAGCGGGGCCGGCGCCAGGGCCGGCCCGCGTAGTGGTGGGACAGGAACTCGGCCTTGTAGGTGGCCATGTCGACATCGGCCGGGCAGTCCTTCTTGCAGCCCTTGCACGCCAGGCACAGGTCGAGGGCGTCCTTGACCTCCCGCGAGCGCCAGCCGTCGCGGATTGCGCTGTCCCCGTGCCCGTCGAGCATCTCGAACAGCAGCCGGGCCCGCCCGCGCGTGGAGTGCTCCTCCTCCCGCGTCACCTGGTACGACGGGCACATCACCGCGCCGCCCTCGTGGGTGAGCTGCCGGCACCTGCCGACGCCGACGCACCGGTTCGCCGCCTCGGCGAAGGAGCCGCCGTCGTGCGGGAAGCGGAAGTGCACGTCGCGCCGGTCCCGCGGCGCCCAGTCGCCGCCCAGGCGCAGGTCCTCGTCCAGCCCGTACGGCGCCACGACCTTCCCGGGGTTCATCCGGTTCAGCGGGTCGAATAGGGCCTTCAGCCGCCCGAACGCCGCCACCAGGTCCTCGCCGAACATCCGGGGCAGCAGCTCGCCCCGGCTCTGCCCGTCGCCGTGCTCCCCGGAGAACGAGCCGCCGAACTCGGCGACCAGGTCGGCCGCCCGCTCCATGAACCGCCGGTAGGCGGCCACGCCGTCGGCGGTGTACAGGTCGAACGGGATCCGGGTGTGCACGCAGCCCTGCCCGAAGTGGCCGTACAAGCTGGGCCCGGTGTCGCTCAGGTAGCCGAACTCCTCGTACAAGCCGCGCAGTCGGCGCAGGTACTCCCCGAGCCGCTCGGGGGGCACGGCCGAGTCCTCCCAGCCCTCGAAGGTGTCGGGCCGGTGCGGCACGTGCGCGGTGGCGCCGAGGCCGGACTCCCTCACCCGCCACAGCTCCTGCTCGTGGACGGGGTCGTCGAGGAACGCCACGTCGGGGTCGTGCTCGGTCTCGTGCAGCGCGTCCAGCATGCGGTGGGCCCGGCCGTCCGCCTCCTCGACGGTGTCGGCGCCGAACTGCACCATCAGGAAGGCCCGGCCGTCGGGGAGTTCGCCGAGCGCCTTGGGATTGAGGTGCTTGAGCCGCTGGTCGTGGATGAGCCGGTCGTCGACGCCCTCCAGGGCGATCGGCTCGTGCGGCAGGATGTCCGGCACGGCCTCGGCGGCCTGGTCGATCCGCGGGAACCCCAGCACCACCAGGGTGCGTTCCCGCACGACGGGCACGAGTTCCAGCTCGGCGCGCAGCACGGTGACGAGCGTCGACTCGCTGCCGACCAGCAGCCCGGCCACGTCGAAGCGGTGTTCCGGCAGCAGGGAGTCGAGGTTGTAGCCGGAGACCCGGCGCGGGATGCCGGGGAAGCGCCGGCGGATCTCGTCGCCGTAAGTGTCCCGCAGCTCCCGCAACCCCCGGTACACGGCCGCCCGCAGGTCGCCCTGCCGCTCGATCTGGGCGTACTCCTCGTCGCTGGTCTCGCCGCACCAGAAGCGGGTGCCGTCGTAGAGCAGCACCTCCAGGCGGGCGATGTTGTCGACGACCTTGCCGTGTGCCTGGGCGGTCGCGCCGCAGGAGTTGTTGCCGATCATGCCGCCGATCGTGCAGTTGGGGTGGGTGGCGGGCTCGGGGCCGTAGCGCAGCCCGGTGGGCGCGAGCTGCCGGTTGAGTTCGTCCAGGACGATGCCGGGCTGCACCACGCAGGTGCGGCGTTCGGTGTCGACGGACTCCAGCCGGTGGCAGTGCTTCGACCAGTCGATCACCACGGCCGTGTTGGCGCACTGCCCGGCCAGACTCGTCCCGCCGCCCCGGGACAGCACCGGCGCCCCGTGCTCCCACGCCACGGCCACCGCCTCGGCCGCCGCCTCGGGCGTCCGCGGCAGCACCACGCCGATCGGCGTCCGGCGGAAGTTGGAGGCGTCCGTCGCGTACGCGGCCCGGCTCCCGGCGTCGAACCGCACCTCGCCGTCGACCCGTTCGCGCAGCGCCTTCGCGAGTGCCCCCGGATCGACGGGCGGTCCGCCGAGCGGGGGACGTACGACGGGGTCGGGCAGGTACGACGCGCCCATGAAGGCCTCCTGCTGGTGACGGGACGAGCAGGCGCCGGGTACCCCCGAGGGCGTTCCGGCTCACCCGGCCTCAGTCCCGGCGGGACTCCTCGGCCAGGTCGGGCACCAGCCCGAACAGCGCCGCGCGCTGGTCCGGCCCCATGAAGCAGGGCAGCGCCTGCGTGACCGTCTCGGCGAGCGGGCCGGAGGCCTCGGTGAGCAGGCGGCGGGCCTTGTCCGTGAGGGCGACCTCCACGCCGCGCTTGTCCCCGCACACCGACCGGCGGGTGACGAGGCCGGCGTGCTGGAGGCAGGCGATCTGATAGGTGAGGCGGGTCTTCGGGCGGCCCAGCAGCTCCGCGACGCGCGTCATGCGCAGACCGCCCTCGGGCTGCTCCGCGAGCAGGCACAGGACCAGGAACTCGTCGTGCGAGACGTCCAGCTTCTCCTTCACGACCGCGCGCAGCCGCTGCTCCACGGCCCCGGTCGCGGCGAGCAGCAGCATCCAGGCGCGCAGCTCGGCGGGCAGCAGCCCGCCGCCTCCCGAGGGGCATTCGGGCTGGTCGGCTGGGTGTTCCGGAGAGGCGGCCATGTGCTCAAGCGTACCCGTTGTCCAAATTTGAAGAAGGGGGTTGTCCAATTTTGGACGAGCCGCTAGCGTGCGGTCATCCGAAGCAGTCATCCAAATTTGGACGACAGATGAGTGGGAGAAGATCATGACCGTCGCCGTGGAAACCGGACTGTGGCAGCTCGACGCGACCGCCTCGACCGTCGGCATCCAGCACAAGACCATGTGGGGCCTGGTCAACGTCAAAGGCACCTTCGGCGCGCTCGGCGGCACCGGCGAGGTCCGGCCCGACGGGTCCGCCGTCGGCACCCTGACCTTCGAGGTCGCCTCCCTCGACACCGGCAACGCCAAGCGCGACACCCACCTGAAGGGCGCCGACTTCTTCGACGCCGACCACCACCCCCGGATCACCTTCGCGGCCCGCAGCGCCGAACTCCGCGACGGCGACCAGGTGCACGTCGTCGGCCAGCTGACCGTGCGCGGCATCAGCAGGCCGCTCTCCCTGACCGCCCGCCTGAAGGACTCGGACGCCAGCGGCCTCACCCTGGACACCGAGTTCAGCGTGGACCGGGATCAGTTCGGCATGGGCTGGAACCAGCTGGGCATGATCCGCGGCCGGACCACGGTCACCGCCATCCTCCGCTTCACCCGGGCCACGGCCTGACCCCCTCAGCCCGGCCGGCGCAGCTCCCCCTGCACATCCGCGCTCGACAGGGTCTGCGGCGACGCGGTGAACGCCCGCAGCCGGATCCGGGATCCCGGCCGGGGCAGACCGAACCGGCCCGAGGGCGGCCGGAGTTCGTACCGGGCGGTGCTGTGCGCGGGCAGGGTGCGCGGACCCCGGACGATCCGCCAGTACGGGTCCATGCCCTGGCCCCTGGTCAGGGTGAAGTGCGGGGCGAGGGCCGTGCCCGCCGTGTTGGTGACCTGGAGGGTGAGCCGGGAGACCGTCCCCGGGGTGGGGTGACGGGCCGCTGTGACCCGCATGCGCAGGGGCGGTGTGCCCGTCGCCGCCACGACCGCTCCGGCCAGGGCGGGCACCAGCAGCAGCGCCACCGCGGCGAGACGGGCCGGACGGCGCCCCGGCCCCGACAGCAGGCGCGGTCGCGGCTGCCACGCCCGGGCGAACGCCGACGCCGGAGCGGTCACCGCCGCCGCCAGCCACAGCGGCGTCATCATCAGGTAGTAGCCGTCCTGCGACCGGGTCGCCAGGTAGAAGGCGCACCAGGGCAGGACCGTGGCGGCCGGGCCCAGCCGCCGTACGAACAGCACGAACAGCGCGAGCAGACCGGCGAGCAGCAGCAGGCTCGCGTGGGAGTACCAGTCGAGCCGGTCGCTGCCGTTCGTCAGGTACAGCGACACGTCGACCACGCCCTGGCCGTGCAGCACCGCGCCCTGCGTCAGCGGCAGCGCGATCCCCGTCAGCCAGGTGCCCGGCTCGCTCACCAGGAAGTACGTGTTGATCAGCAGCCACACCGTCGCTGCGGCACCCGTGAACCGCAGCACCACCAGCGCCGCCGCCCGCCCGCCCAGCTCACCGCGCCGCACGGCGTAGATCCCGGCCAGCAGGAACGGCGCCAGGAACCAGGGCAGCTGCTGCGCCGCGCACGCCGCCCCCAGACACGCCGCCCGCGCCAGCCCCGCCGCCCCGAGGCGACCGCCCTCACCCGTCCGCGGCCAGCGCACCACCACCGGCACCAGCAGGGCCAGCGCCACGATCGCCGGGTAGCCGAGCCGCCCGTAGGACGGCAGCATCCCGAAGCCCAGGCACACCATGGTCGCCGCCGACCGCCACGGCGCCGGGAGCATCCGCCACAGCACGACCGTGCCGGTGAGCAGCGCGCCCGTGCTCACCGCCGTCGCCGGGGCACCGCCGTGGCCCAGCCACAGCAGCGGCACGGCCAGCAGCGGCGCCAGCGGCGGATAGCCGTAGGTGAGGTCGTAGCCGCCGGTCACCGTCGGGGTCAGGGCCACGCCGTGGCCGAAGAGCCAGGGCCACGGCTGCCCGTACACCGGGCGCCCCGCGGCCAGTTCCCGCGCCGCCTGGGTGGTCAGCAGCGCCTCGTCGGAGCCGTGGTGCAGCATGACCCACGCGCACAGGACCAGCGTCACGCCCGTCACCAGCACGCACAGGTCCACCCGCGCCAGCGACCGCGCCCGGCGGACGACCAGGGCCAGCACCCCGCACGCCAGGATCGAGGCGTAGCACACCGAGATCACCGCGGCCACGGCCGGCCGGTGACCGGCCGCCGCCGTCCACACCGAGCGCGTACCGATCAGCAGGCTGATGTCGGCGAGCAGGGTCAGGACCCGGTGCCACTGGGCCGGGGGAGGGGGCGGCACGGACACCGCCGACTGCGTGCGCGGGCCGGGCACCACCCGTGTGGTTTCTGCCGAGTACACGCCGCAGGACGCTAATCGCCACCGGTGAGCGGGGCCCGGGCGGAGGTGAAGAGTCCGGTGTGAGGCCGGTAAGGCCGGTCAGTACACGTCCCGCACGTACCGCTTGTCCGCCGCGAGCTGCTTCACGTACGCGGCGGCCTCCGCCTCGCTCATCCCGCCGTGCGCCACCGCGATGTCCCGCAGCGCCCGGTCCACGTCCTTGGCCATGCGGGAGGCGTCGCCGCAGACGTAGAAGCGGGCCCCGTCGCGCAGCCAGTGCCACAGCTCCGGCCCGTGCTCGCGCATCCGGTCCTGCACGTACACCTTGTTGCGCTGGTCGCGGGAGAACGCGGTGTCCAGGCGGGTCAGGGTGCCCTCGTCGCGCAGGGCGGTCAGCTCGTCCTCGTAGTAGAAGTCCGTCGCGCGGTGCTGCTCGCCGAAGAACAGCCAGTTGGGGGCGTGATGTCCGAGCGCCCGCCGCTCCTGGAGGAAGCCGATGAAGGGCGCGACGCCGGTGCCGGGCCCGACCATGACCATCGGCGTCGAGGCGTCGGCCGGGGGCCGGAAGTGCGGCGAGCGCTGCACGAACACCGGTACCTCGGTGTCCGGCTCGGCGTCGGCGAGGAACGGCGAGCAGACCCCGCCGCGCGCCCGGCCGCGCAGGTTCTCGAACCGCACCACGGACACCGTCAGCGACACCAGGTGCGGGTCCACCAGTGGGCTGGACGATATGGAGTACAGGCGCGGCTGGAGCTTCCTGAACACCCCGGCCCACTCCGCGGCGCTCGCCCGCACCGCGTACTCGGCGACCACGTCCACGGCCTGCCGCCCCCAACTCCACTGCGCCAGGCCGTCCTTGTTGTCGGGCCGCAGCAGTCTGCGCAGCTCATGGTCGTCCCGGGCGCGCTCGGCGACGAAGCGGAGCAGGTCGGGGGTGATCCGCGTGATGTCCAGGTGCCGGTGCAGGGCCTCGCCGAAGGGGACGTCACCGACCCCGTCGACCGCGACGGCCGTCGAGGCGTCCAGGCCCGTCACCGCCAGCCACTCCTCCACCAGCGCGGGCGCGTTCACCGGCCGCACGCCCAGGGCGTCCCCGGCCTCGTACGCCAGGTCCGTGCCGCTCGTGTCGAAGGTGAACCGCCGCACCTCCTTGCCCGCGCCCGGCTTGCTCAGCAGCCGGTTGCCGACGAGCCGGGCCGTGCCGACCGGGGCCTTGGCCCGGCCCGCCGGCTTCGGCTCCTCCGTGACGGTGCCGCCCAGCGCCGAGAGGACCTGGTCGAGCCACTTCCCGGCGGACGGCTCGTAGTCCGGCTCGCAGTCCGTGCGCGGGGCCAGCCGCACCCCGCCCAGCTCGTCGAGCCGCGCGTCCAGCCGCCGCCCGTGCCCGCAGAAGTCGTCGTACGAGGAGTCGCCGAAGGCGAGCACCGCGTACCGCACCCCGTCCAGCCGCGGGGCCCGGTCGCCGGAGAGCGCGTCCCAGAAGCCCGAGCCGTTGTCGGGTGCGTCGCCGTCCCCGAAGGTGCTGGTGATGAAGAGCAGGTCCGCCGTGCGGGCGAGCGCGGCGACATCGGCCTCGTCCATGCCGACGAGGGTCGTACGGTGCCCGGTCGCGGCCAGCCGCTCGGCGGTGGCGGCGGCGAACTCCTCGGCGTTGCCCGTCTGCGAGGCCCACAGCACGACGACCTCCCGGCCGGACGGCTCCCGCGTGGGGGCGGCCGGCGGCGCCGAACGCGAGTACATGCCGGCCAGGACCCCGTTCACCCACAGGGCGTGCTCGGGCGAGAACGGCGCGTCCGGCGGGAGCACCGGAACGCCGGGCGCGCCCGAGCCGAGCCCGGCGAGGAAGCCGGTGAGGTACTGGCGTTCCTGGGCGGACAGCACCGGGGGAGGGGTGGGCTCCAGGCCGAAGGGACCGGGGCCGCCGGGCGTGACGGCCGTCGGCGTCAGCGCCGCGACCGGTTCCTCGCGCACGGGCGTCGCCACCTTCGCCAGCGACACGGCGCACACCTTGAACTCCGGCTGGAACGACAGCGGATCCACCGCGTCGCTGGTCACCGCGTTGATGCTCAGGTACTCGCCGAACAGGTCGTTCCAGTGGAACGGCGCGAAGCAGCACCCCGGCCGCACCCGGTCCGTCACCACCGCCGGCAGCACGGCCCGCCCGCGCCGCGAGGCGACCTCGACGAGATCGCCCTCGGCGACACCGAGCCGTGACGCGTCCTCCGGGTGGAGTTCCACGAACGGCCCGGAGTTCAGCTTGTTGAGCTTGGCGACCTTCCCGGTCTTCGTCAGCGTGTGCCACTGGTGCTGCACCCGGCCGGTGTTCAGCACGAACGGATAGTCGTCGTCCGGCAGCTCGGCGGCGGGCAGGTGCGGGCGCGCGAAGAACGCCGCCCGCCCGGAAGCGGTCGGGAAGCGCAGCCCGTCCTCGCCGACGTACCGGACGGGGTTGCGCGCGGGCCCGTCCTCCCGTGCGGCCGGCCACTGCACGGGCGTCTCGCGCAGCCGCTCGTACGACACCCCGCGCAGGTCCCACCCGGTCCTGGGGTTGTGGAACCGGCGGATCTCCTCGAAGACCTGCTCGGCGCTGTCGTACGAGAACCCCTTCTCGTACCCCATCGCGCGGGCGATCTCCGCGATGATCCGCCAGTCGGCCATCGCCTCCCCGGGCGGGTCCGCGGCCGGCCGGGTCAGCGTGAGATCGCGCTCGCTGTTGACGAAGACGCCCTCCGCCTCGGTCCACATCGCGCCCGGCAGGACGACATCGGCGTAGGCGTTCGTCTCGGTGTCCGCGAACACGTCCTGCGTGACCACGAACTCGGCGGCCTCCAGGCCCTCGATGACCGTACGGCGGTTGGCGACCGAGGCGACCGGGTTGGTGCAGATGATCCAGCAGGCCTTGATCTCGCCGTCGGCCATCTTCCGGAACATCTCGACGGTGCCCTTGCCGACCCCGTCGGCCCGCAGCGTCCCCGGCGGCAGCTCCCACACCTCCTCGGCGAAGGCCCGCTCCTCGGCCACGAGCACCGACCGCTGCCCCGGCAGCCCGGGCCCCATGTAGCCCATCTCGCGCCCGCCCATGGCGTTGGGCTGGCCGGTGAGGGAGAACGGCCCGGCGCCCGGGCGGCAGATCGCCCCCGTCGCCAGGTGCAGGTTGACCAGGGCGTTCGTGTTCCAGGTGCCGTGCGTGGACTGGTTGAGCCCCATGGTCCAGCAGCTCATCCACCGCCGGCCGGCCGCACCGATCAGCCGGGCCGCCTCGCGCAGGTCGTCCTCGGCGAGCCCGGTGATCTCGGCGACCGCCGCCGGGGTGTAGTCGGCGAGGAACTCCGGCAGGGCCTCCCAGCCCTCGGTGTGGGCGGCGACGAACGCGTCGTCGGTGTGCCCGTCCGCGTGCAGCAGGTGCAGCAGGCCGTTCAGCAGCGCGAGGTCGGTGCCCGGCCTGACCTGGAGGAACAGGTCGGCCTTGGCCGCGGTGGCGGTCCGCCGCGGATCCACGACGATCAACCGGGCCCCCGCCTTGACCCGCTCCATCATCCGCAGGAAGAGGATCGGATGGCAGTCGGCCATGTTCGACCCGATGACGAGGAACAGATCCGCCCGGTCGAAGTCCTCGTACGAGCCGGGCGGCCCGTCCGCGCCCAGCGACAGCTTGTAGCCGGTGCCCGCGCTCGCCATGCACAGCCGCGAGTTCGACTCGATCTGGTTCGTCCCCACGAACCCCTTGGCCAGCTTGTTCGCGAGGTACTGCGCCTCCAGGCTCATCTGCCCGGACACGTAGAAGGCGACCGCGTCCGGTCCGTGCTCGTCGACGATCGAGCGCAGCCGGGCGGCCGTCTCGGCGATCGCGTCGGCCACCGGCGCCGGGACCGCCTCGTCGCCCCGGTCGTCCCGCACCAGCGCGGCGGTCAGCCGTCCGGGCGCGGCGAGCATGTCGGCCGTGGTCGCGCCCTTGGTGCACAGCCGGCCCGCGTTCGCCGGGTGCGCCTTGTCGCCGGACGCCTTCAGGACCGTGCGCCGCCCGTCCGGCCCGGTCCCGACGTCGAGCACCAGGCCGCAGCCCACACCGCAGTACGAGCAGACGGTGCGCACCTGCCGCGTCTCCTGCCGGGTCCCGTGGGTCGTGGTCATACCCCCGACGGTACGGACCGCCCGTTACACCGTTGTCACTTCGCCCGATCATGAGGGGTTACGCCCGTCACACAGCGGCCTTCCGGCTGTTGTGAGGTGCATTGAGGTCGCGGAGCGTGTCGCTGTTGGGCTGAACGGGTGACCGTGCGCCACAATTGGCCGATGCAGACAGCCAGTGCGAGCCAGGACGGAGCATGCCGGTGAACAGCCACGATGTCACCGACGAACAGTGGGAGGGGCTCGCCCAGGTCGTGCCGCTGCGGGGCCGGGACGCCTGGCCTTCTTCCGTCGACCACCGGTCCATACCCGAGGCCGAGACGGAGGCGCGGCGCCGCTTCGTCGTCCTGCGCGTGAACGTCTTCGCCGACGCCCGCGACGTCGCCGAGACCCTGATGGCGGGCGTCCCGGTCCTGCTCGACCTGACCGGCGCGGAGACGGAGGTCGCCAAGCGCGTCCTCGACTTCAGCACGGGCGTCGTCTTCGGCCTGGCGAGCGGCATGCACCGCGTGGACCGCAACGTGTTCCTGCTGACCCCGGCCGGGACCGAGGTGACGGGGCTGATGGAGGGGGTGGGGCTCCCCGGGGCGTGACCGTCGCCCGATCGTAGGAACGCCCCGGGGACGGAACGGTTCGTCCCGTGTGCGGAGTCCTACCGTCCGGACATGACCGAGCCCTCCGCTCCCGCCGCCCTCACGCACCCCGACCGCCCCCGCATCACCGAACTGCGCCTGGCCGCGTTCGCGGGCCTCCGCCGCGCCGTCCTCCCGCTGGAGCGGCTCACCCTCCTCGCCGGCCCCAGCGGCTCCGGCAAGACCAGCGCCCTGCGGGCGTACGAGGCCCTCGCCCGGCTCGGGGGCGGCGCCCGGCTCGCCGAGGCGTTCCCCGACCCCGCCGCCTGCGTGCCGGAGCGGGCCCGGCCCGACGCACAGCGCCGCCGCGGCTTCCGCATCGGCTGCACGGCGGACGGACCCGCCGGGCCGGTCCGGCTCGACGTCGCCGTGCAGGCCGAGCCCGAACTGCGGGTGGTGGGCGAGCGGTTGACGACCGGCGGACTGGTCCTCCTGGAGACCGCCCTGCGCGACCCCGGGAAGCGCGCCGTGCAGGCCGCCTGGCACACGGCCGGGCCCACACCGGTGACCCGCGGCCCGCTGCCCGACGACCTGCTCGGCACCCCCCTGCTGCCGCTGCGCGTCGCCGGCCGGACGCCCGGGCAGCGCAGGGTGCTGGCCGCCGCCGAGCAGATGGTCGTCGCCCTGCGCTCCGCCTTCGCCTGCGACCCCGAGCCCGCCCGGATGCGCCGCCCCGTCCCGGCCGGTTCCGGGCGCCTGCTCGGCGGCTGCGGCAACCTCGCCGACGTGCTGTGGCGCACCCGCGCCGAGTGCGGACGGCGGCACGCCCAGTTCGTGGCGGCGGTGCGGGCGGGATGCGCCGGGCCGGTGGCGGACGTGCTCGCGCAGCCGGTGACGGACGCCCTGGCCCCGCCGGTCATCGACGGGTCCGCTCCGCGGGGCGTGGACGTGCTCGCCCGGCCGGACGCCACCCGGGCCGTCCGCGCGGCACTCGACCGCGGCGACGGCGTCCGCACGGACCTGGGGCGGCTGGGCGACGGCGAACTCCGCTACCTCGCCCTGGCCCTGGTCCTGCTCACCGGACCCGGTGTCCTGGAGGTCGACCCGGTCGGCGAGGTGCCCGCCGCGCTCCAGACGCTCACCGTCCTCGCCGACGGACTCGACCGCGCGCTGGACCCGCGGCAGCGGCGGGAACTGCTGGGACTCGCGGCCCGGATGTGCGAGCGGGGGCACATCCGGCTCGTCGGCGCGGTGAGCGACGCCTCCTGGGCCACCGGGACCGCGGGCGTCACGGTGGTACACCTGAACCGTGACTGATCCCCTGGACGTGGCGACACTGCAACGCCGGCTGGCCGACTTCGCCGCCGCGCGGAACTGGCAGCAGTACCACACCCCCAAGAACCTGGTCGCCGCCCTCAGCGTGGAGGCGTCCGAACTCGTCGAGATCTTCCAGTGGTTGACGCCCGAGGAGTCGGCCCGGGTCATGTCCGACCCGGACACCGCGCACCGCGTCACCGACGAGGTCGCCGACGTGCTCGCGTACCTCCTGCAACTGTGCGAGGTGCTCGGCATCGACCCGCTGGCCGCGCTGGACGCGAAGATCGACCGGAACGAGCGGAGGTTCCCGGCGCCCTAGCGCGACGCCCGGCCGCCAGGAGTCGCAAAGTCCACTTGTACGCTGCGTAATCGAAATGCGGCCCGAATCCGAATTGTTGTCCGCTAATTTCCGCCTTCCTCTGGCTTTTCGTCTCACGCGCCTTCACTCTGGGTAGTGAACAAGGGAGTTCGGGCAGGCGGACGCGCGGGGCGCGTCGGACAAGACGGGGGCAGCGCATGGACGCGGTGCGGCTCATCGTGACGAGCAGGCGGTCCCTGGCCGCGGGCGGCGAGGTGCGGGAGATCATGGCAGAGGTGTGGCAGGCGCAGGCCCTCGCGCAGGCGATAGGCAGTCGCCTCGCGGTCGTCGGCCCACCCGAACTGCGCGGCGAGGCACTGGGGTTGACGGAGCTGGCGGGCCGGGGCTGCGGTGTCCTCGACCCGCCCGAACTGGCCCCCGGCGAGCTGCGGGCGGGCCAGCTCACGGAGTTGGGCGACGCCCGCCACACGCTGATGTGCCTCGGCGGCCTCCTCGGCGAGGTCGGCATCGCCCTCGTCGGCCTGGCCTGCGCCGCGGCCGACGAGGGCACCTACTGGCAGTGCATGGAGGCCATCGACGCGGCGGACGAGTCCCGCGACCGCGTCCTGGAGATGCTCCGCAGACTCGCGGACCGGGAACAGGCGTTACCGGAGCGGGAGGCGGGGTAGAGCGGTCGCCGCGGGTGTCCGTACTGGCTGCGGGGCATCTGGTGTCCGAGTGTGGCGGGGTGGATTCGGCCCGCCACGTCCGAGCGTCCCGCGCCACCGCCTGTGCTCATCACCGGACCGTGCCCCGCATGCCGGGCACCACCGACTGGTACCCCCCGTCGGCCCTGCCCCAAGCCCCCCGAACCCCCCAAGCCCTGGAGCCGGCCGTCAGCCGGCCTGGCCGCCCTCCTCGCCCGCCGCGCGGCCGGCGTTCCCCGCCGCCTGAAGGTCCGCGTCCAACGCCGACAGGTCCGCGTTCAACGCCGCCATCAGCTCCTCCATCTGCTGCAACAGCCCTTTCGGCTGCCCGGTCCCGCCCTGCTGCGGCACGGTCTCTTCGGACATGACGGCCTCCTCGGCCCCTGGCCCCCCGGGGAGGCCGACGCGGGTGGCGCCCCGGCGGTCACCGGCCGGTGCGGAAGCCGGGGGCTCCGGCTCCGCCCGAGCCAACGATCACCACCGGGGCCGGTCACTGGCCCGGTCACGCGGGACGCGCGGTATTGACGTAATTTCACCCGACCGGGGACCAGACGGGACGGGGGACCGATCTCGTCGAGCCGCGACCCGGCGTGCAGGATGGAACCATGGATCTTCGCATCTTCACCGAGCCCCAGCAGGGCGCCACCTACGACACTCTGCTCACCGTCGCCAAGGCCACCGAAGACCTCGGATTCGACGCCTTCTTCCGCTCCGACCACTACCTCCGCATGGGCAACGTGGACGGCCTGCCCGGCCCCACCGACGCCTGGATCACCCTGGCCGGCCTCGCCCGCGAGACCAAGCGCATCCGGCTCGGCACCCTGATGACCGCCGGCACCTTCCGGCTGCCCGGCGTGCTCGCCATCCAGGTCGCCCAGGTCGACCAGATGTCCGGCGGCCGCGTCGAGCTCGGTCTCGGCGCCGGCTGGTTCGAGGAGGAGCACAAGGCCTACGGCATCCCCTTCCCCAAGGAGAAGTTCGCCCGCCTCGAAGAGCAGCTGGAGATCGTCACCGGCCTGTGGGCGACGGAGGCCGGCAAGACCTTCGACTTCCAGGGCACCTACTACGAACTCACGGACTCGCCCGCGCTGCCCAAGCCCGCGCAGGACAAGATCCCCGTGCTCGTCGGCGGTCACGGCCCGACCCGCACGCCGCGCCTCGCCGCGCGGTACGCCGACGAGTTCAACATGCCCTTCGGCTCCGTCGAGGACAGCGAGCGCCAGTTCGCCCGGGTGCGCGCCGCCGCCGAGGAGGCGGGCCGCGGCGACGAGCTGACGTACTCCAACGCCCTCGTCGTCTGCGTCGGCCGGGACGACGCGGAGGTCGCCCGCCGGGCCGACGCGATCGGCCGCAAGGTCGACGAGCTGAAGCTCAACGGCCTGGCCGGCTCCCCGGCCGAGGTCGTCGACAAGATCGGCCGCTACGCCGAGATCGGCTCCCGCCGCATCTACCTCCAAGTCCTCGACCTGGACGACCTGGACCACCTGGAGCTGATCTCCTCGCAGGTGCAGTCGCAGCTGTCGTGACGGCGGCAGCCGCGTGACATCACCGTCCGGCGGATCGGGCCGTTGCGCGATCCGCCGGACCGGCCGTCACGGCTTGCGGCCGACCGCCACGTAGAGGGGCATCTCCTCCGCCGGGCCGTCGCCGTCCCCGCCCTCCCCCCGTTCGCCGAGTTCGGGGTGCCACTGCGCGGCCAGCACCACGCCGGGCTCCACCAGTTCGAGCCCCGTGAAGAACTCCGTGAACTCCGAGCGGGAGCGCACCTGCGCCGCCGTCCCGCCCTTGCGATACACCTCCACGACCCGCTCCCAGGTCTCCGGGTCGAAGTCCCCGGTCGCGTGCGAGAGCGTCAAGTAGCTTCCGGACGGCAGGGATTCGAGAAGCTCGCGGACGATCCGGCCGGGCACGTCCTCGTCCCCGACCAGGTGCAGCAGCGCCACGAGGGACAGCGCGATCGGCCGGCTGAAGTCCAGGGTCTCCCGCGCCGCGGCGATGATCTTCCCCGGCTCCCGCACATCGCCGGCGACGTAGGCGGTCCTGCCTTCGCGCGTGCTGTGCAGCAGGGCCTCGGCGTGGCGGAGGACGATCGGGTCGTTGTCCGCGTACACCACCCGGGCGTGCGGGACGACCCCCTGGACGATCTGGTGCAGGTTGGGCTCGGTCGGTATGCCGGTTCCGATGTCGAGGAACTGGCTGACGCCCCGCTCCGCCAGCAGCCGGACGGCGCGGTGCATGAACCGGCGGTTGGTCCGCGCCATGTCCCGCACGGCGGGGAAGAGGGATATCACCTGCTCGGCCGCTTCCGCGTCGACCGGGTAGTTGTCCTTCCCGCCGAGGAAGTAGTCGTACATGCGCGCCGAGTGGGGCTTGCCGGTGTCGAGTTGGTCCGTGCTTCGCCCGGCGTCTGTCACGTGAGGCCTCCGCATCTGTGCGTGCGTGGGCGCTCATCCGATTCCCCCTCGAACGCCCGGTCGATCGGGAGGCTAGCGAAAATTCCCGGGTGCTGTCGGGGCCCGCTCTGTACGGTGGGCGTATCCGCAGTTCAGACCACTGATCGAGGTCGACCCACCGTGTTCCTGACCCTTACCACCACCGGCACGCCGGAGCGCCCCGCGACCGACCTCGGCTACCTGCTGCACAAGCATCCCGACAAGGCCCAGGCGTTCTCCACCTCTTACGGCACGGCCCACGTCCTCTACCCCGAGGCCGACGCCGAGCGCTGCACGGCGGCGCTGCTGCTGGAGGTGGACGCGGTGGCACTGGTCCGGCGCGGCAAGGGCAAGGGCCGCGGCGGCGCCCCGGACGCGGCCCTGGCGCAGTACGTCAACGACCGCCCGTACGCGGCCTCCTCCCTGCTCGCCGTGGCGCTGAGCAGCGTCTTCTCCAGCGCGATGAAGGGCGTCTGCAACGCCCGGCCGGAGCTCCCCGGCCAGGCCAGGCCCCTGCGGATCGAGGTGCCCGCGCTGCCCGCCCGCGGCGGCCCCGACCTCGTACGAAAGCTGTTCGAGCCGCTCGGCTGGACGGTGAGCGCCGAGCCCGTGCCGCTGGACACCGAGTTCCCCGAGTGGGGCGACTCGCGGTACGTGCGCCTCGTCCTCGAATCCGGCGCGCTCACCCTCGCCGAGGCCCTGCGCCACCTCTACGTCCTCCTGCCGGTCCTGGACGACGCCAAGCACTACTGGGTCGCCCCCGACGAGGTCGACAAGCTGCTGCGCGCCGGTGAGGGCTGGCTGCCCGGCCACCCGGAGCAGAAGCTGATCACCAGCCGCTACCTCTCGCGCCGCTGGTCCCTGACCCGCGCGGCGACGGAACGCCTGGAGCTGGTGCGGCTCGCCGAGGCCGACGACAGCGAGGTCGAGGAGATCGACAACGCGGTCGAGGCGGAGACCGAGACCGAGGAGAAGCCGACCCCGCTGGCCGTGCAGCGCCGCGAGGCGATCGTCACGGCACTGCGGCGCTCCGGGGCCGCCCGGGTCCTCGATCTCGGCTGCGGCCAGGGCCAGTTGGTGCAGACGCTGCTCAAGGACCCGGCGTTCACCGAGATCGTCGGCGTCGACGTGTCGATGCGCGCGCTCACCATCGCGTCCCGGCGGCTGAAGCTGGACCGCATGGGCGAGCGGCAGGCGTCCCGCGTCAGGCTCTTCCAGGGCTCGCTCGCCTACACCGACGCCCGGCTCAAGGGCTACGACGCCGCCGTGCTGAGCGAGGTGATCGAGCACCTCGACCTGCCCCGGCTGCCCGCCCTGGAATACGCCGTGTTCGGCTCGGCCCGTCCGCGCACGGTCCTCGTGACGACCCCGAACGTCGAGTACAACGTGCGCTGGGAGAGCCTCCCGGCCGGCCACGTCCGGCACGGCGACCACCGCTTCGAGTGGACCCGGGCGGAGTTCCGGGCCTGGGCGGAGGCGGTGGCCGAACGCCACGGCTACGGCGTCGAGTTCGTCCCCGTGGGCCCCGACGACCCGGAGGTGGGGCCGCCCACCCAGATGGCCCTGTTCACGATGACCAGCCCGAAGGAGGCGAAGGCGGCATGACCGACGTACAGAAGGGGCGCGTGCTGCCCGTCACCGACCTGTCCCTGGTGGTGCTCGTGGGCGCCTCCGGCTCCGGCAAGTCCACCTTCGCCCGCAGGCACTTCAAGCCGACCGAGATCATCTCGTCCGACTTCTGCCGCGGTCTCGTCTCGGACGACGAGAACGACCAGAGCGCCACCAAGGACGCCTTCGACGTCCTGCACTACATAGCCGGCAAGCGCCTGGCCGCCGGCCGCCGCACGGTCGTGGACGCGACCAGCGTGCAGTCCGAGGCCCGCCGCCAGCTGATCGACCTGGCCCGCACGTACGACGTGCTGCCCATCGCCATCGTGCTCGACGTGCCGGAGGACGTGTGCGCCGAGCGCAACGCGGCCCGCACCGACCGCGCCGACATGCCCCGCCGGGTCATCCAGCGCCACACCCGCGAACTGCGCCGCTCCCTCCGGCACCTGGAGCGCGAGGGCTTCCGCAAGGTGCACGTCCTGCGCGGCGTGGCGGAGGTCGAGCAGGCCACGGTCGTCACCGAGAAGCGCTTCAACGACCTGACCCACCTCACCGGCCCGTTCGACATCATCGGCGACATCCACGGCTGCGCCGCCGAACTGGAGACGCTGCTCGGCAAGCTGGGCTACGTCGACGGCGTCCACCCCGAGGGCCGCACGGCCGTCTTCGTCGGCGACCTCGTCGACCGCGGCCCCGACAGCCCGGGCGTGCTGCGCCGCGTGATGTCCATGGTGAAGTCCGGCAACGCGCTGTGCGTCCCCGGCAACCACGAGAACAAGTACGGCCGTCACCTGCGCGGCCGCAAGGTCCAGCACACCCACGGCCTCGCCGAGACCATCGAGCAGATGGCGGGCGAGAGCGAGGAGTTCGTTTTCGAGGTGCGGGAGTTCCTCGACGGACTCGTCAGCCACTACGTCCTCGACGGCGGCCGGCTGGTCGTCTGCCACGCCGGTCTGCCCGAGAAGTACCACGGCCGCACCTCCGGCCGGGTCCGCAGCCACGCCCTGTACGGCGACACGACCGGGGAGACCGACGAGTTCGGCCTGCCGGTGCGCTACCCGTGGGCGGAGGAGTACCGCGGTCGCGCGGCGGTCGTGTACGGCCACACCCCGGTCCCGGAGGCCACCTGGCTGAACAACACCATCTGCCTGGACACCGGCGCGGTCTTCGGCGGCAAGCTCACCGCGCTGCGCTGGCCGGAGCGCGAGCTGGTCGACGTACCGGCCGAGCGGGTCTGGTACGAGCCGCTGAAGCCGCTGCGCACCGAGGCCCCCGGCGGGCAGGACGGCCGCCCGCTGGACCTGGCCGACGTACAGGGCCGCCGGGTCGTGGAGACCCGGTACCAGGGCCGGATCTCGATCCGTGAGGAGAACGCGGCGGCGGCCCTGGAGGTCATGAGCCGCTTCGCGGTCGACCCGCGGCTGCTGCCGTACCTCCCGCCGACGATGGCCCCGACGGCCACGAGTCACCTCGACGGCTACCTGGAGCACCCGGCGGAGGCCTTCGCCCAGTACGCGGCGGACGGTGTCGCGCGGGTCGTGTGCGAGGAGAAGCACATGGGCTCGCGAGCGGTGGCCCTGGTGTGCCGGGACGCGGAGGCGGCCCGCAAGCGCTTCGGCGATGGGGGCACCTCCCGCTCGAGCGCAGCCGAGAGTGGGGGAGGGCCGACCGGGTCCCTCTACACCCGCACCGGCCGCCCGTTCCTCGACGACGACTCCCTCACCGAGGCGATCCTCGACCGGCTGCGCACGACGATCGGCGAGGCGGGCCTGTGGGACGAACTGGAGACGGACTGGCTGCTGCTCGACGCCGAGCTGATGCCCTGGTCGCTGAAGGCGTCCGGGCTGCTGCGGTCGCAGTACGCCGCCGTGGGCGCCGCGTCCGGCGCGGTGCTCCCCGGGGCACTGGCGGCGCTGCGGGGCGCGGCGGACCGGGGAGTCGACGTGTCCGCCCTGCTGGCCCGCACCGGTGAACGCGCGGCCGACGCCGCCGCGTTCACCGACGCCTACCGCCGCTACTGCTGGACCACCGACGGACTGGACGGCGTCCGCCTGGCACCGTTCCAGATCCTCGCGGTCCAGGGCCGCAGCCTGGCCGGCCTGCCGCACGACGAGCAGCTGGCCCTCATCGACCGGCTCGTCGAGCACGACGGCAGCGGCCTGCTCCAGACCACCCGCCGGCTCTACGTCGACACCGCCGACCCCGAGTCGGTCCGGGCCGGCGTCGACTGGTGGCTGGAGATGACCGGCCGCGGCGGCGAGGGCATGGTCGTCAAGCCGGTCGGCGCGATCGTCCGCGACGGCCAGGGCCGCCTGGTCCAGCCCGGCATCAAGTGCCGCGGCCGGGAGTACCTGCGGATCATCTACGGCCCCGAGTACACCCGCCCGGAGAACCTGGCCCGCCTGCGCTCCCGGTTCCTCAACCACAAGCGCTCCCTGGCGATCCGCGAGTACGCGCTCGGCCTGGAGGCCCTGGACCGCCTGGCCGAGGGCGAGCCGCTGTGGCGGGTGCACGAGGCGGTGTTCGGGGTGCTGGCACTGGAGTCGGAGCCGGTCGACCCGCGGCTGTGACCCCGCACGGCGGCCTCCGGCCGGTTCGCGCCACCCCGGCGCGCACCGGCCGGACATCGGCGTTCCGACCCCAACCGTCCCTGGTGAACCGTGGGTTGCCGTGCTAACTTCGCTGGTCGGTCTAGGCAGGTGAACCGACTCAGGGGGAAAGTCGGTGCAGACAGGTGCGGCGCCCGGCGTGTCCGGCGGCGAATTAGGACAACAGCCGTATTTCGAGCTGCTGTTACAGCTCACCGAGGTCCTGTGCGAGCTGGGCTGCGTCGAGGACGCGCCGAGCCGGGTGCAGTTCGCCAGTCTGCTCGCGGGCCAGCTCCGCCGGCCGGTCGACCTGCGTGGGGTGCGGCTCCGTGAGGACGTGGTGAGCCTGGTGACCGCCGCGTTGAGCGTGCCGGGCGGCGAACACGTACTGGTCGGGGTGGTCCGCATCCTCGAAGGCGCCCCGGCCGGGGACGAGCTCGAACGGCTGATCACGCCTGCCCCCGCCCTGACCGGCCCGCTGTCCAAGGAGGACGAGAAGAGCGCCCGCGTCGCCCTCTCCCGCGGCGACCTGCCCGCCGCACGCTTACGGGACGGGCTGGCCGAGGAACTCACCGGTCTCGACCTGCCCGACGGACTCACCCCCGATCAGCTCTTCACGCACCTCCTCGAATGGAACGTGCAGGAGGACGGCCTGCCGCCCGCCGTCCTCCTCGTCGATCACGCGGCCCGCCTCGCCCGCACCCTCGACCACCGCCACGCGCTGACCGCATGGGTCGACGACTGGGCCGCACGCGCCGGCCTGACCGCCGAGGTGGTGGCGCGCCGGGACAGGCGCGCCGCGGTGGTGTGGTCGCCGGACATCCCCCGCACCCTCGTCGTCGCCGTCGAACCGGCCCGGGACGGCAGCACCGACGTGACCGTGCGGACCTGGACGAACGCCACCCCGGGCCGCTGGGACCCCCGCCCCGGCGAACCGGACACCATCCCCCTGGACGACCTCGGACGAGCGGTCGACCAGGCGCTCCGGCGCGGCACCCAGCTCTGGCTGGTGCCCCGTGAACCGGACGCGGGCGGACTCAAGGAGCCACCTGCGTACATAGAGTTCCTCCTTCCGTACGACCTGATGAACCACGATGTGGCGGGGTTGACGTTCGCCATCGGCGACGGCGAGCCCACTCCGCTCGGTCTGCGGTACGGGGTGCACCTACGCAGCCTGGAACGCATGCGTACGGACAACGCCGTGGTCCGCCAGCAGTGGCAGCGGCGCTGGGCGGCGCTGAAGCACCATGGGATCGCGGTGCACCCCTGGAGAGAAGCGGACGCCCGGCGGCAGCGCGCGTGGCAGGTCGCTCTCGCGGGGGAAACAAGAAGTACGGCAGTGCTGTTGGACGCGCCGACCGGGCCGCCGGCCCTGGAGGCACTCAAAGCGGCGATCGCGGAGGGGATCGGGCTGGCCGTCTGGGACCGCAGAGGCGTGTTCATGGAGGAGAGACGCGAAGTGGTGACCGCCGTCTTCGCCGCCGTCGCGCTGCCCGTACAGCTCCCCTCCGTCATGCACCGCATGCGTCTGAACGCCGAGAGCGGCGCGGCGGACGCGGTTCAGTACCTGGCCCGGAACGTCGGATTCCTGTGGGACGACCCCACGCGGGTCGTCGACGTCCAGGCCCCCGACCCCGGCGATCTCGCCAGCTGAGTGAGGAGGCTTCGGCATGAGCGCACAGGAACGGACGGCCGCGGACGACTGGCGGGTCTTCCACGCCACCGGACGCCCGCAGGACGCCCCACCCGTGCTGCCGGACCCACCGCCCTGGCGGCGGTTCCGCGGCGGCCCGGCCCAGGCCCCGCCCCCGGACGACGCCGAGGCCGCGCTGCGCCGCCTCGGCCCCGGCGGCCTCACACCCCAGCTCGACGACGAGCAGATCGAGACGGTCAACGCCGCCCTGCTGCTGCGCCGCCCCCTCCTGATCACCGGCCCGCCCGGTGTCGGCAAGTCGACGCTGGCCTATCTGATCTCGCGTGAGCTGGGCCTCGGCCGGGTACTCGAATGGAACATCGTGAGCCGTACGAGCCTGCGCGACGGCCTGTACGTCCACGACGCCATGGGCCGCGCCCAGGCCATCGCCGCCTGGCAGGCGGGGCTGCGCGACACGGCCCGGGCGGAGCCGGTGTTCGAAGACGAAGGCGAACAGGCCGTCAACTCCTCGCCTCTGTCAAAGGATCGTCAACTTGCGCCGGTAATCGGCGAGTTCATTACACTGGGACCGCTGGGTACCGCCCTGCTGCCCTATGAACGGCCCCGGGTGCTTCTCGTCGACGAACTCGACAAGAGCGACATCGACCTGCCGAACGACCTGTTGCACGTTCTGGAGAATGGAAGTTATGAGGTTCCCGAGCTGGTGCGCGACGCCGCCGACGCGGCGCACGTGCACACCAGCGATCCGGGAGGCCGGGCCGTGGTGCGCGACGGACGTGTCGAGTGCCGGGAGTTCCCGGTCGTGGTGATCACCAGCAACGGGGAGCGGGAGTTTCCCGCCGCCTTCCGCCGCCGCTGCCTGCCGATGGAGATGCACACCCCCACCCGGGAGCAACTACTGGCCATGGTGGAAGGGCACCTGGGCCGCAGGCCGCGCGGCACCGAAGACCTCGTCGACCTGTTCGTTCAACGGGTCCAGGCGGGCGGCGTGCACTCCCTCGACCAGTTGCTCAACGCTGTCCAGATGACTACCGCGGGTGGTTTCCAGGCTGACGGTGACGGGCGTAAGCTCGTCGAATTGCTGCTCCGCGACCTCGCGAAGGGCCGCTGATGACCCGGGAGCGCGCATCCGGACCGGGCGACGGGGATCCCGCATCGGGACCGCCGCCTCCTTCGGTGTACCCCGAGCCGCTCGCGCAGGCGAGCGAGCGCGGAGACCGGGTCCCCGCCGCTCCCGAACCCTTCGTGCCGCGCTGGCAGGAGTTCGCCGACGCCGTATGGCTCGCCGCGCACCGGAGCCGGTACGGCGGCCCCGGCGAAGCGGCCCGGGAGGCACCCGCCGCGCAGGCCGTGCTTCCCCAGGATTCCGAGGCCGGACCACCGCCCCGGCCACCAGCGGACGAAGCCGAACTCCCCGACCGCCCCGAGCCCGACGGGGACGTCCCCGCCCAGCCCCCGCCCGCGCACCGCACCCCCGCCGCGTCGAACCTCGCCGACGGTCGGCCGGCCACCCGGCCCGGCGATCGCGTCTTACCCCACCCCGAGGGCCGCTTCACCCTGCACCTCGGGCCACCGCTGCTGCCCCGCGCCGAACCGGATCCGTCGGGCCCCGGCCGCTTCACGGCCCTGCTCGCGCGCGCCCTGCACCAGCTGGCCCGCCGCGTCCCGTCCCGCGACAGCCTGGAGCTGGACGAGGAGACCACGGCCGAACAGGGCCTCGTCGACGGGTTGTGGATGCCGTTCCTGCGTCCCTCCCGCGTCTCCGCCTTCGAACTGGTGCTGCTGCTCGACGACGCGCCCACCATGCGGATCTGGGAGGAGAGCGCCGCGCGCCTGGTCCGCGCCGCCGAGCACAGCGGTGCCTTCCGCGGCGTGCGCACGCTCCGGGTGACCGTGCCGCGCACCGGCACCGCCACCCTGCGCTGGTCCACGGGCCGGGCCGTCGCCGACCCCGCCGAACTGCTCGACGGCCGGGGCAGCCGGATCTTCCTCGTCGTCACCGACGGACTCGCCCACGGCTGGGCCGCCACCGCCGCCGACGACCTCCTCGGCCGCCTCGCCCACGCCGGCCCCACCGCCCTCGTCCACCTGCTCCCGCCGCACCTGCGCCACCGCTCCTCGCTCTACCCCTACCCGGCCGTCCTGGAGGCAGGGGGGTTCGGCGCCCCCAACGGCAGCCTCGGGCACTGGGCGCCGCCCGGCGGCCCCGATCCCATGCGACCCCTGCCCGACGCGGGCGACGACTCCGTCGCCGTCCCGGTGCTGTCCCTCAAACCCGCCTCCCTCGCCGCCTGGTCCGACCTGGTCACCGGCGGGCGGGGCGTCCGGCGTTCACTGCCCGTGGTGCTGGCCGGCGCCCTCAGCAAGGGCGCGCCCGCCCCCGGACTGCGCGCCCCGCGCCTGCCCCGGGCCGCCACCGCCGCCGTACGGCGCTTCTTCAGCCTCGCCACCCCCTCCGCCCGTCGGCTCGCCACCCAACTGGCGGCCGTGCCCTTCGACTTCGACCTCGTCGAGCAGCTGCGACGGCGCGTCATGCCGGAGACCGGTCCGGATCACCTCGCCGAGATCCTCATGGGCGGGCTGATCGACTGGGAGGGCGGCGGCCAGGGGCGCCCCGAGTTCGCCGAGGGCGTGCGCGAGGCCCTGCTCGCGACCACCACGCGCAGCCAACTCGCCCACACCGTCAGCGTGGTGGGCGAGCTGCCCGCCGCCGGGGAGCGGGGCGTCGCCCTGCGCGCCGCCCTCCACGACCCGCTGCGGACCAGGCTCCCCGACCCCGCGGAACACGGCTGGGCGCGCAGCGAACTCGCCGTCATGCGCGCCCTGTCGGGGCCCTACGCCGACCGCGCCAGGCGCATCGAACCGAATCTGTCCAGGGATGCGCCCGCCGCCGCGGCGGAACGGGTGGGGAACAGCCCGCCTGCCCAGCCACCCCCACAGGTGAATAATCCGGGCGAAACGACTCCATCCAGCCCAGTGGACATCAACCCGGATTCGGCTGTGTCCGATCCGACCGGAGAATCCGCGCCGTCGCCGACGGCCGGCCCCGACCCACAACAGACCCCGGAGGCAGAGCCGCTCATGCAGCGCACCACGACCGCAACGCCGGCCCTACTGGTGAACGTGCCCATGCGCAACACATCGTTCGTCGGCCGCCAGGCGCTGCTGAGGGCCGTGGAGGAGCAGCTCGCCGCCCAGGACACCGCCGCCGTGCTGCCCAACGCCCTGCACGGTCTCGGTGGTGTGGGCAAGTCGCAGCTGGCACTGGAGTACATCTACACCCACCAGCGCGACTACCGGATCATCTGCTGGATCCCCGCCGAGCGCGAGAGCCTCATCCTGGCCGCGCTCTCCTCCCTCGCTTCCCAGCTGGGCGTCGCCCCGGCCGGCCAGGACAGCCTCGGCGCCGCCGCGGCCAACACCGCCGTGCCCGCCGTACTGGAGGCGCTGCGCACCGGAACGCCCTACGACAACTGGCTGCTGGTGTTCGACAACGCCGAGGACATCGAGGCGGTGCGCGGCTACTTCCCGCACAACGGGCCGGGCAAGGTCATCGTCACCTCCCGGAACCGGGGCTGGGAGCGGGTGGCCACCTCCCTGCCGGTGAACGTCTTCGAGCGTGACGAGTCCATCGAGCTGCTCCAGAAGCGCGCCAAGGACCTCCCCCGGGAGGACGCAGACCGGCTGGCCGAGGCCCTCGGCGACCTGCCGCTGGCCGTGGAGCAGGCGGGCGCCTGGCTCGGGGTCACCGGCATGGAGGTCGACGAGTACCTCGAACTCCTCGCCCAGCGCAGCCCGGAGATCCTGGAGATCGAGCAGAGCCCCGACTACCCGGTCTCCGTCGCCGCCGCCTGGGACATCTCCCTGGAGCGGATCAGGCAGAACAACCCGGGAGCCCGCCAACTGCTGGACATCTGCGCCAGCATGGCCCCCGAGCCGATCCCGAGGTCGATCCTGCGCAGCAGCCGGGGCGTCAACATCACGCCGCAGATCGACCCGATGCTGCGCGAGCCGATCAGACTGAACCGGGCGATCCGCGACCTCAGCCAGTTCTCCCTGATCAAGGTGGACCCGCGCGCGGGCACCCTCCAGATGCACCGCCTGCTCCAGACCGTGCTCCTCGCCAAGCTGAGCGAGGAGGAACGCGAGCGGATGCGGGACGCGGCCCACCAGCTGCTGTCCGCGGCCAACCGCGGCCCGTTCGGTTCCTCCCAGGAATGGCGCGACTACCAGGCGCTGCTGCCGCACGTCCTCGCCTCCCAGGCGGTCACCAGCACCGACCCTTATGTGCGCGACCTCGTCTACGACACCATGTGGTTCCTCTACTACTGGGGTGACCACGAGGGTGCCGCGTCCTTCGGCCGGCAGGCGTGGAGCGCCTGGCTCGCCGCCTCGGGCGAGGAGGACATCTACGTCGTCCGGATGACCAAGGGCTTCGCCTTCCTCCTGCGCCAGATCGGACAGATCGCCGAGTCGATCCCGCTCACCGAGAAGGCGCTGGAAGTGTCTCGCCGGATGGAGGTGGAACCGGAGGAACTCATCGACTCCCTGTGCGAGATGTCCGACGCCCACCGCTACCAGGGCCGCTTCCAGGAGGCGCGGGACCTGGGCAAGGAGGCCACCGAACTGGCTCGCTCACTGTTCGGGCCCGACGACCCGGCCACGCTGCGGGCCAGCCACAGCTGGGGCGTCGACCTGAGACTGTGCGGGGAGTTCACGGAAGCGCTGTCGCTGGACCAGGAGACCGCCCGCCAGCGCGACCTGCTGCTCGGCGGTGCCAGCTTCTTCACGCTCAACACCATGCACTGCGTCGGCATCGACATGCGTGAGGCGGGCCGCTACTCCGACGCCCGGGACTGGCAGGAGGACGTCTACCGCCAAGCGTTCACCGCGCTGGGCGAAAAGCACCCCCTGACCCTGCGGATCGCCCGCTCCCTCGGCGTCTGCCGCCGCCGGGACGGGGATCTGGCCGAGGGCGCCAAACTCACCGAGGAGACCCTGCGCAACTTCAAGTCGCGTTACGGCGACGAGCACCTCGACTCGCTCACCACGGCGACCAACGTCTGCGTCGACCGGCGACTGTCAGGGGACCTGGAAGGGTCGCTCCGGATCGCGGAGTCCACCGTGGCCCGGCTCGTGCGGCGCCTCGGCGAAGACCACGCGCACACCCTGGTGACCCGGGCGAACCTGGCGGCCACCCTGCGCGCCGTGGGCTCGCTGGACACCGCGCAGGAGGTGGAGGACGACGTGGCGCGCCGACTCGCCGACACGGTCGGGGCGCGTCACATGATCGCCCTCACCGTGGGCATCGGCCAGGCCAACACCGCATACGCGCGACTCGACTTCGAGCGGGCGCACGCCATCGACTCCGCCAACCTGCCGCTGCTGACCGAGGTGGCGGGCGCGGACCACCCGCTCACCCTCTCGTGCACCTCCAACCTCTCCCTGGATCTGCGGGGACTCGGCCGGGCCGACGAGGCGGACGTGCTTCAGCGCAAGGCGGTGGAGGGCTTTGCCGCGGTGCTGCGCAACGACCACCCCTGGCTCCAGGCCGCCCGCCAGCGCCGGCGCATCGAGTGTGATGTGGTCCCCATGCCCATGTGACACGGGCCGCGTCTGTCTGACTGTCCTCAACCTCCCTATGGTGAAAGGAGGTTGAGGCAGCAAAGGTCATCACGTCACGGGGGGCGCATGACGGCGGTCGTCTTCGTTCACGGAACCGGGGTGCGTGAACCCGGATTCTCGGCGCTGGTGGGGCGCGTCGCGGCCGGGCTGGCCGCACAGCGCGGCGGGCTGGAGGTCGTGCCTTACGACTGGGGCGCGGCACACGGTGCCAGACTCGCGGCCGGCGGCGCCAGCCTGCCGCCCCGGTCCGGCACCACGCGCGGTCCCGGTTCGGACCCGGGGGACGAGACGACCACGGCGTGGGCCGTCCTCTACGCCGACCCGTACGCCGAACTGGCCTCGGTGGCCGCCGAGGCCGGCCCGGTCGTCGAACGTCCGCCCGGCACCGTACCGCCGCAGCAGCACATCCGCGCGCTGCTCACCGCACTCGCCGCCCGGGGCGACGAACCGGGAGCCGAGGCGGGCCCCGGACTGGCCCGGGCCGCCACCGGCCTGGCCGCACACCCCCTGCTCGGTCCCGCCGCCGACGCCCTCGACCCGGCGGACCTCGCCGTCGTCGCGGCCCGCTCCCTGACCGCGCGCCTCATATCCGACGCCCTCGAAGCCGACTCCCCGCTCGTACCGGTCGGTGAGACGCGGGACGCCGTCACCGACCGGATCGCCGAGGCCCTCGGCGCGCCGCCCCGGGGTACGGAGCGGGGAGTGCGCACCTGGCTGCTGCGGACGGCGGGAGCGGCGGCCTCGCGGGCCGTCGAACGCCGCCGCCGGGCCCTCACCGAGGCCGCCCACCCCGCCGCCGGTGACATCCTGCGCTACCTGAGCCGGGGCGCGGCCTTCCGGGCCGGCCTGCGCGCCCTGGTCGCCGGCCTGGAGCCGCCCGTCGCCGTGGTCGGTCACAGTCTCGGCGGCATCATCGCCCTGGACACACTGATCTCCGCCCCGCTGCCCCAGGTCGGCCTCCTGGTGACGGCCGGCTCCCAGGGGCCGTTCCTCTACGAGTCGGGCTCCCTGCCGTCGCTCGAGCACCCCGAGCCCCTGCCGCCGCACGTCCCCGCCTGGCTGAACCTGTACGACCCGCGCGACCTGCTCGGCCATCTCGGCGCGGAACTCTTCCCGGGGCGGGTCACCGACGTCCCCGTCGACAGCGGTCAGCCGTTCCCCGCCGCGCACAGTGCCTACTGGACCAACCCGGCCGTGTACCGCCACATCGTGGACCACCTGCCGTGACCGGGCCCATGCCGCCCCTCGACCCGGCCCGGGTGCACGCCCTGATCGTCGGCATCGAGGCCTACGAGGCCGGTGACACCTGGCGGCTGCCCGGGCCCGCCCGGGACGCCGTGCGATTCCGGCGGCTGCTGCGGGACGCCGGGGTGCCGGAGTCCCGACTCCGGCTGCACCTGGCACCTCTGCCGTCGTACGACCCGCAGGTCCCGTACGAGCGTGCGGACCAGGCGACCCTGCGCCGGGTCCTCGTCCGTGAACTCTCCCTGGCCGAAGGGGACGTGCTGTGGGTCTGGTGGGGCGGCCACGGCGTGCTGGACCGGGCCGGGCGGCTCCGGCTGTTCTGCGCGGACGCGGGCGTCACCGACAAGGTGGGCATCGACCTGGACTCCGCGCTCGCCCGGTACGCGGGTGACGCCGTGCCGGGACTGCGTGAACAGATGTGGATCGTGGACGCCTGCGAGACCTTCGAGGAGGACCTCGCCTTCCGGGAGGCGCTGCCCGCCGACGCCCTGCCCGTGGGCCGGCCCACCCATGCGCACCGGCAGACCGTGCTGCGCGCCGCGGGCAGGGGCAGGGCGGCGGCCAACGACCCGGTCCGTGCCACCGGCCTGTTCTCCGACGTCCTGCTGGGTCTGCTGGCCGACCGGGCGGCCGTTCTGCCCGCCCCGCCCGATCCGGAGGAACTGTTTCCGGCCGTTCGGGCGCGCATCGCGGCCCTCAGGGAAGAGGGCCGTACTCTTCAGCATCCCGAGATCCGGCTCCAGGGCCCGGATCGCGTCGAGACCCTGCCCCCGGCCGTGCCGCCCATCGTGCCGCGCCCCCTCACAGCGATGCAGCGGGTCGTGGAAGCCCTCCTCGCCTATCCCCTGATGACCGACCCCGAGGAACGCCAGACGGTCGTCTCCGCGCTGAACTCCCGTGTCACAGCCGTGCTGCGCCGTCACAGCAGGGCGCGCACCGATGTCGTCAACATCGTCAGCGGGCTCGCCCGGCGGAACCCGGAGGCACTGTGGGACCTGTTCGACGCCGTGGTGTCCGTCGACGACGACCCGGAACTGAAGGCCGAACTCGCGGCTGCCCTTGCCGAGTTGGCACCCGCATCGGCGCGTCGGCTTGATCGCCAGTGATCAGTGGCGTGATCGTACGGTTTTCGCCCCCGGGGTAAATGGCCATGATGGAAAAACACGGGGCATCGCGTGCCACCGTGCGAGAAGGGGGAGCACCTTGGACCAGCCGCCCGTTCTGCACCACGCCGGAGCCGCCGCACCCGATCCGGTCGTCGCCACCTCGGGGACCGATGTCTGGGAATCCGATCTGGCGGACCTGGCGGCGCTGCCCCTGAGCGCCGTGGACGGTCTCCCCGCCCTGCCCCCCGGCACGCGCCTGCTGACCGAGGTACTGCGCGCCCGCAGCAGCATGAGGAGCGGTGAGGGCTCAGGCGCCCGAGCAGACTAGCCGCCGACCGTCCCGACGGCAGCCCCCGGTGCGACACCCGCACGCGCACCGGGTCCCGTGCATGTCCGCCAAGCGACCGGAGGCCCGCGACGATGACCAGCGAGCAGCACCTCGCTCCACTCCGCATGCCGGACCGGCTCTTCGCGGAGCTGGCCGCCGGAGGTGGCTCGGCGGCGGCCGTCGCCTTCCTCGAACGAGCCGAGCGCGCCCGGCGGTTGCTGCTCCTGCGCACCCTCCTCGACCATCTCGGCGCCCTGCCCACACCCCTCACCCCGGTCACCGAGGCCTGGCGGGTGCTCAAGGAAGCGGCCGAGAAGTCACCCGAGCCGGTCGAACGCCTGCTGCTGGCCCCGGCGACCGGTGGCTGGATGTCCCACATGCTGCGCCGGGTGCACGGCACGGCGAGCGGGCCGCCGCTGTGGGCGGAGGCGGGCCACCTGAGCGCGCTGGCCCTGTCGGCCTCCGTGCACGGGGGCACCGAGACGGCGCTCGGTGTTCCGCTGACCAGCGGCCGGCTGCACCTGCCCGGGCTCGGGATGGTCCGACTCCCCGATGCCAGAAGGGGCCTGGCGGTCGGCCGGGCCACGACCGCCGGGGGAGAGCTGACGGTCACCGGGCCGGGCCGTACGAACGGCTCGGTGCGGGTGACCTGCCGTCCGCTGCGGCAGCGCACCGCCGCCGACGGGGACACCTGGCTCCCGCTGCGCACCCTCACCCACACCCGCCCGGACGGCGAAGCCGCCACGGTGGTGCTCGAAGACCTCGACCCCTACCGCGATCTCGACGACCACCTGCCCCCCGCCCGGCTCGACGAGGACGAGGCACGGGAGTGGCAGCGGCTGTTCGGCGAGGCCGTGCGGATCCTCGCCCGCCCGGGGCCGCCGGGGCCGGGCCGGGTCGACCCGGGCATGATCCGGGCGATCGTGCCCTTCGGACGCACCGCGGTCAGCCCGCCGGCGCTGCCGTTCGTCCAGGTGTCGGCCTCCAGCGGCGACTCCTTCGGCGGCATGCTCATCGTCCGCCCGGCCTCCGCGCTCGCCCTCGCCGAAACCCTGGTGCACGAACTCCAGCACAGCAAGCTGGCCGCCCTCCTCCACCTGTTCCCGCTGCTGGAGGACGACCGTGCCGAGCGCTACTACGCCCCCTGGCGCACCGACCCCCGCCACCTCACCGGCCTGCTGCACGGCGCCTACGCCTTCACCGGTGTCGCGGGCTTCTGGCGGGACCGGCTGGCCGAGGCGGAGGGGGGCGAGGCGGCCGAGCGGGCCGCCTACTTCTTCGCCCTGCGCCGCCTGCAGAGCCGTCTGGCCGTGCGCACCCTGCTGACCAGCGGCCGGCTGACCATGCCCGGCCGGGCTCTGGTGTCCGGGCTGGCCCGCACGCTCGACACCTGGCTGCGCGAACCGGTGCCGCCCGCCGCCCTGACCCGGGCCCGCACGGCCGCGGCCCTGCACCGCACCGAGTGGCGCCTGCGCAACGTCGACCCCGCGGTCGAGCCGCCGTCGGACGGCCCTCGCTTCCGCCGCGACCGCGCCCCCTGGCCCGACGTCCGCACCCACGCCTTCGCCGCCCGCTCCCGCGCCCCGCACACCGCCGACGAGCACCTCGCCGCCGGGGACGCGGCCGCCGCGCTCGCCCGCTACGCCGAGCGGCTGGCCGCCGACCCCGCCGAGCCGCACGCCCTCGCCGGGTGGATCGTCGCCCGGGCCGTGCTCGACCCGGGGCGGGAGACGCGGCGCATGCTGGCACGGCCGGAGCTGCTCCAGCCGCTGCCCAGCGGATGACCCGGAAGCCGACCGATTGTCGTCAGACAGACACGAACAAGAGTCGGGCGGAAACGGGCGACCAGCGAGTCAAGTCGGCCCGAGGTGGTCAGGATGGAGGCATGGCATACCACGTCCACTCCGAGGCCGGGCGGCTGCGCCGTGTCATCCTGCACCGGCCCGATCTCGAGCTCAAAAGGCTCACCCCCAGCAACAAGACCTCGCTGCTCTTCGACGACGTGCTGTGGGTGCGCAGGGCCCGCGCCGAGCACGACGGGTTCGCCGACGTGCTGCGCGACCGGGGCGTCACCGTCCACCTCTTCGGTGACCTGCTGGCCGAGACGCTCGAGGTCCCGGAGGCCAGATCCCTCGTCCTGGACCGGGTCTTCGACGAGAAGGAGTACGGCCCCCTCGCCACCGACCACCTGAGAGCCGCCTTCGAGACGCTGCCCGCCCGCGACCTGGCCGAGGTGCTGGTCGGCGGCATGACGAAACGCGAGTTCCTGGACGTCCACCCGGAGCCGACCTCCGTGCGCTTCCATGTCATGGAACTGGACGACTTCCTGCTGGGCCCCCTGCCCAACCACCTCTTCACCCGCGACACCTCCGCCTGGATCTACGACGGCGTCTCCATCAACGCCATGCGCTGGCCCGCCCGGCAGCGCGAGACCGTGCACTTCGAGGCGATCTACCGGCACCACCCGCTGTTCCGGGACGAGGACTTCCACGTCTGGTCCGAGGGGCAGCCCGACTACCCGTCGACCATCGAGGGCGGGGACGTCCTCGTCATCGGCAACGGGGCGGTGCTCATCGGCATGAGCGAGCGCACCACGCCCCAGGCCGTCGAGATGCTCGCGCACAAGCTGTTCGCGGCCGGTTCCGCCGAGACGATCGTGGCCCTGGACATGCCCAAGCGGCGCGCCTTCATGCACCTCGACACCGTGATGACGATGGTCGACGGCGACACCTTCACCCAGTACGCGGGTCTCGGCATGCTCCGCTCGTACACCATCGAGCCGGGCGTCGGCGAGAAGGAGCTGAAGGTCACCGACCATCCGCCGGAGCACATGCACCGCGCGATCGCCGCCGCGCTCGGCCTGAACGAGATCCGGGTGCTGACCGCCACCCAGGACGTGCACGCGGCCGAGCGCGAGCAGTGGGACGACGGCTGCAACGTCCTGGCCGTCGAGCCGGGCGTCGTGGTCGCCTACGAGCGGAACGCCACCACCAACACCCACCTGCGCAAACAGGGCATCGAGGTGATAGAGATCCCGGGCAGTGAGCTGGGGCGGGGGAGGGGCGGGCCGCGGTGCATGAGCTGCCCCGTGGAACGGGAGGCGGTGTAGCGGCCTCCGGTCCCGGGCCGGCGTCCCGTATATACATGCTGAGCTTCGTATAGTATTCCAGGAGTCTGTGTCCCCGTATCCCTGGAGCGCCCCCATGGCGACAGTCCCGACCGCCCTCGCCGGCCGCCACTTCCTCAAGGAGCTGGACTTCACGCAGGAGGAGTTCCGCGGCCTGGTCGAGCTGGCCGCCGAGCTGAAGGCCGCCAAGAAGGCCGGGACGGAGACGCCGTACCTGCGCGGCCGGAACATCGCCCTGATCTTCGAGAAGACCTCCACCCGCACCCGCTGCGCCTTCGAGGTCGCGGCCGCCGACCAGGGCGCCTCGACGACGTACCTCGACCCCTCCGGCTCGCAGATCGGGCACAAGGAGTCGGTCAAGGACACCGCGCGGGTGCTGGGCCGGATGTACGACGCGATCGAGTACCGGGGCGACAGCCATCAGAAGGTCGAGGAGCTGGCGGCGTTCGCCGGGGTCCCCGTCTACAACGGGCTCACCGACGACTGGCACCCGACGCAGATGCTCGCCGACGTGCTGACCATGACCGAGCACTGCGCCAAGCCGCTCACCGGGACGACCTTCGCCTACCTGGGCGACGCCCGCTTCAACATGGGCAACTCCTACCTGGTGACCGGCGCCCTGCTCGGCATGGACGTACGGCTCGTCGCCCCGAAGGCCTACTGGCCGGCCGAGGAGGTCGTCGACCGGGCCCGCGCGCTCGCCGAGGGCAGCGGCGCCCGCATCACGCTCACCGAGACCCTGGACGAGGGTGTCCGCGGCGCCGACTTCGTCGCCACGGACGTCTGGGTCTCCATGGGCGAGCCGAAGGAGGTCTGGGACGAGCGCATCGCCGCCCTCGCCCCGTACGCCGTGACCATGGACGTCCTGCGCGCCACCGGCAACCCGGACGTGAAGTTCCTGCACTGCCTGCCCGCCTTCCACGACCTCGGCACCAAGGTCGGCCGCGAGATCCACGCCTCGCACGGCCTGGAGTACCTGGAGGTCTCCGACGAGGTCTTCGAGTCGGCCCACTCGGTGGTCTTCGACGAGGCGGAGAACCGCATGCACACCATCAAGGCGGTCCTGGTCGCGACGCTCGGATGAACCCGGCGGGCCTCAGGCCGACGGACGCCGCTGAGCCGGTACCGCGGGCAGTCTGAACCACACGGCCTTGCCGGACTCGGTCGGCCGGTGGCCGCAGGACGAGCTCAGGGCGCGGATCAGCAGCAGTCCGCGCCCGTGCTCCTGCCAGGGGTCCGGCGGCCCGCCGGCCGGACAGGTCAGGTCGCCGGGCGGCGCCGGGTCGGTGTCGTGCACCTCCACCTGGCAGCCCGACGGCATCAGCTCCACGACCAGCTCTATCGGCGTCTCGCCCGGGGTGTGCTCCACGGCGTTCGCCACCAGCTCCGCCGTGAGCAGCTCGGCGGTGTCGCAGTCCGCCCCGTGCTCCAGCTCGGCCAGCGCCGTACGGACCAGGGCACGGGCCACGGGCACCGCCGCCGCGGTGTGCGGCAGCGCGATGCGCCAGGAGGCGGGGGCTGAGGGGAGTTCGTACAAGGCGGGTCCGTTCATGGAGCAGGACGTCCTGCTTTCAACCTGATGAATGGTACGGCGCCCCTCTTCCGAGGCGTCCCAGGGGCACCGTCGGGAGGCGCCTTTGCCCCCTTGCCGACGGCTTACCCAGGTGAACGCCGTGCCGCGCGCAGCTGCTCCCGCCGTTACGTCGGCGTGGACGATCTGTGACGGATGTGACCGGCCCGGGTCACGCCGGACCCACACCGGAGTCCTACCCGGACGGCCTATCGCGCACTCATGACGACAGTCACGAATGAGTGATAGCTTCGTGGGGTAGAGCTCAGTGAGGCCGTGCCCGCCCGAGGAGGCCGCCCGTCATGAGTCCCTTCACCGGCTCCGCCGCCCGTACCCCCGGCTGGGAGCATCTGCGCGTCGACCTCGCCGACGGCGTCGCGACCGTCACCCTGGCCCGCCCCGCCAAGCTCAACGCGCTCACCTTCGGCGCCTACGCCGACCTGCGCGACCTGCTCGCCGAGCTGTCCCGCGAGCGGTCCGTACGGGCCCTGGTGCTGGCCGGCGAGGGACGCGGCTTCTGCTCCGGCGGCGACGTCGACGAGATCATCGGCGCCACGCTCGCCATGGACACCGCCCAGCTCCTCGACTTCAACCGGATGACCGGCCAGGTGGTCCGCGCGATCCGCGAGTGCCCGTTCCCGGTGATCGCCTCGCTGCACGGCGTGGCGGCGGGCGCCGGAGCGGTCCTCGCCCTGGCCGCAGACTTCCGCGTCGCCGACCCCACCACCCGCTTCGCCTTCCTCTTCACCCGCGTCGGCCTCTCCGGCGGCGACATGGGCGCGGCCTACCTGCTGCCCCGGGTCGTCGGCCTCGGCCACGCGACCCGCCTGCTGATGCTGGGCGACCCGGTCCGCGCCCCCGAGGCCGAGCGCATCGGCCTGATCAGCGACCTGACGGAGGAAGGCCGGGCGGACGAGACCGCGCGACAACTGGCCCACCGCCTGGCGGGGGGCCCGGCCCTGGCCCACGCCCAGACCAAGGCTCTCCTGACGTCCGAGCTGGACATGCCCCTGGCGGCCTCGATCGAACTCGACGCCTCGACCCAGGCCCTCCTCATGACCGGAGAGGACTACGCCGAATTCCACGCGGCGTTCACGGAGAAGCGCCCTCCCAAATGGAGCGGACGGTGACGGCAACACCCTCAGGGGCGCGGGGAACTGCGCGAGCAACCGCACACCACCCGCACCCGCACACCCGTCCCGGCCACCCCCTGCGCGTCGCGGTCATCGGCGGCGGCCCCGGCGGCCTCTACGCCGCCGCCCTCCTCAAGCGCCTTGATCCACGACGCGACATCACCGTCTGGGAACGCAACGCCCCCGACGACACCTTCGGCTTCGGCGTGGTCCTCTCCGACGAGACCCTCGGCGGCATAGAGCACGCCGACCCCACGGTCTACCAGGCCCTCCAGCGGGACTTCGTCCGCTGGGACGACATCGACATCGTCCACCGCGGCGTCCGCCACACTTCCGGCGGCCACGGCTTCGCCGCGCTCGGCCGCCACCGCCTGCTGGAGATCCTCCACGACCGCTGCCGCGAACTCGGCGTGGACCTCCGCTTCCACACCGAGGCCCCGAAGGACCTCCCGCGGACCCACGACCTGGTCATCGCCGCGGACGGCGTCCACAGCACGACCCGCGAGACCTACGCGGACGTCTTCCGCCCGCGGGTCACGGCACACCGCTGCCGCTACATCTGGCTCGCCGCCGACTTCCCCTTCGACTCCTTCCGCTTCGAGATCGCCGAGACCGAACACGGCGTGATGCAGCTCCACGGCTACCCCTACGCCCCCGACGCGTCGACGGTGATCATCGAGATGCGCGAAGAGGTCTGGCGCGCGGCCGGCTTCGACGAGCTCGACGAGGCGGAATCGATCGAACGCTGCGCCAAGATCTTCACCGAGGCACTCCAGGGCCGCCCCCTGACGTCGAACAACTCCACCTGGACGACCTTCCGCACGGTCGTCAACGAGCGCTGGTCGCACGGCAACGTCGTCCTCCTCGGCGACGCCGCCCACACCGCCCACTTCTCCATCGGCTCCGGCACCAAGCTCGCCGTCGAGGACGCCCTGGCCCTGGCGGCCTGCCTGGAGGAGCAGGACTCCCTGCCGGATGCCCTGGCCGCGTACGAGGCGGAGCGGCGGCCCGTCGTCGCCTCCACGCAGCGCGCGGCACGCGCCAGCCTGGAGTGGTTCGAGAACCTCGCCCTCTACCTGGACCAGCCGCCCCGCCAGTTCGCCTTCAACCTGCTCACCCGCAGCCGCCGCGTCACCCACGACAACCTCCGCCTGCGCGACGCCCGGTTCACGGAGGCGGTGGAGCGCGAGTTCGGCTGCCCGCCCGGCACACCCCCCATGTTCACCCCGTTCCGGCTGCGCGGCCTGACCCTGCGCAACCGGGTCGTCGTCTCGCCCATGGACATGTACTCGGCGGTCGACGGCGTCCCCGGCGACTTCCACCTCGTCCACCTCGGCGCCCGGGCACTCGGCGGGGCCGGGCTGGTGATGACGGAGATGGTGTGCGTCAGCGAGGAGGGCCGGATCACGCCCGGCTGCGCCGGCCTCTGGTCCGGACGGCAGGCGGAGGCCTGGAAGCGGATCACGAACTTCGTGCACGCGCAGGCCCCCGGCACGGCGATCGGCGTGCAACTCGGCCACAGCGGCCGCAAGGGGTCGACGAAACTGATGTGGGAGGGCATGGACGAGCCGCTCCCGGAGGGCAACTGGCCGCTCGTGGCCGCGTCGCCGCTGCCGTACAAGCCGTCCGGCCAGACGCCGCGTGAACTCTCCCGCGCCCAGCTCACCGATCTGCGCGAGCAGTTCGCCGCCGCTGCCTGCCGTGCCGCCCGGGCCGGGTTCGACCTGCTGGAACTGCACTGCGCCCACGGCTACCTGCTCTCCGGCTTCCTCTCCCCGCTGACCAACCGGCGCACCGACGCCTACGGCGGCACCCTGGAGAAGCGGCTCCGCTTCCCGCTGGAGGTCTTCGACGCCGTACGGAACGTCTGGCCGGGGGAGCGGCCCATGACGGTCCGGATCTCCGCCACCGACTGGGCCGAGGGCGGGACCACCGCCGAGGACGCCGTGGAGATCGCCCGGGCCTTCGCCGCGCACGGCGCCGACGCCATCGACGTCTCCACCGGGCAGGTCGTGGCGGACGAGCGGCCCGAGTACGGCCGCTCCTACCAGACGCCGTTCGCGGACCGCATCCGCCACAGCACCGGCGTCCCCGTGATCGCGGTCGGCGCCATCTCCTCCTGGGACGACGTCAACTCCCTGATCCTCGCGGGCCGAACGGACCTGTGCGCCCTGGCCCGCCCGCACCTCTACGACCCGCACTGGACCCTGCACGCGGCGGCCGAACAGGGCTACACGGGCCCGGGCGCGACCTGGCCGGCCCCGTACCGCGCGGGCAGCCGCCGCCCCCGGACGGGCCGCACGGACGCCCCGAAGCCGCGGCTGAGCCTGTGAGGTGACGGCGGGTCCGCGCCGAACCGCGGGGCGAAAGGCGGGGGTTACCCACGTGGCGCCCCCGCCGGGCCACTACACTCTGTCGTCATCCGCTCACTACGGCGGCAAGGGACAGGCAGCCACCGATGACGGCCATCACCAGCATCAGACTCGACGACGGCTCGTTGCTGCGGGTCGAGACCACGGCACCGGCTTCGCCGCGCCCCGTGGCCGAGGACCTCAGTCCCTGGGAGTAGCACCCGACGGGACGCTCCTCGTCGTGGGAACGCCGGGGGCGGTGTCACAACCCCACGAACCGGGCCCCCGCCTCCCGCAGCCGCTCGTGCAGCCCCCGGAACACCGCCGACGAGCGGGCCCCCGGCCAGTCCCCGGGGAGCAGCTCGGAGGGGAGGCCGGGGTCGGTGTAGGGAAGGTGGCGCCAGGAGTCCAGGGCGAGGAGGTAGTCGCGGTAGGCCTCCTCGGGCGGGGTGTCGTCCCGCTTCTCCCAGTCGTGCAGGACGCGTTCGTGGCGGTCGAGGAACGCCTCGTGCTCCTTGGCGATGGCGGCCAGGTCCCACCAGCGGGCGACGGCCTCCGCGGTCGGCGCGAAGCCGAGGTGGTCGCCGCGGAAGAAGTCGACGTACGTGTCGAGCCGCAGCCGCTGGAGCGTGTGCCGGGTCTCCTCGTACAGCCGTGCGGGCGCGATCCACACGCCTGGGGCGGCCGTGCCGAAGCCGAGGCCGGCCAGCCGGGAGCGCAGCACGTGCCGCTTCTGCCGCTCCGACTCCGGCACGGAGAACACCGCGAGCACCCAGCCCTCGTCCTCGGGCGGTGCGGTGGCGTAGATGCGCCGGTCGCCGTCGTCGAGCAACTGGCGGGCGTCCGGGGACAGCGCGTACCCGGCCGCCCCCTGCGCGGTGCGGGCGGGCACGAGCAGTCCGCGTCTCTTGAGCCGTGACACGGAGGAGCGTACGGACGGGGCGTCCACGCCGACCGCGGCCAGCAGCCGGATCAGTTCGGCGACGGGCACGGGGCCCGGCACGAAGCGACCGTACGCGCCGTAGAGCGTGACGATGAGAGACCGTGGTGCATGCTGGTCGGACACGTTGATCATCTTAGGTCGTGCGGATCAGTCCCGGCCGCCCGCGGTGCGGAGTCGGAACCGCTGGAGCTTGCCGGTGGCCGTGCGCGGCAGCGCGTCGAGGAAGACGATCTCGCGGGGGCACTTGTACGGCGCGAGTTCCGTCTTGACGAAGGCGCGCAGCGCCCCGGCGTCCCGTTCGGCGCCCTCCTTCAGGACGGCGAAGGCGACCACGAGCTGGCCGCGTGCCTCGTCGGGCTGCCCGACGACCGCCGCTTCCACCACGTCCGGGTGACGCAGCAGCGCGTCCTCGACCTCGGGGCCCGCGATGTTGTACCCGGCCGAGATGATCATGTCGTCGGCGCGGGCGACGTAGCGGAAGTAGCCGTCGGGTTCGCGGACGTAGGTGTCGCCGGTGATGTTCCAGCCGCCCCGCACGTACTCCCGCTGCCGCGGGTCGGCGAGGTAGCGGCAGCCGACCGGTCCGCGCACCGCCAGCAGTCCCGGCTGTCCGTCGGGCACGGGCTCGCCGTCCTCGTCCTGCACGCGCGCCTGCCAGCCCGGTACGGGCACGCCCGTCGTCCCGGGCCTGATCCGGTCGTCCGCGGCGGAGATGAAGATGTGCAGCAGCTCGGTGGCGCCGATGCCGTTGATGACGCGCAGGCCCGTGCGCTCGTGCCAGGCCTGCCAGGTGGCCGCGGGCAGGTTCTCCCCGGCCGAGACGCAGCGCCGCAGGGACGAGACGTCGTGGCCGTCGAGGTCGTCGAGCATCGCGCGGTAGGCGGTGGGGGCGGTGAACAGCACGGAGACCCGGTGCCGGGCGATGGCCGGCAGCAGCTGTCGCGGTCCCGCCTGCTCCAGCAGCAGCGCGCTCGCCCCGGCGCGCAGCGGGAAGACGACCAGCCCGCCGAGGCCGAAGGTGAAGCCGAGCGGGGGGCTGCCCGTGAAGACGTCGTCGGCGCGGGGCCGCAGGACGTGCCGGGAGAAGGTGTCGGCGATGGCGAGGACGTCCCGGTGGAAGTGCATGCAGCCCTTGGGCCGGCCGGTGGTGCCGGAGGTGAAGGCGATCAGGGCCACGTCGTCGGCCGCGGTCGCGACGGCCTCGAACGGGGCCCGGGGTGCCGGGCGGTTGAGGAGGTCGTCCGGCGCGTCCCCGCCGTAGGTCGTGATCCGCAGGTCCGGGATCTCGGCCTTGGCGAGGTCGTCGACGGCGCGGATGTCGCACAGCGCGTGCCGCACCCGGGCGATCTCGCACATGGTGCTCAGCTCGTGCGGACGCTGCTGGGCGAGCACGGTGACCGCGACGGCGCCCGCCTTCAGCACGGCCAGCCAGCAGGCCGCGAGCCACGGTGTGGTGGGGCCGCGCAGCAGCACCCGGTTGCCGGGGACCACGCCGAGTTCGCCGGTGAGCAGGTGCGCGACGCGGTCCACCCGGGCGCGCAGGTCGCCGTACGTCCACGGCTCGCCGGCGGGGGTGAGGAACGCCGGGCGGTCGTCGGGCGGGCCGCCGAGCAGTTCGGCGGCGCAGTTGAGCCGTTCGGGGTAGCGCAGCTCCGGCAGGTCGAAACGGAGCTCGGGCCATTGGGCCGGAGGTGGCAGCTGGTCGCGGGCGAAGGTGTCGACGTGGGCCGTGCCCCGTGGATTCATACGGTTCGCCCCCTTGGCGTGGTGGGCTCGCCCCTGGAGCGTATCGTGTTGATGACGACAGTCAACGGTCCGCGATAGCCTCGGAGTGGCCCGGCCGGAAGCAGGGCGGCGGAGAAGGGACCGGCGATGACCGCATTCTCGCTCGAACCGGCACAACTCGCCTGGTGCGCCGAGCTGCGCACGCTGGCCGCGGAGCGGTTGCGCCCGTTGGCCGAGAAGGGCGAGTCCGGGCGGGTGAACCGGGCCCTGGTCGCCGAACTCGGCCGACTGGGGCTGCTCGCACGCCTGTTCACCTCGGGTGCGCTGGACCTGTGCCTGATGCGCGAGTCCCTCGCGTACAGCTGCACGGAGGCCGAGACGGCCCTCGCCCTCCAGGGCCTCGGCGCCCACCCGGTCCACACGCACGGCACCGAGGCCCAACGGGCCCGCTGGCTCCCGGGGGTGGCCGACGGCACGGCCGTCGCGGCCTTCGCCCTGAGCGAGCCCGGGGCGGGCTCGGACGCGGCGGCGCTGGAACTGACCGCCCACCCCGACGGCCCCGCCCGCTGGCGCCTCTCCGGCGAGAAGTGCTGGATCTCCAACGCCCCCGAGGCGGACTTCTACACCGTCTTCGCGCGCACCACCCCCGGTGCCGGCGCCCGCGGGGTCACGGCGTTCCTCCTGCCCGCCGACCGCCCGGGACTGACCGGACGCGGGCTCGACATGCTCTCGCCGCACCCCATCGGCGCACTCGACTTCGACGGCGTACCGGTGACGGCCGACGACGTGCTCGGCGAGGTCGACCGCGGCTTCCGGGTCGCCATGGGGACGCTCACTCTGTTCCGGCCCAGCGTCGGCGCCTTCGCCGTCGGCATGGCGCAGGCGGCCCTCGACGCGACCCTCGCCCACACCGCCCGCCGCGACGCCTTCGGCGGCACACTGCGGGACCTCCAGGCCGTCTCCCATCAGGTCGCCGAGATGGCTCTGCGCACGGAGGCGGCCCGCCTGATGGTGTACGCGGCGGCCACGGCGTACGACGCGGGCGCACCGGACGTCCCCCGGCGCTCCGCCATGGCGAAACTGCTCGCCACCGAGACCGCCCAGTACGTCGTCGACACGGCCGTCCAGTTGCACGGCGCCCGGGCGCTGCGCCGCGGCCACCTGCTCGAGCACCTCTACCGCGAGGTGCGCGCCCCCCGCATCTACGAGGGCGCCAGCGAGGTCCAACGCGGCATCATCGCCAAGGAGTTGTACGCCCGGCAGGAGGCACGGTGACCCCCGAACGCGTCAACCCGCCCGACCTGTCCCCGCCCGCCGGCTTCTCCCACGCCGTGGTCGTCTCCGGCTCCCGCGTGGTGTTCCTGGCGGGACAGACCGCCCTCGACGCCGACGGCAAGGTGGTGGGGCGGACCCTGCCCGAGCAGTTCGAGCGGGCCCTCGCCAACCTGCTGGCCGCCCTCACGGCCGCCGGCGGCACCCCGGCCGACCTGGCCCGCGTCACCGTCTACGCCACGGACATCGCCGCGTACCGCGCCCACGCCCGGGAACTGGGCCGCCGATGGCGCTCACTGGCCGGCCGCGACTACCCGGCCATGGCGGTCGTCCAGGTGGTCCGGCTGTGGGACGAGGAGGCGCTGGTGGAACTGGACGGGTTCGCCGTGCTGCCGTGAGGAGGGCGGTGGACTCGCCACCGAAGGGGTGAGGATCACGGGCGGCGGCCCGGAGGGCCGGTACGAGTGGAAACGCCATTTTCACTCCTCCCGGGAGGTTCCCCTCATGCGTGTACGTCCCCTTCTCGGCGCGGCGGCCGGTGCCGCGCTGCTGTTCCTGACCGGCGCCGGGGCGACGCCCGCCGCCGCGTCCGTCCTCGCCCCCTCCGAGTCCGTGACGGTCGACGCGGTGGGCCGGATCGCCGCCGACGGCACCGTCACCCTGTCCGGCACCTACCGCTGCGTCGGCTCCAGCGGCCCCGTCTTCGTCAGCTCCTCCGTGAGCCAGGGCGTCTCCACCACCCGCTACGGCATCGGCGGCACCCGTGCCGTGTGCGACGGCGCGGTGCACCGCTGGGTGAACACGGGCCGCCCCATGTCCGGCGCGCTCACGCCCGGCGCCGCCCACGTCGAGGCCACCCTCATGGAGCTGCGCACCTCCAGCGGCCTGCCGCTGCCCAGCTTCCACGCCACCTCGGTGCAGGAGATCACCCTGGTGCAGAGCTGAGCCAGGGCCGTCAACGGACCGGCGGGCAGGTCGAATCCGGCCGCCCGCCGGTCCCGGCCGACCCGACGACCTGGGCTTTTCACACCGCGATGGTGCGCGACCCTCCTCCTTGACTGTTTAATTGCGAGGTCTGTGCAACAACCTGACTACAGCAACAAGGGTGTGAGGTCACATGTCGACCCGTCGGATACGAGGGGCCGCCGCCACGGCGGCGCTGGCCGCGGCGGTCACCGCCTGCTCCGCTCCCGGCAGCGGCGGGTCGGGCGACGCCAAGTCCGCCGCCTCCGTGGTGATCGGGGTGGCCTCCGAGCCCGACACCCTCAGCCCGCTGCTCGGCTACGGCAAGGACGGCAACTCCAAGATCTTCGACGGGCTGCTCGCCCGCGACGCCGACCTGAAGCTGAAGCCGGCGCTGGCGGCCGCGCTGCCCGAGATCACCGACGGCGGCCGCACGTACACCTACACCCTGCGCGACGGCGTCGAGTTCAGCGACGGCGAGCCCCTCACGGCCGCCGACGTCGTCTACACGTACCGGACCGTGCTCGACCCGAAGACCAACAACACCTTCAAGAGCGAGCTGGACGCCGTGAAGGAGGTCCGGGCGAGCGGCGACGACAAGGTCGTCTTCACCCTCAAGTACCCCTACGCCCCCTTCGCCGCCCGCACGGTCCTGCCCATCGTCCCCGAGCACGTCGCGGCCGAGCAGGACCCCAACACCGGCTCCTTCAACACCAAGCCGGTCGGCACCGGGCCGTACGTCCTCAGCGGCTGGAGCAAGGGCGAGAAGCTCACCTTCAAGGCCAACCCCCGGTACTGGGGCGGCGAGCCGAAGGTGAAGGCCTTCACCATGGCGGTCATCGCCGACGACGACGTCCGCGCGACCCGGCTGCGCTCCGGCGACCTCGACGGCGCGGTCCTGCCGCCCAACCTCGCCGCCACGTTCCGGCGCGACGACGCCAAGCGCACCCACGAGGCCCGGTCCTACGACTTCCGGGCCGTCACCCTCCCCACCGCGCACCAGGTCACCGGCGACCGCGCCGTCCGCCGGGCACTGGACGCCGCCGTGGACCGCGAAGCCATGGTCGACAAGATCCTCGACGGCGCGGGCCGCCCGGCCTACGGGCCGCTGCCCGTCGACGACCCGGCCTTCACGAGGGGCATCGAACGCGGCAAGGACCTCGCCGAGGCCGGCAGGATCCTGGACGAGGCCGGCTGGAAGCCCGGCAAGGACGGCATCCGCGCCAAGGACGGACAGCGCGCCTCCTTCAGCCTCCTCTACCCCTCCGGTGACAAGGTCCGCCAGGACCACGCCCTCGCCTACGCCTCCGACGTCAAGAAGGCCGGCATCGAGGTGAAGGTGGAGAGCGCCACCTGGGAGGTCATCGAGCCGCGCATGAAGGACACCGCCGTCCTCGCCGGCTTCGGCAGCACCGGCGACCCCGACTTCGGCCTCTACACCCTGCTGCACTCCTCCCTCGCCGGCGACGGCTTCAACAACATGGCCCGCTACGCCGACCCGGCCGTCGACCGCGCCCTCGACGAGGGCCGCCGCAGCCAGGACACGGCCGCCCGCAAGGCCGCCTACGACACGGTGCAGCGCGCCCTGGTGAAGAACCCCGGCTACACCTTCCTCACCCACATCGACCACCTCTACGTGCTGGCCGACCGCTGGGACGGCCTGACCACCCAGCTGGAGCCGCACGAGCACGGCTTCGCCAGCGGCCCCTGGTGGAACATCGAGGACTGGCAGCCCAAGAAGTGACCCGCCCGCCCTGGGGAGCGATGGCACGGCTGGCGGGGCGGCGGGCCCTGTTCGCCGTGCCCGTCCTGCTCGTCGTCACCTTCGGCGTGTTCGCCATCGCCGCCGCCTCCCCCTTCGACCCCGTCAAGGCCTACGCCGGCACCGCCGCGCTCGGCGCCGACCAGGAGACCCTGGACCGGCTGCGCGAGAACCTCGGCGTGGACCGGCCGTTCGCCGTCCGCTGGTGGGACTGGCTGACCTCCGCGCTCACCGGCGACCTCGGCCACTCCAGCGTGCTGCGGCAGCCGGTCGCGCAGGTGATCGGCGAACGGCTCGTGTGGTCCGCGCTGCTGTGCGCGGTCGCCTTCGCCGTCGCCGTGCTGCTGGGCACGCTGCTCGGCGTGCTCGCCGCCCGCCGCCCCGGCTCGGCCGTCGACCGGGCCGTCACCTCCCTCGCCTACACCCTGGAGGCGGCCCCGGTCTTCTGGATCGCGCTGCTCGCCGTCTGGCTGTTCGCCCTCCAGTGGGACGTCCTGCCGGCCGGCGGCCTCACCGACACCGGCAGCGAACACGTCACGTTCGGGCAGGTCACCAGCCACCTCGTGCTGCCCGCCGGGGTCCTGGCGGTCTCCCAGCTGCCGTGGTTCACGCTGTACGTCCGCCAGGGCGTGGGCGACGCCCTCGCCGAGGACCCCGTCCGTGGGGCCCGTGCGCGCGGCCTGAGCGAACGCACCGTCCTGCTGGGGCACGCCCTGCGCTCCGGACTGCTGCCGGTGCTCACGCTCATCGGCTCCCGCGTGCCCGAACTCATCACGGGGGCGCTGCTGGTGGAGAGCGTCTTCAGCTGGCCGGGCATCGCCGCGGCCACCGTCGAGGCGGCCACCGCCGTCGACTTCCCGCTGCTCGCCGCCCTGACGACGCTGGCCACCGCCGCCGTCCTCGCCGGCAACCTGCTCGCCGACCTGCTCTACGGACTGTTCGACCCGAGGGTGAAGCTCAGTGACATGTGACGCACCGGCGCCCGCCGGCGCCCCGGCCGAGAGCGAGTGGCGGTCGCACGGGCCCGGGCGCCGCTCCACCCGCGCCCTGCGGGTGCGCACCTCCGCCGTACTGGTGGCCGCGACCGTGCTGGCCGTGCTGCTCGTACCGCCGCTGGTCCAGCTCGACCAGCAGGCCGTCGACCTCGCGGCCAAGCTGGAACCGCCCTCCTGGGCACATCCCTTCGGCACCGACGACGTCGGCCGCGACCTGCTGCTGCGCTGTGTCTACGGACTGCGCGTCTCGCTGCTCGTCGGGGTGGCGGCGGCGCTGGCGGCGACCGTGGTCGGCACGGCCGTGGGCGCGGCGGCCGGCGCCCTGGGAGGCTGGGCCGACCGGGCACTGATGCGGGTGGTCGACACGTTCTCGTCCGTGCCGCACCTGCTGCTCGGCATCTTCATCGTCGCCATGTTCCGGCCCGGGGTGTGGCCCGTGGTGATCTCCGTGGCGCTCACCCACTGGCTGTCCACCGCGCGGATCGTCCGCGCCGAGGTGCTGTCGCTGCGGTCGCGGCCCTACGTCGACGCCGCCGTGTCCGGCGGGGCGTCCCGGTGGCGGGTGGCCGTACGGCACCTGCTGCCCGCCGTGCTTCCCCAGGCGGCCCTCGCGGCCGTCCTGATGGTGCCGCACGCCATGTGGCACGAGTCGGCGTTGTCCTTCCTCGGTCTCGGGCTGCCGACACACACCGCGAGCCTCGGCACCCTGGTCCAGAGCGCCCGCGGCTCGCTGCTCGCCGGCCAGTGGTGGCCGACCCTCTTCCCGGGGCTGTTCCTCATCGTCCCGACCCTCGCCCTCGCCGGTCTCGCCGGTGCCTGGCGGGAGCGGATCAACCCCCGTCACCGATCGGAGCTGATGCTGTGAGCGCCGGCATGGATCACCTGCCCCCCGTGCTGTCCGTGCGCGGCCTGTCCGTGCGCTTCCTCATGCCCGGCGGGCGGCGTGTCGCAGCCGTCACCGGTGCCCGGTTCGACGTGGCGGCCGGGGAGTGCCTGGCGCTGATCGGGGAGAGCGGCTGCGGCAAGTCCGTGCTGGCCTCCGCCCTGCTCGGGCTGCTCCCCGGCAACGCGCAGACCGCCGGCTCGGCCCTGCTCGGCGACCTGGACCTGCTCGCCGCCGACGAGCGGACCCTCGCCCGCACCGTGCGGGGCCGGCTCGTCGGACTCGTGCCGCAGAGCCCCGCCGCCCACCTCACGCCCGTGCGCACCGTCCGCTCCCAACTGGAGGAGACCGTCGCCGCACTGACGGCGACCCGGTCACGCGCCGCCCTGCGCACCGCCGCCGAGGCCGCCGCCGCACGGGCCGCGTTCCCCGCGGACCACCTTGACCGCCACCCCCACGAGCTGTCCGGAGGCCTCGCCCAGCGCGCGGCCACCGCCCTCGCCCTGGTCGGCGACGCACCCCTGCTGCTCGCCGACGAGCCGACGACCGGACTCGACCGCGACCTGGTGGACCGTACGGTCGACGAACTCCGGCGGCACGTCGACGAACCGAGCACGGCGCACCCCGGCGGGCGGGCCCTGCTGATGATCACCCACGACCTGGCCGCCGCCGCACGCATCGCCGACCGGATCGCGGTCATGTACGCGGGCCGGATCGTCGAACTCGCCGACGCCACGGCCTTCTTCGGCGAGCCCGGCCCCCGCCACCCCTACAGCCGCGGCCTGCTCCAGGCCCTCCCCGACCGCGCCTTCACTCCGATCCCCGGCATGCCGCCCGAACTCGGCGACCTCCCCGACGGCTGCGCCTTCGCCGCCCGCTGCGACCGGGTCACCGACGCCTGCGCCACCCAGCTGCCGCCCGGCACGGTCGCCTGCCACCACCCGCACGTGCCGGAGGACGTCCGTGCTTGAACTGCGCTCCATCACCGCCGGATACACCAGAGACGCCCCGGTCGTCCGGGGCGTCTCCCTGACCGTGGCGGCGGGCGAGTCCGTCGGCCTGCTCGGCCCGAGCGGCTGCGGCAAGTCCACCCTGGCCCGCGTCGCCGCGCTGCTGCACCGGCCCGACTCCGGCACCCTGCTCCTCGACGGCGCGCCCGTACGGCACTGGCGCCACCGCGCCCCGCGCGACCAGCGCACCGCCTTCGGGGTCGTCTTCCAGCAGGCCAGACTCTCGGCGGACCCCCGGCTGCCGCTCTCCGACCTGATCGCCGAGCCGCTGCGCGCCACCGGCCGCGGCGAGGACGCCCCGGACCGGGTCGCCGAGCTGGCCCCCGCGGTCGGCCTCACCCCGGACCTGCTGACCAGGCGGCCGCACGAGGTCAGCGACGGCCAGCTGCAACGCGCCTGCCTCGCCCGCGCCCTGGTGCTGCGCCCCCGCATGCTGGTGTGCGACGAGATGACCGCCATGCTCGACGCCTCGACGGCCGCGGCTCTCGTGGCGGCCGTCGAGGACTACCGTGCCGCGACCGGCGCCGCCCTGCTGGCCGTCGGCCACGACCGCACGCTGCTCGAGCGCTGGTGCGACCGCGTCGTCCACTGGGACGGCCTGTCCTGAGACGGGCTACTCCTGGGCGTGCCGGATGGCGTCCAGCACGATGTGCGCCACATGGTCGTCGGTGAGGGTGTACCGCGTCTCACGGGCCTGACGCCGTGCGGTGACGATCCGGGAGGTGCGCAGCACCCTCAGGTGCTGGGAGACGAGGGGCTGGCTCACGCCCAGGGCCGTCACCAGTTCGTGGACGTACCTTCCCCCGGCGGACAACTCGCGCACGATGCCCAGCCGTACGGGCGAGGCCAGGGCGCGCAGCAGCTCGCTGGCCGCCTGCAGCGTCCGGTCCGGGTCGTCCGTCGGGGGAGAGGGCGTCGTTGTCATATGCGCACATTAGCATATGACAACGGTTTCCACCTCGGTTCGCCGTTGTGCGGCGAACCCGTCAGTGGTCGTCCCAGTGTCCCTCGTGGGCGGCGTGCCGGTGGCCGTCGTGGACGTAGTCGGTGTGGTCGCCGTGCCGGACGGCCAGGTGGCCGCAGTCGTCGCCGTGCTGGTGGTCGTGGTTCTGGTGCACCGTGTGGCCGCCGTTCGCGCACTCGTCGACGTGGTCCTCGTGCATCCGATGGATGTGGCCGTCGTGGGCGTAGTCGGTGTGGTCGCCGTGGGTGAAGGCGACGTGGCCGCAGTTGTCGCCGTGGGCGTGCGCGTGGTCCTGGTGGGTGAGGTGCTCGGCGGTGGTCATGTGGGGCTCCTTGCGTGTGCTCGTGACGTCCCGCGGTCCTTCAGCCGGGGAGTGTATGGCGACATTAACATATAGTGATTCCTGCATGTATTGTCCGGGGCTCCGGCGCGCCCCGCCATCCGGCGGGGGCGCACGGGTGAACGCCGCGCTAGCGGACCGCCACGACGACGCAGCTGTCCCCGTACTGCCAGACCGGGCCCGCCGTGCGGAAGCCCGCCTGCCGGAGCAGGTCCAGATGCGCGGAGAGGGGGAGTTCGGCCGGGCTGCCGGTGTCCGGGGAGGCCTCGCGGTCACGGCGCTCGGCGAGGAGGTCGGCCAGTTCCGGGTCGTCGGCGACCGCGGCCCACCAGGACCCCCAGTCCTCATGGGCGAACGCCCGCTGCCGGTCGGCCCGGCGCTGCCCGACGTGGGCGGCGATCGCGGCTGGGCCCGTCTCGTCCTGCGGGAGGTGGTCGCCGTTGACGAGGACACCGCCGGGCCGCAGCAGCGCGGCGAGCTGCCGGTAGGTGCGCAGCAGGGTGTCGCGGTCGAGGTAGTGCAGGGCCGTCGTGGAGACGGCCGCGTCCAGCGGCCGGTCCAGGCCCAGCGTCCCGGTCCAGCCCGGTGCGCCGATCTCCGCGTCCACGTAACGGGCCGCGTCCGGGTGGTGGGTCCGGCCCAGCTCCAGCAGGAGGGGGTCCCGGTCCACGGCCACGATCTCCGCCTCCGGCAGCCGCCTGACCAGCCGGGCCGCGAGCGAGCCGGGCCCGCAGCCCAGATCGACGACGAGCGGCCGGGCTCCGCGCCCCGCCGTGACGTGTTCGACGACATCGGCGATCACCGTGAACCGCTCCTCGCGGTCGACTGCGTACCGCTGCTGCTGGAGCTCCCAGCGCTCCACCCATCGCTCCGCCGTCGCCAGACTCAGCCCCATCCGGTCGCGCCACCTCGCCGTCTCGCACCTGACTCTTGCCCGTCCGAGCCTACAGGTGGAAACGGTTCTCATTACGCCTAGTGGGGGGAGTCAGGTGAGTGACGCGAGAACGGACAGCAGCCGGTCGATCTCCTCAACGGTGTTGTACACGTGCAGACTCACCCGCACCGAACCGGTCTTCTCGCCCGCGTCGCCCTGGCAGTGGTGGTCGGAGCGGACCATGAAACCGTGGCTGAACAGGATGAAGCCCAGGTCGCCCGAGTCGATGGCGCGGTGCCGCAGCGTCACGATGCCCTGGCGCCGCTGCACGGCCGTGTCGGCGGCCAGGCTGAGCGGGCAGCCGAGGACCTCGTAGGCGTCCAGCCGGCGCAGCCCGTCGGTGAGCCGCGAGGCGAGGGCGACCGTCCAGCGCTCGATGCGCTCGACCCCGGCGGCGTCCAGCCAGTCCAGGGCCGCCTCCAGGGAGGCGATGCCCACGGTGTTCGGGGTGCCGCTCCACCCGCCGGGCGCGAACGCGGGGCCCCGCTCCTGCCGGGCCCACACCGCCCCGGACCCCGGCAGGGCGAGGGCCTTGTGCCCGGAGAAGACCACGAAGTCGACGTCCAACTCGGCCACGGACACCGGCAGATGGCCGACGCTCTGGGCCGCGTCCAGACAGATCACCGCGTCCGGGCCCACGGCCCGGCGGATCCGTTGCACGTTCATGTCGCCGCCGTACACGTGGTGCACATGGGTGGTGGCGACGAACCGCGTGCGCGGCCCGGCCCGTTCGGCCAGCGCCCGGTGGTCGTAGTCCCCGGAACCGCTCTGGTACGGCATCGGCACCACCCGCACGTGCACGCCCTGCCGGGCGAGCAGCCGCCGGGCCTCCAGCCAGGGCGCGATGTTGGCCTGGTGGTCGGCCTCGGGCACGACGATCTCGTCGCCGTCCCGCAGGAAGTCCGGCAGCCAGTCGCGGGCGATCGTGCGCAGCCCCTCGGTCGTGCCGCTGGTGAAGTGCACGGCGGAGCGGTCCGGTTCGGTGTCCCCGAGGAACCGCGCGACGCGCTCTCGGGTCCGCTCGACCAGTTCCGTGGTCCGGTTGGCCCAGGTGTACGTGCCGCGCGAGGCGTTGGCGTTGGACGTGGTGAGGTACGTCTGCACGGCGTCCAGGACGGCCCGCGGCTTCTGTGCCGTGGCCGCGCTGTCCAGGTAGGCCAGCTCGGGGTGCCCGGTGACGATGGGGAACTGGGCGCGCAGCTCCCGCTGCCACGGGTGCAGGTCGTCGACGGTGGCGGGTGCGGTCATGGCGGTCAGTCCCGCACCAGGGGCGCGCCCGCGTCCCGCCAGGCGATGATGCCGCCGGCGAGACTGCGCACGTCCGGGTGGCCCATCCGCGTGAGCAGCGCGGCGTACCGGGCGGACTGCTCGCCCACGGGACACGCCAGCAGCACCGGTCGGCTCCGGCTGAACGGCAGCCCGCCCTGGACGAGCTCGGCGAACAGCTCGTCGACGATGTTGACCGACCCGTCGATGTGCAGCGCCGCGTACGCGTACGGGCTGCGCAGGTCCACCACGAGCGGCTGCTCGGTGTCGATCCAGTGCCGGGCCTCGGCCACCGTGACCGACGGGGCGCGGCCGACCTCCGCCTCGGAGAGGTCGGCCGGCGAGTTCTTCCGGGGCGGCCGGCCCAGCAGGTCGGGCCGCCGCTGCCGGACGTAGCTCAGATAGCTCTCGACGCGGTCGCAGACGATGAACACCGCCGTCCGCCGCTCGGTCAACTCCTCGTCGAGCGTCCGCAGATGACGGACGGCCCCGAAGTAGGCGGCCCCTCCGGTGGGCCCGCCCAGGATGCCGCAGCGGCGGTTCAGGGTCAGCATGCCCTCGATCGCCTCGTCGGCGCCGACCGATTCCATCGTGTCGTACGTCTCCGGATCGAACAGGCCGACCTCCTGCACCTCGTCGATGGTGCGGATCCCGGGGATGAAGTCGGACTTGGCCGCGACCAGCCCGACCACCCGTACCGAGGGGTCCTCCTCGCGCAGCGCGCGGGCCACGCCCGTGGAGGAGCCGGCCGTGCCCACGCAGGCCACGAACCAGTCCGGGACCCGGCCGTCCAGGTCCTTGACGATCTCCGGGCCGGTGCCGGTGAGATGGGCCTCGGTGTTGCGCGGGTTGAAGTACTGGTCGGTGTGCAGATAGGCGCCGCCGGAGGCGGACAGCGTCCGGTGGAAGAGCGTCAGCGGGTCGTCCGTCGCGGTCGGGTCCAGGCATTCGCTCTGGCCCGGGAGCTCCTCGATCTCCGCGCCGAGCAGCAGCAGGAGGTCCTTGATCTCCGGGACCCGCATCCGGTTGGTGACGCTCTTGAAGCCCAGGCCGTGCATGCCCGCGACGACCGCCAGGGCCTTCGCCGTGTTGCCGCTGGACAACTCCACCACCTGGCTGCCCCGTTCGACCGCCTCGGGCAGCAGGGGACGGGCCATGTTCCACGCGGCCCGGTCCTTGACCGAGCCGAAGGGGTTGAGCATTTCGAGCTTGGCGTACAGGTCGATGTTGCGCAGGCCGTGCACCGCTGGGTCTATCCGCACCAGAGGGGTGTTGCCTATCGCCTCGGTGATGCTGTCGTACCTCACTGGGCTCCCCTCGAGGGCGTGATCGGCCAGAACTGGTCGTCCAGGCACCAGCGCCACTCCTCGCCGTCCTGCCAGGCGGCGACCTTGCGGGCGGCCGGCTGGTGCTGGGCGCGGGTGGCGTGGAAGTCCATGGCGTAGCCGGCGGTGTTGGCGAAGACCAGCAGGTCGCCGGGGGCCGGGCGGCGCGGCAGGAACACCGTGCGCCGGGTGATCAGGTCGGTCTCCAGGCACAGGCCGCCGAAGAGGTGCACGGCGACGGGCCCCTCGCCGGGACCGGCTCCCCGCGCGGGGACGACGACCGGGTCCACCAGCACGCCGTGGTCCTCCAGGGCGATGTCGTCCGCCTTCGCCGCCAGCCGGACGAGCAGTTCCTCACCGGGCCCCTGTGCGCGCACCTCCAGCACCCTCGCCAGCGTCAGCCCGCACTGGTCCAGCAGGGCCCGGCCCGGCTCGGTGTACAGGTCGTACAGGTGCTCCAGCAGCAGCGCGGCCAGCGGACGGCCGCCCAGCGAGGGGGCGGGCTGGGCCAGCAGCTCGTCCAGGTAGGCCGCCCCGGCGACGGAGCGGTGGGCGGGGTAGAGGCCGAGGCTGCCGCGCAGGGTGCCGGACTCGTTGCGCAGCCCGTAGCCGTGCCCGCCCCAGGTCAGCGGCGGGCGCCGGCCGAGCACGGCGGCCGTCAGCGCGGTCGTGTACGCCTCCCACTGCTCCCGCTCGGCGAGGTAGCTGACGCCGAACCCGCCGCCCACGTCCACCGCCCGGGGCCGCAGCCCCCGGCTCCGGCACGCCTCCAGAGCCGCCAGGCAGCCTTCGAGGGCGGTCGCCTTCTCCGTGACGCTCGTCGTGTCCAGGTGGAAGGCCGCCCCCACCGGCTCGACCACGTCGCCGTGCCGCTCGACCGCCTCCAGCAGCCGCTCCAACTCCCGTACGGGCGTGCCGAACCGGCTGCGCCGGCTCAGCACCTTCACCCCCGACGTCTCGAACCCCGACAGCCGCAGCAGCACCCGCACCGGGGCGAGCGCGTGCTTGCGCACGAGTGCGGCGAGCTGGTCCAGCTCCCCGACGGAGTCCACGCCGACCGTGACGCCCGTACGGGCCGCGAGCCACAGGAACTCGGGGTTCTTCGGCCCCGTGGCCGTGATCCGGTCGGCGGTGAAACCGGCCCCCAGCGCGTGCTGCAACTCGCCCAGCGACGCGACGTCCACGCCCGCGTCGGTGGCGGCGAGCCGGCGCAGCAGCGCGCTGGACCGGTTGGCCTTGTGGGCGTAGAAGACCTGCCCCGACAGATGGTGCGCGCGGTACACGGACCGGAACCGCTCCAGGTTCTCGGCGAGTTGGTCCGGCACCACGACGTGCAGGGGCGAGCCGAGCGCGTCGGTGAGCGAGTGCAGTGTGCCGTGCGCCGCCACGAGCGACCTCAGCCGTGGCTCCAGCCGCGGTTCGAGATACAAGGGCCGGTCGTCCATGCGCACTCCTTCCCCTGTAGCCGACGTGTCCGGCGCCCATCCGGGCACGTCGGACACTCCCCGCGTTTCGCCGTATGACCCATATCCATTCTTCGGTCGCTTTACGCCCTGTAAGGCCCAGGCCTGCCCTCGCGCGGGTGTGAAGCGGATCACGGACCGGACGCGTGGCGCGCGCCGGGCGCGAGACGGCGGCATCCGTCGAACGGCCGACTCCGGGCGTGGTCGTACGGGTGGTGGGGACGTGCGGGAGAACCTGGAGACGGCGTCGGGACCGGTCCCGGCGGGGTCTCCCTAGCATGGCGGCCCGCGCCGCGGCAGGGCGCGGCCGGGCGCATCCGGCCGGCGTCGTCGCGGGCGGTTCCACCAGTGGGGGGAGGTGCGTGCGCACGTGCTCGACGGCACGCGGGACACGGCGACGGGCGTCGGCAACGCCCTGCTCCGGCAGGGGCAGCGGATCAACTCGGCACTCGTCGTGGACCGCCGGCTGGGGGAGGGCGCCTTCGCCGAGGTGTACCGGGTACGGCACCACATCCTCGGCTGGCAGGCGCTGAAGCTGTTCAAGCACGTGGCCTCGCTGGAGGCGACGTCCCGGATGCTCGACGAGGCCCGGATCCTGTCCACCCTGGGACACCCCAACATCATCCGGGTCTTCGACGCCGGCACCGTGCAGACCTCCGAGGGCGTACGCGGCTACATCACCATGGAGTACGTGGCCGGCGGCAGCCTGGAGCGGCTGATGGACTCCCACGCGGGCGTGGTGCCCGTCGGCGAGGTGACCGCCGTGCTCCAACAGGCCGCCGAGGGACTCGCCGTCGCCCATGAACGCCCGCATCCGATCGTCCACCGCGACCTCTCCCTCGCCAACGTGCTCGTCGGCTACGACGAGACCGGGCTGCGCGTGAAGGTGAGCGACTTCGGCCTCGCCAAGGAGACCGACCCCGGCACCATGGCGGCCAGCGCCCAGGGCACGGTCGCCTACATGCCGCCCGAGGTGCTGCGCCGCGGCAAGGGCTACGGCTGCCCCGGGGACGTCTGGGCCCTCGGCACCATCGTCTACTTCCTGCTCACCGGGCACTTCCCGTACGACGGCGGCGACCCGGTGCAGTCCTTCTCCCTGGAGCGGTTCACCCGGCCGCTCCAGCCGCCCCGCGCCTTCAACGACGACGTGGGCCCCGAACTGGACCGGCTGGTCACCGACATGCTGCGGATCGACCCGGCCGAGCGGCCCGCCACGGCCCGGGCGGTCGCCGACCGCGCCGCCGGCCTGCACCCGTCGCCCGGCCTCGACCCGGCGGACCCGGCCGAGCCGGCCGCATCCGCCGACGCGCTGGTGCGGGAGGCCACCGAACTCTCCCGGGTGCCCGGGAGGCTCGGCGAGGCCGCCGATCTGCTGGAGGAGACCATCAGCCGCTATCCGCTGCTGCGGGAGAGGCATCTGACACGGCTCATGACCTGGCGCCGGGGGGTGATCATGTGACCACGCCGGTGCGGGAGTTCGACCGATTCGAGGAACTGGCGGGCACACAGCTGTACCGCAGGAACGTCTTCGCCGTCACCGGCCTGCCCACCGGGGCGAGCGGCCCGGCCGTGCGACGGCACCGGCAGAAACTGGAGGCACGCCTCGCCGTCGAGGACCACTGGCCCGGAGCCCGGGACGTGGCCCCGGCCGGCGGCTACGGCAAGGACGAGGTGCGCGCCGCCTTCGAGGGCCTCCAGGACCCGCGCCGACGCATGGTCGACGAGGTGCTGTGGCTGTGGGGCGCCCAGGACTCGGACTGCGGCTGCCCCGCGGACGTGCACGAACTGCACGACAGCGCCGTGGTGTTGCACTCCCGGGCGCTGCGCGCGGAGACCGGGGACGTGGAACTGCCCGTCGACCAGCGGGCGTCCCTGTGGGAGCACGCGGTGTCCGCCTGGGGCCACCTGCTGGCCGACGGGGCACTGCGGCAGCATGTGCGGCACCGCATCCGGGCGCTCGGCGATCCCCGGCTCCACGAGGACGCGGCCGACGACCTCCTGGCCGGGCTGCCCAAGCTGCTCGTGTCCCCCTTCCCCCAGCTCTTCGCCGACCGGGCCACCGCGGCCCGGCTGACTCAGGTCTGCTCGGCCTGGACCGCCTTCCCGCCCTTCGCGGGCCTGTTCTCCGAGCTGTTCGAGCGCGCGGTGGAGGACGCGTACGAGAAGATCCACGCCGACCTGCTGACGGCGGAGCGGGAGCGCGAGGCCCACCACTACCGCGAGGCGTTCCTGCTGCTGCGCGACCGGGTCGTGCCCGGCTTCGAGGACCTGGCCCCGCTCCGGCCGTTCGTCTCCGACTGGCGCTACGACGAGATCGCCCATGTCGTCGCCGTCGGGCTGAACAACCTCGCGGTCGCACTCCTCGGCGTCTCCGTGTACCGCCCGCCGAGCCCCTCCCGGCGCGAGGAGATGGTCTGGCTCGCCGAGAAGGCCTACGAGATCGGCCCGGACCGCGACTCGGACGGACTGAAGGAGAACTGGGAGACCATCTACGACCACGTCACGGGCACCGGCCGCCGCCCCGCACGCGCCAGGAGACGGTTCCCCTGGTTCGGATTCCTCCTGGTGCTCGCCGTCGTCGGAGGCTCGCTCTCCGCCCTGGTCGAGATCTACGGCTTCCTCCCCGTGCTCTTCATCGGAGTCGCCGTCCTCGGTGTCGTCGGCTACATCGTGCGGTTCCTGGCGTGGCTGGCGGGCGGCGTACGCGACGGACGGAGAAGACCATGAGCCTCCACTCCCGCCGGGGCGACCGGACCGGCCGGTTGCGCGCCGCGCTCGGCCAGTTGCGGCACCCGCCCGAGTTCCGCGTCCCGCCGCCGTTCCTGGACACCGGACAGACCCACTGGGTCACGGCCGTCCTCGACGACGTCCGGACCGCCACGGCCGAGGACCCCGACGCGGACCGTGCGCGAGGGGCCGACGCCGGCACGCTGCTCGCCGCCGCCACCGGCCTCTGGCGCGCCCAGCGCAAGCTGAACCAGCGCGCCGGCGACCTGTCCGCCGCCGACCTGAGGCAGGTGCGCCGCTACGTGCAGGCCGGCCGGCAGGCCCTCGCCGACGGCGGCCTGGAGATCCAGGAGCACGACGGGGAGCCCTTCGACCCCGGCCAGTCCCTCGAAGTCCTCGCCTTCCAGGACGAACCGGGCCTGACCCGCGAGGTGGTGCTGGAGACCCTCCGGCCCAGCGTCTACTACCGCGGCGAGCGGATCCAGATGGGGCAGGTCGTCGTCGGCCGGCCCGCACCCGGCACCTGAACGACCAAGGAGACGACCGCACATGCGCGAGACCATCGACTTCGGCATCGACCTCGGCACCACCAACAGCGCCATCGCCGTGGCGGACGACGACGGCGTGCGCGTCATCAAGAACAACGACGGCTGGGACTACACCCCGTCCGCCGTGTGGATGCCCAAGCCGGACGTGATCCACGTGGGCCGCCGCGCCCGGGAGCGCACCGACACCCAACCGGACGACGCCCACGCCGAGTTCAAGCTGGAGATGGGCGTGGCGGGCGCCCTGCGGCGCTTCGCCCGCGCCGGGACGGCCCTCACCCCCGAGCAGCTCTCCGCCGAGGTCCTCAAGTCCCTGCGCCAGGACGCCGCCCACGACACCGGCGGCCCGCCGGAGGCGGCGGTGATCACCGTGCCCGCCTCCTTCGCGCTGCACCAGAACAGCGCCACTTCCGCCGCCGCGGCCCTCGCCGGGCTCGGCGAACACTGCCCGCTGGTCCAGGAACCGACCGCGGCGGCCTTCGCCTACGGCGTGCAGGACGCCTCCGAGTCCACCCACTGGATGGTGTTCGACCTGGGCGGCGGCACCTTCGACGCGGCCGTGATGAGCAAGCGCGACGGCGAGCTGCAACTGCTCCAGCACGCCGGCGACCCGCACCTCGGCGGCAAGCTCATCGACTGGGCGATCGTCGAGGAACTCCTCGCCCCCGCCGTCCGCCACGACCTCCGGCTGCCCGACTTCGCCCGGCGCAACCACCGGTGGCGGGCCAACTTCGCCAAGCTCAAACTGGCCGCCGAGGACGCCAAGATCGAACTGTCCCGGCGCGGCTCCTACGACATCGTCCTCGACCTCGCCGACGGCGACGGCGGTACGGCGCCCTTCGAGTACACCCTCACCCGGGGCGCCCTCGACGACCTCGCCCAGCCCTTCTACGCCCGCGCGATCAAGCTGTGCCGGGACGCGCTCGCCGACAGCTCCCTGCGGCCCGACCACATCGACCGGCTGCTGCTCGTCGGCGGCGCCACCCTCGCCCCGGGACTGCGCGAGCTGCTGGCCGACCCCGTCGAGGGCCTCGGCATCCAGCTCGACCACACCCAGGACCCCACCACCGTGGTCGCACGCGGCGCCGCCGTCTTCGCCCGCACCGTCCGCACACCGAGCAAGCCCCGCACGGCGGCACCGGGCGAGTTCACCGTGGAACTCCACTACGAACCCCAGTCGCTGGAGACCACCGGCATCCCCGTCTCGGGCCGGGTCACCGGCGGCACCGCCGTCCCCGACTGGACCCGCTACACCGTCACCCTGACCAACCCCGAGGGCCGCCCGCCCTTCCGCGGACCGCGCACCACCCTCACCCCCGACGGCGCCTTCTACACCGAGGTGACCATCGACTCCGGCACCCGGTCCCACTTCACCGTGGAGCTCTCCGACGACTCCGGCACCCGGCAGACCCTCCTTCCGGACACCCTGTCGATCACCCACGCCCAGGTCCTGCCCGGCGACGCCGTGCTCACCAGCACCCTCGGCATCGGCAAGGCCGACGGCTCCTTCGCGCCGATGCTGCGCAAGGGCACCGCCCTGCCGACCTCGATCACCAAGACGTTCGAGACGTCCATCCCGCTGCGCCGCTCACAGCCGGACGCCGTCATCCGCATCCCGCTGCTGGAGGGCGAACGCCGCCGCGCCGACCGCAACACCCGCGTCGGCCTGCTGGAGATCCGGCCCCGGGACGTCCGCTTCGACCTGCCCGCGCAGACACCCGTCGAGGTGACCTTCGAGATCAACGCCACCAACCGGGAAGTCACCGTCACCGCGGACATCCCCGTCGCCGACGCGCAGTTCGAGGCGACCATCGACCGCTCGCAGCTGGTGGCACCCACCCACGACGAACTCGCCGACCGGCTGCACGACCTGGAGCAGCGCGCCCACGCGCTGCGCGAACGCGCGGAGGACGTCCACTCCGAGCAGGCCCTGTCCCGGCTCGACGAACTGACCGAGCAGAAGGCGCTCACCCACCTGCGCAAGGAGGTCGACGCGGCGGCCGTCGACACGGGCGCCGCCGGCACCAGCGACCGGCGCATCCGCGACCTGGAGGCCCAGCTCGACGACGTCGAGGAGGCCATCGACATCCCCGGCCTCCAGCACGAGCTGTGGGACCTCCTCAACAGCTGCGAGGACCTCATCGAACAGGTCGGCGGCGGGCCGGCCGAGCGCCGCGAACTGGAGAGCCTGCGCGCCCGCGCGACCAGCGCCGGCGAGGACGGCAGCCCGACCGGGCTGCGCCGCCTCGCCGACCGGGTGCGCGACTTCCAGGTCGATCTGCTCCGCCGCAGCGACCAGTGGGACTTCCTCGTCTTCCACTCCCTGGTCGAACTGCGCGACGAGATGACCTCCCGCGCCCAGGCGGACGGCGCGATCGCCGACGGCCGCCGGGCCGTCGCCGCGGGCGACCGCACGGCCCTGTCCGCCGTCAACCAGCGCCTGCGCCGCCTGCTCCCGCCCGGGGTCTCCGAGGAGCGGCGGATCGGCGGAGTCCAGGAGAGCCGGTGAGAGGCCCGGGCCGGAGGGGAGTCGACATGCGGGTGACGGACAGGGACGAACGGGCCGACGGCACGCCGCCGCGCGACGCGCCGGGCGCGGAGGGGCCGGGCGCGGCGGGGGCGCCGTCCCGGGCACCCCTCGGCGCGGACGGCTCACCCGACCCCACCGCGCCCGACCCCGGCGCCCTCCAGCCCCTGGACGCACTCGACGCCGTCCTGCTCGTGTCGCGGGCCCGGGAACTCGCACGGTCCGGCGACCCGGGCGGGGCCCTGGAACTGCTGCGGAACCACGAACACCTCGGCGGCCACCGGGACGTGCTCGACCTGCGGGCCCGCCTGCACGCCCAGCGCGGCGAGACGGCCGAGGCGGCCGAGTGCTGGCGGCGGGTCCTGGCCCGGCGGCCCGACGACCCGGAGGCCCGGGCCGGGCTCGCCCGGCTGGGCCGCACGGGCCCGGCGGCGGCGCTCGGCCGCCACCGCACCCGCACGGCCCTGGTCGCGGCGGTGTGCGTGGTCACCGCCGCCGTCACCGGCGTGGTCACCGCCCTCGACGAACCCGCCCGGACGGACACCGACCGCGCGGCCGGCCCGGAAACCCCCGGCACGAGGGCCACCCCGGCCCCCGGGCGGCAGCGGGACCCGGACGAGGCCCGGCGCGCCACCGCGCTCGCCTCGCTCGCCCGCGACCTGCGCGCCCCGGGCCTGCGCGTGACCACCCGCGCGGACTCCGTCGAAGTCGCCTTCACCGAAGGGCTGTTCTCCGAGGGCACGCGGCTGACCCCGACCGGAGCCCAGCGGCTGGCCGAACTCGGGGAACGGCTGGCCGGGCAGGAATCGGCCATCACGGTGCACGGGCACGCGGCCGTCGTCCCCGGCGCCCCCCGCAGCGGCGGCTCCGTCGTCGCGCTGTGGCGCGCCCTCGTCGCCGCCCGCGAGCTGAGCACCGCCACCGGCAAGCCCCTCACGGCGTTCACCACCGACAGCGCCGACCAGCGCGACGCCCCCTACCCGGACGATCCCGCCCGCAACCGCACGGTCACGGTGGTGCTCACCCCGCGCTAGGACAGGACCAGAACGGCACCGAGGATCAGCACCACCACCACCCACGTCCACACCTTGGCGGCCACGGGCGACTCGCCGTAGTAGATCTCCTCCAGGCGCGTCCGCAGGCTCCTGCGCGGTGGCCGCCGCACCGGGTACGGGGTGCCGTAGCCGTACCCGGCCTGGCGAGCGTGATCGACCAGCAGCCGGTTGGCGGATATGCGGGCCCGTGACTCCTCGGTCGTGCAGAGCTCCTCGGCCAGCTCCAGCAGCCGCAGATCCCGGCCGCCGGCCCGTGATCCGAGGGCGAGCGCGCAGTTGTTCAGCAGGATCGCCGCCGAGTCGCAGAGCCGGTCGACGGCCTGCGGGACGTCCGGCAGGGCGGCGAACGCACCCCGGCGCAGGCGGCGCAGTTCGTGCAGCGACGGCAGGGCGGCCTCCAGGGTGTCGGCCGCGCCCCGCGCGTCCCTCCGGTCGAGTTGCCTCGCGGCCCTCTCCAGCGCGGCCACGACCGGGTCGAAGGCCGGCCTGGCCGTCGAGAACCAGACACCGGCCTCCTCCAGCCGCGCCCGGTTCTGCTCGATCGTCCGCCGCGTCTCCTCGTACGGCCGCAGCCGCAACGCCAGGTCCAGCAGGCCGAAGCTCTCCCGGTCGGGCGGGGCCGAGTCCGAGGCGGGGGACAGGGCCACCGCGCAGTTGTTGAGCAACAGGGCGGTGGTGTCGACGAGTTGCCCGACGCCGAGCGACATCCCGAACCCGGCGAAGGCGTCGAGCCGCTCCACCACCGGCACGACCCGGGCCCGCAAGGTTGCGGCCACTGCGGTCGCGGCCGTCTTCCCGCCGCCGTCCGGGACGCCGGCGAGCCTGTCGCCCGCCTCGCGCAGCTCACCGGCCGCCGACTCGTACAGCGGCGTCAACCGGCTCTCCAGCTCTTCCCCGAGAAGGCCCCGGCCGGTCCACTTCCACTGCGCGCAGTACCGGGCCAGCCGGGCGGGGTCCTCGGTGCGCGCGGCCAGGCCGGCGACGGCCGAGACGAGTACGCGGCGCACCTCGGCCTCCAGGACCGTCACCGCGGCCTCGGTGAGCCGCTTGTCGTCGAGGGCCGCGACCCGGTGCCGCAGATGCGCCCACACCGCGCGCTGCCCGAGCAGCTTGCGCCACAGCCGTGCCGCGGACTGCCAGAGCTCGTCCCGCGCCGCGCCGCCGGGGCGCCGCGGGACGGGCCTCTTCCCGGGGCGTTTCCTCCCGCCGGCCGCCCCCTTCTTCCCGCCGGCCGGGCGGGGGCGCCCGTCGGCCGGACGCTGCGACTCCCCGGGGCCCCGCAACTCCCCGTCGAGCGCCCGCGCGTGCGCCCGCACCGCCTCGTCGTGCTGCCGGTGCAGCTCGGGCTCGCAGGGGCAGCTGGCGTCCGGTGCGTCCCAGAGCCAGAACAGCTCGTCGACGATCCGGCGCTGCGGATGGTCCAGTACCTCGAAGGCGGTGCGGAGGTCGTCGGGCCTGGCATCGCCGGAGCCGACGGCGACCTCCGCCTTCGCGGCCGTGGCGATCTGCTGCCGGCGCCGCACGAGCGCACGGCGGGCGGCGCAGGTGCTCGCCCCGGTGATCCGGAAGGCGTTGCGCCGGTAGAGCTCGGGGCCGCTCAGCTCACGCAGCCGCTCCCGGACGAGGGGCGCGTCACCGCCCACGGCTAGGGCTGTCCCGCGGGCGCCTCGTCCATCAGGTTCAGGTCCGGCGGCACCAGCGTCGTCGACTCGACCAGCCCCTTGAGGAGGTTGTGCAGCAGGCGGTTGTCGGAGGGCCGCCGCTCCTCGGACGGGTCGTGCAGCAGCGGGTACCGGAACCCGGTGCCGTGCAGGCGCTTGCGCACCGCCTCGATGCGGTGCTCGATCCTGCGGTCCGTCCAGTTGCCGTCCGGGCGCAGATGGACGAGCTGCCGGGCGGCCATGGCGTACGTCAGGGGCCGCGGGTCCTCCTCGTACAGCAGGTACCGCTGGCCGAGGACGACCAGCAGCAGCCGTTCGTCGTCGTCGAGCGCCCAGGTCTCCGGGCGCAGGGTGTCCGCCCGGCGGCGCGAGACCGGACCCTGGTCGTCGTGGTCGGCCACGTACAGCTCGATCAGGTGCTCGCGGTAGCCGGAGCCCTTCACGAACAGCGGCGTGTAGCCGGTGGCGAGGGGGATCGGCTCGGTGCTGGTGTGCATCATCCGGCCGCGCGGCAGCCGCACCAGCTGCCGCCCGGTGTTGCGCAGCCACCACTGCCCCTGCCGGTACGTCAGCTCCCCGTGCCGGCGGCTCACCCGCAGATCGTCCACGCCGACCTCCAGGTCCACGTCCGGCCGCTCGCCCCGGCCGAAGCGGACGGTCAGCCCCGCGCGCGGCGGGGCACACAGGTCACCGGTGACCGTGCGGGCGTGCAGGGTCCCGGGCGTGGTGGGCGCGACACCGCGCGCGAGGCTGGCGGAGAAGGACATCACTGGTCTCCTCGATGCGGGGGCGGAACCGGCACGGTACGGGCCCGGCGCGGGGGCCCCGCCGGACGTACGGACCAGCATGGGCCGACCTCCCCGGGACCCCTCCCAGAACGACGCCGCGGTGGCTTCAGCGGGCGCGCAGTCTCGCCGCGGCGGAGGCGGCCAGGTCGGTGGCCATCCCGCAGAGCTGCCCCATCGGCCGCTGCCCGCCGACGTACAGCCGCAGCATCTCCACGGCCGTCTCGGCGTCCCGCCCGCCGTACTCGCGGTAGGCGACGAACACCGTGCAGGTGCCCGCGCCGTTGCCCTCCGGCTCGACGACGGCGTGGTAGCCGCTGAGCTCGACCGTGCGGCCGTCCCGTGCCGACCTGGGCTCGTCACGGAAGAAGGCGATGTCCGCCTCCAGGTCGTCGACGTCGCTGAACCACTCGCACTCCCAGTTCGCGACCCCCGCCTCCGGTACGTCCGCCTTGACGCCGGGGACGACGGACAGCGCCTTGGCGTCGAGCAGCGCGCAGGCGTCCGCCCAGGCCAGCGAGGCGGCCGGGTAGCCCGGGGAACGGCGGGGGAGCGGGCCGCGGTTCAGCACCCCGGCCGCGCTGCGGGCGGCCGTGTCGGCGACGGCGCACAGCGCGGCGGCACCGCCCGCGACCTCGCCGTGGCCCACGTCGACGCGGACCCCGACGTACATGCCGTCACCGGCGTCGCCCTCCTTGTCGTCGCCCGCGTCCCGGGACAGCAGCAGCCCGCACTCGTCCGGCTCGGCCGGCTGCTCCCGGACGGCGATGCTCCCGATGGTCCTGACGGGCTCCGACGCCTCGGGCGGCGCGCCCCGGCGCAGTTGCAGGGACACGTCGATCCGGGTGCTGTCGTCGGTGTGGACGAGCACGTCGCAGCGGTCGAAGTTGCCGTAGTCCACGTCGACCTCGCTCCTGCCGAACCGTCCGAGCGCGGCCGGGTCGGTCAGGGCGCACACGTCGGCGGTGCGCGGATCACCGATCAGCGACCGCGTACCGCCCTTCCCGGGATCCTCCGGCAGCTGCCGCCCGGCGGAGTCACGGGTGCCGGTCCCCGTGCCGTCGCCGTCGTCGCCGCCGGGCAGGGCGACGAGGCCCAGCGCGAGTGCGGCGCAGACGCCGAGGGCCGCGCCGAACCAGGCCCGCCGTCGCCGCCCGCCGCCGGGTGCGGTGGACCCCCCGTCCGGGGCCGGTGCACCGGATTCGGCCACGGCCGCCAGGAGCCGCCCGGCCTCGGCCGCGTCGGGGCGTTGCGCCGGGTCGCGCCGCAGCATCGCGGCGAGCACGGGGTACAGCGGTCCCACGGCCTCGGCGTCCATCTCGACGACGCCCTGCTCGGCCTTCCAGTGCGTCAGCCGGGCGGTGTCCTCACCGCTGCCCTCCCCGTCGTCGCCGCGCGGCGGGGAACCGGTGACCAGGGCGTGGAGCGTGGCGGCCAGGCAGAACACGTCGGAGGCGGGCCGGGGCACGTTCCCCCGGGCCAGCTCGGGGGCGGCGTAGTCCGGGGTGAAGCTGTAGGGGCCGTTGGCGGTGATGGTCTCGGTGCCGCCGACCCGGTAGGCGGCACCGAAGTCCAGCAGCTTCGCGGTACCGCGCCCGGTGAGGCCGACGTTGGCGGGCTTGACGTCGCAGTGGACGATGCCCGCCCGGTGCAACGCGGCGAGCGCGTCGGCGAGTTGGGCCCCGACCCGGGCCACCCGCCCGGGGCTCAGGGGCGGCTGCCGGTCGAGACCGCCGCCGGGCACGTACTCCATGACGAACCAGTACGCCTCGCCGGCGTCCCCGCCCCCTTCGCCGTCCCCGTCCCTGCCTGGCGGCACGGTCAGGACATCGAACAGCGTCACGACATGGGGATGGTCCCGGAACTTGGCCAGGGCGCGCGGCTCGCCCAGCAGCCGCCGCACGGCGGTCTCCCGCTCGCCCTCGACCCGCTCCCGCTTCAGCGCGACGTCCTGCCCCACCACCGTGTCGTGGGCCAGCCACACGTCACCGCCCCGCCCTGTGCCGATGACCTCCTTGAGGACATAGCGGCCGGCGAACTCGTCTCCGGGACGCACGTTCTTCTCCCCCTCGATCGGCCCAGAACGCGCGCGGGCACCGTACGCGCGCGTGGGTCGAACCTACTGCGTACCGGAGACGTTACTCACAGTCTCCCCAGAGCCTCCATCAGCCGCACGCATGGCGCCTCCCGTCCCAGGGGTGACCCGGGCGGACCCCCTGTAGCCCGCCGGTGACACTCGGGACGGATCCGTGGCAGGCGCGCAGGGCAACGCATGCGGGCGGTGACGGGTCGTACGACGTGCAGAGACCAAGACCCGCGCAGACCCGCGCGTCCACCAGGGGGAGAAGACCAGGCACGTTCGCACCCGAGGCACCCGAGCGACCCTAGGTATCCGCGCCACCGTGGCCGCGCTGGCCGCCGCGGCCGGTGTCGCCGCGGTCGCCGTCCCGGCCGCCGCCACCACCACGCCGGCCTTCGCCGAACCCCGGTTCCTGGAGCCGGCCGACCTGCCGCCACACCCGGCCTCGCCCTGGTACGGCGGCCCCGCCGGCTGCGCGAAGAAGCTCATGCAGAAGGACCCCGACCTGACGGCCACGGGGAAGCACTACGGCCGGCTGAACGTCGAGGAGGGCGCCCACGTCTACGGCCTCCACACCGCCTCGGCGTGGGGCTCCTCCGACATCAACCTGGTCTCGGTCGGCCGCGACGGCAACACCGTGACGATCGTCCGGTGGAGCCGGCTGGGCACCTTCCAGCACGCCCAGGTGGCCGACTTCAAGAAGACGACCGTGACGGCCGTGAACCGGCTGCACTGATCGACTCAGCCGCCGTCCGGCCCGGTGCGGCCGCCGAGGCCGTCGTACACGAGGAGGCCGTCCTCCCGCAGCCGCGCGCCGGGCGTCGGCGCATGGGCGGCGAGACGTCCGTCGGGCATGAGGTGGTGGGCCGGTACGCCGCGGGCGAGCACCGCGAAGTCGGCGATCAGGCGCCGGTGGCAGCGCCACCAGACCGCCTCGCTGCACATCACGGCCGTCCGGGCGTCCGCGGCCTCGCGCAGCAGGCGGTCCATCGCGGTGACGAAGCCGGGGGAGCGGGTGTGGGCGGCGTAGCCCCGGAAGGAGGCATTGCGCCAGACGACGTCCGGGCTGTCCGCGGGCGGGGTACGGAACCCGCCGAGGTCGGGCTCCCACCGGTAGGCGATGCCGCCGCCCGGCAGCCACTCGGCGAGGCGCCGCCGCGACAGATCGGGGTCGCGGCGGCTGCCGGGTGCGGTCCGCACATCGACGACGGCCGCGACGCCGGCGTGCCGCAGCAGCCCGGTGATCCGCTCCCGGCCGGCGGTGCTGTGCCCGAAGGTCAGCAGAAGCGCGTCCACAGTGCCGGACTTTCCCGTTTCGGCGGACACACACCTGCACCCCGGACCGTCCTGGCCGGACCGAGCGCTGCGCCGTCCGGCGGCGCCGTGCCTCCTACGGCCTGGGCCCGGGTCGCTCCCCCGAGCCCCGGACGATCAGCCGGGTGGGAACGGTGATGGTGCGAGCCCGGGAGCGGTCGCCGTCGAGCCGGGCCAGGGCGGTGGCAGCGGCGCTGCGGCCGATTTCCTCGGGGTCCTGGGCGACCACGGTCAGGCCCGGTTCCAGAGCCTCGGCGAGCGATACGTCGTCGAAGGCGACGACGGCCACGTCCTTGCGTTTGCTGCGGGCGAGTTCGACGACTATGCCGAGCGCCATGATGTTGTTGCCGGCGAACAACGCCGTGGGGGGATCGGCCAGTTCGAGGAGTCGGGAGGTCGCGGCCTCGGCGCCCTGCTGGTCGTGGGCGTCGGCGACGAGCGAGCGGTCGTAGGGGATGTCGGCTTCTCGCAGGGCCGCGCGGTATCCGGCGAGGCGTTCGCGGCGGGTGTACAGCTTGACGGGGAGGTCGCCGACGAATCCGATCCGGCGGTGCCCGTGGGCGATCAGGTGGGTGACACCGTCCTGGGCGCCCGCGCGGTTGGAGCTGACGATGCTGTCCGTGGGCAGGCCGGCGCCCGGTCGGTCGAGGAAGACGATGGGCAGCCCCGCCGTACGGTGGGCCTTGAGGTGCGAGTGGTGGGATCCGACGGAGGGCACGACGATCAGGATGCTGACGCGCCGGGCGAGGAATTCGGCCGTCAGGGCGCGTTCGCGGTCGGGGTCGTCCGCGGACGAGCCCATGAGCAGCATCAGTCCGCGTTCGCGGACGCCGTCCTCGATGCCCCGTGCCACGGCTGCGAAGAAGGGGTTGCCGAGGTCGGGCACGACCAGCCCGACCGTGGTGTCCGGGCCGCCGACACGCATGTTGCGCGCCATGAGGTTCGGCTGGAAGCCCAGCTTGGCCACCGCGGCGAGTACCTGTTCCCTGGTCTGCGCCGAGACGGGTCCGTCTTCGTTGAGGACGCGCGAGACGGTCTTGGCGCTGACGCCGACCTCTCGCGCGACGTCGGCCAGTGTGGGGCGGCGGTTCGCTGCCATGGAGGAAGCCGTCTCCTCAGGGCTCTCCGTTCCGGCCGCGGCCTTCGGCCGGAAACAGTGAGAGCGGTGTTGTGCTGTCAGGTGGCCTGTACTCCGGCGGCCTTCGCGGCCTCCGAATCCGCTACGACAGTAGCTCCCGCCGCGTCGACGGTGAGCGCGCCGGTCATGATGGCGACGACCTCCGCCATGGAGTAGTCGGACGGCTTGATCACGGCGGCACGCCGGCCCAGCCGGTGGACGTGGATCCGGTCGGCGATCTCGAAGACGTGAGGCATGTTGTGGCTGATCAGCACGACCGGCATGCCCTTGTCACGGACCCGGCGGATGAGGTCCAGCACCTGACCGGACTCCTTGACGCCGAGCGCGGCGGTGGGTTCGTCCATGACGACCACACTGCGCGCCCAGGCCACCGACCGGGCGACCGCCACGGCCTGCCGCTGCCCGCCCGAGAGCGTCTCGACCGACTGCGTCAGCGAGCGCAGACCGATCTTCAGGTCGGCCATGTGCTCGGCGGCCTCCTGACGCATCCGCTTCTTGTCCAGCATGCGGAAGACACTGCCGAGCACCCCGGGCCGGCGCAGTTCGCGGCCGAGGAACATGTTCGAGGCGATGTCCATGGAGGCGGCGACGGCGAGGTCCTGATACACCGTCTCGATCCCATGGGCGCGGGCGCTCTGGGGACCGGAGAAGGTGATGGGCTGCCCGTTGAGCCGGATCTCGCCCGCGTCGGGGACCAGTGCGCCGGTGAGGGCCTTGATCAGGCTGGTCTTGCCGGCTCCGTTGTCGCCGATGACGGCGAGTACCTCGCCGGGCATGAGGTCGAAGTCGGCGCCGTCGATGGCCGTGACGTGGCCGTAGCGCTTGATCAGGCCGCGGGCCTGCAGGACAGGGGTGGGGGAGCCGGTGGCGGTCATCGGGCCTTCTTCCGGGAGATCTGGTCGACGGTCACCGCGAGGATCACCAGGACGCCGGTGATGAGGGTCTGGTAGATGGAGGCGACCCCCATCAGTTGCAGGCCGTTGCGGAAGACGCCGACGATGAGGACGCCGATGAAGGTGCCGAGGACCGATCCGCGTCCGCCGAAGAGGCTGGTGCCGCCGAGGACCACGGCGGTGATGCTGTCGAGGTTGTCGGTCTGCCCCGCCTGCGGATCGCCCACTCCGGTACGGGAGATGAGCAGGAGAGCGGCGATGCCGTACAGCAGTCCCGCCACGGTGTAGACGCCGATGGTCAGTCGCGAGGTCCGGATGCCGTTCAGCCGCGCCGCCTCCGGGCTGTTGCCCAGCGCGTAGACGTGCCGGCCCCAGCCGGTGCTGCTCAGCGCGTAGGCGAGGAGGAGGAACAGGGCGATGGTGACCAGGGAGCCGTAGGTGACGTCGGTGTAGCCGAGCGGGAAGGTCTGCCCGAGCGCGGTCAGCGGGCCGGGCAGATTGGTGACCGTCTGCTCCTCGGAGTAGATGTGGGTCAGCGCGAACGCCACGTTGAGCATGCCGAGGGTGACGATGAACGGCGGCAGTGGAATCTTCTGTACCAGCACCCCGTTGAGCAGGCCGAATCCACCACAGACGACCAGGCCCAGCGCGATGGCGACCAGCGGCGGCAGGCTGCCCTCGGCCGCCATCCTGGCGATCACGATGCTGCCGAAGGCCATCACGGCTCCGCAGGACAGGTCGATGCCCGCGGTGAGGATGATCAGGGTCTGGCCGATGGCGAGGGTGCCGACGACCATGACCTGCTGAATGATCAGTGAGAAGTTCCCGCCGGTGAGGAACTGGTCGGTGGACAGGGAGAAGAAGACGCAGGCCAGGAGGAGGGCGGCCAGAGGGCCCGTGGTCGGTGCCGTGAGCAGTCTGCGGGCCGTCGTCGGCGCTTTGAGCTCCGCGTACGGTGAGGATGTGCTCGGCGGTGTGGACGTGGCTGTCATGCGAAGTCCTTAGGACAGTAATCCCTTGTCGCCAGGACAAAGGAGGGAGCGGCCGTCCCCGCGGGTCGGGGTGGTGCCGGGCCGGCCGCCCCGCTGAGGGGAGTGGCTGTCTCGTACGGTCCTCAGGGCCGGCTCAGCCCCAGCAGTTCTCCAGGCCGTAGGCGGTGTCCTTCGAGGTGACCCCGTCCTGCGCCTTGTCGGTGATCAGGGTGACGCCGGTGTCGGTGTAACCGGACGCCTTCTTGCCGTCCTTGGCGTACGTCACCACGGCCTTGACGCCTTCGGCGGCCATCTTCAGCGGGTACTGCTGCGAGGTCGCGGCGATCTTGCCGTCCTTCACGGCCTGGGTGCCGGTGCAGCCGCCGTCGACGGAGACGATCAGGACGTCCTTCTCCCGGCCCTTGGCCTTGAGCGCGGTGTACGCGCCGAGCGCGGCGGGCTCGTTGATGGTGTAGACGACGTTGATGCCGGGCTCCTTCTGGAGGCAGTTCTCCATCGCCGTCTGGCCCTTGGCCTGGTCACCGCCGGTGTCCTGGGAGCAGACGATGGAGGGGTCGCCCTTCTCGACGCCGAAGCCCTTGAGGAAGCCGTCGTGCCGCTGGACGCCGACGGAGACGCCCGGCGCGAGGTCGAGGGTGGCTATCTTGGCCGACTTGCCCTTCATGGCGGCCTTGGCGTACTCGCCGATCAGCTCGCCGGCCTTGAGATTGTCGGTGGCGAAGAGGGCGTCGACGGCGCTCTCCGGTTCGGTCGGGGTGTCCAGGGCGATGACCAGGACGCCCTTGGCCTTCGCCTTCTCGATCGCGGGCACGATCGCCTTGGAGTCGCTGGGGGTGATCAGGATGCCCTTCACACCGGCGGCGACCATGTTCTCGATGGCCGTGACCTGACCGGCGTTGTCGCCGTCGAACTTGCCGGCCGCGGTCATGAGCTTGACGCCCTCGGCCTTCGCCGACTTCTCCGCGCCCTCCTTCATCTTCACGAAGAACGGGTTGGTGTCGGTCTTGGTGATGAGACCTACCTTGACGTCGCCCGAACCGGCGCTGGAAGAACCCGATCCGGAACCGGCACCGGAACCGGGTCCGCAGGCCGTCAGAGCGAGAGTCACGACGCCCGTGGCAGCTGCGGCTCTGAGGAGGGAGGAGGGCAGGTGAGTGGTGCGAGACATGATCACTCCTGAGGGATGACGAGCGGCACGGGGCCGGGAGTTCGGAGCATGCCGCCCCGAGGTGTCATCGCTGACTTATGTCATCGTTGACACTGCATGGCGAGGATGATGGACTCCGTGTCCCGGCAACGTCAATGCCTTGCGCCCGTCACAAATCGGCAACGCCCGGGACCGCCGCCCCCGCGCACTGGTCGGTGCCTGTGTCAGGAAGCGCCCGGTTTCCCCGTCCGTCCGGAGAGAAGAGCAGCCCATGAGCCCGCGCCAGATCACCGTCCTGGGAGAGTGCGTCGCGGACGCCTTCGCCGAAGCCGCGACCGCCGCGAACGAACTCGCCCTGCGCGTGCTGCCCGGCGGGGGGCCCGCGAACACGGCGGTGGCCCTGGCCCGGCTGGGCACCCCGGCACGCTTCCTCGCCCGCCTGTCCGGTGATGTGTTCGGTCGTCTTTTCCGGACCCACCTGGAGGCATCCGGCGTGGACCTGACGTACGCCGTGGCGGCGGCCGAGCCCAGCACGCTGGCTGTGGCGGAGCTGGATGCCCAGGGGCAGGCCGTGTTCTCCTTCCACGCCCAGAACACGGCCGACTGGCAGTGGGCTCCGGGGGAACTGTCGCGGGTGGACCTGTCCGAGACGGCCTGTGTGCACACCGGGTCGCTGGCGCTGGTCCGCCGGCCCGGCGCGGCGGTGGTGGAGGAGTTCCTGGCAACCGCCGCGCCCCGGGCCACGATCAGCATCGATCCCAATGTCCGGCCGCTGCTGGTGAACCCCGACGTCTACCGGGACCGGCTCGCGCACTGGTGCGGCCTCGCCGACATCCTGCGGCTGAGCGAAGACGACCTGACGCTGCTTCTGCCGGGCACCCCGCCGGAGCAGGCGTGCGACCTCTGGCATGCCGCGGGGGTACGGCTCGTCGTGATCACGCTCGGCGCCGACGGGGCCCTCGCCTCACTCGATGGTGAACGGCTGAGGGTGCCTGCGGTCGCGACGAGGGTGGTCGACACGGTGGGAGCGGGGGACTCCTTCACCGCCGGGCTGCTGCACCACCTCGCGGCACGCGGAGTCCTGGGCGGCCGGCTGGCCGGTCTTGGACTCGACGACGTGGCGGAAGCGTGCGGGTTCGCCGCCCGGGTCGCCGCCCGGACCTGCTCGGTCGTCGGCCCCAACCCGCCCTGGCGGGACCAGCTGGCGCGGTCGGTGACCGCCGCCGACGCCTGACGGGACCGTACGCCGCCCGGCGCCTCGTCTCCACCCAACCGCATCCCCCCACCCGCATCCCCCCACCTCACTCCACCCACCCACGGACAAGGACACGGAACCATGACGAAGACTCTGCTCGCCGAGTTCACCGCCCGAGAGGGAGCGGAACGCGAGGTCGCCCGCCTGATCCGGGAGTACGCCCTGAAAGTGCGCGAAGAGGAAGGCAACCTGACCTTCGACGTCTACACCAAGGCGGCCAGCCCGCGCGCCTTCTGGATCTTCGAGGTCTACCGGGACGAGGACGCCTTCAAGGCACATCTGGCCGCCCCGTACGGCGCCCCGTTCAATGCCGCGCTCACCCCGCTGATCGAGGAGGACGCCTCCGTACTGACGTTTCTCGATCCGCTGGCCACGCGTCCGTGACGAGCGTTGAACACCGGCGGTGCCCCGGAGCTGGAGCGCGAGGAGATCGAACCGCTGCTCCAACTCCGGGGCGACGGCCCCCGGCTCGTCACCGCCAGATGGACCTCAGCTGCCAGGCCTGGAGGTGGTCTAGGGTGGCGGTGCCGCCTTCGGCGAAGACCTCGACGCCGGTGCTGGAGGGGTCGGGGAAGATCTGGTCGGTGATCACGGCCTCGCCGTCGCCGCCGAAGACCTCGACGGACGACCAGTCGACCAGGATCCGCAGCTTGACCTTGCCGTCCTCGGCCTTCAGAGGTGCGGTCTGGACGCCGGGGAAGGTGCTGTTGAAGTCCCCGGCGCCGGAGCGGGTGCGGTCGACGTACAGCTCCTGGGTCATGGTGTCGTAGCCGATGACGGTCTCCTCGCCGCCTGCTCCGGTGCGCACCTTCAGGCCGAAGCGGTCGGCGTCCTCGAGGGAGAAGGTCGCCTCGATGTCGAGTGCCTTGCCCTTGGCCCCGCGGCTGGCCAGGGACCTGGAGGTGTTCTTGACGGTGATGTCGGACGCGGTGGCCGGGCGGTTGTTCCGGAGGGACTCCAGGCCGCCCACCGGCTTGCTGGTCAGCCGGACCTGACCGTCGACGGTGCGCAGGGCCATCTCCCTCGGAACGCTCTGGGCGCCGCGCCAGGGGGAGGTGGGGACGGCGCCGCCGTAGTCCCAGTTGTTCATCCAGCCGATCATGTACCGCCTGCCGCCCGGCGCGTTCTCCCAGGACACCGCCGCGTAGTAGTCCTTGCCGTAGTCGGCCCAGTCGGCGCGCTGCAGGACGGACTTGGCGGGCTTCTCGGCGGCGGTGAACCGGTCGGCCAGGACGTGGCCCCAGCCGTCGGTGTTCATGTCGACGACCTGGATCCGCGCCTTCTTGCCGACGTAAGGGCGCATGTCGAAGGACGCCCAGTCCAGGGTCTCGCTGTCGGCGCCGGTGGCGCTGCGGACGACCTTGCCGTCGACGATCAGGTTGACCGACGTCTCCATGGAGACGCGCTGGGCCTGTGTGTCGGACATGACGATGTGGTCGACGTTGAGGTGGCCCCAGCCGCCGGTGTTGTCGTCGACGATCTTGATCTGAGCCTTTTTGCCGGCGAGGTCGCTGACGTCCCAGGAGGCCCAGTTGAGCGCTTCGGTGTCCTTTCCGGTGGCGCTGCGGACGACCTGGCCGTCCACGACGAGTTGGACGACGGTGGGGCCGGAGGAGCCCGCGGGATGGTTACCGCCGCCGATGAGGAAGTTGATGTGCTTCTTGTCGAGGGTGAACTCGGGCGATGTGAGGGTGCCGGTGGTGGAGTCACCGTTCAGGAAGGTGTTGACCAGGCCGTTCCCCAGGAAGCCGGAAACGCCCTGCTGGCCGGGGAGGGTGCCGGTGGCCGGTGCGGTGCCGAAGGCGTCCCCGGTCGCCGTCCAGTCGCCGTACGTTCCGCCTTCGAAGTCGGCGAGGACCGTGCCGTCGGGCGGAGTGCCGTTCAGGACGGTGCCGGCCTCGTGCGGATGCCGCCCGCCGCCGATCTTGAAGTTCAGGTAGGGGCTGTCCACGGTGAAGGCGGGGGAGGTGAGGGTGCCGGTGGCGCCGTCGCCTCCGTGGAAGCTGTTGGCGAGGCCCTTGCCTTCGAAGCCGGAGACGGCTCCCTGACCGTCCACCGCCCCGGTCGCCGGTTCCCGGCCGAACGCGGTGCCGGTCGTCGTCCACTCACCGAAGTCGGTGCCCTCGAAGTCCTGCATCACCGTGCCGGTGGGCGGGGTGTAGGTGCCCTTGTCGTCGGCGGTGAACTTCTTGCCGTCGAAGTCGCCGACGAAGTACTGGGCGGCCGAACCGCCCGCGATGCCACCGGGGTTGATGTTGACGACCAGCACCCACTTGACGTTGTTCCTGTCGCCGTCGACCGCGAGGGGGAACAGATCCGGGCACTCCCACACGCCGCCTGTCGCACCGGTCGGCCCGAACTCGCTGAGCAGATCCCAGTCCTTGAGGTTCTTCGACGAGTAGAACCGCACCTTGTGCTCGGCGGACAGCGACACGGTCATCAGCCAGCTCCTGGTCGGCGCGTACCACTGGACCTTGGGGTCGCGGAAGTCCTTGGAGCCGATGTCGATGACCGGATTGCCCTGGTACTTGGTCCAGGTGCGGCCTCGGTCGGTGCTGTAGGCGAGCGACTGGGCCTGCTTGCCGCTGTCCTTGTAGGCGCTGGTGTAGATCGCCACCATGGGCGGGTTCTTCTTCGTGCCGAAACCGGTGGTGTTGTTCCAGTCGACGACCGCGCTGCCGGAGAACACCATCTCCTCGTCGTCGTGCGACAGGGCGAGCGGCAACTCGTCCCAGTGGACCAGGTCCTTGCTCACCGCGTGTCCCCAGGACATGTCGCCCCAGGAGTTGCCGTTGGGGTTGTACTGGTAGAAGAGGTGGTATTCGCCCTTGTAGTAGACGAGGCCGTTGGGATCGTTCATCCAGTTCTTCTGCGGAGTGAAGTGGAACTGGGGTCTGTAGGTCTCGGTGTGCGACGGGGTGTCGGCAGCGACTGCCCGGGGGGCCGGCAGGGCCGCCGACAGGGCGCAGACGGTCGCCACCGCCGCCACCATCCGTATGCGGGCATGCCGGGATACGCGTGCAGAGCTCATGGTGTCTCCTAGTCCCGCGGCTCGTCGGCGCAGCACTGACTGCGGCCCGGCGCGGGCGGACCGAAAGTGACATCCCAGGCGGACGGCGACGCCCACGCCGCCGCCCCAGGGTGTCATCGTTGACTTGTGTCATCGATGACATCGGGTGCCCGATTATGGGGCGGAGCCCGGTCGGCGCGTCAATGGTCCGGACGCGATTGATCTTGCCGTGGCGGGGCCGGGCGGGCGAACTGGCAGGTCAGGGCGGAGACTTGGGTGGTGAACCGACACCCGGGGGCTGGGCACGGTGTATGTCGGATCAAGCTACCGCCGCACGCCGTCCCGACCCGCATGCGTGCGGGTCGGGCGGCGTGCGGCGGCACCTGCCGGTCAGATGTCCCGGAACGTCTCGATCTGCGCCCCGATGGAGTTGAGCCGCTCCGCCAGGTCCTCGTAACCCCGGTTGATGACGTACACGTTGCGCAGCACCGACGTGCCGTCGGCCGCCATCATCGCCAGCAGGACGACCACGGCGGGGCGCAGGGCGGGCGGGCACATCATCTCGGCGGCGCGCCAGCGGGTGGGGCCCTCGACCAGGACGCGGTGGGGGTCCAGGAGTTGGAGCCGGCCGCCGAGGCGGTTCAGGTCCGTGAGGTAGATCGCGCGGTTGTCGTAGACCCAGTCGTGGATGAGCGTCTTGCCCTGGGCGACCGCCGCGATGGCCGCGAAGAACGGGACGTTGTCGATGTTCAGGCCGGGGAACGGCATGGGGTGGATCTTGTCGATCGGCGCCTCCAGCTTGGAGGGCCGGACGGTGAGGTCCACCAGCCGCGTGCGGCCGTTGTCGGCGAAGTACTCGGGCGTGCGGTCGTGGTCGAGGCCCATCTCCTCCAGGACCGCCAGCTCGATCTCCAGGAACTCGATGGGGACGCGGCGGACCGTCAGCTCCGACTCGGTGACGACGGCCGCCGCGACCAGGCTCATCGCCTCGACCGGGTCCTCGGAGGGGGAGTAGTCCACGTCGACGTCGATGGTCGGCACGCCGTGCACAGTGAGCGTGGTGGTGCCGATGCCGTCGACCTTGACGCCGAGCGCCTCCAGGAAGAAGCACAGGTCCTGGACCATGTAGTTGGAGGAGGCGTTGCGGATGACGGTGGTGCCGTCGTGCCGGGCGGCGGCGAGCAGCGCGTTCTCGGTGACCGTGTCCCCGCGCTCGGTCAGGACGATCGGGCGGTCGGGGCTGACCGAGCGGTCCACCTGGGCGTGGTACTGGCCCTCGGTGGCGGCGATGTCCAGGCCGAACCGGCGCAGCGCGATCATGTGCGGCTCGACCGTGCGCGTGCCGAGGTCGCAGCCGCCGGCGTAGGGCAGCTTGAAGTGGTCCATGCGGTGCAGCAGCGGGCCGAGGAACATGATGATCGACCGGGTGCGGCGGGCCGCGTCCGCGTCGATCGCCGCGAGGTCCAGCTCGGACGACGGCACGATCTCCAGGTCGACACCGTCGTTGATCCACCGGGTGCGCACGCCGATGGAGCCCAGCACCTCCAGCAGCCGGTACACCTCCTCGATGCGGGCGACGCGGCGCAGCACCGTGCGCCCCTGGTTGAGCAGCGAGGCGCACAGCAGCGCGACGCACGCGTTCTTGCTCGTCTTCACGTCGATGGCACCGGACAGCCGGCGCCCGCCGACGACCCGCAGATGCATCGGACCGGCATAGCCGAGGGACACGATCTCGCTGTCGAGGGCCTCCCCGATGCGCGCGATCATCTCAAGGCTGATGTTCTGGTTGCCGCGCTCGATCCGGTTGACGGCGCTCTGGCTGGTGCCGAGCGCCTCGGCCAGCTGCGACTGCGTCCAGCCCCGGTGCTGCCGGGCGTCACGGATGAGCTTGCCGATGCGTACGAGGTAGTCGTCTGCCATGAGGTTGAGGTTATCTCAGATATGAGATGCCGCCCGACGGGGGGTCCGTTCGGGTGACGGGGCGTCAATGGCGCCTGGCGGTACGGGTGCGACGCCACCCGAAAGGTCCGGGCAAATCCATCGATGTCGTACGACGTCCCGTACTGCTGCGGGTGTATCGCGGGCCGTTCTTTCCGCCGCCGGTGGTGATGGACCAGGAGCGCTTGTTGATGTTCAGCCGCACCCCCGGAAGGATCCGGAAACTCTTGCGGAACGTGAGCGGCATGCCCGCCTCCTCTCCGTTCGTGGTGTGGATACCCGGTTCGGATACCCCGGAGAGAGGTGTGCATGACCGCATGGCGGACGCCGGGGCATGACCAACCGCCCCGGGTGTACTAGAGTTATCTCGACATCGAGATATCTGCCGGGGAGCACCGCAGCCGCCACCTCGGTAAGGCTGACCTAACTTAGCCTTACCTTAGCGGATCGGACGAGATGCCGTGGCGGCAGGATCGTGGTGGTACGCGCACATCAATGAAGGAGACTGTCGTGTCGGCGAACAGCTTCGACGCCCGCAGCACGCTGCAGGTGGGCGACGAGTCGTACGAGATCTTCCGGCTGGACAAGGTGGAGGGCTCGGCCCGCCTTCCCTACAGCCTCAAGGTCCTGCTGGAGAACCTGCTCCGCACCGAGGACGGCGCGAACATCACCGCCGACCACATCCGTGCCCTCGGCGGCTGGGACTCGCAGGCGCAGCCCAGCCAGGAGATCCAGTTCACGCCGGCCCGCGTGATCATGCAGGACTTCACCGGCGTTCCCTGCGTCGTGGACCTCGCGACCATGCGCGAGGCCGTCAAGGAGCTGGGCGGCGACCCGGCCAAGATCAACCCGCTGGCGCCGGCCGAGCTGGTCATCGACCACTCCGTCATCGCCGACAAGTTCGGCACGAACGACGCCTTCAAGCAGAACGTCGACCTGGAGTACGGCCGCAACAAGGAGCGCTACCAGTTCCTGCGCTGGGGCCAGACCGCCTTCGACGAGTTCAAGGTCGTCCCGCCCGGCACCGGCATCGTCCACCAGGTGAACATCGAGCACCTGGCCCGTGTCGTCATGGTCCGCGACGGCAAGGCGTACCCCGACACCCTGGTCGGCACCGACTCGCACACCACCATGGTCAACGGCCTCGGTGTCCTCGGCTGGGGCGTCGGCGGCATCGAGGCCGAGGCCGCCATGCTCGGCCAGCCGGTCTCCATGCTCATCCCGCGCGTCGTCGGCTTCAAGCTGACCGGTGAGCTCACGCCCGGCACCACCGCCACCGACCTGGTGCTCACCATCACCGAGATGCTGCGCAAGCACGGCGTCGTCGGCAAGTTCGTCGAGTTCTACGGCGAGGGCGTCGCCGCCACGAGCCTCGCCAACCGCGCCACCATCGGCAACATGTCGCCGGAGTTCGGCTCCACCGCCGCGATCTTCCCGATCGACGACGAGACGATCAACTACATGCGGCTCACCGGCCGCAGCGAACAGCAGCTCGCGCTGGTCGAGGCGTACGCCAAGGAGCAGGGCCTCTGGCTCGACCCGGCCGCCGAGCCCGACTTCTCCGAGAAGCTGGAGCTCGACCTCGCCACGGTCGTCCCGTCCATCGCCGGCCCGAAGCGCCCGCAGGACCGCATCGTCCTCGCGAACGCCGCCGAGCAGTTCAAGCAGGACGTCCGCACCTACGTCAACGACGAGTACGAGGCCAGCAAGGAGTCCTTCCCGGGCTCCGACGCGCCCTCGACGATCCCGAACGGCGCCCCGTCCAACCCGGTCACCGTGACCGCCCCCGACGGCACCTCGTACGAGATCGACCACGGGGCGGTGACGGTCGCGGCCATCACCTCCTGCACCAACACCTCCAACCCGTACGTCATGGTCGCCGCCGCCCTGGTGGCCAAGAAGGCGGTGGAGAAGGGCCTGACCCGCAAGCCGTGGGTCAAGACCACCCTCGCCCCGGGCTCCAAGGTCGTCACCGACTACTTCGAGAAGGCGGGCCTGACCCCGTACCTCGACAAGGTCGGCTTCAACCTCGTCGGCTACGGCTGCACCACCTGCATCGGCAACTCCGGCCCGCTGCCGGAAGAGGTCTCCAAGGCCGTCAACGACCACGACCTCGCGGTCACCTCGGTCCTCTCCGGCAACCGGAACTTCGAGGGCCGCATCAACCCCGACGTCAAGATGAACTACCTGGCGTCCCCGCCGCTGGTCGTGGCCTACGCGATCGCCGGTTCCATGAAGGTGGACATCACCAAGGACGCCCTGGGCACGGACCAGGACGGCAACCCCGTCTTCCTGAAGGACATCTGGCCCTCCGAGGCCGAGGTGAACGACGTCGTCGCCAACGCCATCGGCGAGGACATGTTCTCCAAGTCCTACGCGGACGTCTTCGCGGGCGACGCCCAGTGGCAGGCGCTGCCGATCCCGACCGGCAACACCTTCGAGTGGGACGCCGAGTCGACCTACGTCCGCAAGCCCCCGTACTTCGAGGGCATGGAGATGGAGCCGGCCCCGGTCCAGGACATCTCCGGCGCCCGCGTCCTCGCCAAGCTGGGCGACTCGGTCACCACCGACCACATCTCCCCGGCCGGTGCCATCAAGGCCGACACCCCGGCCGGCAAGTACCTCACCGAGCACGGTGTGGAGCGTCGTGACTTCAACAGCTACGGCTCGCGCCGCGGCAACCACGAGGTCATGATCCGCGGCACCTTCGCCAACATCCGCCTGCGCAACCAGATCGCGCCGGGCACCGAGGGCGGCTACACCCGCGACTTCACGCAGGACGGCGGTCCCGTCTCCTTCATCTACGACGCCTCGCAGAACTACCAGGCCGCCGGCATCCCGCTGGTCGTCCTGGCCGGCAAGGAGTACGGCTCCGGCTCGTCCCGCGACTGGGCGGCCAAGGGCACCGCGCTCCTCGGCGTCAAGGCCGTCATCGCCGAGTCCTACGAGCGCATCCACCGCTCGAACCTCATCGGCATGGGCGTCCTGCCGCTGCAGTTCCCGGAGGGCCAGTCCGCCGCGTCCCTCGGCCTGACCGGTGAGGAGACGTTCTCCATCTCCGGCGTCACCGAGCTGAACGACGGCACCACCCCGCGCACGGTGAAGGTCACCACCGACACCGGCGTCGAGTTCGACGCGGTCGTCCGCATCGACACCCCGGGTGAGGCCGACTACTACCGCAACGGCGGGATCATGCAGTACGTGCTGCGCAGCCTGATCCGCAAGTAAGCGGACCGGCAGGGCAGTTCGGGGCAGTTCCAGGGCCGCGTTCCCGGGTGACCGGGGGCGCGGCCCGCGCCGGGTGCTGTCGTCCGGGCGGTCGTGTGCTCACTCGCCTCGGTACTTCGCCGCCGCGGCCTGGGCGAGGTCCTGTGACTTGTCCAGGGCCGCGTCCACGGACTGCTGCCCGGCGATCGCCGCGGCGATCTGCTGGGAGACCGCCGTGCCGAGCACGGCGAACTCGGGAATGCCCACGAAGCCGATGCCGGTGTAGGGACGGGGCGCGACCCCGGGGTTCCTCGGGTCGGCGGACTCCGTCGCCGCCGTGTACTCCTGCCGGTACCAGGCGGCCGCCGCCTGCTGGTACTCCGGGTTGGCGTAGAGCGACCTGCGGTTCCCGGCGGGCGCCGCGGTCCAGCCCAGCTCCTCGCCGACCTGCTCCTGATACTCCTTGGAGGAGGCCCAGGAGATGAACTCCCAGGCGGCGTCCTTGTTCCCGGAGGCCTGCTGGACGCCCCACGCCCAGGTCCACAGCCAGCCGGCCTTCTCGGTCCGGTCGTGCGGGGCGGGGACGTAGCCCACCTTGCCCTTGACGGCGGAACCGTCGGCCTCGACCGACGAGGCCAGCGACGTGGCGTCGTACATCATGGCGCACTCGCCCGCGACGAAGCTGTCGAGGATCTCCAGCACACCCATCCGCTCGGCGCCGGGCTGGCCGTGGGAGCGGAGCAGGTCGACGTAGAACCCGACGGCCCTCCTGAACTCCGGTGAGGTCAGGCGGGCGTTCCAGTCCATGTCGTACCAGGCGCCGCCGAAGGTGTTGACGACCGTGTTGATCGGGGCCAGGTTCTGCCCCCAGCCGGGCAGGCCGCGCAGGCAGATGCCGCTCGCGCCGTCGGTGCCGTCGACCCGGGCGGCGAGGTCGGCGACCTGCTCCCAGGTCGGGTCCGCCGGCATGGTCAGCCCGTCCTTGCGGAAGAGGTCCTTGCGGTACATCAGGAAGGAACCCTCGCCGTAGAAGGGCTCGGCGTAGAGCCTGCCGTCCTCCCCGGTCAGCGACGCCACCAGGTTGGGGAAGACGTCGCCCTGGTCGAAGTCCTCGTCCGCCTTCACATAGGAGTCCAGCGGGGCGAGCCAGCCCTGCTCCGAGTAGATCGGCACCTCGTACGCGCTGACGCTCGCCACGTCGTAGTTCCCCGCCTGGGTCGCGAACTCGCGGTTCATGCGCTCCCGCGCCTCGTTCTCCGGCAGCAGCGTGTAGTCGACCGTGATGCCCGTCTCCGCCGTGAAGTGCTCCTTGGTGAGCTTCTTCAGGTTCTGCATCTGGGACGCGTCCATCGCGAGCACGCGGAGATCGGCCCGCTCCTCGCCACCGGGCGGATCGGTGTCACCGCACCCGGCGAGGGCCAGGCCCGCGGCGACCGTGGCGGCCACGGCCACCCTGACGAGGCGGCTCGGTTTCATGACACTCCGGCCCCTACCCACCTTTGCCATTTCTTAGGCATATCGGGACAAAAGGGCAGAGTGGTGGGCAAGCGCGGCTCAGGGGCGGCCCCGCCGGGTCTCCACCCGTCTGGACAGCGCGTCGGCCGCGACGGCGGCCAGCAGCACCCCACCGGTGATCATGAACTGCACGGCGTCCTCCACCCCGAGCAGGCCCATGCCGGAGGCGATCGACTGGATGACCAGCACCCCGAGCAGCACGGACCAGGGCGAGCCCCGCCCGCCGAACAGGCTCGTCCCGCCGATGACGGCCGCCGCGATCGCGTTGATCAGCAGCATCCCGGAACCGGCGGCACGGGCCGTCGTGGGGCTCGCCGAGGTCAGTCCCGAGGCCACGAACAGCCCGCCGACCGCCGCCAGCGTCCCCGACACCATGAACATCGCCACCCGCACCCGCTCCACCCCGATGCCCGCCCGCCGCGCCGCCTCGACCCCGCCGCCGAGCGCGTACACCCGCCGCCCGTAGCGGGTGCGGCGCAGCACGTAGTCCGAGACGACCAGGACCACCAGGAAGATCAGCAGCGCGAGCGGCAGCCCCTGGAACCGGTTCAGGGTGTGCGCCGCGGCGAAGGAGACGACCGCGAGGAGAGCGGTGCGCAGCCAGATCTCGCCCATCGGCCGGTACGGCATCCCGGCCGCCCGGTGACGGCTGCGCCGGCGGCGTACGGTCAGCAGGTACCCGGCCGTGCCCACCGCCGCGACCGCGTACGCCGCCACGTCGGCATCGAAGTGCCGGCTGGTCAGGGACGCGACCAGGCCCTCCTCGTCGATGTTGATCGTGCCGCTCGCGCCCAGCAGGTAGAGCGTCAGGCCGTTCCACACCAGCAGCCCCGCGAGCGTCACCACGAACGCGGGCACGCCGAGCCAGGCGAAGAAGAACCCGTGGAAGGCGCCCACGGCCGTCCCCGCGACGACCGCCACGATCACCGCGAGCCACTCCGGCACCCCGTGGTTCACGTTCAGCACGGCGAACGCCGCCCCCGCCAGTCCGCTCACGGAACCGACCGACAGATCGATCTCCCGGATCAGCAGCACGAACACGATGCCGACGGCGACCAGCCCGGTCCCGACGATGTCCACGCCGAGGTTGGACAGGTTGCGCGGCGAGAGGAACTTGTCGTCCAGCGCCTGGAAGACGACGCAGATCACGATCAGCCCCGCGACGACCAGGAGCGGCCCCCGCTCACCGTCCCGGACGCTGCCGCGGACCTCCAACGCGTACGCGCGCAGGTTCTCCTGCCAGCCCCGGGCGCGCGGCGTCCGGCCGGTCGCGACCGGTGCGCCGTCCCGCTGCGGTCCGCCGCGGCTCACGGCCACGCCTCCTCGTCGCCCCTCGTGCGATGGGCCACGGCGTTGTCCGCGGCGCCCGTGACGGAGGAGATGATCTGCTCCTGCGTCACCGTGCTCACGTCGAACAGGCCGTTGTTGCGGCCCAGCCGCAACACCGCGACCCGGTCCGCGACGGCCTTGATGTCGCCCATGTTGTGACTGATGAGGATGATCCCCATGCCCCGGTCACGCACGTGCTCGATGAGGTCGAGCAGATGGCTGGTCTGCTCGACGCCCAGGGCCGCGGTGGGCTCGTCGAGGAGCAGGACCTTCGGCGAGCCCATCAGCGAGCGCGAGATCGCGACGGCCTGCCGCTGGCCGGCGGAGAGCGCCGCGACCGGCATGCGCACGTCGGGAATGTGGATCGACAGGGTACGCATCAGATCGCGGGCCCGGCGCTCCATCTCCACCTCGTCGAGGACGCCCACCCGGTCGATCTCCCGGCCGAGGAAGAGATTGCCGACGACGTCCAGGTTGTCGCACATCGCGAGGTCCTGGTAGACGGTCGCGATGCCCAGGGCGTGGGCGTCGTGCGGGCGTTTGATCTGCACGAGCCGCCCCTCCCACTCGATGACGCCCCGGTCGGCGGGGCTGACACCGGAGATCACCTTGACGAGCGTGGACTTGCCGGCGCCGTTGTCGCCCGCCAGGGCCACCACCTCGCCGGCCCGGACCTGAAGGTCCACGTCCACGAGCGCCTGGACGCCCCCGAACCGCTTGGAGATGCCGCGCAACGCCAGCACCGGCGGATGGGCCACGGGGACCACCTCCCTCACCGGGTGAGTCCGGCCCGGTCACAGTCCGGACGGAGCTTCGGGGTACAGATCTGGTCGACGGTGTAGACGCCGTCCTGGACGAGCGTCCGGCCGATGTTCTCCCGCGTCACGGCGATCGGGTCGAGCAGGATCGACGGGACGTCCTCGGTGGTGGGGCTGTCCACGCTCGTCGTGACAAGGGCGTCGACGTCGTTGCCGCGCGCCAGGGCGACGGCCATCGCGGAGGCCGCGTCGGTCTCCAGCCGGAAGGGCTTGTAGACGGTCATGTACTGCTCGCCCTCGACGATGCGCCGCACGGCGTCCAGGTCGGCGTCCTGGCCGGTGATCGCGGGCAGCGGCGAGACCCGGGCACTCTTGAGCGCCGCGACGACACCGGCGGCGATCGAGTCGTTGGCCGCCAGCACCCCGTCGATCCGGTGGGGGCCGAGGGCGCTGATCGCGGCGGACATCTGGTCGTGGGCGTTCTCCGTGCGCCACCCGAGGGTGTTGTACGACCGGGCGATCCGCACCCGGTCCTTCAGGACGGACCGGGCCCCGCCCTCGTACCAGGCGGCGTTGGGGCTGGACGGGTCGCCGTTCATCATGACCACGCTGCCGCCGTCGGCCCGGGCGCCCATGCCCCGCAGCAGCGCCTCGCCCTGGAGCCTGCCGACCTCGCCGCCGTCGAAACTGACGAACCCCGAGATCGGGCCCTCGGCGAGCCGGTCGTAGGCGACGACCGGGATGCCCTCCCGCTCCGCCGCCCGGACCGAGGAACGCAGGGCCTTGGGGTCGACGACGTCCAGGATGAGGACCGACACGCCCCTGGTGATCATGGACTTCATCTGCTGCCGCTGGCTCGCCGCGTCGTTCTCGGCGTTGGCGTACACCACCGTGCACTCGGAGCACAGCTCCTTCACCCGCTTCTCGATCATCGGCTTGTCGGACTGCTCCCAGCGCGGCACCGCACGGCTCGGCAGCAGCAGCCCGACGGTCAGCCCGTCCCCGCCGCCCTCGCCCTCGTCGCCCGTGCACCCGGCCAGGGACACCGCCAGCACAAATGCCAGCAGCCCGGCGGACACCCGCCACTTCGGGGCTCTCATCGCGGCCCCCTCTCCGCCGACCGGCCCCGGCCCGGGCCCCGGCCTCTGCTTCGCTCACGGCTCCGGCCGATGCCCCAGCCCCAGCCCCGGTCCCGGCCCAGGCCCCAGCCCGACTGCCGCTCCCGGCCCAGGCCCCGGCCCGACGGCCGCTCCCGCTCCGGCTCGACCCGCGGTTCCGGCTCGGCTCCGGCTTCCTCCACGAGGTCCGGCTCCTGCTGCGGACGGGACACGACGATCTCGCTCCACACCTGCTTGCCGCCGCCGACCGGCACCGAGCCCCAGGCCGACGAGAGCGCCTCGACCAGGAAGAGCCCCCGGCCGCCCGTCGACTCCCAGTCCACGACCACCGGCTTGGCGGGGGAGCGGGGCGAGGAGTCGCTCACAGTCACCCTGAGTCGGTCCGCCGCCAGGGTCAGGTCCACCCGGACCGGGCCCTGGGTGTGCACCAGGGCGTTCGTGACCAGCTCCGACACCACCAGCAGGACGGTGTCGGCCTCGGCCACGACGTCCCACGACCGCAGCGTGCGGGCGCTGAACCGGCGGGCGTGCATGACCGCGTCCGGCAACCGCCACACCACCCAGCCCGCCCGCACGGGCCTAACCCGCATCCCGTCGTAGCGCAGCAGCAGCAACGCCACGTCGTCCTCGCGGCGGCCGGCCTCGCCGAGCAACTCGTCGGCCATCCGCCCCGGATCGGCGGGATCGGCGGCGGCGAGCGCCTCGCGCACCAGCCGCATGCCCTCGTCCAGGTGCAGATCGGCCGACTCGACCAGGCCGTCCGTCACCAGCGCGAGCACCGAGCCCGGCGCCAGCGCGAGCGCCGTCAGCGGGAAGTCCGCCTCCGCGAGGATGCCGAGCGGCAGGCCGCCCTCGACCGCGATCTCCTCGGTGGCCCCGTCGGGATGGCGCACCAGCGGGGACAGGTGCCCGGCCCGCACGAACAGCGCGTTGCCCTCCTCCATGTCCAGCTCGACGTAGCAGCACGTGGCGAACAGGTCGGTCTCCATGCCGACGAGCAGCCGGTTGGCGTGCGCGACGACCACGTCCGGCGGATGACCCTCCACGGCGTAGGCCCGGACCGCGGTACGCATCTGGCCCATGATCGTCGCGGCTCCGGCGCTGTGCCCCTGCACGTCCCCGATGACCAGGGCCACCTTCCCCTCCGACAGCGCGATCACGTCGTACCAGTCGCCGCCCACCTGGAGTCCGCGCCGGGCGGGCAGGTAGCGGGCCACGGCGGTGCCCCCGGGCAGCCGCGGGAGGCGGCGGGGCAGCAGGCTGCGCTGGAGCATCGTCGCGAGTTCCTGCTCGGCGTCGTAGGCGTGCGCGCGCTTCAGGGCCTGCCCCACCAGACCCGCCGTCGCGGTGAGCAGGGCCCGCTCCTCCGGGGCGAACTCGTGCGGGGCGTCCCAGCCGACCAGGCACACCCCGGCCACCCTGCTCTTCGCGGGCAGCGGCAGGACCGCGAGGCCGCCGGGGCCGATCCCCGCGAGGCCCGGTTCCAGCACGGAGCCGGCCGGCCACAGGCTCATCCGCCCGTCCCGCAGCGCCGCCTGCAGCGTGGGCAGCACGCTGACCGGCGCGTCGGGCCACTCCGAGCGCCACTCCGAACGCCACAGCTCCGGCCAGGCGGAGGCGGCCGGCGGATCGAGCACGGTGACCGCGAGCCGGTCCTCCAGCAGCTCGGCGAGTGCGACCCGGTCGGCACCCAGCGGCTCGCGCAGCGCGGCGACCACCACGCGGCTGACGTCCCGCACCGTCGTCGCGTCGTCGAGCGCGGCCGTCAGCCACTGGATCCGGGCGACGTCGCTGGCGCCGCGCCGCAGCACGGGGGCCGCGGTGACGACGCCCAGCACCCGCTGGGGAGCGCCGTCGGGACCCTTCAGCACGCGGCATCCCAGGCGCAGCCAGCACAGTTCACCGGTGGGGCGGCGGATACGGAACTCCAGCTCCCGGCGCCCCGGGGTCTGCGCGGACGGTTCGATGACCGACATCAGGGCCGGGACGTCCTCCGGGACGCTGTAGGAGAGCAGGGTGTCGGTCTTGCCGTCGAAACCGTCCTCGGGGATGCCGACGAGTTCGAGCAGGGTCGGGTCCGTCTCGACCAGGCCGGTGCCCGGCGTCAGGGCGAAGGAGCCCACCCCCATGGCCCGCAGGGCCGAATCCAGCAGCGGTGAGGGCGCCGACCGGTCGGCCTCGCCCCGCAGCCGCCCGGCGACCGCCTCGGCATACCGCTCCAGGAACTCCCGCTGCTCGCCCCCGAACCCGTCCCCGGCCTCACCCACCACGACCAGGCACCCCAGCCATCCCCCCGCCGCCCCCAGGGGCAGCGCCCCGAGCGGCGCGGAGGCGACTCCACCACCCTCCCGCCCGTCGACCACGGCACCCCGCACCCACACGGCCCGACCACTCCGATAGGCCTCGACGACGAGGGACTCGCCGCTTCCTGTCCCGGCGGCTCGGGGTGGGGGCGCGGGTGGGGCAGAGGGCGCCGGGGTACCGGGCACGGCGGTGGGCGGGGCCCCGGCTGCGCCCGGCCGACGCTCCTCACCGGGCGGCGGCGTCCCCGGACCCGCGCCGGGCTGGCCCCCGGCCACCGCCCGGCCCGAGCCACCAGACGACGGCTGTGCCCGGTCGGCCTCCGGCTGTGCCCTGTCGGTCTCCGGCTTGGCCCGATGGGCTTCCGACCTGACCTGGTGGGTCTCCCGGTCGCCGGTGTCGGTCCGTGGCCCACTCCGGTCGGCCTCCGGCCCGACCTGGTGAGCCTCCGGCCCGCTCCGGTCGGTCTCCGACATCGCCTGGTCGGTCTCTGACGCACCCCGGTGGGTCTCCGGCTGGGCTCGGTGGGTTTCTGGCCCGTGCGGGTCGGTCTCCGAGGTGGTCTGGTCGGTCTCTGACGTGCCCTGGTGGGTCTCCGGCTGGGCTCGGTGGGTTTCTGGCCCGTGCGGGTCGGTCTCCGAGGTGGTCTGGTCGGTCTCTGACGTGCCCTGGTGGGTCTCCGGCCCGTGCGGGTCGGTCTCCGACATTGCCTGGTCGGTCTCTGACGCGCCCCGGTGGGTCTCCGTCCCGACCTGGTGGGCCTCCGGCCCGCCCCGGTGGGTCTTCGACCCACCCGCCCCGTCGCCGCCCCCTGCCACCGGCGAGTCCGCCGAGACCCGCACGCGCCCCGGCAGCCCGTACCGCTCGGGTTCCAGGCCGGCCGCCTCCACCCGCCGGAGCTCCGTACCGTCCTCGCTCCGTACGTACACCGCCGCCAGCACCACCCCGGCGAACGCCAGGACCCGCTCCCGCGCGGCCGGTTCCGGCGTGGGACGAGGCGGGCCGGTGTTCCCGTTCGCGCGCGCCCGCGGACCGGGGGCCGCGGCCCGGGCATCGCCGTCATGGGGCATGTCCGCGTCCACCTCCCGTCCACGCCGCAGCCACCGGCAGGTGGGAGTCCCCGGAACTCAGGCGACGACGACGCGGGCACGAGTCCGGCGGTACCGGGTCACGCCTCCCATGGCGAAGCCACGCCGCACATGAGCGGCAGGGCACCCACACAACAGAATCGCACACCTGGATAACAGCGACATATGGGACGTACGGGCACTTCGGCGGATGCCCTCAACCGGCGAGATCCACTCTCGACGGATCCTGGAGCAGAACCAGGGGGTCTCCGATCCGCACCTGCCCTGGCGACACGACAGTGGCAAGCCCGTCCTGTCGCATGTCGTGCGCTTGCGTGATGGCCCGCAATATCAGCGGGGAGTGGGGAAGCTCCTGCTGAGCCTCGTTCGTCATCACGCATCGGTCACTCGAGCGCACGAACGCAATACCCACCGCGTCGCCGATCCGCGCCTTGCTCCCGAACCACTCGTCCTCCACGAACGGAGGAGTGCCCGATGGTGTGCGCACCAGGAGGTTCGGCCGAAAGCGTCGCTCATCGACGGGAACGTCGGGCACCGCCGAACGCACCCAGTCAAGGGTGGCCGTGGTCAACACGCTGACATGCATCCGGCTCACCAAGGTTGTCCACATAGCGGGAACGCAGCTGCAACAGACCCGGCATCCTGCGGAAGCGGCGCGTGTTCTTCCCTGAGTGGGGATGCGCGGAGCGGGAGCGGCTCATGGGCGGGTTCCGGTCCACCGTGGGAGCGCTCCCACCCCGCTGTTGCGGAAGTTAGCGCCGGGCGGCGCACTTGTAAACGGTCGCCGCACGGGGCGCCGGGGCCCGTTCGGGTGACGGCCGCCGCGCGCTTTCCCCGGGCTCCCCGCAGACTTCGGGTGAGCGGACGGCCCGCCGACCGGGAATTCAGGAGGAGGCGCAGGGCAGATACGCGCTCTCGAGCCTCGCGCTGGAAAACGAGATGGAGAGCGACTGGGAAAACGAGGTCGGGGTGTCCCGGATCGAGGACAGGAAGGTCATCACCGAGTTCGTGGACCGGAAATCGGTGATCCGGATGCAGCTCTGCCTGAGGTGGAATTTCGACTACACCCCATGCCTGCACTGGATCGAGGCGCCGGAGTGACACCACCCGTCCCCCGGGTAGGGCCGCGCGGCCGCTGCCGTGTGCCGGCCGCGCCGGACCCGGGGTGCGGCAACTGACCGTGCCCTCAATGAAGTTGACTTCACTTTCCCTTTGGGCTTGGCTGCGGCTCCGACCATTCACGATCCGGGGGGATCTCTTGAACCGCACCATCCGCGCAGCCGTCTGCGCCGTCGCCGTCACCGGTCTCGCGCTCGGCCTCAGTTCCTGTTCCGAGGCGGTCGACCAGGTCGACAAGGCGGTGGACGAGACGTATGAAGTCACCTACGAGGTCACCGGGAAGAACGTCGACTCGATCGAGTTCCACGGCGGCGGTGGCAAGGCCATGGAACCGAAGATCGAGTCGGTGTCGAAGCCCGAGCTGCCGTGGAAGAAGACGGTCACGCTGCGCGGCATCATGCCCGCGGCGGTCATGCCGGTCGCTGCGGACCCCGAGGGTGCCCAGGTGACCTGCAAGATCATTCACAAGGGCGAGGTGCTGGAGGAGCAGAGCGCCAAGGGCCTGGTGACCGCCGGGGGCTGCACCGCGGAGTCTCCGATCGGGAAGTGACCCGGGGCCGCCCGCGCAGCGCCGCGTGAAGGTCCGTCAGGGGCGGGCGGGCGCGGCGCAGGGACCCGGGGACGGCCTCAGCCCGACGCGTCCCGACGGGGACGGGCGATGACGGCGACGCCGTGCCATCAGGCGTCCGCCCCTTCCAACAGCGCTCGCACCCAAGCCAGTTGCCGCCGCACCTGCACCGCGTCACCGCCCTCGTGGCCGTTGAACGGATACGCGTGGATCTCCTTGTCCGGGTCCGCGCCGGTCAGTTCGGCGTAACGATTGAACGCCGCGTACGTCCCGCTCGGCGGGCACACCGTGTCGCGCAGGCCGACGCCGAAGTGGGCCGGGGCCTGCGCCCGGCGGGCGAAGGAGACGCCCTCGACGTAGGACAGCGTGCGGTGGGCGGCGTGCTCGGCGCCCCGGTGGACGGAGAGGTAGGCGGCGATCTCGCCGTACGGGCCCGCGTCGGTGAGGTCCAGCGCGCGGCGGATCCCGCACAGCAGCGGCGCCGTGACCAGGAGCGCGGCCAGATCGGGGACGAGCCCGGCGACCGCCAGGGCCAGCCCGCCCCCCTGGCTGTTGCCGACGGCCACGGTCCGCGCGGGATCGACGCCGGGCAGCGCCCGCACCGCCGCGACCGCGCGCACCGCGTCCGTGATGAGACGCCGGTAGTGGTAGTCCTCGGGAGCGAGCAGCCCCCGCACCGCCGGTCCCGGACCGCCGGGCGCGGTGCCGTGCGGGTCGGGCGTGTCACCGCCGCAGCCGTACTGGTCGCCCTGGCCGCGGTTGTCCATGAGCAGATGCGCGTACCCGGCGTTGACCCAGGTCAGGCGCTCGTGCGGCAGACCCCGGCCGCGCCCGTACCCGGCGAACTCGACGACCGCGGGCAGGACTTCACCGGCCCCGGCCGGTCTGCTGAACCAGGCGCGCACCGGGTCGCCCCCGAAGCCCCGGAACGTCACGTCCCAGGTCCGCGTCAGCCGTAGCCCCGTCTCCACCGGCCGCACCGACACCAGCGGGTCCGCCCGCCCGGCCTCCTTCAGCGTGCCCAGCCAGAACGCGTCGAAGTCGGCGGGCTCCCCGACGTCCGGGCGATGGCGTTCCAGTTCTGTCAGCGGCAGGTCGAACGCGGGCACGGCGGCACCTCGCAGGAGTCGGTGGTCACCCAGAAACTTGCGACGGGCAACGGGGGTGGGCCCCAGGGGCCTACCCAGGTTCGAGGGGTTTCCAACGCGGCACAGAGGCCCCGGCCGACTCCCGCAGCACCCATTGACAGCGCTTTCCCCTGCCCTTAAGTTGCCGCGAAGTTACCGGTAAGCGCTCGAAAGTTTCGGTTCCGCGTCCCATGCCCACGGGAGGCCCGAGCAATGAGCACGTCCACCACGTCGGCCCCGCCGGGCACCGAGGATCCGCCTGCGGCCCGGGCCGCGCCCCGACGACGCGGCGACCGGACGCCCGCCCGGACCGGCTGGCGGCGGGCGCTGCGCCGCGACTGGCAGTTGTACTCGCTGGCGATCCTGCCGCTGCTGTTCTTCCTGGTCTTCCGCTATCTGCCGATGATCGGCAACGTGATCGCCTTCCGGCGCTTCGAGCCCGGGGGATCGATCTTCGGCGAGGAGTGGGTGGGCCTGCGCTATGTGCGGATGTTCCTCAGCGACCCCACCTTCTGGCAGGTCTTCCGCAACACCCTGTGGATCGGCGGGCTCACGCTGCTGTTCTGCTTCCCGATCCCGATCGTGCTGGCGCTGCTGCTGAACGAGGTCCGCCGGCGCTCCCTGAAGCGGTTCGTGCAGTCCGTGTCGTACCTCCCGCACTTCCTGTCGATCGTGATCGTCGCGGGCATCACCCTGCAGATGCTGGCCAGCGACGGACCGGTCAACCACGTCCTCGGCTGGTTCGGCCACGAACCGATCCGCTTCATCCAGGAACCCGAGTGGTTCCGCACGATCTACGTCGGCTCGGAGATCTGGCAGACCGCCGGCTGGGGCACGATCCTCTACCTCGCCGCGCTCACCACCATCGACGAGGACCTGTACGAGGCCGCGCGCATCGACGGGGCCAACCGCTGGCAGCAGATCTGGCATGTCACCCTTCCCGGCATCCGGCCCACCATGGTGACGCTGCTGATCCTCAACATCGGCACGTTCATGGCGGTCGGCTTCGAGAAGGTCCTGCTGCTGTACAACCCGCTGACGTATCCCACCGCCGACGTCATCTCGACCTACGTGTACCGGGCCGGTGTCGAGTCCAACAGCTTCAGCTACGCCGCCGCCATCGGGCTGTTCGAGGCGATCATCGGCCTGGTCCTCATCACGACCGCCAACCAGCTGTCACGCCGCACAGTGGGGACCAGCCTGTGGTGAAGCCGAGCCGCTCCTACCGGGTCTTCCAGGGCGTCAACGGGGTGGTCCTCACGCTCGTCGTGCTGGTGACCCTGTACCCCTTCGTCAACATCCTCGCGCGGTCCTTCAGCGGGGAGCGGCAGATCCGGGCGGGTGAGGTGACCCTGCTGCCCAAGGGGTTCAACCTCACCACGTACGAGATCGTGTTCCAGGACGCGATGTTCTGGCGGAACTACGGCAACACCGTGCTGTACACGGTCGTCGCGACGGCGGTGGCCATGGTGCTGACGACGTGTTACGCCTACGTGCTGTCGAAGAAGCACCTGAAGGGCCGCGGTGTCCTCGTCGGCATCGCCGTGTTCACCATGTTCTTCACCGGCGGGCTGATCCCGAACTACATCCTGGTCACCAGCCTCGGCCTGAAGAACAGCGTGTGGGCGATCGCGCTGCCGAACGCGATCAGCGTGTTCAACCTGCTGGTGATGAAGGCGTTCTTCGAGAACCTGCCGACGGAACTGGAGGAGGCCGCGCAGATCGACGGCCTGAGCACGTACGGCATCCTGCTCAGGATCGTGCTGCCGCTGTCCAAGGCGGTCGTGGCGACGATGGTGCTGTTCTACTCGGTGTCCTTCTGGAACTCCTGGTTCAGCGCCTTCCTCTACATGGACCGGACGGACCTGATGCCCGTCACCGTCTATCTCCGCAACCTCATCCAGGGCGCCACCGGCGGCGGCAACGCGGGCGCCGGCACCGAGCAGCTCAGCCAGGTCGGCGCGAACATCCAGTCGGTCACCATCGTCCTCACCGCGCTGCCGATCCTCTGCGTGTACCCGTTCGTCCAGCGCTACTTCGTCTCGGGCGTGATGCTCGGCGCGGTCAAGGGCTGACGCCGCCTCCTCCCTCGCCTACGGAACAAAGGAGTCTCCGTGCAGAACGCAGGACAGCTGTCGCGGCGCCAGATACTCGCCGCCGCCGGGTTCATCGGACTCGCCACGGTCACCGGCTGCGGCAGCGGGGACGACGGCGGCGACACGAAGGACCTGTCGAAGAAGCAGAACGGCGCCATGAAGAACTACCGGGCCGGACAACAGTTCAAGGCGTCCGAGCCGCTCGCCTTCTCCGTGCTGCACAACAACAACCCCGTGTATCCGATGAAGAGCGGCTGGCGGTTCTGGAAGGAGGTCACCAAGCGCACCGGCGTCACCCTCAAGCCGGTCGACGTCCCGCTCGCCGACTACGAGAAGAAGCGCAGTGTCCTCATCGGCGCCGGGGACGCCCCGTTCATCATCCCCAAGACGTACCACCCCTCCGAGGTCGCCTTCGTCTCCTCCGGCGCCATCCTCGCCGTCAGCGACTACGTCGACCTCATGCCCAACTTCCGCGACAAGGTCCGAAAGTGGAAGCTGGAGCCCGAACTCGACTCCATCCGCCAGTCCGACGGCAAGTACTACCTGCTGCCCGGCCTGCACGAGAGGCCCAAGCCCGGCTACTCGCTGTCCTTCCGCACGGACGTCCTCGACCGGCACGGCCTCGGCCTGCCCACCACCTGGGACGAGGTGTACGACGTCCTCAAGGCGCTCAAAGAGGAGTACCCCGGGAAGTACCCCCTCTCCGACCGCTGGAGCACCAACACCCCGTTCCCCTGCGGCGCCCTGTTCAGCTACCTCGGCCAGGCCTTCGGCGTCAGAGCCGGCTGGACCTACGACAACATCAGCTTCGACCACGAGGCGCAGAAGTACGTCTTCACCGGCGCCCAGGACGGCTACCGCCGGATGGTCGAGTACCTCCGCAGGCTCGTCGCCGAGAAGCTCATGGACCCCGAGAGCTTCAGCCAGACCGACGACCAGGCCGTGCAGAAACTGCTCGCCGAGAAGTGCTACGCGATGAGCGCCAACCCGCAGGAGCTGGTGCAGAACTACCGCTACAACCTGGAGAAGCAAGTCAAGGGCGCGAAGATCGAGATGGTCCCGGTGCCGATCGGGCCCGCCGGACCCGTGGTGCTGGGCGGCAGCCGCCTGGAGAACGGCCTGATGATCTCCAGCAAGGCCCTGAAGAGCGACAGCTTCGTCGCCATGATGCAGTTCGTGGACTGGCTCTGGTACTCGGACGAGGGCCAGCGACTGGCCCGCTGGGGCGTCGAGGGCGTCACCTACACCCGGTCGGGAAGCCGGTACGAGCTGAAGCCCGGCATCAGCCTCATGGGCTCCGACCCGGACGCCCCGAAGGACATGCAGAAGGACTTCGGCTTCTACAACGGCGTCTTCGCCTACGGCGGCAGCTGGGAGCTGGTCTCCTCGATGTTCAGCCCGGACGAGAAGAAGTTCCAGGACGCCATGGCCCAGCGCAAGCAGCTGCCCATCGACCCGGCCCACCCGCTGCAGTCCTTCGAGCAGGAGCAGGCGACCCTCTGGGAGACCCCGCTGAAGGACACCGTCATCCAGAACACCCTCCGGTTCGTGCTCGGCAAGCGCCCGCTGTCCGAGTGGGACGCCTACGTCTCCGAGCTGAAGTCGAAGAACATGCAGCAGTTCGTCGACCTGCACAACAAGGCGTACGAGCGGTTCAAGAAGGAGAACGGGTGATCCGCGTCCCCGACTCGCCGAGCGGCCGGCTCACCGACGCCTGGCACCAGCGCGCCGGCACCGGCCGCCTCGGCCTCGCCCCGCGCCGCGACCACCAGGACCCGGGACGGCTCGACACCCCGCGCGGGGCCGCCGAGCCCGCGCGCACCCACCGGCGGCCGACCGCCCAGGACGGCCGCGCCGACCTGCCCCTCACCCTGAGCCGCCACGAGGTCCCGCTCGTCGAGCCCACCCCGGTCGACGAGGAGCCCCCGCCCCGGTGGGACGAACGGCGCCCGCTCGGCCGGGAGGCGCCGGCATGAGCACCGCGCGGGCCTCCGACTTCGGCACCGGGACCCTCTCCCGCGCCTCCGCCCTGATCCACACCGTCCTGACCGTCGAGGCGCTGCTGCTCCTGACCGCCTCCCCGGGCCTGGCCGGACTGTTCCTGCTCGGCCCCGACCCGGCCAACCTCCCCCTCGCGGCCCTGTGCCTGCTGCCCCTCGGACCGGCCCTGTCCGCCGCGCTCCACGCCCTCCACCACCGCAGCCGCGACCTCACCGCACTGCACCCGGCCCGCGCCTACCTGCGCGGCTTGCGGCTCAACGCCGGGCCGGCGCTGAAACTGTGGACCCCCCTGCTCGCCTGGCTGACGGTCATCGCGTTCACCCTCACCCACTTCACCGCCACCGGCCTGCCCGGCTGGTGGGCGGTCCTGCTCGCCGTGATCGGCGCCGGCTCCCTCCTCTGGGGCGCGCACGCCCTCGTCCTCACCTCGCTCTTCACCTTCCGCGCCCGGGACACCGCCCGCCTCGCCGGGTACTTCCTGCTCCGGCACGGCCGCGCCACCCTCGCCGCCGCCTCCCTGCTCGTCCTGACGGCCGCGCTGACCGCCCTGCTGACGGAGGCCCTGCCCGCCCTGCTGGCCGCCCCGCTGCTGCTGTCCCTGCTGCACGGCAGCCGCTCGGTGATCACCGAGACCCAGGAGGAGTTCACCGCATGACCGCGCCCCGCACCCCGAGGATCCCGTACGGCGGCGACTACAACCCCGAGCAGTGGCCCGAGGAGGTCTGGGACGAGGACCACCGCCTGTTCACACGGGCCGGCATCGACACCCTCACCGTCGGCGTCTTCATCTGGTCCCTCACCCAACCCGCCCCCGACACCTACGACTTCACCGTGCTGGACCGCATCCTCGACCGGGCGGCCGCCGAGGACCGCCGGGTCTGCCTGGCCACCGGCACCGCCGCCCTCCCGCCCTGGCTCGCCAAGCTGCACCCCGAGGTCAACCGCACCGACTTCGAGGGCCGCCGCCACCGCTACGGCCAGCGCCACACCTTCTGCCCCAGCTCCCCGGCGTACCGCGAGCACGCCACCGCGCTCGCCGCCCGCCTCGCCGAACGGTACGCACACCACCCGGCCCTGCTCGCCTGGCACATCAACAACGAGTACGGCGGCGCCTGCTACTGCGACCTGTGCGCCGAGGCGTTCCGGGCATGGCTCCGCGACCGGCACGGCACCCTCGACGCCCTGAACGACGCCTGGTGGACCACCTTCTGGTCGCACCGCTACACCGACTGGGACCAGATCGAGCCCCCGAACGCCCTCACCGAGCACTGGCGCGGCCCGGACCACACCGCCTTCCAGGGCATCACCCTCGACTACTTCCGGTTCACCACCGACGCCCTCCTCGGCTGCTTCCTGGCCGAGAAGGAGGTGATCCGCGCCCACGACCCGGACACGCCCGTCACCACCAACTTCATGGGCACCTTTCGCCCCCTCGACTACCACCGCTGGGCGCCGCACCTCGACTTCGCCTCCTGGGACAACTACCCGCCCCTGGACGCCCCGCCGACCCGGCCCGCCCTCGCCCACGACCTGATGCGCGGCCTGAAGGACGGCGCCCCCTTCTGGCTGATGGAGCAGACTCCGTCCACCACCGCCTGCCGGGACGTCAACCCGCTCCGGCGCCCCGGCGAACTCCGCCTCGCCACCTTCCAGGCGATCGCCCACGGCGCGGACGCCGCCCTCTACTTCCAGCTGCGGGCCTCACGCGGCGCCTGCGAGAAGTACCACGGGGCGGTCATCGGCCACGCGGGCCGCGACGACACCCGCGTCTTCCGCGAGGTCGCCGAGTTGGGGAGGGAGCTGGAGGCCCTGGGGGACCGGACCCTGGGCGCCCGCACGCCGGCCCGCACCGCCCTGCTCTTCGACTGGGACAGCTGGTGGGCCCTGGAGATCTCCGACGGCCCGTCCCGGCTGGTGAAGTACCCGGACGTGGTCCACGCCCACTACCGGGCGGCCCGCGCGGCCGGCGCCGACGTGGACGTCGTCCCGCAGACCGCCGACCTCACCCCCTACGACGTCGTCCTCGCCCCCGCCCTCCACATGGTCAAGGGCGACCTCGCCACCCGCCTCGAAGCCGTGGCCGCACGCGGCGGCACGGTCCTCGCCACCTTCCTCTCCGGCCGCGTCGACGCACACGACCGCGCCTTCCCCACCGACGTCCCCGGCCCGCTCGCACCCCTCATGGGTGTCCGCGTGGACGAATGGGACGCCCGGCCGCCGGAGTTCACCCAGCCCGTCCCCGAACTGGGGACCGAGGCCCGGCTCGTCTTCGAGATCGTGCTGCCGCGCGGCGCCGAACCGGTCGCCACCTACGGCACCGACTTCTACGCCGGCACCCCGGCCGTGACCCGCCACCCGTTCGGCGCCGGCGAGGCCTGGTACGTCGCCACCGCCCTCGACCAGCCGGGCGTCGACCAGGTCGTACGCCGCATCCTGGCCCGCCACGACCTGCTCGGCCCCTACGCCGCGCACCCGGCGGTGGAGACCGCCACCCGGGTCGCCCCCGACGGCACCCGCCTGCTCTTCCTCCTCAACCACGCCCCCGAACCGGCCCGCCTGACCGCCCACACCACCGCCACCGACCTGCTCACCGGCAAGCGGGTGGACCGGGGCGAACCCCTGGTCCTCGACCCCCTGGGCGTGGCGATCCTTCAGTAGATGCGGCGCCCGTGTGCGTCGGGCACACCCGACTTGCGGAAGAAGTAGCTGTTGATCTGATCGCGCCACTCGCGGGCGCTGCGGAGCTGCTCCTCGAAGAGCTCCGCCACCCGCCGGTGGCGCGCGGGGTCGACGAGGTCCACGAGCCCGGCCCACACGTCCCGGGCCGCCTCCACCTCCTCGACCCCTTCGAAGTGCGTGTCGTAGATGTGCTGGATCACCGTCTTCCCGCTCGTCAGCCGGTGGGCGTACGACACGTGGTGGAAGAACAGCAGCAGCTCGTCGGGGCAGCTGTCCGCGGACTCGTAGACCTCGGCCCACGGTTTGCCGTACTGCCCGGCGTACCCGGTGCCGGTCGCCACGCTGCGGTCGACGCCGACCCCGTCCCGGTCGGCGAAGTGGTACGTGCCCCACGGGCTGTACTCGTACCCGTCCACGCTCGGCCCGTAGTGGTGCCCCGGCTGCACCATGAATCCCACGCCCAGGGGAGCGGTGTACTTCTCGTACGTCCGCCACGAACCGTCCAGGACCGCGTGCAGCCCGGCCGCCGGTCCCGGCCCGTAGGTGAGCCCGATCCACTCGTCGAGGACGGCGCCCGGATCGGCGTCCGGCCGCCAGGCCAGCCGGCCGAAGGTGTACAGGTTGGCCTGGGCGAGAGGGTGCCCGGTCCAGAACGGGTCGTCGCCCGCGTTGGACACGGCGACCAGCCCGCCCCGCGCCGACTCCCCGACCGACGCACCCGGTTCGATCGGGAACCCCAGCACGTCGCTCCACATCGGCCCCAGCCAGCACACGTGCCGCTGCTGCCCGGTGTACTCCTGGGTGACCTGCAACTCCACCGCGAGCCGGGTGCGCGGCATCGCCCCGATCAGCGGCGAGACGGGCTCCCGCACCTGGAAGTCCATCGGCCCGTGCTTCACCTGGAGCACCGCGTTCGGGGCGAACCGCCCGTCCAGCGGCACGAAGTGGTCGTACGCGGCGCGCGCCCGGTCGGTCGTGCGGTCCCGCCAGTCCTGGCGGTGGTCGTAGACGAACGCCCGCCAGTGCACCGTGCCGCCGAACGGCTCCAGCGCCGCCGCCAGCAGGTTGGCGCCGTCGGCATGGCTGCGGCCGTACGCGAACGGCCCCGGCTGCCCCTCCGAGTCGGCCTTCACCACGTATCCGCCGAAGTCGGGGATCGCCTCGTACACCCGCCGCGTCGCCTCGGCCCACCAGGCGCGCACGGCCCCGTCCAGGGGATCGGCCGTGGGCAGCCCGCCGAGGAGGAGCGGCGCGGCGAAGGAGACCGACAGGTGGGTGCGGATGCCGTACGGCCGCAGCGCCCCGGCGATCGCGGCCACGTCACCGATCCGGTCGGTCAGCAGCCGCGCCTCGGTCGCGTGCACGTTGACGTTGTTCACGGAGATCGCGTTGATCCCGCACGCCGCCAGCAGCCTGCCGTACGCCCGCACCCGCTCCAGGTCGCCGCGCGCCCGGCCGTCCTCCCAGAACAGCGAGCCACCCGCGTAGCCGCGTTCCACCTGCCCCATGACCGGGTGCACGGCCACGTTGTCCCAGTGGTCGAGCATGCGCAGGGCGAGCGCCGGGCGATGCGTCCGCCGTGACCGCTCACCGGTGAAGGCCGCCTCCCCGAGCCGCACCACGTGGAACAGCCCGTACAGCAGCCCCCGCCCACCGGAGGCGGTGACGGTCGTCGTGCCGCCCTCGCGGGCGAGCGTGAAGCCTTCGTCGCCGAGGCCGTCCGCGTCGAGGCCGAGAACCAGGTCGTACGGGCCGTCGTCCGACGCGTCCCGCACCACCCGGCCCCCGAACCGCCGGCAGGCCTCGGCCACCTCCCCGTGCACCGTCTCCACCAGCGGACCCGATCCCCGGATCAGCGTCCGCCGGCCGCCGACCGCCCGGAAGGCGGCGGGCGGCAGCCAGGCCGGGTCGACACCCTCGGGCAGGACGGGCACGGGAAGCGGCATGAGACCCCCAACTCACGTGATCAGCCGAGCAGTTCGACCTCCGCCAGGGTCGCCTCGCCGTCGAGGACCAGGCGGTACCTCTCGTACGTACCCGGCGACCTCACCGAGAACGCGCGGGTCTGCCGGTCCCAGGCGAAGGACTCCCCGGAGCGCCGGTCCAGCGTCCGCCAGGTCTCACCGTCCGAGGAGCCCTGGAGCGTCCAGCCGGCCGGGGCCTTCGCCCGGTCCGCCGACGACGTCAGCGTGTACTGGACCGCCTCGGCGCCCTCGGTCACCGGCAGGTCCACGGACGTCACCGCCGCGTCCGTCGCCGACGTGTCGTCGAACAGAGCACCCTCACCCTTCAGCACGTCCGCGCGCGGCGCCGGCACCTCGTCGTCCTGGGTGATCGACACGGGCGCGGCATCCTTGCCCGTGCCCCAGGACGACGGCCTCGGACCCATGTCGAACTCCAGGACACCGCCCTTGGCGACCAGCGAATGCGGCAGCGAAGTCTTCGACCACGTACGGCCGTTGACCTTCAGCCCCTGCACGTAGACGTTCTGCGCGCTGTTGCGCGGCGCCTTCACGACCAGCTCGCGCCCGTTCTCCAGGTGCACGGTCGCCTTCGTGAACAGGGGCGAGCCGATCGCATACTCGCCGCTGCCCATCACCAGCGGATAGAAGCCGAGCGCGGAGAACAGGAACCAGGCCGACTGCTCGCCGTTGTCCTCGTCACCGTGGTAGCCCTGCCCGATCTCGCTGCCGGTGTACAGCCGGGACAGCACCTCGCGGACGTTCTGCTGCGTCTTCCAGGGCTGCCCGGCCGCGTCGTACATGTAGAGGGCGTGGTGGGCGACCTGGTTGGAGTGCCCGTACATGCCCATCCGCACGTCGCGCGCCTCGGTCATCTCGTGGATGACACCGCCGTAGGAGCCGACGAACTCGGGGGAGGCGGTCTCCGGGGTGGAGAGGTACTCGTCCAGCTTGTCGGCGAGGCCCCTGCGCCCGCCGTACAGGTTGGCCAGACCCCGGCTGTCCTGCGGGGCGGTGAAGGCGTAGCCCCACCCGTTGGTCTCGGTGTAGTCGTGGCCCCACACCCGCGGGTCGTACTTCGCGGACTCGACCCGCCAGTCGCCCTTCGCGTCGCGGCCCTGGAAGAACCCGGCCTTCTCGTCGAAGAGGTTCACATAGTCGCGGGCCCGGTCCAGGAAGTACTCCGACTCCTCCTTGTAGCGCCGCTCGCCGGTCTCCTCGTACAGCTTCCGGCCCATGCGGGAGATGCCGTAGTCGTTGAGGTAGCCCTCCAGCGCCCAGGACAGGCCCTCGTGGGTCTCGGTGCTCGTGTAGCCGAGGAACGGCGAGGTGGCCATGCCCTTCCGGCCGACGCCCGAGTTCGGCGGGACGACCGTCGCGTTCTTCACGGCCGCCTCGTACGCCGCCTTCGCGTCGAAGTCGACGCCCTTGACGTACGCGTCCGCGAACGCCACGTCCGACGACGTGCCCGTCATCAGGTCGGCGTAGCCGGGGGAGGACCAGCGGGAGGTCCAGCCGCCGTCCTTGAACTGCTGCACGAACCCGTCGACCAGCTCACCCGCCCGCGACGGGGTCAGGAAGGAGTACGCGGGCCAGGTCGTCCGGTAGGTGTCCCAGAAGCCGTTGTTGACGTACACCTTGCCGTCGACGATCTTCGCGCCGGTGTGCGTCGGGGTGTCCGGCTTCGGCATGGGGGAGAAGGGTGAGGCGTACCGGTACGTCCCGTCGACCTTCTCGAACCCCGAGTTCGGGTACAGGTACAGCCGGTACAGGCTGGAGTAGAGCGTCGTCAGCTGGTCGGGCGTCGCGCCCTCGACCTCGACCTTGCCGAGCAGCCGGTCCCACTGCCGCTGGGCGCTCTTCTTCACCGCCTCGAAGGACCGGCCCTCCGGGATCTCCTGGCGCAGGTTGTCCTCGGCCTGGTCGACGCTGATCAGCGAGGTCGCCAGCCGCAGGGTGACGGTCCGGTCGTCGTCGGCCTCGAAGCGCAGGTAGCCCTTGACGCCGCTGGAGTCGCCCTCGGTCACCGGCTTGTCGAACTCGCCGTAGACGAACAGCCGGGTCGCGCCCGTCGACAGCCCGGACTTCACGTCCGAGTAGCCGGTGACGATCCCGTTCTCCTTGTCGAGGGTCAGCCCCGCCTGGTCGGTCACGTTGTCGAAGAGGACGCTCGCGTCGTCACCGGGGTAGGTGAAGCGCAGGGCCGCCGCGTGGTCGGTCGGCGTCATCTCGGCCTTCAGCCCGTTCTCGAACCGCACCCCGTAGTAGTACGGCCGCGCGATCTCGTTCTCGTGCCGGAAAGCCAGCTCCCGCGCCTCCCGCCCGTACTCCGGGGCGCCGGTGGCCACGGACGGCATCACCTGGAAGGTCTGTCGGTCGCCCATCCAGGGGCTCGGCTCGTGGCTCGCGCTGAACGCCTGGATCGTCGGCAGGTTGTCGGCGTTGTTCGCACGCGCGTAGTCGTACAGCCAGCTCAGCGAACCCGCGTTCGTCACCGGCGTCCAGAAGTTGAAGCCGTGCGGCACCGCCGTCGCCGGGAAGTTGTTGCCCCGCGAGAAGCCGCCGCTGGAGTGGGTGCCGCGGGTCGTCACCGCGTAGTCCGACAGATGCGCCTTCGGCCGCTCGGGCGCGACGGAGTCGATGGTCACGTCGTCCAGCCAGCCGCGGAACTTCGCCGGGCCCTTGGGGGAGTCGTAGGCCACCAGGATCCGGTCCACGGTCTTCCCGGCCGCGACCGACCCGATCCGCGCGACCACGTTGTTCCACTGGTTGACGTAGAGGATCTTCGCCGCGCCCTGCCCCCGCGGGGTCAGCGGGAAGCCGTGCTGGTCGGTGGCGCGCAGCTCGCTCAGCCGGGTGCCGTCGGTGAAGGCGAGGTCGACGGAGACGTTGGTCGCGTCGTAGTCGAGGTCGCCGTCCGCCATCGACGGGAAGATCCGGTACGACAGCCGCGTGTTCCGGCCGACGGCCACGTTCACGTCGAAGACCTTGTTGTACGAGTACGCCCGCCCGTCGGCGGTGTGCCGACCCGCGTACCGCAGGGCCCGCTTTCCGGTGAACCCGGCACCCGCCTTCGCGGTCGGGGAGCCGCTCGGCCCGCGGTCGACGAGGGAGAGCATGTCCTGCGGGACGGGCCCGTCACCGCCGCCCGTGGACAGCTGGAGGTCGGCGAGCTGGAGGAGGTCACCACCGTTGTTGCCGGTGACCTCCAGCCGGAAGTGCCGGTACTCGGCGGGTTCCGCCAGGTCGTACGTCCTGGTCTGGAACCGCTCCGGGAAGGACTCGCCCGAGCGGGTGTCGAGCGTCTGCCAGTCCGTGCCGTCGGCGGAACCCTTCAGGGTCCAGTCCTTCGGGTCCCGTTCGTCGTGGTCGTTGGCCGACGTCAATGCGTAACGCACCACTTTGACCGGTTTATCCAGTTCGAACTCGGCCCAGCCGGTGGGCTCGAAGGTGAGCCACTTGGTGCTCGGCTCGCCGTCGACGAGATTCTCCTTCACCTCGCCGCCGCCGGTGTTCTCGGCACTGGCCCGGACGTCGGTGACGTGGTCGGTGACGTTGCCCGGTATGCCGCTGCTGTAGCCGCCGTCCACGCCCGAGGCCCGCTTGCTGCCGTCCGGCGCGGTGTCGACGGTGTTCTGCCAGTCCGGAACCGGGTCGTCCGCCTCGAAGGAGGACGCGAACTTCCGGTCGGGGGTCTCGGGGGCTTGGGGCAGTGCGACCGCGACGCCCTGTGAGCCCAGGGCCAAAGCGAAGGCGGTCGCCGACACGACCGCCGCACCCCATCTGTGCCGAGCTTTCCGCTGCATCAACGGGTACCCTCCCTGCGCAGTGGACAACGTTGTCAATTTCGATGCGCAAGGACCAGTAGTTGCCCAAGTGGTCAGGACTGTCAAGGGTGTTGCCTGTGGCATTCGGGGGCGACGACCGGGATTTTTCCGCCGGAGAACACGCAGGCCGCTCATACTTCCGCGAGGTCTCAACTCGGATAAGACCCGTGGCCAACCTTGTGTTCGATCTTGATCCGCTGGCGGGAAGTGGACTATACCTGTCGGACGCTTCACACGATCCGCACGTCAGTGCCCGCACGTAAGCGCCCGCACGTCAGCACCCGCACTTTCCTGCACGACCCAGCTTGACCCGATCGCGGTGCCGGGAAGGATCCGGTTCACCGCCTGAGTCCTGGAGAAGGCGAGGACTTGAGCATGGGATCCACTTCCGCCGAGAACCACGGCACCGAGGGTGTCGGTCGCCGTGATCTGATCAAAAGGTCCGCCGCGCTCGGGCTGATCTCCGTCCCCACGATGAGTTTCCTGTCCGCCTGCGCCAGCAGCGGCGGCGGCGACAGCGGCGACAAGGCCAAGGCCGGCAAGAAGACCGCGAAGAACCCGCTCGGCGTCAACGACACCGCGGGCATGGAATTCGTGCTGTTCGACGGCGGTTTCGGCAAGGAGTACGCCGAGGACGCCGTGAAGATCTACGAGAAGAACTTCCCCGAGGTGAAGGTGAAGTTCTCCGCCACCCAGAAGATCCAGTCCACGCTCCAGCCCCGCTTCAACCAGGGCACCCCGCCGGACCTCATCGACAACTCCGGCGCCGAGCAGATGGACATGGGCGTCCTGGTCGGCAAGAACCAGCTCACCGACCTCACCCCGCTGCTGGACGCGCCCTCCTACGACGACCCGAACAAGAAGGTCCGCGACACGCTGCGCCCCGGCATCGTCGAGATGGGCCAGTTCGACGGCGAGAAGGTCTGGATCCTCTACTACGCCTACACCGTCTACGGCGTCTGGTACTCGCAGAAGGCGCTGGACTCGCTCGACGAGCAGTACCCCGAGACCTGGGACCAGATGCTCGCGGTCTGCGAGAAGGCCAAGAAGAAGGGCATGGCGGGCTGGACGTACGCGGGCAAATACCCGTACTACCTCCCCTTCTCCCTCTACCCGATGATCGGCAAGGTCGGCGGCCGCGAGGTCCTCGACGCCATCGACAACCTGGAGCCGAACGCCTGGAAGCACCCGGCCGTCAAGGCCTGCTTCGACGCGTACTACGAGCTCTACAAGAAGGGCTACGTCCTCAAGGGCACCCCCGGCCTCGACCACATCCAGTCGCAGACCGCCTGGGCCCAGGGCAAGGCGCTGTTCATCCCGAACGGCTCCTGGGTGGAGAACGAGTCGGCCAACGTCATCCCGAAGGACTTCGACCTGGCCGTCTCCGCGCCCACCGGCATCGACTCCTCCGACAAGATGCCCTTCGGCACCATCTGGGCCTCCGGCGGTGAGCCCTTCATCGTGCCGGCCAAGGCGAAGAACGCCGAGGGCGGCATGGAGCAGCTGCGCATCATGCTCAGCGAGGCGTCCTCGAAGAACTTCACCAGCAAGGTGAAGTCGCTGACCGCGTACAACGGCGGCACCGACGGAATCGCCCTCACCCCCGGTCTCAAGTCGGGCGTCGCGGCCCTGGAAAAGGCGGGCGAGAACGTGGTGAACCCGCGTATGCAGGACTGGTACGTCCAGTTGCAGAAGGAGAAGATCGGTGTGTCCGGCCTGGGCGAGATGATGGCCGGCCGTCTCACTCCCGCCGAGGCCATCAAGAAGATCCAGGGCTTCGCCGACGAGACCGCCAAGGACACCTCGATCAAGCACTACAAGCACCAGTAACGGCACCGGAATTCTTCTTCCGCAACGGCACCGGAGTGGCGATGCAGCACGGCAAGTACCGGTTCATCGTGGGCTTCCTCGCGCTGCCCCTGGGACTGTACGCGCTCTTCGTGGTCTGGCCGTTCATCCAGTCCATCTACTACTCGTTCACGGACTGGACCGGCCTGAGTCCCGAATTCAAGATGGTCGGTTTCGACAATTACAGCCGGATGCTCGACGACGAGATCTTCTGGAAGTCGTTGCAGCACAGCCTGCTGTTCGCGCTCCTGCTGCCGGTGGTGACGATCAGCCTGGCGCTGTTCTTCGCGTTCATGATCAACGTAGGCGGCAGAAAGAGGCGGAACGGCCCGGTCGTCACCGGTGTCCGGGGCTCCTCCTTCTACAAAATCGTCTACTTCTTCCCGCAGGTCCTCTCGATCGCCATCGTCGCGCTGCTGTTCGCGTTCGCGTACAACCCGGACAGCGGCGCGATCAACTCGATCCTGCGCGGCATCGGCCTCGACAACGTCCAGCCGCTGTGGCTCGGCGACCCCGACCTGGCGCTCTGGGCCGTGATGGCGGTCCTCGTCTGGTCCACCGTCGGCTTCTTCGTGGTCCTCTTCTCCGCCGGCATGGCCTCCATCCCGGCGGAGATGTACGAGGCGGCGCTGCTGGACGGCGCCAGCCGGTTCACCACGTTCTTCCGCATCACCCTGCCCCTGCTGTGGGACACCGTGCAGTCCGGCTGGGTCTACATGGGCATCCTCGCCCTGGGCGCCGAGTCGTTCGCGGTCGTGCAGATCATGACGACCGGGCCGGGCGGTCCCGACTACTCGACCACCGTCATGGTCCTGTACGTGTACCAGAAGGCGTTCCGGGACGGGCAGGCCGCCTACGCCACCACCATCGGTGTCGCCCTGCTCGTCGTCACGCTGGCCTTCGCCGCCGTGGTGATGCGGCTGGGCCGTCGCGAGCGGCTGGAGTACTGATTCCATGAAGACGACCGAGACCCCCGCCCCGCTCCCGGCCGAGTCAGGCGCGCCGATCACCAAGACGGACGCGCCGCCGCCCCCGCCCCCGAAGGAGAAGAAAGAGGGCACAGTCCTCAACGTCTTCTCCCACGGCGTCCTGGTCATCTGGGCGATCATGGTGGTCATGCCGCTGCTCTGGGCGGTCATGACGTCCTTCAAGGACGACCGCTCCATCTTCAGCTCGCCCTGGTCGCTCCCCGACTCGCTGCACTTCGACAACTGGTCGCGGGCGTGGACCCAGGCCAACATGAGCGACTACTTCCTCAACACGGTCCTCGTGGTCGGCGGTTCGCTCATCGGCACGCTCGTCCTCGGCTCGATGGCGGCCTACGTCCTGGCCCGCTTCGACTTCCCGGGCAACCGGTTCATCTACTACCTGTTCATCGGCGGCATGAGCTTCCCGATCATGCTCGCGCTGGTCCCGCTGTTCTACGTCGTGAACAACATGGGCCTGCTGAACACCATCCACGGCCTGATCCTGGTCTACATCGCCTACTCGCTGCCGTTCACGGTGTTCTTCCTGACGGCGTTCTTCCGCACGCTGCCGACGTCGATCGCCGAGGCGGCCTTCGTGGACGGCGCGTCCCACAGCCGCACGTTCTTCCAGATCATGCTGCCCATGGCCAAGCCGGGCCTGGTCAGCGTCGGCATCTTCAACTTCCTGGGCCAGTGGAACCAGTACATGCTCCCCACGGTCCTCAACACCGACCCCGACAAGCGCGTCCTCACCCAGGGCCTGGTCCAGCTGGCCGTCAGCCAGGGCTACAAGGGCGACTGGTCGGGCCTGTTCGCGGGCCTGGTGATGGCGATGCTGCCGGTCCTCGCCGCGTACATCGTCTTCCAGCGGCAGGTGGTGCAGGGGTTGACGGCGGGGGCGCTGAAGTAGCCGGGGCCGGTCGAGGCTGAGGCCGGGTGGGAGCGCAGCTCGGCGCGACGAGGTGCCGCTGCGCCCACCCGTGCCGCCCCTAGCGGCACGCATGCCCGCAGCTGAGCGGGACTGGTGGCCCGCAGCCAGGCGGCGGGCCCCGCGGCGGCGGGTCTGCGGCGGCAGGCGAGACGCGCCCGCAGCCGCCGTCGTACGCAAGGGGACGTGTCGGGGGGTGTCCGCCCGCAGCGGTTGGCGCGTCAACGAACAGCGAGTCGGTACGCGACCCCATCGCGCCGTTCCGAGGACGGACACCCCCCGGCGCGGCCCCGACCCACCACCCGGCGAGTAGGCGCGACACAAGCCCCCACCCAGCCGCACAGGCCGCCGCAGGCAGAAAGCGCGTACCCCTGCATAGCGCTCCGCAACGACCCGCGCACACCCCGGAATCAGTTCAACCTCTTGACGGGAGGCAACCCGAACGGCTCAGCTTAGAGTTCACTAGTTGGACATAGACGGGGCCTCATCGAAGCGGCCCCGTGCGCAGGAGGTCGTCGTGGAGACTCCGGGGTCGCAGTCGTCACTGCACCGAGCCAACCTGGAGCGGGTCGTACGAGCCGTGCGCCTGGCGGGTTCCCTCACCCAGGCCGAGATCGCGCGGACCACAGGCCTGTCCGCGGCGACGGTCTCCAACATCGTCCGCGAGCTGAAGGACAGCGGAACCGTCGAGGTCACCCCCACCTCGGCAGGCGGCCGCAGGGCCCGCAGCGTGTCGCTGAGCGGCGACGCCGGCATCGTCATCGGCGTCGACTTCGGCCACACCCACCTCCGCGTCGCCATCGGCAACCTCGCCCACCAGGTCCTGGCGGAGGAGTCCGAGCCACTGGACGTCGACGCCTCGTCGACCCAGGGCTTCGACCGCGCGGAACAACTGGTCACCCGCCTGATGGAGGCCACCGGCGTCGACCGTTCCAAGATCGCCGGTGTCGGCCTCGGTGTCCCCGGCCCGATCGACGTGGAGTCCGGCACCCTCGGCTCGACCGCCATCCTCCCCGGCTGGACCGGCACCAATCCCGCCGAGGAGCTCCGCGGCCGCCTCGGCGTCCCCGTGCACGTCGACAACGACGCCAACCTCGGCGCCCTCGGCGAGATGGTCTGGGGCAGCGGCCGGGGCGTCCGCGACCTGGCGTACATCAAGGTCGCCAGCGGTGTCGGCGCCGGCCTGGTGATCAACGGCAGGATCTACCGGGGCCCCGGCGGCACCGCTGGAGAAATAGGACATATTACACTCGACGAATCCGGCCCGGTCTGCCGCTGCGGCAACCGCGGCTGCCTGGAGACCTTCGCGGCCGCGCGCTACGTGCTCCCGCTCCTCCAGTCCAGCCACGGCACCGACCTGACCATGGAAGGTGTCGTACGGCTCGCGCGGGACGGAGACCCGGGCTGCCGTCGGGTGATCGCCGACGTCGGCCGCCACATCGGCAGTGGAGTGGCCAATCTCTGCAACCTTCTGAACCCGAGCCGGGTGGTCCTCGGCGGTGATCTCGCCGAGGCCGGTGAACTGGTGCTCGGGCCGATCCGGGAGTCCGTCGGCCGCTACGCCATCCCCAGTGCGGCGCGCCAGCTGTCCGTTCTCCCCGGGGCCCTCGGCGGCCGTGCGGAGGTGCTCGGAGCGCTCGCTCTCGCGCTCAGCGAGATGGGCGATTCAACACTTTTGGACGGGACCGCCGTTGGGGCGCTGCAGACGGCGACCCCTGCCTTCACTTAGAGAACGGATGGCACCGTTGCCATCTCGTTAAGGATTTACTTCTTGACGTCGCACGTGTGGCCGAGTTGACTTCCAGCCACCTCGGCCGCAATGTCGCGGCCTCGTCAGGGAGGTTTCTGAAGTGAACACGCGTATGCGTCGTGCCGCCGTCGCCATTGCCGCCGGCGCGATGGCCGTTTCGCTTGCTGCCTGTGGCAGCGCCAAGGAGTCCGGCGACAACGCCGACTCCACCGGGTCCGCCAAGAAGGGCGACGACATCAAGGTCGGTCTCCTCCTTCCGGAGAACGCGACCGCCCGCTACGAGAAGTTCGACCGGCCGCTCATCGAGAAGAAGGTCCGGGAGCTCACGGGTGGCAAGGGCGAGGTCGTCTACGCCAACGCCAAGCAGGACGCGACCCTGCAGAACCAGCAAGTCGACACGATGGTGACCAACAAGGTCGACGTGCTGATCGTGGACGCGGTGGACTCCAAGGCCATCGCCGGCTCGGTGAAGAAGGCCAAGGACGCGGGCATCCCCGTCGTCGCCTACGACCGCCTGGCCGAGGGCCCGATCGACGCCTACACCTCGTTCGACAACGTCACCGTCGGCAAGACCCAGGGCGAGGCCCTGCTGAAGGCCCTGGGCGACAAGGCCAAGGACGGCCAGATCGTCATGATGAACGGGTCCTCCACCGACCCGAACGCCGCCCAGTTCAAGCAGGGCGCGCACTCCGTCCTCGACGGCAAGGTGAAGATCGGCCGCGAGTACGACACCAAGGAGTGGAAGCCGGAGAACGCCAACGCCAACATGGAGGGCGCCATCTCCGCCCTCGGCAAGGACAAGATCGTCGGCGTCTACTCCGCCAACGACGGCATGGCGGGCGGCATCATCACCGCCCTGAAGGCGGCCGGCATCTCCGACGTCCCGGTCACCGGCCAGGACGCCGAACTCTCCGGCGTGCAGCGCATCGTCACCGGTGAGCAGTACATGAGCGTCTACAAGCCCTACCCGCAGGAGGCGGACGTCGCGGCCGAGATGGCCGTCGCCCTCGCCCAGGGCAAGTCGCTCGACTCGATCGCCAAGGACAAGGTCGACAGCCCGACCACCAAGGCCATCCCCTCCGTCCTGGTCCCGGTGGTCTCGCTGACCAAGGACAACATCAAGGACACCGTCATCAAGGACGGCATCTACACCGTGAGCGAGATCTGCACGGCCAAGTACAAGGCCGCCTGCGACAAGATCGGTCTCAAGTAAGCAGCCGTCAGGTCCCCTGAGGGGTACGGGAGTCCGCGTCCGGGCTCCCGTACCGCCCGTGCGGGACACGCTGCCCCGAGTCTCCTCCGGCGCCCCGCCCTACCAGCCCCGCAAGCTATGCGGGGCGCCGGACGGATCACTCCTCCCACACTTCTGCACAACCTCCCGCCGGGTCAGGCGGCGAAGGAGATGGTTCACGTGTCCGCTACGCCCGTGCTGGCGTTGCGCGGGGTCTCCAAGCGGTTCGGTGCCGTACAGGCGCTCACCGACGTAGAGCTTGAGGTCCACGCCGGTGAGGTGGTCGCCCTGGTCGGCGACAACGGCGCCGGAAAGTCCACGCTGGTCAAGACGATCGCCGGCGTGCACCCCATCGATGAGGGCGTCATCGAATGGGACGGCAGGTCCGTCCAGATCAACAAGCCGCACGACGCCCAGAACCTGGGCATCGCGACCGTCTACCAGGACCTCGCGCTCTGCGACAACATCGACGTCGTCGGCAACCTCTACCTGGGCCGGGAGATCCGCAAGCGCGGCGTCCTGGACGAGGTGGAGATGGAGCGCCGCTCCCGCGAGCTCCTCGACACGCTGTCGATCCGCATCCCCAGCGTGCGCATCCCGATCGCCTCGCTCTCCGGCGGCCAGCGCCAGACCGTGGCCATCGCCCGGTCCATGCTCGGCGAGCCGAAGCTGGTCATCCTCGACGAGCCCACCGCCGCCCTCGGTGTCGAGCAGACCGCGCAGGTCCTCGACCTCGTCGAGCGGCTGCGCGAGCGCGGCCACGCCGTGATCCTCATCAGCCACAACATGGCCGACGTCAAGGCCGTCGCCGACAAGGTCGCCGTGCTGCGCCTCGGGCGCAACAACGGCGTCTTCGAGGTCAAGTCGACCTCGCAGGAAGAGATCATCTCCGCCATCACGGGCGCCACGGACAACGCCGTGACCCGTCGTGCGGCGCGCACCAATGGGGAGATCAAGAAGTGAGCATCGACAAGACCTCGACGGCCTCGGGCACGCCCGAGGACCACGTCGTGGAGAACCCCGAGGCGGCCGCGGCCGCCGTCACGGTCGTCGACCCCCGGCTGCTGGTGCGCGAGCAGGGCCTCGCCGGATACGTCACCGAGTTCAAGCGGAAGATGAAGTCCGGTGACCTGGGCTCCCTCCCGGTCGTCATCGGCCTCGCGGTCATCTGGATCATCTTCACGAGCCTGAACTCCAACTTCCTCACCGCGGGCAACCTGTCCGACATGTCCGTCGCCATGGTCGGCACGGGCATGATCGCCGTCGGCATCGTGTTCGTGCTGCTGCTCGGCGAGATCGACCTGTCGGTCGGCTCGGTCAGCGGTGTCGCGGGCGCGAGCTTCGCCGTGCTCAACGTCACCAACGGCATGAACGAGTGGCTGGCCTTCGTGCTGGCCATCCTCACCGGCACGGTCGCCGGCGCGGTGCACGGCTTCTTCTTCGCCAAGATCGGCGTCCCCGCGTTCGCCGTCACCCTGGCCGGTCTGCTCTTCTGGAACGGCTTCATGCTCCAGATCCTGGGCGACAACGGCACGATCAACCTCGACCCCGACGGGGTCGTGGCCCAGCTGACCAGCTACTACTTCTCGGACGTCGCCGCCGCGTACGGACTGGCCGCCGTGGTGACCGCCGGGTACTTCCTCAGCTCCTTCCTCGGCAACCGGCGCCGTGAGGCCGCGGGCGTGCCGTCGCGGCCGCTGAGCGAGACCGTGCTGCGCACGGTGCTGCTGGCGATCGTGGCGTTCGCCGTCGCGATCGTCTTCAACCAGTACAAGGGCCTGCCGCTGGCCGTGGTGATCTTCATCGTGGTGCTGCTGGTCACGGACTTCGTGCTGCGGCGCACCGCGTACGGCCGGAAGGTGTTCGCGCTCGGCGGCAGCGTCGAGGCCTCCCGGCGTGCCGGTATCAACGTCGAGCTGGTCCGGATCTCGGTGTTCGCGATCTCCGGGACGTTCGCCGCGGTGGGCGGTCTGTTCATCGCGTCGAAGATCGCGGCGGCGAACCAGGGCGCCGGTGGCGGTGACCTGCTGATGAACGCGATCGCCGCGGCGGTGATCGGCGGTACGTCGCTGTTCGGCGGACGCGGGCGGACGTGGAACGCGCTGCTCGGTGTGCTGGTGATCGTGTCGATCCAGTACGGGCTCGCGCTGGAGGGCATCGCCTCTCCGGTGCAGTACATGATCACCGGTGGTGTGCTGTTGGCCACGGTGGTCATCGACGCGGTGACCCGCAAGACCCAGAAGACGGCGGGTCGCGCCTAGTACGAACCCTCTGCTGCCCGGCGCCTTCGAAAGGTGCCGGGCACAGTCGTGTCGTAGGTGTGGCACAAGTTGGGTACAGCCGATTGCGTGACGTATGACGCACGGCCTCGGCACGGCCCGCAGGGGCGGAACATTAGACTCGACACGCCCGGCAACAGCTCGAACAGCTCTACTGCAAGGAGGCACGGGTGCCGCTGCTGACCCGCATCACGGGACCGCGCGATCTGGACCGGCTCAGCCTGGAGGAGCTGAACCAGCTGGCGGAGGAGATCCGCACCTTCCTTGTCGAAGCGGTCTCCAAGACCGGCGGTCACCTCGGCCCCAACCTCGGCGTGGTGGAGCTCACCATCGCCCTGCACCGGGTCTTCGAATCGCCCAGGGACAAGGTGCTCTGGGACACCGGCCACCAGTCCTATGTCCACAAGCTGCTCACCGGCCGCCAGGACTTCTCCAGGCTGAAGATGAAGGGCGGCCTGTCCGGCTACCCCTCGCAGGCCGAGTCCGAGCACGACGTCATCGAGAACTCGCACGCCTCGACCGTCCTCGGCTGGGCCGACGGCATCGCCAAGGCCAACCAGCTGATGCAGCGCGACGACCACGTCGTGGCCGTCATCGGCGACGGCGCCCTCACCGGCGGCATGGCCTGGGAGGCGCTGAACAACATCGCCGACGCCAAGGACCGCCCGCTCGTCATCGTCGTCAACGACAACGAGCGCTCCTACGCGCCCACCATCGGCGGCCTCGCCAACCACCTGGCGACCCTGCGCACCACCGACGGCTACGAGCGCTTCCTGGCCCGCACCAAGGAGGTCCTGGAGCGCACCCCGGTCGTCGGCCGCCCGCTCTACGACACCCTGCACGGCGCCAAGAAGGGACTGAAGGACTTCATCGCCCCGCAGGGCATGTTCGAGGACCTCGGCCTGAAGTACGTCGGCCCGATCGACGGCCACGACATCGAGGCCCTGGAGTCCGCGCTCGCCCGGGCCAAGCGGTTCGGCGGCCCGGTCATCGTGCACTGCCTCACCGAGAAGGGCCGCGGCTACCAGCCCGCCCTCCAGGACGAGGCCGACCGCTTCCACGCCGTCGGCAAGATCCACCCCGACACGGGGCTGCCGATCGCCACGAGCGGCGCCGACTGGACCTCCGTCTTCGGCGACGAGATGGTCAAGCTCGGCGAGGAGCGCGAGGACATCGTCGCCATCACGGCCGCCATGCTCCAGCCGGTGGGCCTGGACCGGTTCGCCAAGCGCTTCCCCGAGCGGGTCTACGACGTCGGCATCGCCGAGCAGCACGGCGCGGTCTCCGCGGCCGGCCTGGCGACGGGCGGTGTGCACCCGGTGTTCGCCGTGTACGCCACCTTCCTCAACCGCGCCTTCGACCAGGTCCTGATGGATGTGGCCCTGCACAAGTGCGGCGTCACCTTCGTCCTCGACCGGGCCGGGATCACCGGCACCGACGGCGCCTCCCACAACGGCATGTGGGACATGTCGATCCTCCAGGTCGTGCCCGGGCTGCGCCTCGCCGCGCCGCGCGACGCCGACCAGGTCCGCGCCCAACTGCGCGAGGCCGTCGCGGTCGACGACGCGCCGACCGTGGTCCGCTTCTCCAAGGGCGCCGTCGGCCCCGCCGTCCCCGCGGTGGGCCACGTCGGCGGCATGGACGTGCTGCGCGAGCCCGGCTCGGACCGGCCGGACGTACTGCTGGTCTCGGTCGGCGCCCTGGCGCCGATGTGCCTGGAGATCGCCGGCCTCCTCGACAAGCAGGGCATCTCCACCACCGTCGTCGACCCGCGCTGGGTCAAACCCGTCGACGAGGCCATGGCCCCGCTCGCCGAGCGGCACCGCGTGGTCGTCACCGTCGAGGACAACAGCCGGGTCGGCGGTGTCGGCTCGGCGATCGCGCAGGCGCTGCGCGACGCGGGCGTCGACGTGCCGCTGCGCGACTTCGGCATCCCGCCGCGCTTCCTCGACCACGCCTCCCGCGCCGAGGTCCTCGCCGAGATCGGCCTCACCGCGCCCGACATCGCCCGGCAGGTGACCGGGCTGGTCGCCAAGCTGGACGGACGCTACGAGCGCAGCACCGCGGACGCCGTGGACGCCGTGGAGCCCGCCCGCGACTGACGCCTGCGGCCGGTCCCGCGACCGAACCGCCGAATGGGCCGGTTCCACCACCGTGAGGGTGGTGGAACCGGCCCATTGGCGTGAATCCTTCCCCGCCGGGGCATACGAACGATGCCCCCTCTCGATCATGTCGAGGACGACAAGCGTGGGAGGTACCCCGTGAGCAGCACCCTCTTCCGGACGAAGAAGGTCGAGCAGTCCATCCTCGATACCGAGGAGCCAGAGCACGCGCTCAAGAAGTCCTTGTCCGCGCTGGATTTGACCGTCTTCGGCGTCGGTGTGATCATCGGCACCGGCATCTTCGTTCTCACCGGCACCGTCGCCAAGAACAACGCCGGACCTGCGGTGGCCCTGGCGTTCGTGGCGGCCGGCGTCGCCTGTGCGCTGGCCGCGCTCTGTTACGCCGAGTTCGCCTCCACGGTCCCGGTCGCCGGGTCCGCCTACACGTTCTCCTACGCCTCCCTCGGCGAACTGCCCGCCTGGATCATCGGCTGGGACCTGGTCCTGGAGTTCGCGCTCGGGACGGCGGTGGTGGCCGTCGGCTGGTCCGGCTACATCCAGTCGCTCATGGACAACGCGGGCTGGGAGATGCCCGCGGCCCTGGGCAGCCGGGAGGGCGCCGACGCCTTCGGGTTCGACATCCTCGCCGCCGCGCTCGTCCTGGTCCTCACGGGCATCCTCGTCCTCGGCATGAAGCTGTCCGCCCGCATCACCTCGCTCGTCGTCGCGATCAAGGTGACGGTCGTCCTCGTCGTCATCATCGCGGGCGCGTTCTTCATCAAGGGCGACAACTACGACCCGTTCATCCCGAAGGAGAAGGCCGTGGAGGCCGGGGAGAGTCTCCAGGCCCCGCTGATCCAGCTCATGTTCGGCTGGGCTCCCTCCAACTTCGGTGTGATGGGCATCTTCACCGCCGCCTCGGTCGTGTTCTTCGCCTTCATCGGCTTCGACGTCGTGGCGACGGCCGCGGAGGAGACCAGGAACCCGCAGCGTGACATGCCGCGCGGCATCCTCGGATCGCTGCTGATCTGCACCACGCTGTACGTCCTCGTGTCGATCGTCGTCACGGGCATGCAGCACTACAGCCAGCTGTCCGTCGACGCCCCGCTCGCCGACGCGTTCAAGGCGACCGGGCACCCATGGTTCGCGGGCTTCATCAGCTTCGGCGCGGCGGTCGGCCTCACGACGGTCTGCATGATCCTGCTGCTCGGCCAGACCCGCGTCTTCTTCGCGATGAGCCGCGACGGGCTGCTGCCGCGGTTCTTCTCCCACGTCCACCCGCGCTTCAAGACCCCGCACCGGCCGACCATCCTGCTCGGCGTTGTGATCGCGATCCTCGCCGGTTTCACGCCGCTGACGGAGCTGGCCGCGCTGGTGAACATCGGCACGCTGTTCGCGTTCGTGGTCGTCGCGATCGGCGTGATCATCCTGCGCCGGACCCGTCCCGATCTGCACCGGGCGTTCCGCACCCCGTGGGTCCCGGTCATCCCGATCCTGTCCGTGTGCGCCTCCCTCTGGCTGATGATCAACCTGCCCGCGGAGACATGGGTGCGGTTCGGGATCTGGATGGCCGCCGGGTTCGTCCTCTACTTCCTGTACGGCCGCGGGCACAGCCGCCTGGGCAAGGAAGAGCAGACGAGGGCACCGGAACAGGCCTAGCCGACCGGGCGGGGTGCCTCCGAATCCGCTTAGCTGCGGGCAGTCGTGCCGCTGAGGGCGGCGCCCGTCCCAAAGAAGCGGCACCCCGCTCCGCCGGGTTGCGGACCCACCCGGCCGTCGCATCAACGCCGAGCACCGGGGAAGCACCGAGTTGCGCAGAGGCCCCGGCCCGGCCCCCTACGGCCGCACCGTACGCGGCCCGGCCACCTCCGCCCCCAACTCCGCCACCCGCCTCCGCAGCTCCCGGTCCGCCGTCACCACCCGCACCGCACGGTCGCCGGCCGCGGCGACCACCTCCACGATGTGATCGTCCCCACTGCCCGGCGCCGACGAGACCCGCACCCCGGGCACGGACTCCACACCCCGCGCCGCCCCCTCCACCACGAGCACGATCTCCACCGGCCCGTCCACCCCCGGCACCCCGTCCACCGCGAGCCGGTCCCGCAACCGCTCCGCGGCTCCCCGCCGGTCCCGCCACCACCCGTCGGGCACCGACCCGACGACGTTCGCGGCGTCGACGACGACAAGGAGAGGCGCGGGGCCGGGGGGCATGTGGTCAGGCATGTGGCCAGGGTCGCACGCGGGACGACGGCCTGGCAGGGGCGGGCCGCGCGCCGAGCGGTCCGGCCCGCATAAAGTGAACTGGTGAACGGCGACTGGCTCATCCGCGGCCGCGACGGCCGCCTCAGCGTCTATCTTCCCTCCGGCGACGCCGTCCTGTGCCGTGCGGAGCGCGGCCCCGCCGGCCCCTGGGAGGACACCCCCCGCAGGGTGGGCGGCGACCAGAAGCTGCACCCGGGCCCGGCGGTCGGCCAGGGCGCCGACGGTTACGCCCACCTGGCCGCCTGGCGGCCCACCGTGCCGGGGGAGTCGGGGCTCGTGCACTCCACGCACTTCCGGCCCGGGCTCGCGCCCCTGGACTGGATCCCGATCGGCCACCCGGACAAGAAGGGCGACCGGACGGGGCCGCCGGCCGTCGCCGTCGACGGCGCGGGGCGCGGCTACGTCTTCGTCCGGAACCAGGGCGGCGGGGTGAGCCTGCGCAACCAGAAGGTCAAGGGCGGCTGGGGAGGCTGGCTGGACCTCGAAGGGCATGACATCGAGGGCGAGTTGGCGGCCGTCACCGGGGAGTCGGGGCTCGTGGAGCTGTACGCCTGCGTGCCCGGCGGGATCCTGCACTGGCGGCAGGAGGGGGACGGGAAGAAGCCGGAGCGCACCGAGGGCGTCGACGTCCCCGTCCGTCCGGGGACCCTGCGCGCGCTCGCCACGTCCGCCGAGCACACCACCGTCTTCTTCACGGACCTGTCCGGGGACCTGTGCGCCTGGCGCCCGGGCGAGAAGCCGGTGACCCTCCTCGCGTCCGCCGGTCCGGGCCCGGTCTCCGCCGTGCGCTGCGACATCGAAGGGCACGACTGCACCGTGCTCGCCCAGCGGTCGGCGAGCGGCCGGGTCGTCTTCGCCGCCTATCCGACCGAACAGGAGTCGGCCGGTGCCTGGTGGACCGAGTCCGGCCCTCCGCTGCCCGCCGACGCCCTGGTGTCGCTGGCGCTCGACGAGCACGACGAGGTCGTCGCGGCCTCCCTCTCCCCGTCGACCGGCACGCTGCTGCTCACCCGCCGCAAGGAGGAGCCGGGGCTCGCGCTGGAGGCCTGGCGGGAGGTCTGACACCCGTTCCTCGTGGGGTTCCCGTCGCTCCGGACACACGAAGTGTGTCAAGGGTTGTACGGATGTGTGCGTGACAAGACGCACCTCGGGTGAACGTGGTCAAAAAGTGAAGGTCTTGTTAACCTCCTCGGACTTGTTCGAATTTGCTCGGGGGGCCGGTTGCTGTGCGTCTGGCCGTGGCCGTGGCAACGGGGTTGGGAATAATGTCGTGAGCAGATCCTCCACGGTGGATCTTGTCGTTGTCGGACTCGGTTACGTGGGGCTCCCGTTGGCCAGGTCCGCGGCCGCAGCCGGCCTGAAGGTGGTCGGTCTCGACCGCAGCCGACGGGTCGTCGACGGACTGAACGCCGGACGTTCGCACGTGGACGACATCAGCGACGCCGATGTGCGCGCCATGCGGGAGCGGGGCTTCGAGGCCACGGACCGGCCGGAGGTCATCGCCGACGCCGCCGCGGTCGTCGTGTGCGTTCCCACGCCGCTCACCGAGCACGGGGCGCCCGACCTCGGCGCGGTGCACGCCGCCGTCGACGACATCGCCGCCCACCTGAAGGCCGGCACGCTCGTCGTGCTGGAGTCCACGACGTACCCGGGCACGACCGACGAGGTCGTCCGTCCGCGTCTGGAGGCCGGCGGGCTGCGCGTCGGCGCCGACTTCCACCTCGCCTTCTCCCCGGAGCGCATCGACCCGGGCAACGCCTCCTTCGGTCTGGAGAACACCCCCAAGGTCGTCGGCGGCATCACGGCCGACTGCACCAAGGCGGCCCGCGCCCTCTACGAACGTTTCGTGAACAAGGTCGTCGAGGCCAAGGGCACCCGCGAGGCCGAGATGGCCAAGCTGCTGGAGAACACCTACCGGCACGTCAACATCGCCCTCGTCAACGAGATGTCGATGTTCTGCCGCGAGATCGGCGTCGACCTCTGGGACGCCATCCGGTGCGCCTCGACCAAGCCGTTCGGGTTCGCGCCGTTCTACCCCGGCCCCGGCGTCGGCGGGCACTGCATCCCGATCGACCCCAACTACCTGTCGTACAAGGTGCGCTCGCTGGGCATCCCGTTCCGGTTCGTGGAGCTGGCGCAGGAGATCAACCAGCGGATGCCCGTGCACGTGGTGAACCGCGCGGCCGACCTGCTCAACGACCAGGGCAAGGCCGTGCGCGGCTCCCGGGTGCTGCTGCTCGGTGTCACCTACAAGCCCGACATCTCGGACCAGCGGGAGAGCCCCGCCATGGCCGTCGCGGAGAACCTCCTCGCGCGCGGTGCCGAGCTCGTCTACTTCGACCCGCGGGTCGAGGACTGGCAGGCGGGCGGCGCCCCCGTCGAGCGGGCCGAGGACTACCTCGCCGCCGCCGAGATGGCCGACCTCACCATCCTGCTCCAGCCGCACCGCGAGATCGACCTCGAGGAGCTCGCCGACCGGGCCCGGGCGCTGTTCGACACCCGCGGCAAGTCCGCCGACCACCCGCGGGTGGTCAAGCTGTGACTTCCGAAGACACGTACATACCCGGGGCCGTCGATTCCGGCGGCCGCCGCGCGCACCGCAAGCGGCGGCACCTGAAGGTCTCGTACTTCGTCTTCCTGGGCCTGGCCGCGCTGATCGCCACCCGGCTCGACGCCGGCTCCCTGCACCTGTACTCGATGGGTGCCATGGGCCTGCTGTCCCTGAAGATGTTCGGCGCCCTCTTCTACCGTCCGGCCAAGGCCGGCCGGGAGGAGCTGGAGTACCTGGAGAACGCCTGGGTCACCGCGGTCATCCCGATCTACAACGAGGACCCGGTGATGTTCGAGCAGGGCATGCGCAGCCTCCTCGCGCAGAGCCGCCTGCCGAACGAGATCCACATCATCGACGACGCCAGCGCCGACGACTCCGGCATCCGCGCGGCGAAGAAGCTGCGCCGCGAGTTCGAGGCCAAGGGCGTCAAGTACACCGTCAGCGTGCAGCCCGAGAACAAGGGCAAGCGCGAGGCGCTGGCGCTGGGCTTCGAGGCGGCGCCGTACTCCGACATCTTCCTCTGCGTCGACTCGGACACCGTGCTCTCCCGGGACACCGTGCGCGAGCTGCTGCTGCCGCTGGCCGACGAGAAGATCATGGCCTCCACCGGCATGGTGCTGGCGCTCAACCACGACAGCAACATCTTCACGCGCCTCCAGGACCTGCGCTACGGCAACTCGTTCCTCTTCGAGCGGGCCGCCTACTCCCGGCTGAAGTCGGTGCTCTGCTGCTGCGGCGCGCTCTCCGCGTACCGCGGCACGCTGGTGCGCAAGTACCTGCCGGACTTCCTCAACCAGCAGTTCCTGGGCAAGCCGGCCGTCTTCGGCGACGACCGCCGCATGACCAACTACTGCCTGATGGAAGGCCAGGTCGTCTTCCAGGAAACGGCCGTCGGCTACACCGCCGTCCCCGAGAAGCTGCCGCACTTCCTGCGCCAGCAGGTCCGCTGGAACAAGTCCTTCTTCCGCGAGTCCCTGTGGGCGTTCCGGCACCAGAAGAAGTACCGGCCCGCCTTCTGGCTGACCTGCATGGAACTCGCGCTGTGGCTGGTCTTCGGCTCGGCGATGTTCTACTCGATGGTCATCCTGCCCATCATCAAGCCCGAGCAGTTCGTCAACCACATCGGCGACTACCTCGTCTTCATGGTCCTGATGGGCTACCTCCGCAATGTGCGCTACCTGGACTTCCCGCGCCGCGGCATGGGCTTCGTCAAGCGGTTCGGCATGTTCCTGCTCGCGCCCATCTACGGCGTGATCCAGCTGACCCTCCTCACCCCGCTGCGTTTCTACGCCCTGTTCACCCTGCACAAGGGCTCCTGGGGCACCCGCCAGGGCGGTGTGGAGGTGTCCGTGGCCGGTGACCACGAGAGCGATGTGACGGAGATCTTCGAGGAAGAGGACCCGTACTCCGACAAGAAGGTCACCGAGACGCTCCAGCTGATGCGCCTGGAGGGCGTGGCCCTGCGCACCCGGCCCCGCCCGGCGGGCGGCATCCCGGCCCAGCCCCAGCCGCTGCCCGGCTACGACGAGCAGCACGCGCACGTACCCCAGCAGCCCGTGACCTGGGGGACGCCCGCACCGGCCGGGCAGCAGCAGTGGCAGGGCGGGTACGAGGGCTATCCCGACCCGTACCAGCAGCAGTATCCGCAGCAGGGCGCCTATCCGTACCAGGAAAACCCCAACTGGCAGCAGGGGAACGGTCAGGGCGGCTGGTAGAGCCGTGGAAGAGCGAAGAGAGGGGCGGCCCCGTGGCCGCCCCTCTCTCGTGCGTATTCGTGTGGCCGGGCCTCAGGTGTAGGAGGCCATCGCCTCCTCGACCGTCAGCACCGGGATGTCCCGGTCGTCGATCGCCTGCATCAGTGTCTCCAGGCCCGCTTTGCCGATCTCGGTGCTCGTGGCCGGGGCGCCGTCGACGACCTTGTGCAGGCAGAGGATCAGCCAGTCGCCGCTGTTCACGCACCGGTCGAGCCGGCCGCCCGCGCCCGTCAGCTTCGACAGCGCCGTACCGCCGATGCCCGTGCCGTCGTTGATGCCGGTCAGCGCCTTGAGGCGGTAGGGCATCGCCGGGGCGAAGGACTCGATGGTCTCGGAGATGATCGACCGGGCGGTGGTGAAGTGCCGGCTCGCGATCTGGTCCACCGGGACGCCGTCGGTCGTCTTCTGGAACGCCCCGTGCGGATACGCGAAGTGCTCGCTGGTGAAGCCGTTGGACACCAGCCACTCGCGCAGCTTGCGGAAGTCGTCGTCGGCCTGCTCGGCGGTGAGCTTGGGGTAGCTGGCCGTGTGGACGGCGTTCGCGTACGAGTGACCCGCCATCTCCCAGCCGGAGAAGTCCTGCATCGACCGCATCTGGTCGACCGTCAGGAAGCTGCCGCTGCCGATGGCGTCGGCGATGTTGTAGACCGTGCCGGGGAAGCCGAAGCGGTCCATGACCGGCCGGGCCAGGTCGTGGACCGACTTGTGGGAGTCGTCGAAGGTGATGGAGACGACGCCCTTGGGGAAGACCGAGACGGTGTCCGGGATCAGCTCCACGGCCTGGAGGCGGTAGGTGACCGGGCCGCCCGCGTTGTCGTACACCGCGAACGACAGGTCGGTGAAGCCGGTCTTCGTGGACGGCTTGCCGTCGGCGCCGATGGAGTACGTGCCGGCCGCCCCGGCGACGTCCGCCCACTGGAGGTGGACCGTCACCCACTCGCCGGACTGGACGTAGTTGGCCGCCGTCCTGGAGTGTGCGTGGAACGTCCAGGAGAAGTGGTTCGCGAGGGAACCGCTGCCCAGGTAGAAGACCATCTTGGCCAGGTTCGTCACGTCGTCGACGCGGAAGACCAGCCGGATCATCTTGCCGGTCAGGCTCATCGCGGGCAGGCCGGTCCTGCGCACGTAGGACTGCTTGCCGGTGCCGTTGGTGGTCACCCGGACCGACTGGGTGCCGCGCACGAACTGCGTCTTGTCGTTCGCCTCGGCCGAGGCCGTGCCCGCGCCGCCGGGGGTCCAGCCGTGGCCGGACTGGAACTGCTGGGACCAACTGGCCCGGCGGTACTTAGGGCGGCGGCCCGAGGGCGCGTAGGCCGGCGGGGTGGTCAGTCCGCCGATGGCCGCCTCGACCGCCGGAGCGGCGGCGGGCTGCGCCGCCACGTTCCCCAGCCAGGCGCCACCGCCCGCCAGGGCGGCCCCTCCCGTTCCGCCCAGGAGCAGCGCGTTGCGCCGACTCACCACTGGTTGTTTCTTCCTCACCCGGACCCCCGGACCGTGTCGAAGTAGTGCATGCCGTCGTTCGTGAAGTCCTCCACCTCGGACTGGACCTCCTTCGCCGACAGCGTTTCGTTCGCGTTGTAGTACAGCCAGTCGACCTTCATGTCCCAGGCGCGTTCCCCCTTGAACGGCAGATCAATGAACCAGTGGTTGAAGTTCACGGACATGTCAGCTCGCGGGGCGTACTTCCCGCTGCTGACGAAGAGCTTCCTGCCGTCGAGCCAGTAGGCGACGACACCGTCCTTCACCCTGATCAGCATGGTGTGCCAGGCGTCGAGGCTCTTGTTCGTGGTCTCGTAGACCCGGTCGTTCGTCTTGTGGTCGTACCAGGTCACCGTGTCGAGCTTGGGCCCGGGCCGACCCCAGCCGCCGTTCGGCAGGTACTCGTTGTCCAGCTCGCTGTACGTCGAGCCCTTGCCGCCGATGGTGTAGAAGGTCTGGTTGACGTGGTCGCCGCCGTCCCCGCTGGCCGGCTCGTCGCTGAGGTGGATGCGGGCCGCGTAGGTGCCGTCGCGGAACTTGGCCGCGGCGGTGCCGAGGCTCGCCTGCCTGGTCCCCGCCTTGGTGCCGTCCGTGCTCGCGCGCAGGTTGAGGACCTGGCCGTCCGCGTGGGAGCCCTCGGCGGTGGGGAAGCTGACGCCCTGAGCCGACCAGGTGTTCTCGATGCCGGGGCCGCCCTTGCTGGTGCGGACCAGCCAGCCGTGCTTGAACAGGGCGGGGTCCTTGGGGCCCTGGTAGGAGAAGTCGTCGAACAGCACCCCGGCCGGCGGGGCCGGCAGCGGGTCGGGTGCGGCCTCGGCCTTGGTCTTCTTCTCGTCGCTCGCCTTCGTGCCGTCCGGTTCCTCGCCCCAGGCGAGGACGCCCCGCTTGTAGGCGGTGACCTTCTCGGCCTCCTTGTAGGAGGTCATCCCGGCGTCGAAGGAGCGGTCGTCGGACTGTTTGAGCTTCTTGTGGTCGGTGCGGAACAGCTGGACGTCGATGCCCTTGCTGTTGGCGCCGGGCTTCAGGTCGCCGGCGCCCTCGGTGAACCGGAGCTCCAGGTAGTGGTCGGCGGTGTCGGTGGGCTTGTCCATCGCGACGACCCGCCCGGCGACGTTCGAGCAGCCGAAGACGGCGTTCACACAGTTGAAGGCGTACGCGGCGGAGTCCTCGGCGGTGAACCAGTACCGGAGCGTGACGTCGCTCAACGGCAGGGACTTGCCGGTGTCGTTGAAGACCTCCAGCGACGGCTTGGCCGCCGCGGCCGTGGCCGGGGTGTCGGTCCGGTAGCGGACCTTCAGCTCGGGCGGGTCCGGGTTCGCGGCCTTCCACACGGGATAGAGGGCGGTGCCGCCGGCCGCGACCACGGCCACGAGGAGCAGGAGCCTGATCTTGGGCCAGACCCGGCGTCGGGGTGTTCGGCGACGGGAGGACGCCACGGAAGACTCCTTCGAGGACACCCGGCGGTCTCTGGTGGAGACCGTCAGAGCCAGGTAAACAATGGTCGGATTGTGTGAGGATCCTATCTGTGGCGGCATAGACAAAGGGGGGCGGGTGTGCGGATTGTTACCGCACGTCCCGCCCCCCTCAGGGGTGGCGCGTTACGCCGGGACGCTCGCGACGCCCGGAGCCAGGAACTTCTTGCCGTTCACGCGCTCGGAGACACCCTCGCGGTCCAGGTACGGCGTGATGCCGCCCAGGTGGAAGGGCCAGCCGGCGCCCGTGATGAGGCAGAGGTCGATGTCCTGCGCCTCGGCGACGACGCCCTCGTCGAGCATGAGCCCGATCTCCTGCGCCACCGCGTCCAGGACGCGGTCACGGACCTGCTCCTCCGTCAGGACGCTGTCGCCCTGCTTCAGCAGCGCGGCGACCTCGGGGTCGAGCTCGGGCTTGCCGCTGTCGTAGACGTAGAAGCCGCGCTTGCCCGCCTCGACGACCGCCTTGAGGTTCGGGGAGACCGTGAAGCGGTCCGGGAACGCCCTGTTCAGCGTCTCCGAGACGTGCAGGCCGATGGCCGGACCGACCAGCTCCAGCAGCACCAGCGGCGACATCGGCAGGCCGAGCGGCTCGACGGCCTTCTCGGCGACCTCGACGGGGGTGCCCTCGTCGATGACGTTCTGGATCTCGCCCATGAAGCGGGTCAGGATGCGGTTCACGACGAACGCCGGGGCGTCCTTCACGAGGACCGCGGTCTTCTTCAGCTTCTTGGCGACACCGAACGCCGTGGCGAGGGAGGCGTCGTCGGTCTGCTCACCGCGGACGATCTCCAGCAGCGGCAGCACGGCGACCGGGTTGAAGAAGTGGAAGCCGACGACCCGCTCGGGGTGCTTCAGCTTCGACGCCATCTCCGACACCGACAGCGAGGAGGTGTTGGTGGCGAGGATCGCGTGCGCCGGGGCGACCGCCTCGACCTCCGCGAACACCTTCTGCTTGACGCCCATCTCCTCGAACACGGCCTCGATGATGAAGTCCGCGTCCGCGAAGCCCTCCGCCTTGTCCAGGACGCCGGTCACCAGCGCCTTGAGGCGGTTGGCCTTGTCCTGGTTGATGCGGCCCTTGCCGAGCAGCTTGTCGATCTCTGCGTGGACGTAGCCCACACCCTTGTCGACGCGCTCCTGGTCGATGTCGGTCAGCACGACCGGCACCTCGAGGCGGCGCAGGAACAGCAGCGCGAGCTGGGAGGCCATCAGACCGGCGCCGACGACACCGACCTTGGTGACCGGGCGGGCCAGGTTCTTGTCCGGGGCGCCGGCGGGGCGCTTGCCGCGCTTCTGCACCAGGTTGAAGGCGTAGATCCCGGCGCGCAGTTCACCGCCCATGATGAGGTCGGCGAGCGCCTTGTCCTCGGCGTCGTAGCCCTGCTGGAGGTCGCCGTTCTTGGCGGCGGCGATGATGTCCAGGGCGCGGTAGGCGGCCGGGGCGGCGCCGTGCACCTTGGAGTCCGCGATGAAACGGCCCTTGGCGACGGCCTGGTCCCAGGCCTCGCCGCGGTCGATCACCGGGCGCTCGATCTCCAGCTCGCCCTTGAGGACGGAAGCGGTCCAGATCAGCGACTGCTCCAGGAAGTCCGCGCCCTCGAAGATCGCGTCGGCGATCCCGAGCTCGTAGACCTGCTTGCCCTTGAGCTGCTTGTTCTGGTTGAGGCTGTTCTCGATGATCACCGAGACGGCCTTCTCGGGGCCGATCAGGTTCGGCAGGAGCGTGCAGCCGCCCCAGCCGGGGACCAGGCCGAGGAAGACCTCGGGCAGCGAGAACGCCGGCAGGGCCGCGGAGACGGTGCGGTAGGTGCAGTGCAGACCGACCTCGACACCGCCGCCCATCGCGGCGCCGTTGTAGTACGCGAAGGTCGGCACGGCCAGCTTGGACAGCCGCTTGAAGACCTCGTGGCCGCCCTTGCCGATGGCGAGCGCGTGCTCGTACTCCTTGAGGATCTCCACGCCCTTGAGGTCGGCGCCGACCGCGAAGATGAACGGCTTGCCGGTGATGCCGACGCCGACGATCTCGCCGTCCGCCGCCTCCTTCTCGACCTGGTCGATCGCGGCGTTCAGGTTCGCCAGCGAGGCCGGGCCGAACGTGGTCGGCTTGGTGTGGTCGTGGCCGTTGTCCAGGGTGATCAGGGCGAAGCGGCCCGCACCCTGGGGGAGGTCGAAGTGGCGTACGTGCGCACTCGTGACGACCTCGTCCGGGAACAGCTCGGAAGCCTGCTTCAGAAGCTCGGCGGTGGTGCTCACTTGTCCCCCTCGAAGTGCGGGTTCTCCCAGATGACCGTCGCGCCCATGCCGAAGCCGACACACATGGTGGTCAGGCCATAGCGGACGTGCGGCTGCTCCTCGAACTGGCGGGCCAGCTGCGTCATCAGGCGGACGCCGGAGGAGGCCAGCGGGTGGCCGAAGGCGATGGCGCCGCCGTACTGGTTGACGCGCTCGTCGTCGTCGGCGATGCCGTAGTGGTCGAGGAAGGCCAGGACCTGGACGGCGAAGGCCTCGTTGATCTCGAACAGGCCGATGTCGGAGATCGACAGACCGGCCTGGGCCAGCGCCTTCTCCGTGGCCGGGATCGGGCCGTAGCCCATGACCTCCGGCTCCACGCCCGCGAAGGAGTAGGAGACCAGGCGCATCTTCACGGGGAGGTCGTGCTCCCGCGCGAACTCCTCGGAGGCGATGAGGGAGGCGGTGGCGCCGTCGTTCAGACCGGCCGCGTTACCGGCGGTGACCCGGCCGTGGACGCGGAACGGCGTCTTCAGACCGGAGAGGTTCTCCAGGGTCGTGCCCGGGCGCATCGGCTCGTCGGCGGTGACCAGGCCCCAGCCCGTCTCGCCGCCCTCCGGGTTGGTCCGGCGCACCGAGATCGGTACCAGGTCGGCCTGGATCTTGCCGTTGGCGTACGCCTTGGCGGCCTTCTCCTGGGAGCGCACGGCGTACTCGTCGGCGCGCAGCTTGGTGATCTGCGGGTAGCGGTCGTGCAGGTTCTCCGCGGTCATGCCCATGAACAGGGCCGACTCGTCGACCAGCTTCTCGGAGACGAACCGCGGGTTCGGGTCCACGCCCTCGCCCATGGGGTGACGGCCCATGTGCTCGACACCGCCCGCGATGGCGATGTCGTACGCGCCGAAGGCGACGGAGCCGGCCACCGTCGTGACGGCGGTCAGGGCGCCGGCGCACATGCGGTCGATGGAGTAACCCGGCACGGACTGCGGCAGCCCGGCGAGGATGCCCGCCGTGCGGCCGATGGTCAGGCCCTGGTCGCCGATCTGCGTGGTCGCGGCGATGGCGACCTCGTCGATCTTCTTCGGGTCGAGACCGGGGTTGCGGCGCAGCAGCTCCCGGATCGCCTTCACGACCAGGTCGTCGGCACGGGTCTCGTGGTAGATGCCCTTCGGGCCCGCCTTGCCGAACGGGGTGCGGACGCCGTCGACGAAGACGACGTCCCTGACGGTACGAGGCACGATGGCTCTCCTCCAGGGTCCAGGACGCTGAGCGCTTGCTCATCCCATGCTACTTATGAGTAACGTAGCTGCCCAGTCCCGTGGCCCGGAGCGGTGAAGGTCACACACGAATGCCGGGCGGGGCGGTGGATCCCCGGGGCGTCAGCACCGGTGTGGGCACGGGATGCGACTCGGCCTCGCCACTCCCCGTGATCACCGAGAACAACGTCCGGGCGACCTCCGCCCCGAACCCGTGCACATCATGGCTCATCGCCGACAGCGTCGGATGCGTCAGCCGGCACAGCTGCGAGTCGTCCCACGCCAGCAGCGACACGTCCTGAGGCACCCGCAGCCCCATCTCCGCCGCCACCGACAGGCCGGCCACCGCCATGATGTCGTTGTCGTACACGATCGCCGTCGGCCGGTCCGGCGGCGCGGCCGTCAGCAGCGACCGCGTCGCCCGCGCCCCCGCGTCCCCCGAGAAGTCCGTGGCGACCTGCCACGCCCCGGCCGGCGCCAGCGCGCCCGCCGCCTCGTCGAAGGCCGCCGTGCGGATCGACGTGTGCCCGAGGTCCGCCGCCCCGCCCACCCGGGCGATCCGCCGGTGCCCGAGCGCGGCCAGGTAGCGCACCGCCTCCGTCACGGCCGTGGCGTCGTCGGTCCACACCGAGGTGAGACCCCCGGTCAGCGACGGGTGCCCGACGGCGACCACGGGCAGCCCCAGCCGTTCCACCAGGTCCACCCGGGGGTCGTCGGCCCGGAAGTCGACCAGGATCGACCCGCCGATCTGCCGCCCCCTCCACCACGCCGCCTGGACGCCCACCTCCTCGTCCAGACTCCGCACGAGCCGCAGCAGCAGCGAGCAGGAGTGCTCGGCCAGCACGCTCTCCACGCCCGAGACGAACTCCATGTACCAGGGCTCCAGGCCCAGCATCCGCGCCGGCCGGCACACCGCGAGCCCCACCACGTCCACGCGCGACCCGGCCAGCGTCCGCGCCGTGAGGTTCGGCGCCCAGCCCAGCTCCCGCGCCGCCCGGAAGATCCGGTCCCGGGTCGCCTCGGACAGGCCCGGCTTGTGGTTGAAGGCGAGCGACACGGCCCCCTTGGAGACGCCCGCCCGAGCGGCGACGTCCTTGATGGTGACGCGGGGGGTCGGCGTCGCCGTCATCGGGTGGGCTCCACGCAGTACAGGGCCGAACGGGCGGTCTCCGGGTCCGGAGTCCGCCAGCCGCGCACGGTGATGGTCACCTCTTCGCCCGGCAGCAGCGTGACCAGGCCCCGGTCGGCCCGCGCATCCGGATCCAGCCGGTCGGCCTGGAGGAGCAGGTCCCGTACCAGCGTGCGGGCGGTCACCCTGATCCCGCCCGGGGCGAGAGCCACCTCGAACTCCGGCCGGGGGCAGGCGACCTCACGGTCGGGCACCGGGAAGTGCAGCGCCCGCAGCCCGTCCAGGTCCGCGACCAGGAACTCCTTCGGCCCCGCGGGCGCCAGCTCGCCCGGCACCCCGGCCCGCGCCACCGTCCGCCTCCCGGCCACCAGTTCCACCTGTGCCCGCGCCAGCACCTCGCCCTCGACGGACATCCGGCGCAGGGTCAGCGTCCCCGTCCAGTCCTCGGCCGCCTGGTTCACGGCGGCCACCTCCAGCGCGCCGTCGCGCGGGTGCAGCGTCAGCAACCGGTCCGCGTACAGCCGCTTCAGCTCGTGGTACAGCGGCTTCTCGCGCCCGTCCCCGTCGATCGCCGCCCAGGAGGTCACCGGCCAGCAGTCGTTGAGCTGCCAGACGACCGTGCCCGCGCACACCGGCCAGTGCGCGCGCCAGTGCTCGATGCCGGCCGCGACCGCCCGCGCCTGGTTGACCTGCGTCAGGTAGTGCCAGCGGTCGAAGTCCCCGTCCGGCACGGCGAAGTGCCGGGCCAGCCCGCGCTCCAGCTTGCCGTTGCCGTCGTCCGCCTTCTGGTGGTGCAGCATCCCGGGGGAGTCCGGCGCGAGCTTCTCCCCGGGCAGCGCACGGCGCAGCGTGGCGTACGCGGGCGGGGCCTGCCAGCCGAACTCCGCGACGAACCGCGGCACGCTCAGCCGGTAGTCGGCGTAGTCCTCCCGGTTCCACACCTCCCAGGAGTGGTGCGTGCCGTGCGCCGGGTCGTTCGGGTGGTGCCGCCAGGAACCGGACCACGGACTGCCCGCCGTGTACGGCCGGGTCGGGTCCAGCTCGGCGACCACACGCGGCAGCAGACCCAGGTAGTAGCCCTCGCCCCAGGAGTCCCCGGCGAGCCGCGGCTCCCACTCCCAGTCCCGGAAGCCCCACAGGTTCTCGTTGTTGCCGTTCCACAGCACCAGCGACGGGTGCGGCATCAGCCGGACGACGTTCTCCCGCGCCTCGGCCTCCACCTCACCGCGCAGCGGCTGCTCCTCCGGGTAGGCCGCGCACGCGAACGGGAAGTCCTGCCAGACCAGCAGGCCGAGTTCGTCGCAGGCGTCGTAGAAGTCCTCGCTCTCGTAGATCCCGCCGCCCCAGACCCGTACGAGGTCCACACCGGCGCCGGCGGCCTGCTCCAGCCGCTCCCGGTAGCGCTCGCGGGTGATCCGGGACGGGAAGACGTCGTCGGGGATCCAGTTGACGCCCCGCGCGAAGAGCCGCTCGCCGTTGACGACGAGGGTGAAGCCGGTGCCGTGCGCGTCGGGCCGCAGGTCCAGCTCGACGGTCCTGAAGCCGATCCGCCGCCGCCACACGTCCAGCGCGTCGTCCCCGTGCAGCAACCTCAAGTCGACGTCGTACAGGGGCTGTTCGCCGTACCCGCGCGGCCACCACAACCGCGCGTCCGGCACCCGCAGCCGTACGGTCCCGCCCGCCCCCTCGATCTCCGCGCGGGCCCGTACCCCGGCGACGGTCGCCTCCACGGCGAGCGGCGCCTCCACCCGGGTCCGCTCGACGTCGACGGCCAGCTCGACGACCCCGGTGCCCTCCTCGACGGTCACCAGGGGCCGCACCCGGGCGATCCGGGCCGTCGACCAGTGCTCCAGGCGCACCGGACGCCAGATCCCGGCCGTCACCAGGGTCGGCCCCCAGTCCCAGCCGAAGGAGCAGGCCATCTTGCGCAGGTACTGGTAGGGCTCCGCGTAGGCGGCGGGCCGCTCGCCGAGCCGCCCCCGGACGGCCTCCGCCTCGGCATAGGCGGAGACGAACCGCACCGACAGCCGCCCGGACAGGCCCGTCACGTCGAAGCGGTACGAGCGGTGCATGTTCCGCACCGTGCCCAGCAGCCGCCCGTCCAGGGAGACCTCGGCGACGGTGTCGAGCCCGTCGAAGACCAGGTCGGTCTGCTCCTGCGCCAAGGCCGGGGCGGGCAGTTCCCGCTCGTACGTCCAGTCCCGGCGCCCCACCCAGGCCACGTCGGTCTCGTTCCGGCCCAGGAAGGGATCCGGGATGACCCCGGCCGCCATCAGGTCGGTGTGCACACAGCCCGGCACCGAGGCCGGCAGCGCCTCCGACTCGTGCCGCAGGATCCATCCGTCGCCGAGCGGTGTGGCCTGAAGCATCCGCACTCCTAAACCGGTGTAGTGACGAGTCCTGATCAGATGTCACATCCTTGGCGGGAATGGGACTTTACCGGTTGAGAAAGCGCTGTCAGAGTGCCGAACCAGCCATACCGCACGTGCTCGTCCGTCCCGAGTTCCTCTCCGCGAACGGAGCTGATGCACATGAACCGCCGCACCGTCCTGGCCCTGGCCGTGGGGGCCGCCCTGCTGGCCTCCGGCTGCACCGGCACCGGAGGCACCGCGAAAGGCGCGGACGCCGAGGCGCCCGACGATCCCGCCGAGGTCAGTGGGACCATCACGGTCCTCACCCACCGGACCGACCTCGTGCAGGACGGGACGATGAAGAAGTACGCCGCCGAGTTCAACCGGACGTACCCCAAGGTGAAGGTCGAGTTCGACGCCGTCACCGACTACGAGGGCGAAGTCAAGATCCGTATGAACACGGAGAACTACGGCGACGTCCTCATGATCCCGGGCGTGATCGAGAAGAAGGACTACCCCAGATTCTTCGCCTCGCTGGGCAGCGAGGCCGAGCGCAGCGAGAAGTACCGCTTCACCGACTACACGACCGTCGACGGCAAGGTCTACGGGCAGAGCCCGCTCGGCGCGGTCCCGGGCTTCATCTACAACAAGAAGGTGTGGCAGCGGGCCGGCATCACCGACTGGCCCACCACACCGGCCGAGTTCCTCGACGACCTGAAGGCGATCAGGTCGAAGACCGACGCGATCCCGTACTACACCAACTTCAAGGACATGTGGCCGCTCACCCAGTGGACACAGGTCAACGGCTCGGTCGGCTGCGACGAGCAGGCCACCACGAAGCTCGCCGAGGGCAACCCGTGGGCCGAGGGCGCCGATCTGCGCACCGCCGACACCCTGCTGTACGACATCGTGAAGTCGGGCCTTGTCGAGAAGGACCCGACCACCACCAACTGGGAGGCGTCCAAGCCCAAGCTGGCGAAGGGCGAGATCGCCACGATGTGGCTCGGCTCCTGGGCCGTCATCCAGATGCAGGGCGCGGCGAAGCAGGCCGGTACGGACCCCGGCGACATCGGGTTCATGCCCTTCCCCGCCCAGAAGAACGGCACGTTCTGCGCGGTGGCGCTGCCCGACTACAACCAGGCCGTCAACGTCCACTCCGAGCACAAGGCGGCAGCCCGGGCCTGGATCGACTGGTTCACCGACAAGTCGGGCTACGCGGCCGACAACCTGGCGCTGTCCCCGCTCAAGTCCGCCCCGCTGCCCGACGTCCTGAAACCGTACGAGGAGGCGGGGGTCAGGATCCTCGACCTCGACGACACCAAGGGCGCCCAGGTGAAGTCCATCGACAACGAGTCCGAGGTCGGCATCAACAAGCCGGACTACCGCCAGGACCTCGTCGACCTCGCCCGCGGCGCGAGGAAGGGCAGCCTGGACGACTTCCTGGACGGCCTCGGCGAGAAGTGGACCGAGACCCAGAAGTCGCTGGGGTCCTGATGACGGACACGACGGAGAAGGCGGCCGTCGAGCCCGCGCCGGGGCCGGCCGCCCCCGCACCGGCTCCCGCCCCGCGCCCGGCACGGCTGTGGCGCGGGGCCACCCCCTGGCTCTTCCTGCTCGCCCCGCTCACGCTCCTGATCGTCTTCACCTACGCGCCGATCGCCAACATGGTCGCGTACAGCTTCACCGACTGGGACGGCGTGAGCCCCGAGCTGCGCTACACGGGCGCCGAGAACTACGCGGAACTCTTCACCCGTCCCGACCTGTTCGAGGTCTTCTGGGTCAGCGGCTACTACCTGGCGGCGTCCGTCCTCCAGATCGTCGCGGCCCTCTACTTCGCCACGATCCTGAGCTTCAACGTCCGCTTCCGGAACTTCTTCAAGGGCGTGCTGTTCTTCCCGTACCTGATCAACGGGGTCGCGATCGGCTTCGTCTTCCTCTACTTCTTCCAGGACGGCGGCACCCTCGACTCGGTGCTGGGCCTGTTCGGCGTGGAGACGGACCGCGCCTGGCTGGGCACCCCGGAGTCGGCGAACACCTCCCTCGCCGCCGTCTCGGTCTGGCGCTATCTGGGCCTGAACTTCGTCCTCTTCCTGGGCGCGATCCAGTCCATCCCCGGGGAGCTGTACGAGGCGGCCGAACTGGACGGCGCCAACCGCTGGCACCAGTTCCGCCACATCATCGCGCCGGGCATCAAACCGGTCCTGAGTCTGACGGTGATCCTCTCGATCTCCGGCTCGCTCTCGGTCTTCGAGATCCCGTACATCATGACCGGCGGCGCGACCGGCACCGAGACGTTCGTGATCCAGACCGTGAAGCTGGCCTTCCAGTTCAACAAGACGGGGCTCGCCTCGGCGGCCGCGATCGTGCTGCTGCTGATCGTCCTGGCGGTGACCTGGGTGCAGCGCCGCCTCGTCCCCGATGACAAGGTGGACCTCGCATGACACGCCGTGCGGTCGCCCGCGCCCTGGTGTACCTGTCCCTGATCGCCGCGACGGTGGTGGTCCTGCTCCCGCTGGCCGCCGTGCTCCTGACCTCCCTGAAGTCCGAACGGGAGATGGCGGACGGCAGCGGGGCGCTCGCGCTCCCCGAGGACCTGCTGAACTTCCACAACTACGTGACGGCGTTCCAGGACGGCCGGATGCTCTCGGCGTTCGCCAACACGGCGGTGATCCTGCTCTTCGCCATCGGCGGCACGGTCCTCATCGGCTCGATGACGGCGTACGCGATCGACCGGTTCACCTTCCGCTTCCGGAAGCTGGTCGTGGCGCTGTTCCTGGTCGCCGCCCTGGTCCCCGGCGTCACCACGCAGGTGGCGACCTTCCAGATCGTCAACAGCTTCGGCATGTTCGACAGCCTGTGGGCACCGATCGCCCTCTACATGGGCACGGACATCGTGTCGATCTACATCTTCCTGCAGTTCGTCCGCTCCATCCCGACCTCGCTGGACGAGGCGGCCCGCCTGGACGGCGCCAACGCCTTCACGATCTACCGCAAGATCATCTTCCCCTTGCTGAAGCCGGCGGTCGCGACGGTGGTGATCGTCAAGGGCATCACCACCTACAACGACTTCTACATTCCGTTCCTCTACATGCCGTCGGAAGATCTTGGCGTGATCTCGACGTCCCTGTTCCGCTTCAAGGGCCCCTTCGGCGCCCACTGGGAGACGATCTCGGCGGGAGCGATCCTGGTGATCCTCCCGACCTTGATCGTCTTCCTGTGCCTCCAGCGTTACATCTACAACGGCTTCACTCGCGGAGCCACCAGGTGAGGATCTGAGGGGCGCGGGGAACTGCGCGAACCACCATGAACCACCCGCACCCGCCGTACGAGAAGACCCTCTACGGCGCCTTGGCGGACAAAGCAGTCACCAGAACAGGCGTGACCTGCTCGACCTGCCAGCCCCGAGCCCCATGACCAGCCAGCGCCTCCGCGACAGACTCCGCGTCCACCACCGCCGGCGGCTCCCAGCACACCCGCCGCACGGTGTCCGGCGCGATCAGATTCTCCTGCGGCATGTTGAGCTCCTCGGCCAGAGCCGAAACCGCCGCCCGCGCCGCGGAGAGCCGAGCCGCCGCCGCGGGATCCTTGTCCGCCCAGGCGCGGGGCGGCGGCGGCCCCGCCACCGGCTGCCCCGGCTGCGGCAACTGCGCCTCGCTCAGCCCCTTCGCCCGGTCCACCGCCGCCTGCCACTGCTCCAGCTGCCGCTTGCCCATCCGGTGTCCGAAACCGTTCAGCGCGGCGAGGGCGTGCACGTTGGCCGGAAGGGCCAGCGCGGCTTCCACGATGGCCGCGTCCCCGAGCACCTTGCCCGGCGAGACGTCCCGCCGCTGCGCGATCCGGTCCCGGGTCTGCCACAGCTCCCGCACGACGGCCAGCTGCCGCCGCCGGCGCACCTTGTGCATGCCGGACGTGCGCCGCCAGGGGTCCTTGCGGGGCTCGGGCGGCGGCGCCGAGGCGATCGCGTCGAATTCCTGCCGGGCCCACTCCAGCTTGCCCTGCCGGTCCAGCTCCTTCTCCAGCGCGTCGCGCAGGTCGACGAGCAGCTCGACGTCCAGCGCCGCGTACCGCAGCCAGGGCTCGGGCAGCGGGCGGGTGGACCAGTCGACGGCGGAGTGGCCCTTCTCCAGGACGAAGCCGAGGACGCTCTCGACCATCGCGCCGAGGCCGACCCGGGGGAATCCCGCCAGCCGGCCGGCCAGCTCCGTGTCGAACAGCCGCGTCGGCACCATGCCTATCTCGCGCAGGCAGGGCAGGTCCTGGGTGGCGGCGTGCAGCACCCACTCGACGCCGGACAGGGCCTCGCCCAGGGCGGAGAGGTCGGGGCAGGCCACGGGGTCGATCAGCGCCGTCCCGGCGCCTTCGCGGCGCAGCTGCACGAGGTAGGCGCGCTGGCCGTAGCGGTAGCCGGACGCCCGCTCGGCGTCGACGGCGACGGGGCCGGAACCCGCCTCGAAGGCGGCGATCGTCCGCGCCAGGGCAGCCTCGTCCGCGATCACGGGCGGAATGCCCTCACGCGGCTCCAACAAGGGGATCGGCGCCTCCGTAGCAGAAGATCCGCCGTCGTCCGGAGGGGCGCCTCCGGTGGTTCGCAGTGAGCTGTCTGCTGCGGTGTCGTGGGCGTCGGTCACCTGTCAAGGGTATCCATGTATGGACAGCGCCCGCCGACGGAACGTTCCGTCGGCGGGCGCCCTGGGGTCGCAAACCAGTCATGTCGGGGAAGTGGCGGATTCGCCAGCCGTGAGTGACGTGAACGGGACCGGCGGCCGGACCCGTTCACCCGGGTGAACGATCATCGGGGGGCAGGGCGGTGCGGATCAGTGGATGATCCCGGTCCGCAGCGCCACCGCCACCATCCCGGCCCGGTCGCCCGTGCCCAGCTTGCGCGCGATGCGGGCGAGGTGGCTCTTGACGGTCAGCGCGGACAGGCCCATCGAGACGCCGATCGCCTTGTTCGACTGGCCCTCCGCGACCAGCCGCAGCACCTCGACCTCGCGGCCGGACAGCTCGCGGTAGCCGCCCGGGTGGCTCGGGGCACCCGGGGGGCGGCGATGCAGGCGGGCGGCGGCGGCGCCGATGGGGGCGGCGCCCGGCCGGGTGGGGAGCCCGACGTTGGTACGGGTGCCGGTGACGACGTAGCCCTTCACACCGCCGGCGAGCGCGTTGCGCACGGCGCCGATGTCGTCGGCGGCGGAGAGGGCGAGGCCGTTGGGCCAGCCCGCGGCGCGGGTCTCGGACAGCAGGGTGAGGCCGGAGCCATCCGGCAGGTGGACGTCGGCGACGCAGATGTCGCGGGGGTTGCCGATGCGGGGACGAGCCTCCGCGATGGACGAGGCCTCGATGACATCGCGCACGCCGAGCGCCCACAGGTGGCGGGTGACGGTGGAGCGGACGCGCGGGTCGGCCACGACCACCATGGCGGTCGGCTTGTTCGGGCGGTAGGCGACCAGGCTTGCGGGCTGCTCGAGGAGAACGGACACCAGGCCTCCTGGGGTGCGGGACGGGGCCGGCTCGTGGGGGTGAAGCCGGGACGAACCGTGCTTTCAAGGTCACAGTCGTCTTCGGCACCGAACCCGTCCGCCTTTAGATAATGATCACGATTCGGTGATAACAATCCGTGCAATTCGGACACGCGGTCGATCATTCGAAGGCCGGACGGTTTCGGTCTGGGTCACTACGCGGTCGAAAGTGGCCGTATCGACAAAGTGATGCGGCCAAGAGGGGGACGCAGGTGTGATCGTCGACAGGGCAGCGTTGACCACCCCGTACAGGTTCGATCAGTACGGGGTGGGAAGGAGGTCGATCAGCGGGACTGGGGCCCGCGCCGCTGGGGGAGCGTCACCACCGAGGCGTCGCCCGGCCCGGCCGGCGGCAGCCCCGCGACCTGGGCGAGCAGATCGCACCAGGACGCCAGGTGCGCGGCGGTGTCCGGGACCCCGCCCAGGCCCTCGCGCGGCGTCCAGGACGCACGGATCTCGATCTGCGAGGCGGCCGGCCGGGCCGACAGCCCACCGAAGTAGTGGGAGCTCGCACGCGTGACCGTGCCGCTCGGCTCCCCGTACGTCAGTCCGCGCGTCTGGAGCGCGCCGGTCAGCCAGGACCAGCACACCTCCGGCAGCAGCGGGTCCGCGGCCATCTCCGGTTCCAGCTCCGCGCGCACCAGCGTCACCAGCCGGAACGTGCCCTGCCAGGCGTCGTGCCCGGCCGGGTCGTGCAGCAGCACCAGCCGGCCGTCGGCCAGGTCCTGATCGCCGTCGACGACCGCGGCCTCCAGCGCGTGGGAGTACGGGGCGAGCCGCTTGGGCGCGGGCGCCGGCTCGATCTCGATCTGGGGCCGCAGCCGCGCCGCCCTGAGCGCCTCGACGGCGGCCCGGAAGGGCGGCGGGGCGGAGTCCGCCTCCCGCCGGTCGTTCTCGGTATCCTTCGCTTCGTCCATTCCGCCAGCGCCGTCCGACAGTCGTCCCTGAGCCGCAGCCATGCCGGAAGATTACGGGGACCGGAGCCCGGGTGCGGGGCTAGACACCCCGCGCCTCTCCAGGGGCTGAATCGCGCTGTCGGACGGCGTGCGAAACTTGGCCCGTGAGTGCCAACGACGCCCCCCGGGCCCCGCAGCCGTCCGCCCCGTACGACTCCGCCTTCCTCAAGGCGTGCCGGCGCGAGCCCGTGCCGCACACGCCGGTGTGGTTCATGCGGCAGGCCGGGCGCTCGCTGCCGGAGTACCGCAAGGTGCGCGAGGGCATTCCGATGCTCGAGTCCTGCATGCGGCCCGAGCTGGTCACCGAGATCACGCTCCAGCCGGTCCGCCGGCACGGCGTGGACGCGGCGATCTACTTCAGCGACATCGTCGTCCCGCTCAAGGCCATCGGCGTCGACCTCGACATCAAGCCCGGCGTCGGCCCGGTCGTCGAGAACCCGATCCGCACCCGCGCCGACCTCGCCCAGCTGCGCGACCTGACCCCCGAGGACGTCTCCTACGTCACCGAGGCCATCGGCCTGCTCACCGCCGAGCTCGGCGAGACCCCGCTCATCGGGTTCGCGGGCGCCCCCTTCACCCTCGCCAGCTACCTCGTCGAGGGCGGTCCGTCCCGCACGTACGAGAACGCCAAGGCGATGATGTACGGCGACCCGGAGCTCTGGGCCGACCTGCTCGACCGCCTCGCCGACATCACGGCCGCGTTCCTGAAGGTGCAGATCGAGGCCGGCGCCTCGGCGGTCCAGCTGTTCGACTCCTGGGCCGGTGCCCTGGCCCCCGTCGACTACCGGCGTTCGGTGCTGCCGGCGTCGGCGAAGGTCTTCGAGGCCGTGGCCGGCTACGGCGTCCCGCGCATCCACTTCGGCGTCGGCACCGGCGAGCTGCTGGGCCTCATGGGCGAGGCCGGCGCGGACGTCGTCGGCGTCGACTGGCGCGTCCCGATGGACGAGGCCGCCCGCCGCGTCGGCCCCGGCAAGGCGCTCCAGGGCAACCTCGACCCGACCGTGCTGTTCGCTCCGACCGAGGCCGTCGAGGCCAAGACCCGGGAGGTCCTGGACTCGGCGGCGGGCCTGGAGGGCCACGTCTTCAACCTCGGCCACGGCGTCATGCCGTCCACGGACCCGGACGCGCTGACGCGGCTCGTGGAGTACGTCCACACGCGGACCGCCCGCTGACCCGGGCCGCGCTGCCAGGCCGTCAGGGCCGCACGCGCGTCGCCCGGATCAGCCACCACGTCGCCGCCAGGCAACCGGCCGCGGGCAGGGCCAGCAGCACCGGCACGGCGTCGACGCCGGCCAGTTCGATGCCCTTGCCCAGGACCGGCCCGGCGGCGACCCCGCCGATCATCGAGGCGGCGATGACGTAGGCCCCCGCCCGCCGTGCCCGGGGCACCGCGCGGGACAGCCACGGCAGGCCCGTGGGGAAGATCGGCGCGTGGAAGAGGCCGACACCGGCGTACGCGTACGGGGCCGCCGCCGGGATCAGGGCCAGCAGGAGGCAGGCCACCATGCCGACGGAGCTGACCACCATGATCGTCTGCACGGACCAGCGCAGCGTCAGCGGTGCGACCAGCAGCCGCCCCACGGTCACCATCAGCCAGAACGCCGAGGTGGCCGTGGCCACGGTCGCCGCGTCGTGCCCGACGGACTCCAGGTGTGTCGGCTCCCAGCCGCCGACCCCCGTCTCCACCGCCACCATCAGGACATACAGCACGATGAAGACGGTGACGACCAGGGCCGCCGAGGTCCGCAGCCCGGGCGCCCGCCCACCGGTCGCCTCGGTCTCCCCGGCCTCCTCGGCGGGTTCGGCGGGTGCCTCCCCGCCCTCGCGGACGCCGCGCTGCGCCAGCACCAGGACGGCGGACAGCGCGGCGAATCCCGCGAAGACGGCGGGGTAGCGGCCGGGGCCGAGCAGGCCCAGCAGCGCCGGGCCGCCCACGGCACCGAGTCCGTAGGCGGCGCCGATGATGTTGAGCATCGCCGGGCTGCGGCGGCCGAACCCCACCGAGAACAGCTGGTTGAGGCCGTAGTCGATGCCGCCGAAGCCCACCCCGGTCACCAGCGCCGAGGCCAGCGCCCACCCCCAGGCGGGAGCCAGCGCGAAGCCGGTCCCGCCGAGGGCCATCAGCGCGTACGAGGCGGACAGCAGCGTTCTGTTGCCCAGCCGCCCGTGCACCCGGTTCAGCAGCAGCACCCCGGCCACCCCGCCGACGAAGTGGGCGCTCAGGCTCAGCCCGGCGGCCGCCGGCGACAGGCCGAACTCCGTGCGGAACGCGGGGATCGCCGGACCGTACAGCGCCTGGAGCGCCCCGATCAGGGCGAAGCCCACGCAGGAGGCGACGACGGCGAACGGGCTGAACAGGGGCCGCGCCACGGAGGTGCCGGGCGGCGCGGCCTGCGTGGAGGTACCGGTCAACGGACGTTCCTCTTCCCTGCGTCGCGTGGGCCGGGCCGCTGCCGCCGGATCACCGGCTCACCGGAGCGGCGAGCGCGTCCCGCTGGTCGCCGGCCAGCAGGCGTTCCAGCACCCGCTGGCTGCGCAGCCCGTCACCGAACCCGGCCAGGGCGCTGTCCGCGCTCCGCCCGGTGCCGTCCTCCCGCGCGGTGACCGCGTCGCGCCACTCCCGCAGCTGGTGCCGGAAGGTGTCGCTCCACCCGGGCACCTCACCGGGCGGCGAGGCGAGCACCTCCTCGCGGGCGAAGGTGCCCTGCTCCCAGGTGACCCGGGACTTCAGGAAGTACGTCGTGTCGTCCTTGGAGTGGTAGTACAGCTCCTTGCGGTCGCCGATGATCTTCAGGGAGAAGCCGAGCTCCTCCGGCAGCGAGGACTTGGAGGTGGTCAGGTTGAAGAAGGTGCCGTTCTCCAGCCGGCCGCTGACGAAGGCGTAGTCGTCGACCTGGACGTCCTGGCCCTCCTTCTGCGGCACGTTCACCTGGAGCTTGGTGCGGCAGCTCGTGCTGTCGACCGGGCTGTCGAAGAGCCGGTCCAGCATGTCGACCAGGTGCACGCCCAGATCACCGAGGGAGCCGCTGGTGGACCGGCCCAGGGCGCTGTCCCGCCAGGTGAAGCGGGAGCGGGTCAGGGCGCTGCCGCGCCGGAAACCGGCCTCGGCGAAGAGGATGGAGCCCAGCTCCCCGCTCCGCACCAGGTTCCGGATCTCGCCGATGGCGTCCAGGTAGCGGTAGTTGAAACCCAGGGCGCACACCAGGCCGCTCTCCTCGGCCAGCGCGGTGATCCGCTCCGCCTCCGCCACCGTCGTCGTCATCGGCTTCTCGCACAGCACGTGCCGGCCGTGCCGGACGGCCTCCTCGGCGTAGTCGGCGTGCGTGTGGTTGGGGGAGGCGATGACGACCGCGTCCACCCGCTCGTACAGGTCGGTCGTCGAGGAGAAGGCGGCGCAGCCGAAGCGCTCGGCCAGCTCCGCGGCCTTGTCGGGCATCACGTCGTACACACCGGCGCATACGACACCGGGGACGGTCTCGGCGGCCCGCAGGTGGGCGAGGGCGATGCCGCCGGCGCCGATGATTCCGATCTTCATGGTCTTCCTCTTTCAGGGACGGCCCTCCGGCCCGGGGCGGCCGGGCCGGAGGAGCGGTTCAGTGGCCGAGGTGGTGACGGAAGGCGTGCAGGAGGGCCTGGGTGTGCGGGTGGGGCGAGACCCGCGGGAAGCGGTCGCGGGCCTCCGGTGTGCAGTTGGCGACGAGGTAGCCGTGGCGGACGGCGCCCAGCATCTCCAGGTCGTTGCCGCTGTCACCGAACGCGAGGGTGCGCTCCGGGTCGACGCCGAAGCGGGCGCACAGATGCCGGACGACGTTGCGCTTGCCGCAGACCGCCGGCAGGAAGTCGACGTCGTAGCAGTCGGCGGGGTCGCCGGTGGCCGGGTTGCAGCGGCTGATGTTGAGGCCGAGGCCGTACTCGGCGGCCAGCTCGCGCACCAGCCCGAGGGCGTGCTCGTCGCGCCGCGGGTCGCCGAGGGAGCGGAAGTAGTAGTTGACCAGGAACTCGGTGCGGTGGCCGGTGTCCTGCGGGAACAGGTCGACACCGTGCCGGGCGAGCCGCTCCGCGGCCCGTTCGACCCGGGCCCGGGCGAAGCCGCTGTCCCGCAGCACCTGCCGCCACTCGGGGTCGGGGCGGGCGACGCCGTCGGGGAAGAACGTCAGCTCGGTGCCGAGGGCGCCGGCCACGAAGTGCGGCAGGACGCGGGCGCCGCAGCGCGCCATCTTCTCCCGGACGGCGGCGGCCGAGCTGCCGGTGACCCAGCCGAACAACAGACCGTGCCCCACGGCCTCGGTCAGCAGGTACTCCTCCAACGCGGCCAGGTGGGCGCGCTGTTCCGGGGTGGCGGCATGGGCCAGGTAGGTCTCGTCGAAGTCGGAGAACGCGGCCCAGCCGACCCGGTCCGGGAGCCGCAGCGCGGGCGACGGGGCGGGGCCACCGTCGAGCGACAAGGTGTCGGTCACGGCGTCACCGGCCCGGGCGCGTCGCCGCGTGCAGGGCCTCGACCACGCGGTCCTGCTCGCCGAGGGACAGGCCCGCGTGCAGCGGAAGGTGCAGCACCCGGTCGTGCAGCCACTCGGTCCGCGGCAGCCGCGCCTGCCCGAAGAACCGCTCGCGCACCGGGGTCTGCTGACGGTGCGTCAGGACCGGGTAGTAGACGTCCGTCTCCACCCGGCTGCGCAGCGCCAGCTCGTCCCGCAGGGCGTCGCGGGCCGGCGCCCCGCCGTCCACCAGCACCGGGAACAGGTGCCAGGAATGGTCGGGGGCGAAGGCGGGCGTCTCCAGCACGCCCTCCTCGGCCAGCGGGCGCAGCGCCTCCACGTAACGCCGGGCGAGGTACGTGCGCCGCAGCCCCCGCAGACCCGTCCAGGGCAGCAGGGCCAGACCGATCGCGGCCATGGTGTTGTCGATGCGCGCGTTGAGGCCGAACGCCTCGCACTTGACGTTCTTCCGGCCCGGCTCGAAGCCGTGGTAGCCGGCCACCCGGCAGCGCTCGGCGATCTCGGCCGAGTCGGTGACGACCGCACCGGCCTTCCCGCACAGCCCGACGTTCTTGTAGGGGTTGAAGCTGAGGGCCGCCGCGTCGGAGTACCGCCCGACACCGGTCACCCCGATCGCCTGGCAGGCGTCCTCGACGATCCGCAGCGCGTACCGGTCCGCGACCGCCCGCAGCCCGGCCGTGTCGGCGAGCTTGCCGTAGAGGTGGACGGGCAGGACCGCCACGGTGCGCGGGGTGACGTGCTCCGCCACCGACACCGGGTCCAGGTTGCCGTCGGGCGTGGTCACGTCGGCGAGGACGGGGACCGCGCCGCAGGCGAAGACCGCGTTCTCGGTGGCGGCGAAGCTGTTGGCCGGGAGGATCACCTCGTCGCCCGGCTCGACGCCCACGGCGCGCAGGGCGAGGACGAGCGCGTCGGTCCCGCTGCCGGTCGCGACGGCGCAGTTCATGCCGGACAGGTCGGCGACGGCGTCCTCGAACGCGGTGACCGCCGAACCGCTCGTGAACTCGCAGCTCTCCAGGACCCGCGCGAAGGCCTCGGCGGCGGCGCTCTTCTCCCGCGGCGACAGCAGCCGTTCCTTCGGCAGGAACGGGACGTGCGAGACCTGCGCGGGCTCCGGGAACAGGGAGGCGACGAACAGGTCGGGGTCCCCGGGAGCGGAGTTCCACGACGACAGGGCGCTCGCCAGCTCCCGGTCGGCGAGGGCGTCCCGCACGGGCTGGATGGTCCTCACGCCGCCGGCGAGGTCCTCGACCACCCGGTGGAGGCTGCCGCTGTCGCCGAGCAGGGCGGAGCCGGTGGTCGTGGTGGGGTCGGCGGTGGAGACGGTCATGCGTACTCCTTGCGTTCGAAGAGCGGAGAAGTCCTGCGCCAACGCGCGCGCATGGTCATCGGAATTACGGAGGGAATGGCTGCCGAATAGCGCTCGAATGCATTTTTGCATCGGATGGGGCAGCGGCTCACGTCGGCGATGCTGACAGCGGTTGACGAGCTTCGTCAACCGGCATCTTTTTGCCGGGCTCGAGGGGTCCGGGAATCCCTGGAAAGCCGGTGGATCTCCCCTGGAAAACGGGGCGGACAACCGGTCGAGAACCGGCAGAATTCTGCCGGTCTCCCAGTCGCACCCCGACGAGCAGCGCATATGCGACCCGCTTTCGCGCGCGCCGACAGCCCTTGTTACGGTGTGTTTCCCCGGCAATACGCAGAGGGAGTGTGTGCGAGCCGTGTCACGTGATGCCCTACCGGATCTGCTGCGCGCTTGGCGTATCGATGCGGGAAACAAAATGAACAGGGGAAGACAGTTACCTCAAAAAGAGGTGGCGCGGCGGATGGGAGTGAGTGAGCGCTGGTACCGGAATCTCGAGACCGGGGCGCGCGTACCGCTTTCCATGGAAATCCTGGAGCGGCTTTCCCGGGCCCTGCTGCTCGGCCCCGACGAACGCATGGCCCTGCACGGCCACGCACTCGGCGGGGCCGGCGGACGGCAGCCGGGTGAACAGGAGCCGCGCGACGCCACCGAGGAGTTGGCCGCCCTGACCTCGGCGCGGATCGGCTTCCCCAGCTATCTGACCGACCAGGCGTGGAACGTCCTCGACCACAACGCCGCCATGGCCCGCTGGTTCCCCTGGGTCCGGGAACCGGACGCCAACCTGATGCGCTGGGCCCTGACCACGAACGCCGCCCGCGAACAGATCGTCGACTGGCCCCGGCACGCCGCGCAGTACCTCGCCCTGCTGCGGTTCGCGCTGGTGACCCGGCCCGACGACCCCGGCCTCGGCGCCCTGCGCGACGCCGTGCTGGCCGACCGCGCCTGCCGCGACCTGTGGGACCGCGACCCCAAGGTCCTCGCCTACCGGCACGGCCACCGCTACGAACTGCGCCTGCCGCACGTCCGCCGGGAGCCCATCAAGGTCACCTCGCAGGTCCTGCTCCCCGCGTACCGGCAGGAACTCCGCTACGTCCTGCTGCTGCCCACCGAGGACCCACCGGACCGTTCCTGAACCCGCGCGGGCGCGCTCACCAGGTGGGCCGCGCCCGCCTGCCGAACAGGATGCCGCGCGGTTCCGGAGGGGGCGGGGTACCGGGCCGCAGCGGCCAGGCTCTCGCCCGCGACGGAGCCCGGCCAGGCCCGGGATGCGCAGGAACCATCACACGTGTGCCCGGGGCGCCGCCGGTGAATCGGCGGGGCCGGTGAACGCGGCCGTCCGGACGTGCGTATGTCTCGGCAACCGCCCGCGGCGCGGGGAAGGCGGGTCGCGGGGCCGACGTGAGGATCAGGCGATGAACGACCGAGTTACTCCTCCGATGCACGCGCTGCCGGACGGCGAGGCGGAGCTGACGCTGGTGGTGAAGCTGCCCTGGGAGGACGTGGCCCGGCTCGGCCAGGAGGCCGGGCGGCTGGCCGCGCAGTGGCGGCGGCCGGTGACGCTGGAGGAGGCGGTGAGCCACCGGCTGCGGTCGTCGCGGGTCGCCGCGCACGCCAAGCCGGCGGGGGAGCAGCCGCCTGCCGTGACGTCTTCGGCCTCGGTGTCGTCGTTGCCGTCGCGGCCGCCGGCGGAGCAGGCTCGGCAGGCCATTGACCGGATCAACGGGACTGCCGGGACTGCGTAGCGTTTCTCCGCAGGGGTGCGGGTTCTGTCGCGGGGCGCGGGCTCGTTGTGGCTGGTCGCGCCCACGCGGCGGAGCCGCACATCGATACGGCCCCGCGCCCCTTCAGGGCATGGACCGCACCGCTTCCCTACGCGGAACCGCGCACCTTCGCCGCCGCTTTGCGGGCCGCCACCAGGACCGGGTCCCAGACGGGGGAGAACGGTGGGGCGTAGCCCAGGTCCAGGGTGGTCATCTGTTCCGCCGTCATGCCCGCCGTGAGGGCGACCGCCGCGATGTCGACCCGCTTGCCCGCGCCCTCGCGGCCCACGATCTGCACGCCGAGCAGGCGGCCGGTGCGGAGTTCGGCGAGCATCTTCACCGTCATGGGCGAGGCGTTCGGGTAGTAGCCCGCGCGGCTCGTCGACTCGATGGTGACCGCCTCGAAGCGCAGCCCGACGCGGTGGGCGTCCTTCTCGCGCAGACCGGTGCGCGCGATCTCCAGGTCGCAGACCTTGCTGACCGCCGTGCCGACCACGCCCGGGAACGTGGCGTAGCCGCCGCCGACGTTGGTGCCGATGACCTGGCCGTGCTTGTTGGCGTGGGTGCCGAGGGCGATGTGCCGCTCCTGCCCGGAGACCAGGTCGAGGACCTCCACGCAGTCGCCGCCGGCCCAGACGTTCTCGTGGCCGCGCACCCGCATCGAGCGGTCCGTGAGGAGCCCGCCGTGGGTGCCGAGCGGGAGACCGGCCGCCCGTGCGAGGGCCGTCTCGGGGCGCACGCCGATGCCGAGCACCACCACGTCCGCCGGGAACTCGCGCTCCCGCGTGGCCACCGCCCGCACCCGGCCGTCGTCCCCCGTCAGGATCCCGGTGACCTCGGCGTCGTTCACCATCGTGATGCCCAGGCCCTCCATGGCCTCGTGCACCAGGCGGCCCATGTCCGGGTCCAGGGTCGACATGGGCTCGCTGCCGCGGTTGACGACCGTGACCTCGTAGCCGCGGTTGATGAGCGCCTCGGCCATCTCCACGCCGATGTACCCGGCCCCCACGACCACCGCGCGGCGGCCACGCGTGCGTGCCAGCGAGTCGAGCAGCTCCTGGCCGTCGTCCAGCGTCTGCACGCCGTGCACCCCGGGGGCGTCGGCCCCGGGCATGTCCGGCCGGATCGGCCGGGCCCCGGTCGCGATCACGAGCTTGTCGTACGACGTCCAGGACTCGGCGCCGGAGTCGACGTCACGCGCGCGTACCCGCTGCCCGTCGAGGTCGAGCTCGATGACCTCGGTGCGCAGCCGCAGGTCGATGTCCCGCGCGCGGTGCTCCTCGGGGGTGCGGGCGATGAGCCGGTCCCGGTCCGTGACGTCGCCGCCTACCCAGTACGGGATGCCGCACGCCGAGTACGACGTGAAGTGGCCCCGTTCGAACGCGACGATCTCCAGTTCCTCGGGGCCCTTCAGGCGGCGCGCCTGCGACGCCGCGGACATCCCCGCGGCGTCGCCGCCGATCACGACCAGTCGCTCCCCGCGCGTACGGCTCTTGTTCATGCGAACACGCTACGGGAGCAGGGCACTTCAGTCCTGCTCGCCGGACTCCCGGGCGGGGGCGGACTCCGGGGCCGTCCGGGCCACGGGCAGCGGGCCCAGCGCGCTCGCCGCGGACGACGCGGGAGCGGGCCGCGGGCGGCGCGGCAGGCGGGGCCGTACGACGCGCAGCCACAGCAGGACGACCAGGGCCGCCACCGCGGCGAACGGCAGGACCGCGCCGAGCGCCACCGCGAGCCAGCGCAGCATCGTCACGAACGCGTTCCAGCCACCCGCGAGCGCGTCGAGGAACCCCGGGTCGTCGTCCTTCTTCTCCTGCTTCTTCACCGGTGTCTCGGACAGCGACAGCGTGATGGTGGCCAGGCTGGTGCGGTCCTTCAGGGACGCCTGCCGGGCGAGCAGCGCCTCCAGGTCGGCCTGGCGGGAACTCAGCTCGCCCTCCAGGGTCACCACGTCGCTGAGCTTGTCGGCCCGGTCCATCAGCTCGCGGATCCGGGCCACGCTGGCGCGCTGTGAGGTGATGCGGCTCTGCACGTCCACGACCTGGTCGGTGACGTCCTGCGCCTTCGCGCTGCGGTCGATGAGCTTCCCGGCGCCCTCCAGCCCGGCGAGGACCTCGTCGTACTCGTCCGCGGGCACGCGGAGCACGACCCGGGTGCGTTCGCGGCCTTCCGCGTCCCGGGTGGTGGTCTCGTTGCCGACGTAGCCGCCCGCGTTCTCGGTGCGGGTGCGGGCCTCCTCCAGGGCCTTCGGGACGTCCTTGACCTGCACGGTCAGCGAGGCCGTGCGGATGATGTGCTGCGTGGGGAGCTTCGCCGGCGCGGTCGCCCCGGCGTCGCTGCCGACCCCGCTCCCGGCGCCGCCCGGGGCGGCCTCCTTCGCTCCGGCCCCGTTGTCCGCCTCGGAGCCGGCGTAGCCGCGGTCGGCCGCGGTGCTGCCGGCGGAGTCCTCGCCCGCGGCGCTGCACCCCGTGAGGGCCAGGGCCGCGGCCAGGAAGAGCGCGGCCAGGGCCGGGGCGGGGCGTCGTACGGATCGTCGTGTGCGCATGGGCATCCCCCGAGCGTCGGTTCGGCTGACGCTTCTTCGACGCCCGGGCGGCACCGGACGTTTGGCCCGGGAGGGTTCCGATGCGGTCACGGTCCGGACTCGTCCGGGACACCGGGCCGCGGCGGCGCTGTCCGTGGGGTCTGAGAGGCTGGGGGCATGCGCGAAGTTCAGACCCGTGCGGGCACGGGGCAGGTCGTCGTCATCGGGGCGGGCATCGCGGGCCTGGCCGCCGCCCACCGGCTGCTGGAGCGCGGGGCGCGGGTGACCGTGCTGGAGGCCTCCGACCGGGTCGGCGGCAAGCTGCTGCCCGGGGAGATCGCGGGCGCGCGCGTGGACCTCGGCGCGGAGTCCATGCTCGCCCGCCGCCCCGAGGCGGTGGCACTCGCGCGCGAGGTGGGCCTCGCCGACCGCCTCCAGCCGCCCGCGACGGCGACGGCCTCGATCTGGACGCGCGGCGCCCTGCGCCCCATGCCCAAGGGCCATGTCATGGGCGTGCCCGGGACCGCCGCCGCCCTGTCCGGCGTGCTGTCCGACGAGGGCCTCGCCCGCATCCAGCGCGACGCCGACCTGCCCCGCACGGAGGTCGGGGACGACGTGGCCGTCGGGGAGTACGTGGCGGCGCGCCTCGGCCGCGAGGTCGTCGACCGCCTGGTGGAGCCCTTGCTGGGCGGGGTGTACGCGGGCGACGCCTACCGCATCTCGATGCGCTCGGCCGTCCCGCAGCTCTACCAGGCCGCCCGGTCCTACGTCTCCCTGACGGAGGGCGTCCGCGAGATCCAGGCCAGGGCGGCCGCCGCGCAGCAGACCGGCCCGGTGTTCACGGGCATCCAGGGCGGTGTGGGCACCCTGCCGCTCGCGGTGGCGGAGTCGGTCCGGGCCCGCGGCGGCGAGATCCTCACCGGCGCCCCCGTGACGGAACTGCGCAGGGCGGCACCGCCGGTCGGCGCGACCGAGTCGCCCGCCCCGGGCGACGACGCGAGCGCGCCCGACGGGTCGTCCTCGGCCTGGCGGGTGGTCGTCGGTGACCGCGTGCTGCACGCCGACGCGGTGGTGCTCGCCGTCCCGGCCCCCGCCGCCGCCCGGCTGCTGCGCACCGAGGCCCCCGGGGCCGCCGCCGAGCTGGACACCGTCGAGTACGCCTCCATGGCCCTGGTCACCCTCGCCTACCGCCGCGCCGAGGCGGACCTGCCCGACGGCAGCGGCTTCCTGGTGCCGCCGGTCGACGGGCGCACCATCAAGGCCTCCACCTTCGCCTCCCGCAAGTGGGGCTGGATCGCCGAGGAGAACCCCGACCTGATCGTCCTGCGCACCTCCGTCGGCCGGTACGGCGAGACGGAGATCCTCCGGCGCGACGACGCAGAGCTCGTCGACGTCTCCCGGCTGGACCTGAAGGCCGCGACCGGCCTGGACGCCACCCCCGTCGCCACCCGCGTCACCCGCTGGGACGACGGCCTGCCCCAGTACCCGGTGGGCCACCACGCGCGCGTGGCCCGCGTCCGCGAGCACGTCGCCCGGCTCCCCGGGCTCGCCGTCTGCGGCGCCCCGTACGACGGCGTCGGCATCCCGGCCTGCATCGCGAGCGCCCACGCCGCCGTCGACCAGATCCAGGGCGACCTGCGCGGTGTGGAGGAACTCACCGCCCACCCGGTGCAGAGCCTGCACGGCGGAGCGGGAGAATGAGGAGCATGAGTGACGACGCCTCCACCACGCCCTCCGGCACCGCGCCCGACCGCATCCCGAACAAGGGCAAGCTGGCCAAGGACCTCAACGAGGTCATCCGCTACACGCTCTGGTCCGTCTTCAAGCTGAAGGACGTGCTCCCCGAGGACCGCGCCGGGTACGCCGACGAGGTCCAGGAGCTGTTCGACCAGCTCGCCGCGAAGGACGTGACGATCCGCGGCACGTACGACGTGTCGGGCCTGCGCGCCGACGCCGACCTCATGATCTGGTGGCACGCGGAGACCAGCGACGCGCTGCAGGAGGCGTACAACCTCTTCCGCCGGACGAGGCTGGGCCGCGCCCTGGAGCCGGTCTGGTCGAACATGGCGCTGCACCGCCCCGCCGAGTTCAACCGCTCGCACATCCCGGCGTTCCTCGCCGACGAGACGCCCCGCAACTACGTGAGCGTCTACCCCTTCGTCCGCTCCTACGACTGGTACCTGCTGCCCGACGAGGACCGTCGCCGCATGCTCGCCGACCACGGCAAGATGGCCCGCGGCTTCCCGGACGTGCGCGCCAACACCGTCGCCTCCTTCTCCCTGGGCGACTACGAGTGGATCCTCGCCTTCGAGGCCGACGAGCTGTACCGCATCGTCGACCTCATGCGCCACCTGCGCGGCTCGGAGGCCCGCCGGCACGTCCGCGAGGAGGTGCCCTTCTTCACGGGCCGCCGCAAGGACATCGCCGAGCTGGTCTCCGGTCTGGCCTGATCAGCGCGGCTGCCCGGCCGCCCCGGCCCGGTCCGGGGCCGCCGACCGCCGCCCGGCCGCGGGAGCCGGCTTCGGCTCGGCGTGCGGCGCGCACTCCGCGCGCCGCCCCGGCAGTCGGCCCTCCAGGAGATACGCCTCCATGTGCCCGTTGACGCAGGCGTTCGGTCCGCCCGCGAGGCCGTGGGCGCCGGCGTCCCGCTCCGTCACCAGGACGGAGCCCGCCAGGCGGCGGTGGAGTTCCAGGGCGCCGTCGTAGGGCGTGGCGGCGTCCCGCTCGGCGGCCAGGATCAGCGTCGGCGGCAGCTCGCCCGGCCCGGTGCCGACGTCGAGCGGCCGCTGCCGGGGCGCCCGCCAGTAGGCGCACGGCAGGTTCGTCCACACGTTGTGCCAGGTCTCGAAGGGCGCCACCCGCGCCAGCCGGGTGTTGTCCCGGTCCCACACCTCCCAGTCCGTCGGCCAGGGGGCGTCGTTGCACTCGACGGCCACGTAGACCGCGCGCGCGTTCTCCGCCTCGGCGGCGGCCTCCGGATGCCGGGCCGCCTGCTCGACCAGCGGCCCGGGATCGCCCTTCAGGTACGCCGACAGCGCGTGCGCCCGGTGCGGCCACTGGTCGTCGTAGTACCCGGCTTGGAGGAACGCCTCCTGCAACTGGCCCGGCCCGACCTTCCCGCCCGCCGGTGCGGCGGCCAGCCGTGCCATCGCCCGCTCGTAGCTGCGCCGCACCTCCCGCGCGGTCCTGCCCAGCCCGTACACGTCGTGGTGCCGCGCGATCCACGTCCGGAAGTCGAGCCAGCGGCCCTCGAACGCCGCCGACTGGCGGAGGTTGTTGCGGTACCAGATCCGCCCCGGGGCGGGGTCGACGGCCGAGTCGAACACCATGCGCCGTACGTGCGCGGGGAACAGCGTCGCGTAGAGCGCGCCGAAGTACGTGCCGTACGACGAGCCCATGAAGGTCAGCCGCTCCTCGCCGAGCGCCGCGCGCAGCACGTCGAGGTCGCGGGCGTTGTTCAGCGAGTGGTAGTGCCGCAGCGCGTCCCCGGCCCGCTCGGCGCAGCCGCGCGCGTACGCCCGCGCCTGCGCGATCCGTTCCTTCTTGTACGCCGCCGAGGGGTGCGTCGGTGCCTGTGTGGGCCCCTTGAAGAACTGCTTAGGGTCCTTGCAGGACAGCGGCGCCGAACGGCCCACCCCGCGCGGGGCGTAGCCGACGAGGTCGTACGCGGCCGCGATCCGCTTCCATTCCGGGAGCAGCCCGATGAGCGGGAAGTACAGTCCGGTGGCGCCCGGTCCGCCCGGGTTGTACACCAGGGCGCCCTGCCGGGGGACCGCGCGCTCGCCGTGATGCGGGTCCTTGCCCGTGGCCCGGGCCCGGCTGACGGTGAGTTCGATCTGCCTGCCGTCCGGCCGGGCGTAGTCCAGCGGGACGGTCACCGTGCCGCACCGCATGCTGCCCGGCAGGTCCTGCGCGTCCGGGCACGGGCCGAAGTCGACTCCGGCAGCCTTCGCGCGGGCGGCCGCCACGGCGGTGCCGCGCATCTCGGCCGCCCCCGACCGGTCCGCGGCGGCGCCCGGGGCGGTGGTGAGGGCGCTCAGCAGCAAGGACCCGGCGGTCGAGTAGAGGAGGGCGGCTCTCATGGCGTATCCCTTCGGTGCACGGTGGCGACGGAAGGGATGCTTCGTCCGGCGAGGGGGGAAGGCAAGCACTGTCGGCCGGTGTCGGCGCCGATGCCCCCGATGCGCCCCCGGTCTGTCAGTCGTGTGCCTCGCGGTGCGTGAAGGCGGCGCGCAGGTCCGGTTCGCCGATCGCGCTGACGCCGCGCACGGCCACCGAGGTGAGGTACGTACGGTCGTCGGCGGCGCCGTCCGCGTTCCGGGTCAGCGCGCCGAGCAGCCGCTGACCGGCCGGGGAGGCCCACCGCGAGTACGGGTGGATCTCGATCCGCGCCACCGCCAGGCAGCTCAGCGCCAGGGCGAGCGGCAGCGCGAACCACAGGGCGACCAGATGCCGCGACATGTCCGGCGGGAGGGGTGTCAGCAACGCGGCCGCGCCCAGCCCGAGGACGGCGACGGACGCCCCGCGCACCTGCCGGACCGCCGCCGCGACCGTCGTACGCGCGCTGTCCGGAACCGCCAGGCCCGCGCGGACCAGCCCGTCGGCGATCCCGCGCACCGCGTCCGCCGCGGCGGCGGTGGCCCGCACCGGCGCGATCCGGGACTGCCCCTCGGGGCCGATGGCCCCTATGACCGACCGTTCCATCTCGTCCCGCCCGCGCGGATCGACGACCGTCGCCCAGCCGGTGTGCGCCAGGAGCAGGCGGCGCTGGCGCGCCATGGCGACGAGGGTCACGTCGGCGACCCGCCGGGGGCCGCCGGAGAGGAACGCGGCCTCGTAGAGCGTGAGTTCACGGACGCGGCCGGTGTCCGCGTCGACGGCCGCGGCACGCACGGCGGCCAGGCACAGGCGCGTGCACGCCGTGCCGGCCACGGCCCAGGCCGCCAGCAGGAAAAGAACCCAGAGCATATGTTGTTTGTATGTGACACGGTCGTGAGAGCACCATGCCTCGTTCACGATCCGGACGGAGTGTTGTCGGTATGTGACGTTCCGTTTCACCGCTCCGGGGGCGGGCTGTAGGTGGGCGGCGGAAGCGGGAAGGTCGAGCCGGGCAGCGGGCCGGAGGGCGGGACCGGGGCCGGAGTGGCGGGCGTGCTCCCGCCGGCCAGGTCGCGGGCCACCGCGTCGAAGTCGACGTAGCCGGTGGCCTCCAGGACCTTGATGTGGTCGAGGACGGTGGTGTTGGCGTCGTCGGCGAGTTCCCGCACGAGGGAGTTGCGGGTGCTCGCGCGGACCTGGGCGACGACCGAGAACACCCTGCCGTGGGCGATGCGCAGGATGTTGGCGAACCGGCGGTCGTACTCCTGGCCCTGTTCCTCGTCCAGGGTGGCCAGCCACTGCCGCTGCTCGTCGCTGGGCTCGTCCGGCAGGGCGAGGTCCAGCCGGGAGGCGACGTCGAGGACCCGCTCGTCCAGGAACCGGTGCCCCTCGACGAGGTGCCGGCCCGCCGTCCGGACGGCCGCAGTGGTCCCCTTCGCCTGCGCCTGCCGCCCCGCGGGCAGCTCCCACAGCCCGGCCAGCCGCACCTTGACGAGGAAGTCCTGGTCGAGGGCGGACAGGGGCCCGTACCTCGTCTGCAGCGTGTGGGCGCTCAGTGCGTTCGGTGCCGCTCCCGGCCGGTCGGTGAAGGACCAGAACGAGAAGACCAGCGCGGCGAGCGTCGCCGTCAGGCACGTGACGATGAGGCCGGTGCCACTGAGGATGCCTCGGCCCTTGACGGGGGGTCGCGGTCGCATGGTGGTGCCTCCTGGTGCGGCACCGCACGCTAGTGCGCTTCGGGTGCGGAGTTGACATGTTACTGGGGGGTCTACGTCAACTGCCGTACACCACCGAAGGGTTGCATCGGGGGCAAGACGGGACGATTGGGGGAGGGGCGAGAAGGGACTTCCCGGGCAAAGAGGAGCAAACCATTCCATGGCTTCAGGCGGGCACGCCCCGGGTGTTATCCCCGGCACAGTCGCCGGGGCCTCGCGCTGAACGCTGCCCCGCCTGGGTTCAACGCCGCAGCAGTGCCCTGCGCGTAGCGCGGACGAGTCGGTGGGCGGGGCGGCGGGAGCGCGGGGCGGGGCCCGACCGGTCCTGCCACCACTCCCGCAGCTCCCGCCGCGCCCGGGTGTCGCCGGGCCGCCCGGCGTGCAGCAGGTGCTCGGCGAAGGTGAGGGCGTCGCGCCGGTAACCGCCGGTCATCGGGTGGGTCTGGGCGTAGCCGAGGAAGGCCGGGCGGTAGTCCGCCCCGAGGATCTCCGGCAGCTCGGGCGCGACCTTCGCCACGACGTCGGCCCGCTTCGCGGCGAGCGCCCGCGCCTGGACGCCGACCCGCACCCGGTCGAACCCCTCGGGCACGGGCGTCCCGGCGACCAGCGCCGACAGCAGCGCGGCCTGCGCGAGTCCGAGCCGCTGCCGGGCGGCACCGGCGTCCTGCGGGTGGGGCAGGCCGGAGGCGCCCCGTGTCGCCCCGGCCGCCCCTGTCTCGTCGCCCCGCGCCAGGGCACCGGACTCGGCCACGGACGGGTCCGCCTCCCGCACGGCCGCCCGGCCCGCAGAGCGGAGTTCCGCCTTCACGCGCTCGACGGCGCCCGCCTCCAGGGCCCGCCGGATCGCGGCCAGCTCGCCCTCCAGCTCGGCCGGCGCCGGGAAGTTCTCGTCGCGTTCCAGGAGGACACCCGGCGGCGAGACCCGGGAGGCGAGGTCGGTCAGGATGTCGAGGACCGGCTCGGGCACGGGGTGGGCGTGGCTGTCGTGCCAGACGCCGTCCCGTTCGAAGCCGCCCGCCACATGGACGTAGGCGATGGCCTCCAGCGGCAGCTCGGCGAGGGCCTTGACCGGGTCCTCACCGCGGTTCACGTGGTTGGTGTGCAGATTGGCCACGTCGATGAGGAGGCGGACGCCCGTGCGGTCGGCCAGCTCGTACAGGAACTGGCCCTCCGTCATCTCCTCTCCCGGCCAGGAGATCAGCGCGGCGATGTTCTCCACGGCCAGCGGCACCGGCAGTGCCTCCTGCGCGATGCGCACGTTCTCGCACAGCACGTCGAGGGCGTCCCGGGTCCGGGGGACGGGCAGCAGGTGGCCCGCCTCCAGGTGCGGGGACGCCGTCAGGGCGCCGCCCGCCCGGACGAACGCGATGTGCTCGGTGACCAGCGGCGAACCCAGCGCCTCCACCCGCTCGGCCAGCGCGGCCAGGCGGCCTTCGTCGGGCCGGTCCGCGCCGCCGAGACCCAGCGAGACGCCGTGCGGCACGACGGTGACACCGCGCTCGCGCAGCCGCCGCAGCGACTCGGGCAGATGCCCGGGGCAGACGTTCTCGGCCACGGCTTCGACCCAGTCGATGCCCGGCATGCGCTCCACGGCGTCCGCGATCTCCGGTCGCCACCCGATGCCCGTCCCCAGTCGCTCCATCGTCCCCTCCTCCGCACGGCGCGATCCTCGAACGTGAGGGGGGTATGGCCCGGGCGCCCGCCTCCGAACCCCGCGGGGGGCGCCTTCAGAGCAACATTTGAGGTTTCCGGCCGCCGCCGGGAGGGCTCGGCGCTACACCGCCCGGGTGGAGCGGTAGTTGAACACCGACCACAGGACGAACAGGCCGGTCACGATCATGATGATCGACCAGAACGGCTGGTACGGCAGCCACATGAAGTTCGCGATCAGCGCGAGGCCGACCACGACCGCGCCCACCATCCGGGCCCAGGTCGCCCCGGTGAACAGGCCGAACCCGGCCGCCACGACGAGGACGCCGACGACCAGGTGGATCCAGCCCCACGCGGTCAGGTCGAACTCGAAGACGTAGTCGCCGAAGCTCGTGTACACCTCGTCGTCGGCGATCGCCGTGATGCCCTGGAGCACCGCGAAGAGGCCGTAGACGACCATCAGGGTGCCGCCGAGAGCGAGGCCTCCGGCCGCCCACGAGTCACCGGAACCGCGAGGGCCGCCCCCGCCGGGCATCCGGTCGTCGGGGGCGGGAGGGGCGGGGGGAGGGGGCGCGGCGCTGGTCATGGCTGCCTCCTGGGTCGGGGATGTCTGGTAACCCCACTGGAGCACTCGTCCGCGACCGCCGCGCCCGCGGCTACTCCGAACGGGTGGCCGCCGGGCCGCCGCTCCGGTACGGCGCCCGGCGCAGCGCCGGGTGGTCCGCGACGACCGTGCACGAGCCGGCCGCGATCTCCGTGAAGCCCGCGTCGCGGACCAACGGCAGTCCGGCGCCGGTCAGTTCGGACCAGCGGGCCGGATCGGCCGTCCGTACGGCGAGCGGGAAGCCCGCCTCGCGCCAGGCGGTCCGCTCCGCGTCGGACAGCTCCCACCAGGCCAGTTGGGCGGCGTGCCCGGCCTGGGCCATCGCCTTGCCGGCCGACATGCCGAGGTCCGGGTTCATCCACAGCACGGGCACGGCCGGGTCCGTGTCCACCGGCGGTTCCGGGTCGTCCAGGTCGGTGCCGGAGACCTGGAGCCGGGCCAGGTCCTTGGGCCAGCCGTCGAGCGGGACGGGCGGGAAGACCCGTACCTCGGCCGACGTGCCGGTGACCGTGATGCCGGGCAGGGCCTCGGCGCGCCGCCACTCGGCGCCGCGGGCCCGCCGCACCACCTTGCGGATCCGGGCGTCCTGCCAGTCCCGCATCGCCCGCGCCCACGCGCCCTCACCATCCGACCGCTCGTCGCTCAGGATGGTCAGCACGGCCCGGGCCGCCGTCTCCAGCGCGTCCGTACGCGCCGGCGGGTCCCCGCGCTCGATCCGCACGACCAGCGGCAGCACGAACTGCGGCGCCGTGTCGCGCGCGGAGGGCTCGGACCGGAAGGGACTGTCACTCACGGGCGTCGCGTCTTGGCTCACGCGACCCAGTGTGCCAGCCGGAAGATCGCTCGGGCCGGGGCCGGTGCGCCGCACCCGGGCGCCGCGCGGCACCGCCGCCCGCGCCCTCGGCGTCAGCGGGGCGTGACGCGCTCGTCTCCCGCCGGTCAGCCCGAGCAGGACGTGCGCTCGGCCTCCTGCCACTCGCAGACCGGGCAGAGCGTGATGCCCTTGTACGACTCCGGGTACTCCGTCGGCTCCCGGCACAGCACGCACTCCGCGTACGGCGGTCCGTCCGCCCGGGGCGGCCTCGCCGCGTCGATCAGGCAGTAGTCGTCCTCGCTCATACGTCCAGCGTAGGACGGTCAGCGGCGATCGCCCACGGCCCGGATCAGCTCGGACACCTTCACGAACCGGAAGCCCTCACGGCGCAGCCCGGGCACGATCGCCCGCACGGCCCGCTCCGTCGCCGGGGCGGCGCTGCGCGTGCAGTGCAGCACCACCACCGACCCCGGCCGCACCCCGTCCAGCACCTGCCGGGCGACCGCGTCCGCGTCGGTCTCGAACGCGTCGCCCCCGACGACGTCCCACTGCACGGCGGTCACACCGGTCGGCGTCAGCGCCCTGAGCGCCCGCCGGTCGTAACAGCCGCCCGGGAAACGGAAGTACGGCATCGGCTCGGGCACGCCCACCCTGCGGAAGGCCGCGTACGCCCGCTCCACGTCCGTCCGCATCCGCTCGGCGGGCACGGTCGGCAGGCCGTAGCAGTCCGGGGTGAACGCGTAGTGGCTGTAGGAGTGGTTGGCGACCTCGAAGAGCGGGTCGCGGCCGATGGAGCGGGCCTGGTCCGGGTACTGCTCGGCCCACCGCCCGGTCATGAACACGGTGGCCGGCACGCCCAGGGCCCGCAGCGTCGCGATCAGCCGGGGATGGTCGAACCGCTCACCCGCCGCCGCCCGCGCCCCCTGCCCGGCGGTCATGTCGGCGTCGAAGGTGAGCGCGACGGTCCTGCCGCCGGTGCGGGGCCCGTGCGCGAAGACGGGGGTCAGCCCGGCGGGGCCGGGGGCGAGCGTCGGGGGTCTCGACGGCGCCGGCGGGGAGGTCCCCTGTGGGGAAGCCACCTGAGGGGCCCGGGCGGTCCCGCAGGCGGCGAGGGCCGCGCCCAGGGCGCACACGGCGGTGACACGGCGGAGAAGGGCGATCACCGTATGAAGATATGAACGGGATCGTCCTCTTATGCGTGCCGGAACCGGGTGTCACCCGGCCGTCAGATGTCCCGCTGCTCCAGCGGCTTGGTCGCCGGGCCCTGGATCACCTTGCCGTCGGTGGCGAAACGGGAGCCGTGGCAGGGGCACTCCCAGGCCCGCTCGGCGGCGTTGAAGGCGACCAGGCAGCCCAGGTGGGTGCAGCGGGCGGAGACGGCGTGCAGGGTGCCGTCGTCGTCCCGGTAGACCGCGAGGCGGTGGCCGTCGGCGCGGACCACGGCGCCCTCGCCGGGCGGCAGGGACTCCACCGGCGGTGAGGGTCGCAGCCGGTCGCCCACGAAGTGCCCGGCGACCTTGGCCTGCGTCTTCAGGAACGACGGCGCCTCCCGCACGGCGGGCTTCAGCCGGCGCGGGTCGTACAGCCCGCTCCACGCGCACTCCTCGCCGGTGATCTGCGCGGTGAGGAGGCGGCCCGCCATCATGCCGCCGCTCATGCCCCAGCCGCCGAAGCCGGTGGCCACGTAGGCGTGCCGTGCGCCCGGGTGCAGCGGGCCGACCATCGGCACGGTGTCGGTCGGGTCGTTGTCCTGGGTGGCCCAGCGGTGGGTGACGTCCAGGTCCGGGAAGTGCTCGGTGGCCCAGGCGGTGAGGCGTTCGAAAGCGGCCCGCGGATCACCCGTGCCCGGCGTGAAGTGCTCACCGGTGACGACGAGCAGACGCCGGCCGCCCTCGTACGGTGCCGTGCGCACCGAGCGGGTGTTCTCGTCGGGCGTGATGAACATGCCGTCCGGGTCCTGGTCCGCGGGGATCGTCCCGGCGACGACCAGTTCGCGCCTGGGCGTCAGCCGGGTGAAGAGCAGCGCCCGGTCGAAGATCGGGTAGTGCGTCGCGACGACGACGTCCCGGGCCCGGACCGTCGCCCCGGTGGTGGTCGACAGCCGGCACGGCTCGCCCTCGTCCAGGCCGAGGACGGTGGTGTCCTCGAAGATCCGCCCGCCGCGCCCGGTCAGGTCGGCGGCGAGGGCCAGCAGGTACTTGCGCGGATGGAACTGGGCCTGCCCGGTGACCCGGACCGCGCCCGCCACTGGGAAGGGCAGCCCGGTCTCCTCCACGAACGAGGCGGGCAGCCCGGCCTCGGCGGCGGCCCGTGCCTCGGCGCGCAGTTCGTCCACCCGGCCCGGATCGCAGGCGTAGGTGCAGGCGCTGCGGGTCTCCCAGTCGCAGTCGATGCCCAGCTCCTCGACGATCCCGGCCGCGCGCTCGATCGCCTCCGACTGGGAACGGGCGTACAGCCGGGCGCCCTCGGGGCCGCGGGTGCGCCGCAGCTTGTCGTAGACGAGCGTGTGCAGGGCGGTGACCTTGGCGGTGGTGTGCCCGGTGACCCCGGCCGCGATCCGCCCGGACTCCAGCACCGCCACGCTCCGGCCGGCCCGCGTCAACTCCCACGCCGTGCACAGCCCGGCGATCCCGCCGCCGATCACCGCCACGTCGACGTCCAGGTCCTCCGCCAGCGCGGGGTGGCGGCCGTCCGGTGCCGTCTGAAGCCAGTACGAGCTGCTGACCTGCTGCTTCTCGCTCATGGAGCACCGAGTACCCCCGTGCGTCCGCTTCAGTGTCCGGCGTGCCGCCGCTCCGGGGAGCTTTACAGAAGGGGCCGGCAGGGCTAACGTACAACCAAATGGTTGTAGATGAGTCGAGTGACGAGACGGTGGACCGGCTGTTCCACGCCCTGGCCGACACCACGCGCCGGGACATATTGCGCCGCTGCGTGCGCGGGGAGCTGTCGGTGTCCCGGCTGGCCGAGGCCTATCCGATGAGCTTCGCCGCGGTGCAGAAGCACGTCGCGGTGCTGGAGCGGGCCGGTCTCGTCACCAAGCAGCGCAGCGGACGGGAGCAGCTCGTGCGCACCGACCCCGACGCGGTGGGCCGTGCGCGCCAGGCCCTCGACGAACTCGAGTCGGCCTGGCGCGGGCGGGTGGACCGGATGGCCCGGCTGCTCGCCGACGAGCCTCGAAGCGACGAGCCCGGAAGCGACGAGCCCCGGACCTCCACGCCGCGAGCCTTCGACCCCGACGAGAAGAACACCACGGAAGGATCCGAGAGATGAGCGTCACCAGTGTCGAAAAGGACCTCGACAACCTCACCCTCACCCTGATCGCCGACTTCGCCGCCCCGCTCGAGCGGGTGTGGCGGCTGTGGGCCGATCCCCGGCAGCTGGAGCGCTGGTGGGGCCCGCCGTCCTACCCGGCGACCGTGGAGGAGCACGATCTGACCCCCGGCGGGGAGGTCACCTACTACATGACCGGCCCGGAGGGCGACCGGTACCGCGGCTGGTGGCGGATCACCTCGGTCACCGAGCCCGCCTCCCTGGAGTTCACCGACGGTTTCGCCGACGACGACGGCAAGCCGAAGGACGACATGCCGACCACCTCCGTGCGGGTGCGGCTCACCGAGCACGAGGGCGGCACCCGCATGGAGTTGCGCTCCCTGTTCGACACCCGCGAGCAGATGGAGCAGCTGGCCGCCATGGGCATGGAGGAGGGCCTGAAGGAGTCCGTCGGCCAGATCGACGCCCTGCTCGCCGCCTGACCGGCGCTCAGGACTCCCCGAGCAGCCGCTTCCGGCACTCCGCCACGTCGAAGTCCGGCTCCGGATACCGCGGGTCCAGTTCCCGCAGGTGCTCCAGGAGCAGCGTGCTGACCGCCCAGTTGCGGTACCACTTGTGGTCGGCCGGCACCAGGTACCAGGGCGCGTACGAGGTGCCGCAGCGCTCCAGGGCGATCTCGTAAGCCTCCTGGTACGCGGGCCACAGGGCGCGGTCGTCGATGTCGGAGGGCGCGAACTTCCAGCGCTTGTCCGGCCTGTCCAGGCGCCTGAGCAGCCGGCGGCGCTGCTCGTCGAAGGAGAGGTGCAGGAAGCACTTGACCAGGGTCACGCCGTCGTCGGCGAGGGACTTCTCGAAGCGGTTGATCAGCTCGTAGCGGCTGTCGACCTCGGCGGCGGGGGCGAGGCCGCGGACGCGGGCGACCAGCACGTCCTCGTAGTGGGAGCGGTCGAAGATGCCCAGTTCGCCTGGGAGCGGGAGCGCCTTCTCGACGCGCCACAGGAAGGGGTGCGCCCGCTCCTCCTCGGTGGGGGTCCGGAACGCGGTGATCCGGCAGCCGGACGGGTTGAGCAGCCCGATGACGTGCTTGACCGTGCCGCCCTTGCCGCTGGTGTCCATGCCCTGCAGGACCAGCAGGACGCGGCGCCGGTCACCCGCGGTGCTCGCGGCCCACAGCCGTTCCTGGAGGCCGGCGAGGCGTTCGCCGATCCTGGCCGTGGCGGCCTTGCCCGCCGCCTTGCCGTCCGGGCCGCCGGGGGTGGCGGCGGCGTCATGGGCGGACAGGTCGACCGGCTCACCGCCGGGGAGACGCAGCCGTTTCCGCAACGAGGTCCTGTCCTTCCGCACCGCCGGGCCCCCTTTTTCGATGCTTCGATGCCTGTGCCTCGATGGTCCGGCGGGGCGCCGGGTCGCGCACCCGGCGCCCCGGCCGGCAGCGGCCTCGCGCCTACCGGCGCCAGGGGCCCGTCACCGCGAACGTGGTGCCGGGCCGGTAGCAGTTGACGTACATCGTCTCGCCGTCGGGGGAGAACGTCACCCCGGCGAACTCACCCCACTCCGGTTCCTCCGGGGTCCCGATGTCCTGGCGGTTGCGGGCCATCGCGTACACCTCGCCGCGCCTGGTCACGCCGTACACGTGCTGGGCGCCCTCGCCGTCCTCGCAGACCATGAGGCCGCCGCTGGGCGCCAGGCAGATGTTGTCCGGCGACTCGCCCGGCAGCTGCACGTCGGTGTCCGGCCCGAAGACGATCACCAGGGTCAGCCGCCGCCGGTCCGGGTCGTAGCGCCAGACCTGCCCGAAGTGGTCGGCCGCCGATCCCTCCGCGCTGCGGGCGAAGGACGACACGAAGTACACCGACCGGCCGCCCCAGTAGCAGCCCTCCAGCTTCTGCGCGTGCGTGATGCCCCGGCGGCCGAAGTCCTGCAGCCGGATCGGCGTCCGCGCCGCCTGCGGGTCCGGTACGTCCACCCACTCGATGCCGTCGAACGCGGCGCCGGTCTCCTGGACCGAGGACAGGTCCGGGACGCCGGGCACGCGCATGGCCTGGAGCCGGCCGCCCGCGCGCAGCGAACCCCGGCCGCCCAGCGGCCGGTCCGGCAGGAAGCGGTAGAAGAGACCGAACGGCTTCTGGAAGGCGTCCTCCGTCTCGTACACCACGCCGCACCGGGGGTCGACGGCGATCGCCTCGTGCTGGAAGCGGCCCATCGCGGTCAGCGGTACGGCTCCGGTGCGGCGCGGGTCGACCGGGTCGACCTCGAAGATGAAGCCGTGGTCCTTGGCGTAGCCGTTGGTGCCCGCCTTGTCCTCGGTCTCCTCGCAGGTCAGCCAGGTGCCCCACGGGGTGGGCCCGCCCGCGCAGTTGACGGCGGTGCCGGCGATCGCGACGCGCTCCGACAGGACGTGGTTGCGGGAGTCCAGGGTCAGGGCCGTGCAGCCGCCCTTGCCGGCCGGGTCGTACGTGAGGCCCTCGACCGCCGGGACCGGGACCTTGCCGTCGGCGCGGTTCTCGTGGTTGCGGACGAGGTGGACCCGGCCGCCTCTGCCCTCGAAGGCCGACATGCCGTCGTGGTTGGAGGGGACCGCGCCCTCGCCGGAGCGGAGCGGGTCGCCCTCGCGGGAGAGGACCCGGTAGCGGAAACCTTTCGGCAGGTCGAGCAGTCCCTTCGGGTCGGGGACGAGCGGGCCGTAGCCGGTGCGGCCGAGGTTCTGTGCGGCGGCGGTACCGGCGAAGAGTTCGGACAGGGCACCGGAGAACGCGATCCCGATGCCCAGGGCGCCTGCCCCGGCGAGTGCCTCACGTCGTGTGGCGGAACGACCGGTCGTGGTCATGCGGAAACCTTCCTGCTGGCGGACAGGAACTGTGATCCCGCTGTGTCTACCACCTGGCGCGGATGGCGGGAACCACGCGCGTAGCACGGGTCACTGCTCTACGGCGTGCCGCAGCTCCTCCAGGGCCTCCTTGGCCCCTTCCGCGTCGGCGACGGCGTGTTCCGCGTGTTCCGCGTGCTCCGTGGAGGTCTGCCGGGCTGCCTCGGGGCCCCTCTCCAGGAACCGGAGCAGCTCCACCGGGATGGGCAGCACCAGCGTGGAGTTCTTCTCCGCCGCCACGGCCATCACGGTCTGCAGCAGCCGCAGTTGGAGCGCCGAGGGCGTGTCCGCCATCTGGTGGGCCGCCTGGGCCAGCTTCTTCGAGGCCTGGTACTCCGCGTCGGCGTTGATCAGCCGGGCCCGCCGCTCGCGGTCGGCCTCGGCCTGGCGGGCCATGGAGCGCTTCATGGTGTCCGGCAGGGACACGTCCTTGATCTCCACGCGGTCGATGGTCACGCCCCACTCCACGGCCGGGCTGTCGATCATCAGCTCCAGGCCCTGGTTGAGCTTCTCCCGGTTGGACAGCAGGTCGTCCAGCTCGCTCTTGCCGATGATCGAGCGCAGGGAGGTCTGTGCCATCTGCGAGACTGCGAAGCGGTAGTCCTCGACGTTGACGACCGCGGCCGCCGGGTCCACGACCTTGAAGTACACCACCGCGTCGACCCGCACGGTCACGTTGTCGCGGGTGATGCCCTCCTGGGCGGGGATGGGCATGGTCACGATCTGCAGGTTGACCTTGCGCATCCGGTCGATGGCCGGAACGACGAGGTTGAACCCGGGCCGCCGCACCTCCCCGTGCAGACGCCCGAGCCGGAAGACGACCCCGCGTTCGTACTGCTTGACGACCCGTGCCGCCGCGGCCAGGTACACCAGGCCGCCGGCGCAGACCGCCGCCACCGCCCCGATCAGCTCTTCAACCATGCCGACCTCCCCGTCCAGAGGTCCCGTTTCGTCTGCTCCTGCAACGATATGCCTGGATCAGGGTGTGGGGCTATGCCCGGGGGCCGGGGCCGGGAGGCGGGGGCGGGGGCTGAGGGCCAGGGTGTCGGGGGCCAGGGGTTCGGGGCTGGGACCGGGGACCGAGGGTCCGCGGGGCCGGGGACCCGGGGGCCAGGGGTCCGGGGCTGGGGGCCAGGGGGCCCAGGGCGCGGGAGCCGGGCCGCGGGCGCCAGGGGGCCGAGGGCTGAGGGCCAAGGCCCGAGGCGCGGGAGCCGAGCCCTCGGGCGCCAGGGGCCCGGGGCTGAGGGCCGGGGGCCAGGGGTCCGGAGCCGGGGACCCGAGGACCCGGGGGGCCAGTGGCCCGGGGTCCGGGGGCTGAGGTGGGGTCCCGGGGTCCGGGAGCTGAGGGCGGGGGTCAGGGGCCGGGGGGTGAGGGCTGAGGGCGGGGGTCAGGGGCCGGGGGTGAGGGCTGAGGGCGGGGCCAGCGGTCCGGGGGCTGAGGCGGGGCCAGGGGTCCGGGACCTGAGGGCTGAGGGGCAGGGGTCCGGGACGGGGCGACCGGGGGCGGACGTACGAGGGCCGGGGCGCGCATGGTGTGCGCGACCCGGCCCGGGGTGCCGGTGTGCGTGGACCGGCTAGGCGGCCGTGACCTTCTCGGCCGCCGGTGTCTCCTCGGACTCCGTGACCTTCACCGGCTCGGTGCCCGTCGCGCTGTGGCGCGCGGCCCAGTTCTCCAGGGCCGTGCGGCAGGCGTGGTCGAGGTGGTGCAGGCCCGACAGGTCCAGCTCGACCGGGCGGTCCTGGGGCAGCGCCTCCAGGCTGTCGAGGATCTTCGGCAGCCGCAGGAAGGTGGCGTTGCCCGCCAGGTACACCTGGATCGGGCCGGCGCCCTTGTCTATGACCTCCAGCTTGACGTGCGAGGCCTCCCAGGCGGTCTTGACGACCGACAGGGCCAGACCGATGAGCACGCCCTCGAACATGTTCACCGCGACGATCGACACGGCCGTGACGACCAGGATGAGCGCCTCACCCTTGTGCGCCCGCCACAGCGCCGTGATCTGGCGGAACGGGATCAGCTTCCAGCCCGCGTGCACCAGGATGCCCGCCAGGGCGGGGATCGGGATCAGGGCCAGGGCCCACGGCATCGCGGCGGCGAACAGCAGCAGCCACACGCCGTGCAGCACTCGGGACGCCTTGGTCTTGGCGCCCGCGCTCACGTTGGCGGAGCTGCGCACGATGACCGCGGTCATCGGCAGCGCGCCCAGCAGACCGCACAGGGTGTTGCCCGCGCCCTGGGCGATCATCTCCTTGTTGTACTCGGTGCGCGGACCGTCGTGCAGCCGGTCCACGGCCGCGGCGCTGAACAGGCTCTCGGCGGAGGCGATCAGCGCGAAGGCGATGATCGTGCCCCAGATGGCCGGGCTGGCCAGCTCGCCGAAGGCGTCGGCGCCGGGGACCTGGATGACGCCGAGCAGACCCTCCACCTGGACGGTGGCGACGGGCAGGCTGAAGGCGAGCGTGGCGACCGTGGCCAGGACGACCGCGGCGAGGGCGCCGGGCACGGTCTGGACGGCCTTGGGCATCTTCTTCCACAGCACGATGACGGCGATGGTGCCCGCGCCGATCGCGAGGGAGGTCAGGGCCGTGCTGTTGCCGAGGGCGTCGGCGAACGCCCCGGGCAGGCCCGCGATCTTGCCGATCCCGGACTCCGGAGCCTTCAGGCCCGCGGCCGCGTAGATCTGCCCGGCGATGATCACCAGGCCGATGCCGCAGAGCATGCCCTCGACCACGGACACGGATATCGCCCGGAACCAGCGGCCTATCCCGAGGAAGCCCATGGCGAGCTGGAGCAGCCCGGCGAACAGCACGATCACGCCGAGCGTGGCCACGCCGAACTCGCTGACGGCCTCGAAGACCAGCACGGTGAGGCCGGCGGCGGGCCCGGAGACCTGAAGGCTGCTGCCGCGCATCATCCCGGTGACGATGCCGCCGACGATGCCGGTGATGAGACCCAGCTCGGCGGGGACGCCGGAGGCGACCGCCACGCCGACGCACAGCGGCACGGCGACCAGGAAGACGACGATCGAGGCGAGGAAGTCCTGCCTCAGGTAGGGGAACTTGGACAGCATGGTCACCAGCCCCCTCAGAGCGTCTCGAACGCGTCGGACTCCGCGCGGTGTTCCCGCACGACGCCGGTGTGGACCTCGTAGTACCAGCCGTGCAGCTCGAGTTCACCCGCCTCCAGGCGCTTTTCGATGCACGGGTAGGAACGCAGTCGCAGCAGCTGCGTCAGCACGTGGTGCTGGACGGCCTCGGCGACCGTCGGGTCGGCCGGGTCGGAGCACTTGGGCTCGTCCGCCGCGTGCGCGAGCCAGTCGCGGACGGCGGGTACGGCGGTGAGGTCGTCGTGGCGCACCACCGCGCCGACGGCGCCGCAGTGGGAGTGGCCGCAGACCACGACGTGCTTGACGCCGAGCACCTGCACGGCGTACTCGATCGTGGCCGCCTCGCCGGTGGGGGTGGCGGAGGCGTACGGGGGGACGACGTTGCCCGCGGTGCGCAGCTCGAAGAGCTCGCCGGGACGGGCGCCCGTGATCAGGGCCGGTACGACCCTGGAGTCGGAGCAGGTGATGAACAGGACGTCGGGGGACTGGCCCTCGGCGAGGCGGGCGAACTCCTCAGGGCGCTGTCCGAACATGCGGGCGTTGTCGATGAGGGGTTGCATGAGTGTGGTGACTCCTCCTGGCGCGCAGTGGGGGCGCGTCGGACGGGCATGACAGAGGTGGGGGGTACTGCTCTGACGCTCAGCAGCGGAAGACCTGCAGCGCTGCCGGCGTGTGCGACGCCGAGGATCTCGACGTGCGTTGGTGCGCGGTGCCGGGTCTGACCGGGTCGTCTGCCGTCGGCTGGATGTGCCTCAGCAGCGGCCGCTCGGGCGCTGAGGGCGCGGAGTCGGCGGCGTGGAACCGGTCGCGGGTCCGCAGGGGACCGGTCGGGTCCCCGTGGTGACCGGCGCGGCACGTGGCGATCTCGTCGCGCAGTGCCTTGCCGGAGGACTTCCCGCCGGGGCGCGAGGGCGTGCCGGAGGGCTTGATTCCGGGCTGAGCCTTGGCCTCGGCTTGACTGGGCGTGTGCGCGGATGCGAAGGATGCCGTCGGTGCGAAGAACTGAAGGGCGATCAGGACGGCGGCGAGGAGCGAAACCACGGTCCGTGCCGTCGTACCTCGGAACATGCGCCCCCCTTCAGGTGATTCACACGTCTAGCGCTGACCAACCATTGGTCAATGGCTGGTCAAGAAACACGTTAACCCTGCAAAGCCGTTTGCAGGGTTAACTTAACGTTTCAAGCTGAAGAGAGCCTGAAAACCGTAGGCGGGGTGGCTGGAAAGAGCCCTTGCAGTACGGCAGTTGGCACGATATTGGGGTTGTGGTTACCGGGCGTTCGCCAGGTTGCCCGCGTCGCGGGCCAGGGCGGTGAGGCGGGAGATGGCCCGGAAGTACTTCTTGCGGTAGCCGCCGTTCAGCATCTCCTCGCTGAACAACTGGTCGAAGGGCAGGCCCGAGGCCATGACGGGCACTTCGCGGTCGTAGAGCCGGTCCGCGAGGACGACGAGCCGCAGCGCCGTCGACTGGTCGGGAACCGGCCGCACTCCGGTGAGGCACACCGCCTTGATTCCGTCGGTCAGAGCGCCGTACCGGCTGGGGTGGACCCGGGCCAGGTGCTCCAGGAGGGGCGAGAACGCGTCGAGGGAGGCGCCCTCGGTGGCGTGCGCCGTCCGGGTCACCTGTTCGTCGGTGTACGGCGGCGGTGCCTCGGGCAGGCCGCGGTGGCGGTAGTCCTCGCCGTCGATGCGCAGGGCGCGGAAGTGCGCCGACAGGCCCTGGATCTCGCGCAGGAAGTCGGCCGCGGCGAACCGGCCCTCGCCGAGCTTGCCGGGCAGCGTGTTGGAGGTGGCGGCGAGCGCGACGCCCGCGTCGACGAGCTTGCCGAGGAGCGTGGAGACCAGGACGGTGTCGCCCGGGTCGTCGAGTTCGAACTCGTCGATGCACAGCAGGCGGTGGCCGGACAGGGTCTGCACGGTCTGCTGGAACCCGAGGGCGCCGACCAGGTTGGTCAGCTCCACGAACGTTCCGAACGCCTTGAGCGCGGGCTCGGCCGGGGTGGCGTGCCAGAGGGAGGCCAGCAGGTGGGTCTTGCCGACGCCGTAGCCGCCGTCGAGGTAGACGCCGCGCGGACCGGAGGGGGTCTTCCGCGCCGGCCTGCCGAAACCGAACAGCCGCCGCCTGCCCGAGTCGGCCGGCCCGCCGAGCCCCGCCGCGAAGCCCTCCAGGACCTTGACGGCCTCGGTCTGGCTCGGCTGGTTCGGGTCGGGTATGTACGTGCTGAACCGCACGGAGTCGAACCGCGGCGGCGGCACCATCTCGGCGACCAGCCGGTCCGCGGGGACGTGCGGCTCACGCGCGCACAGGGAGAGCGGGGCCGCGTCGGTCACGGGGCCGGTACCGGAGGGGGCGGGGGAAGAGGACACGGTTCACCATGCTACGGCGCGTGGAACACTGCACGGCATGCGACGTCTGTTCCCTGTGACCGATGAAACAGCAGCTCCGGCCCCGGGCGGCGGGCCCGGTGAGGGCGCCGCGGGGCGGGAGTGGAGCCTCGCCGAGCTGGCCGCCGCGTACGCCTATCCCGAGCCGGGGTCCGAGGGGCCCGCGCCGTACCTGCGGGCCAACATGGTGTCCACGCTGGACGGGGCCGCCCAGCACGACGGCCGGTCGCAGCCCATCTCCAGCGCGACCGACATGCGGATCTTCGGCACGCTGCGGGCGCTGGCGGACGTGGTGGTCGTCGGGGCGGAGACGGTGCGGCAGGAGGGATACCGGCCGGCCCGCGCGCGTGCCGACTTCGCGGCGCTGCGGGAGGCGGCCGGGCAGACGCCCGCCCCCGCGATCGCGGTCGTCACCGCCAGCCTGGACCTCGACTTCTCGCTCCCGCTGTTCACCTCGCCCCTGGTGCCCACCCTGATCCTCACGGGCGCCTCGGCCGCCCCCGACCGCCTCGCCACCGCCGAGAAGTCGGGCGCGCGGGTGGTGATCGCCGGGGACGGCATCGGCGTGGACCCGGTCCGGGCCGTCCAGGCCCTCGCCGGTCTCGGCCACACCCGGCTGCTCACCGAGGGCGGCCCGCGGCTGCTGGGCCAGATGGTGGCGGCCGGCGTGCTCGACGAGCTGTGCCTGACCGTCTCCCCGATGCTCACCGCGGGCGACGCGCAGCGCATCGCCGGGGGGCCCGCCGTCACGGTGCCGCACCGCTTCACGCTGCTGTCGATGCTGGAGGAGGACGGTTTCCTCTTCACGCGGTACGGGCGGTCCTGACGTACTGAACCGGCGACGGCGGGGTACAAGGTGTCGGCGGCGGGGAAGTCCGGCCGGCTGGTACGTCCGGAAACGGGGGCGGTGGCACCGCCGGTCCTTTCATCGGCGGAGTATGCCGTTCCGTTTGGTGTGCGGAAGGCACACTGGATCCGGCTGTACCCGTGCGAACGCGGGGCAGGATGGTTTCCGCAGGGCCGGCGCGGCCCACGGACGAGTGGGGCCACGAGCCCCCGGGAGCAGAAGGGGCGCCTGGTGTTCACAAGCGTATTGATGATCGAGAAGGCCCTGACGTCCGCCGACGTGGAGTTCGTCACGACCTTGCACGGGGAGGAGCAGGTCTCCTTCCAGGTGCTGCTCCAGCCGCGCGGCGAGCAGGCGGACCGGCTGCTGCGGGCCATCGACGACGTCGCCCTCGGCGAGCTGGACGAGGCCGTGCGGGAGCGGGAGACGCCGGAGGGGGAGGAGGCCCTGAGCGTGGGGCAGCGGGCGCTGGAGGTGTCCCTCGCCGCGCTGCGGTCCTCCGGCAGCGAGGCGGAGGGGCGGTTGATCGAGGATCACCCGCTGGACGCGCTGAAGTCCCTGGTGGAGGAGGTCGGCGCGGACGAGGTCATCGTGCTCACCGACCCTCATTACGTGGAGGAGTTCTTCCACCGGGACTGGGCGTCCCGTGCTCGGCACAAGGTGGGGGTGCCGGTGCTGAAGCTGTTCTCGCACAGCAAGGCGTAGCCGCCGGCGGTGTCACCACCCGTGGGCGCTTCGGCATAGGCTGTGCCGCTGAACGTTCCGCACACGTACAGGGAGACACGCATGGCACCCGGCCTTCCCACCGCCATGGACCGACCGCACTTCATCGGGATCGGTGGGGCCGGGATGTCGGGAATCGCGAAGATCCTCGCGCAGCGCGGGGCCGTCGTCGCGGGCAGTGACGCCAAGGAGTCGGCGACGGCCGAGGCGCTGCGGGCGCTGGGCGTGACCGTGCACATCGGGCACGCCGCGGAGCACCTGGCCGACGACGCCAGCTGCGTGGTCGTGTCGTCGGCGATCCGGCGGGACAACCCCGAGCTGGCCCGCGCGGCCGAGCTGGGCGTTCCCGTGGTGCACCGGTCGGACGCGCTCGCCGCCCTGATGGAGGGCCTGCGGCCGATCGCGGTCGCCGGTACGCACGGCAAGACGACCACGACCTCGATGCTCGCCGTGTCGCTGAGCGAGCTGGGGCTGAAGCCGTCGTACGCCATCGGCGGCGACCTGGACGCGCCCGGCTCCAACGCGCTGCACGGCGCGGGCGAGATCTTCGTCGCCGAGGCGGACGAGTCGGACCGCAGCTTCCACACGTACGCGCCCGAGGTCGCGATCATCCTCAACGTCGAGCTCGACCACCACGCGAACTACGCGTCGATGGAGGAGATCTTCGAGTCGTTCGAGACGTTCGTGGACCGGATCACCGAGGGCGGCACGCTGGTGATCGCCGCCGACCACGAGGGCGCGCGCGAGCTGACCCGGCGGGTCGCGGGGCGCGGGGTGCGGGTGGTGACGTACGGCGAGTCCGAGGACGCCGCCGTGCGCGTCCTGTCGGTCGTGCCGCAGGGGCTGAAGAGCGAGGTCACCGTGGTGCTGGAGGGCGAGGAGCTGACCTTCACGGTCTCCGTCCCCGGCCGGCACTACGCGCACAACGCCGTCGCCGCCCTGGCGGCGGGCGTGGCCCTCGGCGTCCCGGCGGCCGAGCTGGCCCCGGCGCTGGCGGCGTACACGGGCGTGAAGCGGCGGCTCCAGCTGACGGGCGAGGCCGCGGGCGTGCAGGTCGTCGACTCCTACGCGCACCACCCCACCGAGATGACCGCCGACCTGGAAGCCATGCGCGCCGCGGTGGGCGAGGCCCGGATCCTGGTCGTCTTCCAGCCGCACCTGTTCTCCCGGACGCAGGAGCTGGGCAAGGAGATGGGCCGGTCCCTGACCCTGGCGGACGCCTCGGTCGTGCTGGACATCTACCCGGCGCGCGAGGACCCGATCCCGGGTGTGACCAGCGAGCTGATCATCGAGGCGGCCAGGGCGGCGGGCGCGGACGTGACGCCGGTGCACGACAAGGCGGACGTCCCCGCGGTGGTCGCGGGAATGGCGAAGCCGGGGGATCTCGTTCTCACGATGGGAGCGGGCGACGTCACCGACCTCGGCCCGCGGATCCTGGACCGTCTGTCGAACTGAGGGGCTGGAGGCTCATGCCGTACGACGTGGAGAAGCCGGACGAGCAGTGGCGCGCGGAGCTGACCCCGGGCGAGTACGCCGTCCTGCGGCAGGCGGCCACCGAGCCCGCCTTCACCGGTGAGTACACCGACACCAAGACCCAGGGGGTCTACTCCTGCCGCGCCTGCGGCGCGGAGCTGTTCACCTCGGACACCAAGTTCGAGTCGCACTGCGGCTGGCCGTCCTTCTTCGACCCCAAGGACTCCGACGCGGTGGAACTCATCGAGGACCGGTCGCACGGCATGGTCCGCACCGAGGTGCGGTGCGCGCGGTGCGGCTCGCACCTCGGGCACGTGTTCGCGGGCGAGGGGTATCCGACGCCCACGGACCAGCGGTACTGCATCAACAGCATCGCGCTGCGCCTGACGCCCGAGGGCTGAGGCGGCGCTCAGCGGATCCGGCACTCCTCCTCGGTGAGGGGTGCCGTGTCCCCCGCGGTGCGGCGGCACACCACCCGGGTCTCGGCGGTGCCGTCCTCGGCGCGGCGGACTCTCTTGAGGACGATGCTGTGGCCGGTGCGGTCGCCGTACAGCGGGGCCCGGGTGAAGTCGATGGTGCCGGTGGCCATGCCCTCGATCTTCACGTTGCGCAGGTTCACCCACGTCGAGGCGCGGCTCTGCGGCCGGTCGTCCCGGGTGGCCGCCCAGTACAGCGCGCGGGTCGCGTCGTGCGCCAGGGCGGTCTGGCCGCTGGCCAGGGCGGGGCTGTCGTGGCGCAGGCGTCGGCCCTCCGGCCCGGGGAGGTAGGCGGTGGCCTCCCGGTAGAAGGCGGTCGTGGTGGCGGCCTTCTCCAGCTCGGCCAGGGCCGCGTGGTACAGCGTGACCTCCGGCGCGACGGACTGGCCGCCGCCGGCGAAGTCCGCCTTGGACAGGTCGTCGCCGGTGAGGACGGCCAGGGGCTTTCCGGCGCAGCCCGGCTCGGTGCCCAGCTGGGTCATCAGGGGATCGACGTCCTCCACCCGGCCCGCGAAGTAGATCACCGACGGGACCCGGCCGCCCCGGCAGATCTCCTGGGCGTGCGAGCGGAGTTCCGGCTTGCCGCCGCTGAGGACGTAGCGGCGCTGGTCGAGGAGTGTGAAGCCGCGCCCGCGCAGCATCCGCTGGCCGTAGCGGGCCTGCTCGTCGGTGTAGAGGTCGTCGGTCCGCGCCGTGTCGCGGGCGAGGACGAGGGCGTACTGCCGTCGGCCGGGTGTGCGTAACTGGGCGGCTATCAGGCCGAGTTGCTCGGTCTGCCACTGGTCCGTCGCGGCCAGGCTGAACCAGTTGGCGAACTCGCGGGGCAGATAGGTGGCGGAGTTCGTGCCGGAGACGATCGGCAGGCCCGCCTCCATCAGCGTGCGCGTCGTCGCCCTGCTCGACTTCAGGTCGCGCCCGGTGCCGACGACCCCCACCACGGTCGGGTCGTCTGCGGCGTAGGCGGCGATCGCCTCGGCCATCTCCTCCTGGTGGCCCAGGTCCACCCCGCCGTTGGCGAGCAGGACGCGCAGTTTCACGCTGGAGTTCCTGTTGACGACGGCCTGCGCCAGGTACACGCCCGCCAGTTCCTCGGCGCCCTTCACCAGCGAGGAGCCGTCCGCGGGGCCGGCGCTGAGCGGCCCGGCGTAGACGACGGTGACGTACCTGCGGGAGTGCCGGGCGAGGACGTCCGCGTTCTGCCGGGCGATGCGGTCCTCCAGTTCCTCCAGCGTCCAAGGCGTCTCGTCGTCGGCCGTCAGCGTCTTGAGGTCGTCGCCGGGACCGGGCGCGGGCAGCCAGTCGGCGAAGCGGACCCCGCCCGTGGCGATGCCGATGCACTCCGTGCCGCCGGTGGGTGTCTTCGCGCGCCGGGTGTCCCGGTTGGCGGTCAGGACGGACGCCGAGCAGTAGCGGTCCCCCAGGGCGTCGGCCCGCATGACGGTGCCGGCGGTCAGCAGGGCGATCACCAGGACCAGGGTGTGCAGGGCCCACACCAGCCGGGCGAACGTCGGCCGGGTGGAGGCCCGCAGATGGCGGCGGCGCTCCTCGACGGGGGCGAGCTGGTCGTGCGGCACCGGGATCTTCATCACCCAGGGCAGGACGGAACGCTCCCGGCTGGGCGACTGCTCGGCGCGCAGGTTGCGTCCCCACTCCCGGTACCAGGTGCGCAGCCGCTCGCCGAACCGGGGCGGTGCGGCGTCCGGGTCGGGTGTCGTCTCCACCACGCTGCGCTCCAGGCGCGGCACGTCGTCCGAGCGCACGGCGGCGACGACGAGCAGCGGGTCGAGTTCGCTGCGCCGGCTGCGGACGTCGCTGACGGCCCGGATCAGTTCGATGCCGCCGTTGCGGTCGTCCGCGTGGGGGAGGAACAGCATCGGCGGGCGCGGCCGTTTGAAGCCGCGCAGGTCCCAGCTCCAGCGGCGGTGGTTGTCCCGCAGGTCCTCGCGCAGCGCGAGGACGCACAGCTGGAGGTGGAAGTCGCCGCCCGCCTTGAGCGCCTCGGCCACGTCGTAGGCTCGGGCCGCGATCGCCTTCCAGGACCGCACCGGCCGCAGCAGCGACACCTCGGTGGGCTGGTCCGCCGCCCTGAGGAAGGTCGTCGTCATGAACCAGCGGCTCTCCCGGCGCAGCCACAGGAAGATCGGCGCCCGCCCCGGCAGGACGTAGTTGAGGACGGTCAGCAGCAGCAGGAAGACGAGACCGGCGGCCACCGCCACGTACCACTCGCTGCGCGCCAGGAGCGCGGCGAGCACCGTGACGAGGCTCGCCGGGAGGATGTGCGCCATGTCGAACAGGGGCAGGCCCGAGCGCCAACGCGCGGTGTTCCGCGGCCGCCAGCGCTGCTGTGCCAGCTGGTTCAGCAGCAGCTGCCGCTGGTCCTGCCCGGTTCCGGGGGCGCCCGCGGCGGCGAGTGCGGTGACCGCGTCGTCGATCGCGTGCACCAGGCGCAGCCGCGGGAAGGCGTAGCGCCGGTAGACCGCCCGCGGGCCGCCCCACTTCTTGGGGTCGCTCAGCGCCCGCACCATGGCCGCCGCCCGGCGCACCTCCGTGCCGCCCTCGTAGGCGTCCTGGGCCACCGCGCAGCGGGTGCCGTGCGCCTCCTGGCCCGCGTGCAGCTGCCGGACGAGTTCGGCCACCGCCGTGTCGTCCCCGCTCTCCTGCGCGTGCACGACGAACACCGGCATCGGCGGCTCGGTGCTCGTCCGGAAGTCCTGGATGAGGATCTCCAGCTGATCCTGGAGGTGGACGCCGGCGCCGCTCTCCGGCATGCCGTCGTGGCCCCCAGGGCAGTCCGGCGGCGTGCGATCGGCGTTCACCATGGGCAACCCCCGTTCACCATCGGTGACTTACGAGGCTAACCGGTGCGGCTGGGGTGCGAGTGGGTGACGCGGGAACTCCAGGAACGTTTCGGCCGGTCCGGACCCGCGGCGAGGTGAATGAGTGATCCACCGGTCGGTTGACAATTGGCTCAACGAGCCAGAGGATTCGCGGAGTGACCCACTCCGCGCCCCTGCCCCCCGACCTCGACGAGGCCGCCCACCGCTGCCTCGTCGCCGGATTCGCCGGCACGACGACCGTGCCCGACCCGCTCAAGCGGCTCATCGACCGGGGGCTCGGCGGAGTCATCCTCTTCACCCGGAACGTGCGCGACGCGCAGCAGGTACGGGAACTCACCGACACCCTGCGCTCCCTGCGACCCGACCTGATCGTGGCCATCGACAACGAGGGCGGCGGCATCGGCCACCTGGTCGGCGCGGGCGCGCCCGAGGTGCCCGGCTCCTACGCCCTCGGCGTCGCCGACGACCCGGCGCTCACCGCCCGCTGCGCCGACGCGCTCGCCGGGCACCTGGCCACGCTGGGCATCACCGCCTCCTACGCCCCCGTCGCCGACCTCCAGCACGATCCGCGCAACCCGATCGTGCGCACCCGGTCCTTCGGCGCCGACCCCGCCCTGGCCGCCCGGCACCTGCGGGCCTGGATCGCCGCCACCGAACGGCGGGGCGTCGCCTCCTGCGCCAAGCACTTCCCCGGGCACGGCGGCACCGAGACGGACAGCCACCACGGCATCGCCGTCGACCCCCGGCCGTACGACGAGCTGCGGGCCGACCTCGAACCGTTCCGCGCGGCCGTCGGCGCGGGCGTACCGATGATCATGAGTGCCCACGTCGTCTTCCCGGCCCTCGACCCCGAACGGCCCGCCACCCTGAGCCGCCGCATCCTCGGCGATCTGCTCCGCCACGAACTGGACTTCGACGGCGTCCTGGTCAGCGACGCCCTGGAGATGAAGGCCATCGCCGACCGCTACGGGGAGGCCGCCGGGGCGCGGATCGCCCTCGCCGCGGGCGCCGACCAGGTCATCGTCGCCGTGCCGGACCCGGAAACCACCCTGGCCTGCCGGGACGCGGTGCTCGACGCGCTGCGTTCCGGCGTGCTGGCCGAGGAGCGGGTGCGGGAGGCCGCCGGGCGGGTACGGCGGCTCGCCGAGCGGTACGCCGCCCCGGCCCGGGCGGTCGACGGCTGGGACGCGGGGGCCGGGCTGGAGGCGGCGCGCCGGGCCGTCCGTGTCCGGCCGGTGCCGCGGGCCGTGCGCGGCGCCCACGTCGTCGACCTGTTCCCGCCGCCGCACCCCGCGCTCAACTGGGGCGGCGAGGACCTGCTCACCGAGGTGCGCGCCCTCGACCCCACCGCCACGGGGACCGCGGTCACCGAGGAGCCGGCCGAACAGGCCGCCGTCGTCGAAGGGATCCTGCGCGCCTCGGACGCGGTGCCCCTGGTCGTCGCCACCTGTGACGCCGGACTGCACCCCTGGCAGGAACGGCTGCGCGCCGCCCTGCTGGCCCGGCGGCCCGATGCCGTACGCGTGGACACCGGACTGCCGGAGGGCGGCGCGCTCTGCTCCTACGGACGCGGGCGGGCGAACCTGCGGGCCGTCGCCGAGGTGCTGACCGGAGCCCGGCTCCTCACGGCAGCCGTACGACGTCCTTGATGCCGCGCGCCGCCAGGTACGCGGCGTCGTCCGCCCGTTCGGCCAGGACCACCGCCGGGCGGGCACCCTCGGCGCGCAGGGCCGTCCATGCCTCGAAGTACGCGCCCCCCGGGCCGGACACGGAGCGGGTGGACGGCGTGCACTCCAGGACCAGGGCCGTGTCCCGGGGCCGGGCCGGATGGAGCCCGGCGCGCACCTCGGCGACGGTCTCGGCGAGGGCGGTCGCGATCGGCTTGGCGCGGCCTCGGGAGTCGAACAGGCCCAGGGTGTACTCCAGTTCCGGGTAGTCGGCGAGGGAGCGGTCCACGTCGTGGGAGCACCACCACGTCACACCCCACAGCCCCTCGCACCCGGCCGCGTTCCGCACGGTCGCCCGGGCGAAGTCCGGGGCGTCGGCCGCCGGGATGTGGGGCTCCGGGGCGCCCGTCTCCTGCACCCAGACCGGACGGGCCGGGTCCTCGGCGTAGGCCTTGGCGAGTTCCGTGCCGTACTCGGCGAGGTGCAGCACCTGGGGGGAGCGGGGGCCGTAGCGGCGGGCGCAGTCGCCGGAGAACACCCAGGGGTGGACGGTCGTCACATCGCCCTTGCGGGCCGAGGCCTCGGGGGTGAAGGGGTGGTCGTCGCCGTACCAGGCGGCGTCGTAGGCGGAGTGGGTCGCGAGCCGGCCCTCGGGCAGGTGCTCGCGGGCGGCGGCCAGCAGGGTGTCGAGGTAGTGGTCGACCTCGGCCGGGGTCACCGGGTTGTGCTCGACCAGGTTGTTGAGTTCGTTGCCGAGCTGGAGGCCGATGAGGTGGGGACGGTCGGCGAGGGCCCGGCCGAGCGTGCGCATCAGCTCGGCCTGGGCGGCGACCGCCTCCGGGTCCGTGAACACGTTGCGGTGGTGCCAGCTGCGCGTCCACGCCGGGTAGAAGTCGAAGCTCGACAGATGGCCCTGCACGCCGTCCACCAGGACGTCGAGGCCGGCCTCGCCCGCCAGGTCGACCAGGCGGGCCAGCTGGTCCACGGCCGCGGGGCGGATGAACGTGCGGTTGGGCTGGAGCAGCGGCCAGAGGTGGAAGACCCGGACGTGGTCGAGGCCGAGGGCGGCGATCTGGTCCAGGTCCTCGCGGGCGTGCGCCGGGTCGAAGTCGTGCCAGGCGTGGAACCAGCCGCGGCGGGGCGTGTAGTTGACGCCGAAGCGGAGCGTAGAGATGGGATCCTCCCCGGGGCGAGTCTTGCCCTGCGTGAATGCATCAATCACCATAGTCGGCGATGGGTAATGAATTGAACCAGGAGTGTCAAGGCGCCGCCTCCTTGGTGATCGGTATCGACGCGGGCGGCACGCGCACCCGGGCGGTCCTGGCGACCGCCGAGGACGGACGTCCGCTGGGCGAGGGCGCCGCCGGGCCGGGCAACGCCCTGACCGTCCCCGGGCCGCAGCTCACCGAGCACCTCGCCGAGGCGCTCGCGAGGGCCGTACCGGAACCGGTCCGGGACCGGGTCGTGGCCGTCGCCGGTGGTTTCGCGGGCGCGACGGACGCCGCCGCCGACGAGCCGGGGCGGCGCAACGCCCTGGCCGCCCTCACGGCCGCCCTGCGCCGCCTGGGCATCGACGCCGGCCCGCCCCTCGTCAGCAGCGACATCGAGGCGGCCTTCGCCGGCGCACCGGGAGCCCCGGCCGACGGACTCGCCCTGGTGGCGGGCACCGGCGCGGTCGCCATGCGCATCACCGCCCGCCGCGGCACCGCCACCGTGGACGGCGACGGCTGGCTCCTCGGCGACGACGGCAGCGGCTTCTGGATCGGCCGGGCGGCGGTCCGGGCCGCCCTCAGGATGGCCGACGGCAGGGGCGCGGCGACGGTGCTGGCGGCGGCGGTGGGACGGGAACTGGGCGTGCCCGACGACGTGCTGCCCGGCGGGCCGTCGCCCACCGCGGCCGGCGGTGTCGTGGTCAGGCCGCTCGGCGAGGACGCGGACGCCCCGCACGGAACGGGTGGCCCGGGCGGGCTCCCCGGCGTCACCGCCCCGCACGGGACCGGTGGCCGGGGTGGTGTCCCCGGCGTCACCGCCCCGCATGGGACCGGTGGCCCGGGCGGGCTCCCCGGCGTCACCGCCCCGCACGGGACCGGTGGCCGGGGCGGTGTTCCCGGTGCCGCCGGGTACGGCGTCCCGCCCCACGCCGGCATCCCCTGGTCCCGCCCGCACCGCGAGGCCTACCGCCGGCACGTGCTCCCCGCCGTCATGGCGGAGCCCCCCATCCGCCTGGCACGGCTCGCGCCCCTCGTCGTCGAGGCGGCCGGGGACGCCGTCGCCCTGGCCATCCTGGACGAGGCCGCCGACCATCTCACCGAGACGGTCCGGGCCCTGGAGCCCGGTCCCGGGGAACGGGTCGTCGCCACCGGCGGACTGCTCGGCCCCGACGGCCCCCTCACCTCCCGGCTCGAAGCCCGCCTGCACGCCCTCGACCTGACCCTCGACTGGGTCCCCGACGGCTGCCGCGGCGCCGTCGCCCTGGCCCGCCTCACCCACGGCGGCCGCCCATGACCGTCACCGCGCCCCTCTACCGGGACGCCGCCGCCCCCGTCGACGCCCGCGTCCGCGACCTGCTCTCCCGGATGACCCTGCGTGAGAAGGCGGGCCAGCTCAACCAGCGGATGTACGGCTGGGACGCCTACCGCCGCACCTCCGACGGCCGCTTCGAGCTCACCGACGCCCTGTACGCCGAGACCGAGCGGTTCGCCGGACTCGGCGCGCTGTACGGGCTGCTGCGCGCCGACGCCTGGTCCGGTGTCGACCACGCCGGCGGATCCGGCGCCGCCGACGGCGCGGAACTGGCCCACCTCGTGCAGCGGCACGTCGTCGACAGCAGCCGGCTCGGCATACCCGCGCTGTTCGTCGAGGAGGTGCCGCACGGCCACATGGCCCTCGACGGCACGGTCCTGCCCGTCAACCTGGCCGTCGGCGCCACCTGGGACCCCGGGCTGTACGAGCGGGCCGCCGCCCACGCCGCCGCCGAACTGCGCGCCCGCGGCGGCCATGTCGCGCTCGTCTCCGCCCTGGACATCGCCCGGGACCCGCGCTGGGGCCGGACCGAGGAGTGCTTCGGCGAGGACCCTTACCTGGCCGCCCGGCTCACCGAGGCGCTCGTCCGCGGCATGCAGGGCGAGCCGGGGCCGGACGGGACCTTCGCCGCCGACAAGGCCCCCGTCGTCCTCAAGCACTTCGCCGGGCAGGGCGCCACCGTCGGCGGCCGCAACTCCGCCGAGTCCGAACTCGGGCCGCGCGAACTGCACGAGATCCACCTGCCCGCCGCCCGTGCCGGTGTCCGGGCCGGGGCCGCCGCCGTCATGGCCGCCTACAACGAGGTCGACGGGATGCCCTGCTCCGGCAACCGCGCCCTGCTCACCGGGCTGCTGCGGGAGCGCTGGGGTTTCGACGGGCTCGTCATGGCGGACGGACTGGCCGTGGACCGGCTCGCCCGCGTCACCGGCGACCCGGTCTCCGCCGGCGCCCTCGCCCTCCACGCCGGCGTCGACCTCAGCCTGTGGGACGAGGGCTTCACCCACCTGGAGGAAGCGGTCGAGCGGGGCCTGGTGAGCGAACAGGCCCTGGACGAGGCCGTCGCACGGGTGCTGCGGCTCAAGTTCCGCCTGGGCCTGTTCGAACAGCCCTGCAGCGCGGGCCCGTTCCCGGACCCCGCCGCCGGACGCGCCCTCAGCACCGCCCTCGCCCGCGCCGCCGTCACCCTCCTCCACAACGACCAGCGCGTCCTGCCCCTGCCGGGCACCTCACGGATCGCCGTCCTGGGCCCACACGCCGACACCGTCGCCCACCAGCTCGGCGACTACACCGCCCCGCAGCGCCCCGGCACCGGCACCAGCGTCCTCGACGCGCTCCGGCGGACCGGCGCCGACGTCCGCCACGCCCGCGGCTGCGCCCTCACCGGCGACGACCTGTCCGGCATCCCCGAGGCCATCGCCGCGGCCGCCGCCTGCGACGCGGCCGTGCTGGTGCTGGGCGGCAGCAGCGCCCGGACGCCGGACACGGAGTTCGACGCCAACGGGGCCGCGCGCACCGTCGTGTCCGAGATGACCTGCGGCGAGGGCGTCGACCTCGCCGGGCTGCGGCTCGGCGGCGCCCAGCACGCCCTGCTCGACGCCGTCACCGCGACCGGCACCCCCACGGTCGTCGTCCTGGTCCAGGGACGTCCGCACGCCGTCCCCGAGGCGGCCGAACGGGCCGCCGCGCTGCTCACCGCCTGGTACCCGGGCCCGTGGGGCGGCGAGGCGATCGCCGAGGTGCTGCTCGGCCGGGCCGAACCCGCGGGCCGGCTGCCCGTCTCCGTACCGCGCTCGGCGGGGCACCTGCCCGTCCACTACAACCACAAGGACACCGAGTACGGCGGCTACGTCGACGACAGCGCCGAGGCGCTGTACTCCTTCGGGCACGGGCTGTCCTACACGACCTTCGCCTACGGCCCGCCCCGGCTGTCGGGGCGGACCGTCGAGGTCGACGTCACCAACACGGGCGAACGGCAGGGGCGTACCGTCGCGCAGCTGTACCTGCGCAGGATCATCACCCCCGTCTGGCCGCGCACGCTCGAACTCCGGGGCTTCCAGGCCCTCGACCTGGCCCCGGGCGAGTGCCGCACGGCCGTGTTCCCGCTGGGGGCGGAGCAACTCGCCCAGGTGGGAGCGGACCTGGAGACGGCGGTCCTGCCCGGCACGGTCGAGATCCGCGTGGCGGAGTCGGCGCGCCGGGCCCTGACCGCCGTACCGGTCGGGCTCCGGGTCGGTCAGAGCTTCACGGCACCGGACGAGACGCCCTTGTAGAACCAGCGCTGGGTGATGACGAACAGCACCAGCACCGGGATCACGGAGATCACCGAACCGGCCATCACCATCCGCTGGTCATAGCCGAACGACGAGGTCTGCAGCCGCGCCAGACCCAGCGTCAGCGTGAAGTGGTCCTCGGTGCGCAGCACGATCAGCGGCCACAGGAAGTCGTCCCAGGCGCTGATGAAGGTGTTGATGGTGACGACCAGGATCGCGCCGTAGGCGGAGGGCAGGTACAGGTACCGGAAGCGTTTCCACTCGCCCGCCCCGTCCAGCATCGCCGCGTCCTCGATCTCGCGCGGCACGGCGAGGAACGCGGCGCGCATGATGAGGACGTTGATCGCGGCGACGAAACCGGGCAGCCACACACCGACGAGGTTGTCGACCAGGCCCAGGTCCCGGATGCTGAGGAACAGCGACACCATGATCGACTCGAACGGGAACATCATGGACGCCAGCAGCACGACCCACACCAGCTTGCGGCCCTTCCAGCCGGGCTTGGAGAGCATGTAGCCGGCCATCGTGGAGAAGACGAGCTGGCTGGTGATGGACAGCACCGCGACGAACACGCTGTTGCGGATGTACGTCCACACCGGCACCTGGTCGAAGACCTCGCGGTAGGCGCGCAGCGACGGATGGTGCGGGAACAGGGAGGCGCCCGCGCCGAAGACGTCCTCGCCCGCGCCCTTGAGGGACGACAGCAGCTGCCACAGCAGCGGGCCGATGGTGATGAAGAGGACGAACACCAGCAGCAGGTAGCGGACGACGAGTTCGCGGGGGCGGCCGTAGTCGCGCCACCGGGGCATGAGACGCCGGCGGCGGGCCGGGACGGAACGCTTGTCGACGGCGGTCGTCATGCCTCGTCCTCCTTCGTCAGGCGCTGGGCGAGCAGCGTGAGGCCAAGGGTCAGGGCGAACAGGGCGACGCTGACCGCGGCGCCGTAGCCGGCGTTGCCGGTGAGCGGGTCGAGGCCGACGTCGCGGATGTAGAAGGGCAGCGTGCGGTCGGCGCCGCCGGGGCCGCCGGTGGAGCCGCCGAGCATGTAGATCTCGGTGAAGACCCTGAGGGAGCCGATGCCGGTCAGGGTGCCGACCAGCATCATCGACTGGCGGACCCCGGGCACGGTGACGTGCCAGAAACGGCGCACCGCGCCCGCCCCGTCCACGGCCGCCGCCTCGTGCAGCTCCCTGGGGACGTTCCCGAGGGCCGCCAGATAGAAGATCATGTACCAGCCGAGGCCCTTCCACAGCGTCAGGCCCATCGCCGACAACAGGATCAGCCACGAGTCCGACAGGAACGGGATGGCCTCGCGGATGAGGTGGGCCTTCTGCAGCCAGGTGTTGACCAGCCCCTGGTCACTCAGCAGCCACTGCCAGCTCAGGCCGACGACCACGCTGGAGGCGAGGACCGGCGTGTAGAACGCGGAGCGGAAGAAGCCGATGCCCGGCAGGTTCTTCTCCACCAGGATCGCGAGCAGCAGCGGCAGCAGCACCATCAGCGGGACGACGATCAGCGCGTACAGCAGGCTGTTGCGGGTGGCGAGCCAGAAGTCCGGGTCGCTCAGCATCCGCCGGTAGTTGTCCAGGCCGACGACGTCGTACGCCCCGCCGAGCGGCTTGGCGTCGGTGAAGGAAACGACGACGGTGTTGAGGAACGGGAAGACCCCGAACACGGTCGCTCCGACGATCGCCGGGGTCATCCACAGCCAGGGCAGCCACCAGCGGCGGTAGAGCGCCGCGCCCCCCGCGTCCGCGCTCGGGCCGGGCGTCACGGAGCGGAGGGCGCGGCGCAGGAGCCCCGGCGAGGGCGACGGGGAAGCGCCGGGGCCGCGGGCGCCCGCACCCGGGGGAGCGGGGACGGGCGCCTCGTGCACGATCGGTCGGGTCATCCTCAACTGCCCTGTTCGATCAGCTGGTTGGCCTTGGACTGCGCCTCCTTCAGAGCGTCCGCGGCGCTCTTCTTGCCCTGCATGGCCAGCTGGATCTGGGCCGAGATGGCGTTCAGCTCGCCCGGCGTCAGCGCGATCTCGTCGGCCGTGGCGGTCTTGCGGTCACTGGCGACGATCTTGCGGGCCTGGGCGAACGGGTCGTCGCCCTTGACCGACTGGAAGAACGGGTCGTTCAGGGAGGCCGTGGTGGAGGGGAAGATGACGACGTTCGGGTCCTTCGCCCACTCCAGCTGGTTCTCCGCGTTGGTCAGGAACCGCGCGAAGGCCAGCGCGGTCGCCGCGTTCTTGCTGGTGGAGGCGACGCCGATGTACTGCGGGGCGCCGACGGTGTGGCCGAGGGCGTCCAGCATGTAGCGGGCCACGCCGGTCTTCTTGTAGACGCTCGGGTTGTTCTGCTGGATGAACCGCAGGAAGTTGGGGTTGGTGGGGCCGTAGACCAGCTTGCCCTGGCCGTAGACGTTGGCCGGGTCCTGCGTGGAGGACAGCGAGTCGCGGGGCATGCCGCCGGCCTTGTAGAGCTTCGTCATCGCCTCGACCCACTGAACCGTCTTCGGGTCGTCGGCGAAGGTGAACTTCTTGCCGTCCTCGGACAGGACCTTGATGCCCATCTGCTGCCAGTCGGCGGGGATGCGCAGCTGAGGGTTGGCGAGGAACGCGTAGTACTTGCCGCCGGAGGCCTTGGCTATCTTCTCGGCGTCGTCGAAGAGACCGAGGACGGTCGTCGGAGGTTTGGCCGGGTCCAGGCCCGCCTTCTTCATCAGGTCGGTGTTGAAGGTCTGCACGATGCCGCCGGAGTACCAGGGCAGCACGCTGTGCACCCGCTTGCCGTCCGCGTCGGCGTACACGCTGGACTTCCACATCGCGGGCGTGAACGGCTTGCCCGCGTCCGGTGCCTTGGTGTCCAGGTTCAGCAGGTAGCCGTTCTTCGTCAGCGCCACCGCCGTGTTGACGTTGATGTTCACCACGTCCGGCAGCGTGCAGCCCTGCGCGTCCGCGACCAGGCGCTGGGTGAAGGTGGCGTCGCCCGGGTCGTCGATCCAGTTGATCTCGGTGCCCGGGTGGGCCTGCTCGAAGGCGTCGATGACGCCGTTGAAGTACGTCCCGAAGTCCTTCTTCAGGTTGGTGGTCTGGAAGGTGATCTTCCCCTTGAGCTCGCCGGAGAGCTTGCCGGAACCGACGTTGCCCTTGTCGACCTTGCAGCCGCCGGCCGTGGCGTCACCGCCGTCGGATCCGCCGCCGGACAGGCCGCAGCCGGCGGCCGTCAGCGTCAGGACGACCAGACAGGTCAGGGATCCGGTGAGTCTTCTTGCGCGCATTGCTGCCCTCCTGGGACCAGTCGGTGCTGGCTCAAATCACCAAGTTGGACTTCGATTGATGAAAAGGTGGACCAGAATTCATCGGAGGTCAATGGTTTGCCGTGTTGCTGTTCGGTTGCGTACGGCGGTCAGTGACGGTGTTCGTGGTCCTGATGCGTGGGGTCGCCGGGGTGTTCGTGGCCTTCGGCGTACTCGACGTCGGCTCGGGCTTCGTCCAGCCAGTCGAAGAACGCGCGGCGGGCTGCGGCCTGGCGCAGTTCCTGTGCGATGCCGTTGCGGACGTGCTCGTAGGGGTGGATGTCGGAGGGCGCCGGTTCGTCGAAGGGGTCGACGCCGCGGCGTAGCGCCTCGGGGGTGAGGTAACGGTCCCGGTTGCGGTCGTAGTAGTCCCGTACGGCCGTTTCCGGGATGTGCTGCTCGCCTTCCAGGTCGGCGAGGAGGGCTCGGGCGGCGGGGGAGTGGGCGAGTGCTGCCGCGACGATGCTGCCCAGGTCGGCGACGTCGGCTTCGGGGATGGTGAGCATCTGCGCCGGCGAGACGTCTTCCGGTGTTGCGAGGCCCCGTTCCGTGCAGGTGCGGCGGGCGAGTTCGTCTGTGACGACTACCTGGGTCGCCCAGCGCCGTTGTTGGCGGTGTCGTCTTGCGGGTGCGGCGTCGTTGTGGCTGGGCGCGCAGTTCCCCGCGCCCCTAAGGGAGGCTGCCCCTCCGGCATCCAAGAAGGCGGCCACGCGTTCCTTCGGGATCGGCTCGCCGCGGATGCTTGCTGCGTAATCCCCCGTCATGGCGTCACCTCCAGCTCCACCGCCTTCGTGTACGCCACGCATCCGTGCCAGGCCACCTTCGCCATCAGCCAGTACGAACCGGGTGGGATCGCGGCGCCGTCCACCTCGATCGCGGACTCCAGTTGCTCCCCGCCCGGCACCGTGAAGCCCTGGCAGCCCGGGGTGACGCCGGGCCAGGTGCCCCAGGAGGAGACGGCCCACAGGGTGCCGTTGACGGAGCCGTGGGTGGTGTTGTGCAGGGTCACGGGGACCCTGGCCCGCTCGCCGCGGCGCACGGACACCCGGTCCACTCCCAGATCCGCCAGCAGCGTCGGGCCCTTGTGCCCGCCCGGCACGTCCAGGGCCACCACGTCCTCGTAGGTCTGGCCGCCGTAGGACAGGCGCGCCGCGAGACGGTGGCGGCCGGGTGTCGCGTCCGGGGGCGGGGTCACCGTGATGTCCGTGAGGGTGAAGCCGCCGGGGCCGAGGGCGTAGGGGAGTTCAGCGGGTTCGGTGGTCCAGCCGGGAGGTGTCTCGAAGGTCACCGTGCCGGACGCCGGTGCGTCGGTCAGCTCCGAGGAGACCCGGACGGTCGCGGTGACCGGGCCGTCGGCGGTGAGGGTTGAGGGGGAGAGGTACACCGCGACCGGCATGTTGCCGCGCGGGGCCGGTCCGCAGTTGTGGAGCCAGTAGCGGGTGGCGACCGGCTGGGCGGGCTCGTGGGCGTCGATGCCGGGGCCGGGCGCCGGGTCCGGCGCGTGGGCCGGTGTGGCGAGGACGGTGGCGACCTCGAAGCCGGTCAGGTCGACCTCGAGGCCACCGTCCCCGTCCGGGGCCAGCGGCTCCCCGGGCGTCTCCAGGACGTCGGCGCGGGAGCCCGCCGCCCAGGCCACCGGTCCGGTCACCCGGGCCGTGGCGGGCCGGCCGTCCACCTCGTGCACGCGGACCACGACGCCCTGCCCGGGGTCCACGCGCGCCGCGCTGCCGCGGGCCAGCGGGGAGCCGGCCGGCTTGAGCGCGTCGAGGAGCACCTCGCCGGCGGGCTCCAGCCGCAGCAGGGCCGTGTCGCGGGGGAGGGAGCCGCCGGGGGACCGGCGGACCCGGGCCGTGAGCGGGTGGTTGTAGGCGTGCCCGGCCCGGGGCAGCCGCAGCGCGCGCCAGTCGCCCGGGCCCGCGACGACGGCGTACTCGAAGGTGTGCGACCAGCGCTGGAGCTGGAAGCCGGAGCCGTCCGGGGCGGTCCGGCGCGGCGGGTCGATCCAGATGCCGGACGGCCAGCCGGTGCAGGAGCGCATCAGGGACATGTAGAGGTCGCCGGAGGCGGTGACCACGCAGCCGGACGTGCCGCGGTTGAGGATCGCGAAGCTCCGGCCGTCCCAGGCGTCGCCGGGCGGCAGTGCCTCGCCGCCGCCGGCGGCCGTGGCCGTCACCGTGAAGTCGTCCAGGTCGGCGACGACCGCGTCGACCGCCTTGGCGTCGTCCTCGGGGCGGGCGCCCGCCACCACCAGCAGCGGCAGCCGTTCCAGGTCGCGCAGGTCGGCCCCGGGCACCCACTCCTCGCGCAGGCAGGCGCGCGGCGCGACCCACACGGCCGCCACGCCCCGCTCGGCGAGCTGACGCCGCAGTTCCCGGCCGGCCGCCGGGTCCCAGCCGAGGGCCTCGGCGACCACGGCGTTGCGGTCGGGGCCGCCGACGGCGATCCGGATGTCGGGCAGGTTGGAGTCGACCTCCAGGTCGCCGTAGCGGGGGCCTCCGGCGACGGTCGAGGTCGCCGTGACCCCGGCGCGGACCAGGGCCGCCGCCAGCGGCGCGCCGAGGTCGCCCGCGCTGTCCCAGTCGGAGTGGACGAGTTCGGCGACGCCGATCGCGCGGTGCCCGAGGAGCGTGCCGGAGTCGTCGTGGACGGCGACGCGGGCGGTGGAGCCGAGGCCGAACCAGGTGTTCGCCGGGTTGTCCAGCGTCCACGGGAACCGTTCGCTGTCCACCTCCACGAACCCGAACCCGCGCCCGATCACCGCATCCGCCACCTCGTGCACCGGCAGTCCGCCCCGCACGTCCGACGGCCAGCGCACCCGGATCAGCCGGTCGGCGCCGTCGTACCCGTCGACGGTCGTGGTGACGTCGAGCCGGTCGACGCCCTGCCACAGCGTCAGCCGCTGGGTGTAGCGGAACAGGCCGAGGTCGGCGGTGACGGTGATCCGGGAGCCGGCGGCGGAGTGCTCGGTGCGGACCTCGGCCGGCACGTCCCGGCTGCGGGCGGCGGTCGTGCCGGTCGGGGTGAGGTGCCAGGGGCCCTCCCCGAAGCGCGGATGCCTCGGGTACTCCTCCTGGACGACGATCTCGTTGCCGACGTCCCCGTCCCGGAGCAGTTCCCGGCCGCCCTCGGTGAGCGCGCGCAGACTCCTGACGCCGCCGCCGCGCGCCGGGTCGACCGTCACCTCGTAGAACTCGTTGCGGATGGTGAGGCCCTCGCCGGGTGCCCAGCCGGGGACGGTCCCCTCGGTGAGCGGGAGCGCCTTGAGGCCCATGCCGGGCGACTCCGGCACGACGACGTGGAGCCGGCCGTCCTCCCGGACCGCGGGCAGGCCGTCCGGCACCAGACCCGGGTCGTCGATCGTCAGCACGTCCTGCCGCGTCCAGGTCGCGGAGTTGAACACGACGAGGTCGGGTCCGTCGCCCGGGGCGACCTCGTCGGCCAGGGCCTGGGTGGCGTCGGCGTGCACGCTCACGGCCAGGTCGTGCAGCTCCCGCCAGCCGGTCATCAGGTCGATGTACACCTGGTCCGACTCCGAGCCGGTGATGGCGTCGTGGTGGGCGCCGTAGACCAGTTGCCGCCAGGCCTTGTCGAGGGCCGCGTCCGGGTAGGGGTGGCCGGTCACGAGGGAGGCGAGCGTCGCCCAGGCCTCGGCGTCGGCGAGGAGGGTCTCGCCGAAGCGCTGGGCCTGTTTGGTGTCGATGTAGGAGACGTCCTTGCCGGTGTAGATCGGGTTCATGTCGCGGGTCTGCGGCGATGCCTTGCGGCCCTCGGCCCGGAGTTCCGCGCGGACGGCGGCGAAGAAGTCCCGGGGGATCGCGCTGATGAAGCGCGGCCAGACGTAGCGGGCGTTCCAGTCGCGGTGGATGTCCATCACCCAGCGGCACGGCGGCGCGTAGTCCCCGCCGACGGGGAGGAGCACGTTGCGGGTGAGGGCGACCTGCTTGAGCCGCTGGAAGAGCTGGTACGCGGCGGCCTCCGCCTGGGGCAGGGTGGGCGCGTTGTCGATCGCCCAGCCGGCGCCGTAGTGGTTCACCATGTACGCGGTGAGCAGCCCGCGGCCGGAGGGGGCGATCCAGTCGAACTCGGCCGGGAACTGCATGCGGTTCGGATCGCGCGGCTCCTCGCCGAAGACCGACAGCGTCGGCCCCCACTGGTGGAACGGCCCGCGCGCCCACGAGCTGGAGGTCACCCCCGCGTCCGCCATCAGCCCCGGGAACTGCGGGTCGTGCCCGAAGGCGTCCAGCTGCCAGGCGGTCTCCGGGGACGCGCCGATGACGCCACGCTGGAAGCCGTCGCCGTACAGGGCGTTGCGGATGGTCGCCTCGGCGCCGGTGAGGTTGGTGTTGGGCTCGTTGTAGGTGCCGCCCATGATCTCCACGCGGCCGGTGCGGATCAGCTGCCGCAGGAAGGCGCGTTCCTCCGGGAAGGCGTCCCAGTAGGGCTTGAGGTAGTCGACCTCGGCGAGCACAAAGGTGTAGGCGGGGTCGCGGCGGGCCAGGTCGCAGTGGGCCCGCACGAGGCTCATGCCGGACTGTCCGCGCGAGTCGAAGGTGCGGGCCGGCAGGCCGGTGGCGGCGGGGTCGTCGGCGACGTCCCAGGTCTCGGTGTAGGCACCCTGGGTGTTCCACCAGACGGGGTCGTAGTGGAAGTGGCTGACCATGAACATGGTCCAGCCGGGTTCGGCCGCCGTGAACACGCCCGTGTGCGAGGCGGACGCGTCCCCGTCGACGGCGGTGACCGTGATCTCGCGGCGGTCGCCGGGGACCAGGTCCGCGCCGGTCACGGGTATCTCGGCGCGTGCCGTGCCGTCCTCGCCCACGGAGGTCTCCGCGGTGCCGGTGAGGCCCGGGCCCTCGACGGTGAGCCGGACGGTCCGGCCCGGGGTGTGGCTCAGCTCGACGGCGACCACCTGGCGCGGCTGCTCGGTGGTCCCGGTGAAGAGCTCGGTCGACTCGACAGAGGTGACGCGCATGGGGCTCCTACGAGTGCTCTGGGGGAGCCCCATCCTGCACGGCAGGAGTGATTCAAACAACCACCTTCGCGTCAACTTGGTGGTTCATCCATGCATGCCCGGCCGGGGTCACCTGCCCCGCCGGTTCCTCACCGCATGCTGCCCGGCGATGTGGTCGGTCAGTGCCAGCGAGGCGCTCGCCCGCTGGTAGGAGAGCTGGGCGACCCGGACGTAGAGGCAGTCGATGAGCACCAGCACGCTGTGCCGGGCGCCGATGCTGCCGGTGCGGAAGCTGGTCTCGGAGGACGAGGAGACGAGCCGGACGTCGGCGGCCCGGGCCAGCGGCGAGCGCGGGTCGGCCGTGATGGCGACGGTGGTGGCACCGCGCTCCTTGGCCAGTTCGAACGGCTCGATGGTCTCGCGCGTCGCCCCCGAGTGGGAGATGCCGATCGCCACGTCGGCCGGGGTGAGCAGGGCGGCGGAGGTCGTCGCGGCGTGCACCTCGGTCCAGCCGCGCACCGCGCAGCCGATCCGGAACAGCCGGGTCTCGGTCTCCTGTGCCACGGCGCCGCTGCCGCCGACCCCGTAGACGTCGATCCGGCGGGCCCGGGCGGTCGCCTGCGCCGCGCGCTCGACGGCGTCGAGGTCGATCCGGTCGATGGTCTGCTGCACCGCCCGCAGGTCCGCGGTGCCGACGACCTGCACGACCCGTTCCAGGCTGTCGTCGGGCGAGATGTCCGGGCCGATCTCGGCGGTGCCCCAGTCGGAGGCCTCCCCGCGGCCACGCTCCTGGGCCAGTTCGATCAGCAGGTGCTGGTAGGAGTCGAGCCCGATGGCGCGGCAGAAACGGGTCACCGTCGCCTGGGAGGTGCCGGTGCGGCGGCCCAGCTCGGCGGCCGAGCAGTGGGTGACGGCGGCCGGATCCTCCAGGATCAGCTCGCCGACCTTCCGCAGGGAGCCCGCCAGCCGGGGCAGCTCGGTGCGGATCAGTGTCGTGACGTCCGTAGGAGGCATGGGGAGAAGGTATCAGCCACCTATTGCGGCACGGATTGAATACCAGGACCCGATTGCCCGCGGGCCCGAGCGTGTGATTTATTGATTCATCGATGGAGATGTATAGGGTGGTTCAATCCATCAGGACTCAATCCAATCCATCAGGGCCGTCCATCAGTGGGGAGTGTCGCGTGTCCGTCGAGTCTGTGAGCGCCCAAGGGTTCGCGCGGGAAAGCCTCGCCGTCCTCCAGAAGGTCATCGCGTCCTCCCGCGACGACGTGGCCGCCGCCGCGGAGCTGGTCGCCGCGTGCGTGCGCTCCGACGGTGTCGTCCAGGCCTTCGGCACCGGCCACTCGCAGGCCCTCGTCCTCGAACTCGCCGGCCGCGCCGGCGGACTGGTCCCCACCAACCGGCTCAGCATCGCCGACCTCGTGCTCTACGGCGGTGAGGACCCCTCCGCCCTGGACGACCCGCTCCTCGAACGCCGGGCCGGGGTGGCCGCGCGGATCTACGAGCTCGCCGCCCCGCGCCCCCAGGACCTGTTCGTCGTCGTCTCCAACTCCGGGGTCAACAGCGTCATCGTCGAGATGGCCCTGCACGCCAAGGAGCGCGGCCACCGCGTCCTGGCCCTCACCTCCCTCACCCACACCCGGGCCGTCCCCGCCGCCCACCCCAGCGGCCGGAAACTGGCCGACATCGCCGACGTCGTCCTCGACAACGCGGCCCCGCGCGGCGACTCGCTGCTCGAACTGCCCGGCGGCGGCTCGGTCTGCGCCCTGTCCACGCTCACCGGCGTGATGCTGGTCCAGATGACGGTCGCCGAGGCGGCCGGCCGCCTCCTCGCCGCCGGCGAGCGCCCCCCGGTCTACGTCTCGGCCAACGTGCCCGGCGGTTTCGAGGGCAACCTGGAACTGGAGAAGAGGTACGCGGGCCGGATCCGCCGCACGGCGAGCTGATCCGCGCCGACCCGGACCGGACGGCCGGGGCCCGCCACCGGGCCCCGGCCGTCCCGCGTCACTCAGCCGGCACCGGCACCGGCGTCAGCGCCACGGCCAGCGGATAGGCGCCGGTCGCCAGCGGTGTCCCGACGGCACCGGAACCCGTGTCGACCGGGACGAGTTCACCCGCGTCGGCCGTCGTGACGTACGCCGTGGCGCCGTTCCAGTCCAGGGCGACGTCGAAGGCCGACCTGCCGACCGTCACCCGCTTCCCCGGGACGCCGGTGACGGTGTCGACGGGCGTGACGGTGTCGCCGGTGCTCGGGCTGACCCACAGGGTCCGGCCGTCCGGCGACAGGGCGAGACCGTAGGCCTGGCCGGAGACCAGGAGCGTCGGCTCGGTGTCCTGCGTGGCCGTGTCGATCGGAGTGATGGTCGAGCCGCCGGAGTTGGACACGTACACCCGCTTCCCGTCGGGCGCGGCCACGATGTTGAAGGGGCTCGGCCCCACCGGGACGGGGGCCCCGGCCTTCCGGGTGGCCAGGTCGACCGGGGTGACGGTGTCGTCCTTGATGTTGGGCACGTAGAGGGTGCGGCCGTCCGGGGTGATCGCCATGTTCTCGGGCCCGTTGCCGACCCGGACGGGTGTGCCCGGGGTGAGGGAGGCCGTGTCGACGGGCTGGACCGTGCCGTCCCCGTAGTTGGCGACCCAGAGGGTGCCGCCGTCAGGGGTGAGCGCGAGCCCGGCGGGGACCTTGCCGACCGGGACCGTGGCGGTGACCCTGCCCCGCGCCACGTCGATCACGCTGACCGTGTTCGAACCCTGGGCGGCCGCGTAGGCGGTGCGCCCGTCGGCACTCGTGACCACCTCGCCGGGGTTGGCGCCCACGGGGATGTTCGTGGACTTCTTCGAGGCCAGGTCGATCGAGGTGACGGACGCGCCGCTGAAGTCGGCCGTCAGCGCCCGTGGACTGCCGGTGCCGTCGCTCACCTGGACGGGCAGCGCGCGGCCCACGAGCCCGTCGCCCGACACCACGACGGAGCGCACTCCGGCGGACGCGCCGTCCGCGGCCGTCACGGTCACCGTCGCGGACGCACTGCCTCCGGCCGGGACGGACACGGAGCCCTCGGCGGGCGAGACGGTGACACCGTCCGGGGCGCTCAGCTTCCACGCGACCGTCCGGGCGGCGGTGTCGGAGAAGGAGAGGGTCACCCGCGCCGAACCGCCCGGCTTCAGACCGACGGATCCGGGCGCGAACGCGGCGTCCACGCCCGGGTCGGGCGCGTTCTCGGTCTCCGCCGCGTAGAGGAACTGGTCGATCACGCCCGGGGCCACCTGCTGGGGTAGCGCGTCCAGCTCCTTGCGCTGGGCCCTCAGCCGGTTCCAGGAGGCGGTGACCGCGTCGCCGTCGCCCCGCTCGGCGGCGAGCAGCAGGTCCACGGCCGTCTGCCCGGCGGTGCCGTAGCGGCCCAGCTTGTCCAGCCAGGGCGAGGTCTCCGCGAGGAAGCCCGGATTGTCGAGGCGGGCCCGGAGTTCGGCGGGCGTGGCCGCCATGCGGGCGAAGTACGAGCGGAGCGCGGCGGCGGCGCGGTCGAGGCCGGAGTCGTCGTCGTAGGCCGTGCGGAACCTGGCGATGAGCGCGCTCAGCGTGGGGGACTCGGTCGGGTCGAGCTGGGACGAGTGGTTGTTCTCGGCGAAGATCCGCAGCCACGGGGCCGCGTCCGCCCCGGCGAGGTCCCGGACGGAGGCGAGGAAGGCGGCCCGCGGGTCGTAGTCGTCCGGGTTCCACAGATAGGCGGCGGAGGTGAACAGGGCGATCCGGCTGGCCTCGCCCTGCACCATCGGGTTGGCGGTCACGCCGGCCGCCGCCTTCGCCACCCCGGGCTCGCGGCCGGTGTACGGGCCGAGGAGCAGGCGGCTGGTGACGTAGTCGTTCACCGGGTAGTTGTCCCAGATCAGGATCGGATGGCCGTAGACCTCACGGGCCTTGGCGACCTGCTCGGCGGTGATGGCCGGGGCGATGACGCCGACGCCGGTCCACTCCACGACCACGGACGGGTCGAGCCGCTCCCGCAGCGCCTTCTTGTAGGGGGAGTCGGCGAGGTCGGAGTACTCGGTGGGGACCATCTCCAGCGGCTCCAGCCCCGGGTGACCGGCGGAGAAGTCCCGCCACGCCCGGTTGAGCAGGTGGGCCTGGGCCGCTCCGGCGGCGCCGCCTCCCGTGCCGAACTCCCGCTCGTCGGCGGCACAGTTCCACTTGGTGTAGCTGATGTCGTCCAGCGGGATCGCGAAGGAGCGCACGCCGATGGCGTACAGCGAGTCCAGCTTGCGGACGAGGGCCTGGAGGTCGGCGTCCGAGGAGTAGCAGACGGACAGCCCGGGGGAGAGGGCGTAGGTGAAGCGGACGTGGTCGGCGGCGGCCCGGTCGACCAGTTCCTTCAGCCGCTGGAGTTCGGCGGCCGGGTACGGATCGCGCCAGCGGGCGCGCAGGTACGGGTCGTCCTTGGGGGAGTAGACGTACACGTTCTGCTTGGTGCGGCCGTAGAAGTCGAGCTGGGCCAGCCGCTCGGCGTGTGACCAGGGGGTGCCGTAGAACCCCTCGATCACGCCGCGCAGCGCCGCCGCGGGCCAGTCCCGGACGGTCACCTCGGGCACGGTCCGGGTGACCAGCTGACGCAGGGTCTGGGCGGCGTAGAAGGTGCCGGTGCGGTCGGCGCCGGACAGGGCGAGGAGGGTGCGGCCGTCCCGGCGGCCGGAGGCCAGGACGTAGCCGCCGGACGGCAGTCCGGCCGGGGACGGGGCCTTCAGGCGCCTCAGGGCCGGGGCCGTCGCGGCGTTCTCCTCCGGTCCGCCGAGGAAGACGGTGAAGGCGGCCCGTGCGGGCGGGCGGGTGACCGTGTCGATCCGCCGGGCTCCGGCGTCGCGCAGGACGGTCTCGACGACCCGCCGGGCCGACGGGTCGGTGCCGCGCCCGACGACCGCCACGACCCGGTCTGGGACCGTGAGCCGGCCCGGCCCGGTGCGCATGCTCTGCGGCTGCGGCCACACCTGGGGCGGTGCGCTCTTCGGGGGCTGGTCCGGTGCGGCGGCCGCGGGCGGCACCGGTGTGAGCGTGAGGCCCAGGGCCAGCAGCGGCGCGGCGGCGAGCCGTCCGAAACGGGTGGCTGAGAACACGGAAGCTCCTTCCGGGGGCCGGGGTCACCGGCCCGTGGCCAGAGAGGGAGGTGAATGGAGCCACCGAGTGATGCTAGAGATGCTGAATGGATCAATCAATGGCGCCTGCTCGGAGGACCGTTCGCGTCGCGCCTCTTGACGCGGCCCGCACCGGCTCACACACTGGCGTGACTACGTAGTCATCAGGAGCCGCGCATGCAGGGGCCTGGGAGTGACTGCGTAGTCAAACAAGGTGGCCTCAACGGACCGGCCGACCCCCTGGGAGCGACCATGACGACGAGCGGAGCCGACGGCACCCCGGCCGCCGGCGGGCGTCGCCGCCGCGGACCCGGCATGACCGAGGTCGCCCGGGCCGCCGGGGTGTCGCAGAAGACCGTGTCCCGAGTGGTCAACGGCGAGCCGCACGTCAGCCCCGAGGTGCGCGACCGCGTCCTCCGGGCCATCCGCGACCTGGACTACCGTCCCAACACCGCGGCCCGCGCCCTGCTCCTCGGCCGCTACCGCCGGATCGGCGTGGTCTCGCTCGGCAGTTCGCTCTACGGCCCGTCGACCCTGCTCATCGCCCTGGAGCGGGCCATGCAGCGCGCCGGGTACTCCGTCGCCCTGGCCAGCACCCTGGAGGGGCAGCGCGTCTCGGTGGCCGTGGACGCGCTGCTGGAACAGGGCGTGGACGGGATCGTGCTGTCCGAGCCCATCGACGACGGCACACCGCTCAGACTCAGCGCGGACGTGCCGGTCGTCAGCCTCGGCGAAGGCGTGGAGCTGACCCGGGGCACGAGTGCCGTGGTCGGCGCCGACGGCGTCGCGGCCGCCCGGATCGCCACCGAGCACCTGCTCTCCCTGGGCCACCGCACCGTCTGGCACCTCCCCGGGCCGCAGGACTGGTGGGCCGCCCGCGACCGCCTGCGCGGCTGGCGCGAGGCCCTCGCCGCCGCCGGCGCGCCCGAACCGCCCCTGCCGTCACCGGGCGACTGGAGCCCGGCCTCCGGATACGCCGCCGGACGTCAGCTCGCCCGACTCTCCGACGTCACGGCCGTGTTCGCCGCCAACGACGACATGGCCATCGGCGCCCTGCGCGCGTTCGCCGAGGCCGGTCGTGCCGTCCCCGGTGACGTGAGTGTCGTCGGCTACGACGACATCCCCGCCGCCGCCTACCTCTCCCCGCCGCTGACCACCGTCCGGCAGAACTTCGCCGCCGTCGCCGACCGCGCCGTCGACGTACTGATCGCCCTGATCGAGGGCCGCCCCGCCCCGGCCGCACCGGCCGACCGGGCGGTCGAACTGACCGTACGGGCCTCGACCGGGCCGGTACGCGACCCCGGCGCCGCGCCCCAACCCGCCCCGGCGCCCTGACCGCCCCACCCTCTGACCGCTTCCGCCCCTGACCGCTCCCGCCCACAACCCCGACCGCCCCCGACCCCCGACCGCCCTCACCCCGTCGACTGCCTCCGCCCCGTCGACCGACTCAGCCCCGTCGACCACCTCCACCCCGTCGACCGCCTCCCCCGGCCGACCTCCCCCCACCCCGCCGACCGTCGACGCCCCGGCGGCCACGGCACCCCGCCGTCGGTCCGATGTGCCCTGCCCGCGTGCGCCGTTCGGGACCGTCGCCGCGCGCGCCGCCCGCCCCGTCGGGCACCGACCGGCCCGAGCCGCACCACGTGAGGAGCCACGTGTGTACACCCCTCCGCCCCCACCGCCTCCCTCCCCGCCGACCCGCCGCGCCCTGCTGCGCGGAACCCTCGGCCTCGGCACCACCGCCGCACTCGCCGCCTGCGGCGGGGACAGCACCGCACCACGCACCTCCGGCGACGTCACCCTCTCCCTGTGGACCCACGACCCGGGCTACGAGGCGTTCTTCGCCAAGGGCGTCCCGGAGGCAGACCGCGCCACCGACTTCCGCTACCACCTGAAGGTCACCCGCGCCGGTGCCCCGGACATCGTCACCAAGCTGCTCGCCCAGGCCGTCGCCGGACGCGGCACCCCCGACCTGGTCGGCTTCGAGATCGCCAGCTTCCCGCGCATGCTGCGCGGCGACATCGCCGAACGGCTGCTGTACGACTTCACCCCGGACATCGAGGCCGTGCCCGGCCTCAAGGACGACCTGCTGCCCGCCCGGACCGCCCCCTTCAGCAAGGACGGCCGCGTCTACGCCTTCGACTCGGACACCCCGATGGTCGTCTACTTCTACCGCCACGACCTCTTCGAGAAGTACGGCCTCCCCGAGGACGTGGCGACCTGGGAGGAGTTCGCCGAGGCCGGGGCCCGGACACACCGGGACCACGGGGCCTCGATGTGCGTGGTCTCCACGGTGGGCAGCGACCCGGCCCAGGTCGTGCAGTCCTTCCAGATGCTGCTCTACCAGCGCGGCGGCACCTTCTTCGACGCCGCCGGGAACCTGCTCCTGGACTCGCCCGAGGCCGAGGAGGTGCTGCGGTTCCTCTGCGACGGGCTGCGCAGCGGCTTCGTCGTCGAGGTCTCCGACTACTACGGCGCCGGCATGCAGACCGCGCTGAAACGGGGCCGGGTCATCGGCCTGCCCATGGCCATCTGGTACAAGAACTACGGCCTGGTCACCAACGTGCCCGAGCAGAAGGGCAAGTGGCGGGTCCGCGCGCTGCCCCGCTTCGGCAACGGCGGCGGGGTGACCGCGGCACTGGGCGGCACCGGCTTCGGCGTCGTCAAGGACCAGGCCAACACCCGCGCGGCCAGGGAGTTCCTCTTTCGGACGTGGCTCACCCACGACGGCCAGGTCCGCCGCTTCACCGAGACCGGCTATCTGCCCACCCGCCGCTCGGTGTTCGACGACCCCCGCCTGGGTGCCTACACGGACGACTTCTGCGGCGGCCAGCGGCTCTTCCGCCTCTACCGCTCCCTGCTCCCGGACGTGCCGCCGTTCCACCAGAGCCCCGACCAGTCGATCCTCTACGACGTGCTCGGGGGGAACCTGCTGCGGGCCTACAAGGGGGATCTGTCGCCGCGTCAGGCGTTGCGGCGGACGGTGGCCGATTTCCGTGACCAGGCCGGGCGGTAGTTCGGATCAGGAGGCCCCATCATGACCACCACCGTCGCCGGGCCGCCCGGCGCAGCCCGTGCGCACAGCGCCCGAGGCCGGGAGGAACACCGTCCCCGCCGGGCCTGGGCGCCCTACCTCTTCGTCTCGCCCTTCTATCTCCTCTACGTCCTGTTCATGCTGGTCCCGGTCGGCGTCTCGCTGTGGCTGAGCCTCACCGAGTGGGTCGGGCTCGGCACGCCGCACTGGGTGGGGCTGCGCAACTACCGCCTCCTCGCCACCGACATAAGCTTCCACCGGGCCCTCGGCAACACCGCCGTGTTCGTGCTGGTCGCCGTCTGCCTCGTCGTCCCGCTCGCCCTGCTGATCGCCCAGGCCCTCAACACCCGCGGCCTGCGCGTGCGCGACCTGTGGCGCACCGCCTACTTCGTGCCGATCGTGGTCTCCCCGATCCTGGTCGCCCTGATCTTCGGCCTGATCTTCGACCGGCAGTTCGGACTCGCGAACGCGGTGCTGCGCTCCCTGTTCGGCACCGGCGGCGTCGACTGGCTGGGCGACCCGAACCTGGCCAGGATCAGCATCGCCCTGGTCATGCTGTGGCGCTGGACCGGCTACCTCACCGTCTTCTTCCTCGCCGGGCTGCAGAACGTGCCCCGGGAGCTGTACGAGGCCGCCGCCCTCGACGGGGCCGGACGGCTGCGCACCTTCACCACCGTCACCCTGCCGGCGCTGAAGCCCGTGACGGCGTTCGTCGTCGTCACGTCCTTCGTCGGCGCGGCCCAGATCTTCGAGGAGCCCTACCTGCTGACCGGCGGCGGACCGGCCGAGTCGACCCTCTCGGTGACCATGTTCATCTACCGGGCCGCCTTCCAGCGCCAGCAGTTCGGCTACGCGGCGGCCGCCGCCGTGGTCCTCTTCGTCCTCGTCTTCGGCCTCAGCCGGCTCGTCAACCGGCTCCTCGGCATCGGGAGGGCCGCATCGTGACACGCGCCCGGCTGCCCCTCTACGCCTTCCTGGTCCTGCTGTTCGTGGGCTTCCTCGCCCCGCTGGCGTGGGCGTTGAGCGGCTCGTTCAAACCGCGCGGCGACATCTTCGGCTACCCGCCGGAACTCGTCCCGGACTCCTTCACGCTCGACAACTACCGCACCCTGCTCACCGAGCAGCCCTTCGGCCGCTGGTTCCTGATGAGCACGGTGGTCGCCGTCGTCGCCACCACCGTGTCCGTCTTCGTGTGCGCGCTCGCCGGCTACGGCTTCGCCAAGTTCCGCTTCGCCGGGAAACGGCTGCTGTTCAACGTCATGTTCAGCTCGCTGTCGATCCCGTTCGCGGTGATCCTCGTGCCGCTGTTCGTGATCCTCGTCAAGACCGGCCTCGGCAGCCCCTGGTTCGCGCTGATCGTGCCCTGGGTGGCGCCCGCCTTCGGGATCTTCATGATGCAGCAGTACATCGTGCAGTCGGTCCCGGACTCGGTGTTGGAGGCCGCCCGGATCGACGGGGCGAGCGAGTTCGGCATCTTCCGGACCATCGTGCTTCCGCTGCTGCGGCCGGCGCTGGGCGCCCTGGCCGTCTGGCAGTTCCTGCAGAGCTACAACAGCTTCCTGTGGCCGCTGGTGCTGGTCTCCGACAGCTCCCGGTACACCCTGCCGCTGGGGCTGCAGACGCTGTTCGTGTCGGAACAGCGGCAGTACGACCTCGTGCTCGCCGGATCCGTCCTCGCCGTCCTGCCTGCCGTCGCCCTCTTCGTGCTGCTGCGCAAGCAGCTCCTCGAAGGGCTGTCCACGGGTGCGGTCAAGGGCTGACGTTCCTCTCGATCCCCCTCTAGGAGAAGCATGTTCGAGCTGCCCCGACGCGTCCTGTTCGGTGCCGCCTACTACCACGAGTACCAGCCGTACGAGCGCCTCAAGGACGACCTCGACCTGATGGCCGAGGCCCGCTTCACGGTGATCCGCGTCGGCGAGTCCGTCTGGTCCACCTGGGAGCCCGAGAACGGCCGCTTCGACCTCGACTGGCTCCAGCCGGTCCTGGACGGCGCCCACGAGCGCGGCATCTCGGTCATCCTGGGCACGCCGACGTACGCGGTGCCGCCGTGGCTGGCCCGCCTGTACCCGGAGATCACGGGGGAGACCCGCACCGGCGAGCGGCTCGGCTGGGGCGCCCGCCAGGAGGTCGACCTCACCCACCCGGCGTTCCGCTTCCACGCCGAGCGGATCATCCGCAGGATCACCGAACGGTACGCCGACCACCCCGCGGTCATCGGCTACCAGGTCGACAACGAACCCGGCCTGCACCTGCTGCACAACCACGGCGTCTTCCAGCGCTTCACCGACGAACTGCGCGCCCGGTACGGCGACGTGGAGACCCTCAACCGCGAGTGGGGCCTGGTCTACTGGTCGCACCGGCTGTCCACCTGGGCCGACCTGTGGACCCCCGACGGCAACGCCCAGCCCCAGTACGATCTGGCGTGGCGGCGCTTCCAGGCCCGGCTCGTCACCGAGTTCATCACCTGGCAGGCGGACCTCGTGCGCGAGTACGCCCGCCCCGGCCAGTTCGTCACCACCTGCATCTCCTACGACCGCCAGGGCGTCGAGGACGACCGGCTCACCGACCGCCTCGACGTCACCGCCGGCAACCCGTACTACACGATGCAGGACGCCCTCGCCCTCCCGGACACCGGCGGCGACGGCCAGCACTGGACGACGAACGGCACCTGGGCGCTGTACCGCAGCGCCGACCGCATGTACTCCTCCCGCCAGGAGCCCTTCCTGGTGACGGAGACCAACGCGCAGGCCATCGGCGGGCCCTGGGACAACCGCCCCGCCTACGACGGCCAGTGGCGCCAGGCCGCCTGGGCGCTGATCTCCCGAGGCGCGTCGATGATCGAGTACTGGCACTGGCACACCCTGCACTTCGGCGCCGAGACCTACTGGGGCGGCATCCTCCCGCACCACGGGCGCCCCGGCCGTGTCTACCGCGAACTGGCCGCGCTGGGAGCCGAGTTGGAGAAGGCCGGGGACCTCGTGGCGGCCCTCACCCCGGACGCCGACGTCGCCTTCCTGTACGACGGCCCCAGCAAGTGGGCGCTCCAGGGGCAGCCGCCGCTGGCCGACGCCGACGGGAACCCGGACGGGCGGTCGTACGAGCGGATCTTCGACGCCTTCTACCGGGGTGCCTTCGACGCGGGGCTCCAGGCCCGCGTGCTGCACCCCGGGCAGCTCCCGGACGCCGACCTGCCCCCGCTCCTGGTCGTCCCCGCCTACTACGCCGCCGACGACACCGTCCTCGACCGGCTGCGCGCCCACGCCGAGGCCGGCTGCCACCTGATCCTCGGCCCCCGCACCGGCTACGGCGACACCGAGGCCCGGGCCCGCACCGACCTGCAGCCGGGGCGGCTGGCCGAGGCGGCCGGGGTGACGTACGACGAGTTCAGCAACCTGCGCGACCCGCTGCCCGTCACCGGCACCGAGTCCCTCCCCCTGCCGGCCGACGCGCACGCCCTGCACTGGGCGGACGGGCTGCGTCCGCGGGGCGCCGAGACGCTGGCGGCGTACGTGCACCCGCACTTCGGCCGCTGGCCCGCCGTCACCACCCACCGCCACGGCGCCGGGCGCGTCACCTACGTGGGCACCGTCCCCGACCCGGTCCTCGCCCGGGCCCTGTTCGACCGGTACGCCCCCGACGGCGCCTGGCGCCCGGCGCACCCGAGCGTCACGGCCACCTCGGCGACCGCCCGGGACGGCCGCCGCGTGCGCTTCCTGCACAACTGGTCGTGGCAGGAGGTGTCCGTGCCGGTGCCCTCGGCCCTGCGGGACGCGCTGTCGGAGACCGTGTACGCCGACGCGGTGCCGCTCGGGCCCTGGGACGTCAAGGTGCTCCGCGAGCAGAACGACTAGCAACCATCCGTTCCGCCGGGCGAGTTCCGGTCGCCCGTTCGCTGGGCATCGTGTCAGGGGCGTGGGCCGCGCCGTCCCGGAGGGGGAGCGGGCGGGCCGCAGAGGCCGGGCGAAGGGATGGGAAGCCATGACGTCACCGCTGCCCTCGGGAGAGACGCTGTCGCAGCCGGTGCTGAATCCGCCGGCGTCGGTCGCGGTGTTCCTGGTCGCCACGATCGACCCCGGCGGGGAGGCCGCCGTACGGGAGGTGCTGGGCTCCCTCGCGGGCCTGGTGCGGTCCGTCGGCTTCCCCAGCTCCGACGGCGGTCTCGGCTGCGTCGCCGGGGTAGGGTCCCGGGCGTGGGGCCGGGTGTTCGGCGGGCCGCGACCCGCCGAGCTGCACCCCTTCCGGGAACTGGCCGGGCCCCGGCACCACGCCCCGTCCACGCCGGGCGACCTGTTCTTCCACCTCAGGGCCGCCCGCACCGACCTGTGCTTCGCCCTCGCCGCCGAGATCGTGCGGCGGCTGCGCGGCGCGGTCACCGTACGGGACGAGACGCAGGCGTTCTCCTCCTTCGACTCGCGCAACCTCCTCGGCTTCGTCGACGGCACGGAGAACCCCGTCGGCCCGGCCGCGGCGGACGCGGCCCTGGTCGGCGAGGAGGATCCCGGCTTCCGCGGCGGCAGTTACGCGATCGTCCAGAAGTACCTGCACGACGTGGACGCCTGGGAGGCCCTCGCCGTCGAGGCGCAGGAGAAGGTGATAGGCCGCACCAAGCTCACCAACCTCGAACTGGACGCGCCCGGCTCCCACAAGGACGTCAACACGGTCCTCGGCCCGGACGGCTCCGAGCAGAAGATACTGCGCTCGGCGATGCCGTTCGGCAGGCCCGGCCACGGGGAGTTCGGCACCTACTTCGTGGCCTACGCGCGCACGCCCGACATACCCGAGACGATGCTGCGCAAGATGTTCCTGGGCGGGCCCGGTTCGGGCCCCGACCCGCTGCTGGACTACTCGCGGGCCGTCACCGGCAGCCTCTTCTTCGTGCCGCCGGCGGACTTCCTGGAGTCGCTGCCCGAGGGCTGACTCAGAGCACCTTGCGGTGCAGGAGGGCCGACAGCACGAGGGCGCCCGGCAGCAGAGGGAGCCACACCGTCAGGACGCGGTAGCCGATGACGGTCGCCGTGGCCGTGGCCACGGGCGCCCCGAACGCGGCCATGGTGAAGACCAGCGCCGCGTCCACGGGGCCGATGCCGCCCGGCGCGGGCACGGCCCCGGCCGCGGTGCCGGCCACCATCAGCGCGAGGATCACCTGCGTCCAGGACAGCGGCAGCCCCAGCGAGAAGCCGACCGTGGCGATCACACTGCCCTGGAGCAGCGGAGTGGCGGCCGCTCCGCCCCACAGGGCGAGCACGCGGCCGGGGCGGGTGTGCAGCTCGCGGGCGTCGGTCAGCGCGGTGCGCAGGAAGCCGAGAACGGGGCGGCGCAGTGCCCGCACGGTCACCAGGAGCACGGCGCCCGCGACGAGCGCGAGCACGGCACCGCCCGCCGCCAGGAGCAGCGTGCCGTCGTCGGGGACGAGCGCGCCGAGCCGCAGGACGTCCGGGAACGCCACCAGGAACACCAGCAGCACCAGCGTCCTGGCGACGGGCTTGACCAGCGAGTACAGGGCGATCGACGCGGTGGCCCGGGGGAGGGCGATGCCGCGGCGCTGCAGGAAGCGCAGCGTCACGGCGTGCGCGCCGAGGCCCGCCGGCAGCACCTGGTTCGCGGCACCGGCGGCGAACTGCGAGGCCACCAGCAGGCCCGGCGGCAGCCGCTCCGGCAGGGCGCCCTGCCGGACGCAGGCGGCGGCCACCCACGTCAGGCAGGTGAAGAGGAACGCGGCGAGCAGCCACCAGGGGTCGGCGGAGGCCAGCCGCGCGGCCCCGTCGTACGCGGCCCGCCGGTCGACCAGGGCCCACACGCCGATCAGCAGCAGCGGGAGCAGGACCAGGGCCGGCCGGACGAGGCGGGCGGCGGGGGAGCGCCGCGGGGCGGTGGGGCAGGGGGCGGCGGGGAGCGGTGCGGGGAGTGTTTCGAGCTGGAGCTGGGACACGGCGTACGTCGTCCTTCCGCGTCGCGCCCGGGGACAGGGCGGACGGATGCGGGGCGAGGCAAGGGGACGGCGGAAACGTGCCCGCCCGGTGTGACGGCCCGGTGTCCGCGAGAAAAAGCGCCAGGGGCGGGAGAACGACACGGCCGAATACCACGGCCCACGCCCGCCACCGCCCACCCCCGCCACCCCTCACGGCCTACGCCGCCTCCACCCCCACCACCGGAAACCCCGCGCTCCGCAGGACCCGCCGCTCCGTGTCCACCGCGAACACCTCGCAGTGCTCCCGGGCCGCCGCCCACCGCACGCCGTCCGTGCCGAGGGCGAACGCCGCCGTGGCGGTCGAGTCGGCCTCGGTCAGGGTCGGGGCCACGACGGTCATGCTGAGGAGGCCGGTCGCCGGGCGGCCGGTGCGGGCGTCGATGATGTGGTCGCCGCGTTCGTAGCGGGCGGACGTGGCGACGGCCCGGTCCGTGAGGTCCAGGACCGCGCACAGCCGGTCGGCGTGCTCCGGGTGGCGGACGCCGACGCGCCAGGGGCCGCCGGCGGCGACCACGTCGCCGCCGGCGTTGAGGCAGAAACGCCGTGCCCCCGCGGCCGACAGCAGCTCCGCGCCCCGCTGCACCGACCAGCCCTTCACCACAGCACACGGGTCCAGGCCCCGGCCGGGCAGCCGCACGTCGAACGCGCCCCCGCTCGCGACCCGGTACTCCTCGCACAGGTCCAGGACCTCGCGGAGTTCCGGGCTCGGAGCCGACACCTCCCCGCGGTCCAGCCGCGACACCTCGCTGTCCGCCCGGAACGGACTGAACCGCGCGTCGACCTCCCGCAGCCACGCGAACAGGTCGTCCACCGGCGCCTCGGGGAAGTCCTCCTCGTCGATCCGCACCGACACCGGGAACCCCATGACGTGCTCGACGCGCCGCATCCGTCAGCCCTTCGCGTCGAGGGCGGCCTGGAGCGACTCCTTGTAGCCGTCGCTGGTGATCGTGGCGCCGGACACCGTGTCGATGTCGGCGCTCTGCGCCCGCAGCGTCTCCTCGATCAGCTTCGGCACGGCGGCCGTGGTCTGCGGATGGTTCGGCTGCCGCAGCATCCGCACCGAGGCGATCCTGTCCCCCTCGAAGGTGACCTCGACCTGCACCGGCCCCTTCTCCGTGTCGATCGTGGCCCCCGACACGACCGTGGACGTCGTGCCACCGGACCCCGCGGACGACGACACCGACGGCGTCGCGGCCGGCGCCGCGGTCTCCGTGGTGGTCGACGACGACCCGGTGTCGGTCGAGGGGGCGTAGCGCCAGACCGGGATCAGGCCCGCGACGCTGAGGACGAGGACGGGTATGGCTCGCTTCACGACAGTCTCCTCGTCATCCGGCCAGGCTGAAGCGTTCGAAGTGGACCTGCGGCTTGGGCACGCCCAGCTCGCGCAGGCTGCCGAGCACCGCGTTCATCATCGGCGGCGGACCGCACAGGTAGACGTCCCGCTCGGCGATGTCCGGCACCAGGCGCGCCAGCTCCCCCGGGGCCAGTCGGTCGGGCACGGGCGGGCCGGTGACCAGGTGCAGTTCGGCGCCCTTGGCGACGGCGAGATCGCGCAGCTCGTCGTAGAGGACCGCGTCCCGGTCCGTCGACACCCGGTAGATCACGACCGCGTGGCCGTGCAGTTCCTCCAGCAGGGCCCGGATCGGGGTGACACCGACGCCGCCGGCGATGAGCAGGGCGTCCGGGCGGGTGCGGTGCAGGGTGGTGAAGGCGCCGTAGGGGCCCTCGGCGAAGACGCGCGTGCCGACCTTCAGGTGCCGCAGGGCCGCGCTGCCGTCGCCCGCCCGCTTGGCGGTCAGCCGGAGCGTGCGGCCGTCGGGGGCGGCGGACAGGGAGAACGGGTTCGCCTGCCACCAGCGGTCCTTCGTCAGGAACCGCCACAGGAAGAACTGGCCGGCCCGGGCGGGCAGCCGGTCCAGGGCGCGGCCCGTGATGTGGATCGAGACGACGTCGTCGTTCTCGGGGACGACGGCCGTCACCCGCAGCCGGTGGCGCATGTTCCGCCACAGCGGCAGCACCAGCCGGCCCGTGAACACCGAGGCGAGGGCCACGCCCCACACGCCGTACCAGTACGCCTCCGCCGCCGCCGACGAGGCGAACGTCGTGCCCGCCGCGACCTGGTGCGTGAACGCCAGCACCACCGCCACGTAGGTGTACAGGTGGATGAAGTGCCAGGTCTCGTAGGCCAGCCGGCGCCGGGCGTAGCGGGCCGACACCGCGCCCACCACGATGATGATGGCCAGCGCGACGATCGCCCGCAGCACACCCTCGACCGTCTCGGCGAGGTCCACCAGCTGGTTCACCGGGTCCAGGGACGAGGCCTGCGCGTAGCCGAACACGATGAACACGGCGTGCGCCAGCAGCAGCCAGAGCACCGAGAACCCCGTCCAGCGGTGCCAGGACGTCAGCCGGTCCATGCCGATCCGCCGGTCGAACCACGGCAGCCGCGCCACCAGCAGCAGCTGGAACGCCATGAGCAGCGCCCCGAACAGCCCGGTCAGCCGGCCCAGCACGATCAGCGCGTTCGAGGCGAAACCGGCCTGGAGGAAGAAGACGGTCACCACGACCGCGTTGGCGAGCAGCACCGCGTACAGGCCGGTGCGGCCCACCACTCTGGGCCGCACGCCCGGGCGGGTCGCCGTGGGAGGTTGTCGGAGGGTCGTCACGGTCGGCAGCTCCTTGATCGGATCCTGGGATACCGAGCTTGGCCTCGGGGAGCTGTCGGAATACTGTCGCTCAACTTTCAAGTGTTTATCGATCCCGCAGCGAAGGGGCGGACGGCTAGGGGGAGGCAGCACAGGTGAAGCACTATGAGCGGGTGGAGAAAGTACGACTGCTCGTCGTCGACGACGACCCGCCCATCGCCGACCTCGTCGCGACCGTCGCCCGCTACGAGGGCTGGGAGGCGGTCACCGCGTACACCGGCGAGGACGCGCTCGAGCGGGCCGCCGAGTTCCACCCGGACATCGTGGTGCTCGACCTGATGCTGCCCGGCGTGGACGGCTTCGGCGTCCTGGACCGGCTGCGCGCCTCGGGCACGATGGTGCCGGTGGTGTTCCTCACCGCCCGCGACGGCGTCGCCGACCGGGTCGCCGGCCTCACCCGGGGCGGCGACGACTACCTGGTCAAGCCGTTCGCCGTGGAGGAGCTGATGGCCCGGCTGCGGACCGTGCTGCGACGCAGCGCCGGCCCGTCCTTCCAGCGGTCCGTGCTCCAGGTCGGCGACCTCACGATGGACGAGGACACCCGCGAGGTGCGGCGCGGCGAGCGGCTGCTGTCGCTGACCCCGACCGAGTACGAGGTGCTGCGCTACCTGATGCGCAAGTCGCCCACCGTGCTCACCAAGGCGCAGATCCTCGACCACGTGTGGGAGTACGGCTTCGGCGGCCGCTCCAACGTCGTCGAGCTGGTCGTCAGCCGGCTGCGCCGCAAGCTCGACGAGACCGACGACGGCGCCGCCCCGCTGATCCACACCGTGCGCGGGTTCGGGTACGTGTTGCGACAGGCCTCCGAGTGATCGCCCGGCTGAGGCGGAGCTACCGCAGGATGCGCCTGGGCACCCGGCTGGCCCTGGGCCTCGGCGCCCTGTCGCTGGTCGTGTTCGCCGTGGTCGGCGGGGCCCTGACCACGTACATGCGCGACTACCTGTCGGCCCAGCTCGACACGCAGCTCGCCCAGGCCCAGATCGCCCAGTCCAAGAGCATCGCCGACTACGGCACCCTCTCGGGCAAGAAGTACTACAGCTGGTTCTACGCCGTGTACGACGTCAAGGACGGCGGGCCCGAGCTGCGCAGGCCCGAGGACCCGGCCGACCTGCCCAAGGACGTCGACGACTTCACCGCGCTCGCCTCGGCGCAGACCGCCGCGCACACCGAGCTGCTGCGCACCGAGCACCTCAGGGGCGCCGGCACCTACCGGCTGCGCGCCTGCGAGGTGGAGCCCGGGGTGGTCCTGGTCAGCGCCGCGCCCATGGAGGACATCGAGGACACGGTCGGGCAGCTGATCACCATCCAGGTCGTCACCTTCGCGCTCGCGCTGCTCGCCCTGGTCGTCTTCGGCCGGCGGATGCTGCGCCGCGGCCTGAAACCGCTCAGCGACATGGCCACCACCGCCCACGGCATCGCCTCGCACGACCTGACCGAGTCCGCGGCCCGGCTGCCGCTGCGCGCCGACGGCCGGGACGGCGGGCCGGAGGTGGACGAGCTGCGGACCGCCTTCAACACCATGCTGGAGCACATCGACGACTCCCTGGCCGTGCGCGCGGAGGCCGAGCAGCGGCTGCGCCGGTTCGTCGCCGACGCCTCGCACGAACTGCGCACCCCCCTGATGTCGGTGCGCGGCTACGCCGACCTCTTCCAGTACGCCGCCGCCAACGCCCCCGAGGAACGCGAACGGCACCTGGCCCGGCTGCGCGCCGAAGCCGCCCGGATGGGCGTCCTCCTCGACGACCTGCTGCTGCTCGCCCGGCTCGACGCGGCCGAGGTGGAGACCCCGCTGCGGCTGGAGGACGCCGACCTGACGGACCTGGTGGGCCAGGCCGCCGACGCCTTCCGCGCCGGCCGCCCCGACCACCCGCTGACCGTGCGGACGGGCCCTCCCGTGCGGCTGCGCATGGACCCGCTCCGCATCCGCCAGGTCGTCGACAACCTCCTGACCAACGCCGCCGTGCACACCCCCGCCGGTACGAAGGTGTCCGTCGAGGTGTGCGTCACGCCCGGCACGGCCGAGGTGCGGGTCACCGACACGGGGCCGGGCATCCCGGCCGACGACCGGGACCGCGTCTTCGACCGCTTCTACCGCGTCGACAAGGCCCGCAGCCGCGACCGCGGCGGCAGCGGCCTGGGCCTCGCGGTCGCCCACTCGCTGGTCCGCGCCCACGGCGGCCGGATCGACCTGAACAGCGAGCCGGGCACGACCGTGTTCACCGTGTGCCTGCCGTGGAACGGTGTGGGCCCTGCGGACCGGTGACGGCGGCCCTCTAGACTCGACCGGCGACAGCCCGTACGACCATGGCCAAAAGTCTCCGCCAACCCGAAGGGCTCCGGCGTCTTGATACGGATGGAATCAGTCACCAAGCGGTACCCGGACGGCACGGTGGCGGTCGACCGGCTCTCGCTGGAGATACCCGACCGCTCGATCACCGTCCTCGTCGGACCGTCGGGCTGCGGCAAGACGACCACCCTGCGCATGATCAACCGGATGGTCGAACCCACCGAGGGAACGATCCTCCTCGACGGCGCGGACATCCAGCGACAGCCCGTCACCACCCTGCGCCGCTCCATGGGTTACGTCATCCAGAACGCCGGCCTCTTCCAGCACCGCACCATCGTCGACAACATCGCGACCGTGCCCCGCATGCTCGGCTGGGGCAAGCAGAAGGCCCGCGCCCGGGCGGCCGAGCTGATGGAGCGGGTGGGCCTGGACGCCGCGCTCGCCAAGCGGTACCCGTACCAGCTCTCCGGCGGCCAGCAGCAGCGCGTCGGCGTGGCCCGGGCGCTCGCCGCCGACCCGCCGGTGCTGCTCATGGACGAGCCGTTCTCCGCCGTCGACCCCGTGGTCCGCAAGGGCCTCCAGGACGAACTGCTGCGCATCCAGGACGAGCTGGGCAAGACCATCGTCTTCGTCACCCACGACATCGACGAGGCCATCAAGCTCGGCACCATGGTCGCCGTGATGCGCACCGGCGGGCACCTCGCCCAGTACGCGCCGCCCGCCGAGCTGCTCTCCAGCCCCGCCGACGCCTTCGTCGAGGACTTCCTCGGCGCCGACCGCGGCATCCGGCGGCTGTCGTTCTTCCCGTCCGCGCGGCTGGAGTTGACGACCGCGCCGGTGATCCCGCTCGACGCCACCGCCGAGCAGATCGCCGCCCCCGCCGCGGACCACCTCCTGGTCACCGACGCGGACGGCCGCCCGCTCGGCTGGGGCGCGCCCCGCGACCTCACGGCCGGTGCCATCCGGCCAGGCGAACTCCTGCCGCACGGGCGGCCGTTCGTGCCGGGCACCGACTCGCTGCGGGCCGCCCTCGACTGCGCCGTGCTCTCCCCGACCGGCTGGGCCGTCGCCGTGGACGCCGACGGGCGGGTGACCGGAGTGGTCTCGCAGCAGACCATCGGGGAGGCGATCCGCAGCGCCCACGCCGCCGACCACGCCGACGAGGCCAAGGTCTCGTCGTGAACGGCTTCCTCGACGGTTCCTTCGACATCCCGAGCGACCTCCAGCACAGCTGGCTCGGCCTGATCGGGCTGCATCTGCGCGAGGCGCTGCTGCCGGTCCTGGCCGGGCTGCTGCTCGCGCTGCCGCTCGCCCAGCTGTGCGTCCGGTTCCGCTGGCTGTACCCGCCCGTGCTCGGCGCCACCACCGTCCTCTACGCCATCCCGTCGCTGGCCTTCTTCGTCGTCCTCATCGACTACACCGGCCAGACCGAGCTGACCGTGATGATCCCGCTGGCCGTGTACAGCCTCGTGGTGCTCGTCCCGGCCATCGTCGACGGGGTGCGCTCGGTGCCGCAGGAGACCCTGGCCGCCGCCACCGCCATGGGCTTCGGGCCCGTACGCCGCTATCTCCAGGTGCAGTTGCCGATCGCCGTGCCCGCCATCATGGCCGGGCTGCGGGTCGCCACCGCCTCCAGCATCTCGCTGGTCAGCGTCGGCGCCCTGATCGGCAACCAGGGCGCGCTCGGCAACCTGCTCGCCGCCGCGCAGAAGTACGACCGCCCCGAACTGGCCGTCAACTCCGTGCTCACCACGGCCGCCCTGGCCATCGTGTGCGACGCCCTGCTGGTCCTGCTCCGCGTCGCGCTGACCCCCTGGATGCCGAACGGCAGGCGCCCGAGGACGGCCGCGCGGCAACGGCCCGTGCCCGAGGACGTGATCCGGTGAACGTACTGAACTTCGTCAACGCCTTCTTCAGCGACAGCGCCCACTGGCACGGCTACGACGGCATCCCACAACGCCTCCTGGAACACGTCCGGTACTCGCTGCTGGCGCTGGCGCTCGCCGCCGCGATCGGCCTGCCCGTCGGCCTGCTGACCGGGCACACCGGGCGGGGCGGCAACGCCCTCGCGTTCATCGCCACCGCCGCCCGCGCGCTGCCCAGTTTCGGTCTGCTGGTGCTCATCGTCATCCTCATGGGCTTCGGCCTGCTGCCCGTGATGATCCCGCTGGTCATCCTCGCCGTCCCGCCGATCCTGGTGACCACCTACGAGGCGGTCCGCTCCGTCGACCCCGCCCCGGTCGACGCCGCCCGCGGCATGGGCATGCGGGAGTCGCGGATCCTCTTCCAGGTCGAACTGCCCGTCGCCCTGCCGCTGATCCTCAGCGGCCTGCGCTCGGCGGCCATCCAGATCGTGTCGACCGCCACCATCGCCGCGTACGTCAGTCTCGGCGGCCTCGGCCGGTACATCGTCGACGGGCTCTACCAGCGCGACTACGAGAAGGTCGTCGGCGGCGCCACGCTGGTCGCCGTCCTGGCACTCGTCACGCTGGCCGTGTTCTGGGCGGCGGGCCGCCTGGCCGTGTCGCCGGGGGTGCGCCGCCGCTGACACCCCCACGACCTCTGCAAGAAACCGTGACCAGGCTGCTCTTGACTGACCGTAAAGCGGCTGGATTGGATCGGTGGATGACTTCTACCGCGAAGAGCAGCTGGTCCAGAACGAGGCACACCGGCGCGGCGGCCGTCGCGCTCACCGCCGCTGCGGCGCTGCTCGCGGGCTGTTCGTCCGGCGACACCTCCGACAACCCCCTGGCCGGCGAGAAGGCGAAGGCCGGCACCGTCGTCGTCGGCTCCAACAACTTCGCCGAGAGCACCCTGCTCGCCGACATCTACGGCGAGGCCCTCAAGGCCAAGGGCATCAAGGTCACCTACAAGCACAACATCGGCAGCCGCGAGACCACCTACGGCCTGATGAAGAACGGCACCGTCACCGTGCTGCCGGAGTACAACGGCTCGCTGCTCGCCTACCTGGACCCCAAGGCCGAGCAGAAGTCCGCCGAGGCGGTGAACGAGGCCGTCAAGGCCAAGCTCGACAAGAAGCTGACGATCCTTCAGTCCTCGCCCGCCGAGGACAAGGACTCGGTCACCGTCAACGCCCAGACGGCGAAGAAGTACAAGCTGACGTCCTCCTCCACGCTCGCGGACCTCAAGGAGGCCGCCCCGGACCTGGTGATCGGCGGTTCGCCCGAGTTCCAGACCCGGCACCAGGGCCTGGAGGGCCTGAAGTCCGTGTACGGCCTGGAGTTCAAGTCCTTCAAGGCGCTCGACGCGGGCGGCCCGCTGACCCAGGCGGCGCTGACCCGGAACACCGTGCAGGCCGCGGACATCTTCACCACGGACCCGACCATCGTGAAGGAGAAGTTCGTCGTCCTGAAGGACCCCGAGAACCTCTTCGGGTTCGCCAACGTGACCCCGCTGGTCCACAAGAGCGGCCTGTCCAAGGAAGGCGTCGACGCCCTCGACGCAGTCTCCGCCAAGCTGGACACGAAGACGCTCCTGGAGCTGGACGCGCAGGTGCAGCTGGAGAAGAAGGACCCGCTGGACGTGGCCAAGACGTGGCTGAAGTCGGCGGGTCTGGCCTGACCGCGCCGCCCGTCACGATGCGGTAACGGGCCCGGCCGGCTCCGGAGGGGACCGAACGCGGGCCGGGGGTGGGGCGTCACAGGGACGGAACCATCCCCGGTCACCGCGAACCCCTGGGAGCGTCATGCGCACCGACATGACCCGCACGGCCCGCCTCCTCCTCGTCCTCGCCCTGTCCGCCGCCGGAGCCGCTGCCGCCGCGGGGTGCGGCTCGGCGGAGGCCGGCGACACCGAACCGGAACCGGCCCCGCGCACCGGCCAGCGCGCCCAGCAGGTCGCCGACGCCTGGGACGGCTCGCGGGCGGCCGCGAAGTGGCGCGAGGGCTACCACCCCGTGGCACCGGTCGTCCAGCTGCCCGGGACCGGCCTCCTCCGCGACGATGCCGACCGGCGCGCCTACGAGATCGGCAACTTCGACCTGCGGACGAAGCTCCCCGCCGCCCCTCGCGGCAACGGACGGGTGACCTGGCCGGGCGGGGCCTCGCTCACCATGCCCCTCATGGACGCCGAGCAGGCCTACCGGACCCTGGACCGCGCCGACAGCCCCGGACCGCGCCTGACCGTGACCGGGGCGAGGCGGGGCGAGATGACCGTGGCCACCAGCCGCGGCCCGGCGACCGTCCCCGCCTGGCTGTTCACGCTGGAGGGCTACGACAGCCCGCTCGCACGCGCCGCGGTGAACCCCTCCCGGCCTCCCGCGCCACCGATCGGGCCGCTCGGGCAGGACGTGCCCACCGACGTGCTGGCGCCGCTCGGCGGCCTGACCGGGGTCGCCGGGGACGGCCGGTCCCTCACCGTCGTGGCCCACCACGGATCCTGCGACGACGGCCCCGTGGTGGACGTGCTGGAGACGAAGGGCAGTGTCGTGTTGTCCGCCGCCGTGACGGGCGTCCAGGACGGTCCCTGCACGACCGAGCTGCGCGGGAAGAACGTGACGGTGAGGCTGGCCGGGCCGGTCGGCGACCGCGTCGTCCTGGACGCCTTCACGGGCCGCCCCGTGCCGTACATCGACCGGACCGGGGCCGCACCCGCCCGGAGCTGAGCCCGCCTCGGCTCAGGCCTGCACCGCCGACGCGATCAACTGGTCGATCAGTGCGATCAGCACGTCCCGGCACGACTCCCGGTCCCGCGCGTCGCACAGCAGCACCTTCACGTGCTCCGGCACGGCGAGCGCCTCCCGGATGTCCTCGGGCGGGTAGGGGTGCTCGCCGTGGAAGCCGTTGACGCCCACGACGAACGGGATGCCCCGGCGTTCGAAGAAGTCGATCGCGGCGAAGCTCGACTCGGGTCTGCGGACGTCGACCAGGACCACCGCGCCGAGCGCGCCGAGGGCCAGGTCGTTCCACATGAACCAGAACCGCTGCTGCCCCGGCGTACCGAACAGGTAGAGCACCAGGTCCTGGCTGATGGTGATGCGGCCGAAGTCCAGGGCCACGGTGGTGGCCCGCTTCTCCTCGATGCCGTCGAGGTCGTCGACGCCCAGACCGGCCATGGTCAGGGGTTCCTCGGTGCGCAGCGGGACGATCTCGCTGACCGACCCGACCAGGGTGGTCTTGCCGACGCCGAAGCCCCCGGCGATGAGGATCTTGACCGTGTCGGGTGCCGTGTGCGCGTCAGTGGCGGGGTCAGAGCCGGCCAAGGCCGTCCCTCACTTTCTGCAGCAGGTCCAGGTCCGGAGCGGTACGGGAGACGGGGCGGGGCGGGCGGACGGTGATCCGGCCCGCCTCCAGCAGGTCGCAGAGCAGGATGACGACCACACTCACCGGGAGGTCGAGCCGGGCGGCCAGCTCCGCCACGGCGACCGGCTCGGCGCACAACCGGAGGATCCGGGTGTGCTCGGGCTGCGGCCGGGTCGCCGTGTCGGGCGGCGGATCGACCGCGGTCACCGTCGCGATGAGCGTGAAGTCGGCACGGCTGGGCCGGGTCCGGCCCCCGGTCAGTGCGAACGGCCGTACGAGCCGGCCCGCCGAATCGCCTCCGCCCACCTCACACGCCGGGGTCGACGACGGGTCCGGCCACGCCCCGCGGTGCCGCGCTGAGGTGCTCGCCGATCTTCTTCACCAGCATGTTCATCTGGTACGCCACCACGCCGACGTCCGCGCCCGGCCCGGTCAGCACGACCAGATGGGCGCCCGGACCGGCGGAGGTCAGGATCAGGTAGCTGTTGGCCATCTCGATGAGCGCCTGGCGCACCGGACCGCCCCGGAAGTCCATGCTGACGCCCTTGCTGAGGCTCATCAGCCCGGACGCGGTCGCCGCGAGCCGCTCGGCGTCGTCGCGCAGGAACCCGGTGGACTTGCTGACCACCAGGCCGTCCTCGGAGAGCACCACGGCCTGGTTCACGTCGGCGACCCGCTCCACGAGTCCGGTCAGCAGCTGGTCGAGCTGGGTGTGCGTGGCGGGGATGGGGCGTGTCATTGCGGTGTCCTTCGTCAGCGGTCGGCGGGCGGAGTCGAGGGGACGGGATCGGCGGCGGCCTGCCGGGGTGGTGCGGCCGTCTCCGGAGCGGACGGCGGCTCGCCGTCGTCGTCACGGGCCCGGAGCGTGCCGCGCTGGAAGCCGGCCAGGGAGGAGGCGGCGGCTTCCGCGGTGAAGTCGTCGAGGGAGCCGTCGTCGCCCGCGGGCGCGGCCTCCTCGCGCAGCTCCTCCACCAGGCTGGTCTGCGGCACCCGGCGGGGGAGCGGGGCGAGGCCGTCGCGGCGGGGGATGACCGTGCGGGCGGCGGGCGCGGCGGCGGAGGCCGTCCGGGCCGTGACGAGCGGCCGGGGCTCGCGGGGGGACGCCGCGCCGGCCTCCGCGGCGGCGGCCGTGTCCCGCGGGGCGTCGGTGTCTGTCATGGGTTCCGTGTTCCGCGCCGTCGGCGCACTGGAGTCCGGGACCTCCCGGACCACGATCTCGTGCGGGATCAGCACGATCGCCGTGGTCCCGCCGTACGGCGACGAGCGCAGGGTGACGGCGATGCCGTGCCGGTGGGCCAGCTGGGCGATCACGAACATGCCGAGACGCAGGTCGTCGGCGAGTGCCACCACGTCGAACTGCGGGGGCACCGCCAGCTGTTCGTTGAAGGACGTGTAGTCCTCCTCCGACATCCCCAGGCCCCGGTCCTCGACCTCGACGGCCAGGCCCTTGGCCACCATCCCGGCCCGCACGCTGACGGGGCTCGGGGCGGGGGAGTACGTCGTCGCGTTGTCGATGAGCTCGGCCAGCAGGTGGATGACGTCGGCCACCGCGGGCGGGGCGACGTACACCTCCTCCTCGGTGTGCACCTCCACCCGCTGGTACTCGGCGACCTCGCCGACCGCGCCGCGCAGGATGTCGATCAGCGCGACCGGCTCGGTCCAGCTGCGGCCGGGCCGTTCGCCGCTGACGATGACGAGGTTCTCCTCGTAGCGGCGCAACTGGCTGGCCGTGGAGTCCAGTTCGTAGAGGCCCTTGAGGATGTCCGGGTCGGTGTGCTCGCGCTCCAGCGTGTCGAGCTTGCTCAGCTGGAGGTTGACCAGGTTCTGGCTCTGCCGCGCGATGCCCAGGATGATCTTCTGGAAGCCGCGCCGGGTGTCGGCGAGTTCGACCGCGGTGTGCACGGCCGTGCGCTGGGCGGTGTTGAACGCCTGCGCCACCTGCCCGAGTTCGTCGTGCCCGTAGTCCAGCGGCGCCGTCGCCGACTCCGGGTCGACCGTCTCGCCCCGCTCCAGCCGGGCCACCACGTCGGGCAGCCGCTCCTGCGCGAGGCTGACGGCGGCCCGGCGCAGGCCGCGCAGCCGCCGGGACAGCGAGCGGGTGATCCGCCAGGACATGCCGACGCACAGCAGCAGCGCGAGCAGCCCGCCGGCGCTCAGCAGCGCCGCCTTGAGCAGCAGGCCGTCGGCCTTGTCGGCGCTGCGTTCCAGCAGTCCGTTCGTCTGCTCCTGGATGAGGCCCGCGTACTGCTCGGACAGCGTGTCCATGGCGGCGTTCCACCGCTTCTGCGTGTCCGGCAGGGCGATCCGGTCCGCGTCGGCACTGGAGTTCCGGGCCGCCAGCACCTGGTCCTCGATGGACTGCAGCGTCTGCCACTCCCGGCTCGCCAGGATCCGCTCGGTCTGCGCCTTGGCACTGCCGGTCAGCTGCGGCACGACCTGGTCCTGGACCAGCCAGCGCCGCGTGTTCACCAGCTCGGTGAACTGCGTCCAGGCCTGGTCGTCCAGATGCCCCGTCGGCCAGGCCAGCGTCAGCTGCGCGTCCTCCCGGGAGACCAGCTCCGCCGCGTGCTCCAGCCCGACCAGCGGGCCGGCCTGCGAGGTGAGGTCGCCGTCGTCGACCTGGGACAGCTCCTGGAAGGCGTGGATCTGGTCGTCGATGATCGAGGAGTACTGGTCCAGGGCCTGCTGGGGGGTGATGTCGGTGGGCTGGTCGACCTGGTCCCGGTAGTACTCCAGGCTGCCCACCGAGCCCAGCACCGAGTACAGCCGGTCGGAGATGCGCGAGGGCGCCTTCTCGATCGCGTCCGCCTGCCCGACCAGCTTCGCGACGGCCTTGTCGGTCTCCTCGCGCTGCGCGTCGAGCGCGGCCCGGGAGCCGTGCGGCGAGGCCAGCCAGGCCGCCGACAGGCTGCGCTCCCGCTGCAGCGCGAGCGTGGCGTCGGTGCCCATGGCACCGGTCGACCGGCTCAGCTCCGTCTGGTCACGCAGCCGCAGCCCCTCCGAGAACATCTGGATGGTCGTCACGCCCCACATCGCGGCGAGGGTGACGCTGGGCACCAGGGCCAGGAGGACCAGGGAGAGGCGAATGGAACCGAGACGGCGCCGGGCACCTGTCCGTCGAGACATCGTCGTCCTAGGGCGATCAGCGGGGAGCGAGGAACGGGGAAGCGGAACGGTCGTGCGGGCGGGGGGACGGGCGCGGGAGGGGTGGCGTGCCGGGCGCGGCACATGGGATGCGCAGGATGTTATCCGTACAAGTGGACGTACGGGCCGGGCCTGACCGAATCTTTGGCGACACCGTCACAGGAAGGACCCGGTCACCGGGTCCCCGCGGCGGCGAACCGTGCCACCGCGGACACGTTCGACCGGGTCACGAAGGCCGGACCGGTGAGCACGGGCGACACCCCGCCGCCGCTGATGTTGCCGTTGGTCCGGTACAGCCACAGGGCGTCCACCGCCAGGTAGCCCTGCAGATACGGCTGCTGGTCCACGGCGAACTGCACCTCGCCGCGCCGGACCGCCTCGACCACGTCCTTGTTGAGGTCGAAGGTGGCGACCTTGGCCCTGCTGCCGGCCTGCCGCACCGCCTTGACGGCGCTGAGCCCGTACTGGGCGCCCAGGGTGACGACCTCGTCGATGCTCGAGTCCTGCCGCAGCCGGGACGCGATCGTGGCGGTCACCGCGTTCATGTCGCTGCCGTCCACGTACAGGTTGTCGGTTTCGCCGCCGAACGACTTGCGCACCCCGGCGCAGCGGGCCTCCAGCGCCACGTTGCCCCGCTCGTGCACCACGCACAGGGCGTGCTTGGCCCGGAGGCCGTCCAGCTTGTCGCCGACGGCCCGGCCCGCGACGGACTCGTCCTGCCCGAAGTACTCCAGCAGCCCTGTCGGCCGCCAGGCGTCGATGCCGGAGTTGAGCCCGACGACGGGTATGCCGGCGGCCTTGGCCTGGGCGACGGGGCCGCGCATCGCCGCCGGCTTGGCCAGCGTCACGGCGATGCCGTCGACCTTGTCGTGGACCGCGTCCCGCACCAGATCGGCCTGCGCGAGCGGGTCGGCGTCGCTGGCGTACGTCAGGTCGATGCCGTCCTTGGCGGCCGCCGCCTCGGCACCCCGGCGCACCAGGTCCCAGAACGCGTCGCCCTTGCCGCCGTGCGTGATGAGGGCGACCTTCATCCCGGCGCCGGACCCGCCCGCGGGGTCCGCGTCGTCCCCGGTCGTGCCGAGGACGGAGCAGCCGGACACGAGCAGGCACACGGCGGACGCCAGGGCCGCGAGACGGGCGAGTCTCCCGGCGGCGTGCGGCGGGGGAGGAGTGTTCATGAGGGGCGGACCTCGCTGTGCGGCCGAGCAAGAGCAGGAGGAGAGCGCGGGCGGGCCGCGGGATGGGCGCCGGCCGGATGACTCTCGCTGGCCCGGAGCCAACCGTGTGTGACCACCGGTCGTCAAGTGAGCGGCCACATGCCGTGAGTTGATGCTGCCGCATCGTGATGATCTGTCCGACCGGCCGAACGGCGAGGTTCCGCTTACGGCTTGCGCGCCACCGCCCCGTACATCGCGATGTCCTCGTCGCGGATGGTCTGGCCTGCGCTTTCCATACCGTCCGTGCGGTTCGGACGCCACTTGTGGACCTGCACCACGCCGGGCTCCGCAACGTCGAGCCCCTCGAAGAACCGTGCGGCCTCCGCATGGGTGCGCGGCCGCATCGGCATGCCGCGCGCGGCGTACTCCCGGGCCACCCGGCCCAGTCCGGGGCGAAGTCGGCGGTGCCGAGGAACTGGCGTATCCCCGCCTCCGCGGCGAGATCCGCGCCGAGTGCGCGCGCTCGGTGTCGATACGCTGCTCCGGCATCCGGGCCTCCCGATGCTCTCCTGTCCCCGGGGGGGGAACCGCTTCCTCCGGTGGGCTGCGGGGCCCGCCTAGACTGGTGCGGCTCACGGGACGACAGGGCGCGGCGACAGGAGGGCGGCGACGGTGGCGGCAGCCGGCAGTGGCTTCGAGGACCCGTCCGCCGACGTGCTCGCCCGGGCGGCCGCGGCCTTCGGGCTGCTGGCCTCGCCCGCCCGGCTGCACATCGTCTGGGCGCTGGCCCAGGGCGAGAGCGACGTCACCGGGCTCGCGGAGCGGGTCGGCGGCGCGCTGCCCGCCGTCAGCCAGCACCTCACCAAGCTGAAACTGGCGGGGCTCGTCCGCTCCCGCCGCGAGGGCCGCCGCCAGGTGTACTACGTCGACGACCCGGACATCGTCGACGTCGTACGGCTCCTGGTCGGCCGGCTCGCCGACCGCGCCGCACCGGCGCCCCGCCGCCTCCATGGCCTCTGAGACCACCCTGGGAGTGCTGCGGCGGCTGGAGTCGGGCCCGCGGGGGCTGACCGACACGGAGGCCGCGTCCCGGCTGGCCGCCGGCGGCGAGAACACACTGCCGGAGGCGCGGACGCCGACCTGGCCCCGCCGGTGCGTACGGGCCCTGCGCGACCCCTTCACCGCCGTCCTGCTCTGCCTCGGCCTGGTGTCCGCCGCCGTCGCCTCCTGGGGCACGGCCGTGGTGATCCTCGCCCTGGTCGCGGTCAGCTGCGTGCTGCGCGCCGGCGGGGAGCACGCGGCCGACCGCTCCCTGGCCGCCCTGCGCGAACTGGTCGCCGGCACCGCCACCGTGCTGCGCCGCGCCGACGCCCAGGACCCGCCGGAACCCCGGGAGGTGCCGGTCGCCGAGCTGGTGCCCGGCGACGTCCTCCGCCTCGGCCCCGGCGACCTGGTCCCGGCCGACGTCCGCCTGCTCCGGGCGCGCGGGCTCACGGTCCACCAGGGGGCAATCACGGGGGAGTCGGCGCCGGTGGGGAAGACGGCGGCCGACCCCGGCGCCGCCGACGAGTCCCACCTCTGCTTCCAGGGCAGCACCGTCGCCTCGGGCAGCGCGACCGCCGTCGTGGTCGCGACCGGCGCCGCAACCCGCTTCGCCGCCGCCCACCGGGTGCCGGACGCCCGCCGGGAGGGCGGCGCCTTCGACCGGTCGGTGCACGGGATCTCCTGGGTGCTGATCCGGTTCATGCTGCTGACGCCGCCGCTGGTGCTCATGGCCAACGCCACGCTGCGCGACCGCGGCCTGGAGACCCTGCCCTTCGCCGTCGCGGTCGCCGTCGGGCTGACGCCCGAGATGCTCCCCGTGATCGTCACGACCTGTCTGGCCCGGGGCGCCGCCTCCCTCGCCCGCACCCAGGGCGTGATCGTCAAGCGGCTGCCCGCGTTGCACGACCTGGGCGCCGTCGACGTGCTGTGCGTCGACAAGACCGGCACCCTCACCCAGGACCGGCCGGTCGTCGAACGGTCCCTCGACCCGGCCGGCCGGGACGACCCGGAGGTGCTGCGCCGGGCCGCCGTCGGCGCCTGGTGGACCCTCCAGCTCGCCGAACTGCCGACCCCGGACGCCCTCGACGAGGCCCTGCTGGAGGCGGCCGGGCCGGTGGGCGAGGAGTACGACGGCGTGGACGCCGTGCCCTTCGACCCCGTACGGCGGATCGCCACGGCGGTGGTCCGAGGCGAGCTCGGGCGGCACACCGTCGTCGTCACCGGCGCCGTCGAGGCCGTCCTGGAGCGCTGCGCGACGCCGCCCGGCGAGCACGACCGGCTGCTGTCGCTCGCCGCCCGGGAGGCGGACGCCGGGCTGCGGGTGCTCGCCGTCGCCACCGCCGACCGCCCCGCCGGCCCGGGTGCGCCGACCGATCCCCGGGGCCTCGACTTCCAGGGGCTGGTGACCTTCCGGGACGCCCTCGCCCCGACCGCCGCCGAGGCCCTGCGCGGCCTGGCCGACCGCGGCGTCACCGTGAAGGTCCTCACCGGCGACCACCCGGCCACGGCGGCCCGGGCCTGCCGGGAACTGGGCCTGGACCCGGGCGAGGTACGGACCGCCGGACAACCGGACGACGCCGGCGCGGCGACCGTCGTCGCCCGCTGCACCCCGGAGGACAAGGCCCGCGTCGTCGCCGCCCTGCGCGCCGCCGGGCACACCGTCGGCTTCCTCGGCGACGGCGTGAACGACGTGGCCGCGCTGCGCACGGCCGACGTGGGCATAGCGCCCCGCTCCGCCGTCGGCGTGGCCCGGGACAGCGCCGACGTCGTGCTCGCCGAGAAGGACCTCACGGCCATCGGCCACGCCATCACCTCCGGCCGGCACGCGAGCGGCAACATCGCCTCCTACCTGCGCGTCACGCTCTCCTCGAACCTGGGCAACGTCGTCGCCATGCTCGCCGCGGGCCTGCTCCTGCCCTTCCTGCCGATGCTCCCGGCCCAGGTCCTCGCGCAGAACCTGTGCTTCGACGCGGCCCAGCTCGCCTTCGCCCACGACCGACCCGGCGCGGCGGCGCTGCGCGGCCCGGCCGGGCTGCGGCCGCGCTCCTTCCTCCGGTTCGTCATCGCCTTCGGCGTGCTCAACGCGGTCGCCGACCTCGCCACCTTCGCCGTCCTCGCCCTCGCGCTGCACGGCCCCGACGCCCTCGACGAGGCCGTGTTCCACTCCGCGTGGTTCACCGAGAACCTGCTCACCCAGGCCGTGGTGATGCTGCTGCTGCGCACCGGCCGGCCCGCCGGGGGTGGCCGCGCGCCGGGCCCGGTCGCCCTGGCGGCGGCCGGACTCGCCGCCGTCGGACTGCTGCTCCCGCCGAGCCCCCTCGGCGGTGCCCTCGGCATGACGGCCCTGCCTCCCGCGTACTACCTGCTGCTGGCGCTGGTCCCGGGGCTGTACGCCCTGGCCCTGGCCGCGGCCCGGGCCGGGTACCGGCACGTCAGCCGTAGGTGAGGTTCGAGCAGGGGTTGTCGGCCGCGGAACGGGCTCCGTCGGCGACCCGGGACGGCACGGCGGTCGGGGCCGGGGAGGCCGACGCGCCGGCCGATGTGTCGGCGTACGCCTGTCCCAGGACGACACTGACGCCGCTGCCGGTCACCGACTGGAGCTCGGCGCCGGGGAAGGCCCGGGCCACGGTCCGGGCCTCGTCCTCCAGGCCGGGGCCGTACTCGACCAGCGTGGTGGTGTGGTCCTGGGCGGACGCCGTCGCCGTCCCCGTGACGGTGAAGCCGTCCGCGGTGAGGGCGGCGGCGGCCCGGGCGGCCAGGCCCGGGACCGACGTGCCGTTGTAGACGGCGACGTCGATGCCGTCACCGGAGACCGGCGCGGGAGAGGCGGAAGGCGTGCCGGAATTAGACGCTCCGGTTTTCTTCTCGCCGCTCTTCTTCTCGTCGGTCTTCCTCCCGCCGGCGTCCTTGCCGTCGATCGTGCGGTCGGCCCGGAGCGCCGCCCACAGCGCGTCGGCGTCCGGCTGCACGAGCGCCACCCGGGACCCCTCGTAGCGCCAGGGCACGGTGACGAACTCGGTGTTGTGCAGGTCGATGTCCTTCAGGGACATCGCGAAGGAGATCAGCTTGTCGGCGGAGCCGAGGCCGGGGTCGACGGTGAGCGACTGCGTGGCGGCCTCGGCCAGCGGCAGCAGGTTCGTCGGGGTGAGGCCCTTGCTCTTCACCTCCTTCAACAGGCTCGCCACGAACGCCTGCTGGCGCTTGATCCGGCCGATGTCGGACCCGTCGCCGATGCCGTGCCGGATCCGCACGTAGTCCAGGGCCTTCTGGCCCGACACCGTCTGCTCGCCCTTGTGGAACAGCAGCTTGCCCGGAGCCGTGAGGTGCGGGTTGAGATCGTTCTCGTAGACGTCCTGCGGCAGACACACCTTCACGCCGCCCACCACGTCCGTCAGCCGGGCGAAGCCCTTGAAGTCGACGACCACGGTGTGGTCGACGCGCAGCCCGGTGAGCTGCTCGACCGTGTTCTGGGTGCAGGCGGGGTTGCCCTTGGCGGTCTGGCCGACCGAGTACGCGGCGTTGAACATGGTGTCCGGCTGGGCCTTCGTCCAACTGCCGTCGGGCAGCCGGCAGGGCGGGATGGTGACCAGGGTGTCGCGGGGGATGGAAACGGCGATGGCGTGTCGGTGGTCCGCGTAGACGTGGAGCAGGAACGCCGTGTCGGAGCGGCCGACGTCGTCCTTGTCGCCACCGCCGAGGGCCTCGTTGCCGCCGGTGCGGGTGTCGGAGCCGATCACCAGGACGTTCTCGCCGGTCGACGAGCCGGCCTCGGGGCGGTCGTCGGACAGGCCGCCGGAGTCGAACGTGCTGATGTCGCCGTCCAGTTTCAGGTACAGCCAGCCGGCGCCGCCCGCGAGGAGCACCAGCAGCGCCAGGCAGACCAGCAGCGCGGTGCGCACGCCGCGGCGGCGACCGCGCCGGCGCCCGCGGTCGCGGGGTGCGGCCCGGCTGCCCCGGCCCGCACCCCCGCTCCGGTGCCGCGGCGGCTGTGTCCTGCGGTTGCTGGTCACCGTCATCGGCGTCTGCTCGCCTTTCACCCGGGGGTTGTACAGTTGCGCAATGTAGCAACTGTCGAGGCGAGGGAGAGCATGACGTGCTGCGCAACGGACTGGAGCCCTGGCACCTGCTGATCGTGGCGATCGTCGTGATCGTCCTGTTCGGCTCGAAGAAACTGCCGGACACGGCACGTTCGCTCGGCCGCTCGATGCGGATCCTCAAGAGCGAGGCCAAGGCGCTGAAGGAGGAGAGCGCCGCGGACGCGGCACCCGGGACACAGGCCCAGGCCCGGACCGCGGCGCCCGTGGATGCCGACTAGGGCTGTGCCGGGATCGCGGTCTTCGCCGCCCGGGCCGCCTTCCGGCGCCGGCGGCGGCTGACGCGCGGTTCCTGGTCCGGGAGCCAGCCGAAGGCGAGGCAGCTGCCGACCACGCCCAGGAGCAGGCCGACGAAGAAGCCGCCCAGGTTGGACGTCAGCCAGGTGCCCAGGGAGACCAGCACCCCGATGACCGAGTAGAACAGGCGCTGGGTGGGGTTGAAGAGGACCAGCAGCCCGCACAGCAGCATCACGGCGGGGAGCAGATAGCCGGCCAGCCCCTGCATGCCGACGTGCAGGATGACGTCCAGGGACGCCTTCAGGGTGAGCAGGATCTCGGCGCCGCCCAGGGCGAGCAGCAGCCCGCCCCAGAACGGCCGGCCGGCCCGCCACCGCCGGAAGGCGGGCCGGAGGTTCCCGCGTGGGCGGCCGGGCATCAGCAACCCGACCCGCTGAAGCCCAGTTTCAGCCCGGGCAGCTTGAACACACCAGCGGTCGTGGCGTAGTTGGTCTGCCGCAGATTGGCGATGTGCACGGTGTCGGACTGCTGGCTGAAGACGCCCTTCGGGCCGCGGCCCAGCGGCCCGGCCTTGTCGAGAGTGCTCGCGTCGTTGCCGATCTCGATGTTGTTGAACGCCGCGTCGCCGGACAGCTGGGTCGAGTCGGTCGTCAGATCGCTGGCGGTGACCTTCTGCGAGCCCTCTCCCGCCCGGATGACCAGATTCGTGCCGCCCAGGTCCACGCTCTGGCACAGCTTGGTGAGCGTCGCGTTCTTGATCACGGACGTGACGACCAGCACCTGACCGCCGGTGTCGCCCGCGTTGGGGCTGCCCTCGGCCATCTCGTCCAGGGCGCCGAACTGCGCGAACCCGGTGCCGTTCAGCTCGGTCGCGGTGACCGTGAACGGCATGCCCGAGATGGCGAACTGCACGCCCAGCGCCCCCTCGGCGGTGAGGATCGCGAGGCCCGCGGCGACCGCGGCGGCCGGCACCGCCATCACCGCGGCCCGGCGCGCCCGGACCCGCCCGCGCCGCGCGGGGACGTCGCCGACGTCCGTGGCGGCGGGGCCTTCCGGTCTTTCGGGGGTGTGCTCGGCGGAGGAGGTCATGTCTGCTCCAGGTGCATATGAGTGCGGATCGGGGTGGCACGTTGCCCTGGCGCGGACATCGACCGCGTGCGTACGTCGCCCCGCAACTCCCGGCGGTTGCAAGGGTTTTCTCGTGACGCAGCGGCAGCCGTTCTGGAAGTTACCGGGGGTTACATGAAGGGTCAAGAGAAGTGTGAACAAAGAGTGTCGGTTGTGCGCCGCATGTGAGCCTCCGCCACCCGGAAAGGCTCACCGCCCGCACAACTCCCTTGCGGAACCTTGACGTTGACGGATGCCGAGGTCTACAACTCTCCTCGTCCCACCGGATCCGTGGCGCCGGATCCGCCGCGCGGCGCCGTCCGCGTGTCCCGGACCGCCCGTCCCGCACGGGCTTCTCTCCATCCGATGCGTCCGCACGGGCTTTCCACCGCCCGCGTCCGAATCCCACGGCACGGCAGTCGTGCCGCCGGCCACCCCCCGCCCGGCCCGGCCGGAGGCCTGTCCCCGTGTCCGCCTCCGGCCGGTCACCGGCCCGCCGTTGCCGGCCCGTCCCGTACGGAGAAGGCGGGACGGGCCGGCCACGGTGGACGCCGACGCGCGTCCGCCACCCTCACCCCCCGCTTCAGAGAAGAGGTACACCCGCATGCGCACGCGCACCCTCCTCGCCCTCACCGCCGTCGCCGCCCTGGGGCTCGCCGCCCCCGCCTCGGCGGCCGACACCCCCGTCCTGACCACCGCCGACGGCGCCGCCGTCGCGGTCGGCGACGTCCTCGACGCGTCCCTGGCGAGCGGCACCGCCGCCACCTTCTACTCCAGCGCGACCGGCACCAGCGGCATCTCCTGCACCAAGTCGGCGTTCGCCGCCACCGTCACCGACAACCCGGCCGCGCCCGGCACCGCCACCGAGTCCCTCACCTCGCACAGCTTCGACACCACCGGCTGCACCACCAACGTCGTGGGGGTCCTCGGCGTCAGCGGCATCACCGTCGACAACCTGCCCTACACCACGAGCGTGTCCTCCGACGGCACCGTCTCCGTGACCCCGGCCCCCGGTTCCACCGTCCAGTCCACGGTCAAGCTGCGCACCCTGCTCGGCACGATCACCTGCGTCTACCAGGCCCCCGGCCTCACCGGCACGGCGAACAACGCCGACAACAGCATCTCCTTCACCAACCAGCAGTTCACCAAGGTGTCCGGTTCGTCGCTGTGCTTCAGCAACGCCTTCTTCACCGCCACGTACGCCCCGGTGACGAAGGGCGGCCTCACCGTCACCGTCAACTGACCGCACCCACGCGCTGGTTCAGCGCCGTCGCAGACGGACGGCCAGGGCGGCGCCGCCGGTGAGCACCAGCACCGCAGCGGCGCCGCCCGCCAGCATGGGCGTGGACGGGCCGGAGGCCGGGCGACCGGGCGCGGAGGCCGGCGGCGACGGAAGGGCGACCGCGCCCTTCGTGTCTTCCGTCCCCTCCGACTTCTCCGTCTCCGCTGCCCTCTCCGGCTCCTCTGTTTTCTCCAACTCCTCTGCCTTCTCTGTCTTCTCCGTGGTCTTCTCGGCCTCCCGGTCCGGGAAGACCACGTCCGAGCACGAGTAATAGGTGTCCGGCGTACTGCTGTTCTGCCACACCGTGTACAGCACGTGCCGCCCTGTGCGGTCGGACGGCAGGGTCGCCTCCATGCGGTACGCGCCGTCCGTCAGGGCCGGGTCCGTCACCTCCGCGAACGGCTCCTCGGGCAGATCGGCCCAGGTCAGCGGCCCGGCCGGTTCATAACCCGGCTTCGTCAGGTACATCCGGAACGTGCCCGTGTGCGGGATCGTCGAGACGTACCGCAGGGTCAGTCTCGCGCCGGGCGCCACCTCGGTCGCCGGCCAGTCGGCGCGGGCCAGGTCGAGGCCCCGGTAGGCGGGCAGGCCGCCGCTGCACAACCGGCCGTCGGGGATCGTCTGCCGGTCCCGGCCGTCCACGTTCGCCACCCGCAGGTTGTCCCACGCCGTGAAGGGCGCGCCGTTCGCGGCCACGGCCGCGCGGCACGCGGCCGAGCCGGCGCGGTCACCGCCCTTGGGGGAGCAGGCCACCACCCGGCTCACCGGATCCGTCGGCGCGCCGTGCGCCCGCGCCGGGCCCGCCGCCCACAGCGGCAGCAGCAGCGGAGTCACCAGGGCGGCCGCCAGCGCGGTGCGGTGTGCGGTCGTACGAGGCATGCCTCTGTGTCTCCTCGGCCGGGATGTGAGCAGTCGGTCATGCAGTACGGGAAACCGGCCCGGCGCGTTCACCTCGCCACGAGCCGTTCGAAAAGGGGCCATTCACGCTCGACGGCCCGCCACAGAGGGTGCGGATCCGGCCGGATCGAGGGTTTCCCCCGTATCCCGATGACCTTCCCTTTGCCTATCGTTCGAGCACAGCTGACCCACAGGTAACCCCGAACGGTCCGCTCCCCACTCGCGCCTGGCCGGCCATCGCGTCGCTCTTCGCTTTTCGAACCACCCCCCTCCGCTTCGACGACGAAGCGACTCCACCGCCGCTCCGCCCAGCCCGGAGTCCGGCCACGAAAGGCAACGACCGTGCGTACCTCCCCAGAGCTCAGACGGAAGCTGATATCCGTCGCCGCCGTCTCCGTCGCCCTGCTGACCGCCGCCCCCGCCTCGGTCGCCGTCGCCCAGGAGTCCGCGCCCAGCCCCGCCGCCGTCCCGGCCGCGCAGACCGAGGCCGCCCCCGGCACCACGGCCGAGCGGCTCATCGTCGGCTACAAGTCGGGCGCCACCGAAGCCAAGTCCAACAAGGCCGCCGCCGCCGACGCCGCGTCCAAGGCCGAGAAGACCGGCGAGGACGTCGACTTCCAGCGCCGCCTCGGCACCGGTGCCGCCCTCGTCGACCTGGGCGCCGACCCCAGCCGGGCGTCCGTCGCCGATGTGGTCGCCGCGTACCAGGCCGACCCGCAGGTCGCCTACGTCGTTCCGGACCGCCTGAACAAGCCGACGGCCGTCACCCCGAACGACACCGAGTACAGCAAGCAGTGGGACCTGTTCGAGTCCACCGCGGGCATGAACGTCCCGGCCGCCTGGGACACCACCACCGGCACCGGCGTCACCGTCGCCGTCATCGACACCGGCTACGTCGCCCACTCCGACCTGGCCGCGAACATCGTCGGCGGCTACGACTTCATCTCCGACACGGCCGTCTCCGTCGACGGCAACGGCCGCGACAGCAACCCGGCCGACCCGGGCGACTGGTACAACGCCAATGAGTGCGGCGCGGGCATCCCGGCGTCCAACTCCTCCTGGCACGGCACGCACGTCGCCGGCACGATCGCCGCCGCCACCCACAACGGCAAGGGCGTCGCCGGCATCGCCTACGGCGCGAAGATCTCCCCGATCCGCGTCCTCGGCAAGTGCGGCGGCTACGACTCCGACATCATCGACGCCATCACCTGGGCGTCCGGCGGCACCGTCTCCGGCGTGCCCGCCAACACCAACGTCGCCAAGGTCATCAACATGAGCCTCGGCGGGGGCGGCGCCTGCTCCACCGCCACCCAGAGCGCCATCAACGGCGCCGTGAACCGCGGCACCTCGGTCGTCGTCGCGGCCGGCAACGAGAACACGAACGCCTCCAGCTCCTCCCCGGCGAACTGCAGCAACGTCATCACCGTCGCCGCGACCAACCGCGCCGGCAGCCGGGCCTCGTACTCCAACTACGGCTCGATCGTCGACATCTCCGCCCCCGGCGGTGAGACGCGCACCTCCACCGCCAACGGCATCCTGTCCACGCTGAACTCCGGCACCAAGACGCCGTCGAGCGAGAACTACGCCTACTACCAGGGCACCAGCATGGCCACCCCGCACGTCGCGGGCCTCGCCGCCCTGATGAAGTCGGCCAACTCGGCCCTCACCCCGGCGCAGATCGAGTCGGCCATCAAGGCCAACGCCCGTCCGCTGCCCGGCACCTGCTCCGGCGGTTGCGGCGCCGGCCTCGCGGACGCCGCCAAGACGGTCCAGGCCGTCAAGGGCGGTACGCCGACCGGCGCGACGTTCTCCAGCACCACCGCCGTGGCCATCCCGGACAACGGCTCCGCGATCGAGTCGCCGATCAGCGTCACCGGCCGCACCGGCAACGCCCCTTCGGCCCTCCAGGTCGGCGTGGACATCACCCACACCTACCGCGGCGACCTCGTCATCGACCTGGTCGCGCCGGACGGTTCGACGTACCGCCTGAAGTCCGCCGCGTCGGACTCCGCCGACAACGTGAACACCACCTACACCGTGAACGCCTCCAGCGAGGTCGCCAACGGCACCTGGAAGCTGCGCGTCCAGGACACCGCGGCGCAGGACACGGGCACGCTCAACAGCTGGAAGCTCACCTTCTGAGCCTTCCGGGCCTTCTGATCCTCTCTCGGGAACGCTGAACGAGGCAGGCCGCGAACGGGCGGGCCGGCCGGTGCGGATGGGGCACCGGCCGGCCCGCCTTTACGTCTGCCCGCACAACCCCCACAGTTAGATACCGAACGCGCTGTTTTCTTTCACCAGTTGCGCTTGTTTTGCCGGATGTGCACCCGCACTCCGGCACACTGGTGTGGTGAGCGCCGTCTCAGGGTGAGTTATCGTGTACGGGGGGTAAAAACAAACGGCATGACCCGTTCATTTCCGTCCCGGGAGAGTTCAGTCGATGGCGAGGCAGTTGCGAGCCGAGCAGACCCGCTCGACGATCATCACGGCCGCCGCTGACCTGTTCGACCGTCGCGGCTACGAATCGACCAGTCTCAGCGACATCGTGGAGCACGCCCAAGTCACCAAGGGCGCCCTCTACTTCCACTTCGCGGCGAAGGAGGACCTCGCCCACGCGATCCTCGAACTCCAGTCGCACACCGCCCGCCGGCTGGCGACGGAGACGGACAACCGCGGCCACACGTCCCTGGAGGCGCTGATGCGCCTCACGTTCGGCATCACCCGCATGTCCGTCGAGGACCCGGTGCTGCGGGCCGGCCTGCGGCTCGCCACCGGCGGTATCCGGCCCCGGCCGCCGCTGAGCCATCCGTTCACGGAGTGGCTGGACATCGTCACGGCCCGGCTCGTCGGCGCGGTCAAGGAGTCCGACGTCCACCCGGACATCGACATCGACGTCGTGGCCCACTCCCTGGTCTGTTTCTTCGTCGGCACCCGCGTCGTCGGACGCTCCCGCGAGCCGGTCGCGCGCCAGCCCCGCCGGACGGCCGAGATGTGGAACATACTCATCCGCGGCCTGGTCCCGGTGACCCGCCGCGCCCGCTACCTCAGCCTGGCCGCCCGCCTGGAGCGGGAGATCGCGCCGGTGTGACCGCGGGCAGGCGCCGAGGGCTCGGCGGCGGCCGGTGCGAGGGACGCGGCGCGCGATGCCGTGCGGGGCACGCGCGGTGCCGCGCCGGGCGCGCGGTGCCGCACCGGACTCCAGGTGCCGTGACGGGCTCACGGTGCCGTGACGGGCTCACGGTGCCGCTGCGAGCGCGCGTTACGGTGAGGCACATGCCCGACACCCCCTCCGCGCCCGTGCTCCTCGGCAACCGGCCGGGCTCCTTCCCCCACAGCGTGCTGGCCGAGCGGCACCCCGCGATCATCCGGCAGGTCCGTGAGGCCTTCCCGTACGAACCCGGACAGCACCGCGCGCTCGACGAGCTGCTGGCGAACTGCACCAAGGGCGAGATCGAACCGCTCCCCGCCGACGCGCACGACCGGGACCACTGGGAGACCTGGGGACTGCGCGCCCACACCGGCCGGTCCTGGTTCGACGTGCCGTGGCTGTGGGCCGAGAGCTGGTTCTACCGCCGACTGCTCCAGGCCGTCGGCTACTTCGGCCCCGGCCCCTGGCAGGGCATCGACCCCTTCCGCCCCTTCAAGCTGGCCGAACTCGACTCCGCCGAGACCGACGAGGAACTGGCCGCGCTCGACGACCTCGCCGGCCGGCCCGCCGCCGAACAGGAACAGGCCCTGCTGCACGGCTCCCTCTGGGGCAACCGCGCCGACCTCGGCTTCCGGCTCTCCGCCGAAGGCGCCCGGGACGCGGACGCCGCCCCCGGCCTGGTGGCCGACGACGGCGACCGGCTCTGGTCACTCCTCGACACCACGGGTCGAAGCCCGGGCACGCTGTGCCTCGTCGCGGACAACGCCGGCCGCGAACTCGTCCCCGATCTGCTCCTCATCGCCCACCTCCTGGCCAGCGGCCGCATCGGACAGGCCGTCCTGCACGTCAAGCCCTACCCCTACTACGTCTCCGACGCCACGACCGCCGACGTCGTCGACGCGCTGCGCCGGCTGACCGGCGCCGGGGGAGCGGCCGCCGCGTACGGGCGGCAGCTGTGGTCCGCCTTCGCCGACGGCCGCCTCACCCTGCGCGCCCACCCCTTCTCCGCCGCCCCGCTGCCGTACGCGGACATGCCCCGCGATCTGCGCGACGAGTTCGCCTCGGCCACGCTCACGATCGTCAAGGGCGACCTCAACTACCGCCGCCTGGTGGGCGACCGGCTCTGGGCCCCGACCACGCCCTTCCCGGACGTCACCGCGTACTTCCCCGGCCCGGTCGCCGCCCTGCGCACCCTGAAGTCCGACGTGATCACCGGCCTCGACCGCCGTACCGAGGCGGAACTGGTCGCGGCCGAGGACCAGCGCTGGCGCACCAGCGGCACCCACGCGCTGATCCAGGTGCGGACGCCCTAGGGGGGCACACCCTAGGTCAGACCACCCGCACGTCCTGCCACACCAGGCGGTGGTCCGACGTAGGAACCGTCCTGCCGTCGCCGACCAGCCGGTACAGCGGATCGCCCGGCGCCGGCCAGAACACGCCGTTCGCGCCCGGTATCAGCCCCCGGGACGGGATGACGTGGTCGACGCGCAGGTTGCCGGGGGCCGTGTCGCCGAAGTCGGCGGTGTCGTACGCCGGGTCGCCTCGGTGCGAGGTGTTCGCGCCGCCCTGGAGCTCGGCCGCCGCCACGCCGCCCGCGCTCGCCGGGGGTGTGGCGGCGGGGTGCACCGCAGGGTGCTCCAGCAGCTGCCGCACGGCGTGGTCGTAGCTGTCGCCGTCGTGCGGATCGGCGTTCAGGTCGCCCGCGATCACGAACCGCGCCCCGGGCCGCAGCCCGCCGCGCCGGCCACGGTCGTCGTACAGGTAGGCGCCGCGCCGCCGTCCGCCGATGTAGTCGGCCCACAGGCGGATCTCGTCGTGGTTGCGGCGGCCGTTGCGGTCCTCGGGGCCGTCGAACGTGGGCGGGGTCGGGTGCGACACCAGGAAGTGCACCGTCTCACGGCCGATCCGCACCGGCACGTCCCAGTGGCTCTTGGACGACAGCCGCAGGATCGCCCGGGCCTCGTCGCTGTAGTAGCCCTCGGGCATGACGTTGCCCGGCATGTCCTTCCACAGGAAGTGCTGGAAGGTGCGCACCGCGCGCGTGTCGATCGGGTGCTTCGACAGCACGACCATGCCGTACTGGCCGGGGAACCAGCCGTACCCGAAGGCGTCCTGCCCGTAGGCGTCCGAACCGGGCGTCGTCACGGCCCCGTTCCTGCCGTCGAGGTCCACGCCCGTGGCGACGCCCGTGTTCACCGGGGCGGTGAAGCGGTACGGATAGCGCACCGGACGCGCCCCGTTGTGCCCGACGGCGAGGTAGTTCCGCAGGAACAGACGGACCGCCGCGCCCTGGTCGTCGTGGTCGAACTCGTTGATCAGCAGCACGTCCGGGTCGACCCGCTGGATCGTCTCGGCGGCGTTGCGCGCCTGCGCGTCGTCCGGCGTGGACAGGTCCCGCAGCAGGGCGCCCTGGGTGGAGCGGTTCAGGGACGCGTTGAACGTGGCGAACCGCACGGTGCGCCCGTGCCGTTCGGCCGCCGAGGCGTTCAGAGCGGTCGCACCGGCCAGCGCCGCCCCCGCGAGCGAGGTGAGCGCGACCCGGCGCGGCAGGGCTCGGGAGTGCTGCTTCATGGTGGACTCCGGTGAACGAGAGGGACAGGAGCTGCCAAGGCGTGGGCGTAAGTCTGCGCGCGTAGAGATGAACGCCACAAGGTCCCGGCAGAACTCCCGACTTCACCCTCGATTCACGCGATGGTGTGATCATGTCCTGGGTCGTGGATGGCCACGCGGGGCGCCGGGTAGGGCCCCGGCCATGACGCAGCCGTTCGAACTCCCGCACTTCTACATGCCGCACCCCGCGCGGCTGAACCCCCATGTCGACGAGGCCCGGGCGCACTCGACGGAGTGGGCGCGCGAGATGGGCATGCTGGAGGGATCCGGCGTCTGGGAGCAGGCCGACCTCGACGCGCACGACTACGGCCTGCTCTGCGCCTACACCCACCCCGACTGCGACGGTCCCGCCCTCTCCCTCATCACCGACTGGTACGTGTGGGTCTTCTTCTTCGACGACCACTTCCTGGAGATGTACAAGCGCAGCCGGGACCGCGCCGCCGGCAAGGCCCACCTGGACCGGCTGACTCTGTTCATGCCGCTGGACCTCGCGACCCCCGTGCCGGAGCCGGAGAACCCGGTCGAGGCGGGCCTCGCCGACCTGTGGGCGCGTACGGTGCCCTCGATGTCCGAGGGCTGGCGCCGCCGCTTCGCCGTGGCCACCGAGCACCTGCTGAACGAGTCGATGTGGGAGCTGTCCAACATCAACGAGGGGCGGATCGCCAACCCCGTCGAGTACATCGAGATGCGCCGCAAGGTCGGCGGCGCCCCCTGGTCCGCGGGGCTCGTGGAGTACGCGACGGCCGAAGTCCCCGCCTCCGTCGCCGGATCCAGGCCGCTCAGGGTGCTGATGGAGACGTTCTCCGACGCCGTGCACCTGCGCAACGACCTGTTCTCCTACCAGCGCGAGGTCGAGGAGGAGGGCGAGAACAGCAACGGCGTGCTCGTCGTGGAGACCTTCTTCGGCTGCACGACCCAGGAGGCCGCCGACATCGTCAACGACGTCCTCACCTCCCGCCTCCACCAGTTCGAGCACACGGCGTTCACCGAGGTGCCCGCGCTCGCCCTGGAGAAGGGACTGCGGCCGGACGAGGTCGCGGCCGTGGCGGCGTACACCAAGGGACTGCAGGACTGGCAGTCCGGCGGCCACGAGTGGCATCTGCGCTCCAGCCGCTACATGAACGAGAACGCCGCGCGCGGGGGCAACCCCTGGCCGGGCTTCACCGGCCTGGGCACCTCCGGCACCGACGTCCGCGCCCTGCTCGCCTCGGTCGGCGCCGAGCGGTTGCGCTCCTACACACACGTGCCGTACCAGAAGGTCGGACCTGCGCGGATCCCCGACATCCGCATGCCGTTCCCGCTGGAGCTCAGCCCGCACCTCGACACCTCCCGCCGCAACCTCACCGACTGGGTGACCCGGACGGGCATCCTCGCCGAGGGCGTCTGGGACGCGGACAAGCTCCGGGCCTACGACCTCCCGCTCTGTGCGGCGGGCCTCGACCCGGACGCCACCCCCGAGGCCCTCGACCTCAGCTCCCAGTGGCTCGCCTGGGGCACCTACGGTGACGACTACTACCCGCTGGTCTACGGCCACCGCCGCGACCTGGCCGCCGCCCGGCTGACGACCGCCCGCCTGTCCGACTGCATGCCGGTCGACGGCGGCGAACCGCCGGTCCCGGTCAACGCCATGGAGCGCGCCCTGATCGACCTGTGGGCGCGGACCACCGCGGAGATGACACCCGCGGCGCGGCGCACCCTCAAGGACGCCATCAACGTCATGACCGAGAGCTGGGTGTGGGAGCTGTCCAACCAGCTCCAGAACCGCATCCCCGATCCGGTCGACTACCTGGAGATGCGCCGGGCCACCTTCGGCTCCGACCTCACTCTGAGTCTGTGCCGGCTGGGCCACGGCCCGGCCATCCCGCCGGAGGTCTACCGCAGCGGCCCGGTCCGGTCGCTGGAGAACGCCGCGATGGACTTCGCCTGCCTGCTCAACGACGTCTTCTCGTACCAGAAGGAGATCGAGTTCGAGGGCGAGATCCACAACGCGATCCTCGTCGTGCAGAACTTCTTCGGCTGCGACTACCCGACCGGCCTCGGCATCGTGCACGACCTGATGAGCCAGCGCATGCGGCAGTTCGAGCACGTCGTCGAGCACGAACTGCCCATCCTGTACGACGACTTCCAGCTCACGCAGGAGGCGCGCGCCGCCATGGGGACCTACGTGGCGGACCTGCGGAACTGGCTGTCCGGCATCCTGAACTGGCACCGCGAGGTGGACCGCTACAAGGACGCGTGGCTGTCCCGGCGCGCCCACGGCTTCCTCCCCGACCGCCCGCCGGCCGTCCCCGTTCCCGCGCTCGGCTGAGACGGCACTATCCAGCCAGATCATCCCGGAACGGGACAGGACGGAACCCCCGGCGGCGAGCCGGGGGTCTTCCAGGGTGAGGAAGAAGACACCGCACCACACGGGGGAACCACTGTGACCGACATCATCGAAAGGCCCGCCGATCTCACGGAGCCGCGAGCACAGGCACCCGCACCGGCCGAACTGACGCCGTACGTCGCGCCGCTGCCCGTCCCGCCCGTCCTGCGCCCCGCCTCCGGCGACGTCCTGCGCGAAACCGAGATCGCCCTGCGCCCGGCCTGGGTGCGCCTGCACCCGCAGCTCCCGCCGACCCTGATGTGGGGCTACGAAGGCCAGGTGCCGGGCCCGACCATCGAGGTCCGGCGCGGGCAGCGCGTGCGCATCGCGTGGACCAACCGCATCCCGAAGGACAGCGAGTACCCGGTCACCTCCGTCGAGGTGAAGCTGCGCCGGGACGGCCGCCCGCAGTCCAGTACCGAGCCCGGGCGCGACGGAGTCGAACCGAACAAGGACGTCGCCGCCCTGCCCGCATGGTCCGTCACCCACCTGCACGGCGCGCAGACGGGCGGCGGCAACGACGGCTGGGCCGACAACGCGGTCGCCTTCGGCGACGCCCAGCTCTCCGAGTACCCGAACGACCACCAGGCGGTGCAGTGGTGGTACCACGACCACGCCATGAACATCACGCGGTGGAACGTGATGGCGGGCCTGTACGGCACCTACCTCGTGCGCGACGAGGAGGAGGACGCCCTCCACCTCCCGTCCGGGGAGCGGGAGATCCCGCTGCTGCTCGCCGACCGCAACCTCGACACCGACGAGGACGGCCGCCTCAACGGCCGGCTGCTGCACAAGACGGTCATCGTCCAGGACCGGAACCCGGAGACGGGCAAGCCGGTCTCCCTTCCGTTCACCGGCCCGTACACCACGGTCAACGGCCGCATCTGGCCGTACGCCGACATCGACGCCGGCTGGTACCGGTTCCGGCTGGTCAACGCCTCCAACGCGCGCATCTACGACCTCGTCCTCGTCGACGAGGAGAACACCCCGGTCCCGGGCGTCCTCCACCAGATCGGCAGCGACGGCGGGCTGCTGCCACGCCCCGTCCCGCTCGACTTCGACGCGGCGCTGCCGACCCTGACCGCGGCCCCGGCCGAACGCTTCGACCTGCTGGCCGACTTCCGGGGCCTGGCGGGCCGGACGCTGCGCCTGGTCAACAAGGGCCGCAACCAGCCGCCGGGCGTGCCGGACCCGCAGGGCGACGTGCCGTATCCGGCCGTCATGGAGTTCCGGATCGGCGAGTTGTGCGAGCCGGACACCTTCGAGCTGCCCACGGTGCTGTCCGGCTCCTTCCGCCGCCTCAGCCATGACATCGGGCACGGCCACCGCCTGGTCGTCCTCACCCCGCCCACCACCAAGGGCGCCGGCGGGCACCCGGAGATGTGGGAGATGACGGAGGTCAAGCACCCGGGCGACATCCAGGTGCCGACGGACGGGATCATCCAGATCACCGGCCCGGACGACAAGACCCGCACCTACCGGCGCACGGCACGGACGTTCAACGACGCCCTCGGCTACACCCTCGCCGAGGGCAGCCACGAGCAGTGGAGCTTCCTCAACCTCGCGCCCATCGTCCACCCCATGCACATCCACCTGGCCGACTTCCAGCTCCTCGGCCGCGACGCGTACGACGTGTCGGGCTTCGACCCGGAGGTGGGCGGCACGCGCACGCCGATCCGGTACGACGCCGGCACACCCCTGCCCCTCGCGCCCAACGAGCTCGGCTGGAAGGACGTCTTCCGGGTGCCCGGGAACCAGATGCTGCGCGTCATGGGGAAGTTCGACGGCGCGCACGGCCGGTTCATGTACCACTGCCACCTGCTGGAGCACGAGGACATGGGCATGATGCGGCCCTTCGTCGTGATGCCCGCCCAGGTGCTGAAGTTCGACCACGGAGGGGCCCACGGCGGGCACGGGGAGGGCCACCCGGGCTGACCGGCGGACCGGCCCTTCCGAGCAGGACGCTCGTACCGCACCCGTGGCGCCGGGTGCGGTACGAGCCACGCCTGTCTTCCGGGCCCCCGCATCGGCATCCGCCCCAGGTCAGTCTCACTCGTTCGTGGCTCATCGGGCGCCGACGGGCCGGGTAGAGCACCAGCCGTGATCGTTCCGCATCCGACGGAGGCGATCGTGCACGACCTGGAGGCGAGCCATGGAACAGACCGCGCTGCGACCCAAGCCGATGCCGGGCCAGGAGCCCGACGGGGCGGCGCCGACGACGACCCGCCCCGTACGACCGCGACCGCACGCCGCCCGGCGGCGCGGGCGGCGGCTTCTCAACGTGCTGCTCGCCGGGTTCGTCGGCGCGGTCCTGGTGCTGTCCGGGGTCGGCCTCGGCGCGATGGGCGCCACGGTGATCGGCCCGGGCGGGGTCCTCGACCCGCGAGCGCGCACCACGCCGTCGCCCGCCGGACCCTCACCGTCCGCCGTGCCGTCCGCGCCCGCCGCCGTGACCCTCGGCGTGCAGGTCATGGACGCCCGCAAGCCCGGGGCCCTGGTCGTCGGGCTGCACGTCCCCGGCCCGGCACAGCAGGCGGGCCTGGTGCGCGGCGACATCCTCCTCGCCTTCGGCACGACCCGGATCGACACGGCCGCGGACCTGGTGCGCGCCGTCGCCGACGCGCGTCCCGGCCGCGAGGTCAAACTGACGGTGCGCCACCGCAGCGGCGGCTACCAGCAGCTGACGGTCGTCCCCGCCGTCGTCACGTGACCACGCGGAAGTGGCTGGTGAGCCGCCCGGCGTCGTCCAGGACGTGGAAGGCGAACCCGGGCGGCGCGTCCCGGTCCGCGACCCGCTCGCCCTCCCAGGGCAGCCGCAGCGTCCAGGTCACACCGGGCCCGACGACCAGCGGCCGGCCCGCGAACGAGGTGGCGGCGGGGGAGTGCGCGTGGCCGGTGACCAGCCCGGCGATCTCGGGCCGGCGGTCCAGCAGGCCGGCCAGCCGGCCGGGATCCCGCAGTCGGCAGGAGTCGGGCAGCGGGTGGTGCAGCGCCAGCGGCGGATGGTGGAAGGCGAGCAGGGCCGGAAGGCTGCCGTCGAGTTCGTCGAGGGTCGCCTCGATCCAGTCGTACGTCTCCTCGTCCAGCTCCCCGTCGTCGCTGCCCGGGACGCTGGAGTCGCACATCAGCACGGCACCGTCGTCGAAGATCTGCACCCTGTTGACCGGCCCCTCGGCTCCCGGCAGCCCCAGCAGTCCCTTGCGGTAGGGGGCGCGGCTGTCGTGGTTGCCCGGGCAGGTCAGCACCGGGAACGGGGCGTCGCCCTCGCGCAGCCCCAGGATGCGGGCGGCCTCCTCGTACTCCGGTTCCGTGCCGTGGTCCGCGATGTCGCCCGTCACCAGCAGCGCGTCCACCTGCCCCGGCAGCTCCCACAGCCGGTCGCGCACCCGCTCGGCGCGCTGCGTCGCCCGCGCGCTCCCGTCCAGATGCAGATCGCTGATGTGTGCGAGTACGAGCACGGCCCGACGCTCCCTCGGTCGAGGATCTAATGGATAACGGGAATCTAAGCATTAGCCTTTGTGTGGGGGCAATCCTCCGCCGCCCGCGGAGACGCGCGGGTGATGCCCGCAGACGGCTCGCGCCGCCCCCTCCGTCCGGGCAGGATGCTGCCCGTAGCCCCTTCGTCCGTCCTGGGAGGCCCGGATGACCTCGAGCACGGCCGCGTCCTTCACCGCAGACGTCTACCGGGCCCGCATGGAGCGTGCGGCGCGGGCGGCCGCCGAGGCCGGTCTCGCGGGCCTGCTCGTGGCCCCGGGCCCCGACCTGGTGTGGCTCACCGGCTACACGCCCCCGGCGGTCACCGAGCGGCTCACTCTGCTGGTCCTCGCCGCCGGGCAGGACCCCGTCCTCGTCGTCCCCGCCCTGGAGGCCCCGGACGCGCGGCAGGCGGCCGGGGCGCCCGCGCTGACCCTGCGCGACTGGACCGACGGCAAGGATCCCTACGCCGCGACCGCCGCGCTCCTCGACGCCCGGGGCCGGTTCGGCATCAGCGACAACGCCTGGGCCCTGCACCTGCTGGCTCTGCGACAGGCCCTGCCCGGCAGTTCCTACGCCTCGCTCACCGAGGCCCTGCCCATGCTGCGCGCCGTGAAGGACGCGGCCGAGCTGGAGCTCATGACGGCCGCGGGAGCCGCCGCCGACGCCACCTTCGAGGAGATCCGGAACGTCCCCTTCGCCGGCCGTCGGGAGTCCGACGTGGCCGCGGACCTCGACCGGCTGCTGCGCCGGCACGGCCACGAACAGGTCGACTTCACCATCGTCGCCTCGGGACCGCACGGCGCCGACCCGCACCACGAGGCCGGCGACCGCGTCATCGAGCGCGGCGACATGGTCGTCCTCGACTTCGGCGGCCTGAAGGACGGCTACGGCTCCGACACCTCCCGCACGGTCCACGTCGGCGAACCCACTGACGAGGAACGCCGCGTCCACGACGTCGTGCGCGCCGCCCAGGAGGCCGGTTTCCGCGCCGTGCGGCCGGGCGCCGCCTGCCAGGACGTCGACCGGGCCGCCCGCGCGGTCATCGCGGACGTCGGGTACGGCGAGTACTTCATCCACCGCACCGGGCACGGCATCGGCGTCACCACCCACGAGCCGCCGTACATGATCGAGGGCGAGGAACGGCCCCTCGTGCCCGGCATGTGCTTCTCCGTGGAACCCGGCATCTACCTGCCCGGCCGGTTCGGCGTGCGCATCGAGGACATCGTGACCGTCACCGAGGACGGCGGGCGACGCCTGAACACCACCACCCGCGAGCTGGTCATAGTGGAGTGACGCCACCGATGTCCCCACCACGCCTCCCGAACGGCAACGGCGCGACCATGACCCAGGCACCCACACCCACCGAGGACACCGTCCGCCGACTGGTCCGTTCCCTGCTGAAAGACGGCACGGACGGAACGGACGGCAAGGACGGCAGGAACAACGAGGGCGGCGCGGGCGGCCGGGCGACCGCGAAGAACAGCGGCCCCGACGTCCGGCCCGCCACCGAGGGCACCGAACCCGCCACCTGGTGGGTCGGCACCCGCCACGTGCTGCGCCTCGCCCCCGACCGCGAGGCCACCGCACGCCAGCGCCGCGAACTGCGCCTGCGCGACCTCGTCCGCCCGCACGTCCCGGTGGCGGTGCCGGCCAGCGTGGCCCACGGCGAGTGGGCGGCCGGGCTGAGCTACACGCTGGACACCAAGGTGCCGGGCGGCTCGGGCGAGGAGCACGACGTGTCCGCCCTCGGCGAGGCCGACCTCGCCGGACTGCTCACGGGACTGCGCGAGGTACCGGTCCGGCAGGCCGAGACCCTCGGCGTGCCCCGCGTCGCGCCGCGGTCCCTGGAGGCGCTGCGCCGGGCCGCCGTACGCGCCGCCGAACGCCTCGCCGAGGCCGACGAGTTCGACCCCGTCCGCCTGAACCAGCTCACCCCGCCCGGCGCGGCCCAGCTCGCTGCCCAGGCCGGCTCGGCGGTCCTCACCCACCACGCCCTCACCGGCGGGCACCTCGTCGTCAGCGCCGACGGGCGGGTACGCGGCGTCCTGGGCTGGGCGGGCGCGGTCGTCGGTGACCCGGCCGAGGACATCGCGGGCCTCGCCCTCGCCGTCGGCTCACCCGCCGCCGTACGCGCCGCCACCCTCGCCGGCTACGGCGCCCGCCCCTGCCTGCGCGGCCTGTGGCTCGCCCGCTGCGACACCGTCGTCCACCTCGCCGATGCCCTCGCCACCGGCAAGGACGCCACCCTGCGGAGGACCCGGCTGCGCCGCGCCTGGGAGCCGATCCTGCTGGAACGGGTGACGGACCTGAGGGACACCGACGACGCCCTGTAGCGGGCCGGGCGGCGGGATGCCGTGCGACTGTCCTCCGCCCCTGAAGCGCCCCGCCGCGGCCGCGTTCCTCGCGAGGCCCGGGCTTCTCACGCCCGTGATCGAGGCGCGGGAAGGGAAGCTCGGCTGACCGCTCAGTCCTGGATCAGCACCACGCCCGACTCCCCGGGCAGGTGCAGCACCCCGTCGTCCCCGGGGGTCTCGACGGGCTCCCACGCGGCCAGTACGCGCGCGTGGGGCACGCCGAGCGACAGCGCGGCCGGCTCCGGGGCCAGGTTCACCGCCACCAGGACGTCCCCGCGCCGGAAGGCGATCCAACGGTGCTCCTCGTCGTAGGCCACCTTGGTGTCGGCGAGGTCCGGATCCGTCAGGTCGGCCTGTTCGTGGCGCAGGGCGAGGAGCCGCCGGTACCAGGCCAGCACGCGCGCGTGGGGCTCGCGTTCCGGCTCGGACCAGTCGAGGCAGGAGCGGTCCCGGGTCGCCGGGTCCTGCGGGTCGGGCACGTCCTCCTCCTTCCAGCCGTGCGCGGCGAACTCCCGCCGCCTGCCCCGCCGTACGGCGTCCGCCAGCTCCGGGTCGGTGTGGTCGGTGAAGAACTGCCAGGGCGTGCCCGCCGCCCACTCCTCGCCCATGAACAGCATCGGCGTGAACGGCGCCGTCAGGACCAGCGTGGCCGCGCAGGCGAGCAGCCCCGGGGAGACCAGGGCCGAAAGCCGGTCTCCCTGGGCGCGGTTGCCGACCTGGTCGTGGGTCTGGCTGTAGCCGAGCAGCCGGTGCCCGGCCACGCGCGTGCGGTCCAGCGGGCGTCCGTGGTGCCGTTGACGGAAGCTCGAGTACGAGCCGTCGTGGAAGTAGCCGCCCGTCAGGGTCTTGGCGAGCCCGGCGAGGGGAGCGCGCGCGAAGTCGGCGTAGTAGCCCTGCGACTCGCCCGTCAGCGTGGTGTGCAGAGCATGGTGGAAGTCGTCGTTCCACTGCGCGTGCAGCCCGAGGCCCCCGTCGGCGCGGGCGGTGATGAGCCGCGGGTCGTTCAGGTCCGACTCGGCGACCAGGAACAGCGGCCGGTCCACCTCCGCGGCCAGGGCGTCCACGGCCGCCGACAACTCTTCCAGGAAGTGGCACGCGCGCGTGTCCGCCAGCGCGTGCACGGCGTCCAGGCGCAGCCCGTCGAGCCGGTAGTCCCGCAGCCACGCCAGGGCGCTGCCGATCAGGTATGCGCGCACCTCGTCCGAGCCGGGCGCGTCCAGGTTGACCGCGGCGCCCCAGGGCGTGTGGTGCGTGTCGGTGAGGTACGGGCCGAAGAGGGGCAGGTAGTTGCCGGACGGGCCGAAGTGGTTGTGCACCACGTCGAGCACCACGCCCAGGCCGAGTTCGTGGGCCCGGTCGGCGAAGCGTTTCAGCGCCTCCGGCCCGCCGTACGGCTCGTGCACCGCCCACAGGGAGACGCCCTCGTAGCCCCAGCCGTGCGTGCCCGGGAAGGGGCACAGCGGCATCAGCTCCACGTGCGTCACGCCCAGTTCGGCGAGATGGCCGAGCCGCTCGGCCGCCGCGTCCAGGGTGCCCTCGGACGTGTACGTCCCCACGTGCAGCTCGTACAGCACCGCCCCGGCCAGCGGCCGGCCCCGCCAATCCGCCCGCCACGCGTACCGCTCGTGGTCGACGACCGCGCTCAGCCCGTCCGGACCGTCCGGCTGCCGGCGCGAGCGCGGATCGGGCAGCACGGGACCGTCGTCGAGCGCGAAGCCGTACCGGGACCCGTCGCGCGCCTCGGCCTCGCCCCGCCACCACCCCACCCGTTCCGGATCGCGCTCCAACGCGCGCGTGACGCCGTCGCACTGGAGCGTCACTCGGCCGGCCTGCGGTGCCCACACCTCGAACTGCACGGACGGTTCCCCTTCGTCTGCTCACCGTGATGTAGCCCGTCCATGGTGCGTCAAACGAGATCAATCCGCCGGTGCATCCACCCTTTTGCGGCGGGTCTCACCGGGTACGCGCGCGTGGCGGGCGTTTTCCCGTTTCCTGGACAGCCCGGCCGCGCTGCCCGACAATCACGAGCGTGACGTCGTCCTTCGAGTTCAACACGTACCCCGCGCGGCTCTCCGACGCGGAGCGCGACAGGGCGCTGAAGGTGCTCCGTGACGGCGTCGCCGTGGGCCGCCTGTCCCACGACACGTTCGTCCGCCGCATGGAACTGGCGCTCGCCGCCCGCCGCCCGGACGAGCTGGCGGTGCTCACCGCCGACCTGCCCACGGAGAGCCGGCTCTCCCGCATGGTGTTCGGCACCGTCGAGGCGGTCTCCGGGTTCACCGTACGGCTGCGCAGGGCCTGGCAGGCCGAGAAGCTGCCCAAGCTGCTGCTGCCCCACCCGGCGCACGGCCATCCGCTGCGCATAGGCCGCGACCCCGCCAGCGGACTGCGCCTGAACCACGAGACGGTCTCCCGTGTCCACGCCGAACTGCGCCACCAGGGCGGCATGTGGGTCCTGCGGGACCTCGGCTCCACCAACGGCACGACGGTCAACGGACGGCGTGTCGTCGGCGCCGCGGTCGTCCGCGAGGGCGACCAGGTGGGCTTCGGGCGGATCACGTTCCGGCTGTCGGCGGGCTGACGTTCCGGCTGTCGGCCGGATGACCTTCCGGCTGTCCGTCGGCTGACCGGAAACCGAGCCCGGCCTCAGCTCTGGCCTGGGGATTACCAGTTGTCGATGACCGGGGCGTGGCTCAAATGGCTTTGCCCTCCATGGTGTTGACGTACCCCTGAAGTCGTGACTGACTGTGCGTACGCCATCTACACCTGGTGAACCGACGGCATCGCATGGGGGAGGTGTGCCCTGCCGCCCCTCCTGCGCTACCCGACCGTCGACGAACTGGACGCCCGGGCCGCCGCCCTCGTCGCCCGCCGTCCCCGGGACGCCCGGCTGCGCCGGGTCGGCACCTCCCGCGCGGGCACGCCGATGTGGCTGCTCTCCGTCGGCCACGGCAGCCGCCAGGCCCTCGTCGTCGCCGGCCCCCACGCCAACGAGCCGGTGGGCGGTGCCACCGTGCTGCGCCTGGCCGAGCGGGCCCTGGCCGACCCGCGGCTCACCGAGGGCGCCGACGCCACCTGGAACCTGCTGCTGTGCCTCGACCCGGACGGGTCGCGCCGCAACGAGGGCTGGCTGACCGGCCCCTACACCCTCGGCCGGTACTTCCGGAACTTCTTCCGGCCCGGCTTCCTGGAACAGCCCGAGTGGCTGCCCGACGGCGCGGCCGCGGCCGCCCTGCCGGAGACCCGCGCCCTCCTCGACGTCCAGGATGAACTGCGGCCCTTCCTCCAGTGCTCCCTGCACGGCGTCGACGTCGGCGGCGGCTTCGTCGAGCTCACCCACGACCTGCCCGGCCTCGACCGGCGCCTCGCCCACATCGCCGCCCGGCTCGCCATCCCCCGCGAACTCGGCGCCTACGACGCCCTGTACTGGCCCGGCCTCGGACCCGCCGTCTACCGGATTCCGCCGCCGCGCCGGGCCGACCTGGCCGCGGCCATCACCGAGGCCGCCGTCGAGTCGACGTGGTTCCACCCGCACCGGCACGGCACCGTCACCGCGGTCGTCGAGGCGCCCATGTGGGGCGTGGCGGCCGTGTCGGACGGCTCCCCGCCCACGGACCGGGACGGGGCGCTGCGGGCCGTCAGCCGCGCCCTGCGCCACGACACGGCCCTCCTGCGGCAGGTGTTGGCCCGGGTCCGGCCGCACCTCGCCGGCGTACCCGACGCGGCGCGGCTGCTCGCCCCGGTCGACGACTATTTACTGGTCTGCCCCGGCCTTGCCGACGCCTGGGACCCGGACACCGGCGACGGGACGGCCCATCCCCTCCCGCCCCTGAGCAGCGCCCACCTGGCCGCGCTGCGCATCTCCGGGCGACGGCTGGTGCTGCGCACCGCGGGACTGCTGCACCAGCTCGTGCGGGCCGCCGGCCGCGACCCGGCCGGGGCCCTGCCGGAGCTGGACCTGCTGATCGACGAGTGGTGCGCCGACTACCGCGACGGCTGCGGGGCCCGTTGGATCCCGGTGGCCCGCCAGGCGGAGTACCAGGCGCGCGTGGTGCTCTGCGCGTTCGAGCTGGCCGGGCGGCACCCGCGCGCGGGCTCCGGCCCGGCGGAGCCCGGAGTGGCCGTCCGGGGCGGCGGTGCCGACGCGGCCGGACTGACGCCCTGACAGGGTCTGTCTAGTCGGCTTCCTCGCGCGCGTGCAGCGCCGCCGCGACCACCGTGCGGGACTGGTGCTCGACCTGGTGCTGCAACGGCACCCAGCGGGCGCGGAAACGTTCCGCGAAAGCATCGCTCCAGGTCGCGACGAGTTCCTCCAGCTGTCCCGCCGCCCGGTCGTCGGTCCCGCGCAGCACCCGCCGCAGCATGGCCGCCGCCCGCAGCGGCACCCGCCGCGCGAACGCGTCCACACTGCCCACGTACGCCCGGGTGCGGTCGGCGGGCGGGGTGTGGACCAGGTCGGCGGCCAATCCCGGCACCAGCTCCAGCCCCCACCGGGCGGCCCGCAGCAACGGCCCGTCCAGGTCCGCCAGCCGGGGCAGCGCCCCGTCGAGCACGCGCGTCACCTCCAGCGCGTCGCGCTGCAGCCGGCGCGCGAGCCGGCCGATCGCCGCCGCCGGGGCAGGGTGCGGGGCCGGGTCGTCCACGAGGTCGCTCGCCCACATCGGCACCTCGACCACCGCGGTCAGCCCGCCGTACCGGTGGGCGTGGTACCAGGTGCTGTGCCGCGCGTCGTCCGGCAGGCTCGGGTACGCCGGTCCGGCCTCCGGGGCCGGCATCACGTGCACGCCGGGCCCGGACGCGGGCCAGCCCGCGGCGTCCGACGCGCCGGTCTCCACCGGGATGTGCAGCTCGGCCGCGGACTTGGCGAACGGCTCGGCGAGCCCGGGCACGTCCTTCGTCAACTGCACCCAGCTGCCGCCCAGATCCGTGCCGTGCAGGGTCACCTGGAGGTAGGGGCGCAGCTCGTCGATGACGCCCGTCAGGGCCCTGGTCTCGGGCGGCAGCCGGTCCGGCGGCAGCAGGGACGGGGCCCACTCCGGCTGCTCGGGGCCGGCGGGGCGGAAGAAGCCGAGGTGGTAGTCGAAGAGGCTGCGCGGCGCCGGCGTCACGTGCAGGCTCGCCCCGTCGGGGTCCGCGCACAGCAGGAAGTGCCAGGAGATGCCGTCACGCAGCTCCCGCTGCTCCAGAACCCGCCGGGCGAGCGCGAGCAACGTGCAGGAGCCGGTCGGCTCGTTGGCGTGGGCTCCGGCGACCACGAGCACGGCGCGGCGGGCCCGGCCCACGGACAGCAGGTGCAAAGGTCTGCCCGCCCGCGAGGAACCCACCTGCCGCAGGGTGGACACACCGGGGCGGTGGGCGGCCAACGCCCGGGCAGCTGAGACCAGTTCGGTCACCGTCGGGTAGCGCAGCTCCGGCAGGACACTCACCCCCGTCACATCCGCCCGAGTTCGCAATCGCAGTACCCCATGGCCATGGTGCGGTGTCAAGGGCGCGATGGGGGAGGCTCCAGGGGGCGCCCGGAAGCACGGGCCCGGGCGACGCGGGCTCCGTCACCGGTACGACGCGACCGGTACGACGTGCCTACTGCTGGTGCAGCCCCCGTCCCGCCAGGGTCAGGAACGCCTCGCCGACCGCCTCGGACAGGGTGGGGTGCGGGTGGACGTGCCGGGCCACGTCGGACGGCTCGGCGTCCCAGCCGACGACCAGCTGGCTCTCGGCGATCATCTCCGACACGTGCGGGCCCACCAGGTGCACGCCCAGCACGCGTCCGCCGCCGGCCTCGGCCACGACCTTCACCATGCCGCCCCGCCCGTGCACCATGCCCTTCGCCACGGCGGTCAGCGGCATGCTGTTGGTCACCACCTCGTGCCCACGCGCGCGTGCCTCGGCCTCGGTCAGCCCCACGGCCGCGGTCTGCGGCGAGGAGTACGTGACGCGGGGCACCGCCGCGTAGTCCACCGGCGCGGAGGGCACACCGGCCAGCGTCTCGGCCACCAGCAGCCCTTCCGCGAACGAGGCGTGGGCCAGTCCGAGCGACGGCGGCGGCAGCAGGTCGCCCACGACGTGGATCCCGGGCACGGCCGTCTCCAGCCGGTCCCAGTCGACCGGCACGACGTAACCGCGCTCGTCCGTGGCGAGACCCGCGGCGGTCACGTCCAGGCCGTCGGTGACCGGGGCCCGCCCGACCGCCACCAGCAGCCGCTCGGCCACGACCGTGAGCGTCTCGCCGCGGGCCGTGCGCACGCGTGCGCGCACCCCGTCGTCGAGGACCTCGGCGTCCAGCAGCCGCGCGCCGGCCCGGACGTCGACGCCGCGCTTCTTCAGACCGCGGGCCAGATGACGGCTCACCTCGACGTCCTCCAGCGGCACGATCCGGTCCGCGGCCTCCACGAGGGTGACCTCGGCGCCCAGGGAGCGGTGGAAGGAGGCGTACTCCACGCCGATCGCGCCCCCGCCGAGCACCAGCACGGACGCCGGGAGCCCGGGCGCGAAGAGGGCGTCGTCGCTCGTCACCACGCGCCGGCCGTCCGGGCGGAGCCCCGGGAGCGTGCGCGGTCGTGAGCCCGTTGCGAGCACCAGCCCGCGGCGCGCGGCGAACTCCCGCACGCCGGGTTCGCCGTGCACGCCCTCCACGCGCACGGACCGCGGGCCCGTCAGCCGGGCACTCCCCGCGATCACCCGCACGCCCGCGTGCGCGAGATGCGCCTCCACCCCCCGGTGGTTGCGGGCCACGATGTCGTCGCGGGTGGCCACCAGCGCCGGCCAGTCCACGGCGTCCAGTGTCGCCTTCACACCCCAGCGTTCGCGCGCCTCGGCGATGGAGTCGACGAGCCCGGCCGCGTGCAGCATCGCCTTGCTGGGGATGCAGCCGCGGTGCAGACACGTCCCGCCGATCTTGTCGCGCTCGACGAGCACGACCCGCAGGCCGAGGGCCGCGGCGCGCAGGGCGGTGCTGTAGCCGCCGGTGCCGCCGCCGATGACGATGACGTCGGGTGAGTCCATGCCCTCAGCCTCCGCCCGGCCCTTGCCATGAGTCCAAGGCAATGTTCTTGTGGAACCGATGCAGGACGTTTATGGGGGAGGGGCGTTGAGCCTGCGGCAGATGGAGTACTTCCTGACGGTCCTGGAGGAGGCGTCCTTCACCCGCGCGGCGCAGGTCCTGCACGTCTCGCAGCCCGCGCTGTCCCACCAGATCAAGGCCCTGGAGCGGTCGGTGGGCGGCGCGCTCCTGGAGCGCCTGCCGCGCGGCGTGCGCCTGACCCCCATGGGACGCGCGTTCCGGCCGCACGCCGAGCTGGCCGTGCGCAGCGCCGCCCAGGCCCGCCGCGCGGCCCGGGCCGCCGCCGGTGCGGAGGGCGGCGAACTCCATGTCGCCGCCGTGCACTCCGTGGCGGTCGGCGTCCTCCCGGACGTCTTCGCCCGCTGGCGCGCCGCCCACCCGCGCGTGCTGCTGCACCTCCACGAGTACTCCACCTCGCAGGCGCTTCAGGAGCAGGTCGAGCGCGGCACCGCCGACCTCGCCGTCGGCCCGGCACCCGCCGACTGGCCGGGCACCGTCGTGCAGGTCGGCGAGGAGGACATCGTCCTCGTGGTGCCCTTCGACGACCGCTTCGCGGGCCGTACGACGGTGACGCTGCCGGAGCTGGCCGACCGTCCCTGGGTGCGCTGCGCCATGGAGCCCGTCGTCCACGGCGAGCGTTTCCTCGACTGGGCGTGCGGCCGCGCCGGTTTCACCCCGCGCACCGCCGTGTTCACCGAGCACACCTCGACGGCGGTACGGATGGCCGCGGCGGGCGTCGGCGTCTGTGCCGCGCCCGCGCCCCTCGTCCGGGAGGCGGTCGGCGAGGGGTGCGTCGTGCTCACCCCCGACCCGGGGTGGCGGCGCACGCTGACGGTCTTCTCGCGCGTCCCCCCGACGGGCGCGGCGGAGGCGTTCGTGGACCTGCTGCGGTCGGCGTGGCCGCGTCCGGCCCTCCCTCTGAGGGCGTACGAGGACTGCTCCCAGGACGGCCCGGCGGCGGTCGCCTGAGTTCAGTCGCCCACCTTCTCCAGCAGTGCCACGGGGAGGGTCGCGAACAGCTCCGCCACGCGCGCGTGCCCCGTGAACTCCCGGCCCGGCTCCAGCACGTCGGCCCACCGCCCCGGCGGCAGCGGCAGCCGGGTGTCCCGCCAGCCCCCCGCCGCGGCGAGCCGCAGCGACAGGCGTGTCACGGCCGTCACCACCTCCCCGGACCGGGCGAACGCCAGGCAGTGCCGGGCCGCCGCACCCTCCGCCGGCAGCGCCGTGTAGGTCGCGGTGTCGCCGAAGGCCTCGGGCCGTCGTGCCCGCAGCCCCAGCGCCGCCCGCGTCACCGCCACCTTGTCCCCGGAGCCGCCCCCGGACTCCTCGGGCGGGAAGCCGACCGCCCGCCGGTTGTCCGGGTCGACCAGCGCCCGGTACTCGGCCTCCGTCCCCTGGTAGACGTCCGGGACGCCCGGCATCGTCAGCTGGACCAGGGCCGTGCCCAGCACGTTGGCCCGGACGTACGGCTCCAGCGAGTCCCGGAAGGCGGCGATCCGCTCACCGGGCGCCCCGCACGGCCCGGCCGCCACGAACCGCGCCACCGCCTCCTCGTACGGCGGCTCCTGCTCGGTCCAGCTCGTGTACAGGCCCGCCTCGCGCACGTGCTTCAGCAGCGCCCCCTGCACCCGCTCGGGCGCCCCGGACGCCGGGCCGAGCCCGAACACCGTCTGCCAGGCCGCCCACGCGAGTTGCGCGTCCGGCACGCCCTCGCCGGTGCGCGTCACCTCGGTGAGCACGTCCGCCCAGCGGTCCGGGCACTCCGCCAGCACGTGCAGCGCCGCCCGGACGTCCGCACTGCGCTTGGTGTCGTGCGTCGAGGCCACCGTCCCGGACACCGGCCAGTCGCGCTGCACGCGCGCGCAGTACGCGTGGAACTCCTCCGGCGACAGGGCGGGACTCCCCGGGTTGCCGCCCACCTCGGTGGCCGACAGCAGCGGCACATAGCGGTAGAACGCCGTGTCCTCCACGGACTTTGCCCGCAGCGCCGACGACGTCTGCGCGAACCGCGTCCGGAACTCCACCTGCGCGGGCCCGTCGCCGTACCGCCCCAGCACCAGGTCCCGTACGACGTCCACCGCGCCGGCCTCCTCCGGCACCGCGAAGGCGAGCCGGGCCTCGGCCGCGGCCTCCTCGGTGACCACGGCCGCCGCGTCGACGGACTCGTAGGGCCGGTAGACCTCCATGCGCACCAGCAGCTCCTGGAGCGCGGTGCGCAGCGCCCAGGGCGCCCGGTCGCGCAGCGCCGGCTCCGGCGAGGCCGCGCACAACCGGGCCGCCACCCGCACCAGGCGGTCCGTCTCGGTCGCCAGCTCGTGCGTGAGGACCTTGTACGCCGCCCGCCGCACCGTCGCCTCCCACTGCCCGCCCCGGTCCGTCTGGGGGGCCGCGAAGCGCCGGTACTGGCCCAGCAGCTCCCCGAACCCGGCCGGGTCGGTGAAGACCCCGTCCACGTGCCGCAGGGCGTCGTAGCCGGTGGTGCCCGCGACGGGCCAGGAGGCCGGCAGGTGCTCGCCGTCGGCCAGGATCTTCTCCACGACCGTCCAGCGGCCGCCCGTCGCCTCGTGCAGCCGCGTGAGGTAGCCGTCGGGGTCGGCGAGCCCGTCCGGGTGGTCGATGCGCAGCCCGTCGATCACGCCCTCGTGCAGCAGCTGGAGGATCTTGTCGTGGGTGGCCTCGAAGACCTGGGGGTCCTCCACCCGCACCCCGATGAGCTCGGAGATGCTGAAGAAGCGCCGGTAGTTGAGCTCGGTGCGGGCCAGCCGCCACCACACGGGCCGGTACCACTGCGCGTCCAGCAGATGCGGCAGCGGCAGGTCCTCGGTGCCCTCGCGCAGCGGGAAGACGTGGTCGTGGTAGCGCAGCACGTCACCGTCGACGCGCAGCTCGTCGAGCACGTCGCCCAGCGGCCCGCCCAGGACCGGCAGCAGCAGCTGGCCGTCCTGGGCCTCCCAGTCGATGTCGAACCAGCGCGCGTACGGCGACTTCGACCCCTCGCGCAGCACCTCCCACAGGGCGCGGTTGTGGCGCGGGGCCATGGCCATGTGGTTCGGGACGATGTCCACCACCAGGCCGAGCCCGTGCTCGCGCGCGGTGCGCGCCAGCGCCCGCAGCCCCTCCTCGCCGCCCAGCTCCTCGCGCACGCGCGCGTGGTCGACGACGTCGTAGCCGTGCGTCGAGCCCGGCACGGCCTCCAGGACGGGGGACAGGTGCAGGTGCGAGACGCCGAGCGAGGCCAGGTACGGCACGACGGCCGCGGCTGCTCCGAACGGGAACTCGGGCTGCAGCTGCAGCCGGTACGTGGCCGTGGGCACCACCGGGTCAGGTCGCTCAGGTGTCATGGAGACGTACGTACCCGCCCCGCCGCCGTTCGTGTCATCCCCCGCGCCAGGTGCGCCGCGCGTCGCCCGGACGAGTGGCTCTTTCCGGACGACGCGGCGGCGGCACGGCCCCTGGGCGGACACCCCCTACGGACCGCCGGGTGGCTACACGGGCCGCTGGAGCACCGTCAGGCTCCGGTCCGTCAGGGTGAGCCGGTCCCCGGCCTGCACCTTCGGGCCGGTGTCCGTCGGCACGCCCTCCGGGAGCGCCGTGTCGACCACGACCTCCCACTGCCGCCCGTGGTCGACCGGCACCACGAACTCCAGCGGCTTGGGCGAGGCGTTGAACATCAGCAGGAACGAGTCGTCGGTGATGCGCTCCCCGCGCGCGTCCGGCTCGGAGATCGCGTTGCCGTTGAGGAACACCGTCAGCGCCGAGGCCTGCGCCGAGTCCCAGTCCCGCTGGGTCATCTCCCGGCCCTCCGGGGTGAACCAGGCGATGTCGGACAGGTCGTCGTGGGTGCCCTCCACGGGGCGCCCGTGGAAGAAGCGCCGCCTGCGGAAGACGGGGTGGTTCCTGCGCAGCCACACCATCGCGCGCGTGAAGGCCAGCAGCTCCCCGCTCAGGCCCCCCTCGGAGTCCCCGCCGTCCTCGCCGTCCTCCGGCCACTCCACCCAGGCCAGTTCGTTGTCCTGGCAGTAGGCGTTGTTGTTGCCGCGCTGGGTGCGGGCGAACTCGTCGCCGTGGCTGATCATGGGCACGCCCTGGGACAGCATCAGCGTCGCGATGAAGTTCCGCATCTGCCGGGCCCGCAGCCGCAGCACGTCCGGGTCGTCGGTGTCGCCCTCGACCCCGCAGTTCCAGGACCGGTTGTGGCTCTCGCCGTCCCGGTTGTCCTCGCCGTTGGCCTCGTTGTGCTTGTCGTTGTAGGCCACCAGGTCGTGCAGCGTGAAGCCGTCGTGGCAGGTCACGAAGTTGATGGAGGCCAGCGGGCGGCGCCCGTCGTCCTGGTACAGGTCGGAGGAGCCGGTCAGCCGCGAGGCGAACTCCGCGAGGGTGCGCTGCTCGCCCCGCCACAGGTCCCGCACGGTGTCCCGGTACTTGCCGTTCCACTCCGTCCACAGCGGCGGGAAGTTCCCCACCTGGTAGCCGCCCTCGCCCACGTCCCACGGCTCGGCGATCAGCTTCACCTGGGAGACCACCGGGTCCTGCTGCACCAGGTCGAAGAACGACGACAGCCGGTCCACCTCGTGGAACTGCCGGGCCAGCGTCGCCGCCAGGTCGAAGCGGAAGCCGTCCACGTGCATGTCCGTGACCCAGTACCGCAGCGAGTCCATGATCAGCTGGAGCACGTGCGGGGAGCGCATGAGCAGGGAGTTCCCGGTCCCTGTCGTGTCCATGTAGTAGCGGGGGTCGTCGGTCAGCCGGTAGTAGCGCGGGTTGTCCAGGCCCTTGAAGGACAGCGTCGGGCCCAGGTGGTTGCCCTCGGCCGTGTGGTTGTAGACCACGTCGAGGATCACCTCGATCCCGGCCTCGTGCAGCGCCTTCACCGCCGACTTGAACTCCAGCACCTGCTGGCCCCGGTCGCCCCAGGACGCGTAGGCGTTGTGCGGGGCGAAGAAGCCGATCGTGTTGTAGCCCCAGTAGTTGTTCAGGCCCATGTCGACCAGGCGGTGATCGTTCACGAACTGGTGGACGGGCATCAGCTCCAGGGCGGTGACCCCGAGCTCGGTGAGGTGCTCGATGATCGCCGGGTGCGCGAGGGCCGCGTAGGTGCCGCGCAGCTCCTCCGGCAGCCCCGGGTGGCGCATCGTGAGGCCCTTGACGTGGGCCTCGTAGATCACCGTGTGGTGGTACTCGGTGCGCGGGCGCCGGTCGTCGCCCCAGTCGAAGTAGGGGTTGACCACGACCGAGGTCATCGTGTGCGGCGCCGAGTCGAGATCGTTGCGCCGGCCGGGATCGTCGAAGTGGTAGCCGTAGACCTCCTCGCCCCAGTTGATCGAGCCGCTGATCGCACGCGCGTACGGGTCGAGCAGCAGCTTCGCCGAGTTGCAGCGCAGCCCCCGCTCCGGGGCGTACGGGCCGTGCACCCGGAACCCGTAGCGCTGCCCCGGCATGATGCCCGGCACGTACGCGTGCCGCACGAACGCGTCGCTCTCCCGGAGCTCGATCGCCGTCTCCGAGCCGTCGTCGTGCAGCAGACACAGCTCTACTCGGTCCGCGGCCTCCGTGAAGACCGCGAAGTTTGTGCCGGCGCCGTCGTACGTGGCGCCGAGTGGATACGCCTCTCCAGGCCAGACCTGCATGGATACGACTCTTTCAGGTGTGCGGCGCCGGTGGGGACGCCTGGGCCCCGAGTCTCCCCGAAAGTGAGGGAACCTCCTATGACTTATCTCCCTCTTACCGAGTGACCAGTGCATACGCGGTATGCCGAACCTGTGGGGCAAACACGTACTCCCGGGGCTGTTGGGGGAGTAGGGGGAAGATGTGCGCAACATAGTGCACCGCCACCTGGGCAAGGTGGTGGCCGGTACGGCCATCGCGTTGGCCGGGACCGCCGTGATGGTCGGGATCACCCTGCCTGGCACGGCGGGCGCGGACGACACGGGGACCGGGGCGGCGCGGTCCGTCCGACAGGAGGACGCGCCCGGCGGGGCGGCGGCGCCGGGCCGGGCCGTGGCGCCGGGAGTCGTCGAGCAGGCACCGGCCGAGGGGGAGAAGGGCGAGGGCCGTGACCCGCTCACCGACGACGAGCTGGCGCGGGCCGAGAGGATCGCCCTCAGCCCCCAGCTCTTCCGGAGCGGCGAGAGCGTCGACGGGGAACGCGGCCCGCAGCGCCTCGGCGTCGACCTCGCCGAACCGGAGTCCGACGAGGTCGGCGACCCGGACGCGCCCCGGCGCGCCGACGTGACGTTCTACGACTACCGGGACGACACCCTCGTCACCCGGACCGTCGACCTCGACACCGGCGAGGTGGTGCGGACCGGCACCCAGCGCGGTGTCCAGCCGCCCCTCAGTCGTGCCGAGAAGGCCGAGGCGGCCGCACTCCTGATCGCCGACCCGCTGGGCACGGGCCTGAAGGCCGACTACCGGGACGCCACCGGCGAGGACCTCACCTCCCCGGACCAGCTGCGGCTCAGCGGCGCCGTCTACCGGGCCGCGCCGGGCGCCCAACCCGCCGCGCTCGACCGCTGCGGCGAGCACCGCTGCGTGCGGCTGTTCCCGAAGATCAAGAACGGGCCGTGGGTCGACGCGAGGTCGCTGGTGATCGATCTGAGCGCCCGCAAGGTCGCCCGCCTCGACTGACATCCCTCCTTCGCTCACCCGTCCACCTCGCTCGCTCCTCCTGTCAGGGAGTCACCTCGTCATGCGCGTGAACAGCACCAGCACGACCCGCACCCGGGCGGCCGTGGCCCTGACCGTGGCCGCGCTCGCCGCCGGCGCCACGGCCGGCGCCGGTCCGGCCACCGCCCGGCCGCAAACCGCCCCCGCGGCGGCCACGCCCTACTGCGGCGCCGCCCACCGCATCGAACAGAAGCTCTCCACCGGCACGACCTGGCGGATGTGCTGGCGCTACGACGGCAAGGCCGGCCTCGTCCTGGAGGACATCTCCTACCGGCCCAAGGGCGAACCCAGGCAGATCAAGATCCTCAACAGCGCCCGGCTCGGCCAGATCCACGTCCCCTACGACGACGGCACCGTCGAGTACGACGACCTCACCGGCTTCGACTTCGCCCAGGGCCTGATGAACCTGGCACCCGGCGAGTGCCCCGGCGGCACCATCAAGACGGTCAAGGTCCCCGACTCCGTCAACGAGACCCCGACCATCAAGGGCCTGTGCACCACCACTCGTTCCCGCGGCCACGCCTACCGCATGCAGGGCGACACCGCGAACAAGGTCTACCAGGCCGCCGGCAAGGACCTCCTCGTCTACACCGTGAACCAGGTCGGCTGGTACGAGTACATGACCGAGTGGCGCTTCCAGGACGACGGCACCATCACCATGAACGTCGGCGCCACCGGCAGCCTGTCCTGGGACGACTACGACGCCGGTGACGGCCGCGGCTGGCCGATCGGCAAGGGGGCGAAGGCCAAGGCCACCAGCCACAGCCACAACGCCTTCTGGCGGCTCGACTTCGCTCTGGACGGCTCCACGAGGAACAGCGTCGAGCAGTACGACTCCACCGTCACCGCGCCCACCCGGGGGCAGCGGGCCCCCACCACGAAGACCACCCGCACCAAGATCACCAAGGAGCTCGCCGGGGACAGCCGGAACTACCGCTGGTGGCGCGTGGTCAGCGCGGCCGGCAAGAACAAGGACGGGCACGCCCGCTCCTACGAGATCGTCCCCGGGCCGTCCACCAAGTACCCGGGCCGCGGCTACACCAAGCACGACCTGTACTTCACCCAGTACGACAAGTGCGAGCTGTTCGCCAGCAACAACCCCGGCGACTGCGGGCGCGGAGCCGGCACCTCCGTCGACAGGTGGGTGAACGGACAGACCCTCAAGCACCCCGTGGTCTGGATGAACATCGGCTTCCATCACATAGCCCGGGACGAGGACCAGCAGCCCATGCCCGTGCACTGGCAGGGATTCTCCATCGCCCCGCGCGACGTCACCGCTATGAATCCGCTCACTCCGGCCGAGCTCGGCTGGCAGAACGGGCACTGGCAGCCGCGCCGTTGAGATTGACCCTGCCCATCCGGCTGCACCGCCGACCGCTCCCGGAGTACCCTTCCTTGATCGTTGACAAGGGGAGTGCTCAGGGGAGCGGAAGGCGGTGCGCGGGTGGGCTCGGGAGGGCTGGAGCTGCCCCCTGGTGACGAGGGTCACGAGGGGAACTCCACAGACGTCCCGACCGTGCCGTGTCCCTGGCACGGCCGATGGACGCGTCGGGCTCGATCGGTCCGGAACTGGACTGGGACGCCGACGCCTGGCGCGAGGTGCGCACCCGCGCCCAGCGGGCCGGCCGGGCCTACATCTGGCTGAACCTCGTCGAGCAGCGGCTGCGCGCGGTCGTGGCGGCCGTACTGCGCCCCGTCTACGAACCCGTCCACGGCGACGACTGGGTGGTGGCCGCCGCCGGACCCGCCGGGCAGGAGTGGGTGCAGCGCGCGGTCGCGGTCCGCGAGGTCAGCCGCCGCAAGGGTTATCTGCTCGACCCGGCCGACGACAACGTCCTGTCCTTCCTCACCCTGCCGCAGCTGCGCGAGCTGATGGTGCAGCACTGGCCCTGCTTCGAGCCCTACTTCGACGACCGCCGCGACGTCGAACTCGCCTTGGACGAGCTGGAGGTCACCCGGAACGTGGTCTCCCGCAACCGGGCCCTGTCCGAGGCCGTGCTGAACCAGGCCGAGCGGGCCTCGGCCCGGCTGCTGGAGATGCTCGGCGCGGGCGGTGACGTACCGTCCGCGCGACGGCTGCCCGTCGACGCGGTCGAGGACCTGGTGGGCGACCGGTACGCCGACGTGGTCGCCGTCCACCCGGACCGGGTGCGGCTGATGCGGCAGTTCCCGGCCGAGGACATCTTCGGCGGCGCCCGGCGCCTCGACGCCATCGGCATCGGCCTCAACCTGCTCGTGCAGAACTTCTCCGGCCGCCGCCTGGTGCGGCTGGCCGAGTCGGGCTGCCGGGTGCGGCTGCTGTTCCTCAACCCGGCTTCCAGCGCGGTCAAACGGCGCGAGCGGGAGTTGGGCATCAAGCGCGGCGAGCTCAGCCGCGCCGTCGAGATGAACATCCTGCACATGCGCCGGGTGCGGGCCCGGCTGCGCGACCCGGGCGCCTTCGAGATCCAGGTCTTCGACGAGACCCCCCGCTTCACGGCCTATCTGGTCGACGGTGACGGGGCGGACGGCATCGCGGTCGTGCAGAACTACCTGCGCCGGACGCGCGGGATGGAGGCGCCGGTGTTCGTGCTGCGCAACGGCGGCAAGGTGGTCAAGTCGGGCGAGGTCGATGAAAGCGGACTCTTTCCCACCTATCGCGAGGAGTTCGAGGTGATGTGGGCGGATTCGCGGCCGGTGTCGTGAACTGTGCCCGGTCATCCGGTGCTTCCGCGGCCGTTGTCGCGGCTGAGCGGAACGCGATCCTCTGATTGTCAGTGGTGCATGCGAGGGTGGAGACCACTGGGGGAACGCACCACAAGAAGGGGGGCCCGCCCATGGGCTGGCACCGGGAGCTGCTGATCGGCTTCGACCTGGAGACGACGGGCACCGATCCGCGCGAGGCGCGCATCGTCACGGGCGCCGTGATCGAGGTCAGGGACGGCAGGCCGATAGGGCGCCGGGAGTGGCTGGCCGACCCCGGGGTGCCGATCCCCGAGGACGCGGTGGCGGTGCACGGCATCAGCAACGAGCGGGCGACGGCCGAGGGCAGGCCGGCCGACCACGTGGCGGACGCCCTCGCCGACGTCCTCACCTCCTACTGGAAGACGGGCGTACCGGTCGTCGCCTACAACGCGGCCTTCGACCTCACCCTCCTCTCCGCCGAGTTGCGCAGGTACGGCCTGCCGTCCCTGCGCGACCGCCTGGGCGGCGTGGACCCGGCCCCGGTCATCGACCCGTACACCATCGACCGCTGGGTCGACCGCTACCGCCGCGGCAAACGCAACCTCGAAGCGGTCTGCGCGGAGTACGGCGTGGTCCTGGAGTCCGCCCACGACGCCATGGCCGACGCCCTCGCGGCGGCCCGCCTGGCCTCCGCGATAGCCGACCGCCACCCCAAGATCGCCTCCCTCGGCCCGGCGGCCCTGCACCGCCGCCAGATCGAGTGGTACGCGCAGTGGGCGGCGGACTTCCAGAGCTTCCTGCGCGGCAAGGGCGACGCGACGGCCCTGGTCGACGGGGCCTGGCCGCTGCGCGAGTGGGCCGACGAGCCGGTCTGAGAGGGGCTTTCCGGCCCTCAGAACGGATACCAGCGCACCGACTCGTCCCCGTCCCGCAAGGACGTCACCCGCCGCTCGAACTCGGCCAGCGCCTTCGGGTTGCCCGGCGCGTGCTGGGCCACCCAGGCACAGCTGGCCGTCTCCCGCGCCCCGCGCAGCACCGAGCACCCCTCCCACACCCGTACGTCCCACCCGTAGGTCTCGGTGAAGGACGCGTACGCCTCGTCCGGGAGCCCGTACCGGTCGTGGGAGAGGGCCATCACCACCAGATCGTGCTCACGCAGGTCCGAGGAGACGGTCTCCAAATCGACCAGCACCGGCCCGTCCGGCCCGACGTGCACATTGCGCGGCAGCGCGTCGCCATGGATCGGCCCCGGCGGCAGATGTGGTGTCAGCGCGGCGGCCTGCGCGGCGAACCCGTCCCGCCGCGCGCGCAGATACGCCGCGTCCGCGGGATCGATCGCGTCGCCCGCGAGCCGCAGCCAGCGCTCCACACCGCCCAGCAGATCGCGGGGCGGCAGTTCGAAGGGGGGAAGAGGAGTGGCGTGCACGACCCGTAGCAGTTCGGCCAAATCCCGCGGCTCGGCGGGCCGTACGGCATCGGGCAGCCGGTGCCACACCGTCACGGGATGCCCGTCCACCAGCCGTGCCTCGCCCTCGGCCGCCCGCACCGCCGGCACCCCGGCCTCGGCGAGCCAGCCCGCGATGTCCAGCTCGCGCCGCGCCCGGTCGAGGAGTTCGGCGTCGCGGCCCACCTTCACGACCAGGCCACCGGCGGCGAACACCGCGTTCTCGCCCAGGGCGAGCAGCCGTGCCTCGCGGGCGGCACCGGGCAGTACCCCCGCCGCCGCCAGTACGTCCCGCGCCCGTGCCTCGTCCATCGTCCGCCTCCGTCCTCCCCGGCCCGTGCCGTCGTGTTCCGGCCATCCGCCGGTCAGTGTCGCATCGGCACAGGTCGCGGCGCGTGCGCGGTGCCTTGACGAGGCACACCCCCTTCACGAGCATGACGTGGCCGGCCGACCGCGCAAAGGGGCTGATTCCGTGACATTGGTGACCGAGGCTCCGCCACCGAGGAAACCGGCGGGACGCAAACCCGACAGGGACCGGCCCCGGCAGGCCCTCGACCACGGCGCCTGGTTCCTGGTGCTGCCCGCCCTGATCCCCATCCTCGTGCTCAGCGTCGGCCCGCTGCTCTACGGCATCCTGCTGGCCTTCACCGACGCCCAGTCGGGCCGCACCGAGCCCACCCGGTGGATCGGCGGCCTCAACTTCCGGGACCTGCTGCACGACACGCTGTTCTGGGAGTCGTTCCGGGTCGGGCTGGTGTGGGCGGTCGGCGTGACCGTGCCGCAGTTCCTGCTCGCCCTCGGCCTCGCCCTGCTGCTCAACCAGGACCTGCGGCTGCGCTGGGCGGCCCGCGCCCTGGCGATCATCCCGTGGGCCATGCCCGAGGTCGTCGTCGGCATCATGTGGCGGCTCGTCTACAACCCCGACGCGGGCATCCTCAACGAGACCCTCCGCGACCTGGGCCTGGGCAGCGGCCGGGACTGGCTCAGCGGGCTGGCGACCGCACTGCCCGCCGTGATCCTCGTCGGCGTCTGGGCGGGCATGCCCCAGACGACGGTCGCGCTGCTCGCCGGGCTGCAGAACACCCCGCGCGAACTCCACGAGGCCGCCGCGGTCGACGGCGCGGGCGCCTGGCGCCGCTTCCGCACGGTCACCTGGCCCGCCCTGAGACCCATCGCCCTCGCCATCACCGCGCTCAACCTCATCTGGAACTTCAACTCCTTCGCCCTGGTCTACGTGCTCACCAACGGCGGCCCCGGCGGCCGGACGCGCCTGCCCATGCTCTTCGCCTACGAAGAGGCCTTCCGCTACGGGCAGTTCGGCTACGCGGCGGCGATGGGCTGCGTGATGGTGGCCGTGATCTCGATCGCCCTGGCCGTCTTCCTCGCCGGCCGCCTGAAGGGAGGTGACGACGCGTGAGGACCAGCACCCCGGCCCGCGTCGGCCAGTACACCGCGCTGCTCGCCTATCTCGTCTTCCTCGCCTTCCCGTTCCTCTGGCTGGTCTCCACCGCGTTCAAGCCGCCGCGCGAGCTGGGCAGCCTGCATCCGACGTGGATCCCCGAGGACCCCACCCTCGCCAACTTCCGGCAGGCCTTCGACGAGCAGCCGCTGCTGCACGCGGCCCTCAACTCCCTGCTGGCCGCGCTCGCGGCGGCCCTGATCGCCGTGCTCGTCGCGACGCCGATGGCCTACGTCGTCGCCCGCCGCCGCACCCGGCTCGCCAAGGCGGTGACGGGCTGGGTAGTGGTCAGCCAGGCGTTCCCGTTCGTGCTGCTGATCATCCCAATGTTCCTCGTGCTGAAGAACCTCAGGATGATCAACTCTTTGCCGGGGCTGGTCCTGGTGTACGTGGTGTGGGCCCTGCCGTTCGCGCTGTGGATGCTCGCCGGGTACGTACGGGCCGTGCCGCGCGAGCTCGAGGAAGCCGCCGCGGTCGACGGGGCCGGCCGGGTGCGGACGCTGGTGTCGGTGACCGCGCCGCTGCTCGCGCCGGGCATCGTGGCGACCGGGCTGTTCGCCTTCATCACCGCGTGGAACGAGTTCTTCTTCGCGCTCGTGCTGCTCAAGACACCGGAGAAACAGACCCTTCCCGTGGTGCTCACCCACTTCATCGGCGCCGAGGGCGTCGCCGACCTCGGCCCCCTCGCGGCGGCCGCGTTCCTCGCCACCCTGCCCTCGCTGGTCGTCTTCGCGCTCATCCAGCGGCGCATCACGGGCGGCATGCTCACCGGGGCGGTGAAGAGCTGATGCGCGCCCGTCTGCTGGCCCTGGTCCTCCTGCTCCTCCTCGCCGGCTGCTCCTCCGGCGGCAGCCGCGACGACGGCCCGGTCACCCTGCGCTTCCAGTCCCTGGCCTGGCAGGAGGAGTCCGTCGCGGTCACCAGGGAACTGGTGGCGGAGTGGAACGCCACCCACCCGGACGTCCGCGTCGAGTACGTCCAGGGCAGCTGGGACAGCGTCCACGACCAGCTCCTCACCGCCTTCGAGGGCGGCGAGGCACCCGACATCATCCACGACGCCTCCGACGACCTCGCGGACTTCGCCTACGGCGGCTACCTCGCCGATCTCACCGACCTGCTGCCCGCTCGCCTCAAGGCGGACATCCCGCGGCGCAGTTGGGAGACGACCACCTTCGGGGACGGCGTCCACGGCGTGCCGTTCCTCCAGGAGCCGCGCGTGCTGATCGCCAACGCGCGATGGCTCCGGGAGTCCGGCGTACGGATCCCGACACCGGACCGGCCCTGGAGCTGGAGCGAGTTCCGCCGGATCACCGAACGCCTCAGCGGCCCGGGGAAGTACGGCGTCGCCTGGCCCCTGAAGGAACCGGTCTCCGCCACCCTCAACCTCTCCCTGTCGGCGGGCGGGCGGCTCTTCCACCGCGGCGCGGACGGCAAGGTGACGGTCCGGTTCGAGGCGGCCGACCAGGTGGTGCCGCGCACCATCCACGACCAGGTGGGCACCGACCGCAGCGCCGCGCCCACCACCCTGGGCAGCGGCGGCTCCGACACCCTGCCCGGGTTCTTCGGCGGCAGATACGCGATGGTCCCGCTCGGCTTCTCCTACCGCCAGCAGATCGTGCAGCAGGCCCCGAAGGGCTTCGAGTGGCAGGTGCTGCCCGCCCCGGCGGGTTCCGGCGGCCCGGCGCAGGGCGTCAGCCCGCAGACCCTCTCCATCGCCGAGGACAGCCCGCACAAGAAGGAGGCCGCGGCCTTCATCGACTTCCTCCTCAGACCATCGAACATGGTCCGACTCGCCCTCGGCGACTGGATGCTGCCCACCGGAACCCAGGCGCTGAAGGACCCCGCCCTGCACACCGCGCGGCACGGCTGGGCGACCGGCACCGCCCTCGCGGAGCATCTGCGACCGGCGCCCGCCCAGACGGTCCGGGGCTACCCCGAGTGGAAGGACAAAGTGGCGACGCCCGCCCTCCAGGAGTACTACAGCGGAGCCATCGGTCTGCGGGACCTGCGCGAACGGCTGGAGGAGGACGGCAACCTGGTCCTCGCCCGCTACCAGCGCTGACCCCGCGAAAACCCGTTGCCCGGCGTCGAGGGCGGCGCCTAGCGTGCTGCCCGTGGGTATCAACGCGATCTACATCTCCGGTCACGTCCGGGGCTGCCCGCGCGCCGCAAGGACGCGCCGCGGCCCCGGAGCCCTGACCGGCCCGGGGTGCCACGCCCGCTGAGCCTCGAGCCCGGCGTCTCACCTCGTCTTCCCCTCTGTCTTCCGGTCAGGGCCCTCGGCTGCCCTTCTCCACCTCACGGAAGACAAAGGACCGCAGGCCATGGCCCGCCCCACCCCTACCTCCCGCGCGCTCTCGCAGAACTTCCTCGCCGACCGCGCCCTCGCCGAACGTTTCGCCCGGCTCGCCGTCCCGCAGGCCGGGCCGGTGCCCCTGATGCTCGAAGTCGGCGCGGGCAAGGGCGCGTTGACCGCGCCGCTGGCCCCGCGCTGTCGGGAGCTGCGCGCCTACGAGATCGACCCGCGGCTCGTCCCCGTCCTGCGCGCCCGCTTCTCCGGCGCGCCCCAGGTCCGCGTCATCGCCGGGGACTTCCTGGCGGCGCGCCCGCCGCGCGTGCCCTTCTCGGTCGCCGGGAACGTGCCCTTCTCCCGGACCGCGGCCGTCGTGGACTGGTGCCTGCGGGCGCCCGCCCTCACCGACGCCACCCTCCTCACCCAGCTCGAGTACGCCCGCAAACGCACCGGGGACTTCGGCGGCTGGACCCTGCTGACGGTCCGCAGCTGGCCCCGCTACGAGTGGCGGCTGCTCGGCCGGGTCGGGCGGCGCGGCTTCCGGCCCGTGCCGCGCGTGGACGCCGGGGTGCTGCGCATAGAACGGCGCCGGACGCCGCTGCTGGACGCCTCGGCGTACCGGAGCTGGCGGCATCTGGTCGAGCTGGGCTTCAGCGGGGTCGGCGGTTCGCTGAACGCGTCGCTGCGCAGGGCTCATCCGAGGCGGCGGGTGGACGCCGCGTTCCGGGCCGCGCGCCTGGACCCGGGTGTGCTGGTCGGCGAGGTGGCCCCGGGGCAGTGGCTGCGGCTGCACGAGGCGCTGACCTCGTAGGGCCCACACAAGTTGCACGAGACGTCTCGTCTCGCGTAGGGTCTGCGTATGACCAGTCGCGCGCACATCGCCATGTTCTCCATCGCCGCCCACGGCCATGTGAACCCGAGCCTCGAGGTGATCCGCGAGCTCGTCGCCCGTGGTCACCGGGTGACCTACGCGATCCCGCCGGTCTTCGTCGACAAGGTGGCGGAGACCGGGGCGGAGGCGAAGCCCTGGACCTCGACGCTGCCCTCGCCCGACGACGACCCGGAGGCGTGGGGGAGCACGCTGCTGGACAACGTGGAGCCGTTCCTCGACGACGCGATCCAGGCCCTCCCGCAGCTCATCGAGGCGTACCAGGGCGACGAGCCGGACCTCGTGCTGCACGACATCGCCTCCTACCCGGGCCGTGTCCTCGCCCACCGCTGGGGCGTGCCCGCGATCTCCCTCTCACCGGCCATGGTCGCCTGGGAGGGGTACGAGGAGGAGGTCGCCGAGCCCCTGTGGGAGGAGCCGAGGAAGACCGAGCGCGGCCGCGCCTACTACGCCCGCTTCCACGCCTGGCTGGAGGAGAACGGGATCACCCTGCACCCCGACGCGTTCGGGGGCCGGCCCGACCGCTCCATCGTCCTGATCCCCAGGGCGCTCCAGCCCAACGCGGACCGGGTCGACGATGGCGTGTACTCCTTCGTCGGCACCTGCCAGGGCGACCGCGCCGCCGAGGGCGACTGGCGGCGGCCGGCCGGTGCCGAGAAGGTCGCGCTCGTCTCGCTCGGGTCCGCCTTCACCAAGCAGCCCGGCTTCTACCGGGAGTGCGTCAGGGCCTTCGGCGACCTGCCCGGCTGGCACCTGGTGCTCTCGGTCGGCAAGCACGTCGACCCGGCCGAACTCGGCGACGTCCCGGCCCATGTCGACGTGCGCTCCTGGGTGCCGCAGCAGGCCGTCCTGAAACAGGCCGACCTGTTCGTCACGCACGCCGGCGCGGGCGGCAGCCAGGAGGGCCTGGCCACGGCCACGCCGATGATCGCCGTACCGCAGGCCGCCGACCAGTTCGGCAACGCGGACATGCTCCAGGGCCTCGGTGTCGCCCGGGTGCTTTCCACGCGGGAGGCGACCGCCGAGGCCCTGCGCGAGGCGGCTCTCGCCCTCGTCGGAGACCCGGAGGTGGCCCGCCGCCTGAAGGAGATCCAGGCGGAGATGGCCGAGGAGGGCGGCACCCGGCGCGCGGCCGACCTCATCGAGGCCGAACTCCCCGCCCGCCGGGGCGAGGCCGACAGGCTCTCTTAGCGGTCCCCGCGCCGGGCCGTCGTCACACCGCGACGGCCTGGCGGGTCAGGGTCAGACGGGCGTTGTCGAGCGTGGCGTCCATGCGCGCCGACTGGCCCTTGGTGAACATGAACATCGCGGCGTCGTCGGTGTAGTCCATGTAGTTCATGAACATGTCGCCGTTCGGCCCGTTGCCGCACGTCACGTGGGGGAAGTCGGGTGAACCGAGGTTCGGCCCCGCCTGGTTGGGGGTGTCCGCCACGAAGTCGCTGCCGCTGCACCCCTCCTGGTCGTCGCCCCAGATGTGCCGCAGGTTCAGCCAGTGCCCGACCTCGTGCACGGTCGTGCGACCGCCGTCGAACGGCGCGGCGGCGGTTCCGGTGGTGCCGAAGGCGGTCGGGGTGACGACCACTCCGTCCGTGGAGGCGGCGCCGCCCGGGAACTGGGCGTAGCCCAGCAGCCCCCGGCGCAGCCGGCAGACCCAGATGTTCAGGTAGGTGTCGGCGGGCCAGGCGTCGTGGCCGCCGCTCAGGCTGAACTTGACGAGGTCGTCCGTGCCCCATTCGGTCACCGAGGTCTCGGTGCGCGTGATGCCGTCCGTGGGGCGTCCCAGCGGGTCGGTGCGGGCGAGGTGGAACTGCAGGCGCGCGTCGGCCACCAGCTCCTGCCAGACCCCGGGCACCTTGTTGACGTCCGGATTGTTCGCCCGGAAGTCCTGGTTGAGCACCTCGATCTGACTGTGGATCTGGGCCGCGCTCACGTTCTGCTCGGGGGTGTTGTGCACGACGTGCACGACGACGGGGATGTCGACGAGGCTCTGCCGTCCGGTGACGTGCTCCAGTTGCTCGTAGGCGAAGGCGGTGTTCTCGATCTGGGCCCGGTTCTCGGCGTACTCGGGGTTCAGGGTGAGGAGTCTGCGGTCGACTTCCATGGCGCCGCACCAGCGGCTGTAGTCGGCGGAGGTGGCGCGGAGATAGGACTGCGCATCGGACATGACGGCCCCTCGGGGGAGCTGGGGAGTGCCGCGCGACGCGGCTGCGGAACTGCGCGTCATGAGACGCGCCACGAGGGCCGGGCGACGCCGGGCGGAGTGGCCGGTTGCCCGTTCCCTCCGAACCCATACACTGATAATCCTAGTCATGCTGGTACAAGACCGGCAATTTGGCTGGTTTGGCGAGTGAGGTGCCGGGTCATGCGAGAGCCCCCGCCGGATCTGTTCCGCGAATGGATCCACTCCTACGAGGAGGACCACGAGGACGTGCGCGTGTACCGGCCGGACGGCTTCCCGTTCCCGCCGGCGCGCGGGCGCCGCGGCATGGAGTTCCGGCCGGACGGCACCTTCGTCGACCATCCGATCGGACGCGGTGACGCCCCCGACGCCGTGCCCGGCCGCTGGCGCCTCGTGTCGGACCGTCACCTGGCGCTCACCTTCGAAGGCGCCGCCCCCGACCGGGAGCTGGAGATCCTGCGCTGTGACGAGGACGTGCTGCACGTGCGCCGGCCCGCCGGGTGAACGACCGGGACCGTGCGTGAAAGGGCCCGTTGGTTGCCCCGGCAACCAACGGGCCCTTTCACGCGGCGGGAGTGCCCCCGGTGTGTGGATCCTGGGCAGACGGTTGTGCCCCGCGGTGACCGGTGAGTAATTTACGGGCCCGGGCACCCGCCCACGGCCGTCGTGCCCACCCCCACGGGGCACGACGGCCGCCTTAGGGTGAGCGGATGACGACCACATACGCGGCCCTGCTGCGCGGGATCAACGTGGGCGGCAGCAGAAAGGTCCCCATGGCCGCTCTGCGCACGCTCCTGACGGACCTCCGCTACGGCGACGTACGCACCTACCTCCAGAGCGGGCAGGCCGTCTTCTCCTCGGACCACGGCGACGAGGAGTCCCTGGCCGCCGAGATCACGCACGCCGTCGAGCAGCACTTCGGCTTCGGCGTCGACGTGATCGTGCGCGACCACGCCTACCTGGAGTCGATCGTCGAAGCGTGCCCGTTCCCGGCCGCCGACCTGGAACCCAGGCAACTCCACGTCACCTACCTCTCCGCGCCCGTCACCCCCGAACGCTTCGCGGCGATCGACCAGGCGGCCTTTCTGCCCGAGGAGTTCCGCCTCGGCGACCGCGCCCTGTACCTGTACGCCCCGAACGGCCTCGGCCGCTCCAAGCTGGCCGAGCAACTGTCCAAGCCGCGCGTCACCAAGGGCGTGATCGCCACGACCCGCAACTGGAACACGGTGGTCAAGCTGGCGGAGATGACGGCGCCCGCAGCCTGACCACCCGGTCCCCGAGGTACGGCGAGTACGAGGTGATCTCGGCCGGCACGGACAGGCGCGCGTGCCCCGTGAGCCGCCGCGGACCGGACGCGGCGACGGCGTCCGCCGCCCGGAGGTCGTCCGCGGTGAGGGGCGCCCGGCCGAGGAACTCGGGGCCCCAGCCGTCCCACGGCAGCAGCTCGACGCCGTTCACGGCGGCCAGGTCGCGCACCACGTTGCCCCACACGAACCACAGCCCCCTCAACCGGTCGACGCCGCTCAGTCCGAAGTCCATGGGATCCGCCCGCCCCGCACGGCACGCCCGCCAGGCGTCACCGGCCACCAGGAAGGCGTCCCGCTCCACGTCCATCGGGTCGAACGGCACGTCGTACCCCGCGTGGACCTGCGCGTCGGCCAGCCGCCACCTCCCGTCGCAGGCGCGGTACTCGGTGACCCAGTGGTCCTCGTACCAGCCGTCGGCCAGGTACGTGGCGAAACCGCAGCGCAGCCGCGCGGGCGTCCCCGTGGCCCGCAGCAGCGAGCACAGCAGCAGCGAGAAGTCCCGGCACGTCCCCACGAACCGCCCCTCGGGCGCCCGCTCTTCGGTCAGCGGGCCGTCCCCGCGCTCCCGCAGGATCCGCAGGATCTCCGTGACGTAGCGGGACTCGGCGTCATGGTGCAGCCGCTCCTCGGGGATGGTGTATCCCAGGAGTCCGCCCTCCCCGCGGTGGATGATCAGGCCCCGCACCATCGCCGCCAGCCGGCGCGGCTCGCGGGGCAGCCCCCTCGTGTCGAGGCGGCCGGGATCGCTGTACGGCGTCTGCCTCAGATACCGGTCGTCGTCCATGGGCGAGACGCTCGCCCCTGCCCCAGGGGCAAGGTCAACCCCTCCCTGAACGCTCCGGTCACCGTCCCCGTACCTACGGACGGCACGAGAACGCAGTCTCGCGAGAGGAATCGCACCGTGACGGTCGACCTCGTCTACGCCTACGCCGTCCTGCGCCGCACCCCCGAGGCCGACGCGGCGGTGGCGTCCCTGCGCGGGATCGCCGGAGAGCCCGTCCACCTGGTGGACCCGGCCACGACCACATCGCCACTCGCCTTCGCCGTCGGCCACGTCCCGGCCGCCGACTACGACGAGGCGCCCCTCGAGGCCCACCTCCACGACCTCGACTGGCTGGAGTCCACGGTCCGCTCCCACCACGCCGTGGTGGCCGCGCTGGTCGCCTCCGGCGCCGCCGTCCTGCCCCTGCGCCTCGCCACCGTCTACCCCGACGAAATCAGCGCCCGCCGGGCCCTCGACACCCGGCGCGGGTACTTCCTCTCCCTGCTCGACCGCCTCACCGGCCATGTGGAACTCGGCGTCAAGATCTACGCCACCCCGGACATCACCCCGCCCGCACCCGGCACAGAGACCGCACCGGACCCGGCCACCGGCCTTGGTGTGGGCCGCGCCTACCTGTCGATCCGCCGCCGCAGACAACGCCGGAACGAGGAAGCCTGGCGTACGGTCGCCCAGGCCGCCGCCCGCCTCACCGAGACCGCCGCCGCCCTCTCCGTCGACCGCGTCGCCCACACCCCCGAACGCGGCAGCCTGGCGGGCTCCGCCCCCGGCACCAACGTCGGCAACGACGCCTACCTGGTCCCCAGGGACCGCGTGGACGCCTTCCGCACGGGCCTGCTCGCGGCAGCCCAGGGCGTCCCCGGCCTCCGCGTGAAGGTCACCGGCCCCTGGGCCCCGTACTCCTTCGCCCTCCAACCGGAACCGGACGAGGAGCCGGCCGCGTGACCGCGTCGGGGTTCGAAGGTGCCGTGCGTCAGGCGCTCACGGCCGCCAACGCCGGTACGCCGGCCGCCTCGTACCGCTCCAGCAGCACCCGCGCCACCTCCGGCGCCGCCCCCAGCACATCCGCCAGGACGTCCGCCTCCGCCGCGCCCCGCGCGATGCGGTCCGGGAGGAAGCCGGGGGCGAGGACGTAGGGCGCGACGGCCACGCGGGAGCAGCCGAGGGCGCGGAGTTCACGGACGGCGTCCTCCGTGCGGGGAAGGGATGCGGAGGCGAACGCAGGTCGCACGGCGCACCAACCGGTGTGCCGCCACTCCCGCGCGATATCTGCGATCACTGCGATCGCCTCCGGGTCGGTGGACCCCGCCGAGGCCAGGACGACCCCGGTCGAGGACTTGTCGGCGGGCGTCAGGCCCGCCTCGTACAGGCGCCGTTCCAGCGCCGCCAGCAGCAGCGGGGACGGGCCCAGGACCTCCGCCTGGCGGATCCTCAGCTGCGGGGGCGCGTCCGCGAGGACCGCCGGGATGTCCGCTTCGCGTGGAACGCCCGGGTGAGCAGGAGGGGGAGGGCGACCACGTCACGGACGCCTTGCACCGCCAGGGACTCCAGCACGCCCTGCACGGACGGCACGTTGAAGTCCAGGAAGCCGGTCTCCACCCGGAGACCGGGGCGCATCGCGCGCACCCGGCGCACCAGGGCGTGCACCGTCGCGGCGTGCCGCGGGTCACGGCTGCCGTGGGCGATGACGAGGAGGACAGGCCTGTCGGTCATGGGTCACTTCACCAGCAGTCCGCGGCTGCGCAGCACCCACCGCTCCAGCGGGCTGAAGATCAGCAGGTCGATCGCGATGCCGACGATCAGGATCAGCAGGATCGCCTCGAAGACCATCGCCATGTCGCTGGCGTTGCGGCCGTTCTCCAGCAACTGGCCGAGGCCGACGCCGAGGTCGGGGAAGGACGCGATGATCTCGGCGGCCATCAGGGAGCGCCAGGAGAAGGCCCAGCCCTGCTTCAGGCCCGCCACGTAACCGGGCAGCGCGGCGGGGAGCACGATGTGCCAGGTGCCCTTCAGGCCCGTGGCGCCCAGCGTGCGGCCGGCGCGCAGGAACAGCGGCGGCACCTGGTCGACGCCCGACACCAGGCCGTTGGCGATCGACGGGACCGCGCCGAGCAGGATCACCGCGTACATCATCGAGTTGTTCAGGCCCAGCCAGATCACCGCGGGCGGCACCCAGGCGACCGACGGCAGCGACTGCAGCCCCGACAGGATCGGGCCGATCGCCGCGCGGACGAACTTCACCCGGGCCACGATCAGGCCCAGCGGCGTGCCGATCAGCAGCGCGAAGCAGAAGCCGAGCAGGCCGCGCGAGACGCTGGTCCAGATGTAGCCGAGCAGCTCGCCCTGGAGCCACGCGGTGTGGACGACGTCCCACACCGCGGAGGGCGCGGGCAGCTTGGTCGGGTCGTCGACGACCTTGAACGAGACGAGCGCCTGCCAGACCGCCAGCACCAGCGCGACGGCGAGGACGGGCGGCAGGATCTTCTGGGTGAAGGTCTGCCGGAGCGGGGTCCGGCTCGTCTGCCGCGTCTCCAGCGCGTCGAGGCCCGCCTCCAGTCCGGCGAGATCGCTGCCGTCCTTGGCGACGGTCGTCGAATCAGTGCTGGCCATGACGGCGGATCTCCCCACGCAGTTCTTCGGTGATCGCGACGGACAGTTCCGCGACGGCGGTGTCCTCGATGCGGCGCGGATGCGGGATGTCGACGGTCCACTCGCGCGCGATGCGCCCCGGACGGGAGGACAGCAGCACCACGCGCTGCGCCAGCCGGACCGCCTCGCGCACGTTGTGCGTGACGAACAGGACGGACAGCTGCGTCTCGCGCCAGATGCGGGTCAGCTCGTCGTGCAGCACGTCCCGTGTGATGGCGTCGAGCGCCGCGAACGGCTCGTCCATCAGCAGCAGCCGGCTCTCCTGGGCGAGCGCCCGCGCCAGGGCGACGCGCTGGCGCATACCGCCGGACAGCTCGTGCACCCGCTTGCCGTACGCGCCCTTCAGACGGACGAGCTCCAGCAGCTCCTCCGCCCGGCCGCGGCGCTCGGCCTTCGGCACGCCCCTGAGCTTCAGGGCGAGTTCGATGTTCTTGCCCGCGGTCAGCCACGGGAACAGGGCGTGCTCCTGGAACATCAGCGCCGGGCGGCCGTCCGTGGTGATCTCGCCGGCGGTCGGCCGGTCCAGGCCCGCCACCAGGTTGAGCAGCGTGGACTTGCCGCAGCCCGAGGCACCCAGCAGGGTGACGAACTCGCCGGGCGCGACATCGAGAGTGATGTCGTCCAGAACGAGCTGCTGCCCGGCGGGGCCCGCGAACGACTTCGAGACGTGTTCGATCCGGGCGGCGTGCGTGGCCGCCTCGGTGCCGTCGGCGGCCTTGGCGAGGGTCGTGGCCATGGTCGTCACCTCCTGGGAACTGATCGGGATGCGGGCTTACCGGGCGCCGAGACCGGCGTCGTCGACCGTGGGCTCGCCCTCGGCCTTGAGGACCTTGTTCAGGGGGGCGAGGTCGTAGATGCCCTTCAGGTCCGGCTGCTCCAGCAGTCCGGCCTTCACGGCGTGCTCGGCCTCGGTGTTGAGGGTGGAGGCCAGCGGGTCGTCGGTGAACCGGATCGACTTCCACGCCGGGTCCAGCACATCGGCGGGCAGCGCCTTGCCGGTCTCCTGCTCCAGCAGCTTGTTCGCCGCTTCCTTCGCCGCGTCCGGGTTGGCGTTGATCCACTTGTTGGTCTCGACCGAGCCCTTCAGCACGGCCTCGACGACCTTCGGGTACTTCTTCAGGAACTCCTGCCGCACGATGACGTTGGTGATCACGAACTTCTTGTCCGGCCACAGCGTCGACTCGTCGAGCAGTACCTTGCCGCCCTCGGCGACCAGCTTCGAGGCGGTCGGCTCCGGCACCCACGCGCCGTCGATCGACCCGGCCTTGAAGGCGTCCGGGGTGACCTTGTTGTCGCTGCGGACGACCGTGACGTCGCCCTTGCCGCTCTGCGGGTCGACCTTCCAGCCCTGTTCCGCGGCCCAGTTGAGGAACGCCACGTCCTGCGTGTTGCCGAGCTGCGGGGTCGCGATCCGCTTGCCCCTGACGTCCTTCAGGGACCTGATCTTGTCCGGGTTGACCACGAGCTTCACGCCGCCGGAGGCCGAACCGCCGATGATGCGCAGGTTCTTGCCGCCCGACTTGACGTAGCCGTTGATCGCCGGGGACGGGCCGATCCAGCCGATGTCGATGGAGCCGGAGTTGAGCGCCTCGATCTCCGAGGGGCCGGCGTTGAAGACGGCCGGCTCGACCTTGGTGGCGCCCAGGGCCTTCTGGAAGAAGCCCTTCTCCATGCCCACCAGCGCCGTGCCGTGGGTGAGGTTCCCGAAGTAGCCGATCTTGACGGTGTCGAGGCCCTGGATCTTCTTCGCCCCGGCGGCGACCTCGGCGGTGCCGTCGTCCTTGGCCTGGGAGCCGTAGCCGCAGGCGGCCAGCGCGAGCAGGGGCAGCGCGGCCAGGACCGCGAGGCCGCGGCGGAGGGCGGGTGATGCAGGCACGGGAGGTGTTCCTCTCGGAGGCCCGGCGGTCACGGTCCGATCAGGTCGTGGCCGGGTGGTCGGCGGGTTTTCGTCTACGGCGGTGGGGGGTGCGGGCGCGCGGGCAGTGCGCGTACGTCAGCGCACACATCGCGCCACTCCGCCCTGCCCGCTGCCGAGCGCACCGCTGCCGACGCGGCCGCCCTCCTTCGCGAACATGGAGTAGAAGTCGGGGGCACTCATGTCAGAAGTCCCACCCGTCGTCGTCGGCCTCGTCCTTGACGGGCTCCGGGGCGGCGAAGGACTCGCCGACCATGCCCGCGGTCAGGGTGGTGCCGTCGTTCGGGTCGATCAGGATGAACGAGCCGGTGCGCCGCGAGTCGGCGTAGGAGTCGACCGGCAGCGGCTCGGCGGTACGGACCTTCACCCGGCCGATGTCGTTGGCGACGAGCTGTCCCGGGTGCGGGTGCAGGGACAGGTCGTCGAGCGTGAGCCGGGACGGGATGTCCTTGACGATCGCCTTGACCGTGCGCGTGCCGTGCTTGAGCAGCACCCGGTGGCCGACGGTCAGCGGCGCGTCCGCGACGTGGCAGACCGTCGCCTCGATGTCCTGCGTGGTCGCCGGGGCGTCCTTGCTCGGCACGATCAGGTCGCCGCGCGAGATGTCGATGTCGTCCTCCAGCAGGAGGGTGACCGACTGCGTCGTCCAGGCGACGTCGACCGGCTCGCCCAGCAGGTCGATGCCGGAGATCTTCGAGGTGCGGCCGGACGGCAGCACCGTGACCTCCTCGCCCACGTGGAAGGAGCCGGCGGCGATCTGGCCGGCGTAGCCCCGGTAGTCCGGGTGCTCCGCGCTCTGCGGCCGGATCACGTACTGCACCGGCAGCCGGGCGTGGCAGTGGCTCAGGTCGTGGCTGACCGGCACCGTCTCCAGGTGCTCCAGCACGGTCGGGCCGCCGTACCAGTCCATGTGCGAGGACGGGTCCACCACGTTGTCGCCGACCAGCGCCGAGATCGGGATCGCGGTGACCTCCGGGACGCCCAGCTCGGTCGCGTACGCCGTGAACTCCTCGGCGATGGCCGCGAACACCTTCTCCTCGTAGCCGACGAGGTCCATCTTGTTGACCGCGAGGACCACGTGCGGCACGCGCAGCAGGGCGGCGATGGCGGCGTGCCGGCGGGTCTGCTCGACGACGCCGTTGCGGGCGTCGACCAGGATCACCGTCAGCTCGGCGGTGGAGGCGCCGGTGACCATGTTCCGCGTGTACTGCACGTGTCCGGGGGTGTCGGCGAGGATGAACCGCCGCCGGGGCGTGGCGAAGTAGCGGTACGCCACGTCGATGGTGATGCCCTGCTCCCGCTCGGCGCGCAGGCCGTCCGTCAGCAGCGCGAGGTCCGGCGCCTCCTGGCCCCGGCTCGCGGAGGCGCGCTCCACGGCCTCCAGCTGGTCGGTGAGGACCGACTTGGAGTCGTGCAGCAGCCGGCCCACCAGGGTGGACTTGCCGTCGTCGACGGAACCGGCGGTGGCGAACCGCAGCAGGGTGGTGGCCGAGAGTTCCTCGGTCGTGATCGTGCTCATCTCTAGAAGTACCCCTCGCGCTTGCGGTCTTCCATCGCGGCCTCGGACATCTTGTCGTCGGCGCGGGTGGCGCCGCGCTCGGTGAGGCGGGAGGCGGCGATCTCCACGATCACCTTCTCGATCGTGTCGGCGTCGGAGTCCACCGCGCCGGTGCAGGACATGTCACCGACGGTGCGGTAGCGCACCAGCCGCTTCTCGACGGTCTCGCCGTCCTTCGGCCCGCCCCACTCACCGGCGGTGAGCCACATGCCGCCGCGCCGGAACACCTCGCGCTCGTGCGCGTAGTAGATCTCCGGCAGCTCGATGCCCTCGCGGGCGATGTACTGCCACACGTCCAGCTCGGTCCAGTTGGACAGCGGGAACACGCGCACGTGCTCGCCGGGCGCGTGCCGGCCGTTGTACAGGTTCCACAGCTCGGGGCGCTGGCGGCGCGGGTCCCACTGGGAGAACTCGTCGCGCAGGGAGAACACCCGCTCCTTGGCCCGGGCCTTCTCCTCGTCGCGGCGCCCGCCGCCGAAGACGGCGTCGAACTTCTCCGCCTGGATCTTCTCGGTCAGCGGCAGCGTCTGCAGCGGGTTGCGGGTGCCGTCCGGGCGCTCCTTGAGCACACCGCGGTCGATGTAGTCCTGCACGGAGGCGACGTGCAGCCGCAGCCCGTGCCGGGCGACCGTGCGGTCCCGGTAGTCGAGGACCTCGGGGAAGTTGTGCCCGGTGTCCACGTGCAGCAGGGAGAACGGCACCGACGCCGGCCGGAAGGCCTTCAGTGCCAGGTGCAGCATGACGATGGAGTCCTTGCCGCCGGAGAACAGGATCACCGGCCGCTCGAACTCGCCCGCCACCTCGCGGAAGATGTGCACCGCCTCGGACTCGAGGGCGTCGAGGTGGGAGAGGGCGTACGGGCTGTCCGTGCCCTCCTCGACCGCAGCGACGGTCGTCGTCATGCCAGTCCCCTTTCGCTGAGCAGGGCGTACACCGACGCCGCGGACTCCTGCACGGTCTGGTTCTGCGACTCGATGCGCAGATCGGGCGACGCGGGCTCCTCGTACGGGTCGTCGACGCCGGTGAGCCCCGTGAGCTCGCCCGCGGCCTGCTTGGCGTAGAGGCCCTTCACGTCCCGCTCGCTGCACACCTCGACCGGGGTCGCCACGTGCACCTCGACGTACGCCGTGCCGTTCGCCTGGTGGCGCTTGCGCACCGCCTCCCGGCTGTCCTGGTAGGGCGCGATGACCGGGACGAGGGCGAGCACGCCGTTGCGGGCGAGCAGTTCGGCGACGAAGCCGATGCGCTGCACGTTGGTGTGCCGGTCCTCGCGGCTGAAGCCGAGGCCCGCCGAGAGGAACTCGCGGATCTCGTCGCCGTCGAGCACCTCGACGCGGTGGCCCTCGGCGCGGAGTCGGCCGGCCAGCTCGTGGGCGATGGTGGTCTTGCCGGCGCTCGGCAGACCCGTGAGCCAGACGGTGGCTCCGGTCGTCACGTCGGTCTCCTGAATCGTCTGGGGCGTTTGAGTCGTCGTCATCCGTGCAGCCCGCACTCGGTCTTGCTGCGGCCCGCCCAGCGGCCGGCGCGCGCGTCCTCGCCCTCCAGCACCCGCCGGGTGCAGGGGGCGCAGCCGACGGAGGCGTAGCCGTCCATCAGCAGCGGGTTCGTCAGCACGCCGTGCTCGGTGACGTAGGCGTCCACGTCGTCCTGGGTCCAGCGGGCGATGGGCGAGATCTTGACCTTCCGCCGCTTCTCGTCCCAGCCGACCACCGGGGTGTTCGCCCGGGTCGGGGACTCGTCGCGGCGCAGACCGGTCGCCCAGGCCTGGTAGTCCTTCAGGCCCTCCTCCAGCGGCTGGACCTTGCGGAGCTTGCAGCACAGGTCGGGGTTGCGGTCGTGCAGCTTCGGGCCGTACTCGGCGTCCTGCTCGGCGACCGTCTGGCGCGGGGTGAGCGTGATGACGTTGACGTCCATCACGGCGTCCACCGCGTCACGCGTGCCGATGGTCTCCTCGAAGTGGTAGCCGGTGTCGAGGAAGACGACGTCGACGCCGGGCATCGCCCGGGAGGCGAGATGGGCGACGACCGCGTCCTCCATCGAGGAGGTCACGCAGAAGCGCTTGCCGAACGTCTCGGCGGCCCACTGGAGGATCTCCAGCGCGGAGGCGTCCTCCAGGTCGCGGCCGGCCTGCTCGGCGAGCGCCTTCAGTTCGTCGGTGGTGCGCTCTTCCTGAACCGTCGTCATATCTGTGCCCCTCCGGTCTCGGATCGCTTCACTCCCTGGGCCAGCAGCCCCAGGAACTTCAGCTGAAAGGCCCGACTGCACGCCGCGCATTCCCACGCGCCGTGCCCCTCCTCGCTGGGCCGCAGGTCCTCGTCGCCGCAGTAGGGGCAGTAGAAGGGGGCCGCTCGCTCGCTCACGACAGGGCCTCCTCGTCGGCACGGGCGGCCCAGGTGGCGAACCGCTCGCCGTCCTCGCGCTCGGCCTGGAAACGCTTCAGGACGCGCTCGACGTAGTCCGGCAGCTCGTCCGAGGTGACCTTCAGGCCGCGCACCTTGCGGCCGAAGCCGGCCTCCAGACCGAGGGCGCCGCCGAGGTGCACCTGGTAGCCCTCGACCTGCTCGCCCTGGTCGTTCAGGACCAGCTGGCCCTTGAGACCGATGTCCGCGACCTGGATACGGGCGCAGGCGTTCGGGCAGCCGTTGATGTTGATGGTGATCGGCTCGTCGAAGTCCGGGATGCGGCGCTCCAGCTCGTCGATCAGCTGGGAGCCGCGCGCCTTGGTCTCGACGATGGCCAGCTTGCAGTACTCGATGCCGGTGCAGGCCATGGTGCCGCGCCGGAACGGGGAGGGCTTGGCCGTGAGGTCCAGCGCCTCCAGGGACTCGACGAGGGAGTCGACCTGCGCCTCCTCGACGTCGAGGATGATCATCTTCTGCTCGACGGTGGTCCGGACGCGGCCCGAGCCGTGCGCCTCGGCGAGGTCGGCGATCTTCGTCAGGGTCGTGCCGTCCACCCGGCCGACGCGCGGGGCGAACCCGACGTAGAAGCGGCCGTCCTTCTGCCGGTGGACACCGATGTGGTCGCGCCAGCGCTGGAGCGGCTGGGCGGGCGCGGGGCCGTCGACCAGCTTGCGCTTGAGGTACTCGTCCTCCAGCACCTGGCGGAACTTCTCCGCGCCCCAGTCGGCGACCAGGAACTTCAGGCGGGCGCGGGTGCGCAGGCGCCGGTAGCCGTAGTCGCGGAAGATGCCGATCACGCCCGCCCAGACGTCCGGGACCTCGTCCAGCGGCACCCAGGCGCCGAGCCGGACGCCGATCTTCGGGTTGGTGGACAGCCCGCCGCCGACCCACAGGTCGAAGCCGGGGCCGTGCTCGGGGTGGACGACGCCCACGAAGGCGACGTCGTTGATCTCGTGCGCGACGTCGAGGAGCGGGGAGCCGGAGATCGCCGTCTTGAACTTGCGCGGCAGGTTGGAGAACTCCTTGCTGCCGATGAACCGCCGGTTGATCTCCTCGATGGCGGGGGTGCCGTCGACGATCTCGTCCTCGGCGATGCCCGCGACCGGCGAGCCGATGACCACACGGGGCGTGTCACCGCAGGCCTCGGTGGTGGAGAGGCCGACGCCCTCCAGCCGGTTCCAGATCTCGGGCACGTCCTCGATCCGGATCCAGTGATACTGGACGTTCTGCCGGTCGGTGATGTCGGCCGTGCCGCGCGCGAACTCCTGCGAGATCTCGCCGACGACCCGCAGCTGCCGGGTGGTCAGGGCCCCGCCGTCGATGCGGACGCGCAGCATGAAGTACTCGTCGTCCAGCTCCTCCGGCTCCAGGATCGCCGTCTTGCCGCCGTCGATCCCGGGCTTGCGCTGGGTGTACAGGCCCCACCAGCGCATCCGGCCGCGCAGGTCGTTCGGGTCGATCGAGTCGAAGCCCCGCTTGGAGTAGATCGTCTCAATGCGTGTCCGCACATTGAGACCGTCGTCGTCCTTCTTGAACTGCTCGTTGCCGTTCAGCGGGGTGAAGTGTCCCGCGGCCCACTGGCCCTCACCGCGGTGACGGCTCACCTTGCGGCGGGGAGTCGCGGCGGCAGGCTTCTGCGGGGTGGCGGCCATGGTTGATACGTCCTTCGGGACAGGCGGGAAAGCGGCTCTGACCTGCGCGTGCGGGCGCATGGGCATACGTGCGCGTCATTGCGCAGGAACGAGACGAAGAAAGGGGGATGTCGGGCGCGTGCTGAGTGCTCTCAGTGCGCCGGACAGATGGCGCTGGACATGCGGCCGAGGTCGACGTGCCGTCGACTCACCAAGGCGATTCCAGTTCCAGACATGACGGAAGCGTGTCACGGCGATCTGGACACAGTCCAGCTTCGTCCAAGATGCGGACACCCTTGTCTCGCAGAGCAAGACAAGGGTGTCCTTGGTCACATCGGCCCGCTCAGGGGTGTCCGGCCAGGTCAGACAGGGAACGCCCCAGGCCACGGCCCCGGAGCGGGGGCCTCCGGCTCCTCCTCGACCTTGGTGTCGAACAGCTTGAAGCCCCGGCGCTGGTAGTTGTCCATCGCGTGCTCGCCGTCCTTGCTGCACGTGTGCAGCCAGACCCGCTTCGTCGGGGTCAGTCCCGCCCAGCGGTCGGCGAGGTCCCAGGCCCGGGCCGTGCCGTACGACAGCAGGTGCCCGCCGATGCGGCGGCCCCGGAAGGCGGGGAGCAGCCCGAAGTAGACGATCTCCACGACCGCGTCGTCCTGCGCCTCCAGCTCCACGTACCCGGCGGGCGTGCCCCGGTCGTACGCCACCCACGTCTCCACACCCGGCCGCTGCAGATGCTCCAGCCAGCGGGTGTACGACCAGGCGAGCCGGTCCGTCCAGCGGATGTCGCCGCCCACCGACGCGTACAGGAACCGGCTGAACTCGGGCGAGGGCACCTCGGAGCGGACGATCCGGACGTCCCCTTCCGGCGCGGCGGCCGGCAGCAGGTCGGTCGGCGCGGTCTGCTCCAGGGACCAGGTGGTCACGGCGATGGTGGTCATGCGGGTCAGACAATCATCCGGCCCGCCGGTCTGTCGATCGGTCCGGTCCGCCGCCGGCCGGCCCGGCGCCGTGTCGATCGGTCGGTCCGGTGCGCTGTCGGTCGGCCGGGCGCCGTGTCGATCGGTCGGTCCGGTGCGCTGTCGGTCGGCCGGGCGCCGTGTCGATCGGTCGGTCCGGTGCGCTGTCGGTCGGCCGGGCGCCGTGTCGATCGGTCGGTCCGGTGCGCTGTCGGTCGGCCGGGCGCCATGTCGATCGGTCGGTCCGGTGCGCTGTCGGTCGGCCGGGCGCCATGTCGATCGGTCGGTCCGGACCGCCGTCGGTCGGCCCGGCGCCTCTGTCGATCGGCTGCTCCGGGCCGGTGCCCGTCAGCCCAGCGCCCTGTCGATCGAGGCCAACGGCAGCGCGAACAGCATCCGCCCGGACTGGGACCAGACCTCCCCGGTCTCCTCCCAGTACGACAGGGAACCGGACCCGTGGGACAGCGAACCGGACCCGCCGCTCCAGCAGTGGCGGGTCTCGTCGGTCCCGCACTCCGTCGCCCGCGCGCTCCCGGCGTCCTGGCGCCACAACGTCCCGTGCCCGTCCGGGCTGCCCGGGGCGCGGTCGAGGTACCAGCCCGAGCGGTACGCCAGCACGCCCCGGACGTCGGCCGTCCCCGTCTCGTACGCCTCGACCGGATTCGCGCGCCCACCGGAGCCGGTGGCGAGCAGACCGGACCTCGCCGGGTCCCGGCTCAGCGCGTAGCGCCACAGCCGGGTGCGCCGGTCGGCGTCGGCGGGCACCCACTCGCTCGCGACCAGGCTGTCGGGGGAGGTGCTGCGGTCCAGGGAGACGGCCGCCGGGCGGGGCACGCCGGCGCCGCCGGGCAGGGTGTAGGAACCCACGGCGGGCAGCACGTACCGGGAGCCGTGCGCCGCCCAGCCGCCGCGCACCCGGCCGACCGCGTCGGACTCGACGGTGGCGCGCTGGATGCGGTCCATGTCGTACACGTACAGCGCGTCCCGGTCGTCCTCGCGGGTCGTCACCAGCAGCTTGTCCTGGTACCAGACCATGCCGGACAGCGGGGACACCAGCCCCCGGTAGTCCCGCCCGCCGTCCACCGGGACGGCCAGCAGGGCCCAGTCGTAGCGGAGCCGGGCGGAGTCGTCCGCGTCGACGAAGGCGACCTTGGCCAGGCCCTGTTCGGGGGCCGGGCCGTCCATCGAGCCGCCCCCGACGCCGCCGCGGGTCCAGCCGGACAGGATCACGCGGTGCTCGCCCCAGCGGCCGTCGTCGTCCGCGTCGCCCGAGGTGGTGACCGCGCCGGGCCGCCAGCCCCGGGTGTCGGCCGCGTCGAAGCAGTACGCGCGCGTGGCCGCCGGTTCGACCGGCAGGGTGCGCTTCTCGGCGGTCGAGCAGCCGGCCACGTTCCGCAGCGGGCGGTCGGCGTCGTCCAGCACCGTGGCCACGCCGACGGGCCGGCCCATCTCCGAGGCCAGCCGGTCCAGCCACCGCTCGGGCACCCGGTGCTCGGCCAGCGGCAGCCGCCCGGCCGCGGTGGACACGCCGATCGGCTGCAGCGCCCCCTCGGCGTCGGCGACGGTGGCCTGCGAGGCGCTGATCGCAGTGGCGGCGGCGGTGAGCGCGAGGGCCGTCCCGGCCAGGGTCGCGCGCAGCGCCCTGCGCCGCCGGTGTCTGCCGCGATGCTTCATACCGTCCTCCCGAGGCGGGTCAACTGCGCCTGTTGGTCCGTACGTTGACGGAGGAGCAGGTGGGGTGGCCCGTAGGGGGATGCTACGGCAGGTGGGCGGGGCGGCGGACGAAGACCCCGCAAATATGCGAAAGACGCACCCCGCGGAGTGGCTCCGAGGGCGGTCAGGGCGCCGGTGCGGACGTGCGCTGCCGGGCCACCGCCGGTGCCGTCGAGTGGGGCAGCAGATCGCGCGGGTCGTCCGGGAGCAGCACCTCGACCTCCGCGTCCTCGGCGAACCGGTACGGCCGGTGCTCCAAGAGCGCTCCCAGATACCGCCGGACCCGTGACATCTCGGCGCGCACGGTCACCGTGCGGGCGGGGTCGCCGAACAGGTCCCCGGCCAGACCCGCCGCGCTGCGCCCGGTGGGGTGGAGGGCGAGGAGGTACAGCAACTCGGCGTGCCGCGGGCTCAGTTCCCGCGCCCAGGAACCCGCCCCGCCGGAGACCGTCACGGACCAGCGGCGCGCCCGTCTGAGGTCCAGCACGATCCTGGTCGCCCGGCGCGGCGCGGGCTCGTCGGCGGCGGCCCGCACCAGCCAGCCCCCGGCCAGCGGCTCCAGCGAGCACAGCCCGAGCCCCGGCAGCCATCTCAGGCCCGCCGACGGCGACTTCGGCAGGGCGACGCGCCGCACATACGGCATCCCGGCGACCGCGGCGGTCCAGCCGACCGGGTCGACGACCAGGGCGCGCCCGCCGAGGCGGGCCAGCACCGGCGCCGCCACCGCGCGCAGCCGCTCCAGCGACTCCAGGTGCATCTCCCGCAGCCGGGCCTCGGCCAGCTTGGCGACCGAGTCGACCCAGGCGAGCGTGGCCGGATGCATCGTCTCCAGCGGGCCGCTCACGTCGACCACGCCGAGCAGCCGCCCGTCCCGCGGATCCGTCAGGGGAGCGCCCGCGCACGTCCAGCCGGCCTGGGAGCGCACGAAGTGCTCGGAGGCGAAGACCTGCACGGGCCGGCGCACCACCGCGGGGGTGCCCACGCCGTTCGTGCCGACGACGTCCTCACGCCAGTCCGCGCCGAGTTCGAACCCGAGCCCGTCGGCCTTGCGCAGCACCGGCGCGCTGCCCTCGCGCCACAGCACCCGGCCCTCCTCGTCGGCCACGACCATGATGTGGTGGGCGACGTCCGCCGCCGCCAGCAGCCCCTCCCGCAGCACCGGCAGCACATGGCGCAGCGCCGACGTCTCGCGCCGCCGCTGCACCTCCTCGCGGGAGAGCAGATCCGCCCGGAAGTCGTGGTCCGGGTCGACGCCGCTGCGCAGCATGCGCTCCCAGGACTGCTCGATCACGGGGCGCGGCGGCACCGGAGCGGGCTGCCCGGAGAGCCGGGCGGAACGGACCTCGCTGAGGACCCGGGCCGCACGCGTGGTGTCCACGGCGGCCAGGTGCGTGACGTCCATGCGCATGCGCCCCCCGACTGGTTTCTGACTGTGTGTCTCATAGTGCCGCCTGCCCGGTGGGGCGCGCCCCAGTCCGCCCACAGTCGGCAGCAAGTTGCAACCCCCTGCAACCCTGGTGGACGGCCCGGCTGTGGCCGAAACTTGAGCGGCGCCGTCCCGAGCGGCGTTCAGTGGCTCGAACGGGCCAGTGCTGCGGGGGTGGTGCCGTGTCGGCGCAGCACCACCCCCGCTCCCGCGTACCCGGATCAGGACACCGGCCGGGCCCGCTCCACCACCGACGCCAGGTCCAGCGTGTGCGGCAGCGTCCCGAAGACCGCGCCCCCGTCGCCGCCCAGCCGGGCCGCGCAGAACGCGTCGGCGACCTGCGGTGGCGCGAACCTGACGAGCAGCGACCCCTGGAGCACCAGCGCGAGCCGCTCCGCGAGCCGCCGCGCCCGGCCCTCCACGCCCTCCAGATCGGCCAGTTCGGTCAGCAGGTTCTTGATGGCACCGTCGAGCCGGTGATCGGCGCCGCGCGCCTGCCCGACCTCCCTCAGGTACGCGTCCAGCGCCCCCGGCTCCCGCTGCAACGCCCGCAGCACGTCGAGCGCCTGGACGTTGCCCGCGCCCTCCCAGATCGAGTTCAGCGGCGACTCGCGCACCAGCCGGGGCATCCCCGACTCCTCGACGTACCCGTTGCCGCCCAGGCACTCCGCCGCCTCCACCGCGACCGCCGGACACCGCTTGGTCACCCAGTACTTGGCGGCCGGCACCGCGATCCGCAGCAGCGCCCGCTCCTGCTCGCCGCCGTCGTCGTACGCCGCCGCGAGCCGCAGCGCCAGCGTCGTCGCCGCCTCCGACTCCAGCGCCAGATCGGCGAGGACGTTGCGCATCAGCGGCTTGTCGACGAGCTTCCCGCCGAAGGCCTCGCGGTACGCGCAGTGATGTACCGCCTGCGCCACGGCCTGGCGCATCAGCCCCGCCGAGCCCAGCACGCAGTCCAGCCGGGTCGCCGCGACCATCTCGATGATGGTGCGCACCCCGCGCCCCTCCTCGCCGACCCGGCGCGCCCAGGTCCCGTCGAACTCCACCTCGGCGGAGGCGTTCGACCGGTTGCCGAGCTTGTCCTTGAGCCGCTGGATCAGGAACACGTTGCGCGTGCCGTCCGGGAGCACCCGCGGCACCAGGAAGCAGGTCAGCCCTTCCGGGGCCTGCGCCAGCACCAGGAAACCGTCGGACATCGGCGCCGAGCAGAACCACTTGTGCCCGGTCAGCTCGTACGCCCCGTCCTCGGCGAGGGGCCGCGCGGACGTGGTGTTCGCCCGTACGTCGCTGCCTCCCTGCTTCTCCGTCATGCCCATCCCGAACAGCGCCCCGGCCTTGAGGTGCGCGGGCCTCAGCTCACGGTCGTAGACCATGGACGTCAGCCGCGGCTCCCACTCGGCGGCCAGGTCGGCCTCCGCGCGCAGGGCGGGCACCGCCGCGTGCGTCATCGACAGCGGGCAGCCGTTGCCGGCCTCGACCTGCGTCCACACCACGAAGGCGGCGGCCCGCCGCAGATGCCCAGCGGGCCTTCCCCAGGCCGCGGTCATACCGGCCGAGACGCCCTTGCCGAGCAGCCGGTGCCAGGCCGGGTGGAACTCCACCTCGTCGACGCGGTGACCGTACCGGTCGTGCGTGCGCAGCCGGGGCGGGTTCTCGTTCGCCTGCGCCCCCCACTCCTGCACCTGGGCCGAGCCGGAGGTCCGCCCGAGGGCCGACAGCTCGCCGAGCACCTCCTCGCGCAGCTCCGGCTCCAGGTGCCGTTCGACCGCGGCGGCCAGGGCCCGGTCGGCGGAGAAGACGTCGTACCCGACCAGCGGTGGGACCTGGTTCGTCACGGAGTGGGTGCTGCCAGCCATGCTGCGAACCTACCCCGCGGTACACCCCCGGTCACCAGCGAACCGGGCCGGGCGCCGCGGAGGCGGCCTGTGGGTGAGTGGGGCCAGGCGCGACGGATACCGTTAGGGGGTGCAGCCAGCAAGTGAAACCCCCGACACACCCTCCGGGCGCCTCCACCGGGCGCGTGCGCTCTACCGGAACGTCTCCAAGCGCAGGACCGCCTGGCTGTTGCTCAAGGACACCGTCAACTCCTGCATCGAGTACCGCATCCTGGGCCTGGCCGCCGAGGCCGCGTTCTTCACGCTGCTGTCGGTGCCGCCGCTGCTGCTGAGCATGATCGGACTGCTCGGCTACGTCGACGCCTGGACCGGCGCCGACACCATCCAGAGCCTCCAGACCAACATCCTGGAGGCCTCCCGCACCGTGCTGTCCGACCGGGGCGTCAAGGAGATGGCCGAGCCGATCCTGCACGACGTCATGAAGGGCGGCCGGCCCGACGTCATCTCCATCGGCTTCCTGTTCGCCCTGTGGTCCGGCTCCCGCGCGGTGAACGTCTTCATCGACACCATCACCGTGATGTACGGCCTCGACGGCGTCCGCGGCATCGTCAAGACCCGTCTGCTGGCCTTCCTGCTGTTCATCGTCGCCCTGCTGATCGGTTCCGTCGCCCTGCCGCTGATGGTGGCCGGGCCGGACGCGGTGGTGCGGATCGTGCCCTGGTCGACGACCGTCGTGCAGGTCCTCTACTGGCCGGTCGTGATCCTCCTGTCGATCGCCTTCCTGACGACGCTCTACCACGTGTCCGTCCCCGTCCGCTCCCCGTGGATCGAGGACGTGCCCGGCGCGCTCGTCGCCCTCGGCATGTGGGTGCTGGGCAGCTTCCTGCTGCGGATCTACCTGACCAGCACGGTCGAGGGCCCGACGATCTACGGCTCCCTCGCGGCGCCCGTCGCCGTGCTGCTGTGGATCGGCGTGTCCGCGTTCGCCGTGCTCGTGGGGGCCGCGGTCAACGCCGCCATCGACCGGGTGTGGCCGGCCGCCGCCACGGCCGCGGCCCGCGAGGCCAACGAGCGGCTGCGGCAGGCGCAGGTCGCTGAGTACGTGGCCCGGGCCGCCGCCCGGGGCGAGGCCGACCCCGACATGCCCTCGGAGTTCCCGGAACGCTGGTCCCGCTTCCTGCCCCCGGAGGACGTCACGGCCCGGCTGCGCACCCACACCAAGCCCACCCACGCGAAGAGCGGCCACGGCAACGGGGAGGGGCAGCCGCCCGCCGAGAAGTGACCGGCGCCGGTCTCACGCCGTCCAGGTGCCGGCCGCCGCCTCCTCCCGGACGAAGTCCCCGAAGTCCCGGGGCGCACGGCCCAGGACCTCCCGCACCCCGTCGGACAGGTGCGCGTTGCGGCCGTCGAGGAGCGTGTCGAAGATCGCGGTGAGGGCCGCGACCTCCTCCCCGGGCACCCCGAAACCGGCCAGCGCCTCGCCGTAGTCCCGCGTCGACACCGCCCGGTACCGCAGCGGGCGCCCCGTCGCCGAGGCGATCTCCGCGACGGCCTCCGCGAAGGTCAGCAGCCGCGGCCCGGAGAGGGCGAGCGTGCGTCCCGCGTACCGGTCGCCGGCCGTCAGCGCGGTCACCACCACGTCCGCGATGTCCCGCACGTCGAGGAACGGCTCGCGCACCCCGTCGGCCGGGAACACCAGCTCGCCGCGCTCCCGCAGCTCCGCCACCAGCGGTCCCTCGCTGAAGTTCTGCGCGAACCAGGCGGCCCGGACGACCGTCCAGTCGGCGCCCGAGGCGTGCAGCGCCTCCTCGGTGACCAGGGCCTGGTCCTCGCCCCGCGCGGACAGCAGCACCAGCCGCCGCACGCCGAGCCCGACCGCCTCCCGCGCGACCGCGCCGATCACCTCGGCGGCGCCCGGAGCGCCGACGTCCATGGGGTGGGCCAGGTAGGCAGCGTCGGCGCCGCGCAGGGTGTCGGCCCAGGTCGAGCCGTCCCACCAGTCGAAACCGGTCGCCCGCGACGCCGCCCGCACCGTGAGCCCGGCGGCCTCCGCGGCCCGCGCCACCCGGCTGCCCGTACGGCCGGAGGCGCCCGTCACCACGACCGTCATCCGCCGCGTGTCCGGTGTCGTGCCCCGTGCTGTGTTCCGTGTCGTGTTCTCTGTCGTGTTCGTCATGCCGTCGAGTCAACTGCCGTGCGCGGCACGGAACCATCGCCGAACGGCTCATTCCCATACGACCGCGTCTACGCTGGCCCCATGGACGCTCTCGCAGGCCTGCTGGAAGGCCCTCGCGCGCGCGGCGCGTTCATGATCAGGGCCTGCTTCGATCCGCCCTGGGCGGTCCGCGTGGAGGACCGGGCCCCGCTCACCGTGATGCTCGTGGTCCGCGGCGACGCCTGGGTCCTGCCCGACAGGGGCGAACCCACGCGGCTGCGCGCCGGCGACCTCGCGATCGCCCGCGGCCCCGACCCGTACACCTGCGCCGACGCCCCCGGCACGGCACCGCAGGCGCTGATCCTGCCGGACCAGGAGTGCCGCTACCCCGACGGGCGGCCCCTGAACGGCTCCATGGACCTGGGCGTGCGCACCTGGGGCGACCGGCCCGACGGCGCGACGGTGCTGCTCATCGGCACGTACCCGATGCGGGGCGAGATCGGCGGGCGGCTGCTGGACGCCCTGCCGCCGCTGCTCACGCTCACCCCCGAGGTGTGGGACTGCCCGCTCACGCCGTACGTCTCCGAGGAGATCGTCCGGGACGAGCCGGGCCAGGAGGTCGTCCTGGACCGGCTGCTCGACCTGCTGGTCATCGCCGCGCTGCGGGCCTGGTTCGCCCGCCCGGAGGCGGAGGCGCCGGCCTGGTACCGGGCACAGGCCGACCCGGTCGTGGGCGGCGTCCTGCGCCTGCTCCAGGACGACCCGGCCCACCCGTGGACGGTCGCCGCGCTCGCCGCGAAGGCCGGGGTGTCCCGGGCCGCGCTGGCCCGCCGCTTCACCGCCCTGGTGGGCGAGCCCCCGATGACGTACCTCACCGGCTGGCGCCTCGCCCTCGCCGCCGACCGTCTGCGCGGCTCCGACGACACCCTCGAAGCGGTGGCCCGCAGAGTGGGCTACGGCAGCGCGTTCGCCCTGTCCACGGCGTTCAAGCGGGTCTACGGGGTGAGCCCCGTCGAGTACCGGGGGAGGACGGCGTAGGAGGGCGTCCGCGCACCGGCGGCGTAGCCTGGCACCTGTGTATGCGGAGCGGGCGTCGCGGCTCGCCGGGGCGGTGGTGTGGACCAACACCCCGGAGCCGTCCGGGGTGGGGCGGGTGCTGCCCGACGGCTGCATGGACCTGCTGTGGCACGACGGGCGGCTGCTGGTCGCCGGACCCGACACGCGGGCCCACCTGACGGACGGCGGGGACGGCCCCTGGTCCGGCGTCCGCTTCTACCCGGGCACGGCGCCGGCGCTGCTCGGCGTACCGGCGCACGAACTGCGCGACCGCCGGGTCGAACTCGCCGACCTGTGGCCGACCGCGGAGGTACGGCGCCTGACCGCCCGCGTGAACGCCGCCCCGGACCCGGCGAACGGCCTGGAGGACCTGGCCCTGCGACGGGCGGCCGGTACCGAGCCCCCCGACCCGCTGCTGCGACAGGTCGTCAGCGCCCTCGCCGCGGGCCGCCCCGTCGCCGCGACCGCCGACGAACTCGGCCTCGGCGCCCGCCAGTTGCACCGCCGTGCGCTGGCCGCCTTCGGCTACGGCCCCAAGACCCTGGCCCGCATCCTGCGGCTGCGCCGCGCCCTCGCGCTGGCCCGCGACGGCATGCCCTTCGCGGACACGGCCGCGCGGGCCGGTTACGCCGACCAGGCCCACCTCGCCCGCGACGTGCGGGAGTTGGCGGGCCTGCCGCTGGGGGAGCTACTCGGCCGCGGCGGTTAGCGGCGCGAACAGGTCCACCCCGTTGCCGTCCGGGTCGAGCACCACGGCGTACCGCTGCCCCCAGAAGGCGTCCCAGGGCTTGAGCTCGCCGTGGCAACCGGAGCCGACCAGTTCCTCGTACAGGGCGTCCACCTCCTCCGGCCCGTCACAGCGCAGGGCCAGCGAGGTCCGGCCCCCGCCCGAGGGCGGCTGCCACGCGGGCAGGAAGGACCGGACGGTCTCCTCGGTGTCGAGCATCAGCCGCAGCCCGCCGGGCAGTCCGGCCTCGGTGTGCGGCTGGTGCTCGGCGCCCTCAGGGAAGGCGAACCCGAGCCGGCGGTAGAAGGCGACGGAGGCGGCCATGTCGGAGACGACCAGGCCGATGGCATCGAATCGTGCGGTCATGGGCCCACCGTAGGCAGGCCCCCGAGGGCCGGTCTTGAAGGAATCGGACACCGGCCGCGGGTGTCCGATCCGTTCAAGACCGCCTCCCGTCCCGCCTCGTAGCGTCGCCGCCATGACGACCACGACACGGACCTCACGGCATCTGGCCATCTCCGTCCACCGCCCGGCCCAGGAGGTGTACGACCACGTCTCGGACCCCGTCAACGTCCCCGGCTGGGCTCCCGGGCTGGCCCGCTCCGTCGAGCGGGTGGGCGACCGGTGGGTGGGGGAGTCACCGATGGGGAGGGTCGAGATCACGTTCACGCCCAGGAACGAGTTCGGCGTGCTCGACCACGACGTCACGCTGCCCTCGGGGCAGACCGTGCACAACCCGATGCGGGTGCTCGCCGACGGCTCCGGCTGCGAGGTGGTGTTCACGCTGCGCCGGCAGCCGTGGATGAGCGACGAGGAGTTCCGCCGTGACGCGGAGGCGGTGTCCGCCGATCTCGCCGCGCTCAAGCGGCTGATGGAACAGCGCTGACCCTCACCCGGAGGCCGCCGTCTCCAAGGCGCCGCCCCAGGGGGCGGTGACCGAAATTTTTCGGTCACCGGAGGGTCCTCCGGGGCGGCCCGCGGTCTCCTAGGGTCGGATGCCATGGCACCACGACTGCTCGTCTACACCCGCACCACCGGCTACCGGCACGAGTCCATCCCGGCCGGCGTCACCGCCCTGCGCACCCTCGGCGACTTCGACGTCCACGCCACCGAGGACCCGGCGGCCCTGGAGCAGCCCCTCGGCGGGTACGCGGCGGTGGTGTTCCTCTCCACCAGCGGCGAGGTCCTCACCCCGGCCGGCCGGGAGCGGCTCGCCGCGTACGTGGAGTCGGGCGGCGGCTTCGTCGGCGTGCACGCGGCGGCCTGCACGGAGTACGAATGGCCGTACTACGGCGAGTTGCTGGGCACGTGGTTCGCCCGGCACCCCCTCCACCAGCCCGGCCGGGCCGTCGTCGAGGACCACGACCATCCGGCGACCCGGCACCTGCCCGCCGTCTGGGACTTCACCGACGAGTGGTACGACTTCCGCACCAACCCGCGTGGCACGGTCCGCGTCCTGGCCACCGCCGACGAGTCCTCCTACGAGGGCGGCGGCATGGGCGCCGACCACCCCCTGGTCTGGTGCCGCGACCACGCCGAGGGCCGAGTCTTCTACACGGCCCTCGGCCACGCCCCCGAGGCCTACGCGGACCCGGCGTTCCGGGCGCACCTCCTGGGCGGCATCCTCTGGGCGGCCGCGCTCCCGCTGCCCCTGCACTACCGCCCCAGGACCTCGTGACGGCCGGCGGACGCGCACGGCCTCCCGGCCCACCCCGGCCCACACGGGCCCGGCGCGACCCGTCCGCGGCTGGGACGTCGGTGGCCCGGGCCTGAGCCGTCCCTGGGCGGTCCGTGTACGGCGGCAGGGCTCGCCGTGGCCGCCGCCGGGCCGTGAGGCTGTGCCGAGCCAGACGAGACGAGCCGCCCCAGGGGCGACCCGCGGGGGACGGCGGTTCGGAGAGGAAGTCCGCATGAACATGCGCAATCGGGCCATGGCGATGGTGACGGCCGCGCTGCTGGGGGCCGGGGGCACCGGCATCGCCCTGGCACCGTCCGCGAACGCCGCCCCCGCGTACTTCGGGATCGACGGCACCGGTGCCGTGGCCAACGACTGGGAGGACGAGGAGAACCTCGGCGTGGAGGCGTACTCCCGGGGCAACGCCATCGCCCTGTGGGAGACCGTCCTGTGGGCGGACGGCGCCCTGTGGGAGGACGACGAGGGGGAGTGGCGGCCCTTCAAGAAGAGCCAGATCGACGGGTCGTTCGGGCCGGAGACGGAGTCGGCCACGCAGTGGTGGCAGAGCCGGCACAACCTGCCCGAGACGGACGGCACCGTCGTCAGCGAGAGCTGGGACTTCGCCCAGACCCGGCTGCAGCTCCTCCCGGGCAACATCGTCCAGTACAAGGGCATCGCCCGGAACGTCAACTTCAAGCGCGTGAGCGGCAAGTACCAGGTGAAGCTCAAGTACGTCGGGCCCTGGAAGTACGCGCACTACCGCACGGTCGGCTGAGAACGCCGAGGTTCATCGGGAGCGGGTGGCCGTCGCGGTCACCCGCTCCTCGCGGGCAGCGCCCACAGCAGCCCGGCCAGCAGCACGGCGATGACGGCGAAGGAGACCAGCGCCGCCGCACGCCAGCGCCGGTACTCGGCGGCGGGGCGGGCCGCGGCGTCCACCGCCTGCCCGGCCGGATCCGGCAGGCCGCGCGGCCACGTCTGGTCGGCCATGTCCCACAGCGCCAGCAGCCGCGCCTGGTCCGCCCCCGCCACCCGGCACAGCGCCTGCACCGCCCCTCTCGGCGGCTGCTTGGCCCCGCTGAGGTACCGCTGCCACGACGACTTGCTGTACGCCGTCCGCCGCGCCAGCTCGGCCAGGCTCAGACCCGTGCGGTCCTTCAGCGCCCGCAGCTGCTCGACCAGGTGCCGCGCCTCCCTCGGCAGTATGTCCGGAAGCGGCCGCCAGCGTGTCATGGTCGTCCCCCAACTGCCCACCCCTGGGCCCCGGCCCGCCCCGCCGCATCGTTCGACGCCGACCCGTTCCGGCCAGTTCCCCGGGCCGGAGGGCGCGCGGTGCGCACCAGGGGTGTGAGGCCGCTTCCGAGCGACCGCCGGTCACCGCCCGAGGGACCGCCGCGCCCTCACCGGCCGCCGGCCCTCAGGCCGTGGCCGGACCGGCAGGCCGTACCGCGACCGCGTCGACCTCGAACAGCATGCCCGGGAGGGCCAGGGACGCGACACCGCTGAGGGTCTGCGCCGGGAGGCGGTCCCCGAAGCGGGCGTGCAGGGCCTTGCCCAGGATCCGCAGTTTGTCGAGGTCGTGGTCGACGATGAACGTGCCGAGGCGTACGACGTGCTCGTAGCCGAGCCCGACGCCCTCCAGCGCCGACCGCAGCCGGTCGAAGGCGAGTTCCACCTGCGCGGCGAAGTCGCCCGGCACCGGCGTGCCCGTGGCGTCGGAGGCGTACTGGCCGCCGATGTGGACGGTTTCACCAGGGGCCGACACGGCGTGGCTGTAGCCGAACGGCGTGGGGTCGTGCAGGGTGGCCGGGTTGGTGATCGTGCGCTGGTCGCGCGTCATGACCGGGCAGTCCTTTCACGGAAGACGGTCGCCGCCCCACCGGCGGCGACCCGGACACTCCAGCCAACTCCCCGCCCCGTACGCGCATTCCGGGACGCGGGTCCCGCCCCCGTGCGCGCATTCCGGACGCGGGTCCCGTCAGCGCACGGGTGTGACGAACGCCTGCCGGTTGCCGAAGCGGCCCTCGCCCTGGAAATCCAGCCGGTCCCCGTCGAAGGCCACGACACGGCCACGGGCGTCGAGGGCCGGACGGGCCGCGGGACGCCGGTTCACCGTGCCGTCGGACCGTCCGCGCCCGCGCGGGCCCATGGCCCGGTCCTACCTGCGCGGCGGCGCCGTGCTCGCCCGTTCCACCAGCCGCGTCGACAACTCCGTGCGCGTGCTCTCCGGGTGATGGCCGTCCATCATGCGCAGCAGCGACCGCAGGGCCGTCGCGGCCATCTCGGACAGCGGCTGGCGGACGGTGGTCAGGCCGGGGGAGGCCCAGCGGGCCTCGGGGAGGTCGTCGAAGCCCACCACGCTCAGGTCGTCCGGCACCCGCAACCCCCGCTCGGCCAGGGCCTGGTACACCCCCAGCGCCATCCGGTCAGAGCAGACGAACACGGCCGTCGGCGGCTCGGGCAGGTCGAGGAGCTCCAGCATGCGGCGGTGGGCCAGGCTCTCGTCGAAGCCCGCGTGCCGGACGTACTCGGCGCGGTTGCGGATCCCGGCCGCCGCGAGCGCCGAGCGGTACCCGGCGACCCGCGCGCTGCTGCACATCGTGCGCCGGGGGCCGGCGATGACGGCGACGCGCTCATGGCCCAGCGACAGCAGATGCTCGGTGGCCGTCAGGCCGCCCTGCCAGTTCGCCGCGCCCACCGACGCCACGCCCTCCGGCGGTTCCTGCACGGGGTCGATCATCACGAACGGGATGCGGTGCTGCTCCAGCCAGGCGTACTGCGACTCGCTCAGCTCGGCCAGGTTGAACAGCACCCCGGAGGACCCCCGCGCGACCAGCTTGTCCAGCCAGCCGCGCTCCGGGCGGCCCACCCGGGAGCGGGTCAGCGCCGCCGACACCACGACCTCCAGGCCCGCGTCGTGCGCCGCCTCCTCCACGCCGTGCAGCACCGCGCCCGACCAGGAGCTCTCCAGCGAGTGCACGACCAGGTCCACCAGCCGGGGCGCCTTGGCCGCGTCGAAGCGGGGTCTGCGGACGTAACCGAGCCGGTCGAGCGCCTCGGTGACCCGGCGGCGCGTCTCGGGCGCCACGTCCTCCCGGCCGTTGACCACCTTCGACGCGGTCGGCACCGACACCCCCGCCTCACGGGCCACGACCGCCAGCGTCGGACCGGCCGCCACGCTCGCACTCGCCGTACGGACCATCGAAGAACCCACCTCTCCGGCCCGCCCGAGGGCCGTGGAAAGTTTCGACCAGCGCCTCCCGCGGCGGCGTGAAACCCGACCGGACAGAAAGCGCTTCCTACTGTAGGTGGGGCGCAGGACGGCGGGAAGACAGATGAATTCACGGGTTCGCGCCGGTCAAAACTTTCGAAACCCCGAACAACGGGCTCAGTCGGGTGTGCAGACCAGCCGGAAACCCGTGAAGTCCGCCGTGAACGCCGCGTCGACGAGGTCCCGCGCGTGGACGCCCGCCATGGCGCCGGTGAACCGCAGCCGGGAGCCGTGGTCGTCGGAGAGCCGGCTGAAGTCCAGCGCCGGTCCGACGGCCGTGCGCGCCCCGTCTCGCAGGTACCAGAACCGGGCGTCGGCGCCCTCGACCGTCACTCCGAGCGTCACCGGCGCGTCCGCCGCCACGTCCACGACCGCGACCTGCCGCAGTCCCTCCTCGTCCCGCTCCACGAGACTGAGCACCGTACGGCCGCCCCCGCCCGCCGGGCCCCGCCACTGCTGGCCGCGCTGCGGCTCGCCCCAGGGCTCCGCCCACGTCAGGTCCAGACTCAGGTACGCCTCGGGGTTGTACCACAGCACCAGACCGGCGGCCTGCGTGAAGGTGACCGGCCGCGTCTCGACGGTCACTTCGGCCTCCGCGCGGTGCTCGGTGACGCGCTGGGCCAGCAGGCTCGCCGCCCACCGGGACTCAGGGCCGTGCCGACCGCGCAACCGGATCCAGCCGGGGCGGACCGTCGTGTCGGCCCAGGACGGGTCCGGCGGCTCGCGCAGGGTGCTCCACGGCCAGGACAGACCCGCCGGTCGGCCCGCGGGCGGCAGGTGGTGCGCCGGCCGGTCCGCGGGCGGCAGGGGATGCGTCGGCTGGTCCCCGGGCGGCAGGTGGCGCGTCGGCCGGTCCGCGGGCGGCAGGGGATGCGGAGTCGTCGGTACGTCGACCTCGACGGCCGGATGCCAACCCCCGTGCCGCAGCCGGGGCCAGCCGTCCGCGTCCCAGGTCACGGCCTGGATCGCGGTCTCCCGGCCGAGCGTGCAGCGGCGGCCCCGCGCGGTGTGCAGCGGACGGGCCGTCAGATGGCCGAGCAGCCACTGCCCGTCCGGCGTCTCGACCAGCTCGCCGTGCCCGGCCTTCTGCAGCGGCAGGCCCGGGTCGTCCCGGGTCGTCAGCAGCGGCAGTGCGTCGAGTTCGTACGGCCCGGTCAGCTCCTTGGCGCGGGCCACCCGCACCCCGTGCTCCCAGCCCGTGCCGCCCTCCGCGAGCACCAGGTAGTACCAGCCCTCGCGCCGCAGCAGCTTCGGCCCCTCGACGAGCCGGTCGTGCTGGAGCAGCAGACGCGTGTCCCCTACCGGCTCCAGCGTGTCCCGGTCCAGCTCGGTGACGACGATCCCGGCGAACCGCTCGCCGCCCGGCCGGTGGTCGTTCTGCAGGTTCAGCAGCCACAGCCGCCCGTCCTCGTGGAACAGGGCCGGGTCGAAGCCGTGGCTCGGGACCCGGCGCGGCGCGCTCCACTCGCCGCCGACGGCGTCGGCCGTGGAGACGTACGTGTCCAGGTCGAAGTACGGCGTGCCGACCGAGCGCACGACGGTGTACGTCACCCAGAACCGCTCCCCGTCCCAGCTCAGCGCCGGCGCCCAGACGCCGCCCGAGTCGGGCACCCCGGCCAGCGAGTTCCCGGGGACGGCCCTCTGGACGTGCCCCGCGTACTCCCAGTGGGCCAGGTCCCGGGAGCGGTGCAGCGGGATCGTCGGGAACCACTCGAAGGAACTGGTCGCCACGTAGTACCAGTCGCCGACCCGGATCAGGGAAGGGTCGGGGGCGAAGCCGCGGAGGACGGGGTTGCGCAGGACGGTCACGCGAGGACTCCAGGGGAGGTGGGCACGGCACCCGGGGGCCGCGGGGAGTCAGGATCACCCGCGGCCCCCGGGAGTCGGAGCGGGCAAGGAGGTCACTGGGCGGGCGAGAAGGTCACTGGGCGGGCCAGGAGGTCACTGGGCGGGCCGGGAGGTCACTTGAGGGCGCCGAGCGTCACACCCGTCCGCCAGTAGCGGCGCATCGCGACCATCATGATCGCCATCGGCACGATGGAGAGCAGCGCGCCGGTCAGCACCAGGCCCGTCAGGTCGATGCCGGACTCCAGGCGGGTGCCGGTCCAGTTGTACAGGCCCAGGTTGAGCGTCCAGTTCTCCTTGCCGCGCAGCACGGTCAGCGGCAGGAAGAAGGCGTTCCAGGTGTTGACGAACGCCAGCAGGAACACCGTCGCGCCGCCCGTCGTCATCATCCGCAGCACGATGCTGAAGAAGATCCGCAGCTCGCCGGCGCCGTCGATGCGGGCCGCCTCCAGCAGCTCGTAGGGGATCGTCGCCTCGGTGTACACCTTGGCCAGGTACACGCTGAACGGGTTGATCAGGCAGGGGATCAGCATCGCCCACGGGGTGTCGACCATGCCGAGCGCGGAGAACAGCAGGTACAGCGGCAGCGTGAGCAGCGCGATCGGGATCAGGAACGAGCCGACGACGCACGCGAAGATGACGTTCCGGCCGGGGAAGTCGAAGCGCGCCAGGCCGTAACCGGTTGCGAGCGCGATCAAAGTGCCGCCCAGCGAGCCGACCCCCGCGTACAGGAACGAGTTGGCCGTCCACCGCAGGAAGATGCCGTCCTGGTAGGTGAAGACCTGCTCCAGGTTGTCCCACAGGTGCCAGCCGGAGAACCACAGGCCGTTGCTCTGGTAGAGCGCCGTGCGGTCCTTCGTCGCGGCGACGATCAGCCACCACACCGGGAACAGGCTGTAGACGCTGGCCAGGACCAGCCCGACGAGGAGGAAGCGCTGACCGCCCCGCCCGCGGGAGGCCGCGTCCGGGTGGGTCAGGCGCCGGACGCTGCGGACGGGGGGCCGCTCGGTGGTGTGCTCGGTCAGCACCATCAGTCGGCCTCCTTCGAGGTGAGCCGGTAGAAGAGGAAGGAGGCCACGCCGAGGATCAACGCCAGCAGCACGGACAGCGCGGCCGCGTAGTTGTAGTTGCCCGCGTTGAACGCCTGGTTGTAGATGATCATGATCGGGGTGAAGCTGTCACTGACCGTCTGCGGGGTGATGTTCCGGAACAGCGCCGGCTCGTTGAAGATCTGCAGCATCTGGATGATCGACAGCAGCCCCGTCAGCACCAGCGCCCCGCGCACGTACGGGATCTTGATGCTGCGCGCGATCCGCAGCTCGGACGCGCCGTCCAGCCGGGCCGCCTCGAACAGCTCGCGGGGCACGCCCTGCAGCGCCGAGTAGATGATCACCATGTTGTAGCCGATGCCGTGCCAGGTCAGCAGGTTGCCGATGGACGGCCACACCATCGACGGCGCGAAGAAGTTCCAGTCGAAGCCGAGCGCGTCGCCGATCGGGGTGAGCGGGCCGACGTCCGGGCTGTAGAGGTTCACCCACACGATCGCCGCCACCACGCCGGGGATCATGTACGGCACCAGCAGCAGGATCCGGAACCGGCTCGCCGCCCGGGAGGTCAGCGCGTCCAGGAAAAGTGCCAGCACCAGGCTGATCAGCAGCATGAACGGGATCTGGACACAGGCGAAGAGCACCACCCGCAGGATGGAGTTCATGAACGCAGAGTCCGTCAGCCCCTGGGTGTAGTTGTCGAGCCCGACGAACTCGGTCGTGGCACCGCCGAGCCCCAGCCCGGACTGCTTCTCCGTGTACAGCGACTCGTAGACGGCGTAGCCGATGGGGAGCAGATAGAGAAAGACGAAGCCGAGCTGGAAGGGCACCGTGAACGCGGCACCCTTCCAGCGCATGGAGCGAATCATCGAATGCCTCAGCCCTTGACGCTGATACCGCGGGACTTCAGGTCCTTGACCGTCCACTCCTGCATGTGCGCGAGCAGGTCGGTGACCTTCTGCTCCTTGCTGACGACCTTGGCCCAGCCCGCCTGCAACTCGGTGAACATCGCGGTCCAGTTGGGGCCGAAGGTCCAGTCGGTGGTGACGGTGCCCAGGCTGTCGGTCACGACCTTCTGCGCGGGCTCGTAGTTCTTGCCGAGCAGCTTCTGCGAGATCGACTCACCCACGTACGATTCGCTGTCCTTCAGCGCCGGCATCACGCCGTTGCCGGTCTCCGGGCTCGCCATCGTCTTGACCGCGTCCTGGTTCGTCGACATCCACAGCGCCGCCTGGGCCGCCTGCTCCTTGTTCTTGCACTGCTCGGTCACCAGGGTCACGCTGCCGGTCAGGTTGGTGCCCGCCGGCGTCTTGGGCGCCTCGCCCTTGTAAGTCGGCCACGGGGCCAGGGCCCAGTCGCCGAAGGACTTGGTGAAGTTCTGCACCATGCCGGCCATCTGCCAGGTGGAGATCTGCCGGGTCGCGGTCGCGCCGGTGTCGAAGCTGCGCTGCACGGCCGCGTAGTCGGCGAAGGACAGCTTGGCGTTCAGGTCGTTGTCGATGATCTCCTGGATCACCTTCGCGGCCTGCAGCGTGCCCTCGTCCTGGAAGTTCACCTTCCAGGCGTCGCCGTCGATCTCGTACCAGTGCGCCCCGGCCTGCATGGCGAGCACCTCCAGGGTGCTCGGGTCCTCACCGGCGTAGTTGGTGATCTTGATGCCGTGCTTCTTCAGCTCCTTGCCCGCGGCGATGAAGTCGTCCCAGGTGGCCGGGGGCTTCAGACCGTACTTCTTGAAGATGTCCGTGCGGTAGATCGTGAACTGGGGTGCCGAGCTGGTCGGTACGCCGTACATCTTCCCCTGCACCTGCGCGCTCGCCCAGGAGCCGGTGTTGAACTTGTCCTTCTCGCCCTCGACGTAACGCGTGATGTCGGCGAGCGCGCCCTGCGAGACCCAGCTGGTGACGTACTCGGCGGTGTTCTGCACCAGGCAGGGGGCGTTGCCCGCCTTCACCGCGTTGGTCAGCTGCTTCTGCATGGTCAGCTGGTCGGTGACCTTGGTGTACTTCAGCTGGACGTCCTGGTGCGAGGCGTTGAACGCCTTGACGACCGCCTCCTGGCCGTTGGCCCAGCCCCAGAAGGGGAGGGTGACCGGGCCCGACTTCGCGGCGGCGTCGTCACCCGAGTCGGATCCGCCGCAGGCGGAGAGCAGGCCTGTCAGCGCGATACCCGCGACAGCGGCGGAGGCGAACCTTCTCCGGGGGCTGGTGAAGTTCATCTGACCGTGATCCTTCGGAATAGGGCGTTCTCAGAACGAGAGGACGGCGGCGGCTCGGTGGTGCTGGCCAGGAACGGCGGCCGGAAACCGTCGGCTCGCGGTTGCGGGGGGTTCGGCCAAGCGGAAGCAGAAGCTGTAGTAAGCGGTTGCTGGGACGGTAGGCGGGCAGCTCGGCTCTTAGCAAGAGGTGCGCAGCAATTTGTTTCGGCGGATTGTCCGCCGGGTTATCCGCTCAGGGCGCGACGGGTCAGCGGACGGACTGCCCATATGTGCAGGTCAACGACGGTGTCTAAGACGTCGGCGCGGAGGTCGGCGGACGTGGCGGCGAGCCCTCGAACAGGCGGCAAAGTTCCCGGAAACCGGTTACGTAACGACCTCTACGCGTTATCCGCGCTGAGCCGGTGGTCGGACCGAGTTGCGGACCACGACATGGGTGCCCAGCACCAGATGGTCGCCGTCCGCGCTCTTGCGGCGGCCCGCGCCGCCCTCGCGCCGGTCGGCCACCGCCCGCAGCGCCACGCGGCCCATCTCCTCGTACGGCACGTGCACCGTGGTCAGTTGGGGTGTGAGCTGGGAGGCCAGCGGGATGTCGTCGTAGCCGACGATCGAGACGTCCTCCGGCACCCGCAGGCCCGCCGCGCGCAGGGCCTGCATGGCGCCCGCGGCGACGACGTCCGTCCCGGCGAGCACCGCCGTGAAGTCCGGCGTCTCGTGCAGCGCCGTCTCGACGGCCTCGTAGCCGTGCTCGTAGTCGTAGTGCCCGTGCCGCACCAGCCCCGGGTCGAACGGCACCCCGTACGCCTCGAAGGCCCGCTGGGCGCCGCGCAACCGGCCCTGCGCGGTGGTCAGTTCGGCGTGCCCGGGCAGGACGAGGACGCGTCGGTGGCCGGCCGAGAGCAGATGGCTGGCCATCGCGTAGGCGCCGCCCTCGTTGTCGTAGTCCACGGTCGTCGCCGGGACGTCGCCCTCCAGCGGCGGCCTGCCCACCAGGACCAGGTGCGAGCCGGCCGCGTCCAGGGAGCGGGCGAAGCGGGCCATGCGCAGCTGGTACTCGTCGTAGTCGTAGGCGCCGCCGAGCAGGATCACCGCGGCCACGCCCTGCTGGCGCATGAGGTTGACCAGGGCGAGCTCCCGCTCCGGGTCGTCGCCGGTCGTGCCGACCAGGGAGAGCCAGCCGCGCAGTGTGGCGGCGCCCTCGACGCCCTTCGCGACGTGCGCGAACGCGGCGCCGGTGATGTTGTTGATGAGGATCGCCACCGTCGGTGTGCCGCCGCCGGCCAGCGAACGGGCATGGGCGTTGGTGACGTAGTCCAGGTCCCGGACCACCTTCATCACCCGGCGGCGGAGCTCCTCCGACACCGGGTAGTTGCCGGACAGCACCCGCGAGACGCTGGCCACGGAGACGCCCGCGCGCTCCGCGACGTCGCGGATGGTCGCCCGGCCGGCGTCGTTCGTCGCCTTGCGCTGACTCACCCTTGCGGCTCCTTCACGGTAGTGGCCCGGCCCGTCGTGGTCCGGTCGCCGGCGGTCCGGCCCGATGGCGGGCCCCCGGTCCGTTGCGGCCGGCGGTCCGTCGACGAACTGCCGACGAACTGCCGACGGACACGGTCCGGGCCTCGCGTCCGGCCGTCGCGGCCCGACCCGATGCGCGGTCCGGTTCCGTCGCGCCGTCCGGTTGTCGCGTCGTCCGGTCCGGTCACGAACCGTCCGCCGCAGTCCGGTTCGGCCGCGTCGTCCGGTCCGGTCGCGCACCGGTCCTCCGCGGTCCGGACGTGCCCCGTCCCGCGGCGCCGGCTGCTGGGGCCGCGCCCGCGCCGGTGCGGAAACCGTATCCCATCGTCACTCCAGGCCGGAGGGCCTGTGGACAACGGTCCGAGGCGCCGGCCAGCCGCCGGGGCCGACGGGGCATGCCGACGGGCCGGACGACCCGCCCGCCGACGGGTCACGCCACCCGAGCGAGGTCCGCGTGCCGCACCTCGTGCTCCGGCTGCAGGCCCGCCACCAGGCGCTCCAGTTCCTCCACGACGATGCGGCCGAGCCGCTCCAGTTCGTTGCCGAGGGACCCGGCGATGTGCGGGGTGAGGAACACGTTGGGCAGGTGGTAGAGCGGCGATCCCGCGGGCAGCGGCTCCGGGTCGGTGACGTCGAGGACCGCGCTGAGCCGGCCGGAGACCAGCTCGTCGGTGAGCGCCTCGTGGTCGACCAGCGCGCCGCGGGCGGTGTTGATGAGCACGCCGCCGTCCCGGACCAGGGCGAGCCGGTCGCGGTCGAGCATGTGGTGGGTCTCGGGGATGTCGGGGGCGTGCAGGCTCACGATGTCGCTGTGTCCGAGCAGGTCCTCCAGCGACAGCGACTCGGCGCCGAGGGCGGCGGCTTCGGCGGGGCTGACGTAGGGGTCGTGCAGCAGGACGGTGAGGTCGAACGGCCGCAGCAGCTCCAGCAGCCTGCGGCCCACGCGCGAGGCGCCGATGACGCCGACGCGGCGGCGGAGGTTCCCGGTCGCCGCGGTCTCGGCGGGGCCCGGGTAGGCGTGGGTGCGGCGGAAGCGCTCGCGGTGGTCGAAGGTGTCCTTGCCCACCAGCAGGATCATCGCGAGCGTGTACTCGGCGACCGGCAGGGCGTTGCCCGTCACCGCGCTGGAGACGGTGACCCCGCGTTCCCACAGGGCCTCGCCGACCAGGGAGCGGACGGACCCGGCCGCGTGCAGGACGGCGCCGAGCTTCGGGGCCGCCGCGAGGACGCCGGCGTCCAGATGGGGGCAGCCCCAGCCGGTGATCAGCATCTCGGCGGAGGCCAGGGTGGCGGCCGCGGCCGGATCGGCGAAGTCCCGCACCACCAACCCGGGGTCGATGTCGGCCGTGCGCCTCAACCGCTCCATCAGCGGCGGAGGAAAGAGCAGCGGGAGGTGCACCGGGTCCATCGCGAACACGGCCCGCGGCAGCTGGGGGCTGGGCATGACTCTCCTGGAGCTGTGGACGGAAACTGTTTCAGAAAGCGCCTTCTACCGTAGATCCGCCGGGAAGCGGCGGTCAATCGCCAGGGCCGGGGAGGTCGCCGAAGCCGCCGGATCGGGGCAACGACCTCGGAAGGAGCGGGCAGTGGCGGGAGAAGGCGGGCCAGAGTGGCGCGGTGGGGGTGATGGGCCGGTCGCCAGGACACCGCAGGCCTGGACGCAGACTGAGGCCGCTGCCAGTCCTGTTTCTGGAAATCGATTACTGACGTTTCGGCGGTCCGGAGTCGACCCGCTGAGTGTCCTTTCCGGGGTATCACTGCCCGGATGGCCGGGTCGGCAACCGGTTCCCAAATGTGTTGCCGACCGGACGTGGGCTCCGCCCTTGTTCGCGGCGGTCCGGCTGCCACTCCGGCGACCTGATCGCGACGGACGAAACCAGGCGTTTCCGGACACCCGGCGCATGACGTCGAGGTTGCACAGTCTTTTCGAAAGTTCGCCGAGGCTCTTGACGCGCCATGCTGACCGGAAGAAGCTCTGCCCCACGCACAACAACCGGTTGCCAAGCCGCCTTGTGGTCGGCGCTCCGGCACGGAGCCGGTATTTCGAACAGCAGAGCAGGAGGTGGTGCGTTCATGCACCCACGTGCTGGTGCTTCCCTGAGCCGCCGCCGATTCCTCGCCCTCTCGGCAGCCGGCGCCGCCACGGGCGCGGCGTCGCTGAGCGGTTGCGCGATGCAGGTCTCCAGCGGCGTCAGCGGCGGCGGGGAGACCGTCACGTTGATGGTCAAGCCCGACGACCTCTCCCCGGAACTGGTCCGGCAGGCCCAGAAGGACATCGGCGTCAAGATCGTCACGGTGCGGTACGACATCACCAAGCTCATCGGCATGATGACGAACGGCGCCCCGCCCGACCTGGTCCGCGGCGTCGGCGCCACGGACGCGCCCTACTTCGCGGCGCGCGACGTGATGGAGGATCTCGACCCCTACTTCGCCCGGAGCACGGTCCTCAGGGCCGACGACCTCGACCCGGTCAACGACCTGTGGCGCTACGACGGCCGCACCCAGGGCGAGGGCCCCCGCTTCGGCATGGCCAAGGACTTCTCCCAGGACTCCATGTTCTGGTACAACACCGCGCTCTTCGACGAGGCCGGAGTCGGCTACCCGCCGGAGACCGAGCCCGTCACCTACGAGGAGTGGCTGGAGAACGCCAAGCGGCTCACCCGGCGCAAGAACGGCCAGACGACCGTCTTCGGCGGCAGCTACAACGGCGTCTCGACCCCCAACCTCCTGGCGAGCCTGACGGCCGCCGCCGGCGGCAGCCTCTTCAACGACGACTTCTCACGCATCGACTTCACCACCCCCGAAGCCCGCAAGGCCCTGGCCTGGTACATCGAGTACGGCCGCAGCAGGGTCGGCCCGAGCATCGTCCAGCCGGATCCCAACACCTGGGACGGCCCCACCTTCCAGGCCAACCGCATGGCCATGTCCAACTCCGGCTACTGGCTCGGCGGCCTGATCAACGCCGACAAGAAGCTGGCGCCGCACGCCCGCCTCGCCCCGGCCCCGGTCTTCGAGAGCGGCCGACGGGTCAGCCCCTGCCAGGCCGGCACCGGCCTGTGGATGCCGAAGAAGGCGCGGAACAAGGACGCCGCCTGGCGGGTCTTCGAGTGGTTCTTCGGCGAGGGCCCCGCCAAGGCCCGCGCCTCCAGCGGCTGGGGCATCCCCAGCCTGAAGTCGCTGCGCCCGCTGATGCCCGCCCAGGAGGACTACCAGAAGCGGGTGCTGAAGGTGCAGAACGCCGAGCTGGAGCACTTCTCGGTGATCGCCTACACCCCCTACGCGACGGCGGACTCGCTCTACGCCCTGTTCAACCAGGAGGCCCCGGCCGCGATGAACGGCCGGATGTCCGTCGACACGCTGGCGGGCCGCCTGAACTCGCTGATGAACGAGCAGCTCGAGCGCGGTAAGGAGCAGGTGGGATGACGGTCGACCAGATATCCGTCGCGGACAGGACCGGCCCGGCCGCGAGCAGTGGGCGCGCCACTCCGGACCGGCGGCCCCGGATCTCCATGACGGGGCGCAGGCACCGCGCTTTCTACCTGTTCACCTCGCCCTGGATCATCGGTTTCCTGCTGCTGACCGTCGTTCCGATGGCGTACGCGCTGTGGCTGAGCTTCACCACGTACGACGGCATCTCCCCGCACTGGCGGTACGTCGGCCTCGGCAACTACACCGAGCTGTTCGCCGACCCGCAGACCTGGAACTCCCTGGGCCGCACGGGCCTGTTCGCCCTCACCTCCGTACCGCTGTCGATCGTCGCCGGGCTCGCGCTCGCCGTGCTGGTCAACCGGCCGGTCAAGGCACGCGGGCTGTTCCGCACGCTGCTCTATCTCCCGGCCGTGGTGCCGCCGGTGGGCGTCGGCCTCACCTTCAAGGCGCTCTTCGACCAGAACTCCGGTGCCGCCAACGGCGTCATCACCCTCTTCGGCTTCGACGCGCTCGGCTGGCTCGCCGACCCCTACGCCCGCTACGTGCTGCTGATGAGCGTGCTGTGGGCCGCCGGAAACGTCATGATCATCTCGCTGGCGGGGCTCCAGGACGTGCCCCGCGAGCTGCACGAGGCCGCCCGGATCGACGGGGCGAGCGCCTGGCGGACCTTCCGCAGCATCACCGTGCCGCTGCTGTCGCCGGTGCTGCTCTTCCAGACCGTCACCGGCGTGATCGCGTCCGTGCAGACCATCATGCCGCTGCTGCTCACCCCCGACGGCACCACGGCCGGCGTCACCGCGCTGCCGCAGTCCAACTACCTCTACATGATGCACGTGTTCTCGCAGTACTTCGCGCTCGGCCGCTACGGCTACGCCTCCGCGCTGCTGTGGGTGCTCTTCGTGCTGATCCTGATCGCCACCGGGCTCATCTTCAGGTTCACGTCCGGCGTGGTGTTCTACAACGTCGACCCGGAGGCGAAGAAGTGACCGCCACCAGTCCGCTCCCCGACTCCGCGCCCCGGGTGCGGATCCGCGTCCACCGCCTGGTCCTCTACACGGTCCTCGTCGTCATCACCGGGCTGTTCGTCGGCCCCTTCGGCTGGCTCGTCCTCAGCGGCCTGAAGACCCCGGCGGAACTGGCCGCCTCGCCCGTGCACTGGCTGCCCACCGACTTCCAGTGGCACAACTTCGCCGACGCCTTCCACCTGATCGACTTCCTCGGCTACGCCCGCAACTCCCTGATCATCGCGCTCATCTACGCCACGCTCGTCACCCTCAGCTCGGCCTGGGTCGGCTTCGGCTTCGCCCGGCTGGACGCCCCCGGCAAGAAGACGCTGTTCGGCATCCTCATCGGCTCGATGATGCTGCCCCAGATGATCACCCTGCTGCCGACGTACCTGATCTTCGCCAAGCTCGGCATGGTCGACACGTACTGGCCGTGGGTGCTGTGGGGGCTGGCCGCCGCCCCCTACCTGGTCTTCCTCTTCCGGCAGTTCTTCGCCGGGCTGCCCCGGGAGCTGGAGGAGGCCGCCATCGTCGACGGCTGCGGCTACGGCACGATCTTCTGGCGGATCTTCCTGCCGCAGTCCTGGCCCGTGCTCTCCGCGAGCTTCGTCATCGCCTTCACCTGGTCCTGGGGCGACTACATCGCCCCCCAACTGCTGCTCTCCACCGACAGGTCCACCCTCGCCGTGGCCGTGATGACCACGTACGTCACCTCGGCCGGCACGCCCGTCGCAAACCTCCAGGCCGCCGCCTCCGTGATGTACGTCGTGCCGATCCTGCTGATCTTCCTGATCGCCCAGCGCGGCTTCGTCGCCGGGATGTCCACGACCGGACTGAAGTAGCCCCTCTTACCGAACCTTTTGCAAGGAGTTACGCATGAACACGCCCCTGTCACGCAGAACCACCCTCCAGGCCGCCGGTGTCATCGCCGCCGCCGGCTTGGCCGGCAGCATCGCGGGCACCGCGCAGGCCGCCGCGGCGGATGAGACCGGCACCACCGGCGACAGCGTGGTCGTCCACCCGCCCCTTCCGCAGGTGCCTGTCAACAACTCCTTCACCGTCAAGGTCCGGCCGCTCGGCGGCACCTGGCAGAAGCTCGGCGTCCACCTGGCCAAGCTCGCCCTGATCGACCCCGTCACCGGCAGCAACCGCGCCCAGAACTCCTCCTGGGCCGCCTTCGACTTCTCCGGCACCGTCGAGGTCGAGGTCACGTACAACCCGGGCGGCGGTGAGAAGGTCCGCATCCGCCCGGACTCGTACGGCATCAAGCCCGAGGTGCTCGGCAGCACCGCGCGCTTCACCCTGGACCGGCCCCGCAACCTCGTCGTCCAGATCGACGACAAGATCTTCGACTGCCTGCACCTGTTCGCGAACCCGATCGAGCAGAACCCGCCCGCCGAGGGCGACAAGCACGTCATGTACTTCGGGCCGGGCCTGCACACCCACCCGGACCGGACGCTGCGTGTGCCCAGCAACACCACCGTCTATCTGGCGCCCGGTGCCGTCCTCACCTCCAACGTGATCTTCGAGAACGTGGAGAACTCCCGGCTGACCGGCCGCGGCGTGCTCTACAACTCCCCAGTCGGCGCGATGTTCATCCGCAAGTGCGAGAACGTGACCATCGACGGCGTCACCATCCTCAACCCCCGCTACGAGAACATCAGGGTCGCCGAGTCCCAGAACCTCACCATCAAGAACCTGCGCGCCTTCAGCCACCAGGGCTGGGGTGACGGCATCCAGCTCTACTGCTCCGAGAACGTCACGATCGACGGCTGCTTCCTGCGCACCTCCGACGACTCCGTCGCTCTCTACACCCACCGCTGGGACTTCTACGGCGACACCCGCAACATCACCGTCAAGAACTGCTCCCTCTGGGCCGACGTCGCCCACCCGATCAACATCGGTGTGCACGGCAATTCCGACACCCCGGAGGTGCTGGAGAACCTGCGTTACGAGAACATCGACATCCTCGACCACCGCGAGCCGCAGGTGACCTACCAGGGCGCCATCGCCTTCATGGTCGGCGACAGCAACCTCGTCCGGGACGTCAGGTTCGACGACATCCGCGTGGAGGACTTCCGCTGGGGCCAGCTCATCCACATGCGGGTCGAGTACAACCCGAAGTACAACACGTCGGCAGGCCGCGGCATCGAGTCCGTCTACATCAAGGACCTCACCTACAACGGCAAGAACGCCGACCTCTCGATCATCGCCGGCCTCGACGCGGAGCACGCGATCAAGGACGTCACCTTCGAGAACCTCCGCGTCAACGGCAGGGTGATCGCCGACAGCACGGGCAAGCCGAGGTGGTATCTGGCCTCGGACGGCGTGCCCATGTTCGTCAACGAGCACGTGACGAACCTGAAGTTCCTCACCACCGCCGAGGCCGCGGCGGCCGCCGCGTCATGAGCGCCGACCCCCTGAGAGCAACGCCCATGAGAACGACTCCCGCACCGAGCCGCCGGGGCTTCCTCGGCGGCGCGGCCGCCCTGCTGATGGTGTCGGGCGCGAGCGGACTGCTCGCGTCCGGCACCGCCCGGGCCGCCGCCCAGGACCCCACCGGTCTGCGCGCCTTCACCCACCCCGGGCTGCTGCACAGCGCCGACGACCTGGCCCGGATGAAGGCCGCCGTCGCCGCGAAGGAATCGCCTGTTCACGACGGTTTCCTCGCCCTGGCCGCCCACGCGCGCTCCAAGGCGACCTACGCCATCCAGAACACCGGCCAGATCACCTCCTGGGGTCGCGGCCCCACCAACTTCCAGAACCAGGCCGTCGCCGACTCGGCCGCCGCCTACCAGACCGCGCTGATGTGGTGCGTCACGGGCGAGCGGGCGTACGCCGACAAGTCCCGGGACATCCTCAACGCCTGGTCGGCCTCCCTGAAGACCGTCACCGGAGCGGACGGGCCGCTCGGCGCCGGACTCCAGGTCTTCAAGTTCGTCAACGCCGCCGAACTGCTCCGGCACAGCGGCTACGACGGCTGGGCGAGGGAGGACATCGCCCGCTGCGAGGAGTCGTTCCTGCGCGTCTGGTACCCGGCCATCTCCGGCTACATGCTCTACGCCAACGGCAACTGGGACCTGACGTCCGTCCAGTCGATCCTGGCCATCGGCGTGTTCTGCGAGGAGCCCACCCTCTTCGAGGACGCGCTCCGCTTCGCGGCCGCGGGCGCGGGCAACGGCAGCGTCCGCCACCGCATCGTCACCGACGCCGGCCAGGGTCAGGAGTCCGGCCGCGACCAGGGCCACGAACAGCTCGCGGTCGGCCTGCTCGCCGACGCCGCGCAGGTCGCCTGGAACCAGGGCGTCGACCTGTACGCCTTCGACGGCGACCGGCTGCTGAAGAACGTCGAGTACGCCGCCCGCTACAACCTCGGCGGCGACGTCCCCTTCGTCCCGGACCTCGACCGCACCGGCAAGTACATCAAGAGGACCGTCTCGGCCGTGGGGCGCGGCAACCTGCCGCCCATCTACGAGATGGCGTACGCGCACTACGCCGGCGTCCGCGGACTCGACACCCCCTACACCAAGGCAGCCGTCTTCCGCGGCACCGGCGGAACCCGGGTCGTCGAGGGCAGCAACGACGACCTGCCCAGCTGGGGCACCCTCACCTTCGCCGGCACCAAGGCCCCCGCCCCGGCCGTGCCCACGCCCCCGGCCGGTGTCACGGCGGTCGGCACCGACAAGTCCGTCACCCTGGCCTGGCTGCCCTCGGCGTGGGCCGAGTCGTACACCGTCCTGCGGGCCGCCGGCGCCGACGGGCCGTACGAGGAGATCGCGACCGGTCTCGCCGACCCGGCGTACACCGACCGCGACGCCCACCCCGGCAAGACGGCCTACTACCGGGTCACCGCCGCCAACTCCCGGGGCCGCAGCGCCCCTTCACCGTGGGCGGCGGCGGTCCCCGGCCTGCCCGAGCCCTGGGCGACGCGGGACGTCGGGGACGTCCGGATCCCCGGCTCGGCGGTCTTCGACGGCGAACGGTTCCTGCTGGAGGCCTCCGGCACCGCCGACACCCACCGCCTGGCCTACCTGCCGCTGCGCGGCGACGGCACGATCACCGCGCGGATCGTGTATCCGCTCAGCTCCCAGTACTCCAGGATCGGCGTCACCGTACGGGCCGGCCTGGACGCGGACGCCGCCCACGCCGCCATGCTGATCCAGGGCCTGCCGCTGCACACCTGGAGCGGTGTCTGGTCCGTACGGGCCAGGACGGGGGAGCGGGTCAGGGGGACCGGCAGCACACCCGTGCCGCCCTCCCAGCAACAGGCGATCACCACCGGCGCCGCCTTCCCGATCTCCTCCCTCGGCGCGCTGCCCGAGTCGGCGACCCCGCTCAAGGCCCCCTACGTCGAGGGCGCGGGCGACGGCTACCGGCTGCGCATGCCGTACTGGGTGCGCGTGACCCGCCGGGGCGACCGCTGCACCGGCGCCATCTCCCCGGACGGCATCCGCTGGACCGAGGTCGGCTCCACCGACGTCGACCTCGGCGCCACGGCGTACGTCGGCCTCACCCTCACCTCCTGCCTCGGCGTCGACGAGGAGTACGCCGAGACCGGCACGGGCGCCTTCGACAACGTCAGCGTGGTCTCCCGCACCGCCGGCGAGATCTGGACCGTGCCGCGCCCCGCCCGCGCCACCGGCGACCTGCGGGCCGCCGCCGGAGCGGACGCGGTCGAACTGGCCTGGACCGACCCGGACCTCGCCGCCCGCTACAAGGTGCTGCGCGCCACCGCCGCCGACGGCCCGTACGAGACCATCGCCACCGGCGTCGGCCCGGTCGGCTTCGGCACCCGCATCCGGTACGCCGACGCCACCGGCACCCCCGGCACGACGTACCACTACGCCGTCGCCAAGACCAACGTCGCCGGACGCGGCCCCCTGTCGCCGTCCGCCGCGGCGACGACGCCGATGCCGTCGCAGCCACAACTCACCTCCCCCACCGTGGCGTTCGCCAACAAAGGCGTGCCCTTCAAGCACCTCCTGCGGGCGACGCACGAACCCGTGCGGTTCACCGCGGACGGGCTGCCCGACGGCCTGCGCGTCGACCGGCGCACCGGCCTGATCTCCGGAACGCCCACCGAGACGGGCGAGTTCGAGGTCACCACCACGGCGGGCAACGCCGCCGGAGACGCCACCGCCACCCTCACCCTCACGGTCGGCACCCCGCCGCCCGCGCCCTGGACCTACGGCGACCTGGGCGACGTCGTCCTCGACGACCGCGCCTACGGCACCCTCGGCGTGGTCGCCGTCCGCACCCCCGGCAGCACCGCCCACCAGGACGGGACCTTCGTGGTGCGGGGCGCCGGGACCGACCTCACCGTCAACAACCAGGGCATGACGGGCCAGTTCGTCCGACGGCCCGTCAGCGGTGACTGCGAGGTCACCGCCCGCCTGCTCTCCCGCGCCGGAGCCGCCGGCGACCGGGTCGGCCTGCTCATGGCCAAGTCCCTGTCGCCGTTCGACCAGGCGGCCGGGGCGATCGTCACCGGCGGCACCAGCGCCCAGCTGATGCTGCGCCCGACCGTCGCCGGACGGTCCACCTTCACGGGCAACGCGGCGGTCACCGCCGGCTGCCTGCTGCGGCTGAAGCGCACCGGGACGCGCTTCACCGCATCCGCCTCGACCGACGACGGCGCCACCTGGACCCCCCTCGCCGCGGGAGACATCCCCGGCTTCGGTGACGCCCCCTACTACGTGGGCCTCGTGGTCTGCTCCCGCAGCCCCCTGACCCACAGCACCACCGAGTTCGACGAGGTGAGCATCACCCCCATGTAGTACTCCACGGATCGGAGACACAGCATGAGCCGCACGTCCCCCCACACGCACCACGAGGGCGGCCACGTGAGCCGCCGCGGTCTGCTCAAGACCGCCGGCGGCCTCACCGCGGGCCTCGCCCTCGGCACCACCGCCACCACGGCCGACGCCGCACCCGCCACCTTCACCCACCCCGGCATGCTCCACAACTGGGGCGACATCAACCGCGCCAAGGTCAGGGTCGCCGCGGGCGACGACCCCTGGCTCTCCGGCTGGAACAGACTGACCGCCAACTCCCACTCACAGTCCACCTGGACCGCCAGGCCGCAGTCCGTCGTCTACCGCGGATCGGGCTACCCCGAGAACTACACGCTCCTCTACAACGACATCGCCGCCGCCTACCAGAACGCCCTGCGCTGGCAGGTCGCCGGCACCGCCGCCAACGGGGACTGCGCCGTGCGCATCCTCAACGCCTGGGCGAACACGCTCACGTCCATCCAGGGCAACGCCGACCGGTTCCTCGCCGCGGGGATCTACGGCTGGCAGTTCGCCAACGCCGCCGAGCTCATGCGCGGCTACGCCGGCTTCGACCTGAACAGGTTCAAGCAGATGATGCTGAACGTGTTCTACCCGATGAACAACCAGTTCCTCACCGGCCACAACGACGCCTGCATCACCAACTACTGGGCCAACTGGGACCTGTGCAACATGGCCTCGATCATGGCCATCGGGATCCTGTGCGACGACGGCGCCAAGTACGACCAGGCGGTGAACTACTTCAAGACCGGCGCAGGAAACGGTTCCATCCAGCACGCCGTCCCGTTCCTGTACCCGGGCGTCGAGGGCTACGACCTCGGCCAGTGGCAGGAGTCCGGCCGCGACCAGGGCCACACCATGATGGGCATGGGCCAGATGGGCGCGATCTGCGAGATGGCCTGGAACCAGGGAGACGACCTCTACTCCTACGACGGCCGCCGCTTCATGAAGGCCGCCCAGTACGTCGCCAAGTACAACCTGAACATGAACGTGCCCTTCACCACCTACACCTGGGGCAGCGGCCAGAACTGCTCCCAGCAGTCGCACACCGCGATCAGCTCCGTCTCCCGCGGCCAGGTCCGCCCGGTCTGGGCGATGCTCCACTACCACTACGGGCGGCGTCTGCTCCTCGACGACAAGTACATCGCCCAGATGTGCTTCTCCGTCGCCCCCGAGGGCGGAGGAGGCGACTACGGCACCACCAGCGGCGGCTTCGACCAGCTCGGCTTCGGCACGCTGATGTACGCCAAATAGCGTGTCCGCAGCCCAAGAGTCCGCCAAATAGCGGTCAAGCCGGCCCGTGCACCGGAATACCGAGGAGCGATGTGATGCTCTGGTGTTTCCGGTGCACGAGCGCGGCGAAGGGCTGGTGGGCGGTATGACGGCAGGCCAGACGGATCCCGTGGTCAAGAGCCCGTACGGGGCCGTACGCGGCCGGTACGAGCGGGGGGTCGCGGTCTTCCGCGGCATCCCGTACGCGGCACCCCCTTTCGGCCCCCGCCGCTTCCGCCCGCCCGTATCCCTCCCACCCTGGGACGGCGTCCTCGACGCCGGCGCCTTCGGCCCCACCCCGCCGAAGCCCCCGTACTCCGACGCCTTCGCCCACTACCTGTCCGACCCGGTCGTGCCCGGCGACGACTGCCTCAACCTCAACGTCTGGACCCCCGACCCGGACCCCGCGGCCCGCCTCCCCGTCCTCGTCTGGCTGCACGGCGGCGCCCTGACCAGGGGCTCGTCCGCCGTCCCCGTCTACGACGGCCACACCTTCGCCCGCGACGGCGTCGTCTGCGTCTCGGTCAACTACCGGCTGGGAGTCGAAGGCTACGGACTGTTCCCGGACACACCCCCGAACCCCGGCCTGCGTGACCAGATCGCCGCCCTGACCTGGGTGCACGAGGCCATCGAGGCCTTCGGCGGCGACCCCGGCCGCATCACCCTCTTCGGCCAGTCCGCCGGGGCGATCAGCATCGGCGCCCTCCTCGCCGCGCCGCAGACGCGGGGGCTGGTCCGGCGGGCGGTCCTGCAGAGCGGGCCGCCCGAGGCGTCCGAGCGGGCCAAGGTACGGCGGATGGTCCGCCGTATGGCCTCCCGGCTGAAGATCCCCGCCACCGCCGAGGCCTTCGCGGCCGTCGACCGCGACCTGCTGCTGCACACCCAGGCCGAGGTGGGCAGGCTCAGCAGCCCGGTGGTCGGCGGCCCCGCCTTCGGCATCGTCGTCGACGGCGATGTCGTCCCGCGCGACCCCCTGGAAGCCCTCGTCGAGGGCGCCGCCCCGGGCGTGGAACTGCTGATGGGCTGGACCCGCGACGAGTACCGGCTCTGGCTGGTCCCGGGCGGTCTCCTGGACCGCGTGGACCGCCTCGGAGCCGTCGCCCTGGCCGGTGCCATGGCCCGCTGCCACTGCGGCAGCGAGGTCCCGCGCGGCTACCGCGCCCTGCACCCCGAGGCGAGCACGGCGGAGATCGTCGGCCAGCTCGTCACCGACCACCTGCTCCGCATCCCCCTGCACCACCTGGCCGACGCCCGTACGGAACCGTCGTACGTCTACGAGTTCGCCTGGCCCTCCAACCTCCCCGGCCTCGGCGCCTGCCACGCGCTGGAACTCGGTTTCGTCTTCGACACCGGGGACGTCCCGGAGTCCCGGAAGCTCGCCGGGGAGGGCGCGCCGCAGGAGCTGGCCGACGAGATGCACGCCGCCTGGGTGCGCTTCGCCACGGACGGCGACCCGGGCTGGGAACGCTGGGACGCGGCCCACCCCGTGCGCGTCTTCGGAGACCGCGCACCGGACGCCGAGAACGGCCTGGCCTACACGGCGTACGGCCCCCGTGACCGCGAACTCGCCCTCTGGGCGACCGACGCCGCCGTCACCTCCCCGGAAGCCACACCCGCATCGGCGGCTGCCGACGATTCGCCCACCCGCAGTACGGAACTGCGGTCAGCCGTACGGAGACTCCGCCGCTCCGGGGCACTCCGCCGGCACTGACGACGCAGGCCGCTTTTCGGGAGGGGTCCCGAGGGCGGCTTTGTAGCGTGCCCGGGTGAGCTGTCCACCATCCAGTCCTGCCCGTCTTCGGCGTGAAGTGCGGGCCGCCGCTGAGTGACGGACGCGAAAGGAAGGGCCATGAGCACGACCCGGGAAGAGGTCAGGGCGGGAATCTGGGTCATCGGCGGTATCGCCGCCCTGGTCACCGTCGGCCTGATCATCACTCTCGTCGTCGGTGGCGTCAGCTGGCTGACCGCCCCGTTCCGCGGCGAAGTCGACAAGCGCGACCGCACCGAGGGTTCGGGTGCGTTCCGGATCGCCACGTACGAGGAGTTCTTCGGACTCTGCTCCACGGTGCAGTCCAAAGAAGGGACCATCAGGACTCTGGAAGAGGAGAACAAGACGGCCTCCGAATCCAGGCGGGCTCAGATCGGCACCTCCCTCACCGCCCTGAAGTCGTCCCGGATCGAAGCGGTCAACGAATACAACGCCAAAGCCGCACAGGAGCACCGGAGCGCCTTCAAGGACAAGGACCTGCCGCCGCGGTTGGACGTGAACGACATGACCACCACGTGTGCGCCGTGACGAAGAGGAGAAGGGTCATGAAACGCCTCACCCGGACCGCGCTTGCCGTCGCCGCCGCTCTGGTGCTCGGCTTCACTGCCGCCGCCTGCGAAGACGACTCCTCACAGGCGGCGGAGACGAGGGCCAAGGAGAAGGGCTACGACAAACTGGTGGCGAACCAGCCGATAGAGATCCCCGAGTACTCGACGACGCGAGAGACCATCAACCAGTGGATCAAGACCTGGGGTAAGGCCAGCTCGAAGGGCAAACTCAGTTATGTCTACCTCCAGAACGCCAAGGGTGAGTACGGCTACTTCGTTCTGAAGGGCCTCCCCGTCTCGTACTGTTCGCTGGGTACACCACCGTCGAAGACGAAATCGAGCAGCAACGGCATGGTCAACGTCCCGCTCCCGGAAATGGACGGCACCTACAGCAACGGGGCCGGGACCTGCAACACCTACTACGGCTTCGACGCCACCACGGGTGCCTACCTGGAGTTCACCCTCGGCATGAACCAGAGCTTCTTCCTCTTCGACCAGCCCGCCACGCTGCCGGAATTCACCTCCGCGTCCCAGCTGGGACCCAGCTCGATCGAGGACGTGGATCCCTGAGCCTCGATCCACCGCGTGAATCCCGACGTCATCGTCCGATGCTCCGGCGCCATCGGATCTCGCCTTCGTGCCATGCGTCGGTGGGGGACAGCCCGGCAGCGGTGGCGACGGCGGCGGATGCCCGGTGTTCGGGATGGATGTGGGCGATGACGGTGTGCACCGCCTGCCGGCCGAGCCAGTCGACGAGTCCTCGGGCCGCTTCGGTGGCGATGCCTCTGCCCTGCCACGGGGGCCCCACCACCCAGGCGATCTCGGCCATGGCGTGGTGGGCGGAGCGGCTGACCGTGGCCTGGACGGTGCCTGTCAGGCAGGCTTCGTCGCGGAGCCGGATCACCCAGTTCAGCCAGGACACGGCCGGATCGGGAGAACCTTCGGTCATCCGCCGGTAGCGCGAGCGCAGGGCTTGCGGGGTGTCCGGAGTGCCGCCGATGAAGGTGTGCAGGGCCGGATCGGACAGCACGGCGGCCATCTCCTCGGCATGCTCGACGCGCAGCGGCAGCAGATCCAGCCGCCCGGTGCCGATGGCCTGGGCCACGAGGGTGCTCATGCCTCCCCCTGACCCTACGGACGTTCGTGGGTCGGCGGCGGACCCACCGAGTCCCGCACCACCACATGCGTGCCCAGCAGCAGATGCTCGTCCGCCGCCCCCGGCGTGTGCTCCAGGGCCGTGCGGACGGCGAGGCGGCCCAGTTCCTCGTAGGGGACGTGGACCGTCGTCAGGGCGGGGTGCAGGTCGCGGGCGAAGGGGATGTCGTCGTAGCCGGCGAGCGAGACGTCGCCCGGCACGGTCAGGCCCGCCTCGTGCAGGGCGGTGAGGGCGCCCGCCGCGACCATGTCCGTCGCGGCCACCACCGCCGTGAACTCCAGGCCGTCCTTGAGGGCCTGCTGCATCAGGCGGTGGCCCGCGTCGCGCGTGAAGTCGCCGTGCAGGAGGAGCGACGGGTCGGGGGTGAGGCCGCGGGCCCGGTGGGCCGCGAGGTAGCCGCGTTCGCGGCCCAGGGCCGTGGTGTGGTCCGCCCGGCCGCCGAGGAACAGCACCCGCCGGTGGCCCTGGGCGAGGACGTGCGCGACGAGCGTGTAGGCGCCGCCCTCGTTGTCGTACTCGATGACCGTCACCGGGGCGCCGGGGTCCAGCGGTGGCCGGCCGCACAGGACCAGGCGGGAACCGGCCGAGGCGAGGGAGTCGGCCATGCGGTGGGTGCGCTCGCGGTACTCGGGGGTGTCGGCCGTGCCGCCGACCAGGATCACGGCGGCGGCCCGCTGGGCCCGCATCATCTCGACGAACTCCAGCTCGTGCCGGACGTCGCCCTCCGTGCTGCACACCAGGCAGAGGTGGCCGAGCCGGGTCGCCTCGCGCTCCACGCCGTGCGCCATGTGCGCGAACGACGGGCCGGTGATGTCCTCCAGGACGAACGCGAGGGTGGGCGTGCCGACGCCCGCGATCGCCTTCGCCCGCGCGTCGGCCACGTAGTCCAGGTCCCGGACCGCCCGCATCACCCGGCCGCGCGTCGCCGCGCTCACCGGGTAGACGCCGCCGAGCACCCGGGACACCGTCGACGCCGAGACCCCCGCGCGGGCCGCCACGTCCCGGATGGTGCTGCGGCTCGCGTCGCCGCTCTTCCTCGTCATGCCTGCCTCGTCCCTCCCGGGCACCGGTCCGCGCCCACCCCCTCGGGAACTGCGGCAACGCCGTAGCAACCGGTTCCCATCACGGAGGCTAGCAGCGGAAAGGGGAGGGGAGGAGGGGTGTGCGCAGACTGGTGCCGGGGCGTCGGCGCGCCCCCTACGCCGCCCGCACCGCCCCGGCGATCCCGGTGATCGCCTCCGGGCCCACCCGGCAGCAGCCGCCGATCAGCCGGGCCCCCGCCCGCTGCCACCCGTGCACCTGGCCGGGGGCGAAGGAGGAGCGGCCGGTCCAGGTGCGCGCCCCGGCGTCCCAGGTCTCGCCGCTGTTGGGGTAGACGACGACCGGCTTGCCGGTGACCCGCGCCGCGGTCGCCGCGGCGGCGTCCACGTCCTCGGGCGCGCAGCAGTTCACGCCCACCGCGATCACCTCGTCCGCGTCGGCCGCCAGGGCGAAGGCCTCCTCCAGCGGCTGCCCGGCCCGCGTGCGGCCGCCCGCCACGGAGTACGTCAGCCAGGCCGGCACCCCGAGCCCGCGCACCGCCCGCAGCAGGGCCGCGGCCTCGTCGGCGTCCGGGACCGTCTCCAGGGCCAGCACGTCGGGGCGGGCCGAGGCCAGCACCTCCAGGCGGGGCCGGTGGAAACGCTCCAGCTCGTCCACCGTCAGCCCGTAGCGGCCCCGGTACTCCGAGCCGTCCGCGAGCATCGCCCCGTACGGGCCGGCCGACGCCGCCACCCACAGGGGCCGGGAGGCGCGGGCGCGGCGGGCCGCCTCCCGGGCCAGCTCCACGCTCAGCGCCATCAGTTCGGCCGCCCGGTCGTGGTCGATCCCGCGCTTCGCGAAGCCCTCGAACGTGGCCTGGTAGCTGGAGGTGATCGCCACGTCGGCGCCCGCCCGGAAGTAGGCGAGGTGCGCCTCGGTGACCGCCTCCGGCCGTTCGGCGAGCAGCCGCGCCGACCACAGCTCGTCGCTCAGGTCGTGCCCGGCCGACTCGAGCTGGTTGGACATGCCGCCGTCCAGGACGACCGTCCCGGCGGCGAGGGCTTCGGCGAGGGTGAGGGTGCTCGTCATACGGGTGACGGTAGTCGAGATCCGGTGGCGGACCCCAGTCGATTGTGTCCAGTACATGAACAGGTCGCCCAACATGTGGGACGGCGGGTTACGATCACGCCCCTCCCCCTCCCCTCCCGCCCGTACAGGAACACTCATGACCGTCCCTCGCCCCGCCGAGGCCGCCGAACCTGCCGGGCCGGCCGCCACCCCGTCCGCCGCGCCCGTTCCCCGCCGCACCTTCGGCCTCGCCGCCGCCACGGCCCTCGTCATGGGCAACATCATCGGCGGCGGCATCTTCGCCCTGCCCGCCACCGTCGCCCCCTACGGCACGGTCAGCCTGCTCGCCTTCCTCGTGCTCTCCGTCGGCGCCGTGCTGCTCGCGCTGCTCTTCGGCCGGCTGGCCCGGCGCAGCCCGGTCACCGGCGGGCTGTACGTCTACCCGCGGGACGCCTTCGGCGAGTTCGCCGGGTTCCTGTCGGCCTGGTCGTACTGGACGATGTGCTGGGTCAGCATCGCCGCCCTGGCCGTCGCGGTCGTCGGCTACGTCGACGTCCTCATACCCCTGCACGGCGACCACGCCCTCCAGGCCGCCGTCGCCCTGGCCGCCCTGTGGCTGCCGGCCGCCGCGAACTTCGCGGGGACGCGCTGGGTCGGCGCGGTGCAGGTGGTCTCGACGGTGCTGAAGTTCGTGCCGCTGCTGCTGCTCGCCACGGTCGGCCTGTTCTTCGTCGACGCCGACAACTTCGGCCCGTTCAACGCCTCCGGGCAGAGCGTCTCCGGCGCGCTGGCCGCCTCCGCCGCGCTGCTGCTCTACAGCTTCCTCGGGGTGGAGTCGGCGGCGGTCAGCGCGGGCGAGGTCCGCGACCCGGAGCGCACGGTCGGCCGGGCGAGCGTCCTCGGCACCCTCGCCTCGGCCCTGGTCTACGTCCTCGGCACGGTCGCCGTCTTCGGCCTCGTCCCGCACCGCGAACTCGTCGACTCCGGCGCCCCGTTCGCCGACGCCGTCAACGCCATCACCGGCGGCGGCTGGGGCGGCACCGCCATCGCCCTGGTCGCGGTCGCCTCCATCACCGGCTGCCTCAACGGCTGGATCCTCATGGCGGCGCAGATGCCGTACGCCGCCGCCCGCGACGGCCTCTTCCCGGCACCCTTCGCCCGCGTCGGCAAGGGCGGCGTCCCCGGCTTCGGCGTCTGGGCGTGCGCGGTCCTCGGCACGCTGCTCATCGCCCTCAACTACACGGCCGGCCCGGACACCACCTTCCGCGTCCTCGTCCTGATCACCACGTTCACCGGCTGCGTGCCGTACCTGCTGTCGGCGGCGGCCCAGCTGTACTGGCTGGCCCGCGGCACCCGCGACCGGGTCCGTCCCGCCGGACTCGCCCGCGATCTCACCGTCGCCGTCCTGTCGTTCGGCTTCTCGTTCTGGCTGATCGCGGGCGCCGGGTACGCGGCCGTCTACCAGGGCGTGCTGTTCCTGTTCGCGGGGATCCCGGTGTACGTGTGGCTGCGGGGACGCGGGGACAGGACCGAGGCGTCGGCATAGCATCGGGGGATGCCCGAGGTCGCTGCCCCGCAAGCCGAAGTACGTGAAGTCCTGGGAGTCCCGGCGGACGAGGCGGTGTTTGATCCGCTCCCGCACAACCCGCTGAACGGCGTCACGGCCGGGGTGTGGCGCGTCACCGGCGGCGGACGCTCGGCCGTGCTGAAGGTGCTGACGCGGACGAAGGAGACCGGTGTCTCCTGGGCGGCGTCCAACGACCCGCGCCACTGGAACTTCTGGCGCCGCGAGGCGTACGTCTACGGGTCCGGGCTCGCCCGGGTCTGGGAGCGGCACGGCATCCGCGCGCCCCGGCTGCTGGAGTGCGCCGAACGCCCCGGCGGCGACGTGGCGCTGTGGCTGGAGGACGTGCCGGGCGAACCGGCGACGAGCTGGCCCCTGGCCCGGCACGTCGAGCACGCCCGGCGCCTCGGCGCGGCACAGGGCGAGACCGGCGCGGGGGAGGACCGGCCGTGGCTGTCCCGGCACTTCCTGCGCGACTACACGGCGGGGAAGACGACGGGCGCGGCCCTGCTCGACGACGACGAGGCCTGGCGGCACCCCCTGGTCCGGTCCCACTTCCCGCCCGGCCTGCGCGAGGACATGGTCCGACTCCACCACGACCGCGAGTGGTTCCTCACGGTGATGGAGTCCCTGCCCCGCGCCTTCTGCCACCTCGACCAGTGGCCGGCGAACCTCCGCTCCGACGGCCACGGCACCGGCGTCCTGCTCGACTGGGCCTTCGCCGGCGACGGCGCCCTCGGCGAGGACCTCGGCAACTATCTCCCCGACACCGTCTTCGACCACTTCGTCCCCGCCGCCGAGCTGCACGGCCTGGCGAAGTCGGCCTACGACGCCTACGTGCACGGTCTGCGCGAGAGCGGCTGGCACGGCGACGAACGCCTCGTACGGCTCGCCGTGTGCGCCTCCGCGGTGAAGTACGACTGGCTCACCGCACTGATGCTGGCCAGGGCGGACGAGGAGCCGGTCGGGTACGGCGGCACGGGCACGGTCGCCGCCGCCGTCCGCTACCGCGAACGGGGCCTCACCCTCGCCTTCCTCGCCGAGTGGGCGGCCGAGGCACGGCTGCTGGCCCCGCAGCTCGGCTTTCCCGAGGCGCCGAGCGGCCGCTGAGGGCTGCATCGCCGGCGGCTCACCGCCGGGCCCGGACCGCGTGGCGCCCGCCCCGTCGCCCGCCCCGGCTCCGCCGCGTCGCCATCGGTACGGCGAGGCTGACGGCGAGGGCCAGTCCGAGGGCGTACGGCCACCAGCCGAAGCCGACGCCCTCCGACGCGCCGGCGGTGCGGGGCGTCGAGCCACCGGCCCCGGACGCCGCGGGTGCGGTGGGAGAGGGGGCCGGGGCGGTGACCGCCGTCAGGGCGACGTCGTCGCCGTCGCCGGCGCGGTAGCTGATGCGGTAGGTGGTGTCGGCCAGTTTCAGGCGGGCGCCCTCCCGCAGACCGGTGAAGGTGCCCGCCGGTGCGCCGCGGCCCGTGTGGTCGATCACGGTGATCTCACGGGCGGGACGCTTCCGCCCGGAGTCCCCGGCGGCGGACAGGTCGAGGTCTCCGGCCAGCCGTACCGCCCCCGTCACCTTCAACGGCCCGTCCCGCAGCACCAGCGAGCCCCGCGCGCTCTGCGTGTAGGCGCCGTCCACCGTGAGGCCGGTCGTGACCGTGCCGTCGCTGGTGACCGGGCCGCGCACCGTGCCCTTGCCGGTGAGGGACGTCGCCACGTGCAGGCCCGCCCGGCCCGTGTCCAGCCGGGCCGCGGCCGAGGTGAGCCGGATCGCCCGGCTGCGGTCGAGCGTGGCGCCCCGGCGCAGGGCCAACGTGCCCCGGGTGACGGTGGTCGTCCCGGTGTAGGTCACCGCGCGGCCCGTCAGTGTCGTCGTGGCGGCTCCCGCCTGGGTGAGCGAGCCGCTGCCGCCGACGCGGGACAGGGTGAGGGGCCGGCTGGTGTTGCGCAGCACGAGGGAGCCGTGGTTGACGACCTCGGAGTGGGCACCTGCGGCGTACAGCCCGCCGTCGCCGCCCCGCTTCCCGCTGCCGAGTCGCAGCACCGCGCCCTTCTCGACCGTCGTCGAGCCGTCGTAGTGCTGGACGGCCGCGAAGGTCACGTCGTTCCCGGGGGTGCCGGCGATGACGACGTCGCCGGCGCCGGGGGCCGACAGGGTGTCGTGGAACCTGCCGCCGCCGATGGGGGCGCCGAGGGTCACCGGGCCGTTGTAGTCGAAGGTGAGGCGGGAACGGGAGCGGGCCGCCAGCAGGTTGATGTAGACGGTCTCGGCGGTGCCCGGCATGAAGATCCGGTCGGTGGTGCCGTCGCCCCACCGGACGTTCGCGCCCTTGATGTTGGTGCCGCGCTTGTTGACGTTCTTCCGGGCGGGCGTCCAGTTGAGGGCGGGGTCGCTGAGCGACGGGTCGGTGTCGCCGCCCCGGTCCGACCAGCTGTACTGCCCGGTGAGGACCACCTTCCCGCCCGGCCGGGACTGGACGTTGATGTCGCTGCCGTACTCGCGCTGGTAGAAGTCCATGCCCAGGGTGACGGTCTGCCCCAGCGGGGTGTCGACGGTCCAGGTCCCCTGGTTGAGGACCTTGCGGACGCGGGGCAGGGAGGTGGCGTACTCCGGGCGGCCGGCGTTCAGCTGGGTGCCGTTGTCGATGACGCCGGAGAAGGGGTGGGTGCCCGACAGGTCCCAGGTGCCCCACAGGAACCTCGGCTGCGTGATCAGCCCCGAGCCGCTGATGGTGCCGAGGTTGTAGGCGCTCCTGAGGGACAGCCGGAGGGTGCCGTCGACCCGGATGTTGTCCTGGTTGAGGCGGAACGCCGGGGTGTCGTAGGGGAAGTGGCCGATCAGGCCGGTCGTGCCGCCGTCGCCGTACTGGAGCGTCGCCCCGTGCGCGACGGTGACCGCGGGCGGGTCGGGGCGGGTGACGGTGACGTACGGGTGGTTGCCGCCCCGTGTCCGCACCTGCTGCCGCTGCCGGGACCGGGGGAGCGTGAAGTCGCTGTCCCTGGTGAGGACCAGGGTCCCGGTGCCGCGCACGGTGAGCGTGCCCTCGCCCCGGAACACGCCGTCGTACGTCGTCGTCCCGGGCGGCACGGTGACGACCGTGTCCCCGGCGAGGGTCACGTCCCGGTCGGCGAGCACGTCGGCCGTGACGTCCCGGGGCCCGGCGGCCAGCGCCGGGGGAGCGGTGAGCAGGGACGCGACCGCCGCGAGGACGCCCGCGGCCGCTGCTGTGGTGTGGGTGAGGCTGCGCACGTGACCGGAGACGGATCACGACGTCCGCCGATAACAGAAAACCGCCTACGGCCGCCCCGGCCGCAGCAGCGCCTGCGCGACGATGACCCGCTCACCGTCGAAGGTGACGGCGGGGCCGCCGTGCAGCTCGTAGCCGAGGTCGAGCGCCTCGCTCACCCTGCGGCAGAACGCGGCGTCGTCCGGTCCGGTCAGAACCCGGTAGCGGGGCAGGTCGTCGGGTGGTGTGCTCATAAGAAGCAGGATCGCAGAGTCCGTTGGTCCCGTCAGACCCGTTGACCTCCTCGTGTCACCCCCTTACCTTTTCGGCGTTCGTAATGACAGATGGTGTTCGAAATGTCAGACAACGCATCAGACAACGCCGTGTGTCCCCCAGTGAGAGGCAGGCCCCTCCGCATGAGCCGCGACCGCGACCACGCTCTGCCCGAACCCCCCAGCCGCAGACTGCTGCTGAAGGGCGCCGCAGCCGCCGGTGCCCTCGCCGCCGTCCCCGTCGCCCCGGGCGTGGCCCAGGCGGCCACCCCGGCCGGACCCCCGAAGCCGGCCCCCTTCGTGAACCCGCTCGTCCGCAACCGCGCCGACCCGCACATCCACCGGCACAAGGACGGCTTCTACTACTTCACCGCGACCGCCCCCGAGTACGACCGCATCATCCTGCGCCGCTCCCGCACCCTGAACGGCCTGGGCACGGCGGCCGAGTCGGTCATCTGGCGCGCCCACCCCACGGGCCCGATGGGCGCCCACATCTGGGCGCCCGAACTGCACCGCATCGGCGGCAAGTGGTACATCTACTTCGCCTCCGCGCCCGCCGAGGACGTCTGGGCCATCCGCATCTGGGTGCTGGAGAACGCCCACCCCAACCCCTTCAAGGGCACCTGGGTGGAGCGGGGCCAGGTGAAGACGGCCTGGGAGACGTTCTCCCTGGACGCCACCACCTTCACCCACCGCGGCACCCGTTACCTCGCCTGGGCGCAGCACGAGCCCGGCATGGACAACAACACCGGCATCTTCCTGTCGGAGATGGCGAACCCGTGGACCCTGAAGGGCCCGCAGGTGCGGCTCTCCACCCCGGAGTACGACTGGGAGTGCATCGGCTTCAAGGTCAACGAGGGCCCGTACGTCCTCAAGCGCAACGGCCGCCTGTTCATGACCTACTCGGCCAGCGCCACCGACTCCAACTACTGCATGGGCCTGCTGACCGCCGACGCCGACAGCCACCTGCTGGACCCCATGAGCTGGACCAAGTCGCCGGTCCCGGTCTTCACCAGCAACGACACCACCAAGCAGTACGGCCCCGGCCACAACTGCTTCACGGTCGCGGAGGACGGCCGCACCGACGTCCTCGTCTACCACGCCCGCCAGTACAAGGAGATCAACGGCGACCCGCTGAACGACCCCAACCGCCACACCCGCGTCCAGAAGCTCGGCTGGAAGCCGGACGGCACCCCCGACTTCGGCATACCGGTCGCCGACACGGCCACGGCAGGTGACTGACATGAGACGCGCGTACGCCACCCTCCTCGCCCTGTGCCTCGGGCTGTTCGGCGCCCTCGCCACCGCCGGCCCCGCCCAGGCCGCGCCCCAGACCATCACCAACGGCACCCAGTTCACGGACACCTCGGGCAACCCCGTCCACGCGCACGGCGGCGGGGTCATCAAGGTGGGCTCCTACTACTACTGGTTCGGCGAGCACCGCAACGCCGACAACACCTTCCGGTACGTCGACGCCTACCGCTCGACCGACCTGAAGAACTGGGAGTTCCGCAACCACGTCCTGACCGAGGCCAGCGACCCGGAACTGGCGACCGCCAACATCGAGCGGCCGAAGGTCATGTACAACGCGTCCACCGGCAAGTTCGTGATGTGGATGCACAAGGAGAACGGCACCGACTACAGCGAGGCCCGCGCCGCCGTCGCCGTCTCCGACACCGTCGACGGGAACTACACCTGGAAGGGCAGCTTCCGTCCGCTCGGCCAGCACATGTCCCGTGACATCACGGTCTTCACCGACACCGACGGCGCCGGCTACATGATCTCCGCCGCCCGCGAGAACTACGACCTGCAGATCTACCGCCTCACCGCCGACTACACCGGCATCGCGAGCCTGGTCGCCAACCCCTGGCCCGGCGGCCATCGCGAGGCCCCCGCGCTGTTCAAGCGGAACGGCGTGTACTTCATGCTGACCTCGGGCGCCACGGGCTGGAACCCCAACCAGCAGCAGTACGCCACCGCTACCAACATCGCCGGGCCCTGGTCGGCCATGAAGAACATCGGCGACGCGACGACGTACGGCTCGCAGACCGCCTACGTGCTTCCCGTGCAGGGCAGTTCGGGCACCTCGTACCTGTACATGGGCGACCGCTGGGGCAACTCCTTCGGCGGCACCGTCAACGACTCCCGGTACGTGTGGCTGCCGCTGACCTTCTCCAACGCGACCACGATGTCCATGTCCTGGTCGCCCGAGGTCACCGTCGACACGGCCACCGGGACCGTCTCCGGCACCAGCGCCACCTACAACACCCTGATCGCCCGCCACTCCGCCCGGTGCGCGGACGTGACCAGCCAGTCGCTCTGGCAGGGCGCCCAGATCAAGCAGTACGACTGCAACGGCGGCAACAACCAGAAGTACTGGTTCAAGTCCGTCGGAAGCGGTTACTACCAGCTGATGGTCAGGAACAGCTCGCTGTGCGTGCAGGAGAACGCGAGCACGGTCACGCAGGAGAACTGCAACGCCTCCGCCACGAGCCAGCAGTGGTCGCTGACCACCACCGGCTCGTACGTGAACGTCAAGTCGCGCGCGAGCGGCGAGTGCCTGGACGTGAACGGCGCGTCCACCGCCAACGGCGCCGCGATCATCACGTACACGTGCAACGGCGGAACCAACCAGCAGTGGACCCGCGGGACCTGACCGGCCTACACCAGCAGGTCGATCGCGTCGACCGCGGTTCCCGCACTGAGGAACCCGGTCGTCCCCGACCCGCTCACCACGTCGATCCTGAGCACGTTGTACTGCCCCGTGTCCGTCCTCCAGGCGGACGCGGGGACGCTGTACGTGAACGTGTGGTTGTTGCCGCGGTAGGAACCGTTGGTCAGCGACCGGGTGTTCGGCTGGGTCGGCGGGGAGGGGACGGCCGAGGTCCAGGTGTCGTTGACGGTCACCTGCGGCCGGCCGTTCGCGTACGCCGTGGTCACGCCGATGCGCAGGGTGTGCGCGGCGGCGGCCTGCGCGGCGGTCAGCCTGAAGTACACGAGGATGCCGCTGTTGACGTCCTTCCACAGGTAGCAGGGGAAGGCCGCCGTCTCGCCGTCGCCGATGACGACGTTCCCCGTCCAGGACGCGGCCCGCACGTCGGACGGATGCGCGTACGTCATCAGGTCCGCGTTCTTGAACCCGGCCGGTGTGCCGTTCCAGTCGCCGATCCGCCAGATCGCGCTCGCGTTCGACGGGTCGTTGGAGGTCGGGATCGCGATCGTGTTCAGGGTGGTGGTCGCACCCGCCGACACGCTCACCGAGGTGGTGTACACGGCCAGTTCGCCCTTGTAGACGGTCAGCGCGTACGTCCCCGGCAGCACGCCGGCGAGGGAGAACCAGCCGTCCGAGGCACGCGCCGCACCCCAGTACTGGGCGGCCGTGTTGGCGAGCCCGACCGTGTAGGGATACGCCGTGTTCCGCCCGGAGATCCCGACGCCCGCCACCTTGCCCCGGCCGCTCGCCGGCACGTACCCGGCGATGCCGAGCGAGTCGGCCCACGGCGTGGTCAGCGTGCCCGGGAACAGTGCCGAGGAGGGCGCCCCGCCGTCCGTGAAGGCGATGACGTACGGGCCCTGGAGGCCGAAGCGCTGGGCCTCGGTCTGGTTCTGGCCGTAGTAGAGGATCTCGTACAGGCCGCCGCCGTCCGCGCTCTGGTGGCGCAGCAGGGAGCGGTAGAAGGGACCGCCGGAGGCCTTCTCGTGGTTGCTGCGCACCATCCACAGGCCGACGCCGCCCGCGGACCAGCCGACGTAGTCGTAGTCCATGACGCGCCGCTTGGAGAAGTGCTTCGAGCGGGTCTGGCCGTCGGACTTCCGGAACACGTCCGAGGCCTCGATGGCGGTGGGCGCGTACGTGTAGGAGTCCGGCTCGTCGTTGAGGAAGGCGCCCTTCCTCACGCGCACGATGTACCGGGTCGCGGAGACGGACGTGTCGGCCTTGTTCGTCCACATGTAGACGTTGTTCTCGCCGCTGCGGGCCGCGTAGTAGTGCTGCAGCGTGCCGTGCGTGACCGAGACGAGGATCGTCGAGCCGGACTGCCTGATGGTCACCGTGGAGGCGCCGAGGCCGGACTCGATGTGCGAGTTCATGCCGCCGTAGCCCTGGTACTCCGTGCCCCGGTGGACCAGGGACGTCAGGTCGCCGGTGGACTTGCTCACCTTGAACACCAGTTGGGCGCCGGTGTCGATGACGTAGTTCGACCCGTCGTCGGTCCAGCCGAAGCCGGCGGCGCGCGCCGTGCCGGTGAGGGCCGTGCCGACGGCGGCGGTGGCGCCGAGGACGACCGCGCGGCGGCCGACGGGTCTGGTGGTGGGTCCGGGCATGGGGGTGGCCTCCTGCCGAGGGTGGGGGGAACGGGGTGGGAGCGAGAGTGACAGTTGAATCGATTTCGCGAAAGGGCTTTCACCGATGTGCGGTGGGAGATCTGGTGAATGCTGCTGGAGGACTAGAAAGCGCTTGTCCGGAGCGGTACGGTCCCCGTCCAGGTCTTGTCGTCCGCTGGGAGGAGCCCGGAGTGAGACGTTTCAGCATCGCCGTCGTGACGGCGGTGGCCCTGGGTACCGCGTTGTCGTCCGTACCGGCCCAGGCACAGCAGGGCCGCCCGGCCCTCGGCCTCGCCAACTGCACCGCCGGCACCTGCCACTTCGACGTGCCGCCCGGCACCTACGACGTCCGCGTCACACTCGGCGGACCGGCCGCGTCCAGCACAAGCGTCAGCGGCGAGAGCCGCCGGTCCCTTCTCCCCGAGACGGCCGCACCGGCGGGCGAGCGCGTCACGCGCAGCTTCACGGTGAGTGTGCGCACCCCTGAGGGCGAGCCCACCGGACCCGACGGAAGCCCCGGCCTCGACCTGCGCATCGGCGGCTCCGCTCCCGCCCTCGCCGACATCAGGGTCACCCCGGCGCGGCACGCCCGCCAGATCTTCCTGGTCGGCGACTCCACCGTCTGCGACCAGCCCGGCGACCCCTACTCCGGCTGGGGCCAGCAGCTGCCCCAGTACCTCGGCAAGGGCCTGTCCGTCGCCAACTACGCCGACTCCGGCGAGAGTACGGTCTCGTATCTGGGGAACCCGCGGCTGTGGGCCACCGTACGGCCCCTGATCCGCCCCGGCGACCTGGTCCTCGTCCAGCTCGCCCACAACGACAAGACCACGGACGAGGCCACCTACCGGGCCAACCTGGAGACCCTCGTCGCGGGCGTCCGGGAACGGGGCGGACAGCCGGTCCTTGTCACTCCGATCGTGCGGCGCTGGTTCAGCCCCGACGGCACGCTGAACAACGGAACCGCGCTCCTGGTCAACGGCCTGGGCGTCGACCACCCGGCGGTCGTCCGCTCCGTCGCCGCCGCGCGGGACGTCCCGCTGATCGACCTCACGGCGAAGACCAAGGCGCTCGTGGAGTCCCTCGGCGTGGAAGGCTCCAAGGCGCTGTACCTCACCAACGAGGCGCGCGACAACACGCACACGTCCGTGCGCGGTGCGACGCTCTACGCGGGCCTGGTCCGCGACGAACTCGTCACCCGGCATCTGGTGCCGAAGGGCAAGGTGCGGGTGGGATGAGCCCCTGGGGCGCCCCGACCGGAACCGGGGCGCCTCAGGTCCGAACCGTCCGAGCACGAAAGAGACCCGATGCAGCTGCCGCCCGCCGACCGCACGACCAGCCCCTTCACCGGCTACACCCGCGCCCACTGGGAGGCGGCGGCCGACGCCCTGCTCGGCGCGGTCGAGCCGTACGCGACCGAGGACCGCGCGCTCTACCACCTGCCCGGCGACCGGACCAGCTGGTCGGGCCGCCTCTCCGACGGCCTGGAGGGGTACGCCCGCACCCTGCTGCTGGCCGCCTTCCGCCGTGACGAGAAGGCCCTGGACCGGTACGCGGCCGGCCTCGCCGCCGGTGTCTCGGGCGTCTGGCCCCGCATCGAGGACCGCGGCCAGCCCCTGGTGGAGGCGGCGTCCATCGCCCTGGCCCTGCGGCTGACACGGGACCTGCTGTGGGACCGCCTGGACGACGCCGTACGGCAGCGCGCGGCGGCCTGGCTGGCCGACGCGCTCACGGCCGAACCCTGGCCCTGCAACTGGGAGCTGTTCCCGGTCACCGTGGGCGGCTTCCTCGCCGAGATCGGCCACGAGCCGGACGCCTCCCGCGCGGCGATCGACCGCGGCCTGCAACGCATCGAGCAGTGGTACGTCGGCGACGGCTGGTACACCGACGGCGACGGCCGAAAGTACGACTACTACAACGGCTGGGCGATGCACCTCTACCCGGTGCTGCACGCCTGGCTGGAGCGGGACGAACGGCTGCTGGAGCTGTACGGGGGCCGCCTCGACCGGCATCTCGCCGACTACGCCCGCCTCTTCGGCGGCGACGGGGCACCGATGCACCAGGGCCGTTCCCTGACGTACCGCTTCGCGACGACGGCCCCCCTGTGGCTCGGCGCGCTGACCGGCCGTACGCCGCTGTCGCCCGGGGAGACGCGGCGCCTGGCCTCCGGGGCCCTGCGGTACTTCCTCGACCGGGGCGCGGTCGACGAGCGGGACCTGCTGTCCCTGGGCTGGCACGGCCCCGACGAGTCCGTCCTCCAGGGCTACTCGGGCCCCGCCTCCCCGTATTGGGCGAGCAAGGGCTTCCTCGGCCTGCTCCTGCCGCCGGACCACGAGGTGTGGACGGCGCCGGAGGAACCCGGGCCGGCCGAGCGCGCCGACGCTGTCACGCCCCTCGGCCCGCCCAACTGGCTGCTGCAGTCCACCCGTTCCGACGGCGTGGTCCGCCTCCACAACCACGGCAGCGAGGACGTCCGCTACGACCCGTACTACACGCGCCTCGCCTACTCCACGGTCACGGCGCCCGCCCCGTCCCACGACAACAGCGTGATCGTGGACGGCGATCCGAGCCGCACCGGCATCGAACCGCTGGGCGCGGGGGAGGGCTGGGTGGCCTCCCGGCACGCGGCGGGCGGGGGAGCGCGGGTGACGAGTGTCGTGCTGGCGCGCGGCGCGGTGGAGGTGCGCGCGCACCTGGTGTCCGGGGCACAGCCCGGGACGCCGGTGCGGGTGACCGGGTGGAGCGAGGCGGACGGGGTCCGCGCGGAACTGCTGCCCGCCGTCGGTCTCGTGGACGACCTCACCGGCGTCACCACCACGGGCCCGACCCTGTTCGCCGCCCTGGCCCGCCTGACGGCGGAACCGAACCCCGCCCCGCTCGGGGACCTGGTGTCCGTCCGGGTGGAGGAGACCGGAGAGCTGGTGGTCCGCTGGAGCGACGGGGGTGGAGCGCGGGTCCGGGTGGACGGTCCGGGGGTGGAGGTCACGGTGGTTCCCGGCACAGGCTGACCACGCGGCTCACGTCGTCGGCGCTCCCCGTCCGCTCACGGGGGTGGCCTGGGCGGGGATGCGGGGGACCGAGCCGTAGCGGCGGGTGCGGCGGGCGTACTGCTCGATCGCGTCCCACAGGGTGCGGCGGTCCACGGCGGGCCAGGGGGTCTCGAGGAACAGCAGCTCGGCGTAGGTGGCCTGCCAGGGCAGGAAGTTGGACGTACGCAGGTCGCCACCGGTGCGCACCAGCAGGTCGACGTCGGGCAGTTCCGGGACGTGCAGGTAGCGGGCGAAGGCGTGCTCGGAGAGGGAGCCGGGGGAGACCTTCCCGGCGACCGCTTCCTCGGCGAGTTTCGCCGCGGCTGCCGTGATCTCGGCACGTCCGCCGTCGAACCGCGACTCATGTGGCGAGACGTGAACTCAAGACCAGATCACTAGGTGTCGAGCGCCGCCACCAGCAGGGCGACGGCGGTCAGGTCCGGCGCGGTGCGCAGGAACCTGACGGTCTCGTCGCCCGCGAACGCGCGTTGCGCGGCGGTCACGGTGGGATCGACCGCCGTCTTGGCCTGCACGTGGATGTAGTTGAGGGCCGTGGCGAAGAGCATCGAGAACGACTCGGGGCCCGTGACGACGGCCGGGCCTCCCGCGTCGCGGTAGGCCCGTGCCAGGTGCCGGGCCGCATCGACGTTCACCTCGTTGCCGCCGGACCACACGTACACGGCACGCGCGAACTCCCGGTCCGCCGCGACCGGCCCGGCGTTGTCCCAGTCGAGCAGGACCGGGCCGTCCGGGCCGACCAGGACGTTCTGGGGCTGGAGGTCGAGGTGCGAGGTCACCAGGTCGCCCGGCGGGGACGGGGACACCCAGTGCGCGAGCCGCGGCGCGGCCGTGGCGACGAACCGGCCCAGTTCGCCGGCCCACGGCAGGCCGGCGTCCCGCACCTGCTTGAGCACGTCCTCCCAGTCGGCCTCGTCGGGGCACCGCTCGTACCAGTCGCCCGGCGTCCCGGCCGCCCCCTCGCCGGCCCGGTGCAGCAGCGCCATGGTCCGGCCGAACCAGTCCAGGATCTTCGGATCGGAGGCGTCCGCACGGGTGCCGTCGACCCAGTCGTACAGCTTCACCCAGGTGCCGCCGGGGAGGGGACGGCACACGGGTGCGCCGTGCCGGTCGCGGAAGAGGCGGGGGGAGGCGATGCCCAGGGCGGCCGCGGAGTCCCGTAACACGGCCTCACGGCCGACCTGGGCCTCGTCGCAGCCGAAGAGGAGTTCCTTCACGGCCCAGGAGGAGCCGTTCCCGGAGAGCTTCCAGATCTGGCCCAGTGCGCCCCGGGTGACGGGCGCCATGGTCCAGGGGCCGGCACCGAGCGCGTAGGCCTCCGCTATGGCGCGGGCCGTGTCGTCGGGACGTGCGGGTTCAGGCATCGGAGGTCCTCGTTTCGCGGGGCCAGTTCTGCAGCAGGACGTGCAGGGCGTCGATCGCCCGGTCCCAGGACGCCTGCACGTCACGGGGCGCACCGAAGGCGCCGGTGGACTCCAGGGCGCAGTAGCCGTGGAAGCTGCTGCGCAGCAGGCGGACGGCGTCGGTCAGGTCCGGTTCCTCCAGGCCGTAGGCGCGGAGCATGCCGTAGGTGATCTCGGCGGTGCGGCGCAGGACGGGGGAGTCGGCCACGAGGGCCTGGTCGACCTGGATCTGGGTCGCCGCGTACCGGCCCGGGTGCTCAAGGGCGTATCCACGGTAGGCGGCGGCGAAGGCGGCCAGCGAGTCCTTGCCGGACCGGCCGGCGACGGCCGCCGCGATGCGGTCGATCATCTCGCCCCCGGCCAGCAGGGCGACGCGGGTGCGCAGGTCCTGGAGGCTGCGGACGTGCGAGTACAGGCTCGCGTCCTTGACCCCGAAGTGCCGTGCCAGCGCGGAGACGGTGACCTTCTCGAAACCGATCTCGTCGGCGAGGTCCGCGGCGGCCGCGACGACCCGCTCGGCCGTGAGACCGGCTCTCGGCATGGCAACCGCCTCCGTCACGGCCGGACCTAGGACTTCTAGGCGGAATCCTAGTACGTGTCCCGTGCATCCCCGGCTGCCGCGAGAGGGATCCTGGAACGACCATGCCCATCGTCTGCGTCATCGCCGTCCTGGCCGCCGTGAACCTGCTCAACAACTGGCTGCTTCGCGGGCCCGTCGCGTACGTCGTCGTCTGTGTGACCGCCACGGGCGTCCTGCTGCTGCTCGCCCGCTGGGACGGTCTCGCCCTGTCCGATCTGGGCCTGGACAGGGCGGGGGCACGCCGGGGACTGCGGTGGGTGCCCCTCCTGACCGGTGCCGTCCTGCTCGTCCTCGTGCTGCTCCTCGTCGTCCCGGCCGGCCAGGACGTGTTCCGGGACGCCAGAGCGGTCGACCTGTCCCTGGGGCAGGTGCTGTGGCGGGCGTTGGTACGGGTGCCCTTCGGCACCGTGCTGCTGGAGGAGACCGCCTTCCGCGGTGTGCTCTGGGCGATGATCCGGCGGCGGCGCGGAACGGCCTGGGCCACCGCCGTGTCGTCGCTGCTGTTCGGCCTGTGGCACATCATGCCCTCGCGTGGTCTCAACCGCTCCAACACCGCTGTGGGCGAGATCTTCGGCGGCGGCTCGGCGGGTGTCGTACCGGCCGTCACGGCGGCGATCGTGGCGATGATCGCCGCCGGGGCGGTCCTGTGCGAGCTGCGACGCCGTTCCGGCGGCCTGCTGGCGCCCGCGGCGCTGCACTGGGCGGTCAACGGCTTCAGCTACGCCTTCACCTGGGCGGCGGCCCGATGGTGGCTCCATGGCTGAACGGACGCGGGATCGCCACGTCGGCTCCGCCTGAAAGTCCTTCTGGAGGCCCTTGCTGGAAGCCCTTTCAGCGGATCGGCGCGTACACCACCCCCAGCTTGTCGATCTCGTCGCCCGCGCGGCCCGTGAAGCCCACGATGTGGCGGCCGGCGGGGGCCGTGAAGGTCTTCGTGTCGGACGTGGCCGTGCCGGCGGACAGGGTGCGGCCCTTGTCCGTGGTGAAGGACGCCGAGAAGATCCGGGTCCGGCCGTCCTTCTGGCCCTGCGTCAGCTTCACCGAGGTCAGGTGCTCGCCGGGGGCCAGCGTGAGGGACGTCGCCGTGCCGCCCGTGCCGCCGTGGGTCAGGGTCGGGCCACCGTCGTGGGTGAGGGACACCCCGTCCAGGCGGGCGCTGCCGCGCAGCGTGAGCGTGCGGGGCGAGGGCGTCGCCGGCAGGTCGTCCGCGTCGTTGAACGCCGTGCCGTGCGGGCCGCCGAAGAAGTCGCTGGCGCGCAGGGCGGGGTCGAGCCTGTAGGAGAAGTCGACCCGGTGCGGGAAGTGGTCGGAGAGGTGCTTCCCGTCGGAGCGGAGGAAGGACGCCCAGTCGTTGTTGTAGCGGGTGGCGGTGAGGTTCACCAGCCTGCTGCCCCGGTAGAGGACCTTGTCCACCACCTCGCAGTCGTTCGTCGGCGCGGCCGCGTCGCAGACCAGCGCGTCACCGCCCTGGGCCGGGGGTGTGCCGCCCTTGACCAGGTCCACCCACGGGTCCTTCAGGCCGTTCTCCGACAGCAGGGTGCGGATGTTGTCGCCGGCGCGCGTGTACCGGGTGTTGGTGTCGCCCATGACGATCACCGCGTTGCCCGCGGAGTTGGCCTGGATGAAGTCGGACAGCTGCTCGATGTTGGCGCGGCGTGCGGCGAGGGCCGCGTCGTCCGAGTCGGCGTTGGTGTGGACGTTGTAGAGGTCGACGAAGACCCCCTCGGCCAGCCGCACACGGGCCAGCGAGAAGCCCTTCGGCGTCAGGCAGTTGGTGCCGGTGCACTGGTTCCACCTGACGCGCTGGAAGTCCTCGAAGGAGTGGTTCGAGAGGGTGTTGAGGCCGTCGCCGAAGGCCGCGCCGCCGCTGGTCGCCGTGCGGTACGGGTGCTTGTCGTTGGCGTACAGCGAGGCGTGGTAGTTGAAGTCCTCCTGCACGTTGACGATGTCGTAGGGACCGAGCCGCTGCCCGATCAGCGGGGTGTTGGTCTCGGGGTCGCTGTCGCCGAGGCCGAGGGGCAGGCCCGCGATGTTGTAGGTGAGGACGTCGAAGGAGCCGGAGTCCGTGGCCGCCGCGGGCGCCGAGGAGGCGGCGGTCAGTCCGGTGAGGGTCAGGGCGGCGGCGGTGAGGGTGCCGAGGAGTCGTCTCATGGGGGGTGTCTCCGGTCGGAGGAGGCAGAGAGGAACGTGAACGGTGCTCAGATTCGTTGTCAACGAGTGTGACGGACAAGGCCAGTTGAGGAAACAGTGAGAGATGAGGCGAGCCGCCGCGCCCGGGTCGTCCGCCGATCACCCCCTGGTCGTTCAACGTTCATGTTTCGCCCCGATCCTCCACACGCGGCGCGGTCACGCGCCGCGGAAGGCAGCCGCGGACGGCAGCGGCACACAGGAGGCGCTTCATGGGACACGGGCACGCACACGGGCATCACCACCACGGGCACGACCACGACCACGCGCACGAGGCCGCGCCGGCCCTGCCCGCCGCCTTCGACCCCGCCGTCCCGGACGAGGCCCTCAGCCCCGAACAGCGCTCGCGCCGCTCGCTGCTGCGCCGCGCCGGACTGCTCGGCGCGGGCCTGGCGGCCGGCAGCGTCCTCGGTGGGGCGACGCCCGCCGCCGCCTCCGCCGGCCGCCGTCGCAGCGGCTTCCTCTGGCTGGCCGGCGACCACCACATCCATACCCAGTACAGCAACGACGGCAAGTACCGCGTCGTCGACCAGGTCCGCCAGGGCGCCCGGCACGGCATGGACTGGCTGGTCATCACCGACCACGGCAACGCCACCCACGCGAGGATCGGCGTCGAGAAGGTCAACCCGGACATCAAGGAGGCCCGGGCCGCCCACGAGGACACCCTCGTCTTCCAGGGCCTGGAGTGGAACATCCCGGCCGCCGAGCACGGCACGGTCTTCGTGCACCCCGGCAGGAACGAGGTCGCCGTCCTCAAGCAGTTCGAGACCGACTACGACGGCAGCGTGAAAGGCGCCTCCGACTCCACGCCCGCCAACGAGGCGCTGGCCGTCGCGGGCCTGAACTTCCTCGCCGACCAGGTCCGGCGGCGCAAGGTCAAGGACGCCCTGATGCTCGCCAACCACCCGGCACGGCGCGGCGTCGACTCCCCGCACGAGATCCGCGCCTGGCGCGACGCCACCGGCACCCGGCACCGGATCGCCGTCGGCTTCGAGGGCGCCCCCGGCCACCAGGCCGCCGGCCTCCCCGCCCCGCTCGGCATGGCCCGCTCCCGCGGCCTCTACGACAACAACCCCGGCCCCAACTCCTTCCCCGGCTACCCGCCGGAGAGCTACCGCACCTGGGGCGGATTCGACTGGATGACCGCCACCGTCGGCGGCCTGTGGGACAGCCTCCTCGCCGAGGGCAAGCCCTGGTGGATCACCGCCAACTCCGACTCCCACCAGGTCTACGCCGACACCGCCGTGCGCGGCGGCCCCGACAGCGACTACGCGGCCAACGGCAGGCACACCGACCCGGTCTACGGCGGGAAGATCGACCTCACCCAGGGCGACTACTGGCCCGGCCAGTACAGCCGCACCCACGTGGGCGCGGACGGCTTCTCGTACGCCGCCGTCATGGACGGCATCCGCGCCGGTCGCCTCTGGGTCGACCACGGGCAGCTCGTCAGCGCCCTGGACATCCGCGTCACCGGCGGCGGACGCTGGGCCACGCTCGGCGGCGCCCTGCACGTGAAGAAGGGCACCAAGGTCACCCTGACCGTGGACGTGGTTCCGGCCGGCGGCCCCAACTGGGCCGGGTTCGTACCCGAACTGGCCCGCGTCGACGTCATCCAGGGCGATGTGACGGGCCCGGTCGCGGACCGGGACACGTTCACGGCGCCGACCGCCAAGGTCGTCAAGGCCTACGACGTCAGCGGGGCCACGGACGTCACCCGCCTCACCTTCGACCTCGGTAGGGTGGAGAAGCCCGTGTACGTCCGGCTGCGCGGCACCGACGGCAACCGCTCCGCCGTCGGCGCGCTGGGCGCGTCCGTCGACCCGGCGGGCCCCGCCCTCGACCGAGCCGGCGACGCCGACCCGTGGCGTGACCTGTGGTTCTACACCAACCCCGTGTGGGTCCTGCCCTCGTGACGCCGTACGCCCTCACCGTGGACGCGGGGACCAGGGAGCTGCGCGCGGCGGACCACCTGCTGCGCTCCCTGGCCGCCGAACTCGCCCTGCCCGAGGACGCTTTCGCCTGCACGCACCTGGTGCGCGGCGCCCGCCCCCGGGTCGTGCTGTCCCTCACCCTGCCGTCGGAGCCGCTCCTGAGCACCGCCCTGGAGCGGCTCACGGCCGGGGGACACGCGGTGACGCGCGGCGTGCCCGACCCGGTGGGGCGCGCCGTGCTCTACCCGGGCGTCGCGTCCCTCACCGGCACGCTGACGGTCGGGGACGTGCTGTCCCGGTCCGCGATCGACCGCGTGACCGTCCTCGGCGCGCCGGAGCCACCCGCCCCGGACACGCCGCTGACGACACGCGACCACGTACGCCCGCAGTGGCAGGACGGCGCGCTCGTCCTGACGGCGATGCCGGCCGCGGGCGGCACCCTCGTCCCCTTCGAGGTCCCGGACCCGACACCGTGCTGCGCGGACCACTGACACCATCCGGCGGACCGCCCGGTGCCGTTCAGGGCCGGCGCAGCAACTCCAGGTCGGTGCCCCAGGAGTCGAGGACCCGGTCGTGGCCGGCCCGGCGTGCCGCCTCCTCGACGTCGGTGAACAGGGCGCGCTGGGTCGCCGGGTCGCCGTCGGCCAGAACGCGGCGCAGGACCGGCAGGAGCCGGTCCGCGTCCCACCGGGCGGCACCGAGCGGCTGCCGTTCCAGCTCCCACCGGAGGTACTTGTTGTAGGGCCGCACCCGGCGGTGCAGGGCGAAGAGCACCTCCAGGGCGTACGGGACGGACTCGGCGGCGTCCAGGTGGCCCATGCCGGGGCGGCCGTCGCGGTAGCTCTTCAACGAGCGGTATGTCTGGTTCACGTAGGCGTCGAGCCAGCCGTCGACGGCGGCCCGGGCCTCCTCGGCGCCCAGCGTCCGCTTCTCGTCGAGGATCCGGGCGATCGTCCCGTCCAGCCGGTCGAGCAGCACCTCGGCGTGGACGTACGCGTACCGCGCGAAGCTGTCCGGGCGGCCCGGCATGCCGCGCGTGCGGAACTCCGCCAGCGGGATGACCACGAGGTCCAGGTGGGCGGAACGGAACCAGTCCAACTCGGCGATCGGCGAGGCGTGCCGGTCCTCCAGGATCACGTGCAGGTCGTAGTCGGAGTGGACGGTCGGCATGCCCGCGTGGACGCGGGAGCCGCTGAGGACCAGTCCGACGACGCCGGGATCGGCGGCCGCCCGTGCGGTGAAGGCGGCGAGGGTCTCGTCAGGGGTGCTGCCCAGGGTGATGTGCATGGTGATCTCTCCGTGCGCGACGGCAGGGGTACGGGTCGGGTTCGCGTCTGCGGTGTGCGGACACCGCGGGGGGGGATCACCTCACGGCGGGGACGCTACTCCGCCAACACCGCCCACCGGTACCGGTTTTCGCCGGGAGCCATAGGGTTGCCGGGGACGCGGGACTCGGGACGCGGGGGAGGCGGCATGACCCACGAGGCGGCGCGGCGCGAGGACGAGCCGGGCGGCAGTGCCGCCGCGGCAGCCGACGGGGAGTTACCCGGTGCCCGGCCGCTGTGGCGGCAGCGCGACTTCGGCGTCTTCTGGGTCGCGCAGACCCTCTCCGTGCTCGGCGACTCCTTCGCGCTGATCGCCCTGCCCCTGCTGGTCCTCCAATCCACGGGCTCGGTCGCCCGCATGGGCCTGCTCACGGCCGTGGGCGGGGCGGCCGCGGTCGTGGCGGCCGTGTTCGCCGGGGCGGTGGTGGACCGGGTGGACCGGCGCCGGCTGCTCATCGCCTGCGACCTGGCACGCATGGTGCTCTACGGGGTGATCCCGATGGTGTGGCTGTTCGGCCCGCAGATCTGGCTGCTGTACGCGGTACTGCCGCTGTGCGAGGCCCTCGGCATGCTCTTCGCGGTCGGCTACGTCACCGTCGTACGCGGCCTGGTCGGGACCGAGCGGCTCACCGAGGCCAACGGGCGCCTCAACGCCACCGCCGCGGCGGCGGGCGTCCTCGGGCCGCTGTGCGCGGGGCTGGTCGCCGCCTGGTCCGGGCCGGCCGCCGCGGTCGGCGTGGACGCGGCCAGCTTCGGGGTGTCGGCCGCGTGCCTGTTCCTCGTCCGGTTCCGGGCAGGCCCGGGCGACGAGCGGACGGGCCGGCGCGCCGGACTGTGGCAGGACCTGCGCACCGGCGTCGCCTTCCTCCTCGGCCACCCCGTGCTGCGCTCCCTCACCGTCCTGCTGTTCGGGTTCAGCTTCCTCACCCTCGGCCTGAACGACCTGGTCATCTACCATCTCAAGCACGACCTCGGCCACGACGACGGCACGGTCGGCACCGTCATGGCGGTCGGCGCGCTCGGCACCATCACCGGCGCCCTGCTGGTGGCCCGGGTCCGCCGCCGTCTCGGCTTCGGACCGACGTGGACCGGCTCGGTCGCGGTGTGCGGCCTCGCCTTCGCCGGGCTCGGCTGGGCCCGCGACGTCCCGGTCGTCGCGGCCCTGAGCGCCGCCTTCCTCGCCTGCGCCGGCATGGCCGGCACCTGCTCGATGTCCCTGCGCCAGGAGGTCACCCCCGAACCCCTCCTCGGCCGGGTCACCTCCGCCTTCTGGACCCTTCAGTACGCGGCGGCACCGGTCGGCGCGGCCCTGCTCACCTGGGCCGCCGAGGAGCGGGGCACGGCGCCGGTCGCCCTGGCCGCCGGGGCGGCCTGCGTCCTGCTCGCCGTGGCCGCCCTGTTCACCCCGATCCGCGCCTCGGGCCGCCCGGTCAGCCGTTGATCCCGGTGTAGTGCCGCAGACTCCACCGCCACACCAGCCGCGCCCCCAGGTACGCCAGCAGCCCCAGCAGCGGCGCGGACGCCGCCAGCCAGTACGGCACGCCGGTGGTGTGGCCGTGGCCGGTCAGGACTGCCGCCGGGAAGTAGGCGACGAACGCGAGGGGGAGGCCGTACGTCAGGAAGCCGCCCACGGCCCGCGGCAGGACGTTCAGCGGGTAGCTGCCGAACGTGCCGAGGAGTTCCTCCAGCCAGCGGCCCCAGTAGTCGGCGGCGGGGAACCGCAGCCCCGCTGAGGCCACCAGCGTGAACAGGGCCGCCTCCAGCAGCATGCCGCCGACGACCGCCGCCACCAGGTACGAGATCCGGCCCGCCGTCCAGTCCAGGTCGCTGCGGGACAGCGCGCCCACCATCAGGCCGGCCGCGACCGTCAGGTCCCCGATCGCGTTGGTGGGGAAGAACGCCAGCTGGATCTGGCGATGGACCGGCATCGGACGCATCAGGTAGATGTCGACCCGGCCCTCCTGGATCTGCCGGCCGGCCCAGTGCATCCGCCCCAGGAACAGCACGAACAGCCCGTGCGCCAGCATCCGCGTCGCCGGGATCAGCAGCACGTCCGAGCTGTCCCAGCCGCCCATCCCGGCGAACCGGGACAGCAGCACCGTCGCGAACACGATCACCGACACCTGCCAGATCGCCCCGATCGCGATCATCAGCAGGAACTCGGTGCGGTACTCCATCTGCGCGCGGAAGTTGAGCGCCGTCACGCGCCACACGATCCGCAGTGCCTTCAGCGACATCTCAGCCTCCCTGCGAGATCACGCGCCGGGCGGCCCGCCGCCACAGCAGCCGGGTGAACAGCGCCAGCAGCACGACCCACCCGGCCTGCACGGACAGCTGGAACGCCGCGTCGGACAGCGGGATCCGCCCCACGTACAGCGACAGCGGCACGCTCAGCGTCGCCTGGAACGGCAGGAAGGCGCTCATCGTCACGAACCAGTCCGGGAAGAACCACAGCGGCGCGTACACCCCGGACAGCAGGTTCTGCGCGAACAGCAGGATCAGCATCGCGGCGGTGTTGCGGATCGTCCAGAAGCACAACTGGTCGAGCACCAGCATCACGTAGTACAGCACCCACTGACCCAGCAGCATGCTGAGCGCGAACACCCCGGCCACCGCGGCCGAACGGGGCGGCTCGACGACCCCCGCGGCCAGGCAGACCACGTACCCGGTCAGCGCCCACGCGAGCCCGTACAGCTGCTCGCCGGCCGCCCGCAGGGCGTAGTAGCGCTGCGGCGGCAGCGGGCGCAGGTACCAGTAGACGATGGTGCCGAAGTGCATGTGCTGCAGGACCGTGTCCCGGCCCGCGTACTGGTCCAGCTCCCGCAGGCGGGAGGCGAGTACGGCCAGCACGGCGTACGTGACGGCCTGGTCGCGGCTCAGCCCGGCGGTCGTGCCGGTGTGGGCGTACAGCCCGCGCCACAGCGACCAGACCAGCACCACCTGCACGGTCAGCCGGAGCGCCACGGCGGTCATGCGGGGCGGGGCGTTCAGCTCGCCCAGCGGGGTGACGCGCGCGGCGCGCCAGGCATGCAGGGCGGCCACGTCAGACCTCCCCGGAATGCACGTACGCGGCCCGCATCACGTCCTCCAGGTCCGCCTCCTCCAAGGCGATGTCGGTCACCTCGAACCGCTCGATCACCGCCTTCAGCGCCTGGTGGACGGTGGGGGCGTCCGCCCCGTCGGGGCCGAAGACGACCTGCGCGCCGGTGTGCCGCAGCAGCGTGGTGCCGGGCGGCGGCACGACCTCGGCGTGCGGGTCGGCGAGCGTGGCCCGCACCTGCCAGGTCGAGCCGAACTTCCGGCGGATCTCGTCCAGGGTGCCGTCCAGCACCAGACGCCCGTGGTTGACCAGCACCACCCGCTCCGCCAGCCGCTCGACCTCCGTCATGTCGTGCGTGGTCAGCAGCACCGTACGGCCGCGCTGCTCCACCTGGTGCCGCAGGAACTCCCGCACCTGCTCCTTCACCACCACGTCCATGCCGATCGTCGGCTCGTCGAGGAACACGACCGGCGGGTCGTGCAGCAGGGCGGCGGCCAGATCGCTGCGCACGCGCTGGCCCAGGGAGAGGTGGCGGACCCGGGTGTCCCAGAAGGACGACAGGTCCAGGATGTCGTCGAACTCCTTGAGGCGGGCGGCGTGTTCGGCCTTCGGCACCTCGTAGATGTCCCGCAGGATCGCGAACGACTCGCGCACCGGCAGGTCCCACCACAGCTGGGTGCGCTGCCCGAACACCGCGCCGACGTTGCGCGCGTTGCGCTCCCGCTCCCGGTACGGCACCACGCCCGCGACCCGGGCCTCGCCGGAGGTGGGCGTGAGGATGCCGGTGAGCATCTTGATGGTGGTGGACTTGCCGGCGCCGTTCGGGCCGAGCAGGGCGAGGAGTTCGCCCGGGGCCACGTCGAAGGTGATGTCGGTGACGGCGTGCTTGGCGACGCGCTCGGGGTTGACCAGGGAGCGGACGGCGCCCAGGAACCCGGGGCGGCGGACGGTGGTGTGGAAGGTGCGGGACAGCCCGCGGACCTCGATGGCGACACTCAACCGACTCACCAGCTTTCTCGTGGTGAACGCGGTGCGGCCGGTCGGCTGTGAGGGGCCGACCGGCCGCGGATGACGTCCCGACACTGTCGGAATGTCGATCAATTGGTCAATCGATTAATCGAGTTCTTACCTCGAATTCCTGCTTGGCGTCCTTACCTGGTGGTCGAGAACACGAACGCGAACTCCGCCGGCTCGGCCTTCAGGAAGTACCGCGGCAGCGGGCCCGGACCGCAGGACTGCGAGCCGATGCCGTGCTGCCCGTGGTCGAGGTTGACCCACACCATGTCGCCGGGCGCGAGGTCGGTGCGGTGCCGGGCCGCGTCCAGCTGCTCGGTCGTCCAGCGCCGCGCGGTGAACCAGAACTCCGGGTCGCCCTCGATCCGGAGTCCGCCGAGCTCCACCCAGCGGACGTCGGCACGGGCGCCGTTCTCCTGCGGGCGGAGGTACGGCGTCTGCAGCGCGTCCACCGTCGACCGCCAGCGGCCGACCATGGAGGCCGCCCTGGTGTCCGGGTAGGCCTCGCCGGGACCGCCGCCGAACCACTCGACCGCGTCGGCCTCGGGCAGCCCGAAGCGGACGCCGAGCCGGGGCAGCGGCACCGTCCAGTCGCCCTGGGGCGTCACCGACACGGACAGCCGCAGCCGCTCCCCGTCGGACGTCCAGCGGTACACCGTGTCCAGGCCCACCTCACGGGCGGCGGGAGCCACCCGGGTGCGGACCGTCAGCGCGTCGTCACCGGCCTCGACCGAGACCAGGCGGTGCCGCATGCGATGCAGGCCGAGCGTGCGCCACAGCGTCCCGTAGCGGGTGTCGGTCTGCCACTCGGCACCCTCGTCGTTGTCGGTCGGTGCCCGCCACACGTCCAGCCGCGGCGTCGCGCCGACCGGCACCCCGCCGATCGAGAGCAGCGCCCCGGTCCGGGCGTCGAACGCGGCCGGGCCGAGCGTGATCCGGTCGGCCTCGCGCACGGGACGGTCGGTCGCGGGGAAGGACGGCAGCGGCCGTGCCCCCGCGGCGAACTGCCCCCAGGCCACGACGTGGCCCTTCGGCGCCCAGGACGTGTCGTCCGCGAGCAGCGCCCGCACCGTCCACTGCCGTTCGCCGCCCCGGCCGTCCGCGGGCGGCTCGGGCAGCTTCACCTCGGCGCTCTCGCCCGGCGCGAGCGCCGGCACCGCGAGCGAGCCGGACTCGACGGTCTCGCCGTCCACCTGGCAGGACCACTCGAAGGCCAGCGCGGACAAGTCCGCGAAGTCCTGCTTGTTGGTGACGTGCACGGTGCCGTTCGCACCGTCGCCCTCGATGTGGACCGGCTCGATGACCTTCTTGTACTCGATCAGGCCCGGCGACGGCGTGCGGTCCGGGAAGACCAGGCCGTCGCAGACGAAGTTGCCGTCGTGCAGCTCCTCGCCGAAGTCGCCGCCGTAGGCGTAGCCCAGCTCGGGGTGCTTCACGCCGTGGTCGATCCACTCCCAGATGAAGCCGCCCTGGAGTCGCTCGTACTTCTCGAACAGCTCCTGGTAGTCGGCGAGCCCGCCCGGGCCGTTGCCCATGGCGTGGCCGTACTCGCACTGGATGAACGGCAGCTCGCGGCGCTTGTGCGTCCCGCCGTCGAGCCGCTGCCCGATCTTCTCGACCTCGTCGTGGAAGGCGTACATCCGCGAGTACACGTCGGTGTCGCGGCAGTTCCAGTCGCCCTCGTAGTGCACCAGACGCTCGGGGTCCCGCTCGTGGATCCACTCGGCCATGGCGGTGAGCCCGCGGCCGGTGCCGGCCTCGTTGCCCAGCGACCAGAACACGATCGACGGGTGGTTCTTGTCCCGCTCGACCATGCGGGCGGCGCGGTCCAGCAGGGCCGGGGTCCAGCGGTCGTCGTCGACCGGGTTGTCCCGCCAGTCCTGCTCGGTGAAGCCGTGGGTCTCCAGGTCGCACTCGTCGATGACCCACAGGCCGTACTCGTCGCACAGGTCCAGGAAGGCCGGGTGCGGCGGGTAGTGCGAGGTGCGCACGGCGTTGAGGTTGTGCCGCTTCATCAGCAGCACGTCCTCACGCATGGTCTCCAGGTCGAGGGCGCGGCCCTTCTCGTGGTGCCACTCGTGCCGGTTGACGCCCTTGAAGAGGACGGCCCTGCCGTTGACCTTGATGAGGCCGTCCTCCAGGACGACCGTGCGGAACCCGATCCGCAGCGGCACCCGCTCGCCCTCGGTGGCCAGCACGCCGTCGTAGAGCGTCGGCGTCTCGGCGGTCCAGGGCTCGACCGCGACCGTCACCGACTCGCCGGTGGCGACATCGATGTCCAGGGCCGGGACGGTCACCCGCCCGTCGACGTCGGAGTCGACGCGCAGGGTGCCCTGGCCGGTGGTGTGGTCGTAGGAGGCGTGCACGAAGAAGTCGCCCACGCCGCCCGCCGGGCGGTGCAGCAGGGTGACGTCACGGAAGATGCCCGGCAGCCACCACTGGTCCTGGTCCTCCAGGTACGACCCGGCCGACCACTGGTGGACCCGGACCGCGAGGGTGTTGCCGCCCGGCTTCAGCAGGTGCCCGACCGCGAACTCGTGTGGCAGCCGGGAGCCCTTGAACTCGCCGAGCTCCGTGCCGTTGAGCCACACCCGGGCGCAGGACTCGACCCCGTCGAAGCGCAGCACCGCCCCGCCGTCCGACGGCCAGTCGGACGGCAGGTCGAAGACGCGCAGGTGGTCACCGGTCGGGTTCTCCGTCGGGACGTGCGGCGGATCCACCGGGAAGGGGTAGAGGTGGTTGGTGTAGATGGGGGAGCCGAACGCCCCGTCGCCCTGGAGGACCCAGTGGCCGGGGACCGCGACCTCGGCCCAGTCCCCGGCGTCGTAGCCCTCCTCGGCGAACGAGTCGTCCTCGGCGTCGGCCGTCGCCGACAGCCGGAAGCGCCAGTTGCCGTTCAGCGACAGGGACTGCGCGTCCGAGGCCGCGTACCGGGCGCGCGGCGGGAGGGTCCCGCGGCCCGGCGAGACGTCCTCGACGTAGTCGGCGGATGGGGAGGTGCGGAAAGACATCGGTCTCCTTGCTCAGCCCTTGATGCCGGTCTGCGCGATCCCCTGGACCAGCCAGCGCTGGAGGAAGAGGAAGACGAACACCAGGGGCAGGATCGAGATGGCGGTGGCCATGAAGATCAGGTGGTAGTTGACGGTCTGGTTCGTCATGTACGACGACAGCGCCACCTGGACGGTCCAGGCACTGGGATCCTGGCCGATGACCAGGGGCCACAGGAAGGAGTTCCAGCCGTTGATGAAGGTGATCGTGGCCATCGCCGCGAAGAAGTTCAGCGAGTTGGGTACGACGATGCGCCAGTACGCGCCCCAGTAGCCGAGCCCGTCCACGCGCGCCGCCTCCTCCAGCTCCTTCGGGAACCCGAGGAAGTACTGCCGGAACAGGAAGCACGTGAAACCACTGAAGAGGCCCGGGATGATGAGACCCCGGTAACTGTCGACCCAGCCGAGGGACGAGACCAGCACGAAGCTCGGCACGAAGGTGACCGCCGTGGGAACCATCAGGGTGGCCAGGACGGCGTAGAAGACCTTGTTGGCGTGCTTGTAAGGGATGCGGGCCAGACCGTACCCCGCCATCGAGCAGATCAGCAGGATACCGGCGGTGTGCAGGACGGCGACGACCACGGAGTTCCACAGGGAACGTGCGAAGTCGACGGTGACGTCATTGAAGGGCTCGCTGAAATTGCTCCACTGGATGGTGGTGGGGAACCACTTCCAGTTCTCCCCGGTGATCTCCGGGTCCGTCATCAGCGCGTTGCGGACGATGAGGTAGAAGGGGATCAGAAAGAGGACGGCCGCGATGCCGGTCGCGATGTACAGGCCGGTGCTGCTCATGACGCCGCCGCGCTTGGCCTTGGCCGGCTCCGTGACCTTCCCGAGATCGGGTGCTGTGGTGGTCACTTGGACTCCTCACCCCTTCCGAAGCCCATGATCTTGCCCTGGAACAGCGTGACGACGCAGATGAGCAGGGTGAGGACGACCGCGCCCGCGCTGCCCACGCCGTAGTTCTGGTTCTCACCGAGGGCCATCTTGTACAGCTCGACCAGCGGCGGCTGCCCCCAGGTGGCCTTGGGCAGCAGGTTCCAGAACTCGTCGAAGGCCTGGTAGGCGGCGATGAGCAGGAGCAGGATCACCGCTGTGGACGTGGCTCGCAGCTGGGGCAGCGTGATATGCCGGAAGGTCTGCCAGCCCGGCTTGGCGCCGTCGATCGCGGCGGCCTCGTACAGCTCCCGCGGGATGTTCTGCAGCGCCGCGAGGAAGAGGATCATGTAGAAGCCCGACTGGAGCCAGAGCCGGACGGTCACGATGACCAGCCAGTACCAGGGTGGGTCGGGGTTGGCCAGCCAGGCGATGTTGTCGATGCCGAACCAACCGAGGAAGGTGTTGGCCATGCCGAAGCGGACGCCGTTGAAGATGGACATCTTCCAGATGAGCGCGGCGGCGACATAGCTGACCGCGGTCGGCAGGAAGAACACCGACCGGAAGAACGCCCGCATGAACCGCAGCCGGTTCACCAGCAGGGCGAGCCCCAGCGACATCGCCCAGGTGGCGGGCACGATGAACGCGGCGAACACGGTGAACGTGACCAGCGAGTTCAGGAAGTCCTCGTTCGTCAGGATCGACTTGTAGTTCTCCAAGCCGACGAACTCGCTGGGTGTGACGGTGAAGCGTGCCTCGAAGAAGCTGAGCCAGATGCTCCAGCCGATGGGCACGAAGACGAAGATCACCAGGCCGATCAGGAACGGCCCGGTGAAGAGCCAGAAGTTGAAGGTGCTGTTCGCCCTGAGGCCCCGCCGCGGCCGGTCCTGGGAGACCTTGGCCGGGGCGGGGCTCTCGGCGACCCCGGGTGTGGTGGTGGTCGACATGTCGAGATCCGTCCGGCGGCCTATCCGAAGAGCTTCTTGAGCTCGGCGTCGACCTTCTTCTCACACGCGTCGAGCGCGGCCTTCGGGTCGCCGTTCTTGCGGACGGTGTTGGCGATCACGTCCCAGAACGCGGCGATCATGGCCTGCGTCCAGCCGATGTTGTCGAAGTGGCCGAACTCGTTAAAGAGCTTCACGCCCTCGGCAGGCAGGCCCGACTTCAGCTTGTCGGCGGACTGGGCGAGGGAGGTGCGCGGCGGGATGTGGAAGCCGTAGGAGGTGGCGAAGTCCTCCTGGTACTGCTTCTGGTCGATCCACAGCCACTTGACGTATTCCTTGGCCGCCTCGACGTTCTTGCTCTTGGCGTTGACGAACATCGACCAGCCGCCGTTGTAGACCGACTGCTTGCCGGCCGAGCCGACCTTCGGGAAGGGGAAGATGCCGATGTCGTCACCGAGCGCCTTCTGCATGGCCGGCATGGCCCACATGCCGCACCACTGGATCGCGGTCAGGCCCTGGATGAAGGCCGACGGGTCCCACGAGTCGGCGGGGGCGTCGAGGAGCAGGTTGCCGCTGGTGAAGAGACCGCGCAGCTGCTTGAGGCCCTCGGCGACGGCGTCGGTGTTGAAGGCGGGCTTGTTGTCCGCGGTGAGCGTGTCGGCGCCGGCCGACCAGATCAGAGGGCGGTCGATCGAGGTCAGGTCGTTGCCGAGGAAGATGCCCTTGACCTTGCTGGTGGTCAGCTTGTCGGCGGCCTCGATCAGCTCCTCCAGCGTCGTGGGCACCTCGATCTTCGCCTTCTCGAACAGCGAGGGCCGGTAGAAGAGGAACTGCGGGTCGTCGATCATCCGGACGCCGTATATCTTGCCGTCGACCGTGTGCGACTTGATGTCGGCCGGGTTGAAGTCGTCCTTGACCGGCTCGATGATGTCGGTCAGGTCCGCCACCTGACCGCTCTTCACCATCTGGATCTGCGGGTGGAACTCGAAGACGTCCGGCGCGTTCTTGGTGAGCAGTGCGGAGAAGAGCTTCTGCTCGAAGTTGTTGCCGGTGATCCACTGCGTGGAGACATTCGCCTTCTTGTACGCCTTCGCGTAGCGCTTCACGGCCTGCTCCACGCCGGCCTCGCCGTACGCGTGGAAGTACTGGACGAGGCCGTCGCCCGACCCTCCGCTGCTCCGCCCGGTGTTGCTGCCGCACGCGGCCAGCCCACCGGCGGCGGCCAAGCCCATCGCGGCCCGCAGTACGGTTCGGCGGTCCCAGTTCATGTTGCTCGATGCCGACATGCTGACGTCCTTGTCTCGAGTGCGGCTGCGGCTCTTCGGCTCACTGCCGGAGGGCGCGTGGCCCGGTGGCTCGCGCCGGATGGCTCAAAGAGAGGTGCGGTGCGGGACGCTAGAGCTTCGACTAAGGCTTCGGCAAGGGGTTGGACGAAGTCTGTTCGAAGCGTTGTGTCCGGTTCGCTATTTCGAACACGCGGGTCTCGCGGAGGAGTTGCTTCCGTCCGTCACGAGGGTGGTGCGGCGGAGCGGCTCCTCACGGGGGTGGTGCGTTTGCCGTTCTTCTGCCCGACGGTCTGGAGCGCGCCCTCCAGCGCGAACGTCGCCGCGCCCAGGCACACCGGATCGGTGGGGATCGGGGAGAGGACGATCTCGGTGGCGGCCAGCGGCCGCGGCAGCGCGTGCCGGGTCACGGCCTCGCGCACCTCGTGCAGCAGCGGTTCGCCCAGGGCGAGGGCGACCCAGCTGCTCAGCACGACGATCTCGGGGTTGAACAGGTTGACCAGGTCGGCCACGCCCGCGCCCAGGTAGCGGGCGGTCTCGTGGACGGCGCGGCGCGCCACCGGGTCGCCCGCCGCGATCCCGCGCGCCAGGGCGCCGATGGTCGCCGTCTGGTCTTCGGGGTGCAGCAGGGCGCTGTCCGGGCTGACCTCGCGCAGGTTCATCATGATGCCGCGCGCGCCGACGTAGGCCTCCACGCAGCCGTGGTTGCCGCAGCGGCACAGCCGCCCGTCCAGCACCATCGTCGTGTGGCCCCACTCCCCGGCGCTGTTGCTCACCCCGCGGTGCAGCCCGCCGCCGAGGACGAGCCCGGCGCCCACCCCGGTCCCGAGGTTGACCACCACGGCGTTCCCGCGCCCGCGCGCGGCCCCGAACCACAGCTCGGCCACCGCGCTGGCGCGCAACGGGTTGTCCAGGTACAGCGGATAGGCGATGTGCTCGGTGAGCAGGTCCAGCAGCGGTACCTCGTGCCAGTCCCAGTTGGGTGCGTACTCGGAGATGCCGGTGGCCCGGTCGACCTGCCCCGGCACGCTCACCCCGACCCCGAGCACCCGGGCGCCCTCGATCCCGGCCTGGGCGACCACCGAGCCGACGGCGGTGGCGACATGGGCGACCACCTGCTCGGGCAGGCTCTCGCTGGCCCGGACGTCCTCCTCGGCGCGGGCCAGGACGTTCAGCCCCAGGTCGAACAGCTCGACGTGGACGTACGTCTCGGCGATGTCGACGCCGATCAGCGCGCCGCCCGAGGCGTTGACCGCGACCAGGCCCCGGGGCCGGCCGCCGGCCGAGTCCTCGAAGCCGACCTCCGTGATCATGCGGAGGTCGAGCAGCTCGCCCACGAGGGTGGCGACCGTGGCGAGGCTGAGGCCGGTGGCGGCGGCCAGCTCCTGCCGGGACGTGGGCGACGCGGCGATGATCTGGCGCAGCACCTCGTAGCGGTTCGCCGTGCGGATGTCACGTGATGTGCGCTTCACCGGAGTGCCCATCCTTTCCCAGGCCGGCCAGGGCCGGGTCGACGTCGGCACCGGCGCGGCGCAAGGCTATGGGCTGCCGGGGCTTTCGACAAGGGGTTAGGAAAGGGGCTTTATAAAGTGCGCCGCTGGTGAGGGCCGGTGGTGTCAGGCCGTGGCCGGACCATGATGCCTCGGAAAGGGTGAGCGGGGCGCGTCAGCCCTCGGCCCCCGCCGTGCCGCTCGCGTGGCACATCTCCGTCCCGCCCCGCGCGCCCGTGCCGGCGACCGCGGCGGCGAGCTGTCGCCGCACCTGCTCCGGCAGCGTGTTGCCGTGCACGGTGCCCACCAGGTCCCGGGCCAGGTGATGCAGCTTGGTGTTGGTGTTCTGGGAGGTCCTGACCAGCACGCTCCAGGCCGCCTCGGGGCTCAGACTGAAGGAGGCCATCAGGATGCCGCGGGCCAGGTCGATGGTCGGCCGCGTCTGCATCGCACGTCGCAGCTGGGCGACTTCGGTGAGCAGACGGTCCTGGTCGGCGTGTGCCCGGGGGCCGTCGCCGTCCGCCCGATCGGCGTCCGTGAACAGCTCCCGCGTGCCCGTCAGGTCGAGGACGCGCTCGACCGCGCGGCCGCCGGAGCGGATCACGACCGTCTTGCCCTGGTCGAGGGCGCGCGTGCGCAGGTCGAGCAGGACGTTGACGCCCGAGCAGTCGCAGAAGCCGACCGAGTCCAGGTAGAGGTCGACGCCGCTGCCCGACAGGGTCAGGACGTCGTACAGGTCGGGCAGGAGCCGTCGGCCGCCCAGGTCGAGTTCGCCCCACAGGGTCACGAGCATCCGGTCACCGTCCGGCAGGACGTCCAGGGTTGCCGTGCAGGGCGGGATCGCCGGTGTCGCGCCGTCCTCCGGCGTGGGCGCGGCGCCCTCCTGCGTCTGAGACCGCGCAGAGTACGCAGGCTCCGGCATGGCTCTGATCTCCCTGTCTGTCGGCCCGCCTCCGGTTCAAGCCTTGCCTCTCTACCCCACATGCGTCAACCAATACATGAAACGCAGTACGTGTTTTTGATTGCGTGAATGCCAGGTCGCTAGAGTGGGGGCATGGATGGAGTGCCCGAGCCACACACCGGATGGACGTTTCTCACCAACCATGCCCGGGTGCTGGCGGCCATCGCCGACAATCGCAGCGCCCGTATCCGGGACATAGCCGCCCACTGCAGACTCACCGAACGCGCCGTTCAGAAGATCATCGCGGACCTGGAACAGGACGGATACCTCTCCCACACCAAGGAGGGGCGTACGAACACGTACCGGATCGACCCCGCAAAGGTGCTGCGCCACCCCGCCGAGGCCGGACTGACGGTGGCGGCGCTGCTCTCCCTGCTCGTCCAGGACGAAGTCGACCGCGCCACGGTCCCCGGCCGGCCGCACGCCACGACCTGACCACCCGGCCCTCCGGCCGACCGTCCGCTCCGGCCGGCCTCGCGTTCACGCCCGGGCCAGCACGTCCCGCACGAACGCGTTGGCGAAGGTCCCGTCCGGGTCCAACTCCCGTGCCAGCGCCCGGAAGTCGTCCAGCCGCGGATAGAGCTCCCGCAGCACCGGCGCCGGCACGGTGAACACCTTCCCCCAGTGCGGGCGCGCCCCGAACGGCGCGAGGGCCGCCTCCACCTCCCGCACCACCGGCAGCACCGCCCGCGTGTCCTCGACCCAGGTGAAGTGCGCGGCCACGGTGTCCCGGCCGTGCGACGGACTCAACCACTGGTCGTCGCCGGCGACCGTGCGCACCTCGCAGGTCTGCAGGACCGGGGCGATCCTGTCGCGGATCGCGTCGAGCGCGTGCAGCATCCCCACGGCGTGCTCGCGCGGCAGCAGGTACTCCGACTGCAGCTCCGCCCCGCTGCTCGGTACGAACTCGGCGCGGAAGTGCGGCAGCCGCTCGTGCCACGGCCCCGGCACCCCGAACTGCTCCGTGCAGTTGACCGCGGGCATGCCCGGCACCGGATGCATCTTCTCGGTGGCCGGAGCCGCCCAGGGGAACGCGGGCAGCGGCTGGTCGGTGCGCCGCTTGAGCCACACCTGCCGGAAGCCCGGCGCACGCCAGTCGGTGAAGAGGCTGACGCTGTACGCCGTCGCCATCACCGTCTCGAACGTGCCGGAGTCCAGCCCGTGGAACGGCAGTTCGGTGAAGACGTGCTGCTCGACCTCGTAGGTGGGCTCCAGGTCGAGGGTGAGCGCGGTGACGACACCGAGTGCGCCCAGGGAGGTGACGGCCCCGCCGAACCGCTCCTCGCCCCGGCCCAGGACCACCGTCGAGCCGTCCGCCGTGATCAGCTCCACCTCGCGCACGGGCGTCGAGAGCGGGCCGTTGAGCACCCCCGAGCCGTGCGTGCCGGTCGCCACCGACCCCGCGACCGAGATGTGCGGCAGGGACGCCATGTTGGGCAGCGCGAGACCGTGCGCGTGCACCCGGCGGGCCAGTTCCGCGTAGCGCACGCCGCCGCCGACCCGGACCGTGCGGGCCGCCGTGTCGACCTCCAGCTCCGGCGGCAGGCCGGCCAGCGACAGCAGGACGCCCTCGGCACCTGGCTCGGCGATCTCGTTGAACGAGTGCCCGCTGCCCAGCACCCGCACCCGGCCGCCGTCCGCGACGAGCGCGCGCAACGCGGCGAGCGAATCCGGCCGGTGCACCTCCTTCGCCGCGTAGGTGATGTTGCCCGCCCAGTTGGTCACGGTGCCGTTCATCGCGTGGTCCTTCCCCGAGGCAGCGGGGACCGGCTGAGCCCCCCGCCGGAACCTACCCCGGCCCGTCGTCCATTGCCGTCGCCGCCCCGGCCGCCTACCGTGGAGGCCCCGTAGAGAGCGTTTTCTACATATCTTGCCGAGCCGGAAGGGTCACCTCCTTGAGCCAGCGCCCCCAGGCACTGTTCGCCATGGCCGCCGAGCATGTGCCGCAGGTCTTCCCGCCCGAGGTGCTGGCGCGGTTGCGGGAGTCCGTGGACATCGACCCGGCCCTCGTGGCCGGGGACTTCACCGACCCGCGCGTGCTCGACGCGCTCGCCCGGACCGAGATCCTGGTGACCGGCTGGGGCTGCCCGCGACTCGACGAGGCGGTCCTCGACGCGGCGCCCCGGCTGCGCGCCGTGCTGCACTCGGCCGGCTCGGTCAAGTCCTTCGCCACCCCCGGGATCTGGCGGCGCGGCATCGCCGTCTCCTCGGCCGCCGCCGCCAACGCGGTCCCGGTGGCCGAGTACACCCTCGCCGCGATCCTGCTCGCCGGGAAGGACGTCTTCGCCGCCCGCGAGCGGATGCGCGCCACCCGCGCCTCCACCGGCTGGGGCGTCATCCCCGGCATCGGCAACCACGGCCGCCGCGTCGGCGTCATCGGCGCCTCCCGCATCGGCCGCCGCGTCCTCGAACTGCTACGCCCCTTCGACCTGCGGCCGGTGCTCACCGACCCGTACGTCGACGAGAAGGAGGCCGCCGCGCTCGGCGTGCCCCTGCTGCCGCTGGACGAGCTGCTGCGCACGTCCGACATCGTCACCGTGCACGCCCCCGAGACACCCGAGACCCACCGCATGATCGGCCGCCGCGAACTCGCCCTGATGCCCGACGGGGCAGTGCTGATCAACACGGCCCGCGGCGCGCTGGTCGACCACGACGCGCTCGTGGCGGAACTGCGCGCGGGACGCCTGACCGCGGTCCTCGACGTCACCGACCCCGAGCCGCTCCCCGCCGACTCGCCCCTCTACGACCTGCCCGGGGCCTTCGTCACCCCGCACCTCGCGGGCTCCCAGGGCAACGAGCTGGCGCGGCTCGGCCTGGCCGTCGCGGAGGAGGCCGAACGGCTGCTGGCCGGAGGGGAACTGGCGTACGGGGTCGACCTGGCGGCGCTGGAGCGCGTGGCCTGAGCCTCGGCAAGGAAGCCTGCTCGGTGGGGAACGGATGACGCTTGGACGGGAACGGGTGGTCGTAGATCGAATGCGTGACCTTCACGCCGAGTGCTCGTTGTGGGTGGCGAGGGGATCTTCAAGGAACGGATGCCACACCGTCGTGGCGGACCGCTGGTCCCCGTCTTCCAAGATCTGCTCGGCATGCGGCGCGGTGAAAACCAAGCTGCCGTTGCGTACCGGAGTGGCCGGAGACCAGGACACGCCCCGCGTGTCGAAGCCTCGTGGAGTCGACCGTAAGACCCGCCGCCAACGCCTCGACCGGAACATCGGCCGAGGCGGGCGGGCAGGTGGTGCAACCCTGCCGCACCAGCGACAGAAAGAAACCTTTTCGGTAGAGATGCCGGGATTGTTGAGGGGCGCTGTCAGGCACTTCCCCAGCAACGGATACCGTGAGGAGTCGTACATACGATCCAGAAGGAGGGACGGGATGGGCAGCGGCAGCCGTACCGCGCTGGTCGAGGATCTGATGGAGCGGTTCCCGCACGTCCCGCGGGAGGCCGTCTTCAAGGAGGACCTGCTCCGGGGCGGCGTGGCCTTCGACCCGTCCGCGCTCAGCGACAACGAGGGCGGCGAGGTCAAGCCGAAGTCGTACTTCATCTTCTCCTTCGACCACGGCACCCTGCCGGAGCTCGGCGAGGCGGCGCTGCGCCGCCCGCCCGAGGAGATCATCCTCACCGGCGGCCCCTACGACCTGCGCCGCACGGTCGTCTCGGTCCGCGTAAACCCGGCCTCGCCCTACCGCGTCGCCGCGAACGAGGACGGCGTGCTCGGCCTCTACCTCGACGGCAGGCGGATCTCCGACGTCGGCGTGCCGCCGATGCCCGAGTACTACCGGCACACCCTCGCGAGCGGGAAGTCGGTCATGGAGGTCGCCCCGACCATCCAGTGGGGCTACCTGATCTACCTCACCGTCTTCCGGGTCTGCCAGTACTTCGGCGCCAAGGAGGAGTGCCAGTACTGCGACATCAACCACAACTGGCGCCAGCACAAGGCCGCCGGGCGGCCGTACACGGGTGTGAAGGACGTGGAGGAGGTCCTCGAAGCCCTGGAGATCATCGACCGCTACGACACCGCGAAGGCCTCCACCGCCTACACCCTCACCGGCGGCGCCATCACCAAGACGGTCTCCGGCCGCGACGAGGCCGACTTCTACGGCCACTACGCCAAGGCCATCGAGGAGCGCTTCCCCGGCCGCTGGATCGGCAAGGTCGTCGCCCAGGCCCTGCCGCGCGACGACGTCCAGCGGTTCAAGGACTACGGCGTGCAGATCTACCACCCCAACTACGAGGTGTGGGACGAGTACCTGTTCAAGATGTACTGCCCCGGCAAGGAGCGGTACGTCGGCCGCGACGAGTGGCACAAGCGCATCCTGGACTCCGCGGAGGTCTTCGGCGCGCGCAACGTCATCCCGAACTTCGTCGCCGGGGTGGAGATGGCCGAGCCCTTCGGCTTCAAGACGGTCGACGAGGCCATCGCCTCCACCACCGAGGGCCTGCGCTTCTTCATGTCGCACGGCATCACGCCCCGCTTCACCACCTGGTGCCCGGAGCCCACGACCCCGCTCGGCAAGGCCAACCCGCAGGGCGCGCCCCTGGAGTACCACATCCGCCTGCTCCAGGCGTACCGGCAGACGATGGAGGACTTCGGCCTCTCCTCGCCCCCCGGCTACGGCCCGCCCGGCGCCGGCCACGCGGTCTTCTCGGTCAGCTCCTTCATGGACAGCCTCCCGGCGGACGCACCCAGCCCGCTTGTATAACGCTTCGATGACGTCGTCCATCATCGCGGTACGGCGTTGAGTCGCAGGGCGGCCGTACCCGTATGGCACAGGAGGCCGGAACCACGGTGTACACCGCCCTGTCGTGATATCTGAACAGGGCGCTTGTCAGTTGTGTGGGAGGCGTGAAAAGCTCTTGCCCTGCCCCGAGGTTCCCCCAACTCCACTGCCGATACGGTGAGTTGACCTCGCTTGTGTGGATGCAGGAGACCCATGCCCGACCTGCCGACCCCTCAGGACGCCACCGAGGCCGCGCTGTTCTCCGAGTGCTGGGACGCGGTCCTCGCGTACGCCGACCTGTGCACGTCCGGTTCCACCGCCGCCGCACAGCTCGGCCGCGAGGCGTTCGCACACGGCATACGCGAGGCCCGCGCCGCCGAGACCGGACCGGCCCGTGCCGCCGGCCGCCGTCCCACCCGGCTGCCCCGCATACCCCTGCTGCTGACCGCCGTGCGCACCACGGCCGCGGCCTGGGAGGAGGAGGGGCAGGGCCACAAACTCGACCCCGACCTGCGCCTGTGGCTCAACTCGGACAAGGCCGCCCGCTACACCGGCCCGCCGCTGCAGCGCCCGCTCGCGCTGCGCGGCCTGCGTGACCTCCAGCAGGCGGACGCCGAACTGCTGTGGCTCGCCGAGGTGGAGGCGCTGCCGCTGTCCCTGATCGCCCGCCGCCTGGCCCTCGATCCGGCCACCGCCGCCGAGGAACTCCAGCAGGTGCGCACCCTGTTCCGGGACCGCTGCCACCGCAACCACCTCGACACCCCGATGGACGCCCGCTGCCGCAGCTACGCCCGGCTGCTGGACGCCGTCACCCGCTCCTCCGCCGCCGACACCCCCGGCGACCTCTCCCGGCACCTCGCCACCTGCGTGCAGTGCGCCGAGGCCGCCGCCTGCCTGCGCCTGCACGGCGGCGGACTGCCCGGCGCGCTGGCCGGCGGGGTGATCGGCTGGGGCGGCCTCGCCTACCTGGAACGCCGCCGCCGCGCCGCCGAGGTGCGACTCGGCGCCGGCCGCCCCGGCCAGGCCGACCAGGCCGCCGCGGAGGAGGAGGACAAGGCGCAGAAGGCGCGCGTCGCCCGCAACGGCCTGCTCGTCGCCGCCGTCCTGGTCTCCGTCCTGGCGCTCGGCGTCTCGATGATGCCCTTCGGCGGCTCCGGCGGCGATCTCGGGGCACGGGACGACGCCGGCCGCCAACCGGTGGCCGACCCCGGCCCGTCCCTGCCGTCGGCACCCTCCCTGCCGCCCGCGACCTCGAAGCCGGCCGACGAGGTCACAGGGAAGAAGGAGCAGCCGGACCAGCCCGGCAAGCCGGAGGGCAGCAACCGCCAGACCGAACCGCAGGGCACCTCCTCGCCCACCGACCGGTCCGGCTCCGACGAGAGCGCCGACCCCGTCTGCCGGGTCGAGTACGACCTGGTCAACCAGTGGCCCGACGGCTTCCAGGCCACCGTCACTGTCACCAGCGCCAAGGCCCTCGACTCCTGGCGGGTGTCCTGGTCCTTCCGGGACGGCCAGCACGTCGGCCAGATGTGGGACGCCTCCGTCTCCCAGGACGGCTCCCGCGTCACCGCCACCGCCGCCGACTACAACAAGTCGGTCCCCGCCGGTGGCGACCTGGCCTTCGGGTTCCTGGCCTCCTGGCGCGGCAAGAACTCCCCGCCGTACGACTTCGCGCTGAACGGGGACGACTGCGCGAAAACCGGTTGACGGGGCTCCGCCGTGACGGGATACCGTGACGGCGGTTCACGAAGAGTCGAGGGATCGAGGAGGTGTCGACCGATGGCTGTCATTGCGATGAGCGCTGCCCGCATCCAGATCATCACGTCCACCTCCATGGCCGCCGGCTGATCCGACCGACTGTCGGGCCGGGGCCGACCTTGGAAAGGGTCACCCTTGACTTCCAGCTCCGCTGCATCCGTTTTCTCCGCGCTCGCTCCCTACGGCTGGGACGACGCCTGGGCGGACCAGTTCGCCCCGTACGCCACCGAAGGACTGCTGCCCGGACGCGTGATCCGGGTCGACCGCGGGCAGTGCGACGTCGTCACCGCCGGCGGGGTGCTGCGCGCCGACACCGCGTTCGTCACGCCGCACGACCCGATGCGGGTCGTCTGCACCGGCGACTGGGTCGCCGTCGAGCCCGGCGGGAACCCCCGCTACGTCCGCGCGTACCTGCCGCGCCGCACCGCCTTCGTCCGCTCCACCTCCTCCCAGCGGTCCGAGGGGCAGATCCTCGCGGCCAACGTCGACCACGCCGTCGTCGCCGTCTCCCTCGCCGTCGAGCTCGACCTCGGCCGCATCGAGCGGTTCCTCGCGCTCGCCTGGGAGTCCGGGGCCCAGCCCGTCGTCGTCCTCACCAAGGCCGACCTCGTGCCGGACGCCGTCACCCGCTCACACCTCGTCCAGGACGTGGAGACCAGCGCGCCCGGCGTGCCGGTGGTGTCCGTCAGCGCCATCGACGGGGAGGGGCTGGAAGTGGTCGCGGCGATCGTCGGCGGCGGTACGTCCGTCCTGCTCGGGCAGTCCGGCGCGGGCAAGTCCACCCTCGCCAACGCGTTGCTCGGCGAGGACGTCATGACCGTGCGGGCCACCCGTGACGTCGACGGCAAGGGCCGCCACACCACGACCACCCGCAACCTCCTCGCGCTGCCCGGCGGGGGCGTCCTGATCGACACGCCGGGACTGCGGGGCGTGGGCCTGTGGGACGCCGAGAGCGGCGTCGGGCAGGTGTTCTCCGAGATCGAGGAACTCGCCGAGCGCTGCCGCTTCCACGACTGCGCCCACGAGGCCGAGCCGGGCTGCGCCGTCCTGGCCGCCGTCGACTCCGGCGAACTGCCGGACCGGCGACTGGCCAGCTACCGCAAGCTGCTGCGGGAGAACCAGCGCATCGTCGCCAAGACCGACGCCCGGCTCCGGGCCGAGATCCGCAAGGACTGGAAGCGGAAGGGGGCGATCGGCAGGGCCGCCATGGAGGCGAAGCGCGGACACCACTGGCGTGCGTAACCGTCCGGCGTCCGAAGCGTCGTGTCCGATTTCCGCCAGCGGCATGCCTGCCGACGGCGGAGACTGGACACCGTGAAGGACGAGGACACGAGGGAAGACCCCAGGTACGAGGCCGTACGCAGCCGTGACGCCCGCTTCGACGGCGCCTTCTTCTTCGCCGTCGAGACGACCGGCATCTACTGCCGGCCGAGTTGCCCCGCGGTCACCCCGAAACGGGCCAACGTACGGTTCTTCACCACGGCCGCCGCCGCGCAGGGCTCGGGCTTCCGCGCCTGCCGGCGGTGCCGCCCGGACGCCGTGCCCGGCTCCGCCGAGTGGAACGTCCGCGCGGACGTGGTGGGCCGAGCCATGCGGCTGATCGCCGACGGCGTCGTCGACCGCGAGGGCGTCGCCGGACTCGCCGCACGGCTCGGCTACAGCGCCCGGCAGGTGCAGCGGCAGCTCACCGCCGAACTCGGCGCCGGGCCGGTCGCCCTCGCCCGGGCCCAGCGGGCGCACACCGCGCGCGTCCTGCTGCAGACCACCGCGCTGCCGGTCACCGAGATCGCGTTCGCGTCGGGCTTCGCCAGCGTGCGGCAGTTCAACGACACGATCCGCGCCGTGTACGCGTCGACCCCGAGCGAGCTGCGCGCCGCCGCGCCGAGGAACGGCCGGGGCCGCCGCACGGCCACCCCGAGCGCCGGCATCCCGCTCCGGCTCGCCCACCGCGGCCCCTACCAGGCCGGCCCCGTCTTCGACCTGCTGGAACGCGAGGCCGTGCCCGGCATCGAGGAGGTCGCAGGCCACCCAGGAGCGCGCACCTACCGGCGCACGCTCCGCCTCCCGTTCGGCACCGGCATCGTCGCCGTCGACGAACGCCCCGGCACCGCGCGGACCGGCCCCGGCGCCCACCCCGGCGGCTGGCTCGACGCCCGGCTGCACCTCACCGACCCCCGCGACCTGACCACCGCCGTCCAGCGGCTGCGGCGCCTGTTCGACCTGGACGCCGACCCCTACGCCGTCGACGAGCGCCTCGCCGCCGACCCGCGCCTCGCGCCCCTGGTCGCCGCCCGGCCCGGGCTGCGCTCGCCGGGCACCGCCGACCCGGAGGAACTCGCCGTGCGCGCCCTGGTCGGCCGGACCGCGGCGGAACGGCTCGTCCGGCGCTACGGCAAGACCCTCGACGCCCCGTGCGGCGGCCTCACCCACCTCTTCCCCGAGCCGGCCCTCCTCGCCGGGGCCGAGCCCGACGGCACCCTCGGCGCGCTCACCGCCGCCCTCGCCGACCACGCCGTCCGCCTCGACCCGGGCGCCGACCGGGACGACGCGCAGGACGCCCTGCGAGCCGTGCCCGGCCTGGACGCCCGGACGGTCGCCGAGATCCGCACCCGCGCCCTCGGCGACCCGGACGTGGCCCCGCCCGGCCCGGACGTCCCCGACAGCTGGCGCCCCTGGCGCTCGTACGCACTGAACCACCTGCGCGCAGCAGGGGAGTGGGAGCTTCGATGACCCGACCGACCTACTGGACGAGCGTGCCCAGCCCCCTCGGGCCGCTGCTCCTCACCGCCGCCCCGACCGGCGAGCTGACCTCGCTGTCCGTGCCCGGGCAGAAGGGCGGCCGCGAGGTGCGGGACGACTGGCGGCGCGACCCCGGGCCCTTCCGCGAGGCCGAGGAGCAGCTCGCCGCCTACTTCGCCGGGGAGCTGAAGGAGTTCCGGCTGACCTGGCGCACGGAGGGCACCGCCTTCCGGGAGAAGGTGTGGGCCGCCCTCGACGACATCCCCTACGGGGCGACCGCCACCTACGGCGAGATCGCCGCGCGGATCGGAGCACCCCGGGCGGCCGTGCGGGCCGTCGGCGGTGCGATCGGGGCCAATCCGCTGCTGGTGGTGCGGCCGTGCCACCGGGTGATCGGGGCGGACGGCGCGCTGACCGGCTACGCGGGGGGCCTGGACCGCAAGGTGCGGCTGCTGACGCACGAGGGCGTGCTGCGCCCCTGAGGGCTCACCCCCAGAAGACGGCGCCCACCCAGGCCGCCGCGATCAGCTGGCAGGTGAACAGCTCGGCCAGGATCCCGGAGCCGCCCGCGCGCATCACCGTCCGCAGGGCGGCGACCGCGTCGGTGTGACGGCCGAGGCGGAACCGCTCGTAAAGGTAGATGCCGGCCAGGAAGCCGGGGATCGCACCGAGCACGGGCAGCAGGACGAAACCGAGGGTGGAGCCCGCTCCGGCGTACGCCAGCATGCGGCGGTTGGCGCCGCTCGCCCGCAGCCGCCGGGGCGGCAGCGCCCAGCGCACGGCCTGGGAGACGAACATCAGGACCGTGGCACCCACCAGCACCCACCAGGCGACGGGCTGCGGGTCCTGCAGCGCCCACCACATCACCGCGGCCCACACCAGCAGCGACCCGGGCACCGCGGGCAGCAGCACTCCGCACAGACCGAGCAGGATGACCAGCCCGACCAGCAGGAGGTCCCACACTCCCATCTGACCAGACTGCCGGAAGCCGGGAGAAGACGCAGGTCAGGACCCTGGAAGCGGCCCAGACCCGCAGGTCAGCCGGGTGCGGCACCCGAGGCGCCCCGGTATCGCATGGCCGTTCTACGGCTCACTCGACGTGCCGTTCGTCGCGGGGTGGCGGGCCGGTATTTCCCCAAGCACCGTTTTCATCCGGCTCGTGCGGTGGACAATTAGGGGCATGAGCCAGCAGGGGGGAAGGCCCACCGGTCACGAGGACGACTGGTGGGGGCAGTTGTACGACGACTCCACCGGCGACACGGGCCCCGCACCGGCCCCCGATTCCCTGGACGACCGTTTCGCCTCGGCGGCGGGGGCGGTGGGCGACCAGGGCGTTTCCGCGGCGAGCGACGAGCGGCCCGCTCCCGGCACGGACCTGGTGACGGACCGGCCGTACCGGAGGGACGCGGATCCGGTCGTACCGATGCCGAGGACCGGGGCCGACGACGCGAGGGACGTGCCGGCCGGCTCGCGTCCCACCGACCGGACCCCTGACCGAGCCCCCGACAGGGCCTCCGACCGAGCCCCCGGCCGGGCCCCGTGGCGCGCGCCGTGGGAGCCACCGCCGACCCGTCCCACGGGCCCCGTGACCTTCCCGACCCCCGCGAAGCCACCGGAACGCGCCGAGCGGCCCCCCGAGCCCCCACCCACCAGCGGCGCGGCCGCACCGCCCGGGCCGTGGGGGAGTCCGTCGGAGACGTCGGCGGGGGCGGCTTCCGCCTCCTCCTCCCGGGCTTCCGGGCTTGCCGGGAGTGCGGAGGAGGCGCCCGCGGGGGCCGAGCCCCCGGACGCACCGGGGCGGGCGCCCGGGGCGACGGCTCCCGCCCCGCCGCCGGAGCCCCCCAAGCCCGCGGAGAGCCCGAGGCAGGCCGCCGCGACGATGCCCCCCGCGCCGCGGACGCCCCCGCCTCCCGACCTCCCGCCCTCCTGGCCGCGCCGGGAGGACCGCTCGGGCGCGGTGGCGGAACCGTCCGAGAGGGCCGCGCCGCCGTCGGATGCCGCCAGGCACGGCACGGGCGCGTTCCCGGCGGCCGCCGGCCCACCGCCCGCGACACCGCCCCCCTCACCCCTGCCCTCCACCCCGCCCCCCACCGAGCCCCCGTCCGACCGCCCCGGCCCCCGGATCGAGCCGCCCGCGACCGGCCCCCGGCCCCGCGGGTACGTCGGCTCCCGGCCCCCCACCTACGACGCCGAACCCACCGCCCTGCCCCCCGCGGACCCCGACGATCTCGACGACCTCGTCGCGGACACCGTGCTCGACGGAGCCCGGTACGGGGCCTGCACCCTGCGCGCCGTGTCGCTGCGAGGCGACTCCGCCCGCTACCGGGGGGAGCCCCGCCGGGACTCGCTGCTCACCGCCCGCTTCGGCACGGGCGAGCAGGCGTTGCTGCTGGTGGCGATGGCGACCGGGGCCCGCGCCACGCCGGGCGCGCACCGGGCGGCCGCCGAGGCCTGCCACTGGATCGGGCGGGCCGTCGGACGCAGTCACCCCCGGCTCGTCGAGGACATAAGGGCCGGCCGGCGCGGCGACCTCAAGTCCGGCCTGCACCGCCTCACCGACCGCAGCCTCGGCAAACTCCGCGCCAGCGCCGCCGAACAGGGCGTCGACCCGGAGGAGTACGCGGCCGGCCTGCGCTGCCTGCTGCTGCCGGCCGACCCCGAGTGCCGTACGCGCGTCTTCTTCGGCGTCGGACCCGGCGGACTGTTCCGGCTGCGCGAAGGCGAGTGGCAGGACATCGAACCGCAGGTCACCGACATCAAGGGCGAACCGGTCCTGGGCTTCGGCTCGCCGCCCGCCGAGACCCCCGAGGGCGACCGGCTCACCATGGACCTGGGCATCCCGACCCCGCCGAGCCCCTACGAACCGGCCCCGGAACCACCCCGCGAACCCTTCCGCTTCCGCACCTCCGTCGCCCGCCCGGGGGACACGCTCCTGATGTGCAGCAGCGGCCTCGCCGACCCGCTGCGCGGCGAACCCGAACTGTGCGAGTACCTCGCCGACCGGTGGTCCCGCCCCGAACCGCCCGGGCTCGCGGCCTTCCTCGCCGACGCCCAGGTACGGGTCAAGGGATATGCCGACGACCGTACGGCCGCGGCCGTTTGGGAGGCGTGACCGCGCCCGGTGTGACTTGATGGAACCCGGAGGGATCCCAGGAGACCGAAGGGGCAGACGAGAACCATGGCCAAACAGAACGTCGCGGAACAGTTCGTCGACCTCCTGACCCGCGCCGGCGTCAAACGCCTCTACGGCGTCGTCGGCGACAGCCTCAACCCCGTCGTCGACGCCGTCCGCCGCAACTCCGCCATCGACTGGATCCACGTCCGGCACGAGGAGACCGCCGCCTTCGCCGCCAGTGCCGAGGCCCAGATCACCGGCTCCCTCGCCGCCTGCGCCGGCTCCTGCGGACCCGGCAACCTCCACCTCATCAACGGCCTCTACGACGCCCACCGGTCCATGGCCCCCGTCCTCGCGCTCGCCTCGCACATCCCCTCCAGCGAGATCGGCCTCGGCTACTTCCAGGAGACCCACCCCGACCGGCTGTTCGCCGAGTGCAGCCACTACAGCGAGATGATCTCCAGCCCGCAGCAGATGCCGCGGCTGCTGCAGACCGCCATCCAGAACGCCGTCGGCCGCAGCGGCGTCAGCGTCGTCACCCTGCCCGGGGACATCGCCGACCGGCCCGCCCCGGAGAAGGCCGCGGAATCCGCCCTCGTCACCTCCCGGCCCACGGTCCGCCCCGGCGACGCCGAGATCGACCGGCTCGTCGAGATGATCGACGAGGCCGGCAAGGTCACCCTCTTCTGCGGCAGCGGCACGGCCGGGGCGCACGCCGAGGTCATGGAGTTCGCCGGGAAGATCAAGTCCCCGGTGGGGCACGCCCTGCGCGGCAAGGAGTGGATCCAGTACGACAACCCCTTCGACGTCGGCATGAGCGGACTGCTCGGTTACGGCGCCGCCTACGAGGCCACCCACGAGTGCGACCTGCTGATCCTGCTCGGCACGGACTTCCCCTACAACGCGTTCCTCCCCGACGACGTCAAGATCGCCCAGATCGACGTCCGGCCCGAACACCTCGGCCGCCGCTCGAAACTGGACCTCGCCGTGTGGGGCGACGTACGGGAGACGCTGCGCTGCCTCATCCCGCGCGTCCAGGAGAAGAAGAACCGCCGCTTCCTCGACCGGATGCTGAAGAAGCACGCCGACGCGCTGGAAGGCGTGGTGAAGGCCTACACCCGCAAGGTGGAGAAGCACACGCCGATCCACCCCGAGTACGTGGCGTCCGTGCTCGACGAAGTCGCCTCCGACGACGCCGTGTTCACCGTCGACACCGGCATGTGCAACGTCTGGGCCGCCCGCTACATCTCGCCCAACGGCCGCCGCCGCGTCATCGGTTCCTTCTCCCACGGCTCGATGGCGAACGCCCTGCCCATGGCGATCGGCGCGCAGTTCACCGACCGGGGGCGGCAGGTCGTGTCGATGTCCGGCGACGGCGGCTTCTCCATGCTGATGGGCGACTTCCTGACGCTGGTGCAGTACGACCTCCCGGTCAAGGTCGTCCTCTTCAACAACTCCTCCCTCGGCATGGTCGAGTTGGAGATGCTGGTCGCCGGGCTGCCGTCCTACGGCACCGCCAACAAGAACCCCGACTTCGCCGCCGTCGCCCGCGCCTGCGGCGCCTACGGCGTGCGCGTCGAGAAGCCCAAGGACCTCGCCGGGGCGCTGAAGGACGCGTTCAAGCACAAGGGCCCTGCCCTCGTCGACGTCGTCACCGACCCCAACGCCCTGTCCATCCCACCGAAGATCAAGGCCGAGATGGTGACCGGCTTCGCTCTTTCCGCCTCCAAGATCGTCCTGGACGGCGGCGTGGGCCGCATGCTCCAGATGGCCCGCTCCAACCTGCGCAACGTGCCGCGACCGTAGGGGCCCGGTCATGGCGCCGCATACGGTGGGCGAGCCTGCGACCCCAGTCCTAGTCTCGCCAGGGCGGCCAGGGCGCGCCGCCCGGGGCTCTCCGCGTCGAGTCTGTCCTCGATGCGGGTGATGTCGTACAGCGAGGCGGTCAGCTGTACGGCGCCCACTGCCGGGCGGACGTGTCGTACAGGTAGCGGGGCAGGCCCCGGATGCCGCTGGTGCGGAACGGGTGGCCGTCGTCGTCGATGCGGATCGTGCCTCGGCGGCCCTGGGAGGACCAGTCCAGCTCCAGGTACCAGCGGCAGTCGCAGCCCTCCGTCCGGGCGGTGACCAGTAGCACCTCGGGGTCCTGTGCCGAGACGCGGTACGGCATGCGCACGGCCGGGATCGGCGTGCCGGTGTCGTTCCCGGGGACCGCATGGGCGAGGGGGCGGTCCTTGTCCAGGTTCACGGCGAAGTGGCGCGGGGTGACGGCGCCGCCGCAGCCCTGGTTCATGGCGTAGGCGTTGCCCTGGACGGGTGCCGCGCGCCCCACCACGCGCACGCGCAGCGCGTGCAGCACCACGGCCGTGTCGGACCGCCCCTGCACCGACAGTTCGACGATCGTCTCGCCGCCGTGCACCGCGCCGTGGGCCGCCGCCCAGGTGCCGGCGTCCTGCGGGGGCGGGGGCGGGGCGACCCGGCTCGGCGGCCTGGCGATGACGTAGTCGTGACCGCAGCCGAGATTCCAGGCCTGGGAGTCGACGGACCAGGTGAGGGGAGTGCCGGAGGGCGTTCCGCCGGTGGGCGGGGTGGTGCGGGAGGAGGGCCCCGGGGAGGGCTCCTTCTTTTTCTCCTTCTCCTTGGGGGTGGCGGACGGTGAAGGCCGTTTGCCGGTGGGCGAGTTCTCCGGGGTGGGCGAGGCGGTGCGGCGGTCCGGTGCCTCGGCCTCCGGCGTGCCGTTCGCGGACGGGCCGGCGGCACGGGCACGGTCGTCGGCGGGCGTCCGACGGCTGTCCGGCAGCGCGGAGAGGCTGCCGAGGGTCGCGAGCAGTGCGCAGGCGGCCGCCAGCCCGACCGCGACGCGTCTGCGGCGGTACCAGCGACTTGTGGTGTTCGCTGTGCCGGCAGTGTCGGTCGTACCTGCGGTGTTGGCCGCGCCTGCCGTGTCCGTCGTGTCCGTCGTGGCTGGTGGCTCTTCCTCCCCCGCGTCGGATACCGCGCCCTCCGCCGTGCCGGCGGTGCTCGTGGTGCTCGCCGTGCGTGGCCGTCGGCGGGCCTCCACCGCCAGGAGCCAGCGGCGGTGGAGTTCCAGGCGTTCCTCGGGGGAGGCCCCGCAGAGGGCCGCGAAACGTTCCACCGGGGCGTAGTCGAGCGGGACCGCCTCGCCCGCGCAGTAGCGGTGCAGGGTCGAGGTGTTCATGGCCAGACGGCGGGCCAGCGAGCCGTAACTGCGGTCCGTGCGGTCCTTCAGCTCCCGCAACCGCGCCGCGAACTCCTCGACGTCGTCGACCTCTTCGTGTGCCGGCACCGTTCCCCCGCCCTCGTGTGGTCCGCCCCCCGCCCGGGACGGCATCCCAGGCACCCATGTACCTGCACGTCAGAGGGGCTGGGATGGTTCCACCGTGCCGGATCGGATGCGGGCGGTTGCATCCGGGCCGTGGGACGGCTGATGCTCTTGGTGCCGCACCGACCAGGCCCGGGCCGACCAGCCGGACCGGCCGCGGCATCCACATCCACGCACTCTTCCACGGGGGAAACACCCATGCCCATGCGCATGCGAGCAAGCGCTCTCACCGCACTCACCGCCGCCGCCCTCGCGGCGGGCACGGTCCTCACGGCACCGGCCGCCGGCGCCGCACCGAAGGCCGCCGCGCCCAAGTTCCTCTCGGCGTCCCAGCTGCCGCCGCACCCGACCTCGACCTGGACGGCCGGCCCGGTCACCGAGGGATTCCCGCAGGGACTCGGCTCCTGCGTGGACACGGAGGGCGTGACCTCCTACGACTACCGGTACCGGGAGTTCCGGACCGACGTGGACGCGAGCGCCGTGCAGCTGACCGTCGTGGCGGACACGCCCGCCCTGGCCAAGGCCCTGGCGAAGCACTACGACGACCTGATCCGCACCTGCGCCGACCGCATCGAGAAGAACGACCCGGACGTCGTCGAGGCCGAGGGCCGGGACTACGGTTCGCTGCCCGTCGAGGAAGGGGCGCGCGTCCGCGGCGTGTACACCGAGACGTCCTGGGGCGCCACGGACATCTCTCTGCTGTCCGTCGGACGGGACGGCAGGACCGTCACCGTCGTGTCGTGGGGCCAGATGGGCTTCTTCGACAGCGCTCCCGTGGAGGCCTTCAAGAAGACGACGACCACCGCTGTCAACAAGCTGTACTGACCGCGCGTCCGCCGGAAGACCGGGGCCGTCCTCCCGCCACGGGGGTGGGGGAGGGCGGCCCCGTCCTGCTCGTGGCGGCCGTGCGGACCGTCGTACTTCGGCCAACTTCACCGCGGCGCCGTGCACTCCGCCCCGTCGCCCCAGCCCTTCACCGCGTACGCAGGGATCGGCAGCCGGCCGTCGGCCCATCGTCCGATCTCGGGCGGTCAGGATCCGCCCGGGGACCCGGACCGGCTACCCTCTTGTCCCTCTCTCCGTCTCTGCCGTGCCGTTCAGCGGCCCGCCGCCCGGGCCGCCCGCCCCGTTCCGGTGGCCGAACACCTGGTCGTTGACAATTCGACATGACTGTCGCGTGTCCGACGGGGCATGGATCCCCGTGAACGTGTTCGAGCAGGAGGGGAACCGACGTCGGCGCGCGGGCGGGGGTCATGGAGAGGCAGGCACGAGGGGGCGGTCCCGTAGCAATAGGGGCCTTCTCGGCGAAGACGGTGGAGGACAAGGCCGACGACGTCACGGAGCGGGTGCCGGCGCCACAGCTGCGGCGCAGACTCGGGCGGGCGGACCTCAGGGCCGTACCGGAAGCCCGGAAGGCCCTGCGGGAGTTGCTCCGGCAGTGCGGCAGGCCGGGGCGGTCCGATCTTCCCGACATAGCGGAACTGCTCACCAGCGAACTCGTCACCAACGCGATCGTCCACACCGACCACGACGCGGTCCTGACGGCCACCGTGGGCCCCCGCGGACTGCACGTGGAGGTACGGGACTTCGTGGCCCGCAGACCCCGGCTGCGCCTGCCGGTCACCGACGACGGCACGAACGGCAGGGGCCTGTTCCTCGTGCAGTCCCTCGCGGACGCCTGGGGGGTCAGGGCCCACGGGGTGGGCAAGGCCGTCTGGTTCGAGCTGGCGGCCGAGGCGGCGTGAACGCCGAAGGGGGCGCGGCCCGCAGGCCACGCCCCCTCGTCCTGTGCTGCGGCTCGCTCAGCCGAACTGCTGCTCCAGGTCCTTGAGCTTGCGCTCCAGGGAGTCGAGACGCGGCAGCGCCATGGTGTCGTCCTCCGCGGTGAGGTCGACGGTCACCGGGTCAGCCCCGTGGCGAACGGGCTGCAGGGAGGGACGCGAGCGGACGGGCAGTTGTTCCGGCGCGGATATGGCAGGCTCCGCGGAGACCTGCGAGGAGCCGCGCTCCACCTGCACCTCCAGCTGCCGGCCGCCGCCGCGGCCGAGGTAGCCGCGGTGACCGCGGCTGATCGCCTTCAACTGGGCGCGCTCCACGCGCTGCTGGTCGCGGCGCCGCTGCCGGTCCGCGTCCTTCTTGCGCTTGTCCTCGCGGACCTCGTCGACCGCCTCGTCGAGGCTGCGCACACCCTCCAGCAGCATCAGCGACCAGGCCTTGTACGTCTCCCGGGGGGCCCGCAGCCAGCGCACGATACGGATCTGCGGCAGCGGGCGGGGCACCAGGCCCTGCTCGCGCAGGGCGGCCCGGCGGGTCTGCTTCAGCGCGCGGTCGAACAGGACCGCCGCGGAGAGGGACATGCCGGCGAAGAAGTGGGGGGCGCCGTCGTGGCCGACGCCCCTGGGCGCGTGCACCCAGTTGAACCAGGCCGCGGCGAGCGCGAACGTCCAGACCAGTATCCGGGAGCCGAGCGCGGCGTCACCATGGCTGGCCTCGCGCACCGCGAGCACGGAGCAGAACATCGCCGCGCCGTCCAAGCCGAACGGGACGAGGTACTGCCAGCCGCCGGACAGGCCGAGGTTCTGCTCGCCGAAGCCGACCAGGCCGTGGAAGGAGAGGGCGGCGGCGACGGCCGCGCAGCAGAACAGAAGGACGTAGGAGACGGTGCCGTAGACGGCCTCCTTGCGTCTGCGGCGTTCCTCGCTGCGCTCCCAGGAATCGTCCGCGCTCGTGTCCTTGACCGAGGAGCGCTTGCCGCGCGCGAGCACCGCCACCGCCGCCAGCATGCCCAGGAGAAGCACGGCGCCCGGAAGCAGCCAGTTCAGCGATATGTCGGTCAGTCTCATGTGGGTGGTCCCTTGCATGGGGATAGGGCGTAACGCCCGCCATAGTGGCCCAATCCCACCGGCCCTCAGGGGGTTTCGGGGCAAGAGGCCGCCAAGGAAGTGCAAGGGAATGCCCAGGGCGGCGTTCTGCTCGAACTGCCGCTTGAGGGGCGGGAGTTGAGTTCGAGCAAGAGTACCCGTACGGGTGGTTCTCCGGAAAGTTCCCGTGACAGGTGAGAAAGTTGTGAATCGCCTGTGGGCGTGTGGGTGTCCGGTTCCGTGATGATCCTACGGGACGGGGGGAGGCGCGTTGTCCGACAGTGCGTCAACTGGCCGTGGCCAGCAGCTTGCTGACCCGGTCCGCGTCGCAGGTGCGCGGGCAGGTGGCGCAGGTGTCCTCCGGGCGCAGGGTGTAGAACATGCAGCAGCTCGCACGGTCCCGGGTGCGCAAGGGCTCGCCGCCCGGGCCGGTCAGCTCCCGGAACGCGGCCGTGCCCACGTACGGCTTCGTCGCGCCCGGCAGGAGCAGCTCCAGCTCGCGCGTCGCACGCCGCTCCTCGATCCCGCCCAGCAACTGGGCGACGTACCACAGGCCCTCGACGATCTCGTCGGTCGCCATGCCCCACAGGGCCCGGCCGCGGCGCCGCATCCGGGGGCCGAAGCCGGTCAGGACCGGCTCCAGGTGCTCGGCGACCGCCGACCGCACCTCGGCCCGCAGCGCCTCCTCGTCCGGGACGACCCGGGCGCCGGGCAGTGCGGCGGCCTCGTCGTCGGGCAGGCAGGCGAAACCGGCCGGCCGGACCGCCATGTGGCCGAGGGCGTGGCCGGGGTCGGTGCGGTCGTACGAGACGTGCGTCACGGGGTAGCGGGGGACCCTGCGGTGCAGGAACCAGGGCGCGGTGATCAGGAGGCAGGCTGGCCACGCGTAGCGGTGCAGGCCGAAGCTGGCGACGACGTCGGGGCGGGCCCGCTGGTCGTAGTCGCGTTCGATCTGGGCGTCGTCCCAGGCCAGGAACGTGTCCAGGGCGGGGCCGGCGGCCGCGAGGTCGGCGGCCGTGACCCAGCCGCCGCCGCGCGGGGTCTCCTCTTCGGGGGTCAGTTCGGTGATGGCGAGCCCCGGGAGGATCTCGGCCAGGCGGGCGTAGGCGCCGGAGACGGCCGAACGGGGCACGGGCATGCGATCACCGATCCACGTCTGATGTGCAGGGCATTTGAAGGTAAGCCTTACCTTACCCAAGATCGCCGGGATTTGAACTGACGGTCGGTGCGCTTATGGTGCTTGACGGGCGAGTAACAAGCCGCCGTAATGACCCCAAGTACTGATACGTCCGGAGGAGGACCCTTGAAGCAGGGCGCGCAGGGCTCCGCCGGGACGGAGGTTTCGTGGGGGGCTGGGGCCTCGGAGGGGGCCGCTACGGGGGCTGGTGCCGGGGCCGGGGCTGGGGCCGGTGTGGGTGCCGCGGTGCCGGGCGGGCAGGCCCGGGTGCCGGAGCAGGCGGGGGCCGTGCGGGGGGAGCACACGCACAGTGAGCCCTCCGCGCCGTGCGCTCCGCGGGTTCGGGCCGTCGTCCAGCGGGCTTCCGTGCGCGGGCAGATCGTGGACGCGCTGCGGGCCGCGCTGGTGGCGGGGGACCTGAGGCCCGGGGAGGTGTATTCGGCGCCGGTGCTGGGCGAGCGGTTCGGGGTCTCCGCGACGCCCGTGCGGGAGGCGATGCAGCAGTTGGCCCTGGAGGGGGCCGTCGAGGTCGTGCCGAACCGTGGGTTCCGGGTGGTCGAGCGGGGGGCGCGGGAGCTGGCGGAACTGGCCGAGGTGCGGGCGCTGATCGAGGTCCCGGTGATGCTGCGGCTGGCCCGCACGGTGCCCGCCGAGCGCTGGGCCGAGCTGCGCCCCCTCGCCGAGGCGACGGTCCGGGCGGCGTCCACCGGCTGCCGGGCGACGTACGCGGAGTCCGACCGGGGGTTCCACCGGGCCGTGCTGTCCCTCTCCGGGAACGAGCAGCTGGTCCAGATCGCGGAGAATCTGCACCGCAGGGCGCAGTGGCCGCTGGCCGGGGGTGGGCCGGGGGTGCGGGGGCGGGCGGACCTGGTGGCGGACGCGCATGAGCACACGGCGTTGCTGGATGCGTTGATCGCCCGGGATCTGGAAGTGGTGCGGGTGCTGGTGGGCGAGCATTTCGCGGGTGCGGCGGGGGGCTGAGCGGGGGGTGCCTGCGGCGGCCTGTGGCTGTTCGGTGGGGGTGCGCGTAGCGCCTGCCGCCGGGTGGTGGGTCGGGGCCGCGCCGGGGGGTGTCCGTCCTCGGAACGGCGCGATGGGGTGAGACACCGACTCGCCGGCGTTGACGCGCCAACCGCTGCGGGCGGACACCCCCCGACACGTCCCCTTGCGTGATCCGGCGGCTGCGGGTGCGTCGTGGCTGCCGCCCTAGCTGCGGGCAGTCGTGCCGCTGGGGCGGCACGGGTGGGCGGTGGGGGTCCCCCTGCTCGAGCGAAGTCGAGAGCTTGGGGGAGGCACCTCGTCGCGCCGAGCTGCGCACCCACCCCGCCTCAGCGGCAACGCCGAGCACCTTGGAGCCCGCTCAAGCCCTCACGCCGTCGCCGCCCCCGCCGTCGGCGGCATCGGTGACAGCTGCCGTGCCAGCCACGTCGGCACACCCCCGAGCAACCGGAACAACCGCCGTGCCTCCTCCCGCAGCCGGGACGCCTCCGGTTCCGTCTCCGTGTCGGCCAGGGACACCAGCGCGGGGGCCGTACCCACCAGGTAGCCCAGCTCCTCACGGATCCGCAGGGACTCGGTGAAACCGTGCCGTGCCTCCGCCAACTCCCCGTCCCGGAGGGCGAGTCCCGCCAGGTGCCGCCACGTGAAGGAGAGCAGCAGCGGGTCGGAGTGGGCCGTCGCCCCTGCGTGGGCGCGGCGGTAGGCGGCGCGCGCGGCCTGGGGCGAGCGGGTCAGGTTCTCCGCCAGGAGCCCGCGCCGGAAGTCCAGCAGGGCCCGCGCGGGAGCCCCCGGAGGGATGAGCGCCGCGGCCCGGCCCAGCGCGGCCCGCGCCTCGTCGGCCCGGTCCCGGACCGCCAGCAGGGTCGCCGCGTAGGCCAAGTACCCGCGTTCACAAGCGGCCGCGCCCCGCTCGTCGTCGCTGTGCGCCAGCGCCTCGGCCGTGCGCAGCGCGTCCTCGGCCTCCTCCCAGCCCTGCTCGGTGTAGAGACACCGCTCCACCAGCAGGGAAGCGCGTTGCAGCGCCGCCGCGGGGGTGTCCGGCAGCAGCAGGGCGGCCGCGTCGGCCCAGCACCCGCGGGAGCGCAGCCGCCATACCGCGGTCTGGAGGGGATCGTCACCGGCGGTCGTTCCGTTACCAGACATGGCGGTATGCGCCACGTTGCCCTCCCCGAGCACGCCATCGAGCTGTTGAGTGGTGGCGGCATCTCAGCATGAATCGGCGGGCCGGGCCAAGAGGGTGGGTGAAGGATTTCACAAAGTCGTGGGACTCCGGGGCGCCCGGTGTTCGGGCCGGGACGCCCCTTGTCTCAGCTCATCCGCAGGGCCAGGAAGAAGTCCAGCTTGTCCTCCAGCCGTGACAGGTCACGGCTCGTCAACTGCTCGATCCGGCCCACCCGGTAGCGCAGCGTGTTGACATGCAGGTGGAGGCGGGTGGCGCAGCGGGTCCAGGAGCCGTCGCAGTCGAGGAACGCTTCCAGGGTGGGGATGAGTTCGGCGCGGTGGCGGCGGTCGTAGTCCCGCAGGGGGTCGAGGAGCCTCGCGGTGAAGGCGCGGCGGACGTCGTCGGGGACGAAGGGGAGCAGCAGGACGTGGGAGGCCAGTTCCTGGTGGCCCGCGGCGCAGACCCGGCCCGGGCGGGCCGCGGCGACGCGGCGGGCGTGCCGGGCCTCCTCCAGGGCGCCGCGCAGGCCCTCCGCGGAGTGGACCGCCGCGCTGACGCCGAGGGTGAGGCGGCCGTCGCCGTCGAGGCCGGCCGTGAGGGGGTCCCGTACGGACTCCAGGAGGGCGTCCGCGAGGACGCCGGTCTCCGAGCCGTCGTGCTCCGCGGAGACGGCGGGGAGGGGGACCAGGGCGATGGCCTCGTCGCCGGTGTGGGAGACCGCGATGCGGTCGGAGTGTTCCGGCCCGGCGGAGCGGGGGTCGACCAGGACCTCCTCCAGCAGGGCCTGGGCGACCGGACCGCCCTCGATCTCGCCGCCGTCCCAGTCGACACGGGCCACGACCACCTGCCAGTGCGGCGCCGCGCCGAGGCCGGGCAGCAGGACCGGGGCGGCCACGCGCAGGCGCGCGGCGATCTCGGCGGGGGCCGCGCCCGTCTGGACCAGTTCCAGGACCTCCTGGGCGAGGCGGCGGCGGACCGTGCGGGCCGCGTCGCGGCGGTCCCGCTCGACGGCGATCAGCTGGGTGACGCCGTGCAGCAGGTCGAGGCGCTCCTCGGCCCAGTCGCCGGCGTCCGCCTCGACGGCCAGCAGCCAGTCGGACAGGACGGTCTCGCGGGCGTCCCGGGCGGTCTGCGGGGAGCGGCCCGTCGAGCGGACCGGGAAGAGGGAGTAGGTGGTGGCGCCCAGGATGACGCGGTGGGGGCCGCGGCGGCCCGTGCGGGTCGCGGTCAGGTGTTCCGCCGCGAGCCGGCCGCAGGCCTCGGGCGGCAGGGCCGGGCCCGACGTCTTCGGGCCCGCGATCAGGCGGCCGGTCGGGGAGAGGACCCAGGCGCGCAGGTCCAGGTCCGAGCCGAGGAGATCGAGCACCACGTCGGGGCCGCCGCCCGCCGGGCCCGAGGTCATCATCCGGCGGTGCCGGTCGACCACCGCCGCGAGATCACCGGCCCGCTCGCCGGAGACCTGCCGCACGACGTGCTCGGTGATCGTCGCGAAGGCCACCGACTCGTGCACCGCGAAGAGCGGGAGGCGGTGGCGGGCGCAGGCCGCGACCAGGTCCTCCGGCACGTCGCCGAGCTCCGCCTCGCCCGCCGCGAGGGCCGCCACCCCCGCCTGCACCAGGATGCGGACGAACGGCTCCGAGTCCGCGGCGTCCCGGCGCCAGGCCAGGCCCGTGAGCACCAGTTCGCCGCCCGAGAGGTAGCGGCTGGGGTCGCGCAGGTCGGTGGTCATCACACCCCGCACGGCGCGGTCCAGCTCGTCCTCGCCGCCGAGCAGCTTGAGGCCCAGCGCGTCCGTGTCCAGCAGTGCGCGCAGCCGCATTCTCGTCGCCGCCGTTCTTTGTCTCGAAATCAATGGTGGGTCTTGGTGGGGTGCGGGATGAACGCCTGTTCGGAGCGCTGGTGAGCCAGGCTCGCCGTCCCGGAACGGCGTCCCGGCTGTGTCCCAGGTCACGCGGTTGTGTCGCGCGTTTCCACAGGAAAACGAGGAGGTTTCCGATGGCCTCCGTTCATACGAATCTACAAGATGCCTCTCCTGGCCAGCCAACTCCTTCATGGTTTCCGTGACTGACCCCGTCGGAGCACCGCGCTGTGTACTGAGTCCATTACGCGTTAACAGCACATGAACGAGCCGGGACCGCCGCACACGGATTGGCTCAATCTGAACGCCCCACGAGAAGACGAAGAAGAGAGCCGGTCATGGACTTCCTTCGCCCCGCCAGCTGGGAGGAGGCGCTCGCCGCGAAAGCCGAGCACCCCACCGCTGTGCCGATTGCGGGTGGCACCGACGTGATGGTCGAGATCAACTTCGACCACCGCCGGCCCGAGTACCTCATGGACCTGAACCGCATCGGCGACCTCTCCGAGTGGGAGGTCGGCGAGGAGAGCGTGCGGCTGGGTGCCTCCGTGCCGTACACGCGGATCATGGAGAACCTCCGAGCCGAACTGCCGGGGCTCGCCCTCGCCTCGCACACGGTCGCCTCCCCGCAGATCCGCAACCGCGGCGGCGTCGGCGGCAACCTCGGTACCGCCTCCCCGGCCGGCGACGCCCACCCCGCCCTGCTCGCCGCGGGCGCCGAGGTGGAGGTCGCGTCGGTGCGCGGCTCGCGCCGCATCCCGATCGACGACTTCTACACGGGTGTGAAGCGCAACGCGCTGGAGCCCGACGAGCTGATCCGGGCCGTGCACGTGAAGAAGGCCGACGGGCCGCAGCAGTTCTCCAAGGTGGGCACCCGGAACGCGATGGTGATCGCCGTGTGCGCCTTCGGGCTGGCCTTGCACCCGCGGACGCGGACCGTGCGGACGGGCATCGGTTCCGCGGCCCCGACGCCCATCCGGGCCAAGGCGGCCGAGGAGTTCCTGAACGCCGCGCTGGAGGAGGGCGGCTTCTGGGAGAACGGGAAGATCATCACCCCGTCGGTCGCCAAGCAGTTCGCGGACCTGTGCTCCGCCGCCTGCAACCCGATCGACGACGTCCGGGGCACCGCGAGCTACCGCCGCCACGCGGTCGGCGTCATGGCCCGCCGGACGCTGACCTGGACCTGGGAGTCCTACCGCGGCGCCCGCCGCGTCACCGAGGGAGCTGCGTAATGCGCGTGAACTTCACGGTCAACGGCCGTCCGCAGGAAGCCGACGACGTGTGGGAGGGCGAGTCCCTGCTGTACGTGCTGAGGGAGCGGCTCGGGCTGCCGGGGTCGAAGAACGCCTGCGAGCAGGGCGAGTGCGGCTCGTGCACGGTCCGGCTGGACGGTGTCCCGGTGTGCTCGTGCCTGGTCGCCGCCGGGCAGGTGGAGGGCCGCGAGGTCGTCACCGTCGAGGGGCTCGCGGAGTACGCCAGGCAGCGCGCCGAGGGCGGCTGCGCCACCGGCGCCTGCGGTACGTCCCTGCAGAACGCGCAGCAGTGGGAGGCGAAGGGGACCGACTCGCAGACCGGCGAGGGCACCGAACTCTCCCCGATCCAGCAGGCGTTCATCGACGCCGGCGCCGTCCAGTGCGGCTTCTGCACGCCCGGCCTGCTGGTCGCCGCCGACGAGATGCTGGAGCGCAACCCCAACCCGACCGACGCGGACATCCGCGAGGCGCTGTCGGGCAACCTGTGCCGCTGCACCGGCTACGAGAAGATCATGGACGCGGTCCGTCTGGCGGCCGCCCGGCAGGGAGAGGCGGTCTGAGCATGTCTTCCCCCAACGGAACCCCCACCAAGATCACCCAGGGCTCGCAGACCAAGGGCGGCATCGGCGAGTCCACGCTCCGCCCGGACGGCACCCTCAAGGTCACCGGCGAGTTCGCGTACTCCTCCGACATGTGGCACGAGGACATGCTGTGGGGGCAGATCCTCCGGTCGACCGTCGCGCACGCCGAGATCCTGTCCATCGACACGAGCGAGGCGCTCGCCCTGCCAGGCGTGTACGCCGTGCTGACGTACGACGACCTGCCGACCGAGGTGAAGAACTACGGCCTGGAGATCCAGGACACCCCGGTCCTCGCCCACGGCAAGGTCCGCCACCACGGCGAGCCGGTCGCGATCGTCGCCGCCGACCACCCGGAGACCGCGCGCCGCGCCGCCGCCAAGATCAAGGTCGACTACCGCGAGCTGCCCGTCATCACCGACGAGGCCTCCGCCACCGCCCCGGACGCGATCCTCGTCCACGAGAACCGCGACGACCACCACGCCGGGCACGTCCCGCACCCCAACATCGTGCACCGGCAGCCGATCGTCCGCGGTGACGTGGCGGCCGCCCGGGAGCGCGCCGACGTGATCGTCGAGGGCGAGTACACCTTCGGCATGCAGGACCAGGCCTTCCTCGGCCCCGAGTCCGGCCTCGCCGTCCCGGAGGAGGACGGCGGCGTCCACCTCTACATCGCCACCCAGTGGCTGCACAGCGACCTGCGCCAGATCGCGCCCGTGCTCGGCCTGCCCGAGGACAAGGTGCGGATGACGCTGTCCGGCGTCGGCGGCGCGTTCGGCGGCCGCGAGGACCTGTCGATGCAGATCCACGCCTGCCTGCTGGCGCTGCGCACCGGCAAGCCCGTCAAGATCGTCTACAACCGCTTCGAGTCCTTCTTCGGGCACGTCCACCGCCACCCCGCGAAGCTCCACTACGAGCACGGCGCCACCAAGGACGGCAAGCTCACGCACATGAAGTGCCGGATCGTCCTGGACGGCGGCGCCTACGCCTCCGCCTCCCCGGCGGTCGTCGGCAACGCCTCCTCCCTGTCCGTCGGCCCGTACGTGATCGACGACGTGGACATCGAGGCCATCGCCCTCTACACCAACAACCCGCCGTGCGGCGCCATGCGCGGCTTCGGCGCGGTCCAGGCGTGCTTCGCCTACGAGGCGCAGATGGACAAGCTGGCGAAGAAACTCGGCATGGACCCGGTCGAGTTCCGGCAGCTGAACGCCATGGAGCAGGGCACCATCATGCCCACCGGGCAGCCGGTCGACTCCCCGGCCCCCGTCGCCGAACTGCTGCGCCGCGTCAAGGCGATGCCGATGCCGCCGGAGCGCCAGTGGGAGTCCAGCGAGGGCGCCGACGTACGGCAGCTGCCGGGCGGCCTGTCCAACACCACGCACGGCGAGGGCGTCGTCCGCGGGGTCGGCTACGCGGTCGGCATCAAGAACGTCGGCTTCTCCGAGGGCTTCGACGACTACTCCACCGCCAAGGTCCGCATGGAGGTGGTGGGCGGCGAGCCCGTCGCCACCGTCCACACGGCGATGGCGGAGGTCGGGCAGGGCGGTGTCACCGTCCACGCGCAGATCGCCCGTACCGAGCTGGGCGTCACGCAGGTGACCATCCACCCGGCCGACACCCAGGTGGGCAGCGCCGGTTCGACGTCGGCCTCGCGGCAGACGTACGTCACCGGCGGCGCGGTGAAGAACGCCTGCGAGCTCGTGCGCGAGAAGGTCCTGGAGATCGGCCGCCGCAAGTTCGGCTCCTACCACCCGGCCTGGGCCACGGCGGAACTCCTCCTGGAGGGCGGCAAGGTCGTCACCGACGGCGGTGAGGTCCTCGGCGACCTGGCCGACGTCCTCGAGGACGAGGTCGTGGAGGTCGAGGAGGAGTGGCGGCACCGGCCGACCGAGCCCTTCGACCTGCGCACCGGCCAGGGCAACGGGCACGTGCAGTACTCCTTCGCCGCGCACCGGGCCGTCGTCGAGGTCGACACCGAGCTCGGCCTGGTCAAGGTGATCGAGCTGGCCTGCGCCCAGGACGTCGGCAAGGCGCTCAACCCGCTCTCCGTCATCGGCCAGATCCAGGGCGGCACCACGCAGGGCCTGGGCGTGGCGGTCATGGAGGAGATCGTCGTCGATCCCAAGACGGCGAAGGTGAAGAACCCGTCCTTCACCGACTACCTGATCCCCACCATCCTCGACACGCCGACCATCCCCGTCGACGTGCTCGAACTCGCCGACGAGCACGCCCCGTACGGGCTGCGCGGCATCGGCGAGGCACCCACCCTGTCGTCGACGCCGGCCGTGCTCGCGGCGATCCGCGACGCGACCGGACTCGAGCTGAACCGGACCCCGGTACGGCCCGAGCACCTGACGGGTACGCAGCTCTCCGAGGGCTGAGCAGTCGAGTAGGCCTGGGGGACGTCGTCCCCCGGGCCCCAGTTCGTCTCGGGCCGTCCCCCGGGTCGTGAACGTCCCAACCCCCTTTGAAACTTGGGAGCAGGCCCACATGACCCAGCAGTCAGTAGAGCCGAGGACCACAGCCGACGACGCGGGCGAAGGCACCCGCGTCCCGGCCGGGCGGTCCTGGCTCGACCGGTACTTCCACATATCCCACAGAGGGTCCACGGTCGCCCGCGAAGTGCGCGGCGGCGTCACGACCTTCATGGCGATGGCGTACATCCTCCTGCTCAACCCCCTGATCCTGTCCGGCAAGGACGTGGCCGGGGCCACGCTCGGCCAGCAGGCGCTGATCACCGCGACCGCGTTCGCGGCGGCCCTCACCACCCTGTTGATGGGCTTCGTCGGCAAGGTGCCGCTCGCCCTCGCCGCGGGACTCTCCGTCTCCGGGGTCCTCGCCTCCCAGGTCGCGCCCGAGATGACCTGGCCGCAGGCGATGGGCATGTGCGTGATGTACGGCGTCGTCATCATGCTGCTGGTCGTCACCGGCCTGCGCGAGATGATCATGAACGCGATCCCGCTCGCGCTCAAGCACGCCATCACCATGGGCATCGGCCTGTTCATCGCCCTCATCGGGTTCTACAAGTCCGGCTTCGTGCACCAGGGCGAGGCCACCCCCGTCACCCTCGGCCCGGCGGGCGAACTGGCCGGCTGGCCGGTCCTGCTCTTCGCCGGAACCCTGCTGCTGATCTTCATGCTGCAGGCCCGGAACACCCCAGGCGCCATCCTCATCGGCATCGTCGGCGGCACGGTCGTGGCCGCGGTCCTGAACGCCGCCGGGGTCGTCGACCCCAAGCAGTGGGCGGCCGGCGCACCCGAGCTGCACGGCAGCGCGGTGTCCATGCCCGACTTCTCGCTCTTCGGCGACGTCGAGTTCGGCGGCTGGGGCGAGGTCGGCGCGATGACCGTCGGCATGATCGTCTTCACGCTGGTGCTCGCCGGGTTCTTCGACGCGATGGCCACCATCATCGGCGTCGGCACGGAAGCGAAGCTCGCCGACGACAAGGGCCGGATGCCGGGCCTGTCCAAGGCGCTGTTCGTCGACGGGGCCGGCGGCGCCATCGGCGGTGTGTCGGGCGGCTCCGGCCAGACGGTGTTCATCGAGTCGGCGACGGGGGTCGGCGAGGGCGCGCGCACGGGCCTCGCCTCGGTCGTCACCGGACTGTTCTTCGCGGCCTGCCTGTTCTTCACCCCGCTCACCGCGATCGTGCCGCAGGAGGTCGCCTCCGCCGCCCTCGTCGTCATCGGCGCCATGATGCTGATGAACGCCCGGCACGTGGACTGGGCCGACCGCGCCACCGCCATCCCGGTGTTCCTGACGGTCGTGCTGATGCCGTTCACGTACACCATCACCACCGGTGTCGCCGCGGGTGTCATCTCCTACGTCGCCATCAAGACCGCCCAGGGCAAGTGGCGCGAGATCGGCGCCTTCATGTGGGTCCTCACGGCGGTGTTCCTCGTGTACTTCGCCCTCAACCCGATCGAGAGCTGGCTGGGCGTCCACTGACGCCGTCCCTCCCACAACCCCGAGGAGACCGAGACAGATGCTGGACATCGCCGAGGAGCTGAACCGGTGGGTCGGGCAGGGCCGTGACTTCGCCGTGGCCACCGTGGTGGCCGTCGGCGGCAGCGCGCCCCGGCAACCCGGCGCCGCGCTCGCGGTGGACGCCGACGGCACCGCCATCGGCTCGGTCTCCGGCGGCTGCGTGGAAGGCGCGGTCTACGAGCTGTGCGAGCAGGCGCTGCGGGACGGCGAGACCGTCCTGGAGCGCTTCGGCTACAGCGACGACGACGCCTTCGCCGTGGGCCTGACCTGCGGCGGCGTCATCGACATCCTGGTCACCCCGGTGCGGGCCGGCGATCCGGTCCGCCCGGTGGTCCGGGCAGCGCTCACCGCCGCCGCGCGAGGGGAGGCGGCGGCGGTGGCGCGGATCGTGTCGGGCCCGGCCGAACTGACGGGCCGCGCCCTCCTGGTCCGCCCCGACGGCTCCTGGGAGGGCGGTTTCGGCGGCCACCCGGAACTGGACCGCACGGTCGCGGCCGAGGCGGGCGCCTTCCTGGACGCCGGCCGCACCGGCACCCTGGAGCTCGGGGAGCAGGGCTCGCGCTGCGGAGCACCGCTCACGGTCCTGGTCGAGTCCTCGGTGCCCGCGCCCCGCATGATCGTGTTCGGCGCGATCGACTTCGCCTCCGCCCTGGTCCGCGTCGGCAAGTTCCTCGGCTACCACGTGACGGTGTGCGACGCGCGGCCCGTCTTCGCGACCCGGGCGCGCTTCCCCGAGGCCGACGAGATCGTCGTCGAGTGGCCGCACCGCTACCTGGAGCGCACCGACGTCGACGCCCGCACGGTGCTGTGCGTGCTGACCCACGACGCCAAGTTCGACGTCCCCCTGCTGCGGCTCGCGCTGCGGCTGCCGGTGGCGTACGTCGGCGCCATGGGCTCCCGGCGCACCCACCTGGACCGCAACGCCCGCCTGCGTGATGTGGGCGTCACGGAGAGGGAGTTGAGCCGGCTGCACTCGCCGATCGGCCTCGACCTCGGGGCCCGTACGCCCGAGGAGACGGCCCTGTCGATCGCGGCGGAGATCGTCGCGGGCCGGCGCGGCGGCAGCGGCGTGTCACTGACCGGGGCCCACACGCCGATCCACCACGACCAGGAGTCCCGGGCGGTCGGGCGGATCGGGTCGGTGGCCTGACCTGGCCTGTCACGGCCTGACAGCGGATCAGTCCGCCGCGGCGGCCTCCAGGAGCGAGAACGGCTCGGCCTCCGGGAGCGGGGTGACCGAGAGCAGCGCGAGGCCGGCGGCCCGGCACAGGTCCTCGAAGTCCCGGCGGGTGCGTTCCCTGCCGCCCACGTTCACCAGCATGTTGAGGTCGCTGAGATACGTGCTCGCGTCACCGTCGGCCCCGACCGCCTCGGGCAGCACGGGTTCCAGGATCAGGACCCGTCCGCCGGACGGCAGTGCCGCGCGGCAGTGGCGCAGGATCGTGACCGCCCGGTCGTCCGGCCAGTCGTGCATGATGCTCTTCACGAGGTAGAGGTCCGAGCCCTTGGGCACCGAGTGGAAGAAGTCCCCGGCGACCAGGGAGCAGCGGTCGGCGAGTCCGTGCCGGCGCAGGGTCCCGGGCGCCTGGGCGAGGCCGTCGGCCGTGTCGAGGACGACCCCCTTGAGACCCGGGAACGCGGCGAGTACGGCGGCCAGGAGGGTGCCGTCTCCGCCGCCGACGTCCGTGACCGTGCCGAACCGGCCGAAGTCGAAGGCGCGCGGCAGGACGGCCGCGGCCTCCTCGGTGGCCTGGCTCATCGCCGCGTTGAACTCGGCGGACAGCTCGGGCCGCCGGGCGAGGTGAGTGAAGAAGTCCGTGCCGAAGACGGCGTCGAACGCGACGTCGCCGGTGCGGACGCTGTCGTCCAGGTGCTCCCAGGCCCGGGTGATCTCCGGCTCGGTGAACATCCGCACGAACGACGTGAGGGAGCCGGGACGGGCCGGGTCGAGGAGGGCGCCCGCCGGGGCCACCGCGAAGGTGCCGAAGCTGTGTTCCCTCAGCAGGCCGAGGCCGGCCAGGGCGCGCAACAGGCGGGTCATGGGCTGGGGTTCGGCTCCGGCGTCGTTGGCGACGTCGGCGGCCGGGCGGGGCGTGTCGCCGATCAGTTCGACGATCCTCAGCCGGACGGCCGCGCGTACGGTCTGCGCGGCCATGCTGCCGAAGACGAGGCGTACCAGCAGGTCGCGGTCGGTCATGTCCGGTGCCGGGGCAGGGGTGTTCGCCACGGGGCTCCTCCTGTGGTGTGGGATCCGATCAGCCGGCGGTGGTGGGCCGGCCAGGGCGGCGGTCCGGTCAGCCGGCCGTGGTGGGGCGGCCGGCCAGGGCGGTGGGCGTGCATCCGGCGAACGCCAGGACGTCACGGTGGAGATGGGGCTGGTCGACGTAGCCGCACGCCAGGGCCACGTCGGCGGGGTGGGCGCCCGCGCTGAGCGCACGGGCGGCGTGGTCGAAGCGGACCAGCATGGCGGCGCGCTTCGGGGTGAGGCCGATCTGGTCGCTGAACCGTGCCCACAGCCGCTTGCGGCTCCAGCCGCAGGAGGCGGCGAGATCTGCGACCCGTACCCGGCCGCGCCGGGCCACGATGGTGTTCCAGGCGGCGGCGACCTCGGGCGCCATCACCGGTGCGCGGGCGGCCCGTTCGGCGAGGAAGCCGTCCACCAGCGTGAGGCGTTCCTGCCAGGTCGGGGCGTCGGCCAGCCGCTCGCGCAGCCGCCGCTCGTCCCGGCCCCAGAGCTCCTCCAAGTCGGTGACGGACCCGTCCAGCTCGCGCGGGCCCACGCCCAGCAGGGCGTAGGCGGCCCGGGGCGACAGACGCATCTCGACGCACTCGACGCCCTCGCCCCGGATCCGGGCCGCCCCCGGTGACAGCCCGGCGACGAGGCTCCGCAGGGGCCGCCGGCCGGTGCCGCCCTCGACGGAGAGCGGCTCCTCCCCGAACCCGAGGACGACGATCACCGCCGGCTGCGGGAGCACGTGCAGGTCCAGTCCGACGGCGGCCCGGTCCCGGAACCCGGCCATCCGGACGCCGCCGAGCGACGTGCCGTCCAGGGGGAGGGCGACTTCCCAGCCGAGCCGGGCCTCCGTTTCGTCACCGCGCATGCCACTACGGTCGCCGACTTCGGCGGCCCTGTCTTGGAAGAAAGTTCCGCCCGAGCGGCCGCCGGGGCGTCACGCCTGTCTGAGCAGCCGGTTCAGTGCCCGCCCGAACACATACCGGGCGGATCGCCGCAGCAGGCCGTCGAAGAGGGAGGGCAGCGGACGGACCCGGATCTCCTCCCGCCACACCACGCGGGCCCGGCCCCCCGGCCCCGGGCGCACCTCCAGCTCCGCCCAGCCCAGTACGACCCGCCCCCGCTTCTCCAGCCGGCACCGCCCCGCGGCCCCGTCCTGCGGCGGCTGCCAGACCGTGACCTCCATCGGATCGTCGAAGGCCAGCGGCCCGACACCCGAACGGGCCACGACGAGCGTGCCCCTCCGGGTCGGCGCGGGCGGCTCCACCCTGACCGCCGTCAGCGGCACCACGTCCCCGTGCCGCCGCCACTGCGTGACCCGCCGCCATGCCTCGTCGAGGGGCAGCGGGACCGTACGTTCAAGCAGGATGTCCACCACGCCACGATCGTAGGGAACCGGTTGAACGGCCGGTGTGCCTAGCGAGCCACCCGGGCCACCGCTCCCGCCTCCAGGGCCACCCAGAGCGCGCCGTCGGGGCCCACCGTGATGCCGTGGGGTTCGGAGGCCGGGGACGGCAGGGCGTGTTCGGTGAGGGTGCCGTCCGGGGCGCGGTGGGCGACGCGGTCGGCGGCCCACAGGGTGAACCAGCAGTCCCCGGGGCCGGTGGTGGTGAGGGCGTGGGGGCGGGACGCGGGGTCGGGGAGGGGGAACTCCTCGACCCGGCCGGCCGGTGAGATGCGGCCCAGCCGGCCCGCGGCGATCTCCACGAACCACAGGTCCGTGCCGTCGCTCGTGATGCCGACCGGTGCGGCGCCCGGGGTGGGCAGGGGGTGCAGGACGACGGTGCCCTCGACGGTGATGCGGCCGATGGCGTCGGCCTGGTTGAGGGTGAACCACAGCGCGCCGTCCGGGCCGGTGGTGAGGGCCGAGGGGGAGGCGCCCGTCACCGGGAGGGCGAACTCGGTGAACGCGCCCTCCGGCGTCACCCGCCCGATGCGGTCCGTGTTCATCTGCGTGAACCACAGCGCGCCGTCCGGGCCCGCCGTGATGCCGTACGGGCCGCAGTCGGGTGTCGGCGGCCGGAACGACTCGGTTTCGCCGTCGACCGTGACGCGCCCGATCCGGTGGTCCCCGAGGCGGGTGAACCACAGGGCCCCGTCCGGGCCGGGCGTGATGACCGCGGGGCGGCAGGACGGCGAGTCCAGCGGGTACTCCGTGAGCTCGCCGTCCGGGGTGAGGCGTCCGATCCGGCCGCCGTGCACGAAGGTCAGCCACAGGGCCCCGTCGGGCCCGGTCGTGATGCCGTACGGGCCGGCGTCCCGGTCCGCGACGGCGAACTCCTGGACGGCGGGGATGTCGGACACGGGGTCTCCCTTCGACGCCCTCGCACCCTCCCCGCGCGCGACGGCGGACGCAACTCCTTTTCGGCGCCGAAGCGTCGGTCGTCGTGCGGTTTATACACGCTGTTCATAGTGTCTCGGCGCCCCCTCTGGTTACTCGCGCCGTCACGCAAGTGAAAGCGAGTGGAGGGAGAGCCCCATGGGCGGACAAGCGTGGCGCCGGGCGCTGGTGACCGGTGGCGCCGGATTCGTGGGGTCCCATCTGTGCGCGCGGTTGCTCGACACCGGCACGGACGTCGTGTGCCTGGACAACCTGGCCACCGGCTCCCGCGCCAACGTGGCCGAACTGGAGCAGCGGCCCGGCTTCCGTTTCGTGCCCGGCGACGCCACCGACCCGGCGGTCTGGCGGGCCCTGCCCGGCCGGTACGACCTCGTGCTGCACTTCGCCTGCCCCGCCTCGCCCGCCGACTACCTGCGGCTGCCGCTGGAGACCCTCGACGTCGGCAGCACGGGCACCCGCCTGGCGCTGGACCGGGCCCGCGCCGACGGCGCCCGCCTCGTCCTCGCCTCCACCTCCGAGGTCTACGGCGACCCGCTGGAGCACCCGCAGCACGAGGGCTACTGGGGCAACGTCAACCCGGTCGGGCCGCGCAGCGTCTACGACGAGTCCAAGCGCTTCGCGGAGGCCCTGGTCACCGCCCACCGCGGCGTCCACGGCACCGACGCCGCCATCGTCCGCATCTTCAACACCTACGGGCCCCGCATGCGCACCGGCGACGGCCGCGCCGTGCCCACCTTCATCGCGCAGGCCCTCGACGGCATGCCCCTGACCGTCGCCGGCGACGGCGCGCAGACCCGCTCCCTGTGCTACGTCGACGACACCGTGGAGGGCGTGCTCGCGCTGGCCGCCGCCGACGAGACCGGGCCCGTGAACATCGGGGGCGGCGACGAGATCACCATGCTGGAGCTGGCCCGCAGGATCGTCGAGCTCACCGGCTCCGCCTCCCGCATCCGGTTCGTGGACCGCCCGGTCGACGACCCCGGTCGGCGCCGCCCCGACACCCGGCTGGCCCGGGAACGGCTCGGCTGGCACCCCCGTGTCGGCTGGAGCGAAGGGCTGGAGCGCACCATTGGCTGGTTCTCGCGGTCCGTCGCGGCCTGAGCCGGTCACAGAGCGGTCATCGCCGACCGACAGAAAGTAAAAAATCCGGCTTTGTGTCGACAGTTGGCTCCAAGTGTTTGAGACAGCTGCACCGCGGCACTCGCCAGCACCGTAGTCGTCACACGCCGCTCGGGACGGAGCACACCCCCCATGCGCATCCTTGGTATCAACGCCCTGTTCCACGACCCGGCCGCCGCTCTCGTCGTCGACGGCCACACGGTGGCGGCCGCCGAGGAGGAGCGCTTCAGCCGCCGCAAGCACGGCAAGCGCCCGCTGCCGTTCTCCGCGTGGGAGCTGCCCGAGCTGTCCGCCCGCTGGTGCCTGGAGCACGCGGGACTGCGACCCGAGGACCTGGACGCCGTCACCTACTCCTTCGACCCGGCGCTCGCCCGCCCCGCCCGCGACATGGGCCTCGACGACCCCTGGGACCCGCTGCGCCTGGAGTACGCCCGCCGCGCCCCCGAGTTCCTCGCCGAGGCCCTGCCCGGCCTGGACCCCGAGCGGGTCGTCTTCGTGCCCCACCACGTCGCCCACGCCGCCTCCGCCGGGCCCGCCTCCCCCCACCCCGACAGCGCCGTCCTCGTCCTCGACGGCCGCGGCGAGGCCGCCTCCCACCTGGCCGGCCGCTACCACGACGGCACGCTGGACACCCTCGCCACCCAGGCGCTGCCCGACTCGCTGGGACTGGTCTACGAGGAGCTGACGGAGCACCTCGGCTTCCTGCGCAGCAGCGACGAGTACAAGGTGATGGCCCTCGCCTCCTACGGCACCCCGCGCTTCCTGCCCGGACTGCGCCAGTACGTCCACCCCACCGGCCACGGCGGCTTCCGCGCCCACGGCGTCGACTGGGCGTCCTTCGCCCCGCCCCGCGCCCCGGGCGAGGCATGGACGCAAGGCCACGCCGACCTCGCCGCCAGCACCCAGGCCGTCCTGGAGGAGGTCCTGCTGGAGCTCGTCGACTGGCTGCACCGCGAGGCGGGCGGCGAGGCACTGGCGATGGCCGGGGGAGTCGCCCTCAACTGCGTCGCCAACTCCAAGATCGCCGCCAAGGGGCCCTACCGGGACGTCTGGGTGCAGCCCGCCGCCGGTGACGCCGGCACCGCCCTCGGCGGCGCCCTGCACCACGCCGCGGCGCACACCGGACGGCCCGCCCCCATGCCCGGCGCCGACCTCGGCCGCGGCTGGAGCGACGACGAACTGCGCGCCCGCCTCGACACCGCCGCCGTCCCCTACGAGGAGCCCGACGACATCGCCGAGACCGTCGCCGAAGTGCTCGCCCAGGACGGTGTCGTCGCCTGGTTCCAGGGCCGCAGCGAGTACGGCCCGCGCGCCCTCGGACACCGCTCCCTGCTCGCCCACCCCGGCCGCGCCGAGAACCTGGAACGCCTCAACCACGTCAAGGGACGCGAGGAGTTCCGGCCCGTCGCCCCCATGGTGCTGGCCGACCGCGCCGCCGAACTGTTCTCCGGCGGCCCGCTGCCCAGCCCGTACATGCTGTTCGTGCACGACGTCGCCGAGCGGTGGCGCGAGCGCATCCCGGCCGTGGTGCACGTGGACGGCACCGCCCGCATCCAGACCGTCGAGGAACGCCGCGAACCGCTCGTGGCGCGGATGCTGCGCGCCTTCGAACGACGCACCGGGCTGCCCGTGGTCGTCAACACCAGCCTCAACACCGCCGGCCGGCCCATGGTCGACGACCCGCGCGACGCCCTGGAGTGCTTCGGGTCCGCGCCCGTCGACCTGCTGGCCATCGGGCCGTACGCGGTCCGCCGCTCTCGCGCGTACGGAGGGAGGACCGCCGCATGACCCCTTACGCCGTGGTGATCCCCACCCTCGTGCGGGACACCCTCGCCGACTGCCTCGCGGCCCTCGCCGCCGCGACCGGGCCGCGCCCCGAGGAGATCGTCCTCGTCGACGACCGGCCCGACCCCGAACCCGGGAAGCTGGAGCACCCGTTGAGCGTCCTCGGCGATCTGCGGGAGCGCACCACCGTGCTGGGCGGCGGCGGTCGTGGGCCCGCCGCCGCCCGCAACACCGGGCTGCGGGCCGTGACCGCGCCGTGGACCGTGTTCCTCGACGACGACGTCCAGGTCGGGCCCCACTGGTGCGACCAGCTGGCCGAGGACCTCGCCGAGGCGGCCCCCGACATCGCGGGCGTCCAGGGCGTCATCGCCGTGCCCCTGCCCGGCGAACGCCGCCCCACCGACTGGGAACGCGGCACCGCCGGACTCGCCCGGGCCCACTGGATCACCGCCGACATGGCCTACCGCACCGAGGCCCTCAAACAGGTCGGCGGCTTCGACGAACGCTTCCGGCGCGCCTTCCGCGAGGACGCCGACCTCGCGCTGCGCGTCCTCGACGCGGGCTGGCGCATCCGCCAGGGCCGGCGCACCACCCGCCACCCCGTGCGCCCCGCCGACCGCTGGGTGTCCGTACGGCAGCAGCGCGGCAACGCCGACGACGCCCTCATGCGGCATCTGCACGGACGCGACTGGTGGGACAAGGCGGTCGCGCCGCGCGGCCGGATCCGCAAGCACGCCGCGATCACCACCGCGGGCGTCGCCGCGTGCGCCCTCGCCGCCACCGGGCACGCCCGGGCCGCCACGGCCTGCGCGCTCGGCTGGGCCGCGGGCACCGCCGAGTTCGCCCGGGCCCGCATCGCCCCCGGCCCGCGCACCCGCCGCGAGGTGACGACGATGCTGGCGACCAGCGTGCTCATCCCGCCCGCCGCGACCTGGCACCGGCTGACCGGCGAATGGCGCCACCGCCACGCCCACGCCTGGCAGGAGGTGGCACGATGAGCCCGGTCAAGGCCGTGCTGTTCGACCGCGACGGCACCCTCGTCGAGGACGTCCCCTACAACGCCGACCCCGACCGCGTCCGCCCCGTCGACGGCGCCCGCGAGGCCCTCGCCCTGCTGCGCGCGCGCGGCATCCGCACCGGCGTCGTCACCAACCAGTCCGGCGTCGCCCGCGGCCTGCTCACCGACGCCGACGTGCGGAACGTCAACCACCGCGTCGACGAACTCCTCGGCCCCTTCGACGTGTTCGCCGTCTGCCCACACGGCCCCGACGACGGCTGCCACTGCCGCAAACCCGAGCCCGGCATGGTGCTGTGGGCGGCCGGACGGATCTGCACCGCCCCCGCCGACCTCGTCGTCATCGGCGACATCGGCGCCGACGTGGAGGCCGCCCGCCGGGCCGGCGCCCACGGCATCCTCGTCCCCACCGCGCAGACCCGCCCCGAGGAGACCGCGGCGGCCGACCACGTCGCCCCCGACCTGCTCACCGCCGTCCGCGCGGTGCTCGACGGACCGCCCCGGGGCCGCGTCCTCGCCGACGAACGCCCTATGCAGGAGGCCTTTACCACCGGCCCGGGCCAGGGGAGGTGCCGGTGAAAGCCCTCGTGACCCGCCTCGACAGCTTCGGCGACGTGCTGCTCGCCGGACCCGCGATCCGCGCGGTCGCCGCCCGCGCCGACACCGTCACCCTGTTGTGCGGACCGCGCGGCGCCCCCGCCGCCCGCCTGCTGCCCGGCGTCGACGACATCCTCGTCTGGGACGCCCCCTGGGTGGGCTTCGATCCCCCGCCCGTCGGCCGCGGCGAGGTCGAGCAGCTCATCGACACCATCGACGCCGACACCGCGCTCATCCTCACCTCCTTCCACCAGTCCCCGCTGCCCGCCGCCCTGCTGCTGCGCCTGGCCGGCGTCGGCTGCATCGCCGCCGACAGCGAGGACTACCCCGGCTCCCTCCTCGACGTACGGCACCACCGCGCCCCGCACGCCCACGAGGCCGAGGCCGCCCTCGACCTCGCCGGGGCCGCCGGATTCCCGCCCGCCGACGACACCCGACTCCGGGTGCTGCCGCCGCCCGCCACCGCCGGGCTCACCGGCCCCGGACCGTACGTCGTCCTGCACCCCGGGGCCAGCGTCCCCGCCCGCGCCTGGAGCCCGGACCGCTGCGCCGAGGCGGTGCGCGAACTGGCCGCCGCCGGACACCGGGTGGTGGTGACCGGCAGCGCGGGGGAGAGGGACCTGACCGCGTACGTCGCGGGGGAGCACGCCCTCGACCTCGGCGGCCGCACCGGCGCGGCGGAACTGTCCGGCGTCCTCGCGGGCGCCGACGCCGTCGTCACCGGCAACACCGGCCCCGCCCACCTCGCCGCCGCCGTCGGCACCCCCGTCGTGTCCCTGTTCGCGCCGGTCGTGCCGGCCGAACGCTGGCGGCCGTACGGCGTGCCGTACGTGTTGCTCGGCGACCAGGACGCGCCGTGCGCGGACAGCAGGGCCAGGGAGTGCCCCGTGCCCGGCCACCCCTGCCTGGACACCGTGACCGCGCACGACGTGGTGACCGCCGTCGAGAAGCTGCGGGGGGAGACATGAGGATCCTGCTCTGGCACGTGCACGGATCGTGGACCACCGCCTTCGTGCAGGGCCCGCACACGTACGTCGTCCCCGTCACCCCCGACCGCGGACCCGACGGCCTCGGCCGCGCCCGCACCTGGGACTGGCCCGACTCCGTCGTCGAGGTGCCGCCCGAGCGGCTGCGCGACGAGCACATCGACGCCGTCGTGCTGCAGCGCCCGCACGAACTCGCCCTGGTCGACCGGTGGCTGGGCCGCCGCCCGCCGCTGGTGTACCTGGAGCACAACGCCCCGCACGGCGACGTGCCCGACACCCGGCACCCCGCCGCGGACATCCCCGGCGCCACCCTCGTCCACGTCACGCACTTCAACCGACTGATGTGGGACGCCGGTGCCACCCCCAGCACCGTCATCGAACACGGCATCGTCGACCCCGGCCCGCTGTGGACCGGGGAGCTGGAACGCGCCGCCGTCGCCGTCAACGAGCCCCTGCGGCGCGGCCGCACCACCGGCACCGACCTGCTGCCGGCCTTCGCCGAGGCCGCCCCGCTGGACGTCTTCGGCATGAACACCGAGGGTCTCGCGGACCGGCTCGGCATCCCCGCCGAGCGCTGCCGCAGCCACGAACTCGTCCAGGCGGAGCTGCACGCGGCGATGGCCCGCCGCCGCGTCTACGTCCACCCCGTGCGCTGGACCTCCCTCGGCCTGTCCCTGCTGGAGGCGATGCACCTGGGCATGCCCGTGGTCGCGCTCGCCACCACCGAGGTCACCGAGGCCGTACCCGCCGGCGCCGGAGTGGTCTCCAACCGGATCGAGGAACTGACCGACGCCGTACGGGACTTCCTCGCCGACCCGCTGCACGCGCGGATGGTCGGCGAGGGCGCGCGGGCGGCGGCGCTCGCCCGCTATGGGCTGTCCCGCTTCCTGGACGACTGGGAGCGGTTGCTGAAGGAGGTGGCCCGATGAGGATCGCCATGGTGTCCGAGCACGCGAGCCCGCTCGCCGCGCTCGGCGGCGTCGACGCCGGCGGCCAGAACGTGTACGTGGCGCGCCTGAGCGAGGAACTGGCCCGCCGCGGCCACGACGTCACGGTCTACACCCGCCGTGACGCGCCCGACCTGCCCGACCGCGTGCCGCTGCCCGGCGGCGCCGTCGTCGAGCACGTGCCCGCCGGGCCGGCCGCCCCCGTACCCAAGGACGACCTCTTCCCGCACATGCCCGCCTTCGGCGCCTGGCTGGCCCGGGCCTGGGCCCGCGAGCGTCCCGACGTCGTGCACGCCCACTTCTGGATGTCCGGCATGGCCTCCCGGATCGGCGCCCACCCGCACGGCGTGCCCGTCGTGCAGACCTTCCACGCCCTGGGCACCGTCAAGCGCCGCCACCAGGGCCGGCGCGACACCAGTCCGCCCGAACGGGTCGGCATCGAGCGGCAGATCGGCCGCGGCTGCGCCCGCGTCCTGGCCACCTGCGGCGACGAGGTGCACGAACTGGCCGAGCTGGGCGTGCCGCGCTCGCGGGTCTCGGTGGTGCCCTGCGGGGTGGACGCGGACCAGTTCCGGCCCGGGGCCCCGCCCGACGGCGTCCCCGCCCGCCGACGGCCGCACCGGCTCCTCGCCTGCGGCCGCCTCGTCCCGCGCAAGGGCTACGACCAGGCCGTCCGGGCCCTCGCCCGCGTCCCCGACGCCGAACTCCTGATCGCGGGCGGCCCCGCGGCCGGCCTGCTGGACGACGACCCGGAGGCCCGGCGGCTGCGCCGCCTCGCGGAACGCACCGGCGTCGCCGACCGGGTGCGGCTGCTCGGCGCGGTCGACCCGGCCGCCATGCCCGCCCTGATCGGCAGCGCCGACCTGGTGCTGTGCACCCCGGTCTACGAGCCGTTCGGGATCGTGCCGCTGGAGGCCATGGCCTGCGGCGTGCCCGTCGTCGCCACCGACGTCGGCGGCCACCGCGACAGCGTCGCCGACGGCACCACGGGCCGGCTCGTCCCGCCGCAGGACCCCGAGTCGGTCGCCGCCGCCGTACGCGAACTCCTCACCGACGACGCACTGCGCCGCCGCTACGGCACCGCCGGCCGCGAACGCGTCCTGACCCACTACACCTGGCGGCGCGTCGCCGACGGCGTCGAGCAGGTCCACCGTCAGGTCCTCGCCGGACACGCACAGCAGAAGGAGGTGGCGTGATGACCGTGCACCCGCCCGTCACCGGGCACTGCGACGAACTCCAGGACGCCCTGACCGCGTTCCGCGCCTCGGCGCACATCACCGAGCGGTGGGGCGAGCGCCTGGCCGCGGTCCTCACCGGCGGCGGCCGGCTGCTCGCCGCGGGCAACGGCGGCAGCGCCGCCCAGGCCCAGCACCTGACCGCCGAACTCGTCGGCCGCTACCGCGACGACCGGCCGCCGTTCTCCGCGCTGGCCCTGCACGCCGACACCTCCAGCACGACCGCCATCGCCAACGACTACGGCGTGGACGAGGTGTTCGCCCGCCAGGTCCGCGCCCACGGCCGCCGCGGCGACGTCCTGATGCTGCTGTCCACCTCCGGCGCCAGCGCCAACCTGCTGTCCGCGGCCGACGCGGCCCGCGCGGCCGGGGTCCGCGTGTGGGCGCTCACCGGACCCGCGCCGAACCCGCTGCTCGCGGGCAGCGACGAGTCGCTGTGCGTCGAGGCGCCGACGGCCGCCACCGTCCAGGAACTCCACCTGGTCGCCGTGCACATGGTGTGCGCGGCGTTCGACGCGGCGGTGGAACGCGGCACCTGGCGCACCGGCGACGGCGGGAGGTGACATGAACGGCAAGGCACCCCTGGTCGTCGTCGGTGACGCCCTGCTGGACCGGGACCTGACCGGCCGCGCCGAACGCCTCGCGCCCGACGCGCCCGTGCCGGTCGTCGACGACTGCGGGGAGCGGACCCGGCCCGGCGGCGCCGCCCTCACCGCCTACCTCGCGGCCCGCGACGGCCGGGACGTCACGCTCGTGGCGGGCATGGGCGACGACCCCGCGAGCCGTGAACTGCGCCGCCTCCTGGACCCCTGGCTCACCCTCGTCCCGCTGCCCCTGACCGGACCCCTGCCCGAGAAGACCCGGGTCCTCGCGCACGACCGTCCGGTGGTCCGCCTGGACCGGGGAGCCGGCCGCACCCGCGCGGCCACGGACGCCGCCCGCGAGGCCGTCCGCGCCGCGCCCGCCGTCCTGGTCTCCGACTACGGCCGCGGCGCCGCCGACGCCCTCCGCGACGACCTCGCCGCCCGCCCGCCCCTGGTCTGGGACCCGCACCCGCGCGGCGGCCCGCCCGTGCCGGGCACCCGGCTGGTCACCCCGGCGGAGAAGGAGGCCCACGCCCTCGCCCCGCAGGACGGCACACCCCGCCGGGACCTGCGCGCCGCCGCCCACAGCGCCGCCGTCCTCGTCCGGCACTGGCGGGCCGCGGCCGTCGCCGTCACGCTCGGCGCGCGCGGCGCCCTGCTGTCCTACGGCGAGCACCCGCTGCTCGTCCCCGCGCCCGCCGCGCACCCCGGTGACAGCTGCGGGGCCGGCGACCGGTTCGCCGCCACGGCGGCCGGGCTGCTCGCCGACGGCGTCCTGGTCGCCGAGGCCGTCGAGGGCGCCGTGGCCGCCGCGACCGGCTTCGTCGCGGCGGGCGGTGCGGCGGCGGTGCCGAGCGCGGACGCCCCGCCGGAACGTCCGCCCGACGAGGACGACCCGCACGCCCTGGCCGCCCGGGTCCGCGCCGCGCACGGCACCGTCGTCGCCGCCGGCGGCTGCTTCGACCTGCTGCACGCCGGCCACGTCGGCCTCCTCCAGGCGGCCCGGCGGCTCGGGGACTGCCTCGTCGTCTGCGTCAACTCCGACGCCTCGGTACGGCGCCGCAAGGGCGGCGGCCGCCCGGTGAACCCGCTGGCCGACCGGATCCGCGTGCTGCGCGCCCTGGCCTGCGTCGACGCGGTCGCCGTCTTCGACGAGGACACCCCCGAACGGCTCCTCGCCGACCTGCGTCCCGACGTCTGGGTCAAGGGCGGCGACTACGCGGCCGCCGACCTCCCCGAAGCGGCCCTCCTCCAGGAGTGGGGCGGCCAGGCGGTCCTGCTCCCGTACCTCGACGGCCGTTCCTCGACGGCCCTGATGGAAAGGGCTGCGGAAGGAGCACGATGACGCACCCGATGAGCCCGGTCGCGGGGGCGGACACCGAAGGCAGGCGGCAGTCTGCTGCCATGACACCGGACACGGCACCCCACGCCATGGCATCCCACGCCACGGCGCCCGACGCCACGGCACCCCACGCCACCGCACCCCGCCTCCTCGTCCTGCGCGCCCTGGGCCTCGGCGACCTGCTCGCCGGGGTCCCCGCCCTGCGGGCCCTGCGGCGGGCCTACCCGGGGCACGAACTCGTGCTGGCCGCGCCCGCCGAACTGGAGCCGGTCGCCGCGGTGACGGGGGCCGTGGACCGCCTGCTGCCCGCCGCCGCGCCCGGACGGGCCGTGCCGCGGTCGCTCGACTGGACCGGCCCGCCGCCGGACGTCGCCGTCGACCTGCACGGCAACGGCCCGCCCAGCCACCGGCTGCTCATGGACCTGCGCCCGCTGAAGCTGCTCGCCTTCGCCCACCCCGACACACCGGAGGTCGACGGCCCGCCCTGGTACGCGGAGGAACACGAACGCGACCGCTGGTGCCGCCTGCTCCAGGCGTACGGCATCGACGCCGACCCCGCCGACCTGCTCCTGCCCCGCCCGCGCACCGCCTCCCCGGCCCCCGGCGCCGCCGTGCTCCACCCCGGCGCGGGATCCCCGGCCCGCTGCTGGCCCGTCGAGCGCTACGCGGACGTCGCGGCCGGACTGCGCGCCCGGGGCCTGCGGGTCGTGGTGACCGGCGGCGCCGACGAGGGCGACCTCGTGGCCCTGCTCGCCAAGCAGGCCGCCCTGCCCGACACCGACGTGTTCGGCGGCGGCCTCCCCTTCGGCCGGCTGTCCGCGCTCGTCGCCGACGCCCAGGTCGTGATCAGCGGCGACACCGGCATCGCCCATCTGGCGGTCGCCCACGCCACGCGCTCCGTCACCCTCTTCGGCCCGGTCCCCCCGAGCCGCTGGGGCCCACCGCCCGGCCCGCGCCACCGCGCCCTGTGGTACGGCCCGGAGGGCGACCCGCACGGCCGCCGCCCCGACCCCGCCCTGCTGCGCATCACCCCCGACGACGTCCTGCGCGCCGTCGACGAACTGCCCGGCATCCGACACCAGTGAGGGAGGCACCCGCCCGATGACCGTCCCGAACCCGGACCCGAGCCCCGTCGGCATCGTCATCGCCACCCGCAACCGCTCCGCCGCCCTCGCCGGAGCCCTGCGGCACCTGCGCAACCTGCCCGAACGCCCCCAGATCCTCGTCGCCGACAACGCCTCCACCGACGACACGCGCGCCATGCTCGCCCGCGACTTCCCGCAGGTCCGCGTCCTGGCGCTGCCGTTCAACCACGGCGCCCTCGCCCGCACCTACGGCGCCCGGGCCCTGGACACCCCGTACGTGGCGTTCAGCGACGACGACTCCTGGTGGGCACCCGGCGCCCTGAGCACGGCGGCCCGCCTGTTCGAGGAACACCCGCGGCTCGGCCTCATCTCCGCCCGCACCCTGGTCGGCCCGACCGCGGACCCCGACCCGCTCAACGAGGTGCTCGCCGACTCGCCGCTCGGCCGGGTCGGCGACCTGCCCGGAACCCAGGTCCTGGGCTTCCTCGCCTGCGCCTCCGTCGTCCGCCGCAGCGCCTACCTCGACGCGGGCGGCTTCCACCGGCTGCTGTTCTTCGGCGGCGAGGAGACCCTCCTCGCCTACGACCTGGCCGCCCGCGGCTGGGGCGTCACCCACTGCCCGGACGTCATCGCCCACCACCACCCGGCGCCCGCGCCGCGCAGCGGCCGCAACGCCGTCCAGCGCCGCAACGAACTGCTCACCGCCTGGCTGCGCCGCCCCGTGCCCTACGCGCTGGCCCGCACCCGCGCCCTGGCCGCCGAGGCCCGGCACGACGACCACGCCCGGCGCGCCCTGCGCGGGACGCTGGCCCGCCTGCCCGCCGCCCTGCGCGCCCGCCGGCCCCTGCCCCCGCACGTGGAGCGGGCCGCGCGCCTGCTGGAGGGAGCGTCCACGTGACCGACCGCCGCACGACCGTCGTCGTCATCACCCACAACCGGTGCCGGGAACTCCTGCGCACCCTCGACCGCCTCGCCGAACTGCCGGAGGACCCGCCGGTGATCGTCACCGACAACGGCTCCACGGACGGCACCGCCGAGGCCGTCGCCCAGCACCATCCGCGGGTGAAGCTGCTGCGGCCCGGCCGCAACCTCGGCGCCGTCGGCCGCAACCTGGCGATCCGGCAGGTCGACACGCCCTACATCGCCTTCTGCGACGACGACTCCTGGTGGGCACCCGGATCGCTGACCGGGGCCGCCGACCTGCTGGACCGGCATCCGGCCCTGGGCTCGGTCACGGCCCGGATCGTCGTCGAACCCGACGGCGGCGACGACCCGATCGTCGACGAGCTGCGCAACTCGCCCGTCCCCGGACCGGATTGGCTGCCCGGACCGGCTCTGGGCTCGTTCCTGGCGGCGGCGACCGTGCTGCGCACCGACGCCTTCCGGGCCGCGGGCGGCTTCCATCCGCGGCTGTGGCTGGGCGGCGAGGAGGAGCTGCTCGCCGCGGACCTCGCGGCCGACGGCTGGTGGCTGACGTACGCCGACCACCTGGCGGTGCACCACCACCCGTCCGTCGCCCGGGACGCCACCCTGCGCCGGACCCACGGCATCCGCAACACCCTGTGGTTCACCTGGCTGCGCCGCCCGGCCGGTCCCGCGCTGCGCCGGACCGTGAACCTGGCCCGCACGGTCCCGCGCGACACCGCGTCCCTGCGCGCCTTCGCCGAGGCGGCGGCCGCCCTCCCCTGGGTGCTGCGCGAACGCCGGGTCCTGCCGCACGAGGTGGAGTCCCGGCTGCGCCTGCTCGAACCGGCCCAGCGGACCTCGAAGGCCCGCCGCTACACGGGCTGACGCTCAGCTGCCGCACCAGCGGCACATCAGCCGGAACACCGCGAACAGGGTCAGCGGCCACAGGGCGGCGAACGCCCAGATGACGCCCGGCTCGGAGGTGACCATGCCGGCCACCATCAGGGCGACCGAAACCGCGAGCAGGACCAGGACGGTCCGGCCCCGGGGACGGTAGGAGCCCAACCGGGCCAGGACGCCGGCCGGATCGGGGCGGCGGCTCAGCCGCAGGGTGCGCAGCCGGCGGTCGAGGCGGCGGTCGCGGCGCAGGGCGCGTTCCATCTCGTCGAGGATGCGCTGCTCGTTCTCGGGAAGTCGGCCGATGGACACGCTGTCTCCTTCCGGACGGCCGGACCGTCTCTCCTTCCGGGGGGAGGGGGACGTAAGAGCGGGTGCCCCGTGGTGCCCCTGTGCTAACCGGGGACCGGCCGCGCCAGCGCCTCCACGAGCCGGTCCGCGCTGTCCGGCACGGTGCCCTCGCGGAACCCGTCGCGGATCTGCCGGGCGGTCACCCGGCCGCCGGTCAGGCACCAGTCCCACCAGCGGTCCAACTGCCGCACGTCCAGCCGCTCGGCGGGCACCAGCGCGGGCCAGCCGCAGGCGCGGGCCTGCGCGGTCATCTTCGCGCCGCCCTCGACGGGGTCGACGGCCAGCACCGGGGTGCCGACCCGCAGCGCGATCACCAGCCCGTGCAGCCGGTCGGTGACGACGAGGTCCAGCCGGGCCAGCACGGACTGCAACTGCGCGGGCGTGGCGCTCAGATGCCAGTCGTGCGTGTCGAGCCGTGTCTCCAGCTCCAGCCGGGCGCAGTCCTTCCCGGCGAGCCAGCGCGTCACCTCCTCGGCGACCTGCCCGTGCCGCCGCAGCTGCCCGTACTCCTCCTGCCCGTGCGTGAGGATCACCCCGACGACCGGCCGGGCCGGGACCTCCGGGGCGCGGGCCGCGAGGTCCTCCACCGGCTCGCTGTCCGGCGCGTCGCGGGGCAGTACCCGGTGGAAGCCGGTCACGGCCGCGCTGCCGGGGTCGATCACCGAGGTGCCGACGGCGATCCGCACACAGTGCGCGAACCGCCGGTGCAGCTCCTCGACCTGCGGCCCGTGCAGCGGGCCGCACACGAACACCAGGTGGGAGTAGTCCTCGGGCCACAGTCGGTCCAGATGCAGCGCCTCCGGACGGAAGCCGGGGCTCCAGGCGATGTCGTAGGGGATGCCCGTCCCCCGCAGTACGTCCTCCACCCGGCGCAGGGCCAGCACGTCCCCGGCGGTCGCCTCCCCGTCCCGGAAGCTGAACCACCCGGTCAGCAGCACCCTGCGCGGTCGTATGCCCTCTCGTGTCTGCACATGCCCTGAGTGCCCGCCCACCGGGAAGACAATCAGGGCATTACGTGCATTTACTCGGTGGTCACTGGGCGTGGAAGGTGGCGTCCGCCCGGTCCGTGGCCGTGCTCACCGCCTGCACGTTCAGCAGGTACTCCCAGTGGCGGACGTATCGCCCCGGGTAGTTGTACGACTCGTACGAGACCCCCGCCGAGTCGGCCAGCCCGGCGCGCCGGTGGAAGGTGGCGTCGGCGGCGAACTGCGCGCTGCCGTCGTTGCGCTCCAGCCACACCTCGAAGTTCTTGTGCCGCAGGTAGTAACCGGGGAAGTTGGCGGACTCCAGCGAGACGGTGCCGCTGCCGGCCAGGCCGGGCACGACGCGGAACTGCGAGTCGGCGAGCTTGGTGACGTCGGCCTCGATCCGGGCCCGGTAGTCCCAGTGGCGTATGAACCGGTCCGGGAAGTTGGACGAGGAGAAGCGCTGCGGGGTGACCCCGTCGGCGACCGGGATGCCGAAGTTCGGGGTGCCGTCGGCGTTCCAGTAGACCTTCTGCACGCGGGTGCGGCGGTTGGGATCGTTGAGCGGGTCGCCGCTGATGTCCTTGTAGCTGCGGTCGTGGTAGACGAGGATGTCGCTCTTCCCGTCCTCGGAGACCGTGAAGGAGTTGTGGCCCGGCCCGTACTGGCTGGTCGCGGCGCTGCTCGCGAACACGGGGGTGGCGCTCTTGCTCCAGGACGCCTGGCTCAGCAGGTTCGCGCTCGCGGAGGCGGTGAGCATGCCCAGGCAGTAGTTGCTGTCGGTGGCGCTCGCCGAGTACGTCATGAACACCTTGCCGCCGCGCTGGATGACGGCCGGTCCCTCGTTGACCTTGTAGCCGACGGTCTCCCAGGAGTAGGTGGGCCGCGACAGCATCACCGGCGTGCCGGTGATCGTCCAGGGGTTGGCCATCCTCGCCAGGTAGATGTCCGTGTTGTTGTTCACGGACGGGTCGCGCTGCGCCCAGGCCAGATAGCGTACGCCGTTCACCACGAAGGTGGTGGCGTCCAGGGAGAAGCTCTCCCACTGGGTCCTGATCTGCCCCTTCTCCGTCCAGGCGGCGGTGAGCGGGTTGGCGCCGGTGCCCTCCAGGACGTACATCCGGATCGCCCAGACGTCGTTCGTGGCGCCGGCGGCGAAGTACACGTACCACTTGCCGTCGATGAAGTGGATCTCCGGCGCCCAGATGTGCGCGCCCATCACGCCGCTGGCGTGCTTGGTCCAGATGGTGGTCTCGGGGGCCGTCCTCAGCCCCTGGATGGTGGTCGCCCGGCGCAGCACGATGCGGTCGTACTCGGGGACGGTCGCGGTGAAGTAGTAGTAGCCGTCGGTGTGCTTGAAGATGTGCGGGTCGGCCCGCTTCTCCGCGAGCGGGTTGGTGTACGTGACGGCGGGGGAGTCGGGTACGGCCGCCTGCGCGGGCGCGCCCGCGAGGCAGGTCGCCAGGGCGACGAGGACGGCCATGAGCAGCCGTACGGCATTGCGTCTCAAGGGAGGTCTCCGGAGGGGGTCGAGGGGTGGGGGCGAGCCGCCTCTGTCCGTGAATGCGCGTCCGTGATTTCGAACGCAGTTCGTGAATTCGGCCATGAATTCGGTCAGAAGATAAGTGGGGCTCTTACCCTCGTCAACGGTTCGGACAGACGGGGCACTTGAGAGGGCCGGGTCGCTCATCGACGTGAAAACCATGTTCATCTAGCATGGTGGGCCGACACACGCGCCGGCCGAGCGAGGAGTCCCCTGATGGGCGAAGCGGAGGAGGGCCCGGCGGCGGGGCGTGTCCCCGCGCCGGGCCTGCGCAGCACCCGGCAGCGCCGGGCCGTGCTCGACGCCCTGGGCCGCTGCCGGGAGTTCGTCTCCGCGCAGGAACTGCACGCCCTGCTGGCCGACTCCGGCAGCACCGTCGGCCTCACCACCGTCTACCGCACCCTGCGCGAACTGGACCGCGCCGGGCGCGTCGACGTCGTACGCGACGAGGGCGGTGAGCGGCTGTACCTGGGAAGGTCGGCCGGCGAGCACCGCCACCACCTCATCTGCCGCCGCTGCGGGCGCAGCCGGCCCGTGGACGCGGAGGCCGTCGAGGAGTGGGCCGCCCGGCTCGCCGGGATCACGGGCTTCACGGAACTGGAGCACACCCTCGAACTCACCGGCGTCTGCGGCCCCTGCGGACAGGAGCCGGCCTCGGCCGCCTGCCGGCCGCGCCGCCCGGCCCGCTCGACAGCGGAAGCGGCCCGCCGTGAGCCGGGCACCGAACTCGGCGCGCACCCGCTCGACGGCCACCGGTGACAGCCCGGCGAACACCCCGCGCGGACGCCGCCGTCGGCCGGGAGCCGGACCGTCCCCGGGATCAGCGGCTTCGCTCTCGCCCGAGTCCAGGCCGGTGCGTCCGGAGAGTCCTGGCAGGACGTCCGTCCAGGCACGGCGATCGCCGTCAGGGCGACGGCATCCCCGGCCGCCGTCAGGGCGACGGCGGCCGGGGATCCGGCGCGCTCCGCGGGGCGGGAGGCGGCGCGGTCGTGGCGCGGGGGATCACCTGGGTCGGCAGCACGAGGTGGCGCTCGCGGTCCGCGCCCGGGTCGTTGATGAGCGACAGGGCGAGCTCGCCGGCCTCCCGGCCGATCCGTGAGGGCGACTGCGCCACGGTCGTCAGATCGAACCACTGCGCCACCGGCTGGTCGTCGAAGCCGACGACCGACACCTGCCCGGGCACCTCGATCCGCGTCGCCCGCAGGGTCCAGATCACGGCGACCGCCACCTCGTCCTGCTCGGCGAAGACCGCGGTCGGCGGCTCCCGCAGCCCCAGCAGCCTGCCGACCGCCTCGGCGGCACCCCGCTTGTCGCCCGCCGGGGTGGCGACCACCAGGTCCTCGTCCAACGGGATGCCCGCCTCGGTGAGGGCCTGCCGGTAACCGACCAGCCGCTCCTGCGAGCTGAAGGAGAAACCGCCGGTGCCCACCGTCTGCACGTAGGCGATCCGGCGGTGGCCGAGGTTGAGCAGGTGCCGGGTGCCGCGCAGCGCGCCGGCCACGTCGTCGACGTAGACGCTCGGGCGTCCGTCGACGTGCTGGCTGACGTAGACCACCGGCATGCCGAGCTTGTCCAGCCGCCCGGTCTCCTCCTCGGTGAGGTCGAAGGAGAACACCAGCAGCGCGTCCGCGTTGCGCCGGGCGGGGAGATGCTCGAAGAACGCCCTGCGCTCCGCCATGTCCGGGATCACATACACCGTCAGTTCCAGGCCGGCCGCCCGCAGGACGAGACCCAGACCCGACAGGGCCGCGCCGACGAACCACGAAGCGAGCGTCGGCACCAGCACCGCGACGTTGCCCGTCCGGCCCGTCACCAGGCTCGCCGCATGCCGTGAGGCCGCGAAGTCCAGCTCCCGCGCCGCCCGTTCGACCCGGGCACGGACCTCCGGCGAGACGGTGGTCAGACCGCGCAGGGTGCGCGAGACGGTGGAGACGGAGACCCCGGCCCGTTCGGCGACGTCGGCCATCGTGGGGTGCCGCTGACCTGGTGGCATGCGCCGGACGCTAGCACAGCAACCCCGCGCCGAGCGGCCGCCCCGACAGCGCTGTCTCACCTGATTCTTGCCTTCTTGAGGCGTTGGGGCGCATTGACTTCCCGACAGGGCGCTCCTAGCGTGCAAACGTTGTCTCGACAGGATCGAAGTCGCCCCGGAGGGACGCCTCTTACCCGCTGTGACCTGCGGTTTTTATCAGCGGAATGCCGTGGCAACGCAATCTCATGACCAAAGCCATTCCGGGGGAACAGTCACGACTTCGGTACGTCACGACCAGGAGAGACAGTGAAGACCAGCACCGCCAGAGCGATCCAGTGTTCCGCAGCGCTCGCCGCCGCCGGACTCCTCCTCACCGCCTGCGGCTCCTCCGGCGGCAGCGGCTCCACGCAGGCCGCCCCGGCGACGGCCTTCAAGGGCCGCGGCCCCATCACCTACGTCGCGGGCAAGGACACCACCGGCACCGTTCAGACCATCATCGACCGCTGGAACAAGGCCCACCCCAAGGAGAAGGTCACCTTCATCCAGCTGCCCACGGACGCCGACTCGCAGCGACAGCAGATGATCCAGAACGCGGAGACGAAGTCCGACGCCTACACGGTCCTCGCCACCGACGTCGTGTGGACGTCGGAGTTCGCCGCCCACCAGTGGATCGAGCCGCTGCCCGCACAGCAGTTCCCGCTCGGCAGGATGCTCCAGCCGGTCGTGCAGACCGGCACGTACCGCGGCAGGCTCTACGCCGTCCCCGCCAGCTCCAACGGCGGCCTGCTGTTCTACCGCACCGACCTGCTGAAGAAGGCGGGGATCACGAAACCCCCCACCACCTGGGCGCAGATGACCGCCGACTGTGCCGAGGTGCTCAAGCTCCCCGAGGCGAAGAACATGTCCTGCTACGCCGGGCAGTTCCAGAAGTACGAAGGCCTCACGGTGAACTTCGCCGAGGCCGTGAACTCCGCGGGCGGCCGGATCACCGACGCCAACGGCAAGCCCGACGTCGACACCCCGCAGGCGAAGAAGGGCCTCGACTTCCTCGTCACGTCCTTCAAGGACGGCACGATCCCCAAGGAGGCCATCACCTACCAGGAGGAGGACGGCCGGCAGGCCTTCCAGTCCGGCAAGCTCGTCTTCCTCAACAACTGGCCCTACGTGTACTCCCTGGCCCAGAAGAGCGCCATCAAGGGCAAGTTCGCCGTCGCGCCCCTGCCCGGCCTCAACGGCCCCGGCGCCTCCAGCCTGGGCGGCTCCGACCTGGCGCTGTCGTCCTTCGCCAAGAACAAGGCCACCGCCCTGGACTTCATGAAGTTCTTCACCAGCGAGGAGAGCGCCACCTACTTCCTGAAGAACGCCTCCCTCGCCCCGCCCTACGCCGACCTGTACGACAACGCGGCACTGGACAAGCAGTATCCGTACCTGCCCGACCTCAAGCAGTCCATCACCAAGGCCGTCCCGCGCCCCCGCGTCGTGGAGTACGGCGACGTCACCGCCGCGATCCAGAACGAGGTCTACGCCGCGCTCACCGGCAAGAAGAGCAGCGCCCAGGCGCTCAAGGACCTCCAGGCCGACCTGCGGAAGCTGACGGCCCAGTAGGGCGCGGACCATGGCCGACACCACCATCCCGCGCAACGACACCGCGGCCCGCCCCGGGACGGCGGCCACCCGCCGCCCCGGCCGGTCCCCGGCGGCCGGGAGCCCGCGCTCCCGCGCCACCGCCGGCTCCGGACGGCTGGCCGCACTGCTGGTCTCCCCGACCCTGCTCGTCCTGACGATCGTCGTCCTCTACCCGACGCTCATGGCACTCGACGAGTCCCTGTACGGGCCCAAGGGACTGGACCCCACAACCGGATTCATCAGCACCACCGAGCCGTTCGTCGGCCTGAAGAACTACACCGACATCTTCACCCAGGCCGGCACCCGCTTCTGGAACGCCTTCTGGAACACCACGTTCTTCACCGTCGTCACCGTGTCGCTGGAGACCGTGATCGGCGTGGCCATGGCGCTCATCATGCACAAGGCGTTCCGCGGCCGCGGCCTGGTGCGGGCGAGCATCCTCGTCCCCTGGGCGATCCCCACGGCCATCTCCGGACTGCTCTGGAAGTGGATCTTCAACGCCGACGGCATCGCCAACGTCCTCCTCGGACACCAGGTGCTGTGGACCGCCGACGGCTTCTCCGCGAAGATCGCGGTCGTCATCGCCGACGTGTGGAAGACCGCCCCCTTCATCGGACTGCTCGTCCTGGCCGGCCTCCAGGTCGTCCCGAAGGAGGTCTACGAGGCGGCCCGGCTCGACGGGGCGAGCGCCCGCCAGCAGTTCTGGCGGATCACCCTGCCGCTGGTGAAACCCGCGCTGCTGGTGGCGGTGCTGTTCCGCTGCCTCGACGCGCTGCGGATGTTCGACCTGCCCTACATCCTCATCGGCGCGCAGAAGGGCTCCGTGGAGACCCTGTCCATGCTCGCCCAGAACGAGGCGTCCAACGTCCGCTTCGGACCGGCCTCCGCCTACGCCGTCCTCCTCTTCCTCTACGTCTTCCTCATCGCGCTCGCCTTCGTCCGACTGCTCGGCGCCGACCTCGTCGGAGACGTCGGCGGCACCGGGAAGAGCAGGCCGCGCCGGGCCGGGGCGGCACGCCGCCGGGCACAGGAGGTGACGGCGTGATCCTCACCGCCAAGTGGCGGCAGTGGCTGCCGTATCTGGGCATCGCCGCGGTGGTGGCCTACTGCCTCGCCCCGTTCTACTGGATGCTGGTCTCCAGCCTCCGCCGCACCAGCGACATCTTCAGCACGTCGCTGCTGCCCTCCCCGCTGTCCTTCGAGAACTACCGCTCGGTCTTCAGCCCGGCCCAGGGCTTCACCAGGGCGCTGTTCAACAGCCTGATCGTCGCGGGCGTCACCACCGCGCTGTCCCTGCTGCTGGCGACCTTCACCGCGTACGCGATGGCCCGGCTGGAGTTCCGGTTCAAGCGGCTGGTCCTCACCCTGATCATCGCCACCTCGATGTTCCCGGTGGTGTCGATCGTCGTGCCGCTGCTGAAGCTGTTCACGGACATCGGCTGGATCAACACCTACCAGGCGATGATCGTGCCCAGCATGTCCTTCACGCTGCCGCTGGCGGTGTGGAACCTGACCACGTTCTTCCGGCAGATGCCGGACGAGCTGGAGCAGGCCGCCATGGTCGACGGCTGCACCCGCGGCCAGGCGTTCCGCAAGGTCATCGTGCCGCTCGCCGCGCCGGGCATCTTCACCACCGCGATCATCACGTTCATCGCCGCCTGGAACGAGTTCCTCATCGCCCTGTCGATGACCAACAAGCCCGGCATGCAGACCGCGACCGTCGCCATCTCCAAGTTCTCCGGCGCCACCACCTACCAGACGCCGTTCGGCAGCCAGATGGCCGCGGGCGTCGTCGTGACCATCCCGCTGGTGGTGATGGTGCTGCTCTTCCAGCGCCGGATCGTCGCCGGCCTCACCGCCGGCGCCGCCAAGTAGCCACCGCCCCCGTCCTCTTCGAGGAGTGACATGCCCCGTTCCGCACCCTGGTGGCGCAGTGCCGTCATCTACCAGGTGTACATCCGCAGCTTCGCCGACGGCGACGGCGACGGCGTCGGCGACATCGCCGGCCTCCGCGCCCGCCTGCCCCATCTGAAGGCGCTGGGCGTGGACGCCATATGGATCAACCCCTGGTACCGGTCGCCCATGGCCGACCACGGCTACGACGTCGCCGACTTCCGGGACATCGACCCGCTGTTCGGCACCCTCGCCGACGCCGAGCGGCTCATCGAGGAAGCGCACGCGCACGGGATCCGCGTCATCCCCGACATCGTGCCCAACCACACCTCCGACCAGCACGCCTGGTTCCGGGCGGCGCTGGCGGCCGGACCCGGCAGCCCCGAACGCGAGCGCTACGTCTTCCGCCCCGGGCGCGGCCCCGACGGGGCACAGCCCCCCAACGACTGGGTCTCCTGCTTCGGCGGCCCGGCCTGGACCCGGCTGCCCGACGGCGACTGGTACCTCCACCTCTTCGCACCCCAGCAGCCCGACCTCAACTGGCGGCACCCCGAGGTCCGGGCCGAGTTCGAGTCGATCCTGCGGTTCTGGTTCGGCCGGGGCGTCGACGGCTTCCGCATCGACGTCGCCCACGGCCTGATCAAGCACCCGGAGCTGCCCGACCTCCCGCCCCGCGCGGAACCGGCGGTGGCGGGACCGCTCACCCGCCGCGACGAGGTACGCCGGCACCTGGACCATCCGCACTGGGACCGGGACGAGGTGCACGAGATCTACCGCGCCTGGCGCAAGGTCGCCGACGAGTTCCCCGGCGACCGCTCCTTCGTGGCCGAGGCCTGGGCGGACACCCCCGAACGCCTCGCCGCCTACGTCCGCCGGGACGGCCTGCACACCGCCTTCAACTTCGACTTCCTCATGTGCGGCTGGGACGCCAAGGACCTGCGCGCCGTCATCGACGACTCCCTCGCCATGCTCGGCGCGGTGGGCGCACCCGCCACCTGGGTCCTGTCCAACCACGACGTGATGCGCCACCCCAGCCGCTACGGCCGCAGCGCCGCGCGGAGCTGGCTCGCCAACGCGCGGTACGAACCCGAGGGCCCGCTCGACCTCGCGCTCGGCACCCGGCGCGCCCGCGCCGCCGCCCTGCTGATGCTCGCCCTGCCCGGCGGCGCCTACGTCTACCAGGGCGAGGAGCTCGGCCTGCCCGAGGTCGAGGACCTGCCCGAGTCCGCCCTCCAGGACCCGATCTGGGAACGCTCCGGCCACACCGACCGCGGCCGCGACGGCTGCCGCGTCCCGATCCCCTGGTCCGGCCAGGCACCCCCGTACGGCTTCGGCCCCGCCGACGCCACCCCCTGGCTGCCCCAGCCGGCCGACTGGGCCGGGCTGAGCGTCGAGGCCCAGACCGGCGACCCGGCCTCCATGCTGGAGCTGTACCGCACGGCCCTGCGCATCCGCCGCGACCACGCCGCCCTCGGCGACGGCACCATGACCTGGCGGGACGCCCCGGAGGGCATCCTGTCCTTCAGCCGGTACCCGGGCTTCGCGTGCGTGGTCAACCTCTCGGCCGAGCCGTACGCACTGCCCGGCCACTCCGCCGTCCTCCTCTCCAGCGGCCCCCTGGCGAACGGCGTGCTGGAGCCGGACCAGGCGGTGTGGCTGGCGGTGGACGACACCCCCGACACCCCCTAGGAGGAGCCCGTGCGTCTCGGTTCGTAGGAGAGCTGCTTGATGCGGCGCAGCGTCAGCGCCGTCTCGACGGACTGGACGCCATCGAGGGCGCCGATCTTCTCGCTCAGGTACGTGTACAGGTCCCCGGCGCTGCGGTGCAGGCTCGCGGCGCAGATGTTGGCCTGCCCGGTGACGGCCGCGGCGAAGGGGACCTGCGGATGTCCGGCGAGGACGCGGCCGACGGAGGCGAGGGAGGCCGGGGCCACCGTGAGCCACAGCACGGCCTCCACCTCGTGGCCGAGCACACCGGCGTCGTGCTGGACGTCGAAGTAGAGCACGCCGGTCGACCGCAGCCACTCCAGGCGGCGCTTGACCACGGACTCCGACTGGCCGGTGGCCGACTGCAGTTCGGTGAGCGTGGCGCGGCCGTCGTGCCGCAGGACGTCGATCAGCGACTCGTCGTCCGCGTCCAGGACGACCGGGTCCGCGGGCGCCGCGACGGGCGGCGGACGCAACGCCGCCTGCTCGTCGGGGGAGAGGGCGTCGGCCTTGTTCAGCCAGCCGAGCGCGCCGCCGTAGAAGGGGTGCAGGACGCAGTGGGCGCTGACCGACGTGACGCGCGGGGTGCGCTGCAGCCGGTCGAGGAGGAGTTCGTCGCGGGCCTCCCGGCTGCGCGGCTTCATCGTGCACATCACCTCCGTGCCACCGGAGTTGAGGCTGACGTACGAGGTGTCCCGGCGCCGGGCGAGCGCGCCCGCCAGCTTCTCGGCCACGTCCGGGGTGCAGCGCAGCCGGACGATCCAGCTGCTGCGGCCGAGGCGGTTCTCGTCGGTCACGCCGAGCACCTTCAGCCGGGCCCGGGTGCGCAGCCGCCGGTACCGCCGGGCGACGGTCTGGTCGGAGACGCCGAGCACCTGGGCGATCCGGCTGAACGGCGCCCGCCCGTCCAGCTGGAGCGCCTGCAGCAGCTTCAGATCGAGCGGATCGAGGGCGGCGCCCGGTTCCATCGCTGTCTCCTCCTCGGCTCGTGATCATGCACGGACTGCAAGGAGACCACGTCGGCGGGTGCCGTGTCGTACCCCGGCCGTAGGCTGGACGCATGGCACGCACGGGCGGTCCCGCGACCGGTGGTACGGCGGCGCCGGGCGCCCTCGCCGGGGAGCGGCCCGTCGCCCTCACGGTCCGGCCGGCGGCCCCCGCGCTCGGCCCGCTGATCGGCGCCCTGGGCTATGTCGAGGGGCGGTTCCCGCACTCCGCCGAGCTGGCCCTGCCGACGGGCGGGGCGCAGCTGCTGGTGAACCTGGACGGGGACGCCCTGTCCTCGTCCCCGCTCAGGGGCGCGGACCGGCGTACCGGGGGAGCGGCCGTCCAGGGACCGTACAGCGAGCCCGCCCTGATCGACCCGGCGCAGCAGCGCGCCGTCGTGTGGGTGGCGTTCCGCCCGGCGGGCGCGTACCCCTTCCTCCCCGCCCCGGTCTCCGCCGTCCGCGACCAGCTCGTCGGACTCGACGAACTGTGGGGCACGGACGGCGCGGTGCTGCGCGAGCGGCTGCTCACGGCCAGGGCCGCCGACGGCCCGCGCGCCTGCCTGCGCGAGCTGGAGCGGACCCTGCTGCGGCAGGCCGGACGCCCCCTGGAACCCGACCCGGCGGTCCGCCTCGCCGCGGCGTTGCTCGACCGCGGCACCCCCGTGGGCGAGGTCGCCGACCGGCTCGGCCGGACCCCCCGGCGGCTGTCCCGCGACTGCGCCGAGCAGCTCGGGCTCACGCCCAAGCGGTACGCCCGCGTCCGCCGCTTCCAGCGGCTGCTGCGGCGCGTGAACACCGGGCGCGGGGCGCCGGACTGGGCGGCCCTCGCCGCGGACTGCGGCTACCACGACCAGGCGCATCTGATCCACGAGTTCCGCGCGCTGGCCGGGATCACCCCGAGCGCCTACGCGCCGCGCTCGCCGCTCGAACGCAACCACGTGCCGCTCGCCGGGTGACGTTCCTCGCCCGGCCGACCGATTTCTACAATCCCCGGCCTCCCGGACGCGCGACCGTGGGGGCATGACGAACACCAGTGACGAACCAGCCATCACCCGCCTCTACGCCCGCCTCGTGGTCTCGGACGGGCCCCGCGCCATCGCGTTCTACCGCGCCGCGCTCGGCGCGGAGGAGATCGAGCGGTACACCGACCCCGACGGGAGGATCGTGCACGCGATGCTGCGGCTCGGCGGCACGGTCATCGCGGTCAAGGACGCCGACGACGGCGATCCGGCGCCGCCCACCCTCGGCGGCAGCCCCGTGATCATGGCCCTGGACGTGTCGGACGCCGACGCCGTGGCCGAGGCCATGCTGCGCGGCGGGGCGACGGTGGTGTATCCCGTCGCCGACCAGCACTACGGGCAGCGCGGCGGCCGTCTCGCCGATCCCTTCGGCCATCTCTGGATGATCTCGCAGACGATCGAGGAGCTGACCCCGGGCGAGATCCAGCAGCGGACGACCGACTTGTTCACGCGCTGAGACGCACGGCACCGGCTGCCATACCCGCGAGTGCCTCCTCCGGCAACCCCTCGGCGGTGTGAGGACGACCTCCTCGGCCATGTGACCACGGCCCGCCACCAATACCGCGTCGAGCGTGCAGGATGCGGGCACCGATGGAGGACAGGCACTCGAACGACGGGAGAGGCAGACGATGGTCCCAGCGGAACCGGAACCCCAGCGGATCGGCATACCGGCCGAGTCCACTGCGGGCGAGACCAGGGTGGCGGCCACGCCGGCCACCGTGGGGAGACTTGCCGCACTCGGGTACGACGTGGTGGTCGAACCGGGAGCGGGGGCCTCGTCCCGCTTCTCCGACACGGCCTACGAGGAGGCGGGAGCCCGGCTCGGCGACCCGTGGCAGGCGGAGATCGTGCTCAAGGTCAACGGGCCCTCCAGCGAGGAGATCGGGCGGCTGCGCGACGGGGCGACACTGATCGCGCTGATCAGCCCCGCGCTCAACCCGGAACTGGTCGAGGAGCTGGCCCGGCGGCCGATCACCGTGCTCGCCATGGACGCCGTGCCGCGCATCTCCCGCGCCCAGTCCCTGGACGTGCTCAGCTCGATGGCGAACATCGCCGGCTACCGGGCCGTGGTGGAGGCCGCGCACGCCTTCGGCCGCTTCTTCACCGGGCAGGTCACCGCCGCCGGCAAGGTGCCGCCCGCCAAGGTCCTGGTGGCCGGCGCGGGCGTGGCCGGGCTCGCGGCCATCGGCGCGGCCCGCAGCCTCGGCGCCGTGGTCCGCGCCACCGACCCCCGGCCCGAGGTCGCCGAGCAGGTCCGCTCCCTGGGCGGCGAGTTCCTCACGGTCTCCGCCGAGCAGGAGGTGAGCACCGACGGCTACGCCAAGGCCACCTCCGACGACTACAACCGGCTCGCCGCGCGGCTCTACGCCGAGCAGGCCGCCGACGTCGACATCATCATCACCACCGCGCTCATCCCGGGCCGCCCCGCGCCGCGGCTGATCACCGCCGAGCACGTGGCGCGCATGAAGCCCGGCAGCGTCATCGTCGACATGGCCGCCGCCCAGGGCGGCAACGTCGAGGGCACGGTCGCCGGGAAGGCCGTCGTCACCGACAACGACGTGACGATCATCGGCTACACCGACCTGCCCGGCCGGCTCCCCGCCCAGGCCTCGCAGCTGTACGGCACCAACATCGTCAACCTGATGAAGCTGCTCACCCCCGGCAAGGACGGCCGGCTCGTCCTCGACTTCGACGACGTGGTGCAGCGCTCGATCACCGTGGTCCGCGAGGGCGAGAAGACCTGGCCGCCGCCCCCGGTCCAGGTGTCCGCCGCACCCGCGCCCACCGCCGGCAAGGAGCCCGCCGCGCCCTCCGCCGAACCACCGGCGAAGCCCGCCCGCCCCGCGTGGGCCTCCTACGCCCTGGTCGCCGCCGGGGCGCTCGCGCTGTTCCTGGTGACGGCCTTCTCCCCGAGCGAACTCCTCGGCCACTTCACGGTGTTCGTGCTGGCGATCGTCATCGGCTTCTACGTCATCGGCAACGTGCACCACGCCCTGCACACCCCGCTGATGTCGGTCACCAACGCCATCTCCGGCATCGTCGTGGTCGGCGCGCTGCTGCAGATCGGGCACGGGAACACCGCCGTCACCGTGCTGTCGTTCGCCGCGATCCTGCTGGCGAGCATCAACATCTTCGGCGGATTCGCCGTCACCCGCCGCATGCTCGGCATGTTCTCGAAGGGCTGATCAGGGATGACCACAGACACGGCCGCCCAGGCCGCCTACGTCGTCGCCGCGCTGCTGTTCATCCTCAGCCTCGCCGGCCTCTCGCAGCACCGCACCTCCCGCTCCGGGGTCGTCTGGGGCATCGCCGGGATGGTCGTCGCCCTGGCCGCCACGGTCGGGCTCGCGTCCCGCAGCATCTCCGCCACCGGACTGGTGCTGATCGTCGTCGCCACCGCCGTCGGCGCGGGCATCGGGCTCTGGCGGGCCAAGGTGGTCGAGATGACGGGCATGCCCGAGCTGATCGCCATCATGCACAGCCTCGTCGGCCTCGCCGCCGCCTTCGTCGGCTGGAACGGCTATCTGGACGTCGACGCCGAGCTGTCCGGCTCGCTGCTCGGCATCCACCACGCCGAGGTGTTCATCGGCGTGTTCATCGGCGCCGTCACCTTCACCGGCTCGGTCGTCGCCTACCTGAAGCTCTCGGCGCGCATCGCCTCCCGCCCGCTGACGCTGCCCGGCAAGCACGTGCTGAACATCGGCGCTCTGGTCGCCTTCGTGGGGCTGACCATCGCGTTCGTGGCGAGCCCGAACATGGGCCTGCTCATCGCCGTCACCGTCATCGCCCTCGCCCTCGGCGCCCACCTGGTCGCCTCCATCGGCGGTGGCGACATGCCGGTGGTCGTCTCCATGCTGAACAGCTACTCGGGCTGGGCGGCGGCCGCCTCGGGCTTCCTGCTCGCCAACAACCTGCTCATCGTCACCGGCGCGCTCGTCGGCTCCTCCGGTGCCTACCTGTCGTACATCATGTGCAAGGCGATGAACCGGTCCTTCATCTCGGTGATCGCGGGCGGCTTCGGCACTCCCGCCGCCGCGGCCGACGACGGCGAACAGGGCGAGCACCGCGAGATCAGCGCCGAGGAGACCGCGGAACTCCTGCGCGACGCCTCCTCGGTGATCATCACCCCGGGCTACGGCATGGCCGTCGCCCAGGCCCAGTACCCGGTCGCCGAACTGGCCCGGAAGCTGCGCGAGCGGGGCGTCGAGGTCCGCTTCGGCATCCACCCGGTCGCCGGCCGGCTGCCCGGGCACATGAACGTGCTGCTCGCCGAGGCGAACGTGCCGTACGACATCGTCCTGGAGATGGACGAGATCAACGACGACTTCGCCGCGACCTCGGTCGTCCTGGTCATCGGCGCCAACGACACGGTCAACCCGGCCGCCACGGACAATCCGTCCAGCCCCATCGCCGGGATGCCGGTGCTGCACGTGTGGGAGGCGGCGAACGTGGTCGTCTTCAAGCGGTCGATGGCCGCCGGGTACGCGGGCGTGCAGAACCCGCTGTTCTTCCGCGAGAACACCCAGATGCTCTTCGGCGACGCCAAGCAGCGGGTGGAGGACATCCTGCGCGGCCTGGACGCCCTGGACGCGCCGGTGCCGGAGATGGCGGGCTCGTCCCGCTGAGCGACCGGGCGGCGACAGCGGGAAGGCCGGCTCGACGGTGTCGAGCCGGCCTTCCCTGTCCCGTCGTGCGGTCAGTCGGTGCCCGACTCCATCGCCGCGCGGTCCAGCCAGGCGTCCTGGTCGGAGACCTCGCCGCGGGAGGCGATGGCCTCGGCGCCGCCCTGGGGCAGCTCCGGCATCGTGCCGATGAGCCCGGTCGCGGCGGCCTGGGAGGCGCCGATGGTGGGGCTGCCGGTGCCGATCAGGCCGATGCCGGCGTACTGCTCCAGCTTGGCGCGCGAGTCGGCGATGTCCAGGTTGCGCATGGTGAGCTGGCCGATCCGGTCCACCGGGCCGAACGCGGAGTCCTCGGTGCGCTCCATGGAGAGCTTGTCCGGGTGGTAGCTGAACGCCGGGCCGGTGGTGTCGAGGATCGAGTAGTCCTCGCCGCGCCGCAGCCGCAGCGTCACCTCGCCGGTGACGGCGGCGCCGACCCAGCGCTGCAGCGACTCGCGGATCATCAGCGCCTGCGGGTCCAGCCAGCGGCCCTCGTACATCAGCCGCCCGAGGCGCCGGCCCTCGGTGTGGTACTGGGCGAGGGTGTCCTCGTTGTGGATGGCGTTGACCAGCCGCTCGTAGGCGGCGTGCAGCAGGGCCATGCCCGGGGCCTCGTAGATGCCGCGGGACTTCGCCTCGATGATGCGGTTCTCGATCTGGTCGGACATGCCGAGGCCGTGCCGGCCGCCGATGGCGTTGGCCTCCATGACCAGGTCGACGGCGGAGGCGAACTCCTTGCCGTTGATCGTCACGGGGCGGCCCTGGTCGAAGCCGATCGTCACGTCCTCGGTGGCGATCTCGACCTCGGGGTCCCAGAACTTCACACCCATGATGGGCTCGACCGTCTCGATGCCGGTGTCCAGGTGCTCCAGGGTCTTGGCCTCGTGGGTGGCGCCCCAGATGTTGGCGTCGGTGGAGTACGCCTTCTCCGTGCTGTCGCGGTAGGGGAGGCCGTGGGCGAGCAGCCACTCCGACATCTCCTTGCGGCCGCCCAGCTCCGTCACGAAGGCCGCGTCCAGCCAGGGCTTGTAGATCCTGAGGTGCGGGTTGGCGAGCAGGCCGTAGCGGTAGAACCGCTCGATGTCGTTGCCCTTGAAGGTCGAGCCGTCGCCCCAGATCTGGACGTCGTCCTCCAGCATCGCCCGCACCAGGAGCGTGCCGGTGACGGCGCGGCCCAGGGGAGTGGTGTTGAAGTACGCCCGCCCGCCCGAGCGGATGTGGAACGCGCCGCAGGTCAGCGCGGCCAGGCCCTCCTCGACCAGCGCCGCGCGGCAGTCGACCAGGCGCGCGATCTCCGCGCCGTAGGTCTTGGCACGGCCGGGCACCGAGGCGATGTCGGGCTCGTCGTACTGGCCGATGTCGGCGGTGTAGGTGCACGGGACGGCGCCCTTGTCGCGCATCCACGCGACCGCGACGGAGGTGTCGAGACCGCCCGAGAAGGCGATGCCGACGCGTTCGCCGGCGGGCAGGGAGGTGAGGACCTTGGACATAGAAAGAGTATGTCTCACTTTGCATAGTCATGCAAGCGAGCTGTGCGAAATCGCCGTCCCCGCTGGTCGGGGCTCAGGAATGCGCCGTTCCGGAACCGCCGAGCGCGCCCAGGATCCGCTCGGCCGCCAGGGTCGGGGTCAGCTCGCCCTCCCGGACCTGCTGCTCCAGCACCGGCGCCAGGGCCCGTACCGCCGGGTCGGCCTGCAGCCGGCCGAGGAGTTCGTCGCGGACCATGGACCAGGTCCAGTCGACCTGCTGGTCACGGCGCTTGGCGGTGAGCCGGCCGGTGGAGTCCAGCAGCGCGCGGTGCTGCTCCAGGCGCTCCCACACCGTGTCCAGGCCGGTCGACTCGCGGGCGCTGCAGTGCAGCACCGGCGGTGTCCAGAAGGCGTCCTTGCCGTGCATCAGCCGCAGCGCGCCCGCCAGTTCCCGCGCGGCGGCCCGGGCGTCGCGCTCGTGCGGCCCGTCCGCCTTGTTGACGGCGATCACGTCGGCCAGCTCCAGCACGCCCTTCTTGATGCCCTGGAGCTGGTCGCCGGTGCGGGCGAGGGTGAGCAGCAGGAAGGTGTCGACCATGTTCGCGACGGCGGTCTCGGACTGCCCGACGCCGACCGTCTCGACGAGGACCACGTCGTAACCGGCCGCCTCCATCACCACGATCGACTCGCGGGTGGCCTTGGCGACTCCGCCGAGCGTGCCCGCGGTGGGGGAGGGGCGCACGAACGCCGCCGGATCCACGGCCAGACGCTCCATCCGGGTCTTGTCGCCCAGGATGGAGCCGCCGGTGCGGCTGGAGGACGGGTCGACGGCCAGGACCGCCACCCGGTGCCCGAGCGACGTCAGCAGCGTGCCGAAGGCGTCGATGAACGTCGACTTGCCCACCCCGGGTACCCCGCTGATCCCGATCCGCCGGGCCCGGCCGCTGTGCGGCAGCAGCGCGGTCAGCACCTCCTGGGCCAGCGCGCGGTGCTGCGGCCGGGTCGACTCGACGAGCGTGATGGCCCGGGCGACGATCGCCCGCTTCCCGTCGAGCACGCCCTTCACATACGCGTCGACATCGATCACAGGTCGTGCCCGAGCTCGCCCGACAGCCGCTTGACCAGGTCGTACGCCGCGTCCGGGATCACCGTCCCGGGCGGGAAGACGGCCGCCGCGCCCATCTGAAGCAGCGTCGGCACGTCCTGCGGCGGGATCACGCCGCCGACCACGATCATGATGTCCTCGCGGCCCTCCTCGGCCAGCGCCTCGCGCAGCGCCGGGACGAGGGTGAGGTGACCGGCCGCCAGCGACGAGACGCCGACGATGTGCACGTCCGCCTCCACGGCCTGCCGGGCCACCTCGGCGGGCGTCTGGAACAGCGGGCCGACGTCCACGTCGAAGCCGAGGTCGGCGAAGGCGGTGGCGATCACCTTCTGGCCGCGGTCGTGGCCGTCCTGGCCCATCTTGGCGACCAGGATGCGCGGGCGGCGGCCCTCGGCCTCCTCGAAGTCGGACACCAGGGTGCGGGTGCGGTCCACGCTCGGGGAGTCTCCGGTCTCGTTGCGGTACACACCGGTGATCGTACGGATCTGGCTCGCGTGCCGGCCGTACACCTTCTCCAGGGCGTCCGAGATCTCCCCGACCGTGGCCTTGGCGCGGGCCGCGTGCACGGCCAGCTCCAGCAGGTTGCCCTCGCCCGCGGCGGCCCGGGTCAGCGCGTCCAGCGCGTCCCGGCAGGCCGTCTCGTCGCGCTCGGCGCGCAGCCGCCGCAGCTTCTCGATCTGCTGGGCGCGCACGGAGGAGTTGTCGACCTTGAGCACGTCGATCTGCTCGTCGGACTCCACGCGGTACTTGTTGACGCCGATGACCGGCTGGCGGCCCGAGTCGATCCGGGCCTGCGTGCGGGCCGCGGCCTCCTCGATGCGCAGCTTCGGGATGCCCGCGTCGATGGCCTTGGCCATGCCGCCCGCGGCCTCGACCTCCTGGATGTGCTGCCACGCCCGGCGCGCCAGGTCGTACGTCAGCTTCTCCACGTACGCGCTGCCGCCCCACGGGTCGATGACCCGGGTCGTGCCGGACTCCTGCTGCAGCAGGAGCTGGGTGTTGCGGGCGATGCGCGCCGAGAAGTCGGTCGGCAGGGCGAGTGCCTCGTCCAGGGCGTTGGTGTGCAGCGACTGGGTGTGGCCCTGCGTGGCCGCCATCGCCTCGACACACGTGCGCGTGACGTTGTTGAACACGTCCTGCGCGGTGAGCGACCAGCCCGAGGTCTGCGAATGCGTGCGCAGCGACAGCGACTTGGCGTTCTGCGGGTCGAACTGCTTCACCAGCTTCGCCCACAGCAGCCGCGCCGCGCGCAGCTTGGCGACCTCCATGAAGAAGTTCATGCCGATCGCCCAGAAGAACGACAGCCGGGGCGCGAACGCGTCCACGTCCAGGCCCGCTTCCCGGCCCGCGCGGATGTACTCCACGCCGTCCGCGAGCGTGTACGCCAGCTCCAGGTCGGCCGTCGCACCGGCCTCCTGGATGTGGTAGCCGGAGATGGAGATGGAGTTGTAGCGCGGCATCCGCTGCGAGGTGTAGGCGAAGATGTCGGAGATGATCCGCATCGACGGCTTCGGCGGATAGATGTAGGTGTTGCGGACCATGAACTCCTTGAGGATGTCGTTCTGAATGGTCCCCGCCAGCTTCTCCGGCGGCACGCCCTGCTCTTCGGCGGCGACGATGTACAGCGCCAGCACGGGCAGCACGGCACCGTTCATCGTCATCGACACGGTCATCCTGTCCAGCGGGATCCCGTCGAACAGCTGCCGCATGTCGTAGATCGAGTCGATGGCCACGCCCGCCATGCCGACGTCACCGGTCACGCGCGGGTGGTCGCTGTCGTAGCCGCGGTGCGTGGGCAGGTCGAAGGCGACCGACAGGCCCTTCTGCCCGGCCGCGAGGTTGCGGCGGTAGAACGCGTTGGACTCCTCGGCCGTGGAGAAACCGGCGTACTGGCGGATCGTCCAGGGCTGGTTGACGTACATCGTCGGGTACGGGCCGCGCAGGTACGGCGCCGCGCCCGGGTACGTCTCCAGGAAGTCCAGGCCCTCCAGGTCGCGGCCGGTGTACAGCGGCTTGACCGCGATGCCCTCCGGGGTCTCCCACAGCAGGTCGTCCCCGCCGGAGGCGTTCTTGACGGCCGAACGCCACTCGTCGGGGCTGCCGTCGGCGGCCGGGACGCCCAGGTCGATCCCGGAGAAGTCGGGGACGGACGGGCCGGAAGGGGCGGTCATCGGGACACTCCCATGCGGTCGAGGGTCGCGGAGAGCACGGCCACGGCGTCGCAGCCCGCGAAGACGTACGCGTCGACACCCGGGTACTCCCCGGGCCGCCCGGCCAGAAACACGTGCGAGGCACCGTCCGCGCGCAACTCCGCTGCCTGCTCGGCCGCCTGCTCCTCGTACAGGGCGTCGCTGGAGCACAGCACGGCCTCCGTCGCGCCGCTCTCCGCGAACGTGCCCTGGGTGACGGGCTCGATGCCGCCCGCCTGGAACAGGTTCGAGGCGAACGTGAGGCGCGCGGTGTGCGCGGCGGCCGGGCCGAGCGCCGCGAGGAAGACGCGGGGCCGGGAGCCGGTCGCGGCGAGATGCGCGTCCGAGCGGGCCCGCAGCGCCTCGAAGGCCTCGTCGCGGCGCACCCGCGGCAGCCCGCCGGACGGCTGCTCGGGTGCGCTCTCGCGCACGACCGGCTTCTCCGCCAGGAACGGGAACTCGCTGACGCCGGTGATGGGTTCGCGCCGCTTGGCCAGCCTGGCGGTCCGCGCCCGCCACGTCTCGGCGAGGTCCCGCTCGACGTCCCCGGAGCGCAGGGCGGCCGCCATGCCGCCGAGCCTCTCGATCCGCTGGAAGAACTCCCAGCCCGCGTGGGCGAGTTCGTCCGTGAGCCGCTCCACGTACCAGGAGCCGCCCGCAGGGTCGATCACCCGGGCCAGGTGCGACTCCTCGATGAGGATCGTGGAGGTGTTGCGGGCGATGCGGCGCGCGAACGCGTCCGGCAGGCCGAGGGCGTGGTCGAAGGGCAGCACGGTCACCGCGTCGGCCCCGCCCGCCCCGGCGGCGAGCGTGGCGATGGTCGTGCGCAGCATGTTCACCCACGGGTCGCGCCGCGTCATCATCACGGGCGAGGTGACGACGTGCTGCCGCTGCGCCCCGGCGCGCGGGGCGCCGCAGACCTCGGCCACCCGCGCCCACAGCCGGCGCGCCGCCCGCAGCTTGGCGATGGTGAGGAACTGGTCGGCGGTCGCCGCGTAGCGGAACTCCAGCTGTCCACAGGCCTGTTCGACGCTCAGGCCCGCCTCGGTCAGCTCCCGCAGATACGCCACCGCCGTGGCCAGCGAGGCACCCAGCTCCTGGGCGGCCGAGCCACCGGCCTCGTGGTAGGGCAGTGCGTCCACGGTCAGGGCCCGCAGCCCCGGGTACTCCGCGGCGCACAGCCGTGCGAGCTCCGTGGCCGACGCGACGTCACCCCGCTGCCCGGTCCGGGCCTCGTACCCCAGGGGATCCGCGCCCAGGTTCCCGCGCGCCGCGTCCCGGGCGACCCCCCGCTCCTCGTACAGCCGCAGCAACTCCCGTGCGGCGGGCTCGGTTTCGCGTCCTGCGTCGAGGACGACGGGGGCCAGGTCGAGGTAGACACCGTCGAGGACCCGGCCGAGCTCCGCGACCGGGATGCCGCCGTCCCCGACCGTCAGCCAGACGGACGTGACACCGTTCTCCAGGTCCGCGAGCACCGTGTCGCGGTCGGCCGTCGTGTGCCGCTGCCGTACGTCCCAGCCGCCGACCGTGTTCCCCTCGGCCCGGCCGCCCCGCACAAAGGGCGCGAACCCGGGGAGCCCCGGCTCGGGCGCGGTGTCGTGCGAGGTGTAGAGGGGCCGGGTGCGCAACCCGTCCTCCAACGCGGTGGACAGGGCTTCCTCGGCCTCGGTCCCCTCGACGTCCTTGCCCGATTTGCGCAGTACACCCGCCACAAGGCGCTGCCACTGCTCATGGGGCACATCAGGGAACTCGCCGGCCAGCTCAAGCCCGTCGTCAGGCAGGACCGTCATGCTCGGATGCTAGGACACGAGCACGAAGGAGCAGCAGAGGGCACGGCTGTGACGTTTCCCTCGCCCTGACTGTGACCTCGCCGACAACACCGGCGGGGCGGCGCACGCCGACGTGGTGTCGGGGTGCGCCGCCCTCGGGCGGGGAGCGGTCGGTGCTGCCATGACGGTCACTTCGGGTCGCTGTTGAACTTCGAGGTCGACCAGAGGTAGCCGAGCACGGCCAGCCCCACGCACCAGGCCACGGCCAGCCATCCGTTGTGGCCGATCCCGGTGCCGAGCAGCAGGCCCCGCAGCGTCTCGATGGCCGGGGTGAACGGCTGGTACTCGGCGATGGGCCGGAACCAGCCGGGCATCGTGTCGACCGGGACGAAGGCGCTGGACAGCAGCGGCAGCAGGATCAGCGGCATCGCGTTGTTGCTGGCGGCTTCGGCGTTCGGGCTGACCAGGCCCATGCCGACCGCGATCCAGGTGAGCGCCAGCGCGAAGAGCACGAGCAGCCCGAACGCGGCCAGCCACTCCAGGACGGTGGCGTCCGTGGAGCGGAAGCCGATGGCCACGCCGACGGCGCCGACGAGGACGACGCTCATGACCGACTGGAGCACGCTGCCGACGACGTGCCCGACGAGGACCGAGGGGCGGTGGATCGCCATCGTGCGGAAGCGGGCGATGATGCCCTCGGTCATGTCGTTGGAGACGGAGACCGCGGTGCCGATCGTGGTGCTGCCGATGGTCATCAGGAGCAGGCCGGGGACGATGTAGGCGATGTAGTCGGAGCGGTCCCCGCCGCCGATGCCCGCGCTCATGGTGTCGCCGAAGATGTAGACGAACAGCAGCAACAACATGACCGGCGTGAGCAGCAGTTGCAGCGTCATGGACGGGTAGCGGCGGGCGTGCAGCAGGTTGCGGCGCAGCATCGTGGACGAGTCGCGCACCGCGAGGGAGAACCGGGCCGGGCGGGCGGGTGCCGGGGGTGTGCTCATCGGGCGGCCTCCGTGAGGGCGAAGAAGACGTCGTCGAGGTCGGGGGTGTGCAGGGTGAGTTCGTCGGCCTCGATGCCGGCGGCGTCGAGCCAGTCGAGCAGGGAGCGCAGTTGGCGCTGGCTGCCGTCGCTGGGCAGGTGCAGGGCGAGGGCGTCGTCGTCGCCGGTGGCCTCGCGCAGGGCGGTGGCGGCGGTGCGGTAGGCGGCGGGGTCGGTGAAGCGGAGCCGGACGTGTCCGCCGGGGACGAGCCGCTTGAGTTCCTCGGCGGTGCCCTCGGCGGCGATCCTGCCGTCGTGCAGGACGGCGATGCGGTCGGCGAGCTGGTCGGCCTCCTCCAGGTACTGGGTGGTGAGGAAGACGGTCACGCCGCCGGTGACCAGTTCGCGGATGATCTGCCACATGGTGTGGCGGGAGCGGGGGTCCAGGCCGGTGGTGGGTTCGTCGAGGAAGATGACGCGCGGGCCGCCGACCAGGGTCATGGCGATGTCCAGGCGGCGTTTCATGCCGCCGGAGTAGGTGGAGGCGGGCTTCTTCGCGGCCTCGGTGAGGTCGAAGCGGTCCAGCAACTCGGCCGCGATGCGCCGTCCTTCGTGTGTGGGCAGGTGGTGCAGGTCGGCCATGAGGAGCATGTTCTCCTCGCCGGTGATCAGTCCGTCGACGGCGGAGAACTGTCCGGTGACCCCGATCGCGGCGCGTACGGCCTGGGCCTGGGTGGTCAGGTCGTGGCCGGCGACCCGGGCCTGTCCGGCGTCGGCGGTGATGAGGGTGGAGAGGATCTTCACGGCGGTGGTCTTGCCGGCCCCGTTCGGACCCAGCAGCGCGAAGATCGTGCCTTCGGGGACGGCCAGGTCGATGCCGTCCAGGACGGTCTTGTCGCCGTAGGACTTGCGCAGCCCGTTCGCCGCGATGCCCAGGTTCGTCATGACGGATGCTCCTCAGAGGCTGCGGGCGGTGATGTCGCCGTAGGCGGTGGTCGCGCGGATGGTCAGGGCGGCGGCGCCTTCGGCGTTCCGGAGGGCGTTGTGGATCCGGCCGTAGGTGGTGCCGGCGTCCAGGGCGGCGGAGACCCCGGCGGCCGCGCCGACCGACACGTCGCCGGCCTGGGTGGTCAGCACGACCGTGCCGCTCACGGCCTCGGCGACCCGGATGTCGCCCTTTCCGGTGTTGATCTCCCCGGGGCCGCCCAGGCGGCCGACCGAGACGTCGCCGGCGACGGTGGTGAGGCGGGCGCTCGCGGTCTCGTCGAGCTTGATCTCGCCGTGCGCGCTCTCGACGGAGACGTCGCCGAGCCGCCCGACGCCCCGAAGCTCGGCGCTGGCCGCCTTCACCTCGACCCGCGAGCCGGCGGGCAGCTGGACCGTCACCTCGATGGCACCGGAGGGGCCGAGGTACTGGTTCTTCGCCGGGGCCTCGATCCGCAGGGCGCCGTCGCCGTACGCGACCGCGGTCTGCTCCGCCGCCTTCACGTCACGGCTCTTCGAGGCGTCGGCCGGCAGGACCTCGACCGTGGTGTCGGCCCGGTCCGCGGCGATGAACCGGACGCGCCCGGCGGGGATGTCCAGGACGGCGGAGATCGGGGCGGGGGTGTGGAACGTCTGCATGATGCTCTCCTGGTTCGGCCGTTTGTTTCTGACATCGGAAACGCTACGTTGCGTTCGAGGGATGGACAACTCTCCCGTTGCGCTGCGACGGCGTTACACCAGGTAGAGACGGCATAATCATTGCAATGGGTCTGCCGAGTAATGCAACAGGATACCCTTGATCGTTGCAATGGAATGACGTTGAACGCTACTCTCGACCCGTCAGGGAAGCGTGAAGGGAGAACGCGGTGCCGGGAGGCAGGCTCACTCAGCAGGAACGCCAGCAGATCGCGACGGGACTGGCCGACGGCCTGGCCTACGCGGAGATCGCCAGGCGCCTCGACCGTCCGACGTCGACGATCACCCGTGAGGTGATGCGGAACGGCGGCCCCACGGCCTACCGCGCCGACCTGGCCCACCGCGCCACGGAACGCCGCGCCCACCGGCGCAGGCAGGCCGCTCCCCGCGCGGCGGAGGCGCCCCCGCAGCCCCACGGACGGGACGCCGAGGCCGTGCGCGAGTACGAGGAGACGCTGACCACCGTCTTCATGCAGTCGGGCACGCCCAAGATGATGGCCAGGGTGATGGCCTGCCTCTGCATCAGCGACACCGGCAGCCTCACCGCGTCCGAGCTCGTCCAGCGCCTCCAGGTCAGCCCGGCGTCCATCTCCAAGGCGGTCGCGTACCTCGACGGTCAGGGCCTCGTCCGCCGGGAACGCGACGAACGCCGCCGCGAGCGCTACATCGTCGACGACGACGTCTGGTACCAGTCGATGATGGCCAGCGCCCGGGCCATCGCCCAGATCGTCGAGACCGCACAGCAAGGTGTCGGCATCCTCGGCGCGGGCACCCCGGCCGGCGCGCGCATGGAGAACATCGCCCGCTTCCTCGACTTCGTCTCCGAAAGCACCGCACGCGCCGCGGACCAGGCGCGCGACATCCTCCACGCGAAGCCCGCGACGACCACGGGCGCCGCCGCCGAGCAGCCCCCGGCGAGCGGCTGAACCGCCGCGGGGCAGCGACCCAGCTCCCTGCCCCGCTCCCGAGGCCCCCTTTTTCTTACGAATCCCGGACGTCGGAGGTCGGCGACGCCCTCGGGAACCGCACCGCGGCCCGGTGGTGCCAGGCTGGAGGCATGCAGCAGCCGTACGAGCCCCTCAGGTCGCCGGACACGTCCCCGCGGGTCCTGGTCGTCGACGACGATCCGACCGTCGCCGAGATCGTCGCCGGGTATCTGGACCGCGCCGGTTACGCCGTCGACCGCGCCGACGACGGCCCCACCGCCCTCACCCGCGCCGAGGCGCACCGGCCGGACCTGGTCGTGCTCGACCTGATGCTGCCCGGCATGGACGGCCTGGAGGTGTGCCGCCGGATCCGCGGCCAGGGCCCCGTGCCGGTCATCATGCTCACCGCCCGCGGCGACGAGGAGGACCGCATCCTGGGCCTGGAGGTCGGCGCCGACGACTACGTCACCAAGCCCTTCAGCCCCCGCGAGCTGGTCCTGCGCGTCGAGTCGGTCCTGCGCCGCAGCAGGCCCGCCGCCGACACCGGACGGCACCGGCTGGGCGCGGCCGGTCTCACCGTCGACCCGGAGGCCCGCCGGGCCACGAAGAACGACACCGAACTCGCCCTCACCCTCCGCGAGTTCGACCTGCTGTCCTTCTTCCTGCGGCACCCGGGGCGGGCGTTCAGCCGCGAGGACCTGATGCGCGAGGTGTGGGGCTGGGACTTCGGCGACCTGTCGACCGTCACGGTCCACGTCCGCCGTCTGCGGGGCAAGGTCGAGGACGACCCGGCCCGGCCCCGCCTGATCCAGACCGTGTGGGGCGTGGGCTACCGCTTCGACCCGACGGGAGGGGAGGACTGACCATGCGCGACACCCTCCTCATCGCCCTGTACGCCTTCGCCGGTGCCGCCGTCACGGGCCTGGCCGGAGCGGGCGTCCTGCGCCTGATCCGGCGCCGCTCGCTGACCGCCTCGCTCACCGTCGTCGCGGCGGTCGGGATCGTCGCGATGCTCGCGGGCACGCTCGCCGTCGCCTGGGCGATGTTCCTCTCCCCGCACGACCTGACCGTCGTCACGACGGTCGTCGCCATGGCGGCCGTCGTCTCCCTGGCCACCGCGCTGCTGCTGGGCCGCTGGGTCGTCGCCCGCAGCCGCGCCCTCACCCTGGCCGCGCGCTCCTTCGGCGACGGCGGGGACTTCGCCGCCCCCGACGGCCCGACGACTGCCGAACTGGAGTCGCTGAGCCGCGAGTTGGCCGCCACCAGCGCCCGGCTCGCCGAATCGCGGGAACGGGAACGCGCGCTGGAGACCTCCCGGCGCGAACTCGTCGCCTGGATCTCGCACGACCTGCGCACTCCGCTGGCCGGTCTGCGCGCCATGTCGGAGGCCCTGGAGGACGGCGTCGCCGCCGACCCCGGCCGCTATCTGCAACAGATCCGCACCGAGGTCGAACGCCTCAACGACATGGTCGGGGACCTCTTCGAACTCTCCCGCATCCACGCCGGCACGCTGTCCCTGGCGCCCACCCGGATGTCCCTGTACGACCTGGTCGGCGACGCGCTGGCGGGAGTCGACCCGCTCGCCCGGGAGCACGGCGTGCGGCTGGTGGGGGACCGGATCGAGCCGGTGCCGGTGGAGGTGGACGGCAGGGAGATGAGCCGCGTCCTGGGCAACCTGCTGGTCAACGCGATCCGCCGGACCCCGGCCGACGGCACCGTCGCGATCGCCGCCGAGCGGTCCGCCGAGGGCGTCGTGCTGTCGGTGACGGACGGCTGCGGCGGCATCCCCGAGGAGGACCTGCCGCGCGTCTTCGACACCGGCTGGCGCGGCACGCACGCCCGGACGCCCCCGGCCGGCGCGGGCCTGGGCCTCGCCATCGTCCGGGGGATCGTGGAGGCACACCAGGGCCGGGCCACCGTGCACAACATCCCCGGCGGTTGCCGCTTCGAGGTGCTGCTGCCCGCCGCCGCGCCCTGAGCCGGGCAGCACCACCGCTCGTGCCGCGCGTACCCCCGCCCGCGCGAACGGGGGCGGACGTAAGGGTTTCGTCATCGGCCGGGCGGCCCATGACACCGGATACGCCCGTTGAATGGGAGTGAGACAAGAACTCCCAGGAGGTGGGCGGTATGGGACGGGGACGAGCGGTGCGGATCCGACCGTGGCTGGTGGGCGTGCTCGTGGTGGTGATCGCCGGAGCGGGTTTCGGGCTGTACTGGTTCCAGCCGTGGAAGCTGTGGCAGGACGAGACGGTGCGGGAGGCGCTGCCCGGGACCGCGGTCTCCCCGACGGCCCCTGCCGGGACACCGCCGGACGCGTCCCCCGCCCCGTCCCCGGCCGTGCCGGTGACCGTGGCGACCGGCGAGCTGATCAGCCACGAGCACGCGACGTCCGGCACCGTGAAACTCGTACGGCTGGCCGACGGCAGCCATGTGGTGCGCCTGGAGGGGCTCGACACCAGCAACGGCCCCGACCTGCGCGTCTGGCTCACCGACGCGCCGGTGAGGGAGGGACGCGCCGGCTGGCACGTGTTCGACGACGGGGCCTACACCAGCCTCGGCAGGCTCAAGGGCAACAAGGGCAGCCAGAACTACACCGTGCCCGACGACGTCGACGTGACCCGGTACAGCAGCGTCAGCATCTGGTGCGACCGCTTCGACGTCTCCTTCGGCGCCGCGAAACTGGCCCGCGCCTGAGGAGCTAGCCGTTGATGTCGAGCGCCGTTCCGTACAACCGGTCCACCTTCAACCGGATGACCAGCCGGCGCTCGGCCACCAGCTGCTCCAGGAACGTGTCTTCGTCCTCCGGCTTCGCGTCCTGCGGGATCAACGCGAGCAGTTCCCGGCCGACCGCGTCGCCGGGAACCGTCGTGATCTCGGAGACCTCGGCCTCGCCTTCGGCGACGGCGAACGACCACACGTCACCGCCCTGCACATGCAGCGCAGCGCGCGGCTCGCGCCGCAGGTGCGACACCTTGACGCGGTCGGCCGTCGTCGAGAACCGCAGCGTGCGGGCCTCGGGATCCCAGCTGTACAGCATGGTGGTCAGGTGGGGGTGGCCACTGCGCTTCACGGTGGCGAGCGTGCCGAACCGCTGCTTGCCGAGCAGCTCGGAGAGGGCGTCGTCGGACAGGGGGAGCGGCGCTGGTCTTTGAGTCATGTCCTGATCAACGTCCGTGACTGCCAGGGAATTTCACGAACGCCGGGACTCATGCCCTCGCTTGCCCGGCGTCCCGCATAAAGTGATCGAATGCTGAAGTTCACCGATGTCATCCTCGACTGCCCCGACCCCTGGAAGCTGGCCGAGTTCTACGCCGCGTTGCTGGGCTGGGAGATCAACACCGACATCAGCACGGAGGACTGGGTCAACCTGCGCAACGACGGCGTCGAGCTGTCGTTCCAGCGGGTGGCGGACTACCAGCCGCCCAGCTGGCCGGGCCAGGAGCATCCGCAGCAGTTCCACCTCGACTTCGAAGTGGACGAGTTCGAGCCCGAGCGGCGCCGGGTGACCGAGCTGGGCGCCACCTTCCAGAAGAGCTTCGTCGGCGAGAAAGGCTACGGCTGGCAGGTCTACACCGACCCGGCCGGGCATCCCTTCTGCCTGTGCCGCAATCAGTCCCCGTCCTGACACGAGTTTCTCCGGCCGCCCCTGAGCCCACTCCGCGCCGGGATCAACCCCGGAGCCGGTCGTCGATGAGGGCCTTGAACTCCTCGTAGGAGCCCGGATTGGGGATCTTCTCCCCGTCGAGGAAGAAGGTCGGGGTGCCCTGGACGCCGAGGCCGAGGCCGTCGCGCTGGTCGGCCTGGACCCGCCCGGCGACCTCCGGGTCGGCGAGGGCCGCGTCGAACTCGCCCATGTCCAGGCCGAGGTCCTCGGCGTAACCGCGGAAGACGTCCTGCTTCCACTCCTGCGACTCACCCCACTCCTTCTGGGTGGTGAAGAGTTTGCTGTACATCTCCTCGAACTTGCCCTGCCGAGCCGCGGCCTCGGCGGTACGGGCGGCGAGTTCGCCGTTGCGGTGGCCCGGCATGGGGAAGTAGCGGGCGACGAAGGTGACCCGGTCGCCGTACTCCTCGCGGAGCTTCTCCACGGCCGGGTAGTACGCGCCGCACGCCTCGCACTCGAAGTCCAGGAACTCGACGACCGTCAGCTCGCTCTTCTCCGGTGCGGTGAGGCGGTGGCTGTCGGCACGCACGGGCATCGCCCGCACGGCGGGTCGTGCCTCCGCGCCGTCGCTGCCGCGGTCGTCCGGCCTGAGCAGCAGGAAGGAGGTCAGGGCGGCGGCGAAGCCGGCGACGAGCACGGCTGCGACATACAGATGCTTCTTGAACTTGCTCATGAATCCTCGGTGGGCAAGGCTCCGGCGGGGTCGGCGGGGCGTCGGTCGCGGGAGGGGGCAGGCTCGTGTGTGGGGGCGAAACTCGCCCACCGGAGCGCCAAATTGATCGTGGTGACGAGAAGAAGGGATGCCTCCGAGGCCAGCCCACCAGCCGTCGCCGACCAGGACGCGCAGCTCATCGGGGAGCGGCCCGTCGCAACCGGTCCTCGTACCGTGCCCGTCAGGGCAGGCAGGGACCACCGATCGGCAGGGGCCGGAACAGGGCGAGCGGACGGACCCCGCCCCGCGGCGGCCCCCGGCCCTCGATCAACCGCACCAGCACCGCCGACCTGAGCGGTGCGGCCCTCTCCCGGACAGTGACCCGCGGGCCCGTTCCATGCACCCGGCCGAACAGCGGCCGGACGAACAGCAGCACCCGCCGTACGGCCGCCAGCAGCGGTCGGCCCTGCCACAGCAGCCGCTCCGTGACACCCAGCAGCCGCGCGGCGAGCAGCACGCTCACCAGGTGCCCGGCCAGGAGCACCCCGGTCGGCGCCCCGGCGGCCGTGTCGTGCCCGACCGGCCAGGACAGCACGCCGCAGGCCTCGGCACCCCGGGCCGTGACGGCCGCGCAGGCGCCGGGCAGCGAGTAGGCGGCGTGGTGGGCCAGCTGCGCCGCGGCGAGGACGCCGAGCACCTGGGCGTCGGAGAGCCGACGCCGCGTCAGGAGGACCGCTCCCGGCACGGCCACCGCGGCCGTCGCCGCCACCACGACCCAGCCCGGACAGTGGCTCCGGGACAGCACGTGCCCGGCCACCGGCAGCAGCACCCCCAGGACCGCCAGCACACCCGCCCGCAGCCCGCGCAACACCCCGGCCGCCGGGGAGGCGGAGTCCGTGGGGCGAAGGGAGGACATCGGTCGGGCTTTCTCCGAGGGGCGGGCGCGGTCGTCCGGCGACCGCGCCGCAGGGGGCCAGGGCAGCGTACCCGCCCACCCGGACGAACGCCGCCCCGCCCCAGAGCCGGTCAGAGCCAGTCCCGCCGCTTGAAGATCACGTACAAACTGACGCAGACCACCCCCATCAGGCCGATGGCGAAGGGGTATCCGAAGCTCCAGTCCAGCTCCGGCATGTGCACGAAGTTCATCCCGTAGATCGTCCCCACCAGCGTCGGCGCGAACAGGATCGCCGCCCACGACGAGATCTTCTTGATCTCCTCGTTCTGCTCGAAGCCCGCCTCCGCCAGGGCCCGCATCTCCGTGTTCTGCTGCTGTGTGACCAGCGTGGCGTTCACCGTGAGGATCTCCGTCAGGGCCTGGCGGAAGGTGTCGACGCGCTCGCTGGTGTGGGTGACGTGGTCGGCCACGTCCCGCAGGTACCGCTGCAGTTCCTCGTCGGTGCCGTACTTGGCGAAACCCGCCATCAGCCCGTGCAGCATGCCGACCAGGGGGCGGGTGGCGCGCTGGAACTCGACCATCTCGCGGGAGAGTTCGTAGATGCGGCGGGAGACCTCGGGGTCGCCGCGGAACACCTCGGTCTCGATCTCGTCGATGTCGTTCTGCACCCCGGCGACCACCGGCGCGTAGCCGTCGACGACCGCGTCGAGTATCGCGTACAGCACCGCCTCCGGGCCGAGCTTCAGCAGCTCCGGCGACTCCTCCATGCGGCGGCGCACGGCCGACAGGTCCGGCGCCGCGCCGTGCCGGACGGTGATCACGAAGTCGGGGCCGACGAACACGTGCAGTTCCCCGAACTCGACCTCCTCGGGCGCGTCGAGGTAGCGCGCGGCCCGCAGGACGACGAACAGCGTGTCGCCGTAGCGCTCCAGTTTCGGGCGCTGGTGGGCCTCCATCGCGTCCTCGACGGCGAGCGGGTGCAGGTCGAACTCCGCGGCCAGGGAGTGGAGTTCGCCGTCCGTGGGGCGGGCCAGGCCGATCCACGCCATGCCGGCGGGCTGCTCGCGCAGCTCGCGGTAGGTGTCGGCCAGGGTGGCGGGGGAGGAGACGCGGACGCCGTCGCGGTAGAGGGCCGCCTCGACGACACTGGCCACCTCGGCCGTTTCCTGCCGGTCCGGTGGGGCGTCGGCGCCGGGGGGCTGCGGCCCGGGCGGCTGCACCGGGGGCAGGGCCCGGCGCCAGACCGACCTGCGGGGCGTGTGGTTCGCCGGCCGTGGCGGCCGGGCCGGCTGGTCCTTGTCGACGGGGCGGGCGCGTCGCTGGGGCATCGCGGATGCCTCTCGGTCGAGCGTACGTACGGATGATCACGCAGCGGGACACGAGCAGCATACGCGCCGGACGACGACGCCCCTCGCCCGTCGCGGCCAGAAGCTGTCCGCAAGTCCCGCTACCGTCCCCTCATGACGAACACCAAGCGGAGCGTCACACATTCGGCCCCCCGGCTCGGCACCCGGGCCCTCAACCGCGCCACCCTCGACCGGCAGCTGCTCCTGCGCCCCGCCCGGATGTCCGTCGCGGCGGCCGTCGAGCACCTGGTCGGCCTCCAGGCGCAGAACGTCAAGCCGCCGTACTACGCGCTCGCCGCCCGCCTCGACGGATTCGCCCCCGAGGCGCTGTCGCGGCCGATGGCCGACCGGGACGTGGTCCGTATCGTCACGATGCGGTCCACCATCCACACCCACACCGCGGACGACTGCCTCACCCTGCGTCCGCTGGTGCAGCCCGCCCGGGACCGGGAGCTGGTGAACTTCCGCAAGGGGCTGGCCGGTGTCGACCTGGACCGGCTCGCCGTCCTCGCCCGCGACCTCGTCGAGGCCGAGCCCCGCACCATGAAGCAGCTGCGCGAGGCCCTGCTCCGCGAGTGGCCCGACGCCGATCCGCAGGCCCTGGCCGTCGCCGCCCGCTGCCGCCTCCCGCTCGTGCAGGTGACCCCGCGCGGACTGTGGGGCCGCAGCGGCCAGGTCTGTCTCACGACCGCCGAGCACTGGCTCGGTCGGCCCGCCGAACCGGCCCCCGCGCCCGACGCGGTCGTCCTGCGCTACCTCGCCGCCTTCGGCCCGGCCTCCGTGCGGGACATGCAGACCTGGGCCGGCCTGACCCGGTTGCGCGACGCCTTCGAGCGCCTCCGACCACGGCTCGTGACCTTCCGGGACGACAGCGGCACCGAGCTCTTCGACCTCCCGGACGCCCCCCGCCCCGCCCCGGACACCCCCGCCCCGCCCCGCTTCCTGCCCGAGTTCGACAATCTGCTGCTGTCCCACGCCGACCGCACCCGCGTCGTCCCGCCCGAGTACCGGGGCCGCTCCTGGCAGGGGAACATCGCCCACCGCACCCTCCTCGTCGACGGGTTCCTCGCGGGACTGTGGCGGCTGGCGGAGGGCGCGCTCGTGATCGAGCCCTTCGGCCGCCTCACCCGGGCCCAGCGCGAGGACGTCACCGCGGAGGGGGAGCGGATGCTGCGGGTGATGCACCCGGAGGCGTCGTACGACATCCGGTTCGGCGCCGTACGCACGTGACCCGAGCGGCGGCTCAGTCCGCCCGGCCCGTCACCGCCACCGTCACGCCCAGGCCGATCATCGTGCAGCCGCCCGCTCCGCCGATCAGGGACAGACGGCGGTCGGAGCGGGCGAACCAGGAGCGGGCCGCCGACGCGGTCAGGCCCCACAGCGTGTCCGTGACCAGGCCGATCGAGATCGGTACCAGGCCCAACAGGAGCATCTGCAAGGGCACATGGCCCGCCGCGTGGTCCACGAACTGCGGTAGGACGGCGGCGAAGAACACCACCCCCTTCGGGTTGGTGACCCCGACGAGGATCCCGTCCAGAACAGTGCGGAGATCGCCTCGGGCCGGTCCCGTGGGGCGCGCGCCGAGCTGCGACGCCTTCAGATCGGCCCGGTGCCGGAAGGCCTGCACGCCCAGGAACACAAGATATGTAGCACCCGCCAGCTTCACCGCCAGGTACACCGTCACCGACCGCTCGACCAGCGATCCGACGCCGACGGCCACCGCCACGACGAGGAGGTAGGAGCCGACGACATTGCCGAGGGCCGTCGCCACGGCGCTGCGTCGGCCGTGCGCGAGGGCTCGGCCGATGACGAACAGCACGCTGGGGCCGGGGATCACGATGACCAACAGTGACATCACGGCGAAGGCGAGGAGACGGTCGGCGGAGACCACGGGCATCACTCCCATCCGCCGCCCATTGAAGCAGTCCGCGACCGGGGCCGGACATGGAGAGGGGGCGTTGCGGGCCGCTCGTGGAGGCCCGCAACGCCCCCTGGCATGTCACCTGAGGGGTACTCAGGAGCTAGTGGCAGGTCACGAGTTGACCTGCGTCGTCACCAGGTTCGAGAAGGTGGTCAGCCGGGTGTAGACACCCGGGTAACCGGCCTGGGCGCAGCCCTCGCCCCAGGAAGTGATGCCTGCCAGGACGCCCCCGATGAGCAGGGGGCCGCCGCTGTCGCCCTGGCAGGTGTCCACGCCGCCGGCGGTGTATCCGGCGCACACCATGTCGCTCTGCACGAAGTCGGAGCCGTAGGAGCTGCCGCAACTGGAGTCGGACACGGTCGGTACGGTCGCGGTGCGCAGCTGGTTGGAGCTGCTGCCGTTCGAGGCGGTGGTGCCCCAGCCGAGGATGCGGGCCGTGGTGCCGGCCGCGTACACCGAGGTCTGGGAGGAGGAGACGTACTTCGCGGGGGTGTAGGGCATCGACGTCGACAGCGTCAGCACGGCCACGTCGTCGCCGTTGGTGGCGTCGGTGTAGCTCGGGTGGATCCATATCCTGCTGACTCTGCTGACGGTGCCGTTGGTGCCGTTGCGGTAGGTGCGGCCACCGACCACGCGGACGCTGCTGGTGGTCTCGCCGACCATGCAGTGCGCGGCGGTGACGACCTTGGTGGGCGAGACGAGCGTGCCGCCGCAGAACTGGTTCTGCGAGGCGTCCGTGATCTGCATGACGAACGGGTACGCGGTCGTCGTGGTCGTGGTCCCGCCGACGATCGGCTGGGGCGCGGCGACGGCGGCGGGAGCGGCGAGCAGCGCGGTCGCGGCGGCGGCAGCGGTCGCGGTGGCCAGAGCAGCGGCCTTCTTGGCACGGTTGAGCCCGAACATGGGTCTCCTCTGGGGAGTTGCCGGTGGGGGGTCGCGCGGGTGTGTGGTGCACCGGGGACCCTGACGCCGTTGTTCGGATCTCCGTGTGCCCGGCGAGCGGCACGCCCCAAAGCTAGAGCCCGGCCGTGAGGGCTCCCAATGAGGGAACCCCCTAAGGGAGTTGGGGCAGGGAAAACCCTCGGTCGGCCCCGTGAGACGAGGTGGGGTCAGGTCGTGCGGCGGCCCGCGGCCAGCCGGACGATGTCCACCCGCGAGCGGATTCCCAGCTTCCGGTAGACCCGGGTGAGGGTCGCCTCGACGGTCTTGACGCTGATGAACAGGCGTGCCGCGATCTCCCGGTTGGTCGCGCCCTCCATCACGAGCGAGGCGACCTGACGCTCCATCGAGGCGAGCCCCTCCAGCGCGTCGCGCACCACCGGCGCCGCGACCGGGGCCGGCTCCACCACCGCGGCACCGGCCGTGGCGGCCGCGTCGACCTGCCGCAGCCAGGGCAGCGCCCGGCAGCGCCGGAACAGCCGGGCGGCCTCGTCGTACGACGCCGGTCCTGGCAGGGGAGCGCCGCCGGCGCGCGGGAACGCGGCGGCCTGGGCGCGCAGGCGGGCCAGCGCGAAGGCGGCCCGCGCCTCCTCCAGGCCGTAGCCGAGCCCGCCGAGCCGGTCCCGCACGGACGCCAGCCGGACGGCGGCCGCCTCGTGTTCGCCGCGCGCCGCCCGTACCAGGGCCTCGGCCCGGTCCAGCACGGCGAGCACGCTCTCCCGGCCCAGCCGCAGCGCGTGCACCCGTGCCGTGTCGATCACGTCCTGGGCCTCGACCGGTTCGCCGATGCGGACCAGGGCCTCGGCCAGGTCGCCGTGCCAGCGGCCGCGCGCCGGGTCGGTGATGCCGAGGCTCTGCTCGAGCTCCCGCACCCGGCGCAGCGAACGGACCGTGGCCGCCGGGTCCCCGGCCACCAACTGGGCGTAGCCCAGCGCCGCCAGCGCCCGCGACAGGTACATCTGGTCGCCGTCGACCTCGGCGTGGTCCGCCGCCTCCCGGGCGAGGGCCAGGGCCCGGTCGACGTCCCCGGCGGAGGCCTCCGCGAGGGAGGTGAGCATGGCGGAGGCGCCCTCGCCGATCCCCGAGTCCCGGGCGAGCCGCAGGCTCTCGCGGGCCAGGTCCAGAGCCCGGCCGCAGTGCCCGGAGCGCAGTTCGGTCTCGGCGAGGAAACGCAGGAAGTGCACCTCGCTCTCGACCATGCCGCGCCGCCGCACCTCGCGCAGCAGCGCGGTGATGGTCGCCCGTGCCTGGGGCAGCTGATCGCTCATGATCAGCCAGCGGAACCGGGCCGAGCCGGCGCCGTTGTGGTGGCAGGCCACGTACGGGTCCTGAGGTTCCCTGAGCGCCCGTTTGACGGTCGCGGGGGCGTCCGGGTGGCCCATCAGGGTCTCGGTGGAGGCCTGGAAGGACAGCGCCATCAGCTCCGTGCGCCGGTCCCCGCCACGGGCGGCCAGCTCCGCCGCGTGCGCGGCCTCCTGCCGGGCCTCGGCGAAGTCGCCCTCCACCACCAGACCGCGCCAGGCCAGCTGGTAGTGGACCAGGGCGAGCAGCCGCGGGTCGTCGCCCGCGTCGGCCAGGGCCTGCGGGAAGACGGCGTCGACGTCGCCGAGCGCCTGCCCGGCCGCCTCGATGACCACCATCCAGGCCCGCACGCGCTCCGCGGGCACGGTGGCACGCGTCAGGACGTCGCGGGCGATGTCCCGGGCGAGGTCGGCCTCGCCGGCGGTGATCGCGTCCTCCGCGGCCTGCAGCCGCCGCTCGTCCGGACCCGGCAGCCGCCGCTCGTCCGGACCCGGTGCACTGTCCGCCGGGGTGTGCCGGGCGGCGAGCAGCCCGAGCGAGGCGGCCACGGACGGCGCCCCGCGGTCCCGGGCTAGCGCAGCGGCCTCGGCGAGCCGGGCCGCCACCTCCGGGTCCGTCCCGGTGGTCGCCAGGGCCAGGTGCCGGGCCCGCTCGATCGGGTCGGACGCCGCCGTGGACAGCGCGGTGTGCACGGCCCGCCGCTCCGCCGCCGGCGCCTCCGCGTACAGCGCGGCCGAGATCAGCGGATGCGCGAACCGCACGGCGGGGCCCTCCGCCTCGGTCGCCAGCAGGCCCAGCGCCGCCGCCTGGGCGGTCTCGGCCTCGGCGTTCTCCCGCCCGGCCGCGTGCAGCAGCGCCAGTGTGGGACGCGCACCGGCGCTGGCCACCAGCAGGGTGCGGCGCGCCTCGTCCGACAGCATCTCCAGCCGGCTCAGTACCAGGGCCCGCAGCGAGGTGGGCACCGGCAGGGGCTCTCCGGGCCGGGGTCGGGCCGGGCTCTCCGCCAGGGCGCGGCCCAGCTCCAGGGCGAACAGCGGGTTCCCCCCGCTGGTGCGGTGGATGTCGCGGATCGTGGAGCGGGACAGGGGGGTGTAGCCGCGGTGGTCGAGCAGCGCCGAGACCTGCGTACGGGTCAGGGGGCCCAGCCGGACGGCGAGCGTGTCGGGCGGAGACGCGCGTAGATGGCGGTCGTACTCCTGGCCCTCGGTCCGCACCGCGCACAGCATCTGCACGGGCGTGTCGCCCAGCCGGCGGGCGGCGAAGCCGAGCAGTTCGGCACTGGCGGCATCCAGCCACTGGAGGTCGTCGGCGACGACGAGCACCGGCCCCTCGGCGGCCAGGGCCCGCAGCGCCGACAGCACGGCGAGGCGCAGCGCGAGCCCGTCCCGCTGGAGCGTGGACTCGCCGCGGCCGGTGAGCGCCGACTCCAGGGCCGTGCGCTGGGCGGCGGGCAGCCGGCCGGAGACCTTGTCCAGGACCAGGCCGAAGAGGTCGGCCAGGGCCAGGAAGGGCAGGTGGGATTCGGACTCGGTGGCCGAGCAGCGCAACACGGTCCGGGCCGCACCGCCGTAATCCGCGGCCAGCGCGCGCAGGACCGTCGACTTTCCTATTCCGGCGGGGCCGTGGAGCAGCACGCTGCCGCCCCGGCCGAGCTGCTCACGCGCCGACGTGAACAGGTCCTCCCGGCCGATGACCAGGTCGGGGCGGCTCCTGGCAGGCTCCTGGAAGTCCCGTCGCACGGTCACCGCTTCCCTCCGTGTGTCGTGTCCTGGCCAATATTAGGCAACAGCTCATTGAATTTCGGACGGACGCTGTGGTGAGGGAAATAACAGCGCGCCTCGACGGGCGAATTCATCGGCCTGTCGAAAGCGGCGGAACACGACGTCGGCGCCCGGTCGGGAACGCTTCGGCCCGTCGAACGGACCGACATATCAGAAAGCATCACAAACCTACGGCAACCATCCCGCCCGGCGCGCGGCCACCACGGCCTCGCCCCGGGTCCCGGCCCGCAGCTTCCGCATGGCCGAGCGCAGATACCCCTTGACGGTCTCGGGCGTCACCCCCAGCCGCTCCGCGGCGACCGCGTTCGTGGCGCCCGCGGCGACGCACGCCAGCACGTCGACCTCGCGTGGCGCGAGCCGGACCCGGGGCGAGGGTTCCGACCCGCCGGATTCGGCCGCGAGCAGCGCGCACGCGGCGAGCAGCTCGGCCCGCAGCCCCGGGTCCGCGATCCGTGGCGCCAGCGCCCGCAGCGCCGCGTGCGCCTCCCGCACCTGCTCCCAGCCCGCGCCCGCCCCGGCCCCGGCGGCCAGCGCCCGGGCCTCGTCACGCACGGCCAGCGCCCGCTCCACGTCCCGCGCCGCCTCCACGGCCGCGTCCAGCATGCGCCCGCCCAAAGGCCGGGCGGTGCGCAGCGCCCCGTACAGCACCCCGCGCACCCGGTGCCGTACGACCACCGGCACGGCCAGCACCGAGCGCAGCCCCTCCACGGCCACCGCGGCGTCGTACTCATGGCTGATCTGCCGCGACGCCGAGTAGTCCGTCACCACGCACGGCCGGGCGAGCGCCACCGTCTTGCCGCCCAGCCCGGTCCCGGACGTCACGACCAGCGACCGCAGCGCGTGCGTCGCCGTGCCGTCCAGTTCGCTGATGCGCATCCGCTGCCCGGCCTCCAGCAGGCCGCCGAAGGCGACCGGAAGGCCGGTGGCGCGCCGCAGGCGCAGCAGCGCGTTCCGTATCTCGACCGCGTCGGACGCGTCTGCTGTCACCTGTTCGCCCCTTCACTACGGCTGCCGCGCGGGCGCACCCCCCGTTCGGGGGTAGTGAGACCTGCATCACGGATTACACGATGGCTCGGAGCCGCCCGGCAATGGTCCGGCACCCAGGAGGACAGATGACATCGGCGACGGAGTTGTTCCGCAGCGCGCGGGACTTCCTGCTGGCACACCGCGAGGACTACGCCACCGCCTACGGGGGCTTCCGCTGGCCCCGTCCCGAGTACTTCAACTGGGCGCTCGACTGGTTCGACGAGATCGCCGACGGCAACGCCCGCACGGCCCTGCACATCGTCGAGGAGGACGGCCGCGAGACGCGGCTGTCCTTCGGGGAGCTGTCGGTGCGGTCGGCCCAGTTCGCCTCCTGGCTGCGCGCCCGGGGCGTGCGCGCCGAGGACCGGATCCTCGTCATGCTCGGCAACCAGGCCGAACTGTGGATCATCGCGCTCGCGGCGATGAAGTTGCGCGCGGTGGTCATCCCGGCCACCCCGCTGCTCGGCCCCGCCGACCTGCGCGACCGCGTCGACCGCGGCCGGGTCCGGCACGTCGTCGCGCGCCCCGCCGACACCGGCAAGTTCGCCGAGGTCCCCGGTGAGTACACGCGCGTCGCCGCCTGCGCCGCCGAGGACGCGCCGGACGGCTGGCTGCCGCTGGACGACGCCTACGGCGCCTCCGCCGACTTCACGCCCGACGGCCCGACCCGGGCCGACGACCCGCTGATGCTCTACTTCACCTCGGGCACCACCGCCCGGCCCAAACTCGTCGAGCACACCCACACCTCGTACCCGATCGGCCACCTGTCGACGATGTACTGGATCGGCCTGAAGCCGGGCGACGTGCACCTGAACATCTCCTCTCCGGGCTGGGCCAAGCACGCCTGGTCCAACCTCTTCGCCCCCTGGAACGCCGAGGCGACGGTCTTCCTGCACAACTACACGCGTTTCGACGCCGCCCGTCTCATGGCCGAGATGGACCGGGCGGGCGTGACCACCTTCTGCGCCCCGCCGACCGTGTGGCGCATGCTCATCCAGGCCGACCTCACCCAGCTGCGCACCCCGCCCCGCGAGGTCGTCGCCGCCGGCGAGCCGCTCAACCCGGAGGTCATCGAGCAGGTCCGCCGGGCCTGGGCCGTCACCATCCGGGACGGTTTCGGCCAGACCGAGACGGCCGTGCAGGTCGCCAACAGCCCCGGCCAGCCCCTCAAGACCGGCTCGATGGGCCGCCCGAGCCCCGGCTACCGCGTCGCACTCCTCGACCCCGTCTCGGGCGCGCCGGGCGCCGCGGAGGGCGAGATCGCCCTCGACCTGTCGGAGCGCCCCGTCGGCCTGATGACCGGCTACCACGGCGACGCGGACCGGACGGCGGAGGCGATGGCGGGCGGCTACTACCGCACCGGGGACGTCGCCTCCCGGGACGAGGACGGATACCTGACCTACATCGGGCGCAGCGACGACGTCTTCAAGGCCTCCGACTACAAGATCAGCCCCTTCGAGCTGGAGAGCGCGCTGCTGGAGCACGAGGCGGTCGCCGAGGCGGCGGTCGTTCCCGCCCCGGACGAACTGCGGCTCGCCGTCCCGAAGGCGTACGTCGTGCTGGCCGACGGCTGGGAGCCCGGCCCCGACACGGCCAAGGTGCTGTTCGAGCACTCGCGGGAGACCCTCGCCCCCTACAAGCGCGTCCGCCGCCTGGAGTTCGGCGAGCTGCCCAAGACCGTCTCCGGCAAGATCCGCCGGATCGAACTGCGCGAGGCCACGGCGGCCGGCTCGGACGCCGAGTACCGCGAGGAGGACTTCCGGTGAACTCCTACACCCACGGAACCGGCGGCACGGCGCTGCTCGGCGACACCATCGGGGCCAACCTGGACCGGGCGGTGGCCACCTGGCCGGACCGCGAGGCGCTGGTGGACGTGCCGTCCGGCCGGCGCTGGACGTACGCGCAGTTCGGCGCGGCGGTGGACGAACTGGCCTCCGCCCTGCTGGCGTCCGGTGTCGCCAAGGGCGACCGGGTGGGCATCTGGGCCGTCAACTGCCCCGAGTGGGTGCTCGTCCAGTACGCCACCGCCCGCCTCGGCGCGATCATGGTGAACATCAACCCGGCGTACCGCACCCACGAGGTCGAGTACGTCCTCAACCAGGCCGGCGTGTCCCTGCTGTTCGCGTCCCTGAGCCACAAGACGAGCGACTACCGGGCGATGGTGGAGCAGGTGCGGGGCCGCTGCCCCGGCCTGCGCGAGGTCGTGTACTTCGGCGACCCGAGCTGGGAGACGCTGCTCGGGCGGGCGACGCCCGGCGCGACGTACGAGGAACTCTCCTGCGACGACCCCATCAACATCCAGTACACGTCGGGCACGACGGGCTTCCCCAAGGGCGCGACCCTCTCGCACCACAACATCCTCAACAACGGCTACTTCGTGGGGGAGTTGATCGCCTACACCGAACAGGACCGGATCTGCGTCCCGGTGCCCTTCTACCACTGCTTCGGCATGGTCATGGGCAACCTCGCCGCCACCTCGCACGGCGCCTGCGTGGTCGTCCCGGCCCCGTCCTTCGACCCGAAGGCGACCCTGGACGCGGTCCAGCAGGAGCGCTGCACCTCGCTCTACGGCGTCCCGACCATGTTCATCGCGGAGCTGAACCTGCCGGACTTCGCTTCCTACGACCTGTCCTCCCTGCGCACGGGCATCATGGCGGGCTCGCCCTGCCCGGTGGAGGTGATGAAGCGGGTCGTCGCCGAGATGCACATGGCGGAGGTCTCCATCTGCTACGGCATGACCGAGACGTCCCCGGTCTCCCTCCAGACCCGCCGGGACGACGACCTGGAGCACCACACGGGCACGGTCGGACGGGTCCTGCCGCACATCGAGGTCAAGGTCGTCGACCCGGTGACGGGGGTGACGCAACCCCGGGACATGCCGGGCGAGTTGTGCACCCGCGGGTACAGCGTGATGCTCGGCTACTGGAACGAGCCGGAGAAGACGGCCGAGGCCATCGACGCGGGCCGCTGGATGCACACCGGCGACCTCGCCGTGATGCGCGAGGACGGCTACGTCGAGATCGTCGGCCGCATCAAGGACATGATCATCCGGGGCGGGGAGAACATCTACCCCCGCGAGATCGAGGAGTTCCTCCACGCCCACCCCGGGATCCAGGACGTCCAGGTCGTGGGCGTCCCGCACGAGCACTACGGCGAGGAGGTCCTGGCCTGCGTCATCGCCCGCGACCCGGGCGCCCCGCCCACCCTCGAGGAACTGCGCGCCTTCTGCGACGGGCGGTTGGCGCACTACAAGATCCCGAGCCGGCTCGAGATCCTCGACTCGTTCCCGATGACGGTGTCCGGGAAGGTGCGGAAGGTGGAACTGCGCGAGCGCTACACCGTCTGAACGACCGCAGGGGCGTTCGGTCGTACGGGGGCCACGACCCGTAAGATCGACGCCCTTGGGGGTGACACATGGTCAAGCGGCGTCCGGGTACGACGCCCACGCTGGAGCAGGTGGCCGCGCTCGCCGGCGTCGGACGGGGCACGGTCTCCCGCGTCATCAACAACGAGGCGGGCGTCCGGGAGTCCACCCGCCGTGCGGTGCAGCGGGCCATCGCCGAACTCGGCTACGTGCCCAACCTGGCGGCGCGCTCGCTGGCCGGGCGGCGGGCCGACGCCGTGGCGCTGGTCATCACGGAACGGGACTGGCGGCTGTTCGGCGAGCCGTTCTTCTCGGAGACGGTCACGGCCGTCGGCGACGCACTCGCCGAGACATCGGTGCAACTGCTGCTCACGCTGGTCCGCACCGACGCCGAGCGGCAGCGGTTCGTCGAGTACGCGCGCGGCGGCCGGGTCGACGGCGTCCTGCTGATGTCGGTGCGCGCCGAGGACCGGCTGCCGGACATGCTCGCCGACGCGGGCCTGCCCACCGTCCTGCTGGGCCGCCGCTCCGGCGACGAGCAGATCACCTACGTCGACGCGGACAACGTCGGCGGCGCCCGGGAGGCGGTGTCCCACCTGCTGCGCGGCGGCCGGCGCGCGATCGCGGCGATCACCGGGCCGCTCGACATGTATGTCGCCCAGTGCCGCCTGCGCGGCTACCAGCAGGCCATGGAGCGGGCGGGGCTGCCCGCTCCCGCCTCCTGGACCGTCGAGGGCGACTTCACCGAGGCGAGCGGGCGCCGGGCGATGGCCGAACTCCTCGATCGTCACCCGGACGTGGACGCGGTCCTCGCCGCCTCCGACACCATGGCCACCGGGGCCCTCGCCGTGCTGCGCGCGGCGGGGCGCCGGGTACCCGACGACGTGGCGGTGGTCGGCTTCGACGACTTCGAACTCGCCCGGCACACCGACCCACCGCTGACCACCGTCCGCCAGCCGCTGGAGCAGATCGGCCGGACGATGGTGCGGCTGCTGCTGGAGGAGATGGACCAGCCGGAAGTGGCGTGGCGGCACGTGATCCTGCGGACGCAGCTGGTGGTGCGGGAGTCGGCGTGAAGCCGCCCGGGAGCGCTCCCAACCGCTGGGTACCGCCCGCGCGTTGCGAGGACCGGTCGAGGCGCTCAGGCTGACCTGGGACTTCGAAATACATTCGACGGATTCCCTCCTAACGGGTTGTCAGGGACATGGGAGGCTCCTACAGTCACCACCGAAACCGGTGAGGTGGGAGCGCTCCCATCCATGGGGAGGTGGGAGCGCTCCCGAACCCCGAGCCGCAGCACCCTCCGTTCGAATCCGGTTCCCACGGAGAGAGGCCCCCGCATGCGATCGTCACCGCACCGCCTCCGCACCGTCCGCGTCCTGTGCGGCGCGCTGCTCACCGCGCTCGCCACCGTGGCGGCACTCCTCGCCGCCACCACGCCCGCCCGGGCCGACACGCTCGTCTGCGAGCCCTATGGATCGACCGTGATCCAGGGCCGCTACGTGGTCCAGAACAACCGCTGGGGCTCCAGCTCCCCCCAGTGCGTCACGGCGACCGACACCGGCTTCCGGGTCACCCAGGCCGACGGTTCGGTGCCCACGAACGGCGCGCCGAAGTCGTACCCCTCGGTCTTCAACGGCTGCCACTACACGAACTGTTCGCCGGGGACCAACCTGCCGGCGCGGCTCAGTGCCATCTCCAGCGCGCCCAGCAGCATCTCGTACGGCTACGTCTCGGGCGCCGTCTACAACGCCTCGTACGACATCTGGCTGGACCCGACGCCGCGCACCGACGGCGTCAACCGTACGGAGATCATGATCTGGTTCAACCGGGTCGGCCCGATCCAGCCGATCGGCTCCCAGGTCGGCACCGCCTCGGTCGGCGGGCGCGGCTGGGAGGTGTGGACCGGCAGCAACGGGTCCAACGACGTGATCTCCTTCGTCGCCCCGTCGGCGATCTCCAGTTGGAGCTTCGACGTCATGGACTTCGTCGACCAGGCCGTGGCCCGGGGTCTGGCGCGGAGCGACTGGTACCTGACCAGCGTCCAGGCCGGCTTCGAGCCGTGGCAGAACGGCGCCGGGCTCGCGGTGAACTCCTTCTCCTCCGCCGTCAACACCGGCGGCGGCGACCCGGGCGGCCCCGGTGGCCCGGCGGCCGCCTGCCAGGTGACGTACGGGGCGAATGTCTGGCAGGGCGGCTTCACCGCCGACGTGACCGTGAAGAACACCGGATCCGCCGCGGTCGACGGGTGGCGGCTCGGCTTCACGCTGCCGTCCGGGCAGCGGGTCACAAGCGCCTGGAACGCGACTCTGTCCGGCACCTCGGGCGCCGTCACCGCGAGTCCCGTCGCGCACAACGCGCGGATCGCGGCGGGCGGCACCCAGACCTTCGGCTTCCAGGGCACCTACAGCGGTGCCTTCGCCGAGCCGGCCGGCTTCACCCTGAACGGCACGCCCTGCTCCGTCGCCTGACCCGCGGCGCACCGACCCGCTCCGGGCTCCGCCCTGCGCCGAGAGGGCGGACCCCGGAGCGTTCCACCCGCCGTCCCCTCCCGGGGCACGGCAGTGCGCGGCGTCCCGGGCGACGCGCACGCACCGCGCGCCGGCCCGGGGGCTGCACCACCGGCCGTCCTCGGGGGCTGCACGACGGGCCGCCGGGGGCACGGCCTGCACGACACGGCCACCGGCACGTCCCGCACCGCACCTGCACGGTCCCGCACCACCGGCCACCGCAACTCGCTTACCCAGCACCCTGCTTAGTTCCGCACCCCGCACCCCGTACCGTCCCCGAGGCCGTATCACCGGCCACCGGCCATCGGCCGCCGGTGACCTGCGCAGCACCCGCCTCCCCACCGGCGGCCCGTACCACCTCCGCCCCTCCGGCCCGCATCCGGAAAGGCTCCGCCATGATCCCGCTGCTCCCGGAAGTCCCCGCCCGCCGCTTCGGCCGGCGGTGTACCCGCCGGCCCGCGCTCCTCGCCGCCCTGTGTGCCGCCGCGCTCGCCGTCACCGGGCTCACCGCCGCCGCCCCGCCCGAGCGGGAGGTCGCGCGGGCCGCCGCCGCGCTGCCGTACCAGGACCCTGCCCTGCCGGTGCCCCAGCGCGTCGAGGACCTGCTGGGCCGGATGACGCTCGACGACAAGCTCGGCCAGATGACCCAGATCGAGAAGGACGCCCTGGTCCCGCGCTCCGACCTCGCCACCTACCGCATCGGCTCGGTGCTCTCCGGCGGCGACTCCACGGTCAGCCCCAACAACGCGCAGACCTGGGCCGACACCTACGACTCCCTCCAGCGCACGGCCCTGTCCACCCCGCTGGGCATCCCGATGATCTACGGCATCGACGCGGTGCACGGCCACAACGCGGTGCGCGGCGCCACGCTCTTCCCGCACAACATCGGCCTGGGCGCCACCCGGGACCCCGTCCTGGTGCGGCGTATCGGGCGCGCGGTCGCCGAGGAGGTCGCCGGTACCGGCATCGACTGGTCCTTCGCGCCCTGCCTGTGCGTGGCCCGCAACGACCGTTGGGGGCGTACGTACGAGTCCTTCGGTGAGACGCCCGAACTGCCCACCTCCATGACCTCGTTCATCACCGGCCTGCAGGGCGACGCCCTCGGCGGCGACCCGGCGTCCGTGCTCGCCACCGCCAAGCACTACCTCGGCGACGGCGGCACCACCGGCGGCGTCGACCAGGGCGACACCCGGCTCTCCGAGGCGGAGTTGCGCGCGATCCACCTGCCGCCGTTCAGGGAGGCCCTCGAGCGCGGCGTGGGCTCGGTGATGCTCTCCTACAGCAGCTGGAACGGCGTACGGTCGCACGCCCACAAGTACCTCGTCACCGACGTCCTCAAGGGGGAGCTGGGCTTCACCGGGTTCGTCGTGTCCGACTGGGCGGCGGTCGACCAGCTCGACGGGCAGACCGGCTTCACCGGCGCCGAGATCGCCACCGCCGTCAACGCGGGCGTCGACATGGTGATGGTCCCGCACGACTACAGGAAGTTCCTGAGCCTGCTGCGCGGCGAGGTGGGCGCGGGCCGGATCCCCCTGGCCCGCGTCGACGACGCCAACCGGCGCATCCTGACGAAGAAGTTCCGACTCGGGTTGTTCGAGCGGCCGTTGACCGACCGTTCCTACACCTCCACGGTCGGCTCGGCGGCCCACCGCACCCTCGCCCGGCAGGCGGTGCGCGCCTCGCAGGTGCTGCTGAAGAACGAGGGCGGCGTGCTGCCGCTGCCGAAGACGGGGCGGCTGTTCGTCGCCGGGAAGTCCGCCGACGACATCGGCAACCAGAGCGGCGGCTGGACCGTCGGCTGGCAGGGCCGCAGCGGACCCGTCACCGAGGGCACCACCGTCCTCCAGGGCATCCGCGCCGCCGTCGCCGACCCGTCCAGAGTCACCTACGACCGCTACGGCAACGGCATCGACGGCGGTTACACGGCGGCCGTGGCCGTCGTCGGCGAGACCCCGTACGCCGAGATGCGCGGCGACCGGCCGGGGGACATGGGTCTCGACCAGGAGGATCTCCAGACCCTGGCCCGACTCGAGGCGAGCGGCGTGCCGGTCGTGGTGGTGCTGGTCTCCGGCCGCCCGCTGGACATCGCCGACCGGCTGCCCGACTGGAAGGCCCTGCTGGCTGCCTGGCTGCCCGGCACCGAGGGCGGCGGCGTCGCGGACGTGCTCTTCGGCGACCACGCGCCGACCGGCAAGCTGCCCATGACCTGGATGCGCGGCGCCTCCCAGCAGCCCGTCAACGACGGCGACGGCAAGAGCCCGCTCTTCCCCTACGGTCACGGCCTGACCTACGGCACGGACCCCGGCCCGGATCCGGACCCCGAGCCGAGCCCCGCGAAGGCCTGCACCGCCACCCACAGGACGGTCACCTCCTGGCCCGGCGGCCACCAGGCCGAGGTCACCGTCAAGAACACCGGTACCGGCCCGCTCACCGGCTGGACGATCGACTGGGACCTGGGCGGCGCCGCCGTCACGAGCCTGTGGAACGGCACCCACTCCGTGGCGAACGGCCGGATCACGGTCCGCAACACCTCCACGAACGGCACCCTCGCCGCCGGCGCCACCACCACGTTCGGCTACACCGCGAACGGCGGTCCGGGCACCCCCGCCCCGCGCTGCACCCCCGCCTAGCCCACCCGGATCCCTCCGATCCGGCCCCTGGTTCTCCCCACCGGTTCATCCCGCGGACGACCCCACCACCCTCACCCGCACCCCCGTACCGAGGAGAGCGCATGACACACCGGACCAGACGCGTCGCGGACGCCCGACCGCGCCGACCGCACCGCAGGCGCGCGGCGGCGCTGGCCACCGCACTGACCACCGTGCTGCTGGGAGCGGCGGCCCAGCTGTCCGCCCCCGAGGCGTCCGCCGCGGAGGCCCATGTCGACAACCCGTTCGCCGGCGCCTCGTTCTACGTCAACCCGGACTACGCCCGCCTGGTCGACGGCTCCGTCGCCCGCACCACCGACGCGTCCCTCAAGGCCAGGATGGAGAAGGTCAAGAGCTATCCGACGGCCGTCTGGCTGGACCGCATCGCCGCCATCCACGGCGGCGAGGTCAACGCGGGCCGCAAGAGCCTCGCCGACCACCTGGACCTGGCGCTCGCGCAGAAGCAGCCCGGCCGCCCGATCGTGGCGACCTTCGTGGTGTACGACCTGCCGGGCCGCGACTGCTCCGCCCTGGCCTCCAACGGCGAACTCCCCCTCACCGCCGCCGGACTGGCGCGTTACAAGAGCGAGTACATCGACGAGATCGCCGAGGTCTTCGCCGACCCCAAGTACCAGGACATCCGCATCACCACCGTGATCGAGCCGGACGGCCTGCCCAACCTGGTCACCAACCTCTCCGACCCCGAGTGCGCCCAGGCCAAGAGCAGCGGCATCCAGGTCGACGCCATCCGCTACGCCCTGAACAAGCTGCACGCCGTCCCGAACGTCTACACCTACCTGGACTTCGCCCACTCCGGCTGGCTCGGCTGGGACAACAACCTCGCCCAGACGACCCGGCTGTACACGGACGTCGTCAAGGGCACCACGGCCGGCCTCGGCAGCGTCGACGGCCTGGTCACCAACGTCGCCAACTACACGCCGTTGACCGAGCCGTTCCTCACCGACCCGAACAGGACGGTCGGCGGCAACATGATCAAGTCGGGCAAGTACTACGAGTGGAATCCCAACTTCGACGAGTCGGACTTCACCCGGGCCGTGCACGCCGCGCTCGTCGCCCAGGGCTGGCCCGCCTCCACCGGCATGGTCGTCGACACCTCCCGCAACGGCTGGGGCGGCAGCGCCCGCCCGACCGCCGAGTCCACGAGCACCGTCCTCGACACCTACATCAGTCAGTCCAAGGTGGACCGGCGGACCCACCGCGGCCTGTGGTGCAACGTCAACGGCGCGGGCCTCGGGCAGCCGCCGCAGGCCTCACCCGCCGGGCACCCGGACTCGCACCTCGACGCCTTCCTGTGGGTCAAGCCGCCGGGGGAGTCGGACGGCGCGAGCAAGGACATCCCGAACGACGAGGGCAAGCGCCCGGACCCGATGTGCAACCCCACCTACACGGCGCCCAACGCGGGCGGCAACCCGACCGGCGCGATGCCGGACGCCCCGCTCGCCGGGCACTGGTTCCACGAGCAGTTCTCGATGCTGGTGCGCAACGCGTACCCGGCGGTGCAGGCGGGCGATCCCGGCCCGGCGGACACCACGGCCCCGACCGTGCCGACCGGCCTGAGGGCCACCGCGAAGACCGCGACCAGCGTCTCCCTGGCGTGGACGGCGGCCACCGACGACGTGGGCGTCACCGGCTACGACGTGTACCGCGACGGCACGAAGGTCGGCGCGGCGCCGGTCACCGGGACCACGTTCACCGACACCGGGCTGAGCGCCTCGACGGCGTACGGCTACACGGTCCGCGCCCGTGACGCCGCCGGGAACGTCTCCGCCGCCTCCGCCGCGCTGAGCGTCACCACGGAGGCGGGTGGCGGCGGACCCGACCCGGCCGGCGGCCTGAAGGTCACCTACCGGAACAACGACACCTCGGCCACCGACAACGCCATCCGCCCCGGCCTGCGGATCGCCAACACCGGCAGTACCTCCGTGGACCTGACCGAGGTCACCGCCCGCTACTACTTCAGCCGGGACGGCGGTTCGTCGACCGTGAACGCGTTCTGCGACCACGCGGCGGTCGGCTGCGGCAACGTCACCCTGCGGGTGGTGCCGCTGACCACCCCGGTCGCGGGCGCCGACGCCTACCTGGAGGTCGCGTTCAGGAGCGGCACCCTGGCCGCCGGCCAGGACACCGGCGAACTCCAGCTGCGCCTGGCCAAGTCGGACTGGTCCGCCTTCGACGAGACCGGCGACTACAGCCGTACGGCCGCCACGTCCTACGCGGAGGCCCCGAGGATCCCCGCCTACCGCGGCGGCGCCCTGGCATGGGGCACCCCGCCGGCCTGATCCGCCCGGAATCTCCGGGGAGACACCCAACCCCACCACCCCCACAGGAGAGACGAATGGCCCGAAGCACCAGACGCCCCCTGTCCTTACTCGCGGTCCTGGTCACCCTGCTCGGCGGGCTCGGTCTGGCCCTGATCGGCCAGAACAGCGCGCAGGCGCACGGCGTGACGATGATGCCGGGATCGCGGACCTACCTCTGCTACCTGGACGCCAAGACGAACACGGGCGCGCTCGACCCCACGAACCCCGCGTGCAAGGCCGCGCTCGCCGAGAGCGGCGCGAACGCGCTGTACAACTGGTTCGCCGTGCTCGACTCCAACGCCGGCGGACGCGGCCCGGGTTACGTCCCGGACGGCAAGCTGTGCAGCGCCGGCGACCGCTCCCCGTACAACTTCACCGGCTACAACGCCGCCCGCGCGGACTGGCCCCGGACGCACCTGACCTCCGGGGCGACGATCCGGATCAAGCACAGCAACTGGGCGCACCACCCGGGCGACTTCCGGGTGTACGTCTCCAAGCCCGGCTACTCGCCCACCAAGCCGCTGGGCTGGGGCGACCTGGAGCTGATCCAGACCGTCACCAACCCGCCGCAGTCCGGCTCGGTGGGCAGCGAGTCCGGTCACTACTACTGGGACCTGAAGCTGCCCTCGGGCCGCTCGGGTGACGCGATGATGTTCATCCAGTGGGTGCGTTCGGACAGCCAGGAGAACTTCTTCTCCTGCTCCGACATCGTCTTCGACGGCGGCAACGGCGAGGTGACCGGCATCCGCGGCTCGGGCGGCACCCCGAACCCGACGCCCACGCCGACCCCCACCCCCACGCCCACCGACCCGCACACCGGGTGCATGGCGCTCTACAAGGTGACGAACTCCTGGAGCGGCGGCTTCCAGGGGTCCGTCGAGGTGATGAACCACAACACCACCGCGCGTGACGGCTGGGCCGTGCGCTGGCAGCCGGGTGCCGGAACCCGGATCAGCCAGGTCTGGAACGGCAGCCTGAGCACGGGCACCGACGGCATGGTGACGGTCAGGCACGTGGACCACAACCGCACGATCCCGCCGGACGGCACGGTGACGTTCGGCTTCACCGCCACGTCGACCGGGAACAACCTGCCGGTCGGCTCGATCACCTGCGTCAACCCGTAATACCGCGCACGGCGGCGCCGGCTCCCGCACCCGGGGGCCGGCGCCTCGCCGTGCCGGCGGGTCAGGCGGCGAACGCCTCGGCCGGCTCGTTCACCGGCCGCGGGGTGCCCGTCGGGTCGAGCACGAACAGCGGCACGCCCAGGGCGTCGGCGCGGGCGCGGGCCTCCTCGCCGTACCCGGCGAGGGAGAAGTAGACGCAGGCCGCCGACTCCGTCATCGCGGTCAGCCACAGGCACTCCACGTCCCGCGCGTCCGCCGGGCGCACGGTCGGATCCACCTGGGCCAGCACGCCGGGGGCGGCGAGCCCGATGCCGGAGGGCGGGCGCTGGTCGGCGCGCCGCACCTCCCCGTGGCCGAGCCAGCGCAGATAGAGGACGACGGCGGTGACCGCGTCGCGCGCGGTGCGCAGGGGCACCGGCCGGAAGGCGGGGCGCGCGGGCGGCGGCGGGATGTCCGGCGGGGCGCCGCGCGTGCCCGCCACCGGGAGTCGCAGCACCGTCCCGCAGGGGCAGCCCAGCTCCGGGTGCGGCCACGAGGACGGACGGTCGCAGGCGCCGCAGTGCAGGGTCACCCACTCCTCGTCCCAGGACCGGTGGGTGACGGCGGCCGGCAGCGCGCGCGGATCGAGCGGCGGCGCGACGGGCGCTCCGCAGGCGCACGGATAGGACGGCACGGCGAACTGATGGGCGCGCCCACAGGCCGGACAGCGCACCGACACGCTCTCGGACATGCCCCCCATCGTCCACCCGCGGGCCCTCGCCTGTCCGTTGCTCGGCCCGCCGGCTCCGGGCATCTCTTGACGGCTTTCCCGCACCCCCCTACATTGCTTCCAGATAGCAGAATTAAGTTTCCGCATTGCGGAAGGTGCTCACGGCGGGGCGCGACGGGAGTGCGTATCCGACAGCCGAACCAGGAGTAGTCCCATGGCTCGTATGACCGCTGCCCGCGCGGCAGTCGAGATCCTCAAGCGCGAGGGCGTCACCGACGCATTCGGTGTCCCGGGCGCGGCGATCAACCCCTTCTACGCGGCGCTCAAGGCCTCCGGCGGCATCGCCCACACCCTCGCCCGGCACGTCGAGGGCGCCTCGCACATGGCCGAGGGCTACACCCGCACCCACCCGGGCAACATCGGCGTCTGCATCGGCACCTCCGGCCCGGCCGGCACCGACATGATCACGGGGCTGTACTCCGCGACCGGCGACTCCATCCCGATCCTGTGCATCACGGGCCAGGCCCCGACCGCCGTGATCCACAAGGAGGACTTCCAGGCCGTCGACATCGCCGCCATCGCCAAGCCGGTCACCAAGATGGCCGTGACCGTGCTGGAGGCCGCGCAGGTCCCGGGCGTCTTCCAGCAGGCGTTCCACCTGATGCGCTCCGGCCGCCCCGGCCCGGTCCTCATCGACCTGCCGATCGACGTCCAGCTCACGGAGATCGAGTTCGACCCGGAGACGTACGAGCCGCTCCCGGTCTACAAGCCCGCCGCGACCCGCGCCCAGATCGAGAAGGCGATCGGGATGCTGAACGCCTCCGAACGGCCGCTGATCGTCGCCGGCGGCGGCATCATCAACGCCGACGCCTCCGCGCTGCTCGTCGAGTTCGCCGAGCTGACCGGCACGCCCGTCGTCCCCACCCTGATGGGCTGGGGCGTCCTCCCCGACGACCACGAGCTGAACGCCGGCATGGTCGGCCTGCAGACCTCGCACCGCTACGGCAACGCGACCTTCCTGGAGTCCGACTTCGTCCTCGGCATCGGCAACCGCTGGGCCAACCGCCACACCGGCAAACTGGACGTCTACACGGCCGGGCGGACCTTCGTCCACGTCGACATCGAGCCCACCCAGATCGGCCGGATCTTCGCCCCCGACTACGGCATCGCCTCCGACGCCAAGGCCGCCCTGGAGCTGTTCGTCGAGGTGGCGCGCGAGCTGAAGGCGGCCGGCCGGCTGCCCGACCGCTCCGCCTGGGCCGCCGCCGCGCAGGAGAAGAAGGCCACCCTCCAGCGCCGTACGCACTTCGACGACATCCCCATCAAGCCGCAGCGCGTCTACGAGGAGATGAACAAGGCCTTCGGCCCGGAGACCCGGTACGTCTCCACGATCGGCCTCTCGCAGATCGCCGGCGCCCAGATGCTGCACGTCTACCGGCCCCGGCACTGGATCAACTGCGGCCAGGCCGGCCCGCTCGGCTGGACCGTCCCGGCCGCGCTCGGCGTCGCCAAGGCCGACCCGGAGGCCTCCGTCGTCGCGCTCTCCGGCGACTACGACTTCCAGTTCATGATCGAGGAGCTGGCCGTCGGCGCGCAGCACCGGATCCCGTACGTCCACGTCCTCGTGAACAACGCCTACCTGGGCCTGATCCGCCAGGCGCAGCGGGCCTTCGACATCGACTTCCAGGTCAAGCTGGAGTTCGAGAACATCAACGCGCCCGAGCTCGGCGTCTACGGCGTCGACCACGTCAAGGTCGCCGAGGGCCTCGGCTGCAAGGCGCTCCGGGTGACCGACCCGGCCGAGCTGGGCGCCGCGTTCGAGCACGCCAAGAAGCTCGCCGCGGAGTACCGGGTCCCGGTCGTCGTCGAGGCGATCCTGGAGCGCGTCACCAACATCTCCATGTCGACGACCAACGACATCGGCAACGTCGTGGAGTTCGAGGAGATCGCCACCGAGCCGGGGCACGCCCCGACCTCGATCAGGACGCTGAAGGTCTGAGAGACGCCGGAGAGAGGCGGTCCGTCCGTGAGGACGGGCCGCCCCTCACGCATGCGCGGTCGCGAGATCGCTACGCATGGGCGGTCGCGAGGATCACTCCCCGCCGCCTCCCCCGCCGCCCCCGCCGCAGTAGGCATGGCCCCCGTAGCCGCCGCCCGTGCCGCGGGGCGAGTGCTTGAGGAGGGGCGTGCCGCCCACCTCGGCCCGGCGGACCAGGCCCGCCCGCAGGGCGAAGCGGGGCACCAGGAGCCGTAGCGCGGACTCGCCGTGCAGGGCGACGGCCAGCAGCCGGTCGTGGTGGCTCAGGCCGCGCCTGCCCTCCGGCAGGGGGTGGGCGTGCCGCAGCTCCCGGACGTGCCGGCGGGCTGCGCGGGTCGGGCCGAGCAGCGGGTAGCGCAGCAGCCCGGCGTCCGCGAGCGGGATGCGCATCAGCGCGACCGCCAGCCGGATGTCGGGGTCCTTCACCAGGGTCTTCAGCCCGGCGGGCTCACGCAGGCACGTGTGCACCGCCGTCGCCAGGGGAGACGGCGGCCGCTCCCCGGGCACGGCGTCCCCGATACCCCTGCGCATCGTCCCGGGCAGGTCGGCCTCCAGCAGGCCCCGCAGATGCAGGTCCACCACGGCGACGGTGACGGCGGCCCGCGGGCCGTCCCCCAGCAGTGCGATCTCGTGCGGCTCCAGCCGGACCGCCGTACCGTCGCCCATGGCTTCACCCCCGTGCCGGGGCCCGCCGCCCCCGTGCCGGCGGGCCCCGTGTGTCGAGAATGTGCCCGGCCCCGGGGGCTGTTGAAGCCCCCGGGGCCGGGTTCAGAGGTTGATTTGAGGGTGCCGTACGGGGAGTACGACCCGTGCCGTACGCGCTCAGGTGCCGTGGTGCTCCGAGAGCCCCGGCCAGTCGTCCGGGCCGCCGCCCTGCCACTCGACGAGGTCGTTCTCCTCGACGTCCGTCACGTAGAGGTCGGCCAGCCGCAGGATCTCCGCCACGTCGTCGACGTGCGTGGCGATGCCCAGGGGCTCGTCGCCCAGCGTGACCCGCCGCGATCCGTCCAGGGCGGGAGCGTGGACCACGACGTGCGGGTGCTCGGTTGGATGTGCCATGCCTTCAGGCTGCTGCCGCGCGGGCGGTTCCGCACCCTGGAACGGGCTGGCCGTCCGGCGGCGCGAGGCTGGGCGCGACAGGACATTCGCGCCGCCGGACGGGGTCTGGGAGGCAGGTACTGGGACCGCGGCGGGTGTGACGGAGCCCGGAGCGGACTTCCCTCGGGTCGAGAAGCCGGTCCCGGCACCTTCACCACCGCACTGGCTCACACGCCCCCGAGTTCTCGACTTCGCTCGAACAGGGGGGACCCCCACCGCGGTCCGCGCCCTGCCCGCGTCCGTGCCCGGGGCGACCACCCCTCATCCGGGTCGCCCCGGGCGGTCGGACGCGGTCAGGGAGTTCAGTCCTCGCGCAGCGCGCGGACCGCCTTCTCCACGCGGCGCCCGTACTCGGGGTCGGCGGCGTGGAAGTGCGCGAGGTTCTTTTCGATCACGTCGTCGCGGGAGACCTGGGACAGGCCGCCGGCGATGTTCGCGACCAGGCGGGACTTCTCCTCGGCGGACATCAGCCGGTACAGCTCGCCCGCCTGGAAGAAGTCGTCGTCCTTGGTGTGCGGGGGCGCCGCGTGGGTGCCCGTGTGGCCGTGCACCGCGAGCGGGGCCGACAGCGGGCGGCCGGTCTCGACCGGGCCGTGGTAGGAGTTCGGCTCGTAGTTCTTCGCGTACCGGCCCTGCGGGTTGGACGCCATGAAGCCGCCCCGGCCGTAGTTCTCGGCGGTCGTGGCCCGGGGCGCGTTGACGGCCAGCTGCGTGTGGTTGACGCCCAGGCGGTAGCGGTGGGCGTCCGCGTAGGCGAACAGACGGCCCTGGAGCATCTTGTCGGGCGAGGGGCCGATGCCCGGCACGAAGTTGTTCGGGGAGAAGGCGGCCTGCTCGACCTCGGCGAAGACGTTGTCCGGGGCCTGGAGCAGGTCCGTCTGGTGCGAGTTCGGGTCCTTGCCCGCGAGCTCGGCGGCCTGCTCGCTGCTCAGGCAGCGGATGCCCTGGTTCGTCTTGAAGTGGTACTTGACGAAGAAGGCCTCGCCCGCGCTGATCGTCCACTGGTAGGTGTGCGGGCCGTAGCCGTTCATGTGCCGGTACGAGGCCGGGATGCCGCGGTCGCCCATCAGCCAGGTCACCTGGTGCGTGGCCTCGGGGGAGTGGGCCCAGAAGTCCCAGACGTTGTCGGGCTCCTGACGGCCCGATGGGGGCACCTGCCCACGCCTTTCGGGCAGTGGGGGAGGGTCCCGCTTCTGCGAGTGGATGAAGTCCGGGAACTTGATGGGGTCCTTGATGAAGAAGACCGGGGTGTTGTTCCCGACGAGGTCGTAGTTGCCCTCCTCGGTGTAGAACTTCATCGCGAAACCGCGCGGGTCGCGGACCGCGTCCGCGCCGCCCAGCGAGTCGGCCACGGTGGAGAAGCGGACGAACACCTCGGTGCGCCTGCCGACCGAGCTCAGGAAGTCGGCGTGCGTGAAGTCCGTGACGTCGTCGGTGACTTCGAAGTGGCCGTACGCGCCCGAGCCGCGGGCGTGCACCACACTCCCCCACTGCCTTAAGGGCGTGGGAGGTGCCCCCACCGGGATGCGCTCGCGGTTGAAGCGCGCGAGCTTCTCCAGCAGGTGCTGGTCCTGGAGCAGGAGCGGGCCGCCGACGCCGGCGGTGGCGGAGTTCTGGTTGTCGGCGACGGGGGCGCCGGACTCGGTGGTGAGCACGCGCTGCGACATCGTGACCTTCCGTACGAGAGGGCAGTGGAAAAGTGTTTCCGCTTTGCGGAGCCTAAGGTCGGGGCGATCGGAGCGTCAACACTTTGTTGAAGTAGTGGGCATGGCTGAGCCGGGCGGCGCCGCCCCTCTGGGCGCGACAGGACAGGTGTCAGCGGCGACGCCGCCCGGGGTAGGGGGGACCCTCGGGATCTACGAGAGTCAGACCTGGGCGCCGGACAGCCGCTCCACGGCCCGCAGCAGCGCCGAGTGGTCCAGGCCGCCGTCACCCTGGGCGCGCAGGGACGCGACCAGCTGGGCGACCACGGCGCCGACGGGCAGGGCCGCGCCGACGGTGCGGGCGGCGTCCGTGACGATGCCCATGTCCTTGTGGTGCAGGTCGATGCGGAAGCCCGGCTTGAAGTCGCGGTTCAGGAAGTTGTCCTTCTTCCGCGTCAGCACGGTGGAGCCCGCGAGCCCGCCGTTGAGGACGTCCAGGGCCGCCTTCAGGTCCACGCCGGACTTCTCCAGGAAGACCACGGCCTCGGCGCACGCCTGGATGTTCACGGCGACGATCAGCTGGTTGGCGGCCTTCACGGTCTGGCCGGAGCCGTGCGGGCCGCACAGCACGATGGTTCTGCCGAGCGCCTCGAAGATCGGCTCGGCCTCGTCGAAGTCGGCCTGCTCGCCGCCGACCATGATGGACAGCACGGCCTCGATCGCTCCGGCCTCACCGCCGGAGACGGGGGCGTCCAGTACGCGGATGCCCTTGTCCGCCGCGGCCTTGGCGAGGTCGACCGACGTCTGCGGGGTGATCGAGGACATGTCGATCAGCAGGGCGCCGGACCGCGCGTTCTCCAGGATGCCGTCGGGGCCGTAGGCGATGGCCTCGACCTGCGGGGAGGCCGGCACCATCGTGATGACGACGTCGGCGTCCCGGACGGCCTCGGCGATCGAACCGGCGGCCGTGCCGCCGGCGGCGGCCAGGCGGTCCAGCTTGTCCTGCTCCAGCGTGTAGCCGGTGACCTGGTAGCCCGCCTTGATCAGGTTCTCGGACATGGGGGAGCCCATGATGCCGAGGCCGATCCAGGCGATCTTGGGGAGGTTGCTCATGACGGGGGTGCCTTTCAGGTGGATGAGGGTCAGCGGGGCAGCCAGTCGAAGGCCTCGGCGCTCGGGCGGTCGCCCGGCTTGTACTCGAGTCCGACCCGGCCGTCGTAACCCGCCTTGGCCAGCTGGTCGAGGAGGTCTTCGAGGGGCAGCGAGCCCGTCCCCGGCGCGCCGCGGCCCGGGTTGTCGGCGATCTGGACGTGGCCGGTCTTCGCGGCGTACCGCTCGATCACCGCCGGCAGGTCCTCGCCGTTCATGGACAGGTGGTAGAGGTCCATGAGGAAGCGGGCGTTGCCCAGCCCCGTCGCCTCGTTGACCTGGTCGACGACGCCCACGGCCGCCGGGGCCGACACCAGCGGGTACAGCGGCGACTCGGGCTTGTTCAGCGCCTCGATCAGCAGGACCGCGCCGATCCGGTCGGCCGCCCGCGCCGCCAGGGCCAGGTTCTCCAGGGCGAGCGCGTCCTGCTCGGCCGGGTCCACGCCCTCGACGCGGTTGCCGTACAGGGCGTTGAGCGCCGTGCAGCCCAGGGAGGCGGCGAAGTCGGCGGCCACGTCGATGTTGGCGCGGAACCGCTCCGACTCCGCGCCCGGGACCGACAGGGCGCCGCGGTCCGGGCCCGGGAGCTGCCCGGCGTAGAAGTTCAGGCCGGTGAGCCGGACGCCCGCGTCCTCGATCGCCCGCTTCAGGGAGTCGAGCTCGGACCGCTCGGGCGTGGGCGAGTCCACCCAGGGCCACCACAGCTCGACCGCGGTGAAGCCGGCCGCGGCGGCGGCCGCCGGGCGCTCCAGGAGCGGGAGTTCCGTGAAGAGGATCGACAGGTTGACGTTGAAGCGCTGGTCTGCGAATCCCATCGGGGGCGGCGCTCCCTTCCTGGTGGTTCAGTTCCTGGCGGTTCGATAATTCCGTATCGCGGAATCGTGTTTCTGCTTAATGGAAGATTGCCTGTGGCCGGGAAGGGCTGTCAAGAGCCCACGCGAAAAAGCGCCCCCGCGCGGGGGCGCGGGGGCGCATCGGCGGGGGCGGTTCACAGCGCGTCGACGGCGCTCACCTTCCAGCCCTCGGAGGTGCGGGTCAGGGTCATGCGCACCCGGTTCAGGTCCACCCGGGACCCCGTGACCTGGGTGCTTCGGGTGACCTGGTTGACGAAGAGCAGGACGACGGCCCGGTCCGCCGAGGCCGACACGACGGAGGCCGCCGGGTCGCCGCCGCCCGCCGGTTCCGCGACCGTCGCCCTCACCACCCCGTGGTACTTCCGCGCGGTCGGCCCGACCACCGCCTTCGTGGTCCTGCGGTACTCCTCGGCGAACTTCCCGGTCAGATGGGTGCGCGCCCGGGCGAAGTCGCGCTCCAGGTGCCGGTAGTCGTACGACAGGACGATCGGTGCCGCCGTCCGGGCCGCCGCGAGGGCCTGCTGCCGGGCCTGCCCGGCCTGCCGTCCGTCCAGGTACTGCCGACCGAGCACGGCACCCGCGACCAGGCCCGCCAGGAGCAGGACGGCGAGCACGAGAGCGAGCGGCCTCCGCCACAGGCGCGACACTCCCGCACCCCGGTCGGCCACGGCAGTGCGCTCGGCAACGGCAGTGCGCTCGGCCGCGTCGGTGGGTTCTGCCGGTTCCGTGGGCTCGGACGGCCCGGTGGGCTCGGCCGGTTCGGCCGCCGCCACGGCCTCGGCGAACTCCGGTGACGGCTCGGGCGGGTCGTCCCAGCCGTTGTCCGGCGCCTCGACGAGCACGGTCCGTCCGGACCGCTGCCGCTCCGGCACCACGCGCTCGGTGCGGTCCGTGTGCTCCCCACGCCGCGTGCGCTTGGCCGCCGCGCGGGCGGCCGCGGTCATGGTGCGGCGGGCGGGGGAGCCGGCGCCACGGCCTCGGGTGGTCGGGTTCGCCACGGTCTGTCTCCTCGGGGCCTCGATGCGGGACGGGTGGTCAGCCGACGAACTCGACGTCGGAGGTCAGCCATCGGCCGCCCTCCAGGACGAGGTCGAGCTGCAGGCGGTACGTGCGTGCCTCCCCCTTGGGCACGGCGGTGTTGGTCACCTTGCTGTCGGCGACCACCAGGACCCGGGCCGTCCGCGCGCCGGAGCGCACGAGGCCCGCTTCGAGGACCTGGCCCTCGGACACCGACTTGTTCCGGGCGACGAGCTCGGTCAGCTCCTTGGTCTGCGCGGCGAACTGCTTCTTGAAGTCGCCCGTGGCGCCCTTCAGCACGTTGCCGCTGTCGCGGTCGTAGCGCCGGTAGTCGAGCGACGTGAAGTTCAGCGCGGACTGCCGGGCCGCCGCCAGGATGTCCTGGCGGCGCTGCTCGGCCGCCCGCTGCTCCTGCACCTGCAAGCCCAGCCAGAGCGCCGACGCCGTGGTCACGACCGTCGCCGCGGCGAGTCCCGCCGACAGCGCCCGCCGGCGCCCGGCCGGCATGGCGTATTCCCCGACTCCGGGCGCCGTGCGGCGACGGGTGTCCGCCCGCCCGGCGAGCAGCCGCCGCAGCGGTCGCACGGCCCGCGGGAGCGGGCCGCCGGTCAGCGGGCGCAGGCCCCCGCTCATGCCATCGGTCCGACGAGCAGCCATTGCCACGAGTCCTTTCCGAACACGGTCTGTTCGCCGCCCGTCGAGCCGATCTCGACGGGCGTTCCGTCCGGGCCGGTGGCGGTACCGGTCTCCGGGTCGTACGGGGCGACGTACGCCGCCCGGTCGGCGCCGCCGGAACGGCCGGAGGCGCCGGGGGCGTTCTGGGCGCCGCGCACCGAGGTGTCGCCGCCGCGCGGGGCGGTGCAGCGCGCGTCGGTGTTGGCCGGGCGCCTGCTCGTGTCCGAGGGGTCGCGCCGCCGCGTGTCGTACCCCTGGGTGCAGGCCGGCGGGTCGTCGGCGTTGAGGACCAGGCCGAAGTGGGTGGTCCCGTCGCCGGGGATGACGGTGTGGCTGCCCGCGACCGCCACCGGGAAGGTGACCAGGGCCTGCTCCACGCCGGGCAGCCGGGCCAGGGTGACCTGGCCGCCGCTGATGAGGTTGGCCAGCAGGACCGGCAGGTCCGGCCGGAGTGACTTCAGCAGCGAGTTGACCTCCACCCCGGCGGGCGGCGCGTTGCCGATCAGCCGGCGCAGGTCCCCGTCGCTCGACTTCAGCTGAGCGGTGAGGGTGGCCAGGTCGCGGGAGAACGACTTGATGGACGAGCCCTGGTCGGCCTGCGTCCTGAGGACCTTCCGCGAGTCCTCGATGAGCGAGATCGTCTCCGGCAGCGAGTCGGACGCCGACTCGACGAGCGCGTTGCCCGAGTCCACCAGCCGGCTCAGCCGCGGCCCCGTCCCCGCGAAGGCCTCGCCCAGCTCGTCCACGGTGATCCGCAGATCGTCCTTGCCGACGGAGTTCACCAGCCGGTCCAGACTGACGACCATGTCCGTGACGGGCAGCGGCACCCGGGTGCGGTCGCGCGGGATCGTGCTGCCGTCCAGCAGGTACGGGCCGTCGGTGCGGCGCGGTTGCAGGTCGACGTACTGCTCGCCCACCGCCGAGCGGTTCGCCACCACCGCCAGCGTGTCCGAGGGGATGCGCGGCGCGCCGTCCTCGATGTCCAGGGCCACCGACACACCCGAGCCGGACAGCCGCAGCTCGCCCACGCGGCCCACCGGCACGCCGCGGTAGGTGACCTCGGCGCCGGAGAAGATGCCGCCGGAGTCGGCGAAGTCGGCCCGCACGGTGTAGCCCCGGTCGAGCAGGCCGTCCACCAGGCCGGTGTACTCGGCGCCGACGTACGACACGCCGACGGCGGTGACGGTGGCGAAGGCGAGCAGCTGGGCCTTGACCGTACGTGTGATCACGGCTGTATCCCCTTCAGCAGGAGCTCCGCCAGGTCGAGGTCGATCCCCGGCGGGAGGCGGTGGGAGCCGGCCGGAGGGCCGTAGGCCGCGGTGCACACCGGCGGGCACAGCGGGTCGCCGTCCGACGGGGCCGAGGGCCGGACGGGCGTGTCCGGCAGGTCCGGGGCGTCCGGCACGGTCGGTGCCGGGACCGGGGGCACGTCCGGGAGCTCGGGCAGGTCCGGCGCCTCGGGCAGGTCCGGGGGCTTCGGCCCGCCGGAGTCGCCGCCGCGCTCACCGGGCTTCTCGGTGAGGTTGCCGTAGATGCCCGCCAGGTCCAGGTCGGCGGTCACCCTGAGGTTCACGTAGTCGCCCTTGACGGCGTCCACGGCGTTGCGCGGGAACGGATAGGTCGTCAGCAGCTCCAGTGAGTTGGGCAGGTCGTCGCCGGCCTTGTTCAGCTGCTGAAGGATCGGGCGGAGCCGCTTGAGGTTCGCGACCGTGTCGTCCCGCGAGGCGTTGACCACCTTCGTGCCCGTCTTCCCGAGCTTCGACAGGGCGGTGAGCATCTTCGTCAGATCGCGCCGCTGGTCGGCGAGGACCTTCAGCGCGGGCGGCATGGTGTCGACGGCCGTGGCGATGGTCTTCTTCTCCTTGGCGAGGCGCTCCGCCAGCCGGTCGATGCCCTTGAGGGCCCGGACGATGTCCTTGCGCCGGCCGTCCAGCCCGCCGAGGAACGTGTCCAGCTCCCTCAGCAGCGACCTGACCCGGTCCTCGCGGCCCTCCAGGGCCTTGTTCAGTTCCACGGTGATCGTCTTGAGCTGGGCGACCCCGCCGCCGTTGAGGAGCGCGGCCAGGGCGGACAGCACCTCCTCGACCTCCGCGTTGCGGCCGCTGCGGGACAGCGGGATCAGGTCGCCGTCGCCGAGCCGGCCCGCGGGGGCGGTGCCCGGCGGGGCGGACAGCGCCACGTACTTCTCGCCGAGCATGCTGGTCTGGCGCAGCTCGGCGACCGCGTTGCCGGGCAGCTTCACGTGGTCGGCGACGCGCAGCCGGACCCGGGCGTGCCAGCCGTCCAGCTCGACCTTCTCGACGGCGCCCACCGTGACCTCGTCGACCTTGACCGCGGACTGCGGCACCAGGTCCAGGACGTCTCGGAACTCGACCGTGACGTGGTAGGCACGGCCGTCCGCGGCGGCGCCGCCGGGCAGCGGCACGTCGTACCAGCCGTTGAACCCGCAGCCGGTCAGCAGCAGCGAACCCGCCGCCGTCCAGACGACCGGCCGGACCGTGCGCGGCGTCCTGCGCGCCGTGCTCCTGCGCGGGGTGTTCTTGCGCGGGGTGTTCATGCGCGGCCCTCCAGGATTCCGCCGAGGCTGCGGTCGACCGTCCCGGTGCCCGGCACCGCCGGGGCCTTCGGCACCTCGGGCAGGGAGTCGAAGAGCTTCCTCAGCTCGGCGCAGTCGGGGTTCTTGCCGCCCTCGTCGCCGGTGGTCCTGAGCAGGGAGCACAGCAGGGCGGCCGGGTCCTGCGGATGCTGTGCGTTGTTGCGGGTGTCGAGGGTGCCGGCGGCCGGGTTGTAGGCGTTCTGCAGGTTCGACAGCCCGGTGGGCGCCACCTCCAGCAGCTCCTCCAGGGCCGCCCGCTGGGTGACGAGCACCTTGGTGACCTTGCTCAGGCCCTTGACGTCGGCGGCCAGCGTCTTCTTGTTCTTCCTCACGAAGTCGGCCACGTCACCGAGCGCCTTCGCCAGGTACTTCAGCGCCGCCGCGAGGTCCTTGCGCTCCCCGGCCAGCTGCCCGGCCACCTCGGCGAGACTCTTGTTGAACGACCGCACGTCCTGGTCGTCGGCGGCCAGCGCGGCCGTGAAGACCTGGAGGTTGCGCACGGTGCCGAACAGGTCGCCGCGGCCGTCGGACAGCGTGGTGACCGCCTGGGAGAGGTCCTCCACCGTTTGGTTCAGGTTCCTGCCCTGCCCTTCGAGGTTGTCCGCGCTCACGCCCAGCAGCCGGGCCAGGGCCCCGTCCTCGTTGGCGCCCTTGGGGCCGAGCGCCTCGGACGTGGTGTGGAGGCTGTCGAAGATCCGGTCCAGTTCGACCGGGACGGCGGTGCGCGACTCGGGGATGACGGCGCCGTCCCGCAGCACCGGGCCCTTCCGGTACACCGGCAGCAGTTGCACGTAACGGTCGCTGACCACCGAGGAGTTGATGATCGCCGCCCGTGCGTCGGCCGGGACCCTGCGGTTCTCGTCGTACTCCAGCTCGACGCGCACCCGGCCGCCCTCGGGCGTGATGCTCCTGACCTCGCCGATGCGGACGCCGAGGACGCGCACGTCCGAGCCGGGGTAGATGCCGACGGTGCGCGGGAAGTACGCCGTGACCCGGACCGGGTCGGACTGCGGCCACAGCACGACGGTGAGCGCGGCGGCGAGGGCGAGCACGGTGATCAGGGCGACGGCCTTGCGACGTCCGGTCATCGGGTGCCTCCCGTGCGCGGCACCACCGGGGCGGCCACCAGGTTCTGGACGTAGGAGTCGAACCAGCGGCCGTTGCCGAGGGTGTTGCTGAAGACCCGCACGTACGGGGCGAGCAGCCGCACGCTGCGGTCCAGGCTTCGCTGGTTGCGTTCGAGCATCGCGACGAACGTGTTGAGGCCCTTCAGGGCGGGCCCGATCTCCGCGCGGTTGTCCTCGACCAGGCCGGAGAGCTGGATGCCGAGCGCGGCGGAGCTCTTGAGGAGCCGGTGGATCGCGGCGCGCCGCTTGCCGATCTCCTTGAACAGCTTGTCGCCGTCCTCGACCAGCGCGGAGAAGTCCTCGGAGCGGTCGGCCAGCACCCCGGTGACCCCGTTGGCGTGGTCGAGGAGTTCGCGCAGCTCCTTGTCGCGCGAGGCCACCGTCCGGGAGATCCGCGACAGTCCCCGGATGGCGGCCCGCACCTCGGCGGGCGAGTCCTGGAAGGTGGTGGAGACGGTGTCCAGCGCCTTCGCGAGCCGCTGCGTGTCGACCTCCTCGGTGGTGGTCGTCAGGTCGCTGAACGCCTGCACGACGTCGTACGCCGACACGGTCCGGCGCAGCGGGATCTCGCTGCCCGGCTCCAGCCGGCCCGGGCCCTCGGGGTGCAGGGCGAGGTACTTCGCGCCGAGGATCGTCTTGACCCGGATGGAGGCGCCGGTGTCGGTGCCGAGGCCGGGGTCGTTCTTGACCTTGAAGGTGACCCGGACGTGGTCGCCGTCCAGGTCGACCTCCTCGACCTTGCCGACCTTGACCCCGGCGATCCGCACCTCGTCGCCCGGCTTGAGCCCGCCGGCCTCCGAGAAGGCGGCGCTGTACCTCGCGCCGCCGCCGATCAGGGGCAGGCTGTCGGCGTTGAACGCGGCCAGGGTCAGCAGCGCCAGGACGGTGAGGCCGGCGGCGCCGATCACCACGGGGTTGCGGTCGCGGAACGCCTTCGCCCGCGGCCGGCGCAGCCGGGGCCACGGCAGCCTCGGCAGCTTCGGCGGCTCGATCCGCACCTTCATCAAGGGCTCGGGGCGGCGGGCCCGCCGCCGGAGGACACGCGGGCTCATGCGCCGCACCTCGCCCTCGCCACATGCAGCTCCGGGGTGAGCACCTGCTTCGTCTTCGGCAGCACGATCCGGCCGTCGAAGTCGCAGAGGTAGAAGTTGAACCACGAGCCGTAGGACGCCGTCCCCGTCAGCTCGTCGAGCTTGTTCGGCAGCCGCTTCAGCACGCCCTCCACGGTCTTCTCGTTCCTGTTCAGCGTTCCGGTCAGATCGGTCAGCTCCGCGATGTCGTCCTTCAGCGGCGGGCGGGCGTCCCGGAGCAGCCCCGAGGTGGCCTCGGTCAGGTCGCCGATGCTCACCAGCGACTCCCCGATGGGCTTGCGGTCGGCGGACAGCCCCGAGATGACCCGCCGCAGCTGCTTGAGCAGCCCGGAGAAGCGGGCGCCGCGCTTGTCGAGCGTGGCCAGCACGGTGTTGAGGTTGTCGATCACGGAGCCGATCAGCCGGTCGCGGTCCGCCAGGGTCGTCGTGAGCGACGCCGTGTGCGCGAGCAGGCTGTTCACCGTGCCGCCCTCGCCCTGGAGGGTCCTGATGATCTCGGTGGCGAGCTGGTTGACGTCCTTCGGGCTGAGCGCGGCGAACAGCGGTTTGAAGCCGTTCAGCAGCGCGTCGAGGTCCAGCGCCGGCTGCGTCCGCGACAGCGGGATGGTGCCGCCGGGCCGCAGCCGGGTGCCGTCGCCCGCGCCCTCGGTCAGCGCGATGTACCGCTGTCCGACCAGGTTGCGGTAGCGGACGACCGCACGGGTGCCGGTGAGCAGCGGACGGTCCTCGCGCACCGTGAAGCTGACCTCGGCCAGCGTGCGGTCCTTGATCCGGATGCCCTCGACCTCGCCGACCCGCACGCCGGCCACCCGGATGTCGTCGCCCTCCTCCAGGCCGGTGACGTCGCTGAACACCGCCCGGTAGGTGTGCTCCGGGGTGAAGGAGAGGTTGACGATGGTGGCGGCGAGCAGGGCCGTCGCCGTGATCGTCACCAGGGCGAAGAGGCCGAACTTGACCAGCGGGGCGGCCGTCCGGCGTGCCGTCGACGTGCTCATGCGACGCTCACCGCCGTTCCGCGGGCCAGCGGTCCGAACAGCAGGGTCGCCACGGGCGGCACCTCGTCGGCGGGTACGCCCAGGACGGGCGCCACGAGCGAACCGACGGCCCGCTGCTCGGCGCCGGTCGAGGACACCTGGCCGGGCGGCGCGCCGCCGCTCGGACTCCCCGCCGACGTGCCGTCGTCGAGCTTGGGCTTCGGTCCCGGCACCGGCGGGTGCGGCAGGCCCCGGCAGTCGGGCCCCGACCGGTCGGCGTAGCGCGGCTCCTCACCGGGCCGGTACGCGCCCTGCGGCCGGACGACCTCCAGGGTGATCCGCATGACGCCGCCCCGGAACGCGTCCTCGGACGCCTTCTCCTGCCGCACCAGGCCGTCCAGCAGGCACGGGTACTCGGGCGAGTAGCGGGCGAACAGCTCCAGCGTGGGCCGGGAGACCCGGCCGAGGGTGATGAGCCGGTCGCCGTTGTCGTCCAGGACGCCCCGCGCGGTGCCCGCGGCCGTCGTGGTCGTCCGCAGCGCGGCGGCCAGCCGGTCCCGCTCCTCCACGAGGGTCCGGCTGGTGGTGACGGTGTTGCGCAGGATCCTCATCAGGTCGGGGGCGGCGTCGCCGTACACCTCGGCGACGTCGGCGAAGCGCGCGATGTCCTCCTTCAGGGACGGCAGATGCGGGTTGAGCCGGCGCAGATAGCCCTCGACCCGGGTCAGGTTGTCGCCGATCCGGTCGCCCCGGCCCTCCAGCGCGGTGGCGAACGCCGAGAGCGTGGCGTTGAGTTTCCCGGGTTCGACCGTGCGCAGCAGCGGCAGCAGGTCGTTCAGCAGCCGCTGCACCTCCATGCCCACCTTGGTGCGGTCCTGCGTGATGACGTCCCCGGCGCGGATCGGCCGAGTCGGGGAGGACCCGGAGCGGGCGGGCGCCACGAGGTCGACGTACTTCTCGCCGAACAGCGTCTTGGGCAGCAGCCGGGCGTGCACGTCCGCCGGGATGTGCGTGACGTACTCCGGCTTGAGCGCGATGCCGAGCGTCGCCTTCGTGCCGTCGGCGCGCACCTCGCGCACCTCGCCGACCAGCAGCCCGCGCAGCTTGACGTCGGCGCGCGGCTCCAGCTGGTTGCCCAGGGTGTCGGCCTCGAGCGTGATGCGCACCACGGGCGTGAACGCCTGCCGGTAGACGGCCACCGAGAGCGACAGCAGCAGGGCGAGCACGGCGAGGAAGGTCAGGCCGTACAGGCGCAGTCGGACGGTTCTCATCGGCCTCACCCCGCGATCCGTACGGTCGTGCTCGCGCCCCAGATCGCGAGGCTCAGGAAGAAGTCCAGGACGTTGATGGCGACGATCGACGTCCGTACCGCGCGGCCCACCGCGACACCGACACCGGCCGGTCCGCCGCTCGCGTAGTAGCCGTAGTAGCAGTGCACCAGGATGATCAGCACGGCGAAGACGATCACCTTGCCGAAGGACCAGAGCACGTCGACCGGCGGCAGGTACTGGTGGAAGTAGTGGTCGTAGGTGCCCGTCGACTGCCCGTAGTAGACGGTGGTGATGGTCCGGGCGGCCAGGTACGAGGACAGCAGCCCGATCACGTACAGCGGGATGACGGCGACGAACCCGGCGATCATCCGCGTGGTGACGAGGAACGGCAGCGAGGGCACGCCCATCACCTCCAGCGCGTCGGTCTCCTCGCTGATCCGCATCGCGCCGAGCTGCGCGGTGAACCCGGCGCCGACCGTCGCGGACAGCGCGAGCCCGGCCACCAGCGGGGCGATCTCCCGGGTGTTGAAGTACGCCGACAGGAACGCCACGAAGTTGGAGGTGCCGAGCTGGTTGAGGGCCGCGTAGCCCTGGAGGCCGACCTCGGTGCCGGTGAAGAACGACAGGAAGGCGATCACGCCGACCGTGCCGCCGACGACGGCGAGCGCGCCCCGCCCGAAGCTGACCTCGGCGAGCAGCCGCAGGATCTCCTTCTTGTACCGGCGCAGGGTGCGGCCGGTCCAGGCCAGGGAGCGCCCGTAGAAGGACAGTTGGGTGCCCAGCTCCTCCAGCCGGTGCAACAGCGCCATGCCTCAGCCCCTCTGCGGAACGACTTGGAAGTACACGGCGGTCATCACGAAGTTCGTCACGAACAGCAACATGAACGTGATCACCACCGACTGGTTGACGGCGTCGCCCACGCCCTTGGGCCCGCCCTTCGCCGTGAGCCCCTTGTACGAGGCGACGATCGCCGAGATCGCCCCGAACACCAGCGCCTTGATCTCGGCCGCCCACAGGTCGGAGAGCTGCGCGAGCGTGGTGAAGGAGGCGAGGTAGGCGCCCGGGGTGCCGTTCTGCAGGACCACGTTGAAGAAGTAGCCGCCCGCGACGCCGACCACCGACACCAGGCCGTTGAGCAGCACGGCCACCAGCATCGAGGCCAGCACCCGGGGCACGACGAGCCGGTGGATGGGGTCGATGCCGAGGACCTGCATGGCGTCGATCTCGTCGCGGATCTTGCGCGCCCCGAGGTCCGCGCAGATCGCCGTGCCGCCCGCGCCCGCGATCAGCAGCGCGGTGACGATCGGCGAGGCCTCCCGCAGCACCGCGAGCACCGAGGCGGCACCGGCGAAGGACTGGGCGCCGAGCTGCCGGGTCAGGCTGCCGATCTGCAGCGCGATGACCGCGCCGAAGGGGATCGAGACGAGGGCCGTCGGCAGGATCGTGACGCTCGCGACGAACCACGCCTGCTGGATGAACTCCCGTGTCTGGAAGGGGCGCCGGGGCAGGGTCCGGACGACGTCCAGCGCCATCGCGAACAGGTGCCCCGAGTGCCGCAGCGCCCCGGTCGGTGACAGGCTCACGCGTCCGCCCCCTCTCTGCGGTGCAGCTCGGCCTCGCGTCTCGCGATCGCCTGCCAGCGGGGCGGGCGGACGATGCCGGGGCCCGGCAGCAGGCGGGGCGTCGGCTCCCGCACCACGGGCCCCTCGGTGAGCTGCGCCAGCTCCTGCTCGACCTGCGCCGCGTCCTTCTCCTCCGCCATGCCGATCGGCCCCTGCATCCGGCCGTTCAGGAACTGCCGTACGACCGGCTCCTCACTGGCGAGCAGCCGCTCGCGGGGCCCGAACATCACCAGCTCGCGGCGGAACAGCAGCCCGATGTTGTCCGGGACCTGGCGGGCCGAGGCGATGTCGTGCGTGACGATCAGGAAGGTCGCGTCGATCTGCGCGTTCAGGTCGACGATGAGCTGGTTGAGGTAGGCCACGCGCACCGGGTCGAGGCCCGAGTCGGGCTCGTCGAAGAGGATGATCTCCGGGTCGAGGACGAGCGCCCGGGCGAGCCCGGCCCTCTTCCGCATCCCGCCGGAGATCTCGCCGGGCAGCTTCCCCTCGGCGCCGATCAGCCCGACCATGTCCATCTTCTCGAGCACGATGCGCCGGATCTCGCTCTCGGGCTTGCGGGTGTGCTCGCGCAGCGGGAAGGCGATGTTGTCGTACAGGTTCATCGAGCCGAACAGCGCGCCGTCCTGGAACAGCACGCCGAACAGCTTCCGCACCTCGTAGAGCTCGTGCTCGCGGAGCCGGGTGAGGTCGCGGCCCTGGATCGTGATCGAGCCGCGCTCCGGCTTCAGCAGTCCGACGAGCGTCTTGAGGAACACCGACTTGCCCGTGCCGGAGGGGCCGAGCAGGACCGAGACCTCCCCGGCGGGCAGCGTCAGCGAGACGTCCTGCCAGATGACCTGGTGACCGAAGGACTTGGTCAGCCCTTCCACACAGATCTCGACACCCATCCGGTTCACCCTTCAGCCGTGGAGCAGCTCCGACATCTGCTCTACGGGGAGGGGCGGGGCGTCCGTCGCGGCGGAGGCCGATTTTTTTCGGACGGGTTTCCGGGCGGCTCGGCGGACGCCCTCACGGGAGCGCGCTCGGGGTGCGGGCGCCCTTACGGGAGCGGGCTCGGGGTGGGGACGGCCGACGGAGAGCCCGGCAGGGCGGGGGTCTCCGAGGGGAGCGGTGGAACGGACGGCACCTCCTGGACGGACGGGACCGCGGTGACGGACGGGACCGCGGGGACGGCGGGCTCGACCGGCACGTCGGGGAGAGCCGGCAGCTCGGGCACGTCCGGCACCTCGGGAGCCGACAGCTCCGGCAGCGGGGAGACCTCCGGCAGGTCCGGCACGGAGAGCGGCAGCAGGGAGCCGTCGGCGGGAGACGCCTGAGGCTCCGGCCGGGACGGCAGGGCCGAGGACCGGGCGGGCCGCGGCACGGAGATCCGGTCGGTGCCGTCGGGCCGGAGTACCGTCGCCGCGCCCGGAGAGGCCCCGGCCGGCCGCGGAGCCGGACCGTCCCCGCCGCCGTCGAGCGCGTACGGCAGCACCAGCACCCCCGCCACCACCAGCGTCGCCGCCGTCGAGGCCACCGCCACCGCCTGGGTCTTCCCGCCGCCGTGCGGCCGCCCGCGCCCGAGCAGGAACAGCACGGCGCCGAGAGTGCCGGCCAGCGACGCGCGCAGCGTGCGGCGCGCCCGGGCCAGCAGCGACTCCACGGTCCGGTAGCTCAGCCCCATCCGCACGGCGACCTGGCCGACGTCCAGGTCCTCGGACTTCAGCCGCAGCGCCTCCGCCTGGCGGGCGGGCAGCTCCCCGCTGCGCACGGCCAGCCAGCGGGCCTCCGCCCGGTCGCACACCACCTCCTCGACCGGCACCGGGCCGGGCGCGACGAGCGTGGGGCTGGTGCGCACCTCGGCCTCGCGGTTGACCTGCCGGTACCGATCGACGCACAGCCGCATGGTGACCGTCGTCAGCCAGGCGCCCAGCCGCTCGTCGTCCAGGTCCGGGCGCTCCGCGGCGCGCAGCATCGCCTCGTGCACGGCGTCCTCGGCGTCCTCCTGGCTCATCGACCTGCGCCGGGCCACCTTGAGCAACTGCTCGCGGTGGCTCCACATGCGCTCCCAGCGGTCCTGCGCCGCCTGTCTCCCGGCAGGCGTGTTCGCATGCGTCTCCGCAGGCATGTCCGTCGCCATTGAGGGGCCCCTTCGTGCTCGCCCGCCGGGCCCGTGCCGCCCGGCGGGTGGCGACATTACCGCCCGGTAGCGGCGGTTGTGGAGGGGGTGGAGCCCATCGAGTCCGCACCGTTGCTGGTCAGCGGGGCGTCACCGGGCAGCAGACCGGTGCCGGGGAGGTCCGTGCCGGTGCCGGGGACGGGGAGCCCGGGCTCCTCCGGCGCCGCCGGGCCGCCCGCCGGACGGGACCGGGTCGGGGCGGGCGAGGCGGGCGCGGTCGGTGTCCGGGGCCGGGGCGCGCTGGGGCGGGCGGACGGCGTCGGCGAGGGGCGCGGCGCGGGCTCGGGCGTGGCGGCGGGCCGCGACGGCTCGGGCCGCCCCGAGGGTGTCGCGGGACGGTCCGGCACCACCCGGTGCCCCGACAGGAAGTACGCGTACCAGGCGAGGACCGTGCGCAGATAGGCCCGCGAGTGGTTGTAGCCCAGGATCGCCCGGTCCAGGTCGGCCGGGTCGGACAGGTCCCGGCCGCCGGCGCACAGGTAGCGGCCGGCGGCGAGCGCGGCGTCGAAGACGTTGTCCGGGTCGGCCCGGCCGTCGCCGTTGCCGTCCGCGCCCCAGCGGGCCCAGGTCGACGGGATGAACTGCATGGGGCCGACCGCCCGGTCGTACACGGTGTCCTGGTCGTACGCGCCGCCGTCGCTGTCCCGGATGAGCGCGAAGCCGGCGCCGTCCAGCCGCGGGCCCAGGATGGGGGTCACGGTCGTACCGTCCGCGGTCACCCGGCCGCCCCGCGCGTGCCCGGACTCCACCTGGCCGATGGCCGCCGCCAGCTGCCACCGCAGCCGGCACCCCGGAGTGGTGCGGGCGAGCTCCGCCTCGGCGTTCCGGTAGGCGGCGAACACCGTCTCCGGCAGCGCGCCGCCGGACACCCGCGCCCGGCGGGCCTCGCCCTTCCGGGCCCGCAGCGGCGGCAGTTCCGTACGGTACGGACTGTCGCCGGACACGCTCGGCCCGTGCCCGCCGGACGCCTGCTGCGCGGGTGCCGAAGCCCGGGCCGGTGCGGCCCCCGGCGCCTGCGAGGCCGTCAGCACGGTCAGGGCGGCCACCGCCACAGCCGTACCCCTGGCCCCTTTGAGCCCGCCCCTGAACACACGCCCTGCCATCTCCCTGTCCCCTCCCTGTCCGGATCCGTCCTCTGCTCTACGCGGCAGGGGCACGGGTCCGTCGCACGCGGTGACCGGTTCCTCAGCCGTGTCCCGCAGCCCGGTCGGTGGGGTCGTCGAAGGGGCTGCACGAATCTCCGTGCCGCGCGTTAGGTTGAGCGCGTGCGACTGAGAGTGGAGTTCACGACCGAGCCCTTCGACCTGGACGAGGCGCCCGCGCACGCCGTGGTGGCCCGCGAGGTCGTCGAGGCCGCCGAACTGGACGCCGTGGACGTGGGTCCCTTCGGCAACACCGCGGAGGGCGGTGCCGACGCGGTGCTCACGGCTGTGGACGCCCTGCTCCGCAAAACCCTGGAGGCGGGCGCCACCCGGATCACGCTCCAGGTCAACGTGATCGAGGAGGGCGAGGCATGAGCGGCCCGGGGGACGAGCCGTTCATCGCGGCCGTCAAGCCGCTGGTCGACGCCATGGGCGGCGAGATGATCCCGCCGGACGAGGCCGGCCCCGACGACGTCGTCCTGTCCTGGGAGGGCCGCGACGCCGTCGCCGTGCGGCTGCCGCAGCTCGCCGACTCCCTGGACCACATCCTCGCCGCCATGGAGCGCCGCAAGGGCATACCGCTGGCCGACCTGGACCGCAAGGCCAAGCAGGAGGTCGTGCGGATACTCGAGGCGCGCGGCGCCTTCTCCGTACGGCACGGCGTGGAGACCGTGGCGAGCGCCCTCGGCGTCAGCCGCTTCACCGTCTACAACTACCTCAACCGCGAAAAGGGGGCGTGACGGGGCCCCTGCCCGGTTTCGCCGCCTCGCCGGGTTTCGTCACACGGAATTTTCAACAAACTGTTGACGTGTTGTCGGGGGAGGGCGTTAGCTATCGGCACGCCCGTTCAGCACGACGGCCGCTCGCGGCCACGGAGGCTCCCGTGACGTCCACTTCCACGCCGCCGGGTCTGGCCCGCTTCAACACGCTCGACGAGCACGCGGCCCTCGCCGCGCTGCACGAGGTGTGCGCCTCCTCGGCGTGGGCCCGGCGCCTGCTCGCCGCCCGCCCCTGCGCCACCGTCGAGGACCTGTACGCCGCGAGCGACGCCGCCATGGCCGAGCTGACCGCCGAGGACCTCGCGGAGGCGATGGCCGGGCACCCGCCGATCGGCCGCCCGAAGCCCGGTGACCCCGCCTCGGCCCGGGAACAGCGCGGCATGGCCGGCGCCTCCGAGGAGCTCAGGGCGGAGATGCTGGAACTGAACCTGGCCTACCAGGAGAAGTTCGGCCACGTCTTCCTGATCTGCGCCACCGGCCGCACCGGCGAGCAGATGCGCGACGCGGTCAAGGAGCGGATCGGCAACGCGCCGGAGCAGGAGCGCGAGATCGTCCGCACCGAGCTGGGCAAGATCAACCGCATCCGCCTGGCCCGACTCGTGGAAGAGGAAGCCTGATCATGAGCACCAGCACCACCGCGTCCGTGTCCACGCACATCCTGGACACCAGCGTCGGCCGCCCCGCCGAGGGCGTCGCCGTCCGGCTCTCCGCCCGCTCGGGCCGGGACGCGGACTGGCGGGCGCTCGGCGGTTCCGCCACCGACGCGGACGGCCGGTGCAAGGACCTCCCGGCGCTGCCGGAGGGGACCACCCACGTGCGGCTCGACTTCGCGGTCGAACCGTACTTCGAGAAGAAGCAAGCCGATGCGCAGCAGGACGCCCCCGCGAATCGGGACAGCGGCGCCGGTGTGTTCTTCCCGGAGGTGGCGATCACGTTCGCCGTCGCGCCGGGCGAGCACTACCACGTACCGCTGCTGCTCAACCCGTTCGGCTACTCCGTATACCGAGGGAGCTAGCTACATGACCGTCAATTCCCGCCCGGGCCGCCCTGTCCTGCTGGGACAGAACCAGTACGGCAAGGCCGAGAACCGAGTCGTCAAGATCACGCGGGACGGCGCCACCCACCACATCAAGGACCTGAACGTGTCCGTGGCGCTGAGCGGCGACATGGAGGAGGTCCACTACTCCGGCTCGAACGCCAACGTCCTGCCGACCGACACCACCAAGAACACGGTGTACGCGTTCGCCAAGGAGCATGGCATCGAGTCCGCCGAGCAGTTCGGCATCCACCTCGCCCGGCACTTCGTCACCAGCCAGGAGCCGATCCACCGGGCCCGCATCCGCATCGAGGAGTACGCCTGGGAGCGGATCGAGGCCTCCGACGCCAACTCGCGGTTCATCGGCGCCGACGACGTCAGGCACTCCTTCGTCCGCAGGGGCCAGGAGGTCCGGCTGACCCAGATCACCTACGACGGCGAGAAGTGGGAGGTGATCTCGGGCCTGAAGGACCTGGTCGTGATGAACTCGACCAACTCCGAGTTCTGGGGCTACGTCAAGGACAAGTACACGACCCTGAAGGAGGCCTACGACCGCATCCTGGCCACCGAGGTCTCCGGCCGCTGGCGGTTCAACTGGACCGACGACGACGAGCGCATGCCGAACTGGGAGAGGTCCTACGAGCAGGTGAAGAAGCACATGCTCCAGGCCTTCGCCGAGACGTACTCCCTCTCGCTGCAGCAGACGCTGTACCAGATGGGCGCGCGGATCATCAACCACCGCAGCGAGATCGACGAGGTCCGCTTCTCCCTCCCGAACAAGCACCACTTCCTGGTCGACCTGGAGCCGTTCGGGCTGAAGAACGACAACGAGGTCTACTACGCCGCCGACCGCCCCTACGGCCTGATCGAGGCGACGATCCTCAGGGACGGCTGCGAGGCGAGGATCCCCGTGGACCTCACCAACCTCTGACGTACGCACTTTCGGCACCCGTGGCCGGGGAACCCTCTCTCCGGCCACGGCACTCAAACTCCCAGGGTCCTGCCGTGCCCTCTCCACATCAGCGCAAAGGACGAACCATGGCAGCAGACCGGCGCATCGTCATCGAGAACTGTGCGATCGCGACCGTCGACGGACACGACACCGAGTACGCCTCCGGGCACGTCGTCATCGCCGGCAACCGCATCGAATCCCTCGGCGCGGGCCCCGCCCCCGAGAGCCTGGAGAACGTGGCCCGCCGCATCGACGCCTCCGGCCACCTCGTGACCCCCGGACTGATCAACACCCACCACCACTTCTACCAGTGGATCACCCGAGGCCTGGCCACGGACCACAACCTCTTCAACTGGCTGGTCGCGCTCTACCCCACCTGGGCGCGCATCGACGAGCCGATGGTCCGGGCCGCGGCACAGGGTTCGCTGGCGATGATGGCCCGCGGCGGCGTCACCACCGCCATGGACCACCACTACGTCTTCCCGCGCGGCTCCGGCGACCTCTCCGGCGCGATCATCGGCGCCGCCCGCGACATGGGCGTCCGCTTCACCCTCGCCCGCGGCTCCATGGACCGCAGCGAGAAGGACGGCGGCCTGCCCCCGGACTTCGCCGTCGAGACGCTCGACGGCGCGCTCGCCGCCACCGAGGAGACCGTCCGGCAGCACCACGACTCCTCCTTCGACGCCATGACCCAGGTCGCCGTCGCGCCCTGCTCGCCCTTCTCCGTCTCCACCGAACTGCTGCGCGACGGCGCCCAGCTGGCCCGCCGCCTCGGGGTCCGGCTGCACACCCACGGCTCGGAGACCGTGGAGGAGGAGAAGTTCTGCCACGAGCTGTTCGGCATGGGCCCGACCGACTACTTCGAGTCCACCGGCTGGCTCGGCGAGGACGTGTGGATGGCGCACTGCGTCCACATGAACGACTCCGACATCGCCGCCTTCGCCCGCACCCGGACCGGCGTCGCGCACTGCCCCTCCTCCAACGCCCGCCTCGCGGCCGGCATCGCCCGCGTCCCTGACATGCTCGCCGCCGGCGTCCCGGTCGGCCTCGGCGTCGACGGCACCGCCTCGAACGAGTCCGGCGAACTCCACACCGAGCTGCGCAACGCCCTCCTCATCAACCGCCTCGGCGGCCACAAGGAGGCCGCGCTCAACGCCCGCCAGGCGCTGCGCCTGGGCACCCACGGCGGCGCCCAGGTCCTCGGCCGGGCGGCCGAGATCGGCTCCCTGGAGCCCGGCAAGCTCGCCGACCTGGTCCTGTGGCGGATGGACACCCTGGCCCACGCCTCCATCGCCGACCCGGTGACCGCCCTGGTCTTCGGCGCGGCCGCGCCCGTCACCGCCTCCTTCGTGAACGGCCGCCAGATCGTCGAGGACGGACGCCTCCTCACGGCCGACGAGGACGCCATCGCCCGCGCCACGCGGGACGAGGCCCGGCGCCTGGCGAGGATCGCCGCACAGGGCTGAACCCCCCGATGACTCCGGCCGGGAGGGACGGCTCCCGGCCGGTGGCCGTGGACCCGAGCGGGGCCCACGGCGGCCGTCTCCGGGGCGCGTCGACAGGCGCGCCCCGGAACGGCCCCCCGTCCACCGCATGTCCGGTCCCTCCCCCAAGCTCTCGGCTCCGCTCGAGCAGGGAGGTACCCCCATGACCACCCGCACCACCTCCTTGACACCCACGGGCGCCACAGGGCGCAGCCGTGTAACCGACCGGAGGGACGCCGCCGTGGCCGACCACCCCGTTGACGAAAAACTCCCCGCGCTCAAGATGGCGACGACCGGCCTGCAGCACGTGGCCGCCATGTACGCCGGAGTCGTCGCCCCACCCCTGATCGTCGGCGCGGCCATCGGCCTCAGCGCCACCGACCTGACCTTCCTCACCGGCGCCTGCCTGTTCACCGCGGGCCTCGCCACCTTCCTGCAGACCCTCGGCATCTGGAAGATCGGCGCCCGGCTGCCGTTCGTCAACGGCGTCACCTTCGCCGGTGTCGCCCCCATGACCGCGATCGTCGCCTCCACCGAGGACAAGTCCGACGCCCTGCCGATCATCTTCGGCGCGGTCATCGTCGCCGGACTGCTGGGCTTCATAGCGTCCCCCGTCTTCTGCAAGGCGGTCCGCTTCTTCCCGCCGGTGGTGACCGGCACCGTCATCACACTGATCGGCATCTCCCTGCTCCCGGTCGCCTTCGGCTGGGCCCAGGGACCGAACCCGGCCGCGCACGACTACGGCTCGGCGACGAACCTGGGCCTCGCGGCCGTGACCCTGCTGATCGTGCTGCTGCTGCGCCGCTTCACCCGGGGCTTCGTCAAGCAGATCGCCGTCCTGCTGGGCCTCGTCGCCGGCACGGTCATCGCGATCCCGTTCGGCGTCACGGACTTCGGCCCGGTCGCGGACGCGGACGTCATCGGCTTCCCGACCCCGTTCCACTTCGGCGCCCCGCAGTTCCAGCTCGCCGCGATCATCTCGATGTGCGTGGTGATGGTGGTGTCGATGACCGAGTCCACCGCCGACATGCTCGCCCTCGGCGAGATCGTCGACCGCCCGGCCGACGAGAAGACCATCGCGGCGGGCCTGCGCGCCGACACCCTCGGCTCGGCGATCAGCCCCGTGTTCAACGGCTTCATGTGCAGCGCCTTCGCGCAGAACATCGGCCTGGTCGCGATGACGAAGATCCGCAGCCGGTACGTCGTCGCGGCCGGCGGCGGATTCCTGGTCCTCATGGGCCTGTGCCCGATGGCCGCCTCACTGATCGCCGTCGTACCGCGCCCGGTGCTCGGCGGGGCGGGCGTGGTCCTCTTCGGCTCGGTCGCCGCCAGCGGCATCCAGACCCTGGTCCGGGCCGGCCTGGACAAGGACAACAACGTCCTGATCGTGGCCGTCTCCCTGGCCGTCGGCATCATCCCCATCACGGCGCCGGAGTTCTACCACGCCTTCCCCGAGACGGCCCGGATCGTCCTGGACTCGGGCATCTCGACGGGCTGTGTGGCGGCCGTACTGCTCAACCTGGTCTTCAACCACCTGGGCCGGAGCGGCCGGGACGCCCACGACGTGACGCACCCGATGGAGGCGGGGGAGGAACTCTCGGGCACGCCGAAGGCACCGGCCGCGTCATGAGCACGTCGGGATCCGCCTGAGGACCCTTTAGGCTTCTGACCCGGTCGGCCGATCGTCGACCGGGGGTCAGGGGACAGGGGACGAGGGGGAGACGGGCCGATGAACCATGCCACCGAGGTGTTCCAGCCGTTGCGGGCGGACGACCCGCCCGTGGTGGCCGGATACCGCCTCGCCGCCCGGCTCGGCGCCGGCGGCATGGGCCGGGTCTACCTGTCCCACACGCAGGGCGGCCGGCCGGTGGCGGTCAAGGTGGTCCGACCGGAGCTGGCCGACGACCCGGCCTTCCGGCGGCGGTTCCGCCGGGAGGTGGAGGCGGCCCGGCGCGTCCGCGGCGCCTACACCGCCGAGCTGATCGACGCCGACGCCGACGGCACGCCCCCCTGGTCGGCCACGCTGTACGTGCCCGGCCCCTCCCTGACGGAGGCCGTAGCCCGGCGCGGACCTCTGCCCGTCCCCGCGGTGCTGTGGCTGGTGGCCGGAGTGGCCGAGGCACTGCAGGCCATCCACGCCGCGGGCATCGTGCACCGGGACCTCAAGCCGTCCAACGTGCTGCTGGCCGCCGACGGGCCGCGTGTGATCGACTTCGGCATCTCCCTGGCCGCCGACTTCACCTCGCACACCGCCACCGGCGCCGCGGTCGGCACGCCCCACTTCATGGCGCCCGAGCAGGCCGCCGCGGGAGAGGTCACGGCCGCGACCGACGTCTTCGCGCTCGGCCAGACCGCGGCGTTCGCGGCGCTGGGCCGGCCGCTGTACGGGGACGGTTCCGCGGTCGGCGTGCTGTACCGGATCGTGCACGACGAACCCGACCTGTCCCTGCTGCCCGAGCCGCTCCGGCCGCTCCTCGCGCGCTGCCTGGCCGCCGATCCGGAGGACCGGGCCGGTCTGGCGGAGATCGTCGCGTGGTGCCGGCGGCGGCTGGGCACGGACGCCGACGCGGGCGCGGGCCCGGCCGTCTGGCGGGACGTCACGGGCCCGGAGCCGACGGTCCCGCCCCCCGCCGCCACTCCCACCCGGGTCCTGCCGCGGCCGCTGGTCGTCACCCAGCCCCAGCCGCTGCCGCCCGGGCCGCAGGAGCGGCGGGCGCGAAGACGGCGCACCGCGCTGATCACGACCGCGGCGGTGGCGACCGGGGCGCTCGTACTGACCGGCCTGGCGTGGACGGTCGCCGACGCGGGGAACAGGTTCCGCGAGTGGGTGGCGGGCGCGCCGTCGACACCCGGGCCGGACAGGTCCGGACGGTCGTCCGACCCGTCGCCGTCGCCGTCGCAGCCGTCGGCCTCCGGGCCCGACGCGGACGCCGACGGCCGGACACCGCAGGCCTCGGAACCCTCCCCGGCCGCTTCCGGGACGCCGCGCCCCATCGGGCTGGTGCTCCAGAGGCTGGACGCGAAGAACTCGCTGAGCTTCCAGAAGCCGTACCAGCGCGACGACCGCGAGGGGGACATCCGCTTCGACTGCGAGGACGCCGGGTGTGCGCTGGAGAGCGACACCAGTGTGTTCATCCAGATGTTCACCCACGAGGGCGTCTCCCTCGACGAGTGCCGGCTCATGCTGGCCCCCGCCGATCAGCGTCGCTGGACGCTGGCCTCGGTGCCGGTGGGAGGCCAGATCTGCGTCAAGCACGCGTCCGGGGACATCGCACTGCTCACGGTCCAGACGAAGTCGACCGGGCTGCCGGAACTCGCCTCCGTCACGATGGACATGACGATCTGGCGCGACGCCGCCTAGCGCCCGAACGGGCCGGGAACGCCGTCTAGAGCCCGAACAGGCCCGGATCGGCCGCCAGTTTCCGGAAGACATCGGCGGGGTCGGTGACCAGCCTGCGCTTTTCGAGGTCGAGGATCCCGCCGACCGCCGTGATCTCCGCGGCCACCGTGCCGTCGGCCTTCACGACGGACTGCTCGATCCGGAACGTCTTGCCGTCGCCCCACGCGAAGGCGCACGTCACCCGGACCTCGTCGCCCGCGAGCAGCTCCCGCAGGTAGCGGATGGTGGTCTCCAGCGCGACCGGGCCGACGCCGCTGCCGATGAGGGCGGACTGACTGATCCCGGCCGCCTGGAGCAGCGACCAGCGGGCGTGCTCCGCGTAGTTCAGATAGACCGCCTGGTTGAGGTGTCCCTGCACATCCGTCTCGTAGCCACGGACGGTCACAGGGACGGAAAACGGCTCGGTCACGGCTTTCCCTTCTCGCACCGGATTCTCGTGTCATGCGCAACGATCCCCTGATCTTGGCATGCTCATCACGCCCGGCGCGGGGAAGCCAGGAGATACCGGCTCCCGGTGCGCGGCTCGCGGTGCTCGCTCACCTGCCAGCCTGCCCCCTCCAGGGTGGCCGCGCAGGCGCGCAGCGCCTCGCCGTCCGGCTCGTGGACGGCGACGGCCTCCGGCTGCGGGGTCTCCCGCACCCGGTAGCCCCCGTCGTCCGGGCCGGCCGGCTGGTGTCCGGCCGCCTCCAGGGCGAGCGCGGCGGCCTGCACGAGATGCGTGCGCTCCCAGCCGCACGGCCGGTCCACCGCCCCGTCCCGGTTGGTCATTCGGCGCAGCTCCAGCAGCCCCTGCCAGGCGTTGTGCACCTCACGGCGCCGGGCGGGCCCGGACCGCGGAGGGTCGGCTTCACCACCGGCCCGTGCCGCGAACACACCGGTGGCGGCGGGAGCCTCCCCGGCGGGCTCGGGCGCCCGGGTGATGCCCTGCCGGACGCGATGCCCCTCCGGGGTCAGGAAGTGGTCGTGCGGCGGCCGGGGGTGCCGGAAGGCGAGCCCGCGCTTCACCAGCGCCGCGAGCTGCGCCTCCGTACCCCGCAGCCGGCCGGTGACCGGGTCGGCGGCGTCGATGACACGCCGCTGCGCGGCGCTCGGCGGTCGGGTCACGGCGCGCTCCTCTCCGGCCCGGGGCAGGCCCGGGGACAGGCCCTGGGGCACTCGCCCCACCTGCTGGAAGGCTACGACCCGCCACTGACAACGGAGGCCTACTGCCGGTACCCGCCGAGGAACCGCCCGATCCGCCCGATCGCCGCCTCCAGGTCGTCCGCGTGCGGCAGGGTCAGGATGCGGAAGTGGTCCGGGGTCGGCCAGTTGAAGCCCGTGCCCTGGACCACCTGGATCTTCTCCCGCAGCAGCAGGTCCAGGACGAACTTCTCGTCGTCGTGGATCTTGTGCACCTTGGGGTCCAGGCGCGGGAAGGCGTACAGCGCTCCCTTGGGCTTGACGCAGGTCACGCCGGGGATCTCGGTGAGCTTGTGCCAGGCCACGTCCCGCTGCTCCAGCAGCCGCCCGCCGGGCCTGGTCAGCTCGCCGATGGACTGTCGGCCGCCGAGCGCGGCCTGGATGGCGTACTGGGCGGGCGCGTTGGCGCACAGCCGCATGGACGCCAGCATGGTGAGGCCCTCCAGGTAGTCCTTCGCGTGCTGCCTGGGGCCCGTGACCACCAGCCAGCCGGAGCGGAAGCCGGCCACGCGGTAGGTCTTGGAAAGGCCGCAGAACGTGAGGACCACCAGGTCGGGGGCGAGCGCGGCGGCCGAGTGGTGCACGGCGTCGTCGTAGAGGATCTGGTCGTAGATCTCGTCGGCGAACACCATCAGGCCGTGGCGGCGGGCGAGGTCGAGGATGCCCTCGACGATCTCCTTCGGGTAGACGGCGCCGGTGGGGTTGTTCGGGTTGATGATCACGACCGCCTTGGTGCGGTCCGTGATCTTGGACGCCATGTCGTCCAGGTCCGGGTACCAGTCGGCCTGCTCGTCGCACAGGTAGTGGACCGCCTTGCCGCCCGCGAGGGTGGTCACCGCCGTCCAGAGGGGGAAGTCCGGGGCGGGGATCAGGATCTCGTCGCCGTCCTCGACCAGCGCCTGTACGGCCATGGAGACCAGCTCCGACACGCCGTTGCCGAGGAAGACGTCGTCGACGCCGACCTCCAGCCCGAGCGTCTGGTAGCGCTGGGCGACGGCGCGGCGGGCGGAGAGGATGCCGCGCGAGTCGGTGTATCCGTGGGCCTGCGGCAGCATCCGGATCATGTCCTGGAGGATCTCCTCCGGCGCCTCGAACCCGAAGAGCGCGGGGTTGCCGGTGTTCAGGCGCAGCACGCTGTGGCCCGCCTCCTCCAGCGCGTTGGCGTGCTCTATGACCGGGCCGCGGATCTCGTAACAGACCTCGCTGAGTTTGCTCGACTGCCGGAACTCCATGCGCGCGCTTCCCCTCCGGAAACTGGTGTTGCTTGGTTTTACCAAGTAGCAGCTTGGAAAGTCCAACAACTTGTCTAGACTGCGTCGCATGCCACCTCGCCGAAGCTACGACCAGTACTGCTCCGCCGCCCGCGCGCTCGACGTCGTCGGCGACCGCTGGACCCTGCTGATCGTCCGGGAACTGCTCGCCGGTCCCCGCCGCTACACCGACCTGCACGCGGACCTGCCCGGCGTCAGCACGGACGTACTCGCCTCGCGGCTGAGGGACATGGAGCGCGACGGCCTCGCGACCCGGCGCAGGCTCCCGCCGCCCGGCGCGGCCTACGTCTACGAACTCACCGGCCGCGGCCGTGAGTTGCTGCCCGTGTTGCAGGCCCTGGGGGAGTGGGGGCAGGGCGAACTCGGGGAGCGCCGCCCGACGGACGCCGTGCGGGCGCACTGGTTCGCGCTCCCCCTGCTGCGCGGACTGGAGGGCGTGGGCGAGGGACTCGTCGAAGTCCGCCTGGAGGAAGGGCGGTTCCATCTGCACGCGGGTGCCGAGGAGGGGCCCGTCTACGGCGACGGACCCGCCCCCCGCGAGCCCGACGCCCTGCTCGTCCTGGACACCGCCACGTGCACGGCGCTCAGCCGGGGGGAGCTGAGCCTGACCCGGGCCGTACGCGCGGGCCGGGTCGAGGTGACCGGCGAGGGCCCCCTCGCCAAGACCCTGCGCGAGACATGAGGGAAGGCCCGCACGGGCGGGCCTTCCGAAGACGCATCAGGCGCATCAGGTGCATCAGGATCAGTGAAGGGGATTGGGCAGTTCCGCCCACTGGTCACCGGGCGTCTGCGGCGAGAGCCGCATCAGCGTCAGCGCCTTCGTCGGCAGGGGGCCGGCGCGCAGCGCGGCGAGGTCCGGAGTGTGCGGCAGGTCCCGTACGGCCGTCTTCAGCGCCGTCGCGAGCGCCTCGCCCGACCCGGCGGTCCCGGCCAGCGCTCCCGCCACGAGCGAGCCGAACAGCTTGCGGCGGAGCGTGCGTTCGTCGTCCGTGACCATGCGGGCCGGCAGCTCGGGCACCGGGATGCGGTGGCGCGCGAGACGGGCCGGACTGACGCGGATGTCGCCCAGGTCGCGGTAGACCAGCCGCAGCGGATCGCCCGCCGGCGAGAGGACCACCAGCAGGTTCTGGCCGTGCGCCTCCAGGGCCACGCCCAGCTCCAGCAGCCGCAGGCCCACCGTGAGGGCGAGGCGCGCGAAACCGGCCAGCCAGCCGGGGGAGCGGGGCAGCTCGGTGGTGGCGAGCGCCGCCACCGGCAGGATCCGTTCGCCGCCGCCTGCGTACGCGCGCGGCGACTCCCGCAGGACGGCCGCGAAGTCCGGGGAGCCGGCCGCCGCCGCGCCCAGGGTGCGGGTGACGTGCAGCAGGCCGTCCGTGCGCGCCGCCGGAACCCCGGCGAACTCCGACAGCGCCGCCGACGCGGCGACCGACGGCAGCGAGATGTCCCGCACCGAGGACGTCAGCCGGGCGCTGAGCGACGTCTTGACGTGCGTCCCGCCGGGCAGGGCGAGCGTGCGCAGGGACATCAGCGGACGCCCCGGAAGCCGCTCGTCGCACGTCCGCTTCAGCACGTGCGCCGCCTGCCACGGGTGCACCGGCAGCACCACATGCTCCCCGTCCCGCAGATCCCCCGGCCACACCCCCGTCACCAGGCACTCCTCCGCCCGCACCGGCACCAGCCCGAGGTCCACCACCGGCCGGTGCTCCGGCCCGTACGCGAGCTGCTCGGCCACCGAGAAACCGGGCCGGGACCGGCAGGTCGGGTGGAACGGATGCCCGTCGACGATCCGCTGTTCCCACGCCCAGTCGTTCTCGGGCCACGCCTCCCGCTCGCCGTCCTGGCCCGCTCTCGACAGCGCCAACGACGCCACGCTGTGCCCGAGTTCGGTGGCGAAGGACGCGGAGTGCGGTACGGCGAGGTCCGTCATCAGCCGCGCCGGATCGTCGTACGCCCGCTCGTCGAGCCGTACGACGGTGACGTACGCGCCGGTCGCGTACGGATCCGGCCGCGGGCCGTGCAGCCGGCGACCGTCCGACAGATGCAGGGTCAGCCCGTCCCGACCCCGCTCCCCGCGGGCGACCCAGGGCAGCGGATCATGGGCGAGACCGCGCCACAGGCGCGACAGGACGGCCGCCCGGGCGCCGGGCAGTTCGGCCTCGTACCGCGGCAGGAGGCCGGGCCGTACGACGGCCAGTTCCTCGGCGACCTCGGCCTCTGCGGTGGGGGGACGATGCACGGGCGGGCTCCTCGGGTACGAATAGGGCGTCACAGCGGGACGGCGACGACCGCATACTGATCATCTCCGCCCGGAACGCGGGAAGGACCGTAGGGAACGAGTGGAACGCGTGGACCTCATGCCCCGGCCCGGCGACGACGACTCGGCCCACGGCGACGACAGTGCCGCCGACCTCGCCGGGCGTGCCGACGCGTACGCCGCCGTGCCGCTGCTGAACTGCCTGCTGCGGGAGGTGGCCCGGCCGGTGCGGCAGGAGGGCGACCACCGCGTCTACCGGCTGCCCGGCGGGGACCGCCTGCTGCGGGTGCGCGGCACGCGGCGGCCCGCCGAGCCCGAGGTGCGGGTGGCGGGCGGCTGGCACCGCGTCGGCCACACGGAACTGGTCAAACTCGTCGCCGAGGAACTGCGCGGGCACACCGGGCTGTCCAACCACGAACTGCCCGCCGAGATGCTCGACAGCCGGGACGCCGTGGCCGCGCTGCTGGCCGCCCGCACCGGCGCCACCCCGCCCGGCGACCCCTATGCGCGCTCCGAGCAGTGTCTCCTCACCGGCCACACCCACCACCCGGCCCCCAAGGCCCGCGGCGGCGGCCCCGCCGCCGGGTGGCTGCCGTACGCGCCCGAGGCCTACGCCCGCTTCCCGCTGACCCTGCTCGGTCTGCGCGCGGACACCGTCGTCGAGGAGGGCGACACCTCGGCCCTGGACGCCCTCGGCACGGCCCCGCCCGGCTACCGGCTGCTGCCCGCCCACCCCTGGCAGCTCGACCTGGCCGCGCGGGAACTCGCCGCCGCCTTCGCGGACGGCCGGCTCGTCCGGCTCGGCGAGACCGCCTTCGACACGTGGCCGACGGCCGCGATCCGCACGCTCTACGCGCCCGAGCAGGACCTCTTCCTCAAGTTCAGCCTCGACGTGCGCATCACCAACGACATCCGCCGGCTGTGGCGCCACGACCTGCTCGCCCTGCGCCGCACCGACGCGGCGGTGTGCTCCGCCTTCGCGGCGTTCGACGGCCCCCCGGCCTGGCTGAGCGACCGCGGGTACCGCACCGCCGACTTCGCCTTCGAGGCCCTGGCCGTCCTCGTCCGCGACGGCTTCCGCGGCCGTCTGCTGCCCGGTGCGACCCCGCTGCTGGCCGCCGGACTCGTCGAGGGCTTCGACGGCAGCCCGCTCGACCGCGCCGCCGACCCCGACGCCTGGTGGACGGCGTACCTCGCGCAGGTGGTGCCCCCGGCCCTCACGGCCTTCGCCCGGCACGGCGTCGTCCTGGAGGCCCACCTGCAGAACACCCTGATCGCGGTGGACGCCGACGGCACGCCCGTGCAGGCGCTGTACCGGGACGCCGAGGGCGTGAAACTGCTGCCGGAGGTGTCGCGCGAGGCGGGCTGGGAGCGGCTCGTGTACTGCCTGCTCGTCAACCACCTCACCGAGATCGCCGGCGCCCTCGCCGCACGCCGACCCGGCTTCGACCCCTGGCCCGCCGTCCGCCGCGAACTGGCCCGGCACGACGTCCCGGAGATCCCCGCCCTGCTCGCCTCGCCCACCCTGCCCGCCAAGACGAACCTGCTGCTGCGCTGGACGGGCGCGGACGGCGCCGACGCCCGCTACCTGCCGCTGCCCAACCCGCTCCGGCATCAGCCGTAGCCGCCCCGGGCGAACGAGCAGCGGTGGCCGAGCGAGCGGAAGAACGCGGACAGTTCGGACCTGGCGCGGGAGTCGGGCCGGCGGACGAAGAGATAGCCGGTCAGGCAGCCCGTGTGGGCGACGAAGACGCCGTCGGCGCCGAACCGCTCGCGGTGGGCGAGCACGCTCTCGAACGTCGCTTTCGGCAGCACCTCCTGGGACAGCGCGGCGCTGGTGGTCGCGGCCCGTGCCACCGCCGCCGCGTCCCCGCGGGCGAAGCCCCTCAACAGGTCGGTCAGGCACCGCTCGTAGGCGTCCCCGCGGCGCCGGTAGTGCTCCAGCAGCAGGGGCGTGACGGCGGCGGTGTCCACCGTGCCGGGCTCGGTCACGAAGGCGGTGTGGAAGCCGATGTCCGTGCCCAGACGCCGGACCAGCCGGTGCCGGCCGCTCAGATACAGGGCGAACTCGTCGAGGAAGACGCTGTCGGCGCGCTCGATCGCCGCCAGGACGCCCACGACCACCTCGGTGTCGTACGGCAGCGCGAAGAGCCGGAACAGGCAGCGCAGGGTCGCCACGATGTCGGCGGTCGAACTGGCCATGCCCACACCCACCCGCAGTTCGGAGCGCGCGCTCCACCGACCGGGCGGCAGCCGGAGGCCGTAGTGCTCCAGGAAGAGCCGGGCCGCGGTCGCCGACTTCTCCCCGAGCGGCGGCGGTGAGGCCGGGCCGGGCACCGTCCCCGGGGTGAACGACACCCGGGAGTGCCGGGCGACGGGGAACGACACCACCGCGATGTCCGGATCGGGGCCTGCCCGCAACGGCCCCTGGTACAGCTCGCCGAGCGTGCCGTGGCAGACGCCGGACACGACGCGGGGCACATCGGGGGCGGCCACGCCGGGACCCGTCCGGTCACGCACGGCCTCACCTCCCTCCCCGCGGTGATCTTCGGGAGACCACCTCATGGAATGATCGCCCCCCGGATGCCGGGAGACCCACGGGGTGGGCTCCTCCACGAACCACCGGGGCGGTCCTCCCCGGAGAGAGGGCAGGTGCGGCATGTCCGCGACGCCGTCCGACGCGGCGAACGACGATCTCCCCGAGTTGACGGCTCCCGGCCCCGTGCCGTGCCGCGTCGTCGTGTGCCGGGACTGCTGCTGCGGCAGCCCCAAGGTGACCGGGATCGATCACGCGGCCCAGACCGAGCGCCTGCGCGCCGCGGCGCCGGTACGGGTCTCCGACTGCCTGGACGTGTGCGACCAGGCCAACGTCATCGTCGTCCAGCCGTCCTCCGCCGGCCGCGCCGCCGGTGCCCGCCCGGTCTGGCTCGGGCTGGTCAACGACCCGGCGGCGACCGAGGACGTCGTCGCGTGGGTCCGGGCGGGCGGTCCCGGCGTCGCCCCGCCGCCCGACATCCTCGACCTGTACGTCTTCAGCCCTCTCACGCGGCGGCGCACCGACGGCTCATGACCTCGCCGCGCCCCGGCCGCGCACCAGCAGACGCAGGAAGTACGGCGTGCCGATCATCGCCGTCATCAGGCCGGCGCCCAGCTGGGCCGGAGCGATGACCGTCCGGCCGAGCAGGTCGGCCGTGCAGACGAGCGCGGCCCCCAGCAGGACGGCGACCGGCACCACCCGCACGTGCCGCCGGCCCACGAGGGCCCGTGCCGCGTGCGGCGCCACGAGCCCCACGAAGCCGATGGTGCCGGCCGCGGCCACGGCGGTCGCGGCGAGCAGCACCCCCACCACCAGGAAGCCGAGCCTCGCCCGGGGCAGCCCGAGACCGAGCAGCCGCGGGGTGTCCTCGTCCAGCGCGACCAGGTCCAGTTCGGTGCGCCGGACGACCGCGACGGCCAGCCCCAGCGCCAGCACGAGCGCCACGGGCAGCACGTCCGCCGTGGTCCGCCCGTACGTCGAACCGGACAGCCAGGTCAGCGCCCGAAGACGACGCCGGAGGCCAGCGCCGCGCCCGTGAACGCGGCGCCCGCGATGCCCCAGGAACCGGCGGCGGGCACGGTGGTCACCAGCAGCACGGCCCCCAGCGCGGCCCCGCCGGAGACGCCCAGCACGCCGGGCTCCGCGAGCGGGTTGCGGGTCACGGCCTGCACGAGCGTGCCGGTCAGGGCGAGCGAGGCGCCCGCGCAGAGCGCCGCGAGCACGCGCGGCACCCGGGTGTCCAGCACGAAGGACACGGTCCGACCGGCCCGCCCCTGCACCCAGTTGGCGACATCGCCGAGCAGGAGCTTACTGTCGCCCAGCAGGACACCGGCCAGCGTGACGGCGACGACCACGGCGACCAGGGCGGCCACCGTGACGAGGAACGCCGTCCGGCCGGGGACGCGGAGCCGGTCCGGCGCGTCGGCTCCGGCCGTGTCCCGCAGTCGCAGGGCGTCACCACCAGGAACACGGCGCCGACCAGGCTGGTGACGATGCCGGTGGGGACGGCCACCGCCGTCTCGGCGGGGATCAGCGCGCGCAGCAGCACGTCCGAGCCGAGCACCAGACCGGCACCGGCCAGTCCGGCCGCGGGCAGCGCCGCCCGGGCGCGGACGAACCCCCGGAACCGGCGGGCCAGCGAACGGACCAGGGCGGGCGCGCACAGCCCGACGAACCCGATGGGCCCGGCGAGTGTGACGGCCGCCGCGGACAGCAGCGCCGCGAGCACCACCAACTGCGGTTCGGCAAGGCCCGCGTCCCCCGTATCTGCGGGTCGTTGCCCCGGGGCGGGCAGGCGTTCCCCCCCCCGCCGCCTGCCCGCCCCGCGGGAACGGGAAGACGGAAGATCAGGCCGGGTCGGTGCCTTCGGAGGCGCGAGTGCTCCCGGTGCTGAGGTCCCAGACCGGATCGCCCAGTCCATCGCCTCGGTGCCTTTCGATGCTGACCTCGACCGACGGTGCCCCGGGTCGGCTCAGGGGTGCGCTTCCGACGCGATCGGGCTTGGCCCGAATGCTGACTTTGGGTGCCTTCTGGGTGATGCCTGTCAAATAGAAGAAAACGGGCCACCCTGGGGCAAATATGTTCGGACGTGGGGTCGGCGACCGTCGGCAAGGCTGCGCAAATGCTTGCCGGCCCGCAGTCACGAGTGGTCCGGAAGAAAGGCCCCGGAACCGACGGCCGTGGTGCCCGCACGGCGGCGTATTGCGTGTGCGGCCGCCCATTACATTGGCCCTCGGCCCACCCGGTTCCGGCCGGTGCGCCGTAAGACTCAGTCGGTCACCCCCACGATTTCATCCCCTGTCAGGGGCTGCTCCCCGCATCGGGGGCACCCCTCGTTCGGAGGTCGCTGCCATGACCCAGGATGCGAAGTCCCCGAAGAAGCTGCGGCGCAACCGCTCCACCCTCACCCACAAGGTCGGCTACGCCCTGACGCACCCCCGCCGTGTCGCCCCATACCTGCGCCGCGCCGCGCGGGACACCTGGCTGCGCTGGAAGCACCCCGACCACGTCGGCTACTACCGTGCGGTGATGGCCTCCGACTCCCGCCGCAACCCGGAGGCAGCGGTCGGCAGCCAGACCCATGAGCGCTGGCTGGCTCTGGGGCAGATGCAGTTCGACTACCTCATCGAGCACGGGCTGCGCCCCGGGCACCGGATGCTCGACATCGGCTGCGGCAACCTGCGGGGCGGCTGGCGCATCATCGACTACCTCGATCCGGGGAACTACTACGGCATCGACATCTCGCCGGACATCCTGATCGCCGCCAAGAAGACGCTGGTCGAGAAGGGGCTCCAGGACAAGCTGCCGCACCTGACCATCACCGGCGACCTCACCCTGGATTTCCTCCCCGATGATCACTTCGACGTCGTGCACGCGCACAGTGTCTTCTCCCACTCGCCGCTGGAGCTGATCGAGGAGTGTCTGGCCCACGTCGGCCGCGTCCTGACCGACCAGGGGTTCTTCGACTTCACCTTCGACCGCACCGAAGGTACCGAGCACCAGGTGCTGCGGGAGGACTTCTACTACCGCACCGAGACTCTCCTGGGCCTGGCCCGAAAGCACGGCCTGAGCGCGCGCTTCATGGACGACTGGGAGCAGCGGCCCCACGGCCAGTCGAAGATCCGGGTGAGCCGCTCTCCGCTGCCGGACCCCGACCAGCACGGCGCGTATCAGGAGTACGTCCGTCAATGACTCTCGTTGCGGCAGTGACCAGATGCTGCAACGGCTGAGACACCACGCCGTCCGATGAGGCAGGCTCTCCGGCCGCCGAGACGGTCCCGCACGGCGTGAGGTCGCCGCCTGATGGCCGGCGGTTGCCGGCAGGGGTAACAGGGCGTTCTGAGCGGGACGTGTGCAGGCACGGGGCAGGGTGGGTCGGCATGCGGGACGAGCGTGTCGCCGACGAAATCGTGTCGCATGCCAGGGCCTCCTCCTCGGCCGGGGGGCGTCCCAGCGCCACCGGCGATCCGGCCGGCGCGAGCGCCCAGTTGCCGCCATGTGCACGCCACAAGGCTCGCAGTTGGTCGCGTCGGTCGTGGATCCACACCTCGGCGCGTTCGATCAGCGGCTCGAACCACGGCAGCGCCAGCAGAACCAGCAGCCCCGCGGCCCAGCCGAGCAGGACGTCGCTGAGCCAGTGCGTACCGAGGTAGACGGTGGTGAGGCCGACACCGAGCGCCATGCCCGCCGACAGCGCGGACAGCCGCCGCCGCGCTGTCGGGGCCGAGGCCAGATACGCGAGGATGCCCCAGGTCACCACGGCGTTGGCGGTGTGGCCGCTAGGAAAAATATCGCCGCCCAGACCCATCTCATTGGAGCCGATCATGGTCGCGTAATGCGGGCCGAGGCGGCCCATGCCGATCTTTGCTGCGCCGACGGTGATGTTCAGAAGCAGCAGGGAGGCGCCAAGCGCCAGCAGGGGGCGCAGTATGTGCTGCCGCCACGAGCGCCAGCCCAGCCAGGCGGCGACCAACACCGCGGTGGGCCCGCGTTGGCCGAGCACCACGTAATGGTCGGCGAAGGCGTGCATCTGCGGCCATTGCTGGTACGGCCGAAAGAACATCAGCTGCCAGTCGAGCCGGACAAGCCAGGACGTGGTCAGCACGGCCCAGACGATCGCGAAGTAGAGTCCCAGCGTCGCCGTAAGCAACAGAATGCGGTGCTGGCTCATCGTCGGCACATCAGTATGCGCCGGCCGCTCCGGCTCACGGTCCAACTGGGCCAGCAGCAGGTCCAGAGCAGTGAGCGTTCGTTCGGTACCCACCCGAGTGACGTTACAGGCTGTGAACGGGTACTACCTTTCCGTGCTGACCTCGTCGGCGGCATCGACGGCCAGGTGCTGTTCAGCGTGGACGCCACCGCCGCCGCCCGCCGGCGCAAGGGGCGGGACGGGAAGACGGGTGATGAGCGCTTCGCGCACTGTCTTCGGAGGTCGACGCGCGCCGAGATCCCCTGGGATCACCTCGAAGCGGCAGGGATCATGTGCAGGCGGGAAACCCTCGACGCCTGGATCTGTGACAGCAACAGGCTGACTCCCGCTCCAACACCGCCCTGAACCCAGTAAGCGCGACTCCGCAGCAACCGCGTCGGCCAAGGCCGGCATCATCCCGCCGCGCGCCAGCGGTCACCCTCGGTTACTATGCTCACTTCATGCCGGAGGCCGGGAAGCGAGGGGCGCACCGCCATTGAGCGGGGAGATCTTCCCGGATTGCGTTGGAGCTGGCCGTGAAATGTAAGGCAATCAAGCTGTGGGGCCTTTGAAGATGTTGAGAGAGGTCACTGCCACCCGCTACATCGAACCCCTGCGGTCCGGCGGCTCCGTCCCCGGAGTCGTCGAGGCCGACGACCTGGGCACCTACGTCGTGAAGTTCACCGGCTCCGCGCAGGGCCGCAAGGCGCTCGTCGCCGAGGTGATCGTCGGTGAACTGGCCCGCGCGCTCGGACTGCGGTTCCCCGAGCTGGTCCTCGTGCACTTCGACCCGGCGATCGCGGCCGACGAGCCGCACCATGAGGTGCGGGGCCTGCACACGGCCAGCGCGGGCGTCAACCTCGGCATGGACTACCTGCCGGGCGCCCGGGACTTCACCCCCGAGATGGCGAAGACCTTCCGCGTCGACCCGCTGGAGGCGGGCCGGATCGTCTGGCTGGACGCCCTGACCGCCAACGTCGACCGTACGGTCCACAGCTCCAACCTGATGATCTGGCCCACCCTGGGCGTCGCGCCCCCGCGCCTGTGGCTGATCGACCACGGGGCGGCCCTGGTCTTCCACCACCGCTGGGACGGCACCGACCCCGCCAAGGCGTACGACTTCCGGCACCACGCCCTCGGTCTCTACGCCCCGGACGTGCGGGCGGCCGACGCGGAGCTGGCACCCAGGGTGACCGAGGGACTGCTGCGGGAGATCGTGGCGGAGGTGCCGGATCCCTGGCTGACCGACTTCGCCTCTCCCGGTGAGGCGCGCGAGGCGTACGTGGCGTACCTCCACGCGCGCGTGCGCGCCTCGCGGCAGTGGCTGCCCACCGACTTCCCCAGCCGGGAGGAGCTCGCCGCCGAGGAGGCCCTGCGGACGGCGAGGAACCAGCAAGGACGTCCCGCGTGGCTCAGGCAGGTCCCCGATCTGCACGGCAAGCCCGCGGCCGAACAGGATGGGGCGGTGCACCTCGGATGAGTGGCCGTGTCGAGATCGAGTACTGCACGCAGTGCCGCTGGCTGCCCCGCGCGGCTTGGCTGGCGCAGGAGCTGCTGACCACCTTCGAGGCCGAACTGACCGAACTGGCCCTCAAACCCGGCACGGGCGGGGTGTTCGTGGTCCGCGTCGGCGACGAGGTCGTCTGGGACCGCCGCGAGCAGGGCTTCCCGGAGCCGACGGCCGTGAAGAAGGCCGTACGCGACCGAGTGGCCCCGGGGAAGTCCCTGGGCCACTCGGAGCGGTAGCGGCTGCTCAGCCCTTGAGCTGCTCGTACGCCGGCAGCGTCAGGAAGTCGGCGTAGTCCTCGTCGAGGGAGACCTGCAGCAGCAGGTCGTGGGCCTGCTGCCAGTTGCCCGCCGCGAAGGCCTCGTCACCGATCTCCGCGCGGATGTTCGCGAGTTCCTCGGCGGCGACCTTGCGGGCCAGGTCGGCGGTGACCTGCTCGCCGTTGTCGAGGACGACACCGGCGTTGATCCACTGCCAGATCTGCGAGCGGGAGATCTCGGCGGTGGCCGCGTCCTCCATGAGGTTGAAGATGGCCACCGCGCCGAGGCCCCGCAGCCACGCCTCGATGTAACGGATGCCGACCTGCACGGCGTTGACCAGACCCGCGTACGTGGGCTTGGCGTCCAGCGAGTCGATGGCGATCAGGTCGGCCGCCTTGACGTCGACGTCCTCGCGCAGCCGGTCCTTCTGGTTCGGCTTGTCGCCGAGGACCTTGTCGAAGGACTCCATGGCGATGGGCACCAGGTCGGGGTGGGCGACCCAGGAGCCGTCGAAACCGTCGTTCGCCTCGCGGTCCTTGTCGGCGCGGACCTTCTCGAAGGCCACCTTGTTGACCTCGGCGTCCCGGCGCGACGGGATGAACGCCGCCATGCCGCCGATCGCGTGCGCGCCGCGCTTGTGGCAGGTGCGGACGAGGAGTTCGGTGTAGGCGCGCATGAACGGGGCCGTCATCGTCACCGCGTTGCGGTCCGGCAGGACGAACTTGGCGCCGCCGTCACGGAAGTTCTTGACGATGGAGAACAGGTAGTCCCAGCGGCCCGCGTTCAGCCCGGAGGCGTGGTCGCGCAGCTCGTAGAGGATCTCCTCCATCTCGTACGCGGCCGTGATCGTCTCGATCAGCACGGTCGCGCGCACGGTGCCCTGCGGGACGCCGACGTAGTCCTGCGCGAAGACGAAGACCTCGTTCCAGAGGCGGGCCTCCAGGTGCGACTCGGTCTTGGGCAGGTAGAAGTAGGGGCCCTTGCCCAGGCCCAGCAGGCGCTTGGCGTTGTGGAAGAAGTACAGGCCGAAGTCGACGAGCGCGCCGGGCACCGGGGTGCCGTCCGCGTCGACGAGGTGACGCTCGTTCAGGTGCCAGCCGCGCGGGCGCATGACGACCGTGGCGAGTTCCTCGTTCGCCTTCAGGGCGTACGACTTGCCCGACTTCGGGTCGGTGAAGTCGATGTTCCGGGTGTAGGCGTCGATCAGGTTGAGCTGGCCGAGGACCACGTTCTCCCAGGTGGGCGCGGAGGCGTCCTCGAAGTCCGCGAGCCACACCTTCGCGCCGGAGTTGAGCGCGTTGATGGTCATCTTGCGGTCGGTGGGTCCGGTGATCTCGACCCGCCGGTCGTTCAGGGCGTCCGGGGCCGGGGCGACCCGCCAGGAGTCGTCGGCGCGGATCGCGGCGGTCTCCGGGAGGAAGTCGAGGGTGGAGGTGCGGGCGATCTCGGCGCGGCGCTCGGCGCGGCGGGCGAGGAGCTCGTCACGCCGGGGCGTGAACCGCCGGTGCAGCTCGGCCACGAAGGCCAGCGCCGCTTCGGTGAGGACCTCCTCCTGCCGGGGCAGGGGCTCGGCGTCGACGATGGCCAGCGGGGACGGCGCTGGAGCGGACATGAACGGTCACTTCCTTCAGCGAACTGTGAAGACGAGCCGGCGGTGGCACCCGGTGCCAGTCTTCCCGGATACGGCGTTCGGCGCCCGGGGAGCCAGCGGGCGCTTCTGAACAGTGGATAGTAGTTTCCTTATGGTGGAAGTTCAATCGTCTGTTGATGTCGAGATTCTCTGAGTCGAGGCAAGGTGGCGCTCCGTGCCACCCCGCTCACTCCAGGTGGGCCAGATCGGCCTCGGTGTCGATGTCGAAGGGCCGGGCCACGTCCCCGCACTCGACGAGCGAGACGACCGGCTCGTGCTCCTTCAGATACGCGCGTGCCCCCCGGTCCCCGGTCGCAGTCGCCGCGATCCCCGCCCAGTGCGCGGCGCCGAACAGGACCGGGTGGCCGCGCACTCCCTCGTACGCCGCCGAGACGAGCGACTCCTCGCCCGTGGAGGCCCCCAGGACGCGGGCCACCGCCTCCGGCCCGATGCCGGGCTGGTCGACGAGCGCGACCAGGGCGGCGCGGGCGCCGGTACCGGCGAGGGAGGCCAGCCCGGCCCGCAGGGACGTCCCCATGCCCTGCTCCCAGTCCGGGTTGTCGACGAGGACACAGCCCGGCAGGGCGGCCCGCGCGCGTACCTCGTCCGCCTGGGCGCCCAGAACCACGTGGACACGGGTGCAGCCGCCCTCCCGCAGTACCCGCACCGCGTGCTCCACGAGCGGCCGCCCGCGGTGGGGGAGCAGTGCCTTGGGGCGACCGCCCAGGCGCCGTCCGCCCCCCGCGGCCAGCAGCAGCCCCGCAACCGCACCCGCCCCGTCCGTCGTCTCCCTTGTCGTCATGGAACCTGCATACCGCAGCAGGGCTGCCGCGCCCCGGGTCTCTCGCGCCCCCGGGCCGGAAAGTCACGCAGCGAAACAAGTCGATGACGCAATGGACTGGCGCCTGATGGCCCGCGTCGTTTACTGTCGCCCGCACCGACCGGCCGGGCGTCGGACCAGTGCCCGGTGTGGGGGACTTCGCGTCGGAAGGGCACGCGCACGACGAGGTGCGAGGGGGAGGACTGTGTTGCGGAGCGTGGAGCAGAAGCGGCAGGGGCCCGTGGCCGGCGACGAGGTGGACCCGCGCGTGACGGAGCTGCGCTCCGCCGTGGCCCGGCTGCGCCGCCGACTCGCCGCCCACCCGGGCGAGTTCGCCGACCGGAGCATCGCCGAGGAGGAACTCGCCGCCCTGGACGCCATGGCCGCCGACGGCGTCCCCGAGATCCCGCGGCTGCGCCGCTCCCTGCTGCTGATCGCCGGCGCGATCGGCTCGGTGAGCGCGCTGTCCCCCGGGCTGGCGGAGGTCCGCCGGGCGGTGGACCGGTTCGGCGGGCCGGTGCGCGGGCAGGGCTAGGGGGTGTCCGGTCGGCGCTACGGAAAGGTGCCGCGGTAGCCCGCGTGCGCGGCCCGGGGCTCGAAGTCGTCGCAGAGCCAGGTCTCCTGGACCAGTTCGGTGTGGTCCGGCCAGATCGCGAAGACGCCCCGGGGTCCTTGCTTGCCGTCGACGCGCCGGTAGCGGGCCTTGACGTCCCGGAAGCAGGCCAGACCGGCCATCAGGCCGTGGCCGACCGGGCTGTAGTCGGACCAGGCGCAGGCGATGCACGCCCTGATCCGGAAGCCCGGGGGCAGCTCGCGCTGGATCGCGTACAGGCCGTTCTCGAAGTCGCCGCAGTCGTCGGCGCCGCCGTACTCCCGCCCGTCGAGGCGCAGCGTGAGGGCCAGGCTCTCCCGGTCCGGGCCGGGCGCGGAGCCCGGGGCCGGGTCCGGCAGTCGCAGGGCGCAGTGCAGCATCCCGTCCCGGACGCCCTGCCCCGTGTGCGCGACGGGCAGGGGCAGCCGCCACTCCAGCAGGCAGGAGCAGAGGGCGCCGTCGAGGAAGCGGAACATCGCCTCGGGCGGCTCACCGGCCAGGGCGCCCAGGTCGTCCATGCTGTCGCCCTCGAAGAGGACGCCCCGGACCGTCGTACGGATCAGCTGCCGGCCGTCGGTCTCGAAGACGACGTCCTGCGAGCCGTGCCGGTCGGTGTACCTCCCGGGCCAGCGCTGTAAGGCCGTCACGCGGGGCTCTGGCTGGCCAGGGCCTCCGACAGTTCGCCGGCGACCTGCTGGAGCACCGGCACGATCTTCTCCGTCGCCGACTCCGTGACCCGGCCGGCCGGGCCGGAGATGGAGATGGCGGCGGCGGTGGGGGAGTCGGGCACCGAGACGGCGAGGCAGCGCACCCCGATCTCCTGCTCGTTGTCGTCGATCGCGTACCCCTGGCGGCGCACGTCCTCCAGCGCCGCGAGGAACCCGTCGGGCGTCGTGATCGTCTTGTCCGTGGCGGCGGGCATGCCCGTGCGGGCGAGCAGGGCGCGTACCTCCTCCGGCGGGAAACCGGCGAGCAGGGCCTTGCCCACGCCCGTGGAGTGCGGCAGCACGCGGCGGCCGACCTCCGTGAACATCCGCATCGAGTGCTTCGACGGCACCTGCGCCACGTAGACGATCTCGTCCCCGTCCAGCAGCGCCATGTTCGCCGTCTCGCCGGTCTCCTCGACCAGCCGGGCCAGGTACGGCCGCGCCCAGGTGCCCAGCAGCCGGGACGCTGACTCGCCGAGGCGGATCATACGCGGGCCGAGCGCGTACCGCCGGTTGGGCTGCTGGCGTACGTATCCGCAGACCACCAGCGTGCGCATCAGGCGGTGGATGGTCGGCAGGGGCAGTCCGCTGCTCGCGGACAGCTCGCTCAGGCCGACCTCGCCGCCCGCGTCCGCCATCCGTTCGAGGAGGTCGAAGGCGCGCTCCAGGGACTGGACCCCGCCGTTGGCGGAGGACCGGGTGGGGTCGGTGGTGCTGGCGCTGGACCTCGGCACGGGGCGTTCCTTTCGGGTAGCATTTCGCTTCCCGGGATGTTAATTCCGCTTCGTGGAAAAGTCCAGGGGGTGGGGTGCTGGTGTGCCCTGTAGCAGTGTGCCCTTGACGGGGCCGGAACGGGAGTGAAGACTCCTTCAACAGAACGTTGAAGAAAGGGGTTCGGGTGTCCGACGCTGAACTGGTGCTCCGCTCGACGCGTGTCATCACGCCCGAGGGGACGCGCGCCGCATCCGTCGCGGTCTCCGGCGGCACGATCACGGCCGTCCTCCCCCACGACGCCCCCGTACCGGAGGGGGCCCGCCTGGAGGACCTGGGCGATCACGTGCTGCTCCCCGGCCTGGTCGACACCCACGTGCACGTCAACGACCCGGGCCGCACCGAGTGGGAGGGCTTCTGGACCGCCACCCGCGCCGCGGCGGCCGGCGGCATCACGACCCTCGTCGACATGCCCCTGAACTCCCTCCCGCCGACCACGACCGTCGCCCACCTGCGCACCAAGCAGCAGGTCGCCGCCGACAAGGCGCACATCGACGTCGGCTTCTGGGGCGGCGCCCTGCCGGACAACCTCAAGGACCTGCGCCCACTGCACGAGGCCGGCGTCTTCGGCTTCAAGGCGTTCCTGTCGCCGTCCGGCGTGGACGAGTTCCCGCACCTGGAGCGCGACCCGCTCGCCCGCACCATGGCCGAGATCGCCGCCTTCGACGGCCTGCTCATCGTGCACGCCGAGGACCCCCACCTCCTCGCCTCCGCCCCGCAGCGACCCGGCCCCAAATACGCCGACTTCCTCGCCTCCCGCCCCCGGGACGCCGAGGACAGCGCCATCGCCCAGCTCATCCGCGAGGCCAAGGCGCTGAACGCGCGCGTGCACGTGCTGCACCTGTCGTCCAGCGACGCCCTGCCGATGATCGCCGAGGCGCGCGCGGAGGGCGTCCGCATCACTGTGGAGACCTGCCCCCACTACCTGACCCTCACCGCCGAGGAAGTCCCCGACGGCGCCAGCGAGTTCAAGTGCTGCCCGCCGATCCGCGAGGCCGCCAACCAGGACCTGCTCTGGCAGGCGCTGGCCGACGGCACCATCGACTGCGTCGTCACCGACCACTCCCCGTCCATCGCCGACCTCAAGACCGACGACTTCGCGACGGCCTGGGGCGGCATCTCCGGCCTCCAGCTGAGCCTCGCCGCGGTGTGGACGGAGGCCCGCGGGCGCGGACACGGCCTGGAGGACGTGGTCCGCTGGATGTCGGCGCGGACCTCCGCACTCGTCGGGCTCGACGACCGCAAGGGCGCCATCGCGCCCGGCCGCGACGCCGACTTCGCCGTCCTCGCCCCCGACGAGACCTTCACCGTCGACCCGGCCTCCCTGCAGCACCGCAACCGCGTCACGGCCTACGCGGGCAGGACCCTGTACGGCGTCGTGAAGTCCACCTGGCTGCGCGGACAGCGGATCGTCGCGGACGGCGAGTTCACCGAACCGAAGGGGCGGCTCCTCACCCGGACCAACTGAATCCACCCCGGACACCCGAAAGGAAGACCTGATCATCGTGACGGCGATTCCCCGCTTCACCGGCGACGCGAACCCCTACGGAGGCGGCGACCCCTACGCGGACTACCGCACCGCCGACTTCCCCTTCACCCAGTACGCCAACCTCGCCGACCGGCACCTCGGAGCCGGAGTCATCGCCGCCAACGACGAGTTCTTCGCCCAGCGCGAGAACCTGCTGGTGCCCGAGCGCGCCGCGTTCGACCCGGAGCACTTCGGGCACAAGGGCAAGATCATGGACGGCTGGGAGACGCGCCGTCGCCGCGGCGCCTCGGCCGAGCACCCGTGGCCGACCTCCGACGACCACGACTGGGCGCTGGTCCGCCTCGGCGCCCCGGGTGTCATCCGCGGGATCGTCGTCGACACCGCCCACTTCCGCGGCAACTACCCGCAGGCCGTGTCCGTCGAGGGCACTTGTGTCGCGGGCTCACCGTCGTCGGAGGAGCTCCTCGGCGACGACGTGAAGTGGACGACCCTGGTGCCGCGCACCGCGGTCGGCGGCCACGCGGCGAACGGTTTCGCCGTCGCCGTCGAGCAGCGCTTCACCCACCTGCGGGTCAACCAGCACCCCGACGGCGGCATCGCCCGCCTGCGCGTGTACGGCGAGGTCGTCCCCGACCCCGAGTGGCTTCAGGTGCTCGGCACCTTCGACGTCGTCGCCCTGGAGAACGGCGGCCAGGTCGAGGACGCCTCCAACCTCTTCTACTCGCCCGCCACCAACACCATCCAGCCGGGCCGCTCCCGCAAGATGGACGACGGCTGGGAGACCCGCCGCCGCCGCGACCAGGGCCACGACTGGATCCGCTACCGGCTCGCCGCCCAGGCGCAGATCCGCGCCCTGGAGATCGACACCGCCTACCTCAAGGGCAACAGCGCCGGCTGGGCGTCCGTGTCCGTCAAGGACGGCGAGGACGGCGACTGGCGGGAGATCCTGCCCCGCACCCGCCTGCAGCCCGACACCAACCACCGCTTCGTCCTCCCGGACCCGGCCGTCGGCACGCACGCGCGCGTCGACATCTTCCCGGACGGCGGCATCTCCCGCCTGCGCCTCTTCGGCTCCCTCACCCAGGAGGGCGCGAGCCGACTGGCGGCCCGCCACCAGGAGCTGGGCGGCTGACCCGGCCGCCCCGTGGGGCGCACGGGCCGGACAGCGCCGGTGCGCCCCCCTGCCTCATGCCGCGTGGCCGCCGTCGACCGCGAACTCCGCCCCGGTCACGTATGCCGCCCCGGCCAGGTGGGCGACCGTCGACGCCACCTCGTCCGCCGTCCCGAACCGGCCCAGCGCCGTCATCGCCGCCTGCCCGGACGCGTACGGGCCGTCCGCAGGGTTCATGTCCGTGTCGATCGGACCGGGATGGACCAGGTTCACGGTGATCCCGCGCCCGCCCAGCTCCCTCGCCAGGGCCTTGGTCAAGCCGGTCAGCGCGGCCTTGCTCATGGCGTAGAGCGTGCCGCCGGGACCCGGCACCCGCTGGGCCATGCAACTGCCGATCGTGATGATCCGCCCGCCCTCGCCCATCCGCGCGGCGGCCGCCCGGGACGCCAGGAAGACACCCCGCACGTTGACGGCGAGGACCCGCTCCACGTCCGCGAGGGACAGGCTCTCCAACGGCCCGAGCACGCCCAAGCCCGCGTTGTTCACCAGGACGTCGAGCCCGCCGAGCGCGTCGGCCGCCGCGTCCACGACACCGGCCGCGTCGGCGGCCTGTGCCGCGTCCGCGCGCAGCGCCACCGCCCGGCGCCCCAGCGCCTCCACGGCCCGTACGACGTCCTCGGCCGCTTCCTTGCCGTGCACGTAACCGACGGCCACGTCCGCGCCCTCCCTGGCCAGCCGCAGGGCCGTCGCCGCACCGATGCCACGGCTCCCGCCCGTCACGAGAGCCACCTTGCCGTCGAGAGTTGCTTCGAGAGTTCCCTGAGAAGTCATGGATCCATCCCAGCGGCCGACCGCCGGTGACGCTGGCGGCCAACGGACATCGAGACCGTGAGCACGCGGACCGCCCGGGAGCCGTACGGCCCAGCGATGAGTTGCGGGCGTCGGCGGAGTCTGAACCGATGCAAGCAGACACCCCCGCAAGGAAGGCACCCGCCATGGGCAAGCTCGTCTCCACCCTCTTCGTCACCCTCGACGGCGTCTACCAGGCCCCCGGCGGGCCGCACGAGGACACCCGCGGGGGCTTCACCCACGGCGGCTGGAGCTTCCCGTACGCCGACGAGGACTTCGGCCGGTTCATCAGCGAGGTCTTCACCCGCCCGGGCGCCTTCCTGCTGGGACGCCGGACCTACGACATCTTCGCCACGTTCTGGCCGAAGGTGACCGACCCCGCCGACCCGGTCGCCTCCGGGCTCAACTCCCTGCCGAAGTACGTCGTCTCCTCGACCCTGACGGATCCCTCGTGGGCGGGCACCACCGTGCTCTCCGGCGACCTCGCCAAGGAGGTCACCGCGCTGAAGGAGCGCACCGACGGCGAGGTCCAGGTGCACGGCAGCGGCGCCCTGCTCCGGTCGCTGCTGGCGCTCGACCTCGTCGACACCCTCCATCTGCTGACCTTCCCGGTCGTGCTCGGCACCGGGTTCCGGCTGTTCCCGGAGGGTTCCGTGCCGACCGCGTTCGCACACGCCGGGGGGAGCGTCACCGGCGCGGGCGTCTCGATCCAGACGTACGACCTGGCGGGCCGCCCGCAGTACGGCGAATACACCCTGCCGGAGGACGCGTAGCCGCCCCGCCCGGCGCCCGCCGTAGCTGGTGAACAGGGCGTGCGGGCGCCGGAGGGCAGGTTAACTTCCCGCTAACTCATCGGACTTGACGGGAAAATCTCCGAGCTTGTCATTGACATGCCACTGTCTACGCGCGTCATCATGAGCGCATGAATCTCCCCCCACGCGCCTCGCGGCTCGGCGCAGCAGCCGCCCTCCTGTCCGCCCTCCTCGTCGGCGGCACCGTCTCCGCCACCACGGCCGACGCGGCCCCCACCGCCGTCGGCAGCATCTGCTACAGCGACCTGCCGTCCCAGGCCCACGACACGCTCGACCTGATCGAGCAGGGCGGCCCGTACCCGTTCGACCAGGACGGCACCGTCTTCCAGAACCGGGAGCGGATCCTGCCCAGCCAGCCCTCCGGCTACTACCACGAGTACACGGTCATCACCCCCGGCTCCTCCACACGCGGCGCCCGGCGCATCGTCACCGGTGAGGAGCACCAGGAGGACTACTACACGGCCGACCACTACGCGTCGTTCGACCTGGTCGACCACGGCTGCTGACCCCACCGGCCACCGCCGGGAGTCCGCCCGCGGCTCAGACGGACTTCCGGCTCCCGGCCGCCGCGAACAGGGCGACGCCGAGCACCAGCAGCGCGACGCTCGCGTAGACCTCGAAGCCGTCGAGGAACCCCAGTCGTTGCACGAGGCCCCAGTTCCAGTCGGTGAACTCGTGCACCAGGCCCGCCACGCCCTGCACGAGGGCGAGGAAGCCGAGAATCTCCAGCACCTGCTTCATCCCCCGAGCCTCGCCCCGCGGACCCCCCACGCACATCGGCCGCGGGGCGAGCACCCAGGAACGGAAGTCGCCTCTCCGGCTCCGTCCGTCGCGCCGAAAGTCTGCGGTGGCACGACTTTGGTCGACGATCTCTCCCATGGAGGGGTGGAACCGGCCGCGGCTGCGTAGATTTGTCGACCGTGAAGCGTGACGACGTGGGACAGGCCTCCCTGGTGCCGTCGGGAGAGACGCCCGCGCTGTTCACCGGGCGGAGATGGTTCATCCCGTCGGCGCTGCTCCACGAACTCGACCCCGACGCCCGGCGGGCCGGGCGGCGGCCCCGGCGCACCGCCCGGGACTGGGTCGTCGACTTCTCCTGCTTCCTGCTGGCCGTCGTGGTGGGCGTGATCGCCGTCGAGGCGCTCACCGAGAACCCCCACGTACCGCCGGGACTGGCCGCCATCGACCAGGTGGTCGGCGCGCTGGCCTGCGCGGCGGTCTGGCTGCGCCGCCGCTGGCCGCTGGGGCTGGCCGTGGCGATGACGCCGGTCACCTTCGTCTCGGACACCGCGGGCGGCGCGGGCATGATCGCCCTGTTCACGCTCGCCGTGCACCGCCCCTTCCGGTATGTGGCCTGGGTGGGCGGCGTCAACGCGGCGCTGGCCCCGCTGTACTACTGGCTGCGTCCCGACGCGGACATCCCGTACCTGGTGAGCGTGCCGTTCGCCGTGCTGTTCACCGTGGCGATCGTCGGCTGGGGCATGTTCGTGCGGGCCAAGCGGCAGTTGCTGCTGAGTCTCAGGGACCTGGCCCGGCGGGCCGAGACGGAGGCGCGGCTGCGGGCCGAGCAGGCGCAGCGGCTCGCCCGCGAGGCCATCGCGCGGGAGATGCACGACGTGCTCGCCCACCGGCTGACGCTGCTGAGCGTGCACGCGGGCGCCCTGGAGTTCCGGCCCGACGCGCCCCCGGCGGAGACGGCGCGGGCGGCGGGCGTGATCCGGGAGAGCGCGCACGAGGCCCTGCAGGACCTGCGGGAGATCATCGGCGTCCTGCGGGCGGGCGAGCCCGACGACACGGGCCGGCCGCAGCCGACCCTCGCGGCGCTGGACACGCTGGTCGCCGAGTCCCGGGAGGCCGGCATGAAGGTCTCCCTCGACCAGTGTGTCGACGACCCCGACGCCGTTCCGTCCTCCGTCGGCCGCACCGCCTACCGGATCGCGCAGGAGGGCCTGACCAACGCCCGCAAGCACGCGCCCGGCACGGAGGTCACCGTGTCCGTCGGCGGCGCACCGGGCGAGGGGCTCGTCGTCACCGTCCGCAACCCGCCGCCCGAGGGCGAGGTGCCGCCCGTCCCGGGTTCCGGCCAGGGCCTGATCGGCCTGACGGAGCGGGCGACCCTCGCGGGCGGCCGCCTGGAGCACGGCCGCACCGCGGAGGGCGGGTTCGAGGTGCGGGCCTGGCTGCCGTGGGGGTGAGCCGGGCCGGCGGGGCCCAAGGGGCTGCCGGCCCGTGCGGTCGGCCGCCGGAGCCGGCCTCCCGCAGGCCCGGACCGAGGCACTTGTGGCCGGTGAGGTGACCGGCGGATCATGGTCATATGTCGCCAGGTGCACCGCAGTTCGAGGTCGCGTCCGTGCTGAGGGAGGTGAAGGCGGTCCGGGCCGAGGGCCTGGTCCGGATCCGGGAACTCGACGTCCCGCTGCTCCGCCGGGCGGCCGCCGCGCACTCCGCCGCCGTCAGCGACGCGTGGCCCGTCGAGGTGGAGAACCTGCTGCGCACGGCCGTGGCCCGGCTCGGCGGGGGCGACCTGGAGGCGGCGGCCGGCTACTCCCTCGGCCTGGCGCCAGGCCTGCGCGACCGCCCCGCGGCGGACCGGCGCAGACTCGCCGCCCAGGTGTACAGCGTCAGCGTCGAGCGTTTCCGCAAGAGCCAGGAGGAGATGGTCCTCGCCCAGATCGCCGAACAGGTGTGCTGGCTGGCCGGTACCGCCCCACAGCGGCCCCGTACCACACAACCTCCCCTGCTCGCACCGCACTTGCAGCACCGCTCCCTGCGCGTAGGATCCCGGGACGTCCTGCTGCACGTGCACCCCGTCGAACTCCTCCGGAACGTCGATGTGATCGTCTCCCCGACCAACACGCACCTCGCGCTGCCCGCGCTGTACAAGGCCTCCGTCTCCGCGTCCCTGCGCCGCGCCGGCGCCGTGCGCGACGCGACCGGGGACGTCGCCGCCGACCCGGTGCACGACGCCCTCCTCGGTTGGCGTGCGGCGCACGGGCTGCTGGGCCGCCCCGCCCTGCCCGGCACGGTCGTCCCCACCGAGCCGGGCGCCCTCGCCGCCCGGGGCGTCCGCCGCATCTACCACGCGGCCGTCGCCGTCCCCAGGCCCGGCACCAACGACTACGACGTCGCCGCCCAGGACGTCGCCACGGCCGCCGCCCGGGCGCTCGCCCTGCTGTCCGAGGAACGCGCCGCCTTCACGCCGCCGTTGCGGTCGATCTGCTTCCCCCTGCTCGGCGCCGGCCGCGGCGGACTGCCCCCGCAGACCAGCGTCAGCGCCCTGTGGGCGGCACTGGACACCGGCACCGACGCCGGCCCGGACCTCCACCTCGTCGTCCGCCGCCCCCTGGCCGCCGACCTGCTGGCCGAGACGCTCGGCGCGCGTGAACGGCCCCCCGCCGCACCCGCGTCGGCCGCAGCCGACGAGAAAGGGCACGGGTGCGGGTGAACCCCTACATGGTGCTGGCCGCCGCCGCGGCCGACTGGGACAGACTGGCGGCGCTGCTCCAACCGGACCGACGGCCGCCGCTGACCGCGCACCTGTCCCGCCTGCGCACCGGGACGGGCGACCGCGACACCGCCACCCTCGCCGCCCGGGCCCTCCTCGACGCCCTCCCCGCCGACGAGTCCGCCCGGCTGCGCCGGCACGGCGACACCGGGCGGTTCACCGGCGCGCCCGGGGACCCGCAGTACGCGGGATACGCGGCGGCGGACCTGTGCCTGCTCGTCCTCGACGGCAACCCCATGGTCGGACCCGTCCTCGGGCCCGTCCGCGACCGTCTGCTCCGGGAACCCTCCACGCCCTGGACCGAGGGCGCCGACCCCCGGCTGATCGCCCTGACCGGCACGGACGGCCACCGGCGGATGCCCCTCTTCCAGTTCGAGGCCGGGACCATGCCGTGGCGGATCGTCCTGGAGGTCAACGCCGTCCTGCGCGCCGACACCGACCCGTGGGGCGCCGCCGACTGGTGGCTGTCCCGCACCACCTGGTGGGACGGCACCCCGGCGGCCCTGCTGGGCCGCGGCCGCGACGCCGAACTCCTCGGCGCCGCACGGGAACTGGCCGCCCGGGAAGGGGAGGACTGACCCATGGGCAAGTACCCGCCGCCCGAGTCCCTGCCGGGCGAACCGACCCGGGCGGTGCTGCGCGCCGGCACACCGGTGTACCGCGTCCACTCCACCCACCGCGCACCCGCCGCGTACAACGACCGCCCCGCGCACGCCTTCTACTACGGCGGCCGCTTCGACAGCACCCCCTACGACCGCTACGGCTACCTCTACGTCGGCTTCGGCGTCGGTGCCGCCGTCTGCGAAGTGCTGCTGCGCTCGCTGCCGTTCGACTCCGACACCGGCCACCGGCTGCTGCCGCGCGTGGCGTTCGAACGCCGCAGCCTGTCCTTCCTGCGGCTGACCGCCGACGTCGAGGTCGTCTCGCTGATGTCCGGCGCGGACCTCGCCGCCGTGGCGCAGGACACGTGGCTCGTGCACACCGAGGGCGCGGACTACCCCCAGACTCGCGACTGGGGCCACTGGATCCGCCGGCGGACCGCGCCCTGGGCCCAGGGGTTCGTGTGGCCGTCGAAACGCGAACCGGCCGACCGGGTCGCGATCCTCTTCGACGACCGGGGCGGGGCGCCCGTGCTGGAGCCGACCGGCGCGCCGGCCGTCGACTTCGGGACCGAGGAGGGGGAGCGGTGGCTCAACGGCGTGCTGGCGCCGTACCGCACGCGGACCGCGCCGCGGCCGCAGGAACGAGGGACGTGACGTGACGACACCGTACGACCCGCAGGCGCTGCTGTGGGAGATCGAGCAGCGGACGCGGGGCATCGTCAGCGGTGAGGATCTCGCCGGGCTGTCCGGACTGGTGCTGGAGCGGCTGGGCTGTACGACGGCCCGCGAGGCCTACGACCGCCTGTACGCGGACTGGGCCGGACTGCCCCGGGGCGGTGTCGCGTCCGGGCTGCGGGCCGGTCAGGTCCTCAGCCTGCTCCCGTTGCTGCGGCTCGACGGGCCGCTCGCCGACGCGCGGCAGGAGGAGGAACTCTGGCAGGCGATGTGGGAGCACGGGCCCGCGGACGAGACGTGGAAGGCGAACGTCGTCGTCAAACACAGCGCGTGGGGCCTGCGGCACCTCACCGACCCCGCGGAGCTGGAGGCGGCGCTGGCCCGGGTCGAGCGGGCCCGGGCCGCGCATCCGCCCGGCACCCGGACGCGCGAGAACCTGGACATGGTCCATGCCGGACTGCGGACCCACCTGGGCCAACTGGGCGGCGGCGAGGACGACTTCGACACGGCCGTCGACGACATGGCCCGGCTCGCCGAGTCCCCGGACCTCACCCCGGACCAGCGTCTGGTCATGGGCGCGCAGATCGCCCTGTTCCGCATCCACCAGGCCTTCCGCCGCGAGGACGAGCCGGCCCTGGCCGAGCAGATCCAGGTTCTCGAACGCGCCCTCTCCCGGCTGCCGGCCGACCACATGGACCGCTTCGCGTTCGAATCGCACCTGGAAGCCGCCCGCGGCTCCCTGACCTACCTGCGGGCCCGGCGCACCGGCCGGTTCGAACCCGCCGCCGAAGGGGCCGACGCCGCGACGCCCACCCAGGAGATCCGGCGCCGGATCGCCGGCCTGCCGGTCAACGCCCAGGCCGACAAGCTGGGCGAAGCGGCCTTCGCGGTGGGGCAGCGGGCCCTGCTCGCCCTGGACCACCAGGGGATGCTGGAGTCCGTGGCCCTGCGGGAGGCCGCGCTGGACCTGCTCGAACCCGACGACGACCGGTGGATCCGCGTCACGGGCGGGCTCGGCGTCAGCCACTGCGTCATGGCCGACCTGGAGCTCGCACCACCCGCCGACCGCGCCCTCCACCTCGACCAGGGCATCGCCTGGCTGCGGCACACCCTGAAACTCACCGGCGGACCCCACCACCCGCTGTGGGGCGGCACGGGCTTCCACCTGGCCAGGGCCTACCGCCTGCGGGGTGACGCGCACGCGCACGACCCGCGCGTCAGACGCCTGAACTACGACGCCTCCCGCCGCGTCGGCCTCGAGTGCCTGCGCGCGGCCGCCTGGAGCGCCCTGCTCCAGTCCGGTACGGCCCATGCCGCGCAGACCGCCCGGATGGCGGGCGGCCAGGCCCTCGACGTGGCCCGCTGGTGCCTGGCCGACGGCGCCCACACCGACGCCGTACGGGCCCTCGACGCGGGGCGCGGTCTCGTCCTGCACGCGGCGACCGTGGCCACCACCGTGCCCGACATGCTGAGGGAGCTCGGCCTGCCGGAGCTCGCGCGGGAGTGGCAGGGCGCGGGCAGCGTGCCCGACCTGGGCGAGGAGATGCTGTTCGCCGCCCAGACCGCGGTCGCCGGGCCCTCCAGCAGGCTGCGCCGGCGGGTCCTGGAGGCGCTGGCCGGCTCCCCACGGCACCAGGCACTGCTGGACGTGCCCGCACCCGCGGACATCGGCACCGCGCTGCGCGCGCTCGGCGCCACGGCGCTGGTCTACCTCGTGCCCGGCGACGGGGCCGTGCCCGGGCTCCTCGCGCAGCGGCCCGGCTCCGGCGCGGCCGTCGTCGTCGCCGCCGACGGCACCACCCGCTCCCTCGACCTGCCCCACCTCACCCTGGACGCACCCCCGCTCACCACCTACCGCGCCGCCGGCACCCCGGGCCGCGACGCCGGTGGCCCGCCCGTCGCCGAGCCGCCGCCCGGGCCCGCTCCGGGCCCGGGCGCGAGCCGGCAGGCGCTGGAGCAGCTCTGCGCCTGGGCCGGTACGGCGGCGATGCGACCCCTGCTGGACCATCTGCCGCGCGGCTTCGGCCGGGCGCCCTCGCTGGTGCTCGTCCCCATGGGCGACCTGGGCGTGGTGCCCTGGCACGCCGCCCGCGTGCCGGGCCGGCGCCGCTCGCACGGCTACGCGTGCGAGGAGGCGAACATCTCCTACACGCCCTCCGCCCGGCTGCTGTGCGAGGTGGCCGCCCGGCCCGCCGCCGGCACCCGGCAGGCCCTCGTCGTCGGCAACCCGACCCGCGACCTGCACCACGCCGGCGAGGAGGCCGAGGCCGTCCACCGCGTCTTCCACCCGGACGGCGACCTCCTCGGCCCCGGCACGGCCACGCCCGCGGCCGTCACCGACTGGCTGCGCCGGCAGCGGGGCGGACTGCTGCATCTGGCCTGCCACGGCGTGGTGCGCCAGGGCGAGCGGCACAGCGCGTATCTCGCCCTGTCCGGCGGGCGGTTGGCGGCGGAGGAGCTGACCGAGGGCGCGACCCGCTACCGCGGCCTGGACCTGGTGGTGCTGGCCGCCTGCCGTACGAACGTCTCCGGGCACGGCTACGACGAGGCGTACAGCCTGTCCACCGCCTTCCTCGTCGCGGGTGCCCGCTCGGTCATCGGCTCCCTGTGGCCGGTTCCCGACGAGGCGACGTCCCTGCTGATGTACATGACCCACCACTTCATGAGCCGGGAGGGCCTGCCGCCGGGCCAGGCGCTGCGCAGCGCCCAGTCGTGGATGCTGAACGACCGCCGCGCGGCGCCGCCCGGCATGCCGGACCGGCTGCGCGCCCGGGTCGGCGACATCCGCGGCGACGACCTCACCGCCTGGGCGGGCTTCACCCACCTCGGCTGGTGACGGCTTCACCCACCTCGGTTGGTGACGGTTCCTCACACCTCCGTGCGGACGACGACCTGTGCCGTCCCCCACCGGCCCGCCCCGTACGCCGGACCGCCCGCGTCCCGGCCGCCCTCGGTGCCCGCGCCGACCAGCCGCAGCAGACCGCCGTCCCCACCGGCCGGAGCCGGGCTCAGGCGTGCGCCGGAGGGGTCCGCGGGGGACCAAGCGGGCAGCCGGAACGGGGCGAGGTTCAGCTCGTCCTCCGCGACGATCACCTTCAGCCAGTCCCGGGTGAAGGCGCCCGGCACCGGCGCGCGCCCCTGCGGCAGCCGCAGCCACACCGGCCGGCCGCGCCGCGCCCACCCTGTCCTGCCGTCCCCGATGAACTCGCCCTCGAACAGGTGCGGGGACGAGCCGTAGCTGTCCGTCAGGTCGAGCAGGACCGCCCACAGGTCACGCCCGGAGGAGTTGTGGATCCCGACCCGCACCTGCGGTTCCCGGCCGCCGGGCGCGTACCCGCAGACGATCTCGCCGTCCGCCGCGTGCCGCAGGCTGCCCACCGGCGTCTCCTCGACGGTGATCCGCACCAGCGACGACAGCAGCGGATCCGGGTTGGCGAGATCCCGGATGTGGTGCCAGCGCGCGATGTGCGCCAGGCAGTCGGCGACGCGGGCCGCGTCCGCGGGGGACCGCAGCGGCAGGTCCGACACGGGATGACCGGCCCCGCCCGACACCCGCGCCCGGCCACCCCCGGCCGCCACCCGCAGCCGCAGGAGGCCCGCTTCCGCGGAGTCCGACGGAGGCCCGTCCGGCGCGAGGGCCAGCGCGGGCACCGCCGCGACGGCCTCGGCGACCAGGCGCACGGCGGCCGCCTCACCGGACAGCGCCACGACGGCCGGCGGGAACGCCAGCGCCGACGGGGTCACGGCGTGCGCCGTCCGCTCGTCCTGCGCCGTCGGATGCCAGCCGACCGGATCCACCCGGGCCGACTCGGGGCGCACCTCCCGCACCACGACCGTGCGCGCCCCGGCGTCCCCGAGCAGGGCGAACTCGGCGCCCGCCGACCGCAGCCCGTGCGCCGCACCGCAGTTGACCTCCCACCCCCACGGCGTGTGCCGCAGCAGGAACGGCGAGGCCGGCACCGGCTCGCCGGACAGGAAACCGCCGTCCTCCGGCCCGCGCAGCTCCGGATGCTGGACCAGGCTCAGCGCGCGCACCCCGCCCTCCGCGAGCGCGTGCACCTCGCCGTACGTGGCCGTGGGGCCGAGCCGGTCCAGCGCGCTCAGCAGCGCATGGCTGAAGCACCCCCGGATCCGGCCGTCGAGGAAGTGCTCGTACGCGCGCTCCTGCGGCCGGCACGCGGCCAGCAGCACGTGCCGGCCCGGCTCGGTTCCCGGCCCTCCGCCCTCGCGGGACGCCCCGCGCCACCACGACTGCCAGGGCACACCCCGCACCGCGGCACCCGACGGCACCTCGCCGTCCTCCCGTGTCGCACCGCCCGAGTGGCAGCAGTCCAGCACCGCGACGACATGCGTGCCGCGCGCGGCGATGCGGTCCAGCAGCGCCCCGAGTTCGGTGTCCCGCAGCACCGGCTGTCCGCCCGGGGCGATGCTGTCGTGGCACACCAGCGCCTGGGACCGGCCGGTGGCCTCGCCCGGATCGGCGGTCGGGCTCTGGCTGCCGTGCCCGCTGAACCACAGCAGCGCGGTGTCGCCCGGGCCGCCGCGCCCGAGGTGCTCCTCCAGGCCCGCGAGCACGGCCGCCCGGGTCGCCCGGTCGTCGTGCAGCGTCCGGATGCGGGCCGGCGGGCCGCTCCTGCTCCGCAGCCAGCTCTCCGCGGCCCGCACGTCGTTGACGCAGCCGCTCAGCGGCCGTCCCGGATAGTCGTCGATGCCCACGAGCAGGGCGTACACGGTGCGCATGCGCTGATCCTTTCAGGCGTGCCGGGGCGCGGGCAGGGCGTTTCCGGGGCGCATACCGGGCGCCCGCGCGCAACCCCATGACCCTTCGCTCCGCGGCCGGTTGACTTGAACGCGGCCATGGCTGATGTTTGTGCCGCCTTCAGCACCACGCGTAACGGAGGGAACACGCACGTGAGTTTCGGGGGACCCACCAACCCGTACCAGCCGCCCTGGCCGCCGAACGGCGGACCCTACCCGCCGCCTCCGGCCACCGGCCCCCACGTGCCGCCCCAGCCGGGTCCCGCACCGTACGGCCACCCGCAGCCCCAGCCGTACCCGCCCCAGCCGTACCCGCCCCAGCCCCAGCCGTATCCGCCCCAGCCGTACCCGAACGTGCCTCAGGGGCGGCCGGGCCCCTGGGGACCGGGGTGGGGCGGCCTGCGCGGCGCCCAATGGCCTTCGGTGCGCGAGCTGTTGCGGCAGGGGCAGGGGAGGATGTCCGGCTGCATGTGGCTGGTGCTGCTCGCCCCGTGCACCTGGTTCACGATCGTCCCGCTCGTGGCGTGCTACTCGTTCGCGCGCTCGGCCCGCGTCCGCGCCCACCGGCTGTTCCCGCCGCACGGGCACCGGGTCGGCGACGACCGGCAGGTGGTGCGCGTGCAGAAGACGCGGGCCTGGGTCGCGGCCGTCATGTCCCTGCTGCTGCTCGCCGTCTACGGCACCCCGGAGGACGCCGTCGAGGCCCGCGAGCTGTACATCATGCGGCTGGCGGTCACACCGCCCCTGCTGCTGCTGAGCGCGCCCGTGGTGATCGCGGTGCTGTTCCGGTGGGCGTCGGCGCAGACGCGGTCGGCGATGCGGGTACGGGTGCGGGCCGCGCTGCGGTCGGCCGGCTGGTACATCGGTGCCGTGACGGCCCTGCCGCTGCTCGGCGGGGCGATCGTCCTGCTCGGCCGGAAGCAGGAGGCCTCCTCCGGGTCGCCGGGCGCCGCGCCCTGGCTGATCCTCGCGGCGGCCCTTCCCCTGGTCTGGCTGCTGTTCTTCGTCGGGTTCGCCACCGGCCCGGCCATCCGCACCGGCTTCAACACCGCGGCCGTGCACGCGGCGCTCCCCGCCCTGCTGACCGGCACGCTGGTGTGGGAGTTCACGGTCATCAGCCTGCTCGCGGGCGGTCTGCCGCCCGGACCGCCGGTGGTCCAGGTCCTCGCCGTCCTCGGCGGCCCCGCCTCGGTGACGGCGGTGGCCTGGTGGGAGATCCGCCGCCTGCGCGCCCGGCACGGGGTGACGCTGCGCGCCTGACCGACGGACCGTCAACTCCGCGCAGCCGCCGGGGCGTCCGCGCCCAGCCCTCGCCCATCCGCGCCCCGGCCCGCGCCCGACCGTGATTACGTAAGCCCATGACTGCGATCAGACTGCTGCTCGTCGACGACGATCCGCTGGTGCGGGCCGGGCTGTCGTTCATGATGGGCGGGGCCGACGACATCGAGATCGTCGGCGAGGCCGCCGACGGCGGCGAGGCGGAGGCGCTCGTCGACCGCACCCGCCCCGACGTCGTGCTCATGGACATCCGGATGCCGGCGGTGGACGGTCTCACGGCCACGGAGCGGCTGCGGGCCCGCGAGGACGCCCCGCAGGTGGTGGTCCTCACCACCTTCCACGCCGACGAGCAGGTGCTGCGGGCGCTGCGGGCGGGCGCCGCCGGCTTCGTCCTCAAGGACACCCCGCCGGCCGAGATCCTCGCGGCGGTGCGCCGGGTCGCGGCCGGCGACCCGGTCCTGTCGCCCACCGTCACCCGCCAGTTGATGCGGCACGCGGCCGGCACCGCCGCCGACACCCGCCGCACGCGCGCCCGCGCCCGCATGGCCGTCCTCAACGACCGCGAGCGTGAGGTCGCCGTCGCCGTCGGCCGGGGCCTGTCCAACGCCGAGATCGCCACCGGGCTCTACATGAGCGTCGCCACCGTCAAGACGCACGTCTCCCGCATCCTGGCCAAGCTCGACCTGAACAACCGGGTGCAGGTCGCCCTGCTCGCCTACGACGCGGGACTGCTCGACGAGGAGGAAGGCAGCTGACCGCCCGCCGTCACGGGTGGGCGTGGGCGGCCCCGCCGGGGATCTCCGCGAGGCGCACCGGCCTGCGCTCCCGGCGCGACACCTCGCACGCCTCCGCCACGCGCAGCGCCTGCAGGGCCTCGCGCCCGTCGCAGGGGTTGGCCCGCTCGCCCCGGACGACCTCGACGAACGCGTTCAGTTCCGCCTCGTAGGCCGGGCCGAAACGCTCCAGGAAGCCCGTCCAGGGCTTGTCGGCGGCCGGCGGACCGGTCGGCTCGGTGGACGCGATCGGCGTACGGTCGTCCAGGCCCACCACGATCTGGTCGAGCTCCCCGGCGAGCTCCATGCGCACGTCGTAGCCCGCCCCGTTCAGCCGGGCACCCGTGACCGTCGCGAGCGTGCCGTCGTCGAGGGTGAGCAGCGCGGCGCCGGTGTCGACGTCGCCGGCCTCGCGGAACATCGCGGGTCCGGCGTCCGACCCGGTCGCGTACACGTCCGCCACCTCCCGGCCCGTCACCCAGCGCAGCACGTCGAAGTCGTGGATCAGCGTGTCCCGGTACAGCCCCCCGGACAGCGGCAGCCAGGCCGCCGGGGGCGGCGTCCGGTCGCTGGTCAGCGCCCGCACGGTGTGCAGCCGCCCCAGTCTGCCGGACCGCACGGCCTCGCGGGCACCCGTGTAGCCGGTGTCGAAGCGGCGCTGGAAGCCCATCTGGAGCACCGTCCCGGCCGTCTCGACCTCGGCGATCGCGTTCAGCGTCCCCGGCAGGTCCAGCGCGATGGGCTTCTCGCAGAACACCGGCAGGCCCGAGCGTGCTGCCCGACCGATCAGTTCGGCGTGGGCCGACGTCGCCGTCGTGATCACCACCGCGTCGACGCCCCAGCGGAAGATCTCCTCCACGCCCGGCGCCGCCGTCTCACCCAGCCGGTACGCCAGTTCCTGGGCCCGCGCGGCATCCGCGTCCGTGAGGATCAGGGAGCCCACGTCGCGGTGCCGGCTGAGCGTGTTCGCGTGGATCGTGCCGATGCGGCCCGTACCGATGACGCCGATGCGCATGAAAACAAAGTGCGTGTCCGACCCGCCCCTGTCAATCTGCATGTCCGGACAATCTGACTACACAACTTCCCGTCAACAACGCACGGAGCTACGCTCAGCGCGTGCCGAAACCAGAAGTGGACCCGACCGTGCAGCTCGAGCTCAGCGTGGACCGCAGCTCTCCCGTGCCGTTGTACTTCCAGCTGTCCCAGCAGCTGGAGGCCGCGATCGAGCACGGGACGCTGACCCCCGGCAGCCTGCTGGGCAACGAGATCGAGCTCGCCGCGCGGCTCGGCCTGTCCCGGCCGACCGTCCGCCAGGCCATCCAGTCGCTCGTCGACAAGGGCCTCCTCGTGCGCCGCCGCGGTGTGGGCACCCAGGTCGTGCACAGCCAGGTCAAGCGTCCGCTGGAGCTCAGCAGCCTCTACGACGACCTGGAGGCGGCGGGCCAGCGCCCCGCCACCAAGGTGCTGGTCAACACGGTCGTGCCCGCCTCCGCCGAGGTCGCCGCCGCGCTCGGCGTCGCCGAGGACAGCGACGTCCACCGCGTGGAACGCCTGCGCCTCGCCCACGGCGAGCCCATGGCCTACCTCTGCAACTTCCTGCCCCCCGGCCTGATCGACCTCGACACCGGCCAGCTGGAGACCACCGGCCTCTACCGCCTGATGCGGGCGGCGGGCATCACGCTCCACAGCGCCCGTCAGTCCATCGGCGCCCGGGCGGCGACGACGGAGGAGGCGGACCGCCTGGCCGAGGAGACGGGCGCGCCGCTGCTGACCATGCAACGCGTCACGTTCGACGACACGGGCCGGGCGGTCGAGTACGGCACGCACACGTACCGTCCGACGCGCTATTCCTTCGAGTTCCAGCTGCTTGTGAGGACGTGAGAGGACGGTCCGCACCACCCCTGCGCACCGCACCGTGCCGTCCTGTGAGGCAGAATCGGGCGCGATGAGCACCTACCGCGACTTCACCGCCCCCATCGGCTCCCGCCGTGCCACCGTGCTCCGCACGGTCGGCACTCGGGAGCGCCGCTCACACCTGACGGCACCCCGCGTGCCCACGGTCGGCATCGACATCGGCGGTACGAAGGTGATGGCGGGCGTCGTCGACGCCGACGGCAACATCCTGGAGAAGCTCCGCACGGAGACCCCGGACAAGTCCAAGAGCCCCAAGGTCGTCGAGGACACCATCGCCGAACTGGTCCTGGACCTCTCCGACCGGCACGACGTGCACGCCGTCGGCATCGGCGCGGCCGGCTGGGTCGACGCCGACCGCAACCGCGTGCTGTTCGCGCCCCACCTGTCCTGGCGCAACGAACCCCTGCGGGACCGCCTCGCCAGCCGCCTGTCGGTCCCCGTGCTGGTCGACAACGACGCCAACACCGCCGCCTGGGCCGAGTGGCGCTTCGGCGCCGGCCGCGGCGAGGACCACCTCGTCATGATCACGCTGGGCACCGGCATCGGCGGCGCGATCCTGGAGGACGGCCAGGTCAAGCGCGGCAAGTACGGCGTGGCCGGCGAGTTCGGCCACATGCAGGTCGTGCCCGGCGGCCACCGCTGCCCGTGCGGCAACCGCGGCTGCTGGGAGCAGTACAGCTCCGGCAACGCCCTGGTCCGCGAGGCGCGCGAGCTGGCCGCCGCCGACTCGCCGGTCGCGTACGGGATCATCGAGCACGTCAAGGGCAGCATCGGCGACATCACCGGCCCGATGATCACAGAGCTGGCCCGCGACGGCGACGCCATGTGCATCGAACTCCTCCAGGACATCGGCCAGTGGCTCGGCGTCGGCATCGCCAACCTCGCCGCCGCCCTCGACCCGTCCTGCTTCGTCATCGGCGGCGGCGTCTCGGCCGCCGACGACCTGCTGATCGGCCCGGCCCGCGACGCCTTCAAGCGGCACCTGACCGGCCGCGGCTACCGCCCCGAGGCCCGCATCGTGCGCGCCCAGCTCGGCCCCGAGGCCGGCATGGTCGGCGCCGCCGACCTCGCCCGGCTGGTCGCCCGCCGCTTCCGCCGCGCCAAGCGCCGCCGGGTCGAGCGGTACGAGCGCTACGAGCGGTACACGCAGTCGCTCCGCAGTTCCCAGGAGACGCTGTGACCGCCTCCCTGCCCCACCAGGGCCCGTGGCCCGAGGAGCCGGACCGCCCCGTCGAGGACCGCCGCCACATGATCCGCCGCAGGGCCCTCACCCTGCTGATCATCGTGCTGCTCATCGGCATCCCGGCCGGCTACCTGGTGATCTCCGCGAACCAGAGCCGCGACAGCGGCAAGGACAAGGAGGCCAAGTACTCGGCGACCGGCCTCACCGAGGGCTGGCCCTCCAAGCTCCAGCGCCGCATCTACCAGGTGCCCGTCCCGCACCCCGCCTGGCACGTGGCGTACTACGAGACCAACAACTGGAAGACCAGCCGCCTCTACGCCCAGTTCGAGACCAACGCGGCCGGCCTGGACGCCTATCTGACGGGCCTCGGCATGACCCGCGAGGACCTGAAGAAGGGCCACATCACCATCGGCGCCCGCGACCGGAAGGTGACCGGCTGGAAGTTCCCCGGGGGCGACGGGTGGTACGGCTTCGTCCACCGGCAGAAGAACCCGGCCCCCACGCACGACGTCGTCGTGGACCTCTCCAACCCGGCGTACCCCTGGGTGTACGTCGTGTCCCGGACCGTGCCCTGACCCGCCGCCGGGGCCGATTGTCAGACCCCGCCCGTAGAGTCGGAGACAACTGATCCGACGGACGGGGCGGGAGGTGACAGGACGTATGGGCGACACGGCTGCGGTGGCCGAGCGGGCGGGGGAGCCCACGGCACCGGTCCGGCTCCCGGCCGTCTTCCTGCCCGCGCCCCTCCCGCGCCAGGGACGGATCGCCTTCTGGGACCCCGAGGGCGAGCCCCTGCCCGCCGAGGACACCGAGCTGACCGTCGTACGACGCCACGGCTCGGGAGTCCGGCGGCGGACCGCCCCGGCGCTGACCCTCCCGCTGGAGGCGGCCCTGCCGCTCCTGGTGCGGGCGCGGCACGACCCGGCGGCCCACCCCGCCACCGCCTGCTGGGGCGCCGCCGCCCTGCACGCCCTGCGGCTCACCGCGCGCGGCCGGCTCCTCCCCGGCCTGACCGCCACCGGCCACGACGCCTGGCGGGCCGGCCCCCTCGACCCGGACGACATCGCGCACCTGCGCGCGATCGCCGCCGCCCTGCCGTACGAAGGGCACGCCGTCCCCCTGCCCGGCCCGGGCCCGATCCGCCTGCCCGAACCGGAAGCGCTGGTGCGCGCCTTCCTGGACGCGGTCGCCGACACCCTGCCCCGCACCCCGGCCGCGCCCCACACCACCGGCCGGCCCTTCGCCGCCCGCGAGGCCACGCGTCTGCCCGGTGCCCAGGACTGGGCCGCCGAGGTCGCCGCCGGCATGGACGCCGGGGTGCGCGTCTCGCTCCGCCTGGACCTGTCGGCGTACGACCTGTTCGACGACGCCCCGGACGGCGGGGCGCGCAGCGTCGGCGCGGCCGTCGTCCAGGTGCACAGCCTCGCCGACCCCACCCTGGTGGCCGACGCGGCGGCCCTGTGGGCGGGCGAGGCCGACGCCGCCTTCGGCCCCCGCGCGCGGGTCGACGCCGCCCTCGCCGTCCGCCGCGCGGCCCGGGTGTGGCCGCCCCTGGACCGGCTCTCCGAGCAGGACGTGCCCGACGTGCTGGCCCTGACCGAGGAGGAGCTGAGCGACCTGCTCGGGGTCGCGGCCACCCGGCTCGCCGCGGCCGGCGTCGCCGTGCACTGGCCCAGGGACCTGGCGCAGGACCTGTCCGCCACGGCGGTGGTCCGCCCCGCGCCCGGCTCGGCGACCGACGGCACCGGCTTCTTCGAGAGCGAGGACCTGCTCCGGTTCCGCTGGCAGCTCGCGCTCGGCGGCGACCCGCTCACCGACGCCGAGATGGACACGCTCGCCGAGGCCCACCGGCCGGTCGTCCGGCTGCGCGACCAGTGGGTCCTGGTCGACCCGGCCCTCGTCCGCAAGGCCCGCAAGCGCGACCTCGGGCTGCTCGACCCGGTCGACGCCCTGTCCGTCGCCCTCACCGGCACGGCCGAGGTGGACGGCGAGACGGTCGAGGCCGTCCCGGTCGGCGCGCTGGCCACCCTGCGCGACCGCCTGACCGCGGGGGTCCGCCCGGCCGAGCCGCCCCCGGGCCTGCACGCCACCCTCCGCGACTACCAGCTGCGCGGCCTCGCCTGGCTCGACCTCATGACCTCCCTCGGCCTCGGCGGCTGCCTCGCCGACGACATGGGCCTCGGCAAGACCATCACCCTCATCGCCCTGCACCTGAAGCGGGCCCGCCGCGAGCCGACCCTCGTGGTCTGCCCGGCCTCGCTGCTCGGCAACTGGCAGCGGGAGATCAACCGCTTCGCCCCCGGCGTCCCCGTCCGCCGCTTCCACGGCCCCGACCGCAGCCTCGCCGGCCTGGACGGCGGCTTCGTCCTCACCACGTACGGCACGATGCGCTCGGCGGCCCCCGCCCTGGCCGAGCAGGCCTGGGGCATGGTCGTCGCCGACGAGGCACAGCACGTCAAGAACCCGTACTCCGCCACGGCCAAGGCGCTGCGCACGATCCCGGCCCCCGCGCGCGTGGCCCTCACCGGCACGCCCGTCGAGAACAACCTCTCGGAGCTGTGGGCCCTGCTCGACTGGACGACCCCGGGCCTCCTCGGGCCGCTGAAGTCCTTCCGCGCGCGGCACGCCCGGGCCGTCGAGACCGGCGAGGACGAGGAGGCGGTGGAGCGCCTGGCCCGCCTGGTCCGGCCCTTCCTGCTGCGCCGGAAGAAGTCCGACCCGGGCATCGTGCCCGAGCTGCCGCCCAAGACGGAGACCGACCACCCGGTCCCGCTCACGCGCGAGCAGGCCGCGCTGTACGAGGCGGTGGTCCGCGAGTCGATGCTCGCCATCGAGACCGCCGAGGGCATGGCCCGGCGGGGCCTGGTCCTGAAGCTGCTGACGTCGCTGAAGCAGATCTGCGACCATCCGGCGCTGTACCTGAAGGAGGAGCACGCCCCGGCCGGAGACCGGCTCGCCGCCCGCTCCGGCAAGCTCGCCCTGCTGGACGAACTGCTCGACACGCTCCTCGCCGAGGACGGCTCCGCCCTGGTCTTCACCCAGTACGTGGGGATGGCCCGCCTGATCACCTCCCACCTGGCGGGCCGCGCGGTCCCGGTCGACCTCCTGCACGGCGGCACCCCGGTCCCCGAGCGGGAGCGCATGGTGGACCGCTTCCAGGCCGGCTCGACCCCGGTCCTGGTGCTGTCCCTGAAGGCGGCGGGCACCGGCCTGAACCTCACCCGCGCGGGCCACGTCGTGCACTTCGACCGCTGGTGGAACCCGGCCGTCGAGGAACAGGCCACCGACCGCGCCTACCGCATCGGCCAGACCCAGCCCGTCCAGGTCCACCGCCTCATCACCGAGGGCACGGTCGAGGACCGCATCGCGGAGATGCTCCAGGCCAAGCGGGCCCTGGCCGACGCGATCCTCGGCTCCGGCGAGTCGGCCCTCACGGAACTGACGGACCGTGAGCTGTCCGACCTGGTGTCCCTGCGGAGGACGGCATGACGGCCCGCCCCGCCGACGAGGCCCGCCGGGCCCTGCGGGCGGCCCGGGAGCGAGCGGCCCAGGGCCCGGACCCGACGGCCCCTCCGGCACCCGCCGGCCAGGAGACCCCCCGACCGGGTGACGTGGCGCGCGAGGCGCTGCGAAGGGCGGTGTCCGAGCACCGGGGGAGCGGCCGGGGTGGCGAGGACCGGGCGAGCGGGGAGGACCGGGCGAGCAGGGAGGGCGCGGCGACCAGGGAGGGTGTGGCGGAGGGCACCGGTGCGCCCGACGACACCCGGGCGGTGGGAACACCCCCGGAGCCGGAGGCACCCGCCGATCCGCAGGAGGGCCCGACGGGACCCGCCCCGGCCGACGCGCGCCCCGGGAAGGAAGCCGGGCAGGGTTCGACGGCCGACCGCGACAGTGACTGGTCCGACCGCGACAGTGACTGGTCCGACCGCGCCACTGGTCGGCCTGACGGCGAGACCGACTGGGCTGACCGCGACACTGATTGGTCCGGCCGCGCCACGGACCGGTCCGACCGCGCCACCGAGCGGTCCGGCCGCGACACTGGTCGGCCTGACCGCGCCACCGACCAGCCCGGCAGCAACGCCGACCGGCCCGGCAGTAACACCGACCAGCCCGACAGCAACACCGACCGGCCCGGGCCCCGCGCGGCGGATATCGCACGCGAGGCGCTGCGTGCCGCCCGGGACGATGCGCGGCGGGCCCGGGAGGAGACCGAGCGGGAAGGCGCCCGGCGAAGGCGCCGGGCCCGGCAGAGCGCCGTGGACGACAGAGCCGCAGCGGCGCGGCGGGCGCGCGACCACGGCGCGGGTGGGGCGGTGCGTGACGTACAGGAGTTGCTGTCCGGTGCTTTCCGACTGCCGAGCCTGCCGGACACGACGCCCGATGACCGGCCCGACGCGGCGCCCGACCCCAGGGAGGAGACGGCCGGGCACCGGAGCCCGTCCTCCCCCCTGGCCGACCTGCCGCACGGGTCGACCGTTCGCGCCCCGGAGGGGCCGGACAGCGCGGGGGGCCCAGGAACGCCGTCGGGGTCCTCGACGGACGCGACCACCGACGCCACCCCCGCCCCCAACCCCACCCCCACCCACTCCACCCCCCGCTCCATGGCCGCCCCCCACCGGGACAGCGACCACCGCCGTACCTTTCCGCCCTTCCCGGCCCGGGAGGGCACGACCTTCGCCGAGAGCTGGTGGGGGAACGCCTGGGTGGGCGCGCTGGAGCAGGGCGCGCTGGACGCCAAGCGGCTGGAGCGCGGGCGGGGGTATGCCGAGCAGGGGCATGTCGACGCCATCACGGTGACGCCCGGTCTCGTCCTGGCGTACGTGCGGGGCAGCCGTCCGCGCCCGTACCGCGTCCAGGTGCGACTGCGCACCCTCGGCGACTCCGACTGGGACCGGTTCCTGGACGCCGCAGCCGACCGGCCCGGGCACATCGCCGCGCTCCTCGACAAGGAGATGCCGCACTCCCTGGCCGACTGCGGTGTGCCGCTGCTGCCCGGCCCCGGCGACCTGGAGCCGCGGTGCAGCTGCCCCGACCGCGGCCACCCCTGCAAGCACGCCGCCGCCCTGTGCTACCAGACCGCCCGGCTGCTCGACGCCGACCCCTTCGTGCTGCTCCTGCTGCGCGGCCGCGGCGAACGCGAACTGCTCGACGCGCTGTCCCGGCTGAGCGCCACCCGCGCGGCGCGCGCCGCGCAGGACCGGGAACCGGCCCCCACACCCGGAGTGCGGGCCGGTGACGTCGTCGCGCCGCGCGCCCTCCCACCCCTCCCGGCGCCGCTGCCCGCGCCCCCGCACCCCGAGCAGCCCCCGGCCTACCCGGCCGCCCCCGGCGGCCCGGACCCCTTCGCCTTGGACCAGCTGGCCACGGACGCCGCCGCCCGGGCCCACGCCCTGCTCACCACCGGCCGCGACCCGGTCGGGCAGCTCACCCTCTGGCAGGACGCGGTCCGCCTGGCCGCGGCCCGCCCCGGCTCGGGGCTCACCGCCGGCACTCGGGCGCTGTACTCCTCCCTGGCCGCCGCGGCGGGCCGTACCCCGTCCGACCTGGCCCGCGCGGTAGCGGCCTGGCGTCAGGGCGGGCTGGAAGGCCTGGCCGTGCTGGAGGAGCCGTGGGACCCGCCGGCCGGGCGGTTCGACCGGGCCCGGCCGCTCCTCCTCGCCGCCGACCTGCCCGCCTTCCGGCCCTGGCGCAACCACCTCACCCACCCCCGGGGCCACGTTCAGCTCCGCCTCGGCCGCGACGGACTCTGGTACGCCTACGAGTCCGAGCCCGGCCAGGACGACTGGTGGCCACGCGGCACCCCCGATCTGGATCCGGTCGGCGCGCTGACGGGCCTCGGCATTCCCGGCGAACCCTGAGGGGCCGCCTGCCGGAGGGTCGAGCACAGGGACAGGAAGCGGGACCACACCTGCTGCGGAGGGGAAATCAGGGTGGACGCGGCGGGGATCGACGAAGCGGTGGGCGCCCGGGCGGCCCGGACCCTGTGGGAGGACGCCGAGGTGACGGCGGTCGTCGCGTTGTCCGATGTGCACGCGGCGGCCGCCGTGCGCGTGGCGCGGGACCGCGGGATGGCGGTGCCGGACGATGTCGCGGTGATCGGGAGGACGACGCGCCGGTGGCCGCCCTGATCGACCTCTCCACGATCCACCAGCCGATCGTGGAGAAGGGCCGGCAGGCCGCCGGCATGCTGTGGGACCGCATCGCCGGGGGCGGCCGCAAGCGGACTCTGCTGCGCACCAGGCTGGTGCAGCGGGGTTCCACGGCCCCGCCACGCCGGTGAGGCGGACCTGGTTCAGCCCGGCCGCAGCACGGCGGCCATCGAGGGCCGGGATGCGTGAGCCGCGGTGAGAAGAGCGCCGTGCACGGCTGAGGACGCCGCCCGGGTGGCATAGCTCGCGGTGTCCGGAGGCCAGGCGTCACGCTCCTGGTGGATCAGGAGACAGACCGCGCCGTGCACGCCGGCACACAGCAGCCTGGCGGTCTCGGTGGCGCTCTCCACCGGTACTCCGGCATCGACACAGGCCGCGACCTTGTCCCGGAAGTAGCGGAAACACGCGTCCTCGTTCTGGCGACTGGCCTCGGTGGCCTCGCCATCCATCACCAGTCGGTACGGGGAGGGGTGGCGAAGCCCGAAGGCGATGTAGGCGACGCAGGTTTCGTAGAGGGCCGTCACCGGGTCCGGGACTCCCCGGGACACGGCTTCCAGCTCGGCGAACAGTGAACTCCACACCCGCAGGCATGTGGCGTGGACGAGTTCCCTCTTCGAGGCGAAGTGGAGGTAGACGGCCGGCGGGGTGACTCCCGCGCTTGTCGCCACCGCGCGGATCGTAAGGGCGTCGGCGCCGCCCTCCTCGAGCAACCGGTCGGCGACGTCGAGAAGTTGCTCGCGGAGCAGGCCGCCCTGGCCCTTGGCGGCACGGACGCGGGAGCCGGTCACAGCGGGGCACCTCCGAGAGAGAGGGACATCAGGCTGTCTTCGGCATGACCGCGGTGACGACCTGGGTCACCCGGGCGCACAGTTCCCCTTCGGCATCGCGCACGTCGACCTCGACGACGGTGTTGCGACCCACCCGCAGGGGTCTGGCTGTCGCGACGACGTCCGTGTGTGCCGGCCGGAGGAAGTGCGTGGTCGACTCCACGGTGGCCGGTGCGGCGCCGGCCGGACCGTTGAGGGCGGCGCACACGGCACCGCTCACATCGGCGAGTCCCATCAACGCGCCGCCATGGAGGCCACCGCCCACGGTGGAGAGCGAGCGATCGTGCGCCAGCGTGGCTCGAACGCCGGCGGCCGTCATCTCGTCGAACACGACTCCGAGAGTCTTGGCGTACGGCGCGAGCGCGTAGACGTCTTCGGCTGCGAGTGCGGGCACGGGCTGCTCCCATCTGAGTGAAGAACGATAAGTTATCGGCGCTAACTCAGGCCGTCAATACGGGAGATGCCGACGCGGCCCAGTGACCGGTCGGCTGTGCACAGGACCAGGAACACGGCGGCCACACCGATGAGCCACCAGGCCATGGCGTGCAGTCCGGAACTGGTGGCGCCGCCGCTGAAGAACACGGCGCTCGCCGCCGCCGCGCACAGTGCGCCGATGTACATGAACGTGCGCAGGAGTCCCGCGGTCGAGCCCATGCGGGCCGGGTCGGCCTGTGCGTACAGGGCGTTCTGGTGGGCCGGCCCGATCAGCCCGTGAGGGATGCCGACGACCGCGCTGAGGACGACGAGCAGCCACACCGGACTGTCGGCCCGCAGGAGCAACAACGCCGCGCAGCCGAGGCATTGGAAGAGCGCGCCGACGACGAGTCTGCCCCGCACCCGGCTACGGCGCCCCGTGAGCGCGGTGACACCGACGGCCGTCGCCGACAGCGGCAGCAGAAGCAGCCCGGCCTGCGACGCGCTGAGTCCTCGGCCCTCTTGGAGCCACTGGCTGTAGCCGTAGAAGAAGGCGTACGACGTGGTGTAGGCGAGGCACTGCCGGGTGAACGTGGCGAGCAGCGGCACGTTGCCGCCGAGGACGCGTAGATCTATGAACGGCTGGGCGACGCCGAGTTCGCGGCGGACGAACACCGCGCCCGTGGCCAGCCCGAGCACCGGCAGATACCAGTGGGCGACCGCCGGGTTCATCAGGAAGAACATGAACGCGGTCAGTGATCCCGCGAACCACAGCATGCCCGGCACATCGATACGTGTCGTCCCGCCCGAGGGCGTGGCGCGTGGCAGCCACAGTGCGCCCAGGACGAGGCACATGAGGGACAGCGGCACGTTGACGCCGAAGATCGACTGCCAGCCGCCCGCGCCGATCAGCAGGCCACCGAGGGCGGGGCCGACGACCGCGACGACCTGGTTGGAGACCGACAGCGCGGCGAGGACGCCACTCGGGTTCCTCCGGCCGGTGCGGTCGGACTCGGCACGCAGCAGCGACATCGACGCCGGGAAGGCCGCCGAGGTTCCGAATCCGAGGAGGACGCGGGAGGCGACCAGGACCCACAGGTTCGGGGCGAGGGTGCCGAGCAGTCCGGCCAGGCCGGCCAGCGCGGTGCCCAGCAGATAGAGCCGGCGCGGACCGAACGTGTCGACAAGTCGGCCGATCACCGGCTGGCCTACGGCCGTCGCGAGGTAGAGGCCGGAGACGAGCCATGCCGTCTGCGAGGGCGGCACGCCGAAGGCCCGGCCGATGGGGACCAACGCGACCGCGAGCATCGAGGAGTTGATGGGGTTGAGGATCGAGCCCAGGATCATCGGTGCGATCAGGCGACGGTCGAAGCAGCCCTTCTCCGCCCGACGCCGTCTGCGCGCGGCTGTCACGGCTCTGGGACCTTCGGCGGACGGGGGCGCGGGGACGCGGACACCTGAGGTGCGAGGAACCGCCGGACCGCGGGGAGGACCGCGAAGTGGTGGTGGCCGGTGCCGGGCACGATGTCGAGGCGCGCGTCGATGCCGTGTTCGCGCCAGTTGGCGTGCAGCGCGTGGATACGTTCGAGGCGGTTGCTCCCCGCGGTCACGGGCCGGCGCTCGTCGTCCGGTGCGAGTCCGGCCGCGTCGGTGTAGTTCTCGCCGATGACCAGGTGTTGAGGAAGCCGCTGGCGACGAGGGCGTCGTAGGCCGCCTGGTCGTGGCACATGAAGTCGAAGGTGAGAGTGAAGGGGCCGGCGTTCTTGGAGCGCACCAGGGAGCAGTAGTCGAGCAGAGTGGTCATGGGTTACAGCTCCTCGGTGGTGGTGCGGAACAGTTCCGTGGGACCGACGCCGGTGACGACGTGGTGGAGGGTGAACCGGTAGAGGGGGCCGCGGTCCGTCTCGGGCGGGGAGTACGGGTAGGCGAGGGTGGAGACCAGCCCGTCGTATTCCGGTATGGGCAGGTGGCTGCCGGCGTGCGCGACGAAGGTGGCGACCGCGTGGGCGGTCGCCTGGTCGGGTGCCGTCACCGTGATGAGGACGCCGAGTTCGCGCGGGTGCAGCGGCTCCGGTTCCGCGGTGGCCAGTACGGCCCCGTCTCCGTAGAGGCGGAAGTCGATGTCGACGTCGCCGGGGTTCACGGCACCGTCGAACACGTCGAGGATCTTGTCCGCGAAGTACTTCTTGGCGAAGGGGATCAGGTCGGGCAGGCGCCGGATGACCACCTGGTCGCGCACTCCTCCGACGATGACGGTCTGGTAGCCGACGAGTTCGGCTCCTTCGAGTTTGTTGCTGTAGCCGTCCGCGGGGACGAAGCGCGCTCCGCGCGCCCGGACGGTGCGCTCGTCGATCGCCTCGTAGGTGGCGTCGCTGGTGTCGAGGGTGCCCGACGGCTCCGCGACGCGATACGGGTCGGCGTTCTCGTACAGCGTGTGGGCGGCGACCGACCGGGGGGTGAGACGGCTGCCTTCGGCGAGCGTGGTGACATCGAAGTGGTCGTCCCGCAGGTGCACCAGCAGGCCGTTGGCGGAGGGGGGGTATGGCGCAGGCGGCGCCGCATTCGATGGTCTTGGCCATGTGCCAGGTCAGGCCGGGGTCGGCGCCGAGCATGCGGGGGAGTGCGGCGAACAGCGCGGTGTCGCTGGCGCGTCCGGCCAGGACGACCTCGCAGCCGGCGCCCAGCGCCTCCTGGATGGGCTCGACCCCCATCATGGCGACCGTGTGACTGCGGGTGAACAGCTCCCGGTCGATCTCCGGGGCGTGCGGCAGCGGCCGCAGACGGCCGGTGTCGTAGAGGCGCTGGAGACGGTCGGTCGGCTGGTCGGAATAGATCAGAGCCAGTTTGAAGCGCAGGTCCTCCGCCGCGGCGATGTCGCGTACGAGGGCGGCCACGCGATCGACTCCCGTGTCACGGCCACTGGTGCCGCAGGAACCGATGATCAGCGGCACGCCCAGCTCGTCGCGTGCGGTGAGCAGCAGGCGCAGGTCGCGGGCGACGGCCTGGTCGGAGAGTTTGGGGCTGCCCGAGCCGAGTGCGGCCGGCCCGGAGTCGGTCGATCCGGCGTCACACGCGATGACGTGCGGGCGGGCCGCGACACCGCGTCGGAAGGCGGCGGCGTCGAAGCCGGCGCCGAGTGCTCCGGTGGGAGCGAGGATGCGCAACTCCATGAGGATCTCTGTCCTTCCTGACGGATGGGATGAGGGGGAACGGTCGACTCCTGGGCGAAGACGGCCAGGGTCACCCACAGGACCGTCCCCGGCGCTCATCCGCCCCGGGGCGGTGGACCGCCCTTCGGCCGGCCTGGCCACGGTGGTTTCCTCGAGCGGCTCGGGCTGAGGTGCGAGGTCGGGCACGGCGGCTCCTTCGCCATATGCCATAGCACGTATGTGGTGTGCCTCTCCGCTCAGTCGCTATTTGCTATAGCTTCCTGGGGAGAGAGCGACCGCTTCGGGCGCCGCTCAGTGCGAGAAGCGCGCCGTGAGCAGGGAGGAGCTCGACGCCCGACTGTGCGCGTTCATCAGCTCTTCCGCACGCCTGCCGTCTCCGGCGGCGATGGCGTCGTAGATGGCGCGATGCTGGTGGTAGCGCGCGTCCACGGCGCCGCGTCGTTCGCCGCTGACCTCGGACAGGACGCTGTCGCGTCGTTCGTCCGCGCCGAAGGCGTCGACCATCTGCAGCATCTGCAGCAACGTCGCGTTCCCGCCGGCCTGCTCCACCAGGCTGTGGAACTGCCGCATGCAGTGCAGGATCTCCTCGATCAGCTTCCGCTCTTCGTCGCCGCCGGGAGTGAGTCCGACCGCCTGGCCCCGCAGGCGGTCGGCCTTGTCGAGGACGGCCCGCATCTGCCGCCTCTGTTCCGCGGTCGACTTCTCCGCGGCCAGACGCGCCGCCAGCGCGCGAAGCGAGTCCCCGATCATCGAGAACTCCCGCAGCTCCTCCTCCGCGTACTGCGCGATGCGCACCGAACGCGGGCCGGTCCGCTCCACCAGTCGGTCCTGCTCCAGACGGCGCAACGCCTCACGTACCGGTGTCGCGCTGATGTCGAGAGACTCGGCGAGCCCCCGCTCGGTCACCTTCTGACCTCGTTCGAGGACGCCCGAGACGATCGCCTCACGGATCGCCGCGTACGCCTGGTCGCCCAGGGTGGCGGAGAGCGCGAGCTGCGGAAGCTGTGCCATGCGCCGTAGCGTATGTGCTACAGCAGAACTGTCAACAGGACCTCGGTGCCCGGGCGGCGGCTTGCCGACCGTGCCGGTGCGGTGCGGTGCGTCGGTCGTCAGGGGCGACGGCCGCGCGGGAGGCGGATGGTGACGGTGGTTCCGACGCCCACGTCCGAGGACACGTCCACCTGTCCGTGGTGGGCGTGGACGATGGCCTCCACGATGGCCAGGCCGAGACCTGAACCGCCGTACGCGCGGCTCCGGCTGGCCTCGGCGCGCCAGAACCGCTCGAAGACACGGGGCAGGTCTTCCGGGGAGATCCCAGGGCCGTTGTCGATGACACTCAGCTGTACGGTCTGCCGGCTGAGCGCCACCTCGACGCGCACGGAGGTCTGGGCCGGAGTGTGCTGGACGGCGTTGCCGACGAGATTGCGCAGGACCTGTTGCAGACGGGCGGCATCGCCGATGACGGGTGCGGGCGGTGCTGGTGCCATCGCGATGTCGCGTTGCGGGTAGATGATCTGGGCGTCCTCGATGACGCCGGCGGCCAGGACGGTGAGGTCCACGTCGTCCTGCTCGACGGGCCGGCCGGCGTCCAGGCGGGCGAGCAGCGCGAGATCCTCCACGAGCAGGCGCATCCGCCCCACTTCGTTCTCGATGTGCTCGAGTGCGCTCTCCAGGCCCGGACCGGAAAGGCCGCCCTGGCGATGCAGGTCCAGCCAGCCGGAGATGGTGGACAGGGGAGTGCGCAGTTCGTGGGAGGTGTCGGCGGCCAGCGAGCGAACCGTCGCCTCCGCGCGGGCCTGGGCGTCGAACGCCCGGTTGACCGCCTTGGCCAGCAGGTCGGCTTCGCTGCCGTTGCGGTGGGTGGGCAGCCGGTCGCTCAGGGAGCCCGCGGCGATGGCGTCGGCGCTGCGGGCCATGCGGGCGAGCGGGCGCATCCCGAGGCGCAGAACGATGACGGACAGCCCCAGCAGCCCCAGCAACGTGCCGCTGATCAGGGCCAGTTGCCGTCTGATGAGCGCGTCGGTGGTGGCGTCGTCGACCGAGGTGTCGATGGTCAGGATGACGGTCGCCGGTGCCACGGTGCCTTCGGCGGGCCCGCGGTCGATGATCAGGCCAGGGCTGGGGATGCGTACGGCACTGAGGTCGCCGCCCTCCAGGGTGACCACACGACCCGTCGGTGCCGTCGCGCTGCGCGCGGCCACCTCGGCGGCGGCCCGGGACGCCGAGCCGGTGCTCAGCAGGACGCGGTTGTCCTCGTCGACGGCCACCGTGCCCAAGGGCGAACCGAGAAGGGCACCGAGCTGGTCGGCATCGGCGGTCTGCGGTCCCTGGCCGATGACCCGGGCCACCCGCTCGGCGTTGGCTTCGAGGGTGTCCTGGTTGCGCTTGTCCAGGAAGTCTTCCAGGAGAAGGGCGCTGATGACGGCGCCGGCGACCAGGCCGGCGACCAGGAGGACGGCCAGCCCGGCGAGCAGGCGCAGGCGGACGCTGGAGGAGGCCCAGGGAAGACGGCCGCGGAGTCTCACCTGTCGTCCTGCTCTCGGAGGGTGTAGCCGACGCCGCGGACGGTGCGCAGCAGCGGCGTACGGCCGTGGTCGATCTTGCGGCGGAGGTTGGAGACGAAACGCTCGACGACCACGGAGTCCCCGCCGAAGTCGTACTGCCACACGGCCTCGAGGATCTGGGCGCGGGAGAGGACCTGCCCCCGGTGACTCAACAGGTAGTGCAGCAGACGGTATTCGGTGGGAGAGAGCTCGACGATCCGGCCGGCTCGGCGGACTTCGTGACGGAGGTCGTCGAGCGTGAGGTCGTCACACCGCAGGAGTGTTTCCTCGGCGGTGGGGGTTCCACCGCGGGCGCGGCGCAGCAGCGCCTGGAGGCGGGCGCCGACCTCGACGACGCTGAAGGGCTTGGTGACGTAGTCGTCGCCGCCCAGGCGCAGCCCCCGTACCCGGTCTTCGACGGCGTCGCGGGCGGTGAGGAAGAGCACGGGTACGTCGATGGCGCGGGCGCGCAGCAGTTGGAGGATCTCGAAGCCGTCGGCGCCGGGGAGCATCACGTCGAGGACGATGACGTCCGGGGGACGGCGGGCGACCTGGTCGAGAGCTTCGCTCAGGTCGCCGGCCGTGTCGACGTCGAATCCGGCGAACTGCAGTGCCGAGATCAGCAGGCGCCGGATACCGGGATCATCGTCGATGACGAGGACGCGGTCGGCGGTGCCCGCTGTGGTGGTGGCGTTCATGGGTGCTCCAGGTGGCGGCAGCGGCTCTGCTGATCATGGATGCGTCACAGGCTCGCTGGGGTGGATTCCTTGACGGGGGCGTGCGGGGCCGACCGTTCGGGAGCGTGGAAGTTCCCGCCCTCGACGTCGAGATGGGGCAGCACGCGGTCAAGGCGTCGCGGCAGCCACCAGGCCCGGTCCCCGAGGAGCGCGAGGATCGCCGGCACGAGGGTCATACGGACCAGGAAGGCGTCGACCATGACTCCGAAGGCCAGGGCGAAGGCGATCGGCATGATGTCGGCGTCGCGGGAGAACAGGAAACTGACGAACACCGAGATCATGATGAGCGCGGCAGAAGTTACCACACGGGCGGCGTCGCGGGCGCCGTTGAGGATGGCCGTGCGGGCGTCGCGGTGGCGGTGGTAGTCCTCGCGCATGGCGGAGACGAGGAACACCTCGTAGTCCATGGCCAGCCCGAAGAGCACGGACATCACGATGATGGGCACGAAGCTGGCCACCGGGCCCTCGCTGGGCACGCCCAACGGGCCGGCCAGCCATCCCCACTGGAAGACCGCGACGGTGGCTCCGAAGGCGGCACCCACGGACAGCAGGAACCCGATGGTCGCCTTGACCGGGATGGCGATCGACCGGAACGCGATCATCAGCAGGAGCAGCGAGAGGCCGACAACGACGATCACGAAGGGCACGAGTGCGCCGCTGAGCTTGTCGGAGACGTCGATGCTGACCGCGGTCATACCGGTGACGGCCACATAGGAGCCGCTGGACCCTGCCCACGGTTGCGTCTGGGTACGCAGCCGGGAGACGAGGTCGCTGGTCTCCTCCGACCGCGGTCCGGTGGCGGGGATGATCTGGATCCGCGCCGCCGTCCCGTCCTCGGCCGTGTCGACACCACTGACGTCCGCGACGCCCCGGACCCCGCGCAGCTCGTCCTCGACGGCGGCGGCCGTGGAGCTGACGGTGGCCGGGTCGTCGTTCTCGACGAGCACGACGAGGGGGCCGTTGGCGCCGGGACCGAAGGCGTCACCGATCACGTCGTAGGCCTGACGACTGGAGTTGCTCGGGGCACTGGAACCCTCGTCGGTGAGCGCCAGCTTCAGCTCCAGGGCGGGAACGGCCACGGCGATCAGCGCGACCGTGCCCAGGATCAGGGTGCGTACGGGGTGGCGCAGGACGCCCTGGGTCCAGCGCACACCCATCGTTACCGTCCGGCCGCCGCACGCCGCCCGTCGCATGGTGTGCCTGCGGCCCATGGGCAGGAACCGGCGGCGCCGGGCCGCGGGCCGGGGCGCCTTGGGTGTGAGCCGGTGGCCGGCCATCCCCATCAGCGCGGGCAGCAACGTCACCGCCGTGATGACGGCGACCGCGACCGCTCCGGCCGAGGCCAGCCCCATGGAGGTCAGCATCGGCACACCGGCCATCGACAGACCGGACAGCGCGATGAGGACGGTGGCGCCGGCGAAGATCACGGCGCTGCCCGCGGTGGCGGTGGCCGTGGCGATGGACTCCCGCACCGGCATACCGGTACCGAGCTGGGCACGGTGCCGGGAGACGATGAACAGGGCGTAGTCGATACCGACGGCGAGCCCCAGCATGATCGCCAGGGTGGGCGCGTTGTCGGAGACGTCGAACGCCGTGGCCAGACCGGTCATCGCGGCCATCGTGCCGACGATCCCGAGCACCGCGGTGATCAGCGGCAGCCCCGCCGCGAGCAGCGACCCGAAGGTGATGACCAGGATGACCAGGGCCACGCCCAGTCCGACCAGCTCACCGGGTCCCACGGGCGGATGCGAGGACTCGTACGGCTCACCGCCGTAGAGGGTCCTCAGCCCCGCCTGCCGGGCTTCGGCGCCCGCGGCCCGCACCGCGTCCAACGTGCCTTCCGGCACGTCGTCCTCCTCCTTGGTGGTGAAGGTGACCTCAGCCACCGCGGTGCGTCCGTCCGCGGAGACGGTGCCGCTCTCGGACGGGTCACCCACCTCGCTCACCCCGGATACCCAGCCCGTGGCCTCCAGCGTCGCCTCCAGGGACGCGCGCAGATCCGCCGCGGTCACCTTGCGGCCGGCCGGCGCCTGGAACACGATCCGCGCCGACTGCACGTCCGGCTCGGGGAAGTGCCGTTCCATCTTCGTCAGCGCCGTCTGGGCCGGTGAGCCGGGGATCGAGCCGCTGTCCGTGAAGGATCCGGCGAAGGAGACCCCCAGACCGACCACCGCACCGAGGGCGAGGAGCCACCCGGTCACCATCAGCTGCCACCGGCGAGCACCCCACGCGCCCAGCCGGTACAAGAGCGTAGCCATCAATGATTCCCTCACTCGTGGAAGACGACTCGCCCCATCCTTCGCAGGGGACTTGACGGCCGCCTGACGAGGAACTTGAGGGTTTTCTGACGGTTCGGCTCCGGCACCGTCAGGTACGCGCGGCTGCCGGGCTAGCCGGCGCTCCGCGTGGCCGCGGACCGCCCCTCGGCATGCTGTTCCAGCCGTGGCGGGAGCCGCGCGGCGAGGAAGTCGATGAGTGCGCTGACCCGGCGCGGGACATGCCCGTCCTCTTCCAGGAGGGCGTAGATGTCGGCGGCCGGTGTCGACACGTGCGGCAGCACCCGGACGAGTTCGCCGCGCTCCAGATGCGGCCTGACGTGCCACTCCGAGCGCATGATCACCCCACGGCCCTCCAGCGCCCAGCCGGTCACCACGTCACCGTCGTTGCTGGACAGGCTGCCGTGGACCCGCACATGCCGGGGACGGTCCGCGTCCCCGAAGCGCCAGAGCGCGAAATCGCCCTCGTTCTCCCGCAGCACGATGCAGTTGTGGTGGGCCAGATCCTCGATGCCGGCCGGCGTGCCGTGCTCGGCGAGGTAGGACGGCGCCGCGCAGGGCACGCGCCGGTTCTTCGCCAGCCGCCGCATGCGCAGCGAGGAGTCGGGCGGCATGCCCACGTGGACGGCCACGTCGAACTCACGCCGGTGAGGCCGCAGCGGCAGCGCGGACGTCTGCATCCGGACGTGCAGGTCCGGGTGGGCCGCGGCGAACTCGCCGAGCAGCGGCGCGATATGCGCGCGGCCGAGACCGAGCGTGCATTCGACGACCAGGGACCCGCGCAACCCCCCGGCCGTGTCGGTGATCGTGTCCTCCAGCTCGCGCACCTGGTCGAGGATCGCCTCGACGCGCGCCGCGTACAGCTCGCCCTCCGACGTCAGCACGAGCCGGCGGGCGCCGCGCTGCACGAGCCGGACGTCCAGGCGGCGCTCCAGCGCGCTGAGGCGTTTGCTGACGACGGGCAGGGAGCAGCCGAGTTCTCGCGACGCGGCCGTCAGCGTCTCGCTCGACGCGACCACGTGGAAGAAGTGCAGGTCGTCCACGACTGAACGGCTCTTGGACCACGAGCGACCAGAACGCCGGGGGCTTTCCATGGGGGAAAACGTACCTTGCCGGTTACGGCCTTGTAACGACTGTCGCCGCTGGCCAAGGTAGGACCCGGTCGCGCCGTGAGCGGAACGCCTCCGGACGGAGTGTCCGTGAGTGCCCGCCATCGAACCTGCGCATCGAACACATCGACTGGGAGTCAATTCGTGCCGCACAGCTATCGCATCGCAGCGATTCCCGGCGACGGGATCGGCCGCGAGGTCGTCCCGGAGGGCTTGCGGTGCCTGCGGGCCGCCGCCGAGGTGCACGGGTTCGCACTCGACGTCACCGAGTTCGGCTTCGCCTGCGCCGACTACTGGCTGAACCACGGCACGATGCTGCCCGGCGACTGGCGGGACGTGCTCGGCGAGTTCGACGCCATCTTCTTCGGCGCGGTGGGATGGCCGGAGGTGGTCCCGGACCACGTCTCGCTGTGGGGCAGCCTGCTCCAGATGCGGCGGGGCTTCGACCAGTACGTCAATCTGCGCCCCGTCCGGCTGCTGCGCGGCGTGCGCAGTCCGCTGCGCGACCACCGGCCGGGCGACATCGACTTCTACGTCGTGCGGGAGAACACCGAGGGCGAGTACTCCAGCATCGGCGGCCGGATCTTCGACGGCACCGACCGCGAGACGGTGGTCCAGGAGACGGTCATGACACGGACCGGGGTCGACCGTGTCCTGCGCTATGCCTTCGAACTCGCCTCCTCCCGCCCGCGCAAGCACCTCACCTGGGCGACGAAGAGCAACGGGATCTCGATCTCCATGCCCTACTGGGACGAGCGCGCGACCGAGATGGCCGCCCGGTACCCCGACGTGACCGCGGACAAGGACCACATCGACATCCTGACGGCGAAGTTCGTCCTCCAGCCCGACCGGTACGACGTGGTCGTCGCCAGCAACCTGTTCGGTGACATCCTCTCGGACCTCGGCCCGGCCTGCACCGGAACGATCGGCATCGCCCCCAGCGCCAACATCAACCCCGACCGCTCCTTCCCCAGCCTCTTCGAACCGGTGCACGGGTCGGCGCCGGACATCGCCGGCCTCGGTGTCGCCAACCCCGTCGGCCAGATCTGGAGCGGCGCCATGATGCTCACCCACCTCGGCGAGCACGAGGCGGCCGGGCACGTCGTGGCCGCGATCGAGAGCGTTCTGGACGAGCAGCCCGACGTGGTCACCCCCGACCTCGGGGGCACGGGGACCACGGTGGGCCTGGGCAAGGCCATCGCGGCGCGGATCACCGGGGGGCCGCCCGCCGGCCACGGCGGGGGAGCGGCGGCCGGCCGCGCGGTCACAGAGGGGATCCCGGCGTCATGATCAGACCTGTCTCCGACCCGGTCGGCCTCGAAGTGCGCTGGGACCGGCTGGCCGCCGCCACCGACGAGGCCGCCTCCACCATGCTGCGCACGGCCTTCTCCACGATCATCCGGGAGTCGAACGACTACACCGTCGTCCTGATGGACCGCGCGGGCCGCACGATGGCCGAGTCACGGGCCGGCATCCCCGTCTTCGCCGCCCTGATGAGTTCGCTGACCGCGCTGGTCCTCGAACGGTTCCCGGCGGACGAGTGGCAGGACGGCGACAGCGTCATCACCAACGACCCGTGGATCGCCACCGGGCACCTGCCCGACATCGCCATGGTCTCCCCGGTCTTCCACCGAGGCGGGCTCGTCGCGTTCACCGGCACGGTGGCGCACTCCCCGGACATCGGCGGCACACCCTCGATGGCCCCCACCGAACTGCTCGCCGAGGGCATCCTGATCCCTCCGCTGCGCCTGTTCCGGGCCGGGCGGGTCGAGCAGGGGGTCAAGGACCTGCTGCTGGCGAACGTACGTCTGGCGGACCAGGTGTGGGGCGACCTGGAGGCGCAGGCCGCTGCGCACGCCGTGTGCCGCCGACGCGCCCAGGAGTTCCTCACCGACTTCCGTGAGCCGGACTTCGAGGCGTTCGCGGACCAGGTGCACGCGGTGACCGACGCCGCGATGCGGGCGGGCGTCCGCGACCTGCCCGACGGCGTCCACCGCGCCGCCCTGGACGCGGACGGCGTCGAGGGCCACCCCACGCACATCGAGTGCGCGGTGACCGTGCGCGGCGAGGAGGTGGAGATCGACTACACGGGCAGCTCCCCCCAGGTGCCCTTCGCGACGAACTCGACGTTGAACTACACCCGCGCCTACTCCATGTATCCGCTGAAGATCCTGCTGGATCCGTCCACGCGGACCAACTGGGGCTCCTACCGCTCCATCCGGGTCACCGCGCCGGAGGGCACGATCGTCAACCCGAGATTCCCCGCGCCCGTCGTGGCACGGCACCTCACCGGCCACCTCCTGTCCTGCGCGATCCACCAGGCGCTGGCCCCGGTGCTGCCCGACCGTGTCATCGCCGACTGCGGCGGCGCCCCCGCCCTCCGGGTCCGCTTCGCAGGGGTCGACGACTCCGGCCGGCCTTTCAGCCTCATGCTCTTCGCCAACGCGGGCATGGGCGCGTCCCAGGAGTCGGACGGTCTGTCCACCACCGCCTTCCCGACCAACTCGGGCGGCGGCGGCATCGAGGCCCTGGAGGCCGCGTCCCCGCTGCACTTCCTCCGCAAGGAGCTGCGTGCCGGATCGGGCGGACGGGGCCGACGCCGGGGAGGGCTGGGCCAGACCATCGAGGTCCGCAACCCGACGAGCCGTCCGGTGCAGATGGTGCTGCTCGGCGACCGGGAGCGGCATCCGGCGCTCGGACTGGCCGGCGGTGAACCCGGCGCCACCGCACAGGTCGTCCTGGACTCCGGCGAGCGCGTGCCCCTGAAGTCGGTCTCGCGGCTGGCCCCCGGAGCGTCGGTGGTCATCTCCTTCGCGGGCGGCGGCGGGTTCGGCCGCCCCGAGGAACGCGAGCCCGAGCTCCTGATCGCCGACGAGATCGCCGGCTACACCCTCCCCACCGGTCGGCGAGATCCGAGCACGGCCCGGACGGCGGGCTCGAACGCACGTGAGGAGGCGGGCCGATGAGCCGCACGGTCCGGATCGGCGTCGACGTCGGCGGAACGTTCACCGATCTGCTGCTGCACGACCCGCGCCGGGGACTGGTCAGGCCCGGGAAGCTGCCCACCACACCCCACGCCCCCAACGAGGCCATCACCGCGGGGATCGCCCGCCTGCTGGAGGAGACGTCCACGGCCCCCTCGGACGTCGCGGGCATCGTGCACGGCACCACACTCGTGACGAACACCCTGCTGGAACGCACCGGAGCGGTCGTCGGCCTGCTGACCACCAGCGGGTTCAGCGACTCCCTCGAAATGGGACGGGAGACGAGGTTCGACACCACCGACCTGCTCGCCCGGCCGGCTCAGCCACTGGTGCCGCGCCACCTGCGCCGCGGGGTGCCCGGGCGGATCGCCGCGGACGGCCGCGAACTCGAACCGCTCGACGAGCGTGCCGTCCTCGCGGCGGTGCGGGATCTGGCGGACCGGGGCGTCGAGGCACTGGCCGTGGCCCTGCTGCACTCCTACCGCGACGCCGGGCACGAGCACCGGGTGCGGGACCTGGTCGCCCGGGCCCACCCCGACCTGCCCGTCACGCTCTCCAGCGCCGTGGCCCCGGTCATCGGCGAGTACGAGCGGGCCGGCACCGCCTGCCTGAACGCGTATGTGCACCCCCTGATGTCGCGCTACCTCGACGACCTGCGTGCCGACCTGACCGCCAGGGGCATCGACGCGCCCCTTCGCATCATGCTCTCCGGCGGTGGTGTCACGACCCTCGAGGACGCCAGGCGGTTCCCCGTACGGCTGCTGGAGTCGGGCCCCGCGGCCGGTGTCATCGCCGCCGCCGCGGTCGCCCGGACGCTGGGGGAGCGGGACGTCGTCTCCTTCGACATGGGCGGTACGACGGCGAAGATCGCTGTCGTCCGAGGGGGCAGGCCCAGGCTCAAGCACGACTTCGAGGCGGGGCGGGTCGACAAGTTCAAGCCCGGTTCGGGGCTGCCGGTGCGCCTGACCGTCGTCGACATGATCGAGATCGGTTCGGGAGGCGGCTCGATCGCGGCACCCGACGCACTCGGGCTGCTCAAGGTGGGACCGCGCAGCGCCGGTTCGGTGCCCGGCCCCGTCGCCTACGGGCGTGGCGGCGAGCGACCCACCGTCACGGACGCCGACCTGCTGCTCGGCCACCTCGACGCGGAGAACTTCCTCGGCGGCGAGATGAGGCTGCGCACGCGCGAGGCCCACAAGGCGCTGACCCGTGAAGTGGCGGGTCCCCTGGGACTCGACACCACTGACGCCGCCGCCGGGATCGTCGAGGTGGTCACCGAAAGCATGGCCGCCGCCGCCCGCATGCACCTGTCCGAGCAGGGCGAGGACCCCGCCGACTTCGCGCTGCTGGCCTTCGGCGGAGCCGGACCCGCCCATGCCTACGGGCTGGCGAAGTCGCTGAAAATCCCGCGCGTCATCGTGCCGATGCGAGCCGGGGTGCTGTCCGCCTGCGGACTCCTCGCCGCCGCTCCCACGGTCGACGAGGTCCGCAGCCTGCCGTCGCCCCTCGCCGACGTCGACTGGACCCACGTGGCCGCGCTGTACGACGAGATGACGGCCCGCGCCACCGACACGCTCCAGCCGAAGGACCCGCAGCTGGTGCGGGTCCGCCGCTCGCTCGACATGCGCTACCTCGGCCAGGGCTTCGAGATCGAGGTCGCCGTGCCCGAGCAGGACTTCGGCCCCGCCGGCTGCTCCAGCATCCGGGCCGCCTTCGAGTCGGCGTACCGCGCCGTGTTCGGCCGTTCCCTCGACGGGGCCGTGGAAGTCGTGAACTGGCGGCTCGCCGTGCAACTGCCCGGTCATGAGCTGTCGACGGACGGCGGCCATGCGCGAGGAGGCGCGGCAGGCCGCGGGGTCCGGCCGGTGCACTTCCCGGGACACGGGCTGCTCGAAGCCACCGTCTGGAACCGCTACGAACTCACGCCCGGCACCGAACTGACAGGTCCGGCCCTCTTCGAGGAACGCGAATCGTCCTGCTCCTTCGGGCCGGACTGCCGGATCCGGGTCACCGACGACCTGACCCTCGTGGTCGAGGTCGAGTCATGACGACGGTGTCAGCAGGGCAGCGCACCCGTACCCGGCGCATCACGTTCCTGGTCGCTCTCGCGGTCTTCGCCCAGGAGTCGACCTGGAACTTCTACGAATCCCAGGTACCGCCGCTCCTGCGGGAGCACCTCACCAGCGCGGCCGTCGTGGGCCTGCTGATGGGCATGGACAACCTGCTCGGCATCTTCATCCAGCCGTGGATCGGCAACCGGTCCGACCGGACCAGGACCTCCTGGGGACGGCGCATGCCCTACCTGGTGGTCGGGATGCCGATCGCCGCCGCGCTGTTCGTCCTCATCCCGCACAGCGCGGCGTCCCTGCCGCTGCTGATCGTGGTGCTGTTCTCGTACGCGCTCGTCGCCAACACGTTCAAGCCGATCGCCGAGGCGCTCGTGCCGGACTTCATCGCACCCGAGCGGCGGAGCCGGGCCAACGCCGTGGTCAAGATCGCCTCAAGCGTCACCGCCATCGTCGCCGCGCTCATCAGCATCTTCCTGGTCGACCACCATCTGAGCCTGGCGTTCGCGATCCCCGCGATCATCATGCTGATCTCGATCGGGGTGCTCGCGGCCACCGTGCGCGACAACCGGTCCCCGGCCTACCAGGCAGCGGTGGCCGAGAGCGAAGAGGAGCACGGCGCAGAGCGCACCGAACCACGGGTCCGGGACACCTTCGTCGAGATCCTCAAGGACACCGACCGCAGCCGCCTCCTGCTGCTCCTCGCGATTCTCCTCTTCGGCAGCGCGTGGGCCGCCTCCCGGTCCCTGATCACGCCGTACGGGATGGAAGCCCTGGACATGTCACGGGGATCCGCCGGTGGTCTCACCCTGCCCAGCGGTGTCGCCTTCATCCTGGCGGCCTACCCGGCGGCCGTGCTCGCCGAGCGTTACGGACGGCTCCGGGTCATGGCCGTGGGCATGACGGTCTTCGCCGGCGCCATGGTGCTGGGGACGCTGATCCGGACCCCGACGGGGGCCACCGTGGCCCTGTGCCTCGCGGCGGCCGGCGCGACCTGCTTCCTGGTCAACGCGGTGGTCGTCCTGTGGAACCTCGCGCCCTCGGCCCGGGTCTTCGGGACCTACGCCGGTCTGTACACCGTCGGTTGGGCCGGCGGCGGCTTCCTGGGCCCGGCGGTGGTCGGCGGGATGGTCGACATCACCGGATGGCCCCTGATGCTCATCGACATCGCCCTGGTCGCCGCGCTGTCGATCATCGTCGTGGCCAGGATCGGTGTGCTGCAACGGCGCACCGCCCTGACCCTCGCCAAGTGACCAGCCCACGCCCGAGGCGCGGCGCGAGGCCGACGCGCCGTACGCAGCCAGAGACGAGGAACCGTGCCCCGCATCCTGATCACCACCGACTACCTACGGCCCGGCGACGAGGTCGATCACCTTCTCCGGGCGCACGGCCACACGACGGTCCACGCCCCGCTGGCCGGCCGACGCGGTCCCGAGCAACTCGTCGCCGCCCTCGACGGGATCGACGCGGCGCTGGTCGGCCATGACCCCCTGACCGCCCAGGTCCTCAGCGAAGCACCCCGCCTGCGCGCCATCGTGCGCACCGGCGTCGGCTACGACTCGATCGACGTCGTCGCCGCGGGCAGGCTCGGCATCACGGTGAGCAACCTGCCGGGAATCAACGCCAACTCCGTCGCCGAGTACACCCTCGGTCTGCTGCTGACGGCCGCGCGGCGACTGGTGCAGAGCGCGGCGGGCGTCGCCGCCGGCCGGTGGCCGAGGGAGGACGGTCATGAGGTGCGCGGAACGACGCTCGGCCTGATCGGATACGGGGCGGCGGCGCGCGCCGTGGTGCCGCTGGCGCGGGCCTTCGGCATGGAGGTGCTCTGCACGACCGGTGTGCCGGAGGACGAGCGGTCGGACCCGTCGGTGCGGTTCGTCGCGCTCCCCGAGCTGCTCGCGGCATCCGACTACGTATCGGTGCACACCGCGCTGACGGACCGCACACGCGGTCTCCTGGACGCCGCCGCCTTCCGGCGGATGAAGCCGACGGCGGTGCTGGTCAACACCGCGCGGGGTGCCGTCGTCGACGAACAGGCCCTTGCCGACGCCGTGCGCACCGGCGAGATCGCCGCGGCGGCGCTCGACGTGGTGAGCGAGGAGCCGCTCCCGGCCGACAGCCCGCTGCGGGACGTCGAGGGAATCGTCGTCTTCTCCCACCTCGCGGGCCAGACCGCCGAAGCACGGGCCGCCGCCGGCCTGGAGGGTGCGGCCGAGGTGGTGGCCGCCCTCGACGGCCGCCCCCGGTTCGCGGTGAACACCCACCTGCTGCCCCACGCTCCCACCGCCCGGGGTGACGGGTGACACCCGCCCGCCACGTGCCCGGTACCGACAGGAAAGAGGACCATGGACAACGAACGGGTCGACCAGGTCAAGGTCCTGGCACCGACCGGCATGCTCGGAGCCGGCTTTCCCGAGGCCACGATCGAGCGAGGGCTTGCGCTCGGCGCCGACGTCATCTCCGTCGACGGGGGCAGCACCGACTCCGGTCCCCACTATCTCGGCGCGTCACAGCCCAAGACCACCCGTGCCGCGGTCGCCCGTGACCTGCGGGTCCTGCTCAAGGCGGCGGCGGGCGCCGGTATCCCACTGATCGTGGGCTCGTGCGGCACCAGCGGAACCGACTCCGGTGTCGACTGGGTCGCCGGCATCGTCGCCGACATCCTGGCGGCCGAGGGACTCCGGCTGCGGGTGGCGCGCATCTACAGCGAGCAGGACACCGGCGCCCTCCTGGAGCGCCTGGACGAGGGCCGCATCCATCCCCTGCCTCCGCTGGGCCCGTTGGAGGCGGAGACGCTGCAGAGCTGTACGCACATCGTGGGCGCCATGGGGCACGAGCCGATCGTCGCCGCGCTCCAGGCCGGTGCGCAGGTCGTCCTCGCGGGCCGTGCCACGGACACCGCCATCGCCGCCGCCCATCCGCTGATGAAGGGGATGCCGGCCGGGCCGACCTGGCACGCCGCCAAGATCATCGAGTGCGGCGGACAGTGCACCAGCGACCCGCGCTCCGGTGGGGTGCTGGCCACCATCGACGCCGACGGCTTCACCATCGAGCCGCTCGATCCGACGGTCGCCTGCACACCGACCCTGGTCGCCGCCCACATGCTCTACGAGACGGTGAACCCGTTCGAGATGCGCGAGCCCGACGGCACCCTGGACGTCCGAGAGGCCGTCTACACCGCCCTGGACGACCGCACCGTGCGGGTCGAGGGTTCGCGGTTCCACGTCGCCGACCAGCACACCATCAAGCTCGAGGGCGCCCGGATCACCGGCTACGAGACAATGTCGTTCAGCGCGATCCGGGACCCGCGCATCCTCGCCGACATCGACGACTGGGCCGCCCTGATGCGCACGATGATCAGGCAGCGGGTGGCGCAGACGATCGGCCTCGGCGACGACGAGTACGCCTTCGACCTGCGCCTCTACGGGCACAACGCCATCCTCGGGCATCTGGATCCGGCAGTGGGTCCGCCCCGCGAGGTGGGAGTCATGCTCCTCGTCAGCGCACCGGACCAGAGCACCGCCACCGCCGTCGCGAAGATCGCCAACCCCTTGATGCTGCACCTGCCGACGCCCGACATGGACTACCTGCCGAGCCTGGCGTTCGCCACCTCACCGGCCGAGGTCGAGCGGGGTCCGGCGTACGAGTTCGTGCTGAACCACGTCGTCGACACCCTCACCCCCACCGACATGTTCCGCACCGAGTTCGAGGAGGCCTCCCACCATGGCTGAGACCGTCCCCACCACCCTGGGCGACCTGGCGTACGAGGTCCGGTCCAAGAACGCCGGGCCGTTCTGGGTCACCATGGAGCTGTTCCTGCGGGACGCGGACGGCTATCGCATCGCCGCCGACGAGGCGTTCCTCGACGAGGGCACGGTCGCCCGGCTCTACGGAGTCGACGAGGCCGACGTGCAGATCTTCCGCATCCCCTCGCTGAACGTCGTCAAGATCTCGTTCCCGCGCCCCGTCGGCCAGGCGTCGCTGCGTGACCGCGACGTCCACTCCGGGCAGCACCACGTGCCGCTGGCGGTGCTGCCCGTGCGCCACCTGACACCGCCCGCCGGACGCGGTGTCTGACAACTCGCCCCGCACACATGCCTGAAGGAGCACGTCCTTGAACACACCTGCCGTGCCCGGACCCGGTCCCCACACCCGCGGACGCCGCTCGGCCCTGCTGACGGCCCTGGTCGCGGTCGCGGTCGCGGGCACGCTCGGCACCGCGCCCGCCACCCCGGCCGACCCCTCACGCCCCACCGCGGCCCCCTGCCCGGGGCACCTGGAGGAGAAGGCCGACTGCTACACAGGCCGGGACGCCAACGGCGCGTATTACACGATGGCCGTCCCCGAGGACTGGAACGGCTCCCTCGTCGTCCACGCCCACGGCGGCCCCGACTTCTCCTACGACGAGTCCACGACCACCGAGGACCTGGAACGCTGGGCGGTGATGGTCGACGAGGGCTACGCCTGGGTGGGCTCCTCGTACCGGCGCGGCGGTTACGGGGTCAGGATGGCCGCCGCCGACACGGAGAACGTACGCCGCCTGTTCGTCAGCCGCTTCGGCCACCCCGACCGCACCTACCTGCACGGCCAGTCCTGGGGCGGCAACGTCGCCGCCAAGGCCGCCGAGACCTACGGCGGGAAGCGCGGCGCCTACGACGGGGTCCTGCTGACCAACGGCTTCCTGGCCGGCGGCTCGCGCGGCTACGACACGCGCGTGGACCTGCGGACGGTCTACCAGTACTACTGCCGCAACCTGCCCCGCCCCACCGAACCGCAGTACCCGCTGTGGCAAGGACTGCCCGCGGACTCCCCGATGACACCCGACGAGGTCCACGGCCGGCTCCAGGAGTGCACCGGCATCGACTCCGACCCGGCCGACCGCACCGCGCGGCAGCAGCGCAACCTCGACGACATCCTGGCCGTCACCCGCGTCCCGGAGCACTCCCTGGCCACGCACATGCAGTACGCGGCCTTCCTCGTCCGGGACATCGTGTCCCACCGGCTCGACGGCCGTAACCCGTTCGGCAACCGTGGGGTCCGCTACGACGGTTCGCACGACGACAAGGCGCTCAACGCCGGCGTGGCCCGCTTCTCGGCCGACCCCACCGCGCGCCGCGACCTCTCCTACGACAGCGACCTCACCGGACGGATCCCACTCCCGGTCCTCACCCTGCACGCGATCGACGACCCACAGGTCTTCGTCGAGCACGAGGCGGCCTACCGCGCCACGGTCCAGGCCGCCGGCCGGAGCGAGAACCTCGTCCAGACCTTCACGAGGGAGAGCGACCACAGCGCGCTCAGCATCGCCGAGTACGCCAACTCCCTGGCGGCTCTGGACACATGGGCACGCACCGGCCGGAAGCCCACCCCCACGTCGATCGCGCGTTCGTGCCACGCGTTCGACACCACCCACGGTGGCGGCTGCTTCCACGATCCGGCGTTCCGCCCCGCCCCGTTCGCCACCCAGGTCCGTCCCCGGCCCGGTGGTCTCCACTGGCCCGCCATGTCCGCCGCGCAGGAACAGGAGTGGAGCCGTATCGAGGGCGTGGGCATCGCACCCTGAAGCCGCCCCACAGCCCTTCCTCTGCACACGGCCAAGCAGCGTCTCGTCGACAGCCCGGGATGCGGACTCGGCGCCTGCCACCCCCTCCCCGACTCACACGCCCTTGGCCGTCTCGGCAACCGCGCGTACGTGCTCCGCGGCCCGCGCGACAGCCCGCCCCCGCCTCGATGCTCGCGAAGACCGTGTCGACGAGGCTGCGGCCACGCGTGGTGCTCGGTGCGTCGAGGTCGTCGCTGATGACCAGTCCATCGAAGGCGAGCGGCCCGCAGGAGTTCCACCGTCGTCCTCGAGGTGGCCGCCGGCTCGCGGGGATCCAGAGCCTCGACGACCGCGGGGCCGAGCATGACTGCTCCGACCCCGGCTTCGACGACGCGGCGGAAGGGGATGAGGTCGGCTTCGTCGGTCTCCTCGGCCGCCAGCACCGTGTCCTGGAGGGCGGGGTCGAGATCGAGTCGCGGGAAGCCCGGGAAATGCTTGCCGACGGCCACCACGCCACCGTCCCGCAGACCGGTGACGACAGCGGCGGCGATCCTGCCCACCTCGTCGGGGTCCAGCGCGAGGGTGCGGCCCTCCAGCCATGGATTGGCTCCGCGCAGGACGTCGAGTACGGGCGCGAGGAACATGTTCACACCGAGATCCGCCGCCGCTGCCGCCACCGCCTTCGCGGATGAACGGATCTCGTCGTCGGAGAGCTGCGGCAGCAGGCCGGTCCCGGGGTAGGCGGGGACGAGTCCGTGCAGCCGCTGGATGCCCCACGGCTCCTGGTCGACCGCTACGAGGACAGACGTCCCCGCCAGACCTTCGACCTCGCTGACGAACCGGGTGAAGTCGGCGGCGGTTTCCGTGGCACGACGCTCGGGGCTCATGCTCCGAGCCACGTACTCGTCGCGGGTCTCCCCGGGCAGTACGGCGACTGTCCCCCGCTCCAGGAGCGTGCGGAGCCACGGGCTCACGGACAACTCCTCCACAACCGGCAGGAGCACCGCGTACGCGTCGCGGACAGGCTGGTCCATGACCTTCCCCCCTTTGGTGATACGAATAACCACGCCGCTCGGGACGTCAAGCGGGGGCGTGGGAGGCGTGGCGACCGAACCATTCGTCAGAAACGGATTCATCATGACCTCGGCCAGGAGCAAGGAACCCGTGGGCGTTTACGAAACGGTTTCCGTGCACTTCGAAGACCTTGATGCGTACGGCATGGTCCATCACAACAAATTCCCCTTCCTCTTCGAGCGGGCATTCAACAGCTACTTGATCCGAAAGGGGTTTCCCTTCGGCCGTGGTTCGGGATCTCCGGAGATGGTTCAGGTGGTCCGGTCGATGCAGCTGACCTATGACGTCCCCATCACTCGGCTGGGGGAGGTCCAGGTGCGGTTCTGGCTCGGACATGTGGGGCGTTCGAGTTTCACCTATGAGTTCGTGATCCTGTCCGCTGATCGCGAGACTGTCCACGCCCGCGGAACGCGAGCCATGGTGAACCTCGACGCCAACACGCTGCGACCGGCTCCGCTGACCTGGGACCTCTTGGAATTCAGCCGACCGCTGATGTCGGACGAACTCCTGGCGACGCTGCAGGCGAGGGAGCCGCGGTCCGCCTCGCCGGCGGGAGAGGGCTCACCCGTTCAGTGAGGCGGCCGGGAAACGCCGCCCGCGCGGCGTCGGACCCCCACGTGTCGGGCCGTCAGGGAGTCTTGAGGGCGCCGCCGTCCACCACCCAGTTGGAGCCGATCGCGCTTGGCATCGTCGGAGAAGCCAGCAGCAGCACGGCCCGAGCGATCTCGGCCGGCTCGATCAATGCGCCGGTCACCATTCCGGCTTGCTGGGGCAGCATCGCCAACAGCGTGTCCTGGTCGAGTTCCAGGTGCCCCGCCAGTTCTGCACCGAAGCCGTCACCGCCCGTCAGCAGCGGGGTCCGCGTGCCGGACGGGGTGACGACGTTGACCCGGACCCCCGATTCCGCGACCTGTTCGGCCAGGCCCCGGGAGAAGGCGTTGAGCGCGGCCTTGGCCGCCGAGTAGGACAGCGGCACTCCGCGCGGATCGCGGGCGTTCTGAGAGCTGATGCTCACGACCGCGCCCCGGGACCTGGTCAACGCGGGGAGCGCGGCCCGGGTCGTCTCCACGGCGGCACCGAGGTTCAGGGCGAAGACGCTCGCCCAGGCGTCGACCCCGCCACCGAAGGGATCGGCAAGTGCCTCCCTGGACGTGCTCCCGCCGCCGACGTTGTTGACGAGGACGTCGAGGCGCGGGTCCAGGTCGAGCACGCTCTCGACCATCCGTTGCGCGGCAGCCGGTTCGGCGAGGTCGGCGGACACGAACCTGGCGCCGGTGGCCTGGAGTTCGGACGTGGTTTCCCGAGACACGGCGACGACTTCGGCGCCTTCGGCGCGGAAGGCCCGGACGATCGCGAGGCCGATGCCCTTGCTCGCCCCGGTGACGAGGACACGCTTGCCGTCGAGATCGAGATCCATGACTGCTCTCCGTTCAAGGTCGCCCCCGTCTCGCGGTCGCGTTCCGGAGCTGCGGAGGCGCTGTGTGCGCCCGCTGTACGCTCACGCTAGACCCGTAAGTGGACGACATCGTCCGTTCAGCTCGAAGTGAGAGACATTGCCCGCTCAGCCATCTCACAAGCCGTCCGGGCACGTCGGCGAGGTGCCCGGCGACACAGACCCGGCGGCCCTGCGCGCCGATGCCCGGCGCAACCGGGAACGCCTCCTCGAAGCCGCGCGCGAGGTCTTCGCGGACCAGGGCGTCGACGCCCCCATGAGCGCCGTCGCCCGCCGCGCCGGCGTCGGCGTGGCCACCCTCTACCGCCGCTTCCCCACCCGCACCGCGCTCGCCACCGCCGCCTTCGCCGAGCAACTCGCCCTCTGCGCGGCAGCTTTCGACGAGGCTCTCGCCGACCCTGACCCCGCTCACGGCCTGTACGCCCTCCTGGAGAAGGTGTGCACCACACAGGTGACCGACCGCGGCTTCGCCACCGTGTTCCTCGATCAGTTCCCCGACACCCTTGACCACGATCATGAACGCGACCGCGCCGAGGACGCTCTGGCGCGGCTGGTTCAGCGTGCCCGCGAGACGGGACAGCTGCGCGACGACTTCGACCCCGCCGACATCACCCTCCTGCTCCTGGCCAACAGCGGCCTCGCCGGACAACCGAGAGAAACCGCCCTCGCCGCCTCCCGGCGCCTGCTCGCCTACCTCTTCCAGGCCTTCCAGGCACCGCGCCCCGGCTCCCTCCCACCTCCCGCGGCGATGGAACTGCGCGAGATCCGCCGGCCTTCATGAGCGCTCCTTGACCGGACTATGAGCAAACGATGACGGCGGGCGGCCGGACGCTCGAAGGCTGTTGTGCTGGGGGCATGAACAGCAGGCACAAGTCCCGTCCCCGTTCCCCCCGCCACGCCCTGAGCACGGTCACCGCGGTCGCCGTGCTCGGCCTCACCACGGCCGGGTGCGGCGAGCAGGGCACCGGCACCCGGGACGAGGGGAACGGCAACCCGACGACGAGCACCGGCGCGAAGGTGCTGTGGCTGGGCGACTCCATCGCGGGCGCCGAGGCTCCCGCCCTGGGCGCGGCCCTGAAGGCCAGTGGGGTGGAGTTCGAGAACTCCTCCTCGGATGGCGGGGGCACGATCGTCGACAGCGGCGAGAAGATCACGCGGATGATCTCGGCCGAGACCTGGAAGCAACTGCGCAAGGACATCGAGTCGTTCCGTCCCACCGTGATCGCCTACCAGGTCACGACGTACGACTGGGGAAGCCCGGACCAGCAGCGGGCCGCCTACGAGAAGGCCGTGGACACGGCCGAGGACGCCGGGGCCAAGCTGGTGTTCGTCTCGCCGCCGCCCATCAAGATCGACGCGTTCTACGGGCCGCACGAGGCGCAGATGCGCACCGCCCCCAAGGCAGCCGCGGAAGTCGCCGGGAAGAGCGGTGGCACGGCGGCCTTCTTCGACGCCTCGCAGGTGTGGGGCACCGACGCCTCGGCGGCCAAGGCACAGCGCGCCGCGGACGGGATCCACAACTGCCAACAGGGAGCGGCCGCCTTCGCCAAGTGGTTCACCGACAAGCTCGGCGAGCAGGAGAACTTCACGCCGGCGTCGGTGGACTCCTGGGCCCGGGAATCCTGGACCGGCGACGAGCGATACGACAAGCTCGGCTGCGCCGCCTGACGGAACGGTCGACTTCATGCTCTCGCGTCTTCCGTCACCCGCACCCGCGCCCGGCCGCACGGTGCCCGCCCGGCGCCGTGTGACACGCCGCAGCGGGGTGGGCCGTGCGCACATGGCAGCCCTCGACGGGCTGCGCGGGTTCGCGGTCGCGGCCGTGCTGCTCTTCCACGCCGGGCATCTGCGCGGCGGGTTTCTCGGCGTCGACCTGTTCTTCGTGCTCTCCGGCTACCTGATCACCGGGCTGCTCCTCGGCGAGGCGACGGGGCGCGGCCGGATCGCCCTGGCCGTGTTCTGGTCCCGCCGGGCCCGTCGCCTGCTGCCCGCTCTCGTCTGCGTGGTGGTCGTGACCGGAGCGGCCACATGGGCGTGGGGGAGCACGGCGCAGCTGCGCTTCGCACTCGACGACATGCCCTGGGTCGGGGCCCAGGCGGTCAACTGGCACTACATCGCCGAGCAGGTGGGCTACTGGAACGCCTCCGACACCCGCGTCTTCGCCCACCTGTGGAGCATCGGCGTGGAGTGGCAGTTCTACCTGGTCTGGCCGCTGGTGGTGGCGGTGGCCGCCCGAGGACGGTGCGGTGAGCCGCTCGTGGCTTCGCTCGCCGGCGTGGGCGCCCTGGTCTCCCTCGCCCTGACCGTCTCGCTGGGGGCGGCGGTGGACACCACCCGCGCCTACGAGGGCACCGACACCCGTGGCGCCGCCCTGCTGCTCGGGGCGCTCGCGGCCACCGCGCCGGTGTGCGACCTCGCGCGCCGCGTGCCGCGCCGCGCCGCCGACCTCGTCTGCCTGGTCCTGGGGTGCGGGCTGCTGGCGGCGTGGACCGTGACCGAGGGCGAGACCGCGCCCCTGCTCTTCCGGGGCGGGCTCTTCCTGCACTCTCTCGCCGCGGCCGTGATGATCGTCCTGATGGCCCGGGTGCCGGGCACCCGGGCGGCACGGATCGCGGGCGGCCGCCTGCCGCAACGCCTGGGGGAGCTGTCGTACAGCCTGTATCTGTGGCACTGGCCGGTGTACCTGCTGCTGTTGCCCCGATTGTCGGGGCTCGGGGACCGGGGCGCGACCGTCGTCGCGATCGGGGTGTCGCTGGTGGCCGCGGCGGTGACGAAGCGGTTCGTCGAGGATCCGGTGCGGTTCCGGGCGGGGTGGGCGCGCGGCAGGTGCGGAGTGATCGCGACGGCCGCGGCGGCCCTGGCCGGAGTCGTCCTGTGGGCGGCGGTGCCGGAGCCGGTGCCGGGGGCGGGCACGGTCGACATCGGCCGGTTGGAGTGACCCCCGGCCCCCGGCCCCCCCCGGGCCTCCTGACGGCTCACACAATGGTCGGAACAACACGCTCACCGTGGAAGGGAATCCGTGAAGGGAATCCGTACATGAGCCGTGTCCTGTTGATCGAGGACGATCCGGCCGTGCGCCGCGGTGTCGTCCTGGGCCTGGCCCGCAACGGGCACGAGACCGAGGCGGTCGGCACCGGCGAGGACGGTCTCGACGCCCTGGTCGCCATCAAGCCGGATCTGGTGCTCCTCGACCTGATGCTGCCCGGCATGAGCGGCCTGGAAGTATGCCGCCGCATCCGCGAGACCAGCCAGGTCCCCATCGTGATCCTCTCCGCGCGCGGCGACGACATCGACGTGGTGATCGGCCTGGAGACGGGCGCCGACGACTACGTCGTCAAGCCCGCCGGCGCCGCCGTCATCGAGGCCCGGATGCGCGCGGTGCTGCGCCGCGTCGCCCCCTCCCCGGGCGGCGGCGACACCGGTGCCGGTCCGACCTCGGTGGGCGATCTCGAGATCGACCGCGACGCGCTGATCGTCCGCAAGTACGGCGAGGAACTCCCTCTGGCCCCCTCGGAGTTGAAGCTGCTGCTCTTTCTCAGCGCCGCCCCGGAGCGGACCTTCAGCCGCCAGCAGCTGCTGGAGGACATCTGGGAGCACAGCTACTACGCGGACGCCCGCCTGGTCGACGCCTGTGTGATGCGGCTGCGCGCCAAGATCGAAGCGGATCCCCGCCGCCCGGTGTACGTCCAGACCGTACGTGGCTTCGGCTACCGCTTCGGCCCGCTGCCCGCATGAAACCCATCCTGCCCCGCGGGCTGCGGCCACGCCTGGTCGTCGCGTTCGTCCTCGTCGCCGCGCTCAGCGCGTCGATCACCGCCCTGCTCACCTTCCGGCAGGCCCGCAGCTCGATCCTGGACCGCACCCAGAACAGCGCCGTCCGCGAACTGCGCCTCCAGATCGCCTCGCTCGCCCCCAACCTCCCGGCCGATCCCACCGACGTGGATCTGCGCATCTTCGCGCGCCGGCTGGACAGCGCCTCGGACGCGCACGGCCGGCACACGGCCGTCGCCCGCGACGGCGGGCCGCTCATCGGCACCGCGAGCGGCGTCAGCGGCGCCCTGCGCGACGCGGCGGAGAACGGCGACGCCACCTTCTACGAGCGGGTCGAGCACGCCGACGGGCCCCGGCTGCTCATCGGCATGCCGATCAGCTACACCGGTGGGCGCGAGGGAGCGCGGAAACCCTCGGGGCTGGTCGCCTACGCCGTCCTGTCACTGGACGGCGAACAGGCCGACGTCTCCGCCCTGATCACCGCGGCCTGGGCGGGCGCCGTCCCCACGCTCGCCTTCGCCGTCGTGCCCGCCCTGTTCGCGGCCCACCGGGTGCTGCGTCCCGTACGGCAGCTGCGTACGGCCGCCGAGAAGATCACCTCGGGCGCCCTGGACACCCGCCTGGACATCGTCGGCAAGGACGAACTCGCCGCGCTGACCGGCACGTTCAACACCATGGCGGCCGCACTGGAGCGGGACGGCGCGGAACTGCGGCGGATGGAGGCCCATGCCCGCCGGTTCGCCGCGGACGTCTCGCACGAGCTGCGGACGCCGCTCGCCGCCATGGCCGCCGTCACCGACGCCCTCGACGAGGACGCCCGCTCCGGCATCCTGCCTCCGGACACCGCCGACGCGGTCCTCCTCATCAGCGACGAGACCCGCAAGCTGACCGGCATGGTCGAGGACCTCATGGAGATCTCCCGCTTCGACGCGGGTGCGGCGGTGTTGCACCTGGACGACGTGAGCCTGCGCACCGTCGTCCACAAGACGCTTCACCTGCGCGGCTGGCGCGAGCCGGACGAGGTGATCACCGAGCTACCCGAGGACGACCCGCGCATCCGGGTCGACGCGCGGCGCATCGACGTCGTCCTCGCCAATCTGATCGGCAACGCGCTGCGCCACGGCGCCGCTCCCGTCACGGTCCGGGCGACCGCCACGCGGGAGTCCCTGGTGATCGACGTCGCCGACGCGGGCCCCGGCATCCCCGACGAGGTCCTGTCGCACGTCTTCGACCGTTTCTACAAGGGGGACGCCGCCCGGGGCCGGTCCGAGGGAAGCGGCCTGGGACTCGCCATCGCGAGGGAGAACGTACGGCTGCACCACGGCACCCTCACCGCCGCCAACCTCCCCGGCGGCGGCGCGGTGTTCACCATCACGCTCCCCCTCACCCCCCGGCAGGAGGACCAGCCATGAAGCGCCGACTCACCTGTCTCGTAGCCGTGGTGGGCGTGCTGTCGGCGGGCTGCGGGATCGGCTCCACCGGCCCGGTCCGAGCCGGCGCCCCGGCGTCCGGCCTCCGCGAACCGGGGTCCTCGCACCACTATGCCCGGCTCTACTTCGTCGGCCCGTACGGCATTCAGGCCGTCACCCGCGAGGTCGACGCCCCTCCGACCCCGCAAAAGGCACTCGACCTGCTCCTCAGGGGCCCCGACGCCGCCGAACGCGCTCGCGGCCTGAGCACCGAGGTACCTCCACTCGACGGGGGGCTGGTCGCGCAGGGCGCCGACGGCGCCGTGGACGTGCGCCTCCCCGTGACCGTGGCGAACATGACCCGTGGTGGCGGTCTCGGGCTCAGCCAGGTCATCTGCACCGCGGCCGGCGCCCAGGCGTCCGACAGCGGACGATCCCCCGAGGTGGACGTACGGGTCTACGAGGAGGGCTACGAGACACCCTGGACCGTCCGCTGCGACGCGGCGGGCGACGTCGTTCCGGTGCCCGCCCCGTAGCCCCTCGCGGGTGCGACGACGGCAGCCGGGCGAGCGTCAGGAGAGGCTCGGCAGACCTGTCAGATCCCGCAACGCGGCGAGGACCTGACGGTTGTCCCGGAAGTGGACGGCGTGCCAGCCCCGCCGTCGGGCCGCGGCACAGTTGCCCGCGAGGTCGTCGACGAGCACGCAGTCCTCGGGGGCGACACCGGCCGTCCCGGCCGCCAGGTCGAAGATCCTCGGGTCGGGTTTGCGGACGCCGACCTTGCACGAGTCGATGAGACAGTCGACGTCGCCGGCCGGGGCGACGATCGCCCGCCAGTACGGCTCCCACTCGACGACGTTGTTCGACAGGATGCCCACGCGGAACCCGTTGTCACGGGCGCTCCGCAGGGCGCCCACCATCACCGGGTTGGCCGTGACACCGTCGAACCACTGCTCGCCGAAGCCCTCCAGGCGGGCACGGCTCAGATCGAGCTCCGGGTGACGGTCGGTCAGGACACGGCGGAGACGGCGCCCCCACTCGGCCTCCGTGAGAGCGGCGAGCTCGACGGGCGCCAGGGTCGGCATGCCCAGCTCGTCCGCGACCTCCTTCATGGCGGCCTGCAGTTGCGCGGGCGCGATGCCGGTCTTGCGGTGGTAGGCGTCGTACAACTCGTCCAGGGGCGGCGAGAGTACGCCGCCGAAGTCGAACCAGACCATGGGCAGGGGCATACGGAGGGCCCTCCTGTTCAGCAGGCATGGTGCGCCGGGGCCTGGGCCGAGGCAGGGATGAGGAACCGGCCGATGGGGCTGGTGCACCGCAGGGCGACCTCGGCCGTGGAGATCACGGCCTTCTCCTGGAGCATCTCCATACGGAAGACGGCCGCGCCCGGCGTCGCCCGGTCCTCGACCAATTCGGCTTGGCACACGGTGGGCAGTTCGAACTCACCGAACCGTGTGAAGGCGGCCGCGCAGTGCGTCAGCGTCAGCCGCCGGGGCGACAGGCCCAGCAGTTCGTGGGCCGCGTGCAGGGCGGTCTGCCGGTATGCCTCGAAGAACAGCGCACCGGGGATGTGGTCGAGCGGGTGGTCGAACAGAGCCGGATGCGCCTGGTCGACGATGATTTGAGCCACGACCTGGCGTCCGACGGCCGCCGCATTCGCCAGGACGACGTTGTCGGGCGAGCGCCGCCCGACCGCGGCAGGGCTGAGCCGGCGGCCATGGGGGTGCGGGCGCGGAGTCTCCAGGTCGAGGGCGGCACGGCCGCGTGCACGCAGCTTGTCCCACGCCTCGCCGGGCATCCACTGGATGGTCATGGTCATGGATGCGGCGTCGTGGCCGTCGACGGCCAGCCGCATCTCCAGGGTGACGCCGACGAGCTCGGCGCCGCGGTGCTTCTCGCCCGTGACGGTGACGGTCAGCAGCCCCCGCCCGGGCAGCCGCCCGATCTCCAGCGCAGTGGTGTCGAGGACGGTGAACTCGCCGGAATTGAAGCTGAATTTGCTGCCCAGCGGGACGGCGCAGTGTTCGTGGGCGACCAGGATGGAGGTCTGTCGGAACACTTCGAGTAACAGAAGCGGGTCGTAGGCGGCCGGATTCACCAGGTGGTCGCTGTAGTAACTGTGGACGCGCGGCAATTGCGCCGCGACGAGGAACTCATTGTCGGAACGGCGCCGAGTATCGGTCAGAAACACCTCGCAGATGGCGGCGCGATGTACGAGCTGCCGGGAGACGGTTGCCGCGTAGGACAGGGCATTGTTTTCCGAAACGGACATGTCTTGCACTCCCTCGAACCAGGAAGGGTGAAAAGCGCCTCTCAGGACTCCTGCTCCTCGAAGCTCTGTGTGCCGAGCACGGCGAGTAGTTCCAGTTTGGCGACCGAGTCGGTCCCGACAGCGGGGGTGAACCAGAGCAGTCGCTGCCGTCCGTCCTCGCTGAACAGGTTCAGACAGTTGACCTCGAGGAGTCCGAGCTCCGGGTGTATCAGGCGTTTTCTGTCGTGGCGCCGGAACGAGACGTCGTGCTGCGCCCAATGCTCGGAGAATTCGGGACTCCGCGTGCTCAGTGCCGTGATCATCGCGCGGACATCGGGGTCAGCGCCGCGCCGGGCCGAGGCCGCCCGCAGGTCGGCCACGAAGGAGCGGGTGTGCTCGGCATGGTCCTCGGGCGGGTAGAGCGCCCGCGCTCGCGGGTCGGTGAACCACCGGTACAGGAAGCTCGCGGACCATCCGGTCGTGGCCGGCGGCGGACCGAGCAGCGCACGGGCCGCCGGGTTCTGTACGAGCATGACGCGCAGGTCGGTGACCACCTGGGCCGGTGTGCCCCCCAGTCGGTGCATCAAGTCCAGCATCCCCGGGTGGACATGGTCGGCCGGACTGCCGGACGGGGGCACCGGACGGCCCGCCAGGGCGAAGAGGTAGTCGCGCTCGTCCCGGCTCAGTCGGAGTGCCCGGGTGAGCGCGGCGAGCATCTGCTCCGAGGGTTGGACGCCCGCCCCGCGCTCCAGCTCGATGTAGTAGTCGACCGAGACACCGGCCAGTTGAGCGACCTCTTCACGGCGAAGACCCGGTACACGGCGGCGTGGCCCGGTCGGTAGGCCGACATCCGCGGGTCGAATGCGATCACGGCGTGACCTCAGAAAGCCACCCAGTTCCGAAAGATTCACACCACCACCCTGACCTGAACGGACCCGGCGTTCCAGGGGTTGCCGACCCCCGCCAGGCCGGGCAGCGGTTGTGCGGGAGGGTGGATCCGACCCGTGCCGTGCGACAGGGGCAGGCCCGTGCCGCGGTTGGCGTGGGCGATGATCTCCGCGGTGATGGAGAGGGCGGTCTCCTCGGGAGTCCGGGCACCGAGGTCCAGGCCGATCGGTGAGTGCAGACGGGCCAGCTGCTCCTCGGGCACGCCGGCTTCCCGGAGCAGGTCGACGCGGCGGTCGTGGGTCCGTCGGGAGCCCATGGCGCCGACGTAGCCGACGGGGAGGGCGAGCGCCGACCGCAGCAGGGGGATGTCGAACTTGGCGTCGTGGGTCAGGACGCAGACGGCGGTGCGGGCGTCGGTCTCGGTGGCCGCGAGGTAGCGGTGGGGCCAGTCGGTGACGATCTCGTCGGCGTGCGGGAAGCGGGCCCGCGTGGTGAAGACGGGGCGGGCGTCGCACACGGTGACGTGGTAGCCGAGGAAGCGGCCGGCCTGACTGAGGGCGGCGGCGAAGTCGACGGCGCCGAAGATCAGCATGCGGGGGCGGTGTGCGTGGGTGTGGACGAGGACGGTCAACCGCGTGGGGCACGTGTCGGCTTCGCCGCCGACCTCGACGCGTGCGGTGCGTCCCGCGCGGAGCAGCGCACGGGCGTGCGCCGCGACCACCTTGTCCTCGTTCGCACCGCCGAGGGAGCCGTCGTGCGTGCCGTCGAGGATGCCGTCGTGGGGACCGCCGTCGGATACGCGGAGGGTGCGGCCGAGGAATTCCCGGGGGCCGTCGATGACGTGGGCCACGGCGCAGGGGCGGCCCGCGAGCACGGCCTCCAGGGCGGCGGCGAGGTGCGCCTCGGCGGCGGGGTCCACGCGCTGGACCAGGACCTCGATCTCGCCACCGCAGGTCAGGCCGACGGCGAAGGCGTCGTCGTCGGAGTAGCCGAAGCGGGTGCGAACCGGTGGCCCGCCGTGTGCCAGGACGTGCCGGCACAGGTCGTAGACCGCCGCTTCGACACAGCCGCCGGAGACGCTCCCGACCGCGGTGCCCTCCGTGTCGACGGCGAGGGCGCTGCCGACGGGCAGGGGTGCGCTGCCGCTGACGTCGGTGACGGTGGCGAGGGCGAAGGGACGAGCCCTGCCGTACCACTGGTGCAAGGTGTACGCGATGTTCAGCATCGCCGGCCTCCGTGGGTAGGTGCGCCTTCACCGCTCGGGATCCCGGGGTGGTCCGGTGAGTGCACCGGCCGCCCGAGGGCTCAGAGCAGTGCTTCGGCGGTGATGGGCAGGTGGCGGATGCGGCGGCCGGTGGCGTTGAACACGGCGTTCGCGATGGCGGGCGCCACTCCGACGATGACGATCTCGCCCAGACCCTTGACCCCGATCGGGTCGGCCTCGAAGTCCTCCCCCTCGATGTAGATCGCCTTCATCTCGGGCATGTCGGCGTGGGTCGGCACGAGGTAGTCGGCGAGGTTGGCGTTGACGATCCGCCCGTCGCGGTGGTCGGTGACCGTGTGTTCGAGGAGGGCCTGGCCGATACCGCCGGTCATGGCTCCGATGGCCTGGCTGTCGGCGAGTCTCGGGTTGATGATCCGGGCGGCGTCGTACACGCCGACCATGCGCCGGACCCGTACCAGGCCGAGGCGGGCGTCGACGGCCACCTCGGCGAAGGTCGCGGCGTAGGCGTAGAAGGAGAACCTCTCCGATTCCGGCGCCCCGGCGTACGAGCCGAGCGCTTCGAGGTGGCTGCGGTCGTTGCGGGCCAGGAGCCGCCGGTACGTCTCCCCGCGGGTGGGATCGTCCTTCACGAACAGCCGGCCGCCGCGTACCGCGACGTCGGCGGGGTCGACGCCGTGCAGCGGTGAGTCCTCGTCCTGGACCGCGAGCGTGATCGCCTGCCGGCGCAGCTTGTCGCAGCCGTCCTGGACGGCGGATCCGACACTGGCCATGGTCCTCGAGCCGTGGTGGCCGGGAGCCAGGGGCAGGTCGGAGTCGCCGAGCCGGAAGGTGATCTGGCGCATGGTCAGGCCGAGGGCGTCGGCGGCGACCTGGGTCATCGACGTGGCCGTGCCGGGGCCCATGTCGCTGGTGGCGGACTGCACCAGGGCGGTGCCGTCGGCGTCGAGCCTGACCGAGGCCTGGGCCTCGCTGCGCGCGGTGTCGTACACACCGGCGGCCATCCCCATGCCGATGAGCCAGTCGCCGTCACGCGTCGAGCGGGGCTTGGGATTGCGGCGGTGCCAGCCGAACTCGCGGGCCCCCGCGCGGTAGCAGTCGCGCAGGCGTCGGGTGGAGAACGGCAGCCCACTGGACTCGTCGTCGGAGGGTTCGTTGCGCAGCCGCAGTTCGATCGGGTCCAGGCCCAGTTCGTGGGCGAGTTCGTCCATCGCCGTCTCGACGCAGAACGCGCCGCTGGAGTAGCCGGGGCCACGCATCCACGTGGGCGTGTTCACGTCCAGCGGTACATGGCCGTACACCTGGCGGACGTGGGGTGTGCTGTAGAGCATCCGACCGGCGGCGAGAACGTCTTCGCTGTGCCTTTCGTAGCGGGAGGACTCGGTGCGGACGTCGTGTACCGACGCGGTCAGACGGCCCCGCCGGTCGCTGCCCAGCCGCAGGTCGTACTCGTACGCGGGCCGGTACCCCACGCCGAAGTACGTCTGCCTGCGGGTGAGGACGAGTTTCACGGGGCGTTTCACCTCGCGGGCGGCCAGGGCCGCGATGGAGGTGTGCACCCAGGTCCGGCCGCCGCTGCCGAAGGCGCCGCCGACGGCCGGCGAGATGACGCGGATCTTGTCCGGCGGCATGCCGAACTCGGCGGCCATGGTCTCCACGGTGCCCTGCACGTGCTGGGTCTTCTCCCAGAGCGTGAGCCGGTCGCCGTCCCAGCGGGCGACGGTGCCGGCCGGCTCCATCGGGTTGTGGTGGTTGCGGGCCATCCGGTACGCCAGGTCCAGCGTGACGTCGGCGGACTCCAGGGCCCGGTCCGCGTCACCGCGCGCGTAGGTCTCGGGATCGTCCGCGGGATCGGCGGCGCCCAGGTCGGTCGAGGGAGGCCGGGCGTCGTAGGAGACCTTCACCAGGCTCGCCGCGTGCTGTGCCGTCTCCAGCGTGGTCGCCACCACGACCGCGACGGGCTGCCCGAAGAACCGGACGCGGTCGTCCTGGAAGGGGCGCAGCGCCTCACCGGGTGGGAACCCCGGTTCACGGTGCGGCAGCTTGGGGGCGTTGAGGTGGCTGATCACTTTGACGACGCCGGCGTGGGCTTCGGCGGCACGGGCGTCGATGCCGGTGACCCGGCCGCGGCCGACGCTGCTGTCGACGATGACCGCGTGCACGACCCCGTCGGGGCTGTTGTCCGCGGCGTACTTCGCCTGCCCGGTGACCCTCAGCCGGGCGTCGACCCGCGGGACCGCCGCCCCGACCGCTGCCTGTGGCTGGCTCACTGGGTGCCTCCTACGGTGCGCAGCTGACGTTCGACGGTGCGTTTGAGCAACTCCACCTTGAAGCCGTTGTGCCGGAGGGGACGCGCCCCGTCGGTCGCCTGCTCCGCGGCCTCGGCCCACAGCCCGTCGGAGGGGCGTTCGCCGATGAGGTGGCGCTCGACGGCGGACAGTCTCCAGGGCACGGTGCCCACGCCCCCGGCGGCCACCTTCGCCTCGCGGATCACTCCGCCGCCGACATGCAGGGCGACGGCCGCCGAGGTGAGGGCGAACTCGTAGGACTGCCGGTCGCGCACTTTTAGATAGCCGGATTTCAGGGGACGCGGGTGGGCCGGGACCTCCACGGCCGTGATCAATTCGCCTGGGCGGAGGGCCTGTTCGCGGTGCGGGGTGCTGCCCGGCCGGAGCAGGAAGTCGGCGAAGGGCAGGCTGCGTGCGCCGTCCGGGCCCAGCAGGTGCACGGTCGCCTCCAGCGCCGCGAAGGCGACGGCGACGTCGGAGGGGTGGGTGGCCACGCACCTGTCGGAAGCGCCCAGGATCGCGTGGCCGCGGTTGTAGCCGTGCAGCGCGGCGCATCCGGCGCCGGGCTCGCGCTTGTTGCAGTCGGCGGTCACGTCACGGAAGTAGGTGCACCGGGTGCGCTGCATGATGTTGCCGCCGATGGTGGCCATGTTCCGCAACTGGGCCGAGGCGCTCAGTTCCAGCGCCTGCGAGATGACGGGGTACAGGGCGCGTACGCCCCGGTGGGCGGCGGCCTCGGACATTCTCACCAGTGCGCCGATGCGCAGCCCCCCGCTCTTGGTGACGACGATCTCGCCCAGGGGCAGCGGGCTGATGTCGACCAGCGAGCCCGGGTGTTCGACGGTCTCCCGCATCAGGTCGACGAGGGTGGTGCCGCCGGCGATGTAACGCCCGCCGTGCCGACCGGCACTGAGGGCTTCGCGCGTGTCCGCGGCCTTGGTGTAGGTGAAGGGGTACACGGAATCGGTCCTCACTTCCTGCCCGCGGCCTGCTCGATCGCGCGCTCGATCTTCACGTAGCAACCGCAGCGGCACAGGTTGCCGCTCATCCACTCCCGGATCTCCTCCGGCGAGCCGGTGTGCCCCTCCTGGATGCACGCGACGCCCGACACGATCTGTCCCGGCGTGCAGAAGCCGCACTGGAAGGCGTCCTGGTCGATGAACGCCTGTTGCAGGGGGTGCAACCGGTCGCCCTTCTCCAGGCCCTCGACCGTGGTGACCTCGGCGCCCTCCAGCCGCACCGCCAGCGTCAGGCAAGAGTTGACCCGGCGTCCGTCGACCAGCACCGTGCAGGCGCCGCAGGCCCCGGCGTTGCAGCCCTTCTTCGCACCGGTCAGGCCCAGGCGCTCACGCAGCAGGTCGAGGAGCGAGGTGCGGTTGTCGATCGTGACGGTGTGCCGGACGCCGTTGACCGTCAGGGAGACGCGGCTCCCGGGAGCCGCCTCGGCGGCCACCGCCGCCTCGGCGCCGAGCGGAGGCGGCCCGGCGACCAGGCCGCCGGCCACGACCGTTCCGCCGATGGCCGTGCTCGTGGCGATGAAGGCACGTCGCGAGGGCGCCGAGGAGGACGCAGGGGGGTCAGCGGGAGGAGTTAAAGCTGGTTCGGGACGTTCGGTGGACATGTCCACGCTCCCTCGGTGTGGGTACGGGTGATCGTGAAGGGTTCCGGGCGTCCACCCAGCCTTCAGCACTCGACTCACCGTCATCCAGCGGCTGTTGTACCAAGCATGTTCATTCGGTCCCGCTCGTCCCCGGTGGCGCAGGACACGTTCATGACAGGATTGCGCTGGGGAAAGGTCAGGGAAGTCATAGGGGTGCCCAAGATTGACGTGAAGGGATGACCCGTGACGTCCACTGCGCCTCCCCCCATTCCTAGGGCCGCAGGATCGTTCCCGTTTATCGGCCACGCTCTGAAAATGCGCGACAACCTCGGCTTCATCGACTCGCTGCGCGATACACGGGAACCACTCGTCGAAATCGTCCTGCAACCCGGGACGCGCACCGTCGTGGTCCAGGACCCGGCCCTGATCCACCAGATGCTCAAGGCCCTGGGGCCCAGCCTCGACAAGGGCCGGCTCTACGACAAGCTGGGCGAGCTGCTGGGCGACAGTGTCGTCACCGCCACCGGCCGGAACCACGTACGCAAACGCCGCCAGCTGCAACCGGCGTTCGCCCACACCGAGATCAGCCGGTACGTCGACATCATGCGCGCCGAGGTGACGGCCACGGTCGCCGGCTGGGAGCCCGGGCGGACCCTCGACGTACGCGAGGCGATGGTCGGGCTCAGCCTCGACATGCTGGCCAAGACGGTGTTCGCCGGCAGTCTCGACGACGCCGTCTTCCGCCAGCTGCGCAGCGACCTGTCGGTGGTGATGAACGACGTCGGTGTGCGCATGATGCTGCCCGACTGGGTCGAGCGCCTGCCGCTGCCCTTCAACCGCCGCTTCGACCGGGCCCGGGCCGGCGTACGGGCCACCATCAACACCGCCGTCGACGAACTGCAGGCCTCCGGGCACGACACCGGGGACATGCTCTCCATGCTGCTGCGTGCCATCGACGAGGAGACCGGCCAGCCGCTGACCGGACATCAGATCTCCTCCGAGATCTTCACCCTGGCCGTGGCGGGCACCGAGACCACCGCGTCGGTGCTGTCCTGGACCCTGTACGAACTCGCCCGCCACCCCGGCATCGAGGCCAGGGTCCTGGCCGAGCTGGACGCGGTCCTCGGCGAACGGCCGGTCGCCTTCGACGACGTGCCCCGGCTGCCGTACCTGAACCGGGTGATCACCGAGACCCTGCGGCTGCACCACCCCGGCTGGCTGGTCACCCGCCGCACCATCGAGGAGACCCGGCTCGGCGCGTGGACGCTGCCCGCCGGCACCGAACTGGCCTACTGCCAGCACGCCCTGCACCGCGACCCCGAGCGCTTCCCCGACCCGCTCACCTTCGACCCGGACCGGTGGAACGACGCCGCGCAAGAACTCCCGCCGGGCGCGTTCCTGCCCTTCGGGGAGGGCAAGCACAAGTGCATGGGGGACCGTTTCGCCCTCACCGAGATGGTCACGGCGCTCGCGACGATGCTGCGTTCGGTACGGCTGGAACTCGCCGAGGGCCAGGTCATCCGCCAGGTCGCCCGGCTCACCGTACGGCCGCGCGCGCTGCGGATGACCGTCCGCCCCCGAGAACCGTCCCGAGCCGGGGCCGGCCTCTAGCGTGTCTCTTCGCTGGGGGCCGACGACGAGCGCGCGCCGCGCCTGCGCGGAAAAGCCACAGCTTGTCCACCGTGTGGTGTTCCGGTTGCTGGTCGGTGAGGTTCCGGAGGGCTTCCCGGTGCGTCATGCCGATCCTCGGGGCGGCGCCTTACGCTGTGCTGCAACCCGGACCACCTGGAAGCCGTGCCGAAGAAGGACGCTCTGTCCCCACGGCCACGCGTACAGGCCGGAGAACGCGTATCGGACATGCCGCGCCCAGAGGGTCAAGAGCCGTCGGGTTCCCCCAGCGGTGTGAGATTTCGTGATACGTGAGAGGGTCTGAGGCGTGAGTGAGACACCGTCGAACACCCTGCAATACCGCTTTGACGGGCCAGAAGAGGCTCCCGTCCTGATCCTGGGTCCCTCCCTGGGTACCACCTGGCACAGGTTGTAGAGACCGTCTGTGGGCGTCCAGGCCAGTCCAAGATGAGCGCGTAATGCCAGGTCAGGGCATTCTGGTCCGGGGGAGTCGACGCAGTTGGTGATAGACGTGTGACAGCGGCGTGCGACGAGAAGCCCCGCGGGTGCGGCCCGGCGGGGCTACTGAGTACGTGGGGTTTCTTGTCCGCCGTGAGCACCGCCGCACTCGGGGTCTCCTCTCCCGAGCGCCCGAAGCATGGACGCGGTGACGACACGCGTCTTACGGCCGACGCACAGATCCGACCCGGGAACTCTTCGCGACCAACCAAGTCGTAGCCTTCACCTCTGCAAAGTCCAACGCCTTTGGCGCATTGCGGTCCACTTTCCTGTAGGCCCCCTCCATACGGGCTCCGTGCCACGACGAAGCCCCGCCGGGGCTCGGCGGGGCTTCTGTGCACAGAGGTTGTGACGGAGTGCAGCGGCCGGCGTGGGCACCGTTGTACTCCGGCTCTCCGCGGGCCAGGTCAGTCGTTCCCGGTGGTCCGGCTCACCAGTGCGCCGTACGCCAGTTGCAGCGCGTCCGCGCCGGCCAGTGCCGCGAGCGCGCCCATGGCGGTCCGGGTTGCCCGCGGCCACAGCAACTGGCCGGCGGTCAGGGTGGACACCACCCAGACGCTCGTGCAGAAGGGGCAGGTCACCAGCTCGCCGACGGTGTCCCTGCCGTCCTCCGGCTCCGCCTCCTCGTGCAGCTCGGCGGGGCCCTGCGGGCCGACGTACCGCGTGAAGGGCGCGCGCAGCGGGCTGGTGACGGACGCCTTGCTCAGGAGCCTGCTGAGCCGGAAGGTGGCGACCGAGGTCAGGACCACGTCCCAGGGGTGGGGCCGGTCGGGCAGGGGGCACCCGCGCAGCCGTACCGCCGTGGCCCAGGCCGCCGTGTACGCCCCGAACCCCGTCATGGACGCGAGATAGCCGCCCAGCGGCCGGTCGTGCCCTGCGGAGTACCGTCGTCCGGTGCGCCGGGCAAGATCGCGCAGGCGTGGTGCGAGGCGGTTGTCCGTCTTGTCAGCTACGGCGTCACCTGTGGTCTCAGCCTTGTTGTCAGGCGTGGTGGCCAGGGGATCCATGGGTCACACCCTCCTCCGCGGAGCCCGGTTCCCGCTCTGTCTCCCGGCTGCTGTCCGTGTGCTCCGCCCGGTCGTCCTGGCGCAGGCGTATCTCGACGTGGCCGTCGGTGATCCGAGTGTCGAAGGCGGGCTGGGGAGCGGTGGCGGGGCCGCGTACGTTCCAGCCGTCGGAGAGGCGGAAGACGCTTCCGTGCCACGGGCATTGGACGCATCCGTCGGCGATCGTGCCCTCGGACAGCGGGCCGGCGAGGTGGCTGCACCGGTCGGCCAGCGCGTGGACGGTGCCGCCGGTTTCGCGCACGACCAGGACCGGTACGTCGTCCACACTGCGCCGCACGGGCCGGCCGGCCGGGAACTCGTCCACGGTGCCGATCCGGTGCCAGCCCTCCGTGACCACGTGCGGCACCTCTTCGGCGTGGTTCGCGCCGGATGCCTGACGGTAGGCGAGGTGGCCGCCCAGCATGCCGCCGACTCCGACCGCCGTCAGTCCCAGCAGGCCGTAGGCTCGGCCGGCCGCGTGGCGTCCCCTGAGGCGGCAGGTGAGTGAGGTGGCGTACAGCGCGGCGGCTGTCACGTTGCTCAGGGCGTGCACCAGGCCGACGCGTTGCTGCTGGCGGTGCAGTTCCGCCCAGTCGGTCCAGCCCGCCAGGGCCGCGGGGGCGGCGGCGGTCAGACCGACGCCGATAAGCACTTCCGCTTCACGGGAGCGGCCGGGCCGCAGATCGAGCAGGGCCGCGGACAGCCAGCTGCCGATCGGCACCTGCACCATCAGCGGATGCACGGGGTGGCCCAGCCACCTTCCGTGCAGCGCGTCCCGGCCGCGACCGAGCGGCAGGGCACGCACACCCCGGCCGATCGCGTCGATCACCGCATCGGCCCGGGGCCCTCGTTCCAGGCGGTCCAGCAGCCACAGGACCCGGTTCTGCCGCATCCGACGGCGTGGCGTCGTGGTCATGAGCAGCCGGGTCCCCACCTGCACATATCGCAAACGGCCGACCAGGCCGGATGAACGCCGGCAGCGGCCCCACGTCAAGAGCAGGTGGGCGAGGACCCGCCGCGGCAAGGCGGCATGGACTGCCTGTTCCTCAGGGATGGCCACCCGGGTCGCGGAGTGGGTCCGGTACTGACGGAGGCTGTGCCGGCTGAAGCGTGCGCACTCGGCCTCAGCCAGGTGCGGTGGCAGACCGCGAGGAGAAGCGACGTTACTTCCTGTCTGTCGACCAGAAGTCCGTCGTCCAGAAGCCGGTCATCAGACGCGACTGGGATCCGATGACGGGTACCTGGGAAGGACGGCCGGGCTGCTCGTCCTCGGCCTGAGGGGAACGAAGGAGGAAACCGTGCAGCGGCCTGATGAGGAACTGCTGGATTTCGATACCGGCGAGCTGGAGGACTGGGACGAGGAGCGCACACGAGCGGCCCTCGACGGCGAACACGGCACGCTCTACCGCAACCACCTCGACATCGCCCTGCACCTCGACCAGTGGGCGGAGGCCGAAAGCCGACGCACCGACACGGACGCGCGCTACAAGGCGGGCTACACCCAGGCCCTGCGGGACACGGCCGCGTTCCTGCGGCAGACCTACTACCTTCCCTGAGCCGGGCGAAGGATTTCGCCCGGACGCCCGGACGCCCGGAGTCCTGGCCCACTTCATGATCTGGCCGGCGCCGTTCCGCCCGCCGTGCCGGGCCCCGTGGGTTTCCTTCGATCGTGCGCGGGGGACCCGACGCCCGTGGTGGCATACGGAGCAGAGCAGCGGGTGCGCCTGCCGGCGCTGCGGGCGGGCTGGCTGACGCAGACGTTCGCCCACTGGCCGTTCCGGCCTGACGCGGTCCAGGCGCTCCTGCCCGGGGGACTGGTCGTGGACGAGTACGAGGGGGCCGCCTGGGTGGGGCTCACCCCCTTCGTCATGGCGGACGTGCGACCACCCGGCGTCCCCGCCGCGCTGCCCGGCCTGCCGACGTTCGCGGAGACCAACCTGCGCACGTACGTACGGCACCGTGACGGCCGGGACGGGCTCTGGTTCCTGTCCATCGAGGTCGCCTTCCCCCCGATGGTGGCGGCCCGCGCCATCGGCGCCCCGTACAACCCGGGCACCCTCCGCGTGTCCACGGACGGGGACACCGTCTCGTACTCCGGTTCCCGATGGATCGGTGACGCCTCCTACCGCCTGGTCGTCCGGCCTGGCGACCCGATCGAGCCGACGGAGCGGGACGTGTGGCTGACCTCGCGCTGGCGGGCGTACACCCGCAGGCTCGGCATGCTCTGGGAGACGCCCGTCGAGCACGAGCCGTGGCCGCTGGCCACCGCCGGCGTCGATGTACTGGAGGAGACACTGACCGCCGCGGCCGGCCTGCGGGAAGCCCCCCTCGGTGAGCCCCTGGTGCACTTCTCGGAAGGAGTCAGGCATGTACGGCTCGGGCCCTCCAGGCCGTGCGTCCCGGAGCGCCTCTCCCAGCCTTCCTGACTCCCCTCGACGGCATTCCGGCCCCGTCACGCGACGCCCGCGCGTGCGCTTCGACGGCTGGATCGCGGGCATGGGCACCTCCTCCGGCACACGGATCGTGCTCGGACACTGGCAACGGTCACCCTTCGGAGCGTTCAGCGACGTGATGCTGGAGCGGGCCGACGGGCACAGGCTGCTGCTGGCCCCCACACGCGAGACAGCGGACTTCATCAGCGGCACCTACGTCTTCGACACGGTCCATGTCGTCCCGGTCGAGGTGAGCGTCACGGACGACGCCTGGACCATCACCGCCGGGCCACTCGACCTGCGTTTCACCACCGGCCGGCGAGGGCTTCTGGGCTTCGCGCTGCGGACCGTGCCCGGCGCACTCGCCCGCCGTCCGGCATGGAGCGCGCTGACAGACCGGCCCGCCCCCCTGCTGCTGCCCGGCGTGCGCACCCGCGGCAGCGCCGGACAGGGCCGCCGGGAGTGGTACGGCGCCCGGGACCTGCTGCCGATCCGTGCCGTCTCGGCCGCCTACGGAGGCGCGGACCTCGGGGCGATGGCACCCGTCGAGCCGCCCGTACGCTTCGGGTTCGGTTCGGCACCGAGGAACCCCTCCGTCACCCGGGTCACGACGACGGTCGAACTCGGCCCGGCGTGACGGCGTCTGGGCAGGGGTACCCGGCCCGAACCTACGAAGGGATGTCCCTTGAGCAGAACCGGAGTGCGGGAGCCCGCCCACACGCTCGCGGTCGCGCACGGTGCCTTCAACATCGTGGGCGGACTGTGGCCCTTGCTGCACCTGCGCAGCTTCGAGTCGGTCTTCGGCCCGAAGACCGACGTGTGGCTGCAGATGACGACGGGCGGACTGCTCGCCTCCGCCGGCGCCGCCCAGCTCGCGGCGGCCCGGGACGCGCAGGGCCCGGCCCACGCCCGCCACATCGGGCTGGGCACCTCCCTGACCCTGCTGGCCGTCGACCTGGTCTACGTACCCAAGGGGCGGATTCGGCCGACGTACCTCCTCGACGCCGCGATGCAGACCGGATGGATCGCCGCCTGGCTGCGGTCGTCCCCCGCGCGGAGTACGGGGGACGTCAGGAGCGGCCGACGGTGAACGAGCGGCTCCCGTTATCACCGCCCGGACGGCTGCTCCCGACGCGCCGTTCGGTGACGACGGCCGGATTCATGCCCCGTAGGCATGCCTGCGGGGCAGCGGTCCGACGTGGGCGTGGCTCCCGGGGCGGGCGGCGGCGTGGCGCTGTCCGGGGCCCGGGCCGCCGCGGGCGGCCAAGGCGTCAGCGACGGCACCCGTGGCGAAGGCGTAAACGGCCTTGTGCAGCAGGTCCACGACGAGTTCCTTGCGGGGCCAGGTCTGCGGTGGGGCGCCGACGCCGGTCGCGTTCTCCAGGATCTGGTCGTTGGTGAGGCGGACGACGGCGAACTTGGCGGAGGCGACCGGTCCGCGCAGTCCGGCCTGGGCCATGACCGACCTGAGCACCCCGAGGAGGGCGGCCTGACCGTAGTGCATGGCCCAGTTGACCGGCAGCGGCTGGGGGCCGGGTCGTTCGGGCAGGCCGGTCAGCCGCTGCAGGACCCGCGCGGGCACATGGGAGTCGGGCCGGCCGGTGACGGCCTGCTCGATCTTCTCGCCGAGGGTCATCACGACGCCTCCGGCGGTACCGGCGAGCAGTCCCTGCCACAGTGCGCGCTTGATCATGCCCTGGCGAGTACCCGGTACGACCGCCTTCATCCACCTGTCGCGCGGCGTCCCGGTGGGAGGGAGGACCCCACTGTGCCGCCAATCTCTTCCATATCGCCCGGGCCGGCACACGGACCGCGCAAAGTACCGGCGAGATCCGCGGCCCGCTACACACCGCCGGAGTGGGTGGCGAGCGCAGGTGCGGGTACCCGTGGTGCGAATCACGCGAAACGGACATTTCTGACCCCACTCCTGATGTCGGAGGATGCCATGTCCTTGGTCGAGAAGCTGCTCGACGCCTACCCCGCCGAGACCGGGATGCCGCCCAAAATGCTGGGCGAGGCGGTCGACAAGCTGTACGAGTGCGCAGGCGTCTGCCTGACCTGCGCCGACGCTGCCGCCGCCGAGCAGGACCCGGAAAAGATCGTGATGTCCATCAAGTGCGTGCGCCTGGACAACGACTGCGCCGACCTGTGTACGGTCGCGGCCCGGATCCTGGCCCGCCAGACGGGATACGACGCGCCGACGACGATGGCGATCATCGAGGCGACCCGCACCGTCCTGCGCGCGAGCGCGGACGCTGCCGAGGAGTTCAAGGGCACTCCGTACTTCGAGCTGTCCGCGAAGGAGTGCCGCGAGACGGAACAGCTGCTGGGTCGGCTGGCCGAGCAGATGGGCTCGAGCGACGCCGGCGAGGGGTACCCCACGTCTCCGCCCAGCGCGACGACGCCTGCCGGAGCCTCCATGGGCGGCGGGGCAGAGACGTCTGGAACGTCCGAGGCGTCCCAGGAGGTCTCCGAGGAGCAACTCCGCGAGATGAACATGGACGAACTGCGCGACATGGCCCGCGACAAGGGCCTCAGCGGTGTTCACGACATGCGCAAGGAAGAGCTCATCGACGCGATCAGCGGGAAGCGCGGGTCCTAGCGCGGCGAATCGGTGGCCAGGACGGACCGGCATGATCACGCCTTAACAGGTCAAGGCCCTGCTGGAGTCCAACGCCGACCTTGGTCGTCGTGTCCGCCGCCGCCGCCTCGAGCAGGTCGGCTCCAGGACGCTGTCCCTGGCAGCTGTCCGGGAGCACGACCTGCTGACGGGCGCCTGAGCAGTTGCTCTGGACCCGCGCGCCTACGACGTACCGGGCGGGTCGCGCAGGATGTCCGTGGTGATGTCCGGCAATGCCCTGCCGGTGCGGAGGGCCTCGGCGCGCATGAGGGCGAGGGCGTCCTCAGCGCTGATCCCCCGTCGGGCCGCCAGGGCTCCGACGGCACGCCAGGTGTCGAACCAGTGGGCACGGACCACCTGCTCCGGCTCCCACGCCGGGGCGTCGTTCCCCGTGAGCAGCATCTCGCGGGTGGGCATGAGCGCCGCCGTCACCGCGTCGGCCACATGGGACGCCCGCTCCAGGGCGTCCTCATCGAGAGCGCGGGGCCGCGTCGCCAGCAGGTCTACCGACCCGAGGACGTAGTCGCCGAAGAACAGGGGGAGCGCGTACACCGAGCCCACTTCCGGGAGCTTCTCGCGCGCCATCGCCCCGAACAGCGGCCAGGGCGTCAGTTCCTGCCCCAGGTCGTCCACGGCCACGGGCTCGCCGGTCTGCGCGGCACTGATGCAGGGCCCCTCCAGCACCGTGAACTGGATCTCCTCCAGCAGCAGGGCGGCATCGTCCGACGCGGCGAGCAGCTGGCGGGAGGGTGTGTCGGTGAGCAACGACAAGGTGGCACCGTCCACGCCGAGTCCCTCGCACACCGCCGCGCACACCCGCCGGGGAACCTCCTCGCCGGGGGTGCCCGCCGCGGCTTCCGCGACCAGCCGCACCGCCTTCGTCGCCTCGGCCGTCATCCGGCCCTCCGCAGCCCTGACGCATGTGCCCCGATGCCCACCGTCACGTGTCTCCCTGTGTCATCCGAGCGGACGGCCACCGCCGCCGACTCACCGCCCCTGTGCCCACGGCGGACGCCGATCCGCGCATGTCGGGTGCCCTGTGTCGCCGCGTGCAAGCTACGAACGGCACATGAGACCCGGTCGACTCGGGGGAGGGCAAGCGGCGGGGCCGCCGCTCCCACCGCTGCCGCAGCCGCAGCAGATGCGGGGGAGACAAACGAGCTTGCCAGCTGGTGGGGCCGAAAAGAGGCAGTTAAACGACTCGCCTGCTCACCTGCCCCTGACACCCCGGCACGACCGGACCTTCAAGGTCGTCTGAGACGCCGAGCGGAAGGAAGGACACCGGTCATGTCGCTGCCCGAGGCCATGCTGGCGGTGCTGTGGATCGGTCTGACCGCCTACGTGTTGTTCGGCGGCGCCGACTTCGGCGGCGGGGTATGGGACCTGCTCGCCGGAACCACCCGACGCGGCAGGCCCCAGCGCGACCTGGTGGAGCACTCCATCGGTCCCGTCTGGGAGGCCAACCACGTCTGGCTGATCTTCGTCATCGTGCTGCTGTGGACCGGCATCCCGCCCGTCTTCGCCGCCATCGCCTCCACTCTCTACATTCCGCTGACCCTGGCCGCCCTGGGGATCATCGCCCGCGGTGCGGCCTTCGCCTTCCGCAAGGTCAGCGTCGAGATCTGGCAGCAACGCCTCTTCGGCGCCACCTTCGCCTTCTCCTCCCTGGCCACGCCCTTCTTCCTGGGCACCGTGGCGGGCGCGGTGGCCTCCGGCCGGGTCCCCGCAGGCATCACCCAAGGCGACACCGTATCCAGCTGGCTCAACCCCACCTCGCTGATCAGCGGGGCTCTCGCGGTGGGAACCGCCGCCTACCTCGCCGCGGTCTATCTCACCCGAGACGCCCAGCGAGCCGGTGATGCGCCGCTGACCGAAGCGTTCCGCCGCCGCGCACTCCTTGCCGGCCTCGTCGTCGGTGCCCTGTCCGCGGCAGGGCTCGTCGTCCTGCACGCCGACGCACCCGCGCTCTACTCCCAACTCACCTCCGGCAGTGCCTTGCCCCTGCTGATCCTCTCCGTGGCATCGGGGCTGGTCTCCCTGGCCCTGCTGATGTGGGGCCGGCACCTTTTGGCCGTGCGGCTGACAGCCGCCCTGGCCGTCGCCGGCCTGCTGTGGGGCTGGGGAATCGCCCAGTACCCCCGGCTGCTGCCCGGCGTCACACTCCACGACGCCGCCGCCACCGACACCGTCCTGTCGGCCAGCCTGATCTGCCTGGCCGTCGGAGCAGTCCTCCTGTTGCCGTCCCTGTGGTGGCTGTACGCCACCTTCCAACGCGACCATCCCCAGCCGGCCGAACAGGCTGACGGACCGACCCACGGAGACAGTGGCACGTGACGGCGCTCATCGCCGGCTGCATCAACGGCAGCACGTGAAAGCGCCCGTCACCGGCCGCACGTACCGACACCGAGTCGGCTGGAAAGCCCCCAGCGCAGGTACCAGCGCAGCCGAACGGGTCCTCGCCCAGCCCTAGCAGGCGGCGTCGGTGCGCTGCCGGTCAGATGCGGCGTGTGATCAGTGCCCGCTTCACTTCCTGGATCGCCTTGGTGACGGCGATGCCACGCGGACACACGTCGGTGCAGTTGAAGATTGTGCGGCAGCGCCACACTCCGTCATTTCCGTTGAGGATCTCCAGCCGCTGCTCACCGCCGTCGTCCCGGCTGTCGAAGATGAAGCGGTGCGCGTTGACGATCGCCGCCGGACCGAAGTACTGCCCGTCGGTCCAGAAGATCGGGCACGACGATGTGCACGCGGCGCACAGGATGCACTTGGTCGTGTCGTCGAAGCGCTCCCTGTCCTTCGCGGACTGGATGCGCTCCCGGGTGGGCTCGTTGCCAGTCGTGATGAGGAACGGCATCACGTCCCGGTAGCCCTGGAAGAACGGCTCCATGTCCACGATCAGGTCCTTCAGCACGGTCAGGCCCTTGATGGGCTCGACTCTGATGGGCTTGCCCGGGTTGATGTCCTTGATCAGTGTCTTGCATGCCAGCCGGTTGCGGCCGTTGATCCGCATGGCATCCGACCCGCAGATGCCGTGCCCGCAGGAACGGCGGAAGGTCAGCGAGCCGTCCTGCTCCCACTTGATCCTGTGCAGACCGTCGAGGACGCGCTCCTTCGGATCGATCTCGACCAGGAAGTCCTGCCAGGTCGCCTCCGCGGAGACCTCCGGGTTGAACCGGCGGATCCGGAAGGTGACCGTGATGTACGGGAATGTAGCGGAAATCTGCTCCGCCTTGTCCATAACCGGCGTGGCCATCGGAACCGGCCCTCCAGCGCTCGCTGTGGTGGCTGCCTGCCGAACCGGTCGACGGCCGAGGCAGGCGCGCGGTGAACCCCCCCTCCCCGCAGAACGCTTCGACGCTCCGCCGGTCCACCGTACGCCCGGTGCTGACCCGGCGCCGCGCGCCAACGCATGCGGTAGATCCGCGATCATCAGCCGCCGGGTATACACGCGAGGGCCAGTGGGTGGCGACGCGCGACTCTGGGTATCCGCGACGGCAACGACACCAGGGCAGCGAGCCGGTGCGACCCACACCGTCGGAGCCGATGCCGCCCGCACCAGGGCGGCCATGAGCAGGACAGCAGGCGGAACGCCCGGAGGCGGAGGAGGTGACGGCGATGAACCGGACGGCGCGCCGACGTCGGCCTCTGACCAGGGTCACCGCAGCCGCGACGGCCACACACGCCTTCTTCGAACTGGCCGCAGGCGTCGGGATGCCCTTGGCGTCGCTTCTGGGACCATTCACCGCTGCGAGCGCGTGGGCTGTCGGTGCGGCAACGGCCTGGCGGGCGGGGGGCACCCGGCCCTCGCGGGACGATCCGGCCTTCGCCGTGCTCAACAGCGTGAGCCTGGCTGCGGTGATCGCCCACCTGACGGGCTGGCCGCGCAGGCGGACGCGGCTGGGTCTTCCGTGGCTCACGGACTGCGAAGGGCTTGGCCCGCGGCTCATGCCGTACTACAACCCGATCCTCTACGTCTCCGGTACCGCGGCCGTGGCAGCCCTGCTCCTGGAGAACGAATCCGCTCCGCGACACCTGCCGCTGCTGACTCCTGCGCTGGTTCCCCTCCTCGTCGCCGCCCAGCGTGCGGAACACCGCCGGCTGAAGGCGATCGCGGCAGCCCGCCCCGGATGGTGGAACCGCCGTCTTGTTGAAGCCGGACATTTCGCTCGACACCACGGCTGATCGACGCCGTGTGGCGCCGATGCCTGGCTGATGAGGCGCTGGCTCGTTGACGGCCTGCGCGGGGCCGTCGCCGCAGAGCTCCACGAGCGGCGAAGCCGGCCGAGACTCCCCGCCTCAGCGACCTGCACTGCGAGCTGGAGCGAGCACACCCTGCTCTGCCTGCTTCAGCAACCGCCCGGAACGGCCGTGACTTTGCTCATCCCCGGGGTCCTTACAGTTTGCGTGGCTCAGCGTTTCTGGCCGGGTCAGTGATGTCGATGCCCGCCGGAATGAAGCCGCGCTGCCCCTTGGCGGCCAGTTCCTCGAGGTGCTGCTGATAGCGGTCAGGGGTGACGACTTTGACGTTGAACAGCATCCGGGCGTGGTCGACGCCGCAAAGTTCGGCGCACTTCCCCCGGAAGGTGCCTTCGCGGTTGGGGGTCACCTCGAAGGCATTGACATTGTGGCCCGGGAAAACGTCCTGCTTCATCAGGAACGGCAACACCCAGAAAGAATGGATGACGTCACGCGAGGACAGGACGAACCGGACCTTCTCGCCCATCGGTAGCCACAGCGTCGGGCCGGGATTGCCGGTCTGCGGGTTGCGGGTGCTGGGGACGCCCACGTCGTAGACACCTTCGGCGCCTTTGGGGAAATCCTTGCTGTACCTGTCCGGAACGATCCTCAGGTCGGGATCGGCGTTCGCGTTGCCCGTATCTGCCTTGCCGTCCACGTTCTCGATGTAGTTGAAGCCCCAGCTCCACTGGAAGCCGACCACGCCGATCGTGTGGGCCGGCCGTTCGGAGAGTGCGAGGAGCTCGGACTCGTCGCGGGCGGTGAAGTAGAAGAGGACCGAGACGATGATCAGCGGAACCGTGGTGTACAGCGCCTCGATCGGCATGTTGTACCGGGTCTGCGGGGGAACTTCGACCTTCGTCCTGCTGCGCCGGTGAAAGATCGCCGCCCACAGGATCAGCCCCCAGACCACCACTCCCACGGCCAGCGCAGCCGCCCAGGAACCCTGCCACAGGGAAAGGATCCGCGGAGCCTCCTCCGTTACCGGGGTGGGCATCCCCAGGCGGGGGAAGTCCTTGTACGTACAACTGGTGGCGGTCGCCAGGACCAGGCCCGCAGCCAGTGCCTGCACGGGCTTCCGCCGCGTCGGCCGCCGCGGCGTGGGGGTACCGCCCTCGCCCCCCAGGGCGTGCGGGAGGTCAGATCCGTTGGGACTCACGTAGCGCCTTCCCGAGAATCTTGTCCGCCCGGCCGCTGCGGCTGCCTCACCGGTCGCTCGCCGCCCTGCGTCGGGCATCGGTCTTGGATGTGTATGCGGACAAAACCTACTGATCCCCTTCGGCCCCGGGGCACTCAACGCGCCGCCCACCCACGTGATGCCGCATCGCTCTCGAGCCTGCATCTTCTCGTCCAAGGCCTGGGGTGATGAGCGGCCGGCGATCATTCCACCCGAACGGCTACCCGAACGGCTTGCCCTCCAGGAGGTCGTCAAAGCCGTCGCCGATGCAGCGGAGCTGTTGAGGGAGCTGCTGCGGTACTGCACCGACGACCGTTGTTTTACGCGAGTTCTTCGTCGACGAGCACCTGGGCTGCGATGGTCATCGACCACGACACCGGCTGTAGGCCCGTCAGAGTGGGCGCCCAGCGCCCGGCGGCGCCCTGCTTCTGTTTCGCCGTCTCTCCCAAAGGCGGCCCAGCCGCCGTTGCGACGCCGACTCCGGCCCGTCGGGGGAGTCTGCGGCCCCCTCAGCCCAACGTCTCGGCAGAGGTCCTCGTCGGCTGGAACACGGCGAATCCCGTGCCCCCGCACGGTAGAGCAGTCCCACCGGGACTCGGTGCCGCTCCTCGGCCCGGGCGTGCCGCATCACATCGAGGCGCACCTGCGGCTCGGGCAGGAACTTCGGGCCGTCGGTATCCATCCCGTCCAGGCAGGACAACAGCTCCCTGGCCTCGCGTCCCTCACGCAGCCGTTCCTCAACCACCTTCCCGCCCGGCCCTGCCCGGCGGGTGAAGGGATGGATCATCTCCTTTCGGCCGTCTCGTGCACGGCGAGCAGGCGGACGAGGCGGCGAAAGGCGGCCCGCCGCTCGTCCCCCGTGGTCTTCTCCACCTCGTCGACCAGATTGCGGATGTCGCCGTACTGGCGCCCTGCCGACGGTCACCAAGTGCCCCGGCTGCACTGGTCAACCTCTGTTTTGGAGCCGGTCGGGGCAGCTCCACGTCGGGTTCGACGGGCACGGGCACGTCCGCCGGCCGCGTACCAGCCCACCCCCAGCACCACCGCCATGGCCGCGTCCACCACATCGCCGCCGTAGTACATCCATTGGGCGCCTCTGTGCAGGTCGGCAGGAGTGAAGTCGGTGCCGGGCGGCGGCGATGCGTACAGGGTCTTGGCGAGCACCGCGTGCGCGGTGCCGGCGGCCAGCAAGGTGGCACCGCGTACGGCGACACTCCAGCGACGGCGCACCGGATCGAGCTGGCACACGGCGAAGGTGAACACGAAGCCTGCCGCCAGCATGTGCGCGTGCACCACGCCGTGCAGCAACGGCTGGTGCCGCATGGTCGCGAACAGCTCCGTCCGATACAGCAGCCACAGGCCGCCCACGTCCAACAAGGCCGCCAGCGGTGGGAGGACGAGCCAGCCGACGGGACGGGATCGCGCGAGAACCAGCAGGCGTCGTCGTGCCCGGCCGGGCCTGAGGGCTCGCAGGGCGAGGGTGAGGGGCCGGGCCACGACGAACAGCAGCGGGGCGGCCAGCCCCAGGAAGAAGCCCGACCACGCGTGGGCCGGCGCCAGGGCCCTGCGGTGGCGCAGATCGGCGTAGAGGAAGAACCCCGCGACCAGAGCCAGCAGTTCGGCGGTGTGCAGCAGTCCGTCGGACAGCAGACCCACGCCGGAGGTGGAACGATCGTAGAAGTGGTGCCACCCCAGGAGCTGATGGAAGACGATCTCGTCGACCGAGGCCATGACCGCCGCACCGATCAGCGCGCAGACGGCCATGGACCTGCGGGACGCGGAGCGGGTGCCCGGTGCGGTGTCGGACCGGACGGAGTCGCTCATGGCCCCTCTTTCCTGCCGTACGGCGACGTCGGCTGGGGATGCCCGGCGCCGGGTACCCGCCACACAGGACAGGGCCAAGCACAAGTGCACGGCCCTCAGGGAGAGGAGACACGCTTCAGGACAGGGAGGGGGAACGCCGCCCATGCTCGACGTCGCAGGAGTTGGAAGCCGGTTTCCCGCGCCAACCGGCCTCGCGGCGGTCACTCGGCCGGCGGCACAGCGAGGACATGGGTGGATTCGGCACGCGGACGGCCAGTTCGTCCGGCCGGGACGCCTGCTGGGCGATCAACGAGGCCGGGCGGTGTCTTCCCTACGTCGATGTCGTGGTCTCGTCGCCCTCTCCGGTGTCCGGTTCGGCGCGCTTGTCGGCGCCCGTCTCCAGGTAGCCGGGGTCGTCGCCCGCGACCCGGCCCACGAAGACGTCGTTGGGCGTCGTCCCCGTCGTGCTGTGCCGGTCCGCCGCCTCGGTGTCCGGCTTACCGCCGGTGTCCTCGGGCCGACCCGAACGGACCTCTGCGGAGGGCTCGTTCGTGCGACCCCCCAGGTGTTCGCGGACCCATGACCACACGGACATGATGCCTCCCGATCAGGAGATGCGTGCCGGCGTCGACGGCGTGCCCGTGCTGCCCTCGGCACTCAGCGCCGCACCCGGTTGGTTCAACGTCGTCTGCGGCGCATCGCGACGGCCGCGGCCAGCACCAGGACCCCGGCGAGCCCGGTGAACACCTTCTTGGCAGTGGCCATGGACGTGCTCAGTCCGAAGGCGTCGCGCAGCCGGTCGTAGAGACCGAGCGGCACACCCAGGACCGCGTTGCCGGGCGGGCGCCGGGGGATGACGGGGTGGGGGTGGGTGGGCGCGCTGCGTCGCACCGTGTCCCATGCCGTGCCGAGCCGGCGCAGCTGCGTGGCTGGCAGCGCTTCCTGTAGCCGGGGCAGCACGAGGTCCTCCTCGTCGCGGATGTCCTGCCGTATCAGCGCGAAGACCCGTCGTACCTTCTCCTCACGCTCGGGAGAGCCCGGACTCAGGCGTTCGATGTCGGCGACAAGATCGTTGATCTGCTGGTGTTCCTCCTCGACCCGCGAGGTCAACTCGTGCCCGTCCTCGACCGTGCGCCGGACGGCGGGCCACAGCACGGTCTCCTCGGCGAAGGCATGACTGAAGACCAGCTGGACGGTCTCCTGCAGGACCCGTTCACGGTCCTCGCCGTCCGCCAGGGTCGAATAGCGGTCCATCAACCTGTCCATCTCGGCATGATCACGGCGCTGCCTGGCCAGCACGCTGCTCGGACCGCCCAGTTGCTCAACCGTCTGCTCTTTGATCGTCTCGGGCATGGATCTCTCCTCTGCTCCGCAGACCGGCCGCGACGCCCGTCCGCCCGAGCGGCTGCCGACAGCGTCCCAAAGGCGGGTACCCCGCCGCGGCACGGCCCACCGTTTTTGGTGTTTCACGTGTTGCTCGGCCCGGTCACGGCCCGGCCCGGTCGCCGGGCGCGTTGGCCGCAGTGCGGGCGGCGTCGGCGGCTTCGCCGGCCTCCGTCAGGCGCCGGTCAGCAAGTCGCCTTCCTGTACTGCTGCCAGGGACAGCGTCTTGTAGCCGACCTGCTCGAACAGCACGACGAGGCGGTCCTCCTCCGTGCCCATAACGGTGCCCGCACCCCACTCCGCGTGGCGCACCCGGTCGTTCGTCTCATAGGGCCCGCCATGCCAGGGCGGGGGAGGGGCGTCCCGGTGCCCGGCTCCGGTGGCGGGGTGCTCGTCCTCGCGGTCGCACACGTCGCACCGTCCGCACGGTGCGTCGAGCTGCTCGCCGAAGTAGCCCAGAAGGTACTGGCGGCGGCAGGTGGGCGTCTCGGCGTAGCCGCGCATCATCTCGATGCGGGAGCGGTCGACGCGGCGCCGCCGCTCGAACACCCGTGCCGCTCCTTCCGCGGCCTCGTCCGCCGTGCGGCCGGGCAGAGCCCGGACTGCGCGGCGCCTGCCGTCGACGGTCACCGCTCCCGCCTCTTCCAGCAGGTTCAGCAGATCGCTGGTCTTCCGGCGCGACAGGCCGCAGAACTGCGCTGTCCGGCTACGGCTCTGCGGGGCGTCCTGGCCGAGCAGCGTGGTCATGATCCGGCGCAGTGCGTCGGCGTCCAGGGACCTGGCGGTGAGGAACTTCTGCAGTCCCAGGTCCTCGGGGCGGTAGAACAGCACCGCCTCTGCCGGCTCCCCGTCCCGGCCGGCGCGTCCGATCTCCTGGTAGTAGGAGTCCAGTGACTCCGGGACGGACGCGTGGGCGACGAACCGTACGTCGGGCTTGTCGATGCCCATCCCGAACGCGGAGGTGGCCACCACCACGGCGGGAGCGCCGGCCATGAAGCCGTCGTGGATCCGGCGCCGCTCCGCTGCCTTCATCCCCGCGTGGTACGCCTCGGCGTCCACGCCGTCTTGCCGCAGTCGCCCCGCGTACGTCTCGGCGTCCTTGCGGGTGGCGGTGTAGAGGATGCCCGGGGCGCACGCCTGGGCAGTCCAGCGTGCGACGGTCTCGCGTTTGGTGGGGTCGTCGGTGAAGGTGCGCACCGTCAGGTGGATGGTGGGCCGGTCGGTCCCGGTCGTCACGACGTGGGCCTCGCGCATGTGCAGGTGCTCGACGATGTCCGCCCTGACCGGGGCCGCGGCTGTCGCCGTCAGAGCGAGTACCGGCGGGCGGCCCAGCCGTTCGGCGGCCTCGCCCAGGTTCAGGTAGTCGGGGCGGAAGTCGTGTCCCCAGGCGGAGACGCAGTGGGCCTCGTCCACGACGAACAGCGAGGGGCCCAGTTCCCGCAGTTGTTCCACGACACTGTCTTTGGTCAGCTGCTCGGGGGACAGGAACAGGTATTCGGCCTCACCGTTCCGGATCGCCCGCCAGCCCTTCTCGGTGGCCGACGCCGGCTGTGCGGAGTTCACGGCCACGGCGTCCGGTGCCGCGCTCTTCCGCAGGCCGGCGACCTGGTCGCGCTGCAGGGCGATCAGCGGCGACACCACGACCGCGGGACCACCGAGCATGACGGTCGGCACCTGGTAGATCGCCGATTTGCCGGAACCGGTCGGCATCACGACCAGCACGTCGCGGCCCTCGAGCAGTGCCTCCATCGCCTGCGTCTGCTCGGCGGCCAGGTCGCTCCACCCGAACCGTTCCCGGGCGACGCGGCGCAGCTCGGTGATCCGGTCTCGCACGCTCATCGCGACACCCCCTTCACGGCCCGGCACTCCTGCGACCCGCCCCGGGTACCCCCGTGACCGGCCGCGACGCCGGGCAGCCGTGCGAGGTCGAGGGCGGCTGCTCGCCCTGGGCTCTCACCGGCGCCGTTCGGCCCCGCGCGGTCGCGGCCGCCCGTCACCAGGGAGAACCTGGACGAAGCCTAGGTGACCGCTGTCTGCGGGCCGACGCCGCTTTGGAAAATCGCACCCCAAGGAGACTGCCTTGACCGACGCCATGCCTCACCTCGACGACGCCGGCGAGAACGACGATGTCGTGGCACTGCTGAAGCAGCAGCACAACCACATCCGTGATCTCTTCGCCGAGGTCGAGAACGCCACCGCCGACGACCGGGCGGAGGCATTCCGCAGACTCGTCCGCCTGCTGGCCGTCCACGAGACCGCCGAGGAGGAAGTGGTCCACCCGGCAGCCCGCCGTCTGCTGCAGGACGGTGAGCAGGTGGTCGACGGCCGTCTCGAGGAGGAGCGGGCCGCGAAGGAGAAGCTGAGCCGGCTCGATGATATGAACCCCGACGACCCCGGGTTCATGCCCGCGTTGCGGGAACTGCGCGCGGACGTGCTTCAGCACGCGGCTTCGGAGGAACAGTACGAGTTCCCCGGGCTGCGCGAGAAGGCCGGAGCGCAGCAGCTTGCCATGATGGCCACGGCTGTCCGTGCTGCCGAGGCCATGGCGCCCACCCGCCCGCATCCGGGAGTGGAGACGGCGGCGGAGAACGTCGCGGTGGGACCCGTGGCAGCCGTGATCGACCGGACTCGTGACGCCGTTCGCAAGGCGATGGGCAAGGACAGCTGATCAGCTCGGGACAGAGTGGCCCACACCGGTCCGCGCCTGAGCTGCTCAGCGCGCGCTCGTCCCGGACGCGGACGACGGCCAGCGGATCGGCATGACGTGAGCATCGGATGTCGGGGAGATTGCACGCCTGAGCCGGGGTACTCGCCGCGCACCGCGCACCGCGACGCGCTACGAGGGAGAAGGCCCCCATGACCACGCGCACGCGCATGGGCCCGATCGCCCGGGGCGCTGCCCACCCGTCGTACCTGATCATCCGAGGATGTGACCGTCCATGACGCTCCGGAAATCACTGTGGGCAGCCGCCGCGGTACTCACCGCGGGCGCCGTCGTCGCCCTACGGCGCTCGACGGCACGTCCGGCGGACCCGGCCGCCGCGGACCGCTGGCTCACGGTGACGATCAACCGTTCACCTGCCGACATCCAGGCCGACAAGCTGCCGACGCCACTGCAGGAGTACGGCGACCGGATCCAGACGCGGATCCGCCCCGCACCCGGTGACCGGGGCACCGAGGTGGCGGTGCGCCTGAAGGACGTGCCGTCGGATGCCTCGTCCGTGCCCGCACGGCTCACGGGCCAGGATCCTCGTCAGGATCTGCGCCGTTCCCTGCGTGAAGCGAAGGCGCTGCTCGAAGCGGGCGAGGTCCTGCTGCCGGACACACCGCCCACCACCCACGACAAACCCGGCGGGAAGCTCGTGGGGCTGCTGAGCCGCCGCGCGGGCGGGGAGGGAGTGCTGTGAAGGCGCTGTGCTGGGAAGGCGTCAACAAGCTCGCCGTGGAACAGGTGCCGGATCCCGTCCTGCGCAACGACCAGGACGTGATCGTACGGCTCATCGCGGGCACCACCTGCGGCTCGGACCTCCATCTCATCGGCGGATACATCCCCTTCATGCGGTCCGGGGACGTCATCGGTCACGAGTTCCTGGGGGAGGTCGTAGAGGTCGGCGCCGGGGTACGCCGGCACAAGGTCGGGGACAGGGTGGTGGTCTGCTCGTTCGTCGGCTGCGGGCGCTGCTGGTACTGCACCCACGACCTGTGGTCGCTGTGCGACAACACCAACACCAACCCCGGCATCGGACAGGCTCTCTTCGGCGCCGACACCGGCGGCATCTTCGGCTACTCGCACGCCATGGGCGGACTGCGCGGCAGTCACGCCGAGTACGTACGCGTGCCCTTCGCCGACTACGGCGCCTTCCCTGTGCCGGAGGGCGTCGACGACACCAGCGCCCTGTTCGTGTCCGACTCGGTGCCCACCGGATGGATGGGCGCCGACCTGGCAGGGGTGAAACCGGGCGACGTCGTCGCCGTATGGGGCTGCGGGGCGGTCGGCCAGATGGCGGCGCGTGCTGCCATCCTGTTGGGCGCGGAACGCGTGATCTCCATCGACCGGATCCCCGAACGCCTGGAGATGACCGAGCGGCACATCGGCAGCGAGGTCATCGACTACACGACCACCGACGTCGGCGCGGAACTGCGCGAGCGCACCGGCGGCCGGGGCCCCGACGTGTGCATCGAGGCGGTCGGCATGGAAGCCCACAGCGACAGCCCCGTCCACCTCTACGACCAGGCAAGCAGCAGCTGCGGCTCCAGACGGACCGGCCCACCGCCGTGCGGCAGGCCATCCACGCCTGCCGCAAGGGCGGGACGGTCTTCGTCCTCGGCGTCTTCGCCGGGGCGGTCGACAAGTTCCCCCTGGGCGCGGTGATCAACAAGGGCCTGACCGTGCGGGGCGCCCAGCAGCACGGCCAGCGCTACATCCCGATGCTGCTGGACCGGCTGGCGGCCGGAGAGCTGAGCACGGCCCACCTGGCGACCCATACCGTGCCCCTGGACGAGGCCCCGCGGGCCTACGACATGTTCAAGGAAAAGAACGACGGCTGCGTCCGCGCGGTGATCCGGCCGGGCGGCTGACCGCGGCCCACCGCAGGCGGCCCCTGTCCCGTCCTCGCAGGTGGGGATCCGGCCACTATGAGCACGACGCCACGCCGCCGCCCCCGGTTCGGCGGCCGGGGGCTCCAACTGCTGGATGGACCACCTGGAGCGTGAGCCCAGGGCCGGCGCGGTGATCGACGAGGCCCGCAAGGGATGCGGGTGCTGGGGAATCCGGCGCATCTGCTGATGGTGCAGGTGCCGATCGGCAGCTGGTAGTCGACGGCGGTACTGGACCTGTACCCGGCTCCTCCCGTGAGGCGGTCCTGCTGGTCCGCGTCGGTCTGGCCTCCGCCACCTCCGACGCCGAGCAATGTTGCGCCCGGACGCCCCATGCTTCGATCGCTCGGTGGGGGCCCAGAGACTCACTTCTGACGCCGGCCCGTTGCAGCCCTGTCTCGTGACGCGGCTGCTGTCGCGTTCGGCGCATTACCGGCTGGGACCCCCTGGAGACTGGTCTCGTACCCCCTAGGCGATCTGGAGTCGGCCGACTAGCACGCCGTCGCAGCCGGTCGTCCGCAGCGCGTGCACCGCAGTCCGTTGTGCGCTTGCCGACAGGTCCGGTGCACGGTGGATGGCATGGGCGACAAGACAGCCCTTTGCCTCATCGGCCGGGCGTTTCTCCCGGTTGCCCAGGACATCGCGCCTGCCGGTCAGTGACGCTGGTCGAGTTCTCCTGCTCGGGTGGTACAGGCCGAAGGCGGGCGGCGGGCCCTTCAGATCAGCCGTCCTTGCGGCCGGAGCGGGAGCCCCGGTAGGCGGCGCGGCGGGTCGAGGCCAGGGCACCGCCGGGGGTGAATCCGGGCGCGCTGTACGTGTAGATGTCGAAGTCCAGGCTCTCGTGCTGCCGCAGAGGCAAGGGGGTGCGGACCGTAAGTACGGCGAACGCACGCCAGGACCGGTCGGAGGTTTCGGCGCACAGGTCGAACATGAGCGGTCCAGCGGCCAGGGCCCGCGTCAGACTCACCGGGTCGCCGTGCACCGGTGCCTGCCCGGAACGCCGTGGAAAAGCGGTCAGAATGCAATGGCGGCCGCTCACCCGGTAGGGAAGCAGGCTGGAGTACGGACCACCCAGTGCGTCGGCGCGCGGCATTGGCAGATGCCTGGTGAACCTGCCTCGCCCGCTGCTGGTGAGGAGCAGGTCCAGAGGGCGGTCGGCACCGTCTGCGTGCTGCACTCGCACGGCGAGCCCGAGCCCGTCGGGCAGCCGCCGGGGCAGGCCCGCCGCTCGTGAGAGGCGGACCATGGCGGTGTACCGTCCGGGCACGTCCAGCCACGGCACATCCCAGGGCGCGCCCCCGTCGTTGACGACCTCCAGATCGGCCGTGCACGTCAGCCCGCGTGGATGCAGGGCAGGAGCCGCACGCAGCGCGGCCAGGCGACGGAAACCGGCTTCAACAGTGGCGCCCGGCCATGATCCCGGCAGCTTGCGGCCGCTCTCCCTGTCCTCGTCTTCTGCGTTCTCGTCCCGTCCGCGAAGAGGTCGTCCCGGATGACATGTCCGGAGGGCGGGGAGTTTCGGCGCGTTGCTCACGGTCGGCCCTCCTGCCGGTGGTCGGTGTGTGCGGCGGCCGTGCCCTGCGGGTGCCCTGTGTCGCTTGAGGGCGAGGCGCTGCTCGGAATGGTCGGGCACCCGGTGCAGCAGCCCGTCGTCCGCTCGCTGTCCGCGAAGCAAGCCTTCGTCGATCATCCGGTTGCCCGAAAGGAGTTCGGTCCTTTAGTTCGTCAGTCCCGGGACCATCGAGCGGCCGCCCGGCCGTCTGGGGAGCTGCTCCTTACAACCGCCGGACTCGCGCAACTCGCGGCGGCTGCGGGAGGCCGCGGTGGTCAGAGCGCCGAACGCGATCAGGGTCGTGGTGCGGGCGGTGGCAGTGGTGCCGCGGGCGAGGGCTGCGTACAAGGGTCTGTCCCGCGCCGCCCAAGGACGTCCTCATGCCCGCCGTATCGGCCTGGGCACCGCGGAACATTCGGGGCCGCCCCTGCCCAGCCGTTCGCGGGCCTCGGTGACCAGGGCGCGGAAGAGTCCGGCGATGAGCACGACGGTCTCGGCACGCGGGCAGGCGTCACATATGCGCAGTTCCAGTGTTTGCAGATGGGCGGAGGGGCGGACGTCGTAATAGATCATGCCCGGGTCGCTGATGACCCCGGCCCGCATGAATTCGTCCACCGCCGCGTCGTACTCGGCCGCGTCGGCGAAACAGCCGGCCGGACCCGCGGTGGGCCAGCGCTGCCACACCATGGAACGCCAGCTCGCGTACCCCGTGTCGGCCCCCTGCCAGAAGGGCGAACTCGCCGAGACGGCCAGCAGCACGGGCAGCCAGGGCGAGACCTCGCACATGACGCGTACGGCGGTGTCGCGGTCGGGCACGTCCACATGGACCTGGGCGCCGCAGATGAGCTGCTCGTCGGCGACCTTGCGGTACTCCTCGGCCATCTGGCGGTAGCGGGCGTCGGCGGTGGGGTTCGCTGCTGCCGCGGGCGCCAGCGGGGCCGTCCCCGCGGCCACCACGGCCAGCCCCTGCGAGGATGCGGCCGCGTCCAGCTGCCGTCTCAGCCGGGTGAGGTCGGCGTACAAATTGTGCAAGGATGCGTGCACCGCGCTGTTGGTCTCCACGGTGCACTGGTGCAGTTCCGTCGTGAAGGTCCGTCGGGGAAGCCGTCGCAGGATCGCGTCGGCGCGCGGCACGAGCAGTCCGCTCTCCGGCCGGTCCCACAGATGAGCACGACAGAGGGACAGAGGGCATCGTCAGCGGGCCGCCGGTGACCGGGCAGGGCGGCGGGGGGTGCCAGCGAAGAGTTCCTCATCAGCACTACCAGCATGGATAGCCCACGGCCCATGGAACGGTTCACGACGACGAACCACGGCGGTTCCTGCTGGCCGAGCCATCAGCACCGTCGGCAGTAACCGTCAGTCGCGTGATCAACGTCCATATGTGCTGCCAGGGCCTGCTTCCCGAAGTCCGGAAAGGCTGGCGCCGGCTACCCCGCTGACGGCCCTCTCAGGCGCCGAGCCGTGTGACAGCGGTGTCCAGACCAGCGGCGGTCTCCTCGAGGTCACGCCGGGACGGTGCGCTGGTGCCGAGCCGGGTGACGAGATCGTGCCGGGAGATGATCTCCAGGGCCCCTCGGTACCGTTCGCTGTCCAGCGCCGACGCCGGAACGACCACGACGGTGCCGGCGGTGACGATCAGTGTGGCGTCATTGGCGTCGGATCCGAGCAACGCCTCGATGTGCTCAGGGCGGATCATGAGGGTGTCTCCTTCCCGGTGGCGGTCACCGCTGTCGCTCCCCGCGAGGGGGCGGGGGATGCCGCATTCGACGGTCGTCGGTCCCTGGTGCTGTCCCGCTCATCATGTCCCTCGGGGTCTCGAAGCCGCCGACGGTGACCGAGTGCCCCGGCTGCACCGGTCAATCTCTGTTGGGAGCTGGTTGGGGAGCACCGCGTGCGCGGAGCCGGCGGCCAGCAAGGTGGCACCGCGTACGGCGACACTCCAGCGACGGCGCACCGGATCGAGCCGGCACACGGCGAAGGTGAACGCGACCTGCCGCCAGCATGTGCGCGTGCACCACGCCGTGCAGCAACGGCTGGTGCCGCATGGTCGCGAACAGCTCCGTCCGATACAGCAGCCAGAGGCCGCCCACGAGCAGCAGCGGGCGGCCATGCTCACGACGAGGTGCTGGATCATGTGCCCGGTGAACGTCCTCGCGGCACAGCTCCCCCCGACGCCCAGGCCAGCGAGAAGATGGGCGGATTCGGCACGGACGGCCAGTCGTCCGGCTGGGACGCCTGATTGGGGGATCACCGAGGCCGGGTGGTGTCTTCCCTACGTCGGTGTCGAACACCCGTGCAGCCTCCTCTGTGGCCTCGTCCGCCGTATGGCCGGGCAGAGCCCGGACTGCGCGGCGCCTGACCTCGGCGGTCACCGCTCCCGCCTCTTCCAGCAGCTTCAGCAGATCGCTGGTCTTCCGGCGTGTCCGCAAGGCGATGGGCAAGGACAGCTGATCAGGTCGGAACAGAGTGGCCCACACCGGCCCGCGCCTGAGCAGCTCAGCACGGACGACGGTCGGCGGATCGGCATGACGTGAGCATCGGACGTCGGGGAGTGTACGAGCGGGGTTCCGGCCGACCATGAGTACTACGCCACGCCCCCGCCCCCGGATGCGGCAGAGCCGGCTCCTGCTGCTGGCCCGCCTTGAGCGTGAGCCAGAGCCGACGCGGTGATCGACGCGGTCCGCAAGTGGGTGAAGGCCCTCCCAGACGCGTACCGCGGCAGGAGCACCGGCCATGCAGTAGAGGCTGGTCCCGCCCCCCACACCCCGATCTCCTTCAGGATCTGCACGCTGGTCTCCGGCTGGGGACGCCGACGTGGACGTGCACGCCGTTGCAGAGCTGCTCCGCCACCAGCCGGGACGCCTGGCCCGTAGCGGGCCTGGCCGGTGACGGCCACGGGGTGGCCGTGGCGAAGGGCCACCCGCGGTGCCCGAGCCCCGCACTGCCGACTTGAGACTCCCTGGTACGTCAGCTCTTTCCCATGGCCTTGCGGACGGCGTCCTTCGTGCGGTCCACGAGTGCGGCCACCGGACCGAGGGCCACGTTGGCGGTGGCCGACTCGACACCGGGGTGCGGCCGGGTGGGCGCCATGGCCTCGGCGGCTTTGACGGCTTTGGCCATGGCGGCGAGGTTGGTGACGTCGGTGCTGCGGCGGATGTGGGCGAACTCGTAGCGTTCCTCCGCCCGCGCGTGCTCCTGCACCTCGGTGCGCAGCTGCATCAGCCGGGGCATGAACTTGGGGTCGTCGGTGTCCATGTCGTCCAGGGCCGCCAGCGTCTCCTTCGCCGACTTCTCCTCCGCCAGGCGATCCCTGACGACTTGCTCGCCACCTTCGACCGCCCTGCGGACGAAGGGGTGGACGACCTCTTCTTCGGCGGTCTCGTGCACGGCCAGCAGGCGAACGAGGCGGCGGAAAGCGTCCCGGCGTTCCTCACCCTGGCTCAGCTCGACCTCGTCGAAGAGGTTGCGGATGTCGCCGTGCTGACGCATCAGCAGAGCCACCACGTCGATGTCGGGTGCGTCGCCGGCCTGAGGTGTTTGCAGTTCGGACATGTGCGGCGTCCTCACTTCTCGCGCTGGGCGGGGTCGGGGTGCTCGCCCTCGGTCTGGACGCGGTACTCGCGGCCGAACATCTCGTCGTGCTCGGTGATCACCCGGTCGCTCGGCGGGGCCTCGCCGCCGTGGATCTGCTCCTGCATCTTCTCGAACCGTTCGTGCGCTTCGCGGACGTAGCCCGCGCCGAGGGTCGTGAGGTCCATCTGGGTGTCCAACAGTTCGCGCAGGTACTGCTTGTTCGGCTCGAAAGTGAGCACGTTGGGCAGCTCCGGCGCCAGGACCTCCTGCGGCTCGCGTCCGTCGTGGCGGCGCATCAGGTCGCATGCGAGGTGGAGGTGTTCGAGCTCCATGTTCAGGTGCAGCTCCCAGATCGCCTTCACCTTCGGGTCGCTCTCCTGCTCCATGAAGGAGTAGTAGAGGTAGCACTCGTTGTACTCGTGGTTGACGAGCTGCTCCCACCACGTCTCGCCCGGGTCCACGAGGGACTCGTAGTGGGTGACGTGCTCCTCCTCGATGAGGCCGATCTCCTGGTAGAGCTGACGGGCGATCGGCTCCATGTAGGTGGGGCCGGTGTTCATGTAGAAGTTCATCGTCTGCTGCTCCGCCGACAAGATCGTCAGCGCGTGCAGCTTCGACAGGGGGTTCGTGGCGTCCTTGTCGTAGGGGTCGCGGACGTTGTCGACCGGATCGCGGTGGTGGTACCGGGTGGGCCTGCCCGGCATGACCTCGGTGAGGTTGTCGACGATCGACTCCGCCTTGCGGTGCTCGATCATCTCGTAGAGGTTGGCGTACCGGTACAGGTGGTCGAAGTCCTCCAGGACACCGAACTGGTACGCCTGCTTCAGATAGGGGTCCGGCTCCATCCGCGCCACCCACGCCGTCAGGTCCACCGCGACCTGCTCGTAGGCGATCGTCATCTCCAGCACCGAGGAGACGCCCGGCAACAGCCAGTTCACGACCTTCTGCTGCTGCGCCTCGATGTAGCGGGTCTGTGCAAGCTGCCGTTTGACCTCCGGGTCGGCCGTGTTCCGGGCGAGCTGGTGGCTGAAGAGGATCGCCTCCACCTCGATGCCGTTCATCGTGATGATCCGGCACCGCGTATAGGGGTCGCAGCGGTCGGGGTCGATCGGCTGCACGTTCAGCTCCCGCCAGCTGCGCAGCTGCCGATCCAGCGGGATGCCCCGCTGCTCCAGTGGATTGAAGGTCATGTGGGGGTGCCTCCTGGGACAGGGGGACTCGGGCGCCCGGCGGGTACCCCGCCCCGGACGACGACAACAGGTCCACCTGCGAGTCTCGCCGTCACGGCCGGCTTTCAGCCACCGCTCGCGCCCAGAGGGCGTGCGATTCCTCCTACCGCATCAGCCGAGATGACAGTGTCGGGCACTATGGCATGACCGGATCCATGCGCACCGGGGGGATCGTCCGCGCCGACCGGTTGCCGGATGCGAGGCCGCCCGCCTGCCGTCATGACTGGTCTCCATAGGGGGCGAGGTCTCCGTTACGCCTGCCCACGATCGCATCAGCAAGGCGCGCTCGCTGTGGCCTGAAGATGGACCGCTCTCAGTAGGGACTCAGGAGTAGGCCATCGTTGCTGCGGGGTCGGGGCTCGGTCCGGCCGGCCGGATGGGAGCTCCCCGCGCACGCCACTTCCGGTCCGCGCCCGGGACGGCGTCCCGGGCGCCTCGCAGTCTGAGCGCCCGACGGAGGCCGCGTCATCGGATCCGACGCCGCAGCGAGACCCTCAGGACTGGCGAGGCGCTCTGAAGGCCACCTCCTGCAGTGGGGTCCTGAGGACGCAGGCAGGTCTGCGATGGTTACCCCGCCCCTGAGGGGTACCCGCCTTCACGTAACGCACATAACGGGCAAATCGGAGGTCGGAATGGCAACGCATCCCCGGTCGGACATGGAAACGCACCCCGACATCCTCGCCATGCGCAGTCGACACGAGATGGCCGAGCGTGTCGCGAGTACTCCGAGGGCGCAGGCCGTCGAGGCGATGGCCCTGATCACGGGCCTCTACCTGGCGGCCTCACCGTGGATCGCGGGTTTCAACGGCTTTTCCACCCTGGCCATCAACAACTTGATCGTCGGTATCGCATACGCCGTGATCATGAGCGGTGGCTTTGGCCGGGCATACGAGCGCTCGCACAGCATGGCGTGGGCCGCTTGCGCACTCAGCGTGTGGACGATCTTTGCGCCCTGGGTTGTAGCAGGAGACGTCAGTACCACCAGGACCATAGTCAACAACATCATCGTCGGCGTGATCGCGCTCCTTCTGGCCCTTATGGCCGCCGCAGCCGCCCGCCCGGTGGATCGGCCGTCCGGCGATCACTCATCCCCGCCCAGGTGATCGAGCTGGATCCGAAGGTCGTGGCACCTACCGCTACCGCGCTACCGGGAGCCGCCTGTTGCCGGTGCTCTGCCCCCGTCAGGCTGCTCCTGGCGGAGGCGGGCTTACGCGGTCGTCAGCTCCGTAAACAGCGACGCGTTCCGCGTAATCAATCAGCGTCCAGGGCGCCCCGGAGGATCGGACGGCCACTCCGGCCGAGCCGCGGTCGGCAAGCTACTTTGAAGCCACCTCCGGCCCTCGCGGGCCACCGAACTTACGGCCCTGCGTTGGTGTGAGTTTCCAACGCCCGCGCGTACGCCCCGGCGCCGGCCTGATGGAACTGCGCATCACCACCGACAGTGTCGGCGTCCCTGTGTGGGACAGCGACCTCACGGTCCCCACCGGCCGGGGCGTCCGACCTCGGCAGGATCGGTCAGTACGGCCTCGAGATCGTCATGGCCTTCACAGTGCTTGTCAATCGAGCAGGAGCCGGTCGGCAAACGCATCACGGCCTTATCACCATCTCCTGCACACCAAGCGGCGCCCCCCCAACTCTGATGCAGCGGCTGCTGCCCCCGCCCGCAGCGGGCGAGTCGAGCGTCGGCTCAGTCTGCGGTGACAGGTGGCGGCGAGCGTACGGAACACCTCCAGCCGCTCGGCGGGAGGAAGCGCCCGACTGCGGCCCGTGGAAGCATCGCATGCAGCCGTGGAGGGCTGCCGAGCACCCGTCGGTGGAAGGGCACGGTGATCGGGATTGCCGCCCGTGGAGGACAACTCGATCGGAGGCAATGATGACCACGAAGTCAGGGTGCGATCAGGGAGGTGAGTGGCGGCGCCAGCGGCGTCCGTCAGCGCCGTCGCAGGTGCCGTGCGCAGTTCCATGAGAGCTGGCACGACCGACCACAAGGAGATCGGGCACCTCTACCTGATCACGTCTTTCGGGTTCTGCCTGGCGGTGGGCTGCTGGCGATGGCGGTCCGGGCGGAACTGGCCGGCTGGGACTGCAGCGTCTGTCCGACAAGCAGTACAGCCAGCCATTCACGATGCGCGGCACGATCATGCTGCTGCTCTTGGTGACGCCGACGTTTGCCCAACGCGGTCATGCCGCTGGAGATCGGCGCGCCGGATGTCGCCTTCCCACGGCTGAACATGTTGCTGTACTGGCTGTTCCTCCTCGCGGCCTGATCGGGCTCAGCGTCGGCTCAGGTCTTGCGGGAAAGCCGCAACGCCCGGCGCTCTCTCGCCGTCATCGCGCCCCACACGCCCTCGTACTCGCCGGTGCGCAGAGCCCAGCTACCGCATGCTGTGACAACAGGGCACCGGTTACAGACAGCACGGGCCTGTTCGATCTGCTGCAGCGACAGGCCGTCCTCGCCGATCGGGAAGAAAAGTTCGGGGTCTTCAAAGCGGCACGCTGCCAAGTCCCGCCAGTTCACGCGCGGTCTCCCCGTCCAGACGACGTCACAGGAATGCGAGAAGAAAGCGATTCGGAAAGAGAAGACATCAGCACAACCTCCGCGTGCCACGGCAGGTACCCGCTTTCCGGCAGCTCGTCGGGACGGTGCTGCACGCACCGCATCATCCCGGCAGAGATAGGCAGAAATATAATCCCACTTGCCTGTCTGGTACAGATTTATACCTGTTTGTGACTAGGGAACGGCCAGCACTTGCTCACCGTTTCGGGAAGCGGGCAGCGACGAGGTGCGAATCGAACGTTCAGGGCCAGTTTCGCCGGTACCTGCACCAGTGGGCTTGGGCACCGACGGGGACAGCTGCCCGCTTGGCTGCCCCCTCGTGCGTCCGAACAGGCGCTCAAAGGTCCCTTCGCATGAGAACGCACCTCGTCCCGTGGCGACGGATCAGCCAGAACGGATCGGTCCAGTGACTGAACGGGGCCGCAGCCCCTGAGCGCCGACCGCAGCTCAGCACGGATAGTCAGGCGGTGGTCCACTGGTGCGCGCGGCCGCCGCGCCATTCAACCCACCGGTCGTCGTCCAGGATGCTGTCGGCGTCCTGGACGCCCGCTCCTTCGAGGAACACCACCAGATCGTGATCGCTGTAGGCGGTGCCGAGGATCTCGTCCCGGGCCCCGGCGTGCACGGTGACTCTCCGGCCGCCAGTGCGGGAGGGCGGATGTACGACGATCGGCGCGCTGCTCATGCTTCCCAGCGTGCCCCTGGCGGGCCCGGTCGGCGAGCCGCTGCGGCGGTCAGTGGCTGTCGCCGGACCCCTGGCGACCCGGGCTTGTTCGTACCGGGTCAGCGCGCTCCACGCGCGGAGCGGCTTGCCGGAGGCGTCGGGGCAAGATCATGTGGGAGCGCTGTCCTTGGCTGACCTCCCTCGACAGGGGCGCTGGCCGCGCGCGGGCTATCGCGCGTTCAGTGCGGTACTGGGTGACCAAAGGTTGGAGAAGGTTGAAGAGGAGCATTGTTCCCGCCGGGAGAGCGCAGGTCGGCACAGCGAGATCTTGTACCGGAGGAGGTCTGCCGAGCGGGGCATACCCGGGACCGCCGCTCAGTCTGGCTGTGAATCAGTCGACCAGCTGAGCAATTCCGGGGCGTGGGGACGCCGTCCACCCTGCTCGAGTGATACACCGTGTCTGACGAGTTCCCTTCCGTGGCTGAAGTCCTGGCCCATGAGCCATCCGTCTTGGTGCTGGATGCCAGGGGGCCGTCCTCACCTGCGCACCTACTGCTTGCAGCTGTTCGAAGGCTCCATCGACAAGATCCGCGGCGTGGAGATCCCGGCCTTCTTCGACGATCCACCGTGTGGGCCGAGCTTGTCGCCGGTGCCCTGGGCGGGATCATGCTGAGCGCGCGGGCCGACTTGCACACAGTCCGCGGCGCGCCTTTCTCGGCGGTGGCGGGCGGCAGCCGCGCCGCTCCTGCTGTCCCTCATGGGTCTACGTCCGGCTGAAGTCTGCGGACTGTACGTGGTGGAGAAGGACACGAAGTCCCTGGCCGGTGAACGGGAACTTCCGTTGCCGGCTCCCGTACTGGCTGCTCTCAAGTCGTCCAAGGCCCTCCAGGCCAAGGAGAAACTGGCCCTTGGTGAGGCATACGCAGAGTCCGGCTACGTCTTGGTGCACGAGACCGGGGCAGCCTTCACGATCAAGCAGCTTCGTCGACGCGCGTACCGGCTCATGGCAATCCTCGGTCTCCGCCGCGTGCGTCTCTACGACGCTCGTTCGTCGTGCCTTACGTTCCTGGCCAACAACGGCGTGCCGGATCACATCCTTGCGCGGTGGGCCGGACACACGAGTGTGACTTGCCCAGGCGTATGGCCAGCAAGATCGAGGTGGACCCGGAGACCGGCCGCTGGCTGTGGACCGGTAGCTGCAACGGGGAGGGGCAGTCAGGCTACGGCCAGGTCTCCTACGAGGGAAAGACACAGCTTGTCCACCGTGTGGTGTTCAGGTTGCTGGTCGGTGAGATTCCTGAGGGCTTCCAGGTGCGTCATGCGGATCCTTGGGGACGGCACTTTACGCTTTGCTGCAAACCGGACCACCTGGAAGCAGTGCCGAAGAAGGAAGCTCTGCGGCGCAGGGACTGGGAGAGCGCGCGAGCCAGGAGGACGCACTGTCCCCACGGCCACGCGTACACGCCGGAGAACTCGTATCTGGATCCCCGAGGGTTCCGGCAGTGCCGGACGTGCCGCGCCGAGAGGGTCAGGAGCCACCGGGTTCCCCGGGCTGTGTGAGATTTCGTGATACGTGAGAGGGTCTGAGGCGTGAGTGAGACACCGTCGAACACCCTGCAATACCGCTTTGACGGGCCAGAAGAGGCTCCCGTCCTGATCCTGGGTCCCTCCCTGGGTACCACCTGGCACATGTGGGACCGCCAGGTCCCCGAGCTGATCAAGCAGTGGCGCGTCTTCCGGTTCGACCTGCCGGGCCACGGCGGCGCTCCCGCGTACCCGGCGGGCTCGGTCACCGAGCTCACCACACGGCTGCTGACCACCCTCGAAGGGCTCGGCGTGCAGCGCTTCGGCTACGCCGGCTGCGCGCTCGGCGGTGCCCTCGGCATCGAGCTGGCCCTGCGCCACCCCGAGCGGCTCGCCTCCCTCGCGCTGATCGCCGCCTCGCCCCGCTTCGGCACGGCCGACGAGTTCCGCCAGAGAGGCGTGATCGTCCGGACGAACGGCCTCGACCCCATCGCCCGCACCGCCCCCGAGCGCTGGTTCACCGGCGGGTTCGCCGCCGCGCAGCCCGCGATCACCGAGTGGGCCGTGCAGATGGTCCGCACCACCGACCCCGGCTGCTACATCGCCGCCTGCGAGGCGCTCGCCTCGTTCGACGTCCGGGCCGAGCTCGGGCGCGTCGGCGTCCCGACCCTGGTCCTCGTCGGCTCCGACGACCAGGTCACCGGCCCGGCCGAGGCCCGCACCCTGGTCGCCGGCATCCCGGACGCCCGCCTCGCCGTCGTCCCCGGCGCCTCCCACCTGGTGCCGGTCGAGCAGCCCGCCGCCGTCACCGACCTCCTGGTACGGCACTTCTCCACCGCCTGGCAGCCCGCCTTCGAGACCTCCACCGGCCAGACCGCCCTGCCGGCCGCCGCCCTCAAGCCGGTCCTGTCCGCCGCCCCCGCGCAGCCCGTCCAGACCGGGCCCGTCGCCGAGATCGCCCCCGTCGCCGTGCCGCAGGCCCAGGGGCGGCCCGACCCGTACGACACCGGCATCAAGGTCCGCCGCGAGGTGCTCGGCGACGCCCACGTCGACCAGGCGCTGGCCCAGGCCGACGAGTTCTCCGGGGACTTCCAGGAGTTCATCACCCGCTACGCCTGGGGCGAGATCTGGGACCGGCCCGGCCTCGACCGGCGCACCCGCAGCTGCGTCACCCTCACCGCGCTGGTCGCCGGCGGCCACCTCGACGAGCTGGCCTTCCACACCAGGGCCGCCCTGCGCAACGGCCTCACCCCCGGCGAGATCAAGGAAGTGCTGCTCCAGGCGGCCGTCTACTGCGGCGTGCCCGCGGCGAACAGCGCGTTCAAGGTGGCCCAGCAGGTCATCCGCGAGGAGACCACACCCCAGGAATGAGCCCGCGGGGGAGCGCGGGGGCAGGATGGAATCATGAAGCTCACGAAGAAGTCGCACGCCTGCGTCCGCCTGGAGAAGGACGGCCGGACCCTCGTCCTCGACCCCGGAGGATTCAGCGAGGAGGACGCCGCGCTCGGCGCGGACGCGATCCTCGTCACCCACGAGCACCCCGACCACTTCGACGAGTTCCGGCTGCGCGCCGCGATGGAGAACAATCCGGCCGCCGAGATCTGGACCCTGAAGTCGGTCGCGGAGAAGATCTCGTCCGCCTTCCCGGGCCGCGTCCACACCGTCGGCCACGGCGACACCTTCACCGCCGCCGGCTTCGACGTGCAGGTCCACGGCGAACTCCACGCGGTGATCCACCCGGACATCCCGCGCATCACCAACGTCGGCTACCTGGTCGACGGCGGCAAGGTCTTCCACCCCGGCGACGCCCTCACCGTCCCGGACCACCCGGTGGAGACGCTGATGCTCCCCGTCATGGCCCCCTGGAGCAAGATCTCCGAGGTCATCGACTACGTCCGCGAGGTGCGCCCGCAGCGCGCCTACGACATCCACGACGCCCTCCTCACCGACCTGGCCCGCCCCATCTACGACCGCCAGATCGGGCAGCTGGGCGGGTCGGAGCACCTGCGGCTCGCCCCGGGGACGTCGGCGGACCTCTGAGGTCGGGACGGCGCTGTCAGACCCTCCGGGTAGGTTGTGGGGCATGCGCATCGCGACCTGGAACGTGAACTCGATCACCGCCCGCCTGCCGCGGCTCCTGGCCTGGCTGGAGAGCAGCGGCACGGACGTGCTGTGCCTCCAGGAGGCCAAGGTCGCCGAGGACCAGTTCCCGGCGGAGCAACTGCGCGAGCTGGGCTACGAGTCGGCGGTCCACGCGACGGGCCGGTGGAACGGCGTGGCGGTGCTCTCCCGCGTCGGCATCGAGGACGTGGTCAAGGGCCTGCCCGGCGACCCCGGCTTCGACGGCTCGGTGGAGCCCCGCGCCATCTCGGCGACCTGCGGCCCGCTCCGCGTCTGGTCGGTCTACGTGCCGAACGGCCGTGAGGTGGATCACCCGCACTACGCCTACAAGCTCCAGTGGTTCGAGGCCCTCAAGGCGGCCGTCGCCGGTGACGCGGCGGGCAGCCGCCCCTTCGCGGTGATGGGCGACTACAACGTGGCGCCGACGGACGACGACGTCTTCGACCCCGCCGCCTTCGAGGGCTCCACGCACGTCACCCCCGCCGAGCGTGCCGCCCTGGCCTCCCTGCGCGAGGCCGGTCTGTCGGACGTGGTCCCGAGGCCCCTCAAGTACGAGCACCCGTTCACGTACTGGGACTACCGCCAGCTCTGCTTCCCGAAGAACCGCGGCATGCGCATCGACCTGGTCTACGGCAACCAGCCGTTCGCGAAGGCCGTCAAGGACGCCTACGTCGACCGCGAGGAGCGCAAGGGCAAGGGCGCCTCGGACCACGCCCCGGTCGTGGTGGACCTGGACGTCTAGGGCCTCAGCAGCCGCAGGTCCACCGAGTCCGCCAGGGCCGCGAGGCCCGCGTCGCCCGGATGCAGATGGTCCCCGCTGTCGTACGCGGGCAGCATCCGGGACGGCCGCTGCGGATCCCGCACCACCGCGTCGAAGTCGAGCACGCCGTCGAAGACGTCGCCGCCCCGGATCCACTCGTTCACCGCGACCCGCTCGGCGTCGACGGTGGCCGTGCAGCGCGCCTCGCCCTCACAGGGCAGGATCGTCGCCGCCAGCATCTTCAGGCCCCGGGCGTGCCCGCGCGCCGCGATCTCCCGCAACCCGGCGATCACCTGCTCCGCGGAGGTGTCCCACCGCAGATCGTTGATGCCCTCGAAGACGACCGCCGTACGCGCCGACGGCTGGGCCAGGACGTCCCGGTCGAACCGGTGCAGGGCGCTGACCCCGGCGGTGTCCGTGGACACCCCGTCGCCGGGGTAGCGGTCGCTGACCACGCGGTTGCCCGAGATGCCCTGGTTCAGCACGCCGTAGCGCGGGACGGTGTCCTGCCGCAGCAGCCGGCCGGCCAGGACGTTCGGCCAGCGCCGGTTCGCGTCCACCGTGGACTTGTCGCCGTCGGTGATCGAGTCCCCGAGCAGCACCACGGACCCGGGCCCGCCGCCCACGTCCACCCCCGCGAGCAGCGGCCAGCTGCTGATCACCGAGGTGTACGCCCCCGCCGAGCCGTCCGCCGCGTGGTCGCCGGGCTCGCTGACGTACGACCGCTGCTGCGCGAGCCGGTGCAGGGGCGCCGCCGGCACCGGGCCGGGCAGGTGGAAGCTCACCAGCAGGTTGGTGTCCGCGGGCACCGCGAAGCCGAGCGGATCGCTGTACGCCTGCGCCCCCGCCGGGATCTCCACGCCCGCTGCCCCGCCGAAGGACAACGGCACCGGAGCGCCCCGCGAGGCCGCGCCCGACGCCTGCACCGCCACCGTCGCGCTCCCGATCCGTACCGGCGCCGCCGCGAACGTGTTGTCGAACCGCACCCGCACCCGGGGCCCGCCGGCCGAGGTGTGCACCACCAGCCGCAGCGTCCGGTCCGTCCAGGGCCCCACCGCGCCGTATCCGCCCGTCGCCGTCGTCCAGCTGCCCGTCCAGCCCTGCGTGGCGGTCCGCACCGACAACGCGAAGACGTGCAGTCCGGTCGCCCTCGGCAGCCGGACGGAGGCGACCGCGCGCCCTGCGACGAGCGGCACCGTCACGACGTACAGGCGGGCCCGCTCGGCGCGTTGCCCGCCGGGCGTATTGATGTGCGGCAGGGCCACCGCCTTGGTGGCGAGCGGCCCGGTGCGCCAGTCCGGCGCGGTCAGCCGGTAGCCGGAGCGGGTGCCGTCGGCGTACCCGATCGTGCCCGTGCCGCCCACCTCCGTGCCGGCGGTGCCCGCCACCAGGAAGGCGAGGGCGTCACCGCGCCCCGTGACGCGGACGTCCTGCCCGGCGGCGCGGACGTTGTCCGGCTCGCCGGCCCGCCGCTTCGGCCAGGTCAGCCGGGCCCCCTGGACGGTGAGGGTCCGGCCCGGCGTCCAGCCGGCGGCCGCGAGGTCACGCGCCGACAGGGAGGCACCGGCGCCGTCGAAGTCCGCCTCCGCCGGCCGGCCGTCGTCGCTGACGGCGCTGTTGTCGAACAGCCGCTCCAGCGGCACCGGCGCGGCCCGCCCCTCCTCGGCGGCCCGCGCCGAGACCGCGGGCACCAGCGACCCGCACAGGGCCAGGACGATCAGGATCCCCCGGACAGATCGGCGCACGGCCGACTCCTCCCGCTCATCGAGACACGACGCGACACCACACAACGCAGGGACGGAACAGAGAGCTCAACGACCGCCGGTACGCAAGGCGCACGGTGAAGTTAGGGAGACGGCGGGGACTCGTCAACGAGCCGCGGGCGAACACGGCGTGAACTCGACCGTCGCCCCGGTCCGCGCGCCCTGTGGTGCGTACGGCGGTACGAATGACACGCTGGACGTATGAACATCCCTTTCCTGGGCAACCGGCGCCAGAAGGTGGGGTTCCCCGATCCGGCGGGCATCGCGGACCTCCTCGCCGAGTGTGAACTGCTCCGCTCCCAGGCGTCCCGGGCGGGGGTCCGCCTGGACGACTCGGCGGCCTCGCTGGAGGCGCTGGACCAGCTCGTGCCGCGCTGGCGGGACGACGACGAGATCCTGCCCTGGCTCGGCAACGACGCCGGGCTCTACCTGGGCACCGTCATCGTGCGCACCGTCCCGGGAGCCGCCTGGGAGATCCGGTCCGACGGGCAGCCCGTCGTGCGGCTGGCCTCCGGCCGGGAGTTCGACGTCGTGGACTCCGGGCACGAATGGGCCGCGAACGGGGTGCCGGAACTGTCGCAGCTGTACGCCGAAGTCGCGGAGGCGTGACCCCCATGGCCAGAACCTTTGGCCCAAAGTCCGATGTAAATACGGCTAATGATCGAAAAGTGCGTGTCGCCGACCAACTTCGATCTTGCCTGGATACGTTGCGGCAACCACCACACAGCTGAGAGTGAGTAGGGCTGAGCATGGCCGTCGATCCGCTGATCGAGCTGCGTGACGTCAACAAACACTTCGGGGAGCTGCATGTCCTGCGGGACATCGACCTCACCGTCGGCCGGGGGGAGGTGGTCGTGGTCATCGGTCCGTCGGGGTCGGGGAAGTCCACCCTCTGCCGGGCGATCAACCGGCTGGAGACCATCGAGTCCGGACAGATCGTCCTCGACGGGCAGCCCCTCCCGGAGGAGGGCAAGGCCCTGGCCCGGCTGCGCGCCGACGTCGGCATGGTCTTCCAGTCGTTCAACCTCTTCGCCCACAAGACCGTCCTGCAGAACGTCTCCCTGGGGCAGGTGAAGGTCCGCGGGCGCCGGAAGGAGGACGCCGACAAACGCTCCCGGGAACTCCTCGACCGGGTCGGTGTCGCCGACCAGGCGGACAAGTACCCGGCGCAGCTCTCCGGCGGTCAGCAGCAGCGTGTGGCCATCGCCCGCGCCCTGGCCATGGAGCCCAAGGCGATGCTCTTCGACGAGCCGACCTCGGCCCTCGACCCGGAGATGATCAACGAGGTGCTGGAGGTCATGAAACAGCTCGCCCGCGAGGGCATGACCATGATCGTCGTCACGCACGAGATGGGCTTCGCCCGCTCGGCCGCCAACCGCGTCGTCTTCATGGCCGACGGCCGGATCGTCGAGGACCGCACCCCCGACGAGTTCTTCACCAACCCCAGCAGCGACCGCGCCAAGGACTTCCTCTCCAAGATCCTCAAGCACTGAACGGGCGGGCACCGGACGGCTCATCGCATCGGACCTCGACTACGATGTGCCCTTCATCCCTGTCGGAGAGGGGGACTTCGCCAGAATCCGCCGATCCCGCCCGGGACGAGCTGACCGCCCGCCCGGTCCGCGGGGCGTTCCCACCGGGTGCGGCCCCCATGGCCCGCCACGGCCACGGGGGCGGCGGTTCACATCGGCCAGGCCCGTCCGGCGGCAGCCGGAGATCACTGCTCGCGCAGCGGAACCGACACGTACGACGGGTCGTTCACCGGCGAGGAGAAGGTCAGCTGCGCGCCGGACGGGTTGTGCTCGATGTAGAGCGGGTCGACCGTGTCGACGACCAGGGCGAGGCGATGCCCGGCCGGGACGTCGTAGGCCGTGGAGTACAGCTCCAGGTCGACGCCGAACGGCTTCCCGGGGGTGCGCCCGTGGAAGGTGTACGGCGCGTGGGAGACCAGCTTGCCGAGGCCGAGCGGCCCCACGTCGTACAGGTAGGCGACGAGGGTGCCGCTCTCCTTGGTCGGGGTGAGGGTCGTGTGCAACCTGGCCGTGCCGCGCACCTGTTGGGCGGTGGCGTACTTCTCCGACTGCCACACGGCGGCCCAGCGCCGGGGGAGCAGCGGGATCGAGGCCATCGGCGGCAGCTGGGCCACCTGGTCGAGGATGCTGGACAGGAAGACGACGCCGCCGTCCGCACCCGAGTTCACGTTCGCGCGGATGGTCTTCGAGCCCGCGAGGGCGATCTTCCGGGCGTCCGCGCCGACCGACTTCCAGTCCGGGTAGCCCTCGTAGCCGCCTGAGGCGCGGGACTTGAGCTGGACCGGCTGCTCGCGGTCGATGCCGTTGTCCTCGCCCCGCAGATGGTGGTCGAACCAGCGCTCGGTGTCCTTCCACACGTCGTTGGGCAGCCCGAACAGGCCGGTCAGCTCGGCGGTGGCGTGGTCTCCGGGGCGCATCTCCAGCCGCTTCGGGCCGGTCAGCTTCTCGTAGAAGTCGGCGTACTGGTTGGGAGGGAAGACCGAGTCGCCCCAGGCGTTGGCGAGCATGATCGCCGCGCCGTTCCGGTTGATCTGGTCGACGTACGTCACAGCGGAACGTTTCTTCCCCCAGGCGACGAGCTCCGGCTCCTTCGCGAGGTTGGAGCCGTAGAAGTCGTCGAAGACCTGCCGGAGTTCGGCGCTCTGCCGGCCGGTGACGATGCTCGCGCCGTCCAGCAGGGCGGCCGCCTGGACGTGCTGGGTGCGGCCGGCGTAGATCGAGCCGATCAGGTCGGCCCAGCCGCTGAGGGAGGCGACGGCCCTGACCCGCTTGTCGTGCGCGGCGGTGAGCAGGCTGATGCCGGCGCCGTAGGAGACGCCCGCCATGCCGACGCGCCGGGCGTCGGAGGGGGTGTGGGCGAGCGCCCAGTCGATGACCTTCGAGGCGTCGGCGACGTCGGGTGGGCCCGCCACTTCTATCTCGCCGCCCGACTGCCAGAATCCGCGCACGTTGTACGTGACCACGACGTACCCGGAGTCGGCGAGCTGCTGGGCCTGGGCCAGGTATTCGATCTGGGGCAGGCCCCAGCTCGTGGGCAGGACGAGCAGCGGGTAGCGGCGCGTGCCGTCGGAGCCGGACGGGGTGACGACGTTGGCCTTGAGGACGGTGCCGCCGTCGCCGGTGATGTCGACGAAGCGGACGGGGTGCGGTGCCGCCTGGGCGGTGGGGGCGATTCCGAGGGCGGTGCCGGCGACCAGGGTCGCCGAGACGGCGCCTACGGCGGTGGTGCGCAGGGCCTTGCGGTGGGGTCCCACGGTCACTCCTCACTCGTGTCAGTGCAAAGTGACCGAACGGTAACCTCGCCCCCTTACCAGGGGTAACCCACCGGTAAGTTACGTGGCGGTAACGATTGTTGAGAAGTGGAGGAACTCAGGAGGCACGGTGCGTAGTGCGTGGAGAGGCGGCGGACGGCGCCGTCTGCGCCGCGCGCGTCACGTCCTCCACCAGCTCGACGACGTCCGGACCGTAGGCCTGCGAGTTGATCACCTTGAGCAGTAGGACGAAGGAGGTGTTGCCGTACTTGCGGGCCAGCCGTTCGTGGTGGCGGGCGAGGTAGCGGGTGGTGGCCTGGTTGGTGATCGACGTCTGCCCGCAGAAGAGGAACACCGGACGGGTGTTCTGACTGCGCTCCGCGGTGAGCCGGGCGAGCAGCGCGTACTCCTCCTTGCCGTTCTCCACGCGGTACCGCTCGGAACCCACCAGGAACGATCCCCGGTCCGGGCCCGGTTCGGCGTCGACGTTCACGCGCACGCCCGGCAGCAGGGAGGACAGATGGGCCGCCATCCGGCGGTTCGAGGCCGGGCCGCCCACACAGAACTCGGTGCGTTCGCCGAAGCCCTGACGGGCCGTGTCGTGCGGCAGGATCTGGGCGTGCGCGTTGCAGTCCTTGATCAGCGCCGCGAGTTCGAGCAGTGCGAACACGTCGTAGCGCATCACCGCGAACTCGGGACCGCCGGCGCCCCGGTTCACCACCAGCAGCGACTCGGAGTTGTCGGGCAGCCCGAAGAACGCCTGCTTGCGGCGGAGCCTGCGCCGCCACAGGTAGGTGCGGGCCACCCAGCCGAGCGCGGCACTGATGCCCGCCGCTATCACGCCCAGGACGATGTTGCGCACGTCGTCATTCATGGGCGCGCATGGTAGCGGGCCGAGCGGACACGCGTTCGGCGCGTTCCTGACGAGGGCATGGCCATGAATTAAGCTGCGCGGACGGCCTTTGACTGGAGGTGCGGATGCGTCGCCCTGTCGCACGGAATCTGACGGTCCTGGCGGTTTCGGCCGCCGTGGTGGCTTCGGTGGGGGCGGCGGCGCCACCCGCCGCGCAGAGCCCGGGCGGTGAGAAGACCCCCCTGGCCGTCGGCTACGGCGGTGCCGTCTCCAGCGTCGACCCGGACGCCTCCGCCGCCGGGATCGAGGTCCTGAGGAAGGGCGGCAACGCCGTCGACGCGGCCGTCGCCACGGCCGCCGCTCTCGGCGTCACCGAGCCCTACTCCGCCGGCATCGGCGGAGGCGGCTACTTCGTCTACTACGACGCCAAGTCCCGCACGGTGCGCACCATCGACGGCCGCGAGACCGCCCCGCTGAGCGCCGACGCGAACCTGTTCGTGGAGAACGGCAAGCCCGTCCCCTTCGCCGAAGCCGTCAGCAGCGGCCTGAGCGTCGGCACGCCCGGCACGCCCGCCACCTGGCAGACGGCGCTCGACCGCTGGGGCAGCAAGCGCCTCTCCAGTGTCCTGAAGCCGGCCGAGCGGCTCGCCCGCGACGGCTTCACGGTCGACGAGACGTTCCGGGCGCAGACCGCGTCCAACGAGACCCGCTTCCGCTACTTCCCGGACACCGCGGAACTGTTCCTGCCGGGCGGGCGGCTGCCGGTCGTGGGCTCCACCTTCAAGAACCCCGATCTCGCCCGCACCTACGCCGAGTTGGGCCGCAAGGGCGTCGGGACGCTCTACCACGGCCCGCTCGGGCGGGACGTCGTCGATACGGTCAACAAGCCGCCGGTGGACCCGGGTTCGGGCTGGAACGCCCGCCCGGGCGACCTGTCCCCGCGGGACCTGGCGGCGTACCGCACCAAGCTCCAGGCGCCGACCCGGACCTCCTACCGGGGCCTCGGCGTCTACTCCATGGCGCCCTCCTCCTCCGGAGGCACGACGGTCGGCGAGGCGCTCAACATCCTGGAGCGGACCGACCTGTCGAAGGCGAGCGAGGCGGAGTACCTGCACCGGTACATCGAGGCGAGCCGGATCGCGTTCGCGGACCGGGGGCGGTGGGTCGGAGACCCGGCCTTCGAGGACGTGCCGACGAAGGAACTGCTCTCGCAGCGGTTCGCCGACTCGCGGGAGTGCCTCATCAAGGACGACGCGGTGCTCACGAGTCCCGTGGCGCCGGGTGATCCGCGCGACCCGAAGGCGTGCGACTCCGGCGGTACGGCCGCCCCCACGACCTACGAGGGCGACAGCACCACGCATCTGACCGTGGCCGACAAGTGGGGGAACGTCGTCTCCTACACCCTCACCATCGAGCAGACCGGTGGCAGCGGGATCACCGTGCCCGGACGGGGGTTCATCCTCAACAACGAGCTGACGGACTTCTCCTTCACCCCGGCGAACCCGGCCGTGCACGACCCGAACCTGCCGGGGCCGGGGAAGCGGCCGCGGTCCTCGATGTCGCCGACGATCGTTCTCGACCGGCACGACAGGCCCGTGGTGGCGCTGGGGTCGCCGGGCGGGGCGACGATCATCACGACCGTGCTGCAGACGCTCACCGCGTTCCTCGACCGGGGGCTGCCGCTCGTCGACGCGATCGCGGCGCCCCGGGCCAGTCAGCGCAATGCCGCGCAGACGGAGCTGGAACCGGGGCTCGATGCCGACGTGAGGCGGCAGTTGGAGGCGATCGGGCACTCGTTCAAGGCGAACCCGGAGATCGGGGCGGCTACGGGGGTGCAGCGGTTGCCGGGTGGGAAGTGGCTGGCAGCCGCTGAGACGGTACGGCGTGGTGGGGGATCGGCGATGGTGGTGCGGGCGGTGCGTTGACAGTTTTCGTCCGCGGGCGCGTGGGGGCTGGTCGTCCCCGCGCGGCGGAGCCGCACATCGGCACAGCCCCGCGCCCCGTTCAGGGCGTTGCCGAACTCTGCGTCTGAAACGCCAAGTGGCCGTCTTCCACGTCCACCGTCACCCGGCCTCCTTCGGACACTCGGCCGTCCAGCAGCAGCCGTGACAGTTCGTTGTCCACCTCGCGCTGGATCGTGCGGCGCAGCGGGCGGGCGCCGTACTCCGGCTGGTAGCCGCGCTCGGCCAGCCAGTCCACCGCCCGGTCGGTGAAGGTCACCGTGATGCCCTTGCCCTGGACGAGGGAGCGGGTGCGGTCCAGGAGGAGGTCGGTGATCTGGCGCAGCTGTTCCGTGCTGAGCTGGCGGAACACGACGATCTCGTCGATGCGGTTGAGGAACTCGGGCCGGAAGTGCTCGCGGAGCGGGCGCAGGATCTGCTCCCGGCGGGCCTCCTCGTCCGCGTCGGCGCCACCCGACGCGAAGCCCAGCGTGGCGCCCCGGCGGGTGATCGCCTCGGAGCCGAGGTTGCTGGTCATGACGATGACCGTGTTGGCGAAGTCCACCGTCCGGCCCTGCGAGTCGGTCAGCCGGCCGTCGTCGAGGACCTGGAGCAGGATGTTGAAGACGTCCGGGTGGGCCTTCTCGACCTCGTCCAGCAGGAGCAGCGAGTACGGGTGGCGGCGGACGACCTCGGTGAGCTGGCCCGCCTCCTCGTGGCCGACGTAGCCGGGCGGGGCGCCGACCAGGCGGCTGACGGTGTGCCGCTCCTGGTACTCGCTCATGTCGAGGCGGACCATGCGGTCCTCGCTGCCGAACAGCGCCTCGGCGAGCGCCCGGGCCAGCTCGGTCTTGCCGACGCCCGTCGGGCCGAGGAACAGGAAGCTGCCGATGGGCCGGTCGGGGCTCGCCAGCCCAGCGCGGGAGCGCAGCACCGCGTCGGAGACGACCCGGACGGCCTCGTCCTGGCCGACCACCCGCTGGTGCAGATGCTCCTCCAGGCCCAGCAGGCGGTCCTTCTCCTCCTGGGTGAGGCTGCTGACCGGGATGCCCGTCTGCCGCGACACCACCTCGGCGATCGCCTCGGCGCCGACGACCAGGTCCTGGCCCTCGTCGACCTCGCCGTCACCGCCGGCCTCGGTGATCCGCTGCTTGACGTCCAGGATCCGGTCGCGCAACTGGGTGGCCTGCTCGTACTGCTCGTCCGCGACGGCCTGGTCCTTGTCCCGGGTCAGCTGCTCCAGCTCCCGCTCCAGGGCCCGCACGTCGGTGCCCTTGGTCCGGGCCCGCAGCCGCACCCGGGCACCGGCCTGGTCGATCAGGTCGATCGCCTTGTCGGGCAGCCGGCGGTCGGTGAGGTAGCGGTCCGACAGCTCCACGGCGGCGACCAGCGCCTCGTCGGTGTAGCGGACCTGGTGGTGGGCCTCGTAGCGGTCCTGGAGGCCGCGCAGGATCTCGATCGCGTCGGCGGCGGTCGGCTCCGGAACCATGATCGGCTGGAAGCGGCGGGCCAGCGCCGCGTCCTTCTCGATCCGGCGGAACTCCTCCAGCGTGGTGGCGCCCACGATGTGCAGCTCGCCCCGGGCGAGGGCCGGCTTGAGGATGTTGCCGGCGTCCATCGACCCGCCCTCGCCGCCACCGGCACCGGCGCCCACGACCGTGTGCAGCTCGTCGATGAAGATGATGAGCTGGTCGGAGTGGGCGCGGATCTCGCTGACGATGTTGTTCATCCGCTCCTCGAAGTCACCCCGGTAGCGGGTGCCCGCGACCACACCGGTCAGGTCCAGGGCGACCACGCGGCGCCCGATCAGCACGTCGGGCACGTCCGCCTCGGAGATGCGCTGCGCCAGCCCCTCCACGATGGCGGTCTTGCCGACGCCCGCGTCACCGATCAGCACCGGGTTGTTCTTGCCGCGGCGGGAGAGGACCTCGACGGTCTGCTCGATCTCCTGGTCCCGGCCGATCACCGGGTCGATCCGGCCGTGCCGGGCCAGCTCGGTGAGGTCGCGGCCGTACTTGTCGAGGGTGGGGGTGTTCGTCGGGCGCGGGCGCTCGGCCTGGGGTGCCTCCGGTGCCTCGGGCGGCTCGGAGGGGGCGAAGCGGGCCGCGTTCAGGATGTGCCCGGCCGCCGAGTCGGGGTTCGAGGCCAGGGCGCTGAGCACGTGCTCCGGGCCGATGTAGCCGTAGCCGCGGGCCCGGGCCATGTCGTGCGCGTCCAGCAGGGCCCGCTTGGCCGCCGGGGTGAGGGAGAGCGTGGTCGGCGGCGGCGCGTCGTTCGGGCTGTGCTGCGCCGGGCCCGACCGTTCGTCGATCTGCGAGGCCAGCGAGTCGGGGTTTGCGCCGGCCTTGCTGAGCAGGGTCCGGGTGGGTTCGGTGGCGAGCGCCGCCCGCAGCAGGTGCTCCGTGTCGAGGTCGCGGCTGCCGTGCTCGGCGGCGTACTGGGCGGCGCCCCGGACGAGCTCCCGGGCCGGCTGGCTGAGCAGCCGGCCGAGATCGATCTGCCGGGGACCCGGACGCGGTCCGCCGAAGAAGCGTGCGAGGAATTCTCCGAAGGGATCCGAGCCGTAGCCCTCCGGGCTGCTGAAGCCGCTGCTCATGGGCCTTCCGTTCCCGGCGTCCCCGGCGCGCGGGCGGGGGACGCCCTCGCTGGTCGACGTGCCGGGGTCGGGTAACCCGGGTGGCAGCCCGTTACACCTGGGGCGCGCTCGTAGAACACCTTCGCACGATCGCCGACGAGGGGCACCTTCGGGACATCTACCGACAATCCCGTCGGGTGGCGGGTTCAGCGTGCCGTCAGGATCCTCGGGCCCGCGTCCGTGATCGCCACCGTGTGCTCCGCGTGGGCCGCGCGGGAGCCGTCGTTCGTCTTCAGCGTCCAGCCGTCGGGCGCCGCGTGGTAGTCGTCGGTGCCGCCCGCGATGACCATGGGCTCGATCGCCAGCACCATGCCGTGTCGCAGGCGCATGCCGCGCCCCGGCCGGCCCTCGTTCGGCACACCGGGGTCCTCGTGCATCCGGCGGCCGATGCCGTGGCCGCCGAAGCCGTCGGGGATGCCGTAGCCCGCCCCGCGGCAGACCGTGCCGATCGCGTGGGCGATGTCGCCGATCCGGTTGCCGACGACGGCGGCCTCGATGCCGGCCGCCAGGGCCCGCTCGGCGGTCTCGATCAGGCGCAGGTCGGCGCGGCGCGGGGTGCCCACGACGAAGCTCAGTGCCGAGTCGCCGACCCAGCCGCCCAGTTCGGCGCCGAAGTCGATGGAGACCAGGTCGCCGTCGCGCAGCCGGTAACGGGTCGGGATGCCGTGCACGATCGCGTCGTTCACCGAGACGCAGAGGACGGCGGGGAACGGGGTCGGCGCGAAGGACGGCCGGTACCCCAGGAACGGCGAGGTCGCGCCCGCCTCACGCAGCACGTCGTGCGCCACCTCGTCCAGCTCCAGCAGGGAGACGCCCACGTCGGCGGCCTTCTGTGCGGCCGTCAGGGCACGGGCGACGACCTGGCCCGCTTCGAACATGGCATCGATTGATGTGTCGGTCTTCAGCTCCACCATGCCAATTACTATACCGGTATTAGAATGGTGTCATGGTGCGCACCCCTCTCACCCCCGAAGAGCGCGAACGCGGCGAGCGGCTCGGCAGGCTGCTGCGTGCGGCGCGAGGCGACCGGAGCATGACGGAGGTCGCGGCGAGCGCGGGCATCTCCGCGGAGACCCTCCGGAAGATCGAGACCGGGCGGGCCCCGACCCCGGCCTTCTTCACGGTGGCCGCGCTGGCCGGTGTGCTCGGGCTGTCCATGGACGAGTTGGCGGGACAGTGCGTCCTGGTGCCGGTCTGAGGCCGGTGCTGAGGCTGCTGCGCCGCGTGTGAAAACTCCCCGTAGCACTGCTGTAACACGACTGGTGTTGCCTACTGGGCGGAGTGCTCCGGTCTGGCGGGAGTTGAGTGATGGCGGCGGATCAACTCCCGGCCGAGGTGCGGGAGTTCACGAACTACCTGGATGGTCTGCTGGCACGCCTCGATCCGTCCGGCGGCTGGTGCGCGGTGTTCTGGCAGCGCGACCCCGAAGGCATGCAAGCCTGTCTCGACGGGCGTGAGATGCCGCCCTGGGACGTGGTGGAGGCGCTGCTGCGGGACCTCGCCGGGCAGTACGGCCCGGGGGGCGCGGGCCCGGAGACGGAACGCGCCCGCTCCCTGCATGCCGCCGCGCTGGCCGCGTTCGACAGCCGGCCCGGGGGCCGTGACGCGCTCGGGGACCTGCTGGACGTCATGCTCCGCGAGCAGCGGTTCGCCGCCGAACGCCAGGCCGGCCTGGCCCGGCAGCTGGCCTCGGCCACCACCCGCGAGCAGGCCGACGCCCTCCGGCTGGACCTCGCCTGGGCCCGGGACGACCACGAACGCGCGACCGTCCGCTGTGCGGAACTCAGGGCGCGGATCGCTTACCTGGACCGGCAGCGGCAGGGGCCGAGTCCTCTGCCGACCACCCCGCGCGGGGACCACCGGCCAGGGGACCACTGGCGGCGGGCCGACGGGAACGGACCGGAGGCCGCGGCGCGGGCGCGGGGTGGTGAACCGGCGGCAGGGAGTGCGCGCGGGTACGGCCCGAGGCCGGTGGCGCCGGTGGCGCCGGAGGCCCAGGTGGCGCGGGAGACGGATGGCGCGACCGCGGGCGAGCACGGTTCCCCGAGGGCCGGGGATGCCCGGGAAGCCGTCGCCCACGGCTGGCCCCATGACTTCACGGATTCGGGCCCCGGCCAGGAGACGTCCGCCAGGCCGTCGTCGGCACCGGGCCGGGGTGTGGTGGACCAGGGTTCTACTCCGGCGGGTCCCGGGCCGGGCCCGAGCGCGGGTCAGGTTCAAGGTTCCGGTCAGGTTCACGGCCCGGGTCAGGTTCACGGTCCGGGTCAGGTTCACGGCCCGGGTCAGGACCACGGCCCGGGTCAGGACCACGGACCAGGCCCGGGCTCGGTCGTGTCAGGCCCGGGTCGGGCGGGCCGGAATCCGGGCTCGACTCCCTCGGGCTGGACCCCAGCCGCCCCGGGCCGGGTCCAGGCCGCCCCGCGTTCGCACCTCAGCCCTCAAGGCTCGACAGCCCAAGGCCTGGCCCCGGGGACCCAGAGCCCGTACCCGACCTCCCAAGGCCCGACCCCGGCCCCTCCAGGTCAAGCCGCACCCACTCCGGATCAAGCCCCTGCCTTTCCGGAGCCCGCCCCGGCCGCTCCGCAGCCCCCTGCCACCCCCGAACCCCCGGCCCCCCAGCCCTCCGCCCCCTCCAAGCAGCGGAAACGCCGTCGCGGCAGTGCCCGCTTCGCGGGGATGGTGGAGGAGGAAGCCGCCCCCGTCGTCGTACCGCCCGCCGCGGTGCCGGCCATCCCCGTCCCCGCGCCCGCCACCGGCCGCACCCCGCGCGGCGCGCGCTTCGCCGGGGCCGCCGAGGAGGCCGTAGCGGAGCCCGCGGCGCCGAAGACCGGCGCGACCGGCGCGACCGGCACGGTCGGCGCCGCGGAGCGGACGGAGGTCGCGCGGGCCGTCGAGACACTGGCGCGGCTCCGGGGGGAGGGACGCAGCGGGGAGGCGCACGCCCTGCTGGTCGAGGCCGCCTACTGGGCCCCCGACCGGCTCCCGCTGCTCGCCCACGCACTCGAACGGGCCGGACTGGGAGCGGACTGGCAGACCCTGCTCTGGGAGGCCGCCTCGCTGCCCGCCGGACGGCTGGTCGCCGCCGCGGACGCCCTGGTCGCGGCCGGGCGCGCGGAGGACGGACAGCAGATGCTGCGCCAGGGGGTCGCCCGGCCCGCGGGCGAGGTCGGGGAGGCCGTCCTCGACCTGGTCGCCGAGGGCCGCCGGCGCGAGGTGCGCGCGCTGCTCGACGCGTACGTGCGGGCCCGCACCCCCGAGGAGGCCGCCCGCAGCGCGCAGCCCGATCCGCAGCGCCTGGTGCCGCTGCTGCTGGAGGCCGCCCAGGGCGTGTCGGACGAGCGCCGCTGGGATCTGCTGCACGCGCTCCGGGTCGCCGGATTCGCCGTCTGACCGGCGCCGACGTGCCGCCGGCGACTCACCCACAGGAGTACGAATCGCGCCCGGCCCCGCGGGTTGGCGACGATGGTCTTGGCAAGCCCGTGCCGGAGGCTTACGTTCGTGGCTCTACGGCCCGCTTCTACGGGCGTAGAGGCGCAGACGCCGCGTCGAAGGAGCAGCTCATGGCCAACGTCGTACGTGCCGCTCTGGTCCAGGCCGCCTGGACCGGCGACACCGAGTCCATGGTGGCGAAACACGAGGAGCACGCCCGCGAGGCGGCCCGCCGGGGCGCGAAGATCATCGGGTTCCAGGAGGTCTTCAACAGCCCCTACTTCTGCCAGGTCGAGGAGCCGGAGCACTACCGCTGGGCCGAGCCCGTGCCCGACGGACCCACCGTGCGGCGCATGCGGGCCCTGGCGCGCGAGACCGGCATGGTGATCGTCGCGCCGGTGTTCGAGGTCGAACAGCCCGGCTTCTACTACAACACCGCGGCCGTGATCGACGCCGACGGCACCTATCTCGGCAAGTACCGCAAGCACCACATCCCGCAGCTCAAGGGCTTCCGCGAGAAGTTCTACTTCAAGCCGGGCAACCTCGGCTGGCCCGTCTTCGACACCGCGGCCGGCAAGGTCGGCGTCTACATCTGCTACGACCGCCACTTCCCGGAGGGCTGGCGGGAGCTGGGCCTGGCCGGGGCCCAGCTGGTCTACAACCCCTCCGCCACGCACCGGAGCCTGTCGTCCCACCTGTGGCGGCTGGAGCAGCCCGCGGCCGCTGTCGCCAACGCGTACTACATCGCCGCGATCAACCGCGTCGGGCAGGAGGAGTACGGCGACAACGACTTCTACGGGACGAGCTACTTCGTCGACCCCCGTGGGCGGTTCGTGGGGGACGTCGCCAGCGACAGCAAGGAGGAACTCGTGGTCCGGGATCTGGACCTCGACCTCATCGAAGAAGTGCGGCAGACGTGGGCCTTCTACCGCGACCGCCGCCCCGACGCCTACGAAGGGCTGGTGCAGCCGTGACCGACGACCTCCTGGGCCGCCACCGGGCGGTGCTCCCCGACTGGCTCGCCCTCTACTACGAGGAGCCGATCGAGATCACCCACGGCGAGGGCCGCCACGTCTGGGACGCCGAAGGCAACCGGTACCTCGACTTCTTCGGCGGCATCCTCACCACCATGACCGCGCACGCGCTGCCCGAGGTGACCAAGGCGGTGAGCGAGCAGGCCGGGCGGATCATCCACTCCTCGACCCTCTACCTCAACCGGCCGATGGTGGAACTCGCCGAGCGGGTCGCCCAGTTGAGCGGCATCCCGGACGCCCGGGTCTTCTTCACCACCTCCGGCACCGAGGCCAACGACACCGCCCTGCTGCTGGCCACGGCGTACCGGCGCAGCAACACGATCCTGGCCATGCGCAACAGCTACCACGGCCGCTCCTTCAGCTCCGTCGGCATCACCGGCAACCGGGGCTGGTCCCCGACCTCGCTGTCCCCGCTGCAGACGCTGTACGTCCACGGCGGCGTTCGCACCCGCGGCCCGTACGCCTCGCTGAGCGACGACGCCTTCATCGCCGCCTGCGTCGACGACCTGGTCGACCTGCTCGGCCACACCCGCCCCCCGGCCGCGCTGATCGCCGAGCCCATCCAGGGCGTCGGCGGCTTCACCTCCCCGCCGGACGGGCTGTACGCCGCCTTCCGCGAGGTGCTGCACGAGCGCGGCATCCTGTGGATCGCCGACGAGGTGCAGACCGGCTGGGGCCGCACCGGCGAGCACTTCTGGGGCTGGCAGGCCCACGGGCAGAACGGGCCGCCGGACATCATGACCTTCGCCAAGGGCATCGGCAACGGCATGTCCATCGGCGGGGTCGTCGCCCGCTCCGAGATCATGAACTGCCTGGACTCCAACAGCATCTCGACCTTCGGCGGCACCCAGATCACCATGGCGGCGGGCCTCGCCAACCTCAACTACCTGCTGGAGCACGACCTCCAGGGCAACGCCCGGCGTGTCGGCGGACTGCTCATCGAGCGGCTGCGGGCCGCCGCCGCGCCGGTCCCGGCCGTCCGGGAGGTACGCGGGCGCGGCCTGATGATCGGCATCGAGATCACCAGGCCCGGCACCGACGAGGCCGATCCGCAGGCGGCGGCCGCCGTCCTGGAGGCGGCCCGCGAGAGCGGCCTGCTGATCGGCAAGGGCGGCGGCCACAACACCAGCTCGCTGCGCGTCGCGCCGCCGTTGTCCCTCAACGTCGCGGAGGCCGAGGAGGGCGCCGCGATCCTCGAGAACGCTCTGAGGAGCATCCAGTAGCAGTGGACTGAGCAAGGGAACCGTCACATGACCACTACCTGGGATTCCCTGGAACCGGCCCTGTCGGTGCGGCAGGTCCTCACCCTGGAGCGGGTGCTCGCCGGGGAGCCCGAGGTGGTGGCCGGCGCGAGCCACCTCGACCGGCCCGTCCGGTGGGTGCACGTCGCCGAGGCCGCCGACGTCGGCGTGATGCTCAGCGGCGGCGAGATGGTCCTCACCACCGGTGTGCTGCTCGCCGGGGACGAGGACAAGCAGGCCGAGTACGTCCGGTCGCTGCACCGCGCCGAGGCGGCGGCGGTCGTCCTGGGACTGGGCCGGGCCTTCCCCTCCCCGCCGGACGTGATGCGCCGGGCCGCCGAGCGGTGCGGGCTGCCCATGGTCGTGCTGCACCGGCCCTTCCCCTTCGCCGAACTCACCGAGGAGGTCCAGTCCCGGCTGGTGCGGCGCAAGTTCGCCGCCGTCAGCCTCTCCGAGGCCGTCCGCACCGAGCTCACCGCCCTCATCACCGCGGGCGCCCCGCTGCAGCGCCTGCTCGACGAGGTCGCCCGGCACAGCGCCTGCCCGGTCGTCGTCACCAACCTCGCCCACCGCGTCCTCGGCACGGCGGGGGAGCGGCCCGCGGTCGACGACGTGCTGCGCGACTGGGAGCGCATCGCCCGGCAGGCCGGCGGCACCGAGGGCGACGGCTGGATCCGTGCCGAGCTCGGCGGGCGCGGGGAGCGCTGGGGCCGGATCGTGCTGTGCGGCTACCGGGGCGACACCGCCACCGGACGGCTGCTGGCCGACCGCGCCGCCGAGGCCCTCGTCCTGCACCGCATGCTCGGCGGCGCCGCGTGCTCCTGGGAGGAGCAGTCCGCGCAGAGCCTGCTGACCGACCTGGTCAGCGGCGTCGTCCCCGCGCGGCAACTGTTGCCCCGGGCGCGCGCGGCCGGACTGCCCGTCAACCGGAGGACGTTCGTGCCGCTGGTCGTCCGCGACGGCGACACCGGGCAACTGGAGCGGCTGCTGCGGCTGTTGGGCCTGCCCGGACTGGTCGCCGAACTGGCCGACGGGGCCACCGCCGTGCTGCTCAGCCTGCCCCGCGACCAGGACGCGGACGCCCTCGCCGTCCACTTCGCGACCCGGCTGCGCACCGAGTCCGGCACGGACCGCACGGTCGTCGCCGCGGCCGACCCCCGGGTCGCCTGGGACGACGTACCCACCGGCCTGCGCGAGGCCCAGCACGTGGCGGACGCCGTCGCCGACTCCTCCACCGCCCTCGACCTCCCGCCGGTCGTCCGCCTGAAGGACGTCCACCTGCGCGGCCTGATCCGCCTGCTGCGCGACGACCCGCACGTGCAGTCCTTCGCGGAGCGGGAGCTGAACGGACTGCTGCGCGGGACCGACGAGGACCTGCTGTCCGTCCTGCGCACTTACCTCGCGACCGGCCGCAACAAGTCCCGCACCGCCCAGCTCCACCACGTCTCCCGGCCCGCCCTCTACCGCCGCCTGGAGGCGATACAGGTCCGCCTCGGGGTGGACCTCGACGACTTCGAGCAGGCCGCCTCGGTGCACATCGCACTCCTCGCGCACGACGCGCAACAGCAGTGAAACACGCGACCACCTGGGAAAACGGCGGTGAAACATGGGCCCACGGCAGAGTGACACAGTGGCACGCCGCACGTCCCGGGACGTGACACGGTGCACCTCAAAGAGGACGTCCCGGCTTCCTAGGCTCACGGCACACCGAGCGACCGGAGGTCCCGATGAGCCGAGTGATCCGTGCCGCCGTCTTCCAGACCGCCTGGACCGGCGACAAGGAATCGATGATCCAGGTCCACGAACAGGCGGCCCGCGACGCCGCCGCGCAGGGCGCCCAAGTCCTCTGCTTCCAGGAGCTGTTCTACGGCCCGTACTTCTGCCAGGTGCAGGACCCGGCGTTCTACGAGTACGCCGAGCAGATCCCCGAGGGCCCCATCGTCCGCCGCTTCCAAGCCCTCGCGAAGGAACTGGGCCTCGTCCTGGTGCTGCCGATGTACGAGGAGGAGCAGCCCGGCGTCCTCTACAACACCGCCGCCGTGATCGACGCGGACGGCTCCTACCTCGGCAAGTACCGCAAGACCCACATCCCGCAGGTGCGCGGTTTCTGGGAGAAGTTCTACTTCCGCCCGGGCAACAGCGGCTGGCCCGTCTTCGACACGGCCGTGGGCAAGGTCGGCGTCTACATCTGCTACGACCGCCATTTCCCGGAGGGCTGGCGGGCACTGGGCCTCGCGGGCGCCGAGATCGTCTTCAACCCCTCGGCGACGTCCCGGGGCCTGTCCGGCTACCTCTGGCAGCTGGAACAGCCGGCGGCGGCCGTGGCCAACGAGTACTTCATCGGCGCGATCAACCGGGTCGGCATCGAGGAGTACGGCGACAACGACTTCTACGGCACCTCGTACTTCGTGGACCCGGAGGCCCAGTTCGTCGGCGAGGTGGCGAGCGACAAGGAGCCCGAGCTGGTGGTCCGCGACCTGGACATGGCGAAGCTCCGCGAGGTCCGCGACCGCTGGCAGTTCTACCGGGACCGGGCGCCTGCGACGTACGGCCCGCTGACGGACCTGTAGGGGCGCGGCGCTGTATTCGACATGCGGCTACCGCCGCGCGGGCGCGACCAGCCACGAACAACCGTCACGTGCACACCGTGAGGAGCGACCGATGAGCCGTACAGTCATCCGCAGCGGCCTGGTGATCACCGCATCCGACGAGATCCACGCCGACGTCCTGATCGAGGACGGCCGCATCGCCGCCCTCGCCGCCACCGGCACCCCCGCGGCGGAGACCTTCACAGCGGACCGGACGATCGACGCCACCGGAAAGTACGTCATCCCCGGCGGCGTCGACGCCCACACCCACATGGAGCTGCCCTTCGGCGGCACCTTCGCCTCCGACACCTTCGAGACCGGCACCCGCGCCGCCGCCTGGGGCGGCACCACCACGATCATCGACTTCGCCGTGCAGAGCGTCGGCCACGCCCTCCGCGAGGGCCTCGACGCCTGGCACGCCAAGGCCGAGGGCAACTGCGCCATCGACTACGGCTTCCACATGATCGTCTCCGATGTCAACGAGGAGACGCTCAAGGAGATGGACCTGCTGGTCGAGGAGGGCGTCACCTCCTTCAAACAGTTCATGGCCTACCCGGGCGTCTTCTACAGCGACGACGGCCAGATCCTGCGCGCCATGCAGCGCTCCGCCGACAACGGCGGCCTGATCATGATGCACGCCGAGAACGGCATCGCCATCGACGTCCTGGTCGAACAGGCCCTGGCCCGGGGCGAGACCGACCCGCGCTACCACGGCGAGGTCCGCAAGGCCCTGCTGGAGGCCGAGGCCACCCACCGCGCCATCCGGCTCGCGCAGGTCGCCGGCGCGCCCCTCTACGTCGTGCACGTCTCGGCGATGGAGGCGGTCGCCGAACTGGCCCGCGCCCGCGACGACGGGCTGAACGTCTTCGGCGAGACCTGCCCGCAGTACCTCTTCCTGTCCACCGACAACCTCGCCGAACCCGACTTCGAGGGCGCCAAGTACGTGTGCAGCACGCCGCTGAGGCCGCGCGAGCACCAGGCCAAACTGTGGCAGGGGCTCCGCACGAACGACCTCCAGGTGGTCTCCACGGACCACTGCCCGTTCTGCTTCGTCGGCCAGAAGGAGCTCGGCCGCGGCGACTTCTCGAAGATCCCCAACGGCCTGCCGGGCGTGGAGAACCGCATGGACCTGCTCCACCAGGCCGTCCTGGACGGGCACATCTCCCGCCGCCGCTGGATCGAGATCGCCTGCGCCACCCCGGCCCGGATGTTCGGCCTGTACCCGAAGAAGGGGACCATCGCGCCGGGCGCGGACGCCGACGTGGTGATCTACGACCCGCACGCCGAGCAGGTCATGTCGGCCGAGACCCACCACATGAACGTCGACTACTCGGCGTACGAGGGCAAACGCGTCACCGGCCGCGTCGAGACCGTGCTCTCGCGCGGCGTGCCGGTCATCACCGAGCGGGAGTACACCGGACGCCCGGGTCACGGCGTCTTCGCCCCGCGCTCCACCTGTCAGTACCTGAACTAGGGAGTGGCGCAGATGGACTTCGGACTCGTCCTGCAGACCGACCCGCCGGCCTCGCGGGTGATCAGCCTGATGAAACGCGCGGAACGGAACGGTTTCTCGTACGGCTGGACCTTCGACTCCGCCGTGCTGTGGCAGGAACCGTTCGTGATCTACAGCCAGATCCTGGCCAACACCACGAAACTGAAGGTCGGGCCCATGGTGACCAACCCGGGCACCCGCACCTGGGAGGTCACCGCCTCCACCTTCGCCACCCTCAACGACATGTTCGGCAACCGCACCGTCTGCGGCATCGGCCGGGGCGACTCCGCGATGCGCGTGGCCGGCCGCAAACCCAACACCCTGGCCCGGATCAGCGAGGCCATGAAGGTCATCCGGGCCCTCGGCAGCGGCCGGGAGGCCGACCTCGGCGGCGGCAGCGTCGTCAGATTCCCGTGGATCAAGCCGGGCGCGGAACTGCCCGTGTGGATGGCCGCGTACGGTCCCAAGGCCCTGAGGATGACCGGCGAGGAGGCGGACGGGTTCATCCTCCAGCTGGCCGACCTCTACCTGACCGAGTACATGGTCAAGGCCGTCAAGGACGCGGCGGTCGCCGCCGGCCGTGACCCGTCGGAGGTGACCGTCTGCGTGGCCGCCCCCGCCTACGTCACCGAGGACGACTCGCCCGAGGCGCTCGCCCACGCGCGTGAGCAGTGCCGCTGGTTCGGCGGCATGGTCGGCAACCACGTCGCCGACCTGGTCTCCAAGTACGGCGAGCACTCGGCCGCCGTCCCCGACGAACTCACCGACTACATCAAGGCCCGCGAGGGCTACGACTACTCCCACCACGGCCGCGCCGGAAACCCCGACACCCAGTTCGTCCCCGACGAGATCGTCGACCGGTTCTGCCTGATCGGCCCGGTCGAGCGGCACGTCGAGAAGCTGAACGCGTTGCGCGAACTCGGCGTGGACCAGTTCGCCGTGTACGACATGCACGACGCGCAGGAGGCCGTGATCGACGCCTACGGATCGCGGGTGATCCCGGCGGTCAACGGCTGACCCTCCCGCACCGCACCCCCTCATGAACTCCCCCTTCCCCCGGCCCGGGAAGGGGGCGCAGGACGCTCCCGAGCGCACCCCCCATCGGCATCACCCGCACGGCCTTTCCCGTCCCACCTCCCTGATTGGCCCGGCCCATGACCGATACCGCTCCCACGGCCACACCACCCACCACCCAAGTCACCCTCGCCGACGGCCGGGTGGAGATCGCCCCGGGCGCCCCGGCGCCGAGCGGTCCCTACGCCAACGAGGACCTGCTGCCGGTCCCCGTCGCCAAGCGCACCTGGACCACGTACAACTTCTCCGCGCTGTGGGTCGGCATGGCCCACAACACGGCCTCCTGGACCCTGGCCTCCGGGCTCATCGCCGTCGGCATGGACTGGAAGCAGGCGGTGTTCACCATCGCCCTGGCCAATGTGATCGTGCTGATACCCATGCTGCTCACCGGGCACGCCGGGCCGAAGTACGGCATACCCTTCCCCGTCTTCGCGCGGGCCTCCTTCGGCATCCGCGGGGCCAACCTGCCCGCCGTCGTACGGGCGCTGGTGGCCTGCGGCTGGTTCGGCATCCAGACCTGGATCGGCGGCGAGGCCATCTACTTCCTGGCCGGGAAGCTGATCGGCAGCGGCTGGACGGACGCCGCGAAGGTCGGCGGCTACGCCTGGACCATGTGGCTGTCCTTCGCGATCTTCTGGGCGCTGCAGGTCGTCATCATCTACCGGGGCATGGAGACGATCCGCCGTTTCGAGAACTGGGCGGCGCCCTTCGTGCTCGTCGGCGCGTTCGTGATGCTGTGGTGGATGAGCGACAAGGCGGGCGGCTTCGGCCCGCTGCTCGACCAGCCCTCCAAGCTCGGCTGGGGCGCCGACTTCTGGACGCTGTTCGCGCCCGCCCTCATGGGCATGATCGGCTTCTGGTCCACGCTGTCGCTGAACATCCCCGACTTCACCCGCTACGGCAGGAGCCAGAAGGCGCAGACGTGGGGCCAGGCCCTCGGCCTGCCGACGACGATGACGCTGTTCGCGTTCCTGTCCGTGATGGTCACCTCGGGCTCGCAGGCCGTCTACGGCGAGGCCATCTGGGACCCGGTCCAGCTCGCGGCCAAGACCGACAACACCGTCGGTCTGCTCTTCGCCCTGGTCACCGTCCTGGTGGCCACGCTGTCCGTCAACGTCGCCGCCAACCTGGTGTCACCGGCGTTCGACTTCTCCAACATCGCGCCCCGCCGCATCAGCTTCCGCGCCGGCGCCCTCGCCACCTGCGTCCTCGGCGTGCTGATCTTCCCGTGGAAGCTGTACTCCGACCCGCAGGGCTACATCTTCACCTGGCTCGGCCTGGTCGGCGGCCTGCTCGGCACCGTCGCGGGCATCCTCATCGCCGACTACTGGATCCTGCGCCGCTCCCGGCTCGACCTCGCCGACCTGTACCGCACGGGCGGACGCTACTGGTACGAGGGCGGCTGGAACTGGCGGGCCGTCGTCGCCTTCGCGGTCGGCGGAGTCCTCGCCGTCGGCGGCGCCAGCTTCAAACCGCTCATCGACGGCCGCCCCATCCCGGCACTGGCCGACCTCGCCGACTACGGCTGGGCCGTGGGCCTGGGCACGTCGATGGCGCTGTACCTGCTGCTGATGGCGGTGCGCGGCCGCAGAGCCCTCTGAGGGGGCGCCGCGCTGGAGGGCGCTCAGCCCTTCTCGCTCTCCAGCGCGGCCACCGCCTCCTTCGCGGCCTTGATCGCGCCCTTGTTGATGGTGTCCGTGTCCGGCGCCTTCTTCGACTCGAAGTCACTGCCGTTGTACGTGACGGTCACCAGCGCGTTGGACGCGCGGGCTACCACGACGCCCTCACGCGTCTCCTGCTTGTCCTCGGTGGTGAGGTTCACTACGGAGTACGCGCTGTCACCCAGACCGGGGACGTCCCCGCCGCCGCTCCGCTTCTCCGTGCTCTCCTTGTACGCCTTCTGCGCCGCCTCGTCCGACTCCAGCACCTCGTACGACACGTCCAGCCAGCGGTAGTCGTAGCCCTTGAGCGCGTTCCAGGAGCAGGTGCGGCGCAGCTCCGCGTCCGTGGACGGGATCTCCTTCCCGGCCGTCTTCGCGCCCGGCACCAGCGACTCGATCGTCTTCTTGGCGACGCTCTCGCAGGGCGCGGGCGCGGCCGAGTACGCCTTCGACACGGTCGACGTGGACGGGGCGGACGCGGACTGGGTCTCGGTCTTCTCGCCGGCCGGCTTGTGCTCGGCGGCCTGCGGCGCGGCGAGCGGACCGGACGACAGCGCCCAGCCCGCCGCGGCGAGCACAGCCACCGGGGACAGGCGTGCGGTCAGGGCCAGGGGCAGGGGTAGGGAACGCACGGCGCCCTTCTCGTGGGGGACGGACGGTGCGGAACGGGTCCGCACGGCGGACGGGACGACAGTGTCACATGAGTCCCTGTGGTGCGGAAGTGCGGTCCGGCACACAGGCTGCGGAAACACGGTTCGCACCGGCGCCGTCGCACGCGCAGCCCTGGCCGGGGGGTTTCGCCGGAGCCGCGACCGGGGGAGGGGGACGGGTGGCGCGCGTACGAGAGGTGAGAGGTCGTATGTTCACATCCCGCCCGACCCTTCAGGGCACGTTCGGCATGGTGTCCTCCACCCACTGGCTCGCCGCGCAGTCGGCGATGGCCGTCCTGGAGGACGGCGGCAACGCCTGCGACGCGGCCGTGGCCGGCGCCTTCGTGCTGCACGTCGTCGAACCCCACCTCAACGGCCCGGCCGGCGAGGTGCCGATCCTGCTCGCCCCGCCCGGCGGCGAGGTGCGGGTGCTGTGCGGACAGGGCGTCGCCCCAGCCGGGGCGACCGTCGCGCACTACCGCGATCTCGGCCTGGACCTCGTCCCCGGCACCGGACCGCTGGCCGCCGCCGTGCCCGGCGCGTTCGACGCCTGGATGCTGCTGCTGCGCGACCACGGCACCAAATCCCTCGCCGACGTCCTCAAGTACGCCATCGGGTACGCCGAGCACGGCCACGCGCCCGTGGAGCGCGTCACGGAGACCGTCGAGACGGTGCGCGAACTCTTCGAGACCGAGTGGACCTCGTCGGCGGAGGTCTACCTGCCCGGCGGCAAGGCACCCCGCCCCGGCGAGCTCTTCCGCAACCCCGCGCTCGCCGCCACCTGGCAGCGCCTGCTCGCCGAGACCGCCGGGGCGGGCGACCGGGAGGCGCAGATCGAGGCCGCGCGGCGGGTGTGGCGCACCGGCTTCATCGCCGAGGCCCTCGTCCGGCAGGCCGCGCGCCCCACCCTGGACACCACCGGCGAGCACCACACCGGCACCCTGACCTCCGCCGACCTCGCCGCCTGGTCCGCGACCTACGAGACGCCGGTGACGTACGACTGGAACGGCTGGACCGTGTGCAAGCCGGGTCCCTGGAGCCAGGGCCCGGTCCTGCTCCAGCAACTCGCCCTGCTCCCGCCGGAACTGCCCGCCTACGGCTCGGCCGACTACGTCCACCTCCTGGTCGAGGGCTGCAAACTCGCCATGGCCGACCGGGAGGCCTGGTACGGGGACGCCGCCGAGGTGCCCCTCGACGACCTGTTGTCCGCCGAGTACAACACGGCCCGCCGCGCCCTGGTCGGCGAGCGGGCCGAGCACGACCTGCGGCCCGGCAGCCCCGGCGGACGCCCCCCGCGGCTGGGCGCGCACGCGCGCGTGGCGGCCGCCGCCCAGGAGGGCTTCGACGCCCTGGGCGTCGGCGAGCCGACCGTCGCGAAGCTCCCGACCTCCCCCGTGCCCGGCGAACCGGTCGTCACCGCCGACGGGAGCACCCGGGGCGACACCTGCCACCTCGACATCGTCGACCGCTGGGGCACCATGGTCTCGGCCACGCCCAGCGGCGGCTGGCTCCAGTCCAACCCCGTCGTCCCCGAACTCGGCTTCCCGCTCGGCACCCGGCTCCAGATGACCTGGCTGGAGGAGGGCCTGCCCAGCACCCTCACCCCCGGCCGCCGCCCCCGCAGCACCCTGTCCCCGTCGATCGCACTGCGTGACGGCGTGCCCGTCCTGGCGTTCGGCACGCCCGGCGGGGACCAGCAGGACCAGTGGCAGCTGCATTTCCTCCTGGCGGTCGCGCTGCGCCCCCAGGTGCGCGGCGGCCCCGACCTCCAAGGCGCCATCGACGCCCCGAACTGGCACAACGACAGCTTCCCGGGCTCCTTCTACCCGCGCGGCATGCGCCCCGGGAGCGTGACCGTCGAGGCCCGCACCGACCCCGCCGTCGTCGCGGAGCTGCGGCGCCGCGGCCACGAGGTGACCGTCGGCGCCCCCTGGTCGGAGGGCCGGCTCTGCGCGGTCGCCCGCGACCCGGAGACCGGCGTCCTGTCGGCGGCGGCGAACCCGCGCGGCATGCAGGGGTACGCGGTCGGCCGGTGAACCGCCCCCCGGCCGGTGTTCACCGCGATTCCACCCCGGGAACCCCCGGCGGGTGGGGATTGTCAGTGGCACGTGTTGTCATGGAAGGGTGATCGACAGCAACGAAACCATCGAAGAGTTTCTCGCACAGCACGCCTCCGACGTCGAAGAGGCGATCCGCAAGGCGGCCACCACCGAGATCCTGCCGCGCTGGCGCCAGCTCGCCGCACACGAGGTGGACCAGAAGAGCGGCCCGCACGACCTGGTGACCGACGCCGACCGCAAGGCCGAGCTGTACCTCACCGAAACACTGCCCGCCCTGCTGCCCGGCTCGGTCGTCGTCGGCGAGGAGGCGGTCCACGCCAACCCGGCGTCCTACGAGGCGATACGGGGCGACGCCCCGGTCTGGATCATCGACCCGGTCGACGGCACCCGGCCGTTCGTCCGCGGCGAGGCCGGGTTCTGCACCCTGGTCGCGCTGGCCCAGGGCGGCACCCTGCTCGCGTCCTGGACCTACGCGCCCGCCCGCGACCGGCTCGCCACCGCCGAGCGGGGCAAGGGCGCCTACCTCGACGGCGAGCGGCTGTTCGCCGGCGTGCCGGAGCCCGGCCGCGACCTCCGCGTGGCCACCTCCCACCCGGACTACACGACGGACGAGCAGAAGCACGCCCTGCTCTGCCTGCGCACCGAGGGCGTGGCACCGCGCGCGTGCGGCTCGGCCGGCCTGGAGTACCTCGCCATCGCCCGGGGCGAGTTGGACGCCACGGCCTTCTCCTGGGAAGCCGCCTGGGACCACGCGGCCGGACTGCTCCTGGTCGAGGAGGCGGGCGGCGCCCACCTGACCCGCGCCGGTGATCCGTTCCGCATCACGGGCGGCAACGCCCTGCCGTTCACCGCGGCCCGCGACGCGGCCACGGCCCGGCGGGTGGCGGCGCTGCTGTCGGGCGGCGCGTGAGCCCGGCGGAAGCACGACGGTCAGTCACCGACCGTGAGCGTCGGGTAGCGCTGATCGCCGGAGTCCTCCGCGGCACCGGACATCCCCCGCGGCCGGTGACTGTCCGTCCCCGGGCATATCCTGATCTCCAGTGGCCGTCGGCTGACGAAGGGGTCCGAAGGTGCCGTCGATGCTCGATGCCGTCGTAGTGGGTGCGGGGCCGAACGGACTGACCGCGGCCGTGGAGCTGGCCCGCCGCGGCTTCTCCGTCGCCGTCTTCGAGGCCCGGGGCACCGTGGGCGGCGGCTCCCGCACCGAGGAGCTCACCCTGCCGGGCTTCCGGCACGACCCGTGCGCCGCGGCCCACCCGCTCGCCATCAACTCGCCCGCCTTCCGCGCCCTCCCGCTGGAGCGGTACGGCCTGGAGTGGCTGCACGCCGAGCTGCCCATGGCGCACCCCTTCCCGGACGGCACGGCGGCCGTGCTGTCCCGGTCGGTGGGCGAGACGGCCGCCTCCCTCGGGCCGCGCGACGCCGGGACGTACCGCAGGCTCGTCGAGCCCTTCCTGCCCAAGTGGGACACGCTCGTCCGGGACTTCATGTCCCTGCCGCTCACGGCGCTGCCCCGCGACCCGGTCACCCTCGCCCGCTTCGGCCTCGTCGGACTGCCCCCGTCGACCCTGCTGATGCGCCGCTTCCGCGACGAACCGGCCAAGGCGCTGTTCGCCGGGCTCGTCGCCCATGTCATGGCGCCGCTGGGCGGCTTCGCCACCGGCGCCATCGGCCTGGTCTTCGCCCTCTCGGCGCACGCCCGGGGCTGGCCGGTCCCCCGCGGCGGCTCCCAGGCGATCTCCGACGCCCTCGCCGCCCACCTGCGCGACCTCGGCGGCAGCGTCCACACCGACTACGAGGTCAAGCGTCTGGACGACCTGCCGCCGGCCAGGGCGTACGTCTTCGACACCTCGCCCACCGCCCTGGCCCGCATCGCCGGCTTCGGCGACCACTACGCCGGCTACCGCTACGGACCGGGCGCCTTCAAGATCGACTACGCGCTGGACGGCCCCGTGCCGTGGACCGCGAAGGAGGCCCGCGTCGCCGGCACGGTGCAGGTCGGCGCCAACCGCGCGGAGATCGGCACGGCCCTGCGCGCGGCGTCCCGGGAGGGCCGGGCCCCCGACAAGCCGTTCATGATCACGGTCCAGCCGAGCGTCGTCGACCCGACCCGGGCCCCCGCGGGCAAGCACGTCTTCTGGGCGTACGGCCACGTCCCGCACGGCTGGACCGGCGACCTCACCGACGCCATCGAACGCCAACTGGAGCGCTTCGCCCCCGGGTTCCGCGACCGCGTCCTGGCCCGCGCCACGGCCGGACCGCCCGAACTCGCCGCCCGCAACGCCAACTACGTCGGCGGCGACATCGCCTCCGGCGCGGTCTCCGGCCTCCAGCTCCTACTGCGCCCCAAGCTCACCCTGTTCCCGTACCACACCCCCCATCCGGCCGTCTTCATCTGCTCCTCGGCGACCCCGCCGGGCCCGGGGGTGCACGGCATGTCCGGGCACAACGCCGCGAAGGCCGTCTGGAAGCGACTGAGGCGGACATGACCACGATCGAAGCGGTCCAGGGCGACATCACCCGGGAGCGCGTCGACGCCATCGTCAACGCGGCCAACTCCTCGCTGCTGGGCGGGGGAGGGGTCGACGGAGCGATCCACCGGCGCGGCGGCCCGGCCATCCTGGAGGACTGCCGCAAGCTGCGCGCCTCCCACTACGGCAAGGGCCTGGCCACGGGCCGGGCCGTCGCCACGACCGCCGGGAACCTGGACGCCCGCTGGGTCATCCACACCGTCGGCCCTGTGTACAGCACGACCGAGGACCGCTCCGGCCTCCTCGCCTCCTGCTACCGCGAGTCGCTCCGGGTGGCCGACGAGCTGGGCGCCCGGACGGTGGCGTTCCCGGCCGTCTCGGCCGGTGTCTACGGGTGGCCGATCGAGGACGCCGCTCGCATCGCTGTGCAAACGGTGCGGGACACGGAGACCGCCGTCGAAGAAGTCAGGTTCGTCCTGTTCGACGAGCGGGCGTTCACGGCGTTCGCCGAGCAGGTCGACAAGCCGGGGCGACCGGGGGGTGGAGGCCCTTTCTCACCCGAGTCCCCGTGACTGCGCCATAGGGGGCGTACGCATCGTCCGGCCCCTCGTGCGTTCCCCCTGTCAGGCGTGGCATCGGCGCCGATCGGGTTGTTCGCGGGCCATTCTTGACAGGGCTGTGGAGAGGGTGATGAGGATGTCGGCGTCGGCGCCGACGTCGTTTCCGGTGGGGAGGGCGACGCGTGCGGCGGGGAGGGCGGTGTCGGGATCCTCGGTCTCCGGTTTGAGGGCGAGGGCCTGGACGATGTGGCGGGCGAGCTGGTCCGGGCCGCAGCGGGCCAGGTCCGTGTCGGGGGCGGCCAGCGCGAGGTAGGGGCTCAGACGGACCAGCCCGTCGCGGCACTCGATGAGGCGGCGGTAGAAGCGGGCGTGGGTGCGCCGCAGCCGGGGGCGGCTCCAATGGGGGCGGGACGGTTCGCGGTTCAGGACGAGTTCCGGGTAAGCGCTGACCAGGGCCTGCCAGAGGGGCGCCAGCTGGTCGTACATGCGGCGGTGGCTGAGGACGGACCGCAGATGGGTCGCCAGCTGTACCCCGGCGAACAGCACGACGCCGATCAGCACACAGCCCAGGGCCAGGTCGGTGATCACCAGATTCAGCGTTTCCAGCTCCGGGTGCGATCCGGGGACGTCGACGCGCAGCAGCACCAGGACGACCCGGCCGGCCGCTGTGAGGGCCAGCCCGAACAGCCCGGCGGTCATGGTTCGCAGACTGCGCGCGAGATGCCAGGACGCCCGGCGGGCGTAGCGCAGGGCCCACTGACCCGAGACGACGTAGGCGTAGACGAAGAAGACGTTGCCGACGAGGTAGAAGCAGGCGATCCCCGGTTCTGCCATGTGCGGGGTGGAAAGGGAGTGGCCGCGCAGCGCCGGTGGGGTCGCGACCATGCTCATGACCATGATGGCCAGGACGCCGGCGAGCAGCGCGGTATGCCGTCGCCGCCGACGCCGGAACGCGGTCGGGGAGCCGCGGGTGGAGGCGACGAAGAACAGGATGAGCATGGTCAGGCCGGACATGTAGAGCGCGTTGAAGGCGACCTTGCCGACGCCGGCCGGCGTGAACGCCATCAGCCGCTCACGGACCTCGGGGAAGCCGAGGACGTCACCCGCGGTGAGCAGGAACAGGCCGAGGACCAGCCGCCGCAGCACCCGGTCGTGCGGGGCGCGGGCCAGGTCGACAGCCTTCCATGCCGTTCCCGCGACCAGCATCGCGGTCACCGTGAGGTGGAGGATCACGTCCATCCCCATCGGGCGCTCAGTGCGGAGCGCAGGGGGGCGAGGGCGGAGTCCTCGGGGATGTCCTCGGTGGTGCGGGGAGTGGCGTAGTCGATGACGACGGCCCACTCCTGGATGATGGTCGCGACGAGTTCCGCCTCGCGCTCGTAGTCCTCGGTGTAGTACGTGCGGTGGAACCGTCTGATGGCCGGTCCTCGCGGCCGGCCGAGGCCGAGGTGATCCTCGTCCGGACTCACGCCGTCCTGGTGATCGGCGAGGATGTGGCCGATCTCGTGCAGGATGATGTGGTCCTGGTGGACCCGGGTCGTCTCCCGCTGGTAGAAGATGTCCTCCTCGTCGGGGCGGGAGATCCATACGCCGAACGGGCCGGGGACGGGCAGGTCCCAGGGGATCAGCCGGATGGGCTTGCCGCGGTGTTCGCCGAGCCGCCGGCACAACTCCTCGACGCGCAACGGGGGTCGGATGTCGAGCTGGCGTAAGAGTCGTTTGCAGTAACGGCGCAGCTCACGCTCGCGTATCGCCACGAGTGCTTCCTCGGTTGGGGACGTCGGGGTCGTCGGTTCCGTCCTGGTCGAAGGTGTCGATCATCTTCAGCAGCTGCTCCCGCAACGGTGGTGTCATCGCTCCTGCCCGCATCGCGATCGTCCGGACCTGGTGGCTGGCCAGCCGCTCCCGCAGCAGCTGGTCCTCCGGGCTCTCCGGCGCGACCAGGGACTGGACGGTGATGGGCGGCGCTCCCGGGTCCCGGTGGTCGTCGAAGAACTTCGCCAGACCCTCCAGCACGCTCAGCGTCGGGTTCGTGTGCGATCCGTTCCGCAGCATCGCCAGGTAGCTGCGCGACAGCGTGGCCCGGTGGGACGAGTCCGAGGTGACCGCCTTGGCCACCTCCGCCGTCGAGTACTCCCGCTGCCGTCCGTGGTCGTCGCGCCAGCGCACCGTTGCGAACAACGTGTTCAACCGTTCGGCCAGCGACTGCCGACATCCCTTGTCATCACGTGAAGACAATGCCCACCCTCCCGGTCGGATACCCCGGTGATCCCGAATCTGTGAAGAGACATGTGCTCTGCCGGACAGTAGCCAACGTTGCTTGCCCCGGCGGAGCACGGAGTGCCAATATGTTGGACGCTTCGCTAACGGTACCGATGCACGCCGACCAAGTCCCCCGTCCTGCGGGGGATTTGAGGCTGATCACGGTGGTCCGATCACGGTGGTCTACCGCCGGCGGCGTAGGCGCCTCGACGCGACGAACCGATGAGTGTGCGAAGAGGAGAGTCCATGTCTGAGGCGTTACCCGGCCCTGCGACGCGAACGGACCAGGACGGGCGGCGGACGCGGTCCCTGCCCATCGGGTCACTGGTGATCTCCGATTCACCGCGCATCGCAGGGGAGAACGCCCAGCACATCAGAGTGCTCGCCGAGTCGGACCTGGCCTGGCCCCCGATCATCGTGCACCGGTCCACCATGCGTGTGGTGGACGGGGTGCACCGGGTGCGCGCGGCCCTCCTGCGCGGCGAGGAACGCATCGAGGCCGAGTTCGTCGACGGCACCGTCGAGGACGCGTTCGTGCTCGCCGTCCGTCTGAACACGCGGCACGGAATGCCACTCTCGCGGGCCGACCGCGCCGCCGCGGCCACCCGCCTCGTCGAGAGTCGCCCGGAGTGGTCGAACCGCCGGATCGCGGAGGTCGTCGGAATCTCGCCCACCACGGTCGCCGGACTGCGTGAGCGTTCAACCGGCCGGAGTGGTCAGTTGAACGCCCGGGCGGGACGCGACGGCCGGGTCCGGCCGCTCGGCGCCGGCGCTGCCGAGGGGCGCCGCCGAGTGGTCCGTGTCATCCGGTGCCGGCCCGACGCGTCGCTGCGGGAGATCGCGGCGGAGGCCGGTGTCGCCGTCGCCACCGCCAGGGACGTACTGCGGCGGCTGCGGGTCGGGGAGGACCCGGTACCGCCTCGGCTGCGGGCGGCCGAACTGCGGGAGTCCGGCGAGGGCGAGGTGCCCGCGGCCGGCGCCGGTGCGCCCCTGGTGGGAGGCGGGAAGTCCGTTGTGGCCCTGCCGCCGTCGCATCCGGCCGGCCACCAGGCCGCGCGCAGTCTGCGCAAGGATCCGTCGCTGCGATTCTCCGAGGCCGGACGGACGCTGCTGCGCCTGTGGAGCGCGCACGCGATGGACACCGGGCAGTGGCAGTGGCTGGCCGACAGCGTGCCCGCGCACCGGCTCTCCGACGCCGCCTGGGCCGCCCGCCGCTGCGCCGAGCAATGGCTGCGCTTCGCCAGGGACCTGGAGGAGCGCGCCGCGCCGAGCCGTGACCAGGCGAGCTGAGCCGCTTATTCCGCATGTTCACTGATGAAACGGACTTTACGGTCCGATTGGCTTCATGCATGCCTGAGAGGCTCGTGTACGGTGAAGTGAACGTCGGCCTCGCTGATTAATTAGGTAGGCCGACGACGGATCCGAGTACCGGCGAAATGACACTTCGAAGGGGATTCTTCGATGCGTAGCAGCGCGGTCCAGACGGAGCGGCGTCCGGTGGGCACCGGCGACCGGTGAGAATGCGTCGTCATAACCGGCGGGCGGCATCGTGGCCGCCATCCGTCATCCGTCTTTTCCGATGTTCCCTTCCCTGACATGCCTCCGGCTTGGGGGCGGCCCACGCTGACCCCGGCCGATCTACGCGCGACCGGTCCGCAATGACGCGTGCCGGGAAGAGCGCTTTCGGTGCCGAACGTCTTCGCCCGGCCGCGAATGGCCGGGCGGTTCGCCGTGCGCAGCCGAGCCTGCGCACGCGGCACACCCGCACTGTGCAGTTTTGTGATGCCTTGAGACCGATCACTAACCAAATGGGGGAACAGTGAACACGGCCGAGCGTAGAAACAAGGGCATACAGGAGACGGTCGCCGTCCGGCGCCCGACCCCGATTTCGCCAGGCTGGCGGAATTCTGTCAGGCATGCCGAAGCGAACGGCGCGATGAGTGACCGAAGCCGGGAAAAGGCCGTCCGTGACGTGTGGCGGCCCGCCACGCCCCGGCGGGAGCCGGTCACCTACACCCCGGGATTACTCCTCACCGACGACGTCCGGCGGCTGCCCTCCGGGCTGCGGACGGCTGTCCAGTGCATCGAGCTGGCGAACCTCGGGGTGAACCGCGCCGTCGTCACCGAGCAGGCGGAACGGGTGCTGCAGTCGGACCCGGCGCACGCGGACGCGTACGGGCCCTGGCTCGCCGTACTGGCCCTGTACTACACCGGTGACCTGGTGTCGGCGGACGCACAGTGCGAGCGGCTGGCCCGGCACCCCTCGTGGTCGGCATCGGCGCGGCACCAGAACCTGCTCAAGCTGCTGCGCGCCCGCGGCTCCCTGATCTCCGGCGACGCCACCCGGGCCGTGGACCTGCTGAAGGCGGCGCTCGCCGACGAGGCGTCGGCCTTCCCGGCCTGCCTCGCCATCGCCTGGCTGATCGAGGCGCTCGTGCACCTCGGCGAGCTGGACCAGGCGCACGAGGTGCTGCTGGAGCACGGGCTGGTCGGCCGGCTCAGCACCCATCTGCCGGACCGGCCGCACGTGCTGGCCGCCCGGGGCGCGCTGCACATGGCGATGGGCCAGTTCCAGTACGCCGTCGACGACTACACCGCCTGCGGCCGGACCCTGGCCGCCCTCAACGTCGTCAACTCGGCCGTCCTGCCATGGCGTTCGAGGGCGGCGTTCGGCGCCCTGGCCGTGCAGCGGTACGACCTGGCCCTGGCCCTGGCCGAGGACGAGCTGATCGCGGCACGCAAGTGGGGTTCGGCGCGCAGTGTCGGCACGGCCCTGCACGCCGTGGCCATAGCGCGGCGGGACGACTCGTCGGTGCCCCTGCTGGAGGAGGCCGTGCAGCTGCTCGACCTGGGGCAGGCCCGCACGGAGCTGACACAGGCGCTCTACGACCTCGGCACGCTGCAGGTGGAGCGGAAGGACGTGACCGGCGGGCGCAGCCGGCTGGAGGCGGCGGGCGCGGTGGCCCGCGAGTGCGGCAACGCCTACTGGGCGGAACGCGTCCGGCAGGCGCTGACCCGGTTGAGCGGCCCCGACAACGGCCGTGCGCTCACCCGCCAGGAGATCAAGATCGCCCAGCTGGCCCGTGCCGGGTACAGCAACCAGCGGATCGCGGAGACGCTGTTCCTCGCCGTGCGCACGGTCGAGTTCCACCTCTCCAGCGTCTACCGCAAGCTCGCCATCTCGGGCAGGAGGGAACTGGCCACCGCTCTGGGGTCCGTGGCCGCCTAGCGGGGCGTTCCGTCCACGGCGCCGCACGCCTCCGCCGGAGGCGTGCGGCGCCGTCGTGTGCCCGGACGACCAGGTGTGCTCGACATGCCGGAAATGCCGTGGTGCAACCGCGCGAAAAACCCTGCGGGCGGCCCGCAATGAATCCTGTGGGTGCGCCGTAGCGAACCCTGCGGGTACGCCGTAGGTTCCCCCGGACCGCCTTGTGCCGGGGAGCCACGAGTGTCAGGGTCGGATTAATTCAGCGGGACCTCCTCGAGATCCCGTTTCCGTTACCCCATTCGTTTCGAGGCGGGCACTCCTATGCTCCAGCAGAACACGACCAAGCGAATCGGCTATTGGCTTCTCCATCTGCATCAGCTTTTCGATGAGGCCACCGAGCGGGCGCTGTCGAGTGAGGGCCTGAATCGACGGCAGTGGCAGGTGCTGCACGCCATCAGCATCAAAGTGAACTCCGTCTCCGATATCGACACGGCCTTTTCTCCTTTCCTGGCCGTCGACCGTGTCGACTCCTACGCGCCGATCGTGAAGGAGTTCGAGGCGCGGGGCTGGGTCACGGTGCGGGCCGGCGTCGTCGAGCTGACGGCGGACGGCGACGCGGCACACGACCGGGCCGAGGCGCTGGTGAATTCTCATGCGGCCCGTTCGCTCGCCGGTATTTCAGAGGAGGAATTCCTGGCGGCCAACGATGTGCTCGCCCGGATCGCACACAACCTTGAGCACGAATAGCGGCCGCCGGCCCCCGCCGAGTCGGCGCAGTCAATCCGGGAGAAGAGTATGGACGCTTCAGTCGTTGTGGTCGGTGCCGGGCCCGCCGGGCTCATGCTGGCCGGGGAACTGCGCCTTGCGGGCGTCGATGTCATCGTGCTGGACCGGCTGCCCGAACGGACCGGGGAGTCCCGCGGCATCGGGTTCACCATCCGCACCATGGAGGTGTTCGACCAGCGGGGACTGCTCCACAGGTTCGGTGAGATAGAGACCAGCGAGGCCGGGCACTTCGGCGGGCTGCCCCTCGATCTCGGCCTGCTGGGCGCCGCCCACGGCGCCGCCCGGACCGTGCCGCAGTCCACCACCGAGGCGGTGCTGGAGAGCTGGGCGCGGGACCTCGGGGCCGACATCCGCCGCGGGCAACCGGTCACCGGCTTCGTCGAGGACGCCGAGGGCGTGACCGTCATGGTCGGCGGCGGGCCCAACCTGCGGGCCCGGTACCTGGTCGGCTGCGACGGTGGACGCAGCACCGTGCGCAAACTCGCCGGCTTCGACTTCCCCGGAACCCCCGCCACCACCGAACTCTTCCTCGCCGACCTGCGAGGGGTGGAGCTGGAACCCCGCACGATCGGTGAGCGCACGGCCGGCGGCATGGTGATGACGGCGCGGCTGCCCGGCGGCATCCACCGGATCATCGTCGGCGAGCGCGGCACACCGCCCCCCGAACGACGCACCGCCCCACCGGAGTTCAGCGAGGTGGCCGATGTGTGGAAGCGTCTGACGGGAACCGACATCTCGGACGCCGAGCCGGTGTGGGTCAGCGCGTTCAGCGACGCGGCCCGCCAGGTCACCGAATACCGGCGCGGCCGGGTACTGCTGGCCGGGGACGCCGCGCACGTCCATCTGCCCGCCGGCGGACAGGGCATGAACACCAGCATCCAGGACTCGGTGAACCTGGGCTGGAAGCTGGCCGCCGTGGTGCGCGGCACGGCCCCCGAGACCCTGCTGGACACCTATCACGAGGAGCGGCACGAGGTGGGCCGTCGGCTGCTGGCCAACACCCGCGCCCAGAGCACCCTGATCCTCGGCGGCGACGAGGTGGGCCCGCTGCGGGACACCCTGGCCGAACTGCTGGACGGCCACCCCGAGGCGGCGCGTCGGCTGGCCGCCAAGGTCAGCGGCCTCGACATCCGCTACGAGACGGGCGGCGGCTCGCACCCCCTGCTGGGCGCCCGTATGCCCCGGCTGTCCCTGCTCCACAACGGCCGCCCCACCAGCAGCAGCGAACTCCTCCGCGCCGGCCGGGGTGTGCTCCTCGACCTGGAGGACAACGCCACCCTGCGCGGCAGGGCACAAGGGTGGACCGACCGGGTCGACATCGTGACGGCCTCCCGGCAGGGGGACCTCCCCGGCGACGAACCGCCGGCACGGACCGCGGCCGTCCTGCTGCGTCCCGACGGCCATGTCGCCTGGGCCGCGCCCGGCGCCCACTGCGACCTACCGATGTCACTGGCCCGCTGGTTCGGGCCGGCCCGATGAGCACCAGAAGGGAAGCGATGCACAGCACGTTGATCGTCGCCAGGATGGCCGCCGGCTCGGCCCGCGAGGTCGCCGACCTGTTCGGCGCCTTCGACCGCACGGACGTGCCCGGACGGATGGGCACCCGCCGCCGCCAGCTCTTCGAGTTCCGGGGCCTGTACTTCCACCTCCAGGACTTCGACGAGGACCACGGCGAGGAGCGGATCGAGGAGGCCAAGTCCGACCCCCGCTTCGTACAGATCAGCCAGGACCTCAAGCCGTACATCGAGGCGTACGACCCGGCGACCTGGCGGTCGCCGAAGGACGCCATGGCCCGCCGCTTCTACGAGTGGAGTGCCTCATGAGCGCCGCCCACGACCGTCGGCGGGTGGTGATCACCGGAGTCGGGGTGATCGCCCCGGGCGGGAAGGGAGCCAAGGAGTTCTGGAAGCTGCTCACCGACGGGCGCACCGCCACCCGCCGTATCTCCCTCTTCGATCCCTCGCCGTTCCGCTCCCAGGTGGCCGCCGAGGTCGACTTCGACGCCGAGCTCTCCGGGCTGACCCCCCAGGAGGCCCGGCGGATGGACCGGGCCGCACAGTTCGCGGTGGTCGCCGCGCGGGAAGCGGTCGGCGACAGCGGGCTGGAGTTCGGCGCGCTGGCCCCCGACCGGACCGGGGTGACGATCGGCAGCGCCGTCGGAGCCACCACCGGACTCGACCAGGAGTACCGCACGGTCAGCGACGGCGGCCGGCTGGAACTCGTCGACCACGCCTACGCCGTGCCGCATCTGTACGGCTACATGGTGCCCAGTTCCTTCGCCACCGAGGTGGCCTGGGCGGTGGGCGCCGAGGGCCCCACCACCGTCGTGTCCACGGGGTGCACCTCCGGACTCGACGCGGTGGGATACGCGGCGGACGTGATCCGGGAGGGCACGGCGGACGTGATGGTCGCCGGCGCCACCGACGCGCCGATCTCCCCGATCACCGTGGCCTGCTTCGACGCGATCAAGGCGACCACGCCCCGCAACGACGACCCCGAGCATGCCTCCCGGCCCTTCGACGCCAGCCGCAACGGCTTCGTCATCGGGGAGGGCGCCGCGGTGTTCGTCCTGGAGGAGCTCGAGAGCGCCCGCGCCCGCGGCGCGCGGATCTATGCCGAGGTCGCCGGGTTCGCGACGCGCTCGAACGCGTTCCACATGACTGGACTGCGGCCCGACGGCGCCGAGATGGCCGAGGCCATCCGGGTCGCCCTCGGCGAGGCCCGGCTCGCCCCCGAGGACATCGACTACATCAACGCCCACGGCTCGGGCACCAAGCAGAACGACCGGCACGAGACCGCCGCGTTCAAGCGCAGCCTGGGCGAGCATGCCTACCGGACCCCGGTCAGCTCCATCAAGTCGATGGTCGGGCACTCGCTCGGCGCGATCGGCTCGATCGAGATCGCCGCGTCCGTCCTGGCCATCACCCACGACGTGGTGCCGCCGACGGCGAACCTGCACCACCCCGACCCCGAGTGCGACCTGGACTACGTGCCGCTGACCGCCCGGGACTGGAAGACCGACGCCGTCCTGTCCGTCGGCAGCGGCTTCGGCGGCTTCCAGAGCGCGATGGTGCTCGCCGCCCCCGAGGGAGGCCGACGATGAACGCCACGGTCCTGGTCACCGGACTCGGCGTCGTCGCCCCGACGGGCCTCGGCATCGAGGACTACTGGGCGGCCACCCTCGCCGGCCGCAGCGCGATCCGGCGGATCACCCACTTCGACCCCACTCCCTACCCGTCCCGGCTGGCCGGCGAGATCGGCTCCTTCGCCGCCGAGGACCATCTGCCAAGTCGGCTGCTGCCGCAGACCGACCGGATGACCAGGCTCGCCCTGGTCGGCGCCGACTGGGCGTTCGCCGATGCCGGTGTGGTGCCGTCCGACCTGCCCACCTACGACGTGGGAGTGATCACCGCAAGCCACTCCGGCGGCTTCGAGTTCGGCCAGAACGAGCTGCGGGCGCTCTGGAGCAAGGGTGGCCAGTACGTCAGCGCCTACCAGTCCTTCGCCTGGTTCTACGCCGTCAACAGCGGCCAGATCTCCATCCGCAACGGCCTGCGCGGACCCAGCAGTGTCGTGGTCAGTGACCAGGCCGGCGGGCTGGACGCGCTGGCGCAGGCCCGCCGGCAGCTCCGCAAGGGCACCAGCATGGTGATCGCCGGTGCGGTCGACGCCTCGATCTGCCCCTGGGGCTGGGTCGCCCAGATGACCAGCGGCCGGCTGAGCACCTCCGACGACCCCGCACGGGCGTATCTGCCGTTCGACGACCGGGCCGCCGGACACGTCCCCGGCGAGGGCGGCGCCCTTCTGGTCCTGGAGGAGGGCGGGCACGCCCGCCGGCGCGGCGCCCCCCGGGTGTACGGCGAGATCGCGGGCCACGCCGCCACGATCGACCCCCGACCCGGCAGCGACCGCGCCCCCACCCTGCAGCGCGCCGTCGAACTCGCCCTCGCGGACGCGGGAACGACCCCCGACGACATCGACGTGGTGTTCGCCGACGCCGCCGCGGTGCTGGACCTGGACCGGGCCGAGGCGGAGGCGATCACCAAGGTCTTCGGGCCGCGCGGCGTGCCGGTGACCGCGCCCAAGACCACCACCGGACGGCTGTACTCCGGTGCCGCCCCCCTCGACCTGGCCGCCGCGTTCCTGTCCCTCCGCGACCAGGTGATCCCGCCGACCACCGGCAGCACGCTCTCCCCGGCCTACGAGATCGATCTGGTGACCGGCGCGCCGCGCCCCGCCGGCCTGCGCAGCGCGCTGGTGATCGCCCGCGGCCAGGGCGGCTTCAACTCCGCGATGGTCGTCCGCGCCGCCGACCCCGCCCACGTGTGACCCGTACGAAAGGAACCCCGCATGTCTGCCAAGGAGTTCACCCTCGATGAGCTGAAGGCCACGCTGTTGGAGGGCGCCGGTACCGACGAGAGCGTCGACCTGAACGGCGACATCCTCGACACGTCCTTCGAGGACCTCGGCTACGAGTCGCTGGCGATGCTGGAGACCGTCAGCCGTATCGAGCGCGAGTACGGCATCAGCCTGGACGAGGAGGCGGTCGGTGAGGCCGCCACGCCACGGGCGCTGGTCCGGCTGGTCAACGACCACCTGTCCGCCCTCAAGACCGCCTGACCGGAGCCCACGATGACCGAACACACCGCCAGGGTCGCCCTGGTCACCGGCGCCACCAGCGGGATCGGCCTCGCCGCCGCCCGGATCCTCGCCCAGCAGGGGCATCGCGTCTACATCTGCGCCCGCGACGAGAACGCGGTCGCCGCAACGGTGAAGACACTGCAGAACGAGAACCTGGACGTGGACGGCAGCACCGCCGACGTGCGGTCCAAGGAGGACATCGAGGCCGTGGTGCGGGCAGCGGTGGCCCGCTTCGGACCGATCGACGTGCTCGTCAACAACGCCGGCCGCAGTGGGGGAGGGGTGACCGCAGACATCGCCGACGAGCTGTGGGACGACGTCATCGCCACCAACCTCACCAGCGTCTTCCAGGTGACCCGCGAGGTCCTCAACGCCGGTGGCATGCGCGAGAAGAAGCGCGGCCGGATCATCAACATCGCGTCCACCGCGGGCAAGCAGGGCGTGGTGCTCGGCGCCCCCTACTCCGCGTCCAAGCATGGCGTGGTCGGCTTCACCAAGGCGCTGGGCAACGAGCTGGCGCCGACCGGGATCACCGTCAACGCGGTGTGCCCGGGCTATGTCGAGACCCCGATGGCCCAGCGGGTGCGACAGGGCTACGCGGCGGCGTACGACACCTCCGAGGAGGCCATCCTCGAGAAGTTCCAGGCCAAGATCCCGCTCGGCCGTTACTCCACCCCTGAGGAGGTCGCCGGCCTGGTCGGCTATCTGGCCTCCGATCTCGCCGCCTCGATCACCGCGCAGGCGCTCAACGTCTGCGGCGGTCTGGGCAACTTCTGACACTCGGAGGGACACGATGACGACTCGTCAGGTCGAACACGAGATCACCGTCCAGGCACCCGCCCAGGACGTCTACCGGCTGCTCGCCGAGGTGGAGAACTGGCCGAGGCTCTTCCCGCCGTCGGTGTACGTCGAAGTCCTGGAGCGCGAGGCGGACCTGGAGCGCATCCGCATCTGGGCCACCGCCAACGGCGAGGCCAAGAACTGGACCTCGATCCGCCAGCTCGACCCGGAGGGCCTGCGCATCACCTTCCGGCAGGAGGTCTCCGCGCCGCCGGTCGCGTCGATGAGCGGCACCTGGGTCGTCGAGCCCCGAGGGGAGGCGGAGACCCGGCTGCGGCTGCTGCACGAGTACCGCGCGATCGACGACGACCCCGAGGGCCTGAAGTGGATCGACGAGGCTGTCGACCGCAACAGCCGGGAGGAACTGCCCGGCGTCAAGGCCGGACTGGAGGAAGCCACCCGGACCGCGGAGCTGACCCTGTCCTTCGTGGACAGCGTCACCGTCAACGGCTCCGCCAAGGACCTCTACGACTTCGTCAACGACGCTCACCTGTGGAGCGAGCGGCTGCCGCACGTCAATCAGGTCAAGCTGACCGAGGACACCCCCGGCCTCCAGGTGCTGCGGATGGAGACGCTCACCAAGGACGGCTCCGCGCACACCACCGAGTCGGTCCGGGTCTGCTTCCCGCACCACAAGATCGCCTACAAGCAGACCACGTTGCCGGCGCTGATGAAACTGCACACCGGCTACTGGACGTTCGAGGAGGGCGCCGACGGCGTCACCACCGCCAGCTCCCAGCACACGGTGGTGATCAACGCCGAGAACATCGCCGCCGTTCTCGGCCCCGAGGCGGGCGTGGCCGAGGCCCGCACGTTCATCCGGGGCGCGCTCGGCAACAACAGCCGGGCCACCCTGGGTCACGCCAAGGTCTATGCGGAAGCGCGGCGCTGACCGATGCCCGCTCCCGCGACCTCCGGTCCTCCGGACGCCGATGCCGTGGTGGTCGGTGCCGGTCCGGTCGGACTGCTGCTCGCCGGGGACCTCGCCGCGCACGGGGTGCGGGTCCTGGTGGTGGAGCAGCTGGCCCGGCCGATGACCGAGTCACGTGCCTCCACCCTGCACTCGCGCTCCATGGAGGTGCTGGCCGAGCGCGGCGTCCTCGACCGGCTCGGCCCGCTCCCGGACGGTGGCCCGGGGCACTTCGGCGGTATCCGGCTCGACCTGGCGGAGGCCGACCCCGGCCATCGCCACGCGGGTCAGTGGAAGTGCCCGCAGACCCGGCTCGAAGCCGTGCTCCAGGAGCGTGCCCTGGAGCTGGGGGCGCGGATCCGGCGCGGACGGCGGCTGGTGGATCTGGCCGACCGGGGCGACCGCGTGCTGGTCGAGACCGTCGCAGCGGGCCGGACGGCGGACGGCACGGAGGGCGGCACCCGGGAACGGATGACCGGCGCCTACGTCGTCGGCTGCGACGGCTGGCAGTCCACGGTGCGGACGGCCGCCGGATTCGAGTTCGCCGGGCAGGGCCCGGCCCGGGAGATGCTGCGGGCCGACGTCGCCGGGATCGACATCCCCGCCCGGCGGTTCGAGCGGCTGGAACACGGACTGGCCACCGCGCACCACTGGCCGGACGGCACCACCCGGGTCATGGTGCACGTGTACGGCGCCGAGCCCCGCACCCGGGCCGGGGCACTGGAGTTCGACGAGGTCGTACAAGCCTGGGCGCGGGTGACGGGCGAGGACATCGGCCACGGGACACCGCTGTGGCTGAACGCCTTCGACGACACCCGGCGCCAGGTGACCCGCTACCGCAGGGGCCGGATACTGCTGGCCGGCGACGCCGCCCACGCGCAGATGCCGGTCGGCGGGCAGGCCCTCAATCTCGGACTGCAGGACGCGGCGGCCCTCGGCGGGCGGCTGGCCGAACGCCTGGCCGGCCGGGCGGGCGACGAGGTCCTGGACGACTACCACAGGGAGCGACACCCCGTCGGCGCGCGCACCCTCACCAACATCCAGGCCCAGTCGGCCCTGCTGCTCGGCGGGCCCGAGATCGAGCCGCTGCGAGAGGTCTTCGCCGAGCTGATGCGCTTCGAGGCCGTGAGGCGGCGGCTGGCCCGCATGATCACCGGCCTCGGACTGCCCCGCACCACGGTCGCGCCGCCACCCGCCACCGCACCGGCGCAGCCCCCTCACTCCCCGACGACTGAGAAGGACAGGACTTCCACCATGGGCAAGCTTGCCGACAAGACCGCGCTGGTGACCGGCTCCAGCCGAGGCATAGGCCGGGCCACCGCACAGCGGCTGGCCGCCGAGGGCGCGCTCGTCGCCGTGCACTACGCGAGCAACGAGAGTGCCGCGCGGGAGACCATCGAGCTGATCGAGAAGGACGGCGGCCGGGCCTTCGGCGTACGGGCCGAACTCGGTGTCGCCGGCGACGTCCACGAGCTCTTCCTCGGCCTGGAGCGCGGGCTGAAGGAACGCACCGGCACCACCACCCTCGACATCATCGTCAACAACGCGGCGGTGACCACACCGACCGGGGTGCAGCCGGAAGACGTCACTCCCGAGGAGTTCGACCGGCTCTTCGCGGTGAACGCCAAGGCGCCCTTCTTCCTCGTGCAGCGCGCCCTGCCGCTGCTTCCCGAGGGCGGCCGGATCATCAACATCTCGTCCGGGCTGACCCGGGTCGCCAACCCCGACCAGGTCGCCTACTCGATGACCAAGGGCGCGATCGAGCAGATCACCCTGCACTTCGCCCGCCATCTCGCCCCGCGCGGCATCACGGTCAACAGTGTGGCGCCCGGCATCACCAACAACGGCGGCCCGGTCTTCGACATCCCCGAGGCGGTGGCGCAGATGGCCCAGCTGTCGGCCTTCAAGCGGGTGGGCGAGGCGGTCGACGTCGCAGACGTGGTGACGTTCCTGGCCACCCACGAGGCCCGTTGGATCACCGGCGCCTTCATCGACGCCAGCGGCGGCACCCTGCTCGGCTGAACGACACCGGGAGTCTCACCGAGGGCGAGCCGTTGCGGCGGCACCGTGCCACGGGGTTCGGCCTGGACGGCAGGCGACCGCAGAGCGACGGTGTCGTCTCCAGGACCTGGCAGGACACGACCTCGTGAACCGCCCTTCGAGTACGCCAACGACGAACGGAAGTCAGGACATGGAAGTCGGAATCCTCTTCGACCTGCGCAACCCGGACGCCTGGCACCGGCCGTGGGCCGACCACTACGCGCGCTCCCTGGAGTGGTGTGAGGAGGTCGACCGGCGCGGTATCGGAGGAGTGTGGTTCACCGAGCACCACCTGTTCGAGGACGGCTATCTCCCGCAGCCGCTGGTGTTCGCCGCTGCGGCCGCCGCCCGGACCCGCCACTGCCGGATCGGCACCGCGGTGATCCTGCCCAACCTGCGCCGGCCCGCCCAGCTCGCCGAGGACGCCGCGATCGTCGACCTGATCAGCGGCGGCCGGCTCGAACTCGGCGTCGGGGCCGGCTACCGGGTCCCCGAGTACGAACTGTTCGGGGCCGAGTTCGACCGCCGGATCGGGCGAGTGGAGAAGAACATCCGCGAGGTGCGCAGGCTGTGGGAGGAGGGCGGCATCACGCCCGGCCCGATCCAGCACCCGGTGCCCGTGTGGGGCGGCTTCTACGGGCCGCGCGGCGCCCGGATCGCCGGCCGCCTCGGCATCGGACTGCTGCACATCAACCGGGCGATGCACGAGCACTACGAGGCCGGACTCGTCGAGGGCGGCCACGATCCGCGGACCGCCCGGGTCTCCGACCTGCTGCCGGTGATCCTCGCGGACGACCCCGAGGCCGCCTGGCCCCGGATCGCCCCTCACCTGGTCCACCAGATGAACACCTACCGGCTCGGGTCCGTCGAGGGCACCGACCATCCCGCCCCGCCGCTGCTCAAGGTCGAGGACTTCCCCCAGAAGCGGCCCGAGGAGGGCTCCTGGGCCACCTTGGAGGTGCTCACTCCCGAGGAGGCCGCGGTCCGCATCCACGAGCGGATCAGGGGGCTGCCGGTGCGGCACCTCATCTTCTGGGCGAGCATCGCGGGAATGCCGGACGATCTCGTCGCCCGGCACATCGAACTGGTCGCCGAGCTGCCGAAGCTGCTGGAGAGGCAGGCGGCCGGTGGGTGAGCCGGTCGTCACCCCGGCGCCGCCCGCGCCGCGCGGGCTGCGGGGCCACCGGGCCCTGCTGGTCGTCCTCTCCGGGAACATGCTTCTGGACGCCGTCGAGGTGTCGGTGGTGCTGGCGGCACTGCCGTCGATCGGTGCGGACCTGGGGCTGACCATGTGGTCGGTGCAGTGGCTGATGACCGGATTCGCCTTCGGCTTCGCCGCCATGCTGACCATGGGACCGGTGCTCTCCGGCTGCTTCGGGCTGCGCCGCGTCTACCTCACCGCGATGCTGTTCTTCGCGCTCTCCTCCGTCGTCGGCGGACTGAGCGACGACATGGCGCTGTTGGTCGCCTCCCGGCTGGTCAAGGGGGCCTGTGCGGCGCTGACCGCGCCCGTCGGACTGGCCCTGATCGGCACCACGTTCCCCAGCGGCCCGCCGCAGCGCCGTGCGGTGGCGGTGTACTCCCTGTTCGGCGCGGCCGGGTTCACCGCGGGACTGCTGCTCTCCGGAGCCCTCGCCCCCGGCCACTGGCACTGGACGTTTTTGTTCCCCGCCCCGGTGGCCCTGGTGCTGCTGGTGTGGGGGATCAGGGTGATCCCCGGCGGGGTACGGCAGCAGCCGCCCCCGCTCGGCGGGGCGATCCTGCGCAACGGCCCGCTGATGCGGGCGACGGTGGGTGCGGCCACCCTCAACGGGGCTTACATCGGCCTGCTGTTGCTGGCCACGTTCCGGGCGAGCGACGTCTTCGGCTGGCGGCCCTGGCAGGTCGCGCTCGGCCTGCTGCCCGCCTGTGTGCCGCTCGCGGTCTCGGTGCCGTTCGCCGGCCGGCTGGTCCAGCGGTTCGGCACCGGCCGGTTGATCACCGCCGGGGCGCTGTGCGCGTTCGCCGGTCAGCTGTACGCCCTGCTGCGGCCGGGCCCGCTGTCGTACGCGACCGGGCTGCTGCCCGCGCTGGTGCTGGTGTCGGCCGCTTTCGTGCTGTCCTTCGCGGCGCTGAACATGCAGGCCGCGCAGAGCGTGGCGCCGGCTCTGCGCGGCGCGGCCGTGCCGGTCTACCAGACCGGTGTGCAGCTCGGCAGCGTCGTCATGCTGCCGCTGGTCGCCGGTCTCGCCGACCTCACCGACGGCTACCGGGCACCACTGCTGGCGACCTCGCTGGTCGCGGCGGTGGGGGTGGTGGCAGCCGTCGGCGGGCTGCGGGAGCGCACATGACGTCCGCCTCAGCCGGCCAGCAGCTTTCGGGTGAGGGCGTCGAGCCGCCGGGCGTCCTCCGGGTCGAAGGAGTGGTGCCGCAGATCCAGGCGCCGACCCTCGAAGAAGGCGCTCAGTGGTTCGGCGGGCGGGCTGTCGATGGCCGCGACGATCGGGACGATGCCCGCTTCCACCGGCTTGGCGAACCGCAGCATCTCCTTGACGTGGGCGGCGGTGGCCGGGTCGAACTCACCGGCGAAGCCGGTCGCCGTACCGCCCGGGAAGTCCAGCACATACCGGGTCCGGTGATCGCGGCCCTGGAGGGAGAAGGCAACGCCGAGCAGGTTGTTCAGCTTGCCGCCCTGGAACATGGCGCCCCAGCCGTCGTAGCCCGCCTTCAGGCCCAGGTCGTCCCAGTGGATCTGGCCGGCTTCGACGCCCGGTCCGGCCACGTTCACGATGACCGGCTCGGGGGCCTTCTCCAGCAGGTCGAGCAGGCCGTAGCCGAGCAGGAAGCGGCTCAGGTAGTACAGCGCGAAATTGTGCTCGAAGCCTTCGGAGGTGACGCGTCGATGGGAACGGAAGAACCGGGCGCACAGTACCAGCGCGTCCACTGCGGGGAAGTTCTCCCTGATGTCCCCGATGATCCGCTCGTTCTCGCTGACCAGGCTGAGGTCCGCGGGCAGGAAGAAGGCCCGCTCCCCGGCGCCCAGGCCTTCCGCCGTGGCGAGGAATTTCCGCCCCTTCTCCGGATTGGGGCCGATGACCACCACCTGGTCTCCGCGCTTCAGATATTTGTGGGCGAGCGCTTCTCCGATACCGGAGGTGCCGCCCGAGACAACCAGGGTCTTCATGATGTTCTCCTCGAAGGCCGGAACGAGAAAACAAGCGAGAAAAGAAAGGTCGTTTGATGAGTTACGAGACAGAGCTGGCCGAGACGGTGAAGCAGCTCGCCGAACGGGTTCATGAACTGGAGGCGATTCGTGAACTCCAGCGGCTGCGAACGGAGTTCCATCGCTGCCTGAACAACGCGGAGTGGGACGGGCTGGCCGGTCTGTTCACCGATGACGCGCATCTCGACTACGGCGACTTCGGGCAGGCGCACGGCAGCGCCGGAATCCGCGACTTCTACAGCGCGTTACCCGGGAAGATCCTCGAGTTCAAGGCCGGAGCCCGGACGATCTCCTTCAAGAACTTCATCCACGGGCATCAGGTCGAGGTGCTGAGCCGGGAAACCGCCACCGGTGTCTCCTTCTTCGAGGAGAAGATACGGTTCGACCGGGAGAGCGAGATCCACAACAGCATCGGCCAGTTCACCGACACGTACGTCCACCGGAACGGACGCTGGTACTTCGGCAAGGTGGAACTGGACCACTACTGGGTGGTGCCGGACAACGAGGGCTGGCGCTGGCCCTGGTGATCCGACCGGCCCCCGGGACCCGTGCCCGGGGGCCGAGCCGTACGCCATCACCCGCGCGCGGCCTCTTCCTGGGGCAGCGTGGCGGCGACGGGCGGGGCGACGCGCCGGCGCAGGGCGGGGAGCATGGCGAGCACGCCGAGCACCGCGAAGATCAGCGGGACCACCAGCGCGAGCCGCAGCCCGTGCAGCACCTCGGAGGGCGCGGGGCCGGTGTTCGCCGCGTTGACGGCGGTGGCCACGCTCAGCCCCAGCGCCGGGCCGATCTGGAACGAGGTGTTGACCAGTCCGCCGGCCAGCCCCTGGTCCTGCACGGGGACGCTGTCGGCCGCCGCCATGGTGAGCGGACCGTACGCCAGTGAGAAGCCCAGGCCGATCAGTAGGAACGCGGGCAGCATCAGCGCCGCGTAGCTGGAGTCGGCGGTCAGGAATTGCAGCAGGGCGTAGGCCAGGACGGCCGAGGTGAGGCCCGCCAGGACCACCCGCTCCACACCGAAGCGGCCCACCAGCGGGGCGGCGATGCGGGTCGACAGCACGGCGGCGACCAGACCCACCGGGCTCACCGCGAACCCGGTCTCCATCGCCGACCAGCCCCGATACTCCTGCAAGTACAGCGTCATGGTGAACAGCACGCCGATCCAGGCCCCGATCAGAGACATGGCGGCGATGTTGGCGCGCACCAGGGCGGGGGAGCGCAGCATGGACAGTCGGACCAGGGGCTTGTCGACCCTGCGCTCGATCGCGGTGAACCCGGCGAGGAGCAGCGCGGCGACCACCAGCGAGCCCAGGGTGCGGGCCGAGGCCCAGCCGACCTCCGGCGCCTGCACCAGGGTGAACACCACCAGCACCATGGTCGCGGTGATGGTCACGGCGCCCGCGATGTCGAAGTCCTTGGCGCCGCCCTCCGGCCGGGGCGACCGCGGGATCAGCGCGAGGCCCGCGAGGAACGCGGCGAGTCCGACGGCGGCCGGGGCCAGGAACACCCAGCGCCAGTCCAGATCGGTGAGCAGACCGCCGATCACCATGCCGCAGGCCATGCCGGTGGCGCCGGTCGCGGTGAAGATGGCCAGGGCCTTGTTGCGGATGTGGCCCTCGGCGAAGCTCGTGGTGATGATCGAGAATCCGGCGGGGGCGCTGAACGCGGCGCCGACCCCGGTGACGAAGCGGGCCGCGATGAGCACCTCGCCGTTGGGTGCCGCGCCGCCGACCGCGGAACCGATGACGAAGACCATGAGCGAGACGAGCAGCACCGTGCGCCGGCCCAGCAGGTCGGCGGCGCGTCCGCCGAGGAGCAGGAAGCCGCCGAAGCCGACCACGTAACCGGTGATCACCCACTGGAGGGTGCTGGTCGAGATGTCGAGCGAGGTGCCGATCGCCGGCAGGGCGACGCCCTTCATCGAGACGTCGAGGGCGTCGAGGAATAACGCGCCGCAGAGGACGGCAAGCATGCCGTAGGCCCTGGGGGTCATGGCCGTGAAGATCGCGTTCGTGGGGGGAGGGGCGGGCATGGGAACCTCCAGAAGATCCGGACCGATCGGTCTGTAATCAGGCAGGGCACAGCATGGCCGCACCGCTGACGGGATGTCAATGCGCCCCGCCCTGGGCGGGGACCGATCGGTCTGATAGCGTTCGGGAACATGCCGCGAAAGCCCACGCCCGACGCTCACGACCGCATCCTCGATGCAGCGGCCGCCCTGTTCGACCGCTATGGTGTGCACGCCGTCGGGATGCAGCAGGTCATCGATGAGCTGGGATGCGGAAAACAGCTCCTGTACCGCGAATTCGCCAGCAAGGACAAGCTGGTCGTGGCTTACCTGGAACGCTGCACCCAGGACTGGGACCACACCTTCGCACGCGCCCTCGCGGCGGCGGACACCCCTGAGGAACAGCTTGTCGAAGTCGTCCGCGCCGTGCAGTCCATGGTGCCCGGCACCCGAGGCTGCTCCCTCCGCAATACGCACGCCGAATTCCCGGATCCGGAACACCCCGCGCACCGGGTGTCCGTGGAGCATTTCAAGGCCGTCCGGGAACAGCTGCGCGCATTGGCGCGGCGGACTTCCGCGGCCGATCCCGACCGGCTGGGCGACCGGATCATGCTGATCATCGACGGTGTGTACGCCAGTGGAGCCACACTCGGCGCCACGGGCGCCGCCGCGGAAGCCGTCGCGTTGGCCCGCGATGTCATCCGGGCCGAAACGTCTCTGGCCGTCGCCGATTCATGACCGTCGGCCGTCGCCGATTCATGACGTCGGCCGTCGCCGACTCATATCGTTCGAAGGCCCCCGGGAAATGACGGATATGCGGCGCACGAACGGAGAACCTGTGGTCATCCCGCAGTGACAGGGCGGATCTCCGCAGTGTTGCCTGGAAACTCGTTGGAGCCGGCCGACGGCTCACTGAGTTTCCAAGGGAGACATCGTGACCCAGCCCAAGCCCGTCGCGCTGATCAGCGGAGCCAGCCGGGGCATCGGCGCGGCCACCGCGCGGGAGATGGGACGGCGCGGATACCACGTGATCGTCAACTACCGGAGCAGCGCGGAGGCCGCCGACGCCGTCGTGGCGGCGATCGCCGAGGAGGGCGGCTCCGCGCAGTCCGCCCAGGCCGACGTCTGCGACGCCGGGCAGGTCGCCGGCCTGGTCGAGCGGGTGCGCTCGGAACACGGCAGGATCGACGTGCTCATCCTCAACGCCAACACCGTCAACCCGTCGTTCGTGCCGCTGACCGAGCTGTCCTGGGACGCCTTCGCCGAGAAGCTCGACGGCGAGCTGTCCGGGGTCTTCCACCTCAGCCGGCACGCGCTCGCCCTGATGCGGGAGCAGCGCTCGGGCCGGATCGTCTTCATCTCCAGCACCGCCACCGACTTCATCGGCATGGCCGTGGCGCACTCCACCGCCAAGGCCGCGTTGAACACCTTCAGCCGTCATGTCGCCGGAGTCGGCGCGCAGTTCGGGGTCCGGGTGAACACGGTCTCGTTCGGCGCGGTGCGCACCGAGTCGTCCGGGGCGGGCTTCAGCGAGGGCCTGCGGAAGTTCCTCACGGACCGGTCCGTGCTGTCCCGCCTGGTCGAGCCCGAGGACGCGGCGCGGGCCGTGGCGGCGGTCGCCGACGAGGAGTTCGGTGCCGTGGCGGGCCAGCTGATCCGGGTCGACGGCGGGTTCGGCATCCTCGACCAGCAGCTGCACCCGATGGCCGAGCACTTCTCCTGACGCGCCTGCCACCAGCACGCGTACGCTCCCGCCACCAGCAGGCGTACGAGGCGTTCTCCGGACAGCTCCGCTGAGGCGGTCGCCGCTGGGCTCAGACGGGCTCCGGCTCGAAATGCCGCAGCAGGTCCCGGCCCGGCTGGACGACGCCGTAGCTGCTCTCCGGTACCGCGTTCCACACACCGGGCAGATCACCCAGCGGCTCCGAGACGATCAGGCGGGTCTCGTCGGAGATGTGCTTCAGGAACGCGAGGTCGGGGTGGAGGGCGCGGATGTCCTCCACTCGGCTGCTGAAGTACAGCGACCGGGAGTCCCCGCCGCTGGAGTAGCGGAAGAACCACAGCCGCTCCCCGTCGGTGACCGCGATCGTCATCTGGAGGGGTTCCGCCACGCCGTGCTCGTGCCCCAGGCGCTCGACGAGCCCGGCCATCCGGGCCACCGCGCCCGGCGGATCCCCGTCGAGGCCGAAGGTGAGGGCCACGTGGAACATCACCTCGGAGTCCGTCGTGCCCTCGATCGACGGGAACAGCGCCGGGTCCACGGCCAGCATCAGCTCCCGGCGGATCTCGGCGAACCCGGCGATCGCCCCGTTGTGCATCCACATCCAGTGTTCGTGGCGGAAGGGGTGGCAGTTGGTCTGCTGCACGGCCGTACCGGTCGAGGCGCGCACATGCGCGAAGAACAGCGGTGAGCGGACGTGGTCGGCGATCTCCCGGAGGTTGCGGTCGCTCCAGGCCGGGCCCGTGTCGCGGATGACGGCGGGGCTGCGCAGATGCCACGCGTACCAGCCGACGCCGAAACCGTCGCCGTTGGTGGTGTCGACCCCCATCCGCGCGTGCAGGCTCTGGTCGATCAGCGAGTGCTGCGGGCGGTAGAGGACGTCGTCGAGCAGCACGGGAGTGCCGGAGTAGGCGAGCCAGCGGCACATGGTCGTACCCCCGATCCCGAGCCGCCGGGCCTGCCCCGCGGCTCCCTGGGTGGTGTGCGGACCCCCAGCGAACGCCGGCCGCCGCGGCGGCGCATCGCCCGCCACGGGTGGTTGAGCCGGGACGCGCACGCCCGGCCCCGGCCCCGGCCCCGGGCGTGCGCGGGGGCGTGATCACTGGGATCCTGAGCGGAACGAGTGCCGCTCAGGATCCGGCGGACGGCAGGCAGCGGGGAGGAGTCCCCTGGCCGTGACCGACGTGACAGACGTGACCGACATGACGGATGTGACCGAGGAAACCGACGAGGAGCCGGCGCCGACAGGCGTCGACCCCGAGGGCGACCCGTTGCTGCGGACTCGGTTCGCCCTGCCGAAGCGGCCCGCCACGTTCCTGCGCCGCCCCCGTCTGGCACGGCACCTCGACGAGGCCCTCCGGACGCCCCTGACCTTGGTCGACGGGTCCGCCGGCGCGGGCAAGACCCTCCTGGTCGCGGACTGGGCCACCGGTCTGCGGGAGCCCGTCGCCTGGCTCACCTCCGACACCGCCGACCAGGCCCCCGGGGTCTTCTGGGCGTATCTGCTGGGGGCGCTGCGGGCCGCCGGTGTCCCGGTGGCGGCCGAGGTCGGCTGCCCGGCGGAGGCGAGCCGCGTGGACCAGCGGACGCTGACCCGCCTCGCCGCCGACCTGGAGCGCCGCGACCACACCACCGTCGTCGTCCTCGACGAGTTCGACCGCGTGACCTCCCCCGAGATCGCGCGGCAGCTGCAGTTCGTCCTGCACCACGCCGGACGCGGCCTGCACCTGGTCCTCGTCACCCGCACGGAACCCCTGCTGCCGCTGCACCGCTACCGGGCGTCGGGCGAGATCACGGAGCTCCGGGACGCCGAGTTGGCCTTCACCACCGACGAGGCCGGCGAACTGCTCTCCCGCCACGGCCTGCACTTGCCCGTGAGCGCCGTCGAGGCCCTGGTGGAGCGCACCCGGGGATGGGCCGCCGGTCTCCGGCTCTGCGCACTGGCCGCCCGGCGGGGCCCGGACCCCGGCACGTACGTCAAGCAGTTCGAGGCCGGCCACAGCGCGGTGGCCGACTTCCTGCTCGCCGAGGTGCTCGACCGGCAGCCGCCCGGCACCCAGGACCTGCTGCTGCGCATCAGCGTCCTCGAGCGCTTCTGCCCCGACCTGGTGAACGCGCTGACGCTGCGCACCGACGCGGAGACCGTCCTCGCCGCGCTGCACCGCGAGAACGCCTTCGTCCACTACCTCGGCCAGTCGTGGTACAGCCTGCACCCGCTCTTCGCCGAGATCCTCCGGGCCCACCTGCGCGAACGCTCACCCGGACTGGAACCGGAACTGCGCCGCCGGGCCGCGCGCTGGCTGCGGCGTTCCGGAGCCCTGCGCGAAGCGCTCGTCCAGGGCGCCGCGGCGGACGACTGGGAGTTCACCGCCCGTGCCGTCGTCGACGACCTCGCGATCGGCCGGCTCTTCACGGGCCTGCGCTCCGAGGACCTGTCCGCCCTCTTCTCGCGGATGAGCCCGGAGGTGACGGGGCCGGTGCCCGACCTGGTCCGCGCCGCCCGCGACCTGGGCCGACGCGATCTGGAGCACGGCCTGACCCATCTGCGGCGAGCCTCGCAGGAAGTGGCGGGAGCCGCGGGTGACGGCCCCGAACCGGCCCCGGTCCGCCTCAGCTGCGCCCTGCTGGAAGCCCTGGCGGCCCGGCTGACCGGCTCTCCGGGGCGGGCCGAGCGCGCGGCCGAGCAGGCCCGCGGGCTGTGGCGGCACGTTCCCGAGCAGCGCCTCGACGAGCACCCCGAACTCACCGCCCTCCTCCTCACCCACCTGGGCTCCGCGCGCCTGTGGGCCGGGCGCTTCGAGGACGCCAGGACCGCCCTGTCGGCGGTCGCCGGCCATCCGGGCGGAGCGGTGATGGCGCTGCCCCGCTGGGAGGCCCTCGGCCATCTGGCGCTCATCGACTACCTCAACGGCTGGCCCGGCCGCGCCGAGCACAAGGCCCTGGCCGCGGTCGGCGAGGCGGAGCACCACAGCCTGCCCCGGCGGTCCGGGTCGGGCCTCGGCCCGCTGGTCCTGGCCGCCGTCCATGTGGACCGCGACGAACTCGACGAGGCCCAGGCGCTCCTCGACGACGAGGCCGTCTCCCGCCCGGCCGTCGAGGACCCGGTGGCGCGGGCGGGCCGGACCGTCGTCCGGGGCCGGCTGCTCCTGGCCCGAGGGGACGCCCGCGCCGCGCTGGCAGCGGCCGACGAGCCCGTCCCGGCGGACGTCGGCTCACCCTGGGCGCGGGAGCAGAGCGCGCTGCTCGCCTCGGCCGCCCACTTGGCCCAGGGACATCCGGACCTGGCACGGCAGGCCGTCGACCGCATGGCCCCCCACCGGACCGCGTGCGCGGTCGAGGCGGCCCGGGTCCGGCTCGCGGCCGGCCGGGCCGAGGAAGCGCTCGCCCTCATCGACGGCCTGCCGGATGGTGACAGGCCCGGCCCGGCCGTGGCGGTGCGCGCCACGCTGGTGCGGGCCCAGGCCGCCTACGAGACGGGCGACCGCGGCACCGCACACCGCCTCGTCGCCCGCGCCCTCCTGGACGGCCGGCGCGAGCACCTGCGCCGGCCGTTCCTGGAAGCCGGCCCCTGGATCCGGCCGCTGCTGAGCACCGGCCGGCTACGGGAACTGGCCGGCGGCTGGCTCCTCCCCGGCCGGCCCGTGACCACGGCCCCCGCCGGGCACCCGGGATTCGCCGTCGAGGAACTGAGCGCGCGGGAACGGGACGTGCTGCACCGCCTGGCCGACATGCTGTCCACGGAGGAGATCGCCGCCGATCTGCACGTCTCCGCGAACACCGTGAAGACCCACCTCAAGAGCATCTACCGCAAGCTCGGCGTGAGCCGACGGGCCGAGGCCGTCCGCCGCGCCCGCGAGGCACGCCTCCTGTGAGCCCGGGAGGGGTTCCCCCGCGAGGGGTGAGGCACGTCCCGGACACCACCGCTGTCATGGACTGCGTGAGCCACTGGCGCGCCCTGCTCGTCCTCGGTACCGCCCAGTTCCTGATGGTGCTGGACACCTCCGTGATGAACGTGTCCATCAGCCGGCTGGTCGACGACTTCGACACCGAGGTCACCGCCATCCAGGCCGTCATCACCCTGTACGCGCTGGTCATGGCGGCCTTCATGATGATCGGCGGCCGGTACGGGGACATCCTGGGCGGCCGGGCTGCCCCCGGCCGAGGTGGAAGCCGTCACGGACTCCTACGCCGCGGCCCAGCTCGACGGACTGAAGGCGGCCGTCCTCGCCACCGGCGGGATCACCCTCGTCGGCTTCCTGGCCACCCCGCACCTGCCGGGCGGCCGGACGCCCCGTACACGGCAGCCGAACGCCGAGGTCCCGACCGGGGCCCCGGAGCCGGGGAAGTGACGTCATGACCATCGCACGCCGCACCGCGCGCCGTCCCCGCGGCGCGGAACGCCGGGCCCACGCCGACAACACCGGCGGCGTCTACGGCTCCATGCTCGCCGCCTCCGTCGTGGTCGGAGCCGATCACCTGGGGGAGCTGCCCCGCCTGGAGCTGGTGCTGCTGCTCCTGCTGACCGGCGTCGTGTTCTGGATGGCGCACGTGCACGCCCAGCTGTTCGGGGCGCGCCTGGCGCAGCAGAGCGTCGACCGCCGGACGGTGCTGCACGTCTGCCGCGACGAGTGGCCCATCCTCAAGGCCGCCGTCCCGCCCGCCGTCGCGGTGGCCGTGAGCCCGCTGCTGGGCCTGGGTGTGCCGGGCACGCTGTGGCTCGCGCTCGCCGTCGCCGTGGCCGGGCAGGTGGGCTGGTCACTGGCCGCGGCCGTGCGAGCCGGCGCCTCCCGGCGGCAGATGGCGCTCTCCGCCGCCGTCAACCTGCTGCTCGGGCTGCTGATCATCCTGCTCAAGATCGTCCTGAAGGAGTGAACCGCCGCCCGTGCCGCCGCCCGTGCCGCAGGCAGCGGCTCACCTGCCCCGGGTGAGGACGGCCCGGCCCACCGGGGCGGACCCTGGCAGGAGAAGGGCGCGCACCGCACACCCCACACCGCCGGGGGGAGCAGCACATGCGCTACGAGATCCGCGTCGACGGACAGATGTCGGAGACGCTGGCCAAGGTCTTCCCGGAGCTGGACCACGTCCTGATGGCCGGGCAGACCGTGCTGTTCGGCCGCGTCATCGACGAGGCCCACCTGTTCGGGTTGCTGAGCCGCTTCCGGGCGCTGGGGCTGCGGGTCGTGGAGATGCGCCAGTTGCCCGAGTGACCTGAGCACCGAGCGGTGGGGGCTCACAGGGACGCCGTACGGATCCGGCCGGAGCGGGCGGCGGCACCGAGCGCCTCGAAGTCCCGCTCGTTGCGGTCGGCGTAGGACTGCGCGAACGAGGTGAGCGCGCGGTCGAAGCGGTCGCCGCCGCCCAGGTAGGCGGCGATGGCGATCGGGTCGCCCGAGCGGGCGTGGGCCCGGGCCAGACTCGCCCCGCACAGCCGCGCGAACAGCCGCAGCAGGGCGGGGTCCATGGTGTCCGGCCGGGCGATGCCCTTCCAGTCGCGCAGCTGCCGTACGTAGAAGTCCCGCTCGCGCCCGTCGAGGCCCACGGCGTGGGTCCAGCCCAGCAGGATGTCGCTGGTGGTCTGCATGAGGCGCTGTCCCGCCACCACGCGGCGGCCCTCGTTGTCGTAGCGGATGCCCTCGGTGTGGGCGGAGAGGACCGACTCCTGCGCCTCCTTGGCCTGGAGCAGCAGCGGGTCGTCGTCGTCCCGGCCGAGCAGGAGCGCGATCCAGCAGCGGGTGCCGACACTGCCGACGCCCACGACCTTGCGGGCGACGTCCACCAGCCGGAAGCGGCGCAACAGGTGCCGGCGCTCGGAGGACAGGGTGCGGGCGTATCCCTCCAGGACGGAGCGCAGTTCCCTCTCCTGTTCCTGCGTCGAGGAACCGGCCACCAGGTCCCGCAGCGGGGTGACCAGCGGCGGGTCCGCCGCGATCCGCCGGCCCTCGGCGGTGACCGCGGTGAGACTCGCGAAGGCCTGGAGGTGGGTGCGGGTGCGGGCCTTCGCCGTCGCCTCGGCGGTGCGGCGCCTGGCCCGCTTGGTCATCGACGCGGCCATCAGTTCCCGCAGGCGGTCGGCGTCGTCCTGCGCGTACCAGATGTCCAGGGTGCGCATGCCCGCGAACTCCCGCATCCGCCGCCGGTAGGACTCCACGCACGTCCGCACCGCGCTGTCCTGCTCCGGTGCCCCGAAGCCGTTCGCACGGCCCGCGATGGCGAAACTGGCCGCGAGCCGTTTGACGTCCCACTCGAAGGGCCCGCCGAGGGTCTCGTCGAAGTCGTTGATGTCGAACACCAGATGGCGCTCCGGCGAGGCCAGCAGCCGGAAGTTCAGCAGATGGGCGTCCCCGCAGAGCTGCACCCGCAGCCCGGTGTCGGCGACGGCACCGAGGTCCGCGGCCATGATGGCCGCGGCGCCCCGGTAGAACCGGAACGGGGATTCGAGCATGCGGCCGTAGCGGACCGGCACCAACTCCGGCAGGCGCGTGGCCGACTGGCGCTCCACCACCTCCACCGGGTCGAGCCGTCCGGGCGCCGCCTCGAACCGGTCGTGCGACGAACGCGGTGAGCGGCGCCGCGCGGCGCGGCCCTCGGCGGCCCGCTCGGCGGGTGAAAGGAAGCCGGTCGTGGGGCCCGGTACGGTCATCGTCCGGCCCTCCGGCCGCGCGGGAAGTCGTCCGCCGACTCCCGGCCCTGCCGGCGCAGCCCCGCCTGCACCGCGCCCGCGAGGATCTTCGCGGCGATGCCCACCAGCAGCAGACCGCCCGCCATCTGAAACATCGTCAGCACTCGTCCGGTCTGGGAACGGGCCGCGATGTCCCCGTAGCCGACGGTCGTGAACGTGGTGAGCGTGAAGTACAGGGAGTCCGTCTTGGTCAGCGGCTCGCTGAACGAGCCCGGCGTGGAGTGCTCCAGCAGGAAGTAGGCGCCCGCGAAGAGCAGCAGGAACAGCGCCAGCGTCGCGGCCAGGGCCTCGACGGCCTTCAGCCGCGGATAGGGCGAGTCCACGATGGCCCGCACCTCCCACCAGAAGACGACCACGACCAGCAGCAGTCCGCAGACGAGCACGGCCGCGGCACCGCCCGCCAGGCGTCCGTCCAGGGGCAGCACGTAGTAGACGGTGACGAGCCCGGCCGCGATGAGGAGCGCCCGCACGAGCGCCGCGACCGACGCACGCCGCCGGTGCGGCCCCTGTCCCTGCCGGGACCCGGCGGGGCCCGTCCCGACGAACGCCGAATCCTTCATCTCGTGTCTCTCGCCTCTGTGCCCGGCACCCGGGCAACCGGTGCGGTGCGTCTACCACCTCACCGCCCCGGCGGCGCGGACGGATCACCCGCCGAGGGTGACCCGGTGACCGGCGGCGCGCGCCACGCCGGCCACGGGGTTTCCCGTCGTACAGGACATCGGGCAGGACGTTGCGCAGGCCGTCGGACAGGCCGTCGGGCAGGACATCGGACAGGAGGAGAAGCGATGACCACCTCGCCGGGCGGGGCACCGGCGCCGCCGGACGGGGACTCTCGGCCGCCGGACTGCGCACCGGGGCGGCCGGCCGGGCCCTCGCGGAACACCGCTCCTGGACCACGGGCCTCGTCATCGGCGCGGCAGCCCTGAACCTGGTCCTCTGGAACCACCCCACGGTCGGCGCGGTGGCGCTCGTCGTGTGCGTGGCCCTGGCCGTCCTGATCATCCTGGAGATGCTCGCCGCCACCGCCACGCTCACCCGCCCCGGGTGAGGCGGCCCCCGTCGGCCGCGAGCACGCTGTAACAGCACGGAGCGGCTGCCGGGCCCACGCCCGGGACGGAGGAGTGACATGAGTGCGCAGACCCATCTGGCGTACGACTTCCGCTGCTGAGCGCCTTCTGGACGATGCTGGTCCTCTTCCTGTGGATCATGTGGTTCGTCCTGCTCTTCCGGATCGTCCTCGACATCTTCCGGGACGACTCGATGAGCGGCTGGGGGAAGGCCGGCTGAACGCAGCGCAGCCCTGGCAGACTTCCTGCACACCTACAACCACCACCGCTGCCACACCGCCCTCGGCGGCCAGCCACCGATCACCCGCGTCAACAACCCTGCGGGTCAATACACCTAGGGCGTGCCGGGCGTCGCGGGGCAGGCGGGACTTTGCGGACCCCCCTAGGCCCGCGCACGCACCAACAGCAGGGCCACATCGTCGTCGGGCTCCGGGCTCAGCGCGCCGAGGAGACTGTCGCTGGTGCGCTGCAGACTGGGGCCCGCCGTCGTCAGAAGGCGGGTCAGCGTGCCCAGCCCGGTGTCGATCGGCTCCCCGCGGGTCTCGACCAGCCCGTCGGTGTACAGGGCGAGCAGCGAGCCCGGCGTGAACTCCACTTCCACCGTGCCGAACGCGACACCCCCGACCCCGAGCGGCACGCCGCCCGGCACGTCGACGAGTTCCGCGCCGCCGTCCGCCCCGGCGAGCACGGGCGGCAGATGGCCCGCGCTGGACAGGGCACAGGTGCCGCGCTCCAGGTCGCACACGGCGTACACGCACGTGGCGATGGCGTCGCCGAGCGAGCCCGCGATGTCGTCGAGGTGCCGCAGCAGTTCGGCGGGCGGCAGGTCCAGCCGGGCCAGCGCCCGCGTCGCCGTGCTCAACTGCCCCATGATCGCGGCGGCCTGGACGCCCTTGCCCATCACGTCCCCGACGACGAGCCCGGTGCGCCCCGGCCCCAGCGGCAGCACGTCGTACCAGTCGCCGCCGACCTCGCTGAGGGCCGGGCGGTAGCGGGCGGCGATGTCGAGGCCCTCCCGTTGGGCGGGGGTGCTCGGGAGCAGGCTGCGCTGGAGGGTCAGGGCGGTGCCGCGCTCCCGGCCGTAGAGGCGGGCGTTGTCTATGCAGATCGCGGCGCGGGCGGCGAGTTCCGAGGCGAGCAACTGGTCCCGGTCGTCGAAGGGGCGCTCGTTGACCGTGCGGTACAGCGAGAGCGTGCCGAGCACCTTGCCCCGGGCCATCAGCGGCAGCGCCAGGTAGGAGTGCGCCCCGGCCTCGTGCAGGGCCTGGGCGGCCCGCGCGTCCCGGGCGAGGCGCCGCAGCATCTTCGAATCCACGCGCTCGACGAGCACCGGGCGGGCCCGGCGGACGCACTGCGTGATGACCCGCGACGCCCCGTACGTGGCCAGCTCGCCGACCGGATCGGCGGCGTGGATGGCGTCGGTGGCATAGCCCGCCGCGACGGCCAGCGCCCGGAACTCGGCGGGGGCGCCGCCCGACACGGGCGCGATGGTACCGTGGGCCACGACCGACTCCAGGACGTCCACCGCCGCCAGGTCGGCCAGCTGCGGCACGACCACCTCGGCCAGTTCCCGGGCGGTCTGCCGGAGGTCGAGGGTGGTGCCGATCCGCACCCCGGCGTCCGCGATCACCGACAGGTGCTGGCGGGCCTGCGCGACCTCGGCCGAGGCCTGCTGGCGCTCGGTGACGTCCAGCACGGCCATCGCCAGGCCCAGCACCCGCCCGTCGGTGTCCTCGATGCGGTGGTACGACTCGGAGTAGGCGCGGTCCTGGGCGTCCGCCGCCGTACGGCCGATGGTCTGCTGGTCGAGCAAGGGCCTGCCGGTCTCCAGGACGTGCCGCATCCGCGCCTCGATGGCCGCCACGTCCAGGTCCGGCAGCACCTCGCCGACCCGGCGGCCCAGCACGGCCTCCTCGGGGACGCCGTTCATGCGCTCCAGCGCGGGGTTCACCCCGACCAGCGCAGGTCGTTGTCGAAGACGGCGATGCCGAGCGGGGTCTGGTTGACCAGGCTGTGCGAGAGGGCGAGGTCCCGCTCCACGTTCCGTACGGTCGTGGCGTCCGTGGCGAGTCCCAGCAGATGGGGCTGTCCCTCGTTGTCGAGGAGGCGCATCGTGCGGAACTCCACGGCGCGTTCCGTGCCGTCGCGGTGCCGCAGCGGGAAGACACCGGCCCACCGGGCCCCGGAGCTGACCTGGGCGAACAGCTCCCTGCCACGAGGGCGGTTCTCGGGTGAGACGAGGAGCGTGTCGGCGCGCTGCCGCAGGGCCTCCTCGGCGGTGTAGCCGAGCAGCTGCTCGATCTCGGGGCTCCACAGGGCGATGTGCCCGGTCCCGTCCAGGACCACGGCGGCGACCTTCAGCAGGTCCAGCAGCCCGCCGGGTGCGGCCGTGACGGCGTCGCGCTCCGACGTCGCATACCCGTTCATGCGAGCCGCTCCCCTTCCGGCGCGGCAAAAGGTACCGCCAAGATCCGTTGCTCGGGCTGTCCGATGAGGTCACATTACGGTCGCAGGCGCGACACTGTCGCGCCGAAATGACAAAAAATCGCGGGTCCGTACACGGCACGATCGAGGGTCCGTACACACAGAGAGGGAGCGGCGTCTTGAGCGACTGGATTCTGCGGGAGAGCCTGGCCACCGCATCGGGGACCGTGCGCTGGGACCGGCTCGGGGACCCGGGCGGCGAGCCGGTCGTACTGCTGCACGGGACGCCGTTCTCGTCGTACGTGTGGCACGGGATCGCCCCCGCCCTCGCCGCCTCGGGACACCACGTGCACGTGTGGGACATGCCGGGCTACGGCGCCTCGGAGATGCACCGGGACCAGGACGTCTCGCTGGGCGCCCAGGGGCGCGTCTTCACCGAGCTGCTCGCGCACTGGGGGCTGCGGGAGCCGTCCGTCGTCGCGCACGACTTCGGCGGGTGCGTGGCGCTGCGGGCCCACCTGCTGCACGGGGCGCGCTACCGGCGGCTGGCACTGGTCGACCCGGTGGCCCTGGAGCCGTGGGGCTCCCCCTTCTTCCGGCTGGTCGGCGAGCACAGCCACGTCTTCGAGCAGCTGCCGGCCGCGCTGCACCAGGCCCTGGTGCGCGAGTACGTCGCGTCCGCCAGCCACACCGGTCTGCGCCCCGCCACGCTCGACGCGCTCGTCCGGCCCTGGACGGGGGAGCGGGGCCAGGCGGCCTTCTACCGCCAGATCGCGCAGGCCGACCAGCGCTACACCGACGACATCCAGCCGATGTACCCCACGATCGACCTGCCGGTCACGGTCTGCTGGGCCACCGAGGACACCTGGATCCCCTTCGCCAAGGGATAGGAACTGGCCGCCCTGATCCCGGGGGCGCGGCTGGTGCCGGTCCCGGAGGCCGGCCATCTCGTGCCGCTGGACGCGCCGGCCCGGCTGACGAGCGAGATCCTCGCCTTCCTCCGCGGCTGAACCATCAGGACCGCACAAAGTCCGACGGGATCATTGCTTCGGTTGTGTTCGAGTCCTAGGGTGTGCCTGCTCAGCAGTTGCTCCGTCACCGTCAGTTGACACGATTCCCAACAGAAACACCCACCAGGCGTGTGGAGTTGGGGAGCGCACCTGACGTGCCCTCAGTCCGTGCAGCACCCTGTCGAACCGAGGAAGGCCACGGTCATGCCGCACCCGCACCCCACTCCCGCCGACCGGCCCGTCGTCAGCCGTCGTCGTCTGCTCGAGGGCGGCGCCGCCGTGCTCGGCGCGCTCGCCCTGTCCGCGTCGCCCGCCGCGGCGCACGCGGCCGGCCGGCGCCCGGCGGCGGACGGCCCCCCGGAGTGGAACGACGGCCTGTCCGTGTACCGGGTGGGCACCGAGCCGCCGCACACGACGCTCATGCCGTACGCCGACCTCGGGCAGGCCCTCAAGGGCGACCGCACCCGCTCGCCGTTCCGGATGAGCCTCGACGGCACGTGGAGGTTCGCCTACGCGGACCGGCCCGACGACCGGGACCCCGACTTCCACCGCACCGACCTCGACGACTCCGGCTGGGACACCATCCCCGTGCCCTCCGCCTGGCAGTTGCAGGGCTACGACTTCCCGATCTACGTCAACATCACCTACCCCTGGTGGGGCCCCAACGGCGGCGGCGAGGACGCGCAGCCGCCGGCCGCCCCCACCCGCTACAACCCCGTCGGCCAGTACCGCCGTACCTTCACCGTGCCCCGCGACTGGACGGGCCGGCGCACCTTCCTGCACTTCGAGGGCGTGAAGTCCGCCCACTACGTGTGGATCAACGGCGAACTGGTGGGCTACCACGAGGACTCCTACACGTCCGCCGAGTACGACATCACCCGCCACCTCAAGCCGGGCACCAACCAGATCGCCGTCGAGGTGTACCGCTACTCCGACGCGGAGTGGCTGGAGGACCAGGACATGATCCGGCTGAGCGGCATCTTCCGCTCGGTCCACCTGTACTCCACGCCGAACGTGCACCTGCGCGACTTCAAGCTCGACACCCCGCTCGGCGACGGCTACACCTCCGCCGAGCTCAAGGTCACCGCGCACGTCCGCGACTACGGCGGCGGGGGCGCGGGCCGCTACACCGTCGAGACCCAGTTGTACGACGCGCGCGGCCACGCCGTCTGGTCGCGGCCCCTGAGCCGGCCCGTCGACGTCCCCGACGGCGACGAGGCCACGGCCCAGGCGTCCAGGGCCGTCCCGTCGCCGCGGCTCTGGTCCGCCGAGCACCCGAACCTCTACACGGCCGTGCTGCGGCTGCGCGACCCGGCCGGCAAGGTCATCGAGACTCTCTCGCACCGGGTCGGCTTCCGCGAGTTCGCGCTCAAGGACGGCCTGATGCGCATCAACGGCAAGCCGGTGTCCTTCCGCGGCACCAACCGGCACGAGATGCACCCCGTCACCGGCTCGGCGCTCACCCGCGCGCAGATGGTCGAGGACATCCGGATCATCAAGCGCCTCAACATCAACAGCGTCCGCACCTCGCACTACCCCAACAGCCCGCTGTGGCTCGAACTCGCCGACGAGTACGGCCTGTACCTCGTCGACGAGACCAACCTCGAAACGCACGGCATCCGCGACAAGTACCCCGGCAGCGGCCACCCGGAGTGGACCGAGGCGTGCGTGGTGCGCGCCCAGAACATGGTCCACCGCGACAAGAACCACGCCTCGGTGGTCATCTGGTCCCTCGGCAACGAGGCCGGCGGCGGCACCACGTTCAACGCCATGTACGACTGGATCCGCTCCTACGACCCCACCCGCGTCATCCAGTACGAGGGCGACGACCGGCCGGGCATCAGCGACATCCGCTCCGAGATGTACGACAGCCCGCAGCGGGTCGAGCAGCGCGCCAAGGACACGAGCGACACCCGCCCGTACGTGATGATCGAGTACTCGCACGGGATGGGGAACTCCAACGGCAACTTCAAGAAGTACTGGGACATCGTCCGCCGCTACGACGTCCTCCAGGGCGGCTGGATCTGGGACTTCGTCGACCAGTCCCTGAGCTGGCCCACCCCCACGCGCAAGCTGCTGACCGAGTCCGGCCCGGGCTCCCTGCGCGGCGAGATCATCGCGCCCGCCGGCACCTTCGACCGCGCCAAGGGCGTCTCCGGCGGCACCGTCTTCCCCCGCGACCCCCGCCTCGACCTCACCGGCTCCCTCACCCTGGAGGCCTGGGTCACCCCGCGCGTGACCGGTTACCACCAGCCCATCCTCGCCAAGGGCGACACCCAGTACGCCCTCAAGCAGACCAACCGGAACCTGGAGTTCTTCATCCACGGCGGCGGCCAGTGGGTCACCGCGAGCTGGGCGCTGCCCGACGACTGGACCGGCAAGGAGCACCACGTCGCCGGCGTATTCGACGCGGACGCGGGCACCCTCACCCTGTACGTCGACGGCCAGGTGCGCGGCACCCGTACCACCACCCGGCGCCCCGCCGACAACACCGCCTCCCTGGCGCTCGCCACCGACGTCGACAACCCCACCCGGGAGTTCAGCGGCACCATCCGCCGGGCCCGCGTCTACGCCCGCGCGCTCAGCGCGGCGGAACTGGCCTCCGACAGCCGCGGCCCGGACGACGAGGGCGTGCGGTTCTGGTTCGACGCCGCCACGGTCGGCTTCTCCGAGAAGCGCCCTCGCGACAGGACGTTCCACGCCTACGGCGGCGACTGGGGCGACAACCCCAACGACGGCGCCTTCGCCGGGGACGGCATCGTCCTGCCCGACCGCAGGCTCACCGGCAAGTCCGCCGAGGTCAAGCAGATCTACCAGGCGATCAACGCCGCCCCGGCCTCCGGAGGTCCCGGCGCCGTCCGGCTCACCAACGAGTACCTCTTCACCGACCTCCGTGAGTTCGACGGCCGGTGGTCTCTCGTAGCCGACGGCAAGGTCGTCCAGCGCGGCCGGCTGACCCGCGAGCAGTTGAACGTCGCACCGCTGACCAGCAAGGACATCGACATCCCGGTCCGGCTGCCGGCGAAGCCCGCGCCCGGCACGGAGTTCTTCCTGCAGCTCTCCTTCACCACCAGGGAATCCACCCCGTGGGCCCGGGCGGGATTCGAGGTGGCCAAGCAGCAGCTCGCCCTGGACGCGGGCGCCCCGGCCGTGAAGCCGTCACCGCTCGGCAGCGTGCCCGCCCTGCGCCACACCGACGACGCCAGGACCGTCACGGTCAAGGGCAAGGGCTTCTCCGTCACCGTCGACAAGAGCAGCGGCACCATCACCTCGTACGAGGCGGCCGGCACGCGCCTCATCAGCTCCGGGCCCGTCCCCAACTTCTGGCGGGCGCCCACCGACAACGACCGGGGCAACGGTCACCACATCCGCAACCAGATCTGGCGCGACGCCGGGGCGAAGCGGAAGGTCGCGGACGTACGGGTGCGCCCGCTGAGCGACCGGGCCGTCGAGATCACCATCACGGGCACGCTGCCCACCGGCACCGAGTCCACGTTCGGCACGACCTACACGGTCTTCGGCAACGGCGAGATCAGGGTCGACAACACCCTGCACCCGGGCGCGGCGAACCTGCCGTACATCCCCGAGGTCGGCACCCTGCTGTTCCTGCCGCGCCGCCTGGACCGGCTGCACTACTACGGCCGCGGCCCCGAGGAGAACATGTGGGACCGCAACAACGCCACCGACGTGGGCCTGTACTCCGGCAGCGTCTCCGACCAGTGGACCCCCTACCTGAGGCCCCAGGAGAACGGCAACAAGACCGACGTCCGCTGGGCCGCGCTGACGGACTCCGCCGGACGCGGACTGCTCGTCTCCGGTGAGCCGCTGCTGGAGGTCAACGCCTCGCACTTCACCCCCGAGGACCTGTCGGTCGGCGCCCGCCACGACTACCAGCTCACCCCCCGGGACGCGGTGGTCCTGCGGGTCAACCACCGGCAGACGGGCGTCGGCGGCGACGACAGCTGGGGCGCGCACCCGCACGACGAGTTCAAGCTGTTCGCGAACCGCGACTACGCGTACACCTACCGGCTGCGCCCCCTGACGGACGTGGCCGACGCGATGGCGCTCTCACGCCGCCCGACAGCGACGGAGTAGGCGGAGCGGACCAGGAAAACGGCCGGGGAGCGGGTACTGCTCCCCGGCCGTGCGCCGTGTGCCGCGCGGGCGGCCCGCAGGGCGGAAGCCGGGGCCGTCTCACTCCGCGGTGTCACTGATGCCCAGGCGCAGGTGCTCCACGTGGTACACCGCCTGGTCGAGCAGCTCGGCCACATGGTGGTCGTGCAGCGCGTACACGACCGACCGGCCGCGCCGCTCGCCCACCACCAGGCCCAGGTTCCGCAGCAGCCGCAGCTGGTGCGAGCAGGCCGACTGCTCCATGCCCACCTCGGCGGCCAGCTCCGTGGCCGGCAGCGGGCCTTCCCGCAGCCGCGCCAGGATCAGCAGCCGGGAGGGGGTGGACAGGGCCTGGAGCGTGGTGGCGACCTTCGCGACGTTGTCCGCGTCCAGGCGTACGCGCTCGGCGGCGTCCGGTGCGGGGATGACGGCTCCATGACCCATGACGCCATCGTACCGGCCCCGCACGAACACATGAATGAATCGTCATCTGTGCCTGCGGGAGGTGCTGCGCGCTCAGGTCGATGTCGGATTCTCGCCAGACCCCGGCCCGCCGGTGCCCGATGCTGGACGCATGCAGATGGGGATGCACACCGACACCGAGCGCTGCGTGCGCGCGGTCCAGTCCAAGGACGCGCGGTTCGACGGATGGTTCTTCACGGCCGTCCTGACCACCCGCATCTACTGCCGGCCCAGTTGCCCGGTGGTGCCGCCCAAGCCGGAGAACATGGTCTTCCACCCGAGCGCGGCGGCCTGCCAGCAGGCCGGGTTCCGGGCGTGCAAGCGCTGCCGCCCCGACACCAGCCCCGGCTCCCCGGAGTGGAACCAGCGCGCCGACCTCGTGGCCCGCGCCATGCGGCTGATCGCCGACGGCGTCGTGGACCGCGAGGGCGTACCCGGCCTCGCCGGCCGGCTCGGATACAGCACCCGGCAGATCGAACGCCAGCTCCTCGCCGAGCTGGGCGCGGGCCCCCTCGCGCTCGCCCGTGCGCAGCGCGCCCAGACGGCCCGCCTGCTCATCGAGACCACGGCCCTGCCGATGGCGCGGATCGCCTTCGCCGCCGGCTTCGCCTCGATCCGCACCTTCAACGACACGGTCCGCGAGGTCTTCGCCCTGTCCCCGAGCGAGCTGCGGGCCCGGGCGCCGAAGGAGCGCACCGGCGCCACCGCGGGCGCGCTGACGCTGCGCCTGCCCTTCCGCACGCCCCTCAACCCGGACAACCTCTTCGGCCACCTCGCCGCGACCGCCGTACCCGGCGTGGAGGAGTGGCGCGACGGCGCCTACCGGCGCACCCTCCGGCTGCCCTACGGCCACGGCATCGCGGCCCTCACCCCGAACCCCGACCACATCGCCTGCCGCCTCACCCTCAGCGACCCGCGCGACCTGACCGTCGCCATCAGCCGCTGCCGCCGCATGCTCGACCTGGACGCGGACCCGGTCGCCATCGACGACCAGCTGCGCACCGACCCGGTCCTCGCCCCCCTGGTCGACAAGGCACCGGGGCGACGCGTGCCGCGCACGGTCGACGAGGCGGAGTTCGCCGTCCGGGCCGTGCTCGGCCAGCAGGTCTCCACCGCCGCCGCCCGCACCCACGCGGCCCGCCTGGTCACCGCGCACGGTGACCCGGTCGACGACCCCGAGGGCGGCCTCACCCACCTGTTCCCCTCCCCCGAGGCACTCGCCGAGGTGGACCCGGAGGCGCTGGCCATGCCCCGCACCCGCCGCGCCACCCTCACCACCCTGGTCGGCCGGCTCGCCGACGGCTCCCTCCGTTTGGGAGTGGAGAGCGACTGGCCGGAAGCCCGCGCCCAGCTCCTCGCCCTCCCCGGCTTCGGCCCCTGGACGGCCGACGTGATCGCCATGCGCGCCCTCGGTGACCCCGACGCCTTCCTCCCCACCGACCTCGGCATCCGCCGCGCCGCCCGGGACCTGGGCCTGCCGTCGACCCCGGCCGCGCTCACCGCCCGCGCGGCGGCCTGGCGCCCCTGGCGGGCGTACGCCGTCCAGTACCTCTGGGCGACCGACGGCCACCCCATCAACTTCCTTCCGGCATAGGGACGTTCCATGAAGCAGCACACCGTCACCGACAGTCCGTACGGCCCGCTGACCCTCGTCGCCGACGACGGCGTCCTGTGCGGCCTCTACATGACCGAGCAGCGCCACCGCCCGCCGGAGGAGACCTTCGGCCCGCGCGACGACACCCTCTTCGCGGAGGCGGAGGAACAGCTGCGGGCCTACTTCGCCGGCGAGCTCAAGGAGTTCACCCTCGAACTGCGCCTGACCGGCACCCCGTTCCAGCGCACCGTCTGGGACGAACTGCGCCGCATCCCGTACGGCGAGACCCGCACCTACGGCGAACTCGCCGAGGCCCTCGGCACCCCCACCGCCTCCCGCGCGGTCGGCCTCGCCAACGGCCGCAACCCCGTCGGCATCATCGTCCCCTGCCACCGCGTCATCGGCGCGAACGGCAGCCTGACCGGCTACGGCGGCGGCCTGGACCGCAAGCGGCGCCTGCTGGACTTCGAACGGGGCGCCGCACTCTTCGCGTGACCGACGTCCCGGCACAGCCGGGGCCGGCCCCTAGGCGGCGAGGCCGCGCAGCAGCTCCGGCAGGGCCGTGCCGATCGGCTCGCGGACGATCTCGTCGGCACGGTCGTCGTACGGCGTCGGCTCGGCGTTGACGATGATCAGGCGGGCGCCGTGGTCGGCGGCGACACCGGCGAGGCCGGCGGCGGGCTGTACCTGGAGGCTCGTGCCGACGGCGACGAACACCTCGCAGGCCTTGCTGATGGCGGCCGCCTCGCCGAGGACGACGGGGTCGAGCCGCTCGCCGAACATCACCGTCGCCGACTTCAGGATCCCGCCGCACTCCAGGCACGGCGGGTCGTCCTCACCGGCCTCGACCCGCGCCAGCGCGTCCTCCATGGAGCCGCGCGCGTGGCAGCCGGTGCACACGACACTCCGCGCCGTGCCGTGCAGTTCGAGCACCTTGCGCTCGGGCATCCCGGCGAGCTGGTGCAGCCCGTCCACGTTCTGCGTGATCACCCGCACGGGCACCCCGGACCGCTCCAGCTCGGCCACCGCCCGGTGCGCGGCGTTGGGCTCCGCCTGGAGGGTCCGGTTCTGGCGCCGCATCCGCCAGGAGCGGCGGCGGATGTCCGGGTCGCCCATGTAGTACTCGTACGTGACGAGCTTCTCGGCCTCGGGATCCCGCCGCCAGAGCCCGTTCGGCCCGCGATAGTCCGGGATCCCGGAGTCCGTGCTGATACCGGCACCGGTGAGAAGCGCGACGAGTGGCCTGGTCATGCCACCGAGCGTAGGCCGGGCCGCACCGGGGCGGCGAGCGGATATCGAACGGCGGCGGCCCGGGCGGGGCCGGTCAGGCCACCCGGTGGCCGTTCTCCAGCTCCGCCGGGCCCGAGCCGTCCGCCAGCACGTCCAGCCCGGTCAGCACCCGGCGGCCGAGGGCGCCCGGGAGGTACTCGGCCAGGTCCTCGCGCGGGACCAGCCGCCACGACAGCAACTCCTCCTCCTGGAGCCGGATCGCCTTGAGGTCGTCCTCGCCGAGCACCCCGCCGTCGTACAGGTACGCCACGAGCGGCGGACGGCCGGTGCCGTGCACCCAGTCGACCGCCAGCAGCCGGCCGAGCTCACGGTCCAGGCCGATCTCCTCGGCCGTCTCGCGCCGCGCGCCCTGCCGCGGTGTCTCGCCGTCGTCGGACTCGACGGTGCCGCCCGGCAGCGCCCAGCCCTCCCGGTAGTTGGGTTCGACGAGCAGGACACGGCCCTCGCCGTCCCGGAACAGCGCGGCGGCACCGGCCAGGACGCGGGGCAGGGAGGCGATGTAGGCGGCGTAGTCAGGAGAGGTGGTCATCGCAGCAGGGTAGCCACCGGCTCCCGCCTCAGCCGCACGGGAAGACGTAGCTGGACTTGTAGTTGATGTAGAGGCTGCTGGAGGACGAGCCCATCTTCGCGGTCACCGGGGCGCAGGCGAAGCTGGAGACGTACACCGGACCCGCGTACTCGCTGAAGTTGCCCGAGTCGGGGTCGCAGGCCGTGCCGCCCACCTTGCAGACCTGCACGTACATGTACTGCGCCCGGCCGACGTTGTTGTCGAGGATGACGCAGCCCTTGCCGCCGTTCTCGTAGGAGAACAGCGTGGCCAGACGCTCGCTGGGCTCGGTGCCGAGGGGCAGCGGGATCGCCTTGCGCAGCGTGTAGCCGCTGCCGCACACGTTGGCCGCGGCCGCCGTGACCGTGGGCTGCTCGGCGGCGACGGCCTGCGGCGCGGTGAGGACGGCGCCGGCCAGGACGGTCGCGGAGGCGGCGGCACGCAGGGCGGTTCTGAGACGAGACATACGAGCACGCGCTTTCTGTTGGGGGGCAGAGAGGAAGCGAGTCGGTGACCGGAAATGATCGGCTGGCCCGACGGCCTGATCACTTTAGGTTTGGGTTTGATCTCGTTGGCCGGCTCGCGTGGAAGTGGCCGGAATCAACCCGGATGAAAGCGCTTCCAAGCGGAATGACCTGCGGGCTCGACGGCGACGGGCCGGTCCTCAGCCGACGGACGGCAGGCGGGGTTCAACCGGAAGACCGGACGGACCGCCCCGAGCGTCCCGTGAATGGCCGGTTCGCGCCGGTCAGGCCGCGGACTCCGCCAGCCGCACCGTCCGCTCCGCCAACTCGCTGATCCGCACCCCGTCGAAGCCGAACACCGCGCTGCGGACCGTGTCCTCCAGCGGCGCCTTCCACTGGTCGGGGATGCCCGCCACTCCGCCGAACACCCCCGCGACGGAACCCGCCGTCGCGCCGTTGGAGTCGGTGTCCAGGCCGCCGCGGACGGTCAGGGTGATGGTCCGGGTGAAGTCGCCGTCGCCGTAGAGCAGGCCGGCGGTGAGCACGGCCGCGTTCGGGACGGTGTGGATCCAGCTCATCCCGACGGTCTCCTCGGCGACCGTGGTGAGCGTGTCCTCCCAGGACATCCCGGTGTCGTGCAGGGAGGCCACCCGCCGTACCGTGCGGGCCAGGCGGCTGCTCGCCGGGATCACGGCGAGGGCCTCGTCGACGGCGTGCCGCACGGTGGGCGCCGTGAACGCCGCCGCGATCAGCGCCGCCGCCCACATCGCCCCGTAGACCCCGTTGCCGGTGTGCGACAGCACCGCGTCCCGCCGGGCCAGCGAGGCGGCCCGGCGCGGCACGCCGGGGCAGGTCCAGCCGTAGATGTCGGCCCTGATCAGCGCCCCGATCCATTCCTGGTACGGGTTGTCGTAGGTCGCCGTCAGCGGCGGCCTGAGCCCGTTGGCGAGGTTGCGGTACGCGGCGCGCTCGGCGGTGAACGTCTGGAGGTAGGGCAGCCGCAGCAGCCACAGGTCGCCGACCTGCTCGGTGCTGAAGCCGAAGCCGTACGTCTCCAGCAGGTCCAGGCCGAGGATCGCGTAGTCGATGTCGTCGTCACGGCAGCTGCCGTGGATGCGACCGCGGACGCACTCGCGCCATTCGGGGCGCAGGGCGATTTCGAGGTCGCCGGTGGGCTCGGGCAGGTAGTCGGTCAGGGGGAGGGCGGCGGCCTGCCTGAGGAAGCGGTCGATGCGCTCGCGCGTCCAGAGCTCGCCCTGCTCGACCGGTTTGCCCAGCATGTTTCCCGCGATGCGGCCCGTCCAGCCGCCGAGGATGCGGTTGGCCGGCGCCGTCTCGTTGTCGACGAGGGTCATGCATGCCGTCTACCCGTTTCCCGCAGGGTGCCCGAGGCGGTGGGGCCGCGGGTCGTTGCGCGGGTGCAGGTGCGCGGTGGTTTCTCGCGGGGTTCCCCGCGCCCCTGAGGGCGAGGACCCTCAGGTCCATGGGATGGGCACGGGCTGACGGCCGGGGTCTCCTCCGGTTAAGGTCGCTGCGGCGCGACTGGCCTTGACGTGCGTGAGGGCCCGGAGAGCAAGGGGAGTGCAAGTGGCGGACGCTGCAGTGAGCGATGCCCGGAGGACGCAGCGGGTGCTCGTCGCCGCGGACAAGTTCAAGGGGTCGCTGACGGCCGTGGAGGTCGCCGAGCGGGTGACGGCCGGGCTGCGCCGGGTCGTGCCCGACCTGGAGGTCGAGGCGCTGCCCGTGGCCGACGGCGGCGACGGGACGGTGGCCGCGGCGGTCGCGGCCGGGTTCGAGCGCCGGGAGGCGCGGGTCGCCGGCCCCCTCGGCGACGAGGTGACGGCGGCGTTCGCGCTGCGCGACGGCACCGCGGTCGTGGAGATGGCCGAGGCGAGCGGACTCCAGCGGCTGCCCGCCGGGGTCTTCGCACCGCTCACGGCGTCCACGTACGGCAGCGGCGAGCTGCTGCGGGCCGCCCTGGACGCGGGTGCCCGCACGATCGTCTTCGGGGTCGGCGGCAGCGCCACCACGGACGGCGGCGCCGGGATGCTGTCGGCGCTGGGCGCCCGGTTCCTGGACGCGGACGGTGAGCCGGTGCCCCCGGGCGGCGGCGGTCTCGCCGAGCTGGCGACCGCGGACCTGTCGGGACTCGACCCACGTCTCACCGAGATCCAATTCATCCTCGCGAGCGACGTGGACAACCCCCTGACCGGCCCGAAGGGCGCACCCGCGGTCTACGGCCCGCAGAAGGGCGCCTCCCCGGACGACGTGACGGCCCTGGACGCCGCCCTGGCGCACTTCGCGGAGGTGCTTCAGGGCCCGGCCGGCCCTAGGGCCGCCGAGTACGCGGCCGCCCCGGGCGCGGGCGCCGCCGGCGGCATCGGCTACGGCGCCCTGCTCCTGGGCGCGGATTTCCGCCCGGGCATCGAGGTCATGCTCGACGTCCTGGGCTTCGCTCCCGCCCTGGACCGTGCCGACCTGGTGATCACCGGGGAGGGCTCCCTCGACGAGCAGACCCTCCATGGCAAGGCCCCGGCCGGGGTCGCCGCCGCGGCCCGTGCCGCCGGCAAGGACGTCGTCGCGGTCTGCGGCCGCCTCGCCCTGCCCCCGGGGGCCCTGGGCCGGGCGGGGATCCGCCGGGCCTACCCCCTGACGGACGCGGAGCCGGACGTCGCGAAGTGCATCGCGGAGGCGGGCCCGATCCTGGAACGCGTGGCGGAGCGCATCGCCCAGGACTTCCTGACCTGAGCCGGGCGGTCCCGCGGCCGCCGACACGACGAAGGCCCCGAGCCAATGGCTCGGGGCCTTCGTCGTCGTACGCGAACACGTTACGGAAGCTGCGCCGCCCGCGCCTCCCGCCGGTTGTCACGGAAGTTGTTCACCCGCCGGGCCGTCGCGAACAGCGGGATCACCGCCCCCATGACCAGCTGCAGCGCGCAGCCCGTCTGGAGCAGCAGCTGTCCGCTCGGCGCGTCGAACGCCCACGCCGCGAGCAGCCCCATGCTGAGCACGATCCACGAGAGCATCGCCACAGCGAGTCGACCGCGGGGTTTGGGGTATTCCACACGGGACACCATGAGCCATGCCGTCCCCAGGATCGCCAGCAGCGTCGCCACGAAGGGCAGCTCCAGCAGCACGATGGACACCACCGTCAGCGCGCCGAACGGCGACGGCATGCCCTGGAAGGTGCCGTCCTTGACCGTGACGCAGGAGAACCGCGCAAGCCGGAGCACCACCGCCAGCAGGACGACGATCGCCCCGACCGCCGCCACCCGCTGGTGGGCGTCGTCCGCGACCATGCCGTACACGAGCACGAAGTACGCCGGCGCCAGGCCGAAGCTGATCAGGTCGGAGAGGTTGTCCAGCTCGGCGCCCATGGGGGAGGAGCGCAGCTTGCGCGCCACCAGGCCGTCGAACAGGTCGAAGACCGCCGCGCAGAGCATCAGGATGACCGCCGTGGCCGCGCTGTGGCGGGCCATGCCGGTCTCCTGGCTGCCCGTGAGGTGCGGGATCAGGATGCCGGTGGTGGTGAAGTACACCGCCATGAAGCCGCACGTGGCGTTGCCGAGCGTCAGGGTGTCCGCTATCGACAGGCGCAGAGAGAGGGGCATCTCCTCCTCTTCGTCGACCTCGTCGGCGTCCGGGACCCAGCCGGCCTTGGTGTCAGGATCAATCACGGTCAATGCGAGTCACCCCAGCCACGGTCTTCTGTCCCACCTCGACCGCGACCTCCACGCCCTCGGGCAGGTAGAGGTCGACCCGCGAGCCGAAGCGGATCAGGCCGATCCGCTCGCCCTGCTCGACCTTGGTGCCCTGGGGCAGGTAGGGAACGATGCGGCGGGCGACCGCGCCGGCGATCTGGATCATCTCGATGTCGCCGAGCTCGGTGTCGAAGTGCCAGACGACGCGCTCGTTGTTCTCGCTCTCCTTGTTGAAGGCGGGAACGAAGCCACCGGGGACGTGCTCGACCGACGTCACCGTGCCGGCCAGCGGGGCGCGGTTGACGTGGACGTTGAGCGGGCTCATGAAGATCGCGACGCGGGTGCGGCCGTCCTTCCACGGCATGATGCTCTGCACCACACCGTCGGCGGGCGAGATGACCCGGCCCGGGGCGATCTCGCGCTCGGGGTCGCGGAAGAACCACAGCATTCCCGCCGCGAGCGCGGTGGCGGGAACGGCGACGGCCTTGGCGGCGCCGGAGCGGCGGGCCCGGGCCAGGCTGAGGGCTGCGGTGGCGACGGTCGGAAGGAGCCACGGCGATGCTCCGCGCGCGAGGCGTACGCCGGCCCGGCTGTCGCGAGGTGCAGAGGTTTGGCTGTGGGGCATGGATGACCTTCGTAGCGGATGATGCCGCACTCTGACGGGGGACGGCGGCTTTCCGGCGATCGTAGCGGCTCGGGGCCCTAACTGGGTAAGCCAGGCAGCCGAGTCGGCGGCCGAAGAGTGCTGACGGGGTGTGATCTTCTTCTCCAAGAAAACACCCCGTATCCGGACATCTAGCCCTGGAACCGATACTCTTCGAGCAGCCGCCTGCCGATGATCATTTTCTGGATCTCGGCGGTACCTTCACCGATGAGCAGCATCGGCGCCTCACGGTAGAGGCGTTCGATCTCGTACTCCTTGGAGAAGCCGTAGCCGCCGTGGATCCGGAAGGCGTCCTCGACGACCTCCTTGCAGTACTCGGAGGCGAGGTACTTCGCCATCCCAGCCTCGAGGTCGTTTCGCTCCCCGGAGTCCTTTTTGCGAGCTGCGTTCACCATCATCGCATGGGCGGCCTCGACCTTGGTAGCCATCTCGGCCAGCTTGAACTGGATCGCCTGGTGCTGGGCGATCGGCTTCCCGAAGGTGTGACGCTGCTGCGCGTACTGGACACCCAGTTCGAACGCACGCTGAGCGACGCCGCAGCCACGCGCCGCCACGTTCACGCGGCCCACCTCGACACCGTCCATCATCTGGTAGAAACCACGGCCGGTGACCCCGCCGAGCACGCGATCCGCAGGAATCCGCAGGTCATCCATGATGAGTTCGGTGGTGTCGACCCCCTTGTACCCCATCTTGTCGATCTTGCCGGGGATGGTGAGGCCGGGCCGGACCTCACCGAAGCCGGGCTCTTTCTCGACGAGGAAGGTCGTCATCGACTTGTGGGGCGCGGTGCCCTCGGGGTGACCTTCGTCACTTCGGACCAGAACGGCCACCAGAGAGGACGTTCCGCCGTTCGTGAGCCACATCTTCTGGCCGTTCAGGACGTACTCGTCGCCGTCCTTCACCGCCTTCGACGTGATCGCCGAGACGTCCGAGCCGAGGCCCGGCTCCGACATCGAGAAGGCGCCCCGGATGTCACCGGCCGCCATCCTCGGCAGGAAGTGGTCCTTCTGCTCCTGCGTGCCGTGCTGCTTGAGCATGTACGCCACGATGAAGTGGGTGTTGATGATGCCGGACACCGACATCCACCCGCGCGCGATCTCCTCGACGCACAGGGCGTAGGTCAGGAGCGACTCGCCCAGACCCCCGTACTCCTCGGGGATCATCAGGCCGAACAGGCCCAACTCCTTCAGCCCGTCGACGATCGCTTGCGGGTACTCGTCGCGGTGCTCCAGCTCCGTGGCGACCGGAATGATCTCCTTGTCCACGAAGTCCCGGACGGTGGACAGGATCTCCTGCTGGACGTCCGTCAGACCGGCGGTCTGGGCGAGTCGCGCCATGACTACTTCTCCTGCTCTCGCAGCTCCGGGCGGCCGGGCTGCTCGCCGCCGCGCTCCTTGATGTACGTCTCGGTCGGCACCATCACCTTGCGGCGGAACACGCAGACCAGCGTGCCGTCCTGCTTGTAGCCCTTGGTCTCGACGTGCACGATGCCGCGGTCGTTCTTCGACTTCGAGGGCCACTTGTCGAGCACGGTCGTCTGGCCGTAGATCGTGTCGCCGTGGAAGGTCGGCGCCACGTGCTTCAGCGACTCGATCTCCAGGTTGGCGATCGCCTTGCCGGAGATGTCCGGCACGGACATGCCGAGCAGGAGGGAGTAGATGTAGTTGCCCACGACGACGTTCTTGCCGAAGTCGGTCGTCTTCTCCGCATAGTTCGTGTCCATGTGGAGCGGGTGGTGGTTCATGGTGAGGAGACAGAACAGGTGGTCGTCGTACTCCGTGACCGTCTTGCCCGGCCAGTGCTTGTACGTCGCCCCGACCTCGAACTCCTCGTAGGTGCGTCCGAACTGCATGGCCGTCACGCCTCCGGGATCTCGAACGTGCTGGTGCGCCGCATGCCGGCGGCGCGTCCCTTGCCCGCGATGACCAGGGCCATCTTGCGGCTGGCCTCGTCGATCATCTCGTCGCCGAGCATCGCCGAGCCCTTCTTGCCGCCCGCCTCGGACGTGTAGTACTCGTACGCGTCCAGGATCAGCTCGGCGTGGTCGTAGTCCTCCTGCGACGGCGAGAAGATCTCGTTGGACGCCTCGACCTGGCCCGGGTGCAGCACCCACTTGCCGTCGAAGCCGAGGGCGGCGGCGCGCTGCGCGACCTCGCGGTAGCCCTCCACGTTGCGGATCTGCAGGTAGGGGCCGTCGATCGCCTGGAGGTTGTTGGCGCGGGCGGCCATCAGGATCTTCATCAGGATGTAGTGGTAGGCGTCCGCCGGGTAGCCGGGCGGCTGCTCGCCCACGACCAGCGACTTCATGTTGATGGAGGCCATGAAGTCGGCCGGGCCGAAGATGATGGTCTCCACGCGCTGGGAGGCCTGCGCGATCTCGTTGACGTTGTTCAGGCCCTGCGCGTTCTCGATCTGCGCCTCGATGCCGATCTTGCCGACCTCGAAGCCCATGGTCTTCTCGATCTGCGTCAGCAGCAGGTCGAGGGCGACGATCTGCTGGGCGTCCTGCACCTTCGGCAGCATGATGCAGTCGAGGTTCTGGCCGGCGCCCTCGACGACCGTGACGACGTCGCGGTACGTCCACTCGGTCGTCCAGTCGTTGACCCGGACCACGCGCGTCTTGCCCGTCCAGTCGCCCTCATTGAGGAACTTGACGATGGTGTGTCGCGCCTCGGGCTTGGCCAGCGGGGCGCAGGCGTCCTCCAGGTCGAGGAAGACCTGGTCCGCCGGGAGGCCCTGGGCCTTCTCCAGGAAGCGCGGGTTCGAGCCCGGTACCGCCAGGCAGGAACGCCGGGGGCGAAGGCGGTTGACCGTGGTCATGCGGGGACCTCCAGGGGGTCGAGCTGGTTCGCTTTCCGGATCTCGTCGACGATGCGGCCGATGATTCCGGTGATGTCGAAGTCCTTCGGGGTGAAGACCGCGGCCACTCCGGCTGCCCTGAGCTGCTCGGCATCACCGTTCGGGATGATGCCACCGGCGATCACCGGTATATCTGTGGCACCGGCCACACGGAGCCGTTCGAGGACGTCCGGCACCAGCTGGGCGTGTGAGCCGGACAGGATGGACAGGCCGACCGCGTGCACGTCCTCCGCGAGGGCGGCGTCCACGATCTGCTCGGGCGTCAGCCGGATGCCCTGGTAGACCACCTCGAACCCGGCGTCCCGGGCGCGCACCGCGATCTGCTCGGCGCCGTTGGAGTGCCCGTCGAGCCCCGGCTTGCCGACCAGGAAGCGCAGCTTGCCCACGCCCAGGTCCTTGGCCGTCAGGTCCACCTTGCGGCGCACCAGGGCCAGCGTGCTCCCCTCCTCGACCGGCACGGCCACCGGCGCCGAGGAGACGCCCGTGGGCGCCCGGAACTCACCGAACACCTCGCGCAGGGCCCCGGCCCACTCGCCGGTCGTCGCGCCGGCGCGGGCGCACTCCAGGGTGGCCTCCATGAGGTTCTCCGTGCCGCGGGCCGCCTCCTTCAGCCGCTCCAGGGCCTTGCAGGGCCGTGGGTGGTTGAAGGGCGGCTGGTAGCGGCTGTCGCGCCACCGCTGGAGCGCCTCGATGACCCGGGCCTCGACCTCCGGGTCCACCGTCTGGATCGCGGTGTCGAGGTCTGCGGTGAGCGGGTTCGGTTCGGTGCCCTCGAAGATGTTGACGCCGACGATCTTCTCCTGGCCGGACTCGATCCGGCCCCGGCGCTCGGCGTGCGAGGCCACCAGCTGCGACTTGAGGTAGCCGGACTCGACGGCCGCCATCGCGCCGCCCATCTCCTCGATGCGGTCCATCTCGGCGAGCGCCGCCTCGACCAGACCCGAGACCTTCTCCTCGATCACCTTCGAGCCCTCGAAGATGTCCTCGTACTCCAGCAGGTCGCTCTCGTACGCCAGCACCTGCTGGATGCGCAGCGACCACTGCTGGTCCCAGGGGCGGGGCAGGCCGAGGGCCTCGTTCCAGGCGGGCAGCTGCACGGCACGCGCGCGGGCGTCCTTGGAGAGGGTGACGGCCAGCATCTCCAGCACGATGCGCTGGACGTTGTTCTCCGGCTGCGCCTCCGTCAGGCCCAGGGAGTTGACCTGGACTCCGTAGCGGAAGCGGCGGTGCTTGGGGTTCTCGATGCCGTACCGCTCGCGGGTGACCTTGTCCCAGATGCGGCCGAAGGCGCGCATCTTGCACATCTCCTCGATGAAGCGGACGCCCGCGTTCACGAAGAACGAGATCCGGCCGACGACATCGCCCATGCGCTCCTGCGGCACCTGGCCGGAGTCGCGCACGGCGTCGAGCACGGCGATCGCGGTGGACATCGCGTACGCGATCTCCTGGACCGGCGTGGCGCCCGCCTCCTGCAGGTGGTAGCTGCAGATGTTGATCGGGTTCCACTTCGGGATGTGGGAGACCGTGTACGCGATCATGTCCGTCGTCAGGCGGAGGGACGGCCCCGGGGGAAAGACGTGCGTCCCCCGGGACAGGTACTCCTTGACGATGTCGTTCTGGGTCGTGCCCTGGAGCTTGGTGATGTCGGCACCCTGCTCCTCGGCGACGACCTGGTAGAGCGCCAGCAGCCACATGGCCGTGGCGTTGATGGTCATCGAGGTGTTCATCTGCTCCAGGGGGATGTCCTGGAACAGCCGGCGCATGTCACCGACGTGCGCGATCGGCACGCCGACCCGGCCCACCTCGCCGCGGGCGAGGATGTGGTCGGAGTCGTAGCCGGTCTGCGTCGGCAGGTCGAACGCCACCGACAGACCCGTCTGGCCCTTGGCGAGGTTGCGCCGGTACAGCTCGTTGGACGCCTCGGCCGTGGAGTGACCGGCGTAGGTGCGCATGAGCCACGGCCGGTCCTTCTCCCTCTTGCCCTCGGCGGGCTGACGCTCAGTCATGCAGCGCTCCTCAGATGTTCCGGAAGCGGTTGATGGCGTCGATGTGCTGGGCGCGCTTGGCCTCGTCGCGCACGCCCAGGCCCTCCTCGGGGGCCATGCACAGCACGCCGACCTTGCCCTGGTGCAGGTTGCGGTGCACGTCGTAGGCGGCCTGGCCGGTGTCCTCCAGGGAGTACACCTTCGACAGGGTCGGGTGGATCTTGCCCTTCGCGATGAGCCGGTTGGCCTCCCAGGCCTCGCGGTAGTTGGCGAAGTGCGAGCCGATGATCCGCTTCAGCGACATCCACAGGTAGCGGTTGTCGTACTCGTGCATGTAGCCCGAGGTGGAGGCGCAGGTGGTGATGGTGCCGCCCTTGCGGGTGACGAAGACGGACGCGCCGAAGGTCTCGCGGCCGGGGTGCTCGAAGACGATGTCGATGTCCTCGCCGCCGGTGAGCTCGCGGATGCGCTTGCCGAAGCGCTTCCACTCCTTGGGGTCCTGGGTGTTCTCGTCCTTCCAGAACCTGTAGCCCTCGGCGTTGCGGTCGATGATCGCCTCGGCGCCCATCGACCGGCAGATCTCCGCCTTCTGCGGCGAGGAGACGACACAGATCGGGTTGGCGCCGCCGGCCAGCGCGAACTGGGTGGCGTAGCTGCCGAGTCCGCCGCTCGCGCCCCAGATGAGCACGTTGTCGCCCTGCTTCATGGCGGCGCCGTTGCGGGAGACCAGCTGCCGGTAGGCGGTGGAGTTGACCAGGCCGGGAGCGGCGGCCTCCTCCCAGCTGAGGTGGTCGGGCTTGGGCATGAGCTGGTTGGACTTCACGAGCGCGATCTCGGCGAGGCCGCCGAAGTTGGTCTCGAAGCCCCAGATGCGCTGCTCCGGGTCGAGCATCGTGTCGTTGTGGCCGTCGCTGGACTCCAGCTCGACGGAGAGGCAGTGCGCGACGACCTCGTCACCGGGCCGCCAGGCGTTGACGCCCGGGCCGGTGCGCAGGACGACGCCCGCGAGGTCGGAGCCGATGATGTGGTACGGCAGGTCGTGGCGCTTGGCCAGTTCGCTGGTGCGGCCGTAGCGCTCCAGGAAGCCGAACGTCGACAGCGGCTCGAAGATCGAGGTCCACACCGAGTTGTAGTTGACCGAGGAGGCCATGACGGCCACCAGGGCCTCGCCCGGGCCGAGCTCGGGCAGCGGCACCTCGTCCAGGTGGATCGACTTGCGGGGGTCCTTGTCGCGCGTGGCGAGCCCGGCGAACATCTCCGTCTCGTCCTTGTGCACGGTGATCGCGCGGTACGACTCGGGGAGCGGGAGGGCGGCGAAGTCCTCCGACGTGGAGTCGGGCGACTGGATCGCGGCCAGGATGTCCTTCACGGTCACGGTGTTGCCTCCGGCGGTGAGCGCCCTGAGGGAGGGGCGCCGATGGGTACGTCGGTGCTGCTGAGGGTCGAGGGTGTGCCGTCGGTTCGGCGGTGGTGCTGTTCGGCAGCGCTGGTGGCGCGGGAGGTTGCCTGTGACGCAGGCGTCCGGGGCGGACGGGCGCGGAGCCCGCTGGGACGTCGCCCGGACCCCTTCAACGTATGACACCGCGTGTCACCCCGCAAGGCACTGAGTGCCAGAACTTGCTCTCAGATGAAATCTTTACGTAACAAATGAGCGATGATCGATCGAATGGGCTCGCAAAGGCGCTGCAAAACGGCCCCTGACATGCCAAAACGGCCACCCCGTGGGGTGGCCGTCATCACAGCGGCGTGGAGCCTGCGGGAGCCGCTCAGCGCTCCTTGAGCGCCTGTTCGATGGTCCGCATGACCTCGTCGAGCGGGGCGTCGGTGCGGGCGACCGTGACCAGCACCTCGCCCTGCGTCGAGGCCGTGGCCGCGGCCGGCTTCGGCTCCGCCGAGCGTCCGGCGCCGATGCCGGTGCCGAAGGTCTTGCGCACGATCGCGAAGGCGTGGTCGAGCTGCGCCTCGACGTCCCCCTGCCCACCGGCCCGGAGCCAGCGCCGCAGGACGTGGTTGTGGGCGGTGACCACGGCGGACGCGGCGACCTCGGCGAGCAGCGGGTCGTCGTTGGCGTCGTCGGCGTGCGCGCGCTCGTCGAAGTGGCCGAGGAGATAGCGCGTGAACAGGCGCTCGTAGCGGGCCACCGACGCGATCTCCGCCTCGCGCAGGGTGGGCACCTCGCGCGTCAGCTTGTAGCGGGCGACCGAGATCTCCGGCCGGGCCGCGTACATCTTCATGACTTCCTTGATGCCGCGGCACACCGTGTCGAGCGGATGCTCGTGCGCGGGCGCGGCGTTGAGCACCGCCTCGGCGCGGATCAGGGTGTCGTCGTGGTCGGGGAAGATCGCCTCTTCCTTGGAGCGGAAGTGGCGGAAGAAGGTGCGGCGGGCGACCCCGGCCTGGGCCGCGATCTCGTCGACGGTGGTCGCCTCGTACCCCTTGGTCGCGAACAGCTCCATCGCGGCGGCCGCCAGTTCCCGGCGCATCTTGAGCCGCTGGGCGGCGGCACGGGAGCCTGCGGCACTTTCCGGCGCGTCGGTCGTAGCTGGTGTACGTGAGGACTTGGCGGGCTGGGACATGCCCTGAACGTACTGCATGTGCGCAGCTCGGTGCGCATGAGCTGGTTCTTGGCCCGCGCCGGAGGGGGGCGGGGACCGGTCCGGGCCGAGCAGGCCGCCCCACTCGGAGCCGGACCGGAACCAGTCGCCGGGACGCTCAGCGCTTGGCATATTCGCGGAAGCCACGGCCGGTCTTGCGGCCGAGGCAGCCCGCGGCCACCAGGTGCTCCAGCAGCGGCGCCGGGGCGAGGCCCGGGTCGCGGAACTCGCGGTGCAGGACCTTCTCGATGGCGAGCGAGACGTCCAGCCCGACGACGTCCAGCAGCTCGAAGGGGCCCATCGGGTAGCCGCCGCCCAGCTTCATCGCCGCGTCGATGTCGTCGAGCGAGGCGTAGTGCTCCTGGACCATCTTGATCGCGTTGTTGAGGTACGGGAACAGCAGCGCGTTCACGATGAAACCGGCGCGGTCCCCGCAGTCCACGGCGTGCTTCCTGATCCTGCCGCAGACCTCGCGGACCGTCGCGTGGACGTCGTCGGCGGTCAGCACCGTCCGGACGACCTCGACCAGCTTCATGGCCGGCGCCGGGTTGAAGAAGTGCATGCCGATGACGTCCTGCGGGCGCGAGGTGGCCCGGGCGCAGGCGACGACCGGCAGGGACGAGGTGGTGGTGGCCAGGACCGCGCCGGGCTTGCAGACCTTGTCCAGCGCGGCGAACAGCTGCCTCTTGACCTCCAGGTCCTCGGCGACCGCCTCGACGGCCAGGTCGACGTCGGCGAAGTCGTCGTACGTGCCCGTGGCCGTGATGCGGTCCAGCGTCTCGGCGGCGGCCTCGGCGGTCAGCCGACCCTTGTCGACCGAGCGGGCCAGGGACTTGCCGATCCGGGCCTTCGCGGCCTGCGCCTTCTCCTCGCTGCGGGCGGCCAGCACGACCTCGTACCCGGCCTTGGCGAAGACCTCGGCGATCCCGGAGGCCATGGTGCCGGAGCCCGCGACACCGACCGAGCGGACCGTGCGGCCGGCGACCGGGTCGCCGCCCTCCAGCGGGGTGAGCGCGTCGCGCACGACCGTGCCGCTGCCCGGCGCCTCGTACGTGTAGAAGCCCCGCCCGGCCTTGCGGCCCGTCAGGCCCGCCTCGCTGAGCTGCTTGAGGATGGGCGCGGGGGCGTGCAGCCGGTCGCGGGAGGCGGCGTACATGGCCTCCAGGACCGTGCGGGCGGTGTCGACGCCGATCAGGTCGAGCAGCGCCAGCGGGCCCATGGGCAGACCGCAGCCGAGCCGCATCGCGGCGTCGATGTCCTCGCGGGAGGCGTACTTCGCCTCGTACATCGCGGCGGCCTGGTTGAGGTAGCCGAACAGCAGCCCGTCGGCGACGAAGCCTGGCCGGTCGCCCACCGCGACGGGCTCCTTGCCCAGGTCGAGCGCGAGGTTCGTGACCGCCGTGACGGCCGCGGGCGCGGTCAGCACCGAGGAGACGACCTCGACCAGCTTCATGGCCGGGGCCGGGTTGAAGAAGTGCAGGCCCAGCACCCGCTCGGGGCGCGCCGAGTCGGCGGCCAGCCGCGTGACGGACAGGGCGTTGGTGCCGGTCGCCAGGATGGTCCCGGGGCGCACGATCCCGTCGAGCTCCCGGAAGATCTGCTGCTTGACCTCGTACGACTCCGGCGCGACCTCGATGACGAGGTCGGCGTCGGCCGCGGCCCGCAGGTCGGCGGAGGTGCGGACGCGGGCGAGGATCTCGGCGCGGTCCTGCTCGGTCAGCCGCCCGCGCTCCACGCCACGGGCGGTGGAGGCCTCCAGAGCGGCGACGCACTTCGCGGCCTGGGCCTCGCTGATGTCGATGCCGACGACCTCGCGGCCGGCCTTGGCGAGGACCTCGGCGATGCCGGTGCCCATCGTGCCGAGGCCGACGACGGCGACGGTCCGCAGCGGGGACGGGGACGGGTCGGAAAGGGGAGTGGCCATCGCGGGACTCCAGGATGAGGGTGACGACGGGGAACGCCGCCCGGGTGCGCCGAAGGCGGCCCGGCGGGAGCCGGACCCCGGGCGCACCGGGTGCGTGAGAAGTGCGGGTGTTGGGCCGGGCTGCTGAGCGCACACGCCCGGTGCCGTCTCCACGGGGCGTGCACACGCCCGGAGGGGAACGGCCGTTCCGACCGGCCCTGTCCCGGGGCCGAGCCGTACTGCGGTACCTGAGGCACCGAACCGACTGCTCCCGCGGTGGCCGCGTCACCAGACCGCCGCGAGGGGATGCGAGTGGGTAACTCGCTCGTCTGAGCTTAACTGGCGGGTAACGAGCGCGCCAGTCCCCGTGTTTGTGATGTACGTCCCGAGCGGCGGGCCGGGGTCCTAACCTCGGTGTCATGGACGAAGAGTTGCGATCACTCACGGAGCGCTTACGGCAGGAGTCGGGAGCGTCGCCCGCGTTCGAGCGGCTCGTGGCGACCGACGACCTCGACGCCCTGGCGGCGGTGCTGACCGAACCCGGGCAACCGCTCTGGGCGCGGGAGCTGGCCGCCTTCCGGCTGGGACTCGCGGGGGACCGGCGGGCCTTCGAGGCCCTGGTGCTGCTGCTCAACCACCGTGATCCACCGCGCTGCGCCTCCGCGGCCCACGCCCTCGCCCGCCTCGGCGACCCGCGCACCGCCCGCGCGGCCGCCGCCCTCGCCACCAACGAGCTGCGCGTCGCCTACGCCCTGCACCCGGTCCGCCTCCTGGTCGAGCTGCGGGCCCCGGAGGCCGTGCCCGCGCTGATCACCACGCTCCGGCGGCGGCTGCGCCCGCACGACCCGTACCGCCGGGTGGCCCTCGCCTGCGTGGACGGGCTGGGTACGCTGGGGGACGGCCGGGCCAGGCCCGTGCTGAACGAGGCCCTGGCGCATCCGGCGCTGGCCGAGGCGGCGGTGCGGGCGCTGGGGCGGATTCCCCGGCAGAGGTGAGGTCAGAGCGTCCTGCCGTAGCGCACCTCGGGCACCACGACGCCTTCCACCTCGAAGGGTTCCTCCGCGCCGTCCGGCCGGAAGCCGGACCGCTCGTAGAAGCGGCGGGCCCGGGCGTTCTCCTTGAGCACCCACAGCAGGAGACGGCCGCGGCCCGCGGCGGCGCAGCGCGTGAGCGACTCCACGAGCAGGGCCTGCCCCGCGCCCTGGCCGACACGGTCCGGGTGGACGTAGAGGGCGTACAACTCGGCCTCCTCGGTGAGGACTTCGCCCTCCCGGTACGGCCCGTGGCAGGCCCAGCCGACGATCTCGCCGCCCGGATCCTCGGCGACCAGGTTCACCACACCGCCCTCGGCCCGCGCGAGATGCATACGGCGCCGCCGCTCGGCGTCCTCGGCGACGCTGAGCCCGTCGAGGTACGACTGCGGGACCATGCCCCGGTACGCGTGCTGCCAGCCGCGGACCCGGATCTCCGCGACCCGGTCGCAGTCGGCGAGCGCCATCTCCCGTATCCGGAGCCCGTTCACCGCGCCACCACCGCGAACGCCTCGACCTCCGTCAGGAACCGGTCGTCGGGTATGTGGGCCATGTGCGTGACGGAGCAGGTGATCCTCGTCAGCTCGCTCATGGGTCCATGGTGGACCATGGGACGGACAACGCCCGCCCCACCGGACGGTCCGTCAGCCACTCGGCACTCAGCTGCTCAGCCCCTCTGTCGCTCAGCACTCAGCCGCGGAAGCCGAGCAGTCCGTGCAGCGTCGAGCCCTTCGCGGCAGCCGACCCCTGCCTCGCCGAGTGCCCTTCGCCCGACGCCGTCGGCTTCGGGTCCGGCAGCGCCTCGCACACCGCGTCCGCCTCGCCGTACCCGCGCGGCACGGTGCCGTCGGTCAGATACGCCGTCAGGTGCTCGTCGAGGCAGGTGTTGCCGCTCAGCGTGATGCCGTGGTTGCCGCCGCCCTCCTCGACCACCAGGCTGGAGCGGGCCAGCAGGTGGTGCACGGTGACAGCGCCCTGGTACGGAGTGGCCGCGTCGCCGGTCGACTGGAACAGCAGCACGGGCGGCAGCTCGCCGTTGGCGATGTTCACCGGGCGCGACGAGTCCGCCGGCCAGAACGCGCACGGCGCGTTGTACCAGGCGTTGTTCCAGGCCATGAACGGCGCCTTCTCGTGCACCGCCCAGTTGTCCTGGCGCCACTGCCGCCAGTCGCGCGGCCAGTCGGCGTCCTGGCACTGCACGGAGGTGTAGATGCTGTAGGTGTTGTCGCCGGAGGCGTCCGCCGCGCCGACGTCCTCGTACACGTCGACCAGCGGCTCGGGGTCCTTGTCGTTGACGTACGCCGCGAAGGCCTCCGCCAGGTCCGGCCAGTAGCCGTTGTAGTAGCCGCCCGGGATGAAGGTGTCCTCCAGTTCCGAGGCGCCCACCGTGCCGCCCGCCGGCTTCTTCGCCAGGGAGGACCGCATGGCGTACCACTCGGCCTCGACCCGCTCCGGGTCGGTGCCGAGCCGGTACGTGGCGTCGTGCTCGGCGACCCAGGCCAGGAAGGCGCGGTGCCGGTCGTCGAAGGCCACGTCCTGGTTGAGGTTGGCCTCATACCACACGTCCGTGGGGTCGACCACCGAGTCGAGGGCCAGGCGCCGCACCCGCTCCGGGAAGAACCTGGCGTAGACCGCGCCCAGGTAGGTGCCGTAGGAGTAACCGAAGTAGTTGATCTTCTCCGCGCCCAGGGCCTGCCGGATCGCGTCCAAGTCGCGCACGGCGCTCGGGGTGTTGACGTACGGCAGCAGATGCCCGTACTTCTCCCCGCAGGCGGCGGCGAAGGACCTGGCGCGGTCGAGGTTGGCCTTCTCGAGCGCGGGCGTGGACGGCAGGGTGTCGGGGCGCACCGGGCCGAAGTGGCCCGGCTTGCAGTCCAGGGCGGGCTCGCTCTGTCCCACGCCGCGCGGGTCGAAGCCGATGACGTCGTACTGGGCCGCGACCTCCTTCGGCAGCGCGGACGCGACGAACCCGGCGAGCCGCAGACCGCTGCCGCCGGGACCGCCCGGGTTGACCAGGAGCGGACCCTGGTAGGTCTCGGCGGTGTGCGGGACGCGGGACAGGGCGAGGGTGATGTGCCGTCCACCCGGTCTGCGGTGGTCGAGCGGCACCTCCAGGGACGCGCACTGGAGCGTCGGGTACTTCTCGGTGGCGCAGTTCTTCCAGGCGAGCTCCGCGGTGTGCACGGAGTGCGCGGTGCTCGGTGCGTTCGCCCCGGCGGGAACGGCCGTGAAGGTCCCGGCCATGACGAGGGCGGCGCCGCACAGCGCGGCTGCGCGTTTTCTCATGGAGTCCTCCCAGGACGGCGGGATGTCGGGCCGCGAGGGTCACCGTCCTCGCCGCATCGTCCCGGAAAGCGGTCCCGGCAGAACTCATTCCGTCACACCCATGACCCAATTGGATCTTCGGATGCGCTCGTATGCTCCTAAAGGAGAGAAAGTTGCGTCGGCCCGGACACCGGGGGCTCCTCCGCCGGCTCGGGGGGCCGGATCCGCCGCGGCGTCCCCGCGCGCGTCGGCCCGATGCCGTACTCCTCGGCCAGCTCGTGCACCTGACGGGTGATCCGGCGCTGGTACCACTTCGGGGCGTAGGAGCCCTCCGCGTACAGCCGCTCGTAGCGGGGCACCAGATACGGGTGGTGCTGCCCCAGCCAGGCCATGAACCACTCGCGGGCGCCGGGCCGCAGGTGCAGCACCAGGGGCGTGACGGACGTGGCGCCGGAGGCCGCGATCGCCCGTACGGTGGCCCGCAGCTGGTCCGGCCGGTCGCTCAGGAACGGGATCACCGGCGCCATCAGCACACCGCAGCCGATGCCGTGTTCGCCGAAGGTCCGCACGACGTCCAGGCGCCGCTCCGGCGCGGGCGTGCCCGGCTCGACGGTGCGCCACAGCTCCTGGTCGGTGAAGCCGACCGAGACGGAGATGCCCACGTCGGTCACCTCCGCGGCCTGCCGGATCAGGTCCAGGTCGCGCAGGATGAGCGTGCCCTTGGTCAGGATCGAGAAGGGGTTCGCGTGGTCGCGCAGGGCCGAGATGATGCCCGGCATGAGGCGGTAGCGGCCCTCGGCGCGCTGGTAGCAGTCGACGTTCGTGCCCATCGCGATGTGCTCGCCCTGCCAGCGGCGCGAGCCGAGCTGCCGGCGCAGCAGCTCGGGCGCGTTGATCTTGACGACGATCTGGCTGTCGAAGCCGAGGCCCGTGTCGAGGTCGAGGTAGCTGTGCGTCTTGCGCGCGAAGCAGTACACGCACGCGTGCGAGCAGCCCCGGTAGGGGTTGACCGTCCACTGGAACGACATCCGGGAGACCGCCGGCACCCGGTTGATGATTGAACGGGCCCGGATCTCGTGGAACGTGATCCCGGCGAACTCCGGGGTGTCGAAGGTACGGGTCGTCACCGCGTCCGCGCCGAACAGCGCGGCATCGGCCCGGCTGTGTTCGGAGTCCACTGTGAGGTTCTCCCAGCGCATGACGCCTCCTCGGTAGCACTGCCCACAGAATAGAACACATGTTCCCTTGATCGTGCGAGGGTGTTTTCCGAACGTGTTCGACCGGGTTGGGCGACCCCGATTTGGGCGGCCGGGCGGCGGGGTGGTTGGCTTGCCCCGACCCCCGAGCAACCATGTCCTGGAGGAAAGCGATGGCGCAGGTCGAAGCCACTACGGAGCGGATCGTCGCGGCGGACGCGGAGACGGTGTTCGATGCCCTCGCCGACTACAGCGGCACGCGCGCGAAGCTGCTGCCCGAGCAGTTCAGCGAGTACGAGGTCCGGGAGGGCGGCGACGGCGAGGGCACCCTCGTCCACTGGCGCCTCCAGGCCACCAGCAAGCGCGTGCGCGACTGCCTCCTCGAGGTCAGCGAGCCCACCGACGGCGAGCTGGTGGAGAAGGACCGCAACTCCTCCATGGTCACCACCTGGCGGGTCACCCCGGCCGGGGAGGGCAAGTCCCGCGTCGTCGTGACCACCACCTGGACCGGCGCCGGCGGCATCGGCGGCTTCTTCGAGAAGACGTTCGCGCCCAAGGGCCTCGGTCGGATCTACGACGCGGTGCTCGCCAGGCTCGCCGCCGAGGTCGAGAAGTAGCCGCTCCCAAGGCCCCGCTCCCCGGGGGCCGTTGCGGCCCTCACCGGTTCGGGTGATCTCCCCACGGCTCGCTCTTGTGCCGTAACTCGTCGCGCTTGCTCGTAGTTGTCGCTTTTACGCGGGAATTGTGCGGCAGCGCGACGAGGGGAGCGGTAGGTGGGCGGTATCACTCTGGCGCAGGACGAACCGGCGGTAGCACCTCCCGACAGCCCCACACCACCACCGACCGCCGCTGCCCGACTGAGCCCGCGGCGGGTGCGGTTGGTCTTGCTCGCGCTCCTGCTCGCCCTGCTCCTGGCCGCCCTGGAGCAGATGATCGTCGCCACCGCGCTCCCGGAGATCGTCGGTGAGCTGCACGGCCTGGACCGGATGTCCTGGGCGATCACCGCCTACCTTCTGACGGCCACGGTCGGACTGCCCGTCTACGGCAAGCTCGGCGACCTCCTCGGCCGCAAGGGCGTCTTCCAGTTCGCCATCGTCGTCTTCGTCGCCGGCTCCGCGCTCGCGGGCCGGGCACAGACCATGGACCAGCTCATCGCGTTCCGCGCCCTGCAGGGCGTCGGTGCGGGCGGCCTCATGATCGGCGTGCAGGCGATCATCGCCGACATCGTGCCACCCCGGCAGCGCGGCCGGTACATGGGCCTGATCGGCGCCGCCTTCGGCCTCGCCTCCGTGGCCGGGCCCCTGCTCGGCGGCTACTTCACGGACCACCTCTCCTGGCGCTGGTGCTTCTACGTCAACGTGCCCTTCGGCCTGGTCACTCTCGCCGTCGTCGCCGTCGCGCTGAAACTCCCGAAACCGGCCGTCAGGGCCCGGCTGGACATCCTCGGCGCGCTGCTGCTGACCGCCGCCTCCACCTGCCTGCTCCTGCTGACCAGCTGGGGCGGCACGGAGTACGCCTGGGACTCGCGCATGATCCTCGGCCTCGGCGCCGGAGCGGCCGCGGCGACCGTCCTCTTCCTCGTCGTCGAGCGCTTCGCCGCCGAACCCCTCATGCCGCTGCGGCTGTTCCGGGACTCCGTCTTCAACGTCACCGGCCTCGTCGGCCTGGTGATCGGCGTCGGACTGTTCGGCGCCGCCGGCTACCTGCCGACCTACCTGCAGATGGTCGACGGGGCCTCCGCCACCGAGTCGGGCCTGCTCATGCTGCCGATGATGGCCGGCATCGTCGGCGCCTCGATCATCGCCGGACAGCTCATCAGCCACACCGGCCGCTACAAGGCCTACCCGATCCTCGGCGGCGCCCTCTCCGTGGTCGGCATGTGGCTGCTGTCCCGCCTGGAGGTCGGCACGCCCCGGCTGCACTACAGCATCTGGATGGCCGTCCTCGGCACCGGCATCGGCATGGTGATGCCCGTGCTGATCCTCGCCGTGCAGAACTCCGTGCGCCCCGCCGACCTCGGTACGGCCACCAGCGCCAACAACTACTTCCGGCAGATCGGCGGCAGCGTCGGAGCCGCCGTCTTCGGCGCCCTCCTCGCCGAACGGCTCACCGACGCCCTGGCCGACCGCCTGCCCGCGCGCGCGGGGACCCGGCTGCCCGACCCGGAGTCCCTCACCCCGCAGCTGGTGCACTCCCTGCCCCCGGCCCTGCGCGACGGCTACATCCGGGCCTACGCCGACACCATGCCGCGGATCTTCCTCTACCTGGTGCCGGTGCTCGTCCTCGGACTGGTCATCGCCTTCTTCCTCAAGGAGAAACCCCTGGTGTCCCACAACGCCTTCGTCACCGACCCGGACACGGCGCCGGGGAACGCCCCGATCCCGCAGGCGCGCGGCGCGTACGCCGCCGGAGTGCCCGTCTGCGGCTCGGTGCAGCACCACGACGGGACCGTCGTGCCCCGCGCGGCGCTCACGCTCATCGACGTCACCGGCCGGCAGACCGGGCGCGGTGCGAGCGGCGAGGACGGACGCTACGCGCTGGCCACCCCGGGCCCGGGCTCGTACGTGCTGATCGCCGCGGCGGGCGGCCACCAGCCGCAGGCGGTCTCCGTCACCGTCGGCGAACGCCCCGTCGAACTCGACATCGTCCTCGGCGGCGCCGGGAACCTCGTCGGCAGGGTGGTCACCGCCGACGGCACACCCGTGCGGGACGCCACGGTCACCCTCACCAACGCCCACGGCGAAGTCGTGGCCACCACCCGCAGCGACCGCGAGGGCGGCTACGTCATCACCGAGTTGGTCGCCGGCGAGTACACCCTCGCCGCCGGCGCGCCCGCCTTCCGCCCGGCCGCGCTCCCCGTCACCGTCCAGGCAGCCCGCGAGACCCGCCGGGACATCGAGCTGGCCGGCGGCGCCATGCTGCGCGGCGCCGTCCGGGCGGGCGGCGGCCGGCCCGTGGAGGACGCCCGCGTGACCCTGCTCGACGTGGCGGGCAACGTCGTCGACACCCTTACCACCGGCCCCGACGGCACGTTCCGCTTCGTCGACCTGTCCACCGGCGAGTACACCGTCATCGCCGCCGGCTACCCGCCCGTCGCCACCGTCCTCCAGGTGGCCGGAGGCGGACGCACCGAGCGGGACCTCCAACTGGGGCACGAGGACTGAACCGGGCCGGCGCGCGGGGTCGCACGCCGGTGCGCACCCCGCGCGGGCAATTCCCGCATTGACTCACCTCACGACCGGCGGGAGCCGTACGGTGGTGACGCCGGCACAGATCTTGCGGATCCGTGGGGAGAGAGGGCCTGGGCCATGGACCGTGGCACCGAGACGGACACCACCCCCAGCCCGGGGGCTGGGCACGGCACGGGGGCGGAACGCACCGAGCCCGGCCGGGTCCCCCTGGCCGTGGTCGTCGTCGACCGCGAGGGACTCGTGTCCCACTGGAGCCGGGGCGCACGCCGCCTGTTCGGCGTCACCAAGGAAGAGGCGATCGGCCGCGCGGCCCTCGACCTGCTCCCCGTCTCCGGCGCCCTGCCCGAAGAGCACGACACCGCCCCCCACACCGCCGGCGACGGCCCCGGACCCGACCTCGAAGCCTCCCTCGACCAGGGGCTCTCCTACCCGGCCGCGGGCCGCGCCCGGCTCACCGCACCCGGACCCGAGCGGGTCGACGTCCTGTGGTGGGCCTACCCCCTGGTCGGGCCCGGGCCCGAGCGGCTGCTCGTGCTCGCCGCCGACGCGGCCGGACTGCGCGCGGGGGACGGGGAGTTCGAGCGGATCGCACCCGGCTTCGCCCTGCACACCGACTTCCCCGGCGCGGAGGACCTCGCCCGCCGGCTCCCCGAGATCCTCCCCAGCATGAGCGTCGGCGAGAGCGCCCGCATCGTCGCCCAGGTCCTCGAACTCGGCTACCCGATCCTGGAGTTCAGCCAGAACGACCGGGTGCCCGTCACCCCCGACTGGGGCGTGGCCCGCCGCGCCGAGCGCAGGGCGCGCCGCGAGCGGGCCGCACGGGCCCTGGCCGCCGGGGAGCCCGTCCCCGAGGAACCGCACGACGAGGGCGAGGACCTGGAGTACGCCGCCGTCCGCGAGCGCCTGGAGTTCCTCAACGAGGTCAGCGGACGCATCGGCACCTCCCTCGACCTGTCCCGCACGATCATCGAGGTCAGCAGGGCCGTCGTGCCCCGCTTCACCGATGTCGCCGGCACCTACCTGCGCGAGCAGGTCGTCGCGGGCGAGGGCTTCCCCGAGGGCGTGCCCGACACGACGACCATGTGGCACCGGGTCGCCGTCGAGCACACCGACGAACCCGGCCGCTGGGACGATGTCGTCCCCGTCGGCGAGGCCATGCCGTTCCCGGCGCACACGCCGTTCTTCCAGTGCATGACCAGCGGCGAGCCCGTCCTCGTGCCCCGCATCAGCGAGGAGATGGGGCACGCCATCGCCGCGCAGTTCGAGAAGCGGGACATCCGGCCGCTCATCACGGGCCGCTCCATGCTGGTCGTACCGCTGAAGGCCCGCAACGTCGTCCTCGGGTTCATGATCCTGCTGCGGCACCCGGAGCGGCCCGTCTTCAACGACATGGACCGCGTCACCGGCGCCGAACTCGCCGCCCGCGCGGGACTCGTGCTCGACAACGCGCGCATGTACACGTTCCAGGAGAACGTCGCCGAGACGCTCCAGGACAGCATGCTGCCGCACATCCCGCCCCGCATGGCGGGCTGCGACATCGCCACCCGCTACCTGCCGGGCACGCTGCTCGGGCGGGTCGGCGGCGACTGGTTCGACGCGGTGAAGCTGCACGGCGGGCGCACGGCGCTCGTCGTCGGCGACGTCATGGGCCACGGCCTGAACTCGGCCGCCATGATGGGTCAGCTGCGCACGGCCGTGCAGACCATGGCCGGGCTCGACCTGCCGCCCGCCCAACTGCTGCGCAACCTCGACGACCTCGCCCAGCGCCTCGGCGACACCTACCTCGCGACCTGCCTCTACGCCGTCTACGACCCGATCGCGAGCGAACTCCACCTCGCCAACGCCGGGCACATCCCGCCCGTCCTGGTCCGCGCCGACGACGGCCGCAGCGAACTGCTCGACCTGCCCACGGGCGCGCCCATCGGCGTCGGCGGCGTGCCCTTCGAGGCGGTCCGGGTGCGCGTCGAGCCCGGCGACCGGCTGGTGATGTGCACCGACGGACTGGTCGAGGTGCGGGGTGAGGACATCGGTGTCGGCCTGGCGACGCTCTGCGAGTCCGCCGCCCACCCGGCCGCCTCCATGGACGACGCCTGCGACACGATCATCCGCTCCCTCAACACGCGCGGCGGCCGCAAGGACGACGTCGCCCTGCTGATGGCCCGCCTCAACGGCATCGAGCCGGACGACGTGGCCGAGTGGCGGCTGGCCCTCGACCCGGCCGAGGTGGGCCGGGCCCGCGCCGCGGTCCGCGAGCAACTGCACGACTGGGGCCTGGCGAAGCTGGCCCCCTCCGCCGAGCTGATGGTCGGCGAACTCGTCACCAACGCCGTGCGGCACTCCCACGCCCGCCCCGTCGCACTGCGTCTGGTCCGCGGCGACACCCTGCTGTGCGAGGTGGACGACGACGACCACGAACTGCCGACGCTGCTCGACGCGGGCCCGCTCGACGACGCCGGACGCGGCCTGCGCGTGGTCAGCACCCTGTCCCGCGAGTGGGGGACCAGCCGGACCAAGGCCGGCAAGACGGTGTGGTTCGAACTGACCCTGCCGCGCCGCTGAGCACCACCGCGTCGAACGCGAGGTGAAGGAACGCGCCGCGTCCTTGTGGACGCCACCGGGGCGCGGTACACCGTACTCGCCCGTCACTCATGGCGGGAATCGTTCGCACCCTGGGGAGTCGGACATGAGCGTGACGAGTCGGTACCGGGAGTCCTGGGAGGGGTTCTGGCGTGAGGCGTCCGGCGAACCGGGGGCGGTGTTCTGGGACGCGGAGCCGGCCCTGACCGTCGGACCGCACCTCGCCCTGTTCGAGCCGCACCTGGCCGATCCCGCGCTGCCGCTGGTGGACCTCGGCTGCGGCAACGGCACCCAGACCCGTTACCTCGCCGACCGCTTCCCGCGGGTGCTGGGCGCCGACCTGTCCGCCGCGGCCCTCGACCACGCCCGGCGGGCCGACCCGGCGGGGCAGGCGACGTACCGGCAGCTGGACGCCGCCGAGAAGAGCGAGACCCAGGCCCTGCACGCGGAACTCGGCGACACCAACGTCTATCTGCGGGGCGTCCTGCACCAGTGCGAGCCGGACGACCGGCAGGCGCTCGTGGACGGCATCGCCACCCTGGTCGGCGACCGCGGCCGCGCCTTCCTCGTGGAGCTCTCGGGGGCCGCCAAGCCGGTGCTGATGGGCCTGGCGAGCGGCCCGTCCGGTCCGCCGCCCAAGCTCGCGCCCGTGTTCCGGCACGGCATCGCGCCGGGCGAGGTGCCGGACGACGCCGTCCCCGAGTACCTGCGCGCGGCGGGGCTGACCGTCCTCGCGAGCGGCGAACTCCCCCTGAGCACCACGGAGTACCGCCCCGACGGCACCCGCGTCGAGCTGCCCTCCCGGTGGCTGGTGGCGGGGCGCACGGGCTGACGCGGCCGGTCAGCGGTCCGGGCCGCCGCCCAGCCGGTCGGCCAGACAGGCCAGGTACAGGGCCATGGCCGTCCGGTGCTCGCGCAGCGGACGGCCGGTGAGCCGCTCGATCTTGTTCATGCGGTAGACGACGGTGTTGCGGTGGATGTGCAGGGCCGCGGACGCCTTGACGAGGTTGAAGCCGCTCTCGCACCAGGCGGTGATCGTGTCGCGGAGCGCCGGCCAGTCCGGCTGGTCGCGCAGCGGGGCGGCCGTCAGGTCGAGCAGCCGCGTACGGGCGGACTGGCCGACCGCCGCGAGGAGTTGGTGGACCCTCAGGTCGCCGATGGAGTGCACGGTGGAGCCGCCGCCGACCCGGGCGCCCAGGCGCAGCGCGTCGCAGGCGTCCTGGTAGGAGTCGTGCAGACCCCCGACGGAGGTGGCCGGCTCGCCGATCCCGGCGCGGGCGGCGAGGCCGTCCTGGGCGGCGATGACGTCCGCGACCCGGCGGCAGCGGGCGGCCGGGGAGTCCGCGGGGCTGCGGGCCGGGAGCCGGTGCAGGACGCCGATCCAGCCCGGTGCCGTACCGGCGACGATGTCCTGCGGGTCGGCGAACACGTCCCGGACCGTCCGCAGCAGCTCGGAGCGGACCAGCGCCATGTCCCGGGCCCGGGCGCCGCGGCGGGCCCCCGGGTCGGGCACGGTCACCTCGAACACCACCGCGACCCGGCGCAGCCGCAGGTCGAAGCCGAGTTCGGCGGCCCGGAAGAGCAGGAAGTCGCCCTCCACGACCAGCGGGTCGTAGGCGGCGATGTCGGTGAGCAGCTTCTCGGCCGCGCGCTCGGCGAGCAGCCGGGAGCGCAGCATCACGGACTCCCGGATCAGGATCTCCGTCTGCCGCTTCACCAGCAGGCCGAAGCGGCCCACCTGGGCGGGGGTGCCGGTGATCCCGACGGTCCCGACCGCCTGCCCGTCCGTCACCAGGGGCAGGGTGATACCGGGCCGCACCCCGCGCAGCAACTGGGCCTGGGAGGCGTTGTGCGTGGCGGGCTCCTTGGTGCGGACGACCTCGACGGACGCCTCGTGGAAGGTGCCGACGCGGCTGCTGTCGCCGCTGCCGATGACCATGCCCTCCGCGTCGGTGATCAGCACGTTGAAGCCGATGACCGCGGAGGTGTCCCCGGCGATCTCCTGCGCGAGTGACGGGCTCAGCACGGCGCTCCTCCCGTCGAACAGGCGGTCCGGGTTGGACGCACCGTACAGGGCAGGGGCCGTTTCCAGCCACAAGTTCGTACGGAGTGAACGGTGACGGGGAACTGGCGCCTGCCTAGCGTATGGGCCCATCACTTCCCCGCCGGGGGCACGGTGTCCCGGTGAATCGGCGGGTTCCTCCAGCACCGAGACGGAAGGCCCGAGCCGATGATCCGTGTGCGCTCGCTCGCTCTCGCCCTGTCCGCGATGTTCCTGATGTCCACCGTCGCCGCCTGCGGCTCGGGCGGGGACGACGCCCCGAAGAACGTGTCGGCGCGGACCGCCGCGCTCGGCACACTCACCCCCGGCGTCCTCAAGGTGGCCGTCCAGCCCTACGCGCCCTACACCAGCGTCCAGGGCGGCAGAATCGTCGGACTCGACGGCGACATCCTCGCCCACGCCGCCGGGAAGCTGGGCCTGAAGATCGAGCCCGAGGTCACCGACTTCGCCGGCATGCTCGCCGGGGTGCAGTCCCGGCGGGTCGACATCACCATCGGCGGCGTCGCCTGGACCGCGGAACGCCAGAAGCAGGGCCTCTTCACCGATCCGCCCTACTACTCGCCACCGGCGATGGCCGTCCGCGGCGGCAGGACGTACAAGACCGTCGGCGACCTGGAGGGGCGGAACCTCGGGACCGTCGAGGGCTATGTCTGGGTCAAGTCCATCCAGGCCGTGCCCGGTGCGAAGCTGCACGCCTACCCCGACGCCAACGGCGTCTTCGACGACCTGGGCGCGGGCCGGGTCGACGTCGGCTTCCTCGACCCGCTGATCATCATCGCGGCGCAGCAGGAGCGCCCGGACCTGAAGATCGCCACCCAGTACCTGACGCCGCCGACCGCCGCACAGGTCGAGGCCAAGCCCGCCTACGCCTACTTCCAGCCGTACCAGACCGGCTTCTACCTGCCCAAGAAGGCCACGAAGCTGGAACGGGCGATCTCCGAGCAGATCGACGCCATGTACGACAACGGCGAGCTGGAGAAGCTCGTCCGGAAGTACGGCGGCGACCCGGAACAGTTCCTCGTGCCCGCCGCCGACGTCGCCCCCGCCCGCCGGGGCGTGGACCGGCCCCAGGACTGGACGCCCCCGTCCCTCGCCCAGTGAAAGCAGCCGCCATGTCCGGTCTCTTCGAGGTTCCCTGGTCCGACTACCGGCCCGATCTCATCGACGCGCTCGGCCGCACCGTCTCCTACACGGTCGTCAGCTTCGCCGGCGCGGTCCTCCTCGGCCTGGCGGTGGCGCTGCTCAGGCTCAGCAGAGCCTGGCCGGCGCGCGCCCTCGCCGCCGTCTACACCGAGGTGTTCAAGAACGTCCCGCTGCTCGCCATCATCTTCCTGACCTACTTCGGCCTCGCCTCGGCGGGGATCCGGCTCGACGTGTTCACCGCCGGCTGCCTCAGCCTGGTCGTCTTCTACGCCGCCTACCTGTCCGAGATCTTCCGCTCCGCGATCAGCGGGGTGCACGCCGGGCAGACCGAGGCCGGTGAGGCGCTGGGGATCGGCAGGGCCGGCATCTTCGGCCACGTCGTGCTGCCGCAGGCCCTCCGGCTCGCGCTGCCCGGCACCAACACCATGCTCGTCGACCTGCTCAAGTCGACCTCGCTGCTGGTCACCGTCTCCGCCGCCGAGCTGATGTCGGAGGGGCGGCTCATCACCTCCGCCACCTTCCGGGCCCTGGAGGTCTACCTCGTCATCGCGGCGATCTACTTCGCCCTCTGCTACCCGCTGTCCCAGCTGCTGCTGCTCCTGGAGCGCAAGGTCCGGTCGGGAGTGCCGCTGTCGCCCCGGCGCCGGCGGCGGCTGCGGGCGGCCCGTGCCCTGCTGGCCGCCGAACCGGCCGCCCGCGTCCCCGGGAAGGAGGCCTCCGCATGACCGAGTCAGTGGCCGCGACACCGCCCGCCGCCCCCGCCTCCCGCGAGGCCGTCGTACGGATCGAGGGGCTGTGCAAGTCCTTCGACGGCCGGCTCGTGCTCGACCGGGTGAACCTGGAGGTCCCCCGGGGCAGCATCGTCAGCGTCATCGGGCAGAGCGGCGGCGGGAAGACCACGCTGATGCGCTGCGTCAACCTGCTGGAGCGCCCCGACCGGGGCACCGTCGAGGTCGCCGGGGAGGTCGTGCACCAGGGCGGGCGCACGGTCTGCCGCGACCTGCCCCGGCTGCGCCGCACGGTCGGCATGGTCTTCCAGCGGTTCCATCTCTTCCCCCACCTCACCGCCGTGGAGAACGTCGTGCTCGCCCAGCGCAAGGCGGGCGTGCCGGAGGAGCGGGCGCTGGAACGGGCCGTGGCGCTGCTGCGCCGGGTCGGCGTGGCCCACCGCGCCCTGGCCCAGCCCGAGCAGCTCTCCGGCGGTGAGCAGCAGCGCGTCGCCATCGCCCGCGCCCTCGCCCTGACGCCCGAGGTGCTGCTCTTCGACGAGCCCACCTCCTCCCTGGATCCGGAGGCCACGCGGGAGGTGCTGAGCGTGATGCGTGAACTGGCCGCCGACGGGATGACGATGCTGCTGGTCACGCACGAACTGCCGTTCGCCCGCGAGGTGTCCGACCACGTCGTCTTCGTCGACGGCGGCCGGATCGTCGAGGAGGGCCGTCCCGCGGACGTCCTGGACACGCCGGCCGAGGCCCGGACGAGGGAGTTCCTCGCGTCCTACGGGACCGCGTCATGAGCGCCCCCTCCCGGGCGACGGGCCCGGTCGTCGTCGTGGGCGGCGGTGTCGTCGGGCTGTGCACGGCGTACTACCTGGCCGCCGCCGGGCTGCCGGTGGAGGTGGTCGAGCGGGGCCGGCTGGGCTCGGGGGTGTCCCGGGGCAACGCCGGCTGGGTCTGCCTCAGCCATTCGACGCCGGTGCCCGCCCCGGGCGTGGTGCGCTACGCGCTGCGCTCGCTGGGCCGCCCCGATTCCCCGCTGTATCTGCGGCCACTGCCGGACCCGGCGTTCGTCCGGTGGCTGTGGCGGTTCTGGCGCAGCAGCACACCGGCCGCCTTCCGGCGCGGCTACGCGGCGATCGCCGCGCTGAACCGGGACACCTTCGCCCTGTTCGACGGGTTGCGCGAGGCGGGCGTGGACACCACCCTGACCCGCCCCGGCATGGTGCACGCCTTCCTGTCACCGGCCGAGGCGCGCCACCACCTCGCCGTCCAGCGGGAGATGGCGGACGGGCACTACCCGGTGCCCGACGACATCGTCACGGGCGCCGAGGCCCACCGGCTGGACGCGGCGTTGTCACCGGCCGTCCGCGCGGCCTACCTCGTGGAGGGGGAGGGCGTGGTCGACCCGGAGGCGTTCGCACGGGCCCTCGGCGAGGCACTGACCGCCGCCGGGGTGAAGATCCACGAGAACGCCGAGACCACCGGGTTCCGCACCACCGGCGGCCGGGTCACCGCCCTGCGCACCGCCGACAGCGAACTGCCCTGTGCGGCGGTCGTCGTCGCCGCCGGCATGCGCTCCCCGGCCCTGCTCCACCTCCTGGGGCACCGTCTGCCGCTCCAGGCGGGCAAGGGGTACAGCTTCTCCGTGGACCTGGACCCGGCGCCCCGGCACACCCTGTACTTCGGCGAGCGCCGGGCCGTCGCCTCACCGATCGGCGGCACGACGCGGATCGGCGGCACGATGGAACTCAGCGGCAACAACAACCGTCTCGACTGGCGTCGCATCGTCGCGGTCGCCCTCGCCAGCCGGCACTACCTGGGCCGCTGGTTCGACGACCCGGACGACCTGGTCGGCCTGATCCGCGACCCTTGGGTGGGCGGACGGCCGTTCCTGCCCGACGGACTCCCGGTGATCGACCGCGTCCCGGGGCACGACAACGCCTTCGCGGCCACCGGCCACGGCATGCTCGGCGTCACCCTGGGCCCGGTCACCGGGCACCGGCTCGCCGAGTACGTCCGCACCGGGCGGCGGCCCGCGGCGCTGCTGCCCTTCCGCTTCGACCGGCTCCGGAACTGACCCTGGTGACCATGGTTTTTGTCGGTGTACGGTCACTGATGCCCCGTCCTGTCCGTGCACCCGCCGCACCGTCCGGAGGACCGTCATGCCGTTGCCCTGGGTCCGGACGCTGGTCGCGTCGGCGGCGTCGCTGCTGCTGCTCGGCACACCGGCCGTCGCCACCGCCGCGCCGGACCGGGACGGAGTGCGGACGAGCGTCCACACCGCCGGACGGGTGCAGGACGCCGGGGACGTCCTGAAGTACAGCTGGCCCGGCGTGTACTTCGAGGGCCGGGTCCGGGGGACCGGCGTCGGAATCGTGCTCGACGACCCGGCCGCCGACTACGACGTCCAGGTCGACGGAACCACCGTCGCGACCCTCGTCACGCCGGGCAGGACCACCCACTGGGTCACGGGACTGCGCGACGGCGTGCACACCGTCCGGCTCGTCAAGCGCAACGACACGCCCTGGTCCACCAGCGCGTTCGGCGGGTTCGTCGCCGCGCCGGGCGGCGCCGTGCTGAGCAGGCCGGCCGCGCGCGCCCGCCAGATCGAGTTCGTCGGCGACTCCCTCACCGCGGGCTACGGCAACCTCTCGGACTCCCGCGACTGCGACGGCGAGCAGCTCAGGCGCACGACCAACGCGGACGTGAGCTACGGCGCCCTCACCGCCCGGCGGCTGAAGGCCGACTACCAGCTCAACGCCTACTCCGGCCTGGGCATGGTGCGCAACTACGGCGGAGGCTCCCCGGAGGTGAACTACCGCACCTTCTACGACCGCGCGCTGCTGAACGTGCCGGGCGACGTCTGGCAGAACCCGGGCACCTGGCGACCGCAGCTCGTCGTGGTGTATCTCGGCACGAACGACTTCTCGACGCCGGTCGGTCCGGGCGAGCCGTGGACGGACGAGTCCCTCGCCGCCGCCTACCGCGGCGCCTACAGCGGCTTCCTGGAGAAGCTGCGGACACGCTACGGCCCCCGCACCACCCTCCTGGCCGTCGGCACCGGCCCGTTCGCCGGACACGTCGAGCAGGTCGTCCGGGACCGTACCGCCGCCGGCGACCACCGGGTCCGCCACTGGTCCCTCGACGCCACCGGCCTGGACCACACCGGCTGCCACTGGCACTACTCGGCCCGCGACCACCGGCTCCTCGCCGACCGGCTCACCGCGTTCATCACCGACCTGCCGATACGGTGGTGACCACCTCGTAGCCGGTTCCGCCCGCAGCGCGTAACGTGACGAACCATGAAGATCTGCACCCGGGACGGCTCGTCATGAGAATCCTCATCAGCGCCGACATGGAGGGCGCCACCGGCGTCACCTGGCCGGACGACGTGATGCCCGGCGCGTCCCAGTGGGAGCGCTGCCGCGCGCTGTTCACCTCCGACGTCAACGCCGCCGTGCTCGGCTTCCTGGACGGCGGCGCCGACGAGGTGCTCATCAATGAGGCGCACGCGACCATGCGCAATCTGCTGCTGGAGCAGTTGGACGAACGGGCCCAGATGCTCACCGGGCGGCACAAGGCGCTGTCCATGGTGGAGGGCGTGCAGTACGGCGACGTCGACGGCGTCGCGTTCGTCGGCTACCACGCGGGCGCCGGCATGGAGGGCGTCCTCGCGCACACCTACCTGGCCAACTCCATCACCGGGGTGTGGCTGAACGACGTCCGGGCCAGCGAGGGCCTGCTCAACGCGCACGTCGCCGCCGAGTTCGGGGTGCCGGTCGTCCTGGTCACCGGGGACGACGTGGCCTGCGAGGACGCGCTCGGGTACGCGCCCGAGGCGCTGAAGGTCGCCGTCAAGGACCACGTGTCCCGGTACGCGGCCGTGTGCCGCACGCCCGCGCGCACCGCCGCCGACATCCGGGCGGCCGCCAAGGAGGCCGCGGCCCTGGCGGTGCGTCACGAACCGGTCGTCGGCGGGCCGTTCACCGTCGCCGTCGAGTTCGACGCGGAGCACCTCGCGATGGCCGCCACCCTCGTGCCGGGTGTGGACCGGATCGCGGAGCGGAAGGTGGCTTGCACGAGCGGGACCATGTACGACGGCATCCGCGCCTTCAAGGCGGTCACGACGATCGTCTCGGCCGCGGTGGAGGAGCAGTATGGCTGAGCGGGTGGACGAGCGGGCGCTGGACGAGGTCGTGACGTTCACGTCCGACCTCATCCGGATCGACACCACCAACCGGGGCGGCGGCGACTGCCGGGAGCGGCCGGCCGCCGAGTACGCCGCCGCGCGGCTCGCCGAGGCCGGGATCGAGCCGACGCTCCTGGAACGCACCCGGGGCCGCACCAACGTCGTCGCCCGCGTCGAGGGCACCGACCCCGGAGCCGGGGCGCTGCTGCTCCACGGCCACCTCGACGTCGTGCCCGCCGAGGCCGCCGACTGGAGCGTGCACCCGTTCTCCGGGGAGGTCCGCGACGGGACCGTCTGGGGGCGCGGCGCCGTCGACATGAAGGACATGGACGCGATGATCCTGGCCGTGGTGCGCTCCTGGGCCCGCCGGGGCGTGCGGCCCCGGCGGGACGTGGTCGTCGCGTTCACCGCGGACGAGGAGGCCAGCGCCGAGGACGGTTCCGGATTCCTCGCCGACGAGCATGCCGCGCTGTTCGAGGGCTGCACCGAGGGCGTCAGCGAGTCGGGCGGCTTCACGTTCCACGACGGGGCCGGGCGGCAGATCTACCCGATCGCGGCCGGCGAACGCGGCACCGCCTGGCTGAAGCTCACCGCGCGGGGACGCGCCGGGCACGGTTCCAAGGTGAACCGGGACAACGCGGTGACGCGCCTCGCGGGGGCGATCGCGCGGATCGGGGCGCACGAGTGGCCGCTGCGACTGACCCCGACCGTACGCGCCGCCCTCACCGAACTCGCGGCCGTGTACGGCATCGAGACCGACCTGACCGACGTGGACGCACTGCTGGACAAGCTCGGCCCGGCCGCGCACCTCGTCGAGGCGACCCTCCGCAACAGCGCCAACCCGACCATGCTGGACGCCGGTTACAAGATCAACGTCATTCCCGGGGAGGCCGTGGCGTACGTCGACGGCCGGTATCTGCCCGGCGCCGAGGACGAGTTCCGCGGCACCCTCGACCGGCTCACCGGGCCGGACGTGGAGTGGGAGTTCCACCACCGCGAGGTCGCCCTCCAGGCGCCGGTGGACTCGCCGACGTTCGCCCGGATGCGGGCCGCCGTCGAGGAGTTCGCGCCGGAGGGCCAGGTCGTGCCGTACTGCATGTCCGGCGGCACGGACGCCAAGCAGTTCTCCCGCCTCGGCATCACCGGCTACGGCTTCACACCGCTGAGGCTGCCGGAGGGCTACGACTACGGCGCCCTGTACCACGGGGTCGACGAGCGGGTCCCCGTCGAGGCGCTGCACTTCGGGGTCCAGGTGCTCGACCGGTTCCTGCGGACCGCCTGAACGAGTGGGGGAGACGGTGCGGACGCTGGCGTACGGGGCCTGGCCCTCGCCGATCGACGCGGCCCTGGCCGCCGCGCACGACGGGCACCCGGAGTACGTGGGCTTCGTCGGCGACGAGGTGTGGTGGACCGAGCCGCGCCCCGGCGAGGGCGGCCGGCGCACCCTGGTGCGGCGGCACGCCGACGGCCGGGAGGAGGCGGTGCTGCCCGCGCCGTGGAACGTGCGCAGCCGCGTCATCGAGTACGGCGGACACCCGTGGGCCGCCCTGGCCGGCGAGGACGGGCCGCTGCTGGTCTTCGTGAACTTCGCTGACCAGCGCCTCTACCGCTGCGACCCGGGCGGCGAGCCGCGTCCGCTCACGCCCGTGTCCCCGGTGGGCGCCGGCCTGCGCTGGGCGGAGCCGCTGCTCCGGCCGGAGCGGGGCGAGGTGTGGTGTGTGCTGGAGGAGTTCACCGGTGACGGGCCCGCCGACGTGCGCCGTGTCCTGGCCGCCGTACCGCTGGACGGCTCCGCCGCCCAGGACCGGGGCGCCGTACGCGAACTCACCGACGACCGGCACCGGTTCGTGACCGGGCCGAGGCTCTCGCCCGACGGGCGGAAGGCGGCCTGGCTCGCCTGGGACCATCCCCGCATGCCGTGGGACGGCACCGAACTGGTCCTCGCCGACGTCGGCTCCGACGGCACCCTGCACGACCCCCGGACCGTCGCCGGCGGCCCCGGGGAGTCCATCCCGCAGGCCGACTGGACCCACGACGGCCGCCTGCTGCACGCGAGCGACCGCACCGGCTGGTGGAACCTCTATCTCGACGGGGAGCCGCTGTGCCTCCGCGAGGAGGAGTTCGCCGACGCGCTGTGGAAGCTCGGTTCGCGCTGGTTCGCGCCGCTGGAGAGCGGGCTGATCGCGGTCGTGCACGGCCGGGGCGCCACCGCCCTCGGCGTCCTGGACCCCGAGACGAGCGAGGTCGTCGACGCGGCCGGGCCCTGGACCGAGTTCGCCCCCACCCTCGCGGCCCACGGCGAACGGGTCGTCGCCGTCGGGGCCAGCCCGCGCAGCGCCCACGAGGTCGTGGAGCTGGACACGCGCACCGGCCACGCCCGCGTCATCGGCGCCGAGCACGACGACGCCGTGGACCCCGCGTACTACCCCGAGCCGCAGATCCGCACCTTCACCGGCCCGGACGGCCGCGACATCCACGCCCACATCTACCCGCCGCACCACCCCGCCTGCGTCGCCCCCGGCGACGAGCTGCCGCCGTACGTCATCTGGGCGCACGGCGGGCCCACCGGCCGCGCGGGGCTCGTGCTGGACCTGGAGATCGCCTACTTCACCTCGCGCGGCATCGGCGTCGCCAAGGTGGACTACGGCGGCTCCACCGGATACGGCCGCGCGTACCGCGACCGGCTGCGCGAGCAGTGGGGCGTGGTCGACGTCGAGGACTGCGCCGCCGTCGCCCAGGCCCTCGCCGACGAGGGCACCGCCGACCCCCACCGGCTCGCCGTGCGCGGCGGCAGCGCGGGCGGCTGGACCGCGGCGGCCTCGCTCACCACGACCGACGTCTACGCCTGCGGCACCATCAAGTACCCCATCCTCGACCTCACCGGCTGGGGCACGGGGGAGACCCACGACTTCGAGTCCCAGTACCTGGAGAGCCTGATCGGGCCGCTCGCCGAGGTGCCCGCGCGGTACGCGGAGCGCTCGCCCGCCACCCACGCCGACCGCCTCCGCGTGCCGTTCCTGCTGCTCCAGGGCTTGGACGACGTGATCTGCCCGCCTGTCCAGTGCGAGCGGTTCCTGGCCCGTCTCGAAGGCCGCGCGGTGCCGCACGCCTACCTCGCCTTCGAGGGGGAGGGCCACGGCTTCCGCAGGGCGGAGACCATGGTGCGCGCCCTGGAGGCCGAACTCTCCCTGTACGCCCAGGTGTTCCGCCTGAACCCGCTCGGCATCCCGACCCTGGAGCTCACCAAGTGAACCCGCTCGGAACGCCCACCTCGGAGCACACCGGATGAACCCGCTCGTCCGGCCGCCCCGGCTCGCCCCCGGCGCCCGTGTGGCCGTCGTCGCCCCCAGCGGGCCCGTGCCCGAGGAGCGGCTGCAGGCCGGGCTCGACATCCTGCGCGGCTGGGACCTCGACCCCGTGCCGGCACCCCATGTGCTCGGCCGGCACGGCAGGTTGGACTATCTGGCCGGCACGGACGCGCAGCGGGCCGCCGATCTGCAGGACGCCTGGTGCGATCCGTCCGTCGCCGCGGTGCTGTGCGCCCGGGGCGGGTACGGGGCGCAGCGCACGGTCGACCTGCTCGACTGGGCGGCGATGCGGGCGGCGGGCCCGAAGGTGTTCGCCGGGTTCAGCGACATCACCGTCCTGCACCAGGCGTTCGCCACCCGCCTCGGCCTGGTCACCCTGTACGGGCCCGCGGCCGCCGGTGTCGACTTCCTCAAGAACGCCCGCGCCCAGGAGCACCTGCGGGCCACCCTCTTCGAGCCGGAGTCCGTGCGGACCATCGCCCCGGCACCCCCCGGCGGCGCGGCACTGGTGCCCGGCCGGGCCCGGGGCGTCACCCTGGGCGGCTGCCTGAGCCTGCTCGCGAGCGACCTCGGCACCCCGCACGCCCACGCCGGTGCCCGCGGCGGGCTGCTGCTGATGGAGGACGTCGGCGAGAGCCCGTACCGGCTGGACCGCTGCCTGACCCAACTCCTGCGCGGCGGCTGGCTGGACGGGGTCGCCGGCATCGCGCTCGGGTCGTGGGCGGGATGCGGACCGTACGAGGAGGTGCGCGCGGTCCTCGTCGACCGGCTCGGCGGACTCGGTGTCCCGGTCGTGGAGGAGTTCGGGTTCGGGCACGGCGAGGGCGCGCTGACGATGCCCCTCGGAGTCGGGGCCGAACTGGACGCGGGAACAGGCACGTTGACGCTCGACGAACCGGCCCTGGCCTGACCGTGGCCGCTGCTGAAAGCCTGTCAAGAAACCCTCGTTTCGGTGATTGACGCGCAGCCGAGCACCGCGACAAGGTGGCCCGCGGCAGCCGCGGCTACGCCAACTGGCCGATCCCCACGAGCCACTCGGAGAACTCGCTGGCCGGCCTCCTCGGTATGCCGGACTCGCCGCCGCGCGACACCAAGGGCACCTACCTCGACTGGACCAGCGCACCGCTGGAACGGCCCCTCGACGTCGTGGGCGCACCCCGGGCCACCCTCAAGGTCGTCTCCCCGAAGGCCGAACGCACCCAGAACCCCGGCGACGCCGCCGACAAGCTCGTCCTCTTCGCCAAGCTCTACGACGTCGCCCCCGACGGCACCCGCACGCTGGTGCGCCGCCTGGTCGCGCCGGTCCGCGTCCCCGACGTGACCAAGAGCTTCACCGTCACCCTGCCCGGCATCGTGCACCGGTACGCGGAGGGGCACCGGCTGCGCTTCGTGGGTCCTGAGGACACACCGTCGGCGCGGTTACTGTGGCGGGGTGCCGCACAACGCATCCCGCTACCTCGCCGAAGGCCCCCGGGTGGGCATACGCCACTTCACCTACGAGGACGGTGCCGAGTTCACCGCCCGCGCCCGGGAGAGCAAGGACCTGCACCACCCGTGGCTCTTCCCGCCCCACACCGCACAGGCCTACACCGCCTACGCGGGCCGGCTGATCGAGGACCCCTCCAAGGCCGGCTTCCTCGTCTGCGAGAAGGCCGACGGGGCCATCGCCGGGTTCATCAACATCAACAACATCGTCGAGGGCGGCTTCCAGTCCGGGGCCCTGGGCTACGGCGCCTTCGCGCACGCCGCCGGGCGCGGGCTGATGCGCGAAGGGCTGGACCTCGTCGTGCGGTACGCGTTCGGCCCCATGCGGCTGCACCGGCTGGAGATCAACGTCCAGCCCCTGAACGCCGCGTCGATCGCCCTCGCCCGCGGCTGCGGGTTCCGCCTGGAGGGCTTCTCGCCGAAGATGCTCTTCGTCGACGGGGCCTGGCGCGACCACGAGCGCTGGGCGATCACCGCCGAGTCGGTCAGGGTGCCGGGGCGGCGCTGAGGCCGGCCCCGGCCGGGCTCACGGGCGGCGGTCCACGTACTCGTAGACCGACCCGTCCGGGTGCAGCGCGATCAGGTTGCGGCCCGCCGGTGACGCGATGGGGCCCGCGATGATGTGGGCGCCCAGCTCGGTGAGGACCTTGTGGGTCTCCTCGACGTCCGTCACCGCGATCGTCGCGGCGACCTTGCGCAGCAACTCCAGCTCGGTCGGGGGACCGCTCATCAGCAGGAAGCAGCCGATCGCCGCCACCTGGACACCGCCCCGTTCGAAGCGCTGGGCCGGGCCGCCCGCCAGCCGCTCGTAGAAGGGGATCGCGGTCTCGAGGTCGTCGACGCAGACGCGCAGTGTGGCACCCAGAATCTCCATGCGGACGAGCCTAGTTGCGTCGGCCGGGCCGGGAGATCACTCCACACGATCTCCCCCCGCGCCGGGCACACCGCACCGGCGTTACCCGGCGGGGGGCGAGGGTACCCGGCCGGGTATGAAGCCGTTGGATCACCTGGAGCATCTGGACAAGCACCTGGTCGACGAGCTGGCACAGGTGGCGCGCGAGACCGTACGGGACGAACTGCGCGAGCAGACCCGCAGGCAGCGCCGCAAGGCCGCGCTGTATGCCGCGTCCGGTGCCCTCGCCCTGTACGCGGGCGCGGCCCTCGCGCTCGCCGTGGGCCTGGCCCTCGCCCTCGGCCTGCCCGACTGGGCCGCGGCGCTGATCACCGCCGTGATCCTGGCCGTGGCGGCGTTCGTGCTGCGCGGCATGGCCCGGCCGTCCCGCCCGGGCGGCGAGCACGCGGCGGGTACGCGGCTCCCGGGCCGTGGGGGAGCGGACCAGGCGGCTGCCGGCGGCATGCCGTACCCGCCCGTGCCGCCGGCCCCGCCGGCGGGGACCGCGCCGGGCACCGTGCCCCCGCGGCCCACGGACGACCCGGACGTACCCCACCACAGGGCGTGATGCCGGGTGGGCACGACCAGGACTGCGCACGGGCACGGCCGGGTGGTCGTGGTGACCGGGGCCAGCGGCGGCGTCGGGCGGGCCACGGCCCGGGCCTTCGCCGCCCGGGGCGACACGGTCGCCCTGCTCGCCCGCGGGCGTGAGGGACTCGCCGCCGCGGCGGACGACGTGCGCCGCTCCGGTGGCGAGGCGCACGTCATCGCCGTCGACGTCTCCGACGCCGAGGCCGTCGAGGACGCCGCCCAGCAGGTCGTCGACGCGTACGGCCGCATCGACGTCTGGGTCAACAACGCCTTCACGGGGGTGTTCGCGCCGTTCACGGCGGTCGCCCCGGACGAGTTCCGCCGCGTGACCGAGGTGACGTACCTCGGCTATGTGTTCGGCACCCGGGCCGCGCTGCGCCACATGCTGCCGCACGACCGCGGCACGATCGTGCAGGTCGGCTCCGCGCTCGCCTACCGGGGCATTCCGCTGCAGTCGGCGTACTGCGGCGCCAAGCACGCCATCCAGGGGTTCAACGAGTCGCTGCGCTGCGAGCTGCTGCACGCCCGCAGCGGCGTGCGGACGACGATGGTGCAGCTGCCCGGCCTCAACACCCCGCAGTTCGACTGGGTGCTGAACCGGATGCCGGGGCGGGCCCGGCCCGTCGCCCCCGTGTACCAGCCGGAGGTCGCGGCCCGGGCGATCGTGCACGCGTCCACGCACGCGCGGCGCCGGGAGTACTGGGTCGGCGGCTCCACGGCCGCCACGCTCCTCGCCAACGCGATCGCCCCCGGGCTGCTGGACCGCTACTTGGCGCGGACGAACTTCGACGCGCAGCAGGACGAGGGCCGGCCCGACGGCCCCGCCAACCTGTGGGCCCCGGCGGACGGACCCCATGGGCAGGACTTCGGGGCGCACGGGCGCTTCGACGACGAGGCCACGGACGACAGCCCGCAGCAGTGGGCGTCACGCAACCGGGGCTGGATGGGCGCGGCCCTCACGGTGGGAGCCGGAGCGGCCCTCGCGGCACGCAAACTGGTCCGCCGCTAGGGGCCCGGGGGGTGTCCGCCTCGGCGGCGGGGCGTCCTAGAGGGCGTCCGCCTCGGCGTCGTCGAGGAACCGGAGCAGTACGGCCGCCTCCGCGCGGAGGCGTTCGGAACGGGCGGCATGGGCGGGCGCGGTCAGGCGCGCCGCCGCTTCCAGCCGTTCGGCGGCCTCGGCGCGCACGATGTCCACCACGTCACGCTCGCCGAGTTCGCGCCGCGCCGCCTCGGTGGCGCCGGCCCCCACCGGCGAGTCCTCCAGGGCCGCCGCACGGGGCGCGGTCTCGTCCAGGGGTACCGCCTCGGCGTTGTCCAGCGCGGACAGCGTCCCGCGCAGGGCGCTCACCGCCGCCTTGTCCCGGGCCCGTATGGCTTCCGGCAGGGCGGCACGCAGACGCAGACGCAGAGACATGCCGGTGACTCTAGGCGACACCGGTGCGGCTAGGCGACGCGATATTCCTCCACCTCCTGCGTGCGCAGGGTGAGTCCGTGGCCCACCCCCCGGGTGGGACGGACCGTGCCGCCGGTGGGGTCCAGGGCGCCGTCGAAGAACATGTCCTCGATGCGGACGTGGTCGTGGAACCACTCGACGTGGCGGAGGTTGGGGATGGCGGCGCACGCCGCCGCGTGGGCGTGCGGGGCGCAGTGCGCGGACACCTCCAGGCCGTGAGCCTGGGCCAGGGCGGCCGCGCGCAGGAACTCGGTGAGACCGCCGCAGCGGGTGGCGTCGACCTGGAGGCAGTCGACCGCCCCGGCCGCGATCATCCGGGCGAAGTACGGCAGGTCGAAGCCGTACTCCCCGGCCGTCACGTCGCACACCACCGCGTCCCGGACCAGCCTGAGGCCCGTCAGGTCGTCGGAGGAGACCGGCTCCTCGAACCAGCCCACGCCGTGCTCGGCGAGGACCCGGCCGACCCGCACCGCCTGCTTGCGGGTGTAGGCGCCGTTGGCGTCGACGTACAACTCGGCGTCGTCGCCGATGACATGGCGCGCGGCCCGGACCCGGTGCAGATCCCGGGCCACCTCGCGGCCCCACCCCTGGCCGATCTTGATTTTCACGCGCGGGATGTGCTGCCCGTGCACCCAGCCGTTGAGCTGTGCGGCCAGATGCGTGTCGTGGTACGTGGTGAAGCCCCCGCTGCCGTACACCGGCACCTGTTCCTGGCACACGCCCAGCAGCCGGGACAGGGGGAGTTCCAGCAGCCGGGCCTTGAGGTCCCACAGGCCGATGTCCAGCGCCGAGATCGCGCAGGCGGCGATGCCCGGGCGGCCCGCGTTGCGCACCGAGTGGCACATCGCCTCGTGCACGGCCGGGATGTCCAGGGCGCTCATGCCCTCCACGAGCGGGGCGAGCCGCCCGGTGAGGAAGTCACCGACGGCCGCCGGGCCGTACGTCCAGCCCGTGCCCGTCGCGGCGCCCGCCGCCACCTCGCAGACCACCACGGTCGTGGAGTCCCAGTGCAGCGTGCCGTCCGCCTCGGGAGCGTCGGTCGGCACCGTGTACACGGAGACGACCGGCCGGTGGAGTCGCATGGCGCCTCCCGTTCCGTCAGACGGCCTGCTGGAGCTGGGGCAGCACCTTCGTGCGGTAGAAGTCGAAGAAGCCGCGCAGGTCCGGGCCGATCTGGTTGACGTAGACCCGGTCGAAGCCCGCGTCGGCGAACTGCTTCAGCTCCGCCACGTGCTCGTCCACGTCGTCGCCGCACACCCGGTTCTCACGCACCATGTCCTCGGTGACCAGCTGCTGCGCCTGCTCGAAGTGCTTCGGCGAGGGCAGCACCTGGCCCAGCTCGCCCGGCAGCTGCTCGTTCGCCCAGAGCCGGTGGACGGTCTTCACGGCCTCGTCCTTGTCGGTGCCGTAGCAGACCTTGGTGCCGCCGCTGACGAGCTTTCCGCCGCCCCCGCCCTTGCGGTACTGCTCGACCATCGTCTCGTCCGGCTGGATGGTGATGTAGCCGTCGCCGACGCGGGACGCGAGCTGCGTGGCCGCCGGACCGAAGCCGGAGATGTCGATCGGGATCGGCTCGTCCGGGACCGTGTACAGGCGGGCGTTCTCCACCGTGTAGTGCGGGCCGTGGTGGTTGACCTCCTCGCCGGTGAACAGCCGGCGCATCACCTGGATGGCCTCCTCCAGCATGTCCAGACGGACGTGGGCCGGTGGCCAGTGGTCACCCAGGATGTGCTCGTTGAGCGCCTCGCCTGAGCCGACGCCGAGCCGGAAGCGGTTCTCCGTCATCACCGCGCTGGTCGCCGCGGCCTGCGCCACCACCGCCGGGTGCATCCGCACCGTCGGGCACGTCACCGCCGTCTCGACCGGCAGGGACACCGCCTCGGACAGCGCGCCGATCACCGACCACACGAACGGGCTCTGGCCCTGCGCGTCGTTCCACGGGTGGTAGTGGTCCGAGATCCACAGCGCCTGGAAACCGGCCTGTTCGGCCATCCGCGCCTGCTCGATCAGCTCGGCGGGTCCGTACTGCTCGCACGAGAGGAAGTATCCGTACTCGGGCATGGGGGAGTGCCTCCGCGACGTCGGCGGTCCGTATCCCGCACCGGGTACCCGGGCGGGCGGCGGGAAACCGGTGGCGCCGGGGCGGGCGGACGTTTGGGTGCCCTGGCCAGGGGGACGCGGAAGGCTCCCGAGGTACGCGAACAGCGCCGGAGGCGAGTCAACCGTGAGTCGACCCCGCATCGTGATCGTCGGTGCCGGTTTCGCCGGATACCGCACGGCCCGCGCCCTGTCCCGGATGACCCGGGGCCGGGCCCACATCACCCTGCTGAACCCGACCGACTACTTCCTGTATCTGCCCCTGCTGCCCCAGGTCGCCGCCGGTGTGCTGGAGCCGCGCCGGGTCACGGTCTCCCTCTCGGACACGCTGCCGGACGTACGGCTGGTGCTGGGCGAGGCCGACCGGATCGACCTCGACGAACGCACCCTGCACTACACGGGTCCCGAGGGCGAGGGCGGCACGCTCGCCTACGACCGGCTGGTGCTCGCCGCGGGCAGCGTCAACAAACTGCTGCCCATCCCGGGCGTCGCCGAGCACGCGCACGGCTTCCGCGGGCTGCCCGAGGCGCTGTACCTGCGCGACCACGTGACCCGGCAGGTGGAGCTCGCGGCCGCCGCGGACGATCCCAAGGCGTGCGCCGCGCGCTGCACCTTCGTCGTGGTCGGCGCCGGCTACACCGGCACCGAGGTCGCCGCGCACGGGCAGATGTTCACCGACGCGCAGGTCCGCAAGCACCCGCTGAGGCGGGGCATGCGGCCGCGCTGGATGCTGCTGGACGTGGCGCCGCGGGTGCTGCCCGAGATGGACGAGAAACTGTCCGCCACCGCCGACCGGGTGCTGCGCGAGCGGGGCGTGGACGTGCGGATGGGGACGTCCGTGAAGGAGGCCACGCACGACGGGGTGGTGCTGACCGACGGCGAGTTCGTCGAGACCCGGACGCTGGTGTGGTGCGTGGGCGTACGGCCCGACCCGCTGGTCGAGTCCCTCGGGCTGCCGATGGAGAAGGGGCGGCTGCTCGTCGACCCGCACCTCCAGGTGCCGGGGCGGCCCGAGCTGTTCGCCTGCGGTGACGTGGCCGCGGTGCCGGACCTGGAGAAGCCGGGCAGCTACACGCCGATGACGGCGCAGCACGCCTGGCGGCACGGCAAGGTCGCGGCCGAGAACGTCGCCGCCTCGCTGGGCCTCGGCGGGACGCGGAAGCCCTACCGCCACCGCGACCTGGGCTTCGTCGTGGACCTGGGTGGTGCGAAGGCCGCCGCCAACCCGCTCGGCGTGCCCCTGTCCGGGGTGCCCGCCGGTGCGGTGACGCGCGGCTACCACCTCGCCGCGATGCCCGGCAACCGCGTCCGGGTCGCCGCGGACTGGTTGCTGGACGCCGTACTGCCGCGCCAGGCCGTGCAGTTGGGGCTCGTGCGGTCCTGGTCCGTGCCGCTGGACACGTCGTCGCCGGAGCTGGCCCGGGTGCCGGGCGGGCCCGGGCAGCGGCAGGAGGCGAGCGCCCGGTCGGGGCCGGGGGCGGCCATCGAGGCCGACACGCAGGGCGGGGGGACCGGCACGGGTCCCGAGCGAGGCCGGGCCGGTGACGAGCCCGCGAAGGGGCAGCCCGGATCCGGCCCGGCCGGTCCGCAGCACGGATCCGGGCCCGCTCAGCTGCGCCGCTTCGAGTCAGAGACGGCGAAGGGCCGCCCGGAGGACGGGCCCACCGGCAACCGCCCCGGCTCCGGCTCGGGCTCCGGCCCCGGCTCCGCGGTCCTGCGCCGCACCGAGTCGGAGACGGCGAAGGGTCGCCCGGAGGACGGGGCGACCGGGAACCGGCCCGGTGACGAGCGTGGGGAGCGGCAGCCGGGTGGCGAACCCGCGAAGGGGCAGCCGGGTGGTGAGCCGGCCAAGAATCAGCCGGGTGGTGAGCCCGCGAAGAGTCAGCCCGGTGGTGAGCCCGCGAAGAACCAGCCCGGGCCCACCCCGCCGCCCCCGGACAGCGGCGCCGCCCCCGGCCCCGTCAAGCGAACCGACGTCCCGGACGACTCCGCGTGACGACTCCGCGAAGGGAGACTCATGAACACCGGTGAACTCACCGACCTCGGACAGCAGCTGCGCGTGGACAGCGTCCGCGCTGCCGCCGCCGCGGGCTCCGGGCACCCGACGTCCTCGATGTCCGCCGCCGACCTGGTGGCGGTGCTGCTCGCCCACCACTTCCGCTACGACTTCGACCGCCCGGCCCACCCCGGCAACGACCGCTTCGTCCTGTCCAAGGGGCACGCCTCGCCACTGCTGTACGCCGCGTACAAGGCGGCCGGCGCCATCGACGACGAGGAACTGCTCACCTTCCGCGAGCTGGGCAGCCGCCTCGAAGGGCACCCCACCCCGCAGCGCCTGCCATGGGTCGAGACGGCCACCGGCTCGCTCGGGCAGGGCCTGCCGGTCGGCGTCGGCATCGCGCTGGCCGGCAAGCGCCTGGACCGCACCGGCTACCGCGTCTGGGTGCTGTGCGGCGACAGCGAGCTGGCCGAGGGATCCGTGTGGGAGGCCGCCGAGCACGCCGGGTACGAGCACCTGGACAACCTCACCGTGATCGTCGACGTCAACCGCCTCGGCCAGCGCGGCCCGACCCGGCACGGCCACGACCTGGACGCCTACGCCCGCCGCTTCCAGGCCTTCGACTGGCACACCATCGAGGTCGACGGCCACGACGTGGACGCCGTCGACCGGGCCTACGGCGAGGCCGCCTCCACCAAGGGCCAGCCCACCGCCATCCTCGCCCGCACCCTCAAGGGCAAGGGCGTCGAGGGCGTCCAGGACCGCGAGGGCCTGCACGGCAAGCCGCTGCCGGAGGCCGAGGACGCGGTCGCCGAACTCGGCGGCTCCCGCGACCTCCGCGTCCAGGTGCGGGAGCCGGCCGCCGCCCGCATGCTGCACTCCGTCCAGACCGGGGACTTCGAGCTCCCGACCTGGGAGAAGGGCGAGGAGGTCGCCACCCGCAACGCCTTCGGCGAGGCCCTGGCCGCGCTCGGCACCGGCCGCGGTGACATCGTCGCCCTGGACGGCGAGGTCGGCGACTCCACCCGCGCCGAGTTCTTCGCCAAGGAACACCCCGACCGCTACTTCGAGTGCTACATCGCCGAGCAGCAGCTGGTCGCCTCGGCGGTCGGCCTCGCGGCCCGCGGCTGGGTGCCGTACGCCGCCACCTTCGCGGCCTTCCTGACCCGCGCCCACGACTTCATCCGGATGGCGTCCATCAGCGGCTCCGGCATCAACCTCGTCGGCTCGCACGCCGGCGTCGCCATCGGGCAGGACGGGCCCAGCCAGATGGGCCTGGAGGACCTGGCGATGATGCGGGCGGTGCACGGCTCGACCGTGCTGTACCCCTGCGACGCCAACCAGACCGCGCGGCTCGTCGGCACGATGGCCGGCCTGGAGGGCATCCGCTACCTGCGCACCTCGCGCGGCGAGAGCCCGGTGATCTACGGCCCCGACGAGGAGTTCCCGGTCGGCGGCAGCAAGGTGCTGCGCTCCTCCGGTGAGGACCGGCTGACCCTCGTCGCGGCGGGCGTCACCGTGCACGAGGCGCTGGCCGCCGCCGACGCGCTGGAGGAGCAGGGCATCCGGGCGCGGGTGATCGACCTGTACTCGGTCAAGCCCGTCGACCGCGCCACCCTGCGCCGGGCCGCCGAGGAGACCGGCTGCCTGGTGACCGTGGAGGACCACCACCCGGAGGGCGGCATCGGCGACGCGGTCCTCGACGCGTTCACCGACGGCCGGCCCGTGCCGCGCCTGGTGCGGCTCGCCGTACGGACCATGCCCGGCTCGGCGTCCCCGGACGAGCAGCTGCACGCCGCTGGCATCGACACGGAGTCCATCGCCGCGGCCGGACGGCTGCTGGTGGAGGAGGCGGTCGTGCGGTGAGCGGCGGCGACGGCACGCGCAGGGTGCGGGCGGGCCGCCGCACGGTGGAGGTGCACCGGCCGGACAAGGTGCTCTTCCCCGGCGGCGACGCCAAGGAGTACACCAAGGGCGACCTGGTGAACTACCACCGGGCCGTCGCGCCCTTCATGCTGCCGCACCTGCGTGGCCGGCCCCTGATGCTGGAACGGCACCCGGACGGCGTCGACGGGCCCCGGTTCATGCAGAAGAACACCCCGGACCACTACCCGGAGTGGATCCGGCGCGTCGACCTGGCCAAGGAGGGCGGCACCGTCCGCCACACCGTCTGCGACGACACCGCCACCCTCCTCTACCTGGCCGACCAGGCGAGCATCACCCTGCACCGCTGGCTGTCCCGCGCCGACAGCCCCGATCACCCCGACCGGATGGTCTTCGACCTCGACCCGGCCGGTGACGACTTCGAGGCCGTGCGGGAGGCCGCCCGGCTGCTCGGGGAGCTGCTCGACGAGCTGGTGCTGCCCGCCGCGCTGATGACCACCGGATCGCGCGGCCTGCACGCGATCGTCCCGCTGAACGGCCGGCACGACTTCGACGAGGTCCGCGCCTTCGCCCGGGACGTCGCCGACACCCTCGCCGACGCCCACCCCGACCGGCTCACCACCGCCGCCCGCAAGAAGGACCGCGGCGACCGGCTCTACCTCGACATCCAGCGCAACGCCTACGCCCAGACCGCCGTCGCGCCCTTCACCGTCCGGCCCCGGCCGGGCGCGCCCGTGGCCACCCCCATCACCCGGGAGCAGCTGGACGACCCGGAGCTGAACGCCCGCCGCTGGACCATCGCCGACGCCGTCGAGCAGGCCCGCACCAACCCCTGGTCAGGCCTGCTGAACCGGGGCCGGGCACTGGGGCCGGCCCGGCGGCGGCTGAACGCCCTGCGCGGCTGAACCACCCGCGGGCCGGTCGTGACGGGTGGCAGATGCATGCGCCCGTAGAGGTTTGGCGAACACTCTTGCGGCCACACGGAGGGGGAGGTGGCCATGTCGAACACAAAAAACACGCAAGAGTCACAGGGTTCACAGAAACCCCAGGATTCCCAAAATCCCCAGAAGACGCACACGTCGAACGACGACCCGACGGCCGACCGCCGGCCGAGTCCGATGGAGGTGCTGCGCCGGGCGCGCGGGCAGCTCGCGGAACTCACCGGCATGGAAGCCGAATCCGTGTCGTCCTTCGCGCAGACGGAGCAGGGCTGGTCGCTGGAGGTCGAGGTCCTCGAACTCGAGCGCGTGCCCGACACGATGAGCCTGATGGCGAGCTACGAGGTGGAGCTCGACCCCCAGGGGCAGCTCACCGGATACCGGCGCGTCCGGCGCTACGAGCGCGGGCGGGCCGACGCGCGCAGGCCCGGCGGCCGCTAGGCCGCCCGACCGGAAACACACCCACACACGAGGAGGAACAGCCGGCATGACTGTCGTACCGGCACAGCAGACCGGCGGCGGAGGCGGCAGCAGCGGTCTCTACGACGTGCTTGAACTTGTTCTGGACAGGGGGCTCGTGATCGACGCGTTCGTTCGAGTGTCCCTGGTCGGTATCGAGATCCTCAAGATCGACGTCCGCGTCGTCGTCGCCAGCGTCGACACCTATCTGCGCTTCGCCGAGGCGTGCAACCGGCTCGACCTGGAGGCCGGGCCGCGCAAGGACCCGGGCCTGCCCGACCTGGTCGGGGAGATCACCGAGTCCGGCGCCCGCGGCAAGTCCAAGGGGGCGCTGTCCGGCGCCGCCGAGACCATCTCCGACGCCTTCAAGCAGGCGCGGAGCGAAGGCTCCGAGCGTGAGACCGAGTCGCGTCCGCGCGCCCGCAAGAGCACGTCGGCCCGCCGGAAGGAGGAGCAGGAGTGAGCACCTACGTCTACGGCATCGCGGCGAGCTCGCACCCCGGGCTCCCCGAGGGCATGGGCGGCGTCGGCGACCCGCCCCGCCCGGTGCGCATCCTGCGCGAGGGCGACCTGGCGGCCGTCGTCAGTGAGGCGCCCGAGGGGCTGCGGCCCAAGCGCAAGGACCTGCTCGCCCACCAGAACGTGCTCAGCGAGGCGGGCGCGGCCGGCTGCGTGCTGCCCATGCGGTTCGGCAGCGTCGCACCGGACGACAAGTCGATCACCGGGGTGCTCGCCGAGCGCGCCGAGCACTACAAGGAGCGCCTGCGGGCCCTGGACGGCCGGGTCGAGTACAACGTCAAGGCCAACCACGTCGAAGAGGCCGTCCTGCACCAGGTGATGGCCGAGAGCCCGGAGATCCGCGGCCTCGCGGAGGCCAACCGGCAGGCCGGCGGCGGCAGTTACGACGACAAGATCCGGCTCGGCGAGATGGTCGCGGCCGCCGTCAAGGCCAAGGAGGCCGACGACGCGGCCGCGCTCCGGAGCGTCCTGGAGCCCGCGGCCGAGGCGGTGAGCGTGGGCCCCGAGTCCACCGGCTGGCTGGCCAACGTGTCGTTCCTGGTGGACCGGGACTCGGCCGAGAACTTCCTGGCCGCGGTGGAGCAGGCCCGCAAGGACCTGCCGCACCTGGAGGTGCGGGTCAACGGCCCGCTGCCCCCCTACAGCTTCGTCGAGCCCGGCCCGGCCGAGCCCGCGGGCACCGCGGCGAGTGGCACGGACACCGGAGCGGGGTGACGACGTGGGCCTGATCTCCGAGGTGCTGCTGCTGCCGTTCGCACCGGTGCGCGGCAGCGCCTGGGCCATCAGACAGGTACTCCAGGAGGCCGAGCGGATCTACTACGACCCCGCCACGGTCCGGGCGGAACTGGCCCGTCTGGAGGAGCGGTTGGAGGCCGGAGAGATCACGGAGGAGGAGTTCGACCGCCTCGAGGACGAACTCCTCGACCGGTTGGAGATCGCTTCGCGCGGGAGCGCGGGAACGGGCAACGGGACGACACCATGAACCGAACGGGACTGGGCCTCGCGCTGGGGGCCGGATATCTCCTGGGGCGCACCAGGAAACTCAAGATGGCGATGGCCGTCGGCGGCCTGGTCGCCGGGAAGAAGCTGAACCTGAGCCCGCGCATGGTCGCCGACCTGCTCCAGCAGCAGCTGCGGAACAACCCGCAGTTCAAGGAGATCGGGGACCAGCTGCGCGAGGACCTGCGCGGTGTCGGCAAGGCGGCCTCCGGCGCCATGGTCGAGCGGCAGCTCGACGCGTTCGCCGACCGGCTGCACGGCCGTACCGCCCAGGTCCGCGACCAACTGGCGGGCGCGGTGCCGGGCACGGGTGACACCGACGCCGAGAAGTCCGGCGACGAGGAGCCCGAGGACTCCGGGCCGGAGGAGGACGAGGAGCCTGAGCGGGCCCCGAAGGAGGCGGCGAAGAAGGCCCCCGCCAAGAAGGCACCCGCGAAGAAGGCGGCGAAGAAGGCCCCCGCCGGAAAGGGCCCCGCCAAGAAGACGGCGGCGAAGAAGACCACGGCCGCGAAGAAGGCGACGTCCGCCGGAAAAAGGGGCGGCAGCTCCCGGAACCGGCTGCCGAAGGGAGGCGGTGAGGGATGACCGACACGCTCGGATCCGCGCGCTCCGCCGCAAACGGAGCGACCAAGAACCCGCTCACCGACGTGGCCCACAGCGAGGCCGCCGACCGGCTGAAGGCCGAGCTGCAGGAGTACCTCGCCGCTCAGGCCACCCGCATGCTGACCGGCGTGGGCCGCAAGCTCGGCGAGACCACCAACAGACTGAACGACATCGCCGAGGGCAACAGCCCCGGCTTCGCCAAGCTCGCCCTCGACGGCGGCCGCAAGCTCGCCGAGGGCAAGGGCCCGCTGCGCGCCGCCCTGGAGACCGGCGGGTCGAGCATCAAGGACAAGGTCACGGGCGCCTTCAAGAACCTGGGCGGCGGCAAGGGCAAGCGCAAGGGCCGCTCGGGCAACAAGCCCACCGTCATCATCGAGCACATCGACGTCGGCGTGCCGCTGCGCACGGCGTACGACCAGTGGACCCAGTACCAGGACTTCAGCACCTTCGCGAAGGGCGTCAAGAGCGCGAACCGCGCCGACGACACCCACTCCGACTGGCAGGCCAAGATCTGGTGGTCCAACCGCAGCTGGAAGGCGACGACGACCGAGCAGGTCCCCGACGACCGCATCGTCTGGACCTCCGAGGGCGCCAAGGGCTCCACGAAGGGCGTCGTCTCCTTCCACCGGCTCGCCGACAACCTCACCCGCGTCCTGCTGGTCATCGAGTACTACCCCTCCGGTTTCTTCGAGAAGACCGGCAACATCTGGCGCGCCCAGGGCCGCCGGGCCCGGCTCGACCTGAAGAACTTCGCCCGCTTCATCACCCTCAAGGGCGAGGCGGAGGACGGCTGGCGCGGCGAGATCCGCGACGGCGAGGTCGTCACCAGCCACGAGGACGCGGTCGCCGAGGAGGAGTCCGAGGAGGAACGCCCCGAGGGCGAGGAAGCCGAGGGCGAGGAACCCGAGGACGAGTACGCCGAGGACGAGGAAGAGGACGAGGAAGAGGACGAGGGCGAGGAAGGCGAGGCGGAACCCGAGGGCGAGTACGAGGACGAGGCCGAGTCGGAGTACGACGAGGAGGAGCCCGAAGAGGAGCCCGAAGAGGAGGCCGAGGAGGAGCCTGAGGGCGCGTACGAGGAGGACGAGGCCGACGAGTACGACGACGAGTACGCCGAAGGCGGGAGCCGGCGATGACGACGCCCAGCAGGATGCCCGAGCCCTACGGCCATGGAAGCGGCGCCAACCTCGCCGACATCCTGGAACGGGTGCTCGACAAGGGCATCGTCATCGCGGGCGACATCCGCATCAACCTGCTCGACATCGAACTGCTCACCATCAAGCTGCGGCTGATCGTCGCCTCGGTGGACAAGGCGAAGGAGATGGGCATCGACTGGTGGGAGACCGACCCGGCCCTGTCCTCGCGGGCCCGCCGCGACGAACTGACCCGTGAGAACGCCGAGTTGCGCGAGAGGCTGGCCCGGCTGGAGGAACTGGAGCCCGGCCGCGCGGAGAAGAAGGAGGCACCGTGACCGGACTGCGGTACGTCTACGCCGTCTGCCGCCCCTTCGGCACACCGCTCCAGTCCCAGCTGACGGGGGTGGCGGGCGATCCGCCCAGAGCGCTCAACCACCACGGCCTCGTCGCCGTGGTCAGCCACGTGCCGGAGCGGGACTTCGCGGAGGAACCGCTCCGCGCCCATCTGGAGGACCTGGACTGGCTCACCGAGACGGCCCGGGCCCACCAGGGCGTGATCGACGCGCTCACCACTGTCACGACCCCGCTGCCGCTGCGGCTCGGCACCGTGTTCCGGGACGACAGCGGCGTACGGATGATGATCGAGGCCCGCGAGGACGACTTCCGGCGCACCCTCGACCGGCTGGAGGGCCGCGTCGAGTGGGGCGTCAAGGTGTACGCCGAGTCCGAACCGCAGCAGAGCCCCCGGCCCGCGCAGAAGGCCACCTCGGGCCGGGACTACCTGCGGCAGCGGCGCATGCAGACCAGGTCGCACGAGGAGATGTGGCAGAAGGCCGAGCATTTCGCGACCCGGCTGCATGAGGAGCTTTCCGCATTCGCAGAGGATTCCCGGCTGCATCCCCCGCAGAATCCCGCGCTGTCCAAGGCGACCGGGCGGAACGTATTGAATGCCGCCTATCTCGTGCCGCGCGCGCATTCCGAGGAATTCGTGGAAATGGTGGACCGCACGAAGGGTGAGGTGCCCGGAATGCGGGTGGAACTCACCGGGCCCTGGGCCGCCTATTCGTTCGCCGGGGAGGACGCATGACCGACGGGGAGAAGCCGTGACCGTAGTGGAACGCCGTGAGGTCGCCCTCGTGGACCTGCTCGACCGGCTGCTCGCCGGCGGTGTCGTGATCACGGGGGACATCACGCTGCGCATCGCCGACGTCGACCTCGTCCGTATCGACCTCAACGCGCTCATCAGCTCGGTGAACGCCCAGGTGCCCTCCCCGTTCGAGGAGTTGCTGTGACGTCCCCGGAGAACCGCCGGCCCGAGCCCCGGCCGCACCGCAACCGGCTGGACCTGGAGCCCGACACCGTCGAGCGCGACCTGGTCAAACTCGTGCTGACCGTGGTGGAGCTGCTGCGTCAGCTCATGGAGCGCCAGGCGCTGCGCCGGTTCGACGTGGGGGACCTGAGCGAGGAGCAGGAGGAGCGCATCGGGCTCACCCTGATGCTGCTGGAGGAGCGGATGGCGGAACTGCGCGACCGCTACGGACTGCGGCCCGAGGACCTCAACCTGGACCTCGGGCCGCTCGGACCACTGCTTCCCCGGGACTGAGTCGGTCCCGGGGAAGCGGGGGGTTACTTCGCCACCTTCACGGTGGCCCATTCACCACCTGTACCAACGCCCCCGTCCGCCGGCTGCCGACGTGCCACGGACGAAGAATCCCAGCAGCCACAGGACGAGAACCGCCAGCGCGATCCACCAGAGTACCTTTACTGCAAATCCGGCGCCGAACAGAACCAAGGCCAGAAGCAGCACCAGCAGGATGGGAACCATAATTCGAACCTCCTGCTTTCAGAGTGTCCCGGAAACCGGGTTTCAGGCTTCCTTTCGGCAGAGAATTTCTCCGTGCAGCACGCTGAACCAGCCGTCCTCCCGCGCGCCCCATTCCCGCCAGGCATCGGCCACGTCCCGCAACTCCCGTGTCGTGGCGTGCCCGCCCTGCCGGGCCCGGTCCGCGTACGCCGACGCCAGTGTGCGGTCGGCCCACAGTCCGCTCCACCACGCCCGCTCCTCGGGCGCGGCGAAGGTCCAGGTGGCGGAGGTCGCCGTGATGTCGGTGAGACCGGCCCGCAGCGCCCACGCCTTCAGCCGGCGCCCGGCGTCCGGCTCACCGCCGTTGGCGCGGGCGACCCGGCGGTACAGGTCAAGCCAGCGGTCGAGCCCCTCGGACGCCGGATACCAGGTCATGGCCTCGTAGTCGGCGTCCCGTACGGCGACGATACCGCCGGGCCGGACGACCCGCCGCATCTCGCGCAGCGCCCGCACGGGGTCCCCCACGTGCTGGAGCACCTGGTGGGCGTGGACGACGCAGAACGTGTCGTCCGGGTAGTCCAGGGCGTGCACGTCGGCGACCGCGAAGTCGACGTTGGCCAGACCCCGTCCGGCCGCCGTGGCCCGGGCCCGCTCCAGGATCTCCGGCGCCCGGTCGACACCGGTGACGTGCCCGTCCGGTACGAGCTCCGCCAGGTCGGCGGTGATGGTGCCCGGCCCGCAGCCGATGTCCAGGACCTTCATGTGGGGCTTGAGCGAAGGCAGCAGGTACGCGGCCGAGTTGGCGGCGGTCCGCCAGGTGTGCGAGCGCAGTACGGACTCGTGGTGCCCGTGGGTGTAGACGGCGGTCTCCCGTGGTTCCGGCATGGCGGATCCCACCCCTTCCGTTCCGGTCGGCATGAGATCACCGTACGCAGCCCGGCCGAATGATGAGACCCGCGTACCAGTATGTGGACCGATGGGGCGGTGGTGTGTGGTGGTGTGTCAGTAGCCGGTGATGGGCCGGTACACGGTCAGCGCCTCGGGCAGCTTCTCCAGCTCCACGCGGCCCTCCACCTCGGTCACTTCGCCGTCGTAGGCGAGGAGCGTGCCGGGCGCCACGTGGTCCAGGCGCAGCCGGCCCACCTGGACGGCCGCGTGCGCGGGGGAGCGGGTCAGGGGCCCCGCGAGGGCGGCGGCGAGCAGCCGCGCCGCCGGCCGGCGGCCGCCGTGCACGACCCGCACGTCGAGCTGCCCGTCCGCGAGGTCCAGCCGCCGTCCGGACGCGAGTCCCATGCGGTGATAGGTGCCGTTCCCCGCGAACAGCAGCCACAGGGGCCGGGTACGGCCCTGGAACTCCGACTCCAGCGGGTGCCGGTCGGCCCGCAGCACGCGCAGCGCCGCGAGCACGCCGGCCGGCCAGCCGCCGATCCGGTGCGACCAGCGCTCCCGCTCGCGCACCAGCTCCGGATAGACGCCGACGCTGCACGTGTTGAGGAAGAGGCCCTGCTCGCCGCCGCAGGAGTAGCGCCCCACGTCCACGCGCACGGCGTCGCCCTGGCGCAGGGCGCGGGCGAGATCGCGTACGTCCTCCACGCCCAGGTCGTAGGCGAAGTGGTTGAGGGTGCCGCCGGGCAGCACCGCCAGGGGCAGGCCGGAGCGCAGCGCGACCCGGGCGGCGGTGTTCACGGTGCCGTCGCCGCCGCACACCCCGAGGACCCGGGCCCGGGAGGCCGCCTTCTCCAGCTCGGCCGGGACGTCCTCCGGTGGGCATTCGACGATCTCGGCGCGCGGCAGGGCGTCCCGCAGGGCACGGGCCCGCTCGGCGGATCCCGAGGCGGTGTTCGCGACGAGGACGAGCCCCTCACCCTCCAGCAGCGCCGGGACCTCGGCGCGGGGGCGGGCCGGCGGGGTGGCCTGCCCCCGCGTCGGCACCAGGCCCCGGACGGCGAACGCGGCGCCCACGCCCAGGGCGGCGCCCGCCAGGACGTCGCTGGGGAAGTGCTCGCCGGTGGAGACGCGGGAGAGGGCGACCGAGGCGGCCACCGGGGTGACGACCGCGCCCCAGGCCGGGGACTCCAGGGTGACGCCGACGGCGAAGGCGGCGGCCGACGCGGCGTGCCCGGAGGGGAACGACGTGGTGATCGGCCGCCGCGGCACCCTCCGGAGCAGCGGGACCGGGGCGAGCGCCGGGCCGGGGCGGCGGACCGAGCGCTTGCCGAGGGTGCGGACGGCGAGGGAGGCGAGGCCCAGCGAGGCCAGTCCGCGGCTCGCCGCACGGCGGGCGCGGGGGGTACGGCTCGCCGCGAGGGCGGCGGCGGCCGCGCACCACAGCACGCCGTGGTCCGCGCCGCGGCTCAGACGCGGCAGCACGGAGTCGGCCCCCGGCCAGTGCCCGGACGTGGCGGCCCCGAGGAGACGGCGGTCCCAGGCGAGGGCGCGGTCGCGCAGGGGATGGTGCCCGGGCTTCCTGGTGGTGAGGTCCAGGTCGGGGGTCGTCATGGGATGCGGGTACCCGGTGGGGGGTGGACACACCGTCCGCCCACGGGGCAAGCTCTGAGTTGATCATGGTGACCGAATCGGGGGAGACGACGACATGAGCGGGCGCGTGACGGCGGTCAGCAGCAACGGGGAGTACTCGTTCACCAAGCCGAACCGGGACAGCATCACCCTGCTCGCCGGCCTCGGGGTGGAGGGGGACGTGCACGCCGGGGTGACGGTCAAGCACCGCTCGCGCGTCGCGCAGGACCCCACGCAGCTGAACCTGCGCCAGGTCCACCTCATGCACGAGGAGCTCTTCGCGGAGGTCGCCGCGGACGGGTTCGAGGTGGCGCCCGGTGAGCTCGGCGAGAACATCACCACGGCGGGCATCGACCTGCTCGGCCTGCCGGCCGGCACGCTGCTGCGCATCGGGGAGTCCGCGGTCCTGGAGGTCACCGGCCTGCGCAACCCCTGCCTTCAGATCGACACCTTCCAGGACGGACTGCTGAAGCGGGTCGTCGGCCGGGACGAGGCGGGGAACGTCGTGCGCAAGGCCGGGATCATGAGCGTGGTGCGGGAAGGGGGCGTGGTCCGCCCCGGCGACCGGATCGAGGCGGAGCTGCCTGCCGGACCCCACCGGGCGTTGGAGCGGGTCTGACGGTTCTCCGTACCGCCGGGAAGTCAGGGGGCTTCCGGACGGGAGATGCGTCAGCGCACGCCTGCCGCGTCGAGCAGGGTGGTCACCGTGGGCGCGACGAGCCCGGTGAGGTTGTCGGCCTGGATTCCCGCGCGGGCGCTGGCGCCGTCGAAGACCAGGCTGAGCTGCCGGGCCAGCAGATCCGGATCGCCCGCCCCGCCCCGTTCGGCCTCGGCGCGGAAGAAGGCGGTCAGGTTCGCCTTGATCTGATGGGCGACCCGGCTCGCGGGGTGGCTCTGGTCCTTGAGCTCGATCTGCACGGCCAGGTACCGGCAGCCGTGGAACTCGGGGGCGCCGGCCTGTGCTTCCACCTGTGCGAAGACGTGCAGGATCCGCTCGCGGGGTGACCGGCCGTCGTCCGCCGCGGGCAGGAGAGTCGCCACGTAGGCGGCGGCGCGCTCCCTCAGGCTCGCCGCCAGGAGTTCGTCCTTGCTGTCGAACAGCTGGTACATGGAGCGCTTCGACACCCCCGCCGCCTTGCACAGCGCCTCGACGCCGATGTTGACGCCGTCGCGGTAGGTGAGCGTGGCCGCCGCCTCCAGCAGGCGCTCCCTGGGGCTCGGTTTCCCTTCGGTGGTCATGCCGCGAGGTTAACCCGAAGCGGACACGATGCAGACCGATCGGTTTCCAGAGGAGCGGCGCGCCTGCCGCTCATGACGTGCGGCTCTCTCGCTCGGAGGGCGCGGAACGCCTCGCCGGAGGGTGCCAGCCACCGGTGACCTCCTTGACGGGCTTGTGCGGGAAGCGCCGCCGGGCGTACTCCCGCGCGTGCGAGCCCGGCAGTACGTACAGGGTTTCCTTCTTGTCCTGGAGCGGTCGCAGCACGGTGTCCATGAATGTCTTGCGGTCGTCCAGGTACGGGCCGAGGACGTCCTCGCCGGCGGGGCAGACGGCCAGGCAGTATCCGGACTTGTAGCCGGGCGGCGAGCTCAGGCTCTGCCACATGGAGGCGCTCTCGGAATCGCTGACGCGGGAGCGGTAGTCGGCGGCGTCCTCGCTGTCGGCCACGGTCTGCGCCCAGTCGGTGAAGCCGCTCATGAACTCGCGGTAGTTGTGCGTGGTGCAGGCCAGGGCGTCGAAGGCGCCGTCCTTGGCGATGGCGCCGACCGGGCAGGCCGCGACGCACAACTTGCAGTCGATACAGGGGTTGTGGTCCAGCGGCTGCCCGTACTCGCTCACCTCCGCGTCCACCAGGACGGTCACGAGCAGGACGAAACTGCCGAACGTCGGGTGGATGACGTTGCGGTGCAGGCCCATCACGCCGAGCCCGGCGGCCACCGCGACCGTCTTGTGCGCCACCACCCAGATCCGCTCGCTGGGGAAGCGGTCCATCTCCTGCGGAAAGCCGACCGACGGGTGAAGCGCGCGGTAGCCGGCGTCCTGAAGGGCCCGGGTGACGGTGCGCGCGGCGTGGTTGGCCTGCTCGTCGGCCTGGTGGAACTCCTGGTTGGCCACGCTGCGGGCGGGGGAGCGGCAGTTGTCGCGGTTCATCCGGACCGCCATCGCGATCAGGGTGCGGGTGCCGGGCAGCGCGGACCGCGCGTGCTCCCGCTCGCCGGCCAGGTCCGGGTGGTCCAGGCTGACCGCGGCGGCGTCGTCCGCCCCGGTCGCCAGGCACAGCTCGCGCAGCCAGGCCGCGTCGATCACGGGCGGTGGGCTCGCGACGTCGCCCGCCGTGCGCCGGGCGAGGACGGCCTGTACGGACGGGTGGGCGGCCAGCTTCGCCGGAAGCCTGGGGGCCGGGGCCGTCGGTTGCTCCTCGGCGTCGCGCGCGGCAGTCATCCGTACTCCTGGGGATTCGGGGGTCACGGCTCGCCCCATAGCGAGAAACCGATCAGTTTCATCACTGTAAACCGATCGGTTTCACTCCCGCAAGCCGTGTCGCTTGCGCCCGGAAACCGATCGGTTTACCGTGGCCGAAACCCCTTCACAGGCAAGGAGTCGGCGAGATGTCCGACCGCGAGTCACGCCCCACGATCCACGTTCCGGGGACCACCAGCCACACCCTCGCCCCGCGGGCGGGACTCGACGGCCGTGAGGGGACGCTGCGCTACCTCAGGGCGGGCACCGGCGCCCCCTTGGTCCTGCTGCACACCGTGCGCACGCAGGCCGAGCACTTCCGCCACCTCGTCCCGCTGATCGCGGACCGCTACACCGTCCACGCCCTCGACCTGCCGGGGATGGGCTACTCCGAGATCGTGCCCGGGGCGTCGTACGACGAGCCGGCCATGCGCGCGGGCGTCGAGCGGCTCCTGACCGAACTCGACCTCCACGACGTGACGCTGGTCGGGGAGTCCATGGGGGCGGTGCTCGCCCTGACCACCGCCGCCGATCTCCCGGAGCGGGTCCGGCGCGTCGTCGCGGTCAACGCCTACGACTTCCGCGGCGGGATCGCCCGGTCCTCCCTCCTCGCCCGCGTGGTGGTCGGCGGTGTCCTCACCCCGGGGGTGGGGCCGGTGATCGCGGGGGTGGAGCCCAAGCCCGCCCTGCGCAAGATCCTTCAGGGCGGCCTCGGCGACAGGAGCGCGCTGCGCGAGGACTACGTGGACGAACTCCTCCAGGTGGGCGGCCGCCCCGGCTACTCCACCGTCGCCCGGGCGGTGTACCAGGCCCTGCCCAGCCTCATCGCCGCCCGCTCGCGCTACCCCGAGGTCAAGGCACCCATCCACCTCGTCTACGGCGAGCGGGACTGGTCCCGCCCCTCGGACAGACGAGCCAACAAGGAGTTGTTGCCGACCGCCGACTTCACGCAGGTGCCCCAGGCCGGCCACTTCATCGCACTGGAACGGCCCGACGTACTGGCCGACCTGCTGAACGCGGCGGCCTGACCCTCCGGGGCCCGCAGGGGCACACGCCTCGGGCGGATGTCCGGCGCGACCATGGAAATATGTTTGCCCGGTGTGTGAGGCGCCCCGGAGAATCGCGGGCATGGGTCACCTCGAAGCCGCGCACCTGGAGTACTACCTGCCCGACGGACGGGCGTTGCTGGGTGATGTGTCCTTCCGGGTGGGGGAGGGCGCCGTGGTCGCCCTCGTGGGGCCCAACGGCGCCGGGAAGACCACCCTGCTCCGCATGCTCGCCGGTGAGATCCGGCCGCACGGCGGATCCGTCACCGTCGGCGGCGGCCTGGGCGTGATGCGGCAGTTCATCGGATCCGTACGCGACGAGACGACCGTCCGGGACCTCCTCGTGTCCGTCGCGACCCCCCGTATCCGCGACGCGGCCCGTGCCGTGGACGCCGCCGAGCACGCCATCATGACCGTCGACGACGAGGCCGCCCAGCTGAAGTACGCCCAGGCGCTGGCCGACTGGGCCGAGGCCCGCGGCTACGAGGCCGAGACGCTGTGGGACATGTGCACCACGGCCGCGCTGGGCGTCCCCTACGAGAAGGCGCAGTGGCGCCAGGTCCGCACCCTCTCCGGTGGTGAGCAGAAACGCCTCGTCCTGGAGGCCCTCCTGCGCGGCACCGACGAGGTCCTCCTCCTCGACGAGCCCGACAACTACCTGGACGTCCCCGGCAAGCGCTGGCTGGAGGAACGGCTCGCCGAGACCCGCAAGACCGTCCTGTTCGTCTCCCACGACCGCGAACTCCTCGCCCGCGCCGCCCAGCGGATCATCTCCTTGGAACCCAGCCCCACCGGCGCCGACGCCTGGGTGCACGGCGGCGGCTTCGCCACGTACCACGAGGCCCGCCGTGAACGCTTCGCCCGCTTCGAGGAGTTGCGCAGGCGCTGGGACGAGAAGCACGCCCAGCTGAAGAAGCTGGTGCTGAACCTGCGTCAGGCCGCCACCATCAGCCACGAGATGTCCTCCCGCTACCAGGCCGCCCAGACCCGCCTGCGCAAGTTCGAGGAGGCCGGACCGCCCCCGGAGCCGCCCCGCGAGCAGGACATCAGGATGCGGCTCAAGGGCGGCCGCACGGGCGTGCGGGCCATCACCTGTCAGGGACTCGAACTCACGGGCCTGATGAAACCCTTCGACCTGGAGGTCTTCTACGGCGAACGCGTCGCCGTCCTCGGCTCCAACGGCTCCGGCAAGTCGCACTTCCTGCGGCTGCTCGCCGGGGACGCCGTGGCGCACACGGGGGAGTGGAAGCTCGGCGCCCGGGTCGTGCCCGGCCACTTCGCCCAGACGCACGCCCATCCGGAACTGGAGGGCCGCACGCTCCTGGACATCCTCTGGACCGAGCACTCCCAGGACCGCGGCGCCGCCATGTCCCGGCTGCGCCGCTACGAGCTGACGAACCAGGCCGAGCAGACGTTCGAACGCCTGTCCGGCGGCCAGCAGGCCCGCTTCCAGATCCTCCTGCTGGAGCTCCAGGGCGTGACGGCCCTGCTGCTCGACGAGCCCACCGACAACCTGGACCTGGAGTCCGCCGAGGCCCTCCAGGAGGGCCTGGAGGCCTTCGACGGCACGGTCCTCGCGGTCACCCACGACCGCTGGTTCGCCCGCTCCTTCGACCGCTATCTGGTCTTCGGCAGCGACGGACGGGTCCGGGAGACCCCGGACCCGGTCTGGGACGAACGCCGGGTGGAACGAGCGCGCTAGAGCTCCGGGGCTGGAGCTCCGGGGCTGGACCTCCGGGGCTGGAGCTCCGGGGGGGCGGAGCCCGTCCGCTCACTTCCAGCGCAGCAGCGCCCCGAGGCCGCCCACCGGCACCTCGTGCTCGGAGACGGACAGCGCGGCCGCGTCCGTCGCCACCGCCGACCGGATCAGCGCGTCGTCCGCCCGGGCCGGCCAGGAGTTCTGCTCGCCCAGGACCTTCAGGTCCGTGCGCCGCACCGCCAGCTGGTCCGGGTCCTCGCCGATCCACACCTCGCGGTGCGCGTCCGGGCCGTCCAGCCTGATCAGCAGCTCGTCGATGCGATGCTCCCGCGCCGCCTCGACCAGCGCGGGCACGCCCTCCACGGCCCCGGCCCGGCCCTCGTCGTCCGGGTTACGGGCGGCCCGGAACCGCTCCAGCTCCGCCTCGGCCTGCCGCGCCATGTGCTCGGCGCGGGCCCGCTCGACGTCCTCGTCGAGGAGCCGGCTGCCCGTGCCGTGCGGCGCCTCGACGACCAGGTCGTGCAGCCGCTTGGGCAGCCGCTCGTACACGGACCGCCGCTCACGGTCGTCACCGACGAGAATCAGCAGGTCGGCCCGGGTCTCCTCCTGGCACACGGCGAGCGCGTCGGCGATCTCCGCGGCGTTGTGCTCCCAGGTGTTCTCCACCCGCAGCTGGAAATGCCGCTCGGACCAGTCCACCGAACTCGTCCGGTGCACCGGCCACTGGCGCCCGGTGACGCCCCCGGCGTCCTCCCGGCCCAGAGCGCTGCGCAGCTCGAAGTCCGCGCCCTTGCGGTCGACGTACGCCACCACGCACACCGGGTTCTCACCGGCCAGCTCCAGCAGCGGCGTGACCCGCGGCAGCGGCGCCCACTCGGCCCAGTCACCGCCCTGCGGGGGACGGACCAGCGGCGGGTCCAGGACGACCTGGCCCGCCCGGGCGAACAGGGCCCGGCCATGCGGTTCGGACGAGTGCCGCAGATCCTCGATCGCGTTCTGCACGGCCCGGCAGGTCGCCTCGTCCGCGCCCTGCGCGGCCAGCTCCCTGGCCATCGCCTGGGCCGTCAGGTGCCGCTCGTGGGGGGTGTCCTCCGTATGCCGGGAGGTGTCGACGTACACAGAGGCCCAGGGCCCCTGGTGTTCGTACAGTGGGTGCAGAAAAGCGAGATCCATGGCTCCCTCCCGGATGCCGCTCGGGGGTAGTGCTCAGTTGCTCCCCGGGCGGGTACCCGGACCACATGAACGAACACGACGAGCGGGGCGACACCATGACCGGAGTGGACCCTGACCGGCTGGACGACCAGCAGCTCATGAAGGAGCTGGAGACCATCCACCGCACGCGCCACGACACGCTGCTCTACGGTTCGAACGACGCGCTGCGGGCCCACAACGAGCGCATGGCGCAGCTCGAGGGCGAATACCTGCGCCGCAACCCGCGCCGCCCGGTCGCCGCGGGCCGCACACGCGAAGGGGCCCGGGAGCGCGGGAGCGGGGAGTCGGCGACTCCCACGACCCCCGGCACCTGAGCCCCTCGAAACCCCTCGCGAACCCCTCGAAAGTTCTTCGAAGGGCGGTCAGGGCAGCCCGGCGCACCCGCGGACCGGACCGGACCGGAGAGACCCGGCCCGGCCCCGCTGCTCAGCGCCGAACCGGCGGACGTCCCCAGTGGCGGTGCGCCGCGATCGCGGCCACGAACGCGTCCAGGAACTCCGCGCTCGCCGGCCCCGGCGACGTGTCGGTCACGACCCCCTGGTCGGTGACGACCCGCTGGAACTCCGTCGACAGGTGGAGCCCCTCGGGCTCCAGCGCCGACAGGACCCCCACGCCCGAGCCGAGCGCGCCCACCGGCTTGCCGTGCCGGAAGGCGTCCCGCACGAACCGCACCGCGTCCGGGTCGGCCGCCGTCGGCGGGGTGCCGACCGGCCCGCCGGGCAGCAGCACGGCGTCGTACAGCACGGATGCCACCGTCGGCAGCGCCCGGTCGACGGCGTACGTCTCGCCGTCGGATCCGGTGATCGTGCCGTCCGCCGGGGCCAGCGCCTCGACGATCGCGCCCTCGGCGGCCAGCCGCTCCCGCACGGAGGTGATCTGCTCGGCGTCCACCCCGTCGGTGACGAGCACCGCGATCTGCCGGGTCCGGATCGAACCGTCCCCGCGCAGCGACTCGAGACTGAGGGCGGGGGAGACCTGCTTGCCCGGGGTCTCCGCCCCGGCCGGCGGCGGCACCCCGACGCCCCGCGCCACCTGCGCGGCCAGTTCCCCGTCGACCCTGGCCAGGTGCTCGACCGTACGGGCCCGCACGGTCATCGCCCCGACCTTGCCGAGCTCGAACCGGAACGCCTCGACGATGTGCTGCTTCTCCCAGTCCGCCATGCTGTTCCAGAACATCGCCGGCTGGCTGTAGTGGTCCTGGAAGCTGGGACTGCGGCGCCGGATCTTGTGACCGTCCACCCGTTCGGCGTAATGGGTGTAGGCGCCTGCCCCGGCACCCGCGTGGGCCGGGCAGCCCCCGCCCAGCGAGTTCGGGAAGTAGTTCGTGCCGGAGTGGATCGCGCTCTGGTGGTAGCCGTCGCGCTGGTTGTTGCGCACCGGCGCCACCGGCCGGTTCACCGGCAGCTGCGAGAAGTTGGGCCCGCCGAGCCGGATCAGCTGCGTGTCCAGGTAGGAGAAGTTCCGGGCCTGGAGCAGCGGGTCGTTGGTGAAGTCGATGCCGGGGACGACGTTCGCCGTGTGGAAGGCGACCTGCTCGGTCTCCGCGAAGAAGTTCTCCGGGTTGCGGTCCAGCACCATCCGGCCGATCGGCCGCACCGGCACCTGCTCCTCCGGGATGATCTTCGTCGGGTCGAGCAGGTCGAAGTCGAACGCGAACTCGTCCTCCTCCGGCACGAGTTGCACGCCCAGCTCCCACTCGGGGTACTCGCCCGCGTCGATCGCGTCCCACAGGTCACGCCGGTTGAAGTCCGGGTCGCGGCCCTGGCACTCCTGCGCCTCGTCCCACACCAGCGAGTGCACACCGAGCCGCGGCTTCCAGTGGAACTTCACGAACGTGCCGCGCCCCTCGGCGTTCACGAACCGGAAGGTGTGCACGCCGAAGCCCTGCATCATGCGGTAGCTGCGCGGGATCGCGCGGTCCGACATCAGCCACATGATCGTGTGCAGCGTCTCGGGCTGGAGCGACACGAAGTCCCACAGGGTGTCGTGCGCGGACGCGCCGGTCGGGATGTCGTTGTGCGGCTCGGGCTTCACCGCGTGCACGAAGTCCGGGAACTTGATGCCGTCCTGGATGAAGAAGACCGGGAAGTTGTTCCCGACTAAGTCGTAGTTCCCCTCCGACGTGTAGAACTTGGTCGCGAAGCCGCGCACGTCCCGCACGGTGTCCGCCGAGCCCTTCGGGCCCTGCACGGTCGAGAACCGCACGAACACCGGCGTCCGCACCGACGGGTCCTGGAGGAAGGCCGCGCGGGTGAACTCCGCGCAGGACTCGTACGGTTCGAAATACCCGTACGCGCCCGCGCCCCGCGCGTGCACCACCCGCTCCGGGATCCGCTCGTGGTCGAAGCGGGTGAGCTTCTCCCGGAAGTGGAAGTCCTCCATCAGCGTCGGACCGCGTTCCCCCGCCGCCAGGGAGTCGTCGGTGTGGTCGACCGCGACTCCCTGGTCGGTGGTGAGCGGCCCGGCGGCCGGGTCGTCCGCCCGGAACGCCTCGCGCTGCGCCTGCTTGCGGTCGGCCGGAGAGGCCATCAGGCGGCCTCCTCGGCGAAGACGTCGAGGAACGTCTCGCAGAACGCCTTCAGATCGTCCGGCTTGCGGCTGGTGACCAGCTTGTTGGCCCCGTGGTCGCACACCTTCACCTGCTCGTCGACCCAGGTGCCGCCCGCGTTGCGGATGTCCGTCCTGAGGCTCGGCCACGAGGTCAGCACCCGGCCGCGCACGACGTCGGCCTCGACCAGCGTCCACGGCGCGTGGCAGATCGCCGCGACGGGGCGGCCCTGCTCGAAGAAGTCCCGGACGAACGCCACGGCCTTGGCGTCCATGCGGAGGAAGTCCGGGTTGGCCACGCCGCCCGGCAGCACCAGCCCGCCGAACGAACCGGGCTCGGTACCGCCCACGACCTCGTCCACGGGGAAGGTGTCCGCCTTGTCGAGGTGGTGGAACGCCTGGATCTCACCCTCCTTCGTCGACACCAGCACGGGCTCGTGGCCGGCGTCCTTCGCCGCCTGCCACGGATCGGTCAGCTCGACCTGCTCGACGCCCTCGGGTGCCACCAGAAATGCGATCCGCATGATGCTCAACGTCCTTCCCCGGAGCGGGCGGCGCTCCAGCGCGCCGCGTCGCCCCTCACGTGCTTGTCGTTCTTCCTGCGCTTGCTGTTCCTGTCGATGCCCGCGAGGTGGCCGCCCGAGAGCGGCCGCCGCCGCGGCATCAGCCGCCCCGGGTGTCCGGCTCGGCACGGCTGATGTCGGCGAGCGCCGACGCCGGGTCCTCGGCCTCGGCCACGTCGCCGAGGCTCACGATCCCGACCGGCAGCCCGTTCTCCACCACCGGCAGCCGGCGCACCGCGTGCTCGCGCATCAGCGTGACCGCGGTCGCCAGCGGGTCGTCCGGCGTCACCGTCACCGGATCCGGCGTGCACACGGCCCGTACGCTCACCGCCATCGGGTCGGCACCGTCGGCGACGGCCCGCACCGTGATGTCACGGTCGGTGAGCACACCGATCACGTCCTGCCCGTCGGCCACCACCACGTCGCCGATGTTCTGGGTGCGCATCAGCTGCGCCGCCTCCACGAGCGAGGCGTCCGGGCGCACGGCGACCACACCCGGAGTCATCACGTCCTTCACCAACTCGGCCATCACGGGGCCCTTCCTCGGCCGCCACGCCGGTGGGAGCACCGCGGCGCGCCGGCGGACGCCCCGCGGTGCCCCCGACGCGGTCCCTACGCGTACTCCTCCGGCCCGGTCTCCCGGGCCCGGACCAGGGCCTGGGCCAGCTCCTGCACGTTGCCGTAGCGCTCCTGGCGCGGCAGCCGCTCCAGGGCCTCGACGAGTGCGTCGGGCGCCTGGTGGCCGCGCAGCTCACGGGCCAGCTCACGCGGGGTCGCGGGGAACGCCCTGCGGCCCAGCATCCGGGCCAGCTCCAGCCGCACCGACTCCAGGGACGTCGGCCGCCGGCTCGGCGTCACCGGCCCGTACGCGACCTCGGGGTCGTCCTCGGCGGCCGGCTCCGGGTCGTGCCACTCCTCACTGCGTGTGGGGTGCCCGGACCTGAGCAGACCCTGCAGTTCGTGCTTCATCTCGTCGTCCCGGTGGACGCTCAGCCGGTCGCTGCCTCGCTGCATGTCTCCCTCCAGACCTTCGGGGGTCCGCACCGCGTACCCGAACACCGGAAGCCGACACGGGTTCGGCCCACTGGATCACCGTCGTACGCCCTGGTTTGCGCCACGGCCTGCGGGAGACCCGGATCACACCCCCCACTCATCTCTGGGGAAGGACACGCCATGGCGATGCTCGCTGTGCTCATCCCGCTGCTCATGCTCGGAGTGGTGCTGGTGCTGGGCCGGTACGAGGAGCTGCTGCTGCCACAGGACGACGCCGACCGGCCCGAACCGGCCGGCGCGCCCGCCGCCGCTACTTCTTCTCACGCCCCGGCAGGAACTCCTGCACCTTCGCCTTGAAGCCCTGCTTGACCATCGATCCCCGGTCCGCGTCGCCCTTCAGGATCGACGCGGCGGCCGCCTCCATCTGGTCCCAGGTGGCGTGCGGCGGGATCGGTGGGACAGCCGGATCGGTCAGGAACTCGACCACCGCGGGACCGTCCGCCTCCAGCGCGGCACGCCAGGCCGGCTCGACGTCCTCCGGCTTCTCCACCCGGATGCCGGTCAGCCCCAGCGAACGCGCGAACGCGGCGTACTGCACGTCCGGAAGCTCCTGCGAGGGCAGGAACGACGGCGCGCCCTCCATGGCCCGCATCTCCCACGTCACCTGGTTCAGGTCGTGGTTGTTCCACACGGCGATCACCAGCCGCGGGTCCTCCCACTGATGGCGGTACTTCGCCGCCGTGATCAGCTCCGCCATCCCGTTCATCTGCATCGCCCCGTCCCCGACGAGCGCGATCGCCGGCCGGTCCGGGTGCGCGAACTTCGCGCCGATCACGTACGGCACCCCGCAGCCCATCGTCGCCAGCGTGCCGGAGAGCGAACCGCGCATGCCCGGCCGCATGGTCAGGTGCCGCGCGTACCAGTTGGCCGTCGAACCCGAGTCGGACGTCACGATCGCGTTGTCCGGCAGCAGCGGGTCCAGGGCGCGGGCCACGTACTCCGGGTTGATCGGATGGGCGTCGAGGCCCGCCCGGCGCTCCATGACCTGGTGCCAGCGCGTCACGTTGTCGCACACCGTGTCGTACCACTCGCGCCCGCGGCCCCCCTCGATCAGCGGGATCAGCCGCTCCAGGGTGGCCTTCGCGTCGCCGACCAGGTTCACCTCGTACGGGTAGCGCATCCCGACCATGTGCGGATCGATGTCGATCTGCACGCCCCGCGCCTTGCCGAACTCCGGCAGGAACTGGGTGTACGGGAACGACGACCCGATGGTGAGCAGCGTGTCGCAGTCCCGCATCAGCTCGTACGACGGGCGGGTGCCCAGCAGGCCGATCGAGCCGGTGACGTACGGCAGTTCGTCGCTGAGGACGTCCTTGCCGAGCAGCGCCTTGGCGACGCCCGCGCCGAGCAGCTCGGCGATCCGCTCCACCTCGGCCCGCGCCCCGGCCGCGCCCTGACCGACCAGGATCGCCACCTTGTCACCGGTGTTGAGGATCTCCGCGGCCCGCCGCACCGCGTCGTCGGACGGAACCGCCGTCCACGAACTGCGGTCCAGGCTGGAGGGGACCATCTTGAACTCGTGCGTCGGCGGCGAGTAGTCCAGCTCCTGCACGTCGCCCGGGATGATGACCGCGGTCGGGCAGCGGCGGGCGTACGCGGTGCGGATCGCCCGGTCCAGCACGTTCGGCAGCTGCTCCGGCACCGTCACCGTCTCCACGAAATCGGAGGCGACGTCCTTGTACAGCGTGTGCAGGTCCACTTCCTGCTGGTAGGAGCCGCCCATCGCGGTGCGGTGGGTCTGGCCGACGATGGCCAGCACCGGGACGTGGTCCAGCTTGGCGTCGTACAGGCCGTTCAGCAGGTGGATCGCGCCCGGCCCCGACGTCGCGGCGCACACTCCGAGACGGCCGCTGAACTTGGCGTAACCGACCGCCTGGAACGCGGACATCTCCTCGTGCCGCGACTGCACGAAACGTGGCTCGTTCTCGGCCCGGCCCCATGCGGCGAGCAGTCCGTTGATCCCGTCGCCCGGATAGCCGAAGACCTGCTCCACCCCCCACTCGCGCAGCCTCTGCAGGACGTGGTCGGCGACCTTGGTGCTCATGTACGACCTCCCGGACGTATGGGGACAGAGCCAGCAGTACGAGTCACCCTGCGCGACGGCGGAAAACCTGGCCGGGTTTGCGGGCGGGGGCCGGGGGCAGGCGCACCTCAGTGCTTCGGACAGGAGGCACGCCCGTGGGAGCGGCGCAGCGCGCCGTCACCGGCGCCCCTGGTCCGCACGTCGACGCGCTCCCACGGTGACTGTCCAACCCAGAGCACCCTCAAGGGAATTGCGACGCATCATGCCGACCCGAACCAGCGCGAAGCAGCACCCGCACGACGACGCCCCCGACACCGCCGAGGCCTTCCGCAGGCTCACCTCGATGCCCGCCGGCCCGGAGCGCGACGCGCTCCGCGACGAGATCGTCGAGGCCTGGCTGCCCATGGCGGACCGCCTCGCCGGACGCTTCCGCAGCCGCGGCGAGAGCTTCGAGGACCTGCGGCAGGTCGCGGCCCTCGGCCTGGTCAAGGCCGTCGACCGGTACGATCCCGCGCGCGGCAACGCGTTCGAGAGCTACGCCGTGCCGACCATCACCGGCGAGATCAAGCGGCACTTCCGCGACCACATGTGGACCCTGCACGTACCCCGTCGCGTCCAGGACCTGCGCAACCGCGTGCGCTTCGCCTCCCAGGACCTGTCCCAGACCATCTCCGGCCGCAGGCCGACGGTGGCCGAGATCGCCGCGCACGCGAAGATGAGCGAGGAGGACGTCCAGGTGGGCCTGGAGGCGCTGGAGAGCTTCACGGCGCTGTCCCTGGACGCGGAGCTGCCCGGCAGCGAGGACGGGTACTCGCTCAGTGACGCGCTGGGGTCCCCCGACCCGGCGCTGGACACGGTGGTGGACCGGGAGGCCGTGAAGTCGCGGCTGGCGGCGCTGCCGGAGCGCGAGCGGGCGATCCTGTACATGCGGTTCTTCTCCGACATGACCCAGAGCCGGATCGCCGAGGAACTGGGGATCTCGCAGATGCACGTGTCCCGGCTGATCAGCCGGTGCTGCGGGCGGGTGCGGGAGCAGGTGATGCGGGACGTGGCGTAGGGCCGTAAGGGGGTTCCGGCGGTTGCGCGGGTGCGGGTCGTTCGTGGCCGGTCGCGCAGTTCCCCGCGCCCCTGGGTTTCCCCGCGTTCACCCGGTTGGCGGGTGCTGTCCCGCTAATGGGGCCCGGTCTCGCGCGGGCCCGTCGCGGGCGGGCTGTCATGGCAGAGGGGCATGACGACCGAAGGAGTCCCCTCCATGCGCCGTACCCTCCACGCCCTGTCCGTGGCCGTCCTCACCGGGTCCGCCCTGGTGGGCTTCGCACCGGCCGTCCTCGCCGAACCCGCCGCCGAGGTCGCTCCCGCCACCGTCGAGCCCGGCGGCACGCTCACCGTCTCCGTCAGCTGTGATCCGACCGGCGGACCGCCCCCCGACACCATGGACGCCACCTCCCAGGCCTTCGACGAGGGGACCGTCCCGCTGCGCCGGGTCACCGGCAACGACGACGAGGTGTCCGGTCCGGCCTACCGCGGCACGGCCAGGATCGCCTCCGCCGAGAACTTCGAGGGCGATCCCGACGCCGGGGGCGAGGACTCCGCGTGGACCGTGGACGGGACCTGCCCGGCCGCGCCCGGCGGGGAGGGCAAGGAGTGGAGCGCGACGTTCACCGTGGCCCACGGTTCCGGCCCCCACAAGCCGTCCCACGGGCCCACCCACAAGCCCCCGCACAAGCCGGACAAGCCCTGCCCCGAGCCCCCGCACCACAGCGACCCCCACCACAGCGACCCGCACCACTCCGACCCGCAGCACCCCGAACCGCACCACACCGACTGCGGCGCGGCGGTCGTCCAGCGCGGGGTGCGGGCCGGTGACGGCGGTGCCTTCACCGACTCCGTGCCGGCCCTGGTCGCCGGCGGGGTGCTGATCGCGGGCGCGTTCGGCGCCGCCGTGCACCGGCTGCGCAACCGGGAGACCGACATGTACCGCTGACCCCGGCGCGCACCGGCGCCCCGCACGCCCCCCGTTTCCCCGGCCCGGCCCACTCATGCTGTGACCGTCACGACCCGGCCGGGTGCCCATGGGGCGGCGGCACCCTGGGTACTCAGTGGCCGAGGGCACGAGTTGCACCGTACGGAGCACCGGACAGCGGACGGCGCACGCGCCGTAGGCGACAGGACACGGCGGCACCAGGCACAGCGGAGGTACGGATGCGGCGGACGGACCCGGTAGGTCACGGCCCCGTCCGCTTCGGGCCGCCGCTCCCCGAGGACGGGCTGCCGGTCCTGCCGGAGCTGTCCGCGGTGCTCGCCGCCGCGGCCTCCCGCGGCGACCACGAACCGGTCGGCGGCGGCCTGGCCCTGCGGGAGGCCGCCTGCGGCTACTGGGACCGGCGCGGACTGCACTGCGACCCCGACCGCGTGGCCGCCGGCCCCGGCGCGCCCGCCCTGCTGCTCGCGCTGACCGCCGCCCTCGGCGGCGACGTCCTCGTCCCACGGCCCTGCGCCGCCTGGTGGGCGCCGTACGCGCGCCTGCTGGGACGCCCTTCCTTCCACGTGCCGACCCCGCCGGAGAGCGGCGGCGTCCCGGACCCGTACGCCCTGCTGGAGACGGTGCGCCGGGTCCGCGCCGAGGGCGGCGACCCGCGCCTGCTCGTGCTGTCCGTCGCCGACGACCCCACCGCGACCGTCGCCCCGCCCGAGCTGCTGCACGAGACCGTCGAGGCCGCCCAGGGGGAGGGCCTGCACCTGGTCAGCGACGAGACCTGGCGCGACACCCTGCACGACCCGCACGACACCGTGCTGCTCAGCCCCGCCGAGATGCTGCCCGACCGGGTCACCGTCGTCACCGACCTGGCCGGTGCCCTGCTCCCGCCCGGCTGGCCCGCCGCCGCGGCCCGCTTCCCGGCCGGCGCGGACGCCGACGGCCTCCACGCACGCGTGCTCGACGTCCTCACCGCTCTCGACGCCCGGGTCGCCGCCCCCGTCGCCGCGGCGGCGGGTTACGCCCTGGCGGAACCGGAACCGGTGACCGCACGCGTGGCCGCCGCCGTGCGCCTGCACGCGCGCGTGGCGGCCGAGGCGCACGCCGCCGTGGTCGGCGCGGGCGCCCTCGCCCGGCCGCCCCGGGCCGGCCGCCATCTGTACGTCGACCTCTCCCCGCTGCGCCCCGCGCTGAGCGCGCACGGCGTCGGCGACGCACAGGAACTGGAGGACTTCCTCTCCGCCCGGCTCGGCATGCCCGCGCCGGGCGGCCACCGCTTCGGCGACGAACTCGAAACCCCGCGCGTGCGGCTCTCCACCGGCGCACTGGTGGCCGGCTCCGACACGGAACGCGCGGAATGCCTCACGTCACCCACGCCGTTGGAACTGCCGCACGTGCACCGCGCGTTGATCCACCTGAAGTCGGTCTTCGACGATCTCCGCGACGACGCTCAGCGATGGGAGCCTCCTCGATGACGCAGCAGTCCGAGTCGACCACGAGCACGACCACCCGGGAAGCCGACGGTCCCGCCCTCCCGTCCCCCCTCGCGCCCCCGTACCCGCCCCTGGCCGAACCCAGGCCGCTGGCCGAGCGGAGAGTGTGGCCGCGCACCTTCCACGACCGGCTGACCGCCCCGCTCCCCGGCCTCAAGGCCATGGCCCGCTTCGCCCGCGAGGGCGCCGTCAGACCCGGCCCGGAAGGCCTCGCCGACATCCCCCTGCTGCCCTACGCCCCGGCCCCCCTGCCCCGCGTCGACGCCCGCACGGTCGCCGTCACCTGGGCGGGACACGCCAGTTGGGTGCTGCGGATCGGCGGACTGACCGTCCTCACCGACCCGGTCTGGTCCCGCCGCATCCTCGGCACCCCGGCCCGCATCACGCCCGTCGGCGTCCCCTGGGAGGACCTGCCCCGCGTCGACGCCGTCGTCATCAGCCACAACCACTACGACCACCTGGACGCCCCCACCCTGCGCCGCCTCCCGCGCGACACCCCGGTGTTCGCGCCGGCCGGCCTCGCCCGCTGGTTCCACCGCCGCCGCTTCACGCGCGTGACGGAGCTCGACTGGTGGGAGGCGGCCGAACTGGACGGCGTCCGCTTCGACTTCGTCCCGTCCCACCACTGGTCCAAGCGCACCCTCACCGACACCTGCCACAGCCTCTGGGGCGGCTGGGTCCTCACCGACCGGGACGGCCGACGCGTCTACTTCGCGGGCGACACGGGCTACGGCCACTGGTTCTCCCGCATCGGCCGCCGCTACCCCGGCATCGACCTCGCCCTCCTCCCCATCGGCGCCTACGACCCCCGCTGGTGGCTCAGCGACGTCCACTGCGACCCGGAGGAAGCGGTCCGAGCGGCCCAGGACCTGGGAGCGACCCGCATGGCCCCCATGCACTGGGCCACGTTCGTCCTCTCGGCCGAGCCGGTCCTCGAACCCCTCACACGAGTCCGCGCGGCCTGGGAGAAGACGGGCCTGCCCCGGGAGAACCTCTGGGACATGCCGGTGGGCGCGTCGAGGGTGCTGGAGGCCGGCTAGGAGCGTGGGGAACTGCGCACTCGCCGCACCAGCCCCGGCACCGCACTGATCAGCAGGGTCAGCACGACCGCCGCCACCACGCCCTCCCACGGCTCGTCGAACAGCGACCCCCCGAGGATCCCGATCAGCTGGTACGTCACGGCCCAGGCCAGACAGGCCGGGAAGTTCCCCCGGGCGAACCGCCGCATGGGCCACTTCGCCAGCAGACAGGCCAGCATCACCGGAATGCGCCCCGCCGGCACCAGCCGGGACAGCACCAGCACCGCGACCCCGTGCGCGGCCAGTTTCCCCTGCGCCTGCGCCAGCCGGTCCTCCGGCGCCCGCGCCCGGATCGCCTCCAGCCACCGCGACCCGTTCCTCGACTTCATGCCGCGCCGCCCCAGCCAGTACAGCGCCGCATCGCCCAGGAACGCCGCCAGCGACGCCGTCACGAACACCATCGCCAGCGAGAACGGCGCCGTCTGGTGGAACGCGACCACCGCCGCCGAACTCACCAGCGCCCCCGTCGGGATGACCGGCACCAACGCCCCGAGGAGCACGAGCAGAAAGAGCGTCGGATACCCGATCGCCTGCTGCGTGGTCTCCGGCACGACGGACGCCGGGGTGACGGCCGGCGCCGCCAGCAGGGGCAGGCCGGCCTGCGCCAGGGGCGCGGACCAGGTCACCGCGCGACCTCCAGGCGCACACTCTCCCCGTGCCCCAGCCGGTGCACCGCCACGCCCGGCGCGCGCCGGGCCGCCAGCCGTACGAACTCATCCCCCGGCGCATGGAACTCATGGGGGCGCACGGCGTCCATCCCGATCGGCCAGTACGTGCCGTAGTGCACCGGCACCGCACTGCTCGGCGCCAGCCGCGCCAGCGCTTCCGCCGCCCGGCCCGCGTCCAGGTGCCCCTCGCCCAGGTACGGCCCCCAGCCGCCCACCGGCAGCAGCGCCACCTCGACCGGCCCGACCTCCTTGGCCATCTCGTCGAACAGCCCCGTATCCCCAGCGAAGTACGTCCGCGCCTCACCGTCGATGACGTAGCCGAGAGCGGGGGAGCGGTGCGGCCCGACCGGCAGCCGCCGCCCGTCGTGCCGCGCGGGCACCGCCCGTACGACGACGTCGCCGACCGGTGTCTCGTCCCCGGGCGCCACCTCGCTCACCCGCAGGTGCGCGAGCCGGCGCAGACCGGGCACCGCCCGGCGCGCGCCCCGGGGCACGAGCAGGCGCGTGCCCGGCGCGAGCCCCATCAGCGAGGGCACGTGCAGGTGGTCGGCGTGCAGATGAGAGACCAGCACCACGTCCGCCTGCCGGGCGCCGGGCGGCGGCAGGTCTCCGCGTCGGCGGCGCAGGTGCGCGAGCCGGCGCGCGAACAAGGGGTCGGTGAGTACGCGTACGTTCGAGTCCTCGACCGTGCAAGTGGCGTGACCCCACCAGGTGATCTCCACCGGCACTTCTTTGCCTCCTTCGCGCGACTCCCCGAAGCCTACGTGCAGGAGTAGGGTCGGCGGCGAAACCGGAGGTGAGGGGGACGCCATGGTGCCGGTCCGGGTCACGGCGATCGCGAGTCTGACGCCGCTGGAGGAACTGGACGACGATCCGTTCCTGGTCGACTCCCGCAGCCAGCACGCGATGTGCGCCCGCTGGGCCGCCGAGCGGGGCTACGTGGTCAGCCGGGAGCTGCTGGTGCGGGGGCTGCGCCCCGACCACGGCGCGCTGTGGGACGGCGTCCGCCCCGGCCTCGACCTGTTCGTGGCCCCCAGCCGGCGGGTGCTGGAGAGCGCCCTCGCGTCCGTCGAGCAGTTCACCGCGGAGTGCGCGCGACGCGGGGTACGGGTCGAGACGGTGGGGCACGCGGAGCCGGCGTACGACGCGGCGATGAAGGCGTGCGTGCACCGCCGCCTCTCGATGCCGACGGCGGGCTACGACGGCCGCTGAGCGACGGCGGCCCCGGCGCGAAGGACACTCTGGGCGCGGCAGGGCCACTCCGGGGCGCTGAGACACTGTGGGTGAGGGTCCGCGGCCGAGGCGGGCCGGGACGTGAGGTGGCGGGGCGTGCGGTGGCGGCGGGTTGCCAGTCAGGTGGGGCGGAGCGTCGCCGTGTGGGCGGTCTCCACCGTCACCATGCTCGTGCTCGCCGGGATCCTCCCGGACTTCCGGCTCCGGTCGGCCGACGGCGACAGCGCGACCGACATCGCCGTCACGGCGGCCTTCGGCGCCGGCGCCTTCGGACTGCTCTCGGCCCTGGTGTGGCCGCTGCTGGTCCGGCTCCTGCTCCTCGTGCCGGCGCTCGTGCTCGGGCTGCTGGTGTTCTTCCTCAACGGCGCGCTCCTCACGCTAGCCCTGCGTCTGAACCCCGCCGAGCGCGGTGCCGCCGCCCCGGAGACCGCCGTCGTGGTCGCCGCCGTGATGTCGGCCGTCGCGTCGGCGACCGGCGCCGCCCTGGCCGTGCGCGACGACGACGCCTACCGCCGCCGGCTGTACCGCCTCTCCGACCGCCGCCGCCGGTCCGGACCACCCTGCCCGGCCGGCCCCGGCACGGTCTTCCTGCAACTCGACGGCGTCGGCCACGACACCCTGCTGGACGCGGTCGGCGAGGGCCTGATGCCCACCGTCGCACGCTGGCTCGGCACCGCCGACGGCGGCCGCCCCACCCACCGCCTCACCCCCTGGCGCACCGACTGGTCCAGCCAGACCGGCGCCAGCCAGCTCGGCATCCTGCACGGCAGCAACCACGACGTCCCCGCGTTCCGCTGGTACGAGAAGGACACCCGCGAGGTCGTCGTCTGCAACCGCCCGACCAGCGCCGCCGAACTCCAGCGGCGCGCCGTCGGATACGCGGGACACGACGGTCTCCTCAGCGTCGACGGCGCCTCCCGCGGCAACCTGTTCAGCGGCGGCGCCGAGCAGCAGGCCCTGGTGCTGTCGATCGCCACCCGCCGCCGCAGCCGTGAGAACCGCTCCCGGGCGGGCTACTTCGCCTACTTCTCCGATCCGGCCAACGCCGTGCGCACGGCGCTGTCCTTCGTCGCCGAGGTGGGCCGGGAGATCGGTCAGTCCACCCGGGCGAGACTGTGCAAGCAGCGTCCGCGGGTCTCCCGCGGCGGCCTCTACCCGTTCATCCGCGCCTTCGCGACGGTCGTCGAGCGGGACGTCGTCGTCGCCGCCGTGATGGGCGACATGCTCGCCGGCCGCACCGCCGTCTACGCCGACCTGGTGGCCTACGACGAGGTCGCCCACCACTCCGGCCCGGCGAGCCGCGACGCGCAGAAGGTCCTCGAACGCCTCGACCGCTCCCTCGCGCTGATCGAGAACGTCGCCGAGCACGCCCCGCGCCCCTACCGGATCGTCGTGCTGTCCGACCACGGCCAGAGCCCCGGCGAGACCTTCCGCTCCCGGTACGGCCTCACCCTCGGCGACCTGGTGCGGGCCGGCTGCGGCCTGCCCGTGCCGCGCCGTGCGGAGCGCACCCGCAGTGGCGCGGAGGCCCGCACGGCCGTGCGGGCCGCCCTGCGCATCCCGGTCGAGGAGGGCGACGAGCGGCACCGCCCCGCGCGCCGCTCGGAGCCGATCGTGCTGGCCTCCGGCAACCTCGGCCTGGTCTCCTTCCCGGACGTCACGCACCGCATGAGCAAGGAGGAGATCGACGCCCGCCACCCCGCCCTGCTGCCGACCCTCGCCAACCACCCCGGCATCGGCTTCCTGCTGGTCCGCAGCGACCGGCACGGCGGTGTCGTCCTCGGCGCGTACGGGGCGCAGATCCCGCTGGCCGACCTCGACGAGGACCCCGGCCCGCTCGCCCCGTTCGGCCCGGGCGCCGTCGAAGCGGTCCGCCGCACGCACACCTTCCCGCACACCGCCGACATCATGGTGAACTCCTTCCACGACCCGGCCGACGGCGAAGTCCTCGCCTTCGAGGAGCAGATCGGCTCCCACGGCGGGCTCGGTGGCGCCCAGGGCAAGCCGTTCCTGCTGTCGCCGCTCGCCCTGTCCGCGCCGGTGGCGGACGGGGAGCAACTCGTCGGCGCCGAGCACGTCCACCGCGTCCTGGACCGCTGGCTGCGCGAGTCGAACGGACCGCAGGTGCCGCTGGAGCCGAGCGAGGAGCGCGCCGCCTGACATGCGGCTGCGTTCCCGAGCGAGGAGCGCGCCGCCCTGAAATTCGGCTGCGTTCGCGCAGCCGTCCTCCCACACTGGTGGGGCTCGTCCTCTCCCTACCTCCCGAGGAGCCCCTGCCTTGCAGGCAGCCGTCACCGTCACGCCCGCCCGCCTCCCCGACCTGCTGCTCGGCCTCGCCACCGTGCGGCCCGTCTTCGTCTGGGGCGCCCCCGGCATCGGGAAGTCCTCCCTGGTGCGGAACTTCGCCGAGTCGCTGGGCCTGGAGTGCGTGAGCCTGCTGGGCACCCAGCTCGCCCCCGAGGACCTCATCGGCGTGCCGCAGATCCGCGACGGCCGCTCGGTGTTCTGCCCGCCCGAGGCGATCGCCCGGGACGAGCCCTACTGCCTGTTCCTGGACGAGCTCAACGCGGCCACACCGGACGTGCAGAAGGCGTTCTACTCGCTGATCCTGGACCGCCGCATCGGGACCTACGAGCTGCCCAAGGGGTCCATCGTCGTCGGCGCAGGCAACCGCGCCACCGACAACGCCCTCGCCCGGCCCATCGCCTCCGCGCTGGTCAACCGGCTCACCCACGTGCATCTGGAGGCCTCCCCCAAGGACTGGCTGACCTGGGCCGGGAACAACGGCATCCACCCGTGGATCACGGACCACCTCACCGACCGGCCCGACCACCTGTGGTCCACGCCGCCCAAGACGGAGGAGCCGTTCTCCACGCCCCGCTCCTGGCACATGCTCTCCGACGCCCTGCACTCCTTCGGCCGCGACCTCGACGAGGAGACGCTGCGGGTGCTCGCGCACGGCACGCTGACGCCCGCGCACGCCCAGGCGTTCTGCGGCTACGTCAAGGTCGTGCGCAGCCGGTACGGCATCGAGGCGATCATCAAGGGCGACGCCCGCTGGCCGAACCGCCCGGAGGACCGCGATCTGCTCTACTACCTCGCCGACTCCTTCCGCGGCCGTCTGGTCAAGGAACTGCCCGTCAGCAAGGAGCACATGTCGGCCAACGGCCGGCAGACCGCCTACCGCGCCAAGTCGCTGCTGGTGCAGCTCGCCGAAATCTCCGTCGAGGTCGCCCAGACCGTCATCGCCTCCGACGCCGACGGCAACCCCGTGCTGCCCTCCTGGTTCCTCGTCGAGGCGGCCCGGGACATGCCCCGGCTGGTGGAGGCGCGGCGGTGAGCCGTGGCCCCGGCAAGGACCGGCGCAGGAAGAAGCGGGACCTCGCGGGCGAGGCGTTCGCCGAGGGCATGCGGCTGATGAAGACCAACCCGGCCCTCGCGGCCGTGGAGTTCGACGTCTGCCGCCAGGAGGAGTGCCCCCTCGCCCCCCGCGACGGGCTGGTGGCCGTCGACTCCGACGGCACTTTGCACGCCCACCCGGACCGGCTCGCCGAGCCCGCCGCCTGGGCCTGGGCGCTCGCCCACGCCGTCCTCCACCTCGGCTTCGGGCACGTCCCCGCGGTCAAGGGCGACCGCGTCCAGCCCGACCGCTTCGACCTCGCCGCCCGCTGCGTCGTCGTCAACCGCTTCCTGCTCGGCTTCACCGTCGGCGAGACCCCCGAGCACCTGCCCGCCTCCTACCCGGACGGCGACGAGGAGCAGCTCGCCGCCCGCTGGCGGCGCGACGGACTGCCCCCGGTGTACGAGCGCTGCGGCACGGCGGGCGACGAACCCGACCAGGTGCTGGTGCCGTGGATCGGCTGGTCCCGGCCGCCCGACTGGCAGCTGGCCTTCGCCACCGCCCTGACCCGGACCGTGTCCGCCGCGATGGACATGGCCGGCGGCCGCCGCGACAGCCTGGACGGCGAGGCACCCCGGCCGCGCCCCTGGCAGCGCGCGCTGAGCTGGTTCATCTCCTCCTACCCGCTGCTCGGCGGCATCGCGGCCGGCATCACGCTCGTCGCCGACGCCGAACTCGCCCGCGCCCACGGCATCGCCGTCGCCGCCGTCGACGCCGAGGCGGCCGAGATCTACATCAACCCCCTGCGCTCCTTCGAGGACGAGGAGTGGCGGTTCGTCCTCGCCCACGAGATGCTGCACGCCGCCCTGCGCCACGGCGACCGCTGCGGCACCCGCGACCCCTACCTCTTCAACGTCGCCTGCGACTACGTGATCAACGGCTGGCTGACCGAGATGGAGGTCGGCACCATGCCCGAGGGGCTGCTGTACGACCCGCAGCTCGCCGGACTCTCCGCCGAGGAGGTCTACGACCGCATCGCCGGCGACCTGCGCCGCAAGCGCCGTCTGGCCACCCTGCGCGGCAAGGGCGTGGGCGACATCCTCGGCGGCCCGCTCGGCTCACCCCGCGACTACGTCGACCTCGACGCGTTCTACCGCCGCGGCCTCGCCCAGGGCCTGGACCTGCACCAGCGGCAGGAGCGCGGCTTCCTGCCCGGCGCCCTGGTCGAGGAGATCCGGGCGCTGAGCCACCCGCCGCTGCCCTGGGACGCACGCCTGGCCCGCTGGTTCGACGAGTTCGTGCCCCGCCCCGAACCCGTCCGCTCCTACGCCCGCCCCGCGCGGCGCCAGGCGGCCACGCCCGACATCCCGCGCGCCGGACGGTACTTCCCGCCCGAGGAGACCGCCCGCTGCACCTTCGGCGTCGTGCTCGACACCTCGGGCTCCATGGACCGCGTCCTGCTCGGCAAGGCCCTGGGCGCGATCGCCTCCTACGCCGAGGCCCGGGACGTGCCCGCCGCCCGGGTCGTGTTCTGCGACGCGGCCCCGCACGACGCCGGCTACCTGCCCGTCACCGAGATCGCGGGCCGGGTACGGGTGCGCGGCCGCGGCGGCACCGTCCTGCAACCCGGCATCGACCTGCTGCACCGCGCCGAGGACTTCCCGCCCGGCGCGCCCGTCCTGGTCATCACCGACGGCTGGTGCGACACCCTGCGCGTGCGGCGCGAGCACGCGTACCTGATCCCACGCGGGGCACGGCTGCCGTTCACCGCCAGGGGCCCGGTCTTCCGCGTGAGTTGAGCCGTAGTGTGATCGGATGGGGGCAAGGACCCGGCAACGGGCCCCTTGGACCACTGAAGACACATACAGCCGGACATTTTCGAAAGGATGCGTCATGGCAGCCACGCGCTCCGCACACACCGTCTGGGAAGGCAACCTCTTCAAGGGCAACGGTGTCGTCACCTTCGACTCCTCCGGCATCCTCAGCGAGCAGCCGGTCAGCTGGGCGGCCCGCACCGAGGAGCCCGGTGGGAAGACCAGCCCGGAGGAGCTGATCGCCGCAGCCCACTCCAGCTGCTTCTCGATGGCCTTCTCCAACATCCTCGACAAGGCCGGCACCCCGCCGACCAAGCTGGTGACCTCCGCCGACGTCACCTTCCAGCCCGGTGAGGGCATCACCGGCATCCACCTCACCGTCGAGGGCACCGTCCCCGGCATGGACGAGGAGGCCTTCCTCGCCGCCGCCGAGGAGGCCAAGGTCGGCTGCCCGGTCAGCCAGGCCCTCAAGGCCACGCCCATCACGCTGACGGCCAAGCTCGCCTGACCGGCGCCACCCACGTCGCGCGGGCCCGCCCACCGGGCGCGGCCCGCGCGACGTCGTCGGTTCACGCCCCGTGGCCGGGGTATGAACCAGACGCTTTCGAACCGATGGGCGGAAAGGAAGGCGATGCTGCCGGGAACGTCCCCGAACGCGACGGTGCTCGACTCCGCCACCCGTGACCGCACCCGCGTCCTGCTGCTGTTCAGCCTCTCCGGCCGGCTGCGCCCCCGGGACACCGCCCTGGGTGCCCTCGTCGACCGCTACGACTACGGCCGCTTCGCCTCCCACCTGATGACCAGCCAGGACGTGCTGCCCGTCCCGGTGCTCGACGAGCAGGTGGCGCCCCGCCGGCTGCGACTGCCGCACGGCGACCACGGCCTCGGTCTCGCGTCCCTGCGGATCCTCGTCGTCACCACCCCGCGCGGCGACGCCACCCTGGTCGTGGACTGCGCCTTCGCCGACGAGACCACGGCCGGCGACCTCGCCGTCTGGCTGGCCACGACCTGCTTCGACCGGGAGCGCATCGAACTCGACGACCGCCCGCTGCTGACGGCACTGTCCGCACAGCTCGGCGGCCGGCCCTTCGCCCTGGGCCAGAACGTGCACCAACTCGTCTTCCCCGGCGGCCGGTTGCAACGGGAGCTGCTCACCGCCGACGAGGCCCGCAAGGCCGTCCTGCTGAACGAGATCGTCTACCGCGGCAGGATGCCCTGGAACCCGGCCACGCCCCACGACCCGAACCTCGCGCCGCACCTGCGCAACCACGGCGCAACCGTGTCCGCCCTCGGCCGCGGCGTCTCCGTCCAGGCCGGCTGGGCCCCGCACGTCGAGAACGGCCTGGTGCTCGTCGCCGTCGGCATGGTCTCCGCCCTGGCCGTGCTCCAGCGCACCCGCCTCGCGGCCTTCGCCATGATGAAGGCCAACGAGCAGGCCCACGCCGACTCGCCCACCGAGATCCGCTCCCTGATCTCCCGCCTCTCCGCGGGCGTCAACGAACTCCAGCTCGACCTGGCCTTCGGCGTCGAGGCCTACGTCGACAGCCTGCTGATCCCCGAGATGATCACCGAGGCCTTCCAGTCCTCCCTGGGCGACGCCCTCGGCATCCGCGACAGCCTGGAGAACTCGGCGCGCATGGTCGAACGCCTCACCTCGGTGATCAGCGCCCGCTCCGCCGCCCTGGACGCCGAACTCGCCGAGCGGGACGACCGCCGCGACCGCACCGTCTCCGGCCTCGTCGCCGCCGCCACCCTGATCGCCCTGCCGCCGACGCTGCTGCTGGCCTTCTTCGGCGTGAACGGCACGAACGTCGACGAGCACCGCTCCATCCTCGACCTGCGCGCCTACGGAACGGCGTACGCGCTGGCCTGGCTGCCCTTCGTCGTCCTCGTCCTGATCGGCTGGGTCCTGCTCAGACGGGTCCGCGCCGGCTCCGGCCCGCTGCTGCCCGCGCCCGACGACGACTTCGTGCCCGTCCCGCCCCCGCGCTCGCCCTCCGGGAGCCGACGACGATGACGCCACACCCCGCCGTCTCCGCCCACCGGGGTGGCTCCGAGCGCGCCGGGCCCGCCACCTGGGAGGCGTACGAGGACGCGCTGGAGTCCGGCGCGGAGTACGTCGAGTTCGACATCCGCCGCACGAAGGACGGTGTTTTCGTCGTCTACCACGACCCCCGGGTCGGCCCCGCCGGTCCGCCGCTGTCGGCGCTCACGCACCCCGAGCTGTGCGAGCGGGCCGGGTACGCGGTGCCGGTGGTGGACGAGGTCATGGCGCTGATCGCCGGGAAGCTCGTGGCCCACCTGGACCTGAAGGAGGTGGGCTACGAGCAGGAGGTGATCGACCGGGCGGTCGCGCTGCTCGGCGAGGACGGGCTCGTCGTGACGACGCTGGAGGACCGTTCCGTCGCCGCCGTCACCCGAACCCACCCCGGGGTGCGCACCGCCCTGTCCCTGGGGCGCGACCGCCGGGAACTGGCCCTGGCCCGGCTGCCCGGGACACGGCTGAGCGAGCTCTTCCCGGCCCGCCGCATCCGCGCCTGCGGGGCCCACGGCGTCGCCGTGCACCAGCGCCTGGCCAGGACGAACGTGCTGCGCGAGGCGACCCGGCACGGCCTGTTCACCATGGTGTGGACCGTCAACGACGACATCCTCATGCGTGCCTTCCTCGCCCACCCGCGCGTCGACGTGCTCGTCACGGACCGGCCCCGGCGCGCCGTGGCGCTCCGCGGACCGATCACCCCCTCGCGGCATTGACAACAGCGCACTCAAGTTTTGTGCTGGAGAGTGTGGAGAGCGCCCTGACGGAAGGGGACGGCGATGGGACGTGCGGTCGGGATCGACCTCGGAACCACGAACTCGGTGGTCGCGGTGCTGGAGGGCGGCGAGCCCACCGTCATCGCCAACGCGGAGGGCGCCAGGACCACGCCCTCGGTCGTGGCGTTCGCCAAGAACGGCGAGGTGCTGGTGGGCGAGGTCGCCAAGCGGCAGGCCGTGACGAACGTGGAGCGCACCGCCCGCTCGGTCAAGCGGTACATGGGTGACGCGCACTGGCGCTTCCCCGAGCACGGCGACATCGACGGCACCCGCTACCGCGCGCAGGAGCTGTCCGCGCGGGTGCTGCAGAAGCTGAAGCGGGACGCCGAGTCCTACCTCGGCGAGGACGTCACCGACGCGGTGATCACCGTCCCCGCGTACTTCGACGACGCCCAGCGGCAGGCGACCAAGGAGGCCGGGGAGATCGCGGGCCTGAAGGTCCTGCGGATCATCAACGAGCCGACGGCCGCGGCGCTGGCGTACGGCCTGGACAAGGAGAACGACCAGACGGTCCTCGTCTTCGACCTCGGCGGCGGCACCTTCGACGTCTCGCTGCTGGAGATGGGCGAGGGCGTCATCGAGGTCAAGGCCACCAACGGCGACACGCACCTCGGCGGCGACGACTGGGACCAGCGGATCGTCGAGTACCTGATCAAGCGCTTCAAGGGCCAGTACGGCGTCGACCTGGGCAAGGACAAGATGGCCGTGCAGCGGCTGCGCGAGGGCGCCGAGAAGGCCAAGATCGAGCTGTCCAGCTCCACCGAGACGACGATCAACCTGCCCTACATCACGGCCTCCGCGGAAGGTCCGCTGCACCTCGACGAGAAGCTCACCCGGGCCCAGTTCCAGGAGCTCACCGCCGACCTGCTCGACCGCTGCAAGACGCCCTTCCACCAGGCGGTCGAGGACGCCGGGGTGAAGCTGTCCGCGATCGACCACGTGATCCTGGTCGGCGGCTCGACCCGGATGCCCGCGGTGACCGACCTCGTGAAGGAACTCACCGGCAAGGACCCGCACAAGGGCGTCAACCCCGACGAGGTCGTGGCCGTCGGCGCCGCGCTCCAGGCGGGCGTCATCCGCGGCGACGTCAAGGACGTGCTGCTGCTCGACGTCACCCCGCTGTCCCTCGGCATCGAGACCAAGGGCGGCATCATGACGAAGCTCATCGAACGCAACACCACGATCCCGACGCGGCGTTCGGAGATCTTCACGACGGCCGCCGACAACCAGCCCTCGGTCGGCATCCAGGTCTACCAGGGCGAACGCGAGATCGCCGCCTACAACAAGAAGCTCGGCGTCTTCGACCTCACCGGCCTCCCGCCGGCGCCGCGCGGCGTCCCGCAGATCGAGGTCGCCTTCGACATCGACGCCAACGGCATCATGCACGTCTCCGCCAAGGACATGGCGACCGGCCGCGAGCAGAAGATGACCGTCACCGGCGGCTCGGCCCTGCCCAAGGACGACATCGACCGCATGATGCGCGAGGCCGAGCAGTACGCCGAGGAGGACCGCAAACGCCGCGAGGCCGCCGAGACCCGCAACCAGGCCGAGCAACTCGTCTACCAGACCGAGAAGTTCCTCCGCGACAACGCCGACAAGGTCCCGGCCGACACCAGGTCGGAGGTCGAGTCGGCCGTCGCCGACCTCAAGGCGCAACTCGACCGGCAGGCCGACACCGCCGCCCTGCGCACCGGCGTCGAGAAGCTCGCCTCGGTCAGCCAGAAGATGGGCCAGGCGATGTACGCCCAGGCCCAGCAGGCCCCGGCCGAGGAACCCTCCGGCACCCCGCGGGACGAGGAGGGCGTGGTCGACGCGGAGATCGTGGACGACGAGAAGGACCAGCGGGACGAGAAGGGCGGCGCCGCCTAACGCCCCGGGCCGCCGGGCGGCAGTGTCGCGCACACCGCGTCCAGGACGGTGGCGTACGGCGTGCCGAAGTCGGTGAGGCGGCAGCGGAGGCGGTCCAGGCCGTCGCGGTGCTCGGTCAGCAGGTCGTCGCTGCCGGTGCGGGCGGCGAACTCCAGGACCGCGGGCAGGAAGTCGGGCGGTTCCTCGCCGGTGGTCTCCAGGCCGTGGGCCCGGTAGAGCTCCTCCGACGGCGCCGGTGCCGCCTCCCGCCAGACGCTCAGGTACAGGCTGTGGTCCTGCCCGGACTCGAAGACCTCGACGTAGTGCGCGGCCAGCTCGCGGGCGGGGTGACGGCCGCGTGGTCGGCGAACTCCCGTAGCTGCGGGGCGGCTTCGCGCAGCAGCGGCAGCCGGGCGCGGAAGTCGTCGTCGGGGTACATCAGGCACAGCGCGGCCGCCTGGTACAGCACTTCGAATCCGGGCATCTCGGACCTCCTTCGCGTGCGCTCGCCGGCCTGCACCGTGATGCCGACGCTAGGGGCGGGCCGGGGAGCACACCTGTCGGCGGGGCCCGTACGGGTCAGTACCCGTCCACCGGGTGGGTGTCCCGAAGGCTCAGTAGTGGTCCCGGTACTCCCGCAGCAGCTCCTCCGTGCGCTGTGTGGAGCCCGCCCGGGCCGTCATGTGGTCCAGGACCTCGAGGTGCGCGGAGACCTCCCTGCGGGAGTCCAGGTACAGCGCGCCCGTCAGGTACTCCGTGAACACCATGTCGGGCAGTTCGGGCTCGGCGAAGCGGAACAGCGAGAACGGCGCGTAGGTCCCCGGGTGCGGTCCGTCCTTGAACTCGGCGACCTGCAGCGTGACCCGGTCACGCGCGGCGTACTCCAGCAGCTTGTCCAGCTGGTCGCGCATCACCCGGCCGTCGACGCTCACCGGGCGGCGCAGCACCGTCTCGTCCATGATGACCCACAGATGCGGCGGTTTCGGGCCCTCCAGGAGCCGCTGCCGCTCCATGCGCAGCGAGACGTGCCGCTCCACGGCCTCCGGGCCGGAGTTCCCGATCGTGCCCGCCTCCAGCACCGCACGCGCGTACCCCTCGGTCTGCAGCAGCCCCGGCACGAAGTGCGGCTCGTACGACCGGATGATCCGCGCGGCGCCCTCCAGGCTCACGTACAGGCTGAACCACTCCGGCAGCACGTCGTGGAACCGCTGCCACCAGCCCGGCCGGTTGGCCTCCTCGGCGAGTTCGACGAACGCGGTCACCTCGTGCTCGGGCACGCCGTACGCGGTCAGCAGGATCTGCACGTACGGGATCTTCAGCGCGACGTCGGCGGTCTCCATCCGCCGGACCGTCGCGGGGGCGACGCGCAGCACCCGCGCCGCCTCGTCCCGGCTGAGCCCGGCCGCCTCGCGCAGCTCCTGCAGCCGCTTGCCCAGCACCACCTGGCCCACGGTGGGTGCGGCCCGCCGTTCACTCACGCCACGCCTCCCCAACGTGCCCAAGCCTGCGATCAGTCTGTCACGCCGGGTCGCCGGTATCACAGGCCCCACGGTGAGGAGATCACGGGAAACGGCGCGGCGCCGTTGGCCTTACCCCGCGGGTAATCGACCGGGCGCGGCCGGAACGGGATCGTGAACGTACCGGGTCCCGGGCCGGCGCACTCCGGCCCGGGACCCGGCCCCGACCGCCGCACACACCCGGCGGGCGGGCCCGCGCTGAGGCCCGGCCGCCACCACGACCCGACGGAGAGTGATGCCCCATGTCCGCGATCCAGCTCGCCGCGCTCGCCCGGACCCCCGAGCCGCAGTCGATGCTGCGCCGCTTCCTGGCCCTGGACGCCGCGGTGACCGGCGGCAACGCGCTCGCCTACCTGGCGTTCTCCGGACCGCTCGGGCGTTTCCTCGGCGTCGACCCGGCCCTGCTGCTCGCCCTGGGCGCGTTCCTCGCGCTCTACGCGACCGGCGTGGGCCTGCTCGCCACCCGCCGCCGGCCGCCCGCGCTCGGCGTGCGGGCCGTCGTCGAGGCCAACCTCGCCTGGAGCGTGCTGAGCCTCGCGGCCCTGGCGCTGTGGCTCTCGCCGAGCACCGCGGGCGCGGTGTGGACGGTGCTCCAGGCGCTGACCGTGGCCGGGTTCGCCGCCCTCCAGTACACGGCCCTGAGGGTGCGTCAGGACAGCAGCGACTGAAGGTACTTGACCGTCGCCGGGTCGGCCGGGAGCAGCGTCTCGATGGCCAGTTCGGCGACGGTCACGTCCATCGGCGTGTTGAACGTGGAGATCGACGAGATGAACGACAGCGTCCGCCCCTCGTGCTCGATCCGCAGCGGCAGCGCGAAGTACGGCACCGGCTCCGCGGGCTCCTCCGCCGGATCCGCCTCGGGCACCGGGTACGCCGCCACCTCCTCGTACAGCGCCCGCAGCGGCTCGGAGCGGTGCAGGGCGATCTGCCGCTCCATCTGCTCCAGCAGGTGACCGCGCCAGGCGCGCAGGTTGCGGATCCGGGGCGCCAGGCCCTGCGGGTGCAGGGCCAGCCGCATCGCGTTCAGCGGCGGCTCCAGCAGAGCGTCGGAGACACCGTCGACCAGCGTCATGATCCCCCGGTTGGCCGCCACCACGTTGTACAGCGCGTCCACCACCAGCGCCGGATACGGCTCGTAGCCGCCGATCAGCCGCTCGATGCCCTCGCGCAGGGCGCCCAGCGCCGGGTCGTCGAGCGGGGTCTCCGGGTAGCGCGGGGCGTAACCAGCCGCCAGCAGCAGCGCGTTGCGCTCCCGTACGGGGACGTCCAGGTGCTCGGCCAGCCGCAGCACCATCTCCTCGCTGGGCCGGGAGCGGCCCGTCTCGATGAAGCTGATGTGCCGGGCCGAGGAGTCGGCGCGCAGGGCCAGCTCCAGCTGGCTGACCCGCCGCTGCTCCCGCCAGGCCCGCAGCAGCGGGCCCACGCCCTGGTCGACGGTGGACGGGTGAGTGGTCATGCCAGGACCGTAGTCGAGAACCGGCCGCGCCGGACAGGCACACCCCTCTGACCAGGGTCTCGGGCGTCCCGCTGTGGCAGGCTGAGAGAACACCGAGGAGACCGGAGCCAGGGAAGGAGCGCAGCCCATGCCCGTCGAACCGCTGTCGCAGAAGGAGATCGAGGACCGGCTGGCCGAGCTGCCGGGCTGGTCGCTCGACGGGGACCGCCTCGCCCGCTCCTACCGGCTCGGCTCGCACTTCGCGGCGACGGCGATGGTCGTGCACATCGCCCAGGTCCAGGAGGAACTGAACCACCACTCCGACCTCACGCTCGGCTACAACACCGTCGCGCTGTCCGTGCACACGCACAGCGCGGGCGGCGCCGTCACGGAGAAGGACTTCGAGCTCGCCCGCAGGGTGGAGGACCTCGCCCCCGGGCACGGGGCACACTGACCGCGTGCTCGACTACGACAAGGAAGCGGAGCGGTACGACGCCTCGCGCGGCGGCGAGCCCCGGGCGGCCGCCGCCGCGGCAGCGGTGCTGGGCCTCGTACCGCCGGACGCGCGCAGCCTGCTCGACGTCGCCTGCGGCACCGGCATCGTGACCCGCAGGCTCGCGGCGGCGCGCGACGGCATGCGCGTCACCGGCGTCGATCTCGCCCCCGCGATGGTCCGGCAGGCCGCCGCCCGGCTGCCCGGCGCCGTCGTGCGGGCCGACAGCCGCAGGCTGCCGTTCCGGGACGGCGAGTTCGACGCCGTGTGCAGCGTGTGGCTGCTGCACCTGGCCGCCGGGCCCGCCGAGGTGCGGGCCATCGTCGGCGAGTGCGCCCGGGTGCTGCGGCCCGGCGGCGTCTACGTCACCACGGTCGACAAGGCCGCCTCCCACAACGTGGGCAGTGACATCGATGTCGTCCTGTCCTCCCGTCCGCCCAGCCCGGTCCGGGACGCGGCGGCGGACGTCGAGCGCCACGCCGCCGCCCACGGACTGGCCCCGGCCGGTCAGGCCCGCTTCACCGGGCACGGCCAGGGCCGCAGTCCGCGCCGCACCGTCGCCGACCTGCGCCGCGGCTGGTTCGTCACCCTCCCGCCCGGCGACGCGCGCGCGGAGGGCTTCGCCCTGGAGCTCGCCCGCCTCCCCGACCAGGACCGGCCGCGCCCCGACCCGGTGTTCAGCCTGCGGGCGTTCCGGAAGGCCGGGTGAACTCCATGCCGCGAACCGGCCGAAGACCGGCGGGAACAGGGTGCCGGTGACGCTGGACGCCCAGTTCAGTCGGTGCGCCGGCGGTGGAGGGCCTCCCAGTCGCCGTGGAAGAAGTCGAAGTCGTGCGCGCTGCTCAAGGGCGGTCTCCTGTGGTTCCTTCGGGCAGGGAATCGGCCAGGTAGGCGTCCAGATCCGGCACTTCGGGGGCGAGCAGGTGCCGCACCCAGGCGTCCCGCTCGTGCAGGACCGGCGGCAGCTCCCAGACGCAGCCGATCCACGGCAGGTCGGGAGTGATGAAACGGGTCGGGTCGCGGTCCGGGCAGCCCAGTACCGGCTGGCCCGCCGCCGCGCCCCGGAAGTGCAGGACGTTGTCCCACACCCAGCTGTACGCGTTGAGGTAGGCGCCGTCGTCGCCGCCCCGGTGCAGGACGACGAAGGTCGCCGGGGGCGTGCCGTCCGGTTCGGGCAGCAGCTCGGGCAGGATCGCGTAGGCCGCCTTCTCGACCTCGGGCTCGATGCCCGCGGGGTCGGCGGTGACGTGGTAGCGCTTGACGCGGCGTCCGGCCACCTCGATCGGTGGGGGCACGGTCAGCAGTTTCTCGCGGAAGGGCATGCCGGGACGCTAGAGGGCGTTCCCTGACATCCTGTGTCAGTGAAGTCCAGCCGGCTCGTCTCCCTCCTCCTGCTGCTCCAGACCCGCGGCCGGATGACCGCCGCCCAGCTCGCCGAGGAGCTCGAGGTGTCGGTGCGCACGGTCTACCGGGACGTCGAGGCGCTCGGCGCGGCCGGTGTCCCGCTGTACGGCGACGCGGGGCACGCCGGGGGCTACCGCCTCCTCGACGGCTACCGCACCCGGCTCACCGGCCTCACCGCGGACGAGGCCGAGGCACTCTTCCTCGCCGGCGCGCCCGGCGCCGCCGCCCAGCTCGGGCTCGGCTCCGTCCTGGCCGCCGCCCAGCTCAAGGTCCGGGCCGCCCTGCCGCCGGAGCTACGCGCCCACGCCGACCGGATCAGCGGCCGCTTCCACCTCGACGCCCCCGGCTGGTACGCCGACGCCGACGAGACGCCGTACCTCCCGGCCGTCGCCGACGCCGTCTGGAACAGCCGGGCCCTGCACGTCCTGTACCGGCGCTGGCGTGAGCCGACCGACGTGGAGCGCCGTCTGGAGCCGTACGGGCTGGTCCTCAAGGCGGGCCGCTGGTACGTCGTCGCGGGCCCCGGCCCGCGCACCTACCGCGTCGACCAGATCCTCCGACTGGACGACGCGGGCGAGGAGTTCACCCGCCCGGACGACTTCGACCTGCCCGGGTACTGGGCCGCGTACCAGCGGGACTTCCACCACCGGCTCCGGCCGGGCCGGGCCGTGGTCCGGCTGGCGCCGGGCGTGGCGCTCACGGGCACGGCCGCTGCGACCGAGGGGCGCCCCGGGGAGGACGGCTGGACCACCGTCACCGTGGCCATCGAGTCCCTCGACCACGCCCACGCCGAGTTCCTGCGCCTGGGCTCCGGCATCGAGGTGCTCGAACCACCCGCACTGCGCGAGAGGATGGCCCGGACCGCGGCCGAACTGGCGCGGAGGTACGGCAACCCCAGCGTCACCGGCGGCAACCTCTGACGGAACCCCCCATCTCCCCAGGAGGTCCGTCAGTGAAGCACCCCCACAGGCACCGCAGACGCCGCCTCATCCTCCCCGTGGCCGTCACCGCGGCGGCCCTGACCGGCGCCGGCCTCACCACGTTCGCCACGCAGGACGCCGCGCGGGCGGCCACCGCACGGCAGGTCGAGAAGCTCGACCGGGGCGTGGTCAGCGTCCACACCGGCAGCGGCAACCTGGTCAGCTGGCGCTGGCTGGGCACCGACCCGAACGACGTGTCGTTCAACGTGTACCGGGCCGGCACGAAGGTCAACTCCACGCCGATCACGGGCTCCACGAACTACTTCCACTCCGGCGCCCCCTCCCACGCCGACTACACGGTCCGCGCGGTCGTGAACGGCACGGAACAGGGCGACTCGGGGCACGCGGTCCAGTTCCGCACCGGCTACAAGGACGTCCCGATCTCGCCCCCGGCCGGCGGCACGACCCCCGACGGGGTCGCGTACACCTACGAGGCCAACGACGCCTCCGTCGGCGACCTCGACGGCGACGGCGCCCTGGACCTGGTGCTGAAGTGGCAGCCCACCAACGCCAAGGACAACTCCCAGTCCGGCTACACCGGCAACACGATCGTCGACGGCATCAAGCTCGACGGCACCCGGCTGTGGCGCATCGACCTGGGCCGCAACATCCGCTCGGGCGCGCACTACACGCAGTTCCAGGTGTACGACTACGACGGCGACGGCAAGGCCGAGGTCGCCATGAAGACCGCCGACGGCACCAGGGACGGCACCGGCGCGGTCATCGGCAGCTCCAGCGCCGACCACCGCAACTCCGGCGGCTATGTGCTCTCCGGGCCCGAGTTCCTGACGATGTTCAACGGCCAGACGGGCAAGGCGATGCAGAGCGTCGACTACGTCCCCGGCCGCGGCACCGTCTCCTCCTGGGGCGACTCCTACGGCAACCGCGTCGACCGCTTCCTCGCGGGAACCGCCTACCTCGACGGCGCCCGCCCCTCCCTGATCATGGCGCGCGGCTACTACACCCGCACCGTGATCGCCGCCTGGGACTGGCGGAACGGCTCCTTCACCCGCCGCTGGACCTTCGACACCACCTCCTCCACCAACAGCGGCAAGGGCTACGACGGCCAGGGCAACCACAGCCTGTCCGTCGCCGACGTCGACAACGACGGCAAGGACGAGATCGTCTACGGCGCCATGACCGTCGACGACAACGGCAGCGGCCTGTGGACCACCCGGCTCGGCCACGGCGACGCCGGCCACGTCGGCGACCTCAACCCCTCCCACGCGGGCCTGGAGTACTTCAAGGTCTCCGAGGACTCAAGCAAGCCCGGCTCGTGGATGGCCGACGCCCGCACCGGCCAGATCCTCTGGCAGACGGCGTCGGGCTCCGACAACGGCCGTGGCGTCGCCGCCGACATCCACGCCGGCAGCCCCGGCGCCGAGGCCTGGTCCGCCGCCGACACCACCCTCCGCTCGGCCACCGGCGCCTCCCTGGGCCGCGAGCCGTCCAGCATCAACTTCCTGTCCTGGTGGGACGGCGACCCGGTCCGCGAACTCCTCGACGGCACCCGCGTCGACAAGTACGGCACCTCCGGCGACACCCGCCTGCTGACCGGCTCCGGCGTCTCCTCCAACAACGGCACCAAAGCCACCCCGGTCCTCTCCGGCGACATCCTCGGAGACTGGCGCGAGGAGGTCGTCTGGCGCACCAGCAACAACACGGCCCTGCGGATCTACTCCACCCCGCACGAGACGACCTCGAAGATCACCACGCTGCTCCACGACACCCAGTACCGCACGGCCCTGGCCTGGCAGAACACCGCCTACAACCAGCCCCCGCACCCGAGCTTCTTCCTCGGCAACGGCATGGCCGCCGCTCCGCGGCCGACCGTCTACACCCCGTGACACCGGTGGGTGCGCCGCCTTCCAGGACGGCGCACCCACCCCGCGTCAGCCACAGGTCCGGTCACCCAGCTTGAACGCGGTCGGTTTCGTGTTCGTCCCCGACGCGTTCGCCGTGAAGCCGAAGCTCACCGACGCACCCGCCGCCACCGTGCCGTTCCATCCGACGTTCTTCGCCGTCACCGTCGCTCCCGACTGCGTCGCCTCGGCGTTCCACGCCTGGGTGAGCTTCTGGCCGTCGGCGAAGGCCCAGTTCAGGGACCAGCCGTTCCAGGGGCCGGTACCCGTGTTGGTGAGCTGGACGTCCGCCTGGAAGCCGCCCGACCACTGGCCGGTGACCTTGTACGTCACCTTGCAGGCGCCGACCGGGTCGGGGCCGGGCCCGGGGCCCGTGGTGCCGCCGTCGGAGCTGTCGCCGTAGATCACGCCACGGCCGTTCGTCGAGACGTAGACACGGCCGTAGACCCGCGGGTCACCGGTGATCGCGGCGCCCGTCCAGCCCCACTGGTGGGCGTCGTCGTTGACGCGGGTCCAGCTCGCGCCCTTGTCCGTGGAGCGGAAGATGCCGCGCACGCCGCCGATCTTGGCGCTGGTGTAGAGCGTCTGGTAGGAGGAGCCGGGCGCCGCCTTGCCGAAGCCGACGGTGTCGGCCTGCTCGACGTTCGAGAGCTTCGTGAAGCTCGTGCCGCCGTCCGTGGAGTGCCACAGGCCGTACGCGCCGTCCGGGGCACCGCCCGCGAGCCAGATGTCGCCCTTCCCGCCGGGCAGGGCCTTGAAGCGGACGCTGTCGCCGCCCGGCAGGCCGGTGGCCGGGGACTCCTTGAACGTGGCCCCGCCGTCCGTGCTGACGTAGAACTTCCCGGACTTGAAGCCGTAGAACGTCTTCGGATCGACGCGGTCCGACTCGACGACCGCTCCGGCGGGGATCCCCGCGGACGCCTGCCACGAGGTGCCGAAGCCCGCCGTGTGGTGCACGCCGGCGCCCTCGGGGCTCCACACGAACCGGCTGCCGTCCGCGGCCGCCGCGACCGTGCCGCCGCCGCTGACGCCCGAGGGGTCGGTGCCCGCGAACCAGTTGGCGCCGTTGTCCGTGGAGAACGCGATGTGCGGACCCGAGTCCAGGTTGCCCACCCGGACGACCGTGTTCGGGTTCGACTCGGCGAAGTCCAGGCTCGTGGTCGTCGTGAAGTTCGGCTGCGTGAACATCATCGACGGGACCTTCGTCAGATCCGTGTGCCGGAAGCCGCCGACGTCCCCCAGCGCGCTCAGCAGCGGAGCGCCCGACGGGGGAGAGGCGAGGTCGTTGACCGCCGTCTCCTCCAGGCCCTGGACCATCGGCTTGACGGTGAACTTGCCGCCGCTGTCCCAGTTCCCGAGGTTCTCCGTGCCGTAGATCGTCGCGCCCGTCCCGTACATCATGCGGTCGGAGTTGAACGGGTCGATCTCCAGCGCCTCGGTCATCCACCCGAGCTTCGGCGTCTGCTCGGGCGGTTGCGGGTTCGCGCCCCAGGTCAGCCACGGCGACGACGAGACGTCCATCGTGTAGCGGTTCTCGCGGTCGGGGTACGACGTGTAGTCCCACGCCTTGGTCCAGGTGGCGCCGCTGTCCGTGGAGCGGAAGATCTGCGTGTCCGGCCACCAGGCGCTGTACGCGGTCGCCATGATCGTGCCCGGCTTCTGCCGGTCCACGGTCAGCCCGCTGAAGCCGTAGAACGTGTCCGCCTCCGCCACGGGGCTGATGTTCGTCCACGTGCCCGTGCCGGTCGCGTACCGCCACAGCTGGCCCTTGCCGCCGTCGTACGGGCCGCCCTTGTCGCTGTACGCCAGGTACAGGTAGCCGTTCTTCGCGTCAAGGACGCCCTTGTGGGCGAGGTGTCCGGTCGGCTGTCCGGCCAGCCGCTGCCAGGTCGCGCCCGCGTCCGTCGACCGGTACACCGCGTTGTCCTTGTCGGCGACCCCGACGTAGATCGTCTTCGTGGCGTTCCCGGCCGTGCCCGTGGACTCGTCGAAGGTGACCCAGACGATGCCCTGGTTGTCGGAGGCGTAGCCGGACGTGTCGCTCGGGTCCTGCACGTAGTTGCCCACGTTCGGGAAGTTCGCCACCTGCGACCAGGTGACCCCCGAGTCCGTCGACCGCCACAGCCCCTTGCCGCTGGGCGCGCCCAGGTACAGCACGCTGTTGCGGTGCGGGTCGACGGCCAGCCGCTCGCCCATGCCCCGCCCCGGCATGTTGCCGCCCAGCTTGAACGGCAGGTTCGTCTTCTGCCAGCTCGCGCCCCGGTTCGAGGAGCGCATGATCGCACCGTTCTTCGGATCCCAGCTGTTGGTGTACGTCCCGACCGCCGCGTACACCCGGTTCGGATCGACGGAGTCGGACGCGATGCTGACGACGCCCGTGTGCCCCCAGTCGTCCCAGCCGACCGAGTCCAGCAGCGGCGTCCAGGTCTTCGACGCCTCCTGCCAGCGGTAGGCGCCGCCGATGTCGGTGCGGGCGTAGGCCAGGTTCTTCTCGGAGCGGTTGAAGACGATCCCGGGGACGAAGCCGCCCCCGTCGATCCGGGCGTTCTTCCAGGTGTAGGTGTCGGCGGCGAGCTTCGGCGCCGGCGGGTCGGCGGCCAGGGCGCCGGGGGCGCCCGACAGCAGCCCGGCCGCGAGCGCGAGCACGGCCGTGAGGACACGGGTTCTTCGCACGGTGGGGTTCCTTCCGTGGGAGGGGGAACGTGCGAGAGCCGGGCGGCCCCAGTGCGGGTGGAGCCGCCCGGCCGTGGCCCCGCGTCAGGTGCGGGGCCATGTACGCCGAGCTTCGGACGCACCTCTTGCTTTCAGGGGCGCGGGGCTGCATCGATGTGCGGCTCCGCCGCGTGTGCGCGACCAGCCACAACGGACCCGCAGCCGAAATCCCGCGCCCCCCGTGGAGCGCCCGGCGGGGGCTATTCGAGAAGCTCCGCGTACGAGCCCATGGCCAGTGCGATGTCCGCCTGGGCCCAGAACCGGTGGTACGTGAACGACGGGACGGCCCCACCCGCGAGATAACTCTCGATCTTCGACCACGCGGGATCGTCCTCGTAGAAGGACCGGATCGAGTCGAACGTCGACAACGAGTTGATCGCGTCGCCGTTCGGCATCGTGCCCGTCCACCCATTCGGGATGTACACCGGGTCGTCGAACCGGTTGTAGTCGGCCCGGTTCTCCGGAACGGCGATGCCGAGATCGGTCTGGTGGTTCGCCCACATCCCGTCCAGCAGCTTCTTCGCCGCCGCCGCGGCCTCCGTGTCACCGGAGCGGTCCGCGTAGTACGTCAGTGTCTTGGCGTACGCGGCCGCCACACCGACATCGTTGGTGTAGTCGGCGACGGTGACGTGCAGCCCGCTGTTGGAGCCGGGGTTCGACGCGTTCCAGGTGTCGGGCTGGCCCGACCACTGCAGCGTCGACGGGATGCGGAACGTGCCGTCCGGGTTGAACGTGGTCTTGGACAGCGCCCAGTCGACCCACTTGTCCAGGACCGCCTTGGCCTGCGCGTTCCCTGTCTGCTGGTACAGCTCGGCGACCCGCTCCATGGACCACGCCTGGAAGCCGAACCACTGGTTGGACGGCGGGTCGTGGTACACGGGCTTCTCGTCGTAGTACATACCGTAGAACGTCGACTTGCCCGAAGGCGGGGTCGCGTACCGGCCCGCCCAGCTGTTGGTCGCGCCGCCCGCGATGGCACCCTCGTTCGACTGCAGCCAGCGGTAGAACTCCAGCTGCCGGTCCATCGACTTGGCCCAGTCCGCCGCGCCCGTCGCCGACTTCGGCTTCAGCGGGGCGTAGTTGGCCAGCGCGTACGCGGCCAGCGGGTTCTGGTAGCCGCCGTGGGCGTGGCTGGAGCCGATGCGCCAGGCCCAGCCGGCGTTGGTGTCGGTGGCGCCGCCCCAGGCGTAGTACCAGGACATCAGGTAGAACGAGGCGTCCTTGCCGGTGCCCGCCGGGCAGGTCGAGGGACCGACGCAGTTGCCGACCTTCTTGAAGTACTTGTCGAACATCGAGTAGCGCAGGTAGTCGCCCATCTTGGCCGCCTTGGCGACCGTCGCGGAGACCTGCCCGCCCTTGCCCTGCTCCTTCGCCCACAGGTCCGCCCAGTAGGCCGCCTGCACCGCCCGCGCGTCGGCGTCCGGCGCGTTGGTGAACTTCCACTGCTTGGCGTAGGAGGCGTCACCGGTGAACAGGTCCAGGTAGCCGTTCTTGCCGCCGTACTTGAAGGCGTCACAGGTCGGCTGCGGCACCGTCTCCCACACCGACTCCTGCGCGCCGCGCTGGAAGGTGTTGATGTACGACGGGCCGGTGTCGGTCGGGCCCGCCTCGCACTTGCCGGGCGCGTTGCCGTAGCCGTACACGTTGTCGACGTCCTGGAGCCAGTGCATGCCGTAGACGTCGTCCGTGCCGTACGCGCTCTTCAGCTCGGCCGCGATCGGGTCCTGGCCGACCGAGACTCCGGAGTCGAGCTTGGCCGGGTACTCGTTCGGCGTGTCCAGCTCGGGCGCGTAGGTCGCCGGCTTGGACGGGTTGTAGAAGGAGTTGGTCGGCTGGTCGGCCTTGGTGGGGATCATGTACTTCTCCATGAGTTCCCACGCGCCGTTGAACTTCGACCAGTCGCCCGTCACCTTGCCGTACATGGCCTGGAGCCACAGGAGGTAGCTGTACGCCTCCGACGTGGTCTCGTGGCCGTGGTCCGGCGCCTCGACGATCAGCGTCTCGACCGAGTGGTACGGGATGCCCTCGGGGGAGAAGTAGCCGTTCGCCGGGTTGGTGATCTTCCCGTAGAGCTCCAGGAAGCGGGCGTCGTACGCCTTGGCCGCCGCCAGCTGCGTCACGGTGACCGCGGCCTTGGAGTGACCCGCGGCCGTCGACTCGAAGACGGCCGAACCGGTGCCGGTGGAGGCGGCGGTGACGGTCACCTTCTGCGCGGTGTTCCAGTTCTGCGGGGTGAAGGTGAGCGAGGCGCCCGCCGTGACCGACAGGTTGGCGTTGCCGCTCGCGCGGGCCGACGTCACCGTCACGTTGGACGCGGGCTGCTTCGACAGCTTCACCTCGTAGGTGCCCGACTTGCCCGACTGTACGCCCAGTTGAAGCGGCGAGGCCACGACGGTGGGGCCGGAGGAGACCGTGATGCCGACCGGGGTGGAGTTCGCGGAGGCGCCCATGCTGTCGTACGCCTTCGCCACCAGGGAATGGCTGCCCACGGTCAAGTTGGAGACCGAGAGCGCGTAGGGCGCGCTGGTGTCCGTGCCGAGCAGCGTGGTGTCGTCGTAGAACTCGACCTTGCTGATCGTGGCGTTGTCCGCGGCGGCCGCGGTGGCCGCCAGCGGGACCGCCTCGCCCTGGGTGTAGACGGCGCCGGCGGCCGGGCTGGTCAGCACGGCGATCGGCGGCTGGTGCGCGCCGGTGCAGGGAGTGCCGTTGACCGCGAAGGACGTCGGCGCGGCGTTGCTGCCGCTGTAGGAGAACTGGGCGCCGGTGGAGACGGCGGCGCCCGCGGCGACCCGGGCGTTGTGCGCGGCGTTCTTCACGGTGATGTTCTGGCCGGACTGCGACCAGGTGCCGTTCCAGCCGTTGCCCAGCCTCTGGTTGCCGGAGTAGGCGTAGGTCAGCGTCCAGCCGTCGATGACGTCCGTGCCGCGGTTGGTGAGGGTCAGGTCCACCGTGAAACCTGAACCCCAGTCGTTCGTCTTGTAGTCGACACTGCACTGGAGTGCCGCCGCCTGCGCGGGAGTGGTCCCTGAGGAGAGCATCGTCAACGGAAGCGCGAGAGCTGCGAGCGCGGCGGTCCACAGGCGCCGCACGGCTCCGCGTCTCCGGGGTGGGGGATGCATGGTGCTGGTTCCTCCTTGCGGCTCGGAGAAGTCAAGGCTTGAACCAGTGGGAGCGCTCCCATAGTGAGGACGGGTGTGGTATCGGTCAAGGTCCTTGAAGAGTCGAAAAGATTCGACGCCGTGTGGTGAGCGAAAGTCAGTGACTCCCCTGTTCTTTGCCGACACTTGGCGCTACCTTCCTTGACACCAGTGGGAGCGATTCCATCAGTCGGCGCGTCCGTCACGACGGGCCCGGCCTGCCAGGAGTCGCTCATGCGACACCCCTCGCGTTCAGTACTTTGAGCCGCCGCCCTCGCGGTCGTCCCCGGCTGCGCGAGTGCCGGTGCCGGGTTCCTCATGTCCTTGTCGGAGCGCGCCCTGAACGGCTGACACCCCCACCACCGAAAGGGAAACCCGCACTCATGAGCCGTACGAGAACAGCGTTACTGGCCGCCATGGCCCTGGTCGCCGGCGCCACCGGCACGGCGTTCGCCGCCGACCCGGGCGGCGCGGGCACGGCCGCCGTCCCCTGCACCGTCGACTACAAGATCCAGAACCAGTGGAGCACCGGCTTCACCGCCGCCGTGACCCTCACCAACAACAGCGCCGCCAAGTCCTCCTGGTCGCTGAAGTGGTCCTACGCCGGCAACCAGAAGGTCACCAGCGGCTGGAACGCCAGGATCAGCCAGAGCGGCACCGACGTCACCGCGGCCAACGAGAACTACAACGCCCAGCTCGCCACCGGCGCTTCGGTCAGCTTCGGCTTCCAGGGCAGCTACAGCGGCAGCAACGCGATCCCGGCCACCTTCACCCTCGACGGCGTGACCTGCAACGTCGACGACGGCAGCACCGGCCCGACGGATCCGCCGGGCCCCGGCGGCCCCGCCAACCGGGTCGACAACCCCTACAGCGGCGCCAAGGTCTACGTGAACCCGGAGTGGTCCGCGAACGCCGCCGCCGAGCCCGGCGGCAGCCGCGTCGCCAACCAGCCGACCGGTGTCTGGCTGGACCGCACGGCGGCGATCAACGGGGCCGGCGGCAAGATGGGCCTGCGCGCCCACCTCGACGAGGCGCTGCGCCAGAAGGGCTCCGGCGAACTCGTCGTCCAGCTCGTCATCTACAACCTGCCCGGCCGGGACTGCTCCGCCCTCGCCTCCAACGGCGAGCTGAAGGCCGACGAGATCGGCCGCTACAAGACCGAGTACATCGACCCGATCAAGGCCATCCTCGCCGACCCGAAGTACGCCTCGCTGCGGATTGTCACCACGGTCGAGATCGACTCCCTGCCGAACCTCGTCACCAACACCGGAAGCCGCCCGACGGCCGTCCCGCAGTGCGACGTGATGAAGGCCAACGGCAACTACGTCAAGGGCGTCGGCTACGCGCTGAACAAGCTCGGCGACGTGCCGAACGTCTACAACTACGTCGACGCCGGCCACCACGGCTGGATCGGCTGGGACGACAACTTCGGTGCCTCCGCGACCGTGTTCAAGGAGGCGGCCACCGCCGAGGGCGCGACCGTCAACGACGTCCACGGCTTCATCACCAACACGGCGAACTACAGCGCCCTGAAGGAGAACAACTTCTCCATCACCGACAACGTGGCCGGCAAGTCCGTCCGCGAGTCGAAGTGGGTCGACTGGAACCGCTACGTCGACGAACTGTCCTTCGCCCAGGCCATGCGCAACCAGCTCGTGTCGATCGGCTTCCCGTCCGGCATCGGCATGCTGATCGACACCTCCCGCAACGGCTGGGGCGGCGCCGCCCGGCCCACCGGGCCCGGCGCGCAGACCTCCGTCGACACCTACGTCGACGGCGGCCGTTACGACCGCCGCATCCACCCCGGCAACTGGTGCAACCAGGCCGGAGCCGGCCTCGGCGAGCGCCCGCGGGCCAACCCGGCGCCCGGGATCGACGCCTACGTGTGGATGAAGCCGCCGGGCGAGTCCGACGGGGCGAGCAAGGAGATCCCGAACAACGAGGGCAAGGGCTTCGACCGCATGTGCGACCCCACCTACACGGGCAACCCGCGCAACAACTACAACATGTCCGGTGCGCTGCCGGACGCGCCGATCTCCGGGCAATGGTTCTCCGCCCAGTTCCGACAGCTGATGCAGAACGCGTACCCGCCGCTGTCGTGACCGGCTGACGTCCCGTCCCCACGGGTCCGCCGGGGCCTCGGCCCCGGCGGATCGGTGCGCTCTTTTTGCGGGAGCGGCAACAGCGGTGGCCTTCTCGCGGTGCGTCGGCGCAGGCTGACGGCATCCGAGCGAGAGGCTGACCACCATGGCGCACGACCACCACGAGCAGAACCACGACCACGAAGCCCACGGGCACGACCACGGACACGGTCAGAGGCAGGGGCAGGGCCACCACCACGACCACACGGACATCGACTGGGCCGAGATGGGCCCGATGCTGGAATCCTCGGCGGAACTGTTCTCGTCCCTGTACGAGCGGGCCCTGGGCTGGCTGGCGCAGGAGGTGACCGAGCCGGGACTGATCGTCGACGCGGGCAGCGGACCGGGCGTCGTGTCGTGCCTGTTCGCCGAGACGTTCCCCGGTGCGCGGATCGTGGCGGTGGACGGGTCCGAGCCGCTGCTGGAACGGGCCAGAGCGCGCGCCGAGCGGCAGGGGGTGGCCGACCGCTTCAGCACGATCACCGGTGAACTCCCGGACGTACTCGACGAATTGGACTACCCCGCAGACCTGCTCTGGGCCAGCCGCAGCCTGCACCACCTCGGCGACCAGCGGGCCGCGCTCGCCGCCTTCGCGGCACGGCTCGCGCCCGGCGGCACCCTGGCCCTGATGGAGGGCGGACTGCCCCCGCGGTTCCTGCCGCGTGACATCGGCATCGGCCGGCCCGGCCTCCAGGCGCGCATCGACGCGGTGGAGGCGGAGTGGTTCACGCAGATGCGCACCGGCCTGCCGGGCCATGTCGCCGTGACGGAGGACTGGCCGGCCCTGCTGGCCGCCGCGGGCCTGAAGCACACCAGGACGCACACGTTCCTCCTGGACCTGCCCGCACCCGCCTCGGAGCGGGCGCGCGCCTATGTGATCGCCTCCCTGTCGCACCTGCGGGAGAGGATCACGGACGGCCTCGACGCCGAGGATCTGGCGACCCTGGACCGACTCCTCGACCCCGACGACGCGGCGAGCCTGCACCGCCGTCCGGACGTGTTCGTCCTGGAGGCCCACACCGTGCACACGGCGGTCCGGCCGGTCTGACCCCGGGGCCTTGACTTCGAGAGCGCTTCAACTGATGGACTCCCCGGCATCGCAGTTCCGACCGCACACATAGGGGGAAGCCATGTCCGAGTCCCAGGTCGCGCTCATCACCGGCGGCGGCAGCGGCATCGGTGCCGCCGTCGCACGGCGGTTGCTGGAGGCCGGGTACCGGGTCGCCGTCACGGGGCGGGGGGAGGAGCGGCTGCGCGCCTTCGCCGAGGAACTGGGGCGGCCCGACGGGCTGTTGACGATCACCGGCGACACCGCCGTGTACGAGGACGTCCGGTCGGCGGTCGACGCCACCCTCAAGGCCTTCGGCCGGCTGGACACGGTCGTCGCCAACGCCGGTTCCGCCACCCACGACACGGTCGCGGAGGGCGACCCGGCCGGCTGGACCGACATGGTGCTGACCAACGTCCTCGGCCCGGCCCTGCTCATCAGGGCGTCGATCGACGCCCTGAAGGAGACACGCGGCCGGATCGTGCTCGTCGGGAGCGTCGCCGGGTTCGTGCACGGGCCCGGCAACCTCTACGGAGCCACGAAGTGGGCGGTGACCGGACTCGCCGAGAACACCCGGCGGCAGGTCACCGAGTGGGGCGTGGGCGTCACCCTGGTCGCGCCCGGCCGCACGGAGACCCCCTTCTGGGACTCCTACGGCAGCCTCCCGCCCGGCCATCTCCTCACGCCCGGTCAGATCGCCGACTCGGTCGTCTGGGCGATGCGCCGGCCGGCCGGGGTCGACGTCAACACGGTGGTCGTACGGCCGGTGGGACAGCCGGTCTGAGAGGGCGGACACGACAGCGCCCCGGTTCCGGCCGCTCAGGGGGCGTCGGAACCGGGGCGCTGCCGGTGCGGCTCAGGAGCCGTTGAACGTCGCCGGGTCCGGGCCCAGGCGCCGGTCCTCGTTCAGGGCGCTGATCGCCGCCAGGTCCTCGGTGTCCAGGCTGAAGTCGAAGACCTCGATGTTCTCCTTGATCCGCGCCGGCGTCACGGACTTCGGGATCACCACGTTGCCCAGCTGGATGTGCCAGCGCAGCACGACCTGCGCGGGCGTGCGGTTGTGCTTCTGGGCGATGGCCACGATCGCCGGGACCTCCAGCAGGCCCTTGCCCTGGCCGAGCGGCGACCAGGCCTCCGTGGCGATGCCCTGCTCCGCGTGGTACTCGCGGGCGGCGTGCTGCTGGAGGTGGGGGTGCAGCTCGATCTGGTTCACCGCCGGGATGACCGACGTCTCGCCGATCAGCTTCTCCAGGTGCTCGGGCAGGAAGTTGGAGACACCGATGGCCCGGATCCGGCCGTCGGCGTGCAGCTTCTCGAACGCCTTGTACGTGTCCACGTAGGTGCCCTTGTCGGGCATCGGCCAGTGGATCAGGTACAGGTCGACGAAGTCCAGGCCGAGCTTCTCCAGCGATGTGTCGAAGGCGCGCAGCGTGGAGTCGTACCCCTGGTCGGCGTTCCACAGCTTCGTGGTGACGAAGAGCTCCTCGCGCGGGAGGCCGGAGGCGGCGATGGCCTTTCCGGTGCCCTCCTCGTTGCCGTAGATCGCCGCGGTGTCGATGCTGCGGTACCCGGCCTCCAGCGCCGTCGCGACCGCCGACTCCGCCTCGTCGTCCGGCACCTGCCAGACACCGAAGCCCAGCTGGGGCATCTCGACGCCGTTGTTCAGGATGATCGGGGGGACCTTGCTCACGAGCTCTCGATCCTTCGGTTTGTGGTCAGGGTGTCCTCCCATCGTCAACGATCACGAGTCGTGATGCATTCCGGACGGGAGAATTCAGAAGCGACACCTGCCCCGCGGGGCGGATGTCACGCCCGGTACAGCGCCTCGACCTCGTTCTCGTACGCCTTTTCGATCGCCTTCCGCTTCAGCTTCAGCGACGGGGTCAGCAGCCCGTGCTCCTCCGTGAACGGCTGGGCCAGGATGCGGAAGGTGCGGATCGACTCGGCCTGGGAGACGAGGGTGTTGGCGGCGACCACCGCGCGGCGCACCTCCGTCTCCAGATCCGCGTCGCGCACCAGTTGCGCCGGGGACATCGGCGGCTTGTTGCGCATCGTCAGCCAGTGCTCCACGGCCTCCTGGTCGAGCGTCACCAGCGCGGCGATGTACGGGCGGTCGTTGCCGACGACGATGCACTGGTTGACCAGCGGGTGGTCCCGGACGCGTTCCTCCAGCACACCGGGCGAAACACTCTTGCCGCCCGATGTGACCAGGATCTCCTTTTTGCGGCCCGTGATGGTGAGGTAGCCGTCCTCGTCGAGCGAGCCGAGGTCGCCGGTGGCGAGCCAGCCGTCGTGCAGGGTCTCGTCCGTGGCCTTGGGGTTGTTGAGGTAGCCCTGGAAGACGTTGTCGCCGTGCAGCCAGATCTCGCCGTCGTCCGCGATGTGCACCGTCATGCCCGGGATGGGCTGCCCCACCGTGCCGAAACGGGTGCGTCCGGGCGGGTTGGCGGTGGCGGCGGCGGTGCACTCGGTCAGGCCGTAGCCCTCGTAGATGTGCACGCCCGCCCCGGCGAAGAACAGCCCCAGCCGCCGGTCCATCGCCGAGCCGCCGGACATGGCGTGTTTGATGCGGCCGCCCATCGCGGCGCGGATCTTGGAGTAGACGAGCTTGTCGAACAGCTGGTGCTGCATGCGCAGCCCGGCGGACGGGCCGGGGCCGACGCCCCAGGCCTTCGCCTCCATCGCGTCCGCGTACCTGATGGCGATGTCGACGGCCTTCTCGAAGGGGCCGGAGCGGCCCTCCTTCTCGGCCTTGCGGCGGGCCGCGTTGAACACCTTCTCGAAGATGTACGGCACGGCCAGGAAGAACGTCGGTTTGAACGCCGCCAGGTCCGGCAGCAGGGCCGCCGCGTTCAGCTGCGGCTGGTGGCCGAACTTCACCTTGCCGCGGATCCCGGCGACCTGCACCATCCGCCCGAAGACGTGGGCGAGCGGCAGGAACAGCAGGGTCGCCGCCTCGTCGCCCCGCTTGGAGTGGAACACCGGCTCCCAGCGCTCGATGACGGTGTCCGCCTCGAACATGAAGTTGCCGTGCGTGATGACGCAGCCCTTGGGCCGGCCGGTGGTGCCCGAGGTGTAGATGATCGTGGCGACGGAGTCGGGCGTGACGGCCTGCCGGTGGCGGTGCACCACCTCGTCGCCCAGGTGGGCGCCCGCGTCGTACAGCTCGTGCACGGCGCCGGAGTCCAGCTGCCACAGGCGGCGCAGCTGCGGCAGCCGGTCGATGACGGTGGCGATCGTCATCGCGTGGTCCTCGTGCTCCACGACCGCGGCCGTCACCTCGGCGTCGTACAGCATCCAGAAGCACTGCTCGGCCGAGGAGGTCGGGTAGACCGGCACCACCTGGGCGCCGATGGTCCACAGGGCGTAGTCGAACAGCGTCCACTCGTAGCGCGTGCGGGACATGATCGCGACCCGGTCGCCGAACCGGATGCCGCTCGCCAGCAGGCCCTTGGCCAGGGCGAGCACCTCGTCGCGGAACTCGGCGCTGGTGACGTCCCGCCACTGGCCGGAGTCGTCCTTGCGGCCCAGCGCGATGCGCAGCGGGTCCTCCTGGGCATGCTGGAATACCACGTCGGCCAGACCGCCCACCGGAGGTGCCAACGCCAACGGAGGGTTGGTGAACTCGCGCAAACCCCGCTCCCCGCTCCTCAGCGCTTTGGTTGAGTGACGCTCCGCACAGCGCCGTGAAAGCTACCCCAAGCAACCACTGCGCGGGAGGGGGGTCGGAAGTGGGCAGCGCTCTCGTCCGCGCTGGTCAACGAGGGAAAATACGCTCACATGGGGAAGGGTCGGACAGAATCCTGACGGTTGCGTAAGTTTCGGTGCCGTAATCTCCACCGAATCTGTACGACTCCAGGAGTCGCACGTCACGCGCCCGAGCGGGTGCCACTTCTCTCAGCGCGGCGGCTGCGGATTCCGTCACTCCGGTTCGTCACAGGCCCTTGCGCCCGCTGCGGTGCAGCCGGTCCCCGCCCGCCAGGAGCGCAGCGGCCAGGGCGTCCGCGGCGCCTTGGGCGGAGGGGCGGCGCCGGCCGTGCACCACGACGAAGTCGACCTGCCCCAGCTCCGGCAGCCCCGCCCGGTCCGGGACCCGGACCAGGCCCGGCGGGATGAGGCCGCGGGAGTGGGCCATCACGCCCAGGCCCGCCCGGGCCGCCGCGACGAGCCCGTTCAGGCTGCCGCTCGTGCACACCACGCGCCACTCGCGGCCCTGCCGCTCCAGCGCCTCCAGGGCGAGCGCGCGGGTGATGCCCGGCGGCGGGTAGACGATGAGCGGCACCGGGCGGTCGGGGTCGAGGCGGAGGCGCTCGGCGCCGATCCACACCAGCCGGTCGTGCCGGACCAGCTCGCCGCGCGGGTCCTCGGGCCGCCGCTTGGCCAGCACGAGGTCCAGCTTCCCGGCGGCCAGCATCTCGTGCAGCGTGCCCGACAGCTCGACCGTCAGCTCCAGGTCGACCTCCGGGTGCTCGCGCCGGAAGCCCTCCAGGATCTCCGGCAGCCGCGTCAGCACGAAGTCCTCCGAGGCGCCGAAGCGCAGTCGGCCGCGCAGCCGGGTGCCCGTGAAGAACGCCGCCGCCTGCTCGTGCACCTCCAGGATCCGTCGCGCGAACCCGAGCATGGCCTCGCCGTCCTCGGTCAGCTCCACCGAGTGCGTGTCCCGGCTGAACAGCGTCCGCCCGGTCGCGTCCTCCAGCCGCCGCACGTGCTGGCTGACCGTCGACTGCCGCAGCCCGAGCCGCCGCGCGGCCTGCGTGAAGCTCAGCGTCTGCGCCACCGACAGGAACGTGCGCAGATGGGAGGGGTCGTACATGAACCAAAGCTATCGCGATACGTGATAGCAGTGAGAGCGGTGTACGGGATTCCCGATCGCCGGACGGGGGAGCAGGATGGAAGGGGGCCGTCCCGGCCCCGCGACCGACCGAAGCACCAAGCAAGTGGAGCACCGTGAAACGCCTGCGCTGGCCGAGCCGGCTGCCGATCGACCCCTACATCCTGCTCCTCCTCGGGACAGTCGGAATCGCCGCGCTGATCCCGGCACGCGGAACGGCAGCGGATGTCTCCTCCGGCGCCTCCACGGCCGCGATCGCCTTCCTGTTCTTCCTCTACGGGGCCCGGCTGTCCACCCGGGAGGCACTGGACGGCCTGCGCCACTGGCGGCTCCACGTCACGGTCCTCGCCTGCACCTTCGTGATCTTCCCGCTGCTCGGCCTCGCGGCACGCGGACTCGTGCCGGTGATCCTGACCCACCCCCTCTACCAGGGCCTGCTCTTCCTCACGCTCGTCCCGTCGACCGTGCAGTCGTCGATCGCCTTCACCTCGATGGCCCGCGGCAACGTGCCCGCGGCGATCTGCGCGGGATCCTTCTCCTCCCTCGTCGGCATCATCGCCACCCCCCTGCTCGCGGCCTCCCTGCTCGGCAGCAGCGGCGGGTTCTCGGCCGACTCCCTGCTGGAGATCGTGCTGCAACTGCTCGTGCCGTTCCTCGCCGGACAGCTGCTGCGCCGCTGGATCGGCGGCTTCGTCACCCGCCACAAGAAGGTCCTCGGCCTCGTGGACCGCGGCTCGATCCTCCTGGTCGTCTACACGGCGTTCAGCGAGGGCATGGTCCAGGGCATCTGGCACCAGGTCAGTCCCGCGCGGCTCGGCGGGCTGTTCGCCGTCGAGGCGGTCATCCTCGCCGTGATGCTCCTGCTGACCTGGTACGGCGGCAAGGCGCTGCGCTTCGGGCGGGAGGACCGGATCGCCCTGCAGTTCGCGGGCTCGAAGAAGTCCCTCGCCTCCGGACTGCCCATGGCCAGCGTGCTGTTCGGCCCGCAGGCGGCCCTCGCCGTGCTGCCGCTGATGCTCTTCCACCAGATGCAGCTGATCGTGTGCGCGGTGATCGCCAAGCGGCGTGCGCAGGACCCGGTGGCCGACGTCACCCCGCGGGAGCCAGCCGCAGCGTCACGAACCGCGGTCGGTACAGGGACACGTTCCGGCTGAGCTGGGCGGCGGCGCCCGTCGTCTCCAGCCAGTTGACGTCGTAGCTCAGCACCAGACGCCCGTCGCCGCTCAGCACCGGATGCGTCTGCGGGTTGTAGGCGGCCACCTGGCCCTGCGGCAGCGACGGGCTGAACTCCTTCGCCGGACCGTGCCACGGCCCTTCCGGCGAGCAGGCCCAGTAGGACGCCACGGTGGTCAGGCCCTTCGTGCCCGTGGCCATCGTGAACAGCACGTACGTCCCATCGTCCCGGACGACCGAGAACGCGCTGCCCACCCCCCTGCGCTGCCCGTCCCCGAGCACCGGCCGGGGCCGGGCGCCGGGCACCCACGCCGAGCCGCTCCAGTACCGCCAGGCCGCCGGATCGGCGAGCCGGCCCTCCGGCACCCGCGCCACGTAGGCGTGCGAGGCCGGGCGGGAGGCGGCCTGGCCGTCGTCGCCGCCGTAGACGTACGTCCAGCCGTCCTCCTCGACCAGGGTGGTGCCGAACAGCACGCGCCGGGACGGGTCGGGGACGAGCTGCTGGTCGAGCACCTTGACGATCGACTCCAGGCGCAGCTCGGGCAGGGACAGGGTGGCGACCTCGGTCGCGGTGGGCACGCCGTAGATCCACGGGGAGGGCCCGGCGGTGCGCACCCACAGCAGCACGCGGACGACCTTCTCGGCGGAGCCGGGGGAGCGGGGTTCGACGCGGGCGGCGACCGGCCAGCGCCACTGGTTCGGCGCCGGGTCGGCGAAGAGCGGGGCGGGCAGCGTGGAGTGGAGCCGCCCGTCGCGCATCAGCACGGCCGAGTTGCGCACCAGTGGGGCGGTGGTGTCCCGCCAGGCGTAGGACTCGCCGTGCGGGTTGGGCGGGCCGTACACCCGGCCCAGATAGGTGTCCGAGAACAGCCACAGCACACGGCCGTCCGGCAGCCGGACCGAGTGGGTGCCGTCGCCGCCGGTCCAGTCGTCGTCGCGGGACGCGTCGTCGCCGTAGCGGGCGAACTCGGCGGTGAGGCGCTCGTCCGCCTGCCAGGAGCCGACCGTGCGCGCCCGGCAGGCACCGCCGTCGGGGTCCGCGTCGTCGTCCGGCAGGGCGATGAGCAGCGCGGCCCCGAGAACCAGGACCAGCAGCAGGCCGATCCCGGTTCCCGTGCGCTGTCGTGCTCGTGCTGCGGATGCGTCGTCGGGCACGTTCCGTGACGTTAGTTGCTGCCGCTCACCTGGTCCATGGGCAGCCACAGCACCGTGCCCTTGGCGGCCGCCCCCGACGCGCCGGAGGCCAACTCCCGGTCGGACAGGGCCCGGTTCCAGACCCGGACGTCGTCGATCGCCCCGGTGAAGTAGGCCCGGCTGTCCATGCGCTGGCCGATGTGCACGCCGAACGGGGAGTTGCGGCTGACCGAGCCCGGCACGTCCGCGGTGGTGAGCGCCTTGCCGTCGAGGAAGAGCGTCAGTGTGCCGCCGCCGCGGCGCAGCGCGAGATGGTGCCAGCGGCCGTCGTTGTGGGCGCCGGCGGTCGACACCGAGGCGTTCCGGACGGTCGTCGCGCCCGACCGGGTGGTGATCAGCGCCCGGACCCGGTCGCTCGCCGGCTCCCCGCGCAGCCAGATCTGCGGCTGGGTGCTGCCGATGCCGCCCATCCACAGGAACGGCTGCTCGCCGGTCGTGGCCGTGTAGCGGAAGAACAGCGAAGCCGTGAAGTCCCCCTCGCCCAGGGGGAGTCCGGACCGGTACGGCAGGCGTACGGCGTCGTCCGTGCCGTCGAAGGACATCGCACTGCCCCGCACACCGGCCGTCCGCCCGGCACCGCCGAGTACGGCCGCGGGCTTGGCGCCGGCCGCGGCGTCACGGGTGGTCGGGTCGGCGCCCCGGCGGGGTTTCAGCCAGTCCTCGGTGAACCGGGCGAAGCGGATCTCGTCGCGGGCGTCGGCCGCGCCGCCCTCGTACAGCAGGCCCACCGTCGTACGGTCGATCGCCGCCATGTCGGAGTAGCCGGACCAGTCGGTCGTGACGACCGTGCCCCGGTCCACGCTCTCCCAGGTGCGCCCGCCGTCGTAGGAGGAGCGGACCATCATCGTGCGGCGGCGGTCGGGGTCGGCCGGGGCGGACAGCAGCATGCGGTCGCCGAGGCGCAGCGTGGCGCCCTGGACCTGCGGGGTGTAGAGGTCCGGGAGGGCGCGGAAGGGCGTGGTGAAGCTGTCGCCGCCGTCCAGGCTGAAGGTCTGGGCCCGGTGGCCGAGGTCGGTGCCGTCCTGTTCCCGTCCGCTCACGAGCAGGGCGCCGTCGGCGCGTTCGGTGAGCGTCACCTCGGACGGCTTCTGCCGGAACGTGCCGTCCTGCGCTATGGGCCAGGTGTCCGTGGCGCCGACCCGCCAGGAGTCGCCGCCGTCGTCGCTGACGATGAGCGCCGCGTGGTTCGCGGAGACCCGGCTGCCGTTCCACGTCTCGGTGTTGACGCCGAAGACCAGCCGCCCGGCGTGCTCGCCGCGGGTCAGCTGGATGCCGTGCACGGGGCCCGTCGCGTACCAGGAGTTCCAGTCGTCGGGGAGGATCTGGTCGCTCAGGTCGCGCGGCTCGGACCAGGTGCGGCCGTCGTCGTCGCTGTACTGCAGGTGCGGGGTGCGGTCGCAGGGGATCTGGCAGTTGCCGGCGTCCGTGCGGCCGGTGTTGTACGTCTCGGCCAGCAGGATGCGGCCGGTCCTGCGGTCCACGAGGGGCGCGGGGTTGCCGTGCGTGTCGCCGGCGCCCTCGTTGACGACCTGGAGCGGGCCCCAGGTGCGGCCGCCGTCGGTGGAGCGCTTGAGGACGATGTCGATGTCGGCGGCGTCACCGCAGTTGAGGACGCGGCCCTCGGCGAAGGCGAGCAGCGTGCCGGACGTGGTCCGCACGATCGCCGGGATGCGGAAGCAGGCGTAACCGGGGTCCTGGGAGGCCTTGAAGAGGACCTGCTGCTCGAACTCCGGTAACGCCGTGGTGGTCCGGGCATGGGTCGGGCCGGTGGGCGCGAGAAGCGCCGCGGCGGCGAGGACGGCTGTGAGGGTGGATCTCAGACGGGTGCGAAGACTTGACGGCATGGTGCGACCTGCCCTTCATGCGTCTGTCGGCTGGACCACCGGGACGGGGGAACAGACATCCGGTCATTCGGACATCCCACGTCCAATGTGTGGGCCACAGACGGTACTTGGCTGCACAGACCCCCCACAAGAAGCGTGCGTCAGGGGATCAGCACGACCTTTCCGAGGTTGGACCGCGCCTCGATCTCCCCGTGTGCCTTCACCGCGTCCTCCAGGGCGAACCGCCCGTGCACGACGGGCTCGATCTCTCCCGCGGCGAACAGCCGCCACAGCTCCCCGCGCCACAGCTCGTACAACTCCGGCTTCCCGCGGGCGACACGGGCCATCTGGAACCCGATCACCGACTTGGCGCCCACGAGCAGGTCGTACGCCTGGATCGTGCCGCCGCCCGAGCTGTACGCCACGAGCCGCCCTTCCGGGGCGAGCGCGGCGAGGGCCGGGGTGAGCAGCTCGCCGCCCACCGCGTCCAGGGCGTAGTCGACGGGCGCCCCCCAGCTGTCGTCGCCGTACGCGACGACGTGGTCGGCGCCGAGGCCGCGGACGAAGCCGGCCTTGGCCGGGTCGGAGACGGCTCCCACGACGCGTCCGGCGCCGCGGGTCCGGGCCAGCTGCACGGCCAGGTGGCCGACACCGCTGGCCGCCGCCGTGACCAGGGCCGCCTCGCCCGGCTCGGGACGCGCCGCCTCCAGGGCGCCGAGGGCGACCAGGCCGCTGCGGACCAGGGCGACCGCGTCGACGGCGCCGGCGTCCGCGGGCACGGGGGAGGCCATGGCCTCGTGCAGCAGGGCGAAGTCGGCGTAGCCGTGCCCGAAGCAGAGCCCCGTCACCCGGTCGCCGGTGCCGAAGCGGGTCACGCCCTCGCCGACCGCCGTGACCTCCCCGGCGATCTCCCCGCCGAGCGGGACCGGCTCGGCCGCCTCGGTGACCTTGCGCACCACCGGGAGCGTGACACCGATCGCCTCCGCGCGCACCAGCAGCTCTCCGGGGCCGGGCTCGGGGACCGGTGCCTCCTCGACGAACAGGGGGCCGCCTCGGGATTCGTAGCGGACGCGGCGCATCGCACCTCCGGAGTCGTCGGTGATCCCCACGGATTCGTTGGGGAGCCCAACGGTATAGGAGGATCATAGGGTGCACCAACGATTTCTTGGTTAGGGTGCGGCCATGTCGGAAGCCCCCCTCCCCGCGATCCGCTCCCTGCCCAGCTGGCTGCTCGGCCGCGCCGCCGCCCGCGGCCGGGCCCTGGTGGCCGAGGCGCTGGCCGAGGAGGACATGCGGATGTGGCACCACGTGGTGCTGTCCGCCGTCCGGGACCTCGCGCCCGTCGCCCAGGCCGACCTCGGCCGCGCGATCAGGCTGGACCCCAAGGACCTGGTCGGCATCCTCGACGACCTCCAGGCGGCCGGCCTGGTGGTGCGCGAGCCGGACCCCAGGGACCGCCGCAAGAACGCGGTGTCCCTCACCGCGCGGGGCGCCCGGCTGCTGAAGCGCTGCGAGAAGGCGGCCCGCGCCGCCAACGACGAACTGCTCGCGCCGCTGACACCTGCCGAGCGCGAGCAGTTCACGGGGATGCTGCTGCGCATATCCGGCACGGCCGACCAGGCACCCCGCACCCCGGCGGACTGAGACGGGGCCCCTTGCGGCGCAGGGGGCGCTCCCCGCCGGTCGGGGCCCCGCCGCCGTGTCGCGGAAGGACTGCTCAGCCCTGGGCGGCCGCGGCCCGCAGAGCGATGCGGTCCTCACCCGCGTACACGTTCATGGAGCTGCCCCGCAGGAAGCCCACCAGCGTCAGGCCCGTCTCGGCGGCCAGGTCCACCGCCAGGGAGGACGGCGCCGACACCGCCGCCAGGACCGGGATGCCGGCCATCACGGCCTTCTGCGCCAGCTCGAAGGAGGCGCGGCCCGACACGAGCAGGATCGCCCGCGACAGCGGCAGCTGCCCGTTCTGCAGGGCACGGCCCACCAGCTTGTCGACCGCGTTGTGCCGTCCCACGTCCTCCCGGACGTCCAGCAGCTCGCCCTCCTCCGAGAACAGGGCCGCCGCGTGCAGGCCCCCCGTCCGGTCGAAGACCCGCTGGGCGGCGCGCAGCCGGTCGGGCAGGCTCGCCAGCAGCTCGGGCGTGACCCGGACCGGGGGAGCGTCGGCGATGGGCCAGCGGGCCGTCGTCCGCACGGCGTCCAGGGACGCCTTGCCGCACAGGCCGCAGGAGGACGTCGTGTAGACGTTGCGCTCCAGAGTGATGTCGGGGATCACCACGCCCGGGGCCGTCTGCACGTCGACCACGTTGTACGTGTTCGAGCCGTCGGCGGTGGCCCCGGCGCAGTAGACGATGTTCCTGAGGTCCTGCTGCCCGCCCAGCACGCCCTCGCTCACCAGGAAGCCCGCCGCGAGCGCGAAGTCGTCGCCCGGGGTGCGCATGGTGATCGCCAGGGGCTTGCCGTTCAGCCGGATCTCCAGGGGCTCCTCGGCGACAAGGGTGTCCGGGCGGCTGGAGACGGCCCCGTCCCGGATGCGGAGCACCTTGCGTCGTTCCGTGACTCGTCCCATGTCCTGATCAGCCCCGGTTCTGTACGTGCTGGTAGCCGAAGCGGCCCTTGATGCAGAGGTTGCCGTGGGTCACCGGGTTGTCGTGCGGCGAGGTGACCTTCACGATCTCATTGTCCTGCACGTGCAGCGTCAGGTTGCAGCCCACTCCGCAGTACGCGCACACCGTCGTCGTCTCCGTCTGCCGCGACTCGTCCCACGTACCCGCCGCGCGCATGTCGAACTCCGACTTGAAGGACAGCGCGCCCGTGGGGCACACCTCGATGCAGTTGCCGCAGTACACGCACGCCGAGTCGGTCAGCGGCGCGTCGTGCTCCACGGCGATCCGGGCGTCGAAACCGCGCCCGGCGACCGAGATCGCGAAGGTGTTCTGCCACTGGTCGCCGCAGGCGTCGACGCACTTGTAGCAGAGGATGCACTTGTCGTAGTCACGCACGTACAGGTCGTTGTCGACCCTCGGCTCCTCGTTCAGCCGGGCCGCGTCCGGGCCGAAGCGGTCCGGCTTGGCCTCGTACTCCTTGAGCCACTCGGCGACCCGGGGCGTGGTCGACAGGTCGACGGAGGACGCCAGCAGCTCCAGGACGATCTTCCGGCTGTGCCGGGCGCGCTCGGTGTCCGTGCGGACCTCCATGCCCGGCTCGGCCTTGCGGGAGCAGGCCGGGACGAGGGTCCTGGACCCCTCGACCTCGACGACACAGACGCGGCAGGCGTTCTTCGGCCGCAGGGTGTCGCCCTCGCACAGGGTCGGGATGTCCTTGCCCGCCGCCCGGCAGGCGTCGAGGATCGTCGAGCCCTCGGGGACCCGGGCCTGTTCGCCGTCGATGGTGAACTCCAGCAGCCGGCGCGGGATCCCCAGCGGTGTGACGGTCATTCGTACGCCCCCAGACGGTCGATGGCGGATTCCACGGCGTTCCACGCGGTCTGCCCGAGACCGCAGATCGAGGCGTCCCGCATCGCGCGGCCGACCTCCCTCAGCAGGGCGATGTCGCCCGCGGCGGCGGCACCCGTGCGCTCCGCGATCCGGTGCAGCGCCTCCTCCTGCCGCACGGTCCCGACCCGGCAGGGCACGCACTGCCCGCACGACTCGTCGCGGAAGAACTCGGCGATGCGCAGCAGCAGCCGGGGGAGGGGCACGGTGTCGTCGAAGGCCATGACGACTCCGGAGCCCAGGGTCGTGCCGGCCTCGCGCGTGCCCTCGAAGGTGAGCGGGATGTCCAGCTCGTCGGCCCGGACGAAACCGCCGGCCGCCCCACCCAGCAGCACCGCCCGCAGCCCGTCCCGTACCCCGGCGAGCGCGAGCAGCTCACCGAGGGTCGCGCCGAAGGGCAGCTCGTAGACACCGGGCCGCTCCACCGTCCCGGACACGCAGTACAGCTTCGGTCCGGTCGAGCGCCCGGTCCCGATCGCCGCGTACGCCGGGGCGCCCATGGTCAGGATCGGCAGGACGTTGACCAGCGTCTCCACGTTGTTCTCGACGGTCGGCTTGCCGAACAGGCCCTTCTCCACGGGGAAGGGCGGCTTGGAGCGGGGCTCGCCCCGGTAGCCCTCGATGGAGTTGAACAGGGCCGTCTCCTCGCCGCAGATGTAGGCGCCCGCGCCGCGCCGGATCTCGATGTCGAAGGCGTAGCCCTGGCCGAGGATGTCGTCGCCGAGCAGCCCACGCGCGCGTGCCTGCCCGATCGCGTGCTCCAGGCGGTGCAGAGCGCGCGGGTACTCGCCGCGCAGATAGAGGTAGCCCTGGTGGGCGCCGGTCGCGTACCCGGCGATCGTCATCGCCTCGACGAGCGCGTACGGGTCGCCCTCCATGAGCACGCGGTCCTTGAACGTGCCCGGCTCGGACTCGTCGGCGTTGCAGACGAGGTAGTGCGGACGGTCCGGCTGGGACGCCGTGGCCTGCCACTTGCGGCCGGTGGGGAAGGCGGCGCCGCCGCGCCCGACCAGGCCCGAGTCGGTGACCTCGCGGATGACCCCCGCCGGTCCCAGTGCGAAGGCCCGGCGCAGGGCCGTGTAGCCGCCGTGGGCGCGGTAGTCGTCCAGGGACGCCGGGTCGACCACGCCGACGCGGTGCAGCAGCATCAGGCCGTCCTGCCCGGCCTGGGGGACCGCCAGCGCGGCCGGGGGCTCCTCCGGCGCCGAGTCGGGGGCGCTCGCGGCGAGGACGGCCTCCGCGACGGTCGCCGGTGCCGACACCGCCGTACGGACCGGGTCCCCGGCCCTGATCGCGAGCGCCGCCGGGGCGCGTTCGCACAGGCCCAGGCACGGGCCGCGCTGCACGCTCACCCCACTGCCGGGGCCCAGCCGCTCCTCGATCCCCGCGCACAGCTCCGGCGCCCCGGCCGCCGCGCACGCCAGGTCCGTGCACACGTGCAGCACGGTCGCCGGGCGCGGCCTGACGGAGAACAGGGCGTAGAAGGTGGCGACCCCGTACGCCTCCGCCGGCGGCACCGTCAGCCGCCGGCACAGGTAGTCGAGGGCGCCGTCGCTGATCCAGCCGACCCGGTCGTTGATCGCGTGCAGCCCCGGCAACAGCAGGTCGCGGCGGTCCCGGGCCGCACGTCCGCCACGGGCCCACCTCAGATCGGCAGCCCGCATCTCATCGCGGGCGGCGCCCTCCCAGGAGGACTCCGGGGGCCCGAGCAGGGCGTCCACGGCCGCCCGTTCCTCGTCCGTCGGTTTGCTGTCGCCGAAGTGCAGGTCCACGGTGCGTCACCCCACGATGGTCGCGATGGGCAGCTTCTCGATCCGGATCGCCGACGCCTTGAACTCCGCCGTCCCCGCGATCGGGCAGTTCGCCTCGATCGTCAGCTGGTTGGTGTCCACCTCGTCGGGGAAGTGCATGGTCATGAAGGCGAGCCCGGGCCGCAGCGCCGGGTCCACCCACACCGGCGCCGTCACCGACCCGCGCCGCGAGGTGACCTGGACCTCCTCGCCGACGACCACCCCGTAGCGCTCCGCGTCCTCCGGGCTCAGCTCGACGTACTCGCCGCGCCGCAGCGGGGAGGCGTAACCGCCGCTCTGCACACCGGTGTTGTACGAATCGAGCCGCCGCCCGGTGGTGAGCCGGATCGGGTACCGCTCATCGGTGAGGTCCACGGGCGGGTCGTGCTGCACGATCCCGAACGGCGCGAGCCGGCCGCGCCGCGCGGGGACGGGGTCCCACAACCGGCCGTGCAGGAAGGTCGGTTCGAGCCGCTCGGTGCTGGGGCACGGCCACTGGATGCCCTGGTGCTCCTCCAGACGCTCGTACGTCATGCCGAAGTGGTCGGGCGAGACGGACCTCAGCTCGTTCCACACGGTCTCGGCGTCCGCGTACTTCCAGTCGTGGCCCAGGCGGGCCGCGAGATCGCAGATGATGTCGATGTCCTCGCGGGCCTCGCCGGGCGGGGTGACGGCCCTGCGGACGCGCTGGACGCGCCGCTCGCTGTTGGTGGTCGTGCCCTCGGTCTCCGCCCAGCCGGCCGTCGCGGGCAGCACGACGTCCGCCAGCTCCGCCGTCTTCGTCAGGAAGATGTCCTGCACGACCAGGAAGTCGAGCGCCTTCAGCCGCCGCACGGCCTGCTCGCTGTCGGCCTCCGACTGGGCCGGGTTCTCGCCGATGCAGTAGACGGCCTTGAGCGAGCCGTCCTCCATGGCCTCGAACATCTCCGTGAGGTTCAGGCCGTAGTGCGGCTGGATGACGGTGTCCCAGGCCGACTCGAACTTCAGCCGCGTGTCGGGGTCGAGGATGTCCTGGAAGCCGGGCAGGCGGTTGGGGATCGCGCCCATGTCGCCGCCGCCCTGCACGTTGTTCTGCCCGCGCAGCGGCTGCAGACCCGAGCCGTACCGGCCGACGTGCCCGGTGAGCAGGGACAGGTTGATCAGGGCGCGGACGTTGTCGGTGCCGTTGTGGTGCTCGGTGATGCCGAGCGTCCAGCACAACTGGGCGCGCTCGGCCCGGGCGTAGGCGTGCGCCAGCTCCCTGATGGCTGCCGCCGGGACGCCCGTCACCTTCTCGGCGAGCGACAGCGTCCACGGCTCGACCAGCGCCCTGTACTCCTCGAAGCCGGTCGTCGCCCGCTCGATGAACGCCTCGTTGGCGAGCCCCGCGTGGATGATCTCGCGGCCGATCGCGTGCGCCATCGGGATGTCCGTGCCGACGTTCAGCCCGAGCCAGCTCTCCGCCCACTCGGCGGTCGACGTCCGGCGCGGATCGACCGCGTACATCCGGGCGCCGTTCCTGATGCCCTTCAGCACGTGCTGGAAGAAGATCGGGTGCGCGAACCGGGCGTTGGAACCCCACATCACGATGACGTCGGTGTGCTCGATCTCCTCGTACGACGACGTCCCGCCGCCCGAGCCGAACGCCGCCGACAGCCCGGCCACGCTCGGGGCGTGGCAGGTGCGGTTGCAGGAGTCGACGTTGTTGGTGCCCATGACGACCCGGGCGAACTTCTGCGCCACGTAGTTCATCTCGTTCGTGGCGCGGGCGCAGCTGAACATGCCGAAGGCGCCGCGGTTGCGCTCCAGCCCCCGGGCCGCGCGGTCCAGGGCCTCCTCCCAGGTCGCCCGCCGGAACGGCTCGTCCCGGGAGTCCCGCACGAGAGGGTGGGTGAGTCGGGTGTAGGTCTTCGGTTCACGCTTCCTCATGCGGCGCTCCTCAGCGCGAGCAGGTCCGAGATGGCGTGCACGGTGCGCAGGGTGGGCACCTCCACGCCGGTGATCTCCGCCAGTTCGACGACCGCCGCGAGCAGCACGTCGAGTTCGAGCGGCTTGCCGCGCTCCAGGTCCTGGAGCGTGGAGGTGCGGTGGTCGCCGACCCGCTCGGCGCCCGCGAGCCGGCGCTCGATGGAGACCCCGACCTCGCAGCCCAGGGCGTTCGCCACCGCCAGCGTCTCGGTCATCATGATCTCGATGACCCTGCGGGTGCCGCCGTGCAGGCACATCTGCCGCATGGTCGCGCGGGCCAGCGCGCTGATCGGGTTGAAGGAGATGTTGCCGAGCAGCTTGACCCAGATGTCGCCCCGCAGATCCGGTTCGACCGGGCACTTCAGGCCGCCCGCCTGCATGGCCTCGGCGAAGGCCAGACAGCGAGCCGAGCGGCTGCGGTCGGGCTCGCCGATGGAGAACCGGGTGCCTTCCAAGTGCCGTACGATCCCCGGGCCTTCGAGCTCGGTCGCCGCGTAGACCACGCATCCGACGGCCCGTTCGGGCGCGAGCACCGCACTGACCGCGCCGTCCGGGTCCACGCTCTCGATGCGGTGGCCGTCGTAGGGGCCGCCGTGCCGGTGGAAGTACCACCAGGGGATGCCGTTCTGGGCCGCCACGACGGCCGTGGTGTCGTGCAGCAGCGGCGCGATCAGCGGCCCGCACGCCGCGTACGCGTTGGCCTTCAGGCCCAGGAAGACGTAGTCGACCGGGCCGACCTCGGCCGGGTCGTCGGTCGCGTGGGGGTGCGCGGTGAAGTCGCCGCGCGGGCTGCGCACCCGGACTCCGTACTGCCTCATGGCCGCCAGATGCGGTCCACGGGCGATGAGATGCACGTCGGCGCCCGCGCGATGGAGCGCGGCGCCGACGTAGGCGCCGATGGCACCGGCGCCGAGAACTGCGACTTTCACGGGAACACTCCGTTCGGTTTGAGGGATACCGCGGAGGTGACTGTCTGAGGGCGGCCGCGCGGTTCGCGTCTGGCTCACGTACGGCTTGTGTCGACGAAATATTGTCTACAGTATGGAGGTTGGGGCGGCAAGGGGCCGTGCGCCGACCGTTCGGCGCATCCCGGATACCGCTCACCGCATACGGTCGACGCGCCGCCTTCTCAACTCCGTTGCGGATCCCTACCGTCCGGGGTTCATGAGTCCCCCCGTCGCACCCCCGGGCTGGAGCCGCTGGCTCGTCCCGCCCGCCGCTCTCTCCGTACACCTCTCCATCGGCCAGGCCTACGCCTGGAGCGTGTTCAAACCGCCGCTCGAATCCGCGCTCGGCCTCAGCGGCACGCAGAGCGCGCTGCCCTTCCAGCTGGGCATCGTCATGCTGGGCCTGTCCGCCGCGTTCGGCGGCACGCTCGTGGAGCGCAAGGGCCCGCGCTGGGCGATGACCGTCGCCCTGGTCTGCTTCTCGTCCGGCTTCCTGCTCTCCGCTCTGGGCGCCGCCCTGGAGCAGTACTGGCTGATCGTCTTCGGCTACGGCTTCGTCGGCGGCATCGGCCTCGGCATCGGCTACATCTCGCCCGTCTCCACCCTGATCAAGTGGTTCCCGGACCGGCCCGGCATGGCCACCGGCATCGCCATCATGGGCTTCGGCGGCGGCGCGCTCATCGCCTCGCCGTGGAGCGCCCAGATGCTGGAGTCCTTCGGCTCCGACAGCTCCGGCATCGCGCTGGCGTTCCTGGTGCACGGCCTGTCGTACGCCGTCTTCATGCTGCTGGGTGTGCTCCTGGTCCGGGTTCCGAGCAGTGCCCCGGGGACGCGGGAAACCGCGCGACAAGCCCTCACAGGACCGCAGGTCTCCGCGAACCAGGCCATCCGCACCCCGCAGTTCTGGTGCCTGTGGATCGTGCTCTGCATGAACGTCACCGCCGGCATCGGCATCCTGGAGAAGGCCGCGCCGATGATCACCGACTTCTTCGCGGAGACCTCCACACCGGTGTCGGTGACGGCCGCCGCCGGCTTCGTCGCGCTGCTGTCGGCCGCGAACATGGCCGGCCGCATCGGCTGGTCGTCGACCTCCGACCTGATCGGACGCAAGAACATCTACCGCGTCTACCTCGGCGTCGGCGCCCTGATGTACGCCCTCATCGCCCTGTTCGGCGACTCCTCCAAGCCGCTGTTCATCCTGTGCGCGCTGGTGATCCTGTCCTTCTACGGCGGCGGGTTCGCGACCGTCCCGGCGTATCTGAAGGACCTGTTCGGCACCTACCAGGTCGGCGCCATCCACGGGCGGCTGCTCACCGCCTGGTCCACGGCCGGGGTCCTCGGCCCGCTGATCGTGAACTGGATCGCCGACCGGCAGGAGGAGGCGGGCCGGCACGGCGCGTCCCTGTACGGACTGTCCTTCGTCATCATGATCGGGCTGCTCGTCGTCGGCTTCGTCGCCAACGAACTCGTCCGGCCCGTCCACCCGCGTCACCACGTCCCGGCACCGAAGGAGGCCCCGCATGTCCAGCCCCAGCAGTCAGAGTCCGCTTAGCCCGGACCGGCGGTGGCTCATCGCCTTCGCCTGGACATGGGTGGGCGTACCGCTCGCCTACGGGCTGTACGAACTGGTCCGGAAGGCGACGCAGCTGTTCACCGGCTAGGTGCCCGGCCAGGTGCCCGAGGGCCCGCCGCGTGCCGGGGGCGCTGACGGAAGGTGACAACACGGGCGTCCGTTTCCTGTCACCTTGGCTGCCGTCGTACCCGCGAGTCACTGATCAGACTGGTGGATCCGCTACCCAAGGCAACGAGGGGGACCCGCCCACATGAACGGCTCGCGCATCGCCGCCGTCGGCCACTACCAGCCCGCCAAGGTGCTCACCAACGAGGACCTGGCGGGCCTGGTGGACACCAGTGACGAGTGGATCAGGAGCCGGGTGGGGATCCGCACCCGCCACATCGCGGGCCCCGACGAACCGGTCGACGAACTGGCCGCGTACGCCGCCGCCAAGGCTCTCGCGGCGGCCGGACTCGCACCGGCCGACATCGACCTGGTGCTGGTCGCCACCTCCACCGCCGTCGACCGCTCGCCCAACACGGCCGCCCGGGTCGCGGCCCGCCTCGGCATCCCGCAGGCCGCCACCATGGACCTCAACGTGGTGTGCGCCGGCTTCACCCACGCCCTGGCCACGGCCGACCACGCCGTCCGCGCGGGGGGCGCGAGCCGGGCGCTGGTCATCGGCGCCGACAAGATGTCCGAGGTGACCGACTGGAGCGACCGCACCACGTGCGTGCTCGTCGGGGACGGGGCCGGGGCCGCCGTGGTCGAGGCCGCCGACGAGCCGGCCATCGGACCGGTGCTGTGGGGGTCCGTGCCCGAGATGGGCAACGCCGTGCGGATCGAGGGCACGCCGCCGCGCTTCGCCCAGGAGGGGCAGAGCGTCTACCGCTGGGCGACCACCCAGCTGCCGCCCATCGCGCGCCGGGCGTGCGAGCGGGCCGGACTGGAGCCCGCGGACCTGGCCGGGGTCGTGCTGCACCAGGCGAACCTGCGCATCATCGAACCCCTCGCCGAGAAGATCGGCGCCGTGAACGCCGTCGTCGCGCGGGACGTCACCGAGTCCGGCAACACCTCGGCCGCGAGCATCCCGCTGGCCCTGTCCAAGCTGGTGGAGCGGGGCGCGGTCACCACCGGCGACCCGGTCCTGCTGTTCGGCTTCGGCGGCAACCTCTCCTACGCCGGTCAGGTCGTCCGCTGCCCCTGAACGGGCAGGTTCCGCCCCCGGTGTGACGCGGTCAACTCCCCGAAGCCCTGGCTCCTGTGCGCCGTAGACTGTAGACGAAAGACAATCAATACTGACTCTGCGGCGACACCGGCTTCCGCCGCGCTGTGCACGGCCCTGCCGAGGAGGGGACCGCGATGCTGTCGACAGGCCTGCCCCAGGGGGCGGTACCCAAGCTGGAACGCCCGGGACCGCTGCGCGACCGCGTGTACGAGGCGCTGCTCGAACTCATCACCACCCGTGCGCTGCAGCCCGGACAGCACCTCGTCGAGAGCGAGCTGGCCGGACACCTCGGGGTCTCTCGGCAGCCGGTGCGCGAGGCGTTGCAGCGGCTCAACACCGAGGGGTGGGTCGATCTACGGCCCGCCCAGGGCGCGTTCGTGCACGAGCCGACGGAAGAGGAGGCCGACCAGCTCCTCACGGTCCGTACGCTGCTGGAGGCCGAGGCGGCCCGGCTCGCGGCGGCGGGCGCGAACAGCGCGGGCATCTCCGCCCTGGAGGCCCTGTGCGCGGAGGGCGAGAAGGCCGTCGAGGCCGACGACGTGGACGGGGCCGTCGCCATGAACGCCCGCTTCCACGCCAAGATCATGGAACTCGCCGGCAACGCCGTCCTCGCCGAACTGGCCGCCCAGGTCGACCGGCGCGTGCGCTGGTACTACACGCCGGTGGCCCGCCAGCGCGGCCACCAGTCCTGGATCGAACACCGTGAACTCATAGCGGCCGTCGCCGCCCGGGACGAGCAGCGGGCGACCCAGCTGATGCGCGAACACACCGAGCACACACGGCGCTCGTACCACGCGCGGGCACGCTCTTAGGGCTCTATCCGGCGGGGCTCTATCCGGCGGGGCTCTATCCGGCGGGGCTCTATCCGGCGGGGCCCTGTCCGGCGAGGCGCTGTCCGGCAGGGGTCTCATCCGGCGGGGGCCGCACCGGCGTCGGTGCGGCCCGTGTCCGTCAGCACCGCCTGGGTCTGCGTGGTCTGGCCCACCAGGGTGCCGTTCTCGTCGCGCAGGTCCGTCCGGACGGCGATGAAGGAGCGGCCCACGTGCACGGGGTGCGCCTCGGCGTGCACCGTGCCCGACCGTACGGCGCGGAAGAAGTTCGTCTTCGACTCGACCGTCGAGGTGCTCGCGCCCGGCGGCAGGTTGAGGAACGCGCACACCGCGCCGGCCGTGTCGGCGAGCGCCATCAGCGCGCCGCCGTGCAGAGCGCCACCCACCGTGCACACCTCCGGGGCCCAGGCGAGCGCGGCCCTGACCCGGGCGGGGACGGCCTCCTCCAGGGCGATGCCCAGCTCACCGGCGAAGGGCACCGCCCGCACCAGGGCTTCCAGGGCAGGGGTGTCGGACATACGGGACCTCCCGACGGGACGACCAGGACGGGGGCCAGCCTGCCCCGGGCTCGCGCCCGCGGTCGATTACCTGCGAGGTAAGGGACACACCCCCCGTCTTTGTCCTGTGAGTGGAAAAAGTAGGGGGCAATTCCTGCGCGACTTCTTCCCACCCTCGGCAGCCGCTGCTACGTTCCCTCCGAAAGCAAGCCACCGATGTGGCGGAAAACCGGCGCGCACAGGCCGATCGAGGCGGGGAGGGGCTCGTGAGACGTATGACCGCACGACCCGGAAACGCCCACCAGGCCCGACTGCTGAAGCTGCTGCGCGACGGCGGCCCCAACTCCCGTGCCCAGCTGGGCGACCAGGTCGACCTCTCGCGGTCCAAGCTCGCCGTGGAGGTGGACCGGCTGCTGGAGACGGGGCTGGTCGTGGCCGACGGACTCGCCGCCTCGCGCGGCGGCCGCCGCTCCCACAACATCCGGCTCAACCCCGAACTCCGCTTCCTCGGCGTCGACATCGGCGCGACCTCGGTCGACGTCGCCGTCACCAACGCCGAGCTGGAGACCCTCGGGCACATCAACCACCCCATGGACGTGCGCGAGGGCCCGGTCGCGGTCTTCGAGCAGGTCCTGGCCATGGCCGCGAAGCTGAGGGCCTCCGGGCTCGCGGAGGGGTTCGACGGCGCCGGCATCGGCGTCCCGGGCCCGGTCCGCTTCCCCGAGGGCATCCCGGTGGCACCGCCGATCATGCCCGGCTGGGACGGCTTCCCCGTGCGGGAGGCGCTCAGCCAGGAACTCGGCTGCCCGGTCATGGTCGACAACGACGTGAACCTGATGGCGATGGGGGAGCAGCACGCGGGCGTCGCCCGCACCGTCGCCGACTTCCTCTGCGTCAAGATCGGCACGGGCATCGGCTGCGGCATCGTCGTCGGCGGTGAGGTCTACCGCGGTACGACGGGCAGCGCCGGCGACATCGGGCACATCCAGGCCGTGCCCGACGGACGTCCCTGCGCCTGCGGCAACCGGGGCTGCCTGGAGGCCCACTTCAGCGGGGCGGCCCTCGCCCGCGACGCCCTGGAGGCCGCCCAGCAGGGGCTCTCGGCCGAACTGGCGTCACGGCTGGAGACCAACGGCGACCTGACGGCCGTCGACGTCGCCGCCGCGGCCGCCGCCGGTGACGCCACCGCCCTGGAGCTGATCCGCGAGGGCGGCAACCGCACCGGCCAGGTCATCGCCGGTCTGGTCAGCTTCTTCAACCCCGGCCTGGTGGTGATCGGCGGCGGGGTGACCGGCCTCGGCCACACCCTGCTCGCCGCGATCCGCACCCAGGTCTACCGCCAGTCGCTGCCGCTCGCGACCGGCAACCTCCCCATCGTCCTGGGGGAGCTGGGACCCGCCGCCGGCGTCATCGGCGCGGCCCGGCTCATCAGCGACCACCTGTTCTCTCCCGCGTAAGCGCACCTCAGCACGTCGGCACCACGCTCTCGGTACCGAGCCCTGCCCTGCCCTGCCCTGAACCGGCCCGCACGTCCGCCAAGGGGACCTCATGGCACCAGAACCACCGCTGCTCAGCATGTCCGGCATCACCAAGTCCTTCCCCGGAGTCCGGGCCCTCGACGGCGTCGACCTCGACGTCCTGGCCGGCGAGGTGCACTGCCTGCTCGGCCAGAACGGCGCCGGCAAGTCGACCCTCATCAAGGTCCTGGCCGGCGCCCACCAGCCCGACACCGGCACCATCCGCTGGCGCGGCGAGGACGTCACCCTGCGCTCGCCGATCGCCGCCATGCGCCTCGGCATCGCCACCATCTACCAGGAACTCGACCTGGTGGAGCACCTGTCGGTCGCCGAGAACGTCCACCTCGGACACGAGCCGACCACCGCCGGCTTCGTCGTCCGCGGCAAGGCGGCGAAGGAGTCGACGGCCGCCCTGCTCAAACGACTCGGCCACGCGGAGATCGACCCCGGCCGGTTGGTCGGGGAACTCTCCGCCGCGCAGCAGCAGATCGTGTCGATGGCCCGCGCGCTCTCCCACGACGTGCGGCTCATCGTGATGGACGAGCCGTCCGCGGCCCTCGACCCGGACGAGGTCGACAACCTCTTCCGCATCGTCGGCGACCTCACCGCCGCCGGAGTCGCCGTCGTCTACATCTCCCACCGCCTGGAGGAGATCCGCCGCATCGGCGACCGGGTCACCGTCCTGAAGGACGGCCGGGCCGTGGCGAACGGGCTCCCCGCGAAGTCGACCCCGACCCGCGAGGTCGTCGCCCTGATGACCGGCCGCAACGTCGAGTACGTCTTCCCGGACCGGCCCGACTCCCCGCCGGCCGCGGAGCCCGTGCTGAAGGTCCAGGGGCTGTCCCGGCAGGGCGAGTTCGAGACGCTCGACCTCGACGTGCGGCCGGGCGAGATCGTCGGCCTCGCCGGGCTCGTCGGCTCGGGCCGCTCCGAGATCCTGGAGACCGTCTACGGCGCCCGCAAACCGACGACCGGTCAGGTGCTGGTCGACGGACGGCCATTGAAGCCGGGCAGCGTCCGGGCCGCCGTCCGGGCCGGACTCGGGCTCGCCCCCGAGGAACGCAAGGCGCAGGCCCTGCTGATGCTGGAGTCCGTCACCCGCAACGTGTCGGTCTCCTCCATGTCCCGCTTCTCGCGCGGCGGCTGGATCGACCGGGGCGCCGAACTCGGCGCCGCCCGGGCCGCCACCCGCGAGCTGTCGCTCCGGCCCGACAACCCGTCGGTGCCCGTGCGCACCCTCTCCGGAGGCAACCAGCAGAAGGCCGTCCTGGCCCGCTGGCTGCTGCGCGGCTGCAAGGTGCTGCTGCTCGACGAACCCACCCGCGGCGTCGACGTCGGCGCCCGCGCCGAGCTCTACGCCGTCATCCGCCGGCTTGCCGACGAGGGCCTCGCGGTGCTGCTGGTCTCCAGCGAGGTGCCCGAGGTGCTCGGCCTCGCCGACCGCGTCCTGGTGCTGCGCGAGGGCCGGGTCGTCCACACGGCACCCGCGCGCGAGCTCGACGAACACCGCGTACTCGACCTGGTCATGGAAGGAAGCCCGGCGTCATGACGCAGCCCGTCTCCCCGCCCCGGGACAGCAGCACCGACAAGGTGCCCCAGGCTCAGCCTCCGGCCTGGCGCGGCCTGCTGTTCCGTGCCGACGTCCGCACCCTGTCCCTGCTCGGCGTGCTCGCCGCGCTGATCCTCATCGGCGGCATCACCAAGCCCGACGAGTTCCTCGACACCCGCAACCTGCAACTCGTCCTCACCCAGGCGTCCGTCATCGGCGTCGTCACCGTCGGCATGACCTTCGTCATCGTCTCCGGCGGCATCGACCTGTCGGTCGGCGCGATCGTCGCCCTCGCCTCCGTGTGGGCCACCACCGTCGCCACCCAGGAGTACGGCTTCGCCGGGATCCTCTTCACGGCGGTCGTCGTCGGAGTCGGCTGCGGACTGGTCAACGGGGTGCTCATCGCCTACGGGGCGATGGTGCCGTTCATCGCCACCCTCGCCATGCTGGCCTCGGCCCGCGGACTCGCCCTGCAGATCACCGACGGCAAGACGCAGATCGTCACCGTGCCCTCGGTACTGGACCTGGGTGAACGCGACGCCTACGTCCTCGGCATCCCGCCGCTGGTCATGGTGTTCGCCGTCGTCACGGTCATCGGCTGGCTGGTGCTCAACCGCACCACCTTCGGCCGCCGCACGGTCGCCGTCGGCGGCAACCCGGAGGCCGCCCGGCTCGCCGGCATCGACGTCCGCCGCCAGCGGCTCTACCTCTACCTGCTGTCCGGGCTGTGCTGCGGCATCGCCGCGTTCCTGCTGATCGTCCTGTCCGGCTCCGGCCAGAACACCAACGGCAACCTCTACGAACTCGACGCCATCGCCGCCGCCATCATCGGCGGCACCCTCCTCACCGGCGGCCGCGGCACCATCACCGGCTCCGTCCTCGGCGTCCTGATCTTCACCACGATCACCAACATCTTCGCCCTGAACAACCTGCAGAGCGACGTCCAGCAGATCGCCAAGGGCGCGATCATCGTCGCCGCCGTGCTGGTCCAACGCCGTACCGCGAGCACGACCTGAGGAAAGGGTTCACCGCCATGCCAGAGATCACGAGCCGCAGAGGACTGCTCTTCGGGGCCGCCGCCGTCTCCGCCGGTGCCCTCCTCACGGGGTGCACCAGCAACGAGCCGTCCGACTCCAAGGACGAGCCGGCCGGCAACAACCAGCCGGCCGCCGACGACAAGCCCGGCAAGCAGGTCACCATCGGCTTCGCCGGACCGCAGGCCGACCACGGCTGGCTCAACGCCATCAACGACAACGCCAAGAGCCGCGCCGAGAAGTACTCCGACGTCACCCTGGAGATCACCGAGGGCTCCAACGACACCGCCCAGCAGATCGGCCAGATCGAGACCCTCATCAACAAGAAGGTCGACGTCCTGGTGGTGCTCCCCGCCGACGGCAAGGCCCTCACCCAGGTCGGACTCAAGGCGATGCGCGCCGGCATCCCGGTCGTCAACCTCGACCGGATCTTCAACACCCCGCAGGCCTACCGCTGCTGGATCGGCGGCGACAACTACGGCATGGGCCTCAACGCCGGCCACTACATCGGCGAGAAGCTCAAGGGGAAGGCGAACGCCCGCGTCATCGAACTCGCGGGCCTCGACAACCTGGAGCTCACCAAGCAGCGCACCCAGGGCTTCGACGACGCCCTGAAGAACTACCCCAACATCAGGAAGGTCGCCCGCCAGGCCGCCGAGTTCACCGTGGAGTCCGGGCAGGCCAAGATGGCCCAGCTGCTCCAGGCGCAGTCGAGGTTCGACGCGCTGTGGAACCACGACGACGACCAGGGCGTGGGCGCGCTGCGCGCCATCGAGCAGGCCGGACGTGACGACTTCCTGATGGTCGGCGGCGCGGGAGCGCTCTCCGCCTTCCAGGCCATCAAGCAGGACGACGGCGTCCTCAAGGCGACGGTGCTGTACCCGCCGACCATGGCCGCCTCCGCGATCGACCTGGCCCGCGCCCTCGGCCAGGGCAAGGGCATCGGCGGCATGGCCGAGTTCGAGATCCCCGCGTCCATCACGCTCTACTCGGCCGTCGTCGACAAGACCAACGTCGACCAGTACATGCCCACCGGCTTCAAGTGATCCCGCCCGCACCCCCCACGTGCGCCACACCGACCAGGACGAGGAGGACACCCGTATGGGACAGCCGCAAGCGCAGCCAGAAGGGACCGAGGCAGGCAAGCCACCCCTGCGCGTGGGGATGGTGGGCTACGCCTTCATGGGCGCCGCCCACTCCCAGGGCTGGCGCACCGCGGGCCGCGTCTTCGACCTGCCGCTGGACCCCGTGCAGGCCGTGATCTGCGGCCGGGACCGGTCCGCCGCGCAGGCGGCGGCCGACCGGCACGGCTGGGCGTCCGTCGAGACCGACTGGCGTGCCCTCGTCGCCCGGGACGACATCGACCTCGTCGACATCTGCACCCCCGGCGACAGCCACGCCGAGATCGCCCTGGCCGCCCTGGCCGCCGGCAAGCACGTCCTGTGCGAGAAGCCCCTCGCCAACACCGTCGAGGAGGCCACCTCGATGGCCCGGGCGGCCGAGGAGGCGTACGGGCGGGGGCAGGTGGCGATGGTCGGCTTCAACTACCGCCGGGTGCCGGCCACCGCCCAGGCCCGCCGGATGGTCGCCGAGGGCCGGCTCGGCCGGCTGCGGCACGTGCGCGTGACCTACCTCCAGGACTGGCTGGTCGACCCCGAGTTCCCGCTGACCTGGCGGCTGCGCAAGGAGCAGGCCGGCTCGGGCTCGCTCGGCGACCTGGGCGCGCACATCGTCGACCTCGCGCAGTACCTCGTGGGGGAGCCGCTGGCCGGGGTGTCCGCCCTGACGGAGACCTTCGTGCGGGAGCGGCCGCTGCCCACCGGCGCCACCAGCGGGCTGTCCTCCGTCTCGGCCGCCGGCAAGGGCGAGGTCACCGTGGACGACGCGGCCCTGTTCACGGCCCGCTTCCCCTCCGGCGCCATCGCCACCTTCGAGGCCACCCGCTACGCCACCGGCCGCAAGAACGCCCTGCGCATCGAACTCAACGGCGAGCGCGGCTCGCTCGCCTTCGACCTCGAGCGGCTCAACGAGCTGTCCTTCCACGACGGCACCGAGCCGGGCACGGAGGCGGGCTTCCGCCGCATCCTCGTCACCGAACCCGACCACCCCTACTTGGAGGCCTGGTGGCCGCCGGGCCACGGCCTCGGCTACGAGCACACCTTCGTCCACCAGGCCCGCGACCTCGTCCACGCCATCGCCGAGGGCCGCCGCCCCGAACCCTCCTTCACCGACGGGCTCCAGGTGCAGCGGGTGCTCGCCGCGGTGGAGGAGAGCGCCGAGAAGAACTCCGTCTACACTCCGATCGCGGTCTGAGGAGGCCCCTTTCCATGCCGCGCACCTTCACGCTCTTCACCGGCCAGTGGGCGGACCTGCCCCTGGAGGAGGTCTGCCGCCTGGCCCGCGACTTCGGCTACGACGGCCTCGAACTCGCCTGCTGGGGAGACCACTTCGAAGTCGACAAGGCATTGTCCGATCCGGGGTACCTCGACGGTCGCCGGGCCCTCCTCGACAAGTACGGCCTGAAGTGCTGGGCGATCTCCAACCACCTGGTCGGCCAGGCCGTCTGCGACGCCATCATCGACGAACGCCACCAGGCGATCCTGCCGGACGCGGTCTGGGGCGACGGAGACGCGGAGGGAGTCAGGCAGCGGGCCGCCGAGCGCATGAAGGACACCGCGCGGGCCGCGGCGGCCTTCGGCGTCGACACCGTCATCGGCTTCACCGGCTCCGCCATCTGGCACCTCGTCGCCATGTTCCCCCCCGCGCCCGACGCGATGATCGAACGCGGCTACCAGGACTTCGCCGACCGCTGGAACCCGATCCTCGACGTCTTCGACGCCGAGGGCGTGCGGTTCGCACACGAGGTCCACCCCAGCGAGATCGCCTACGACTACTGGACCACCCAGAAAGCCCTCGAAGCCGTCGACCGGCGCCCCGCCTTCGGCCTCAACTTCGACCCCTCGCACTTCGTGTGGCAGGACCTCGACCCGGTCGGCTTCCTGTGGGACTTCCGCGACCGCATCTACCACGTCGACTGCAAGGAGGCCCGCAAGCGCCTCGACGGACGCAACGGCCGGCTCGGCTCCCACCTGCCCTGGGGCGACCCGCGGCGCGGCTGGGACTTCGTCTCCGCCGGGCACGGCGACGTCCCCTGGGAGGACGTCTTCCGGATGCTGCGGTCCATCGACTACCAGGGCCCGATCTCCGTCGAATGGGAGGACGCCGGCATGGACCGGCTCCAGGGGGCGCCCGAGGCGCTGACCCGCCTCAAGGCCTTCGACTTCGAGCCGCCCAGCGCGTCCTTCGACGCCGCGTTCAACAGCTGAACCGCACACCCGGCCCAGGTCGGGGACCGGGACCGGCACCCCTGCCGGTCCCGACTCCGACCTGCCCGGACACCGCTTTGTCCTGTGCTGGGAGAAAGCTGAACCGATCCTGGCACAAGGGGTGTTCGCCCCGGACGGACGCGGTTACCGTCCTTGAAGTGTTCAGGACACACGCACCTCCGGGGTGACGGCGCACCCCGGCGTCCGCACCGCACGTCTTCGTACCCACCCGTACGGCCCACCCGTTCCCGGAGGGACTTCGTGCACAGAACCAGCCTCAGAAGCACCCGCACCCCCAGACGCTCCAAACTGCGCACCACCATCGCCCTGTTCACCGGTCTGCTCCTGGCCGTGGGCACCCCGGCCACCGTCGCCGGCGCCCACCCCGGTCACCCGGAGCACGACGAACCGGCGGCCGCCGAGGGGCAGTTCCAGCAGGTGCCGCTCGCCAAGGGCGAACCCGAGATGGGCGAGCCGATGTCGCTCGCCGTGCTCCCGGACCGCAGCGTCCTGCACACCTCGCGCGACGGCACGCTGCGCCGCACGGACCAGGGCGGCGTCACCAAGGTCGCCGGCAAGATCCCCGTCTACACCCACGACGAGGAAGGCCTCCAGGGCGTCGCCGTCGACCCCGACTTCAAGAACAACCGGGCGATCTACCTGTACTACGCCCCGCCGCTCGACACCCCCGCGGGCGACGCACCGGAGACCGGCACCGCCGAGGACTTCAAGAAGTTCGACGGCGTCAACCGTCTCTCCCGCTTCACGCTGAACGCCAACGGCACCCTGAACCTGGCCAGTGAGAAGAAGGTCATCGACGTCGCGGCCTCCCGCGGCACCTGCTGCCACGTCGGCGGCGACATCGACTTCGACGCCGACGGCAACCTCTACCTGTCGACCGGCGACGACACCAACCCGTTCGCCTCCGACGGCTACACCCCGATCGACGACCGGCCGAACCGCAACCCGGCCTTCGACGCCCGCCGCAGCTCCGCCAACACCAACGACCTGCGGGGCAAGATCCTGCGCATCAAGGTCGCCGAGGACGGCTCCTACACGATCCCGGAGGGCAACCTCTTCGCCCCGGGCACCGAGAAGACCCGTCCGGAGATCTACGCGATGGGCTTCCGCAACCCGTTCCGGATGAGCGTCGACGACAAGACGGGCATCGTCTACGTCGGTGACTACGGCCCCGACGCGGGCGCCGCCGACCCCAAGCGCGGCCCGGCCGGACAGGTCGAGTTCGCCAAGGTGACCAAGGCGGCCAACTTCGGCTGGCCGTTCTGCACCGGGAACAACGACGCCTACGTCGACTACGACTTCGCCACCAAGGAGTCCGGCGAGACGTTCGACTGCGCCGCCCCGAAGAACACCTCCCCGCACAACACGGGCCTGGTCGACCTGCCGCCCGCGCAGGCCGCGTGGATCCCGTACGACGGCGGCTCCGTGCCCGAGTTCGGCACCGGCTCCGAGTCCCCGATGGCCGGCCCGGTCTACCGCTACGACCCCGAGCTCGACTCCAGCGTGAAGTTCCCCGAGGCCTACGACGGCGACTTCTTCGCCGGTGAGTTCGGCCGCCGCTGGATCAAGCGGATCGAGCAGAACGACGACGGGTCCGTCGCGAAGATCAACGACTTCCCGTGGACCGGCACCCAGATCATGGACATGGAGTTCGGCCCCGACGGCGCCCTGTACGTCCTCGACTACGGCGTCTCCTGGTTCCAGGGCGACGAGCACTCCGCGCTGTACCGGATCGAGAACGCCGAGGACGGCTTCTCCCCGATCGCCGAGGTGAGCGCCGACAAGACGTCCGGAGCGGCCGGCCTGAAGGTCACCTTCACCGGCTCCGCCAAGGACGCCGACTCCACGAACCTCACCTACAGCTGGGACTTCGGCGACGGCACCAAGGGCGAGGGCCTCAACCCCACCCACCGGTACAAGAAGGTCGGCACCTACAGCGCCACCTTCACCGCCAAGGACCCCGAGGGCAACACCGGCAACGCCAGCGTCCGGATCGTGGTCGGCAACACCGAGCCCAAGGTGCGGATCGACATCCCGGGCAACGGCAGCCTGGCCGAGTTCGGCGAGCCCGTGCCGTTCAAGGTGACCGTCACCGACCCCGAGGAGACCGTCGACTGCTCCAAGGTCAAGGTCGTCTACAGCCTCGGCCACGACTCCCACGCCCACGAGCTGACCAGCGAGATGGGCTGCGAGGGCACCCTGAAGCCGCCCCCCGGTGACGGCGGCCACGACCCCAACGCCAACATCTACGGCGTCGTCGGCGCCGCCTACACCGACGGCGGCGCGAACGGCCAGGAGGAGCTGACGGGCACCGCCCGCACCGTCCTGCAGCCGCTGCACCGCCAGGGCGAGCACTTCACCACCCAGTCGGGCGTGTCCGTCATCGACAAGACCGGCGCCAACGGCGGCAAGACCGTCGGCGACATCGACGACGGCGACTGGATCTCCTTCACCCCCTACCGGTTCGACGGCCAGAAGAAGATGACCGTGCGGGCCTCCTCCGGCGGCGCGGGCGGCTTCGTCGAGCTGCGTACCGGCTCGCCCGAGGGACCGCTGCACGGCTCGGCCTACATCCCGCCGACCGGCGGCTGGGAGACGTTCCAGAACGTCGACGTGCCGCTGCGGTCCCTGCCGAAGAAGACCACCGACATCTACCTGGTCTTCAAGGGCGGCGAGGGCGCGCTGTTCGACGTGGACGACTTCGAGTTCTCCAAGGAACCGTTCAAGAACGGCAAGAAGGTCCTGGTCTTCTCCAAGACCGCCGGCTTCCGCCACGACTCCATCCCGGCCGGCATCGCCGCGCTGAAGGAACTCGGCGGCCCCGCCGGCATCACGGTCGACGCCACCGAGGAGGCCCGGCAGTTCACCACCACCAACCTCGCCAAGTACGACGCGGTGGCCTTCCTGTCCACCACCGGCGACGTGCTCAACGCCGAGCAGCAGAAGGCGTTCGAGGACTACGTGGCGGGCGGCGGTGGCTACATGGGCATCCACGCGGCGGCCGACACCGAGTACGACTGGGAGTTCTACGGCGGCCTCGTCGGCGCCTACTTCCACTCGCACCCGGCCATCCAGAAGGCCACCGTCCGCGTCGAGGACCACGACCACCCGTCGACCGCGCACCTGGACGACGCCTGGGAGCGCACCGACGAGTGGTACAACTACCGCACCAACCCGCGCGAGCAGGCCAAGGTCCTCGCCACCCTGGACGAGACCACCTACCAGGGCGGCACCATGAAGGGCGACCACCCGATCGCCTGGTGCCAGAGCTACGGCGGCGGCCGCTCCTTCTACACCGGTGGCGGTCACACCAAGGAGTCCTACGCCGAGGAAGCCTTCCGCGCCCACCTGCTCGGCGGCCTGCAGTACGCCACCGGCCAGGTGAAGGCGGACTGCAAGCCGAGCAAGGACTACCGGAAGATCTTCAACGGCCAGACCCTGGACGGCTGGAAGCAGGCCGGCCCCGGCACGTTCGTCGTCAAGGACGGCGTGATGGAGACCGAGGGCGGCATGGGCCTGCTCTGGTACCAGGCCAAGGAGCTGAAGTCGTACTCACTCAAGCTCGACTGGAAGATGCGGGGCGACGACAACTCCGGGATCTTCGTGGGCTTCCCGGCCTCCGACGACCCCTGGTCCGCGGTGAACAAGGGCTACGAGATCCAGATCGACGCCACGGACGCGCCCGACCGCACCACGGGCTCCGTCTACTCCTTCAAGTCGGCCAACATCAAGGCGCGTGACCAGGTTCTGCGGCCGCCCGGCCAGTGGAACTCCTACGAGATCAAGGTCCAGGGCGAACGCCTCCAGGTGTTCCTCAACGGAGTCAAGATCAATGACTTCACCAACAAGGACCCGCAGCGGAGCCTGACCGACGGCTACATCGGCCTGCAGAACCACGGCGCCGACGACCAGGTCTCCTTCCGCAACATCCAGCTCAAGGAACTGCCCGTCCAGGGCCAGTGAACGGCGGCGGGCGGGGGACGCCGGACCCCCGCCCGCCGTCTCCCCCCTCCCCCCGGGTTCGCGCACGACCAGGAGGCTGCCCATGTCCGCGTTCCTCTCCCGACCCCGTGTGGGTGTGTGGCTGATCGGAGCCCGAGGCTCCGTCGCCACCACCGTCGTCACGGGGTGCGCCGCCGTCACCGCGGGGCTGCACCCGCCCACCGGCATGGTGACCGAGACCCCCGCCTTCACCGGCAGCGGCCTTCCCGCCCTGTCCGACCTCGTCTTCGGCGGCCACGACACCCTCGACTGCCCCCTGCCCAAACGCGCCGAGACCCTGACCGCCGGCGGCGTCCTGCCCCCCGGCGTCGCGACCGCCGTCGCCGCGGAACTCGCCGCCGCCGACCGGGAGATCCGGCCCGGCGGCCCCACACCCGGGGACACCCGCACCGAGGCCGACCTGATCACGGCCTTCGCCCACGACATCCGCGACTTCACGCGCCGGCACGCGCTGGAGCGGACCGTGGTGGTGAACGTCGCCTCCACCGAACCCGCCTCCCAGGGCCCCGGCGCCCCGCTGCCGGCCAGCACCCTGTACGCCCTGGCGGCCCTGCGCGCGGGCTGCCCCTACGTCAACTTCACCCCCTCCGAGGGCATGCACCACCCCGTCGCCGCCCGCGAGGCCGAACACAGCGGACTGCCCCACGCCGGCCGCGACGGCAAGACCGGCCAGACCCTGCTGCGGGCCGTGTTGGGCCCCATGTTCGCCCAGCGGGCCCTGCACGTGCGGGCCTGGTCCGGCACGAACCTGCTCGGCGGCGGAGACGGCGCCGCCCTCGCCGACCCGGCCGCCGCGGCGGCGAAGAACGCCGGCAAGGAACGCGTCCTCGCCGACACCCTCGGCAGCGTCCCCGAGGGCGAGGTCCACATCGACGACGTCCCCGCCCTCGGCGACTGGAAGACCGCCTGGGACCACATCGCCTTCGACGGCTTCCTCGGCACCCGCATGATCCTCCAGACCATCTGGCAGGGCTGCGACTCGGCGCTCGCCGCGCCCCTGGTGCTCGACCTCGCCCGCCTCACCGCCCGCGCCCATGAAACGGGCCTGTCCGGCCCGCTCGGCGCTCTCGGGTTCTACTTCAAGGACCCGGTGGGGGAGGGGCCCGCGGGCTTGTCCGAGCAGTACGAGGCACTGGTCCGGTTCGGGCGCGGCCTGGGGCAGGCCGGGGGCGGGGGCGGGGGAGGGCGGCCGGGTGAGGGGTCCGACACATCGGGAGAAGCGCTGTGAGGTTGCGCGCGAACTCCTGTGGATGCGCCGGGGGCACCACGACGACCGAGGCTGCGGCTGCCGTTGAGGCTGAGGCTCGCCCCTGCGCGTGCGCCCGCCGCCGCTCGCGTCGCAGGCGCGCCTGGGCCGAACTCCTGCGCCTGCCCGCCCTGTTCAGCGTCCCCGGCGACGCCCTGGCCGGCGCGGCCGCGTCCGGGGCGCGGCCCGGCGCCCGCACCCTGCTCGCCATCGGTTCCTCCCTCTGCCTCTACGAAGCCGGCATGGCCCTCAACGACTGGGCGGACCGCGACGTCGACGCCGTCGAACGCCCACACCGCCCCCTGCCCTCCGGCCGCATCCGGCCGTCCGCCGCACTCACGGCCGCCTGTGCGCTCACCGCGGCCGGACTGGCCCTGGCCGCCCGCGCCGGACGACCGGCACTGACCGTGGCCGCGCCCCTGGCCGCGACCGTCTGGGCGTACGACCTCGGCCTGAAGCACACCCCGGCCGGACCCGTGGCCATGGGCACTGCCCGAGGCCTGGACCTCCTCCTGGGAGCCGCGGCCACCACCGGCCACACCGGCCGGGCCCTGCCCTCAGCCGCCCTCCTCGGCACCCACACCGTCGCTGTGACGACGGTCTCCCGCCATGAGGCCCGGGGCGGCTCCCCCCTGGCCCCGCTGGCGGCCCTCGCGACGACGGCCCTGCTGACCCGTCTGGTGGCGCACCGGCCCGCGGGGTCGGCGACCGGCCGCCGGCCGGCAGCCGCTCACGGGCTGATGGGCCCCGGCCCCGCCCGACATCACCCCGGGCACCCGTCCGTGGCGGCCCTGCTCACCACCGCTTGCGCGGCCGCCTACGCCGCGACCACCGCCCGCCCCTACGTCCACGCCGCCCTGAACCCGTCACCTCCTCTCACCCAACGCGCCGTCGGCGCCGGTATCCGCGCCACGATTCCCCTCCAGGCCGCCCTCACCGCGCGCGCCCGGGGCACGGCCGGCGCACTTGTCATCGCCGCCCTCGCCCCGCTCGGGGCGAAGTTCGCGAAGAAGGTGAGCGTCACATGAGCCACGAGGTACCCCAGGCGTCGGCCGACCTCCCGGCGGCCACGACACCCGCCGCATCCGACGCTCCCACCCCCCTCCGCTTCGGCTACGGCACCAACGGCCTCGCCGACCTCCGGCTCGACGACGCGCTCGCCCTCCTCGCCGACCTCGGCTACGACGGCGTCGGCCTGACCCTCGACCACATGCATCTCGACCCGCTCGCCCCCGACCTCGCCGCCCGCACCCGCCGGGTGGCCCGGCGGCTGGACGCCCTCGGCCTCGGCGTCACCGTGGAGACGGGCGCCCGCTATGTGCTCGACCCACGCCGCAAGCACGGCCCGTCCCTGCTGGACCCGGACGCCGATGACCGCGCCCGCCGTGTCGACCTCCTCGTCCGGGCCGTGCGAGTGGCCGCCGACCTCGGCGCCCACGCGGTCCACTGCTTCAGCGGCATCGTCCCCGAGGGCACCGACACGGACACCGCGTGGAAGCGCCTCGCCGAGACCCTCACCCCCGTCCTGGACGCCGCCGCCTCCGCGGACATCGCCCTGGCCATCGAACCGGAGCCGGGCCACCTCCTCGCCACCCTGGCCGACTTCCACCACCTCCGCCGCGCCCTCGGCGACCCCCGGCCCCTCGGCCTCACCCTCGACATCGGCCACTGCCAGTGCCTCGAACCTCTTTCTCCCGCCGACTGCGTACGCGACGCCGCCCCCTGGCTGCGGCACGTACAGATCGAGGACATGCGGCGCGGCGTCCACGAGCACCTCCCCTTCGGGGACGGGGAGATCGACTTCCCGCCGGTCCTGGCGGCCCTCGCCGCCACCGGCTACCAGGGCCTGACCGTCGTCGAACTGCCCCGCCACTCCCACGCCGGCCCGCACTTCGCCGCCCACTCCCTCCCGTTCCTCCGCCACGCCGAGCGGACCGCGGCCACCGCGTCGCCGCGGCCCGCTCCGGCCCTCCAGCAGGCCGCGCCACCCCACGGCGCTCCCTCCGCCACCCCTGAGGGGAGCAGCACCAGATGACCCACCCCCGCGCCACGCCGACGGCGAGAGCCGGCAGCGCCCAGGACAACCAGGGCACCGCGAACAGCCGGCAGGCCCAGGACACCCAGGGCACCGACCAAGACCGCGAGAGCCCCGCCATACAGGACGCCCGGGACACCCCCGCCGGACCATCCACCCTCACCACCGTCCCTTCGCTCGCCGACCTGCGTCACCACCTCGCCACCCATCTCGACCCCGCCGCCCACGCCTGGCTGGAGCACGCCCTCGACGAGGCCGCCGCGCACCCCGGCATCCACGGGCCCATCTCCGTGTGGGAACTGCGCCTCGCCGAGGCCGGTCGCCGCTGCGGCGCCGCGCACGCCGACGCCGCCCGCGTGCTCATCCTCCACGCGGCCCGCGCCGGCACCGACGCCCTGACCCGGGTCTACTTCCAGGGCACCGCCGACGAGCGCCGGGCCGTCCTGCACGCCCTGCCCCACCTCGTCTCCGGCCCCGGCGCACTCCCGCTCGTCGAGGACGCCCTGCGCACCAACGACACCCGTCTCCTCACGGCCGCCGTCGGCCCGTACGCCGCGCGACACCTGGACCCCCACGCATGGCGCCACGCCGTGCTGAAGTGCCTGTTCACCGGTGTCCCCGTCGACCACGTGGCGGACCTGGCCGGGCGTGCCCGCGGCGATGGCGAACTCGCCCGCATGCTGGGCGACTACGCCGCCGAACGCACCGCCGCCGGCCGCCCCGTCCCCGAGGACCTGCACCGCGTCCTGGACCTGACCGAGTCCGTGAACCCGGCACCCGGCACGGACCACCCCCACGGCAAGGAGTCCTGATGCGCATCTTCGACCCCCACATCCACATGACGTCCCGGACCACCGACGACTACGAGGCCATGTACGCCGCCGGTGTCCGCGCCGTCGTCGAGCCCTCCTTCTGGCTCGGTCAGCCGCGCACCTCGCCCGCCTCCTTCCGCGACTACTTCGATTCCCTCCTGGGCTGGGAGCCCTTCCGCGCGGCTCAGTACGGCATCGCCCACCACTGCACGATCGCTCTCAATCCCAAGGAGGCGAACGACCCGCGCTGTGTGCCCGTCCTCGACGAACTGCCCCGGTATCTCGTCAAGGACAACGTCGTCGCCGTCGGCGAGATCGGCTACGACTCCATGACACCTGCCGAGGACACCGCCCTCGCCGCGCAGCTCCAGCTGGCCGCGGACCACGGTCTGCCCGCCCTCGTGCACACCCCGCACCGCGACAAGCTCGCCGGCCTGCGCCGCACGCTCGACGTCGTCCGGGAGTCCGCCCTGCCCGTGGAACGCGTCCTGATCGACCACCTCAACGAGACCACCGTCAAGGAGGCCAGGGACAGCGGCTGCTGGCTGGGCTTCTCCGTCTATCCGGACACCAAGATGGACGAGGAGCGGATGGTCGCGATCCTGCGCGCCTACGGGCCGGAGCAGGTCCTGGTCAACTCCGCCGCCGACTGGGGGAAGAGCGACCCGCTCAAGACCCGCAAGGTCGGTGACCTGATGCTCGCCGAGGGCTTCGACGAGGACACCGTCGACCAGGTGCTGTGGCGCAACCCGGTCGCCTTCTACGGGCTCAGCGGCCGACTGAGCCTGGACGTCACCGGCACCGAGGCCACGCACGAGGGCAACTCCATCCTGCGCGGGGTTCCGAAGGACCCGCACGAGCCGGACCCCGGCCCCGAAGTGCCGGCCCGTGTCCCCGCCGCGGAGGCGTGAGCCATGCGCTTCCGCCACCCCGACGGCACCACCGTCCACCTCGCCTACTGCACCAACGTCCACCCCGCCGAAACCCTCGACGGGGTCCTCGCCCAGCTCCGCGACCACTGCGAACCCGTCCGCCGCCGCCTCGGCCGCGACCGGCTCGGCATCGGGCTGTGGCTCGCCAAGGACGCCGCCCACGCCCTCGTCACCGACCCGTCCGCGCTGCGCGGGCTGCGCACCGAGCTCGATCGGCGCGGCCTCGAGGTCGTCACCCTCAACGGGTTCCCCTATGAGGGCTTCGGCGCCGAGGAGGTCAAGTACCGCGTCTACAAGCCCGACTGGGCCGACCCGGAACGCCTCGAGCACACGACCGCCCTGGCCCGCGTCCTCGCCGGACTCCTCCCCGACGACGTCACCGAGGGCACCATCTCCACCCTGCCCCTCGCCTGGCGCACCGCCTATGACGACGAGCGCGCCCGGAGCGCCCGCACCGCACTGCGCACCCTCGCCGAACGCCTCGACGCCATCGAGGAGCTGACCGGCCGCTCCCTCCGCGTCGGCCTGGAACCGGAACCCGGCTGCGTCGTCGAGACCACCCGCGACGCCATCGCCCCGCTCACCGCGATCGGCCACGACCGCATCGGCATCTGCGTCGACACCTGCCATCTCGCCACCTCCTTCGAAGACCCGCACACCGCCCTGGACGCGCTCGCCGACGCCCGCGTCCCCGTCGTCAAATCCCAGCTCTCCGCCGCCCTGCACGCCGAACACCCCCATCTGCCGGAGGTCCGCGAGGCACTCGCCGCCTTCGCCGAACCCCGCTTCCTGCACCAGACCCGCACCTCCACCGCGGCCGGCCTGCGCGCCACCGACGACCTCGACGAGGCCCTCGCGGGCCACGCCCTGCCGGACGCCTCACCCTGGCGCGCCCACTTCCACGTCCCCCTGCACGCGGCCCCCGCCGCACCCCTCACCTCCACACTCCCGGTCCTGAAAGCCGCACTGACCCGGCTCGTCGGTGGCCCGGCCCCGCTCACCCGCCACCTGGAGGTCGAGACCTACACCTGGCAGGCGCTCCCGCCCGAGCTGCGCCCCAAGGGCCGCGCCCAGCTCGCCGAGGGCATCGCCGCCGAACTCACCCTGGCCCGCGACCTGCTGACGGACCTCGGCCTGAAGGAGTTGCCATGAGCGCCCCTGAGCACCCGGCCCCGGCCGGTGCCGACCGGCCCACCCCGCTCCTCGTCCTGGACGTCGTAGGCCTCACCCCCCGTCTCCTCGACCACATGCCTCACCTCAAGGCACTGGGCCAGTCCGGCTCCCGCGCCTCCCTGGGGACCGTCCTGCCCGCCGTCACCTGCGCCGCCCAGTCCACGTTCCTCACCGGCACCATGCCCTCGGAGCACGGCATCGTCGGCAACGGCTGGTACTTCCGCGAACTCGGCGACGTTCTCCTGTGGCGCCAGCACAACGGGCTCGTGGCCGGCGACAAGCTCTGGGACGCCGCCCGCCGCGCCCACCCCGGCTACACCGTGGCGAACATCTGCTGGTGGTACGCCATGGGCGCCGACACCGACATCACCGTCACCCCCCGTCCGATCTACTACGCCGACGGCCGCAAGGAACCCGACTGCTACACCCGGCCGGCCGCCCTGCACGACGAACTCACCGAGAAACTCGGCACCTTCCCCCTGTTCCACTTCTGGGGCCCCGGAGCGGATCTCGTCTCCAGCCGGTGGATCATCGACGCGACCCGCCACATCATCCGCACCCGGCACCCGGATCTGACGCTCTGCTACCTCCCTCACCTCGACTACGACCTGCAGCGCTTCGGTCCCGACGACCCGCGCTCCCTGAAAGCGGCCGCCGATCTCGACAGCGCGCTGGTGCCGCTCCTGGACGAGGCCCGCGCCGAGGGGCGCACGGTCGTCGCGCTGTCCGAGTACGGCATCACCCGCGTGAACCGGCCCGTCGACATCAACCGCGCCCTGCGCCGCGCCGGCCTGCTGGAGGTGCACACCCAGGACGGCATGGAGTACCTCGACCCGATGGCGTCCCGTGCCTTCGCGGTGGCCGACCACCAGATCGCCCACGTCTATGTGCGCCGCCCCGAGGACCTCGACGCCACGCGCGCCGCCCTCGACGGCCTGCCCGGCATCGAGCAACTCCTCGACGACGAGGGCAAGAAGACCCATCACCTCGACCATCCGCGCGCGGGCGAACTCGTCGCCGTGGCGGAACCCGACGCCTGGTTCACGTACTACTACTGGCTCGACGACGACCGCGCGCCCGACTTCGCGCAGCTCGTCGAGATCCACCGCAAACCCGGCTACGACCCGGTCGAACTCTTCATGGATCCCCTCGACCCCTACGTCAAGGTCAAGGCGGCCACCGCGCTGGCGCGCAAGAAACTCGGCATGCGCTACCGCATGGCGGTCGTGCCCCTGGACCCCTCGCCTATTCGCGGCAGCCACGGCCGCCTTCCACAGAGCGACGACGACGGTCCGCTCCTCATCTGCTCCACCCCCCGCGCTGTCGGCGACCGCGTCGCGGCCACCGATGTGAAGTCACTGCTGCTCCGACTCGCCGGTCTCGGCTGAGGCCGTAGCCCTCGGTCCCGACTGGTCACAAGTGAAGCACTCACCACTGACAACGCCCCGCGATCACGAGGAGTTCCCCGCATGAGCCGCTTCTCCCAGCCCGACCCCGAACTCACCCACCGCCTCAGCAGACGAGGCATGCTCGGCGTGGCCGCCGGTGCCACCGCCGCCGCCCTGCTCGGCGCGGCGGCCCCCGCCACCGCGGCGCCGGCATCCGCCACCACCGGCACCGCCGCCGGGACCAAGGGCCGCGGCCGGCCCGTCCTGCCGCCCGGCCGCCTCGGCATCCAGCTCTACAGCCTGCGCGACAAGGTCTCCACCCTCGGCTTCGGCCCCGTCTTCGCCGAACTGGAGAAGTACGGCTACGACGAGGTCGAGTTCGCCGGCTACACCCAGGGCTCGGCCGGACCCATCACGCTCGCCCAGCTCAAGCGGCTGGCCCGCAGCCACGGCCTCAACCCGATCGGCAGCCACGTCGGCTACTACTCCAGCGACCCGAACGCCTACACCTTCGCCCAGAACCTCACCAAGGTCCTCGACGACGCCCAGGCCCTGGGCCTCAAGCACATCGGCACGGCCGCCGGCCCGTTCCGCTACGGCTCGACCGTCGACGCCTGGAAGCGCGCCGCCGAGGACTTCAACACCTACGGCGCGGCCGCCAGGGCCCGGGGCATGAAGTTCTACCAGCACAACCACTCCGAGGAGTTCTCCTTCGCCACCGACAACCCCAAGGTCCGCCTCTACGACGTCCTGCTCAAGGAGACCGACCCCGACCTCGTCTACCTGGAGATGGACATCTACTGGGCGTACGTCGGCCAGTTCCGGTTCTCCAAGCGGCCCGACGGCACGCCCGCACCGTTCGAACCCCTCGACTACGTCCTCCGGCAGCCCGACCGCTACCCCCTCTTCCACGTGAAGGACGGCGAGAGCGACCCGTCGAACCCGTACGGCTACCGCATGGTCGACGTCGGCGACGGCGACATCGACTACCAGCGGTTCATCTCCGCCGTCACCCGGCTGCGCGGCCACCGCATGGCCCACCACTGGCAGGCCGAGCACGACAACCCGGCCGAGTCCTTCACCTTCGCGCGCCGCTCCAGCGCGCACCTGCACTCGCTGAGGGAGAAGTGCTGACCGTCGCAACGGCATGAGGAGGCCCCTCCCCGGCCGGAGAGGGGCCTCCTCACATGGGGCAGGGTCAGGGCACGGGCCGCGCCCGGACCGGAACGGGCCCGCCGGTCCCACCGAGGCGGTGGACGCGGCCGTGGAAGTCGGTCATGCGACGCTGGGGACGGTGTGCGGCGTCGAAGGTGCGGACGATGCCGCGTGCGGGTCTGCTGTCATGTCAGGTCGTGTCCTCGCCGAGCGGTTGCGGGTTCGGGGCGATGCGGCGGCTCTGCTTGTCGCGTCCCGGCGGGCTCAGGAACAGCGCCACACAGCCCGCGAAAAGGGAGATGGAACCGGCCAGGATGAAGGCACCGGAGTGCCCCCAGGCGCCGACGACCACGGCACCCATGCCGGCGCCGAGACCGGAGACGAGCTTGGCGCTGTAGACCATGCCGTAGTTGGACGCGTTGTTGTTCTCACCGAAGTAGTCGGCGGTGAGCGCGGCGAACATCGGGAAGATGGCACCGCCGCCGAAGCCGGAGATCGAGGAGAAGACCAGGAACAGCGGGAGGTTCTCGGCGTTCGCCGACCAGAGGATGCCGTACTGGGACAGGCCCAGGATGACGCACACCACCAGCAGGCAGCGCTTGCGGCCGTACAGGTCGGAGAGCCAGCCGATGACACCGCGGCCGGTGCCGTTGACGATCGCCTTCAGGGACATGGCCGTGGCGACGATCCCGCCCGCGAACCCGGCCTCCTCGCCGATCTCCACCTGGAAGGCGATGCCGAAGATGTTCACGCCGGACGTACAGGCCAGACAGAACCACATCAGGGCCACCCGGCCGGTCTTCCAGGCCTCCTTGGGGGAGTACTGGCGCACCGCCGGCGGGTTCATGCGCAGCGAGCGGGCCGCGCGCGGGTCGGCCGGCGGGTTGAGCGGGTCGATGTCGGCGGGCCACCAGTTCTTCGGCGGGTCCTTGAAGAAGTAGCCGGAGAACGCGACGATCCCGGCCAGGAACACACCCACCGACACCAGCACCCAGCGGAAGTTGGTGAGGTCCATGTAGCCGTTGAAGAGGAAGACGAAGGGCACCGAGCCGTAGGCGAAACCGCCGTTGACGAAGCCGGTCTTGCCGCCCTTGCGCTCCGGGTACCACTTGCCCACCATGTTGACGCAGGTCGCGTACACCATGCCCGCGCCCATGCCGCTGAACATGCTGAAGCCGATGTAGGCGAAGACGACGTGCGGTGCGAAGGCCAGCGACAGGTAGCCCAGCAGGGTGCCCGTCGCGCCGAGCATCATCGCCCAGCGGGCCGGAAGTTTTCCGCTCTCACGCAGTTTTCCCGCGGGGAAGGCCACCGCTGCCTGGAAGAAGACCCACACGGTCATCATCCAGAAGATGTGCATGCTGTTCCAGCTGTGCGCCGTGTGCAGGGTCTCCTCGGCGGACGCGAACGCGTACTCGGCGGAGGAGATGCCCATCATGCCGATCCAGGGCAGGATCACCATCCACTTGCGCTTGCGCCCCATGATGTCGATGTCGGTCTCACCGAGGCGGTAGACGCGGCCGTTCGCGTCGGTGACCTCCCGGTAGGGAACCGTGGTGGGCAGATCGGTCGTTGTCATGTCGTGTCGCACCCCTTGCGTCGAAAGATCTGGCCAGCGCCCCCTGTCCCATGCCTTTCGTGCGCGTGCGGGTCCCGGGGCCGGCCGACGCGCACCGTCGGCCGGCCCCCCGCTGCCTCACCTCATGTACCGCCCCCCAGCAGCCCCGCCTCCCGCGCCCAGCGGTACTTCGCGCCGAGCACGGCCACCGGCTTCTCCGTCGTGTACGGATACGCCACGACCCCTCGCTCGAAGAGGTACTGGCAGGCCTCCTCGACCTCCACGTCCCCGGCGAGCGACGCCACGACGGGCTTCTCGATCCCGCGCTCGCGGAACTCGGCCACCACGCGCGCGGTGAGCTCCGCGAAGACCATCGGGGGAGTGACGATCGTGTGCCAGTAACCCAGGACCAGCGCGTGGATGCGCGGGTCCTCCAGTCCCAGGCGGATCGTCGCCTCGTACGTCGACGGCGGCTCGCCCCCGGTGATGTCCACCGGGTTGCCCGCCGCCCCGAAGGGCGGGATGAACTTCCGGAACGCCTCGTCGAGGTCGGGCGGGATCTCCATCAGTGACAGGCCGTTGTCCGTCACCGCGTCGGAGAGCAGCACGCCGCTGCCGCCGGCGCCCGTGATGATTACGACGTTGTCGCCCTGGGGAGCGGGCAGTACGGGCAACGCGCGCGCGTACTCCAGCATGTCGTTCAGCCCGGGCGCCCGGATGACCCCGGCCTGCCGGAGGATGTCGTCGTACACGGCGTCGTCGCCCGCCAGGGCACCGGTGTGCGAACCGGCCGCCCGCGCGCCCGCCGCCGTTCGGCCCGCCTTCAGCACCACCACCGGCTTCTTCGGCACGGTCGCCCGTGCGGCCTCCACGAAGGCGCGCCCGTCCTTGAGGTCCTCCAGGTGCATCGCGATGCACTCGGTGTGCGGGTCCTCGCCGAACCAGGTCAGCAGGTCGTCCTCGTCGAGGTCCGACTTGTTGCCGAGCCCGACGATCGCCGACACGCCCGTCTTGGTGGTGCGCGCGAAGCCCAGGATGGCCATCCCGATGCCGCCGGACTGCGAGGTCAGCGCGACCCCGCCCTTGACGTCGTACGGCGTGCAGAACGTGGCGCACAGGTCCTGCCAGGTGGAGTAGTAGCCGTAGATGTTCGGTCCCAGCAGCCGGATGCCGTGCCGTTCGGCGATCGCCACGATCTCCGCCTGGAGTTCGTGCTCGCCGGTCTCCGCGAACCCGGAGGGGATCAGCACGGCGTTCGGGATGCCCTTGCGTCCCACCTCCTCCAAGGCCGAGGCCACGAACTTGGCGGGGATCGCGAAGACCGCCACATCCACCTCACCGGGAACGTCGGTGACACTCTTGTACGCCTTGCGGCCCAGAATGTCATCGGCCTTGGGATTCACCGGATGGATGTCGCCCGCGAAACCTCCGTCGACGAGGTTGCGCATCACGGAGTTGCCGATCTTGCCCTGTTCATTGGAGGCGCCGATGACGGCGACCGCGCGCGGCTGCATCAGCCGGCGCATCGAGGCGAGGATCTCGTCGCGGGAGTACTTCCGGCGCGGCGCGGGCTGCGACTCCGCGAGGATGACCCGGATGTCGGCCGCGACGGCCCCCTCCGCCGTCGCGATCACCGGGTTGAGGTCCACCTCGGCGATCTCCGGGAAGTCCGCGACCAGTTCCGACACGCGCCGGATCTGCTCGGCGACGGCCCACCGGTCGACGCCCGCCTGGCCGCGCACCCCGCGCAGGATCTCCGCCGACCGGATCGAGTCCAGCATCGACAGCGCCTCGTCGGCGTCGACCGGCGCGAGCCGGAAGGTGACGTCCTTGAGGACCTCGACGAGCACGCCGCCGAGCCCGAAGGCGACCACCTTCCCGAACGTCGGATCCGTGACCGCCCCGACGATGACCTCCTGCCCCTTCGGCAGCAACTCCTGCACCTGCACACCCGAGATGCGGGCGTTCGCGTCGTACGCACGCGCGTTGTCGACGATGGTGTGGAACGCGGCCCGGACGTCGGCCGCGCCCTCGACGCCGACGATCACCCCGCCCGCGTCGGTCTTGTGCAGGATGTCCGGCGAGACGATCTTCATGACGACGGGCCCGTCGAAGCGCGCGGCGAACGCCACGGCCTCGTCGACGTCGGTCGCCAGTTCCTCGCCCGGTACGGCGATCCCGTACGCGTCGGAGATCACCTTGCCCTCGGGCGCGGTCAGCGCGGTCCGGCCCTCGGCCCGCACGGATTCCAGGAGGGACCGCACCCGCAGGACCCGGTCTTCGGCCATCACGTCAGATCACTCCGTTCGACTTGAGCAGGCGCACTTCCTCGTCGCCGAGGCCGAGTTCGCCGACGTAGACCTCTTCGTTGTGCTCGCCGAGCAGGGGTGAACTGGTCACCTCGACGGGCGAGTCGGACAGCTTGAGCGGGCTGCCGACGGTCACGAACTCGCCCCGCTCGGGGTGGGGCACGGTGACGACCATCTCGTTGGCCACCAGCGACCGGTCCTCGATGATCTCCTTGGTGGACAGGATCGGCCCGCACGGGATGTTGTGGGCGTTCAGCCGCTCCAGCACCTCCCACTTGGGCAGCGTCGAGGACCACTCCTCGATCAGCTGGAACATCTTGTTCAGCTTGGGCAGCCGGGCCTCGGGCGTCGCCCACTCGGGGTCGTCGGCCAGCTCGGGCCGGCCGATGAGCTCGCTGATCGGCCGCCAGCCGACGGGCTGCACGATGACGTACACGTAGTCGTTCGGGCCGCCCGGCGCGCACTTGACCGCCCAGCCGGGCTGGCCGCCGCCGGACGCGTTCCCGGACCTGGGAACCTCGTCGCCGAAGTCCTCGTTGGGATATTCAGCGAGCGGCCCGTGTGCCAGACGCTGCTGGTCCCGCAGCTTCACCCGGCACAGGTTCAGTACAGCGTGCTGCATGGCCACGTTGACCCGCTGCCCGCGCCCGGTGCTCTCCCGTTGGTAGAGCGCGGCGAGGATGCCCGCCACGGCGTGCACGCCCGTCCCCGAGTCCCCGATCTGGGCCCCCGTCGCCAGCGGCGGTCCGTCCTCGAAACCGGTGGTCGACATCGACCCGCCCATGGCCTGAGCGACGACCTCGTACGCCTTGAAGTTGGTGTACGGGCCCTCGCCGAACCCCTTGATGGAGGCATAGACGATACGCGGATTGATCTCCTGGATGCGGTCCCAGGTGAAGCCCATCCGGTCGACCGCGCCCGGTCCGAAGTTCTCGACCATGACGTCGGAGCGCCGGATCAGCTCGGTGAGGATCTCCTTGCCGCGCTCGGTCTTGGTGTTGAGGGTGATGCTCCGCTTGTTGCAGTTGAGCATCGTGAAGTAGAGGGAGTCGACGTCCGGCAGGTCACGCAGCTGCTTGCGCGTGATGTCGCCGGTCGGCGCCTCCAGCTTGACGACGTCCGCGCCGAGCCAGGCGAGCAGCTGGGTCGCGGAGGGCCCGGACTGGACGTGGGTCATGTCCAGGACGCGGATGCCTTCGAGGGCCTTGCTACCTGTCATCGGGGCACCTCACTTGTACATGGTCTGGTTCATGGTTCCGGGGGCGTACGCGTCGGGATCGACCCAGACGTTGATCAGCGACGGCTTGCCCGACTCGCGGGCGCGCCTGAGGGCCGGGCCGATGTCGGCGGGGTCGCGGACCTCCTCGCCGTAACCGCCGAGCATCTGGGCGAACTTGTCGTAGTGGACGTCGCCGAGGGTGTTGCCGACCCGTTCGCGGTCCTTGCCGTACTTGGCGGCCTGGCCGTAGCGGATCTGGTTCATGGAGGAGTTGTTGCCGACGATGCCGACGAAGGGGAGGTCGTAGCGGACGAGGGTCTCGAAGTCCCAGCCGGTCAGGGAGAACGCGCCGTCGCCGAAGAGTGCGACGACCTCCTTGTCGGGCCGCGCCTGCTTGGCCGCGAGCACGAAGGGGACGCCGACGCCGAGCGTGCCGAGGGGACCCGGGTCCATCCAGTGCCCCGGGGACTTGGGCTGCACGACCTGCCCGGAGAAGGTGACGATGTCGCCGCCGTCGCCGATGTAGATCGAGTCCTCGGTGAGGAAGTCGTTGATCTCGCTGACCAGGCGGTACGGGTGGATCGGTGAGGCGTCCGACTTCAGGCTGGGCAGCCGCTTCTCCAGAGCGGTCTGCTCGGCCGCCCGCAGCTCGTCCAGCCACTCCTTGCGCTTCGACGCCCCGCCGTTGACGCGTCCGGAGGCCGCCTCGGTCACCGACTTCAGCACGAGTCCGGCGTCGCCGACGATGCCGAGGTCGATGTCGCGGTTCTTGCCGACCGTGCGGTAGTCGAGGTCGATCTGCACGACGGTCGCGTCCTGCGACAGCCGCTTGCCGTAGCCCATGCGGAAGTCGAAGGGCGTGCCGACGATGACGATGACGTCGGCGTGGGAGAAGGCGTACCGGCGCGACAGCTGGAAGTGGTGCGGGTCGCCGGGCGGGAGGGTGCCGCGGCCCGCGCCGTTCATGTAGGCCGGGATGTTCAGCGTGCGCACCAGCTCGATGGCCGACTCGGTGCCCCGGGTCGTCCAGACCTGGCTGCCGAGCAGGATGGCCGGCTTCTCGGCGTGCACGAGCAGGTCGGCGAGCTTCTCGATCGCCTCCGGGTCGCCGGCCGAGCGGGTCGAGGCGCGGTAGGCACCGGCCTGGGGCACGCGTGCCTTGTCGGTCGGCACCTTGGCGTCGAGGACGTCGCGCGGGATCTCCAGGAAGGAGGGGCCTGGTGCGCCGTGGAAGCACTCGCGGAACGCCATGGACACCATGTCCGCCGCGCGCGCCGTGTCCGGCACGGTCGCCGCGAACTTGGTGATGGGGTTCATCATGTCGACGTGCGGCAGGTCCTGCAGGGACCCCATCTTGTGCTGGGTGAGGGCCCCCTGGCCGCCGATCAGCAGCATCGGGGACTCCGCGCGGAAGGCGTTGGCGACACCGGTGACGGCGTCGGTCGTCCCGGGACCCGCGGTGACCACCGCGCAGCCGGGCTTGCCGGTGATGCGCGCGTAGCCGTCGGCGGCGTGGGCGGCGACCTGCTCGTGGCGGACGTCGACGACCTCGATGCCCTCGTCGACGCAGCCGTCGTAGATGTCGATGATGTGGCCGCCGCACAGCGTGTAGATGCGCTCGACCCCCTCGGCCTTGAGCGCCTTGGCTACGAGATGACCACCGGAGATCACGTCCTGGGTGTCGTCGGGCATGGCGAAGTCCTGTCCCTTCGTAGGGGGTTGGAGCGGCTCGCGGTACATTGCATACAGTCGACGAATACTGTATGAAGCTTGTTATCCCGCATCCGGTGGGTGGTGTCCAGGGGGCGTGCGGCACTTTCAGTCAGGAGCCGAAATGGACCTGTACGAACACCAGGCAAGGGAACTCTTCGAAGAACACGGCATCTTGGTGCCGAGGGCCGAGGTCACCGACTCGCCCAAGGAGGCACGCGACATCGCGCGCAGGCTCGGTGGCCGAGTCGTGGTGAAAGCCCAGGTGAAGACCGGCGGGCGGGGCAAGGCGGGCGGGGTGAAGCTCGCCGCCGACCCCGCCGCCGCCGAGCTCACCGCACGTCAGATCCTCGGCATGGACATCAAGGGCCACACGGTCGGCACGGTGATGCTGGCCCAGCCCGTGGACATCGAGACCGAGTTCTACGTGTCCTACGTCCTCGACCGCGCGGCCGGCCGCTTCCTCGCCATCGCCTCGGCCGAGGGCGGCATGGACATCGAGGAGGTCGCCGCCGATCGTCCCGAGGCCGTGGCCCGCATTCCGATCGACCCCGCCCTGGGCGTCTCCTCCGCGAAGGCGGGGGAGATCGCCGAGGCCGCCGGACTGCCGCCGCAGACCGTCGACGTCCTCGTACGGCTCTGGGAAGTCCTGGTCCGTGAGGACGCCCTCCTCGTCGAGGTGAACCCGCTCGTGCGCACCCGGCAGGGGCAGATCCTCGCCCTGGACGGCAAGGTGACCCTCGACGACAACGCCCGCTTCCGGCAGACCCGGTGGGGCGCCGACGACGTGGAGCACGACGATTCGCTGGAGGCCGTGGCCGCCGCCAAGGGCCTCAACTACGTCAAGCTCGACGGTGAGGTCGGCATCATCGGCAACGGGGCGGGCCTCGTCATGTCCACCCTCGACGTGGTCGCGGGCTGCGGCGCGCGGCCCGCCGACTTCCTGGACATCGGCGGCGGCGCGAGCGCCCGGATCATGGCGGACGGACTGTCGGTCATCCTCTCCGACCCGGACGTGAAGTCCGTCTTCGTCAACGTCTTCGGCGGGATCACCGCCTGCGACGCGGTCGCCGACGGCATCGTGCAGGCGCTCGACAGCGTCCGGCTGACCAAGCCGCTCGTAGTGCGCCTCGACGGCAACAACGCGGCCCGCGGTCGGGCCGTCCTCGACGAGCACGCGCATCCGCTCGTCGAGCAGGTCACCACCATGGACGGCGCCGCCGCCCGTGCCGCCGAACTCGCCACCACGGCCTGAGGAGAGGGAACACCATGGCCATCTACCTCACCAAGGAGAGCAAGGTCCTCGTCCAGGGCATGACCGGCGGCGAGGGCATGAAGCACACCCGGCGGATGCTCGCGGCCGGCACGAACGTCGTCGGCGGCGTCAACCCGCGCAAGGCGGGCCGCACCGTCGACTTCGACGACCGTGCCGTGCCCGTCTTCGGCTCGGTCGCCGACGGCATGCGTGCGACCGGGGCGGACGTCACCGTCGTCTTCGTGCCGCCCGCCTTCGCCAAGGCGGCCGTCGTCGAAGCCGCCGACGCCGGCATCGGCCTCGCCGTCGTCATCACGGAGGGCATCCCGGTCCACGACTCCGTCGCCTTCACCGCGCACGCCAGGGACAAGGGCACCCGCGTCATCGGCCCCAACTGCCCGGGTCTCATCACCCCCGGCCAGTCCAACGCGGGCATCATCCCGGCCGACATCACCAAGCCCGGCCGCATCGGGCTGGTCTCCAAGTCGGGCACGCTGACGTACCAACTCATGTACGAGCTGCGTGACATCGGCTTCTCGACGTGTGTCGGCATCGGCGGCGACCCGGTCGTCGGCACCTCGCACATCGACTGCCTCGCCGCCTTCCAGGACGACCCGGACACCGAACTGATCGTCCTCATCGGCGAGATCGGCGGCGACGCCGAGGAACGCGCCGCGGCCTACATCCGCGAGCACGTCACCAAGCCCGTCGTCGGCTACATCGCCGGGTTCACCGCGCCCGAGGGCAGGACCATGGGGCACGCGGGCGCGATCGTCTCCGGCTCCTCCGGTACGGCCCAGGCGAAGAAGGAAGCCCTGGAGGCGGTCGGGGTGAGCGTGGGAAGGACACCGACCGAGACCGCGAAACTCGTGCTGACGCGGCTCGAAGGGCAGCGGTAGCGAGCCAGGTCTTCCCGCCCGCGAGGTCTTCCCGACTCGAGGTTTTCCCGACTCGAGGTTTCCAACTCCGAGGTTTTTCCCGCTTCCGAGGTTCTTCCCGCCTCCGACCGTGCACCGAGAGCGGAGCAACCCCATGGCACCAGCACCCACCCTCACCCCCAAATCCGGTACGTCCTGGCCCGACGCGTGGCGGCGCTGCCTCACCGTCGCCCCCGAGGCCTTCCGCGACGACCGGGTCCTCAACCTCTGGAACGCCGCCTGGCAGCCGGACGGCCGGGTCCTGCCCGCCGTCAGCCCGGTCGACGGCAGCCCGATCGCCGGCCCGCCCCGCCTGGACGGTACGACCGCGCGGCAGGCCGTGCGCGCCGCCCTCGACCAGCACCGGGCCTGGCGACACGTCCCGTTGGAGGAGCGCCGGGCCCGCGTGGCGGCCGCCCTCGACGCACTCGCCGAACACCGGCGGCTGCTCGCGCTGCTGCTCGTCTGGGAGATCGGCAAACCCTGGCGGCTCGCCCAGGCGGACGTCGACCGGGCCATAGACGGCGTCCGCTGGTACGTCGACGGCATCGAGCCGATGCTCGCCGACCGGGCCCCGCTGGACGGACCGGTGTCCAACATCGCCAGCTGGAACTACCCGATGAGTGTGCTCGTTCACGCAATGCTGGTGCAGGCACTGGCAGGCAACGCGGTCATCGCCAAGACCCCGACCGACGGCGGTGTCGCCTGTCTCACCCTGGCCTGCGCGCTCGCCGCCCGCGAGGGGATCCCCGCGACCCTCGTCAGCGGCAGCGGAGGCGAGCTGTCCCAGGCCCTGGTGCGGGCGCCTGAGATCGGCTGCGTCTCCTTCGTCGGCGGCCGCGACACCGGCGCCGCGGTGGCCACGGCCGTCGCCGACCTCGGCAAGCGACACGTACTCGAACAGGAAGGACTCAACACCTGGGGCATCTGGAACCACTCGGACTGGGACGCGCTCACCGCGGTGATCCCCAAGCTCTTCGACTACGGCAAGCAGCGCTGCACGGCGTACCCGCGGTTCGTCGTCCAGCGGCAGCTGTTCGACGCGTTCCTGGCGGCGTACCTCCCGGCGGTCCGCACGCTCAGGGTCGGCCACCCGCTCGCCGTCGAGAAGCAGGACGACCCGTACCCGGAGCTGGACTTCGGGCCGGTCATCAACGCGGCCAAGGCGAAGGAACTGCAGGACCAGGTCGCCGAGGCGATCGAGCGCGGTGCCGTGCCCCTGCACCGCGGCAGTGCGGCCGACGCCCGCTTCCTGCCCGGCCAGGACACCTCGGCCTACGTCCAGCCGGTCACCCTCCTCAACCCGCCCTCGTCCTCCCCGCTGCACCACGCGGAGCCGTTCGGCCCGGTCGACACGATCGTGCTGGTCGACACCGAAGCGGAACTGCTGGCCGCGATGAACGCCTCGAACGGCGCGCTGGTGGCCACGCTGTCCACGGACGACCGGGCCACCTACGAGCGGCTCGTCCCGCACATCCGGGCGTTCAAGGTCGGCCACGGCCGGCCCCGCTCGCGTGGCGACCGCGACGAGCTGTTCGGCGGACTCGGCGCGTCCTGGCGCGGCGCGTTCGTCGGCGGCGAACTGCTGGTGCGCGCGGTGACGCGGGGACCGGAGGGGGAGCGACTTCCGGGGAACTTCCCGGAGTACCAGCTCGTGCCGTGAGAAAAGGGGGGTGCGTGTGTGGTCGGCCGCCACGTGGTGCGTCCGGGACCGGCCGCCACGCGGTGCTTCCGACACCGGCCGCCACACGGTGCGTTCGACGCGGCGGCCGTCCGGGCGCGTGCCTCCCGGCGTGTGCCTCCCGGCGTGTGGCCGCGGTCGGGCTGGGGGAGGGCGCGCCGCCGAGGTGCGGCTCGTACCGCTGATGTGCGGCTCAGCCGATGCCCTGCCGGTCCGGGCGCAGGGCGAACGCGCGGTCCGCCGGGGTCGGCGCGGCCCGGTCGACCGCGTGGCGGAGCAGTTCGCGGTGGCGCAACAGCGGCTCGCGCCGTTCCGGCGGCGCGAGCAGGAGCAGGTCGTCCAGTCCGGCCAGCATGCGCCGTGACACCTGCGGGCTCCCGGCGGCGCACCCCCGCACCTCGGTGAACCCGAGATCCACCAGCTCCGTCCAGCCCGGCACGGGCTGCACCAGCCGCACCGTTCCACCGCGGTCCCGGTGCTTCACGGCCTCCAGCGGATGCCGGCTCAGCGCGGCAAGGAACTGCACGACACGGTCCAGTGCCTGGACGGCGGTCGTCGGATCGTTGATCGCGGGCGACAGGGCGCGCAGCGCGATGTCCGACAACTGCCGCAGTCCGAAGCCGAGATCCTGGTGGTAGGTCCGCTCCACCCCCACCGCGACCGTGTAGCGCAGCGCCCTGCGCGGCGGAGCGGGCCCGCCGTGCACCGCCAGCACGGGCGTACCGGGCACCACGAAGTCCCCGATCCGCGGGATCAGCCGGAGCACGACCCCGTGCGTGCGCGCCACCCGCACCAGCCGCGCGATGTGCACGTCCCGCAGCACCCCCGCCCGGCCCTCGTGCGCCACCCACGCGGTCGCGGAACCGAGCGGGGCGGCGTCCTGCCCGCCCTCCGGCGCGGGCATCGAGGCGGCCACCCGGAAGGACTCCGTGGCGATCCGCGCGATCACCTGGCTGATCCGCATCAGCCGCAGGGTGGTGTTCACGTACAGCACGAAGAGCAGCAGGCTGAGCGCGACCATGCAGAGCGTGAGGACGGACTGCACCAGCGGCACCGACGTGACGGCACGGGGGTCGTCGGCCGTGTCGAAGGAGGTCAGGACCAGCAGGGCGAGCACGAAGGTCGCCAGGAAGACCGCGAAGGTCGCCTTGGTGATCCGGCTCCGCACGAAGAGGCGCACCACGCGCGGCGTGAACTGCCCGCTCGCCATCTGCACGGCCACCAGCGAGATGCTGAAGACCACACCGATGAAGGTCATCATCGCCGAGCCGACGGCGCTCACCACGGCCTTCGCGTCCTCCGAGAACCGCAGCAGCTCGTCGAGCGTCTCGTAGTCGCCGTCCTTCTTGAGCGCGTCGACCAGGGCCGTGTCGAGCGCCTGCGCAGCCACCCAGACCACGAAGACACCCGCCATCGCCGCGGTGGGGGCGAACCAGAACGTGTCCCGCAGATGCTCCCTGAGCGGCGACAGCGCACGCGGGCGACGCCCCGCGGAAGGGCTCGGCGTAACCATCCAGTCACTCATGGTGCGACCCTAGGCGCATCGGACGCCGAGGTCCCGGACCCCCGCCCGGCGGACGGAAACGCAGGTGAAAGGCACTCCGAAACCTTGGTATTGTTGTCCCTGTCGCCGCGGGGAACACCCCTGGCAAGGCGGCGGACACCTGGTCCGGGTGGCGGAATGGCAGACGCGCTAGCTTGAGGTGCTAGTGCCCTTTATCGGGCGTGGGGGTTCAAGTCCCCCCTCGGACACCAGTGACACGAAGGGTGCCGACCAGATCATGGTCGGCACCCTTTCTCGTGCGGTCGACGCGCGCTACGTACCCGATCCGTCACGCCCGGCGACCCGGCGCGCGGCGATCACCATGACGACGGTGGACACCAGGGCGATGCCGGCGCCGACGTACAGCGGTGAGGTGTAGCCGAGGCCCGCGCTGATGGCCAGACCCCCGAGCCAGGCGCCCAGCGCGTTGCCGACGTTGGACGCCGACACGTTGGCGCTGGCGGCCAAGGCCGCCCCGTGGGCGTAGTCGGTGACGCGAGTGATCATCCCCGGCACACTGGCGAACCCCGTCACGCCCAGCACGAACACCAGGACCACCGAGGCGACCGCGCTCTCGGCCAGCAGGCCGAACAGCATCAGGGTGAGGGTGAGCGCCAGCAGGGCGAGGACCAGGGCCCGGTCGCGATCGCGGTCGGCCGCGCGCCCGCCGACCAGGTTCCCGACGACCAGACCGACGCCGTACACCATCAGCAGCCAGGCGACATCGGCCGGGGTGAAGCCGCTGACCTCGGTGAACGTGTAGGCGATGTAGCTGAACGCGCCGAACATCCCGCCGTAACCGAGCGCCGTGGCGATGAGGGTCAGCCAGACCTGCCAGGACCGGAACGCCCGGAACTGAGCCGCCAGGCCGAGGGGCGGTACCGGGCTGGCGCCGTCCCGCGTCCTCCCCGGCGGCGCCTGTCCCGCCCACGCGGGGACCAGGGCGGCGATACCGGCCAGCGCGAGCACACCGATCGCGGTCACCGCCCAGAACGCGGCCCGCCAGCCCCACCGCTCACCGACCAGCGCCCCGAACGGCACGCCCAGCACGTTCGCGAGCGTCAGTCCGGCGAACATGATCGCCACGGCCTGGGACTTCTTCTCCGGCGCGACCAGACCGCGCGCGACCAGCGAGCCGATCCCGAAGAACGAACCGTGGCACAGCGCCGCGACGATCCGCCCGAGCAGCATCACCGGGTAGTTCGGCGCGACCGCGGACAGCAGGTTGCCGATGACGAACAACGCGACCAGGCCGATCAGCACCTGCTTGCGGGGCAGCCGGGCCGTGGCCGCGGTCAGCGCGATGGCTCCGACCGCGACACTCAGGGCGTACCCGGAGATCAGCCAGCCGGCAGCCGCCTCGGACACGGAGAAACTCGACGCCACCTGGGGCAGCAGACCGGCGATCAGAAACTCGGTCAGCCCGATGCCGAACCCCCCGAGCGCCAGCGCGACAAGCCCGCCCGGCATCCGCCGCCGCTCGGAGTGGGGCTGCTGTAACGCGAGTATGGAGTTGTCGTCGCTCATGCGCGGGTTGCCTTTCGGGAGGAACCGGATGGATCACGGGCAGGTCCGGTTCTGACGTGCGAGCCGTGCGGGCCGTACGGGCCGTGCCGGCCGGGGTCGCTGATGGTCACACCCACGCCCCTGGCGGTGGAGTCCGTCAAACGGCCCCTCACCCTCGGTACCCCCGCAGCTTCCGGTACAGCGTCGCCCGGCCGATCCCCAGCGCCGCCGCCGCGCGGGCCTTGTTGCCGCCGTGGCGGCGCAGTGCCTCCAGGATCGCGGCGCGCTCGGCGTGCTCCATCGGGCTGAGGGGCCGCGCGGCCGGTCCGTCCCGCACGGCGTCCGGCAGTTCCGCGCGGCGGACCGGACCGGAGGCGCGGCGGTGCTCCGCCAGGGCCCGGACGACGTGGGCCAGCTCGGTGACGTTCCCCGGCCACGGGTACCGCTCCAACGCGCGCAGGGCGTCCAGGGTCCAGGTCAGCGGCGGCTGCCCCGGCGCCGGGCGGGGCACCAGCGCCGACAGCAACTCCCGGATGTCCTCGGAGCGTTCCCGCAGCGGCGGCAAGGTCACCGAACGGGCGGACAGTTTGTCCAGCAGGCGCTGGAGACAGGGGCCGGCCGGCGCGCCGGGCGTGTGGGTGATCAGCAGTGGGGCGTCCGGGTGGGTGTCGAGCAGGGAGTTGAGCGCGGCCACGCCGGGCTGCGTGAGGCGCTCGGCGTGCCGGAGCAGGAGCGGGCGGTCGGCCTGCCACGCGGGCAGCGCCCGGTCGAGCCCGGCGTCCTGCGCGGCATCGGCGACCTGGGCGTCGCCCGGCCCCAGCAACTCCCGTGCCAGCGCGGACTTGCCCGTCCCGCGCTCACCGGTCAGCAGCAGTGGCTCCCGTGAACGCGCCAGCTCCACCGCACGCCCGACGGCGTGCCGCCACGGCACCGAGGAACCTGCCAGGGCGACCGGTGGGGACGGCGAGCCCGACGTCGAGGGCGCCGGAGCCTTGAGCGGTTCCAGGACGGCCACGACCCCGATGACACTGCCGTCCAGACGCACGGGAGTGATCCGCGCGGTGCATCCGGCGCTGTCGGGCAGCTCCGGGAACCCGCCGATGTCGGACATCACTTCTGGCCCTTCGGGCACCACGGCCCCCTCGGGCAGCACCGAGGCCGACCCCTCCGATACGACGGCCCCCTCAGGCACCACGGCCCTCCCTGCCTCCGCGGACCGCCCCGCCTCCCCGGCCACCTCCCTCAAGACCGGGACCTCCGCCTGTCGCGCCCGGACCGCCGTACGCTCCAGCGCCCCGAGCACCTCAGGCGTCAGCAGTTCCTGCGCCGCGTCGCTGATCAGCCGGTTGCGGCCGTCGAGGGCGGCCACGGCCCGGTCCTTGCCCCGCGCCGCCCGCAGATACGCGTCCAGCAGCACCCGCTCGGCCCGCCCCGCCCGCGCGCGCAGCTCCGTCTCGACCGCGGCGGCGGCGGCCTCGGCGAGCGCCGCCTGCGGGTGCGGCGGACGCGCGGCGCACGGCCGCGACGCTACGGTCAGCGTGCCGAGCACCTGGCCGTTGTCCGGGGCGAGCACCGGGACGCTGACGGCGGACACGTCCTGCCAGCGGTCGAGGAAGTGCTCGGGCCCGTGCACCTCGGACCGCCGCCGGGCGCGCAGGGCGAGAGCCGCGCTGTTGTTGCCGACCTCCTGCTCCGACAGGACGGGGCACGGACCGAGCCCGGGCACGTTCCCCGCCGTCCACAGCACGCGCAGCCGCTCGTCGGTCAGAACGAGCAGGGAGCGGCCGGCACCCAGGGCGGGGACGATCCGGTCCAGCACCGGCCGGGCGGCGGCGAGCAGCGCCGACTCCACCGGCCGTACCGGATCCGTGGCCGGCTCGGCCAGGTCGTGCGGCACGCCGAAGAACCGGGCCCGCCGCCATGCCGCGACGACCTCCTCCGGCACGCCTCCCGGCAGCTGATCCCCCGACAGGAACCGCTGGCGGGCGTCACGCAGCGAGGGCCGGGCGGTGGCTGCGGGGTCGGCTGTGGCGGAGGGCTCTGTCGTGGTCACGGCATACACACCGTAGCGGGTTCGGTTGAACGGGCAACCACCCGTGTCCTGGTCCCCGTCTCCGGTGGCTCCGGCCCGGCCCTCCGAGGTGTCTCGTAATGAGACACCCGCCACCCACCCCACCACCCCATGATCATGAACGCTCGACGTCCACCCCATGTCCCCCTCCCCCCGCAGGAGCGCCCCGTGTCCACCGTCGTCGACACCGACGTCCTGATCGTGGGCAGCGGCCCCGCCGGTGCCTCCGCCGCGCTCGCCCTGAGCACCTACGGCGTGCCCAACATCGTCGTCACCCGCTACGCGAGCCTCGCCGACACCCCCCGCGCGCACATCACCAACCAGCGCACCATGGAGGTGCTGCGCGACCTCGGCGTGGAGCAGGACGTCGTCGCCCAGGCGACCCCGCAGCACCTGATGGGCAACACCACCTTCTGCACCAGCCTGGCGGGCGAGGAACTGGGCCGCGTCCGCTCCTGGGGCAACGACCCGCTCGTGCAGGCCGAGCACGAACTGGCCAGCCCCACCCGCATGTGCGACATGCCCCAGCACCTCATGGAGCCGGTCCTCGTGAACGCGGCCGTCGCCCGCGGCACCCGCCTGCGCTTCGAGACCGAGTACCTCTCCCACACCCAGGACGCGCATGGCGTCACGGCCACGGTCCGCGACCGGCTGCGCGGGGACACGTACGAGATCCGCGCCAAGTACCTGATCGGCGCCGACGGCGGACGCTCGAAGGTCGCCGCGGACGCCGGGCTGCCGATGGGCGGCCAGATGGGCGTGGCCGGCAGCATCAACATCGTCTTCGAGGCGGACCTGGCGAAGTACACCGCCCACCGCCCCTCGACCCTCTACTGGGTCCTCGCCCCCGGCGCGACGGTCGGTGGCATCGGCGCGGGCCTGGTCCGCTGCGTCCGCCCCTGGAACGAGTGGCTGATCGTCTGGGGGTACGACGTCGACGCGGGCGCGCCCGACCTGACCACCGAGTACGCAGAGTCGGTCGTCCGGAAGCTCGTCGGCGACGACGACATCCCGGTGACCATCAAGTCGTCGTCGGCGTGGACCGTCAACGAGATGTACGCCGAGCGGTACGCGAACGGCCGGGTCTTCTGCGCCGGCGACGCCGTGCACCGGCATCCGCCGTCCAACGGTCTCGGCTCCAACACCTCGATCCAGGACGCCTACAACCTGGCCTGGAAGCTCAGGCTCGTCCTCGACGGCACCGCCCACCCGCGGCTGCTCGACAGCTACACCGCCGAGCGCGCCCCGGTCGGCCGGCAGATCGTCACCCGCGCCAACCAGTCGATCCGCGAGACCGCCCCGGTCTTCGAGGCCCTCGACGGGCTCTCCCCGCAGACCCCCGAGCAACTGTGGGCCAACATCGCCGCCCGCAAGGACGCCACCGAGGCCGCCGAGAAACAGCGCACCCGGCTACGGGAGGCGATCGCCTTCAAGGTGTACGAGTTCAACGCGCACGGCGTCGACCTCAACCAGCGCTACGCCTCCGACGCGATCGTGCCGGACGGCACGCCCGACCCCGGCTTCACCCGCGACCCCGAGCTGCACCACCAGCCTTCCTCCCGCCCCGGCGCCCGGCTCCCGCACGCCTGGATCACCTCCGGCACACGCACCCTCTCCACCCTCGACACGGTCGGCCGGGGCCGCTTCACCCTGCTGACCGGCATCGGGGGAGATTACTGGGTGCGGGCGGCCGAGGCGCAGGACGTCGAGATCGCCACCGTGGTGATCGGTCCCGGGCAGGAGTACGAGGACCCGTACGGCGACTGGGCACGCCTGCGCGAGACGTCCGACGCGGGCGCCCTTCTCGTACGCCCGGACGGCTTCGTCGCCTTCCGGCACGCGACCGCCGCCCCGGACGCCGGGGAACGGCTCGCCGACGCGCTGCGGCGGATCCTCGGGCACGCCTGAGCGCGCGCCATCATGGAAGAAGCGCACGTCGACGACGAGGAGCGGGGATGACCACCGACGCGACCGGGGCCGACGTCACCGAGCAGGCCCTGGCCAGCCTGCGCACGACGGCCGATCCGCGGCTGCGCGAGCTGCTCACCGCGCTCGTCCGCCATCTGCACGACTTCGCCCGCGAGACGCGCCTCACCCAGGAGGAGTGGGAGCGGGCGATCGCCTTCGCGACGGCGACGGGGCAGGCCTGCACCGACACCCGGCAGGAGTTCATCCTGCTGTCGGACGTGCTCGGCCTCTCCATGCTCGTCGAGACCCTCCACGGCGACCGCGCGCCCGGGGCCACCGAGTCGACCGTGCTCGGCCCCTTCCACATGACCGAGTCGCCGGTCCGCGAACTCGGCGCCGACATCGACCTCGTCGGCGGTGGCGAACCCTGCGTGGTCAGCGGCCGGGTGCGGTCCGAGGACGGCACGCCGCTGCCCGGCGCCCTCGTCGACGTCTGGCAGGCCGACGACAAGGGCTTCTACGACGTCCAGCAGCCCGGCGTGCAGCCCCCCGGCAACGGGCGCGGCCTGTTCACCGCCGACGCCGAGGGCCGCTTCTGGTTCCGCACCTGCGTCCCGGCGGCGTACCCCATCCCCACCGACGGGCCGGTCGGCGGCCTGCTGCGCGCGACCGGACGGCACCCGTACCGCCCCGCGCACATCCACTTCATCGCCACGGCCGAGGGACACACGCCCGTCACCACGCACATCTTCGTCGCCGGCGGCGACTACCTCGACTCCGACGCCGTGTTCGCGGTGAAGCAGAGCCTGGTCCAGGACTTCGCGGAGACCGACGACCCGGCCCTGGCCCGGGAGTTCGGCGTCCCGAACCCCTTCCGGCACGCCGACTTCGACCTCGTACTGGAGCGTGCGGCATGACCTTCCAGGAGGAGTTCACCTACGAGACCCGGCCCGTGCGGGTCGTGTTCCGGCCCGGCGCGGCCGTCACCGCGACGCCGGGCGAGGCCGCGCGCCTGGGGCTGCGCAGACTGCTCGTGGTCTGCGGAAGCCGGGGCGAGCCCGTCGCCCGGGCGGTCGCGGACGCGCTCGGCGACAACTGCGTGGGACTGCACGCCGAGGCCCGGATGCACGTACCCGTCGAGGACGTCGACCGTGCCGTCGCGGCGGTCCGGGCGGCCGGGGCGGACGGCTGCGTCGCCGTCGGCGGCGGCTCCGCGATCGGGCTCGGCAAGGCGATCGCCCTGCGCACCGGGCTGCCGCTGATCGCCGTGCCGACGACCTACTCCGGCTCCGAGATGACCCCGGTCTGGGGCCTGACCGAGCACGGCACCAAGCGCACCGGCCGCGACCCGGTCGTCCAGCCCCGCAGCGTCGTCTACGACCCCCGGCTCACGCTCTCCCTGCCCCTGTCGCTGACCGTGACCAGCGGCGTCAACGCGCTCGCGCACGCCGCCGAGGCGCTGTACGCCCCGGACGCCTCGCCGCTGGTGTCGGTCATGGCCGAGGAGGGCGTGCGGGCGATGACCGAGGCGCTGCCGCTGCTGGCCGCCGACCCCGAGGACCTGCAGGCGCGCGGCAGGGCGCTGTACGCGGCGTGGCTGTGCGGCGCGTGCCTGGGCGCCACCACGATGGGGCTGCACCACAAGGTCTGCCACGTGCTGGGCGGCAGCTACGGGCTGCCGCACGCCGAGACGCACACCGTGGTCCTGCCGTACGTCCTCGCCTTCAACGCCCCCGCCGCCCCCGGGGCGTCGACCGTACTGCGCCGGGCACTCGGCGCCGACGACGTGCCCCGCGCCCTGTGGGAGCTGTCCGGGCGCCTCGGCGCACCGCGGTCCCTCGCGGAACTCGGCCTCGGGGAAGGCGACGTGGCCCCGGCGGCGGACCGGATCGCCGGCGAGCCGTACGCCAACCCGCGCCCGGTGACGGCGGACGGGGTGCGAGCGGTGCTGCGGGCGGCGTACGAGGGCGGCCCTCCGGAGCCCGCCGACGGCGCGGTCGCCTGACGGCGCGGTCGCCTGGCGGGGATGGCGGTCTGGCGGGGCGGTCGCCTGGCGGCAGGGTGGTTTGGCCGGAACGGCCGTCCGGCGGTACGGCGGTCTGGCCCGAACGGCCCTCCCGTGGCACGGTCTTGCGGACAGAAGGTGACCGCAAGGCTTCCTATGGTCGTGGCATGACTCAGACGCAGAAGATCCTCGTCACCGGCGCCACCGGAACCGTCGGCCGGCAGGTCGTCGCCGAACTGCTCGCCCGGGGCCATGAGGTCCGTGCCCTCACCCGGGACGCCGCGAAGGCCGCCTTCCCGGCCGGTGTCGAGATCGCCGAGGGCGACCTGACCGCGCCGGACGGCCTTGCCCCCGCCCTGGAGGGAATCACCGGCCTCCACCTGATCACCTTCGGCGGGGCCGCCTTCACCCCACTGGAGACCGGCCCGCGCATCCTGGAGCTGGCCCGCTCGGCCGGCGTCCGCCGGATCACCGTGCTGCACGGCGGTGGGCCCACCCCGCTGGAGGACGCGGTGCGCGCCGACGCCCAGGTGAGCTGGACCGTGCTCATGCCGGTCGAGTTCATGGCCAACGCCCTGGAGTGGGCGGACGGGATCGCGGCCGCGGGCGAGGTTCACGAACCGTTCGTCGACCGGCTCAGCGCCATGGTCCACGAGGGCGACATCGGCGCCGTCGCCGCGGTCGCGCTCACCGAGGAGGGGCACGGAGGGCAGGAGTACGTGATCACCGGCCCGGAGGTGCTCACCGTCGGCGACAAGGTGAAGACGATCGCGGCCGCCGCCGGCCGGGAGATCACCCTGGTCGAGCTGACCGAGGAGGAGGCCGTCGCGCGGTGGCGGGCGGCGTTCCTCCCGGAGGACGTCATCGGCTTCCTGCTGGAGGCGTACGGCAACACCCCCGAGGTGGGCCGCACGGTCGCCGGAACCGTCGAGAAGGTCACCGGCCGCCCCGCGCGGACCTTCGCCCAGTGGGCCGCCGAGCACGCGGACGTCTTCCGGGCGCGGTCCTGACTGTCTCGTAATGAGACACCCGCGCCGGAACCCGGTCCGTCAGGATCGACGAGGGGGTGTGACCGCAGCAAGGTGCGGCCGTACGGCGTGCGCTGAACCGCCGCCGTACGGGCGCACACCCGAAGAAAGGTGAACCACATGGCCCTCGCACTGCTCCGGCGCCGGTGGCTCAAGAGCACCTCCGCCGCAGCGGCGGGCCTCGCCCTCCCCCTTCCGTCCGGTGCCGGTGCCGTGGCCCGCGAGGTCGTCGACCCGATGGGCTCGCCCCTGGCGGCCGCGGACGTCACCGTCACCGCCCTCGACACCCACCGTGTCGCCGCCCGCGGGACGACCGACCCCTACGGCTACTTCCTCGCGGCGCTGCCGCCGGGCCGCTACAGCCTGCTGATCTCGGCGGAGGGCCTGCGGCCGCACCGCGAGACGATCGAGGTCGTGGCGGGCGCGTCGACGCCCACCGAGCGCGTCTGGCTCGCACCGGCCGAGGCCCTCCAGCTGCCGACCCCCGGAACATGGCTCTTCGACCCGCCGCACACCGCGATCCGGTTCATCGCCAAGCACGTCGGCATGGCGCACGTCCACGGCCGTTTCGAACGCTTCGAGGGCGGCATCCAGATCGCCCCGGACATGACGGACTCCCGCGTGCACGTCCGCATCGACGCCTCCAGCATCACCACCGGCAACACCACCCGCGACAACCACCTGCGGTCCGCCGACTTCCTGGACGTCGAACGCTTCCCGTACATCGACTTCACCAGCGCGCGCTTCGCCTACCGGGGCGGCAGCAAGTGGACGCTGCAGGGCTCGCTCACGATGCACGGCGTGAGCCGCTCGGTCGCGCTGGACACGACGTACCTCGGCACGGTGAACGGCGGCTACGGACAGGAACTGCGCTGCGCGGCCCTGGCCACGGCGGAACTGCACCGCGAGGACTACACCCTCAACTGGCGTTCGATGCTGGCCCGGGGCATCGCGGTGGTCGGCCCGACGGTGCAACTGGAGCTGGACGTCCAGGCGATGTACCGCACCCACGACACCCCGACCCCCCCGGAATAATCCCTGGCCCCCGCGCCGCCCACGACCCGGGTGGCGCGCCGGCGTGACGAACGAAGGGAGACGGCCGTGCGTGATCACACCGTCGCCGCCGTCTCCCTGCCGCGCTACGAGGTGATCCTCGTGTCTTCGTCCCTCCGGTGCCCGCTGCGCGGCGGCACCGGCTGCCCGGGACGAACCCCGAGCACCCAGCGTTCACCTGACCTGCCGCCAGGTCTGTCTGCCGTCAGGTCTGTCTCCCTCGTGCCCGCTCGCCCGGAAATCGCGCTGCCCTTTCCCGATCGCACCGAAAGGCCCCGGGCCTTCCCCGACGTGGTCCGCCCCGACGGCACGATCGGGCGACGCAGCAGCGCACGATCAAGGGCACGGGCCACCGGTACGCCGAGGTGGTCCGGGCCCATCGGAGCCGGGCATGCAGGGCTGCCTGATCGGCCGACGCCGGGGGACGGGCGGGGGTGGAGCGACCGGGGGCCCGGCCCGCGTGTTCAGGTGGCGTGAACCTCGACCGTGCGGCCGTCCGGGTCCTTGAGCAGGTGGCGTCCCTCCGCGAGCGGCGGAGTCGTCCTCGTGCCGTCCACCGTCAGGCCCAGACGGAGGGCGTCGGTTCGCCGGTCCGGACGGGCTGGGTAGAGCTCGAAGACCGTGCCGTCGCCGAGGACGGCGGCATGGTGCTCGGGCCCCTGACCGTGTCGCTCCGCCGTGAAGGTCAAGCCGAGGTCCTGGGAGAAGCGCCGGCACTCCTCCAGCCGGGGCGAGTACAGCACCAGCAAGGTCACGCGGGCCGTATGCGAGTCGGTCATGGGTTCCTGGCCTCGTGCGGGGACGACGTCCCCACAAGGGTTTCACGGTAGTCGTGCAGCGCAGTGGAGGGAGGTTGAGTGGTGCTCGCCGCCTACGGTGTGGGTGCCGTGCTGGGTACGGCGGCCGGCGGACGCGTGGGCGACCTCTGGCCACGATGATCGCCTCGGCCGGCACGACCACGCTGATCCTCTGCCTGCTGGTGCTCTTCTCCACCAGCCCCTGGGTGACCGTCGTCCTGGTGACCCTCCTGGGCATCACCGGCTTCGCGGCCACGCCTGTGCTCGGCGCGCTCGTCGTCCGCTTCGCCGGTTCCGCGCCGACCCTCGCCTCCTCGCTGAGCAGCGCGGCGTCCAACGTGGGCGTCACCATCGGCTCCTGGGCGGCAGGCATGGCACTGGCCTCGTCCCTGCGGGAGGCCGGCCCTCCCTTGGTCGGCACCGTGGCGGCCGTACTGACCGCCGTGCCGCTGACCGCGCTGGCTCTGACGCGGGCCACGCGAGACCGTCGCCGAGAGGCGAGGGAGGGCTGACCTCGGCCCGTCAGCAGTCCCTGAACTCCGGTGCTCGGCTCAGGATCAGATCGGCGGCGAGAGAGGCGATCGCCCTTCGGCGAGGAGTCGGTCGGATACGTCGAGGGACATGACGGGGCGTCCTGTCTGGTCGTCGGTGAGGTGCAGAGGGCTCAGGCGTTCGCCGGGCCGCCCGGGACGTACTCCGGGTCGACCTGCGCCGCCAGGTCCTCGCCCGTGCGGGCGTCCGCCCAGGCGCGGGCGTTGCGCAGGTGGAACTCGACCGCGTGGCGGTGCAGCCGGGTCCAGTCGCGGGGGTGGGAGTCGACCGTCTCGCGCAGGACGTTCAGGGCGTGCCGGTTGTGAGCTTCCAGCTCGCCCCGCTCCCGGCCCTGTTCGGCCGCGCGGATCCAGGAGGACTGCTCCAGGTGGGTCAGGAGGTCGTCCCCCACCTGTTCCTTGAGGAAGAGGAGGTCGTCCTCGCAGGTGACCTTGTTGCCGACGACCGCGATGCGGATGCCGAACTGCTCGGCGTGGTCGCGGTACTGGCGGTAGACCGAGACGCCCTTGCGGGTGGGTTCCGCCACCAGGAAGGTGATGTCGAAGCGGGTGAAGAGGCCCGAGGCGAAGGCGTCCGCGCCCGCCGTCATGTCGACCACGACGTATGCGCCGGGCCCGTCCGCCAGGTGGCCCAGGTACAGCTCGACCGCACCCAGCTTGGAGTGGTAGCAGGCCACGCCCAGGTCCGACTCGTCGAACTCGCCCGTGACCATCAGCGGTACGCCGCCCGCCCGGCCGACGTGCCGCGCGTGCAGCGCGTCGTCGCCGAGAGGGCGCAGGAGGCGGGAGCCGCGCCCCGGGGGAGTCGTTTTGATCATCGCCTCGGGGGAGGGGATGCGCGGGTTCGTGCCCCGCAGGTAGTCCTTGATCTCGGGCAGGTGCGCGCCCAGGGGAGGAGCGGACTTCTCCTCGCCGCCGAGCGCCTCGGCCAGGTGCTGGTTGATGTCGCCGTCGATGGCGAGGACCGGGGCGCCGGAACGCGCCAGGTGGCGGGAGAACAGCGCCGACAGCGTCGTCTTGCCGCTGCCTCCCTTGCCGACGAACGCGACCCTCACGACCCACCCGCCTTTTTGAAAATGGATGTCATGTGGTTAGGTTCCGGGAGCGGGCGTCGGGCTGTCAAATCGTGTGGGCTGTACGGGTTTTGGTGCGTATTTCCCTGTCGTCGGCCCCTGGTCGGCCGGTGACCCGGCTTGATGCATATGCTGTGCAAGTGCGCCACATCAGCATCAAGCCCCGCTCCCGGATCCTCGCCGCGCTCGCCCTCGTCCCGTGCCTGGCCGGCTGCTTCGCCTCCCCTGGTGGGGCGTCGTCGTCGGACGACGGCCGGCCGGGCTCCCGGCTGCGCGTCGCGCTCGCCTTCCCGCCCGCCGAGAACTTCTCGCCGTACGGGGCCGACGCCACGCTGCTCAGCCGTCTCGGTGTCACCGAGGGACTGACCGCCCTGGACGCCAACGGCGCCGCGACCCCCGCGCTCGCCTCCTCCTGGCGCCGTGAGAACGACCGCACCTGGCGCTTCACCCTGCGCGACGCCACCTTCCAGGACGGCACCGACGTCACCCCGTCCGCCGTGGCCGCCGCGCTCACCCACGCCACGCGCGCGAAGCCCGCGCCCGCCGCGCTCGCCGGCGTCACCCTCCGCGCGCGGGCCGACGGCGACCGCGGCCTGCGCATCACCACCGCAGCCCCCGACCCCGTCCTGCCCATGCGCCTGTCCAGCCCGAGCCTGGCGATCCTCTCCCCGAAGGCGTACGGGAAGGCGGACCGCCCCGATCCCGTCGGTACCGCCACCGGGCCCTTCGAGATCACCAAGGTCAACGGCGGCGGCTCCGCCACCCTCGACCGCTACGACGACTACTGGGGCGGCCGCGCCCAGGCCGCCGGCATCGACGCGCGCTTCGTCAAGGACGGCACCGCGCGCGCCAACGCCGTACGCACCGGGGACGTCGACATCGCCGAGGCCGTCCCCGTCGCGCAGGCCGCCACGCTCGACGAGGACACCCTCCGGGAAGCCGGCACCACGCGGACCACCAGCCTGCAACTCAACACCAGGTCCGGCCCCTTCACGGACCCGGAGCTCCGCGCCGCCGCCCGCACCGCGATCGACTCCTCCGCCCTCGTCAAGGGCGTCTTCGAGGGATACGCCGACCCGGGCGCGGGCATCTACGGCCCCGCCGTCACCTGGGCCGAGAACAAGCGGGTGAAGCCGGCCGGACGCGCGAAGCCCGCCCGGCCCGACGGCACGCGGATCACCCTCGCCACCTACGACAACCGGCCCGAGCTGCCCGAGGCCGCGCAGGTCGTGCAACAGCAGCTCCAGAAGGCCGGCTTCACGGTGAAACTGGAGGTGCGCGAGTACTCACGCCTGGAGAGCGACGCGCTCGCCGGGAAGTTCGACGCGTTCATCGGCGCCCGCAACAGCCTCCTGGACACCGGCGACCCCGTCGGGATCCTCGCCAGTGACTACACCTGCGACGGCGGCTACAACCTCGCCCTGCTGTGCGACAAGAAGGTCGACCGGGCCGTCGCCGAGGCCGACAGGACCGACGGCACCGGCGAGCGGCAGGACGCGGCCATGGCCGCCGAGGCCGCCGTCCTCGGTACCGACGCGGTCGTGCCGCTGGCGCACCAGCGGATCATCGTCGGCGTCGCCACCACGGTCCGGGGCGTGCTCCTCGACCCCTACGAGCGGACCCTGGTCGGAGCCGGAACGCGACGCTGAGCCGCGGGTTCAGGCCGGCAGCCGCGTGTCGACCACGCAGCTGATCTCCACGGCCTGCCCCGGGAAGGTCAGTTCGGTGACGCCCAGGGCCGTGCTGACCGGGCGGTGGGTGCCGAAGTACGCCCGGTTGCCCTCCGCCACCACCTCGGCGTTGCGCACCAGGTCCACCACGTACAGCGTCTGGGACACGATCTGGTTCCGCGTCACCCCGTAATGGGCCAGGACCCTGTCGATGTTCACATAGGTCTGCTCCAGTTGGGCGGCGACATCGTCCCCGGGGTCGAAGCCGCCCGCCTCGTCGAACGAGAGCTGGCCCGAGACGTGGATCAGATCGCCGGACCGGATCGCCTGCGCGTAGCCGAAGTGGCCCTCCGCCGGCACACCGTGGTCGTAGACGTCGAGGGTGGTCATGGTTCCCGTCCTTCCGTCGAGCGCGCACCCGCGCTCTCTTGCGGTTACTCGGAAACCGTAGGAGAGTGACGGCCGACCTGGAAGAACGCACTTTTCAGTGACTGGGGAACCAGATGGTGACCAAGCAGTTGAGGGACCTGCCCGAGAACGCGGACCTCCGGCGGGCCGACTCCCTGGCCCGGGAGATCTTCTCCGACGTCGCCAACAAGTGGGCGTTGCTGATCATCGAGGCCCTCGGCGAACGCACCCTGCGCTTCACCGAGTTGCGCGGCGAGGTGGAGGGCGTCAGCCACAAGATGCTGACCCAGAATCTGCGGATGCTGGAGCGCAACGGCTTGGTCGACCGGACGGTGCACCCCACCGTGCCGCCCAAGGTCGAGTACACCCTGACCGAGCCGGGCCGGGCCCTGCGCGCCACGGTCGACGCGATCTGCGGCTGGACCCACCAGTACCTCGGGCACATCGAGTCGGCGCGTGGACGCTTCGACGGCTGACCGGCCCGGGGGCGCCTGCAGAGCGAACCCGCCGGGCTCTCAGCCCGCGACCAGCTCCCGCACCTGCCGGGGAGCCGGGGCCTTCTCGACCCGCGAGGTCCGGTACAGCCACAGCACGTCCCGCCCGAACGACCACACCAGCAGGCCCAGCGCCAGGGCCGCGACCCCGAAGTTGGCCGCGTACGGCAGCAGATCGGCGCCCGCCAGCAGCAACAGCACGCCCTGGAGCGCCGCGACCGTCTTGCGGGCGGTGCTCGGCGGAAGCGCGGCGGTCAGCCAGGGCCAGACGCGGGCGGCGGCGACGAAGACGTACCGCATGCCGCCGATCAGCAGCACCCACAGGCCCAGTTGCATGGACACGTACACGCTGAGCACCAGGATCAGGAACGCGTCGACCTCCATGTCGAAGCGCGCGCCCAGCGGGGTCGAGGTGCCGGTACGGCGGGCGACCTTGCCGTCGACGCCGTCGAGGATCAGCGCCACCGCCGTCAGTCCGACGAACAGCGACACCGGCGGAGAACTCTGGAAGGAGTCCGCGACGAGCGCGGTGACCCCGCCGACGAGGGTGGCCCGGCCCAGGGTGACCCGGTTCGCCGCGCCGAAGGAGCGCAGCCGGGAGCGGTGCAGGGCCCGGGAGAGCACCGCCCAGGTGGCGAACGCGAACGCGAGGCCGGTCAGCCAGCCCGCCGGGCCCATGCCGATCGCCGTGCCGATCAGGGCCAGCAGCAGAACCTGCACACCCGCCCCCAGGGCGGTCTCCTGCTGTACGAGCCTCGCGTCGTAAGTGTTGTTCAGGGCCACCGAACACCCTCCGGCCGTGTGACAGAGTCGATCAACGCCGCTACCTTGTGCGCGGCCTGTGCACCCCTCGGTACGCAAGCAGCTTCCCGATCGTTCAGGAGGACTTCGATGAAGCACACCGGACGCGCGTTCTGGATCGACTCGCCTGGGCGAGGCGCGATCCGGGACGTCGCCCTGCCGGAACCCGGCGAGGGCGACGTGCTGGTGCGCACGCTGTTCTCCGGCGTGAGCCGCGGCACCGAGACGCTCGTCTTCCGCGGCGGCGTGCCGGCCAGCCAGCACACGGCCATGCGGGCGCCGTTCCAGGAGGGCGACTTCCCGGGCCCGGTGAAGTACGGCTACCTCAACGTCGGAGTGGTGGAGCAGGGGCCCGAGACGCTCGCCGGGCGTACGGTGTTCTGCCTGTATCCGCACCAGACCCGGTACGTCGTCCCGGCGAGCGCCGTGACGCCCGTCCCGGACACCGTGCCCGCCGAACGGGCCGTGCTCGCCGGGACCGTGGAGACCGCCGTCAACGCCCTGTGGGACGCCGCGCCCCTGGTCGGCGACCGGATCGCCGTGGTCGGCGGCGGCATGGTCGGGTGCTCGGTCGCCGCCCTGCTCGCCCGGTTCCCCGGCGTACGCGTACAGTTGGTCGACGCCGACCCGTCCCGCGCGAAGACCGCCGAGGCGCTCGGCGTCGGCTTCGCCACCCCGTCGGACGCCGACGGCGACTGCGACCTCGTGGTCCACGCCAGCGCCACCGAGCAGGGCCTCGCCCGGTCCCTGGAACTGCTCACCGCGGAGGGCACCGTCGTCGAACTGAGCTGGTACGGCGACCGGAAGGTGAGCCTCCCGCTCGGCGAGGCCTTCCACTCCCGGCGCCTGGTCATCCGCTCCAGCCAGGTCGGCACCGTCTCCCCGGCCCGCCCGAACCGGACCTACGCCGACCGGCTCGCCGTCGCCCTCGACCTGCTCGCCGACCCGGCGCTCGACGCCCTCGTCACCGGCGAGTCCGCCTTCGAGGACCTGCCCGACGTGCTGCCGGCACTCGCCTCGGGCGAGATCCCCGCCCTCTGTCACCGCGTCCGCTACGACGAGAGCGATTGACACATCGGCTGACGATTCGTTCCATCCGGTACGACATCGGCCACGACAAGAGCGCCTGACCTGAGAAAAGACGTACCCGACGCTGAACAGGGGAAGGCAGACAGCCGTACTACACGGCATCCCCGGCAGCCATGGCGGGGGAGCAGACGCGCCGCACCTGGAGGGTCGTCCGTTGTTCAGCATCACCGTCCGCGATCACATCATGATCGCCCACAGCTTCCGCGGCGAGGTCTTCGGCCCGGCGCAGCGCCTGCACGGCGCCACGTTCCTGGTGGACGCCACCTTCCGGCGTGAACAGCTGGACGAGGACAACATCGTCGTTGACATCGGGCTGGCCACCCAGGAACTCGGGGCCGTCGTCAGCGAGCTGAACTACCGCAACCTCGACAACGAGCCCGACTTCGCCGGTATCAACACCTCCACGGAGTTCCTCGCCAAGGTCATCGCCGACCGGCTCGCCGAGCGCATCCACAAGGGCGCGCTGGGCGAGGGCGCCAAGGGCATCGCCGGCCTCACCGTCACCCTGCACGAGTCGCACATCGCCTGGGCGAGTTACGAGCGTGCGCTGTGACCGACACGACCATCGAGCGGCCCGAGCAGACCGGCTCGGCACCGGCGCGGCTGAACTACGTCCCCGTGCAGCACACCGCCCTGAGAAACGCCGAGATCATCCCCATGTCCCTGCGCACCGTGCACTTCGTGCTGCCGGGCGGCGTCGACGACCCGGCGACGCCCAGCGGCGGCAACGCCTACGACCGGCGCGTGTGCCTGGACCTGCCCGGCTTCGGCTGGCAGGTGACCAAGCACGCCGTCGCCGGTGACTGGCCCCGGCCGTCGGCGGCCGCCCGCACGGAACTCGCCCGCGCCCTGGCCGGGTTGCCGGACGGCGCCGCCGTCCTGCTCGACGGGCTGGTGGCCTGCGGCGTCCCGGAGATCGTGGTGCCGGAGGCGGAACGGCTGCGCATGGCCGTGCTCGTCCACCTCCCGCTCGGCGACGAGACCGGGCTCGAACCGGCGGTCGCCGCCGAACTCGACGCCAGGGAGCGGGCGGTGCTGCGGGCCGTGCCCGCGGTGATCGCCACCAGCGACTGGGCGGTCCGCCGCCTGGTCGCCCACCACGGTCTGCCCCCGGAGCGCGTCCACGTCGCCGCCCCCGGCGCCGACATCGCGCCTCTCGCGCCCGGCACCGACGGTGTGTCGCGGCTGCTGTGCGTGGCCGCCGTGACCCCGCGCAAGGGCCAGCACCGGCTGGTGGAGGCGCTGGCCGCGGTGACCGACCTGCCGTGGAGCTGCGTGTGCGTCGGCGGCCTCACCCAGGACCCCGAGTACGTCGCCCATCTGCGGTCCCTGATCCGCGCGCACGGCCTGGAGGACCGGCTGGAGCTGGCGGGCCCGCGGTCCGGTGCCGCGCTCGACGCCACCTACGCCACCGCCGACCTGATGGTCCTCACCTCGTACGCCGAGACGTACGGCATGGCGGTGACCGAGGCGCTGGCCCGTGGCATCCCCGTGCTGGCCACGGACGTCGGCGGTGTCCCCGAGGCCGTCGGACGCGCCCCCGACGGCGGAGTGCCCGGGATCCTCGTCCCGCCGGAGAATCCCGCCGCCATCGCCGCCGAACTGCGCGGCTGGTTCGGCGAGGCCGACGTACGGCGCCGCCTCAAGGCCGCCGCCCGCGGCCGCCGTGCCGCCCTCGACGGGTGGGCGACGACCGCACAGAGCCTGGCGGCGGTACTGCGCCGGCTCCCGACCGAACCCCGGAGGGCCGCATGACGAACCCGGTGACGACCCAGCAGAGCGGCACGATCCCGGCCCAGCCCGGGCCGAGGCAGAAGACCGCCGAGTCGACGGACGGCGTGATTCCGGGCGCGGGCCCGGTCGGTTCGTCCGTGGCGGGGCAGGCCGTCGGCGCGGTCATCCCGGGCGCCGGACCCAGCGTCGGAACGGCCGCACCGCGGCCCACCGTGAAGCTGCGTGAGGCCGGGCCCGACGATCCGCCCCGCTACGCGCCCGAGTGGCTGGAGCTGCGGGAGCCCGCCGACGCCGCCGCGCGGGCGCACGACCTGCTCGACCCGCTGCGCATCCGGCTCGCCAACCTGCCGGGCAAGTCGGGCGGCGTCGTCATCCACGACCTGGGCTGCGGCACCGGCTCGATGGGCCGCTGGCTCGCCCCCCGCCTGGACGGCGCCCAGCACTGGGTCCTGCACGACCGCGACCCCTATCTGCTGCACTTCGCCGCCGTCTCCTCCCCGCGCTCCGCCGCCGACGGCAGCCGGGTCAGCGTGGAGACGCGCCGCGGTGACGTCGCCCGCCTCACCCCGGACGCCCTGCAGGGCGCCTCCCTGGTGACGGCCTCCGCCCTGCTGGACGTCCTCACCCGCGAGGAGCTCGACACCCTCGCCGCCGCCTGCGCCGGAGCCGGCTGTCCCGCCCTGCTGACGCTGTCCGTCGCCGGGCGCGTGGAGCTGACCCCGTCCCACCCGCTGGACGCGGAGATCGCCGAGGCGTTCAACGACCACCAGCGCCGCGACGGCCTGCTCGGCCCCGACGCGGTCACGGCGGCGGCCGAGGCGTTCTCCGAACAGGGCGCGACGGTACGGCTGCACCCGAGCCCCTGGCGGCTCGGCCCCGAGCAGGCCGCGCTGACCGAGCAGTGGCTGCGCGGCTGGGTCGGCGCCGCCGTCGAGCAACGCCCCGACCTGCGCGTCCCCGCCGAGGCCTACCTGGCCGACCGTCTGGCCGCCTGCGCCGCGGGCGAGTTGCGCGTCACCGTCCACCACACCGACCTCCTGGCCCTGTGCCGCCCGGTGGGCGGAGCGTCATGAGCCCGCAGGCGACGGGGACGGAGGCGGCCCCGCGGAGCGTGCTGACTCCGGTGCGCGAACGGCCGACGCCGGCCGGCGCACCGTGGGTGGCGGACGCCGGCACCCGGAGCCCGTTCGCGGAGTCCACCGCTCCGACAACGGCACCGGCGCAGGCGATGGCATCGACGTCGGTTTCGGCCACCGCACCGGCACCGGCACCGGCATCGGCCCCGGCGACCGGCAGCGGCTCGGGACATCCCACCGAGGCCACCGCCGTCGAAGGCCCCGCGACCGCCCCGGACGCCGACCGCACTCCGGCCGGCTCCCCGTCGCCCGGCCCCCTCCGGGCCGCCCTCGCCCGGCTCGGCTCCCGCCAGGTCCGAACGCACCTCGGGACCCTCGCCGGAGCAGCCATCGTCGGCGTGCTGTTCTGGCGGCTCGGCACCGGCGTCTTCCTGGACGGGCTGCGCCGGATCGACGCGGTGACGCTGCTGCTCGCACTCGGGATCGGGCTCGTCACCACGGTGTTCAGCGCGTGGCGCTGGGCCCTGGTGGCCCGGGGGCTGCGCATCCGGCTGCCGTTCGGGCCGGCCGTCGCCGACTACTACCGCGCGCTGTTCCTCAACGCGGCCCTGCCCGGCGGCGTCCTCGGCGACGTGCACCGGGCCGTGCGGCACGGGCAGAGCGAGGGGGACCTGCGGCGGGGCGTGAAGGCCGTCGTCCTCGAACGGACCGCCGGGCAGCTCGCGCTGTTCGCCGTCGGGGCCGTGGTCCTGCTGACCATGCCGTCGCCGGTGCTCTCCCAGGCCCGGCACATCGCCCCGCTCGCGGCCCTGGCCGCCCTCGGCGCCGTCGCCGTCGTCCTCGCCCTGCGCATGAACCGGGCGGCACCCTCCCCCCGGGGCCGGAAGCTGCGGGCGACCCTCGCCGAGGCGCGCGAAGGGCTGCTGTCCCGGCGCAACGGGCCCGGGGTGGTCGTCTCCTCCGTGGTCGTCCTGGCCGGTTACGTCGCCATGTTCGTCCTCGCCGCCCACGTCGCCGGAGCCGCCGCCTCCGTGGCCGTCCTGGTGCCGCTCGCGGTGCTCGCGCTGCTGGCGATGGGCCTGCCGCTGAACGTCGGCGGCTGGGGGCCCCGCGAGGGCGTCACCGCCTGGGCGTTCGGCGCCGCCGGCCTCGGCGCCGGCCGGGGACTCGCCGTCGCCGTCGTCTACGGGGTGCTCAGCCTCGTGGCGAGCCTGCCCGGCCTGATCGTGCTCGTCGCCCGCTGGTACGCGGGCCTGCGCGCCGGGCCCCGGGCCGCCGCTCCGGCCCCTGGACCCGGCACCGCGCCGGAAGGTGACTACCCGTCGGAGGTCAGCAACGAGAAATACGCCCCGAAGGAATCCGCCAGGCTCGCCAGGAGTTCCTTCCCCTTTTCCGCCGAACCCAGCGAAGCACGGCCGATGACACCCGAATCGGTATAGCCGGACATGCCGAGGGTGAGCAGATGACGCCGGTCGTCAGCGACGAAATCAGAAGTCTCATAACCGGGTCGGAGCATTTCGGGATGAGCGTGCAGAAGGATGGAGGTTTCTATTTCCCCCGCATGCATGTCGGTGAGCAGCGAGGTGACCACACCCGCCCGTTCCCGCGCCGCCTCCCAGTCCTCCGGGGCCGGGAAGAGCGCCATCCGCTCACCGCGGGCGGAGGACTCCTGAACGACATTGCCCAGCACGTAGTTCCCGCCGTGCCCGTTGACCACCACCAGGGCGTCGACCCCGGACCGGCGGAGCGAATCCGCTATGTCCCGTACCACCGCATGAAGGGTCACCGAGGAGATGCTGACGGTCCCCGGCCAGGCCGCGTGCTCGTGCGAGCACGAGATCGTCACCGGAGGAAGGAGGTGCACCGGGTACGCGCCGGCGATCTCCCGCGCGACGGCACAGGCCACCAGCGTGTCGGTCGCCAGCGGAAGGAACGGACCGTGCTGCTCGAAGCTCCCCACGGGAAGCACCGCGACCTGCCGTGAGACACCGGCGCCTCGCGTCCGTATGTCTTCCGTGGTGTCCGCCGGTACCAGATCACTCATAACTCCACGGCCTTTCGTCTCTGCTTAGGAACTCGAGAATCATGACAGAAAAAATTGGTGTACTCGGCAAGAAGTCCCCGCAGCGGACCGGCGTGGAACGCGTCGTCAATGCCCCCTTGCCCACCGTGTACGGGAAATTCCAGGCGGTCGGCTACCTGGACCACGACCGCGGCGACGAACAGGTGGCCCTCGTCTACGGCGAGATCGGCACGGAGGACGTCCTCATCCGGCTGCACTCGGAGTGCCTGACCGGCGACGCCTTCGGCTCCCAGCACTGCGAGTGCGGCGACCAGCTCGACGCCGCCCTGCGCGCGGTCGTCGCCGAGGGCGCCGGTGTCGTCGTCTACCTCAGAGGGCATGAGGGCCGCGGCATCGGCCTGCTCGCCAAGCTGCGCGCGATGGCCCTGCAGGCGGAGGGCCTGGACACCGTCGAGGCCAACCTCGCCCTCGGCCTGCCGGTCGACGCCCGCGACTACGGCGTGGCCGCCCGCATCCTGGAGGACCTGGGCGTGAACTCCGTCCGCCTGATGTCCAACAACCCGCGCAAGCGCGAGGCCCTGGTGAACCACGGCATCCGGGTCGCCGAGCAGGTGCCGCTGCTGATACCGCCGTGCGAGAACAACATCACCTACCTGCGCACCAAGCGGGAGCGCCTCGACCACCACCTGCCCCACCTGGACGCGGTGGTCAGCTCCTCCTGAGGCGCCGGAGCCGCCTCGGCTGGTTCCGGTCCTCCCCGACGTGACCTGGGCGAATCCGTGCGCGACCCGTAGGCGGGCCGCGTACGCTTCGTGGACGTCCGCCCCTTGAGCGTCGGCCCTGAAGCGGCCGACGCCTCACGTCCGGAGGCCCACCTGGTATGACCGAGCTCCATCTGTGGCTGCGCCACGAGGCCCGAACGACCGAGCGACGCACGCCCGTCGTGCCCGACGACGCCCGGCGCCTCGTCGAGAACGGAGTGGAACTGACCGTCGAGGAGTCCCCGCAGCGGATCTTCCCGATCGAGGAGTACCAGGCGGCCGGCTGCCGCGTCGCCCCCGCAGGCTCCTGGGTGACGGCGCCGCCGGACGCCGTCGTGCTCGGCCTGAAGGAACTGCCCGATGAGCCCGTCGAACTGACGCACCGGCACATCTTCTTCGGCCACGCCTACAAGGGCCAGCCGGGAGCGGCCGGCCTGCTGCGCCGGTTCGCCGCCGGGGGCGGGGCGCTGTTCGACCTGGAGTACCTGGTCGACGACACCGGACGGCGCCTCGCCGCCTTCGGCTTCTGGGCCGGCTACCTGGGCGCGGCCCTGGCCGTCCTGCAGCACCGGGGCCGGCTGCGGGCGCCGCTCGTGCCCACCACCAAGGACGAACTGGACGAGACCCTCAAGCCCGCCGACACCGACGCCGACTTCACCGGCCTGGTCATCGGCGCCCTTGGACGCAGCGGCCGCGGCGCCCGGGTGGCCTTCGCCACCGCCGGTGCGGACCCGACCTGCTGGGACCTCGCCGAGACCCGCGACCTGGACCGCGCCGCCCTGCTGCGGCACGACGTGATGGTGAACGCGGTGCTCGCCACCAGCCCCGTCCCGCCCTTCCTGCGCGAGCAGGACCTCGACACCCCGGACCGCCGCCTGCGCACCCTGTGCGACGTGACCTGTGACGTCGGCTCGCCGCTCAACGTCCTCCCGGTGTACGACGAGACCACCACATGGGACGAGCCGGTGCGGCGACTGCGCGCGCAGCCGCCGCTCGACCTGATCGCCATCGACAACCTGCCCTCCCTGCTGCCCCTGGAGTCCAGCGCCGACTTCTCGGCCGCCCTGCTGCCCCACCTGCTCGACTTCGGCGTCGCCGGGGCGTGGGCGCGCTGCCTCGACCGGTTCCGCCAGGCGTCCCGTGAGCACGGTCCCGACGAGGGGGAGCCCCATGCCCACTGACCCGGTACCCGCGAGCGGCACGGTCCACTGGATCGGCGCCGGACTGTCCACCGGCAGCGGGCTGGCCGCGCTGTGCGACACCGCCGAGCGCGTCCGGCTCTGGCACCGCACCGAGAGCCGCGCCGCCGACGCCCTCGACCGGCTGTGCCTGGCCGGACGGGCCGAGCCCCGCGCCTACACGCTGTCCGCGCTCACCGCCGAACTGGCACCCGGCGACATCGTCGTGTCGATGCTGCCCGCACCGGAACACGCCCCGCTGCTCGCCGCGTGCGTACGGCTGGGCGCGCACTTCGCGTGCTCCAGCTATGTGTCTCAGGCGGTGCTGGAGCAGGTGCCCGCCGCCGAGAAGGCCGGGGTGGTCGTCCTCACCGAGTCCGGGCTCGACCCGGGCATCGACCACCTCTTCGCGCACGACCTCGTCGCCCGGGCCCGGGAGGCCGTCGGCGACGCCACGCCCGCCTCGTACACCCTCACTTCGTACTGCGGCGGCGTCCCCGCCGTCCCGAACGACTTCACCTACCGCTTCAGCTGGGCACCCGCGGGCGTCCTCAACGCCCTGCGCTCCCCGGCCCGTTACATCGACAACGGTGCCGAGACCGTCGCCGAACGCCCCTGGGAGGCGACCCGGCGGCATGTCGTCGACGGGGAGACCTTCGAGGTCTACCCCAACCGCGACAGCGTGCCGTTCGTCGCCCAGTACGGGCTGCCGGACGCCTGGACGCCGCGGACCTTCGTACGCGGCACCCTGCGCCTGGAGGGCTGGCTGCGCGCCTGGGACTCCGTCTTCGAGGAGCTGAAGACCGGCGACGACGCCCGGATCACGGCCCTGGCAGGTGAACTGGCCGCCACCTACCCGACCACGGACGACGACCGCGACCGGGTCGTGCTCGCCGTGTCCCTGGAGGTGCGGGCCGAGACGGGACCGACCTGGACGGGCGGCTACCTCCTCGACCTCGTGGGCGACGCCGAGGAGAGCGCGATGGCCCGCTGCGTCTCGCGCACACTCGCCCTGGGCGTCCGGCACGTCCTGGACGGCTCCCTGCCGGCGGGCCTGAACCGCGCCGCCGAGACGGCCGACCGGTCCGAGCGGTGGCTGCGTGAACTCGCCCGGGACGGAATCGAGTTCACGCTCCGCGTCGACCGGTGAGCGGCGTTCAGCCGACCAGGGACTCGTGGACCAGCCTCTTGAGGTCCTTGAAGACCGTGTGCGAGGTCCTGGGCCGCACCTGCGTCATGAACTGCACCGTCAGGTCGCGGCCCGGGTCGACCCAGAACGTCGTCGTCGCCACCCCGCTCCAGCCGTAGGCGCCGAGTCCGGACGGCGCCTGCGTGCGGGACGGGTCGATCACCACGGAGCAGTTGAGGCCGAAGCCGACGCCTTCGTTGCCGGGCTCGTCGTGGGCGGGACGGCTGCCGAAGGTCCGCAGATCGGCGCCGCCGGGCAGGTGGTTGCGGGTCATCAGGTCCACCGTTTCCGGGGCGAGCAGCCGGACGCCGTCCAACTCGCCCCGGCGGCGCAGCAGTTCCATGAAACGGTGGTAGTCGTTGGCGGAGCAGACCACGCCGCCGCTGCCCGACAGGAACCGAGGCCGGCCGTGCAGCGGCAGCCCCGGGATCGGCTCGATGCCGCCGCCGCCCTCCTTCTCCCCGTACATCTCGGACAGCCGGGGCGCCTGCTCGTCCGTGACGTGGAAACCCGCGTCGGTCATGCCGAGCGGCGTGAAGATCCGCTCGATGAAGAACGCGTCGAGCGGCTGTCCGGACACCACCTCGATCACCCGGCCCAGGACGTTGCTGGCGACCGAGTAGTTCCACTCGGTGCCCGGCTCGAACTGCAGCGGCAGGCTCGCGTAGACCTCGATGGTCTCGGCGAGGTCCGCGCCCGGCGGCACCGACGACTCCAGGCCGGCCGCGCGGTACAGGGCGTCGACGGGGTGGGTGTGGTAGAAGCCGAAGGTCAGACCCGAGGTGTGGGTCAGCAGGTGCCGGACGAGTATCGGGCCGGCGGCGGGGCGGGTCTGCACCTCGGACCCGGATCCGCTCACGTACACCCGCGGGTCGGCGAAGGCCGGCAGGTGGTCGGCGACCGGGTCGTCCAGGGACAGCCGGCCCTCCTCCACCAGCAGCAGCGCGGCGACCGCGGTGACCGGCTTCGTCATGGAGTAGACCCGCCACAGCGTGTCGGGCTCGACGGGCAGCCCGGCCGCGATGTCGCGCAGGCCGTGCGTGGTGAGGTGGGCGACGTGTCCGCCACGGGCGACGGAGACGAGAAAGCCCGGCAGCCGTCCCGCCTCGACCAGACCGGCGAAGTGCCGGTCCAGGCGGCCCAGCGCCTCCGGATCCAGCCCCGCCTCACCCGGATCCGCCTCTTGTCGCAGCAGTGCCATCGCTCTTCCTCCATCGCGCTCGTCGAGGTGAGATCCGGCATACCCCGCCCGGACCGCCTCCGACCCCATCCTCGTCCAGGAACCCTTCATGATCACGCAGGAACAGGTGAGCGAGTGTCATCGGCTCGGAGTCGCGCTTGATAGGCAAGTCATCACTTGCCTATCGTGGGGTCATGGCGGAGGATGTCTTCAAGGCCCTGGCCGACCCCACGCGTCGGCGCATCCTGGACGAGCTGGTGGAGCGGGACGGGCAGAGCCTGTTCGAGATCTGCACCCGGCTGGTGACCAAGCACGGTCTGGGGCTGTCCCGCCAGGCGATCAGCCAGCATCTGGCGGTACTGGAGTCGGCGGGTCTCGTCGTGACCCGGCGCGAGGGCCGCTACAAGTTCCACGACCTGAACACCGAGCCCCTCGAGCGCATCATGACCCGATGGCTCAGGCCCGACCGACCGGAGGACACCCCATGAGGATCCACATCACCAGCGTCTTCGTCGACGACCAGGAGAAGGCCCTGCGCTTCTACACGGACGTGCTGGGCTTCGTGAAGAAGCACGACATCCCCGTGGGCGCGGACCGGTGGCTGACGGTGGTCTCACCGGAGGACCCGGACGGCACGGAACTGCTGCTGGAGCCCTCCGGCCACCCCGCGGTCCAGCCCTACAAGACCGCCCTGGTCGAGGACGGCATCCCGGCGGCCTCCTTCGCCGTGGACGACGTCCCGGCGGAGTTCGAGCGTCTGCGCGGGCTCGGGGTGCGGTTCACCCAGGAGCCGCTGGAGATGGGCCCGGTCACCGCGGCCGTGCTGGACGACACATGCGGCAACCTGATCCAGATCGTGCACACGAAGGCCTAGGTGTGCTGCCCGGACAGGTTGGTGACGCGGCTGGCTGGGGTGTGGCCGCCGATTCCGGTGTGGGCGCGAACGCATCCGCGAGGCCCGCGCCAATGGCCGGCTCGGCCAGGTCGTGGGACTCCTGGCCGCAAGAACACCCCTGCCGACGGGCGCCCTCCAGCCGCTGACCGCGTCGAGGGTGAGACCACCGGAGCCGGTGGCGGTCGACGGGCCTGGTCCGCGGCCCGGAATCGCGGTTGTCGACCGGATCACTCCGTTACGGTCAGGCACTCGGCGAGCAGGTCGACGACGTCGTGCCAGGCTCGCTGCGCGTGCCGTGGGTGGTAGCCGACGCCGGGGACCGTGGGGTGGTCGACCGGCGGGTGGTGGAAGGCGTGCAAGGCGCCGCCGTAGACCGCGAGGCGCCAGTCGACGCCTGCGGCCTGCATCTCGGCGGTGAACGCGTTCCGTTGTGCGGGCGGCATGATCGGGTCTTCCGACCCGACGCCGGCCCACACCGGGCAGCGAATGCGCGCCGCCTCGCCCGGTCGGCCCGTGGTCAGCGCGTTGACCGTCCCGATCGCGCGCAGGTTGACGCCGTCGCGCCCGAGTTCCGGGCCGACGGCGCCTCCGGTGCCGTAGCCGATGACGGCGATCCGGTCCGGGTCGGTCCGCGGCTCGGCGCGCAACACGTCGAGCGCCGCATGACCGATGCCCCGCATCCGGTCGGGGTCGGCGAGCAGCGGCATGCAACGGGCCAGCATCTCCTCGGGGTCACCCACATAGCGCCCGCCGTGAAGGTCGAAGGCCAGGGCCACGTATCCCAGCTCGGCGAGAGCATCGGCCCGGCGGCGCTCGACGTCGCTGAGCCCCATGCCCTCTGGCCCGAGCAGCACCGCGGGCCGGCGATCGACACCGGCCGGCAGCGCGAGGTGCCCGATCATCGTCAGACCGTCGGCGGGGTACTCGACCGTGCGCGTTCTGATCGTCGTCATGCGACCGGACTGTGTGATCGTCGAGTCCGGTCGGGCCGCTGTTCTGCCGCTGGCAGATCAGCGCGGGTGTTCCTCTGAAATGCGGCGATGGCTCATGATCCGCCACAAACCCCGTCCCTCGCGGCAGCGGTTTCGGATCACCTGCCCGGCCACGGTGCTGGAGGTGGACCTGCTGGTTCTTCCGCCGGGGGCATACCGCCTTCGATCGCCACCGGGCGCACGCCCTCATAATCAACTCCGTCCGCTTCATTGACATCTCACTCAAAAGACCGGACCTTGGGAGCGCTCCCATAACAGCCTTGCAACTGGAAGGAGTCCCCCCACATGCGCAAAAAGAGTCCGTTAACCGGGCGCTCACGGGCGTCCCTCCGTCGGCCTCTCCAGGCGCTCGTCATGCTGTTCGCCGTGGTCGTCGGCGCCGTCGCCTGGTCGACCCCCGCCCAGGCTCACGGCACTGTCGTCGGTCCCGCCACCCGCGCGTACCAGTGCTGGAAGACGTGGGGCAACAACCACACGAACCCGGCCATGCAGACCCAAGACCCCATGTGTTGGCAGGCCTTCCAGGCCAACCCCGACACCATGTGGAACTGGATGAGCGCGCTCCGCGACGGCCTCGGAGGCCAGTTCCAGGCACGGACCCCCGACGGGACACTCTGCAGCAACAACCTCTCGAGGAACGCCAGCCTGGACAAGCCCGGACCGTGGAAGACCACCACCGTCGGCAACAACTTCTCGGTCCACCTGTACGACCAGGCGTCCCACGGTGCCGACTACTTCAAGGTCTACGTGAGCAAACAGGGCTTCAACCCCAAGACCCAGACCCTGGGCTGGAGCAACCTCGACTTCATCACGCAGACCGGCCGCTTCGCCCCGGCACAGAACATCACGTTCCCCGTCCAGACCTCCGGCTACACCGGACACCACATCCTGTTCGTGATCTGGCAGGCCTCGCACCTCGACCAGGCCTACATGTGGTGCAGCGACGTGAACTTCGGCTGAGCCGCAAAGCACCGCACACGGCACCGGCCCCGGCCGGGCGCCGGTAACCCGCCGCCCGGCCGACCGAGCCCCGCCGGGGAAGGGGCCCCTGTGGTCACCCTGCCCCGACGGGGCTTCCTGCGTTCCCCGCCTGGAGGAGCACGGGGGCAAGCGGCTGTTCAACAGCTGAGTACCGCCCAGGGCCTGTGCGACCAGCCCCACGTCCCCCGCACCCGACGGCAACGATGATCAGACCGTCACCTTGTCCGGCCGGACGGCACTCCCGGCAGCGCGTTCGCCCAGTGCCTCGGTGGGCACCCTGTGGGTCTCCCGCGCCGACACCGCCGCCACCACCGGCGGGACGCACAACGCCGCGGTGAACAGCGCCACCGCCGACCAGTCGTCCCCGCCCGGCCCCGCGATCCGCGCCGCGAACGTCACCGCGAACCCGGCCGCCGCGAACCCGATCTGCGTGCCGATGGCCACGCCGGACAGCCGCACCCGGGTCGCGAACATCTCGCCGTAGAAGGCGGGCCACACCCCGTTCGCGGCGCTGTAGACGACCCCGAAGCAGAGGACGCCGGTCAGGAAGGTCAGCGGGTAGGAGCCCGTGGAGACCGCCCACAGGTACAGGAACATCGTCACCGCGCTGCCGGCCGCGCCGATCAGGAACACCGGGCGGCGGCCGATCCGGTCGGACAGCGTGGCCCACAGCGGGATCGCGGCCAGTGCGACCACATTGGCCAGGGCGCCCACCCACAGCATCGCCGTGCGCGACATGCCGACCGCGTCGCTCGTGGCGTACGCCAGCGCCCACACCGTGAAGATCGTGCTGACCGAGGCGATGAGCGCGCCCGCGATCACCCGCAGCACGTCCGCCCAGTGCTCGCGCAGCAGCACCAGGAGCGGCAGTTTCACGACGCCCTCCGCGGCGGCCTGCTGGGCGAAGGCCGGAGTCTCGTCCAGCTTGCGCCGGATGACGTAACCGGCGACCGCGACCGCGACGCTCAGCCAGAACGGCACCCGCCAGCCCCAGGACAGCAACTGCTCCTCGGGCAGCGCGGCGACCGGGATGAAGACCAGCGTGGCCAGCAGCTGCCCGCCCTGCGTGCCGCTCAGCGTGAAGCTGGTGAAGAAGCCGCGCCGGTCCGGTGGCGCGTGTTCCAGCGTCATGGAGTTGGCGCTGGCCTGCTCGCCCGCCGCCGAGATGCCCTGCAGCACCCGGCAGAGCACCAGCAGGACCGGGGCGAGCGTGCCGACCTGCTCCCGGGTCGGCAGACAGCCGATGAGGAACGTCGACAGGCCCATCAGCATCAGCGTGAAGACCATGATCTTCTTGCGGCCGAGCCGGTCGCCGAAGTGGCCGAGGACCAGCGCGCCGACCGGGCGGGCGGCGTAGGCGACGCCGAACGTGGCCAGCGACAGCAGGGTGGCCGTGGCCGGGTCGGACTCGTCGAAGAAGACCTCGGGGAAGATCAGCGCGGCGGCGCTGCCGTAGATGAAGAAGTCGTAGTACTCCAGGGCGCTGCCGATCCACGCGGCGGTGGCGGCTTTCCTGGGCTGGCCGGGAGGGGCGGCGGCCCCTTCGGGCATGGCGGGGACGGACACGGCGGCTCCTTAGGGGGCTCCACCCTAGGCGGAGCGGGGCGAGGTGAGCAGAGGGGGCGTGCCGGATCGCGGCTAATTAACCCACTGGGTAGTTAGTAGGGGATGGCCAGTGATGCTGCGCCCGTGTGTCGCCGGTGTCAAGGGGTCGTGCGCCGGGCGTTCAGTCCGCCGCGCGCTCCGCCGTCAGGTACGCGATCACCATGTCGCCCAGCATGGTGCGGTAGTGCGCGCGCTGCGCCGGGTCGAGCAGGTCGCGGCCGAACAGGGCGCCGAAGGTGTGCCGGTTGGAGACCCGGAAGAAGCAGAACGAGGAGATCATCGCGTGCAGGTCGACGGCGTCGACGTCGGCCGTGAACAGGCCGGACTCCTGGCCCGACGCCAGGATGCGGCGGATGACGTCCAGGGCCGGGGAGCCGATCTTGCCGAGCTTCTCGGAGCCGGCGATGTGGTGCGCCTCGTGGATGTTCTCGATGCTGACCAGGCGGATGAAGTCCGGGTGCTGCTCGTGGTGGTCGAAGGTCAGCTCGGCCAGGCGCCGGATGGCCGCCACGGGGTCGAGGTGGTCGACGTCGAGCTGCTGCTCGGCCCGGCGGATCACGCCGTACGCCCGCTCCAGCACGGCCGTGAACAGCTGCTCCTTGCCGCCGAAGTAGTAGTAGATCATCCGCTTGGTGGTGCGGGTGCGGGCGGCGATCTCGTCCACCCGGGCCCCGTCGTACCCGGCCCGGGCGAACTCCTGCGTGGCGACATCGAGGATCTCGGCCCGGGTGCGGGCGGCGTCACGGATGCGCTCGCCTGGGCGTGCCGGTTCTTCGACGCTGGTCATCAGGTTCCTTCGGGCGGAGGGTCCGGTGCCGGTGATTGTAGAAGCAGGGGCCGGTGCTCCCACGGGGTGTTCCCGAGGTCACGCTCGGCTGATATAACTAACGTACTGGTTCGTACATTGCTGAGCCGCTCGGGAGGCGCGCGTGCCCAAGGACTCCTATCTCGTCGGACTGATCGGTTCCGGCATCGGTCCGTCGCTCAGCCCGGCGCTGCACGAGAGAGAGGCCGACCGCCAGGGGCTGCGCCTGCTGTACCGGCTCATCGACATCGACACCCTCGGTGTGCCGCCCGAAGCGGTGGGCGATCTGCTGCGGGCCGCCCGCGACCTGGGCTTCGACGGGCTCAACATCACGCACCCGTGCAAGCAGCTGGTCCTGGAGCACCTGGACGCCCTCGCCCCGCAGGCGGAGGCGCTGGGCGCGGTCAACACGGTCGTCTTCGAGGACGGCCGGGCCGTCGGCCACAACACGGACGTCACCGGCTTCGCCGCGTCCTTCGCCCGTGGGCTGCCCGACGCGCCGCTGGAAGGGGTCGTGCAGCTGGGCGCCGGCGGCGCGGGCGCGGCCGTCGCGCACGCCCTGCTCACCCTCGGCGCCGGACGGGTCACCGTCGTCGACGCGCTGCCCGAGCGGGCCGCCGCGCTCGCCGACTCCCTGAACCGCACCTTCGGCCAGGGCCGCGCGGCCGCCGCGCCCCCCGACCGGCAGGCCGACCTGCTCGCACACGCCGACGGCATCGTCCACGCCACGCCCACCGGCATGGCCGCCCACCCCGGCCTGCCCCTGCCCGCCGAACTGCTGCACCCCGGGCTGTGGGTCGCCGAGGTGGTCTACCGCCCGCTGGAGACCGAACTGCTGCGCACCGCCCGCGCGCTGGGCTGCGCCACGCTCGACGGCGGCGGCATGGCCGCCTTCCAGGCCGCCGACGCGTTCCGCCTGTTCACCGGGCGGGAACCCGACGCCCCGCGCATGCTGGCGGACCTGACCCGGCTGGCCGAAGCCGTGGGCGCACCCCGCTAGCCCTCAGAAGGGACACCGACGTTGCGTACGTCCATCGCCACCGTCTCCCTCAGCGGATCCCTCACCGAGAAACTCGACGCCGCCGCCCGGGCCGGCTTCGACGGGGTGGAGATCTTCGAGAACGACCTGCTGGCCAGCCCCCTCACCCCCGAGGACATCCGCGCCCGCTGTGCCGACCTCGGCCTCGGCATCGACCTCTACCAGCCGATGCGGGACATCGAGGCCGTCCCCGAGGCCGAGTTCGCCCGGAACCTGCGACGCGCCCGGCACAAGTTCGAGCTGATGCGCAGGCTCGGCGCCGACACGGTCCTCGTCTGCTCCAGCGTCTCCCCGCACGCGGTGGACGACGACGCCCTCGCCGCCGAGCAGCTCAGCCGACTCGCCGACGCGGCACGCGAGTCCGGCGTGCGGGTGGCCTACGAGGCACTCGCGTGGGGACGGCACGTCAGCACGTACGACCACGCCTGGCGCATCGTCGAGACGGCCGGGCACCCGGCGCTCGGCACCTGCCTGGACAGCTTCCACATCCTCTCGCGCGGCTCGGACCCCAAGGGCATCGAGGACATCCCCGGCGAGAAGATCTTCTTCCTCCAGCTCGCGGACGCCCCGCTGCTCGCCATGGACGTCCTGCAGTGGAGCCGCCACTACCGCTGCTTCCCCGGCCAGGGCGGCTTCGACGTCACCGGCCTGGTGCGGCACGTGCTGCGCACCGGCTATGACGGGCCGCTCTCCCTGGAGGTCTTCAACGACGTCTTCCGGCAGGCCGAGGCCGGTCCGACCGCCGTCGACGCCCGGCGCTCCCTGCTGGTCCTCCAGGAGGCGGTGGGCCGCGCCGCCCTGCCCGAGCCCGTCGTCCCCACCGGCGTGGCCTTCGCCGAGCTGGTCACGCCCGACGCGGAACCCCTCGCCGCGCTGCTCGGCGCCCTGGGGTTCACCCGCACCGCACGGCACCGCGGCAAACCCGTCGCCCTGTGGGAGCAAGGGGACGCCCGGATCCTCGTCAACACCGGCCCGGCCGTCCGCCGCGACGGCGCCCAGCTCGCCGCGATCGGGCTGGAGTCACCGGACCCGGCCGGAGCGGCCCGGCGCGCCGAGGCCCTGCTCGCGCCGGTCCTGCCGCGTCGCCGGGCACCCGAGGACGCGCCGCTCGACGCCGTCGCCGCCCCCGACGGCACGGAACTCTTCTTCTGTGCCACCGGCCGCCCGGGTCTGCCCGACTGGCGTGCCGACTTCGAGGACACCGGCCGGCCCGCCACCGGCGCGGGCATCCGGGGGATCGACCACCTCGCCCTCACCCAGCCCTGGCACCACTTCGACGAGGCGGCCCTCTTCCACCGCGGCGTGCTCGGCCTGCACGCCCAGGAGAGCGTGGACGTCGCCGACCCCTACGGCCTGCTGCGCAGCCGCGCCGTCACCGACGCCGACGGCGGTGTGCGGATCGCCCTCACGGTCGGCGCCGCGCCCACCGACGACACCGTCCACGCCCAGCACATCGCCCTCGCCACCGACGACGTGGTCGCCGCGGCCCGCCGCTTCCGCGAGGCCGGCGGCAGCCTGCTGCCGGTCCCCGCGAACTACTACGACGACCTCGCCGCCCGCTTCGAGTTCGCCGACGGCGAGCTGGAGACGTACCGCGAGCTCGGCATCCTGTATGACCGGGACGCCCACGGCGTCTTCCGCCACTGCTACACGCGCACGATCGGCCGTGTCTTCTTCGAACTGGCCCAGCGCGACGACGGCTACCGCGGCTACGGCGCCCCGAACGCCCCGGTGCGGCTGGCGGCGCAGCACGCGGTACGGGCGCTCACTGGCGGCTGACGGTCCGGGTGATGCCGGTGACGACCGTCGTGGCGAGGATCCAGCCGGTGAGCACCAGGGCGTAGGAGAGCCACTGGTAGCCGCCGGTCGGCGCGAACGCGCCCTCCTGGCCGAAGGAGATCACCGGCAGGAGCAGGTCGAGGGTGTAGAACACCGGGTTGAACTGCGGGGCCTCGGCCGGCTTCAGCGGCTCGGGGTGGTGCACGGCGTAGGCGAGGGAGCCGATCAGCAGCAGCGACACCAGCCAGCCCGCGGCGCGCAGGGGGCGGAAGCCGTAGCCGACGGTGGCGTCCTGGACGTGGCCCCACAGCCGGCCGTACCAGGGCAGGGTGCCGCGGCGGCGGCGCTGCTTGGCGAGCTGGACGAGACGGGCGGCGTCGTCGTCGCCGATCCGGCGGTAGGCCGCGGTCAACTGCTCGTAGGCGTGCGGGACATAGCCCTCGCGGTCGCGCTCCAGCATCACCAGGCGCTGCTCGGCGGGTTCGTGCGGGGTGAGGGAGGTGTAGACGAGGCTGTCGAGCAGGACCTCGTCGGGGACCGACTCCGTTTCCAGGAACAGCACGTCCAGCTGGGCGCGGCGCAGGTTGAGGGCGTCGGACATGGGCGGGCTCTGCCGCAGCCAGAGTTCCCCGACGGTGCAGCTGCTGGCCCGCAGCGCCGTGCCACCGGGGTTCGCCAGGCGGGCGCGGGAGAGGTCCAGACGGCCCGCGATCCGGGCGCCGCGCAGGCCGATCCAGCCGCGCACGTCCGCGTCGCGCAGCAGGACGTCACCCTCCACCGTGAGGGTGACCGCGTCGAGAGCGGGCTCACCGGCACCGGCGTCCAGCCGCGCCCCGCCGAGGTCGATGGTGCCGGCGGTCGACGCGCCCGTCAGGCGCACCTCACCACGCGTCCGCAGACCCGGCGCCGACACGCCGTCGCCGACGGTCACCTGGTTGAGCTGGAGCGCGGGCTGACCGGCGGGCGGTTCGCCGATGTCGGCCCGGTCCAGGAACAGCGCCCCGGCTATCTGCGCCCCGCCGAGCCGCACGGGCCCCTCGAACCGGCAGTCCGACATGCGCAGCACGCCGTCCACACGCAGGGTGGCGGCGTCCAGCCCGGGCAGGACGGAGTCGCGCAGGTTCAGTTGGCGCAGCCGCGCCCCGTACAGGACGGGGACCTCCTCGAAGCGGCAGTCGCTGAGGCGCACGGCGTGGTCGACCTCCGCGTACTTGAGGTCCAGGACGCCCGTGATCCGAGCCCCCGCCACGCGCAGGGCGGCCGTCTCCCCGTCCTCCTGCGGGGCGCTCAGCAGCAGGGCCCGGAGCACGCCCGCCCGGATGCTGCGCTCGGGTCCCCAGTCCGCGCCCCGTGCCGGGCCCTCGTCGGACGGTGTCCGGAAGTCCACGTCCGCCCCGCGCGGAAAGGCGCGCCACACCCGCTCCTCGGCGGGCGTCATGTCGTCGATCTGCATCGACGGGGACTCTGACGGGCCCGGCCGGAGGTGTCAACTCACCTCCGGCCGGGCCGGGTTCACGCCCGGGTGTTCCACTCCGCGATCACCGGCCGGCCGTGCTCGGTCGACAGCCGGCAGACCGTGCCCGTCTCCAGCCGGAACAGCTGACCCTGCGCGGGCGGCAGGCCCAGCCGGCGGGCCGTCAGGACGCGCAGGAAGTGGCCGTGCGCCACCAGCACCACATCGCCGTCGGGCAGCGCCTCGGCCACCCGGGACAGCACCCGGTCGGCACGCTCGCCGACCTCCTCGGGGGACTCGCCCGGCGCGCCGTCGGGACCGGCCGGGCCCCCGTCGGTCCACAGGTCCCAGTCGGGGCGGCCGCGGTGTATCTCGTCGGTGGTGATGCCCTCGTAGGCGCCGTAGTACCACTCGTGCAGGTCCGGGTCCGCCAGGGCCCCCGTCAGGCCCGCCAGTTCGGCGGTGCGCACCGCGCGGCCGAGCGGGCTGGTGAGGACCAGCGCGAAGGAACGGCCCGCCAGGAGCGGGGCCAGCGACTTCGCCTGTTCCTCGCCGTGCCGGGTGAGGGGCAGGTCGGTGAAGCTGGTGTGCTGTCCGCTCCGGCTCCACTCCGTCTCGCCGTGGCGGACCAGCAGCAGGTCGCCCACGGTGCTACGCCTTCTTCGCGGACTCGACGGCGTGGCCGCCGAACTGGTTGCGCAGCGCCGCGATCATCTTCATCTGCGGCGAGTCGTCCTGCCGGGAGGCGAACCGGGAGAACAGGGAGGCCGTGATCGCGGGCAGCGGCACCGAGTTGTCGATGGCCGCCTCCACGGTCCAGCGTCCCTCGCCGGAGTCCTGGGCGTAGCCGCGCAGGCCCTCCAGGTGCTCGTCCTCGTCGAGCGCGTTGACGGCGAGGTCCAGCAGCCACGAGCGGATGACGGTGCCCTCCTGCCAGGAGCGGAACACCTCGCGGACGTTGTCCACCGAGTCCACGGCCTCCAGCAGCTCCCAGCCCTCGGCGTAGGCCTGCATCATCGCGTACTCGATGCCGTTGTGGACCATCTTGGCGAAGTGCCCGGCGCCGACCCGGCCCGCGTGGACGAAGCCGTACGGGCCCTCCGGCTTGAGCGCGTCGAAGATCGGCCGCAGCCGGTCGACGGTCTCCTTCTCGCCGCCGACCATCAGGGCGTAGCCGTTCTTCAGGCCCCACACGCCGCCCGAGACGCCCGCGTCGACGAAGCCGATGCCGCGCTTGCTCAGCTCCTCGGCGTGCTTCTCGTCGTCCGTCCAGCGGGAGTTGCCGCCGTCGACGACCGTGTCGTACGGCTTGAGGAGGTCCGCCAAACGGTCGATGACGTGCTGGGTGGGGTCGCCGGCCGGAACCATGACCCAGACCGTGCGGGGCGCCTCCAGCTCGTTGACCAGGTCGGCGAGGCTGGCGACGTCCGACTTCTCGGGGTCGGTGTCGTAGCCGACGACGGTGTGGCCGGCGTTGCGCAGGCGCTCGCGCATGTTGCCGCCCATCTTGCCGAGACCCACAAGACCGATCTGCATGTCAGTTCACTTCCCGAAGATTGCGGTAGGCGGCCACCAGCGCGGCCGTGGACGGGTCGAGACCGGGGACGTCGGCGCCCTCGGTGAGCGCGGGTTCGACGCGCTTGGCGAGGACCTTGCCGAGTTCGACGCCCCACTGGTCGAAGGAGTCGATGTTCCAGACCGCGCCCTGCACGAACACCTTGTGCTCGTAGAGGGCGACCAGCTGGCCCAGGACCGACGGGGACAGCTCGGTGGCCAGGATCGTCGTGGTCGGGTGGTTGCCCCGGAAGGTGCGGTGCGGCACCTGCTCCTCCGGCACGCCCTCCGCGCGGACCTCGTCGGCGGTCTTGCCGAAGGCGAGCGCCTGGCCCTGGGCGAACAGATTGGCCATCAACAGGTCGTGCTGGGCCTTCAGGTCGTCGCTCAGCTCGGCGACCGGCCGGGCGAAGCCGATCAGGTCGGCCGGGATGAGCCTGGTGCCCTGGTGGATGAGCTGGTAGTAGGCGTGCTGCCCGTTGGTGCCGGGGGTGCCCCACACCACCGGCCCGGTCTGCCACTGCACGGCACGCCCCGCGCGGTCCACCGACTTGCCGTTGGACTCCATGTCGAGCTGTTGGAGATAGGCGGTGAACTTGGACAGGTAGTGGCTGTACGGCAGCACCGCGTGCGACTGGGCGTCGTGGAAGTTGCCGTACCAGATCCCGAGCAGGCCCATGATCAGCGGGGCGTTGGCCTCGGCGGGGGCGTTGCGGAAGTGCTCGTCGACGATGCGGAAGCCGTCGAGCATCTCCCGGAAGCGGTCCGGGCCGATCGCGATCATCAGGGACAGGCCGATCGCGGAGTCGTAGGAGTAGCGGCCGCCGACCCAGTCCCAGAACTCGAACATGTTGTCGACGTCGATGCCGAACCCGGCGACCTTCTCCGCGTTGGTCGACAGGGCCACGAAGTGCTTGGCCACCGCCTTCTCGTCGCCACCGAGCCCGTTCAGCAGCCAGGAGCGCGCGGAAGTCGCGTTCGTGATCGTCTCGATCGTGGTGAAGGTCTTGGACGCGACGATGAACAGTGTCTCCGCCGGGTCCAGGTCGCGCGTGGCCTCGTGCAGGTCGGAGCCGTCCACGTTGGACACGAAGCGGAACGTCAGGTCCCGGGCGGTGAACGGCCGCAGCGCCTCGTAGGCCATCGCCGGGCCGAGGTCCGAGCCGCCGATGCCGATGTTGACGACGTTGCGGATGCGCTTGCCGGTGTGGCCGGTCCACTCCCCGGAGCGCACCCGGTTCGCGAAGTCGGACATCTTGTCGAGCACGGCGTGCACGCCGGGGACGACGTTCTCGCCGTCGACCTCGATGACCGCGTCCCGCCAGGCGCGCAGCGCGGTGTGCAGCACGGCCCGGTTCTCGGTGGTGTTGATCTTCTCGCCGCGGAACATGGCGTCGCGCAGCCCGAACACGTCGGTGGCGGTCGCCAGCTCCTGGAGCAGCGCCAGCGTCTCGTCGGTGACCAGGTGCTTGGAGTAGTCGATGCGCAGGTCGCCCACGTGCACGACGTAGCGCTCGGCGCGCCCCGGGTCCGCCGCGAACAGCTCCCGCAGGTTCGGCTGCGGCAGGGCGTCCGCGCGGTGGTCCTCCAGGGCGGTCCACTCGGGCCGCCGCGTGAGCAGGGGGGAGCCGGAGGGGGAGTCAGACATGAGCGGGGGTCTCCTCGGTTGCCTCGCCGTTCAGGGCGATGGCGTACATTTCGTCCGCGTCGAGGCGCCGCAGCTCCTCGGCGATGAGTTCGGAGGTGGCACGGACCTTCAGCGCGAGGGTGCGGGAGGGCTGGCCCGGCAGGGTCAGCGTGGCCAGCGGCCCTTCGGGGCGGTCGATGACGATCTCGCCGTTCTCGGTGCCCAGGCGCACGGCCGTCACCACCGGCCCGGCGGTGACCACGCGGTCGACCCGGACGTGCAGCCGCGCCTCCAGCCAGCGGGCCAGCAGCTCGGCGGCCGGGTTCTCGGCCTCGGCCTCCACGGCCGCCGAGATCACCTTCGCCCGGGCCTGGTCCAGCGCCGCCGCCAGCATGGAACGCCAGGGCGTCAGCCGGGTCCAGGCGAGGTCCGTGTCGCCGGGCGCGTAGGAGCGGACCCTGGTCTCCAGGGTCTCCAGGGGGTTCTCCACGGCGTACAGGTCGGTGATCCGCCGCTGGGCCAGCGCCCCGAGCGGGTCCTTCGAGGGCACCTCGGGGGCGTCCACCGGCCACCACACCACCACCGGCGCGTCCGGCAGCAGCAGCGGCAGGACCACCGAGTCGGCGTGGTCGGACACCTCGCCGTAGGTCCGCAGGATCACCGTCTCGCCGGTGCCCGCGTCCGCGCCCACCCGGACCTCCGCGTCCAGCCGGGAGGACTGGCGGTCGCGCGGGGTGCGGGCGTGCCGCTTGATGACGACCAGGGTGCGCGAGGGGTGCTCGTGCGAGGCCTCCTCGGCGGCCTTGATCGCGTCGTAGGCGTTCTCCTCGTCCGTGACGATCACCATCGTCAGGACCATGCCCACGGCCGGTGTGCCGATGGCGCGGCGACCCTGCACCAGCGCCTTGTTGATCTTGCTTGCCGTGGTGTCGGTCAGGTCGATCTTCATGGCCTGCGCCAGCTCCGTCCGTCTCGTGCGAGCATCTCGTCGGCTTCCTCGGGTCCCCAGCTGCCCGAGGCGTACTGCGCGGGCCGGCCGTGCGTGGCCCAGTACTGCTCGATCGGGTCGAGGATCTTCCAGGACTCTTCCACTTCCTGGTGACGGGGGAACAGGTTGGCGTCGCCCAGGAGCACGTCCAGGATCAGCCGTTCGTACGCCTCCGGGCTCGATTCGGTGAACGACTCGCCGTAGGCGAAGTCCATCGTCACGTCCCGGATCTCCATCGACGTGCCCGGCACCTTGGAGCCGAACCGGACCGTCATGCCCTCGTCCGGCTGGACGCGGATGACGATCGCGTTGGCGCCCAGCTCCTCGGTCGCGGTGGAGTCGAAGGGGGAGTGCGGGGCCCGCTGGAACACCACCGCGATCTCCGTCACCCGGCGCCCGAGCCGCTTGCCGGTGCGCAGGTAGAACGGCACGCCGGCCCAGCGGCGGTTGTCCACCTGGAGCTTGACCGCGGCGTAGGTGTCGGTCGTGGAGGCCGGGTCGATGCCCTCCTCCTCCAGATAGCCGCGGACCTTCGCGCCGCCCTGCCAGGCACCCGCGTACTGCCCGCGCACGGTGTGCCGCCCCAGGTCCTCCGGCAGCTTCACGGCCCGCAGGACCTTCAGCTTCTCGGTCAGCAGCGAGGCGGCGTCGAAGGCGGCCGGCTCCTCCATCGCGGTGAGCGCCATCAGCTGGAGCAGGTGGTTCTGGATGACGTCCCGGGCGGCGCCGATGCCGTCGTAGTAGCCGGCCCGGCCGCCGATGCCGATGTCCTCGGCCATGGTGATCTGCACGTGGTCGACGTACGACCGGTTCCAGATCGGTTCGAACATCTGGTTGGCGAACCGCAGCGCCAGGAGGTTCTGGACGGTCTCCTTGCCGAGGTAGTGGTCGATGCGGAAGACCTGCTCCGGGTCGAACACGTCGTGCACGATCGCGTTCAGCTCGCAGGCGCTGTCGAGGTCGTGACCGAACGGCTTCTCGATGACCGCGCGGCGCCAGGAACCCTCCGGGGCGTCGGCCAGCTTGTGCTTCTTCAGCTGCTGGACGACCTTGGGGAAGAACTTCGGCGGCACCGAGAGGTAGAAGGCGTAGTTGCCGCTGGTGCCGCGGGAGGCGTCCAGCTCCTCGACGGCGGAACGCAGCTGCTTGAACGCAGTGTCGTCGTCGAAGTCGCCGGGGATGAACCGCATGCCCTCGGCGAGCTGCTGCCAGACCTCCTCGCGGAACGGGGTCCGCGCGTGCTCCCGGACGGCGTCGTGCACGACCTGCGCGAAGTCCTGGTCCTCCCAGTCCCGGCGGGCGAAACCCACCAGCGAGAAGCCCGGCGGCAGCAGGCCGCGGTTGGCCAGGTCGTACACGGCGGGCATCAGCTTCTTGCGGGACAGGTCGCCGGTCACGCCGAAGATGACGAGCCCGGACGGGCCCGCGATCCTCGGCAGACGGCGGTCGCGCGGGTCGCGCAGGGGATTGGTGAAGTCGGCGTCGGTGTGCACCGCGGCGGGGGCCGCGCGGCCGCTCACCCCGGTCTGCTCCACCCCGGCCGCCTCCTGGGCCGCCCGGGCTTCCTTGTCCTCCTTGGTCCCGATGGTCTCCTGCTCGGCCGTCTGAGGGATGCCCTCGCTCATTCCGCGTCAACTCCCTTGCTGTTCAAGGACTTGGTGACCGCGTCCAGCAGGTCCTGCCAGGCCACCTCGAACTTGGCCACACCCTCGTTCTCCAGCTGCCGCACCACCTCGTCGTACGAGATCCCGAGCCGCTCGACGGCCGCCAGGTCCGCTCGGGCCTGGGCGTAACCGCCGGTGACGGTGTCGCCCTGGACGTCGCCGTGGTCGGCGACGGCGTTCAGCGTGGCCTCCGGCATGGTGTTGACCGTGCCGGGGGCGACCAGCTCGTCCACGTACAGGGTGTCCTTGTAGGCGGGGTCCTTCACACCGGTGGAGGCCCAAAGGGGGCGCTGCCGGTTCGCGTGGGCGCCTCCGAGGGCCTGCCAGCGCGGCCCGGCGAAGACCTGTTCGTACGCCTCGTAGGCGAGCCGCGCGTTGGCCAGGGCCGCCCTGCCCTTCAGGGCGAGCGCCTCGTCCGTGCCCAGCAACGTCAGCCGCTTGTCGATCTCGGCGTCGACGCGGGAGACGAAGAAGGACGCGACCGAGTGAATGGCCGACAGGTCCAGGCCGGCCGCCTGCGCCCGCTCCAGGCCCGCCAGGTAGGCGTCCATCACCTCGCGGTAGCGCTCCAGCGAGAAGATCAGCGTCACGTTGACGCTGATACCCGCGCCGATCACCTCCGTGATCGCCGGCAGGCCCGCCTTCGTCGCCGGAATCTTGATCATCGCGTTGGGGCGGTCCACCAGCCAGGCCAGCTGCCGGGCCTCGGCGACGGTCGCCGCCGTGTCGTGGGCCAGCCGGGGGTCGACCTCGATGGAAACCCGGCCGTCCCGGCCGCCCGTCGCCTCGTACACCGGCCGCAGCACGTCGGCGGCGGCCCGGACGTCGGCGGTCGTCATCATCCGGACGGCCTCGTCGACGGTCACGCCCCGCACCGCCAGGTCGGCGAGCTGCTCCTCGTAGCCCTCGCCGGAGCCGATGGCGGCCTGGAAGATGGACGGGTTGGTGGTGACGCCGACGACGTTCCTCGTCTCCACGAGTCCGGCCAGGTTGCCGGACTCGATCCGCCGGCGGGACAGGTCGTCCAGCCAGATCGACACGCCTTCGTCGGACAGGCGCTTGAGTGCTCCCGCGCTCGCGGTCGCTTCGGTCACAGTGATCATCTTCTTTCGGGCGGTGCGGTCAGCCGCGCGCGGCAGTGAGGGATTCCCGGGCGGCGCCCACGACGTTCTCGGGGGTGAAGCCGTACTCGGCGAACAGGGTCCTGGCGTCGGCGGAGGCGCCGAAGTGCTCCAGGGAGACGATGCGTCCCGCGTCGCCCACGAACCGGTGCCAGCTCAGCCCGATCCCGGCCTCGACCGCGACCCGGGCCTTCACGGACGGCGGGAGCACGCTGTCGCGGTAGGCGCGCGGCTGCTGCTCGAACCACTCCACGGACGGCATCGACACCACCCGCGTGCCGATCCCCTCGGCCTGGAGCGCCTCGCGCGCGGCCACCGCGAGCTGCACCTCGGAACCGGTGGCGATCAGCACCACCTCCGGCACCTCGGTGGAGGAGTCCGCGAGGACGTAACCGCCGCGCGCCGCGTCCGGGTTCGGCGCGTAGGTGGGCACGCCCTGGCGGGTGAGCGCGAGGCCGTGCGGGGCCGGGTCGGTGGTGTGCCGCCGCAGGATCTCGGCCCAGACGACCGCGGTCTCGTTGGCGTCGGCCGGGCGTACGACGTTCAGGCCGGGGATGGCCCGCAGCGCGGCCAGGTGCTCCACCGGCTGGTGGGTCGGGCCGTCCTCGCCGAGGCCGATCGAGTCGTGCGTCCACACGTACGTCACCGGCAGCTGCATCAGGGCCGACATGCGGACGGCGTTGCGCATGTAGTCGGAGAACACCAGGAAGGTGCCGCCGTAGATCCGCGTGTTGCCGTGCAGCGCGATGCCGTTCATCTCCGCGGCCATGGAGAACTCGCGGATGCCGAAGTGGACGGTACGGCCGTACGGGTCGGCCTCCGGCAGCGGGTTGTCCTTCGGCAGGAAGGACGACGTCTTGTCGATCGTGGTGTTGTTCGAACCGGCCAGGTCCGCGGAGCCGCCCCACAGCTCGGGCAGGACCGCGCCGAGCGCCTGGAGCACCTTGCCGGACGCGGCGCGCGTGGCGACCGCCTTGCCCGGCTCGAACACCGGCAGGGCGTCCTCCCAGCCCTCGGGCAGCTCGCCCTTGCTGACGCGGTCGAAGGTCGCGGCGCGCTCCGGGTTCTCGCCGCGCCAGGCCGCGATCCTCTTGTCCCAGGCTGCGTGCGCGTCGGCGCCCCGGTCCAGCGCCGTGCGGGTGTGGGCCAGCACCTCGTCGGCGACCTCGAAGGTCTTCTCCGGGTCGAAGCCCAGCAGGCGCTTGGTCGCGGCGACCTCCTCCTCGCCGAGCGCCGAACCGTGGGAGGCCTCGGTGTTCCGGGCGTTCGGGGCGGGCCAGGCGATGATCGTGCGCATCGCGATGATCGAGGGCCGGCCGGTCTCCGCCCGCGCCGCCTTCAGGGCCGCGTACAGCGCGTGCACGTCGACGTCGCCGTCCTCCCGCGGCTCGATCCGCTGCACGTGCCAGCCGTAGGCCTCGTACCGCCCCAGCACGTCCTCGGAGAACGCGGTCGCGGTGTCGCCCTCGATGGAGATGTGGTTGTCGTCGTAGAGGAAGACCAGGTTGCCGAGCTTCTGGTGCCCGGCCAGCGAGGAGGCCTCCGCGGAGACGCCCTCCTGGAGGTCGCCGTCGGAGACGATCGCCCAGATCGTGTGGTCGAAGGGGGACTCGCCCTCGGGGGCGTCCGGGTCGAACAGGCCGCGCTCGTAGCGGGCGGCCATCGCCATGCCGACCGCGTTCGCGACGCCCTGGCCCAGCGGGCCGGTGGTGGTCTCCACGCCCGCCGTGTGGCCGTACTCGGGGTGGCCGGGCGTCTTGGAGCCGTGCGTGCGGAACGCCTTGAGGTCGCCCAGCTCCAGCTCGTAGCCCGCGAGGTACAGCTGCGTGTAGAGCGTCAGCGACGTGTGGCCGGGGGAGAGGACGAAACGGTCACGGCCCGTCCACTCCGGGTCCGCGGGATCGTGCCGCATCACCTTCTGAAAAAGCGTGTAGGCGGCCGGCGCCAGGCTCATCGCGGTGCCGGGGTGGCCGTTGCCGACCCGCTGCACGGCATCCGCCGCCAGCAGGCGGGCGGTGTCGACGGCACGCCGGTCGAGGTCGGTCCATTCGAAGCTGTCCGCTGTCTGCGTGCTCATCTTCAGAAGTCCTCGATAGGAGCGAAGGGGCTGGTCTGACGCGTTCAAAATTAAAAGTCTGACTTTTTCGACGGAAGGTCGCCGTGTGCCAGCCTGTGGTGAAAGTGGGACACCCATCGGCGGCGCGACAGGGCGACAGGGCGGTGCGAGGCGGACATGGCGGACAGAAGCATCCAAGGCGGCGACGGGATCAGAACGTTCCCCTTCCCGGTCGAGCTGAGCGTCGGCGGCGTCGGCATGCAGGTCGGCCCGATGGGCACCGGCCGCACCTGGCACGCCGACGCGCCGCTGGAGCGCGTGCACCGCATCGACTTCCACGTCGTGATGCTGTTCGGCGAGGGGCCCGTCCGGCACATGGTCGACTTCACCGAGTACGAGGCCACGGCCGGGGACCTGCTGTGGATCCGCCCGGGGCAGGTCCACCGCTTCTCGCGCACCAGCGAGTACCGCGGAACCGTGCTCACCATGCAGCCCGGCTTCCTGCCCCGCGCGACCGTGGAGGCCACCGGCCTCTACCGCTACGACCTGCCGCCGCTGCTGCGCCCCGACGAGGGCCAGCGCGCCGCCCTGCGCGCCGCGCTCGGGCAACTGCGGCGCGAGTACGAGGACACGGCCACGCTGCCGCTGAGCCTGCACACCGCCGTCCTGCGCCACACCCTGACGGCGTTCCTGCTGCGCCTCGCCCACCTGGCCACGACGTCCGCGGAGGCGGTGCGCCGGCAGTCCGACTCCACCTTCACCCTCTTCCGGGACGCCGTGGAGAAGGACTTCGCCACCAACCACAGCGTCAGCGCCTACGCCGACGCGCTCGGTTACTCCCGCCGCACCCTGGTCCGCGCGGTCCGCGCCGCCACCGGCGAGACCCCCAAGGCCTTCATCGACAAGCGAGTCGTCCTGGAGGCCAAGCGGCTCCTCGCCCACACCGACCTGCCGATCGGCCGGGTCGGCGCGGCGGTCGGCTTCCCCGACGCCGCGAACTTCTCCAAGTTCTTCCACCAGCACACGGACCAGACCCCGGCGGCGTTCCGCGCGGAGTTGCGCTGAGGGCAGCGCGAAGGGGCCCCACGCGCGCGTGGAGCCCCTTCCCGGGTCCGGTCAGCGCCCGAAGGTGAACTCCCGGGTCCGATCAGCGCCCGAAGGTGAACCAGTTGACGTTCACGAAGTCCGCCGGCTGCCCGCTGCTGAAGGTCAGGTACACGTCGTGCGTACCCGTCACGGCGCTGATGTTCGCCGGGACGGTCCGCCACGACTGCCAGCCACCGGTGTTGCCCACCGCGAAGCTCCCGACGGGCGCGTTGCTCCGGCTGTCCAGCCGCACCTCGACCAGTCCGCTGACGCCGCCCGCCGCGCCGCTCGCGACCCGGGCGCTGAACTGCCGGGCCGCCGTGGAGCCGAAGTTCACGCCCTTGAACTGCAGCCAGTCGCCGTTGGCCAGCGCGCCGACGTTCCGGCCGCCGCCGGAGTCGGTGGTCGGCTCGGTCATGGTGCCGGACTGGCCGTCGTAGGACTCGGCCTGGATGGTGCCGTAGGCGTCGCGGTCGCCGGTGGGCGGAGGCGTGGTGCCGCCACCGCCCGACGACAGCACCTGCACGTAGTCGACGACCATCGGGTGGCCGGGCTGGGTGCCGGCGTCGGGGCCGCCGCCGAACGCGTCGGGGAAGCCGCCGCCCATGGCCACGTTGAGGATGATGAAGAAGCCGTGGTCGGTGGCGTTGCGCCAGGTCGTCGCGTCGACCTGGTTGGCGCGCACGGTGTGGAAGGTGACGCCGTCGAGGTAGAAGCGGATCTCCTCGACGCTCGTCGAGCGGTCCCACTCCATCCGGTAGGTGTGGAAGCCGGCCTGGCAGGTGGTGCCCTGGCAGGTGGTCGAACCGCCGATGCCGCTGGTCTCGTTGCAGGGGCCGCCGGGGGAGGTGCCGCAGTGCATCGTGGCGAACACGGTGTTCTGGCCCTGGGTGTTCTCCATGATGTCCAGCTCGCCGACGCTCGGCCAGTTCCAGTAGTTGCCGCGGTAGGGGGCGCCCAGCATCCAGAAGGCGGGCCAGTACCCCTTGGCCGCCGCTCCCGTGACGTTCGGCACCTGGATCCGTGACTCGACGCGCAGCTTGCCGCCGGCCGGGGGCTGGAAGTCGGTGCGGTTGGTCTCGATGCGGCCGGAGGTCCAGTTGCCGGCGGCGTCCCGGCGGGGCGTGATGCGCAGGTTGCCGTTGCCGTCGAGGGAGACGTTGTCGGTGCTGCTCGTCATCGTCTCGACCTCGCCGGTGCCCCAGTTGGCGGGGCCGCCCGGGTAGCCCTTGCCGGTCGCGTACTGCCAATTGGATGTGTTGACGCCGCTGCCGGCCGGCCCGTTGAAGTCGTCCACGAACACCTGCGTCCAGCCCGACGGGGGCGGCGGTGCCGAGGCGTTCGCGGCCGGGGTGGCGGCCGTGGCGGCGGCCGCCGCCAGTCCGAGCGTGCAGGCGACGGCGACGAGGGCCCGCCGGAAGGGGCGGGGTCTGCGGGAGGTGCCGGAGGTTTCGCTCATGTGGGGGCCTCTCGGGGAAGGAGGATGAGAGCGCTCTCAAAGTGCCGTCAATGTGCTCCGGCTCACCCGGGTCGTCAAGAGGTAAAGCCAAGAAAAGTGCCGCGCCGCTGCTGGGTGCAGAGCCTGAACGAGAGGGTTCCGCAGGGGAGTTGGGGAGGGTTCCGCATGGGGGTCGGGGCCTGTCCGGCGGATCTGGCTCGCCGGACAGGCCCCGCTCCCGAGGAGCTCAGCGCTTGAGCGTGAAGGTGAAGTCGCCGGAGAGCTTGCCGCCCAGCCGGACCGCCGAGACGAGTCTGCCGTCCGCGATCAGTCTCTCCACCTCGGCCCGTGCCAGACCGCAGCCCTGCGCGATCAGCCGCACCGGCCGGACCGGTATCGGCGCCGCGAAGCGGACCGAGACGTCGAGCACCTCGCTGTCCGGGCGGTCCGTTCCGCCGGTGTCGAGGCGCCAGGCGCCGTCCCAGTCCAGGGCGATGCGATTACGGCGCCTGACGACCGGATCCTGGAGCAGTTCGGCTGTCAGGCCGAGGTCGTTGTCGTGCAGCCGGTCCAGCAGCTCAGGCCGTACCGAGCGCACATTCGTCCGCTCCAGGACCGTGAGTTTGGCCGTCTCCCCGCAGGCGGTACAGAGGACGAGGAGCCAGGCGTCGATGACCTTGTGGTTCGCGTTGACGCGGAACTTGCCGCTCGCCCGGAAGCGCTCCGACGCACACGTGTGGCACCGTCGGAGAACGAGCGGCAGGCAGGTGGGCGTGACCACCCAGTTTTCGAGCACAGAAGTACACCGGTTTCTGTGAGAAGTCCGCAGCAAAAAGGAGCGCGGCGCAGCTGCGCGACGCGCGACGATTCATCGCTCGGGAGGTCTCACAGGGTGTACAACGGCATGTCCTTGATCAGACGACTCGGTCCGGCAGCACGGTAATGACGCACGGCGGCGCGGTTCCACCTATTTTCGGGGGCCTCTTTTCGGGGGCCTCACCGTCGGGTTCTGTCCGGCGGCTCGTCAACGGGTGAGGCGGACAAACCCTGTTGCCCGCCCTGCCGGGCGGCCCGCCGCTCGCCGTGCGCCCTCAGCACGTCGTCGATGAACAGCAGCAGCAGGATCCCGATCACCGGCGTCCACGGGGGCAGCCCGGCCACGGCGGCGACGAGCCCTATGAGCACCGCGAGCGCGACCAGCACGATCAGCCGCAGCAGCCCCCACCGCCCGACGCGCGACGCCGACCACCGTGCCCCGTGCCTCACCATCGCCGACTCCCCCCGTCGCGGGGCCCGTCCGGGCCCTCCGCCCAGTCGGACCGCCGGCGGAGGGAAACGGTTGCCTCTCCTGGGGCGGCCCGCTCAGCGGCACGGCGTACCGGGCCGTTGTCAGACCCCCCTGCGATGCTCGGGGCATGGATGTGACGTTGCAGGTGACCATCGACTGCGCCGACCCGGCGACCCTGGTGAACTTCTGGACCCAGGCCCTCGGTTACGAACCCGAGCCGCCTCCGGGCGGTCACCCCAGCTGGCGGGCCTACTGGGAGGACATGGGGGTGCCGGCGGAGGAGCTGACCGAGGGAGCCGGGGAGACCCCTGAGTCGATCGTCGATCCGGAGGGGCGGGGGCCCCGCATCTGGTTCCAGCAGGTACCGGAGGGCAAGACCGTCAAGAACCGGGTGCACCTCGACCTCAAGGTGGGCGGCGGCCGGGGCGTTCCCCTGCCGGAGCGCACCAGGAGGGTCGCGGCGAAGGTCGACCGCCTGGTCGCGGCGGGCGCGACGGTACTGCGGACCATGGACGAGCCGGACATGGACTACTACGGGGTGGTGCTGAGCGACCCGGAGGGCAACGAGTTCTGCGTGGCTTAGGACCCGTCGTCGGGATCACGTCGGCGTCGCGGGGTCAGCAGACGTGCTCTGCAACGGTGCGATATCCAAGGAACGGCCGCATGTGGGACGGGACGTGCGGCCGGGCAGGCTGATGCTGCGCCCGCCCCGGGGACCGTCCTCGCCTGCCGCCGGGTCGACGCCCTGCCGCTCGTCGGCGACGTTCCGCTGACCGCCTGGAAGGTGCAGTACGCCTCGACGGACGGACGGGGCCGGCCCGTCGCCGTGTCCGGCACGGTCGTCGTGCCCCGGGCGGCGTGGACCGGACCCGGCGAGCCTCCCCTGGTCGCGTTCGCGCCCGGCACCCTCGGCATCGGGCCCCAGTGCGCCTTCTCCAAGCAGCTCGCGGGTGACTACCAGGACGCCTACGAGGGCGGGAACATCGCCGCGCTGCTGCGCGCCGGGTACGCCGTCGCGGCCACGGACGGCGCCGGCTACCTCGACGGCCAGGTCCATCCGTACGTCTCGGGCGCCGACGCGGGACACGCGCTGCTGGACATCGCGCGAGCGGCGCCCCGGGTGCCCGGCAGCGGGCTGAGCGCGGCGGCCCGGGTCGACCTGTGGGGCTACTCCGAGGGCGGCGCCGGAAGCCTGTGGGCCGCCCAGCTGGCGCGGTCCTACGCCCCGGGGCTGAACGTCGTCGGCGTGGCGTCCGGCGGGGTGCCCGGGGACCTGAAGGTCGTGGCGAAGAGCCTGAACGGCGGGGCGTTCGCCGGGTTCCTGCTCGACGCCGTCATCGGCATGGCCACCACCCACCCGGAGATGCCCTTCGACGAACTCCTCCATGAGGAGGGCCGCACCGCCGTACGGGACGCGAGGACGCTGTGCCTCGTCGGCACCCTCGCCCGGTTCGCCGGCGGCCGGACGGAGAACTACACCCGCGACCGGCTGACGCTCGACCAGATCTTCGCGGTGCGCGGCTTGGACGGCAGGACCTGGGGCCAGATCGTCGAGACGAACAAGCTCGGCACCGGCGTGGGCCCCGCCGGGTCCGGTGCCCGCCACGAGATCCGCTTCCCCGTGCTCCAGTACCGCGGCCTGCTCGACGAGGTGATCCCCGCCGAGACCGAGGAGGCCACGCGCCGGGCGTACTGCGACGCCCGCGTCCCCACCCAGTGGAACACCTACCTCGGCGACCACCTCCTGGCCGACTTCCAGGCGGTCGACGACGTGGTGAGGTGGCTCGGCGACCGCTTCGCCGGCCGGCCGATGCCGGGCAACTGCTGACCCCGCCGCGCCCGGCGGCCGACTGGGCGGACCGACGTCCGGCGCGGGCCGCGCTGATCTCCGGCGCGGTTCAGGCCCGCTCCGGCCGCCAGCCCAGCGCCCGCGAGATCCCGCGCGCCGCCACCCGTACCGCCGGGGCCAGCACCGGCACCTGGGCGTCCGCGTGGGGTACCACGATCGAGACGGCGGCGGCCACCGTGCCGTCCGCACCGCGCACCGGCGCGGCCACCGACAGGGCGTCCTCGGTGATCTGGCGGTCGCTCACCGCGATCCCCGACCGCCGCACCTCGGCCAGCACCCGCCGCAGCCGCCCCGGATCGGTGATCGTGTACGAGGTGAAGGACGCCAGGCCGCCCGCGCAGTACTCCTCCTGGAACCCCGGCTCGCCGTGCGCCAGCAGGGCGAGCCCGACCCCGGTGGCGTGCAGCGGCCAGCGCGCGCCGATGCGGATGTGCACGCCGACCGCCGACCGTCCCGACAGCCACTCGATGTAGACGACGTCCCGGCCGTCCCGCACGGCCAACTGCACGTTCTCGTGCGTCGCCTCGTACAGGTCCTCCAGGTACGGCAGCGCGATCTGCCGCAGGGCGAGGCCCCGGGGCGCCAGTGCCGCGACCTCCCACAGCCGGAGCCCGACGTGGTAGACGCCGGACTCGTCCCGCTCCAGGGCGCCCCACTCGGTGAGCGCGCCGACCAGCCGGTGGGCGGTGGTCAGGGTCAGCCCGGCCCGCCGGCTGATGTCCGTCAGGCTCAGTGCCGGGTGCTCGTGGTCGAAGGCCGCGAGCACGGACAGCAGCCGGTCGGCGGCGGTGGGGGCGCCCCGGGGCAGAACGGTCATGGCCGGGTGTCTCCCGGGTGGGCGAGGTCGTAGGGGCGGGGGTAGGCGGTCGGGCGGTAGGGGGCGTAGCGGGGCTCGGTCGCCGGGTCCGCCGCCCGCGCACGGGCGTTGAGCGTGCCGGGCGAGACGTCCCAGCGGCCCGTGTCCAGGCGGTGTTCCAGGGTGCGCAGCGCGGCCAGTGTCTCGCCGGTGGTGAAGGTGCAGTGGCCGGGGCCGTCCACGTACGCCTGGCGCAGCAGCCCCGCCGAGCCCGCCGCGGTGGCCGCCCGCCGGTAGGCGCTCTGCGCCTGCACCGGGATCAGGGCGTCACCGGTCGTGTGGATGTTCAGCTGCGGGTCGGCCAGCCGGCCGGAGAGCACGCTGCTGTCCCGCATCCACCGCACGGCCGGCGCGTCGGCGGAGATCCGGGGTGCCCGGCCCAGGGCCGTGAGGTCGGTGCGCAAGGACAGTCCCGCTTCCTTGTAGAGCTCGGTCACCTCTTTGTACAGCGGGGACCGGGCGAGCATCACCCCGTAGTCGACCCCCGTGTTCCAGGACGGGTTGCCGCCCGCCCGGCTCTCGGCCTCCTGCCGCCAGCTGAAGGCGGGCATCTGGAGGAGCCCGCGGACGGCGGTGTACTGGTTGGCCTGCCGCGCCTGCCAGTCCGTGGGGCCCGGCTCGGTCTGCGAGGGGTCGTTGTGGCCGGGGATGTTGTGCAGGGCGGCGGCCAGGGCGATCCGGGCGCGGCCCTCGGGGGTCCGCTGGGCGGCGTCGACCTTGGAGGTGAGCGACTTCGCGGCGGCGACCGCCTCCGCCTGGTCGGCGAAGTCCGCGAGCGGGACACCGGAGCCCGGGGCGAGCAGGGTGCGCAGCGCGAACACCGGGTCCAGGGTGCTGTTCCAGTTGGCGACGCCGCCCTGCACCAGCCCGCACATCGACAGCGAACCGTCGAAGCGGCCGGGGTGCCGCTCGGCGAGCATGGCGGTGACGAACCCGCCGTAGGAGGTGCCCCAGGCGAGGGTCCGACGCGCCGCCCCGAACCTCTGCGTGAACAGGTCCAGCGTGGCCAGCTGGTCGGGCACCGCCTCCGTGACGGCCCAGCCGGTCGTCGCGTACGAGGAGCCGATGAGGGCGTACCCCTCGGCCAGCAGCGTGTCGCGAGCGGCCGGACCGGGCGTGTTCTGGGCCGGGTTGGGGGCCCCGGCCGGGGTGTAGCCGTGGCTGTACAGCAGCACCGTGCCGTTCCAGGACGCGGGGACGTCCATCACGTACGCGGCGCCGGAGGGGAGCCGGCCCTCCAGATGCGTGTCGGTGGCGGCCCGCGCGGGCAGGGCGCTCGCCGCCAGGGTCAGGCAGGCGGTCAGTAAGGCGAGGCGGATCCTCAACGCGGGGTTCCTTCCAGGGTGGGGGTGGCGGTGGGGGAGTCCAGGGCGTCCGTGTGGGTCTCGCGCAGCCGCCACACGGTGACGGCGGTGATCGCCGCGCCCGTGCACAGCAGCAGCGACACCGGGGTGCTGCCGCCGCCGAAGGACGCGAGGAGGCTGCCGGCGATCAGCGGGGAGAACCCGGCGCCGATCAGGGTCGCCCCCTGGTAGCCGAGGGAGGCGCCGGTGTAGCGGACGCGGGTGCCGAACATCTCGGTGAGCAGGGCGCCGAGCGGCCCGTACATCGTGGACTGGGCGACGCCGTGGCCGAGGGCCAGGGCGAGGATCAGCAGGCCGGGCGAGCCGGAGTCCACCAGGGCCAGCACGGGGAAGGCGAGCGCCGCCGAGGCGACGGCACCGGCGAGGACGACGGGCCGGCGGCCGACGCGGTCCGACAGGGCGGACGCGGCGGGCAGTACGGCGAGGGCCACGCAGGAGGCGACGGTCACCGCGGTCAGCACCTGCGGGCGGGTGTACCCCTGGTCGACGGCGTAGGAGATCATGAAGCTGGTCAGCAGCGACTGGGTGGTGAACGCGCCTATGCCGACGCACGCGGCCAGCAGTACCGGCTTCGGGCGGCGCAGCACCTCCACGATCGGCGGCTTGTCCACGGGCTCCCGCTTGACCTGCGCGAACAGCGGACTCTCGGCGACCTTCAGGCGCACGAACAGCCCGACGGCCAGCAGCACGATGCTCAGCAGGAACGGCACCCGCCAGCCCCAGGAGCGGAAGTCGTCGTCGGGCAGCGTGGCGACCAGGGTGACCACACCGGCGGACAGCACGGAACCGAGCGGGGCGCCGAGCTGGGTGAAGCTGGACCAGAAGCCGCGCCGGGACCCCTGCGCGTGCTCGGCGTGCTCGACGACCATCAGCATCGCGCCGCCCCACTCGCCGCCGATCGCGAGGCCCTGCACGACGCGCAGGGCGACGAGCAGGACCGGCGCCCAGACGCCGATCGCGTCGTACGTCGGCAGCAGGCCGATGAGGAAGCTGCCGCAGCCCATCAGGACCATGGTCAGCAGCATCATCGACTTGCGGCCGAGCCGGTCGCCGAAGTGGCCGAAGACGATGCCGCCCAGCGGGCGGGCCAGGTAGCCCGCGGCGAACGTGCCGAACGCCGCGATGGTGCCGACCGCCGGGTCGGCCCGCGGGAAGAACAGGTCGCCGAAGACGAGCGCGGCGACGGTTCCGTAGACGAGGAAGTCGTAGAACTCGACGGCCGTGCCGAGCAGTCCGGAGATCGCGACGCGGCGCAACTGCCGGGAATCGGGGGCGGGTTGAGCGGCGGGGGTGGATGGCTGCACGGGAGCTCCCTGGGGACGGGTCTCGGTTGCCCCGTGAAGTTAGGCACCAGACGTGCAGCCGTCAATCATTTGCACAACATCAGTTCAGTCCGTCCTCTGCGATCCGCAGCAGCAGCGCGTGCAGCGTCTCCCGCTCGGCCGGGTCCAGGGGGCCCAGCAGTTCGCCGGTCACCCGCTGGCCGGCCTCGTCGGTGTCACGGAGGAACGCGCGGCCGCTCTCGGTCAGCACGACGATCCGGCTGCGGCGGTCGTCGGGGGAGGGGCGGCGCTCGGCGAAGCCCAGCTTCTCCAGGTCGTCGACCAGGCCGACGATCGCGCTCGGGTCGTAGCCGAGCCGGGCGCTCAGCTCGCGCTGGAGGGTGCCGTCGGAGGTGGCGAGGAAGCGCAGCACCGCGTAGTGGCGCAGGCGCAGGCCCGACTCCTGGAGGCAGGCGTTGAACAGCTGCCCCGAGCGCAGGCCCAGGCGGTACAGCAGGTAGCCCGTGTCGGCGTGCAGCCCGCGCATCCACGGCTCGTGGGCGTCGATGGGGGCCTGGTTCATGGCGTGCTGGCGGCTGATGGCGGGCTCCCTGGTCGTGCGGCGAACGCTGGTCCGGTCCAGTGTCCCGCACACGGCGGATGGCAACAACTATTGACGACAACAATTATTGCTCTTAGCTTCGATCTCGTAGCCGCACCGCCCGTATCACCATGCGAAGGGACCCGCTCGTGCCCAGCATCGATCTCACCGGCAAGGCCGCCGTCGTCACCGGAAGCGGCCGGGGCCTCGGCCTCGCCTATGCCCATGCCCTGGCCGCCCACGGCGCGTCCGTGGTCGTCAACGACGTCGACGAGGCGGTGGCCGAGGCGGCCGTGAAGTCCCTCACCGAGGCGGGCGGCACGGCCGTGGCCGAGGTGGTCCCGGTCGGCACGACCGAGGCGGCGGACCGGCTGGTCGCCCGCGCGGTCGAGGAGTTCGGCCGGCTGGACGTCCTGGTCACCAACGCGGGCATCCTGCGCGACAAGGTGCTGTGGAAGATGACCGACGACGACTTCGACGCCGTGATCACCACGCATCTGAAGGGCACCTTCACCTGCGCCCGGGCCGCCGCCGTGCGGATGCGCGAGCAGGGCGAGGGCGGCTCGCTGATCCTGGTCGGCTCCCCGGCCGGACAGCGCGGCAACTTCGGCCAGACGAACTACGCCGCCGCCAAGGCCGGTATCGCGGCGATGGCGCGCACCTGGTCCATGGAGTTGGGCCGCGCGAACATCACCGTCAACGCGATCGTGCCGGTCGCCGCGACCGCGATGACCGAGACCATCCCCGCCTTCGCCCCGTACATCGAGGCCATGAGGAACGGCGAGCCGCTCCCGGACTTCCTCCGCAAGGGCGAGGGCTTCGGCACCCCGGAGGACTGCGCGGCCCTCGTCCCGTTCCTCGCCTCCGAGGCCGCGCGCGGTGTGACCGGTCAGTGCATCGGCATCGGTGGCGACAAGGTGGCACTCTGGTCGCATCCGCAGGAGATCAGGGCGGCCTACTCCGACGGCGGCTGGACCCCCGGCGCCCTGGCGGACGCCTGGCCCACCTCGGTCGGCGCCGAACTCCAGTCGGTCGGCATCCCGGCGCCGAAGCTCCCGGAGGCGTGATGGATCCCGTGATGGACCCGGAGTCACTGGTCGCGATCGACGTCCACACCCACGCGGAGGTGTCCTCCAAAGGACACTCCTCCCTGGACGACGACCTGCACGACGCCTCCTCGGCCTACTTCAAGGTCGAGGGCAAGCGGAAGCCCACGCTGGAGGAGACGGCCGCCTACTACCGGGAGCGGAACATGGCCGCCGTGATCTTCACGGTGGACGCCGAGTCCGCCACCGGCACCCCGCCCGTCCCGAACGAGGAGGTCGCCGAGGCGGCCGCCGCCAACGCCGACGTCCTCATCCCCTTCGCCTCCATCGACCCCTTCCGGGGGAAGGCGGGTGTACGGCAGGCCCGCCGGCTGGTCGAGGAGTACGGGGTCAAGGGCTTCAAGTTCCACCCCAGCATCCAGGGGTTCTTCCCCAACGACCGGGCCGTGGCATACGACCTGTACGAGGTGATCGAGGAGACCGGCACCATCGCCCTCTTCCACACCGGCCAGACGGGCATCGGCGCCGGAGTCCCGGGCGGCGGCGGCATCCGCCTCAAGTACTCCAACCCCCTCCACGTCGACGACGTCGCCGCCGACTTCCCGCATCTGAAGATCATCCTGGCGCACCCGTCCTTCCCCTGGCAGGACGAGGCCCTCGCCGTCGCCACGCACAAGCCGGGCGTGCACATCGACCTGTCCGGCTGGTCGCCGAAGTACTTCCCGCCGCAGCTCGTGCAGTACGCGAACACGCTGCTGAAGGACAAGGTGCTCTTCGGATCCGACTTCCCCGTCCTCACCCCCGACCGCTGGCTCGCCGACTTCGAGAAGCTGTCGATCAAGGACGAGGTGCGGCCGAAGATCCTCAAGGAGAACGCCGCCCGCCTGCTCGGGCTGACCAAGACGTAAGGGGCGTGACATGCGCAACGAGGGACTGGGGTCGTGGCCCGCACGCCGGGCCCGCAAGACCCCGCACCGCACCGCCCTGATCCACGGTGAGCACGCCATCGACTACGGCACGCTGCACACCCGGACCACGCGCCTGGCCCACGCCCTGCGCGCCCGGGGCGTGCGCCGCGGCGACCGGATCGCCTACCTCGGCCCGAACCACCCCTCCTACCTGGAGACCCTGTTCGCGGCCGGCACGCTCGGCGCTGTCTTCGTCCCGCTCAACATCCGCCTCGCCGGGCCGGAGATCGCGTACCAGCTCGCCGACTCCGGCGCGAAGGCCCTGGTCTACGGCCCGTCCCACGCCGGTCTGGTCGCGGGCCTGCCGGGCAGCACGGACGTCCGCGCCTACGTCGAGGTGGGGCCCGAGTACGAGGCGGCGATCGCCGAGGCGTCCGCGGAGCCGATCGACGAACCCGTCGGCGCCGACGACACCTGCATCATCATGTACACCTCGGGCACGACCGGCCGCCCCAAGGGTGCCATGCTCACCCACGGCAACCTCACCTGGAACGCGGTCAACGTCCTCGTCGACACCGACCTGATCGCCGACGAGCGCGCCCTGGTCTCGGCCCCGCTGTTCCACACGGCCGGGCTGAACATGCTGACCCTGCCGGTCCTGCTGAAGGGCGGCACCTGCGTCCTGGTCGAGGCGTTCGACCCGGACGCCACCTTCGACCTGATCGAACGGCACCGGATCACCTTCATGTTCGGTGTGCCGACCATGTTCGACCAGGTGGCCCGGCACCCGCGCTGGCCGGCCGCCGACCTGTCGTCGCTGCGGATCCTGACCTGCGGCGGCTCCCCGGTCCCGACCCCGCTGATCGCCGCCTACCAGGAGCGTGGTCTGACCTTCCTCCAGGGCTACGGCATGACCGAGGCCGCCCCCGGCACGCTCTTCCTCGACGCCGAGCACGCCGTGAGCAAGGCGGGGTCGGCGGGCGTGCCGCACTTCTTCAGCGACGTCCGCGTCGTACGGCCCGACCTCACGCCGGTCGACGTCGGCGAGGTCGGCGAGGTCGTGGTGCGCGGGCCGCACGTGATGCCCGGCTACTGGGGGCTGCCCGAGGAGACGGCCGCGTCCTTCGCGGACGGCTGGTTCCGCAGCGGCGACGCCGCCCAGGTCGACGAGGACGGATACGTCCACATCGTCGACCGCATCAAGGACATGATCATCTCGGGCGGCGAGAACATCTACCCCGCCGAGATCGAGGACCGGCTCCTCGCCCACCCGGACATCGTCGAGTGCGCGGTGATCGGGGTGCCGGACGACAAGTGGGGCGAGGTGCCGCGCGCGGTCGTCGTGCCCCGCGCGGGCGCCGCGCTCGACCCCGACGAGGTGCTCGCCGGGCTCGCGGGACACCTCGCCAAGTACAAGATCCCGAAATCGGTGGTGCTGGCGGACGAACTGCCCCGCACCGCCTCCGGAAAGCTCCTCAAGTCCCGTGTGCGCAAGCGCTACGGCAACCAGTAAGGAACCGTATGAGCATCACCGTCAACGGCCTCGACGAACTGAAGAAGCTCGCCGGGAGCGACCTCGGCACCAGCGAGTGGATCGAGGTCACCCAGGAGCGGATCGACACCTTCGCCGACGCCACGGGCGACCACCAGTGGATCCACGTCGACCCCGAGCGCGCCAAGGAGGGCCCCTTCGGCGCCCCCATCGCGCACGGCTACCTCACGCTCTCCCTCTTCATCCCGCTCTTCACCGAACTGCTGGACGTCCAGGGCGTGACGACGAAGGTCAACTACGGCCTGAACAAGGTGCGCTTCCCCGCTCCGGTGAAGGCCGGCTCCCGCATCCGGCTCACGGCGAGGCTCGCCGAGGTCGAGGACGTGGCGGGCGGTGTGCAGATCACCGTCGAGGGCGCCATCGAGATCGAGGGCGGCGGCAAGCCGGCCGCGGTGCTGCAGAGCCTGTCGCGGTTCTACGCCTGAGGCCGCGCGGGCACCAGGTCCAGAAGGCGTTCCGAGGCGGCACGGGCGAGCGGTGAGAGCCGCTCGTGCACGGCCCGGAACGTCTTCTCGGCCTGTTCCGCCGGCCAGTCGTCCGGCAGGTGCTTGACGGGCAGCCGCGGGTCCCGCCGGACGATCCGCAGCCACTCCGTCTGGAGCCGCAGCCGCAGCACGAGCGCCTCGTCGGCCTCCGGGAGACCGTCCTCCCAGGGCTGCCAGCGCCGTACGAACCCCGCGTAGCCGGCGGCCAGGTCGGACAGCTCCCAGGTCTCCTCGATCATCTGGCCGATGTCCATGCCGGCGTCCGCGTGCGCCCGGAACACCTTCACGTGCGCGGACAGGCCGAGCTCGGCCACCAGGGCCGACACGTCGACCTCGCCCGGGGCGATCCACAGGCCGTTGAACAGCGGGCCGAAGCCGCTCCAGGTCAGCTGGGAGCGCAGGTCGTGGCGCTGGCGCTGCCAGGACTCGGGCAGCGAGAAGCCGAGCAGCGTCCAGGTGCCGTCCCAGTGCCGGTTGACGGCACCGGTCTGCCAGATGCGCCGCTCGCCGTCGCGCAGCACCGCCGCCGAACGCTCGGTCAGCCCGAAGTACATGCGGCGGCCCTCGCGCTGGCGGCGCAGCAGGCCCCGGCCCACCATGCGGGTCAGCGTGGACCGGGTGGCCTGCTCGCCGATCCCGGCGCGGGCGAACACGTCGATGACGCTGCCCGAGTACACGCACACGTCACGGCCGAGCACCTGGTCGCCCAGGAACGTCAGCATGAGGGACTGGGGCCGCAGCGACTCTTCACCGGTCACGCGGCCCACCGTACCTCCGCCCGATCAGTCCGTGACCTGCTGGTACGCGTGCACGGCCGTCGCCACCGCGCACACCCCGGGCGGGATCATCCGCACCCGCAGGGTGCCGCCGCTGCTGGCAGCGTTTACAGACTCGTCACCGGGCCGGTGACCGGCCGCCCGTCGACCCCCCTTCCACGTCGACGAACACGGGGTTCGCATAGAACCACGTATCGGCCCACGGGTCACCGTCCCCGGGCGCGTGCGGCACCGGCCCGTGCGGGTCGACCGCGGCGCCGAGGTAGCCGGTGCCGTGCCGGTTGCCGTCGCTGCCGCGCAGCCGGACGTAGAAGGACTCCTCGCCCGCGGTGAGCGGGATGCGCAGGGTGTAGGTGCCCGTGCGGCCGGACACGTCCTGCGACCGGACGACCCGCGTGTCGGGGGCCTTCCAGGAGTCGCGGTCGGTGACGGGCCCGCGCACCGCGCCGCGGATGACGTCCACGTGCGCCAACTCGGGCAGGATGCCCTGCGGGTTGGGGCGGGAGGCGGTCGTCACCGTGACCTCCAGCGTCAGCCTCTCGCCCGCGCGGACCCGCAGCCGGCCGCCGAGCGTCACACCCCGGCCCCGGTCGCGCTCCCGCTTCAGCCGGACGTCGAGCCCGTCGAGCAGATGCCCGTGGTCGACCCAGACGCGGCCCGCGCGCAGCCCCGCCATGACCGCCCGGTAGCCGTAGCGCGTCACCCCCACGTGGGTGCGGCTGAACTGGCCGGGCCAGAAGTCGCTGCCGGGCTGCGGGGTGGTGGTGTTCACCGGGTCGGGCAGCTTCCCGGTGGTGTCGAAGCTCTGGCCGGGCTGCCAGTCGCCGTTCTTCCAGGTGTCGAAGACGATCCGGTGGGCGTCGGAGTTGGTGGTGACGGAGAACAGCCGGCCCTCGGCGAGCATCGAGTCCCACAGCCCGCCGACGGTCGCGGTCGCCCAGTCGAAGCCGCCGTAGGTCAGGTAGGCGTCCGCCGGGTAGCCGGGCCAGGACTGCGCGGACGGCTTGTTCTCGTACTCGCCGCGGATCGAGTTCGCCCCGCGCCAGCCGGGGATGGCCGCGCCCTGGGCGCCGGGCGCGCCCTCCATGCCGATCATGATGCCGGGGGCCGCGTCCCGCCAGTTGCGCATCTCGTGCGGGGAGTCGATGCCGAGGCGCATGGGATGGTTGGCGAGGACCAGGACGTCGTCGACGTAGCCCGAACGGCGCTGCTCGGCCAGCCACTTGAGGGCCTTCACGGCGTGCGCCTCGTTGCGGGCGGTGTCCGCGTCGGCGGGGCCGCCCTTGTCGTAGGCGAGGAGCTTGCCGTCGTAGGCGCGCTCGAAACGGGTGAGCACGTCGACCTCGTGCGGGCCGGGCGCGGTGAACACCGTGCAGTGCTCGGCCGCCGGGATGTACCACTCCAGGCCCTGGAAGATCAGCTGGCGCGGGTTCTCCGCCCGCGCCCGGAGGATCTCCTCGTGCTCCAGCGCCGCGCCGAAGTCGGCGTGCCCGAAGTTGGAGTGCTCGGTGAACACCATCCAGTCCAGGCCGTACTTCGCGCCCGCGGCGGCCAGTTGGGAGAACGTGTACTTGGCGTCGTGGCTGTAGACGGTGTGGATGTGATGGTCGCCGACGAGGTAGGCGAGGCGCGGGTCCTCGCCGCCCAGCCGTCCACCGGCACCGGCCGCCAGGACCGGGGGCGCCGCCGAGCCCAGGGCGAAGGCGGCGCCGAACAGGCCCGCGCGACGCAGGAGCCCGCGGCGGGAGACGCCCTGCGGATCGAGGGCGGCGGGGGAGACGGACGGGTCGGCCCAGGCGGGCAACTGCTGCTCGGTCATCACGGGTCCTCGCCGGTCAGTGGTTCATGAAGGAGGTGACGGGCAGTGCCCGGGCGACGATCCGGACGTCGCCGAGCCGTCCGCGCAGGATCTGGTCGATCTTCCCGCCGTACTCGTAGCCGCCGAGCAGCCAGGGCAGGCCGACGGAGGTGATGCCGACCGCGGACGCCCTGGGATTGCGGACCACCGGGCAGCCCTCGACGTACAGCGTGGTGTGCGTGCCGTCATTGACGACGGCCAGGTGCCACCAGGTCTCCAGCGGGGTCTCCTGGCCCCAGTTGGTGGCGATGCCCTCCTGGTTGAGCGGGCGCATCGCCCACTGCGGTTCGCGGTCGTTGGAGAGCGACAGCGTGGCGAGCGGCTCGTCGGGGTCGTCGGCGGTCTTGCCGGCCGCGCCGCCCGTGCCCGTCCGGCTCACCAGACCCGACCAGGCGTTGTGGTCCGGCTCCCAGTCGGCGGGCAGCCGGTAGAACGCCTCGATGGTGTAACCGTCCTCGAAGGTGGCCCGGTTGAGCGGGGCGCCGTCGACCGTGCGCAGATAGGCGCCCTTCAACGGCGACTTGAAGCCCTGGAACTCCAGGCTGCCGTGGCCCGGCTGGTCGGGGTGGTGGTCGGCGGACCAGCCCAGCACCCCGCCGCCCACCGTGACCAGCGAGAGGTCGTTGCCGCGCCCGGACAGGTCGCGGACCGTGCCGTCCGCGCCGTCGACGGGCTGCTCGAAACGCCAGTAGGCGACGGTGCCCGGCACCAGCATTTTCGACACGGGCCGCGCCGGCCGCGCGGACACGGGCGCGAACCCGGAGAAGCGCTCCTGGAAGTCGATCTCGACGGAGAACCGGTCGGCGTCGCCGCTCAGCTCCATCTCCTGCCGCTCCAGCTCGTTGAGCCCCTTCTTCGCCCGGCCCAGGATCCACGGGGAGACCGTCTCCACGTCGATGACGTTCCGATCCAGGTCGAAGCGGTAGAGGCGGATCATCGCAGCGCCGCCGAAATAGCGGTTCTGGTAGTTCGTCAGGTGCAGGTGGACGTCGTTCCCGGCCGCGTTCCTGCGGGTGGCCCGGGCGGCGGGCCAGTAGTGCCCGTTGAGCGTGAGGAAGATCTGGTCGTGGTCCTCGATCAGCTCGTCCCACAGCTGCTGCCCGTAGGCCGACAACGCGTCGTCCTCGACGACCAGTTCGTGGGTCGTGAGGATCACCGGCGTCCTCGGGTGCCGCGCCATGACCTCCTTCGCCCACGCGTATCCCTGCGGCGACAGCCGCCAGTCCAGCGCGAGCACCATCCACTCCCGGCCGCCCGCCGTGAACAGGTGGAAGGAGTTGTAGCCGTCCGGGGAGGCACCGCCGAACGTCCGCTGCCCCGCGAACCGCCGCGGCCCGAAGGCGTCCAGGTACGGTGTCGCACCGCGCTGGTCGCTCGTCGACGACCTCACGTCGTGGTTGCCGGCCAGGACGCTGTAGCCGACGCCCCGCCGGTCCAGCAGCCGGAACACCTCACCGATCGCCGCGAACTCCTCCTTCGCGCCGTTCTGCGTGAGGTCCCCGAGGTGCGACAGGAAGACGATGTTCTCCTCCCGGCCGTGCTCCAGCAGATAGCGCAGCGAGGCCTCGACCGGCGCCCTGTCGATGCTCGGCCCGTCGAAGAGGTACTGGGTGTCGGGCATCACGGCGAGCGTGAAGCGACGGCTGTCCGGGTCGGGGCGCCAACTCGACGCGGCCGCCTCGGCGGTGACGGCGGGCAGCGCGCTCACCGCGGCGGCGGTGGCGCCGAGCAGCGCGGTCGCCCGCAGGAAACTGCGTCTGCCGGCACCGGCCTGGGGCGCCTCGCCCAGGTCGTGGTCATGCGAAGTGCACACGGGTGCTCCATGAGGTGACGGGGGGAGGAACTCAGAGAACGCGCAGCGTCCAGCTCCAGCGATGGACACCGGCCGGGACGAGGTACGAGGCGAAGGTGTCGGGCCCGCACGAGGCCGTGCCCAGCCCGCGGTGCGCCGCGTCGATGTGCACCACGCACCCGGCCCGCGGCACCAGTTCGTCGTGGTGCGCGACGGCGGCGAGGTCGGCCGCGCGATGCCGGGTCACGGAGACCTGGCGGGGCCGGTCGAGCCGCACGGCGAGGCCGGTGGCGTCCGGCGCGGACAGCGTGAACCGCCGTACGCCGTGCCGCCCGCCGCTCTCCTGGGGCCGCAGATAGGGCGTGAACAGCTCGTCCACCGGCAGCGCGTGGTGCCCGACGGGCGCGCCCGCGGCCCGGTCGGGATACGACTCCCAGGGGCCCTGCCCGAACCACTCCCACAGGTTCAGCCCGGCGACCGTCTCGAACACCGAGCCGACCCGGGCCACGTCGTGCAGCGCCTCGGGCAGCTCGGCGCACTCCTCGACGAGCAGCCCGTCCTCGACGGCCGTGAACACCTGCTCGTGCCGGACCGTCCCGCCCGCGCAGACGTGGTCGGCGACCACGGTCACGCGCCCCGGGGCGCGCCGCACGGCGACGACCTTGCGGGTGGGCGCGTCCAGCCCCCAGTCCCGCCAGCGGGCCGCCATGCCGCCCAGTTCGTCGTTGTCGGTCGGGGCGCGCCACAGGGACAGCACGGGCGCGGCCGTCAGCAGCGGATGGCGCAGCAGGCCGTCCTCGTCGACCTCGACCTGCCGGTTCCCGACCGGGGTGTGCGCCATCTGGGGTGCCGCCCGCAGCCGCACCTGGGGCAGGCACACGACCGTGCCGCGCGGCGCCCACGGCTCGTCGCCGGCCGTGGTGACCCGCAGCGTCAGCCACGCCTCGCCACCGTCCTCGGGCAGCGCGAACGGCAGCGGCACGGCGGCCGTCTCACCCGGGCGCAGGTCGGGCAGCTCGGCGGGTGCCGTCAGGGTGCCGCCGTCGGCGAGGGACAACTCCCACTCGCCGGACAGCCAGTCCAGGCCGCGGAAGTGCTGGTGGTTGCTCAGGACGACGCCCTCGTGCCGGAAGCAGTCGATCCGCAGGGGCGCGGCGATCTCCCGGTGCTCGAACATCACGGGCTTGGGGGTGCGGTCGGGGAAGACGACACCGTCGGCGATGAACGCGCCGTCGTGGTCCGTCTCCCCGAAGTCGCCGCCGTACGCCCAGCGGTGCCCGGGCGCGGCGACACCGTTGTCGTAGAGCCCGGCGCCCCCACGCCCGGCCGGTCTGCCGTCGTTCACACGCTGGAGGATGCCGTGGTCCCAGAACTCCCAGATGAACCCGCCCTGAAGACCCGGGGTGGCCTCGATGGCCGCCCAATGGTCCGCCAGCGTGCCGTTGCTGTTGCCCATCGCGTGCGAGTACTCGCACTGGATGAGCGGCTTGGTCTGCGTCCCCGACATGGCGTGCGCGATGCACTCCGGCAGCGGCGCGTACATCGGGCAGGCGATGTCGGAGGCCACGTCCGGGTCGGCCCAGCCGAGCTTGGCCGCGCCCTCGTACTGCACGGGCCGGGTCGGATCGTGCCGACGGACCCAGCCCGCGGCCGCGTCGTGGTTCGCGCCGTAGTCGGACTCGTTGCCCAGCGACCAGACGATGACGGACGGGTGGTTCTTGTCGCGCAGCACCATCCGCGCGACACGGTCGACGAACGCGCCCAGGTAGCGCGGGTCGTCGGCGATCTCGTGCGCGTGGTCGTGGGACTCGATGTCGGCCTCGTCGACGACGTAGAAGCCGAGCTCGTCGGCCAGGTCGTACAGGGCCGGGTCGTTCGGGTAGTGCGCGGTGCGGATCGCGTTGAAGCCGAACCGCTTGAGCAGCACGAGGTCGGCGCGCATGTCGTCGTACGACACGGTCCGTCCCGTCAGCGGATGGAAGTCGTGCCGGTTGACGCCCCGGATGAACACGCGCTCGCCGTTGACCAGCAGGTCCCGGCCGTGGATCTCGACGTCCCGGAAGCCGATCCGGTGACGTGAGGTGTCGGCGACGGTGCCGTCGGCGCGGTGCAGCCGCACGGTCAGCTCGTACAGCTCGGGCGTCTCGGCGCTCCAGACGCGCACGTCGGGCACGGCGGCCCGCAGCCGGGCCTCGCCGAGGAAGCCGGAGACGCGCTCGTCCTCGGCGTTGGCCCGGTCGAACTCCGCGTCCTGCGTGAGCAGCTGCCCGTCCAGCTCCCCGCTGACGTACCAGCCCTCGGGCAGCGCTCCGCCCGCGTCCCGCACCCGGCAGTCCACCCGCAGCTCCCCGTCCCGCCGGGCGCGCACGGTTACGTCCGCGAGATGCAGCGGGTCGGTGGCGTACAGCAGCACCGACCGGGTGATCCCGCCGTGCCACCACTGGTCCTGGTCCTCGATGTGCGAGGCGTCCGACCACTTGACGACGGTCAGGCGCAGCACGGCCCGCTCGCCGGGGCGCACCACGCCCGTGAGGTCGAACTCGGCGGCCAGGTGGGAGTCCTTGGAGATCCCGACGGGCCGCCCGTCCACGTGCACCAGCAGCACGCTCTCGGCGGCGCCCACCTGGAGCACGATCCGCCGCCCGGCCCACTCGGCCGGCACGTCCACCGCGCGCTCGTGGACGCCCGTCGGGTTCGCGGCGGGCACGTCCGGCGGGAACTCGGCGAACGGCATGCGGACGTTGAGGTACCGCGGAAGGTCGTCCGTGCCCTGCATGGTCCAGACCCCGGGCACGTACGACGACGACCAGACCTCCCCGAGCGGGGCGTCCGGGGCGGGGAGCAACTGGAAGCGCCAGTCGCCGTCGAGGCAGACGGCTCCGGAACGCCGGTCCACGGCGTTCGTCGGCAGTCGCCCCCAGGAGGTCAGCTCGGGTGCCGCCCAGGGGCGCAGGGCGATCAGGGGATCGAGGGGTGCGTCGTTCATGACCATTCCGAAGTCGGGGCGGTGGGCCGGGCCAGAACGCGCCCCTGCAGCTCCCAGGCGGGGTCGGCGGGGATGCCGAGGCGGTCCAGGACGGTGGCGGCGATGTCGATGAGGCGGGGGGTGTCGAGCCGGGTGCCGCCGGGCGCGCCGGGCTCGGCGAGGATGACGAAGACCTCCCGCTCGGCACGCGTGTCGCCGCCGTGGCCGCCGGAGTCGAGGTGGCCGTGGTCCGTGGTGACCAGCACGGTCCAGTGCTCGTGGGCGGGTCGCGCGTCGATCGTCGCCAGGAGCCGCCCGAGGTGGGCGTCCTGGGCGAGGAGGGCCTCGTCGTAGGCGGGGGAGAGGGGGCCGGTGGCGTGGCCGGCCTCGTCGGTGGCGCCGAAGTACACGAACAGGGCGTCCGGGTCGTCCTCGGTGAGCCAGCGGACGGCGGTGTCGGCGACGAGGCGGTCCGCGGTGGTGTAGCCGTCGGACTCGCCGTCGTGGCGCACCCGCCGGCCGATGGCGGCGCCGAGGACGCCCCGGTCGACCAGCTCCGGCCAGGACACCACCGCCGCCGTGCGCAGACCGGGCCGGGCGGTGGCGGCGCGGCTCAGGAAGTCGGGGTAGCGGGTGTAGTCGGAGCCGAGGAAGTCGTTGCCGGTCACGCCGTGCCGGTCGGGCCACACCCCGGTCAGCACGCTCGACCAGCCGGGCCCGGAGTCGGTGTAGGCCGCGTCGGCCGACGGTCCGTCCTCGGCCCGGCCGTAGGGGAGCAGGCTGGTGCCGTGGGCTCCGCGGGTCATCAGGCCGTGCAGTACGGGTGCGGTGGCCGGGGAGCGGGTCAGCCGGTCGTGGCGCAGGCCGTCCATGCCGACGACGAGGACCTTGCCGTGCGCGGTGACCTCGGCGTCTGGCATTGCCTACCCCTCTCGTCCAAGAGCTCGGGACCGACTGTCGGTTCTTGGGTGCGCGTCCGCTGTGGTTGATCGCGCAGTTCCCCGCGCCCCTTTCGGGGCGCCCCCCTCAGCTTCCTTGCACCGCTCCCTCCGTCGCGCCCGCGATGAAGCCCCGGGCGAAGATCGTGAAGACCACGACCAGGGGGACGGACGCCATGAGCACGCCGGCCATGACCATGCTGTAGTCGGTGGTGTGGCCGACGTGCAGCTGGGCGAGCGCCACCTGGAGGGTGAGGTGGCCCGGGTCGGTGAGCACGACGAGCGGCCAGATGTAGTCGTTCCAGGCGCCGACGAAGGCGTAGATGGCGAGGAAGGACAGCGCCGGCTTGATCATCGGCAGCACGATGTTCCAGTACTGGCGGAAGAACCCGGCGCCGTCGATGCGCGCGGCGTCGAGGAGTTCGTCCGGTACGCCGTTCTCGATGTACTGGCGCAGCCAGAAGATGCCGAAGGCGTTGGCGAGCGCGGGCGGGACGAGCGCCTTGAGCGAACCGACCCAGCCGATGTCGGACATGAGGATGAACTGCGGCAGGACGGCCAGCTGGAGCGGCAGCATCATGAAGCCCAGCAGCGTCGCGAAGAGCACCCGGCGCCCGGGGAAGTCGAACTTGGCGAAGGCGAAGGCCGCCAGCGAGTCGACGAACAGCACCAGGACGGTGGTGACCGACGCGACGACGACCGTGTTCAGCATCGACCCGAAGAAGTCGATGGTGTCGAGCACGTGCCGGATGTTCTCCAGCAGGTGGGATCCGAAGGTCAGCTTCGGCGGGCTCTTGTAGATGTCCTCGGTGGTGTTCGTCGCCATGACGATCGTCCACAGGAACGGGAAGACCGAGATGAGGACGGCCAGGACGAGGACGATGTGCGCGGTCAGGCCTTTGGGGCGCCGGGACCGCCTGGTGACCACCGCGGTCATGACTTCCTCCCGCGCTGCACTACGCGCCAGTTGATGACGACCATGACCAGGATCAGGACGAAGAAGGCCCACACGATGGCGGCGCCGTAGCCGTAGTCGTTGTTGACGAAAGCGGACTGGTAGAAGTACAGCAGCGTGGTCAGGCCCGCCTGGCCGGGGCCGCCGAGGTTGGGGTTGGCGGCGTTGCTGCCGAACAGGACCTGCGGTTCGCTGAAGCTCTGCAGGCCGTTGATGGTCGAGATGACGACCGTGAACAGGATGATGGGCCGCATGATGGGCATGGTGATCTGGAAGAACGTACGGATCGGCCCGGCGCCGTCCAGCTTGGCCGCCTCGTAGATCTGTGTCGGGATGGCCTGGAGACCGGCCAGGTAGATGATCATGTTGTAGCCGGTCCACATCCACGTCATCAGCAGCGCGATGACCAGCTTGATCAGCCACGGATTGCTCAGCCACGGGACGGGCGAGATGCCGACCACGCCCAGGATCGCGTTGACCAGGCCGAAGTTGTTGCTGAACACCGCGCCGAAGAAGATCGACACGGCGACGATCGAGGTGACGTTCGGTACGTAGAGGGCGATGCGGTAGAAGCCCTTGAAGCGGCGCACCGAGTGCAGCAGCGTCGCCAGCACCAGGGCGCCGAACAGCGTGGGAACGGTGGACAGCACCCAGATCACCAGGGTGTTGCGGATCGACAGCCAGAAGACCGGGTCCGACCACAGGAACCGGAACTGGTCCAGTCCCACGAACTGCATGGTGCCCATGCCGTCCCAGCGCTGGAAGGCCAGGTACAGCGAGTAGAAGACCGGGAAGAACGAGAAGCCGATGAAGATCAGGAAGAAGGGCGAGATCGCCAGGTACTGCCGCCAGTAGGACAGCACCCGGCGACGCGTCGGCCGCACGGCGCCCGCGGGCGGTGTGCGCCGCGGGCGGAAGCGGGCCGGGCCCGGCCCGCCGGGGTGCTGGGGCACCGCGGCGGGACCGGTGACCGGAGGTGACGTCACCTCACTTCACCCCCTGTCGCCGGGCGATCTGCTTGGCCTGGGCGACCGCGTCCTTCCAGGCGTCGTCGGGCTTCACGCCCTTGGCCTCGATGCTGGTCAGCCCGGTCATGAAGGGGGCCATGACGGCGGCGTCGGCGGGTGCCTCGTAGGCGGCCGGGATGGACTTGGCGGCCGGGCCGAAGACTTCGATGACCTTCTGACCGCCGAAGAAGGGGTCGCCGCCCGTCATGGCCGGCATGGAGTACGCGGCCGGCGCGGCGGGGAAGATCGCGGCGTCGGCGAAGCCGCGGGCGTCGTTCTCCGGGCTGAGGATCCAGCTGATGATCTTGAATGCCTCTTCGGGGTTGCGGCACTGCTTGGGCAGGGCCAGGTAGGAGCCGCCCTGGTTGGCCGGTCCGCCGGGCGTGGCACAGACCCGCCAGTCGCCCTTGGTCTTCGGGGCCGCCTGCTCGATGTCCAGCGCGTGCCAGGCCGCGCCGAGTTCGGTGGTGAGGTTCTTGCCGATGGCGGCGTTCCAGGTGTTGTCGTTGATCTTGGCGTCGATGCCGAGGGTGTAGGGGCGGACGGCCGTGTTCCACGCCTGGCGGATGTGGTCCTGGTCGCCGATGAAGCGGTTGTCCCTGTCGATGAACCGCTCGGTGCCCTGGCCGACCGCGATGTTGAACACCGAGCTGATGTTGTTGATCAGGTAGGTGCCGGGCAGCTTCTTCCCCAGCTCGGTGCCGAGCGCGAAGTACTCGTCCCAGGTCCCGGCCTGTGCGGCGACCTTGTCGGGGTCGGTGGGCAGCCCGGCCTTGTCGAACAGGTCCGCGCGGTAGAAGAGCGCGGTGGGGCCGATGTCGATCGGGAAGCCGATCTGCTTGCCGTCCTCGGTCTGGGCGAGCTTGGTCTTCCACTCCAGGTACTGGGAGGAGACCTTCTTGAAGCCCAGGTCGTTCAGGTCGAGGAAGCGGTTCGCGTTGGGCAGGAAGGACGCGATGTCCTCACCCTTGATGCCGGTGATGTCGGGCACGGAGGTGCCCGCCGCCAGAGTGGTGGTCAGCTTCTGCTTGAAGTCGCCGCCGATGGAGGCGACGGTCAGCTTCACCTGCTTGCTGAAGTGCGTCCTGGCTTCCGCGACCACCTTGTCGCTCAGCGCGCCGCCCCAGTACCACATGGTGAGGTTCTTGCCGTTCTTGGTGCCGGCCGAGCCTGAGCCGTTGCCGCACGCGACGGTCAGGCCGGAGGCGGCCGCGGTGAGCGCGGCGGCCTGGAGGAAGCCTCTACGGGAAAGATCCACGGGTCACTCCTGTTGTTGCTGTTCGACGTGCTGAGGGGATTCGGGGGTCAGTGCCGCCGTTCGGGGGCGCCCGGACCCAGGGGCATGAGAGGGGCCGGCGGGGTGACGGGGGCGTGGCGCACCGCGGGGCCGACGTTGGCCGGGATGCGGTCGGCCAGGAAGCCGTACGCCCGCCGGAGGTCGGGGTCCGTCAGCGAGCGCCACCAGCGGTCCACGCCGTACCAGCCCGGGGCGGCGAGGGCCCCGCCGTGGTGCCGGACGGACAGTCCGGCGGCGAGCACCGCGAACCGCAGCCGCTCCGCCAGCGGCCAGCCGCCGAGCGAGGCCGCGACGAAGCTCGCGCCGAAGACGTCCCCGGCGCCCGTCGCGTCCAGGACGTCGGTGTCCAGGGCCGGGACCTCCGCGTACTCGCCGGTGATCTGGTCGACGGCGACGGCCCCCTCCCCGCCCCGCGTGACCACGGCGACCGGCACCAGCTCGGAGAGCGTGCCGAGCGCGGCCACCGCGGTGTCGGTGCGGGTGTAGGCCATCGCCTCGGCCTCGTTCGGGAGGAAGGCGTGGCACAGGGCCAGCTGCTCCAGGAGGGCCGTCGACCACTCCTGGGTGGGGTCCCAGCCGACGTCGGCGTAGATCCGCGTGCCGTTCGCGGCGGACTTGGCGAGCCACTCGCGGGGCTCGGCCTCGAGGTGCACCAGGGCGGTCCGCGCCTGGGGCGGGTCGCCCATCAGCACGTCCTGCGAGTACGGCGGCTCCTGCCCGTGGGTGAGCAAGGCCCGGTCCTGGCCGTAGGCGACGGAGACGGTGACCGGGGTCGGCCAGTCGTCCGCCGTACGGGAGAGCGAGAGGTCGACGCCTTCCTGGTCGCACAGGACGTCGCGGCAGTGCTCGCCGTAGAAGTCGTCGCCGAACACCGTGGCCAGGGAGGTCCGGAGGCCGAAACGGGAGGCGGCCACCGCGAGGTTCGCGATGCCGCCCGGGCCGCAGCCCATGCCCCGGGTCCAGATCTCCTCGCCCGGCGTCGGCGGCTTTCCCAGCCCCGTGAGGACGAGGTCGTAGAAGAGCAGCCCGGTCAGCAGCACATCGGGCCGGTCGTCGTCCACGGATGCGTCCTCTCGCTCGGGGCCTCGACGGAGATCGTCAAAACTCTTCATTTCGGTGAGCGGAATCGTGCGCCGATCGGAGAGATTGGTCAATACCCGAGCAGAAATGAGCATGGCATTGATTGAAGATGACGAGTAGTGTGCACCGCGTGCTGGCAGAACGACGACACCAACTCATCCTGCGGGCCCTGCGCTCCGGCGGCCCCGCAGCTGTGACCGACCTCTCCGAGCAGCTGGGTGTGAGCCCGGCCACCATCAGGCGTGACCTGGTGAAACTGGAGGAGGACGGCCTGCTGACGCGTGTCCACGGCGGCGCCGTGGTCGAGGAGGGCGACCAGCCCTTCGCCGAGGTCGCCGAGGTGCGCGTGGCCGAGAAGGACGCCATAGCGGAGCGCGCCGCGGCGATGATCAGCGACGGCCAGTCGGTGCTGCTGGACATCGGGACGACCGCCTACCGCCTGGCCCGGCAGCTGCACGGCCGCCGCCTCACCGTGATCACCAGCAACCTGGTGGTCTACGAGGAGCTCGCCGACGACGAGGGCATCGAGCTGGTCCTGCTCGGCGGCATGGTCCGCCGCGAGTACCGCTCCCTGGTCGGCTTCCTCACCGAGGACAACCTGCGCCAGCTGCACGCCGACTGGCTCTTCCTCGGCACCAGCGGCGTGCGGCCCGGCGGGCAGGTCATGGACACCACCGTCGTGGAGGTGCCGGTCAAGCGCGCCATGATCAAGGCCGGTGAGAAGGTCGTGCTGCTCGCCGACGCGGCGAAGTTCCCGGGGCACGGCATGGCGAAGGTCTGCGGTCCCGAGGACCTGGACGTGGTGGTGACGAACGAGCCGGTCGACACGGCGACGCGGGCCTCCCTGCAGGAGGCGGGCGTCGAGGTCGTCGTGGCGGGAAAGGTGCAAGCGTGAGGCTGACGATTCTGGGCGGCGGAGGATTCCGCGTGCCACTGGTGTACGGGGCGCTCCTGCAGGACCACGCCGAGGGCCGGGTGACCCACGTCGTCCTGCACGATCTGGACGCCGGACGGCTGTCGGCGGTGACGCGCGTCCTCGCCGAGCAGGCGGCCGGTGTCCCCGACGCCCCCGAGGTGACCGCCACCACCGACCTCGACGAGGCCCTCACCGGCGCCGACTTCGTGTTCTCCGCGATCCGCGTCGGCGGACTGAAGGGCAGAGCCGACGACGAGCGGGTGGCGCTGGCCGAGGGCGTCCTCGGCCAGGAGACGGTCGGTGCCGGCGGCATCGCCTACGGCCTGCGCACGGTCCCGGTCGCCGAGGACATCGCCCGGCGGGTGGCCCGGCTCGCGCCCGAGGCGTGGGTCATCAACTTCACCAACCCGGCCGGCCTGGTCACCGAGGCCATGTCCCGCCACCTCGGCGACCGCGTCATCGGCATCTGCGACTCCCCGGTCGGCCTCGGCCGCCGCATCGCCCGGGTGCTCGGCGCGAACCCGAAGGAGGCGTGGATCGACTACGTCGGCCTCAACCACCTCGGCTGGGTCCGCGGCCTGCGCGTCGCCGGCCGGGACGAGCTGCCGCGCCTGCTCGCCGACCCCGACCTGCTCGGCTCCTTCGAGGAGGGCAAGCTCTTCGGCACCGACTGGCTGCGCTCCCTCGGGGCGATCCCCAACGAGTACCTGCACTACTACTACTTCAACCGCGAGGCCGTCCGCGCCTACCAGCAGGCCGAGAAGACCCGCGGGGCCTTCCTGCACGACCAGCAGGCCCGCTTCTACGCCGAGATGCGCAACCCCGACGCCCCCGCCCTGAGGGTCTGGGACGACACCCGCGCCGAGCGCGAGGCCACCTACATGGCCGAGAACCGGGAGACCGCGGGCGCCGGTGAACGCGACGAGGACGACCTGTCCGGCGGCTACGAGAAGGTCGCCCTCGCCCTGATGCGGGCCATCGCCCGGGACGAGCGCACCACCCTGATCCTCAACGTCCGCAACCAGCACACGCTGTCGGTCCTGGACACGGACGCCGTCATCGAGGCCCCCTGCCTCGTCGACGCCAACGGCGCCCACCCCGTCACCGTCGACCCGCTGCCCGACCACGCCACCGGCCTGGTCTGCGCGGTCAAGGCGGTCGAGCGCGAGGTGCTGGCCGCCGCCGAGTCCGGCTCCCGCGCGACCGCTGTGAAAGCCTTTGCCCTGCACCCGCTCGTCGACTCCGTCAACGTGGCCCGGCGCCTCGTCGACGGATACACCGCCGTCCACCCCGGCCTCGCCTACCTCAAGTAGAGCCCTCAGGAGACCTGTCCCATGCATGACGAAAGCCGCCGGATCGAAGAGCGCGTGCAGCGCCTCCACGACCAGCGCATCAAGACCGCGGTCTACGCGGCCACCGTCCCCTTCCAGGTGGAGGCGTGGCAGGCTCCCGGGGAGCCGGTGCCCTTCGAGGAGGCCGCCGCCGCGTCCTACGAGCCGTTCGCGATGGGCACCCCGTGGGGCCCGCCCTGGGGCACCACCTGGTTCCGCATGCGCGGACAGGTACCGCGGGAGTGGGCCGGCAAGCGCGTCGAGGCCGTCATCGACCTCGGCTTCGTGGGCGACTGGCCCGGCAACCAGGCCGAGGCCCTCGTCCACCTCACGGACGGCACCCCGCTCAAGGCCGTGAACCCGCTCAACCAGTACGTCCCGATCGCCAACCCGGCGACCGGCGGCGAGACGGTCGACTACCTGGTCGAGGCCGCCTCCAACCCGGACATCCTCGCGGACAACTTCTCCAAGGTCACGCCCCTCGGTGACAAGCTGACCGCGGGCGACAAGCCGCTCTACACCTTCCGCGCCGCCGACCTCGCCGTCCTCGACGAGGAGGTCTGGCACCTCGACCTCGACGTCCAGGTGCTGCGCGAACTGATGCTGGAACTCGGCGAGCACGACCCGCGCCGGCACGAGATCGCGCACGCCCTCGACCGGGCCATGGACCTGCTCGACCTGGACGACGTCTCCGGCTCGGCCGCCGCTGTGCGCGAGGCGCTGAAGCCGGTGCTGTCCAAGCCCGCGCACGCCAGCGCGCACACCGTCTCCGGTGTCGGCCACGCCCACATCGACTCGGCCTGGCTCTGGCCGATCCGCGAGACCAAGCGCAAGACGTCCCGCACGTTCTCCAACGTCACGTCCCTCGCCGACGAGTACGAGGACTTCATCTTCGCCTGCTCCCAGGCCCAGCAGTACGAGTGGGTCCGCGACAACTACCCCAAGGTGTGGGCCCGCATCCAGGAGTCGGTCAAGAACGGCCAGTGGGCGCCGGTCGGCGGCATGTGGGTCGAGTCCGACGGCAACCTGCCCGGCGGCGAGGCCGTCGCCCGCCAGTTCGTCCACGGCAAGCGGTTCTTCATGGACCACTTCGGCATCGAGACCAAGGGCGTGTGGCTGCCGGACTCCTTCGGCTACAACGCGGCCTACCCGCAGATCGCCAAGCTCGCCGGCAACGAGTGGTTCCTCACCCAGAAGATCTCCTGGAACCAGACCAACAGGTTCCCGCACCACACCTTCTGGTGGGAGGGCATCGACGGCACCCGCATCTTCACCCACTTCCCGCCGGTCGACACCTACAACGCCCGTTTCAGCGGCGAGGAGATGTCCCGCGCGGTCCGCAACTACGCCGAGAAGGGCGGCGCCTCCCGCTCCCTGGCCCCCTTCGGCTGGGGCGACGGCGGTGGCGGCCCCACCCGCGAGATCATGGAACGCGCCCGCCGGCTCGCGGACCTGGAGGGCTCCGCGAAGGTCGTCGTCGAACACCCCGACGACTTCTTCGCCAAGGCCCGCGAGGAGTACCCGGACGCGCCCGTGTGGGTCGGCGAGCTCTACCTGGAGCTGCACCGCGCCACCTACACCTCCCAGGCCCGCACCAAGCAGGGCAACCGCCGCTCCGAGCACCTCCTGCGCGAGGCCGAGCTGTGGGCGACCACCGCCGCGCTGCACGCGCCGGGCTACTCCTACCCGTACGAGAAGCTCGACCGGCTCTGGAAGACGGTGCTGCTGCACCAGTTCCACGACATCCTGCCCGGCTCCTCCATCGCCTGGGTGCACCGCGAGGCCGAGGCCGAGTACGCCCGTGTCGCCCGTGAGCTCCAGGAGCTGACCGCCGAGGCGCTCGCCGCGCTCGGCCCGGGCGGGCCCCGGGTCTTCAACACCAGCCCGCGCGACCGCGCCGAAGTGATCCGGACCGAAGACGGCGCACCGGTGTACGTGGAGGTGCCCGCGAGCGGCTCCGCGCCCCTCACCGACGCCGAGCCCCCGCAGCCGGTGACGGTGAGCGGCCGGGTCCTCGACAACGGACTGGTCCGGGTCGAGGTCGCCGAGGACGGCACCCTGGCGTCCGTGCGCGACCTGCGCGCCGACCGCGAGGTCCTCGCCGAGCCGGGCAACCTGCTCCGCCTGCACACCGACCTGCCCAACTACTGGGACGCCTGGGACATCGACAAGCACTACAGGAACCGCTACACGGACCTCCTCGACGCCTCGTCCGTGACGGTCGTCGAGCAGGACCCGCTCATCGGCGCGATCCGCGTCGAACGGGACTTCGGCAAGGGCTCGAAGATCACCCAGACGATCACCGTCCGCGCCGGCAGCCCCCGCATCGACATCGAGACCGACATCGACTGGCACGAGACCGAGAAGATCCTCAAGGCGGCCTTCCCGGTCGACATCCGCGCCCCGCACTCCTCCGCCGAGATCCAGTTCGGCCACATCCAGCGCCCCACCCACACCAACACCAGCTGGGAGGCGGCCCGCTTCGAGGTCTCCGGCCACCGCTGGGTGCACATCGGCGAACCCGGTTACGGCGTCGCCGTCATCAACGACTCCACCTACGGCCACGACGTCTCCCGCACGGTCCGCGAGGACGGCGGCACCACGACCACCGTCCGCCTCAGCCTGGTCCGCGCCCCGCGCATCCCGGACCCCGAGGCCGACCAGGGCCGCCACCGCCTCACCTACGCGCTGCTGCCCGGCGCGACCATCGAGGACGCCGTCGCCGAGGGCTACGCCCTCAACCTCCCCCTCCGCGTGGCCGACGCGGCCGGCGCCCCCGCACCGGTCGTCTCCGTCGACGGCGAGGGAGTGACGGTGGAGGCGGTCAAGCTGGCCGACGACGCCTCCGGTGATGTCGTCGTACGGCTCTACGAGTCCCGCGGCGGCCGCGCCACCGGCGTCCTGCGCACCGGCTTCCCGCTCGCGGGCGCCCAGGTCACCGACCTGCTGGAGCGCCCGCTGGAGGACGCCGAGACGGCGGACGGCGGTGTCGCCGTCGCCCTGCGGCCCTTCCAGATCCTGACGCTCCGCCTGCGAAGGGCCTGACCATGGCGATGCAACCGTGGTTCACGGACGCCAAGCTGGGGATCTTCATCCACTGGGGGATCTACGCCGTCGACGGCGTCCAGGAGTCCTGGTCGTTCTACGACGACATCGTCCCCTACGACCGGTACATGTCCCAGCTCGACCGGTTCACGGCCGCCCGCTACGACCCGCGCGACTGGGCGAAGCTCTTCGCGCGGGCCGGCGCGAAGTACGCCGTGCTGACCAGCCGCCACCACGACGGCGTCGCCCTGTGGGACACCGCGTACGGCGACCTGAACGTGGGCCGGGACCTGATCGGCGGGTACGCGGACGCCCTGCGCGAGCAGGGCCTCAAGGTCGGCCTGTACTACTCGCACTCGGACTGGAGCCACCCCGACTACGCCTCCACCCGCAAGCCCGGCCGCCCGCCGGAGCTGGAGGACAACCGCTACTCGGAGGTCGCCGCCGAGGACGAGGACCTCGACGCCTGGGAGAGGTTCCTCGCCTACCGGGACGGCCAGATCCGCGAACTCACCAGCCGCTACGCGCCGGACCTGATGTGGTTCGACGGCGAGTGGGACCGCAGCGAGGAGCAGTGGCGCATCCGCGAACTCGCCGCCCTCATCCGCTCCGAGGTGCCGGACGTCGTCTTCAACGCCCGCATGCTCAGTGAGGGCGACTACGCCACCCCCGAGCAGGGCGCCCCCGTCATCCCGCCGGAGGGCCCCTGGGAGCTGTGCCTGACGATCAACGACTCCTGGGGCCACCAGCACCACGACCACCACCACAAGTCGGTCGACCAGCTCATCCGCTACTTCACCGAGACCATCGGCGGCGGAGGCAACCTGCTCCTCAGCGTCGGCCCGCGCGAGGACGGCACGATCACGGACGAGCAGCGGGAACGGCTGGAAGGCCTCGGCGACTGGATCGCCCGGCACGCGGAGGCCGTGTACGGCACCGAACGGGGACTCCCGCCGGGCCACCACTACGGCCCGAGCACCCTGTCCAAGGACCGCCGCACCCTCTACCTGACCCTCTTCGACGCCCCGCGCGCCGAGATCAACGTCCGCGGCCTGCTCAGCGGTGTCCGCCGCGTCTCGGTCCTGGGCAGCGGCACGGAACTCGCCCACGAGATCACCGGCGGCCTCCACGAGACCCCCGGCATCCTCTGGATCCAGCCCCCCGCCGCGGCGGACCTCGACCCGCACGCCACGGTGCTGGCCGTCGAACTGGAAGGGGAACTGGAGCTGTACCGCGGAGCCGGCCGGTTCTGACGAAAGTTTAAGAAACCGGTAAGTGGCCTGCTCACGGGCGGTATGTGGACGCCCGTGAGCACGCCGGTTCGCCTGGTGGACATCTGAAGTTCGCCCGGTCCCCCTGGGATGCGGAATGCCCGGCGAAAGAAAGGTGTCACGGTGCGAGACCCGCGTATGTCCGCGATCGGCAAGGGACTGAAGCGTCGCGGAAGGCTGGTGATGCAGGCCGTGAGTCCCCCGCGCCGGACCCTCGACGCCATCCCCGCTCCCCGCCCGGCCGTCGACCCCTACACGGCCCCGCCCGCACCCCGGCTGGTGGACTCACCGGTCTTCGTGCTGTCGTCGGTGCGCTCCGGCTCCACCCTGCTGCGGGTCCTGCTCAACAGCCACAGCCGCATCCGCGCCCCGCACGAGATGCACCTGCGCACCGTGCACGTGAACCTCTCCCGCGACTTCACCGCGGACGCCATGCGGGCCCTCCACCTCGACAAGGACGAGCTGGAGCACGTGCTGTGGGACCGGGTGCTGCACCTCGAACTCACCCGCAGCGGCAAGGACGTCATCGTCGACAAGACCCCGCCCAACACCCTCATCTGGCCCCGTCTGCGCCGATGTTGGCCGAACGCCCGCTACATCCTGCTGCTCCGCCACCCCGGCGCCGTCATCACGTCCCTCACCGAACGCCGCGCCGACCCGGACCACGAGGCCATCCGCGCCGAAGTCCTCGACTACAGCGAGAAGCTGGAGGAGGCCCGCCGGAACCTCGGCCCCCACGTGATCACCTACGAGGAGCTCACCGCCGAGCCGGAGCGGGTCACCCGGGGCATCTGCGACCACCTCGGCCTCCCCTGGGAGCCCGGCATGCTCGACTACGGCAGCAAGGACCACGGCACCTTCCGCCCACAGCTCGGCGACTGGTCCAGCACCATCAAGTCCGGCCGCATCCAGTCCGCCCGCACCGCCGCCCCGGACGTCGACCTGCCCCCACGCCTGCGGGAACTCGCCGAGGCGTGGGGGTACGGCGTCTAGAGCCGCAGGGCCTCCACGGTCGTGGTCTGCGCGGGGGCCTCGACGGAGTCGACCGGCACCGTGGGCAGCGGTTCCGTCGCCTCCGGCCGCTGCTGCGGCAGCGACACCGGCCGCAGCGGACGCGGCCCCGACACCACCGTGTAGTCCTGGCCCAGGAACGGCGGAACCATCTCGCCCGGGTCCTCGCCGAGCGCCAGCTGCACCGCCGCCCACGGGGCGTTGACCCCGCACAACGACAGCTGGTGCAGCCCGCCGGCCGGGCGGGTGTTGACGTCCATGAGGACCGGCCGGTCGCCGTACATGCGGAACTGGATGTTGGACAGGTAGTGCAGCCCGAAGCCCTCCGCGATCCGCCGCGCCGGGTCCAGCCACTGCTCGTTCAGCGTGAAGCCCCGGCGACGGCCGTTCTTGGTGCGGCCCACCGCCAGCCGGACCCGGCTGTCCGGACCGGTCAGGCAGTCCACCGACACCTCGGGCTGCTCCAAGCGCGGCATCACCAGCCAGTCGACCGGCTCCTCGGCCCGCCGCAGCGCCTCGAGGACCAGGTCGAGCTGCACGTACGGGGTCGGGAAGCCGCCCAGGTGCATCAGCGAGAACGGCGTACGGGTGATCACGCGGAAGCCCACGCCGCCCGCCCCGGACGCCGGCTTGAAGCACGCCTTGTGCCCGCCGGCCTCCAACTCCTCGACGGCGGCGACCAGTTCGTCACCCGAACGGACCCGCCACCACGGCGGCACCGGAACGCCGATCGCCTGCACCGCCTCGTAGGCGATCACCTTGTCCTGGAAAATGGCCACCGCCTCGGGCGGCGGCGCCAGCACCGCCGTACCCGCCGCCTCGAACTCGGCGCGGTGCGCGACGATCGCCGACTGGTGCAGCCGGGGCACGAACACGTCGATGCCGCGCCGCGCGCACTGGTCCAGCGCGTACTCGACGTACCCGGCGGGGGAGAGGTTCTCGGGTTCCAGTTCGGCGGTGTCGGCGGCGGCCAGCACGGGCGAGTCCGGGTCACCGTGGGTCGCATGGATCTCGACGGCCCGGTCGCTGGGATTTCTCCGCAGCTGATCCATGAAGAACACGTTCTCCGCGTACGTGCGGTTGAGCCAGACGCGTACGCGAGAGACCATGCAGGCCGCCTTTCACGGTTCGCGGGCAGGGCTGAGCAGCCCGTGCCCGGGCAGGACGTATGGAGGGACACCAAACCGCCCCTGTCGAAGGGACATTCTCAGCGGTGGTGTTGGGGCAGATCATACGGCTTCGGCGGGGCCCCACGTGCAACACGCGGGTTACGGATTCCGCACCCGGCCGTCCGGGGACGCCCTTGTTCCCGTCCCGCGGATGTGATCTCGTAGTGGAGTTCGTGTGCGCGGAGGGGGCGAGAGGTGACGTCGACGGCCGGTGGCGCCGGACAACTGCTGGCCATCAGCGATCTGCACATCGGTTACCCGGAGAACCGTGCCCTGGTCGAGGAGATGCGGCCCGGGACGGACGAGGACTGGCTGCTCGTCGCCGGTGACGTCGCGGAGACCGTGGCCGACATCCGCTGGGCCCTGAAGACCCTCGCGGCGCGTTTCCGCAAGGTCGTCTGGGCGCCCGGCAACCACGAGCTGTGGACCCATCCGAGCGATACCGTCACCCTGCGCGGCGTCGCCCGATACGAGTACCTGGTCGAGCTGTGCCGGGAACTCGGCGTGACGACACCGGAGGACCCCTACCCCGTCTGGGAGGGCCCCGGCGGCCCCGTGGCCGTCGCCCCGCTGTTCCTGCTGTACGACTACTCGTTCCTGCCGGCCGGGTGCACGACCAAGGAGCAGGGCCTCGCGTACGCCCACGGCACCGGGATCGTGTGCAGCGACGAGTATCTGCTGCACCCCGACCCGTACCCGAGCCGGGAGGCCTGGTGCCGGGACCGGGTCGCCGCGACCGAGCGCAGGCTCGCCGAACTGCCCGCGGACCTGCCCGTGATCCCCCTCAACCACTATCCGCTGGACCGGCACCCGATGGACGTGCTGTGGCACCCCGAGTTCGCCATGTGGTGCGGCACCGGCCTGACCGCCGACTGGCACCGCAGGTTCCCCGTCCACACCATGGTCTACGGCCATCTGCACATCCCCCGGACCACCTTCCACGAGGGCGTGCGCTTCGAGGAGGTCTCGGTGGGCTATCCCCGTGAGTGGCGCAAGCGGCCCGGGCCGCCGGGAAGGCTGCGGCGCATCCTGCCGAGGGAGGGCGAGGAGCGGTGATCGAGGAACTGCTGCCGGAGACCGTGGTCACCGTCGAGGCGTACGGCCACGAGGATGCGGACACCCCGCTGTACCCCGAGGAGGAGGCGCTCATCGCGCGGGCGGTCGCCAAGCGCCGGCGGGAGTTCGCCGTCGTGCGCTCCTGCGCCCGCCGCGCCATGGAGAAGCTCGGTGTGCCGCCGCGGCCGATCCTGCCCGGCGAGCGCGGCGCCCCGGGCTGGCCGGCCGGGCTGGCCGGCAGCATGACCCACTGCGACGGCTACTGCGCCGCCGCCCTGGTCCGCGCCGCCGACCTGGCCTCCGTCGGCATCGACGCGGAGGTCCACGGACCGCTGCCCGAGGGCGTCCTGCCGTCCGTGTCCCTGCCGGCCGAGGCGGAGCGGCTGCGGCGGCTCGCCGCCGAACACCCCGGAGTGCACTGGGACCGGCTGCTGTTCAGCGCCAAGGAATCCGTCTACAAGGCGTGGTTCCCCCTCACCGGGAAGTGGCTGGACTTCATGGAGGCCGACATCGAGATCACCGCGGACGGCCGCTTCCGCGCCGATCTCCTCGTCCCCGGGCCGCTGGTGGGCGACCGCCGCCTGGGCCACTTCGACGGCCGCTGGACCGCCGCCCGCGGCCTGGTCGCGACGGCGGTCGCCGTACCGCACGGCTAGGGCACCCTGCCGCATCGGGTCCCGGAATCGTCATATCGGGTCCCGGAGCCGTCGTGTCGGGTCCCTGAGCCGTCGGTCAGGACCGCGGCTCCGGGCACCATGTCTGCAACAGCCGGAAGAACGCCTCCTCGTTGCCGGACAGACCGGCGCGGTCGAGGGCCCGTTCCGCGTCGGCGAGCACTGCGGGCGGGACGACCGGCGGGCCGCCCTCCACGTCGAAGGCGGCGCGGACGGTGTGCAGCAGCCGCAGATACGCCTGGACGGCGGTGCGTTCGCGGTCGGTCAGTACGGCGGTGGGCATCGGTCGGCTCTCCCCGTGTCGCGTCGTCGGTCCCGCGCCCTCGCGGCGCGCACGCCCCGGACAGCGGGGGCGCACCTCCAGCTTGCCGCCCACCACTGACAATCCGGCCCCGCCGGCCCTCGGTTCGCCCGCTCGGCGGAGGCGGAACCGCCCCCGGTGACGCGGTGGCCGGCCGCCCGTCAGCTCTGCGGCCCCCGGTACCCCAGCGACGCCTCGATCCGCCCCGCCAGGTGGTCCCGCTGCACCGGCCCCCGCGACGACGAACCCGCCAGCCACGCACGGCACTTGCTGGCGAGCAGCAGGCCGAAGCTCTCGGCGTCCTTCTCGTCGTCCAGGTCGAAGCGGCTGCGCGCGGCGACCTTCAGCACCGTCGCCTGGAGATCGGCGCCGTCGTCGAGCAGCCGCGCCGCGACCGCGGCGCCCTCGACGTGGTGGGAGCAGTGCCCGGCCTTCATGTGCCACAGCTCGTGGCCCAGGATCACCAACTGGTGGTCGGGGGCCGTGCGTTCCTCGATCACGACGAGGTCCTGGTCGGCCATGTCGAGCCAGAGCCCGCTGGCGGTCCCCGGCGGGAAGGCGGCCGTACGGAAGAGGACGGGGCGGCCGCGGCGTCTGCTCATGGCGTCGCACAGCGCGCGGTACAGCTCGTCGGGCCGGGCCGGCGCGGGGAGGGTCAGCTCCGCGACCAGCTCGCCGCACAGGCGGCGCATTTCCTTACCTATGCCCACAGTTCTCCCCACGGTCACGACTCGGGCCGCTTGACGCTCTCCAGGAGCATGTCCAGCCACTCCGCGACCTTGTCGCGGTGCTGGTCGGTGGGCAGCTGCGCGGCCCGCCAGGCGATGCCGCGCACGCCGTGGTCCTGGAGGAGCCGCTCCAGCGGGTCGTCCGCCGCGGCGGACGACTCCCGTTCGCGGTCGGCGAGCTTCTGCAGCAGCTCCTGCTCGGTGTGCTGGAGGGCGGTCACGAGCGCCTCGGGATCCTCGGCCGTGAGGAAACCGGCGTGCACCCGGAAGAACCGCTGGAGCGCGTCGCAGTGCTCCATGGTCGGCCGCCGGTCGCCGTTGATGAGGGCCCCGGCCTGCTGCCGGGACATGCCCGCGCCGTCGGCGATCTCCTGCTGGGTGTACTTGCGGCCGTTGGGCTTGAGCCGGGTCCGGCGCAGCAGGTCCAGCCGCTGCAGGAACCGGGCCTGCACATCGGGCTCGCCCGCGGGCCGACCCCCGAGCAGGGCCTTCACCACGGGCTCCGGGACGCCGGAGGCGACGGACAGCCGGCCGGTGTCGAAGACCTCGGCGTGCGGCACGCCGAGCCGGTCGGCGAGCGCGGTGACACGGGAGACGACGGCCGCCAGCACGGTCGTCCGCGTGGCGCCAGGACCTTCGACGAAGCCACCCGTCACCGACAGATCTCCTACGTCTCTCACAGGCTTCTCACAAGCGGATGCCGTGACTTACCCCGGCGTGAACTTCCCGGAGCGTAGCCGGTGGTTCGAACTCACATCCAGGTCTCGCCACAACTGTGGCCAATTTCAGCCGTCAACAGGCATGAAATGCCACGATAGTTGACACGCCTCAGCTCCGGGCAGCAGGATCGGGGCGCCGCGTCAAGGCCGCACAGGCAAGAGGGGTGACCTCCCGATGGCATATCAGGCAGGAGGGCAGCGGCCGGCACCGCGGCCCGCCCCCGAGACTCCCGAGGCCCAGGCCTACCTGGAGGACTGCGCGGGGCTTCTGGAGGCCGTCTCCTTCCCCTCGCTCGTCGTCGACCACTGCTGGGACGTCGTGCTCACCAACAGCGCGTTCCGGTCACTTTTCGGCGGCGTCGGCCCGCATCCGACGGCCATGCCGGGCGACAACTTCCTCAGGTTCGTGCTGTTCCACCCCGACGCGCCCACGGTGCTCGGCGAGCACGAGGCGAGCTGGTGCCTGCCGATGCTCGCGCACTTCGCGCGGACCGTGGAGAGCCACGGCCCCGACCACGGACTCCAGGCCATCCGCCGCGACATCGCCCAGGACCCGATCATGGAGGCCGCCTACCGGCACGGCCTGCCGCACTGGATCCGCTCGGTCGGCGAGGCGGCCGTCGAGATCGACGGCGCCGTACGGCCCCTCCTGCACCCGGACCCGCGCTGGGGCGCCACCGACTGCCGGGTCGTCGCCGAGACGTCCAGGACCCTGGAGGAACTGGGCTGCACCCGGCTCACGTTCGTCCTGCGCGAGGCCCGCCGCGCCCCCTTCCGGGAGCGGCGGACGCGGCGCGGCGCCTCCCACCTGAGGGTCGTCCCGGCGGCCGACTGAGCCCCCGGCCCTCGTGCCGTGCGTATCCGTCCGTGCGTATCCGCGCCCTTCCTGTCCGCACCATTCCCAGACCGTGTGGTGTGTGACATAGTACCGGCGTGAGCGTGCCGCTGACCTGCGATGTCGTGGTGATCGGAGCCGGAGTCGTCGGTGCCGCCTGCGCCCTGTACGCGACCCGGGCCGGCCTCGACACCGTCGCGGTCGACCGGGGACCGGTGGCCGGCGGGACGACCGGCGCGGGGGAGGGGAACCTCCTCGTCTCGGACAAGGAACCCGGACCCGAACTCGAACTGGCCCTGCTGTCCGCCCGGCTGTGGGCCGAACTGGCCCGCGAGGGGCTGGGGAAGGCCGTCGAGTACGAGGCCAAGGGCGGCGTCGTCGTCGCCGGCGGTGAAGCGGCGCGGGCCGGGCTGGAGGAACTCGCCGCCGGGCAGCGCGCGGCCGGGGTGGAGGCCGTCCCCGTGCCCGCCGACCGCCTGACCGACCTGGAGCCGTACCTGGCCCCCGGCCTGGCGGGCGGGGTGCACTACCCGCAGGACGCCCAGGTGATGCCCGCGCTGGCGGCGGCGCACCTGCTGCGCGCTTCGGGCGCCCGGTTGCTCACCGGCCGGGAGGTGACCGGGGTGCTGCGGGGCACCGGCGGCGCGGTGCGCGGGGTGCGGACCGACCGGGGCGACCTCCACGCCCCGGCCGTCGTCAACGCGGCCGGCACCTGGGGCGGCGAGGTCGCGGCCCGCGCCGGGGTCACCCTGCCGGTGCTGCCCCGGCGCGGCTTCGTCCTGGTCACGGAGCCGCTGCCGCCCCGCGTCCGGCACAAGGTGTACGCCGCCGACTACGTGGCCGACGTCGCCAGCGACTCGGCGGCGCTGCAGACGTCCCCGGTGGTGGAGGGCACGCCCGCCGGGCCCGTCCTCATCGGCGCCAGCCGCGAACGGGTCGGCTTCGACCGGTCGTTGTCGATCCCGGCGCTGCGGGCGCTGGCGGCGGGCGCGACCCGGCTCTTCCCGTTCCTCGCCGGAGTGCGGGCCATGCGGACCTACGCGGGTTTCCGGCCGTACCTGCCGGACCACCTGCCCGCCATCGGCCCCGACCCCCGCGCGCCCGGGCTCCACCACGCCTGCGGGCACGAGGGCGCCGGCATCGGCCTGGCCACCGGCACCGGGCACCTGATCGCCCAGGCGCTGACCGGGCGGGCACCCGACCTGGACCTACGGCCGTTCCGCCCCGACCGCTTCACCGAGGAGGCCGAGTGAATCCGCTGGAGCTCGCGGGCGCCGGCCCAGGTCCCGCCTTCACCGTCACCTTCGACGGGCGGCCGGTCCGGGCACTGCCCGGGCAGACGGTCGCTGCCGTGCTGTGGGCGGCGGGCGTCACCTCCTGGCGCTCCACCCGGGGCGCGGGCCGCCCCCGCGGCGTCTTCTGCGGGATCGGCGTCTGCTTCGACTGCCTGGTGACCGTCAACGGGCGGCCCAACCAGCGGGCCTGCCTGGTGCCGGTGCGGCCGGGCGACGTGATCGGCACCCAGGACGGGACGGGCCACGAGGAGGCGCGCCGTGCGCACTGACCTCGCCGTGATCGGCGCCGGACCGGCCGGCCTCGCCGCCGCCCTGGCGGCCTGCGCACGCGGCGTACGGGTCGCCCTGGTCGACGCCGCGACCGAGGCGGGCGGGCAGTTCTACCGGCAGCCCGCCGCCGGGCTCCGGGCCGGGCGGCCCGAGGCGCTGCACCACCGGTGGCGGACCTGGGAGCGGCTGCGGGACGGACTCGCCGCCAGTGCCGTCCGCGTGCTGACGGATCACCATGTGTGGGCCGTGGAGCGCGGGCCCGACGGCTTCACCGTGCACGCGCTGCTGGGGCCGGAGCAGGAGGAGCCGGCCGAGGTGCACGCCCGTGCCGTGATCCTGGCCACCGGCGGCTACGAGCAGGTGCTGCCCTTCCCCGGCTGGACCCTCCCCGGCGTCGTCACCGCCGGCGGCGCACAGGCCATGCTCAAGGGCGGGCTCGTGGTGCCGGGGCGCCGGGCCGTCGTGGCCGGGTCGGGACCGCTGCTGCTGCCCGTGGCGACCGGGCTCGCGGCCGCCGGGGTCGAGGTCGCCGCGCTGGTGGAGTCCACCGCCCCCCGACGCCTCGCGGGCCATGTCCCGGCCCTGGCAGGCAAGCTGGCCGAAGGCGCCGGGTACGCCGCTCGCCTGCTGCGCCACCGCGTGCCGGTCCTCACCCGCCACACGGTCGTACGCGCCCACGGCGGCGGCACGATGACGCCCCGTACCGACGGCGCGCCCCTCCGGCTGACCGGCGTCACCGTCGCCGCCCTCGACGGCGACGGCCGGGTCCGGCCCGGCACCGAGCTGCACCTGCCCTGCGACACCCTCGCCGTCGGCCACGGCATGCTCCCGCACACCGACCTCGCCGACGGCCTCGGCTGCCGCCTCGACGGGCTCGCCGTCGCCGTCGACGCCGAGCAGCGCACCGACGTGCCCGGCGTCTGGGCGGCCGGGGAGGCCACCGGCGTCGGCGGCGCCGCCCTCGCCCTCGCCGAGGGCCACCTCGCCGGCCGCTCCGCCGCCGCCCGCCTGCGCGGCACCACCCCCGACCCGGCCCCCGCCGCCGTCAAGGCCCGCACGAAGCTCAGGAGATCCGCAGCCGCCCTCGACTCCGCCTACGCGCCGCCCGCGCACTGGCCCGAGCAGGTCACCGACGACACCGTGATCTGCCGCTGCGAGGAGGTCACCGCCGGTGCCGTACGCGACGCCCTGGACCTCGGAGCGGGCGACGAGCGCACCGTGAAGCTGCTGACCCGGGCCGGAATGGGCTGGTGCCAGGGCCGGATGTGCTCCACCGCGGTCGCCGGACTCGCCGGATGCCCACCCACCCCGTCCAGACGGCCGTTCGCCCGTCCCGTGCCGCTCGGCGTCCTCGCCCGGCAACACCCCCAGGAGGGACCGTCATGACCGACCACCGCCCCTGGCGCGGCGTCCTCGTCGCCACCGCGCTCCCGCTGCACGACGACCTGTCCGTCGATTACGACCGGTACGCCGAGCACTGTTCCTGGCTCGTGGAGAACGGCTGCGACGGCGTCGTGCCGAACGGCTCCCTCGGCGAGTACCAGGTGCTCACCCCCGAGGAGCGCGCCCGGGTCGTCGAGACCGCCGTCGCCGCGATCGGCGGGGAGCGGGTCATGCCCGGTGTCGCCGCCTACGGCTCCGCCGAGTCCCGGCGCTGGGCCGAGCAGGCCGCCGAGGCGGGCTGCCGGGCGGTGATGCTGCTGCCGCCGAACGCCTACCGCGCCGACGAACGCGCCGTCGTCGCCCACTACGCCGAGGTCGCGAAGGCGGGCCTGCCGGTCGTCGCGTACAACAACCCGATCGACACCAAGGTGGACCTCGTGCCGGAGCTGCTCGCCCGGCTGCACGGCGAGGGATACATCCGGGGCGTCAAGGAGTTCTCCGGCGATGTCCGCCGGGCCTACCGGATCGCCGAACTCGCCCCCGAGCTGGACCTGCTGATCGGCGCCGACGACGTCCTGCTGGAGCTGGCCGTCGCGGGCGCGAAGGGCTGGGTGGCGGGCTATCCGAACGCCCTGCCCCGGGCCTCCGTCGAGCTGTACCGCGCGGCCGTCGACGGCGCACTGGACACCGCGCTGCCCCTCTACCGGCAGTTGCACCCGCTGCTGCGGTGGGACTCGCGGGTGGAGTTCGTCCAGGCCATCAAGCTGTCCATGGACCTCGTCGGCCGCCACGGCGGCCCCTGCCGCCCGCCCCGGGTGCCGCTGCTGCCCGAGCAGGAGGCCGCCGTCCGGGCCGCCACCGAAAAGGCCGTAGCGGCCGGATTGGCGTAGGGATCATGCGCAGCAGACTCGTCCTGCACGCCGTCGACTCGCACACCGAGGGCATGCCGACCCGGGTGATCACCGGCGGCATCGGCACCATCCCCGGCGCCACCATGAACGAGCGGCGGCTGTGGTTCCGCGAACACCGCGACGACGTCAAGCAGTTGCTGATGAACGAACCGCGCGGCCACTCCGCCATGAGCGGCGCGATCCTGCAGCCGCCCACCCGGCCCGACTGCGACTGGGGCGTCGTCTACATCGAGGTCTCCGGCTATCTGCCGATGTGCGGGCACGGCACCATCGGCGTGGCCACCGTGCTGGTCGAGACCGGCATGGTCGAGGTCGTCGAGCCGGTCACCACCATCCGGCTCGACACCCCGGCGGGACCGGTCGTCGCCGAGGTGGCCGTGGAGGACGGCGCCGCCCGGGCCGTCACCCTCCGGAACGTCCCCTCCTTCGCCGTCGGCCTCGACCGCGAGGCCACCCTCGCCGACGGGCGCACGGTGACCTACGACCTGGCCTTCGGCGGCAACTTCTACGCCATCCTGCCGCTGGAGCGGTTCGGCCTGCCCTTCGACCGGTCCCGCAAGGACGAGATCCTCGCCGCGGGCCTGTCCCTGATGGCCGCCGTCAACGCCGAGGACCCGCCCGTCCACCCGGAGGACCCCTCCATCCGCGGCCTCCACCACGTCTACCTGGCCGCCCCCGGCTCGACCGCCCGCCACTCCCGGCACGCCATGGCCATCCACCCCGGCTGGTTCGACCGCTCGCCCTGCGGCACCGGCACCAGCGCCCGCATGGCCCAGCTCCACGCCCGCGGCGAACTCCCGCTGCACACCGAGTTCGTGAACGAGTCCTTCATCGGCACCCGGTTCACCGGCAGACTGCTCGGCACGACCGAGGTGGCCGGCCGCCCGGCCGTGCTGCCCAGCTTCACCGGACGCGCCTGGATCACCGGCACCGCCCAGTACCTGCTGGACCCGGAGGACCCGTTCCCCGCGGGATTCGTCCTGTAAGCCGACCCGAGCACACGAGAGGAACCCCGACCGCCATGGCCCCGCGGCACACCCCCGCCCTGCCCGTGCTGGGCAGCAGGAAACCCAGCCACCGGGAGCGGGTCGCGGACGCACTGCGGGCCGCCCTGATCGCCGGCGAACTGCGCCCCGGCGAGGTCTACTCGGCGCCCGGCCTCGCCGCCCGCTTCGGCGTCTCCGCCACGCCCGTGCGCGAGGCCATGCTCGACCTCGCCAAGGAGGGCCTGGTCGACACCGTACCCAACAAGGGCTTCCGCGTCACCGCCGTCTCCGAGCGGCAACTCGACGAGTACACCCACGTCCGGGCGCTGATCGAGATCCCCACGACGGCCGGCCTCGCGGTCACGGCCGACCCGGAGGCCCTGGAGGCCCTGCGCCCGGTCGCCCAGGAGATCGTCACCTCCGCCGCGGCCGGCGACCTCATCGCCTACGTCGAGGCCGACCTGCGCTTCCATCTCGGCCTGCTGGCCCTCGCCGGCAACGCCCACCTCGTCGACGTCGTACGGGACCTCAGACGCCGCTCCCGGCTCTACGGGCTGACCGCACTGGTCGAGCAGGGGCGGCTGGAGGCGTCCGCCGAGGAGCACCTGGAGATCCTGGACGCCCTGCTCGCCCGGGACGCGGAGGCCGTACGGGCCGTCATGACCCGGCACCTGGGGCACGTGCGGGGCCTGTGGGCCGCGCCCTGAACGGCCGGACGCCACCGGTTCAACGGCCGCGTTTGGCCGCCTGGATCTGCTCGTACACCCGGGTCCGCAGCTCGGCGAAGCGCGGGGACACCCGCGTGTGCACCTGGTCCCGCCCGTCCGGCAGATCGACCTTCAGCTGCTCCCGGACGACGGTGGGCGAGGCGGACAGCACGATCACCCGTTCACCCAGGTACACCGCCTCGTCGATGTCATGGGTGACGAACAGGATCGTGATGCCGCGCTCCCGCCACAACCGCCGTACAAGGTCCTCCAGATCGGCCCGGGTCTGCGCGTCCACCGCCGCGAACGGCTCGTCCATCAGCAGCACCTCGGGCTCGTACGCCAGGGCCCGGGCGATGGCCACCCGCTGCTGCATCCCGCCCGACAGCTGCCAGGGATACGCCCCGGCGACGTCCGCCAGCCCCACCGACTCCAGCGCGTCCGCGACCAGCGCGCGGCGCCGCTCCCTGCTCAGCTTCTTCTGTTTGAGGGGCAGTTCGACGTTCTGCCCGACCCGCATCCACGGGAAGAGGCTGCGGCCGTACTCCTGGAACACGAACGCCGTCCCGGGCGGCGGCCCGTCGACCCTGCGGCCCGCGAGCCGCACCTCACCGGACGTGGGGGAGAGCAGGCCGCCGACGCACTTCAGCAGGGTCGTCTTGCCGCAGCCGGACGGGCCCACCAGGCAGACCAGTTCGCCCGCCTCCACGGTGAAGGTCAGGTCGCGCACCGCCTCGGTCCGCCGCCCCGAACCCTCGTAGACCTTCCGCAGGCCGTGTACGTCGAGCATGGACCGCCCTTTCGCGAGGTTCACGGGGACCGCCGGCCGGCCTCGCGCAGGCCGTGGTACCAGCCGAGCACCCGCCGCTCGACCAGCCGGAACAGGACCGAGAGGAGGAAGCCGAGCAGGCCGAGCAGCAGGATCCCGGTCCACATGTCGGGGATCGCGAAACCGCGCTGGAACTGCACGATGGTGAAACCGAGGCCGTTGCTGGCCGCGAACATCTCGCTGATGACCATGAGGATGATCCCGATCGACAGCGCCTGGCGCAGTCCCGCGAAGATCTGCGGGCTCGCCGAGCGCAGCACCACGTCCCGCAGCCGGGCGGCACCCCTGATGCCGTAGGAGCGGGCCGTCTCGGCCAGCACCGGGTCGACCGCGCGGACGCCCTCGACGGTGTTGAGCAGGATCGGCCACACGCAGCCGCTCGCGATCACCACGATCTTCATCGTGTCGCCGATGCCCGCGAACAGCATGATCACCGGCACGAGCACCGGCGGCGGCACCGCCCGCAGGAACTCCAGCACCGGCTCGCACACCGCCCGCACCCGCCGGTGGGAGCCGATGACCGTGCCGAGCGCGACCCCCGCGACGGCCGCCACCGTGTAACCCGCCGTGAGCCGCAGCACGCTGGGCAGCACGTCCTCGCGCAGCCGCTCGCCCGTCCACACGTCAGGGAACGCGCCGAAGATCGTGCGCAGCGGCGGCCAGTAGACGTTCGTGCTGCCCGCCGAGGCCACCCACCAGACGGCCACCAGCACCGCGGGCAGAGCGACCGCGAACGCCAGCCGCAGCAGCACCGGCCTCACACCGCCACCTCCCCGCGCACCGACTGGTGCCAGGCCAGCGCCCGCCGCTCCACCGACCTCGCCCCGACGTTGATCAGCAGCCCGAGCACCCCGGTCACCACGATCAGCGCGTACATCTCCGGCACCGCCTGCGAGGTCTGCGCGACCGCGATCCGGGCACCCAGCCCCGGCGCCCCGATGACCAGTTCGGCGGTGACGGCGAGGATCAGCGCCACGGCCGCCGCCAGCCGCACCCCGGTCATGACGTACGGCAGCGCCGTCGGCCACAGCACGTGCCGGACCCGCGCCCAGGGGCCCAGGCCGTACGAGCGTGCCGTCTCCTCCGCGACCGGGTCGACGTCCCGGACGCCGTACAGGACCTGGACCAGCACCTGCCAGAACGCGGCGTACACGACCAGCAGCAGCACCGAGCGCAGTTCCGTGCCGTACAGCAGCACCGCCAGGGGGATCAGCGCGACCGACGGGATGGGCCGCAGGAACTCGATCGTCGAGGCGGTCACCTGGCGCAGATACGGCACCACGGAGATCACCACGCCCAGGACGACACCCGCGCCCACCGCGATCGCCAGCCCGAGCGCCCAGCCGGTGAGGGTGTCGCCGAGCGCCGACCAGAAGGCGGGGTCGGCCAGTTCCCGGCCGAGGGCGTCCGCGACCCGGCCGGCCGGCGGGAAGTAGTCGTCGTCGACCAGGCCGAGCCGCGGCACCGCCTCGCAGAGCACGAGGAACGCCGCGAGCCCGGCCGCGCCCAGTGCCGCGTCGGCGCCCTTCACGGCAGCAGCTTGTCCAGGTCCGGCGCCCGCTCGAACAGCCCGTCCCGTCGGCCCAGTTCGGCCAGCCGCTCGATGGAGGCGCGGTCCGGCTGGGCGGGCCAGCGGGGCAGGGTCAGCTTCTCCAGCAGGGTGCCGGGGATCTTCGTGTACGTGGTGAGGATTTGCCGGACCTCGTCCGGGTGGCTGTCGGCGTACTTCATCGACTCGGCGGTCGCCTCCTGGAACTTCTTCACGAGGTCCGGGTTCTTGGCGGCGTACTGCTGGGAGGTGAAGTACATGGCCACGGTGAGGTCCGGTGACACGTCGTGGAAGTTCGAGGCGATCTCCCTGCCGCCTGCGGCCTTGACGGTGGCGAGCGCGGGCTCCGGGGTGCAGGCCGCGTCGACCTGCCCGCCGTCCAGCGCGGCGGGCATCTGGTCGAAGGGCATCTCGACGAACTCGACCTCGGAGGGGTCGCCCCCGGCCTTGCGGACGGACTCCCGGACCGACGTGTCACAGATGTTGTTGAGCGTGTTGACCGCCGTCTTCCTGCCCTCCAACTGCCTGGCGGAGGTGAGGGGGGAGCCCTTCCTCACGGTGACGGCCGCGAAGTCGGCGCCGTCCTTGCCCGTGGACGCGACGCCGTTGGCCACCGCCTTCACCGGCATGTTCTTGGACTGGGCGACCAGCAGCGACGTCGTGTTGCTGAAGCCGAACTGGAACTGCCCGGACACGACCCCGGGCACGATCGCGGCACCGCCCTGGGCCGGGGTCAGCTCCAGCTCGATGCCGCGTTCCTTGTAGAAGCCCTGTTTCCGGCCCAGGTAGATGGGCGCGACGTCCAGGACGGGCACGATGCCCACCTCGACCTTGGTGGTTCCGCCGGACGAGCCCGGCTGGTCCGCCCCGTCGGGGTCGGACGAGCCGCAGGCGGTGACGGCGGCCAGGACGGACAAGGCCGTGAGGCCGACGAGCAGACGACGCATGGCTCCCCCGTGGGACCGGTCCAGGTGCTCCGACAGGCTGTGCGCAGGCAGTACGGATGTGCTCAGCGGGAACCTAGGGCCCGTTCCGAGCCATGGTCAATGCAATTACGGATAAGGGTAGTTGACGGCCGCCTCTCGTCACAGGTCCAGCACGAGCCGCTTGCCGCGGCAGCGGGACACGCAGATGAGCATGGTCTCGCCGGCCGCGCGCTCGTCGTCGGTGAGCACCGAGTCACGGTGATCGGGTTCGCCGTCGAGGACGTCGGTCTCGCACGTGCCGCAGGTGCCCTCGGTGCAGGAGTACAGCACCTCGACGCCCGCGGCGCGCACGGCGTCCAGGACGGACACGTCCGGCGGGACGGTGAGCGTCCGGCCGCTGCGCGCCAGCTCCACCTCGAACTCGGTGTCACCGCCGGTCTCCTGCTCCTTCGGCCGGAACCGCTCGACGCGCAGCACCCCGGACGGGCAGCGGGCCTCGACCGCGTCCAGCAGCGGCCCGGGGCCGCAGCAGTAGACGAGGGTGTCCTCGGGCAGGTCGTCCAGTACCGGGGGGAGGTCCAGCAGTCCCGTCTCGTCCTCGGGCGCGATCGTCACCCGGTCCCCGTACCGGAGCAGTTCCTCACCGAACGCCATCGACCCGCGGGTGCGTCCGCCGTACAGCAGCGTCCACTCGGCGCCCGCGGCCTCGGCCGCCGCCAGCATCGGCAGGATCGGGGTGATGCCGATGCCGCCCGCGACGAAGCGGTAGCGGGGGGCGGGTTCCAGGCGGAAGTTGTTGCGGGGGCCGCGCACCCGGACCTTGTCGCCCTCGCCCACCTGCTCGTGCACATGGGCCGAGCCGCCCCGCCCGTCCGGCTCGCGCAGCACCGCGATCCGCCAGGCCGTCCGGTCCGCCGGATCGCCGCACAGCGAGTACTGCCGTTCCAGGCCGGGGCCGAGCAGGACGTCGACGTGGGCGCCCGGCTCCCACGCCGGGAGCGGCTCGCCCAGCGGGTGGCGCAGGGTCAGGGCCAGCACCCCGTCGGCCACCGACTCGCGGCGGCCGACGACGAGTTCGGCTTCGTACACGCTCATGAACTGTTCCCTCGCGGCTCGTGTCGCGGCTCGTGGCCCTGCGGGTGGGCGAGCATCCACTCCCACATCTCGACCGGGTCCTGCGCGGTGTGCTCCCGGCCGCAGTGGCACGTGCCGTGCAGGATGTCGGTGCCGGGCAGCCAGTCGATGCGGTAGATCTCGCCGGTGCGACCGGTCACTGGACCTTCTCCACGGGCTTCTCGCCCTGCTCCACCAGCCGGGCCAGGATGCGGCGCGCGGCCAGGCCGCCGGTGTCGATGTTGATGCTCAGCTCCTGGTAGCCGGTGCGCTCGGTGCCGAGCGTCCTCTGCAGCAGGTTGAGCGCGGTGACGTCCTGCATCACGACCGTGTGGTTGTTGCCGCGCAGGAACTCGGTGACCTCGGCGTCGTCCGTCGCCCAGTCCCGCGAGACGGCCCAGAAGTCGTACACCTTGCCGTCGCCGGACGGCGTGATGCAGTACGTGATCTCCGTGTGGAAGCCGTTGGGGTCGCTGCCGTCCGCCTCGGGCAGTACGCCGACCGGGGCGATACGGCTGTGCAGCAGGTACAGGCAGGGCGCGTGGTACTCGATGTCCTGCCAGCGGGTGATCCGGCCCTCGATACCGGTCGACTTGGCGTAGAAGGGCGGGCACTCGGCGTCGTCCATGTGCCGGCTGACCCGGACGATCCCGGCGCCCTCGTCGACCTCCGTGGTGATCGGCGTCTCGGCGACCTCCGGGGTGCCGATGTAACCGCCGTGCAGATACGTCTCGTGGGACAGGTCCAGAAGGTTGTCGACGAGCAGGCCGTAGTCGCAGTCGATGGGCTCCATGCCGCGCACGGTCACCCAGCCGGGGGAGTCGAGGTGCTTCGCCCGCGGGATGGCCTGCGGGTCGGCGAGCGCCGGGTCGCCGATCCACACCCAGATCAGCGAGTCCTGCTCGACGACGGGGTAGGAGGCGACCCGGGCCGTGCGCGGCACCCGTTTCTGCCCCGGCACGTACACGCACGTGCCGGTCGTGTCGTACGTGAACCCGTGGTACCCGCACACGATCCGGTCCCCGTCGAGGCGGGTCGGGGCCTCGGACAGCGGGTAGCGGCGGTGCACGCACCGGTCGTGCAGCACGACCGGCGTGCCGTCCTCCTCGGTCCGGTACAGCACGAGCGTCTCACCGAGGATCGTCCGTCCGAGCAACTCCCGCCCGACCTCGTGACTGTAGGCGGCGACGTACCACTGGTTCCTGGCAAAAGCGGTGGTGTGCGGCATGGCGTTCGGCTCCCGTCGTTGGGTCGTGGCGATATCGTCGGAACGAGTTGTGCGGGGGCGCAATACGGCTTCCGTGTCACGGAAGAGTGCTCGGAAACTCCCTGGTGGGAGTGCTGATGCGAGGCGCTGTGCCGCTGCGTTCCGGCAAGAGAGACAGCAGTCATAACGTCTGCCGGCAATGACGGGCGCGTTCGCCGGTGACCATCTCATTGAGATGTATGTCCGTTTTCTTGCTTCTCTGGCGCTCCTTTGGCTGCATACGGCTGGTACAGCGGCAGAATTTGCATAGCAGCAGATCAAGGCTGGGCGTTGCCGTGACGGGAGGGGGCGGGGTCGAATCCGGGTCGAATCGTATTCCATTCGCCCGGTTAGGCGTGTTGGTGCAGGTCAATGACATGATCAGACGTCATCACACGGGGGTCGTGTGATTGGCTGCGGCAGGTCCCGAGGGGCAGGGGTGGTCACCGGGAGGTTCTTGGTCTGCTGGTGGTACAGCGGCTACGCATCGCTGACCTGCGCACAGGGCGGCTATGGGCAGCTCGTCGGAGTCGTTGGCCCGGGAATGGTGCGAGAAGCTGCTTGATGCCTATCCCGCCGAGACGGGAATGCCGCCCAGGATCCTGGGAGAGGCACTGGACAAGCTGTACGAGTGAGCCGGCGTCTGTCTCACCTGCGCCGACGCGGCCGCCGCCGAGCAGGACCCGGAAAAGATCGTGATGTCGATCAAGTGCGTACGGCTCGACAACGACTGCGCCGACCTGTGTACAGTCGCCGCGCGGATCCTGGCCCGGCAGACGGGCTACGACGCGCCTACCACGATGGCGATCATCGAGGCGACCCGCACCGTCCTGCGCGCGAGCGCCGACGCCGCCGAGGAGATCAAGGGCACCCCGTACTTCGAGTTGTCCGCGAGGGCCTGCCGTGAGACGGAACGGCTGCTCGGCCAGTTGGTCGAGCAGATGGGTTCGAGCGAGGCGGGGGAGGGCTACCCGACGTCGCCGCCCAGTGCGACGACCCCTGCCGGAGCGTCCATGAGCGGCGGAACCCGGGCGTCGGAGGAGACCGACGTGTCTGAAGAGCAACTCCGTGAGATGAATATGGACGAACTGCGCGATATGGCCCGCGAGAAGGGTCTCAGCGGCGTCCACGACATGCGCAAGGAAGACCTGGTCGGCGCGCTCAGCGGCAAGCAGAGCTCGTAAGACGAGCACGCCGGCTCCGCCACGCGCCGTAGAGAGCCTGGCGGACTTCGGTGTCTGGTCCACAGCGTGCCCTCCCGCGCGGCCGCGTCATCAATGTGCTGCGGACGCCGCCTCAACGCCCCGAACCTTGACCGGACGGCGGGCGGTGGCCCGGCCGGTGATGGTGTACCACTGGACGGCCAGCGCGACGGCCAGAGCGATTTCGACGAGGTCGCCGCCGTAGTACATCAGTTGGGCACCGGTGTGCAGGTCGCTGGTGGTGAAGGCGGTGCCGGGCGGGGGTGCGGCGTACAGGCTCTTGGCGAGAACGGCGTGGCCGGCACCGGCACACAGCAGCGCGGGACCGCGCACGGCGAGGCGCCAGCGGCGGCGCACCGGGTCGAGTTGGCAGACCGTGAAGGTGAACAGCAGTCCGGCGGCCAGCACATGCGTGTGCGTCACGGCGTGCAGCAGCGGCTGGTGCTGTGCGGCGGCGAATTGTCCGGTGCGGTAGAGCAGCCACAGGCCGCCGATGTCCACCAACGCCGCCACCGGAGGGAAGAGGAGCAGGCCGACCGGCCGCGCGTGGGCCGTCGCCAGCAGGCCCTGTCGCACACGCCCGGGAGGCAGACTGCGCAGGGCGAGGGTGAGGGGACGGGCGAGGACAAGGAGCAGCGGGGCTGCCATGCCGACGATCAGGTGCTGGGTCATGTGCGCGGTGAACGGCCCGCCCGGCAGTTCGCTCGACACCGCCCAGGCCACCGTGACGCAGCCGGTGGTGAAGGCCACGTCCCGCGGCCATGGCCATGCGTCCCCACGGCGGCGCAGGCGGTGGGCGGCCAGCAGATAGACACCGGCCGCCAGTACCGCGAGCACCGCAAGCACCGCGATGTACGGCTCGGTCAGGCTGCCCGGTCCTGATCCCGTCTCGGCCGGTACGGGGTGGACGTCGTGGACCTGCGTCACGCTGTCGGCTCCGTCCGGGTGCGGCGGGCCGCGCGGACGGCGAGGGTGCAGCCGATGAGCAGCAGGACGAGGCCGCCGATGTTCCATGCCCAGTCGTACGGGGTGACGTCCACCCCGTAGCGGATCTGGTGCAGGCGCAGCAGCTTGTGGTCGACGATCCCGTCGAAGAGCTGGAAGGCGCCCAGGCCCAGGAAGAACCCCGCCCACGCGTGGGCGGCGGCCAGGGCCCGTCGGCGGCGCAGGTCGGCGTAGAGAAAGAATCCGGCGACCAGGGCCAGCAGCTCAGCGGTGTGCAGAAGGCCGTCGGAAAGCAGGCCAACGCTGCTGGTGGAACGGTCGTAGAAGTGGTGCCAGCCCAGGAGCTGGTGGAAGACGATCTCATCCACAGCGGCCATCACGGCCACGCCGATCAGGGCGCACACGGCCAGAGACCTCCGGCGCTGTGGACGCGGCCCGGAGGCGGGCTGCGGAGGAACTGCATCGCTCATGGCGGAGCCTCGCCTTCCTGCCGGGCTACTTCCTGTCGACCTTCCATCTGACCCCCGTGAACTGGCCCAGGGCATTCGTCCGGGGTGCTGGTGAGTCACTGGCGCGGTGCAGTCCGCTCGGATGGGTGAAAGGTGTACGCGCCGGGTACCCGGCAGGGCGTGATCACGCGCGCACTGTGGCAGGGACTGCTGGCCGGCACGGCCGGAGGCGTGGTGATGACGCTCGGCGAGAAAATCGAGCAGGCAGTCACCGGCCGACCCGACTCTCATGTTCCCGGGCGGGTCCTCGAACGCCTCACCGGCATGCCCGATAGCCCCGGCAGACAGCCGCTGCCGGTCAACTGGACCATGCACTTCGGCCAGGCCGCCCTCCTCGGCGTCCTGCGCTCGGTCATGGCCCATGCCGGACTGCGAGGACCGGTGGCCTCGGCGAAGTTCACCGTGGTCCGCCTCACCAACGACCAGATTCTGGAGAACGCCACGGGTGTGGGCGCCCCACCGTCCACCTGGCCCCGCACCGAACTGACGGTGGACGTGCTGCACAAGGCCGTCTACGCCTTCGTCACCGGAGCGGTCGCCGACGCACTCGCCGCCCGATCCGGTCCCGGACCGGGACAGCGTCACGCCGCCGTCCGGCCAGGCCGGCACTCCGACGTCGGACCCCTGCCTCGGCGGGACGCCTACGGTCGGTAGGCGCCTGCGGTCGTGCATCGGAGGCAGGAGGACCTGAGCCCGATCGCACCACCGTGGCGGGGTACCCGGTCGGCGAGCGCCTGACCGCCGACCCAGGGCCGCCCCTGCGGCAGCGGCGGACGGGATCCAAGAGGACGAACGCCCTGCACCGCTGTGTCGCTCCCTCCAGCGAGTGAAACGACCCCCTTTTCGCCCACAGAAGCCGCCACGCCGGGGAGACAAGAACTGCCGACCGGGTCCAAAGGCCGGCGCCGTCCCGCACCGAGGAGAGACAGATGACGGACACCGGCCGGCCTTCACAGATCGGCCCCGATGACGACGTGGTGGCCCTGCTGAAAGCGCAGCACGTCACCATCCGGGAACTGTTCCAGGAGGTGGAGAGCAGCACGGGTGATCAGCAACGTGACGCCTGGCGCAGGCTCGTACGCATGCTGGCCGTGCACGAGACAGCGGAGGAAGAGGTCGTGCATCCGACGGCCCGCCGCGCCTTCGACAGTGGCGAGCAGGTCGTCGCCGAACGCCTGGAGGAAGAACGGCAGGCGAAGGAGCAGCTCAGCCGCCTGGACGACATGGGCCCGGAGGACCCCGCCTTCATGTCCGCCTTTCTCGCTTTGCGTCAAGCGGTGCTCGCCCATGCCGATGCGGAAGAACGCGAGGAGTTCGCCCAGCTGCAGCAGCACACCGACGCCGACAAGCTCTCCGCGATGGCCAAGGCCGTCAAAGCCGCCGAGGCCATGGCGCCCACCCGCCCGCATCCGGGTGTGGAAAGCGCCGCGGCCAACATCGCGGTGGGCCCCTTCGCCGCCATCGTCGACCGCACGCGCGACGCAGTCCGCAAGGCCATGGGCCAGAACGGCTGAGACGCCGCAGTGCGCGCCAGATGGACACGGAACATCCCGGGCTGATGGCGTCCACTCTGACGCAGGGCGCCTTTTCCGGAATCAGGCTTCCTCGCAGGTCCGGGGACAAGGCGGGCTCGCGCAGCGAGGTTGCTTATGGGTGCCGTGGCCCACGGCGAACCCAGCGTGCCGCAGTCGGCGGCGGGCCCAGGACTGTCTCCCAGTTATTTCGGACTGGCGGGTACCTCCGGAAACCAGGCACGTTTAGCCTGTCGCCGCGAAGTCCTCACCTAGGGTGCTGCAGCAGTAGGCGCGGCGCAGCACGTACGAGGGCGGTAGCCGCGAGGCCGATGACGGCGCCGACGGCGACGTCGGTGGGGTAGTGGGCGCCGCTGTGAACCCGCTCGGCCGCCACCATCACCGCCGGCACCGCACACGCGGTGGCCCCACGCGGCCACGTCGGCGCAACGGCGCTGGTGAAGGCGACCGCTGCGGCGGTGTGCCCGGACGGGAAGGAAGACGACGCGGGACGGTCGTCGACGTCGTCATGCGGGATCCACTCCTTCGGCGGCCGAGGACGGCCTCGAAGGGGCTTGGCCACCGCGTTGGAGACCAACTCCGCCACAGCCATGCTCGCCAGCCCCGCCACCGCGGCCTTGCGGCCACGCCGGCCCCCGGCGAAGGACATCAGCACGGCGGCGCCGCACCACAGCCTGGTGTGCTCGCGGCGCCCGGGGTCAGCCGCTGCACGTTGTCCAGCACTTGCCTCGTCGTCGACTGTCCGGTCATCCCCAGCACCGAGACCAGCACCAGCAGGGCCGGGAACAGCGAAAGGATGCCGTAGTAGGTCAGGAATGCCGCCCGGTCGATGAGCTCGTCGTCCTTGAACTCCTTGAACGTCCCGCGCAGCACCGCCCACCAGGACTGCTTCGGCATTCTGCTGAGAGCCTTGGGTGCTTTGCGCTCCACCTCCGGAGCCGGACCGAACCTGTCCGGCTCATCCTCGCGGCCGTACGCTTCGGCGTCGCGTCGCTGTTGTAGCAGAACGGGCACGGGCGCGAAAAGCAGTTGGTCCGGTGGTCGCCGGGCACCCGGTGAGGGCTGTCCCTGTTCCTGTCCGGGCGCCCGGGGAATGGATCAGCGGCGCGGGCGCCGCTTGCCACTTTCGTCCGTCTCCCCCTCTGCCTCGATGCGCTCCTTGCGGACCTCGCCTGTGACGGTTTCCTCCTCGGTGACCTCATCAGTGGTCAGGCGGACCCGCTCCTTGGGCTCGGCCCTGGTCTCGACCACCGGCTTCTCCTCGTGGAGGGTCACCTCGTGCTCGGCCTCGGAAATTTCCGGGCCGGACAGGGCCGCGTCACGGTTGGCTTCCGTGATCGGCTCGCGTTCGACGCGGACCTCCTCGTGGCGCACGGGGATCGTCTGTTGCTGCTCCTCGGTGACGACGTACTTGCGCAGCCGCATGCGGCCGGCCTCACGGCGTTCGGTGCCGACGTGCATCTCCTCCTCGGAGCGGGTCATCGCCTCGTCGGCTGTGCGCGCCTGTGCCGTGTCCGCAGTGGGCTGGGCGGCCTGCTGCCAGGCGGCGTCCCAGTCGATGCCGTAGTACTCGTACAGGCGGTGCTCTTCGTGCTCGGACAGGTGACCGCCGGCATCGACGTCGACGTTGGGCGCGTCCTTGACCTGGTTCTTGGCGTACGGCACCTCAAGATGGTCCTCGACCACGCTGGCGTCGTGGATGGGGACGAACGACTCGCTGGTGCCGAACAGGCCGGTCTTCACGCTGACCCATTCGGGTTCGCCAGTGACATCGTCGAAGAAGACATGCCTGGCGTCGCCGATCTTGCTCCCGCTCGAGTCGTAGACCGGGTGGTCCAGCACGGCGGGTATCTGCTCTCGGGTGATCATCTCAGTTCTCCTTCGGTCATAACCGGTCTGTCGCCCCGCACGACTCGCATACCGGCTCGGTCAGCGGCCGACACCGCCGCCGTATGCGCCCCCGTAGGCGCCTTGATCACCGCGTCCGGTGCTCCGGCGGGCTCCTGCGCTTGCGGCCAGGGCCAGCAGCAGCGCGATGATCCCGGTGATGACGTTGTTGACGACGGTCCGTGTGGTGTCGACATTGCCTGCCACCACCCACGGCGCGATGATCGTCCACGCGCCCAGGGCGCACGCGGCCCACGCCATGCTGTGCGTGCGGTCGTAGGCACGGCCGAAGCCGCCGCTCATGAGCAGCGCATAGCCGATTCCCGTGATCAGGTTGGTGATGGCCAGCCGGGAGAAGGTGCCGCCGGGGAACCCCGCGATCCAGGGGGAGGCCGCGAGGTAGAGGCCCGTCAGCAGCGCCATCGCCTCGATCGCTTGCGCCCGCGGGGTCGTGGCGGCGCGCTCGGCCAGCGCGTGGCGCTGGCGCATTTCGACAAGGTCGGGATGGGTTTCCATCGTCGACCCGGAACTGGGTGACGTCATTCCGATCGCCTCCAAAGAAGGACAAGGGCGGTGTTCGCCGTTGGGTGTGCACGCTGCACGGACGGCATGTGGTGTCTGTCCGTGCAGCGGTGTTCTACGGTTCGGTCTGCTTGCGTGCTTCGTCGGCTGTGGTCTGTGCGGACTGGCGGGCCTGGTCGGTGACCTGCCCGGCTTGGTCCTTGGCCTGTTCCGCCGTGCTGCGGGCGGCCTCGGCGGCGGTGTCCTTGACCTCTTCAGCCGCCTGTCGGCCGGCCTGGGTCGCGTCCTGCTTGAGCTGCTGGGCCGACTCCACTGCTGCCTGCTTGACGGGTTCGACCGCCTCGCCGGCCCGGTCGGCGAGCCGGGTCGCGGCCTGCTGTTCGGCCTCGGAGGTGGGCAGGAGCGATGCGGTCAGCAGGCCGGCGCCGAAGGCGATCAGACCGGCCGCCAGCGGATTGCCCTGGGTCTGCCGCATCGCCTGGTCGGGGGCCTGCCGTACGGCTTCCCCCGCCTGCTGGGCGGCCTGACGGGCGGTGTCCGTGACCTCACCGGCCGCCTCGCGGGCGGTGTCCGTGGCCTGCCCGGTGGTCTCCTGAACCGACTGGGTGGCCTGCCGTGTCCGGTCGGCGGCCTGACCGGTCACGTCGGAGGCTGTGCCCATCACCCGCTCCCTCATCCCGGACAGCGCGCCGCGGACCCGCCGGGCGCGACGCCGTGCCATCTGGCGCGGCCGGGTGCGGTCCGCCAGCCGGGAGACGTCCTCGGACAGTCGTTCCCGGGTTCTTTCGATATCGGCCCTTACCTGGTCGGGTGCCGTGCCCATTGCGCGTCCTCCTTCAGTGTCTCCATGGTCTGTTCCGGCTTCGGCGATACGGTCCGCATGCGGTCACGGCCCCTGCGGTACAGAACGGCACCGATCACCGCCCACACCGCAGTGACGATCAGCGCGGCCCAGCCCAGGTCCATGACGTTGCCCAGGGCGAACATCGCCGCCAGCGACACGAAAACGGCCACCATGTAGCCGGCGAACCCGGCACCGCCGAACATCCCGGCGGCCTTGCCCGCCTTGGTGGCCTCCTCCTGAACCTCGGCCTTGGCCAGCTTCACCTCCTGCCGGAACAACTGCTGCACGTCCGACGCCACCGTCGACAGCAGCTCACCCACCGAGCTGTCCTGGCCGACCTGGCCCCCTGGCCGCGGGGACTGCGGCGAAACCGACGACATCTCAAACCCCCCGGCCAGGAAGCTCCGGTGGCACGCCCGTTGCAGGCAAGCTCTGCTGACTCGTCCGCTCACTCGGAGACGGGGGCAGCGCCGACGGGCCTGGACGGGAGCCGTCGGCCTTGCTGCCGGCCTTGGCAAGCCGCCCGACGACCAACCCGGCCAGCGCCGCCGCGCCCAGGAAGGCGCCCGGCCGCCGTCGAGCGAAGCCCTGCAGATCCTGGACCAAGCCTTCCGCGCCCTGCTTGTCCAGGTAGTCGGCGGCACGGTGACCGCGGTCGGCCACCTGCGCCACAAGGGTCTTCGCGGGGGAATCACCGTCTGCCTTGTCCGCAAGACCGGACAGGTCGTCCGCCCACTGCCGCAGGGCCTGCGCCCCACGCTTGGTCTGGCTCTCGGCCTGCTCGGTGACCCGACCCCGCAGCTCACGAGTTGCCGCTCCGGCCTGTTCCCGGGTTTCACCGGTTACGACCTTTGCCTGCTCGGTGACCGTACCGGCGACCTCACCTGCCGCCTGCCTGGCCCGGTCGGCCGTCGCCGACGCCTCCTGCTTCGCTGTCTGCCCGGCCCGCTGAGCACGCCCGGCACCCTCTCTCGCCATGTCACCCATGAGTCCCTCCTTCTCCCCTTCTCTCGGGCACACCGCCCATGGATCTGGTCAAGAACCCTGACTGTCCGCGGCATCGATACACGCCCCACCACGCTCCACCCCTGCTGACGCCGAGACTGAAGCCGCCTGCCCCTGGCACTGTGCGGCCCTCTCTCCCCTCCTCGGCTAACCCTCACTCGATCGGCGAAACAGCAAAAAGTCGTAAATCGGGTTAAATCTGCCTAGTTGGTGACCCCGTCACCCGGTCGGTATCTCCGCATTGCCTGACCTGCCACAACCTCGGTGCGCTGGACTACTGCGCAGGTCTTGGTTCCGGTGGGTGCCGACAATGCGCAGCCGGGCCTCCTCGCTCACAGGTTCAGGCGGATGTACGGGAAGGGGCACCGCCCGGGCCGCGGCCCGGATCGCCGCAGTCGGGTTTGCGGCACACCACCGCCGGGCGGAGCCTGAAGGTGTACGCCTCTGTCCGAGGAGAGGAGGCGGGGCTGTGAGCAGCATCGCCGACCGCGTCACCCTGCTGTTCCGGAGCAAGGCGAACCGGGCTCTGGACCGGGCCGAGGATCCACGTGAGGTGCTGGACTACTCCTACACCCAGCAACTGGAGCTGCTGCGCAAGGTGCGGCGCGGGGTGGCGGATGTGGCCACCAGCCGCAAGCGGATGGATCTGCAGCTGGTACAGCTACAGCAGTACGCCGGGAAACTGCAGACCCAAGCACAGCAGGCACTGGCCGCAGGCCGCGAGGACCTCGCCCGCGAGGCGCTGACCCGGCGCAGCGCGGTGACCTCCCAGCTCAACGATCTGCAGAGCCAGCAGGCAGCATTGCAGGCCGACGAGGACAAGCTCACCGTCGCCTCGCAGCGCCTGCAGGCCAAAGTGGACACCTTCCGTACCCGCAAGGAGACCATGAAGGCCACCTACACCGCGGCGGAGGCCCAGACCCGCATCACCGAGGCCGTCACCGGCATCAGTGAAGAGCTGGGCGACGTCGGCCTGGCCATGCAGCGCGCCCAGGACAAGACCGAGCAGATGCAGGCGCGCGCCGGCGCCCTGGACGAGCTGATCGACTCCGGGGTCCTCGCGGACGCGACCCTTCCCGCCGGCCGCGACGACATCCAGGCAGAACTGGAGGCCCTCAGCTCCGGCACCGAAATCGAGCAGGAGCTGGCTCGGATGAAGGCCCAACTCCCCGCATCCGCCGCCCGTCCGGCGGCCGTGGAAGGCGGCAGCCCCGGCCGCTCGAGGGAACAGGAGACGCCATGATCATCCGGATTCTCGGCGAGGGCCAGTACGCCGTCACCGATGCCCGCCTCGACGAGCTCAACAAGCCCGACTCGGCCCTGCAGTCCGCGGCCGACGCCGACGACGAGGCAGCCTTCCACACCGCGCTGCACGCCCTCCTCGATACCGTGCGCCGCCTGGGCACCCCGCTGCCGGACGAAGCGATCACTCCGTCCGACCTGGTGCTCCCCGACTCGGACGCCAGCCTGACCGACGTACAGGCGCTGCTGACCGACGAGGGCCTGATCCCGGGGTGATCGTGCGCAGGGACGATGTCCGCGTCGCCCGTAGGCCACGGCCGGGAGGTGGTCGGAGCCGCAAAACTCGGTGGCGCGGATGAGGCCCGTGCAGTCAGGCGTATCCCAAGGCAGCAGGTGCTCGCACCCTTGGTCTGTGCCAGCGGGCTCTGCGGCGATTCCTGCGCTGGGCTGGTCGGCCGGGACGTCGAGCGGGAAGGGCTGTTGCAGGCGGTGCTCGGGGATGCGCGACAGTCATGTCCGCACTCGCGCGTGCACGTCGAAACCGCTGAGCGTGTTCAACACGTCGGGCCGGCACCCGGGGCCGGACCAGCGGTCACCGATGCCGGTGCCGCCGCTCCTGGAGCTTCTTCATCTGCTCCTCGATGCGCTTGCCGCGCCCTTCGCTCCTGTGTCGCGACTTGCTGCTCTGCCCACCCTGGCCCTTCTGCAGCAACCTCTCAGCCATGTCCTTGGCTCGCTGCCTCATCCCCTCTGCGCCCATGACCGCACCTCCTGCATCGCTTTCAGTCCTCTGACCAGACTGGCATCGAGTGAGGGGCCTCGCATCTGGCAGCGCCACACATCGAAGCGCCCTGCCGGGCGCCCGCTCATTTTGTCCGTGCCGGCTGGCTTCCAGATGTCGGGGTGACCCAGTCGTCGCGATGGTGTCCGGCTTCCTCCGTCTACGGGCGGCTGCAGTCCTGCATCAGCTGATCCGCCTGACGCGGTGCGTTGGCCAGAACCCGTGGCGTACTGCGCCAGCACCGCAGGGTTGCTCGTCGGTGGTGATCCGGACTCGCTCGACCAGCTCTCCTGCGGTCTGCGTCACGAGGCGCTCCGCGTGCAGGGTCCCTTCGTGCTCGCCTTCGCTGATGTACGAATGAACAGGACGAGGATTAGCTTCGTCGCACGAGCTGCCGGCGGCTCACCAGCCGAACTCCATCTGGACGGGGATGCCTTAGATGATTTCGGTCCGGGCGGCGGGCGCTACCTCGACCGGCACGCCGAGCCGGGTGGCGATGGGTGTGTACAGGTCGGTTGAGACGTCCGGGGTTCGCAAGGAGACCAGCAGGGCGTAGCTGACGGGCAGACCGATCCGGTCGGTGCGCTTGTCGGCTTTCCACCAGCTGCCTACTGAGGAACAGACGCGCCCAGGCCGCCTCGGTGCCGAACGCGGTCTGACCGCCTGCGAGCGCATGCTGGACGAGCACGGCTAGGAACCCGTCCGCGAAACCCCACCGACCTTCGGTTGCGCAGCTGCCCCTTCCACCCCCTGGCCGCCAAGACTCCCGACCTGGTGTGCGGCATGAACCACGCCTTCCTCACCGGCTACCTCGACGGCCTCCGAATCAGCGGAGTCCAAGCCGTCCTGGCCCCCGAGCCCGGAGAATGCTGCGTCCGGCTCAGCCCCAGCGGCACCGAACCGGGCGACCGGACGGGCGAAGGCCGCTGACCGCATGCCGCCCCGGCTCCAGTGCCCTGGACGATTACCGTGCGCGGGGACTCCGCGAACACCCCGCGAACACCGTGCCATTCCATACCGCGCGCAGCATCGAAGCGCTCCTCACGAGCCGGGGCCTGCTCCCGGATGATTCACGCTGGACAAGGCCGCCTGGCCGGTTCCGTGAGGGCGCTCACCAAGGGAGCCACTCACCTTGGTGAGGATGCGGCAGACGTCGGCATCGGTGCAGTCGGCCGGATCGGTGGCGGCGGCACGCCCCGCGAGGGTGCGCAGGACTGCCCTGGTGGCGCGGAGCTCGGCCAGGCGCTGGTCGATGTCCGCGATGTGCTGGTTGATGAGCGCGGTGACGTGCGTGCAGGGGGAGGAACCGGCATCACGCAGTGCAAGCACCGAACAGATTTCGGCCAGAGTCAGGCCAGCGCCTTGGGCGTCGCGGATGAACGCCAGCCGTTTGACGGTCTGGCCTGGATAGTCGCGGTAGCCGCCTGCGGTACGAGGCGGTGCGGACAGCAGCCCGGCCTGCTCATAGAAACGGATGGTCTTCGTCGTCAGACCACTGGCGGCGGCGACCTCGCCGATACGCATACCTCCAGGCTAGCCCTTGACCTTCCAGCGCACTGGAAGGTCTACGGTTCCAGGCAGCGACGAACCGGGAGGTTTCCCGTGACCCCGCGCGAGACGAGACTGCGGATCACCGTCCTGACGGTCCCGGGCTGTCCGAACGCTACCGTCGTACGCCACCGCATCGACAGCGCCCTGGACGGCCGAGAAGTCCCTGTTGACTGGATTGAGGTGTCCGACGAGGCGGGAGCAGCGCAGTGGCAGATGACCGGATCACCCACCATCCTGCTGAACGATGTCGACCCGTTCGCCACGGCCGAGTCCCGGCCCAGCGTGTCCTGCCGGCTCTACCGGCACCCGGACGGCACCGCTGACGGCGCGCCGACCACGGCGGACCTGCGCCAGGCACTCGCCGCTGCCGGACTGCCCGCGTCCGGAACTGACTGACACCTGGCGGATGCCTGCATCCTGCCCCCTCTCGCGCCTCGATGCCGGGCCCGCCGTCCCGCACGCACCGACACCTTGCTCGACGAAGCCCTCCCCATAGTCGGGAAGCCAGACCGCTGTTGGCGAATAACGATCTGCGTGCTGATCTGCAACGAATTGCCCGCTGCTCCGCCAGGCCGGTCACTGATCAGCAGTCGGGCAGCGCAGTGGACCGCAGTCGCTCGATCACTGTCTCCAGCCCGGCGGTGAAGGCGGCGACCTGCTCATCCGGCATGCCCTGGAACAGCTCGGCCGCCAGTTCGTCGCGGCCGGAGCGCAGCGCGGCCGTCAGCGACCGCCCTTGCTCGGCGAGGGAGACCAGCAGCGCGCGTCGATCGGTGGGGTCCGCCTCGCGCCGGACCAGCCCATCCGTCTCCAGGGCATCCAGCAGCCCGGTCACATTGCGGGGCGTGACGCGCCAGCCGGGCGGTAAGGGCCCGCTGTGTCATCGGACCGCCGTGCAGCAGCGCCCACAGCAGGCCCGCCCGGGCCCGGCTGATGCCCCGCTCCGCCATGCCGCGCGCTATCAGGGCTCCGAGCGTTTCGGCGAGTTCGAACAGCCGGTCCAGCGAAAGGCTGGCGGAGGAAGAGGGGCTTGTTCGGAATGTCGCATCACCAGACCGCGGTGGCTCCGGCGACGGCTAGGCCCAGAGCGGCGCAGATGCCCAGGACGCGCAGGACACTCCACTTGAGTCCGAAGATCATGACCAGGGCGGCGAGGGTGATGGCCAGGGCGGTCGGCCGGACGGTGGACAGGTCAGGGAGCTGGAGGTGCAGCGGGCCCCAGGTGCGGTCGTCGACCTTCGTGAACAGGGTGTGGAGCGCGAAGTAGACGGCGAGGTTGGCGATGACGCCGACGACGGCTGCCGTGATGCCGGTGAGGGCGGCGGAGACGGAGCGGTTGCCGCGTAGGCGCTCGATGTAGGGGGCGCCGAGGAAGATGAACAGGAAGCAGGGCACGAAGGTCACCCATGTGGTGAGCAGCGCGCCGAGCAGAGCCGCGGCCCAGGGGTTGAGGGCGCCGGGGTCGCGGTAGGCGCCGAGGAAGGCGACGAACTGCACGACCATGATCAGCGGTCCTGGGGTGGTCTCGGCGAGGGCGAGGCCGCGGACCATTTCGCCCGCGCCGAGCCAGCCGTAGTGCTGGACGGCCTGCTGGGCGACGTAGGCGAGGACGGCGTAGGCGCCGCCGAAGGTGACCAGGGCGGTGCCGGAGAAGAACAGGCCCTGGGTGGTGAAGACGCTTCCGGCGCCCGTGAGGACCGCCACTGCGGCCAGGGGCGCGCCCCACAGCAGCAGGCTGAGGCCGAGGATGCGCAACGCCCGGCGGCGGCTGGGGCGTTCGGCGTGCAGTGCGTCGTCGGCGATCAGCGGTGGCGGTCCGTCGTCGGCCGTGTGTGCGGCGGCCGGGCGCAGGGTGTGCGGGGCGAGGCGGGCCAGTAGCCAGCCGATGAGCGCGGCTGCGACGACGACCAGGGGGAAGGGGACGGCGAACAGAGCAAGTGCGGCGAACGACGCGACCGCCAGGGCGATCAGTGCCGGGTGGGTCAGGGAGCGGCGGCCCACCCGCCAGACCGCCTGGGCGACGATGGCGACCACGGCGGGGGCGAGCCCGGCGAACAGCCCGGTGACGGCGGCGGTCGTGCCGAAGGCGACGTACAGCGCGGACAGGGCCAGCAGGGCGAGTATGCCCGGCAGGACGAAGAGGGTACCGGCGGCCAGGCCGCCGCGGGTGCCGTTGAGCAACCAGCCGACGTAGATGGCCAGTTGCTGGGCCTCGGGGCCGGGCAGCAGCATGCAGTAGCTCAGGGCATGGTTGAACCGTTGCTGGCCGATCCAGCGTTTCTCCTCCACCAGGGCGCGCTGCATGACGGCGATCTGCCCGGCAGGGCCGCCGAAGGTCTGCAGGGATATCGCGAACCAGGTGCGCACGGCCGTGGGGAACGGCACGACATCGCGTACGGCTGCGGACTTTGTCGTGCTTCCGGCCGTGGTCTCGGGGGCGCTCATGCGGGATCCCGTCCGATCAGCATGGCCCGGCGTTGGTATTCGTACAGCCCGTCGAAGAGCGGGCCGGTCAGCTCCAAGGTCCGTTCGTCGTCGCAGATCATGGACAGGCCCCGCAGGACGACGTCGAGGCCGGGGGCCTCGGGGGCGTCGTAGCGCTCGTCGTCGAGGTCGGCCTCGTGGACGATCTCGGCCAGCTTCCACAGCACCGGGTCGGTCAGGTCGTAGCGGCGCAGGATGGTCTCGAAGGAGCAGTCGCCGCCGTGGTGGCCGAGGGCGACGCCGCGCATGTCGAACGGCGTTGCGTCGTCCGGGACATCGGCGGGGTCGGTGACGAAGACGAACTCGGCTTCTTTGTCGACGTGGTGGCGGATGAGCCAGGCGCAGGCGGCACGGTCGATGTGGATGCCGGCGCGGGTCGCCCACTTCATGCGTTCTCCTCCTTGGGTGTTTCGGTCTGTTCTGCCAGGGCGCGGACGGCGGCGTGGGCGCGGTCGCGTTCGGGTGGCGGGAAGAAGTCGCGGCGGCCGATGCGCCGCAACTCGGCGCGCAGCCGCCGGACGGCGGCCGCGGTGTGGGTGCCGCCTGTCGCCTCGGCGGCTTGGTCGATCACAGCCTGGTATTCGGCGGCGCGGGCTGCAGCCATGGCGGTAGCCAGCTCACGTTCCTGCGCGAGGCTCGCGGGGCGCGCCAGCCAGATGGATGCCGTGCCGCCCGCCTCGATCGCCTCGTCGGCGAGCCACTCCAGTTGTTCGCGGGTGCGGGCGTCGGCGGGCAGTGCGACCAGACCGTCGGAGAGCTGGGCGACTCCGAGGCGCTTGAGCTTGCGCCAGACGGTGATGCGGGGCGTGGAGGGTTCCCGGGGCATCCGGTAGGAGAGCAGGACCCACTCGCCCGGGCCGCGTGCCGGTCGGTCAGGGGGCACGGAGAATTCCGGTTCGTACGGTGTGGTTCACGGTGGCTTCCCGGGCGGCTCGACGCATGGCGATGCAACCATGGTTACACGCAACCGTGGTTACATCAATGCTGTCGCTGTACCTCTACGGCGAGGGCTTCGGCCGGCTCCACATGGGCTACGCGTCCGCGATGGCATGGCTGCTCGTGCTGATCGTCGGCGTCCTGACCGCAATCAACTTCTACTTCAGCAAGAGATGGGTGTTCTACGGTGACGGTAAGTGAGACGACGTTCCTGAAGGCCGAAGACACCCCTTCGCCCGCTCCTGCCTTTTCTCCTGCCGCGCACCGCCGGAGGCGGGTGGCCCGCGTTCGCGCGCTTTCAAACCCGACGCCCTGATCTTCCGTGACCTCTCCCTGCTGCCCACGGACACGGACTTCGGCCACTGCACCGACGGCTGGAGCGCGCTGTCGCACCCGTTCGGGCTGTACCTGGCGAACTCGGCGATCGTCGTCCTGGGGGCGCTGCTCGGCAACCTGGTCAGCTGTTCCATGGCGGCCTACGCCTTCGCGCGGCTGAAGTTCCGCGGGCGGGCGTTCTTCTTCGGCATGATGATGCTGACCCTGATGGTGCCGGTCTACGTACTCATCATTCCGCAGTACGTGATGTCCTCGAAGATCGAATGGCCGCCGAGCACGGGCTGCGGATCGCCAAGCTGATCACGGCCTGACCGCCCCAGGGCCTGTCTCGCAGATCACCCGAGGTGCCTCCCCCCCCCGCACCGATCTGCGAGACAGGCCCTTGAACGATCGTTCTCAAGGCGTTCGTGAAAGGACTGCACATGGGCAATGGAGCCGCAGTGCGGGAGACGGCCGTTCCGTCGTCGGTCATGCAGAAGGCGTTCGATCTGCTGGAAGTGTTCCGTCACGGCCGCGTGTTGACGCTGAGTGAGGTGGCGCGCCGCGCCGGTCTGCCGAAGTCGACGGCCTACCGCGTCCTCGGGGGGAATCCTCCCCTTGGTGCGCGCCTATTTCGACCCGTCGCCGGCGAACTTCCAGGCGATGGTCGGGGCGCTCGCGCACGACCCGGCGCTCGCCGAGGACGCCGACCTCGCCCGCGCGCGGTCGGAGGCCGCGCTCGCGCGCCCCGACCACCTGGAGAACATGAGGCTCTCGCTGTCCAGCGGGGATCTCAATGGCCCGCCGCAGCTGTTCCAGGACCTGCCGCCGCTGCTGGCCGAGCTCACCGTGCCCACGCTGATCGTGCACGGGCGGAACGACCGCGCCGTCCACTTCGAGAACGCGCTGCGGTTGATGGCGATGATTCCATCCTCCCGGCTGTACCTCATCAACAACTGCGGCCACTGGGCGCAGATGGAACACGCCGAGGAGTTCAACCGCGTCATGCACGAGTTCATCTCGGCACACTGACCCCCTCGCAACGGGCGGGCCGCACGATCGTGCGGCCCGCCCGTTCCTGCCGGAACCACGGGCGGTGCCGGAACCGACTGGGCGGTCCTGGCCCCGCCGCCGGCGCGTACACGCCGCTGCGGGGGAAGGAAATCTGCGAAGCGACCGGACCGGCCGCCGAGGCAGCGGGCACGCCGAGACGCTGCGGATGCCGCTGAAGGCGATGGTGCGGATGAGGACGACGAGTCACCTCGCACCGTGCATGAATCCCCTGCGGGATTGCCGGTCAAGGGCAACGGCGTTCACCGGGCGATGCTCGGCATCGCCCGGCTCCACAACCGGGCCCTCACTAATAACTCACATCCCGTACGGGACGGCCTCTAGGTGACAACTGGTGCCAGGAGCCTGGCATCCCCCGTCACGCCGAGCCGTACGTCGTGGGAACTCATCGACAGCCCTGTCTGCGGGCCGGTCGGAGCATCTTCATCCCGGCTATGTCATCGGCCTGCACCCCGACCAGACCTGAATCCGTACCTCGTACCGAAAGGAGACTCCATGAGGACAAGGATCCTCGGCCAACTCCAAGTCTGCGCCGTTGGACTGGGCACCATGGGTTTCAGCCATGGTTACGGCCCCGCAGTGAGCGACCCTGAAGACGTCGACCTGATCCGCAAGGCGTTCGACCTGGGGTGCACCTTCTTCGACACCGCGGAGGTCTACGCCGACGGTGCCAACGAAAACCTCGTCGGCCGAGCGCCGGCGCCCATCCGCGACCAGGTCGTCATCGCCACCAAGTTCTACCTGGACGGCTCTCACACCCGCACCGAGCTGGGCCGGCAGATCCGCGCCCACCTGGAGGCGTCCCTGGCCCGACTCGGGACCGACCACGTCGAGCTGTACTACCAGCACCGGGTGCCCGACTCGATCCCCGTGGAGGACGTCGCGGCCGTCATGGGCGAACTCAACGCCGAGGGCAAAATCCTCGGCTGGGGCCAGTCCCAGGCCACCGAGGAACAGATCCGCCGCGCCCACGCCATCACTCCGCTGACGGCCGTGCAGAACGTACTCGATCATGGAGCGGATGTGGGAGCGGGACGTCATCCCCGCCTGCGAGGAACTCGGCATCGGATTCGTCCCCTTCAGCCCCCTCGCCAGCGGCTTCCTCTCCGGCATGGTCTCGGGCGACGACATCTACACCGGGGACGACGCCCGCCGGGTCATCACCCGCTTCCACAAGGACAACGTTCGCGCCAACCAGCCCCTCGTGGACCTCCTCACCAGCTTCGCGGACCACAAGGGAGCCACTCCGGCACAGATTTCGCTGGCCTGGATGCTGCACAAGAAGGACTTCATCGTGCCCATCCCCGGCTCCCGCAAGCTCCACCGCATCCAGGAGAACTTGGACGCCGCCGAACTCGACCTCATCGACGAAGAGTTCGCCCGGATCGAGAGCGAGCTGGCGAAGATCGAGATACACGGCAACCGGACCGACGAGGACGTCATGAGCCTCAAAAAGCTCCTCGAGACTGATCAATGAGCGACAGGCACATCGACTCGCTCGGGGGCGTGCCCCAGGTATCTGAGCGGCCATGGCATCCGCGTGGACGCGCGGTGTTTCAGCTGCGGATCGCCCTGGCCTGAGCAAGGCAGTTCGAGGGACACGCCCCGCCCCGACCGACCGCCGCCCTGTGCCGCTCACGGAGTACGGAACCCGCGGAAGGTCACCCGCTTCCTGCTCTCGAAGCCGAGCCGTTCGTAGAGGGCGATCGCGGCGGTGTTCGTCTCCGCCACATGCAGGAACGGCCGTTCGCCCCGGGACAGCACGCGTGCGGTGAGCGCGTTCACCAGGCGGGCGGCGTGGCCTTGCCCGCGTGCCTCGGGGGCCGTGCAGACGGCGCTGATCTCGGTCCAGCCCGGCGGCCGGAGCCGTTCGCCCGCCATGGCCACCAGCCGTCCGCCGGCGCGCATACCGAGGTAGGTGCCGAGTTCGTGGGTGCGCGGCCAGAACGGCCCGGGCTGGGTCCGCGCGGCGAGCTCGAGCATCTCGGGCACGTCGGCCGCGCCCAGCTCGACCACGCCGGTGTCGCTCGCGGCACGGGCCTGAGCGGGCCCGCTCAGGCCGGGCAGGATCATCTGCCGGCCCTGCAGGACGAACACCGGCTCCCAGTCCGGCGGCGGGGTCGCCCGGCAGCTGAACAGGTCGGCGAACTCGCCTGGACCGAGCAGTCCGGCGAGATCGGCCCAGTCCGCCGGACCCGCGGCGGAGGACACCGCCGAGAAGGTCGCGACCTCCGGCACGTACGCGGCGGCGCGGCCGAGCCGGCGGGCGAGAGCCGCGTGGTGACCGCGCAGTGACTCGCCCACCGGGTCGTCGAGTACGGCGGTGTCCCCGCTCCTCATCCCTGCTGTGCCTTTCTCGGACCGTCCCCCGGATGATTTCGGGGTACACCCTATCCCCGACACGGACGCGGACGGTCGACCAGGTCGACTCTTCAGGCCGTTTCCGAATCAAAAAGTGAAATCGAAACGGAATTCCGCACGTTGTGGCCCGGTGCTTTTTGCCCTCGATTTTACCGGCCGCACTTCTTCGCCTCGGGGTGTTGATTTACCGTGGATACATGGAAAAGACAGCAGAGTTCTACGTAGTGAAACGCGGTGACACGCTCAGTAAGATCGCCGCAATGTTCCGTGTGACACTGGACCAGATCCTCGAATGGAACCCCGAAATCACGGATCCGGACATCATCTTCCCCAAACAGCGGATCCGTGTCGCCCCGCCGCACTCGCACCATGACGACGAGTACGAGCCGTTTCCGGGTGCCGACTTCTTCCAGTCGTCCGTGAGCAGCCCGGTCATCGAGGCCATGGGCTACCGCCTCATCGAAGAGGACTGCTCGGCGTACGCCGAGGGTCCCGACTCCCAGTGGAGCGAGGCGGACCGGAAGTCGTACGCGAAATGGCAGCGCAAGCTCGGGTTCTCGGGCCGCGACGCTGACGGCACGCCGGGTCCGAAGTCCTGGGAGAGGCTGCACGTGCCCGCCGTCTACGAGTGATCGCCATCGCTCCCGGACGCCCCGCGCGTACGGCGTGGCGCGCCCGGGCCAAGACCCGGATCGACTATCTCGAAGCGCAGCTGGAACACGTGAGCGTCGGGCCCTGCCCGGAAGGCCGCATGACCCTTGTCGAGGGAACGCGGAACCATCTGGAAAGGGCCCGGCACGCCGCGGACGAGAATTTCGGCTGGCAGCGCCCTTGGTCGGGATCGGCCGCCCGCGAGGGCGTCTGGTCGAATGTGCGCAGCGCCGAGGTGCTGCTCCTTCAACTGGTGTCCGACGAGGAGGCCTCCGGCCGCGCCAGCGAGGTCATGGCGCTGGTCAAGGACCACCTGGACATCGACGACCCACGGCGGGTCCGCTTCGCCCGGCGGCTGCGTGCCATCACCTCCGGCCAGGCGACGCGGAGCGACCGGGACCTCATGGTCCGGGCACTCGATGCCGCCTACAACGCGCTGGACGACGAACTCGCCCGGGTGCGCAGCCTGCGCAACATCCTGTGGACCGCGACGTTCCTCGTCCTGCTCGGCGTGGCGGGCCTCGCCGTCTACGGCTGGTTCTACCCGCAGTCGTTGAGCATGTGCTTCGCGCCCAAGGTCAGCCCCGGCGACACGAGCGGGATCGATGTCGTCTGCCCCACGGCGGAGCATCACAACGTGCCGACGGGCACCCCCGCCAGCGACCTGGCCCAGCCGAGGGACATCCTCACCGTCGAGATCGCCGGACTGGCCGGCGCCGCCCTCACCGTCATCGCCTCCCTGCGCCGCATCCGGGGCACCGACTCCCCGTACATGCTGCCGCTGGCGTCGGCGGTGCTGAAGTTCCCCACCGGCGCCCTGTCGGCCTTCCTCGGCCTGCTGTTGATCAGGGGTGCCTTCGTCCCCGGCCTCAGCGACCTCGACAGCAGGGCGCAGGTCCTCGGCTGGGCCGCGGCCTTCGGCGCCGCACAGCACCTGGTGACCCGGCTGGTCGACGACCGGGCCCAGATGACGCTGTCGGAGGTGGGCAGGACCACCGAGGCGGTGACCGACGCCGAGCGCGCCGCCGTGAAGAGCGGCGCGGCGGGCGAGCCCGTGACCCCCGCGGTGCCGACCGCCTTCCCGGACGGCGCGGGTGAGGACGAGGAGCCGCACGAGGCAGCCACGGACGGCGGGGACGGCGAGCCGGGCACCGACGGGCTGCCGCCCCCTCACCGCCGCAGCGGTGCGTGAGCCGTCTCCGGCAACCGCAGGTACACCACCGACGACACCAGGCAGATCACCGCGACGTACCACGGGAAGAGCCCCGCGTGCCCCTGCTCCTTGAACAGGGTGCCGACGTAGGGGGCCGTGCCGCCGAAGAGGGCCACCGTCAGGGAGTACGGGAAGCCGATGCCGGCCGCGCGGACCCGGGGCGGGAAGACCTCCGCGTTCACGGCCGCGCTGATCGAGGTGAAACCGGTCAGCAGCACCATGCCGGCGCACTGCACGAGCAGCAGCACGGCGAAGGAGTCGCGCAGCGTGTGCAGCAGGGGCACCGCGAGCAGCGCGAAGCCCAGGCCGAAGAAGAGCAGCAGGGGGCGGCGTCCGAATCGGTCCGACAGCAGCCCGCCGAGCGGCTGCAGCAGGGCGAAGAACGCCAGTGAGATCGTGCCCGCGAGGAGCGCGTCCGACTTCTCGACACCCGCGTTGAGTTCGGCGTACGTCGGCAGGTACGACGTCCACGTGTAGTAGGCGATGGTGCCGCCCGCCGTGATGCCGCCGATGAGGAGCGACTCGCGCGGGTGCCGGCGCAGCGCCTCGAACAACCCGGGGCGCGGCGCCCGCTGCTGCTCGGCGCTGCGGGTCTCCTGCGCGCCCTGCCGGATCCAGAAGCCGACCAGGCTCAGCACGGCCCCGAGCAGGAACGGCACCCGCCAGCCCCAGCCGTTCATCTGCCCGTCGCTCAGCGTGTCCACGAGCAGTGTGGCGATGCCCGAGGCGACGAGCTGCCCCACGGTCGTCGACACGTACTGGAAGCTGGAGAACAGCCCGCGCCGGCCGGGCCCCGCCGACTCGACCAGGAAGGTCGTCGAGGCCGCGAACTCGCCGCCCACGGACAGGCCTTGCAACAGCCGCGCGAGCACCAGGACCACCGGCGCCAGCACGCCCACCGCCGCGTACGTGGGGGTCAGCCCGACCAGCAGGCTGCTGCCGCCCATCAGCAGGATGGTGACCGTCAGCGCGGCCCGCCGCCCGTGCCGGTCCGCGACCGCGCCCATCAGCAGCCCGCCGACCGGGCGCATGAAGAACCCGACGGCGAAGACCGCGAACGTGGACAGCAGCGGCACCAGCGAGTTGTCCGCGCTCTTCGGGAAGACCTGGGCGGCGATGTAGGTGGCCAGAAACGTGTAGGCGTACCAGTCGTACCACTCCACCGCGTTGCCGACGGAGGCGGCGAGGAGCTGGCGGACGGGCCGTTCGGTGGGCGGGGAAGCCGTCTTCGTCTCTGTCACGTCCATGACCCTCCCCTGGCGGCGCCCCGGCACACCTCACGTACCGGCGACTTTCACACGAGTGTCACCAGCGCCTTCCGTGGCGTTTGGTGTCCCTGAAACACTCCTTCCGCGCAGATTCCGTCACGTTCCGGCCATCCCGCATCTCAGGATGAGAGGTCTGTCCTTCATGTCCGAAGTCAACCGGCGCCGCTTCCTCCAACTCGCGGGCACCACCACGGCGTTCAGCGCGCTGTCCGCCAGCATCCAGCGCGCCGCCGCGCTCCCGGCCAACCACCGCACGGGATCGATCGAGGACGTCGAGCACATCGTCGTCCTCATGCAGGAGAACCGTTCCTTCGACCACTACTTCGGCACCCTGAGAGGCGTCCGCGGCTTCGGCGACCCGCGCCCGGTCACCCTGGACAACGGCAAACCGGTCTGGCACCAGGAGAAGGACGGCCAGGAGATCCTGCCGTTCCACCCGGACGCCGACGACCTCGGCATGCAGTTCCTGGAGGGCCTGCCGCACTCCTGGCCCGACGGCCAGCAGGCCTACAACGGCGGCAAGTACGACAAGTGGGTGCCCGCCAAGGGCACCACGACCATGGCGTACCTGACCCGCGAGGACATCCCCTTCCACTACGCCCTCGCCGACGCCTTCACCGTCTGCGACGCCTACCACTGCTCGTTCATCGGCTCCACCGACCCGAACCGCTACTACCTGTGGTCCGGGTACACGGGCAACGACGGCACCGGCGGCGGCCCCGTCCTGGACAACGCCGAACTCGGCTACGGCTGGACGACCTACCCCGAGCGCCTGGAACAGGCCGGCGTCTCCTGGAAGATCTACCAGGACATCGGTGACGGCCTCGACGCGAAGGGCTCCTGGGGCTGGATCGAGGACGCCTACCGCGGCAACTACGGCGACAACTCGCTGCTCTACTTCAACAAGTACCGCGACGCCAAGCCCGGCGACCCCTGGTACGACAAGGCCCGCACCGGTACGAACGCCAAGGCCGGCGACGGCTACTTCGACCTGCTGCGCGCCGACGTCAAGGCCGGCAAGCTGCCGCAGATCTCCTGGATCGCCGCCCCCGAGGCCTTCTCCGAGCACTCCAACTGGCCCTCGAACTACGGCGCCTGGTACATCGCCCAGGTCCTGGACGCCCTCACCTCCAACCCGGAGGTCTGGTCGAAGACCGCGCTGTTCATCACGTACGACGAGAACGACGGCTTCTTCGACCACGTGGTGCCGCCGCTGCCGCCGAAGGACGCCTCCCGCGGCCGGTCCACCGTCGACGTCTCCCTGGACCTCTTCCCGGGCGACAGCAAGAAGACGGCCGGCCCCTACGGCCTCGGACCCCGGGTGCCGATGCTGGTCGTCTCGCCCTGGAGCAAGGGCGGCTACGTCTGCTCCGAGACCCTGGACCACACCTCGATCCTGCGGTTCATGGAACGCCGCTTCGGCGTGCGCGAGACGAACATCTCGCCGTGGCGCCGGGCGATCTGCGGTGACCTGACGGCCGCGTTCGACTTCTCCCGCAAGGACGCCCGGCCGGCCCCGCTGCCCGGCACCGACGCGTACGAGCCGCAGGACCGCGAACGCCACCCCGACTACAAGCCGACCCCGCCCGCCGACCCGCGCATGCCCCGGCAGGAACGCGGCCTGCGCCGCTCCCGGCCGCTGAAGTACGCCCCGCACGTGGACGCCTCCGTCGACGCGGCGGCCGGGAAGCTCACCCTCACCTTCGCCACCGGGGCGAAGGCGGGCGGCGCCTTCCACGTCACCTCCGGCAACCGCGCCGACGGCCCCTGGACGTACACCACCGAGGCCGGCAAGACGCTCTCCGACACCTGGAACTCGGCCTACTCGGCGGGCTCCTACGACCTGACCGTGCACGGCCCGAACGGCTTCGTGCGCGTCTTCATGGGCTCGAACAGGACGGCCGGCTGCGAGGTCACCGCCCGCCACCAGGGCGACGACATCGAGCTGACCTTCACCAACCAGGGCTCCGGCACGGCCCGGCTGCGCATCACCGACGGCTACGGCGGCCGGCCCTCGACCGTCACCGTCCGCCCCGGCGCGAAGGTGCGGCGGACCGTCGAACTCGCCGCGAGCCGCCGCTGGTACGACCTGACCGTCACCGCCGAGGGCGACAAGGCGTTCCTGCGGCGGCTCGCGGGGCACGTCGAGAACGGCAAGCCGGGTGTGAGCGACCCGGCGATCATCACCGCGTAGCCGTGGTCAGGTGCCCCGGATCGTGCGGCCGGGGCACCCACGCCGGCTCGGCCGTCGCCGAGCCGGGCTCCAGGGCCAGGACGACGGCCACCGGATGGTCGTCGTCCGCCGCTTCCTCCCGGGGAGCCGCCCGGCTGAGCAGGACCACGCCCCAGGACGCCAGCCCCGCCCCGGCCAGCGCGAGCAGCACACCCGCCGGGCCGCCCTGGAGGCGCTCGCCCAGCAGCGACAGGCCGATCACCGCGGCGGCCAGCGGATTGGCCAGGGTCACCATCGCGAGCGGTCCGCCCAGGCCGCCCCGGTACGCCGTCTGCGACAGCAGCAGCCCGCCGGCCGCGAAGGCCGCCACCAGCAGGGCCACCCCGACCACCTGGACGCTCAGCAGCGGACCGGTCCGGTCCGTCGTGGCCACCGTCACGGTCTGCGTGAGGGCCGAGGCGACGCCGGAGGCGATACCGGACGCCGTCGCGTGCCGCAGCCCGGGACGGGCGCCCGGCCGGGACAGCAGCCCGATGAGGGCCGCGGTGGCGCCCGCGACCCCCACGGCCTCGGGCACGCTCAGCACGTCGTCGGGGGCCGGACCGGACGCCGTGACCAGGATCGCGGCCAGGCCGAGCAGCGTCAGCGCGGTGCCCTTCCACTCGACCGCGCTCACCCGCCGCCCCGCCATCCGCGCCCCCAGGGGCACCGCCGCGACCAGGGTGAGCGCGCCGAGCGGCTGGACCACCGTCAGCGGGCCGTACCGCAGCGCCACCACGTGCAGCAGCGCGGCCGCCGCGTTCAGCCCGACCGACCACCACCAGGCGCCGCTGCCGAGCAGCCGCAGCGCACCGGAGCCGGGGGAGCGGGCGGCGAGCCGCTCCTGGGCGACCGCGGCCGCCGCGTAGGCGACGGCGGAGACGAGGGACAGGGCGACGGCGACCAGCACGGCGTTCACCGGCCCGCCCCCACCAGCGTCTGCTCGTCCCGCTGCGCCGGCACGAGACCGCCCTGCGCGCGGCCGGCCGTGGTCGCCGTGCGGTGCGGCGGGTGGATCACCGCGAGCGCGAGGCCGAGCAGGGCCGTCGCCACAGTCGCGTCCAGCCAGTAGTGGTTCGCGGTGCCGACGATCACCAGCAGGGTCAGCAGCGGATGCAGCAGCCACAGCCACCGCAGACGCGAGCGGATCGCGACGATCAGTCCGACGGCCACCATCAGCGCCCAGCCGAAGTGCAGCGACGGCATCGCCGCGAACTGGTTCGACAGCGTGTCGGTCGCGGGGTCGCCGTACACCGACGGCCCGTACAGCCGCGCGGTGTCCACCAGGCCGGTGGCGGCCAGCATGCGCGGCGGGGCGAGCGGGAACAGCAGGTGCCCCACGAGCGCGGCGGCGGTGACCGCGGCCAGCACCCGGCGGGCCCAGACGTAGTGGGCCGGGCGGCGCAGGTACAGCCAGACCAGGAACGCGGCGGTGGCCGGGAAGTGGACGGTCGCGTAGTAGGTGTTCGCGAGGTGCACGAGGCCGTCGCCGTGCAGCAGCAGGGACTGCACCGCCCCCTCGCCGGGCAGGTGGACCGCTCGTTCGACGTCCCACACGCGGTGCGCGTTGCGGAAGGCCTCGCCCGTGTGGCCCGTGGCCAGCTGCCGGCCGAACTTGTAGACGAGGAAGAGCCCTGCGACGAGCAGGAGCTCCCGGACGAGCGGCGGTCGCGCTATCGCGTCGGACCCCGCCGGCGCAGGCTCGGTGCGGGCATTCATCCCCCGGCCCCTTCGGTGACGGTGGTGCTGTTATCGGTACGAGGTCGTACCGATACGGCAGTGTACCGATACGGCCGCGTACCGGTACACTGGCGTATCGATAGACGTACGACACACCGCCGGCCGGGAATTTTCCGGCCGCCCGACGAAGGCCAGGAGCACCGCCCATGACGTCGCAGGCTGCGGACCGACCCGGGCAGGTCGGTTCCTCGCGCCGCTCCAAGATCACGCCGGAGCGTGAGCAGGAGTTCTTCGACGCCGTGCTGGAGCAGCTCCGCGAGTGCGGCTACGACTCCCTGACCATGGAGGGGATCGCCGCCAGCACCCGGTGCAGCAAGTCCACGCTCTACCGTCAGTGGAAGACCAAGCCGCAGTTCGTGGCGGCGGCGCTGCGCTCGCACCGGCGGACGCGCTGCGTCGACACCGGCTCGCTGGCCGACGATCTGCGCGCCGCGGCGCGGGCCATGGGCGACCTGTCGGGCCGGGACACCAAACTCCTCCAGGCGCTCGCCCACGCCGCCACCCAGGACCCGGAACTGCAGTGCGCACTGCGCGAGGCGGTGGTCGAGCCGGAGATCGCCGCGTTGCAGGGGATCGTCCGGCGCGGGGTCGAGCGGGGGGAGGTGCCGGCGGACCACCCGGCGCTGGAGTACATCCCGGCGCAGATGCTCGGCGTGCTGCGCCTGCGGCCCGTGCTGGAGGGCGAACCGGCCGACCCGGACTACCTGGTGCGTTTCGTGGAGGCCGCCGTGCTGCCCGCGCTGGGCCTGACCTGAGACCCGGGCCGCCGTCCGCCGGATGACCGGACGGTGACCCGACCGCGCCGACCCGTGGGGACGGGGGCGGCGCGCACCCCCCGGCCGGGTGGGGTTCCCCCGTGAGCGGCGGGGGCGCCCCACCCGGCCGACCGGGTTCGGGGGAGCGCCCCGGACGGATCAGACGTCCTGGCCGTTGCCGCCGCCCGTCGACACCTTGATGCCCTTGGTGATCTCGTCGAGGACGGACTCCTTCTGGTCGGCGTCGACGCCGAAGCGGACGACGACCATCTGCCGCGCGTTCGCCGGGGAGGGGAACGCGAGCGACTCCACGATGCCGTCGGCGCCCTTGCTCGTGACGGCCTTCCAGCGGACCAGGTAGCCCTTCTGCCCGGCGACGGTCACCGTCTCGGAGGCCAGCACGTCGTGGGAGGTGATGCCGCCGTAGGACTTGCCGCCGTAGGACTCCTCGGCGTTCGCCGCGATGTCCGCCTTGGCGATCTCCTCGGCGGTGTCGCCCCTGGTGCCGAGGGCGAGCGCCGGTGCCGAGTACGCGCCGCCCTTGGTGCAGGTCGAGGAGGTGTCGCCGGGGCACTTGTAGGAGTCGTCGGACGTCACCTGCGCTCCGACCGTGAGTTCCTGGCCGTACCACCCCTTCGGGATCGGCAGGCTGATCCCGCTGACCGCGTCGGTCACGGACCCGCTCCGCACCTTCGGCGGCTCGGACTGCTCGGGCCGACCGGGCTGCGGACTCTGACCACCGGAGCCGCCGGACCCACCGGAGCCACCGGAGTCCCCAGGACCGCCGGACCCCCCGGATCCGCCGGACTCACCGGAACCCCCGGTTCCGCCCGGCCCTCCGAACGGCCCGCCCTGGCCGCCCGGTCCCTGGGAGGAGGCGGTACCGCCACCCGAACCGCCGTTGTCGGTCAGCGCGTACACGCCGACACCGATGCTGGCGAGCACGACGACGGCCACCCCCACGGCTATCCCGGTCCGCAACCGCCGCCCCTGCCCGGCCGGGGGCGCGGCGGGGTAGGCGGGGTACCCGCCTGCCGGATACCCGGGCCCGGGCGGGTACCCGACACCGGCCGCGTTGCCGACGGCTGCCGGATACCCGACGCCCCCTGCCGGCCCGGCGGTTGCCGGATACCCGGCGTCGGCTGCGTGCCCGGTGGCCGCCGGATACCCGACGCCGCCGGTCGACCCGGCGGCTTCCGTGTGCCCAGGGCCCCCGGGATGTCCGGCGACTCCGGGCTGCCCGGCACCGCTCGGGTACCCGGGTGCTCCCGGGGAGCCCGGGCCGGTCGACTGCGTGGCACCACCTGGATACGCGGGTGCTCCTGGGACGCCCGGGCCGGTCGGCTGTCCGGCACCGCCTGGATGCCCGGGTGCTCCCGCCGGCCCGGCGTCGGCCGGCTGTCCGCCTTCCGGCCGCCCCATGCCGGTCGGCCGCCCCGCGGCATCCGGTTCGCCCGCGGCTTGTGGCTGTCCGGCGCCGCTCAGTGCGGGCCCGGAGTCAGTCGGCTGTCCGCCCTCCGACTGCCCCGCGCCGGGCGGCTGTCCCGCGGCGTCCGGTTCTCCGGCATCTCCCGGCCGCCCGGCACCACCCGGTGCTGCCCCGGCGTCGGTCGGCTGCCCGGGTCCCTGCTGGGCCGAGCCGGTCGGCCGGTCGGCAGTGCTCGGCTGTCCCGTGGGTGTCGAGGCGCTCGGCGGCGTCGTGCCAGGGGCCGGATCCGCCGGTGAGGCCCCCGCTGTCGGGGGACCCCAGGTCGCGGGCGGCTGCGCCGGGCGGATGCGGTCCGTCCAGGCCTTGCCGTCCCACCAGCGTTCCGTGGCGGGCCCGTCAGTTGTCTGTCCGGGGTCGGGGTACCACCCGGGAGGCGTCTCCTGCGTCATGCCCCCACCGTATGAGGCGTCGGTGAAAGAGGCATGAGAGGAGCCGGACTCGGTCATTCCGCGAGCCGCCGCGCCGACACCGCCACCCCCGGTACCAACTCGACAGGGGGCCCGGCCGCCGGGCCGAAAAGCGCCGCCCCGACGGGACGGAGGAAGAACGCGAGCGCGAACGACGCGTACGCCTGCACCAGTCCCTCGACCCCGCTGCCGCCCTCCGGCGTGAAGGACCGCGCCGCGCTGATCGCCGTGCAGCAGCCGTGGACGCCGAACTCGTACCACCCGTGAAACCGCCCACCGACCCACCGACCCTCCGACCGGCGCCCGCCGAGCCGCGCATGTCCCGCCGCCACGGTGAATGACCGTCACCTCCCTTGCAATTGCACGCCGTTGACCCGAAGACGGCTGGTGGCGGGCCGGACGCGTCGTTCGGCCGTACCCGGTGTCACCCGTCACGGCAACAGGTGCCCCGACCCTCCTCCACTCAGGCAATCGGACGGCTACGCTCGACGTCTGGACGTCGTTCGGGCGACTTGGGGAGGTAACGGGATGACGGAGGTACGGCCCACGGCCGCCGCCTCGGCTTCCCTCTGGGAGCGCGACGAGGAAGTCGCCGCCGTCACGCGGGCGGTCGACAGCCTGTGCGCGGACCGCTCCTCGTCCGGCGGACTGCTCGTCTTCCGCGGCGAGGCCGGACTCGGCAAGACGGCACTGCTGGCCGAAAGCCGCCGCATCGCCGAGGCGCGCGGCTGCACCGTCTGGTCGGCACGCGGCGGTGAGACCCTCCGGTCCGTTCCCTTCAACGTCGTACGGCAGTTACTGCAACCGGCGCTCGTGTCGATGCTGCCCGAGGAGGCCCGCGAGTACCTCGGGGACTGGTACGACATCGCCGGCCCCGCCCTCGGCATCGCGGACCCCGGAGACCGGCAGGCCGACCCGCAGGGCGTGTGCGACGGCCTGGTCGCCGCCGTGCGCCGGCTCTCCCGCCGGGAATGGCCGCTGGTGCTGCTCATCGACGACGCCCACTGGGCCGACCAGGAGACCCTGCACTGGCTCGCCGCGCTCGCCGACCGCCTCGACGAGATGTCCGTCCTGGTCGTCGTCACGCGCCGACCGGGCGAGGTCTCCGGCGCGAGCGCCCGCTTCCTCGACGCCGTCGCCGCCGCCGCGGACGGCCCCGTCACGACCCTCAGTGCCCTCACCCCGGACGCGGCGGCCGGACTCACCCGCGCCACCCTGGGCGAGCACGTAGACGCCGCGTTCTGCCGCGAGGTCTGGGCCGTCACCGCCGGCAACCCCTACGACACCGTCGAACTTCTCGCCAAGGTGCAGGACAGCGACCTCGAACCGGTCGAGGCCCGGGCCGGGGAACTGCGCGAGCTGAACCGCTCGGCCCGCGGCGGCGGCCTGGTCGCCCGGCTTGAGGGACTCGGCATCGACGCGACCAGGTTCGCCTGGGCCGCCGCCATCCTCGGCACCGGCATCTCCGTCGACCTGGTCGCCAAGCTAGCCACTCTGAAGCCCGACGACGCCCGCCGCTGCGCCGAACTGCTGCGCACCGCCCGCATCCTCACCGCACCCGGCCCGGCGACCGGCCGCACCGCCGACGGCGCCCTGGAGTTCGTCCACCCGCTGATCGCCACCGCCGTCTACAACTCCATCCCGGACGCCCTGCGCACCGCCATGCACGGCATCGCCGCCCGCATCGTCACCGACGAGGGCCACGGCGCCGCGGCCGCCGCCCGTCACCTCCTCGAAGTCCACCCTGACGACGACGAGGAACTCGTCGGGCAACTGCGGGAGGCGGCCCGCGAGCACCTCGCCGTCGGTGCCCCCGACGCCGCCCGCCGCTGCCTGGAGCGCGCCCTGGAAGAACCGCCCCGGCCCGACGTCCGGGCGCAGGTCCTCTGCGAACTGGGTTTCGCCACCCTCCTGATCACGCCCGGCAGGACGATCGGCCACCTGCGGGCGGCGCTCGGCATGCCCGGCCTGGATGGCGACGACCGGGTGAACGCCGTCGTCCGCCTCTCGCAGGCGCTGGTCCACAACGACGAGCTCGAGGAGGCCGTCCGCACGGTCGAGGCCGAGATGGCCCGGCTCGACCCCGGGCCCGCCCGGATACGGCTGGAGGCCGTGCGCCTGATGTGGGAGGGGATCCACGCCGACGAGGTCGCCTCACCGGGCCGCTCCGAGCGCCTTGCCGAACTCGCGCGGACCTGCACCGGGCGCGACAACTCCGAACGCGCGTTGCTCATCCTGCGCGGCTTCGACGCCCTGATGCACGGCGAGAACGCCGAGGAGGTCGTTGAGCTGTGCGACCGTACTCTCGTCAATGGCCGCCTGGCTTCCGGGCTCGGCTGGACCGGCACCGAGTGGGGCATCGAGCTGCTGCTGATGCTGGCCAACGCGTACGCCTACACCGACCGCCTCGACCGCGCCGAAAACCTCTTCAACGATGCCGTGCGCGCCTACGAGATCGCCGGCTGGACCGGCGGGCACCTCGCCCTCGCACACGCCTATGTCGGCGTCGCACACCGCAGGCGCGGCCGCCTCAGGGATGCGGAACAGTCCCTGCGTGAGGCGCTGCCTCTCGCCGAGCGCGTCGGCCGCGGGCTGCCTCTGTACTGGACCGTCATCTGCAATCTCGTCGACACGCTGCTCGCCCGCGGTCATGTCGACGAGGCCTGGGACGTCGCCGAACGGTATGGCTTCGCCCCGCCCTACCCGTCGACCATAGTGCTTCCGGATCCACGGACGGTGCGCGGCCGGCTGCTGCTGGCCGTCGGCCGCGTCAAGGACGGCGTCAACGAACTGGAGGCCGCCGAGAAGGCGGCGGCAGCGCGCGGCCACCACAACCCGGTGCTCGTCCCCTGGGCGGCCGACCTCGCCCGCGCCCTCGCCACCGAGGACCCGGCCCGCGCCGCCCGGCTCGCCGTCGACGTCCGCCGCCAGGCCGAGCGTTTCGGCACGGACACCGCCATAGGGGAGGCCCTGCGCTGCGCCGCCGCCCTGGAGACCGGCCAGCGCGCGGTCCGGCTCGCCGGCCAGGCCGTCACCTACCTGGAGGCCTCGCCCTGCCAGTACGAGCACGCGGCGGCCCGCATCGAGTACGGCATCGCCGCCCGCTCGGTGGCCGACCTCCGGCGCGGCCTTGACCTGGCGGTCTCGTGCGGCGCGGACGGACTCGCGGCCCGGGCCCGCGCGGAACTGGAGTCGGGCGCCGGGCCGCGCTGAGCACCGCACCCCGGTGACTCAGGCGCGCACCAACTGCTCCGTCACCGCCGCCAGCCGCGCCCGCACACCCGGGTCGTACGCGGCTTCATGGGCCCGTGCCGGACGCGTCCCGTCGAAGTACCGGCCGCTGCCCGGCTCCCGCGTGGCCAGGGCCAGCACCCCCGCCGCCCCGTCGGCGACCGTGTTCCACGGCGAGACATCCGCCTCGCGGACCATCGCCGTGTCCATGTAGGTCGCCGGGTGCAGCACGTTCACCGAGACACCGGTGCCGTCCAGTTCCTCGGCGAGCGCGAAGGTGTGCGCGGCGAGCGCGAACTTGCTGCGGCAGTACGCCGAGACGCCGTCGTAGCCGCGGCTGAACTCGGGGTCGTCGAAGGAGAGGGGTTCCTGACCGGCCGAGCCGACGTTGACGATCCGGGCCGGCGCGTTCGCCCGCAGCACCGGCAGCAGGGCCCGGGTCAGCACGACCGGCGCCAGGTAGTTGACCGCGAGCCGCAGCTCGTGCCCGTCGGCGCTCAGCTCACGGCCCGCCCCGGGCGCCCCGAATCCCACGCCCGCGTTGTTGACCAGTACGTCGAGCTCTGGATGGGCGTCGGCGACATGCCCGGCCAGCTCCCGCACCTGCGTCAGCGAGGCCAGGTCGGCGACGAACGCCTCGGCGTCCCCCTCGGTCCGCAGCTCCTCGGCCAGCCGCTCGGTGCGGTCCGCGTCCCGGCCGTGGACGAGGACGACATGCCCCGAGCGGACCAGTTCGGAGGCGACGTACCGGCCGAGACCCGAGGTGGCACCGGTGATCAGGATGGTCGACATGCCCCCACCGTAGGCACGCGTGCGCGTCCGAGCGAGCCACCGCCGAGGCTACGACCGGCAGGGTCACCCTCCGGTGGAGTCCTCCTCGGCCAGCACCCGCTGGGCCGCGGCGAACGCCGAGTTCGCCGCCGGCACCCCGCAGTACACCGCCGTCTGCAGCAGCACCGCGCCGATCTCCTCGGGGGTGAGCCCGTTGCGGCGGGCCGCCCGGACGTGCATGGCCAGCTCGTCGTAGTGGCCGTGCGCGACCAGCGCGGTGAGGGTGATCATGCTGCGCTCGCGGCGCGACAGCGTCGGATCGGTCCAGATCTCACCCCAGGCGTAGCGCGAGATGAAGTCCTGGAAGCGGGCCGTGAAGGGCGTCTGCCGGGCCTGGGCCCGGTCGACGTGCGCGTCGCCGAGGACCTCGCGCCGCACCTCCATCCCGCGTCCGCCCGGCCCACCCAGATGGGCGCGGAGCGCGGTCAGTACCGCCTCCGGGCACTGCGCGGGCGCCAGGTGCGAGGCGCCGGGGATCTCGACGAGCGCCGCGCCCGGCACCGCGTCGGCGATCTCCCGCAGGTGCGCGGGCGGTGTCGCGGGGTCGTCGCGGCCGGCGACCAGCAGGGTCGGCACGGCGATCTCGGCCAGCCGGTCCCGCAGATCGAACGCGGCGAGCGCGTCGCAGCAGGCGGCGTACGCGTCCGGGTCGGCGCGGCGGTGGTCGTCCACCAGCCGCCGCACGGTGAACCCGGACGTGAACCAGCGGGCGTCCGCGTTCTCCGCCAGCCCGGCCAGCCCTTCCCGCCGCACCAGCGCGGCCCGCTCCTCCCATGGTTTGGATCCGTTGAAGTGAGCGGAGGAGCAGATCACGGCCAGCGACGACAGCCGCCGCGGGTGGTGCACCGCGAGGTGCAGCCCCACGGCCCCGCCCAGTGACACGCCCGCGTACGCGAACCGCTCGATCCCGAGCGAGTCGGCGAGCGCCAGCACCAGGGCGGCGAGGTCGTCCACCGTCGCACCCGCCGCGATGAGATCCGCCGCGGAACCGCCGTGCCCCGGCAGGTCCCAGCGCACCACCCGGTGCGTGATCGACAGCTCGGGCGCCACCTCGTCCCACAGGGCGTACGAGGTGCCGAGGGAGGGGCCGAGCAGCAGGGGCGGCGCGGTGGCGGGCCCTTCGGCACGGTGGTTCAGCAGGGTCAACGTCGCTCCAGGGCACGGTCGGTGAGGGCCCCCGCGGAGCCCGTGTAGTGGGTCGGGTCGAGGTCGAGGTCCGCCAGCTCGGGTGCCTCGGCGAGGGGGCGCCCCTCGGCGGCCAGCCGGGTGAGGAGTTCCTTGGCCCGGGCCCGGCCCAGCACCGGGGCCAGTTCGGCGGACAGCCGCTCGGAGACGATCGACCCGCCCGTGAGATCGAGGTGTGCGCGCATGGCCTCGGGCCTGACCCGCAGTCCCTCGGCCAGGTCGACGGCGTCCCGGGCGGCCCCGCCGGCCAGCCGCAGCAGGTCCCTCAGCGGCTCCCACTCCGCGTGCCAGGCCCCGGCCGGCCGCTCGTCCTCGGCCGCCAGCGACCCGTACAGCGTGGCCGCGAGCTGCGGCGCCCGCCGCGCGGCGGAGACGATGAGCGTGGACCGCACGGGGTTGGACTTGTGCGGCATGGCGGACGAACCCCCGCCGCCGCCCTCCGCGACCTCGGCGATCTCGGTGCGCGACAGGGTGAGGACGTCCACGGCGATCTTGCCGAGCGCGCCCGCCGTGAACGCCAGGCACCCGGCGAGATCGGCGACGGGCGTGCGCAGGGTGTGCCAGGGCAGGTCGGGTGCCCGCAGGCCGAGTTCGCGGGCGTACGCCACCGGCAGCGCGGTGGGATCGTCCGCACCGTACGCCCCGAAGGCCGCCAACGTTCCTGCCGCGCCGCCGAGTTGGACGGGCAGGGACTCGCGCACGGACCGCACCCGGTCCCGCGCGTCGAGGACCAGTGACCGCCATCCGGCCGCCTTCAGCCCGAACGTGGTCGGGACGGCGTGCTGGGTGAGCGTCCGCCCCGGCATCGCGGTGTCACGGTGCTCGGCGGCCAGGCGGGACAGCGCCCGCGCGGTGCGGCCGAGATCGGCGAGGACCGGCTCCAGTGTCCGTGCCGCGACCAGCATCGTCGCCGTGTCCATGATGTCCTGGCTGGTCGCGCCCCGGTGGACGTAGGGCCCGTACGCGTCACCCACGGCCTGCGTGAGGTCCGCGACCAGGGGGATGACGGGGTTGCCGCCCGCGCGGGCCCGCCCGGCCAGGGACCGTACGTCGAAGCCGTCGGAGCCGGCCGCCTCGGTCACCGCCGTGGCCGCCTCGGCCGGGGCGAGCCCCAGCGCCGCCTGAGCCCGGGTCAGGGCGGTCTCCGCGTCGAGCAGCGCCCGTAGATACGCCTCGTCGCTCGTGGCGGACGCGGCCGCCGACCCGGCCCAACCGGGGCCGAGCAGACCGGTGTCGTCAGGCGCAGCTGTCACTGGAACTCCAGGAAGACCGTCTCGCCTTCGCCCTGAAGGCGGATGTCGAAACGGTACGTGCCGCTCGTCTCCTCCACGGCGATCAGCGTGTCGCGGCGCCCGTCCTCCAGCCGGGACAGCAGCGGGTCGGCGGCGAGCACGGCCGCGTCGCCCGGCAGATAGATCCGGGTGTACAGGTGCAGGAGAAGCCCCCGGGCGAAGACGCACACGCTGAGGTACGGGGCGTTCCGCCCGCGCGCCCCCGGCCGCAGGGTGCGCGCGTACCAGTGCCCGTCGGTGTCGGTCTGGATGCGGCCCCAGCCCGTGAACTCCACGCCGTTGCGTCCCAGGAAGCCGCCCGAGGCCGGGTCGCGCCGCATCGAGCCGTCGGCGGTCGGCAGGTTGCCGTCCGGGTCCGGGCCCCACAGCTCGATCAGGGCGTCGGGCAGCGGCTTGCCCTCGCCGTCGGTGACGTAACCGTGCACGGTGACCGTGTCCGGGTGCCCGGCGGGCGCGATGTCCTCGCCGCCGCGGAACGGCAGGGCGTGGCCGTAGAACGGGCCGACGGTGTGCGAAGGGGTGGGCAGCACGCTCTCGGGGCGGCTGGTGTCGATCCTCGTCATGGCAGGTCAGCGCCCTTCTTCGATCCAGGTGGCGTTCGGGCCGTCCAGCACGATGTCCCAGTGGTAGCCCAGGGAGAACTCCGGCACCGACAGGCTGTGGTCGTACGTCGCGACCAGCCGCTGCCGGGCCGCGTCGTCCGTCACCGACTGGATGATCGGGTCGTACGGGAACAGCGGATCGCTCGGGAAGTACATCTGGGTGACGAGCCGCTGGGTGAACGCCGTGCCGAAGAGCGAGAAGTGGATGTGCGCCGGCCGCCAGGCGTTGAGGTGCTGGCGCCACGGGTACGGGCCCGGCTGGATGGTGGTGAAGTGGTAGCGGCCCTCGTCGTCGGTGAGGGTGCGGCCCACACCGGTGAAGTTCGGGTCCAGCGGGGCGTCGTGCTGCTCGCGCTGGTGGGCGTAGCGGCCCGCCGAGTTGGCCTGCCAGATCTCCACCAGCTGGCCCCGCACCGGGCGGCCGTCGCGGTCCAGCAGCCGCCCGGAGACGGTGATGCGCTCGCCGATCGGCTCGCCGTGGTGCTGCCGGGTGAGGTCGTTGTCGATCTCCGTGATGTCCCGCTCCCCGAAGGCCGGGGAGGCCAGCTCCACCAGCTCCGGATCCTTGCTGACGTCGATGGTGACCGGCGGCTGCTTCGGGTGGCGGAGCACCGAGGAACGGTACGGCGCGTAGTCGCGCCGCGGGTGGTGCTCGACGGGCCCGCCGTCGGCGAGCCGCTTCTCGTACGCGGCGTGCTCGGCCGCGATCTCCTGGTCGATGTCGTGCTGGGTGAGAGTCATGGGGGTCCTTGAAGGTTCTTCCGGTTGTCGTCAAGGGGGGCGAGGATCGCGCCCTGAAGGGGCGCGGGGCTGTGTCGATGTGCGGCTCCGCCGCGCGGGCGCGACCGGCCTCGGACGGCCCGCAGCCGCGCGAATTGCTCAGCGTTCCAGAACGAGGGCGAGCCCTTGCCCCACCCCGATGCACAGCGTTGCCACACCCACCCCGCCGCCACGCCGGGCAAGCTGATGGGCAACCGTCCCGGCGAGCCGAGCCCCGGACGCACCCAGCGGATGCCCGAGAGCGATCGCACCACCCTGCGGATTGAGAATCGCGGGATCGAACTCGGGCCACTCGGCCACACACCCCAGCACCTGCGCCGCGAACGCCTCGTTCAGCTCCAGCACGGACAGGTCGTCGAAGCCCTTGCCGGCCTTGGCCAAAGCCCGGTTGACCGCCTCCACGGGCGCCAGCCCGAAGTAGTGCGGGTCGGTCGCCGACACACCCGTCGCACGGACCCGGGCCAGCGGCTCGCGCCCCGTGGCCTTCAGCCCCTCCTCGTCGACGAGCAGCAGCGCCGCCGCACCGTCGTTCAGAGGCGACGCGTTGCCCGCCGTCACCGTCCCGCCCTCCTTACGGAACGACGGCTTGAGCTTGGCCATCGCCGCCAGGGAGGCATCCGGCCGGACGCACTCGTCGGCGGCGAACACCACCGGCTCCCCCTTGCGCTGCGGAACCGCCACGGGCGCCAACTCGCCCTCGAACAGGCCCTGCTGCCGCGCGGCCGCGGCCTTCTCGTGGCTGCGCAGCGCGAACTCGTCCTGCTGCTCCCGGCCGATCTTGTGCTTGTCCGCGATGAGTTCGGCCGACTCGCCCAGCGGGATCGTCCACTGCGGTTCCATGCGCGGGTTGACCATGCGCCAGCCGAGCGTCGTCGAGTACAGCTCGGTGTGCCCGGCCGGGAAGGGCTTGTCGTTCTTCGGCAGCACGTACGGCGCGCGGGTCATGGACTCGACGCCCCCGGCCAGAGCGATGGACGCGTCGCCGAGCGCGATGGCCCGGGCCGCCTGGATCACGGCCTCCAGGCCTGAGGCGCACAGCCGGTTGACCGTCACGCCCGGCACGGAGGTGGGCAGCCCGGCGAGCAGGGCGGCCATGCGGCCGACGTTGCGGTTCTCCTCGCCGGCGCCGTTGGCGTTGCCGAAGTACACGTCCTCGATCCGGGCCGGGTCCAGCTCCGGGGTGCGGGCGAGGAGTGCACGGATCGCGTGCGCGGCCAGGTCGTCCGGGCGCATGTCCGCCAGGCCGCCGTTGTAGCGGCCGAACGGCGTGCGGACCGCGTCGACGATGTAGACGTCCTTCACTTCACGCCCTCCGGCACGGTCAGTCGGGCGGCGGTCCTGGCCACGATCTCGTCGGCGGTCACGCCCGGCGCGGTCTCCACCAGCACCAGCCCGTCGTCGGTGACGTCGAGGACGCCCAGGTCGGTGATGATCCGGTTCACGCAGCCCTTGCCGGTCAGCGGCAGCGTGCACTCGGTGAGGATCTTCGGGGAGCCGTCCTTGGCGGTGTGCGTCATGACGACGACGACCGTACGGGCGCCGTGCACCAGGTCCATGGCCCCGCCGATCCCGGTGATCAGCTTGCCGGGGACGGCCCAGTTGGCGAGGTCGCCCTTCTCCGACACCTGCATCGCGCCCAGCACGGCGACATCGATGTGCCCGCCCCGGATCATCGAGAAGGACAGCGCGGAGTCGAAGAAGGACGCGCCCGGCAGGACCGTCACCGTCTCCTTCCCGGCGTTGATCAGGTCCGGGTCGACCTCGTCCTCGGTGGGGTAGGGCCCGGTGCCGAGGATGCCGTTCTCGGATTCGAGGACGACCTCGACGCCCTCGGGCAGGTGGTTCGGGATGAGCGTGGGCAGGCCGATGCCGAGGTTGACGTACTGCCCGTCCCTCAGCTCCCGCGCCGCCCGCGCGGCCATCTCCTCGCGCGTCCAGGCCATCAGGACCTCACCGTCCGCTGCTCGATCTTCTTGTCCGCCGCCTGCTCCGGGGTCAACGCGAGCACCCGCTGCACGAAGATGCCCGGCAGGTGCACCGCGTCCGGCTCGATCTCACCGGGCTCCACCAGCTCCTCGACCTCGGCGATCGTCACCTTGCCCGCCATCGCGGCCAGCGGGTTGAAGTTCCGGGCGGACTTGTTGAACACCAGGTTCCCGTGCCGGTCGCCGCGGGCCGCCCGGACCAGGGCGAAGTCGGTGCGGATGCCCCGCTCCAGCACGTACTCGGTGCCGTCGAACTCCCGGACCTCCTTCGGCGGCGAGGCCAGCGCGACCCCGCCCGCACCGTCGTAGCGCCACGGCAGCCCGCCGTCGGCGACCTGGGTGCCCACCCCGGCCGGGGTGTAGAAGGCGGGGATCCCGGCGCCGCCCGCCCGCAACCGCTCGGCGAGCGTGCCCTGCGGGATCAGTTCGACCTCCAGCTCACCGGCCAGGTACTGCCGGGCGAACTCCTTGTTGGCGCCGATGTAGGAGCCCGTGACCCGGGCGATCCGGCCGGCGGCGAGGAGGACCGCGAGGCCGGACTCCATCGCCCCGCAGTTGTTGGAGACCACCGACAGTCCGGCGACCCCGCGCTCGTGGAGCGCCTGGATCAGCGTGTTCGGTACACCGCTCAGCCCGAAACCGCCCACCGCGAGCGACGCGCCGTCCGGCACGTCGGCCACCGCCTCCACGGCTGTGGCGACCACCTTGTCCATCCGAGAAGCCCCATCTCTTCCGAGCGACCCGACCGAATTAATCAGGGCACTGATTATTTCCGCGAAGCTCCCCTCACGCTGCCACCGGCACGGCGGGGCGTCAAGGCCTCGACATATCCGCCCTCGGTCGCTTCCCGGGCGGCAGACAGTCCTGCCGTGGCCGGGTATCGTTCAGTGCACCAACGAATACGACCGGCGAACGCGAGCAAGGGGTGCACATGGCGGCGGCGGACCTCACCACCCACCCCGGGCACCTGGCCCGGCGGCTCCAGCAGGCGCACTACCTGCTCTGGAACACGATGGTCTCCGAGGAGATCACCTCGCCGCAGTTCGCGGTCCTCAACACCCTCGTCGCGGAGCCGGGCCTGGACCAGCGCACGGTGGGGGAGCGGGTGGGGCTCGACCGGTCCACGATCGCCGAGGTGATCAGCCGGCTCGGCCGGCGCGGACTGCTCGACAAGGTCCGCGACCCGCAGGACGGCCGCCGCTTCCTGCTGCGCCTCACGGACGAGGGCGTGCGCACGCACCGCAAGCTGACCGTGCGCACCGCCCGGATGAACCAGGTCTTCCTCGCCCCGCTGACCGCCGAGGAGCGGACGGTGTTCTTCGACCTCATCCGGCGGGTGGCGGACGCGGCCGAGGGGCTGCGCAACCCCGGGGAGCCCCTGGTGGCGCCCGGCTGACCCGCGCGGCCCGTGCGGAAGGGTCAGGACGCCTCGGCGTACACCACCCACACCTGGCCCTTCGCGAAGTTCACCGGCGTGCCGTCGCCGGTGGTGAACGCCGTGCCGTCGGCGGCGTCCCCGCGGTTCCAGTTCACGTCGTGGGCCCGCCCGTCGCGCAGCACCTTCGCCTTGCCCGAGCCGACCGTCTCGGTGTACGGCGTGTTGTTGCCGAGGAAGTCGCGGAAGGCGGACTCACGCACCTTCACGTACTGCACGACGACCGTCGCGGCCGCCAGCCGCTTGCCGTCGGCGGTCGTGGCGGGAGCGCCGTCCATGCCGACCAGCCAGCGGTCGCGGGCGTCCGACCAGGTGAAGGTGAAACGGGCCGCCGGGTAGCGCACCGTCTGCGAGGCCGTCGCCTTGCCGCCCGCCGGGGCGGAGCCGTGGCGGAAGCCAGTGGTCAGGGCCGCCTCGCCCGGGGCCTCGGGCACGAGCCGCTCGGGCCGCAGGAAGAGGTTGTACGGGGCGGGCCGGCCGGAGCCGCGGAAGAAGGCGTCGGGGGCGCTGCCCGGAGTCTCCGCCTCCAGCGGCGCCCTGTCGATCAGCGGCAGCAGCTTCTTCTGCGCGCCGGAGAAGGCGAGCGTGGGCCGGTCGAACTGCCGCAGCAGTTCGAGGTCCGACTCGCGTGCGCTGCGCACCGGGCCGACGGTCTTCGGCAGCTGGGTCGCGTACACCGCCATCAGCCGGCTCAGCCCGCCCTCGACCTGCTCCACGTACACCACGTCCGCGGCGTCGACGCCCGTGTGCGGCCGGGCCGCGCGCGCGTTGTCGATCTTGACGGCGAGGACGGAGGGGGCGGAGGGACCGGTCGCCGACGGGGAGGACTCCCGCCCCGGCTGCCGGGCCGAGCCCCGTTTGTCGTCGGTGGTGCCGCCGCCGTTCGTGCAGCCGGCGGCCAGGGCGGCCGTCACCGTGGCGGCCAGCAGTGCCGCTGTCGTCGCGGCGCGCCGTCCGCCTGCCCCTCGTCCCATGCCCACCGTCGCCACCGCGCCTCTGTCATCGATTTGTCTTGATTGTGCGCTTATCTGGCCACCGATGGCCATACCTGATCGCGGTCGGCGCGATGGTGTCCGCGCGGTGTCCGCCGATCGGCTCAGGGTTCAGCGCGGGACGCCCCGGGTACCCGGGGCGTCGCCGACCGACCGACGCGCACGCCGACGGAGGGAGCGCGCAGCGATGAGGGCAGTGACCTGGCAGGGCAAACGGGATGTGCGCGTGGAGGACGTGCCCGATCCGCAGATCCAGGAGCCGACGGACGCGATCATCCGCATCACCTCCAGCGGGCTGTGCGGATCCGACCTGCACCTGTACGAGGTGCTCACACCGTTCATGACCCCGGGCGACATCCTCGGCCATGAACCCATCGGCATCGTCGAGGAGGTCGGCGCCGGCGTCCCAGACCTCCAGGCGGGGGACCGGGTGGTGGTGCCGTTCCAGATCGCCTGCGGCAACTGCTGGATGTGCCTCACCGGCCTGCCCACCCAGTGCGAGACCACCCAGGTCCACGGCGAGGGCATGGGCGCCGCCCTGTTCGGCTACACCCGGCTGTACGGCGCGGTGCCGGGCGCCCAGGCCGAGTACCTGCGCGTCCCGCAGGCGCAGTACGGCCCGATCAAGGTCCCCGAGGGACCGCCCGACGACCGCTTCGTCTACCTCTCCGACGTGCTGCCCACCGCCTGGCAGGCGGTCGCCTACGCCGACGTCCCGCAGGGCGGCAGCATCGCCGTGCTCGGCCTCGGCCCCATCGGCGACATGGCCTGCCGGGTCGCCCAGGTGAAGGGCGCCGGACGAGTGTTCGGCATCGACCTGGTCCCGGAGCGACTGGCCCGGGCCCGCGCGCGCGGCGTGGAGACCTACGACCTCAGGTCCTTCGGCGACGAGAAGGAACTCGTCGCCGCGATCCGCGACGAGACCGACGGACGCGGCCCCGACGCCGTGATCGACGCCGTCGGCACCGAGGCCCACGGCAGCGCGGCCGCCAAGCTCGCCCAGCAGGCCACGGCGATCATGCCCCGCAAGCTGAGCGGCCCGCTCGCCGAACGCTTCAGCATCGACCGCCTCGCCGCCCTCTACACCGCCATCGACCTGGTGCGCCGCGGCGGCACCATCTCGCTCTCCGGCGTCTACGGCGGCATGGCCGACCCGATGCCCATGCTCACCCTGTTCGACAAGCAGATCCAGATGCGCATGGGCCAGGCCAACGTCCGCCGCTGGAGCGACGACATCATCCCGTACCTGACCGACGAGGACCCGCTCGGCGTGGACGACTTCGCCACCCACCGGGTGCCGCTGTCGGAGGCGCCGCACGCGTACGAGATGTTTCAGCGCAAGCAGGACGGCGCGGTCAAGGTCCTCATGCAGCCCTGAGCCCCGCTCACGCCCCGAGGATCTCCGCCAGGTCGTAGCGGACCGGCTCCTGCAACTGCGCGTACGTGCAGCTCTCGGGGGTCCGGTCCGGGCGCCAGCGGCGGAAACGGGCGGTGTGCCGGAAGCGCTGCCCGTTCTCCATGTGGTCGTACGCCACCTCGGCCACCCGCTCCGGCCTGAGCGGCACCCACGACAGGTCCTTCCGGCCGGACCAGCGGCTCGGCGCCCCGGGCAGCCGCGCCGTCTCGTGCGCGGCCTCCTCGGCCCAGGCCGCCCAGGGATGCCCCGAGACGTCGTCCAGGCGCAGCGGCTCCAGCTCCTCGACCAGCTCCGCCCGCCGCTTCATCGTGAAGGCGGCGGAGACGCCCACGTGCTGCAGCGTGCCCCGCTCGTCGTACAGGCCGAGCAGCAGCGAGCCCACGACCGGACCGCTCTTGTGCAGCCGGTAGCCGGCGACGACGACGTCCGCCGTCCGCTCGTGCTTGATCTTGAACATGGCCCGCTCGTCCGGCCGGTAGCGCACGGTCAGCGGCTTGGCGATGACCCCGTCAAGGCCCGCCCCCTCGTACTCCTCGAACCACTGCCGCGCCACCTCGATGTCCGTGGTCGCCGGCGCCAGGTGCACCGGCGCCCGCACCCCGGACAGCTCCCCGGCAAGCCGCTCCCGCCGGTCGGTCAGCGGGGCGTCCATCAGCGACTCGTCCCCGAGCGCCAGCAGGTCGAAGGCGACGAGCGAGGCCGGCGTCCGCTCGGCCAGGGTCCGCACCCGCGAGTCCGCCGGGTGGATCCGCTCCGTCAGCGCGTCGAAGTCGAGCCGCCCCTCCCGTGCGATCACGATCTCCCCGTCCACCACGCACCGCTCCGGCAACCGCTCCCGCACGGCCGTCACCAGCTCGGGAAAGTACCTGGTCAGAGGCTTCCCGGTGCGACTGCCGAGCTCGACCTCGTCCCCGTCGCGGAACACGATCGCCCGGAACCCGTCCCACTTGGCCTCGTACTGCATGCCCGCCGGGATCGCCGCCACGGACTTGGCGAGCATCGGCAGGACAGGGGGCATCACCGGCAGATCCATGGCTCGATTCTGCGCCTGTATGACCCGGTGCGCCCGATATGCGCGGCGCGCGGGCTGCGCCTACCGTGACGGACATGGGTGACGCGGTGGAACTGGAGGTGGACGGCCGGAGCGTGCGGCTGTCCAGCCCGGACAAGGTCTTCTTTCCCGAGCGCGGTTTCACCAAGCTGGACCTCGCCCGCTACTACCTGGCCGTCGGCCCCGGCATCCTGCGCGCCCTGCGCGACCGGCCCACCACCCTGGAGCGCTACCCCGAGGGTGTGACCGGTGAGAACTTCTTCCAGAAGCGGGCGCCGAAGAACATGCCCGACTGGATCCCGACCGCGCACATCACCTTCCCCAGCGGCCGCAGCGCCGACGAGATGTGCCCCACCGAGGTCGGCGCGGTGGTGTGGGCCGCCCAGTTCGGCACCCTCACCTTCCACCCCTGGCCGGTCCGCCGCGACGACGTGGACCGCCCCGACGAACTGCGCATCGACCTCGACCCGCAGCCCGGCACCGACTACGAGGACGCCGTCCGCGCCGCCCACGAACTGCGGGCGGTGCTCGACGAGTTCGGCGGACTGCGCGGCTTCCCCAAGACCTCGGGCGGCCGGGGCCTGCACGTGTTCGTGCCCATCGAGCCGCGGTGGACCTTCACCCAGGTCCGGCGCGCCGCCATCGCCGTCGGCCGGGAGATGGAACGGCGGATGCCGGAGCAGGTCACCATCAAGTGGTGGAAGGAGGAGCGCGGCGAGCGCATCTTCCTCGACTACAACCAGACGGCCCGCGACCGCACGATCGCCTCCGCCTACTCGGTACGCCCCCGCCCGCACGCCCCCGTCTCCGCGCCCCTGCGCTGGGACGAGGTAGGGGTCGCGCACCCGCGGGACTTCGACCTCGGGACCATGCCCGCGCGCTTCGCCGAACTCGGCGACGTGCACGCGGACATGGACGACCACCGCTACTCCCTGGAGGCCCTGCTCGACCTCGCCCGCCGCGACGAACACGACCACGGGCTGGGCGACCTGCCGTACCCGCCCGAGTATCCGAAGATGCCGGGGGAGCCCAGACGGGTACAGCCGAGCAGGGCCCGCAAGCAGGCGCCTCCTACAACTCCTTGATCCGGATGTCGCGGAACGAGACCACGTCCGTGGTGCCGTGCACCTGGAGCCCGATGTAGCCGGAGGCGAAGCGCCGCCCGTCCGTGCCCGGGTCGTCCGCGCGGGGCGGGGTGAACTCCTGGCCGCCGGTGTTGTCGAACTCGTTGATCAGCACGCCGTTGCGGAAGACCGAGTAGTGCTGGCCCTCCACCCGGATCTCGTAGTCGTTCCAGGTGCCCTTCTGCGTCACGCCGGCACCGGCGAGACCCACGCGGTCGAAGCCGTAGATCGAGCCGGTCTTGTACATGTCGCCGTCGGGGCGGTCGAGCACCTGCACCTCGTGCCCGTACTTGATGGCGACCCACTCCGGGCGCGGCTCCTCCGGGTGGTCGTGGACCCAGGGGAAGCGGACGAAGACGCCCGAGTTGGCGTTGCCGGTGCCGGGCGCGTCGTCACGCCACTGGAGCTTCAGTGAGAAGTCGCCGTACTTGCGCTGCGGGAACCACAGCATGCCCATGCCCGGCGTCGTGGCGCTGGAGGTGATCGTCCCGTCCGGGTTCAGCCCGAACGAACCGCCGCCCACGTGCCGCCACGTGGCCAGGGACTCCGCGCTGCCGTCGAAGATCGCCCGGTAGCCCTCGGTCTGCCCCGGTTTGCCGATGCCCGACTGGCGGGCGGCCTTGCGGATGGCGTTGTACTCGCGCTGGTCGATCACGCCTTCCTTCAGCAGCGCGTCCAGGACGGACGTGACGTGCTTGAGGAACAGCGCGTGGGACGTCCACTCCTTCTCGTCCTCGATCAGTTCGCCGATCCGGCACCGGTTGTCGGTGACCCGGTTGCGCACCCCCGAGTCGACCGTGCCGACGAACACCGTCAGCCGCTCGTCGTACTCCGGGCAGTCCGGCGCCGGGACCCCGCCGGAGACGACCGTGAAGGTCACGCTGCGGGCCGCCGAGGTGTTGCCGGCCTTGTCGGTCGCCCGGTACGCCACGGTGTGCGCACCGGCCCGGTCCACCACCACCGGCGCCGAGTAGGCCAGGTACGGCCCGCCGTCGAGCGAGTACTCGATCCGCTCGACGCCCGAGCCGTGCGCGTCGGTGGCCGTGACGGTCACCCGGGCGCTGTTGACGTACGCCCCGTCGGAGTTCCTCGTGCCCTCCACGGTCACGCCCGTCACCGGCGGGGTCGTGTCCTGCGGCGGCGCCGCGACGACCGTGAACCGCACGTTCTTCTCCGCCGCCACGTTGCCCGCCTTGTCGGTGGCGCGGTAGCGGACGGTGTGCTCGCCCACCTGGTGCACCATCACGGGCGCGGTGTACGGCTGCCAGGCGCCGGAACCGATCGCGTACTCGATGGTGTTGACCCCGGAACCGGTGTCGGAGGCGGAGACGGTGACCGTCGCCATGTCGATGTACGCCCCGTCCGGGTCCCGCTCGCCGGTCACCGTCGCCGAGGTCTCCGGCGCGGTGGTGTCGTCCGACTGCGGTGCCACGACCGTGAACTGGGTGCTCTTCTCGGCGGAGACGTTGCCCGCCTTGTCGAACGCCCGGTAGCGGACCGTGTGATCGCCGACCTGGTCGACCACGACCGGCGTGGTGTACGGCTGCCAGGCGCCCGCGTCGCCGAGCGCGTACTCGATCCGGTCCAGACCCGAGCCGCCCTCGTCGGTGGCGTGCAGCGCCACGCTCGCGGAGCCGACGTACTGGCCCTGCGTGTTCTGCGTGCCGCTGACGTGCGCCGACGCCTCGGGCGCCGTGGTGTCCTCGCCCGTGCCCTCGGTCACCGTGAGGATGCCCTGCATCTGGCCGTGGCCGGGGATCGTGCAGTGGTAGAAGTACCGGCCGGGCGTGAGCGTGACCTGGGCGGTGTGCTTGCCGCCCTGGGCGTCGTTCGGGTTGGCCAGGATGTTGAGCTGCACGTCGCTGTTGAACTCGGGATCGCTGGTCACGAACGTCAGCGTGTGCGGCATGCCCGTGGTGTTGCCGGTGGCCGTGCTGTTCTCGAAGACGATGGTGGCCTGACCGGCGACCGCCGTCTTCGGCGCCGACAGGTACTTGTCGATGTCGTTGCCGGCCGTCCAGGTGAGCACCTGTTCGGCGGCCGGCGCCTGTGCCTGCCCGGCGGCGGGCATCGCCTGCACGCCGAGCATCACGAGCAGGGCGGCCAGCAGGGCGGCCCAGATTCTTCGGTGCGGTAGGTGCCGTGTCACTCGGTCCCCCTCGCCAGCTGCCCGGCGGCCGGGGTCGGCCCGCCGCCCTTGTAGACGACCCGCCACAGGGCCGACTTGGAGTCCGAGGTGAAGAAGCCGCGCCCGTAGTCGAGGACGTACAGCGCGCCGTCCGGACCGAACTTCCAGTCCATCAAGTTCTTGATGCCGTCGTTGCCGATCGGCACGATCTTCTTCAGCGACTCCGCGTGCACCGGCAGACCGCCGTCGCCCTGCGTCTTCGGGTCCATCAGCACCGCGTGGCGCGGCTGGTCGGCGTCGTAGAAGTCGCCGACGAACCACTTGCCGTCCCAGTAGGCCGGCCACTTGACGGTGCTGTCGGCCGCGACCGCGTCGGACCGGTACACCGGCCCGTTCATCGCCGCCTGGCCGCCGCCCTTGAGCCAGGGCAGCTTGTACGTGGCCTCCTCCGGCTTGTACGACGGGACACCGTTCGCGTCCCGCGGGTAGTCCGGCGCGCCGCCCGAGGGCGAGTACCAGATGTTGTTGCCGGTCACCGGCGGCAGGTTGACCAGGCCGTCGTTGTTCGGCGACTCGTTCTTCGGGTGGTCGCAGTCGTACCAGCCCAGCGGCTTGGACGGGTCCGGCAGGTTGCGGTCCCGGTAGGGCTGCTTGTTGCCCATGCAGTACGGCCAGCCGCGGTTGCCCGCCTTCGTGATGGCGGCGAACGTGTCGTACTTGGCCGGACCCCAGGTCGTGGAGGGCCCGCTCGCGTCCGGTCCGACCCAGCCCGCGTAGAGCACGTCGGTCGACTTGTCGACGAAGATGCGCGCCGGGTTCCGCACGCCCATCACATAGATCTCGCCGCGCGTCTTGCCGCCGCCCTCGTCGGTCTCCTTCCCGGTGAAGAGGTTGCCCTCGGGCAGCGTGTACGTGCCGTCCGGCTCCGGGTGGATGCGCAGGATCTTGCCGTTGAGGTTGTTGGTGTTGCCGGCCGTGCGGCGCGCGTCCGCGAACGAGACGCCCTTGTAGTTCGGCTCCGGGTTGTTGCCGGAGTAACCGCCGCTGAAGCCGCTGGAGTTGTTGTCACCGGTGGCGATGTACAGGTTGCCCTTGGAGTCCCAGGCCATCCCGCCGCCCGCGTGGCAACAACTGTGGATCTGCACCGGCCACTTGAGGAGCACCTTCTCACTGGCGAGGTCCAGCTTGTTGGTGGCCTGGTCGAGGGTGAACCGGGAGACCCGCCGCTCCGCCATCCGCGTCTCGCGGTCGATCCGCTCGTGCGGCGTGTAGTGCAGGTACACCCACCCGTTCTGCGCGAACTTCGGGTCCAGTTCGATGCCGAGCAGGCCTTCCTCGACCTTGATCAGTTCGTCGCCGCCGCCCTTGTTGCCGAAGACGGTCAGCGCGCCGGCCAGGGTGACCTGCTTGGTCCTCGGGTCGTAGACGTGGATCTCGCCCTTGCCCTTGCCGATGTCGGGGTTGTTCCAGTCGGTGATCACCGGCTGCGAGGAGTCGGCACCGCCCCGGCCGATGTAGAAGACCCGGCCGTCGGGGGCGGTGACCAGCCCGTGCGGCTCGCCGATCTGGTCGTTCTGCCCCGGCTGGTTGGGCTTGGTCAGCCGCTCCGCCGCGTAGTTGGCGTTGATGGTGGCCTTGCAGTCGGCCTGCTCCAGCCGGGTCGTCCACATCAGCGCGCCGCGCAGGTGGGCCCGGAAGTCGGTCTCGTCGTACGACGACACCGTGCCGCCCATGCCGGTGTAGAAGGAGCGGCCGCCGTCGTAGTCCCGGCACCAACTGACGGGGTGGTCCCAGCCGTTGGCCCCCGTGCCCGGCTGGTACGTCGACTCCCGCACCCGGGCCACCGTGTGGACCTCGCCCGAGGGGTTCTTCACCCAGTTCAGCCACTTGTCCGGGCGTTTCCACTGCACCGGCAGGTCCGTGGCCGCCGGGTGCCGGCGGTCGCCGACCTCCACGGTCGCCCGCTGCACGGCCGCGGGGCTCGACGCGGCCGGGCGGGCACCGACCAGACCGGTGAACCAGTCCGAGTACGGTTCCGCGCGCGCCGCGTCATGGATGCCGAGGAACCCGCCGCCGGCCTCCATGTACGCCTCCAGGCCCGCCTCCTGCTCCGGGTCCAGGACGTCGCCGCCGCCGGTCAGGAACACGATCGCGTTGAAGCGGCCGAGCCTCGTCCCGTCGGTGAACACCGAGGCGTCGCCGGTGGCCTGCACCTTGAAACGGCGGTTCGCGGGACCCGACAGGCCGATGTCCTCGATGGCCTCGATCCCGGCGTTGACGACCGGCGACTCCTCCCCGGCCGCGGAACCGTGGAAGATCAGCACCCGTACGTTCGCGCCGCCCGGCGGCGACTTGATCGACATCGTTGTCAGGGGTGGTTCCGGATAGGGACGCGCACTCGCGGCGGGGCCCGACAGCAGCCCGGCGGTCACGGCACCGGCGGCCAAGGAGGCCGCCCAGACGCGTCTTCTCTTGCTCAGCCCTCGTAAGTGCATGGGCACCTCCTCGGTCACAGCAACACCGCCAAGGAAGCTAAACCCCTTTGCCCATCCCGCCAATACCTATGACCGGGATGGCACCAACTTTGTCTTGAGCGTGGATAAACCGGCATCCGGCCGGTACCGTCTCACAGGTTCATCACAGGTACGCCTCCGTAAATGCCTTACCAGGGTGGGGAGTTCCGCATGGACAGACGCAGCTTCAACCGGCGGGTCCTGCTGGGCGGCGCGGCCGTCGCGACATCGTTGTCCGTGGCGCCGGAGGCCCTCAGCGCCGACGGCCCGGCCAAGACCGCGCCCGCCGGGGGCGAGGTGAAACGCATCAAGCTGTACGCCGAGAAGCTGGCGGACGGTCAGATGGGCTACGGCCTGGAGAAGGGCAAGGCCACCGTTCCCGGCCCGCTGATCGAACTCAACGAGGGCGACACCCTGCACATCGAGTTCGAGAACACCATGGACGTGGCGGTGAGCCTGCACGTCCACGGCCTGGACTACGAGATCACCAGCGACGGCACGAAGCTGAACCGCAGCCACGTCGAGCCGGGCGGCACCCGCACCTACACCTGGCGCACCCACGCCCCCGGCCGCCGCAAGGACGGCACCTGGCGGGCGGGCAGTGCGGGTTACTGGCACTACCACGACCACGTCGTCGGCACGGACCACGGCACCCAGGGGCTGCAGAAGGGCCTGTACGGGCCGGTCATCGTCCGGCGCAAGGGAGACGTCCTGCCCGACCGGACGCACACGGTGGTCTTCAACGACATGCTCATCAACAACAGGCCGCCGCACTCCGGGCCGAACTTCGAGGCCACGGTGGGGGACCGGGTCGAGTTCGTCGTGATCACGCACGGCGAGTTCTACCACACGTTCCACATGCACGGTCACCGCTGGGCGGACAACCGCACCGGCATGCTGACCGGCCCCGACGACCCCAGCCAGGTCATCGACAACAAGATCACCGGCCCGGCCGACTCCTTCGGCTTCCAGGTGATCGCGGGGGAGGGGGTGGGGGCCGGCGCCTGGATGTACCACTGCCATGTGCAGAGCCACTCCGACATGGGGATGGTGGGGCTGTTCCTGGTGAAGAAGCCGGACGGGACCATCCCCGGCTACGACCCGCACGAGCACGGGCGGCACGGGCAGTCCGCGGAGCAGCGGGAGGGGCACGAGCACTGACCGGCACCTGAGCCGGGCCGCTCTCAGAGACGGGCGCGAGAGCGCTCTCATCCGGGCCCGGCCCCGGGGCTATCCTGATCCGCAGCCGCAGGTGAGGAGCCCCGAAGTGACCGACACAGCGCCGCGTCCCACCCTGGAGGCCGTGGCCGCCCGGGCCGGGGTCTCGCGGGCCACCGTGTCCCGCGTGGTCAACGGCGGGGACGGGGTGCGGGACACCCTCGTCGAGCGGGTCCGCAAGGCCGTCGACGAACTCGGGTACGTGCCCAACCAGGCCGCCCGCTCCCTGGTGACCCGGCGGCACGACGCGGTCGCGGTGGTCGTCGCCGAGCCGGAGACCCGCGTGTTCGCCGACCCGTTCTTCGCGCTCCAGCTGCGCGGCATCAGCAAGGAGCTGACGGCCCACGACAACCAGCTCGTGCTGCTGCTCACGGAGGGCCGGGACGATCACGCCCGGGTCGGCCGGTACCTCGCCGGCGGGCACGTCGACGGGGCCCTCGTCTTCTCCCTGCACCTCGACGACCCGCTGCCGGAGCTGATCCGGCGCGCCGGTGTCCCCACCGTGTTCGGCGGGCGGCCCGGCTGGAGCGGCGACCGGCGCGGTGTGGTCTACGTCGACAGCGACAACCGCGGCGGTGCCCGCGACGCCGTCCGCCACCTGGCCGGCCTCGGCCGCACCCGTATCGCGCACATCACCGGCGCGCTCGACCAGACCTCGGCGGTGGACCGGCTCGACGGCTACCGGGACGTCATGGTGGACGCCGACCCGGCCCTGATCGTCGAGGCCGACTTCACCCCGGCCGGAGGGGAGCGCGCGATGCGCGAACTCCTCGACCGCTGCCCGGACGTGGACGCCGTCTTCGCCGCCAACGACCTCACGGCCTCGGGGGCGCTGCGCGTCCTGCGGGAGGCCGGACGGCGCGTACCCGACGACGTGGCCGTGATCGGCTTCGACGACATGCGGCCCGTGGCGGAACAGACCGACCCGCCGCTCACGACGGTCCGCCAGGACATCGAGGAGATGGGCCGCCTGATGGCCCGCCTCCTCCTGCGCGACCTCGACCGCGCCACCCCCGGCGAGGGCGCCGCCGGCACCCCGTCCGGCGTGGTCCTGCCGACGACACTGGTACGGCGGGCCTCCGCGTAGCGGCCGGACCCGCTGGCCCTAGCCGGGTTGCGGCTCGCTGCGGATCACCGCGAAGCGTGCCCCGTACGGGTCGGACAGCTTGGCGACGCGGCCGACGCCGGGGAAGTCGGTGGCGGGCATGCGGACCGTGCCGCCCAGCTCCTGTGCCCGGGCGACGGTGGCGTCCGTGTCGCCGACATCGAAGTACGGCAGCCAGTGGGCCTCCTGCTCGCCCGGGTCGTCGGCCAGCGGTACGACACCGCCGAACATGGCGTCCTCGCCCTCACCGGCCGGGTTGAACGTCGTGTACGTGCCGCCGGGGAAGTCGACGCCGGCCGTCTCCAGGCCGAGCACCGAGTGGTAGAAGGCGGCCGCGGCGGGGACGTCCGCCGTGTACAGCTCGATCCAGCACAGGGAGCCGGGCTCCTGGACGACCTCCAGGCCCTTGTTCCGGCCCGGCTGCCACAGGCCGAAGGGCACCCCGGCCTGGTCGGCGAGGATCGCCATGCGGCCCAGGTCCTGCACGTCCATCGGCTGCACCAGCACCGTGCCGTGTGCCTGCTCGGCCGCCCGTGCCGTGGCGTCCGCGTCCGGGGCCTGGAAGTACACCGTCCAGGAGGGCGGGCCCTGCTCCGGCGTGGTCTGCATGCCCCCGGCGGTCGTCCGGCCGCCGAGCTGGAAGAGGCCGTACCCGCCGACCTCGGGACCGCCCGGCTGGAACCGCCAGCCGAACAGGCCGCCGTAGAAGGCGGCGGCGCCGTCGATGTCGGGTGCGCCGAGATCGATCCAGTTCGGAGCACCGGTGACAAAACGGGTGGTGAGCATCGTCGCCCTCCTCGCACGGGGTCCCGTCGTCTGCTCTGCCGAGTCTCGCACCGCCCACGGACAACCGCCGCCGGAGCGCCGGGCCGCCGGACGCGTTTCACTCGTTCCCGCGCGCCGCCGTGCGCCGGTCCGTCCGGCGGGCGACCATCGAGGCCGGCCGGGGGCCCGTGAACGCGGTGTTGATCCCGCGTTGATCGAACGTTTTGCGCCGTCCGGGACGCTTCCGGACATGCACATCGACACCATCACCTCGCCCGAACTCGCCTGGCAGCAGGAGGCGTTGTGCGCGCAGACCGGGGCGGAGTTCTTCTTCCCCGAGCCCGGCAGCTCGGTACGGGAGGCGAAGCGGATCTGCGGTCTGTGCCCCATCCGTCCGGCCTGCCTGGAGTACGCGCTGAGCAACGACGAGCGCTTCGGCGTCTGGGGCGGTCTGTCGGAGAAGGAGCGGCTGGAGCTGCGGCGCACGTCCCGCTAGCCGCACGCAGGCGCGCGGCCCCGGGAAGGTGTCGTCCCGCGAGCACCCCGGGACACACCGGGAGGCCCCGACCGCTCGTGGCGGTCGGGGCCTCCCGGTCGCGTCTGCCCGGTTGCCGTCAGGCCCCGGCGCGGGCCGCCATGCGGGCCTTGCGCGCGGCCAGCTTCTCGTCGAACTTCGCCGCCTCGGAGTCCAGGCCGCCCATGAACAGACCGAGCTCCTCCTGCGCCTTGCGGCCCTCCGGGCCCAGGCCGTCGATCTCCATGATCTTCAGGAAGCGCAGCACGGGCTGGAGCACGTCGTCGTGGTGGATGCGCAGGTTGTAGACCTCGCCGATCGCCATCTGCGCGGCGGCCCGCTCGAAGCCGGGGATGCCGTGGCCGGGCATCCGGAAGTTCACGACCACGTCCCGCACGGCCTGCATGGTCAGGTCGGGGGCGAGCTCGAACGCGGCCTTCAGCAGGTTCCGGTAGAAGACCATGTGCAGGTTCTCGTCGGTCGCGATCCGGGCCAGCATGCGGTCGCAGACCGGGTCGCCGGACTGGTGGCCGGTGTTGCGGTGCGAGATGCGGGTGGCCAGCTCCTGGAACGCGACGTAGGCGATCGAGTGCAGCATCGAGTGGCGGTTGTCCGACTCGAAGCCCTCGCTCATGTGGGACATCCGGAACTGCTCCAGCTTGTCCGGGTCCACGGCGCGTGAGGTGAGCAGGTAGTCGCGCATCACGATGCCGTGCCGGCCCTCCTCCGCGGTCCAGCGGTGCACCCAGGTGCCCCAGGCGCCGTCGCGGCCGAACAGCGAGGCGATCTCGTGGTGGTAGCTGGGCAGGTTGTCCTCGGTCAGCAGGTTGACGACGAGCGCGATGCGGCCGATCTCGGTGACCTTGGACTGCTCCTTCTCCCAGGCCTCGCCGTCCTCGAAGAGGCCGGGGAAGTTGCGCCCGTCGCTCCACGGCACGTACTCGTGCGGCATCCAGTCCTTGGCGACCTGAAGATGCCGGTTGAGTTCCTTCTCGACCACTTCCTCCAGTGCGTACAGCAGCTGAGCGTCGGTCCAGGCGCCGGCGGGGCTGCCGAGGTGGGGAGTGGTGATCGTCATGGACTCTCCAGGGGGACATGCGTACGAGCGGTGTGCAGAAACCTACGGCATCGTAGGCTACGTTGCCGTAGGTTACGAGGCCGTAGGTTAAGAATGCTGTAAAGGCCCCTGATCAGCGATGTCGTCCGCATGCGTGCCACGCCCTCCGGACCCGCAGGTCGGCGGCCGGACGGGCCGTCCGCTCAGGCGCTCAGACATACAGCTCCCGCAGCCGCACGGAGAGGCATGTCACACATCCTTCGAGCTTCTCGAACTCGCTGATGTCCACGACGACCGGTTCGTACCCCAGGTCCGCGAACAGCTCCGCGGTCTTCGGCGCGCTCGCCGCCATCAGCAGCTTGTCCCCGCCGAGCAGCACGACGTGCGCCCCGGACTCCTCGGGCACCGGCAGGAAACGCGCGAACAGGGAGGGCGCGTCCATCTTCGGGATGTGCCCGATGACCGTCCCGTCGGGCAGTGCCGTGACCGCCGTCTTCAGGTGCAGCACCTTGCTCACGGGTACGGCGACGACCCGAGCGCCCAGCGGCTCGAACGCGGCGCGCAGCTGTTGGACCCCGGCGGCGTTGGTGCGGCCGCCGCGGCCCACGTAGACGGTGTCGCCGATCTTCAGGACGTCGCCGCCGTCCAGCGTGCCCGGGTCCCATATCCAGTTCACCGAGCAGCCCAGACCGGCCACGGCCTCCTCGACCCCGGCGGTCTCCTCGCGCCGCGACTCGGCGCCCGGGCGGGCGATCAGCGCCACGTTCCTGTACATCACGACCGTGTCCTCGACGAACACCGAGTCCGGGCAGTCGTCGGCCGGGTCCACCTCGATGGTCTCCCAGCCGTGCGTGCGCAGGGCCTGCACGTACGCCTCCCACTGCTCGACCGCGAGGTCGGCGTCGACCCGCTCCCGCTCGATGTGGGTCACCAGCCCTTCGGCGAGTCGCGGGCTGGGGCGGCGGACGAGGGCCTTCTTGCTGGGCACGAGCGTGACTCCGTATCGGATGGGACGTGTCTGGACCGCACCGACGGAGCTTCCGGGATCGACCGGAGCGCATCGGGCGTCGGCCGACCATCATGCAGGGCGAACGGAGGAGAGGACACCCCCGGGGGAGGGGCTGGAGCGCCGGCAGCGCGGGACCGTCCAGCCCGCCCGACCACCCGCCCCCGCTCAACCCCCCGAACCGACCCCCTCCGCATCCCGCCGCTGAGCCGGTGTCGTGGCGGCGGCGCCGGCGGTGTCGGTTCCCTCCCTCTCGTCCCTGCGGAGGCACTCGATCAGGTAGTCGCCGTGGTCGGGGTCGCGGGTCACCCCGTGCGTCTCGCTGCCGAACCCGGGAAAGCGGCGGTCGAAGGACTCCAGGGCGCTCAGGTACCGCAGGAGCGGGGCGTCCGCCGCGCCGATGTTCTCGCCGGGCATGAGCACCGGGATGCCGGGCGGTGTCACGGTGACCATCGCCGCGGCGACCCGGCCCGGCGCGTCGGCCAGGCGCAGCCGTTCCGTGCCGCCGCGGATCAGGCGCTGGTAGCACTGCTGCGGCGGGGCGACGGGCTCCGGGAGTTCCCGGAAGGCGGTGTCGAGGAGTTCCACCAGGCGGGCCTCGCGCAGGTGGTCGTGCATCTCCTGGCAGAGGGCACGCAGGGTCAGCCCGGTGTAGCGCCGCGGGTGTTCGGCGACCAGGCCGGGCAGCACGCGGTCGAGCGGGACGTCACCGTCGTAGAGGTCCTTGAAGTCCATGAGGGCGTCCAGCAGCGTGCCCCACTTGCCCTTGGTGATGCCCATGGAGAACAGCACCAGCGTGGTGTAGCTGTCGGTCTTCTCCACGACGATGCCGCGCGTGGCCAGGTACGCGGTGAGCACCCGGGCCGGGATGCCCCGCTCGGCCATCTCGCCCGTCGCGCTGATCCCGGGGCAGGTCAGGGTGACCTTGATCGGGTCGAGCATGCAGTAGCCGTCGGTCAGCCCGGGGAAGCCGTGCCAGTCCGCGCCGGGTTCGAGGTGCCAGCAGGAGGGCTCCGACCCCAGCAGCTCCGGCGGCGCCTCCTCGAAGGGCAGGCGCGCCCCGGTCGCCGGGTCGGTCACCTCGTCCGGCTGCCACACCCCGAAGAACCACGGCGGCCGGTCGCCCGCGGCCTCGATCCGCCGCCCGATCCGCACCATCTCCTGGCGGAACCGGACCGCCTCGGTCACCGCCTCGTCGACCAGCCACTGCCCCTGCGGCCCGTCCATCATCGCCGTGGCCACGTCCAGCGAGGCGATCATCGGGTACAGCGGCGACGTCGTGCCGTGCATCATCAGTGCCTCGTTGAACCGGTCGTGCTCCACCGGCGCCCGTGGCCCGGGCCGCACGTGCACCATGGCGCCCTGCGACAGCGCCGCCAGCAGCTTGTGCGTGGACTGGGTCGCGAAGACCGTCGGCCGGTCGGGGCCGGGGAAGGTCTCCTCGTCCACCGACATGCCGTACCGGCCCGCGTACAGCGGATGGAAGCGGGCGTACGCGAACCACGCCTCGTCGAAGTGCAGCCGGGGCGTGCCCGCGGCGAAGGCCCGGGCCGCCGCCACCGCGTCGTAGCACAGGCCGTCGTACGTGGAGTTGGTGAACACCGCGTACTGGGCGCGTGAGGACACGGCGTCCGCCGCCAGGGGGCTCGCGGCGATGCGCGCCGCCACCGAGTCCGCCGCGATCTCGGCCGGCGGCAGCGGTCCCGCGAGGCCGTAGCCGTTGCGGGTGGGGACCAGGTACACCGGCCGGGCGCCGGAGACGACCAGGCCGTGCAGGACCGACTTGTGGCAGTTGCGGTCCACCAGGGCGATCTCGTCGCGGGTCACGCTGAAGTGCCCGACCAGGCGGTTGCACGTGGAGTCGCCGTGCAGCACGAAGTACGTGTGGTCGGAGCCGAAGACCCGCGCGGCGTTGCGCTCCGCCTCGCCGATCGGGCCGGTGTGCTCGAACAGCGAGCCGAGCTCCTCCACCGAGATCGACAGGTCGCTGCGGAGCAGCCGCTCCCCGAAGTAGTCGTGGAAGGCCCGGCCCACGGGCGACTTCAGGAAGGCGACCCCACCGGAGTGCGCGGGGGTGTGCCACGAGTACTCGTGCGCGTCGTCGAAGCGCCGCAGCGCCTTGAAGAACGGCGGCAGCAGGGCTTCCTGGTAGGCGCGCGCGGCGGTGGTGATCCGCCCCGCGATGAACGCCGGCGTGTCCTCCAGCGGCCACACGTAGCCCACGACCGACTTCGACACCCACAGCGGCAGGTCGCGCAGCCCCTCCTCGGCCATGAGCAGGAAGACGGGCAGGTTCTGGAAGCGGCGCCCGATCCGCCGCAGCACCGCCGCGCCGCCCGGTTCACCGTCGGTCTTCGGCCCCGCAGGGAGGTCCCAGGCGACGACCGCGGCGGCCAGGCCCGCCTCCGTCCTGAGCACCGCCTCGGCGTCGGCGACGCTCCCCGCCCAGCGGACCTGTAAGCCGCGTGCCCGGATCGCCTCGGCGATCCTCGCCACCTGCCCGGCGGCGGCACCGCCCGCCTCCGGGCGCCCCGCCTCCGCCACCGCCACCAGAACCGTGCTGTCGCCCATGCCGTTCCCCTCCCCGGTGGCCCGCGCCACCCCCCTTCCAGTGTTCGCGGACCCCGCACGCGTGATCGGCGGGCGGGCCGTCAAACCACCCCATCGGTGTGCGGCGCGGGCGGTGGCTTGACGAGTCATCAACACCCCCGGCTCCGGCATCCCCTCGGAGTACCTGATCAACCGTCATGCGGATCATTCACCTCGGCGGAGCCGTGTCGATCTTCCGACGTGTCGTTAGTCGTAGTGCACCGGCCGCACGGCCGGCGATCGATCCAGCGGAAGGAAACCGACACAGATGTACGGCACGCGGCGCATGGCGGTAGTGGCCTCGATCGTGGGGATGCTGATGGCCGTCCCCGCCGGCATGGCCACGGCCCATGCCGGTGACGGCGACGCGGGAGCGGGCGGAGTGCTCTCCAACGTCTCGGGCAGGAACTCCTCCGGCCACGCCAACCTCTGCGGAACCGGCAAGGTGGCGCTCTTCAAGGAGCGCACCTGCGTGACCGAGGACGACGGCAGGGGCGGCGGCGACCAGGCGGGTCCCGGCGGCGGTGTCCTGTCCAACCTGCTCTTCGCCCGGAACGCCTCGGGCCACAGCAACAACTGCGGCAACGAGACGGTCGCGGTGTTCAGCAGGACCACCTGCGTCACCGCGGACCGTTCCGGCCACTGAGCGGCGCGCAGCGACGGAAGAGAGGGGCCCCGGTGCCGTCGACTTCCTTGTGCGTGGGCGTGGTCGCGCCGCTGACGGGCCGGCTGGCCCCCCTCGGGGCACCGTTGTCGTACGTCCTGCGCAGACTCGCACCCCGGCTGGCGCACGTCCGCAACGGCGGCCGCCGCCACGACGTGACCGTCGCCGTGCGCGACAGCCGCTCGGATCCGGACGCGGCCCGGCGGGCCGTACGGGACCTGGCCGACAGGTACGGCGCCCACCTGGTACTCACCATGGCCGGAACCAGGGTCCTGCCCGCCGTCACGGCCGCCTGCGAAGGGGCCGGGGTCCCCTGTGTGTCCACCACGTTCCCCTGGCAGGCGTACGTCCACACCCGCGGGGCCGGGCCCGGGCACCGCTTCCGCTGGACGTACCACTTCGCGTGGGGGCTGGACGACATCGCCGCCGTCTTCGCCGACCTGTGGGAGGGCGTCGGCGGCACCGGCGCCGTCGGATGCCTGTGGAACGACGACCTGCAGGGCGACCTGCTGCGCCACGACCGGTACGGCTTCGCCCCGGTGACGTCCCCGCGCGGGCACACCCTGGTCGACCTCGGCGCCTACCGGGAACCGGCCGCCGGCTTCACCACGCAGGTCGAGCGGCTGCGCGAGCACGGCGCGGACCGCGTCACCAGCGCGGCCACGGCCACCGACCTCGCCCTCTTCCACCGCCGGGCCCGCGCGGCGGGGGTGCGGCCGCGGCTGATCACCTGCTCCCGCTGGCTGACCTACCCGCACACCCACACCACCCCCGCCACCGACGTCCACGGCGAACTCGCCGACGCCCGCGTGGCCACCCTCGTCTACTGGAGCCCGGACCACCCGTACCGCTCCGGCCTCGACGGCACCACGTGCGCCGAACTCGCCCACGCCTACCAGCAGGACACCGGAGCCGCCTGGCTCCAGCCCCTCGGCCTCGCCCACGCCCTGCTGGAGACCGCCCACCACGCCCTCACCGTGGCGGACGATCCCACCGACCGGGCCTCCGTCGCCCAGGCCCTCTCCGGCACCACCCTCGACACCATCGCCGGCCGCCTCGACTGGACACGCGGGCCGACCCCCAACATCGCGCTCCTCCCCCTGGCCGGCGGGCAGTGGCACCACGATCGGCACGGCCCCCGCCTCGCCGTCGTCAGCAACCGCGCCCACCCGGGCGTACGGCTCACCGGGGAGCTCACGCCGGCACGCTGACGTCCGCCCGGACCGCCCGCCGCAGGTGCTCCCCGGTGAACGACCCCTCCACCTCGAGGAGTTGTCGCGGTGTTCCCTCGAAGACGACCTCGCCGCCGTCCCTGCCGCCGTCCGGGCCGAGGTCGATCACCCAGTCGGCCCGGGCGACGACGACCAGGTTGTGTTCGACGACGACGACCGTGTTGCCCGTGTCGACCAGCCGGTCCAGCAGGGCGACGAGTCCCGCCACGTCCGCCATGTGCAGGCCCGTCGTCGGTTCGTCGAGGACGTACACCGCGCCCGTGCGGTGCAGTCGCGTGGCCAGCTTGATGCGCTGCCGCTCGCCGCCGGACAGCGTGGACAGGGGCTGGCCGAGCGTCAGATACGTGAGCCCGACGTCCCGCAGGGCGCGCAGCCGCCGTCGCAGGCCCGGGTCGTCGAAGAAGTCGAGCGCCTGCTCGGCCGTCATCTCCAGGACGTCGGCGATGGACCGGCCGCGGACGGTGAGCCGCAGCACCTCCTCCTTGAAGCGCCGTCCCTCGCAGTCGTGGCAGGTCGTCGTCACCGGGTCCATGAAGGCGAGGTCGGTGTAGATGATGCCCCGCCCCTCGCAGGTGCCGCAGGCGCCGCGGGAGTTGAAGCTGAACAGGCCCGCCTCGGCGCCCGTCCCGCGGGCGAAGACCTTCCGTACCGTGTCCATGATCCCCAGGTAGGTCGCCGGGGTGGACCGGCCGGAGATCCCGATCGACGACTGGTCGACGACCACGGCCTCGTCGTGGGTGGCGGTGAACTCCCCGACCAGGGTGCTCTTCCCGGACCCCGCGACCCCGGTGACCGCCGTGAGCACACCGGTCGGGAACCGCACGGTCACGTTCCGCAGGTTGTGCCGGTCGGCGCCCTTGACCCACAGCTCGCCGGTGGCCCGCCGCACCTCCTCCTTGACCGCCGGACGCCGGCGCAGACAGCGCCCGGTGAGCGTGTCCGAAGCAGCCAACTCCTTCGGCGTCCCCGCGAACACCACCGTGCCGCCCCCGGTTCCGGCACCCGGCCCCATGTCGACGACGTGGTCGGCCAGCGCGATGACGTCCGGGTCGTGTTCGACGACCAGCACGGTGTTGCCCTTGTCGCGCAGCCGCAGGAGCAGATCGCCGAGCCGGCCCACGTCGCGCGGGTGCAGGCCGACGCTCGGCTCGTCGAAGATGTACGTCATGCCGGTCAGGCTGGAGCCGAGATGCCGCACGGTCTTCAGCCGCTGCCCCTCCCCGCCGCTGAGCGTGGCCGTCTCCCGGTCGAGGCTGAGATAACCGAGGCCGATCGCCTCGATCCGCTCCAGCGCCGCCACGGCCGCCCCCGCGATGGGTCCGGCGACCGGGTCGTCGATCTCCTTCAGTACGGTGATCAGGTCCGTGACCTGCATGCGCGCGCAGTCGGCGATCGACCGGCCGTCGATCCGGGTCGCGAGCGCCGCCGCGTTGAGCCGTGCTCCCCGGCAGGCCGGGCAGACGCCCTCCGTCAGGAACTCCCGGACCAGGTCACGGGTCTTCTGGCTCATGGCCGACAGGTCCCGCTTCAGGTACAGCCGCTCGAAGCGGTCGGCGAGGCCCTCGTACTCGGTGGTCCAGGTGCCGCCGCTGCCGTTGACGGTGACCTTGCTGCCGGGCCGCCCGCGCATCAGGAACTCCCGTTCGGCGGCGGTGAACCGCCCCACCGGCTTGTCCGGGTCGAGGTCGGCGCTGTTGGTGTACGCCTGGCCCTGCCACGTCCCCGCGGCGAACGGCGGGAAGCGGACCGCCCCGTCGGCGAGCGAGCGCTCCGGGTCCAGGATGCGGTCCCAGTCGGGCCGTACCGTCCGGCCCAGGCCGTCGCAGTCGGGGCACATGCCCGACGGGTCGTTGAACGAGTACGCCGTGGCCGGCCCGGCGCTCGGGGTGCCGTGCCGGGAGAACAGGACGCGGATCACCGAGTAGACGTCCGTCATGGTGCCGACCGTCGACCGGGAGTGGCCGCCGACCGGCCGCTGGTCGACGACGATCGCGGGGGTGAGGTCCTCCAGGCCGTCCGCGTGCGGCCGCTCGAACTTGGGCAGCCGGTTGCGGACGAACCACGGATACGTCTCGTTCAGCTGGCGCTGCGACTCCACCGCGATCGTGTCGAAGACGACCGACGACTTCCCCGACCCCGAAACGCCGGTGAACACGGTCAGCCGGCCTTTCGGGATGCGGAGGGTGACGTCCTTGAGGTTGTTCTCGCGGGCTCCGGTCAGGGTGATGAATTCGGGCATGCGGCCGACGCTAGGCGGAATACCCGACAGCCTCTGGCGTGATTTCCCGCAGTTCTCCCTCCTCCAGCAGCAGCCAGCGGGTGATGCCGATCGACTCCAGGAACGGCAGGTCGTGACTGGCCACGATCAGCGCCCCCTCGTACGAGTCCAGGGCCGTGGTCAGCTGTCGCACGCTGGCCATGTCGAGGTTGTTGGTCGGCTCGTCCAGCAGGAGCAGCTGCGGCGCGGGCTCGGCCAGCATCAGGGCGGCCAGCGCCGCCCGGAAGCGTTCGCCGCCCGACAGCGTCGCCGCCTGCTGGTCGGCCCGCGCGCCCCGGAACAGGAAGCGGGCCAGCCGCGCCCGGATCCGGTTGTTGGTGGCGCCCGGCGCGAACCGGGCCACGTTCTCGGCGACCGTCCGCTCCCCGTCCAGGACGTCGAGCCGCTGCGGCAGGAACCGCAGCGGGACGTGCGCCGTCACCTCGCCCGCCTCCGGAGCCAGCTCCCCGGCGACCGTGCGCAGCAGCGTGGTCTTGCCCGCGCCGTTGCGCCCGATCAGCGCGACCCGCTCGGGGCCGCGCAGCTCGAACCCGCCCTTGACCCGGGCGCCGTACCGGAGCCCGAGGTCCTGGAGGGTGAGGACGGTACGCCCCGGAGGGACGGCCGTGAACGGCAGGTCGACGCGGATCTCGTCGTCGTCCCGTACGGCCTCCACCGCCTCGTCGAGCCGCTCCCTGGCCTCGGCGAGCTTCTCCTCGTGCATGATCCGGTGCTTGCCCGCGGAGACCTGGGCCGCGCGGCTCCTGAGCTTCATGACGGCCCGGGGTTCGCGCTTGGTGTCGTACATCTTCTGCGCGTACCGCTTGCGGCGGGCCAGTTTGACCTGGGCGTCGGTCAGTTCGCGTTTCTGTCGGCGGAAGTCGGCCTCGGCGACGCGCACCATGCGCTCGGCCGCCTCCTGTTCGGTCTCCAAGGCCTCCTCGTAGGCCGAATAGTTGCCGCCGTACCAGGTGATCTCGCCGGAGCGCAGGTCGGCGATCTGGTCGGCGAGGTCCAGCAGTTCCCGGTCGTGGCTGACGACGACCAGTACGCCCGGCCAGGCCTGGACGGCCGCGTACAGCCGCCTGCGGGCGTACAGGTCGAGGTTGTTGGTCGGCTCGTCCAGCAGCAGCACGTCGGGCCGGCGCAGCAACAGCGCGGCCAGGCGCAGCAGGACCGACTCGCCGCCCGAGACCTCGCCGATGGTGCGGTCCAACCCGATGTGCCCGAGGCCGAGTTCGCCGAGAGTGGCCAGGGCGCGCTCCTCGACGTCCCAGTCGTCGCCGACGGTCTCGAAGTGCGCCTCGGACACGTCGCCCGCCTCGATGGCGTGCAGCGCGGCCCGCCGGTCGGCGATGCCGAGCGCCTCGTCGACGCGCAGGGTCGTGTCGAGGGTGACGTTCTGCGGGAGGTATCCGACCTCGCCGGCCACGCGGACGGTGCCGTCGGCCGGGGTGAGTTCACCGGCGATCAGCTTCAACAGGGTTGATTTGCCGGACCCGTTGACACCGACCAGACCGGTCCGGCCGGGGCCGAACGCGACGTCCAGGTCCTCGAAGACGGGGGAGCCGTCGGGCCAGGTGAACGACAGGGAAGTGACGGTGATGGAAGTAGGCATGTGGGCCTCACTCGCGGTTGCTCGAAGCGGTCGGGGGCAAACGCGTGTCGAGACACCTGCGACCAGGAGAGAGGCGCCACGGGTATGAGGAAAGCCCTGCACCGGAGGACGGCTCGATCGCCGAGGTCGCACGCAGCACACCCACACCGGACAGGTGTGAGGCGGCGGTGTCTCAGGACCTCAGACGAGCAACGTCCTTCTCCAATCGACGGCAACAGGACCGCTGTACACCGTAGGAACGGGCGTGGAGCCTGTCAACGGATTAACGTGAAGCCCGATCTCCCCGCCCCGAGGAGGCCCCGTGCCCCACGGCCCGCTCTCGCCGCCGGCCCGGCTCTGCCTGCTCGCCTGGGACACCGCACGGCCCGGGGCCATCGCCCGGCTGTCCGCCCTGGTGCGGGCCGGGGCCCTCGTGGAGCTGGCCCGGGGCGGCCTGCTCACCGACGAGGACGGCATCGCCACGCCGGTCGACCTGGACGCGGCCGCGGGTGACGCGGTCCTCGACGGGCTGCTGGAACTCGTCCGCGAGTCGTGCCCGCACCCCTGGCGGACCTGGGTGACGCTGCGGGCGCGGGTCACCCTCGACGCCGTGCGCGAGCAGCTGGTGGCCGAGGGGTGGCTGCGGGCGGAGAAGAAGCGGGTCCTCGGCGTGTTCCCGTCCGTGGAGTACGCGCTGGAGCGTGTCGCCGCCGTGGACGCGCTGCGGGAGGAGACGCGGCAGGTCCTCCTGGGGCCGTCGCCGGTCACCGAGGTCGGTGGGCGGGACGCCGCGGTCGCCGCGCTCGCGGCTGCGGCGGACCTCTTCGGCGAGGACTTCGGCGCCCTCGAGCAGCGCGTCGAGGAGCTGACCGAGCGGGCGGGGGCGGCGTCGCCCGGGGTGGCGCGCATCGTGCGCGACGTGCGCGCGGCGGTGTCCGCGGCGACGACGGCACCCGCGTCCCCCTGACCCCGCCGCTGCCGGATCCTTTCCGCCGGGCCCGTGCCTGCCGGATGCTTTCCGCCGACCGTGCTTCGCCGGACGAGGTGCCGCAGGGTGAAACCGGGACGATCCGACGCCGCCGCCCCGGGACCGTCAGTTCAGCAGGCGTCCCGCATCAGCTCGGCGAGGTCGTGGTCCAGATCCAGCTGGAGGTGCTCCAGACCGACGGGCACGAGCTCGCTCGTGGCCTCCAGGAACCGGCGCACCTCGCTCGAGCGGACGTGCACCACGGCGGTGCCCTCCGGGGCGTGGAACTCCAGCACCGTGCGGTCGTACCCGTACGGCCGCACCCGCACGTCGCCATGGCCCTCGGGGTCCTTCAGACCCGCGGCGAGCAGCTCGCGGGAGAAGGTCCAGCAGACCTCGACGCCCTCCAGCGTGGCCGGGGCGGGGAAGGTCATGCGGACGGCGAACGGGTCACGCCGGTCGTAGTGCAGCGTCGCGGGAATGCTCGGCATACGCGGCGCGGCGGCGACGAGGCGGGCCTCCACAGGCTGCTCGATGACGATGGACAACGCCTTGCTCCCTTGTGACGGCGACGGACACTTCCGGGCGGATGAGGCCGGGCAATGGAAGAGACGACGGAATCAGCCAATCCGTGCACACGAAGAGCGAGTGACCTCTGTCACCGCGTTCATGCACGGGAGTGACATGGCTCTCCTCGTGGGTCACGCCGGGCACTTGTGGTGCCCGGCGGAACACCCGGGGCACCCGCGAGGCCGTCTGGACGGCCCCCGGGCGGTGGGCTAGCTTCCCCGGCCATGAGGCGCTTGGGGAGCACGCGACGGACGGGACGGACACGACGAGGGATGATCGCGGCGGCGGCGTGCGCGGCGGCCCTGGCCGCGACGGCCGCCGCACCGGCACACGAGCCGGAGCGCCGGGTGCCGCACTGGCAACTGAAGGACACCGGCACGCCGGACGTACGGTTCCGCGGCCTGGCCGCCGTCAGCCGGAACACCGCCTGGGCCGCCGGCACCGGAGGCACCGTCCTGCGCACCACGGACGGCGGCGCGACCTGGCGGAACGTCTCGCCCCCGGGCGCCGGGGAGGTGCAGTTCCGGGACGTCGAGGCGTTCGACGCGCGCCGGGCCGTCGTCCTGGCCATCGGCGAGGGCGAGGCGTCCCGCGTGTACCGCACCGACGACGGCGGAGCGACCTGGACGGAGTCCTTCCGCAACACCGACCCGAAGGCCTTCTACGACTGCATGGCCTTCTTCGACCACCGCCACGGCCTCGCGATGAGCGACCCGGTGGACGGTAAGTTCCGCATCCTGTCCACCGGCGACGGCGGCCGCACCTGGACGGTGCTGCCGACCGCGGGCATGCCGGCCGCGCAGGAGGGCGAGGCCGGGTTCGCGGCGAGCGGCCAGTGCCTGGTGACGTCCGGGCCGAGGGACGTCTGGCTCGCCACCGGCGGGGCCGCACGCGCGCGTGTCCTCCACTCCGCCGACCGGGGACGCACCTGGACGGCCGCCGACACGCCCCTCCCGGCGGGCGACCCCGCGCGTGGCGTCTTCGCGCTGGCCTTCGCCGCCCGCACCCATGGCCTCGCCGTCGGCGGCGACTTCCGCCCCGACCAGCCCGCACCGCGCGCCGCCGCCCGCACCGCCGACGGCGGGCACACCTGGCGCCCCGCCGCCACACCCCCGACCGCCTACCGCTCCGGCGTGACCTGGCTCCCGCACAGCCGCACGGCCGCCCTCGCCGTCGGCCCCACCGGCACCGACCTCACCACGGACGGCGGCCACACCTGGCGGACGGTCGACACGGGCTCCTACGACACCGTCGACTGCGCCACGGACCAAGGGTGCTGGGCGTCCGGAGAGAAGGGGCGCGTTGCCCGCCTGGAGCATTGGGTGAGCGGTATGTCCTGATTGTTGGCAGTGTGGGTACTCGTTCACTGAAGCTGAAAGGAAGTGAGCGGTCATGCCACGCGGTTCGAGCTCCAAGCGGGAGCGCCAGTACGAGCACATCGAGAAGAGCGCGCAGGACCGGGGCGAGAGCACCGGCCGCGCCAAGGAGATCGCCTCGCGGACGGTGAACAAGGAACGCGCCCGCTCCGGCGAGTCGAAGACGGCCAGCCGCACGTCGACGAAGGACATGTCGTCGAGCAAGCGCGGCGGCCAGCGGTCGGGGCAGGGCTCCCAGGGCCCCACCTACGACCAGCTGTACCAGGAGGCCAAGCGCAAGGGCGTCGAGGGCCGTTCCAGCATGAACAAGAGCCAGCTGCAGCGCGCCCTGGGCAAGTGAGGCACGTGCCGGACGAGGCCGGCGGGGTCCCCTGACCCCGCCGGCCTTCGCGCTGCCCCGAGGGCCCGCCGTCGGGATCATGCCGGCGTCGACAGGCCCTGAGGTCGACAGGCCCTAGGCTCGGGATCACCATGACGACCGTACGCACCCCCGAAGACTGGCCCGCCACCGAGGAACAGGCCCGCGCCGTCCAGGACCAACTGCGGGCCCGGCTGATCCTCGACGAAACGGGACCGCCGCCCGGCACGGGCCGGGTGACCGGGGTCGACGTCGCCTACGACGACGAACGGGACGTCGTGGCGGCGGCAGCGGTCGTGCTGGACGCCTCCAGTCTCGACGTCGTCGCCGAGGCCACGGCGGTGGGCCGGGTCTCCTTCCCCTACGTGCCCGGACTGCTCGCCTTCCGTGAGCTCCCCACGGTCCTCGCCGCGCTCGACGCCCTGCCGTGCCCGCCCGGCCTGGTCGTCTGCGACGGCTACGGCCTCGCCCACCCCCGCCGCTTCGGCCTCGCCTGCCACCTCGGCGTGCTGACCGGCCTGCCCACGATCGGCGTCGCGAAGAACCCGTTCACCTTCACCTACGACGACCCGGACACCCCGCGCGGCAGCAGCTCCCCGCTGCTCGCCGGCACCGAGGAGGTCGGCCGCGCCCTGCGCACCCGGGACGCGGTCAAGCCGGTCTTCGTCTCCGTGGGCCACCGCGTGTCCCTGGCCGGTGCCTGCGCGCACACCCTCGCGCTGACCCCCGGATACCGCCTCCCGGAGACCACGCGCAGGGCGGACGCGCTGTGCCGGAAGGCGCTGCGGGAGACCTACTCCGCCTGATCCTCCACCCGCCAGCGGCCCACCTCGCGGTACTCCGAGTCGTACACGGGCGACCCGTCCCCGGGTCGGAGCGCGTAGTGGTGCAGATTGCCGCCCCAGTACCTGAGGATCCGGCCCAGCTCGCCCGCCGGGTCCCTCGTCAACGCGGCGTCGTCCATGGTGACTTCGAGAAGGAACTTCATGCCTTCAAGGGTTTCATTGAAGTCCTTATTGGCACTTTCCGAGCTGCCGGGCGGGCTGGGGCGCGGAAAGTCTCAAACCGGGGGAGAGGTCTGCCGGGAGCGGGCGGTGTGATCTGAGTACCGGCTCTGAGTACCTGTACGGATGCCGGGCCACCGGCCCCGTCGGCAGGCTGGGGCGCATGACAACGCACCGCGCCCCCAAGCCCGTCGCCGGCCCGACCCAGACCGTCGAGCGGGCCGTCACCATAGGACTGATCCTCGCCGTGCTGGCCGGGCTCGGCTGGATCGCCGGGATGATCTACACCATCGCCGAGTGGCCGCTGTAGGCCGTGGCCCCTCGGCGGCCCTCAGCCCCTCGACGCGACGCGGAAGCGGATGCCCGCCGCGCGCAGCCGGTCGATCAGCGCGTCGCCCATCGCCACCGCCGTGGTGACCTGACCCGCCGTCTTCGGCAGGTCGTCGAAGGCCAGGCAGAGCGCCGACTCGGCGAGCATCTTCGCCGTCTCGTCGTACCCGGGGTCGCCGCCCGAGACCTCCGTGTACACCCGCCGGCCGCCGCCCTCGCCCACGAAGCGCAGCGAGAACCAGCTCCTCGCCCGCTTCTGCGGGCTCGGCCCGTCGCCGGGCTTGAGACGGCCGGACAGCCAACGCCGCGCGGGCGGCACCTGGGCCGCCGCGACCAGCGCGCCGACGGCCGCGACCCCGCCCACCGCGACGGGGAGCCGCCGCACCGCCGCGTACTGCCGGTATCGGAAGTCGGGCCCGTACCGGTCGAGCGCCGACGCCGAACGCCGCACGATCTGCGGGTCGATGGTCGGCATCGGCAGCGCCCACGCGCCGACCTCCTTGGCGAACCGCGGAGTGCCGAGCGGCGCCGACGCCCGGCGGCCCATCAGCCGCGGCTCGTGCCGCCGCCGGTCCCGCGCGGCCGCCGCCATCTCCCGCTGCCGTGCGAACTGGTTGAGGGCGGAGGCGAAGGTCCCGCCCGAGAAGGCCGCGTCGGCGGTCACGAAGCCCTCGATGCTCAGCGGCACACCCTCCGGCAGCTGCCGCACGGTGAAGTAGACGCCCAGGTCGTGCGGGATCGAGTCGAACCCGGCGGCGTGCACCAGCCGCGCCCCGGTCTCCCGCGCGCGTGCGTCGTGCCGGACGTACATCTGGTCCACGAACTCCGGCTCGCCGCAGAGGTCGAGGTAGTCCGTCCCGGCGTCCGCGCAGGCGGCGACCAGTTCCTCGCCGTACGTCACGTACGGGCCGACCGTCGTGGCGACCACGCGCGCCTGTTCGGCGAGGGCGCGCAGCGAGTCCGGCTCGGACACGTCCGCCCGCAGCACGCCGACCTCAGCGTCACCGGGCAGCCCCTCCCGCAGCCGCTCCAGCTTCTCCTGGCTCCGGCCCGCGATCGCCCAGCGCAGCCCCTCGGGCGCGTGGGCGGCGAGGTACTCCGCGGTGAGCGTTCCGGCGAAGCTGGTGGCTCCGAAGAGCACGATGTCGTACGGACGGTCCGTCCTGTTTTGCCTGCTCATGACACCCCTCGGTCGTGCAGCCCGTGCCGCTGTCGGTGGCCGAGGCTAGCGTGAGGAGTGCGGAGCCCGACGACGAGCCCGGAGGACGACGATGGCCGTGCCCAGGAATGCCCTGAAGAAGTGGGAGAAAGCGCGCGTGTTCGCACCGGGGTTGCCGGGTGCCGTGGACGAGCAGTGCGCCCCGGAGAGCTACCGGGTGAGCGCGCCGAAGCGGCTGACGGCGGAGCTGGACGCGCCCTGACTTCGTCCGGCAGATTGCTAAGCGCTTGCTCGTTCGGGTCTTGTGCCGACTGGAACGTGTTCTTAGCATCACTGGTGTTACATCACTTGTGTCACAGCACTGGGGGCTGGATGACCACGGCAGGGACGCCAGGACACGGCCCGCTCACCGGCGTGCGCGTCGTCGAACTGGCCGGCATCGGGCCCGGCCCGTTCGCCGCCATGCTCCTCGCCGACCTCGGCGCCGACGTCGTCCGCGTGGACCGGCCCGGCGGCCCCGGCCTCGCGATCGACCCGGCGTACGACGTCACCAACCGCAACAAGCGCTCGGTGGTCGTCGACCTCAAGTCCCCGGACGGCCCGGACCAGGTGCTCGGCCTCGCCGCCCGCGCCGACATCCTGATCGAGGGCTACCGCCCCGGTGTCGCCGAGCGCCTCGGCGTCGGCCCCGAGCACTGCCGCGCCCGCAATCCGCGCCTCGTCTACGGCCGGATGACCGGCTGGGGCCAGGACGGCCCGCTGGCCCACCGCGCCGGACACGACATCGCGTACCTCGCCCCCACCGGCGTCCTCGGCATGATCGGACGGCCGGACGAGCCGCCGGCCGTCCCGGCCAACCTGCTCGGCGACTACGCGGGCGGCTCCCTCTACCTGGTCGTCGGCGTCCTCGCCGCCCTCCACCACGCGCGCGCCACCGGCACCGGGCAGGTCGTCGACGCCGCCATCGTCGACGGCACCGCCCACCTCGCCGCGATGATCCACGGCATGCTCGCCGCCGGCGGCTGGCAGGACCGCCGCGGTGCCAACCTCCTGGACGGCGGCTGCCCGTACTACGGCACGTACGAGACGGCCGACGGGAAGTACATGGCCGTGGGCGCCCTGGAGCCGCGGTTCTACGCGGAGTTCCTCGCCCTCCTCGGCGTCGAGGACCAGGCCGCGGCCCGCAAGGACATCGCCCGATGGGGTGAACTGCGTGAACAGGTCGCCGCCCGCTTCAAGAGCCGTACGAGGGACGAGTGGACGGCCGTCTTCGACGGCTCCGACGCGTGCGTGGCGCCCGTGCTGTCCCTGCGCGAGGCCCCGCACCACCCGCACCTGGCCGCCCGCGGCACCTTCACCGACCACGACGGCCTCACCCAGCCCGCCCCGGCCCCCCGCTTCTCCGCGACCCCGACCTCCGTCCGCAGCGGCCCGGCCCGGCCGGGCGCCGACACCGCGGACGTCGCCCGGGACTGGGACGTCCCCGGGCTCCTGTCCGCGCCCCGCACCCCTCAGCGAAAGGCCTCCTCGTGAGCACCGAAGCGTACGTCTACGACGCGATCCGCACCCCGCGCGGGCGCGGCAAGGCCAACGGCGCCCTGCACGGCACCAAGCCCATCGACCTGGTCGTCGGGCTCATCCACGAGATCCGCGCCCGGTTCCCGGACCTGGACCCGGCCGCCGTCGACGACATCGTCCTCGGCGTCGTCGGCCCGGTCGGCGACCAGGGATCCGACATCGCCCGGATCGCGGCCATCGCCGCGGGGCTGCCCGACACGGTCGCCGGCGTCCAGGAGAACCGCTTCTGTGCCTCGGGCCTGGAGGCCGTCAACCTGGCCGCCGCCAAGGTGCGTTCCGGCTGGGAGGACCTCGTCCTCGCGGGCGGCGTCGAGTCGATGTCCCGGGTGCCGATGGCCTCCGACGGCGGCGCCTGGTTCAACGACCCGATGACCAACCTCCAGGTCAACTTCGTGCCGCAGGGCATCGGCGCCGACCTCATCGCCACCATCGAGGGCTTCTCCCGGCGGGACGTCGACGAGTACGCGGCCCTGTCCCAGGAGCGGGCCGCCACCGCCTGGAAGGAGGGGCGCTTCGACAGGTCCGTCGTCCCGGTGAAGGACCGCAGCGGCCTCGTCGTCCTCGACCACGACGAGCACCTGCGCCCCGGCACCACCGCCGACTCCCTCGCCAAGCTGAAGCCGTCCTTCGCGGACATCGGCGAACTCGGCGGCTTCGACGCGGTGGCGCTCCAGCAGTACCACTGGGTGGAGAAGATCGACCACGTCCACCACGCGGGCAACTCCTCCGGCATCGTCGACGGCGCCTCCCTCGTCGCGATCGGCTCCAAGGAGGTCGGCGAGCGCCACGGCCTCACGCCCCGCGCGCGCATCGTCTCCGCCGCCGTCTCCGGCTCCGAGCCCACCATCATGCTCACCGGCCCCGCCCCCGCCACCCGCAAGGCCCTCGCCAAGGCCGGACTGACCATCGACGACATCGACCTCGTCGAGATCAACGAGGCGTTCGCGGCGGTCGTGCTGCGCTTCGTGAAGGACATGGGCCTGTCCCTGGACAAGGTCAACGTCAACGGCGGCGCGATCGCGCTCGGCCACCCCCTCGGCGCCACCGGCGCGATGATCCTCGGCACCCTCGTCGACGAGTTGGAGCGCCAGGACAAGCGCTACGGCCTCGCCACGTTGTGCGTCGGCGGCGGCATGGGCGTCGCCACCATCGTCGAGCGCATCTGACCCCCTCCGACGGATCACACGGAGCACCTCCACATGAGCACTGAGTCCACCACCATCCGCTGGGAACAGGACCGCACCGGCCTCGTCACCCTGGTCATCGACGACCCGAACCAGTCCGCGAACACCATGAACCAGGCGTTCCGCGACTCCCTCGCCGCCGTCACCGACCGCCTGGAGGCCGAGAAGGACACCATCCGAGGGGTCATCATCACCTCCGCGAAGAAGACCTTCTTCGCCGGCGGCGACCTGCGCGACCTCATCCGCGTCACCCCTGAGACCGCCCAGGAGCTGTTCGACGGCGGCATGGCCATCAAGCGGAACCTGCGCCGCATCGAGACCCTCGGCAAGCCCGTCGTCGCCGCCCTCAACGGCGCGGCCCTCGGCGGCGGTTACGAGATCGCCCTCGCCTGCCACCACCGGATCGCCCTGGACGCACCCGGCTCGAAGATCGGCTGCCCCGAGGTCACCCTCGGCCTGCTCCCCGGAGGCGGCGGCGTCGTCCGCACGGTCCGCCTGCTGGGCATCGCCGACGCGCTGCTGAAGGTCCTCCTCCAGGGCACCCAGTACAACCCGCGCCGCGCCCTGGAGAACGGCCTCGTCGACGAGGTCGCCGACACGCACGAGGAACTCCTCGCCAAGGCGAAGGCGTTCATCGACGCCCACCCCGAGTCCCAGCAGCCCTGGGACAGGCCGGGCTACAAGATCCCCGGCGGCACCCCGGCCCACCCCAAGTTCGCGGCGAACCTGCCCGCCTTCCCGGCCACCCTGCGCAAGCAGACGGGCGGCGCCCCCTACCCGGCCCCGCGCAACATCCTCGCCGCCGCCGTCGAGGGCGCCCAGGTCGACTTCGAGACCGCCCAGGTCATCGAGGCCCGCTACTTCGTGGAACTCGCCGCCGGGCAGACCTCGAAGAACATGATCCAGGCCTTCTTCTTCGACCTCCAGGCCGTCAACTCCGGCGCCAACCGCCCCAAGGGCATCGAGCCGCGCCAGGTCCGCAAGGTCGCCGTCCTCGGCGCGGGCATGATGGGCGCCGGCATCGCCTACTCCTGCGCCCGCGCCGGCATCGACGTCGTGCTGAAGGACGTCTCCCTGGAGGCCGCCCTCAAGGGCAAGGGCTACTCCGAGAAGCTGTGCGCCAAGGCCGTCGCCAAGGGCCGGACGAGCCAGGAGAAGGCCGACGCGCTGCTCGCCCGCATCACGCCGACCGCCGAGGTCCAGGACCTGGCCGGCTGCGACGCGGTCATCGAAGCCGTCTTCGAGGACACCTCCCTCAAGCACAAGGTGTTCCAGGAGATCCAGCACGTCGTCGCCCCCGACGCGCTGCTGTGCTCCAACACCTCCACCCTGCCCATCACCGCCCTCGCCGAAGGCGTCGAGCGGCAGGCCGACTTCATCGGACTCCACTTCTTCTCGCCGGTCGACAAGATGCCGCTCGTGGAGATCATCAAGGGGGAGCGCACGGGCGAGGAGGCGCTGGCCCGCGCCTTCGACCTGGTCCGGCAGATCAACAAGACGCCGATCGTCGTCAACGACTCGCGCGGCTTCTTCACCTCCCGCGTCATCGGGCACTTCATCAACGAAGGCGTCGCCATGGTCGGCGAGGGCATCGAGCCCGCCTCCGTCGAACAGGCCGCCGCGCAGGCCGGCTACCCGGCCAAGGTGCTGTCCCTGATGGACGAGCTGACGCTGACCCTGCCCCGCAAGATCCGGGCCGAGACGAAGCGGGCCGTCGAGGAGGCCGGCGGCACCTGGACGCCCCATCCCGCCGAGGCCGTCATCGACCGCATGGTCGACGAGTTCGGCCGCACCGGGCGCAGCGGCGGCGCCGGCTTCTACGACTACGACGAGAACGGCAGGCGCGCCGGGCTCTGGCCGGGCCTGCGCGAGCACTTCACCAAGCCCGGCCACCGGATCCCGTTCGAGGACATGCGGGAACGCATGCTGTTCTCCGAGGCGCTGGACACCGTCCGGCTGCTGGAGGAGGGCGTGCTGACCTCCGTCGCCGACGCCAACATCGGCTCGATCTTCGGCATCGGCTTCCCCGGCTGGACCGGCGGCGTGCTCCAGTACATCAACGGCTACGAGGGCGGCCTGCCCGGGTTCGTGGCCCGCGCGCGGGAACTCGCCGAGCGCTACGGCGACCGGTTCACGCCGCCCGCGCTGCTGGTGGAGAAGGCGGAGCAGGGGGAGCGGTTCAGCGACTCAGCCCGCGGCTGATCCGTGTGAAGGCTCGGTCAGCCACTCGCCCAGCTCTTCCTTCAGCGACCGCTGAAAGGCCGTGAGGAGCGCCTGCACCACCAGCGGGTGCATGTGCGCGGACAGGGACCGCACGTCCCGGGCGTCACGCTCCGCCACCTCGCCGCGGAAGAGCTGGGAGAGCTCCCGGGCCGCGGCGCGCGTGTGTTCGACGAGAACGGTGCGCGCCGCGAAGATCGCCTCCTGGGAGAGCGGCACGTCCAGCAGGCCGACGCCCAGCCGGAGCAGACCGAGGTCGGCCTCGTAGCCGTCCTCCACGGGCCGGACCACGCCCATCGCGACGAGCCGCTCGACGTCCTCGTCGCCGAGCGGCCGTCCGGCCCGCCGCTCCAGCTCCTCCCGCGTGACCGTCCCGACGGCGTCCGGCGCCCAGGAGGCCACCACGGCCCGGTGGATGGCCAGGTCGTGTGCGCTCACGTCCGGCGGCAGCTGCCGCAGATAGCGCTCGATGCCCGCCAGCGTCATGCCCTGCTGCTGCAACTCCTCGATCAGCGCCAGCCGGGCCAGGTGCTCCCGCCCGTAGTGCCCCACGCGCCGGGGACCGAGCACCGGTGGGGGAAGCAGCCCCTTCGTGCCGTAGAAACGCACCGTGCGCACCGTGACACCGGCCCGGGCGGCCAGCTCGTCGATCGTGAGGGTCGGCTGCTCGGTCTCGGTCGTCATGTGCAGCAGTATCGCTGTCTCACCAGTGCTGTGAAACCTCAGGCGAACCGGGTGACGCTGATGTGAGAAGGAGCGCTCTGTGACGTATGCCACCGCGTGAGCCGCGCGGCGTGAGGGAAGGTGGCCCCGTGGTCTGTGCCTTTACCGAGGGCGCAGACCTTATGTACGTCCGGAAGCCGAGCGCGACCCGCTCGGGCGCACCAGAGAGTGGATCCACCGTGAGCAAGGACGCCGTGAACACGGCAGCCGCCGCATCCCCCACTGACGCGGCCCAGGTGCCCGCGGACGCGGGCGACGCCGGCTACAGCAAGGACCTCAAGGCCCGCCACGTCAACATGATCGCCATCGGCGGCGCGATCGGCACCGGCCTCTTCCTGGGCGCCGGAGGCCGCCTCCACAACGCGGGCCCGGCCCTGGCGATCGCCTACCTGGTCTGCGGCGTCTTCGCCTTCTTCGTGGTCCGGGCCCTCGGCGAGCTCGTGCTCTACCGCCCCTCCTCGGGCTCCTTCGTGTCGTACGCGCGCGAGTTCCTCGGCGAGAAGGGCGCCTACGTCGCCGGCTGGATGTACTTCCTGAACTGGTCGACCACCGGCATCGCCGACATCACCGCGATCGCCCTCTACACGCACTACTGGAGCATGTTCACCGACATCCCGCAGTGGGTGCTCGCGCTGGCCGCGCTGGCGGTGGTGCTGGCCGTGAACCTGATCTCGGTGAAGATCTTCGGCGAGATGGAGTTCTGGTTCGCCATCATCAAGGTCGCCACGCTCGTCGGCTTCATGCTCATCGGCATCTTCCTGCTCGCCACGCAGCAGGAGGTCGGCGGCCAGACGCCCGGCGTGAGCGTGATCACGGACAACGGCGGCGTCTTCCCGCACGGCATGATGCCCGTCGTCCTCGTCATGCAGGGCGTGATCTTCGCGTACGCGGCGCTGGAGCTGGTCGGTGTCGCGGCGGGCGAGACCGCCGAGCCGGAGAAGGTCGTGCCGCGCGCGGTGAACTCGATCATGTGGCGGGTCGGCCTGTTCTACGTGGGCTCGGTCGTCCTGCTGGCGCTCCTGCTCCCCGGTTCGGTCTACTCGGCCGACGAGAGCCCCTTCGTCACCGTCCTGTCGAAGATCGGCGTCCCGGCGGCGGGCGACGTGATGAACCTCGTGGTCCTGACGGCCGCCATGTCGTCACTGAACTCGGGCCTGTACTCCACGGGCCGGATCCTCCGCTCCATGGCGATGGCGGGCTCGGCCCCGAAGTTCACCGCCCGCATGAACCGCAGCCAGGTCCCCTACGGCGGCATCCTGCTGACCTGCGCCGTGTGCGTGCTCGGCGTCGGCCTGAACTTCCTGGTGCCGGCCCAGGCCTTCGAGATCGTGCTGAACGTGGCCTCGCTCGGCATCATCAGCACCTGGGTGATCATCATGATCTGCCACCTGGTGTTCGTCCGCCGCGCCAAGGCGGGCCTGGTCGCCCGGCCCTCCTTCCGGCTGCCCGGCAGCCCGGTCACGGAGATCGCCACGATCGCCTTCCTGCTGGCCTGCCTCGGCATGATGTGGAACGACCCCGAGGTCGGCCGCAAGACGCTCCTGCTCATCCCGCTGATCGCGATCATGCTGGTGGCGGGCTGGTACGGCGTGCGCCGCCGTGTCTCCCGGACGGCGGACCAGGAACTGTCCCGGCTGACGAAGTAGCGGTCCGGGGCCACGGCCGGTGGCCCCACCGCAGGCTCACTCCCCGCCGTCGAAGGCCCGGACCAGGCAGTCGACGAGGCGCCGCGTGAGCGTCCCGTCGGGATCCAGGCGCGGGTTGAAGATCGCCACGTCGAGGCCGACGGCCCCGCCGCCGGACAGCGCCGCGCGCAGCACGGTCTCCAGCTCCTGCCAGGTCAGCCCGTCGGGCTGCCGATAGTCCACGGCGGGCATCACGGCGTCGTCCAGGACGTCGACGTCGAGGTGCACCCAGTACCCGGCGCCCGCGCCGCCCCCGGTGAGCAGCCCGACCGCGCGCCGGGCCGCCTCGGCCGCGCCCAGGGCCCGGACGGTGTCCAACTCCATCGCGTGCAGCGCGTCCGGCAGCGGCTGCATGCCGTACGCCGCGGACTCCTCCGCGTCCCGGAACCCCAGGGCGACGACGTCCTCGTCCCGCACCAACGGGCCCCGGCCCTCCAGATCGGCCAGCACGCGCGGGCCGCGCCCGGTGGCGAGGGCGAGTTCCATGGAGGCCACCTCGCCGGCCGGCTCCGCCGAGGGCTGGTAGAAGTCGGTGTGCCCGTCGAGGAACAGCAGACCGTGCCGGCCCCGGCGGCGCAGCGCGAGCAGGTTGCCGAGCAGCACGCTGCAGTCGCCGCCGAGCACGAGCGGGAACCGGCCGGTGTCGAGGACACCGCCCACGGTGTCGGCCAGTGCGGCGGAGCAGACGGCGATGCCGCCCGGGTTGAGGACCCCGGTGTCCGGGTCGCGCTCCGGGTCGTACGGCGGCGGCTCGACCCGGCCCACCACCTCCGCGTCGAGCGCCTCGGCCAGCCCGGCGCCGAGCAGCGCCGACGCCAGGTGTTCGACACCCGTCGGGCGCAGCCCGAGGACGGACGGTGCCTCGATGATCGCCAGCTTCCGCACGTCCGGCTCCTCGGTCGGCCGCCTGTCCACGCCGCCGGACCCGTACGACCGGTGCGTATGGGCCCACCGTAAGCCGAGGGACGGCCTTCGGCAGGCCCGGTTACTGCGCGACCGGGTGGGGCGTGCGAGGCGGCACCGCCCTCGACGTCCCGGGGACACCGGTCAGGACGGCCTCTCAGTGCCCGTGCCCTCCGTGTCCACGCTCCGCGTGCCCGTGCACCCCGTTGGTCGCCGCGATCTTCTTCCACGACTTCGGCTGCGGCACGGCCTTTGCCTCCGTCACCGCGGCGGCCCGGGCCGCCGGCGCCCCCGGCTTCGACGGCTGGAACAGCCACGTGTCGAACAGGGCGGCCAGGGGCTTGCCGGAGACCTCCTCGGTGTACCGCTGGAAGTCGGCGACCGACGCGTTGCCGTGGGCGTACTTCTGGGGCCAGCCCTTGAGGACGGAGAAGAACGCCTCGTCGCCGATCTCGTTCCGCAGCGCCTGCACCGCCAGGGCGCCCCGGTCGTAGACCGCGATGTGGAACTGGTTGTCGGGGCCCGGATCGCCGGGCTTCACCGTCCAGAACGGGTCGTCCGCCGGATGCGAGGCGTACACGTAGTCCGCGAGTTCCTGTGCCGTGCCCTCGCCCTCGTGCTCGGACCACAGCCACTGCGCGTACCGCGCGAACCCCTCGTTGATCCAGATGTCCTTCCAGCGCTTCAGGGACACCTCGTCCCCGTACCACTGGTGCGCCAGCTCGTGGACGACGAGGGACACGTTCGACCCGTTCGCGAACTGCCGCGGGCTGTAGAACGGCCGGGTCTGGGTCTCCAGCGCGTACCCGGTCGTGGTGTTCGGCACGTACCCGCCGAGCGCGTTGTAGGGGTACGGCCCGAAGTACTCCGCCAGCCAGTCCGCGATCTCCCCGGTGCGCTCGATGCTCGCGCGGGCCGCGCCGGCGTGGTCGCCCAGGTCCTTGCTGTAGGCGTTGAGGACCGGGATGCCGCTCTCGGTCCTGCCGGTCGTGATGTCGAACTTCCCGACCGCCAGCGTGGCCAGGTACGTGGTCTGCGGCTTGTTGGAGCGCCAGTTCCACCGGGTCCAGCCGAGGCGCGAACTCGTCGACTGCAGCGTGCCGTTGGAGATGGCCTGGGTGCCGTCCGGGACCAGCACGGACACGTCGTAGGTGGCCTTGTCGAGCGGGTGGTCGTTGCTGGGGAACCACCACGCCGCGGCCTCCGGCTCGTTCGCCGCGACGCCGCCGTCCGGGGTGCGGTGCCAGCTGGTGAAGCCGTAGGCCTGCTTCGACGACGGCACCCCGCGGTAGCGCACGACGACCGTGACCGGCGTGCCCTTGGCCAGCGGCGTCTTCGGCGTGACCTCCAGCTCGTGCTCGCCCGAGGTGGTGAACGACGCCGCGGCCCCGTTGACGCGCACCTCGCTGACGTCCAGCAGGAAGTCCAGGTTGAAGCTGGACAGGTCCTGCGTGGTGCGGGCCACCAGGGTCGCCGTGCCCTCCAGCTCGTCCGTCGCCGGCTGGTACTTCAGCCTCAGGTCTTAGTGGGAGACGTCGTATCCGCCGTTGCCGTAGGCCGGGTAGTAGGGGTCGCCGATACCCGGCGCGCCAGGGGAGTGGGGAGCGGCCGATGCCGGGATCGCCAGCAGGAGAACGGCCGCTGCCAGGGCTCCCGGCGCGATGATGCTGCGGTGCACGCAAGGCTCCAAGTCGTAGGTCCCGAAGTCTGTCCGGAGCCTATTCACTCCCTGTGTCCCTGGTCATGTCCATGGCCTCTGCTGTCACACGATCGCCATTCGGCCGACATGAGACTCCCGGCCCATCAGCCGATTCCGGACACGCCGGTCCGTCAGCTGCCCTCTTCTGAACAGGAGTTCACCGATGTAGCGTCCGGCGCATGCCGAAACGCACGCGCTTCACGACCTGGAGACCGCTCGCGACGGCGGCCACGGCCGCCCTGATGGCCACACTGCTCACCCCGGCGGCCGCACAGGCCGCACCCCGCGGGAGCGAACCCGTCTACTCGTACGAGAACGCCATCCGCGAGGCCGTCTGGGTGGACACCGGACTCGACGGTGACGGTGACGGAAGGGCCGACCGGGTCGCCGTCGACATCGTCCGCCCCCGCGAACCCGCCCGCCAGGGCCGGAAGATCCCCGTCATCATGGACGCCAGCCCGTACTACTCCTGCTGCGGGCGCGGCAACGAGAGCCAGAAGAAGACGTACGACGCGAACGGCGACGTCGTCCAGATGCCGCTGTTCTACGACAACTACTTCGTACCGCGCGGCTACGCCTTCGTCGGCGTCGACCTGGCCGGAACCAATCGCTCGGACGGCTGCGTCGACGTCGGCGGCCGCTCCGACGTCCAGTCCGCGAAGGCCGTCGTCGACTGGCTGAACGGCCGCGCCAAGGCCTACACCACCCGCACCGGAACGACCCGCGCCCAGGCCGGCTGGACCAACGGCCGCACCGGCATGATCGGCAAGAGCTGGGACGGCACCATCGCCAACGGCGTCGCCGCCACCGGCGTCGAGGGCCTGGAGACCATCGTCCCGATCAGCGCCATCTCCTCCTGGTACGACTACTACTTCCAGCAGGGCGCCCCGCTCTACGACTCCGGCCCCGACTGGCTCTCGAACTACGTCAACAGCCCCGACGCCCGCGCCAAGTGCGGGGCCGTGCAGCGCAAGCTCGTCGACGGCGCCCCGCGCAGCGGCGACTGGACCCCGCTGTGGACCGAGCGCGACTACGTGAAGGCCGCGCGCAAGGTCAGGGCCAGCGTCTTCCTCGTCCACGGCGCGCAGGACCTCAACGTCCGCATGAAGCACGTCGGCCAGTGGTGGGACGCCCTCGCGAAGAACGGCGTCGAGCGCAAGATCTGGCTCTCCCAGACCGGCCACGTCGACCCCTTCGACTTCCGGCGCGCGGAATGGGTCGACACCCTGCACCGCTGGTTCGACCACGAACTCATGGGCTACGACAACGGCATCGACCGCGAGCCCATGGCCGACATCGAACGCCGGCCCGACCAGTGGGACACCTCCAGGACCTGGCCGCCGAGCGGCACCCGCGCCGCCACCCTGCGCCCCGACCGGGGCACCCAGGCCGGTGTCGGCACCCTCGGCCTGCACCGCGGCCACGGCACCGAGACCTTCACCGACGACCCCGCGCTGAGCGAGACCGACTGGGCCGCGAGCATCGACAAGCCGACAGCGGAGAAGGCCGGGTTCGTCACCGGGCCGCTCACCCGCGAGCTGCGCCTGTCCGGTTCCTCCGAGGTCACCGTCACCGCCACGCCCTCCACCCCGACGGCCCACCTCTCCGCCGTCCTCGTGGACGTCGGACCCGCGACCATCCGCGACTACGCCGACGCCGGCGAAGGCATCACCACCCTCCCCGACCGCACCTGCTGGGGTCCGAGCACCGCCGGCGACAGCTCCTGCTTCAAGGAGACGAAGGCGAAGACCGCCGACGTCGACTACACGGTCGTCAGCCGTGGCTGGGCCGACCTCGGCAACCACGCCTCGGACCTCGAGGGCGCCCCGCTCACCCCGGGCAAGCGGTACACGATCACCCTCGACCTGGCGGCCACCGACCACGTCGTGCCCAAGGGCCACCGCCTGGCGCTGATCGTCGCGGGCACCGACAAGGACCTCATCGACCCGCCCGCCGACCGTCCGAAGCTCACGCTCGACCTCGCCCGCACCTCGGCCCGCGTGCCGTTCGTCGGCGGCGCCACCGCCTTCGCCCGCGCCACCTCGGGCGCCCCGTTCGCCACGCCCGACGCCGGCGTCCTGGACGGCGTACGGGAACCGCGCACCACCCACCGCGTCCCGGAGGGAACCCGGTGACCCGCGTCCGCGCCCTGACCCTGGCCGCCGCGGCACTCGCCGCCACCCTGGTCGCCGCCCCGGCCGAGGCGACGACCACGGACTCACCGCCGCGCACCGGCTTCGAGCAGACCGACGGCGCCCGCTGGACCACCCAGCCCGAGGAGCAGGACTTCCTCAGGGCCGTCGACCGGTCGAGCAGCCGTGTCTCCATGTCCCGCTTCGGCACGACGAAGCAGGGCCGCCCCCTCCAGCTCGTCCGGATCGGCACCCGGCCGAGCCCCAGCACGGTGCTGCTGGTGTGCAGCCAGCACGGCGACGAGCCCTCCGGCCGTGAGGCCTGCCTGACCACGATCCGCGACCTCGCGTACGCCCGGGACAGCCTCACCCGCCGCTTCCTGGACCGCACGACGGTCCTGGTCGTGCCCACCGCCAACCCCGACGGCCGGGCCGCCGACACTCGCGGCAACAGCGACGGCGTCGACATCAACCGCGACCACCTCGCCCTCCAGACCGCGGAGGGTCGCGCGCTCGCCGCCGTCATCCGCGACCACCGCCCCGACATCGTCTACGACCTGCACGAGTACGGGGCCACACCGCCGTACTACGACAAGGCCCTGTTCGACCTGTGGCCGCGCAACCTCAACACCCACGACGCGGTGCACGAGGAGGCGCGGACGCTGTCCGGGGCGTACGTCCGGCCGGCCGCACAACGGGCCGGCCACTCGACCGGCACCTACGGCATCTGGACCGACCCGGTCACCGGCGAGCCGGTCAAGCAGGTCGCCGGGGACGGACAGGAGCGCATCCTGCGCAACATGTCCGGGGTGAAACACTCCGTCGGCCTGCTCATCGAGAGCCGCGTCGACCCGCTCACCGACGCCGAGAAGGCCGACGAGGCGCTCAACAACCGGCGCCGGGTCGGCTCCCAACTGGCCGCGCTCAAGGGCCTGTTCGCCTACGCCGACGACCGCCGTGGCCGGATCGAGGAGGCGACCGGCCGGGCCCGGCTGGCGGGCTACGCCGCCACCGGCCCCGTCTACGTCGGCGGCGCCGACAACGACCCGCCCGAATCGGGCGAAATCATCCCGAACCCACCTTGCGGCTACGGTCTCACGGCCGCCCAGTACGCCGAGGTGGGCGACGAACTCGCCCTGCACGGCGTGCGCGTGCGCAAGGACGGCGAGGGCGTGCTCGTCCCGCTGCGTCAGCCCCTGCGGGCGCTCGTCCCCCTGCTGCTCGACGACCGGGCCGAGTACCACCTGACAGGAGGTTCACGCGAAACCGCGTGCTGAGGGGGGTGAAAATCCGCCATACGTGGTAGCAGCGTTACGGAAGAACCGTTCTTCCCCGCTGTCCCGATGAAAGGTGCCGCCTGTGACGCAAGAACGACCAAGCGACAAGGACTCCCACGAAGGAGCCGCGCTGCCGGGGTCGGAAGCGGGCCTGCCCGGCCAGAGCCGGCCGCAGACCGACCGCATCGTCTTCGGCGTCACAGCGGTGCTCACCCTCGCCTTCGTGGTCTGGGGCGCCGCGGCGACCGACTCGCTCGAAGACGTCTCCACCAGCATGCTCAGCGGTCTGATGCACAACGGCGGCTGGGCGTTCATGCTCGCCGCCTCCGGTTTCGTCGTCTTCGCCCTCTGGCTCGCGATCAGCCGCTATGGCCGGATCCACCTGGGCGCGGAGGGCGAGGAACCGGAGTTCCGCACGGTCTCCTGGGTCGCCATGATGTTCAGCGCCGGCATGGGCATCGGCCTGATGTTCTACGGCGTGAGCGAGCCGCTGTCGCACTACGCGACGGCCCCGCCGGGAACCGACCCGGCCGACTCCGGCAACCGCATGGAGACGGCCATGGCGACCACGCTCTTCCACTGGACGCTCCATCCCTGGGCGATCTACGCCGTGGTGGGCCTCGGCATCGCCTACAGCACGTTCCGCAGGCGGCGCCGGCAGACCATCAGCGCCGTGTTCACCCCGCTCATCGGCAAGAAGAACGCGAACGGCGCCGCCGGCCGGGTCATCGACATCCTCGCGATCGTCGCGACCGTGTTCGGCTCCGCGGCCTCGCTGGGGCTCGGCGCGCTGCAGATCGGCTCCGGTGTGCAGGAGCTGAACTGGATGGACAAGGTGAGCACCGGGCTGCTCGTCGCGATCATCGCGGTGCTGACCCTGGCCTTCGTCGCGTCCGCGGTGTCGGGCGTGGAGAAGGGCATCCAGTGGCTGTCCAACACGAACATGGTGCTGGCGCTGATTCTCGCCGTGTTCGTGTTCGTGGCGGGCCCGACCATCATCGTCCTCGACCTGCTGCCCACCTCGGTCTTCGCCTACCTCGGCGACCTGCCCCAGCTGGCCGGGCGCACGGAGGCCAGCGGCGGCGAGGGCGTCGCGGACTGGCTGAGCAGCTGGACCGTCTTCTACTGGGCGTGGTGGATCTCCTGGACGCCGTTCGTCGGCATGTTCATCGCCCGGATCAGCCGGGGCCGGACCATCCGGCAGTTCGTCGGCGGCGTCATCCTGGTGCCGAGCACGGTCAGCCTGATCTGGTTCGCGGTCTTCGGCGGCTCGGCGATGAAGATGCAGGAGCAGGGCAGGCTCGGCAAGGAGGCGACCCCGGAGGGCCAGCTCTTCGGCGTGCTCCAGCAGTTCCCGATCGCCACCGCGACCAGCCTGCTCGTGATGATCCTGGTCGGCATCTTCTTCGTCTCGGGCGCGGACGCGGCCTCGATCGTCATGGGCACGCTGTCGCAGAAGGGCGCGCTCGAACCGGGCCGTCTGGTCGTGGTGTTCTGGGGCGTGGTCACCGGCGCGGTCGCCGCGATCATGCTGATGGTGGGCAGCGGACAGGGCGACGCCCTGACGGGCCTGCAGAACCTCACGATCCTCGCGGCGGCGCCGTTCGTCGTCGTGATGACCTTCATGTGCGTCGCCCTCATGCGCGACCTGCGCCGCGACCCGGTCATCGTGCGCGAGCAGATGGGCTCCGAGGCCGTCGAACTGGCCGTCATCGAGGGCCACAAGAAGTACGACGGCGAGTTCGAGTTCCGCGTGGGCCCGGGCCGAGGCCCGGACGTGGAAGGCGACCCGATCGGCAAGCACTGACCGAACCGGTAAACCCTGACCGAACCGGTGAACACTGACCGAGGGGACGGAGAAGACCGAGAGGACCGAGCGACCCGGGCGTCGTCAGCCGGGTCGCTCGGTCCTGTCGTGCCGGTAGCGGTCGTCCTCGGGGGAGGAGGCCTCAGCCGGTGACCAGCCGGGCCGCCTCCTCCGCGCAGCCCCAGGCCACCGTCACGCCCCCGCCGCCGTGGCCGTAGTTGTGCACCAGCAGCCGCCCGTCCGGCAGGGCGTCGCGTTCCAGGCGGACCGCCGGCCGGGTCGGTCGCAGCCCGACCCGGTGCTCCAGCACCCGCGCCCCGGCCACTTCCGGCCGCAGCGCCGCGCAGCGGCGGACGATCGCCTCGGCCGTCGCGGGGTCGGGCTCCAGGGACCAGGCGTCCTCCTCGGTCGTACCGCCGAGGACGAGCCCGCCCGGCTGCGGAAACATGTACGCGTGCTCCCCGGCCTCGTCGTTGGCGACCAGCCAGGTGTCGACCCCGGGGTTCTCCACCACGACCAACTGCCCGCGCACGGGCCGCACGGACGGATCCGGCACCAGCTCCCGCGCGGCGAGCCCCGTGCAGTTGACCACGACGGGCGCGTCGGCCTCCGCGAGGGAGGTCACCGTACGCGTCTCGACGACCCCGCCCGCCGCGACGAACCGCTCACGCAGCCACGGCAGATGGGCCCGCATGTCGATGAGCGGTAGCCGGGCGTGGATGCCCGTCCCCGGGCCCTCCTCGGCCGAGGCCGCCCGCAGCCCCCGCACCCGACCCGCCAGCCACCCGTCGACCTCGTCGAGCCGGGTGTCACCCATTACCCCTTCGACCATGCGTACGCCGGCCGGCTCGGCCCCCGCCGCCAGCTCCTCGTACACCTCCAGCGACCGCAGCGCCCAGCTACGCGCCAGCTCGGCCGGTTCGATCCGGTACGGCCACCACAGCGCACCGGCAACGGCGGAGGTGGTCGCCTCGACGGCGTCCCGCGTCCAGACCCGTACCCGGCGCCCGCCCTCGGCGAGAACCACGGCGGTCGTCAGACCCACGACCCCGCCACCGACCACCACGATCTCGTCACTCAGCTCGCTTGCCATGGCCCGGACCGTAGCGGAATGTGTCATGCCGTGCTCACATCACGCGCGGTGTGGGGATACTCACAGCATGTGTGCCGAGTACACGACCTTCGGCCTGGCACCCGCGATGCGGGCCGGCGGAGTCCTCACCGACGGCGGCTACCAGGTCCACCGGGACTTCGTGGACTTCATCGTCGACGGACGCCCGCTGCTGTTCCGGCTCTCCGACCTCGACGCGGTCTCCCCGCTCGCCGCCGACGTACCGCCCGCCATCTTCACGGCGCAGGTCCGCAGCCTGCTCCTGGAGAGCCCGGCGCCCCTGCCCGGCGGCCGGTACGTCGTCTACGGCTGCCCCGAGTGCGAGGACCTGGCCTGCGGGGCCGTCACCGCGGTCATCCTGCGGGACGGCGAGGACTTCATCTGGCGGGACTTCGCCTGGCAGACCGACGACCACGCCGACCTGGAGCTCAACGGCTACCACGGCATCGGCCCGTTCCGCTTCCGCGGCGCCGAGTACCGGGCGGCCCTGAGCGCCCTGCTGAACGGCTCCGCCCCCGACACCCGCCCCCGCGTCCTGCTGATCGGCGCCCGCGTCGCCGTCCTGGCCAAGCTCGCCGCGGCGTTACGCACCATCGGCGTCGGCGCCGACATCGCCCACGACGCCGACGGCGTGCCGCCCGACGAACTGCGCGGCTACGGCGCCGTCGCCTTCGGCCGGGGGATCGCCGAGCAGGAACGTGCCGCCGTCCGCCGCGCCTTCGAACGCGCCCGGGTCCCGGTCGCCTACGTCGACGGCCTCGCCCCGATCGTGCCGCTCCTCGTCGCCCAGATCGAACACGCCCTGGACCGCAGCCCGGCCGGACAGCGTCGCCTCACCGCCCTGACCGCCGCCGGCGGCGGTGCCGACGTCGAGGTCACCTCCGCCTGCCGCGTCACCGTCACCGCGTACCGCCTCGACCGGCTCTCCCGCACCCACACCCACGACCTCTTCGACGGCGTCCTGGAACCCGGCCGCCACCGCATCGCGCTGGACGCCAAGGCGGTCAAGGGGCAGTCCTACCTCGTGGCCCGCACCTCCGGAACCGTCCTGGTGACCGCCGTGACCCAGTGAGCGGCCCACTAGGATCGGCGCTCTGATGACTGCCACCCTCGTCGCCAAGAACCTCGCCGCCGGCCACGGCGACCGCTCCCTGTTCACCGGGCTCGACCTCGTCGTCGCGCCCGGTGACGTGATCGGCCTGGTCGGAGCCAACGGCGCGGGCAAGTCCACCCTGCTGCGGATGCTGGCCGGACTCACCGCGCCCGAGCAGGGCGAGCTGCGCCTGTCCCCGCCGGCCGCCACCGTCGGCCACCTCCCGCAGGAGCCGGACCGCCGGCCCGGAGAGACCGTACGGGCGTTCCTCGCCCGCCGCACCGGCGTCGCAGAGGCGCAGCGGACCATGGACGAGGCCACGCAGGCCCTGGTCGATGGCGCCCCCGGTGCCGACGACGCCTACGCCACCAGCCTGGAGCGCTGGCTCGGCCTCGGCGGCGCCGACCTCGACGAACGGGCCGAGGAGGTCGCCGACTCCCTCGGCCTCGCGGTCGGCCTGGACCAGCCGATGACGTCCCTGTCCGGCGGCCAGGCCGCCCGCGCCGGCCTCGCCTCCCTGCTGCTGTCCCGCTACGACGTCTTCCTCCTCGACGAGCCGACCAACGACCTCGACCTGGACGGCCTGGAACGCCTCGAACGCTTCGTGAGCGGCCTGCGCGCCGGCACGGTCGTCGTCAGCCACGACCGCGAGTTCCTCACCCGCACCGTCACCAAGGTCCTCGAACTCGACCTCGCCCAGCGGCAGATCAACCTCTACGGCGGCGGCTACGAGGCCTATCTGGAGGAGCGGGACGTCGCCCGCCGGCACGCCCGCGACGAGTACGAGGAGTACGCCGACAGGAGGGCCGCCCTCCAGGACCGGGCGCAGATGCAGCGCTCCTGGATGGACAAGGGCGTGAAGAACGCGCGCCGCAAGGCGGGCACCGACAACGACAAGATCGGCCGCAAGTTCCGCAGCGAGGCGAGCGAGAAGCAGGCCGCGAAGGCCCGCCAGACCCAGCGCATGATCGAACGCCTGGAGGTCGTCGAGGAGCCCCGCAAGGAGTGGGAGCTGCGCATGGAGATCGCGTCGGCCCCGCGCTCCGGCGCCGTCGTCGCGACTCTGCGCGACGCCGAGGTGCGCCGCGGCGACTTCGTCCTCGGTCCGGTCTCCCTTCAGATCGACTGGGCGGACCGGGTGGCGGTGACCGGCGCGAACGGCGCCGGCAAGTCCACGCTGCTCGCCGCCCTGCTGGGCCGCGTCCCGCTGGACGCCGGGCACGCCGCGCTCGGCTCGGGCGTCCTGCTCGGCGAGGTCGACCAGGCACGCAAGCTGTTCCACGGCGAGGAGTCCCTGCTCGACGCGTTCCGCGCGGCCGTCCCGGACACCGAACCGCTCGAGATCCGCACCCTCCTGGCCAAGTTCGGCCTCAAGACCGACCACGTCCTGCGCTCCGCGGGGACCCTCTCCCCGGGCGAGCGCACCCGAGCGGCCCTGGCGCTGCTCCAGGGCCGGGGCGTCAACCTCCTGGTCCTCGACGAGCCCACCAACCACCTCGACCTGCCCGCCATCGAACAGCTGGAGTCGGCTCTCGACGCCTACGAGGGCACCCTCCTGCTGGTCACCCACGACCGCCGCATGCTGGACGCCGTACACGTGACACGCCGCCTGGAGGTGACGGACGGCAAGGTGACCGAGCGCTAGCGGGGAGCCGCCGCCAGGCGCGTGGCCAGCGCGGGATAGTCCACGACGAAGCCCTCCTCGTCGAACTCCAGGTCGCTGCGGAAGTCACCGGAGGCGTACCGGACCCGCCCGGGACGCAGATGCGTGTACGTCTGCCGCGACGGCCTCACCGTCAGGTCCGGCACGGACACCCAGGCCATCACGAACTCCAGCTCGCCCGGCCCGCGATGGAGCCCGTGCCGCAGCACCGGCATGGTGTTGGTCAGCGGACACAGCCCGAGATCGCAGTCCAGGGCTCCGTCGACGTCCGGGAGCCGCTCGCCGTCAGCGGCCCATGCGCCCCCGCCGTCGTGCGTCAGATCGAGCGTGCGGCTGCCCCCGGCGGACTCGACCGTCACCCGCAGCCGGCGCGTGACGAACGGGTCGGCCGTGTCGAGGTCGTACGTGACCCAGTAGGGCTCCGGCTCGGTCCCGACGGCCCGCCCACGCGCCCGCAGCACACCGCCCCGGAGCTGGACCCAGGCGGTCTCGAACCCCCGGCTCGCGGAAACTTCCCAGGTGAGGACGCGTGCAGCAGACATAACGCCCAGTTTAGATCCGCCCGGTAAGGGGCGCGGGGAACTGCGCGACCGGCCACGACGGCCCCGCAGCTCCCCACTGCCGCCGGCGCAGCCGTCAGCGACGACCGTTCTTCGGATCGACCAGACCGGCCCGGCGCAGGGCATCGGCCATCGCACTGTTCGCAGGCGCCGGCGCCTGACGCGACCCGCCGCCCTGGCCGCCGCGACCACCGCCCTGCCCGCCGCGGCCACCGCCACCGCCCTGCCGCTGCTGCGGCGGCCGCCCGCCCCGCTGCCGGCGCTCGCCGGGGCCGCCGGCCTGGCCGCCCTGCGGGGCCGCCTCGTCGTCCAGCCGCAGCGTCAGCGAGATCCGCTTGCGCGGGATGTCGACGTCGAGGACCTTCACCTTGACGATGTCCCCGGGCTTCACCACGTCCCGCGGGTCCTTGACGAACGTCTTCGACATCGCGGAGACGTGCACCAGCCCGTCCTGGTGGACGCCGACGTCGACGAACGCCCCGAAGGCGGCCACGTTCGTCACCACGCCCTCCAGGATCATCCCGGCCGACAGGTCGGAGATCTTCTCGACGCCCTCCTTGAACGCGGCCGTCTTGAACGCCGGACGCGGGTCGCGGCCCGGCTTCTCCAGCTCCTTGAGGATGTCGGTGACGGTCGGCAGACCGAACGTCTCGTCCACGAACTCCTGCGGCTTCAGCGACCGCAGCACCGCCGTGTTGCCGATGAGGCCGGCGACCTCCTGCCCGGCCGTCTTCACCATGCGCCGGACCACCGGGTACGCCTCCGGGTGCACACTCGACGCGTCCAGCGGGTCGTCGCCGCCGCGGATCCGCAGGAAGCCCGCGCACTGCTCGTACGCCTTCGGGCCGAGCCGCGCCACCTTCTTCAGCTCACCGCGGGACTTGAAGGGCCCGTTCTGGTCGCGGTGCGCCACGATGTTCTCCGCGAGGCCGGACGTGATGCCGGAGACCCGGGCGAGCAGCGGCGCCGACGCCGTGTTGACGTCCACGCCCACGCCGTTCACACAGTCCTCCACCACCGCGTCCAGGGAGCGCGACAGCTTCACCTCGGACAGGTCGTGCTGGTACTGGCCGACGCCGATCGACTTCGGGTCGATCTTCACCAGCTCGGCCAGCGGGTCCTGGAGCCGGCGGGCGATCGACACGGCGCCGCGCAGCGACACGTCCATGTCCGGGAGCTCCTGCGAGGCGAACGCGGACGCCGAGTACACCGAGGCGCCGGCCTCGGACACCATCACCTTCGTGAGGTTCAACTCCGGGTGCTTCGCGATGAGTTCCCCGGCGAGCTTGTCGGTCTCGCGGGAGGCCGTGCCGTTGCCGATGGCGATCAGCTCGACCGCGTGCTCCTTCGCGAGCCGGGCCAGCTTGGCGATGGCCTCGTCCCACCGGTTGGCCGGGACGTGCGGGTGGATGACGTCCGTGGCGACGACCTTGCCGGTCGCGTCCACCACGGCGACCTTCACGCCCGTCCGGAAGCCGGGGTCCAGGCCGAGCGTCGCGCGGGTGCCCGCCGGGGCCGCGAGCAGCAGGTCGCGCAGGTTCGCCGCGAAGACCCGCACCGCCTCGTCCTCGGCGGCCGTGCGCAGCCGCAGCCTGAGGTCGATGCCCAGGTGGACGAGGATGCGCGTGCGCCACGCCCAGCGGACCGTGTCCGTGAGCCACTTGTCGGCGGGGCGGCCCCGGTCGGCGATCCCGAACCGGTTCGCGACGATCCCCTCGTACGACGACGGCCCGTCTGTCGGCTCCTCGGGCTCCAGGACGAGGTCGAGGACCTCCTCCTTCTCGCCGCGGAGCATGGCCAGGACGCGGTGCGAGGGCAGCTCCGTGAACGGCTCGGCGAAGTCGAAGTAGTCGGCGAACTTGGCGCCCGCCTCCTCCTTGCCCTCCCGCACCTTGGCGGCCAGCCGCCCGCGCACCCACATGCGCTCGCGCAGCTCACCGATCAGGTCGGCGTCCTCCGAGAACCGCTCGGTGAGGATCGCCCGGGCGCCGTCCAGGGCGGCCTGCGGATCGGCCACGCCCTTGTCCGCGTCGACGAACGCGGCGGCCGCGGCGAGGGGCTCGACACCCGGATCGCCGAGCAGCCCCTCCGCCAGCGGCTCCAGACCCGCCTCACGCGCGATCTGCGCCTTGGTGCGCCGCTTGGGCTTGTACGGGAGGTAGATGTCCTCCAGGCGCGCCTTGGTCTCGGCGCCCCGGATGCGTGCCTCCAACTCGTCGGTGAGCTTGCCCTGCTCGCGCACCGACTCCAGGATCGCCGCCCGCCGCTCCTCCAGCTCCCGCAGGTAGCGCAGCCGCTCCTCGATCGTGCGCAGCTGCGCGTCGTCGAGCATCTCGGTCGCTTCCTTGCGGTAGCGGGCGATGAAGGGCACCGTAGAACCGCCGTCGAGCAGTTCCACGGCAGCCCTGACCTGCCGCTCCCGTACGCCGAGCTCCTCGGCGATCCTGCCTTCGATGGTCCCTGCGTTGATGGACCCGTTGGACCCGGGTGTCGTCACGATCCCGTACCGCCTTCTCCACTGAGGTTGCGCGGCAATTGTGGCAGGTGACACCGACACTCGGGGATCAGGGCGGCACGCGGCAGGTCGGCGGCCGGGTCACACCCTGCGGCTGCGGGTGGAGGACGAGGCCCCGCCGAAGAGCCGGGCCAGGGCCCGGAAAGGCAGCGTCACGACGGTGGCGATGGCGCCGCCGATCTGGCGCAGCACGTCTGCGATAGCACGGAACACGTACTTCCCCTTTCTCCTCTCCCGACCGCACCGGCCGGGAGAGACCGGGTACCTCGCAGACGCCTCACCATGCGTCACGGCCGAACACATGTGCCCGGGACGGTCGCGAGTGCAGGCGGAGCAGCCTTGACGGGGCCCTGTCGCAGCGCCCCGGGAACCCCGTCAGCCCTTGCCGATCAGGTCCGCCGGGAACGCCCCCGCCATGAGCGCCGCCCGCGCGAAGGCGCCGCCGAGTTCGGTCAGCCGGGCCACGCCCTGCGGTCCCAGGTGCTCGTACGGGGCCCGGTCGAGGCGGTCCGTCTCGTTCTCGATCTCCTGACGCAGGGCGGCACCGCGCTCGGTGAGCTCGCCGGCCCCGTCCAGCAGCCCGCGCTCGCGCAGCCGGTCCCGCGCCGCATCCCACTCCTCCTGGGTCCAGCCCCGGGTGCCGAACACCCACTTGGGTGTCATGCCCTTGCCCGTGGCCGTGTGGGTCACCAGCGCTTCGAGCCCGTCCAGCCCCGCGGACATCAGGGCGGCCAGGTGCCCGTCGCCCCGGTGCTCGCGCAGCAGGGTCGCCGCGTGCCAGTACGCGAGGTGCGGCTCCTCGGGGACGGGCAGATCGGCGTGGGCGGCGTACAGCGGCCGGGCCTCGCGGGAACAGGCCTCGGCGGCGCGCAGCGCGAGCCGCGCGGCCTCGGCCATCTCCGCCGACGCCACGGCCTCCTCGCCCAGCAGCCGGCGCAGGGTCGCGTCGACCGCACGCGCGCGTGCCGCCAGCACCCGGCCGGGCGCGGCGCTCTCCCAGACCGCCGGCACGTGCCGGGCGACGAGTTCGTACTTGTAGTTGTAGAAGGCCGCCGCGACCGCCCCGGCTCCGACCGGTCCGAGGGCGGCGGCGCGCACGGCGAAGTTCACGGCCCGGGGGTCGGTGACCCCCACGGCACCCAGCTCGCGTCCCAGGTCGGGCGAGAAGTAGTGCGTGGAGTGCAGGGAGTTGAGCACGTTGTGGCAGCGTCGGCCGGCGCGCGGCTCGAGGGCGGCAGTCGTCATGGCGGGCAGGTTACCAACCGCTTGGTATGCCCTCTACGGTCGTGCGGGCCATGGCAGGAAAGGTGGGGAACTCGTCATTGCGGTCGTCGTCCGGACCCGCGAAGAATCGACGGCATGGCCCAGCACACCGTGCTCGCCGTGCTCTTCGACGGCGTGCAGAGTCTCGACGTCACCGGGCCCGTGGAGGTCTTCGCGGGCGCGGAACTGCACTCCCCGGGGACGTACCGGATCCGCACGGCCGCCCTGGACGGCAGGCCCGTGCGGACCACCAGCGGCCTGACCCTCGTCCCCGACGAGTCCCTCGCCACGGCGCGCGACCCGGACATCCTGCTGGTCCCCGGCGGGACGGGCAGCCTGCGGCCGGACCCGCGCCTGGTCGACTGGGTGCGCGAGCACGGGCCGCGCGCCGCGCGCCTGGTCTCCGTGTGCACCGGCGCGGCCGTGCTCGCCGCGGCGGGCCTCCTGGACGGCCGCCGCGCCACGACCCACTGGGCGTACTGCGACCGGCTCGCCCGGGACCACCCGGCCGTCGAGATCGACCCCGACCCCGTCTACGTACGCGACGGGCACATCGCCACCTCCGCCGGTGTCACCGCCGGCATCGACCTCGCCCTCGCCCTGGTCGAGGAGGACCTGGGCCGGGACGCCGCCCTCACCATCGCCCGGCACCTGGTGGTGTTCCTGCGCCGGCCCGGGAACCAGGCGCAGTTCAGCGCCCAGCTCGCGGCCCAGACCGCCCACCGCGAGCCCCTCCGGGACGTCCAGCGCTTCATCGGCGAGCACCCGGACGCCGACCTCTCCGTCACCGCCCTCGCCGCCCGCGCCCGCCTCTCACCCCGCCACTTCGCCCGCGCCTTCCGCGCCGAGACCGGCATGACGCCGGGCCGCTACGTGGACCGCGTCCGCCTCGAACACGCCCGCCGCCTGCTGGAGGACACCTCCGACGGCATCGAGGAGATCTCCCGCACCAGCGGCTACGGCACGCCCGAGGCCATGCGCCGCGCCTTCGTCAAGGCCCTCGGCACGCCACCGGCGGAGTACCGCCGCCGCTTCCGCCCCGCGACGACGCCCTGAGCTCCAGTAAGACGCCCTGGGCCCGGGCAAGACGCCCCGAGCCCCCGCAAGACGCCCCGAGCCCCAGCAGACAGACGGAAGGACCCCATGCAGATCGCCATCGTCCTCTACGACCGCTTCACCGCCCTCGACGCCGTCGGCCCGTACGAGACCCTCGGCCGGATCCCGGACGCGGAGACCGTCTTCGTCGCCGAGCGGCCCGGCCCGGTGCGGAACGACTCGGGCAACCTCGCGCTCACCGCCGACCGGGCCCTGGCGGACGTACCGAACCCCGACATCATCGTCGTCCCCGGCGGCCCCGGCCCGCTCCCGCTGGCGCCGGACGGACCCCTGCTCACCTGGCTGCGCGCCGCCGACGCCACCAGCACCTGGACGACGTCCGTGTGCACCGGCTCCCTGCTGCTCGCCGCCGCCGGACTGCTGCGGGGCCGCCGCGCGACCTCCCACTGGCTGGCCCTGGAGGAGCTGGAGCGCCACGGCGCCGAGCCGACGGGGGAGCGGGTCGTCACCGACGGCAAGTACGTCACCGCGGCCGGCGTCTCCTCCGGCATCGACATGGGACTGACCCTGCTCGGCCGCATCGCGGGCGACGACCACGCGCGGATCGTCCAGCTCGCCACCGAGTACGACCCGCAGCCGCCCTACGACGCCGGATCACCCGAGAAGGCCCCCGCGCACGTCGTCGAACTGCTCCGGTCGCACGCCGGTCTCATCCTGACGTAGGCACGCTCCAGCCGAACCGCGGCTGCCTGCGCTCCAGGAACGCGGCGACGCCCTCCGCGGTGTCGCCGCTCGCGCGCGCCTGCCCGGCCCAGTGCGCGTCCCGGTCGGTGCGCCCGTCCGCGAACTCCTTGGCCGCCGCCTGCGTCAGCTGCGAACGGGACACCAGGGTCCGGGTGAACTCGGCGACCCGTTTGCCGAGTTGACCCTCGGGCAGCACCTCGTCGACGAGGCCGGTGCGCAGTGCCCGCTCCGCGTCGACCAGCTCGCCGGAGAACAGCAGGTACTTGGCGGTGGCGGGCCCCACCAGGGACACCAGGCGACGGGTCGAGGACGCCGGGTAGACGATGCCGAGCTTCGCGGGCGTCACCCCGAACAGCGCGCCTTCCTCGGCGAACCGCAGATCACAGGCCGCCGCGAGCTGCGCCCCGCCGCCCACGCAGTGACCGCGGATCGCCGCCAGGGTCGGCTTCGGGAACGCGGCGAGCGCCTCCTCGGCCCGCACGGCCAGCCCCTGCGCCTCCTCCGGCGAGCCCCGCAGCGTCGAGATGTCGGCCCCCGCGCAGAACGTCCCGCCCGCACCGGTCAGCACCAGCGCCCGCACGGCCGGATCGCCCGCCGACTCCGCCAGCAGCGGCGGCAGGGCGCGCCACATGGCGGCCGTCATGGCGTTGCGCTTCTCGGGATGACGGATGGCGACCGTCGCGACCGAGTCGGTGACGCTGTACTGCATCTGCGGATCCATGCGCCGGATGCTATCCGGATGCCAAACCCGTACAACCCGAATAGTTCGCCGAGACGGCACAACAGGGACAGGAGCAGTCCCACAACTGACCGTGTCATACGCCAACGGTCAGAAATGCTCGATAGTTGCTGACTTCTGTTCAGGCCTGGGGTGTGGAGCGCATCGTTACCAACACTCGAGGTGTGGCGACAATCGAGCGCGAGGGTGGCGACCGGACGATGAACGACGACGGGCGGGGGTTCGGCCCACGCCCAGAGGGCGGCGCGGCGCCCCTCGGCCCCGGGCCGGCGGATCCGCTGCCGTACGAAGGGATCTGGCGCTTCACCGCACCCGCGGTCGACGCCTCGGTCCCGCAGGCGCGGCACGCCGTACGGGACCTGCTGCTGCGTCAGGGGGTGCCCGTCTCGGACGACGTGGCCCAGGGGCTGCTGCTGATCGTCTCGGAACTGGTGACGAACGCCGTGAAGCACGCGGCCGTCCTGTCGCCGACGATCGCCGTCGAGGTGGCCGTCGGCGCCGAGTGGGTCCGCGTGGCCGTGGAGGACAACCACCCGTACCGGCCGACGGCCCTGGAGACCGACCACGGCCGGACCGGTGGCCGCGGACTGCTCCTCGTCCGCGAGATCACCCGTGAGGCCGGCGGCGCGTGTGAGGTCGAGTACACCGCGAGCGGCGGCAAGGTGATCTGGGCCGCCCTGCCGCTCAAACCCGCGCGCTACTCCTGATCAGGGCCTCTTCTCCGGGCCCCGTCACCAGCCGGCCGACGGGCCCGTCAGCTCCCTGATCGCCGGCCGGGCCGCGTCCAGGACGGTCATGAACCAGGACGAGAAGGTGTCCTTGGCGTGCCGCTCCGCCAGCTCCGGCGGGGTCACGAACGCCGTCGACGCCACCTCCTCCGGGTCGGGTCGCAGCACGGCCTGCAGCATGCCGACGAAGAGGTGGTTGTACTCCTGCTCCACCAGACCCGACTCCGGGTCCGGGTGGTTGTAGCGGACCGTGCCCGCCTCCGCCAGCAGGGACGGGGAGGCGCCGAGCTCCTCGAACGTCCGCCGCGCCGCCGCCGCGAAGGGCGCCTCCCCCGGGTAGGGGTGGCCGCAGCAGGTGTTGGACCACACACCGGGGGAGTGGTACTTGCCCAGCGCGCGCTGCTGGAGCAGCAGCCGGCCGTACTCGTCGAAGAGGAACACCGAGAAAGCGCGGTGCAGCTGTCCGGGCGGCTGGTGGGCGGCGAGCTTCTCCGCGGTGCCGATCGTCACGCCGTCCTCGTCGACCAGTTCCAGCAAAATCGCGTCTGCGGTGCCGTTCGACGGGCTGTGCGTCGCGGTGGCAGGTGTGATCGGCATACCCATCCTTCACATCGGTCTTCGCGCCCCAAGTCTGCCGTACGAATCCGGCACTCCCGGCACTTCGCGACGCGCCCGCATGTCCCGCGCGGCGGCGCGGAACGTGGACGGCGCCGCTCGGACGCCGGAAGAGGGACCCAGTAGGTGATCGTGCCCGGAGCGATGGGCCGAAAATCGTTCCCGGCGGTGCCGGGGGAGGCAGGACGCGGGCGCGCGCCGGAGGCCCGCGTCACCCGGCGCACTCAGATCCAGACGCGCCCCGCCAGCCCCAGACGCCTCACAAGACGGCGTGTCAGTGGCAGAGGTGCGCCTCGTGCTCGGCGTGCCCGCCGGGCTCCAGCTGGAAGGTGCAGTGCTCCACGTCGAAGTGGTCACCGAGGCAGCCCTGCAACTCGTGGAGCATCTTCTCGTGGCCTATCGCGCTCAGCACCTCCGAGCTGACGACCACGTGCGCCGACAGCACCGGCATGCCGGAGGTGATCGTCCAGGCGTGCAGGTCGTGGACGTCCTCCACACCCTCCGTCGCCAGGATGTGGGCCCGTACCTCCGCCATGTCGACGCCCTTGGGCGCCGCCTCCAGCAGCACGTCGAGGGTCTCGCGCAGCAGCTTCCACGTCCGGGGCGCGATCATCAGGGCGATGACGAGCGACGCGATCGGGTCCGCGGCCTGCCAGCCCGTGAGCATGATCACCAAGGCCGAGACGATCACCGTGACCGAGCCGAGGGCGTCGGCCGCCACCTCCAGGAACGCGCCGCGCACGTTCAGGCTCTCCTTCTGGCCGCGCATCAGCAGCGACAGCGACACCAGGTTCGCCACCAGACCGATCACACCGAACACCACGGTCAGCCCGCCCTCGGTGTGGGCCGGCGTGATGAAGCGCTGGACCGACTCGTACACGACGTACCCGCCGGCCCCGACCAGCAGCAGGCAGTTGGCCAGGGCGGCGAGGATCTCGGCGCGGGCGTAGCCGAAGGTGGCCCGGTCGCTGGGCGGGCGGTTCGCGAAGTGGATCGCCAGCAGCGCCATGCCCAGGCCCAGGGCGTCGGTCGCCATGTGCGCCGAGTCCGCGACGAGCGCGAGGGAGTCGGCGAGGAAGCCGCCGACGATCTGGACGACCACGATGCCGAGCGTGATCCCCAGCGCCACCCTCAGCCGGCCGCGGTACGCCGAGGTCGCCGTACCGCCGGCCGCCGCGCCGTGCGCGTGCCCGTGATCATGCCCAGCCCCCATGAAAAGTCATCCTCCGGTGTCCGCCTGATCGTGCTCGGGCACCCCAGTGAACTACGGGGAGGGGGTATGTGCAACGCGGCACTGAACACCGTTGTCATGTGCCCTGACCTGCGGAAACGAAGTGCAGGTCAGGGCACCCTCACTGGCTCAGGAGCCGTGGTGCAGCAGCCAGCCCCGCCACGCCGACTCGGCCATCTCCCGCACCTCGCGCCGGGCGGTCCAGCCGAGTTCCTCCGCCGCCCGCGCGGCGGACGCGACCGCCCGGGGCGCGTCCCCGGGGCGGCGCCCCTCGACGACCGGAGGGCGCCGGTCGCCGGTGACCTCGCCGATGACCGTGATCAGCTCGCGCACCGAGACGCCCTCGCCGCGCCCGATGTTGACCGTCAGATCGCCCGTGAGACCACCCCCGGCGAGCCGCCGGGCCGCCGCCAGGTGCGCCTCGGCCAGGTCGGCGACGTGGATGTAGTCGCGGATGCAGGTGCCGTCCGGGGTCGGGTAGTCGTCTCCGAAGATCCTCGGCGCCTCGTCGCGGGTCAGCCGGTCGAAGACCATCGGGACGATGTTGAACACGCCCGTGTCCGCCAGCTCCGGCGCCGCCGCGCCCGCCACGTTGAAATACCGCAGGCAGACCGTGGAGATCCCGTGCGCCCGGCCCGCCGCCCGCACCAGCCACTCCCCGGCGAGCTTGGTCTCGCCGTACGGGTTCACCGGCGCGCAGGGCGCCTCCTCCGTGATCAGGTCCACACCCGGGTCGCCGTACACGGCCGCCGACGAGGAGAACACGAAGCGCTCGATCCCCGCCTCGGCGACCGCGTCCAGCAGGGTCGCCAGACCGCCGACGTTCTCCCGGTAGTACCGGGTCGGCCGCGCCACCGACTCGGCGACCTGCTTGCGCGCCGCGAGATGCACCACACCCGTCACACCGTGCTCGGCGAGCACCCGCTTCAGCAGGTCCCCGTCGAGCGACGAGCCCTCGATCAGCGGGATGCCGGACGGAAGCCGCGCCGGCACTCCGGCCGAGAGGTCGTCCAGGGCGACGACGGACTCGCCGGCCTCCGTCATGGCCCTGGCCACGTGGGCCCCGATGTAGCCGGCCCCGCCGGTGATCAGCCAAGTCATGGTCGTCCACCCTATGCGGCCGCGGTCACGGCCCCCGCGATGTCCCCGATGTCCGGTCTGTGCTACGCGGTTTGTGGGGCGGGCCCCGGATCCACGATGATGATCGCGGCAGGGGCTTGTGCGAACCACGTCGATCCATCCGCCGAACAGGCGGTGAACGTGGCCTTCCCGGCATCCGATAGCCTCTGCCGACATGCCGCCCGGGAGCCACCGGCCGGGCGCCCCCACCATGCACCTCACTGGCGCGGACGCGTCGGTACCCAGGGAGTGAATTCGGTTGTCGACCGCCATCCTCACCGGTCAGCCGGTCCCCGGATCGTCGATCGAGGGCGACCTGCGGTCCCTCGGGTTCGACGTGCGGACCGCGGCCGACGCCGCCGAGGCCGAGACGCTGCTCGCCGAGGTGCCGTTCGAGGAGCGGGTCGCCCTGGTCGACGCCCGGTTCGTGGGCCATGTGCACGCGCTGCGCCTGGGCCTCACCGACCCCCGCTTCCCGCTCGCCGCGATCCCCGGCGCCGTCACCGCCCAGCCGGCCGGCCGCCAGGCCCTGATCCGGGCGATGGCCCGCGAGAACTCCGCCGGCGGCGGCACCACTCTGGTCGACAGCCTCGCCGACCGCATCCTCACCGCCCTGGACGCCGACGGCACCGACGTGCACCGCCCCGAGCTGGGCAGCCTCGTCGCGGCCGTCCCCGCCGACCCGCAGGCCCGCAACGAGGCACGGCAGGCCGTGGCCGACGTGGACGACGAGGCCGTCCGTCTCAAATCGGCCGTGAAGTCCCGCGACGGCTTCTTCACCACGTACTGCATCAGCCCGTACTCCCGCTACATCGCCCGCTGGTGCGCCCGCCGCGGCCTGACCCCGAACCAGGTCACCACCGCCTCCCTGCTCACCGCCCTCATAGCGGCGGCCTGCGCGGCCACCGGCACCCGCGGCGGCTTCGTCGCGGCCGGCGTCCTGCTGATCGCGTCCTTCGTCCTCGACTGCACGGACGGGCAGCTCGCCCGCTACTCCCTGCAGTACTCCACGCTCGGCGCCTGGCTCGACGCCACCTTCGACCGGGCCAAGGAGTACGCCTACTACGCCGGCCTCGCCCTCGGCGCGGCCCGCGGCGGCGACGACGTCTGGGCCCTCGCCCTCGGCGCCATGGTCCTGCAGACCTGCCGGCACGTCGTGGACTTCTCCTTCAACGAGGCCAACCACGACGCCACCGCCAACACCAGCCCCACCGCCGCCCTCTCCGACAAGCTCGACAGCGTCGGCTGGACGGTCTGGGTGCGGCGCATGATCGTCCTGCCCATCGGCGAGCGCTGGGCGATGATCGCGGTCCTCACCGCCGTCACGACCCCCCGCATCACCTTCTACGCGCTGCTCATCGGCTGCGCCTTCGCCGCGACGTACACGACGGCGGGCCGGGTGCTGCGGTCGCTGACGCGGAAGGCACAGCGGACCGACCGGGCGGCGCGGGCACTGGCCGACCTCACCGACTCCGGCCCGCTCGCGGAGCTGGTCTCCAAGCTGCGCAGCCCCCGGGGCAAGGTCCTCCCGTACACGCCGGTCCTCGTCGCCGCGCTCGGTGCCGCACTCCTGCTGGTGAACACGGTCCGCCAGGGAGCCGGGGGAGCGGCCCTCACCGCACCGTTCTACGTGGTGCTCGCGGGTTGCGCGCTCATGCAGCCCCTCAAGGGCCCCCTCGACTGGCTCGTCCCCCCGCTCTTCCGCGCCGCCGAGTACTGCACGATCCTGCTCTTGGCGGCCAAGGCGGACGTGAACGGAGCCCTTCCCGCGGCTTTCGGGCTGGTGGCCGCGGTCGCCTACCATCACTACGACACGGTGTACCGCATTCGCGGCAACGCCGGAGCGCCCCCCGCCTGGCTGGTGCGTTCCATCGGGGGGCACGAGGGACGGACGCTGCTCGTCACCGTCCTCGCCGCGCTGCTCACCGCCTCGCAGTTCACGGTCGCGCTCACGGTCCTCGCCGTGGCCGTGGCCCTGGTGGTGCTCGTCGAGAGCATCCGCTTCTGGGTGTCCGCAGGGGCGCCCGCCGTACACGATGAAGGAGAACCCGCATGATCGGCCTCGTGCTGGCGGCCGGCGCCGGACGGCGTCTGCGCCCCTACACCGACAGCCTTCCCAAGGCGCTGGTGCCGGTGGGGCCCGCGGGCATAGAGGGCGAACCAACGGTTCTCGACCTGACCCTGGCGAACTTCGCCGAGGTCGGCCTGACGGAGGCCGCGATCATCGTCGGCTACCGCAAGGAGGCCGTGTACGCGCGCAAGGAGGCGCTGGAGCAGAAGTACGGCCTCAAGCTCACCCTCATCGACAACGACAAGGCCGAGGAGTGGAACAACGCCTACTCCCTGTGGTGCGGGCGTGACGCCCTCAAGGACGGTGTGATCCTCGCCAACGGCGACACCGTCCACCCGGTCTCCGTCGAGAAGACGCTGCTCGCCGCCCGCGGCGAGGGCAGGAAGATCATCCTCGCCCTGGACACGGTCAAGGACCTGGCCGACGAGGAGATGAAGGTCGTCGTCGACCCCGCCAAGGGCATGACGAAGATCACCAAGCTGATGGACCCCGCCGAGGCCACCGGCGAGTACATCGGCGTCACCCTGATCGAGGGCGACGCCGCCCCCGAGCTGGCCGACGCGCTGAAGACCGTGTGGGAGACCGACCCGCAGCAGTTCTACGAGCACGGCTACCAGGAACTGGTGAACCGCGGCTTCCGGATCGACGTGGCGCCGATCGGCGACGTCAAGTGGGTGGAGATCGACAATCACGACGATCTCGCCCGCGGACGGGAGATCGCATGCCAGTACTGACCCGGCTCATCCCCTCGCCGCTCGTCGTGGACATCCGCCCGGGTGCTCTCGACGACCTGGCGTGCGTCCTCGCCGACGAGCGCATCTCGCACTCCGGCCGCCTCGCCGTCGCCGTCAGCGGCGGCTCCGGCGCGAAGCTGCGCGAGCGCATCTCGCCGAGCATGCCCGGCGCCACCTGGTACGAGGTCGGCGGCGGCACCCTCGACGACGCGGTCCGGCTGGCCAGTGACATAAAGGCCGGCCACTACGACGCGGTCGTCGGCCTCGGCGGCGGCAAGATCATCGACTGCGCCAAGTTCGCCGCGGCACGCGTCGGCCTCCCCCTGGTCGCCGTGCCCACGAACCTCGCGCACGACGGCCTCTGCTCGCCGGTCGCCACCCTCGACAACGACGCCGGCCGCGGCTCCTACGGCGTGCCCAACCCGATCGCGGTCGTCATCGACCTGGACGTCATCCGTGAGGCCCCGGTCCGCTTCGTCCGCGCCGGCATCGGCGACGCCGTCTCCAACATCTCGGCGATCGCCGACTGGGAGCTGGCGGGCCGCGTCAAGGGCGAGCGGATCGACGGCCTCGCCGCCGCCATGGCCCGCCAGGCCGGGGAGGCCGTCCTGCGGCACCCGGGCGGCATCGGGGACAACGACTTCCTCCAGGTGCTCGCCGAGGCGCTCGTCCTCAGCGGCATCGCCATGTCGGTGTCGGGCGACTCGCGGCCGTCCTCCGGGGCGTGCCACGAGATCAACCACGCCTTCGACCTGCTCTACCCGAAGCGGGCAGCCGCCCACGGCGAGCAGTGCGGCCTCGGCGCGGCCTTCGCGATGTGGCTGCGCGGAGCGCACGACGAGTCGGCGTACATGGCGGAGGTCCTGCGCCGCCACGGCCTGCCCGTGCTGCCGGACGAGATCGGCTTTACGACGGACGAGTTCGTCAAGGCCGTGGAGTTCGCCCCCGAGACCCGCCCCGGCCGCTACACCATCCTCGAACACCTCGACCTGAACACCGAACAGATCAAGGACACCTACACCGACTATGTCAAGGCCATCGGTAGCTGAACTACGCCCCGTCGTTCACCCCGCAGGGGTGAAGGACCGGCGCAGCGGTGAGCACTGGATGGGACGCCTCTACATGCGCGAGGTGTCCCTGCGGGTCGACCGCTACCTGGTCAACACCAGGGTCACGCCCAACCAGCTCACGTACCTGATGACCGTCTTCGGTGTGCTCGCGGCCCCGGCACTGCTCGTGCCGGGGATCCCGGGCGCCGTCCTCGGCGTCGTCTGCGTCCAGATGTACCTGCTGCTGGACTGCGTCGACGGCGAGATCGCGCGGTGGAAGAAGCAGTACTCCCTCAACGGCGTCTACCTGGACCGGGTCGGCGCCTACCTCACCGACGCCGCCGTGCTCACCGGCTTCGGCCTGCGCGCCGCCGACCTGTGGGGCACCGGCCGCATCGACTGGCTGTGGGCCTTCCTCGGCACCCTCGCCGCCCTCGGCGCCATCCTCATCAAGGCCGAGACCGACCTCGTCGGCGTCGCCCGCCACCAGGCCGGCAAGCCGCCGGTCAAGGAGGCCGCCGCCGAGATGCGCTCCTCCGGCATGGCGCTGGCCCGCAAGGCCGCCGCCGCCCTGAAGTTCCACCGCCTCATCCTCGGCATCGAGGCGTCCCTGCTGATCCTGGTCCTGGCCATCGTCGACCAGGTCCGCGGCGACCTGTTCTTCTCCCGGCTCGGCGTGGCCGTGCTGGCCGGCATCGCCCTGGTGCAGACGCTGCTGCACCTCGTCTCCATCCTCGCGTCGAGCAGGCTGAAGTGAGCGGCATGAAGGTCGGCGCCGTCATCATCACCATGGGCAACCGCCCCGACGAGCTGCGCGCCCTCCTCGACTCGGTCGCCAAGCAGGACGGTGACCCGGTCGAGGTGGTCGTCGTCGGCAACGGCTCGCCCGTCCCGGACGTCCCCGAGGGCGTCCGCACCATCGAACTCCCCGAGAACCTCGGCATCCCCGGCGGCCGCAACGTCGGCATCGAGGCCTTCGGCCCGTCCGGCCGGGACGTCGACGTCCTGCTCTTCCTCGACGACGACGGGCTCCTCGCGAGCCACGACACCGCCGAGCTGTGCCGCAAGGCGTTCGAGGCCGACCCGAAGCTCGGCATCATCAGCTTCCGCATAGCCGACCCGGACACCGGCGTCACCCAGCGCCGCCACGTCCCCCGGCTGCGCGCCGCCGACCCGATGCGCTCCTCCCGGGTCACCACCTTCCTGGGCGGCGCCAACGCCGTCCGCACCCGCGTCTTCGCCGACGTCGGCGGACTCCCCGACGCGTTCTTCTACGCCCACGAGGAGACCGACCTCGCCTGGCGGGCCCTCGACGCCGGCTGGATGATCGACTACCGGTCCGACATGGTGCTCTACCACCCGACGACCGCCCCCTCGCGGCACGCGGTCTACCACCGCATGGTCGCCCGCAACCGCGTCTGGCTGGCCCGCCGCAACCTCCCCGCGGCCCTCGTCCCCGTCTATCTCGGCGTGTGGCTGCTGCTCACCCTCGTGCGCCGCCCCTCCCGCCGCGCCCTGCGTGCCTGGTTCGGCGGCTTCCGCGAGGGCTGGACCACCTCGTGCGGGCCCCGCCGGCCCATGAAGTGGCGTACGGTGTGGCGGCTGACCCGGCTGGGCCGGCCCCCGGTGATCTGACAAGCTCGTATCCGGAGTATCCGGGAGCACCCGGGCCGTACCCTGGCCCCCGGCTCATGCCAGGCCCGCACAGGCCGCGCATCTCGAAGACGAAAGTTTCCACTAGTGAGTGAGACAACGCACGACGCCCCGGTCGCGGTGAGCGCGCCCGCGGCGCCCGACGAGGGCCTCACGGCGGCGGAACTCGCCGCCAAGCACGGGCTGAGCGTCAGCGGCGCCCGGCCGTCCCTCATCGAGTACGTCCGTCAGCTCTGGGGACGGCGCCACTTCATCCTCGCCTTCTCCCAGGCGAAGCTGACCGCCCAGTACAGCCAGGCCAAGCTCGGCCAGCTGTGGCAGGTGGCGACGCCGCTGCTGAACGCGGCCGTGTACTTCTTCATCTTCGGCCTGCTCCTGGAGGCCGACCGGGGCATGTCCCGCGAGGTGTACATCCCGTTCCTGGTCACGGGCGTGTTCGTGTTCACCTTCACGCAGAGCTCGGTGATGGCGGGCGTGCGCGCGATCTCCGGCAACCTCGGCCTGGTCCGCGCCCTGCACTTCCCGCGCGCCTCCCTGCCGATCTCCTTCGCGCTCCAGCAGCTCCAGCAGCTGCTGTTCTCGATGATCGTGCTGTTCGCCGTCGCGGTCGGCTTCGGCCACTACCCGGACCTGTCGTGGGCACTGATCGTGCCGGTGCTCGTCCTGCAGTTCTGCTTCAACACCGGCCTCGCGCTGATCATGGCCCGGGCGGGCTCCAAGACCCCCGACCTCGCGCAGCTGATGCCGTTCGTGATGCGGACGTGGATGTACGCGTCCGGCGTGATGTTCTCCATCCCGATCTTCCTCCAGGACAAGCCGGCCTGGATCGCGAACGTGCTGCAGTGGAACCCGGCCGCGATCTACATGGACCTCATGCGCTTCGCCCTGATCGACGACTACGGCTCGCAGTACCTGCCCGACCACGTCTGGGCGGTCGCGGGCGGCTGGGCCGTGCTGTTCGCCCTGGGCGGCTTCGTGTACTTCTGGAAGGCGGAGGAGAGGTACGGCCGTGGCTGAGCAGAACGCCGAGCGGACGGACGACGCGCGGATCCCCACCGTCATCGCGGACGACCTGCACATCGTCTACCGCGTCAACGGCGCCAAGACCGGCAAGGGCAGCGCCACCGCCGCCCTGAGCCGCATCGTGAAGCGCGGCGAGGAGCGGGGCGTGCGCAAGGTGCACGCCGTGCGGGGCGTCTCCTTCGTCGCCTACCGCGGCGAGGCCATCGGCCTCATCGGCTCCAACGGCTCCGGCAAGTCGACCCTGCTGCGCGCCATCGCCGGCCTGCTGCCGGCCGAGCGGGGCAAGGTCTACACCGACGGCCAGCCCTCGCTGCTCGGCGTCAACGCGGCCCTGATGAACGACCTCACCGGCGAGCGCAACGTCATATTGGGCGGGCTGGCCATGGGCATGTCCCGCGAGGAGATCAAGGAGCGCTACCAGGAGATCGTCGACTTCTCGGGCATCAACGAGAAGGGCGACTTCATCACCCTGCCCATGCGCACCTACTCCTCCGGCATGGCGGCCCGGCTCCGCTTCTCCATCGCCGCGGCCAAGGACCACGACGTCCTGATGATCGACGAGGCCCTCGCCACCGGCGACCGCAAGTTCCAGAAGCGCTCCGAGGACCGCATCCGGGAGCTGCGCAAGGAAGCCGGCACGGTGTTTCTGGTCAGTCACAACAACAAGTCCATCCGCGACACCTGCAACCGCGTCCTGTGGCTGGAGCGCGGCGAGCTGCGCATGGACGGCCCGACCGACGAGGTGCTCAAGGAGTACGAGAAGTTCACGGGCAAGTAGTCCGGCACGGCCGGGGCCCCGCCGGAACTGTTCCGGCGGGGCCCCGCGTCTGCAAAGGAAACGTCAACTCCGGCCGGTTTATGGAATCTTGGGGCCAATCGGTGTGTTCTCGTGATGTGCAGGACACCCTGACGATCCTCGATGCGTTGTACAACGTAAGCTGTACCGGTCCCGAAACACGGCAATCAGGGCGATAATGCGCGACACCGCCCGTCGCACCGCCGTGCGGACGGCCGGGTGGCGTGTCCGAAATAGTGCGTATTGGGTCGGCAGTGTAGAACGGGAGATGTGACGGCAATGGCTACGGAAACTCCCCAGCTCCACACAGCACGCGCCGTCCCCGCACCGGGCAGCCGTCGGTGACGGGCACCGGCACGGCGCGCCCCCTCGACCCGGAGCGCGGCACCCTCGACAAGGCCGCGGGCGAGAACTTCCCGGTGGCCCCGTTCTTCCTGCCCCGGGCCTGGCGCACCGACCTCATGGCCGTCTACGGCTTCGCCCGCCTGGTCGACGACATCGGCGACGGCGACCTGGCCCCCGGCGGCGCCGACGCCCGGCTGCTCGGTGTCCCCCCGCAGGAGGCCGAGGACCGGCTGGTCCTGCTGGACGCCTTCGAGGCCGACCTGCGCAGGGTCTTCGACGCGACGCCCCGCCACCCCCTGCTGCGGCGCCTCCAGCCGACCGTCCGCCGGTGCTCCCTGACCCCCGAGCCGTTCCTCGGCCTGATCGCCGCCAACCGCCAGGACCAGCTGGTCGGCCGCTACGAGACCTACGACGACCTGCTCGCCTACTGCGAGCTGTCCGCCAACCCCGTCGGCCGGCTCGTCCTCGCCGTCACCGGCACCTCGACGCCCGAGCGGATCCGCCGCTCCGACATGATCTGCACCGCCCTCCAGATCGTCGAGCACCTCCAGGACGTGGCCGAGGACCTCGACCGCGACCGCGTGTACCTGCCCGCCGCCGACATGAAGCGTTTCCACGTCGAGGAGGCGGATCTCGCCACGAAAACCGCCGGAGCGTCGGTCCGTGCGTTGATTGCGTACGAAGCGCAAAGGGCCCGGGATCTCCTGAATGAAGGCGCCCCCCTGGTGGGTAGCGTCCACGGCAGGTTGAAGCTGCTGCTCGCAGGGTTCGTGGCGGGGGGAAGGGCGGCTCTGCACGCGATCGCCGCCGCCGACTACGACGTACTTCCCGGCCCGCCCAAGCCCGGCAAGGTCCAGTTGCTGCGTGAGGTGGGCGTGACCCTGCGAGGAGAGGGGTGATCCGGACCGTGGAGTCGGAACCACACGCGTCCCCACCGGTACTCGCCGCCTACAGCTACTGCGAGGCCGTCACCGGGCGTCAGGCCCGGAACTTCGCCTACGGCATCCGGCTGCTGCCGACGCCCCAGCGCCGCGCGATGTCGGCGCTCTACGCGTTCTCGCGGCGGGTCGACGACATCGGCGACGGCGCGCTCGCCGACGACATCAAGGTCGCCCGGCTGGAGGAGACCCGGGCGCTGCTCACCCGGATCCGCGACGGCGAGGTCGACGAGGACGACACCGACCCGGTGGCCGTCGCCCTCACGCACGCCGCCGGGCACTTCCCGATCCCGCTCGGCGGTCTGGACGAGCTCATCGACGGCGTCCTGATGGACGTCCGCGGCGAGACCTACGAGACCTGGGACGACCTGAAGGTCTACTGCCGCTGCGTGGCGGGCGCCATCGGGCGTCTCTCGCTCGGTGTGTTCGGCACGGAACCGGGGGCGCGCGGCGTCGACCGCGCGCCCGAGTACGCCGACACGCTCGGGCTCGCGCTCCAGCTCACGAACATCCTCCGGGACGTCCGCGAGGACGCCGTGGGCGGACGGACCTACCTGCCCGCCGACGACCTCGCGAAATTCGGCTGCTCGGCGGGCTTCAGCGGGCCGCGGCCACCGGAGGGCTCCGACTTCACGGGCCTCGTGCACTTCGAAGTGCGACGGGCCCGCGCTCTTTTCGCCGAGGGCTACCGGCTGCTGCCCATGCTCGACCGGCGCAGCGGCGCCTGCGTCGCCGCCATGGCCGGCATCTACCGCCGCCTCCTCGACCGCATCGAGCGCGACCCGGAGGCCGTGCTGCGCGGCCGGGTCTCCCTGCCCGGCCGGGAGAAGGCGTACGTCGCGGTGCGCGGCCTGTCCGGCCTGGACGCCCGGCATGTGACCCGACGGACCGTCAGGAGGCGTGTGTGACGCACACAGATGCCGCCCTCGGCACGAAGCGGCGGGCAACCCTCCGGCCGGGGCCCGCGTCCCTGACGGAGACGGCCGGTCGTGTGCCGCTCGAGCAGCACGGCCGCCGCGCAGGGGAGGGGGCGTGATGACCCACGGCACGCGGTCCCACGGACCGGTCGCGGACGGACGGCACGCCGTCGTGGTGGGCGGCGGGCTCGCCGGCATCACCACCGCGCTGGCGCTCGCCGACGCCGGGGTGCGCGTCACCCTGCTGGAGGGCAGGCCGAGACTGGGCGGCCTGGCCTTCTCCTTCCAGCGCGGCGATCTCACCGTCGACAACGGACAGCACGTGTACCTGCGCTGCTGCACCGCCTACCGCTGGTTCCTCGACCGCATCGAGGGCGCGGCACTGGCCCCGCTGCAGGACCGGCTCGACGTACCCGTCCTGGACGTCGCACGGCCCGCGGGGCGGCGGCTCGGCAGGCTGCGGCGGGACGCGCTGCCCGTGCCCCTGCACCTGGGGCGCAGCCTCGCCACCTATCCGCACCTGTCGCTCGCCGACCGCGCCAAGGTGGGCCGGGCCGCGCTCGCACTCAAGGGACTCGACCTCACCGACCCGGCGCTGGACACCCAGGACTTCGGCAGCTGGCTGGCCGCGCACGGCCAGTCGGCGCGTGCCGTCGAGGCCCTGTGGGACCTGGTCGGGGTCGCCACCCTCAACGCGATCGCCTCCGACGCCTCCCTCGGACTCGCCGCGATGGTGTTCAAGACCGGTCTGCTGTCCGACCCGGGCGCGGCCGACATCGGCTGGGCGCGCGTCCCGCTGGGCGAACTGCACGACCGGCTGGCCCGCAAGGCGCTCCACTCCGCCGGCGTCCGTACCGAGGTCCGTACACGCGTCACCTCCGTCTCCGCAGAGGTGAACGGACGGTGGAGCGTGGAGGTTCCCGGCGAGACGCTCGAAGCGGACGCGGTGGTGCTCGCCGTACCGCAGCGGGAGGCGCACGACCTGCTGCCCGAGGGCGCCCTCGACGCGCCGGAACGGCTCCTGCGGATCGGCACCGCGCCGATCCTCAACGTCCATGTGGTGTACGACCGGAAGGTGCTCGGCCGGCCGTTCTTCACCGCCCTCGGCACCCCGGTGCAGTGGGTCTTCGACCGGACCGAGGCCTCCGGGCTGCGCCAGGGGCAGTACCTCGCCCTGTCGCAGTCGACGGCCCAGGACGAGATCGACGCGCCCGTGGCGGTGCTGCGCGAGCGGTACCTGCCGGAGCTGGAGCGGCTGCTGCCGCTGACCCGCGGCGCCGAAGTGAGGGACTTCTTCGTCACCCGGGAGCGCACGGCGACGTTCGCTCCCGCCCCCGGCGTCGGGCGCCTCAGGCCCGGCGCCCGCACCAAGGCATCCGGCCTCTACCTGGCCGGAGCGTGGACCGCCACCGGGTGGCCCGCGACCATGGAGAGTGCGGTCCGCAGTGGTGTGAGCGCGGCGGACGCCGTGCTGGGCGCCCTGGGCCGGCCCCGCCCGCAGCACCTCTTCGAGTTCGAGGAGGCGGCGTGATGCTCGCTCGGCACGACGCGGCAGGCGGCCCCCGCACCCCCGGTACCGCGACAAGAGGAGAGACTGTGCCCACTGTGCCCCCGGCCTCGAAGACTGCCGAGGCGGTGGACGTGACCGCGCTGCTGGAGCGCGGCCGAACCCTGGCCACACCGGTACTGCGGGCGGCCGTCGACCGCCTGGCACCTCCCATGGACACTGTTGCCGCCTACCACTTCGGATGGATCGACGCCCAGGGCAGGCCGGCCGAGGGCGACGGCGGCAAGGCCGTGCGCCCCGCCCTCGCGGTCATGTCCGCCGAAGTCATGTCCGCCGCCCCCGAGACCGGCGTCCCCGGCGCCGTCGCCGTGGAACTCGTCCACAACTTCTCCCTCCTCCACGACGACCTCATGGACGGCGACGAACAGCGCCGCCACCGTGACACGGTGTGGAAGGTGCACGGCCCCGCCCAGGCCATCCTGGTCGGCGACGCCCTGTTCGCCCTCGCGGGCGAGGTGCTCCTCGAACTCGGCACCGTCGAGGCCGGCCGCGCCACCCGCCGTCTGACCACCGCCACCCGCGCCCTGATCGACGGCCAGGCCCAGGACATCTCCTACGAGCACCGCGACCGCGTCAGCGTCGCGGAGTGCCTGGAGATGGAGGGCAACAAGACCGGCGCCCTGCTCGCCTGCGCCAGCTCCATCGGCGCGGTCCTCGGCGGCGCCGACGACCGCACCGCCGACACGCTGGAGAAGTACGGCTACCACCTGGGCCTCGCCTTCCAGGCCGTCGACGACCTCCTCGGCATCTGGGGCGACCCGGTCTCCACCGGCAAGCAGACCTGGAGCGACCTGCGTCAGCGCAAGAAGTCGCTGCCGGTCGTGGCCGCGCTCGCGGCGGGCGGATCCGCCTCCGAGCGGCTCGGCGAGCTGCTCGCCGCCGACGCCAAGGCCAGCGACTTCGAGAACTTCTCCGAGGAGGAGTTCGCGGCCCGCGCCGCCCTCATCGAGGAGGCGGGCGGCCGCGAGTGGACCGCCGACGAGGCACGACGTCAGCACACCATCGCCATCGAGGCCCTCGACGCCGTGGACATGCCCGACCGGGTGCGGGCACAGTTCACGGCGCTCGCGGACTTCGTCGTCGTACGAAAGAGATGATCACTATCGGTCGAATAGCACTCGCGTAGTCGCCGGCCGGTGCCGCGAGTCTCCTCGTGGCACCGGCCGACGGCGGACCCACCGCAGATGCACGCCTTGCAGGACTGCACGAAGGGGAAGCCATGACAGCGACGACCGACGGAAGCACCGGGGCCCTGCGACCCCGAGCCGACGCGGCCAGCGACACCGACACCGACAAGCCCGTGGCGGCCGGGGTACCGGAAGCCGCCGCCCGCGCCGCCCAGCGTGCCACCGATTTCCTGCTCTCCCGCCAGGACGCCCAGGGCTGGTGGAAGGGCGACCTCGAGACCAACGTCACCATGGACGCCGAGGACCTGCTGCTCCGTCAGTTCCTCGGCATCCGCGACGAGGCGACCACCCGGGCCGCCGCGCTCTTCATCCGCGGCGAGCAGCGCGAGGACGGCACCTGGGGCACCTTCTACGGCGGCCCCGGCGAACTCTCCACCACCATCGAGGCCTACGTCGCCCTCCGCCTGGCCGGTGACGCCCCCGACGCCCCGCACATGGCGAAGGCCTCCGCCTGGATCCGCGCGCAGGGCGGCATCGCCGCCGCCCGGGTCTTCACGCGGATCTGGCTGGCCCTGTTCGGCTGGTGGAAGTGGGAGGACCTCCCGGAACTCCCGCCGGAGCTCATCTTCTTCCCCAAGTGGCTGCCGCTCAACATCTACGACTTCGGCTGCTGGGCCCGGCAGACGATAGTGCCGCTGACGATCGTCTCCGCCAAGCGGCCGGTGCGCCCCGCGCCCTTCCCGCTCGACGAGCTGCACACCGACCCGGCCCGCCCGAACCCGCCCAGGGTCCTCGACCCGCCGCTGAGTTGGGACGGGGCCTTCCAGCGGATGGACAAGGCCCTGCACGCCCTGCGGAAGGTCGCCCCGCGCCGACTCCGCAAGGCCGCCATGGACAGCGCCGCCCGCTGGATCATCGAGCGGCAGGAGAACGACGGCTGCTGGGGCGGCATCCAGCCCCCGGCCGTGTACTCGATCATCGCGCTCCACCTGCTCGGCTACGACCTCCAGCACCCCGTGATGCGCGAGGGGCTGGCGTCCCTGGACCGGTTCGCCGTGTGGCGCGAGGACGGGGCCCGGATGATCGAGGCCTGCCAGTCGCCGGTCTGGGACACCTGCCTGGCCGCGATCGCCCTCGTCGACGCCGGACTGCCCCCCGACCACCCGCAGTTGGTCAAGGCGGCGGACTGGATGCTCGGCGAGGAGATCGTCCGCCCCGGCGACTGGGCCGTACGGCGGCCGGAACTGCCGCCCGGCGGTTGGGCGTTCGAGTTCCACAACGACAACTACCCCGACATCGACGACACCGCCGAGGTCGTCCTCGCGCTGCGCCGGATCACCCACCACGACCCGGAGCGGGTCGACAAGGCGATCGGGCGCGCCCTGCGCTGGACCCTCGGCATGCAGTCGAAGAACGGCGCCTGGGCCGCCTTCGACGCCGACAACACCAGCCCCTTCCCGAACCGGCTGCCGTTCTGCGACTTCGGCGAGGTCATCGACCCGCCCTCCGCCGACGTCACCGCGCACGTCGTCGAGATGCTCGCGGTCGAAGGGCTCGCCCACGACCCGCGCACCCGGCGCGGCATCGAGTGGCTGCTCGCCGAGCAGGAGCCGGACGGCTCCTGGTTCGGGCGCTGGGGCGTCAACTACGTCTACGGCACCGGGTCCGTCGTCCCTGCCCTGGTCGCCGCGGGCATCCCCGCCGCGCACCCGGCGATCCGGCGGGCGGTGGCCTGGCTGGAGTCGGTGCAGAACGACGACGGCGGCTGGGGCGAGGACCTGCGCTCCTACCACGACGTCCGGGAATGGAGCGGCAAGGGCGCCTCCACCGCCTCCCAGACGGCGTGGGCGCTGCTGGCGCTGCTCGCGGCGGGCGAGCGGGACTCCAAGGCCGTCGAACGGGGCGTCGAGTGGCTCGCCGCCACCCAGCGGGAGGACGGCTCCTGGGACGAGCCCTACTTCACGGGGACCGGCTTCCCGTGGGACTTCTCGATCAACTACCACCTCTACCGGCAGGTGTTCCCGCTCACCGCGCTCGGCCGGTACGTCCACGGGGAGCCCTTCGCCGACCGGCTCAAGGGGAGCTGATGAGCCCACAGCCCGCCCCGTCCCCGCTGCTGGTCGCCTGTGCGCTCGGCATCGAGCAGTTCGCCCTGCGCGCGGGCGGCCGGGGCGGCGCCGGCGGGCCGGTCACCGTGCTGCGCACGGGCATGGGACCAGTGGCGGCCGAGCGGTCCGTCACGCGCGTGCTCGCCGACCCGGCCCTGCGCGACGCCGCCGTGCTGGCCACCGGCTTCTGCGCGGGGCTCGCGCCGGGCATGCACCCCGGGGACCTGGTCGTCGCCGAGGAGACCCGCGACCCGCGCTCCACGACCCCCTGCGTGGGGACGGAGCTGCTGGTCAAGGAGCTGGGCCGGGTGGTGCCCGGGCGGACCGTGCACACCGGGCCGCTCACCGGTTCCGACCACGTCGTGCGCGGTCACGAACGGTCCGAACTGCTCGCGACCGGCGCGATCGCGGTCGACATGGAGTCGGCGGCCACGCTCCTGAGCGCCGTGCGCGCGGGCGAGCGCCCGGTTGCGGCCGTCCGGGTGGTCGTGGACGCTCCTGAACATGAACTCGTCCGGATCGGCACGGTGCGCGGTGGAATATCAGCTTTCCGTGTTCTTCGTTCCGTTCTTCCCGCTTTCTTCGAATGGCACCGTTCCTTGCTGCTCCCCAGGAGGTGAGCCAGATGGCCATGCCGCTCCGACAGTCCATCAAGGTCGCTACGTACTTGGCTGAACAGAAGCTCCGGCGGCGGGACAAGTTCCCCCTGATCGTCGAGTTGGAGCCGTTGTTCGCCTGCAACCTCAAGTGCGAGGGGTGTGGCAAGATCCAGCATCCGGCCGGGGTGCTCAAACAGCGCATGCCGGTCGCCCAGGCCGTGGGGGCGGTCATGGAGTCCGGTGCCCCGATGGTGTCCATCGCCGGTGGCGAGCCGCTGATGCACCCGCAGATCGACGAGATCGTGCGTCAGCTGGTGGCCAAGCGGAAGTACGTTTTCCTGTGCACCAACGCCATGCTGCTGCGCAAGAAGATGGACAAGTTCCAGCCCTCCCCCTACTTCGCCTTCGCGGTGCACATCGACGGGCTGCGCGAGCGGCACGACGAGTCGGTGGCCAAGGAGGGCGTCTTCGACGAGGCCGTGGAGGCGATCAAGGAGGCCAAGCGGCGCGGCTTCCGGGTCACCACCAACTCGACGTTCTTCAACACCGACACCCCGCAGACCATCATCGAGGTGCTCAACTACCTCAACGACGACCTCCAGGTCGACGAGATGATGATCTCGCCCGCCTATGCCTACGAGAAGGCCCCCGACCAGGAGCACTTCCTCGGCGTGGAGCAGACCCGCGAGCTGTTCAAGAAGGCCTTCGCGGGCGGCAACCGGCGGCGCTGGCGGCTCAACCACTCCCCGCTCTTCCTGGACTTCCTGGAGGGCAAGGTCGACTTCCCGTGCACGGCGTGGGCGATCCCGAACTACTCGCTCTTCGGCTGGCAGCGCCCCTGCTACCTGATGAGCGACGGGTACGTGCCGACGTACCGGGAGCTGGTCGAGGAGACCGACTGGGACAAGTACGGCCGCGGCAAGGACCCGCGCTGCGCCAACTGCATGGCGCACTGCGGCTACGAGCCCACCGCCGTCCTCGCCACCATGGGATCGCTGACGGAGTCCCTGCGCGCCCTGCGCGAGACGGTCTCCGGGAACCGGGAGTGACGCCATGACCGCCATCCCCTTGGGCGTTCCCGAGGTGCCGGTCCGGCCGATCGCCGAGCGGCGTGTGTCGCGGCGGATCCAGGTCGGTCCGGTGGCGGTCGGGGGCGGGGCCCCGGTGTCGGTGCAGTCGATGACGACGACCCGCACCTCGGACGTCGGCGCCACCCTCCAGCAGATCGCCGAACTCACGGCGTCCGGCTGCCAGATCGTGCGCGTCGCCTGCCCCACGCAGGACGACGCGGACGCGCTCGCGACCATCGCCCGCAAGTCGCAGATCCCGGTCATCGCCGACATCCACTTCCAGCCCAAGTACGTGTTCGCGGCCATCGAGGCGGGCTGCGCGGCCGTACGCGTCAATCCCGGCAACATCAAGCAGTTCGACGACCGGGTCAAGGAGATCGCCCGGGCGGCCCGCGACCACGGCACGCCGATCCGGATCGGCGTCAACGCGGGGTCGCTGGACCGGCGGCTGCTGCAGAAGTACGGCAAGGCCACCCCGGAGGCGCTCGTGGAGAGCGCCCTGTGGGAGGCGTCCCTGTTCGAGGAGCACGACTTCCGCGACATCAAGATCTCCGTCAAGCACAACGACCCGGTCGTGATGATCGAGGCCTACCGGCAGCTCGCGGAGCAGTGCGACTACCCGCTGCACCTGGGAGTCACGGAGGCCGGTCCCGCCTTCCAGGGCACGATCAAGTCGGCGGTGGCCTTCGGCGCGCTGCTGTCCCGGGGCATCGGCGACACGATCCGGGTGTCGCTGTCGGCGCCGCCGGTCGAGGAGGTCAAGGTCGGCATCCAGATCCTGGAGTCCCTGGGGCTGCGGCAGCGCGGCCTGGAGATCGTCTCCTGCCCCTCCTGCGGACGCGCCCAGGTCGACGTCTACAAGCTGGCCGAGGAGGTCACGGCCGGACTGGAGGGCATGGAAGTGCCGTTGCGCGTCGCCGTCATGGGGTGCGTGGTCAACGGTCCCGGCGAGGCCCGGGAGGCCGATCTGGGGGTGGCCTCCGGCAACGGAAAGGGGCAGATCTTCGTGAAGGGCGAGGTCGTCAAGACCGTCCCCGAGTCGAAGATCGTCGAGACGCTGATCGACGAGGCGATGAAACTCGCCGCGCAGATGGAGCAGGACGGCGTGGGGTCGGGGGAGCCGGCCGTCACCGTGAGCTGAGCAGCACGGAACCGAAGGGGGCCCGAGCGTGACGATTCTGGAGACCATCCGGGGACCACGCGACCTGAAGGCGCTGTCCGAGGCGGAACTCGGTGAACTGTCCGACGAGATCAGGGAGTTCCTGGTACACGCGGTCGCCAGGACAGGCGGCCATCTGGGGCCCAACCTGGGGGTGGTGGAGCTGACCGTCGCCCTGCACCGGGTCTTCGAGTCACCGGTCGACCGCATCCTGTGGGACACCGGCCACCAGAGCTACGTCCACAAACTGCTGACCGGACGCCAGGACTTCTCCAAGCTGCGCGGCAAGGGCGGCCTGTCCGGCTACCCCTCGCGCGAGGAGTCCGAGCACGACGTCATCGAGAACAGCCACGCCTCCACGGCGCTCGGCTGGGCCGACGGGCTCGCCAAGGCCCGCCAGGTGCAGGGAGAGAAGGGGCACGTCGTCGCGGTCATCGGCGACGGGGCCCTGACCGGCGGCATGGCCTGGGAGGCCCTGAACAACATCGCGGCCGCCAAGAACCGCCCGCTGATCATCGTCGTCAACGACAACGAACGCTCCTACGCCCCGACCATCGGCGGCCTCGCCAACCACCTCGCGACCCTGCGCACCACCGACGGCTACGAGCGGGTGCTGGCCTGGGGCAAGGACGTGCTCCAGGGCACGCCCCTGATCGGCACCACCCTCTACGAGGCCCTGCACGGCGCGAAGAAGGGCTTCAAGGACGCGTTCGCCCCGCAGGGCCTGTTCGAGGACCTGGGCCTGAAGTACGTGGGTCCGATCGACGGGCACGACATCGAGGCCGTGGAGTCCGCGCTGCGGCGCGCGAAACGCTTCCACGGGCCGGTGCTCGTGCACTGCCTCACGGAGAAGGGCCGCGGCTACGAACCGGCCCTCGCCCACGAGGAGGACCACTTCCATACCGTCGGCGTGATGGACCCGCTGACCTGCGCGCCGCTCTCGCCCGCGGGCGGCCCGTCCTGGACGTCCGTGTTCGGCGACGAGATCGTGAAGATCGGCGAGGAGCGCGAGGACGTGGTGGCGATAACCGCCGCCATGCTGCACCCGGTGGGTCTCGGCGCCTTCGCCGAGCGGTTCCCGGACCGGGTGTGGGACGTCGGGATCGCCGAGCAGCACGCGGCCGTCTCCGCGGCCGGCCTGGCGACCGGCGGCCTGCACCCGGTCGTCGCCGTCTACGCCACCTTCCTCAACCGTGCCTTCGACCAGCTGCTCATGGACGTGGCCCTGCACCGCTGCGGAGCGACCTTCGTGCTCGACCGGGCCGGCATCACCGGTACCGACGGGGCCTCCCACAACGGCATGTGGGACCTGTCCGTCCTCCAGGTCGTGCCGGGCCTCAGGATCGCCGCGCCGCGCGACGCCGACCAGCTGCGGGCCCAGCTGCGCGAGGCGGTCGCCGTCGACGACGCGCCGACCCTGGTGCGCTTCCCGAAGGAGTCGGTCGGCCCGGCGATCCCGGCGGTGGACCGGGTGGGCGGGCTGGATATGCTGCACCGCGCCGACGACCCCGAGGTACTGCTCGTCGCCGTCGGGGTCATGGCGCCCGTCTGCCTCCAGGCCGCCGAGCTGCTGGAAGCCCGCGGCATCGGCTGCACCGTCGTCGACCCGCGCTGGGTCAAGCCCGTCGACCCGGCGCTCCCGAGACTTGCCGCGGAACACCGCCTGGTCGCCGTCGTCGAGGACAACAGCCGGGCCGCCGGGGTCGGCTCGGCCGTGGCGCTGGCGCTCGGGGATGCCGAAGTCGACGTGCCCGTACGGCGGTTCGGCATCCCGGAGCAGTTCCTCGCGCACGCCAAGCGCGGCGAGGTGCTCGCCGACATCGGCCTGACACCCGTCGAGATCGCGGGACGGATCAGCGCGAGCCTGACCGTCAAGGAAGAGCTGTCCAAGGAGCCACAGGAATGACAACCGCCGAGTCCGCGTCGGAGTCGTCGCAGGCCGGGGAGTTCGACCTCGGCACATTGCTGGCCGAGCGCGGAGCCGAGCGCTACGAGCTGCACACCCGGTACCTCAACCACCAGCTCCCGCGCATGCTGCACACCATCGGCTTCGACAAGGTCTACGAGCGCGCCGAGGGCGCCTACTTCTACGACGCGGACGGCAACGACTACCTGGACATGCTCGCCGGGTTCGGGGTGATGGGGCTCGGCCGCCACCACCCCGTGATCCGCAAGGCGCTGCACGACGTGCTGGACGCCGGTCTCGCCGACCTCACCCGGTTCGACTGCCAGCCGCTGCCCGGCCTGCTGGCCGAGAAACTGCTCGCGCACAGCCCGCACCTGGACCGGGTGTTCTTCGGCAACAGCGGCACCGAGGCCGTCGAGGGCGCCCTGAAGTTCGCCCGGTTCGTGACCGGGCGGCCCCGGGTTCTGTACTGCGCGCACGCCTTCCACGGCCTGACCACCGGCTCCCTCTCCGTCAACGGCGAGTCCGGTTTCCGCGACGGCTTCGCCCCGCTGCTGCCCGACACGGCCGTGCCGCTGGGCGATCTCGACGCGCTGGAGCGGGAGCTGAGGAAGGGTGACGTCGCCGCCCTGATCGTCGAGCCCATCCAGGGCAAGGGCGTGCTGGAGTCCCCGCCCGGCTACCTGCTCGCCGCCCAGGAACTGCTGCACCGGCACAAGGCGCTGCTCATCGCCGACGAGGTGCAGACGGGCCTCGGCCGCACCGGCGACTTCTACGGCTACCAGCACGAGGACGGGGTGGAGCCCGACCTGGTGTGCGTGGCCAAGGCGCTCTCCGGCGGCTATGTGCCGGTGGGCGCCACACTCGGCAAGGACTGGATCTTCAAGAAGGTCTACTCGTCCATGGACCGGGTGCTCGTCCACTCGGCGAGCTTCGGATCGAACGCGCAGGCCATGGCGGCGGGCCTGGCGGTGCTGTCGGTGATGGAGAACGAGCAGATCGTCGCGAACGTCCGGGCCACCGGCGAGCGGCTCAGGTCCCGGCTCGCGGCGTTGACGGACCGGTACGAGATGCTCGCCGAGGTGCGCGGCCGGGGCCTGATGATCGGCATCGAGTTCGGCCGGCCCAGGTCGCTGAAACTGCGCAGCCGCTGGACCATGCTCCAGGCCGCGCGCAAGGGACTGTTCGCGCAGATGGTCGTGGTACCGCTGCTGCAGAAGCACCGGATCCTCACCCAGGTCTCCGGCGACCACATGGAGGTGATCAAGCTGATCCCGCCGCTGGTCATCGGCGAGCGGGAGGTGGACCGGTTCGTCGAGGCCTTCACGGCCGTGATGGACGACGCGCACGACGGCGGCCTGGTGTGGGACTTCGGGAAGACCCTGGTCAAGCAGGCGGTGGCGAACCGCTGAGTTTTTTGCCTCTGAGGCAAGAAATTTGCCTCTGAGGCAAGGCTCCGGCTGAATGGAGGCATGAGCTCCTCCGAGACCGAGCGGCCCCTCGGGGCCGACTCGCCGGCCGACCAGCCGGCCGGTGCGCTGCCCGCCGCGGTCGCGCCCCAGCTGCGGGCGCTGCGGCGCCAGGCCTCCCTGACGCTGGAGACCGCGGCCCGCGCCGCCGGGCTGTCACCCGCCCACCTCTCCCGTCTGGAGACCGGGCAGCGCCAGCCCTCGCTGCCGATGCTGCTCGCGCTCGCCCGCGTCTACGGTACGACCGTCTCCGAACTGCTCGGGGAGACCGTGGCCGGCCGGGACGCCGTCGTCCGCGCCGCCGACATGGAACCGACCGCTGCGGGCGGCTGGACCTACTGGCAGGCCGGCGCCTCCGGGCGCGGGATGCAGGCCCTGCGGGTCCATGTCCCGTACGGCTCCCAGGGCGACATCGTGCGCGTCCACCCCGGCGAGGAGTGGCTCCATGTGCTGCGGGGCCGACTGCGGCTGCGCCTCGGGGACACCACGCACCGGCTGGCGCCCGGCGACAGCGCCCACTTCGACTCGCTCACCCCGCACCGGATCGCCGCCGAGGACCACGACGGCGTCGACCTGCTCTTCGTCCACACCCTGCTGCAGAGCCCCACGGCCGCCCTGTGCCTGGGCCCCACCCCTGGAGAGCCCCCATGAGGGACATGGAGGAGAAGTTCCCGCGCGCCCTGTGGGTGCGGCTGTTCATCTACCTCATCCTGGGGCACGTCTTCGCCGCGTTCATCTACCTGCTGTTCGAGGTAGGCGCCAAGTAGCCGCCGGCCGGCGCCTCAGTCGAGGAGCCGCTCGCGCAGCAGCTCCCGGGTCTCCGGGGCCAGCTTCAGACCCTTCTCCAGGTAGGGGTCGACACCGCCCCACGTCTCCTCGATGGTGTCGAAGGCGGCCGTGAGGTACTCGGCGCGCGCGTCGAAGAGCGGGCTGAGCAGCTCCATGACCTCGGGGGAGTAGGCCGAGGCGTGGGAGCTGCTGCGGTACACCTTGTAACGGCGGTGCTTGGCGTTGGACTTCAGGTAGTCCTCGACGATCGCCTCCCGCTCGACGCCCAGCGCGAGCAGCGTCACCGCGATGGACAGGCCCGCGCGGTCCTTGCCCGCCGCGCAGTGCATCAGCACCGGGACGCTGTCCTCGGCGAGCGCGTGCAGCACGTGGGAGTGCTCGGCCGTGCGGTTCCGGATGATCGTGCGGTAGGAGGCGATCATGCGGTCCGCGCCCTTGCCGTCCGAGAGGATCGCGCGCAGCTGGTCCAGATCACCGTCGCGGACCATCCGCCAGAACTCGGCGCCGTCGGCCGGGTCGCTCAGCGGCAGGTTCACATTGCGCACGCCCGGCAGCTCGACATCCGGCCCTTCGAGCTTCTGGTCGGCCGCGTTGCGGAAGTCGAAGATCGTGTGCAGGCCCAGGCCGGACAGGAAGGCGGCGTCCTCACCGGTCGCGTGGGCGAGGTGGCCGCTGCGGAACAGCACTCCCTGCCGCACCCGCCGTCCGTCCACGGTCGGCAGCCCGCCCACATCGCGGAAGTTGCGGACTCCGGCCAGCTCGGGCTCGGTCGACGGGACCTGCTGCGTCACGAGGGCTCCTCCCCTTCGGCGCCGTCGGCGCGGCTCGTCGACGGGCACCACTCGACGATACGACATGCCTGCCTGGGGCAATGAGTTGTCCACAGGCGTTGCAGGGAGCCCCCCGAGCCCTTGATGATGTTGCGGCCTGGTCGCACCTGGTCGGGCTTGTTCGAATCTGTGAGGGCTTGATGCTGGAGATCTCCGAAGACGGACGTACGTGGGTGCTGTCGGGACCGGCCAGCAGCTACGCCGTCCACGTCACCGACCGCCACGAACTGCTGCACCTCCACTGGGGCGCCCGGATCGCCCTCGCCGACGCCGAGGCCCTCGCTGTCCGGCCGCTGCCGGAGTACTGGCCCTTCGAGTCCCCGCTCGACGGGCGCGAGGAGTACCCGGTCGAGGGCGGCCCCCGTTTCGCCCGGCCCGCCCTGTCCCTGCGCACGGCCGAGCGGCGCGGCACCGAGTGGGCCTACGAGGGTCATGACGCCGAGGACGGTGAGCTGCGGCTCCGCTTCCGCGACGGCGACCTGGCCGTCACGCTGCACTACCGGATGCGCTCCTCGTCGGACGTCGTCGAGCGCTGGGTGACCCTGGCCAACCGGGGGCCCGCCGTCGAGGTGCTGCGCGCCGACTCCGCCACCTGGACCCTGCCCGACCGCGACACCTGGCGGCTGTCCCAGCTGCACGGCCGCTGGGGCGCCGAGTCCCGGCTGACGCGCTCCCCGCTCACCCACGGCGAGAAGGTCATCGGCAGCCGCCGCGGCCACACCTCCCACCAGCACCTGCCGTGGGTCGCGCTCGACACCGACGCGACCGAGGAGCGCGGCGAGGTCTACGGCTGCGCCCTGGGCTGGTCCGGGTCCTGGCGGATCGCCGTGGCCCAACTCCCGGACGCGCGCGTGCAGATCACCGGCGGCGCCGGCCACGACGACTCGGGCCTGCTGATGCTGGGCACGGGGGAGTCGTACACCACCCCCGTCTTCGCCGGGCTCTGGACCGACGGCGGATTCGGCGGGGCGAGCCGGGCCTGGCACGCCTACCAGCGGGCCCACGTCATCCCGGACGCCGACCGGGACCGGCCGGTGCTGTTCAACTCCTGGGAGGCCACCGAGTTCGACATCTCCGAGGAGCAGCAGCGGGCGCTGGCCGAGCGGGCCGCAGCCATGGGCGTCGAGCTGTTCGTGGTCGACGACGGCTGGTTCGGGGCGCGCACCAGCGACCGGGCCGGGCTCGGCGACTGGACGCCCAATCCCGACCGCTTCCCCGGCGGGCTGAAGCCGCTCGCCGACCACGTGCACGGCCTCGGCATGCAGTTCGGCATCTGGGTCGAGCCCGAGATGGTCAACCCGGACAGCGAGCTGTACCGGGCCCACCCCGACTGGGTGCAGTACCAACCGGGACGAAAGCGGACGGAGTTCCGCAATCAGCTCGTACTGAACCTCGCCCGCGAGGACGTCCGGGAGTATCTGTGGGAGCAGCTCGACGGACTCCTCTCCAGCGCCCCGATCGACTACGTCAAGTGGGACTTCAACCGCTGCTTCACCGACGCCGGCTGGCCCGGCGACCCCTACCCGCAGCGGCTCTGGGTCGACCACGTGCACGGCCTGTACGCCCTGCTGGACCGGCTGCGGGCCGCCCACCCGGGCGTGGCCTTCGAGTCCTGCTCGGGCGGCGGCGGCCGGATCGACCTCGGCGTGCTGAGCCGCACGGACCAGGTGTGGACCTCGGACAACACCGATCCGCTCGACCGGCTCGCCATCCAGCACGGTTTCAGCCAGATCCACCCCGCGCGCGTGATGGCCGCCTGGGTCACCGACAGCCCGAACGCCATGCTCAACCACCGGGCCAGTTCCCTGCGGTTCCGGTTCGTCAGCGCCATGGCCGGGGTGCTCGGGGTCGGCGGCGACCTCACGAAGTGGACGGCCGAGGAGCTCGCCGAGGCGCGGGACTGGGTGGGGCTCTACAAGGAGATCCGGCCCGTGGTGCAGCGCGGTGACCTCCACCGGCTGCGGCCCCCGGAGGGCGGCTCGAGTGCGGTGCAGTACGTCCTCGGTGACGAGACCGTGGTCCTCGCCTGGCTCCAGGCGCAGCGTTACGGCGAGCCCGTGCCGCCGCTGCGGCTGCGGGGCCTCGACCCGACAGCGGAGTACGAATGCCTCGAAACGGGCGAAATTCACCGGGGTGCCGTGCTGCTGCACCACGGGCTGCGGGTCGGCCTGCGCGGAGACCTGGACGCCATGGTCGTCCGTCTTAAGCGGAAGTAGTCGTTCTTGTCCGAATAGGTCGCTTCGGTCGTTTGGATATAACGTGCCCCGATCGTAAAGGAGATGAGGTCGGGGCGCGTGACCATCGTCATATTCGTGACGATCCGTTGTCGCCATGTTCACGTAATTCCGGCGCTATTCAGGGTCATTGCGGAAAGCGGGAGATCGGTAATCCACGCTCGGTGACGGGAAATGTGGCGGCGCGTCAAGAAAAACGCCGTCACAGGCAACCGCAAGCTTGTCCCGTTGCGTCTTGGTCGCTTACGTTCCACACCAATCCGGACGGACGCCTAATCCTGCCGCCGCCCGGAGCCCGCACACACTGACCCGTGTACGGCAGGAGCGGGGGACCCACAGGTACGACGCCTGTTCCGGTTCCCGGAACGGCTTGGGGTTAAGCCGCGCCTCGGCGCGGCCGGGCATCTCCAGCCCGCACCCGACAGCTCACCTCGTAGGCGCCGGAGAGGAATTCGCCATGCCCGCGAAGGGTAAGCACCGCCGCCCGAAGACCCAGCGTTTCACCCGCTCCATCGCCGTCGCCGGAACCGGCGGGGCCGCTCTCGCCCTTCCGCTCATGGGGGCCGCCGGCGCCCACGCCGCCACCCCGCAGTCGGCCCCGGAAAAGGCCGTCCAGTCCGCACCGGCCGCCGAGAAGAAGGCTCCAGAAAAGGCCACGGGCGCGCGCACGTACACCGTGAAGGCCGGTGACTATCTCGCGAAGATCGCCGACGAGCAGAACGTCAGCGGTGGCTGGAAGAAGCTCTACTCGGACAACCGCGACGCCGTCGGCGACGACCCGTCGCTGATCCACCCCGGCCTGAAGCTCTCGATCGGCAAGAAGGCGGCGACGAGCGCGCCCAAGGCGCCGTCCGTGCCGAAGGCCTCGGCCGAGAAACCGGCGAAGAAGCCCGCTGCGGCCGAGTCGTCCGCGAAGGCGGAGACCGCCCCGAAGCCGGCCGCCGCCAAGCCGGCCGCCGAGAGCAACGCCAGTGGCTACAGCTCCCCGGTGGACGGTGCCACCGTCGGCACCCCGTACCGCATGTCCGGCAGCATGTGGTCCAGCGGCTACCACACCGGCGTCGACTTCGTCGTCCCGACCGGCACCTCCCTCAAGGCCGTCGGCGCGGGCACGGTCGTCTCCGCCGGCTGGGGCGGTGCGTACGGCAACCAGGTCGTCATCAAGCTGAACGACGGCCACTACGCCCAGTACGCCCACCTGTCCCAGCTCTCCGTCTCGGCCGGCCAGACCGTGTCCGCCGGGCAGCAGGTCGGCCTCTCCGGCGCCACCGGCAACGTCACCGGACCGCACCTGCACTTCGAGATCCGCACCGCGCCGGGCTACGGCTCGGACGTGGACCCGGTCGCCTTCCTGCGCTCGCACGGCGTCTCCGTCGGCTGACCGACCGCACGACCACCTGCCTGACACGCCACCGAAGGCCGGACCCCGATCCCCGGGTCCGGCCTTCGGTGTGCGCGTCCGGACTTCGGTGTGCGCGCGCCCGTCGACCGGCTCAAGGGATCGACAGGGGGCGGCAGTTGGGACACAGTGATCCCGTCGAGAGTGCAAGCGCTTTCTGAAGGAGCTGTGTCCCGTGCCGACCACCCGCAGAACGTTCGGAGCCCTGGCCGCCGGAGCGGCCCTCGCGGCCCTCGCCCCGACGGCGAACGCGAGCGCCGCGCCCCGGCACCGCCGGCTCATCGCCCACGACGACTTCCGCCACGGCCTGACCCGGTGGGCGACCGAACTGCAGGACGGCGGCACCGTCACCGCCTCCCGCGGCGTCCTGGAGATCGACGTGCCGAGCGGGGCGACGGTCTGGTTCAGGCAGCGGCTGGAGGGCCCGTACGTCCTCGCCTACACCGCCACTCCCGTCTCCGAGGGCGGGGCCAACGACCGGGTCTCGGACCTCAACAACTTCTGGAACGCCACCGACGTCCGCTCCCCGGACGACCTCTTCGCGACGCCCCGCGGCGGGGCCCTCGACGAGTACGACCACCTCACGACGTACTACGCCGGCTACGGCGCCAACTACAACACCACGACCCGGCTGCGCCGTTACGTCGGCGAGCCCGGCGTCCGCCCCCTGGTCCTCGACTACACCGAGCCGCTGCTCGTCCCGAACGAGCCGAACCGGGTCCGGATCGTCTCCGACGGCTCCACGGTCAGGTGGTGGAACAACGGGCGGCTCGTCTTCGGCTACACCGACCCTCAGCCGTACACCGGCGGGCACTTCGCCTTCCGGACCGTGTGGAGCCATTTCCGAATCACTGACTTCCGGGTCTGGCGGCTTGCCCCGGAACATCCCTGACGGGCAGCCTATTCCGGAGTTGGCGAACACTTTGGGAGTGGCTTATCTCACCGCCCGTCAACCCTTTCCTACGGTCGCGTAGGTCACATTCGAGGGTGAATCATGAACGGCTGTGGCAGACGATTCGAAGAGTGACAGCAGAGCAGTGATCGGGTCGTACGTGGCGGTGGGGGACAGCTTCACCGAGGGCGTCGGTGATCCCGGCCCCGACGGGGCGTTCGTCGGCTGGGCCGACCGGTTCGCCGTCCTGCTCGCCGACCTCCGGCCCGAGGGCGACTTCCAGTACACCAACCTCGCCGTACGCGGAAAACTCCTCGACCAGATCGTGGCGGACCAGGTGCCGCGGGCCGTCGACATGGCCCCGGACCTCGTCTCGTTCTGCGCCGGGGGCAACGACATCCTCCGGCCCGGCACGGACCCCGACGAGGTGGCCGAGCGCTTCGAGCGGGCGGTCGCACAGCTCACCGCCGTGGCCGGCACGGTGATGGTGACGACCGGCTTCGACACGCGGGGCATGCCCGTGCTCAAGCACCTGCGCGGCAAGATCGCCACCTACAACGGGCACGTCCGGGCCATCGCCGACCGGTACGGTTGCCCGGTCCTCGACCTGTGGTCGCTGCGCAGCGTGCAGGACCGCAGGGCCTGGGACGCCGACCGGCTGCACCTGTCGCCCGAGGGGCACACGCGCGTGGCGCTCCGCGCGGGCCAGGTACTCGGCCTGGACGTGCCGGCCGACCCCGAGCAGGAGTGGCCCCCGCTGCCGCCGCGCGGCACCCTCGACATCCGGCGGGACGACGTCCACTGGGCGCGCGAGTTCCTGGTGCCGTGGATCGGACGCCGGCTGCGCGGGGAGTCGTCCGGCGACCATGTGACGGCCAAGGGGGCGCTGTCACCGGACGACATCAGGATGCGGATCGCCTCGGTGGCGTGAGCTTCCGGGGCTTGGGCTTCCGTGGCCTGAGCCTCGGTGGCGTGAAAGGGCCTTTCGCGGGGAGGGCCGCGTCGGCGGACGCCGGCGCGGCCCGCTCCACGGTGGCCTACTGCCCCGGGGGCGGCAGCGCCTGCCCCTCCAGGCCCAGTTCGCGTGCCAGCGCCTCGTCCGTCCACTGCTGTGCCCGCGCCCGCGGCACCGCGCCGGCGTAGGACGTCAGCTGGACGGCGAGGCCGTCGAGGAGGGCGGTGAGGCGCAGGGCCGTGCCGTGCGGGTCCGGGCAGCGGAACTCGCCCGCCGCCACTCCCTCCGCGATGACCTCGGCGATGGCCGCCTTCCACTGCCGGTCGAGGTCCTGGGCGACCTCCCGCAGCGCGGGCTCGCGCAGCGCCGCCGCCCAGCCCTCGATCCACAGTCGCCAGCCCTTGGCCTGGCCGGTGGGGGCGTACCACCGCACGGCCGACCGCAGCCGGCGCAGCGCCGACGTACGGCGGCCGAGCAGCTTGCGCAGGTGCGCGAGGTCGGCCTCGGCCGCGTGCCGGAACGCGGCGGCGACCAACTGCTCCTTCGTCGAGAAGTGGTAGAGCACCAGCGCGTTGCTCACCCCGAGCGCCGAGGCCACGTCGGCGATCCTGACCGCCGCCACGCCCCGGGCCTCGATCTGCTCGATGGCGGCCCGCAGCAGCTCACCGCGCCGTTCCGCCACGCTCAACCGGACTCTCGTCACGCCGTCACCCTACCCACGCACCGCCGGGCCCCGACGTGCGGATCCGGCCGGTCCGGCACAGGCTGCGCGACCGCCTCAGCGGTACCAGCCGAACCGCTCCGCGATCACCGGCAGCCGGTCCGCGGCGATCGCGTGGGCAGCGGCCCGGGGCGTCGTCCCCTCGGCCCGCGCGCGGGCGAGCATCAGCTCGACCAGGGCCCGCATCGAGCGGCGCGTGTACGCGAACGCCTCCTCGGCGTCCGCGCCGATGTCCCCGAACAGCGTCCACCACCACCAGGCGTTCGTGCCGGAGTTCACCACGACGTCCGGCAGTACCGTCACCCCGCGCGCGGCCAGCAGCGGCTCCGCCTCCGGCCGTACCGGCATGTTGGCCGCCTCGACAACCCAACGGGCGGTGATCCGCCCCTGGTTCCCGGCGTCGATCGCGTACGAGACCGCCGCCGGCACCAGCACCTCCGCGTCGGCCGACAGCCAGGCGTCGCCCGGCAGGTCGCGGTCGCCCGGCCGCAGCGCCGAACGGTCCACGGTGCCGTGGGCGTCCCGCGCGGCGAGCAGCGCCTCGACGTCGAGGCCCGCCGGGTTGGCGATCGTGCCCTTGATGTCGGCCACCGCCACGATCGTGAGCCCCGCGCGCGTGAGGAAACGCGCGGTGGCCCCGCCCATGGTGCCGAACCCCTGGAGGGCGACCCGGGTGCCCGCGTACGGCAGGCCCGCCCGGTCCAGGGCCGTGAGGGCCGCCTCGGCCACACCGCAGCCGCCGACCAACTCGTCCAGGCCGATGCCGTCCACCTCGACCGCGAACGCGTCCGCGAGCCGCCGCCGGGCCTCGGACTCGTCGTCGAGCAGCGGGTACACGGCCTGGATCGAGGAGACCAGCCCCGCCTCGGCGGCGGCCAGGTCCACCAGGTCCTGACTGAGGCCGAGGTCCTCGCCCGTCGTCCACAGGCCCTCGACGTACGGCCGCATGGCGCGCAGGTAGCGCACCAGCAGCGGGTACGCCTCCGGATCCCGCGGGTCGCAGTCGATGCCGCCCTTCGCGCCGCCGAGCGGGACGTAGCGGCTGCCGGGGTCGTAGTGCAGGGCCTCCTTCACGGTCATGCCGCGGGCCAGGCCGGCGACCTCGTCCAGGGTGCAGCCCGGACGCATCCGCAGACCGCCGCTGGCGACGCCGCGCACCAGCCGGTCGACGACCAGGAAGCCCCGCCGGCCGGTGACGTGGTCGGTCCAGGTGAGGGACAGCAGGGGGCCGGACATGCGGGCTCCTTCGCGAGATTACTGAATCATCGGTCAGTATCGCCCCGGGCGGGACCCCTGTGCACCGGTGTTGTCGGAGGGGCCGACCATAATGGAAAGCCTGACCGACTCCACCTGGAGGTACCGTGGCCGGTTCCCGTTCCCTGAACTCCGGGCTCCGCGCGCTGCGGCCCGAGGCGTTCGGCGCGGACCCCAGCGGCGAGCGCATGGCGCGCATCCGCAGATCGCCCCACTTCAAGGACGGGGTCTTCCAGAACCCCGGCGGCCCCGCGCGGACCCGGCCCTCGGGCTCGACCCTGGACTTCGCGAAGGTCTTCTTCGACAAGGAGACCCGGCCCCGCCGCGCCCCCAAGGGCACGGTGCCGGTGCACGCCACCACCCTCGCCGACATCGCCCGGCCGCCGGCCACCGGGCTGCGCCTGACCTGGATGGGGCACTCCAGCGTGCTCGCGGAGATCGACGGCCGCCGGGTGCTCTTCGACCCGGTGTGGGGCGAACGCTGCTCCCCGTTCCCCTTCGCCGGCCCCAAGCGGCTGCACCCCGTGCCCCTGCCGCTGGCCGCGCTCGGCCCGGTCGACGTGGTGGTCATCTCGCACGACCACTACGACCACCTGGACATGCCCACCATCAAGGCCCTGGCCGGCACGGACACGCTGTTCGCCGTCCCGCTCGGCGTCGGCGCCCACCTGGAGCACTGGGGCGTCTCCGCCGACCGGCTGCGCGAACTGGACTGGCACGAGTCGACGAAGATCGACGGCCTCACCCTGACGGCCACCCCGGCCCGGCACTTCTGCGGCCGGGGACTGCGCAACACCCAGCACACCCTGTGGGCCTCCTGGGTCGTCGCCGGTGACGAACACCGGATCTACCACAGCGGCGACACCGGTTACTTCGACGGCTTCCAGGAGATCGGCGCCGAGCACGGGCCGTTCGACGCCACGATGATCCAGATCGGCGCGTACTCCGACTTCTGGCCCGACATCCACATGACCCCCGACGAGGGCATGCGCGCCCACCTGGACCTCCAGGGCGGACCGGAGCACGGCCCGATGCTGCCGATCCACTGGGCCACGTTCAACCTGGCGACACATCCGTGGGCGGATCCGGGCGAGGGCACGGTCGCGGCGGCCCGCGCCGTGGGCTCCCGCGTCGCCCTGCCCCGCCCGGGCGAGCCCTTCGAGCCCACGGCCGAGACTGTCCCATCGGAGCCGTGGTGGCGAGGGGTGGCGCTCGCCCCGACCGGCGGCCGTCCGGGCGGCGGCGGTTCGGTCGGTGGCGGTTCGGTGGGGGAGGCCCTCGCCGACGCCACGATCAAGGCCGTCTCGGACGCGGCAGCCGTGGCCCAGGCTGATACGCAGCGTGACGGCCGGGGCGGGGCGGGCAAGGGCACCGAGGACCCCGAGACGCTCCCGGCGGGCTGACTCGAGGCGCGGTACGGACGGACGGCGAGGGCCGGGGAGCGAGAGGCTCCCCGGCCCTCGCCGTCTCTGTGTGACCGCTTCTGACCAGGTCGGATCGAAACGTTTACGTGTGCGGTCGGATGTATGACGGGGTTATCGGTCTGTCGTACGAGACCTCATACCAGAGCGGGACGCTCACCGTATGAGTTTGTCAACTGCCCACCGCACATGATGCGCTGGCGACTACTGTCAGTGGCCGTCGGGAAACAGACGGATCAAGGAGCGGGGGCCGGCACGTGCAGGCGCAAGGCGGACGAGGGAGTCGACGCGAGGAGGATCCCCGCTGCCCGAGCGCGACCGAGGCCGGCACGGGCGCGGCCGTGGCCGCCGCCCCGGAGCGGCATACGGACCCCGGCCGGGCCGGTGCCGGGCGGGAACGGCGCGAGTCCGGACGGACGGCCCGGGGCGCGCGGAAGCGGCCGCGCGAGCCGGTCCACACCTCCGCGAGCCCCCCTGGCAGTCAGGACCGACGGACCAGTACGAGGACACCGATGTCTCACCTCCGCGCCCCGGCCGCACGCGCAGACCGCCGTGAGGGCGGGCGGCACGGGCGGCCGGCCGCCCGCACCGCCACCGCGCTGCCCGAGACCCACATACGGCCGCAACTGCTGCGTCTCGCGGTACTGCCGCCCGTCGCCGTCGCCCTGAGCGGCTGCGCCGCCGTCCTCTTCACCGTCCGCTCCACCGGAACACGGCCGGGCCTCACGCTGTGGGCCGTACTCGCCGGCGCGGTCTTCGTGACCCTCGTCGGCATCGTCGTCGCCGCGGTGGCGGCCAACCGGGCCGCCAGGTCCGTGCGCGACCGCATCGGCGTGCTGCGCCGCGCCACCGTCCGGCGCGAGGCCGACCTGTGCGCCCTGGTCGAGACGCTGCGCCGCGGCGACGGACCGCCGCAGCACAGTCCGCAGAGCCCGCGCGACGGCGCCGCCCAGGACGCCGACGACTTCGAACTCCTCTCCTGCGACCTGGCCCGCGCGCACGACGGCGCCGTCACCGCCGTCGTCCAGGCCTCGCAGCTCTCCAGCCAGGCCGGCAGCGAACAGAAGCTGGAGGTGTTCGTCAACCTCGCCCGGCGCCTGCAGTCCCTGGTGCACCGCGAGATCTCCATCCTGGACGAGCTGGAGAACGAGATGGAGGACCCCGACCTGCTCAAGGGGCTCTTCCACGTCGACCACCTCGCCACGCGCATCCGCCGCCACGCCGAGAACCTCGCCGTGCTCGGCGGGGCCGTCTCCCGCCGCCAGTGGAGCAACCCGGTATCCATGACCGAGGTGCTGCGCTCGGCCATCGCCGAGGTCGAGCAGTACTCCCGGGTCAAGCTCGTGCCGCCCGTCGACGGCACCCTGCGCGGGCATGCCGTCGCCGACGTCATCCACCTGTTGGCCGAACTCGTCGAGAACGCCACGGTGTTCTCCGCCCCGCACACCCAGGTGCTGCTGCGCGCGGGCCTTGTCACCTCCGGGCTCGCAGTCGAGGTCGAGGACCGCGGACTCGGCATGCCCCTGGAGGAGCAGACGCGCATGAACGCGCTGCTCGCCGACCCGGACCAGGTGAACGTCGCCCGGCTCCTCGCCGACGGCCGCATCGGGCTCTTCGTCGTCTCGCAGCTGGCCCGGCGGCACGGCATCACCGTCCGCCTGCAGACCAACATCTACGGCGGAGTGCAGGCGGTGCTCGTCGTGCCGCAGGCGCTGCTCGGGGCGGAGGCGGGAGCGCCCGGCGGTGCGGGCCGGCCCCAGGGCGGCGGTACGGCGACGGGTGCGGAGCGCCCGGCCGTGCCGATGCGGCAGACGGGGCAGCACGGGCAAGCGGGGGAGCACGGGCAGACGGGGCAGCACGGGCGGGCGGCGCAGGGCGGGCAGCCTTCGGGTGGAGCCGGAGCCCTCGGCCTGTCCGAGGGGAGGTCGCCCGCCGAGGGGAGGTCTCCCGCCGAGGGGACGATGTCCGGCTTCTCGTCCATGCCGGTGCCCGCGTCCGAGGCGCGGTCGTCCGGCCCGGCGGCATCCGCCATCCCGTCCGCGCCATCCGCCGTCCCGGGCAGGGCATCCGTCGACCCGTCCGCGGTTCCCACCGGCCCGTCCGCGGCCGGCCTCGCGCCCGATGGGTACCGGCAGGCGGCCGAACCGGCCGCGGGCGGCAGCCCGAAGAACGGCCGGCCCGCGCCGCTGCCCGTGCGCGGCGCCCGCCGCGAGCGGCCCACCCCGGCCGAGGCCCGGCCCGGCATCAGCGCCGACGACCGGCGCATCCTCGCCGAGAACGTGACCGCGCCGCCCACCCCGCGCAACGGCGCCGTGCCCGGCACCATGGGCAAGCCCCAACTGCCCCGCCGCCGCGCCCAGGAGCACATCGCACCCCAGTTGCGCGACGGCCCGGCGCCCCGCCAGGACCCCGAGCACCTCGTCGGCCACGACCCCGGTCTGATGGCGGCCTTCCAGCGCGGCATCAGCCTCGCCGAGGCCCAACAGAACATGGAGGCCGGGAACATGGAGTGGGGCGACACCATGTCTTCCCACAGGGACAGGGAGCCCGCCCACAGGGATCCGATCCCCCGGCAGCCGGCACAACTGGAGCCGCTCCCCACCGAGCTGTCCTCCTCGACCACCCCGGCCTCCATGGACGCAGTCCGCACCACCGAGGCACGCGGCCTACGGGACGGTGCGGGCGCGTCCCGCCCCGACCACACCACCACCCGGCACGACGGGAGCGCACCCGCCGGATGACCACCCCCGTTTCCACCCCCACCCCCAGCGCTCCCGCAGACCTTCGTACCCCAAGGAGTCGATCCACCATGGCGAGCGATGCGCCGACCGCCCATGTATCCGATCTCGACTGGCTGATGAGCGGCCTCGTGCAGCGCGTACCGCACACGACCGCCGCCGTGCTGCTGTCCTGCGACGGACTCGTGAAGTCCGTGCACGGCCTCGACCCGGACAGCGCCGACCACATGGCCGCGCTGGCCTCGGGCCTGTACTCCCTCGGCCGCAGCGCCGGCGTCCGCTTCGGCGACGGCGGCGACGTACGGCAGGTCGTGGTCGAGCTCGACTCGACCCTGCTGTTCGTCACCACCGCCGGCTCCGGCACCTGCCTGGCCGTGCTCGCCGGCCGGGAGGCCGACGCGGCCGTGCTCGGCTACGAGATGGCGATGCTGGTCAAGAGCGTCCGCCCCTACCTGGTGACCGCTCCCCGGCAGTCCGTCGAATCCCCGGCGATGAGGCCTTGAGCGTGACGGCGGCCGGTGACGGGCCCTGGCTCGACGACGCGGCCGGGCGCCTGGTGCGCCCGTTCACGGTCAGCAACGGCCGTACCCGTCCCACCGTCGCGCTCGACCTCGTGTCGCAGGTGATGGCCACCGGGGCGACCCCCCTCGGCTATCTCGGCCCCGAACACGCGGAGGCGCTCGAGCGGTGCCGTGTGCCCGTCGCGGTCGCCGAGGTGGCCGCGTATCTGAAACTGCCGGTGGCCGTCACCAAGGTGCTGCTGGCGGACCTCGTCGACTGCGGGGCGCTGACCACCAAGCCCCCCGCGTTCCACCACAACCCGACGGACCGGGCTCTTCTGGAGGCAGTGCTCGATGGACTACGACGACAGCTCTGACTACGCCGACGGACCCGGCCGCGGCGCCGACCCGTTTCCCACCGCGCTGAAGATCCTGGTGGCGGGCGGGTTCGGCGTGGGCAAGACGACCTTCGTCGGCGCGGTCAGCGAGATCGCACCGCTCAGCACGGAGGAGCTGCTCACCACCGTCAGCGCCGCGACCGACAACCTCGACGGCATCGAGAACAAGGTCGAGACGACCGTGGCCATGGACTTCGGCCGCATCACGCTCGACCCGCAGCACGTGCTCTACCTCTTCGGCACGCCCGGCCAGGAGCGATTCTGGTTCATGTGGGACGAGTTGTGCGAGGGAGCGCTCGGGGCGGTCATCCTCGCCGACACCCGACGCCTCCAGGAGTGTTTCGCGGCCGTCGACTTCTTCGAGCAGCGCGGCCTCGGCTTCATCATCGCCGTCAACGAGTTCGACGGTTCCCACCGCTACGACCCCGAGGAGGTGCGCGCGGCACTCGACCTGCCCGAGGAGGTCCCCGTCGTGTGCTGCGACGCCCGGATCTCCAGCTCCGGGGTCCAGACCCTGCTGACCCTGGTGCGCCACCTCATCGCCCACGCGCCCGCCCCCGCGACGGGGTATGGCGCCCACATGTGATCTCCAACCACCCTCAGGGAGACCGTATATGACGCATGCCCACACTCCGGGAGCGTGCCCATGAGCTACGACCCGCCGCGCCCGGCCGGTCGTCTGCTTCTCACACCCGAGGACAAGGAGGCCCCAGCCCGCGCCCGCCGACTGCGCGGGCTGGGCCTCGGGGAGCGCCCCGAACCCGCACTCGACACCTTCGCCCACCGCCTCGCCGAGCTGACCGGGGCGCCCTACGCCATGGTCAACTTCCCCGGCGAGCAGGGGCAGTTCTACGCCGGTCTGTACGTCCCGGCCGTGGCGCCGGTCGTGCGGAGCGACGGCACCAGCCCGCAGCTCGGCCGCACGCTGCCCCGCGACCATGGGTTCTGCCCCCATGTGGTGGCGCGACGCAAGGCCCTGGTCCTGGAGGACGTCCACGACTATCCGCGGTTCGCCGGCAACCCCGTGGTCGACGAGTTCGGTGTCCGCTCCTACCTGGGCGCACCGCTCATCGACGGCACGGGCCTGGTGCTGGGCACGGTCAGCGTCGCCGACGTCGAGCCACGGCCCTGGGGCAAGCCGGGCCTGACCGCCATCAAGGAGCACGCCGCGCGGCTCGCCATGGAGCTGGAGGGCCGGGACGGCCTGCTGCCCTACTGAACGCCCTGATGTCCGCCGTGCCCGTGGAGGCGTGAAGGAAAGCTGAGGCGGCGCTTAAGAAAACCTCGATGGACCGGTGCGGCAGCCGTACGGCAGATTGCTGTGCGATCCCACTCCTCTCCCGGCCCAGGGGCTCCTTCGGCATGCCCGGAGCCGGGACCCACCCTCAGGAGCCGTAGCGGTGAAGGCGCTGGTCAAACAGAAGGCGGAGCCCGGTCTCTGGCTCACGGACGTCCCGGAACCCGCCGTCGGGCCCGCGGACGTGCTGATCAAGGTGCTCCGCACCGGCATCTGCGGCACCGACCTGCACATCCGGGCCTGGGACGGCTGGGCCCGGCAGGCGATCGACACCCCGCTCGTGGTCGGGCACGAGTTCGTCGGCGAGGTCGTCGAGACCGGGCGGGACGTCACCGACATCGGCGTCGGCGACCGGGTCAGCGGCGAAGGGCACCTGGTGTGCGGCAAGTGCCGCAACTGCCTGGCGGGCCGCCGCCACCTGTGCCGGGCCACCATAGGGCTGGGCGTGGGCCGGGACGGGGCGTTCGCCGAGTACGTGACGTTGCCCGCCGCCAACGTGTGGGTGCACCGGGTGCCCGTCGACCTCGACGTGGCCGCGATCTTCGACCCGTTCGGCAACGCCGTGCACACCGCGCTGTCCTTCCCGCTCGTCGGCGAGGACGTGCTGATCACCGGCGCGGGCCCCATCGGCCTGATGGCCGCCGCCGTGGCCCGGCACGCCGGCGCCCGCCACGTCATGGTCACCGACGTCAGCGAGGAGCGTCTGGAGCTCGCGCGCAAGATCGGCGTCAGTCTCGCGCTCGACGTCTCCGGCGCCACCATCGCCGACGGGCAGCGCACGCTCGGGCTGCGTGAGGGCTTCGACGTCGGCCTGGAGATGTCCGGCCGCCCCGAGGCGCTGCGCGACATGATCGCCAACATGACGCACGGCGGCCGGATCGCGATGCTCGGCCTGCCCGCCGAGGAGTTCCCGGTCGACTGGGCCCGGATCGTCACCTCGATGATCACCCTCAAGGGCATCTACGGCCGCGAGATGTTCGAGACCTGGTACGCCATGTCGGTCCTGCTGGAGGGCGGGCTCGACCTCGCCCCCGTCATCACCGGCCGGTACGGCTACCGCGACTTCGAGGCGGCGTTCGCCGACGCGGCGAGCGGCCGCGGCGGCAAGGTCATCCTCGACTGGACGGCGTAACTCCCGCCCCCCCCGCAAGACTCCCTCCCTCCGCGAGCACCTTAGGAGCTTCCTGATGTTCGACTCCGTGCGTGACGACCTGCGCGCCACCCTCGACGAGATTCGCGCCGCCGGACTGCACAAGCCCGAGCGGGTCATCGGCACCCCGCAGTCCGCGACCGTCGCCGTCACCGCGGGCGGCCGCCCCGGCGAGGTCCTCAACTTCTGCGCCAACAACTACCTCGGCCTCGCCGACCACCCCGAGGTCGTCGACGCCGCCCACGAGGCCCTGGACCGCTGGGGCTACGGCATGGCCTCCGTGCGCTTCATCTGCGGCACCCAGGAGGTGCACAAGGAGCTGGAGGCGCGGCTGTCGGCGTTCCTCGGCCAGGAGGACACGATCCTCTACTCCTCCTGCTTCGACGCCAACGGCGGCGTGTTCGAGACGCTGCTCGGCCCGGAGGACGCGGTCATCTCCGACGCGCTCAACCACGCGTCGATCATCGACGGCATCCGCCTGTCCAAGGCCCGCCGCCTGCGCTACGCCAACCGCGACCTCGCCGAGCTGGAGGCCCGCCTGAAGGAGGCCTCCGACGCGCGGCGCCGGCTGATCGTCACCGACGGCGTCTTCTCCATGGACGGCTACGTGGCCCCGCTCCGCGAGATCTGCGACCTCGCCGACCGCTACGACGCCATGGTCATGGTCGACGACTCCCACGCCGTCGGCTTCGTCGGCCCGGGCGGCCGCGGCACGCCCGAGCTGCACGGCGTCATGGACCGCGTCGACATCATCACCGGCACCCTCGGCAAGGCCCTCGGCGGCGCCTCCGGCGGCTACGTCGCCGCCCGCGCGGAGATCGTCGCCGTGCTGCGCCAGCGCTCCCGGCCGTACCTGTTCTCGAACACGCTGGCCCCGGTGATCGCGGCGGCGTCCTTGAAGGTGTTCGACCTGCTGGAGTCGGCGGACGACCTGCGCGTACGGCTCGCCGAGAACACGGCGCTCTTCCGCGGCCGCATGACCGAGGAGGGCTTCGACGTCCTCCCCGGCGACCACGCCATCGCCCCGGTGATGATCGGCGACGCGGCGAAGGCCGGCCGCATGGCCGAACTCCTGCTGGAGCGCGGCGTGTACGTGATCGGCTTCTCCTACCCGGTCGTGCCCCAGGGGCAGGCCCGGATCCGCGTGCAGCTGTCGGCCGCCCACTCCACGGACGACGTGCACCGCGCGGTGGACGCGTTCGTCGCGGCACGGGCGGAGCTGGAGGGCTGAGAAGCAGCGGTGACCTGAGAGAATCGATCGCATGATCGAGGCGCGGCGGCTCCACATCCTCCGTGCGGTGGCCGACCACCGCACGGTGACGGCGGCTGCTGCCGCGCTGTACCTGACCCCGTCGGCCGTCTCCCAGCAGCTCGCCGCGCTGGAGCAGGAGACCGGCCACCGGCTCGTCGAGCGCGGCGCCAAGGGCGTACGGCTCACCCCGGCCGGCGAGATCCTGCTCAGCCACACCAACGCGGTCCTCGCCCAGCTGGAGCGCGCCGAGGCCGAGCTCGCCGCCTACAGCTCGGGAGCGGCCGGCACCGTCACGGTCGCCTCCTTCGCCACCGGGATCGTCCTGGTCGTGGCGCCCGCGGTGGCCCGCCTCGCCGAGTCGGCGCCCGGCATCCGCATCCGCGTCCAGGATGCCGAGGGCGACGCCAGCCTGCCGATGGTGCTGGACCGGCAGGTGGACGTCGCTGTCGCGGTCGAGTACCGCGGCGCCCCGCCCGCCGACGACCCCCGGCTGGCCCACGTACCGCTGTACGCGGAGCCCTTCGACGCGGTCGTCCCGGTCGGCCACCGCCTGGCCGACGCGGCCGAGGTGCCGCTCGCCGAACTGGCCAAGGACTGCTGGATCGGCCCCTACCCCGGCAACCCCTGCCATGACGTGGTGGTCCTGGCCTGCGAGAACGCCGGTTTCCAACCCCGCATGGAGCACTCCTCGGACGACTTCCGCGCGGTCGTCGCCCTCGCCTCGGCCGATGCCGGTGTGGCCCTCGTACCGCGCTCGGCGCTGCGCGGCATGGACCTCGCCCGCGTGGTCGTCCGCCCCGTCGACGGCACGCCCCCCACGCGCCGGGTCTTCGCCGCCGTACGCCGGGGAGCCGAGGAGCACCCGCTCATCCGGCCGGTGCTGGACGCGCTGAGCGCGGTGGCCCCGATGTGAGGACTCCTTAACGCGCTCGTCTCATATCCGGGATAGCGTCCCGGATATGAGAAGCGACGAGTTGGACCCCGTCGACACCAGGCTGGGTGCCCGCCTGGCTGAGCTGCGAGCCCAACACGGCTATTCCCTGGGCGAGTTGGCCGACCGCAGCGGAGTGAGCCGGTCCACCCTCTCCCGTGCCGAGCGGGCCGAGATCAGCCCCACGGCCTCGCTCCTGAACCGCCTGTGCGCCGTCTACGGCCGGACCATGTCCCAGCTCCTCAGCGAGGTCGAGGCCGAGCCGGCACCCGTGGTGCGCACCGCCGACCAGCCCGAGTGGCAGGACCGGGCCTCCGGCTTCGTACGGCGGTCCGTGTCCCCACCGCACCCGGGGCTGCGCGGCGAACTCGTCGAGGGACGGCTCACCGCCGGCGCCGACCTCGCCTACGACCGCCCTCCGGTGGCCGGCCTGGAGCAGCACATCTGGGTGCTCGAAGGGGCCCTGGAGGTGACCGCGCAGGACACCGCACACCACCTGGGCACCGGTGACTGCCTGCGGATGCGCGTGTGGGGGCCGACCCGGTTCCGGTGTGCCGCCCCCGAGGGCGCCCGGTACCTGCTGGCGGTGGTGCGGCCGTGATCCGTCTGGACGAAACCCGGCTGCGGCGTCATGCCGGGGCGTTGGCGGACCTGTTGGCCGACACCGTCGACGGCGGCGCCTCGGTCGGTTTCCTCGCCCCGCTCGACCGCGCGGAGGCCCTGGCCTGGTGGCAGGAGCGGGCCGCCGACGTGGCGGCGGGCCGGCTCGCCGTCTGGGCGGCCCGCGACGGGGACCGCGTACTGGGCACGGTGAGCCTGGCCTTCCCCGGCAAGACCAACAGCCGCCACCGCGCCGAGGTCGTGAAGCTCATGGTGCGCCGGGAGGCCCGGGGGCGGGGCCTCGGACGCGCGCTCCTGGCCACCGCGGAGGACGCCGCCGCGGCGGCCGGCATCACCCTGCTTCACCTGGACACCGAGACCGGCAGCCCGGCCGAGCACCTGTACCGGTCCGCCGGCTGGACCGCGATCGGCGCGATCCCCGACTACGCGGCGCGCCCCGACGGAGTGCTCCGGCCGACGACGATCTACTACAAGCACGTGCCGGCGACCGCTCCCACCAGGTGATTGTCAGTGGCGGGAGATACCGTGCCTGCCATGCCGGATGCCGAAGACGTACGACGGATCGCCCTGTCCCTGCCGGACACGACGGAGAAGATCGCCTGGAGCATGCCCACGTTCCGGGTCGCGGGCAAGATGTTCGCCACGCTGCCGGAGGACGAGACGTCCATCGCCGTGCGCTGCCCCAAGGTGGAGCGGGACGAACTGGTGCTCGCCGAGCCGGGCAAGTTCTGGATCGCGGACCACGAGGCGCAGTTCGCCTGGGTCCGGGCCCGGCTCGACGCGCTCGAGGACGAGGCCGAACTGCGGGACATCCTCACCGACTCCTGGCGCCAGGCGGCCCCGACGCGGCTCCTGGAGGCACATCCCCGGCTGGGCCTTCCGGCGGAGTGACACCCTCCGGCGCTCACGCGACAGCGGCCGCCCCTGCCCCGAGGAAGCTCCCGACGCGCTCCCGCAGCGACCGGGCGTCGAGCCCGTGGGCGGCGACGTGCTCCTCCAGCTGCCCGTACCGCCGCAGTTCGCGCCGGCCCACGCCCAGCCCGAGCACCCGGTGCGGCACATCGGACAGCGCGTCGTTCGCGGCGGCCGTCGACGTGCCCGCCAGATAGGGCTCGACCAGGACGATGTCCGTCCCGGCCGTCTCGGTGGCGCGGCGCAGGGCGGCCCCGTCGAAGGGGCGGACGGTCGTCGCGTACAGCACGGTGACGTCCAGGCCCTCGGTGGCGGCGAGCACCGCGTCGAGCGTCGGCCCCACGGCGACCACCACACCGGAGCGCCCCTCGCGGACGGTGCGGAAGCGCTCCCCGTCCACCGGCAGCGCAAGGCTGTTGGACTGCAGGGACAGCCGTACGTACACCTTGTCGTCGCCCGCGGCGACCGCGTGCCGCAGCAGCGTCTCGGCCTCGTCCGGGTGGCCCGGGACGTGGACGGTCCAGCCGTCCAGGGTGTCGAGGAGGGCCACGTCGCCGGGCGCCATGTGGGTGTAGCCCCCGGCGGGCCAGTCGAAGGAGGCGGCGGCGCTCACCAGCACCGCGCCCGCGTCCTGGTGTCCGAGATCCAGCTTGACCTGCTCGAAGGGCCGCTCCACGAGGAAGCTGGCGAAGGTGTGCACGACGGGCCGCAGCCCGGTCAGCGCCAGCCCCGCCGCCGCGCCGACGAGGAGCTGCTCGCGGATGCCGACGTTGACGACCCGGTCGGGATGGCGGCGGGCGGCCTCGCTGAAGCCGTCCACGCCGATCTCGGCGAGGACCACGGCGACCCGGGGGTCCTCGTCGAGCAGCCGGGAGACGACAGGGGCGAAACGGTCACGCATGGTGTCCATGGGTACGGATTCCTTCCGTGGGGTCGGGAGTCGGGGGTCGGGGGTCAGGCGGACTTCGGCTCGACGCGGGCCACCACCACGTGCGGGCGGCCCGGGTGCGGCGCGGTGAAGGCGGCGTACAGCGCCTCGTGGTCACGGCCGTCGACGGTCAGCGCGGACCAGCCCGCGGCCTCGAAACGGGCGGCGATCCCGCCGGGACGGGCGTACGTCGCCGAGGAGTTGTCGATGACGACCGTGTGCAGCCGGTCGAGTCCGGCGGGCCCGGCGAAGGCGATCGCCTCGTGGTTGCTGCCCTCGTCCAGCTCGGCGTCCCCGACGAGCGTCCACACCCGCGGCTCGTGGAGGCCCTGGGCGCGCAGTCCCAGCGCCGTGCCGACGGCGATCGGCAGCCCGTGCCCCAGCGAGCCGCTGCCGATCTCGGCCCCCGGCACGAGCGTGCGGTCCGGGTGGTGGCCGAGCGGGGAGTCGTACGAGCCGAACCCCGGCAGCCACTCCACCGGCAGGAAGCCCTTGGCGGCCAGTACGGCGTAGTACGCCATCGGCCCGTGTCCCTTCGACAGCAGGAAACGGTCCCGCTCCGGGTCGGCCGTCCCCTCCGGGCTCACCCGCAGCACCCGGTCGTAGAGCACCCACAGCACGTCCAGCGTGGACGTCGCGGCCGGGCCGTGCTTCTCGTCGCCGGTCATCAGGGCCATCAGCCCCGGCAGGTCGGCGTACCGGTACGTGTACGTGTGCGTCGCGTTGGTCATGACGACGAGCGTGCAACCTCAACCAATGTTGAGGTCAAGCGGCACCCGCGAGAAACGGATGCGCGATCACCGGTGCGAGTGCGGTATTGTTTCCCTGCGCGTTCGGCCAGGGGAAACCCCCAGGTCAGACGGGCAACGGGACGTGGCGCAGCTTGGTAGCGCACTTGACTGGGGGTCAAGGGGTCGCAGGTTCAAATCCTGTCGTCCCGACAGAGTCGACCAGCGGGTCTGCCGACATCGGCAGGCCCGCTGATTGCTTTCCCGGCAGCCACCGCCGGTCCGGCTCAGCCGCCGCCGTCCAAGTCGTCGCGCCGACGCAGGATCTCCAGCGCGTGGCCGTCGAGCCGCATCTCGTACAGCTTCCCGCGGACGTTCTCGAAGGGCCGGTGCAGGATCAGCATCAGCCGCCCGTCGAAGGTGCGGAACAGAAGAGGTGGACCGGGTCGCCGACCGTCCCGGACGGGTCCGGGGTCAGCCGGACCGCCTCCATCGTGCCGTGGATGGTCTGCAGCCACTCGTGCGCGTACACCATCCACGGCTGCCCGGCCGGGTCGGTGTACAGCGTGCCGTCGAGGGTCATGAGGTGCTCGGGCGGGACCGGGCGCGAGGGGTCGAGGACGGTGAAGGGGCCGAGCAGCGAGTCGGAGACCGCCGTGATCGTGCCGCGCATGTGGGTCGGGGTGCGGAACGGCACGCCCCACCGGTTCGGCGGCGGGACCGGGAGCGGCCTGCTCTCGTCGTGCAGCGTCGTGAACAGGTAGTACCTGCCGCCCCACGCGTGCACCTCCGGTGCCCACGCGCCGTCGGTCGCCCAGATCCCGTCCTGCTCGGCCGTCCGGAACACCACGACCGGGTGCGTCCAGTCGCGCAGGTCGCGACTGCGGTAGACCATCGTGCCGGTGCCGTCGACGCCCGACACGGAGGGGACGTTCGACGTGTAGAGGTGGTACGTGCGCGTCACGTCGTCGGCGACGACGAACGGATCGTGCAGCGGCATGTCGGGAAGCCGCATCGGCGAAGATCCTCTCGTCACCGCCGCGAGCGGTCAGATCGCACAGCCCGCGTGCGCCAGCGCCTGCTTCAGCAGTACCCCGTGCCCACCCGGCATCTCGCTCTGCACCGCCTCCGACAGGGCCTCCTGCGGGCTGAACCACACCAGGTCCAGCGCGTCCTGCCGGGGCCGGCAGTCACCCGTCACCGGCACGATGTAGGCCAGGGACACCGCGTGCTGGCGGGGGTCGTGGTACGGGGTGATGCCCTGGGTCGGGAAGTACTCCGCGACCGTGAACGGCTGGAGCGAGGCCGGGACGCGCGGCAGGGCGACCGGCCCGAGGTCCTTCTCCAGATGGCGCAGCAGGGCGTCACGGACGCGCTCGTGGTGCAGTACGCGACCGGAGACCAGCGTCCGGCTGACCGTACCGTCGGGCCCGATGCGCAGCAGCAGGCCGACGCTGGTGACTTCGCCGCTGTCGTCGACGCGTACCGGGACGGCCTCGACATACAGGATCGGCATGCGGGCGCGCGCCATCTCCAACTCGTCGGAGGACAGCCAGCCGGGCGTGGTTTCGGTCATGTCAGACATCGCTTGATCATACTTTCAGCCGTGTGGACTTCCTGGGTAGCCGCTCCAGGAGAACTGTGACCGGCCACACGCCTCAGGGCTTCACGGCCACCGCGCCGTACTGCGGAACCAGCACGGCCGAGCCGGGCTCGGCGCGCCACTGCCCGCACGACACCATGCCCGGATCGAGCAGGTCGAGACCGTCGAGGAACGCGGCGATGTCGGTGCCGCTGCGGGCCGTGATCGGGGGAGTGGCGTTCTCGTTCCAGAACTTCATGGCCGGGATCTGGCCCGCGCCGCCGAGCTCGTCGTCGAAGGTCGGGTGGGTGAGGACCAGGAAGCTGCCGGAGGGGACCGCGGCCATCACCCGGCGCACGATGTCCCGGGCCTTGTCGGTGTCCAGGACGAAGTTGAGGATGCCCAGCATCATCACGGCGACGGGCCGGGTGAGGTCGAGGGTGTGCCCCGCCCGCTCGATGATGGCGTCCGGGTCGTGGACGTCGGCGTCGATGTAGGCGGTGGCGCCGTCGCTGGTGCCGGTCAGCAGGGTGCGGGCGTGCACCAGCACGATCGGGTCGTTGTCGACGTAGACGATCCGTGCGTCGGGCGCGATGCGCTGGGCGATCTCGTGGGTGTTGTCCGCCGTCGGCAGGCCCGTGCCGATGTCGAGGAACTGCCGCACTCCGCGCTCGCCGGCCAGGTACGACACGGCTCGGCCCAGGAACTCCCTGTCCGCCCGGGCGATGTCCCGGATGATCGGGAACATGCCGGCGACGTGCTCGCCGACCTGCTGGTCGACCTCGTAGTTGTCCTTGCCGCCGATCCAGTAGTTCCACACGCGCGCGTTGTGCGCCACACCGGTGTTCAGCCTCGCCGAGCCGCTCGGCGGGGTGTGGCTCTCACTCACGTCTCTTCCTCTCCTCGCACGAGCGACCGAAACCGGCCATCGCCGTCATTGTGCCGTCCCGTTGATCACGCTGTCCCGGGAATCGGCAGAGCCGGTGGAGCCGGTGGAGCCGTCGGTGCGCGGCAGGAGCGAGCAGCGGGCCTGCGACGTGGTTCGGCCGCGGACCTGCGACGTGGATCAGTCGGGGCTCGCGGCGGGCGTCCGCCCGGCCAGGACGTCCTCCAGGCGCTGGGTGCCGAGCCGCGCCGCCTGCTCGACGGAGTTCTGCTCGGCACCGTCGAGCCCGCCCGCCGTGACGGTGATCGCGTCGTCGCCGACGCGCACGGCGGCGACGTCCAGCGTGAGGGTGGCCTCCGTGCCCCCGATGGGGCCCCGCACCGTCACGCGCAGGCCCTCACGGGCGTCGCCCACGGCGGGCGGCGAGGTGGCGACGACCTGGACGGTGCGCTGTTCACGGCCGTCGGTCACGGTGAACTGATCGCACTCCCGCGGCAGGGAGGCCAGCCAGTTCAAGGACTTCTGCGGGTGGATCCGGTCGTAGGAGGCGACCTGGTACAGCAGGCGGGAGTCGCCCTGCGTGAAGCCGCGCAGCGCGGACACGCCCGACGGCCTGCCCAGCAGATCGTCGTCGAAGAGGGAGTCCATGAGCCGTTGGCAGTCGGCGGCCTGGGCCTTGGCGGTGAGGAAGTCGGAGACGTCCACCCTGCCGATGAGCAGGCCGTCGTGCCAGTTCTGGGCCTCCGCCTGCTTCACCTGGGTCCAGTCGTCCTCGATGTCCGCCTCGGTGATCAGCGCGGTCCGTGCGCCGCGCTCGGTGAGCGTGGCGGTGGGGGAGGGGGTCTGCCGCCGCTCCCCGGCGACCTGCGACGCGTTGACGCCCGAGACGCGCGAGCCGTCCTCGCCGCCGCCGTCGGAGCAGGCGGCGCCGGCCAGGAGCGTGCCCGCCGCGAGGGCGCAGGAGAGGACGCGGGTGTGCCGGGGCGGACGACGGGTCATCGGGAATGCCTCCTGGGGACATGACGCGTGTCCTCAGCGCACCACCGGTGCCGGCGGCCCACCACCGGCGCCGGACTGTTCGGGTGAGCGCCCCGCCGGGGCGCGGACGCCTCACGCGTCGGTCCGGGCGTGCCCGTTCTGCCAGGCCCAGGCCGCGATCTCGACGCGGTTCCGGGCGGCCAGCTTGACCTGGACGCTGGACAGGTGCGTCTTGACCGTGGAGAGCGAGACGTACAGTTCCGCCGCGATCTCGGCGTTGGTGCGGCCGAGGGCGACCAGCCGGACCACGTCCAGCTCGCGCTCGGTCAGCGGCTCCCGGAGCGGCGCCGCGGGGGCCGGGGACGCCGTCCGGGGCGCGCTGTCGGCGGGCGTCGCCGCCGTGACGTGCTTGAGCAGGCGGACCGTGACCGACGGGGAGACCAGCGAGTCGCCCGCGGCGGCGGCGCGCACGGCCTCCGCGAGGAGGGTCGGCCCGGAGTCCTTGAGCAGGAAGCCGCAGGCGCCGCCGCGCAGCGCGCCGTACACGTACTCGTCGAGGTCGAAGGTGGTCACCACGACCACCCGCATGGGGTCGGCGACCTGGGGCCCGGCCAGCAGCCGGGTCGCCTCCAGACCGTCCAGCTTCGGCATCCGGATGTCCAGCAGGCACACGTCCGGGCGTTCGCGGCGGGCCAGCGCCACGGCCTCCTCGCCGTCGCGGGCCTCGGCGACCACGGTGATGTCCGGCTGGGCGTCGAGGAAGAACCGGAATCCGGTGCGGACCATGTCCTGGTCGTCCGCGATGAGCACCCGGATGGGAGCGCCGGAGCGGCCGGCGGTGGCCGGTTCTGGGGTCGTCATGGGTCGATCATGCCTTGGTCACCGCTCGGGCATCCAGGTGACGGAGGGTGAGGGATGTGCCTCCACCCTCGCCCGCGGACCCGGACACGCGCCTCGGCCGAACGGCCACACCCTGCGGACCAGGCCCTCGGCCGATCGGGCGATCTCCGCGCCCGTGGTCCTCGCCTACCGTGAGCGGCATGAGATCGACCTCTCCCCGGGGGTGCCTGCGGGGCTTCGCCGTCGGCTTCCTGGTGGCGGCCTCCGCGTACGACGTGGTGATCCACGTCGGGTTCGGGCACAGCCTCTGGCCGCCGACGGCGGTACTGCTCGCCGGGCTCGCCGCCGTGCTGTGGCCGGCCGACCGCAGGCCCCGGTGGCTCACCCCGCAGTTGCGCACCGCCGTGCCCGCCGCGGCCTCCCTACTCTTCACGACGGGCGTGCTGCTGGCCGGGCGCACGGAGGTGCCGTTCGGTCCGGGCGAGGTGCTGATCCTGCTCAGCCTGCTGTTCATCGCCGTACGCCACTGCCCGTCGCCCTGGGCGCTGCCGTGCGGTGTGCTCGACGCGGTGGCCCTGCTCCTGCTGCCGGTGCGGTACCTCCGGTCGCCGCTGGAGGACGCGCTGCCGTCCGTCGTGATCGGCCTGGTCCTGGCCGGGCTCGTCGCCGGGCTCGCCGGATACCTGCGCTCCCTGGACTACCGGCGTACCGTCGCGGTCGTCGACACGCGCCGCGCGGAACGCGTCGCCATCGCCGCCGACCTGCACGACTTCGTCGCCCACCACGTCACCGGGATCCTCGTGCAGACCCAGATGGCCCGCATGATGGCGGCCCGGCAGCCGCAGGACCTCGACCCCGTCCTGGCCGGCATCGAACGCGCGGCGACCGAGGCGCTGGCGTCCATGCGACGCACCGTGGGCGTGCTGCGCGACACGGGCCCGGAGGCAGCCGACCGCCGTCCCGTCGGCGACCTGGCCGGCATCGCCGACCTGGTCGACGGCTTCGCGAGCCCGGGCCAGAAGTCCGTCCTGCACCGCGACCCGGCCGTCTCCGACGACCTGCCGCACGAGGTGCAGGCGGCGGCCTTCCGGGTCGTGCAGGAGGCGCTGACCAACGTACGGCGGCACGCGGCCGACGCCACGGAGGTCACCGTCCGCCTGGCCCGGACCGGTGACCGGCTGGAGGTCACGGTGGCGGACGACGGCCACGGCGGCACCCAGCTGCCCGAGGCCGCCCACGGAGGTGGCTTCGGGCTCGTCGGGCTGACGGAGCGGGTCACGGCGCTGGGCGGGGATCTGCGGGCCGGGCCCCGGGCGGGAGCGGGGTGGCAGGTGACCGCGACCTTCCCGGCGGGCGGCGGCTGAAGCGGATCCCGGGAGCCTCCCTGGCGTGGCACACCGCGCGAGCTGTTCAATGAAGCTGAACATGCCGCGCCCCGCGCGCATGGAGAGAGGAGCCGCCCGTGTCCCCGGCCGTCGTGCCGCCCGTCGGTGCGCGCATCCGGCAGGCCCGCCTGGAGCGCGGCACGAGTCTGCGCGCGCTCGCCCGGGAGGTCGGCGTGTCGGCGAGCCTCGTGTCGCAGATCGAGACCGGCAAGAGCCAGCCGTCCGTCAGCACCCTGTACGCGATCACCACGGCCCTGGGCATCTCCGTCGAGTCCCTCTTCGACGCCCGCGAGGGACCCGGGGCGACGGCGCTCCCGGCGGTGCGCGGCACCGTCCCGCACGCCCCGGCCGTCCTCGCCGCCGACCCGGGCCGCCGGATCGGGCCGCTGGCCACGGCCGGTGAGCGCGAGACGCTGGAGCTGGACTCGGGCGTCGTGTGGGAACGGCTCGGACGGGTGCCGGGCACGGACGTCGACTTCCTGCTGGTGACCTACCGGCCCGGCGGCGCCTCCTCCGGCTCCGGCGCGCTGATGCGGCACCCGGGCACCGAGTACGGCTACCTGATCTCCGGCGAACTGATCCTCACGCTCGGCTTCGACGAGTACCCGGTCCGCCCGGGCGACTCCGTCTGCTTCGAGTCGACGACCCCCCACCGCTACCGCAACGATGGAGAGGTACCCGCTGTGGGCGTCTGGTTCGTGTCCGGCGACGTTCAGTGACACTTGACACTCCTGCCACCCGGGCGTTCACTCCGAAGTGGGGGTGGTCGCCATGGCGATCCACACATACGGACCCAACGCCGTCGACTGGGAAGAGCGCATCGACCTGGACCGACTGCGCGGACAGCGGCTGGCCCGGCTGCACGAGTCGCTGAACCGCTCCGCCCTGGGCGCGGTGCTCAGCTTCGACTTCGCCAACATCCGCTACATGACGGCCACCCACATCGGCACCTGGGCCATGGACAAGCTGATCCGCTTCGCCCTGCTGGTGCGCGACGGCGAACCGGTCGTCTGGGACTTCGGCTCCGCCGCCCGCCACCACCAGCTGTACAACCCGTGGCTCGACCACAGCGACGGCAAGGGCGGCCCGCCCACCGGCGCCCGCGCCGGCATCTCCACCCTGCGCGGCGCCTTCCACCCGGACGCGGGCATCGCCGAGGACGTCGCCGCCAAGATCGCCACCGAGCTGCGCGACCACGGGCTGGCCGGCGAACCGCTCGGCGTGGACGTCGCCGAGATGCCCGTCCTCGCCGCGCTGCGCGCCGAGGGCATCGACGTCGTCGACGGGCAGCAGGTCTTCCTGGAGGCCCGCCGCATCAAGACCGGCGACGAGATCGCCCTGCTCACCCAGGCCTGCGCGATGGTCGACGCGGCCTACGAGGCGCTGTACGGGTACCTGCGCCCGGGCGTCCGCGAGAACGAGTGCGTCGGGGTCGTCAGCAAGGTGCTGTACGACCTCGGCAGCGAGTACGTGGAGGGCGTCAACGCCATCTCGGGCGAGCGCTGTTCACCGCATCCGCACGTCTACAGCGACCGTCTGGTCCGCCCCGGCGACCCCGCCTTCTTCGACATCCTGCACAGCCACCTCGGCTACCGCACCTGCTACTACCGCACGTTCGCCGTGGGCAGCGCCTCCCGGGCGCAGCGCGACGCCTACGTGCGCTGCCGGGAGTACATGGACGAGGCCATCGCGCTCGTCCGGCCGGGGGCGACCACCGCCGACGTCGTCCGGGTGTGGCCGCGGGCCGAGGAGTTCGGCTTCGCCGACGAGACCGCCGCCTTCGCCCTCCAGTACGGCCATGGCGTCGGCCTGTCGATCTGGGAGAAGCCCATCTTCAGCCGCTTGGTCTCCCTCGACCACCCCGAAGTCCTCGAGGAGGGCATGGTGTTCGCCCTGGAGACGTACTGGCCGGCCGCCGACGGCTGGTCCGCCGCCCGCATCGAGGAGGAACTGGTCGTCACCGCCGACGGCTGCGAGGTCATCACCAAGTTCCCTGCGGAGGAACTGCTGGTGGCGGGCCGCAAGTACTGGACGGTCGGCGGCGAGCTGAACACCCGGCGCGAGGCGCAGTCCCACCTCAACACCGCGCGTGGCGACGGAGCGGGCTGATGGAAGCGGCTGGACTCCTCACCTGCTACGAGCGGATGGCCGTCATCCGCCGCACGGAGAAGGCCGCCCACGACCTGTTCCTCCAGGGGCTCGTCAAGGGCACCACCCATCTCGCCGCCGGGCAGGAGGCGATCGCTGTGGGGGCGAGCGCCGCCCTGCGCCCGGACGACTATGTGTTCGCCACCTATAGGGGCCACCACCATGCCCTCGCCCGGGGCGCCACCCCCGAGGAGTGCCTCGCCGAGCTGATGAGCCGGGCGACCGGGCTGTGCCGGGCCAAGGGCGGCTCCATGCACCTGACCAAGGCGGCCACCGGCATGCTCGGCTCGTACGCCATCGTCGGCTCCCACCTGCCGATGGCGGTCGGCGCCGCGTGGTCGGCCCGGCTGCGCGGCACCCAGCAGCTCGCGGTCGCCTTCTTCGGCGACGGCGCCACCAACATCGGTGCCTTCCACGAGTCGCTCAACCTGGCCGCCGTCTGGCGGCTGCCCGTGCTGTTCGTGTGTGAGAACAACCTGTACATGGAGTACACGCCGATCGCCGACGTCACGTCCGTGTCCCGGCCCGCCGCCGACCGGGCACCCGCCCACGGCATCCCGGGCGAGGTCGTCGACGGCAACGACGTGGAGGCCGTCGAGGAGGCGGTGGGGCGGCTGGCGCGCCGGGCCCGGGCCGGAGACGGGCCCGCCGTGCTGGAGGCCGAGACCTACCGCCACTTCGGGCACAGCCGCGCCGACCCGGCGGCCTACCGCCCGGCCGAGGAGGTCGAACGGTGGCTGAAGCACGACCCGCTGGACCTCACCCGGGGGCGGCTCGCCGAGCTGGGGGTCGGGGAGGAGACGGTCGCCGCGGCCGACGAGCGGGCCCGGGCGCTCGTGGAGCGGGCCGTCGAGGCGGCCAGGGCCGCACCGGACCCCGACCCGCGGGAGGCGCTGACCGACGTGTGGGCGGACGGAGGTGCCGCATGGCGGACCTGATCACCTACCGGGAGGCGGTCGCCGAGGGCATCGCGCGCGAGATGCGCCGGGACGCGTCGGTGGTGTGCCTCGGGGAGGACATCGGCGCGGCCGGCGGGGTGTTCAAGACGACCACGGGGCTGCTGAAGGAGTTCGGGCCCGAGCGGGTGTGGGACACGCCCATATCCGAACAGGCCATCGCGGGTGCGGCGATGGGCGCCGCGATGACCGGGATGCGGCCCGTAGCGGAGATCATGTTCTCCGACTTCCTGGCCTGCTGCTGGGACTACCTCGCCAACGAGATCCCCAAGGTCCGCTACATGACCGGCGGCCAGGTGACCGTGCCGCTCGTCGTGCGCACCGCCAACGGCGGCGGACTCGGCTTCGGCGCCCAGCACTCCCAGGCCACCGAGAACTGGGCGCTGACCGTGCCGGGCCTGAAGATCGCCGCACCGGCGACACCGTCCGACGTCATCGGCATGATGGCCGCGGCGATCCGCAGCGACGACCCCGTGGTCTTCTTCGAGCACAAGGCGCTCCTGGCCGCCAAGGGGGCACCGCCACCGCCCGGGCACGTCGTCGAGCTGGGCCGCGCCGCCGTCGTCCGCGAGGGCGAGGACGTCACACTCGTCGCCCTGGCCTCGATGGTGCCCCTGGCCCTGAAGGCCGCCGACGCGCTGTCGGGGGAGGGGATCGAGGCGGAGGTGGTCGACCTGCGCTGCCTGGTCCCGCTGGACGCCGCGACCGTTCTCGCCTCCCTGCGGAGGACCTCGCGGCTCGTCACCGTCGAGGAGAACCCGTACCAGGGCGGCTGGGGCGCCACCGTCGTCTCGATCGTCGCCGACGAGGGCTTCGGCCTGCTGGACGCGCCCGTGCGGCGGGTGGCGGGGGAGTGCGTCCCGCTGCCCTTCGCCGACGCGCTGGAGGAACAGGTCATCCCCACCGTCGACAAGGTCGTCACGGCGGTCCGGGGACTGGCCGCCTACTGAGCCACCCACCGCACGCACCGACACCCCATGGGAGGAAGCGCGATGACCACCAGGACTCTGCTGCGCTCCGGTCACGTGATCTCGATGGACCCCGACATCGGGGACCTGCCCCAGGGGGACGTCCTCGTCGAGGACGGCCGGATCGCCGCCGTCCAGCCCGAGATCAGCGCCGACGCCGAGGTCCTCGACATGAGCGGCCGCATCGTGATCCCCGGCTTCGTCGACACCCACCGCCACACCTGGGAGGCCCCGATCCGGGGCGTCGCACCCGACGCCACCCTCGACGACTACTTCGTCGACATCCTCGACACCTTCGCGCCCCTGTACACCCCGGAGGACGTCCACGCGGGCAATCTCGCGGGCGCGCTGGAGTGCCTCGACGCCGGCATCACCACGCTCGTCGACTGGTCGCACATCAACAACACCCCCGAACACCCGGACGCCGCGGTCCAGGCCCTGGCGGAGAGCGGCATCCGCGCGCAGTACGCCTACGGCAGCGCCAACACCTCCCTCGCCGACTACTGGTTCGAGAGCAGGATCGCGATCCCGGCGGACGACGTGCGGCGGATCCGGTCGACGCACTTCGCGTCCGACGACGGCCTGCTGACCATGGCCCTCGCCACCCGCGGACCCGGCTTCTGCGTCGACGAGGTCGTCGCACAGGAGTGGGCACTCGCCCGCGAACTCGGCCTCCCCATCACGGTGCATGTCGCCATGGGGCGGCTTGCCGGCCGCTTCGGCATGGTCCGGCAACTGCGCGGCCTGGGCCTCCTCGGCCCGGACACCACCTATGTCCACTGCTGCTACCTCAGCGAGGAGGAGTGGCGGATGGTCGCCGACAGCGGCGGGACGGTGTCGGTCGCGCCGCAGGTGGAGCTCCAGATGGGGCACGGCTGGCCGCCCGTGATGCAGGCAATCGAGCACGGCCTGCGGCCCTCCTTGAGCACCGACGTCGTCACCACCGTGCCCGGCGACATGTTCACCCAGATCCGCGCGGCCTTCGGCGCCGAACGCGCCCGCGTCAACGCCGACTGCTGGCAGGCCAACATGCCGGTGCCCGACACCATGCTCACCGCGCGGCAGATGCTGGAGATCGCCACCGTCAACGGCGCCCACGTCGCCGGGCTGGAGGACCGCACCGGCTCCCTCACCCCCGGCAAGCGTGCCGACATCGTCGCGATCGACGCCACCGCGTTGAACGTCGCCCCCGTGCACGACGCGGCGGCCGCGGTGACCCTCTGCGCCGACGTGGCCAACGTGGACACCGTGCTCGTCGACGGCGTGCTCCGGAAGCGGGACGGCCGGCTGCTCGCCGACACCGCACGCGCCCTGCGGCTCGTCGGGGAGTCCCGGGACCGGCTCCTCGCGGCGAAGGAGGAGAAGAGGGCGAAGGCGACGGCATGACGAACCACCTGGTACGACGCGCCGCCGACCTGCCCGAGCCGCCCTACGACCGTCACGGCCACCGGCGGCGGACGCTGGTCGGCGAGGACGACGGCAGTGTGCACACCGGCTTCGGCCTGTGCGACCTACGGCCCGACGGCCGCGTCCCCGCCCATGTCCACTCCTACGAGGAGACCTTCCATGTCCTCGCCGGAGGCGTGATCCTCGACGTGCCCGAAGGCGCGTACCTGCTGGAGGAGGGCGACTACGGCCTGCTGCCGATCGGGGTGCCGCACGCCTGGCGCGGGGCCGGGGCCGCCGGCGGCCGCTGGGCGGACATGCTGGCCCCCGTCCCACGGGCCCGCTACGGGTACGACACCCAGGCGGTGCCCGGCCTGCCCGCCCGCGACCCGGTCCGCGTCGACGTCCGCGACCCGCGCACCCGCTCCTTCGGCCACTTCGAGCCCGACCAGATGGACCCCGCCAAGCAGTCCCAGGACCTGCTGGCCGCCACGGCGAGCATGCGCACCGCGCTGTTGGTCTACAGCGGGATCACTGTGAAGATGATGGTCGACGGCGACCTGGGCGCGGTCGGCTCGACGATGTTCATGGTGCGGTACGCGTCCGACGGGGTCATCGGCACCCACGACCACCCCTTCGAGGAGACGTACCTGATCCTCGAGGGCGTCGCGGAGGCCACCCTCGACGGCGAGCGGTACCGGCTGGAGCCCGGGGACCTCGCCTGGGCGGGCACCGGCTGCGTGCACGGCTTCATCAACGCCGGGCAGGGGCCGCTGCGCTGGCTGGAGACCCAGGCGCCGCAGCCGCCGGCACGGCACTCGTACCGGTTCACGCGGGACTGGGACTACCTGCGTACGGCACTGGAGGAGGGGTCATGAGCAGGGTGCTCGTCGTCGGCGGCACATCCGGGATCGGTCTGGAGTTCGCCCGGGCGCGCGCCGGGCGCGGCGACGACGTGGTCCTCACCAGCCGCGACGCCCACCGGGCCGACGCGGTCGCGAAGGAGGCCGGCGCCCGGGGGCTCGCCCTGGACCTGGCACGGCCGCTGGAGATCGCGGCGGCCCTCGCCGGCGTGGGGCGCGTGGACCACCTGGTCATCGCGGGTGTCTCCCGGGACGACAACAAGGTGACCGACTACGACATCGACGCCGCCCTGCGCCTGGTCACCCTCAAGCTCGTCGGCTACACCGAGGTCGTGCACGCGCTGCGGAACCGGCTGCACGACGGCAGCGCCATCGTGCTGTTCGGCGGCCAGGCCAAGGAGCGCCCCTACCCGGGCGCGACGACGGTGGCCACGGTCAACGCCGGTGTGCGGGGCCTGATGAACTCCCTCGCCGTCGAACTCGCGCCCGTCCGGGTCAATGTGGTGCACCCCGGCGTCGTCGGCGACAGCCCGTACTGGCAGGCCAAACCGGAGAAGGTGCTCGCCGCGCTGCGCACCGAGACGCCCACGGGGCGGCTCGCCACGATGGCGGACGTGGTGGACGCGGTCGACTTCCTGCTGCGCAACCAGTCGGTCAACGCGGTCGAACTGACCGTGGACGGGGGCTGGTTGCTCGGGTGAGTGCGTTGCCCGGGTGCGTGTTGCCCGGGGTGAGGGCGGCGGGAGCCGTCAGTCGGCGCGCCGCAGCGTGTCCTCCACGACCTTCTTGTCCACGGCCGCCCGCACCAGCGCGGCGGCGAGCACGGCCGGGTCGGTCCGCCCGGCCAGTTCGGCGAGGCGGTCCGGGTCCTTGGGCAGCTTCAGCCGCTCGGCACCCTGCAATGCCTTGGCGTCCAGGTAGGGCGCGGCCTCCGGCCAGACGCTCTGTGCCTCGCGCAGGAAGATGTCGGCCCCGGCCGGTCCGATGCCGGGGAACTCCTGGAGGAGGTGGCGCAGTTCGGACACCTTGCCGTCCGCCTCCCGGCGCAGCCGCCGCAGGTCGCCGCCCCACCGCTCGTTCAACAGCTCCGCGGCGTCGCCGAGTTGGGTGGCGGTGCGCTCGTCGTAGCGCCGGTAGCCGCCCCGGCCGAGCGCGTCCACCCGCTCCTGCCAGTCCGCCTCCGCCATCCGGCGCGGATCGCGCAGCCCCGCCTCGTGCAGGGCACGGGCGGTGGCGAGCGCGATCGATCCGCGGATGCGGGCGCTGAGCAGGTGGGACAGCACCAGCAGCCGGTACAGCGGCTGCGGTGTGTCCTTCAGCCGGATGCCCGCCTCGTCGGCGTACGTCCGGCCGTGCGCGTCGACGAGTTCGCGTACGACGCGCTCCTGCCGGCCCACGGCTAGGCCTTCAGCGGATCGTGGCCGACGGTCATCAGCCGGTGCCGGCGGCGCGTGTCCTCGGCCGTCACCTCGGGTATCGGCTCGTTCTCCAGGTCCACCTGCGAGGTGACCCTGTCCACTACGTTCCGCATCACGCGCAGGTCGTCCTCGGTCAGGTCGGTGCGCCGCTTCTGGAGGATCGCCAGGACGTGCTTCCCGGTCTCGGTCCCCGCCTCCTCGGGCAGCGGCTCCGCCTCCTCGTCGGCGTCACGCGTGCGCAGCCAGGCGGCGAGTTCCTGTGACGTCATGTTCACCACGCGGTGGAAGTCCTCCCACAGCGCGTCCAGTTCCAGGGCGTCGGTCATGGGGTGCCCCTTCCGTACGTACGTGGGCGCCGGTCAGCCTTCGCGGGGGAAGTTCTCCGCGTCGAACATCCACCGCTGCTTCTCCAGCTCGGCGGTGATGCCGATCAGCAGGTCCTGGGTGACCAGATCGGCCTTCTCGGTCGCGTCGATGCGCTCGCGCAGCCGGGCGATCGCGTCCTGCAGCGACTCGACCATCACCTGCACGGCGTCCGAGTCGCGCACCCAGCCCTCCTTCGGGGCGGGCAGCGTGAAGGCCTTGGCGATGGTCTCCGGCCGGCCGTCCGGCGGGACGCCGAGCGCCGCGGACCGCTCCGCCACCGTGTCGGCGAAGTTCCGAGCGGCCGAGACCACCTCGTCGAGCTGGAGGTGGATGGACCGGAACCGCGGTCCGACGATGTTCCAGTGCGCCTGCTTCCCGATCAGCGAGAGTCCGAGCAGATCCACCAGGGTGTCCTGGAGTGCCTCGCAGGAGACCCGGCGGGCCTCGTCGGGCAGTGTGCTCCTGACAGCCGTCATAGGGCGCTTCTCCTTCTCGCGTCGTTCCTCGTGGTCCTGAGCAGTGCGTCGCGCTCCTCCTCGCAGGTGCCGCCCCACACGCCCGAGGCCTGTCCGCTGCTCAGCGCGAAGCTCAGGCAGTCGTCGGTCACCGGACAGCGCGCGCAGATCCGCTTGGCGGCCGTGATGTCCCGCAGGGCGGGGCCCGCCGTGCCCACGGGAAAGAACAGCTCGGGGTCCTCGTCCACGCAGGCGGCGCTCCGCAACCACTCCATGACCGCGCGGGTGCCCAGGGCGCACTGGTGCAAACGCGGCACGCGACGCCCCGGGGGCCGTGCCCCGGCCTGCGGGAACGCCCCTCCGGGCCCCTCTGGGCCCTCCGGCGTCGCACAATCTTCCCAGGGGGCGACCGAGGGTCTATAGTCCGAAACTAGCAGTGCTAATTAACACGCGGTGTGAGGAGCCCTCTCGTGCGTCCCGTCCACTTCGCGGCCGCCCGCCGCACCCCCATCGGCAAGCTGCGGGGATCCCTCTCCTCGGTACGGCCCGACGACCTCGCCGCGACCGTCGTCCGCGCCCTGGTCCGCGACGTGCCCGCACTGGACCCGGCCCGCGTCGACGACGTCTACTGGGGCGCCGCCAACCAGGCCGGCGAGGACAACCGCAACGTCGCCCGCATGGCCGCCCTGCTCGCCGGCCTGCCCGAATCCGTGCCCGGAGCCACGGTCAACCGCCTCTGCGCCTCGGGCCTGGAGGCCGTGACCACGGCCGCCCGCACCATCGCCGCCGGCGAGGCCGACATCGTCATCGCGGGCGGCTCCGAGTCGATGAGCCGTGCCCCCTTCGTCCTGCCCCGTCCCGACGAGGCCCTGCCGCATCGCGTCGAGACCGCCGACACCCGCCTCGGCTGGCGCCTGGTCAACCCGGCGATGAAGGACCTGCACGGCCTGCTGTCCATGGGCGAGACGGCCGAGGAGGTCGCCGCCCGCTACGGCATCCCGCGCGAACGCCAGGACGAGTTCGCCCTGCGCAGCCACCGGCTGGCGGCCCTGGCCCGCAAGAACGGCCACTTCGACGACGAACTCCTGCCCCTGGAACGCCCCGACGGCGTGACCGTCGACACCGACGAGTGCGTCCGCGAGGACACCTCCCTCGAGAAGCTGTCCCGGCTGAAGCCGGTCTTCCGACAGGGCGGTACGGTCACCGCGGGCAACGCCTCCCCGATGAACGACGGCGCCGCCGGCCTGCTCCTGGTCAGCGAGGAAGCCCTGAACGACCTGGGCCTCACCTCCCTCGGCCGCTACGTCGCCGGCGCCTCCGCCGGCGTGCACCCCGACGTCATGGGCATCGGCCCGGTCCCCGCCACCCGCAAGGCCCTGACCCGCGCCGGCTGGAGCGTCGCCGACATCGAGGAGGCCGAGTTCAACGAGGCGTTCGCGGCCCAGGCCCTGGCCTGCGTCGACCAGCTCGGCATCGACCCCGACCTCGTCAACCCGACCGGCGGCGCCATCGCCCTCGGCCACCCCCTGGGCTGCTCCGGCGCCCGCATCCTGACGACACTGCTCCACCGCATGCGGCGCACCGGGGCGGGACGGGGGCTGGCGACGATGTGCGTCGGAGTGGGGCAGGGGAGCGCGCTGCTGGTCGAGCGGGCCTAGGGTCTGTCGGCCACAGGACAGCCATCAGGCGAGACGGCACTGTGCGCCCCGGTTCGTTGCACATAGCATCAGTGCTCGCATGAACACCATGACGCTCTGGCACATCACCGGCTGGGAGTTCGCCGCCCTCGCCTTCGCGGCCCTGCTCGTCGGTTTCTCCAAGACCGCCGTGAGCGGGGCCAACACGGTCAGCCTCGCCATCTTCGCCGCGGTGCTGCCCGCCCGCGCCTCCACCGGCGTGCTGCTGCCGATCCTCATCGCCGGGGACCTGCTCGCCGTCGCCACCTACCGGCGGCACGCCCACTGGCCCACACTGTGGCGGCTGTTCCCGGCGGTCGCCGCGGGCGTCGTCGTCGGCACGGTGTTCCTGATGTGGGCCGACGACGCGATCGTCCGGACCTCGATCGGTGCGATCCTGCTGCTCATGGCGGGCGTCACCGTGTGGCGCAGGCGCACGGCCGACGCGGAGCGGGAGCCGGAGTCCGTCACCACCCGGGCCGGCCGCCTCAAGGCCCGCTCGTACGGCGTCCTCGGCGGCTTCACCACCATGGTCGCCAACGCCGGCGGCCCGGTGATGTCGATGTACCTGCTGTCCGCGGGCTTCCGCAAGCTCGGCTTCCTCGGCACCTCCGCCTTCTTCTTCCTGATCGTCAACATCTCCAAGCTGCCTTTCAGTGCCGGTCTCGGCCTGATCGACGGCCCCTCGCTCCTGCTCGACCTGGCGCTCGTGCTGTTCGTCGTGCCCGGCGCGCTGATCGGCAAGTGGGCCGTGCACAAGATCAACCAGCGCCTGTTCGAACAGCTGGTCATCGCGGCGACGGTCGTCGGCGGTCTGCAACTACTGCTGCGCTGAGCCCCGCAGCAGCACAGGAAGGTCCGCGAAGGAGTCGATCACGTGGTCGGGCGTGCCGTCGGCGGCCCGGAGCGTCTCCGGCTGGAACTTCCCGGTCCGCACGAGGACACCCGTGACACCGGCCCGCTGCGCAGCCAGCACGTCCGACTCGACGTCGTCCCCGACCATCACGGCCTCGCCGGCCCCGGCACCGAGCCGGGCGAGCGCGGCCTCGAAGAACGCCCGGGCCGGCTTGCCGGTGATCTCGGCCTCCACCCGGGCCGCCTTCTCCAGCCCGGCCAGGAACGCGCCGGAGTCCAGCCGCAGCCCCTCGTCCGTACGCCAGTACAGATTGCGGTGCATCGCCACCAGCCGGGCCCCGCGCTGCAGCAGGCCGAAGGCCCGGTCGAGCGCCTCGTACCCGAACTCGGGACCGGCCCCGCCGACCAGCACCACATCCGGCACGGCGCCGCTGTCCGCCGGGTCGACGACGGTCACCCCGTCCAGGTCCTCCGCGATGTCGCCGCTGTTCAGCAGCGCGCACCGGGCGCCGGGACAGTGCTCGGCGAGATAGGCGGCGGTGGCGGCGGGCGCGGTCAGGATGTCCTCCGCGGACACCGGGAACCCCGTGTCCGCCAGCGTCCCGGCGATCGACGCCCGGGTGCGGGACGTCGTGTTCGTGACCAGCAGCACGGCGAGACCGGCCTCCCGGACCTCCCGCAACGCCTCGACGGCCCCCGGCAACGGCCGCCACGAGACGGTGAGCACCCCGTCGATGTCGACGAGCACGGCACGCACGGACTCCATGCCAGGACGATAGCGACCGCCGGACGTGCCCGCCGGTGCTCCGCACCCGTCCTGGCGTCGGCACCCGTCCCGGTGGCCGCCGCACGGGACCCCGTACGCTCGAGGCCGTGTCCTGTCACGTCCTGATCCTCGGCGGCACGACCGAGGCCCGCGCCCTGGCCGCCGCCCTGTCCGGCCGCCCCGGCGTCCGTGTCACGACGTCCCTCGCGGGGCGCGTGGCGAAGCCCGGGGCGCTCGACGGGGAGGTGCGCGTCGGGGGCTTCGGCGGGGCCGAGGGGCTGGCCCGGTGGCTGCGCGAGGAGGGCGTGAGCGCGCTCGTGGACGCCACGCATCCCTTCGCCGAGTCGATCACGGCCAACGCGGCCCGGGCCGCGGCCGCGACCGGTGTACCGGCGGTGGTGCTGCGCCGCCCCGGGTGGCGGCCGGGTCCCGGGGACCTCTGGCACCCGGTCCCCTCACTGGAGGCGGCGGCGGACCTGCTGCCCCGGCTCGGACGCCGGGTCCTCCTCACCACCGGGCGCCTCGGCCTGGCCGCCTTCGCGCACCTGACGGACCTCCACTTCGTGGCACGGTCGGTGGATCCGCCCGAGCCGCCACTGCCGCCCGACCTCCATGTGCTCCTGGCCCGCGGCCCGTTCACCGTGCCCGGCGAGACGGCCCTGCTGCGCGAGCACCGCGTCGACGTCCTGGTGACCAAGGACAGCGGCGGAGCGGCCACGGCGGCCAAACTCACGGCGGCACGTGACCTCGGCCTGCCCGTCGTGGTCGTCCGGCGGCCACCGCTGCCGGACGGCGTGACGGCCGTGCCCGACGTGGCGGGAGCCCTGGAACGGCTGGGGCTGCGGTAGGAGCCGGGGAGCCCGGCCTCACACGGAGCTGGTCGCCAGGACCTTCTCCGGCCTGGTCGGCAGCCCGTGGCTCAGGTCCTCCACCAGCAGCCTCTTCGCGATCGCGTCGACCGCCACGCGCAGGTCGCTGTCCGAGGGGCGGCCGATGTCCTGCCCGAGCCGGTCCTCCAGCCAGGCGGCCCAGGCCCGGCTGATGACGGCGGCCTCGCGGGCACCCGCCTCCGTGTGCGAGAGCAGGGAGCCGGTACGGGTCAGGAACCCCTCCTCGACCATCCGCTCGAAGACGGGCAGCAGCACCTCGGGCGGCATTCGGCGCCGGGCGGCGATCAGCCCCAGGCTGGCATGGCCGACCAGCCGCGTGAACAGCTCGACCTGCATCACCGCCCACGCCCCGGCCACATCGAGCCGGGTGTCCGACTCCAGGACGATCCGGCGGGTGGTGTCCAGATCCGTACTGCCGATGATCTTCCCGACGGCGGCCTCCAGCACCCGCTGGGAGTCCGGGCCGTGCGGTGAGGCGAACCCCTCGCCCAGGTCCGTCGACCCCGTCCGGGCGGTGTCGCGCAGCCGGACCTGCTTGAGGAACAGGGCGACGAGGAAGCCCAGCGCGGCGACCGGCACCGTCCACAGGAACACGGTCTGGAGCGTGTCGGCGTAGGCGTCGACGATCGGGGCGGCCACCGCCGACGGCAGTTCGTGCACACCGTCCGGGCTGGTCGCCGCCCTCGCGACGGTGTCCGGGTCCACGCCACCGGACTGCGCCGCCCGACCCACCCCCTCCCGCAGGTTGGGCGTCAGCGCGTTGGTGTAGATCGTGCCGAACACGGCCGTGCCGAACGAACTGCCCAGCGTACGGAAGAAGGTGACCCCGGACGTCGCCGTGCCCAGGTCGGCGTAGTCCACGGTGTTCTGCACCGCGATCGTCAGCACCTGCATGCACAGGCCGATGCCGGTGCCCAGCACGACCATGTACAGGGACTCCAGCCCCGCGCCGGTGCCCGGCCCCATGAGGGACATCAGGAACAGGCCGACGCCCATCACCACCGCGCCGACGATCGGGAAGATCCGGTACCGCCCCGTCCTGCTGACCACGCTGCCGCTGAACACCGACGCGATGAGCAGCCCGGCCACCATCGGCAGCGTCCGCACCCCGGACACCGTGGCCGAGTCGCCGTCGACGTACTGCAGATACGTCGGCAGGTACGTCAGCGCGCCCAGCATCGCGAAGCCGACGATGAAGCTCAGCACCGAGCAGACCGTGAACACCGGGTTGGCGAACAGCCGCATGGGCAGCATCGGTTCGCGTGCCCGGGTCTCCACCCAGCAGAACAGGCCGAGCGCGACCACTCCGCCCGCGAACAGCGCAATGATCACGCCCGAGCCCCACGCGTACTCGTTGCCGCCCCAGCTCGTCGCCAGGATCAGCGCACTGGCCCCGGCCGCGACGAGCGCGATGCCCAGGTAGTCGATGACGGGCCGGGACGCCGACTTCACCACCGGAATGGTCCGGGCCGCCGCCAGGACCACGACGATCGCGATGGGCACGTTGACGTAGAACGCCCACCGCCACGTCAGGTGGTCGGTGAACAGCCCGCCCAGCAGCGGCCCGATGACCGTGGACACCCCGAACACCGCGCCGATCGCGCCCTGGTACTTGCCGCGCTCGCGCAGGGGGATCACGTCCGCGATCAGTGCCATCGACGTGACCATCAGCCCGCCCGCGCCGATGCCCTGCATCGCCCGCCAGGCGATCAGCAGCGACATGTTCGTGGCCAGACCGCACAGGAACGAGCCCGTGATGAACACGACCGCCGAGACCTGGAAGACCACCTTGCGGCCGAACAGGTCGCCGAACTTGCCGACCAGCACGGTCGACACGGTCTCCGCGAGGAGGTACGAGGTGACCACCCAGGACATGTGGTCCGCCCCGCCCAGGTCCGAGACGATGGTCGGCAGGGCGGTGCCGACGATGGTCTGGTCGAGGGCCGCGAGCAGCATCCCCAGCATGATCGTCACGAAGACGACGTTGCGGCGACGGGCGTCCAGCACCGGCGGCTGGGAGGCGGGCAGGGCGGTTTCCTCCACGACGGTCACGTCGTCACCTTCACGCCTGTGGGCTACGTGCGCATGCCAGAACGTCCGCACGGGTGCCCGGTGATGCGCGCCCCAGTCGCGTCAGTCGTTTCCGTCGCGGGGGCGTCGGCGCAGCAGATACGTGTCCATGATCCAGCCCTTGCGCTCACGGGCCTCGGCCCGCAGCCGCTCGATCCGGGGCGCGGCCTCGGCGATCGGTCCCGAGACGAGGATCTCGTCGGGCGTGCCGATGTAGGCGCCCCAGTAGATGTCGACGTCCTCGTCCGCGTACCGCTGGAACGCCTGGTGGGCGTCGAGCATCACCACCACGTCGTCCACGCCCTCCGGGAAGCCCTCCGCGAGCCGCCGCCCCGTGGTGATCTGCACCGGCCGGGCGACCCGGTTGAGACCCGTCCGGTGCCGGGCGACGAGCGCCGAGACACTGCTGATGCCGGGCACGACGTCGTACTCGAACGCCACGGCGCCGCGCTCCAGCACCTCCTCCAGGATCGCCAGGGTGCTGTCGTACAGCGAAGGGTCGCCCCACACCAGGAAGGCGCCGGTCTGGTCCTCGCCGAGTTCCTCGGCGATCAGCCGCTCATAGATGTCGGCCCGGGCACTGCGCCAGTCCCCGACGGCGGGGGAGTAGGAGGCACCGCCGGCGCTCCGGTCCCGCTCCGGGTCACGGGCCTGGACGACCCGGTACGTCCCCGCCGTCAGATGCGCCTCCAGCATGTCCCGGCGCAGCTCGGTGAGGTCCGCCTTCACCTCGCCCTTGTCCAGGATGAAGAACACGTCCGTGCTCCGCAGTGCCTTGACCGCCTGGAGGGTGAGCTGGTCGGGGTCGCCCGCGCCGATACCGATGACATGAATCTTTCGCACGCCCCGAGTCTGCCGTACGCGCAGGGAAGGGGATTCACCGCGTCCGCACGCGGGTGCCTTCGGCGCCTCCCGGCTCAGCGCCCCGCGCCCGCTCCCCGGAGCCGGGGCGCCCGCGCCCCCGCGTCCACGGCCCGGCCGTCCCGCTCCACCTCCCCGGCGAGCTCCCGCGCCCAAGCGGCGACGGCCCCGACGTCGATGCCGTGCGGCACGGCCCGCCCGGTGCCGGACACCCACGCCTCGGTCGCGCTCGCGCCCCGCCGCAGCAGCCGCGCCCCGCCCGTGAGGTTGCCGCGGGCGGCATGCGTCAGGCCCACGGCGACCTGGGCGAGTCCGCGCCACAGCTCCCGCTCCTCCTCGGGCCCCGACTTCCACGCGTCCTCGAAGACCTCGTGGGCGTGGAACGGCTTGCCCTCCTCCAGCAGCCGCTGCGCCTCCGCGACGGTCTCCTCCGGAGTGCGGACGACGCCCTCGGGCTGACGGGGCACACCGTCCGCGCCGTACGGCAGGGGCCGGCCGAGACCGTCCCGCGGCCGGGCGTTGCGCGCCCGGCCCTCACTGTCGCGGTCCCGCGCACCGCCCGGCTGTCCCGTGCTGTCCTCACTGACCGTGCTGTCCTCACGGCCCGAGCTGTTCCCACGGCCCGAGCCGTTCTCGTCGCTTGTGCTGCCCATAGGCCGATTGTCGCGCCCGGGCCGCTTTCGGCGCGGCCAGGGGTGTGGGGTAAAGTGCTGTTCGCGCGATCACGCGGTTCACCGCGGGTGGCGCGCACCGGGACGTGGCGCAGCTTGGTAGCGCACTTGACTGGGGGTCAAGGGGTCGCAGGTTCAAATCCTGTCGTCCCGACGGTGCGGAAGGCCTCTGCGGGCAGTTGCCCGCGGAGGCCTTTTCCGTGCCCGGTGGATTCGAGGATCAAGACACCCGGTGTCCGTAGAGCCAGTCCAGTCGGCGGTGGTACACGCGGGGAGCCAGTTTCCCGAGGAACCACAGGGGCAGGTGGGCGAAGCGGCCGCCCTGGTGGAAACGCTGCCCGTTCTGACGCGATCCGGCCTGGACACGTGCGGTGCGCGGTCGCCTGGTCGCGGCGTACGAGCGCAGCGCCCGCGGCACGTCGCCGGGGCGTTCGAGTCCCTGTGCTTCGAGTCCCTGTGCTTCGAGTCCCTGTGCCTCGAGCCGGTGTGCTTCGAGCCGGTCGGCGAGGACCTGCGCGTCCTCGATGGCCATGGTGGCGCCCTGGGCCAGGTAGGGCAGCATCGGATGGCAGGCGTCACCGAGGAGCGCGACCCGTCCGTCGGTCCAGTTCTCCAGAGGCTCGCGGTCGAACAGCGCCCAGCGGTAGTGGGCGTCGGCCTCGCGCAGGACGGTGGTGACCGTGGGGTGCCAGCCCGCGAAATCGGCCAGTGCGTCCTCCTGGGTGCCGCGCTCGGTCCAGGACTCGCCCCGCCACGCGTCGCGCTCCACCACGGCCACCAGATTGGCCAGCGCCCCACCCCGGAGCCGGTAGGTGATCGCATGGCGTCCCTCGCCCACCCAGAGGCACGCGGTGGGCGGCGGCGCGTCACGCCCCAGACGCTCGATCGGGACGGTGACCCGCCAGGCGACGTGACCGGTGAACCGGGGCTCGCCGGTCCCCAGCATCTGTCCGCGGATCACCGAGTGGATGCCGTCCGCGCCGACGAGCAGGCTGCCGCTGACGCGGCGGCCCGAGTCGAGCACCGCAGTGACCTGCTCCGGGTCCTGCTCGTAGCTCCGCACCGCCGACCCGGTGCGCAGGGTGATGTCCAGGCCGCTGCCGGTCGTCGCGGCGAGGAGGGCGTCGAGCAGGTCCGCGCGGTGGACGTGCAGGTAGGGGGCGCCCCACCGCCGTACGGCCGTCTCGGCGAGCTCGATGCGGAACACGTGCCGGCCGGAGCGGCCGAGCCGCATCTCGACCGCCTCGGGACGGAACGTCGTGGGCAGCAGCCGGTCGAGCACGCCCAGGGAACTCAGCACGCGCACCCCGTTGGGGCTGAGCTGGATGCCCGCGCCGACCTCCCCGACGGCCGCCGCCTGCTCCAGCACCGTCACACGCCACCCGGTGCGGCCGAGGGCGAGCGCGGTGGTCAGCCCGCCGATACCGGCCCCGACGACGACCGCGTGTTTCGTGCTCCGGACCGTTTCCACGCGTGTTTCCATGCGTCCTCCCCCGTGAGGTGAATCGGATCGCCGCGGCCGTGCGGGCCTCCCCGCTAGGGCTCGGCGCCGGCCCTCACCGTCTCCCGGCCGACGGGGCGGCGGGCAGGCGCAGACACGCCACGCCGTCGTGCCCGGGCCCCGGGCCCCCGGGCCGCCCCGGAACGTACGGCGACGGACGACCCCCGGATGGTAGAAGCGGGCATGACCACTTCTCCTGTCTTCCCCCGCCCGGCCGGTGCCCGATGACCGCCGGCATCGACACCCCCGACCGCAGGGGCCGCACCGGACTCGACCGCACCGGCCGGGACCTGACCGGCAACCCCCGCGTCAAGGTGCGCGACGTGAAGCTCCTGTCCAGCCACTGGTACGTCGAACGGACCACGACCTTCGACTTCCGGCACGCCGACGGCACCTGGAGCACCCAGGAACGCGAGACGCACGACCGCGGCAACGGGGCGACCATGCTGCTGTACGACGCCGAACGCGAAACCGTCCTGCTCACCCGCCAGTTCCGCTTCCCCGTGTACGTCAACGGACACCCCGACGGCATGCTCGTGGAGACACCGGGCGGCCTCCTCGACGACGATGACGAGCACCCGGAGATCGCGGTCCGGCGCGAGGTCGTGGAGGAGACCGGCCACACCATCGGCGCGGTCCGGCACGTCTTCGACGTCTACATGAGCCCCGGCTCGGTCACCGAACGCGTCAGCTTCTACGCCGCCGCCTACGGCCCGTCGACCCGCACCCACGAGGGCGGCGGCCTCGGCGAGGAGGGCGAGGACATCGAGATCCTCGAACTGCCCTTCCGCAGGGCCCTGGAGATGATCCGCACCGGGGAGATCGCCGACGCGAAGACCATCATGCTGCTGCAGTGGGCGGCGTTGGAGGGGCCGTTCGCGAAGTGAGCGGGTAAGCCCTTGACTTGAAGTGCGCTTCAAGCTGAAGACTCCCGTTCGTGTCCCGAGACCCGGGGCGCGTACGGGAGGAGCAGCCATGAAGTACCGCACGATCGGCACGGACCCGCGGACCCGCCGCGAGGTGAGCGTGCTCGCGCTCGGCACGATGCTGTTCGGCTCGGTGACGGACGAGAAGACGTCCTTCGCCGTGCTCGACCGCTACGTCGAGGCCGGCGGCACCTTCATCGACACGGCCGACAACTACGCCTTCTGGACCGACGGCGGCCAGGGCGGGCAGAGCGAGGAACTCCTCGGGCGCTGGCGGCGCAGCCGCGGCATCGGCGACGAGATCGTCATCGCGACCAAACTCGGCGCCCGCCCCCTGGCCCCCGGCACCAGCTACATCGACAACCGGGAGGGTCTGTCGGCGAAGGTGATCCGCGAGTCGGTGGAGCGCAGCCGCGAGCGGCTCGGCATCGAGAAGCTGGACCTGCTGTACGCGCACATCGAGGACCACACCGTCCCGCTCCAGGAGACCGTCGAGGCCTTCGGCTCCCTGGTCGCCGAGGGCACCGTCGGACTGCTCGGCGTCAGCAACCACGCCACCTGGCGCGTCGAGCGGGCCCGGGCCCTCGCCACCGCGGCCGGACTGCCCGGCTACGAGGTGCTCCAGTACGCGCACACCCACCTGCGCCCCCGCACCGACGTGCCCGACGACCTCTTCCCGGACGGCAGCCTCGGCCACGCCGGCCCCGACCTCCTGAGTTACCTGAGGGCCGAACCGAGCCTCACCCTGGTCGCGTACTCACCCTTGCTGAAGGGGGCCTACAGCCGCCCGGAACGACTGCCCGCCGACTTCGACCATCCCGGTACGCCGGCCCGGCTGGCGGCACTGCGCGACGTGGCCCGCGAGACCGGGGCGACCCTCAATCAGGTGGTGCTCGCCTGGCAGCTCGGCGGCGAACTGCCGATCGTCCCGCTGGCCGGGGTCTCCTCGGTGGCCCAGCTGGAGGAGAACCTCGCCGCGGTGGACCTGGAACTGACCGCCGGGCAGCGGGCGAGGCTGGACGCGGCGCACTGAGCTCGTGGGACCGTGGAGGGAACCGGTCATCCGGACATCGGTCACCCGGGCATCGGTCATCCGGACATCGGTCATCCGGACATCGGTCTCTGGACATCGGTCTCTGGACATCGAACATTCGGACCTCCGGAAGGAGCACCGGCCATGACCACCCACCCGGCCCACCCCGCCGCCCGATCGATCAGGACCACCCCCGAAGGCCTCCTGTGGGAGCCCAGCGAGCGCTGGGTGCGCGGCCGAACCGGCGACATCACCGTCGTCGACAGCCGGCACCCGGTGCTCGTCTGGGAGCCCCACCTGCCCGTGCCGCAGTACGCCTTCCCGCGCGACGACGTCCGCACCGACCTCCTCCGCCCGGCGAAGAACCCGCCGACGGGCACCCACACCGGCTCGCAGATCTTCTACGACCTCCAGGCCGACGCAGACGTACGGCCGAACGCGGCATGGACCTTCCCCGCCGACGACCTGGCCGACCACATCGCCTTCGAGTGGTTCCGGCGCGCCGACACGGGCCTCGACCACTGGTACGAGGAGGAGGAAGAGATCTTCATCCACCCCCGCGACCCGCACAAACGCGTCGACGCCCTGCCGAGCAGCCGCCACGTCCGGGTCGAGATCGGCGGCCAGGTCGTCGCGGACACCCACGCCCCCGTCCTGCTCTTCGAGACCTCCCTGCCGACCCGCTACTACCTCCCCCGCGAGGACGTCCGCCCGGACCTGTTCGACGCCACCGACCACAGCACCGGATGCCCCTACAAGGGAACCGCGACGTACTGGTCCTGGCGTGGCGAGGGCGATGTACCGCCCAACATCGTCTGGAGCTACCCCGACCCGCTGCCCGCGGTGGCCGCGATCAAGGACCGGCTCGCCTTCTACAACGAGGCGGTCGACATCACCGTGGACGGCGAGCGCCTGGAACGGCCCGTCACACCGTTCAGCGCGATGCTGCGCCGGAGGCCATGAGGGCCTACGCGCGTGAAGAGAGACAAGGCCCGCCCGTCAGACCTGCATGGAGTCCGGTTCATCATCGGTGATCTGCCTGGTCACACCGATGAAGGTGTTACCGGTCGACGTGCCCAGAGCGCCCTTGTAGTTGTAGATGGCCCACTGCATTCCGTTGAACGTGTTGTCGTACACATGCGCGCCGATGTGGTAGTTGATGCTGACCCCGAACCGGTTCGCATTCCCGATGTCGTGGATGTTGTTGTTGTAGACGTTCAGGTTCTTCGCGGCGTTGAACGGGCCGTCGCTCATTCCAATGATCAGGATGCCGTCCGTGAATCTGCTTCCACTGATGTCATTGTCGTGGATGGCGATGTTGTCGGCTGCCGCGTTCTGGAATCCGCTGTACACGATACCCGGCAACGTGCCCGTGCCGGTCGTGGATCCGCCGATGATCGTGTTGTGGTGAACGGACACGTCGGACAGGGTGTCGCTGGACGAGTTGGGCTCAAGGTCAATGGGGCCGGGCATCCCGGAACGCGAACACTTGGTGAAGGTATTGCCGTGCACTTCGATATGTGTACCCGTGATGACCGAAACACCGTTTCGATTGAAGTAGTCGGATGAGAACGTGTTGTTCGGCCCGATAATGCAATTCTTGGCGGAGCTTCCGATGTTCACGTAGACGCCGTCGCCGATGATGTTCCTGAACTCGCAGTTCTTGACGGTCACGTTGCTCATGTTCCCGTGGATTCTCAAGCAGTGGCGGAACTGAGACCAGGTGGCTCCCTGGTTTGCCGCACGTCCGTCGAACTTGAGGTTGTCGATCGTGACGCCTGATCCGCTCACCCTCAGTATCTCGTCGCTTTGCATGGCCGACGAGGTGGAGTTGTCCGGGAAGCGCAGGGTCGAACCGTTGCCCTCGACGTAGCAGTTGGCCGGGATCGACAGCGAAGTGACCGTGTACGTGCGCCCCGCAGGAAAGACAAGGCGCTTCCCTTCGGCGGCGTCGGCCGCCAACTGGGGTGTGGCGTAGTCCGTGACGAGAACCCTGCCGCTGCCGCTGGAGGGGAGTCGCACTGCGGCCAGAAGAGGGACCGACGTCAGAGCCAGCATCGACCTGCGGGTCATGGGGCGGGAATTCTTGAAAATCTTCACTGGCGACCTCTGTGATCAGAATGAATCCGGAAACTCCGTGTGAATAATTCAGCGGCCGACGCCACTCGCCGCATTGTACCCCGCTGAATCCACAGGCCTTCGTGTCGGAAACTGGCCCCTCGTGTGAGCCACTAATGATCATTATCCGTCAGTGGGCGTAACCCGCGACAGGTGGCCGCTCAGACTCCGAAATGGCGGAGGCGGTATGGGAATTGTTCCCGCACGCCGTGCTTCTACTTCCGGGCGAACCGGTCGAGCAGTGCGTCCAGCCCGGCCATCAGGTCCTCGGGGCCGCCCCGTTCGACGAGCGAGGTGGCGGTCGCCCGGAGCGTGGGCAGCTCCTGCGGTGACAGGCGGTGCAGGCCGAGACGGAAGGCGGGGTCCGGTTCATCAGGGTTGTCCACCATGGGGCGCAGCTCCACGGAAATGTAGCCGAGCAGCCAGGCGGTGAAGGAGCGGAAGACGGAAGAGGCGGTGGCCTCGTCGTAACCGGCCTCCCCCAGGAGGGTGAGCACGCGTTCATGGTCCCTGAGGACGGCCGAGGGGCGCCGTGCCAGCGGTACCGCCAGCATGCGAGTGGAGAGGAGCGGCACCGCCTGCGGGTGCGCGAGGCAGACGTCGTAGGTGGCTCGCGCGATGCGGTGGAGCTGCGTGCGCCACGCCGGCGCCTCGGCGGTGGCCCGGGCCGGCGGCTCGATGCTCAACCGTTCCTCCAGTTCGAGGTACAGGGCCTCGACCAGGCCGTCCAGGAGGGCGTCCTTGCTCGCCGCGTACCGGTAGAGCGCCATCGCCTCCACGCCGAGTTCGGCGCCCAGACGGCGCATGCTCAGCGCGCCCAGTCCCTCCCGGTCCACCAGTTCCAGAGCGCTGGCCAGCACGCGCTCCCGGCTCAGCCGGCCGTAGCGCCCGCGGTCGCTCGCCCGGCGCGCCGGGCCCCTCCCCGTCCGCCGTACCCCGGCCTCTTCTTCGGCCATGCGTTGCCTCCAGCAGGTCTGCCCGAACGGTGGTCGTGCTCCTGTTGACTCTACGCAGCAACCGGAGGAATCTGTACGTATACGTCGTAAATATACGGGATAGCGGGCTGGATCCCGGAGAAGGCAGCACAGGGGAGTAGGCCATGACAATCCACAGGCTGCGGCCCCGGCAGCGACCGGTCGGACGCGGCCGACCCCCCGCTCTCGACGGCGCGCCGCTCGCACCGGAGTCCGCAGTCGAGAAGGTGCCCTTCGCGGTGACGCGGATCAGTCCGGAGGCCCGGCGAGCGGCACAGGAAGTGCTCGCCTCGGGCTGGGTGACCACCGGTCATGAGACGGAACTCTTCGAGAGCGAGTTCGCGGCGTACGTCGAAGCCGAACACGCCATCGCGGTGAGTTCGTGCACGGCAGCGCTCGAACTGGCGCTGCGTGCCCTGCGGCTCCCGCCCGACGCGACGGTACTGGTCCCGGCGGTGACCTTCTGCGGCGCGGCCCACGCGGTCCTGCACGCCGGGCTCCGGCCGGTGCTGGTCGACATCGATCCGCGCACAGCGACCCCGACTCCGGCCACGGTCGCCGAAGCGGTCCGGAGCTGCGGACGCCCCCAGGCGATGATGGTCCTGCACTACGCAGGAGCCCCGGCACCGGTGGCCGCGCTGGCGGAGGCCGCGCGGCTGCCCCTGGCGCGGGTCGTCGAGGACGCCGCCCACGCCCTGGGCACCTCTGTGGGCGACCTGCCGGTGGGAAGCCTGTCCAGAGCGACCTGCTTCAGTTTCTACGCCACCAAGAACCTGCCCATCGGAGAGGGCGGCATGGTGACCACGGACGACGCGGAACTGGCCGCGGGGATCCGTCGCGCAAGGCTCCACGGCATGTCCGCCGACGCCTGGCGGCGCATGCTGCCGGGCGGACGCTGGCGGTACACCGTCGAGGAGGCCGGCCTGAAGGCCAACATGACGGATGTACAGGCTGCCATCGGGCGGGCCCAGCTCCAGCACTTCGAGGAGTGGCAGCGACGGCGGCACGCCCTGGCCGCACGGTACGACAAGGCGCTCGCGGTCGTTCCGGGGATCGAGCCGCTGGACGTCCCCGCCCCGGGGCGGCACGCCCGTCACCTGTACGTGGTGCGGGTGCTGGCGGAGTACGGGACCGGCCGTGACGAACTGGTCGAGGCGCTGGCGGCGCGCGGCATCGGTACCTCCGTCCACTTCATTCCCCTGCACCACTTGCCGCACTTCCAGCGCACTGCCCTCACTCCGCCCGATGGCCTGCCGGGGGCCGAGCTGCTCTTCCCCCAGTTGCTGTCCCTCCCTCTGCACCCCTTCCTCAGTGAGGCGGCGGTCGACCGGGTCTGCGGGGAACTCGCCCGGCTCACGCCTGATCGGCCCACCGGACCGCACGCTCACCCGAGCAGGCCGACTCGGCCTCGTACCGCCATGGCCCGCCCGTACGGGGAAGGCCGCTGATGTTCGCGCGCCGCCGGCGGGACCAGCGGCCGCCCGGACAGGCTCCGGGAAGCGGCGGACGGCCGCGCCGCCGGCTGCGGACCCTGCTGGTGTGCCTGGTGATCGCGGTGGCCGGTCTGCTGGCGCTCGGTGCCGGCGGCGTGTGGTGGGCCACCAACCACTACGGCGACCAGGTGGAGCGGATTCCCCACGCGTTCCCCGACGGCCCGCGGCCCCCAAAGCCGGACGATCCGGAGGGCAAGAACAACCACGGCACCACTTTCCTGCTCGCCGGGCTCGACAGTCGCTCCGCGAAACCCACCACCGGGGGCAACGCCGTGGCCGACCTCTGGAAGGCCGGAGCCCAGCGAAGTGACACTCTGATGCTGGTTCACCTCGGCCCCGGCGAGCGCACGTCGTACACCGTGTCGATACCCCGTGACAGCTGGGTGCCCATCCCCGGACACGGATCGGCGAAGATCAACGCAGCCTTCTCCTGGGGCGGCCCGCAGCTCCTCGTCGAGACGGTCGAGCAGCTCACGCGAGTGAGGATCGACCACTTCGCCGTCATCGACTGGCATGGCTTCAGGTCGCTCACCGACGCCGTGGGCGGTGTGCCGATCACTGTGCCCGCGGATTCCTACGACCCGGAGCAGAAACGGCACTTCACAGCGGGAACCCACACCATGAACGGTGAGGAGGCGCTCTCCTACGTCCGGCAGCGCCATGGTCTGCCCGGTGGAGAGCTGGACCGGATCAAACGGCAGCAGCAGTTCCTGCGGGCCCTCATCGGTGAGATACGCGACGACGTGAGCATCACCAACCCCCTGAAGATCGACCGGATGCTCGACGCCATCGCCAGGACCGTGAGCGTGGACGACCAGCTGTCCAACGGCGACCTGCGGGACCTCGTCCTCGGCCTGCGGCACCTGGACTCGGGGGACGCCTACTTCACCACCGCACCGATCGTCCGGTCCGACTTCATCGACCGCCAGTACGTCCTGATCCTCGACCGGGCCGGCCTGCGATCGCTGTGCCACGGGATCGAGACCGGAAACCCGCCCGGGACAAGGAAGTGAGGCGGTCACGTGCGCCTCCGCCGCCATGCGAAGCCGTTCCCGGGCCCTCGGGGCACGCCCGGACCCGGAGAGGCGGCCCACCCGCGGGCTCCCGTCGGCCAGGGACGGACTCTCGTCTCCGGCATGGGCTTCAGCGCACTCGCGCAGAGCGCGCCGCTGCTCACCAACCTGGCGCTGACGCCCGTCCTGATCCATCGGCTGGGACTCGACCGGTTCGGTGTCTGGTCGCTGATCCTGGTGTTCCTGGCCACCCTCACCGTGCTGGACGGGGGAGTCGGCGCATCGCTCGCGCGCTTCTACGCCTACCACGGCGCCCGCGGCGACCGGGACGGCACGGGGCGACTGGTCGTCGGGTCGGTGGCGGTTTTCCTGGCGCTCGGCGCCCTCGTCACCGGACTCTGCGCGCTGATCGGACCCGTCGTGGTGAGCGCCCTCGACGTGCCACCGCGGCTGACGGAGGAAGCCGAGCAACTGCTGCTGATCCTCGGCCCGCTCCTCACCCTGGCCCTGGTCTCCAACTCCGCCATCGCGCTGCTCCAGGCGAACGCCCGCTTCCGCAGCCTGGCGTCCGTCAGCGCGGGATCCTGTCTGACCTACGCGGTCGCGGTGGTCGTACTCGTCGACGGCGGGCAAGACCTGCTGCTGCTCGCTGTTCTGACCACCATGAGATACGCCCTGGTGACGGTCGGTGGCTTCTGCGCGGGGGCGCGGCACATCCGCATCCGGCGACCGCTGCTGCCGGAGCCGGCCGAGCGGCGCGACTTCATCGGCTACGCCTCCCGCATGCAGTTGTCGGGTTTCACCGTCTTCCTCAACGGGGAGATCGACGCCCTGGTGATCGCCGCGCTGCTGCCCGTGCGGTACGTCGGCATTTTCGCGGCCGGGTACCAGGCGGCGACCGCCCTGCGCAGCCTGCCGCTCTACGCCTTCCCCCCGATCCTCACCCGGATGACGCACGTCTACGCCGCCGGGGGACTCGCCGGAGCAGTACGGGAGTTCCATGTCCTGCAGTCCCGCTGGCTGCCGGCGGTTCTCACCTACGGGGCGGTGACGACCACGGCGGTCGGACCGGCGGTCGTGGTGTGGCTGGGACCCGATCTCGCACTCAGCGGAGCCGTGGCCGCCGTTCTGCTGGCCGGATATGCCGTGCAGGTGGCGTTCACGGGGATGCGTACCTGCTTCGTCCGGGCGATCGGCCGCCCAGGGCTGGAAACCCGGTACTCCTGGTGTTCGACGGTGGTGAACCTGGCGCTCACGGTGCCTCTGACCTTGTTGTTCGGAGTCATCGGTGTGGTGGTGGCGACTTCGATCGGAATCGTCGCGGGTTCCCTGTACCTCGTCGTCCTGTGCCGGAGGCTGGCGCGACTGCGTGAGCGGCGCCTGCCGCGGCGCTGGGTGCCGGCGACCGCGTCGGCCATGCTCACCGCCGGTGTCGGAGAGCTCCTGGTGCTGAGGCTGGGATGGCACGGCGCGCTGCCGCTGCTGCTGGCGGGCCTCCCCGTGCTCGCCGGCCTCGGGATCGCGTGGTCGTTCATGGCCCGCGCCCTCACCGAAGCCCCGCACACGCCGGAGCGAGTGCCTGTGAAGGAGGAAGCATGATGACCCCGACCACTTCGGAAAGGCCCGGTGAGCGGCAGCGCAAGCGGGTCCTGATCGTGGCTCAGCTGGACGGGTACGCCAACAGCGTCAAGCCCCTTGCCATCGAGCGGTTCCTGAGGGAACTCGGGCACGAGGTGCGCCTGGTGGACACCAACTACCTGGCCCGGGCGTCCAGTACCCCTGGTTCCCCCGGCCGGATGCTCCCCGGGTCCCTGCGCCCGGCGAAGCTGGCCCTGTACGCGAACGACATCGCGTCCAGGGTGCTCACCCGGCGGTGGGGTTTCGGACGGCGTCACCTCTCGTACTACGTGCTGCTGAGCGACCACCGTCTGCGTCGGCGCATCCTCCGGACCGACCTGGCACTCGACGACTTCGACCTCGTCATCTGTGAGACCCCTTTCGACGCGGGTGTCCTCACGACGGGCACCTCGGCCGAGACCCTCTACGACTGCCCCAACCCCTGGGCTGACGAGGTGTTTCACGAGGGCCGGCTCACGGGTTGGCAGCATCGGAGGTTCCGCGGCTGGGAAAAGGACTTCCTGGAGGGAATGGAGCACCTCTCGTTCTCCTGGGAGACCTACGGCCGGTACGCCCAGAAGCACTACGGGCTCAGCGGGGACAACTTCCTCCAGCTCAACTGGGGCTGTACCCCCTCGGACACCCGGGCGCGGTTCGCACGTCCGGCGCGCGTGGCCTACGTCGGCTCCCTCAGCGGTGAGTTCATCAACCTCCCCCTGCTGGGACGGCTCAGCCGGCTGTACCCCCACATCGATGTCTACGGCGGCCCGCCTCCGGACCCGTCCCTCGGCATCCGGTACCGCGGCTACGCGTCACCGGATGTCCTGAGCGACTATCAGTTCGGGCTGATCACCTGTACGCGGGACCCGATCCGGGAGGAGGGCTTCTCGGCCAAGCATCTGCACTATCTGGCCCACGGGCTCCCCGTCCTGGTCCCGGCCTGGCGACGTCACCTCGACCTTCTCCGCGGATCGGTGCCCTACACAGAGGAGGACTTCACCACCGTCATCGACGCGCTGAGTGACGAAACACGGTGGACCGCGGTCAGCGACGCGGCTTACGAACAGGGACGGCGACTGGACTGGAACCGGACCCTGGAGCCGCTGCGACAGCTGCTCGACGGATCGCCCGGGCGACCGGAGCGGGACTCCGCGGCGGCAGGCAGGTACGGGTTCGCATGACCACCCCGGGGCGGCATCTCACGGCCGACATCGTGATCGTCAACTGGAACGCCGGACGTCACCTCCAGAACTGTCTGCACTCCATCGCCCGAGCCGACCGGTCGGTGCTCCGCGTCCGCAGGGTGGTGATCGTCGACAACGCGTCGAGCGACGGCTCGGAGCGGGACCCGCACGTCCCCGGTCTGCCCGTCCGGTGGGTGCGCAACAACGAGAACCTCGGCTTCGCCCGGGCTTGCAACCAGGGTGCGGCCTTGTGCGACTCGGAGTTCCTGCTCTTCCTGAACCCGGACACCGAGCTCTGTCCGGACACGCTGCGGATCACCGGTGAGTTTCTGCGGACCCCCGCCGCGGGAGGCTTCGGGATCTTCGGGGCGCGCATGGTGGACGAACAGGGACGTCCGCAGCTCTCCTGCTCCCGGTTCCCCAGCCCGCGTATCTTCGCCGGCCGGATGACAGGGCTCGACCGGCTGGTGCCCGCCGTCTTCCCGCCCCAGCACATGCGGCCGGAGGAACTGTCCCGCTCGGGCCCGGTCGATCAGGTCATCGGCGCGTTCTTCCTGGTGCGCCGCTCCCTGTTCACCGAACTGAACGGTTTCGACGACGGCTACTTCCTGTATCTGGAGGAGGTCGACTTCGCTTTGCGGGCGCGGCGGTTGAACTGGCCCTCGTACCACATCAAGGAAGCGCGGGTCTATCACGCCGGACGTGTCAGTTCGGCCCAACTCGGACCGTGGCGGCATTATCTGCTGCTGTGCAGCCGCACCCGCTTCATGTTCCGGAACTGGCCGAAACACCAGGCATGGCTGCTGACGGTCATGAGCCTGTCCGTGGAACCGGTGGCCCGGCTGGTGGGGGCGGCACTGCGGGGGCAACGCCCGGAACTCCGGGCCACGATCACCGTGTACCGGGAATACCTGCGGTGGTTTCGCCGTGGTCCCGAGCTGCCCCCGACCCCGCCCGAGATCGCACGGCGTCGTCAGTCGGGCGACACCGCAGTTTTCGCGCGCCCGAGCGCGAAAGGCGTCTGACGGCATGAAAGAACTCATCGCACTGAGTCCCGGTAATGCGTAACCGATGAAACGGCCGGAAGGCAAGAAAATGAAGATCACACGGGTTCTCGTCACGGGCGGGCAAGGTTATCTGGGTTCTCTCGTCAACGAGACGCTGTCCCGCAGTGGACTCGAGGTGGTGTCACTGGACAGCGGCCACGTGTCGGACACGCGGGCCGCCCTGCCTCATGTGACGTACGAGCAGGGGGACGTGCTGGAACCGGCCTCCTGGCAGACGGCTCTGGCGAATGTCGACGCGGTGGTCCATCTTGCCGCGATCGTCGGAGATCCCGCGTGCGGGGTGGACGAGGATCTGGCCATGCGGACGAACTACCTGGGGACGATCCGGGTCGTGGAGGCGTGCAGAAGGTTCGGCGTCGGCCGGATCGTCTTCGCGTCCACCTGCAGCAACTACGGGAGCACCGAAGGAGGACAGGCCGACGTCTGGTCTCCCCTCAATCCCCAGTCGGTGTACGCGCAGACCAAAGTGCTGGCGGAGCACTACCTTCTCTCACCGCACGCGAACGGGCCGGAGCCCTGCATCCTGCGCTTCGCGACCTTGTACGGGCTGTCTCCCCGCATGCGCTTCGACCTGGCCGTGAACATCATGACGGCCAGTGCCGTCGCCCAGGGGCACCTCGTGGTCCACGGAGGGTCCCAGTGGCGGCCCTTCCTCCATGTGCGTGACGCTGCTTCGGCGATCCTCAAGTGCCTTCACACGAAGCCGGGTTCGACGGCCGCGGTGTACAACTGTGGCTCGAACAACGAGAACTATCTGATCAAGGATCTCGCCGAGCTGATCCAGCAGGAGGTGCCAGGTTCGGTCGCCGACGTTCTCGGGGAGTCACTGGACCCGCGGAACTACCGGGTGGATTTCTCCCTCATCCGGCAGGCCCTTTCGTTCACCAACCGTTTCCGGGTGGTCGACGGCATACGCGAGATACGCCAAGCGATGATGAACGGCGCGTACGAGGACTACCTGTCACCTCGGTACAGCAATTATCTGCGAGCCCTTGACCTGTCGAAGCAAGGCGTTTCGTGACGCGTGCCGACCGGAGGCACTCGCCCCTGGGATACGGATGTCTCCGGCGCATGCGTCGTCGTGCTCCCGCGCGTACCGGTCGGGACGAGCGTGGCCGCAAGGAGGGTGAACGTCAACGCATTGCTGATGCCGAAGGCCCACGGGCGTTCCATGACCGAGCTCAGCAGAACGGGGAACAGGACGCAGGCAATGGTGGGTATTCCCCTGGTTCCGTCCCGGAAGACGAGATATGCCAGCAGGATGAGGAGGAGAACGGCTCCGATGAGGCCGCCGGCGTACGCCACGTCGATCCATTCGTTGTGCAGGGAGGGCGAGACGGCGGCGGGAATCTCGCCCTGCGGGTACTTGGCCGACCAGGCCTTGCCCCCGTACCCGACCAGTGGTGAGTCGGCCCACTCCTCCTTCGCCATGTCCCAGATGGAGGCACGCAGCCTCAGGTCGCCGAACATCGCATGACGGAGCGGCACGACGACACCGAGGACGGCTGCGGGGAGAAGGACGGACACGGCCAGGAGGCTGCGTCCGGGCATACCGCGTGCGACCCCTCGGGTCTCCTCGTCACGGAGTCGGGGACGCAGCACGGCCAGCAGTACCACGGTGGCGACCGCCGCTGTTCCGGCGAGCACACTCCCTGTGGCGGCCGCGAGAAAGGCGAGGTAGCACGCCAGGACGATCCGTACTGTGCCGCGCAGACTCAGCCAGGCGAAGGGGATGCACAGGAGCAGCATCAGGCCCAGGATGTTCTCGTTGGTGAAGACGCCCGCGTAGTGGATTCCGAGAACACTGCACGCGTTGTCAGCGCGGCAGGGGCGTAGGACGTCGGCCGGTTCCATGAGCGCCTGGATCCCGCCCATCGTGGTGTACACCATGGCGACGGCGGTGCCACCAAGGAGCGCCGAGCGTCCTGGACGCCCGACCGCTGCCGCGAGCAGGGCCGCCAGCAGCGTGAGCTGTCTGGGACTCCACAGGGGCTGACCGTTGAGGCCGTCGGACGCTCCGAGGGTCAGGACGATCGTGAAGGCGATGAGCGGTGCGGCGTTGATCCGGGCGCGTGCGACCAGCAGCCGGTAGAGGACGAAGGCCACACATACGCCCAGCAGCAAGCCGTTGGAGACCACGGCGATCTGGTGCACCCACCCCGGCGAACCGATCACGGTGCGGCCCAGGGGGTCAAGTTGCTCCTGCCGGCCCGAGCCGATCACATACGCCGCGGCGTCCACGTTGGCCAGCACTCCGACCAGCAGGACCAGAGTCGCGGTGAGGTCCCAGTCCCTGAAGGTGCGGGCCCTGAGGAAGGCTGCCGCCCACGGGATCAGGGCCAGCAGGGACAGGAGGCCGATGATCAGCACCGAGGTGGACTGCTCCTGCGACATGCGGAGCCTCCCTGTGCCTTAACGGCGGTGCCCGGCCGGGGAACGGACACCAGCGGACACCCGTCCCGGTTCGCCGTCGGGAACCGGCGCCGGCCGGCGGTCGGAGACCGGAGCGTGGCTTCGCTCCCTCGCCTCGCTGCCAGGGCGCCGTCCGGGGAATCTCTCGGCGGGCACGCCGGTGAGAACGGCACCCATCACGCGCGCGTGGACGGAGGTCAGGCTTTCGAGCGCACGGTGCGCCAGGCCGTAGCGGATCTTGCCGGCCCGGAGGACGAGGAGCACGGCCTCGGTCGCCGGGGCGAGGATCGCCGCATCGGCGTAGGGGAGCAACGGAGGGCTGTCCAGCACCACGAGATCCGCGTCGGACTCGAGAGTCCGCAGCAGCTGCGTCATGCGCGGAGACGAGAGCAGTGCGCTGGGATCCGGTGCTGGAGTGCCGGCTGCCAGCACCCGCAGCAGCCCGTCGCCCCAGCTCTGGAGGGCGCCGTCGAGTGGTGCCTCACCGGTGAGGACGTCCGCCAGTCCGGCTGTTCCGGCCAGGCCGAGTGTCCGAGCCAGCTGCGGTCGGCGTAGATCCGCCTCGACGAGGACAACGCGTCGGCCGGTCCGCGCGACGTTGACCGCCAGGTCGAGGGCGGTCGCGGTCCTGCCCTCGCGGGGCAGGGCGCTCGCGATCAGCAGCGAACTCGGCACGCGCCCGTCGGAGGAGGAGGGAAGACGGGCGCGAAGCTGGCTCAGCGCCTCGTCCCGGGGCGTTCCGCCGGCGACCGGGCCGGTATGAGCGCCTCGCCGGACGGGTTTCGGCAGTGCGCCCACCTCCGGGAGACCCAGGCGGCGGCGGACGTCGCCAGCCGATCGGACGGTGGTGTCGAGTGACTGACGCAGTACGGCGCCGGTGATACCGACGACGAGACCGCAGAGCAGCCCGATCGCCAGGTTCAGCGCCGGACGCGGGCTCGTGGGCGCCGACGGCGGCCCGGGCTCACCGACGACGCTGGCCTTGATCACGGGTGGCGCGTCGCTGGCCGCCTTCTCAATGCTGTCGATGTATTTCGTGAACTGGACGGCGGTCTCGTCGGCGATCGCCTGTGCGCTTGCGGCGGACCTCTCCTGTACCCGGATGTCGACCAGGGTCGTGTCGAGTGGCGCCTGCGCGCTGATCTTCTTCGCGAGTTGCCCGGTCGTGGTCTTCAGGTCCAACTCGGCGATGACGGCCTCGAGCACCGTGGGGCTGTTCGCGATCCTCGTGTACGACTTCACCCGTTGCTGGGTGAACAGACCGCCCGCGTAGGCGTCGGCGCTGTCCTTGTCATTGGTGGCGACGAACAGCTGCGCCTTCGCCGTGTACGTGGGTGGCGTCATGACTGTCACGGCGACGGCCGCGGCCAGTCCCAGCAGGCCGCACACCATGACGATTCTCCACCGCCGGCGCAGCACGTCGATGAATTCCCGGAGGTCCATGGAACCCTCCATCCGTCCGGACGGCCGCCTTGACTCACAGGTGGACGACAAGGCATATTTTGGTTTACGGCGTAAATGTACGATATCAGCGTCGAGCGTGGAATGTGAAGCCATGGACCGTCATCCGAGCCACTGCGCGGTCACTCCCTACAGCCGCAGAGCCGGCAGCTCACGGGTCCGTGTCTTCGAATGGCTGGACCGCGTCGACGCGGACTTCACCGTGAGCGCCTACGCCTCGCTGGCCGACGCCGCGCCCTCCCGTCTGGCCCGCCATCCCCTGGCCGTGGCACGGGCGGAACTGCGCCTGCACCGGCTCGCCACCGCGCGCCCGAGGCGCCTGCTGCTGCACCGGGAGGCATCCCCGCTCAGCCGCGGCTGGTGGGAGCGGCGCCTGCTCTCGAGCGCGGAGTTCGCCGTGTACGACTTCGACGACGCCCTCCAGTGGGACCAAGACGGCGGTCTGGCGCGCAGGCTGGCGCCCAAGGCCGCCAAGGCGCGGGCGGCCGTGCACCACGCCGACCGTGTCATCGCGGGCAACGACATCCTCGGGGACTGGGCCGCGCACCACCATCGCGACGTCGTGGTGATCCCCAGTTGCGTGGAGCCGGAGGACTACGCGCCAAAGACCTCTTACGCCCTGCATGACCCACCGCGGCTCGGCTGGATCGGCTCGCGCGACAACGAGGCGTACCTGCTCCTGATGGCCGGAGCGCTCGAAGAGATCCACCGGCGCAGCGGCGCCCGCCTGACGCTCGTCGGCACGACACGGCGCTCACTCGGCCGCTTGGAGGCCTTCGTCGACCGGGTCGCCTGGAGCCCGCACACCGAGCGAACCGTGCTGTCCGGCATCGACATCGGCCTGATGCCCCTGCCGGCGACCCGTTACAGCCTGGGCAAGTGCGGCTACAAGCTGCTCCAGTACGGCGCCGCGGGTGTGCCGTCGGTAGCCAGCCCCCTCGGGGTGAACGCCGACATCCTGCGCCGGTTCCGGATGCCGGCCGCCCGCGACGACGGTGAATGGACCGAAGCGATCCTGGGGCTGCTGGACGGCTCGGACGCCGTCCGGGAGCGGCTGGGGCACGGTGCCCGGGCCGTCGTGAGACGGCGGTACTCCTACGACGCCTGGCTGTCCCGCTGGACGGCGGCTCTGGAACTTCCCGCGGCGGCGTCATGACGACGGCAGTCAATGAAGGGACACCCCCATGGACACCACTGGTCACCTGGACACCACTGGTCATCCGCAGCAGCAGGTTCTCCCGCACATGACGCCGGTGCCTCTCACCGTGCCGCGCCGCGCCCTGGACGTAGTCGTTTCGCTGGTGCTGCTCGTCCTTCTGTCACCGCTGCTGCTGGTCCTGACCGTCCTGGTGCGCAGCACGAGCGGCGGACCGGCGATCTTCCGGCAGCGGCGCATGGGGGAGGGGGCGCTCGAGTTCACTCTCTACAAGTTCCGCACCATGCGGCAGGACGCCGCGGGCCCCGGCCTCACCGGAATGTCAGACCCCCGTGTGACCGCTGCGGGCCGGCTGCTGAGGCGCTTCGGCCTGGACGAACTGCCGCAACTGTTCAACGTCCTGCGCGGGGACATGACGCTGGTGGGCCCGCGCCCCGAGGCCGCCGAACTGGCTCACCGCTACCCGCCCCAGTACCACTGGGTGTTCCGTCACCGCCCCGGACTCACAGGGCCGTGCCAGCTTCGCTCACGTTCCGACGCGGCGCTGCTGGACGGCAGGCCTGATCCGGAGAGGTACTACCTCGAGGTCATGCTCCCGCGCCGGGCCGCGATGGACGCGGAGCTTCTGGCGCGCATCACCCCCTTCACGGTGCTGCGCCTTGCCGCGCGCACACCGTGGTATCTCCTGTCCGCCGCCTGGGACCGGCCCCGGGGTTCTTGCGCCGGGGCGGCCGGTGACGTGGCGCGGTGCACCGAGGGAGGCCGATCCTGATGCGTGCCGTCGTGACCGGGGCAGCCGGATTCATCGGCTCCCATCTCTGCGAACACCTGCTGTCCTGCGGCGACGACGTGACGGGCGTCGATGCCCTCACGGACTTCTACGACCCCGTGCGCAAGCGGCAGAACCTCCGCCCTCTGCTCGGCCGGGACCGTTTCACCTTCCGGCAGGACGATCTGCTGGCGGTGCCGCTGGAGCCGCTCTTCGCCGATGCCGACGTGGTCTTCCACCTCGCGGGGCAGCCCGGCGTACGAGGGTCCTGGGGACCGGAGTTCGCCGTCTACGTGGAGCGCAACATCCTCGTCACCCAGCGCGTCCTGGAAACGGCCCGCGCCACACAGCTGGCACGGCTCGTGTACGCCTCCAGCTCTTCGGTCTACGGGGATGCCGAGGCGTACCCGACCGGAGAGGCGGTGCGCCCCAGACCGGTGTCTCCGTACGGCGTGACCAAACTGGCCGCAGAGCACCTCTGCGAGACGTATCGCACCGCTTTCGGGGTGCCCGCCGTCTCCCTTCGCCTGTTCAGTGTCTACGGTCCCGGGCAACGACCCGACATGGCGTTCTCCCGGCTGATCACCGCGGCCCTCGCACATCAGACCTTCACCTTGTACGGAGACGGTGAGCAGAGCCGGGACTTCACCTACGTCGCGGATGTGGTGACCGCCATGCGCGACGCCGCGTACTCCTCGTGGAGCGGTGTGGCGAACGTGGGAGGCGGATCCGAGGTGACGATGAATCAGGTCATCGGGCTGCTTCGGCTGCTGGGCGCCTCCGTACGTGTGGTGCGGGCACCTCGTGCGCCCGGAGACGCCCGCCGCACCGCCGCTGACATCACGGTCGCCCGTGAGGCCTTCGGCTTCCGGCCCTCGACGGGCGTACGGGACGGTCTCGCGGCCATGATCGCGGCCGCCGCCGCGCGTCAGCCGGTGCCTTCCCTGTGATCGCCGAGGCGGCGTCAGGACTGTGCTCCGCGGTAGTAGGTCAGGATCTCCGCGGCCGACATCTCGCCGTCCCGCTTGCGCCCCAGGAAGTAGAAGGCGGTGGCATCGTCCATCGCGTAGCGCTCGGGCACCAAGGCGTTCAGGGCGCTCAGCCAGAACAGCAACGCCCGCGTCGCGCGGCCCGCGAGAGCCGAACGAGTCAGTCCGCGGACCAAGTGGTCGACGCTCAAGAGCAGTTGGGTGCCCGGACCGGTGATGGGGCCGGAGGCGAGTTCCTCGAAGCGGCGGAAGAGGTAACGGTGGCCGCTCGCGGTGAACCGCGTGAAGTCGTGGGCACCGGCGTGGACTTGCTGCAAGAACGGGGTTTCGGCGTACACGAGCCCACGGTCCCGCAGGACCCGGTGGATCTCTGCGACAACCCGGGGCGGATCGAGTACGTGCTCCAGTACGGCCTGAACGAGCACCGCGTCGACGCTCGCCGGGGGCAGCGGAATCTGGTGGGCGTCCGCGATCAACTGGGTCACGGGACCGCCCACGATGTCAAATCCGATCACTTGCACGTGCGGATCCCGGTAGATCGCGCCCACGCCGTTGCCGACGGTGGCCCCACCCACGACGAGCAGCCGCGACGCGCGGCCGGGAAGTGCGCGCAGCAGGAGATCGATGTTCCGGGCCGCTGCGCGATTGGGCGGTTTGAGGATGCGGCGCAGCGGCGCCGGAAGTCCGTCGGCGCCGGCGGGGCGCGCCCCTCGGGAGTTCGTGCCGCCGGACGTCGCGATGAGCGCCTCGCGGTCGACGACGCTGCGCTCGAAGTCGACGAGGACCGGCCACCGGCCGGCGACGGGAAACGCCAGGGGTGCGTGGTAGAGGCAGTCGGGCCTGGTGCAGTTGAAGCCGCCGGGCCGTGCCAGCAGTGGTGCCAGGCAACGAGGGCAGACCAGGAGACGCTCGATCGCGTTCACGTCGGCGAGGGCCATGGGCGTTCCTTCCGGCGCGCTTCCGGTTGGTCACATATGACCAGCTTCTGACGGATTGACCCGTGGCGCCTGATAGGCGAAGATGTACGTATACGTCGTAAATATACGCATTCGAGGCGGTGGTCGATCATGACGAAGGGGACGCTCGTGACCGGCTCGGGGCGGTCCGCCGCAGGAGCCGCAAGCTGGCCCGCCGCGCCCCCGCAGGTGGCCCCGGTGGTGACGCTGCCGACACCACCGCCGCTGCCGCGCATCAAGGTCCTTCACGTGATCACCCGCTTCACGGCGGGAGCGGGTGGCAACACCCTGCTGTCGGCAGAGGGAATGGACCCCGAGCGGTACGAGGTGTGGATCGCCGGGGTCCCGGGGGGTGACCTCTGGGAGCGGGCGCGTGCCGCCGGACTGCGCACGGTCCAGGTGCCGGGATTCCGTCACACCCTGACCCCCGTGGACCTTCTGGTGCTCTGGAGGCTGGTGCGTCTCATGCGCCGCGAGCGGTTCACCGTCGTGCACACCCACTCGGGCAAAGGCGGATTCCTGGGGCGGGCCGCCGCACGGCTGTGCCGCACACCGGTGGTGGTGCACACCTTCCACGGCTTCAGCTTCCACCCGTACATGTCCCGCCGCAGGCGGACGGCGTACCGCTGGCTGGAGCGTGCGACACGGCGCTTCACGCATCGGTTTCTCGCCGTCGCGCCCCGCGTGGCGCAGGAGGCGGTCGAAGAGCGCCTGGCCCCGCCGGGCCGGGTCCATGTCGTGCCGTCAGCCGTGGATCTGGGGCACATCCCCGAGCGTTTCGACCCGGTCGCCCGCCATGAGCTGGGCGTGCCGCGCGACAAGCCCCTCGTCGGCACCGTCGGCAGGATCGACTACCAGAAGGCACCTGGGGACTTCATCCGCATGGCGGCCGCGATCCGTGCCGATCACCCGGGCACCGCCTTCGTCATGATCGGCGACGGGCCGCTGGAGGGCGAGGTCCGGCGGCTCGCCGCGGAACTGGATGTCGACGTGACCTTCGGCGGGTACCGGCCGGATGCCTCCTGGCTGGTGGCAGGGCTGGACGTCTTCGTGACGACGTCGCTCTACGAAGGCCTCGGCCGGGCACTCACCGAAGCGCTGGCCACCGCTCGCCCTGTCGTCGCCACGGCTGTGAACGGTGTCCCCGATCTGGTCGAGCACGGTGCCACGGGCCTGCTCGTGCCACCCGCCGACCCGGAGCGCGAGGCACGGGCGGTCACCTGGCTGCTCGACCATCCCGCGGAGGCCGCCGAGATGGGGCAGCAGGGCCGCCGGCGGGTCCGTACCTCCTTCGCGCCCCGCGCGATGTGCGCGGCCGTCGACGACTGCTACCGCGACCTGCTCGGCCTGCCGCCCCTCCCGGAGCAGGCGGCCGGCGGCCCCGGCCGGGCCCAGGGGGCCGCGCCAGGGCCGTTGAACCGAGCAGCAGGGTCCTTGCCCCCTGACTGAACCCGAGCGTCGACCGGCGACATGCCCCCCGACGCGCCCACCACGGAGACCGACATGCGCCTGACTGTCATCGGTACCGGATACGTAGGGGCGGTCCACGCCGCTTGCATGGCGGAGATCGGGCACGAAGTGCTCGGCGTGGACATCGACGCGGAGCGGATCGGCGCCCTCGCCGCCGGCCGGCCACCGTTCTACGAGCCCGGCCTGCCCGGCCTGCTCAAGCGGATGGTCGACACGGGCCGACTGCGCTTCACCACGTCACTGGTCGAAGCCGCGTGGTTCGCCGACACCCACTTCGTCTGCGTCGGCACCCCGCAGCAGCCTGGTTCGGGTGCCTCCGATCTCAGGGATTTCGAGGCCGTCAGGGACGGTCTGGCCCCGTATCTCCACGACAGCGGATACGAAGAAGTCCTGGTCGTCGGCAAGTCCACGGTGCCCGTCGGGACCGCCGCCCGGCTGGCCGGGCTCCTGCACGCCGTCGCCCCCGCTGCCGACGTCGCCTGGAACCCGGAGTTTCTGCGTGAGGGCTGCGCGATCCATGACACCCTGCGGCCGGAACGCATAGTGGTGGGCGTCCGCTCGGAGCACGCCGAAGCGCGGTTGCGGGCCGTCTACGCGCCTCTCCTGGCGGCCGGCACACCGTTCATCGTGACCGACACCGCGACCGCCGAACTCGTCAAAGGGGCCTCGAACTCCTTCCTCGCCACCAAGATCTCCTTCATCAACGCCATGGCCGAGATCTGCGACGCCACGGGCGCGGACGTGCTCACCCTCGCCCGGGCGATGGGCGCCGACTCCCGTATCGGCCCTCGGTTCCTGGCCCCGGGGCTCGGGTTCGGCGGCAGCTGCCTGCCCAAGGACATCAGGGCCTTCGCCGCGCGGGCCGAGGAACTCGGCCTGGGCGAGTCGGTGGCCTTCCTCCACGAGATCGACGAGATCAACACTCGTCAGCGTGAACGCACCATCGCCCTCGCGCAGAAGGCCCTCGGCGGGACCTTCACGGATCGGAACGTCGCGGTCCTCGGCGCCGCCTTCAAGCCCCGCAGCGACGACGTCCGGGACTCGCCGGCGCTCGCCGTGGCGCACGCGATCCGCCGCAGGGGAGCACAGGTCCGCGTCCATGACCCCGAGGCGATCGACAACGCCCGGGCGGCGTACCCCGCGCTCCAGTTCGCACTGGACGTGACCAAGGCATGCGAGCAGGCCGATGTCGTCCTGCACCTGACCGAATGGCCCCAGTACCGGGAGATCGACCCCGTGGCCCTGGCCGCGGTGGTGCGCACCCCGGCCCTGGTCGACGCGCGCAACACCCTCGACCCGGCGGACTGGTGCGCCGCGGGCTGGACGCTGTGCGCGCCGGGCAGACCGAACCTCGGCTGACTGGCGGGAGAGAGATCATGCGCGTCGTGGTGTCCGGCGGGAGCGGCTTCCTGGGGTCCCATCTGTGCGAAGCGCTGTTGCGCCGGAGGGACCGGGTCTGCTGCCTGGACAACTTCTCCTCGGGCCGGGTGCTCAACCTCGCTCCCATGATGAGCAAGCCCGGATTCGAATGCATCCCGGGCGATGTGACCGACCCGCTGAGGGTCCACGGCGACGTCGACGCCGTGGTGCACCTGGCAAGTCCGGCCTCCCCGCTCGACTACGCCCGCCGCCCGCTGCAGACGCTGGCCACCGGCAGCCGGGGCACCGAGAACCTGCTGGAGCTGGCGGTCCGGCACCGGGCCCGCTTCGTCCTGGCGTCCACCAGCGAGGTCTACGGAGATCCGGAGATACACCCGCAGGACGAGGACTACTGGGGGCACGTCAATCCCGTCGGGCCCCGCAGCGTCTACGACGAGGCCAAGCGCTTCGCCGAGGCCCTCACCATGGCCTACCGGCGCAGCCGGGGCGCGGACACCGGGATCGTGCGGATCTTCAACACGTACGGCCCGCGGATGCGCGCGGACGACGGACGGGTGGTGTCCACCTTCGTCACGCAGGCCCTGGACGGGGAGGCGCTGACCGTCTTCGGGGACGGCGGCCAGACCCGCAGCCTCTGCTACGTCGACGACATGGTCCGGGGTCTGCTGGCCATGGTGGATGCCGATCTGCCCGGCCCGGTCAACCTCGGCAACCCCTGCGAGCGGACCGTGCGGGAGCTCGCGGAGCTCGTGTTGATGATCACCGGCTCCGACAGCGGACTGTGCTTCCTGCCGCTGCCCGTCGACGACCCCGTCCGCAGACGCCCCGTCATCACGCGGGCCTTCGAAACACTCGGGTGGCAGCCGCAGGTGCCGCTGGAAGAAGGGCTGCGCCGCACCGTCGCCTGGTTCGCCGCGCGGTCGGACACGTCCGTACCGCCTCCCGATTCCTACGCAGTGGGGTGGCCCTCATGAAAGCACTCGTCCTGTGCGGCGGCGCCGGCACACGGCTCCGCCCCATCACCCACACCTCGGCCAAGCAACTGGTCCCGGTGGCCAACAAACCCGTCCTCTTCTACGGCCTGGAGGCCATCGCCGCCGCCGGGGTCCGGGAGACCGGCATCATCGTCGGGGACACGGCACCGGAGATCCGGGCGGCCGTCGGCGACGGTTCCCGCTTCGGCCTGGACGTGACCTACCTCCACCAGGAGGCGCCGCTCGGTCTGGCCCACGCCGTGCTGATCGCCCGGGACTTCCTCGGCGACGACGACTTCGTGATGTACCTCGGTGACAACTTCATCGTCGGCGGCATCTCCGGCGTGGTCGACGACTTCCGCCGCGAACGTCCCGACGCCCGCATCCTGCTGACCCATGTCTCCGAACCCGCATCCTTCGGCATCGCCGAACTGGACGCGGCGGGCCGCGTGGTGGGCCTGGAGGAGAAGCCCCGGCAGCCCCGCAGCGACCTCGCCCTGGTCGGCGTCTACCTCTTCACCGCGGCCGTGCACGAGGCGGTGCGTGCCATACGGCCCTCCAGGCGCGGCGAGCTGGAGATCACCGACGCGATCCAGTGGCTGATCGACGCCGGCCGGGACGTGCGTGCCACGACGATCTCCGGCTACTGGAAGGACACCGGCAACGTCACCGACATGCTGGAGGTCAACCGGTCGGTCCTGGAGAGCGTCGAGCCGTGGACCGGCGGCAGCGTCGACGCGGCGAGCGAGATCATCGGCCGGGTCCGGATCGAGGACGGGGCCAAGGTGTTCGGCAGCCGTGTCGTCGGTCCCGCCGTCATCGGCGCCGGTACCGTCATCACCGACTCCTACGTGGGACCGTTCACCTCGATCGCCGAGAACTGCCGCATCGAGGACAGCGAGATCGAGTACTCCATCGTGCTGGGGCGCTCGACCGTCAGCGGCACCCACCGCGTCGAGGTCTCTCTCATCGGCCACGACGTCGAGGTGACCCCCGCTCCGCGCACCCCTGCCGTACACCGGCTCGTGCTCGGCGATCACAGCAAGGTGCAGATCCCGTCATGACCACGACCCGCATCCTGGTGACCGGCGGAGCCGGCTTCATCGGCTCGGCCTACGTCCGCGCGCTGCTCGGCCCGAACGGTCCGCCCGACGTCGCGGTGACCGTGCTCGACAAGCTCACGTACGCAGGCAACCCCGCCAATCTGGCCGACGTCCGCGCCGCCGACGGCTTCGCGTTCGTCCGGGGCGACATCTGCGACGCGAACCTCGTCGACGAACTGGTGGCGGCTCACGACCAGATCGTGCACTTCGCCGCCGAGACGCACGTCGACCGCTCCCTCTTCGGAGCCGGCGTCTTCGTCCGGACGAACGTCCTGGGCACCCAGACCCTGTTGGACGCGGCCCTGCGGCACGCACCGAAGATCTTCATCCACATCTCCTCCGACGAGGTGTACGGCTCCATCCGCGACGGCTCCTGGCCGGAGACCGACCCGCTGCGGCCCAACTCGCCCTACTCCGCCTCCAAGGCCGCCTCGGACCTCATCGCGCTGTCCTACCACCGCACGCACGGTCTGGAAGTCCGCGTCACCCGGTGCTCCAACAACTACGGCCCCCACCAGTACCCCGAAAAGATCGTCCCGCTGTTCATCACCCGGCTGCTGGACGGCCGGCCGGTGCCGCTGTACGGCGACGGCCACAACATCCGCGACTGGATCCACGTCGACGACCACGTGCGCGGTATCGAACTCGTCCGCACCCGCGGTCGGCCGGGCGAGATCTACAACATCGGCGCCGGTGACGAACTGTCCAACCTGGACCTGACCGGGCTGCTGCTCCACGCATGCGGCGCCGACTGGGCGGACGTGCGGTTCGTCGAGGACCGCAAGGGTCACGACCGGCGTTACTCGGTCGACTCCACGAAGATCCGCACGGAACTCGGGTTCGTACCGCTCAAGGACCTGGCCACGGGGCTCACGGAGACCGTCGCCTGGTACCGGACGCACCGCTCCTGGTGGGAGCCGCTGCAGCGGCGGGCGGACCGGCAGGACAGGTTGCCTCTCCTGCCCTGATTGCCAAGGAGGCCTTGAGGACCAGCCATGAGCCCACCCATCGAGGATTACGCCCTCATCAGCGACCTGGAGACAGCCGCCATGGTCGGCCGGGACGGCTCCGTCGACTGGCTGTGTCTGCCCCGGTTCGACTCGCCGGCCTGCCTCGCGGCCCTGGTGGGCACCGAGGCCAACGGCTTCTGGCGGATCGCACCCGTCGGCTCCGTCGCCGGTGGTGCTTGCACCCGCCGCGCCTACCGGCCCGACACGCTGGTCCTGGACACCGTGTGGGAGACCCCGACCGGGACGGCCCGGGTCACCGACTTCATGCCGCCCCGGACACAACTGCCCTGCGTCGTCCGCATGGTGGAGGGTCTGTCGGGTTCCGTGTGCATGCGCAGCGAACTGCGGCTGCGTTTCCACCAGGGCCGCGTCGTGCCGTGGGTGAGGGGCGACGGACACTGCACCGTCGCGGTCGCCGGGCCGGATGCCGTCTGGCTGGACACCGACGGCCCGGTGCGGGTGAACGGTGGCGTGGACGCCACGGTCTGGGATGTCACCGTCCAAGCCGGCCGGCGGCTGGCGCTGACGCTGACATGGTCGCCCTCGCACCAGCCCGAGCCACCGACGCCGCTGTCCGTCCCGGCGGAGACGTCGCTGAAGGAGACCGCCGGCTTCTGGCGGCGCTGGAGCGCCCAGTGCCGCTACCGAGGGCCCTGGCGGGAGGCCGTGGTGCGGTCCCTGATCACCCTGAAGGCCCTCACCTACGCGCCTACCGGCGGCATCGTGGCCGCGCCGACCACCTCGCTGCCGGGCTGCATCGGTGGTACCCGCAACTGGGATCACCGGTACTGCTGGCTGCGCGACTCCACGCTGACCCTGTCCTGCCTGCTGCGCAGCGGCTACCGGGAGGAGGCCAGGGCCTGGCTGGACTGGCTCGTCCGGGCCATCGCGGGCGACCCCGACGACCTGCAGACCATGTACGGCGTCGCCGGGCAGCGGCTGATGCCCGAGACCGAGGCGCCGTGGCTCGCCGGTTACGAGGGATCCCGTCCGGTGCGGTTCGGGAACTCGGCGGTGGGCCAGTTCCAGCTGGACGTCTACGGCGAGGTCCTGGACACGCTCTGCCTGTCGCTGCGGGCCGGTATCCCCATGCCCGCCCATGTGTGGGAACTCGTGGAGGCCCTGATGGGCTTTCTGCAACGGCACTGGCGGGAACCCGACCAGGGACTGTGGCAGGTACGGGGGCCGCGGCGGCAGTTCGTGCACTCCAAGGTGATGGCGTGGGTGGCCGCGGACCGCGCCCTTCGCATGGGGCGGCTGCTCGGCCGCACCGGGTCGTCGGGCGAGTGGCGGGCCATGCGCGCGGAGGTGCACCGGCAGGTCTGTCGGCACGGCTGGGACGGGGACCGGCGGTCCTTCGTACAGGCTTACGGCTCTTCGGCGCTGGATGCCTCGGCCCTGCTGATTCCCCGGGTCGGCTTCCTTCCGGCCCGCGACGAGCGGGTATGGGGCACCGTCCGCGCGATGTCCGGACTCGGCCAGGGCGGCTTCGTGCGGCGGTTCGCGCCCTACGGCCCCGGTGGGGACGGAATGCCCGGCCGGGAGGGTGCCTTCGTGGCGTGCTCGCTGTGGTACGCCGACGCCCTGGCCGCGACCGGCCACCCGGGGCCGGCCCAGGAGGTGTTCGAGCGCGTCCTCGCCATCCGCAACGACGTCGGGCTGCTGGCCGAGCAATGGGACCCGGAGTCGGGCCGCCAACTCGGCAACGCTCCACAGGCGTGCAGTCACCTCGCCCTGGTCGAAACGGCGTTCGCCCTGTCGGCACCACCCGGTGTCCGTCCCGCATCACGTCGCTGATCCGGACGGGGGCTGATCGACGGGGGCTGATCAGTGCTTGCTGTTCGGCCGTCGGGCGGAATCGCCGTAGCCGTGTGGGTTGAGCTGCTGGAAGTGCCAGGCGTCGCGGCACATGTCGGACAGGTCACGCATGGGACGCCAGCTCCAGGCGCGGGCCACCGGGGTCGCGTCGGCGACGAGTTCGGCGACGTCCCCCGGCCGCCTGGGCGCGACCTCGTACGGAATGCTCCGGCCGCACGCCTCGGAGAACGCGGCGACGACCTCCAGGACCGAACTGCCTTTGCCGAGGCCGAGGTTGTACACATGCATGCCCGGGGCGTCGGCGACATGATCGAGAGCGAGGCGGTGCGCCTCCACGGTGTCCAGGACGTGGAGGTAGTCACGGATCGCCGTTCCGTCGGGCGTGGGGTAGTCGTCGCCGAAGACGTGCAGCCGTTCCCGGCGGCCGACGGCGACCTGGGCGACGTACGGCATGAGGTTGTCGGGCGTGCCGCGCGGGTCCTCGCCGAGCAGGCCGCTGGGATGGGCGCCGGCCGGGTTGAAGTACCGCAGGCACAGCACCGTGTACTCGGGGCGGCGGTCGCAGACGTCGGCGAGGATCTGCTCGCAGAGCCACTTGGAGGCCGCGTACGGGTTGGTGGGGCGGGCCGGGGCGGTCTCGGCGATCGGGCCGGGTTCCGCGTCGCCGTAGATCGAGCAGGAGGAGGAGTACACCATTCGGTGCACGCCGTGTTCGTGCATGGTGCGCAGCAGTGCCGTGGTGCCGCCGACGTTCGTGTCGTAGTACTCGACGGGCATCGCGGCCGACTCGCTCACCGACTTGTGCGCCGCGAGGTGCACGACGGCGTCCACGGAGTGTCGGTCGAAGACGGCCGAGAGGGCGCGCCGATCACGGATGTCCAGCTCGTAGACCGCGCCGACGAAGCGGCCGGCGATCCGTTCCACCCGGGCGAACACCTGCGGGGTGCTGTTGGAGTAGTTGTCGATCACGATCACTTCGTAGCCGTGGTCGAGCAGTTCCACGCAGGTGTGGCTGCCGATGAAACCGGCCCCGCCCGTGACGAGGACGGTCGAGGGAGCCCAAGAGGATCCGGCTCCTCGAGCGGTCGGCGACTGGTTCCTGCGGGCCATGCCAGACTCCCGCGACGGGTGCGCAAAACCGTATGTTTACGGTGTATATATACGACTTTGCACCCGAGTTCGGACTCCGGTCAAGCCCTGACCAGCAACTGAAAGTCGAACGTGTACCGCGACGCCCGGTAGATGTGCCTCCCGTACTCCACCGCCCGCCCGGTGTCGTCGTACGCCGTGCGCTCCATCGTGAGCAGGGCCGCGCCCTGCTCCTCGTCCAGGAGGGCCGCCTCCTCCGGCGTCGCCGCGCGGGCGCCGATGGTCTGGCGGGCGCTGTGCAGGGTGATGCCCGCCGAGCGCATCATCCGGTACAGGCCCGTCGACTCCAGGCGGGTGTCGTCGAGGTCCAGGAGGGTCGGCGGGAGGTAGTTGCACAGCAGGGCCACCGGGCGGCCGTGGGTGTGGCGCAGCCGTTCCAGGGCGGTGACCTCGCTGCCCTCGGGGACGCCGAGCGCGGCCGCCACGTCGCAGGACGCCGGGACGGCCTCGTGCCGCACGATCTGCGTCGTCGGGGCCTGGCCGGCCGCCTCCAGGTCGTCGTAGAGGCTGCTCAGCTCCAGGGGGCGTTTGACCTGGCTGTGCACCACCTGCGTGCCCACGCCGCGCCGCCGGACCAGCAGTCCCTTGTCGACGAGGGACTGGATGGCCTGGCGGACGGTGGGGCGGGACAGGCCGAGGCGGACGGAGAGGTCGACCTCGTTGCCCAGGAGGTCGCCCGGGGCGAGGGCCCCGTGCTCGATCGCCGCCTCCAGCTGCTGGGCGAGCTGGTAGTACAGCGGCACGGGACTGCCCCGGTCCAGGGTGAAGTCCAGCGCGCTGAGTGCGGGTGCGGGCGCGGTGCGGGCCCGGTCACCGGTCTTCCCCATGGACGAACCCCCCTCCGGGTGTCAGGTGTTGCTCGGGAAACCGAGGTTGATGCCGCCGTCGGAGGGGTCGGGCCAGCGCGTGGTGATGACCTTGCCCTGGGTGTAGAAGGCGATGCCGTCGTTGCCGTAGATGTGCAGGTCGCCGAAGAGGGAGTCCTTCCAGCCGCCGAAGGAGTGGTAGCCGACGGGGACCGGAATCGGCACGTTGACGCCGACCATGCCGGCCTTGACCTCCAGCTGGAAGCGGCGGGCCGCGCCGCCGTCCCGGGTGAAGATCGCGGTGCCGTTGCCCCAGCGCGAGTCGTTGATCAGCTTGATCGCGTCGTCGTAGGTCTCGGCGCGGACCACGCACAGGACCGGGCCGAAGATCTCGTCCCGGTACGCGTCCGCCGTGAGCGGCACCCGGTCGAGCAGGGAGACGCCGAGGAAGAAGCCGTCCTCGTGGCCGTCGACCGAGAAGCCCGTGCCGTCGACGACGACCTCGGCGCCCTGCTCGGCGGCCGACGCCACGTAGGAGGCCACCTTGTCGCGGTGCTCGCGGGTGATCAGCGGGCCCATCTCGGACGCCGGGTCGGTGCCCGGGCCGATCCGCAGGGCCTTGGCCCGTTCGGCGATCTTCGCCACCAGTTCGTCGCCCGTGTCGCCGACCGCGACCACCACCGACACGGCCATGCAGCGCTCGCCCGCCGAGCCGTACGCCGCGTTGATCGCCTGGTCGGCGGCGAGGTCGAGGTCGGCGTCGGGCAGCACCAGCATGTGGTTCTTGGCGCCGCCGAGGGCCTGGACGCGCTTGCCGTGCTCAACGGCCTTGAGCTGGATGTACTTCGCGATCGGGGTCGAGCCGACGAAGGACACCGCCTCGATGTCGGGGTGCTCCAGGAGGCGGTCCACGGCCGTCTTGTCGCCCTGCACGATGTTCAGGACGCCCTCGGGCAGGCCTGCCTCGGTGGCCAGTTCGGCGAGCCGGAAGGAAGCCGACGGGTCCTTCTCCGACGGCTTCAGCACGAACGTGTTGCCGCACGCGATGGCGAGCGGGAACATCCACATCGGCACCATCGCCGGGAAGTTGAACGGGGTGATGCCCGCGACCACGCCCAGCGGCTGGCGGATCGAGGCGACGTCGACCCGGGAGGACACCTGGGTGGACAGCTCGCCCTTCAGCTGGACCGAGATGCCGCAGGCCAGCTCCACGATCTCCATGCCGCGCGCGACCTCGCCGAGCGCGTCGGAGTGCACCTTGCCGTGCTCCGCCGTGATCAGCTCGGCGATCTCGTCGCGGTGCGCGTCCAGCAGCTCGCGGTACTTGAACAGGATCGCCGTGCGCTTGGCCAGGGAGGACTGGCCCCAGCTCTCGAAGGCGGCCTTGGCGGAGGCGACCGCGGCGTCCACCTCGTCGACGGTCGCGAAGGCGACCTGCTTCTCCTGGGCGCCGGTGGCCGGGTTGTAGACGGGGCCGAACCGGCCGGAGGTGCCTTCGACGGGCTTGCCGTCGATCCAGTGGGTGATGGTCTTCATGGTGCGCACGGGCCTTTCGGGGAGCCGGGGAGGAACGGAGGGGGTCAGAGGTGGCGGCGGCGGTCTGCCACCTGGCGGTCGTAGCGCTCGCGGGCCTCGACGGCCGCCTCGCGGGAGGCGGTCTCGGCGACCGGCACGTCCCACCAGGCCTCCGCCGGGGGTGCGGTCGGGGCCGGGTCGGTCTCGACGTAGACGCAGGTCGGCCGGTCGGAGGCGCGGGCCGCCGCCAGGGCCTCGCGCAGCTCGCGCACGGTCTTGGCGCGCAGGACGTCCATGCCGAGGCTCGCGGCGTTCGCGGCCAGGTCGACGGGGAGCGGGGCGCCGGTGAAGGTGCCGTCGGCGGCCCGGAAGCGGTAAGCGGTGCCGAAGCGTTCGCCGCCGGTCTCCTCCGACAGGCCGCCGATGGAGGCGTAGCCGTGGTTCTGGATGAGGACGATGTTGAGCGGCAGGCCCTCCTGGACGGCCGTGACGATCTCCGTCGGCATCATCAGGTAGGTGCCGTCGCCGACCAGTGCCCACACCGGGGTGCCGGGGGCGGCCTGCTGGACGCCGATGCCGGCCGGGATCTCGTAGCCCATGCAGGAGTAGCCGTACTCCAGGTGGTACTGGCGCGGGCTGCGGGAGCGCCACAGTTTGTGCAGGTCGCCGGGGAGGGACCCGGCCGCGTTGATCACCACGTCGTCGTCGCCGACGGCGGCGTCCAGCGCGCCGAGCACCTGCGTCTGGGTCGGGACGGCGCTGTCGTCGGCGGCGCGGTAGGCGGCCTCGACGACCTCGTCCCAGCGGGCCTTCCCGGCGCGGTACTCGGCGACGTAGTCCTCGTTCACCCGGTGGCCGGAGAGCGCCTCCAGGAGCTGTTCGAGACCCGTCCGCGCGTCGCAGACCAGCGTGCGCGCCGCCAGCTTGTGCGCGTCGAAGCCGGTGACGTTGAGGTTCAGGAACCGCACGTCCGGGTGCTGGAAGAGCGTGCCGGAGGCCGTCGTGAAGTCGGTGTAGCGGGTGCCGACGCCGATCACGAGGTCGGCCGTGCGGGCGAGGTCGTCGCTGACGGCCGTGCCGGTGTGGCCGATGCCGCCGAGGTCGGCGGGGTGGTCGTGGCGCAGCGAGCCCTTGCCCGCCTGGGTGGAGGCGACGGGGATGCCCGTGGCCTCGACGAACGCCTTCAGCGCCGCCTCGGCCTCGCTGTGGTGGACGCCGCCGCCCGCCACGATCAACGGGCGTTCGGCCGACCGGATCGCCTCGACGGCAGCGGTCAGTTCCACCGGGTCCGGCGCGGGACGCCGTACGGACCACACGCGCTCGGCGAAGAACTCCTCCGGCCAGTCGTACGCCTCCGCCTGCACGTCCTGGGGGAGGGCCAGCGTCACCGCTCCCGTCTCGGCCGGGTCGGCCAGCACGCGCATCGCCTGGAGCGCCGAGGGGATCAGCGCCTCGGGGCGGGTGATCCGGTCGAAGTAGCGCGAGACCGGGCGGAGGGTGTCGTTGACGGACACGTCGGCCTCGACCGGGTGTTCCAGCTGCTGGAGCAGCGGGTCGGCGGAGTGCGTGGCGAAGTAGTCGCCGGGCAGGAGCAGCACCGGCAGGCGGTTGATCGTGGCGAGCGCGGCGCCGGTGACCAGGTTGGTGGCGCCCGGGCCGATGGAGGTCGTCACCGCCTGCGCGGACAGGCGGTTGAGCTGCCGGGCGTAACCCACCGCCGCGTGCACCATGGACTGCTCGTTGCGGCCCTGGTGGAACGGCATCACGTCGGCGTACTCGACCAGCGCCTGGCCGACCCCGGCAACGTTGCCATGGCCGAAGATGCCCCAGGTCCCGGCGATCAGGCGGCGGCGCACGCCGTCCCGCTCGGTGTACTGGGCGGACAGGAACCGCACCAGGGCCTGGGCGGTCGTGAGGCGGCGGGTGCGGGCGCTCATACGGAGGTCTCCGGGGCGGTGTAGAGGGGGAGCCGGGGGTCGACCGGCTGGTCCGGCCAGGTGTCGCGGACCCAGGCGTGGTCGGGGTGGTCGCAGATCAGCCAGGCGCGCTCGGCCTCCGGGCCCGCCATGACGTTGAGGTAGTACATGTGGTGGCCGGGCGTGGCCATCGAGGGGCCGTGCCAGCCGTCCGGGATGAGGACGACGTCACCGTCGCGGACCTCCGCGAGCACGTCGGTGTCCCGGCCGGGACCGGAAGGGGAGACGCGCTGGTAGCCGAGGCCGGGGACGCCGTCGTGGCCGGCGAACTCGAAGTAGTAGATCTCCTCCAGCACGGACTCCTCGCCCGGCCGGTGCTCGTCGTGCTTGTGCGGCGGGAACGACGACCAGTTGCCGCCCGGGGTGATCACCTCGACCGCGATGAGCTTGTCGCACTCGAAGACCCCGGCCGCGCCGAAGTTGTTGACCTGCCGTGAGCAGTTCCCGGTGCCGCGCAGCTCCACCGGCACCTCGGAGGCCGGTCCGTAGCGGGCGGGCAGGCGGCGGGTGCAGCGCGCGCCGGTCAGCGCGAACCGGCCGCCCGCGGCGGACGTGACGGTCGTCCGGGCGTCGCGCGGCACGTAGGCGAAGTCGCTCACCGCGCTGAACACGTCGGGGCGGCCGTGCAGCTCGAAGGTGTCCTGGCCGAAGTCGTCGGCGGACGCGACCGTGCAGGCACCGCTCAGCGGGACGACGATCCATTCGCTGTCGCCGGTGTCGAAGGTGTGGGAGCCGCCCGGCGGCAGCTCCAGCACCCGCAGGCTCGAGTGGCCCCAGCCGGCCTTCTCGGGCGTGACGTCGACGACGTAGGGGCCGCCGAGCGCCTTGCCGGCGGGAAGGTGGTACGTCATGGCATCCTCCGGGATCACAACAGGCCGACGGCCGTGTCCACCGCTTCTTCCACGCTGCCCTCGGCCGGGTAGAGCAGCGACCGTCCGACGACCATGCCCTGGACGGTGGGCAGCCGCAGGGCCTTGCGCCAGCGTTCGTAGGCGCCCTCCTGGTCGTCCCCGACCTCGCCGCCGAGCAGGACGACGGGCAGGGTGGAGGTCTCCAGGACCTCGGCCATGTCGTCCGGGTCGTCGGTGACGGGGAGCTTCAGCCAGGTGTAGGCGGAGGTGCCGCCCAGGCCGGAGGCGATCGCGATCGACTTGGTGACGGCCTCGGCGGACAGGTCGTTGCGGACCCTGCCGTCGACGCGCCGGGAGAGGAACGGCTCGACGAACAGGGGGAGCCGGTGGGCGGCCATGGCGTCGATCGCCCGGGCGGTGGACTCCAGCGTGGTGAGCGAGCCCGGGTCGTCGTAGTCGATGCGGACCAGGAGCTTGCCCGCGTCGAAGCGGAGGCGGGCGATGTCCTCGGCGCGGTGGCCGGTGAAGCGGTCGTCCATCTCGAAGGCGGCCCCGGCGAGGCCGCCGCGGTTCATCGAGCCCATGACGACCTTGTTCTCCAGCACGCCGAGCAGGAGCAGGTCCTCCAGGATGTCGGCGGTGGCGAGCACCCCGTCGACGCCGGGCCGCGCCAGCGCGGTGCACAGCCGCTCCAGCAGGTCCGCGCGGTGGGCCATGGCCAGCCGCCGGTCGCCGACCCCGAGGGCACCGCGCGCCGGGTGGTCGGCGGCCACGATCATCAGCCGGCCGCTGTCGCCGATCAGCGGGCGGCGCGCCCGGCGGGCCGCCGCCTCGGCGACGGCCTCGGGGTGCCGGGCTCTGACCGTGGTGAGGTCGGGGATGCCGATGTTCAAGGAGGGCTCCGTTTCAGTGGCTCGGGCTCGGCGACGGCACCCCGGCGAGGAGGTCCTCGACCTCGGACTCGGTGGGCATCGCGGAGGAGCAGGCGAGGCGGGAGGCGACGAGGGCGCCGGCGGCGTTGGCGTGGCGCATGGTCCGCTCCAGCTCCCAGCCGGCGAGCAGGCCGTGGCAGAGCGAACCGCCGAAGGCGTCACCGGCGCCCAGGCCGTTGACGACCTCGACCGGCACCGGCGGCACCTCGGCCCGGGTGCCGTCCCGGTGCACGGCCAGCACGCCCTTGGGCCCCTGCTTGACGACGGCCAGCTCCACGCCCGCCTCCAGCAGGGCGTCCGCGCAGGCCTGCGGCTCGCGCACGCCGGTGGCGATCTCGCACTCGTCGAGGTTGCCGACCGCGACCGTGGCGTGGCGCAGGGCCTCGCGGTAGTACGGGCGGGCCTCCTCGGGGTCGCCCCAGAACATCGGGCGCCAGTCGAGGTCGAAGACGGTGATCCCGGACTTGTCGCGGGCCTTGAGGGCGGCGAGCGTGGCGGAGCGGCTGGGCTCCTCGCTCAGGCCGGTGCCGGTGATCCAGAAGATCCGGGCCCCGCGGATCGCGAAGAAATCCAGCTCGTCGGTGTGGATCTCCAGGTCCGGGGCCTTGGGACGGCGGTAGAAGTACAGCGGGAAGTCGTCCGGCGGGAAGATCTCGCAGAAGGTGATCGGCGTCGGGTACGCGGCGACCGGGGTGACCCAGCGGTCATCGACGCCGAAGCCCCGCAGCTCCTCGTGCAGGTACGAGCCGAAGGGGTCGTCGCCGGTGCGCGTGATCACGGCCGTGCGGCGTCCGAGGCGGGCCGCGGCGACCGCCACATTGGCCGCGGAACCTCCCAGGAATTTCCCGAACGTCTCCACTTGGGCCAGGGGCACGCCGGTCTGCAGGGGATAGAGGTCGACCCCGATGCGGCCCATCGTGATCACATCGAAATACTGGGCTGGCTCGGCCATGCGCGACCTCCTCGGGAAGCTGGGGATGCGGGCTCCGGGGCGCCCTGACACGGTGGGGGCGTGGATCCACGGGACCTGCCGCCCCCCAGGTGTAGGTCCCGGAGGGCAGCGCTGTCAATACTTTGTACTTACATTCGGACCTGCTTGTGAAATGATGTCTTAACAAAGTATTGACAGCGGGCGCGGCAGGGGCTTGTATCCCGTGCCATCGCAACAGTCGGTTTGCGGCATCATGATCCGGACTCCGTAAGGCTCCGGGACCACGGATCCCTTCGTGATCCCTTCCTTTCCCCCGCAGTAGCACAGTGAGGTGCCAGGAAAGATGGACCGCTCTTCTCACCCCCGCTCCCGCAGGTTCGCGCCCGTCGTCGCCGTGGCCGCAGCGGCGGCCCTGACCCTCGCCGGCTGCTCCAGCAGTTCCGGGGGCAAGAAGTCCGAGGAAGGCGCTGCGAACGCCTCCGCCGGCAAGGCGACCACGCCCCGTATGACCGTCGCCCTCGTCACCCACCAGGCGCCCGGTGACACCTTCTGGGACACCGTCCGCAAGGGCGCGGAGGCCGCGGCCGCCAAGGACAACATCAAGCTCGTCTACTCCGCCGACCCGAACGCGGGCAACCAGGCCAACCTGGTCCAGAACGCGATCGACCAGAAGGTCGACGGCATCGCGGTCACCCTCGCCAAGCCGGACGCGCTCAAGGGCGTCATAGGCAAGGCCGAGAAGGCCGGCATACCCGTCGTCGGGCTCAACTCCGGCCTGAGCGACTGGAAGAAGCTCAACCTGCTGGAGTTCTTCGGCCAGGACGAGTCCGTCGCGGGCGAGGCCTTCGGCAAGAAGCTGAACGAGGTCGGCGCCAAGAAGGTCCTCTGCGTCATGCAGGAGCAGGGCAACGTCGGCCTGACGCAGCGCTGCGACGGCGTGGCCAAGACCTTCGAGGGCAAGGTCGACCCGCAGAACGTCAACGGCACCGACATGCCGTCCGTGAAGTCGACGATCACCGCCAAGCTCAAGCAGGACCCGTCGATCGACTACGTCGTCACCCTCGGCGCGCCCTTCGCGCTGACCGCGGTGCAGTCGGTCTCCGACGCCGGCAGCAAGGCGAAGGTCGCCACCTTCGACCTCAACAAGGACCTCATCAAGGCCATCAAGAACGACTCCATCCAGTTCGCCGTCGACCAGCAGCCCTACCTCCAGGGCTACCTGGCCGTCGACGGCCTGTGGCTCTACAAGAACAACGGCAACTACAGCGGCGGCGGCGAGCAGCCCGTGCTGACCGGCCCGGCCTTCGTCGACAAGTCCAACGTCGACAAGATCGGGGAGTTCGCCGCGAAGGGCACCCGGTGATGAGCATGACCCAACAGGCTGCGCCGGCGGTGGACACACCGCCGGCCCCCGGCCAGAAGCAGTCCGACGGCCGGACCCGGCAGCGCCCGCTCGCCCTGCGGCTGCTCGCCCGGCCCGAGGTCGGTGTCTTCCTCGGCGCCGTCGCCGTGCTCGTGTTCTTCTTGTTCGCCGCGCCGCCCGTGCGCGACGGCAGCTCGATGGCGAACATCCTGTACCAGTCGTCGACCATCGGGATCATGGCCCTGCCGGTCGCGCTGCTGATGATCGGCGGCGAGTTCGACCTGTCCGCCGGTGTCGCAGTGATCACCTCGGCGCTGACCGCGTCGATGCTCAGCTACCAGCTGACCATGAACGTCTGGGTCGGCGTCATCGTCGCCCTGCTCGTCTCGCTGGCCATCGGCGCCTTCAACGGCTGGATGCTCGTCAAGACGGGCCTGCCGAGCTTCCTGGTCACCCTCGGCACGTTCCTGATCCTGCAGGGTGTGAACCTCGCGGTGACCAAGCTGGTCACCGGCAACGTCGCCACCGACGACATCAGCGACATGGACGGCTTCACCCAGGCGCAGAAGCTCTTCGCCTCGACGTTCGAGGTCGGCGGGGTCAACGTCAAGATCACCGTGGTGTGGTGGCTGGTGTTCGCCGCGCTGGCGACCTGGGTGCTGCTGCGCACCAAGTACGGCAACTGGATCTTCGCCGTCGGCGGCAACAAGGACTCCGCGCGGGCCGTCGGCGTGCCCGTGACGTTCACCAAGATCTCCCTGTTCATGCTGGTCGGCTTCGGCGCCTGGTTCGTCGGCATGCACCAGCTGTTCTCCTTCAACACCGTGCAGTCCGGCGAGGGCGTGGGCCAGGAGCTCATCTACATCGCCGCGGCCGTCATCGGCGGCTGTCTGCTGACCGGTGGCTACGGCTCCGCGATCGGCCCGGTCTTCGGCGCCTTCATGTTCGGCATGGTGCAGCAGGGCATCGTCTACGCCGGCTGGAACCCGGACTGGTTCAAGGCCTTCCTCGGCGTGATGCTCCTCGGCGCCGTCCTCATCAATCTGTGGGTCCAGCGCACGGCGACCCGGAGGTGACCGCGATGACCAGCAACGAAACCGGCACCCACGGTGCCGTCCTGAAGGACACTCCGCCCGCCGGGGACCGCCCCCTCGTGGAACTCCGCGGCGCCGGCAAGTCCTACGGCAACATCCGCGCCCTGCACGGCGTGAGCCTCGAGGTCCACCCCGGCAAGGTGACCTGCGTCCTCGGCGACAACGGCGCCGGCAAGTCCACCCTCATCAAGATCATTTCGGGGCTGCACCAGCACACCGAGGGCGAGTTCCTCGTCGACGGCGAACCGGTGCGCTTCTCCACCCCGCGCGAGGCCCTCGACAAGGGCATCGCCACCGTCTACCAGGACCTCGCCGTCGTCCCGCTGATGCCGGTGTGGCGCAACTTCTTCCTCGGCTCCGAGATGACCAAGGGCCCCTGGCCGCTGCGCCGTCTCGACATCGAGCGGATGAAGAAGACCGCGGACGAGGAGCTGCGCGCCATGGGCATCGTCCTGGACGACCTGGAGCAGCCCATCGGCACGCTCTCCGGCGGCCAGCGCCAGTGCGTCGCCATCGCCCGCGCCGTCTACTTCGGCGCCCGCGTCCTCATCCTGGACGAGCCGACCGCCGCCCTCGGCGTCAAGCAGTCCGGCGTGGTGCTGAAGTACATCGCCGCCGCCCGCGAGAAGGGCCTCGGCGTCATCTTCATCACCCACAACCCCCACCACGCCTACATGGTCGGCGACCACTTCAGCGTCCTGCGCCTGGGCACCATGGAGCTGTCCGCCTCCCGCAGCGACGTCTCCCTCGAAGAGCTGACCAACCACATGGCCGGTGGCGCCGAACTCGCTTCCCTCAAGCACGAGTTGGCGCAGGTCCGCGGCGTCGACGTCGAAGAGCTCCCCGAGGAGGGGGACCTCACCGCTCCCGTAGCCACGTCCTCGGAAGGAAAGTCCTGACATGGCCCTCGCGCTCGACCGCATCCGGGTCGGCTCCGCCCCCGACTCCTGGGGCGTCTGGTTCCCCGACGACCCCCAGCAGGTGCCCTGGGAACGCTTCCTCGACGAGGTCGCCGAGGCCGGCTACTCCTGGATAGAACTCGGCCCCTACGGCTACCTGCCCACCGACCCGGCCCGGCTCACCGACGAGGTGACCAAGCGGAACCTCCAGGTCTCCGCCGGCACGATCTTCTGCGGACTGCACCGCGGCCCGTCCGAATGGGACTCCACCTGGGAGCAGGTCAGCCGGGTCGCGGCCCTGACCCAGGCCATGGACGCCAAGCACCTCGTCGTCATCCCGTCCTTCTGGCGGGACGACAAGACCGCCGAGATCCTGGAGCCGCCGGAGCTCACCACCGAGCAGTGGCGCAACCTCACCACCGGCATGGAGCGCCTCGGCCGCGAGGTGAAGGACAGGTACGGCCTGGACATCGTCGTCCACCCGCACGCCGACACCCACATCGACACCGAGGAGCACGTCGAGCAGTTCCTCGACTCGACCGACTCCGACCACGTCAACCTCTGCCTGGACACCGGGCACTACGCCTACTGCGGCGGCGACAGCGTCAAGCTCATCGAGACCTACGGCGAGCGCATCGGCTACCTGCACCTCAAGCAGGTCGACCCGGAGATCCTCGCCGACGTCGTCAAGAACGAGGTCCCGTTCGGCCCGGCCGTCGCGCGCGGTGTGATGTGCGAACCGCCCGCCGGCGTCCCCGAGCTGGGACCGGTCCTGGCGGCCGCGCAGAACCTCGGCGTGGACCTCTTCGCCATCGTCGAGCAGGACATGTACCCCTGCGAGCCGGACAAGCCGCTGCCCATCGCGGTGCGCACCCGCAAGTTCCTGAGGTCCTGCGGCGCCTGACGACCCGAAAGGACGGCCATGACGGAGCGCGCCCCACTCGGAGTCGCGGTCATCGGTACCGGACGGATGGGCGCCGACCACGTGCGCCGCATCCACGAAGTCACCAGCGGAGCACGGGTGGTGGCCGTCGCCGACGTCGACGCGGAGCGCGCGAAGGCCGTCGCCGCCCGCGTCGGCGGCTGCACCGCCCACACCGACCCGGCCGCCGCACTGGCGGCGGACGGCGTCGACGCCGTCCTGATCGCCTCCCCGGGCCCGGCCCACGAGGCCACCCTGCTCGCCGCCTTCGAGCGCGACCTGCCCGTGCTGTGCGAGAAGCCGCTCACCCCCGACGCGGCCTCCGCCCTGCGCGTCCTCGACGCCGAACTGCGCCTCGGCCACCGCCGGGTCCAGGTCGGCTTCATGCGCCGCTACGACCCCGAGTACGCGAAACTGAAGGCCCTGTTGACGACCGGTCAGCTGGGCAGGCCGCTGATGCTGCACAACCGGCACCGCAACGTGGCCAGCCCGCCCTTCTTCACCAGCTCCATGCTGATCAGCGACTCCGTCGCCCACGAGGCCGACGCCACCCGCTGGCTGCTGGGCCACGAGATCACGGCCGTCACGGTGCTGCGCCCGACGCCGTCCGCCAACGCCCCCGACGGGCTGCGCGACCCGCAGTTCGTCGTCTTCGAGACGGACGGCGGCGCCCTCTCCGACGTGGAGATCTTCGTCAACTGCGGCTTCGGCTACCAGGTCCAGGCCGAGATCGTCTGCGAACGCGGCACCGCCCGCATCGGCGACGGCCACGCCCTGGTCACCCACATGGCCGGCCGCTGGGGCGGCACCATCGCGCAGGACTGGACGGAACGCTTCGAGACGGCCTACGACCGCGAGATCCAGGCCTGGGTCGACGCCACCCGCCGCGGTGAGGTCACCGGCCCGAGCGTCTGGGACGGCTACGCCGCGGCGGCGGTGTGCGAGGCGGGCGTCCGGGCCCTGGAGGACGGCGGCCGCATCGAGGTCGAACTGGCCGAGAAACCCGCGCTGTACGCGTGACGGTGACAAGGGCCCGGGGTTCATCCCGGGCCCTTGTCACGCGGGTGCGCCTCAGACCCGCGTCCGCGGCCTGGGCTCGAAGCCGGCCTGCCGGTAACAGGCGTCGATGAGCTCCATCGTCGTCGCCGCGTCGTCCGCGTCCAGCGGCAGCGGCGCGCCGTCCCGCACCCGGGCGGCGAACGCCTCCAGCTGGTACGTGTACGACGAGCGCGTGCCGAGCCGCTCCGTGCGCTCGCCCTCCGGCGTGCGGACCACGACCCGGTCGTCCAGGTGGGGCAGCACGAAGTTCGGGGCCGTCGCCTCGCCCCGGGAGCCGACGATCCGGATGCTCATGTCCAGCCCGTCGTACGCCATGTGGCAGCGGGCCGCGCCGGTGGCCCCGCCGGGGAACTCCAGGTCGGCGTCCAGCCACTCGTCGACCCCCGGGACACCGGCCCGCTCCCCGCCCCGGGCCCCGGCCAGACGCGGCGGCCCGCCCGCCCAGGGGGCGAGGACGCGCAGCGCGTGCAGGCTGTAGCAGCCCAGGTCCATCAGGGCGCCGCCGGCCAGCGGCAGCGACCAGCGCGGGTCGGTGTCCGGCGGCGCGGCGATGGCGACCATGGCCTCGACGTGCCGCAGTTCGCCGAGTTCGCCCGAGGCCAGCAGCTCGTGCAGCCGGCGGGTGACCGGGTGGAAGAGGTAGTGGAAGGCCTCCATGAAGACCGTCCCGGCCTTCTCCGCGGCGGCCCGCACCTCCGTCGCCTCCTCGGCGTTGCTCGCCGACGGCTTCTCCGACAGCACGTGCTTGCCGGCCGCGAGCGCGGCCAGGTTCCACGGTCCGTGCAGCCCGTTGGCGAGCGGGTTGTAGACGACGTCGACCTCCGGGTCGGCCACCAGCTCGGCGTACGAGCCGGCCACCCGCTCCACGCCGTGCTCGGCGGCGAACGCCTCGGCCCGGGCGCTGTCGCGGGCGGCCACCGCGACGAGGCGGTGGCCGGTCGCCCGGGCCGGGTCGATCAGGGAGCGTTCGGTGATCCGCGCGGCCCCCAGCACACCGATGCGCAGGGGTTCCCGGCCCTTGTCGCTCATGCCTGGCGTACCTCCTCGATGGTCACCGGGCGGTGCTCGTGCAGCGACAGGGTGCACGCGTCGGCGATCCAGCCCGCCTCCAGGGCGTCCTCGATCGTGCAGGGGGAGGGGCGGCTGCCGGCGACGACTTCGGTGAACGCGGTCAGTTCGGCGCGGTAGGCCGCAGTGAAGCGGTCCATGAAGAAGTCGTGCGGGGTGCCCGCCGGGAAGGTCACGCCCGGCTCGACCGAGCGCAGCGGCAGCTTGTCCTCCAGGCCGACGGCGATGGAGTCGGTGAAGCCGTGGATCTCCATGCGGACGTCGTAACCCCGGGCGTTGTGACGGGAGTTGGAGACCACCGCGATGGTGCCGTCGTCCAGGGTGAGGATCGCGCCGGTGGTGTCGGCGTCACCCGCCTCCTTGATGTACTCGGCGCCCCGGTTGCCGCCCACGGCGTACACCTCGGTCACCTCGCGGCCGGTCACCCAGCGGATGATGTCGAAGTCGTGCACCGAGCAGTCGCGGAAGATGCCACCGGAGGCGGCGATGTACGCGGCCGGCGGCGGCGCCGGGTCCAGCGTGGTCGAGCGGACCGTGTGCAGCTTGCCGAGCTCACCGCTCCGCACGGCGGCGCGGGCGTTGACGAAACCGGTGTCGAAGCGGCGGTTGTACCCGATCTGGATCGGCACGTCCCTGCCCTGGACGGCCTTGAGCACCTCCACGCCCTCGGCCATGGTCTTGGCGACGGGCTTCTCGCAGAAGACCGGAACACCGGCCTCGACACCGGCCAGGATCAGCGCCGGGTGGGCGTCCGTGGCGGCCGCGACGACGATCCCGTCGACACCGGCGGCCAGCAGCGCCTCCGGCGAGTCCACCACATCGGCCCCGAACCGCTCGGCGGCGGCCTTGGCGGCGTCCGCGAAGGGGTCGGTGACGACGAGCGACTCGACGGCGTCGAGCCCGGACAGGGTCTCGGCGTGGAAGGCACCGATACGGCCGAGGCCGAGGATTCCGATACGCATGGGGTGTTGCTCCTAGAGAGGGGAGGGTTTCTTGCGAGGGGTCTCAGTCGAGTCCGCCGAGCACGTTCTGGTCCCAGTCGATCACCGACCCGGTGACCACCCCGGACCGGTCCGACAGCAGGAAGACGACGAAGTCGGCGATCTCGTCCGGCTGGCCCAGCTTGCCCATGGGCAGCTTCGCGGCGGCTTCCTCCCGCCAGTCGTCCCCGGCCCCGTGGAACGCCTTCTGCGTGGCGTCCTCGCCCTCGGTCGCCGTCCAGCCGATGTTCAGCCCGTTGATCCGTACCCGGTCCCAGCGATGCGCGTGCGCCGCGTTCCGGGTCAGCCCGACGAGGCCCGCCTTCGCGGCGACGTACGGCGCCAGAAAGGGCTGCCCGCCGTGCGCCGACGACGTGATGATGTTGACGACCGTGCCGGGCGCCTTGCGCGCCAGCATGTCCGCGACGGCGGCCTGCATCGCGAAGAACGGCGCCTTGAGGTTGATCGCGATGTGCTGGTCGAACAGCTCCGGCGTGGTGTCCAGCAGCGTCCCCCGGGACGTCAGCCCCGCCGAGTTGACCAGGCAGTCGATCCGGCCGTACGCGTCGACGACCTCGGCGACGGACGTCTTCGCCTGCTCGGCGTCCGCGAGGTCCGCCCGTACGAACATCGCCTTGCCCCCGGCGGCGGCCAGCTCGGCCACCAGCGCCTCACCGGGTTCCGGACGCCGCCCGGTGACGGCCACGGCCGCCCCCTCACGGACCGCGGCCCGCGCGATGGCCGCGCCAACGCCCTGGCTGCCGCCGTTGACCAGGACGACCTTGTCGTGGAGAAGTCCCATGGAGTTCCTCAGCTCTCTCGTCGTTCGGCGGCGGCCCGCAGCTCCGCCCGGAGCAGCTCCGGCGTCCAGTCCTCGCGCAGCGCCCGCCGCAGCAGATCCGCCTGCGAGGGCGGGGCCAGGCCGTCGACCGGCGGGTCGCTGTCGAGGTTGGTCGGGAAGGGGTAGCCCTCGGCGCTCGCCGCGATCACGCGCTCCAGCCACGCCCGGTCGGCACCCTCGGCCCGGCGCTTCAGCAGCACCGGGTACACGGCGTTGGCGACGGCCTCCCGGTCCACCGTCTCCATCGCCCGCCCGAACGCCGACGACACCTGGAGCAGGTTGGCCATGCGCCGGATGTCCGCCGAGCGGTTGGTGCCGGCGGCGTGGAACAGCGCCGGGTTGAAGAAGACCGCATCGCCCTTCGCGAGGGGCAGCTGCACGTGGTGCGCCTCGAAGTACGCCCGGAACTCCGGCAGCCGCCAGGCGAGATAGCCCGGCTCGTACTTCTGCGAGTGCGGCAGGTACATCGTCGGCCCGGACTCCACGGGCATGTCGCAGTGCGCGACCGCGCCCTGGAGGGTCAGCACGGGGGAGAGGCGGTGCACGTGCGCCGGGTAGGCGGCGGCCACCTCGCCGGACAGGAAGCCCAGGTGGTAGTCGCGGTGCACGGTCTGGGCGGCGCCGCCCGGGTTGACCACGTTGAGCTGGGAGGTGACCTGGTAGCCGGGGCCCAGCCAGGCCGTGGCGACCAGCGCGAGCACCTCGTTGGCGTAGTAGTCGGCGAACGCCTCCGCGTCGTAGAGGGCCGCCTTCTCCAGCGCGTTCCACACCCGGTCGTTGGCGCCCGGCGCGGCGAAGTGGTCACCGGCGGTCGCGCCCGAGGCCCGCTGCTCGGCGATCAGCCCGTCGAACACCGCGGTGGCCCGGTCCACCACCTCCGGGTCGGGAAAGGCACCGCGGAAGACGACGATGCCGGGCCCGTCGGCGAGCGCCCGCACCAGCTCGGCCTGGACCACCCGGTCGCCTTCGAGCAGACCGGAGTCGTAGACCAGCACGTTCCGCTCGACGGCGGAGGCGTGCGGATAGTCGCTGGGGTCCGTCGCCTGCTCGACCAGCGCGCGGAACGCGTCGAGATCGCAGTCGTGCTCGGACAGCCAGGCGCGGCGGGAGAGGGAAGTGATGGACATCGTCGTCCCTTCGAGGGTCACGGACCGACGCAGCCCTGTCATTCTTGTCAGTACAAACCCCTCGAACAACCAGCAGTGAGCCATCAAAAACCCCTCAAGGAGGCGAGGCGTGGGCCACCCGTTCCCGATCCGGGAGATCGCACGTCAGGCGGGCCTGAGCGAGGCCACCGTGGACCGGGTCCTGAACGGCAGGGGAGGAGTGCGCGAGAGCACCGCACGGGAGGTCCACCAGGCCATCGCGGACCTGGACCGGCAGCGCACGCAGGTCAGGCTCGTGGGCCGGACGTTCATGGTCGACATCGTCATGCAGGCGCCGGAGCGCTTCACGACCGCGATCCGGGCAGCCCTGGAGGCCGAGCTGCCGGCGCTGCACCCGGCGGTGCTGCGCTCCCGCTTCCACTTCCGCGAGACCGGCCCGGTCGGGGAACTGGTGCGGACCCTTGACCGGATCGCCCGGCGCGGCTCGCAGGGCGTGATCCTCAAGGCCCCCGACGTCCCCGAGGTCACCGCCGCGGTCGGCCGCCTCGAAGCCGCCGGCATCCCGGTCGTGACGCTGGTGACCGACCTGCCCGCCAGCGCCCGCCTCGCCTACGTCGGCATAGACGACCGGGCGGCGGGCGCCACGGCCGCGTATCTGATGGGGCAGTGGCTCGGCGACCGCCCGGGCAACATCCTCACCAGCCTCAGCAGCGGCTTCTTCCGCAACGAGGAGGAGCGCGAGATGGGCTTCCGCGGCGTCATGCGCGCCCGGCACCCCGAGCGCACGCTGGTCGAGATCGCCGAGGGGCAGGGGCTGGACGCCACCCAGTACGACCTCGTCCGGGCCGCCCTGGAACGCGACCCGGACATCCGCGCCGTCTACTCGATCGGCGGCGGCAACATCGCCACGCTGCGGGCCTTCGACGACCTCGGCCGCGCGTGCGCGGTGTTCGTCGCGCACGACCTCGACCACGACAACACCCGCCTGCTGCGCGAGCACCGCCTGTCCGCCGTGCTCCACCACGACCTGCGCCAGGACGTACGCGAGGCCTGCCACACCGTGATGCGCGCCCATGGTGCCCTGCCCCCGGCGGGGCCGACGCTGCCGTCGGCGATCCAGGTGGTGACGCCGTACAACATGCCGCCGCAGGCGACGGCCGTGTGACCGTCGCCCGCGGTGGTCGCGGGATCAGCGGGAGAGCGCGGGGCGCCCGGCGCTGCGGTACGCCGAGACGCCGACGGCCAGCAGCCAGTAGCTGAGCAGAGCGCCCATCGAGGCCGTCGAGCCCCAGCCGTTCGCCGCGTAGAAGTCGGCGGGGTCGTTGCCGAAGAACAGCGACGGCACGAACGCCAGGTTGACGACCGCGAGGACGTACGCCGACCGGCCGGTCCAGCGCGGCAGCAGCTCCGCCCGGGTGAGGACGAGGCCCACCACGGTCAGGAAGAGCGCCAGCAGCAGCCGGGAGATCGACCCGTAGAGGATGTACGTGCCGCTGACCTCGATCGTCGGATCGATCGCACGGTCGGTGGCGATGACCTCGCCGGCCTCCAGGCCGCTGGAGACCAGGACGACCGTCGCATAGACCAGTCCGGTGGCGAAGGCCAGGGAACCGGCCCAGTCGTACGCGGGGCTGACCCGCCTGACCAGTTCGCGGAAGGCCGTCACGAACACCACCAGGGACGCCAGCGCGACGATCTGGACCAGCAGCCTGGACAGGACGTTGGAGTCCGGCGGCGGGCCCGAGTACACGAAGTACAGCGGCACTCCGATGATCAGGGCGACCGCGGCGGTGATGCCCGCGAGGCCGGTCAGACGCCGGAAGAAGGGTTCGGACATGGCAGTCCCCCGAGAGGTCGGTGTGGCTGGTTCCGGCGGATTCGCCGACACCGAGAAGCCTGCCGTGCCCAGGGCCCGCCGTCCCTGGGCCTGAGAGCCCGATCCATGGTGGCCCTGAGGACACCCCCAGGTCGGTACCTACACCGTCTCCCAGGCGCCGCTGCCCACCGACCGGCTCATCGCGTCCAGCACGGCCGCGCTGTGCACGGCGTCCGCGAGCGTCGCCCCATGGGGCGTGCCCTCCGCGATCGAGCGGAGGAAGCGGTACGCCTCGATGACCTTCAGGTCGTCGTACCCCATGGCGTTCGCCGCCCCCGGCTGGAACGCGGCGAACTCGCCGTGGCCCGGGCCGACGTACACCGTGCTGACGGACTGGTCCTGGTACGTCGTGCCGCGGCTGATCCCCAGCTCGTTCATGCGCCGGAAGTCCCAGAACACGGCCCCCTTCGTGCCGTGCACCTCGAAGCCGTAGTTGTTCTGCTCGCCGACCGAGACCCGGCAGGCCTCCAGCACCCCGCGCGCCCCGGAGGCGAAGCGCAGCAGGCAGCTGACGTAGTCCTCGTTCTCGACCGGGCCGAGGTCCCCGCCGGACGCCCGGCTGTGGCCCGCCGTCGCCCCGCTCGGGCGGGCCCGCTCCGGGAGGAAGATGGCCGCGTCGGCCGTGAGGGACGTGATGTCGCCGAGCAGGAACCGCGCCAGGTCCGCGCCGTGCGACGCCAGGTCGCCCAGCACCCCGCTGCCCCCGCGCTCCCGCTCGTACCGCCACGTCAGCGCCCCCTCGGGATGGGCCGCGTAGTCGCTGAACAGCCGGACGCGGACATGCGTGACCGCGCCGATCTCCCCGGAGGCGATCAGCTCACGGGCCGCCTCGACGGCCGGCGCGTTGCGGTAGTTGAAGCCCACCGTGCCCTGCACGCCCGCCTTGGCCACCGCGTCCGCCACCGCGCGGGCGTCCTCGGCGGTCAGGCCGACCGGCTTCTCGATCCAGAGGTGCTTGCCCGCCTCGGCCATGGCGACGCCGATCTCGCGGTGCAGGAAGTTCGGCGCGGTGATGCTGACCGCCCGCACCCGCGGGTCGGCGGCCACGTCGCGCCAGTCGCGGGTCGTCGAGGCGAACCCGAACTGCGCGGCGGCCTCCTCCGCCCGGCCCGGCACCTCCTCGGCGACCGCCACCAGCTCCGGAACGAGGGACAGCTGCGGATAGTGGTGCCGCACGCGCGCGTACGCCTGGGTGTGCACCCGCCCCATCCAGCCGAATCCGACGACGGCGACGCCGAGCGTGTCCACCATGAGAGCCCCTCTTTGGACCGTTCCAGAACCTGTCCAGCCCACCCTGAGCGCGGTTTCCGCTCGCTGTCAACCCTTTGACAAGCCCGCGCCCCTCATGGAACGGTCCATGTCATGAGAGCGCCGACCATCCGAGACGTCGCCGAACGGGCCGGCGTCTCCAAGTCGCTGGTCTCGCTGGTGCTGCGCGGCTCCGACCAGGTACGCCCCGAGAAGCGGGAGGCCGTGCTCCGGGCCGCCCGGGAGCTCGGCTACCGGCCCAACGCCGCCGCGCGCAGCCTCAGCGAACAGCGCACCCGCACGGTCGGCGTCCTGCTGAACGACCTGCGCAACCCCTGGTTCGTGGACCTCCTCGACGGCCTGAACTCCCTGCTGCACGCGGGCGGCCTGCACATGCTGCTGGCCGACGCCCGCCTCAACCGCCGCGCCGGCCAGGACCCGGCCGATCCGCTGCTGGACCTGCGCGTCGACGGCCTGGTCGTGGTCGGCACCCTGCCCGACCCCGCGGCTCTCGGGGCCGTCGCCGCGCGCATGCCGGTCGTCCTGGCCGGTGCCCGCGAGCCGGTGCCGCCCGGGGTGGACCAGGTCGCGGGCGACGACGAGCAGGGCGCGCGGCTGGTCACCGAGCACCTCATCGGCCTGGGCCACCGCCGCATCGCGCACCTGGCCGGCTACGGCGCCGTCGGCGAGCTGCGCCGCCGCAGCTTCGAGGCGACGATGCGGGCGCACGGCCTGGCGGACCGAGCCCTCGTCGAGACCGGCGACATGACCGAGGAGGGCGGCTACCGTGCCACCGTCCGCCTCCTGAGCCGGCCCGACCGCCCCACCGCCGTCTTCGCCGTCAACGACATCACCTGCGTCGGCGCCCTGTCGGCGGCGGAGGAACTCGGCCTGCGCGTCCCGCGTGACGTGTCCGTCGTCGGCTACGACAACACGAGCGTCTCCCGGCTGCGCCACCTGTGGCTCACCACCGTCGACAACGCCGGCCACGAGGTCGGCCGCCGGGCCGCCCGCTTCCTCCTCGACCGCTTCGAGCGGCCCGGGGGCGAGGGGCGGCTCCATTTGGCCGCGCCGACGCTGGAGATCCGGGGGACGACGGCGCCGCCGGCCTGACCGGTTGAGCGGGCAACGGGGTTGCTTTCCACGGCATTTCCCGAAGTCGCAGGCGCGTCAATTCCGCTCGGGTCGGAGCCGCTTGGCGGCTCTTCGGCCACCGCGGCCGTCACGCGGTCGGCACCCAGGGGTGTTCACCCGCTCGCATCGAGCGTTCCCGGGAGGCCCGTCATGGGACGTGACGTACGGCAGGGCCTGCCCCTCGTGCCCCCGGAGAAGGGGCACCCGCCCACTGCCGCCGAGCGCTTCGTGCCGGCGAGGGGCGACAAGGCGGGCAGGGCGGCGCAGCGGCTCGCCGAGGCCCCGGTCGAGTCGGTGTCGGCGGAGGACCCGCGCGACGCGGAGGCCAGGGCGCCGGGCGCCGACGACAACGCCGGCGGCGTGGCCGCGGTCATCGAGATCGCACGCCTTCTCGCGCCGGTCGCGCGGACCTCGACGATCCGGTTCGTGGCGTTCTCCGGCGAGGAACAGGGGCTGTGGGGCTCCTCGGCGTACGCCGACGAACTGCGGGCGGCGGGGGCCGGTGTGCACCGGGTCGTGCACCTGGACATGGTGGGCCGGCCACCGGCGGACGGTTCGGTGACGGTGGAACGCGACGCCGTTCGAGGCGCGGGGCGACGTGACGATCGGCGCGTACGAGGGGGAGGGGAACCCGGATTACCACCGGACGACCGACACCCCCGCCACGCTCGACTACGACTACCTGGCCGACGTCACGCGAGCCACCCTGGCGACCCTGCTCGCCTGACACCTCGACAGCGGCCGAGATGACCGTCCGCGCCCGTCTCAACCCCTATGCCCTGGTCGGGAGTTCCCGCCGATTCGCGTATTGTTTGCGGCATATGCCCGGCAGTTGGGAATTCCGGGGCATACGAGCGCGCGGTGAAGGGGGAGCAGCAGGTGGACGAGACGCGGCACCGACCCGTCCGGCGAGCCGGACTGACCGGAGGCGCCGTCACGGCGCTCCTGGCCGTCGCGGCCTGCGCCGGACACGCGACCAAGGCGGAACTCCCCTGGTGGGCCGTCCTCGCCGTCGCCGTCTCGACGGTGAGTCTCACCGGCTGGACCGGCGCCCGGATCGGCCGTCGGCGAGGGCCCCGGGACGAAGCCTTCGAGCCGGGCGAGCAGTTGCTCGGCACGTACACGCTGCGCGCCTCACACCCCGAACACATGCCGCCCCCAGGACCGCGAGGCTGAGCCCCGCTCCGCACATGCGGTAGGGTTGACCTGCGCGATCACGCGGGTCACCCCGCGAGACGCAGCGGGACGTGGCGCAGCTTGGTAGCGCACTTGACTGGGGGTCAAGGGGTCGCAGGTTCAAATCCTGTCGTCCCGACTCGTGAGAGTCGCGGGTCAGGGCCGGTTTCGGAGGTTTCCGGCCCTTGATCGCTTCTTGGGACCGGTTGGGGGCTGAGGGAGCGGGCTACCGGTAGGGGCCTGCGGCGTACCTGGCGGTGTACTGCTGGGCGATCTCCAGTTGTTCGCGCTCCATCCAGGGGGCGGCCACGAGTACGTCGGGCAGCATCGCCCGTTCCGTGGTCACCGCCCGGAACAGGCGGGACACGGTCACGTCGTGGTCCGGGCGCTGCACGACGGTGATGTGATCGCCCGCGCTGATGTCGCCCGCCTCGATGACGCGGAGCATCGCCCCGGGAGACGCGGCGCGAGTGAAGCGGCGTACCCAGCCCTTCTCACCGAGCCAGCCGGCGAAGGTGCGGCAAGGGATACGTCCGCCGGTCACCTCCAGGACGGTGTCGGGGCCGACCCGCCACCGTTCTCCGATCAGCGCGTGACGGAGGTCCAAGCCACGGACGGTCAGGTTCTCGCCGAAGGAGCCGTTGCCCAGCGCCCGGTTCAGCTCCCGCTGCCAGTCGTCCAGGTCTTCCCGGGCGAACGCGTACACGGCACGGTCGGCGCCGCCGTGGAAGCGCAGGTCGCACACCTCGTCACCGCTGACTCCGCTGCCCGCGAGGCCGGGTGGCCCCGCCGGGGCCACCCGGACCGGCCCGTCCACCGGCTGCTTGTCGATTCCCGTCGCGCCGCCCGGGGCGTCCGTGTAGGGCACCGCGCGGGCCCGGCCGACGTTGACGCTGAGCACGGAGCCGTGCGAGCTGTTCACGCGTCGGGCCGGCGCGTGGCCGGCTCGGGGCCTGCGGCTGATCCGTCCCGAGGGACGAAAGGGCAGTGCCACTGGGCGTCCGTCTGCATCCCCGAGTACTGACGCACCTCCGACGACTCGCCGAATTCGGCGAGGTTCGGGTTGATGGAACCCTGCAGGCGCATTTCGCGCTCACGGATGCGGCGCTGGAGACCTCCGTAGACGCCGTTCTCCACCAGTCGGCGGAACTGGTGGTGCGAGTTGAACGCCATCGCGGGGAACGGGAAACGCCGGGTGATCCTGGACGCGTTCTCGTGCAGGCCTACGACGAAGAACGGGTGCCCGGCCACGCTGAAACCGAACTTCGGGGAGTCCGGATTCGAGTCCGCGCCCTCCGCCCAGGCGAAGCCGCGGTCGGCGTCGAAGGCGTGCAGGTCGGTCAGTTGCCGCCACAGCAGTGCGTGGAAGTCGGGCTCCCGGAGCCCCAAGGGGCCCTCGAAGACGGCGACGATGGTGGCGAAGTTCTGCTCGGGGTTGAGGTCGCGCGAGACGAACTCGGTGAGGGCGCCGTGCAGCGCGGCCGTCGCACTCTCGGTGCCCATGACCCCCACGTGGGCTTGGCGCAGACTCTGGCGGCGCAGAGCCGACTTGGCCCCCAGGCAGGAGAACTCCTCGCTCTCGATCCAGGCCGTCAACTGGTCACGGACGGGTACGGCTGTCATGGAACCTCTCCCTCGGCGTATCGGCCAGCGTGCTGTGCTGTGCAGTGCTGCTGATTCGTTCTTCGGTCGGCCGCTCGTCACGTCGGCACCGCGCTCCCCTTCAGCACGGCACGATGCGTGTCGCCACGGACCGTGCGTCGCCCGCCGTCAGGAGGTCCGACGGTCGCAGGCGCCAACCGCGTTCGCGCATCGCGCCGCTCACCCGGAGGGCGACGAGCGAGTCCCCGCCGCAGGCCAGGAAGTCGTCGTCGGGGCCGAAGTCCGGGGTGCGGAGCAGGGTGCGTACCAGTTCGAGGAGCAGGGTGAGTTCCGCGGCCTCGTGCGTCGTGTCGGCGTCGGCCGCGGGCGCCAGGGCATGCGTGGCTGCGTCGTCCTCCGGCGCAGGGGCTTCCTGTGCGGTGGTCTCCGGCGACGAGCCCGCGTACTCCTCCGCGAGCTCCGCGGCCACGGCACGGCGGTCGATCTTGCCGGAGGCGGTCAGCGGAAGCCTGTCGCGGACGCGTATCAGGCCGGGGACCAGGTGGGAGGGCAGGCGTCCGCGCAGGTCCTCGCGGATCTGCTCGGCCGTCGGGCCGCCCGCGGTCACCGAGAGCGCGGCGGCCAGGATGCGTCCGCCGGTCCCGGTCCCGTCGCCGAGGGCCACCGCAGCAGCCGCGGTGACGCCTCGCGTGGCGGTCAAGTGCCGGTCCACTTCGTCGAGTTCGATCCGGTAGCCGCGGACCTTGACCTGATTGTCGAGGCGGCCGAGGAACTCCAACGCGCCGTCCCGATGGTGGAGGACCAGGTCGCCGGTGCGGTACATCCGCGCGTCGGCCACCGTGGCGAACGGGTCGGGGCGGAAGCGCTCGGCCGTACGCATCGGATCGTCGAGGTATCCGTGGGCGAGCGGACTCCCGCCGACCCACAGCTCGCCGGGGCTTCCCGCCTCGACCGGACGCTGATCGGCATCGAGGACGTAGAGCAGGCGGTTGCCCACCGGGCCGCCGATGGGCAGGCCGGTCGTGGCCGGGACGGGCTCGTCCGCCCGCAGGACGAAGGCCGCGCAGGTCACCACCGTCTCGGTCGGCCCGTAGCCGTTGACCAGCGTGCAGTGGCCCAGCGGTCCGTTCCGGTGCGCCTGGACGTCCTTCGTGGCCGCTGCCTCTCCGCCGATCACGACGGTGCGTACGCCGTCGAAGGAGAGGTCGGCGCCCTCCGTCCCCTGCATCTGGGCGCAGACCAGACGCCAGTAGGCGGTGGGGAGTTGGAGCACCGACACACCCAGGCCACGTACCTGGCGGGCGAGCTCCGCCGGGCTGAGGGCGCGGTCCGCGGAGTCCAGGAAGGCCACCGTGCCGCCGACGGCGAGCGTCGGCCAGATCTCTTCCTGGGCGACGTCGAAACCGAGCCCCGCGAACTGGAGCACGGTGTCGGTGTCGCGCAGTTCGAGGAGGTCGCCGATGCCGGTGGCGTGGTCGGCGAAGGCGTCCTGGCCGACGAGCACTCCCTTGGGGGTGCCGGTCGATCCCGAGGTGTAGATGACGTAAGCCCCCCGGTCCTGGGGGCGGCCGGTCGCCGGACGCGTGGCGGGAGCCGTGTCCGCGAGTGCCCGGGGTCCGTCGGCGTCGACGACGGCCCGGGCTCCCGAACGGCTCAGCAGCCGGTCGCGGTACGCGTCGGGGGCCGCGGCGTCCATGGGCAGGAAGGCGGCGCCGACGTGCCAGCACGCCAGCATGGCGATGACCGCGCCCGGGCCGGAGGGCAGTCGCAGACCGACGACGTCACCGACGCCGACTCCGAGCGTCGACAGTTCGACGGCGGTCTTCTGCGCGCGCTCCGCCAACTCGGCGTAGGTGACGGTCCCATCGGCGGTCCGCAGGGCGACGCGTTCGCGGACCGCCGCGTCCGGATGTCCGGCCCTCGCGGCGATCCGGTCGGCCACCCAGAGGGGGGAGGCGGTGGTGGCAGGAGGACGGGTGATGCTGATGGAGGTCATCGGATACCTGACTCAGTGGGAAGGTTCGGACGGTCATCAGCGGCTGGGGCGTCCGCGGGTTCGGCCTGTACCGGCCGCAGCCGTCGGCCGCCGGCCAGGGCGATCACGAAGCCGACGCCGCCGCAGAGGGCCGCGAAGGCGTAGGCGGCCTGTGCGCCACGGGCGTCCGCGAGGTGGCCGCTCACCGAGGAGCCGATGGACACCCCGAGCCAGAGAGCCGTGGACTGCCAGGCCAGCGCCTCCGTGCGGTGGGAGGCGGGCACCCCGTCCACGACCAGCATCATGGCGACGATCATGGCCGGGCAGGAACTCGACCCGGCCAGCAGGAGCACGAGGCCGGCCCCTACGAAGTTGTGGACCACGAGCATCGGCAGGATCCCGACCGCCATGACCAGGGTCGACACCCACAGGATCCGCGGCAGCGGAGCCGACCACTCCCGCGCACCGTACGCCACTCCCGCCACAGAGCTGCCGATCGCGTAGATCCCCAGCAGGACCCCCGCCATGAAGGGCTGCTGCTTCTCGTCGGCGAACGCCACGGTGGCTATGTCGACCGAGCCCCACATGGCGCCGAAACACAGGTTCAGTGCCCCCACGAGGGCAACCGGTCCCAGGAACAGGGCGCTCTTGCCGGCCCTGGGCCCGGGCTTGCGCTGCGGCTCCGTGCGCCGGCTGAGCGCGAGCAGGACGCTGCCACCGCACACCAGGACCAGCGCGCTGACGAGGCCCGCGGCCGGGCTCACCCCGACCGCGAGTGAGGTGGCGATGACCGGGCCGACGATGAAGACGACCTCGTCGACCAGGGATTCCAGTGCGAAGGCCGTCCCCTTCAAGGACGAGCCGTCCAGCAGACCGCTCCAGCGCGCCCGCACCATCGAGCCGAACGCGGGTGTCGCCGCACCCGTCAGCGCCGCCGTGACGAACAGAACCCACAGCGGAGTCCCGTCGCTCAGCGTGCTCACGACGAACGCGCCGCCGCTGACCGCGCACAGCACCGCGCAGGAGAGCAGGACCTTGTGCTGCCCCACCCGGTCGGCCACGCGAGCCAGTTGAGGCGCGGCCACCGCGTACCCGACCGCGGACACGGCCGACAGCGCACCTGCGGTGCCGTAGTCGCCCCGCGTCGCGGAGACGAAGAGCAGGATGCTGATGCCGGTCATGCCCAGCGGGAACCTGGCGAGCATGCCGGGGAGGAAGAACCCCCATGCTCCCGGGGTCGACAGGACCGTGCGGTAGCGCGCGACTCCCGTGGTCATCGCTTCAGCTCGGCCACGAAGCCCGCGACCAGACGCGTGAGTGCCTCCGTCTCTTCGAAGTGGACGGCGTGACCGGCGTCGAGGTCGTGTGTCTCCAGGTCGGGGTGGCTCTGGAGGAAGGCGCGCACGCGGTCGTTGTCGACCAGCTTGTCCCGGGTGCCGAACACGGCCCGTACCGGCAGCGGGCCGATGCGTCCGTACTCCGTCTCCGACTTGACGGCGATGGCCTCCCAGGCGTCGATCGTGCCGACCGTCACGTGGGAGAGCTTCAGCTTGTCGTCCTCGATGGCCGCGAGCCACTCCGCACGATCGGTGAAGTCGGTCGGGCGCAGCGGCACCCTGATGAAGGGGCGCGTCGTCTCGACGGTGATGCCGAGCTCCTCGACGACTTCCAGAGCGGCGTCGATCGAGCGGTCCAGCACGTCGGAGTAGCGGTCGTTGAAGAAGAAGCCGGGGCAGACCATGAGCAGGCTCGCGAGCACCTCGCGGTCGGCGAGCCCGGCCGCGACGACCGTCGCGACCTGGGCGCCGAAGCACCAGCCGGCCAGGTGGATGCGGGTTCCGGGGCGGGCTTCCTTGAGGCTGCCCAGCAGCAGCGCGATGTCCCGGACGGCCAGGTCGCCGTCCGGGATGTGTCCGCGCACGGCGTTGAGTCCCGAGCCGCGCAGGTCGACGGCGAGGAAGGCGACGTCGTCACCGAGTTCGGCGAGCCGGGCCCCGAGCGGTGCCTGCCAGCCCGCGTGACTCATGCCCCCGTGCAGCATCACCACGAGGTCCGCAGCGGTCTCGGCGCCCCAGAGCCGGTAGTGCGTGACGTAGCCGTCCGGCTGCTCGAAGGTGTGGACGCCTTCCAGGGTGGTCTGGACTATCACTGCTGCTCACTCCTCTGTGTCGCCGGGATGTCCTCGGTGCACGCGAGCGCCTCGACCTCGACGCGCAGCGCGGGCGTGGCCAGTGCGGCCACCGTCATGACGGTCATGCAGGGGCGCAGGTCGCCCAGCCACTCAGCCATCCGCCGGCGCCGCCGCTGGAGATCGACCTCGCCGGCGAAGTAGAACGTCAGCTTGACCAGGTCCTCGTGGCGCATTCCGGCCGCTTCGAGGTTGGCCGTGATGTTGTCCAGCGCGATGCCGAGCTGTTCGACCGGGTCCTCAGGGAGCTCACCGGTGGGGGTCATGCCGATCTGGCCGGAGATCACGAGCCACCGGACCGGGCCGGTGATCTCGGCCTGGTGCGAGTACGCGGCGAGCGGCGCCGCGATCCCCTGGGGGTTTCGGAAGGTGTTCACGGAGGTTCTCTGTTCCCTTTCAGACGGACGGGCTCCGGCGCGCGCCGAGGCCGTCCACACATGTCTCGATCCGGTCGGTGGTGTCGCGGACGGAGCCGCCGGGGGTCTCGGCGATCTGCGCCAGGACGGCCTCGTACAGACGCGCCAGCTCGTCCACCACGCCTTGCGGGAGGACCCTGCCGTCGGCGTTCAGGGTGATCTCCAGCGCGGCACGGTCCGGGTCGCGGCCCACGGTCGCGAGGAACGGCGCGTCGGTGTGCTCGAACCACCGGACACCGGTGAGGTGCCCCCCGCCGTGAACGGCGTCCGCATACGCGGGGAAATCCGTGTAGTTGAACAGCGCGGAGTAGCGGGGCCAGTCGTCCGGGCCGTCGCCGTCGGCGGCGCAGCGGCGGTGTGCGAGCGCGCGCATCTCGAACGTGAACACCTGGTCGATGAGCTGCGGCCAGGTCTGGGCCTCGATCCGGACCCGGTGCGGCTGGAAGTTGAGGAACATCCCGACCAGTTCCTGCGCGTCGTCGGTCTCGGGGCGGCCGTGGGTGAACACCCCGGTCAAGACGTCGGGCTCACCCGTGACCAGGGCCAGCACCTTCAAGTGCGCTGCCAGCAGCAGGTACTTGAGCGGGTGGCCGGTGCCGCGCGCGACCTCACGCAGCCGGGCTTCCCGGTCGGGCGGGAGGACGACGGTCGCCTCGGCCCAGCGGGTGTCGCCGTCGGACGGGTAGCGGGGCAGCCACGCTCCCGGGTGGCCCGCGAGGACGTCGTGCCAGAACTTCCGCGACTCGGCGGAGGAGCGGGCGGCCGTCTCGGCCATGGCGTAGTCGCGGAAGGAGCCGGCCTCGCCGACGGACCGGACGGGCCCGGCGTCAACGCCTGCTCCGGCACCGGCGGCGGATGCGCCGACCTCCGAGGCGTACGACAGGAGGAGGTCCCGGATCAGGAGAGAGAGGCTCCAGCCGTCGACGACCGCGTGGTGGAAGCTCAGCGAGAGCACGAAGCGGTCCGGCGCGATGCGGTGTGCCGCGAACCGTATGAGCCCGGGCTGCTCCCAGCGGAACCCCGAACCCCGTTCCTTCTCGAACCACTCGTCGGGCGCCGAGGGGTTGTCCACGGCGTCGACCACGGTGAGATCGGGCTCGACCGAGGCGTACACGAGCTGCCGGGGAACGGGTGACGCCGCCAGGTCGACGGCGGCGCGCAGCGTCTCGCAGGACGCGGTCATCCGCCGCAGTGCGGCGCGCAGCAGGGGAGCGTCCAGTGGCAGCGCGACGGAGTAGGCGAAGACGTCATGGTAGGCGGACTGTGCGGGGTCCCGCCTCGTCGCCCTGATCATCCGGAGCTGGGTGGCGGTGAGGGGGTAGGCGTCGACGACTCCCGGAGGGAGCCCGTCGAGTGACGCGCCCGCGGACTCCCCGACGCTGCCCGCGGACTCCCCGACGCTGCCCGCCGACTCCGCGGTCGCGGGCTCGGGCGCCCGCGCCGCCAGCCTGCGGACCAGGGCCCGTACCGTGCGCGCCTCCATCACGTCGCGCAGCGCGGCACCGGGGAACTGCCTGCGCAGCTTGGCGAGGATGCGGATGGAGCTGATCGAGTCCACCCCGGCGTCGAGGTAGTTCTCCTCCGCCCCGACCGTCTCGTTGCCGATCACCTTCGCGATGATCGCGGCGACGGCACGCTCCGTGGCGTCCGGACCGCCGTCGGCCGGTTCCGGCCCCGCGTACCGTTCGAGGGCGGCGAGGAACTCGCCCAGGAACTGCTCCGCCGTGGAGGTCTTGACCCGCCCGCGGTCGTGGGACACGACGAGCTGCGTCGTACCGGCGAAGTGGTCCCGGTGCACATGGACGGTCATCGGGAAGCTGGTGAGCTCGAAGTACCGGGCGTTTTCGATCGACACCGTGTCTCGCGTGGCGGTGGCTGTGTCACCGGCTGTCGCGTAGGAGTGGAAGTCGGTGTAGTTGAAGACCACGTCGAACAGCGCTCCGCCCTGCTGCCGCTCGATGTCCGCGAGGGGGAACCGCTGGAGCGGGACGAGTTCCCGCTCGCGCTCGAAGACCGAGGCCGGCAGCTCCGTGTCGTCCGCCTCTCGCACCTCGACGGGCAGCGGAAGGGTGTTCAGGAACAGACCGACCATCTCGCTGCCGCCGGGCACTTCCGGGCGGCCGTTGCCGACCAGCCCGGTGACCACGCGTGACCTGCCGGTCAGGTCCGCCACGGCCGCGCAGTGCGCTGCCAGATAGAGCGATTTGAGCGGGAGTCCGAGGGCCGCGGCGCGCAGGCGCAGCCGTTCCTCCAGCCCTGCCGCGACGGCCCGCTCCAGTACCGCGGACTCGATCGTCTCCGGCGCCGCGGATCCGGAGTGGCCCGCCAGCAGCGTCGCGGAGAACCCGTCGAGCAGCCTGCGCCAGGCGTCCTGGTCCGCCGGGCGTCGTGCGCTCTCGCGCTCCAGCGCCACGTAGGTGCCGTAGGTGGGCTCCGGGGCGGCGTCGGCCGTTCGGCCGGCCGGGAGCCCGGCGCAGCGGCGCCGGATCTCCTCGATGACGAGGGCGACGCTCCACCCGTCGAGGATCAGGTGGTGGAACGAGAACGCCAGGTTGATACGGCCGTCGCCCCGTACGTGGGCGCAGAAGCGCAGGGGCGGCCTGGCGAGGTCCAGCGGGCGGCGCTTCTCGGCGTCGATCCATTCCTCGACCGCCCGGTCCTGCGCGTCGGCGGGCAGCGCGGTGAGGTCCACGACCTCCAGCGACGGCGCGGCGCCGTCCGCGTCCGGGCGGAGCACGACCTGGAGCGGCTCGTCGTAGCGCTCCAGGTCGAAGCAGGACCGCAGTTGAGCGTGGCGTGCCACGGTCTCCCGTACGGCACGGACCAGTGCGGCCGGATCGGCCACGCCGGTGAACTCGTAGTCGAAGATGTCGTGGTAGACCGGGGAGTCCTCGTCGAGCAGCGAGTGGTAGATCATGCCCGACTGGAGCTTCGTCAGCGGCCAGGCGTCTTCCGCCGCCGCGGGGAGCGCCGCCTTGTCGTCGTCCGTCAGCAGGCCGAACGCCTCGATGGCGGCCGGCCCGGGCGAGGCCGAGTCTTCGCGGGTCAGCGAGGCGGCGAGCTCCGCGATCGTCGTGTGGGCGAACACGTCGCGCAGGTTGACGACGTATCCGGCAGCGCGCAGCCGGGAACCGACGCGCAATGCCGTGATCGAGTCCCCGCCGAGGGCGAAGAAGTTGCTGTCCGCGCCGACCGGTGCCTGGAGTCCGAGGACGTCCGTCCAGGCACGGGCCACGTCCTGCTCGGCGGTCGTGGCGAGTGGGCGGCCGGCCCGGTCGACCGGTGCCGCGTGGGCCGCCGGCGAGGGCAGGGCACGCCGGTCCAGCTTGCCGTTGGGAGTAGTGGGCAGCTGCGGGACCTCGATCAGGTAATGCGGGACGAGGAACTCGGGCAGCAGCTTCCGCAGCCGGGCACGCAGGTCGTCGGGGTCGAACGCGGTGCTCACCACGTAGGCGGCCAGCGCCTGCGCGGGACCCGACGCGTCCACGACGACGGCCGCGTCCTGGATGCCGGGCAGGTCGCGCATGACCGCGGCGATCTCGTCGGGCTCGACCCGCAGACCGCGCAACTTGACCTGGTTGTCGATGCGTCCCAGGTACTGGATCTGACCGTCCGGCAGGAAGCGTGCCAGGTCGCCGGTGCGGTAGAGGCGGGCTCCCGGGGCCGTTCCGTAGGGGTCGGAGACGAACCTTGTGGCGTTGAGGTCGTCGCGCCGGTGGTACCCGGTCGCCACGGCGACGCCGCCGATGCACAGCTCCCCGGGGACGCCGACCGGCTGGAGCTGCAGGTCCCGGTCCAGGACGTACAGCCGCACGTTGTCGATGGGCTTGCCGATGGGGACGAGCTCTCCCGGGTAGTCGGTCCGGCAGGGCCAGTGCGAGACGTCGATCGCGGCCTCGGTCGGGCCGTACAGGTTGTGCAGTTCGCAGGAGGGGAGCGTGGCGGCGAAGACCTCGATGGTCTTGCGGGGGAGCGCCTCGCCGCTGCAGATGACCCGCTTGAGCGGGCCGCAGTGCTGGGCGAGTTCCTCCGCCTCCAGGAACACGTTCAGCATCGAGGGGACGAAGTGCACGGTCGTGACGGCCCGGGACCGAATGAGTTCCTTGAGGTAGTCGGGGTCGCGGTGTCCGCCGGGCCGGGCCACGACGATGGAGGCCCCGGTCATGAGTGGCCAGAAGAACTCCCATACCGAGACGTCGAAGCTGTAGGGGGTCTTCTGGAGCACCCGGTCCCCTCGGGCACCTCCGGTCAACGGGAAGGCGGACTGCATCCAGTGGAGCCGGTTGGCCAGCGCGTCATGGCGGTTGATCACACCCTTGGGCTGCCCCGTGGATCCGGAGGTGTAGATCATGTACACGGGCGAGTCGGGGCCCAGTTCGCGGACGGGATCGGTGTCGTCCTCCTGGTCCAGGGACTCGTCCGGGAGGACGAGGAGTTGGGCGCCGGTGCTGCCGAGGGCCGGGCGGTGGTGCTCCTGGGTGAGGATCAGCGGCACACCGGCGTCCTGGATCATGAACTCGATCCGGGCGGCCGGGTATTCGGGGTCGATGGGCACGTACGCGCAGCCCGCCTTGACGATGGCGAGCAGCGCGATCACCATCTCCGCGGAGCGCTCCATGAACACCCCGACGAAGGGGCCGGCCCCGGTCGTCCCGAGGACGGTGCGGATGCGGCTCGCCACCTGGTTGGCCCGCCGGTTCAGCTCGTCGTACGTGTACGCCGTGCCTTCGAACTCGATGGCCGGGCTGTCGGGGCTTCGCCGGACCTGCTCCTCGATGACATCGGCGACGGTACCGTCCGGGTGGGCGACCTGCGTGTCGTTCCACTCGCCGAGGATCAGGTTCCGTTCCTCGTCGCGGGTCATGGACGGCGTGCCCACCGGTGCGTCGACGCCGGCGTCGGCCAGCGAGGTCAGCAGTCGCGCGTAGTTGCGCAGGATCCGCTCCGCGGTGTCCCGGGTGAACAGGTCCGTGTTGAACTCGAGCTCGAACTCGTAGGCGTCGTCGGCCCGGTTGACGTACAGCATCAGGTCGAACTTGGCGGCGGTCCGGCGGACGGGGTGGTACTGGGAGACCAGTCCCGGTCCGAGGTCGATCGAGGGACGGCCGTCGAGCATCGTGAGCATCGTCTGGAAGACCGGGTTGTGGTTCCGCGCCCGCTCGGCCCCGAGTGCCTCGACCACCTTCGGATAAGGCGCGTCGCCGTCGTCCAGCAATCGCTCGGCGGCTTTCCGCGCGGCGGACAGCACGGTGCGGAACGTATCGTCCGGGTCCACCGGCACGAACAGGGGCAGGGTGTTGACGTAGCAGCCGACCTGCTCCAAATCCTCGGCGCCCGGCCTGTTCAGCACCGTGGTGCCGATGGCGAAACCTTCCTGCCGTGTGTAGCGGTGCAGCAACAGCGCATAGGCGGCGAGGAACACCGGGAATGCGGTGCTGCGGCAGGTGCGGGCGCATTCCTTCAGCAGCGGTTCGACGTCCGCGCTGTGCACGGTGATGGTCATGCTGTCGCCGCGGAAGGTCTGAACCGCGGGTCGCGGGCGGTCCAGCGGCATGCCGAGCAGTTCCGGGGCGTCGGCCAGCGACCGGCGCCAGCGTTCGACGGCGGCTGTCTGCTGGGCATCCGCGGTCGCCGAGCGGCTCTCCCTGACGAAGGCGCGGAACGCGGCGCCGGAGACGGGTCGCTGCGGCAGGCGTCCGGTGGCCACCAGGGTGCGGTAGTTCTCCGCTACTTCGTCGAGGACCAGGCGAATGCTCCAGTCGTCGATGACGATGTGGTGAGCCGTCAGGCCGAGGAGCCAGACGTCACCCGGCAGCGCCACCACGACCGCCCGCAGCAGGGGAGCCGTGCTCAGGTCGAACGGTCGCCGGTGGTGTTCAGCGAGGACCTCCTCCGCCCTGAGGCGGGCCTCGGCAGCGGCCAGGGTGCGCAGGTCGACTACGGTCGTACTGTCCGGAAGGGCGTCCCCGTCGGGGTGGTGCACCTGGGCTCGCGGCCCGTCGGGGGTCTCGTGGAACGTCGTGCGGAGTGCGTCGTGCCGCAGGACGGTGGCCCGGATGGCGCGGCGTAACGCGTCCGGATCGAGGTCACCGGACGTCTCGAAGGCCACCGATTCGTTGTACGCGGGCTCGTCGGAGCCGGCGAGCTCATGGAAGAGCCAGAGGCTTTCCTGGGTGTACGAGAGCATGCTTGCGCCTGTGTCCGGTCCCCCGGTCATACCGCACTCCAAACTCGGAACGAATTGTGGCTCGTCGACGTGACGAGTGATGTAGATGCAAGGGATCGGCGCCCTGCCGCACGAGGTCCGGGGCGCCCGGGTGTTCCGGAAGCGCGCTCCGTGTCGTTGCCGTGTCCGGTAGGGCGGGCGGGGCGCCGCTGTCCGCGTCCCGGCACGCCGACGAGCCCGGGCTTTTTTTCCGGCCCTCGCGACGACGGGGGGACTGATCCTGTGCGGGATCCGGCCGGGAAGGCCGGATCCCGGACCGTGGCTAAGGCGCGGTCACGGCCCCGTGGAACGGGTCGAACACCTCGTCGTACGGGCGCAGGATCGCGCTCAGCGTGTCCGGTGCCGCCGCGTCCGGATCCGGACAGTCGTCCGTGACGGGCTCGGTGTGGATCGAGATGTGTCCGGCGACCGTACGGGCCAGACGGACGGCCGTGTCGGTGTCGTCGGCACGTACGATGACGTGCCCGCAGCGGTCGTCCGACCAGCGGAGCTCGGGCACTACGGAACCCGCCTCCACACTCACCGACACCTCTACCACCCCGTCGACGGCTCGCGCCGCGTCCAGGCCGGTGACGGAGGTGACGACCCCCGGTGCCGCGGTCAGAAAACGGATGGCGGCCGCGCCGCGGGCGGGGTGCAGATGGCCGTCGAGCGGAGCACCGTGGCCGACGAGGCGATAGGTGGCCTCCTCCATGTCGACCCCGTACACCATCTTGACGAGATCGTTGATCCGGTCGCCCCCGCGGCGGGTGTGCGATTCGACGACCCGCGGTCCCTCGGCGGTGAGGATGATCTCCGTGTGTGACGGGCCGTCCTCGAGACCGACCGCGTCGAGCAGCCGCACCGTCAACTTGCGGATCTGGTCGAGCTGGTCCTCGGTCAGGGGCGCCGGAATGACGTGGCCGAGTTCCACGGTACCGCCCTCGGTGTCCTTGGCGGTCACCGCGATGATCGTGTGCCGACCCGATTCGGAAAAGGATTCCACGCTCAGTTCGGGACCGACCAGAAGCTTCTCGACCTGGAATTCACCGAGCTCGAACGCCTGGCACCAGTCCCATACCTCGTCGACGTCCTCGACCGACTCGATCCGGCGCACTCCGAGGCTGCCCGAGCCCTTGGTCGGTTTGACAATGGCCGCCCCGTGCGAGATGACGAATTCACGGAGCTGCGCCTGGGTGGGATTGACCGCATAGGGAACGACCCCGATGCCCTGCTCGTTCAATAGAGCCCGCATCGCGGATTTGTCGTGCAGCAGCCGGGCGCATCGTTCCGATGTTCCGGGAATTCCCAGGGCGTCGGTCAAGTGACCGGCCACCAGTTGTGCTGCCTCGGTCTGTGTGACGATCCGCGTGATCGGTGCGATCCGGTGCAGCGCGGCAGCCATCGCGGCGGCGCTGGGCACGTGCTGATAATCCACCAGGACGAGCTGCTGGCAGTGCGGAATCAGCGTGGGATCGAATTGTGACGGCTTTTGCATATAGACGACGTCTACACCGGCCGACTTCGCCTTCGAGACTAATCGGATGCTGTCCCCGATAACGAGCACGCGCCCCCGTGACACGATCATCTCCCGTTTCTGATCGCTTTCCTCTGAGCCGTCGGTGATGCTAGCACAGCCGTGGCCATCCACCCAGGGATCCTACGAAGATCGGCGGACAGCCGGGCCCGCGCAGGGCTTCTGCCTGCAAGGATCGAGATTCCGCATCAGCGATGTTCGTCTTGTCTATGACCTCCCGTAACCGTTTGTCGGCGGCGTTCCGCTTCCACTTCCGCCTCGGCGTGAAGTTGTTGCAGAGCGGATTACCGGGGCCCCGATGCCTTTCAGCCATAATTCGTTGACCGAGGGGCGGGCTTACCGTGCGGCCAGCCGATGCATCTTGGTCATGGCGTCGACGCGTCTCACGGTTGGGGACCTCAGAGCGATTCGATGCGGCCTCCGCGCTTCCCCGGTCCGGCAGGACACGGCCGCGGCGGTCAGGTGAGTGAAACGTCCGCGTGCGCGTCGAGCGCGGCGCGCAGGTGATGGGCGTACGGCTCGTGCCCGTGGCCGGCCAGCCAGTCCTCGGCCCAGCGGATCGCGAGACGTCTCCCGTCAGGAGGAAGGGCCGGGAGCGTGAGCAGATCCTCGATGATCAGACGTGCCTTCGGCAGCGTCCCGTTGTGCTCGAGCCACCGTAGGGCGCAGTCCATCGCGCGGGACCGGCGGTGCTCGTCCAGAGCCGGATGACGGAGGACACCCGAGAGCATGGTGCGGTTCTTGGCCGCCGTTTCGGTGCTCAGCCGGTCCAGGGCGATGTCGATGCCGGCGCGGGCCTGCTCGACGGACAGGTCCGGGCGCGTGAGGAAGGAGGCGAGTACCGGACGCTGCACCTTCCCCCCGTGGCACGACAGCCACGCCAGGCCGACGTCCGCGATGGCCCCCGCCTGCTCCGCCGTCAGGCCTTCCAGCTGGCTGAGCAGGATCGCCATCAGCTTGTGGTCGTCCGGACGCGCGAGGAGCGTCTCGGTGCCCAGCCGGACGGCGTGCCGGACCTGCGCGGAGGGCAGGCCCGGCACGCGGAGCAGGGGGCCGAGTACCGAAGCGCACTCCTCGTGTTCCGGATGGCGGTCGAGCCAGCCGAAGGCGAGCGTGACGGCGGCTTTCGCCTGGTCAGGGCCGAGGTGCTCGTGGTGCAGCAGGAGACGCTGGAGCATGGCGGGCGCGGCGGCGGCGTCCGGGCGCTCGGTCACCTGGTCGAGTAGAGCGGCGCCGGTCTCCGGGGCGCTGCCGTCGGACAGCAGTGCGCCGAGGACGAAGGACCGCCCCGGCAGCCCCGCCGACCTCTCGGCGGCCCACCACCGGGCGAAGGCGATCAACCGGGGCCGGAGGTCCGGCGGGCAGCCGTCCTCGGACAGAAGGCTGCGCAGGACCCGGCCCGAGCTCGGGTGCATCCCCTGCTGCTCCAGCCAGTCCAGCGCGCAACGGGCCACTTCCGCACGGTCGTCGCCCTGGAGGCCGTCGTGCTCCAGAAGGGCACACATCTCGGGACCCGCGTCCGAACCGGTCCGATGAGCACCGCGCAGCCAGGTCAGCATCCGGTCGACGATCTCCTGGCGGGCGGCCGCGCCGATGTCCTCCTGCTGAAGGAAGGCGCGGACCACCGGGGCGACCCCGAAACTGCGGTACGGGGTCAGCCAGTCCCGCACGACCTCGACCACCCGCCCCAGCCGGTCGCCGGGGTGACGCATCCTCAGCAGCCGTTTCAGCAGGGCGGGCGTGTGGCGCCAGCCCGGCCGGGAGGGCACCCAGGCAAGGGTGCGGCCGACCACCGCGTCCTCCGCCTCCGGAGCGAGGTCGGGGCGTTCCAGCAGGGCGAGCAGCAGTTGCTCGGTGTCGGTCTGGTCGCCTCGGCGCTCCAGCCAGCCCAAGGATGCCTCCACGAGGCAGGTGGGCGTCCGGCTCACGCTCTGCAAGGCGGCGGTCAGGAACGGCTGCGCGATGTGCTCGGCCTCGGCACGGGCGAGCCACGGTGCCACCAGGCGCCCCCACACCGCGTGATCGAACCCTTGCCAGGGGCGGCCCGTCACGAGCGTCAGCAGCGCCTGCCCGCCGTCCTGGCCAGCGGGCGCCAGGAGACGTCCCAGCGGACCCGCGTGGGCGGTGACCCATTCCCCGCAGAAACGTTCCAGGGCAGCGATCCGATGGGCGGATCCGCGCTCCGCCATGTCGGCGGCCAGCCGCCGCACATGGCCGGTCAGCACGGCGAAGGTACGAGGATGCCGGGTCAGCGCCGAGAAGACCGAGGCGGCGGAGTCCGCGTCGACGCTCCACCCGGGAGGGGGCATCAGCGACTGCAGCACGAGTTCGTCGGTGACGACGTCGTGCACCACGACCAGCCGGCCGTCGGTCTCGTCGAGCCATCCCAGGGAGATCAGCGTGTCGACGACCCGCCGGCCGCTCAGCGACCCGGCCGGGCCGTCGGCCGCGTCGAGCAGGGCGTTGACGGCCTGCTCGACCGTTTCCCTGGGCTGGGGGCAGGCGGCGACCGCCACGGCGAACGCGAGTTGGGCGGAGTCGGGGGAGGCGATGTGCGAAGGCGAGGGGCCGGGCCCGGCCGTCGTCGCCAGGGCGTCGCGCCGCATGCCCTCGCGCAGCCAGTCCAGCAGTTCACCGGGCCGGGCCGAGGCCGGCACCGGGGCCGCGTCGAGTGGGCGGCGGTGGGGATGGTGCGTGCCGGGCTCGCGCCGCCGCTGCTGCTGCGGGAGCCGGGCCAGACCCTGCTCCTCGATCGCCCGCGCGATCAGGAGCGCGGTGACCGGGCGGCGGCCACAGAGCCGGGCCAGCGCCTCCTCGCCCACAGGTGCACCGTCTCGGGGGCCGCGTGCTGGATGACCTGGGTGATGACGGCCGACTGGTGGGGCCAGTCGTCCCGTAGGCAGACCTCGTCGAGGAGGCCGGCACTGCCACGCAGCTGAACGGCGGGCAGCGACCCGGGGCGCACCGAGGCCAGGCAGGCCAGGGCGATCCCGCGGTTCCGTGCTTCCGGGAGCAGCACCTCGGCGAGGGCGCGCAGGTCCACCTGCGGGCAGGCGTCGAGGTAGTCCAGCACCAGCAGGACCCGTCGCCGCTCGCAGGACAGCACCGCCGCGGCCACGTCGTCGGCGGTCACGGCGGTGTCGGCCTGGACGTGCAGGACCTGCCACCCGGCACGGTGGGCCCGGCGCGCCACTTCGAAGGACGTCCGCGTCTTTCCCGACCCGGCCGGGCCGATCAGCAGGACCCCGCGGGAGCCGGCCGTGCTCAGCCGGCCGAACAGGCGGTCGGGATGCGAGGGGTGGTCCATTCCCGGGTGGACGAAGGGTAGGTGCTCCTGGTCGAGGTAACTGCGCCGTCCGAGAAGGCCGCGCATCACCTCGGCGTGGGTGCGGACGCGACGGTTCCCGGCCGTGGTGCCCGGAGAGGGCGGGAGACCGTCCGCCGCCACCTGTTCCACCCCGTGCTCGGCGAGCAGGCGCGCGAAGTCCGCATCTCGGGTGAGCCGCGCCAGACCCGTCGCGGTCAGGCTCGCCGACCCGGACGGAACGTGGTGGCTCGTGCACACGCCCACCAGGACGCCGTCCGTCGTGGTCACCCCCGCTCCCGATATGCCCTGCCAGGGAGACCCGCCCGCCTGTCGCGGCGCGGGGCTGCTCAGGGACAGCTCCATCTCGTGGCTGCCGAGGAAGGAGCTTAGGAGGATCGACCCGGTCAGCTGACGCGTCGTCGGTGTCTCCTGCCGGAACGCGTGATCGGGGAAGCCGACGGCGACGAACGGAACGGACGCCACCGCCTGGGGCAGCACGGCCCACCGGGCGGGGGAGAGGCCAGGCGGGCCCTCCCCGAGGACCAGCAGGGCCAGATCCACCTCGGGCATCGGTGCCGGAACACGGCGGTCACCGGGGCCCGGGTCACGGGCCGTCCGGGTAACCGCACCTCGTAGTCGGCACCGGACGTGGCGAGCCCGTGTGCGGCACAGATGACCAGTCGCGGGGCCAGCAGGAAGCCGGAAGCGGCGAAACGGGGGGAGCCGTCGGGGCCGCGGCGGACCACCATGGCCACCCGCTGCACGGCATCCGGCACGGCGATCAGTTCGGACACGGCCGAAGGCGCTGCCGGCGGGCCGACTCATCCACGGTGTCAGTCCTCCAGAAGTGCCGCACGCCCGGAGTTCGTCAGGACGGAGCCGCCGTCGGCCGTCTCGGCGGTGAGCTCCAACGAGACCGTGTGCGTGGCGGACACGCCCTCGGTGGCCTTCCCACCGGCGGACAGCACCCAGAACTTGACCCCACCGTCGGCTTCGGCCGACGCCGTCACGGCCACCTGCACGTCGAGCTTCACCGACTGCACGCGCAGCCGGACCGGCTGGCCCTCGCCGTCCGCCATGGCCTGGGCCAGCTCACTGCGCAGTGCCCTGATGGTCTCCGTCAGGCCGATCTCCACGAGTCCCCCATCCCTTCCCGGCCTCTCCGCGGCCGAACGGTCGTGGTGGCGGAGAGGTCTGTGCGATCAGCCCATCATGCTAGGTGCTGACGGGCGCGGGACCCGCATGGGGGAGAGGCCGAGGGACGGCGCACGGAGCCGGACGCCGTGCCGGGGACAGCCGTACTCCGGTTCCCGGCCCCGCACATGGCGTGGTCGAGGACGTCACCCACCCCCATGGGCGACGTCCTCGACCGCTCCCCCGGTGCCGGACTGTGGCTCAGGTGTCCGCGCGGCGCGTGCGTGCCGTCACCAGCACATCACCGCCGTCTCGCCGGAACCCCAGGCGGAGTACAGGCGTACGCGGACGACGTAGCGGCGGCCCTTGACGAGCCGCACGCCGATCGTGGCGTTGTGCGGAGTCCCCCCGTCGTCCTGGCCGGCGAGGTAGCGGGGCTCCCCGTCCCGCTCCTCGAAGACCACGACGACCGTGTCGCCGTCGCCGAAGGTGCCCAGCGTGTACGTGCGGGTCTCCGGCGGATCGACGACGAAGTCGGCCTGTCCGCCCGGGCCCAGCCCGAGCGGCGCCGAGCGGAACGGCACCAGCGCGGGCGGCGCCGGGTCCGCCGGCGGATACCAGCGGAGCACGAACTCCTTGTCGGCGGCGGACAGGGTGCCGGGCGGGTGCAGACCCGCGCGGTACTGCTCCGGCTCCAGGACCAGCCCCGACGAGAACGGAAACTCCATGATCGACTGCGGGTCCCAGACGCAGCCGTTCACCTCGGCCGGGTCGAGCTTGCGCAGGACGTTGTAGTACGTCCTCTCCCGGCTCCAGTGGTTCGGCGGGCCCGCCAGCTCGGCGTACACGGCCTCGTCGTCCCAGTGGATGCCGGCGAACGGGCTCTGGTGCTCGTGCAGCATGCCGAGCGCGTGCCCGATCTCGTGCAGGGCCGTCGCGCGCTCCCCGGGCGCGGTCAGGTCCCAGCCGAAGTTCATGGTGCGTTCGTGCAGGCCGGCCAGCAGCGCCTCCCGGCCCACCGCCGACCACGAGCCGTCGCCGGGCTGGAACCCGATGCGCAGTTCGGCCTCCGCACGGTCGTCGACCTCGGCGAAGGTGACGCCGATGCCGAGGTCCTCCCACTCCCGGAAGCACCCGCGCACCACGTCCCGCTGCTCCTCGGCGCCCGCCCAGGACACCCGCCGCGTCATCCCCGTCCCCGGCACGGGGATGACGGACGCGTCGTCGTCACCGTCGAAGAACCAGTAGTGCAGAACGGTGCCGTTGACCCACATCCGCCGTCCGCTCGCGAGCGCGCTCAGCCGCTCGGCCGCCAGCCCCGGTGCGAAGGCGGGCGCCGGCGCCTGAGCCAGCGAGCAGTAGCGTGCGGTCATGGGCCACAGCCTGCCGTGCGGCCCGTCCCGGGCGCCTGAGTCGGGGGCTACTCAAGTCGCCCTGTATCAGAACTGAGTAGCCGCGCTCATGTCTGTGTGACGACTTACGAACGGGACGCGACGACGCTGGAGCTGCCCTGGCCGTTCGCCGGGCGGGAGGACGAACTGGAGCTGGTCCGCCGGTCCCTGGCCGGCCCGCACCGCGGCATCGTGGTGACGGGCCCGGCGGGCTGCGGCAAGACCCGCCTCGTCACCGAGGCGATCCGCGGCACCGGCTGCGCCCGGGCGGCGGGCACACCCGAGAGCCGCGGCCTGCCCTTCGCCGCGTTCGCCCATCTGCTGCCCGAGTCGGTCACCCTGCACCGCGCGGTCCGGCTCCTGTCCGACGTCCGCACACTGCTGGTGGACGACGCGCACCTGCTCGACGACGCCTCCGCCGCCCTGGTCCACCAACTCGCCGTGCACGGCCGCACCCGCCTGCTGGTGGTCGCCGGGGACGGCGCCCCGGTGCCCGGCGCGGTCTCCCGGCTGTGGACCGGCGAACTCCTGCCGAGCCTCGCCCTGGAACCGCTGCCCGAGGAGGACATCGCGCGGCTCATCACCGCCGGCGCCGGACCTCTCGATCCGCTCACCGCCGACCGGCTGCGGCGCCTGAGCCGGGGCGACCTGCGGCTGCTGCGCGACCTGCTGGGCGCGGTGCGCGGACTGCTGACCCCCGTCCCGGAGTCGGAGGAGCGGGCCTGGCGGGGTCCGGTGCCGCTGACCACGGCCGTGCGCGAGCGCACCGCCCATGTCCTCGGCCGCACCTGCCCGGTCGAACGCGAGACCCTCGACCGGCTCGCGTTCGCCGAGCCCCTGCCGTCGGATCCGGACGACCTGGACCTCGGCGCCCTCGAAGTCCTGGAGTCCGACGGCCTGGTGGAGGTCGACGACCTGGGCGGTGTCCGCCTCGCCCACCCCCTGTACGGCCCGGTGCTCAGGGCCGCCGCGGGCCGGCTGCGGGCGCGCCGGCTGGCCCGGACGCCGGACGCCTACGCCTGCGCCCTCGACGCCGAGGCGGCCGCGCTGTCGCGCCGGATCGACCAGGACGACGTACGGGCGACGCCCACGCCGGTGGGGGAGTGGCTGGTCGCCGAGGGCGGCCCGCTGCCGGGCCGGTACGCCGCCGTACGCGCCCGGTTCGCGCGGCTGCGGGGGGAGCCGAGGGAAGCGGTGGCCTGGGCGCGCGAGGGTCTGAGCCGCGAGCCGGGGAACACGGCGTGCCGGGACGAACTCGCCCGCGCCCGCGCCCTGTTGGGGGAACCGGCCGCCGACAGCCCCGGCGACCTGGACCTGGAGGCCCTCACCGACCCCTACGACGCCGTCCGCCTCGGCGTCCCCGAGAAGGTCATCGACCGGCTGAGTGGCGTGTTCGCCCGGCACGCCGACGCCCTCACCCGGGCCGACGGCCCGGCCCTGGACGAGGTGGCCGAGGAACTGGAGCGGCGGGGCTTCACGCTGTTCGCCGCCGAGGCGCACGCCCAGGCGGTACGCGCCCATCGCGATCCGCGCGCCGCCCGGCACTCCCGCACCCGGGCCGTCGCCCTGGCCCGGCGCTGCCAGGGCGCCCGCACGCCCGCGCTGTCCGGGCTGGTCCTCGGCGAACTCACCGCCCGGCAGCGGCAGATCGTCACCCTCGCGGCGGCGGGCCTCAGCAACCGGCAGATCGCCGAACGCCTCACCCTGTCCATCCGTACCGTCGGCAACCACCTGTACAGCGCCTACGCCCGGCTCGGCGCGAGCGACCGCGGCGCCCTGCCGTGGCTGACGGAACCACCACAGGCCCAGCCCGCCTGAGCCCCACCCGGACCGGCGGCCTGACCCGCACAGGGGACGGGTCAGGCCGCCACACAACCCGACCCGGTTAGGGGCACACAGGTCACGCCGCCCCGAACGCCGAGAACGCCCACCCCGTGGCCTGGTGCAGTGCGTCGCCCGGCAGCGCGGCCCGCGCGTCACGCAGCGCCTCCGCCAGGGACAGCCCGCCGCCGAGGCCCTTGTGCAGCGCGAGCATCAGCGGCACCACGGCGGCGTCGTTCACGGGCGCGCTGCACGCCACCACCCCGGCCGTACCCAGCGGCAGCAGCGCGGTGACCAGGCCGAGCAGTTCGTCGGCGCCGACGGACGCGAAGCGGGCCGTGTCGCAGCACGACAGGATGATCCGGTACGGGCTGCGGTCCAGCCGCTCGAAGTCGTGCACGACGATCGGCCCGTCCGCCATCCGCAGCGAGGAGAACAGCGGGCTGTCCGCCCGGAACGCGCCGTGCGCGGCGATGTGCGCCAGCGCCGCCCCGTCCAGTTCCTCCAACACCCGCGGCACGCGCGCCTCGTCGTCCTCCAGGACGGTCGCGCACGGGTACCGGCCGGCCAGCTCGGGCACCTCCGCGCCACCCGTGGCCAGGCCCGGGCCGCGCACCAGCACATGGCAGCCGTCCGGCGGCGGCGCGGTCTCCCGCGCACGCAGCCAACTGCCCGCCGACGGCGACACGCTGAGCACCCGCTCCCGCAGCGACGGCAGCAGCGCCCACGGCACCCGGTGCAACCGCCCCGGCGGCACGATCACCACCGGGCCACCGCCCAGCCGCGCCGCGGCCGGCCCCAGCAGCAGCTCCTCCAGCCGCCGCCCCGCCGCCTCCACCACCGGCAGCCGCGCCTCGGCCCCCGGGTGGGCCAGCCGCCGCAGTCCGGCCTGGACGTGCTCGGCCTCGGTCTCCGCCTCCGCGAGCAGCCCGGCCTCGAACCGCCGCACCCGCCCCTGCCCGCACAGCAGCACCTGCACCCGCCCGTCGAGCACGGCGAGTTCCACCAGCAGCACCTCGTCGCCCAGCCGCTCCAGCAGCCGCCCGACGTCGAACCGGTCGCCGCCCCCGGGCGCCTCGCCCCGCATGTGCAGGGTCCGGGAGCGGATCTCCCGCTCCAGCCGCCGCTGTTCACGCTCCAGCGCCGGAACCGGCCGGCCCTCCATCCGGGCCGCCTCCGCCCGCGAGGCGATCTCCCGGAAGGCGGTCATGCCGCTGAGCAGCTCCGGGTCGGCGGGCGGCCGGGTCGGCGGGGCCGACAGTACGGTGGCCCGCCAGCGCTCGCTCCACACCAGCAGCCGTCGCGGCCCGCCCGACACCAGACTGGCCCGCTGCGCCAACGCCGCTAGTTCCGCGCCCTGTTCGGTGGCGCGGGCCCGCAATTCCGAGGCGCCCAGTGTCATCCGGTGGTCGTCGAGCACGTCCAGACCGCGCCGGCAGGCCTCCAGGACACCCCGGGTCGACCCGGCGGCCTGCGCCCGCAGCGCCTGCGCCGACCAGCCCGTCAGCCGCGCCAGCGGCGGGCCGCTGTGCCGGCTGCGCGCGGCGACGGCCAAGTGCCGCTCCGCGTCCGCCGTCCAGCCCAGGCCCAGCGCGATCCGGCCCGCCAGCAGCGACGCCTCCGGCGCGGCCGGAGCACCGAAGGACGCCAGCTTCTCGGCCACCGCGGCGGCGTCCGCGACCAGCCGCCCCGAGCCGCGCCCGGCAGCGTGCCGCGCCTCGATCAGCACCAGCCGGGCGTGCGCCTCCCACCACGTGCGCCGCTGCCCCGCGAACAGCCGTACCGCGAGGGCGGCCCGCGCGATCGCCGTGTGCGGGTCCCCGGCCGGGCGGGCGGCCCGCGCGGCGGCCAGCAGCAACTCGGCCTTGCGGGTGGACTGCCCGCCGATCCCGTCCAGCTTCCTGATCGCCGCGTCCGCCTCGGCCAGCGCCTCGGGCGCCAGCCCGGCCGCCATCAGCACCTCGCAGCGCCGGATGTTCAGCATGAACGTCGGCGTGCCCAGCCGGGCGTACCGCTCCTCCGCCTCGTCCAGCAGCCGCAGCGCCGCCGGCACGTCCCCGGACCGGAACGCGGCCAGGCCCCGGCTCTCCACCGCGTCCGCCTTGTCGTGCTCCTGGCCGGTGGTGTCCCACAGCGCCTCGGCCGCGGTGAAGTCCGCCTCCGCCCGCTCCACCGCACCCAGCGCCAGATGCACGGTGGCCCGCAGGGTCAGCGCCCGCGCCGTCCAGATCACGTCCTCCGCCTGCCGCAGCACCGGCACCGCGCGTCGTACGTCCTCCAGCGCCTCGCGATGGTGACCGAGCACCCACCACACGTACGCCCGCCGGTACAGCACCCGCGCCCGCGTGTGCCCGCCGCCCCGTGCGACGCCCCGCTCGAACGCCGCCAGGCCCTCCCGGGTGCGGCCCGCGTGCACCAGCGCCACCCCCAGCGTGGCCAGCACGTCCGCCTCCCGGTCCGCCGAGTCCGCGCGCGCCGCGCACGCCCGGGCCCGCCGCAGATGGCTCAGCGCGAGCCGCAGATCGCCGAAGTCCCGCTGCCAGATGCCGATCACCTGATGCGCCACCGAGGCGTCCAGCGGGGAGGGGTCGGCGTCGAGCAGCGCCCGGGCCCTCGCGAGAGCCTCGCCCGGGTCGGCGAACACCATCGGCAGCAGTTCCGTAACCGACTCGCTTCCCGCTGTCACTCCTCGGATGGTAGTGGCCCGCGAACCGCACCACACGGGGGTGGCGCTGTATCAAAAGACCGCACCGTGACTCTTGTCGAAGAGAATCGACGACCGCTCCACGGCACCGGCCGACGCCGTCGCCCCACTGGGAGGACCCGCCATGGCACCTCAGCGATTCCACGAGCAGTTCGACCAGATCCAGCGCTCGATGCCGGACGTGCCCCTCGCCATGGGCCCGGACGACTCGGCCGGATTCATGTACGAGAAGGGCGTCGTCCTCGTCCGCGACGGCGAGGAGGCCCAAGTCGTCGAGGACACGGTACGGGCGCACTTCACGGCGGCACCCGACCTCGACCAGGAGCAGGTCCGCCGGGCCGGGCCGCGGACCAACCGCAGCGGCATCACCCGGATCCGCGTCGGCGACCCCGGCGAGGGCGGCCGCGACGCCGACCGCGCCGTCGCGCACGCCCTGCGCTCCGTGCGGGAACAGGAGGCCCGGGCGGGACACCGGATGGTCACCCGCAACCACGTGGTGCACATCGCGGTCAACGCCTGCCCCGGCGACGAACCGGTCCCCGCCCCGCTCAGCGAGCCACCCAACCCGGCCGCCGCCGACACGCCCCACGACCCGGACACCGCCGTCGGCGTCCTCGTCGTCGACACCGGCCTCACGCACGACTACCGCTCCTGCGGCCTGCTGGCCCACACCGAGGGCGACGCCCAGGTCCAGGAGTGCGACGAGCAGGGCATCCTCCAGCAGTACGTCGGACACGGCACGTTCATCGCCGGGCTGGTCGCCGCCGTCGCGCCCAACACCGACATCACCGTCCGCGGCACCCTCAACGACGCCGGCGCCGTCCTGGAGTCCGAGTTCGGCGAGAAGCTCTTCGAGGCCGTCGACGCCGGCGGCTGGCCCGACGTCCTCAGCCTCTCCGCCGGCACCTCCAACGGCCGCACCGACGGCCTGCTCGGCGTCGAGAACTTCATGCGGGAACTGCGCGAGCAGCGCACCCTGCTCGTCGCCGCCGCCGGCAACAACGGCAGCGCCACTCCCTTCTGGCCCGCCGCCTACGCCGACCTGCCCGGCTGGGAGGACTGCGTGCTCTCCGTCGGCGCCCTGCGCAGCGACGGCGAGTTCGGCGCCTGCTTCACCAACTACGGCCCCTGGGTGAAGGTCTACGCCCCCGGCGAGCGCCTCACCAGCGCCCTCACCGGCTTCGAGACACCCGTGCCGTACGTGTACCAGCACTCCACGTACGACGCCTGCCGCTACGGCTTCTCCTACGGCTGCACCTGCCGCCACCCCCGCCACACCGGCGTGCTGAGCGACGAGAGCGCCTCCGCCAAGCCGGACCAGGTGATGTTCGAGGGCTACGCGCAGTGGAGCGGCACCTCCTTCGCCACCCCCGTGACCGCGGGCATGGTCGCCGCCCACATGACGGCGCACAAGGAGACCGACCCGCGCACGGCCCGGCGGCACCTGCTCGCGGCGAACGCCGGCTACGCCGAAGTGCGCGGGGCGCACGTCCCGGCGCTGCGTCCGCCCACCTGGCGCCCGGTCCCGGTCGTGCGCCTCGCCCCGGCCCTGTGACGGCCGAAGCCGCCCCCTCCACGGCGTACGATGACGTGCCGTACTCGAGGGGTGGGGCTGCCGTGGACCGTACTGATGCCGGCGCGCTCGTCCAGGCCGCGGCCGACGGCGACGCGGCGGCCTGGAAAGCGCTCGTGGAAGGGCTGAGCCCCCTGGTGTGGTCCGTGGTGCGGGCCCACCGGCTCTCCGACGCCGACGCGCACGAGGTGTACCAGACCGCCTGGTTCCGCTTCGCCCAGTACCTCGGGCGGATCCGGGAACCCGACAAGGCGGGCGCGTGGCTCGCGAGCACCGCGCGCCACGAGTGCCTGAAGGTGATCCGCAGCTCCAGGCGGCTGACCCTGACGGACGATCCGCAGCTCCTGGACCGGGTCAGCGAGGACGGTACGCCGGAGCAGTCGCTGCTCGACTCCGAGGAGGCGGCCGCCCAGAGCGAACGCGTCCGGCGGCTGTGGCAGGAGTTCGAGGAACTGGGCGAGCGGTGCAGGCAGTTGCTGCGTGTGCTGATGGCCACGCCGCCGCCCAGCTATCAGGACGTGTCCGCCGCCCTGGGGATCGCGGTGGGCAGCATCGGGCCGCTGCGCCAGCGCTGTCTGCGGCGCCTGCGGGCCCGGCTCGAGGCCCGGGGGGCGATGTGAGCGGCACGAACCACACGGACGACAGGGACGACAGGGACGACGAGGTCTTCGGCGACGAGGACTGGGGAGACGAGGAGTTCGACGCCGGGCTGTTGGAGGAGGAGCTCCGGCAGGCCGCCGCCGTGCTGGACCCGGTGCCCGCGGAGCTGCAGCAGGTCGCCGTGGACGCGTACGCCCTGCACGACCTCGACGCCCGCGTCGCCGAGCTGACCTTCGACTCGCTCGTCGACGCCATCCCGGTCCGGGGAGTCACCGACGTGCCCCGGATGCTGACGTTCCGGGCGGGCGAGGTGACCGTCGACGTCGAGGTGACCGAGGACGGGCTGATGGGACAGGTGCTGCCGCCGCAGCCGGCCCGCATCGAGGTCCTGGGCGGCCCCCGGCCCGGCGCCGCGCTGACCGCCGACGACCTGGGCCGCTTCACCGGCGACGTGCCGCCCTCCGGCCCGTTCGCCCTGCGGTTGCGCACGGGCGGGGACGTGGTGGTGACGGAGTGGCTGCGGGCCTAGCCCCCGCCGCGCCCGGCCCTCGCCGTACGGCAGGCGGATCCGGGTCAGCGGCCCCTCGCGCATCAGCTCCGCGAGGACCGGGTCGAACTCCGTCCCGTCCAGGTCGAGGGCGGGCCAGTCCCGCACCGGGGGCGGTGCCTGGCCGGTCAGCGTGGTGGTCTCCTCCGTCATGGACCCACCCTCGCCGCGTCCCGGGCGCTTGCCGCGCGGGAGTGCTCCAGCCGGTGGCGGTTCAGCGGGACGCGGCGTCGACGAGCCCGGCGAGGGCGGCGGCGAGCCGTTCCAGCCCGGGTCCGGCGGGACCGCCCGGCTCGGTCATGTAGGTGTCCCGGCGGATCTCCACCATGAGGGCGCTCACCTCGGGCCGCGTCCCGTAGTACTCCAGGGGAACGTAGGTCCCGCGGAACGGGGTGTCGAGCTCCGTCTCCCCGAACGCCGCCCGGGCGGCGTCCAGCAGCGCGGCCGGGGTGTGGAAGGAGTCGGTGCCGAGGCAGACCGCGGGGCGGGGGCCTTCCCCGTGCAGCTCGTACGGGAGTCTCCGGCTCGGGTAGGAGTGCACGTCGATGATCACGGCCCGCCCGGTGGCCGCCAGCCGGTCCGCCACGGCCTCGGTCATCGCCCGCGCGTAGGGCAGGAAGTACCGCTCGACGAGCGGCCCCGCGTCGACGCCCTCGGACCGCAGCGGATCGCCGTGCGTGGTCCTCGTGTACACCGCGCCCATCCCGACGGCCCGCATCTCCTCCCGCTCGTCCGGGAACCGCTCCGGGTCGACGACCAGCCGCGACAGCCGGTTGACGAACCGCCACGGCCTGACGCCGGCCAGCCCGGCCGCCGTCGCGGCGATCTCCGCGGTGTGCGCGTCGGTGATGTGGTCCAGCTCCCGGGCCAGCTCCTCGTCGTCGAGCACGATCCCGTCGCGTACGGCGTCCGGGATGTCCCGTGCGGAGTGCGGCACGTGGAGGATCACGGGGGAGTGGCCGGCCCCGGGGAGCAGTGCGAAGGAGGGCGGCGCGTCGGTCATGGGGCGGCTCCCGGGTGGCATCGGGGACGGTGGGTGAGGCGGCGGGGTGAAGCGGTGGGTGCGGCGGCGGGTGAGACGGCTCCGCCCCGGCCGGGCGCGGTGCCGGCCGGGGCGGAGCCAGGGGATCGGGGGATCCGGGCCGTCAGCTCAGGGACGCCAGGGCCTCGTTCCACGTGGCGGACGGGCGCATGGCCTCCGCGGCCTTCGCCGGGTCGGGCTGGTAGTAGCCGCCGATGTCGACCGGCTTGCCCTGGGCGGCGATCAGCTCGTCGACGATCTTCTGCTCGTTCGCGGCGAGCGTCTCGGCGATCGGGCCGAAGGCCTTGGCCAGGTCCGCGTCGTCGGTCTGCTTGGCCAGCTCCTGCGCCCAGTACAGGGACAGGTAGAAGTGGCTGCCGCGGTTGTCGATGCCGCCGACGCGACGGGTCGGGGACTTGTCCTCGTTGAGGAAGGTCGCCGTGGCCCGGTCGAGGGTGTCGGCCAGGACCTGGGCGCGGGCGTTGCCCGTCACCTTCGCGTACTGCTCGAAGGACGGCACCAGCGCGAAGAACTCACCGAGGGAGTCCCAGCGCAGGTAGTTCTCCTTGACCAGCTGCTGCACGTGCTTCGGCGCCGAGCCGCCCGCGCCCGTCTCGAACAGGCCGCCGCCCGCCATCAGCGGGACGACCGACAGCATCTTGGCGCTGGTGCCCAGCTCCAGGATCGGGAACAGGTCGGTGAGGTAGTCGCGCAGCACGTTACCGGTGACGGAGATGGTGTTCTCACCGCGGCGGATGCGCTCCACCGACAGCTTGGTCGCCTCGACCGGGTTGAGGATCCGGATGTCCAGGCCCTCGGTGTCGTGCTCCGCCAGGTACGTCTTGACCTTGGCGATCAGGTTGGCGTCGTGGGCGCGGGTCTCGTCCAGCCAGAACACCGCCGGGTCGCCGGTGGCGCGGGCGCGGGTGACGGCCAGCTTCACCCAGTCCTTGATCGGCGCGTCCTTGGTCTGGCAGGCGCGGAAGATGTCACCGGCCGAGACGGACTGCTCGATCAGCGCGGTGCCGTTCTGGTCGACCAGGCGGACCGTGCCCGTCGTGGCGATCTCGAACGTCTTGTCGTGGCTGCCGTACTCCTCGGCCTTCTGCGCCATGAGGCCGACGTTCGGCACCGAGCCCATGGTCGAGGGGTCGAAGGCGCCGTTGGCCTTGCAGTCCTCGATGACGGCCTGGTAGACGCCCGCATAGGAGGAGTCCGGGATGACCGCGAGGGCGTCGTGCTCCTGGCCGTCCGGGCCCCACATGTGGCCGGAGGTGCGGATCATCGCCGGCATGGAGGCGTCGATGATGACGTCCGACGGGACGTGCAGGTTGGTGATGCCCTTGTCGGAGTCGACCATGGCCAGCTCCGGGCCCTCGGCGAGCTCGGCGTCGAAGGAGGCCTTGATCTCGGCGCCCTCCGGCAGGGCGTCCAGGCCCTTCCAGATGCCGCCCAGACCGTCGTTCGGGGTCAGGCCGGCCGCGGCGAGCTTGTCGCCGTACTGCGCGAACGTCTTCGGGAAGAAGGCGCGCACCACGTGGCCGAAGACGATCGGGTCGGAGACCTTCATCATCGTGGCCTTCAGGTGCACCGAGAACAGCACGCCCTCGGCCTTGGCCCGGGCGACCTGCGCGGTCAGGAACTCGCGCAGCGCGGCGACCCGCATCACGGAGGCGTCGACGACCTCGCCCTGCTGGACGGGTACGGACTCGCGCAGCACGGTGGTCGTGCCGTCGTCGCCGACGAGCTCGATGCGCAGGGCACCGTCCTCGGCGATGACCACGGACTTCTCGGTGGAGCGGAAGTCGTTCTGGCCCATGGTCGCCACGTCCGTCTTGGACTCGGCGGTCCAGGCGCCCATGCGGTGCGGGTGGGACTTGGCGTAGTTCTTCACCGAGGCCGGGGCGCGGCGGTCCGAGTTGCCCTCACGCAGGACCGGGTTCACCGCGGAGCCCTTGACCTTGTCGTAGCGGGCGCGGATCTCGCGCTCCTCGTCGGTCTTCGGGTCGTCCGGGTAGTCCGGCAGCGCGTAGCCCTGGCCCTGCAGCTCGGCGATGGCGGCCTTGAGCTGCGGGATGGACGCCGAGATGTTCGGCAGCTTGATGATGTTGGCGGCGGGCGTCTTGGCCAGCTCGCCGAGCTCCGCGAGGGCGTCCGGGATGCGCTGGTCCTCGGTCAGGTACTCCGGGAACACGGCGATGATGCGCCCGGCCAGCGAGATGTCGCGGGTCTCCACCGGGACACCCGCCTGCGAGGCGTACGCCCGGACCACCGGCAGGAAGGAATACGTCGCCAGGGCGGGGGCCTCGTCAGTGTGCGTATAGATGATGGTCGAGTCAGTCACCGGGTGCTCCGCTCCACGTCTGCAACATTGCTCGACATCAAGATATCTCGTGATCGACCTCGTCTCGACAGGGGTCCGCTGCCAGTTTTGCGCCACTGATCACCCGGGGGCCCACGCCGGGGGTGGGGTACGGGACGGAGGCGGCCCCGGCGGCTGCCCAGGCCGGTCCGCCGACCGGTACGGCGGTCGCCCGTGCGGGACGCCGGACCTGGCCGGCGAGCGGCCCACGACCGCCGGGGCGCTCAGTCGAACCTGGCGGCCGGCACCTCGCCCGGCTCGGTCTCGCCGGTCCGCTGCTGCGGGATGACGACCGCGCCCTGCTGGAGCGCCACCGTCCGGGCCGGGGCGGGGATGCGGATGCCCTCCGCGCGGTACCGCTTGTGCAGGCGCTTGATGAACTCGTGCTTGATCCGGTACTGGTCGCTGAACTCGCCGACGCCCAGGATGACGGTGAAGCCGATGCGGGAGTCGCCGAAGGTGTGGAAACGGATGATCGGCTCGTGGTCGGGCACGGCGCCCTCGACGTCCTTCATCGTCTCGGCGATGACCTCGTTGGTGACCCGCTCCACGTGGTCCAGGTCACTGTCGTAGGCCACCCCGACCTGGACCAGGATGGTCAGCTGCTCCTCGGGCCGCATGAAGTTGGTCATGTTCGCCTTGGCGAGCTGACCGTTGGGGATCACGACGAGGTTGTTGGACAGGTTGCGGATCGTCGTCTGCCGCCAGTTGATGTCCTCGACGTAGCCCTCCTCACCGCTGCTGAGCCGGATGTAGTCACCGGGCTGGACGGTCTTGGAGGCGAGGATGTGGATGCCCGCGAAGAGGTTGGCGAGGGTGTCCTGCAACGCCAGCGCGACCGCCAGACCGCCGACACCGAGGGCGGTGAGCAGCGGGGCAATGGAGATGCCCAGCGTCTGGAGCACCACCAGGAAGCCGATCGCCAGGACCAGGATCCGGGTGATGTTGACGAAGATCGTGGCCGAGCCGGCGACCCCGGACCGGGACTGGGTGACCGTGCGTACCAGTCCGGCCACCACCCGCGCCGCGGACACCGTCGCGACGAAGATGAGCAGCACGGTGAGCACCTGGTTGGTGTGGTGCTGCACCGTGCGGGTCAGCGGCAGCACCGCCGCCGCGCCCGCCGCGCCGCCCACGACCGCGGCCCACGGCACCACGGCCCGCAGCGCGTGCACGATCACGTCGTCCCCGCTCCAGCGGGTGCGGTCGGCGTGCCCGCCCAGCCAGCGCAGCAGGATCCGCAGCGCGAACGCGGCCAGCAGGCCCGAGGCGAGGGCGATGCCGGCGAACAGCAGATCGTCCACGGTGAGGGCCCGGTTCACCGGTCACCTCCGGGGAGGGGAAGCGCGGCGAACGCCGTCGCCGGCGGCCGGATGTGAAGTCTCGTCACGTCGTCACCTGCTCGTTTTCCGGGATGTCCGATGGGGACCGACCACCCTGACCCGCGGTCGGCACGATCGTTCATCCTGCCGCATCCCGGACGGGGGTTCGTACCGCGGACGGGGGTGACCGGGGCGTGAGTTACTGCACATGACGCGCCGTCATGTGCGCCCCCTCGGCTGTCCGGCACCACGTCCGGCGCGGCGTCCGTTCGCCACGTCCCGCGCGGCTCCCGCGCGCCGGGACCGGAGCGCCGCCCGGACTCAGATCACCTTCAGCCGCACCAGCGCCCCGAGCGTCAGCGCGCCCGGCACCAGCGGCAGCCACACCGTGACGACCCGGAAGGCCAGGACCACCGCCGTGGCCACCGCGGCCGGGCCGCCCGCCGCGACCAGCGCCACGACCAGCGCCGCCTCCACCGAGCCGATCCCGCCCGGCGTGGGCACCAGCGCGACGGCGACCGTCGCCGCCAGGTAGGCCACCGCCATGTGCGCGAGCGGCACGTCCAGCCCCAGCGACTTCCCCACCAGCACCAGAACCGTCGCCTGCAGCGCGGGGAAGGCGAACGACCCGCCCCACAGCGCCAGGGCCCGGGCCGGGCGGGTGTGCACCGAGCGCGCCTCGCCGAGCGCCGTCCGCAGGAAGGTCACCACGGCCGAGCGCACCCGCCGGACGAGGACGAGCACGGCCGCCGCGACCAGGACCAGGGCGCCGGCCCCGGCCAGCAGCGGGCCGAACGCGGTCTCCGGAACCAGGGTGCCGAGCCGCAGCGCGTCGGGGAACGCGAGGAGCAGAAAGCCCAGCAGGGCCACCCGGCCGACGCTCTCCGCCAGCAGGTAGAGCGCGAGCGCCGCCGAGGAGCGGGCGAGCGGCAGCCCGCACACCGTCATGAACCGCAGGTTGACCGCGCTCGCGCCCAGCCCGGTCGGCAGCAGGTGGTTGGCCGCGCCGGCCGCGAACTGCGTCGCCAGCAGCCGCCGCCGGGGCAGCCTCTCGACGACCGCGCCCTGCCGGGTGCACGCGGCCGCGACCCAGGTCAGACAGGTCGCGCCGACCGCGGCCAGCAGCCACGGCCAGGAGGCGGTGCCCAGGTGCGCGAAACCCTCGGCCAGCACGGACCGGTGCCGCACCGCGACCACGGTGACGAGCAGGAGCGGAAGCAGGCACAGGATCTGCCGCAGGCGGCGGACCGGGACGCGACGGGGGAGTCGTCCCGGGCGGAGTTCGGGGAGTTGGACCGCTGTCACATCCGCAGAGGCTTCCCACCGCGCGCCAACGGCGGGTTGCGGAAGCGGGGACTGCGGATTGCCTGCGGGAAGCGGCTGGGGCTCGGGCACGGGGAGCGGCTGCGTGGGGAGCGTCATCGGGGCCTTTGCGCGGGGGGACGGGGGAGTGGGGGTTGGGGCTGATTGTGCGGGATGTCGGGGGCGCCGCGCGAGCGCCTTGACCTCAAGAATGCTTGAGGTTCTACGTTCGCTGCCATGAGCATGGAGACCACAGCGTGGACACAGCTGCACAGCGTCATGACCGCCCAGGAGGAGCGCCGCCCCTTCGCCCTCGCGACCCTGCGCCGCATCGGCGCCTTCGCCCGCCCGCACCGGCGCCGCATCGCCCTCTTCGTCCTGCTCGGCGTGGGCACCGCGCTGCTCGCCGTGGCGACCCCCGTCCTGGCCGGACGGGTCGTCGACGTGATCGTCTCCGGCGGTGACGAGGGCACCGTCGTACGCCTGGCCCTGCTCATCGCGCTGATCGCGGTGGCGGAGGCCGCGCTCGGCATCCTCGGCCGGAGGCTGTCGGCGACGCTCGGCGAGCACCTCATCCTCGACCTGCGGACGGCCGTCTTCGACCATGTGCAGCGCATGCCCGTGGCGTTCTTCACACGCACACGTACGGGCGCCCTGGTCTCCCGGCTCAACAACGACGTCATCGGCGCCCAACGCGCGTTCAGCAACACCCTGTCCGGAGTGGTCAGCAACCTCGTCACGCTGCTGCTCACGCTCGCCGTGATGCTCACCCTGTCCTGGCAGATCACCCTGCTCGCGCTGGTGCTGCTGCCGGTGTTCGTGGTCCCGGCCCGGCGCATGGGCAGCCGGATGGCCCGGATGCAGCGGGAGGCGGCGACCCTGAACGCGGCGATGGGCACCCGGATGACCGAGCGGTTCTCGGCGCCCGGCGCCACGCTCGTCAAGCTCTTCGGGCGGCCCGAGGAGGAGTCGCGCGAGTTCGCCGAACGGGCCCGCCGGGTCGCCGACATCGGAGTCCGGACGGCCACCGCCCAGGCGGCCTTCATCACCGCCCTCACCCTGGTCTCCGCCCTCGCCCTGGCCCTGGTCTACGGCCTCGGCGGCTACCTCGCCCTGCGCGGCACCCTGGAGCCCGGCGCGGTCGTCTCGCTGGCGCTGCTCCTCACCCGGCTCTACGCGCCGCTGACCGCGCTGGCCGGGGCGCGGGTCGAGGTGATGAGCGCCCTGGTCAGCTTCGAGCGCGTCTTCGAGGTGCTCGACCTGAAGCCGCTCATCGAGGACAAGCCGGACGCGCGCCCGGTGCCCGACGGGCCCGTGGCGGTCGAGTTCCAGAACGTCCGCTTCGGCTACCCGGCCGCCGACAAGGTCTCCCTGGCCTCGCTGGAGGAGGTCGCGTCCCTGGACAAACGCGGCGGCGACGACGTCCTGCACGGCATCTCCTTCCGCGCCGAACCCGGCCAGACCGTCGCGCTCGTCGGCTCCTCCGGCGCGGGCAAGTCGACCATCGCCCAGCTGCTGCCGCGCCTGTACGACACCGACGCGGGCCGGGTGCGCATCGGCGGCGTCGACGTCCGTGACCTGACGGCCCGCTCCCTGCGCGAGACCCTCGGCATGGTCACCCAGGACGGACACCTCTTCCACGACACCGTCCGCGCCAACCTCCTGCTCGCCCGGCCCGAGGCCACGGAGGACGAGCTGTGGGACGCCCTGCGCCGGGCCCGCCTCGACGACCTCGTACGATCCCTGCCCGACGGCCTCGACACCGTCGTGGGCGAACGCGGCTACCGGCTCTCGGGCGGCGAACGCCAGCGCATGACCATCGCCCGGCTGCTGCTGGCCCGCCAGCGCGTCGTCATCCTCGACGAGGCCACCGCCCACCTCGACAACACCTCCGAGGCCGCCGTCCAGGAGGCCCTCACCGAAGCCCTGGAGGGCCGGACGGCGGTCGTGATCGCCCATCGGCTCTCCACGGTCCGGGCGGCGGACCAGATCCTGGTGATCGAGGCCGGCCGGATCGTGGAGCGGGGCACGCACGAGGAACTGCTGGCGGCGGGGCGGCGGTACGCCGAGCTGTACCGCACCCAGTTCGAGGGCGCCCGGACCGCCGCGGTGGAGCGGGCCGCGTAGCGAGTGAACACCTCCGGACGCCGGTCCGTACTCCCCTGGGGTGCTCCTGCTCCCCTGGAGTGCTCCTGCCGAAAGCCCGCACCCGGAGAGGCGACGTGTCCCACCAGCAACCCCTCGCACGATCCGACCGCCGGACCCCGTCCCGCACCCGACGGCCGCGCGCCGTCGCCGCGGCCGGGGTCCTGGCCGCGCTCGTCCTCGTCACCGCCTGCGGCGGCGGTGACGACGACAAGGCGGCGGCGAAGCCGAGCCGGGCCGCGGCTCCCGCCGCCGGGGTCGTCGCGCCGGCGAAGGTGGAGGTGATCGCCGGACTGGCCGGCTGCACGGCGAAGATCCGCACCGAGGCGGACGAACTGCGCGAGGGCGTGTGCCACACCGCGAAGGGCGACTTCCTCATCACCACCTTCCCCGAGGAACGGCTCAAGGAGACCTGGCTCGAGTCGGCCCGCGTGTACGGCGGCACGTACCTGGTCGGCATGCGCTGGGTGGTCAGCGCCAAGCCGGAGATGCTGGAACCGCTCCGCGCGAAACTCGGCGGCACCATCCGTAAGTTGTCGGGCATCGGCCCCGACGCGAACGCCTCCTGACGGCGGACCACGGCACCTCCCTTCCGGTTTCCGCTGGTGGACGTCATGATGGTGCGACTCCGCACATGAGCCGCCCCCCGCGCGCCGGCAGAGAAGATTGAGTTCGTCGTGGTCGCCACCTTTCGTCGCCATTCGCTCGCGGGCGAGATGCTGGTGCTCCAGCTCGCCATCGTGGTGGTGGTGCTGCTGGCGGTCGCCGCGGTCTCCCTCGCCCAGTCGCAGGCCACCTTCAACCGCGTCGAAGGACGCCGGGTGAGCGCGCTCGCCGAACAGCTTGCCGCCAACCCGCTGGTGCGCAGCCGGCTCGCGAGCCCCGCGCCCGGGGAATCGCTCGCCCCCCTGGTGCTCTCCACCCAGGCGCAGTCCGGAGTGACCTCGGTGACGGTGGCCGACGCAGCCGGCCGGATCGTCAGCTCCACCAACCCCACGGTCGTCGGCGAGCGACTGCCGCGGGGACCCGGCACCGCCCGGGGACGGGGCTGGTCGGGTCAGCTGACCCTGGACGGCAACCGCGAGCTGGCCGCCCAGGTCCCCGTCCTCGGGGCGACCGAGGAGAACCTCGGCCGGATCCTCGGCACGGTCATGATCGGCGAGGCCGACCCGACGGTGTGGCAGCGGCTCAACGGCGCCTCCTCCTATCTGCTCGCCTACCTCGGCATCGCCAGCGGACTCGGCGTGGCCGGCTCCTGGCTGCTCGCGCGGCGGGTCAAGCGGCAGACCCTCGGACTGGAGCCCGGCGAGATCGCCGGGCTCGCCGAGCACCGGGAGGCGATGCTCCACGGAATCGCCGAGGGCGTCATCGCCCTGGACCCGCAGCACCGGCTCACCCTCGTCAACGACATGGGCCGCCGCCTGCTCGACCTGCCCGAGGACTGCGTCGGCCAGAGCCTGGACGGCCTCGGCATCGACGGACGGCTGCGCGACGTGCTGGCCGGGACCGCCGCCGGCAAGCGGGACGAGGTCGTCGTCCGCCACGGCCGGGTCCTGGTCATGAACCGGATGACCGTCACCAAGGACGGCCGGCTCCTCGGCTCGGTCACCACGCTGCGCGACCGCACCGAACTCGCCCGGCTGGAACGGGAGATCGGCTACTTCCGCAGCTCCTCGGAGCTGCTGCGCGCGCAGGCCCACGAGTTCGCCAACCAACTGCACACCATCTCCGGGCTCATCCAGATCGGCGAGCAGGACGAGGTCGTGCGCTACATCCGCGCCCTGAACCAGCGCCGCCAGTCCCTCGACGTCACCCTCAGCCGCCGCGTCCGGGACACCGCGGTGGCCGCCCTGCTGATGGCGAAGGCGTCCCTCGCGGCCGAACGCAAGGTCAGCCTGCGGATCTCCGACGACACCGCACTGGAACGGCTGTCCCCCGAGGACGCCGCCGACGTGGCGACCGTCGTCGGCAACCTGGTCGACAACGCCGTCGACGCCGCCGCCCAGGACGACGACGCCTGGGTGGAGGTGGCGCTGCGCCAGGACGCCTCCAGCGTGGAGATCGTGGTCCGCGACTCCGGCCCGGGCGTCGCCCCCGAACTCGCCCATGAGGTGTTCTCCCACGGCTTCACCACGAAGGCCGCCCGGGAGGGCGAGCGCGGCATCGGACTGGCCCTGACCAAGCTGGTCTGCGAACGGCACGGGGGCGAGATCTCGGTGTCCAACACCCCCGACGGGGCCGTGTTCACCGCACGCATGACCGTCGGCCACCTCACCGGCACGGTGGCGAAGGAGCGGCCCCATGACCACGACGAGCGACAAGGCGGGCACGATCGACGTCCTCGTGGTCGACGACGACTTCATGGTGGCCAGGGTGCACCGCGCGTTCGTCGAACGCGTCGAGCCGTTCCGCGTCGTCGGCATCGCCCACACCGGCGCCCAGGCGATCGAGGCCGTGGACGCACTGCGCCCCGACCTCATCCTGCTCGACCTGTACCTGCCCGACCTCTTCGGCCTCGACGTCATCCCACGGCTGCGCACCGCCGGCCACGACTGCGACGTCATGGTCATCAGCGCCGCGCAGGAAGCCGACACGGTACGCGGCGCCGTCCGCCGGGGCGTGGTCGACTACCTCCTCAAACCCTTCGACTTCGAGGACCTGCGTCCCCGCCTGGAGCGCTACGCCGCCCAGCGCGGCCGGCTCCTCACGGCGGTGGTACGCGGCCAGGCGGACGTGGACCGCGTCCTGGCCGGCGCGTTCGTCCCCGCGCCACCGGCCCACACCCTGCCCAAGGGCATGAGCGTCGAGACCGCCGCTCTCGTCGAGCGGGCCCTGCGCGAGGCGGACGGCACGCTGTCCGCCACCGAGTGCGCCGCCCTGACCGGCGTGTCCCGCGTGAGCGCCCGCCGCTACCTGGAGTACTTCCACAGCACCGGCAGCGCGGAGGTGTCGCTGCGCTACGGCGCGGCGGGACGCCCGGAGCGGCGTTACGCCTGGCGGACGTGACGCCGCCTGCTCACTGCGGTGGGTTGCCGTGCTTGCGCAGGGGCAGGTCGGCGTGCTTGCTCTGGAGCATGGCGAGGGACTTGATCAGGACCTCGCGGGTCTCGGCGGGGTCGATGACGTCGTCGACCAGGCCGCGTTCGGCCGCGTAATAGGGGTGCATGAGCTCGGACTTGTACTCCTTGACCATCTTCTGCCGCATCGCCTCGGGGTCCTCGGCCTCGGCGATCTGGCGGCGGAAGATGACGTTGGCCGCGCCCTCCGCACCCATGACGGCGATCTCGTTGGTGGGCCAGGCGTAGGTGAGGTCCGCACCGATGGACTGGCTGTCCATGACGATGTACGCACCTCCGTAGGCCTTGCGCAGGATCAGGGAGATCCTCGGCACGGTCGCGTTGCAGTAGGCGTACAGCAGCTTCGCGCCGTGGCGGATGATGCCACCGTGCTCCTGGTCGACGCCCGGGAGGAAGCCGGGGACGTCCAGAAGGGTGATGATCGGGATGTTGAAGGCGTCGCACATCTGGACGAAGCGGGCCGCCTTCTCCGAGGCCTCGATGTCCAGCACACCCGCCAGCACCTGCGGCTGGTTGGCGATGATGCCGACGACCTGACCGTCCATCCGGCCCAGCGCGCAGATGATGTTGCGGGCCCAGCGCTCGTGGACCTCCAGGTAGTCGCCGTCGTCGACGATCTCCTCGATGACCTTGGTCATGTCGTAGGGCCGGTTGCCGTCCGCCGGGACCAGGTCCAGCAGGACGTCCGAGCGGCGGTCGACCGGGTCGGAGGCCTCCGCGCGCGGCGGGTTCTCGCGGTTGTTCTGCGGGAGGAGCGAGAGCAGGTAGCGGACCTCCGCGATGCAGGTCTCCTCGTCGTCGTAGGCGAAGTGGCAGACCCCGCTCGTCTCGGCGTGGACGTCCGCGCCGCCCAGGCCGTTCTGCGTGATCTCCTCGCCGGTGACCGCCTTGACCACGTCCGGGCCGGTGATGAACATCTGCGAGGTCTCGCGGACCATGAACACGAAGTCCGTCAGGGCCGGGCTGTAGGCCGCGCCGCCCGCGCACGGGCCGAGCATCACCGAGATCTGCGGGATCACGCCCGAGGCCTTGGTGTTGCGCTGGAAGATGCCGCCGTAACCCGCGAGGGCGGAGACGCCCTCCTGGATGCGGGCCCCCGCACCGTCGTTCAGCGACACCAAGGGGGCACCGGCCGCGATGGCCATGTCCATGATCTTGTGGATCTTCGTGGCGTGGGCCTCGCCCAGCGCGCCGCCGAAGATGCGGAAGTCATGGGCGTAGACGAAGACCGTCCGGCCCTCCACCGTGCCCCAGCCGGTGAGCACACCGTCGGTGTACGGCTTCTTGGCCTCCAGGCCGAAGCCCGTGGCCCGGTGCCGGCGCAACTGCTCGACCTCCCGGAACGACCCGGGGTCCAGGAGCAGCTCGATGCGCTCCCGCGCGGTCAGCTTGCCCTTGGCGTGCTGCGCCTGGGTCGCCTTCTCGCTCGGGCCGGCCACCGCCTGCGCACGGATCTCGTGCAGTTCGGCCACGCGTCCACCCGCGTGCCCGCTCATTCGGCGATGGCGGTGCGCATCGTCCACCGGTAGACGGGCAGCCGCTTGTCACCGATCTCGCTGAACTCCCCGTCGTGCGCGAAATGTTCGTAGTGGGCGCCGAACCGGTACTTGACCTTCTCCGTCAGCGACGGGGACAGCTGTACGCGCTCCACGTCCGGAATGGCGGACGGACCGCCGACCAGCAGCACTTCGAAGTCCGACATGGCACAAGCCTCCTGACACGTGTACGGGAGCGTCCGTCATGCCTCGCCAGGTTCGCGCCACCGCCTAAATTCGGGTCAAAAAACGACCCCACAGGGGGAGTTGTGGCGATCGAGCGGTGTACGACAGACTGGTCCTCAACGCCTGTTGAGTGGAATCATCCTGTTTGTCAGCTGCAGGGAGCAGATCGTGACTTCTCCGGCTGCCGGGCCGACCGCCGGCACAGCGCCGTCCGACCCCCCGGCCACGACCCGGCGTCCCCCCAACCACCGTGTGCTGCTCGGCCCGTCGCTGCTCGGGCTCTTCCTGGTCATCGCCTTCGCCGGCCTGATGATCCCCGGCCTGCGCAACCCCGCCCCGCACGACGTGCCGCTCGGGGTGGCCGGGCCGCCCCCGGCCGTCGAGCGCCTCGGCCAGCAACTGGAGGCGGGCGCACCGGGCGCCTTCGAGGTCACCGAGTACGCCGACGAGAAGGCGGCCCGGGCAGCACTCCTCGACCAGGAGGTCCTGGGCGCCATCGTCATCGGGCCCCAGGGCGCGCCCGCACTGCTCACCGCGAGCGCGGCAGGCGACGCGCCCACCCGGGCCGTGACGGCAGCCTACGAGCGGCTGACCGACCGACTCGGCACCCCACCGCAAGTGCGGGACGTCGCGCCCCTGCCCGAGCACGACTCCCGGGGCGTCAGCGCGGTGCTGCTGTGCGTCGCCCTGTCCGTGGGCGGACTGCTCTTCCAGATCGGCCTGAGTCTGGCGGCCGGAGGCGAGCGGGCCTCCGCCCGATGGCTGGCCTCCGTCGGCTACGCGGTGGTCGCCGGCCTGATCGGTGCGCTGCTCGCAGGTCCCGTCACCGGTGCCCTCACGGGCCACTTCGCGGAGCTGCTGGGCATCGCGGTCCTGCTGTCGCTGACCGTCGTCGGCGTGGTGGCGGCCTGCCAGGCGCTGCTGCGGGCACTCGGCATCGTGGTCGGCGCGCTGCTGGTGCTGCCGCTCGGCGTCTCGTCGTCCGGCGGTGTCGTCGACCCGCACTTCCAGCCCGCCTTCTACGCGGCGATCTCGGAGTACCTGCCCATGGGCAGCACCGTCTCCCTCCTGCGGCGCGTCTTCTACTTCGACGGCAACGCGGCGGGCGGACCGCTGCTCACCCTGGCACTGTGGGCGGCCGTCTCCTGGATCGTGGCACTGGTGATGGAGCGGTTCCGGCCCTTCCGCCCGGTCGTGGTCGTCGTGCCCGCCTCCGCGCTGCCCGCCGGCGACCCCCGGACGGCCTGATGGCGGCCGAGCCGAGCGGGCCCGCCGCGGAACCGGCGCAACCGGCGCAACCGGGCGGTCCCGAGGGAACGCAGGAGAACCGCCGCGAGCTGATCCGGCTCGCGGCGGTCGAGCTGTTCGCGCGGCACGGCTACCGCGGCACCACCGTCCGGGCCATCGCGGAACGGGCCGGTGTGGACCCGGCCCTCGTGATGTACCACTACGGCAGCAAGGAGAAGGTCTTCTCCGTGGTGATCCGGGAGGCGATGCGTGCCGAGGAGCTGCTGCCCGCGCTGCCCGAGCTCCTCGACGAACCCCCGGGCGACGGCGGGCCCGGCAGCACCCGGGAAGGCCCCGGCAGCACCCGGGGCGGGCCCGGCAGCCGGCTCGTCCGCGGGTTCCTGACCCGCTGGGAGGACGCCGCGTCACGCTCCTCGCTCCTGGTGGTCTTCCGCTCCGCGATGGAGCACCCCGAGGCCTCGCAGCTGTTCCGGGAGGTCGCCGGCGGCGAACTGCTCATACCGATCGCCCGCCGGATCCCGGCCCCCGACCCCGAACTGCGGGCCGTGCTGGTGGCGTCCCTGCTCGTCGGGCTGGTCACCGGCCGCTACGTGGTGCCCATCGGCCCGCTCGCCGACATGGACCTGGACACGGTCGTGGACCTCTACGGGCCGTACGCGGACGCCATGCTGCTGGGCCGGCTGGGCACACCCCCGCCGCTGCCGTGACACCACCGCACTCCCTCAACGACGCCCGGGGAGCGTCCCCTTGACCAGCGCGTCCACCACCTGGCGCCGCTGGAGCTTGCCGCTCGGGGTCTTCGGCAGGGCGCCCCGGGGCACGACCTCCACCCGGTCGGGACGCACCCCCGTCTCCGCTGAGACCGCCGCGACGACCGCCGAGCGGATCTCCGCGACCCGTTCGGCGTCCGCGTGACTGCGGGACTCCACCACCAGCACCAATGCCTCGGTGCTGCGCTCGGGGTCAGGGCAGCCCACGGCGGCCACCGCGTCCGCCCGCAGGCCCTCCACCGTGGCGGCCGCCGCCTCGAAGGCGTACGGATGGTAGTTGGACCCGGCGATGATCACCACGTCCTTGATCCGGCCGGTGACGTACAACTGGCCGTCGGCCAGGAACCCCTGATCGCCGGTGTTCAGCCAGCCGTCGCCGAGGACCTTCGCGGTCTCCTCGGGCTGGCGGTAGTAGCCCGCCATCATCGAGGGGCAGCGCAGCAGGATCGTCCCCTGCCGGTGGTCCGGCAGGTCCGCGCCCGTCTCGTCCACCACCCGGATCTCGATCTCCTTCAGGGCGCTGCCCGACGAGACCAGTTCCTGCCGGTCGGGATCGTCCGGTGACGCCTCCACGACCACGCCGTCGGCGGCCAGCCGGTCGCGCCGCACGGGCAGCGTGATCAGCGGGTCGCCCGGCACGCACATGGTCGCCGCCAGGGTGATCTCGGCCATGCCGTAGCAGGGCGTCATCACCCGCTCCCGGTAGCCGTAGGGGGCCATGCGCTCGGCGAACGCCCGCAGCGTGCCGGCCTGGACGACCTCGGCGCCGTTGCCCGCGAGCCGCCAGGCACTGAGATCGAGCCCCTCCAGCTTGGCGTCCGGCACGTTCGTCGCGCACAGCCGGTACGCGAAGTTCGGCGCCGAGGTGAACGTGCCCCGGTAGCGGTGCATCGCCCACAGCCACCGCTCGGGGCGCAGCGCGAACGACAGCGGCGGCATGCTCGCCACCGGCAGACCGTGCAGCAGCGGAGCCAGGTTCAGCCCGATCAGGCCCATGTCGTGGTGGAGCGGCAGCCAGCTGACGATCAGATCGCCCGAGCGGTAGGCGCGGTCACCGATCGCGGCGGCGTTGGCGAAGACGGCCTCGTGGGTGAGGGTCACGCCCCGGCTGTCGCCCGTGGTGCCGGAGGTGAACTGGATCAGCGCGATGTCACCGGGCCGCGCACGCACCGAGCCCGGCACCAGACCGCCTTCGAACGGCGGCTCCACGATCGTCACCCCGGCCTGGGCGCACGGCGCCGACACCGCGTCCCGGAACTCCGGGGAAGCCACCACGGCACGGGGTTCCGCACGGCTGATCAGCAGCCGCAGCCGGTCCTCCCAGCGCTGCCGCCGCATGGTGGCCAGGGGAGGCTCGCACACGAAGGGGACGGCGCCCAGCAGGAAGCAGCCGTGCAGGGCCGCGTAGGCGTCGACGCCGGTGTCCATGCAGACGCCGACCCGGTCACCGGGGCGGACCCCGTGCTCGGCCAGGGCGGTCGCCGCGGCCCCCGCCAGCTCGGCGAGTTCGGACGCGGTCAGCCGCACCGGCTCCCCGGAGCCCTCGACGTAGGCCAGCGGCCGACCGGGATCGCGGTCGGCGATCTCCAGCAGGGCCGCGCCGATCGTGCCGGCGGAGGCCAGGGACACCGGTCCCGGACGATCCTCCGGTTCGAATCCCCTCCGGTCGATGTGTACGTCTTCGGTCGAAACGGCAACTGGCATTTCCTACCCCCGAATTGACCACCGCGGAGCGGCTGAAAATGGCATGGTGAATGCGACCGTATGATGTGCAGCATGCAACAGGGAAGTCAAGCGCGGCAATTGACGGACCATGGCTTTAGAGAGCCGCAAGAGCGTCCTTAGTCGCACCGTTCACGATGGATCGGCTGAATTTTGCTGGGCCTTCTCTCGATTCCCGCAGCCGAAAGATCCCGGATCGGTATTTCCGACGCAACTTAAGGAACGACACACGCCGTGTTCGCGCTCGTTTTTCCCGGCCAGGGTTCACAGCACAAAGGGATGGGTGCGGAGCTCTTCGCCGCATTCCCGGAACCGGTGGCGGAGGCCGACGAGATTCTCGGCTATTCCGTCGAGGAGCTGTGCCGCGACGACACCGACGGACTGCTCCAGAACACGGAGTTCACCCAGCCCGCCCTGTACGTCGTGAACGCGCTGAGCCTGCTGGCGCACCGCCGGGACGGCGGGCCCGAGCCCGACTACGTGGCGGGGCACAGCCTGGGCGAGTACAACGCCCTGCACGCCGCGGGCGTCTTCGACTTCGCCACCGGACTGCGTCTGGTGGCCAAACGCGGCGAACTGATGGCCCGGGTGGCCGACGGGGGCATGGCCGCCGTGGTGGGCCTGACGGCCGAGCAGGTCGGCGAGGTCCTCGCCGCACCGGGCCTGGGCAACGTGTCGATCGCCAACTACAACAACCCCACCCAGATCGTGGTCGCCGGTCCCCGGGAGGACGTCGAGCGGGCCGGCGCCGCCTTCCAGGACGCGGGCGCGGGCCTCTACACGGTGCTGCGGGTCAGCGGCGCCTTCCACTCGCCGTACATGTCGGACCTCCGCGACGAGTTCGCCGACTACGTCCGGACCTTCGCCCTCCGACCTCCCGGCATCCCCGTGATCTCCAACGTGACCGCCCGCCCCTACGGCGACGACGTCGCGGGCGCGCTGATCCAGCAGCTCGACCACCCGGTGCGGTGGACGGACACCGTACGCCACCTCCTCGCCCTGGGCGTCACCGACATCGAGCCCCTCGGGCCGGGCCGGGCGCTGCGCGGGCTGATCCAGGCGACCCGGCGGGACGCCGAGCGGCCGTCCCGGAAGCCCGACGCCGCACCCGTACCGCCGACGGCATCCGACGGACCCGGTGGGGAACTGCGGCTGCGGCGGCCCGAGCGACAGCGCGCGGCCCGCCCCGCCGGCACCCCACGGGAACCGCTGCGGGACGCCCTGCTGCGCGACCTGCGCACCACCGTCGCCGACGTGCTGAAGGTCGAGCCGTCCGCCGTGCGGCCCGAGGCGGAACTCAGCACCCTCGGCTTCGACTCGATCCGCCTGATCGAGTTCGCCGACCGGCTCCGGCAGGACCTCGGCGTCGACCTCACCCCCTCCGTGTTCTTCGAGCACTTCACGTTGGAGGCGTTCGCCCGCCATCTCCTGACCGAACACCGCGATCTCGTGACCGCCCGTCACCCGGACGCGCGGCACGAGGAAACGGAGCGCGAGGACGCCCGGTACGGGGACGCTCCGGCTCCGGCCGGGTCCGTCGCCGGGTCCGCCACCGGGACCGGCCGGGACGCCGCGGACGACGCCGCGTACGCCGTCGCCGTCGTCGGCGTCAGCGCCCTCCTGCCCGGCGCCGAGGACCTGGAACAGTTCTGGCAGCGGCTGGTGGACGGGGACGAACTCGTCACCGGCGTACCGCGCGAACGCTGGGACGACTGGGCCGGGCCGGACCGGGCCCGCGACGCGCACGGGGCCTTCCTCGACGAGGTCGACACCTTCGACTGCTCCTTCTTCGGCATCTCGCCGCAAGAAGCGGAGCTGATGGATCCGCATCAGCGGCTGTTCCTGCAGACCGTGTGGAAGGCGATCGAGGACTCCGGGCGACGCCCCGGCGACCTGGCCGGCAGCCACACCGGACTGTTCGTCGGCCTCAGCTCCATGGACTACCTGGAGGTGCTCGGCCACAGCGCCGCCGGGCCCCAGGCGCACACCGCCACCGGCCTGGCCCACGCCGTGCTGCCCAACCGGGTGTCGTACCAGCTCGATCTGCGCGGACCCAGCGAGGCCGTCGACACCGCCTGCTCCTCGTCCCTGGTCGCCGTCCACCGCGCGGTGCGCGCCCTGCGCTCCGGCGAGTGCGACCTGGCCGTCGCGGGCGGCGTGAACCTGCTGCTCAGCCCCACGCCGTTCGAGTGCTTCGGCCTCGCCGGGATGCTCGCCCCGGACGGCCGCTGCAAGACCTTCGACCGGGCCGCGAACGGCTACGTCCGCGGCGAGGGCGTGGTCGCGGTCCTGCTGAAGCCGCTGGCCGCAGCCGAGGCCGACGGCGACCACATCCACGCCGTCATCCGGGGCAGCGCCGTGGGCCACTCGGGCCGCAGCGCCTCGCTCACCGCGCCCAGCCCCGAGGCACAGGCGGACGTCATCGTCGACGCCTGGCGTACCGCGCGCCTCGACCCGGCCACCGCGACGCACATCGAGACCCACGGCACCGGCACCAGCCTCGGCGACCCGATCGAGATCGAGGGCCTCAAGCAGGCGTTCACCCGCCTCTACCGCGACTGGGGGCATCCCGCGCCCGCCGCGCCGCACTGCTCCCTGGGCTCGGTGAAGACCGCCATCGGACACCTGGAGGCGGCGGCCGGGCTCGCCGGTCTGGTCACCATGGTGCAGGCCCTCCGCTACGGCCGGCTCCCCGCCCTGCGCCACTTCGAGGCGCTCAACCCGTACATCCGCCTGGACGGCAGCCCGTTCCGCATCGGTGACCGCGTCACGCCGTGGAACCGTCCCGCCGCCGCGGACGGCACCCCGCTCCCGCGCCGCTGCGGCGTCAGCTCCTTCGGTTTCGGCGGCTCGAACGCCCACGTGGTCCTGGAGGAGTACGTCACCGACCGGACGGAACCGACCCCGCCCGCCGGCCCGCAGCTGATCCCGCTGTCCGGCCGCACCCCCGAGGCGCTGCGGGACCACGCCCGGGACCTGGTCCGCCACCTCGACCGGCACGCGCCCGCCGACGGCACCCCGGACTTCACCCTCACCGCCCTCGCCGACACCCTCCAACTCGGCAGGGAAGCGATGGAGACGCGGCTCGCGGTGGTGGCGGCCGACCTCGACGAACTGTACGACGCGCTGGTCCGCTTCCTGCGCGGTGACGAGCAGGGCGACACCTGGTGCACGGGGCGGGCCACCGGCACGGCCGAACTGTCCCGCGCCCTGCTCGACGGACCCGAGGGGCAGGCCCATCTCGCCGCCCTGGTCGAGGCCGGGAAGACCGGCACCCTGGCCCGGCTCTGGACGGCGGGCGCCGACTTCGACTGGGCGGTGCTGCGCGGGGACCGGCCGGTGCGGCGGACGCCACTGCCGACCTATCCGTTCGAACGCCGGCACTGCCGACCGCAGGACCTCACGCCGCACGGAGTGCCGAGCCCGGTCCCGGACCCGGCCGCCGCCGTGCCGGCGGCGGCCGCACCCGCGGGTCCTGGCTCGCCGGACGGAGTCCGCGGGCACCTGGTCCAGCTGTTCGCCGAGACGCTGAAGTGGCGGCCGGAGGAGATCGACCCGGCTGCCCGCTTCGAGGACCTCGGCCTGAACTCCCTCCTCGTGGAGAAGCTGCGCCGCCGCCTGGAGGAGCACTACGGGCCGTTCGACAGCACCACGCTGTTCACCTACAAGAGCCTGGACGCCCTGGCACACCACGTGGCCGACCGGGCCATGGCACGTACCGAGCCGCCCGCGCCCGCCGTGTCGCCCGCGCCCGCCGCGCTGCCGGCGTCCGCCGCGTCGTCGGCGTCCGCCGGGCTGCCCGCCTCCGCCGTGTTGCCGGCGTCCGCCGCGCCGCCCGCACCCCCCGCGCAGGCGGGACCGTCCATGACTCCCGCGGTCGCCGCCCGGGCGGTTTCCTTCCGGGGTGCCGCCGGTGCGGGCCACGACTCCGCCGACTCCGCCGACATCGCCATCATCGGCATCAGCGGCCGCTACCCGGCCTCCCCGACCCTGGACGACTTCTGGGAGAACCTGCGGCAGGGCCGGGACTGCGTCGGCGAGATACCGCTCGACCGGCCCGGTTACCGGCGCTACGCGGAGCTGGCCCGGGAGCGCTTCGGCGAGGCGTGGCCCCGCTGGGGAGGTTTCCTGGACGACGTCGACGCCTTCGACGCGCAGTTCTTCCACATCTCGCCGCGCGACGCCCGGCTCCTCGACCCGCAGGAGCGGCTGTTCCTCACCACGGCCTGGGAGACCCTGGAGGACGCCGGATACACCCCGGCGTCCCTGGCCGACCCCCGGCTCGGCGACCGGCGCGGCTCGGTGGGCGTGTTCGCGGGGGTGACCTACAACAACTACCAGATGTTCGCCGGGAACGACCTCGACCAGGGCGTCTGGCGCATGGTCACCTCCCAGACCTTCTCCGTCGCCAACCGGATCTCCCACCTGCTCAACCTCGGCGGCCCCAGCCTGACGCTGGACACCGCCTGCTCCTCCTCCCTCTACGCGATCCACCTGGCCTGCGCCGCCATCCGCCGCGGCGAGTGCGCCACGGCGCTGGCCGGCGGCGTGAACCTGTCCCTGCACCCCAGCAAGTACGTGATGCTCGCCGAGGCCGGTTTCCTCGCCGAGGACGGCCGCTGCCGGGCCTTCGGCGAGGGCGGCACCGGCTACGTCCCCGCCGAGGCCGTCGGCGCGGTCCTGCTCAAGCCGCTGGAGCGGGCCCTGGCCGACGGGGACCGCGTCCACGCCGTCATCAAGGGCTCGGCGGTCAACAGCGACGGCCGCACCTACGGCTACGGCGTGCCCAACCCGGTCGCCCAGGCCGAACTGGTCCGCGCCGCGCTGCGCGACGCCCGCGTGGACGCCGGCACCATCGGCTACGTCGAGGCGCACGGCACCGGCACCAGCCTCGGCGACCCCATCGAAGTGCGCGGCCTCACCGAGGCGTACGGCGACGCGGCGATCCCGCACCGCCGGGACGGGCGCCCGCCCTGCGCCATCGGCTCGGTGAAGTCGGTCATCGGCCACGCCGAGGCCGCGGCCGGCATCGCCCAGGTCACCAAGGTGGTGCTGCAGATGCGGCACGGCACCCTCGTGCCCTCGCTGCTGCACTCGCCGCGCTTGAACCCCCACCTCGACCTCGACGGCACGCCGTTCAGCGTGCAGCGCGAGACCGCCCCCTGGGAGCGGCTCCGGCTGCCCGGACCCGAAGGCCGGGAAGCCGCGCCCCGCCGGGCGGGGATCAGCTCGTTCGGCGCGGGCGGGGTCAACGTCCACCTCGTCCTGGAGGAGCCCCCGGCCCGGCCCGGGCCGCCGGCCACCGACCCGGGCCGTCCGCTGGTCTTCCCGCTGTCCGCCCGCACCCCCGACAACCTGCGCGCCTACGCGTCCCGCATGGCCGGCTTCCTGCGCTCCCTGGAGCGGACACCACCGGGCACGGACCCGGCACGCCCGGCGGACGTGGCGCACACGCTGCAGCACGGCAGGGAGGCCATGGAGCACCGGGCCGCCTTCACGGCCCGCACCCTGGCCGAGGCGATCGACGGCTTCGACCGGGTGGCCACCGGCCAGGACGCCCCCTCCGGTGTGCACATCGGCCGCCGGCCCGACCGGTCCGGCACCGCACCGGCCGTACCGGCGACCGCCACGCCCGAGGAGACGGCCGCCCTGTGGGCCCGGGGCGCCGACACCGACTGGGCCGCCTCGCCCACCGGCGGGCGACGGGTGTCGCTGCCGACGTACCCCTTCTCCCGCGAGCGCTACTGGCTGGAGCCGAGCGGCGGCACCGACCCGGCACGCCCCGCACCCGCGGCCGCGCCGGGCGCCGGCCCCGGGGACGTCACCGACCTGCGGGCCGTGCTCGCGGCCGTGCCCCGCAGCGAACGGCACACCGCCCTGGCCACCCACATGCAGCGGGAACTCGGCGCCCTCCTCCAGTTCCCGCCGGACAGCCCGCCGGACCGGCAGCGCGGCTTCTTCGAACTGGGCATGGACTCCGTGATGGCCGTCCGGCTGGGCAACCTGCTGGAGGAGTCGCTGGGGCTGGTCCTCTACGCCGGCGTCGTCTTCGACTACCCCTGCATCGACGACCTCGCCGGCCACCTGCTGGAACAGCTCGACCTCGACGAGCCCGGCCCGGCCGCGCCGACGCCCACCCCGACGCCGGGCGACGCCCCGGCCGACGCTCCGGCACCGCGGATCGTCCACTACACCGCCGACTGGGAACGGGCCGACGCGCCCCAGGGCCCCGGCTCCTGGCTCACCCGCCCGGTCCTGGTCCTCGACGCCGACGGGGACCTCACCGAACTCGTCCGGCGGCACCACGCCGACGCCGCCCAGGTGATCGGCGTACGGCCCGGCGAGCGGTACACGACGTCCGGCACCGAGCGGACGGTCCGGGCCGGATCGGCCGAGGACCACGCGGACCTCCTCGCCGGTCTCGACACGCCGCCCGCCACCGTCCTGCACGCCTGGACCGATCCGCGCACCGCGCTGACGTCCGTGTTCCACCTCAGCAAGGCACTGCTCCGCGGCGGCCTGCGCCGGCCCGTGCGCCTGCTGCGTCTGCACACCCGCACCGGCGGGCCGGCCGACGCGCTCGCCGAGGCGTTCGGCGGCTTCGCCCGCTCCGTCGAGCACGAGAACCCCCGCCTCCTCCAGCAGGCCGTGGCCGTGCACTCCCCGGACGGCCGTCCGGCGGACGCCCTCTGGGCGGCCTGCCTCGCCGAACTGGCCGCCGACACGCGCAGCGAGGCCGAGGTCCGCCACGACGAGCGGGGACGCTGGGTGCGCAGGCTCAGGGAGCTGCCCGCCCAGCCGCCCGCACCGGGCGGGGACGCCGTCCGCCCCGGCACGACCTGGGTGATCACGGGCGGCGCCGGCGGCCTCGGTCTGCTCTTCGCCGAGCACCTGGCCCACCGGGCCCCGGTGAACCTGCTGCTCGTCGGCCGCTCCGAGCTGACCGACGACCGCCGGACGGCACTGGAGGGCATCCGCGCGCTCGGCAGCGACGTCCGCTACGAACGGGCCGATGTCGCCGACCGGACCGAGGTGGACCGGCTGCTCGCCCTCGCCCGTGAGCGCTGGGGGGCCGTGCACGGCGTCATCCACTCCGCCGGCGTGCTGCGCGACGCGCTGCTGCCGAACAAGAGCGCCGACGAGATCGACGCCGTCCTCGCCGGCAAGGTCGACGGCGCCGTGCACCTCGACGAGGCGACCCGCGACGACGACCTCGACGTCTTCATGGTGTTCTCCTCGCTGGCCGCCCTCGCCGGCAACCCGGGCCAGGCCGACTACGCCTTCGCCAGCCGCTTCCTGAACGCCTTCAGCCGCGCCCGCGAGGAGAAGCGGGCCGCGGGGGAGCGGTCCGGCGCGAGCATCGCCGTGGTGTGGCCGTTCTGGCGCGACGGCGGCATGCGGGTCGACGCGGCCACCGAGGGCTTCGTACGCCGCAGGCTCGGCCTGACCCCGCTGGAGAACGCCGTCGGCGTGGCGGCCTTCGACGCGGCACTGCACCACGCGGTACCCGAGTTCGGGGTCGTGCACGCCGAACGGGCCAAGCTGGAGCGGCTGTTGCGCATCGAACCGGCCGGCACCGCCCGGCCCGCGGCGGCGCCCGAGGACGGCATCTCGGCCGTGGCGGCCGAACTGGAGCACGTCCTGGCGGAACTGGAGCTGTAGGGCGTGAAGTCCGAGCACGTGTGCCGGGCGCCCGCGACGGACCCGTCCGCGCGGACGTCCGGCGAACCACTGGGGGAGAGGAACGGCCATGACCGATGACGCCCTGCTGAGGCGTTCCCTGGACGCCGTCCGGACACTGCGCGAGCAGGTCGGGCGGTTGCGCGCCCGGACCGAGGAGCCCGTCGCGGTGGTCGGCCTGGGCTGCCGCTTCCCCGGCGGCGCGGACACCCCCGAACGCTTCTGGGACCTGCTGCGCGAGGGCCGCGACGGCATCGTGGACGTCCCCGCCGACCGCTGGCCCGGGGAGCGCTGGTACGCGCCCGACCGCGACACCCCCGGCACCGCCTACACCCGCCGCGGCGGCTTCCTCGCCGAAGGCGCCCACGCCTTCGACGCGTCGTTCTTCGGCGTCCCGGACGCCGAGGCCCGCGAGATGGACCCGCAGCACCGGCTGCTGCTGGAGGCGAGCTGGCAGGCGCTCGAACACGCGGGGCTGCTCTCCGGCACCCGGGCCGAACAGCGCATCGGCGTGTTCGTCGGCATCTCCGGATCCGAGAACGCCCTGCGGCCCCGGCCGCTGCGGGACGCCGGGCCGTACACGGCCACCGGCTCCGCCATCAGCGTCGCCGCGGGCCGGGTGGCCCACACCCTGGGGCTGCGCGGCCCCGCCCTGGCCGTGGACACGGCGTGCTCCTCGTCGCTGCTCGCCGTCCACCTGGCGGTGGAGAGCCTGCGCCGCGGCGAGTGCGCGGCGGCCGTGGCCGGCGGAGTGAGCGCGATGCTGTCACCGGCCGTCATGGTCGCCCTGAGCCGGATGGAGGCCCTGGCCGCGGACGGGCGCTGCAAGGTCTTCGACGCCGCGGCCGACGGCTACGCCCGTGCGGAGGGCTGCGGCATGGTCGCCCTCATGCGCGCCGGGGACGCGGCGGCCGTACGCGCCCCCGTGCTCGCCCTCATCAGGGGATCGGCCGTGAACCACGACGGCCGCACCAGCGGCCTGACCGTCCCCAACGGCAGGGCGCAGCGCGAACTGATCGGCCAGGCCCTGAAGACGGCCCGGACCGACCCGCACGACGTGGACTACCTGGAGGCGCACGGCACGGGCACGCCGCTGGGCGACCCGATCGAGGTGCGCGCCGCCGCCGACGTCCTGTGCGCCGGGCGGACGTCCGAGGCCCCGCTGCGCATCGGCGCCGTCAAGTCCAACGTCGGGCACCTGGAGGCGGCGGCCGGAGTGGCGGGCCTGATCAAGACGGTCCTCGCCCTGCGGCACGGGGAGATCCCGGGCAACCTCCATCTGCGCACCCCCAACCCGCGGCTCGGCGTCGAGCGGCTGCCGGTGGTCCTCAACGACCGGACCAGTCCCTGGCCGGTCCACGCCGACGGGCGGCCGCGCACCGCGGGCGTCAGCTCCTTCGGCTTCAGCGGCACCAACGTGCACGTCGTCGTCACCGAGCCCCCGGCCGTGCCACCCCGCGAGACCGGCCCCGAACGCCCCGCCCACGTGCTGGCCCTGTCGGCCCGCGACCCGCAGGGCCTGCGCGAGGCGGCGGCCCGCCTCGGCGACTGGCTGGCACGCCACCCCGAGGCGGCCCTCGCGGACGTCTGCCACACCACCACCGCCCGCCGCGCGCACTTCGCGCACCGCGCCGCCCTCGTGACCGCGTCGCGCGGCGAACTCACCGACTGGCTGGCCGGACTGGCCACCGCCGACGCCCCCGAGGTGGCCGGCGGCGGCCGGCAGCTCTCCGCGTCCGACGTGGTCGGCGCCCGCGACCGCGCCCCGGCGCGGCCGGTCGCCTTCCTGCTCGACGCCACCGCCGACAGGGCGGCCCGCATCGTCGCGGCACTGCACCCCACCCACCCCGGTTTCCGCGCCCACTACGACCAGTGCGCCACCGACCTCACGACAGCCACCGACACGACCCCGGCCGACCCGGACCGCACCGACCCCGCCCCCGGGCCCGACCGTTCCGCACTCGCGCGGGACGTGCGGACCATCGCCTGTCAGGTCGCCCTGGTGCGTACGCTCGCGGACTGGGGTCTCGCACCGGGGGCCGTGGCCGGCGGGAACACCCCCGGAAACCTCGCGGCCGGTCTGCTCGGCGGCGTACTCGACGCCCGGGCGGCCGGCGGCCTGCTCGCCGCCCGGCACACCGGTGCCCCCGCGCCCGCCGCCCTGCCCCGGCGCGCCCCCGCCCTGCGCCTGCTGCACGGCCCGCACGCCGCCGAGATGACCGCCGACCAGGCCGCCGACCCGGCCTTCTGGGCCCCGGAGGGGGCGGGCACCTCGGCGCGGGCGGCGGCCGGGGCGCTCGCCGCGCACGGCTACGACACCCTGGTCCACATCGGCGGCACACCGGCCCCGGAGGACCCGGACGGTGTGTGGCGACTGCCCGGCGCCGACATCTGGACCGAACTCCTCGACGGCCTGGCCCACCGCCACCTGACGGGTGACGAGGTCGACTGGTCCGCCTTCGACGACGGCTACGACCGGAGCCGGCTGGACCTGCCCGGGCAGACCTTCCGCCGCCGCGAGTACCGCACCGCCCCCACCGAGACGGACGCCCCGGCGGCACCCGGCGCGGGCACACCCGTCGGCACCCTGGGCCTGCGGACGCTGCCGTCCCCGCTCGAGCAGCGGCAGTTCACCACCACGGTGAGCCGTGCCCTGCTGCCGGAGGTCGCCGACACCGCGGGCGTCGTCCACGTCGGCCACTACCAGGACATGCTGGCGTCGGCCGCGCGCCCCGCGGGCGGACTGCGGCTGGCCGGCGTCACCTTCGAACAGGCACTCACGCTCACCGGCGCGAGGGAACGCGCCGTGCACCTCGTGCTCGATCCGCCCGACGGCGACGGCTGGTCCGGGTTCTCGGTGCACAGCCGGGCCACCGACGAAGCGTCCGGCCCGGGCGAACCGCACACCTGGCGCCGGCACGCCGGGGGCCGGATGCGCCCGGACCCGGCCGCCGAGGACCCCGCCGCCGACGCGCGGCCGCTGACCGAGGAGGCCCGCGCCGCGATCAGGGAACGCTGCCTCGAGCGGATCGACGGCACCGAGTTCCACCGCCGCCTCGCCGAGCGGGGCGTGCCGTACGGCCCGTCGGTCGCCTGGGTCACCGAGGCCTGGCTGGGCGACGGCGAGATCCTCGCCCGGCTCCGTGCCCCGTCGGCCGAGGAGACGCACGGTGGACCCGGCCGCCCCGCCCCCGAACTCCCGGTGCCGCCGGGCGTGCTGGACGCCTGCGCCCCGCTCTACGCGCTCGCCGCGGAGCGGGACCTGCACGAGCGCGACCTGTTCATGGTCGCGGGTCTCGGCGAGGCCGGTTTCGGCGCCCGCGCGGACGGTCCGCTGTGGTGCCACGTACGGCTGACCGCTCCCGCCACCCGCGACCGCCTGGTCGGCGACCACCTCCTGTGCGCCGAGGACGGCCGGACGGTCGGCTGGGCCCGCGGCACCGAGATCAGGGTCATCGGCCCCGGCGGCCCCGCCCCGGACACCCCGCCCACCGACGCGGCGGCCGACGCGGCCCGCGCGCGGTGGCACGGGCGGTCCGGCCGCGCGGCCCTGCGGGCCCGCCTCGCGCGGATGGTCGGGGAGCTGCTGCAACTGCCGCCCGAGGACGTCCCGTTCACCCAGCCGCTGGCGGAGACCGGACTGGACTCGCTGGCCGCCCTCGAACTGCGCCGGCGCGTCCGTGCCGAGGCTGCCGTCGACCTCCCGGTCGACCTCCTCATCGCCGGGCCCACCCTCGACGAGGTACTGGACCGCGTCATGGCGTCCGTCGAGGGACACGCCGTGGCCGGGCCCCGGCGCCCCTACGACAAGGACAGTGCCCGCTGGCTCCCGGTCACCCCGCGCGACGACTGCGCCGTACGGGTGTTCTGCCTGCCCTACGGCGGCCGCGGGGCCTCGCTGTACCGGGACTGGGCGGCCGCCGCGGATCCCGCGGTCGACGTGTGCCCGGTGCAGCTGCCGGGCCGTGAGGAACGCGGGGACGAGCATCCCGTCGACGCGGTGGAGGACGCGGTGGAGGCCGTCGCGCAGGCGCTCGAGCCCTACCTGGACCGGCCCTTCGCCCTCTACGGCCACAGCATGGGTGCCCTGCTGGCCTTCCGGCTGGCGCACCGGCTGGGCCCCAAGTACGGGGAGTCGCTGCGCCACCTCTTCGTCAGCGCGTTCAGCGCGCCGACGGGGCGGGAGAATCCGCTGGGCGCGCGGCTGCGGTCGGTCACGCGCAGCCTGGGCTTCACCGAGATGCCCGGTCACGAGGAGCTGATGAGCCTGCGCCGCGCGGAGCCGGAACGCTATCGGGACGCGCTGCGCACGGAACTGGGCGACGATCTGGCCGGCGTGGCCGAGGTGGCCCTGGACGGCGCGGGGTACGCGGACCTGCGGATCGTCGAGAGCTACCGCCACGACCTGACCGAGCCGCCGCTGCACCTGCCCGTGACGGCCTTCCACGGCGCCGCCGACCCGGTGGTGTCCGAGGCGGACGCGAGGGCCTGGCGGACGCTGACCACCGCGGACTTCGAGCTCCTGGTCCTGCCGGGCGACCACTACTTCGTCCACGGCGACCAGAGCGGGCCGAGGGTCCTGGCGGAGCTGACGCACCGTCTGCGCGCCGCGCACCGGTCGCCGTGGAGCTGAGACCGCTCCGCGGTGACGAACGGCGAGGGCGGGCGGAGCCCGGTGGCTCCGCCCGCCCCCCGTGGCGGCTGCGGCGCGGGTCATACCGCGGTGGGCAGCTCCAGCCGTTCGTCGGCGATCAGGATGGCCTGCTGCAGATCCCGCAGTGCCCGGCACGGCTCCAGACCCAGCTCCTCGTTGAGGCGGGTCCGGGCCTGCTGGTAGGTGCGCAGTGCGTCGGCCTGCCGCTCGGAGCGGCACAGGGCGAGCATCAGCTGGCGGTAGAACGTCTCCCGCAGCGGGTGCTGGGCCGTCAGGGAGTAGAGGCGGCCGACGAGTTCACGGTGCAGGCCGAGACTGAGCTGCGCCTCGATCAGCGACTCGACGCACTCCAGCCGGGTCTCCTCCAGCCACGTGGCGAATCCCTCGATGATCGGCCCGTCGCACAGGTCGCCGAGGGCCGGGCCGCGCCAGAGGGAGAGTCCCGTCTCGAATGCGGCGACGGCGTTCTCCGGCCGGCCTTCCTTGAGGTGCCGCCGCCCCTGGTGGAGCAGCTCCTGGAACCGGTCGACATCGAACTCGTCGTCGCCGAGATGGAACAGATATCCGGGAGGCCGCGTGAGAATCGGATTGTGCCGGCTGCCGGGTTGCGCGAGGAACTTTCGGAGTTGGGAGATGTACACGTGAATGCCTGCCGTTGCCCGGCGTGGGGGATTGTCCCCCCAGATCTCGGCGATGGCCTCGTCGATGGAGACCACCTGTCGGGCGCGGATGAGCAGGAGGACCAGCAGCACCTGCATCTTCCTGGCGCTGACGAACCTGCCGCCCCGAGTGTCGGTCACCCGTACCGGTCCGAGTATGTCGTATTGCACTAACTCAACCCCCGTTGACAATACGCTGCTTCCGTTTCTGTACTTTCCGTGAAGCGAATGTCAAGGCTTCTCCCGTCCACCTCCGTGTGATGTGCCGGACAAGTGTTCCCGTGGCCGTGCAGGCCTTTGCAGGCTATGAGAAAGCGGAAGGCGTCTGAAGCCCCTACCCACCCCTAAGAGCCCCCTAGGGTCCCGCCTGTCGATGCATGCCTGGCGCACAGGGGGCAGGGGGACGGACCCCGGCCCGCCCGGGCTGCACCCGTCCGCCCCGGCCCCGCGAACTGAGATTTCGCAGATTTCACAAAGTCGTGGAAGTTTGATACGTTGTGACAGTGACGAACTCCATTGCCGTAGCAGGCTTAGTGAAGACGTTCGGTCAGGTGCGGGCCCTCGACGGTTTCGACCTGGCGGTCAGGCAGGGCGAGGTGCACGGCCTCCTGGGGCCCAACGGCGCCGGCAAGTCCACGACCATCCGGGTCCTGCTCGGCCTGCTGCGGGCCGATGCCGGCGAGGTTCGGATGCTGGACGGAGACCCCTGGCACGAGGCCGTGGACCTGCACCGCCGTCTCGCCTACGTACCGGGCGACGTGAACCTCTGGCCCAATCTCTCCGGCGGCGAGTCGATCGACCTGATCGGCAAGTTGCGCGGCGGCATCGACAAGAGGCGTCGCGACGAGCTGCTGGAGCGGTTCAAACTCGATCCCACGAAGAAGTTCCGGACCTACTCCAAGGGCAACCGGCAGAAGGTGGCCCTGGTCGCGGCGCTCGCCTCCGACGTGGAGCTGTACATCTTCGACGAGCCCACCTCCGGTCTCGACCCCCTCATGGAGTCGGTGTTCCAGAGCTGCGTCCTCGACCTGAAGCGGGACGGCGCGACCGTGCTGCTGTCCAGTCACATCCTGGCCGAGGCGGAGGCCCTGTGCGACCGCGTCAGCATCATCCGTGAGGGCCGCACCGTGGAGTCCGGCTCGATGAAGGAGCTGCGCCACCTCACCCGGGTCTCGATCACGGTCCAGACGGAGCGCGAGCTGACCGGTCTCGACCGGTTCGAGGGCGTCCACGACGTGCGCTCCGACGCCGACGGGCTCAGCTTCACCGTCGACAGCGGCAAGGTCGGCGCCGTGATCAGCCACGCGGCCGACTTCGGCATCGTGTCCCTGACCAGCGCCCCGCCCACGCTGGAGGAACTGTTCATGCGGCACTACGGCGAAGAGGTGCCCGCCCAGCGCGAGACGGCCGGAGCGCGGCGATGAGCCGTTACTTCGCCGGCACCGGCGACCTGCTCCGGCTCGCCCTGCGCCGGGACCGGATCCAACTCCCGCTGTGGATCATCGGACTGACCCTGGTGCAGACGGCCACGGCCTCCAGCATCAGCGGCCTGTACGCAACCGAGAAGGACCGGATCGCCGCCCAGACCAGCGCCGCCGACAACCCGGCCTCCCTGGTGTTCAGCGGCCTGGTCTCCGGCGCCAGCGAGGGCGCCACGGCCATGACGCAGTCCCTGCTGCTCGTCCTCGCGGCCGCCGCGTTGATGAGCACCCTCGCCGTCGTCCGCCACACCCGGCAGAACGAGGAACTGGGACGTTCCGAGCTGATCGGCTCCACCGCCGTCGGCCGGCACGCGGCCCTCACGGCCGGACTGCTCCTCGCCGTCCTGGCCAACGTGGTGCTCGCGGTCGTCAGCGCCCTCGGACTGGCGTCGGCGGGTCTGCCGCCGGGCTCCTCCTTCGCGGCCGGCGCCGCGATCGGCGCGGTCGGTGTCTCCTTCGCCGGCGTCGCCGCGGTCACCGCCCAGATCTGGGAGAGTTCCCGGGCCGCCAACGGCGCCGCGGCGGCCGTGCTCGGCGTGGCGTTCATGCTGCGCGCCGTCGGCGACGTGGCCGGCCGCACCACCGACGGCGGCCTGCGCGTCGAGAGCGCCTGGCCCTCCTGGTTCTCCCCGATCGGCTGGGGCCAGCAGATCCGCCCCTACGACCAGGATCGGTGGTGGGTGCTGGCCCTGCCGCTCGCCGCCTTCGTCGTCCAGGTCGGCGTGGCCTTCGCCCTCACCCGCGTCCGCGACGTCGGCATGGGCATGCGCGCGGTGTCGCCCCGCCCGCCCGAGGCCGCCCCCGCCCTGCTCAGCCCGACCGGTCTGGCCTGGTTCCTGCACCGCGGGTCCCTGGCCGGCTGGGCCGTCGGCGTGTCCGTCATGAGCTTCGCCTTCGGCGTCGTCGGCGACGAGATCAACGACCTGATCGGCGACAGCGAGCGCACCGCCGAGATCATCCAGCAACTCGGCGGCACCGGCTCGCTGCTGGACGCCTACCTGTCCGCCACCATCGGCCTGATGGGCCTCGCCGTCGCCGGATTCGCCGTGCAGTCGCTGAACCGGATGCGCCACGAGGAAACCAGCGGCGGACTGGAGACAGTGCTGTCCGCGGCCACCAGCCGGTTCAGCTGGCTGACGGGCCATCTGGTCGTCACGCTCGCCGGTGTCACCGTGCTGATGCTGCTCACCGGGATCAGCGCCGCCGTCGGCTACGGCCTGGCCACCGGGGACATGGGAGCGGAGTTCGGCTCCCTCGTCGCGGCCGCGCTGGTGCGCCTGCCGGCCGTGCTGGTGCTGGCCGCGTTCGCCGTGCTGACCTTCGGCTCCCTGCCCCGGTTGGCCATCGGCCTGCCCTGGGCGGCGTTCGCGGTGTGCCTGCTGATCAGCCAGATCGGCTCGACGCTGGACCTGCCGCAGGTGGTCATGGACATCTCGCCGTTCAGTCACGTACCCGGTCTGCCCGGCGGCGACTTCACGGTCGGCCCCCTGCTGGTGCTGCTGGTGATCACGGCGGTCCTCACCGCCGCGGGCACCGCCCTGTTCCGCCGCCGCGACCTGGCCCTCCAGTGACATCCCCCGGCTGAGGGCCGGTCCGCGACGGCACAGCCGTCACCGGGACCGCGGCATCCCCCGACGCGGTCCCGGTGACGGCCCTTTCGAGCGCGTGGCGCCCCGCTCAGGACGGCGGGGCACCGTCCCGCATGGCCAGCAGCGAACCGAACGTCCACTCCACGGTCTGCTGGACGTGCCCCGGCGCGCCGTGCACGTCGTCGAACTCGTTCAGGGTCAGCCGCCGCACGTGCCGGCGCAGGAACGCCGGATCCCCCGCGGGGACGATCTCGTCGCGCAGGCTGGCCGAGTAGCAGACCGGGATGTCCAGCGCGGACAGCTCCTGTGGCGTCAGCGCCCACTCGGCCAGTACCGCGCCCAGCGCCCCGTCGTCACCCGGCGCCACGCCCGTCAGCCGGGCCAGCGTGTCCCGGGTGATGCGCGGCAGCCGACGCTGCCAGGCGCCGTCGGTGAAAAAGACGCTGACCGGCGCCCCGGACGTCACGATCCCGCGCAGCCGCGCGTCCCGCCCCGCCCAGCGCAGCGCCAGATGCCCGCCGAAGCTGTTCGCGAGGGCGTAGGTGCGGGAGACGTCCGCGCGGTCCGCGACCGCGTCCAGCACGGCCGGCAGCATCCGCCAGCTGTCCCGGTCGTACACGAGGGAGTTCTCGCCCACGCCCGGCAGTTCCGTCACGACCACCGCCATGCCCAGCTGGGCCGCCTGCAGCACCACCGGCGCCCACTGCTCCTTGACGCTGACGATCCCGCCCGTCACCAGCAGCAGCGGCTTCGGCTCCGCGGCGGACAGACCACCCGCCCAGCAGACCAGCTCCCCACCGGGCGACTTCACCCGCACCGGCTCGATGTCCGGATGCTGCCCGCGCCACCGGTCGAACACCGACCGGGCCCGCTCGTAGGCCGAGCGCCGCGCCGGACCGTCGACGAACGGGAAACGGGCCATGGCCGAGCACAGGAACGACGGCAGCAGCCGGCCGGTCTCGGCCAGCGCGGCCGCCGTCGCCGACCACTCCACCGCCCACGACCCCGGGGCACCGTCCTCGTCGTTGGTGACCCGGTTTAGCACCTCCGCGTAGAGCTCGGGCGGCAGTTGCAGGGCCCGGGCGTGGACGCGCGTGAACTCCTTGAGCTCGGCGACGTCGTTCATCGTGTTCCCTCCCGCTCCCAGCGCACCGTCAGGCCCAGGTGCCCGGGCACCGCCGTGATCCGCCGCAGCTCATGACGGAACAGGGCGGACCCGTCCTCGGCGTGCCCGTGTGCGTCGAAGCCGTTGCGCGGATAGAAGTCCTTGACCTTGCCGTTCTTCGGGGACGGCACATAGCGGGCCTCGACGGCCTCGGCGCCGCGGGCGCGGGCGTGCTCCAGCAGCGCCGCCAGGCAGCCCTGCTCGATGCCCCGGGCGAAGACCCGGCAGCTCAGCAGGAAGTTGTCGATGCGCCACACCGGCCCGCCGGTCCGCACGAACACCGCCCCGACCAGCCCGTTGTCCCCGAAGCGGTCGCCGGACCTGATGGCCAGGACCAGCTGCCCGGGCGAACCGGCCAGCGCGCGGACCTCGTCGTGCTGAAGCCGCCGCGTGGTCAGGTTGAACTGGTTCGTGCGCTGCGTGAGCTGCGCGAGCCGGGGCGTGTCGGTCTCGCTCGCCGTGGCCAGTTCCACCCGCACCTCCAGCTCGCGCAGGTAGTCCTCCAGCGAGGCGAAGGAGTCGAGGAAGTCCTTGCGGACGAGTTCCTCGCGGTAGCGGGCAGGTCGCCGTACGTCGTCCTCCGTGAGGTCCCGCACGTCGAACCAGCCGTCGGCGAGCAGCCGTCGGGCGTGCAGCGCGGGATCGCCGTCCAGGTGCAGCACCGTCACCTCCGGCAGTTCCCGGGCGACCAGGCCGCACTCGTAGGCGCTGTCGTCAGCGAAGACGAAACTGTCCAGACCGAGGTTGAGGTCCTCCGCCAGGGCCCGCAGATTCCCGTGCTTGGGCTCCCAGTTGGCCACGACGCGCACGAAGTCGTCCTCACGCAACGTCATCTCGGGATGCTCACGCAGCACCTGCCGCACCGGGTCCAGGTCGTTCTTGCTGACCGCGGCCAGCAGCACCCCACGCGAGGCGAGCTGCGCGACCACCCGTTGCAGCTGCCGGAACGCCCGGCCCCGCAGGCCACCGGCGACCTCGATGCCCTCCGGCCCGTCGTCGCCCAGCACCCCGCCCCACAACGTGCCGTCCAGGTCGACGGCGAGCACCTTCTTCGCCCGCCCGGACCGCCCGCGCACCAGGTGGGCCAGGTCGCGGGCGAGGGCGGCGGTCAACTCGGGCGTGAACGGCGTTCCCGTGTACGCCACCAGGCGGGCGTCGCCCAGGGCGGCCGGACCGGTGAGCAACTGGTCCAGGTCGAGGACGACGAGCCCCGGATGCTCCTCCATCAGCCCCAGCAGCCGGGCGTTCCCCCTCCGCCACACCGCGCCCAGCCGGGAGCGGGAGCGGTGGTCCACCAACTGGGCGGAGAACTCCCGGGGGAGCGGCAGGGTGGTGTACACGAGCGTGCCCGACCCGGCCGAGGCATGAGTGGCGGCGAGCTTGTCCAGGAGCCGGACCTTCTCGGCCAGCACCTGCTCCACGTCCTCGGGCCGCCAGGGCCAGGGGACCTCGTCGAAGACCACGTCGGCGTCCAGCACGCACACGACCAGGTCACCGCCGGCCGCGTACACCTCGCTCGCGGGATCGGCCAGATCGAACAGCCAGCTGCCGAAATCGCCGACGTGCGGGCGCAACAGCAGTCCATGCCGGGCCAGTTCCGCGGTGAGCGGCGGGACCAGCCCGCTCACCGTGCCGTGCCCGGTGACCGCGACCGACACGGTCGGCTGGCCCGGATGCTCGGCGAGCACCTCGTCGGGCGACAGACGCGTCAGCAACCGCCCCGCGCGCTGCAGTTCGTCGTCACCGAGCCCGCGCAGCAGCTCGGGCAGCCGCGGATACTCGGCGGCCAGGCGGCCGGACCGGTGCAGGTCCGCCACGGGGTCGGCGGCGGGCGGGGGAGCGGGGGCCGAGGACACGGATCACACCCTCCAGGCGAGGCTTCGCGGCGGCCCGACCCGTGGACGCGGCACCGCACCCCGGGCGGGCGCCACCAGCCTCACCGTGCCCGCTTGCCGCCGGCTTGCAGGCACCTAAAGCGGCCGCCCCCGCACCTCCGGCCCGCCCGAACGGCTCAGGACTCCTCGGCCCGCGTCTCACCCTGTGTCTCGCCCTGCGACTCGCGCCAGCGCGTCATGAGCTTGGGCACCTCGCCGCGGATGAACTCGAAGAACCGCCGCGTCTCGTCCAGCCGCGCCGCCCCGGGGCTGTCGTCGCCCAGCGCGGCGATCCCGTCGGCGAGGTTGTCCTCCAGCCGCAGGAACACCTCGTCGCGGCGGGCGAACATCTCGTACCACATGCCGTCCGTGACCCGGTAGTGGTCATGGCGCTGCCCCGGCTCCCGCTGCCGCTCGACCAGGCCCAGCTGCATCAGGTACCGCACCGCCTGCGACACCGCGGCCCGGCTGATCTTCAGCTGGTTCGCCAGCTCGACGGCGGTCAGTCCGTCCTTCGAGATGAGCACCGCCACGAACACCCGCGCGGCCATCCGTGGAAAGCCGAGCCCCGCCATGCTGAGCGCGAACTGCTCGATGAAGCGGCTCACCGCCAGTTCCTGGCCGGTGTCCTGCCGAGTGCCGTCCGGGGCGACCGCCATCAGCGCATCCCTCCGCGTCATGTGTACCGATGTGCCGTACGCCTGGGAGATGGACGAACGCACCGGAACTTTCGTTCACTGTTTCATGAAAACCATATATCACCGGGCGTCGAATGCGGGTGCTCCGGCATGCACGTCGGCGCCCCGGCCCCTCAACAGGGCCGCGGCGCCGACACACACGCAACGGAACGGCACAGCCGTACCAGGACCGTCAGGACGTAGGACCGTCAGACCGCCTCCAGTGCGAAGCCCGACTTGATCCACTTGCTCGACTCGATCGCGACCCCGACCGCCCGGTCCCCGGACGCCAGCCGCGACAGCAGCCGCTCCAACTGGAAGAACACCAGCGCGTTGCCGTTGTTGCCGGTCTCCTCCACGCAGGACACCTCCCGCGCCTCCGGCAACCCCATCCGCTCCCGGATCCGCGCCGTCATCCGGCCCGACAACTGCGGCGGCAGCACGTACGACAGGTCCCCGGGCTTCCACTCCAGCCCGTCCAGCACCTCCTCGGCCGACTCGGCGGCCAGCACCGGAACCGCCTCCTCGATCGCCTTGTAGTCCTCGCTCACCGGAGGGCCGTCGAAGCGTCTGCTCGCCCCGTACCAGTCCAGGGTCTGACCCGGCTCCCGCCCCAGCCCGACCAGCCGCGTGAACACCGCCCGCAGCGCCGGACCCGGCGACGGGTCCGCGCTGAGCACCAACGCACCCGCCCCGTCCCCGAACAGCAACAGGTTCACCAACTGCGCCGGCGGCAGCGCCGCGGCGTCCATGTCCGGGTCCACCAGCTTCGCCGACACGTCACCGCCCAGCACCAGCGCCGTACGGTGCCCCCCGGACAACAGCAGCGACGCCGCCAGCGACAGCGCCTGCACCGCACCCGAACACCCCGACTGCAACTGGTACGTGGGCACCTGGTCGATGCCAAGCCGGTCGGCGATCACGTTCACCGTCGTCGGCATCAGCATGTCGGGCATGGCCGTGCCCATCACCATCACATCGACGTCCGACGGCTCCAGACCCGCCGCGGCCAGCGCCCGCCGCCCCGCCGTCTCCCCCAGATCCGCCAGCGAGAACCGCGGCTCACCCGACTCCAGATCCACCGCGAGATGCCGGAACCGCGTCCCGATGAACGCCTCGGCCCACTGCCCCCACGCCGGCCCCAGACCCATACGGCGCCCCAGCGTGGCGTTGTCGATCCGCGGACCCGGCGCCGCCGTACCCACCGACGCCACCCGCAGCACCGGACGCCCGTTCAGAACCAGCACCGCACCGCACCTCCCCGCCGCGCCACGGCCACCCCGGGCCACCGCCCGGGCCGGCACACCGACCGCACCGGACGCACCCGGCGCCCGGCGCCCACGGCCCGCCTCACCACGTCACCGGAAGCCGCTGCGCGGCATACATCGTCGCCTCCGAACGCAGCGGCACCTCGTCCGCGTCCACCGCCAGCCGCAGTCCCGGGAACCTCCGGAACAGCGCCGCATACGCGATCCGCATCTCCACCCGCGCCAACTGCTGCCCCAGGCACTGGTGGATGCCGTAGCTGAACGCCATGTGCCCGGACGTCGAACGCCCCACGTCCAGCCGGTCCGCATCCTCGAAACGCCCCGGATCACGATTGACCGCCGCGAGCGACACCGTCACCCCGTCACCCGCCTTGATCAGCCTGCCCTCCAGCTCCACGTCCTCCAGCGCCGTGCGCGGGACCCCGAACTGCGCGATCGTCAGATACCGCATCAGCTCCTCGACCGCGTTGCCGAACAGCTCCGGATCCTCCCGCAGCCGCGCCAGCTCGCCGGGATGACGCAGCAGCGCGTACGTCCCCAGCGACAGCATGCTCGCCGTCGTCTCGTGCCCCGCCATCAGCAGCAGCATCCCCACCCCGGTCAGCTCCGCGTCGCTCAGCTCACCGGAGGCGATCAGCCCGCTCAGCAGATCGTCCGCGGGCTCCTTGTGCTTCAGCTGCACCAGCTCGTGGATCAGCCCGTAGATCGCCCCGAAGGCCGCCGCCACCTCCTCGTGCGACGACCCGATCCGCATGACCGTCGTCGAATGATCCTGGAACCGCGGCCGCTCACTGTACGGAACGCCCAACAGCTCACAGATGACCAGCGACGGGATCGGCAGCGCGAACGACGGCACCAGATCCGCCGGCGGCCCCTGCCGCTCCATCGCGTCCAGATGCTCCTCCGTCACCTGCGCGATCCGCGGCTCCAGCGCCTTCATCCGCCGCACGGTGAACTGCCCCGTCAGCAGCCGCCGGTACTTCGTGTGGTCCGGCGGATCCATGTGCATGAAGAAACCGGGCGGCACCGTCTCCCACGGCCGGCCCCCCGACGGCAGTTCGAACGGCACCTTCTTCAAGTCGCCACGAGCCGAGAACCGCTGATCGCTCAGTACCTTGCGGGCCGCGGCATGACTGGTCACCAGCCACCCCACATGCCCGTCCGGATACAGCAGCGGACTCACCGGCTCCTCCTCACGCAGCCGGCCCAGCTCCTCGGGCGGATCCAGCGGACGCGTGCGCTCGGTCGGCAACCGCCGGGGCGGCGTGGACAGCGTGTCCGTCATCTCGGTTCCCTTCTCGGCCTGCTCCCGCGACCGGCGAATCCGGCGCGGCGGGCGGACGGAACCGGCAGGTGACAGAGCGCCAGGGCACGCCGGGGCACGGTGGTGCGCCCGCCCCGCGCCCGGAACACCGCTGCGCGACGGCGGCGACGACCACACCGGTCCACGCCTTCGCGCCCAGCCTCCGGCAGCGCGCTTAAGCCCGCCTTGCCTCGGCTTAACGCACCCCAGGGCCGCGCGCCTAAGCCCGCTTTGCCTCGGATTGACGCACCGCGGGGCCGCGCGCCTAGCCTGCCTTGCCTCGGATTGACGCACCGCGGGGCCGCGCCCTCCTACCCCGCCTCGCCCCGCGCGGCGGCCGCCTCACCGAAGCGGATGACCTGCCCGGGACACGAACGCTCGGCCTCCTCCACCGCCTCCCACTCCGCAGCGGGCGGATGCTCAGCCAGCAGCACCACCTGGCCCGTCCGCTCCTCCTGGTCGAAGACCCCGGGCGCCAGCAGCGCACACATGCCCGACGCCACGCACCGGTTCACATCGACTCCGACCTGCATGGACGAATCCCGCATGAGGGCATCCTTCCGGACTCGGACCTGCCGAACAGGCCCGTAGCGTAAGGCCTTCGACCGCCCGCCACGAAGCCGCGAAAGGCTTTAGAAACCGGCAAGTCACCCCCAAGACCCGCCCCGCATGGTGAGCCGGGCGGCATACGGCAACCGCCCGGACCGGACCACACGGAAAGGGCGGATCGGGCATGGCGGAAACAGCACCCCGCACACAGGAGACGGTGCACGGCGTCGTACTCGGCGGCGGCCTCGCCGGCGTCCTGGCCGCCCGCGCCCTGCGCGACCACGTCGACAAGGTGACCGTGATCGAACGCGACACCTACCCGGACCGCCCCGAACCCCGCAAGGGCGTCCCCCAGGGCCGCCACGCGCACATCCTCTGGTCCGGCGGCGCCGAGGCCATCGAAGCCCTGCTGCCCGGCACCCTCGACCGCCTGCGCACCGCGGGCGCCCACCGGATCGGCGTCAAACAGGACATGGTCCTCTACAGCGCCTACGGCTGGCAGCACCGCTTCCCCGCCTCCCACTACGCCCTCACCTGCAGCCGCCCCCTGCTCGACGGGACCGTACGGGACGCGGCACTGAACGACCCGCGCATCGAGGTCCTGCAGGGCACCGAGGCACAGGGCCTGCTGGGCGACCGCGAACGCGTCACCGGCGCCCGCGTCCGCACCCCGGACGGCACCACCCTCGACCTCCCCGCCGACCTCGTCGTGGACGCCACCGGCCGAGGCTCCCGCCTCAAGCACTGGCTGACCGCACTGGGCCTGCCCCCCGCCACCGAGGAGAGCGTCGACACCGGACTCACCTACGCCACCCGCGTCTTCCGCGCCCCCACCGGCGCCCCCCGGCCCTTCCCGGTCGTCGGCGTCTACGCCGACCACCGCACCGGCCGCCCAGGCCGCAACGGCCTGCTCCTCCCCATAGAGGGCGACCGCTGGATCATCACACTCTCCGGCACCCGCGGCGGCGAACCGACCACCGACGAAGACCACTTCGCCGACTTCGCCCGCGCCCTGCGCCACCCCCTGATCGCCGACCTGATCGACGCCGCCGACCCCCTCACACCCGTCCGCACGACCCGCAGCACCCTCAACCGCCGACTGCACCTCGACCGCCTGGCACGGCGCCCCGAGGGACTCGTCGCCCTCGGCGACTGCGTGGTCTCCCTCAACCCCATCCACGGCCACGGCATGAGCGTCGCAGCCCGGTCCGCCCACGCCCTGGAAACCTGCCTCCGCCGTGCGGGCGGCCTCAAACCGGGCCTTGCCCGCACCGCGCAGCAGGCGATCGCGGCCGCCGCCGACGCACCCTGGCTGCTCTCCGCCTCCCAGGACCTGTGCTACCCCGACAACCGCGCCGACGTCAGCGACCCGCGCCTGACCACCCAGGCCGCCCAGCGACAGGGCTTCGCCGACCTCGTGACCAGCACGTCGCTGGTCAACCAGCGGGTGTGCGACGCCCTCACGGCCGTCACGACCCTGACAGCACCGCTCGCCCACCTGGAGACCCCCGAATTCCTCACGGCCCTCCGGCAGGGCCCCGCACGGCCACCGCTGAGCGCGCCCCCGCTGAACGCGGCGGAGGCGGCGGTGCTGCGCCGAACCCCGTAGTTCCTTTCACGACGACGAACCGCCCCGGTGCCGAAGCGGCACCGGGGCGGTTCGTCGTGGAGTCGGTGGCGGGTCCGGTCGGATTCAGTGACCGCCGGCCGAAGCCGCGCCGGCACCGTCGGCGCGGCCGAGCTGCCGGTCGATGAAGTCGAAGATCTCCTCCGTCGACGACTCCTGGATACGGTCTCCCACGTCCCCGGACGCGGCCGGTCGCGCGTCGTTCCAGTTCGACAGCAGCGTCTGCAGCCGCAGCGTGATCCTCGCCCGCTCCTCGTCATCGGGCGTCAGCCGCGTCAACTCATCCTCCAACGCGTCGAGTTCACCGATCACCCGCAGCGAGGCACTGGCGGCCGCCGGAACCAGTTCCTGAAGGATCCGGCTGGTCAGGGCCTCCGGGGTCGGGTGGTCGAAGATCAGGGTGGCGGGCAGGCGCAGGGTGGTTGCGTTGGTGAGGCGGTTGCGGAGTTCGACGGCGGTGAGGGAGTCGAAGCCGAGCTCCTTGAACGGACGCTGCGGATCCACGGTGTCGGGCCGGGCGTGACCGAGGACGGCGGCGACATGTGTGCGGACCAGATCGAGCACCAGACGCTGTTTCTCGGCCGGCTCCGCCAGTGCGGCCAGCCGCTCCACCAGCGCGGAACCGCCCCCGGCACTCGCGCCCGTGGCAGCGGTGCGGCGGCTCGCCGGCACCAGGTCGCGCAGCAGCGCGGGGAGGAGGTCCTGGACCGCACGAAGGGCGGCGGGGCTGAGGGGGAGGCAGAGGTGGTGGGCGTGTGGGCTGGTGAGTGCGGTGTCGAGGAGGTGGAGGGCGTGGTCGGTTTCGAGGGGCCGGGTGCCGTGGGTGACTTTGTGGATGTGGGTGTCGGTGAGGTGGTGGGTGAGGCCGGTGGTGTGTTTCCAGTAGCCCCAGGCGAGGCTGGTGGCGGGTTGGCCGTGGTGGTGGCGGTGGTGGGCGAGGGCGTCGAGGTAGGTGTTGGCGGCGGCGTAGTTGGCTTGTCCGGGGTTGCCGAGGGTGCCGGCGGCTGAGGAGTAGAGGACGAAGGCTGCGAGGTTGTGGTGGCGGGTGGCGTGGTGGAGGTTCCAGGCGGCGTCGATCTTGGGTGCGAGGACGGGGTGGAGGCGGTCGGGGGTGAGGCTGGTGAGTGTGGTGTCGTCGAGGGTTCCGGCGGTGTGGATGACCGCGGTGAGGGGGTGGTCTTCGGGGATGGATGCGATGAGTTCCTCGACTGCCTGTGGGTCGGTGATGTCGCAGGCGGCGAGGGTGACCTCGGCTCCCAGTGCCTCCAGTTCGTCGCGGAGTTGGGTGTGTTGGGGTGCGGTGCGGGAGGCGAGGAGGAGGTGCCTGACTCCGTGGGTGGTGATGAGGTGGTGTGCGGTGAGGGTGGCGAGTCCTCCGGTGCCGCCGGTGATGAGGACGGTGCCGTTGGGGTCCAGTGAATGCTGGGTGGGGTTGGTTGGTGTGGTGGTGCGGGTGAGGCGGGGTGTGAGGAGTTGGCCGTTGCGGTGGGCGAGTTGGGGTTCGCCGGTGGCTACGGTCTGGGTGAGGGTTGAGGTGTCGGTCGGGTCGTCGGTGTCGATGAGGTGGATGCGGCCGGGGTGTTCGTTCTGGGCGGTGCGGGTCAGGCCCCATAGGGGTGCGTGGGCCAGGTGGATGTCCTCCGTAGCGCTCGTGGCCACGGCGTGCCGGGTGACGACGGCCAAGCGGCGGTCAGTGGTCTCGTTGGCGGCCAACCATGACTGCAGGTGAGTGAGGAGCGCCTCGGTTGCGGCGTGTGCGGCCTGTGGATCGTCCTGGGGATCCGTGTCGGCCAGGTAGAGGTCGACCTCATCGGGGTCGACGTCGTGCGTTCCTGCCTCGGCGGGCTTCCATGTGAGGTGGAAGAGGCTGTTGTGCGTGCCGGCAGTCAGGGTGGTGGGGTCGATCGGACGGGTGGCCAGGGCGTTGACGGTGGCGACGGGTGCGCCGGTGGGGTCCCAGGCCTGGAGGGTGATGCCGTTGTCGGTGGTGGTGAGGGTGGCGCGTAGGTGGGTGGCGTCGGTGGCGTGGACGGTGACGCCGGTCCAGGCGAAGGGGAGTTGGGTTTCGCCGGTGGTTGTGGTTCGGGTGGCGAGGGGGTGGAGGGCGGCGTCGAGGAGGGCGGGGTGGATGGTGTGTCCGGCGGGATCGGCCGTCTGGGGCAGGGTGATCTCGGCGTGGAGGGTGCCGTCGGGCTGGGTCCAGGCTGCGGTGGCGCCCTGGAAGGTGGGGCCGTACTCGTAGCCGCTGGCGGCGAGTCGGTCGTAGAGGTCGGAGACGTCGACCGGTCGTACTCCGGTGGGTGGCCAGTGGGTGAGGGGCTGGGCCTGCTGGTCGGCGGTGCTCAGTGTGCCGGTGGCGTGGCAGGTCCAGGGTTCGGTGTCGTCGGGGCGGGAGTGGATGGTGACGCTCCAGCCGTCGGTGTCGGTGTTGGGTGTGGTGGTGACTTGGAGGTCGCGGCTCGCGGACTCGTCGAGGATGAGGGGTGCGTGGAGGGTGAGTTCGTCCAGGTGGGTGGCGCCGGTGTGGTCGCCTGCGTGGAGGGCGAGGTCGACGAGGGCGGTGCCGGGCAGCAGGACGGTTCCGGTGACGGCGTGGTCGGCGAGCCAGGGGTGGGTCTTGAGGCTGATGCGTCCGGACAGGACGGTGCTGTTGGTGTCGGCGAGTTGGGTGGCTGTGCTGAGCAGTGGGTGTTCGGTGGTGGTGAGTCCCAGGTCGGTGGCGTCGGTGAGTTGGGCGGGTGCTTGGAGCCAGTAGGGCTGGTGTTGGAAGGGGTAGGTGGGCAGGTCCAGGTCGTGTTGCGGCCTGGAGGGCAGGTGGGGTGTGAGGTCGACGCCGTGGTGGTGGGTGTGGAGGGTGGTGAGGGTGCTCAGCAGCCGAACCGTCGTGTCGTTGTGGCGGGTGAGGGTGGGGTAGTGGTGGGCGTCCGCTGGATGCGTGGTCAGCGTGTCGGCGAGGGCCGCGGCCAGCACCGGGTGGGGGCTGGTCTCGATGAGGGTGTGGTGCCCGTCGTCGAGGAGTTTGAGTGCGGTGTCGTGGAAGTGCACCGGATGGCGCAGATTGTCGACCCAGTACGTGGCATCCAGCAGCCGCCCCTCTGGAAGTAGGCCGCCGGTGTGGGTGGAGTAGAAGGGGATGGCCGGCGGGGTCGGTTGGATCTGTGCGCGGTCGGTGAGGTCGGTCAGGATCGTTTCGCGCAGGGCTTCGACGGCTGGGGTGTGGGAGGCGTAGTCGACGGGGATGAGCCGGGCCCGCACACCACGGCCCTGGTACTCCTCGACCAGCTGCCTCAGTGCGGTGGTCTCGCCGGCGAGGACGGTGGTGGCCGGTCCGTTGACGGCGGCCAGGTGCACGCCGTCGGGCAGGTCGGACAACTCGCCCGCGGGGAGCGGGAAGCTGGCCATGGTGCCGGTGCCGGCGAGCCGGGTCAGTGCCTGGGCGCGCAGGGTGACTACGGCGATGGCGTCGGGGAGGGTGAGTGCCCCGGCGATGTGGGCGGCGGCGATTTCACCCTGGGAGTGGCCGATGACGGCGTCCGGTGTGATGCCGTGGTGCTCCAGCAGTCGGGCGATGCCGGTCATGACGGCGAACAGTGCGGGCTGGACGATGTCGACGCGGGCGAGGGCGTCTTCGTTGTCGCTGGTGAGGACGTCGAGCAGGTCCCAGTCGCACCAGCGGGCCAGTTCCTGCTGGCATGCGGCCAGGTGTGCGGCGAAGAGCGGCTCCTCGGCTGCCAGGCGGCTTCCCATGCCGGCCCATTGGGAGCCCTGGCCGGGGAAGACGAACGCGGTCCTGCCCGGTGCGATGGTGCCCGGGCCGACGACGAGTGCGGGGTGACCGCTGCCGTCCGCCAGTGCGGTCAAGGCGGCGTGCAGTTCAGTGCGGTCGTCCGTGATGATTCCGGCGCGGTGGTCGAGCTTGGCCCGTCCGTGCCACAGGTGAGTGGCCAAGGGCCCCGCCTCCACGTCCGGGTGGGATTCGACGAAGGCGGCCAGTTGACCGGCGGCCTCGGCGAGGGCTTGGGGCGTCCGTGCGGAGAGGATCACCGGCACCGGCCCGGAGCGTTCCTGCGGCTCCCCGTCTGACGTTTCGGCGGGCGGCGCGGTCGACGAAGACGCTGCCTCCAGGATGAGGTGGGCGTTCGTGCCGCTCATGCCGAAGGAGGAGACGGCGGCGCGGCGTGGCCGACTGGTGTCGGGCCACGGCTGAGGCGCTGTCAGAAGTGCGATGTTGCCCGTCTCCCAGTCGACGTGAGTGGAGGGGCGGTCCACATGCAGGGTCGGCGGCAGCGTTCCGTGTCGCATCGCCTCCACCATCTTGATGACGCCTGCGACGCCGGCTGCGGCTTGGGTGTGTCCGATGTTGGACTTGATGGAGCCGAGCCAGAGGGGGGTGTCGGTGGTGTGGGCTTGTCCGTAGGTGGCGAGCAGGGCTTGTGCTTCGATGGGGTCGCCGAGTGTGGTGCCGGTGCCGTGTGCTTCGACGGCGTCGATCTGGTCGGGGGTCAACTGGGCGTTGGCGAGGGCTTGTTCGATGACGCGTTGCTGGGAGGGGCCGTTGGGGGCGGTCAGGCCGTTGGAGGCGCCGTCCTGATTCACGGCCGAGCCCCGGACCGTGGCGAGGACCGGGTGCCCGTTGCGCTGGGCGTCGGACAGCCGCTCCAGGAGCACGAGGCCGACGCCCTCGCCCCAGCCCGTGCCGTCGGCGGCGTCCGCGAACGGTTTGCAGCGGCCGTCGGGTGCCAGTCCGCGCTGGCGGGAGAAGACCTGGAAGGTGCCCGGTGTGGCCATGATGGTGGCGCCGCCGGCCAGGGCCATGTCGCACTCGCCGTTGCGCAGCGCCTGGGCCGCCAGATGCAGGGCGACCAGGGACGAGGAGCAGGCCGTGTCCACCGTCATGGCCGGGCCCTCCAGCCCGAACGTGTACGCCACCCGGCCCGACGCGATGCTCCCGGAGCCGCCTGTCGCCAAATAACCCTCCAGGTGATCCGGCGCGCCGTGCATCCGCATCAGGTAGTCCTGGGAGATCACACCGGCGAAGACGCCGGTGTTGCTGCCCTTGAGGGTGGTGGGGTCGATGCCGGCCTGTTCGAAGGCCTCCCAGGCGGTTTCCAGGAGGAGACGTTGTTGGGGGTCGGTGGCGAGGGCCTCGCGCGGGTTCATACGGAAGAAGTCCGCGTCGAACTCGCCCGCGTCGTAGAGGAACGACCCCTTGCGCGTGTACATCTTGCCCGGCGCGTCCGGATCCGGGTCGTACAGGGCGTCGAGGTCCCAGCCACGGTTGCCGGGCAGGTCACCCAGCGTCTCGCCGCCCTCGGCGACCAGCCGCCACAGATCCGCCGGCTGCCGCACGCCCCCGGGGTAGCGGCAGGCCATCGAGACGATCACGATCGGATCGTCGTCGACGACCGCGGGCACCGCCTTGGGCGCACGCAGCTGCGGCTGCTGGTCCAGCACCTTGGCTCGGAGGTGCGTGGCGAGCGCGGTGAGCGTCGGGTGGTCGAAGACCAGTGTCGACGGGAGCTGGAGCGCGGTGGCGTTGGTGAGGCGGTTGCGGAGTTCGACGGCGGTGAGGGAGTCGAAGCCGAGGTCCTTGAACGGGCGTTGCGGATCGATCGTCTCGGGCCGGTTGTGGCCGAGGACGGCGGCGACGTTGCTGCGGACCAGATCGAGCAGAAGGCGCTGCTGTTCTTGTTCACCCAGAGCGGCGAGCTGCTGAGCCAGACCCGAGCACTGCACCGCGCTCGCACCTGCCGCCGCCCCACGCCGCCCCGAGGCCGGTACGAGGTCCCGGAGCAGCGGAGGCACATCCCCACGCCGACGGAGACTCGCCGGTTCGATCGGCATGCAGACCAGGGCGGCTTCCGCGCGTTCATCGAGACCTACGTCGAAGAGGCGGAGGCCTTCTTCGGTGGTGAGTGCGGAGTTGCTGCGGGCGAGGTTGGTGTCGGTGAGGTGGTGGGTGAGGCCGGTGGTGTGTTTCCAGTAGCCCCAGGCGAGGCTGGTGGCGGGTTGGCCGTGGTGGTGGCGGTGGTGGGCGAGGGCGTCGAGGTAGGTGTTGGCGGCGGCGTAGTTGGCTTGTCCGGGGTTGCCGAGGGTGCCGGCGGCTGACGAATACAGGACGAACGCGGCGAGGTTGTGGTGGCGGGTGGCGTGGTGCAGGTTCCAGGCGGCGTCGACCTTCGGGGCCAGCACCGGGTGGAGGCGGTCGGGGGTGAGGCTGGTGAGGGTGGTGTCGTCGAGGGCTCCGGCGGTGTGGATGACCGCGGTGAGGGGGTGCTCCTGCGGAACCGACGCGATCAGTTCCTCGACCGCCTGGGAGTCGGTGATGTCACAGGCCGCCAGCGTGACCTCGGCTCCCAGCGCTTCCAACTCCTCGCGCAGGTCGCTGTGTTGGGGTGCGGTGCGGGAGGCGAGGAGGAGGTGCCTGGTGCCGTGGGTGGTGATGAGGTGGTGTGCGGTGAGGGTGGCGAGTCCTCCGGTGCCGCCGGTGATGAGGACGGTGCCGTTGGGGTTGAGGGTTTGGGGGAGGGTGAGGATGAGTTTGCCGGTGTGGCGGGCTTGGCTGAGGTGGCGCAGGGCGTGTGGGGTGTGGCGGATGTCGAAGCAGGTGGTGGGAAGTGGTGTGAGGGCGCCTGTGTCGAAGAGTTCGGTGAGGGCCCTGAGCATCTCCTGGATGCGGTCGGGGCCTGCTTCGATGAGGTCGAAGTTCTGGTAGTGGGCTTGGTAGTCGGTGTGGATGGATTGGGCGTTGCGGATGTCGGTTTTGCCCATTTCGATGAAGCGTCCGCCGGGGTGGAGGAGGCGGAGGGTGGCGTCGGTGTATTCGTGGGCGAGGGCGTTGAGGGCGACGTGGATGCCGTGGTGGGGGGTGTGGGTGCGGAAGTGGTGTTCGAAGTCGAGGGTGCGGCTGGAGGCGATGTGGGTGGGGGTGAGGCCTTGTGCGGTGAGGAGGTGGTGTTTGGTGGGGTGGGCGGTGGCGTAGATGTCGGCGCCGGTGTGTTGGGCGAGTTGGAGTGCGGCTGAGCCGACTCCTCCGGTGGCGGCGTGGAGGAGGAGTGTTTCGCCGGGTTGGAGGTCGGCGAGGTCGTACAGCGCGTAGTAGGCGGTGAGGAAGGCGACGGGGACACCTGCCGCCGTGGTGTAGGACCAGCCCTCGGGCATGAGGGTGACAAGGCGGTGGTCCGTGACGGTCGCGGTGCCGGCTCCGGCCGGGAAGACGCCCATGACGCGGTCGCCCACGGAGACGGTGGTGACGTCGTCGGCCACCTCTGTCACGATGCCGGCGCCCTCGCTGCCCAGTGGTGCTTCGCCGGGGTACATGCCCAGGGCGATGAGGGTGTCGCGGAAGTTCAGGCCGATGGCACGCACGTCGATCCGCACCTGGCCGCTGGTCAGGGCGGTGTCCCATTCGGGGGTGGGCCGGCAGGTGACCGCTTCGATGGTCCCGGTGGAACCGGCGCCCAGCCTCCAGGTTTCCTCGGGCAGGTCAAGTACGCCGTTGTCCTCGGCGCGCTCCAGACGGGCGACGAGGAACTCGCCACGTCGCCGGGCGAGTTGAGGCTCGCCGGTGGCCAGGGCATCGGCCAGGTGCGACGTGTCGTCGAGGTTGTCAGTGTCGATCAGGTGGATACGACCTGGGTTCTCGTTCTGCGCGGTGCGCACCAGACCCCACAAGGGCGCGTGAGCCAGGTGGATGTCCTCGGCGGGGCTGGTGGCCACGGCGTGCCGGGTGACGACCACGAGGCGGCGGCCGGTGGCATCGTTCGCAGCCAGCCAGGACTGCAGGTGAGTCAGGAGGACCTCTGTCGCGGCATGCGCGGCCGCAACGCCGTCGCTGCCCTCGTCCCTGTCCGGGATGTAGACATCGACCTCGTCGAGGTCGACATGCCGGCTGCCTGCCTCGGCAGGTTTCCAGGTCATGTGGAAGAGGCTGTTGCGGGTTGCCGCATCGGCGCTCTTGTGGAGCGTGGTGGGGTCGATCGGGCGGGTGGCCAGGGTGTTGACGGTGGCGACGGGTGTGCCGGTGGGGTCCCAGGCCTGGAGGGTGATGTCGTTGTCGGTGGTGGTGAGGGTGACGCGCAGGTGGGTGGCGTCGGTGGCGTGGACGGTGACGCCGGTCCAGGCGAAGGGGAGCTGTACTGCATTGCTCGTGCCCGCGCTTACGGCGAGGGGGTGGAGGGCGGCGTCGAGCAGTGCCGGGTGGATGGTGTGTCCGGCGGGATCGGCCGTCTGGGGCAGGGTGATCTCGGCGTGGAGGGTGCCGTCGGGCTGGGTCCAGGCTGCGGTGGCGCCCTGGAAGGTGGGGCCGTACTCGTAGCCGCTGGCGGCGAGTCGGTCGTAGAGGTCGGAGACGTCGACCGGTCGTGCTCCGGTGGGTGGCCAGTGGGTGAGGGGCTGGGCCTGCTGGTCGGCGGTGCTGCTCAGTGTGCCGGTGGCGTGGCAGGTCCAGGGTTCGGTGTCGTCGGGGTGGGTGGTGTGGGGGCGGGAGTGGATGGTGATGTGCCAGCCGTCGGCGTCGGGTGTGGTGGTGATCTGGAGGTCGCGGCTCGCGGACTCGTCGAGGATGAGGGGTGCGTGGAGGGTGAGTTCGTCCAGGTGGGTGGCGCCGGTGTGGTCGCCTGCGTGGAGGGCGAGGTCGACGAGGGCGGTGCCGGGCAGCAGGACGGTTCCGGTGACGGCGTGGTCGGCGAGCCAGGGGTGGGTCTTGAGGCTGATGCGTCCGGACAGGACGGTGCTGTTGGTGTCGGCGAGCTGGGTGGCTGTGCTGAGCAGTGGGTGTTCGGTGGTGGTGAGTCCCAGGTCGGTGGCGTCGGTGAGTTGGGCGGGTGCTTCGAGCCAGTAGGGCTGGTGCTGGAAGGGGTAGGTGGGCAGGTCGAAGTGCCCTCGCTGGTGCGGGAGGTGGGGGGCGAGGTCGACGCCGTGGTGGTGGGTGTGCAGCGCCGTGAGGGTGCTCAGCAGCCGCATTGTCGTGTCGTTGTGGCGGGTGAGGGTGGGGTAGTGGTGGGCGTCGGCGGGGTGTGTGGTCAGCGTGTCGGCGAGGGCCGCGGCCAGCACCGGGTGGGGGCTGGTCTCGATGAGGGTGTGGTGGCCGTCGTCGAGGAGTTTGAGTGCGGTGTCGTGGAAGTGCACCGGATGGCGCAGGTTGTCGACCCAGTACGTGGCGTCCAGGAGGCGGTTTTCGGGGAGTAGGCCGCCGGTGTGGGTGGAGTAGAAGGGGATGGCCGGCGGGGTCGGTTGGATCTGTGCGCGGTCGGTGAGGTCGGTCAGGATTGTTTCGCGCAGGGCTTCGACGGCTGGGGTGTGGGAGGCGTAGTCGACGGGGATGAGCCGGGCCCGCACACCACGGCCCTGGTATTCCTCGACCAGTTCGGTCAGTGCGGTGGTCTCGCCGGCGAGGACGGTGGTGGCTGGTCCGTTGACGGCGGCCAGGTGCACCCCGTCGGGCAGGTCGGACAACTCGCCCGCGGGGAGCGGGAAGCTGGCCATGGTGCCGGTGCCGGCGAGCCGGGTCAGTGCCTGGGCGCGCAGGGTGACTACGGCGATGGCGTCGGGGAGGGTGAGTGCTCCGGCGATGTGGGCGGCGGCGATTTCACCCTGGGAGTGGCCGATGACGGCGTCCGGTGTGATGCCGTAGTGCTCCAGCAGTCGGGCGATGCCGGTCATGACGGCGAACAGCGCGGGTTGCACCACATCCACCCTGGCCAGGGCATCCTCGTCCTGGGACGCGAGCACGTCCAGCAGGTCCCAGTCGCACCAGCGGGCGAGCTCCTCCTGGCATGCGGCCAGGTGCGCGGCGAAGAGAGGCTCCTCCGCTGCCAGCCGGTGTCCCATGCGCGTCCACTGCGAACCCTGGCCGGGGAAGACGAACGCGGTCCTGCCCGCCTCGGTCACGCCCGGGCCGACGACGAGTGCCGGGTGGGCGCTGCCGTCCGCAAGAGCGGTGAGGGCGTCACGTAGCTCACCGGCGTCATCGGTGACGATGCCGGCGCGGTGGTCCAGTTTCGCCCGTCCGTGCCACAGCCGTGCGGCCAGCGGACCGACCTCCACCTCCGGGTGGGCTTCGACGAACGCGGCGAGTTGCCCGGCGGCTTCGCTCAGGGCCTGGGAGGTCCGTGCGGAGAGGATCACCGGCACCGGCCCCGACTGCTCCTGCGGCGGCTCCGTCTCGGCGGGTTCCGGCGCCGCTTCCAGGATGACGTGCGCGTTCGTCCCGCTGATGCCGAAGGACGACACCGCTGCCCGGTAGGGATGATCGGACTCGGGCCACGGCGTCGAATCCGTGAGCAGTGCGATGCTGCCCGCGCTCCAGTCGACGTGGAGGGAGGGCTGATCCACGTGCAGGGTCGGCGGGAGTACTCCGTGCCGCATCGCCTGCACCATCTTGATGACGCCTGCGACGCCGGCCGCGGCCTGGGTGTGACCGATGTTGGACTTCACCGACCCCAGCCACAGCGGCCGTTCGGCGGAGTGTTCGCGCCCGTAGGTGGCCAGCAGGGCTTGTGCTTCGATGGGGTCGCCGAGTGTGGTGCCGGTGCCGTGTGCTTCGACGGCGTCGATCTGGTCGGGGGTCAACTGGGCGTTGGCGAGGGCTTGTTCGATGACGCGTTGCTGGGAGGGGCCGTTGGGGGCGGTCAGACCGTTGGAGGCCCCGTCCTGGTTGATGGCCGAGCCGCGGAGCACGGCCAGGACGGGGTGACCGTTGCGCTCGGCGTCGGAGAGCCGCTCCAGGAGCACGAGGCCGACGCCCTCGCCCCAGCCGGTGCCGTCCGCGGCCTCCGCGAACGGCTTGCAGCGGCCGTCCACGGACAGGACGCGCTGGCGCGAGAATTCGATGAACGCGCCCGGGCTCGACATGACCGTCGCACCGCCCGCGAGGGCCATCTCGCACTCGCCGTTGCGCAGCGCCTGCGCGGCCAGATGGAGCGCCACCAGCGAGGACGAGCACGCCGTGTCGATCGTCACCGCCGGGCCCTCCAGCCCGAACGTGTACGCCACACGGCCGGAAGCCACGCTCGCCGCACTGCCGTTGCCCAGGTAACCCTCGAAGCCTTCCGGGGCGTTCCGCATGAGGCGGGCGCCGTAGTCGCCGTAGATCACTCCGGCGTAGACGGCCGTGTTGCTGCCCTTGAGGGTGGTGGGGTCGATGCCGGCCTGTTCGAAGGCCTCCCAGGCGGTTTCGAGGAGAAGGCGCTGTTGGGGGTCGGTGGCGAGGGCCTCGCGGGGGTTCATGCGGAAGAAGTCCGCATCGAACTGGTCGGCATCGTGCAGGAACGTGCCGTAGCTCGTGTAGCTCTTGCCGTTCGCCGCGGGGTCCGGGTCGAAGAGGTTGTCGAGGTCCCACCCGCGGTTCGTCGGGAAGCCGGACAGGCCTTCGCGCCGTTCGGCGACCAGGTCCCACAGGTCGGCGGCGGAACGCACGTCACCCGGGAAACGGCAGGACATCGAGACGATGACGACCGGATCGTCCGAGGTGTCAGTGCCGGTGAGCACGGGCATCGCTGAACGCGGAGCCGACTCCAGCAGTTCGGCGCCGATGTGCTCGGCCAGGACCTGTGCGTTCGGGTAGTCGAAGATCAAGGTGGCCGGAAGCCGCAACCCCGTGGCTGCGTCGAGCCGATTGCGCAGCTCGACGGCCGTCAGCGAGTCAAAACCCAGATCCTTGAACGGCTGCTGCGGGTCCACGCCCGTCACATCGGCGTGCCCGAGGACGGTGGCCGCATTGCTCCGTACGAGGTTCAGCAGCAGACGCTGCTGTTCCGGCGGTGTCAGTCCGGCCAACTGCTGGGCCAGCCCGGAAGCCTCACGGGGTGCCGCCTTCGCAGCTCGGCGGAGCGGGCGGGGCGCCAGGTCCCGAAGGAGGGCGGGAACGTTGTCCGCGTCGCGGAAGGCGGACGCGGTCAGCGGGGTGCAGAGGTGATACGCGGACGGGCTCACGAGCGCGGCATCGAGGAGGCGGAGGCCTTCTTCGGTGGTGAGTGCGGAGTTGCTGCGGGCGAGGTCGGTGTCGGTGAGGTGGTGGGTGAGTTGGGTGGTGTGTTTCCAGTAGCCCCAGGCGAGGCTGGTGGCGGGTTGGCCGTGGTGGTGGCGGTGGTGGGCGAGGGCGTCGAGGTAGGTGTTGGCGGCGGCGTAGTTGGCTTGTCCGGGGTTGCCGAGGGTGCCGGCGGCTGACGAATACAGCACGAACGCGGCGAGGTTGTGGTTGCGGGTGGCGTGGTGCAGGTTCCAGGCGGCGTCGACCTTCGGGGCCAGCACCGGGTGGAGGCGGTCGGGGGTGAGGCTGGTGAGGGTGGTGTCGTCGAGGGCTCCGGCGGTGTGGATGACCGCGGTGAGGGGGTGCTCCTGCGGAACCGACGCGATCAGTTCCTCGACCGCCTGGGAGTCGGTGATGTCACAGGCCGCCAGCGTGACCTCGGCTCCCAGTGCCTCCAGTTCGTCGCGGAGTTGGGTGTGTTGGGGTGCGGTGCGGGAGGCGAGGAGGAGGTGCCTGGTGCCGTGGGTGGTGATGAGGTGGTGTGCGGTGAGGGTGGCGAGTCCTCCGGTGCCGCCGGTGATGAGGACGGTGCCGTTGGGGTTGAGGGTTTGGGGGAGGGTGAGGATGAGTTTGCCGGTGTGGCGGGCTTGGCTGAGGTGGCGCAGGGCGTGTGGGGTGTGGCGGATGTCGAAGCAGGTGGTGGGAAGTGGTGTGAGGGCGCCTGTGTCGAAGAGTTCGGTGAGGGCCCTGAGCATCTCCTGGATGCGGTCGGGGCCTGCTTCGATGAGGTCGAAGTTCTGGTAGTGGGCTTGGTAGTCGGTGTGGATGGTTTGGGCATCGCGGATGTCGGTTTTGCCCATTTCGATGAAGCGTCCGCCGGGGTGGAGGAGGCGGAGGGTGGCGTCGGTGTATTCGTGGGCGAGGGCGTTGAGGGCGACGTGGATGCCGTGGTGGGGGGTGTGGGTGCGGAAGTGGTGTTCGAAGTCGAGGGTGCGGCTGGAGGCGATGTGGGTGGGGGTGAGGCCTTGTGCGGTGAGGAGGTGGTGTTTGGTGGGGTGGGCGGTGGCGTAGATGTCGGCGCCGATGTGTTGGGCGAGTTGGAGTGCGGCTGAGCCGACTCCTCCGGTGGCGGCGTGGAGGAGGAGTGTTTCGCCGGGTTGGAGGTCGGCGAGGTCGTACAGCGCGTAGTAGGCGGTGAGGAAGGCGACCGGTACCCCGGCCGCCGTGGTGAAGTCCCACCCCTCCGGGATGGCGGTGACCAGGCGATGGTCGGTGACTGTCCGGGCGCCGACGCCGAGCGGGAACATACCCATGACGCGGTCGCCCACGGAGACGGTGGTGACGTCGTCGGCCACCTCTGTCACGATGCCGGCGCCCTCGCTGGCCAGGAGCGCGTCGCCCGGATACATGCCGAGCGTGATCAGTACGTCGCGGAAGTTGAGCCCGATGGCACGGACGTCGATCCGTACCTGACCCGCGGCGAGTTCCTCCGGCAGTTCGGGGTTGGGCAGCAGCGCCAGGTTGTCCAGCGTGCCGGGGGCCGTCTTGTCCAGTCGCCAGGTCGGGTCGTCCGGAATGGTGAGCGCGCCGTCGGCGTCGGCTGAACGCGCCAGCCTGGGTGCGAGGAACTGGAGGTGACGAACGGCGAGTTGGTACTCGCCAGTGGCGAGGGCGTCGGCCAGGTACGACGTGTCCGCCCGGTCGTCGGTGTCGATGAGGTGGATACGGCCGGGGTTCTCGTTCTGGGCGCTGCGGACCAGGCCCCACAAGGGCGCGTGGGGGAGGTGGACGTCCTCGGCCGGGCTGGTGGCCACGGCGTGCCGGGTGAGGATGACCAGGCTGCGGTCGCTGGTCTCGTTGGCGGCCAGCCATGACTGCAGGTGGGTGAGGAGCGCCTCGGTGGCGGTGTGCGCCGCCGCCGGGCCGTCGCTGCTTCCGCCCGCGTCATCCGCACCGTCCGTGTCCGGGAGGTAGAGGTCGACCCGGTCGAGGTCGACTTCTCCTGTGACGGCCTCCACGGGCTTCCAGGCGAGGTGGAAGAGGCTGTTGCGGTTCTTGTCGCCCGCGCCCGTGCCCAGCGCGGTGGGGTCGACCGGGCGGGAGGCGAGCGCGGTGACGGTGGCCACCGGGGCGCCCGTGGGGTCCCAGGCCTGAACGGATACGTCGTTGCCCGTGCTGGTGAGGGCGACGCGCAGGTGCGTGGCTCCGCTCGCGAGCAGACTGACGCCGGTCCAGGCGAAGGGCAGCCGCATTTCGTCGCCAGCGGCCGATGCGAGGGCCCGAGCCGCGAGGGGGTGGAGGGCCGCGTCGAGGAGTGCCGGGTGGATGGTGTGCCCGGCGGGATCGACCGTGTCGGGCAGCGTGATCTCGGCGTGGAGGGTGCCGTCGGGCTGCTCCCACATGGAGGTGACGCCCTGGAAGGCGGGGCCGTACTCGTATCCGGCGGCCGTCAAGCGCTCGTAGAGGTCGGCGGCGTCGACGGGAGTGGCGTCCGTGGGTGGCCAGTGGGTCAGGGGCCGGGCCGGTCCGTGGTTGGTGGTGGTGAGGGTGCCGGTGGCGTGGCAGGTCCACGGTTCGGTGTCGTCGGGCTGGTCGGTGTGGGGGCGGGAGTGGATGGTGACGCGCCAGGTGTCGGCGTCGGAGCCCGGGGTCGTGGTGACTTGGAGGTCGCGGCTGGTCGTGTCGTCCAGGACGAGGGGTGCGTGGAGGGTGAGTTCGTCCAGGTGGGTGGCGCCGGTGTGGTCGCCTGCGTGGAGGGCGAGGTCGACCAGGGCGGTGCCGGGAAGGAGGACCGTTCCTGCGACGGCGTGATCGGCGAGCCAGGGGTGAGAGCCGAGGCCGATACGGCCTGTGAACACCGTCGACGCACTGGACGCGTCGGCAGCCTCCGCACTGCCTGCGGTGTCGGCGAGTTGGACTGTGGCTGCGAGGAGGGGGTGGGCGGTGGTCGCCATGCCCAGGTCGGTGGCGTCGGTGAGTTGGGTGGGGGCTTGGAGCCAGTAGGGCTGGTGTTGGAAGGGGTAGGTGGGCAGGTCGAGGTGGTGGGGGTGGGTGGGGAGGTGGGGTGTGAGGTCGACGCCGTGGTGGTGGGTGTGGAGGGTGGTGAGGGTGGTGAGGTGGGTGTGGGTTTCGTCGGGTTGGTGGCGGGTGGTGTGGGTGGTGGTGGGGAGGTGGGGGGTGAGGGTGGGGTGGGGTCCGAGTTCTGTGAAGAGGGTGATGTGTTCGGTTTCGGTGAGGTGGGTGATGCCTTGGTGGAAGTGGACGGGTTGGCGGATGTGGTGGGTCCAGTAGGTGGGGTCGTGGTGTTGGTGGGGGGTGGCGGGGGTGCCGGTGAGGTTGGAGATGACGGGGATGGTGGGGGTGCCGAGGGTGTGGCGGGCGAAGAGGTGGGTGAGGTGGGTGGTGAAGGTGTCGAGGATGGGTTCGGTGTGGGCGCTGTGGAAGGCGTGGGTGACGTTGAGGGGGCGGGTGCGGATGCCGGCTGCGGTGAGTTGGTGGGCGAGTTGGTTGAGGGCGGGGGTGGGTCCGGCGAGGGTGGTGGCGGTGGGTGAGTTGTAGGCGGCGATTTCTATGTGGGGGTGTTCGGTGAGGTGGGTGGTGAGGGTGTGGGGGTCGGTGAGGGCGGCGAGCATGCTGGTGCCGGGGGGGAGGGTGTGCAGGAGGTGGGCGCGGGTGGCGACCATGTCGGCGGCGAGTTCGAGGGGGAGGGTGCCGGTGAGGTGGGCGGCGGAGATTTCGCCGATGGAGTGGCCGATGAGGGCGTGGGGGGTTGCGCCGTGGGTTTGCAGGAGGCGGTAGGCGGCGGTGTGGTGGGCGAAGAGGGCGGGCTGGGTGTAGAGGGTGGTGTCCAGCAGGGTGGCGAGTTCACTGCCTGGTTCGGCGAACATCACCTGTTGGAGCGGCACGTCGAGGTGGGGGTCGAGGGCTGCGCACACGTCGTCCAGGGCGCGGGCGTAGGCGGGGAAGGTCTGGTAGAGCTGGGCCCCCATGCCGGGGCGTTGGCTGCCCTGACCGGAGAACATGACGGCCCATCGGGCGGGTGTCGTGACGCGGCCGGGGGTGGTGATCAGGGCCGGGTGGTCCCGGCCGGCGGCGAGGGCGGTGAGCGCGGCTCGGAGTGTGGCGCGGTCGGCGGTGACGATGCCCGCGCGGTGCTCCAGGTGCGCCCGGCCCGACCACAGGCGGGCGGCCAGGGTCCCCACGTCGGTCTGCGGGTGGGTGTCGATGTATGCGGCGAGGCGGTGTGCGGTGTGGGTCAGGGCCCGGGCCGTGCGGGCCGAGAGCACGACCGGGACCGGCATGGTCGTGTCGGTGTCCTGCTCCTCGGGCGCGGGTTCGGGGGCGGCTTCGAGGATGACGTGGGCGTTGGTGCCGCTGATGCCGAAGGAGGACACCGCGGCCCGGCGCGGACGGCCGGTGTCCGGCCAGGGCCGTGACTCGGTCAGCAGGGACACCGCGCCCGCGCTCCAGTCGACATGCCGGGACGGCTCATCCACGTGCAGAGTCGACGGCAGAACCCCCTGGCGCATCGCTTCGATCATCTTGATGACGCCTGCGACGCCGGCCGCGGCTTGGGTGTGTCCGATGTTGGACTTGATGGAGCCGAGCCAGAGGGGGGTGTCGGTGGTGTGGGCTTGTCCGTAGGTGGCGAGCAGGGCTTGTGCCTCGATGGGGTCGCCCAGGGTCGTGCCGGTGCCGTGCGCCTCCACCGCGTCCACCTGGCTCGCACTCAGCCCGGCGTCGGCCAAGGCCTCTTCGATGACGCGTTGCTGGGAGGGGCCGTTGGGGGCGGTCAGGCCGTTGGAGGCGCCGTCCTGGTTGACGGCCGAGCCGCGGAGCACGGCCAGGACGGGGTGGCCGTTGCGCTGGGCGTCGGAGAGGCGCTCCAGGAGCACGAGGCCGACGCCCTCGCCCCAGCCGGTGCCGTCGGCGGCGTCGGCGAAGGGCTTGCAACGGCCGTCGGGAGCCAGCCCCCGCTGCCGGGAGAACTCGACGAAGGTGCCGGGGGTGGCCATCACGGTCACGCCGCCGGCCAGGGCCATCTCGCACTCGCCGTTGCGCAGCGCCTGTGCCGCGAGGTGGAGGGAGACCAGGGAGGACGAGCAGGCGGTGTCCACGGTGACGGCCGGGCCTTCGAGACCGAAGGTGTAGGCCACCCGGCCGGAAGCGACGCTCGCCGCACTGCCGTTGCCGAGGAAGCCTTCGAAGCCCTCCGGCGCACGGTGCATGAGACGACCCGCATAGTCGTCGTACATCACGCCCGCGTACACGCCGGTCCTGCTGCCCTTCAGGGTGTGCGGATCCAGGCCCGCACGTTCGAAGGTCTCCCAGGCCGTCTCCAGGAGCAGGCGCTGCTGCGGGTCGGTCGCCATCGCTTCTCGAGGGCTCATGCCGAAGAACTCGGGGTCGAATTCATCGGCCGCGTGCAGGAAACCGCCTTCGCGCGCATAGCTCTTGCCGGTCGCGTCCGGGTCGGGGTCGAAGAGACCGTCGAGCTCCCAGCCCCGGTTGTCGGGGAAGCCGGAGATCGCGTCCGTGCCCTCGGCGACCAGCGTCCACAGCTCCTCGGGCGAGCGCACTCCGCCCGGGTACCGGCAGGCCATCGAGACGATCGCCACCGGCTCCTGACCTGCCGACTCGGCGTCCTGGAGGCGTTGACGCGTCTGGTGCAGTTCGGCCACTACGCGGGTCAGGTATTCCCGAAGCTTGGCTTCGTCCGACATGGGTCGTCGCTCCTCTATGCGGAATTGCTCTGATATGAGCCGCTGTGGATCTGGATCTGGATCAGGAAAGGTCGAGATCGCCGTCGATGAGATCGAAGAGTTCCTCATTGGACGCAGAACGGAGCTTTTCCTCGATGTCCTCGCCGTTTGTCGTCGGCCGCCCGTTCTCATTGAGACGAGAGAGCAGGGCCTGGAGTCGACGAGTCACCTTCGCGCGTCCGGGATCGTCCTCGGAACGCTCCGTCAACGCATGTTCGAGCCTGTCGATCTCGGCGAGGAACGCCGATTCGACCGAAACCTCGCCGACGCCGAGGGCTGCGCCGACGTACCGCGCCAAGTCGCTGGGCGTCGGGTAGTCAAAGATCAGGGTGGAGGTGAGACGCAGGGCGGTGGCCTCGGCGAGGCGGTTGCGGAGCTGCACCGCCGTGAGCGAGTCGAACCCCAGCTCGTTGAACGGACGTTGTGGGTCGATGGCTTCCGCCCCGCCGTGTCCGAGCACGGCGGCGACACCTGCGCAGACGACTTCGAGCACCAGCTTCTCCTGCAACTCCGGCGGCAGCGACCGCAGTCGGGTCGACAGGTCCGTGTCCGTCGGACGGGCCGCGGCGGTGGTGCGGCGGTTCGCCGGTGCCAGGTCGCGGAGGAGAGGGGAAATGTGGTCGGCGGTGCGGAGGGTGGCGAGGTTGAGGGGGACGCACATTTGGTGCGGCTGGCTGGTGGCCAGTGCGGTGTCGAGGAGGTGGAGGGCGTGGTCGGTTTCGAGGGGCCGGGTGCCGTGGGTGACTTTGTGGATGTGGGTGTCGGTGAGGTGGTGGGTGAGTTGGGTGGTGTGTTTCCAGTAGCCCCAGGCGAGGCTGGTGGCGGGTTGGCCGTGGTGGTGGCGGTGGTGGGCGAGGGCGTCGAGGTAGGTGTTGGCGGCGGCGTAGTTGGCTTGTCCGGGGTTGCCGAGGGTGCCGGCGGCTGAGGAGTAGAGGACGAAGGCGGCGAGGTTGTGGTGGCGGGTGGCGTGGTGGAGGTTCCAGGCGGCGTCGACCTTCGGGGCCAGCACCGGGTGGAGGCGGTCGGGGGTGAGGCTGGTGAGGGTGGTGTCGTCGAGGGTTCCGGCGGTGTGGATGACCGCGGTGAGGGGGTGCTCCTGCGGAACCGACGCGATCAGTTCCTCGACCGCCTGTGGGTCGGTGATGTCACAGGCCGCCAGCGTGACCTCGGCTCCCAGTGCCTCCAGCTCCTCGCGCAGCTCGGTGTGTTGGGGTGCGGTGCGGGAGGCCAGGAGCAGGTGCCTGACTCCGTGGGTGGTGATGAGGTGGTGTGCGGTGAGGGTGGCGAGTCCTCCGGTGCCGCCGGTGATGAGGACGGTGCCGTTGGGGTCCAGTGAATGCTGGGTGGGGTTGGTTGGTGTGGTGGTGCGGGTGAGGCGGGGTGTGAGGAGTTGGCCGTTGCGGTGGGCGAGTTGGGGTTCGCCGGTGGCTACGGTCTGGGTGAGGGTTGAGGTGTCTGTCGGGTCGTCGGTGTCGATGAGGTGGATGCGGTCGGGGTGTTCGTTCTGGGCGGTGCGGGTCAGGCCCCATAGGGGCGCGTGGGCCAGGTGGATGTCCTCCGCAGCGCTCGTGGCCACGGCGTGCCGGGTGACGACGACGAGCCGACGGTCCGTGGCGTCATTGGCGGCGAGCCACGACTGAAGGTGAGCGAGAAGAGCCTCGGACGCGGCGTGGGCGGCCGTCGGGCTCTCGGTGTCCTCGTCGACGTGCGGGATGTAGACGTCGACCTCATCTGGATCGACCTTTTGGCTGCCTGCCTCGGCAGGTTTCCAGGTCATGTGGAAGAGGCTGTTGCGGGTTGCCGCATCGGCGCTCTTGTGGAGCGTGGTGGGGTCGATCGGGCGGGTGGCCAGGGTGTTGACGGTGGCGACGGGTGTGCCGGTGGGGTCCCAGGCCTGGAGGGTGATGTCGTTGTCGGTGGTGGTGAGGGTGGCGCGTAGGTGGGTGGCGTCGGTGGCGTGGACGGTGACGCCGGTCCAGGCGAAGGGGAGTTGGGTTTCGCCGGTGGTTGTGGTGCGGGTGGCGAGGGGGTGGAGGGCGGCGTCGAGGAGGGCGGGGTGGATGGTGTGTCCGGCGGGATCGGCCGTCTGGGGCAGGGTGATCTCGGCGTGGAGGGTGCCGTCGGGCTGGGTCCAGGCTGCGGTGACGCCCTGGAAGGTGGGGCCGTACTCGTAGCCGGCCTCAGCCAGCCGGTTGTAGAGGTCGGCGATGTCGACGGGAGTGGCGTCCGTGGGTGGCCAGTGGGTCAGGGGCCGGGCCGGTTCATGAGTGGTGGTGAGGGTGCCGGTGGCGTGGCAGGTCCACGGTTCGGTGTCGTCGGGGCGGGAGTGAATGGTGACGCTCCAGCCGTCGGTATCGGTGTCGGGGATGGCGGTGACTTGAAGGTCACGGCTCGCTGACTCGTCCAGGACGAGGGGTGCGTGAAGGGTCAGTTCATCCAAGTGGGCGGCGCCGCCGGCGTGGTCCCCGGCATGGAGAGTCAGGTCGACCAGAGCGGTCCCGGGCAACAGCACCGTTCCTGACACCGCGTGGTCGGCCAGCCAAGGGTGGGTCCTCAGGCTGATGCGTCCGGACAGGACTGTGTGGTGGGTGTCGGCGAGTTGGGTGGCTGTGCTGAGCAGTGGGTGTCCGGTGGTGGTGAGTCCCAGGTCGGTGGCGTCGGTGAGTTGGGTGGGTGCTTGGAGCCAGTAGGGCTGGTGTTGGAAGGGGTAGGTGGGCAGGTCGAGGTGGTGGGGGTGGGTGGGGAGGTGGGGTGTGAGGTCGACGCCGTGGTGGTGGGTGTGGAGGGTGGTGAGGGTGGTGAGGTGGGTGTGGGTTTCGTCGGGTTGGTGGCGGGTGGTGTGGGTGGTGGTGGGGAGGTGGGGGGTGAGGGTGGGGTGGGGTCCGAGTTCGGTGAAGAGGGTGATGTGTTCGGTTTCGGTGAGGTGGGTGATGCCTTGGTGGAAGTGGACGGGTTGGCGGATGTGGTGGGTCCAGTAGGTGGGGTCGTGGTGTTGGTGGGGGGTGGCGGGGGTGCCGGTGAGGTTGGAGATGACGGGGATGGTGGGGGTGCCGAGGGTGTGGCGGGCGAAGAGGTGGGTGAGGTGGGTGGTGAAGGTGTCGAGGATGGGTTCGGTGTGGGCGCTGTGGAAGGCGTGGGTGACGTTGAGGGGGCGGGTGCGGATGCCGGCTGCGGTGAGTTGGTGGGCGAGTTGGTTGAGGGCGGGGGTGGGTCCGGCGAGGGTGGTGGCGGTGGGTGAGTTGTAGGCGGCGATTTCTATGTGGGGGTGTTCGGTGAGGTGGGTGGTGAGGGTGTGGGGGTCGGTGAGGGCGGCGAGCATGCTGGTGCCGGGGGGGAGGGTGTGCAGGAGGTGGGCTCGGGTGGCGACCATGTCGGCGGCGAGTTCGAGGGGGAGGGTGCCGGTGAGGTGGGCGGCGGAGATTTCGCCGATGGAGTGGCCGATGAGGGCGTGGGGGGTTGCGCCGTGGGTTTGCAGGAGGCGGTAGGCGGCGGTGTGGTGGGCGAAGAGGGCGGGCTGGGTGTAGAGGGTGGTGTCCAGCAGGGTGGCGAGTTCACTGCCTGGTTCGGCGAAGAGAACGTCTCGTAGGGGTGTGTCGAGGTGGGGGTCGAGGGCTGCGCACACGTCGTCCAGGGCGCGGGCGTAGGCGGGGAAGGTCTGGTAGAGCTGGGCCCCCATGCCGGGGCGTTGGCTGCCCTGACCGGAGAACATGACCGCGAATCGGGCGGGTGTCGTGACGCGGCCGGGGGTGGTGATCAGGGCCGGGTGGTCCCGGCCGGCGGCCAGGGCGGTGAGCGCGGCTCGGAGTGTGGCGCGGTCGGCGGTGACGATGCCCGCGCGGTGTTCGAGTTTGGCCCGGCCCGACCAGAGTCGGGCGGCCACGGAACCGGTGTCCACCTCGGGATGGTCGTCCAGGAAGGAGCCGAGTCGGTCGGCGGACTGGGCCAGGGCGGCGGCCGAACGGGCCGACAGCAGGACGGGTACCGGCCTCCCGTCCGGCTCTTCCTCCTGGACGGGCTGGGGGATGGGCTCCGTCGGCGGTTCTTCCAGGATCACGTGCGCGTTGGTGCCGCTGATGCCGAAGGAGGACACCGCGGCCCGGCGCGGACGGCCGGTGTCCGGCCACGGCCGTGACTCGGTCAGCAGGGCCAGTCGGCCGGTGTCCCAGTCCACGTGGCTGCTGGGCTGATCGACGTGCAGGGTCGGCGGCAGCGTTCCGTGTCGCATCGCTTCGATCATCTTGATGACGCCTGCGACGCCGGCTGCGGCTTGGGTGTGTCCGATGTTGGACTTGATGGAGCCGAGCCAGAGGGGGGTGTCGGTGGTGTGGGCTTGTCCGTAGGTGGCGAGCAGGGCTTGTGCTTCGATGGGGTCGCCGAGTGTGGTGCCGGTGCCGTGTGCTTCGACGGCGTCGATCTGGTCGGGGGTCAACTGGGCATTGGCGAGGGCTTGTTCGATGACGCGTTGCTGGGAGGGGCCGTTGGGGGCGGTCAGGCCGTTGGAGGCCCCGTCCTGATTCACGGCCGAGGACCGGAGAAGCGCGAGGACATGGTGCCCGTTGCGCTGTGCATCGGAGAGGCGTTCGAGGAGGACGAGACCGGCCCCTTCACCCCATCCCGTGCCGTCGGCCGCGTCGGCGAAGGGCTTGCAGCGGCCGTCGGGTGCCAGCCCCCGCTGCCGTGAGAACTCCAGGAAGGCGGACGGTGTGGACATCACGGTGACGCCGCCTGCGAGCGCCAGATCGCACTCGCCTTGGCGCAATGCCTGGGCGGCCAGATGCATGCTCACCAACGACGAGGAGCAGGCCGTGTCCACCGTCATGGCCGGGCCTTCCAACCCGAACGTGTACGCGACCCGCCCGGAGGCGACACTCGCCGCGCTGCCGTTGCCGAGGTAGCCCTCGAAGCCCTCGGGCGTCCGGTGCATCAGACGCGGGCCGTAATCCGCGTAGATGACTCCGGTGAAGACGCCGGTGTTGGTGCCCTTGAGGGTGGTGGGGTCGATGCCGGCGTGTTCGAAGGCTTCCCAGGCGGTTTCGAGGAGGAGGCGTTGCTGGGGGTCGGTGGCGAGGGCTTCGCGGGGGTTCATGTGGAAGAAGTCGGCGTCGAACTGGTCGGCGTCGTGGAGGAAGGCGCCGTGGCGTGTGTAGGTCTTGCCGGTGGCGTCCGGGTCGGGGTCGTAGAGGCCCTCCAGGTCCCAGCCACGATTGGTCGGGAAGCCGGAGATGGCGTCCCTGCCCGCGGCGACCAGACGCCAGAGGTCTTCGGCCGTGCTGATGCCGCCGGGGTAGCGGCAGGCGGTGGCGACGATGGCGATGGGGTCGTGGGTGGTGGGTGGGGTGTGGCTGGTGGTTGTGGTCTTGGTTTGGGTGGGGGTGTTGAGGAGGTGGGTGAGGAGGTGGGTGGTGAGGGTGTGGGGGGTGGGGTGGTCGAAGATCAGGGTGGCGGGCAGGCGCAGGGTGGTTGCGTTGGTGAGGCGGTTGCGGAGTTCGACGGCGGTGAGGGAGTCGAAGCCGAGTTCTTTGAAGGGGCGTTGGGGGTCGATGGCGTCGGGGGTGTTGTGGCCGAGGACGGCGGCGACGTTGCTGCGGACCAGGTCGAGGAGGCGGTGGTGGCGGTCGGTGTCGGGCAGTGCGGCCAGTTCCTGGGTGAGGGTGCTGGCGGTGGTGGGGGAGTGGGTGGCGGCGTGGCGTCGGCTGGTGCGGGGGGTGAGGTCGCGCAGTAGTGCGGGGACGGTGTCGGTGGTGCGCAGTGTGCTGGGGTTGAGGGGCAGGCAGAGTTGGTGCGGCTGGCTGGTGGCCAGTGCGGTGTCGAACAGGTGCAGGGCGTGGTCGGTTTCCAGGGGCCGGGTGCCGTGGGTGATTTTGCGGACTTCGCTGCCGGTGAGGTGGTGGGTGAGGCCGGTGGTGTGTTTCCAGTAGCCCCAGGCGAGGCTGGTGGCGGGTTGGCCGTGGTGGTGGCGGTGGTGGGCGAGGGCGTCGAGGTAGGTGTTGGCGGCGGCGTAGTTGGCTTGTCCGGGGTTGCCGAGGGTGCCGGCGGCTGAGGAGTAGAGGACGAAGGCGGCGAGGTTGTGGTGGCGGGTGGCCTGGTGGAGGTTCCAGGCGGCGTCGACCTTCGGGGCCAGCACCGGGTGGAGGCGGTCGGGGGTGAGGCTGGTGAGGGTGGTGTCGTCGAGGGCTCCGGCGGTGTGGATGACCGCGGTGAGCGGGTGCTCCTGCGGAACCGACGCGATCAGTTCCTCGACCGCCTGTGGGTCGGTGATGTCACATGCCGCCAGCGTGACCTCGGCTCCCAGTGCCTCCAGCTCCTCGCGCAGCTCGGTGTGTTGGGGTGCGGTGCGGGAGGCCAGGAGCAGGTGCCTGACCCCGTGGGTGGTGATGAGGTGGTGTGCGGTGAGGGTGGCGAGTCCTCCGGTGCCGCCGGTGATGAGGACGGTGCCGTTGGGGTCCAGTGAATGCTGGGTGGGGTTGGTTGGTGTGGTGGTGCGGGTGAGGCGGGGTGTGAGGAGTTGGCCGTTGCGGTGGGCGAGTTGGGGTTCGCCGGTGGCTACGGTCTGGGTGAGGGTTGAGGTGTCTGTCGGGTCGTCGGTGTCGATGAGGTGGATGCGGCCGGGGTGTTCGTTCTGGGCGGTGCGGGTCAGGCCCCACAGGGGCGCGTGGGCCAGGTGGATGTCCTCCGCAGCGCTCGTGGCCACGGCGTGCCGGGTGACGACGACGAGCCGACGGTCCGTGGCGTCATTGGCGGCGAGCCACGACTGAAGGTGAGCGAGAAGAGCTTCTGCCGCCGCGTGCGCGGCTGCCGGGCCGCGGTTTTCCAGGTCGACGAATGGGACCGCGTAGACATCGACTTCATCGGGGTCGACAACATCCTGGCTGCCTGTTTCGGCCGGCTTCCATGTGAGGTGGAAGAGGCTGTTGCGGGTTCCCGTGTTGAGGTTGTTGTGCAGGGTGGTGGGGTCGATCGGGCGGGTGGCCAGGGTGTTGACGGTGGCGACGGGTGCGCCGCTGGGGTCCCAGGCCTGGACGGTGATGTCGTTGTCGGTGGTGGTGAGGGTGACGCGCAGGTGGGTGGCGTCGGTGGCGTGGACGGTGACGCCGGTCCAGGCGAAGGGCAGTCGCAGTTCGTCGCTCGTGCCCGCAGTTGCGGCGAGGGGGTGGAGGGTTGCGTCGAGGAGGGCGGGGTGGATGGTGTGTCCGGCGGGATCGGCCGTCTGGGGCAGGGTGATCTCGGCGTGGAGGGTGCCGTCGGGCTGGGTCCAGGCTGCGGTGACGCCCTGGAAGGTGGGGCCGTACTCGTAGCCGCTGGCGGCGAGTCGGTCGTAGAGGTCGGAGACGTCGACCGGTCGTACTCCGGTGGGTGGCCAGTGGGTGAGGGGCTGGGCCTGCTCGTCGGCGGTGCTCAGTGTGCCGGTGGCGTGGCAGGTCCAGGGCTCGGTGTCGTCGGGGCGGGAGTGGATGGTGACGCTCCAGCCGTCGGCGTCGGGGACTGTCGCGACTTGGAGGTCGCGGCTCGCGGACTCGTCGAGGACGAGGGGTGCGTGGAGGGTGAGTTCGTCCAGGTGGGTGGCGCCGGTGTGGTCGCCTGCGTGGAGGGCGAGGTCGACGAGGGCGGTGCCGGGCAGCAGGACGGTTCCGGTGACGGCGTGGTCGGCGAGCCAGGGGTGGGTCTTGAGGCTGATGCGTCCGGACAGGACGGTGCTGTTGGTGTCGGCGAGCTGGGTGGCTGTGCTGAGCAGTGGATGGTCGACGGTGGTGAGTCCCAGGTCGGTGGCGTCGGTGAGTTGGGCGGGTGCTTGGAGCCAGTAGGGCTGGTGTTGGAAGGGGTAGGTGGGCAGATCCAGGTCGTGTTGCGGCCTGGAGGGCAGGTGGGGTGTGAGGTCGACGCCGTGGTGGTGCGTGTGGAGGGTGGTGAGGGTGCTCAGTAGTCGGGTGGTGGTGTCGTTGTGGCGGGTGAGGGTGGGGTAGTGGTGGGCGTCGGCGGGGTGTGTGGTGAGGGTGTCGGCGAGGGCTGCGGCCAGTACGGGGTGGGGGCTGGTCTCGATGAGGGTGTGGTGGCCGTCGTCGAGGAGTTTGAGTGCGGTGTCGTGGAAGTGGACGGGGTGGCGCAGGTTGTCGACCCAGTACGTGGCATCCAGCAGCCGCCCCTCCGGAAGTAGGCCGCCGGTGTGGGTGGAGTAGAAGGGGATGGCCGGCGGGGTCGGACGGATCTGTGCGCGGTCGGTGAGGTCGGTCAGGATCGTCTCGCGCAGGGCTTCGACGGCTGGGGTGTGGGAGGCGTAGTCGACGGGGATGAGCCGGGCCCGCACACCACGGCCCTGGTATTCCTCGACCAGTTCGGTCAGTGCGGTGGTCTCGCCGGCGAGGACGGTGGTGGCTGGTCCGTTGACGGCGGCCAGGTGCACCCCGTCGGGCAGGTCGGACAACTCGCCCGCGGGGAGCGGGAAGCTGGCCATGGTGCCGGTGCCGGCGAGCCGGGTCAGTGCTTGGGCGCGCAGGGTGACTACGGCGATGGCGTCGGGGAGGGTGAGTGCTCCGGCGATGTGGGCGGCGGCGATTTCGCCCTGGGAGTGGCCGATGACGGCGTCCGGTGTGATGCCGTGGTGCTCCAGCAGTCGGGCGATGCCGGTCATGACGGCGAACAGTGCGGGCTGGACGATGTCGACGCGGGCGAGGGCGTCTTCCTTGTCGCTGGTGAGGACGTCGAGCAGGTCCCAGTCGCACCAGCGGGCCAGTTCCTGCTGGCATGCGGCCAGGTGTGCGGCGAAGAGCGGCTCCTCGGCTGCCAGGCGGCTTCCCATGCCGGCCCATTGGGAGCCCTGGCCGGGGAAGACGAACGCGGTCCTGCCCGGTGCGGTGGTGCCCGGGCCGACGATGAGTGCCGGGTGGGCGTTGCCGTCTGTCAACGCCGCCAAAGCGGCCTGCAATTCACCCGCGTCTTCGGTGATGACCCCAGCGCGATGTTCCAGTTTTGCCCGCCCGTGCCACAGCCGTGCGGCCAGCGGACCGACCTCCACCTCCGGGTGGGATTCGACGAAGGCGGCCAGGTGGCCGGCGGCCTCGGCGAGGGCTTGGGGCGTCCGTGCGGAGAGGATCACCGGCACCGGCCCCGACTGCTCCTGCGGCGGCTCCGCCTCGGCGGGTTCCGGCGCCGCTTCCAGGATGACGTGCGCGTTCGTCCCGCTCATTCCGAACGACGACACCGCCGCCCGACGCGGTTCACCCGTCTCCGGCCAAGGCTGCGCCTCCGTCAACAGGGCGATATGGCCCGTCTCCCATTCCACGTGGGTCGAGGGCTGGTCCACATGCAGGGTCCGGGGGAGTCGGCCATGTCGGATGGCCTCGACCATCTTGATGACGCCTGCGACGCCGGCCGCGGCCTGGGTGTGGCCGATGTTGGACTTCACCGACCCCAGCCACAACGGCCGTTCCTCCGTGTGCTCCCGTCCGTACGTCGCCAGCAGGGCTTGTGCTTCGATGGGGTCGCCGAGTGTGGTGCCGGTGCCGTGTGCTTCGACGGCGTCGATCTGGCCGGGGGTCAACTGGGCGTTGGCGAGGGCTTGTTCGATGACGCGTTGCTGGGAGGGGCCGTTGGGGGCGGTCAGGCCGTTGGAGGCGCCGTCCTGGTTGATGGCTGATCCGCGGAGCACGGCCAGGACGGGGTGGCCGTTGCGCTGGGCGTCGGAGAGCCGCTCCAGGAGGATGAGTCCCGCGCCTTCGCCCCAGCCGGTGCCGTCGGCGGCGTCGGCGAAGGGCTTGCAGCGGCCGTCGGGTGCCAGTCCGCGCTGGCGGGAGAAGACCTGGAAGGTGCCCGGTGTGGCCATGATGGTGGCGCCGCCGGCCAGGGCCATGTCGCACTCGCCGTTGCGCAGCGCCTGGGCCGCCAGATGCAGGGCGACCAGGGACGAGGAGCAGGCCGTGTCCACCGTCATGGCCGGGCCTTCCAGACCGAACGTGTAGGCCACCCTGCCCGAGGCCACACTTCCCGAACTGCCCGTGGCGATGTAGCCCTCGAGCCCGTCCGGGTTCTGGTGGAGCCGCAGCAGGTAGTCCTGCGATATGACTCCGGTGAAGACGCCGGTGCTGGTGCCCTTGAGGGTGGTGGGGTCGATGCCGGCGTGTTCGAAGGCCTCCCAGGCGGTTTCCAGGAGGAGACGTTGCTGGGGGTCGGTGGCGAGGGCCTCGCGGGGGTTCATGTGGAAGAAGTCGGCGTCGAACTGGTCGGCGTCGTGGAGGAAGGCGCCGTGGCGTGTGTAGGTCTTGCCGGTGGCGTCCGGGTCGGGGTCGTAGAGGCCCTCCAGGTCCCAGCCACGATTGGTCGGAAGCTCGCCGACAGCGTCGATGCCCGCACTGACGAGGTCCCACAGCGCCTGCGCGTCGCGGACACCGCCGGGGTAGCGGCAGGCGGTGGCGACGATGGCGATGGGGTCGTGGGTGGTGGGTGGGGTGTGGCTGGTGGTTGTGGTCTTGGTTTGGGTGGGGGTGTTGAGGAGGTGGGTGAGGAGGTGGGTGGTGAGGGTGTGGGGGGTGGGGTGGTCGAAGATCAGGGTGGCGGGCAGGCGCAGGGTGGTTGCGTTGGTGAGGCGGTTGCGGAGTTCGACGGCGGTGAGGGAGTCGAAGCCGAGTTCTTTGAAGGGGCGTTGGGGGTCGATGGCGTCGGGGGTGTTGTGGCCGAGGACGGCGGCGACGTTGCTGCGGACCAGGTCGAGGAGGCGGTGGTGGCGGTCGGTGTCGGGCAGTGCGGCCAGTTCCTGGGTGAGGGTGCTGGCGGTGGTGGGGGAGTGGGTGGCGGCGTGGCGTCGGCTGGTGCGGGGGGTGAGGTCGCGCAGTAGTGCGGGGACGGTGTCGGTGCTGCGCAGTGTGCTGGGGTTGAGGGGCAGGCAGAGTTGGTGCGGCTGGCTGGTGGCCAGTGCGGTGTCGAACAGGTGGAGGGCGTGGTCGGTTTCCAGGGGCCGGGTGCCGTGGGTGATTTTGCGGACTTCGCTGTCGGTGAGGTGGTGGGTGAGGCCGGTGGTGTGTTTCCAGTAGCCCCAGGCGAGGCTGGTGGCGGGTTGGCCGTGGTGGTGGCGGTGGTGGGCGAGGGCGTCGAGGTAGGTGTTGGCGGCGGCGTAGTTGGCTTGTCCGGGGTTGCCGAGGGTGCCGGCGGCTGACGAATACAGGACGAAGGCGGCGAGGTTGTGGTGGCGGGTGGCCTGGTGGAGGTTCCAGGCGGCGTCGACCTTCGGGGCCAGCACCGGGTGGAGGCGGTCGGGGGTGAGGCTGGTGAGGGTGGTGTCGTCGAGGGCTCCGGCGGTGTGGATGACTGCGGTGAGGGGGTGGTCTTCGGGGATGGATGCGATGAGTTCCTCGACTGCCTGTGGGTCGGTGATGTCGCAGGCGGCGAGGGTGACCTCGGCTCCCAGTGCCTCCAGTTCGTCGCGGAGTTGGGTGTGTTGGGGTGCGGTGCGGGAGGCGAGGAGGAGGTGCCTGGTGCCGTGGGTGGTGATGAGGTGGTGTGCGGTGAGGGTGGCGAGTCCTCCGGTGCCGCCGGTGATGAGGACGGTGCCGTTGGGGTTGAGGGTTTGGGGGAGGGTGAGGATGAGTTTGCCGGTGTGGCGGGCTTGGCTGAGGTGGCGCAGGGCGTGTGGGGTGTGGCGGATGTCGAAGCAGGTGGTGGGAAGTGGTGTGAGGGCGCCTGTGTCGAAGAGTTCGGTGAGGGCCCTGAGCATCTCCTGGATGCGGTCGGGGCCTGCTTCGATGAGGTCGAAGTTCTGGTAGTGGGCTTGGTAGTCGGTGTGGATGGTTTGGGCATCGCGGATGTCGGTTTTGCCCATTTCGATGAAGCGTCCGCCGGGGTGGAGGAGGCGGAGGGTGGCGTCGGTGTATTCGTGGGCGAGGGCGTTGAGGGCGACGTGGATGCCGTGGTGGGGGGTGTGGGTGCGGAAGTGGTGTTCGAAGTCGAGGGTGCGGCTGGAGGCGATGTGGGTGGGGGTGAGGCCTTGTGCGGTGAGGAGGTGGTGTTTGGTGGGGTGGGCGGTGGCGTAGATGTCGGCGCCGGTGTGTTGGGCGAGTTGGAGTGCGGCTGAGCCGACTCCTCCGGTGGCGGCGTGGAGGAGGAGTGTTTCGCCGGGTTGGAGGTCGGCGAGGTCGTACAGCGCGTAGTAGGCGGTGAGGAAGGCGACGGGGACACCGGCCGCCGTGGTGTAGGACCAGCCCTCGGGCACACGAGTGACCAGGCGATGGTCGGTGACCGTCTGCGCGCCGGCGCCCTCGATGAAGACACCCATGACCCGATCTCCGACCGCCACGCCGGTGACGTCGTCGGCCACTTCTGTGACGATGCCGGCGCCTTCGCTGCCCAGTGGTGCTTCGCCGGGGTACATGCCCAGGGCGATGAGGGTGTCGCGGAAGTTCAGGCCGATGGCACGCACGTCGATCCGCACCTGGCCGCTGGTCAGGGCGGTGTCCCATTCGGGGGTGGGCCGGCAGGTGACCGCTTCGATGGTCCCTGTGGAACCGGGAGCCAGTTTCCACGTGCTCTCGGGCACGTCGAGTACGCCGTTGTCCTCGGCACGTTCCAGTCGAGGCACGAGCAACTGGCCGTGACGATGGGCGAGCTGGGGCTCGCCCGTCGCCAGGGCCGCGGCGATGAACGAGGTCTCTGTCGGATCGTCGGTGTCGATCACATGGATACGGCCGGGATTCTCGCTCTGTGCCGTGCGCACCAGACCCCACAAGGGCGCGTGAGCCAGGTGGATGTCCTCGGCGGGACCAGTGGCCACCGCGCGCCGAGTCAGGACCACCAGACGCCGCTCGGTGGCCTCGTTGGCGGCCAGCCAGGACTGCAGGTGAGTGAGGAGCGCCTCGGTCGTGGTGTGTGCGGCTGCCGGGCTCTGGTCTTCGGGGTCTGCGGGGGCCGCGTGGACGTCGACCTCCTCCAGATCCACGGCTTCCACCGCTTGAGTGCCTGTTTCGGCCGGCTTCCATGTGAGGTGGAAGAGGCTGTTGCGGGTTCCTGTGTTGAGGTTGTTGTGCAGGGTGGTGGGGTCGATCGGGCGGGTGGCCAGGGTGTTGACGGTGGCGACGGGTGCGCCGCTGGGGTCCCAGGCCTGCAGGGTGATGTCGTTGTCGGTGGTGGTGAGGGTGACGCGCAGGTGGGTGGCGTCGGTGGCGTGGACGGTGACGCCGGTCCAGGCGAAGGGCAGTCGCAGTTCGTCGCTCGTGCCCGCAGTTGCGGCGAGGGGGTGGAGGGTTGCGTCGAGGAGGGCGGGGTGGATGGTGTGTCCGGCGGGATCGGCCGTCTGGGGCAGGGTGATCTCGGTGTGGAGGGTGCCGTCGGGCTGGGTCCAGGCTGCGGTGACGCCCTGGAAGGTGGGGCCGTACTCGTAGCCGCTGGCGGCGAGTCGGTCGTAGAGGTCGGAGACGTCGACCGGTCGTGCTCCGGTGGGTGGCCAGTGGGTGAGGGGCTGGGCCTGCTGGTCGGCGGTGCTCAGTGTGCCGGTGGCGTGGCAGGTCCAGGGTTCGGTGTCGTCGGGGCGGGAGTGGATGGTGATGTGCCAGCCGTCGGCGTCGGGGACTGTCGCGACTTGGAGGTCGCGGCTCGCGGACTCGTCGAGGACGAGGGGTGCGTGGAGGGTGAGTTCGTCCAGGTGGGTGGCGCCGGTGTGGTCGCCTGCGTGGAGGGCGAGGTCGACGAGGGCGGTGCCGGGCAGGAGGGTGGTTCCGGTGACGGCGTGGTCGGCGAGCCAGGGGTGGGTCTTGAGGCTGATGCGTCCGGACAGGACGGTGCTGTTGGTGTCGGCGAGCTGGGTGGCCGTGCTGAGCAGTGGATGGTCGACGGTGGTCAGCCCGAGGTCGCCGGCGTCGGTCAGCTGCGTCGGTGTCTGGAGCCAGTAGGGCTGGTGCTGGAAGGGGTAGGTCGGCAGGTCCAGGCCCTGTTGCGGCGCGGAGGGCAGGTGCCGGGACAGGTCGACGCCGTGGTGATGTGCGTGCAGCGCCGCGAGGGTGCTCAGCAGCCGAACCGTCGTGTCGTTGTGGCGGGTCAGGGTGGGGTAGTGGTGGGCGTCCGCTGGATGCGTGGTCAGCGTGTCGGCGAGGGCCGCGGCCAGCACCGGGTGAGGGCTGGTCTCGATGAGGGTGTGGTGCCCGTCGTCGAGGAGTTTGAGTGCGGTGTCGTGGAAGTGCACCGGATGGCGCAGATTGTCGACCCAGTACGTGGCATCCAGCAGCCGCCCCTCCGGAAGTAGGCCGCCGGTGTGGGTGGAGTAGAAGGGGATGGCCGGCGGGGTCGGTTGGATCTGTGCGCGGTCGGTGAGGTCGGTCAGGATCGTTTCCCGCAGGGCTTCGACGGCCGGGGTGTGGGAGGCGTAGTCGACGGGGATGAGCCGGGCCCGCATACCACGGCCCTGGTACTCCTCGACCAGCTGCCTCAGCGCGGCGGTCTCGCCGGCCAGGACGGTGGTGGCCGGTCCGTTGACGGCGGCCAGGTGCACCCCGTCGGGCAGGTCGGTCAGTTCGTCGGCGGGCAGGGGGAAGCTGGCCATGGTGCCGGTGCCGGCGAGCCGGGTCAGTGCCTGGGCGCGCAGGGTGACTACGGCGATGGCGTCGGGGAGGGTGAGTGCTCCGGCGATGTGGGCGGCGGCGATTTCACCCTGGGAGTGGCCGATGACGGCGTCCGGTGTGATGCCGTGGTGCTCCAGCAGTCGGGCGATGCCGGTCATGACCGCGAACAGCGCGGGTTGCACCACATCCACCCTGGCCAGGGCATCCTCGTCCTGGGACGCGAGCACGTCCAGCAGGTCCCAGTCGCACCAGCGGGCGAGCTCCTCCTGGCATGCGGCCAGGTGCGCGGCGAAGAGAGGCTCCTCCGCTGCCAGCCGGTGTCCCATGCGCGTCCACTGCGAACCCTGCCCCGGGAAGACGAACGCGGTCCTGCCCGCCTCGGTCACGCCCGGGCCGACGACGAGTGCCGGGTGGGCGCTGCCGTCCGCAAGAGCGGTGAGGGCGTCACGTAGCTCACCGGCGTCATCGGTGACGATGCCGGCGCGGTGGTCCAGTTTCGCCCGTCCGTGCCACAGCCGTGCGGCCAGCGGACCGACCTCCACCTCCGGGTGGGCGTCCACGAACGCGGCCAGCCGCGCCGCCGTGTCGGCCAGTGCCTGTGGCGACCGGGCGGACACCACCAGCGGCACCGGCCCGGACTGCTCCTGCGGCGGCTCCGTCTCGGCGGGTTCCGGGGCCGCCTCCAGGATGACGTGCGCGTTCGTCCCGCTCATTCCGAACGACGACACCGCCGCCCGACGCGGTTCACCCGTCTCCGTCCAGGATCGGGTCTCCGTCAACAGGGCGACGGACCCGGCGCTCCAGTCGACGTGACTCGACGGACGGTCGACATGCAGGGTCGGCGGCAGCACCCCGTGCCGCATCGCCTGCACCATCTTGATCACGCCGGCCACACCCGCCGCCGCCTGGGTGTGGCCGATGTTGGACTTCACCGACCCGAGCCACAACGGCCGTTCCTCCGTGTGCTCCCGCCCGTACGTCGCCAGCAGGGCATGCGCCTCGATGGGGTCGCCGAGCGTGGTGCCCGTGCCGTGGGCCTCGACGACGTCCACCTGACCCGGCCGCAGCCGCGCGTTGCCCAGCGCCTGCTCGATCACCCTGCGCTGGGCGGGGCCGTTGGGGGCGGTCAGGCCGTTGGAGGCGCCGTCCTGGTTGACGGCCGAGCCGCGCAGCACCGCCAGGACGGGGTGGCCGTTGCGCTGGGCGTCGGAGAGGCGTTCCAGGAGCAGGAGTCCGACGCCCTCGCCCCAGCCGGTGCCGTCCGCCGCCTCGGCGAAGGCCTTGCAGCGGCCGTCCGCCGCCAGGCCCCGCTGGCGGGAGAAGACGGTGAAGGCGGACGGGCTGGTCATCACCGTGGCGCCGCCGGCGAGCGCGGCGTCGCACTCGTCGTTGCGCAGTGCCTGGATCGCCAGGTGCAGGGCGACGAGCGAGGACGAGCAGGCGGTGTCCACCGTCACGGCCGGGCCTTCGAGACCGAAGGCGTACGCGACCCGGCCCGAGGCCACACTGCCCGCACTGCCGGTGGCCGCGTAGCCCTCCAGATCGTCGGTCGCCCGGTACAGGCGCAGCAGATAGTCCTGGGAGTTGAGTCCCGCGAAGACGCCGGTCGCGGTTCCCTTCCTCCTGGTCGGGTCCAGGCCCGCCCGCTCGAACGCCTCCCACGCCGTCTCCAGCAGCAACCGCTGCTGCGGGTCCATGGCCAGTGCCTCGCGGGGCGAGATGCCGAAGAGGTCCGGATCGAAGCGGTCCGCTCCCTCCAGGAAAGCACCCCTGCGCGTGTAGCTCTTGCCGCCGGCGGCCGGGTCGGGGTCGTACAGGTCCTCCGCCCAGCCGCGGTCGGTGGGGAAGTCGGTGATCCCGTCGCGGCCTTCGGCCACGAGGTTCCACAGGTCCTCGGGCGAGCCGACCCCACCGGGGTAGCGGCAGGCCATCGAGACGATGGCGATGGGCTCCGTGGACTTCGACTCGACCTCGCTGAGGCGGCGGCGGGCCTGGCGGAGTTCCGCGGTCACCCACTTCAGGTTGTCCAGAAGCTTCTGCTCGTTCGTCATCGGCGCAAGCTCCTTGTCGAAGCGCGAAGAGGGGCGAAAGTGGTGGTCTCGGACGATCGGTGGGCTGGTGCGCGGTGGTCGGCGGGAGTCACGACTTGCCGAACTCCGTCTGGATGATGTCGAGCAGGTCGTCGACCGAGGCGGACTCCAGATCGCGGTCCTGCCGCTCGGCGGAAGCGCCACGGGAGTCGGTGCGGGATCCGCCAGGGGTGTCGGTGCGGGATCCGCCAGGGGTGTCGGTGCGGGATCCGCCAGGGGTGTGGGTGCCGGATCCGCCACGGGAGCCGTCATCGGATTCGTTGCGGGTGTCGGCTCCGGAGCCGTTGCGGGAGCCGTCCCCGGAACCGATGTGGGGACCCTCACCGGACCCGCCGCGAGGGTCGCCGCTCGCCCCGTTCGCCAGGGACCCGGCGCCGTCGGCACCCGAACCCCCGTACGTGGACGCCGCGTCGAGCCGGTCCAGCATCCCCCGCAGTCGCTCCGCGGCCCGGCGCCGTACCTCCGCGTCTCCCAGAGCGTCACCGGTGAAAACGGTGTCGAGGCGTTCCAGGTCGGCCAGCAGGGAGGACGGGCCGGTGGCGTCGGAGCCGCGGAGTTCTGAGCGCAGACACTCGGCGAGAGCGTCCGGCGTCGGATGGTCGAAGACCACGGTCGTCGGAAGGGCCAGTCCTGTCTCGGCGTTGACGCGGTTGCGCAACTCGACGGCCGTGAGCGAGTCAAAACCCAGGTCGTTGAACGGCTTCCCGGGGCGTACGCCGTCCAGCGAGGTGTGCCCGAGCACGGCCGCGACCTGCTTCCGGACCAGCTCCAGCAGAACGCGGTGCTGCTCCTCGGACGACAGCCCGGTCAGGCGCCCGCGCAGTCCCGCACCGGGGTCCGCCTCGGTCCGCCGGTCCGCCGGGGCCGATCCGTCCTGGCCGGTCGGTGCTGCCAAGGCCGCTCGTACGTCGGGCAGTTCGGTCAGCAGCGGACTGGGGCGGCGGGCGGTGAAGGCCAGGGCGAAGGTCGCCCAGTCGATGTCCGCGACGGTGAGGTGGGCCTCCCGGCCGCGTACCGCATCGGCGAGTGCCGACACCGCCGTCCGCGGATCGAGGCCCCGGATGCCGCGGCGGCGCAGGCGGCGCGTGTTCTCCTCGGAGTCGGCCATGCCGCCGCCGCTCCAGGCACCCCACGCGATCGCGGTGGCGGGCAGCCCGAGCGCGTGACGGTGCTCGGCGAGCGCGTCGAGGTAGGCGTTTCCGGCGGCGTACGCGCTCTGCCCTCCGCTGCCCCACACCCCGGCGGTCGAGGAGAACAGCACGAAGGCACTCAACCGGCTGGTGCCGTCCGGCTCCCGCGTCAGCTCGTGCAGATGGCGGGCCGCCACGGTCTTCGGGCCCAGGACCTCCGCCACGTGCCGGGCGTCCAGCTCGCCCAGGGCCCGGTCGACGCTGACGCCGGCCGTGTGGACCACCGCCGTGAGCGGAGTCTCGGACGGTACGGCGTCCAGCAGCGCGGCGAGCGCCGCCCGGTCGGCGACATCGCAGGCGCTGATCGTCACGGTGGCGCCGGCCTCGGTCAGCTCGTCCCGCAGCGCGTCCGCGCCGGGGGCGTCCGGACCGCGGCGGCTCACGAGCAGCAGGTGCTCGGCGCCGTTCGCGGCCAGCCACCGGGCCGCATGGGCTCCGAGGCCGCCGGTGCCGCCGGTGATCAGGACGGTGCCGCGCGGCGGCCAGGTCCCATCCGCCGACGCGGACGGTTCCGTTCCCGATGCCGTACGCCTGACGCGCCGCGCCCGCGGACCGTCGGCGCGCAACGCGACCTGGTCCTCGGGGGCCGGGGCAGCACCTCCGGCCGCACCGTCCACGTCCGCGGCCGCCAGCACGCGGACGAGTTCCCCGTCGCCGCGCGCCCCCAGGTCCTCGGGAGTACCGGGAACGTCGATCAATCCGCCCCACCTGGACGATACTTCGAGTGCCGCGACCCGGCCGAAGCCCCACACCAGGGCCGCGTCGGGATCGGCGAGGGGGTCGCCCTCGTCCACGGAGACGGCCTGCCGGGTAACGGCCCACAGCGGGGCCTCCACCCCCGCGTCGCCGAGCGCCTGTGTGAGGGCGATCGTCGCGGTGAGCCCGGACGGCACGCCGGAGCCGGTCGCCCGGGCCACGGCGAGCAGGGACAGCACCCCGCCGACGTGCCCGCCGTCCGCGTCGTCCTCCTCCGCGAGCCGCGCGGTGATACGAGCGGCCAGTTCGGTCCGGTCCACCCGGCCCGGGTCGACCTCCAGGGCGGAGACCCGGGCCCCGGCGTCCCGCAGGGCCCTGGTGCAGAATTCCGCCCACGCGCCCGCGTCCTCCCCCGGCGGCACGACCAGCAGCCAGGTCCCTTCCAGGCGGGCGTTCCCCCCGCGTGGCAGTCGGGCCCAGGCCGTCCGGTAGTGCAGCCCGGACCGCGCCGAGGATGCGGGACGGTCCTCCTCCGGCACCGGGTCGATCCAGTGCCGCCGGTGCTGGAAGGCGTACGTGGGCAGGTCCACGGGCCGCGCCGGACGCAGGACGTTCGTCCAGTCCGGGCCGGTGCCGCGGGCATGGAGGGCGGCCAGGGCGTGCGCCAGCGCCGTGGGTTCGTCGGGAGCGGCGTCGGCGCTCGCACGAGCCGGCCGCAGCGCCGCCACGGCCGCGTGCTGGTCCCCGCCCGGCAGGGTGGCCCGGGTGAGGGTGGTCAGAGTGGCGTCGGGCCCGATCTCAAGGAACGTGGTGGCGCCCCCGCCGAGGAGGTGGGTGATGCCCTGCTGGAAGCGGACCGGGCGGCGGATGTGCTCGGACCAGTAGGCGGGGTCGCCGAGTTGCTGCTCCGTGGCCTCGGTGCCCGTGACGTTCGAGACGACGGGCAGGGCCGGCGGGTGCGAGGGCAACTGCCCGGCGGCGCGGGTGAACTCGTCCAGGACGGGGTCCATCTGCGCGGAGTGGAAGGCGTGGCTGACCCTGAGGGCGCGAGTGCGGAGCCCGGTGGCCCGCAGTTCCTCCGCGAGCGCGGTCAGGGCCGGGACGGGGCCGGCGAGCACGGTCGCCGTGGGGGAGTTGTACGCGGCGATCTCCGCTTCGGGATGCCGTCGCAGAGGCGCGGCGAGGGCGTCGGGACCTGCCTGGACGGCCAGCATCCCGCCGGTGTGGTGCGGCAGCCGCTGCATCAGCGAGGCACGTGCGGTGACGAGCCGGGCGGCGGTGGCGAGGGGCAGGGCGCCGGCGATGTGGGCGGCGGAGAGTTCACCGACGGAGTGGCCGATCAGATGGTCCGGGCGGACGCCCCAGGCCTGCAACTGCCGGGTGAGTGCCGTGTGCAGGGCGAACAGGCCGGTCTGGGTGTACAGGGTCTGGTCCAGCAGTGCGGCCCGTTCGGTGCCCGACTCGGCGAACAGCACCTCGCGCAGTGGTACGTCGAGGTGCTCGTCCAGTGCCGCGCACACCTCGTCCAGCGCGTCGGCGAACACCGGGAGCGCGGCGTACAGCTGTGCTCCCATGCCGGGGCGCTGGCTGCCCTGGCCGGAGTACATGAACACCAGCCCGCCGGGTTTCGGCTCGGTCTCCGTCCGGACGACACCGGGCGCCGACCGGCCCCGGGCCACCGTCCGCAACCCGTCGAGAAGCTCCGCACGGCCACGGCCGAACACCGTGGCACGGTACGGCAGGGCCGTGCGGCGGGAGGCGAGCGACCAGGCCACGTCCCGCGGCTCCACCCCGGGCCGGGCCGCGAGGTGATCGGCCAGTCGCCCGGCCTGGGCACTCAGCCCGTCCGGAGTCGCCCCGGAGACCAGCCACGGCACGACATCAGCGAACCCGGCCTCCTCGAACCGTGCGCCGTCGGGTGTGGTGCTGGGCGTGGTCGCGGTGGGCTGTTCGCCGTCGGGTGTGGTGCTGGGCGTGGTCGTGGTGGGCCGTTCGCCGTTGGGTTCGGTGCCCAGCGCAGTCACGGTCGGCCGATCACCGACGGGTTCGGTGCCGGCCACGGCTTCCGTGAGCCGCTCGTCAGCGGAGCCGGCGTCGGACGGGGCCTCCGTGGGGCGTTCGCCCGCCCGCCGACGCGTGAGGCCGGTGCCCGACGACGTGTCCGCGGCAGCGGGCCGGTCCGCGTCCCCGGCCACCCCGCTCCTCCCGGTCCCTGGTGCCTCCTCGAGGATCACGTGCGCGTTCGTGCCGCTGATCCCGAAGGCCGACACCCCCGCCCGCCGCGGTCGTCCGGCCCCGGGGCGCGGCCAGTCCTGTTCTTCGGTGAGCAGGGCGACGGCCCCGGTGTCCCAGTCGACGTGCCGTGACGGCCGGCCGACGTGCAGCGTGCGCGGCAGGACGCCGTGGCGCATGGCCAGGATCATCTTCATCACCCCCGCGACACCGGCCGCGGCCTGCGTGTGCCCGAGGTTGGACTTCACCGACCCCAGCCACAGCGGCCGGTCGGCCGTGCGGTCCCGCCCGTACGTGGCCAGCAGCGCCTGCGCCTCGATGGGGTCGCCGAGCGTGGTGCCCGTGCCGTGCGCCTCGACCGCGTCCACCTCACCCGCCGCCAGCCGGGCGTTGTGCAGGGCCTGCTGGATGACCCGCTGCTGGGCGGGCCCGTTGGGGGCGGTCAGGCCGTTGGACGCGCCGTCCTGGTTGACGGCCGAGCCGCGCAGCACCGCGAGCACCGGGTGGCCGTTGCGCCGGGCGGCGGACAGCCGTTCCAGCAGCAGCAGACCGGCGCCCTCCCCCCAGCCCGTGCCGTCGGCCGCGTCCGAGAAGGACTTGCAGCGGCCGTCCGGCGCGAGTCCGCGCTGCCGGGAGAACTCCACGAAGACCGCGGGGGTGGCCATCACGGTGGCGCCGCCCGCCAGAGCCAGTTCGCACTCGCCGTTGCGGAGCGACTGCGCGGCCAGGTGCAGCGCGACGAGGGACGAGGAGCAGGCCGTGTCGACGGTCAGGGCGGGGCCCTCGAACCCGAACGTGTAGGCGATCCGACCGGACGCCACGCTGGGGGCGCTGCCGTTGCCGACGTAGCCCTCGTACTCGGCGGGGGTGCGCAGCAGCAGCCGGCCGCCGTAGTCGCTGTACATGATCCCGGCGAAGACGCCCGTGGCCGAGCCGCGGAGCCGGTCGGCGGGGATGCCCGCGCTCTCCAGGGACTCCCAGCACAGTTCCAGCAGCAGCCGCTGCTGCGGGTCCATGGAGGCCGCCTCGCGCGGTGAGATGCCGAAGAACTCCGCGTCGAACCGGTCGGCCTCGTGCAGGAAGCCACCCGCGCGCGTGTACGTCGTGCCGGGCCGCTCACCGCTCGGGTCGAAGATCGCGTCGACGGGCCAGCCGCGATTCTCCGGGAAGCCGCTGACGCCCTCCCCGCCCCGGCGCAGCAGGTCCCACAGGGCCTCGGGCGAGTCCACTCCGCCGGGATAGCGGCAGGCCATGGCGACCACGGCGATCGGATCGTCGTCCGTGGCCCGGGGCGCCACGGGAGCCGCCACGGCGCCGGCCGCCACGGCGTCCGTGGAGCCGGACAGTTCGGCGCTCAGCCAGTCGGCGAGGGCCTGGGGCGTGGGATGGTCGAAGACGGCTGTCGCCGGCAGCCGCCGTCCCGTCGCGGCACTCAGCTGGTTGCGCATGTCCACCGCGGTGAGCGAGTCGAACCCGAGGTCGCGGAAGGACTGGCCGGGGCTCACCGACTCCCCCTCGGAGAGGTTCAGCACCACGGCGGCGGTACGGCGCACCAGCGCGAGCAGCGCACGCTCCCGCTCGGGGCCGCCGAGCGCGCCGAGGCCGGCCCCGGCGGCGGTGGCCTCCGGCCCCGTGGCCGCCGCGCCGGACGTGGGATCCGGCAGCGGCGCGGGTGCCAGGGCCCGCAGGACGGCGGGCAGGGTCGCGGTGCGGGACAGGGTGCGCAGCGCCCGCCGGTCCAGGAGTACCGGCGCGGTCAGCGGGGCAGGGCTGCGCAGCGCCGCGTCCAGCAGGGTCAGTGCCCGGTCCGGTGGCATCGCACGGACGCCGGCCCGGGCGATCCGGGCCCGTCCCGCACGGTCCAGGCCCTCGCCCATCCCGCCCTGGTCCCACAGGCCCCAGGCGAGGCTTACGGCGGGCAGCCCTCGGGCCCGGCGGTGCTGGGCGAGCGCGTCGAGGAAGCTGTTGGCGGCGGCGTAGTTGGCCTGGCCGGGGGTGCCGAGCACCGACGCGAACGAGGAGAAGAGCACGAACGCCGCCAGGGGCCGGTCGGCCGTCAGGCGGTGCAGATGCCAGGCTCCGTCCGCCTTCGGCCGCAGCACGGCGTCGAGCCGATCGGGCGTCAGCTCGGTGACGGTCGCGTCGTCCAGGACACCCGCCGCGTGCACCACGGCGGTGAGCGGGTGCTCCGGCGGGATCAGCGCCAGCGTGCCGGCCAGTGCCTCCGCGTCGGCGACGTCGCAGGCCGCGAACGTCACCTCGGCGCCGAGCGCGGTGAGTTCCTCGCGCAGGGCCGGGGCGGACTCGGCGGCCTCGCCGCGCCGGCTGACCAGCAGCAGCCTGCGTACTCCGTGCGCGGTCACCAGATGGCCGGCCACCCGCCCGCCGAGCGCGCCGCTCGCCCCGGTGACGAGGACGGTGCCCTCGGGGTCCAGGGCCGGCGGCGGGCCGTCCGGGGTGATCCGGGTGAGCCGGGGGACGAGGAGGCGGTCGCCGCGGATCGCGAGCTGCGGTTCGCCGGCGGCGAGCGCGCGACGCACCGCTTCCGCGACGGACTCGGAAACGGACTCGGACTCGGACTCTGAAACGGAGACGGACTCTGAAACGGAGACGGACTCGGAGGCGGACTCGGACTCGGAACCGGAACCGGTACCGGTACCGGAGCCGGTGGCCCGGTCGGCGGGATCGTCGTCGATCAGCACGATCCGGTCCGGGTGCTCGGACTGCGCCGACCGCAGCAGACCCCACAGGGGGGCCGTGTCCAGCGCGGGCGCGTCCTCGTCCGGGGCCGTGCCCACCGCGCCGCGGGTGACCAGCACGAGGCGGCTGTCGGAGGAGGGGTCCCTGGCGAGCCAGCTCTGCACGAGGGCCAGCGCGCGGGCCACGGTGGCCCGGGCCCCTTCGGCGGCGGAACCGTCCCCGTCCCCGGAGCCCGCAGGGCACCGCACCACCAGGGTGCCGGGTTCGTCCGTGCCGGTGGGCGCCGCGGACCAGGCGCCGAGGTCCGTCTCCCGCGGCACGGTCATGGCCGCCACACCGTCCCGGGGCGCGGCGAGTTCCCGCCACTCCACACCGTCCCGGGGCGCGGCGAGTTCCCGCCACTCCACCCCGTACAGCGGATCGGTCACAGTGCCCAGGCTCCGCGCCGGCACCGGACGCAGCGTCACCTCGTCCGCCCTCAGCACCGGGGTGCCGTCCGGGCCGGCCAGGTCCAGGGCCAGGGTGTCCGGACCGGTCGGCGTCACCCGGGCGCGCAGCCGGGCCGCCCCCGGCCGCCCGAGGAGCCGCAGGCCGGACCAGGCGAACGGCAGCCGCAGGCCCGTCCCCGACACGTCCAGCAGACCCGTGGTGTGCAACGCGGCGTCCAACAGGGCCGGGTGGACGCCGTACTCTGCCACGTCCGTGTGCCGGTCCTCGGGCAGCGCCAGGTCGGCGTAGAGGTGCTCGCCCTGCCGCCACACCGCGCGCAGTGAGCGGAAGGCCGGGCCGAAGCGCATCCCGCGGTCGTGCAGCCGGTCGTACAGGTCCTCCAGGGGTACGGCCGTCGCGCCCGCGGGGGGCCAGGCACCCGCGGCGTCCCACGGCACCGGGGTGTCCGGCGGTTCGGGCGCCAGGGTGGCCGTGGCGTGCAGGGTCCACTCCGCGTCGCCGCCACCGCCACCATCACCGTCACGGTCACCGGCGTCGGGGGCCGCGGAGCCGTCGCGAGGGTCCGGCTCGGGGCGGGTGGAGAGAGTCAGCGGGCGGCGGCCGTCGGGGGTCGGCGTGCCCACGCCCACCTGGATCTCCAGGGCGCCGCCGTCCGGTACCACCACCGGGGCGCGCAAGGTCAGTTCCTCGACCTGGGAACCGCCCGCGTGCCGTGCGGCGCACAGGGCGATCTCCGCCGTGCCCGTACCGGGCAGCACCACCGTCTCGCCGAGGACGTGGTCGGCCAGCCAGCCCGGCGTGCGGGTGCTGATCCGGCCCGTGAAGAGCGTGCCCGGCCGCTCGGGATCCGCGACCTCGAGCACCGCGCCCAGCAGGGGGTGGCGGGTGGCCCGCACCCCGGGCTGTGCGGCGGCCGGCGCGGCGGGTGACAGCCAGTACGTCCGCCGCTGGAACGCGTACGTGGGCAGGTCGACCGGGCGCACCTCGCGGCCGGCGAAGAGGGGGCGCCAGTCGACGTCCGTGCCGTGGGCGTGCAGCCGCGCGACCGCTGTCAGCAGGGCCGGGGCCTCGGGGTGGTCGCGTCGCTGCGCCGACGTCACGAGGGGCGGTTCGGGACCGTCCACCGCCGGGTCGGCGTCGAGGACCGCTTGGGCGAGGGCGCCGAGGGTGCTGTCCGGGCCCAGTTCCAGGAAGGTGGTGACGCCCTGGCCGGACAGGTGGGTGATGCCCTGGTGGAAGTGGACGGGCCGGCGGATGTGCCGGGTCCAGTAGGCGGGGTCGTGGTGCTCGTCGGCGGTCGCGGGGGCTCCGGTGACGTTGGAGATCACCGGGATCTCCGGGTCGCCGAGGGTGTGGCGGGCGAACAGCCCGGCCAAATGGTCGGTGTAGGCCTCGAGGACCGGGTCGGTGTGGGCGCTGTGGAAGGCATGGGCGACCTTCAGGGCCCGGGTGCGGATCCCGGCGGCCGTCAACGCGACGGCCACCCGGTCGAGGGAGTCGCCGGGTCCGGCGAGGGTGGTGGCGGTGGGTGAGTTGTGCGCGGCGATCTCCACCTGCGGATGCCGCGTCAGGTACTCCGCCAGCGGTTCCGGGCCGTAGGAGACGGCGAGCATGCCGGTGCCGGCGGGCAGGGTGTGCAGGAGCTTGGCGCGGGTGGCGACCATGTCGGCCGCGACGTCGAGGGGGAGGACACCGGCGAGGTGGGCGGCGGAGAGTTCGCCGACCGAATGCCCGATGAGGTGATCGGGCCGGACGCCCCACGTCCCCAGTAGGCGGGTCAGCGCGGTGTGCACGGCGAACAGGGCGGGCTGGGTGTAGAGGGTGTGGTCGAGCAGGGCGGCCCGTTCGGTGCCGGCCTCGGCGAACAGCACCTCCCGCACGGGCACGTCGAGATGCTCGTCCAGCGCCGCGCACACCTCGTCCAGCGCCTCGGCGAACGCGGGGAACGCCGCGTACAACTCCCGGCCCATGCCCGGACGCTGGCTGCCCTGCCCCGAGTACAGGAACGCGGTCCGACCGGTCCGCTGCACGCCCGTGACCAGCCCGGCCGTGCTCTCGCCTCGGCCGAGGGCGTCGAGTTGGGCCAGCAGCTCCCGGCGGTCACCGCCCAGCAGCACCGCACGATGCCCGAGGGCGGCCCGGCCCGTCGCCAGCGTGTGCGCCACGTCGTCGTCACCCGGCCCCGGGTGGGCTCGCAGCCGGCCGGCCAGCCGCACGGCCTGCGCCCGCAGCCCGTCCGCACTCGCCCCGGAGACCAGCCAGGGCAGGACCACCGCGCCCCTCCCCGGGCCCGCGACGCCGCTGACGGGAGAACGGCCGTCAATGGCTCCGGCGCTGGGAGACCGGCCGTGGACGACATCGCTGCTGGGGGAACGGCCGTCAACGGCCCCGGTGATCGGAGAACCGTCACCGCCGGCATCGGTGACGGGAGACCGGCCGCCGGCGGTATCGGTCCCGGGAGGACCGCCGTCCGCGGCGCCGGTGCCGCGCGCTCCGCCCGAGGGCGCCGTCTTCTCGTCGGCCGTCGGCGCCTGCTCGACGATCACGTGCGCGTTCGTCCCGCTGATGCCGAACGCCGAAACCGCCGCCCGCCTCGGGCGGCCGCCCGCTCGCCACGGCACCGGCTCGTTCAACAGGGCCAGCGCCGCCGGATCCCACTCGATGTGCGGGCTGGGCGTGGCGGCGTGCAGCGTGCGCGGCAGCTCCTCGTGACCCAGCGCCAGCACCAGCTTGATCAGCCCGGCCACGCCCGCGGCCGCCTGGGTGTGCCCGATGTTGGACTTCACCGAGCCCAGCCACAGGGGCCCTTCCGAGCCGCGGCCGCGGCCGTAGGTGGCGAGCAGCGCCTGCGCCTCGATGGGATCGCCCAGTTCGGTCCCGGTGCCGTGCGCCTCGACCGCGTCCACGTCGGTGGCGGCGAGGCCCGCGTCGGCCAGGGCCGCCCGGATGACCCTCTCCTGGGCGTGCCGGCTGGGCGCCGTCAGCCCGTTCGAGGAGCCGTCGGAGTTGACGGCGCTGCCCCGGATCACCGCCAGCACTCGGTGCCCCTTGCGACGGGCCTCGCTCAGCGGCTCCAGGAGCACCATGCCCGCGCCCTCGGACATGCCCATGCCGTCGGCATCGGCACCGAAGGCCTTGCAGCGGCCGTCCGCGGCCAGCACCCGCTGCCGGCTCATCTCGGTGAACGGCCCGACCGTCGAGAACACCGTCGCCCCGCCGGCCAGCGCCATCGCGCACTCCCCGCGGCGCAGCGCCTGCACCGCCAGGTGCACCGCGGTCAGCGACGTGGAACAGGCGGTGTCCACGCTCACCGCGGGTCCCTCCAGGCCGAGGGTGTAGGCGACGCGGCCGGACAGCACGCTCAGCACGGTGCCGGTGAGCAGGTGCCCGCCGACGCCGTCCGGGGCGTCCCCGAGGAGCCCGCCGTACTCGGTGGGGTTGCTGCCGACGAACACGCCGGTACGGGTGCCGCGCAGGGCGTGCGGATCGATACCGACCCGTTCCGCGCTCTCCCAGGCCAGCTCCAGCAGCAGCCGCTGCTGCGGATCCATCGCGAGGGCCTCACGCGGCGAGATCCCGAAGAAGCCCGCGTCAAAACCGGACACGTCGTCCAGGAAGCCGCCCTCGCGCACGTACGAGGTGTGGGGCCGGTCCGGGGCGGGGTCGAAGTGGTCGTCGAGGTGCCAGTCGCGGTTCCCGGGCATCGGTGAGATGACGTCCCGGCCGTCCCGCAGCAGCTCCCACAGCTCTTCCGGCGACTGTGCGCCGCCGGGGTAGCGGCAGGCCATGCCGACGACCGCGACCGGCTCCCGCCGCTGCTCCTCCACCTCCCGGAGTCTGCGGGTGGCCCGGCGCAGATCGGCCGTGAGCCGCTTGAGGTAGTCGCGCAGCTTGTCTTCCTCGGCCATGGCCGGGACAGCTCCTTCCGTCCGCCGCTCCCGGCTCCGGTCGGCCGGTGACGTTCCGTCGGGTCGTGGTTCAGTCGACGCCGATACCGTCGGTTCCGAACTCGTGGTCGATGATCTTCAGCAGGTCGTCGGTGCTGACCTCGTCGAGGTCCGCGTCGGCGTCGCCGGGACCGCCACCTGGGGGCGGCGGGGCGAGCGCGTCGGCCAGCGCCAGCAGCCGGTCGCGGACGGCTGTCCGCTCTCCGGCCTCGACGGGCGCCGCCTCCAGGGCGGCGGTCAGCCCGTCCAGTTGCTCGTGCACCGACCCGGCCGGCGCTCCCGAGCCGTCCTCGCCCAGACGGCCCGTCAGGAACCGGGCCAAGGCCTGCGGACTGGGATGGTCGAAGACCAGCGTCACGGGCAGCGGCAGACCGGTCGCCGCACGCAGCCGGTTGCGCAGGGCCACCGCGGTGAGCGAGTCGAACCCCAGCTCCTTGAACGTCCGGCCGGGAGCCGGCCGGTCGGCGGGGGAGTGGCCCAGCACCGCGGACACCTCGGCGGTCACCACGTCCAGCACCTCCCGGGCGCGGGCCGCCTCGGGCAGCCGCGCCAGCCGCCGCAGCCGCTCCCCGTCGGCGCTCGTCCCCCCGGCGTCCGGGGGTGCGCCCCGCTCCAGCGCGCCGCGCACGGCAGGGATCTCGTCGAGCAGCGGCCGGGGCCTCGCCGAGGCGAACACCGGCGCGAACGTCTCCCAGCGGACGTCCACCAGAGCCACCGGGCGACCGCCGCCGGCGGCCAGTTCCCGGCCGAGTCCGGCCAGCGCGAGCCGCGGCTCCAGCAGGGGCAGCCCCTGCCGCTCCAACTGCTCCTCGTCCAGTTCCGCGGGAAGTTCGTCGCTGCGCCACGCGCCGAAGGCGACCGCCGTGGCCGCGCGCCCCCGCTGCCGCAGCTGCTCGGCGTACGCGTCGAGGAACGCGTTGGCCGCCGCGTAGGCACCGTGCTCCCCACTGCCCCAGACGGCGGCGATGGAGGAGAAGAACACCAGCTCCGGCGGGTCGTCGGGGTCCGCGAGTTCCGCCAGGTGAACCGCACCGAGCGCCTTCGCCCCCAGCACGTCCGCCAGTTCGGCGGCACCGGTGGCGGTCAGCGGCGCCAGGCGGGTGGCGGTGGCCGCGTGCACGACCGCCCGCACCGGGCCGCCCAGGCGCGCGGCCTCCCGCAGCAGCGCCCGCACGGACTCCCGGTCGGTGATGTCGCACGACAGCGCCGTCACACCGGTGCCACGACCGGCGAGTTCGGCGGACAGCGCGGCGTGGCCGGGCGCGTCGGGCCCGCGGCGGCTGACCAGGACGACGTGCTCGGCGCCGCCGTCGGCGAGCCAGCGCGCCAGATGCGGCGCCAGCGCCCCCGAGCCCCCGGTGACCACGACGGTGCCGCCCGGCCGCCACACCGGGCCCCCGGCGGGCACCGGGGCGGGCACCAGCCGCCGCACCCGGGCACCACCCGGACGGATCGCGAGCTGGTCCTCCTCGCCGGCCCCGCCCGCCAGGACGGCGCACAGCCGCCGCCACTCCTCGGCGCCGGGCTCCCGCGGCAGATCGATCAGACCGCCCCACACCTGGGGCTGCTCCAGGGCCACCACCCGGCCCAGGCCCCAGACCTGCGCCTGGACGGGGTGCAGCAGCGGATCGCCGTCGAAGGCACTCACCGCACCACACGTCAGCGACCACAGCGGAACCCTCGTCCCGAGGTCGGCCAGCGCCTGCACCAACCCGAGCAGCGCCGCCACGCCGGACGGCAGCGCGCCGTGCGCCGGATGCGGCCGCTCGTCCAGCGCCAGCAGCGACAGCACTCCGTCGACCGGTCCGCCCGCCGACGCCTCCGCCACCCGCTCCGCGATGCCCGCGCGGTCCTCAGGGCCCGCGCCGGTCAGCTCCAGCACCGTGACCCGGGCGCCCCGGGCAGCCAGGGCACCGAGCGCCGCCTCGGCCCAGTCGGCCGACCGCTCCCCGGACGCGCCCGGCGTCACCAGCAGCCAGTGCCCGGCGGGGCCCGGCACCGGCCGCTCGGTGACGGGGCGCCACACCACCTCGTAACGTCGGCCGGTGAGCGCGGCGTCGACGCGACTCCGCGTGCGCCATTCGTGCAGTGCCGGGACGACCTCGCGCAGCGCGTCCTCGCCGACCCCGGGCAGTTCCCGGCCCAGGGCGGCCGCGTCGGCCCGCTCCACCAGGGACCAGAACCGCTCGTCGCCGTCGTGCCCGCGGTCCTGCCCCGGCCCGACCCCGGCCCGGTCGGCGAGCCAGTAGCGGCGCCGCCGGAACGGGTACGTGGGCAGGGGCACGGCCCGCGCGCCGGGGAAGAGCGACCGCCAGTCGGGCACCACACCGGCGGCGTACGCCTCCGCGAGGGCCTGCCGGAACCGCGGTTCACCGCCCTCGCCGCGGCGCAGCGTGCCCAGCGCCCGGCCGTCGGTCCCGGCCGCGTCGAGGCACTCCTCGACGGCCGGCGCCAGCACCGGGTGGGGGCTCATCTCCAGGAACACGGTGTGCCCCGCGTCCATCAGCCGCTCCACCGCCCGCGCGAACAGCACCGGCGCACGCAGATTTCGGTACCAGTAGTCGGCGTCCAGCGTCTCGGTGGGCAGCAGCTCTCCCGTGACGGTCGAGCAGAACGGCACCGCACCGGCCCGCGCCGTGACGCCGGAGAGCTCGCGCAGCAACTCCTCGCGCACGGGCTCCACCAGCGCCGAGTGCGAGGCGTACGCGATGGGCACCGGCCGGGTCCGCACGCCCTGCCGCGCGCAGTGCGCCAGGTAGGCCGCCACGGCGTCGGAGTCGCCCGCGATCACCGTGGCCGACGGCCCGTTGACGGCCGCGACGCCGATGTCGCCCTCCCACGCGTCCAGTTGACGTTCCGCCTCCTCGGCGGGCAGGGCCACCGAGGCCATGGAGCCGCGCCCGGACAGCGCGCCCACGACCCTGCTGCGCGCGGCCACCAGCCGGGCGCCGTCCTCCAGCGACAGCGCGCCCGCCGCCACGGCCGCGGCGAACTCGCCCTGCGAGTGCCCCACGACCGCCGCCGGCGCGACCCCGTGGTGCCGCCACAGCTCGGCCAGCGACACCATCACCGCCCACAGCAGCGGCTGTACGACGTCGTCACGGCCCCAGCACGCGTCGTCCGCGGGGGCCTCCAGCATGCTCCGCAGCTCCCAGCCGGTGTGCGGGGCGAGGGCCTCGCCGCAGCGCCGCATCCACGCGGCGAACACCGGCTCCTCGTCCCACAGCGCGACCGCCATGCCGGACCACTGCGAGCCCTGGCCGGAGAAGACGAACACCGGGCGCGCCGCACCGGGCACCGCCCGCCCGCGCACCAGTCGCGGCGACGTGCCGTCCACGGCCAGGGCGTCGAGGCCCGCCACCAGGTCGTCCACGCCGACGCCCAGCACCACGGCGCGCTCCGCGAAGGCCGCCCGGGTCGTCGCCAGCGACCAGCCCACGTCGCCGACCCGACCCCCGTACCCACCGCGCACGGCATCGGCCAGGTCGCCGGCCCGGGCCCGCAACGCCTCCTCCGACCGGGCCGACAACACCCACAGCGCGGTCCGGGAGCCCTGTGCCTCGTCGGCACGCTGCCCGGCTTCCGGCTCCGCCGACGGCGGCTGTGCCGCTGCTTCCGCCGGGTTCCCGCGCTGCTCGAGCGGTGCCTGTTCCAGGACGACGTGCGCGTTCGTGCCGCTGATGCCGAAGGCCGAGACCGCGGCGCGGCGGGGCCGGTCCGCCGTGGGCCAGGGGGTGTCGTCCGCCAGCAGTGCCACCCCGCCCGACGCCCAGTCGACGTGCCGGGAGGGCCGCTCGGCGTGCAGGGTGCGCGGCAGGCGGCCGTGCCGCATGGCCTGCACCATTTTGATGACGCCGGCGACGCCGGCCGCGGCTTGGGTGTGCCCGATGTTGGACTTCACCGACCCCAGCCACAGCGGCTGTTCCGCCGTGTGCTCACTCCCGTACGTCGCCAGCAGCGCCTGGGCCTCGATGGGGTCGCCCAGGGTCGTGCCCGTGCCGTGCGCCTCCACCGCGTCGATCTGCCGCGCGGTGAGTCGTGCGTCGGCCAGGGCCTGGGCGATCACCCGCTGCTGGGACGGGCCGTTGGGCGCGGTGAGCCCGTTGGACGCGCCGTCGGAGTTGACCGCGCTGCCCCGGATCACGGCCAGCACCGGATGCCCGTTCGCCTGCGCGTCGGCGAGCCGTTCGAGGACCAGCAGGCCCGCGCCCTCGGCCCAGCCGGTGCCGTCGGCGTCGTCGGAGAACGACTTGCAGCGTCCGTCGGCGGCCAGCCCGCGCTGCCGTGAGAACTCCACGAACATGCCCGGCGTCGACATCACCGTGGCGCCGCCGGCCAGCGCCAGCCCGCACTCCCCGAGACGCAGCGCCCGCGCCGCGAGATGCACGGCCACCAGCGACGAGGAACAGGCGGTGTCCACGGTCAGCGCCGGCCCCTCCAGACCGAGCGTGTACGCGATCCGCCCGGAGACGACACTGGGCGTGGTCCCGGTCAGCACGTAGCCCTCGGCGCCGTCGTCCGCCTCGTGCAGCCGTGGCCCGTAGTCCGTCGCCGACGCCCCCGCGAACACACCCGTGGCCGATCCGCGCAGCCGGTCGGCCGCGATCCCGGCCCGCTCCAGCGCCTCCCAGGCCAGTTCCAGCAGCAGCCGCTGCTGCGGATCCATCGCCATGGCCTCGCGCGGCGACACCCCGAACAACTCGGCGTCGAACTCGGGCAGGTCGTACAGGAACCCGCCGCGGCGGGCGTAGCTCGTGCCGGCCCGGTCGGGGTCGGCGTCGAACACGGCCTCCAGGTCCCAGCCCCGGTCGGCGGGGAACTCGCCGATCGCGTCCCCGCCCGTCGCCACCAGCTCCCACAGGGCGTCGGGCGACACCGCCCCACCGGGATAGCGGCAGGCCATCCCGATCACCGCGATCGGCTCGTGCTCGCGCTGCTCCATCGCCTGCAGCCGCTGCCGGGTCTGTTGCAGATCGGCGGTGACCGCCTTCAGGTACGAGCGGAGCTTTTCCTCGTTGCTGGCCATGGAACGCCTTCGGGAACGGCGCCCGCGGACCCCTGCGGGGCAGGGGCCCGCGCGCGGATGCGGACCGGCGGGGCTGCGTTCGGCGGGAAGCGGCCCGTGCCCGCCAGGGGACACGGACCGCCGGTGGTCACAGGGCCGGCTTGCGGGCCGAGGCGACCACGTAGTCCAGCGACTTGAGCTCCTCGGTGAGCGTGTCCTGGTCGCGGTGCGCGACGGCGACCATCTTGTAGAAGAGCGTGCTGGAGCGGCGCTGGAAGGACGGGTCCTGCACCCGGCGCACGTGGTACTGCCGCCACTGCTCGTAGACGTTGTCGCGGATCGAGCGGACCTCGACGGTGTCGAAGCCGGCGGAGGCCAGCAGATCGCCGTAGCGGTCGCGCGGGTACCAGTTGGAGTCGTCGATCATGATGCGGATCCACTTGATGGCGTGGGACCTGATGTCGGCCTTGGCCTTGCCGCCCGCCATCGGGATGATGTCGGCGGTGACCAGCACACCGCCGGGCTTCAGCACGCGGTAGGCCTCGGCGAAGAAGTCCGCGCGGGTGTCGAAGTGGAAGGCCGACTCCAGGGCCACCACCTTGTCGACGCTGTTGTCCGGCAGCGGGATCGCGGTGGCCGAGCCCTCACGGAAGTCGACCCGGTCCAGCAGGCCCAGCTTGCGGGCCCGTTCCTGCGCGACCCGGATGTGGATCTTGGTGATGTTGATGCCGATGATCTTTTCCGGCCCGTACCGGTCGACCCAGTGGAAGTCCTGGTCGCCGTATCCGAAACCGACGTCGAGGACGGTGTCGTCGGGCTTGAACTCGGCGGTGTCCGCCACGACGTCGGCCAGCGTCTCCGCGGCCTCGTCCAGCGTGGTGCAACCGGGTTTCCAGTAACCGAGGTTGTAGTAATGGGTGTCCTCGACCACGAGCCGGTCCGGTGGGTACATCTCGTACAGCCGCGCGGTCTTCTTCTCGGGGTCTGACGTTGTACGGACCAGGAACAGGTTTCCCAGCATCCGCATGTCCTGCCACAGTGCCGACAGCTTCACGACGGCGATCCCTTTCTGCGATCGGGCGCCCGAGACGGCCGCGGAATCCCACATCTGACGAACGGGAAGCTAGGAGCGGCCGCTAAAGACCGCCTTGGTCCGGGCTAGACGAGCCACGGCCGGTGTGAGCAATGAGGTGCCGGACGCACACGGGAGGAACGGCGGCGCGGACACACCGCCGACGTCGCCTGCACGCGCCGCCACCACCGGCCGGCCAGTCGGCACCGCGCCGGGCGCGCCCTGACGTTTTGGCGTCGCTTTGGTGGCGCCGCCCAGCATGCTCCCCGGGCCGGACGAGCCCGCAGCGCCGTCAGGGAGGAGCACCCATGCTGGACGAGGCCGCACGCAAACGCGTCGCTCTGGAGTACTGCCGGCGGATCAACGAGGGCGACGTGGACGGCGTCCTCTCCCTCTTCGCCGATCCGCCGCACGTCGAGGACCCGGTCGGCGACAGGACCTTCACCGACCGCGCCGCCTACCGCTCCCACCTGGCCGGCCTGGTCGCCTACGGCGTCCACGAGACCCCTGGCACCCCTGTCGCCGCCCTCGACGGCGAACACGTGGCCCTTCCCATCGTGGCCGAACTCCGCCCGGAACAGGTGCCGCAGGGAAAGATAGTGCGGATCTCCCTGATTGCGCTGATGCGGATCGACGCGAGCGGCCTCATCCGCCACATGAGGGTTTTCAGCGGCCATACGGACATGTCACTCCACGCGATGTCCGACGCGGCGCCGAGCCGGCACTTCCGGGACTTCGGCAATTCTTAGGGCCGCTTTAGCAGCCGTGCGGAAACTCGCCGAAAGCATGCCTTCGCCTTTCGCCACGACCGGATCGAGTGCGGATGTCCAAGGAAGACAAGCTCGTCGAGTACCTGAAATGGGTCACCGCCGAACTGCACGAGGCGCAGCAGCGGCTCTCCGTCTTGGAGACCGGGGCGCGGGAGCCGGTGGCGATCGTCTCGATGGCCTGCCGGTACCCGGGCGGAGTGCGCTCGCCCGAGGAGCTGTGGACGCTGGTCGCCGAGGGCACGGACGCGATCTCCGGCTTCCCCGACGACCGGGGCTGGGACCTCGACGGCCTCTTCGACCCCGACCCGGACGCGACCGGCAGGAGCTACGCGCGCGAAGGCGGCTTCCTGCGCGACGCGGCGGCGTTCGACGCGGCGTTCTTCGGCATCAGCCCCCGGGAGGCCACGGCGACCGACCCGCAGCAGCGCCTGCTCCTGGAGACGGCCTGGGAGACCTTCGAACGTGCGGGCCTGGATCCGCACACCCTGAAGGGCAGCAGGACCGGCGTGTACGCGGGCGTGATGTACAGCGAGTACGTCGCCCGCCTCCTCGACCGGCTGCCCAGCGGCTACGACGGTTTCCTCGGCAACGGCAGTGCGGCGAGCGTGGCCTCCGGCCGGGTGGCCTACACCTTCGGTCTCGAAGGTCCGGCCGTCACCGTGGACACCGCCTGCTCGTCCTCCCTGGTCTCCCTCCACCTCGCGGCACAGGCGCTGCGCAACGGCGAGTGCGAGATGGCCCTGGCCGGTGGTGTCACGGTGATGTCCACTCCGGGGGTGTTCGTCGAGTTCTCCCGGCAGCGGGGGCTGGCTCCCGACGGCCGTTGCAAGCCCTTCGCCGACGCCGCCGACGGCACCGGCTGGGGCGAGGGCGTCGGCCTCGTGCTCCTGGAGCGGCTGTCCGACGCGCAGCGCAACGGCCACCCGGTGCTCGCGGTGCTGCGCGGCTCGGCCGTGAATCAGGACGGGGCCTCCAACGGCCTGACCGCCCCCAACGGCCCCTCCCAGCAACGCGTGATCCAACAAGCGCTGGCGGACGCGCGGTTGAGTGCGAGCCAGGTGGACGCGGTCGAGGCGCACGGCACGGGCACGACCCTGGGCGACCCCATCGAGGCCCAGGCGCTGCTGGCGACGTACGGGAGTGAGCACACGGCGGAACAGCCGCTGTGGCTGGGGTCGGTGAAGTCCAACATCGGGCACACCCAGGCCGCGGCCGGCGTCGCAGGCGTCATCAAGATGATCGAAGCGATGCGCCAGGGGGTTCTGCCGTCGACTCTGCACGTGGATGAGCCGTCCCGGCATGTCGACTGGAGCGCGGGCGCGGTGTCCCTGCTGACCGAGTCACGGCCGTGGCCGGACACCGGCCGTCCGCGCCGGGCCGCGGTGTCCTCCTTCGGCATCAGCGGCACCAACGCCCACGTCATCCTCGAAGCCGCCCCCGAACCCGCGCCCGAGGAGCAGGACACCGACACGACCATGCCGGTCCCGGTCGTGCTCTCGGCCCGCACGGCCCGGGCCCTGACCCACACCGCACACCGCCTCGCCGCATACGTCGACACCCACCCGCGGACCGACGTGGGGACCCTGGCCGCGCGCCTGTGGTCGGGCCGGGCGCACCTGGAGCACCGCGCGGGCATCGTCACCGCCGACCGCGCCACACTCCGAGCCGCGCTCACCGCCCTGGCCGCCGGCCGGGACCACGCGGCCCTGATCACCACCCCCGGCCGCGTCACGACACCCGCCCGATGGGCCGTCATGTTCTCCGGTCAGGGCAGCCAACGCCCCGGCATGGGGGCCCAGCTCTACCAGACCTTCCCCGCCTACGCCCGCGCCCTGGACGACGTGTGCGCAGCCCTCGACCCCCACCTCGACACACCCCTACGAGACGTTCTCTTCGCCGAACCAGGCAGTGAACTCGCCACCCTGCTGGACACCACCCTCTACACCCAGCCCGCCCTCTTCGCCCACCACACCGCCGCCTACCGCCTCCTGCAAACCCACGGCGCAACCCCCCACGCCCTCATCGGCCACTCCATCGGCGAAATCTCCGCCGCCCACCTCACCGGCACCCTCCCCCTCGAACTCGCCGCCGACATGGTCGCCACCCGCGCCCACCTCCTGCACACCCTCCCCCCCGGCACCAGCATGCTCGCCGCCCTCACCGACCCCCACACCCTCACCACCCACCTCACCGAACACCCCCACATAGAAATCGCCGCCTACAACTCACCCACCGCCACCACCCTCGCCGGACCCACCCCCGCCCTCAACCAACTCGCCCACCAACTCACCGCGGCCGGCATCCGCACCCGCCCCCTCAACGTCACCCACGCCTTCCACAGCGCCCACACCGAACCCATCCTCGACACCTTCACCACCCACCTCACCGACCTCTTCGCCCGCCACACCCTCGGCACCCCCACCATCCCCGTCATCTCCAACCTCACCGGCACCCCCGCCACCCCCCACCAACACCACGACCCCACCTACTGGACCCACCACATTCGCCAACCCGTCCACTTCCACCAAGGCATCACCCACCTCACCGAAACCGAACACATCACCCTCTTCACCGAACTCGGACCCCACCCCACCCTCACCCCCCACCTCCCCACCACCACCCACACCACCCGCCACCAACCCGACGAAACCCACACCCACCTCACCACCCTCACCACCCTCCACACCCACCACCACGGCGTCGACCTCACACCCCATCTCCCCACCCACCCCCACCACCTCGACCTGCCCACCTACCCCTTCCAACACCAGCCCTACTGGCTCCGGCCCGACCCCGCCAAGGCGAGCGCATCGCGGCCCGGCGAAGCCGAGTTGTGGGAGGCGTTGGAGCGGGAGGACGTGGACGGCGCGGTGGCGGCGCTGGGTGTGCCGGACACGGACGTCAAGGTGTGGCGGAAGGCGCTGCCCGGGCTCGCCGCCTGGCGGCGGCAGCGGGGTTGGGGCCACCGTCTCGACTGGGAGGCCCTGGACGAGGAACCGGCGTCGCCGCCGGCCGGCACCTGGGTGGTGCTGGTGCCCGCGCGGGCCGAGGAGCACCCGGCGGTACGGACCGTCCGGGACGCTCTGGCCGAGGGCGGTGCGGGCGTCGCGGAGGTCGCCGTGGAGCGGGACACGGGGCGTTCGGCGCTCGCCGCGAGCCTGCGTGCGGCGCTGACCTCCTCCTCCCACGACCCGGTATCCGGCGTGCTGTCGCTGCTCGCGTGCGCCGACGCCGAGCAGCACGGGGCGGACGGCCTGGAACTGTCCGCCACGCTGCTGCACGCCCTGGACGACGCGGCCGCGCAGGTGCCGGTGTGGTTCGTGACCACGGGAGCCGTCTCGGTCGGCACGGACCCGCTCGCCGACCCGGGCCAGGCGCGCGTCTGGGGACTGGCGCAGTCCGCTGCCGCCGCCGAACACCCCGAACGCTGGGGCGGTTTGGTGGACCTGCCGAGGAACGGGTCGGGGGACGAGCGGACGCGGGAGCGCCTCAGGACCGTGCTGACGGGGCATGCGGGCCGTGCGGGCGCACGCGAGGACCAGGTGGCCGTCCGGCCCGAGGGCGTCTTCGGCCGGCGGCTGCGGCCTGTCGACCTCACCGGCGCGGGTTCCGGCGCGGCCCTCGCCGCGGACGGGACGGTGCTGGTGACGGGCGTGCCGGGGGCGCTCGCCGGTGAGATCGCCCTGCGGCTCGCCCGGGACGGCGTACGGCATCTGCTGCTGGCCGCGGACCCGGGCGCCGAGGAGGGCGTGGCCGAACTCGTTGCCGCGCTCGGGGAGTCGGGTGCCGAGGCAACCGTGGTGCCGGTCGACCTCACCGACCGTGCCGCCGTGGCCGCGCTGCTTCGCACCGTCGCGCCGGAGCACCCGCTGACGGCGGTCGTGCACCTGGCCGCGGAGCTCGACGACACCGTGGTCGGTGCCGTGGACGGCGAGGACATCCACCGTCTGCTCGGGCCGGCCGCTGCCGCCGTGACCCAGCTGTGCGAACTGACCACGCGGCGGGGCCTGGCCGCGTTCCTGATCTGCACGTCGGTGGTGGGCGCCCTGGGAGCGGCCGGGCTCGGCGGGCAGGGCGCCGTGCACGCCCATCTGACGGCGCTGGCGCAGACGTACCGGGAGCGGGGTCTGCCCGTCACGGCGGTGGCCTGCGGCCCCTGGCACGCGCCGGACGGGGCGGAGACCGCGGCCGGGAAGCACCTGCGTTACCAGGGGATCCGCCCGCTGCCGCCGCGGCTCGCGGCCCGGACGCTGGTGCGGGCGGTGGGGCACCCCGCCCGGAGCCTCGTCCTGGTGGACGTCGACCGGGAGCGCTACGCCGGGCAGACCGGGCAGTCAGGGCAGGGCGTGGCGGGTTCGCTGCTGCGCTCCCTCCTGGACGCCGACGGAACGGGTGCGGCCGACGGCGTCGCGTCCGAGCCCGGCACCGGCGACGAACTCGGCACCGGCGACGAACTCGGTGAGGCCGCCGCCCGGTTGTGGCACCGGCTGCTGAGCGCCTCCGCCGCCGAACGCGCGGCCCTGCTGCTCGACCTGCTGCGGGACACGGCCGCCGAGGTGCTCGGCCACGCGGACGCGGCGGGCATCCCCGGGGACGCCCAGTTCACGGAACTCGGGTTCTCCTCCTTCACCGCCCTCGAACTGTGCAACCGGATCGCCGCCCGGTCCGGGGTGCGGATCCCGCCCATGGCGATCTTCGACCACCCCACCCCCGAGGCCCTGGCGGGCCACCTGGTGACCACGCTCGACGCGGAGACCGACCTCGCGCCGCCCGCCGGTGACACGTCCCCGACGACGTGAACGACGTGCCCGTACCGACCTATGTTCTTCCCGAAGGAGCCCTGTCATGAGTGAGCCGGTCGTCGTCGTGGGAGCCGGGCCCGCCGGTCTGATGCTCGCCTGCGAACTGGCCATGCGAGACGTCCCCGCGGTCCTCGTGGACCCCCATCCCGCACAGCGCCTCGAGGCGCCGGCCATGGCGATCAACGCGGGCACCCTGGAACTGCTGGACCAGCGGGGCCTCGCCGACGGGCTGCGGGAGGGCACGGTCACCTTCCCCGAGGTCCGCTTCGCCGACCTGCCGCTGGCCTTCGACAAGGTGCCGGGGCCCCGCGAGGCGACCCACATGGTGCTGCAGTCCCGCCTGGAGAAGACCCTCATCGACCGGGCCCTCGAACTCGGCGTGGACCTGCGCTGGGGCACCCGGCTCACCGGCTTCGAGCAGGCGCCCGACGGCTCCCGCGTCACCGCGGTCCTGGTTTCGGACTCCGGCGAGGAGCGGCTGACGTGCCGCTACCTGGTGGGCTGTGACGGACGGGACAGCCTGGTCCGCGAGGGGGCAGGCATCGACTACGTCGGGGACGACTGGGTGATCGTGCGGGGGATCGTCGGCGACGTCGCGATCGACCGCGCGGACGTGGCGCCCGAACAGTACGGCCTGTCGTACACCCCGAACGGCGACCAGTTCCTCGGTGCCCCGCTCAACCCCGGGACGATGCGCGTGTTCAGCGCCGAGTTCACCACCCGCCCGCCGGAGTTCGAGGACGGACCGGCGACCCTGGAGCAGCTGGGCGCCGTCGTGCGGCGGCTCACCGGGACGGAACTCAAGGCGACCGAGGCGCACTGGCTGCGCCACTACTCGATCATCACCCGCAACGCCGAGCGCTACCGCGAGGGCCGCGTCTTCCTCGCGGGCGACGCCGCGCACGTCCACTACCCGTACAACGGCCAGGGCATCGGCACCGCCGTCGGCGACGCGGTGAACCTCGGCTGGAAGATCGCCGCCGAGGTGCACGGCTGGGCGCCCGAGGGCCTGCTGGACACCTACCACGAGGAACGGCACGCGGCGGGCCGCATGGCCTGCATGAACATCCAGGCGCAGCTCGCCCTGCTCTACCCCCGCGCGCTGGCCCGCTACATGCGCGAGATGCTGGCGGAGTTCCTCACCTTCGACGACGTCAACGTGTTCCTGGCCGAGTTGGTGACCAACCTCGGCCCGGCCGTCCCGATGCGTTACGAGGGCTTCCCGGAGCCGCCCGAGCGGGACCGGCTGCTGGGCCGCCGGCTGCCGCGGGCGCGCGTCAAGACCGCGAGCGGGGAGGTCGCGGTGGCCGAGACCCTGCACGGTGGCCGCGGTGTCCTGCTCGACCTGTCCGGCCACACCGGCGGGCCGGACGTGGACGGCTGGACGGACCGGGTCGACGTGGTGCGGGCCCAGCCCGTGGCGGACTGGCCGGCCACCCTGCTGCTGCGCCCGGACGGCTGTGTCGCCTGGCACGACGGTGCCGGCTGGGGAGAGGACGTCCTGCGGGCCGCGCTCACCACCTGGTTCGGCGCCGCCACCGGCTGACCCGGGGCGTCCGCCCCGCACCGGCAGGCGAGACCAAGGGCGGCTTTAGGCCAATCGCACAGCATGACCGCGTCGGTACCGGGCCTGCCGTCGTGGGCCTCGCCCGGCCCGTTCCCCCAGCACATCCGCCCGTCAGAAGGGACACCCGTGCGCTCATCATCGTTCCCCGCCCGGCTCACCGTGGCCGGATTCGCGGCCGCCGCGCTCGTTGTACCGGCCGGCACCGCCGCAGGTGCGGCCGAGGCGGCACCCGCCGGCGGCAAGGCCCGCTCCGGCTGCGTCACCGTCTCGTTCATCGAGCAGCTCGTCACCACTGACACCACCGACGTGGCCCCGGCCGGCCCCAGCGTCGGGGACGTCGTCATCACCGAGGACGCGGTGCTCGACGAGGACCGCAACCGCATCGGCACCAACGACATCCAGGGCGTCATCATCAAGCAGGACCCCGCCACGGGGGAGCTGTTCTCCTTCTCCACCGCCAAGTACACGCTGAACGACGGTGTGATCCAGGTCGCCGGCATCGTCAACCTGACGCGGCTGGCCGCGGGCGAGACCCAGAAGCTTCCGGCGGCCGGCCTGAAGGGCCGCTACGCCGGCAAGACCGGTGAACTGACCTGGACCCTGGTCAGCGCCACCGAGTCGCTCAACTCCATCAAGCTCTGCGGCTGACACCGCGGACCACCCGTACCACGCCCCGAGACCGGCGGGCCGTCCCGCCCGCCGGTCACCGGCGCCCACCCAGCCGAGCCCGGGAAGTGCGATGATCCTCGAACACCTCACGTGGGCCGCCGCCCCGCCCGACAGCCCCGGCAACTGGGCCACCGACCTCATGGAGAACCTCGGCTCCCCCGGAGTGGCCGTCGCCACCGGGCTGGAGAGCCTCTTCCCCACCGTGCCCAGCGAACTGGTGCTGCTCCTCGGCGGGTTCACCGCCCGCCTGGGTGAACTCAGCTTCCTCGCCCTGCTGTTCTGGAGCACCGTCGGCTCGGTCGTCGGAGCCGTCGTCCACTACTACGTCGGCGCGCTCCTCGGCAGGCGCCGCACCCGGGCGCTGTTCGTCCGCATCCCGCTCGTCCAGGAGACCGACCTGGACCGGGCCGAGCGCTGGTTCGACCGCCACGGCGCCAAGGCCGTCCTGCTGTGCCGGCTCGTCCCCATCGTCCGCAGCTACGTCTCCCTGCCGGCCGGCATCGAACGCATGCCGCTGCTGCCCTTCGTCGCCCTCACCGCGGCCGGCACGCTGCTGTGGAACCTCGCCCTGCTCAGCGCCGGATACGCGGCCGGCCGCAACGCCGACACCGTGCAGCGGTACGCCAACTGGTTCACCGCCGTCGTCGGGATCGCCCTGCTGGCGGTGGTCGTACGGTTCGCCGTCACCCGGCTGCGCGCACGGCGCCGGGCCCGTCGCGGCACCTCGGCCGGACCGGCCTGACCTGACGCGACGGCACTCAGATCACGGTTAGTCCCGCTTTAGCCCCGCTGCCCAGCATGACCACGACAGCGCCCGGCACGGTCATCCGCGCGCCTCGCCGGGCCCGACGGATCGGAGTTGGACCGTGTCGGAACCGGTGGCCCAGGACCTCGCACGACCCGACGGCACCTCGGCCGTCGCCGTGGTGGCAACCGCGTGCCGTCTCTCGTCGGCCGACACCCCGGAAGCGTTCTGGCAGGTGCTGCGCGACGGCCGCGACACCGTCACCGGCCTCCCCGCCGACCGCCCCGAGCTGCACGACAGCCCCGGGACACGGGCCGCCACCCGCAAGGGCGCCTTCCTCGACCACGTCGACCGGTTCGACCCGGCGTTCTTCGGCATCGGCCCCCGCGAGGCCGCCGCCATGGACCCGCAGCAGCGGCTGGTGCTGGAACTCACCTGGGAGGCCCTGGAGCGCGCGGGCACCGTCCCGGCGACCCTCGGCGGCACCCGCACCGGCGTGTTCATCGGCGCCATGGCCGACGACTACGCCCGCCTCACCCAGCGCCACGGCCCGCACGCCGTCGGCCAGCACACCGCGACCGGTCTGCACCGGGGCATCATCGCCAACCGGGTCTCCTACACACTCGGCCTCACCGGACCCAGCCTCACCGTCGACACCGGCCAGTCGTCCTCGCTCACGGCCGTCCACCTGGCCTGCGAGAGCCTGCGCGGCGGCGAGTCCGACCTCGCGCTCGCCGGCGGCGTGCACCTCAACCTCGCCGCCGAGGGCTACGACGTCACCGAGGCCTTCGGCGCCCTGTCACCGGCCGGCCGCAGCCACACCTTCGACGCCCGCGCGGACGGCTACGTACGCGGCGAGGGCGGCGGCATCGTCCTGCTCAAGCGGCTCTCGGACGCCCTCGACCACGGCGACCGGATCCTCGGCGTGATCCTGGGCAGCGCCGTCAACAACGACGGCGCCACCGGCACCCTCACCACCCCCGGCACCCACGGACAGGCCGACCTGCTGCGCCTGGCCTGCGACCGCGCCGGCGTCGCCCCCGGCGACATCCAGTACGTGGAACTGCACGGCACCGGAACCCGGCTCGGCGACCCCGTCGAGGCGGCGGCTCTCGGCGCGGCCCTCGGCACCGGCCGGACCGGCCAGGACCGGCTGCGCGTCGGCTCCGCCAAGACCAATGTGGGCCACCTGGAGGGCGCCGCCGGAATCACCGGCCTGATCAAGACACTGCTCTGCGTCCAGCACCGCGAACTGCCCCGCAGCCTCCACTTCCGCGCCGCGCCCGACGCCATCCCCCTCACCGAACTGGGCCTGCGCGTCCAGGGTGAGCACGGGCCGTGGCCGCACACCGGGCGACGGCTGATCGCCGGTGTCAGCTCCTTCGGGATGGGCGGCGCCAACGCCCACGTCGTCGTCGCCGAACCCCCGGGCCGCACACCCCCGCCCGCGGAGCCCGCCCCCGCACCGGTCACCGCCGTCGGCGTGCTCCCCTTCCTGCTGTCCGGCCGCAGCGCCGCTGCCCTGCGCGCCCAGGCCCGCCGCCTGCACACCCACCTCACGGAGACCGGTGGGCAGCTGCCGCCCGTCGACGTCGCCCGGGCACTCGCCACCACGCGCTCCGCCTTCGAGTACCGCGCCGCCGTCCTCCCCGCCCTGCCCACCGCGCCGACGGCCGGCCGGGCGGACACCGTCCCCGCCGCCCTGCTCGCGGGCCTCGCCGCGCTCGCCGACGACACCCCCGCCCCCGGCGTCCTGCGCGGCACCCCCCGTGGCGGCCGCATCGCCCACCTCTTCGCAGGCCAGGGCAGCCAGCGGGCGGCCATGGGCCGCGAACTGCACGCCGTATGGCCGGTGTTCCGCGCCGCGTTCGACGAGCTGTGCGCCGCGTTCGACACGGCCCTCGCCCCGTACACCGACCGCCCCCTGCGCGACGTCCTCTTCGCCGACGACGACCCCGACCTGCACCGCACGGTCTACGCCCAGCCGGCCCTCTTCACCTTCGAGGTCGCCCTGTTCCGGCTGCTGGAGAGCTGGGGCCTCCAGCCGGACGTCGTCGCGGGCCACTCCATCGGCGAACTCGCCGCCGCGAACGTCGCCGGAGTGCTCACCCTGCCCGACGCCTGCAAGCTCGTCGCCGCCCGGGGCGGGCTGATGCAGGCCCTGCCGGGCGGCGGAGCCATGCTCTCCGTCCGGGCCGCCTCGGCCCGCGTGGCGGAACTGCTCGACGGCCCCGACGCGATCCGCGGACTCGACCTGGCCGCCGTCAACGGCCCCACCGCCACCGTCGTCTCCGGGGACGCCGACGCCGTCGACCGTCTCGCCCGCGCCTGCGCCGACCGGGGCTGGAAGACCCGCCGGCTGCGGGTCAGCCACGCCTTCCACTCCGCGCACATGGACGGCATGCTCGCCGACTTCGCGGCCGTCGCCGCCACCCTGGAGCCGAGGCCGCCGCGCATCCCGCTGGTGTCCGCCCTGACGGGCCGGGAACTCACAGCGGACGAGATCGGCGACCCCGGCCACTGGGTGCGCCACGTCCGCGACACCGTTCTCTTCCACGACGCCCTGCGCCACCTGGATGCCACCGGGGTCACCACCCTCGTCGAGATCGGACCCGACGGCGTCCTGTCCGCCATGGCCGAGGACTGCCTGCCCGCCACCTCGGCGATCCCCCTGCGCCGGGGTGCCACCCCCGAGGCCCGCGAGGTCCTCACGGCGGTGACCCGCGCCCATCTGCACGGCGTCCCCGTGGACTGGCCGGCCGTCTTCCACGGCACCGGCACCCACCACGTCGACCTCCCCACCTACGCCTTCCAGCGCGAACGCCACTGGCTGGAGGGACCGGCCCAGGCACCGGCCCACCCCGGCCCGGCGCCGACGCCCTCGGCCCTCTCCGAATCAGCCGTATCCCCGGCCCTCCCCGCATCCGCCGCGTCCTCGGCCCTCCCCGGATCCGCCGCGTCTTCGGCCCTGGTCACGTCCGGTGCGCACCTCGGCCCGGCCGACGCCCTCGCCCTCGTCACGGCGGAGGCCGCCGACGTCCTTGGCTACACCGACCCGTCGGCCCTGGAGACCCGCCGGGCCTTCCGCGACCTGGGCTTCGACTCGATCTCTGCCGTCACCCTCAGGGACCGCCTGGCCGACGCCACCGGACTCGACCTGCCCAGCTCCCTCCTCTTCGACCACCCCACCCCCGAACGCCTCGCCGCACACCTTCGCGCCTCCTTCTCGGGAGCCGAAGACCCCACCGCGACCACCGCTCCCGCCCCCGACGTGGATGATCCGGTCGTGGTGGTGGGGATGGCGTGCCGTTATCCGGGGGGTGTGGCTTCTCCGGAGGGTTTGTGGGAGTTGGTGCGGTCGGGTGGGGAGGGTGTTTCGGAGTTCCCGGGGGATCGTGGTTGGGATGCGGATCTGTTCGACGGGGATCCGGGGCGGTCGGGGAAGTCGTATACGCGTCATGGCGGTTTTCTGCATGATGCGGGTGATTTCGATGCGGAGTTCTTCGGTATTTCGCCGCGTGAGGCGTTGGCGATGGATCCGCAGCAGCGGTTGGTGCTGGAGGTGTCGTGGGAGGTGCTGGAGCGGGCGGGTGTCGATCCGGACGCCCTGCGCGGTTCCCGCACCGGCGTCTACATCGGCGCGACCACCCACGAGTACGGCCCACGACTCGCGGACGGCCACGACGGCCACGGCGGGCACCTGCTCACCGGCAGCACCGTGAGCGTGCTGTCCGGGCGCGTGGCCTACGCGTTCGGGCTGGAGGGCCCGGCGGTGACGGTCGACACGGCGTGCTCCTCCTCCCTGGTCGCCCTGCACCTCGCCGCCCAGGCCCTGCGCAACGGCGACTGCACCCTCGCCGTCGCCGGGGGCGTCACCGTCATGGGTTCCCCCGGCATGTTCGTCGAGTTCTCGCGGCAGCGGGGGTTGTCGCCGGACGGGAGGTGCAAGGCGTTCGCGGAGGCGGCGGACGGCACGGGCTGGAGTGAGGGTGTCGGTCTGGTGCTGTTGGAGCGGCTGTCCGAGGCGCGGCGCAACGGTCATGAGGTACTGGCGGTGCTGCGCGGTTCGGCGGTCAACCAGGACGGGGCCTCCAACGGCCTGACCGCCCCCAACGGCCCCTCCCAGCAACGCGTCATCCGCCAGGCCCTGGCCAACGCCGGGCTGGGCGCGGGGCAGGTGGACGTCGTCGAGGCCCACGGCACGGGCACGACCCTGGGCGACCCGATCGAGGCACAGGCCCTGCTGGCGACGTACGGCCGTGAGCACACGCCGGAGCGGCCGTTGTGGCTGGGGTCGGTGAAGTCCAACCTGGGTCACACTCAGGCCGCGGCCGGTGTCGCCGGTGTGATCAAGATGATCGAGGCGATGCGGCACGGCGAACTGCCGCCGACCTTGCATGTCGACCGGCCCACCAGTCATGTGGACTGGAGCACGGGCGCGGTGTCGCTGTTGACGGAGCCCCAGCCGTGGCCGGAGACGGGTGAGGTGCGTCGGGCGGCGGTGTCGTCGTTCGGTATCAGTGGGACGAACGCGCATGTGATCTTGGAGGCGGCGCCGGAGTCGGCGGAGCCGCCTGTGGTGGTGGCGGATGCGTTGCCGGCGGTGCCGTGGGTGGTGTCGGCGCGCAGTGCGGCGGGGTTGCGGGCGCAGGCGGTGCGGTTGCGGGAGTTCGCCGTGGGTGCGGATGCGCTGGGTGTGGATGCGCTGGATGTGGGTGTGTCGCTGTTGTCGCGGGCGGTGGGGGACTACCGGGCCGTGGTCGTCGGCTCGGACCTGGCCGCCTTGACGGAAGGCCTGGCGCGGGTCGCCGACACTCCCGTGCTTCCCGCGGCTTCCGGCGGTGGTGTGGGGTTGTTGTTCACCGGTCAGGGTGCGCAGTGGCCGGGGATGGGTTCGGGGTTGTCGGGGTTCGGGGTGTTCCGGGAGGCGTTCGAGGAGGTGTGTGCGGGCTTCGATGGTCTGTTGAGCCGTCCGCTCGGTGAAGTCCTCTGTGCTGATGACGAGTTGGTGCATCAGACGGAGTTCGCGCAGGCGGGGTTGTTCGCGTTCGAGGTGGCGGTGTTCCGGCTGCTGTGGGCGTGGGGGGTGCGGCCGGGTGTGTTGGTGGGGCATTCGGTGGGTGAGGTGGCGGCGGCGTATTGCGCGGGGGTGTGGTCGCTGGAGGATGCGTGTCGTCTGGTGGCGGCGCGGGGCAGGTTGATGCAGGCGTTGCCGGCGGGTGGGGCGATGGTGTCGCTTCGGGGTGGTGTCGCCGAGGTGGAGGCGTTGCTGGCGGGTGTGCCGCAGGTGGCGGTGGCTGCGGTCAATGGTCCGCGTTCGGTGGTGATCTCCGGTGCGGGTCGGCAGGTGGATGAGTTGGTGGCGCGGTGGGAGGCGGCCGGGGGGCGGGCGCGGCGTCTGACGGTGTCGCACGCGTTCCACTCCCCGCTGATGGAACCGATGCTGGAGGACTTCCGTGAGGTGACGCGGCAGTTGACGTACAACGCTCCGGCGATCCCGTTGGTGTCGAACGTGACGGGTGGGGTGGTGGAGGCGGGGACGGTGTGTGACCCGGGGTACTGGGTGCGGCATGTGCGGGAGCCGGTTCGTTTCGCCGAGGGGGTGCGGGCGGCTCGTTCGGTGGGTGTGTCGGTGTTCATGGAGGTGGGTCCGTCCGCGGTGTTGTCGGTGATGGGGCAGGAGTGTCTGCCGGATGAGCCGGTGACGTGGTCGGTGTTGTCGCGGGGGCCGCAGGCGCCGGCGGAGGCGTTGTTGGCGGGTGTGGGGGCTGCGTTCGCTGCCGGGGTGGGGGTGGAGTGGCGGCAGGTGTTCGCGGGTGTTGGTGGGCGTCGGGTGGTGTTGCCGACGTATGCCTTCCAGCATCGGCGTTACTGGCTTCAGTCGTCTTCCGGGGGTGGTGATCCGGAGGGGCTGGGTCTGGGTGGTTTCGGTCATGGTCTGCTGGGTGCGGCGGTGACGGTTGCCGGTACGGACACGACGGTGATCACCGGTCGTGTCTCGCGGGCCTCTCATGGTTGGCTGGCTGGGCATGAGATTCGGGGCCGGGTGTTGGTCCCGGGGGCGGCGCTGGTGGAGATGGCGTTGCGGGCGGGTGAGGAGACGGGCTGTCCGGTGCTGGAGGAGTTCACCCTCGAAGCGCCCCTGGAACTCCCGGTCGCCAGTGGCCTGCAACTCCAACTCACCGTCGAGCCGCTCGAAGGCGACGGAACCGGTCGGCGCACGATTGCCGTCCACGCCCGTCCCGGCGACGATCCCACCCGTCCGTACTCCCGTTGTGCCACGGGACGGCTCGCTCCTCAGCGTGGCGGGGTGGCCGAGGACTGGCTCGGGGCATGGCCGCCTCCCGAGGCCACACCGGTCGACCTGACGGACGCCTACGACGAGTTGGCCGGGCGCGGATACGCGTACGGCCCGGGCTTCCAAGGTCTGACCGGGCTGTGGCGTGCCGGTGACGTCCGCTACGCGGAGGTCACCCTGCCCGAAGAGCACACCGGCAGCTACAGCGGTTCCGACGCCTTCGGCCTGCACCCCGCCCTGCTCGACGCAGCCCTGCACACCCTCCTCGTCGACAACGAGGACACCGACCTCCGGGTGCCCTTCACCTGGGCGCGTGTCTCCCTGCACGCCACCGGCGCCACACACCTGCGGGTCAAGGCGGTCCCGACCGGCCCGGCCACCGTGGAGATCACCCTCTACGACGGTCAGGGCGGTCTGGTCGCCGAGATCGGCGAGCTGACCCTGCGCACCCTCACCACGACCGACACACCGACCACCACCGACCACCTCTACACCCTGCGCTGGACACCGCAGCCCCTGCCCGCCACCCCAGCGAACACCACCGGCTGGGCCACCCTCACCACCCCGGCACCCCCCACCGACACCCCCCACCCGGACCCGACCGCCCTCCTCACCGGCACCCGCCACCACCCGGACCCGACCGCCCTCCTCACCGGCACCCGCCACCACCCGGACCTGACCACCCTCCTCACCGACCACGACCACCCCCCGCGGACGGTCATCTACGCCCCACCCTCCGGCATCGCGGTCCGCGAGGCGGTGCACGCCCTGCTCGCCCTGCTCCAGCAGTACCTCAGCGAACCCCGCCTGACCGACACCCCGTTGGTCATCCTCACCCGCCACGCCCACGCCCTGGACCCCGGCGACCCCGTCGACCCGGCCCACGCCGCCCTGTGGGGCCTGGCCCGCACCGCCCAGACCGAGAACCCCGACCGCATCCGCCTCCTCGACACCGACGACCATCCCACCCACCTGCCCCAAGCCCTCACCGCCACAGCCCCACAACTGGCCCTGCGCCACGGCACCCTCCACACCCCCCACCTCACCCGCCTCCGCCTCCCGGGGGAGGAACCCGGGACACCGGGGACCTGGCGTCAGGACGGGACGGTGCTGATCACCGGCGGGGCGGGTGCCCTGGGAAGCCTCGTCGCACGCCACCTGGTGGCGACACACGGCGTGCGGCACCTGCTGCTGACCGGTCGGCGCGGCGGTGATACCCCAGGAGCGGGAGAACTGCGCAGCACACTGCGGCAGTTGGGTGCCGAGGTGACCTTCGCCCGGTGTGATGTCAGCGACCGGGAGGCCCTCGCCGAGGTACTCGCGGCCGTGCCCGAGGACCGGCCGTTGACCGCTGTCGTACACGCCGCGGGGGTCCTCGCCGACGCGACGATCACCTCCCTCACACCAGAAGCGGTCGACGCCGTCCTCGCACCCAAGGTGGACGCCGCGGCACACCTCGACGAGCTGACGCGCGACCTCGACCTCGACGCGTTCGTGCTCTTCTCCTCGGTGGCCGGTCTGCTGGGCACACCGGGTCAAGGCAACTACGCGGCGGCCAACGCCTGGCTGGACGCCCTGGCCGCACACCGCCGCGCCCTAGGACTGCCGGGCCAGGCCCTCGCCTGGGGACTCTGGGCGGACACCGGCAAGACCGGCGACACCGGCCAGACCGACGACACCGGCGAGCCCGGCGGCCCCGGGGGCATGGGTGCCGCGCTCGGCGACGCCGACCTGGCCCGCTGGGCCCGCGCCGGCATCGCCCCGCTGACCCCCGCACTCGGACTCGCCTCACTCGACGCGGCCCTGCGCACCGGCATCCCGAACATCGTCCCCGTACGCCTCGATCTGCAGGCACTGCGCGCCCACGCCGGAAACGACGACGTCCCCTTCCTCCTCCGGGACTTCGTCACACGCCCCGTGCGCAGGGCGGCGGCCTCCGCCGCTACGCCCGGCATCACCGCCCTGACCGCAGGGCCGGCCGGAGTCGACGAACCGGCGCTCCATGCCGAACTGCTCGGACTCGTGCGTGCCGAGGCAGCACGGGTGCTCGGCCACGACAGCGCCGGAGCGATCGACCCCGACCAGGACTTCAAGGCACTCGGCTTCGACTCGCTGACCGCCGTGGAGCTGCGCAATCGGGTCAACGCGGCAGCCGGCACCCGGCTCGCTCCCACGGTCGTCTTCAACCACCCGACCCCGGCCGCTCTGGCCCGACACCTGCGTGACGAACTCCTCGGAGCCGCCGCTTCCGCCCCCGCCCCCGTGACTCGTTCCGCCTCGCCCTCGACCGCCGACGTGGATGATCCGGTCGTGGTGGTGGGGATGGCGTGCCGTTATCCGGGGGGTGTGGCTTCTCCAGAGGGCTTGTGGGATCTGGTGCGCTCGGGTGGGGAGGGTATTTCGGAGTTCCCGGGGGATCGTGGTTGGGATGCGGATCTGTTCGACGGGGATCCGGGGCGGTCGGGGAAGTCGTATACGCGTCATGGCGGTTTTCTGCATGATGCGGGTGATTTCGATGCGGAGTTCTTCGGTATTTCGCCGCGTGAGGCGTTGGCGATGGATCCGCAGCAGCGGTTGGTGCTGGAGGTGTCGTGGGAGGTACTGGAGCGGGCGGGTGTCGATCCGGACGCCCTGCGCGGTTCCCGCACCGGCGTCTACATCGGCGTGATGTACCACGACTACGCCCCCCGCATGTCGACCGAGCACCAGGAGATCGAGGGCTACGCACTCACCGGCAACCTGTCGAGTGTGCTCTCGGGACGGGTGGCGTACGCCTACGGGCTGGAAGGCCCGGCGGTGACGGTCGACACGGCGTGCTCCTCCTCCCTGGTCGCCCTGCACCTCGCCGCCCAGGCGATGCGCGACGGCGAGTGCGACCGGGCCCTCGTAGGCGGTGTCACCGTGATGGCCACGCCCAACACCTTCGTCGAGTTCTCGCGGCAGCGGGGGTTGTCGCCGGACGGGAGGTGCAAGGCGTTCGCGGAGGCGGCGGACGGCACGGGCTGGAGCGAGGGTGTCGGTCTGGTGCTGTTGGAGCGGCTGTCCGAGGCGCGGCGCAACGGTCATGAGGTACTGGCGGTGCTGCGCGGTTCGGCGGTCAACCAGGACGGCGCCTCCAACGGCCTGACCGCCCCCAACGGCCCCTCCCAGCAACGCGTCATCCGCCAGGCCCTGGCCAACGCGCGGTTGGAGGCCGGCCAGGTGGACGTCGTCGAGGGACACGGGACCGGAACGAAACTCGGCGACCCGATCGAGGTCGACGCCCTCCTCGCGACGTACGGCCGTGAGCACACGCCGGAGCGGCCGTTGTGGCTGGGGTCGGTGAAGTCCAACCTGGGTCATACCCAGGCCGCGGCCGGTGTCGCCGGTGTGATCAAGATGATCGAGGCGATGCGGCACGGCGAACTGCCGCCGACCCTGCACGTCGACCGGCCCTCGACGCATGTCGACTGGGACTCCGGACATGTCGCACTGCTGACGGAGCCCCAGCCGTGGCCGGAGACGGGTGAGGTGCGTCGGGCGGGGGTGTCGTCGTTCGGTATCAGTGGGACGAACGCGCATGTGATCTTGGAGGCGGCGCCGGAGTCGGCGGAGCCGCCTGTGGTGGTGGCGGATGCGTTGCCGGCGGTGCCGTGGGTGGTGTCGGCGCGCAGCGCGGAGGGGTTGCGGGCGCAGGCGGCGCGGTTGCGGGAGTTCGCCGTGGGTGCGGATGCGCTGGGTGTGGATGCGCTGGATGTGGGTGTGTCGCTGTTGTCGCGGGCGGTGGGGGACTACCGGGCCGTGGTCGTCGGCTCGGATGTCGAAGAACTGTCGCGGAGCCTGGCAGACATGGCCGAGGCCACTGTCACGCCGGCGATCTCCTCGGCCGGTGTGGGGTTGTTGTTCACCGGTCAGGGTGCGCAGTGGCCGGGGATGGGTTCGGGGTTGTCGGGGTTCGGGGTGTTCCGGGAGGCGTTCGAGGAGGTGTGTGCGGGCTTCGACGGTCTGTTGAGCCGTCCGCTCGGTGAAGTCCTTTGTGCTGATGAGGGGTTGGTGCATCAGACGGAGTTCGCGCAGGCGGGGTTGTTCGCGTTCGAGGTGGCGGTGTTCCGGCTGCTGTGGGCGTGGGGGGTGCGGCCGGGTGTGTTGGTGGGGCATTCGGTGGGTGAGGTGGCGGCGGCGTATTGCGCGGGGGTGTGGTCGCTGGAGGATGCGTGTCGTCTGGTGGCGGCGCGGGGCAGGTTGATGCAGGCGTTGCCGGCGGGTGGGGCGATGGTGTCGCTTCGGGGTGGTGTCGCCGAGGTGGAGGCGTTGCTGGCGGGTGTGCCGCAGGTGGCGGTGGCTGCGGTCAATGGTCCGCGTTCGGTGGTGATCTCCGGTGCGGGTCGGCGGGTGGATGAGTTGGTGGCGCGGTGGGAGGCGGCCGGGGGGCAGGCACGGCGTCTGACGGTGTCGCACGCGTTCCACTCCCCACTCATGGAACCGATGCTGGAAGAGTTCTCCCGTGTCACAGGGGAGTTGGACTACCAGCCGCCGCGGATCCCGTTGGTGTCGAACGTGACGGGTGAGGTGGTGGAGGCGGGGACGGTGTGTGACCCGGGGTACTGGGTGCGGCATGTGCGGGAGCCGGTTCGTTTCGCCGAGGGGGTGCGGGCGGCTCGTTCGGTGGGTGTGTCGGTGTTCATGGAGGTGGGTCCGTCCGCGGTGTTGTCGGTGATGGGGCAGGAGTGTCTGCCGGATGAGCCGGTGACGTGGTCGGTGTTGTCGAGGGGGCCGCAGGCGCCGGCGGAGGCGTTGTTGGCGGGTGTGGGGACTGCATTCGCTGCCGGGGTGGGGGTGGAGTGGCGGCAGGTGTTCGCGGGTGTTGGTGGGCGTCGGGTGGTGTTGCCGACGTATGCCTTCCAGCATCGGCGTTACTGGCTTCAGTCGTCTTCCGGGGGTGGTGATCCGGAGGGGCTGGGTCTGGGTGGTTTCGGTCATGGTCTGCTGGGTGCGGCGGTGACGGTTGCCGGTACGGACACGACGGTGATCACCGGTCGTGTCTCGCGCAGCTCCCATGGTTGGCTGGCTGGGCATGAGATTCGGGGCCGGGTGCTGGTCCCGGGGGCGGCGCTGGCGGAGATGGCGTTGCGGGCGGGTGAGGAGACGGGCTGTCCGGTGCTGGAGGAGTTCACCCTCGAAGCGCCCCTGGAACTCCCGGTCGCCAGTGGCCTGCAACTCCAACTCACCGTCGAGCCGTTCGACGAGGACGAGAACGGCCGGCGAGCCGTCGAGATCTACGCCCGCCCCGACGACGACCCGGCACGCCCCTACACCCGCCACGCCACAGGCCGGCTCGCGCCGCAGGGGGACACGTCCGGCGAAGGGTGGCAGGGAGCATGGCCGCCCCCTGGCGCGATCCCCGTCGACCTGACGGACGCCTACGACGAGCTGGCCGGGCGCGGATACGCGTACGGCCCGGGCTTCCAAGGCCTGACCGGGCTGTGGCGTGCCGGTGACATCCGCTACGCGGAGGTCACCCTGCCCGACGAAAACACCGGCAGCCACAGCGGTTCCGACGCCTTCGGCCTGCACCCCGCCCTGCTCGACGCAGCCCTGCACGCCCTCCTCGTCGACGGCGAGGCCACGGACGTGCGGGTACCGTTCGCGTGGGCCGACGTGACCCTGCACGCCACGGGAGCCACCCGACTGCGCACGGTCGTACGTGAGCTGGACGAGAGCACGGTCGCCCTCACCCTCTACGACGGTCAGGGCGGTCTGGTCGCCGAGATCGGCGAGCTGACCCTGCGCACCCTCACCACGACCGACACACCGACCACCACCGACCACCTCTACACCCTGCGCTGGACACCGCAGCCCCTGCCCGCCACCCCGGCGAACACCACCGGCTGGGCAACCCTCACCACCCCGGCACCCCCCACCGACACCCCCCACCCGGACCCGACCGCCCTCCTCACCGGCACCCGCCACCACCCGGACCTGACCACCCTCCTCACCGACCACGACCACCCCCCGCGGACGGTCATCTACGCCCCACCCTCCGGCATCGCGGTCCGCGAGGCGGTGCACGCCCTGCTCGCCCTGCTCCAGCAGTACCTCAGCGAACCCCGCCTGACCGGCACCCCGTTGGTCATCCTCACCCGCCACGCCCACGCCCTGGACCCCGGCGACCCCGTCGACCCGGCCCACGCCGCCCTGTGGGGCCTGGCCCGCACCGCCCAGACCGAGAACCCCGACCGCATCCGCCTCCTCGACACCGACGACCATCCCACCCACCTGCCCCAAGCCCTCACCGCCACAGCCCCACAACTGGCCCTGCGCCACGGCACCCTCCACACCCCCCACCTCGTCCCCCTGCGCGACGACCCGCCCCTGTCCCCGCCCACGGGCGCCGCCGCCTGGCGGCTGGACACCACCGAGCCGGGCACCATCGAATCGCTCGGGCTGGTCCCCTGCGAGGAGACGACCGGGCCGCTCGGCCCCGGCACGGTCCGGGTGGCGGTGCGTGCGGCCGGGCTGAACTTCCGGGACGTGCTGATGGCGCTCGGGATGTACCCCGGGGAGCAGGTGATGGGCAGCGAGGGCGCCGGTGTCGTCATGGAGGTGGGGCCTGGGGTGACCGGACTCAAGCCCGGGGACCGGGTGCTGGGTCTGCTGCCCCACTCCTTCGGGCCGGTGGCCGTCGCGGACGAGCGCCTGCTGGTGCGGATGCCCGAGGGCTGGACCTTCGCGCAGGGCGCCTCCGTGCCGGTCGTCTTCCTCACCGCCTACTACGGCCTGCGTGACCTGGGGCGGCTGGCGGACGGCGACGCGGTCCTGGTGCACGCGGCGACCGGCGGCGTCGGCATGGCCGCCGTGCAACTCGCGCGGCACTGGGGAGCGGAGGTGTACGCGACCGCCGGCCCGGCGAAGCAGCGGCTGCTGCGTGAACTGGGGCTGCCGGAGGAGCGGATCGCCTCCTCGCGCGACCTGGAGTTCGTCGAACGGTTCCTGCGTGTCTCCGGCGGCGGGATGCGGGTCGTGCTGAACTCGCTGGCGAAGGAGTTCGTGGACGCCTCACTGCGGTTGCTGCCCGAGGGCGGGCGGTTCGTCGAGATGGGCAAGACCGACATTCGCGACGCCGCCGACGTCGCGGCACACCATCCGGGCGTCACCTACCAGGCGTTCGACCTGATGGACGCGGGCCCGGACCGGATCCGGCAGATGCTCGGCGAGATCGTGGCCCTGCTGGAGGCGGGCGTGCTCGACCCGCTGCCCGTGCGGACCTGGGACGTGCGCCGCGCCCCCGAGGCCTACCGTTTCATGAGCCAGGCCCGCCACACGGGCAAGATCGTGCTGACCGTGCCGTCCCCGTTGGATCCCGACGGCACCGTCCTGGTCACCGGCGGCACGGGAGCCCTCGGGGCCCAGGTCGCCCGGCATCTGGTGACCGCGCACGGCGTACGGCGGTTGCTGCTGACCAGCCGGCGCGGGCCGGACGCGCCGGGAGCGGCGGAACTGCGGGCCGAGCTGACGGCACTCGGAGCGGCGGTCACGGTGGCCGGGTGCGATGTGTCGCGGCGCGAGGACGTGGCGCGGCTGCTGGCGGCCGTCCCGGACGCGCATCCGCTGACCGCGGTCGTCCACGCGGCCGGAGTGACCGCCGACGGCACGATCGAAGCCCTCGACGCCGACGCCGTGGACCGGGTCCTGGCCCCCAAGGTGGCCGCGGCCGGCCATCTCGACGAGCTGACCCGGCCGCTCGACCTGAGCCGTTTCGTGCTGTTCTCGTCGATCGCGGGCACCCTCGGCACGGCGGGCCAGGGCAACTACGCGGCCGCCAACGCCGGACTGGACGCCCTGGCGCAGCGCCGCCGGGCCCACGGGCACCCGGCGGTCTCGCTGGCCTGGGGCTACTGGGCGCAGGAGAGCGAGCTGTCCGGGCACCTGGGTGACGCCGACGTGGCCCGGCTGAGCCGCAGCGGCATCCTGCCGCTGGCCACGGACGAGGGCCTGGCGCTGCTGGACGCCGCCGTCGCGCAGGGCGAGGCCGTGGTCGTGCCGGCCCGGCTGAGCACGCGCGCCGAACAGGGAGCCGACGTCCCGGCGGTGCTGAGCAAGGTCATCAGGCCGGTGGCGCGCCGCGCCGCGAGCGCGGACGCGTTCGCCGGGGCGGACGGGGGGCAGGGCCTGCCGGCTGCTGCCCTGCCGCCCGCGGAGCGGGCCGAGGCGCTGGTGAAGCTCGTCCGCACGCACGCCGCCGTGGTGCTCGGGCACGGGTCGTCGAACGCCGTGCCCCGTGACGCCGCGTTCAAGACCATCGGCTTCGACTCGCTGGCCTCGGTGGAACTGCGCAACCGCCTCAACGCGGCGACGGGGCTGCGCCTTTCGGCCACCGCGGTGTTCGACAACCCGACGCCCGAGGCGCTCGCGGCTCTGCTCGACGCGGAACTGCCCGGTCGGGTCGCCGAGTCCGAGCCGGACGCCGGGATCGGGAGCCTCACCGAACTCGAAGGACGGCTGGCCGCGGGCGACCTCGACGACGAGGAGCGGTCACGGCTCGCCAAGCGGCTGAAGTCGCTGCTCTGGCAGCTGGAGGACACACGGCCCGACTCCTCCGGCCCCGCGGCGGCCGGGGAGGAGCCCGGCGCGGAACTCTCCGCGGCCAGCGACGAGGAGATGTTCGCACTGATCGACCGTGAGCTGGGCCGGGGCTGACCGGGGCCGGAGACACCGATGCCGCGGGCCCGCGTCAGGAGCGCGGGCCCGCGGCAGCGTGCGAGCGGTGGTACGAGGGTCAGGAGCCGGCGGCCGAGGCCGGACGGGGGTCCGTCGCCCGGGAGACGGCCGACCGGTCCCCGTCCGGCACCAGGGCCGCCTGCGGCCCGTACGTCTCCAGGAACTCCTTGAGTTCGGCCAGCACATCGGCCGCTTCGGCGCCGTCGACGACCCGGTGGTCGAACGCCATGCTCAGCCGCATCACCGGAGCGACCACGACGGCACCGTCCCGCACGACGGCACGCTCCACCACGCGTCCGACGCCGAGCGTGACGGTCGTACCGCCGACCGACTGGAAGCCGTCCACCGGGCGGTGGCCGAGCGAGGTGACGGCCACCGTGCCGACCAGCTCGGTGCGGTGTGCCAGGGAGCGCGTCGCCAGCCGGAACAGCAGCCGGCCCACCGGCACGGGCAGCCGGTGCAGCTTGCGCACCGGCGCGAACTCCGGCATGCGCTCGGGGTCCCCGTCCCGGAACCGCTCCACGTGCCGCTGCACGGCGTCCAGGCTCGACCGTTCCAACTCCGGCACGACGGTCGCCAGCACGACGCGGCGCCCGCCCAGGGTCTTGTCCAGGGTCACCTTGCCGCTGACGGTGTCATAGCGCGCGATCCGGGGGCGCAGTCGGCCGCGGACGGCCGCGTTGGCCTCCGGATGGCGGGCCAGCACCCGGCCCGCGGCCTGGAGGACGTAACTCACCACCGAGTACCGGCGGCCCTCCTGGCGAGCCGCCGCCCGGTGGCGTTCGACGCCGCTCATGTCCACCTCGGTGTCGAGGTAGACGGGGGCGGCCGCGCGGATCTCGTCGCAGTGGTAGAGGGTGTGCCGCCGCTCCGCGGGGAACCGGGAGCCGCTCACGCCGCGACCGCCGCCTGGTAGATGCCCCCCAGGGTCCCGGCCTCCAGCAGGTCCGGGAGGGAGACGCTGCGGCCGGTACGGCGTTCCAGAGCCGCGGTCAGCCAGAGCAGGTGGACGGAGTCCCAGCCGGCGATCTCGTCCAGGGGCCGCTCGGCGTCCTGGACGGACACCGCCAGCCCCAGCTCGTCACGGATCAGCACGACAAGATCGTCGATCGTGTTCATGAACGGTCCTTCCGGGTTCGGGCCCACGACGGACGGTCAACGGGCCGCGGCCGCCGCGGTGTGGGAAAAGGCGTGGAGATCGCGCAGGAGAGCGGCGACGACGGCCCGCTCCGCGCCGTCCAGGTAGAAGTGGCCGCCCGGGAAGCGCTCGAGGCGGAAACCGCCCGTGGTCAGCCCCTCCCAGGCCCGCGCCTCCGCGTCGGTGACCCGCGGGTCGCTGGTGCCGGTGAAGACGGTGATGGGGCAGCGCAGGACGAGCCCCGGGTCGCGGCGGTAGGTCTCCACGGCCGTGTAGTCGGCACGCAGCGCGGGCAGGATCATGGCCCGCATGTCCGGGTCGGCCAGGATCTGCGGATCGGTGCCGCTCAGCGCGGTGATCTCGGCGATCAGCCCGTCGTCGTCCCGCAGGTGCACGGTCTCGTGGCGGGGCGTGGCGGGCGAGTGCCGGCCGGAGGCGATGAACCCGATGGGCGTGTTGCCGCCGCCGCGCTCCAGCAGTCCGGCCGTTTCGAAACCGATGACGGCGCCCATGCTGTGCCCGAACAGGACCAGCGGCAGGTCGGTCAGCGGTTCGAGCACCGAGGCGACCCGGGCCGCGAGGGCGCGGGCGTCCCGCAGCGGCGGCTCGTGGCGGCGCTCCTGACGGCCCGGGTACTGCACGGCCACACAGTCGACGGACTGCGGCAGCTCGCGGTGCAGCGCGAAGAACGCGCTGGCGGCGCCCCCCGCGTGCGGCAGGCAGACCAGCCGGACGCTCGGCCCCCGGGCCGTGCCGAAGCGACGCAGCCAGATGTCGTCGAACGGGATCTCTGTGGGCACCGTGGCCATGCCTTCCTCCGCCCTCCCGGGTGCGAGAGCGCGTGGCACACGGCGGAGAGCGCACCGGGGGCACTCGATGTGATCTGACGTCTGCGACGGTAGGGACGGCGGTTGAAAGGCCGACAAAGCTCCGCTAAAGGACCGCGTGCCGCGGCGCGGTCCCCGCGCTCACGCCGTACGGGTGCCGAGGTGGAGGCCGATCTCCTTGCGGTGGGTGATGCCCAGTTTCTGGTAGATGCGGGTGAGGTGCTGCTCGACCGTGCTGACCGTGATGTGGAGGCGGCCCGCCACCTGACGGTTGGTGAGCCCCTTGGCCACGAGTTCGGCCACCCGGTGCTCGGCCCGGGTGAGCCGCTGCCGTGTGGCCGGAGGCGGGTCCGGCTCCTCCTCTTCGCCGGCCGCCGGCGCGGCGCCCTCCAGGCAGCCGCGGGCGATCAGCACGGCCGTGTTCCGGGCCAGGACGGCCCAGGTGCCGTGGCCGAGGCCGAACAGGGACTGGCCCAGATCGATCAGGGTCCGCGCCAGCTCCGGCCGGTCGCCCGAGGCGTGGAACGCGTGCACGGCCTTGAGCAGCAGGCCCGGCCGTGCGTGCGGCTCGGCCAGCGCCGCCTGCAACCGCAGCTCCATGGCGTGGTTCCGGCCGGAGCTGCGCGGGCCGCGCGCCGTGTGTTCGGCCAGCATGTACGCCGCCTGCTTGGGGTGCCCGAGCCGCAGCCAGGCCTCGGCGGCGAACAACCGCCAGGGCACCAGCGTCGGGTGGTCGACGTGGAACCGCTCGGCCAGCTTGCCGATGCGCAGATAGTCGGAGAGCGCGGCGTGCGGCCGGCTCGTGGCGATCAGCAGACAGCCGCGCGCCCGCAGGTAGCTGAGCCAGTAGACGCTCTTCTCCCAGGCGGGCGGCACCGGTTTGGCGAACACCCGGGCGGCCTCGTCGTAGCGCCCCATCTCGATGTGCAGGGCGGCGAGCACGGACTCCGCGGCGCAGGCCATCGCGCTGCTGCGCTCGGTGATGACGTTCTGCACGAGCCGCACGCAGTCCAGTCCGGCGGTCAGCTTCCCCTGGCGCAGGGCCACGACGGCCTGCAGCAGGGCGAAGACCGCCTCCCAGCCGGGGGCTTCCCGGGCGGCGGACTCCTCGACCAGCCGCTCGCACCAGTGCCAGGCGCACTCCAGCCGGTCGGTGATGATCAGGGCCTTCACCGCGCTGGACAGCGACCAGACGGTGGCGTCGGAGAGGGCCGAGACCTCCAGGAGGTTCTTGGCCGCGGTCGCCCAGTCGTCGCGGTCGCCGATCAGCAAGGACCCTTCGGCGGTCCGGAACAGGGCCGTGGCCGACTCGTGCGCGGCCTGGCGGAGGGGCGCGGCGGGCCACTCGTCCGGGTGGGCGGGGGAGCGGAAGCTGGACCAGGCCCACAGCCAGGCGATGTTCGGATGGTCGCCCGCGCGGACGTCCCCCGCGCTGGTCTCCGCCCCCTGCTTCTGCAGTACCGTGAAGGCCTCCTCCAGCCTGCCGCAGCCGAAGAGCAGATCCGCCAGTCCGTCGCAGGCCGTGCCGGGCATCGTGCCCGACTGGAAGGCCTCCATGAGTTCGGGCAGGTGCCGGGCCTCCACGGTCGTGGGGTTCATCCGCAGGGCGATCAGGGCCAGCCGCATGTGGATCTCGATGCGGTCGGGCCCCTCGGGGCAGCCCTCGAGGGCGAGTTCGAGACACCGGACGGCGAGCCGGGTGTCCTCCTCGCCCATGGCCGTCTCCGCCGCGTTGCGCAGCACGGTCCGCTGCCACGTCTCCTCCGTGTACCGGGCGGCCAGCAGGTGCTGGGCCACTTCCGTGGCCGGCGCACCGGCGCCGTACTGGGCGGCGGCCGCCCGGATGTGTAACTCGGTCCGCACGGACGGATCCACATCGGCCAGAACCGTCCGTTGCGCGGTCCGGTGCCGGAACGACATTCCGTCGACTACGCCGGCGGCCCGGAGAGCCGCGAGTTGCGGGTCGATGAGGGAGAAGGAAATACCGCTCATCCGGGACAGCAGCTCCGGTGAGGCGGAATCCCCGAGCACGGACAACAGGCAACCGATTTCCACGGCCGCGGAACCGCTGCGGTGCAGGATGGACATCACCGCCTGGCCATACGTTCCGAGTTCGGCGGACTCCTCCGTTCCGGTCGGCGGAAGTTTCATGTCCCGGCTCTTGAAATCCTCGAGCAGGGCACTCAGCAGCAGGGGACTGCCGCCGCTCAGGTGATGGAACAGCGCCACCCACCGGTCGTGCGGCGGGTCGCCCTCCGCCGCGATCATGTCCCGGACTCCCCGCGCGTCGAGCGGGTCGAGGCGGATGCGCTCGGCGTTGGGACGCCGCAGGAACTCCGTCTTGGCCGGTGCCTCACGGTGCAGCAGGTGAGGGCAGTCGGTGACGACGAGCAGGATGCGCCGGTCCCGGTGCCAGGTGACGGTCTGGATCAGAAAATCCAGCTGTGACCAGGGAATCTCCTGTATGTCGTCCACGCAGATCACCACGACGCCGGCGTCGGCCGCGGGAGGCAGCGCGGTGGCGAACTGCATCGCCGACGACGCGGGCGCGGGCCGGTCCTCCGGCAGGGAGGCCGACAGGTGAGCGGCCAGCTGATGGAACAGGGTGAGGGGCGGGTTGGCCGTCACCGCCCGGCCCTGGGCGCTGAGTACGGTGGCTCCCGAGGCCATGGCGTGTTCGGTGAAGGCATGCAGTAACGCGCTCTTGCCGACGCCCGCGCCGCCGGTGATGACGATCGTTCTCGATGGGCCGTGGCCACAACTGGAAAGAGCCGCCTTCAGAACCCCGAGTTCTCTCTCACGACTCACAAAAGCCATTCCGGAATACTCACCCCCGTGGGCTTGCGTACCGTGGGTAAACAAGCCAAAAGCAACTCCAGACCGCACATTTCAGCCGCGCTGTGCATCTCGGCCACAAGATAACCATCGGGCGATGATGCGCAAGGTCACTTTCCCGCAGTGGCGGAAAAGTGTGCCCGTTTTGTTCTGCATTATCCGGGCTGTCTCATGTTATGCGCCCAGCCTACATTCTCGTGACGGTGCGCAGGGGTGGTATCCGGTAGCCATGAATCCGGACTGCCGGCGTCCGGATATCCGTCGCGCACCCGCCGCAGGCACTCCTTCCGGCCGCTTTGGCCGCGCTTTGGCCGGGCCGAACACCCTGCACGAATGGCTTCCGTCTACGCCTGGCTGCTGCGCGCGGCGCGAGATTCCCTGATCGCCTTCGGCCGGATATGGGTGTGGATCCCGCCCGTCGAGTCCGAGGAGCCGTTGCAGGGGCCGCCCCCGGGGCATCCGGAACGGCTCTGTCCCGACGTGCCGCTGAACGCGGTGGAGAAGGAGATCCTCCGGCATTTTCGCGACATCGACCCGCCGGCGCCCTCCCGGGATCCCTAGCCGAATCGAAAGTGCCCGCTGTAAGGTGTGCAAACAGCCCTTGACCTGCACAAACGCAGGCAGGGAGCCGACCTTCGGGAGCATTCATGCTGCGCACCATGTTCAAGTCCAAGATCCACCGAGCCACCGTCACCCAGGCCGACCTGCACTACGTGGGATCCGTGACGATCGACGCCGACCTGCTCGACGCCGCCGATCTGCTGCCCGGTGAGCTCGTGCACATCGTGGACATCACCAACGGCGCCCGCCTGGAGACCTACGTCATCGAGGGCGAGCGCGGTTCCGGCGTGATCGGGATCAACGGGGCCGCGGCCCACCTCGTCCACCCCGGCGACCTCGTCATCATCATCAGCTACGCCCAGGTGACGGACGCCGAGGCGCGGGCACTCGCGCCCCGGGTCGTGCACGTGGACGGCGACAACCGGATCGTGGCCCTCGGTGCCGACCCGTCCGAGCCGGTGCCGGGGTCGGACCAGCAGCGCAGCCCGCAGGCCGTCGGGGCCTGACCGAGACGACAGGAGCAGGAGCGTGTCCATGAGCGACCCGGAGATTCGTGACGACCGGGCGGCGGGCCGGCTGGAGGCGGTCGCCGACGGCGAAGTCGTCGGCCGCATCGAGTACTTCGTGCTCGACAGCCCCGAGCGTGCCCTCGTGCCCGTCCACACGATCGTCGAGCCGGCCCACGAGGGCAAGGGCATCGCGGGCTCGCTGGCACGCGAGCTCTACGCCATCGCCGGCCGCGAGCACAGCGCGGTCGCCCCGTTGTGCCCCTACGTCGCCAAGTGGGCCGAACGCCACCCCGACGAGGCACCGCCGGCGGACGAGTCCCTGCTCACCGCGGCGAAGGACTGGCTGAGGGCCCACCCCGACCGCTTCTGACCACCCTCGAACCGCCCCACCCTCGAACCGCCCCGGCCTCGCGCCGGGGCGGCTTGTTTTCACGACCGCTACCTCCACCTGGCCCCCTCCCGTTCCCGCCCCGGGGTGACTGCCCAAGCGGGGGTCGGGTAGGCGGGGGAGTAGTCCAGAGCCGGAGTCGTCCCACTGGCTGGAGGACCTCATGACGAACCCGTATCCCGACCCCGTGCCGCCGGCACCGACACCGGGCCCGGATCCCCGGCCACCGGAGCCCCCGGGCCCCGATCCCGTGCCGAACCCGCAGCCCCCGCCGGGCCCGGAGCCGACCCCGCCTCCGCCGGCCCCCACCCCGCCACCGGGTCCGACCCCACCGCCACCGGGTCCGACCCCGCCGGGACCGACCCCGCCCGGCCCCGACCCGGTGCCGGGACCGAGCCCGTCCCCGATCCCTCCGGGGCCGGAACCCGTACCCAACCCCGAGCCGGGGCCGCCGCTGTCCTGACCCGGGTACGAGAACGGGGCGGTGGACGGCACCCGCGGCCGTCCACCGCCCCGTATCACGCTGTCCACCGCCCCGTATCGAATGGCCTCGGCGCCTAGGCGGAGACCTCCGACCGGTCCTGGCCCCACAGCGTGTGGAACGACCCGTCCCGATCCACCCTCCGGTAGGTGTGCGCACCGAAGTAGTCCCGCTGCCCCTGCGTCAGCGCCGCCGGCAGCCGCTCCGCGCGCAGGGCGTCGTAGTAGGCGAGGGCCGCGGCGAAGCCGGGCGTCGGCACGCCCTGCCGGGTCGCGGCGACCAGCACCTCGCGCCAGTCGTCCTGCGCGTCCGCGATCTCCTGTGCGAACGTCGCGTCCGACAGCAGGCTCGGCAGGTCCGGCCGGGCGTCGTACGCGGCGCGGATCCGGTCCAGGAACGCCGCGCGGATGATGCAGCCGCCCCGCCACAGCGCGGACACCGCGCCGAGGTCGATGTCCCAGCCGTACTCGGCGCGGGCCGCGTCGATCTCGTGGAAGCCCTGCGTGTACGACACGATCTTCGACGCGTACAGCGCCTGCTCCACCCGGTCGGCGAAGGCCCGGGCCTCCGCCTCGCCCATCGGCTTCGCCTTCGGGCCGGCCAGTCCGCGCGAGGCCTCACGCAGCGCCGCGTGCCCGGACAGCGAGCGCGCGAAGACCGCCTCGGCGATCCCCGACACCGGCACACCCAGGTCCAGTGCGATCTGCACCGTCCAGCGGCCGGTGCCCTTCTGCTCGGCCTGGTCCACCACCACGTCCACGAACGGCTTGCCCGTCTCCGCGTCCACGTGGGACAGCACCTCGGCCGTGATCTCGATCAGGTAGGAGTCGAGACGCCCCTGGTTCCAGGTGCGGAAGATCTCCGCGATCTCGGCGGGGGAGTACCCGGCGACGTCCCGCAGCAGCTGGTACGCCTCGCCGATGAGCTGCATGTCCGCGTACTCGATGCCGTTGTGCACCATCTTCACGAAGTGCCCGGCGCCGTCCGGACCGACGTGGGAGACGCAGGGCGAACCGTCGGCCGCCTTGGCCGAGATCTTCTCCAGCATCGGGCCGAGCGAGTCGTAGGACTCCTTCGGGCCGCCCGGCATGATGCTCGGGCCGTTCAGCGCGCCCTCCTCACCGCCGGAGACGCCCATGCCGACGAAGTGGATGCCCTGCTCGCGCAGGTCGCGCTCGCGGCGCCGGGTGTCCGCGAAGTGCGCGTTGCCGCCGTCGATGATCATGTCGCCGGGCTCCAGGAGCGGCGCGAACTCCCGGATCACCGCGTCCGTCGGCTCACCGGCCTTCACCATCACGACCAGCCGCCGTGGCCGCTCCAGCGCCGCGACGAAGTCCTTCGCGGACTCGCACGCGACGAACCGCCCCTCGCCACCGAACTCCTCGACAAGGGCGCGGGTGCGCGCGGGCGTCCGGTTGTGCACCGCCACCGTGTAGCCGTTGCGGGCGAAGTTGCGGGCGAGGTTGCGGCCCATGACCGCCAGACCCGTGACGCCGATCTGCGCTGAACTGCTCATTCGGTTCGCTCCTAAAAAGCTCGGTACCGGTGCTGCCGGTGCTGCCCACCAGCATGCCCCCGTCGACCATCCTGACGTGCCGCTACTTCGTCCGCACGCGCGGGTCGTACGACGTCGTGCAGGCAGATACGCACAGGAGCCCCGTGGCACTCAGCCGCCGTACGCGTCCCCGCGCACGGCGCACCCGGGCACCGGGTGGCGTACGCGATGCACCGCCGTGGCGCACGTCGCGCAACAGGGGCCTCATACCGGCCATTTGGGCATCCGGGCGGCCGATAGCCGCCTTGTCCTGGCCGGTTCGCAGCGCTTACTTTTGCCCCTCCTGACGCATGTCTAGGGGGGCAATCGATGGCCGTACGCGGCCGGCACCGCCGGTATCAGCCGAACAGGATCAACCGCGCCTCACTCACCGTCACGGCGGGCGGCGCGGGCATGGCGCTCCCGTTCATGGGCGCCGGCACGGCGCAGGCGGCGGACGTGAGCACCTGGAACAAGGTCGCCGCCTGCGAGTCCAGCAACAACTGGAGCATCAACACCGGCAACGGCTTCTACGGCGGGCTGCAGTTCACCCAGTCCACCTGGGAGGCGTACGGCGGCCGGGCCTACGCGGCGCGCGCGGACCTGGCGACCAAGGACCAGCAGATCGCCGTCGCGGAGAAGGTGCTCGACGGGCAGGGCCCGGGCGCCTGGCCGGTCTGCTCGGTCCGGGCCGGACTGACCCGGGGCGGGGGCGAGCCCGACATCCGGCCGGCCGCCGCGAGCACGAAGCGGAACGACGCGAAGAAGAGCGAGAAGCAGAGCGAGAAGCAGAGCGGGAAGACGGACCGGAAGCAGACGTCCATCGAGGACGTCCGGCCGCAGTCCACACCGCAGTCCCGGGCGGGCAGCGCCGAGATGTACACGGTGGTCCGCGGCGACACCCTCTCCGGCATCGCGGCGGACGAGGAGGTCCGGGGCGGCTGGCGCGGCCTGTACGCTGCCAACCGCTCGACCATAGGGAGCGACCCCGACCTGATCGTGCCCGGCCAGCGGCTCGCGCTGAGCGGTGAGGGCACCACGAAGACGCGTCCCGCCCACAAGCCGTCCCCGTCGGCCAAGCCGTCCGCGCAGCAGCCGTCGACGAAGAAGCCTTCGACGAAGAAGCCGGCCCCGGACCGCGCCGAGGAGCGTGCCAGGGAACGGACGAAGGGCCAGAAAGAGGACCGGGCCGCACGGTCGACGGCCACCCGGCAGGGCCTGGTCGCGCCCGTCAGCGCGTCCCTGGGCACGCCTTACCGCAAGGCGGGTTCCGCCTGGTCGCAGGGCTATCACACCGGCGTCGACTTCCCCGTCCCGACGGGCACGTCCGTCAAGTCGGTCGCGGGCGGCACGGTCGTCACCGCGGGGTGGGGCGGCTCGTTCGGCTACCAGGTCGTGATCCGGCACGGCGACGGCCGCTACAGCCAGTACGCCCACCTGTCGGCGATCTCCGTGCGGGACGGGCAGACGGTGAGCGCCGGGCAGCGCATCGGCCGCTCCGGCTCCACCGGCAACAGCTCGGGCCCGCATCTGCACTTCGAGGTGCGGACGGGGCCCGGTTTCGGTACGGACGTCGACCCGGTGGCGTATCTGAGGGCCGGCGGCGTCAGGATCTGACGCGCGTGCGGTGCCGGTCCACCGTGGGCATCGGGACGTACGGGATGCCGTAGAAGGGCAGGTAGGAGAGCGGGCGTTGGGCGTCGGCGGACACCGGCGGCTCCCCGCTCTCGTACGCGACGTCCGGCCCGGGCGACGCCCGCGGGCCGGGCACGAGGACCTCCTCGACGAGCAGCGGCCCACCCCCGGGCACCGCCTCGGCCTCGGCACTCGCGCCCTCGCCCGGACCACCCACCGGCTCGACCACTCCACCCACGACCCCGGGCACCGCGCCCACCGGCTGGGGCACGCCCCCGCCTCCCGGGAGGCCCGCCGGGACGGAGTCCGTCGCCCCGAGGCCCGTGTCCACGGGAACCAGCCCGGTCCCCGCGATCTCCAGCCCGGCCCCTTCGCCCTCCGGGTCGGAGTGCGCGAGCCGCTCCGTCGTCAGGAGGATCAGTCCGCCCGCCGCCACCACACCGCAGCCCAGGGCGAGCACCGTGCCCGTCGTGCCGTAGCGGAAGGTTTCGCCGAACATCGTGATGCCGACCGCGGCCGCCACCACCGGGTTCACGACCGTCAGCGTCGCCAGCGGCGCCGCGAGTCCGGCTCCCCGGTAGGCGGCCTGCGACAGCAGCATGCCGGCCGTGGCCAGGACGCCGATCACGGCGAGGGACGGCACGTCCGCCGCCGACACGCCGCCGGTCCAGTCGACCGCGACGGTCTTGGTGAACACCGAGGACATGCCGAACGCGATACCCGAGGCCGTCGCCAGCAGCGTGCTGCGGACCGCCGGGTGCCGGTGCGCGGCACGCGCGGCGATCATCAGGGCCACCACGACACCCGCGGTCACGAGGGCGACAGCCACCCGCTCCGCCGCGTTCAGCGACTGGGCGTCGGACGCGGCGACCAGGGACAGCAGACCGGCGAGCCCCACCGTCGCCATGATCGCGCCCCGCCAGGCCGTGGCACCCGCCTTGCGGCCGACGAACAGCGCGGCCATCGGCAGGGCCACCACGATGGTCAGCGCGCCGAGCGGCTGCACCAGGCTGAGCGGACCGTAGGCCAGCGCCACCACGTGCAGCAGACCGCCGAGGCCGTTGAGCGCGACCGCCGCCCACCAGCCCGGCCGACGCAGCGGCGCGTACTCCTCGCCCGGCGAGGACTCCGCCACCCGCTCCTGCACGATCGCCCCGCCCGCGTAGGCGACCGCGGAGACGAGGGAGAGCAGGACGGACAACGCGAGGGCGCTCATCGGCTGCTCCTCTGCGTCAGGCGGGGGCGCTCGGCCCGGCGCGGCGATAGGTCGGCTTTCATGACCAACACCCTGCCGTGTCCAGGTCTTCCCGTCGTCGTCCCTGAGCACTCATTGGGTCCTACTGCCGATGGAGTACGACGGGAACCCCGTCATCCCCAGGGTGGGCGACGCCGGTCGGGGACCACCGGGTCGCGTCCCTTAGGGGCCTTGGTACTACTGCTCTTCGTGGACCTCGACCCCGGCCTCGCCGCGCTCCGCCCGCTGGGTGGTTTCTTCGTGCTGCGCACGGAAGGGGCCGCGGCCGGGCCTCTTCCCACTCTCGCACAGGCCTACGCCGACCCGGCACCGGATGGAGCCCGAAATCCGCTGATTTTCCGCGTCCGCAAGGTCGCGAGCGCCCTGCGCGCCCCGGAGTTGCGGGTGGCCGCGTCCGTGACCCACCAGGGGCTCGCGGCCCGGCTCTGGTCGGTGACGCTCGGCTGCGCCGCGCTGTACGGCGGCATCCCCGACCTCGACGCCCGGTTGCTGCGCTGGGACGCCGACGGCAGCGCCCCCGACGACCTGTGGCTGTCCGACGTACGGCCGCTGCCGGGGGACGCGCCGACCCTCGCGGACACCGTCCTGCACGGCCACCTCGAACCCCTCTCGGCCGCCCTGCGCGCCCACCACCGCCTCGCCCCGGGCCTGCTGCGGGGCAACGCCGCCTCCGCGCTGGCGGGCGCCGCCCGGGAGTTCGACCGCTGGGCGCGCGGGCACGGCCGTACGGACGCCGCCGCCCGGGCCCGCTCCCTGGCCGGGGAACTCCTCGCGCACCCGCTGCTCGACGGCGCCGGAACCCTCACCGGGACGGCCTTCCGGCGCCGCAGCTGCTGCCTGTACTACCGGGTGCCCGGCGGGGGCGTCTGCGGCGACTGTTGTTTCCCGAGGCCGCCCCGCTCTTCCCCACGCGCCCCATCTGGGTGACCATGAAAGGGAACGGCCGCTGAGAGCAGGGAGTTGCGGGTGCGCGTCGGACTGCTGACCCGGGAGTACCCGCCGGACGTGTACGGCGGCGCAGGTGTCCACGTGGAGTTCCTCGCCCGGGAGCTGAGACCCCTGGTCGACCTGGACGTGCACTGCTGGGGCGAGGGCCGCGCCGACGGCGTGCTGCGCCACCGCCCCTGGTCCGCGCTCGACGGCGCCAACGACGCGCTGCGCACCTTCTCCGTCGACCTCGCGATGGCCGCCGCCCTGCAGGGCCGCGAGCTGGTCCACTCCCACACCTGGTACGCCAACCTCGGCGGCCACCTCGCCAAGCTGCTGTACGGCATCCCGCACGTGCTGACCGCGCACTCCCTGGAGCCGCTGCGCCCCTGGAAGGCCGAGCAGCTCGGCGGCGGGTACGAGCTGTCCAGCTGGGCCGAGCGCACCGCGATCGAGGCCGCCGACGCGGTGATCGCCGTCTCGGGGGCCATGCGTGAGGACATCCTCGGCTGCTACCCGGCGCTGGACCCGGAGAAGGTCCACGTCGTGCACAACGGCATCGACACGAACCTGTACCGGCCCGACCACGGCACGGACGCCCTGGACCGGATCGGCCTGGACCGCTCCCGCCCGTACGTGCTGTTCGTCGGGCGGATCACCCGGCAGAAGGGCGTGCCCCACCTGCTGCGCGCGGTGCGGGACATCGACCCGGCCGCGCAGGTCGTGCTGTGCGCGGGCGCGCCCGATACGCCGGAGATCGACCGGGAGTTCCGGGAGCTGTTCGCGGAGCTGAGCGACGTCCGCGACGGCGTGTACTGGATCTCGAAGATGCTGCCGCGTCCGGAGGTGATCCAGCTCCTGACGCACGCCGCGCTGTTCGTGTGCCCGTCGGTGTACGAGCCGCTCGGCATCGTGAACCTGGAGGCGATGGCCTGCGGCACGCCCGTGGTGGCCTCGGCGGTGGGCGGCATCCCCGAGGTCGTGGACGACGGCCGGACCGGCCTGCTCGTCCCGGCGGGCGACGGCTTCGAGGCGGGACTGGCCCGGGCCATGGACACCGTCCTGGGCGATCCGGAGACCGCCCGGCGGATGGGCGAGGCCGGGCGGGAGCGTGCGGTCGGCGAGTTCGGCTGGGACGCGGTGGCCCGCCGCACGGTCCGGCTCTACGAGGAGATCGTCAAACAGGCTTAGTGCGTGCTGCTCAGGGGCAGGCATCGGGAAATCGGCGTGAGGGGAGCGGCCATGCGTGGTGGTGGTCCTTCGGTCCTGGGAATCGTGCTGGCGGGCGGCGAGGGCAAGCGGCTGATGCCCCTGACCGCGGACCGAGCCAAACCGGCGGTGACCTTCGGCGGCACGTACCGCCTGGTCGACTTCGTCCTGTCCAACCTCGTCAACGGCGACATCCTGCGCATCTGCGTCCTGACGCAGTACAAGTCGCACTCGCTGGACCGGCACATCACCACCACGTGGCGGATGTCCAACCTGCTCGGCAACTACGTCACGCCCGTCCCCGCCCAGCAGCGCCTCGGCCCCCGCTGGTACCTGGGCAGCGCCGACGCGATCCTGCAGTCCCTGAACCTGATCTACGACGAGCGCCCCGAGTACGTCGCCGTCTTCGGCGCCGACCACGTGTACCGCATGGATCCCCGCCAGATGCTCGCCCAGCACATCGACAGCGGTGCGGGCGTGACGGTCGCCGGGATCCGGGTGCCGCGCACGGAGTCCTCGTCGTTCGGCGTGATCACACCGGGCTCGGACGGGCAGACGGTGGAGCGCTTCCTGGAGAAGCCGGCCGACCCGCCGGGCCTCGCGGACGACCCCAGCTGTGTGTTCGCCTCGATGGGCAACTACATCTTCACGACCAAGGCCCTCATCGAGGCGCTCAAGCGGGACGCCGAGGACGAGTCCTCCGTGCACGACATGGGCGGCTCGATCCTGCCCCAGCTGACCGACCGGGGCGAGGCCGCGCTGTACGACTTCAGCGCCAACCACGTGCCCGGCGAGACCACGCGCGACCAGGGCTACTGGCGGGACGTCGGGACGCTCGACGCCTACTACGAGGCCCACATGGACCTGATCGCCGAGCGCCCCGCCTTCAACCTGTACAACCGCAGCTGGCCGATCTACACGCACTCGTACCAGCTCTCGCCGGCCCGCTTCAACGCGGGCGGCATCGCCAGCGAGTCCATCATCAGCGCGGGCTGCCTGGTCCGAGGTCAGGTCACCCGGTCCGTGCTGTCGCCTGGTGTCGTGGTCGACCCGGGGGCCGTGGTGCAGGGGTCCGTGCTGCACGACAACGTGCACATCGGCCGGGGCGCCGTGGTGCGCGGCGCCGTCCTCGACAAGAACGTCGAGGTGCCGCCGGGCGCGACGATCGGCGTGAACCCGGAGCGCGACGCCGAGCTGTACACAGTCTCCAAGGGCGGCGTCATCGCGCTCGGCAAGGGCCAGCTGGTCACCTGACGCGACGCAGCCGGGGGACTTCGACGAGACGCCTCCGGAGGGACTTTGTCCTGCCTCTGGACGAAGCGCGGGATCCGTGCTGTCATGCCGACGTCTTGTACATGACAACGTTGGCATGGAGGTTCCGTGCGTCCCCGACGCCTCAGAAACCGCCTCGCGTTACCGCTCGCCGCGCTCCTCGCCCTCACGGGCCTGAGCGCAGTCCCCGCGCTCGCGGACGACTCCGCCGAGATCCACGGCCTCAAGGGCGAGTACTACACCCACTCCGCCCCCGGCGCCTTCGACTTCCACACCCTCAAGGCGACGACCTTCGACCAGGACCTCGACTTCGACAACCTGGAGCCGCGCCTGAACTTCACCACCGGACAGTCCGACGACGTCAGCGTCCGCTGGACCGGCCGGATCGTCCCGGAGAAGAGCGGGCCGCACACCTTCTCGGTCAGCGCCGACAACGGCTTCCGCCTCTGGATCGACGGCCGGCTCGCCATCGACCACTGGGTCGACGACTGGGACCGCGAGCAGACCGCCGAGCCCGTCGACCTCACCGCCGGCCGCGCCCACGACATCAAGGTCGAGTACTTCGAGCACTACGGCGGCTCCAACTTCCACCTGCGCTGGACCCAGCCCGGCGCAGCCAAGGCCCCCGTCCCGCAGTCGGCCTTCCGCCTCCCCGAGGGCTTCGACTACGACGGCGCCCTAGCGGCCACCGTGCAGGCCACCGGCCGCACCCTCAAGCTCGACTTCGCCCAGGAGCTCACCGCACCCCCGGCGGGTTTCACCGACCATCTCGACGCCGTGATCGGCGGCGCCGCGTGGCCCCTGGGTGAGGCCCGCCCGGACCCGTCCGACCCCACGGCCCTGCTGGTGGCCCTGGACGAGCCGGTCGTCGGCAACAAGACGGGCACGGCCCGCGGCACGGCCGATGTCCGCTACGACGGCGAAGGCGGCCTCACCGACGCCGAAGGCAACGTTGTCAAGGAGTTCTGGACGTCCGGCCCGAACCACTCCACCCACCAGCTGCGCACCCGCTGGGCCGACGAGGTCGGACCGGACAACGCCCTCCCGGAGTACCCGCGCCCGCAGCTGACCCGGGACGCCTGGCGCAACCTCAACGGCCGCTGGCAGTTCGAGGCCGCCGAGCCGGGCCAGCAGCCTCCCGTCGGCAGGACGCTGAAGGAGCGCATCCTCGTCCCGTACCCGGTGGAGTCCCAGCTCTCCGGCATCGAGCGGCACGAGGACCGCATGTGGTACCGCCGCACCTTCACCGTCCCGCGCGACTGGAAGATCGGCTCGGGTCAGCGGCTCAGGCTCAACTTCGGCGCCGTCGACTGGCGCTCCGAGGTCTACGTCAACGGCACGAAGGTCGCCACGCACGAGGGCGGCTACGACAAGTTCAGCGCCGACGTCACCGACGCGCTCAAACCCGGCCGCACCCAGGAGCTGATCGTCGGCGTCTACGACCCGACCGACGCGGCCTCCGGCGAGAACCCGCCGCTGGGCAAGCAGCGCCTGGACCCCAGCGGCATCTGGTACACCCCGTCCTCCGGCATCTGGCAGACGGTCTGGATGGAGCCTGTGGCCCGCGACCACGTCGACTCCCTCAAGATCGTCCCCGACGTGGCGGGCGAGAAGGTCACCGTCGAGGTCCGGGGCGTCCCAGGCGGCGTACCGGTCACGGCGACGGCGTACGACGGCCGGCGCGAGGTGGCCACCGCGAGCGGCCGCACCGGCGGCCCGCTCACGCTGACCGTGCGCGACCCGCACCTGTGGTCGCCGGACGACCCGTTCCTCTACGGCCTGAAGGTCAAGGTCGGCGCCGACCGGGTCGGCAGCTACTTCGGCATGCGCTCCGTCGCCGTCGAGAAGGTCAACGGCGTCCCCCGCACGCTCCTCAACGGCGAGCCCGTCTTCCTGATGGCCACCCTCGACCAGGGCTTCTGGCCCGACGGCCTGCACACCGCCCCCACCGACGAGGCGCTGGCCTACGACCTGAAGGCGCACAAGCGGCTCGGCTTCAACTCGGTGCGCAAGCACATCAAGGTCGAGCCGGACCGCTGGTTCTACTGGGCCGACCGGCTCGGACTGCTGGTCTGGCAGGACATGCCCGCGATGACGGCCGGGGTGAACCCGAGCGCCACCTCCCGGGCCCGCTACGAGCGTGAGCTGAAGGAGATGATCGACGAACACATCAGCAGCCCGTCGGTCGTCATGTGGGTGACCTTCAACGAGGGCTGGGGCCAGTACGACGTGGGCCGGATCGCCGAGCAGGCCAAGGCCTGGGACCCCACCCGCCTGGTCAACGGCCAGTCCGGGCTGAATCTCGGCGCCGACGGCGGCACCGGCGACATCATGGACGAGCACGGCTACCCGAGCCCGGCCCTGCCGCCCCGCCCCGACGGGCAGCGCGCCCTGGTCAGCGGCGAGTACGGCGGCCTGGGCCTCGCGGTGCCCGGCCACGCCTGGTCGGTGCAGCAGTCGTACGTCGACGTCGACCCGGCCACCTACACCGAGGACTACCTGGAGAAGCTGGACGAGGTCCGCGCGCTGGTCTGCAAGGGGAGCAACGGGGCCGTCTACACCCAGATCGCGGACGTCGAGGGCGAGCTGAACGGCTTCCTCACCTACGACCGCGCGGTGCTGAAACCCGACACGGCCCGGCTCAGGGCCGCGCACGAGGCGCTGATCCATGACGCCTCCCGGGTGACTCCCACGGGGTGCCCGGCGCCGCAACCTGTGCTGGACTGACCGCAGATGCACCATAAGTCCCGCCCCTTTCCTCGGGGCGGGACTTAATCCGCTGTTAACTGTACGTAGCCTGATCGTACTTGACCGTAATCGGCTGGGGGCGATTGACTGCTGGCCCACCCGTCGTCGACGCGAGGCAAGCCCTTGACTGCTGACCTGCTCGCTCCTCTCGACCTGGCGTTCTGGAACATGGAGTCCGCCGACCACCCGATGCACCTCGGCGCGCTCGGGATCTTCTCCGCTCACTCGCCCACCGCGGGCGCCCACGCGGCGGACCTGCTCGCCGCCCGCGCCGCCGGCGTGCCCGGACTGCGGATGCGGATCCGCGACGTGTGGCAGCCGCTGCCCTCCGCCCTGCGCCGCCCGCTCGCCTTCGGCGGCGCGGCCCGCGAGCCGGACCCGGGCTTCGACCCCCTGCACCACGTGCGGCTGCACGCGCCGACCGCCGATTTCCACGCGGAGGCCGGCCGGCTCATGGGGCGTCCGCTGGAGCGCGGCCGACCGCCCTGGGAGGCCCATGTACTGCCGGGGGAGGACGGGGTCTGCTTCGCGGTGCTGTTCAAGTTCCACCACGCCCTGGCCGACGGGCTGCGGGCGCTGACGCTCGCCGCGGGCGTCATGGACCCGATGGACATGCCCGCGCCCCGGCCCCGTCCCGCGGACCCCCCGCGCGGACTGCTGCCGGACGTGCGCGACCTGCCCGGGCTCATGCGCGGCGCCCTGTCCGACGTCGGCCGCGCCCTGGACATCGGCACCGCCGTCGCCCGCTCCTCCCTCGACGTGCGCTCCACCCCGGCCCTCACCTGCGAGCCGAGCGGCACCCGCCGCACCGCCGGAGTGGTGCTCGACCTCGACGACGTGCACCGGATCCGCAAGACCGTCGGCGGCACCGTCAACGACGTCCTCATCGCGGTCGTCGCCGGCGCCCTGCGCCGCTGGCTCGACGAGCGCGGCGACGGCAGCGAGGGCGTCGCGCCCCGGGCCCTGATCCCGGTCTCCAAGCGCCGCCCGCGCACCGCCCACCCGCAGGGCAACCGGCTCTCCGGGTACCTGATACGGCTTCCGGTCGACGACCCCGACCCGCTGGCCCGCCTGGCCTCGGTCCGCACCGCCATGGACCGCAACAAGGACGCCGGTCCCAACCGGGGCGCGGGCGCCGTAGCCCTGCTCGCCGATCACGTCCCCGCCCTCGCCCACCGGCTCGGCGGACCCCTGGTCGGCCAGGCGGCCCGGCTCTGGTTCGACATCCTCGTGACCAGCGTGCCCCTGCCCAGCCTCGGCCTGAAGCTCGGCGGCCACCCCCTCACCGCCGTCTTCCCGCTCGCCCCGCTGGCCCCCGGCCACTCCCTCGCGGTCGCCGTCTCGACGTACCGGGGCGGCGTCCACTACGGGCTCGTCGCCGACGGCGAGGCGGTCTCCGACCTGGACCTGTTCGCGACGGCCGTCTCCAAGGAGGTGGCGACGCTGATCAAGGCCTGCCGGTCCTGATCGGCGCGAGTTTGGCGGTGCGGCCCGGCGCTGAAGTAAAATCCGCCGTTCGAAAGCGGCCGCGACCGGCGCGCCGCGACGGCAGAGCAGGGAACGCAGCGGCGATGACGGTGACAGAGGACGGCCCGCAGGCCATGGACGAGGCGAGCGGGCTCTCGTACGGACCCGGCATCGACCCGGAGCGCCTGGCCGTCTGCCTCAGCGTGCTCGAGGAACTCGACAAGCTGGAGATCGACCACCCGGACGCCATCGCGGTGCGCCGGGCCACCGCGGGCATCTACCGCACGGTCAAGCAGCGCCGCCGCCAGGAGCGCCGGGCCGCCAAGACCGCCCACGACAAGGCGGTCACGGAGGCCACGGCGACCGGCTCCGCCCAGCGCATCGACGACGAGACCGAGGGTCTTCTGCCGTCGTCGAACACCGAGGAGGGCAGGATCGCGGGGATACTCCAGCGCCCGCGTTCCTGCTACACCTGCAAGACCCGGTACGTGGAAGTCGACTACTTCTACCACCAGCTCTGTCCCGCCTGCGCCCGCGTGAACCGCGCCAAGCGCGACGTCCGCGCCGACCTCACCGGCAAGCGGGCCCTGCTCACCGGCGGCCGCGCCAAGATCGGCATGTACATCGCGCTGCGGCTGCTGCGCGACGGGGCGCACACCACGATCACCACGCGGTTCCCCAAGGACGCCATCCGCCGCTTCAAGGCCATGGACGACTCCGCGGACTGGATCCACCGCCTGGAGGTCGTCGGCATCGACCTGCGCGACCCGGCGCAGGCCGTGGCCCTCGCCGACCAGATCGCCGAGGCCGGGCCGCTCGACATCCTCGTCAACAACGCGACCCAGACCGTGCGCCGCCTGCCGTCCGCCTATGCCGCCCTGGTCGAGGGCGAGAGCGCGCCGCTGCCCGCCGGTGAGCTGCCCGCCCACCATGTCATCGGCGCGTTCAACTCCGGCGCGGTCGACGGCCTCGCCGCGCTGCCGCTGGGCAGCAGCGGCCTCGACGCGCAGCAGGTCGCCGACCTCGCCCTGGTCGCCGGCAACGCCAGCGTCGAACGGCACCTCGACGGCACGGCGATCGACGCGGGCGGTCTCGTCCCCGACGTCGTGGACACCAACACCTGGGTGCAGACCATCGAGCAGATCTCCCCGGTGGAGCTGCTGGAGACCCAGCTGTGCAACTACACGGCGCCGTTCATCCTCATCAGCAAGTTGCGGCCGGCGATGGCCGAGGCCGCGAAGAAGGCGGCGAGCGGACGCGCGTACGTCGTCAACGTGTCGGCGATGGAGGGCGTCTTCGGCCGCGGGTACAAGGGCGCCGGGCACCCGAACACCAACGCCGCGAAGGCCGCGATGAACATGGTCACGCGGACCAGCGCCCAGGAGATGTTCCAGACCGACGGCATCCTGATGACCTCGGTCGACACCGGGTGGATCACGGACGAGCGGCCGCACTACGACAAGTTGCGGCTCGCCGAGGCCGGTTTCCACGCGCCGCTCGACCTCGTCGACGGCGCGGCCCGGGTGTACGACCCGATCGTGCGGGGCGAGGCGGGGGAGGACCTCTACGGGGTCTTCCTGAAGGACTACGCGCCCGGGAAGTGGTAGGGGCGGATCGGCTCGAAAGCGCCCTCGCCCGGCTACGTCGAACGGGCGATCCGCACAACGCCCCCGCGTGGACAAAACGGTACGGAAACCCGTGCTGAACGCGGGATGACGCGCGATCGTTACCGTCTGTTTTCAGCCCCATCGAGCGGGGGCCCGCTCATTTGGTTAATCTGGAGCGGACGGACAGCAACACGGGGTCCTACCCACACCCACGGTCCGTCATGGGACAAGCCGGTTCACCACGGCCTGCTCTCCCGTGAGTCGACCGGCGCCACCGCGTCCGAACTGCATTTGACATCAGAGCCCGAGCGGGCGTCAGGCGCAGCAGGACCGGCGCGGACGTCCCGAGGGTGACCGACACATAAGGAGTGCGCGGTGACACCGGAGAAGACGAATCGCGATCAGCGCCCCAAGGAACGCGGCGAGCGCGCCGGCCGGCGGGCCGACGAGCTCGGCAGCCTCGACGTGTGGGCCCGTTCGGCCCCCATCCGCCTCGCGGGCTACGAGGACGACCTCGCGGAGCCCCACATCCTGCCCAGCGTCGACTGACAGCGGGCGCCCCTCCGCGATCGCCGACCGTACGGCCGTGCCACACTCGCACCCATGCTGATCAGGGAAGCAACGGCGGACGACTGGCCGCGCATCTGGCCGTTCTGGCACCGCATCGTCGCCGCGGGCGAGACCTACGCCTGGGACCCGGGTACCTCCGAGGAGGAGGCCCGGGTCCTGTGGATGAACCCGGCGAAACGCGTCTACGTCGTCGAGGACGACAGCGGCACCGTCGTCGCCTCCGCCTACCTCACCCCCAACTACGGCGGGCCCGCCGCCCGCATCGCCAACGCCGGTTTCATGGTCGACCCCGACCAGGGCGGCCGGGGCCACGGCCGCGCCCTCGCCGAACACCTCCTGACCGAGGCCCGGTCGGCCGGCTACCGCGGCATGGTGTTCAACGCCGTCGTCGAGACCAACCCGGCCGTGAAGCTGTGGACCTCCCTCGGCTTCACCATCCTCGGTACCGTCCCGGACGCCTTCGACCACCCCCGGCACGGCCGGGTGGGGCTGCACATCATGTACCGGGCGCTGTAGACCGACGGAGGAGCCCATGACCGGTCTTCGGGTGAGACCTCTCGACGTGGCCACCTGGCCGGACTTCGCCGGTCTGGTCGAGCGGCACAAGGGAGTGTGGGGCGGCTGCTGGTGCATGGCCTTCCACCCGGAGGGCCTGAGCCGCGACAAGGACCCGGAGCAGAACCGCTCCGAGAAGGAGACCCGGGTCCGCGAGGGCCGCGCGCACGCCGCCCTCGTCTACGACGGTCAGGACTGCGTCGGATGGAGCCAGTTCGGAACGCCCGCCGAACTGCCCCGCATCAAGCACCGGCGCGCCTACGAGAAGGACCTCGACACCCTCCCGGACTGGCGCGTCACCTGCTTCTTCGTCGATCGCGCCCACCGCGGGCGAGGAGTTGCCGCCGCCGCCCTCGAAGGCGCCCTCCAGGAGATCGCGCGGCTCGGCGGCGGATCCGTGGAGGGCTACCCCGAGGACACCGAGGACCGGAAGGTCTCGGCGTCGCTCCTGTTCACCGGCACGGTGACGCTGTTCGAGGGCCGAGGCTTCGAGCGGATCCGGCGCCTCGGCAAGCATCACTGGGTCATGTCCCGGGCGGTACCGCCCGCGGCCGTCAGGGCCGGACGTACGGCCGGGTCATGATCTCCATGTTGTGGCCGTCCGGGTCGTCGAAGTAGGCACCGCGACCGCCGAAGAGGTCGTTGACCCGGCCCGGCTCGGTGTGGCTCGGGTCGGCGTAGTACGTCACTCCGAGCTTCTCCAGGCGGGCGATCATCGCGTCGAACTGCTCCTCGGGAACGAGGAACGCGTAGTGCTGCGACTGGATCGGCTCGTCGCTCTTCTCGTAGTAGTCGAGGGTCACGCCGTTGCCCAGGTCGACGGGCAGGAACGGCCCGAAGGGGGCGCCCACCTCCAGGCCCAGCACCGCCGCCAGGAACTCCGCCGAGAGCCGGCGGTCCGAGGCGTACACGGCGGTGTGGTCGAGGCGGGCGACGGTGGCCGGCAGGTCAGGGGTGTGCTGTGCGGGGGACATGGGTGGGTTCGTCTCCGGTTCCTGGTAGGTGAGAAGCGCCGCGAGAAGGCGCGGAAAAGAGGGGGAACGGAGACGGGAGGCGGGGCGCGTGCCCGCTGCGGCACTCGGGCGGGGCCGGGCGGGGTCGCCCCCGCCGCGCTCACGCCGAGGCCGGGCGCCTCACTCGTGCTTGGCCCACGGCCGACCCGGCAGTCACCCGGACGACTCTAGTGCACCGGCGCCGTACGCCGCCACGGGTTTCTCTCCTCCAACTGGGCCGCCACCTCCAGCAGTTGGGACTCCGAGCCGGGGCGCCCCACCAGCTGCACGGAGCAGGGGGCGCCGGAGGGGAGGGTTCCGCAGGGGACGGCCATGGCGGGCCAGCCGGTCAGGTTCCACGCGGGCGTCAGCGGCGAGTAGTTCGTGTTGGCCAGTACGTTGCTCAGCCAGCCCCGCTCGTGCCAGGGCCCGGCCTTGGGGGAGCGGCGGGCGAGCGCGGGGGTGAGCAGCACGTCGTACTCCGTGAAGAACGGCTCCAGCCGTCGCCGCAGCTGTTCCCGGGCGCTCCCGGAGCGGGCCGCGGCCATGAACGGGCGGCCGACGCGGGCGTGGACGCGGGTGCGCCGCGTCAGCAGGCGGGGGTCGAGGTCCTGGGCGTCCGCGGCCGTGCCCGCCGTCCAGTGGGTCAGCGAGGTCGTGGCGAGGGACAGGGGGTAGGGCGGGTCGGCGCGGCGGACCTGGTGGCCCGCCCGCATCAGCACCCCGGCCGCCTCACGGGCGGCCGCCGCGTACGGGCGGCTGATGGTGACGCCGGCCAGCGGACTCCGCAACGACACGGCGATGCGGAGCGTGCCCGGCTCGGACCGGGGGACGGGCGCGGTGCCGGCGAGGACCGCGAGCATCAGGCGGGTGTCCTCGACGGTCGTGGCGAGCGGGCCGTGCTCCGTCATGCCGAACCAGGTGCTGCCCTCGCCCGCCGGGACCACTCCGCTCCCCGGCTTGATGGCGACCAGGCCGCAGTTGGCGGCCGGTATGCGCAGGGAGCCCATGCCGTCGTTGCCCAGGGCGATCGGCACCATCCCGGCGGCGACGGCCGCCGCGCTGCCGCCCGACGAACCGCCCGCCGAGCGCGCCGGGTCCCAGGGGTTGCGGGAGGTGCCCAGCACGCCGTCCGTCGTGCCGAAGACGCACAGTTCGGGCACGTGCGTCAGACCCACCACCACCGCGCCCGCGGCGCGCAGCCGGGCCACCGTCACATGGTCCTGGGCGGCCGGCGTGTCCGGCGTCGCCGCCGAGCCGTTGCGCCGGGACTCGCCGCGCACCGCGAGATTGTCCTTGACGGCCACGGGCACCCCGGCCAGCGGCAGTTCGCCGAGGTCGCCGCGGGCGGCCACCTCGTCGGCCTCGGCCGACGCCGCCTCGGCGCGCACGGTACGGAACGCCCCCACGCGGCCGTCGAGCCGCTCGATCAGGGCGAGGTGCTCGGCGACCACCTCCCGGGGTGTGACCCGCTTCTCGCGGACGGCGGCGGATATCTCGGCGGCGGTGCGGCCGGCCCAGGTGGTCACAGCGGCTCCTCGGAGGGGAGGGAAACGGGCTTACTGGCGAGTACGTAGGGAGAACTGTGCACCGGCCGGGGGCGCACGTCGAGGTAGTGAGCTGTTTTATGCGCCTCGTCACGCCCCCGGCGCCCCCTGGACCGCCGATCACCCGCTTCAACTCCGGTGCGCGGTCCCTGCTGCTGCCGGAGGCCGTGCGGGCCTGCCGGTGGCGGGTACGGGTGACCGGGGCGCGAGGGGCCGTGCGGATCGCGGAGTTCGTGCTGTACCGGTCGAGGGTGTGAGTCGCTAGCGCAGGTGCCGGGCGAAGAAGGCCTCGGTGGCGTCCATCTCGGACGCCCAGCGGGAACCGAACGTGTGGCCCTCCCCGGGAACGGCGCGCAGTTCGACGTCCTTGCCCGCCTTCTCGAACGCGGCGGCGGCCTCGCGGGACCAGGCGAGGGGGCACGTGTCGTCCGCGGTGCCGTGCTGAATCAGCAGGGGCTCCGTCGCCCGGTCGGCGAAGGTGAGGGGCGAGACATCGCGCCAGAAGGCCGGGTCCTCCTCGGGCGTGCCGTGCTTCTCCTCGATCTCGGCCACGACGGGGTCGCCGTCGGGCCGCTGGAAGTGGTCGATGTTCTCCTGCGGCCGTCCGCTCACCGGCGCGTACGCGACCGCCGCATCGAACAGCCCGGGCGCCACGACCAGCGTGTTGTACACGACCCCGCCGCCCATGGACCGGCCGAACAGGCCGATGCGGTCGCCGTCGATCTCCGGTCGCCCGGAGTCGCGCAGGGCCAGGGCGGCGCCGATGACGTCCTCCGTGTAGCCGAGGCGCAGGTCGACGTCGTTGTCCGGGTCTTCGTCGGAGCGGGCGTGGTTGCGGTAGTCGGTGTGCAGGACGACGTAGCCGCCGCGGGCCAGGCGGTCCTGCTCGCGGGGCATGCCCTGGCCGCTGACGTAGACGTCCGGGTCGATGTACCCGTGCGCCAGCACCAGCGCCGGGAAGGGGCCCTCGCCCTCGGGGATGTTCATGATGCCCGAGACGGTCAGGCCGTTCGCCTCGTACGTGATGGCGTACCGGGTGTAGGCGGAGGTGCGGTCGAGCACGGAGCCGAGGCGCAGGCCGGAGCCGGTGTGCTCGCGGCGCATCAGGGCCGGGAGGGAGACGGGATCGGCAAGTGCGGAGGTGGAGGTGGAGGTGGGGGAGGGCGTGCCGCGGGGGGTCTCGCTCGTGGCCCGGGACGGTACCGGGGACGGCTCGGGCGTGTCCTCGCCCCCGCCGCCGGTGCAGCCGAGCGCGACGGCCAGCAGCAGTCCGGCGGCGGCACAGGCGGTACCCCGTCGCCGCATACGGTCCATTGTGACCCCGTTCGAACGGAGGGAGAGACGCAGGTCACATCCGTGCATGTCACATCCGGGTGAGGCCGCCGGCTCATAAGGGCGTAAGCAACGACAACGACGAAGGAGCTCACCATGAGCGCGCGTCTGGACGTCTTCGCCACCCCGAGCGGGAGCAAGCTCGTCAAGCAGTTCACCTCCGTGGGACGGCTGGTCGTGGAGTCGGCGCTGCCGGCCGCCACCCGGGAGCTGGTGTCGCTGCGCGTGAGTCAGATCAACGGGTGCGCGGTCTGCATCGACATGCACACCAAGGAGGCCGCGGCGGCGGGCGAGTCCTCCGTACGCCTCCACCTGGTCGCGGGGTGGCGTGAGGCCACGGTCTTCACCGAGGCCGAGCGCGCCGCCCTGGAACTCGCCGAACAGGGCACCCGGATCGCGGACGGGGCCGGCGGGGTCCCGGACGAGGTGTGGGAGCGGGCCGTCAAGCACTACGACGAGGAGCAGCTCGTCGCGCTGGTGACCCTCATCGCCTTCATGAACACCGCGAACCGGCTGAACGTCATCCTCCAGCAGCCGGCGGGCGACTACCGGCCCGGCCAGTTCAAGTAGCGGCCGCACAACGGGCCAGCGGGCCCTGGGCGTGTCCCGGGGCCCACAGCGGGCCCTCGGCGTGTGCCTAGGGCCCGAGCTGCGCCCGCAGCCACTCCTCCACCTCACCCACGTGTGCGGCCGCCGCCGCGCGGGCCGCCTCCGGGTCGTGGGCGGCCAGGGCGCGGTGGATCGCCGCGTGTTCGCGGCGGGTGCGGGTGAAGGCGCCCTCCTCCTGGTAGCCGCGCCAGACTCGGGCGCGGAAGGTCCGCGACGACAGGCCCTCCAGGATCGCGGCCATCGTCTCGTTGCCCGCCGCCGCCGCGATCACACGGTGGAAGGCCAGGTCGTGGGCGAGGATCTCCTCCGGATCGTCCGTGGCGTTCATCGCCGCCAGGTGCTTCTCCACCTCGGCCAGCTGGTCCGGGGTGATCCGCGCGGCGGCCAGCGCCGTCGCCGTCGACTCCAGGATCCGCCGGATCTCCAGCAGCTCCACCAGGCGCGGGCCGCGCGACAGGTCCGCCACGACACCGAAGGTCTCCAGCAGGTCGCCGGCCTCCAACTGCGTGACGTAGATGCCCGACCCGTGCCGGGCCTCCAGCACGCCCAGCACCGTCAGCGCGCGGATCGCCTCCCGCATCGAGCTGCGGGAGATGCCCAGCTGCGCGGCCAGGTCCCGCTCGGTCGGCAGCCGCTGGCCCGGCTCCAGCCGGCCCTCGCCGATCATCGCCTTGATCCGCTCGATGGCGCGCTGCGTCACGGTGCCCTTCTGCGGGGCTGTCTCGTCGTCCACGCCCGTCCTCCGATCACAGCGCTCCGGCGCAGTCTAACCAGCAGGGTGGTCGGACCACTATGCGTCCCAGGCGAGGAAATGTGGCGTCGCAGGGTGTTCTGGCGGGGGAGTGGTCTGATAAGTATGCGGGCATCTGCTGGAACACCGGTCGATGGGAGCACCCAGAGATGCCCGGAAGCACAGTGCGGAAGCGGAAGCAATCCCGGATCGTCGGCGCGGTGGCCCTCGCCGCCGGAGCCAGTCTCGTGCTCGCCGGGTGCGGCAGCACCAAGGACACCGGCGCCTCGGGAGCCGGCGGTGGTGACGGCACGGGCAAGGTGGGGGTCGTGCTGCCCCTGCTCACCTCGCCGTTCTGGCAGTCGTACAACGACTACGTGCCCAAGATGGCGAAGTCCGAGGGCGTCGACGCGATGAAGACCGTCAACTCCAACAGCGACCCCTCGCAGCAGATCACCGACATCAACAACCAGCTCAACCAGGGCGTCAAGGGCCTGGTCGTCGCCCCGCTGGACAGCGCCGCCATCGAGGCGGGCCTCGACCAGGCCGAGCGCAAGGGCGTGCCGGTGGTCGCCGTGGACGTGGCGCCCGACAAGGGCAAGGTCGCCATGGTGGTCCGGGCGAACAACGTGGCCTACGGCGAGAAGGCCTGCCAGTACCTCGGCGAGCACATCACCTCGGGCAAGGTCGTGCAGATCATGGGCGACCTCGCCTCGGTCAACGGCCGCGACCGCTCCGAGGCGTTCCGCGCCTGCGTGAAGAAGAACTTCCCCAAGCTGAAGGTCCTGGAGATCCCGGCCAAGTGGGAGTCCGACACCGCGGCCTCCAAACTCGACACCCTCCTCAACGCCAATCCGGACATCAAGGGCATCTACATGCAAGCGGGCGGCGTCTACCTGGCGCCCACCCTCCAGACCCTCAAGTCCAAGGGCATGCTGAAGAAGGCCGGGCAGCCGGGCCACATCACGATCGTCTCCAACGACGGCATCCCGCAGGAGTTCGACGCCATCCGCAAGGGCGAGATCGACGCGACCGTCTCCCAGCCCGCCGACGCCTACGCCAAGTACGGCATGTACTACATCAAGGCCGCGATGCAGGGGAAGACGTTCAAGCCCGGCCCGACCGATCACGACTCCACGATCGTCAAGCTGCCCAGCGGCATCCTGGAGGACCAGCTGCCCGCGCCGCTGGTGACCAAGGACAACGTCGACGACCCCAAGCTCTGGGGCAACACGGTCGAATGAGTCGCATGAGTACCGCACTGGTTGAAGCGCGGGGCATCGTCAAGCGGTACGGCCCCACCACCGCGCTCGCCGACGGGCGGCTCACCGTCCTGCCGGGCGAGTCCCACGCCCTCGTCGGCCGCAACGGCGCCGGCAAGTCGACCCTGGTCAGGATCCTCACCGGACTCCAGGCACCCGACGAGGGCACCGTCCGCTTCGACGGCGACCCCGCACCCCCGCTCACCGACCGCGACGCCTGGCGCCGCAAGGTCGCCTGCGTCTACCAGCACCCCACGGTCGTCCCCGAACTGACCGTCGCCGAGAACCTGTTCATCAACCGGCAGCCCCTGCGGCGGGGGTTCATCAGCTGGCGCCGGCTGAAGGCGGAGGCCGCCGCGCTCCTCGACACCTGGGACGTGCGCGTCGACCCCGAGGCCCGCACCGCCGACCTCAAGGTCGAGGACCGGCAGATGGTGGAGATCGCCCGGGCCCTGAGCTTCGGCGCCCGCTTCATCATCCTGGACGAACCCACCGCCCAGCTCGACAACCGGGAGATCGAGCGCCTGTTCACCCGCATGCGGGCGTTGCAGGACTCGGGCGTCACCTTCCTGTTCATCTCCCACCACCTCCAGGAGGTGTACGAGGTCTGCCAGACCGTCACGGTCCTGCGCGACGCCCGCTGGATCACCACCGCCCCGGTCGCCGACCTCCCGCGCCATGCCCTGGTGGAGGCCATGGCGGGGGAGACCGTCGCCGAACAGGCCGAGCGGCGACGGGCCGTCGAGGCGGCGGGCCCCGTCCTCCTCGACGTCCGGGGGCTCGGCTCGACGGCGTACGAGAACGTCGACCTCACCGTCCGCAGGGGCGAGGTCGTCGGACTCGCCGGATCCAGCGCCAGCGGCAAGATCGAACTGGCCGAGACGTTCACCGGACTGCACACCCCGACGAGCGGGACGGCCCTGCTCGACGGCGCGCCGCTGCCCTTCGGCGACGTCCGCAGGGCCCTGGAGGCCGGTGTCGGCTTCGTGCCCCGCGACCGGCACGACCAGGGCCTGGTCTTCGGCATGTCCATCGGCGACAACGCCACGCTCAGCGTCCTGGAACGCCTCGGCCGTTTCGGTTTCGTCGGCGCCGACCGCAAGCGCGACGTGGCCACCGCCCTGATCGAACGGCTCGACATCCACGCCGAGGGCCCCGAGCAGCCCGTCTCGGACCTGTCCGGCGGCAACGCGCAGAAGGTCGTCATGGCCCGCGCCCTCGCCTCCGACCCGCGGCTGCTGGTCCTCGTCAACCCGACCGCGGGCGTCGACGTGAAGTCCAAGGAGTCCCTGCTCGCCCGCGTCGACAGCGCCCGCGAGGACGGCACCGCCGTGCTCGTCGTCTCCGACGAACTCGACGACCTGAGGCGCTGCGACCGGGTCCTCGTCCTCTTCCACGGCCGGGTCGTCGCCGAGCACCGCGCGGGCTGGCGCGACCACGAGCTCATCGCCTCCATCGAAGGAGTGGACCATGGCTGACACCAAGGCCCCACCGGTGAAGCCGGTGCGCGTGACCGACCCAGGGTCGGCGAGGACCGTGCTGGTGCGCCGGGCCCGCGAACTCGCCCTCGTACCGGCCCTGTTGCTGCTCATGGTGCTCGGCGCGATCGTCAACGACTCGTTCCTCACCGAGCGCAACCTGATCTCGATCCTCGGGGCCTCCGCCGCCCTCGCGATGGTCGTGCTCGCCGAGTCGCTCGTGCTGATCACCGGCAAGTTCGACCTGTCCCTGGAATCGGTCGTCGGCATCGCTCCCGCCGTCGGCGCGCTGCTCGTGCTGCCCGCCGCCCAGTCCGGCTGGGGCACCGAACTCCCCGCCGCCCTGGCCCTCCTGGCCGTCCTGGTCGCCGGCGCGGCCGTCGGCGCCTTCAACGGCGTCCTCGTCGTGAAGTTCAAGCTCAACGCGTTCATTGTGACGCTCGCGATGCTGATCGTGCTGCGCGGCCTGCTGGTCGGCGCGACCAAGGGCAAGACGCTGTTCGGCATGCCCGACAGCTTCTACTCCCTGGCGACCACCACCTTCCTCACCGTGCCGCTGTCGGTGTGGCTGGCCGCGCTCGCCTTCGCCGTCGCCGGGCTGGTCCTGAAGTACCACCGGGTGGGGCGCGCCCTGTACGCCATCGGCGGCAACGCCGACGCGGCCCGGGCGGCGGGCATCCGCGTGGAGCGCGTCATGCTCGGCGTGTTCGTCGTCGCGGGCGTCCTCGCCGCGGTCGGCGGCATCATGCAGACCGGGTACGTCGGCGCGATCAGCGCCAACCAGGGCCAGAACATGATCTTCACGGTGTTCGCGGCCGCGGTGATCGGCGGCATCGCCCTCGACGGCGGCAAGGGCACCATGTTCGGCGCCCTGACCGGCGTACTCCTTCTGGGGGTCGTGCAGAACCTGCTCACCCTCGCGCAGGTGCCGTCGTTCTGGATCCAGGCCATCTACGGCGGGATCATCCTGGTCGCCCTCATGATCGCCCGGGTGACGACCGGCCGCGCCCAGGACTGACCCCGCCCCTCGCTCCGACCGACGAAAGGCCCCCCGTGTCCCGGACGCCCGCCCGCATCATCGCGGTCGACACCCATGACATCCGCTTCCCCACCTCGCGCGAGCTCGACGGCTCCGACGCGATGAACCCCGACCCCGACTACTCGGCGGCCTACGTCGTCCTGCGCACGGACGCGGCCGACGGCCACGAGGGGCACGGGTTCGCCTTCACCATCGGGCGGGGCAACGAGGTGCAGGTCGCCGCGATCGACGCGCTGCGCGGACACCTGGTCGGCCGTGACGTGGCCGACCTGTGCGCCGACCCCGCCACCCTGAACCGCGACCTGATCGGCGACAGCCAGTTGCGCTGGCTCGGTCCCGAGAAGGGCGTGATGCACATGGCGATCGGCGCCGTCGTCAACGCCGTGTGGGACCTGACCGCCAAGCGTGCCGGCCTGCCGCTGTGGCGGCTGCTCGCCGAGGCCGAACCCGAGTGGCTCGTCCGCCAGATCGACTTCCGCTACCTCACCGACGCCCTCACCCCCGAGGAGGCCCTGACCCTCCTGCGCCAGGGCCGGCAGGGCGCCGAGGAGCGCACGGCCCGGCTCCTGGAACGCGGTTACCCCGCCTACACCACCTCGCCCGGCTGGCTCGGCTACGACGACGAGAAACTCACCCGGCTCGCCGCCCGGGCCGTCGCCGACGGCTTCACGCAGATCAAGCTCAAGGTGGGCGCCGACCTCGACGACGACATCCGCCGCTGCCGCGTGGCCCGGTCGGTCATCGGCCCCGACATCCGCATGGCCGTCGACGCCAACCAGCGCTGGGACGTGGACGAGGCGATCCGCTGGACCAAGGCCCTCGCCGAGTTCGACCCGTACTGGATCGAGGAACCCACCAGCCCCGACGACATCCTCGGCCACGCGGCGATCCGCCGGGCCGTCGCCCCCGTGAAGGTCGCCACCGGCGAGCACGTCCACAACCGGATCGTCTTCAAGCAGCTCCTCCAGGCCGGCGCGCTCGACGTCGTCCAGATCGACGCGGCCCGCGTCGGAGGCGTCCCCGAGAACCTCGCGATCCTGCTGCTCGCGGCCAAGTTCGGTGTACCGGTCTGCCCGCACGCGGGCGGCGTCGGCCTGTGCGAACTCGTCCAGCACCTGTCGATGTTCGACTACGTGGCCCTGACCGGCACCACCGAGGACCGCGTCATCGAATACGTCGACCATCTGCACGACCACTTCCTCGATCCGGTGGTGATCCGCGAAGGTCATTACACGGCACCCACCGCGCCGGGCTTCTCGGCCGCCATGCGGCCCGAGTCGCTGGCGCGCTACACGTACCCGGGCGGCGGCTTCTGGGCCGCCGACCTCGACGCGACGAAGAAGGGGCACGCTGCATGAGCGACTTCGAGGGTCTCAGGGCCCTGGTGACGGGCGGTGCCTCCGGCATCGGCCGGGCCACCGCGGACCTCTTGGCCGAGCGCGGCGCCCAGGTCGCCGTCCTCGACCTGGACCCGTCCCCGGTCGGCAAGCCACTCCTCGGCCACCGCGCGGACGTCACCGACGACACGTCCGTGCGGGCGGCCGTCGCGGCGGCGGTCGCGGAACTCCGCGGCCTCGACATCCTGGTCAACAACGCGGGCATCGGCGCCCAGGGCACCGTCGAGGACAACCCCGACGACGAGTGGCACCGCGTCTACGACGTCAACGTCGTCGGCATGGTCCGTACCACCCGCGCCTGCCTGCCCCACCTGCGCGCCTCCGCCCACGCGGCGATCGTCAACACCTGCTCCATCGCCGCCACCGCGGGCCTGCCGCAGCGCGCCCTGTACAGCGCCACCAAGGGGGCCGTGTACTCCCTGACCCTTGCCATGGCCGCCGACCACGTCCGCGAGGGCATCCGCGTCAACTGCGTCAACCCGGGCACGGTCGACACCCCGTGGGTCGGACGTCTCCTCGACGCCGCGCCCGACCCGGCCGCCGAACGCGCCGCCCTGGAGGCCCGCCAGCCCACCGGCCGCCTGGTCTCCCCGGCCGAGGTGGCGGGCGCCATCGCGTACCTGGCGAGCCCCCTGTCCGGAGCCACCACGGGCACCGCGCTCGCCGTCGACGGCGGCATGCAGGGCCTGCGGCTGCGCCCGGTGGCCCGGTGAACCCGCTCGGCGGCAGCGGCGTCCGGGTCAGCGCCCTGTCCTTCGGCGCCGCAGCCATCGCCAACCTGTACACCGAGGTCGGAGAGGAGCAGGCCCACGAGGCCGTGGAAGCCGCCTGGCAGCGCGGCATCCGCTACTTCGACACCGCCCCGCACTACGGCCTCGGCCTCTCCGAACGCCGCCTCGGCGCCGCCCTGCGCGACCACCCCCGCGACCGGTACACAGTCTCCACCAAGGTGGGCCGCCGCCTCGAACCCTCCCACGGCACCGGCGACGACCTCGCCCACGGCTTCGCGGTGCCCGCCACCCACCGGCGCGTGTGGGACTTCAGCGCCGACGGCATCCGCCGCACCCTGGAGTCCAGCCTGGAACGCCTCGGCCTGGACCGGGTGGACATCGTGTACCTCCACGACCCGGACGAGCACGCCGAAGCCGCCTTCCGCGAGGGCTACCCGGCCCTGGAGAAGCTCCGCTCGGAGGGCGTGGTCGGCGCGATCGGCGCCGGCATGAACCAGTCGGAGATGCTCACCCGCTTCGTCCGCGACACCGACGTCGACGTGGTGCTGTGCGCCGGCCGCTACACCCTGCTCGACCAGAGCGCCCTCACCGACCTGCTGCCCGCGGCCCACGAACGCGGCACGTCCGTCGTCATCGGCGGCGCCTTCAACTCCGGCCTGCTGGCCAACCCCGAGCCGGGCGCCCGCTACAACTACAGCATCGCCCCCTCCGAGCTGGTCCAGCGGGCCCTGCGGCTGAAGTCCGTCGCCGATCGCCACGGCACCACGCTGCGCGCCGCCGCCCTGGCCTTCTGCGCCGCCCACCCGGCCGTCGCCAGCGTCCTCGTCGGAGCCCGCTCCGCGCACGAGGTCCGCGACTGCGCCCACCAGTTCGCCGCCCGGGTGCCGGACGCCTTCTGGCAGGACCTGCGCGCCAAGGGCCTGCTGCCCGCCGACGCCCCCGTCCCCGCCGAGGCCTCCTCGAAGGAGCTCTCATGAGAGTCGCCCTGCACACCAAGGTCCGCGCCGACCGCGTAGCCGCCTACGAGGCCGCCCACCGCGAGGTCCCCGAGGAACTCACCGACGCCATCCGCGCCGCCGGCGCCACCTCCTGGACGATCTGGCGCAGCGGCACCGACCTGTTCCACGTCCTGGAGTGCGAGGACTACGCCCGTCTCCTCGCCGAGCTGGAGAAACTGCCGGTCAACGTCGCCTGGCAGGCCCGCATGGCCGAGCTGCTCGACGTCGTGCACGACTACTCCGACGAGGGCGCGGACGCCGGCCTGCCCGTCGTCTGGGAGCTGCCGGCATGACCGTGACCGACGCGCACCACCACGTGTGGGACCTGTCCGTCCGGGACCAGGACTGGATCACCGGACCCGAACTCGCCCCGATCCGGCGCGACTTCACCCTCAAAGACCTCGAACCCGAGGCGAGAGCCGCCGGAGTGGGCCGCACGGTCCTCGTCCAGACGATCACCGTGCCCGAGGAGACCCCCGAGTTCCTCGCCCTGGCCGACGAACACGACCTCGTCGCGGGCGTCGTCGGCTGGACCGACCTCACCCGCCCCGACGTCGCCGACGAACTCGCCCGGCTGCGGGAACTCCCCGGCGGGCGGTACCTGAAGGGCATCCGCCACCAGGTCCAGGGCGAACCGGACCCCGAGTGGCTGCTCCGCCCGGACGTACGCCGGGGACTGACCGCCGTCGCCGACGCGGGGCTCGTCTACGACCTGGTGGTGCTCCCGCACCAACTGCCCGCCTGCGTCCGGGCCGCCGCCGCCCTGCCCGGCCTCACCTTCGTCCTCGACCACCTCGGCAAACCGCCCGTCGCCTCCGGCGCCCTCGAACCCTGGGCGTCCGGCCTGCGCGCCCTCGCCGCCCTGCCCAACACGGTCGGCAAGCTCTCCGGCCTGGCCACCGAGGCCGACCACGCCTCCTGGACCGTCGAGGACCTGCGCCCGTACGCCGACGTGGCGCTTCAGGCCTTCGGACCCGGCCGCCTGATGTACGGCTCGGACTGGCCGGTGTCCACCCTGGCGGCGACGTACGGCGACATGCTGGACGCCACACGCCGGCTGACCGACCCGCACGACCACGCACAGATCCTCGAAACCACCGCCACCCGCGTCTACGGCCTCTGAACGACCTCCGACAGCCGCGTCGGCGGCAGGTACTCCCGCACATACGTCCGCTCCCAGCACGCGCCCGTCTCCCGCAGCTCCCGCCAGGTCGTGTAGCGGTAGCGGAACAGGCGGGCGCGCACGTACCGCGGCGGCTCGTCCGGCGGGAACGGCGAGCACCGCAGCAGTTTCAGCGTGTCCCGGTCGTTCTCCAGCAACCGCTCCACCAGCGCGCCGAACCAGGACCCGGCGTACGCGGGGGAGAGGGCCGCGAACCACATCAGCCAGTCGAGCCGCAGGTGGTAGGGCGCGAACTGGCGCGGCCAGCGCCGGGGATCGCCCGGCTTGCCCTTGAACTCGTACTCCCGCCAGTCCGAGTCCTCCCGCGGCACGTCGTCCGACGTCCCCTCGACCACCACCTCGTACCGCACCCGGCTCACGCTGCCGAACGCCCCGTAGGTGTTGACCAGATGCAGCGGGTCGAAGGAGCGGTTCATCACCTGGCGCCGGGAGAGCATGTTGCGCACCGGCTGGTAGCTGAGGCCCACCAGCAGCGCGGCCACCGCGAGCACCACGACGACGTACCACAGCGGCGCGTCCGGCACGTCCGGCGGATCGGCCGGGAACCGCACCGCCGACAGCGCCAGCACGATCGTGATCCAGTTCAGCCAGGAGAAGTTGCCCGACAGCACCAGCCACAGCTGGGTGACGATCATCAGCGACGCGGCGGCCGTCGCCACCGGCTGCGGGGCGAACAGCAGGAACGGCACCACGAGCTGGGTGACGTGGTTCGCGGCCACCTCGACGCGGTGCACGGGCCCGGGCAGATGGTGGAAGAACCAGCTCAGCGGACCCGGCATCGGCTGGGTCTCGTGATGGTGGTCCAGGCACGTCAGCTTCCGCCAGCACTCGTCCCCGCGCATCTTGATCAGCCCCGCGCCGAACTCCACCCGGAACAGGATCCACCGCAGCAGGAACAGCACCACGAGCGGCGGCGCCACCTCGTCGTTGCCGAGGAACACGGCGAGGAAGCCCACCTCCAGCAGCAGCGACTCCCAGCCGAACGAGTACCAGGTCTGGCCGACGTTGACGATCGACAGGTACAGCACCCACGGCACCAGCCACAGCAGCATGCCGCCCCACAGCGGCAGCAGCGCGTCCAGCCCGGCCAGCAGCGCCGCCGACACCGCGCAGCCCGCCCAGGCGCAGAGCGCGAAGAAGCCGTCCGAGTAGTGCAGCTGGAACAGGCTCGGCGCCCGCTTGAACGGCACCCGCTCGACGAACCGCGGCACCGGCAGCATGCCGCGCCGCCCGATCAGCGCGCGGAACTGGAGCGCCGCCGTCAGGAACGCCACCAGGTACACGGCGGCCAGCGCCCGCTGGAAGACCAGCCGGGTCAGCCAGTAGTCGGACGCGGTGAACCAGTCCACGGCCGTGCGCTCCTTCCCCTGCGACGCCGGACCCCGGGGTCACGCTCCGTGTGCCGCCGCTCCGGTTGCGTGACCCGAGTGAGCGAAGCAAACAATAGTGACGCATTGCCTGACATGCCCGAGTGGTGACGAGGTGGGCGGGAGGACGAGGTGCGGACACCGACGGGGGCCTTCGTCACATCCTGCGCACTCACGGCGGCGCTCCTCCTCACGGGCTGCGGTGGCGGCGCCGGCGACCGCGACGACGACGCGGGCACCGGCGGAGCGCTCGTCCTCCTGCCGGCCGCGGACCGGGGGCCGGACCCCTTCACCGACTCCACGGCCACCACGACGGCTACCCCGCCTCCCGCCCCGCGAACGCCGCGGACGGCGGACGGTTCCGCCCGGGTCTCCGCCGCCCTGAGCGGACTGCGCACCCTCTCCGGCGCGACACCCGGCCTGTACGGCGGCATCGAACGGACCGGCAGCTGCGACATCGGCCGGCAGATCGGCCACCTCACCCGCGACCGGGCCAGGGCCCGCGCCTTCGCCCGGGTCGCGGGTGTCTCCCCGGCGGCCCTCGGCGACCACGTGCGCGCCCTGACCCCGGTCGTGCTGCGCGCCGACACCCGCGTCACCGGCCACGGCTACCGCGCCGGACGGGCCGACGGCTACCAGTCCGTCCTCCAGGCGGGCACCGCGGTCCTGGTCGACGACCGGGGCGTGCCGCGCGTCCGCTGCGCCTGCGGCAACCCGCTGCTCCCGCCGGCGGCGATGCGCGGCACACCGGTCACCCAAGGCACTCCGTGGCCCGGCTACCGCCCCGGCGAGGTGATCGTCGTGACCCCGGCGCCGCGGGCGGTCACCGACTTCACGATCGTCGACGTCGCCGCCCGCATTTGGATCGAACGGCGCGCCGGGCACGACGTGCGGCACGACCGGGTCCTGCCGCCGCCGGTGTGGGCGACGGGAACCCCCGTGGCGTCGGCGCCCGCGTCCGTCGCCCCGGGCGGGCCGGACGCCCTGCCGCGTGACCCGGACGCGTCCCGGGGTACGGGCCTGACCGGCGACTCCGCCCCGCTCCCGCCGGACGAGACCGACCCGCCCCCGGACGAACCGGCCCCGGAGGGCCCCGGCGACCCGGAGCCTGAGGACCCCGGCGATCCGGACCCCGAGGATCCCGGCGATCCGGACCCCGAGGAACCCGGCGAGGTCGGCCCCGAAGTCGTCCCGGACAGCCCCGACCTGCCCGACGGCGGCGGGCTGATTCCCGAAGAACCGGCCACCGACAGCATCTTCGGCAGCCCCACGGACGTCTTCAGTAACTGAGGGCCGCCCCGGACGGGTGGCTCGTACACTCGGCACATCCGGTCGAAGAATCGGACGAATCCTGGCAAGGTGGGCCCATGGCTGATCGGGGAGCGAGCGCCCTGTCCCTCCCGGACGACTGGCCCGCCCACCCGGACCCGATCCTCGCGCTCAACCGGATGGGCAGCTTCGACTGGGATCTGGACACCGGCCTGATGCAGATGGACGCGCAGGCCCACGAGGTCTTCGACGTGCGCCCCGACGAGTACGACGACCACCCCGAGACCCTCTCCCGGCGCGTCCCGCCCGGCGAGGCCCGGCGCCTGGACACCGCCGTCTCCCAGGCCCTGAAGGACGGCAGCGAGAACTACGGCGCCTATTTCCGCATCCGCCGCCGCGACGGCACCCTGCGCTGGACGCACACCCAGGGCTACATCCGGCGCGACGAGACCGGGCGGCCCCGCCGCATCATCGGCATCGTCCGGGACGCCACCCAGGAGCTCGGCGAGATCGACGCCCGGCGCGACCAGGCCGACCGGGACGAGGCCCGCCGCGAGCAGACCAACGTCGTCGAACTCACCACGGCCGCCCTCGCCCACGCCCGGACCGTCCAGGACGTCATCGACGTCCTCAAGGACACCCACGGCCTCACCCACCTGGGTGCCACCAGCCTCGTCATGGGCCTGGTCGAGGCCGGCCGCATCCGCCTGGTCGCCGAGGGACCCGCGGACAGCTTCGTGCCCGGCACCCGCGTCACCCGCATCGACGAGCCCTACCCGATGAGCGAGGCCGTACGGACCCTCGGCCCGTGCTTCATCGAATCGCCCGAGGAGTTCGCCGAGCGCTACCCGATCCTGTGGCCGCACATCACCGACCTGAACATCACCTCGGCCGCCTATCTGCCGCTCATCGTCCAGGCCCGGCCGATCGGCGCCATGGGCCTGCTCTACAGCGACCGGCGCGGCTTCACCTCCGAGGAGCGCAACATCCTCGTCGCCCTCGGCAGCAGCATCGCGCAGAGCCTGCAGCGGGCCATGTTCTACGAGCAGGAGATGGACCTCGCGCAGGGCCTCCAGCAGGCCATGCTGCCCCGGACCATCCCCAGCGTGCCCGGCGCCGACGTCGCCGTCCGCTACCGCGCCGCCACCATCGGCGGATCCGTCGGCCGGGACATCGGCGGCGACTGGTACGACCTGATCCCGCTGCCCGGCGGCCGGGTCGGCGCCGTCATCGGCGACGTCCAGGGCCACGACACCCACGCGGCCGCCGTCATGGGCCAGTTGCGCATCGTGCTGCGCGCCTACGCCGCCGAGGGGCACCCCCCGGCCACCGTCATGGCCCGCGCCTCCGTCTTCCTGCACGAACTCGACACCGACCGCTCCGCCACCTGCCTCTACGCCGAGGCCGACCTGTCCACGGGCGTCCTCCAGATGGTCCGGGCCGGGCACATCGACCCGCTCGTGCGGAGCCCCGACGGCTCCTGCCGCCGCGTCACCGTCCCGGGTGGTCTGCCGCTCGGGCTGTCCGCCGAGTTCGGCCGCCTCGACTACCCGGTGGGCACCATGGAGCTCGACCCCGGCGACACCCTGCTGCTGTGCACCGACGGCCTCGTGGAGCAGCCCGGCGCCGACCTCGACGACGGCATGCGCACCCTCACCGCGCTCGTCGACACCGGCCCCGACGACGTACGGGACCTCGCCGACCGGCTCATCGACGTGGCCGCCGAGCGCGGCGGCGACGACGACGTGGCGCTGCTCCTGCTGCGCCGGCGCGGCCCGGACGGCCCGCAGTCCGGCCGCCGGCTCCAGCGGCACGTGGCCCCCGGCGACCCGGCGGCCCTGGCCGAGGCCCGGCACATGATCCGCACCGCGGTCGCCGCCTGGGGAGCCCGGGACCGCGCCGACGAGATCGAGCTGGTCGCCGACGAGCTGATCACCAACGCCCTGATGCACACCGAGGGCTCCGCGATCGTCACCCTGCGGGCCCTCACCGGCTCCGAGGTCCGGTTGCGCGTCGAGGTCGAGGACTCCTCCAGCGCCCTGCCGCGCCGCCGCGAGGCGGGCGACTCGGGCGTCTCCGGGCGGGGCCTGCTGCTGGTCGAGCTGCTCACCGACGTGTGGGGCGTGGAGGCCCGGGGCGGGGGCAAGGCCGTCTGGTGCGAGTTCGTGGTGCCGGACCACGACTGACCCCACGTGGCACTCTGGACCTATGCCGGAACTCCCCGAGGTCGAGGCGCTCAAGGACTTCCTCACCGAGCACCTCGTCGGCCACGAGATCGTACGGGTGCTGCCCGTGGCGATCAGCGTCCTGAAGACCTACGACCCGCCGCTGTCCGCGCTGGAGGGCCGCGAGGTGACCGCCGTGCGCCGGTACGGCAAGTTCCTCGACATCGGGACCGCGGAGGGCCCGCACTTCGTGACGCATCTGGCCCGCGCGGGCTGGCTGCACTGGAAGGACCGCCTCCCCGACGGCCCGCCCCGCCCCGGCAAGGGCCCCCTCGCCCTGCGCGTGGCCCTGGAGACCGGCGCCGGCTTCGACCTGACGGAGGCCGGCACGCAGAAGCGGCTCGCGGTGTACGTCGTCGGGGATCCGCAGGAGGTGCCGGGCGTGTCCCGGCTCGGCCCGGACCCGCTCGCCGACGACTTCGACGAGGCGCGCCTCGCCGGGCTGCTGTCCGGTGAGCGGCGGCAGCTCAAGGGGGCGCTGCGCGACCAGAGCCTGATCGCGGGCGTGGGCAACGCCTACAGCGACGAGATCCTGCACGCCGCGAGGATGTCGCCCTTCAAGCTGGCCGCGTCCCTGACCGAGGCGGAGACCGGGCGGCTGTACACGGCCCTGCGCGACACGCTCACCGAGGCGGTCGAGCGCTCCCGGGGCGTGGCGGCCGGGCGGCTGAAGGCCGAGAAGAAGAGCGGCCTGCGCGTCCACGGCCGCACCGGCGAGCCCTGCCCGGTGTGCGGCGACACCATCCGCGAGGTGTCCTTCAGCGACTCCTCGCTGCAGTACTGCCCGACCTGCCAGACGGGCGGGAAGCCGCTGGCGGACCGCAGGATGTCCCGCCTGCTGAAGTGACCGGGCCCGCGTCACCGGGTCGGCGGCATCACCGGGTCGGCGGTGTCCACTCGAACATTAGGATGGTCGCGTCGTCCCGCAGCCGGCTGGTGGGCGAGTCCAGGACGGAGTGGATGAGCCGGCGCAGCGTCTCGGGCGCCAGCTCGCCCGCCGCCATCGCCCGGATGATGTAGTCGGCGAACTGTTCGAGACCGAACTCGCCGCCGTCGCTGCCCCGGGCCTCGGTCACCCCGTCGGTGTACATCAGCACCCGGTCGCCGGGCTTCAGCGCGATCTCGTGCGTCTGCCGCTGCCGCCCGGCGAGCAGGGACGGCAGCCCCATCGGCGGATCCGGCTCGCGCCGCATGGCGTCCACGTGCAGCCGCTGGTCGCGGATGAGCAGCGGCGGGGGGTGCCCGCAGTTGCACCACCGCAGCAACCCGGAGGCCAGGTCCAGCTGGGCCAGGACGCCCGTGCAGAACTGGTCGGGGAGCCAGTGCGCCAGCGCGTCGTCGACGCACTCCACCAGCTCGGGCAGGTCCGCCCCGGTCCGCCGGGCGTTGCGGCAGGCGGCCAGCGACACGGCCGTGGTGAGCCCGGAGGCCAGGTCGTGCCCCATGGCGTCGAGGACCGCGGCGTGCAGGGTCGTCTCCGTGAGGGAGTGGTCGAAGGCGTCGCCGCCGATCTCGTAGGCCGGCTCCAGCACGGCCGTGGACACCACGTGCGCGGTGCCGATCGTGCGGGGCGGCAGGAAGGCCCGCAGCATCTCGGCGGGCAGCCGCATCGGTTCGGTGCGCGTCCGCCGGACGAAGGAGTCCTTGTACGCCCGCTTCGACGTGATCATCATGGCGAGCAGGGTGGCGAGGGCCCTGCCGCGGCGCAGCACGGCCGGGGTCAGCGCCGGGCAGAGCACGGAGAGCACACCGAGCCGTTCCGCGCCGTCCAGGAGGGGGAACCAGGCCGTCATGCCGCCCGTCTCCGACTCCTCCACGCGCAGCGACTGGGTGCGGTAGGTCCAGCCGGCCAGCGAGTCGTCGACGGGCAGGGGCGAGGCCACGTCGGTGAGCGGCACGAGCCGGCGCTGCTGGATGTCGGCCAGGTACACCACGGAGTGCTGGATCCCCACGGCCTTGGTGCAGCGGGCCACCGCCGCGGCCAGGCCCAGCGTCGAGCTCTCCGGATCGGCGAGGAACTCCTCCAGGCGACCGTCACCGGTCTCCGCCGTCGTCACCTCGTCTCCCCTCGCCGCGCAGCCCGGGTGTGTCGTCGAGCAGTCTCACACCGGGACGCACGGGCCGCCCGGCGACAGAGGCGGACGGACGACAGACCCCCAGGGGCTAGGGCGACGGGAGCTTCACCAGGACCTCGCCGGCCGAGGAGCGGATCTCGTAGCGGGCGATCTCGTCCGGGTGCATGGACGAGCTGGCCATCATCGTGTTCGGGTGGGCGTCGTGACCGGGCCCCTGCCAGCTGGTCGCGGTCTCCTCCGTGCCGTCGCGGCCGATGATCACGAGGTGGCAGGCGCGGGGCCCAGCCGCGTCCTTGACCTGCAGCTCGACCTGGCTGCCCGAGGCCTCGTCCTCCGTCGTGACCTGCGCCCACACCCCCGTGCGCGCGTCGGTCGCCGCGACGGTCAGGGGCCCCTCGCCGCCGCCCCGGGCCATCATCGCGATCCCGGGCACCGACACCGCGAGCGCCACCGAGGCCGCCAGGGCGAACAGCATGCGCCTGCGCCCGGCCCGGCGCCGGGTGGCCACCTCGGCCAGCAGCCGGTCCAGCATGCGCGGCCCGGGCTGCGTCAGCGGGCTCACGAACCGCGGCGTCGCCCGCCGGTACAGCATCAACTGCCGTGTCGTCGGGCCGAATTCCGTCACCTCTGCAGCGCACCGAGGGCACTCCATGAGGTGGTCCTCGAAGCGGAAGGCCTCCGCCTCGTCCAGCACGCCGAGCGCGTAGGCGCCGACGTCGCGATGCCTTTCCAGGGACCTCATGCCGAATCCTCGTGCCGTTGGGTGCGGGTGGGGTTACTCCTTGCTCCCACCGGTACGGACCAGGCAGCGGAATCACTCAAGCCGGTGACACAATCGCAACCAAAGGATTCGGAGCCCTCCGGCCCCCGGATTGGTCCGGGGTCGCAGAAATCTAAAAAAGATGGATCGCGAGGTGCCCCAGCGGCAGTCCGAGCTGCCAGGCGGGCGTCCACACCTTCGGCCCCTCGTCCTCCGCGACCACCGGAGCGCCGCCCGGCACCGCGTTCAGGTCGGGCGCGAGCAGCTCCGTCTCCTGCAGCCAGCGCCAGGCCTCCTCCGCCAGCTCCAGGTCGGGTGCCGGCCCGCCCGACTCCGCGGCGGCCGCGGCGACCTCGGCCAGCCGCTCGCGCACCCACTCCTGCCACGGCTGGTCGTACGCGGTCAGCGACAGCCAGGTCTCCAGCTGGGTGACGACCCGGATGCCCGACAGCTCCCCGTCGGTGTCGGAGAGGAAGATCGTCAGCGCCAGGGCGTCGCGCCCGGCGCGGAACTCGAAGGACGTCGGCGGCATCAGATCGCCGGTCCGCAGCAGCTCGTCGGCGATGTACTCGGCGTACAACCACGCCATGGGGACGGTCAGTTCACCGCCGGCGCCGTCCGTGCTCTCCTGCCCTCTGTGCAGCATCCCTTCCTGCCTTCCTCCGGTACGTGCGCGTTGGCCGACACCGGGCTCCGGGGCGTTGTCGGCCCCATCCGGAACACGGATGAGAACAGCCGATTACTCAACCGGGGTCCTCAGCAAGGCGCTTTACGGAGGTTTGACTCGGCCGTTGGTTTCACCGCAGGTCGGCGGCGTATCCCGGAAGCACCCGGCGCAGGGCGCGCAGCGCGTAGTACGCGCGGGACTTCACGGTACCGGGCGGGATCCCGAGGGTCGCTGCGGCTTCCGCCACACTCGCCCCCTGGAAGTACACGAGTACCAGGACTTCACGGTGTTCCGGAGTGAGTGTCTTCACAGCCCGGCGGACGTCGAGCGTCGCCGCGGCCCGTTCGGCGTGGTCGGAGATGACCCGCGCGTTCTCCAGCACGGCGTCGCCGACCTCGGCCGGACGGGCCTGCCGGGCCCGCCGGGCGTCGATCGCGAGCCGTCGCCCGACGGTCATCAGCCAGGGGCGTACGGAGTCGAAGTCGTCGGCGCGCAGGGCCTCGGGGTGCTGCCAGGCGCGCACCAGCGTTTCCTGGACCAGGTCCTCCGCGCGCTGCCGGTCGCCGTCACAGAGCCGGAGCAGCAGCGCGAAGAGGGGCCGGCCGTGCTCCCGCTGCAGTGCGGCGAGCTCGTGCTCGGCGGTCGTCCCGTTCATGAGAGTGGATCCGGCCGTCATGGCCGTATGCCACCGCAGGGCGTGGCTGTGGCACAGGCCACGTACCCGGCTGTGCGGCGGACGGTCGATCGCGTCGACGAACGGTTCGACGAACGGTCGGGGCGCTCGACCGGGCGGGTGCCGGTCGGGCTGATGAGCGTGTCGGAGCCGCGTGGGGCGGCGTGGGCCTTCTTTCCTGTTTGTGTGTAAATACGACCACAACGCCCACAGTGGGGTGAACGGATGATCGCACGCAGTCGACAGGTGGCCCTGGCCCTGACCGTCGCCCTCGCCGCAGGCGCCGCCTGCCAGGCCCGTGACCACGAACCGCCCGGCCCCGGGCGCCCCGCACCATCCCTCGCCGAGCCCCGCGGCTTCACCCTGGTCGCCTCCGGCGACGTCCTCCCGCACGACACGATCATCGACCGGGCCCGCTTCGACGCCGGCGGCACCGGCTACGACTTCCGGCCGATGCTCGCCGGGATCCGCTCCGTCGTCGAACGCGCCGACCTGGCCCTGTGCCACATGGAGACCGTCTACGGCGCGAACGGCGACTACACCGGCTACCCCGCCTTCAAGTCCCCGCCCGAGGAGGCCCCGGCCCTCGCCACCACCGGCTACGACGGCTGCTCCACGGCCTCCAACCACACCCTGGACGACGGCGCCGACGGCATCCGCCGCACCCTCGACGCCCTCGACCGGGCGGGCGTCCGGCACGCCGGCTCGGCCCGCAGCGAGGAGGAGGCCCGCACCGTGACGGTCCTCCAGGCGGGCCAGGCGAAGATCGCTCACCTCGCCTACACCTACGACACCAACGGCATCCCGCTCCCCGAGGGACAGCCCAGGGCCGTCAACCTCATCGACGAGGGCAGGATCCTCGCGGACGCCCGGGCCGCGCGGAATGCGGGCGCGGACGTGGTCGTCGTGTCCATGCACTGGGGCACCGAATGGCAGGACGCCCCTGACGACCGGCAGCTGACCCTGGCCCGGAACCTCACCGCCGCCCGCAGCGAGGGGCGTCCCGACATCGACCTGATCCTGGGCACCCACGCACACGTCCCGCAGGCCTACGAGAAGGTCAACGGCACCTGGGTGATCTACGGCATGGGCGACCAGATCGCCGGACTGATGACCAACCACCAAGGCGCCAAGGACCCGCGCGGCAACCAGTCCACCCTCGGCCGCTTCACCTTCGCCCCGCCCGCACGGCCGGGCGGCCGCTGGGAGGTGACGAAGGCGGAGTTCGTCCCGCAGCTGTTCGACGTCGACGCCGGCCGGGTCGTCAACCTCAACCGGGCCCTCGCCCAGGGCGCCGACGTCCGGGCCGTACGCGACCGCATCCGGGACGTCGTCCTCAGCCGCGGCGCGGCGCAGGACGGACTGGTGATGGGGGAGTAGGGCCTCAGTCCCCCTGCTCCGGCCGGTGCCCGGCCAGTTCCGAGCGCCGGTAGGAGCAGGCGAAGTAGCTCACGAGCCCCAGCGCGAACCACCCGGGTTCGTCGGACGGGCCGCGCGCGACCGCTCGTCCCACCGCTCCTCGCGCGCTCCGGCCACCGGGTACCGCTACGGCACCACCGTCACCGGCCAGCGCCCCGCCTTCACCAGCCGTACCGCCACCGAGCCGACGATGCGGTGGCCCGCCTGTTCCGAGGCGCCCACGACCACCGCGTCCGCCTTGAGCGCGTCGGCGGCCTTCACCAGGCCGTTGTACGGGTCGCCGCGGAACGTGTGGAACTCCCAGCGGACCTCGTATATCCCCTTGAGCCGCTCCGCCGCGTCCCGGATCTGCGCCACCAGGTCCTCGGCGATCTCGTCGGTCGTCTCGGCCACCGGCGCCCCGAGCGCGGCCCCCGCCGCCAGCACGGGCTGCACGTACACCAGGGCGAGCAGCGCGTGCTGTCGCCGGGCCAGGCCGGCCGCGTAGGCCGCGGCCCGCAGGGAGGAGTCGGAGCCGTCCACTCCGGCCACGATCACTTTCGGCCCGTCCGTGCCCCGCTCGAACCTAGGGGAGTGCTGTTCCGTCACGGCGCGAGGCTATCGGAGGCGACGGGGCCGGCAGCCGGGCGGGAGGGCGAGACCGTGCCGGGCACCCCGGGGAGAACGCCAACGCACCGCCCCCGACATCGCGATGGAGTTCATGGTGCTCAAGTCGTCGGGAAAGGGGCACCCGACCGGCGGACAGCGGCCCGTCACCACGGCAGGGCCGCCGTCACTGGCGGCGCTCGGCCTCGCCGGAGGGGACGGGACCGAGCCCGCCGACCCCCTCACCGGCCGTGCCGCGCCGCCACTGACCCTCATACGTGGGCCGTTCGGGTGAAATCGTGCCGCCGCACCGGTGTTGCTCAGGTGCGTCGGCCCTCCGCCGGGCGACTGATGAGTCATGAAGAAGGATCAGTTGCTCACCCGACGCGCGGCGTTGCTCGCGGGCGGCGTGGGAGCGGCCGCCACGGCCGGGGTGCTCACGGCGGTCACCGGGGACGTCCCCGCAGGCTCCGGCCCGGCCGCCGGCGCCCAGGCCCGCAGCCCCCGCAGCGCCTCCGCGTACCGCCTCCAGCCCCTGACCGGCTACGGCCCGCCGCACGCCGCGCCCCGCCGGACCCTGGTGCGCCGCGAACCGCTGCTGCGCGTCTCCGGACGCGGCCGCACCATCGTGCTGACCTTCGACGACGGCCCCGACCCCCGCTACACCCCGGACGTCCTGGACACCCTGGCCGAGTACGACGTCCGCGCCATGTTCTTCGTGTGCGGGGAGATGGCCGCCGACAGTAGGGACCTGCTGTCCCGGATGACCGACGAGGGCCACGTCGTCGGCAACCACACGTGGTCCCACCCGCTGCTCACCCGTCTCACCCGCCGGCAGATCCGCAGGGAGATGGAGCGCACCAGCGAGGTCATCGAGGAGACGTGCGGGGAGCGCCCCGAGTGGTTCCGCGCGCCCTACGGCGCCTGGAACCGCGCCACGTTCCAGATCGGCGCCGAACTCGGCATGGAGCCCCTCGCCTGGACGCTGGACACCCTCGACTGGACCACCCCGGGCACCCGGTCGATCGTGAGGCGGGTCGAGAACGGCGCCGCCCCCGGCGTCGTGGTGCTCTCGCACGACGCCGGGGGCGACCGCTCGCAGAGTGTGCGGGCCCTGCGGCGCTACCTCCCCGGACTGCTGGACTCCGGCTACCGCGTCACCGTGCCCCGGCGGCACTACGCGTAAGGAGAGGAACGCTCGGACTTTCGCCCGCCCGGCCGGCAGCGCTCAGCGCACCTCGACCAGGCGGGCGAAGGCCACGACATTGCCCGCGTAGCCGTCCTGCTCGGAGAATCCGCCGCCGCAGGTGATGACCCGCAGTTCGGCCGCGCCCTTGGACGCGTAGACCCGGTCGCCGGGGAAGTTGTTCTTCTCGAACACCTCGACGCCGTAGATCTCGAACACGGCGGTCTTCCCGTCCTGCCGGGCGACCTCGACGCGGTTCCCCTTCTTCAGCGCCCCGAGCCCGTAGAACACGGCGGGGCCCTGCTGGTTGTCGACATGGCCCACGACGACCGCCGTGCCCTTCTCCCCGGGCGTGACGGCACCGGTGAACCAGCCGGCCAGGTTCGGGTCCTCGGGCGGCGGCGCGCCCACCCAGCCGTCCGCGTCCAGGCCCACGGGAATGATCGGCGCGTCGACCTGGATGGCCGGGATCCGGACCCGGTCCGGAAGGGCGTAGGGCAGCGGCCGTACGGTCCCGGCGAAGGTGGCGGCGGGCACCCGGCTGTCCGCCGCGGCGGCCGTGGCCGGCTGCGGCGGGCCCTCGTCGAACTCCCCCGAACCATTCCGAATGAGCGCGAGGCCGGTCAGCAGAACCAGCGCTATCACGCCCCACGGGGCGCGCTTCTTCCGCCGCGCCTCCTCTTCCGCCTCGGCCAGTTCGGACGCAGACATTCGCCTTCCCCTCTCGACCCGGCCGTCGCCGTGTCATTCGCGCATATCAGCACGTTAAGTGCCATGCGGGAAAGCGGCGACGGGGCAGGAGCGAACGGGTGGCCCGGGGCTGTGCGGGGCGGCCCGGGACCCTGAGGTGCGCCATCCGAGTTGCCGCCGTGAGGAAATTTCCGACCGTGCGTGACCTGCGGCGATAACCCATTGCGCGGTTTTCCCGCGCTGCCCTCTCTCACCAGGACGGACCATTCCCGAAATGCGGGTGCGGACAAGGCAACTGACTGTCTTCCTGGGAGGCGCTTTCTCGCCGATCGACCGGGGACGGGTCCCGGGGCGTCTTCCGCGGAGGTTCACATGCCTAACACTCGTGCCCTGGCGGTCGCCGGTGCGGCCGTCGCCGCCCTCGGCCTCTCCGCCCCCGCGGCCGTCGCGTGGGACACACCCAGCAACATCGTCGCCCTGCCGAGCGTCATCGCCCGTGGCGGCCAGCTGACCATCACGGTCGACGGCTGCCGCCACGGTGGCACGGCGACCTCCGCCGCGTTCACCATGCCGGCGAAGCTCTCGCCCGTCTCCGGCCCCAAGGAGACGGCGAGGGGCACCGCCACCATCAGGGCCAACGCCCGCCCGGGGCCGTACGACATCACGGTCACGTGCAACGGCAAGAGCCTGACCAAGCCACAGGCCTTCACCGTCATCGGCGGTGTCCGCGGCGGCATCGGCGGCGGCAGCACCACCGGCGCGACCCCGACCGACATGGCCATCGGGGGCGGTCTCGTGGCCGCTGCGCTCGTCGGCGGTGGCGTGTTCTGGATGCGCCGGCGGGCCGAACGGCGCATCTGACGCTCCCCGGGCTTCTTGCGCCCCGGCCTTCTTACGAGCGGTCGCCTCGCACCTGAACGGTGTGCGCCCCGGGGTTCCCTCGCGCGGGGAACCCCGGGGCGCACACCTGCGGACGTGCGTCTTCAGCCGGCGTCCTCGTCGGGGCGGCGGCGCGAGAAGTGGTAGGCGGCGCCGAGGGAACCGGCGATGAGCGCGGCCCCGAGGCCGATCTCCTTGAGGTCGAGGCCGGCGAAGGTGCCGCCCTCACCGGCGTGCACGCCCTTGGGGTGACGGTGGTGGTGCGTCGGCCGGCCGCCGGCGATGGTCAGACGCGCGGTGCCGCTCGACTCGTCACAGACGAACTCCACGTCGTAGACGGCGCCGGGCTTGGCGTCCCAGTCGACCACGGCCGTCGCCGACGACTTCCCCGGCGGGATGGTGACCACGTCGAAGACCGCCGAGGAGACGGCCGCCTCGCCCCGGCACGCCTCGTTGCGCTCCACGCGCAGGGTGACCCGGCCGCCCGCCGCGACGGTGGAGGGCTCGACGGCGAAACCGAAGTCGGTCGCGATCGCCGCGTCGGCGGCGGGCACGCAGGAGGTGAGGGCGCCGGCGCCCAGCAGTACGGCCGAAGCGACGCATATCGCGCGCATGATGGATCCTCCGGGTCCCCGAGGAGCAGCCGCGGACCTGTTCCGCTCACATCACACCTGCACCTCGATGCCCGAAACGCTAGGAACGGGCCCGCGGTGGCGCGATCGGAGTAGCGCAAACGGGGTACGGGGGTGGCCCGCCCAGGGGACGGCGACGGTGGGTCGCGCGCCCCCCGGCAGGGATCCGTGGTGGGGGCACCGTCAGTCCTCGACACCCGGGAAGAGGTTCAGGAAGGGGTCCGCCGAGGCCGTCACGCCCCGGCTGTAGGGCGAGTCGAAGTCCCAGATCAGGAACAGCAGGAAGGCGATCAGGGCCGAGAACAGCCCGGCGAGGACCAGTTCGCGTGTCGTTCTGCGGATCTGCAGCGCGAAGATCATCCCGATGGTGACGACGGCCCCGGCGATCAGCCCGAACCACACCACGCCCGGCATGGTCTCCCCGGTCGACTCCGCCCGGGCGATCCGCGCCTGGCTCGCCGCGGTCACCTGGTCGAGGAGCGGCTGGTAGGCCTGGGCCTGGAAGTCCGTCCTCGGCTCGTAGTCGGTGACGTCCGCGCGGACCCGCTCGAAGAGCTCGCCGCCGCGCTCGGTGACCCGGCCCGAGTCGGCCATGGTGTCCCACTCGGTGGTGACCACGTGGCTGACGTACGCGTGGATGTCGTCCCGGATGCGGTCGCGTTCCTCGGCCGGGTAGACCCGAACCCGCTCCGAGATCTCGTGCAGCGCGGTCGCCTCGGCCTGGACGTGGTCCTGGGCGGCGCTGCGCCCCTCCCAGACACCGGCGATCGCCAGGCCCAGGACGATGGCGTACACGACACCGATCCACATCGTCATGTACTCGATGACGTCCGGAGTCTCGCTGGGGTCCTCGTCCTCGGGCGCCCTGCGGTGCCGAACGAGGGTGATGACGACCACCACGGCGCAGGCGGCCAGCATCGCGAGGGTGAGAACAAGCCATTCCGGCAAGAGGTGCCTCCAGAGCTTCCAGGGATCAGCGCGCCCGCAGCGCGGCGACGGCGACTACCGCGGGCACCGTGACGAGCAGGACGAAGGTGAGCGGCGACAGCGTGTTGTTCGACGGCCGTGGCCGTGGCGCGGCCCGGTAGCGCGGGTAGTGCACGGGCTTCGCGGACGGACGCGGGGTGGGACTGGCCGACGGTTTCGGGGCCGGTGCCGGTGCCGGCGGAGGGGGCGGGGGAGGAGTGGGCCGCGGAGTCGGCCGGGGTGCGGGCACCGCCGGGCGTGGAGCGGGCGGAGGAGGAGGCTCCGGTTCAGCGGTGGGCGGCGGTTTCGGGGGCGGGGGCTTGGGTGAGGGCGGTGGCGGGTCCGGGCTCGGCGTCGGCGTCGGGCTCGGGGTGGGGGTCGGTTTCGGCGGAGGGGGTTTCGGGGTGGGCGTGGGGGTGGGCGTCGGTGTGGGTGTCGGGCACGGCGGCTTGGTCGGCCAGGTCTTGCTCCCGGCGACCGCCACCGCCTTGGTGCCGTCCGGCCCCGTCGAGGCGTACGCGCAGGAGTCGGCCACCGCCCCTCCGGCCGGTGCGCCGACGAGCGCCCAGGTCAGCGTCGCCACCGCCAAGGCCCGTGCGGCGAGGGCGGGTTGAGTCGAGAGGGGTCCATACACGACGAAGATCATGAGCCCTGTGCCGCCCAGGCGGGCCGCAGCGCAAGGGGATTGCCCCGAAAGAGGGATGTTCCGGGGGTGCCGGTTTGATCCGGCGTCACGCGTGGGGCGGCCGGTCCGCACGGGCGTGCGGCGGCTGTCACAGGCTCCGGAAAGAAATTTGGCCGGACGTTGAACACAAACGCCGCCCCCATGCGTACTCATGGCCGTGCGGCGGCGCAGCAGGGCGCTGCAACACCCTTGCGAATATGGGGAGTTGACGATGAAGACCTCCTGGCGGAGCGCCTCACTCGTGGCGAGCGCCGCGGCGGTCCTGGCGCTGACGACGGCGTGCGGTCAGGACAGCCCACCGGCGGCCAGCCAGAACGTGGGCGCCACGGCCGCGCCCGGGGACTACGGAAGCATCGGCTCGGGCACCGGGAACGGTGTCGGCGGCACCGCCAGCAGCCCGCCGGCCGCGCCGAGCCCCACCGGCCTGTCCAACCCCGCGGGCAAGCTGTCCGTCTCCACCGCCGAGATCGGCAAGGTGGTCACCGACAGCCTCGGCCTCACCCTGTACCGGTTCGACCAGGACACCGAGCAGCCGCCCAAGTCGAACTGCGACGGCGACTGCGCCAAGACCTGGCCGCCGGTCCCCGCGGACGACGCCGAGGCCGGCGAGGGCATCGACAAGGCGCTGCTCGGCTCGGTCACCCGGGCCGACGGCACCAAGCAGCTCACCGTCGGCGGCTGGCCGGCCTACCGCTACGCCAAGGACGTCAACGCCGGTGACGTCAAGGGCCAGGGCGTGGGCGGCAAGTGGTACGCGCTCGCCCCCGACGGGAAGAAGGTGCAGGAGGGCGCGGGCGGCGTGGGTGCCGCCGGCGAGGCCGAGGAACTGGGGCTGTCGACCCGTAACGACCCCAAGCTCGGCGAGATCGTCGTCGACAAGAACGGCATGACGGTCTACCGGTTCAAGAAGGACAAGGCGTGGCCCAAGCCCGTCTCCAACTGCACCGGAGCCTGCCTGGAGAAGTGGCCGCTCGTGGAGCCCGTCGACTTCGCCGACACCAAGGGCATCCAGGAGAAGGGCTACATGATCTTCGACCGGACCGACGGCAAGGGCAAGCAGCAGACGATCAACTGCTCGCCGATCTACACCTTCGCCGGCGACAAGGCTCCCGGTGACACCAACGGCCAGGGCGTCGGCGGCACCTGGTTCGCCGTCCGGCCCGACGGCAAGCTGGTCGGCGCGTCGGAATAACAAGAGCGACCTCCCCAGGGTTCATCTCGTCACCCGACGACGCCGACCCGGTCCGCCCCTCCGTGCTCACGGAGGGGCGGACCGTTTTGCCGTGCTTCACCTGAACTCATCGAATTCCTGGCACTCTCCCCCTTCCGGACCGGAACTCTCCGGAATGCCTCGGACACTGTTCGTCATATGTTCGAAGGGCATGCGGACGGGTATCAATTCGGCACGTGCCGCAGGCAGTGACCGGGAACGGACGGTCAATTTCCGTTTCGGGTCGCTCCATTGGCGGGCGATCAGTAGCCTCTGCTCGAACACCGGATCGCCTACGCCTTGGAGAGATAGATGGAGCGTCCCGCCTGGGCCCCACGGAGCATCGACATCTCGGTGCCCAGCGTTTCCCGGATGTACGACTACTACCTGGGCGGATCGCACAACTTCGAGGTCGACCGGGAAGCGGCCCGCAGGGCCATGGAGTTCATGCCGGGACTCCCCAAGATCATGCAGGCGAACCGGGCGTTCATGCGCCGCGCCGTGCGCTACGCGGCCGACCAGGGCATCACCCAGTTCCTGGACATCGGCTCCGGCATACCCACCTTCGGCAACGTCCACGAAGTCGCCCAGGCCGCCCGCCCCGGCGCGCGCGTCGTCTACGTCGACCACGACCCGGTGGCCGTGGCGCACAGCCAGGCGGTCCTGGAGGGCAACGAGGACGCGGCCATCGTCGCCGCGGACCTGCGCAAGCCCCAGGAGATCCTGCGCAGCCCCGAGGTGGAGCGGCTGATCGACCTGAATCAGCCAGTGGCGCTGCTCCTCGTTGCCATACTGCACTTCGTGGAAGACGAGGACGACCCGTACGGGGCGGTGGCCGAACTGCGCGAGGCGCTCGCGCCCGGCAGCCTGCTCGTGCTCACCCACGCCTCCTACGAGGGGATCCCGCTGCCGCAGGAGCGGGCCGGGGGTGCGGTGGACGTGTACGAGGACATCCGCAACCCGCTGATCATGCGCTCGCGCGAGGAGATCGCGCGGTTCTTCGAGGGGTACGACATGGTGGAACCCGGACTGGTGGCGATGCCGCGCTGGCGGCCCGACACCGCACCGGAGGACGAGGATCCGTATGCGTTCTCCGGGTTCGCGGGCGTGGGGCGTACGGCGTGATCGCGGAACCGGACGGGCCGGAGGACAGACTCCGTCGGTTCGCGACGATCTGGAGCCGGGCGGTCTTCCCGGTGACCTCGACGTCGTCGACCCGCCCGGAGTTCGAGGCGCACCTGCTGCCGCTGGCCCGGCGGTTGAGCGAGGCTCTGCTGGCCCGGGCCTTCGACGCCGACGCGGGCAAGGCGGTCGGCGCCGCCCTCGTGGACGCGCACTGCACCGACCCCGAGGCACTCAGCCGCACGCTGGACTGCGTGGACGCCTACCTCGTCCTGTACTGCGGGAACGACGGCGACCAGGAGGACCTGCGGGCCCGGTGCGCGCGCCTGCAGCACGCGATGGCCGCCGGCTTCGCACGGGCGCTGCGCGAGCGGACCCTGGCCGAGCAGGAGGCCATCGCGCAGGCCGCGCTCCAGGCACAGGGGGTGGTCGCGCAGGCCCTGCACGCGAGCGAGGCCCGTTTCCGCGCCGTCTTCGAGGGCGCGGCCATAGGCATCGGCATGGCCGACCTGGACGGCAACATCCTCCAGGTCAACGGGGCGCTGCTGCGCATGTTCGGAGTCTCCGAGCAGACCCTGCGCAGCCGCAACGTCATGGAGTGGACGCACCCCGACGACGCGCCCCAGACCTGGCGGCTCTACGAGGAACTCGTCCGCGGCGAGCGGGAGCACTACCACCTGGAGAAGGCGTTCTACCGCCCGGACGGAACGGTCCTGTGGACCAACCTGACGGTCTCCCTCCTCCGGGACGCCGACGGCAACCCGCAGTACCAGCTCGCCCTCATGGAGGACACCACCGAGCGGCGGCTGCTCAACCTGCGCCTGCGCTACGAGGCCACGCACGACGCCCTCACCGGCCTGCCGAACCGCACCTTCTTCTTCGAGCGCCTGGAGAAGGCACTGGGCGCGGGCGAGGGACAGCGGTTCGGGCTGTGCTACCTCGACCTGGACGGCTTCAAGACCGTCAACGACAGCCTCGGCCACGCGGCCGGCGACCGGCTGCTCGTGGAGGTCGCCGACCGGCTCCAGTCCTGCGCCACCGCGCCGGGCGAGATGGTGGCCCGGCTCGGCGGCGACGAGTTCGTGGCCCTGACCACCGGCCCCGACACCCAGCGCGAGGTCGACGAACTCGCCGCCCGCATCATGAACGCGCTGCTCGCGCCGATCAGCGTCGACGGCCGCGAGCTGACCGTGCGCGGCAGCATCGGCATCGTCGAGGGCCCGGCCGGGGAGCGCAGCCCCGCCGAGGTGCTGCGCAGCGCCGACATCACCATGTACCGGGCCAAGTCGGCGGGCGGCAACCGCTTCGAGCTGGCCGACCCGGAGGCGGACGCCCGCGCCATCACCCGGCACGGACTCACCACCGCGCTGCCGACGGCGCTGGAGCGGGGCGAGTTCTTCATCGAGTACCAGCCGCTGGTGCATCTCGGCGACGGCAGCGTCCGGGGCGCCGAGGCCCTGGTGCGCTGGCTGCACCCGCAGCACGGCGTGCTCGGCCCGGACCGGTTCATCCCGCTCGCCGAGCACACGGGGCTGATCGTGCCGCTGGGCCGCTGGGTCCTGGAGCAGTCGGTGCGGCAGGCCCGCGAGTGGCGGGAACTGCACGGCGGTGCGGAGGCGGTGGGCCCGCTGCGGATCAACGTCAACCTCTCGCCCTGCCAGCTGACCCACCCGGGCCTGGTCCAGGACACCGTCGACATCCTGGAACGCACGGGCATCGAACCGGACGCGCTCTGCCTGGAGGTCACGGAGTCGGCCCTGATCGGCGCGGACGACGACCTGCTGAAGCCGCTGCGCCGACTGGCGGAGATGGGCGTCGACATCGCCCTGGACGACTTCGGCACGGGCTACTCCAACCTCGCCAACCTGCGTCGCCTGCCGGTCAGCATCCTGAAGCTCGACCGCTCCTTCACCCAGAGCATGCAGCAGTTCCCTGCCGACCCCGTCGACCTCAAGATCGTCGAGGGGATCGTCTCGCTGGCCCACAGCCTGGACCTCGCGGTCACGGTGGAGGGCGTGGAGACCGGGGCGCAGGCCGAGCAGCTGCGGATACTGGGCTGCGACACGGCACAGGGCTGGTACTACGCCCGCCCCGGCCCGCCGGAGCGGCTGCACGAGCTGGCGCTGGTCGACGCGACGGGCTGAGCGGACGGGCGGCGGTCCCGGTGGTCGGCCCCGGGACCGCTTCCCACGATCGAGGCCGCCCGGGACATCGACGGCGAACGGGCCGGCATCCCACCGGAGCGGATCCGGTCGGCCGCCGCCGCACGCCGTGCGGGAGCGGCCAGGACCGGGTGACGGGCGGGAGCCGCTGTCACCGCGCCGCGCGGAGCGCCGCCCCCGCGGAGGCGACGTCCAGGTCCACGACGACCTCCTCGCCCTCCCAGCGGCCGCGTTCACTGATCGCGAGGCCGATCAGCGCCAGCTCGGCGGCACCGTCCCGCAGCGCGTACTGCTCCGGCGTCTCCGCGCCGGGCGCGCCCTCCTCCGTGCGCTCCCAGGCCGCCACCGCCGCCTCGGCCGGCTCGCGCGGCACCCGCACCACGACCCGGCCCGCCTGCCGGTCGACGCAGGCCCCGATGGCGGCCAGCACCTTCATGTCGTCCCGATACCGGACGTACTGCTCATCACCCATGGGTCGAGGTTAGGCGCGGGCTGCTGCCGGGCGCAGGGAATATCCGCAGGTGCCCCGGGCGGTGGGTCACCGCTCCAGCAGCATCCGCTGCAACTCCCTCGCCGCCCGCGGCGGCGCCACATCGCTGCGGTGGGCCAGGGCGATCGTGCGGTGCAGGCCGGGCCGCGCCAGGGGAGTCACCCGCAGTCCGCGCCCCGACCGCGCGGCCACCATCCGCGGGACGACGGCGACACCCAGTCCCGCCCGTACGAAGCCCAGCACCGCGTCCATCTCGCCGCCCTCCACCGCGAAGTCCGGCTCGAACCCCTCCGCCCGGCACGCCGCCACGGTCAGTTCCCGCAGGTCGTAGCCGTGCCGGAACATCACAAGCCGCTCGCCCTCCAGATCGGCGACGCGCACGGTCCGCCGCCCCTGCCCGGGCCTCGGCGCGTCCGGGGAGGAGACCACGACCAGGTCCTCGCGCAGCAGCTCCACCGTCGTCAGGGCGGGGGAGGGCGACGGCAGCGGCAGCACCACCAGCGCCAGGTCCAGCGCGCCACGGGCCAGTTCCCGCACCAGGTCGTGGGAGCCGCCCTCCTCGATCAGCAGCCGGATCCCCGGGTAGCGGTCGTGGAAGGCGCGCAGCACGTCCGGCAGCAGACCCGTGCACAGACTCGGCGTCGCCCCCAGCCGCACCCGCCCCCTCCGCAGCTGCACCAGCTCCAGCACCTCGTGCCGCGCCGTGTCCGCGTCGGCCAGGATGCGCCGGGCCAGGGGCAGCAGCGCCTCCCCGGCGTCCGTGAGCGTGATGTTGCCGCGCGCCCGCAGGAACAGGTCGGCCCCCAACTCCCTTTCCAGCGCCTTGATCTGCTGCGACAGCGATGGCTGCGCGACATGGACCAGATCGGCGGCCCGGGTGAAGTGCCGGGTCTCGGCGACGGCCACGAAGTACTGGAGCTGCTGGAACTGCATCCTCTTACCATAGCCAGGGCCTATGGAATCAAGCCATACCATGTCTTGGACCGATCGGCCGCGGGTCCGTAGCGTGCTGTGCCATGGCTCTGGCAACGCGGACGGACCGACGGCCGTCCATGGCACGCACCGTGTGGGACTCCACCGTCGGCAAGAAGACCGTGATGGCGGTCAGCGGTCTGATCATGCTGCTGTACCTGGTCGTCCACATGATCGGGAACCTGAAGATCTTCTTCGGGGCCGGCGAGTTCGACCACTACGCCCACTGGCTGCGCACCGTCGGCGAGCCCTTCATGCACTACGAGTGGACGCTCTGGCTGGTCCGCGTCGCGCTCGTGGTGGCCGTGGTCGCGCACGCGGTCTCCGCGTACCAGCTCAGCCGCCGCGACATCAGGGCGCGGCCCAGCAAGTACATGCACAAGAAGCCACGGGCCTCCTACGCCACCCGCACCATGCGCTGGGGCGGGATCATCCTCGGGCTGTTCATCGTCTGGCACGTCCTCGACCTGACGACGGGCTCCGTGCACCCGGGCTTCCGGCCCGGCCACCCGTATCAGAACGTCGTGGACACCTTCTCCACCTGGTACGGCAACGTCATCTACATCGTCGCGATGCTCGCCCTCGGGCTGCACGTCCGGCACGGGTTCTGGAGCGCCGCCCAGACCCTCGGCGTCGGCAGCCGGCGGCGTGACCGCACCCTGAAGACCGTCGCCGACGTCCTCGCGCTGCTGCTCACGGCCGGTTTCATCGCCGTACCCGTGGGCGTCATGACCGGAGTGGTGAGCTGACATGACCTCTTACGCCGACTACGCGACCGGTGAGCCGGTCGTCGACACCAAGGCACCGTCCGGGCCGATCAACGAGCGCTGGGACAAGCGCCGCTTCGAGGCCAAGCTGGTGAACCCCGCCAACCGGCGCAAGCACACCGTGATCGTCGTCGGCACCGGCCTCGCCGGCGGCTCCGCCGGTGCCACCCTCGCCGAACAGGGCTACCACGTCGTCCAGTTCTGCTACCAGGACTCTCCGCGCCGCGCCCATTCCATCGCCGCGCAGGGCGGCATCAACGCGGCGAAGAACTACCGCAACGACGGCGACTCCATCCACCGGCTGTTCTACGACACCGTCAAGGGCGGCGACTTCCGCGCCCGCGAGTCCAACGTGCACCGGCTCGCGCAGATCTCCGTCGAGATCATCGACCAGTGCGTGGCCCAGGGCGTGCCGTTCGCCCGGGAGTACGGCGGCCTGCTCGACACCCGGTCGTTCGGCGGTGTACAGGTGTCGCGCACCTTCTACGCCCGCGGCCAGACGGGACAGCAGCTCCTCCTCGGCGCCTACCAGGCACTCAGCCGGCAGATCGCCGCCGGGAACATCGAGATGCACCCGCGGACCGAGATGCTCGACCTGATCGTCGTCGACGGACGGGCGCGCGGCATCGTCGCCCGGGACCTCGTCACAGGGAAGATCGACACGTACTTCGCGGACGCCGTCGTGCTCGCCTCCGGCGGCTACGGCAACGTCTTCTACCTGTCGACGAACGCCATGAACTCCAACGCCACCGCCGTCTGGCGGGCCCACCGGCGCGGCGCGTACTTCGCCAACCCCTGCTTCACACAGATCCACCCGACGTGCATCCCGCGCACCGGCGACCACCAGTCCAAGCTGACGCTGATGAGCGAGTCGCTGCGCAACGACGGCCGGATCTGGGTGCCGAAGGCGAAGGGCGACACCCGGCCCCCGAACGAGATCCCCGAGAACGAGCGCGACTACTACCTGGAGCGCATCTACCCCTCCTTCGGCAACCTCGTGCCGCGCGACATCGCCTCCCGGGCCGCGAAGAACGTCTGCGACGAGGGACGGGGCGTCGGTCCCGGCGGCCAGGGCGTGTACCTGGACTTCGCCGACGCGATCCGGAGGATGGGCCGCAAGGCCGTCGAGGCCAAGTACGGCAACCTCTTCGACATGTACCAGCGGATCACCGACGAGGATCCGTACGAGGTGCCGATGCGGATCTACCCCGCCGTGCACTACACGATGGGCGGCCTGTGGGTCGACTACGACCTCCAGACCACCGTCCCCGGCCTGTTCGCCATCGGCGAGGCCAACTTCTCCGACCACGGCGCCAACCGGCTCGGCGCCTCCGCGCTGATGCAGGGCCTGGCCGACGGCTACTTCGTCCTCCCGGCCACCATCAACGACTACCTCGCGCGCAACCCGCACCACGACGAGGTGACCGACGAACACCCCGTCGTCCAGGGGGTGCTGGCCGAGACGCAGGACCGGCTCAACCTGCTGCTGTCCGTCGACGGCGACCGCACACCCGACTCCTTCCACCGCGAGGTCGGCGAACTCATGTGGGAGTTCTGCGGCATGGCCCGCACCGACTCGGGGCTGCGCAAGGCCCTGGAGCGCATCCCGCAGATCCGCGAGGAGTTCTGGCGGCGCATCAAGGTGCCCGGCACCGGCGAGGAGTTCAACCAGGCGCTGGAGAAGGCCAACCGCATCGTCGACTACCTGGAGCTCGCCGAGCTGATGTGCCTCGACGCCCTGCACCGCTCCGAGTCCTGCGGCGGCCACTTCCGCGAGGAATCGCAGACACCCGACGGCGAAGCCGCCCGCAAGGACGACGAGTTCTCCTACGCGGCCGCCTGGGAGTTCACCGGCACCGGCGAGGCCCCCGTCCTGCACAGGGAAGACCTGGTCTTCGAGTACGTCCACCCCACCCAGCGGAGCTACGCATGAAGCTCACCCTGCGCGTCTGGCGGCAGAAGAACGCCGACGCCGACGGCACGATGTCCACGTACGAGGTGGACGGGATCTCCGAGGACATGTCGTTCCTGGAGATGCTCGACACCCTCAACGAGGAACTCATCCTCAAGGGCGAGGACCCGGTCGCCTTCGACCACGACTGCCGCGAGGGCATCTGCGGCGCCTGCTCGCTCGTGATCAACGGGGACGCGCACGGGCCGGAGCGGACGACCACCTGCCAACTGCACATGCGGTCCTTCAAGGACGGCGACACGATCGACGTGGAGCCGTGGCGGGCGTCCGCCTTCCCGGTGATCAAGGATCTGGTGGTGGACCGGTCGGCGTTCGACCGGATCATCCAGGCCGGCGGCTACATCACCGCGCCGACGGGCGCGGCCCCCGAGGCCCACGCCACGCCGGTGCCGAAGCCGGACGCCGACTTCGCGTTCGAGCACGCCGAGTGCATCGGGTGCGGGGCGTGTGTGGCGGCCTGCCCGAACGGGGCGGCGATGCTGTTCACGTCCGCCAAGATCAACCATCTGAACGTGCTGCCGCAGGGGGCGCCGGAGCGGGAGACGCGGGTGCTGGACATGGTGGAGCAGATGGATGAGGAGGGATTCGGGGGGTGCACGCTGACGGGTGAGTGTGCCACGGCTTGTCCCAAGGGGATTCCGCTCATGTCCATTACCAGCATGAACAAGGAGTGGTTGCGGGCTACTCGCAGGGTGGGCAGGCGGTAGTTGCCGGGTGCGGGCCGACTGTGGCTTGTCGCGCAGTTCCCCGCGCCCCTGAAGGGGCGTGGCCCCTCTGGCATTCAGCATTCTGGCACCCGCTCTCCTGGTACTGGTCATGCGGTGGTCAGGCGGCATGGGCACAACAGGGGGCGGCGGCACCGCTCGCCGCCACCGGCCCGTGACCAGGAGAAGCCATGACCGGCGTACTGACCGTCGACCGCCCCGCCCAGCCCACGGCCCCCACCCGCTACACCGTCACCCTCGCCCGGAACGAGGAGGACGTGCGTGCCGCCCAGCGGCTGCGGCACGACGTCTTCGCCGGGGAGATGGGTGCCCTGCTCACCGGCTCGCAGCCCGGGCTGGACGTGGACCCGTTCGACGCGTACTGCGACCACCTGCTCGTACGTGAGGAGACGACCGGCCAGGTCGTCGGCACCTACCGGCTGCTGCCGCCGGAGCGCGCGGCGGTCGCCGGGCGGCTGTACTCCGAGGGCGAGTTCGATCTGACCTCCCTCGCCGGGATCCGGCCGGAACTCGTCGAAGTCGGCCGCTCCTGCGTGCACCCCGACCACCGCGACGGCGCGGTCATCAGCCTCATCTGGGCCGGCATCGCCCGCTACATGGTCGACCGCGGCCACGAGTGGCTCGCCGGCTGCTGCTCCGTCCCGCTCGCCGACGGCGGTACCCTCGCCTCCGCCACCTGGGAGCGGGTGAGCGCCAAGCACCTCTCGCCCGAGGAGTACCGCGTCCGGCCCCTGCTGCCGTGGACGCCGGGCCCCGCTCCCGCCGCCCGCGTCGAACTGCCCGCCCTGCTCCGCGGCTACCTGCGCCTGGGCGCCTGGGTGTGCGGCGAACCGGCCCACGACCCGGACTTCGGCGTCGCCGACCTGTACGTGCTGCTGCCGATGAGCCGGGTCAACCCGCGGTACCTGCGGCACTTCCTCTCCCTCGTGCCGGCCTGATGAGCGTCTGGCTGCCCACCGCGCCCTGCACGCCCCGGGCCTGTGTCGAGGCGCCGGCCGCGGTGCCCGCGCGGGCCGTGCCGCGCGCCGTGCTGCGGCTCACGGGAGTCGTGCTGTTGCTCCTCGCCGGGATCGCGCTGTCGCCGTTCGGCGCCCGGATACCGGCGTCCCTGGTCCGGCGGTGGTGCCGGTGGATCGTGCGGGCCGCGGGGGTCCGGGTCCGCGTCACCGGCGCCGCCGCCCCCACCGGCGGACTGCTGCTGGTCGCCAACCACATCTCCTGGCTGGACATCCCGTTGCTCGCCGCCGTGCGTCCCGCCCGCATGCTGGCCAAGACCGAGGTGCGGCGGTGGCCCGTCGCCGGGCCGCTGGCCGCGCGCGGCGGCACCCTGTTCATCGAACGGGACCGGCTGCGGGCCCTCCCGGACACCGTCGCCCGGATCGCCGGGGCCCTGCGCGCGGGCGCCGCGGTCGCCGCCTTCCCCGAGGGCAGCACCTGGTGCGGCCGTGCCCAGGGCACCTTCCGCCGGGCCGTCTTCCAGGCCGCCCTGGACGCCGGCGTGCCGGTCCAGCCGGTGCGCATCGGCTACCGGCTCGACGGCGGAGCGCCCACCACGGCCCCCGCGTACGTCGGCGACGACACGCTGCTCGCCTCCCTGTGGCGGGTGGCGACGGCCCGCGGCCTGGTCGCGGAGGTCGAGGTACGGGACGCGATCCCGCCGGGCGGCCACCCCGACCGCCGCTCCCTCGCGCGCGCCGCGCAGGCGCCGGAGACGGCCGCGCCGGCCTGGACGCACACGGTGCTCGTGGCGTAGGGCGGGCTCAGCGGGTCCCGGACAACGTGCGCGCGAGATAGGGCGCCGTCCGGCTCTCCGCCGAGCGCGCCACCTGTGCCGGCCGGCCCGCCGCCACGATCCGCCCGCCCGCGTCGCCGCCGCCGGGCCCGAGGTCGATCACCCAGTCGGCGCCCGCGACGACGGACATGTCGTGCTCGACGACGACGACGGTGTGCCCGGCGTCGACGAGGCCGTGCAACTGGCGCATCAGGACGTCGACGTCGGCCGGGTGGAGGCCGGTCGTCGGCTCGTCGAGGAGGTAGAGCGTGTGGCCGCGCCGACCGCGCTGGAGTTCGCTCGCCAGCTTGATGCGCTGGGCCTCGCCGCCGGACAGCTCGGTCGCCGGCTGGCCGAGGCGCAGATAGCCCAGGCCCACGTCGAGCAGGGTGGCGAGGCTGCGGGCGACGGCCGGGGTGTCGGCGAAGAACTCCGCCGCGCTCTCCACCGTCAGGTCCAGCACCTGCGCGATGTTCCGCCCCTGGTACGTCACCTCCAGCGTCGCGGGGTTGTAGCGGGCCCCGCCGCAGTCCGGGCAGGGCGCGTACGTGCTGGGCAGGAACAGCAGCTCCACGCTGACGAATCCCTCGCCCTGGCAGGTCTCGCAGCGCCCTCCCGCCACGTTGAAGGAGAACCGGCCGACGCCGAAGCCGCGTGCACGGGCTCCGTCGGTCGCCGCGAACACCTTGCGCACGACGTCGAACAGGCCGGTGTAGGTGGCGAGGTTCGAGCGCGGCGTGCGGCCGATGGGCCTCTGGTCGACCGAGACCAGCCGGCCGACTCCCGCCGTGTCCTGCGTGATCTCGCCGATGAGCGTGGACTTGCCGGAGCCGGACACGCCGGTGACCGCGGTGAACGCGCCGAGCGGGAACGCGGCGGTCACGTCCCGCAGGTTGTGCCGGGTGACGGGGCCCGTCATCAGCCAGCCGCGCGGCTCGCGGGTCTGGCGGGCCGGGGCGGGGGAGCCGTCGAACAGGTAGCGGGCCGTGGCGGACTCCCCGACGGCGGCCAGGCCGGCCACCGGGCCGCTGTGCAGGACCCGCCCGCCGTGCTCGCCCGCCCGCGGGCCCACGTCCACCACCCAGTCGGCGCCGCGTACGACGTCCAGGTGGTGTTCCACGACGAACACCGAGTTCCCGGCCGTCTTCAGCCGCTCCAGCACGGTGAGCAGCGCCTCGGTGTCCGCCGGGTGGAGCCCGGCCGACGGCTCGTCGAGGACGTAGACGACCCCGAAGAGGCCGGAGCGCAGCTGGGTGGCGAGGCGCAGGCGTTGCAGTTCGCCCGCGGAGAGGGTGGGGGTGGGCCGGTCGAGGCTGAGGTAGCCGAGGCCCAGTTCCACGACGGGGGCGATCCGGGAGGTGAGGTCGTCGGTCAGGACCCGGGCGGTCCGCGACCTCGCGTCGAGGGACGCGGCCAGCACCGCCAGCGGCAGCGCGGCCAGCTCGGCGATGGTCCGCCCGCCGAACGTCACCGCCAGCGCCTCGGGACGCAGCCGGCTGCCGCCGCACGCCGGGCAGGGCGCGCTGGTGAGGAACCGTTCGGCCTTCGCCCGCAGGGTCGCGCTCCTGGAGTCCGAGAAGGTCTTCGTCACATACCGGCGGGCGCTCATGTACGTGCCCTGGTACGGCCGTTGGACGCGGTCGGCGTCCCGGACCGGGTGCACGGTGACCACCGGCTGCTCGTCCGTGAACAGGATCCACTCGCGTTGTTCGGCGGGCAGCTCCCGCCACGGCCGGTCCACGTCGTACCCGAGCGCGTCGAGGACGTCCCGCAGGTTCTTGCCCTGCCAGGCGCCCGGCCAGGCGGCGATCGCGCCCTCGCGGATCGACAGCGAGGGGTCGGGGACCAGCGACTCCTCGGTCGTACCGTGCACCTGCCCGAGCCCGTGGCACTCCGGGCAGGCACCGGCCGCCGTGTTGGGCGAGAAGGCGTCGGAGTCGAGCCGCTCGGCGCCGGGCGGGTAGGTGCCGGCCCGGGAGAACAGCATGCGCAGGGAGTTGGAGAGGTTGGTGACGGTGCCGACGGAGGAGCGCGAGGTGGGCGCCGCGCGGCGCTGCTGGAGCGAGACGGCCGGCGGCAGACCGGTGATCTCCCCGACCTTCGGCGCTCCGACCTGGTGGATCAGGCGGCGCGCGTACGGCGCGACCGACTCGAAGTAGCGCCGTTGCGCCTCCGCGTAGATCGTGCCGAACGCCAGCGACGACTTGCCCGAGCCGGACACGCCGGTGAACACGGCCAGCACGTCCCGGGGGATGTCGACGTCCACGCCCTGGAGGTTGTGCTCGCGGGCTCCTCTGACGCGGACGTACGGGTCGTGGGGGCGGTGGGGGGCGTGCATGGGAAACGACTCTAACCGGAGGTGATCGCGGCCAGTCGCCGGTAGGAGTCGAGGAGCGCCTCGCGGTCGTAGGTGCTGGTGGTGACCAGGACCTCCTGTGCCCCCGTCTCCTTCAGCACCGTCTCCAGCTCGTGCGCGACCTGTTCCTCGGTGCCGGCGATGTGCCCGGTGAGCCCGGACTCGTAGAAGCCGCGCTCCTTCGGGGTCAGGGTGAGTGACTCGACGCGCTCGGCGGGCGGCAGGGGCGGGAAGGTGCCGTGGGTGCGGGAGTGCGCCATGGACCAGGCCTCGGGGACCAGCAACCGCCGGGCCTCCTCGGGGCTTGCGGCCACGGCGACCGTGCCGGAGACGACGACGTACGGTTCCGGCGCCCAGGGCGAGGGCCGGAAGTGCTCGCGGTAGTGGTCGATGCCGCGGCGCATCTTCTCCCGGTTCCTGAGGTCGCCGATGACCATGGGCAGGCCCGCGCGGGCCGCGATGCCGGCGCCCTCGCCCATGGCCAGGACGAACGGCGGCACGGTCAGCCCCTCGGCCGGGCGGGCGTGCACTCCCGTGGGGGAGGTGCCGCGGAACCAGCCGAGCAGCTCCCGCAGCTGGGCCTCGAAGTCCTCGGCGTCGCCCTTGCCGCGGCCCAGGGCCCTGCGCACGCCGTCCGTGAAGCCGACCGAGCGGCCGAGGCCCATGTCGATCCGGCCGGGAAACAGCGACTCCAGCACCCCGAACTGTTCCGCCACGACCAGCGGCCGGTGATTGGGCAGCATCACCCCGCCGGTGCCGACCCGGATCGTCCGGGTCGCGGCGGCGACGGCGGCCGCCAGCACGGTCGGCGTGGAACCGGCGACCCCGGGCACCCCGTGGTGCTCCGAGACCCACAGGCGGTGGTAGCCGAGCCGCTCCAGCTCCTGCGCGAGCGAGACGGTGTCGCGCAGGGCCTCGGGGTGCGTGTGGCCCTCGCGGGTGCGGGAGCGGTCGAGGACGGAGAAGCGGGTCGAGGCGATCAGGGAGCTCACACGGGGTTCAACGCCTGGGGCGCAGCGGCATTCCCGGCTGCGGTGTCGCCTAGCCCTCGGGGCGCAGGAGGCCGCGTTCGTAGGCCTTGACCAGGTGCTGGGGCACCAGGTGGCGGACGCCGTCGATCGTGACCGGCACCAGGGTCGGCGTGGCGGCCTTCCACTGGGCGCGGCGGTGACGGGTGTTGCTGCGGGACATCTTCCGCTTCGGGACGGCCATGGGATTCCTCCTCGGTGCACAACCACGGACGGGCACCGAGGACGCTACATGAAAATGGATCCCATTAACAATCAGCGTCCGCGGTGCCTGCCCGGCCGTTCCGCAGGAGTGCCTCAGTCGTCGGCGCCCACGAGCATCCGCACCTCGAACTCCTCGTGCGTGCCCGCCTCTTCAGCCGGCCCCTTGTCCAGCACCGTGCCGAGCCAGCCCAGGAGGAAGCCGACGGGGATGGAGACGATGCCGGGGTTCTGCAGCGGGAACCAGGCGAAGTCGGCCTCGGGGTAGAACGAGGCGGGGGCGGAGGAGACGACGGGGGAGAACACGGCGAGCAGCACGGAGCAGAGCAGGCCGCCGTAGAGGCTGAGCAGGGCGCCCTTCGCCGAGAAACGCCGCCAGAAGAGGGTGTAGATGATCGTCGGCAGGATGGCGGACGCCGCGATGGCGAAGGCGAGGAAGGCGAGCGTCGCCGTGTTCGCCCCCCAGGCGACGAGGGCGAGCAGCATGCCGAGGATGCCGATGACCGCCCCGGACAGCCGCGCGACGGTCAGCTCCTCCGTCTCGCTGGCCCGGCCCTTGCGGATCACCTCGCTGTACAGGTCGTGTGCCAGGGAGGAGGCCGCCGCCAGGGTGAGGCCCACCGCCACGGCGAGCAGCGTCAGATACGCCAGGCAGGTCAGCAGCGCGGTGAGGACACTGCCGCCGAGCTCGTGCGCGAGCAGCAGGACGGAGGCGTTGCCGGTGCGGTCCGTGTCCAGGATGGTGTCCCGGCCCAGCAGCGCGGTGGCGCCGAGACCGAGGATGCCGGCCCCGAAGCAGACCGCGCCGACCAGCCCGATGGCCCACAGCACCGAGGAGCGCAGCACACTGCTGCTGCGCGGGGCCAGCAGCCGCATCAGCACGTGCGGGAGGGCCGCGAGCCCGAGGACGATGGCCAGTTCGAGACTGAGGAAGTCCAGCTTGTTGCTGACGGTGCCGCCGTAGCGCAACCCGGGTTCGAGGAAGGTCACACCGGTACCGCTGCGTTCGGCCGCCCGCTCCAGGAGGGCGTTGGGGTTCCAGTCGAAGCGGTGCAGCACCCAGCCCGCGGTGAACAGCACGCCCACGATCAGCATCACGGCCTTGATGATCTGGATGACCGTCGCGCCGGGCATCCCGCCGAGGGAGGCGTACAGGATCACGAAAGTGCCGATCACGACGACGCACAGGGTGCGGGTGGTGCCGCTCGGCACGCCGGTGAACTGCGTCAGGAGGGCCACGCTGCCCACCAGTTGGGCCACCAGGTAGAGCGTCGTGATGGCCAGGATGCACACCGCCAGGGCGACCCGCACCGGCCGCTGCTGCCGGGGCAGGCGCAGCGCCACCGTGTCGCCGAGCGTGAACTTTCCCGTGCGGTGCAGGGGTTCGGCGATCAGCAGCAGCACCATCATCCAGGCGACGGTGGTGCCGCCGAGGTACATCAGTCCGTCGTACCCGGTCAGGGCGACCAGCCCGGTGCTGCCCAGGAGGGTGGCGGCGGACAGGTAGTCGCCGCACATGGCGAGGCCGTTGCGCAACGGGGACATCGCGCGGTTGCCGAGGTAGAACTCGCTGATCTCGTCGCGCTGGGGGGCCGTCAGCAGGGCCGTGAACAGGGTGATCACGACCACGGTCAGGAACAGCACGAACGTCAGCTGCAGGCTGCTGTCGTCGATGGCGGCGGCGGTCACCACGTGCGGAACCCCCTCGTGCCCTGCCGGAGGGGCTGCCCGGGCTGCCCGGCGCCTTGGGGCGGTGCGGCGGCGCGGGCGCGGCGGTTCTCGTTCTCGTGCAGCCGCGACCGCAGGCCGCGGGCGAGCGGATCGACCCGGGTGCGCATGTGCCGCACGTAGCACCAGGCGGTCACGCCCATGATGGCGAACTGCCCGAGCCCCAGGGCGAGCCCGATCGTGAGGTGGCCGAACAGCGGCTGGTTCATCACCGCGGGGACGAAACTCGACAGCAGCACATACAGCAGGAATCCGCCGACGGACAAGATCGTCGCCCGAGTGCCGAACCGGCGCTGCGCGCGGCGCAACGAGTGAAATTCGGGATGGTCGGATATGCCGGACGGCGGAGTATGTTCGATGTGCGGGAGCGGGAATGTAGGAGTGTCATCCCGCCGCGGTGGAAATTCGGGCACAGGCGCACCTTCTTCGCTGCTTCGTGCCCCGCACTCGACCCCGTCGAGTCAGTGGCGCGTCCGGCTTTCGGGCAGGGTGGAGGGGTGCCGGACGCGCTGAGGGGGTGCGGGCTCTGTGGGGGGCTCGTGAAACCGAAAAACTTCCTGTTCGGAATCACCCGGACGGCCTCGGGGTTCTGTGTGGAGATCCCCGACCAGCCCCGGCCACGGGTGGTGGCGAGGCTGAAAGCGGAGTATGTCAGTGTCGTGCTTGAGCCATCAACTGTGAGGGTCAATTGACTTCTGTCCATGGCGCGTTCACACCCCCGGCGAAGAGCCGGCGGTACTGCGACGGGCCTGTCCGAAAGGGCCCGCCGGAGAATAGTCCGGACCATTTCTCCGGCCAGTCCGGCTCAAACGTGCCGCCGTGACGGCCGGATCAGAAACGTGCCCCGACCGCCGTGCCGGAACGTGGCACGAGGAACTCCGGTGCCTTCGGCAGTGAACCGTCCGCCGCCCGGGACCCGGTGAGCGGACCCGGATCGGTGCTCCGCACCGAGGCGGCGTCCCAGGTGCCACCGATGTTCCAGGAGTTGCCGTCGGCGACGGTCTTGCCTCCGACGGCCGCCGCGCGCCGGTCCGCGATGGACAGATTGCCGGTGATCCGGGCGGTCCCGCCCGAGACGTCGGCGTCGAAGCCCGTACCGCCGTTGCCGTAGGTGGAGTTGCGGCTCAGGACGAGGGAGCCCGTGTTGCCGTTGTCGGTGAGGCCGTGCTTCGCGTTCTTGAAGGAGACGCTGTTGCGTACGGTGTGGGCCACCGCCGGGGCCGGGCTGCCGCCGCCGAGCTTGAAGCCGTTGCCGTCGCCCGCGAAGTCCGGGAAGTTCCACCGGTTGAAGCCGTTGCCGTACGCCACGGTGTTCTCGATCGTCACCGGGGAGGCGAACTCCCAGGCGTCGAAGCCGTCGTCGACGTTGTTCCACAGCCGGGCGCCGCGCACCACGTTGCCCGTGCCGCTGCCCTCCTTGACGGCCAGGCCGTCGGCGCTCTCGCCGTTCTTGCGCGGATCGCGGTTGCCGTGACTGTCCAGGTCCAGGATCAGGTTGTCGCTCGAATCGCCCTGGAGCTGGAACCCGGACTCGTAGTTGTCATGCGTGCGCAGCCGCGCGAAGACGTTGCCGTCACAGCCGTCGCAGTACACCCCGTACGGGCCGTTGACGATCTCCAGATCCGAGATCCGCCAGTACGACGCCTCCATGTGGACCGCCCCGCGCTCGGCGCGCGGGATGCTGCCGCCGACCGGCGTGTGACTGGCGGGCAGTTTCTCGCCGTCGATGACCACGCGCTCGCCCGGGTGGGCCGAGAGGGTGATGGGCCGGGAGGCGGTCCCCGAGGTCGTGATGGTGATGTTGTCGGTGAGGGCGTACGTCCCGCCGCGCACGGTGATGGTGTCGCCGGGCCCGGCCAGGTCCACCGCCCGCTGGATGGTCTTCAGCGGCCGGGCGAGCGTGCCGGGGGCGGCGTCGTCGCCGTTCGGCGCCACGACCAGGGTCGCGCCCGCGGCGGCCGCCGGCCCCGTCAGTGCCAGGGCCAGCGCGGCCCCCGCCATCGCCGCCGACCAGATCCGTGCGTTGCGCATACGGCCTCCTGCCTTTCCCCGCGTGGGTGTCGCACAGGAGTGGCCGCCGGGGGAGCGAAGGTTGCCGGGACTTTGCGGACACCCCCTAGGGTGGGCAGCGTGAGTGACGACCGCAGCAAGGCCCCGCTGGCCGTGTTCGATCTGGACAACACCCTCGCCGACACCGCGCACCGGCAGCGGTTCCTGGAGCGCAGGCCGAAGGACTGGGACGGGTTCTTCTCGGCGGCGCCGCAGGACGGGCCGCTCCCGGAGGGCATCGCACTGGTGCGGGAGAGCGCGCGGGAGTGCGAGATCGTCTACCTCACCGGGCGCCCCGAGCGCTGCCGACGGGACACGCTCGACTGGCTGGCGGCCCAAGGGCTGCCCGAGGGGCGCGTGTACATGCGGCGGGACGCCGACCGCCGGCCCGCGCGGTTCACCAAGCTGGAGATCCTGAAGCGGCTCGCCCGCACGCGCGAGGTCCGCGTCCTCGTGGACGACGACGAACTGGTCTGCGCCGACGCCCGGCGTGCGGGCTTCACCGTCGTACGGGCCGACTGGGCCGCGCGGTCCGCCGAGATGAAGGCGGCCCAGGAGCGCGAAGGGCGGACCTGAGACCCGGGGTTGGCGGACTGTTCACCTCCGCCGGGTATCCCCGAGCCACCAGCACCGGCGCACCGGTGCGCGTACACACGGGGGATGCCATGAACGGACGTCGCAAGGGCGCGCTCGCGGGAGCGGCGCTGCTCGGCGCCGCGCTGCTGCCCACCGGCTGCGCCAAGCCCGACCGCAGCGAGATCGTCACCTGGACCGACGAACACGGCCGGGCCTGCACCGGTGTGGCGGTGGTCGACTCCGAGGACAGCGACCGCGAGGTCACCAGCATCGACTGCGACTACCCGCCGGAGGGCAGGCAGCCGGGCCGCGCCACCTCGCGACCGCTGCCGGACTGAGCCCTGAGGGGGCTTCTACTCGGACTCCTCCAGCCGGAAGCCCACCTTGAGCCCCACCTGCCAGTGCGCGATCTCCCCGTTCTCGAGCTGGCCGCGCACCTGCGTCACCTCGAACCAGTCCAGGTTGCGCAGGGTCTGCGAGGCCCGGCCGATGCCGTTGCGGATGGCCTGGTCGACGCCCTCGGGCGAGGTCCCGACGATCTCCGTGACCCGGTAGGTGTGGTTCGACATGCCGCTGCTCCTGTTCTGGCGAGTGTCGCGCGTCACTCCACCGTGCCCCACGCGGCGGCGAAGCGCGAGGCGTCACCTCCCGCCCCGCCGCCGAAGGGGGCTCCCCGGTGTCAGCGCGCCACGCTCAGCGACAGCGCGAACCGGCCCGCGCCGTCCGTCCACCAGTGGGCCAGGTCCAGGCCCGCCGCGAACAGTTCGGCCCGCACCCCCTCCTGCCGGAACTTCGCCGACACCTCCGTGCGCAGCTCCTCGCCCGCCGCGAAGTCGACCGCCAGGTCGAGCGCCGGCACCTTCACCGTCTGCGCGGTACGGGAGCGCAGCCGCATCTCGATCCACTCGTGCTCGGCGTCCCACAGCGCCACGTGGTCGAACGCGCCGGGCTCGAAATCGGCGCCCAGCTCGCGGTTGATCACGGTCAGGACGTTCTTGTTGAACGCGGCCGTCACCCCGGCCGCGTCGTCGTACGCCCGGACCAGCACCTCCTCGTCCTTGACCAGGTCCGTGCCCAGCAGCAGCGCGTCGCCCGGGCTGAGCAGGGCCCGTACGGAGGCCAGGAACGCGGCGCGCTCGGCGGGCAGCAGGTTGCCGATCGTGCCGCCGAGGAACGCCACCAGCCGGGGCCCCGGAGTGTCCGGCAGCGTCAGCTCCGCGGTGAAGTCGGCGATCAGGGCGTGCACGTCGAGCCCCGGCCGCTCGGCGGCGAGCGCCTGCCCCGCCTGGGTGAGGGCGCTCCCGCTGACGTCGACGGGGACGTAGGTGTGCAGACCGGTGAGGGCGTCGAGGAGGTGCCGCGTCTTCTCGGAGGAGCCGGAACCGAGTTCCACCAGGGTGCGGGCGCCGGTGGCGGCGGCGATCTCGCCGGAGCGGGCGACGAGGATCTCGCGCTCGGCGCGCGTGGGGTAGTACTCGGGCAGCTCGGTGATCCGCTCGAACAGTTCGCTGCCGTGGGCGTCGTAGAACCACTTCGGCGGCAGGGTCTTGGGCGTGTGGGTCAGGCCCCGGTGGACGTCGGCGCGCAGGGCGGCCTCCGTGGCGTCCTCGGGCAGGGTGCGGGTGAGGCGGAACGGGCTCACGTACGGGGCTCCTTGGGAGATGCGTCCGGGAGGTCCTTGAGCGGCGTGAGCAGCACGTCCGTGCGGCTCGCCGCGAGCAGGGTGCGGTCGGGGACCTCCTGCCAGTGCGGATCGTCGTCGTAGGGCTCGGAGGCCACGACGGTGCCGCCGCCGGGCCGGGTGAGGTACCAGAGGGTGTCGCCCCAGGCGGTCGCGGTGATGGTGTCGCCGTTGGTGAGGAGGAGGTTGAGCCGGGAACCGGGGGCCGCCGCGGCGACCTCCAGGACCGTGTCGGCCAGCGCCTGGCCCTCCGTGTCGCCCCCGCGCAGCCGGGCCAGCACCAGCGCCCAGACGAGCGCCGAGTCATTGCGGGCCTCCAGGGACAGCAGGTCCTCGTGCGGCAGCGTCCGGGACACGGCGGCCAGGGAGCCGGGCCAGCCCTTGACCGCGCCGTTGTGGCTGAACAGCCAGGTTCCCGCGGCGAACGGTGCCGCCGCGGCCTCGGCGTCCGCGCCGGACAGGGTCGCGTCCCGCACGGCGGCGAGCAGCGCGCCGGTCCGTACGATCCGGGCGAGGTCGGCGAACGACAGGTCCGCCCAGATGGGCCCGGCCCGCCGGTAGCGGGCCGGCACCGGATCGCCCTCCGCGTACCAGCCCACGCCGAAACCGTCCGCGTTGACCGTCCCGTACCGCTGGTGGCGGGGCGCCCACGACTGCCGGTACAGGCCGTGCGGGGGCTCCACCAGGAACCGGCCGAGCGGCTCCTCGGGTCCCACGTACGCCACATGACGGCACATCAGACGTCCTCCGAGCGGGCCGTGCGGAACCCTGAGAAGATCTGCCGCCGGATCGGGTAGTCCCAGTTGCGGAACGTGCCCCGGCAGGCCACCGCGTCCACCGCGAAGGAACCGCCGCGCAGCACCTTGTACTCGGGCCCGAAGAACACCTCCGAGTACTCCTTGTACGGGAACGCCCGGAACCCCGGGTACGGCAGGAAGTCGCTCGCCGTCCACTCCCACACGTCGCCGATCAACTGCCGTACACCGAGCGGCGACTCGCCGGCCGGGTAGCTCCCCGCGGGCGCCGGGCGCAGGTGCCGCTGGCCCAGGTTGGCGTGCTCGGGGCCCGGGTCGGCGTCGCCCCACGGGTAGCGCCTCGAACGGTCGCCGGCCGGGTCGTGGCACGCCGCCTTCTCCCACTCCGCCTCGGTCGGCAGCCGGCGGCCGTCCCAGCGGGCGAAGGCGTCGGCCTCGTACCAGCACACGTGCAGGACGGGCTCGTCGGGCGGGACGACCTCGGTGACACCGAAGCGGCGCCTGAGCCACTGCTTCCCGTCGCGCCGCCAGAACAGCGGGGCGGTGATGCCGTGCCTGCGGATGTGCGCCCAGCCCTCCGGGGCCCACCAGCGCGGGTTCTCGTAGCCGCCGTCCTCGATGAACGCCTGGTACGCGGCGTTCGTCACCGGGGTGGTGTCGATGAAGAAGGGCGCCACCTCGCGCCGGTGCGCGGGGCGTTCGTTGTCCAGGGCCCAGGGCTCGGTGGAGGTGCCCATCGTGAACGGGCCGCCGGGCACGAGGACTTCGGACGGTCCGGTGAACAGCGGCACCGGATCCGGGTCGGGCGCGGTCAGGGCCTGCGGGCCCTTGCGGAGCTGATGGGTGATCAGCATGGTCTCGTCGTGCTGCTGTTCGTGCTGCGCGATCATGCCGAAGGCGAAGCCCGCCTCCGTCAGCCGCGTGCCGTGGAACGCGGCCTTCTCCAGCACGTCCAGCGCCCGGCCGCGCACGTCGGAGGCGTAACGGCGGGCCTCGGCGGGCGACAGCAGGGGCAGCTTCGGCCGCTCCGCCCGCGGGTGCTCGAAGGCGTCGTAGAGACTGTCGATCTCGGGCCGTATCGCCTCCTGCCCGGCGACGGCCCGCAGCAGCCACTGCTCCTCCTGGTTGCCGATGTGCGCGAGGTCCCACACCAGCGGCGACATCAGCGGCGAGTGCTGCGCGGTCAGGTCGGGGTCCTCGACGCAGCTCGTCAGCAGGGTGGTGCGGTCGCGGGCGACCACCAACGAGGCGACCGCCCGCTCACGGAGCGCCTCGGGGTCACGGAGCGCCTCCGGGTCCACGGTCCCGGTGTCGGCCGCGGGCTCGGTGCGGTCCATGGTCCCGGTGTCGGCGGCGGGCTCGGTGTGGGTCATCGGCGGAAGTCCTTCCCGTGGGCGCGACCGTCCGTGCCGCGCTGTCGGTCGAGCAGGTCGTCGGCGGGGCACCGGCCCAGGACGACATAACGGTCCAGGTAGGCGGTGACGGCGTCCGTGACCTCGGGCGCGGCGCCGAGCCGGGGCAGGGCGTCCAGCGCGGTCGCGAAGCACGTGACGGCCACCTCGCGCAGTTCGGCGTCGGCCAGGCCGCGCCGGGCCGCGTCGAGCCACAGCGGGTTGTGCGGCGCGGGCATCCCCAGGGTGCGCTCGGCCAGCGGCTTCACGGCCCGGTACGCGGTCTCGGCGGCCTCCGGGTCGTCGAACAGCGCCGCCGTCACGGCCAGCGGCACGATCCAGCCGTCGTCCCCCGGCTGCGCGTCGATCATGCGCAGTTCGAGATGGCCGCGCGGCCTGACCGGCGGGAACAGCGTCGTGACGTGGTAGTCGAGGTCCTCCCGCGTGGGCGGCCTCGGCACGCCCGTACGGATCCACTCCCGGAAGGTCAGGCCCTCCGGGACGTCCCAGGGCGCCCCCTCCCGCCGTACGCACATCACGGGGGAGTCCAGCACGTGCCCGGCCCAGGCGGCGCGCGGCTCGGCGTCCAGCGGTGGCCCGCCCGCCCGGCCGGCGCCGATCCGTGTCCACAGCAGCTGCCGGGTGGACAACCAGCCGGTCGGCCGGTGGCCGGCGAGCGGGGAGTTGGCGAACGCGGCCACCAGGACCGGCCCCAGATGATGGGCCAGCCACCAGCGCCGTACGTGGCCGAGGGGCCCGGGCTCCTCGTGGCCCGCGTCCAGGCACACCTGCACGGAGGCGGAGGTGCACATCATGGCGCGGCCGGCGGGACCCGTGCGGTCGAGGCAGGCCTCCATGGCGTCGTAGCGCGGTTCGCGCAGGAACCGGCGGGGTTCGTGCCAGGGATCGTGGCCGATGCCGACGAGGGTGAGGGCGTCCTCGCGCAGAACCGCGCGGACGGCGTCGAGGTCGGCGGAGACGGTGCGGACGACCTCCGTCAGCGAGGCGGCGGGGGGCGAGCTCAGCTCCAGCTGGCCGCCGGGCTCCACGGTGAGCGCCGACCTCAGGGGCAGGGTCCGCAGTGCGGCGTAGGCCGCTTCGAGTCGTTCGGGTGTGACGGGGAGCTGCGGTGCGCGCAGCTCGTGGACGAGCCATTCCACCTCGACCCCGAGGCGGCGCGGCGGGCCGGTCTTGAAGCAGATGCCGCGGACGAGGGCCTCGACATCTGCCTCGGACAGTGCGGCGTGTGGCTGGGTACAGCCGCCCGCCGCTGCAGTGGGCGAATCAGGCATATAGGGATCCTCCTGAGATTCCACCATGCCATCGGTCCGGGCACTCCGGCGGCCCGAACCGGGTTCACCCGTCCCACCCAAGCCCCTCCCGTCGCTCGGCACAAGGGTGCGAACCGGGGCGTACCGGGTCGGTCATCCGGGCGGACCGGGTGTTTCCCGGCGCTTTCCCCGGTGTTTTCCGGCCGCGAAAAACTCTGTTGCGCCGCGGATCCGGCGTCACTCAGGATGCCTGCGTGAGCACGACAAGAAGGATCGTGCGGCAGGTGCTCGGCGGCGCGTACGGGGGTCGCGCCGCGAGCGCGCGCCTGCGCGGGACACGGGGGCAACGGACCGAGTGGCGCGGCCGCGACCGATACCGACATCCTCCGTCCGGGTGACGCGGACGCCGACCGGTGACGGTTACCGCGTGGTGGCGAGGGGTGTCGGCCGGGGCTGCTGCGCGCCGGTTGCGTGGGGTGTCGGCTGGGGCTGCTGCGCGCCGGTTGCGTGGGGTGTCGGCTGGGGCTGCTGCGCGCCGGTTGCGTGGGGTGTCGGCTGGGGCTGCTGCGCGCCGGTTGCGAGGGGCGTCCGCCGGGAGTGCTGCGCGCCGGTTGCGAGGGGCGTCCGCCGGGAGTGCTGCGCGCCGGTTGCGAGGGGCGTCCGCCGGGAGTGCTGCGCGCCGGTTGCGAGGGGCGTCCGCCGGGAGTGCTGCGCGCCGGGTGTGAGGCGTGTCGGCCGGGCTGCCGCGCGTTCGACCGTGGCGGTTGCGGCCCGTAGCCGCCGCTCGCCGGGCGTGACCGGCCGCTCGCGGTGAGCGGGCGCTGGTCGCGACGGCTGTCGCCCTTAGCCGCCGCTCGCCGCTCCCGTCAGCTGTCCCGGCCGCGGCTCCGGCCGCGGCTCCGCCCACGGCTGCCGCGCGCCGGTGCCGGGGGACCCGGCGGTTGCGGTGTGTTCCTGTCAGGTCCAGCCGTAGCGCTCCCGCAGGCGGTGTCTGACCAGGTTGAAGCGCATGCGGTCCAGGGCGCAGGCCTCCCGGCGCATGCCGTCCTCGTGCAGGCGCAGCACCCGGTCCACGTCGACCCATGAGTCCCGGCCGGAGCGGTCCCACGGGCCGCTGCCGATCGGCACCCACTCCCGGTAGCCGTCGTGCCGCTTGCTGGACAGCTGCACGGCCAGGAACGTGCCGCCGGCCTCGCGGGCGACCACGAGCACCGGGCGGTCCTTTCCCCGGCCGTCGTTCTCCTCGAAGGGCACCCACGTCCAGACGATCTCGCCCGGGTCGGGATCGCCGTCGTGCGCGGGCGAGTACTCGGTGCGCACCCGGCCCACCTCGCGCGGATCGGCCTGGACGGTGGCGGACGGGCCGTGGCGGCCGGGGACGTTCTCGTCGGTAAACGCGGTCACGGGGGCACCCTAAGGGCTGCCTCCGTGCCGCGTCCGGCCCACCCCCGTGCCAGGTGCTCGATCGCTCAGGCGGCGGCGGAACGTGCCGTGACCGCCGGCTCCGGCCACTTCTCGTGCCAGCGCAGCTCCGCCTCCAACTGCGCGGCCACCTGTACCAGGAGCGGTTCGCTGTTCGCCGGTCCGAGCAGTTGCGCCCCGACCGGCAGACCGTCCGGCGTGAAACCCGCGGGCACGTTGATCCCCGGCCAGCCGAGCACGTTCCACGGCCAGGCGTACGGGCAGGCCGCGATCATGGCCCGGTCGGTGGCGAACCCGCTGAGTTCGAGCAGGGCGCCGATGCGGGGCGGGGGAGCGGCGGTCGTCGGGGCGAGGACGACGTCGTACGAGGTGAAGAACCCGCCGATACGGCGGTGCAGCACGGCCTCCGCCCGCCGGGCCGCCCGCAGCGGTGCCCCGGCCAGCAGCCGGCCCAGCCGGGCCGCGTCCCGGGTGCGCCGGTCCAGCAGCGCCGGGAAGGGCGCCTCGCCCACGCGCTCGGCGATCCCGGCCGTCGCGCGCGGCACGAACGTCAGCCCGATCTGCCCGTAGGGCGGGTCGGCCTCCTCGACCCAGTGCCCCGACGCGGCCAGCCGCTCGGCGAGCTCCACGACCCGGGTGCGCACCTCCGGCAGCAGGCGCGCGGGCACCGCCGTGAACGGCGGCTTGAGGGAGAGCGCGATGCGCAGCCGCCCCGGGTCGCGGCCGACGGCCCCGGAGACGTCGACGGCCGGCGGCCGGTGCGGGTCCTGGGCGTGGTTGCCGCTCGCGGCGTCCAGCAGCAGGGCCGCGTCGGCGACCGTGCGGGCCAGGGTGCCGTTGACGGTGATGCCCTGGAAGGACTCGCCGCGCGGCCAGGTGGAGATGCGGCCGCGCTGCGGTTTGATGCCGATCAGATGGGTCCACGCGGCCGGGATCCGCACCGATCCCGCCCCGTCCGAGCCGAGCGCGGCGGGCACGAGGCCGGCGGCGACCGCCGCGGCCGAGCCGCCCGAGGAACCGCCGGGCGTGTGGTCGGTGCTCCACGGGTTGCGGGTCGCGCCGAAGGCGGGCCCCTCGGTGAAGGGCCACTGCCCGAACTCGCAGGTGTTGGTCTTGCCGACGATCACGGCCCCGGCCGCGCGCAGCCGCCGTACGGCCTCGCCGTCCTCGGCGACCGGCGGGAACTCCCCGCAGCAGCCGAAGGCGGTCGGCTCGCCGGCCACGTCCATGTCGTCCTTCACCGCCACGGGCACGCCGAGCAGCGGTTTGCGACCACCCGCGGCCAGCTCCCGGTCGGCCGCGTCGGCCTCGGCGAGCGCCGCCTCGGCCCGCACGATCCGGAAGGCGTTGACGCTGTCCTGCGCCGCCTCGATCCGGGCCAGCGTCCGCTCGACCAGCGCCCGGGACGTCACGTCCCCGGCGGCCAGCGCGCGGGCGGTCTCCGCCAGGCCTGCGGCACGGTCGAGCGTCATACGGACACCTCCGGAAGCAGCTCCTCTACCGAACGGTAACGTCCGGTGGCCGGTGGGGGAATGCCGACGGCGGGAGTGGAAATTCACCCACAAGGCCACATCTTCCTCACTGGGCTCATCCGCTCCTGTTCAAACCATTGACGGCCCCCTGCCTCCCCCTTACTTTCTGAGCCCCACTTCCTGATCGGTTTGCCGAACCTTGTTCGGTATATCGACTCCCGGTTGCTCAAGGGAGAGCCGCCCGTGACCCCACACCCCGCCGCCCCGTCCCGCCGCACCCTGCTGCGCGCCCTGGCCGCCCTGCCCGCCTCGGCAGTGCTGCTGGGCGAGACCCCGGGACTGCTCGGCAGCGCCCTGGCCGCCGCGCCCCCGAACGGCTCCGCCACCCGCTACACGATCGTCCCGTTCCTCAACAGCAACGACGGCACGGTCAACGTCTACCAGTCGGACGACGCCACCGACTTCCGCCTGCTGCGCGCCTCCGCGTACACGCCGCCCGCCGGCCGGATCCGCGACGCGAGCGTCATCAGACACACCGACGGCTACTACTACGTCACCTACACCACGCGCACCTGGCAGGACACGACCACGACGATCGGCTTCGCCCGCAGCTCCGACCGCGTCAACTGGACGTTCCTCTACGACTACACCGTCCCCGTGCCCAACCTGTCCCGCGCCTGGGCGCCCGAGTGGTTCGTCGACAGCGACGGCAGCGTCAGCGTCATCGTGTCCTGCTCCACCACGAACGACCAGTGGATCTTCACGCCCTACCTCATGCGGGCCACCAACTCCGCGCTCACGGCGTGGAGTTCACCCGTGCCGCTCTCCGGCATCGGCGCCAACCACATCGACACGTTCATCGTGAAGATCGGCTCGACGTACCACGCCTTCCCGAAGAACGAGACGACGAAGTACATCGAGTACGCCACCGCCACGAACCTGACCGGCCCGTACACGATCCGCCGTACCGGCGACTGGGCCGGCTGGGGCAGCTACCGCGAGGGCCCGGCGCTCGTCCAGCTCGACAACGGCGGCTGGCGGATGTTCTTCGACGGCTACGGCGACGGGAACTACTACTACAGCGACAGCTACGACACCTTCGCCACCTGGTCGGCGCCGGCCGCGCTGCCCGGGATCTCCGGCACCGCACGGCACTTCACGGTGGTCAAGGAGACGGTGACGGGCGGACCGAGCCTGGCTCGCGACATCACCCGCTCCTTCCGCTCGGCGAACTACTCCACCCGCTACTGGCAGCAGCAGTCCTCGCTCCTCAACCTGCCCGTCGTCAGCGGCTCCAGCACCACCGCCGAGAAGCAGGCCGCCACGTTCACGGTCGTCGCCGGCCTGGCCGACGGCAGCGGCTACTCCTTCCGCGACGCGGCCGGCAGATACCTGCGGCACTGGGACTTCCGCGCCCGTTTCGACGCGAACGACGGCACGAGCACGTTCGCCAAGGACGCCACGTTCTTCCTCCGGGCCGGCACGACGTCGGGCTCCGTCCGCTTCGAGTCGTACAACTACCCGGGGCACTACCTGCGCCACTACTCCTACCAGCTCCGCGTGGAGCGCTCGAACGGAACGGACCTGTTCCGGCAGGACAGTTCGTTCGTGCCGGTGACGGCCTGGGCCTGACCTGCACACCTGCTGACCTGGGCAATCATGCCGAGGGATACGGAATGTATCCCTTGCCAGGTCGGCGGTGCGGTGTCGCGGACACCTCGCCACTGGGGCATCTCGGCGAGCGGCCGACCCTGTGCTGCGATCGTGACCACAGTTGACCATGGCGCCGCTGCTCTGGGCTCGCATGCACCAACAGTGGCTGCCTGAGCCGCGAGAACACGCGCGGCGGGGTCTGTCCGGGGGCGCGCCCGGGCTGAATCCCGCCGTACGTGTTTGCGGGTCGGGTCAGATGGGGTCCGTCTTCGGGGGAGCGTCTGCCGCTTCCGTCAGACCAGTGACGGCCTACACGGTGTGTGGCCAGCAGCAACTGCTGTGCACGAAGCAGACGCCCATGGCGCCGTACGCGGTGCTTCACGCGGCCTTGGCCAGGGCGGACCGGTCTTTGCCGGGCGCGCGCCGGTAGGGTGCCGCGAGCGTGGTCATGGCTCCTCGTTCGTCGTGGCGCGGCCACAGGAGGAGGGCACCGATCGCTCCCGCCCCGGCCAGGACCGCGAGGAGGGACCAGGCGAGAGTGAAGCCGGCGTTCGTGCCGAGCCACCCCGCGACGGGATAGGTGAACAGCCAGGCCAGGTGCGACAGTGAGAACTGGGCGGCGAATACCTCGGGGATCGCGTTCCGTCCGACGGAGGCGCGCAGGACCTTGCCGGTCGGTGTGATGATCAGCGCCATGCCGATGCCGACGACGGTCCAGATGATCGCCGTACCGGTCCATGTGGTGAGACCGGCCGCGATGAGCGTCACCGCGGCGGTCGTGCTGCCCACGAGGACTCCGGCGCCGGTCATCATGACGGTGCGGGCAGCCATCCGGTCAAGAACGCGGGGGAGTACGAGGGCGGCCAGGAGTGTCCCGGTGCCGGATGCGGCGAGCATCCAGGCGACGTCCGACTGCGAGCCGCCGAGCTCATCACGGACGTAGTTGACGGTGTTCACGACGACCATTGACCCTGCCGCAGCAACCACGAGATTGAGCGCCATGATGCCGCGCAGCCGCGGTGTCCGGAGGAAGGTCCTGATCCCTGCAGCCGCCTTGTCCCACGCCTTGGTGTGGGTGCTGGGGCGGGCGCCGGGGATGCGCGTCGACAAGACGAACAGGGCGGAGATGAGGAACCCGGCGGAAGTGCCCAGGAACAGCCAACCGAAGCTCATGAACGTCAGGGCGACGGCTGCCAGCACGGGGCTGAGCAGGCTCTCCATGGTGGAGGCGACCTGGGACGCGGACAGGGCACGTGTGTAGTCGGACTCGTCGGTGACGATCTCGGGGATGACGGCCTGGAACGTCGGGGTGAATGCCGCGGAGGCGCCCTGGAGCAGGCCGATCAGGACGTAGATGTGCCAGACCTCGGTCACCAGCGGCAGTGCCAGGACCACTGCACCGCGGACCACGTCGAGGAGGACCAGGAGGGTTCTTCTGGGGACCCGGTCGACGTACGCGGCAGCCAGGGGGGCTATGGCCACGTACATGACCATCTTGATGGTCAGGGCGGTACCGAGAACCATGCCGGCGCGCGGACCGGCGAGGTCGTAGGCGAGGAGCCCGAGGGCCACTGTGGTCAGTCCGGTACCGAACAGGGCGATGACTTGGGCGCCGAACAGTTGACGGTAGTCGCGGATGGCGAACAGACGCATGGCGGTTTCCTTCCGTGTTCATGCGGCGGGGCCCGGGCTCGGGGCGGAGGCCGTGCCCCGCGAGTACAGGCGGGGATGTCCCTAGACACTGCTGTCGCTCTCGGGTGTGAGACCGGCGAGCAGGTTGAAGGCGCCGGTGAGGATGTTGAGTGCGACGACGCCGACGACGTCGGCTATAGCGCGGTCGCTGTAGCCGTACTCACGCAGCGCGACGACCTGTTCGTCGGTGATCGACGTCGGCTCGCGATAGATCTGGAGGGCGAGGGCGATGATCGCTGCGATCGCGGGATCGGCCGAGGTGCCCGTGTGGGCTCGCTCGATCTCCTCCTCGTCCACTCCCATGGCGCGCGCGGCATTTACATGCGAGTCGAGGCACAGCCCGCATCCCTGTAGGGCCTGAACGGCGATCGAGATCCGTTCGCTGATCCTTCGGTCGAGTCTGGCTCGTCCCATGGCACGGCTCAGTTGGAGGTAGCCGCCCAGTACGGCCGGCGAGTGCGCCATCGTGGAGACCATGTCACCGATCTGGCCGTGGCGGGAGACCAGGTCGGCGAGGAGGTCGCGCGAGGTGCCGACCGCCGTGTCGGGCGTGAGTCGGGTCAGGCGGGGCATGACGCTCCTTCCGATGGAGGAGATGCGCGGGGGCGGTGGGCTCGATGAGGCGAGCGGACCTTGGGTCTGCCGTGTGCCGTGGCAGGCGATGGGCGGCGGTCATGCGTCAGTGGTGTGCGTGACCGCTGTGGTGGTGGCTTCTGTGCTCGGGTGCGGCCTGAGCTGCCGCGTCCGAGCGGAGGTTGGTCGTGGTGGTCTGAACCGTGAACACAGCCGTCCGGACGACGTCGTTGTGCTGGAAGTCCAGGTACAGGCGGTAGGTGCCGGCCGAAGGCGCGACCGCCATGAAGGCGATCTCGGGCCCCGGAGCGGTGGTGCCGTCACCGGGTTCGCCCTCCGGATGGACGTGGAGGTAGCCCAGGTCTCCGACCCGCAGTGCCACCAGGTGCCCGTACGCGGCCAGGTAGGGCTGCAGGTCGGTGACGGGGCGGTCGTTCCGGCTGACGGTCAGGGTCAGCTCGCTCGCCTCGCCGGGCAGGAGTTCGCCGTCGAGCGCGACGGTGTACTCGCCGACCTGTGCGATCCGGGTGGCCGCGGGGAGCGGTTGCGGGTCGTACGGCCCGGCGACCGCGACGTCGATCCCCAGCGTCATGGTCCCGTCGTGGCCGGCCGGGTGGATGTCGGCAAAGAGTCTCCAGTCCCCCGGTTCCAGGGCCAGTTCGACGCTCCAGGTGCCCTTCTCGTCCATCACCGGGTGCACGTGCTGGAACCCAGCCGTGTCGCGCCGGACGGCGATGAAGTGCAGTTCTTTCTCGTGCTCGGGCGTGAACTCGGTCACCGCCTGCCCGTCGGGGCCGATCACCCGGAAGCTGACCGGCTGCACGCCGGCGGTGAGGATCGTCGAGTCGAGCTCGAGGGTGTACCCGTTCTCGGAGACAGACAGGCCACCGGGCTGGGCTCCGCCGTGGACGCCGTGGTTGGCGTGGCCGTGGCCGAAGTGATCGCTCATGACATCTCCCAATTGGTCTGATGCGCCTTCCGGCGTTGTCCGCTCAGGACGTTGACCGTAACCATATACCCCCCGGGGGTATTTCCTCCATGGTCAAATCTCGTGAGACGGCTTGCAGGAGTGGATTCACCAGGGAGCGGCTTCCGTCCGCCAGCCTCGTGGCGTCGGCGTGTCGGCACAGCTGCCCCTGCCGTGGCTTGCGCGCGGTTGAAGGGGCAGCGCATTACCGACGAGCGACAGCTGGCGTTGCTGCCCCATCAGACTGGCGTGGGTGCCACTGATGCACGACGACGCCAGGCAGCTCGTACGAACCCAGGTCTGAAGGGGCCTCGACGTGGCCGGTGCGGTCCACGACGACACCGCCCAGGGCTGCATCCCCAACTTCAAGGGCTCGGAGCAGCCCCCCGCGCGACTGACCGAACTCGACGGGTGGATGACCGCAGAGGTCATTGAGCGGTCCCGACGAGGCCCAGCTGCCCGTACGTGCACGCGCCTTGGCGGGGGGCAAGATCGTGACGGGAACGAGCCCGGTTCAGAGTGCTGGATTCTGATGCTGCCCTTCGGCAGCGACCCCAATGGCAGCCTGGATCCGGTGATCGATGCGGAAGGTGCCGGCGAGCTGGGTGAAGTGTGCCGCACAGGCCGGGTGGCGGCGGAGCGCTGCCGCGACGGAGCTTGCGGAGTCTCCGGTCAGGGTGAGCAACCAGTCGGCGATGTGGCGTTGCGGTATCCATTGATCCCAGTCGGCGTCCCATTCAAAGGCGCCGTTGCAGCATTCCTCCAGCAGATCCAGCTCGCCCGCGTCCACTGCTTCCTGGGCGATGTTCATCAGCCACATGATCACGGCGTCCACCTCGCCGCGTTCAGGGGGTCTGTGGGTACCGAGCAGCGTGGCCATGGCCCGAACGACTTCTGCGGCCTGGCCCGGCACGGCCAGGAGCGCCGGCGCGAGGCTGGCAGGCGGCAGCTTCAGGAGGAGGTCGCAGTACAGAGGTGCGTCATCGGTGTGTGCGGCCGCGAGCGCAACAAGTTCGTGCGCTGCGGCTGACGTTCCTGCTGCGATGGATTTGCTTAGCTCTTCGGCGCGCAGGAGGGGAGGCTGTGGTGGCGTTTCGGTCTCTTGGGTGATGAGCTGCTGGAGCCTTAGGACAGTTGCCGGCCTGTGGGCGGGCTCGCGTTGGGTGGCCGCACGCACCACGGTGCGCCACGGCCCTGATGTGGGAATCAGGGGCAGGTTGATCTGCGGCATCTCCCCGGTGACAGCCCAGCCGATGAGCTGGCCGATGCTGTAGATGTCGGCAGCCTGCGTGGCCGCGTGCGCGTCTTGGGAGAGCTCCGGGGCGGCGAAGCCGTCCGTGCCGAAGCGGACGCCGGCACGTGTCCGCTGGGGGTCGGTGGTCTGCCCGCGGGGACGGCGAGCGGGCCTCGCGGCGCAGCAGGTCGAAGACGCGGTGGCGCGTGACCTCGGTTATACGCGATCGACTGTCCGTCAGCGTGTCCCGGGGTGGGGCGGCCATCGGCACGCCAGTGATGCGGCCGTGCTGGTCGAGGACCAGGCCGTCCCGCTCAAGCCTCGTCGTTACTTCGTCCAGCCATGATCCCGTCCAACCTTCCCGCTTGCCGGTGCGGATGATGTCCTCGAAGACTCGCAGGGCCCGGCTGACATGGGAGCGATCGGACCAGTCGACTGCCGCCGCGTACGACTCGAACGTGGTGCGTCGCACACTGGTGTCGGTGTACCGCAGTTCGTCCTCAGGAACGGGCGCGAAGTTGTGGCTTTGCCACATCTCGGCGATCGTGCGGACGGTCAGATTCGTGGCCAGCGTGCGGAACCTGCCGCGGGTGGTACGGCTGACCAGGTCCTCACGGCGTATCGACATGAAGAGACGATAGAGCCTTCCCGCCCACAGAACCGCGCGTTGGCCCTTGTTGAGATCTCCCGCCGACGGCTGTCACTCGATCTCGGCGGCTCTCCTCTCGCCGCGGGTTCGGCCCCTCTGAACCTCTTCGCCGGCGTGCGACCACGGCCCGGGACGGATGCCGCTTCGCTCTCTTACATACCCCTGGTGGGTATGCTACGGTCGCTTGCCACAGGTACCCCCCCGGGGTATGTCATAGAAGGGACGAACCCATGTCTGCCGTCAATCCCCGGCGCTGGTGGGCACTGGTCGTGCTCGCTGCCGCTCAGTTCATGGTGATCATGGACACGTCAATCATCGGGGTGGCGCTCCCCGAGATGCAGAAGGACCTCGGCTTCTCACAGGGTGAGTTGCAGTGGGTCTTCAACGCGTACGTCATCGCCTTCGGCGGGCTGCTGCTGCTCGGCGGCCGCCTGTCCGACCTGCTCGGGGCGCGCAAGATCTTCAACACCGGCTGGGTCGTGCTGATCGCCGGCTCGGTGGTCGCGGCCGCCGCACAGACGGCCTCGGTAGAGGTCGTCGGCCGTGCCGTTCAGGGTGTCGGTGGTGCGCTGATCGCGCCCTCGGCCATGACGCTGCTGATGATGCTCTTCGCGCACGACCCGAAGGAGCTCGGCAAGGCCATGGCGCTCTACGGCGCCGCCGCTCCTGCGGGCGGCACGGCCGGCGTGTTCCTCGGCGGTGTCTTCACCGAGTGGCTGAGCTGGCCGTGGATCTTCATCATCTACGTCCCGATCGGCGTCGCCACCCTCGCCGCCACCCAGCTCCTGCCCGCCGTCGGCAGCCGTCGCGGTGCCGTCGACGTGCTCGGAGCCGCCGCGGTCACCGCTGGTCTGGCGCTCGCCGTCTTCGCCATCGTCCGTGCGCCCGAGGTCGGCTGGGCCTCCACCGGCACCGTGCTCCAGCTGGTCGGCGCCGCCGCACTGCTCGCGCTCTTCTTCGTGATCCAGAAGACGGTGCGCGAGCCGCTCATGCCGCTCGGTATCTGGCGCGTCCCGCGGCTCGGCTCGGCCAACCTGGCGATGACCCTGCTCGGTGCCGCGTGGATCCCCATGTGGTACTTCCTCAACCTGTACCTCCAGCAGGTGCTCGGCTACGGGGCGTTCGCGTCCGGTGCCGCGCTGCTGCCGATGACCGGCCTGCTGATGATCTTCATGACGGCGATCATGGCGAAGCTGATGGCCAGGTTCGGAGCCAAGCCGATGATCGGCAGCGGTCTGCTGGTCCTCGCGGCCGGGCTGCTGTGGCTGTCCGCGGTCGAGCCCACCGGCACCTTCGTGGTGGACGTCCTGCCCGCCTCGCTGGTGGCCGCGCTCGGCATGTCGCTCGCCTACATCCCGGCGATGATGGCCGCGATGTCCGGGGCTCCGCAGGAGCAGGCGGGCCTGGCGTCCGGCATCGTCAACACCACCTACCAGGTGGGCTCCGCGCTGGGCCTCGCGGCACTGACCGCGGTGGCCACGTCGCAGGGCGCCGGTCAGCTGGGCAACCTGCCCACGCTGACGGATGGCTTCAGTGCGGCGTTCATCTGGGCCGCCGCCATTGCCGCGGCGGGTGGGCTGATCACGCTGTTGGTGATGCGCGGCGAGAAGGCTGCCGCGCCGTCCGACACCGCTCCTGCGGCGCAGAGCGAGCGCGTGCGTGCGTAGCTGCTGCGTTGGCGCGCTGCTTGGTGATTGCAGCGCGACACGGTTAAGGGTCATTCGCTGCCCGGCCCGGAGGCCGGCCAACGAATGGCCCTTTCGTCGGGAGGCTCTACGCACCTGGCGACCGGCCGGTAGTGGCCGACTTCGCGGGACGTCTAAGGGCAAGCCCGGCATTGCTTCGATACTGCTCTGCTAAGTAACTAAGTAATTCGTAGTAGCGCCGGTCGAATTAAAACTGTTGACCTCTGATAAGCCGTCGAGTTAAGGAGTTCGCGGGCTCAGTCTTTGATGCCTGCCATGCCGGGTGCGCCAGCCGCGTTTCGTGGTGGCGCACCCGGATTCGCTCGTCAGTCTCCTCCTTCTTCCTTTTTCTGGTTCTCGGTGTAGTGGAGTTGGTCGCGTGGCGCTCTCCCGTGGCGTTACTGACGAGAGTCTCGCCGGCGATTCCGCGGAGGCGGTACTGCATCGGCGGGTGATCCGGGTGCTTTCGGGTCTCCTGCTCGGGATGTTCGTGTCGCTGCTCACGTCTTCAGGCGTCTCCGTAGCCCTGCCTGGCGCGATCGCTGAACTGGGCGGCGATCAAACTGGATACGCATGGGCTGTGACAGCGCCGTTGCTGACATTGGCCATCTCACTCCCCTTGTGGGGGAAACTATCAGACCTTTTCAACAAAAGAGTTCTTGTCCAATCCGCATACGTGATATTCGTCTTCGGTGCTCTGGCTGCGGCCGTGGCGCCGAATGTTGAGGTTCTTGTTGCGGCCAGGCTTGTGGAAGGTGTCGGCGTTGGCGGACTCGCCGCGCTCTCTCAGGTGATTATTGCGGTACTGGTGCCGCCGCGTCAGCGCGGCCGATACAGCGGGTATTTTGCAACGACGTTCGCGGCTGCGACCATCTGCGGCCCTCTGTTCGGTGGGGTGGTCGCCGATGCTGCGCTACTCGGCTGGCGATGGTGTTTCTGTTTGGGCGTGCCATTCGCGCTGCTTTCTCTTGTGATTCTTCGGAGGACACTGGTACTGCCGAGGCCTACCGGTACGCGTCGACGAATCGACTGGGCGGGAGCACTGCTGTTCACGGTGGCGGTTGCACTGCTGCTTATCTGGTTGACCTTGGTGGACGACTGGCTGTCCTGGATCACGGTCGTGCTGCTTGGCTGTTCGGCTCTACTGTCGGTCGTATTCATTCGGGTGGAGCGTCGCGCACTTCAACCAGTCGTTCCGCTGAGGCTATTCCGGGACAAGACCGTGACCCTGACAGTGTTGGCCAGTCTCTTCGTGGGTGTCGTTCAGATGGCTGCCCCGGCGTTTCTCGGTCAATACTTCCAGCTGGCTCTGGGCGCCTCGCCCACATTGTCCGGCCTGATGACAACACCTACCGTAGTCGGACTGGTCGTCGCCACCACCGTCTCCGGCCTTGCCATTGCCCATTTCGGCCGGTGGAAGCTTTGGCTGCTCATTGGTGGAGCCTTGATGGGGCTCGGCCTGGTGTTCCTGGGGGCAGTTCCTTCGGATACGGAGTACTGGCGGGCAGCCGTTCCCATGGCGCTCATGGGATTGGGTATCGGCATGGTGATGCAGAACCTTGTGCTTGCGGCGCAGAATCAGGTGGAGGCAGACGATCTCGGGGCCGTGAGCTCCCTTGTATCCTTCTCTCGTTCGCTCGGTGGCACCCTTGGGGCTTCCGCCATGGGGGCCGTGCTGTCTGCGCGCGTGGCTCATTACCTGGGTGGCTCAGGCGAGGTACCGAAACTGGAAAGACTGTCCGAGGCGTCCCGCGGTCCAGTCGAGGAAGGGTATAGTCAGGCAATCGCTGACATGTATCTCTGGACTGCACCTGTGGCGTTCGCGGCATTGCTGCTCATGATGTGCATCAAGGAAGTGCCCCTGAGGAAGTCCGTCTGAGGTCGTCACCTTGGCTGCATCCTTGATCGACGCCGGCACGAGACGCTGAGCAAGTGGCCGGTCGGCAAGGCCGTAACCATTGAATCATCGGGACAGGTTAGAGCGACTTGATCCTTGTCGCCGCAGAACTCGCTTGTGATGGCCCTTCCCGCTCCTCGACGTCGACAGGGCTGTGTCCCGCCTCGTGCAGAGCCTCGGCCAGCGCGGACACCTCCTCCGGCGACATGCGCTTCACAAAGCGCTGTAACGCGGCACGGCGGTCATCGACATTGCCGAGGGTGTCCTTCATGAGATCCGCGGCGTAATCCTCGCGGCTTTGCTCGGCTTCATAGAGCCAGGCCCGCCCGAACTTCTCGCGGCGGAGGAAACCCTTGCGGTGGAGGATGTCCGCGACGGTCATCACGGTTGTGTAGGCGACAGGTCGCGTGCGATTGATGTCGTCGACGATCTCGCGGACCTTGGCCGGTCGGCTCCAGCGCCAGAGCCGGTCCATGATCTCGGCTTCCAGGTTACCCAGCCGTCGCACTCTTCCCCCTGTACTTCCTCGTTGTAGGGGCACCTCCCGTCGAAGGTGCCCCTCATGCCCCAGTGAGCCTCCAGCATACGGGGCGGGGGTATATTGCGCTGCGCATTCCCACTCAGCAGGGAATTTGCCGTCGGAGCCCCGAAAGGCCCGTGTGCGAAGGTCTGCCGAACCGGCCTGGGTGGAGCCGAGTTGAGCAGTACGGGCCCGGCGGTGGTACCGCCCCGGGCCCGGAACTCGGAGGTCACGCCCGTACGAGCCGGGCGATGGCCTTGGACGCCTCGCCGACCTTGGTCCTGGCCTGCTCGCCGCCCTCCACGATGGCTTCCGTGACGCAGCAGTTGAGGTGCTCGTCCAGAAGGGCCAGCGCGCAGGACTGGAGCGCGGCGTTGATGGCGGCGACCTGGGTCAGGACGTCGATGCAGTAGGTCTCCTCCTCGACCATGCGCTGCAATCCCCTCACCTGGCCCTCGATCCTGCGGAGCCGTCGGAGAATGACGTCCCGGTGAGTCTGCTCTCCGGCCACGGCGGCCTCCTTGTGTTGGCCGCTTCAGCGGTCGGCGGGCTGGAAGCCGCGCAGTCGCAGGCTGTTGCCGACCACGAAGACCGAGGAAAAGGCCATGGCCGCTCCGGCGATCATCGGGTTGAGCAGGCCTGCGGCGGCGAGCGGCAGGGCGGCGACGTTGTAGGCGAAGGCCCAGAACAGGTTGGACTTGATGGTGCCCAGCGTCTTGCGGGAGAGGCGGATGGCGTCCGCCGCGACCGTCAGGTCGCCCCGCACGAGCGTCAGGTCGCCCGCCTCGATCGCGGCGTCCGTACCCGTGCCCATCGCCAGGCCCAGGTCGGCCTGGGCCAGTGCGGCCGCGTCGTTGACGCCGTCGCCGACCATCGCGACCGAACGGCCCTCGTCCTGGAGGCGCTTGACGACGTCGACCTTGTCCTGCGGCATGACCTCGGCGATCACGTGCTCGGGCGCGATGCCCACCTCGGCGGCGACCGCCTCGGCGACCGCCTTGTTGTCACCGGTCAGCAGGATCGGGGTCAGGCCCAGGGCGCGGAGCCGCTTGATGGCCTCCGGGCTGGTCTCCTTGATGGCGTCGGCGACCTCGAGCACCGCGCGTGCCTCGCCGTCCCAGGCGACCGCGATGGCGGTACGTCCGGCCGCCTCCGCCTCGGCCTTGGCGCGTTGCAGCTCCACCGGCAGGGAGATGGCCCACTCGTCCAGCAGTTTCTCGCGGCCGACGAGGACCGCGTGGCCCTCCACGATGCCCTGGACGCCGAGGCCGGCGATGTTCGCGAAGTCCTCCGGGGCGGGCAGTGTGCCGACCCGGGCGGCGGCGCCGGTGGCGACGGCCTGGGCGATGGGGTGCTCGGAGGAGTGCTCCAGGGCGCCCGCGAGCCGCAGGACGTCCTCCTCGCCGGTGCCGTCGGCGGTGTGCACGGCGAGCAGGGTCATCTTGCCGGTGGTGACGGTGCCGGTCTTGTCCAGCACGATGGTGTCGACCTTGCGCGTCGTCTCCAGGACCTCGGGGCCCTTGATGAGGATGCCGAGCTGGGCGCCACGCCCGGTGCCGACCATGAGGGCGGTCGGTGTGGCCAGGCCCAGGGCGCAGGGGCAGGCGATGATCAGGACGGCGACCGCCGCCGTGAAGGCGGCGGTCAGGCCCGAGCCGTTGCCGAGCCAGAAGCCCAGCGTGCCGAGCGCCAGGGCGATCACGACCGGCACGAAGACCGCGGAGATCTTGTCGGCGAGCCGCTGGGCGGCGGCCTTGCCGTTCTGCGCGTCCTCCACCAGCTTGGCCATGCGGGCGAGCTGGGTGTCGGCGCCGATCCGGGTGGCCTCGACGACCAGGCGGCCGCCGGCGTTCAGCGTGGCACCGGTGACGGCGTCCCCGGTGCCGACCTCGACGGGCACCGACTCGCCGGTGAGCATGGAGGCGTCCACGGCGGACGACCCCTCGACGACCACACCATCGGTGGCGATCTTCTCACCGGGCCGGACGAGGAACCGGTCCCCGACCTTCAAGTCGCCCACGGGGATGAGTTCCTCGCGGCCCTCGCGCAGCACGGTGACTTCCTTGGCGCCCAGCTCCAGCAGGGCCTTCAGCGCCGCCCCCGCCTTCCGCTTGGAGCGCGCCTCGAAGTACCGCCCGGCCAGGATGAAGGCGGTCACACCCGCTGCGGCTTCCAGGTAGATGTTCCCGGCGCCGTCGGTGCGCGCGATGGTGAGTTCGAAGGGGTGCGTCATGCCGGGCGTGCCCGCCGTACCGAAGAACAGCGCCCACAGCGACCACAGGAACGCCGCCGAGGTGCCGACGGAGATCAGCGTGTCCATGGTGGCGGCACCGTGCTTGGCGTTCGTCCAAGCGGCCTTGTGGAACGGCCAGGCGGCGTACGTCACCACGGGCGCCGCCAGCGTCAGCGACAGCCACTGCCAGTACTCGAACTGCAGCGCCGGGATCATGGCCATCGCGATCACGGGGACGGCGAGTGCCACGGCGGCGGTCAGCCGCTGGCGCAGCGGCCGCAGCTCGTCGATCTCTTCCGGTGCGGACCCGTCACCGGATGCGGACTCGCCGGTGGTTTCGGGCTCGGGCTTCCGCGCGGTGTAGCCGGTGGCCTCGACCGTCTCGATGAGGTCCGAGACGGTCACGTCCTCGCGGTAGGTGACCTTCGCCTTCTCGGTGGCGTAGTTGACGGTCGCCTCGACACCGTCCATGCGGTTGAGCTTCTTCTCGATCCGGGCGGCGCACGAGGCGCAGGTCATGCCGCCGATGGCGAGTTCGACCTCGGCGGCGCCGGGCGTGGTGGTGGTCATGTCTGCTCCTCGGAGCTCACGGATGCAATGTGCGACAGACGGGGGCGGGGGCCGCGAAGTCGGCGCGGCCCCCGCCCGGTTCGTGGGTCAGGCGGCCACGCGGCCGGCGAAGCCGTAGCCGGCCTCGTCGACGGTCTTGGCGATCAGCGCGTCGAGCGACTCGTCGGGCTCGTTCGCGGTCGTCACCGTGACCAGGCCGGTGCCGATCTCGACCTCGACCGCGGTGACCTCGTCCAGGCCGCTCACGGCCTTGGTGACGACGCCCTGGCAGTGCGCACTGCCGACGCCGTCGACCTTGTACGTGGTCTTGATCTCCGCGGTGGTGTGGCAGCTTCCGTCAGGGGTGCAGCAGTTCGACACGGGTCCTCCGCAACTAGTGTTCATACCCCTAGGGGGTATCTGCGACGGCTCCATGTATACCCCCCACCCGTATCGGCTGGCAAGAACGCTGATCTGACTTGACTTAGTACCCCCCAGGGGTATGTTGGCGCTGTTGGCCGCACGTAGGGCGGCCCGGAGTTGAGGAGTTGTCCTATGAACACCGGACTGCGGATCACCGTCTTCGCCGCCGCGCTCGCCGCGACCTTCGGTACCGCCTACGGCGTGGGGGGCGCGGTCGGCCCGATCTCTCCCGAGCCGAAGAGCGGCACGCACGGTGGCTCCGAGGGCCACGCGGCCACCGGGCACGAAGAGAAGGCGGCCGACGGTCACGAAACAGAACCGCTGGCAGGCCTCGAGATCTCCAGGAACGGCTACACGCTCGACCTGAAGACCCCGCGCATCGAGGCCGGCAAGAAGACCGACCTGCGCTTCGCCGTCGTACAGGACGGGACCGGACGCAAGGTCACCGCGTACCAGCGCGAGCACGGCAAGGACCTGCATCTGATCCTCGCCTCACGCGACCTCACCGTCTACCGCCACCTGCACCCCACCCGGGCCGCCGACGGCACCTGGTCGACGCCCGTGAACCTGCCCGAGGCCGGCGGCTACCGCGTGTTCGCCGACTTCAAGCCGAGGGGCGGCGAAGCGCTCACCCTTGGTGCGGACCTCGCCGCGTCCGGGCGCTACGAGCCCGGCGAGCTGCCCGAGCGCAACACCACAGCGAAGGTCGACGGCTACGAGGTGAAGCTGCGCGGCGCACTGACGCCCGGCAAGGCCGGCGAACTCACGCTGACGGTGGCAAAGGACGGCAAGCCGGCCCGCAACCTCCAGCCCTACCTGGGCGCGTACGGCCACCTGGTCGCCCTGCGCTCCGGCGACCTCGCCTACCTGCACGTCCACCCCAACGGCGAGCCCGGCGACGGCAAGACCAAGCCCGGCCCCGACGTCTCGTTCACCGCGACGGCGCCGAGCGCCGGCGCGTACCGCCTGTTCCTGGACTTCCAGCACGAGGGCAAGGTGCGTACGGCGGCCTTCACGGTGCAGGCGGGCGGCGCGGCGGAGATGCCTGAGAAGTCAGCGGCGGAGACCGTGCCCGCGGAGGAAGTGCCCGGCCACGCGCACTGAAGTGGTGCACGCAGCTGCGGAGATGGCCGACGGGTGAGCCTCGGAGCGACCTTCATGGCGAGCGACGCATTCGGCGCTACGGCGAAGACAGGCGACGCTGGCGGTCGTAGCGCGACAAGAGCAATCAGCCCTGGACGGTCCTCGGTGTTGGTGGCCGTCCGGATCGGCGGACGGTGCGACGTCACGCAGGGGCGCCGAGCGGCGGGTGTTCGAGCACGCGGGGCTTGTACTCGACCAGCTGGATGCGGCCGTCGAAGGTGCGGTGCTCGATCATCTCGAGGGCAACGTCCGGATAGCCGTCGTAGATGCGTTCTTCGCCCGTGGCACCCGTGATCACCGGGAACATCACGACCCTGAAGCGGTCGACGAGTCCGGCTCGTAGCAGAGACCGGCACAGGCTGAGGCTGCCGATCGTGCTGAGGAGCCCCGAGCCACTCGACTTCATGGCGCGGACCGCCTCGACGGCGTCGTCGCGGACGAGCGTGGAGTTGGCCCACGTCAGTGGCTCCTCGAGTGAGGAGGAGAACACCACCTTGGACGCTTGCGTGAGCTCGTCGACGGACGCCTCTTCTTCCGGCCTGAACTCGTCTTGGCCCTTCGGGACCTCGCCTGCGGCGAAGCCCGACATCAGGCGGTAGGTGTTCGCTCCCATCAGGTAGGTGGCCTCGGGCTGCTCGCCGAGCCACGCGAGGTACTCCGGGCCCTCGAGGCCCCAGAACCCAGGCCATCCCTCTCCCGATGCGTGGCCGTCGAGGGAGGTGATGAAGTCGACGAGAAGCTCCGACATCGCGGTGTCCTTTCCTAGGGTGTCACGAGCTTGGACCGGCCGGGAGCCACAAACTCATCGGCCGCGCCGTGGGAGTAGCGAGACAACCCATGACGCTGCAGCCGATCAGGTCGGCGGAGCGGCACTGCTTCGGAGGGCCGGATGCCTACATGAGTGCGCTATGTACGCAGTCGGGTAATGATCTCCACGCGACTGGGAACGGCGGTCTGAGTTCTGCCAAAGCCCCAGCTCCGCCCCACCCGCGAACGGCCCCGACGATCTACGCGATCCCGGAACTTGAAGCCGCCCTGGTGTGCCGGGAGCCGCCACGGCTCAGTTGCGAGACGGCACCCGGCCACAGACTTCCCACTCAGTGCGCGTGCCAGTCTTCCGCGTGACTGCTTTCCTCCCCTCCTGCTCCACTTCCGGTGCCTTTAATGCCGGGTGAGGCAACGGGAGCTTTCGTGTCGGCGCCCCCGCTGTGGCCTTCTTCGGTGGGGTTCTCCTCCGTCTTCGCCGTCTCCGACTCGCTGCTGCTCTCCTCGCCGTGACTGTGGCCGCCGCCCGCGGGCTCCGCGGCCATGTCGGAGGCGATACCTCGCAGCCCGAAGAACGCCATCGTTGCGGTGACCAGCACCAGCAGCCCGGTTGGGCCGATGATGCTGCGCCAGCGTGTGGTGTCGTGACGCACCACGTACGCCACGAAGGACAGTGCCAGTCCGAACGGAATCAGCATCGCCGCCCGTTCGGGGAAGTCCTCGAAGTGCTGCAACCCGCCGCTGAGCATGCCGATGCCGAACGACAGCGCCAGCGAGGACAGGACGATCGCGACCACTTTCGAAGCGCTGGGCCGCTGCCGCTTGAGGACGAACTCGTTCAGCACGGTCGCGAAGAGGAAGACGCCCGCACCGATCAGAGCGATCATCGAGTACCGGTCAGGATCCAGCGGATGGTGGACCACCGCGCCACTGATCAGACCCGCCCCCACGAACGTCGTGGCGTACCCCAGATAATCACCGATCAACGGCGTCCGCTTCATCGCACGACGACGCGCCCGGCGGCCACCGGCAGAGGGCGGGGTGTCGAACTCTGAGGACCGGCTGCGACGGGGAGCGGGCTCCGTTTCCAGCGGGGCAGGCTCATGGGCGGGCGGGACATCCCGCGGGTCCTGGATGTCCGGGCGGACCGGGACAGGGGGCCGCTGTGGAGATCGCGGGTTGGGCTGATATCCGGCGTGCTGCTGGTACTGCGGTGGGTGAGGGGGGTGTGCCTGCGGCTGGGTGGGCATGCCGACGCGGTCGGCGAGGTAGGGCTGGGTCACGAATCGAGGCCTTTCGCAGGTGGGCCGGGCACGCGACAGGGCATGCCGACCCGCCGGGGGCGTGCGTGGCAGGGAGACGTCGGGTCAGCGGCAGGAGTGCCGGGTTCTTCGTCCGGGCCGGACCTCGGAGGTGCCGGCCTTCGAGCGGTGCCCGGCTTCGTCGTACGACGTGGTACGACGGTGAACACGCCTGCACGCCGTGACGGTGGCCTAGATCCGCAGGACGGCCAGCTGCGCGATGTTGACGCTCGGCGAATGCCTCGGACGGGGTGGTCGGCAAAGGCTGTGGCAGGCGGTCTGAATGCGTCGCCTGAGCTGGAGGAACAAAGCGACGCGACGTCCGTGGAGCCGCCGACCGCCTACTGCCAGGAGAGCGCAGCAACCGATGACGGCAGCGCACAGGCCGACTTCCGCCGCGTCCGAAGTGCCGTGATGGCTGTGCTCGTCAGAAGCCGTCGCGAGGGGCGGAGCCGCTCCTTCGTCCTGTGCGGTCGGCTCCGACCGCATGGTGTGGGCGTGAGCTGGGGCCCCGCGTTCGGGGCTCGTGTCAGCGCTGCCGGCGTGGGCGAGGAGGTGCATCAGGCCGAGAGCGAGGAGCAGCAGGAGGAGCAGCCGACCGACTGCCCCTCGCCCTGCTTGTGCTCCGTTGCTCATATGCTCCGTCATCCCGCCTTGGCGTCGTCATGACGCCTCCGCAACCGTCGCGGCGCATCAGAGTACCCGTGAGCGATGGCCGGGCGGCAAGCGGTGCATGACGGTAGTCGCTCAGAGGGCAGCGCGGGCGGGGCCGCCGCACGCGCAGGTCTTCTGAGCCGCAGCCGTTCCGGAACCTGTGAGGTGGGAGGCCGCGGCCTGGAGCAGTGCCACCGCCGTGAGCCTGACAATGGGGTGACCGACAGCCCGGCGCAGCAGCTCCGCCCGCCGAGTCACTGGGCCTCTCCGCCGACGAGCTCATAGCCCGCCTCGTCGACCGCGGCCGCGACGGCGGCACGATCCAGCGGCTGCTCGCTGGTAACCGTGACCTTGCCCGACGGCAGATCCACCTGGACGTCCTCGACCCCGGGGACGCCTTTGAGTTCGGAGCTGACGGCCTGAACACAGTGAGCGCACGTCATGCCCTGGACGTCGTACACCTTCTGAACCATGTGCTGCTCCTTTCCCAAGAGGGGGCATCATGATACCCCCTGGGGGTAAATGAGTTTCTGGGTCGAAGTGTTCCCGATGGATTGGGCCCCGCCTCCCGGGCCTGAACCAGCCGGTCGCGCACCATGAGCGAGGAGCCGAGAACGGAGGTCGGGCGTGATGGACGTATGGCAGCCGATGCTTGTCCTTCTCGGTGTGGTCGGGGCCGGCCTGGCTGCCCTCTATGGGCTGAGCCTGTGGCTGGCGGCGGCGAGGGCTCCTCTCGAAGCCGGTCCCTTCGCCGGAGGTCTCAAGCCGGGCGAGCATGCCGTGTCCCGGTTCCATGTGCGCTGGTACCCGGTCACCATGATCTTCCTGGCCTTCGACATGGAGATGCTCTTCATGTACCCGTGGGCAAAGGTCGTTTCGGAGGTGGGCACTCCGGCCGTCGTGGAGATGTTCCTCTTCCTCGGCATCCTGTTCGCGGCGGTGGCATACGCCTGGCGCGAGGGGGCCCTGAGGTGGACCTGAGAGGCGCTCTACGGCGCACGGCGATGACACGCCCCGCGGTGCTGGCGGTGACGATGCCTGGAGTGACGGAACTCCGGCTGGAGGCTGAGGCGGAGGTACGTCGGCGGGGGTGGCCCGTCGTGGATACTCCAGCCGCCGCGGATCTGCTGCTCGTCTGCGGCGTCCCGGCGCCGGAGGACGGAGAGTGGCTTGACGGCATCGAGTGGTCGATGCCGGAGCCCGCCCTGCGCATCGTGGCAGGGGAGAGCGGGCGGATCGCCGGCGCGCTCGACATGGCTCGCAGGGACCTGATCGACAGGACGGTGACTTGGCACAGGGCCGACGTGGCGGACGAGCCCGGCGCTCATGAGCACGGCGATCATGAGGGGCACGGTGAGGGGCACCACCACGACACGCACCACGACAGCTCGCCGCCCGAAGCATCCGACGATCAAGGTGATCAAGGCCCAAACCGTCACCGCATGGACCACGGCCATGGTGGCCATGCCGCTCACTCCGGCCACGAGGGGCATGAGCACCACCAACCTGCTGACCACGGGCCGCACAAGGACCATATGGACCACGCAGGCCATGACGGCCATATGGGTCACATGGGTCACGAGATGCACACCATGGGCCAGGTAGCAGGCCTGCCGATGGCCGAAAGGGGCGACGACCGAGACGAGCTCAGGCTCGACCAGCTGCACGTGCCGATCGGTCCCGCGCTGAGCGACTGGCCGGCGGGGCTCATCCTCCGTCTCACCCTGCAAGGCGACGTCGTGCAGGACGTCGCAGTGGACCACCTCCGCGTACCGTCCGTCCATCGACTCCCCTTCTGGGACGAGCCGTGGCTGCGGGCCGCGCAGGGCGAGAAAGTCACCAGGGACCGTGCGGCGCGCCGACGCTGTGCCGCGCATCTGGACAGTGCGGGACGGCTCCTTGCCGTCGTCGGCTGGGACGACGTTGCGGCGCGGTGCCGTCGGCTGCGCGACGAGGTGCTGTCGGGGGCGCCGCGTGAGGGGGTCGACGGCGATCTGCGCCGTACGGTTCGCAGAGTCGGCCGGTCCCGGCCCCTTCGCTGGTCGATCGCCGGACTGGGTGAGTTGTCGGCGGACAGGGCGCGGGCCGTCGGAGTGACTGGGCCGGCTCTTGCTGCGGACGGGGACGCGTACAACCGGCTGCTGATGTGGATGAGCGAGGTCGAACGCGGCCTCGACGGGCTCGACGACGCACGGCCATTGGCGCCGGATGACCGGACCGGCCCGCGTGGCAGGCTGGACGGACCACGGCCACCGTCGCAGGCGTTGCTCGACGTCCTCCCCGAGCTGCTGACCGGCGCCGAGTTCGCCTGCGCTCGGATCATCGTGGCCAGCCTGGACCCCGACCTCGACGAACTCGCCCTCGCGTCCGTGTCCGGAGCGGCCCATGCCTGATGCAGCGCCCCTGTGGGCGACCGTCGTCCTGCCCGTCGCCCTGGCGGTGGCAGCCGTGGTCACGGCCGGGTTCGACGCGTTGCTGTCCGGGTCGGCCGAGCGCGGCTCCGCCCGGACTGTCCGGGAGGCTGGACTGCGGGCGGTGGCCCCCTTACGCGAGGCCCTGCGGCTGCTCGTCCAGCAGCCGCGCCGTACGACGGCCGCGGATCGGCTGCTCGGAAGGCTGGGCGTGGTGCTGGTCCCGCTGGCCGCGGTGCTCGCGGGTGCCGTACTGCCGTGGGGTTTTCGTGCCGTGAGCGATCCGTCCGTCGGCATCGTGTGGTTCAACGCGATGGAGGCGCTGGCCTGGGCGGCGGTGTGGCTGGCGGGCTGGGGGCCGAACTCGGCGCTGTCGCTGATCGGCGGGTACCGATTCCTGGCGCAGGGGCTGGCGTACGAACTTCCGCACATGTTCGCGATCACCACCGCCGCCCTTGGTGCCGAGTCCCTGCGGGTGGGCGACGTGGTCGCGGCTCAGGAGGGCTTGTGGTTCGTGGTGTGGATGCCGGCCGCGTTCGTCGTCTATCTGCTGAGCGCACTCGCGATGGCCTTCTGGGGCCCGTTCGAGTACCCGCTGTCGCGGGACGCGGCCGGCGGTGCGGCGACCGAACTGGCGGGCGTGGACCGGCTGGTGTTCCTGGGCGGGCGGTGGCTGCTGCTGGTGGTGACCGCCGGTTTCAGTGTGCCGCTGTTCCTTGGAGGCGGACAGGGCCCGCTGCTGCCGGGCTGGGCGTGGACGCTGATCAAGACCGCCGCCGTCCTGGTGCTGCTGGTCGCCGGGCGTCGGGCACTGCCCGTGCTGCGGATGGAGCGGTACATGGAGGTGGCGTGGATGGTGCTGGTGCCGCTGACGCTGCTTCAGGCGCTGTTCGTCGCCGTCGTCGTCCTGAACCGATGAGAGCGAGGTGGGCCGCCCATGCTCGACGACGTGATCTTCTGGGTGCTGGCCCTGCTGGCGGTTGCCGGCGGAGTCATGGTCTTCCGGTTCGACTCCATGGCCCGGGCGACGTACGCGCTGCTGACCTCGCTCCTGTGCGTCGGCGGCGAGGTGCTGCTGCTCGGGCTGGACTACCTCGGCGTTGTGATCGTGCTGATGATGACCATCGAGATGGCCATCATGGCCGTGTTCATGGTGATGTACATGATGAACCCGGCCGGGCTCATGCCGATGACCATGGTCCACAACAAGAAGGGCGCGGCCGTGATCTGCGCGGCGGTCTTCGCCGTACTCGCCGCGGGGATCCTGCTCGCCCCGTGGCCGTCCCGGCGCGGCAAACCCTCGGACGATCCAACCATGGACCTGGGCCTGTCACTGATGGGACCTCAGATGCTCACCATGATGACCCTGGGGCTCGCCCTGTTCGCCACCATCGTGGCGACCGTCGTCCTGGCCACCCGCCGGGGCCGCTACGACCGGTTCGGCGACGACTTGAAGGCGCGGACCGCCGACGACGCGGTACGGGGAGGGACGGGCCGATGAGTCTGGAGCTGTTCCTGTTGCTTGCCGCCGCGCTGTTCGGTATCGGCCTGTTCGGCGCGCTCACCCAGCAGTCGATCGTGATGCTGATGATGGGGCTCGAACTGATGCTGGGCGGCATCATCCTGGGAGCCGCGGCAGTCTGGCACTACATCGCCCCGGCCGCTGCCGACGGGCAGGTGCTGGTCGTCCTGGCGGTTACGGTCATGGCGGTGGAGATGGCCATCGGGTTCGCCGTGGTGACCGCGCTGTTCCGGGCTCGCGAGGTCGACATGACCGACATGGCGGCGGAGCTGAAGGAGTGAGCGCGCTGCTGTGGGCGCTCGTCGCGCTGCCGCTGACCGTGGGGACGCTGCTGGCGGTAGTTGGCCGCCCGGTGGACCGCTACGCCCCTGGCGTCGCGGTCGGCACGGCCGTCGCCGCGCTCGGCATCGCCGTCGTCGTGGCGTTCGAGCACCCACGGATCGAGGCGCCGCTGCTCGAAGGGCTCCCCGCCGGGCTCGCGGTCGACGGGCTCTCCGGGCTCATGGTCGTAACCGTCACGGCGGTGACCGCGGCCGTCCTGCTGTTCAGCGTCGCCGACATGGGACCGGGTGAGGCACGCGCCCGCTTCTTCGGGCTGATGCTGCTGTTCAGCGGTGCGATGCTGACGACGGTCACCGCGACCACGCTGCCGGTCCTGCTGATGGCGTGGGAGGTGATGGGAGCCACCTCCTGGGCGCTGATCGGCTACTGGTGGCGCGATCCTGAGCGCGGTGATGCCGCCAACTCGGCCTTCCTCACCACGCGCGCCGCCGACCTCGGCCTTTATGTCGCCGCCGGGGCGGCGCTGGCCAGCGGGCAGGCCGACTCCCTCGCCCTCGACGAACTCGCGGACGCGACCGGCGCGTGGTCTGCCGTCATCACCGCCGGCGTCATCGCGGCCGCGTTCGGCAAGTCGGCCCAACTGCCGTTCAGTTTCTGGCTGTCCCGGGCCATGCAGGGCCCGAGTCCGGTCTCTGCTCTACTGCACTCGGCGACCATGGTCGTGGCCGGGGCGTATCTGCTGCTGCGCTTGGAGCCGCTTCTCGCCCAGTCAGGTTGGGGCGGGCCCGTGGTGGCGTGGACGGGCGCGGTGACAGCGGTGGTGCTCGGCCTGGTCGCCGTGGCGCAGACCGACCTCAAGCAGCTGCTCGCCGCCTCGACCTGTGCCCAGATCGGCTTCATGGTGCTCGCCGCCGGGGCTGGTGCGGTAACTGGCGGAACCTTACAGCTCATCGCCCATGCCGCCGCGAAGAGCCTGGCCTTCCTCGTCGCGGGCGCCTGGCTGACAGCCTTCGGCGCCAAGGCGCTGTCCGCCCTGCGCGGGGCGGCCCGGCGGCACCGTACGGCCGGGATCACGTTCACCGTTGCGGGCCTTACTCTGGCCGGTGTCCCGCCTCTGGCCCTGTGGGCGGCCAAGGATGTGCTCCTCGCCGGCGCCCTTGAGGACAACGCGGCGCTGTACGTCGTCGGGCTGGCCGGTGCGGTGATCTCCGCTGTCTACAGCGTCAAGGCCCTGTGGTTCGTCTGGCAGCCCGTGCCCGTGCCCCTACCGGACGATCGCGGGCAGCCGCTGCCGCATGTGGCCCGGCTGCCGCTCGTGACTCTGGCCGTCGCCTGCGCCGCACTCACCGCCCCGTCCTTCCCACCCGTCCGGGACGCGGTGGGGCGGGTTCTCGGGGGAGAGGCGGAACCGGGCCCGTACTTTTGGGAGTTCGCCCTGTCGGGCGCGCTTGCGGTCGCTGTCTCGGCCCTGGTCTGGATCCATGGTCCTCAACTCCTCGCCGTGCTCAGCCGATTGACTGCCTGGGCGTCGGACTGGATTCGCCTGGAGACCGCCGCACGCTTCCTCTTCGTGAACCCTGTACTACGCCTCGCCGACGCGCTCGCCACCTTCGACGACCGCGTACTGGACCGCGCCGTCGAGGACACCGCCCGCGGCTCGGTCCGGTTGGCGCAGTGGACCAACGCCCAGGCGGAGCGGCTCGTCGACGGCGCCGTGGAGGGCGTCGCGGGCGGTACCCGTGCGCTCGGCCGCTGGGCGCGACGGCCGCAGACCGGACAGCTGCACCAGTACATCGCGCAGGCGATCGCCGCCTTCACCGTCCTCGCCGTCGTCCTCGTCCTTGTGAGGTGACCGCCGTGCTCACGGCCATCGTCCTGCTCCCGACCGCCGTCGCGGCCCTCCTGCTGTGCGTGCCGCGCAGCGCGCCCCGCGCTCTCTTCCTGATGGCTTGGGCAGCGACCACCGCCGCCGAACTGGTCCTGACGGTGATTGTTTGGGCGGGATACCAGCCCGACGGCGGCATGCAGTACGAGACCCGGGCCCGCTGGATCCCCAGCGCCGGCATCAGCTACCACGTCGGAGTCGACGGTCTGTCGCTCCCGCTCGTCGCCGTCACCTGCGTGCTGTTCCTCGCCTGCGCGTTGTACTCGTGGCGCGCGACGCGGCGGGTCAGGGAGTTCGCGGCCCTGTTCCTCTTCCTCCAGACCACCTGTCTCGGCCTGTTCGTCGCCCTCGACCTGATCCTGTTCTTCGTCTTCTTCGACCTGTCGATCGTCGCGATGTACTTCATCATCGCCGGATGGGGACACAAGGACGCGGCACGCTCCGCCCTGAAGTTCTTCCTCTACACCTTCATCGGCTCCCTCGCGCTGCTGCTCGGCTTCATCGGCCTGTATCTGGCCGCCGATCCGCATACCTTCGACATCGTCGAGCTGACCCGCGCGGACCCGCTCGCCGGGCGCACGACGTATGGCGCTCTCGTCCTCCTCGCCGTCGCCGTCGGACTGGCGGTGAAGACGCCGACCGTGCCCTTCCACACCTGGCTGCCGCCCGCGCACACCGACGCCCCGGCCGCCGGGTCGGCGATCCTGGCCGGAGTCCTGCTGAAGATGGGCACCTACGGCTTCCTGCGCATCGCCATGCCCGTCCTGCCCGACGCGTGGCGTGACTACGCCCTCGTCTTCGTCGTCGTCGGTGTGGTCTCCGTCCTCTACGGCGCGCTGGTCGCCCTCGCCCAGAACGACTTCAAACGGATGGTCGCGTACACCTCCGTCAACCACATGGGCTACATCGTCCTGGCGATCGGCGCGGCCGGGGCCGTCGGCGCGGACCAGGAGGAGGCCCGGCGTCTGGCCGTCACCGGCTCGGTCTTCCAGATGGTCAGCCACGGGCTGCTGACCGGCGCGCTGTTCCTGCTGTCCGGCGTGCTGTACGAGCGCGGCCGTACGTACGAGATGTCCGCGTACTCCGGCGTGGCCGGGCGGGCGCCCGTCTTCGCCGCGCTGACCGGCGTCGCCGCCTTCGCCTCGCTGGGGCTGCCGGGCTTCTCCGGCTTCATCGCCGAGTTCCAGATCCTCACCGGGAGCCTGGGCCCGGAGCCGGTGGCCACCGGCCTGGCCGTGCTCGGGATCCTGCTCACCGCGGGCCTGTTCCTGCGCGCCCTGCAACAGATCTTCCTCGGACCGCTGCGGCTACCGGTCGCCGCGCCGGGCACCGAACGGCCCTTCCCGGACATCCGCGCCCACGAAGGGCTCGCGATCGTTCCGCTGCTGATCCTGGGTGTCGTCCTGGGACTCGCTCCCCGGTTCGTCCTCGACGTCATCGAGCCCGCTTCGCACACCGTGCTGGAGCTGCTCGCGCGATGAACGAGATGACCGGGATGAACGAGAACCCCCTCGACCTCCTGCCCGAGGTCCTGCTCGGCGCCTCGGCCGTGCTCGGTCTGCTGCTCGGAGCGTGGCTGCCGCGCGGCCGCCAGTGGCTTACCGGAGCGATGGCCGGCGCGGCCTGCACCGGGGGGATCGTGGCCGCCGCGATTGCGGCGGCCGGCCCCGTGGAGACGGCTTTCGGCGACTCCTTCGCCCTGGACACGCTCACTGCCACCAGCAGGATCGTCATCCTCGGCGCCACACTGCTGGTCCTCGCGCTGGCAATGCCGCGCATGTACGCCGACCCACGCGAGACGGAGTTCTACGTCCTTCTCCAGCTCGCCTCCGCCGGCGCTCTGATGATGGCCGGCGCCCAGGACCTGCTCCTCCTCGCTGCCGGTTACCTGCTGGCCAGCGTGCCCGCCTACGCGCTCGCAGGGTTCCGCAAAGACGGCCCCGGCACCGAGGCGGCCATGAAGTTCTACGTGGTGGGTGCGCTCCTCGGCGTCGTGATGCTCGCCGGTATCACCGCCCTCCTCGCCGCCGGGCGCGTCACGTCGTACCCGATGCTGCGCACTGAACTCGCCGAGGCACCGGCGGGACTGGTGGCAGCCGGCACGCTCGCCCTGCTCGCCGGCGTCCTGTTCAAGGCCGGAGGCGTGCCCGGCCACTTCTGGGTGCCGGACGCGGTCCAGGGCAGCTCGGGGCCCGTTGCTGCCTTCCTCACCACGATCCCGAAGATCGGCGCCCTGGCGGCGTTCTACCGGCTCGCCGCCGTGCCGCTCGCGGACGCCGACCTGCCGTGGGCCGGCCTGGTGGCGGTGCTCTCGGTCGCCTCGATGACGTTGGGCAACCTGGCGGCCTTCTTCCAGCAGGATGTCAAGCGCCTGCTCGCGTACTCCACCATCAGCCAGGTCGGCTACCTCCTGCTCCCGGTGGCCGTCGCCGGACGCACCGCCCTCGACCAGGAGGCGCTGCTGTACTACCTCGCCGCGTACGCGCTGACCAACCTCGGCGCCTTCGCCGTCGTCTGCGCGCTCCCGGGCGCCCACGCCATCGACGACTACCGCGGCCTGGCACGGGCGCACCCGGCCCTGGTCGCCTCGCTCGTCGTCTGCCTGCTGGGCCTGGTGGGCACACCCCCGACCGCCGTCTTCCTCGGCAAACTGGAAGCCTTCAGCGCGGCCATCGACGGCGGCTACGCATGGCTCGCCGTCGTCGCGGCCGTCAACACGGTGGCCTCCCTCTTCTACTACCTGCGCTGGATCGCCCCAGCCTTTCTCGCACGCGGACCCGGGAGTGATCCGGGCGCGATGTCCAGGTCAGCTGCCGCAGTCGCCTACGGGGCGGCCACCGGATCCGTCGTACTCGGAGTGCTCGGCGGGACCGTCCTGGACGTACTGGGCGGACCACTCTCGCGCTGACGGGCCAGACGCGCCATCACTGCTGATCAGGGGTACGCGCATGGTGTCGATCCTGGCCGGTGAGGCGACACGGCTGAGGTGGTGGCGGACCGGCGTGAATATGTCCAGGCATCTGCGACGGCTGGTGCGAGGGTGAGCTTGCGGGGCCGGTCGGCAGGTCGCCGTCCCAGGAAGCGTCTTAGTAGCATGTCCGGCATGTTGCCTGTGAGCAGTCGGCTGCGTGTGGGAGGGGCCTTCGGGTACCTGCTGCTGGTCGCCGCGCTCGCATTCGGCGTCTTCGCCATGCACACGATGGGACATCCGGAGCACTCGTCCGGCTCAGGAACGGGCGGCGCATCTCATGCCGTCTCGGTCACGCACCAGGGCGACATGGCCCAGGGAGCTGCAGAGACCCGGACCTCCACCGAGCCCGTGGCAATGGTGGACCATGGGGCGGTTGCACCGACCGAACCGACCGCGGAAGGGCCCGTTACCGGCATGGACGTGCTGTCCGTGTGCGTGGCTGTTCTCACCGGATGGCTGCTCTGGCTGTTCCCGTGCGCGGCGGCTCGTCGGAAAGGCCAGCTGACGGCCCTGCTCGCCCGCGCGATGGCAGTGCTGCGTCCCTTCCCGCCACCGCCCAGACCTCTCCTCGTTCAGCTGTCAGTGCTGCGGATATAGGCCGGACCCGCAGCCCGGGCTTCGTCATGCCCGTGCACACGGCGTGTATCCCCCACCTTCACTGACAGAACTGATCAAGCGAGGTATTCGCACATGACTGCCCACAACCCTGCCCTGCGCCGCCGTCTCCGTCGTCGTATGGCGATCGTGAGCACCGTCGCGGCAGGCGGGCTGCTGCTCGCCGCCTGCGGCGGGGACGACATGGAGGGCATGGACCACGGGAGCGGTAGCTCCGCCTCCGCCACGCCCACGCAGACCGCGGGCGACAACCCGGCGCCCGGCGCGTTCAACGACGCCGACGTGATGTTCGCCCAGATGATGATCCCGCACCACGAGCAGGCTCTGGAGATGTCCAAGCTCGCGGACGGCCGGGCTTACGACGCGGAGATCAAGACCCTGGCCGCGGAGATCGAGAAGGCCCAGGATCCCGAGATCCAGACCATGAAGTCCTGGCTGAAGGCCTGGGGCAAGCCGGAGTCCGCCGAGGAGAGCATGCCCGGCATGGACCACGGGTCCGGTGGCATGGACCATGGATCCGGGATGTCCGGAATGATGTCCGACGAGGACATGAAGAAGCTCGAGGCCGCCAAGGGCACCGAGTTCGACCGCATGTTCGCGGAGATGATGATCGAGCACCACAAGGGCGCGATCACCATGGCGGAGGACGAGCAGAAGAACGGCCGCAACGCCACGGCCAAGAAGCTCGCAGCCGACGTCGTGAAGACCCAGTCCGCCGAGGTCGAGAAGTTCGAGAAGATCCTCGACCGGCTCTGATCCGCATCACCCACTGACCGCCCAGGGCTCCGAGGCGCCACCCGAGGAGCCCGGGCGGTCGTCTCCCCACGCCGCCATCACCGTGATCGGCCGTCGCCGCTCCGGTGCACACGTACGCCCCGAGGAATCATGAACAAGCGCCCTGCCGCCGTGGCAGCCACTGCCCTGGCTCTTGCCCTCACCCTGGCCGCCTGCTCCGGCAGCGGAGGCGACGCCGCGACCGGCTCCGCCGCTTCTGGGACGACCGTGAGTCACATCCACGGTCTCGGTCTGGACCCCGCCGATCAGCGCCTGTACGTCGCCACCCACGAGGGCGTCTACAGCCCCGACGCCAAGGGGGAGCCCGAGCTGGTGGGTGACAGCAAGGACGACTTCATGGGCTTCACCGTGGCCGGGGCCAAGACCTTCTACGCCAGCGGCCACCCGGCCTCCGGTGGCAACAAGGGGCTCATCAAGAGCACCGACGCGGGCAGGAGCTGGAAGTCCCTGTCCCTGTCCGGCGAGTCGGACTTCCACGCCCTGGAGTTCGCCCACGGCACGGTCTACGGCTACGACTCCACCAACGGCCTGGTCCGCACGACCAAGGACGGCGTCTCCTGGAAGGACGGCGCGCGGCTGGAAGCCATCGACATCGCGGTCAGCCCGCAGGACCCCGACCTTGTGCTCGCCACCACCGCCGACGGCGTGGCCCGGAGCGCCGATGGCGGCAGGACCTTCGCCAAGGGCGAGAAGCCGGTGATGGCCTTCCTCTCCTGGGCGGCGAAGAACGCCTTGTACGGCATCGACACCTCCGGGGGCGTACACCGCAGCAGTGACGGCGGACGCACCTGGAAGAAGGTCGCCACCGTGCCGGGCGGCCAGCCCCAAGCACTCACGGCCGTCGACGCCGAGCACATCCTGGCAGCCACCCAGACCGGGGTGTACGAGTCGAAGAACGGCGGCAACGCGTTCACGAAGCGCCTCGCCGTCGAATCGAACGGCGCCCACTGAGCGGTATCTCCCGGGCCGCGCGACTTCACACCAGAGCTCGACTCGGCGTCCACGTGGACCCCTGCGGTGCCCGATGGCTCCCGACGCCGCAGGGGCCTCACCCTGTGCTCCAAGTCCGGGCGACGGGGCGTCAGCCGGCCATCATGACGAGCATGGCGCACATCGTGCCGCCCATGCCGATGTGGGCCATCAGCGCTGCGGCCGGTGACGTACCCGGCGGGCGACGGCGGCTCCGGTTGCCTGCCGCCGCGTGGGCCCGGCGCTTGTTCCCTCCCGACCGGGCCTTGTCCCAGACGGACAGGGCCAGGGACGCGACGAACACCACGATCGCGTCGGGCAGGGCCAGGAACCGCCGTGCCCAGCGGCCCCTGCCTGCGCCGCGGCCCGCGCCCGCCTGCCGGTCGGTGCCGCGGAGCCGCGCCCATACGGACGCGACGATCGAGAGCAGGAAGTACAAGGCCAGCGCGAACAGAACGACACGCCACACAGAAGCGGAGCCTCCCGCCGCGGCGCTGTGGCCGGCGCCGGTCGTCATGTCGTGGGCGGTCATCCCTGAGGAGTGGTCCATGCCGGCCATGCCCGCCAGCTCCGGGGCTTCGGACGTTCCGGCGGACCCGTGGCCATGTCCGTGATTCATGCCGGCCATCGAGTGCCCACCCAGAGCCAGAGCCGGCGGGGAATCGGTGCCCGGCATGGCCAGCGTCATGATCACCATCGCGGCACTGCCGATGACGTGGTGTGCCCAGCGGCGACCGTGTTGCCAGCCGTGCAGCCGAGCGTGGTGCACGGACAGGGCCACACCGCCGAGGCCGACGGCGGTGAACGCCGTGACCCACCACAGGCCGTGGTCGCCGAAGCTGGCTGCCGTCGCGGGCAGGAACATCGCGGCCATGCCACCGGCCATGACGACGTCGCCTCCGGCGGCGAATCGGGCCTCTCCGTTGCCCGCTGCGGCGAGCCGGGCTGCGCTCACGACGGTCACGAGTGCGGCGACCGTCGTCAGCGTCCAGGTCAGAGCCGGACTTCCCATTGCTGCCCTCCGCATCGACCGGCCGTCGCGCGTGCGGTGGTTCGCGGACGCGTCGACGTGGGCCGTCCTCTGGCTGTTGTCTACGGATGCCCTTAGTACGTGGTGAGGCCAAGGCGCGTTCAGAAGGCGGAAGTTCCCTCTCCGAGGGCGTCAGTGCGGTGAAGGGCGCACGCCGGCCAGGGTGACCGTGACCAGGCGTCGCACGGCGGCCTCGGACGGCAGGGTTCGTGCTGCCGCCAGGGCGCTGAGGCAGTAGCGCGTGAGTTCGGCGGGCGGGATGTCGGCCCTGACGTCGCCGGCCTGTGCCGCCTCGGTCAGCAGGTCCTGAACCATGTGCTGGAGGCGACGGTGTGAGTGGGCGAGGTGGTCGCCGCTGTCCCGATGCAGGAACGCTCCCAGGTCCGTGTCGTGGTGGCCGTGGGACGCATGGGTGATGAGGGCGTAGGCCTCCAGGACCGCTTCGAGGCGCTTGCCCGGTCCGTCGGTCCGGTCCCGGACTTCCGTCAACCGGGCCAGGTGACCGGCGATCTCGCGCGCGTGCCAGGCGTGCAGGATCGCTTCGACGTCCGGGAAGTACTTGTACAGCGTGGCCCGCCCGATACCGGCCTTCTCCGCGATCTGAGACATCGTCACCGACAGGGGGCCCTTCTCGGCCGCGAGTGCGGCGGTGCTGTCCAGGATGGCGTCGCGCACCTCGCGGCGGTGCGCCTCGATCGTCTCGTTCCAGAGCTTCGGCACGCAGAAAGCGTACGGGACGCCGATGTGGAGACACTATGGTTTGACAGCGACAGAGTGTCTCGATAAAGCTGGGCTCGTTCGACCGGCACGCCGCCCAGGCCTGGGCGAGAAAAGGAGAACCCTCATGGTGGATCCGTCCCAGGAGCCGGCCACTCGCAAGACGGCCGATGGGACTTCCGGCAGCGCAACGCGCGCGGGAGTGCCGCGCTGGGTGAAGGCCGGGTTCGTCGCGCTGGTCGTGGTCCTGCTCTTCGTGATCATGCATCTGGTGGCGGGACCGGGTGGTCACGGTCCCGGCAGTCACTTCGGGGGACAGGTTCCGCCCGTCGGCGTGTCTGCACCCGACGGACCGTCCACCGGGGGCATCGGATGACCATGCCGCCCCGCCTGCGCAAGCTGGCCCTCGTCGCGCACGTCACGTCCTCGGTCGGTTGGCTCGGCGCGGTCGTGGCCTTTCTCGCCCTGGCGGTGATCGGCACAACCAGCCAGGACCCGGCGGCGGTGCGCGGCGTCTACCTCGTGATGGAGCCGACCGCCTGGTACACCCTCGTCCCGCTCGCCTTTGCCGCGCTGCTCACCGGCATCGTCCAGTCGCTGGGGACGCCTTGGGGCCTCTTCCGTCACTACTGGGTCCTGTTCAAGCTTCTGATCAACGTCGTGGCCACCGTCGTCCTGCTGATCTACATGGGGACGTTCAGGTCCATGGCGCACAGGGCGGCGGACCCGGAGGCTGAGCTGTCCTCGGTGCGCGACTTCTCTCCTGTGCTGCACTCCGTGCTCGCACTGGTCGTGCTGCTGCTGGCCATGGTGCTCGCGGTGTACAAGCCGCGGGGCGTCACTCCGTTCGGGCAGCGAAAGCAGGGAGCGCAGCGCGAGGGGCGTAGCGCGCCGGGTGCGGTGTCCGTGCCTCAGACGTGAGGGCACTGCGGTCGGGCGCGTCTGCGGCCCGGAGTTCGGCTTACCCCCTACGGGTATATTGGCGGCAGTCATCTCACCGGAACCCAGAGGGAAGCGATGCCCCCACGTGGAGCTTGTGCCCCGCGGACCCATGCCGCGCACGGCGTCGTCCGCTGGGTACGTGCCGCCGTCATCGCTCTGCTCGCAGCACTCGCCGTACTGATTCACCATGAGACGGTCGCCGTGGCGATCGGCCCGACCGCTTCATCCGCCACGCATGTGATGACGTCCGGCATGGTGATGTCGGGCGGCCATAGCGCACCGGCGACGGCCATGTCCGGGCATGAGCACCGAAGCACCGCCGGGCAGGCCGCAGAGCCGACGATGGCCTCCGTGCCGCCGATGAGCAGTGCTGATGGCCCGCCCTGCTCCGGTGTGGCCATGCAGCACTGCTCGACCGGGAGCTTGGAGGTCGTGAAGGTCCCGGTGCCGGTACAGACCCCGGCGCCGTGGGGTCTCCCCGCTCCCGAAGCCGTCGCCGCAGCGCCCCATTCCGCCGGGACAGTGGATCGAGCGCCCCCGGACCTGTCCGTTCTCTCTCAACTGCGCATTTAGGCCGTGCCCAACGGCTTCCTCGCGCCTTCGTCATGCCGAGGAGCCGTCCCAGCACGCCAACCACCGTATGCGCACACTGAGATCGAGGACACCCATGAACAGCATCAACCGCCGCTCCGTCCTGCTCGCCGGGCTCGGCGTCGCGGGCGTCGGCGCGCTCGCCGCCTGCAGCAGCGGCTCCAGCGCGGCACCCGCCCTGGTCAGCCCCTCAGGCTCGGCGGTCGCCGCAGCCGAGAGGAAGCGGAAGTGCACCGGCAGGACGCAGAAGGTGGCCCTGACCGCCGCGCCCGCCATGCTCGACCTCGGGGGCGGCGTCATGGCCAAGAGCTGGGCCTTCAGCGGCCAGGCCCCGGGCAAGGAGATCCGCCTGTCCGCCGGCGACACCCTGGCCGCCGAACTCTCCAACCAGCTGCCGAGTAAGACCACCACGTCCATCCACTGGCACGGCATCGCCATGCGCAACGATATGGACGGGGTACCACCGGTTACCCAGCAGGCCGTACGCGCGGGCGCCAACTTCACCTACCGCTTCATCGCCGACGCCCCCGGCACCTACTTCTTCCACCCCCACGTCGGCGTCCAACTCGACCGGGGCCTCTACGCGCCGCTGATCGTCGAGGACCCGAAGGAACCGCTGTCGTACGACGACGAATGGGTCGTCGTCCTGGACGACTGGGTCGACGGAGTCACCGGCACCCCCGACGAGGTCCTTGCCGAGATGCGGCGCGGTATGAGCGGCATGGACATGGGCGGCCACGCCGGCTCCGGTGCTCACGAGGGCCACGACATGGGCGACATGGACATGGGGGAGGACTCGCCGTCCCCGTCCGCCTCACCCTCGTCCGGTGGCTCGTCGATGAAGTTCATGCTGATGGGCGCCGAGAGCGAGCTGCTCGGTGGCGACGCCGGCGACGTGAAGTACCCGTACCACTTGGTCAATGGCCGTGTCCCCGCTGACCCCGCCGTCTTGCAGACCAAGCCCGGCCGGCGGGTCCGGCTGCGCATCATCAACGCGGGCGGCGACACGGCGTACCGGGTGGCGCTCGGCGGCCACAAGCTGACCATCACCCACACCGACGGCTTCCCTGTCGAGCATCAGCAGGTCGACGCCCTGCTGATCGGCATGGGGGAGCGGTACGACGTCCTGGTCACCCTCGGAGACGGCGTCTTCCCGCTCGTCGCGCTGGCCGAGGGCAAGGACGCCACCGGCATGGCCCTGGCGCGTACGGCATCCGGCGGTGCGCCGAAGGCCACCGTCCGCCCGAAGGAACTGAACGGCAGGATCCTGACGGCGTCAGAGCTGCGCGCGGCTGACGACGTACGCCTTCCGTCCAAGAAGGTGGACCGGGTGCACCGCGTCGAGCTGACCGGCGGCATGGACAAGTACGACTGGGCCGTCAACGGCAAGGCCTACGACATGGCCGACCCGACCGCGAATCCGCTCACGGTCGAGGAAGGGCAGCGGGTCCGGCTGGACTTCGTCAACAGCACGGAGATGTGGCACCCGATGCACCTGCACGGGCACACCTACCAGCTCGGGGACAGTGGCCCGCGCAAGGACACCGCCATCGTGCTGCCCAAGAAGAAGCTCTCCGTCGTCTTCGACGCCGACAACCCCGGCCAGTGGATGATGCACTGCCACAACGCGTACCACGGGGAGGTCGGCATGATGGCTCTGATCGCCTACCAGAGCTGACCGCCATCGCTGTGTTCGGTCCCGGGGTCTGACCCGTCCGGCAGGCCCCGGGGCCGGAAGTGAAGGGGCGCGACTAATGGCTTCGCCCTGGAAGTGGACTGGGAACTGCACCGGCTTCCTTCGAGGAGCTGTTCGGCATTCCGGCCCCAGTGGGACTGCCCGACGCGGCGCTGGTGCCGCGCTCACAGCGGCGGGGACGACAAGCTGGCGTGGGGCGGGGGCGTGGCCACCGGGGCGGCGCACCAATCAAGCGGGTGTCGGGCTCAGCTGTCACAGCTCGCAAGGAGAGGGGGCAGAGATGATCTGCGGCCTCACCGTGCGCGCCTCGCTCACTGAGATGGCCGCTGCCATTGTGCACGCGATGTGCACGGGGTGCTGCGCGATGGGGCTACTACGCAGGTCAGCGCGGTGCCCAGAAGCATCAGGACGTTCCCGGCAGGACAGTTCGTTCGTGCCGGTGACGGCCTGGGCCTGAGCCCCGCCACGGCCGGCCCGGCCGAATGGACACCGGCCGCGACAGGCGGACGGCGTCGAGCAGGTGCTCCGGTTCCTCCCCCCTTGCCGTCGTTCTCTTGACACGGCGCCGCTCCGAGGTTTCCCTTTCCATGTTGCGCATCACGATACCGTTGTGTGATGCGCAACCTGGGGTCATGGCGTGACTCCGGTCTCCCCACACCGCGGAGTAGCGCTACAGATGACTCGCAAGCCACCTGCCGAGGACCCCGGTGACGCCCGTCTGCGGGTCGGCCCGCCGAAGGAGTACGCCGCCGGCATCCCCGCGGTCACCTCCTCGCTCCGGCACGCGAGCGAACAGATGGGGGCCCGCCGCAGCCTGCTCACTCTGCTCCGGGTCAACCAGAAGGAGGGCTTCGACTGCCCCGGCTGCGCCTGGCCCGAACCGGAACACCGGCACAAGGCGGAGTTCTGCGAGAACGGGGCCAAGGCCGTGGCCGAGGAGGCGACCCTCCGCCGGGTGACCCCGGACTTCTTCGCCGAGCACACCCTGGAGGATCTGCTCCCGCGCAGCGACTACTGGCTCGGACAGCAGGGACGCCTCACGCACCCCATGTACCGCCCCGCCGGCGACGACCGCTACCGGCCGATCTCCTGGGACGACGCGTTCGCCGTGATCGCCCGCGAACTCGCCGCGCTCGATCACCCGGACCAGGCGGCCTTCTACACCTCGGGACGGGCGAGCAACGAGGCCGCGTTCCTCTACCAGCTCTTCGTCCGCATGTTCGGCACCAACAACCTGCCGGACTGCTCCAACATGTGCCACGAGTCCAGCGGCTCGGCCCTGACGGAGACCATCGGCATCGGCAAGGGCAGCGTCAGCCTGGAGGACCTCCACGAAGCCGACCTCATCCTCGTGGTGGGCCAGAACCCCGGCACCAACCACCCCCGCATGCTCTCCGCGCTGGAGAAGGCCAAGCAGCGGGGCGCCCGTGTCATCGCGGTCAACCCGCTGCCCGAGGCCGGGCTGCTCCGGTTCAAGAACCCCCAGCGGCCCTCCGGTGTCCTCGGCGGCGGCACCAAGCTGGCGGACCGGTTCCTGCAGATCAGACTGGGCGGAGACCAGGCACTCTTCCAGGCCTTCAACCGCATGCTGCTGGAGACGGAGGACGAGGCGCCGGACACCTGTCTGGACACCTCCTTCATCGAGCGGTACACGCATGGCTTCGAGGAGTTCGCCGAGCACGCCCGCAAGGCGTCCTGGGCGGACATCCTGGCGGCCACCGGCCTGTCCGAGGAGGAGATCCGGTCCGCGTTCCGCCAGGTGCTGGGCGCCGAGAGGATCGTCGTCTGCTGGGCGATGGGCCTGACCCAGCACCAGCACTCCGTGCCCACCATCCGGGACGTCGTCAACTTCCTGCTGCTGCGCGGCAACATCGGGCGCCCGGGCGCCGGCCTGTGCCCGGTGCGCGGGCATTCCAATGTGCAGGGCGACCGGACGATGGGCATCCACGAGAAGCCGGACGACGCCTTCCTGGACCGGCTCGGCGACGAGTTCGCCTTCACGCCCCCGCGCCACCACGGCCACGACGCGGTCAACAGCATCCGCGCCATGCGCGACGGGGAGGTGCGGGTCTTCGTCGCGCTGGGCGGCAACTTCGTCGCCGCGGCCCCCGACACCGACCTGACCGAGCAGGCACTGCGCAGGTGTCGTCTCACCGTCCAGATCTCGACCAAGCTCAATCGCTCCCATGTCGTCGCCGGGGAGCAGGCCCTCATCCTCCCGTGCCTCGGCCGGACCGAGGCCGACCTGCGGCCGAACGGGCCCCAGTTGGTCACGGTGGAGGACTCCATGGGCATGGTGCACCTCTCGCGGGGACGGCTGGCGCCCGCGTCCGGCCGGCTGCTGAGCGAGGTCGCGATCATCTGCCGGATGGCGCGGGCCGCACTCGGGGAGGCCGGCTCCCAGGTGCCGTGGGACGACTTCGAGGAGGACTACGACCGCATCCGCGACCGCATCGCACGCGTGATCCCCGGCTTCCAGGACTTCAACTCCCGGGTGCGGCGGCCGGGCGGCTTCGGCCTGCCCCATCCGCCCCGTGACGAGCGCCGGTTCCCGACCGCCACCGGCCTGGCCAACTTCACCGTCAACCGGCTGGAGAGCCCCGATGTCCCGCCGGGCCGGCTGCTGCTGCAGACGCTCCGCTCCCACGACCAGTACAACACCACCATCTACGGCCTGGACGACCGCTACCGCGGCATCCACCAGGGCCGCCGGGTCCTCTTCCTGCACCCCGACGACCTCGCCGAGCGAGGCCTGGCCGACGGCGACCTCGTCGACATCGTCAGTGAGTTCGAGGACGGCGTGGAACGCCGCGCACCGGCCTTCCGGGCGGTGCCGTACCCGACCCCCCGGGGCTGCTGCGCCGCCTATTTCCCCGAGACCAACGTCCTCGTCCCCCTGGACTCCACGGCGGCCGTCAGCAACACCCCCACGTCGAAGTCCATCGTCGTCCGGCTGGAACCGCGGTCCGCCGGTGCCCGGTCCGGCGGGACAACGGCACGTCCGCCCTCTTGACAGCCCTCTCCGGGCCTCGGATGGTTGTTGCTCATAGTGAAGCCTGATGCATTATCCGCAACGGTTATGCGCAACGACGCGTCACGGTGACCGCTCCGCCTGACCTTCTTCCGCGACCAGGACTCCACCACCACTGCCGTCTGTGGAAAGGACCAGCCGATGAACAGAACCCGCGAAAGGGATGATGGCCGCAGTAGTCCCGTCGAAGCGGATCTGCCGGGCAGCCCGGCCGCGTCCACCGGCCCTCGGACCGATCTGATCGTCTTCGGCGTCGCCGCGGCCCTCACCCTGGCCTTCGTCGTGTGGGGAGCCACCGCGACCGACACACTGGAGAGCGTGTCGGGGAGGCTGCTGGACGGAACCATCCGCAACGGCGGCTGGGCCTTCGTCCTCGCCGCCTCGGGCTTCGTGGTCTTCGCCCTCTGGCTGGCGGTCAGCCGTTACGGGCGGATCACCCTGGGAGCGGAGGGTGAGGAGCCCGAGTTCCGCACGGTCTCGTGGATCGCCATGATGTTCAGCGCGGGCATGGGCATAGGCCTGATGTTCTACGGCGTGAGCGAGCCGCTGTCCCACTTCGTCACGCCACCGCCGGGCACCGACCCGGCCGACGCCAACGAGGCCATGGAGACCGCCATGGCCACCACTCTCTTCCACTGGACGCTGCACCCGTGGGCGATGTACGCGGTGGTGGGCCTGGCGATCGCCTACAGCACCTTCCGGCGCGGCCGCCGACAGCTGATCAGCGCCGTGTTCACCCCGCTCATCGGCGAGCGGCGGGCGAACGGCTGGGGTGGCCGGATCATCGACATCCTCGCCATCTTCGCCACCCTCTTCGGCTCCGCGGCCTCCCTCGGGCTCGGCGCCCTGCAGATCGGCAGCGGCTTCACCGGACTGGGCTGGATGGGATCCGCCGGCACCGGTCTGCTGGTCGCCGTGATCGCGGTGCTGACCGTCGCGTTCGTCGCCTCGGCCGTGTCCGGGATCGCCAAGGGCATCCAGTGGCTGTCCAACATCAACATGGTGCTGGCGGTGTCGCTCGCCGTCTTCGTGTTCCTCGTCGGGCCGACCATCTTCATCCTCGACCTGCTGCCCACCTCCCTCGGCGCCTTCTTCGGCGACCTGACCCAGATGGCGGGGCGTACCGAGGCGTCCAGCGGCGAGGGCGTGGCGGACTGGCTGGCCGGCTGGACGGTCTTCTACTGGGCCTGGTGGATCTCCTGGACGCCGTTCGTCGGCATGTTCATCGCGCGCATCAGCCGCGGCCGGACCATCCGGCAGTTCGTGGGCGGGGTCATCCTGGTGCCGAGCACCGTCAGCCTGATGTGGTTCGCCGTCTTCGGCGGCTCTGCGATGCACCTCCAGGACGAGAAGCGCCTCGACGGCGCCTCGACCGCCCAGGGCCAGCTCTTCGACGTGCTCCAGCAGTACCCGGTCGCCACGGTGACGAGCGTGGTGGTGATGGTCCTCGTCGGGATCTTCTTCGTCTCCGGCGCCGACGCCGCCTCGATCGTGATGGGCACGCTCTCGCAGCGCGGATCCCTGGAACCGACCCGGGGCATCGTGGTGTTCTGGGGGGTGCTGACCGGGGCGGTCGCCGCGATCATGCTGCTCATCGGCGGTGGCAAGGGGGACGCACTCACCGGACTGCAGAACCTCACCATCCTCGCGGCGGCGCCCTTCACCCTGGTCATGGTCGGCCTGTGTGTCGCGCTCACCCGCGATCTGCGCCAGGACCCGCTCATCATCCGCGGGCGCATCGGCAAGGAAGCCATCGAAACTGCCGTCATCACCGGCCACGAGAAGTACGACGGCGATTTCGAGCTGCGCATCGGCCCCGTCGCGTGCAACGAGACCACGGAAGCCGCGCCGCCGTCCCAGAAGTCCCCGCCAGCGACGCAGACCCCCTCCGCGTCCGCTCGCTGAGCCCGCAAGTCCCCTCGCCCGGCGGGGTCGTGGCACGGACCTGGTCCGCCACGGCCCCGCCGGGCGTTCCCGCTGTTCCGGCCACGATCCGCCCCGCTGAGGGAACCTCGTCGCGCTCCTTGACCCCCGCTCGGCCCTCAATCATGCTGTGTTGCGACAAGTGAGATGCGTGCCGTAATAAGCAACATCCTGTTCGAGTCTCCATCAGTCGAGGAGTGGCCATGACGCACCAGGTCCGTGCTGTCGTCGCGCGGGGCAAGGGCGCCCCCGTCAGCCTGGAAACGATCATCGTGCCCGACCCGGGCCCCGGTGAGGCGCTGGTGAAGATCGAGGCCTGCGGGGTGTGCCACACCGATCTGCACTATCGCGAGGGCGGCATCAACGACGACTTCCCGTTCCTGCTGGGCCACGAGGCCGCGGGTGTCGTGGAGTCGGTGGGGGAGGGCGTCACCGACCTCGCGCCCGGCGACTTCGTCATCCTCAACTGGCGTGCTGTGTGCGGGCAGTGCCGGGCCTGTCTGCGCGGACGGCCGTGGTACTGCTTCGCCACCCACAACGCGAAGCAGAAGATGACTCTGACCGACGGCACCGAGCTGTCCCCGGCCCTGGGCATCGGCGCCTTCGCGGAGAAGACGCTGGTCGCCGCCGGGCAGTGCACCAAGGTCGACCCGACCGCGTCGGCGGCCGCCGCCGGTCTGCTGGGATGCGGAGTGATGGCGGGCATCGGCGCGGCCATCAACACCGGGAACGTCGGACGGGGCGACTCGGTCGCCGTCATCGGCTGCGGTGGTGTCGGGGCTGCGGCGATCGCGGGGGCGAACCTGGCGGGTGCGGCGAAGGTCATCGCGGTCGACATCGACGACCGCAAGCTGGAGACGGCCGCGAAGCTGGGCGCGACCCACACCGTCAACTCCAAGGAGACCGACGCGGTCGAGGCGATCCGCGAGCTGACCGGCGGCTTCGGCGCCGACGTGGTGATCGAGGCGGTCGGCCGCCCGGAGACGTACAAGCAGGCCTTCTACGCCCGCGACCTCGCCGGCACGGTCGTCCTGGTCGGTGTGCCCACCCCGGAGATGAAGCTCGAACTGCCGCTGCTGGACGTCTTCGGCCGCGGCGGTGCCCTGAAGTCGTCCTGGTACGGCGACTGCCTGCCCTCCCGGGACTTCCCGATGCTCATCGACCTGTATCTGCAGGGCCGGCTGGACCTGGACGCCTTCGTCACCGAGACCATCGCACTGGACGAGGTCGAGAAGGCCTTCGAGCGCATGCACCACGGTGACGTCCTGCGCTCGGTGGTGGTCCTCTGATGGCCGCCCGCATCGACCGCCTGGTCACCTCGGGGCAGTTCACCCTCGACGGCGGCACCTGGGACGTCGACAACAACGTCTGGATCGTCGGCGACGACACCGAGGCGATCGTCATCGACGCCGCCCACGACGCCGGCGCCATCGCCGAGGCCGTCGGCGACCGGCGTCTGGCCGCGATCGTGTGCACCCACGCCCACAACGACCACATCGACGCCGCCCCCGAACTCGCGGCGCGCACCGGCGCCCCGGTCCTCCTCCATCCGGACGATCTGCCGCTGTGGAAACAGACCCACCCCGACAGGGCGCCGGACGCCGAACTGACCGACGGCCAGGACCTCTCGGTCGCCGGGATCGAGCTGACCGTGCTGCACACGCCCGGCCACGCCCCCGGGGCGGTCTGCCTGTACGCGCCGGCCCTCGGCGCGCTCTTCAGCGGCGACACGCTGTTCGCCGGCGGGCCAGGGGCCACAGGGCGGTCGTACAGCCATTTCCCGACCATCGTGGAATCGATCCGGGACCGGCTGCTGACGCTGCCCGAAGAGACCGTCGTGCACACCGGACACGGGGACACGACCACCGTCGGCGCCGAGGCCCCGCACCTCCAGGAGTGGATCGACCGCGGCTTCTGACGCCCTCGGGGGTCCCACGCAGGCCCGTCCCATCGGCTCGCGGCGATCGCGATCCGATGGGACGGGCTGTTGTTGTATGTGAGTTGAGTTTTGTCTGACGCAACAAAAGGAACCGCCCAGAGCGGCCTCTGAATGCCTTGACAAGGGTTCTGGGCAACCCCAGACTGATGTTGCGCTTACCGCAATCCGTTTCGTTATACGCACCGAGGTGTCATGATGATTCCCGCGTGCCGTCTCGAGGATCTCCCCCGGGGCGAGGCCCACCGGCTCGACATCGATCCGCCGGTCTCGGTGTTCCACACCGACGACGGCGAACTCTTCGCCATCGACGACACCTGCACCCACCAGGACGCGTCGCTCGCCGACGGCTGGCTGGAGGGCTGCGAGGTGGAATGCCCGCTGCATGCTTCGAAGTTCGACCTGCGGACCGGTGCGGTCGACGCCCCGCCGGCCAAGCTTCCGGTCCGGACGCACGAGGTCTTCGTCGAGGCCGGCATGATCTACGTCCGGCTGTCCACGGACGCGCCCAACCTGCCGCCCTGCATCGCGGCCCGGCTCGCCGGAGGTCCCGCGTGAGGACGGTCGCCGTGGTCGGCGCCTCGCTGGCCGGCCTGTCGGCGGCGCGCTCCCTGCGCAAGCGGGGCTACGACGGCCGGCTCGTCGTCATCGGCGACGAACTCCACCGCCCGTACGACCGGCCCCCGCTGTCCAAGGAGTTCCTGGTCGGCACGCTGGGCGAAGCCGAACTCGCGCTGGAGACGGACGACGAGGACCTCGGGGCGGATTGGCTGCTCGGCGTCCGCGCCACGGGACTCGACCACGCGCGGCGTGCCGTCCGGCTGGGTGACGGGCGGGAGGTGCAGGCCGACGGGGTCGTCATCGCGACGGGTGCCGCGGCACGCACGCTCCCCGGCTCCGAGGGCCTGGCCGGCGTGCACACGCTGCGCACCCTGGACGACGCCCGCGCCCTGCGGGACGAACTGCTCCGCGGTGGACGCCTGGTGGTGATCGGCGGAGGCTTCATCGGAGCCGAGGTCGCCTCCACCGCGTCCTCCCTCGGACTGGACGTGACCGTCGTCGAGGCCGCTCGGACGCCGCTCGCCGGACCGCTGGGCGAGGCCATGGGGGCCATCGTCTCCGCCCTCCACGCCGACCACGGCGTACGACTGGAGTGCGGTGCGGGCGTCAAGGGACTGAGCGGGGAGCGGCGTGTCGACGCCGTCCTGCTGGAGGACGGCCGCAGCGTCCCCGCCGACATCGTGGTGGTCGGCGTGGGTGCCCGCCCCAACGTCGAGTGGCTGGCAGGCTCCGGCATCGCTCTCGACGACGGCGTCAAGTGCGGCGCCGACGGCCGTACCTCCCTGGCCGGCGTGGTCGCGGTCGGTGACTGTGCCAACTGGTACGACCCGCGCACGGGCCGGCACCGACGCGTCGAGCACTGGACGGGCGCGCGCGAGCGCCCCGACGCAGCCGTCGCCACGCTGCTGGCGGGGGGTGCGGTGGAACCGGGGGCGCCCCGGCCGCCGTACTTCTGGTCCGACCAGTACGGCGTCAAGATCCAGTTCGCCGGTCACGCGACCGGCGCCGACAGCGTGACCATCGAGGCGGGCACCGCGGACGACCGCGATGTCCTGGCCGTCTACCGGCGGGCCGGGGACCCGGTCGCCGTGCTCGGCATGAACCAGCCGCGGCTGTTCATGCGCTGGCGCAAGCAACTCGCCGCCGCCGCGTCCTGACTGTTCTCGGCGCGTGAACGACCCCTCCATGACGTCTTCCGAGGAGTGCAACGTGACCTCGACCAGCCTGCCGGACAGTCTGATCGCCACCCTCCCCGGCTCCTCCTACACGGACCCGGGGATCTTCGCCCAGGAGCAGGAGCGCATATTCGAGACCATGTGGTTCTGCGTGGCGCGTGCCTCCGAGCTGGCGAAGCCCGGTGCCTTCCGCACCGTCGACGTGGGCCGCGAGAGCATCCTCGTCACCCGGGCGAGGGACCACAGCGTCCGGGCGTACTTCAACGTGTGCCGGCACCGCGGTGCCAAGCTCTGCACCGAGGAGACCGGTGAGGTCAAGCGGGCCTTCCAGTGCCCGTACCACGCCTGGACGTACGGCCTGGACGGCAAGCTCGTCGCGGCGCCCAACCTCACCAAGATGCCCGACATCGGCCGCACCGAGTACGGCCTGGCGAGCGTGGCCGTGCGCGAATGGCTCGGCTACGTCTGGGTCTGCCTCGCGGAGAACCCGCCCTCCTTCGAGAAGGAGGTCATCGGCGAGATCGTCGCCCGCCTCGGCGACGTCGAGTCGATCGAGCGCTACGGCATCGAGGACCTCTCCGTCGGCAAGCGGATCGTCTACGACGTGAAGGCGAACTGGAAGCTCATCATCGAGAACTTCATGGAGTGCTACCACTGCGCCACGATCCACCCCGAACTCACCGAGGTGCTGCCGGAGTTCGCGGACGGTTACGCCGCCCAGTACTACGTCGGCCACGGCGCCGAGTTCGGCGAGGAGGTCCAGGGCTTCACCGTCGACGGCTCCGAGGGCCTGGACCGCATTCCCGGCGTCGCCGAGGACCAGGACCGCCGCTACTACGCGATCACCGTCAAGCCCCAGGTGTTCATCAATCTGGTGCCCGACCACGTGATCTTCCACCGGATGTATCCGGTGTCCGTGGACCGCACGGTCGTCGAGTGCGACTGGCTGTACCTGCCGCACGTCGTCGAGAGCGGCAAGGACGTCAGCCGGTCCGTGGAACTGTTCCACCGGGTCAATCAACAGGACTTCGACGCCTGCGAACGCACACAGCCCGGAATGGGCTCCCGGATGTACGCCAAGGGCGGCGTGCTGGTGCCCAGCGAGCACCACATCGGCGCCTTCCACGACTGGGTGAACGAGCGCCTGGGCACCCCTCAGGGGTGACTCGGCCGGGACTCAGCCCAGGTAGCCCATCCGGTGGCTGATCTCCTCGGCGCCCTTGAGCAGCACCGGGGCCAGCTCGTGCAGACGCTCCTCGGTGAACCGGTACGCGGGTCCGGAGGCGCTGAGCGCCGCGATGACCTCGCCGTCCCGGTTGCGAACCGGCGCGGCCATGGCGTGCAGGCCGATCTCCAGCTCCTCCAGCGTCCACGCGTAGCCGCGCTCGCGGGCCTCGGTGAGGTTCTTCTCCAGCTTCGTCTTCGCGGTGATGGTCCGCGGGGTGACCTTCTTCATCCCGGCGGCGGCCAGCAGCGCGGCGCGCTCCTTCGCGGGCATGTGGGCCAGCAGGATCTTGCCGCTGGACGTGGCGTGCAGCGGGGTCAGCTGGCCGACCCAGTTGTGCGCGGTGACCGCGCCCGGGCCGCGCACCTGGTACAGGTTGATCGCGTAGTGCTCCTGCATGACGGCGATGTTGACCGTCTCGCCGATCTCCTCGGCGAGACGCTCGCAGACCGGACGGCCCTGCTGGGTGATGTCGATACGGCCCGTGACCGCGCCGGCCAGGCGCACGATGCCGAAGCCGAGCCGGTACTTCCCGCGCTCGCCGGCCTGCTCCACCAGACCGCGCGCCTCCAGGGCGCCGAGCAGACGGAAGGCGGTGGACTTGTGGACGTCGATCTCGCCCGCCACCTCGCTGACCCCCGCCTCGCCACGCTGAGCGAGGATCTCCAGAACGCTGATGGCGCGGTCCACCGACTGCACGCCGCCGGCGTGCGAATTCGACGCTTCTGTGTCAGGGCTGTAGTTGCTCACAGTAAAACTATACGCGCAGTAAACAACACACCTGCAAGTAACGCTGCCGAAACGATGCTCGGCAAGTTGCGTTGTTCGCAACCTGGTGCGCATAGCGGGACCAGGTCTAGCATGCCTCGCACATCTACGGCGCGAGCGAGACGAGGCACCATGGCTCCCCTGCAGTACGACTTCGTCATCGTCGGTGGCGGTTCGGCCGGCAGTGCGCTGGCGAACCGGCTCTCCGCCGACCCGGCCAACCGGGTACTGGTACTGGAGGCGGGCCGGCCGGACTACCCGTGGGACGTCTTCATCCACATGCCCGCGGCGCTGACCTACCCGATCGGCAGCCGTTTCTACGACTGGAAGTACGAGTCCGAGCCCGAGCCCCACATGGGCGGCCGGCGCGTCTACCATGCGCGCGGCAAGGTGCTGGGCGGCTCCAGCAGCATCAACGGCATGATCTTCCAGCGCGGCAACCCCATGGACTACGAGCGCTGGGCGGCCGACCCCGGCATGGAGACCTGGGACTACGCGCACTGCCTGCCGTACTTCCGGCGCATGGAGAACTGCCTCGCGGCCGACCCCGACGACGAGTTCCGTGGCCACGACGGCCCTCTCGTCCTCGAACGCGGCCCGGCGTCCAACCCCCTCTTCGACGCCTTCCTCAAGGCCACCGAGGAGGCGGGCTACGCGCCCACGGACGACGTCAACGGCTACCGGCAGGAAGGTTTCGCCAAGTTCGACCGGAATGTCCATCGCGGACGCCGGCTGTCGGCCTCGAAGGCGTACCTCAAGCCCGCGATGAAGCGGCCCAACCTCACCGTCAGGACCCGCTGTCTCGTCACCCGCGTCCTCTTCGAGGGCAAGCGCGCGGTCGGAGTCGAGTACCAGCGCGGCCGGGGCGCCCTCCAGCAGGTCCGCGCCAAGGAGGTCATCCTGTGCGGCGGCGCCATCAACTCCCCGCAGTTGCTCCAGCTGTCCGGCGTCGGCAACGCCGGGGAGCTGCGCGCCCTCGGCATCGACGTCGTCCACGACCTGCCGGGCGTCGGCGAGAACCTGCAGGACCACCTGGAGGTGTACATCCAGTACGCCTGCAAGCAGCCCGTCTCCATGCAGCCGTACCTGGCGAAGTGGCGGGCCCCCTTCATCGGTCTGCAGTGGCTGTTCAGGAAGGGCCCGGCCGCGACCAACCACTTCGAGGCCGGCGGCTTCGCCCGCAGCAACGAGGACGTGGACTACCCCAACCTGATGTTCCACTTCCTGCCCATCGCGGTCCGCTACGACGGCTCCGTGCCCGCCGGCGGCCACGGCTACCAGGTGCACGTCGGACCCATGTACTCCGACGCCATCGGCTCCGTGAAGATCAAGAGCAGGGACCCGCGCGAGCACCCGGCGCTGCGCTTCAACTACCTCTCCACCGAACAGGACCGCCGCGAGTGGGTCGAGGCGATCAGGGTCGCGCGCAGGATCCTCAACCAGCCCGCGCTCGCCCCCTACAACGACGGGGAGATCTCACCCGGTCCGTCGGTGGAGACCGACGAGGAGATCCTCGCCTGGGTCGCCAAGGACGGCGAGACCGCCCTGCACCCGTCCTGCACCTGCAAGATGGGCACCGACGAGATGTCCGTCGTCGATCCCACCAGCATGCGGGTGCACGGCGTGGACGGCCTGCGCGTCGTCGACGCGTCGGTGATGCCGTACGTCACCAACGGCAACATCTACGCCCCGGTGATGATGGTCGCCGAGAAGGCCGCCGACCTGATCCTCGGCAAGGAGCCGCCGGCGCCGTCGAAGGCCGCGTACTACCGCCATCGTGACGTCCAGGAGCAGACGGAGTAGGTGTTGAGCGCGACAGGTCTGAGGGCGCTGCTGGAGAGCGTCCGCTACGAGGTGCTGCCCGCGAAGGCCACCGAGGGCAAGGTCCTCGCCCACGTCCCGCGCGACGTCGTCGTCACCGTGACGGCGTCGCCGGTCAAGGGCCTGGAACCGACCCTGACCCTCGCCTCCAGGCTCGCCGCGCAGGGATACCGGGTCGTCCCGCACGTGCCGGCCCGGCTGCTGCGGGACGACCTCCACCTGAAGGAGGTCACTCGCCGGCTCCTGGAGGCGGGCGTGGACGACGTGTTCGTCCCCGCCGGTGACAGCGACCCGCCCGCCGGGGCCTACGGCGGCGCCCTCCCGGTCCTGCGCAGGCTGAGCGAGCTGGGCAGTCCCTTCGCCCGCGTCGGGATCACCGGCTACCCGGAGAGCCATCCGCTCATCGACGACGACGTCACCGTCCAGGCCATGTGGGACAAGCGCGAGCACGCCACCTACATCGTGAGCAACCTGTGCTTCGACCCACGGGTGCTCGGGGAATGGCTCGTGCGCGTCCGGCGCCGTGACATCACCCTGCCCGTGTACATGGGGGTCGCCGGGCCCGTGCAGCGGGCGAAGCTGCTGGCCATGGCCACCAGGATCGGGGTGGGGGAGTCGACGCGCTTCCTGACGAAGCACGCCTCCTGGTTCGTGCGTTTCGCGGCTCCCGGCGGGTACGCCCCCGAGCGGCTGCTGTCCCGTGCCGAGGAGGCCCTCACCGCACCCTCGGCGGGCGTGGCGGGCCTGCACCTGTTCACGTTCAACCAGATCGCCGAAACGGAGCGGTGGCGCCGTGCGCTGCTGGACCGGCTGGGCGGCTGAACCGGGAGAAGGCAGGAGACGGAGACCGACTCGCGCCGTATACGAAAGGTCGGGACCGGAATCCGGTCCCGACGCCTTCGTGACCTCGGTTCAGCGGAAGACCACCGTGCGGTTGCCGTCCACCACGCGCATGGCGAAATCGTCATCCGTCCCCTCTTGACGTGGGTACTCCCATTCGACACTGTGTTCCACCACAAGCAATCGGGTGCACGATGCGCAACGAATTCCATCGAAAGGCTCGTCGCGTGGCAGACCTGTATGTGGACGGCGAATGGCGGGATTCGGTGGACGGCGGTCGCCGGGAGATCCGATGTCCCGCCGACGGGACGCTCGCGGCGACCGTCTCGGAAGGCGCACGCCCCGACGCCGAGGCGGCGATCGCCGCCGCACGGCGCGCCTTCGACACGGGGATCTGGCCGGGCACCCCCGAGCGGGAGCGCGGCGCGCTGCTGCTGCGCACCGCCGACATCCTCGAACGCGACGCCAAGGAATTCGCCCGCGCCGAGTCCCTCGACACCGGTAAGCGGCTGGTGGAGAGCGAGTACGACATCGCCGACGTCGTCTCCTGCCTCCGCTACTACGGCCGGCTCGGCGGCACCGACGCCGGCCGTGTGATCGACACCGGCCGCGACGACGCCGTCAGCCGCGTCGTGTACGAGCCGGTCGGCGTGTGCGGGCTCATCACCCCCTGGAACTACCCGCTGTTGCAGGCCAGTTGGAAAGTCGCCCCGGCGCTCCTCGCCGGCAACACGATCGTCCTCAAGCCCAGCGAGCTCACCCCCTCCACCTCGATCCTGCTGATGAAGGCACTTCAGGAGGCGGGGCTCCCGGCCGGCGTCGCCAATCTCGTCCTCGGCACCGGGCCCGAGGTGGGCGCGCCGCTGTCCGAGGACCCGGCCGTCGACATGGTGTCCTTCACGGGGGGTCTGGAGACCGGCAGGCGGATCATGGCCACCGCCGCCGCGACCGTGAAGAAGGTGGCGCTGGAGCTGGGCGGCAAGAACCCCAACGTCGTCTTCGCCGACGCCGACTTCGCCACGGCCGTGGACTTCGCGCTCACGGCCGTCTTCCTGAACTCGGGACAGGTCTGCTCGGCCGGGGCCCGGCTGATCGTCGAGGACTCCCTGCACGACCGCTTCGTCGACGAGGTGGTGCGCCGGGCCCGGCGGATCCGGCTCGGCGGCCCCTTCGATCCCGCGGCCGAGACCGGAGCGCTGATCTCCGCGCAGCACCTGGGGAAGGTCGAGGCCTACGTCGAGGCCGGGCTCGCCGAAGGCGCCGTACTGCGCTGCGGGGGCGCCCGGCCCGACGACCCGGCGCTGGCAGGCGGCCACTACTACCTGCCGACCGTGCTCGACGAGTGCCGGCAGGACATGCGCGTGGTGCACGAGGAGTCCTTCGGGCCCGTGCTCACCGTGGAGCGCTTCACGGACGAGGACGACGCCGTACGCATCGCGAACGACACCGCGTACGGACTCGCCGGAGCCGTGTGGACGCAGGACGCCGGCAAGGCCCAGCGGGTCGCCCGGAGGCTGCGTCACGGAACGGTCTGGATCAACGACTACCACCCCTATGTGCCGCAGGCGGAATGGGGTGGCTTCGGGCAATCGGGCGTGGGCCGGGAGCTGGGACCGACCGGCCTGAACGAGTACCGCGAGCCCAAACACATCTGGCAGAACATCCAACCCCGGCCGCAGCACTGGTTCCGCGGCTGAACGCCGAAAGAAGGTCGAACGTGACCACACAGACCGAGGTGCCGCAGCGGCGCGGCACGTCCCAGGACTCGGGCTCCACCCCGGTCATCTCCGTGCGCAGGCTGTGGAAGGTGTTCGGACCGAAGGCCGACCAGGTCCCGGATTCCGAGGAGCTGTGCGGGCTGACCCGCCGCGAGCTGATGGACCGCACCGGATGCACCGCCGCCGTGCGCGACGTCCACTTCGACGTCTCGCCCGGCGAGGTCTTCGTCGTCATGGGGCTGTCCGGCTCCGGCAAGTCCACCCTGGTGCGCTGCCTGACCCGGCTGATCGAACCCACCGCCGGTGAGATCGTCTTCGAGGGCGAGGACATCCGCCAGGCCGACGACAGGCGCCTGCGCGACCTCAGACGCCGGAAGTTCTCCATGGTCTTCCAGCACTTCGGTCTGCTGCCCCACCGCCGCGTCGTCGACAACGTGGCGTTCGGGCTGGAGATCCGCGGCGTCGGCAGGGCCGAGCGCGTCAGGCGGGCCCAGGAGGTCGTCGAACTGGTCGGCCTCGCGGGCTACGAGAACTCCTACCCCGACCAGCTCTCCGGCGGCATGCAGCAGCGCGTCGGCCTGGCCCGGGCGCTGGCCGGTGATCCCGACGTGCTCTTCTTCGACGAGCCGTTCTCGGCGCTCGACCCGCTGATCCGCCGGGACATGCAGAACGAGGTCATCCGGCTGCACCACGAGGTCGGCAAGACGATGGTGTTCATCACCCACGACCTGTCCGAGGCCCTCAAACTCGGCGACCGCATCCTGATCATGCGCGACGGCGCGATGGTCCAGTGCGGCACCGGCGACGAACTGGTGGGAGCCCCGGCGGACGACTACGTGCGCGAGTTCGTCAAGGACGTCCCGCGCGGCGACGTGCTGACCCTGCGGTGGATCATGCGGCCCCTGGAGGACGGCGACGCCCTGGACGGTCCCGAGCTGGGCCCGGACGTCGTGGTGAAGGAGGCCACCCGGGCGGTACTGGCCGCCGACAAGCCGGTCAAGGTCGTCGAGAACGGCAAGCTGCTCGGCATCGTCGGCGACGAGGAGATCCTCGCGGTGGTCGCCGGGCAGGAAGGCGGCGCGTGATGACCGTCGCCGTCGAGAAGCCCGACGAGACGCGGACGGCGCAGCCCGCTCCCGCCGCCGAAGCGGCACGCAAGGTCAGCAGGTCCATGGTGGTCGGCGCCATCCTGGTCGTCTGGCTGGTGCTCTTCGCCGTCCTGCGCGGGAAGCAGACCCTCGCCCTGGCCGCGGCGGACCTGACCGACCTGCACCGGTGGTTCAACGACGTCAACGACTCCATCGGCGCGAACCGCAACTCCAACCCCCTCTTCCTGTACTTCTTCAACGAGATCCGCCTGGTCATCGACACCCTGGTGACCTTCGTGCAGGAGCTGATCTCACAGCCCTCCGCCGACCGCCCCGCCCCGCAGATCGGGTGGCTGGGTGTCGTCGGCATCGCCGGCTATGTGTCCTGGGCCGTGGGCAACTGGCGCGTCGCGCTGCTGGCGGTGGCCGGCTTCACCTTCCTGGGGCTCCAGGGGCTGTGGCAGGAGAGCATGGACACCCTGGCGCTCACCCTCTCGGCCGTCTTCGTGGCGCTGCTGTTCGCCCTCCCGCTGGGCGTGTTCGCGGGGCTGTCCGACCGGTTCAACCGGATCATCACGCCCGTGCTGGACTTCATGCAGACGATGCCCACCTTCGTCTACCTGGCCCCGCTGACACTGTTCTTCCTCATCGGCGGAGCCTCCGCCACCATCGCCACGGTGATCTACGCGGCACCGCCGGCGATCCGCATCACCGCCCACGCCATCCGTTCCGTGCCCGAGGCCACGGTGGAAGCGGCCGACTCGCTGGGGGCGACGCGACGCCAGGCCCTGCTGAAGGTCCTGCTGCCGATGTCCAAGCGAACCGTGGTGATGGGCGTCAACCAGACCATCATGGCCGCCCTGGCCATGGTGACCATCGCGGCCCTCATCGACGCGCCCGGCCTCGGCAAGACCGTCGTACAGGCGCTGCAGTCGCTGGATGTGGGCACGGCCTTCAACGCGGGACTGTCCATCGTCGTCATGGCGATCGTGCTGGACCGGGTCACGACCGCGGCCAGCGCGCGCGAGGAGGCGGCCCGGCGATCGAAGAACCGCTTCCTGGCGTGGCGGCGGCCGCTGCTGGGCGCGGGCGCCGCGGCGACGGCCGTCCTGATCTACATGTCGCACACCTACGTGTGGGCGGCGGAGTTCCCGGGCGAGGGCGGGACCGGCAGCACCATCGCGAGCGCGGCCGACACCGCGACGACCTGGGTGCAGGACAACCTCTCGGGCCTGACCAACGCCGTCCGCGACGTCATCACCAACGGGCTGCTCAACCCGTTCCAGTCCCTGCTCACCGACTCCCCGTGGTGGCTCGTCGGCGCCGTGCTGATCGCGCTCGGCGTCGTCCTCGGCGGGGTGCGCGCCGGTCTCACCACGACGGTGTGCGTGGGGCTGCTGGTCGCCACCGGCGTGTGGTCGGACGGCATGACGACGCTGGCCTCGACCCTCGTCGCCACGGTGCTCGTGATGCTTCTCGGCATCGTCTTCGGCGTGTGGATGGGACGCAGCGCACTCGTGGACCGGATGCTGCGGCCCAGCCTGGACGCGGCACAGGTCATGCCGCCGTTCGTCTATCTCGTACCGTTCCTCGCGCTGTTCGGCGCGACCCGCTTCACGGCGATCGTGGCCGCCGTCGTCTACGCGGCCCCCGTCGCCATGAAGATCATCGCGGACGGGGTGCGGAACGTCCCCGCGACGACCGTGGAGGCGGCCACCTCCGCCGGGTGCAACACCTGGCAGATCATCACCAAGGTCCAACTGCCGATGGCACGCGGCGCCCTGACTCTCGCGACCAACCAGGGCCTGATCTACGTGCTGTCGATGGTTGTGGTGGGCGGCCTGGTAGGAGCGGGCGCCCTCGGCTACGACGTCGTGGCCGGCTTCTCACAGGGGCAGCTGTTCGGGAAGGGACTGGCCGCAGGGCTCGCCATCGTCCTTCTCGGAGTCATGTTCGACCGGATCACTCAGGCAGCGGCGCGGCGTACCAGCGCGTAAGGAGCAACTGACCATGGCAAGGCAAGCAAGACACTGGAGAGTCGGCGCGGCCGGCATAGCGGGCGTGGCCGTTCTCGGGCTCACCCTCACCGCCTGCGGCGGCGCGAAGGTCGGTGACAGCTCCTCGGAGGCCGGCGGCTCGGGCGGCTCCGCCAAGTGCGGCACCTTCAACCTCGCGGTCAACCCGTGGGTGGGCTACGAGGCCAACGCGGCGGTCATCGCGTACGTGGCGGAGCACGACCTCGGTTGCAAGGTCACCCAGAAGGACCTGAAGGAGGAGATCGCCTGGCAGGGCTTCGGCACGGGCGAGGTCGACGCCGTCGTCGAGAACTGGGGTCACGATGACCTGAAGAAGAAGTACATCACCGACCAGAAGACCGCCGTCGACGCCGGCCCGACCGGCAACGAAGGCCTCATCGGCTGGTACGTGCCGCCGTGGCTGGCCAAGGAGCACCCGGACATCCTCGACTGGAAGAACCTCAACAAGTACGCGGCCGAGTTCAAGACCTCCGAGTCCGGCGGCAAGGGCCAACTCCTCGACGGCGACCCGTCGTTCGTCACCAACGACGAGGCCCTGGTGAAGAACCTGAAGCTCGACTACAAGGTGGTGTACGCGGGCAGCGAGACCGCCCTCATCCAGGCCTTCCGCAAGGCGGAGAAGGACAGGGAATGGGTGATCGGCTACTTCTACGAGCCGCAGTGGTTCATGTCCGAGGTGCCGCTGAAGAAGGTCAAGCTGCCCGAGTACAAGGAGGGCTGCGACGCCGACGCGGAGAAGGTCGCCTGCGACTACCCCGTGTACAAGCTCGACAAGATCGTCAGTGCGAAGTTCGCCAAGTCGGGCAGCCCCGCCTATGACCTGGTGAAGAACTTCACCTGGACCAACGACGACCAGAACGTCGTGGCGAAGTACATCGCGGTCGACAAGATGGCCCCCGAGGCGGCGGCGAAGAAGTGGGTCGAGGCCAACCGCGCCAAGGTGGACGCCTGGCTCAAGTAGGCCCTGCACGGATGCCCGGTGGGCGGTGCGCACGGACACGCGCCGCCCGCCGGGCATTCCTGTTTTCCACGCCGTTCTCCGACGTCACCGGACCTCTTGACACCCACCTGGACGGCAGGCACATTGAGTTGCGCAACCTGAATCAGGTTGCGCAGAAAGCAACTCAACCGGAGGTGCGGCGATGGCGGGACCGCGTGTGGTCATCATCGGAGCGGGAGTCGTCGGCGCGGCTCTCGCGGACGAGATCTCGGCGCGGGGCTGGACCGAGGTGACGGTGGTCGACCAGGGCCCGCTCCCGGCCACCGGGGGCTCGACCTCGCACGCTCCCGGCCTGGTCTTCCAGACCAACTCCTCGAAGACGATGACCGAGCTGGCCCGCTACACCGTCGAGAAGTTCTGCTCCCTCGACGTCGACGGCAAGCCCTGCTTCCTCCAGGTCGGCGGCCTCGAAGTGGCCACCGCTCCGGAGCGCCTCGCCGAACTGCACCGCCGGCACGGCTGGATCACCGCCTGGGGCATCGAGTCGCGGATCCTCACCGCCGACGAGTGCGTCGAGAAACACCCGCTGCTCGACCGCGACAAGGTCCTCGGCGGCCTCCACGTCCCGACCGACGGCCTCGCCAAGGCCGTCCTCGCCGTCGAGGCGCAGATCCGCCGCGCCACCGAGCGCGGCGTGCGCTTCCTCGCCCGCCACGAGGTCCTCGACGTCCTGACGGCCGACGGCGAGGTGACGGGCGTCCGCACCGACCAGGGCGACCTCGAAGCCGACATCGTCGTGTGCTGCGCCGGCATCTGGGGCCCGAAGATCGCCCGCATGGTCGGCATGAACCTGCCGCTGACGCCGCTCGCCCACCAGCTCGCCTGGACCGGCCCCGTCCCGGCCCTCGCCGGCCAGACCGAGGAGGCGGTCCGCCCGATCCTGCGCCACCAGGACGCCGACCTCTACTACCGCGACCGCTTCGACGGCCTGGGCATCGGCTACTACGGCCACCGCCCGATGCCGATCACCGCCGACGAGATCCTCTCGGTCGACGAGGCCGACGACATGCCCTCGGTCCTGAAGTTCACCGAGGAGGACTTCGAGGACGCCTGGACCGAGACCCGGTCCCTCCTCCCCGCCACGCAGGAGGCGAAGGTCGAGGAGGGCCTCAACGGCCTGTTCTCCTTCACCACCGACAACTTCCCGCTGCTCGGCGAGTCCCCGGACGTCAAGGGCTTCTGGGTCGCCGAGGCCGTCTGGGTCACCCACTCCGCGGGCGTGGGCAGGGCGATGGCCGAATGGCTGGTCGACGGCCACTGCTCGTCCTTCGACCTGCACGAGTGCGACGTCAACCGCTTCGAGCCGCACCAGCTGTCCCCGGAGTACGTCCTGGCCCGCGACTGCCAGAACTTCGTCGAGGTCTACGACATCCTCCACCCCCTCCAGCCGTCCGGCGACCCGCGCCCGATCCGCACCAGCCCTTTCCACACCCGCCAGCAGGAGCACGGCGCCTTCTTCCTGGAGGCGAACGGCTGGGAGCGCCCGCAGTGGTACGAGGCCAACGCGGGGCTCGTCGAGGGCCGTTCCATCCCCACCCCGAACGACTGGGCCGCCCGGTTCTGGTCACCCATCGTCGGCGCCGAGGCACAGGCCACCCGCGAGACCGTCGCGATGTACGACATGACCGCCCTCAAGCGCCTGGAGGTGAGCGGCCCCGGAGCCGCCGACTTCCTGGAGCGCCTGTGCACCGGCAAGGTCGCCAAGTCCGTCGGCTCGGTCACCTACACCCTGCTGCTCGACCACGACGGCGGCATCCGCAGCGACATCACCGTCGCCCGCCTCGCCCGTGACCTCTTCCAGGTCGGCGCCAACGGCAACCTGGACCTCGACTGGTTCACCCGCCACCTCCCCGCCGACGGCACGGTCCAGGTCCGCGACATCACCCCCGGCACCTGCTGCATCGGCCTGTGGGGCCCGCTGGCCCGCGAGGTCCTCCAGCCCCTGACGGACGAGGACTTCTCCAAAGACGGCCTGAAGTACTTCCGCGCCAAGCGCGCCTACGTCGGCAGCGTCCCCGTGACGGCGATGCGCCTGAGCTACGTCGGCGAACTCGGCTGGGAGCTGTACACCACCGCCGACCAGGGCCTGAAACTCTGGGACACCCTGTGGCAGGCGGCGAAGCCCCTCGGCGGGGTCATCGCCGGCCGTGGCGCCTTCAACAGCCTCCGCCTGGAGAAGGGTTACCGCTCCTTCGGCACCGACATGACCTACGAGCACGACCCCTACGAAGCGGGCGTCGGCTTCGCCGTCAGGCTCGACAAGGACGACTTCATCGGCAAGGCCGCGCTGGAACGCCGCAAGGAGAACGTGCGGCGCAGGCTGACCTGCCTGACCATCGACGACCCCCGGTCGGTCGTCCTGGGCAAGGAGCCGGTGTACGACGGCGACCGCGCGGTCGGCTACGTCACCAGCGCCGCCCACGGCTACACGATCGGCAAGGGCATCGCCTACGCCTGGCTCCCGGACGAGCTCACCGCCCCCGGCACGACCGTCCACATCGGCTACTTCGACCAGCGCGTCGAGGCGACCGTCGCCGAGGAACCCCTGTTCGACCCGACCATGTCCCGCCTCCGTGGCTGACCGTGCGAAGAGGTGCCGCCCATGACCGCACAACTCCTTGACGGCAAGGCGACCGCCGCCGGCATCCGCCGTGAACTCGCGGAGCGCGTCGCCAAGGTGACCGCCACCGTCGGCCGCCCGCCGGGGCTCGGCACCGTCCTGGTCGGCGACGACCCCGGCAGCCACGCCTACGTCACCGGCAAGCACCGCGACTGCGCGCAGGTGGGCATCGCGTCCATCCGCCGGAAACTGCCCGCCGACGCCTCCCAGCAGCAGGTCGAGGAGGTCATCGACGAACTCAACGCCGACCCGGCCTGCACCGGCTACATCGTCCAGCTCCCGCTGCCGCGCCACCTGGACGCGAACGCCGTACTGGAACGCATGGACCCGGCCAAGGACGCCGACGGCCTGCACCCCGTCAACCTCGGCCGGCTCGTCCTGGGCGTCGAGGCCCCGCTGCCGTGCACCCCGCGCGGCATCGTCGAACTGCTCCGCCGCCACGAGGTGCCCCTCGCCGGGGCGCGGGTCTGTGTGATCGGCCGGGGCATCACGGTCGGACGCCCCATCGGACTGCTCCTCACCCGCCGCTCCGAGAACGCCACCGTCACCCTCTGCCACACCGGCACCAAGGGCCTGGCCTGGCACGTACGCGAGGCGGACATCGTCGTCGCGGCCGCCGGCTCACCCGGGCTGATCACCAAGGACATGCTGCGCCCCGGAGCGGCCGTGCTGGACGTCGGCATCACCCGCACCGACCACGGGCTGGTCGGCGACATCCGCCCGGACGCCGCCCAGGTCGCCGGCCGGCTCGCCCCCATGCCCGGCGGTGTGGGCCCCATGACCCGGGCGATGCTGCTCGCCAACGTCGTCGAGGCCGCCGAGAGGAACGCCACCGCCGTATGAACGCGCTGAACACCCCACTGGCTGGAGACATCCGATGAGCCCCCGCACCCCCGGCGCCGAGCTCCCCGAGCACCCCGACTGGCTGTGGCGCACCCCCGAGCCGAAGCGCTCGTACGACGTTGTCATCGTCGGCGGCGGCGGACACGGCCTCGCCACCGCCCACTACCTGGCGAAGAACCACGGCATCACGAACGTCGCCGTGCTGGAGAAGGGCTGGCTGGCGGGCGGCAACATGGCCCGCAACACCACCATCATCCGCTCCAACTACCTGTGGGACGAGAGCGCCGGCATCTACGAGCACGCCCTCAAGCTGTGGGAGGGCCTGGCGGAGGAACTCGACTACCCGATCCTCTTCTCCCAGCGCGGCGTGCTGAACCTCGCGCACAGCCTCCAGGACGTCCGAGACAGCGTGCGCCGCGTGGAGGCCAACCGCCTCAACGGCGTGGACGCGGAATGGCTCGACGCGGACGGCGTCAAGGACGTCTGCCCGATCGTCAACACCTCCCCGGACGTGCGCTACCCGGTCCTCGGCGCCACCTACCAGCCGCGCGCCGGGATCGCCAAGCACGACCACGTGGCCTGGGGCCTGGCCCGCTCGGCGGACGCCGCCGGCATCGACATCATCCAGAACTGCGAGGTCACCGGCCTGGAGGTGGTCGGCAACCGGGTGGTGGGGGTCCGGACGAACCTGGGCCCCATCGCGGCCGGCAAGGTGGCACTGTGCTCGGCGGGCCACACCTCGGTCCTCGCCGCCATGGCGGGCATCGAACTCCCGCTCCAGAGCCACCCGTTGCAGGCGCTGGTGTCGGAGCTCCTGGAGCCCGTCCACCCCACGGTGGTCATGTCCAACGCGGTCCACGTGTACGTCAGCCAGGCCCACAAGGGCGAGCTGGTGATGGGCGCTGGCATCGACGCCTACAACTCCTACACCCAGCGCGGCGCCTTCCACATCATCGAGGAGCAGATGGCGGCGGCCCTGGAACTCTTCCCGGTCTTCGCCCGCGCCCACGTCCTGCGCACCTGGGGCGGCATCGTCGACGTCAGCCCCGACGCCTCACCGATCATCGGGCTCACCCCCGTCGACAACCTCTACCTCAACTGCGGCTGGGGAACGGGCGGTTTCAAGGCCACGCCGGGCGTCGGCTGGGTCTACGCCCACACCATCGCCCACGACACCCCGCACGCCCTCAACGCCCCCTTCTCGCTCGACCGTTTCACCACCGGCGCGCTCGTCGACGAGCACGGCGCGGCCGCGGTGGCCCACTAGGACCACTGGAATCTGGGAGCCGATCCATGCTGCTCATCCCCTGCCCGTGGTGCGGGCCCCGCGACGAGGCCGAGTTCCACTACGGCGGTCAGGCCCACGTGCCGTACCCGGAGGACCCGGCGTCCCTCTCCGACGAGGAATGGGCCCGCTACCTCTTCTTCCGCGACAACCCCAAGGGCCCCTTCGCCGAGCGCTGGACCCACGCGTCGGGCTGCCGCCGCTGGTTCAACGCCGTGCGGGACACGTCGACGAACGAGATCCTGACGGTGTATCGGGCGGGGGAGGAGCGCCCGGTGACCAGTGAGCCGAGGTCGGCTGTCCCAGCCCGTCCGGCGTTTGAGGACGAGGCCCTTTCGGGGCCGACGGGGGTCCAGGGGGCAGAGCCCCCTGGCGGGGTCGAAGGGGCGGAGCCCCTTCAGGATGGGACGGGTAGGGGCGGCGGGGGCGAGACACAACCGTTCCGCCACGCGACCCGCGGCCGAATCCACCGCGACACCCCCCTCACCTTCACCTTCGACGGCACCGCATACCAGGGCTACAGGGGCGACACCCTCGCCTCCGCCCTCCTCGCCAACGGCGTCATCCAGGCCGGCACCAGCATCAAGCTCGGCCGCCCCCGCGGCATCTTCTCCGCCGGCGTGGAGGAGCCCAACGCCGTCGTCCAGATCGAGGAACCGTTCCCGGAGCCCATGCTCCCGGCCACCACCGTCGAGCTCTACGACGGCCTGGTCGCGAGCAGCCTCCCCGGCCAGGGCCGCCTCGCCACCGACCCGGACCCCGCCCGCTACGACGCCGTACACGCCCACTGCGACCTGCTGATCGTGGGCGGCGGCCCGGCCGGCCTCGCGGCAGCGGCGGCGGCAGCGCACAGCGGCGCCCGCGTCATCCTCGCCGACGACCGACCGGAACTCGGCGGCAGCCTCCTGGGCACCGGCGAACACCTCGACTGGGTCCAGGACGTCACCGGCCGGCTCGACGCCGCCCCCGAGGTCCGCGTCCTGCGCCGCACCACCGTCTTCGGCTACTACGACGACAACCACCTCCTCGCCGTCGAGCGCCGCACGAACCACCTCGGCGCCGACGCCCCCGAGAACGTCTCCCGCGAACGCATCTGGCGCATCCGTGCCCGCCGGGTCGTCCTCGCCACCGGCGCCCACGAGCGCTCGCTGGCCTTCGCGGACAACGACCGCCCGGGCGTGATGCTGGCCGCCTCGGCCCGCGCGTACGCCAACCGGCACGGCGTCCTGCCCGGCCGTCACGCGGTCGTCTTCACGACGAACGACAGCGCGTACGCGGCGGCGCTGGACCTGGCCCAGGCCGGCCTCGCCATCGGGGCGATCGTCGACACCCGCCCTGAACCGGGCGAGTGGGCCGAGCACGCGAGGGCGGCCGGCATCGAAGTTCTGCCCGGCCACGCCGTCACCGGCACGGAAGGCGGCGACGCGCGCCTCACCGCGGTGACGGTCGCCCCGTACGGAGAGTCCGTGGGCCGACGGGAGTTCGCCGCCGACCTGCTGCTGGTCTCCGGCGGCTGGAACCCGGTGGCGCACCTGTTCAGCCAGTCGGGCGGCAAACTGCGCTACGACGACACGCTGGGCTCCTTCGTCCCCGACACCACCCGCCAGGCCGTCGAGGTCGTCGGCAGCGCGAGCGGTGCCCTCGACCCGGCCACCGTCCTGGCACAGGGCGCTGCCGCCGGTGCCCGCGCCGTCGAGGCCGAGGGCTACACGGCTGCGGCGCCCCGCCTCCCCGAGGTGGCCGAACAGCCGCGGCCGACGCCCCCCATGCACGTGTACGTCGTCCCGGGCGACTCGGACGCCCCCCGTTTCGTCGACCTCCAACGTGACGTCACCGTCGACGACCTGGCCCGCGCGACCGGCGCCGGCCTGCGCTCGGTCGAGCACACCAAGCGCTACACGACGGCCGGCACCGCCAACGACCAGGGCAAGACGTCCGGTGTCCTGGCCAGTGGCGTCGTCGCGGAACTCCTCGGCGTGGACATCTCGGCGCTCGGCACGACCACGTTCCGCCCGCCCTACACGCCGGTCTCCTTCGCCGCCCTCGCGGGCCGCGACCGAGGCACGCTGAGCGACCCGGTCCGCACGACCGCCCTCCACGAATGGCACGTCGCGCACGGCGCCCTGTTCGAGAACGTCGGCCAGTGGAAGCGCCCCTGGTACTACCCGCAGGACGGCGAGGACATGGCAGCCGCCGTGCTGCGCGAGTGCCGGGCGGCCCGCGACGGCGTGGCCTTCATGGACGCCTCCACCCTCGGCAAGATCGATGTGCAGGGGCCGGACGCCGGCGTCTTCCTCGACCGGCTCTACACCAACATGATGAGCACCCTGAAGGTCGGCATGATCCGTTACGGCGTCATGTGCCGCCCGGACGGCATGGTCTTCGACGACGGCACGGTCATCCGTCTCGCCCAGGACCGCTTCCTGGTCACCACGACGACGGGCAACGCCGCCGCCGTACTGGACTGGATGGAGGAGTGGCTCCAGACCGAGTGGCCGGAGCTGAGGGTCCACTGCACGTCCGTGACCGAGCAGTGGGCCACGGTCGCCCTGGTCGGCCCGAAGTCCCGGGCGGTCCTCGGCGCGCTCGCGCCCCGACTCGCCGTGGCCAACGACGACTTCCCGTTCATGGCCTGGCGCGAGACGACGGTCGCGGGCATCGGGGCCAGAGTCTGCCGGATCAGCTTCTCCGGTGAACTCGCCTACGAGATCAACGTGTCGCCCTGGCAGGCGCTCGCCCTGTGGGAGGCCGTGTACGAGGCCGGTGCCCCGTACGGCATCACCCCGTACGGCACGGAGACCATGCACGTCCTGCGCGCCGAGAAGGGCTACCCCATCATCGGCCAGGACACGGACGGCACCGTCACGCCCCAGGACCTGGGGATGAACTGGGTGGTGTCGAAGAAGAAGGCGGACTTCATCGGCAAGCGGTCCCACGCCCGCGCCGACACCGCCCGCCCCGACCGCAAGCACCTGGTCGGTCTCCTTCCCGAGGACCCGGACACCTTCCTCCCGGAAGGCACCCACCTGGTCTCCGAGAGCGTGCTGCCGGCTCCGCCCGTCCCGATGCTCGGCCACGTCACCTCCAGCTATCGCAGCGCCGCCCTCGGCCGGACCTTCGCGCTCGCCCTGATCAAGGGCGGCCGGGACCGCATCGGCCAGCGCCTGTACGCCCCCGTCGGCGACCGACTCGTCCCGGTGACCGTCGCCAGCCCCGTCCTCTACGACCCCGAGGGAGCCCGCCGCGATGGCTGACAACGCCCTGACCGCCCCGCTCCGCAGCCCGCTGTCGCAGGCCGCGGACCGCCTCGCCACCGCGACACGTGCGTCCGGGGGCGCGATCCGGCTGGCCGAACTCCCCTTCCTGACCCAGATCAACCTGCGCCTCGACGCCAAGGGAGCGGCGGCGGCCGCCGTCGGGCTCGCACTGGACCTCCAACTGCCCCTCCAGCCGAACACCACCGTGCGCGCCGGGGAGTTGACCGCGCTGTGGCTCGGCCCGGACGAGTGGCTGCTGGTGGGACCGCCGGGGACCGAGCGGGACCTCGAGGGCCGGATCCGTGAGGCCGCGGGCGACGAGTTCGTCTCCGTGATCGACGTCTCCGCGCAGCGCACCACACTCCTGGTCACGGGCCCCCGCGCCCGCGACCTGCTGGCCCACGGCTGTCCGCTGGACCTGCACCCGCGGGCCTTCGGGCCCGGACGCTGCGCCCAGACGACCCTGGGCCGCACGCAGGTCGTCCTGGTCGCCCGCGACGATCCGAGGGCCGGGTTCTGGGTCCTGGTGCGCTCGACGTTCGCCGGCTACCTGGCGGACTGGCTGCTCGACGCGGCGACGGAATACGTCTGACGCCATACGTCGGGGGCCGTGGACGGGTTCGCCCGTCCGCCCCGTGGGAGCCCCGTCGAGGGGCTCCCACCCTGTTCACCCGCACGGACTGCGCGGCCCGGACGACCGCTGGGTCCGTCCTCGCCGCGGCACAGGGCGCCTGGTGCCTGCTCGTGCGCCGGCACGGTCGTCGCTGAGCCGCGTGCGCTGAAACGCCGCCGGGCCTGGTGCCGCTGAGGGGTGTCAGCCCGGATGGCCCATCCGGTGGCTGATCTCCTGCGCGCCGCCGATCAGCGCGGGTGCCAGCTCGTGCATGCGTTCCTCGGTGAAGCGGTACGCGGGGCCGGAGGCGCTGAGCGCGGCGATGACCTCGCCGTCACGGGAGCGGATCGGGGCCGCCATGGCGTGCAGACCGATCTCCAACTCCTCCAGCGTCCACGCGTATCCGCGCTCCCGCGCCTCGGCGAGGTTCTTCTCCAGCTTCGTCCTGGCCGTCAGGGTGTGCGGCGTGAGCTTGCGCATCCCGGACTCCGCGAGCACGCCGGCGCGCTCGTCCGCCGGCAGGTGGGCCAGCAGGATCTTGCCGCTCGACGTGGCGTGGACCGGGGTGAGCTGGCCGACCCAGTTGTGGGTGCCGACGGCTCCCGGGCCGCGTACCTGACACAGGCTGACGGCGAAGTGCTCCTGCAGGACGGCGATGTTGACGGTCTCGCCGATCTCCTCGCTGAGCCGCTCGCACACGGGCCGGCCCTGCTGGGTGATGTCGAGGCGGCCGGTGACCGCGCCGGCCAGGCGGACGATGCCGAAACCCAGACGGTACTTGCCCCGCTCCGCCGTCTGTTCGACCAGGCCGCGTGCCTCCAGAGCCCCGAGCAGGCGGAACGCGGTCGACTTGTGGACATCGATCTCGGCGGCCACTTCGCTGACGCCCGCCTCGCCGCGTTGGGCGAGGATCTCCAGGACGCTGACGGCCCGGTCGACGGACTGCACCCCACTCACCGCGGGACCTGCTGTTTCGCCATCTGCGGTGTAGTTGCTCATAACGCAACTATAGGCAGGGGTATCCCCGGATCTTCAAGAGGCCGCACCGGCCCCACGAGCCCCGGACGGCGGGGTGGAACGGGCGGTTCTCGGCCGCCCGCATGGTCGCACGGCCCGTCGCGTCAGCGGAAGACCACGGTGCAGTGTCCGTTCACCAGCACCCGGCTCCGACTGTGCCATTCGACGGCGCGGGCGAGTACCTGGGCCTCGACGTCGCGGCCGATGGTGACCAACTCGTCGGGGGTGCGGGAGTGGTCCACACGGACGACGTCCTGCTCGATGATCGGGCCCTCGTCGAGGTCGGGCGTGACGTAGTGCGCCGTGGCGCCGACGAGCTTCACGCCGCGCTCGTGCGCCTGGACGTACGGCCGGGCTCCCTTGAAGCTCGGCAGGAACGAGTGGTGGATGTTGATGGCCTTGCCGTCGAGCTGCTTGCACAGGTCGTCGGAGAGGATCTGCATGTAGCGGGCCAGCACCACCAGGTCGATGTCGAGCTCGCGCACCAGCTCCAGCAGCCGCGCCTCGGCCTGCGCCTTGTTCTCCTTGGTCACCGGGATGTGGTGGAAGGGGATGCCGTAACTCCGCGCCAGCGCCTCGAAGTCGCGGTGGTTGGAGACGATCGCCGGGATCTCGATGTCGAGGGCGCCCGTGGACCTGCGGAACAGCAGGTCGTTCAGGCAGTGGCCGAACTTCGACACCATGATCAGTGTGCGCGTCGGGATCGACGCGTCGCGCAGCTGCCAGGTGATGCCGTACGCCTGGCCGACCGGGCCGAAGCCGGTGCGCAGGTCCTCCAGGGAGATGCCGGACTCCGAGACGTCGAAGTGCACCCGCATGAAGAAGCGGTCGTGCAGGCGGTCGTCGAACTGCTGGCTCTCCAGGATGTTGCCGGAATGGCTCACGAGGAAGGAGGTCACGGCGTGGACGAGGCCGGCCTGGTCGGGACAGGAAAGGGTGAGGATGAACTCACGGCCGGGCTGCGGTCGAGGAGACATGCCTTCCTCCGATGTCGGTGGTGCGGATGGCGCAACGCGGTGAGCTATGCGCAACATCATCGAATGGGGGTGACCGGACGGTCAAGAGGTCGGGCGGTGGAAGTGGCCCGGGCGCTCGCGAGGTGCGCGACTTCGCTCCGGCCGCCCCTTGACAGTGCGTGTCCGCGGGGAGACAGTTTGGGCGGTTGTCGCCCATAGCGAACAATGTTGCGCTATACGCAACGAAGGTTCCCCTCGATCGCTCAAGATCACATCCGGCTGGACATCGACGAGGAGATCGACCGTGACACACGAGGTACGCGCCGTCGTCGCCCGGAAGGCGGGCGCACCGGTCTCGGTCGAGACCGTCCTGGTGCCGGACCCCGGCCCCGGTGAGGCGCTGGTGCGGGTACGGGCCTGCGGTGTCTGCCCCACCGACCTGCGCTACCGGGAGGGCGGGATCGGCGACGAGTTCCCGTTCCTGCTCGGCCATGAGGCGGCCGGTGTCGTCGAGTCGGTCGGTGAGGGCGTCACGGACGTGTCACCCGGCGACTTCGTCGTCCTCAACCGGCGTGCCGTCTGCGGCTCTTGCCGGGCCTGCGGCAGGGGCAAGCCGTGGTACTGCTTCGCCACCCGCAACGCCGCCCGGCCGATGACCCTGGCCGACGGAACCCGGCTGTCCCCGGCCCTCGGCATCGGTGCCTTCGCCGAGAAGACCCTGGTCGCCGCGGGCCAGTGCACCAAGGTCGACCCTGCCGCCGCGCCCGCCGCGGCCGGGCTGCTCGGCTGCGGGGTGATGGCCGGGTTCGGAGCCGCGGTCAACACCGGCGGTGTGGGCCGCGGCGACTCGGTCGCGGTGATCGGGTGCGGCGGCGTCGGCATGGCCGCTGTCGCGGGCTCCAAGGTGGCCGGTGCGAGCCGGATCATCGCCGTGGACGTCGACGAGCGGAAGCTGAAGCTGGCCGAACGGTTCGGCGCCACCGACACCGTCGACTCCTCGCGCACCGACGCCGTCGAGGCGATCCGCGCGCTCACCGGCGGTTTCGGCGCCGATGTCGTCGTGGACGCGGTCGGTCGCCCCGAGACCTTCCGGCAGGCCTTCTACGCCCGGGACCTGGCCGGCACCGCCGTCCTGGTCGGCGTCCCCGCCCCGGAACCGACCCTCGACCTGCCCCTGCTGGACGTGTTCGGCCGCGGCGGGGCTCTGAAGCCCTCCTGGTACGGCGACTGTCTGCCCGCCCGGGACTTCCCCGCCCTGATCGACCTCTACCTCCAAGGCCGCTTCGCCCTGGGCGACTTCGTCACCGAGACGATCGCCCTGGACGACGTGGAGGCCGCGTTCACCAGGATGCGCCACGGGGACGTCCTGCGCTCGGTGGTCATCCCGCGTCGTGCGCGCGTCTGCGGCACCTCCCTTGACAACACCTGTGCCGCGCCGAAAGCATGTTGCGTATAGCGAATGTCGTTGTGTTATGCGAGACATCCGCGAGACACCCTCCCGTCAGGAGCCGGCATGAGGAGCATCACCGTCGTCGGAGCGTCGCTGGCGGGCCTGAGCGCCGTCCGCGCGCTGCGCGCAGAGGGCTACGACGGCGAGATCGTCGTCGTGGGGGAGGAGCGCCACGCTCCCTACGACCGCCCGCCGCTGTCCAAGGACTTCCTCACGGGAGACGTCGATGCCGAGGCGCTCGCGCTCGGCGACGCGGACGAGTTCGAGATCCTGGACGCGCAGTGGCTGCTCGGCGAGCGTGCGGTAGGGCTCGATCCCGTCACCCGCACCGTCACTCTGGCCGGCGGGCGGCACGTGCGCACCGAGGGCGTCGTCGTGGCGACCGGCGCGAGCCCTCGTACCCTCCCCGGCGCGGCCGGGAAGGCCGGTGTCCACACCCTGCGCACTCTGGACGACGCCCGGGCCCTGCGTGCCGAGTTGCTGGACGGCCTGCCCAGGGTCGTCGTGATCGGCGCGGGGTTCATCGGTGCCGAGGTGGCCGCCACCGCGCACCGGCTCGGACTCCACGTCACCGTCGTCGAGGCGCTCCCCGTCCCCCTGGAGCGTCAGCTCGGGCGCGAGATGGGGCTGGTGGTCTCCTCGCTCCACGGCGACCACGGGGTCCGGCTGCTGTGCGGAACCGGCGTGGCGGAACTGATCGGCGAGAGCCGGGTCACGGGCGTACGGCTGGCGGACGGGCGGGTGCTGCCCGCCGACATCGTCGTGGCCGGCGTGGGCGTGCGGCCCAACACCGACTGGCTCGTCGGCTCCGGTGTGCGCGTGGACGACGGCGTCGTGTGCGACGCCGGCTGCGCGACCGGCGTACCGGGCGTGGTCGCCGTCGGTGACGTCGCCCGCTGCCCCGACCCGTTCACCGGACTGCACGCCCGCGTCGAGCACTGGAGCAACGCCACCGAGCAGGCGAAGACCGCCGCCCGCACGCTGCTGACCGGTGTGCCGGCCGAGGCCCCGCTCACGCCTCCGTACTTCTGGTCCGACCAGTACCGGGTGCGGATCCAGTTCGCCGGACACGTCACCCCGGGTGCCGAACCCGAGGTCGTCGAGGGCGACATCGACAGCCGCACCTTCACGGCCGTCTACCGGTACGAGGGCACTCCCCTCGCCGTCCTCTCCCTGAACCAGCCGAAGTTCTTCAACCGCCTCCGCCGCACCCTCGTCCCCGCCGCCCCGGCCGTCGTGTGCTGACCGCCGGTGCCCGCGCCGCCCACCGCGCCCACACGCAAGGAGACCGCCGATGACCCTGTTCGACCAGCCCCTGCACGAGCTCGACCCGGAGGTGGCCGCCGCGGTCGACGCCGAGCTGGAGCGCCAGCAGTCGACCCTGGAGATGATCGCCTCGGAGAACTTCGCGCCCGTCGCGGTGCTTCAGGCGCAGGGCTCGGTGCTGACCAACAAGTACGCCGAGGGCTACCCGGGACGCCGCTACTACGGCGGCTGCGAGCACGTCGACGTCACCGAGCAGATCGCCATCGACCGGGTCAAGGAGCTGTTCGGGGCCGAGTACGCCAACGTCCAGCCTCACTCCGGCGCCTCGGCCAACCAGGCGGCTCTGTTCGCCCTGGCCCGGCCCGGCGACACCGTCCTGGGCCTGGACCTGGCCCATGGAGGTCACCTCACCCACGGCATGAAGATCAACTTCTCGGGCAAGCAGTTCGACGTGGTCCCGTACCACGTGGACGCCGCGACCGGCCTGGTCGACATGGCGGAGCTGGAGCGGCTCGCGAAGGAGCACCGGCCGAAGGTGATCATCGCCGGGTGGTCGGCGTACCCGCGGCAGCTGGACTTCGCGGAGTTCCGGCGGATCGCCGACGAGGTCGGGGCGTACCTGTGGGTGGACATGGCGCACTTCGCGGGTCTGGTCGCGGCGGGGCTGCACCCGAACCCGGTGGAGTACGCGGACGTGGTGACGTCCACGACGCACAAGACCCTGGGCGGGCCGCGCGGCGGCATCATCCTGGCGAAGCGGGACTTCGCGAAGAAGCTGAACTCCTCGGTCTTCCCGGGGTTCCAGGGCGGCCCCCTGGAGCACGTGATCGCGGCCAAGGCGGTCTCCTTCAAGGTCGCCGCGAGCGAGGAGTTCAAGGAGCGTCAGCGCCGTACGGTCGAGGGCGCGAAGATCCTCGCCGAGCGGCTGACCGCGCCCGATGTACGGGCAGCCGGGGTGAACGTGCTGTCCGGCGGCACCGACGTCCACCTGATCCTGGTCGACCTGCGCGCGTCCGAGCTGGACGGACAGCAGGCCGAGGACCGCCTCCACGAGGTCGGCATCACGGTCAACCGCAACGCCGTCCCCGACGACCCGCGCCCCCCGATGGTCACCTCCGGCCTGCGCATCGGCACCCCGGCCCTGGCCACCCGGGGCTTCACGGCGGCGGACTTCGCCGAGGTCGCCGACGTCATCGCCGAGGCGCTCAAGCCGTCGTACGACGCACAGGCCCTCAAGGCCAGGGTGCAGGCCCTGGCCGACGAGCACCCGCTGTACCCCGGCCTGTAGGCGACAACCTCCCGCAGGGGCGTGCCGTGACAGCGCGTCACGCCCCTGCCGATCCCACGGAGTGTGGCGTGGCAATCAGCGTCTTCGACCTGTTCTCCATAGGCATCGGTCCGTCCAGTTCGCACACCGTCGGCCCGATGCGGGCCGCCGGGATGTTCGTCGCCCGGCTGAAGCAGGACGGGCTGCTTGCCCAGACCGCCGCGGTCCGGGCGGAGCTGTTCGGCTCCCTCGGTGCCACCGGCCACGGTCACGGCACCCCGAAGGCGGTGCTGCTCGGGCTGGAGGGCAACGAACCGCACACGGTCGACGTCGCCCGGGCCGACCTGGACGTCGACCGGATCCGCGGCAACGGACGCATCCGGCTCCTCGGCGCCGAGATCGGCCCGGCCCACGAGATCGGCTTCGACGCCTCGACCCAGCTGGTCCTGCACCGTCGGCGCTCGCTGCCGTACCACGCCAACGGCATGATCCTTTTCGCGTACGACGCCGACGGGGTGCCGCTGCTGGAGAAGACGTACTACTCGGTGGGGGGCGGCTTCGTCGTCGACGAGGACGCGGTCGGCGCGGACCGCGTCACCCCCGACGCCACGGTGCTGCCCCACGCGTTCCGCACCGGCGACGAACTCCTGTGCCTGACGAAGGAGACCGGTCTGTCGATCTCCGCGTTGATGCTGGAGAACGAGAAGGCCTGGCGCACCGAGGACGAGATCCGCGCGGGCCTGCTGGAGATCTGGCGGGCCATGGAGGCCTGTGTCGCGCGCGGACTGGGCCGTGAGGGCATCCTCCCCGGCGGCCTGAAGGTCCGTCGGCGGGCCGCGGCGGCGGCCCGGGCACTGCGCAGCGAGGGCAACGCGGCGGTCCGCGCGCTGGAGTGGGTGACCCTCTACGCGATGGCGGTGAACGAGGAGAACGCCGCCGGCGGCCGGGTCGTCACCGCGCCGACGAACGGCGCGGCGGGCATCATCCCGGCCGTGCTGCGCTACTACCTCGACTTCGTGCCCGGCGCCGACGAGGACGGCATCGTCCGCTTCCTGCTCGCGGCCGGCGCCATCGGCATGCTCTTCAAGGAGAACGCGTCCATCTCCGGCGCCGAGGTCGGCTGCCAGGGCGAGGTCGGCTCCGCCTGCTCGATGGCCGCCGGCGGTCTCGCCGAGGTCCTCGGCGGCAGCCCCGAACAGGTGGAGAACGCCGCGGAGATCGGCATGGAACACAACCTCGGCCTGACCTGCGACCCGGTCGGCGGCCTCGTCCAGATCCCCTGCATCGAACGCAACGGCATGGCCGCGGTCAAGGCCGTCACCGCCGCCCGGATGGCGCTGCGCGGCGACGGCCGCCACCACGTCTCCCTCGACAAGGTCATCAAGACGATGAAGGAGACCGGCGCCGACATGAAGGTCAAGTACAAGGAGACCGCCCGCGGCGGCCTGGCCGTCAACGTCATCGAGTGCTGAGGAGACGGACGGAGCATGGGACGGGTCACCGAGCGACGGCGCGTGCTGCGGATCCGGGACGGTGCGCCGAGCACGCGCCCGGACACGCTGGTCTGGGCCGGGCGGGCCGAGGAAGTGGCGAACGCCGTACGGACCACGGCGCGGTGGCCGATCGCCGACACGCCTCCGGTCCGTGTCACCGCCGAGCTGCTGGCCGCCCTCCCCGACCGACTGCGGGCCGCACAGCGGGTGTTCGACCGGACCGGCGGACTGTATGCCGCCGGGCTGTTCTCGCCCGAGGGCGAGCTGCTGGACGCGCGGACTGAAGCCGAAGGTGCGGTGGCGCGATCAGCGTGGCGTCGCTGGGGAGCGCGTTCGGCATACGGCTGGTTCTCGGCATCGTGGCGGGACATCACGAGATGAGTCCCGCCACGAACATCAGCCGAACGGCGCGATACCGGCGCTACCGCGTGCCGCGGCAGCGGACGTGGGTGGGCTACCTGATCTTGAACCGGTCCGGACGCACGAAATCCAGGCCCCCTATGGTCTGTTTGCCGAGCGCCTCGTGTGCGGCGATGTGACCGTAGCCGGTGGCCATCTTGAAGCCCTTCCCGGAGAATCCGGTGGCGCAGTAGACTCTGCTGTTCTCGTCCAGCCAGCCGAGGAGGGGGTGCCTGTCCTCGGTGAAGAGGTCGGGGAAGGCGTCGGCGCGCACGATGGTGGGGATCAGGCCGGGAAAGAAGTCGGTGACGATCTCGGTGACCTTCTCGATTTCGCGCCGGGTGAGTTCCCTGGGCACGGAGTCCGGGTCGGGAGTTTCCCTTCCGCGTCCGTCCAGCGGTCCGTCCACCGATGCCTTGACCGTCACGCCGTCGACGGCGGGTGCGCCGTACAGGGAGCGATCGCCGTACAGCCGGCTGAAGACGGGGAAGTTCTCCGGCGAGAACTGTGTGGCGTCCTGGGCGACGAACCAGGTCAGGACGATCCGATGGGTTTCTGTGACGGCCTTGAGGTGGTCGGGCATGAGCCTGCGGGACCAGCCGCCCGAGGCGACGATGACCTTCTCGAACGTCCAGCTCCTGTCGCCCGAAGTGACGACCACGCCGTGGTCGGTTTCGGTGATGCTGTCCACGGGTGTGTTCTGGAGGACTGTGGCGCCGTTGGCCTGGGCCGCCGTGACGGCAGCGCTGACGGCGCGGTCGGTGCGCAGAACGCCGGCGCGGGGGTCATAGAGGGCACAGTCGTCGGGGCGCAGGTTGTGCTGGGGGTAGCGCTTCGCCAATTCCTCCCGGCTGAGGACGCGGTGCTCGGCTCCGTTGGCGCGCGCTGTCTCGAGGAGGCCGTTGATGAAGCTGCCGTTCACCGTCCCGATGGACAGGCCCCCGGTAGGGGTGAGGATTTCCTGCCCGGTTTCCGCTTCGAGTTCGGCCCACAGGCTGCGGGAGCGTTCGATGATGGGGTAGTAGTCGGGCTTGCCGAGGTAGACCATGCGGAACAGCCGGGTGTCCCCGCCCACGGCACTCCGGCCGTGGGCCGGCGTGGCGGCCTCGAAGCCCACGACCGAGCCGCCCAGCCGGGAGGCCTGCCATAGGGCCATGCTTCCGATGCTGCCCAGGCCGATGACGGCGAGTTGTGCGTCCATGTGAGCAATTGTCCTTTTCGTCTACTCGTGAAGTCCGGCGAGCCTGCTGCCGAATCTGGCCAGGAGCGAGGTGGCGGTGGATCCCCTGCGCTCCTCCCACTGGTCGGCAATGCCGAAGAGCCGGTACATGGCGTGAACGCCCAGCCAGCGGATGGGTTCCGGTTCCCACTTCCGTGCCCGGTAGCCGACCCAGGGAAGGGTGGTCCGTTCGGTTTCCTTCTCGAAGGCGAGCTCCACGAGAGTCCTGCCGCCGACGTAGGCCGCCGTGACACCGTGTCCCGCGTAGCCGGTGGACGACCCGATCCCGGATGCCGGGTCCCAGTGCACACCGCCGTTCCAGTCACGCGTGACGCCCAGGACTCCCGACCAGGCGTGATCCACCTCGAAGGAGATGCCCGGGAAGAAGGTACTGAGCTTGTGCGAGATCAGGTCGATGGTGGACTGGGCAGTCGCACCGGCTCCCCCCGTGCCGGACCCGAAGCGGTAGGGGACACCACGGCCCCCCATGGCGATACGGCCGTCGGATGTCCGCTGGGAGTAGATGAACGTGTGCGCGGAGTCGTTGAGGCACTGGGGCCCGTCCCAGCCGATCTGCTGCCAGGCCTCCTCCGGCAGGGGCTTGGTCACGATCATCGAGGAATTGACCGGGATCAGGCTCCGGCGGCCCAGCAGCTGTCCCGAATAGCCTTCGGTGCAGATGAATGTCTTCGCCGCGGTGACACGCCCGTCGGCCAGGGTGAGGGTCTTGCCCTCGACACGGTCCACGCGGCTGCTCTCGTAGATCCTGACCCCCATGGAGGTCAGGGTGTCGGCGAGGCCGTAGACGAGTTTCGCGGGGTGGATCCGCGCGCAGTGCTTGTAGAAGAGTCCGCCGTGAACGGTGGAGATGTTGATCCGGGACTGGAACTCGTCCCGGTCGAGCAGGTGGACTTCGTCGTCGGTCAGCCCGTACTTCAGTTCGGCGTCACGCCTGGTGACCAGTCGGCCCAGCCCCGCCCGAGTGTGAGCGGCGACGAGCGCGCCGCCCTTGTGCTGATCGGCATCGATGCCCTCGGCCTCAAGGATGTCCAGGACAGCGTCGACGCCGGCGACGAACTCCTGCTGCAGCGCCCGGCTCGCCTCCAGCCCTCCCCCGGCGCGGGCGAAGGTGGCACGGTTTCCCGGCGGCATGGCCGAGAGCCAGCCACCGTTGCGCCCTGACGCGCCGTAGCCCACCTGCTCGGCCTCGAAGACGGCGACCGAGAGCGAGGGTTCGAGCTTCTTGGCGAAGTACGCCGCCCAGAGGCCGGTGTAGCCGCCGCCCACAATGGCCACGTCGACGGAGTCCTGGCCGGTGAAGCGGGGGAACGAGGGCTTCCTGTCGGCCAGTTGGGCCACCCAGAAGCCGAGCTCTCCGTTGCGGGGTGGTGCCGCTGGGGCGTTCATGGTGTGTCCTTCATCTGTCTCTGGGAACCGCGTGGACCACTGCCGGAAGGCGGTGTGGCCGCCGTCGACGGGGTGGGTTGCCCCGGTGATGTACGAGGACTCCGACGACGCGAGGAACAGAACGGCGTCGGCGATCTCCTCGGGAGCGGCGAGGTGCCTGAGCGAAATCGCCCCTCCCGTCGGCCAGCAGGATCCGCACCGGGGTGTCGATCGTGCTGGCCGAGGGCGTCGAGTGCCTGTCGATGCCGGGCCACCGCCGCGCTGCTCATGAGTGGCTCGCCGCTATACGGCGGTGCAGACGACCTGGATCTCGACAGGGGTGTTGAGCGGCAGCCCGGCGACACCGATCGCGGTGCGGGCGTGCCGTCCGTTCTCCCCCAGTACCTCGATGAGCAGTTCACTGGCCGCGTTGGCGACCTTCGACTGCTCACCGAAGTCCGGCGTACTGGCCACGAAGACCAGCATCTGCACGATCCGGACCCGGTCCAGATCGCCCACCGCCTGCACAGCAGCGGCGAGGCAGTTGAGCACGGCATGGCGTGCGAGCTCCTGCGCGGTCTCCAGCTCCACGTCCCGGCCGACAACGCCCTGCCCCAGCAGCTCGCCGTCCTTGAAGGGGAGTTGGCCGGAGAGGTGGATGGTGGAGCCCACCGTCCGGTGGGGCACGAGGTACGTGGTGCCGGCGAGGACGGGTAGCTCCAGTCCCAGGGCCCGGAGCCTTTCTGAAGCCGAGTCACCCTTGACGGTTTGAGGCAGGGGCTGACTCATTCCGCCACCGTCTTGCTGTGGATCATTTCCTCGGTTCTCCGCTCAGGCTCAGGCGTCAGGGGCGCGGCAGGCCGAAGAGGACGGGGAGGTCGGCGATGTCGGTGATCCGCTCGTAGCCGAGCCAGTGCTCGTCGTGCTCCCAGCCGCGGTCGACGTACACCTTGTTCTCGATGCCCATGATGGCCGCGGAGCGCAGGTCGTACATCGGGCTCGCGGAGACGTGCACGAGCTCGTCGGGTGTCACGCCGAGCTTGTCAAACATGTACTCGAAGGCGCGGAGTCGCGGCTTGTAGACGCCCATCTCCTCGGCGCTGATGACGACCTCGAACGGGGCCTTGAGGTTCTCCGCGAGGCGCACGGCGTGCGCGGTGTCGCTGTTGGTGATGATGACCAGCGGGACCTCCTCGGCCAGGCGGTTCAGCGCCTCGGTGACACCGGGGTGCGGGCCCCAGGTGGGGATGCGCTCGTACACCGCCCGCGCCTCGTCCTCGCGGTACTCGAGACCGACCTTGTGCAGGGCGCGCTCCATCGAGCGCGCGACGACCTGGTGGAAGGGCTGGTACGCGCCCGTGCACTCGTCGATCCGGTACGCCTTGCAGATCCGCAGGAACTCATCGGCGACCTCGGCCGGCAGCCGGTCACCCAGGACCTCACGCATCGTGTCGTTGATGCGGAAGTTGATCAGCGTTCCGTTCATGTCGAACGTCACGAACTTGGGCTTGACGTCGAATCCCACTGGGTCCTCCTGGTGTGTCAGTGGAACAGTCTTGCGTTTGGTCGATTGTCGACCATCTGCCTCGTGGTCGATTGTCGACCAAATGAATCACGACTGTCAATAGAGTCGGAGAAGCGGGCCCGGACCTGGCGTCGCGACCGGCGAGCCGGACAGGGTGCGGGCCCCTGAATCCAGGGAGCTCCGTGCAGGGCGGGCGCTATAGTCGACAAACGACCAAGTGGTCGGCAGGGCACTGAGGGAGGACGACGGGGTGGACCACAAGTTCGAGTGGCAGGAGCAGCGGATGACGACGCCGGACGGCGTCTACCGCACACTGCGTGCCGCCATCCTCGACGGCACCGTGCCTCCTGGTGGCCAGCTGCGTGAGGCGCACATCGCCGCGGATCTCGGCATCAGCCGGTCCCCGCTGCGGGAAGCGCTGACCAAGCTGGAGGAGGAAGGGCTCGTCGTCAAGATCCCCTACCGCGGGGCGTTCGTCGTAGAGGTGAGCGCTCGTGAGGTCGCCGAGATCGACTCGGTCCGGCTGCGGGTCGAGCCGTACGCCGCCGAGCTCTCGGCCGAAAAGCTGCGTGGTTCCGAGCGGCCTCAGTTGCTGCAAACCGTCGAGGACCTCCGCCGGGCGATGGAGAAGGGCGACATCCCGGCCAGCATCGACGCGCATCTTCGCTTCCACAGGCTCTTCTACGATCTCTCCGGTCATGGCGTCCTGCAGAGTCTCTGGAACGGCTGGGAGACCAAGCTGCGCCTTCACCTCAGCGTCGATCACCGCACTTACAGCGACGACCCGCAGCAATTGGTCGTCGAGCACGAGCGGTTGGCCGCGGTTGCCCTGGAAGGCGACACCGACGCGTTCCGCCAGGAACTGGCTGCCCACTTCCCCGTGGGACTGGGAGGCCGAACGGGGGACTCGGGGTAACGCCTGCCAGGGCAGGTGTGAGGCCGTGCCGCCGGGCGGGCAGTCGCGCGGGCGGGGCCGTTCCTTCACCGGACGGCGGGGCGCGGTGGCGACCAGGGGCAGGACCTCGGCCAGGGGCACGCCGGGGATCGACGTCGCGCTCGGCCGTGGCCTTCCCCTGGAGAACTCGCGGCAGCTGGACGGCCTGGCGCACCAGTGGCACCACGGCATTCTTGCCCTGCCACAGCCGGTCGATGCCCGTTTCGCTGTGGCTGCGGGGCACGGTGGAGATACCGGAGAAGCCCTTCGGTCCGCCGGCAGCGGCGTGCCCGCCGGCAGGGGCCCCAGCGGGCGGCCGGCGGATCTGCTCGCTGACGAACCGCACCCAACGGCCGGTGCGCGGTGGTGGCAGCCGCCCACGAGCTGGCGCATGGCCGGCCCGAATGTGGAGGCAACTGCCCGCAGTCAGCAGCCGGGCGAGGCCACGGAGGTGCCCGCTCGCGGAGTGTCGCGGTCACCGGCCCGCCGCCGTCCACCACCCGCACCGCATCGCGCCCTGGCCGGACGAGGACCCTGGCCGGACGAGGACCCTGGCCGGACGAGCGCGATCGAGTCTCAGTCTTGACAAAGTCTAAACTGGCGCATACTTTTCAAGCTCCTTGAGTAGGTGTGCGTGGCCTAGGTGGGTTTGTTCATGTTGGTCGGCCGCCGCACCTGGCCCCCGCTGAAATCGGAGTTGAACATGAGGTGCTACGACTGCCTTCAGGAGGCGCGCAGCGACACCACCGGCATCGGTGTGTGCTCGCGCTGCGGCTTGGCCACCTGCGAGAACCATGCCCGCGTACGTCAGGTACAGGTCACCCGCCAGCTCGGCATGGGCGCTGCGTACGGCCGGATCCCGGCCCGCAGGGTGGTATGCCACACCTGCGACATGGCCGAGACGGCGCACTGACCCGGATGGTGCGCTTGTCGCATCGCATCATCGGTCGCCGATCGAGCGCCGCCCGTCCGAGCAACCCTTCTCGGCCTGCCCGGACGCCGCCCCGGATCACTGGTGCGGCGTCCGGGCCTCAGTCGTGGCCACGGCTGGTGCGTCATGACGGAGGCGCAACCGCGGACGGGGAGTTGCCGTAGGAGCAGAACGAGGGCGGATCGGTTGCCGCGTGTCCAGGGCGTCGGCTGATGCGTGGGCGGGGCGCGCCGCCTGAACCCGGGGCCCCGGGGCTGCGTGATCGAGGAGGTCGCGAGCACCCGGTGGTGCCTGCGCCCGCAAGGCGCACGTGCTGTCGTGATCGGCCTCAAGACCCAAAGAGCCGACCAGGACAGTGCAGTCAACTTACTCTCCGTGTCGGTGAGTTGCTCCGTCACGGCCTTCTTGCTGCTGGATCGTCGCGGACGGGTGTCCTGCGCATGCTCGTCCATGTCGAACCTGGATGAGACCGGCGAGCCAGGTTGAAGTTCGTATTGACACTGCTCGACAGGCAGCCATATGGTCGACAAACGACAATGTGGTGGCAGTTTTAAGCCACCATACGGCGATATGTCGCCGCTGTTACTCGAGAGGAGAACCGAGTGCAGATGATCAAGATTCATGCGAAGCGGGAGGTGGCTCGATGAGCCAGTCCATGACTTCGGCAGCGAACACCGGCTCGGCTTCCGACCGGCTCCAGGCCCTGGGTCTGGCCCTTCCCGAGCTCGGTGACAACCCGTACTACGTCCACCACCGGACCGTGGGCTCCAGCATCTACATTTCGGGCCAGCTGCCCTACCAGGACGGTTGGCTGCAGGGTCAGGGCACGGTCGGCCGGGACGTCGAGCTGGAGACGGCGCGGTCACTCGCGCGCCATGCCGTGCTCAACTGCCTCGCTGCCGCTGTGCAGGCGGTGGGCGATCTGGACCGGGTCCGGATCGTGCAGATGCTGGTCTTCGTGGCCAGTACGCCGGACTTCGGTGAGCAGTCGAAGGTCGCCAACGCGGCCAGTGAACTGCTCATCGAGGTGCTGGGGGAGAAGGGACGGCACGCCCGCACCGCGATCGGTGTCGCCGGGCTGCCGCTCAACAGTCCGGTCGAGATCCAGATGGTCTGCACCGCCGTATAGGGCGGTCTCGACGGCGGTGTACGCAAGGACGCGCGATATCGCGGGCCGCGCGCCGTCGGCATCCAAGGGGAGTCAGCACTCGCGCCCCTCGATCATTCCAGGCAGAATCACAAGGAGGGCAGCGTGAACCGGCTGCAACGAGCACTCGACGCTGTGGTCGAGCGGATCGACACCCCCGCCCCGATCGTGCTGGTCGACGTCATGCAAGGCAACATCGACCGCATCCAGAGCTTCGCCGACCAGCACAACCTCAAGGTCAGGCCGCACATCAAGACGCACAAGTGCGTGGAGATCGGGCGACGCCAGATCGAGGCCGGCGCGGTCGGGATCACCGCGGGAAACGTCGGTGAGGCCGAGGTCTTTGCCGCGGCCGGATTCGACGACATCTTCCTCGCCTACCCGGTCTGGCCGGCGGGAACGAAGGGTCCCCGGATCCGCCGGCTTGCCGAGTCCGCCCGACTGCGGGTCGGTGTCGACAACGTGCTGGCGATCGAGGCCCTCGCCGACGCGATGGGGGACGAACCGGACCGGCTGCAGGTCGTGGTCGAGGTCGACTGCGGCGCCCGTCGTTCCGGGGCGCCGCCCGAGGCTGCGGCCGACCTCGCGCTCGCCGCCCGCAAGCGCGGTCTGGTACCAGTGGGTGTCTTCACCTATCCGGGTCACGGTGGTGCCGGTCGGGACGCTCGCGGGCGCGCTGCGCAGGACCAGGAGGCCGCGCTCATCACCGCGGTACGCAGCCTCGCCGACGTCGGGGTCACCGCTGAGGTGGTCAGCGCCGGGTCCACTCCCACCCTCGAGTTCTCCACCAGCGGCGTGATCACCGAGATCCGTCCCGGCGAGTATGTCTTCGGCGATCTGAACAACGCCCGGCTGGGCTCCTGCACGGAGGACCAGATCGCGCTGTTCGTCGCCGGCACCGTGGTCAGCGATTGGGTCCCCGGCCAGGTCATCGTCGATGTGGGCAACAAGGCCCTCAGCAAAGAAGGCAGCCCCGAGATCGGCTACGGCGGCATCGCCGGCACGAAGGCGGTCCTGTCCAAGGTCAACGAGTACCACGGATTCCTCCCGCTGCCAGACGGCGAGTTCCGCCCCAGCGTCGGCACCGTCGTACCGGTGGTGCCGAACCACGTGTGCCCGGTCGTCCTCGGTTTCGAGGAACTGATCGTCACCGACAGCACGGGCACGTCGCTGGAGCGGTGGCCGGTCGACGCCCGCGGATTCCTCAACTGACCGGCACGGGACGAGATGTTCGTGGCCGAGCCCGCAATCCGACCTACCTCCACCGCAAAGGAATGCCCCACATGAGACTCAACAACGTCACGGCCCTGGTGACCGGCGCCAGCAGTGGCATCGGGCAGGCCGTGAGTTCCCACTTCCGCCGCGAGGGCGCGCGGCTGCTGCTGACCGGACGCAGGGAGCGGCTCGACAGTGCTGAGCCCGACGACCTGTACGTTCCCGGAGACCTCAACGACGAGGCGTTCGTCGAGCACCTGGCCAAGCAGGCCGCCGAGTCCTTCGGCACCGTCGACGTCGTCGTCCTCAACCACGGCCTGCAGGCTGCCAGTCCGCTCACCGAGATGGCCTACGACGACGCGAAGAACGTGCTCGAGAGCAACCTGCTCAGCGCGTTCCTGGTGATGAAGCACTTCGCGCCGCTGATGCCTGAGACCGGCGGCTCGTTCGTCTGCGTCAGTTCACGGCTGGGCATGGTCGGCATGGCCGGACAGGTCCTGTACTCCGCCGCCAAGGGTGGCCTCATCATGCTCGCCAAGGGCGCCGCGATCGAATGGGCCCCGCGCAACATCCGTGTCAACGTCGTCGCTCCGGGTCTGACCGCCACCCCGATCATCGAAGCGGCGTTCCAACGCAGGCCCGACCCCGAGGGCTACCGCCGCGAGCGCGAGAGCACGATCCCGCTCCAGCGCCTCGCCACCCCTGAAGAGGTCGCCGACGCGGTGCTCTTCTTCGCGTCCTCGGAGTCGTCGTACGTGACCGGATCGGTCCTGACCGTCGACGGCGGCTACACCGCTTTCTGAGCATCCCTGCTGGGCATCACCACCAGCATCGGCTGAACGACCTGTTCTCCGTCTCGTCTTCTGCCTTCGGCAACCGCCGCTTGTGGCATGCCTGATCGACCACGAGTCGAGCGCATGCCCCGATCGCCGCACTCGGACTGCGCTACCCGCTGCGCCCGTGCCGAAGAGCACATCCGCGCAACCCTGGCCACCCCGACGCCGGCCGCGAGGCGTCGCCGGCCTCCGCACCTCGCGAACGGGCCCCGCCTGCGCGTACGTGCCGCCATCGAAACCGTCCGCAAGATCTACGTGACCGTGATGTGACGCCGGTACCGCGCGACCCGATCGTCTTCGAGACCTCTCGCGAAGCTGCCTGCTGAGCAACGTCGAAGACCGACGCCGCCGCCACTCATCCGGTCTTCCAGCCGGAGTCGCCCCGACAACACGGTCGTCGGGGACCCGATCCACGGCGAACACGCGCCCAAAGAGGCGACCGACAACGCAAGCGGGCAATTCTTCCGTCCGCGTTCGCCGCCCTGCACATCCCACCCCCCACCTGCGAGGTAAAGCCCCCGCACAGCTGGTCCCACGCGTCCCTATATGAGGAGTACTGCCATGAGTGATGCCCAGATCGGTCGTAGAGCGCTCCTGCGCGGAGCAGGCGGCCTCGCCGCCCTCGCCGCTCTTCCCTCCCTGGCCGCCTGCGGCACCGGCACCAGCCGCGCCGCGGCCGGAGGCAAGGGTGGCGGTAAGACGGTGGTCGTCCGTGACAGCGGCGGTTCCTACGGGGCGGCCCTACAGAAGGCGATCTACACGCCGTTCACCCAGGAGACCGGCATCCAGGTCAAGGTGCTCAACCTGGACGACGCCCCGCTGCTGGCGCAGATCAAGCAGGGCCGCCCGCAGTGCGACCTCATCAACAACTCGATGATGTCTCACTACAAGTACGTCAAGCAGGACGCGCTGGAGGCGCTGGACCTCGACCGGGTCAAGAGCCTGAGGAGCGCGAAGATCCCCAAGGCCCAGATCACCGACCATGCCATCGGACACAGTTTCTACGGTCAGTGCATCGGCTACCGCACCGACGCCTTCGGGGGCCGGAAGCCCGAGTCGTGGGCGGACTTCTGGGACACCAAGGCGTTCCAGGGCTCCCGTGCGATGGTCCACCCGGACGGTGACCTGCCGGAGCTGGAGTTCGCGCTGCTGGCCGACGGCGTCCCGATGGACAAGCTGTACCCGCTGGACGTGGACCGCGCGTTCAAGGTGCTGACCCGGCTGCGGCCGGACATCAAGAAGTTCTGGGACAGCGGCCCGCTGCCCGGCGTGCTGCTCAGCCGCCAGGAAGTGACGATGTCCACCGTCTGGGACGGCCGGCTCGCCGACCTGCAGAAGCAGGGCGTCCCGGTCGAGCGGCAGCTCAACGGCACGCGCCGCCAGTTCTCCGGCTACGCCATCGCCAAGGGCGCGGCCAACATGGACAACGCCTACCAGCTGATGGACTTCTCGCTGCGTGCCGAGAGCCAGGCCAACCTGGTCAAGTTCTTTCCGTCGAACCCGTCCTCGCCGGTGGCCTACGAAAAGCTCACCGAGGACCAGCGCAACGCTTCCGCCGGCGCGCCGCAGTACTACGACAAGGGTTTCGACGCGGATGTCGACTGGTGGCTGAAGAACGAATCGGCCGTCACCAAGCGCTGGTTGGAGTGGGCTCGTGGCTGAATTCGGTGTTGCCACACCGTCCGTCAAGGTGGCCGGCGGCAAGCCGGCCACCGCGACCGGCAAATCGCTGTCGGTGGTGGCCCTGCGCAAGACCTACGGCGACGTGGTCGCCGTCGACGAGGCGTCCATGGAGATCGCCGCCGGGGAGTTCGTCACCTTCCTCGGCTCCTCGGGGTCGGGCAAGACCACGACGCTGATGATGATCGCCGGGTTCTGCGAACCCGACTCCGGCACCATCACCGTCGGGGACCGGGATGTCACCCGGCTCGCGCCGCAGAAACGCGGCCTGGGCTTCGTCTTCCAGCAGTACCTGCTCTTCCCGCACATGACGGTCGCCGAGAACGTCGCCTTTCCGCTCACCCTGCGCGGAGTGGCGAAGGACGAGATTCGCCGCCGGGTGGGGGAGACGCTGGAGATCGCGGGCCTGTCCGGGTTCGGCGGGCGTAAGCCGCGTGAGCTGTCCGGCGGTCAGCAGCAGCGGGTCGCCCTGTGCCGGGCGCTGGTCTACCGTCCGCCGGTCATCCTCATGGACGAACCGCTCGGCGCGCTGGACAAGAAGCTGCGTGACCAGCTCCAGGTCGAGATCAAGACCATCCAGCAGGAACTCGGCCTGACCGTCATCTATGTGACGCACGATCAGGAAGAGGCGCTGGTCATGTCCGACCGTATCGCGGTGATGCGCAACGGCCTGATCGAGCAGTTCGACACCCCCAGGGAGCTGTTCGAGCGGCCCAAGACCCCGTTCGTGGCGGACTTCCTCGGCGCGGCCAACTTCCTGCCCGGCCGCGTCGAACAGCATGACGGCGAGCACACCCTGGTCCGCCTCGACAACAGCGGCGGCCTGATCAAGGCGCGCCGCCACGACCTCGCCGTGGGTACCCAGGTCAAGGTCGCCGTCCAGCCGGGCCGGCTGCGAGCCTGCGCCACCGACGACGGCTTCTGTACCGGCACTGTCGAGACCGCCACGTATGTGGGCACTCTGGTCCGCGCCGGGGTGCGCATCGACGGCGGTCAGGCACCGCTGCTGCGTCTGGAGGTCCCGGCGGGCCGGGGCCCGGTCGCGGGCGAGCGGGTCGGGATCACCGCCGATGCGGACGACGTCAACCTCTTCGCAGACGAACAGGCAGGGTGAGCCATGGCAGCCACCCTCACCGCGGGGGCCCCCGCCCGCCCGCGCAAACTCCTGGCTTCGCGCAGGACACGCGTCGGGATCCTCTACGCGCTGCCGGTCGTCGTGTATCTGCTGGTGCTGTTCGTCTACCCGATCTTCAGCACGCTGCTGCTCAGCCTGAAGGACGCCGACGGATCGTTCACCCTGCACTGGTACGCCGACGCCCTGACCGGCGTGAACCTGTCGGTGCTGTTCACTACGCTGCGGATCTCCGCCGAGACCGCCGTGTTGAGCCTGGTGTTCGGGTTCGTCCTGGCCCAGGCGATCACCCGGCTCAAGCCCATCCTGGCGGGCCTGGCCATGCTGATCGTCGTCGTCCCGCACTTCGTGTCCGCCCTGGTACGCACCTACGGCTGGATCATCATGCTCGGTGACAAGGGCCTGGTGAACGAGACGCTGGCCGCCATGTCGGTCCCCGGCGCGCCGTTCCAGCTGCTCTACAACGAACTCGGCGTCGTCATCGGCACCACCTCGATGATGCTGCCGTACACGGTGCTGCTGCTGTACGGCGTGATGCGCGGCGTGGACCGCCGCCTGATGGCGGCCGCGGCCAGCATGGGCGCCGGACGCGTGACCATCTTCCGCAGGGTCTACCTGCCGCTGGTCGCCCCCGGCCTGGCCAGCGCCGGACTGCTCAGCTTCATCCTCTCGCTGGGCTACTACATCACCCCGGCCCTGATGGGCGGACCCGACCAGACGATGATCGCCACCCTCATCAACCAGCAGGTCACCAAGGAGAACCAGTGGAACGGCGCCGCCGCGCAAGGCGTCATCCTGCTGGTCCTCACCCTGGCCGGACTCCTCCTGGTCAAGGCCGTGACCTCACTGGGCGCCAGCCGTAAAAAGAGGAGTGCGTCATGATGGAACTGCGCAAGTCCCTCACCGGACGCATCGCCCTGACCGCGGTCGCCACTGTGATCCTGCTGTTCCTGGCGCTGCCGATCGTCGTCATCCTCGTCACCTCCTTCAGCAACAACGCCTTCGCCGCCTTCCCGCCCGAGGCGTGGACGCTGAACTGGTACAAGGCCCTGTTCGCCGACGGCAGCAAATGGCCTGCCGCGCTCTCCCTGAGCGCCCTGGTCGCCGCGCTGAGTACCGTGTTCTCCCTGATCATCGGGGTGACCGCGGCGACCGCGCTGGTCCGCAGCGAACTCCCGCTGCGCTCAGCGGTCTTCGCCCTGGTCCTCGGCCCTCTGGTCATCCCGCAGATCGTCACCGCGCTCGGCCTGTTCCTGCTGTTCGAGCCCGCCGCGATGCTGGGCAGCCCTATCGCCATCGCCCTCGGCCACACCGTGCTGGCCTCACCGATCGCGGTGCTGATCCTGATCGCGACCCTGCGCGGGATCGACGAACGCCTCGAGGACGCCGCCGCGAGCATGGGCGCGGGCCGGCTCACGATCGCCCGGAAGATCACCTTCCCCCTCGCCGCACCCGGCATGATCGCGGCGGCGATTTTCTCCTTCATCACCAGCTTCGACGAGTTCTACATCTCCCAGTTCCTCTCCTCGGTCGACACCGTCACCCTGCCCGTGCAGGTCTACAACTCGCTCACCTTCGAGATCGACCCCAGCGTCACCGCCGTCAGCGCGCTCCTCACCGCCTTCGCCATCCTCGCCCTCGGCCTGGTGGCCCTGGTGCGCTGGCTCGGCTCCGGACGACAGGACTCCCTGCTCTCGGTCGAGAACACGGTCGGCGTCGCCAACCCCGGAGGCGAGGCCGTGTGACCAGCCACCGATCGTGTTCCCTCGACACACCACCCTGCGATCAGCGAAAGAGCCACGCGCATGACTGACACGCTCACCGCTCCCTCATGGCAGTCGGCAGTCCTGGAATCCGTCCCCCGTGGCTTCCTGGCCCACGACTGGCAACCCGCCACCGGCGGGCGCACCTTCGAGGTGCGCAACCCCGCGACCGAAGAAGTCATCGCCACCGTCGCCGACTGCGGCCCACAGGACGCGTTGCGAGCACTGGACGCGGCGGCCGGGGCCGCCGACCAGTGGGCCCTCACCAGCCCGCGGGACCGCGCGGCCGTCCTGCACCGGCTCACCGACGCCCTGATCGAGCACCGTGAGCGGTTGGCCCGGATCATCACCCTGGAGATCGGCAAGACGATCGCCGAAGCCCGGGGCGAGGTCGACTACGCCGCGGCCTATTTCCGCTGGTACGCCGAGGAGGCGGTTCGCCCGCACGCGCGCAGCACGCCCTCCCCGGACGGCAGGAGCCATATCGTCACCGTCGCCGAACCGGTCGGGCCCTGCCTGCTGATCACTCCGTGGAACGTGCCGCTGGCCATGGCCGCCCGCAAGGCCGCCGCCGCCCTCGCCGCGGGCTGCACCGCCGTGCTCAAACCGGCCGAGCTCACCCCGCTGTCCTCCCTGCTGCTGGGCGAGTTGGCGCGTGAGGCCGACGCGCCCGCGGGTGTCCTGACCGTGATCACCAGCAGTGACGCGGCAGCGGTCACCACGGCTCTGCTGGCCGACCCCCGGCTGCGCAAGCTGTCCTTCACCGGGTCCACCCCGGTCGGGAGGCTGCTGCTTCAGCAGAGCGGTGCCCGGGTGCTGCGCACCTCGATGGAGCTGGGGGCAACGCGCCGTTCCTGGTCTTCGACGACGCCGACCTCGACCTCGCGGTCCGCGAAGCGATGATCGCGAAGATGCGGCTGGGCGGTCAGTCCTGCGTCGGCGCCAACCGGTTCCTGGTCCAGGAGGGAGTCGCCGACGCGTTCGCCGCTGCGCTGGGCGAACGCATGGCCGCCATTCGGGTGGGCGCCCCGGACCGGGAGGACACCGAGCTCGGCCCGCTGGCCGACCACCGTGCGGTGGACAAGGTCCGCCGCCTCGTCGAGGACGCCGTGGCCCGTGGTGCCGTCGTCATCGGCCAGGCGGACGTCCCTGACGGGCCGGGCCACTGGGCCGCCCCGACCGTGCTGGACCACGTCCCCGCCGACGCCGCGATCATGCACGAGGAGGTCTTCGGACCCGTCGCCGCCATCCACCGCTTCTCCACCGAGACCGAGGCCATCGCGGTGGCCAACAACACCGAGCACGGCCTCGCGTCGTACGTGATGACGTCCCACATCGACCGTGCCCGCCGGGTCGCCGCCCGTCTGCAGGCCGGAATGGTCGGCATCAACCGCGGGCTGGTCTCCGAGGTCGCGGCACCCTTCGGCGGCGTCAAGCAGTCCGGCCTGGGTCGCGAGGGCGGACCCGAGGGCCTCCACGAGTACCAGCAGCTCAAGTACCTGTCCCTGCCCGGCTTCCACAGCTGAGCAAGCACACGGGCGCAGGGCTCGCCCGCGTCCTGGTGAGCGGCGGTGGTGACGAGGCGTTCGGCGACGGCCACCAGCAGCGCGGCTGGGTTCACCTTGGTGGCCGCGAAAGCCTCTGGCAGCCTGATGTCGCGGGTCTGGACCGCCTTGGACGATGCTTTCGACGTCCAGAGGCCCGACACGCGCGTTTGCGCTGCCGCCTATGATCCCGATCCGGGCACATCCTGAGCCTGATCAGCAACCACCACGCACCATGCTCCGCAGGAACCCACGGCACCCGCGATCCGCGTGCCGTGGGTGCTGCCATCTCCAACGACTTCATGAAGGAGACGGTCTACCGTGGACGCCACCGACGAGAAGATCATCGCCGAGCTGACCCGCAACGCCCGCATCTCGCACTCCGAACTGGCCGACAAGGTGCTGCTCTCCCGCAACGCGGTGCGCCAGCGCATCGAACGGCTGGAGCGGCAGGGCCACATCGCCGGCTACACCATCGTCCGCGCGGGCGACGACACCGGCGATGTCGTCTCGGCGCTGGTCCTCGTCTACCGCCAGGACCGCATGCGCGGCGGCGACGTCCTGGCCGCGCTCAAACGCATCCCCGAGGTCGTCATCTGCGAGATCCTCAGCGGCGACTTCGACATCATGGTGCGCCTGGAGGCTGCCTCGCTGGAACGCGTACGAGTCATCTGGGAGGACATCGCCCAGATGCCCGGCGTACGGGACACGGTCACCGCGCTCACCCTGTCCAGCATCGTCAACCGCCCGCGAGGAGGGCGGAGCGCAACGGCACCGGGGTGAGCAGCGCAGCCGCATGTGAGCCCTGGACCGAGGTCAGTACCAGGTGCCCGATCAGTGGCTCGACGGCGTGGAGTTGGTGTTGCCCGTTCTGGAACAGGTACGCCCGGCATCTGGGAAGCCATCGCCCAGATGCCGGACGTACGGGACACATGCTCCGGCAGGTCGCGGCCTGCCCAGGGAGTCGTGCTCGGCGCGGAAGGCGGTCATTGCACCACGTCGGTGATGTGGTTGACGCAGACGACCTTGGGCTGGGTCATCTCCTCGAAGGCGAAGCGCACGCCTTCGCGGCCCATGCTGCCGTACTTGAACCCGCCGAAGGGCATGGCGTCGAAGCGGTAGTCGGACGAGTCGTTGATCATGACTCCGCCGGCTTCCAGCAGCCGGGCCGCGTTCAGGGCGCGGTCCAGGCGCGAGGTGAAGATGCCCGCGTGGAGACTGTATTCGATGGCGTTGGCCTGCTCGATGGCGTCCTCGAAGGACGTGAACGGCTGCAGCACGACGACCGGGGCGAACACCTCCTCCTGCCAGATCGAGCAGGTCGCCGGGACGTCTTCCAGGACGGCCGGCGTGTACAGGGCGCCGGTGATGTCGTTGCCGCACAGCAGCACGGCGCCCTGGGCCACCGCCGCGTCGACCTTGGCGCGGGTGGCGGCCGCGGCCTGATGGGTGATCATGGGGCCGACGTCGGTGCGCTCGTCGAGCGGGTCACCGACGCGCAGCCCCTTGGTGCGGGCGACGAAGGCGTCGCGGAAGCGGTCGTAGACCTCGTGGGCGATCAGGATGCGCTGGGTGCCGATGCAGTTCTGGCCCGCGGCCCAGAACGCGCCGGAGACACAGGAGGCGACGGCCTCGTCGAGGTCGGCGTCGTCCATGACGATGACCGGGGCGTTGCCGCCCAGGTCCATGGCGAGTTTCTTCAAGCCGGCCGTGCGGGAGATGGCCTCGCCGGTGGCGAATCCGCCGGTGAAGGACACCATGCGCACGTCGGGGGCGGCCACGATCGCGGCGGCGATGTCGGCGTCGCCGTTGACGACGGTGACGATCTCCTCGGGCAGGCCGGCCTCGATGAGGGTGTCGACCAGGCGCAGCGCGGACAGCGGTGTCAGGGCGGACGGTTTGAGGATGACCGCGTTGCCGCCGGCGATGGCCGGGCCGAGCTTGTGGGCGACCAGGTTGAGGGGGTCGTTGAACGGGGTGATGGCGGCGATGATGCCCAGCGGTTCGCGGGTGAACCAGCCCTGGCGTTTCTCCGAGCCCTCATAGGAGTCGAAGGGGATGACCTCGCCGGCGTTGCGCCGTGCCTCGGCTCCGGACAGGGACAGGGTGTTGACCGCGCGGGCGACTTCCTTGCGGGCCTGGGTGATGGTCTTGCCGGCCTCGCTGACGATCAGCTGGGCGAAGGACTCGGCGCGCCGCTCGATCAGACGGGCGGCGCGTTCCAGGACCGCGGCCCGGGAGGCACGGGACAGCGCGGCCGCGGTGCGGCGCCCGCACCTGGCCTGCTGCAGGATGCCGCCGACGGCGCCCGCGTCGACGGTGGGCACCGAGGCGATGACCTCGCCGGTGTAGGGGTTGTGCACGGGCGTGGTGTCGGTGCCGAGTTCGATGCCGGGGGGCACGTCGGTGTCAGACACGGTGAGTCTCCAGGAGAACGGGGCGCGTGGGGGCGGTGTCGTCGTCCGCGTGGCGCTGGTGGATGGCGATGATGTCCGACAGCAGGGCGTAGGCGGTCTCGATGCGGCCGGCGCCCGGCCCGGACACCGTGACGGTGCCGAGGATGTCGGTGTGGAAGGCGACCGCGTTGAGGGGACCGGATATCCCGGCGAGCGGGTGCTGGGCGGGCAGGGCGAGCGGGGCGACGCGCGCGTCGACGCTGCCGTCCTCGTGGCGGGTGGCGGAGCCGACCAGCTTCCAGCGCAGCCCCTTCGAGGCCGCGTCCCGCATCTCGTTCGGTGTGATCGCCGATATTCCCTCGCAGAAGACGTCCTCGCGGCGCAGGTCGGCGCCGAGGACCTCGTTGGCCAGGATCATGACCTTGAGCTGGACGTCGTGGCCCTCGATGTCCGCGGTGGGATCGGCTTCGGCGTACCCGAGCTCCTGGGCTTCGGCGATGGCCGCCGACAGCTCGATGCCCTCTTCGAGGCGGCCCAGGATGTAGTTCGAGGTGCCGTTCATGACGCCCTGGACGCCGGTGATCTCCAGGCCGCCGAACATGCGCTCGGCGGTGCGCAGGACGGGTGTGCCGCTGAGTACCGAGCCCTCGAACTCGAAGCTGACGCCGCGCTCGGCGGCCAGCCGCTTCAGCGCGCGGCCGGCGAGGGCGACCGGTCCCTTGTTGGTGGTGCACACGTGCTTGCCCGATTCCAGGGCCCAGCGCACATGGGACAGGGCGGGCTCGCCGTCGGTGGGGTTGGTGAACGTCGCCTCCACGACGATGTCGGCCGGGACCTCGCGGATCACCCACTCGTTGCGCGGATCCGCGCTGCCGCCGGCCAGGCCCGCGAAGCTCAGCTCCCCGGGCTCGGCGGCCAGCAGCGGCGCCAGATCGATGCCGTCGGTGTCCACCAGGGAACCGGCCCGCAGATCGGTGATCGCCACCACCCGCAGGGCGAAGCCCAGCTCCTTGGCCAGGCGCTCCCCGCTGTGGGATATCAGCTCGGCCAGCGCGCGGTTGACGCCGCCGAATCCGATGAGGGCGAGATCGTATCGGCCCATGAGATCGCTCCTTCACAGTCCGCCGCCTTCACGGTGCGGCTGCTCAGAGCCTCGCTTCTCCGCCTGTCACCTTCCCCATGTCACAACGGCCACAACGCATGCCGATCTGCTGTGTCCGCGGGCGATTCGCCCACCCGGATTCGCCCACCCCACCCCCGGCGACACTGCGCACGGACGCAGTGCGCCCTGGCGAGCGGGCGGCTGGACCGCCGTCTGTTCGACGTCACTCATGAAGTCGGCCGAGGCGGCCGTCGAGCGTGCGCTGCCCGCCGTGGACAGTCAGACGCTGACCGCCGAGAAGGCGGACACGGTCGTGGTGACCGGCGACCTCCCCAGCCTGGCCGGCCCATCCATTCCGCCGCGCGCCGGGACCATGGAACGCCAGTGACGTGCCGCGTCACCAACCAGGCGGGCGCACCGTGCCCATCACGCGGGTCACGGTGATCTCGATGACCACGCGCTCGGGGTTGGGGCGGGGCGGCCGGTAGCGCTCGGCGTAGCGCCGTTCGGCCTCGGCGACGGACTGCGGATCGTCCTTGATCAGCGCGACGCCTTCCAGGGTGCACCATCGGCGTCCCTCGACCTGGCTGACCGCTACTTTCGCGCCGGGTCCGGCCGCCCGGACGTTGCGGACCTTCTTGCTTCCCGCGCTGCTGATGATGCGTGCGATGCCGGTCTCGGGATCGAAGGTGACACCCACCGGGACGAGATGCGGACTGCCGTCCGGGCGGTGGGTGACGAGGAAGCAGATCCGGCGTTCCTGCCAGAACCGGTCATCCTCCGCCCCGGGGGGAGGTACGTCGACTGTCATGGTGGTCCTTCGTGCTGCGTCCGGCCGCTGGGCGCGTCGCCGGGGGCGTCTTCGCGCCACTAGGTTACTGGCAGGTCAACCTGCTCCGGCGAAGTGGCCGGGGCCCGGCTCCCTCGCCCGGGCCCCGGCCGCCGGGCCCGTCAGGCCCCGGCCGCCGTGCCTACTGAACGAGCTCCCAGTCCTGGGAGCCGTCCGTGAGCGCGTTCTGCAAGGTCAGTTGCGCCCCGGCGGACGCGCCGGTCAGGTACAGGCTCGGGTTCTTGACGGACTGCAGCTTGTAGAACCCGTCGGCGGTCTTGACGAGGTTCCAGCTGCCCGTGGCGCTGTCGTCCACCCACTGCCCGCCACCGACCAGCAGTGGCGCTTCGTACAGCAGCCTTCCGGCTACTTCAAGATCTTCAACGTGGCCAGTGGCAAGGTCCTCGGTGTGGAGAACCAGTCCACCGCCAACGGCGCCAGGATCCTTCAGTGGGACGACAACGGCACCCTCGACCACGAATGGGCCGTCGCACCGCACCAGGCCGGTGGCTACACGATCACCAACCGCGTGACCGGCAAGTACCTCGAGATCCCGAACGCCTCCACCACCGTCGGCACCACCGCGGTGCAGTGGAGCGGCACCGACTGCGCCTGCCAGCGCTGGAACTTCGCGCAGACCGCTCTGCCGCCGCTGGGCACCGGTCAGTACGTCCTGGTCAACAAGAACAGGGGCAAGTACCTCGACATCCCCCAGGCCTCCACCACCGCGGGCACCGCGGCCAACCAGTGGCGCAACTCCGCCTGCCGCTGCCAGCTGTTCACGTTCCAGTCCGCCGGCAACGGAGCCTGGAACATCAGGAACGTCAACAGCAATCTCAACCTGGACATCCGCGACTCCGCCGGTACCGCGGGCGCGGCCGTCGTCCAGAACACCGCCTCCGGCGCCGACTCCCAGAAGTGGACCCTCGTCGACGCGGGCGAAGGCTACTACCGGCTCCGGAACGTGAACAGCACCCTCGTCGCCGGGGTCGCCCAGTCCTCCACCGCCGACGGCGCGGCCGTCGTCCAGTGGAACAGCGTCGACGTCGACGACCAGCTCTGGAAGATCGTCCGCATCAACTGATCCAACGAGGCACCGGGGCACCGGCCTCCCCACCCGCCGGGCCCGCCGTCAAGGCGGCGGGCCCGGTCCGGCATCCGCGAGCCCGCCCGGGTGCCCCCGCGGCCGTCGTCCGCGACCGTCACCTCCAGGCGGCCGGAGTCGTCGCGCAGCGGGACCTCGACGTGTGCGGCGTCGGCCGCGTGACGGCGGATGTTCGTGAGGGGTTCCTGCACGACCCGGAAGGCGGCGGCCTGCACCTCGTGGGGGAGGGCGTCGGGGGACAGGGCGGGATCGCGCCGCAGGACGACCTGCTGACCCGGCGTCGCGAACCCGTCGATCAGTTCGGTGATGCCCGCGAGGTCACCGATCGGGCGGCGGTCGGCCGCCTCCTCTCCGGTGTCGCGCAGCACGCCGACCGTGCGGCGCATCGAGGCGAGGGCCTCGGTCGCGGTGCGTTCGATGCCGGCCAGGACCGGGTCGAGGTCCTGCGGCCGGGACCGCGCCATCATTGTTCGCCGCGGCGGGACTCCGTGACGGCGACGGCCCGGCGGTAGTCCAACGAGCGCAGATGGCCCGCGAGTCCGGCGACGAGGCCGACCAGCAGCGGAGCGATCACCTCCAGGCCCACCGCGTCGCTGCTCGGCGTCACGTCGCCGCGTACCGGCAGGACGCGCAGGGCGCCCGCGTCGAGGACGCCCCACCCGATGGCCCAGCGCGGCGGGCAGTGCCGCACCGCGATGAAGAGCAGGCACAGCGGGATCACGACCTCGCCCGGGCCGAACACGACCGGCCCCGGATCAGCAGCGACGTGAAGGTGAGGAGGACCGACACGGCGGCGGGCACGGCGGTGCGCGCCAGCGGGTCAGCCACTCGGGTCGCCGCCCGGCCGGCCACAGCACGGCGGCCAGCCCCACGAGCAACACGGCCAGGGTCGGCCAGACGGGGTCCGCCAGCGGCAGGACACTCGTTCCGTCGGCACCGGCGAAGAGGACGTCGACGACACACGTGGCCGGCAGGGCACCCACGGCGAGGCCACGGGGCCGGCTCCGGGCGGAAACACGCTTCATGCCGATCACCGTAGGTCGGGGCCCCGGCAGCGGGATCGGCCGAACGGTCGAGGGGCCCGCGGAACGCGGCGCGTGATGCCGACCGTTCGGCCGAGGCGCGCGTGCGGGCCGGCGGGCGAGGGTGGAGCCGCATCCTCACCACGGACATCAGGAGTACGCGATGCAGCGCAGCACGTTCCTCATCGGTGCCGTCGGCGGCGCGACCGCCGTCGTCGCGCTGGGCGGCCTCGGCACCTATCTGCTCTCGGGCACCGAGTCGACCAGCCGCCTGGACGGGTACAGCACGGTGTCGGTCGACGGCCACAAGGCGCTCTCCGCGAACATCGTCGCGGGCCGCACCCAGAGCAAGTACCACCCGCTTCCCTGGGTCGGCGACAAGCTCTCCGGCGTCTCCTGCCCGACCGGTCTCAAGGCCGTGACCGGAGCCGCCCTCACCTGCACCGGCAAGAAGAGCGACGGCACGACCGTCGAGATCCCCGTCCGCGTGACCAAGGCCGGCGCCCAGAGCGTCACCTGGACGTTCGAGCGCTGAGAAGGAGCCACGACACCCCATGAGCACCGTCCTGGCCGGACACGGCCTCGTCAAGAAGTACGGCTCCACCACCGCCCTGGCCGGCGTGGACGTGGCGGTCCATGCGCGCGACTCGCTGGCGATCATGGGCCCGTCGGGGTCCGGCAAGTCGACCCTGCTGCACACCCTCGCCGGGATCATCCGCCCCGACGGCGGTCAGGTGCTGCTGCGCGGCGAGCGAAGCGAGATGGGGGTCCCCCCGGCCGAAGGCTGGGGGCGCATCGACGACCTCGGCGAGAACCGGCTGAGCGCGCTGCGCCGCAAGCGCTTCGGCTTCGTCTTCCAGTTCGGCCAGCTGCTGCCGGAACTGCCCGCGGAGGAGAACGTCGCCCTGCCGCTGATGCTGGAAGGCGTGCCGCGGAAGGAGGCCGTCGCCCGGGCCCGCCACTGGTTCGCACCGCTCGGCCTGGAGGGACTGGAGCAGCGCCGCCCCGGCCAGCTCTCCGGCGGACAGGCACAGCGCGTCGCCATCGCCCGCGCCCTGGTCGTCGAGCCGGACGTGGTCTTCGCCGACGAGCCGACCGGGGCCCTGGACCAGCGCACCAGCACGGAGGTCGTCCAGCTGCTGACCTTCGCCACCCGGGAGACCGGAGCCGCCCTGGTCATGGTCACCCACGACGCCGACGTCGCCGCCCACTGCGACCGCGTCCTCCACGTCCGCGACGGCCGCATCAGCGATCACAGCCAGTTCACCGTCGCCTGAGCCGCCTCGCCCGAAGCCCACCGGAGTCCCCATGCGTTCCCCCGTCCTGCCCCTGACCTGGCACCTCGCCAAGTCCTCCGGCCGCCGCGGCCTGCACTCCCAACTGCTCGCCGCCGGGGCCGCCGCCGTCGGCTCGTTCCTCCTGCTGCTGATGATCGCCGCCTCCCTCGGCGCGGGCACCCGCGCCGACCACACCACATGGCGCACCCCCGACGCCGTTCCGGCCGGGAAGGCCACGGCCGTCCAGGCCACGACCACGACGTACGTCCGCCACGAACCGGTGACCGTCGTGAACCTGGCCCGGCTGCCCGGCCGGGGGCCGACGCCCGCACCGCCCGGCCTGAGCGGCTTCCCGAAGCAGGGCCAGGTGTACGTCTCCCCGGCCCTGGCCGACCTCCTGCGCGAGCTGCCCGCGGACCGACTCGCCGGCCGCTTCCCGGAGGTGAGGTCCTACGGCACGATCGGCGCCGCCGGTCTCGCCTCTCCCGACGAACTGGTCGCGGTGGTCGGACGGGCGCCCGGCGACGCGGCCGTCTCCAAGGCCGCCGGAGAGCAGAACTACTACGACGAGAACCTGACGGAGCGCGCCCCGATCGCCGGTTTCTCCGGCACCGAGGCGAGCGTGTTCACCGGCACCGACCAGGGGACCGTGCTCCTGGGGGTGGTACTCCTCGTCATGCCGGTCGTCGTGCCGGCCTCGGCCGCCGGACGGCTCGGCGCGGCCCGGCGCGAGCAGCGGCTCGCCGCACTGCGGCTGGCCGGGGCGACCCCACGCCAGATCCTCGCCATGACCGCCGTCGAGGCGGCCGCCGTCGGCGCGGCCGGGGCGCTCGCGGGCGCGCTCGCCTACACGGCACTGCTGCCCGCGCTCGCCGAAGTCCCGTACGGCGTCGGCGCCTGGTACACCGGTCAGCTGTGGGTGGGGCCCGCGTGGCTCGCCGCGGTGGTGCTGGCCGTCACGGCACTGATCACCGTCAGCGCGGTGACGTTGCTCCGCCAGGTGGCCACCTCGCCCCTCGGCGTCGCCCAGCAGGCCGACCCCCGCCGGACCCGCCTGATCCGTCTGCTGCTGTTCGTCGCGGTCCTGGTCTACATCTGGTCGACCACGGGCGGCGGCCAGCTGAAGCCCCGTCAACTGCTGGCCCTGCTCGCGCTCTTCTACGGCGCGTTCTGGCTGCTCGGCCCGTGGGTCGTGGACCGGCTGGGACGGATCGTGGGCCGCCGTGCCAAGCGCCCGGCCACGCTGCTGGCCGCGCGCCGCCTCAGCGACGACCCGCGCGGCGCCTGGCGCACCGTCAGCGGCCTGGTCCTCGCCGGCTTCGTGGCCGGGTTTTTCTCCGTCAGCTCCCTCGGCTCCGAAGGCCCCCGCCATGAGGGCCAGGTGGCGGTGATCACCGCGAACGCCGCCGACGCCCGGCACACCGCGTCCGAGGCCCGCACGCTCCTGCGCGAGGCGGGCGTCACGGCGACCGTCGCCGTCACGAGCGAGGACGACTACGAGAGCCTGCTCGGCGGGATCAACGGCGTGACCGCCCAGGTCACCGGCGGGCAGGAGCAGATCGACACCGCCGTCACCGCCCTGACGCCCCTCGGCTCGGGCAGGTACCCGATCACGCAGGAGTACGTGTCCGCCTCGGACGACACCGCTCTCGACCGCATCGCCACCGTCAGCACCGCCACCCTGGTGCTGAGCTTCCTCGTAGCGGCCGCCTCCGCCGGACTCACGGCCGCCGCGAACGTCCTCGACCGGCGCCGGGTCTACGGCCTGCTGCGGCTGGCCGGCACCCCGCTCCAGGTGCTGGACCGGGCTCGGATCCGCGAGACGGTCATCCCGTTGACGGTCCTGGCCGGCGGTACCACCGCGATGGGTGTCTTCGGCGCCACGCAGCTCAACAAGGCGGCCGGCACCACCATCAACACCTCCGGTGCCGTGCAACTGGCGATCTGCGTGGCCGTCGGCGCGCTCGCCATGTTCGCCGCGATCGCCGGCAGCAAGCCGCTGCTGCGGAAGGTGACGGCGGGCCCGGCACAGACGGCGGACTGACGCCGTGCCGACGCTACTCGTCGGACAGCGTGAGGTCGGGAACCCGCCAGGCCGCCAGCACGAAGGCGAGCAGGGACACCGCGGCGCCGGTGAGGAAGACGAGGCGCATCGAGGCGACGTAACCCTCCAGGAACGGCAGCGCCACGCCCGGGTCGAGGGCGTGCAGGAAGGCGGAATCCTCCAGGTCGACCCCGCCGCCGGGGCGGAGGACACCGGTCAGGGCGTGCGCGTTGTCGGGCTGGGCCAGGAGCCGGCGGTAGGCCGGGTCGTGGCGGGCCTCGGCCAGCCGCTCGGCGATGCTGCCGGCCGCCGTGGTGAACAGGATCGACAGGAACGCCGCGGTGCCGACCGTACCGCCGTTGGAGCGGAAGAAGTTGACGGACGCCGTCGCCGCTCCCATGTCCGTACGGGGCACCTCGCACTGCGCGAGCGTGGTGAGCGTCTGCATCGACGCGCCGAGTCCCGCGCCCATCAGGGCCATGCCGAGCGCCGGGTGCCACAGCGGACTGTCCACGCGCAGCGTCGCGAACACGAGCATCGCGGCGGTGAACGAGCCGACACCGGCGACGAGATGGACCTTGAACCGGCCGGTCCGGGCGATCATCCGGCCCGTCAGCAAGGTCACCGCGAGGTTCGCGGCGACCGTGGGCAGGGTCGCCAGGCCCGCCGCGATGGGGCTCATGCCGCGCACGAGCTGGAGGTAGAGCGGCAGCGTCGTCATCGCGCCGAACATGCCGATGCCGACGACGAAGTGCAGCCCGACGCCCAGCCGGAAGCTCCGGATGCGGAACAGGCGCGGCGGCAGCAGCGCGGCGTCACCGGAACGGCGCTCCACCAGGACGAACCCGGCCAGTCCCGCCACGCCGATCGCGTACATCACCAGGGCCCGGGGCGAGTCCCACCCCCAGACCCGGCCCTGCTCGGCGACCGTCAGCAGCGGCACCAGCCCCACGGCCAGGGTGAGGGCCCCCGCGTAGTCGAGCCGGTGCCGCACCCGCCGGTGCGGGAAGCGGAGCACCCGCATGATCGCCACCGCTGCCGCGGCGGCGAGCGGCACGTTGATCAGGAAGATCCAGCGCCAGCCGGCGATGCCCAGCAGCTCGGCCCGGTCCGCGAAGGCACCGCCCACGAGCGGGCCCACGATGCTGGCGCCGCCGAACACGGCCATGAAGTAACCCTGGTAGCGGCCCCGTTCACGTGGCGTGGTGATGTCGGCGACGATGGTCATCGCCAGCGACATCAGGCCGCCGCCGCCGAGCCCCTGCACGGCGCGGAACGCCGCGAGTTCGTAGATCGAGGTGGCGCATCCGCACAGCAGCGAGCCGACGGTGAACAGGACGATCGCGGCGAGGTAGACGGGCCTGCGGCCGTGCAGGTCGGAGAGTTTGCCGTACAGCGGCGTGGCGATGGTGGCGGTGATGAGGTACGCGGTGGTCACCCACGCCTGGGCGGTCAGCCCGTGCAGGTCGTCGGCGATGGTGCGCAGCGCGGACGAGACCACCGTCTGGTCCAGCGCGCCCAGGAACATGCCGAGCACCAGCCCGGACATCACGGTGGTGATCTGCCGGTGACTGAGCCGCGGGGGCATGTCCCCGGCCGCGCCCGGTTCGCGGGTGTCGGAGAAGGTCACGTGTCGTCCTCGGGGTGGGGGGCGGGTACGGCGCGCGGGCGCGGGCCGCCCGGGAACCCCGGTGCGTTCCGCGCACGCGCCGAGGCGGCTAGCCGGCGATGCCGGCCAGGTCCTCGACCGCCTGACCGATCTCCGGCAGTGTCAGCATCGCCAGCTGGGCCGAGCGGGCCCGCGCCCGGGGCTCGGGATCGGCGAGGAGCTTGCGGCACACGTCGGCGATGCCCGTCGCGCTGCGGTCCGTGATGTGACGGCCCATGCCGAGTTCCTCCACGCGCTCCGCGTTGGCGGGCTGGTCCCCGAAGTGCGGCAGGACCGCCAGCGGCGTGCCGGTGCGCATGGCCTCCCGGATGCTGTTGAAGCCGCCGTGGGTGACGAACAGGTCGACCGACTCCAGCAGCAGCGGCTGCGGCACCCGCTCGGTGACATGGACGTGCCCGGGCAGTCCCGCGGTGTCCACCGGTATCCCGGAGGTCGACACGACCACCGTGCAGTCGTCCAGCTCGGCCGCCGCTTCCACGATCGCGCGCAGGCTCTCGGCGGGGTCCGGCAGCTTCACGGGCAGCGGCGGCTCCTCGTCCGCCGTGCGCTCACGGATCTTCGGCAGGGCGGTACCGATCGCGGCGTACACCAGCGGCCGGTCCGTGGGCAGTCGGGCGGCCCACTCCGGCAGCACCCCGCCGCGCTCGACGTCCACCGTCTGCCGGTAGGACCACGCCTTGGCCAGGTGACGGGCGAAGGAGTACGCGGGCGGCACGTAGTCGACGCGGCCGTGCGGTGCCACGGACAGCGGGTCGTCCACCACGGGCAGTCCCAGCTCCGCGCGCCGCTCGTTCAGCTGTGGCAGCACCTCGGCGGGGTCCAGGATGTTGCTGAACCCGGACGGCGTCGGCAACTGCGGCACGCCGAGCAGTTCGGCGGTGAGCACCGCGCTCATGTCCATGCCGTCCCGCAGGACCAGGTCGGGCCGGAAGTCCCGGGCGAGGGGGAGCAGGATGTCCAGGTGCGGCTTGACTCCCGGCCCGGCCACGTGGCGCATCAGCAGCCGGGCCAGCGCCTCGGTCGGCTCCGCCAGGTCGGCGGTGCCCTGGAGCTCGGCGAGGTACGGGCCCGCCGCGGCGAGCGGGTTGAACTCCGGTAAGCCGGCCTCCACTTGTACGTCGTCGTCGCGGAAGACGGGGACGAGCGCTTCGGTGGTGACCACCAGCACCTGATGCCCGGCACCGGCGAGGGCGCGCAGCAGGGGCAGTTGGGCACGCCCGTGGGAGGGACTGCCGAGCGTGGTGCACAGAACCCGCATGGGATGAGCCTTTCTCTTGGATTCTTCTTCCGAGGGAGGGGCGATCGAGGCGGCGGCGCGCACCGGTGCCCGCGCCAGTCACGCCACCCGCGCCGGAGCCTCCGCGCGCCCGATGCCGTGCCGGCTCAGCCCGGCCCGCGCGAGCCGGTCCGCGTCCAGCAGGTCGCGGAAGTCGTGGACCTCCCGGCCGGACATGCGCGCGGCGATCGCCGCCCAGTCGAGGTCGCGCAGCTCCGGCCACTCGGTGAGGACGAGACAGGCCGCCGCCCCCTCCGCCGCCCGCACCGGGTCGTCGACGAGGTCGAGCAGATCGCTCAGGTCGGGCCGCTCCTCACGCAACGCCGGGTCGTACGCCGTGAGTTCGGCTCCGCGCTCGCGCAGCAGCCGGGCGACGGAGAGCGCGGGGGAGTCACGCAGATCGGAGGTGCCGGCCTTGAAGCTCAGGCCGTACAGGGCGAGTCGTACGCCGCGCAGCGATCCGTCCGCGCCGCTTCCGCACGAGGCGGCGACCCGGTCGACGAGCTGCCGCTGGTGGGCGACGTTGGTCTCGATGGTGGCGCGCAGCAGGGGGAAGTCGACCCCGGCCAGTTCGCACACGGTCAGCAGGGCGTGGGTGTCCTTGGGCAGGCAGGAGCCGCCCCAGCCGGGCCCGGGCCGCAGGAACGCGGAGCCGATGCGCGGGTCCCGGCCGATGCCCTCGGTGACGTCGTCGATGTCGGCGCCGAAGCGCTCGCAGACGGTGGCCAGGTTGTTGGCGAAGGACAGCTTCATCGCGAGGAAGAAGTTCGCCGCGTACTTGGTCAGTTCGGCGCTCGCCGGGTCGGTGAGCACCAGCGGGGCGTCCAGCCCGGCGTACAGGTCGGCGACGCGCCGGGCGGCCTCCCGGTCGGCGGCGCCGATGACGATCCGGTCGGGGTGCAGGAAGTCCTGCACGGCGCGGCCCTCGCGCAGGAACTCGGGGTTGCTCACCACGGCCACGTCGTCCCGGCCGAGCAGCGCGGCGACGCGCTCGCTCGTCCCGACCGGCACGGTCGACTTGTTGACGACGACACAGCCGGGCGGCAGTACGTCGCGGATCTGCGCGGCCACGGCCTCCACCGCGGCGAGGTCGGCCGCGCCGCCCGCGCCCATGGGCGTGGGCAGGCACAGGAACACGACCTCGGCCTCGGCGACGGCGGCCGCGGTGTCGCCGGTGAAGTCGAGCAGGTCCGCGTCCAGGGCGTCCCGGACGGTCTCGGGCAGGCCGGGCTCGAGGATGTCCACCCGGGCCTCGCGCAGTCGCTCGACCTTGTGCGGGTCGGCGTCCGCGCACACCACACAGTGCCCGAGAAAGGCCAGACAGGCGCCGGTTGTCAGTCCGACGTAGCCGGTGCCGATCACGGCGACGCGTCGAGCAGGCACAGAGGATCACCTTTTCCGGTCGGTGGGGGATGCCCGCGTGCGACGGCCGAGGAGCGCGCCGGAGCGCGCTCGACCACGTCGTGCGGGCGGACCTGGAAGGGCCGACTCCGTCGTACGGCCCGGGCACAGCGAGGACTCAAGTCACCAAGCGTTGACCGGAGTCAGGTATCGCATGCGCCGAGAAGACAAGTCAACGTTTGATGACAACGGTCGGTGACTTTGAGACAGTCGCCGCAGACTGGAACATGGGCGGACGGCCGAAGGGCCGTGGACCAGGAGGTGCGGTACGTGACCGGAGTACACAACGGCGAGGCGGCGAAGGCGGCGGCCCGCCGGCCCGCCCACAAACGCTCGGCCTCGGCGACGCGTACGGCGCTGCGGGCCGCCGCGGCCTTCCGCTTCGGCAAGTACGGCTACGAGGGCACCAGCGTGCGCGACATCGCGGGCGACGTGGGGGTGGACGCGGCCCTCGTCTACCGCTACTTCGGCTCGAAAGAAGCGCTGTTCAACGACGTGTCGGGGGCCGGCAGGATATTCGAGCCGCTGCTGGACGAGCCGGTCGAGGCGATACCCGACTGGTTCTGCGCGCTGCTCATGGGGCCGCCGAACGAGGGTGGCTTCCCGCATCCGGTGCTCTCCGTGCTGCGGTCCTCCGGCCGGGACGAGGCGGTGGCACGGCTGCGCGCGGACTTCACGGAGGTGTTCTCCCGTCGCCTGGCCGCCCGCCTCGACGGCCCCGACGCCGACCTGCGGGCGGAACTCCTCGCGGCCTGGATGCTCGGCACGAGCCTGATGCGCACGGAGATTCGCCCGCCCGCCCTCGTCTCGACGCCGGACGCCACGCTGGAGCGGTATCTGCGGGCGGGCATCGAGGTCCTGCTCGGCCCGGCACCGGCGGAGGACGCCGGGACGCCCGGGGCCGGGGGCGAGGAAGACGCCGCCGACGGCGGTTGACGCCGCCGCGCCCTCTCCGCTCGGCCGCAGGGCCCGTCGTGCGCCGGTCTCGGTCAGGTGTAACACGGCGGCCACGGTCACCAGGCTGACCGCCCAGCCGTCGAGCAGGCTGACTCCGGCTGGGACTTCGACGACCGGTGGCCGGAGCGTTTGCGGTGTCGCGCCCCGCGGCGGGCGGGCCAGAGGTTGCCCGCGGTGTAGGCGATCGCGCCGACGAGCGTGCCGAGCGCGGCACCGAGCAGCAGCGCCGAGCCCGCCAGCAGTCCCCACAGTCCCGCAGGCACCACTTCAGCCATGCCGCCACCGGTACCCGGAGCCCCTCCGGCGTCACCCGCGGAGCGATCACGCAGGGGGACTAACCGACCCGCTGCATCGCCTTCCGGTGCCGCTCCGCCATCGCCGCCCCGGACTCGCGGCGGGCCATCCTGCGCAGCACCGACGGTGCGACGAGCAGCCCGGCGACCGTCCAGGCGCCCAGCACGCCCGCCGTCTCCAGATGCCGCCAGGACGCGCCGATCTCGGCGGCCACCGCGTCGGCCGGCAACAACGCTGACCGCAGCGCGAGGCCGAGCCAGTACACGGGGAAGACCTGCCCGACGGTCTGCAGCCACTCGGGGAGCTTCGACAGAGGGAAGTAGATCCCGGAGATCGCGACGAGTCCCATCACCGGAAGCATCAGCAGTCCGACCGTGCGCGGGCTGTCGACGAGTGAGCCGATGACAGCGCCTGCCGGCAGGGTGGCCAGCAGACCGAGCGGGACCGCCCACACGAGTGTCAGCAACGCTCCGCCGCCCTGCCGGGCGACCCCGTCCACGAGGAACACGCCGACGGCGAAGGGGAGTGCCATGGACGCCAGAGCCGTACCCGACACCATGATGATCTTGCCGACGAGGTGGCCGACCATGCCGTGCGGGACGGCCTTGGCCCGCAGCAGCGTGCCGTCCTCGCGCTCGGCCGCGAGCAGTTGCGCCGTGGTCATCATCCCGGTGAACGCGAGGGTCATTCCCAGCATGCTCGGCAGCAGGAACGCGCCGGTCGAGATGTCGGTGCCCTTCAGCCGGTCGTCCCCGGCCAGGAACAGCGGAACGAGGAGCAGCACCGTCCAGAGCACGTAACCGAACACGTCCTGGCCGGTGGTGAAGGTGTGCCGGAGTTCCGTCCAGCCGCGCCGCACCCCTGCTCCGGCCGCGTACCACACGGGACTCATCGCGATCCCTCCCCGAAAGCACGCGCCGCCCGCTCCTCGGGAACGCTCCCCGTCTCCAGCTCCCGCACCATGGTCAGGTAGGTGTCCTCCAGGCTCGCCCGGCGCACCTCCAGCCCGCCGATCGCCTCGCCGTGCTCCTCGAAGAGCCGGCGAACGAACCGGGTGGGCTCGGCCGTCGACTCCTCGAAGCGGCGCCCGTCCCGCGTCCAGCGCACGGTGGCGTCGGCCGAGGCCTGCCGGGACAGCTCCTCGGCCGGACCGTCGGCCACGATCCGCCCGCCGGCCAGGATGAGGATCCGGTGGGCGAGTCTCTCCGCCTCGGCGAGGTCGTGCGTGGTCATCAGGACGGTGGTGTTCTCGTCCGCGAGCCCGCGCACCAGACCGTGGAACTCGTTCCTCGCCTCGGGGGCCAGACCGGCCGTCGGCTCGTCCAGGAACAGCAGCTCGGGCCTGCCCACGATGCCGACGGCCACGTCGAATCGTCTGCGCTGCCCGCCGGACAGGGTCCCGACCCGCTTGTCCGCCTGCTCGGTCAGCCCCACCGCGGCGAGGAGTTCGTCGACGTCCCACGGGCGCCGTATGAGGCCGGTGGAGTACGGCACGTAGTAGGAGCCGAGATGGGCCAGCAACTCCCGCACCCGCCACTTGCCGTGGTCCCGCCAGGACTGCAGCACGACGCCCAGGCGCGCACGCCACCGCTCGTCCCCCCGGGCCGGATCGGTGCCGAGGACGGTCACCTCGCCGTCCGAACGCATCCGGAAGCCTTCCAGGATCTCGATCGTGGTCGTCTTCCCGGCGCCGTTCGGGCCGAGCAGCACCAGGACCTCGCCCCGCCGGGCCGTGAAGCCGACTCCTTTCAACACGTCCTGGGTGCGGTAGCGCATCCGCAGATCGCGTACGGCGATGACCGTGTCGCCGCCTGGCGGTGGGCTGTCGGCCCCTGGTGACGCGTGACCGGTCGTCATCGGCGTTCCCCCGTCCGTCTCGTGTTCCGTCCTGTGGGATCGGGGGCCGGAGACCGTGCCGACGTCCGGGGTCAGGGGACGTCGTCGACGGCTGCGGCTGCCGTTGCCGCCCGGCAGCGGTCGTTCGGGCCCTCTCCGGGCGAACACATTACCGAACGGTTCCGGTGTCTCCCCTGTTCCACGGGACCGGCCCGGCTCAAGGCCGGGCCGGGCGCGTCGTCACCCGGTGCCGAGACCGGCGTCGTCGACCTCCTCCTTGCCCTCGGCCTTGAGGACCTTGTTGAGCGGCGCGAGGTCGTAGATGCCCTCCAGGTCGGGCTTCTCCAGCAGCCCGGCCTTGACCGCGTGTTCGGCCTGGGTGCGGAGGGTGGAGGCGAGCGGGTCGTCGAGGAAGGTGATGGACTTCCAGGCCGGGTCCAGGACGTCGGCGGGCAGCGCCTTCCCGGACAGGGTCTCCAGGGCCTTGTTCGCGGAGGCCTTCGCCCGGTCCGGGTGGGCGTTGATCCACGCGTTGGTCTTCACCGACCCGCGCAGCACGGCCTCGACCACGTCCGGGTGCTGCTTCAGGAACTCCTGCCGCACGATGATGTTCGTGATCACGAACTTCTTGTCGGGCCACAGCGTCGACTCGTCGAGCAGCACCTTGCCGCCCTCGGCGACCAGCTTCGACGCGGTCGGCTCGGGCACCCACGCGCCGTCGATGGAACCGGACTTGTAGGCGTCCGGGGTGACCTTGTTGTCGGTGCGGACGACGGAGACGTCGCCCCGGCCGCTCGCGGCGTCGACCTTCCACCCCTGGTCCTTGACCCAGTTGAGGAACGCGACGTCCTGGGTGTTGCCGTGCTGCGGGGTGGCGATCTTCTTGCCCTTGACGTCCTGGAGGGACGTGATCCGGTCCGGGTTGACGACGAGCTTCACGCCGCCCGAGGCGGAGCCGCCGATGATGCGCAGGTTCCTGCCGTTGGACTTGGTGTAGCCGTTGATGGCGGGGGAGGGGCCGATCCAGCCGATGTCGAGGGAGCCGGCGTTCAGCGCCTCGATCTCGGAGGGGCCGGCGTTGAACGTCGAGGGCTTGATCCTCGTGCCGCCGAGTTCCTTCTGGAGGAGGCCCTCCTGGACGCCGACGAGCGCGGTGGCGTGCGTGAGGTTGGGGAAGTAGCCGATCTTCACTTCGTCGGCGGAGAGCTTCTTCGCGCCCGCCGCGACCTGGCTCTGCTTGCCGTCGTCGGTGGACTGGGAGCCGTAGCCGCAGGCGGTGAGCAGCAGCGGGAGCGCGGCTGCGACGGCGAGGGCGCGCAGGGTGGTGAGCGGTCTGGCGGCAGACACGGAGGTGTCCTCTCGGGGAGACGGGGGGATCGGTGAGGAACGGCGCGTGCGGGGCGTGCGGCCCGCGGGCAGGCGCCGGCGCTCCGCTCGCCGGCACCCGGCGGCGGGAATGCCGCCGCGGGGTCCGGGAGCGGAGGTGTGCGGTGTGTGTGTGTGTGGGGGGGGGGGGGGGGGGGGGGGGGGGGGGGGGGGGGGAGGCGCGGCAGGTGCCGCCGGCCGGAGAGCGGGACTCGGCGGGCGGTCTCAGACGGGTCGACAGATGGCGCTGGACGTCCGGCCCAGGTCGATGTGGCGACGCGAGGTGAGCAGGAGGAACGACCGGTCCGCGCGGTGGTGCGTTCCCATGGCCACCTCCTGGTTCCCTAGTTTTCCTACCGGGCTGATAGGGATCGTGGCAGAAGGCCGCGCCCGCCCCAAGAGGTCATTCACATAGTGGACGAGAGGATCTCACCTGGTGGGATGCGGGGCGACGCCCCGGTCCGTCAGGGGTTGGTCCAGGCTCCCGGCGCGTCGGTCAACGCGGAGACGTCAGGGGGGAGTTGGGCCGATGCGACATCGGCGAGGGACACGCCCTCGAGGATCTCGCGCACATTGGACCGCAGGGCGATCCACAGGGGGAGCAGCGACTGGGCCGGGCCGGAGTACGACAGGTCCGGCGGGCGGACCCCGCGCACCGACACCAGCGGTCCGTCGACCACGCGGATGACGTCGGCGATGCTGATGGACTCCGCGGGCTTCGCCAGCCGGTAGCCGCCGTTGCCGCCGCGCTGGCTGAGGATGAGACCGCCCCGGCGCATGTCGTTGAGGATGCTTTCCAGGAACTTGTGCGGGATGTCCTGGGCGTCGGCGATGGCCTCGGCCTTCAGTGGCAGGTCGTCCCGGGACGCGGCGAGCTGCAGCGCGGCACGTACCGCGTAGTCCGCCCTGGCTGAGATCCGCATGCGTCCATTATCGCGTAGGGCCCCGGCCGGCCTCCGCTCCGGGCGGGCGGCCGGGCAGGGGCCGGAGTCCCTGCCCGGCGGCCGGGCGGCTCATGCCGCGGCGGGGGTGTAGTGCGAGGCGTCGTCGCCCTCGACGACGTGGCTGAGGGTGCCGTCGACGCCGGCGGGGACGTCGCCCGCGACGGTCACCCGGTGCAGGAGCCGGGGCAGGTCACCGTAGTCGTCCGGGGCGTAGTGCTGGGTGATGCGGTTGTCGAACAGGACGACGTCGCCCGGGTTCCAGGCCACCCGCACGATGTTCTCCGGGCGGGTGACGTACGACTGGAAGAGGCGTAGCAGGTCGCGGGAGTCGGAGGGGCCGAGGCCGACGAGGCTCTGGGCGAAGCCGCCGATGAACAGCCCGCGCTCCCCGGTCTCGGGGTGGACGCGGACGACGGGGTGTGCGGTGCGGTACTTCCGCGAGACGAACCGCCTGCGGTACTCGGCCGCCTTCTCGCTCCTGGGAGCCGCGTAGTCGTAGTCGTTGGTGTGCACCGCCCACAGCTTGTCGGCGAGCTCACGCAGTGGTTCGGGCAGGTCCCGGTAGGCGGCACCGGCGTTGGCGATGAGGGTGTTGCCGCCGTAGGGCGGGACGACGATGGCGCGCAGCGTGGACGCCTTCGGGGGCGTACGGACGAAGGTGACGTCGGTGTGCCACTGGTTGGCGCGGATGCCCTCGTCGCCGTCCACGGGCAGGACCCGGGGCTGTCCCTTGACGGAGGACACGGTCGGGTGCGCGGTGGTGAGTTCGCCGAAGAGGGCGGCGAAGCGGAGCTGGCCCGCGTCGTCGAGGTGCTGGTCGCGGAAGACCAGCGCCTTGTGTTCCAGAAGCGCGGAGTTGATCTCGGTGACGAGGGCGGGGGCGAGGTCGGTGCCGAGGTCCACGCCGAGGATCTCGGCGCCGATGCGGCCGCCGATCCTGCGGAGGCCGAAGCCGGTGCCGGTGGTCATGTGCGGTGTCCTTTCGGGGGTTCGAGGCGGGCACGCCGGCTCAGGCGGGCAGGCCGAAGGGCGGGTGGGCGCCGTTGAGGTGGTAGTCGCCGATCTCGCGGAGCCGGTGGGCGACGGGTTCGTAGAGGGTGTGGGTCCGGGCGTTGCGCCAGAAGCGGTCGAAGCCCAGCCGTGCGGAGACGCAGCGGGTGCCGACGATGTCGAGGGCACGGGTGGTGCACTCCTGCGCGGCCCGGGAGGCGGCGGCTTCGGCCATGGCGACGAGGACGGAGATCTCCGCGTACGCGTCGTGGGCGAGGTCCTCGCCGCGGGCCAGTCCGCCGCGCACGGCGTCCAGCGCCTGATCGGCGAGTGCGGCCGCGGAGCGGGTGAGGACGGTGAGTTCCCCGTAGGCGGTCAGCACCTGGGGGTCGTGGGGGGTGCCGACCGGCCAGGCGGGATGCCAGGGGGCGTGGCCCGTCCTGCTGTACTCGCGGGCTTCGGCGAGCACTCCCTCGGCCATGCCGAGAAGGAGTTGCACGGAGACGAGGCGCCCGACCGGAGCCGCCAGGGCGGCCAGCGGCGACAGCATGTCCTCGTCCACGGGCAGGGGGCCGAGCACGTCGTCGGGGGTGACCGGCACGGCGTCGAACTCCACGCTCGCGCCGGCCGCGAGCCGCTGGCCGAAGGGGTCGGCGGCGTCGTCGATCCGCACGCCGGGACGCGCCGGATCCACGACGACGGCGAGCGGTTCGCCGGTGTCGGCCCGCACGGCCCGCACGGCGAGGCGGTCGGCGACCAGGACCCCGGTGGTGTAGCTCTGCCGGCCGTCGAGCACGTGCCCGCCGGCCTTCCTGGCGAGCGTCAGCGGCGGTTCCCGAGGGGCGAAACCAGCGCCCCAGCACCACTGTTCGGCCGCCGACCGCTGCTCGACCCGCGCGGCCACGGCGGGCTCCGCGAAGAACCCGGCGCTCCACGACGCGAAGTAGTGACAGCCGAGCAGCTGACCGATCGCGCCGTCGGCCGCGCCGATCTCCCGTACGACGGCGTAGGCCGTGGCCCAGTCCGCGCCGCCGCCCCCGGACCCGGCCGGTATCAACAGCGTCAGCAGGCCCGCCTCGCGCAGCCGGGACACCTCGTCGAACGGGGCCTTGCCCGCCTGCTCCCTGGCCACCGCGTCCGTGGCCAGGTCGTCCGCCGCCTCGTGGGCCACGCGCAGCCAGTGCGCACGGCCGGGCCCGGGCAGGTCGGATTCCGCGGCGGGGCCGGACGGCGCGGTGGCAACGCCCATGACGTGGGCTCCTCAAGGTCGGTGGCAGGGAGGGAAGTGCCGTGGTCCCGGAGATGTCCCTCAGGGATGCGGCGGGCCGTCGGACGCGGGACGTGTCCGCGCCTGGTCGCCTCACACGCGGGGAGTGGAACGGCACGGGCGAACGCGTGAGCGGCGGGCCTCTTGTCCGCTTATCCGCAACAGCAGGCGGCGCTGCCGACGTGACCGAAGTCGACATGCCGACGACGAACGAGTCGTTGCTGTGTACGGGACATGTACGTCATCCTGCGCACCCCCGTCGGACGCCGTCAAGGCTTCCCTAGTAATCCGATAGGAAAAGTAGGAAGAGTCCTCGCTCAGGGCCGTGGCGCGACGGTCTGCGGGGCGGCGGGGACGGGCGCGAGCCGGTAGGCGTTCTCGTAGGTGATCACGCGGCCGGCGGTGGGCGGCGCGAAGTGGGTGCCGAGGACCAGGGTGTCCGTGTCGGTGAGGGAATCGAGCAGCTTGCGACGCGAGGCCTCGGACTGCTCCGGGTCGATGTCGACGCACGCGCCGATGGCCGGGTGGGCGAGCTGGACCGGGTGATGGATGCAGTCACCGGTGATCAGCGCCGTCTCGCCCTGGCTGGTCAGTTCGACGGCGATGTGGCCGGGGGTGTGGCCGGGCGTGGGCAACAGGCGCAGGCCCGGGGCGACCTCGGCCCCCTCGGCCGGGATGTCGACGAGGTCGAGCAGCCCCGCCTTCTCGACCGGGATCACGGAGTCGCGGAACATCTGCCTGCGCGCCTCCTCCATGTCGTACGTGGCCCAGAACTCCCGCTCGAGGCGGGAGGTGAGGTAGCGGGCGTGGGGGAAGGTGGGGACCCACTCGCCGTTCACCTTCCGCGTGTTCCAGCCGACGTGGTCGGCATGCAGGTGGGTGAGGATCACCAGGTCGACGGAGTCCGGGGGGAAACCGGCGGCGGTCAGGTGCTCGAGGAAGTCGGTCCGCAGGTGGTGCCAGGCGGGGTTCGCCCGCTCCTTGCCGTTGCCGATGCCGGTGTCGACGAGGATGCGCAGCCCGCCGACGGTGAGGGCGAAGCTGTGGCTGTCGATGCGCAGGACGCCCTCCTGGTCGGCGAAGTCGGGGTGCAGCCAGTCCTGCTGTCCGACCAGGTCCGTGGTGGCGTCCGGCAGCAGCCAGCGTCCGGTCGCGGGCGGCAGGAGGACCTCGTCGATGCGGTGGACGGTGACAGCGCCCGTGGTCCAGGAGGGGATGGCGGTGGTCTCGGCGGCCGGTGGAGTGTTCATGCTCTGTCGGTTCCTTTGGTTCTTCGGCGGTGTTCAGTGGCGTTCGGCTCAGTAAAAGCAAACCGTTTGCTTTAAGGAACCGTAGGTCCTAGTGTCGGTTAAAGCAAAAACTTAGCTTTTGACGCCGGGCGCTCCGTCGCTCCCGCCCGATCAGGGGAGGACCTTCATGTCCACTGCCATGTCCGCTGCCGGACTCACGCCACAGGAGGCGGCCCTCGGGGCCGACCGTGCCGGGTTCCCGATGCCGGCCGGCCGGCATGCCGCGGTGGCCGCCACGGCCAACCACATCCACTCCGTCGTCGCGGTCCTGCGGGAGCTGGACTTCGGAGACACCCCGCCTGCCGCCGCCTACCGCGCCGGAGAGGAGAAGAGCGATGCAGCCGTATGAACTGTCCCTCGCCCGAGCCGCTGACGCGATCAGGGCACGGACGCTGTCGCCCGTCGAGCTGGTGGACTCGGTCCTCGACCGCGTCGAGAAGGTCGATCCGCAGCTGGAGGCCTACGTCACCGTCACCGCTGAGCGGGCCCGCCGGGCTGCACGCGAGGCCGAGCAGGATGTCGCGGCCGGCCGCCCGCGCGGCCCGCTGCACGGCATCCCCATGGCGCTGAAGGACCTGATCGACGTCGCCGGCGAGGCCACCACGGCCAGCTCCCGGGTCCGTGCGGACCACCGCGCGGAGAGCGACAGCACGGTCGCCGCCCGTCTGGCCGCGGCCGGCGCGGTCCTGGTCGGCAAGACGCACACTCATGAATTCGCCTACGGTCTGACCACCCCGCAGACCGCCAACGCCTGGAACCGGGACCGGGTCGCCGGCGGCTCCAGCGGCGGGTCCGCCGTCGCCGTCGCCGCGGGCGCCGCGACCTTCGCGCTGGGCACCGACACCGGCGGATCGATCCGGGTGCCCTCCGCGCTCAACGGTGTCGTGGGTCTCAAGCCGACCTACGGCCTCGTCCCCCGCCACGGCGTCACGTCCCTGTCCTGGTCGCTGGACCACGTCGGCCCGATCACCCGCACCGTCGAGGACGCGGCCCTGGTCCTGGCCGCCCTGGCCGGCCACGACCCCCGCGACCCCGCCTCCGTGGCCGCCTCCGGCCCGGTCTACCGGCCGGGCGGCGCGACGGAACTGACGGGACTGCGCATCGGAGTGCCGCGCACCTACTACTTCGACCACGTCGCCCCGGAGGTGGAGGCCGCCGTCCGGCGTGCCACAGCCGAGCTGCAGAGCCTCGGCGCACGGCTCGTCGAGGTCGAGATCCCGATGACGCGCTACATCCAGGCCACCCAGTGGGGCCTGATGGTGCCGGAGGCCACCGCCTACCACGAGCGCACCCTGCGCACCGTCCCCGAGCTGTACCAGGCCGACGTGCGTGTCCTGCTCGAAGCCGGCGCGCTGATGCCGGCCGGGGACTATCTGCGCGCCCAGCGTTCGCGCACGCTCATGCGGCAGGCCTGGGGGCGCCTGCTGGAAGAGGTCGACGTGATCGCCGCCCCGACGGTCCCGGCCACGGCGGTGAAGGCCGGCGACGAGGCGATCACCTGGCCGGACGGCACCGTCGAGGGTGTCTCCGACGCCTATGTGCGCCTCTCGGCCCCCGCCAACATCACCGGGGTGCCCTCGCTGTCCGTCCCGGTCGGTCACGACACGGCAGGCCTGCCCATCGGCATGCAGCTGCTGGGCCGGCCCTTCGGCGAGCCGGTGCTGCTGCGGGTCGGCCATGCCTACGAGCAGACCCGGCCCGCGCGCCGGCCGGCGGCCGTGTGACGAACGGGCTGTGTGGTCCCCGGCCGGGTCCTGGACGTGGCCCCAACGGGCGCTTGAAGCAACATGTTCGCTTTAAGCTGGTTCCATGAGCCGCAAGACAATGGTGCGCCCCGGTGGTCGCAGCGCCAGGGTGCAGGCGTCGGTGCACGCCGCCGTGCGCGAACTCGAGGCGGAGGTGGGCCGGGAAGCGCTGACCGTCCCCCTGGTCGCCACGCGCGCCGGAGTCACCCCGTCCACGATCTACCGCCGCTGGGGCGACCTGCAGGAGCTGCTGTCGGACGTGGCGGTCGAGCGCCTGCGGCCCGAGAAGGCGCCGCGGGACCGGGGAAGCCTGAGGTCCGATCTCGAGGATTGGGCGGAGCAGTTCCTCGTGGAGATGTCCGCCCCCACCGGCCGCGCCTATCTCCGCGACGCCCTGCTCGGCGATCCGGACGGCAGCAATGCCGGCCAGTGCTCGGCCTACGCGGCCGAGCAGATCGATGTCATCCTCGGCCGCGCGGCCGGCCGCGCGGAGACCGCACCCGACGTCGAGACGGTCCTCGACCGCGTGGTCGCCCCCATGATGTACCGCATCCTCTTCCGTCCTGAGGGGCTCGACACCGCGTACGCGCGTGAGTTGGTGGCCGGGCTGGTCGGGACGACCGATCGCTGACGCCCGCGGGCGTGCCCGCCCTGTGCGCGACGGGCGGCCGTCACTCCCGCACGGTGCGAATCATCGCCCACCAGGCTGACACCCGAGGCGCGAACCGGTCGGCTCAGGGGTTCCAGTACACGTTGGTGAACGTCCGGTCGAAGCGTCCGGTCTCCAGGTCCTTGCGCTGGATCGCCCAGTGGACGCTGGATCCGGCCGCCACATCACCGAGGTCGGGGCTCCAGCTCGCGAGCAGCACCCAGTCCTCGACGTTCTCGGACACCGGTTCCCCTCCGCCCCGACCGCCCTCCGACGCCTGCTCCACCGCGCAGCGCACCAGGCCTGCCAGCGGATCGAGATGAACCATCTCCTCGTCGGCGTACCCGCCTATGTGCAAAGGCCCCCGGAGGTCGAGGTAGCGGCACGCCATCTCCCACTCCTCGGCCAGTTCCTCGGCGTGGGGGAAGCCGGGCAGCGGCTCCAGGTCGCCGTCGGGCAGTTCGACCTCGTAGTGGTACGGCAGTGACGGCTCGGTCCGCGCCCGCAGCTCGCCCTGCGGGAAGGCGTCGGCCACCTCCCGCTCCTCGGGGATGCCGTCCGGGTCCCAGGCGTACGGGTCGTGTTCCTCCGTCGGCGCCCCGGCGGGGACATGCACGACGGCGCCGTGGTCGGTGAGGTCACCTCTGTCCCGTGGCCAGGCGAAGAGGAGCAGGCGGCCGTCGCGCGGCAGGGGCAGGTCGGTCGAGCCTTGCGGCAGCGCCGCGAGGTCGATGGAGGCGACGTAGGGGAAGGGAGGGTGCGGGGTGCCGGTCGGCAGCAGCACGGGGCCGCCGAACCGGGTGGCGACCGGGCCGTCGTCGCGCGTCGACAGGACCGCGCAGGGCCGCACCATGTCGATCCACCGGTCGACCTCGTCGGCCGGGATGCCCAGTTCCGCCGCTTCGTCGCGGAAACGGGTCAGTCGCTCGCGTAGCTCTGGAGAAGTCACACGGCAAAGGTAGGGCCCGGCACCGACATCACGACGGGGACCGGGCCACCACGGCCCCGCGAGCGCGCGGCGGGGAACTGTGGTGGCCCGGCTGGAGGGGGGTCAGCGGGTGAAGGTGACCCGGTGCTCCTTCAGGGAGCCGCAGTTGGAGCCGTACACCTGGACGTACGTGTTGGCGATGCTGCCGCCCCAGTCCACGCAGTGGCCCTTGCCGTAGACGTAGGTCGGTCCGGCGTACGACGTGAAGAGGCCCTCGTCGTAGTGGCTCTCGTCGGTGTCCGGGACGTAGATCCAGGCGGACATGTTCACGGCCGTACCCGGGTTGTTGCGGATGGTCGCGACGCAGTTCTGGCCGTTGGAGGCGTTGTAGGTCAGGTAAACGGTCCCCAGCGAGCCGACGGCCGCGGAATTGACCGTCTTGTAGCCGCTGCCGCAGACCTTCTGCGGCGTGGTGTTGGGCGCCGCGGAGGCCGGCGACGCCAGAGCGGTCATGGTCCCCACCGACAGCGCCGCCACGGCGGACGCGGCCAGGACGGAACGGGCGAATCTCATATTTCCCCCTTGCAGCTCTTCGAGGTGGTTGCTCCTGCATGATGTGACCCGCGGCACGTCCAAAGGGTTGTGCGTCGATTCCCGGGAAAATCAGGTGAGTTGACGGGGAGGGGTGACTTTCGGTGGGAGAACCGCCCGCCCCTCCCGAGGCGGTGCCCGAGCGTGCCCAGACCCCGCCGTCTTTACTCATCGGGTCACCCATGGCTCACGTGAGATCCAGAGGATCTGCGCAGGGGTGACACACGGACTGCACACCGCCCCTCCAAAGTCTCGTTAGCGTTACGGCTCGATCCCACGTGCGAACGTGACCAGGCCGCGGCCGGCGAGCCGCCGGCACAGCCAGATCGGGAAGACCACACATGGACTACTGCTCCTCGTGCCGTCGGCACCTCAACGGCGCCTTGGTCTGCCCGGGGTGCGGCGCCTACGCCCCGGACATCGACCCCTCCGCCGCCGACGGCCGTACCGGCCCGACCCCCGTGACCGCCCCGGCCCAGGCCGGACCGGCCGCATGGGAGCACCCGGCCGCCACCGGTACGTGGCACGACGGCACCGTGTGGGACGAGACGACCCGTACCGGCACACGGGAGACCCACGACACCGGCGCGTCCGACGGCTACGACTCCCCGGACACCGACACCTCCGAGAGCTACCAGGAACGGCCCCAGGGGCGTGCGGCACGCCGCCGTCAGATGGCCCGCTGGAAGAAGAGCCAGCGCCGGGCCGTGGTGGCCACCGCCGTCGCACTCGTCGGAGGCGGTCTGACCGTCGCCACGCTGAACGGGAGCGCGGCACCCGGCGTGCGCGCGGCCACCGCGCCGGAGGACACGACCATGGGCGGCGCCGACGGAGAGGCCCCGACGTTCACGGAGCCGACGTCGAAGCAGTACGACACCCCGCGCTCCTCGCCCACCACGCCACCGCACTCGGACCGCGCCTCCCGCCACCAGCAGACCAGGAAGGCCGACCCCCGTACCACGCCGACGGACGCCCGCACGGACGCGGCCGCCGCACCGCGCGAGCTGCCGCTGACGACCCCGCAGCGGCGGTCCACCGCCCCGGACACCGCCGACACGGTCACCGGCAACGCAGGCTCGTCCGCGTCGAAGGTCACCGAGCCGACGACTCCGCCGGCCGCCGAGACCCAGCCGGACACGCAGGAGCCCGCCGCTCCGGCGACACCCCCGCCTGCGACGAGCACCCCGCCGCCCGCCTCCTCTCCCTCCGACCCGCAGTCGAAGGAACTCTGCCTGCTCGTCATCTGCCTCGGCTGAGCCGAAAACCGGTGGCCGCCCGGCCTCCGCCTTCGTACCGTCGGGCGCATGGCTGACGAGTGCTTTCGGCATCCGCGGCTCGCCGCGGTCTACGACCCGCTCGACCCCGACCGCGGCGATCTCGACCCCTACCTGCGCATGGCGGAGGAGTTCGGGGCGCGTCAGGTGCTCGACATCGGCTGCGGAACCGGCGTGTTCGCGCTGCTGCTGGCGGAACGCGGCGTCGAGGTCGTCGGCGTCGATCCGGCCCGGGCGTCCCTGGACGTGGCACGCGGCAAGCCGGGCGCCGAGCGGGTGCGGTGGATCCACGGCGACGCCACGGCGCTCCCGCCGCTCGCCGCCGACCTCGCGACGATGACGGGCAACGCCGCCCAGGCCATCGTCGACCCCGAGGCCTGGCGGCACACCCTGCGCGGGGCACGCGAGACGCTGAAGCCCGGCGGGCGCCTGGTGTTCGAGACCCGGATACCGGCCCGCCGCGCCTGGGAGCGGTGGACCCGCGAGGACACGTACACCGTGACGGACGTCCCCGGCGTCGGCGGCGTCGAGTCCTGGGCCGAACTGCTCGACGTGCGCGGGCCGCTGGTGACGTTCCGGTGGACCTATGTGTTCGCCGCTGACGGCCAGGTGCTGACCTCCGACTCGACGCTGCGCTTCCGCGAGCGCGAGGAGGTCGAAGCCCAACTCGCCGCCGAGGGCTACGCGGTGGACGACGTGCGCGAGGCGCCCGACCGTCCCGGCCGGGAATACGTGTTCGTCGCACGGCGTCCGGAAAACGCCCGCTGAGACGGCCCGACCGGCTCCGCGGCAAGCGGAATCCGCCCGTACAATCCTCGCGACCAAATCGGGGGCGTCATCAGCGGGGGAGTCCGCGTGGAAACCATCATCGTGCAGTTGCCCGGCCCGTCGCACTGGGACGCGGACGAGCCGGGCAGTCCCGAACTGATCCACCTCGGACCGGGGGACGTCGCGGACTTCGGCCGCGGTGGGACAGGGGTGCGCATCGTCCTGGCCGACCCCGGGATCTCCCGCCGGGCCGGGCAACTGGAAGCGGCCGGGGACTACTGGCGGCTGTCCAACTTCAGCCGCAGCGTCTCGTACGTGGTGGAGAACCTGGAGGGGGCCGGCGAGTACCTCACCGTCGCCCCCGGGCGGCTCGGCGCGCCCGTGCCCTTCGAGTTCTCCCGCGTGGTGCTCCCCGCCCTGTCCGGCACCGCCGGCTTCAAGGTGTTCGCGCCCCAGCACGCCTACCTCGGCGAGCAGACCGTACCGGGCGGCGGGGAACAGACCGTCCATCCCTTCGCCCTCGACCCCACGTCGAAGTACTTCCTCGTCCTGGTGGCCCTGTGCGAACCGCGGCTGCGCGATCCCTCGGACTCGGCACTGCCCGGCGTCGGGCAGATCGTGGAGCGGCTGCGCCCCCTGGAGTCCTGCCGCGACCTCACCCGCTCCGCCGTCAACTACCACATCGACTACCTCGCCTTCGCCAAACTGCGCCTGGACGTCGGTGAGGAGATGGCGACCGGGGCCGGCGCCAAACGCGCCCGGCTCGCCTCCGTCGCCCTGCGCTTCGGCCTGGTGCGCGAAGAGCACCTCGGCCTGCTGCCGCGCCGCGGCGCCGGCCGCCTCGCCCCGCAGGAGGCCGGAGCATGACGCCCGGACCCGACGTCCACGAGGACGACCTGGAGACGCCCCGGCCCCGCCTCCCCGAGGGCTTCCGGATCGAGGGCTGGGAAGTGGGCGCGGTCATCGGCTCCGGCGGCTGGGGAACCGTCCACGAGGCCCGGACCGTCGCCGACGGCACGCCGGTCGCCGTGAAGGTGCTGCCGACCGGCTCCCTGGGCCCCGGGCAGCGTGCCGCGCTCGGCGAACTCGTGGCCCGCGAGGTCCGGTTCAGCGCGGAGGCCGACCACCCGCACCTCGTCCGCACCCACGCCGTGTGCACCGTCGAGGCACCGGAGCTGCCCGCCCTCGACGGGGCGATCGCACTGGTGATGGACCGGGCCGAGGCCAGCCTCAAGGACGTCCTCGACGCGGCCGTCACGGGCGGGCCGATCGACGGCGCGGACCGCGTGCTGCGCGGAGTCGCCGCCGGCCTCGCCCACATGCACGCCGCCGGCTGGGTGCACGGCGACCTCAAACCCGCCAACGTCCTGCTCGGCCCGGACGGGCAGGTGTGGCTCGCGGACTTCGGACTGGCCGCCGAACTCGACGGCACCCACGCCCATCTGCCACCGCTCGGCACCCTCGACCACCTGCCGCCCGAGTGGTGGTCCCAGCGCACCGGCACCCAGGGCGCCGTCGTCCGGCCCACCGCCGACATCTGGGCCTTCGGCGTCCTCGCCCACCAGGTCCTCACCGGCGGCCTGCACCCCTTTCCGGGCGCCACGGCCCGGGCCCGCTCCCTCGCCGCCCAGACCTACGCCCGCGGCACCGCACCCCTGCGGCTCGACACCGCCCTCGACGACGACCTGCGGCGGCTGGTCGCCGACTGCCTGGCACCCGACCACACCACCCGCCTGCCGCACACGGCGAGCAGCGTCGCCGCCCGGGTCGAAGCCCTGACCGGCGGCCCCCGCCCCCGAGGGCGACGCCTGCTGCCGGTCGCCGCGGCCGGACTCGCCGTCCTGACCGCCGCCGCACTCGCCGGGACGGCCCTGCTCGGCGGAGACGGCGACACCCGGGACGACGCCCGCGACCGGGGCACGCCCGCCGCCGTCACCGGCACACCCCGCCCGGCGCCCGGTGAGATCCCGGCGGACTCCGACGTGCCCGAGGCGCTGCGGCCCGTCATCACCCGCGCCGCGCACCGCTGCACCGACGAGGAGATCACCCCCGCCCTGCTCGCCGCGATGGTCAAGGCCGAGAGCGGCTTCGACGCGAACGCCGCCCGCCCGGAGAGCGACGAGTACGGCATCGCCATGTGGACGCCGGCGGTGTTCAACGCCTGGGCGGTGGACGGGGACGGCGACGGCGACAAGGACCACATGTCGCCGCCGGACGCGATCTCCACCATGAGCGGCTACGTGTGCTGGCTCGACCAGCGCTTCAAGGAGGCCGGGCTACCGAAGAAGGACCTGCCCGCCCTGGTCGCGGCCGGCTACCGCACCAGCGACCGCACGGTCATCGAGGAGGGCGGCGTCCCGGAACGGGTGCGGCCGCACGTCGACAAGGTGCTGCGCTATCTCGCCGAGTACCGGCGCTGACTCGCCGAGAACCGGCGCTGAGGTACGCGCACGCGAGCGGGAGGCGGAGCCTTCGCCCCGCCCCCCGCTCGTCCCCCGTTCCCGTCACGGCCGCGGCGAGCCGCACTCCGGGACGTTCGGCAGCCGGTTGTCCGGCGAGCTGATGTAGATGTTGGAGATGTAGCCGCCGTACTGCGGCAGATAGGCCCACCACTCGTTGGTGTAGGGCGGCACGTTGACCACCTGGCCGCGGACCTGGCAGCCCACCAGCACCTCGACCCCGGCCGGCAGTTGCGTGATCCGGTCGTCACCGGTGGTCGGGCCCTTGCGGACGTTCACGAACTCGCCCCACGTGCCGAACCACGTCCCCGCGGGCCGCACCGCACCCGGCACGTTCAGCGAGCGCGTCAGCCGCCCGACGTCGGTGTAGGCCTTCCCGTACGACGTGCCCACCGGGTGCAGCGTCAGCACGGCCACGATCGAGCGGTCGTCGGCGCCCACCGTGCCGGTGGTGTGCAGCGCGGGACGGGTGAGGTCCACGTCGGCGGCCGCCCGGGTGGTGGTCGCGGCCGGTGCCGCCGCCGGGGCGGCCGCTCCCTGCGGGCCGCAGGTTCCCTTGGCGAACCTCCCGGACCAGCCCTGCTTCACCGCCCAGGGGCGGTCGAACGCCCCCGCGATGCCGAAGTGCTGGTCGAAGCGGTCGGTGGAGGAGCAGCGGGTGGAGCGGCGCAGGTTGTCCATGACGAAGTCGCGGACGGGTGCGGGCGCCTTCTCCAGGACGTACCGGTAGATCGTCACCGTGTCCCGGGCGGAGAGGGCGGTGTAGCCCCAGAAGCCCGCGTACCCGGCGGGCGGCGGCGCGGTGTCGCGCAGGCCGAGCCGGGCGGACATCCGGTTGATGATGGCCGAGCCGCCGTACGTCGACCAGTAGTGGTTCGCGGCGTCGTCGTCACTGCTGCGCAGCATCGGCTCCAGCAGGGCCCGGTCGGCCGCGGGGACGGTGTAGTCGGGCCCGCGGTTCCAGAGGAAGTCCAGCGTCAGCAGCAGTTTCACGATCGAGGCGGAGCGGAACCGCGCGCTCTCGTTGACCTGTTCGGTGAACGTGCCGGTCCGGCGGTCGAACACGGCGACGCCGGCGGTGACGCCGTCCGGGATCTGGGCGGCCCGTACCGTCTGGGTGGCCGTCCCCTGCCGGGGGACGGCCGCGGCACCGCCCGTGAGCGACGCGACCGTGACGAGGGTCGCGAGCGCGGCGGCGCCGCGCAGCAGCATGCGCATGGTTGGCCTTCCTGGTCGTCCGGCTGTCGGGCTGTCCGGCGGAGCCGCGGCCCCGTGCCGACACCGTAGGAGCGCGGGGGGTGCGAGCGGTCCTGACGAATGTCAGGGCCGGTCCACCCTGATAAATGTCAGGTGTCCGCGGCCTGGTGACGGCCCGTACGGTCACCCCGGGAAACACCCGCCGACACACGAACGAAAGAGGGCTCATGAGCCGCCGATCACTCAGGACACTGCTGGCCGCCGGGGGAGCCGCCGCGGTGATGGCGCTCCTCCCGACCTCCGCCCAGGCCGCGCCGTACTCGGGCGGCAACTACGGGGCCTACGGGATGGAGGGGCAGTACCCCACCACCTCCTACTGCTCGGGCACGTTCCGGCAAATCGGTGACACCAAGTACGCCGAGGGCATGGCCCTGAAGTACTTCTACTCCGACAAGTGCGGCTCGTTCGCCCGGATCGAGAACTCCCGGGCCAACTGCGCGGCCGTGCTGCAGCGTTCCAACAGCGGTGTGGGGCGTGTCGACGGCTGGGTCTCCGAGACCGTCGACCCGGGCATCAACTACGCCTACACGCAGATGGGCAACAACCTCAACGGCCGCGTCTCGCGCGCCGTGCTCTCGTGCGACGGCCACGACCTGACCGAGACCGGCTGGTACTGAGCCGCACACACCGCGGGGGGCGGCCGGTGCTTCGGTCCGCCCCCCGCGGCGTACGTCGTCAGCAGTCCGGAACGCCGGCGATCTTCTCGCCGCCCCGGATGTACAGGTTGTTCACCCAGGCCACGTCGCTGCCCGAGAGCTCCATGACGGCGGTCCACCAGTTGTTGGTGCCGACGGCCGGGTCGTGCACGGTCTGGCCCTGCTTCTGGCAGATGGCGTCCGCCCACCACTGCGAACGGACCGCGAGGCGCGGGGATTCGGTGGTCGGCTCCTGGCGCAGGTTGACGTTGGTGGCCCAGATGTAGACGTCGGTGAGGGTCGGGTCGCCGCCGCCTGCGACGGCCGGGGAGGCCTGGGCCGTGGTGGCGAGCCCGCCGACGGCGAGCGTGGCCAGGGCGAGGCCCATGGCGGTACGGCTGATCAGTCGCTTCATGTGTCTGTCCCCCGTGGGATGAAGATGCGGACGGTGTGGTCGGAGCCGGTCATGGTCCGGGTCAGCAGCGCGCCGAGGCGGGCAGGTCGCCGTACTCGTTGCCCTTGAGGTAGACGGCGCTGACGTAGCCCTCGAGGAGCTTCACCCAGACGTCGTTGGAGTAGCCGTTGTCGGTGATGCGCTCGCCGCGGGTCCAGCAGTAGGCGCCGAGCGGCTGGCCCGCCGGAGCGGTGGTGATGATGCCGTAGGAAGTCCCCGGCCCGCGGCGGACGTTGACGTTCTCGTACGGAACGACCGCGTACGGCGCGGCCAGGACGCGGGCGCCGCCCTGCTCACCGGCGGTGGCCGCGGTCGCGGTCCCGGCGGTGAGCGGGCCGAGCAGCGCGAGCGCCCCGGCACCGACGAGCGCGGCCTTGGCGAAGAGACGAGTGGACATGTCGTGTTCCCCCTGACGGTGTGGCCGACGCTCAGCACTGTAGGGAGGCCTGGGGCGACACGGTCCCTGACAATTGTCAGGATCGCCTGGGGCGGCCGGGGCGGGGACTCCGCGCCAGAGCTCTCGATACGGCCGAAAACCGCTCGACGGTCCCGGCCGCCTCTGTCTACGATCCACGGCGCGGCATCGCGTGCCGGTCACCGGCCGGGTGAGGCATGGAGGCGCCGCGGAGATGCCCGTGGAGGCATTCAACCGTGTCAGTCGAGTTCAACCACACCATCGTCCTGTCCCGAGACCGGGAGAAGTCCGCTCACTTCCTCGCGGAGATCCTGGGCCTGGAGGTCGGGGCACCGGCCGGGGTGTTCCTGCCGGTGACGACCGCCAACGGCGTCACGCTGGACTTCCTCACCATCGACGCCGACATCCCCATGCAGCACTACGCGTTCCTCGTCTCCGAGGACGAGTTCGACGAGGCCCTCGCCCGCCTCATCAAGGCCCGGATACCCATCCAGGCAGATCCGCACGGCAACCACCCGCGCCGGATCAACCGCAACGACGGCGGCCGCGGGGTCTACTTCCTCGACCCGGCGGGCCACGGCCTGGAGATCATCACCCGCCCGTACGGCGCCGATCCGTCCTCCCCGCTGAACGGGGTCACGGAGGACGTGCCCGGGGCGGTCTGACCCGGCGCCCCCGAGTCCGCGCGGCGGCTGAACGGCCGTTCAGCCGCCGTCCGGCTCCAGGGCCAGGGGAGCGGGCTCGGCCTCGGTGAACGGCGCGTGGTCCCGGCGGGGGAGCAGCAGCGGGGTCGCGAGGAGCAGGACACCGGCGAGTGCGAGGGCCGTACGCGGGCCGGTCCGCGCGGCCAGCAGGCCCCACAGGGCGGTCAGGGCCGCGGTGGCCGCCTTGCCGGTGGCCGACCAGGCGGCCAGGGTGCGGGTGACCCGGTCGGCGGGGGTCCGCTCCAGGCGGAACGTGGCGAACACCGGGTTGAACACGGCGCAGCAGGTGATCAGCCCGAACTCGATCACCATCACCAGCGCCAGCCCGGCCGCCCCGGGGCCGACGAAGGCCAGACCGAGCGACCAGCACGCCCGCAGCACCCCGGCCGCGCGCAGCACCCGGTGCCGCCCGAACCGCGTGACGAGCCGGGGCGCCAGCCGTGAGCCGAGCAGGCCGCCGGTGCAGGGCACGGCGAAGGCGAGGGCGTACTGCCAGGGCGCGAACCGCAGGTCGTCGACCATCAGGACGAGCAGCGGCGGCGAGGCCGCCATGATCAGGGCGTTGACCAGGACCGTGTTGCCGAACAGCGGGCGCAGCGCCGGGTCGGCCAGGATGTGCCGCCAGCCGCCGAGCAGGTCGCCCGCCCGGAGCCGGGCCGCGGCGGGTCCCGGCCGCACCGGGCGCTGCTCGCCGCCCCCGATCGCCCGGAGCCCGGCCGCCGAGAGCAGATAGCTCACCGCGTCCGCCACCACGGTCGCCACCGGACCGAACAGCCCGATCGCGGCACCGCCCAGCGGCGGCCCGGCCATGCTCGCGGTCCACATCGTCGCCTCGAACCGCCCGTTCGCGACCAACAGGTCCCGCCGCGGCACCAGCTCCTTCAGGAACGCCCCGGCCGCCGCGTTGAAGGTGATGTCGGCCGCCGCGACCACCACCGACACCAGCAGCAGCTGACCGAAGCTCAGCCCACCCAGGGCGAACGCCACGGGGACGCTCAGCAGCACCGCGCACCGGACCAGGTCCGTCGCGATCATTACCGGCCGTTTCCGGCGCGGTTCCACCCACGGCCCGAGCGGCACCGACACCGCGGCGCCGACGGCCGGCCCCACCGCCGCCAGCAGTGACACCTGCGCCGGCCCGGCGTCCAGCACCAGGACCGCGATCAGGGCGAACGCGTCGAACGCCAGCCACGTACCGGCCGTGCTGACCGCGTACGCGCCCCACAGCCACCCGAACCGCCGCCCCAGCGACCGCCTGCCCGCCATACCCGGCGCACACTCCCCGTTCCCGTGGACAACCCGGTGTTGACCGGGAGCCATCCAAGCGAGGACCGGGCGGGCCGGGCAAACAACCGCCCGGCACCCGTGCCACAACCGACCGTTGTGCCACGAGGACCTGGACGGTTCAGGGGGTCAGCGCTGGTACAGCCCCACCAGCGTCCCGTCGGCGATCCGCCGCTTCTCGACCTCCTCGTGCACCTGGTCCGCCCGGGGCGCGTCGGGCAGCACGCACGGTTCGGACAGGGCGTAGAGCCGGAAGAAGTAGTGGTGGGCGTCGTCACCCGGCGGGGGATGGGGGCCGCCCCAGCCCTGCTGCCCGTAGCCGTTGACGAGTTCCGTGCCGCCCGGTGGGCAGTGCCCGGCCTCGACGCCGTCGCTGTGCGGGTCGATGCCCACCACCACCCAGTGCGCGAAGGTGCCCGACGGGGCGTCGGGGTCCTCGCAGAGCAGGACCAGTTCGGCCGCGTCGTCCGGTACGCCGCTCCAGGTCAGCGGCGGAGAGACGTTCGGTCCCTCGTACGCGTACCGGCGCGCGATGAAGGAGTGGTCGTTGAACGCGTCGCTGCGCAGTTCGATGCCGGTCATGTGCCCCGGAGTACCCCCACGGGACCCGGGCATGCGGTTCGGAACCCATCCTCGCGGGTACCCGGAGACCCTTTCCGGAGCGAGCCGGCACGAAGGCAGGAGACGGAGGAACACGAGGATGTCTCCCCTGGCAGAAGACCCCGCGGCCGAGACCCGCGAGGACCGCCGCGCCCCCGCTCGCACCGCCCGGCTGCGCAGCCGCATCCCCGAGCCCGACGAGGAACCGGACCTGCTCGGCCAGTACCTCGCGCAGATCGCGGCGACGCCGCTGCTCACCGCGGAGGACGAGGTACGGCTGACCCGGCGGATGCGGGACGGCGAGCGGGCGCTGGCGGAACTGGAGCGGGCCGACGCCGGTGAGAGCGACCTCGCACCCGAGCGGCGCGGGGAACTGGAGGAGGCCGCCCGCGACGGGCAGGCGGCCAAGGACCACATGGTGCGGGCCAACCTCCGGCTCGTGGTCTCGATGGCCAAACGCCACGCCCACCGCGGTCTGCCCCTGCTGGACGTGATCCAGGAGGGCAACCTCGGTCTGATCCGGGCCGTGGAGAAGTTCGACCACACCAAGGGCTTCAAGTTCTCCACCTACGCGACCTGGTGGGTCCGCCAGGCCATCGAACGGGGCCTGGCCGCGCACGCCCGCACCGTACGGCTGCCGATGCACGTCGTCGAGCAGCTGCAGAAGGTCGCCAAGGTCGAGCGGCGGCTCCGGCACGACCTGGACCGCGAGCCGAGCGTCGAGGAGGTGGCCCGGGAGAGCGGCCTCGCCGAGGACCGGATCGGCTGGCTGCGCCGCGTCGGCCGGCAGGCCGTCAGCCTGGACACGCCCGTGGACGAGACCGGCGAGACCGTCGTCGGCGACCTCATCCCCGACACCGAGGTGCTCCAGGCTCCCGAAGTCGCCGAGTACCAGGCACTCGCCGAGGAACTCCGCGAGGCCGTCGGCACGCTCGCGCCCCGCGAGGCCATGATCCTCTCCCTGCGCTACGGCCTCCACGACGGCCACACCCGCACCCGCGAGGAGGTCGCGAAGCGCGTCGGCCTGACCCGGGAGCGGGTCCGCCAGCTGGAGAAGGAGTCCCTCGCCCGCCTGCGCGAGCCCGGGAACCGGGAACGCCTGGTGGCCTGGGCGAGCTGATCCGACGTCCAGCGCCGGTCGGTCACACCAGCACCAGCGAACCGTCGGCCCCCAGCGCCACGCCCACCCCGCGGCTGACCCGGTCCAGCGTCGTCCGCAGCCACACGCGGTCCTCCCGGGGCGCGGGCTCCAGCCGCATCCGTCGTGCCCGCAGCGGCACCATGCGCAGCCCCGCCAGCCGTCCGCCGTCCGCCTCGACCGACACCAGGAACGCGAGCCGCAGGTCGTCGCGGTACTCCTCGTAACCGGAGATCCCCTCGTAGTCGTCGACGAAGTCGCCGCAGCCGTACAGGATCAGCCGCTCCCGGTACACCTCCAGCGGTCGGGGATGGTGCGAGGAGTGCCCGTGGACGACGTCCACCCCGCCGTCCACCAGGGCGTGCGCGAACCGCACCTGCTCCCGCGGCACGTGGTACCCCCAGTTCGAACCCCAGTGCACGGACACGACGGTGACGTCACCGGCCCGCCGCACCTGCCGGACCCGCCGTACGACGGTGTCGGCCGCGGCGGCCGAGAGGTCGGGCAGGTACGCGACGCCCGGCCGGTCCTCGGTCGCCGCCCAGCCGGACGGGATCCCGCTGGAGCGCGCCCCGAGGGCGAACACCAGCAGCCGCCGACCGCCCGGTAGAGGCACCGCCGCGGGGGCGTACGCCCGGCCGGCGTCCCGGCCCGCGCCCGCCGTCCGCAACCCCGCCCGGGCCAGCGTGTCCAGGGTCTCCAGCAGACCCGGGCGGCCGAAGTCCAGGACGTGGTTGTTGGCGAGGACGGTCACGTCGGGCCGGGCCACGGCCAGGGCGGGCAGGTCAGCCGGGTGCATCCGGTAGTGGATCTCCTTGCCCGGGTCGAACGTGTCGCTGCCCGTCACCGACGTCTCCAGGTTCACGATCCGGGCGTCCGGGGCGGCCTCGGCCAGCACCCGCAGCGCCTCGCCCCACGGCCAGGAGGGAGGAACGGGCGCGGGGACCGGACCGTGCGCCGCCTCCGCCAGCCGGACGTAGGACCGCGCGTCCACGACGTACGCCTCCCGCAGCGCCGGATCACCGGGGTGCGCCAGGATCTGGTCGACGCCGCGCCCGAGCATCACGTCACCGCACAGGAACAGCGTCACGACTGAGCCGCCCACGCCTCCACCGTAGGCACACCGGGGCCGGCGGGGTCAGGCGTCGACCCGCACCGCGCACGACCAGCCGTACGGATCCGGGCCGATCCGCAGCTCGTCCCACGCCACCGCCTTCGGGACCGACCCGGTGATCTCCACGTCGTCGAGGCCGGTGACCGCCAGCCGGACGTCCAAGCCGCCGTCGGCCTCGTCCGCCTCCACGTCCACCGGCACCTCGCCGTACGCCTCCAGCCGGAAGATGACCTCGTCCAGCAGTGCGGCGAGCAGGTCGTCGTCGCTGGCCTCGGCCAGCCGCACCCGGCCCACGGCGGTGGGCCGCACCCCGGACACGTCCGCGAAGCACTCCACCATCGCCAGCACGGCCTCCGCCAGACAGTGCTCCCGGCACGCCGCCCACGCCTCGATCCGGATGTCGCCCGGGTGCGGCACCGCCCGGTGCCCGCAGCCGCCCGGTTGCCTCACCTGTCCGCCGTCGCCCGTGTCACCGCCCATGAACATCGGCTGCCCGGGTCACGCGGACCCATGCGGCGCACGGCACCGGCACATGGGTCAGACGGGCTCGTCGGCCAGGTAGGGCGGCGCCGGGTCGTACTGGATGTAGCGGCGCACGGCCCGCGCGTGCTCCCGGCCGTGCAGCCGGCCCACCAGCCACAGCGCGCTGTCGATGCCGGCCGAGACGCCCTGGCTGGTGACCAGGTTGCCGTCCACGACATAGCGGGCGTCCCGGACCACCGTCACGTCGCCCCGCGCCTGGAGGGTGTCCTCCTGGCTCCAGTGCGTGGCCACCCGGCGTCCGCGGGCCGGTCCCGCGGCGTGCAGCAGGAACGTGCCGGTGCACACCCCGTGCACCCACGCCGCCTGTTCCGCGGTCTTCCCGATCCAGTCGGTGACCACCCGGTTGTGCGGCTGGGCCTCGCGCGCGCCCCGCCCGCCCGGCACGTGCAGCACGTCCAGCGGCGGATGGTCGTCCAGCGTGTGGTCGGGCAGGACCCGCAGGCCCTTGTTGCAGCGCACGGGCCCGGGGTGCTCGGCGACCAGCACGGCCCGGTCGGCGCCGTCGCGGAGCATGGCGGAGACGGTGAACACCTCCCAGGGCCCCACGAAGTCGAGCTCCTCCGCTTCCTCGAAGACCAGCAGGCCGTACGTCGTCATACGGGTTCACCTTCCTCTGGGACGGGTTGGACGGGTTGGACGGGTTGGACGGGGTGGACGGGGTGGACGGGGTGGACGGGGTGGACGGGCTGTTCGAGCAGTGCGCCGGCGGGTTCCGCGGTGGAGCGGAACCGGGCGCGGTACTCCGACGGCGGGACACCCAGCCGGCGGTGGAACGTGCGGCGCAGCGTCTCGGCGGTGGCGAAGCCGTGGCGGCGGGCGATGGCCTCGACCGGCTCGTCCCCCTCGGTCAGCGCACGCCGGGCCGCCTCGACGCGCACCCGCTCGACGTACGCGGCCGGGGGCACGCCCAGTTCGGCGGTGAAGCGGCGCTGGAGGTGGCGCGGGCTCAGCCCGGCGTGCGCGGCGAGCGAGGCGATGTCGTGCCGGGCGCCCGGATCGGCGTGGATGGCGGTGACGGCGGCCCGTACGGGGTCCGTCGCCGGCTGCCGCGACCACAGCGCCACGCTGAACTGCGACTGGCCGCCCGGACGGCGCAGGAAGAGCACCAGCTGGCGGGCCACCGCGTGCGCGACCTGCCGGCCCCGGTCGTCCTCCACCAGGGCGAGCGCCAGATCCATGCCGGCCGTCACACCCGCCGAGGTCCACACCCGCCCGTCCCGGAGGAAGATCGGGTCGCAGTCCACCCGCACCTCCGGATGCTCCCGGGCCAGCTGCTCCTCCCGCGCCCAGTGCGTGGTGACCCGCCGTCCGTCCAGCAGGCCCGCCGCCGCCAGCAGGAACACCCCGCTGCACACCGAGGCGACGCGCCGGGCACCGGCCGCCGCGGCGGCGACCCAGGAGACCAGCGCCGCGTCCTCCCGGGCCCGGTCGACGCCCTCGCCGCCCACCACCACGAGGGTGTCCGTACCGGCCGGGTCCAGATCCGCCGCCCCGTGCCCGGCGTGCACGAACAGCCCGCTGACCGACCGGACCGGGCCCGCCCGGGTCGCCACTACCTCGCAGGCGTACCCGCCCGCGCCGTGGAACACCTCGTGCGGGCCGGTGAGGTCGAGCGGCTGGAAACCGTCGAAGACGACGAAGACGACACGGTGCTCTGTCACCCCTCCACGCTCCACCGGCCCGGATCATGGCGTCAACGACGCGCGTCCCACAGATCGCGCCATGGGACGTCCGCCGCGGCGGGGGTACCACGGGACCCGGGGGAGAGGAGGCTCGCGATGATCTCCCAAACCGTGACCGTGACCGTGCCGGCCGGCGGCACCGCCCTCACCGGCGACCTGACCGTGCCCCACGACGCCCGCGCGGTCGTGCTCTTCGCGCACGGCAGCGGCAGTTCCCGGCACAGCCCCCGCAACCGCGAGGTCGCCGCCGGCCTGCGCACCGCCGGCCTCGGCACCCTGCTCATCGACCTGCTCACCGAGGCGGAGGAACAGCAGGACGCCGTGACCGCCGAACTCCGCTTCGACATCCCGCTGCTGGGCCGCCGCCTGGTGGGCGCGATCGACTGGCTGGCGCGGTGGCCCGCCACCCACGGCCTGCCCGTCGCCCTGTTCGGCGCCAGCACCGGCGCGGGTGCGGCCCTGGTCGCCGCCGCCCGACGCCCCGACCGGGTGCGGGCGGTCGTCTCGCGCGGCGGCCGGCCCGACCTCGCGGGCGATGCCCTGGAGGCCGTACGGGCCCCCGTGCTGCTGATCGTGGGCGGCCGGGACCAGCAGGTGCTGCGGCTCAACGAGGCGGCCGCCGGCCGGCTGCACGCCCCGCACACCCTCCACGTGGTACCCGGCGCCACCCATCTGTTCGAGGAGCCGGGCGCGCTCGACCAGGTCACCGAGGCGGCCCGGCGGTGGTGCGACGAGCAGCTGAGGACCGCGGCGGACTGACCGGCCGGGCTCAGCCGCTCACCGGCAGGTCGATCCGCAACCGGGCCCCCTGCCGCAGCAGCTCCCGCTGCACGAGCCGATACGGCACGCCCCGCGGTCCGTGCCCGTGGCGCACGGTGAGGGCGGCGCACACTCCCGCCGCCTGGCCCGTCGCCATTGCGATCGGCATCACCCGGTACGAGGAGTGCGCCACGTGCGTGCCCGAGATGCAGCGGCCCGCCACCAGCAGCCGCTCGGTCCCCTGCGGCACGAGGCAGCGCAGCGGAATGTCGTAGAAGCTGCCGGTGGGCACCCGCTTCAGGACCGTGCCGGAGCCGCGCGGGTTGTGGATGTCGACGGGGTAGGCGCCGTGCGCCACGACGTCCGGGAAGGCGCGGGCGGCCAGGATGTCGTGACCGGTCAGCTGGTAGTCGCCGATGACGCGCCGGGTCTCCCGGACGCCGATGTGGGTGCCGCTCTGCACCACGTACGACTCCTCGAAGCCGGGCACGCGGGTGCGCAGGAAGCGGTCGATCTGCGCGAGCTGGCGCCGGGCGGTGTACTCGGCCCGGGTCAGGTCCCACACGCTGGTGCCGAGCACCCTGGTGACCCGGGTGCTGTTGACGCTCAGCTCGCGCGGATGCGGGGTCGCGAAGAACAGGATGTCCTCGCGCGGCAGCCGCAGATCGCCGTCCGCCCGGGCCTCCTCCACCAGGTCCCACAGGCCGTGCACCCCGCGCCACTGGTCGGGATGCTCCCGCACGTACGCGGCGAAGTCCGGCCGTGCGAAGTCCGCGACGCGGAACATCAGCGTCATCGGCTGCACCAGCCCGTCCTCCGGCCGGCCGATCTCGTACGGCGCCCCGCACGCCGCCGCGACGTCACCGTCGCCGGTGCCGTCCACGACCACGTCGGCGTCGATCACCACCGGCCCCGACTTGGTCTCGAACACCACCCGCCAGCCGTCCTCAAGGCGCAGCGCGGTCGAGGCGAAGGCGTGGAAGAGCATCCGCACGCCCGCCTCGTCCATCATGTCGAGCAGCACCAGCTTGAACAGCTCCGGGTCGAAGGGGACCGTGTACCCGGTCTTCGGCGACGGCTTCAGGCAGCCGCCGCGCCCCATGAGCTGGTCGAGCAGCCGCCACAGCACGCCCTGGACGACCGGTTCGCCCTCGCCGTGGTCGGAGGGCAGCAGCCGGGAGTCCTCGCCGTCCTCGGTGAACGCGGCCTGCTTGTGCTCGTTGTGGAACGACATCAGCGGCATGACCAGCGCCGCGGTCGCGTTGCCGCCGAGGAATCCGTAGCGCTCGACCAGGACGACCTCGGCCCCGGCGTCGGCCGCCGCGACGGCCGCGGCGAACCCGGCCGGGCCGCCGCCGACCACCAGGACCTCCGTCCGGCCGCCGTGCCGGGCGGGCCGGGCGGGCAGGGTGACCGTGCGGGGCTTGCTCGGTTCTCGCAGGATCGGCATCGATGTCCTCCGGCGGGCGGGTCCCCGGCTCCGGTGTCACACGCCCAGCGGGCGCGGTTCGGCAGTGGGCGGACGCGGCGGCTCGGCCTCGGCGCCCTCGGCCGGGTCCGCGGCCACGTCCGGGTCCGCTGCCACGGTCGGCTCCGCCCCCGTGGCCGCCTCCGCGGGTACCTCCGGCTCCCGGGACGCGCCGGCCCGGCCGTCGATCTCGTCGAGCAGCACGCCGCAGCGGGCGCAGGTCTCGCGGGCCCGCGTGGACAGCTCCCGGACACGGGTGTGCAGGTCCTGCCGGCGCCCCGGGTACTCGTCCCACAGCCGGTCCACCTCCGCCAGAAGCAGCCCGGCCTGCTCCCGCGCCACGCCCACCAGGGCCGGAGCACCCATCCGGCGGGCGAAGTCGAAGACCTTGCCGGAGTACGGCAGCGGCAGCACCGGCAGCCCGGAGAGCGCCGCGAAGATCACGAAGTGCAGCCGCATGCCGACCGCCAGGTCCAGATGGCGCATGAAGCCCAGGACCTGCCCCGGGCTGTACGAGCCGTGCAGGATCCGCCCCTTGTCGGGAGCGGTCATGTGGGACAGCACCGCGTGCGCGTGCCGCACGTCGTGCCGCTCCATCGGCAGGAACACCACGTGCGCGTCCAGCCGGCGGACCAGGAAGTCGGCGACGTCGGCGAGCAGCGCGTGGTAGTCGCCCTCGTCCAGCTTCTCGGCCGCCCGGCCCGGCTCCCGCACCGACATCCCCACCAGACGGGACTCGGTGGGCACGCCCTCGTGGCGCATCATCTCGGCGGTGAACGGCTCCGGCTCCAGCAGCAGCGCCGGATCGGCGGTGACGACGACGTCCCGCTCGACACCGACCTCCTCCAGCACCAGCTTGGACTCCTCGTCCCGCACGACGACGTCGTCCATCGCGGCCAGGACCGTGCGCACCGCCTCCCGGTCGTCGGGCTCACGCAGCGGCCCCGCGCCGACGGCGTAGGAGAACGTGCGGATGCCGCGTTCCTGAGCGGCCCGGACCAGCCGCAGATAGCGGCGCGCCTCGCCGTCGTAGAGGATCCCGCCGCCGCCCAGGACCAGCAGGTCCAGCGAGGCCAGCGTGTCCAGGACCCGGTTGCGGCTGACGCCTTCCCAGTCCACCACCTCGTCGGCGCCCGGGTGATGGGCGCGGGTGTGCTCGGCGTTCCGGCTGAAGACGACCAGGCTGGCGTCGGGCCGCTGGGCGCGCAGACAGCGCAGGACACAGGTCAGGATCGACTCGTCGCCGATGTTGAAGCCGCCGTACGAACCCAGCACGCCGATGCGCGGGCCCGACCGGGCGAGCTGCGGATGAGGAGGGGCAGTGGTCATCCGGGTGCTCCCGTCGCGTCGGAGTCTGCTCAGTGGCCCGGGGCGTCACCGGCACGGACAGCTGTGCCGTGCGTACGGTGCGTGCCGTGCGCACGGTCCCGGGTTGCCTGTGCCGCCCGGCCGGAAACACCCCGCGTTCCGAGTGTGACGGAGGTCCGGAAGGTGCGCATTGTCCGGTGAGCGGGGGGTACGCGGGAGCCGGACCGAGGCGCCGTCTGTGGGCGGGAAGCAGAGGTGACCGTCATGCGGTTCCATGATCGGCGGCAGGCCGGCCGCGAACTGGCCGAAACACTTCGGGCCCGCCAGCGGGAGGGGGCCCTGCCCGATCCCCTCGTCCTCGCCCTGCCCCGCGGCGGGGTGGCCGTGGCGAGCGAGGTCGCCGGGGCGCTGGACGCCCCGCTCGACGTCCTCGTCGTACGGAAGATCGGCGCGCCCTTCCAGGAGGAGTACGGAGTCGGCGCGATGGCCGGGGACGAGGTGCCGCTCCTCGACCAGGACGCCCTGCGTCACCTGGGCCTGAGCGAGGCCGCCCTGGCCCCCGTCATCGAGCGGGAACGCGGCGAGCTGCGCCGCCGCGAGCGGCTGTACCGGCAGGGCCGCCCGGCCCCCGACCTGCGCGGACGGACCGTGATCGTGGTCGACGACGGCCTGGCGACCGGCTCCACGGCCCGGGCCGCGCTGCGATTCGTACGCCGTCAGGCGCCCGAACGGGTGGTGCTCGCGGCGCCGGTGTGCTCGCCCGAGGCGGCCGAACTGATGCGTGCGGAGGCCGACGAGGTGATCTGCCTGCACCAGCCGGCCGCGTTCATGGCCGTGGGCCTGTGGTACGAGAACTTCGACCAGTTGACGGACCAGGACGTCCTGAAGGCGCTCCACGTGCGGCTGTGACCATTTGTTCACCTGGCAGGGCTGGCGGAAACCAGCCATCACGGAGGACGATGTTCCGTCCCCACACCTGCACCAGGAGTAACAAGTGAACGTCTCGCTCTCCGTGTGGCTGCTGACCGTGGCGGCGCTGTGCGTGCTCGTCGCCGTCGACTTCTTCGTCGGTCGCAAGCCGCACGACGTGTCCATCAAGGAAGCCGGGACGTGGACGGTGGTGTGGATCGTCCTGGCCGTGCTGTTCGGGCTGGGGCTCTGGTACTACGGTGGGAGCGGGCCCACGGGCGAGTTCTTCGCCGGGTACATCACCGAGAAGTCGCTCAGCGTCGACAATCTCTTCGTCTTCGTCCTGATCATGGCGAAGTTCGCGGTGCCCTCGCAGTACCAGCAGAGAGTGCTGATGGTCGGCGTGATCATGGCCCTGGTGCTGAGGGCCGTGTTCATCGCGGCGGGCGCGGCGATCATCTCCGCCTTCTCCTGGGTGTTCTACATCTTCGGCGCCTTCCTGATCTGGACCGCCTGGAAGCTGGTCCAGGACGCCCGCAAGGAGGAGCACGAGGAGGAGTACCAGGAGAACAAGCTGCTGAAGATGGCGGAGGAGCGCTTCGGGGTGGCCGACCGCTACCACGGCACCAAGCTGTTCATCACCGAGAACGGCAAGCGGATCATGACCCCGATGCTGGTCGTGATGCTCGCGATCGGCTCCACCGACGTGCTGTTCGCCCTCGACTCCATCCCCGCGATCTACGGTCTGACGCAGGACCCGTACATCGTGTTCACCGCCAACGCGTTCGCCTTGATGGGTCTGCGGCAGCTGTACTTCCTCATCGGCGGCCTGCTGAAGAAGCTGGTCCACCTCTCCTACGGCCTGTCGATCATCCTCGGCTTCATCGGCGTGAAGCTGGTCCTGCACGCCCTGCACGAGTCGGGCGTGCAGGTCCCGGAGATCAGCATCCCCTTCTCGCTGAGCTTCATCGTGCTCGTGCTGACGGTCACCACGATCACCAGCCTGCGGGCCTCGAAGAAGCAGCAGCGGGCCGAGGAGGAGGCGGGCCGTGAGGCCGAGTCCCGGTAGGCCCGTCCGGGCCGCGGTCAGACGACGCCGTCCGCGCGCAGCGCCGCCACCTCCTCGTCGGTGCGGCCCAGTTCGGTGAGGATCGCCTCGGTGTGCTCGCCCACCGCCGGTACGGGGTCCATGCGCGCGGGCAGGCCCGCGAGGTCGGCCGGCGGGAGCAGCGCCTCCACGGTGGCGCCCGGCACCCCGACCTCGGTCCAGCGGCCGCGGGCGGCCAGCACCGGATGGTCCAGGAACGCGGCCACGTCGTTGACCCCCGCGCAGGCGATGCCGATCCGCTCCAGGTCCTTGAGGATCTCGTCGGAGCCGGAGCGGGCGAAACGGCCGGCGACGACGGTGTTGAGCTCCTCGCGGTGGGCGACCCGGTCGGAGGCGGTGGCGAAGCGCGGGTCGTCGACCAGCTCCGGCCGGCCGAGGAACTCCGTGCACAGGGCCGCCCACTCCCGCTCGTTCTGGATGGAGAACAGCACCTCCCTGCCGTCGGCGGCGGTGTACGTCCCGTACGGCGCGATGGTGGCGTGCTGGGTGCCGAGGCGCGGGGGCTGGGTGCCGCCGTGCCGGGTGTAGTAGGCGGGCTGGCCCATCCACTCCGCGAGCGCCTCGAACAGGGACACCTCCACGGGATGGGCCTCGCCGGTGACCGCGCGGGTGTACAGGGCCGTGAGGATGCCGCTGTAGGCGTACATCCCGGCGGCGATGTCGGCGACGGAGATCCCGGTCCGGGCGGTGCCCTCCGGTGTCCCGGTCAGCGACACCAGCCCCGTCTGGCACTGCACCAGCAGGTCGTACGCCTTGCGGTCCGCCCAGGGGCCGGTCGTGCCCCAGCCGGATATCGTGCACGCGATCAGGTTGGGGCGGCGGCCGGTGACGACGGCGGCGTCCAGACCGAGCCGGGTGGCGGCGCCCGGGGCGAGGTTCTGCACGAAGACGTCGGCGCCGTCGAGGAGGTCGTGCAGGATCTCGCGGCCGCGCGGGTCCTTCAGGTCCAGCGTGAGGGACTCCTTGGAGCGGTTGAGCCACACGAAATAGCTGGAGTGGCCGTGCACGGTCGTGTCGTACCGGCGGGCGAAGTCACCGCCGCCGGGCCGCTCCACCTTGATGACACGCGCACCGAGGTCGGCGAGCTGCCGGGTGGCGTAGGGCGCGGCCACGGCCTGCTCCAGGCTGACCACCGTGACCCCGGCCAGGGGGTACCGCTGCACGCTCATGCGTCATGCTCCTGAACGTCGTACGGGAGGGCGCCCGGACAGTGTCCCCCACGGGAGCGCGACGGTGGCCGCGGCCGGACGTGACGGTCGGCTACGGCCGGGCGTTGACGATCAGCTACGGCCCGGCGCTGACGGTCTGGCACGGCTGGGCGTGGCGGTGGCTACCGCCGGGCCAGGTGGCGCATGGTCAGGGCCAGTTGCAGGCGGAGCCGGCCCTGCGGGGTGCGCAGCGGCCACCCGAGCAGGTGCTCGGCGTGGGCCAGCCGGTCCTGGAGCGTGGAGTGGTGGACGTTGACGCCGGTGGCGGCGGCCCGCAGGCTCGCCGTGGACGCGACCGCGTGCAGGGTCGACAGCAGCCAGGGCGTGTGGGTCGCGGCCGCTTCCAGGGCGCGGACGTCCGGCGGCGGTTCGGCGCCCGGTGCGACGAGGTCGGCGAGGAGGGCGATGCCGCCCAGTTCCTCGGCGTACACGACCCGCGGACCGGGGTCCTGCGGGGTGCCCTCGGCGGTGAACCGCAGGGCGGTACGGGCCGCGTCCCACGACCGGGGCAGTTCGAGCACGGGAACGGCGGGCCCGACCCCGAGCCGCCCGGCGGAGAAGCGGCGGGCGTCCGACGCGGCAGAACCCGGTGTGGTGCCGGTGCCTGCGCTGGTGCCGGTCCGGGTGTGGGACGCGGCCCGCGCGGACGCCGGGCGCTCGGGGTCGCTCGCCCGTGCGGGCGTCGCCCCGTCCCCGGCCGGCAGGGACTCGGCGTCGGCCACCACGACCCGTGGCCGGCCGTCCAGCGGGGCGAGGGCCCGGGCCGGTACGGCGGGGTCCAGCCCGAGGCGACGGGCGGCGTGCAGCCGGGCCTGCTCCGGAGCGGTGCCGTCGAGCAGTGTCTCGATCAGCGCCGGGTCGTCGGCGGGGACCCGGCCGCGGGTGCGATCGAGGACGACCCGCAGGGCACCGGCGGCCCGCTCGAGGATCACGGCGTCGACGACACTGGGCAGGGCGGTGGCGGGGCTGCTGTCACTGGTGCCGGGTGCGGCTCCGGCGAGGCGTTCCGAGGCGCCCGCGCGAGGTGTGGCCGGGGCGGGGGTGATGCCGCCCTTGCCGGTGGCGGCTCGGGTGAGGCGTACCGCGTCCACCGTGCCGGGTACGGCTCCGGCGGACGCCTTGTCGGAGCTGCCGGGCGCGAACCCGTCGCGTTCCAGCCACAGGGCCGCCGCCCCGTCCGAGGCCAGCCGGGCCGACGGCCACGCGGGATCGGGCGGCAGCTCGGCGTCCCGCCGGGTGCCGTCGGGTTCGACACGGACGTGGACGCGACGCTCGGGATCCACCAGCCGGGCCGGGCAGCCGGCCAGCACGGCGGCACCGCGCACGAGTGCCTCGACACCGGCCCTGGACTCGGCCAGTCGGTCGAAGTAGGCGATGACCCGGACCGCCGCACCGGCATCCGGGTCGAGTGCGGTCAGGCGCCCGGCCAGCTCTTTCATAGGCCCATGGTGCGGCATGCGGGCGCGGTACGAACCGCGCGTGCGCGACGAGGAGGCGGTGGGAGGCCACAGGCCGCTTCCCGTTGGCGCCCTCCGCTCCCCTCGCGGGCCCCGCCCCCGCTCACCCCGGGCGTGACACGGCCAGCAGCCTCCGCAGCCAGTCCAGCTGCGCCGCCCGCGCCGCCTGGGACAGCGCCGCCTGCGGGGCGAAACCGTCGAAGCCGTGGAAGCCGCCGGGCCACACGTGCAGTTCGGCCACGCCGCCCGCCTGCCAGATGCGCGAGGCGTAGGCGACGACCTCGTCGCGGAAGGTCTCCGCGGAGCCGACGTCGAGGAAGGCCGGAGGCAGCCCGGACAGGTCCTCGGCCCGGGCCGGTGCCGCGTACGCCGGCACGTCGGGCCCGCCGCGCCGCTCACCCAGCAGCGCGGTCCAGCCGGTCTCGTTGGCGGTGCGGTCCCACACCCCGAGACCCGCCATCTGGTACGTCGACGGAGTGTCGTTGCGGTCGTCGAGCATCGGGCACAACAGCACCTGCCCGATCGGCTGCGGCCCCTTGCGGTCCCGGCTGAGCAGCGCCAGGGCCGCGCACAGCCCGCCCCCCGCGCTGGCGCCCGCGAGGACGATCCGCTCGGGGTCGCCGTCGAGCTCGGCGGCGTGGTCCGCCGTCCACAGCAGCCCGGCGTACACGTCCTCGATCGGCGCCGGATACGGATGCTCCGGCGCCAGCCGGTACTCGACGGACACCACCACCGCGTCCAGCGCCTGCGCCCACGCCAGGGCGCCCTCGACGCCGACCCGGTTGTTCCCGATGACCATGCCGCCGCCGTGCACGTGGTAGATCACGGGCCGCGGTCCGGAGGCCGCCGCAGCCGCCGGGCGGCAGATCAGCAGGGAGATGTCCGGCTCGCCCTCCGGCCCCGGCACCTGCCGGTCCTCCACCTCGAACGTGCCGCCCATCGTCAGATCCAGCTCGGCCAGCATCTGGATGGCCGGGCCCTGGCGCACCTCGGCGATCTCGTCCGGCGCGAGCTCCGGCCGGATCATCTCCTTGATCAGCTCCAGGGCACCGGCGAGTTCGGGGTCGAACGGGGGCGGTACGTGCGTCATGACGTCTCCTCACGCGGGGTCGCGGCGGCTCGGGCAGCCATGGTCGGCCCGCCGGCCCCGGCGGCGGACGCCGCCGTGCGGCGGAACCTGCCCGCCGTTCGGCGGGTGGTGCTCCACTGGAGGCCAGGGCCTGGGCCAGGGCCGGAACGGCCCGTCCACGACCCGCGGGCGCTCAAGATACGCCCAGCAACGCGCACAGCCCCCGCGCAGACGACGTACGCGGTGGTTCGCACGCCTCCGAGCCCCGCCTCCGGACCAAGGCACGCGGCGCCCGAACGGTGCCCGACCGGTCAGCGGCTCACCGCGCCCGCCCCGGCCGCCGGCCTGCTGCGCGTGACGATGCGCGTCCCGGCCCCGTCGACGACCCGGACCTGCAGTGAGCCGCATCCGCAGCGCGTCCACTCCGTGCGGCCCGTCGCGGTGGTGTGCCGGGACAGCACCTGGAACGGCTCGCCCCCGTCCGGCCAACCGCAGTGCGGGCAGGCCGTGGCGTCGGTGCTGTTCATGGATGACTCCTCGTACGTCGTGGCTGGTTGACCGTCGCGACACAGCCAGGGTGCGTCGAGGTCTCTGTACACGTCCAGGTTGACTTTGTGGACGGCATTGTGAAGCGTAGCCTTCATGATTGACCTGCGCCGACTGCACGTCCTCAGGGCGGTCGCCCACTACGGCACGGTCACCGCGGCCGCCCGGGCCCTGCACTTCACCCCGTCCGCCGCCTCCCAGCAGATCCGGCAGCTCGCCCGGGACCTGGACGTCGACCTGCTGGAGCCGCAGGGGCGCGGGGTCCGCCTCACCCCCGCCGCCGAGAGCCTGCTGGCGCACGCCGACGCCATCCAGGCCCGCTGGGACCAGGCCGAGCTCGACCTGCGGGCCGACCACGGTGCGCCCTCCGGGGTGCTGCGGGTGACGGGCTTCCCGGTGGCCGTGTCGGTGCTGCTGGCGCCGATGGCGGCCCGGCTGGGGGAGCGGCATCCGCGGCTGTCCGTACGGATCACGGAGGCGGGCGTTCCGGAGAGCTTCGACCTCCTCTTCGAGGGCGTCACCGACCTGGCGATCGTCGAGTCCACCCCGCACAACCCGCCGCAGAGCGACGCGCGGTTCGACCAGCGGCCGTTGCTGGACGACCCGTTCGACCTGGTCGTGCACGAGGAGCACGGGCTCGCCGGGCGTGCCCGGGTCGACCTAGCGGAGGCCGCGTGCGAGCCGTGGATCGCGCCGGTGGAGGAGAGCCCCTGCCGCCCGCACGTGCTGTCCGCCTGCGGCGCGGCCGGATTCACTCCCGATGTCGTCCACCACGCGCTGGACTGGAACGTCGCCGCGCACCTGGTCGCCCACCGGCTCGGCGTCGCCCTCGTCCCGCGCCTGGCCCACCTGACCCCGCACCTGCCGATCGTCCGCGTCCGCTGCACCGGCAACCCCCACCGCAAGCTCCTGACCTGCACGCGCGGCGGCGGCCACGCCCGCCCGGCGGTAGCGGCGGCGCTCGACGAACTACGGGATCTGGCACCCACAGCCGTCGCCTGAACAGCGACCCGCCCAGCACGGCGTAGCAACGGGCAGCCCACCGCGCGGGGCGCTCCGCGCCCGGGGCGCCGGTTCACCGTCCGCGCTGGACGCCCGTCACCGTCCGCGCGGGACGCCCGGCGCGCGGACCGGCGTTCACCTCCCCGGTGCCCCCACGCGCAGGGCGTCCATGACCAGGTCCAGCAGTCGGGTGGCGCGTGGCTGCCAGTCGCCGCGCGGGTCGATCGTCCAGAGGCCGCCGATGGCGAGGAAGAGGTCCTCCGCGGTGATCCCCGGGCGGATGGTGCCGGCCCGCTCGGCGGCGCGGAGCAGGAGTTCGGCCGCCTCGGTCACCGGGGCGTGTGCCGGTTTCTCCGGCTTCCCGGGCGCGCTGGTGGCCTGGCGGATCGCGTCGGCGAGGCCGGCCTTGGTCATGGCGAACCGGGCCAGGCGGTCCATCCATTCGCGCAGCGCCCGGTCGGGTTCCCGGCTCTCCAGCAGGGGTGCCGCCGATTCGGCGACCTGCCGCATCTCATGACGGTAGATCTCCATCACGAGTGCCTCACGGCTGGGGAAGTGGCGGTAGAACGTGCCCTGCCCGACGCCCGCCTTCTTGGCGATCGCGCTCAGCGGAGCGTCCGCCGCATGCGTCAGTTCGACCACGGCCACCTCCAGGATGCGCTCGCGGTTGCGCTGCGCGTCCGAGCGCAGGGGAGCGTCCTTCTTCTGCGGCACGCGCCCTCCTCGCGGTCGTGGCCGAAACTCGGCTCTTGTTAAGCGGACAATCGTCCATTACGTTTTCCGGGTAAGCGGACAACTGTCCGATTGTTCCATCGTATCGGCATGCCGTCCACGCGGACAGCCCTCGCGGGCCGTGCCCGGCCCGCCCCGCATCCTGCCCGGTTGCGGACCGGCCCCGCCAGCGGCACGTCCCGCCTCCCGACCTTGCGATGTGAGAGAGAAGGCTTCCATGCCCCCATCGACGTCCAGCGACCTCACCCTGTCCGTCAACGGCGAGAAGTACACGCTGACCGTCGACCACCGCACCACCCTGCTCGACGCCCTGCGCGAGCGACTGGACATGACCGGCACCAAGAAAGGCTGTGACCAGGGGCAGTGCGGCGCGTGCACGGTCCTGGTCGACGGCCGCCGGAGCGTGTCGTGCCTGCAACTGGCGGTGGCGGCCGAAGGCCGCGAGATCACCACCATCGAGGGCGTGGCCGAGGGCGGAGAACTCCACCCGGTGCAGCAGGCGTTCCTCGACCTGGACGGTTACCAGTGCGGTTACTGCACGCCGGGCCAGATCTGTTCGGCCATCGCCGTGCTCGAGGAGCACGCGGCCGGGTGGCCGAGCGCCGCCACCGGTGACGTACGGCCCGAGGCCGGGCCACCCCCGCTGACCCCCGAGGAGATACGCGAGCGGATGAGCGGCAACCTGTGCCGCTGCGGCGCCTACGTCTCGATCGTCCAGGCCGTGGCCCGGGCCGCCGAGGCCAAGGAGGCCGCGGCATGAGGGAGTTCGGCTACCAGCGGGCGTACGACGTCTCCGGCGCCGTCGCACTGCTCGACGGCGACCCGGACGCGCGCTTCCTGGGCGGCGGCACCAACCTGGTCGACCTGATGAAGACCGGCGTCGAGCGGCCCGCCCTCCTCGTCGACGTGCGCGAACTGCCCCTGAACCGTGTCGAGTCCACCCCGGACGGCGGTCTGCGCATCGGCGCCACCGTCACCAACAGCGACCTGGCCGCCCACCCCGAGGTGCGCCGCCGCTACCCGGCACTGGCGCAGGCCGTGCTGGCCGGCGCCTCCGGGCAGCTGCGCAACATGGCCACCGTCGGCGGCAACCTGCTCCAGCGCACCCGCTGCGGCTACTTCGCGGACGTCACCTCGCCCTGCAACAAGCGCGTCCCGGGCAGCGGTTGCCCCGCCGTCGAGGGCGAGCACCACAACCACGCCGTCCTCGGCGCCTCCGACCACTGCGTGGCGACCCACCCCTCCGACATGGGCGTGGCGCTGGCCGCCTTCGACGCGGTCGTGGCGTACGAGACGGCGGACGGCCCGGGCGAGGTGCCGCTCGCCGACTTCTACCTGCCGGTGGGGGAGACCCCACACCTGGAGACCGTCCTGCCGCCGGGTGCGCTGATCACCGGCGTCACCCTGCCGCCCGCCCCGGTGGCCGCCGTCTCCCGCTACCGCAAGGTCCGCGAGCGGGCCTCGTACGCCTTCGCCATCGGCTCGATCGCCGCCGCGCTCGACGTCCACGACGGCCGCGTGCGCGAGGTGCGCCTGGCCTTCGGGGCGGTCGCCTCCCGGCCCTGGCGGGCCCGGGCGGCCGAACGCGTCCTGACCGGCGCCCCGGCCGACGCCGAGACCTTCGCGGCCGCCGCGGACGCCGAACTGGCCCGGGCGAAACCGCTGCCCCACAACGGATACAAGGTGACCCTGATGCGCAACCTCGTCGTCGCCGCGCTCAGCGAACTCGCCGAGGAGGCCACCCGATGACCACCGCCACCAGGGGAGCCGTCGGCACCGCGCACACCCGCGTCGAGGGCCTGGACAAGGTCACCGGAGCCGCCCGCTACGCCGCCGAGATCCCCTTCGCCGAACTCGCCCACGGCTGGCTGGTGCTGTCCACCGTCGCCCGGGGCCGCGTCCGGGCCGTCGACGCCGAGGCCGTCCTCGAGATGCCGGGCGTCCTCACCGTGCTGCACCACCACAACGCCCCGCGCGTCGACAGCGACTACATCGGCCTGCTGGGTGTCCCGCCGGACCCGACCGTCGCCCTCTTCCAGCACGACCGGGTGCCCCACCTGGGCTGGCCGGTGGCGCTGGTCGTCGCCGAGACGTCCGAGCAGGCCCGGGAGGCCGCCGAGACCCTCGTCGTGCACTACGACCGGGAGCCGCACGACATCGCGTTCTCCGCCGGGCGCGAGTCCGAGGCGCACGCGCTCGACGGGCACGCGCCGGCCGTGGTCGAGAAGGGGGACCTGGCGGACCGGCTCGCGGAGTCGGCGGTCGTGGTGGACGCCGAGTACACCACGCCGGAGGAGTACCACAACCCGATGGAGCCGCACGCGGCTACGGCCCGCTGGGAGGGCGGCCGGCTGGAGGTCGTCGACTCCAACCAGGGCACCAGCTGGGTCGCCGGGGAGCTCGCGAACCTCTTCTCCCTCGACCCGGCCTCCGTGCGCGTGCGCTCCGAGCACGTCGGCGGCGGCTTCGGCAGCAAGGGCGTGCGGGCGCACCAGGTGGCCGCCGTGATGGCCGCGACCCTCCTGCAGCGCCCGGTCAGGGTCGTCATGACCCGCAGGCAGATGTTCTCGCTCGCCGGGTACCGCAGCCCCACCGCCCAGCGGGTCCGGCTCGGCGCCGACGCGGACGGGCGGCTGCGCGCGCTGGAGCACCGGTCCCTGAGCCAGACCTCGGCCGTGCACGACTTCGTCGAGCCGAGCGCCGCGGCCGGCCGGGCGATGTACGCCGCCGACGCCCACCACACGGCCAGCCGGGTCGTGCGGCTCGACGTGCCCACCCCGACGTGGATGCGTGCCCCGGGCGAGGCCCCCGGCTCGTTCGCGCTGGAGTCGGCGCTCGACGAGCTGGCGGAGCGGTGCGGTGTCGACCCGATCGAGCTGCGGCTGCGCAACGAGCCCGAGGTGGGTCCCGTGTCCGGGCTGCCGTTCGGCAGCCGCAACCTGATCGCCTGCTTCCGGGAAGGCGCCCGCAGGTTCGGCTGGGCGGAGCGGGACCCGCGGCCGGGCGTACGCCGGGAGGGGCGGTGGCTGCTCGGCACGGGCACCGCGGCCGCCTCCTTCCCCGTGATGGCCATGCCGTCCACGGCCGCCGTGACCGCGGAGGCGGACGGCACCTTCACGGTCGGGATCAACGCCGCCGACATCGGCACCGGCGCCCGGACCGCGCTCACCCTGGTCGCCGCCGACGCCCTGGACGTCCCGGCGGACCGGGTGCGGGTGCGGATCGGGGACAGCGACCTCGGCCCCGCGATGATCGCCGGCGGCTCGACGGGCACCCGTTCCTGGAGCTGGGCCGTCCGGACCGCCGCCGAGGAACTGCGCGGGAGCCTGGTGCCGGGCGCCGACATCCCGCCGGAGGGCGTCACCGTACGGTCGAACACGGCCGAGGCCGTCGGCGCCCTCGCCCAGAAGGAACGGCACTCCTACGGTGCGCAGTTCGCCGAGGTCGCCGTCGACCCCACCACCGGCGAGGTCCGCGTGCGCCGCATGCTGGGCGTCTTCGCGGCCGGCCGGATCGTCAACCCCCTGACCGCCCGCAACCAGCTCGTCGGCGGCATGGTGTGGGGCCTGTCCATGGCCCTGCACGAGGAAGCCGTCCGGGACCGGGCGAGCGGCGGCGTCTACGGCGCCGACCTCGCGGGCTACCACGTCGCCGCGCACGCCGACGTCCCGCACATCGAGGCCGACTGGGTCGACGACCCCGACCCGGACGACCCGGTCGGCATCAAGGGCATCGGCGAGGTCGGCATCGTGGGGGCCGCGGCGGCGATCGCCAACGCCGTGTGGCACGCGACCGGCGTACGCCACCGGAACCTGCCGATCCGGCCCGACCGCGTGCTGCTGGCGGGCGGCCGTGCTTGATCTCGCCGGGCCGCTGCGCGAGTGGATCGAGGAGGGCCGGGACTTCGCGGTCGCCACGGTCGTCGCCGTCGGCGGCAGCGCCCCGCGCCCTCCCGGTGCCGCGCTGGCGGTGTCCGCCGACGGCACGGCCATCGGCTCCGTGTCCGGAGGGTGCGTCGAAGGAGCGGTGTACGAGCTGTGCGTCCAGGCGCTCCAGGACGGCGAGACGCTCGTCGAGCGGTTCGGCTACAGCGACGAGGACGCGTTCGCGGTCGGGCTGACCTGCGGCGGAACCATTGACGTCATGGTCACCCCGTACAGCGCGGGGCGTTCGGTCGAGGGGGCCGCGCTGTCCGCCGCCGCCCGCGGTGAGCCGGTGGCGCTGGCCCGGGTCGTCCGGGGCCCTGCCCGCCTCCTCGGCCGGGCGCTGCTCGTCCGCCCGGGCGAGGCGGGACGGGGGTCTTCCCGGCCGGAGACCGGGACGGGCTCGCACGAGGGCGGTCTGGGCGGCGGCCCGGATCTGGACCGCACGGCCGTCGCCGAGGCCCGTGCCCTGCTGGACAGCGGCCGCACCGGCACGGTCGAGCTCTCCGAGGACGGCTCGCACTGCCCGGGCGGACTCACCCTGCTCGTCGAGTCGGCCGTGCCCCCGCCCCGCATGATCGTGTTCGGCGCGATCGACTTCGCGGCGGCTCTCGTGCGGGCGGGCAAGTTCCTCGGCCACCACGTCACCGTGTGCGACGCCCGCCTCGTCTTCGCCACCCGGGCCCGCTTCCCGGAGGCCGACGAGATCGTCGTGGACTGGCCCGACCGCTATCTGCGGAGCACCGAGACCGACGCGCGCACGGTGCTGTGCGTGCTCACGCACGACGCGAAGTTCGACGTGCCGCTGCTGACGGAGGCACTGCGGCTGCCGGTCGCGTACGTCGGCGCCATGGGCTCCCGCCGCACCCATGAGGACCGCGAGCGGCGGCTGCGGGAGGCCGGGGTGAGCGAGCGGGAGCTGGCCCGGCTGAGGTCGCCGATCGGCCTCGACCTGGGCGCCCGTACGCCCGAGGAGACCGCCGTCTCCATCGCGGCGGAGATCATCGCGGCCCGGTACGGCGGCACGGGGACGCCCCTGACCGGCTCGGACGCACCGATCCACCGTGCCGGGCGGGACGCTGCTCCCCAGCCTGTCTGAGGGCCCACGCCGGTCCGAGGGTCCACCGCGCGTCCGGGCGGCGACATGCCGGAGGGACCGGAGCCGTGACGGCTGCGGTCCCTCCGTGCCGGCGGGCGGATGCGGGTCAGGCCGCGGCCGGCTCCGTGACGTCGCCGTGCAGGCGGGCGATGACCTCGGTCAGCTGCGCGGCGACCTCGGCGTCGTCGGCCGGGTGCGTCTCGGCGAAGCGGGTGACCGAGCCGGGGATGGACAGCTTGACGTCCTCCAGCACCTTGCCGCCGGCCACACCCACGGACTTGCGGGTCTCGTCGTGCGCCCAGACACCGCCGTACTGACCGAACGCCGTGCCGACCACCGCGACCGGCTTGCCCGTGAGGGCACCGGCGCCGTACGGGCGGGACAGCCAGTCGATGGCGTTCTTCAGGACGGCCGGAATGGTGCCGTTGTACTCCGGCGTGAACAGGATCAGGCCGTCCGCGGTGTTCGCGGCCTCGCGCAAGCGCGCGGCGGCGGCCGGGACACTGCCCTCCACGTCGATGTCCTCGTTGTAGAACGGGATCTCGGCCAGGCCCTCGAACAGGTCCACCTCTGCACCCTCGGGGGCGAGCTTGACGGCCGCCTCGGCGAGCTGGCGGTTGTGCGAACCGGCGCGAAGGCTGCCGACGAGGGCGAGGATACGAACAGACATGCTGACTCCCACGTATGTGAAAAGACCGCAGTGAAACACTGCCGTCACGATCCGGACCGGGGTCCGTTTAATGTTCTAGCATCCTAACCGGACCACGGTCCAGTTTTGTTCCCGATGCTTTACGCTGGCTTCATGTCCGCCGCCCCGCCGCCCATCCCGACGCCCCAGGAGCCCGTCGACCACCCGGAGCTGCTCCAGCTCGGCACCGCCCTGGAGGCCGACGAGCCCTGCCTGCGCGCCGATGCCGCGCGCAACCGGGCCCGGCTGCTGGAGGCCGCGGCGCGGCTGGTGGCGGAGCGCGGCGCGGAGGCCGTCACGATGGAGGCGGTGGCCGCCGCGGCCCGCGTCGGCAAGGGCACCGTCTTCCGCCGTTTCGGCGACCGCACCGGCCTGCTGACGGCGCTGCTCGACCACTCCGAGAAGAAGTTCCAGGCCGCGTTCCTCGGCGGCCCGCCGCCGCTCGGCCCCGGAGCGCCGCCCGTGGAGCGGCTGCGGGCGTTCGGCTGCGCGCTGCTGCGCCGGTCGTCCGACGAACTGGAGCTGCAGCTGGCGGCCGAGCCGAGCGCCAACCGCCGCTTCGTCAACCCGGCCCGCCGCGTGCTGCGGCACCACGTCGAGATGCTCCTGCGGCAGGCGGTCCCCGGCGCGGACTGCGAACTCCTCGCCCACACCCTGATGGGACAGCTCGATCCGGCCCTGGTCCACCACCTGACCAGGCAGTGCGGGATCCCCCTGTCCCGCCTGGAGGTCGCCTGGATCGACCTGGTCGACCGGGTGACGGGGGCGCGTCCGGCCTGCTGAGCGCGCCCGCCGGTCGTCGTGAACGCTCACGGGTTCGTCACAACTCCCCCGCCGGAAGGGCGCATTGGGGCTTCTGCCAAGATGCCGTCTGTCATGGTGCAGATACCGAAAACGCCCGCGCTCCCGTCCCCCGCGCCGTCGCGCTCCGTCCCCACGAGCGCCGATGTGGCCCGCCTGGCCGGCGTCTCGCGCGCGACCGTCTCCTACGTCCTGAACAACACCAGCGCCGTACGGATCAGCGAACCCACCCGCCGCCGGGTCCACGAGGCCGCCAAGGAACTCGGCTACGTGCCGCACGCGGCGGCCCGCAGCCTGCGCGCCGGGCACAGCCGGATGGTCCTGATCCCGGCGCCCACCTTCCCCGTCGGCCCGCTCTACAGCCGGTTCCTCGCCGACCTCCAGGGCGCGCTCGGCATCCTGGACTACACGGTCGTGCAGTACGGCACCGGCGGCCCGCACGGCGACCAAGCCGCCCGCGCCTGGGCCGAGTTGCGGCCCGTCGCCGTGCTCGTGCCCGGCTCCGGACTCGGTCCGCGCGGGGTGGCGGTGCTCAAACGCTCTGGTGCCCGGGCCGTCGTCACCCTCGGCCCCGAGACCATCGAGGGCGCGCACGCCCTGCTCATGGACCACGACGTCGTCGGCCACAGCGCGGGCTCCCACCTCTACGACCGCGGCCGACGCCGGATCGGCGTCGTCATCCCCCAGGAGCCCGGCCTGGAGGCGTTCTCCGCGCCCCGCCTCGACGGTGTGCGCCAGGCCCTGCGGGGCACGGACGCCACCGTGACCGAACTGCCCCTGGCCAACGAGGAGGAGGCCGCGGCCTCCCTCGCCGCCCGCTGGCGGACCCTCGGCCTGGACGCCGTGTTCACCTACAACGACGAGTACGCGATGCTGCTGATGCGGGCCCTGCAGGACGAGGGCGTCCGCATCCCCGAGGAGACGGCCGTGATCGGCGCGGACGACCTGATGCTCGGCCGGCTGCTGCGGCCCCGGCTGACCACGGTCCGCCTGGAACTGCCCTCGGGGCGGGAGCTGGCCGAACTCGTCGACCGCGCGGTGCGCAAGCCCGGCACCGCACCCGAGACGCACAAGGTGCTGGGCGCGACAGTGGTGCACCGCGAGTCGAGCTGACGTGCGGGCGGACCGCTCCCGTGCGTACGGTCGACAAGCGGGGGACGGTTCGCCCCGCCCCTCGCGCCACACGGCTAGGATGTTGCATGCTCAACAAAATGGGGGCGCCTTCGCAGGCGGGCCGCGGCACGCACGGCCGCGCCCGCTCCGCGCGTCCCGCCATGTGACCGCCGAACCGGCCGCGCACGCACGGGACTTCCGCCCACCCGTCAGCCGGTGACCGATCGATCGGAGAGCCGTCATGCCGTTGCTCGACACCAGGACCTGGCAGCCCCACCCCCTCGCGGGCCCCGGGTACAGCGTCACCGAGCCCGCCACCGGCCAAGCCCTCGCCGCCCTCACCCTCGCCACCCCCGAGGACGTGGGGGCCGCCGCCGGGCGGGCCGCGGCCGCCCAGCGCGCCTGGGCCCGCGCCCCGCACTTCGCCCGCGCCGCCGTGCTCCGCAAGGCGGGCGACCTGTTCACCGAGCACGCCGACGAACTGCGCGCGTGGCTCGTCCGCGAATCCGGCTCGGTCCCCGGCAAGGCCGACTTCGAGCTGCACGTCGCCGCCCAGGAGTGCTACGAGGCCGCCGCGCTCGCCTCCCGCCCGGCCGGCCAGGTCCTGCCCAGCGAGGCCCCGCGCCTGTCGTACACGCGCCGCGTCCCGGTCGGCGTGGTGGGTGTGATCTCCCCGTTCAACGCCCCGCTGATCCTGTCCATCCGCTCCGTCGCGCCCGCCCTGGCGCTGGGCAACGCGGTGCTGCTCAAGCCGGACCCGCGCACGGCCGTCTGCGGAGGGCTGTCCCTCGCCGCGGTCTTCGCCGCCGCCGGCCTGCCGCAGGACCTGCTGCACGTCCTCCCCGGCGGCCCGGACGCCGGTCAGGCCCTGGTCGCCGACCCGCGCGTGCCGGTCATCTCCTTCACCGGCTCCACCGCCGCCGGACGGGCGGTCGGAGAGGCGGCCGGCCGTCACCTCAAGCGGGCGCACCTGGAGCTGGGCGGCAACTCGGCCATGATCGTGCTGGAGGACGCCGACCTCGACGCGGTGATCTCCACCGCCGCCTGGGGCTCGTTCTTCCACCAGGGCCAGATCTGCATGACGACCGGACGCCACCTGGTGCACGCGTCCCTCTACGACGAGTACGTCGCACGGCTGGCCGCGAAGGCCGACTCGCTCGCCGTCGGCGACCCGTACCGCGACCAGGTCCACCTGGGCCCCATCATCGACTCCGGCCAGCTCGCCAAGATCAGCGGCCTGGTCGAGTCCAGCAGGGCCGCGGGCGCCAAGCTCGCCGCGGGCGGCACCCATGACCGGCTGTTCTACCGGCCGACGGTCCTCGCCGACGTCGGCGACCACACCCCGGCCTACGCCGAGGAGGTCTTCGGCCCCGTGGCGCCCGTCCGGCCCTTCACCACCGCCGACGAGGCGGCGGCGCTGGCCGCGCAGAGCCCGTACGGCCTCTCCCTGGGCATCGTCACCAGCGATACGGCCCGGGGCCTCGACCTCGCCGAGCGCATCCCGACCGGCATCGTCCACATCAACGACCAGACGGTGAACGACGAGGCCGTGGCGCCCTTCGGCGGAGTCGCCGCCTCCGGCACCGGCGCCCGCTTCGGCGGCGAGGCCAACCTGGAGGCCTTCACCGAACTGCGCTGGACGACGGTGCGCGGGGACGTCGCTCCCTACCCCTACTAGGGGCTCGCCTCGGGGGCGGGCGTGTCACCCGCCCCCGGCTCCGTCACTGGCCCTGCTGCTGGGCCTGCTGGGACTGCTGCTCGGCGATCGCCTTGCGGACCTCGTCCATGTCCAGGTTCCGGGCCTGTCCGATGACGTCCGTCAGCGCGGCCTCGGGCAGGGCGCCCGGCTGCGCGAACACGGCGACCTGGTCACGGACGATCATCAGCGTCGGGATCGACTGGATACCGAAGGCCGCGGCCAGCTCAGGCTGCGCCTCGGTGTCCACCTTGCCGAACACCAGGTCCGGGTTCTCCTCCGCCGCCTTCTCGTACACCGGGGCGAACTGCTTGCACGGCCCGCACCAGGACGCCCAGAAGTCGATCAGGACGAACTCGTTGTCCGTGACCGTCTGGTCGAAGTTCTCCTTGGTGAGCTCCACGGTGCTGCTCATGGCGTAAATCCCTCTTCCTGGTGTGGGGTCAAGCCGTCGGCACAACACGGCCGACCGGACACGTATTCCGCGCCCCTACCCATGTGGCCAGTGCGCACACCACCCACCAGACTGACCCCATGACGGAAACGGAAACCAACACGTACGACGTCGTGGTGCTCGGGGCCGGGCCCGTGGGGGAGAACGTCGCCGACCGCACCCGCGCCGCCGGACTGACCACCGCGGTCGTGGAGAACGAGCTCGTCGGCGGCGAGTGTTCCTACTGGGCGTGCATGCCCAGCAAGGCCCTGCTGCGGCCGGTCATCGCCCGCGCGGACGCCCGCCGCGTGCCGGGCCTGAGCCAGTCGGTGCAGGGCCCCCTCGACGCCGCCGCGGTCCTCGCCCACCGCGACTACTACACCTCCCACTGGAAGGACGACGGCCAGGTCGGCTGGCTCGACTCCATCGGCGCCGACCTCCACCGCGGCCACGGGCGGCTCACCGGACCCCGCACGGTGACGGTCACCGGCCCCGACGGAGGCGAGACGGTCCTGACCGCCCGGCACGCCGTCGCCGTCTGCACCGGCAGCCGCGCCGCCCTGCCCGGGCTGCCCGGACTGGACGAGATCCGCCCCTGGACCAGCCGGGAGGCCACCAGCGCCAAGACCGTGCCCGGCCGGCTGATCGTCGTCGGCGGGGGCGTGGTCGCCACCGAGATGGCCACCGTCTGGCAGGCCCTCGGTTCGAAGGTCACCCTGCTCGTCCGCGGCAAGGGCCTGCTCGCCCGGATGGAGCCCTTCGCCGGGGAACTGGTCGCCGAGGCCCTCACCGAGGCGGGCGCGGACGTCCGGACCGGCACGTCGGTGGAGTCGGTGACCCGCGAGAACGGCACCGTCGTCGCCGTCACCGACAAGGGCGACCGCGTCGAGGCCGACGAGATCCTCTTCGCCACCGGCCGCGCCGCGCGCACCGACGACATCGGCCTGGAGGCCATCGGCCTGGAACCCGGCTCCTGGCTCGACGTCGACGACAGCCTCCGCGTCACCGGCCACGACTGGCTCTACGCGGTCGGCGACGTCAACCAGCGCGCCCTGCTCACCCACCAGGGCAAGTACCAGGCCCGCATCGCGGGCGCCGCCATCGCCGCGCGGGCGACCGGGGAGACCCTCCTCGCCCAGCCGTGGGGCGCCCACGCGGCGACCGCCGACCACGCCGCCGTCCCCCAGGTCGTCTTCACCGACCCGGAGGCGGCGGCCGTCGGCCTGTCCCTCGCCGAGGCCGAGCAGGCAGGCCACCGGGTCAAGGCCGTCGACGTCGACCTGTCCTCCGTCGCGGGCGCCGGCCTGTACGCCGACGGCTACAAGGGCCGCGCCCGCATGGTCGTCGACGTCGAGGACGAGATCCTGCGCGGCGTGACCCTCGTCGGCCCCGGTGTCGGCGAGCTCATCCACTCCGCGACGATCGCCGTCGCCGGGCAGGTCCCGGTCAGCCGCCTGTGGCACGCCGTCCCCTCCTATCCGACGATCAGCGAGGTGTGGCTGCGGCTGCTGGAGTCCTACCGGGACAGCTGAGTCAGGAGGACACCAGCTCCAGGTACTCCTCGTCCCACAGGTCCTCGTCCGCGTCCGGCAGCAGCAGGACGCGGTCCGGGCGCAGCGCCCGGATGGCGCCCTCGTCGTGCGTGACCATGACGATCGCGCCCGGATAGGTGCCCACCGCGGCCAGGACCTCGGCGCGGGAGGCCGGGTCCAGGTTGTTGGTGGGCTCGTCCAGGAGCAGGACGTTCGCGCCCGAGTGCACCAGACCCGCCAGGGCCAGACGCGTCTTCTCACCGCCGGAGAGGACACCGACGCGCTTGCCGGCGTCGTCCCCGGTGAACAGGAAGGAGCCGAGGACCCGGCGGACCTCGCCGTCGGTGAGGTGCGGGGCGGCACCCGCCAGGTGCCCGCGGACCGTCGACTCCGGGTCCAGGGTGTCGTGTTCCTGGGCGAAGTAGCCGAGGCGCAGCCCGTGCCCGTGGACCACCCGGCCACCGTCGGGTGCGTCCTGGCCGGCGAGGATCCGCAACAGGGTCGTCTTCCCGGCGCCGTTCGGCCCGAGCACCACCAGCCGGCTGCCCCGGTCGACGGCGAGATCGACGCCGCGCAGCACCCGCCGCCCGCCGTACGACCTGGTCAGGCTCACCGCGCCGAGCGGGATCCGGCCGCAGGGCGCAGGCTCGGGCAGCCGGATCCTGGCGGTCTTCTCGGCGCGCCGGGCCGGTTCGAGGTCCGCGAGCATACGGTCCGCGCGGCGCGCCATGTTCCGCGCGGCCACCGCGGTCGCCACCCGGGCCCGCATCTTGTCGGCCTGGGCGTGCAGGGCGGCCGCCTTGCGCTCGGCGTTGGCCCGCTCGCGGGTCCGCCGCCGGTCGTCGGCCTCCCGCCGTTCGAGGTACGTGTCCCAGCCGGTGTTGTGGATGTCGAGCGCCGCCCGCCCCGGGTCGAGGTGGAAGACCCGGTTCACCGTGGCGGCCAGCAGGGACGTGTCGTGGCTGATCATCACCAAGCCGCCCTGATGGTTCGTCAGGAACCCGCGCAGCCAGGCGATCGAGGCCGCGTCGAGGTGGTTCGTCGGCTCGTCCAGCAGCAGGGTGCCGTGCCCGGCGAACAGGATCCGGGACAGCTCCACGCGACGGCGCTGCCCGCCGGACAGCGCGCTGAGCGGCCGGTCCGTCAGCTCCGTCGGCAGGCCGAGACCGGCGGCGACCCGGGCGGCCTCCGCCTCGGCCGCGTATCCGCCGCGCGACTGGAACTCGGCCTCGGCGCGCACATAGGCGCGCATCGAGCGCTCCGTCCCGTCGGCCAACGCGGCCTCCGCGCGGCGCAGCGCCCGTACGGCCCGGTCCAGGCCGCGCGCGGACAGGATCCGGTCGGTGACGGTGACCGACTGGTCGGCCGCGCGCGAGTCCTGCGGGAGATGGCCCACGTCGCCGGTGCGGACGACGGTGCCGGCGGCGGGCTGCAGGACTCCCGCCAGGATGTGCAGCAGGGTCGTCTTCCCGGCGCCGTTGCGCCCCACCAGGCCGACGCGGTCGCCGGGGGAGACATGGAAGGAGACGCCGGACAGCAGCAGACGCGCGCCCACGCGCACGTCGACATCACGAACGGTGATCATGAGAGAACGCTCCGAACAAGCAAGAGGACACACGGGTGGCGTGAAAGCGGGTCCTCGGCTAGGAAATTCGGGGCGTAGACATGCGGCCACGGTAAGGGAAGCACCGCGCCGGACGCCTCCGATTTTTTCGTCTCTTCTCGTCCCTACGGCTCGTCCTCACGGCAGGGGAAAGCCGAGGGCCCGTGCCGCCTCCTGCGGCGTCGGCTGCGCCCAGCGCTCCGCCACCGCCTGGTGGGACGAGAGCGAACGCGACTCGGCCCGGTCCAGGTACAGCACGCCGTCCAGATGGTCCGTCTCGTGCTGCACGATCCGCGCGGGCCACCCCGTGAACACCTCGTCCAGCGCGCGCCCGTGCTCGTCCTGCCCGGTCAGCCGCACCGCGGCGGGCCGCGCCACCACCGCCTGCCACCCCGGCACACTCAGACAGCCCTCGAAGAACGCGGCCCGCGCGGCACCGACGGGCTCGTAGGCCGGATTGATCAGCACCCGGAACGGCTGCGGCACCCGCCCGCGCGCCACCCGCACCTCCTCCGGCACCGGAGCCGGATCCTCGATCACCGCGATCCTGAGCTCCACACCGACCTGCGGCGCCGCCAGCCCGACCCCCGGCGCCGCGCGCATGGTGACCCGCAGGGCCTCGACGAACCGGGCCAGCAGCGCGGGGTCCAGCTGGCCGTCGTACGGCTCGGTGCCGCGCCGCAGCACCGGGTCCCCGGCCGTGACGATGGTCAACGGCCCGTCGGCGGCGAGGAGTTCCTCGACCCGCTCGGACAGGGGTGCGCGATCGCTCGGAGTTCCCATCGCGTCAGGATGACACGGCCCCCTCCCCCCTCGCGTGGCGCAGGTCACACACCCCCGTCGGGAACTGGATGCCCCTCCGCCCCGACTACTGCACCGCAACGGCCACGAAGACGTCCCCCGGAGAAGCCCGCCGATGACCACCGCTCCCTCGACCACCACGGACGAGGCCCCGCCACCAGCCACCCCGGCACCGCAGAAGAACAGCTGGGCCCCGCTGCGTCCCCTCGTCCTCCGCCTGCACTTCTACGCAGGGGTGCTGGTGGCGCCGTTCCTCCTCGTCGCCGCCGTCACCGGCCTGCTGTACGCCGCCTCCTTCCAGGCCGAGAAGATCGTCTACGACCGCGAACTGACCGTCCCCGTCGGCGAGCGGAAGCTGCCGATCGGTGAGCAGGTGGCCGCCGCCCGCGAGGCCCACCCCGAGGGCACGGTCACGGCCGTACGCCCCTCACCCGAGGACGACGCGACGACCAGGGTGCTGGTGTCCGGTGTCCCGGGCGTCGACGAGGACCACACGCTCGCCGTCTTCGTCGACCCGTACACCGCGAAGGTGCGGGGCACCCTCGAACAGTACGGCGCGACCGGCGCGCTGCCCCTGCGCACCTGGATCGACGAGTTCCACCGGGACCTCCACCTCGGCGAACCGGGGCGCCTGTACAGCGAGTTGGCGGCCAGCTGGCTGTCAGTGATCACGGCCGGAGGGCTGGTGCTGTGGTTCTCCCGGCGCCGTGCCCTGCGCGCGGTGCGGGGGACGAAGGGGCGGCGCCGCACGCTCGGACTGCACGGCGGCGTCGGCGTGTGGGCGGCGGCCGGGTTCTTCTTCCTCTCGGCGACCGGGCTGACCTGGTCGGCCCACGCCGGGGCCTCCATCGACGAGCTGCGGACCTCGCTGGGCCAGGCCACCCCGTCGGTGTCGGCCGCGGCGGGCGGCGAACACGCCGGTCACGGCTCCGCCGCCGGGCAGGCGGGGGACGCGGCGCACGGCGTGGGCCTGGACAAGGTCCTGGCGGCGGCGCGGGCCGAGGGCCTCGGCGATCCGGTGGAGATCGTGCCGCCCGCCGACGCGAACTCGGCGTACGTCGTCAAGCAGGTCCAGCGCAGCTGGCCCGAGAAGCAGGACTCCGTCGCGATCGACCCGGGCAGCGGCGAGGTCACGGACGTCCTGCGGTTCGCCGACTACCCGGTGCTCGCCAAGCTCACCCGGTGGGGCATCGACCTGCACACCGGCAGCCTGTTCGGCCTGGCCAACCAGATCGCCCTGATGCTGCTCGCGCTCTGCCTGATCCTGCTGATCGTCTGGGGCTACCGCATGTGGTGGCAGCGTGGCCGGGCCACCGCCTTCGGCCGGCCGATTCCACGCGGCGCCTGGCAGCAGGTGCCGCCGCAGATCCTGGTGCCGCTGCTGGCCGTGACCGCCGTACTCGGGTACTTCCTGCCCTTGTTCGGCATCCCGCTGGCGGCGTTCCTCGCGGTCGACATCCTGCTGGGCGAGATCGCCCACCGGCGGGGACGGCGCTCGTACGGGCCCGGGACCCCCGCGCAGTAGCGGACCCGCCGACACGCGGGTACCCCGCACCACAGGTGCCCCGAAACACTGGCACCCCGAAACACAGGTGCCCCGACTCGCCGCGAGCCGGGGCACCTTCGCTCCGATGGCGGTCAGAGCTGCTCGAAGTCACCCGCCAGCGCCGAGGCGATCCGCAAGTGCGACTCCGCCTCCTCGTGCCGGTTCTGCCGCTGGAGCGTGCGGCCGAGCATCAGCCGGGCGTAGTGCTCGACCGGGTCCTGTTCGACGATCGTCCGCAACTCGGCCTCGGCGCGCCGCAGTTGCGCCGAGTGGTAGTAGGAGCGCGCCAGCAGCAGGCGCGGCCCGGTCTGCTCGGGCGCCTCCTCGACCAGCCCGACCAGGACACGCGCGGCGGCGGCGTAGTCCTTGGCGTCGAAGAACAGCCGCGCGCGCTCCCAGCGCTCCGCCGGTGTCCCGTGGGCGTAGTACGTCTCGTCGTAGGTCGTGTTCACGGGTGACCTCCTTCGAGGCCGACAACCGAGCCCGTTGGTTCAATATTCCACTACCCGACGAGGGCGATCAACCCGTCGACCACGTCGCTCACCTCGGCCGCGTCGGTCTTCAGCGCACCGGTGACACCGTCGACGAGCCGCTCCCGCTCGATCGATCCGTCGGCGAGCGTCTCCGCTCGCGTCGCAGAGGAAAACAGTTCGACCGCGCGGTGGCGCCGCTGGGGCTCACCCACACGCAGTACGCGCTGGTGGCCTCCCTGTACGGCATGCAGCGCAAGGGCGCATGCGGCGCGGCCCGCGGCCCGGATGACGGGCGGACGCGCTGACGCGGGACCCGCCGCCGGACTAGGTTGGGCGCCATGAGCAATCTTGAGCGCGAGGCGGCTCCCTCCCTGTGCGGTGGCCGTGGCTTCGTGGTGGCGGAGCCCGTGCGTGAACTCCTCAGCCCCCGCCACGTCAAGCTGGGCGAGTCCAGCGAGGTCCGCCGACTGCTGCCCAACCTCGGCCGCCGGATGGTCGGAGCCTGGTGCTTCATCGACCACTACGGCCCCGACGACATCGCCGACGAACCCGGCATGCAGGTGCCGCCGCACCCCCACATGGGCCTGCAGACGGTGAGCTGGCTGCACGAGGGCGAGGTGCTGCACCGCGACTCCACCGGCAGCCTCCAGACGATCCGTCCGCGCGAACTGGGCCTGATGACCTCCGGCCGGGCGATCAGCCACTCCGAGGAGAGCCCCCGCTCGCACGCGCGTTTCCTGCACGGTGCGCAGCTGTGGGTCGCCCTGCCGGACAGCCACCGCCACACCGACCCGCGCTTCGAACACCACGCCGACCTGCCGGTCGTCACCGCGCCCGGCATCAAGGCGACCCTGATCCTCGGCGACCTCGACGGCGCGAGGTCGCCCGGCACGGCGTACACGCCCCTCGTCGGCGCCGACATCGCCCTGAGCCGTGGCGCGGATGTACGCCTGCCCCTGGAACCCGACTTCGAGTACGCCGTCCTGTCCATGTCCGGCGAGGCTCATGTGGACGGCGTCCCGGTCCTGCCCGGCTCGATGCTCTACCTCGGCTGCGGCCGCGGCGAACTGCCCCTGCGGGCGGAGTCGGACGCGGGCCTGATGCTCCTGGGAGGCGAGCCGTTCGAAGAGGAGCTGATCATGTTCTGGAACTGGATCGGACGGTCGCAGGAGGAGATCGTACAGGCTCGTCAGGACTGGATGGAAGGGTCGAGATTCGGGGTGGTGAAGGGGTATGACGGGGATCCGCTGTCGGCCCCCGAGCTGCCGCAGACACCCCTCAAACCACGAGGAAGAGTCCGCTGAACTGCGCGTCACCCCGCCCGTGTCCCGGCCATGGATGACCGCCAGCGGAAATCAGAACTCGAAGATCATCATGGCGGCGGGTCCGGTCACCATGACGAGCAAGCCACAGCTGCCCGTGGCCGACATCCCCAAGGCGGAACTCGATGTCGTACGCCTGGCCTGGGCGGACCTTGACTGGCGTGACGAGAGAGTGCGGACGGCAGACAAGGCCATCGACCGGCTCAACGGGGACGGACCTCCACTGGCCGTTGTCGCTGGACCGCCTGGATACGGCAAGCGCACCGCCGGGATCAGAGCCCTGCGGGAGGTCTCCAGGGCGGCGCAGAGCGGCCGTGACACGCCGTTGCAGCTCCGGGAGATCCGGCCCGACTGGGAGAGGCCCCGGTTCTCCCGACATTTCGATGCTCCCGGATGATCCGGGCACTGGCTACCTGCTGGACGTGGCAGCGGAGATCGGTTCCTGGCAGAACCCCGTCAATGTCGCCGAGCAGCTGGTGAGTTACGCGGAGGTTCACCGAGAAGTCTGCAGACAGCGCTCGGCACGTTCCAGCAGTGGCATTCCGACGTACAGAACGTCTTCAAGGAGACGGAAGACAACCCGGACGACCGAGCCTTGCTCATCTCGGCTCTGTTCCTCAACAACAAGGACGCGCTGACCATCCAGGACGGGGCTCGGGCTCTGCTGGCCGAGCCTCGGGAGACGAGCGTACGGAAGATCCTGACCGGTCCCGACCTGACCACCCGGCTCGAGCGCTTGGGAGCGAAGGTCATCGGGCGGACCGTCGCCCTCGATCACAAGCCCGGATACGCCGGTGCAGTGCTGCTTCGCCTGTGGCAGCAGCGCGCCGACATCCATCCGCCGCTGCTGAGCTGGCTCGACACGATCACCTCGCCCAGGGAGCCGGGCGCAGACCGGCTGGCGGCCATCAGCGACCTTCTGGTCGAACTTGCGGTCGCGGAGAACGACATCCGCGTCGTCAAGCAAATCACGCCTGGATCGACCACGGCGACAACAGTGCCGCACACCGCAAACTGATCGCCGGCGTCCTCACGGTGGCCGCCGAAGCGGACACTCTGGACCCGCCGGTCGACCCGTACGTCCTGCAGGTCATGTTGGCAGCGGCCGAGCAGAAGAAGGACATCAAGGAAGCACTCGTAGAGGGCTGGAGCGTTGCTCTTCGAAGTCCGTCTGCGCAGTGCGTGTCCCGGAATCGGATTCACCGCCCGGATCACTGCCACGGTCCTCACCGAGCCGCCTTACTCGGAGGCCGACGAAGCACCTCTCCCGACCGCGCCGACTGCCGACCGACACACCCGTCGAGTTCAAGGCCGAGCTGACGCTTGATCTGTTGCCGGACGACCGGGCAGCCGTGGCCGAGCTGCTCGCCGCGCAGCGCCGACAGGCCGTGACGGACGTCCTGCGCCGGCAGAAGACCGAAGCATTGGCCGCTGAACTGGCGGATCCCGCCGCCGTTCTGGTGCGGTGGGCCGACCAGGAGGGCATCGACTGGGCCATCCTCTCCGCGGTTGCCGACGGCGTGGGCAAGGTCGCGGAGGTGTTCGCCCGGTATCGCCCGGAGGACGAGCGCACCGTCGAGCATGAGGCTGTGGAAGTGCTGCGCGAGTTCCTCGGTAGTTTCCCGGAGCCCTCCCAGAAACGCATGCTCTACACGCTCCTGGCCGCCGGCATGGACAGCGCGCAGCGACCGCGGCATGCCGCGAAGGCCCAGGCTTTGCTCAACGGGCACACCGTGGTGGACCCGGCGGGCGGGTCATGAGGAGCCGATCGGGCTGTCCCTCGGTCGAGAGCACGGTGGCGACGTGAGCACCTCCATCCTGCGATGGCTGCTCTCGCCGCGGACGAGTTGGCATGCGTGGCAGCTGGCGCGGGCCAGTCGGGGCAACCTCTCCTTCGACACGGCCTGGCGGCGAGCCCGACTCGAGCGGCACCCTGACGAGATGCCCTATCAGCAGCACGGCCACCTCCCAGCGAGCGGCAGGGTCGAGGGCCCGACTGTGCGCCGGAGGTGAGTCCCGGGAAAACGGGTTGTCCCCGGATCGCAGCCTGGTCGGCCAGGGGGCAGGCGCTTGCACTTGCCCGATGCCAAGCCGCCGCTCCACAGGTCCCGGAGTTCGCCCCCGGGCTTGGTCGGTCGTACGTGGACTGATCAAGCCCCGGGTCATCGGCGGTGCATCGTTTCCAGTGCGGCGGCCAGGACGTGGGGATCGTGATGGCCCTTGTAGACCGCCGGCGGCTGCGTGTCGAGCTTGAGGAGCTGGGCCACGGCCTTCCAGGCGGTGCGGACGGAGTAGTCGACGGTGAAGACGACGTCGTCGGGCACCTCGGCGAACTGGCCGATGAAGGCGAGGTTGATCGAGCCGTAGGGTACGACCTTGGGGCGGTCGTCGCGGCGACGGACCAGGAACTGGCTCGTGAGGTACGGCATGAGGCAGGGCACGACGGTGGAGGTCTCCAGGACCCGGGCTGTCGTCGGCTCGTCGAAGGGAAGATGGTGCAGGATCTCTTCGAGGATCTCCCGGCCGGAGCACATCGTCATCGGCTTGGGGGTGTGGTTGCCGGCGCGGCCGGGGTGCAGGGCGTAGCCCCACCAGACCGAGACGCCCTCGGGCTGGTCGCGGTAGACGGGCTGGCGGGGCGCGACGATGGTGAGCAGCCAGTGGGAGTCGGTGAAGGTCATCAGTCCGCCCCGGCCGGTCTCGCGGCCGCTGAACCTCGCCAGTGCGTCGAGGAAGGCGGGGTCCTGGGCCGTGACCGTGAACGACTCCCCACGGGATTCCCTGACGTGCTTGTCGAAGGCGTCCGGGTTGCCGAAGTCGTCGCGGCCCCTGGACAGCCGGTGCCAGAGCAGCCAGGCGTCCGAGTTCCGGCGAGGGGGCGGCGGAGCGGTGAAGTGGGAGCCGACGCTGTTGGAGTCGGTCATGGAGCCGTTGGTGACCAGGACCAGGTCGTCGGGGGCCACGTCGATCTGTTCGTCACGGCCGTTCCGCGTCAAGTAGATGCGCTTGACCGTCGTCGACCGGTGCCCCGGCGCGAAGGCGAGGTCGGTGACGTGGCAGCGGGTGTGGACGGTGACGCCCCGTTCGCGCAGCCAGGCGGCCAGGGGGCGCACGAGGGAGTCGTACTGGTTGTAGCGGGTGCCGTAGGTGCTCGTCATGGAGGCGAACTGGGGAGCCAGGTGGATGAAGCGCCTGAGGTAGCGGCGGAACTCGATCGCGCTGTGCCAGGGCTGGAAGGCGAAGGTGGTGCACCACAGGCACCAGAAGGTCGTGGTGAAGAAGTGTTCGGTGAAGCAGTCGGTGATCCGCTTGCCGTCCAGGTGCCCCTCGGGAGTCACAAGGCAGCGGACAAGATCCAGGCGGTCGCGCTCGGAGAACCCCATCGAGCGCACGTCGACGATCTTTCCGTCGCCGTTCACGAGGCGTGCGATGTCGTCCCAGGCGAACTCCTTGTGCCCGGCGAGGATCTCCTGTGTCACGGACACTGCGGGGTCGTCGAGGGAGGGGATGCCGGACAGCAGGTCGAACGTGCAGCGGTACTCGGCCTCGAACATCCGCCCGCCGCGCATGGTGTAGCCGGCATCAGCCGTGCCGCCCGCGTCCAGGCTGCCGCCGATGTTCCGCTGCTCCTCGAAGAGGTGGATGTCCGCTCCCTCGAAACCGCCGTCGCGGATCAGGAACGTGGCCGCGGCGAGCGCCGCGATCCCGCTGCCCACCACATACGCCTTCGCCATCACAACTCCTCGTTCTCGCCTGCCGACTGGGAGGCCGTCACCTCACGGTGTCCTGCACAGGCAGGCTCCGTCAGTGGGCCGTTGGTCACTGCTCTGGTCCGCATGGCCCGCTCGTCGGCTTCCGCGGTGTCCGCGTGCGGGCGTGGGGCGAGGCAGAGGCCCGGTCGGTGAGCTGCCACCGACCGGGCCCGCACTCACCGCGGGCTCACGCCGGGCGAGCCTCCGCCGACCTGCCGATGCCTTCTGCAGGACGTGGGGTCGGGTTGCCGCCACGCCACGGCGGTGCCGGTGTGTGGTGGCCGTGGTGTCCGGGGCGGGCGGCCTTGTCGGTCTGGCGGCGCAGCCGGTCCTGGAGCTGGTCGACCAGCTCGCGGCCGGTGGCCGCCTCGGCGAGGACGACCACCTCGCGCCTGCCGACGTGCAGGGCCGCCGTGGCCGACCAGGGACGGTCCGCGTGGTGGGCGGCCGCTCGCGTGATGCGCACCTCGCCGGTGGCGGCGGGCAGTCCCGGCCGGCCCACGACGGCGTCGGTCTTCGTGCGGGCGTAGGCCAGCGTCTCCTCGTCCACCTCGCCGACCGAACGCAGCAGTACGGTGGGAATGGCGCTTTGGGCGTCCTTGCCGGTCATTCCATTTCCTTTCCTGGAAGTGCGGTGGGATGTCCGACGCCGGTCAGGCCGTCGGCTCGGGCAGCCACAGGTCGGGGCCGAAGATCTCGTAGCGGATGCGCCGCGCCGGAATCCCCGCGCGTAGCAGCTGTGCGCGGACGTCTCGCATGAACGGCAGCGGGCCGCACAGAAACACCGTGGCGTCGCCGGGCAGTTCGACCCCGTCGAGGTTCATCAGACCGGCGCGGGCGTCGGGCTCCTCCTGGTCCGGCCGCTCGTACCAGAACACGGCGCGGGCCTGCGGCAGTTGCTCGACGAGCCGACGGGTCTCGGTGCGCAGGGCGTGGTCCGCGGGAGAGCGGTCGGCGTGCAGGACCAGCACCGGCCGGGCCGATGCGAGCGTGGCGAGGTGGGCCAGCATGCCCGTCATGGGGGTGCAGCCGATGCCTGCCGAGACAAGGACGACCGGGGTGGTGGCGTCGGCCGGGTCGTCGAGGACGACGTCGCCGAAGGGCGCGGAGAGCGTCAGCCCGTCGCCCTCGCGCACGTGGTGGTGCAGCAGGTCGGAGACCTCGCCGTCCGGCGCGCCGTCCGTGCCGGCGACCCGTTTGACGGTGATGCGCCGCAGATCCCCGCCCGGGTCGGAGGACAGGCTGTACTGGCGGAGTTGGTGCACTCCGTCGGGCATGCGCAGGCGCACGCTGACGTACTGGCCCGCCTGTGCGCGCGGTGCGGCTTCGCCGTCGGCGGGGCGGAGCAGGAAGGACACCACGTCCGGTGTCTCGGCGCGGCGTTCGACGACCGTCCACTGCCGCCAGATCCGGCCGGGCTGGAGGCCGGCGTCCTGGTAGAGGCGGGCCTCCTGGGCGATCAAGGCGCCGGCCATCAGCCAGTACACCTCGTCCCAGGCGGCCGCCACCTCCGGGGTGATCGCATCGCCGAGGACCTCGGCTATCGCGCCGAACAGGTACTTGTGGACGATCGTGTACTGGTCCTCGGTGACCCCGACAGCGACGTGTTTGTGCGCGATGCGGCTCAGCAGGGCGTCGGGGCGAACGTCCGGCTGGTCGAGCAGCGCGGTCGCGAAGCCGGCGATCGAGCCGGCGAGGGCGCGGCGCTGTGCTCCGCTGGCCTGGTTGCCGCGGTTGAACATCCCGTCGAGCAGTTCCGGCCGGTCGCGGAACATCGCGCCGTAGAAGCGGGTGGTGATCTCGTCGAGTGCGCCGGCCACGGCGGGCAGGGTGGCACGGACGACGGCGGCGGATTCTGCGGACAGCATGAGGACTCCCAGGCTGGTGGGGTGAGGTGAGGTGGGCGCCGCGACCCAAGGGGCGACCGTCTTCTGTGTAGCAGGCACCGGACCGCGTTTCGGCGGCGCTGCGCGAAGAGGGGCCGAACGGCCCCATCGATTCGGGCACAGCGGCCCCACAGGCCCCACCCGGGCCGGGCCGGATGGTGCGGGCGCGGCCTCCCCCCGGCCCTGTCCGGCGCTGCGGTGGACGGTACCGAGCGACGACGGCGTCCGCGGGCACGCCACCAGCAGCCGTATCGCCGAGCGTGGGTCCGGGGACGCCCTACTGGTCGCGGCGCCACTCCCGGTACGCGGCCACAGCCGTTGGCAAGGTGGGGAAGATCCGCTCGGTGCCGACGGTGTCCGCGAGTCCGTACGCGGTCAGGTCGTGCAGCAGGTCCTGTTTGACTCGGGCGAGGGTGAAGACGATGCCGCGGTCGGTGAGTTCGCGACGGAGTGCGTCGACGGCGTCCAGGGCGGTGATGTCGACCTCGACGTTGGCCTCGGCGTTGAGGACGAACCAGCGGACCGGGCTGGTCTGTTCGTCGACCGCGGTCAGGGCCCGGTGTCGAAGTCATCGGCGTTGGCGAAGAACAGCGGGGAGTCGTAGCGGTAGACCAGCAGGCCGGGGATGGTGCGGGCCTCGGGGTAGTCGTCGATGTCGTGCATGCCGGGAACTCCGGGTACCAGGCCCTGGACGGCGTCGTGCGGGCGGGCCACTCGGGTCAGCAGCTCGGCCACCGACAGACCGACCGCCACGAGTACGCCGTACAGGATGTCCAGGGCCAGGACTCCGGCGAGGCAGCCGAGCGCCAGCAGCAGCTCCCGGCGCCGGAAGGATGCCAGCCGCCGGAAGCCCGCCAGGTCGATCATGCGGACCGCCGCGTAGACGACGAGGGCGCCCAGGACGGCCTTCGGGGTGCGGGTCAGCAGGGGGCTGAGGAAGACCAGCACGGCCAGGACGGCCGCGCCGGCGACCAGTGAGTATGCCTGGCTGCGGGCGCCCGCGGAGGAGGCCAGCGCGGTGCGGCTGGCGCTGCTGCTGACCGGGAAGCCGTGCAGCGCGCCCGCGCCGAAGTTGGCCGCGCCCAGTGCGAGGAACTCCTGATCGGCGTCGAGCGCGTTCCTTTCCGGGTCCGTGTCCGCGCGGCGGTCGGCGAAGGCTCGTGCGGTGAGGATGAAGTCGGTGTAGCCGACGAGCAGGACGCCCAGCGCGGGCAGCGCCAGGTGCGGCAGTTCGGCCAGGTCCGGCAGGGCGAGCCCGGGCAGGCCGGCCGGGACGTCGCCGCTCGTCTTGAGGCCGTACCGGTCGTCGAGCCCGAAGGCCGCCACCGCCGCGGTGGCGAGTACCACGGTCAGCAGGGGACCCGGCACAGCGCGGACGTACCGGGCGGCGGCGAAGAGGAAGGCCAGCGCGGCGGCGGAGAAGACGATGGTGGCCGGATGGGCGTCCGGCAGGTTCCCGACGAACGACCACAGCTGCGGCAGGAACGTGGAGCCCGTGGTGTCGACGCCGGTGAGTTTGGGCAGCTGGTCCACCGTCATGATCAGCGCCACTCCCGCCAGATAGCCGATGAGTACCGGCCGGGACAGCAGATCCGCCAGGAAGCCGAGCCGCGTCGCCCAGGCCACTACGCACAGCAGGCCGACCACGATCGCGAGCGTGGCCGCCATCGCCGCGTAGCGGGCTGGGTCTCCCGCGGCGAGCGGGCCGACCACCGTCGCCGTCATGAGCGCGGTCGTGGACTCCGGGCCGACGGAGAGGAGCCGCGAGGACCCCAACAGGGCGTAGACGACGAGCGCGGGCAGGATCGCCCACAGCCCGGCAACCGGTGGTAGCCCGGCCACGCCCGCGTATGCCATCACCTGGGGCACGAGGTACGCGGCCACCGTCACTCCGGCCAGTACGTCGCCCTTCAGCCATGAGCGCCGGTAGCCGACGAGCGTGCCGAGCCCAGGCGTCAGACGGCGCCAACCGCACCATCGCGGGGAACGGTCGCCCGAACTGCGGGACATGGTCCTCCCTCTGACGAGTGGTCCACAGCATCCACCGGGCCTACGGGCCTTGCGTAGAGGGCCGTTGGGCCACTCCGTGCCGCCGCCTGCAGGGCCCACTGGCCCCGGTTGGGGACTTGCGGCCCCTGCACCACCGGCCTCGGCGCCGCCACGCTGGCATTCGACCCCGGATGAGGAGGCGGAACATGATCCGCAGTGTCGTCGTAGGTATCGATGGATCGGCCGAGAGCCGTGCCGCGGCAGAGTGGGCGGCCCGCGAGGCGAAGCGGCGCTTCCTGCCGCTCAAGCTGGTCCACGTGTGGGAGGCGACCCCGGAGCCTATGGCCCTGGCGCAGCTCCTCGGTGCCGAGATGCAGCAGCGGTGGAGCGAGCGCAGCGAGATGGGGGTGTCCCCGGCCGAAGGCTGGAGGAGCGTCCTGCGCGAGGTGGTCGAAGGGCTCAAGACGCGTCACCCCGGCTTGGATGTGTCGGTGGAGCAGGTCTCCGGCCGACCCGCCGAGATGCTGACCGATGCGGCGAAGGATGCCGAGCTGCTGGTCCTCGGCTCCCGAGGACTGAGCGGCATCGGCGGATTCCTCGTCGGTTCCGTGGGCCAGGCCGTCGTGGCGCACACCGAGCAGCCCGTCGTCCTGGTGCGTGCCGGTGAGCAGGCCTTCGGCGGGCCCGTCGTCCTCGGGCTCGACACCGACCACCCCGACGACACGGTGATCGCCTATGCCTTCGAGGCGGCCGCCCGCCGTGTCACACCCCTGCGGGTCGTCCACGCCTGGAACCTTCCGCCGTACTTCGCCTACGGCCTGCCCGCCGACCCCGAGCTCAACGCCGCGCTGGGCAAGCAGGACGCCGCCGCGCTGTCCGAGGTGCTGCACCGCTGGAAGGAGAAGTACCCGGCCGTCCAGGTCATCGAGGAGTCCCTTCCCGGCAGTGCGGCCGTTCACCTGGTCGAGGCATCCCGCGAGGCGTCCCTGGTCGTCGTGGGCCGCCGGATCCGCCGCCGCCCGCTCGGTGCCCACATCGGCCCCGTCACGCACGCCGTGCTGCACCACGCCACCGCCCCCGTCGCCGTCGTCGCGCACGACTGACGCCCCGGAACCCGAACGGGAGAAACGACCATGAACGAGGTACACGACGGCACCATGGAACTCCCCCTGGTCGTGGGCGTGGACGGCTCCGAGCCGAGCCTGCGGGCTGTCGACTGGGCGGCGGACGAGGCCGTCCTGCGCGAGGTGCCGTTACGGCTGGTTCACGCCTCGTTGTGGGAGTGGTACGAGGGCGCCGCGCCGGCCGAGGACCTCGGGAAGCCGTCCGAGAAGGTGCTGGCCGACGGCATCGTCGACGGGGCCGCCGGGCGGGCACGCGCCCGGCAACCGGACCTGAAGGTGTCCACCGAGGTGCTGGCCGAGGAGCCGCAGTACGCGCTGGTGCGGGAGGGACGCCATGCCTCCGCGCTGGTCCTGGGCAGCCGAGGGCGCGGCGGCATCGCCGAGCTGCTGCTCGGTTCCGTCAGCCTGACCGTGGCCGCCTACGCCACCTGCCCGGTGATCGTGCTGCGCGGCCGCCAGGGCAAGCAGGCCGAGACGGTGACGCACGGGCGGATCCTGCTCGGCGTCGGCGAGGAGGCGCACGGTCCGGCGGCCGTTCGGTTCGCCTTCGAAGAGGCACAGCGGCGCGGGGCCGTGCTGGAGGCCGTACGGGCCTGGCGGTGCCCCGCGCACGAAAGCACCGGCCACCCCCTGCTGGTGGTCGAGCCCGCCCGCCTGCACGAGCAGCGGGCCGCCGAGACGCTTCAGGCCGCGCTGGACGACGTGGCGGCAGACTATCCGTCAGTGGAGGTGCGCCGGCGCACCGTCGAGGGGCCCGCCCGCAAGGCGCTGCTCGACGCGTCGGCCACCGCTGACCTCGTGGTCGTCGCGGCCCGGCGGCAGAAGCAGACCTTCGGGCTCCAGCTCGGGCGCGTCGCCCACACGCTGCTGCACCACTCCGCTTGCCCGGTCGCCGTCGTCCCGCAGCAGCGGAGTTGACACGACGGCGACCGGCTCAGAGGCCCGCCGCGTGATCGGGGACGTAGGTCTGCAGATCGCGCGGCGGCCGCACATACCCGGTCGACGGCGGGCGCGGCGGCAGGTCGAGCACCGGGGGCGGCACCTCGTGGTACGGCACGGTGCTCAGCAGCTGCGCGATCATGTTCAGCCGGGCGCGCCGCTTGTCGTCGCTCTCGACGACGTACCACGGCGCCTCGGCGATGTCGGTGTGCACGAGCATCTCGTCCTTGGCCCGGGAGTACGCCTCCCAGCGGGTGATCGACTCCAGATCCATGGGCGAGAGCTTCCAGCGCCGCGTCGGATCCGTGAGCCGACGCCGGAACCGTTCCTCCTGCACCTCGTCGCTCACCGAGAACCAGTACTTGCGCAGCAGGATCCCGTCCTCCACCAGCATCCGCTCGAAGATCGGACACTGGCGAAGGAAGAGCTGGTGCTCCTCCTTAGTGCAGAAGCCCATCACGTGCTCGACACCGGCGCGGTTGTACCAGCTCCGGTCGAACAGCACGATCTCACCGGCGGCGGGCAGGTGCTCGACGTAGCGCTGGAAGTACCACTGGGTGCGCTCGCGCTCGGTGGGCTTCGGCAGGGCCACGATCCGGGCGACGCGGGGGTTGAGGTGCTCGGCGACCCGCTTGATGGTGCCGCCCTTGCCGGCTGCGTCCCGGCCCTCGAAGACGACGACCAGGCGGGCGCCCTCCGCGCGCACCCACTCCTGCAGCTTGACCAACTCCGTCTGCAGGCGCAGCAGTTCCTTCTCGTACGTCTTGCGCGGCAGCGTCGCCGCCTGTTCGCCGGACATTCGGCCTCCATCGCCTGGTGACCCTGCGGGGCTCCGGGCAGCACGCTACGGCAGCGCGCCCCTGCCTGCTGCGGACGACTCACCGCTGCCGTTCGGGACGGGTCCCAACGGCCAGGTGCTCTCGCCGTGACCTGACGGTGCCGCCGTCGACTCGGAGAAACTGGTTCGCTCGGAGAGGTCGAACTCCGCGTCCACGACCCCCTCGACGGCACGGATCAGACGTGCGGCCACCGGCACCAGGGCCGTGTCCCGGATCCGGCCGCTGAGCGTCACGACCCCTTCCTGCACCGCCACGCGCACGGCTGACGTCGGAGAGGGGAAGAGGTACGCCACGACCTCCCGGCGGACCTCCTCGGCGATGTCCTCGTCGTCGCGCAGGAACACCTTCAGCAGGTCCGTGCGGCTGACGATGCCCTGCAGCATGCCCAACTCGTCGACGACCGGCAGCCGCTTGACCTTGGCGTACGCCATGGTCCGCGCGGCCTGAGCGAGCGTCGTGTCGGCTTGGACGGTGAGGGCCGGTGAGGTCATCAGCTCCCCGGCGGTCACTCCGCCGGCCTTGGCGAGGTCCGTCAGCCGCTGGAGCTGGGTGTGCCGGTCGGGGTCGCTGTCGCGGAACTCCTCCTTGGGCAGCAGGTCGGCCTCGGAGACGACGCCGACGACCCGGCCCTCGCCCTCCAGGACGGGCAGGGCGCTGACCTTCCAGTCGTGCATCATCCGCACGATCTCCTTGAAGGCGGCGCCGCGGCCGATGGCGGCGACGGTATGCGTCATCACATCGCTGACGATGTGCGGGGTGCCGTGCATCATCCCTCCCTGGTAGCTGTCGTGCTTCGAGTCGTGGCCGCGGTCAGAGGAGGCTGCCGCTGCCATAGGGGGCGTACAGGTCCAGCAACCTGGTGCGGGCCGAGCGCAGCCGGTGGGCCAGAACGCCGCCTACCCACTGGGCGACGCTTGCGCCGAGCGCGGGGTCGTCCTGGCACATCGAGCGGATCGTGGTGGCGTCGAACTCGTACGCGCGCACCGGGCTGGTCGCTTCGGCCCCCAGGTGCCAGACATGTGGGGCGAACAGCCATGACCAGCCGATGAGTTCGTTGGGCCGGAGGGTCTCGATGACCGCGGCGCGCCGCCCCGGCACATGCATGTCGAGGTCGACGGAGCCGGTACGGATGATCCAGAACCGGTCGGCGCGGCCCCCTTCCTCGAAGAGGCGGGTGCCCTGGGGGAAGGACACCTCCCGGCCGAAGCGCATCAGCCGCTGCCGGTGCTCGGACGGCAGCGCCTGCAGCATTCCGAGCGTGGGGGGAGCGTTCATGACATGCCTCCAATCAGGGCATACGAACCTTCCACGTACAGCCTGTGCCCGTGCTTGGCATCGGGCGAGGGGCCACTCGGCCCCATGACCGGGCCGCCCGGCACGGCGTCCGGGCCCTTCGGCACCCTGTGCCTGGGCAGGCCCGGAGGATCCGATGGAGACAAGAACCAACCGGATCGTGGCCCCTGGAGGCTTCACGTCATGCGCATCGTCATCGCGCTCGGCGGCAACGCCCTGCTCCACCGGGGCGAACGTCCCGACGCTGCTGTGCAGCAAGCGAACATCGACCGGGTGACCACCGCCGTCGCCGCTCTCGCTCTCGAACACGAGATCGTGATCACCCATGGCAACGAGCCGCAGATCGGCCTGCTCGCCATGGAGAGCGCGGCCGCCCCTGTCCTGACCGCCCCCTATCCGCTGGACCTGCTGGGCGCCCAGACCGAGGGTCTGATCGGCTCGCTGCTGGTCCGGGCCCTGCACGACACGCTGCCCGGCCGTAAGATCGCCGCGCTCGTCACCCACACACTGGTCCGGGCCGACGACCCGGCCCTGGCACGGCCCGCAAAGCGCGTCGGCCCGGTGTACCCCCGGGACGTCGCCCGCACGCTCGCGCGAAGGCACGGATGGCACATCGCCAAGGACGCCACCGGGTGGCGCCAGGTCGTCGCCTCACCCGTGCCCGAGGGCATCGTCGAGACGGAGACCATCCACGACCTGCTCACCTGCGGAGCGCTCGTCATCTGCGCCGGCGGCGGAGGCGTACCCGTCACCGCCGACAGCGACACCGGCGCACTGCACGGAGTGGACGCGGTCGTCGACAAGGACCTCAGCGCCGCCCTGCTCGCCGAGGAACTCAAGGCCGACTTCCTGCTCATCCTCACCGACGTCCCATGCGTCTACACCGGTTACGGCACCCACGACCCGCAGCCCGTCCTCGACGCCACGCCCGACGACCTGCGCCGCGCAGGTTTCCCCGCCGACTCCATGGGCCCCAAGACGGAGGCCGCCGCCCGGTTCGTCGAACGCACCGGGGGGCTGGCCGCGATCGGTGCCCTGGACGCGGCGTACGAGATCGTCCACGGGAGATCGGGAACGCTGGTGCGCCCCGATCTGGTCGTGGGCTGAAGTGCAGCCGAAAGGCGTCGGACCGATGGTGGGGGAGAGCACCATGCCATGGCCCTGCCCGGCCCTGCCCATGGGGCGAGGAGGCGAGCCGTCATGCCCAGCAGCGTGGTGGTCGCCCATGGGACAACGAACGGATCGACGGCGCGGATCGCCGAAGCCGTCGCCGCGGTAGTGCAAGGACGGGCTGACAGCCGACGCGCACGCCCGCCGCTTCGTCCGCCGCGATCGGAGCGCCCTGGAAGGACGGCTGCCGTGGTTCTTCAGCGGCGGCCCGCTCGATCCCTCGACCTCGGAGTCGGACGTCCCGCAGGTACCGGGCGGCACAAGGCCATGGTCCGGCTCGGCGTCAGGGAGCGCGTCGCCCTCGGGGTGCCCGGGAGCGCGAAGGGGTGGGTCGCCAGGATGATCCTGCGCAACGGAAAGGGCGGGGGCTTACACGACTTCACGGCGATTGAGGAAGGGAAGGCCCGAATTTCGACGGACCTTCGGGGCGAACTGGGCAGGAACCGGTCCGCTCGCCGAGGTCGGCAGGGCCGCCGGGCTTGCGACTCTCGTGGCATGTGGTTGTGAGAGGACTCGGATCATCGTGGCCACGACTGTCCCATGCCCGCGAGCGTGGCCGCGCCGGCCAGGAAGCTGCTTGAGCACTGGATCTTCGAGATTCAGCGGAGTCGCGACCGTATCTTTGCGCATGGCTTGACGCAGCTGCCACAGTGCTGACGCGTAGCGCGTATACGCCCCCCGGTAGGTTTCCGCTTCAGTGGTCTCACCCGACCCGATGAGGTCACGGATGGTGAGCAGGGACCGGTGAGCACCTTCTGTCGTGCTCACGACGTCTGGCGAAGCCGTGATCAGTAGTCGCTCCCTTTGTGCGAATAAGTCTGCTTCCAGCAGTGCATCGCGGCAGGCATCCCTTCGTTCTGTACCGCTGGCGTCGCCACGGGCGATGCGGCGAAGTTGTTCCAGCCAACGTGGTTAGTGCACCCAATGCTGTGCCAACGAGTGCGGCCCACTCCGTCTGACCCCCAGTCAAATGCGTGGTGCTCACCGCACAACCAGATCGCTGGGTCCAGGTTTCCGGCGTTTTCCTTACGTGCGGCGACGCTCCGCAAGATGCTGTGCTCCGAGGTGAGCCAGGGGGAAGGGGGCATGGGGTGGCTTTGGCGCAACATGGCGCAGGACCTGGAGCATTGGCAACACCTCCCTGCTTCAGGCGCGACCTCTATGCCTGCTTGACAGGTCGACGAGACGAGTTGTCGAACTCACTGATGCATGCTTTGCACAGACGGCCCGGTGCGGACGCTTTCCGAAGGCTGCGAACGGCCGACTCGTGCCGCGCTGGAGGCCGGCCGCACGCGGTGCTGGTTGCGGTCGGCCTGGAGCCAGGTGCGGGCGTGACTGCGGTGACCACAGATGATCGGGGATCTCGCGGACCGGCCGTCCGGCTCGGCGCCCGTGGCCAGGAGCGCGCGGCAGGCTTCGGTGGCGACGGTGAACCCGGGCGGCACCGGCAGGCCCATCCGGGCATCTCGGCGAGGTCGGCGCCCCTTGCCGCCGAGCAGCTCGGACCGACAACAACATCGACCTGACAGCGGCCGAGGAGTTCGGGCTGACGGTGGCCCCGGGTGTCGTACTACTCGCCGTACTCGGTCGCCGAGTTCACGTGGGCGCTGGCGCTCGCCGTGGACCGGCGGATTGTGCGGGCCGCGCACCGCACCCGGGAGTTCGACTTCAGGCTCGACGGGCTGATGGGCCGCGACCTTCGGGGCCGGACGGCCGGCGTGGTGGGAACCGGGAAGATCGGAGCCGCGTTCGCCCGGATCGCCCATGGCTTCGGCATGCGGCTGCTGGGCTGGGACGTCGCCGAGAATCCCGACTGCCTGGCTCTGGGTATGGAGTACGTCGAGCGGGAGCGGCTGTTCGCCGAGGCGGACCTGGTCAGCCTGCACGTGCCGCTGGTGGAAGACACCCACCACCTGGTGGACGCCCGCGCCCTGGCAGCGATGAAGGACGACGCGATCCTGGTCAACTCCAGCCGTGGCGGCCTGGTCGACACCGACGCCCTGCTGGAGACCCTGCGCGCGGGGCGGCTGAGCGGCGTCGGGCTGGATGTGTACGAGGAGGAGGCGGGGGTGTTCTTCCTCGACAAGTCCCTGGACGTGATGACCGACGAGCGCTTCGCCCGGCTGATGACCTTCAACAACGTCCTGGTCACCTCGCACCAGGCGTACTTCACCCGGGACGCCGTCGGTGAGATCGCCGCCACGACCGTGGCGAACATCTCCGACTACTTCGCCGGCCGCACCGGCGACAACACGCTCGTCCGGCCGGGCAATGAGGCGCCCCTCGCGCACCACAAGAGGGACGGTCGGCGCCATCTGAGCAACAGAGGACCTGGCGCATCGTGTTCCGTCGTGCCGCCGGGCTGACACTGGAATCGTCCATTCTGCTGCTGCCCGAGCCTCAGGGAGCTGCCACCACGCTCACAGAGCCGGCGGGCGAAGCTCCCGGCCGGTGACCATCTCGGATTCGATCCGCACGAACACGGCCCCTGCCATTGGCATCCAGGACGTGGGGCCGTCCTGGGACAGCCGCTCGTGCTCGGCGGGGTCGGTCACCACGGTGGCCCGTCCGGTGACGACCACGCTCCAGCCGGACCGGGTCGCCGCGTCGAACTCGTCCGCCTCGAAGGCGACGACGACGCCGTCGATGGCGCGTACGAGGTCCGAGTCCGGCGAGGTGCACAGCAGGACGGAGGTGTCCGTGTCCAGGGAGAAGTTGACGGGGAGGACCGCGGGCAATGCCTGCCTGGTATAGACCACGCGGCCGACCGGCACCTTGGCGAGCAGGCGCAAGCTTTCCTGCCGGTCGAGTGCGCGAAAGGCGTCGTTCTGGTACATCAGTCCATCGTCCCCGCGGCCGTCGTGTGGGCCTAGGGCCGACCGGCCCTAGGCGGTACGCGGAGGAGTGTGGTGCCGCTCCATCTTCCACCTTCAGCCCGGCCCTGACCAAAGCATCGACTACCTCACCCGCCCCTACATCGTCTACCTCAGTCGCGACGCCCGACTCGGCGCCCGTTCCCCGCGCCGTCGCCGGGACCGCGTGGGGTCATGAACAGCCAAGCTGTGGACGTGCGGGCCCGTCGATCGCGGTGTGACACGGGTCGTTCTCCGGTACGGCCGGGACCGATGGCCCCTCATTCCCGGGTCGCATCCGGCTCAGGATGGGGTGACGCAGAACCATGTACCAAGCGAGAGACGGGGCCGGCTGATGTACACCAACGACGGTTTCCACGAACTCGGACGGCAGGAGTGCCTTCGGCGGCTGGCCAAGGTGCCCGTCGGCCGCATCGTCTACACGCGCCAGGCCCTGCCCGCCGTCCTGCCGGTGAACTTCGGTCTGGACGGCGAAGGTGCGGTGGTGCTGCGCACTTCCGCGGCCTCGGAACTGGTCCGCGCGATCGACGGTGCGGTGGTCGCCTTCGAGGTCGACGACGTCGACGCGGTCCGGTACTCCGGTTGGAGCGTCATCGTCACCGGCACCGCCGTGGTGGTGACCGACCCCGCCGAGCACGAACGCCTGGCCCGCACCGTTGCGGCCTCCTGGGTGCCGTCACCGCAGGGAGTCTTCGTCCGTATCGAGCCCGAACTGGTCACCGGGCGCGAGCTCGTCGGCGGACGCACCCTGTACGGGGTGGACCTCACCGCCTGAGCCGCTCTTTCTGGATTGCATCGCCGCGATCCAGCGCGCCGCACGAATCTGCACGACGCCGCCGACGGCGGTAGCAAATCCACCAAGTGGGGGATCCGGAGAGTGGAATCCGGGAATCAGGGACCACCGGCCCTGGCCTCCAGTCCCTCGGACGGGGAAGGATTCCCATGGAAACAGCAGAGGACATTACAAGGAGTAACCGATGGCGGACAGTGAGCATGCCGGCACCGGAGGTCCCATCAGGGTCTTCCTCCTGGACGACCACGAGGTCGTACGGCGCGGTGTGCACGACCTGCTGAACGACGAGCCGGACATCACGGTGGTCGGCGAAGCCGCCACGGTCGAGCAGGCCCTGGTGCGCGTCCCCGCGCTGCGCCCCGATGTGGCGGTCCTCGACGTCCGCCTGCCCGACGGCGACGGCGTGACCGTGTGCCGTGAACTGCGCTCGAGCATGCCCGAGCTGGCCTGTCTGATGCTGACCTCGTTCGACGACGAGGAGGCCCTGCTGGACTCGATCATGGCAGGTGCGTCCGGGTACGTCCTGAAGCAGATCCAGGGCTCGGACCTGGTCTCGGCGGTGCGCACCGTGGCCCGTGGCCAGTCGCTGCTGGACCCGAGCGCCACGACCAAGCTGATGGCAAGGCTGCGGGGAGGTCAGAAGCAGGAGGAAGAGCCGGACGCCCTGCCGGGGCTGACCGAGCGGGAGCGGGAGATCTTGGCCCTGATCGGTGAGGGCCTGACCAATCGGCAGATCGGCCAGCGGCTGTATCTGGCGGAGAAGACGGTGAAGAACCACATCTCCCGCCTGCTGGCCAAGCTGGGCGTGGAGCGTCGTATCCAGGCCGCCGTCATCGCCACTCAGGCGCAGGACCGGCTGCGCGGCGAGGGACGCTGAGGCGGAGCCGGGGGAGCGGAGAGGCCTGCCGACGCCTCCCGCCCCGGCCCGCTGCCGCCGCGCAGGGCCGAACGGTCCCCGGTTCACCCCCTTGGGCCCAAGCCCCGCCCCACACGACGGCGGAAGGCTGATAGCGCACCCGGACGACACCGGGTATCGCGAACCCGTCGGGGAGGACGAGGGACATGACCGTACGCGTGGGCATCAACGGCTTCGGCCGCATCGGACGCAACTACCTGCGCTGCGCACTGGAGCGCGCGGAGAACCCTGCCGGCACTTCCATCGAAGTGGTGGCGGTCAACGATCTCACCTCGCCGGAGGCACTGGCCCATCTGCTGGCGTACGACTCGACCTATGGGCGGCTCCGCCGCGTCGTCGAGCACGACGACAGTTCGCTGACCGTCGACGGCCACCGCGTCGCCGTCACCGCGGAGCGCGACCCCGCCGCCCTGGCCTGGGGCGACCTCGGCGTGGACGTCGTCATCGAGTCCACCGGCCGCTTCCGCACCCGCGAGCAGGCGGGCCTGCACCTGAGGGCGGGAGCGCGCAAGGTGCTGCTGTCGGTTCCGGGCAAGGGCGTCGACGCCACTGTGGTGATGGGCGTCAATGAAGGAACGTACGACCCGGACCGGCATCACGTGGTTTCCAACGCTTCCTGCACCACCAACTGCGTGGCCCCGATGGTGAAGGTGCTGGACGAGCACTTCGGCCTCGTCAAGGGCCTGATGACCACCATCCACGGCTACACCAACGACCAGGTGGTCCTCGACGGCCCGCACAAGGACCTGCGCCGGGGCCGCAGCGCCGCTGTCAACATCATCCCCACCAGTACCGGTGCGGCCCGCGCGGTCGGCCTCGTCCTGCCGGAACTGTCCGGCACCCTGGACGGCATTGCCGTACGCGTTCCCGTCGAGGACGGGTCGCTGACCGACCTGAGCGTGGTGCTCGACCGGCCGGCGACCGCCGACGAGGTCAACGCGGCCTTCCGGGAGGCCGCCGACGGGCCGCTGAAGGGCATCCTGCGGGTGTCCGACGCGCCGATCGTCTCCCGCGACGTCGTGGGGGACCCCGCCTCGTGCGTCCTGGACGCCCCGCTGACCCAGGCCCACGGGGACCTGGTGAAGGTCTTCGGCTGGTACGACAACGAGTGGGGGTACACCAACCGGCTGCTCGACCTCACGGAGTACGTCGCCGCGAGGTTGCCGCGGACCTGACCCGCCTGGCGTGCTCTCCCTCCTGGCAGGGCTGATCTCGTGCCCTCCTCGCGCGCCGACCGCTACCGTGGCAGATGAGCGGACGGCGGTCGGCTCTACGCGGATAGTGGGAGGATCACGTTGCCAAGCTCCGAGGAGGCCCGGAAGGCCCAGGTAAAGCTGCCCCAGCTCAGGCTGGACGAGCTGCTGGAGGAGCTGCAGGCCCGCATCGACGCGGCCCGGGGGACCCAGGACCGGGTGCACAGTCTGCTGGAAGCGGTGCTGTCGGTCGGCCGGGAACTGGACCTGGAGCAGGCGCTGTACAGCATCGTTGAGGCCGCGACGGCACTGGTGGACGCGCAGTACGGCGCACTCGGTGTGATCGGCCCGGACGGGAAGCGGCTGTCGGCCTTTCACACGGTCGGTGTCAGTGAGGACCAGATCGCCCGTATCGGGAACTTCCCCGAGGGGCACGGCATCCTGGGTGAGCTGATCCGCCACCCCGAGCCGCTGCGCCTGCCGAAGCTCTCCGAGCATCCGGCCTCCTATGGCTTCCCGCCGCACCATCCCCCGATGAACACGTTCCTGGGCGTTCCCATCCGGGTCCGGGACCAGGTGTTCGGCAACCTGTACCTGACCGAGAAGCGGGGCGGGACCGACTTCGACGAGGAGGACGAGGCCGTCCTGTCCACCCTCGCCGTGGCCGCCGGCGTCGCCATCGACAACGCCCGTCTGTACGAGGAATCCCGGCTGCGTGAGCGGTGGCTGCAAGCGAACGCCGAGATCACCCACAGCCTGATGTCCGGCGGCGACCAAGCGGAGGTACTGCGGCTGATCGCCGAGCGAGCGCGGGACATCACCGGTGCCGGACTCGCCGTGGTCGCGGTGCCGATGCAAGACACGGACACGCTCACGGTGGAGCTGGCCATCGGCCGGCAGGCGGAGGCCCACCGCGGGCTGGTGCTGCCCGTCGAGGGCAGCCTCATCGGGCGGGCCTTCGCCGACGTGGCACCGGTGACCAGCCCGGACGCCTCCCAGGACGATCGGATCTCGGCTGGTCCGCCGCGTTTTTCCGGCCTGGGTCCGGCCGTCGCCGTGCCGGTGGGGACGGGGGACGGCGTACGCGGGGTCGTCCTGCTGGTGCGTGAGGCGGGCGCGAACGAGTTCACCCAGAAGGAGATGGAGCCGCTGCAGGGCTTCGCCGCGCAGGCCGCGGTCGCCATGGAACTCGCCGAACGCCGTAAGGACGCCGAACAGTTCGCTGTTCTCGAAGATCGCGACCGGATCGCCCGAGACCTGCACGACCTGGCCATCCAGCGGCTGTTCGCCACCGGGATGACCCTGCAGAGCGCCGGCCGCCTCATCGAGCACGCACAGGCCTCGGAGCGCGTGCTGCGGGCCGTTGACGACCTCGATGAAACCATCAAGATCATTCGGTCGACGATCTTCGGCCTGCGCACGCGCGACGACGACGCGGCCCCCAGCCTGCGGGCCCGAGCGGTACGCGTGGTGGGTGAGGCCGTGCCTGTCCTGGGCTTCGCGCCCAGTGTGCGCATGGAGGGACTGCTCGACACCCATGTCCCGAAGGAGACCGCCGACCACATCGTGGCCGTGCTGTCCGAGTCCCTGACCAACATCGCCCGCCACGCGCACGCCGACCGCGCCGAGGTGGTGCTGGAGACCGACGGCAACGAGGTGCGCCTCACGGTCACCGACAACGGTGTGGGCGTACCCGAGGAGGGCCGCCGCAGCGGCCTCGCCAACATGGCCGAGCGGGCCAGGAAGCTCGGCGGGGACATGGAACTCGCCGACCGGGACGGCGGCGGAACACGACTGGTCTGGCACGCCCCGGTGAGGGAAGCGCAGGGCCCCTCGGAAAGGTGATCGGTGCGAGGCACCAGGTGCCTCCGGGCGGGAAGGACGCCGGGACGCCACCCAGTGGTGCGGGGCCCGGCCCGGCGTGATCCTGGAAGGGCTAGCCAAGAGCGGACCCACCGAGGGAAACGGCACCGTCATGCACGCTCAGCTGGGCGATCTGCTGATCGTCGAAAGTCCGGCCACCGGCACCGCTCGGCGCGACGGCGAGATCGTCGGGCTGCACCACGACGACGGAACGCCCCCGTACGACGTGCGATGGTCGGACACGGGCCAGGTCACGCTCGTGTTCCCCGGGCCGGACGCACACGTCCAGCACCTTCACACCGAGGCCGCAGCGCCGGGCGGGACGATGGACCCGAGCACGCGAGCCACCGCTACCCGTCCCCGCAGCGCCGCGACAAAACCTGGGGACGTGGGGCGCCGCGTGGCGGCCGCACGTCGGCGACAGGGTCTCAGCCGGGAGGAAACGGCTCGCCGCGCCCACATGGCGCCGGAGTACCTCGCCTACCTGGAGGAACATCCTTCGGATCCCAGTCTGGCGACGCTGCTGCGACTGGCCGACGCCCTCGGCACCCGGCTCGTCGAACTGCGGGGCGGTGACCAGGATCTGCCACCAGGGCAGGGACACGCCCTCTTGCACCCCAGCCTGAGGGAACTCAGCCCGGAGGAGTGCCGCACCCTGCTGTCCACGCACGGTGTGGGGCGCGTTTCTGTGACCACCCCTGATGGTCCGGCCGTGCTCCCGGTCAACTACGACGTGGTCGACGACGCCCTCGTCTTCCGCACCTCGCCGGACGCGGCTCCCGCTGCGGCCGTCGGCACGGAGGTCGCCTTCGAGGTGGACCACATCGACGATGCGATGAGCCAGGGCTGGAGCGTTCTCGCGGTCGGCCGGGCCGAGGCCGTCAGAGACCCCGACGAGGTGCGCCGCCTGGACACGCGGGCCCATACCGATCCGTGGCCGGGGGGAGGACGCACGTTGTGGGTGATGATCCGGCCCGTCCGCGTGACAGGGCGTCGCATCACGCCGGCCGACCGGTGAGCGGATCACCCGGCCTCCAGCGCCTCGCGGGCCGTGCGGAGTGGCGAGGCGGGCCTGACGGGGTGGGCTGCGGGCGACACACCCAGGGCTGAGAGCTGCGTGTCCTGAACCCGGTGGCGGCTCCCCGCCGCGAGGGCCACGCCCAGCACCAGGCACGGCGTCTTGGGACCCGCCGGGTTGGTCCGGTCGTATTGCGCCGAACGGCCCCGCCGGCCCAGGGCCGTTCAGCCCGTCGCCGTGGACCTTCGGCCTCCGGTGCGAACCGGCGCCGGCCAGGACAGTGAACGGTGTCAGGAACCAGCCGGACCATCCCCGAAGGGATCACCGTCATGGCCGTGCACGATCACTCACACCGCAGTGCGGGTCTCCACCTGCCGTCGTTCCGACGGAACCGGACGTCCACCGCACCCGAGTCCGCCGTGTCGGCACGTGACGACACGCACACCGCGCGGGCCTACGTCTTCGGTTCCGTGCGCCTCCTCATGGGCTTCGTCTTCCTGTGGGCCTTCCTGGACAAGACGTTCGGGTTTGGTTACGCCACTCCGTCCGGCAAGGGCTGGATCGACGGTGGATCGCCGACGAAGGGGTTCCTCGGCTCCGTGTCCGTCGGGCCGATGGAGTCGACGTTCCACGCGTGGGCCGGCGCGGCCTGGGCGGACTGGCTGTTCATGCTCGGCCTGCTGGGCATCGGCCTGGCACTGGTCGCCGGGATCGGACTGCGCCTGGCCGCGGTGGCGGGGACCGTGATGATGGCGCTGATGTGGGTCGCGGAGTGGCCGCCGGCCCGGCACCTCTCGGACGGTTCGCCGAGCATGTCGACGAACCCCTTCGCCGACTACCACCTCGTCTACGCCGCCGTCCTGATCGCCCTGGCCGCCGTCTCCGCGGGCGACACCCTGGGGGCCGGTCGGCTCTGGGCCAGGCTCCGGTTCGTCCGCGACAAGGGCTGGCTGCGCTGAACGCGGGGGTGCGGTGGGCTCGCCACCGGGCCCACCGCCCGGGCAGTGGGAGGGACGGTCGGGTCCCGGTCCGGGACCAGTGGCCCGTGCACTGCCCGCCGCCCGCGCACGACCCTCGAATCGGATCCCTTGCTTCTCGGATCCCTTGCTTCACTTCTGGAGGTTGAGAGCATGTCCCGCACGATCACCGTAGGTCTCGACGGCTCGTCCGAGAGCCGGGCCGCCGCCGAGTGGGCGGCCAGGGAAGCGAAACTGCGCGGGCTGGCGCTCAGGCTCGTCCATGTGTGGCAGCCGGTGCCGGAGCCCATGGCCCAGGCACCGCTCCTCGGTGCCGAGACCCACCAGCACTGGACCGAGCGGATCCCGCGCGAAGCCGCCGCGGGTCTGCGGTTGCGGCACCCGGGCGTCGAGGTGAGCACGGAGCAGTGCTCCGGCAACGCCGCCGAGGCGCTGTGCTCGGCGGCGGAGGAGTCCGCGCTGCTGGTCCTGGGGTCGCGCGGCATGAGCGGGCTCGGCGGGTTCCTGGTCGGCTCCGTCGGCCAGGCCGTCCTGGCGCACGCCGAATTGCCGGTCGTCCTGGTGCGCGCGGGAGAGCAGGCCGCCGACGAGCACGAGATGGACCCCACCGGCATTCCGTCGGCGGCGGCTCCTTACCGGCCCGTCGTGCTTGGCCTGGACACCGGCCGGCCGGATGAAGGACTGATCGAGTTCGCCTTCGACGCGGCGGTGCGCCGCGCCACGTCCCTGAGGGCCGTCCATGGATGGAACCCGCCGCCCTACTACGCCTACGGCCTGTCAGCCGACCCCGGATTTCACGACACCCTCGCCCAGAGCGAGGCCGCCGGCCTGGCGGAGGTGCTGGGCCCATGGCGGCGGAAGTTCCCGGACGTCGAGGTTCTGGAGGAGTCCCGCCACGGCAGCCCGGCCCTGCACCTGATCGACGCCTCCCGCGAGGCATCCCTCGTCGTCGTGGGCCGCCGGGTCCGCCGCAACCCGCTCGGTGTCCACATCGGTCCCGTCACGCACGCCGTCCTGCACCACGCCACCGCGCCCGTCGCCGTCGTCCCGCACGACTGAAACACCCTGAGGAGAAGCAACCATGAAGGCAGCAGTCGTCCGGGCCTTCGGTGAACCGCTGGTCATCGAGGAGCGCCCCGACCCCGAGCCCGGCCCCGGCCAGATCCGTATCCGTCTCGAGGCGTCCGGGCTGTGCCACACCGACATCCACGCCGCGCACGGGGACTGGCCGGTCAAGCCGAACCCGCCGTTCGTGCCCGGGCACGAGGGCGTGGGTCTGGTGGAGGCCCTCGGCGAGGGCGTCACCCACCTGGCCGCCGGGCAGCGAGTCGCGGTGCCCTGGCTGGGCCGGGCCTGCGGGCGGTGCGAGCACTGCCTGTCCGGCTGGGAGACCCTGTGCGAGCAGCAGATCAACACCGGCTACGGCTGCGACGGGGGGTACGCGGAGAAGATGCTGGCCTGGGCCGACTTCGCCCAGCCGGTGCCCGAGGGTGTCACCCCGTTCGACGCGGCCCCGCTGACCTGCGCGGGCGTGACGACGTACAAGGCGCTGAAGGTCGCCGACGTCCGACCCGCCCAGCTCGTCGCGATCTCCGGCGTCGGCGGGCTCGGACACCTGGCCGTGCAGTACGCGAAGATCGCCGGGGCCACCGTCGCCGCGATCGACGTCACCGACGACAAGCTGCGACTCGCCCGAGAATTGGGTGCCGATCTCGTCATCGACGCCCGCAAGGACGACGTGGGAGCGGTGCTGAAGCGCCACGGCGGTGCGCACGCGGCGATCGCGCTCGCGGTGAACGAGGCCGCCTTCACGGCGGTCAACTCCGGTCTGCGCCGGGGCGGCAAGCTGGTGATGGTGGCGCTGCCCGCGCACGGCACGATCCAGGTGCCGATCTTCGACACGGTCCTGAACGGCACCAGTGTGATTGGCTCGATCGTCGGCACCCGGCAGGACCTCGCCGAGGTCTTCCAGCTCCACGCGGCCGGCCGGACGAAGGTCATCTACGAGACCCGACCCCTCGCCGCCGTCAACGACTCCATCGACGAGGTGCTGCGCGGCCAGGTCAAGGCCCGCATCGTCTTCGACCTGGGAGCACGGTCATGAGCACCGTGAATCTTCCGCTCGTCGTCGGCGTCGACGGATCCGAGCCGAGCCTGCGGGCCGTGGACTGGGCGGCCGACGAGGCCGCCCTCCGCGGGGTGCCCCTGCGGCTGGTGAACGCCTCGCTGTGGGAACGCTACGAAGGCGCCGCACTCGCGCATGACCTGGGCAAGCCGTCCGGACGGGGCATGGCCGTGGACATCGTCGAGACCGCGGCGCGGCGCGCCCGCCGGCGCGCTGCGGACGTGAAGATCTCCACCGACGTGCTCCCCGAGGAGCCCGAATACGCGCTGGTGTGCGAGGGACGGAACGCTTCCGCGCTGGTCCTGGGCACCCGTGGCCGCGGCGGCATCGCCAACCTGCTGCTCGGCTCCGTCAGCCTGACCGTGGCAGCCCACGCCTCCTGCCCGGTGATCGTCGTCCGTGGCAACCACGACAACCAGGCCAGGGCCGGGCTGCGTGGTCGCATCCTCCTCGGAGTCGGCGACGCATCGACGGCTGCTGTCGACTTCGCCTACGAGGAGGCGAAGAGGCGTGGGGTGCCGCTGGACGCCGTCCGCGCCTGGCGCTGTCCCGCGCACGAGACCACCGACCACCCCCTGCTCGCGGGCGAGCCCACGCGCCTGCACGAGGAGCAGGCTGCCAAGGTGCTGGAAGCGGCCCTGAAGGATGCTCCGGCGGACATGGAGCTGCACCGGCGCACGATCGAGGGACCCGCTCGCACGGCGCTCCTCGCCGCCTCGCAGCAGGCAGACCTCCTCGTCGTCGGGGCCAGGCGCCGAGAGCCCGGGCACCTCCGCCTCCAGCTCGGCCGCGTCGCCCACACCGTCCTGCACCACTCCGCCTGTCCGGTGGCGGTCGTGCCCGAGCGGGTGTGAGACCAAAGGCCCGCCGCGTGGTCGGGGACGTACCGCTGCCGCTTACGCTCGGTCGGCTTCGGCAGAGCGCCTGCCCGGCGTCTCCGGTGCTCACGATGGCTTGCAGCCCTGCCGCCTCCTCACCGGTGCCCCGGTCATCCACCGCTGGGTACTCGCCCGGGGCGGAATATCGGTGCGCCACCGTCGTGACCGCCGACAGACCGTGCACCGGGGGCGCGCCCCTGCGAGCGGCGACCGAATCGACGAGCGTGACGGGGTGATGGGGCCGACCGGCCCTCGGATCGGTCCCGGACAGCCCATGGGTCCCCGCGGCGAACCGCTGGATGCTCGAAGAGTCGAGAGACTTGGAGGAGATCCGCGATGACGGACGACGTGCTCAACCGACCCCCTGTCCACGCCCTGCTCACGGACGGGACCACCGTGTGCATCCGTCCTGTGCTGCCCGGCGACCACGATCAGCTGGAGGGGCTGTACGAGGAGATGTCACCGGAGAACCTGCGCCTGAGGTTCTTCGCGGCGAGCCACCGTTCCGCCACCGCGGCCGCCGATCGGGCCTGTGCGTCGGCACGGCCCGGCTACCGGGCGCTGCTGGCCGAGACGAAGGGCCAGGTGATCGGCCTCGCCGAGTACGACACCGGCGGCGGCAGGGACTCGGCCGAGATCTCCGTCGCCGTCGCCGACGGGCTGCACCACCGGGGCGTGGGCACCCTGCTCGTCGAACACCTGGTCTCGGCGGCCCGGTCGGACGGCGTCACCACCTTCACGGCCGACGCGCTGAGCGAGAACCGTGAAGTCCTCAGGCTCTTCACCGACCTCGGCCTGGACGTCACCCGGCGCTTCGAGGGCGCCGAGGTGCGCTGCACGATAGCCCTCGACGAGGATGACGCCTACCTGACGGCGGTGGAGGCCCGAGGCCGGGCCGCCGACGTGGCCAGCCTCGCACCGCTGCTGCGGCCGAAGGCGGTGGCCGTCGTCGGCGCCGGCCGCAAGCCCGGCTCGGTCGGCCGCGCCCTGCTGCACCACCTGCACGCCGGCGGTTACACCGGGCGCCTGTTCGCGGTGAACCCCAGCGCCACCAACATCCTGGGCGTGCCTTCCTACCCCTCGATCACCTCCCTGCCCAGGACGCCCGACCTCGTGGTGATCGCCGCTCCCGCTCCCGCGGTCCCGACCGTCGCCGAGGAGTGCGGCAAGGCGGGCGTACGGGCCCTCGTGGTCGTTTCAGCAGCCTGGACGGTACTCAGGCGCAGGCGCTCCTGACCGCATGCCGTGCCCACGGCATGCGCCTGGTAGGCCCCAACTGCCTCGGCATCTCCAACACCGACCCGGCCCTGGGCCTGGATGCGACGTTCGCCGCCGGTCACCCGAAGCCCGGCAGTGCGGGTGTGGCCGTGCAGTCCGGTGGTGTGGGCATCGCTCTGCTCGACGGGCTGTCCCGCCTGGGCATCGGCGTGTCCACGTTCACCTCCCTCGGCGACAAGTACGATGTCAGCGGCAACGACATGCTCCAGTGGTGGGAGAGCGACGGCCGTACCGACCTCGCCCTGCTGCACCTGGAGTCCTTCGGTAACCCGCGGGCTTTCTCCCGCACCGCTCGGCGCGTCACCCGCCGCATGCCCGTCCTCACCGTCGACGCGGGCCGCACCGACGCCGGCCGACGAGCCGCCGCCTCGCACACGGCGGCCGCAGCGACCCGCACCATGACCCGGCAGGCCCTGTTCACCCAGGCCGGCATCACCGCCACCCACTCGATCGGCGAACTCCTGGCCACCGCGGCCCTGTTCCACACCCAGCCGCACCCGGTGGGGACCCGCGTCGCCATCGTCACCAACGCCGGCGGCGCGGGCGTGCTGACCGCCGACGCCTGCGCCGAAGCGGGGCTCGTCCTGCCGCAGTTCACTCCCGGACTCGTCGACGACCTGCTGGCCGTGCTGCCTTCCGGTGCGGCCGTCGGCAATCCCGTGGACGCCACCGCGGCCGTATCCGAGGACCAACTGCGCGAGTGCGTCGACCGGCTCATGACGTATCCGGGGATCGACGCCGTGCTGCTCGCCCTCGTCCCCACCGCGGTCGCCGCGGCGACGGGTGACGATCTAGTCCGGGCCCTCACCGCAGGACCGGGACGACAGGCGCGGCCGGTCGCCCTCGTCCGCCTGGAGCAGGACGTGGCGGTCAGCCTGCTGCCCGCCGCCGACGGCGGCACCATCCCCTCGTACGCCGAGCCCCAGGCGGCGGCACGGGCCCTGGCCCACGCCGCCCGCCGGGCTGCCTGGCTCGCCCGCCCGGCCGGCACCGTACCGGCGCTCATCGGAGTGGACACCGCTCGCGCCCGACAGATCACCGAGACGTACCTCGCCGCGCACCCGGACGGCGGCTGGCTCGACCCACTCACTTGCGCGGACTTGCTGGCCTGCTACGACATCCCCCAGCTGCCATGGGCATGGGCCGACACGGAGGACGACGCCGTCCTCGGCGCCGAACGGCTGGGCGGTGTCGACGGCCGGGTGGTCATGAAGGCCCACTGGCCCGGACTGGTGCACAAGAGCGAGCAGCACGCGGTCCACCTCGACCTGCGCGGCGAGGATCAGATCCGTGCGGCCTACCAGGACTTGGAGAGTCGGTTCGGCGGACTGATGACCGGGGTGGTCGTGCAGCCGCTCGCCGAACGTGGCACCGAGTTGTTCGCCGGAGTCGTCCAGGACGACGTCTTCGGGCCGCTCGTCCTGTTCGGCCTCGGCGGGACGGCCACGGAGGTGCTCGCCGATCACGCCGCCCGCCTCGCCCCGCTCACGGACCACGACGTGCACGACCTCATCACTGCCCCCCGCTGCGCACCCCTGCTGTTCGGCGCCCGCGGCAACGGACCCGTGGACCTCGAAGGCCTGGAACAGGTCCTCCTGCGGTTGTCCCGCATGGCGGAGGACCTGCCGCAACTCGCCGAGGCCGACTTCAACCCGGTCCTCGCCACGCCCGGCCAGGTCACCGTGCTCGACGCGCGGATACGCCTCGTGCCGCGCACGCCCAAGGACCCCTATCTGCGCCGACTGCGCTGAGGAGGAACCGGAATGAAGTGGCCCGGCGACATGCGGAGCGGCTGCCGGTGCTCGAAGAGGAGGAGCGGTCGGCAAGAGCGAGACCGGGATCGCCCTTGCCATGACCCGGCAGATCGACGGCGGGGTCGACGTCGTCGACGAGCTCACCCACCGGCTCGACGACTGTGAAAGGAGGCGAACCACCATGCCGAGCAACGTGTTGGTCGCCTACGGAACAACCAACGGATCGACTGCGGAGATCGCCGAAGCCGTCGCCGCCGTCCTGCGCAAGGAAGGGCTCGCGGCCGAGGCGCTGCCTGCCCGGTCCGTGACGAGCGTGTCGCCGTACGACGCCGTCGTGGTCGGTGGCGGGCTGTACGCCGGGCGTTGGCACAAGGACGCCCGCCGCTTCGTGCGGCGACACGGCAGGTCCTTGGCCGGTCGGCCGGTGTGGTTCTTCAGCAGCGGGCCGCTCGATGCCTCGGCGTCGGAGCGGGACATCCCGCCTGTGCCCGGCGTACGGCGCGCCATGGACAGGCTGGACGTCACCGAGCACGTCACCTTCGGAGGACGCCTTGTGGAAGGCGCGAAAGGACGCATCGCCCGGATGATCCTGCGTTCCGGCAAGGGCGGGGACTTCCGCGACTTCGACGTGATCGAGGCCTGGGCCGCGCGGGTGGCCAAGGAGCTCACCGACGGAGAGAAGAACCGCTAGCGGAACGTTCCGACGATCGGCCCTTGGTGCCTGTGCGCAGGCGGGTACCGGGGGCCCGTCGTCGTGCGTCGGGGTTTCTACGTCGACGAGATGGTCAGAGACACCCCCACGCCGGGCCGTGCCAGGTGGGTTGTGAACCAGTCGGCGGCCAGATCCGCGACGGTGTTCAGGGCGGCGGGCGCACCCGTGCCAGTGCCAAGTAGCCCGCCGGGAGAGAGGTCTCCCGGTGAAGCCGACGGGAGGCGGTCGGCAGGAGGATGTCGAAGACGTCCCCGCCCGCCGGGATACGCGAAGGCCACGACCGCCTGGACCGTTCCGGGTATCAGGAAACGCGCGTCAGCCGTAGGGGGGGGCGCCCTCGGAGAGGGACCGTCGGGCACTGCCCGTCAGCCGGTCTTCTGGCTCCACTGCGGACCGATCACGTCCCACTCCCTGGACCACTGGTCGAGGCGCCGTTGGTCAAGACGCCACCGCGCGAGGGCCCCGGCACCGAGAGCGAGGCCGGAGAGGGCCAGCGCGGCGGCGACACCGAAGAAGACCGCCTCCGCGGCGGCCTCCGCCGGATCGGCCGGCTCCGGGGTGAGTGCGCCATGCGTGTCCTGCCACACCGTGATCGTCGATCCGCGGCGCAGGCCGGTGTCGTCCACCAAGGTTCGCCCGGTCCGGGTGACGCCATCGGGAGTTGTCCACCGGACCTTTGCCAAGGTTCGGTAGGTGCCGCCCTCTCTCGATGACGGACTCCGCGGAACATCGGTGAGTACTACCGCACGCACCGCGTGCCGCTCGGATCGCTGCTGTGCGAGCGCCTCGTGGGCGGAGAGAGCCGTCACCAGCCCGGCGATCGTCCCTCCCACCGCGATGACCGCCCACATCGCCAGCACGATCCAGGCCTCGAGCTTGTCGTCGCGCCGTCGTAGCGGACTGCTCCGCCACCGCCACAGTCTCACTTTCGTACCCCTGCCACCGGGCATCGGTAGCACCTCCTCGTCCGCGTGACTCCTCGAAGGTGGCAGCGGGAGGCCACATGTGACATGGGCCGATGAGGCGGCGCTGCAGGGCCGACCGGCCCAAGCGGATCTCCCTGCCGTGGGACAAGCTGGACGTGCGGGGCAATCCCGGCACCGCACCGGAGTGACTCGGGCCTGCCGACGACGCTGCGCCGGGTTCCGGCTCCGGGCTGGAGCGCTAGAGAGCGAGGAGCGGGCATGAAAGGCTACGTCTTCCACGGTCCCGGACAGGCCGCGTGGGAAGAGGTCCCGGACCCGGTCGTCAAGGAAGCCACCGACGCGATCGTACGAGTCGGCGCCGTGACCATCTGCGGGACGGACCTGCACATCCTCAAGGGCGACGTGCCCGAGGTCCGGCCCGGCACCGTGCTGGGACACGAGGCGGTCGGGGAGATCGTCGAGGTCGGCGGCGACGTACGCACGGTGCGCCCGGGGGACCGGGTTCTGGTCTCCTGCATCAGCGCGTGCGGGCGGTGCCGCTACTGCCGAGAGGGAATGTACGGCCAGTGCAGGGGTGGCGGGGGCTGGATCCTGGGGCATCTGATCGACGGCACCCAGGCCGAGTACGTCCGCGTCCCTTACGCCGACCTGTCCGTGCACCCGTTGCCCAGCGCCGTGAGCAGCGAGGATGCCGTGCTGTTGGCCGACATCTTCCCGACGGCGTACGAGGTCGGCGTGCTCAACGGGAAGGTCCGTCCAGGAGACACCGTCGTGGTCGTCGGGGCCGGCCCCATCGGGCTGGCGGCGATCGCCACCGCCCGGCTGTTCGCGCCCGAGCGGATCGTCGCCGTCGACCTGGCCCCCTCCCGACTGGAGGCCGCCAGGCGGCTCGGGGCGGATGCCGTGGCCGACGTCCGGGAAGCCCCCGAGCAGCTGATCGCCGACCTCACCGAAGGGCTGGGTGCCGACGTGGTCATCGAGGCGGTCGGCGTGCCGGAGAGCTTCGAGCTGTGCACGCGCGTGGTGCGGCCCGGCGGCCACGTGGCCAACGTCGGTGTGCACGGCAAGCCGGCGACGCTGCACCTGGAAGACCTGTGGATCAAGAACGTGACGATCACGACGGGGCTGGTCGACACGCACTCCACGCCGACCCTGCTGCGGATGGCGTCCGCCGGACGGCTCCCGACGTCGCAGTTGGTCACCCACACCTTCCCGCTGGACCAGATGGAGGATGCGTACGACGTCTTCAAGAACGCCGCCGGGACCGGTGCCTTGAAGGTGGTGCTCGGCGGACAACAGCACGACGCCGTCGCTGTGCGGGCGGCCTGACGCCGGTCCCGGCCGGGAACTGGAGCGGCAGGAGTGCCTGCGCCTGCCGGCACAGGTGGGACGCATCGTCCAACATGCCGGGTTCTCCGCTCGGTGCTGCCGGTCAACTTCTGTCTGGACTACGACGGCGGGGTGTTGCTGTGTACGTCGGCTGCCTCCGAGTTGGTCCGCGCGATCGACGGCGCGGTGGTCGCCTTCGCGCCGACGAGGTGCACGCGGTGGCTCACTGGGGCTGGAGCGTCGTCGTCACCGGTTCCGCCTCGGTGGTGACCGATCCTGCCGAGCACGAGCGCCTCGCCCGGACCGGTCCTCCCTCCTGGGTGCCGGCTCGCAGAGCGGTGCAGTTCGGCAGTCCGTCGGTCCAGGACGAGCGGCGCACGCAAGGGGGCCGACCGACCCATGCGCGAGCAGCCTCCGGCGGACGACGCTGGTGGTAGAGAAGAGGTGTACGACATGAGCGGCACGATTGAGCGGCTCCGCGGCCGGCCTGAGCTGTCCGTCCTGCCCGACTGGTCGGAGGCAGGATTCCCCGTGATGGACACTCTTCCGGAAACGCACGGCATCCATGTGGAAGAGCGCCTGACGGACGGGACGTATGTACTGCTGGCCGAGCTTCCCGGGGTCGACCCCAGCGATGGCATCGAGATCACCGTCGTGGGAGGTGTGCTGGACCTGCGTGCCCAGCGCAGCGTGATGACCACCGAGAACCGAGGCACCAAGGTCCTTTACGGCCACTTCACTCCGCTGCCGGCCGGGGCGAAGGGCGACGAGGTGGCAGCGGAGTACAAGCATGGTGTCCTGACCATCACGGTGCCGGTGCCGCCAGCCGACCACCGCCGCTCCCTCCGCTCCTGAACCAGCGATCGTCACGTGCGACCGAGGGGTCTGACCGACTCAGCCATGAGGTCGGAACCGGCTCAGCCATGGGTCAGCTCGGTCGCGATCTCCGCCGTCCACGCGTCAATGGCGTCCCAGTCCCGGTAGTCACCGAACCGGCCGCCCACCACGCGGAAGAAGATCCGCCCCGTGCGCGGAAGCTGATCCGGTGTGAGGACGCCCGAGAACAGACGGTGCCCCCGATACGTTAGACCGGCCGGAAGGTCTCGCTCGATCACTGGAATCTCCTTCGTGACCATGCGCTTCCACGGCCCCCGCAGCGCAGCCGGCATCCCGACACTGAAGATCCATACCGGTCGCATGCCCAGTACGTCGCGGTTGTCCCGCATGAAGGCTCTCGCCGGGGTCAGCCAGCGCTGGCTGTGAACCGCGCTTCCGAGGACGAACGCCTCATAGGTGGTGGCGTCGTCGACGTCCGCCATGGGACGCGCCCGCGCTGCGAGTCCCGCTCGGCGCAGCTGGGCAGCCATCCGCTCGGCGATCTGCCGGGTGGAGCCGTGGGCGGTCGCATGGCCGACCAGAACGTCCATCACGTCACCTCGATACGCCCTGTGCCTCGAACAACTCCGCTCGCGGGGTTCCTACGACTCGAAGCGGCACCGCGGGTCGGTCGGGCGCCGGTACCGCGACCACGGGGACAGTGGCGTGCCTCAGGCATCCACGGCCGACCGCACCCCCTACAGGGAGGTCAAGCTGCCCGTGCGCGGTGCGCCCGAGAACGAGCAGCAGGGCGCCGCGCGCCCGGTCCAGGAGGACGCGCACAGCCGGGCCCTCGACCAGTTCAGCGCGTACGGCATTGTCGATCCGCGGCCCGAAGACCCTGCGCAGCGTCTCCGTGAGCAACCGCACGGCCGCGTCCCGTTCCTCGGCGGGCGTGGGCCGCACCGACACCGGGGCGTATGGGGCGACGCGGGGCGCGGTCGCTTCCCAGGCGTGCACGGCGACGACCTCCGCGCGCAGCGCGCGGGCCTGCTCGGTGGCCCAACGCAGGGCGGCGGCGGACGCCTCGGACCCGTCGACGCCCACCACGATGGCCCTGCCGGTGGCGAGTTCGGTCATGGCAACCTCCCGTAAGGCTTCATGCCCCCACGATGGTCCGGAGCGGGGGCGTGCCGCGTGGGCCGAGAGGCTCCGACGGAGCGCCGATGGTCCCTCGCGGACGGGTGACGGCGGACGGCTCAGTACAGGGACGCCGGCCAGCCAGTCAGAACGGCGGTGATGACGCCGGCGTCCAGCACCACGCCGAGGGACAGCCACGGATGGAACCACAGGACCTTGAGCAGCAGGCCGACGCAGGCCGCGGTGAGCGCCGCGACGGACCAGCCACTGCTCTGCGTCGCGGTGGCAGCGCCCGCGATGACGTAGAGCACGGCCGTGGTGGAGGCGAGGCCGATGGCTGCCGCCCCGGCAGTACGCCCTGGTCGAGCCGGAAGGGCGGATACACGTCGGTGAGCAGGGCCGCGTAGGCGGCTACCCGCAGCACCCAGCGGTTGAGCCCCATCACGAGGTCGAACAGGCCACGCGGGTAGCGCCCGGTGGCGGCCAGGGCGACACCGGCGAACAGCGTCAGCACACCGATGAGCCCGCCCCCGGCCCAGGACGCATGGACGCCGCCCAGGAAGAAACCGATGACCAAGTAGTGCGGGATGGCCAGGAGCCACCACTTCACCAGGACGAGACCGCGGGAGAGGTCCTCGGGGCGCCGAAGGTGTAGTACGCCACTCGCCAGCTCCACCGCAGTACCCCTGTCGTGAAGCGGAACAGGGGACGGGGGTAGCGGCCGGTGAAGAGGAGCCCGAAGAAGGCCGCCACGCTCGCCCCCACGAACGCCACCCACAGGAAGACCAAGACGACGTAGTGGGGGAGGGCGAGCAGCCACTTGACCAGCCACAGCCAGCGGGACGATCGTGGATCGAGAACTGCGGTCAACCGGGCCGGGTGGACCAGGGGTGCGGCTTGCGTGTTCATCGAGACCGGTCCTTTCCGAGTCCACGGATCAGGCAGTCGCTCCCATACCGGGAGCGGGAGGCCCTGCTCAGAGCCGGCGAATCCAGTCGTCGGCCACACCGTGCAGAGCGGCCTGTTCGGCCGGACGCAGGTGCGAGTCGTCGATCCGGTACGACAGGTGGTCGACGACGGCGACGACGCCGTCCATACGGCTGGTCATGCCGAGCGCGACGGGGATGTCGCTGCGCCGCTCCAACTGACCGGTCAGCGTGACCACGCCGTCCTCGACCGTGGTCTCGATGATCTGTGGGGCCAGCCACAGCGTGTTGACCAAGACCTCCTGCCGCACATCACGCTCGATCTCCTCGTCGGTGCGCAGGAAGACCTGGAGCAGGTCGCGTCGGGTGACGATGCCGGCGAGCCGGCCCTCCTCGTCCACGACGGGCAGCCGCTCGATGCCGCGCTCGGCCATGAGCCGGGCGGCCTCGGTGACGGTGGCGTCGGCCCGCACGGTGACGGCGGGCGTCGACATGACCCCGCCGGCCGTCCGTGCCCGGCTCTTGGCCGCGTTCCGGCGCACGCCGCGGCTCAGTTTCCGCAGGCGGCTCGCCCAGGCGCTGAAGGTGCCGTCCGGTTCGGATGTCCGGGCCTGGTGGAGCATGAGGTCCGTCTCGGAGACCACGCCGATGACCTTGTCGTCCTCGTCGATCACCGGGAGGCCGCTGATCCGGTGGTCCCCGAGCCTGCGCACCACTTCCTTGAACGGAGTGCCGCGGTCGGCCGTGACGACGTCACGGACCATGACGGCGCCTATCCTGGTGGCCTTCATAGTGATCCTCCTCGAACGGTCGGGACCGCGTCAGCACGATCGCCACGGACGAAGGCGTGCGCATGCCATGGCTTGAGGAGACAAGTCCTGTATGCCGCCCAGCACGCACGCTCCGTTCGGAGCCTTCGAGTTCAGCCTCCGGTGTGCGGTCCAAGGAGCACAGGGACTGAGTGGGCACGGTGGAGGGCCGATCGGCCCTCGCAGTGCGCCCCGCTCAGCGCCCGCTCCCTTGTGCCGGGTTACGCGATCATCCTTCGGCAGAGAACACGGCACGCGCCCAACGTCCCCAGAAGGGGTCCAACAGCCCCTCGCTCCCATGTACGGCCGGTGCGACGGTGGCATGGGGACTCCTGCTGCGCCCCTCGCAGCCGATGAAAGGCGGTGGGCACGATGATGGAACTGCCCCTGGTCGTGGGTGATGGCGGAGCACATCGTCGCCTCCGCCGCGGAGCGTGCCCACCGGCGCAACCCGGAGGTAAGGTCTCCACCGAGATCCTCCCCGAGGAAGCGTCGGCCGCCCTGCTGCGCGAGGGCAACAACGCCTCGTTCCTGGTGACGGGATCCTGCGTCGGGCGGAGGAACGCGTCCTCGCCACATGCCCCGACGTGCGCCTGTACGACGAACAGGTCGAAGGCCCGGCGACGGCGGCCCTGCTGAAAGCCGCCGAGGACGCCGATCTGCTGGTACTGGGCTCGCGCGGATTGAGCGGCTTCACCGGATTCCTCGTGGGTTCGGTCGCCCTCGGCGTGGTGGCGAAGGCCGCGCGTCCCGTCGTCCTCGTGCGCGCCGGCGAGGAAGCGGTGAACGAACACCTGCGCGCGCACGACGGGACCGCCTCCGGGCGCGCCGGCAATCGCGACGTGGTGCTCGGTGTCGACGTCAACGACCCGTACGTCGAGGTTCTCGACTTCGGCTTCGAGACGGCCCGCCTGCGCGACGCGCGACTGAGGGTCCTGCACGCCTGGCACGCGCCGAACCCGTTCACCCTGGGCCCCGGCGAAGTCGGCCTGGTCAGCGAGTCGCAGCGGGCCGAGGAATGGCTGGGCTTCCTCTCAGTCGTACTGCATGAGCGGCGCGACAAGTACCCGGACGTCGAGGTCCTGGAGACAGTGGTGGATGACAAGGCCTCCAACGCCCTCCTGAGAGCGGCGACCGGAGCCGGACTCCTGGTCGTCGGTCACCGGCTCACCGAGCGACCGACCGTGCCGCGTACGGGCCCTGTCACACACGCCGTGATCCACCACGTCGGCTGCCCCGTGGCCGTCGTACCGCACTCGGGCCTGCTGGTGGTGGGCCGCCGCAGGAGGCGTGCCGCGGTCGGCTCGCACACAGGCCCGGTCGCCCATGCCCTGATCCATCACGTCGCCCGGCCTGTAGCGCTGGTGCCGCACGACTGACGACACGTTCGGCAGGTGTGCCCCACCGGGCAAGTGCTCGCGGATCACGCGCGGCACGAGTCGGCTGATGTGCTGCTCATCGCAGGACCCGCGCACCGTAGAGCGTCTGTCAGCCGCGCGTGCAGCTCGAAGGCGTCCGTCAGGTTCGTGTGCCGCAGGATGCGCCGGAAGCCGGCACTGTCAGTGACCAGCCGCAGCCGGCCCTGCCGGGCTTCGACCCGGTTGCGTGCCCGGCACAGCACGCGCAGTCCGGCGCAGTCGATGAAGGACATCGGACGCAGGTCCACCACCAGGTCGGCGCCTGGAGAGGCGGTCAGAGCGTCGAGCCGCGCGGACAGCGCGGGTTCGGTGAGTATGTCGATCTCGCCGTGCAGCTCGAGAACGGTCGTGTCGCCGACGGTGCGTTCCACGTGGCTCGGCATGGTGCCTGTGTGCGTTTGCGCCATGGGTAGAGCCAAGACCAGGCGACACATCGGGCGGAAGGGCCGGGCGGCCCCTTGGGCGTGGAGGAGCAGGGCCGTCCGGCCCACAAGGGACCGGGCGAGCGGGCCGGCCGTCTGCACGGCGGCCGGTCGGCGCCGTCTTCGGGACCTTGGGCCCTCGTCTCGCGGGTCGTGGATCACCAGAGTGGGGGCATCCCAAGGAGGTCCACTGTCATGTCCCCTATGTCTCCCGTCCTCGTCGGTTTCGACGGCCGTCCTGAGAGCGTCATGGCGGCCGGCTGGGCCGCCCGCGAAGCGCTGATGCGCGGGGCGCCGCTGCGTCTCGTACACGCCTGGGAGCAGTCTCCCCAGCCGTATGCGACGCTGGCGGGGGCCGCCGTGCCGCAGAAGCCGCATGGGTCCGCGCGCCTCCTGGCGCACATGGAGGCGTTGCTGATCCGTCGTCACCCGGGGCTGCAGATCGCGGCCGACCGGGTGGCCGGGGAACCCGCGACGGCTCTGCTGACCGCCGCGGCGGACGCCGGGATGCTGGTACTCGGGTCGCGCGGCCTGGGCCGGGCCGCCGGATTCCTGCTCGGTTCCGTCGGCCGGTCCGTGGTGGCCCGGGCCGAGCGGCCGGTCGTGCTGGTCCGTGCCGACGCCACCCTGGACGCGGCGGGTGCTGACCACGGTGCGTCGGCCCGTGACGTGGTGGTCGGCGTGGACTTGGACCAGCCCGATGACTCCGTCCTCGTGTTCGCCTTCGAGGCCGCTGCACGCCGCGCTGCCGGCCTCCGGGTCGTCCACAGCTGGGATCCGGCGGCCGAGAACACCTCCGCGGCGGGCCTTCCGGGCGTGGACGGCCCTGCCGAGGGGAGGAGTACGACTTCTCGTCAGCCGCTGGCCGATCTGCTGCGTCCGTGGCAGGACAAGTTCCCGGACGTTCTTGTGACCGAGCAGACCGTGGTCGGCCAGGCGGCGACCCATCTGGTCGACGCATCCCGTGACGCCGAACTGCTCGTTGTCGGGCGGGCGTCCCGGCATGCCCCGATCGGTCCGCAGATCGGCCCCGTCACCCGGGCGGTGCTCCACCACGCCGTGCCGCCGGTCGCGGTGATTCCGCACGACTGACACCACTGGCTGACGTCCCCCCCCCGCGTGAAAAGGGTCGGGTGGACCTCGCACAGGATCGGTGACCGCGCACCGCGCAATCAGGACCCGCGGGAAGCGGATGGTCCTTTCCGCCCGTCCATGCCCCGCCACGTTCTGCCCCGGCGATCGTGCGGGGCTTCGTCATACCGCAAGCCGGCGGGGTCGGCTTGTGCGTGCCCATCGCCGTTGCGTTCAGCCGTAGTAAGCCGCGCGCATGAGCTCCTGCATGTCGTCGAGCATGGGCATCCGCGGGTTGGCGGGCGCGCACTGGTCCTCGTAGGCGTTGAGGGCCTGTTGCGGCAGGGCGCCGAGGAAGGCCTGCTCGTCGACTCCGAGTTGGTGGAACGACGGCTCGATGCCGACGGCGTCGCGCAGGCGTTCCACGGCCGCGGCAAGCGACTCCACGCCCTCCTGCGGGGTCGCGGCGGGCAGGCCGAGGGTGCGGGCGATGTCCTGGAAGCGTTCCGGGGCCCGGTAGTCCTCGTACTTGGGCCAGCCGGTGAGCTTGGTCGGGACGGTGCCGTTGTAGCGGATGACGTGCGGCAGCAGGACGGCGTTGGTGCGGCCGTGCGCGACGTGGAAGGTGGCGCCGAGGGTGTGGGACATGGCGTGGACGATGCCGAGGAAGGCGTTGCCGAAGGCCATGCCCGCGATGGTGCCGGCGTTGTGCATCTTCTCCCGGGCCCGAGCCGAGCCCTCGCGGTCGTTCACGGCCGCTTCGATGTGCTCGAAGACCAGCCGGATCGCGTGCAGGGCGAGGCCGTCGGTGAAGTCGTTGGCGTAGACGGACACATACGCCTCGATGGCGTGGGTGAGCGCGTCGAAGCCGCTGTCGGCCGCCAGGGCCGGAGGCAGGTCGGTGGTGAGCAGCGGGTCGATGATCGCCACGCTGGGGGTGAGCGCGTAGTCGGCCAGCGGGTACTTCTTGCCGGTGGCGGGGTCGGAGATGACCGCGAACGGGGTCACCTCGGCGCCGGTGCCGGAGGTCGTGGGGATGCACACCAGACGGGCGAGCGCGCCCAGCGTCGGGAAGCGGAAAGCTCGCTTGCGGATGTCGGAGAACTTCTGCCGCATGTCCGCGAAGTCCATTTCCCTGCCGGCTGCCTGCTGTTCGTACAGCAGCCACATGACCTTGGCCGCGTCCATGGGTGAGCCGCCGCCGAGCGCGATGATCGTGTCGGGGCGGAAGTCCCGCATGAGGGCGGCGCCGCGCCGCACCGAGTCGATGCTCGGCTCCGGTTCGACGTTGTCGATGACCTGCACGGTCACCGGCTCACGGCGACGCTGCAGCACCCGCGTCACACGGTCCACGAAGCCCAGCCGGGTCATCGTCGCGTCGGTGACGATGGTGACGCGGTGCACGTCCGGCATCGACGTCAGGTAGCGGATGGCCTGGGGCTCGAAATAGATCTTCGGCGGGACCTTGAACCACTGGAGGTTGTTGCGGCGTGTGCCGACCCGCTTGACGTTCAGCAGCTGGGCCGCGGAGACGTTGTTGGAGACCGAGGTGCTGCCCCAGGATCCGCAGCCCAGCGTGAGCGACGGCAGCAGTCCGTTGTAGATACCGCCGATGGCTCCCTGCGAGGACGGGGCGTTGACGATGATCCGTACGGTCTTCATCCGCCTGCCGTACGCCTCGGCGAGGGCGGGGTCCTCGGTGTGGATGACGGCGCTGTGGCCCTGACCGTGGAAGGCCACCATGTCGGCGGCCAGGTCGAAGCCCTGCCGCTCGTCCTCGGCACGCAGCACCGCCAGCACCGGGCAGAGCTTCTCGCGGGTCAACGGCTCATGCGCGCCCACCCGTTCGGCCTCGACCAGGATGATCGAGGTATCGGCGGGAACGGTGAACCCGGCCTGCTCGGCGATCCACGACGGACTCTGCCCCACGGCCGCCGAGTTGACCTTCGGCTCGCAACCGCCGCCCTCCGCCCTGCCGGTGGGGAAGAGGAACGCTTCGAGCTTCGCCTTCTCCTCGGTGGTGGCCACGTGGGCATGCAGCGTGCGGAACTCGGTCAGCGCGGCGTCGTAGATCTCACTGTCCAGGATGACGGCCTGCTCGGAGGCGCAGATCATGCCGTTGTCGAACGACTTGGACAGCACCAGGTCGTTGACGGCGCGGCGCAGCTTGGCGCTCCTGTGCACGTACGCCGGGACGTTGCCCGCGCCTACGCCCAGGGCGGGCTTGCCGGCCGAGTAGGCGGCCTTGACCATGGCGTTGCCGCCGGTGGCCAGGATCAGCGAGACGCCCGGGTGGCGCATGAGCGTGCCGGTCGCCTCGACGGACGGGGTCTCGATCCACTGGATGCAGTGCTCGGGTGCTCCGGCGGCGACGGCGGCGGCGCGTATGATCCGGGCCGCTTCGGCGCTGCAGCGCTGGGCGGAGGGGTGGAAGGCGAAGACGACCGGGTTGCGGGTCTTCAGCGCCATCAGTGCCTTGAAGATCGTGGTGGAGGTCGGGTTGGTGACGGGAGTGACAGCGCACACCACGCCGACGGGTTCCGCGATCTCGACCATGTCCTCGATGTCGTCGCGGGCGATGATCCCGACGGTCTTCATCGGGCCCATGCTGTGCGTGACGTGCTCGCAGGCGAACATGTTCTTGGCCGCCTTGTCCTCGAAGACGCCGCGCCTGGTTTCCTCCACCGCCAGCAGCGCCAGCGCGGTGTGCTGGTCGAGGGCGGCGACCGACGCCTTCTTGACGATGTGGTCGACCTGCTCCTGGGTGAGGGCCTCGTAGTCGTCGAGTGCCTTGAGTGCGGCCGTCACGAGACGGTCCACGGCGATGGTGGTGTCGGACGGCACGGCAGTGGTGGCCGGGTCCGTGGTTCCGCCGTCGTGTCGGGTCATGGGGGGTGTGCCTCCGTTGTGAGGGGCCGCCGTGGATGTACGGCGGCGGACGGGCGGGAGCCGCGCCGCGAGTGAAGGGCACCGCTCACGGTTCCACTGTCCAGCGCTTCGTGGCGCCGTCCCAGGTACCGAAGGGCCCCCTCCGCGACCGTCAGGCCCGGGCCGCCAGGGCCGGGTGGCCCAGCATCAGCCGGGCTTCGGCGCCGACGGGCGACACGTCCGTCACCGGGGTCCGGTCACCCGGGCGCACTGGGTACGGAGCAGTCGTCGTCGAGGAACGTCAATCCGTTGACCACTCCTACGACGCCTTCGAGCCGCCACACCGAGTGGACGGCCTCCGGGACCTGACTGCGCAGTTCCACGCGGCCGTCGAGCGTGACGACGCCGTCCCGGACGGAGACGCGGACGGCGTCGGGTGGCAGCCCCAGGCCGCCGACGAGGACCTCCTCGGTCACCTGGCGGCGGATGTCGTCGTCCGTGCGCAGGAAGACCCGGAGCAGGTCGCGGCGCGTGGCGATGCCGATGAGGCGGTCCTCCTCGTCCACCACGGGCAGCCGCTCGACGCCACGGCGCTCCATCAGCCGTGCCGCGTCCGGAACGGACTGCTCCGGATGCACGGTGATCGCCGGTGCCGACATCAGGTGCTGCGCCGTGACGGCACGGGCCGGGTCCCGGCCCGCCCGGTTCGCCTGGGCGCGCACCAGGTCGGTCCCGGAGACCACGCCGAGCACCTTGTCGTCGTCGTCGACCACGGGCAGCCCGCTGATCCGGTGGTGGTCCAGCAGCCGGACGACCTCCTTGAACGGTGTCGTCCGGCAGGCGTGGACGACATCGCTGGTCATCACTTCACCGACGGTGTGGGATGTCACGGTGGTTCCTCCTTCACCAGCGCGGGGCGGACGGGAGGGGATCGGCCGACCCCCTCCGCCCGGTGTTCCTAGCGCTGCTGACCACCGCGCCACGGCGGTGGCGTGGCGGTCCTGCGGGCCGCGTCCCGGCGGTGCGCGGCGCGTTCCGTGCGGCTGCGCAACCGGTCTTGCAGCCGGTCGGCGAGCTCCCGGGCGCTCGCCTCACGGGCGTGCACGACGACGAGGTCGCCGCCCACCTGGATCTCGGCGCCGGCGGACCAGGGAAGGTCGACGTGGTGGGCCGCCTCCCTGGTGACACGCACCTCGCCGCTGACGGGCGGAAGCCCGGGACGGTCCAGCACGGCGCCGACCTTCTCCCGCACGTAGGCGAGCGACTCCTCGTCCACGTCGCCCTCGGCCCGCACGCGTACGGAAGCGGGGCCGCCCTCATGGCCGATCTCCTTGGCAGTCATGTGCGCACTCCTCGTGGTAGTTCCTGCTGATCGTTTCTGGCGCGTCTCAAGACTGCTGCGTGCTCCGCCCCGGTCCCAGGGCCGGCCGGCCTCGGGAGACGGGGCCGTGGGTCCCGGCCACTGGCTGTCGTCGGGCCCCGGGTCGTCACCGGCTGTCGCTCACGTCGGTCTCCTCCAGCGCGGCACGTCCGGCCTCCAGGCGGGCGACCGGGACGCGGAACGGCGAGCAGGAGACGTAGTCCAGTCCGGCGGCATGGAAGAAGTGCACCGAGTCGGGGTCGCCGCCGTGCTCGCCGCACACGCCGATCTTCAGGTCCGGCCGGGTGGCGCGGCCCTCGGCGACGGCGATCTCGACCAGGCGGCCCACGCCGTCCCGGTCCAGCGTCTCGAACGGGGAGACGGGGAAGACGCCCTTGTCGAGGTAGGCGGAGAAGAACTCCGCCTCCACGTCGTCGCGGGAGAAGCCCCAGGTCGTCTGGGTGAGGTCGTTGGTGCCGAACGAGAAGAACTCGGCCTCCGCGGCGATCCGGTCCGCCGTCAGCGCCGCCCGGGGCAGCTCGATCATGGTCCCGACGGGGCAGCTGACGGGGACGCCGGACGCTGCGGAGACCTCGCCCAGTACCCGCTCCACCTCCTCGCGGACGATCCGCAGTTCGCGGACGTCCCCGACGAGCGGAACCATGATCTCCGCCCGGGGGCTGCCCCCGGCCCGTGTGCGTTCCGCGACGGCCTCTCCGATGGCCCTTACCTGCATGGCGACCAGACCGGGAACGACCAGGCCGAGGCGCACGCCCCGCAGCCCGAGCATGGGGTTCTCCTCGTGCATCCGGTTCACCGCGCTCAGCAGTTCGATGTCGTGCGCGGCCGGCAGGTCGCCGCGCGCCTCGGCGGCGGCGATCCGCACCGCGAGCTCCGTGCGGTCGGGCAGGAACTCATGCAGCGGCGGGTCCAGCAGGCGGATCGTGACCGGCAGGCCGTCCATCGCTTCCAGGATGCCGCTGAAGTCCTCCCGCTGGAGCGGCAGGAGTGCCGCCAGGGCCCGGTCGCGCGCGCCGTCCGTGCCGGCCAGGATCATCTCCTCGACCAGCTTTCGTCGCTCGCCGAGGAACATGTGCTCGGTGCGGCACAGCCCGATGCCCTGCGCACCGAACCGGCGCGCGCGGGCGGCGTCCTCGGGGGTGTCGGCGTTTGCCCGCACCTCCAGCCTCCGCACGGTGTCGGCCCGGGCCAGCGCGCGGGCCACCGCGTCGACGGCCCTGGCCGATCCCGCATCGCCGGCACCCGACTCCAGGAACCGCATGACCGCCGAGTCCACCAGCGGCACCGGCCCCGGGTACACGGCGCCGACGGAACCGTCCACGGAGATCACCGTGCCTTCCTCGACCACGGTGCCGTCGGGGGCGGTGAAGCGCCGGGCCTCGATGTCGACGGAGAGCTCCTCGGCACCGCACACGCAGACCTTGCCCATGCCGCGCGCCACCACGGCAGCGTGGCTGGTCTTGCCACCCCGGCTGGTGAGCACCGCCTGGGCGGCGATCATGCCGGGCAGGTCGTCGGGGGTCGTCTCCTGGCGGACAAGGACCACGTTCTCGCCGACCGCGGCACGCCGTACCGCTTCGGCGGAGTCGAAGACCGCCGCGCCGACCGCTGCACCGGGTGAGGCCGGGAGCCCGTGGGCGAGCGGATCACCGGTCGCCGCGGCGTCGAAGCGCGGGAACATCAGCCGGGCCAGTCCCTCGCCGCTCACCCGGGCCAGGCTCTCGTCCGGGGTGATGAGCCCCTCGTCGGCGAGTTCGGCGGCGATGGCGAAGGCGGCCTCGGCAGTGCGTTTGCCGACCCGGGTCTGCAGCATCCACAACCTGCCGCGCTCGATCGTGAACTCGATGTCGCACAGGTCCCGGTAGTGCCGCTCAAGGGTCCGCATGTGCTCGCACAGCCGGGCGTACGAGTGCGGGTCCAGGCGTTCCAGCTCGGCCAGGGGCACCGTGTTGCGGATGCCGGCGACGACGTCCTCCCCCTGCGCGTTGGGCAGGTAGTCGCCGTACAGGCCGGGTCGTCCGGTGGCCGGGTCGCGGGTGAAGGCGACGCCGCTGCCCGAGTCGGGGCCGAGGTTGCCGAAGACCATGCACTGCACGGTGACGGCGGTGCCCAGGTCGTCGGGGATGTGCTCGCGCCGCCGGTACAGGCGCGCCCGCTCGCCGTTCCAGGACTGGAAGACGGCCAGGACCGCCCGGCGCAGCTGCTCGGCGGGGCACTGCGGGAAGTGTTCGCCGGTCTCCAGATGAATGATGTTCTTGTACGTCTCGACCAGCTGGGCGAGGTCGGCGGCGTCCAGGTGCACGTCGTCCGGGGCGCCGCGCAGGTCCTTGAGCAAGGCGATGGACCGCTCGAACAGGGCTGGATCGACGCCCATGACCGTACTGCCGAACATCTGGATCAGCCGGCGGTAGGAGTCCCAGGCGAAGCGTTCACTGCCCGAGACCTTGGCCAGGCCCAGCACGGAGTCGTCGTTCAGGCCGATGTCGAGGATCGTCTCCATCATGCCGGGCATGGAGAAACGCGCCCCGGAGCGTACGGACAGCAGTAGCGGATCGTCCCTCTGACCCAGCCGCCGGCCCGCCGCCACCTCGACGGTCGACAGGTGCTCGGACACCTCCCGCAACATGCCCTCGGGCTCGCCGCCGGTGGCGAGGAAGGCCCGGCAGGCCTCGGTGGTGATGACGAACCCGGGAGGGACGGGCAGTCCGAGCCGGGTCATCTCGGCCAGGTTCGAACCCTTGCCGCCGAGCAGGCCGGCCATGTCACGGCCGCCCTGTGCGAAGTCGTACACGTAACGGGCCATGACGCTGTGCTCCTCAGCTGTGGGGACCTGTCGAGTTCCAGCGTCGAACGGCGAGCGTGCCGGCGGGAGGTGCCGTCAGGCCCGGGCCAGGGGCCGATGGGCCCCGTCCCGGGCCGCCGGAACCGCGCCCGCCATCCGATGGGGCCGAAGGGGACCGCGTACTGGGCTGTGCGGCCCTGGGCATTCGCTTCCGGCGCGAGGAGGCTCGAAGCCGTCAGGAGAACCGGAGGGTCCGGGCTCCGGGAGGGACGCGCGATGTTCTGCAACGTCGTAGTGGGAGTCGACGGATCACCCGCGAGCCTGGCGGCCGCGCACTGGGCGGCTCACGAGGCCTCGCGCCGGGGCACCGGGCTGGCTGTCGTGCACGCCTGGCGCCGCCACCCCCATCCCGCACCGTACGTGCCCATGGACCGTACCGAGCACGACTGGGCCGAGCAGACACTCCGGGATGCCGTCGACAGCGTCCGCGTGGCCCACCCCGGGCTGCGGATCGTCGACCGCCTCGTGTGCGACGCGCCGGTCGCCGCCCTGGTCGCCGCCGCCGCGGAGGCCGAACTGCTGGTCCTCGGATCACTCGGTATGGGCAGGGTGAGCGGGTTCGTCATGGGATCGGTGTCCCAGCGCGTGGTGGCCCGGTCGACGTGGCCCGTGGTGCTGGTGAGGGCGGGGCTGACCGCAGCCGGTGAGCATTTGCCAGCAGCGCACGGCGTCGCACCGGAGGAGACCCCCGAGACGCCGTACCGCGCGGTCGTCCTGGGTCTGGACGTCCAGCACCCGTGTGACGAACTGATCGAGTTCGCCTTCGACGCGGCCCGGCGGCGCGGCACCGCCCTACGTGTCGTCCACGCGTTCCGGACGCCGCCGCGACCCGCCTCCGATCCGTCGTTGGTCACACCCCCGGCCGTCCCGTCGGCCCCGGTGGCCGGGCCGGAAGCGCTCGCGGCCGGGGAGCACGCGGTGGTGGCGGCACTGCGCCCCTGGTGCGAGAAGTATCCGACCGTCCCCGTGACCGAGACGGTGACCGCGGGCCGGGCCGCCACCGTCCTGGTGCACGCTGCGCGCGACGCCGGATTGCTCGTGGTGGGGCGCCGCACGAGCGGGGGCCGGCTCGGTGCCCACACCGGTCCGGTGGCCCACGCCGTCCTGCACCACGCCGCCTGCCCCGTCGTCGTGGTCCCGCACGTCTGAACCAACCTGCGGTCGACCTGCTCGCACGGACCCAGGGCCTCATCGGCTCTGCTGGTCCGTGCCCTGATCGACGCGCAGCAGTGTCTGTGGGTGGGCCGAACGTCCCGGCCGACCTGGGCCCGACGGGACCGGTGCGGTGCCCTGTCCGGCACTGCCCCCTGCCACTGCGGACGACGAGCATCGACAACGAGAAGAACCAGTGAGAAAGCTCGCCCAGGGAGAGGACCCGTGATGACCGCGACCGTGACAGCCGGCCCCCGGACCGCCGACGCCTGGCGGCAGTACGCCGGGACCAGGTGGCGTGAGCGCATCGACGTGCGCGACTTCATCCAGGCGAACTACACGCCCTACGAAGGCGACGCGGCCTTCCTGGCCGGGCCCACGGACCGCACGCGCGTCGTCTGGGAGAAGGTCAGCGCGCTCTTCCCCGAGGAGCGGCGCCGCGGCATCTACGACGTCGACACCGCCACCCCCTCCACGATCACCTCGCACGCTCCCGGCTGGATCGACCGGGACCGCGAATTGATCGTGGGCCTCCAGACCGACGCTCCGCTCAAGCGCGCCATCATGCCGAACGGCGGCCTGCGCATGGTGGAGAACGGACTGCGGGCCTACGGCTACGAGGCCGACCCCTTCGTCTCCAGGGTCTTCGGCACCTACCGCAGGACCCACAACGACGGCGTGTTCGACGCCTACACCCCCGAGATGCGCGCCGCCCGCAAGGCGGGGATCATCACCGGCCTGCCGGACGCCTACGGCCGCGGCCGGATCATCGGCGACTACCGGCGCGTGGCCCTCTACGGCACCGACCGGCTCATCGCGGCCAAGCGGGCCGAACGCGCCCTGCTGGACGCGCGGCCCTCCAGCCCGGACGTCATCCGGGACCGTGAGGAACTGGCCGAGCAGATCCGCGCACTGGGCGAGTTGACGGAGATGGCCGCTTCCTACGGCTGCGACGTCGCCCGCCCGGCCACCACCGCGCACGAGGCCGTCCAGTGGCTCTACCTCGGCTATCTGGCCGCCGTGAAGGAACAGAACGGCGCCGCGATGTCGCTGGGCCGCACCTCCACCTTCCTGGACGTCTACCTCCAGCGAGACCTCGACGAGGGCACTCTCGACGAGACGCGCGCCCAGGAACTGGTCGACGACTTCGTGATCAAGCTGCGGATCGTACGGTTCCTGCGTACCCCCGAGTACGACGCCCTGTTCTCCGGCGACCCCACCTGGGTGACGGAGTCCATCGGCGGCATCGGCACCGACGGCCGCCCTCTGGTCACCCGCACCTCCTTCCGTTTCCTGCAGACGCTCTACAACCTCGGCCCGGCACCGGAGCCGAACCTGACCGTGCTGTGGTCGCCGAGGCTGCCGGGCGGCTTCAAGGAGTTCTGCGCGCAGGTGTCCATCGACACCAGCGCCGTGCAGTACGAGTCCGACGACCTGATGCGGCCCCGCACCGGAGACGACACCGCGATCGCCTGCTGTGTCTCGGCCATGGCGGTCGGCAAGCAGATGCAGTTCTTCGGAGCCCGGGTCAACCTGGCCAAGGCCCTCCTGTACGCCGTCAACGGCGGCCGGGACGAGATGACCGGCGAACAGGTCGCCCCCGCCACGCCCCCGCTGACCGGCGAGTACCTCGACTACGACGAACTGTCGGCGGCCTACGACCGGACGCTGGACTGGCTGGCGGAGACGTACGTCAACGCGCTCAACGTCATCCACTACATGCACGACAAGTACGCCTACGAGCGCATCGAGATGGCCCTGCACGACCACCCCGTGCACCGCTTCATGGCCTGCGGCATCGCCGGCCTCTCCGTCGCCGCCGACAGCCTGTCGGCCGTGAAGCACGCCCGGGTGAGGGTTTTCCGCGACGCGAAGGGTCTGGCTGTGGACTTCCGGACCGAGGGCGAGTTCCCGGCGTACGGCAACAACGACGACCGAGCGGACTCCCTCGCCGTCGCCCTCGTGGAGTCCTTCATGGCGAAGGTGCGCAAGCACCCCACCTACCGGGACGCCGAGCACACCCAGTCCGTGCTGACCATCACCTCCAACGTCGTCTACGGCAAGCACACCGGCAACACTCCCGACGGCCGCCGCGCCGGACAGCCCTTCGCGCCCGGCGCCAACCCGATGAACGGCCGTGACCGGCACGGGGTGGCCGCCTCCGCGCTGTCGGTGGCCAAGCTGCCGTACGAGCAGGCCCGCGACGGCATCTCGCTGACCACGACGATCACCCCCGAGGGGCTGGGCCACCACCCGGGCGAGCGCGCCGCGCATCTGGTCGGCATCCTCGACGCCTACATGGCGTCCGGCGGCTTCCACATGAACGTCAACGTCCTGGACCGGGCCGTCCTGGAGGACGCCATGGAACACCCGGAGAAGTACCCCGAGCTGACCATCCGGGTCTCCGGATACGCCGTCAACTTCGTCCGCCTGACCCGCGAGCAGCAGCTCGACGTGATCAGCCGTACCTTCCACGGAGCGCTGTGAACACCGCGACCGACCGTACGACGGGACGCGGCCGGACGACCGGCCGGATCCACTCCTGGGACCTGTCCACCGGCGTGGACGGTCCCGGGACCCGGTTCGTCCTGTTCGTCAATGGTTGTCCGTTGCGCTGCCTGTACTGCGCCAACCCCGACACCTGGCACATGCGGGACGGCCGGGAGTCCACGGTCGACGAGGTGATGGCCGAGATCGAGAAGTTCCGTCCCTTCGTCACCACGGCCGGAGGCGGCGTGACGATCACCGGCGGCGAGCCGCTGCTCCAGCCCGCCTTCACGGCGGCGGTGCTGCGGCGCTGCAAGGAGGCCGGTCTGCACACCGCCCTGGACACCTCCGGCTTCCTCGGCGCCCGTGCCACCGACGAACTGCTGACCGACACGGACCTCGTACTGCTGGACATCAAGTCCTTCGACATCGGTACCTACCGGACGCTGACCGGCGGCGACCTCGGGCCCACCCTGAACTTCGCCACCCGCCTGGACCGGCTCGGTGTGCCGATGTGGATCCGCTACGTCCTGGTACCCGGCTGGACCGACGACCCACGCGCCGTGGAGGGACTCGCCCGCTTTCTGTCGGGCCTCGGCAACGTCGAACGGGTCGACGTCCTGCCGTTCCACAAGCTAGGCGCGGGCAAGTACGAGGCACTGGGCATCCCCTTCCCCCTGAGGGACACCCCGGTTCCGGACGCCGCACTGGTGGACCGGGTGCGGGGTCAGTTCCGCGAGTACGGTCTGGCGGCTTACTGATGACACTCATGCCGGCGTCCGTCTGTACTCGTGGCCCTGATCCCCCCGGCACACCGATCGGCTCGCCGGGGTACCCGTGCTGTGACCGCCTCTGACCGGGGCGGCGAGGAGGATGCCATGGCTGAGCGACCACTCGACGAGAAGACGGTGACCACGCTGGTGGCCGAGGCCACGGCGGCGCCGTCCATGCACAACGCGCAGCCGTGGCGCTTTCGCTACCTGAGCGGCGAGCGCGTCCTGCAGCTGCGGGCCGACCCCGAGCGGGCCATGCCCCGGTCCGATCCCGACAACCGGGCGCTGCACATCGGATGCGGGGCGGCTCTGCTCAACCTGCGTGTCGCCGCGGCGCACGCGGATCTCGCTCCCGAGACGACGCTGCTGCCCGAGCCGGACGACCCGCTGCTGCTCGCCGCCGTACGTCTGCCCGGCCCGGTAGGGAGCGTGCGGGACGAGGAGCTGGCGCGGCTGCACGCGGCAATCCGGCAGCGGCACACCAGCCGCCATCCCTTCGCCGAGAAGGACATCCCCGAGGACGTGCGGACCACCTTGCAGGAAGCGGCGGTGCGGGAGGGGGCTACGCTGTCCTTCCCCGGCCCCTGGCATGCCGAGACCGTGCTCGACCTGGTCCGCGACGCCGAGAGCCGCGACACCATGGACCCGGACGCCGACCAAGACCTGGTCCGCTGGACCCGGCTCGGAGCGGAGGCGGACACCGCAGTCGACGGCGTCCCCGAGTACGCCTTCGGCCCGCGCAAGCGCGACGGCAAAGCCCCAGTGCGGGACTTCTCCGGACGCCGGCCGGTGGCCGACCGCGGCACCACCGCCTTCGAGCACACCCCGCACCTGGCCCTGCTGAGCACCCGTGGCGAGGGACCCGCCGACTGGCTGCGCGCGGGCCAGGCCCTCGAACGCGTCCTCCTCGAGGCCACCCTGGCCGACCTGGCCACCTCCCTGACCTCGCACGCGCTGGAGGATCGCGAGCTGCGTCTGCTGGCCCGTGACCCGGCCTCGGGCATCGGACAGGTGCAGATGGTGCTGCGGCTTGGCTACGGACCGCGGGGCCCGGCCACCCCGCGCCGACCTGTGCGGGATGTCCTCGAGATCACGTAGCCAGGCGCAGGGGCCGCACGACGGGTGCTCGGTGTCCGTGGCGTGTGTCGAGGACGCCGCCGGCGACCCGGCCCCACTGTGCCCAGCGGTGCCTGTCGAGCCGTTCCCGGGCGGCCCAACCAGGCGCCCAGCACACCAGCACGGCCGTTGTCGAGCCGCACTGTGGTTGGAAGAGCCCGCCTTGCAGTCGGCTGCAGCCTGGCACCAGGGCCCTGTGGCCCTGCCCTCGAGGCCGGACGGGTCACAGTCCTGCCCGTCAGGTTCTGGCGAGTGCCGGTTGGCCCTGGTGGCGGCCACTCGGCCCAAAGCCAGCGGAGCCTGGGCGGGGTGAACTTGAAGGTGACAGCTAACGCCATCTGTATGAGGAGGCATGGTGAGTGGTCTTGTTGTCGTAGGTGTGGACGGTTCGGCGTCGAGTCTGGCCGCAGTGGAGGTCGCCGCAGGGGAGGCGCGGTCACGCGGGGCGGGGCTGAGATTGGTGCACGCGTTTGTCTGGCCCGCGCTGCACGTACCGTTGGGGCCGTCGCCGGTGGGACCGCCGGAGGGCGGGCTGCGGAACATGGTCGATCGCCTGGTGACCGAAGCGGTCGAGCGGGCGCGGGCGGTAGCGCCGGACATCCCCGTCAGTCATGTGGTGCTGACCGGTGAGCCGTTGACGGTTCTCGAGGCGCAGTCGCGTGCCGCGGAGCTGATGGTGATCGGTTCCCGGGGCATGGGCGGGTTCGTCGGGCTGCTGGTGGGCTCGACGGCGGTGCATCTGGCGGCGCACGGGCGGTGTCCGGTACTCGTCGTGCGCGAGCAGCCGCACGCCGACGGTCCGATCGTGCTGGGCGTCGACGGCTCGGCCGCGGGGCAGGAGGCGGTGGATTTCGCCTTCGCCGAGGCCGCCCTGCGGAAGGCGCCGTTGGTGGCGCTGCACGCCTGGACCACGTGGAATGCGCCGATGCCCGCCCCGCAGGATCCGTCCGAGCCGTACGCGAATCCCCCGGGTGCGCTGGCCGAGGCGGAGGAGCGTCTGCTCGCCGAGGCGCTCGCCGGCCGTCAGGAGCGCTACCCCGGTGTGGTGGTGGAACACCGGGTGGTGCACGGCGGGACGAGGGAGACGCTCATCGAGGCGAGCCGGTCCGCTCAGCTGCTGGTGGTCGGCGCACGGGGACGCGGCGGCTTCGCCGGGCTGCTCCTGGGGTCGGTCAGCCAGGCCCTCCTGCACCACGCGCACTGCCCGGTCGCGGTGGTACGGGGCACGACAGAGCGTCACTGAGGGCGCCGGTCGTGGGGTCCGGAAGCGGGCCCCGCGACCGTGGCGGGCAGCGGGGCTGTGGCGCGGGTGGGGGCGAAACGGGTGAGGACGGGTCCGCAGACGGCCAGGAGCATCACATAAGTGGTGACCAGGGCTCCGAGGCGGTCCTGGCCGGGACCGGCCAGGCCGATGATGACGACGGAGAACTCGCCGCGGGCGACGAGCGCGGTTCCGGCCCGCAGCCGGCCGCGGTGGCCCGCACCGTCGCGGCCGGCCGCATACCAGCCGGCGGTCAGCTTCGTGGCCGCGCCGACCACGGCCAGCGCCGCGGCGGCAGGCAGCATCGGCATCAGGTCACCGGGGTCGACAGAAAGACCAAGAGCCAGGAAGAACACCGCAGCGAACAGATCACGCAAGGGGCTGAGCACGTTCCGGGCCCGCTCGGCGGCGGTGCCGGTCAGCGCAAGCCCGATCAGGAAAGCCCCGACGGCAGCGGAGACGTGGATGGTCTCGGCCAGTGCGGCGACGATCAGGGTGATGCCCAGAACCCGGAGCAGGACCTGCTCCTTGTCGGGGTGCGACAGAACCCGGCCGACATGATGCCCCCAGCGGCCGGATGCGGCGATCGCCGCGACGACGGCACCCGTGGCCGCCAGGACGGCGAGCAGCGCCTGCCACCAGGTGCCGCCGGAGGTGATGACGGCGAGCAGGGGCAGGTAGGCGGCCATGGCGAAGTCCTCCACCACCAGCACGGACAGCACCGCCGGTGTCTCCCGGTTGCCCAGCCGGCGCAGGTCCGCCAGCAGGCGGGCCACGATGCCGGAGGAAGAGACGTAGGTGGCGCCGGCGAGGGCGAGAATCCCCGAGGTATCCAGGCCGAGCAGCCATCCCGCCACGGCACCGGGCGCGGCGTTGAGGACGAGGTCAACGGCGGCGGACGACCGGTGGCGGCGGAGGCTGGCGGTGAACTCCGGGACGGTGAAGTCCAGGCCGAGGACCAGCAACAGCAGGACCACACCGATCGAGGCGCCGGTGCCGACGAACTCCCGGGCCGCCGGAACCGGGGCGAGACCGCCGTCGCCGAGGACCAGTCCGGCCACCAGGTACAGCGGCACGGGGGAGAGGCCGTAACGCCGTGCCACGGCGCCGAGGACACTCAGCGCGGTCAGGATGACCCCGAGCTCCAGCAGCAGGGCGATGGGTGTGTGCACCGGTCAGCCCTGGACGATGCGCTGGACTCCGGCGATGCCCTCGCGGGTGCCGATCACCACCAGGACGTCTCCGGCCCGCAGGGTCTGGTCCGGCCCGGGCGAGGCGATCACGTCCTCGCCGCGGACCACGGCCACGATCGAAGCCCCCGTACGGGTTCGTGCCCGGGTGTCCCCCAGAGCCCGGCCGGCGAACGGGCTGCCGGGGCGCACCTCGATCTGCTCGGCGCCCAGACCGGGGACCTCGCGGGTCAGGTCGGCGAAGCGCTCCGCGATGCGCGGGGCGCCGAGGATCTCGGCGAGGGTGTCGGCCTCCTCGCTGGTGAGCCGGAGCACCGACCGGGCCTCGTCGGGGTCGTCGCCGGGATACACCACCAGCTCGAAGTCCCCCGAGCGCTGGGCGACGACCCCGACGGTGTCGCCCTCCTGGTTGACGAACTCGTACCGCAGCCCGACCCCGGGCAGCAGCACCTCGTTTACGTCCATTGGGATCACCCCGTCAGCCCTGATTTCAATTCCGGTGCGGCCGTAGTCACCGCCCGCCGTCCAGAGATATTCGGCAGGCTTCACCGGGTACTCGAGCAGCGGCGCGCCGCCGGTGTCCGGTCTGGTCCATGCGGTCCGGCGGCCAGTCTCCTGATCTCCGGGCCGGCGTGGGCAGGGCCGACCGGCCCCCTCAGGCGGCCCCATGGCCCCTGTTCCGGGCGGCTGACTGCGCCGAGGCTGGACCCGAACGGCCGCACGTGGCGGCGTTATGGACGGGAGAGGCCAGTGATTGATCCGGTGATCGTAGGGGTGGACGGCTCCGACTCCAGCCTTGACGCGGTCGATGTCGCCGCCCGTGAGGCGCGGCTGCGCGGGGCGCCGCTGCGTGTCGTGCACGCCTTCGGTCACCCCTCCGCGCACCTGCCGACGGGCGCCCCACCGTGGAACCCGGCCGGACACAGTCTGGAACCGATGGTGGAGGGTGCACTGGCCCGGGCCGAGCAACGGGCGCACGCCGTCGCTCCGGGCATCGAGGTGACCCGGTCCGTCGTGGCCGGTGAGGCGCTCGCGGTGCTGGAGATCGAGTCGCGCTCCGCTGCGCTCGCGGTGGTCGGCAGCCGGGGCCTGGGCAGCTTCACCGGACTGCTGCTGGGCTCTACCGCGGTGCATCTGGCCGCCCACGGCCACTGCCCGCTCATGGTGATGCGCGGCCGCCCCGACCCGGCCGGTCCCGTGCTGCTGGCGGTGGACGGCTCCAAAGCGGGGGAGGAGGCGGTCGGTTTCGCGTTCACCGAGGCCGCGCTGCGTGGGGCACCGCTGGTGGCGCTGCACGTGTGGAACACCTGGAGCGAACGGGCGTACGAGGGCCCCGGCGATCCGCTGACGGCCGTGGTCGCGGATGCCGAGCGGCTCCGAGAAGCCGAGCAGCATCTACTGGACGATGCGGTGGCCCGCTGGCAGGAGGTATATCCGCAGGTCGAGGTGGAGAGGCGCCTGGTGCGCTCCCGGGTCCGTCCGGCCTTGATCGACGCCAGCCAGGACGCCCAACTGGTCGTGACAGGCGCCCGAGGTCGCGGCGGCTTCACGGGACTGCTCCTCGGCTCCGTCAGTCAGGCCCTGCTCCACCACGCCCATTGCCCGGTCACTGTCGTCCGCGGCGAGGAGTGACCATGCCTCAGCAGGCCCACACCGCCGCCGCGCCTGACGCCCCGCCGAGCCGGAAGCAGCCAGACCCGATGACGCAGGCCTACCGGCGCGATGCCGCCGAGGTGGCGGACCTCCTGAGCGTGGACCCGGCAGCGGGCCTGTCCACAGCGGACGCCGAGCAGCGGCAGGCCACCTGGGGAGCCAACGAACTGGCCGAGCCGGCTCGCAGACCGCAGTGGCTGCGCCTGCTGGACCAGTTCCGCAGCTGGCTGATCGGCATCCTGCTCGTCGCTGCCGTCGTCGCCGGGATCATCGGTGAGATCAAGGACGCCCTCGTCATCACCGTCGTCCTCCTCATCAACGCCACCATCGGCTACCTGCAAGAACGCCGCGCCGAGCGCAGCCTGGAAGCGCTGCGTCAGATGCTGGTCCCCACCGCCCGGGTACGCCGCGACGGCCAGGTCCGTATGGTTCCGGCGCGCGACCTGACGCCCGGCGACGTGGTTCTGCTCGAAGCCGGCGACCGCATCCCGGCCGACGGACGCCTGGTGGTCGCCGCATCCGTCGAAGCCGCCGAGAGCGCACTGACCGGCGAGTCCCACCCTGTGGCCAAGACCACCGCACCCGCCGCGGCCGATGGCGACGAACCCGTACCGGTCGCCGAACGCACCGGCATGCTCTTCATGAACACCGTCCTCACCCGCGGGCGCGCCGAGATGATCGTCACCGCCACCGGCATGCGCACCGAGGTGGGAGCGATCGCTGAGGCGCTGCGCACCGGCAGCGAACCGCCCAGCCCGCTCCAGGTCCAGATGGACAGCCTGGGCCGACGCCTGGCCGTGGTCAGCGGCGTCGCCGTGGCCGCCTACGCACTCGTGGCCCTCATCCGGGGCGAGGACCTGGCGGACCTGGCGCTGCGGGCGGTGGCCCTCGCGGTCGCGGCGATCCCCGAGGGCCTGCCCGCCGTCCTTGCCCTCACTCTGGCCCTGGGCGTGTACCGGATGGCCCGCCGCGGTGCCATCGTCAAACGCCTGGCCTCCGTCGAGGCGCTGGGCTCCGCGACCGTGGTGTGCAGCGACAAGACCGGCACCCTGACCCTGAACGAGATGACCGCTCGCGGACTGTGGTCCGCCGGACGCTTGTACGACGTGACCGGCGACGGCTACGACACCGTCGGCACGGTGCGCACCGCCGACATCGGGGACGCATCCCCGCAGCTGCACGACGCGATCCTGCCGTTCGCGCTGTGCAACGACGCCCGCCTCACCTCCGACGGCAACGGCATCATCGGAGACCCCACCGAGGGCGCCCTGCTCGTGCTCGCCGCCAAGACGGGCCTCGACGCCGCGGCCCTGCGGGAACGCAACCCGCGCATCGCCGAGGTCCCCTTTGACCCGACCGCCAAGTACATGGCCACCTTCCACACGGATACCGACGGCCGCACCCGCGTCCACGCAAAGGGCGCCGTGGACGTCCTGCTGGATCGCTGCACCCATGTCCTGACCGGCCACGGACCCGTGCCCCTGACCGCTGAGCGGCGCACTGAGATCACCACGGCCGCCCGCCGCATGGGCAGCCAGGGTCTGCGGGTCCTCGCCGCCGCGACCGCGACCGACCAGGACCAGCCGCACCCACAGCAGGTGACAGGACTGACCCTGACCGCGATCGCCGGGATCGCCGACCCGCCCCGCCCTCAGGCGCGCGACGCCGTCGCCCTCGCCCAGACCGCTGGCGTCACCGTCAAAATGATCACCGGTGATCACGCCGACACCGCCGCCGCCATCGCCCGTGAAGTCGGCATCTCCGGCGACGTCATAACCGGCAACGAACTGACCCGAATGAGCGAACAGGACCTCGAGGACCGTATCGAGGACATCGGCGTCTTCGCCCGTGTCGCCCCCGAACACAAGGTCACCATCGTGCGCGCCCTCTCCCGGCGCGGCCACATCGTGGCCATGACTGGTGACGGTGTCAACGACGCGGCCGCACTGCGCGCAGCTCACATCGGCGTCGCCATGGGCGTCACCGGCACCGACGTCGCCAAGGAAGCCGCCGACATGGTGCTGACCGACGACGACTTCTCCACCATCGTCCGCGCGGTGCGCGAAGGCCGTTCCATCTACGACAACATCGTCACCTTCGTCCGCTTCCAGCTGTCCACCAACATCGGCGCCATCCTCACCCTGCTCGCCGCCGTGCTGGCCGGCCTGCCGGCGCCCATGTCCGCGATCCAGCTGCTGTGGGTCAACATCATCATGGATGGGCCGCCCGCGATGGCCCTGGGCATCGACCCTCCACGGGACAACGTGATGAGACGCCCGCCCCGCCCGCCCGGCGACCGCATCCTCAATGTCCGCCGCCTGGCCGCCATCACCCGCTCGGGCACCGTGATGGCCACCGGCACCCTCGCCGTCTTCTCCGTCGGCCGTCACCTCACCGACACAGCGGCCGCCGCGACCATGGCGTTCACCACCTTCGTGCTCTTCCAACTGTTCAACGCCCTGGCCGCACGCAGCGAGGATGGCCCGGTGCTCGGCCGCCATCAACTGCACAACCGCACCTTGTGGATCTGCCTGGGAGCCGTCCTCGCTCTCCAAGTCATCGCCGTTCAAGTCTCCTTCGCTCACGGCGTCTTCGACACCGTTCCCCTCAGTCCCCTGCAGTGGGTCGTATGCCTGGCCACCGCCTCCACCGTGCTGCTGGCCGAACACGCCTGGCGCACCGGACGCGCACGGCTCGGCCACAAGGACTGACCGCGTGCCATCGGCTCCCAGCAGGGACCGACCCGCCGCTCTACAGGTGCGAAACTGGGCGGATGCCCGAGCAGCCCTTCACCTTTCTTCACACTGTCCTACGCGGCCAGGCCGCCTCGCATCGTCGTGGTGGCACCCGACGGTGGTGAGCGCTGGGTTGAGTGGACGGCAGCGGCCCTGGCTCGACTGTCGACGGTGTGGGGCTGCAGCGGAAGTGTCGTGGTGCCTTCGAGCTCGGTCGGACATCCCGCTGTCGCTCGCTGTCTGGCCCGCTTGAACCCCGACCACGTGCTGGCTTACAGCCCCTCGTGGGCCACATTCGACGCCCTGAATCCAGGCACAGTCGATCGGCTGCTGGCCGATAGGAAGATCACCGACCCTGCTGCGGCTGAGCAGTTCAGGCAGATGCTTCGCAAGGAGCCCTGGAACGGCTCCGCCGTGCACGCAGCAGAGGAGGCCTCTGACGGTCTCCGTCTGCGGCTCGCCACCAACAAGCGAGAGGACATGATCCAGTGCAACCGTCTGTTCGACGACGACAACGCCCGTGAACTGACGCCGTTGGCTACGGTGGCCACGGCCCCCCTCATCGGGGTGCCGAGGAACCTTGTGACCACCGCCGAAGCGCTGGCCTACGCGATGCATGTCGGCACTGATCGCCGGTGCCTAGCTCATCGCGTCCCCAGGTCATGGTGGGAAGGACGGAACCAGGTCCAGCATCCGCCGAACCTGATCAGCGTCTGCACTCAGGCACCGAGGGCTGGCCACGGCCTCAGCGACGTCCGGGATGCTCCCGTTGCGCCAACGCCGGACTTCATAGCGAAACAGGCGCGAGCGGCCCAGCCGCGGCAGCCCCACAGCCCCCTCGGCGACCACGGCCCGATCAGGTTCGTCCGTGCGCCACACGGGAGCCATCTCGATGGCGTAGCAGTCGGCTCCGAGTCGGACCTGCAGAGCAGAGTGATACAGGTCGAGCGATTCCCGGTGCTGGAGATGCGCGGCGATCGCCTCATACAGGCGGCCATTCCATCGGACCAACCGCACACCGCCGGCGCCCAACGGCGGCCAATACAGCGTAATGAGGGCGGGGGTTCCCACTCCACCTGAGCGAAGGGCCGAGGCGGTGTTCATGACGGCCTCCGTACGGCAGCTCCACTGGTCGTCCCACTCTCAAGTCAGGAGCCGGGGCTGGACCACCGTATAGGCCGAAAGGCCCCGGATCGGTCACCGGATGGCCCAACAGCTCTTTGACGCCTGGTGTCACTCTTGACCGGCCTCCGCCCGGATCTTCAGGTTCGCGAACTGGCGGGTCTGCATGAACCAGTGGGCCGGTTCCCACAGCAGGAAGTTGCCGATGGCTGCGAGCAGACCTGGTTTGGCGGCCGCATACCCGCTGACAATGAGCCGGCTGCGCCCGCCCTGGACTTCGTCGAGGAGAAAAGCCCACAGCGAATCGGTGTAGAGACGCGGGCGCGGTCCCCTTGTATCGAACGGACGACCCCGCAAGTCAAACGGTGCGCGCAGAGCGAGGAAACGTCCCGGATCGAGGGCCGCCACCTCGAACCAGGTACTGCCGCTCGGCGTCGAAGCGAGATGGTCCCCAACCGAGATCTGCTGCCACTCTGGGTGGATGCGCCTGGCGCTTGCGACGCCGCCATTGTCAAGGCGGTCCCAGCTGTACCAGCCGGCACGATCGCACCCCATCTGGACGAGCCATGGCCAGACCTGCGATGGCGGTGCCTTGATTGTCACCGCCATCGTTGCCGTCCGCTTGCCGCCAGGAATGAGGTCAGCACCCGGGAAAGGCCCTCGCGCCTCCTCATCCGTGGCCCCCCAACGGAGAAGCCGTGGCCGCACAAGGGATGCGTATGCAGCCACCGAGAGACCCAGAACAGCGAGGACTACGCGCGTCCCCGACATCCCTGGCCGTTGGGCCGCGCGCCCCGCATCACGGGCATGAGGATCTCGACGAGCCACACATCCATCTTCGGCGCAACCTCGGGAGGACGCGACCCTGGCACGCATCCCTCGCGCTCGTCAGCTCCTGGCCGATCCGCGCCGCCCAGGCCTCGATCCGGCGAAGTCGCGGAAACCCGCGACGAGCCCGCTCGTCACGAGCCCCTTTGACAGGAAGGGAACTACGGGTATCGCGGCTGCTCAGGCACAACGGCGACCGGACAGGCGGAATGGGTCAGCGCCGCGTGGGTGACCCGGCCGAGGTGCAAACCGAAGTGCCCAGGGCGGCGCCGCGCACCCAGGACCAGCAGGTCGGCGTCTTGGCAGGTGTCCAGGAGCACCTGACGGGCGGGACCCTCCACGGCACGCTTGTGCAGCCGCACACCCGCCGGGGCTTCACGGAGCGCGGCTTCCAGGGCCTGCACCGCCCGCTCCTCACGTACATGTGCCGGTTCTCCGACGAACCATGGGTGGTCCGTGGTCTCGTGCGCCGGGCGCCGCCAGGCGCGCACGGCCTCGAGTACGGCGCCGCGCCGCTCCGCTTCCTCAAGGGCGAACCGGATGGCGTTCGCGCTTGCTGCCTCCTCGCCGACGCCGAGCACGACACGGCGATGCGCGCCGGACCTGTCCCCGCCCTCGTGTCCGCCGCGGACCACGATCACCGGACAGTCGGCGAGGCCGGCCACGGTCAGGCCGACCGAGCCCTGCAGCAGCTCGGCGACGCCGCCGCGGTCCTGCGATCCCAGGATCAGCACGGACGCACGATGTGCCTCCTGGATGAGAACGGGCACCGGCCCCTCGGGCACGACCTGGGTGTCGATCTTCATGTCTGGGACGCGCTGCCGGGCGCGATGGGCCGCGGCGACTACGAGGACATCGGTGAGCAGCTGCTCCCACCTCTCCGATGCTGCGGGGAAGACGGCACGTTCGTAGCACTCCCAGAGCGAGGCGTGCACCAGACGCAGTGGGGCGCCGCGCAGCGCGGCCTCATCGGCCGCCCAGTCCGCGGCCCGCAGGCTGGCCTCGGAGCCGTCCACGCCGACGACGATCGGCAGGTTCATCGGCCTCGTCCTTCCGTGGCGATCTGTTCGGCGCGGACGGGCGCCCGCCTTCCTGGACCGCGAGCTCAGCGTTCTCCCGCAGGCCCAGCAGCCTCCCCGGGTCGCCGACGAAAGTCTCCAGAACGGGGCCGGGTGGCAGCGGTCGGTCAGCCGTGCGCTCTTCGAGGCGCGCAATCACGGCCCAGCCCACGCCATCGTCGTGACGGAACTCATTATCGACCCCGATGACGACGATCCGGGAGGCGATGGACATCTTCTCGCTCCCTTACTTCGGGCTACCAGATCATTGTGGGCCGCTCCGGATGGGCAGGGACATGGGCCGAACGGTCCCGGTCGGGGCCGGACAGCCCCTCCTACCCCGGCTGCCACCGGCGGGACGCTGAGAGTGGATGTGAAGGCTGCTCGTGTACGAGGCGGTGGGAACGATGACGCTGGAACTCCCCCTGGTCGTGGGCGTCGATGGATCGGACGGCAGCCTGATGGCAGTCGACTGGGCGGTGGACGAAGCCGCCCGGTACGGGCTTCCGCTACGGCTGGTCTACGCCTCCCTCTGGGAACGCTACGAGGGCATCACACCGTCGGTCACTCTGGAACGCCCGTCGGAGCAGGTGATGGCCGACCACCTTGTCGCCTCCGCGGCGGAGCGCGCCCTGCGGCGCAACCCTGAGGTGAAGGTGACCACCGAGGTCCTCCCGGCTGACGCGGCGGAGGCACTCCTGCACGAGGGGAACAACGCCACCGCCCTGGTCACCGGGTCGCGGGGCCGTAGCGAGCTGAAGGGACTGCTGCTCGGCTCGGTCGGCCTGGCCGTTGCTGCACGGGCGTACTGCCCGGTGATCGTGGTACGCGGCGACAAGGCCGGCGTGTCCGGCAGCCATGAGCGGATCCTCCTGGGTGCCGGGGACCCCACCAGCAGCGGGATCGCGGCGCGGTTCGCCTTCCGCGAGGCGGAGGTCCGCAGGTGCACGCTCGACGTGGTACGGGCATGGCGCTGCCCCGCACGCGAGACCGCCGACACGGCCGCGCTTGCCGAGACACCGGCGCAGTACCACGAGGAGCAGGCCCGCATCCAGCTGGACGAGCTGCTGCGCGACGCGGTCGCCGATCACCCGGATGTGCGGGTGAGCCGTACGACGATAGAGGGCCCGGCCCGCAAGGTGCTGCTACACCGCTCGGCCGCGGCCGACCTCGTGATCATCGGGGCGCGTCGCAAGCATGGCCACTTCGGCCTGCAACTCGGCCGGGTGAGCCATACCCTGCTGCACCACGCGTACTGCCCGGTGGCGGTCGTTCCGCAGCTCGCCTAAATCTTGCCTGGGCCCAGTCACGAGGAGAGCAGCGATGACTGTTCGGTCAGGACGTGGTAGCACCTGTGCTGCGGGACGTCAGGGCGGTCGTGTTCGACACTGACGGCGTTTTCACCGACTCCGCCCGGGCCCACGCGGCCGAGTGGAAGAGCGCTTCGATGCTCATCTGGCAGAGCATGCGCCCGAGGACCCCGGACAGCGGCGACCGGCGAGGTCCAAGCCGTCGCTGTCGGCCGATCCGGTCGACCGGCCGTCGACCGGCCGTTGACCGGTCGGCGACCAGGGCGATCGATCCAGGGGTCTCAGGCCGGTTGCCAGGTCCGGGCGAGTGTGGAAGGGGTGAGGAGCCGCTCGGGGTCGCCTTGTTCCGCCAGGCGGCCGTCGCTGAGCAGGAGGCAGATGTCGGCTGAGCGCGCGGCTTCGAGGTCGTGAGTGGGTTGGTGTCGGCGATCTGCGCCCTCGCCGGCATCTGGGTGGTGCTCAGGGGGATGGCCTTCCTCGGTGACGCCATGTCGCACGGGCTGTTGCCCGGAGTCGCGCTCGCCGCGCTGTTCGGCGGCAACCTGCTGGTGGGAGCGCTGCTCAGCGCGGCCGTCATGACGGCCGGGGTCACCGCCCTCGGCCGCACCCCGCGGTTGTCCCAGGACACCGGGATCGGTCTGCTGTTCGTGGGGATGCTGTCGCTCGGCGTCATCATCGTCTCGCGCTCGCAGTCCTTCGCTGTCGACCTGACCGGGTTCCTCTTCGGTGACGTCCTCGCAGTCCGAGAGCAGGACCTGGTGCTGCTGGGCGTGGCGCTGCTGCTGGCGCTGGTCGTCTCGGTCCTCGGCCACCGGGCCTTCCTCGCCCTGGCCTTCGACCCGCGCAAGGCCCACACGCTCGGTCTGTGCCCGCGCCTGGCTCATGCGGTGCTGCTCGGCTTGCTGGCGCTGGCCATCGTCGCCTCCTTCCACATCGTGGGCACGCTGCTCGTCCTGGGGCTGCTCATCGCCCCGCCCGCGGCCGCGCTGCCCTGGACGCGCAGCGTGCGGGGTGTCATGGCCCTCGCGGCACTCCTCGGCATGACCGCCACCTTCGGCGGACTGCTGCTGTCCTGGCACCTGAGCACCGCGGCCGGCGCGACCATCTCGGCCCTCGCGGTGAGCCTGTTCTTCCTCTCCCACCTGGCATCCGGTCTCCGCCACCACCGCCGTGCGCGCCTCGCCGGTGCTCACGCCGCGGCCACCCACTGATGGAAGAGGTGATCCCTTTGTTCATCCGCAGAAACGCCACTGCTGGGATGTCCACCACGCTCGTGGCCGTCTGTCTGCTCACCACCGGCTGTGCGGGCCGGGACGACACCGCGTCCGCCCCGAGGACGGCGCCCCCGGCCTCCGCTCCGCACGGTTACGTCGCAGGGGCACAGGAGAAGGCCGAGCAGCAGTCCCGGCTGGTGCTCAACGCCCCGAGGCCCGGAGACACGCGGGTACTCGATCTGATCACCGGAAAGGTGCACGAGGTGTCCCGGACGGCGGGCACCGCGGAACTGACCACGGACGGCCGGTTCGGTTACTTCCACACCGCGGGCGGCACGCACGTCCTCGACGCTGGCGCCTGGATGGTGGACCACGGCGACCACGTCCACTACTACCGCGCGGCGATACGTGACGTGGGCGAGCTGCCCGGAGGCCCGGGCACGCGCATCCGCAGCGATGCCGCCGTGACCGCGGTGACCGATGAGGACGGCCGGGCCAGCATCTACCGCCGGGCCGGTCTGGAAAAGGGCAAGGTCGGCTCCGCCCGCACGCTTCCCGGGACACACGCGGGAGCCGTCGTGCCGTACGCGGAGCACCTGCTCGGCGTCACGGACGACGGGACGGTCGCGGTGTACGACCGCGAGGGCAAGCGGGCCACGTCGCCGGACGCCCGCTGCGAAGAGGCGCGGGGCGACGCCGTCACCCGGCGCGGAGTCGTCCTCGGCTGCGCCGACGGCGCCCTGCTCGTCCGTGAGGACGACGGCACCTTCACCGCCGAGAAGATCCCCTACGGCAGCGACGTACCCGAAGCGGAACGGGCCACGGCCTTCCGGCACCGGCCCGGCAGCGACACGCTCACGGCACCGGCCGGGAAGCGGGCCGTGCGGGTGCTGGACGTCAGCGAGCGGACGTGGACACGGGTGAAGACCGGGCCCGTCGTCTCCGCCAACACCGCCGGCGAGGGCTCCGTCCTGATCGTCCTGGAGACCGACGGAGCACTCCACGGCTACGACATCGCCACCGGCAAGCAGGTCTCCCAGACAAAGCCGCTTCTGACGGGCGCCCCAGAGACCGGTACCCACGGGAACGCGGCACCGGTCATCGAGGTCGACCGCAGCCGCGCCTACCTCAACGACTCCAAGGGCAAACGCGTGTACGAGATCGACTACAACGACAACCTGCGTATCGCGCGCACCTTCGACCTGGACATCGAGCCGGCCCTCATGGTGGAGACCGGACGATGACGAGACAGACGCGAGGGTCGCGGCGGCTGCGCACCCTCCTGCTGCTCCTGCTCACCCTCGCCCTGGCCGGTGCCGGCACCGGCTGTACGAGCGGCGACGACCGGCCCCGCGTGGTCGTGACGACCAACATCCTGGGCGACATCACCCAGGAGATCGTGGGCGACGAGGCCGACGTCACCGTGCTGATGAAGGCGAACGCCGACCCGCACTCCTTCGGCCTGTCGGCCGTGCAGGCCGCCGAGTTGGAGCGCGCCGACCTGGTGGTCTTCAACGGACTGGGACTGGAGGAGAACGTACTGCGGCACGTGAACGCCGCCCGCGAGGCGGGGGTGCCCACCTTCGAGGCCGGCAAGGCGGCGGACCCGCTCGCCTTCCAGGCGCACGACGACGGAGGCCCCGAGGAGGAGGCCGAGCAGCCCGACCCGCACTTCTGGACCGACCCCGACCGCGTCCGCAAAGTCGTGGGCCTGATCGCCGACCAGGTCGTCGAGCACGTGGACGAGAAGACGGTCCGCGCCAATGCCGACCGCTACGACGACCAACTCGCCGACCTCACCACCTGGATGGAGAAGTCCTTCGCCCGCATACCCGAGAAGCGGCGCGCGCTGGTGACCAACCACCACGTCTTCGGCTACCTCGCCGACCGCTTCGGCTTCCGGGTGATCGGCGCGGTGGTCCCGAGCGGTACGACGCTGGCCTCGCCCAGCTCCTCCGACCTGCGCTCACTCACCGAGGCGATGCGCAAGGCAGGCGTACAAACCGTGTTCGCCGACTCCTCCCAGCCCCACCCAGGAGTTGTTGAACGAGCTGTTCGGCCGGCTGGCCGCGGAAGGCAGGGCCCTGCTGATGACCACCCACGATCTGGCGGCCGCCGCCCGCACCTGCCACCGGGTGGCGCTGATCAACCGCACGGTCGTCGCCGAGGGCGGCCCCGAACTCCTCGCCGAGCCCGACCAGATGCTGCGGGCCTTCGGCCTCGACCGCGCGATCGGCACGGTGACCGCATCATGAGCGAGCTCCTCGGCTTCTTCACTGACCCATGGCAACTGCCCTTCATGCAGTGGGCGTTCGGCGTCGCCGCAGTCGTCGGCCTGGTGTGCGTCGCTCATCGGCTGCGCCGGCAGCGTCGCGAGTCTGTACGTCTCCTACACATACGACCTGGCCGCAGGCGGCTCCGTGGTCGTCGTCCTCACGGCCCTGTTCGCTCTCACCTGGTGCCTGGCACCCCGCCATGGGCTCCTGGCGAAGCTCGTCCGGCGACCGGACCCCGCCGCTCCTCTGCCCGCCGGACCGTGAGCGCCCAACCAGCAGCCCCGAGCACCCCGCGGGGTTGCTCGCCGCGGTCGCCCCAGGGGCGTGGGTACCGCCACCCTCGGTTGCTCCCCGATGGCGTGCGACGGTGTTGTGGTTCGGGCGGAAGGAACGGCAGGGAGGGGTTGAGTTCCCGTTCCGCCGACTCCGCCGTGCGCTGCGACTGCGGAAAGCGCCGATGTGCTCGCGCGACCGCGCACCGATGCCTGGGCCATCGGTTCGGAGAGGTACCTGCTCATCACCGAGAAAGGCCACAGCACAGATGACCAAGACCGTCACGAGTGAGGCCGACCGCGCCGATCAAGGGCTCGGTTATGCCGTCAACGGCCCCTACTACGACCTGATCTTCCCCGAGGCGGTACGAGCCTCGTTCTCGGACGCCCTGAGGCGGCTGGTGTCCGGATCCCGCACGGTTGCCGAGATCGGCCCGGGCACAGGGGTGTTCACCGAGGTACTGCTGGAACTGCTCGGGCCGGACGGCGAGATCTTCGCGATCGAGCCGACGCGCATCATGCGCGCCGCTCTGGTCACGCGGCTGTCCCGCATACCGGCAGCCGCAGACGCAGTGACCGTGCTGCCCGAGGACGCGCTGACCGCCGAGGTGGACATACCGCTGGACGCCGTGGTGCTGTTCAACATGATCATGCACCTCTCGCCGGAGCAGCGGGCTCGGCTCTGGCACAAGTGGGCCGGCGCACTCCGCCCCGGGGGAGCGCTGATCATGGAGTCGCAACACCCCCAGACGGCGACCGCCATCCCGCCCTCGGTGGTCCCTGGCGGCACGCTGGGACGGTACCGCTACGACACCCTCGCGCGGGCAGACGTCGTGGATGAGGACCTGATCCGCTGGGTGATGACCTACCGGACCTGGCGCGGCGACGAACTGATCCGGGAGGAGACCGCAGGGTTCGACTGCCATGTCGTCTCCGACGAGACGCTGGCCGCTGAGTTGGCGGCGGTGGGGCTCGAACGACACCCGGCCGCACCCGAAGGGATCCAGGCATGGCGGCGCCCGCAGGCCCGGTGAGCCTCTTCCCCAGGGTCTCGTGCGTCAGCCCTCCACCTGCCCCCGCACGCGGCGCGAGGGAGCGAAGCTGTACAGGTCGAGGATGCCGGGCGGGTCGGCGAGTCCGGGCCCGCCCTGCTCGATCCAGGCGGTGATGCCGGCGGTGGCATCGGCGTCGTTGACCAGGCCGAGCCACACGGGCCGGCCGCCCGCCGCGCGGCCGGCGGACGAGGGCTGCACGACGACGACGTTGGCGTGCTCGCGGGCGTCCAGGCAGTCGGTGACGCGGACGGTCGCGATGCCGTCGAGTGCGCCCGCCTCGCACGGCTTCCAGGGAAAGGTCTCACACAAGGTCTCACACTCCGAGAGGTCGGCTGTCCACCGGTGACGTTGCCGTCTCGGCCTCGGTGGTGCTCAGAGCACGCAGGAGCGCGCGGGCGACGGCGTCGTTCTGGCGGAAGGCCGGGGCGTTGGTGCGGGGGCGGGCGAAGGCGGCGACGGCCCGGCTGTTGGTGGGGGCGCCGAGGGCGATGCGCCGGGGGTGGGGGCTGTCGAGGGACGGGTCGAGGACGTGGCCGTCCGTGGGGGAGACGGCGAGCAGGCCGGAGCGGTGGGTGTGGGTGGGGTCGGCGATGACCTCCTCGGCGAGTGCGCCTTCCCGATGCAGGCCCCGCAGGAGTGGGTCCTCGGTGTGGGCCAGGGAGGGGCCCGGCAGGTACGCCTCGATCAGGGCCGTGGCGTGGGTGGTGTGGCCGGAGACGGTGGGGCTGGTCGCGGTGAAGGTGCCGCTCGTCTCGTCGGTGGCGATGCGGATGTCCGCCCCCAGGAAGTGGACGATGCCGGCCCGGGACAGCGCGAGGAGTTGGCGCAGGCGGAAGCCGGGCGGACCGGAGGCCAGGAAGCTGAAGAAGCCGTGCCACCAGCCGTCGAGTTGCTCGGCGACGGAACGCGCGGTCAGTCGCCCCGCCGCGACCAGGCGGGGCAGTTGCCCGTAGACCGAGAGCAGGGCGAGGAACGCCCCGAGGTCGGCGCTGAACGCCGGGTCCTCGCGGCGGGCGACGTCCCGGGCGATGTGGTCGCGCAGGTGGTCCTGGAACGCCTCCGGCGTGGGGAACGCGAGGCCGTCCAGCGGGCGGTCCAGGACCTCGAAGTCCAGGCGGTCCGCCGGGTCGGGTACGGCCGTGGCGACGAGGGCCGCCATCTCGGCGTCGTACCAGCCCAGGCGGTCGTAGGCGGCGACGAAATCCGGCCAGGGGAGGGCCGTGCGCTCGGGGTGGGCGTGGAAGAGCTCGTGGTAGTGGCCGAAGCCGATCTCCTTGGCCATCAGCGGCCACACGTCGCGCCGCAGGTCCAGCGGGCGGCCCTCGGCGAGCAGTGCGTCGACCGCCTCAGGGCCGAAGTGGCGCGGCAGTGGAGGCCGGGGACCCTGCAGGCGGTAGCGGGTCTTGGAGCGGTACGGCACACCGCGCCGCGATCCGACGTGCAGGACGGGCTCGCGGCCGGACGGGAGGTAGGTGAGGGTGCCGTCGGCCTCGGTGCGGTATCTGCCGCCGCGTCCCTCGGTGAGCAGCGTCATCACGTCGATGAAGGCCAGCCCGAAGCCGCGCAGGATGACGTGCTCGCCGGGTCGCAGTGCGGACAGGTCGGCGTCGGCGGAGAACTCGGGCGGGAGGTGGAAGCGGCCGTGCCGGCGAGCGAAGGCGGCGTGGTCCCGGTGCTCGGCGGCGGGAGTGGAGCCGAGGTGTCCCTGTGCGAGGACGACCAGGTCGGCGGTGAGCGGGGTGGCGCGGTCGGCGAGGTGCACCTGCTGCGGGCCGTCCGGGGGACCGGTGACGGCGGTCGCGGTGGTGGGGTGCCACTCGACCGTGACGGTGGGCGGCAGTTGGGCCAGCGCCCTGCGGAACACCCAGTCCAGGTAGGCGCTCTGGGCACGGCGGGTGGGGAAGTCGGACCCGTCGAGCGTGCGCAGTTCGGCGAGCACGTCAGGGTCGGTGGGTTCGGCGTACGGGGCGTGGCGCGGGCTCCGGCCGGAGAACTGGGCGGCCCACTCGGCGAGTGAGGGGCCCGGCTGTACCGGGCCGTCGATCGTGGAGGACTCGTCGGTGAACATGGTGACGTCCTCGGCCATGGAGTTCATCCGCAGCAGCGCCGACTGTTCGTGACGCCAGACGCGTCCCGGGCCGGGCGGGTGCGGGTCCACCAGGTGGATGCGCAACTCTCGTACCTCGTCCCACAGTTCGGGTGCGTTGGCGGCGATCCGCTCCAGCAGGCCCGTGGCGCGCGGCCCCGCGCCGACGACGACCAGGACGGCCGGCGAAGGGGTGCTGCTCACCGGTCACCGCCGATCGCCGGGCGGGCGTCGGCGGCCGTGGCCGCGCTCAGTCGATGGCGCACGGCGGTCAGATGGCCGCGCAGCCGTTGCAGCGGGGTCGGCGGCAGGGTGCGGGAGTCCCCGCGCGCGTAGTACCGCTCGACGTGGAACTGGCCCGCGCTCAGCACCGTGGTGACCGCGATGTACCACAGGGTGGCGACCATCAGCAGCGGGATGACCTGGTAGGTCTGGTTGTAGATCAGCTGCACCGAGTACAGCAGGTCGTGCACGGCCAGCACGCTGACGATGCTGGTGCCCTTGAGCGTGCCGATCAGCATGTTCCCGGCCGTGGGCACGATCGAGCGCATCGCCTGGGGGACGACGATCCGGCGCAGCGTGCGGCGCCTGCTCAGCCCCAGCGCCTGGGCGGCCTCGGTCTGCCCGGGGTCCACGGAGAGGATGCCGCCGCGCACCACTTCGGCGGCGTAGGCGGTCTCGTGCAGGGTCAGGCCGATGACGGCGGTCAGGGTGGGGCCGAGGAGGTTGACCGTCTTGACGGTGAGGAACTGCGGGCCGAACGGGATGCCGAGGCCGAGCGTCGGATACAGGGCACCGATGTTGAACCAGAACAGCAGCTGCACCAGCAGCGGCGTGGACCGGAAGATCCACACATAGCCCCAACTCAGCGTGCGAAGCACAGGGTTGGCCGACAGGCGCATCACCGCGAGCACGGTGCCGAGCAGGAAGCCGAGCACCATCACCACGGCGGTCAGCCACAGGGAGAGCAGCAGTCCGTCGAGCACGGCGGCGGTGGTGAAGTACCGGCCCACCACGCTCCATTGGAAGGCGTCGTTGCGGACGACGGAGTTGAGGACCATCGCGAACAGCAGCAGCGCGGCGGCAGCGGTCGCCCAGCGGCCGAGGTGCCGGCGCGGCACGATGCGCGGCACGTCGGGACCAGGGGCACTCGCCCTTTTCGGGGGTTGCGTCGCAGGGGCCGGCGTGACTTCGGAAGGCGTGACCATCGAGAGGCTCTCCGGGGGAGGGGATGGCAGGCGTGGGTGACCACCCGGTGGCACTCGCAGGGAGCGCAACGCCACAGGCGCTGCGTGCGTAGGTGCGGCCGGGGCTCGGCGTCGTCACATGCGCCGCGTCCCTCAACGCGGACGGGAAGGCCGCCGGGCAGGGCGGCCGATCCGCTGTCGATCGTATGTGCCCAGGGCATCGATGTGTCAACAGCGCCCAGGGCAGCGCCGATCCCGAGCCGTCCGGCATCCGGGCGCTGCTTGACGAGCGCCACGATGTACTGCTCAAGTAGTCGCATGACTGCCCAGCAGCGCTTGGTCTCGCGCGATCACATCGACTTCGGTCGGGTGTGGTCGGCCGCGTGTTGCGCCTGACTCGGCAGCGGGCCGTCTGACCGGCCCTTCCCTCCCTCGGTGACCCCGTCGCGGGCCGAGTTCTCTCCTCACGCGCGCTGCCGCAGCTCCGCTTCTCCCGACGCTCGACGTCGTCACGACCGCACCGCCCCGTCTGCCTGACGGTCTGTTCACTCATGCCTGCACGCAGGGCGATTCCGCCATGCCCGCGTGCCGCCGCGATCCCTGAAAGGCCATGCCCATGCCCGTGGAGTTCCTCGGCATCGCCGCCACCAACGACGGCTCCGAAACCACGCCCCGCTCCGGCGCCGCGTTCGACAAGGAGTACACGCTCCGGCTCGCCCGGGCCCACGAGGACCACGGCTGGGACCGGGTGCTGTTCGCCTACGGCTCCGGGTCCCCGGACCCCGCCCCGGCCGCCGCGTACATCGCGAGCAGGCTGGAGCGCCTGCAGATCCTGCTCGCCCACCGGCCCAACGTCTCCTACCCCACCTTCGCCGCCAAGACCTTCGCCACCCTCGACCAGATCAGCGACGGCCGGCTGACCGTGCACTTCATCACCGGCGGAAACGACCACGAGCAGGGCCGCGAGGGCGACACCCTCACCAAGGACGAGCGCTACGCCCGCACCCGCGAATACATCCGGATCGTCAGGAAGATCTGGACCACCCACGAGCCCTTCGACCACGAGGGCGAGCACTACCGCTTCCACGACTTCGTCAGCGACGTCTTCCCCCTCCAACAGCCCCGCCCGAACGTCTCGTTCGGCGGCTCGTCCCCTGCCGCGTACGCCGCCGGAGGCGCCGAGGCCGACATCTACTGCCTGTGGGGCGAGCCCCTGGCGAAGACCGCCGAGCAGATCGAGAACGTGAAGGCCGCCGCGAAGGCCGCGGGCCGCACCGACGTGCCCCGCGTCCAGGTCGCCTTCCGCCCGATCATCGCCCCGACCGAGGAGCTGGCCTGGGAGAAGGCCCAGCGCACGGTCGGCGCGATCAAGGCCCGGAAGGAGAAGGGCGAGGCGATCACCAAGCGCCACAACGGACACGCCCAGCCGCAGAACACTGGTTCGCAGCGGCTGCTCGCCATCGCCGAGGCGGGGGAGCGCTACGACCGCGCCCTGTGGACCCCGACCGCCGCCGCGACGGGTGGCGCGGGCAACTCCAACGCCCTGGTCGGCACCCCGGAGACGGTCGCCCAGGCACTCCTCGACTACTACGACCTCGGCGTCGACATCCTCTCCGCCCGCGGCTACGACCTGCTCGGCGACGCCATCGACTTCGGCCGGTACGTGATCCCGATCGTCCGCGAGGAGGTCGCCAAGCGCGACGCAGAGCGGGCGGCAGGCGGGACGCAGACCCTGACGGCGGTGAACGGATGACGTCCGCTCCCGAGTTGACGGTCCTTCAGGTATCCGTATCCGACCCGCGCGTGAGACCCCTGCTGCGCGAACTCGGCCACGAGTACTCCACGCGCTACGGCAAGGACGCCCACGCCGAGATCTCCCGCTACCCCGACGAGGAGTTCACCGAACCGTACGGCGGCCTGCTGCTCCTGCTGCTGGAGCGCGGCGAGCCCGTAGCGGGCGGCGCCTTCCGGCGGTACGACGCGACCACCGCCGAGCTGAAGCGGATCTGGACCCACTCCGCCCACCGGCGGCGCGGCCTTGCCCGCCGTGTCATCGCCGAGCTGGAACGCGAGGCGGGCACACGTGGCTACCGGCGGATCTATCTGACCACCGGGCCACGCCAGCCCGAGGCCCGCGGCCTGTACCTGGCCACCGGCTACACACCGCTGTTCGACACCGGGGCCGACCCGGAAACCATCGGCCCGCTGCCCTTCGAGAAGCATCTGCAGGCCGAAGCACGCAGAGCAGGCACAGCACGCACAGCACGCACGGGAAAGGCAGCCGACCTGTGAACCCTCGCCCGATCAGAACCCGCCTGCGTGTCGCCGCGACCATCGCGCTGCTGCCCGTACTGGCGCTGACCGCCTGTGGCTCCGGCGACACCTCCGGCACCGCACCGGCGGCCGCTCAGGCGTCCCCCGCGCCGGCCGACGACCCGGTCGCCGCCGTACGCAAGGTGGACTCCGCCGCCGCCCTGCTGCCAGTCGGCGTCCGCGAAGCGGGCACGCTGCGGGTCGGCAGCTCGGTCGGATTCCCGCCCGGGGCGTACTACCCGAACGGCCAGGACAAGCCGCCCGCGGGCCAGGACATCGACCTCGCCGACGCGGTGGCCAAGGTCCTCGGCGTGAAGCTGGAGCGGCAGGACGCCTCCTTCGAGACGATCCTGCCCGCCCTGGGCAGCGGCAAGTACGACTTCGGGACCGGCAACTTCGGCGTCACCACCGAACGCTTGAAGACCATCGACTTCGTCACCTACATCAACGACGGCCAGGGCTTCGCGGTGAAGACGGGCAATACCACCTTCGGCAAGAAGGTCACCGACCTCACCCAGCTGTGCGGGCTGACCATCGGCACAGGCGCCGGCACCACCTTCGAAGCGACCCTCACCGCGCAGAAGGGCGTGTGCGCGAAGGCGGGCAAGAAGCCGTACGACGTGAAGGTCTACTCGGAGAACGGGGCGACCCTCACCGCGCTCCAGCAGGGCCGGATCGACGTGATCATGTCGACCATCAACGGCCTGCGCTACCAGGCGGCCCAGCCCGCCTCGCAGACCACCTTCCTCGGTGAGTTCCACCGCCTCGACGTCGGCTTCGCGTTCAAGAAGGGCTCCCCCCTCACCAAGGCCTTCCAGGCGGCCGTCAACGAGCTGATCAAGGACGGCACGTACGCCCGGATCCTCAAGAAGTGGGGCACCTCCGCCTCCGCGATCGACACGTCGCGGATCAACCCGCCCGAGCACACGTAACGAGTAAGCAGGAACGTCACGATGGGACTCACCACACCTTCCGCCTCCGCGCCACCCGCAGCGGCCTCGCCCGGCACCGGGGCTCCGCCCACCCCGGACGACCCGGCCTCCCTCAAGGTCGTCCCCGCCCGCCACTACGCCCGCTGGGTGGCGGCCGTCGCCGTGATCGTGCTGGTCGCCCAGTTCGCGCACGGCCTGGCCACCAACCCGGTCTGGGAGTGGGGCGTCTTCCGCGACTACGTGCTGTCCGAGACGATCGTCCATGCAGTGTGGGTGACCCTCCAACTCACCGCCTACGCCACCGTGCTCGGCTTCCTCCTCGGCACTGTCCTTGCCTTCATGCGGCTGTCGCGCAGTCCGGTGCTGCAGACCGTCGCCTGGACCTACATATGGATCTTCCGGTCCATCCCAATGATCGTCCAGCTGGTGTTCTGGTTCAACCTGAGCGCGCTGTACGAGAGGCTGGGCTTCGGCATCCCCTTCGGCCCGGTGTTCTGGTCCGTCGACAGCAACAGCATCATCGGCACCATGGGCGCGGCCGTCATCGGGCTGACGCTGCACCAGGCCGCCTATGCCGCCGAGATCGTGCGCGGTGGTGTCATCGCCGTCGACCACGGGCAGTTGGAGGCGGCCGCCGCGCTAGGCATCCCCCGGCTGCGGCAGATCCGCCGGATCGTGCTACCGCAGGCCATGCGCGCCATCCTGCCCACGGCCGGCAACGAGATCATCGGCCTGCTCAAGGGCACCTCGGTGGTCTACGTGATGTCCATCGGTGAGCTGTTCTACCAGGTGCAGGTGATCTACGGACGCAACGGCCGGGTGATCCCGCTGCTGCTGGTCGCCACCGCCTGGTACGTGGTGCTGACCTCCTTGCTGTCGGTCGCGCAGTACTACGTCGAGCGCCGCTACGCCCGGGGCGCCAACCGCACCCCGCCGCCCACCCCCCTCCAGCGTGCCCGCCGCTTCGTCCGCACCCTGCGCGCGGCAGCCGCCCAGCGCAACCAGCCCGTCACACCCCTGAAGCCCTTGGGAGACAGCCGATGAACGACGTGACAGTGGCCGTCGAGGACACGACGCCGACGGTCGACGACGTGATGGTGGAACTCCACGGCGTCCACAAGAGCTTCGGCCCGCTGGAGGTGCTGCGCGGCGTCGACCTCCAGGTCCGCGCCGGCGAGGTCACCGTGATCCTCGGCCCGTCCGGCTCCGGCAAGTCCACGCTGCTGCGCACCATCAACCACCTGGAGAAGGTCAACCGCGGCTGGATCAGCATCGACGGCGAACTCATCGGCTACCGCCGCTCCGGGAGCAAGCTGCACGAGCTGAAGGAGAAGGACGTTCTGAAGCAGCGCACCCACATCGGGTTCGTCTTCCAGAACTTCAACCTCTTCCCGCACCTGACCGTGCTGGACAACCTGGTCGAGGCACCGGTCTCCGCGCTGCGCCGCCCGCGCAAGGCAGCGGAGGAGACCGCCCGCGGGCTCCTCGACCGGGTCGGCCTCGCCGACAAGGCCGACGCCTACCCCCGGCAGCTCTCCGGAGGCCAGCAGCAGCGCGTGGCCATCGCCCGCGCCCTCGCTCTCGAACCGAAGGTGCTGCTCTTCGACGAGCCCACCTCGGCGCTCGACCCGGAACTGGTCGGCGAGGTCCTCGACGTCATCAAGGACCTGGCCGGCACCGGAACCACCATGATCGTCGTGACCCACGAGATCGGCTTCGCCCGCGAGGTCGCCGACACCGTGGTGTTCATGGACGGCGGTGTCGTCGTGGAGCAGGGCCCGCCCGCGGCCGTCCTGGACGCCCCGCAGCACGAGCGCACCCGCGCCTTCCTCTCCAAGGTCCTCTGACCGACCCTCACCCCATCCCGCGAGCAAGGAGCACGACCATGTCCACCTCGATCACCCGCCGCACCGCCGCAGCCGCGCTCGGACTCGCCACCGCCCTCGTCCTCGCCGCGTGCAGCAACCCCGACGACGGCGGCACGACCGAGGTCGCGGCCACGCCGGGCAGCAAGACGAAGATCAACATCAGTCCCGACCAGAACCGCATCACCACCGACAAGGTCGACTCCATAGCCGCCGAGGTCCCCGAGAAGATCCGCAAGAGAGGCACCCTGGAGATCGTCGACTCCTCCGGCTCCGCCGCACCGCTCACCTTCTACGCCACCGACAACAAGACCGTCATCGGCGTCGAGCCCGACCTCGCCTCCCTGGTCGCCGACGTGCTGGGCCTCAAGCTGCACATCAACACGGTCTCCTGGGAGAACATCTTCGTCGGCCTGGACAGCGCCAAGTACGACGTCGGGTTCAGCAACATCACCGTCACCGAGGAGCGCAAGGAGAAGTACGACTTCGCCACCTACCGCGAGGACAACCTCGCCTTCGAGGCGAAGAAGGGCAGCGGCCTGAAGGTCACCGGGCCCGAGGACGTGGCGGGCAGGACGGTCGCGGTGGGCAGCGGCACCAACCAGGAGAAGCTGCTCGTCGAGTGGAGCAAGGAGAACGAGAAGGCCGGCCGCAAGCCGGTGAACATCAAGTACTACCAGAACGACAGCGACACCTACCTCGCCCTCCAGTCCGGCCGCATCGACCTCTACCTCGGCCCCAACCCGACCGCCGCCTACCACGCGGCCACCACCGGCAAGACCGAGGTCGTCGGCACCTACTCCGGCGCCGGCTCCACCCTCCAGGGGCTCATCGCGGCCACCACCAAGAAGGACAGCGGCCTGGTCAAGCCGCTCGCCGACGCCCTCAACCACGTCATCGACAACGGCACGTACGCGAAGGTACTTCAGCGCTGGGGCCTGTCCGACGAGGCCGTGACCAAGTCCGAGATCAACCCGCCCGGCCTGCCCAAGACCAACAAGTAGCCGACCCGGGGTGCGCAGGCTCTCCAACTCCGAGGCGCGGCACCGGTACCAGGTGCGGCCACGCCGTCCACCTCCACTCCCGGCACCCCATGGACCTTCAGCGCGTGGCCTGCGCGCTCCGTTGTTCCTGACCCGTTCCTTCACCGCCGTTGCCTCCTCCTGTCTGAGGGAGGCGGGCGTTCTCGTCACGGACTTCCAGGAAGGCACCCCTCGTGTCCTCAACACCCCTTTCTTCCCTGCACCTTGCCGTCGCCCTGGACGGCACCGGCTGGCACCCCGCCTCCTGGCGCGAGCCGGAGGCCCGCCCGCGCGAGCTGTTCACCGCCGGATACTGGGCCGATCTGGTCGCCGAGGCCGAACGCGGTCTGCTCGACCTCGTGACCATCGAGGACGGCCTCGGCCCGCAGTCCTCCCACTTCCTCGACCCTGACGAGCGCACCGACCAGGTCCGCGGCCGCCTCGACGCCGTCCTCATCGCCTCCCGCGTCGCCCCGTTGACCCGGCACATAGGCCTGGTGCCGACGGTGGTCTCCACGCACACGGAGCCGTTCCACATCTCCAAGGCGATCGCCACCCTCGACTACGTCAGCGCCGGCCGCGCCGGCCTGCGGGTGCAGATCACCGCCCGCCCGAACGAGGCCGCGCACTTCGGCCGCCGCACCATCCCGCGCATCGAGGCCTACGACCACCCGGACACCCGGGAGGTGGTCGCCGACCTCTTCGACGAAGCCGCCGACTACGTGGAGGTGGTGCGCCGCCTCTGGGACAGCTGGGAGGACGACGCCGAGATCCGGGACGCCGCCACCGGCCGCTTCATCGACCGCGACAAGCTGCACTACATCGACTTCGAGGGCAGGCACTTCAGCGTCAGGGGCCCCTCCATCACGCCCCGCCCACCGCAGGGCCAGCCGATCGTCAGCGCCCTCGCCCACCAGACCGTTCCGTACCGGCTGGTGTCCCGGCAGGCCGACATCGGCTACGTGACCCCGCACGACGCCGAGCAGGCCCGCGCGATCGTCGCCGAGATCCGCGCCGAGCAGGAGACGGCCGGGCGAGCAGGCGAACCCCTGCATGTCTTCGGTGACGTGGTGGTCTTCCTGGACGACGACCAGGCTGCCGCGGAGGACCGGCGCGCGCGCCTCGACGCCCTCGCGGGGGAGCCGTACACCAGCGACGCCCGGATCTTCGCCGGCACGCCCGACCAACTCGCTGACGTTCTACAGGAGTTGCACACCGCCGGGTTGACCGGTTTCCGGCTGCGCCCCGCCGTCGCCGGCCACGACCTCCCGGCGATCACCCGGGGGCTGGTCCCCGAACTGCAGCGCCGCGGCGCCTTCCGCCGCGCCTACGAGGCGGACACCCTGCGCGGCCTGCTGGGCCTGGCCCGCCCCGCCAACCGCTACGCCGCTGCCTGAGCCGGAAGGATCCCCGACCGATGACCAAGCCTTTGAAGCAGATCCATCTGGCCGCCCACTTCCCGGGCGTCAACAACACCACCGTGTGGAGCGATCCGAAGGCCGGCAGCCACATCGAGTTCAGCTCCTTCGTGCACTTCGCGCGGACGGCCGAACGCGCCAAGTCCGACTTCCTGTTCCTCGCCGAGGGGCTCAGGCTCCGCGAACAGGGCGGGCAGATCTACGACCTGGACGTCGTAGGCCGCCCCGACACCTTCACCGTCCTGGCGGCACTCGCCGCCGTCACCGAGCATCTCGGCCTGACCGGCACCATCAACTCCACCTTCAACGAGCCCTACGAGGTCGCCCGCCAGTTCGCCAGCCTCGACCACCTCTCCGGCGGGCGCTCCGCCTGGAACGTCGTCACCTCCTGGGACGCCTTCACCGGAGAGAACTTCCGCCGCGGTGGCTTCCTGCCGCAGGAGGAGCGCTACTCCCGCGCCAAGGAGTTCCTGGCCACGGCGAACGAGCTCTTCGACTCCTGGCACGGCGACGAGATCCTCGCCGACCAGGAGAGCGGCAGCTTCCTGCGGGACGCCAAGGCCGGCGCCTTCGTCCACACTGGGCAACACTTCGACATCCACGGGCAGTTCAACGTGCCGCGCTCCCCGCAGGGCCGCCCGGTGATCTTCCAGGCCGGCGACTCCGAGGAGGGCCGCGAGTTCGCCGCCTCCGAAGCCGACGCGATCTTCAGCCGACACGCCACCCTCGAAGCGGGCCAGGCCTTCTACACCGACGTCAAGAAGCGCCTCGCCAAGTACGGCCGCCACCACGACCAGCTGCTGATCCTGCCCGCCGCCACCTTCACCCTCGCCGACACCGACGCCGAGGCGGAGGAACTCGCCAAGGAGGTGCGCCGCCAGCAGGTCAGCGGCGCCACCGCCCTCAAGCACCTGGAGTTCGTCTGGAACCGGGACCTGTCCTCCTACGACCCGGACGGGCCGCTCCCCGACATCGACCCCGATGTCAGCGACAACCACATCTCCCAGGGCCGCGCCCAGGTCCGCATCTACCGCGACCCGCTGGCCACCGCCCGCGAGTGGCGCGAGCTCGCCGCCGCGAACAACTGGTCGATCCGCGACCTGGTCATCGAGACCGGCAACCGGCAGAACTTCATCGGTTCGGCGGAGACGATCGCCCGCACCATCAACGAGTTCGTGCAGGCCGACGCAAGTGACGGCTTCATCCTCGTCCCGCACATCACCCCCACCGGCCTCGACGAGTTCGCCGACAAGGTCGTCCCGCTCCTGCAGGAACGGGGCGTGTTCCGCACGGAGTACGAGGGCCCGACCCTGCGCGACCACCTCGGCCTGGCCCACCCCGACGACGTCCGCGACCAACGGGCAGCGTCGTGAAGTTCCTCGCCATCACCCTGATCGTGCACCGCCCGGACCCGATCACCGGGGTGCAGAAGACGACCCAGGACCGCTTTCGCGAGGTTCTCGACAACGCCCTGCTCGCCGAGGAACTCGGCTTCGACGGCTTCGGCGTGGGGGAGCGGCACGATACGAGGACTACGCCACCCTCGACCATCTCTCCGGCGGACGTCTGGCATTGATCATCGGCAAGGGCAACGGCGCCGCCCAGCGCGAGCTGTTCCACACACCCGAGGACCAATGGGACCGCAACGCCGAGAGCTACGAGGTGTTCCGGCAGATCTGGCCGAGCAGATCGATGACATCCTCGCCCTGCTGGCCGGCACCTACCGGTCCCCGGAGGGCGTCGAGGCGCACGCCGTGCCGGGCGAGGGCGCCGACGTCGAGGTGCGGATCCTGGGCAGCAGCGGTGCCAGAGCGCCGAGGTCGCGGGCGCGCGGGGGCTGCGGTTCGCCGCGAACTACCACGTCAGCCCCGCCACCGTGCTGGAGGCCGTGGACGGCTACCGGGCCTTCTTCCAGCCCTCCGACGTCCTCGACAAGCCGTACGTCAGCGTCTCGGCCGACGTGGTCGTGGCGGAGGACGAGGAGACGGCCCACGAGCTCGCCACCGGCTACCCGGCCTGGGGCCGCAGCATCCGCACCGCCGAGGGCGCCATCGAGTACCCGACGCCGGAGCAGGCCCGCGCCTTCGAGTGGAGTGAGGAGGACCGGGAGCTGGTGCGGGACCGCGTGGACACCCGGCATGCGGGAGACCGTCGCCGGGCTCCCGCGCGCAGGCCGACGGGGAGCGGGCGCGGGACCGACCTGAGTGCCCCCGCGCCACCTGGGCCGGCGGGCCGGCTCACCGCGCCGGCCCCGTCCGCTTACGCAGAAAGCCACTCCAGCACCACGGTGCCGTCAGGTCCGGGCGGGTCGATGTGCAGGGCGCGGTTGGCCGGATACGTGGTCACGCCCGATGTGGCGTCGGTGAACAGCACCATGAGGCTGCCCGGTGTGTGCCCGTTGAACGCGGTCAGACCCAGTGCGGGGCCTCCGATGTGGAAGCGGATCCGGCCGGGGGCGTCGTAGACGTGCTGCAGCCCCTCGACGGCGGCGCCCACGGTGGTCGGCCGCGGCTCGGGGAACGGGGTGTACGTGCCGGTGACCGCCCAGCGTGGGTCCGGCGCGTACGCGGGTGTCCCGGTGAACGCGGTGCGCAGCGGATGCTCCGGGTGCCGCGGCCGGATCAGGTCGTGGCCGCCGCGCTTGGCGACCTCGATCACCGCATCCCCCCAGACGGCGTTGACGCCGCCGCGTTCCGGGATGACGCCGAAGGTGTGCCGTCCGCGTACCACCGTGCCGTCGACGGCGAGTTCCTCCCCCTCGCCGAGCACGACGGTGACGCCGTCGTCGCCCGTCGACCAGATGCCGGGCGCGTCGGGGAAGCGCTGGGGGTCGGTGGCCAGCCAGTGCAGGCCGGTGACGGCGAGGAATCCGTGCTCATGGGCGAGGGCGGAATCCCTCCGCCGGTGCCACGCCTCCCATTCCGTGGCGAAGGTGCCGGTGTCGGTGGCGGAATCCTGGACGGTCATGTGTACTCCTGCGGAATGCGGCGCTGATGACCGCTCTCCTGCGGCGAAGATCCGCTGGTACGGCAGCCTGCCGCCTCCATCAGCGGTCAGCGCGATACGGTGGGAAAGGGCTGGTCGGGCGCCGGAGGACAGAATCAACTCGCGGCGGAACAACCCGTGGTGGTGACACGCACGTAGTCGACGTGGCGGCGGGTCACGAGCACGGTCATGGAGCCAGGTAACCACATAGGCGTATGCGCGCGCACCAGCGCGGCCGTTCGGATTTACGAAGGGGCGCGGTACGCACGGGCGTTGCGCACGAACAGCCCGTGCAGATCGCGGACGGCCCGTGGGACGGAACCGGAGTGTCGGCGCTGCAGAACCAGCAGCACGTCGGTCGTGTCCCCGGCGAGCGGCCGTACGGTGATGGTGCCCCGCCGTTCCAGGGGATCGCCGTTGACACTGAAGTCCGGCAGTACCGTCGCCCCGAGTCCCTCGGCGACCATCAGCTTGCCCATCGGCGCCGTCGGTGGAGTAGGAGAAGGAGGGCGTACGGCCGCCCAGCAGACGGTGGACGAAGCGGTGCATGACGTAGCCGGACCGCATCACGACCAGCGGCTCGGCCAGGAGGCTGTCGGCGTCCACCGCGTCCAGGGCCGCCAGCGGACTGTCCGGGCGCAGGCACACCACGGGCCGGCCGCGCAGCAACTCGGTGGTCTCGAAGCCGGGCGGCATGTCGTCACCTCCGAGGTAGTTCACCAGCCCCAGATCGAACGCCCCCTCCAGCAGCCCGCGATGGATCTCGGCCTGCTGTGCGCCGACCAGCTCCACCTGGGTCATCGGGTGTGAGGCCCGGAATTCCCGCACGGTCGGGATGACCAGCGGGACGGTGGCCGTGTTGACCGTGCCGAGCCGGACCATACGGCTGATGCGGTGCTGGTCACCGGCCGCACCGCGCAGCCGGTCGACCGCGTCCAGCACACTCATGATGTGCGGCAGCAGTTCGCGGCCCTCGTCGCTGATCTTCGCCCCGGACCGCTTGCGTTCCAGCAGGTCCACGCCGAGCTCGCGCTCAAGGTTGCGCACGGTCTCGCTGAGCGCGGGCTGGGAGAGGTGCAGTTCCTCGGCGGCGCGTCGCAGCGAGCCCAACCGGGTGACGGCGGCGATGTATTCGAGCTGTTCGATACGCACGACAAGGAGGCTGCCGTCCCCCGCACGCCACGTTCAAGGGAATCCCTGTCACAACCTCGTGAATACCGACTCTCAGCATGTGGAATGACATCCGGGCATTCTTGACCGGCCGGACTCCCCGCTGCTTTGATCGAAGGCATGAAGCGACAGGACCTCACGCGGCGGCGCCACGTCGACCTCGCGCGTGTCTCCAGCTCCTGCTGTCGCTGTCGGGTCTGAGCGCACCCGAGGGAAACCCTCGCACCCGCGCCGATCTTCCGTCGCGCATTCCACCACCGGCCGTTTTCCGTGGTGATTCCGTCTTTCCCGGGAACGTCGTCCCCGCACGCCTGAACCCGATCACTGAATACGTTTCCCTGTCACCGCACGCGCCCTTTTTCGCGTGCGCATTCCCGCCAGGAGTCCCCCATGCCCGTACCGCCCGGATCCGACCCCGTCCGCTTCGCCTACTGGGTGCCGAACGTCAGCGGCGGCCTGGTCACCAGCACGATCGAGCAGCGCACCGACTGGGGCTACGACTACAACCGCGAACTGGCCGTGCTCGCCGAGAACAGCGGCTTCGACTACGCCCTGAGCCAGGTCCGCTACATGGCCAGTTACGGCGCCGAGTACCAGCACGAGTCGACCAGCTTCAGCCTCGCCCTGCTGCTCGCCACCCAGCGGCTGAAGGTCATCGCCGCCGTCCACCCCGGCCTGTGGCACCCGGGCGTCCTCGCCAAGCTCGGCGCCACCGCCGATCACCTGTCGAACGGCCGCTTCGCCGTCAACGTCGTCAGCGGCTGGTTCAAGGGCGAGTTCACCGCTCTCGGCGAGCCCTGGCTGGAGCACGACGAGCGCTACCGCCGCTCGGAGGAGTTCATCCGCGCCCTGCGGCAGATCTGGACCGAGGACCACGCCGAACTCGCGGGTGACTTCTACCGGTTGCGCGACTTCTCGCTCAAGCCCAAGCCGCTCAACACCCCCGAGCGCCCCCACCCGGAGATCTTCCAGGGCGGCAACTCCACTGCCGCGCGCGCCATGGCCGGCCGCGTCTCCGACTGGTACTTCTCCAACGGCAAGGACTTCGACGGCGTCACCGAGCAGATCCATGACGTGCGCGCCTCCGCCGCCCGAGCGGGCCGCAGGCCACCGAAGTTCGGCCTGAACGGCTTCCTCATCGCCCGCGACACCGAGGCCGAGGCCCGCGACACGCTCCGCGAGATCGTCGCCAAGGCCGACACCCCGGCCGTGCACGGCTTCCGGGACGCCGTCCAGCAGGCCGGGCGATCCACCGCCGACGGCAAGGGCATGTGGCAGGACTCCGCCTTCGAGGACCTCGTCCAGTACAACGACGGCTTCCGCACCGGCCTGATCGGCACACCCGAGCAGATCGCCGAGCGGATCGTCGCCTACAAGCGGCTCGGCGTCGACCTCTTCCTCCTCGGCTTCCTGCACTACCTGGAGGAGGTCGAGTACTTCGGCAAGCGGGTGCTGCCCCTGGTCCGTGAACTGGAGGCCCGGGAAGCCGAGTCCGAGCCCGTCGACGCCCGAGTCTGACCGCCATCCGCATCCGACACGACCCTGAAAGGTCCTCGCATGGCCACCGTCCTGTCCGTCTCCGGAAGCCCCTCCGCCCCCTCCCGCACCGCCCGGCTGCTGCGCCACCTCGACGGCCGGCTCAGGGCCCAGGGGCACGACGTCATCCCCTTCGACGTCCGTACGCTCCCGCCCGAGGCCCTGCTGCACGCCGACTTCCGGCATCCGGCGATCGTCGAGGCCACCGCCCTGTTCGAACGGGCGGACGGGATCGTGATCGGCACCCCCGTCTACAAGGCCGCCTACTCCGGGCTGCTGAAGGCGCTGCTGGACCTGCTCCCGCAGTACGCGCTGGCCGGCAAGACCGTCCTCCCGCTGGCCACCGGCGGCACCACCGCCCACGTCCTGGCCATCGACTACGCCCTGCGTCCCGTGCTGAACTCCATGGGACCCGCCCACATCACGCCCGGCTGGTTCACGCTCGACAAGGACATCACCGTCGCCGACGACGGCACCCTGACCGTCGCACCGGGCCCCGCCGAGGCCCTGGCTCAGGTCACCGACCAATTCTCGCTGGCGCTCGGTGGCCGCCCGACCCTGCTGGCGGCCACCGGATGAGCGCCGCGACCGTGATCGCCGACGACGCCGAGGCCCTCGCCGTCGCGGCCGAACTGGCCGCCGCCTTCCGCAAGGACGCCGCCGAGCGGGACGCCCGGCGGCGGCTGCCGCACGCGGAACTGGAGCGGCTGTCCGCGTCCGGGCTGCTCGCCGTGACGGTGCCCGCGCGGTTCGGCGGCGCGGACGTCAGCACCGGGACACTCGCGGAGATCTTCCGGCTGCTGGCCTCGGCCGACGCCAGCCTCGCCCAGATCCCGCAGAGTCACTTCGTGTATGTCAATGTTCTCCGGCGGCAGGGGACGCAGGCGCAGCAAGAGTTCTTCCTCGGCGAGGTGCTCGCGGGCAAGCGGTTCGGCAACGCCCAGTCCGAGGCCGGCACCAGCCATGTGCAGGACATCCGTACGCGGCTCGCGCGGCGCCCCGACGGGTCGTACGTCCTCGACGGCGTCAAGCACTACTCCACCGGCGCGCTGTTCGCCGACTGGATCCCCGTCCTCGCCCGCGCCGACGACGACAACCTGCACGTGGCCTACGTGCCCCGCGACGCGCCCGGCCTCACGGTCGTGGACGACTGGGACGGCATGGGCCAGCGGACCACCGCCAGCGGAACCGTCCGTCTGGGGTCGGTGCTCGTCCCTGCCGACCGGGTCCTGCCGCACCACCTCACCTTCCGGGGTCCCCAACTCCACGGAGCCGTAGCCCAGTTGCTGCACGCCGCCATCGACGCCGGGATCGCCGCCGGAGCACTGGCCGAGGCCGTGGAGTTCGTCCGCACCAAGAGCCGCCCGTGGTTCGAGAGCGTTGATGAAGGCCACCCGACCGCCGCCGAGGATCCCCTGCTGATCCAGCGGTTCGGTGAACTGGCGATCCGCGTCCGGGCCGCCGACGCGCTGCTCGCCACCGCGGCCAGGTCCGTGGACGCGGCCCGCGCCGACCTGACCGACGACTCCGCCGCGGAGGCGTCCATCGCGGTGGCCGCTGCCAAGGTGACGGCGGCGGAGGCTGCCCTGGAGGTCGGCAGCGCCCTCTTCGAGGTCTCCGGCACCCGGTCGGCGCTCGACTCCCTGGGCCTGCACCGCCATTGGCGCGACGCCCGCACCCACACGCTGCACGACCCGGCCCGCTGGAAGGTCCAGCACATCGGCCGTTACCTGCTCAACGGCACACGGCCGCCCCGGCACGGCCTGCTCTGACGAACCAATCCCCCATCGGAGGCCTTCGTGTCCCTCACCTTCCACTGGTTCCTGCCCACCAACGGCGACAGCCGCCACGTCGTCGGCGGCGGCCACGGCACCCCGGCCACGGCGTCCGGCCGGGACCGGCCGCCCACGGTCGCCTACCTCAGCCAGATCGCCCGCGCCGCCGAGGACCTGGGCTTCGTCGGGGCGCTCACCCCCACCGGCGCCTGGTGCGAGGACGCCTGGCTGACCACCGCCATGGTCTCCCAGGCGAGCGACCGCCTGAAGTTCCTGGTCGCCTTCCGCCCCGGCTTCGTCTCACCGACGCTCGCCGCGCAGATGGCGTCCACCTTCCAGCGGCAGACCGGCGGACGGCTGCTGCTCAACGTGGTCACGGGCGGGGAGAGCCACGAGCAGCGCGCCTACGGAGACTTCCTCGACAAGGACGACCGGTACCGCCGCACCGGCGAATTCCTGGACATCGTCCGGCAGTTGTGGGAGGGGAAGGTCGTCGACCTGGCCGGTGAGCACCTGAAGGTCGAGGACGCGAAGCTGGCCCGCGTACCCGACCCGGTCCCCGAGGTGTACTTCGGCGGCTCCTCGCCCATCGCCGGGGAGATCGCCGCCCGGCACGTCGACGTCTATCTCACCTGGGGCGAGCCGCCGGCCGCCGTCGCGGAGAAGATCGCCTGGATCCGGGCGCTGGCGGCCAAGGAGGGCCGCACCCTGCGCTTCGGGATCCGGCTGCACGTCATCACCCGCGACACCGCCGAGCAGGCCTGGGCGGAGGCGAACCGTCTCCTGGAGGGCTTCGACCCGGAAACCGTGCGGTCGGTCCAGGCCGGGCTCGCCCGCAGCGAGTCCGAGGGGCAGCAGCGGATGCTCGTCCTGCACGGCGGCGGCCGGGACGGCCTGGAGATTCACCCCAACCTGTGGGCCGGCATCGGCCTGGTGCGCGGCGGCGCGGGCACCGCCCTGGTCGGCAGCCATGACGAGGTCGCTGAGCGCATCAAGGAGTACCACGCCCTCGGCATCGACGAGTTCGTGCTCTCCGGCTACCCGCATCTGGAGGAGGCGTACTGGTTCGGTGAGGGCGTCCTGCCGCGGCTTCAGGCGAAGGGGCTGTGGACGCATCCGTTCCGCGGTGCGACCGCCGAACCGCCCGTCGCCCAGGTCCCTTTCGCGGACACCGGGAGCCGGCGATGACCCACGTGATCGCCGACGACGCCGAGGCGGTCGCCGTCGCCGCCGAGCCGGCCGCCAAGTTCGCCCGCGAGGCCGCCCTGCGCGACGCGGAACGCATCCTGCCGCGCGCCGAGCTCGACGAGCTGTCGGACTCCGGGTTGCCCGGCATCACCGTGCCGCGCTCCCACGGCGGCGCCGAGGTCACTGCTCGCACCTTGGGCGAAGTGGTCCGGCTGCTGTCCGCGGCCGACTCCGGCATCGGCCAGATCCCGCAGAACCACTTCTTCTTCGTGGAGGTGCTGAAGGAGAACGGATTGCCGAACCTGCGTCCGGCCAGCAGTTCGGCGTAGAAGAAGTCGTGCTGCTCGGCCGTTCGGCACCCTGCGCTCGGTCGCCCGCTCCCGGGCGGCGAGTTCGCGGTGGTGGGCGGCCGGGTTGCCGTCGTGGATCCGAGGGCCGCCGCCCGGCCCGTGCACGCGTTGGCGGAGCGTGGCGCCCGCCGTGCGTGTCCGGGATCCTGCCGCGGGTGTCGGCGGGGGCACCGCGGGCGGCGTCGACGGCGGCGCCACCCCGGTGGAGGAGGGCCTCGGCGGCCCTTACCAGCAGGGCCAGATCAGCTCGCCGCCCTCCTCCGGTGCTGGCCGTGAGCCTGTCGTACGGGACGGGGGTGACCTTCAGCTCGGCGCCGGTGGCCTCCTCGAAGGGCCTTGTGGGCGATGTCGCGGAGGCAATGAACTGACCGAAGGCGCCGAAGACTTCGGGCCGCTCGAACGCGAGGTGGTGGGGCACGACCCGGTCGGCGGGCACGTGCACTTCGTGGAACCGCACGGTGCCGCGCTGCCCGATGCCGTCCCAGTCGTCGACGACGGTGACGCCGGGGGCGTCGTGCGGGACGAAGGCGGCGGTGAGGCTGTCGTCCGGGGCGAGGGCGAAGGCCGGGTACGAGCCGTCGGGGCGGGGCTTGAGGCGGGTGGCGAACTCCAGCGCGTGCTTGGTGCCCTTCTCCGCCAGGGCGTACCACCGACTGGATCGCCACCGCACGCGCGGTCGCCGCCGAGCTCGCCCAGGACGCCGTCGACCGCGACAAGGCCCTGGCCACCCAGCACTACGGCGTCGACGGCCGCCGCTCGCTGCTGCTCGCTCCGGAGGTGGTGCCGGAGTCCGAGTACGGGATCGCCTCCGGCGGCTCGACCGACGGCGCGCTCGCTGGGCCGTTGAGTCGCTCGCGGCGATGGCGCCGACGGTGGTGATGAGGAGGGTGGTGGCGACTCCGCGAAGGATCGCAGGCGGCCCTGGCGTTGCAGGCGCCGCCTGCGGTCACGTTCGGCTCTTCCGCCCCTTCGGTCGTCGCAGCGGTTCCCACAGGGCCCGGGCAGCGTAGGCCCTGACGTCCGCGTCCGGGTCCGTCGTCGCCGTGGCCAGGGCCGCTCGGGCGTCCTCGGTGGCACGGTGCCGGGTCAGTGCCATCACGGCGGCCTTGCGGACGTCGGCGTTCGGGTCGGCGAGGGCCTTGGCGAGGGCGGGGACCGCGAGGCCGGGGTCCGCGAGGGACAGAGCGCCGGCGGCGCCGACCCGCACCTGCCAGGCCGGGTCGGACAAGGCTGCCTGCGAGCGGGCGGCCAGGGGAGCCGGGCAGCCGGTCGTGCCCAGTGCTTCGTAGGCGGCCGCACGCACCAGGGCGTCGGGATCGTCGATGAGTCTGGCGAGGGCCGAGTGGGCCACGGCGGACCCGGGGCCGGTCGACGCGGTGTCGCCGGGCTGCCGCCCCGCCACGGTGGCCAGGGCCTTGGCGATGGTGACACGGACCTCGCGGGACGGGTCGGCGGTCGCCACGCGGGCCAGCTCCGCGGCGGCGTCGACCGACACGAGCGCTCGCACGGCCGCGATGCGGACGGTGATGTCGGAGTCCGACAGGGAGTTCGCGAACAGTCCGGTGTCACCGAGGCGCAGGACGCGCAGGGTGTCCAGTGCGGCGGCGCGGGCGACGGGGTCCGTTGTGGACAGGGCTGCGGTGAGGCCGTCGCGCAGGGCCGGTTCGGGGGCCAGCGTCTCGACCAGTTCGCTCAGTGAAGCGGCTGCGGTGGCGCGGACGCCGGCGTCGGTGTCGGTGAGCGCGGCGGCCAGTGCGGGTCCGGTGCCCGTCGGCACCGTCTCCGTCAGGACGGTGACGGCGGTTCGGCGGACGGTGGGATCGGGGTCGGTCAGGTAGGGCGCGAGGGCGGGGAGCGGGGGTTCGTCCTCCGCGAGGGAGAGGAGTTCGAGCAGGCGTGGCGTGGTCGGCGCGTCCGCGTCGGTACTGGGGTGTCCGGTGGTACCGGTCACTGCGGGCTCCTGTCGCATCGCCACCGGCGCCGCTTCCCGGGCCCCCGCGATCGCCACCTGCTCCGGGTGGACCTCACCGAGATGACGGGAGGGTCCGCCGACCGGCCTGAACTCGTCGACCGGGACCAGATAGGGAGCCACGGGACGTGCCGTGAACTCCATCGCCCCCGTAGGGGACTTGCGCAGATCGAGGTGGTGGAACCAGGACGCGTCGTCACGCCGCGGATGGTCGAGACGGTCGTGGTAGAGGCCCCAGCGGGACTCGGTGCGGGCCAGGGAGGCCCGGGCGGCCATCTCCGCGCAGTCGCGGATGAAGCTCACCTCGGCGCAGCGCATCAGCTCGTGCGGGGTGCGGGCGCCCATCGCGGCGATGTCGGCGCGCATCCGCTCGAACGCCTCCAGGGCCAGCGACAGGCGGGCGCCGGACTTCGGCGGGGCCACGTAGTCGTTCACGAAGCGCCGCAGCTTGTACTCGACCTGGGACTGCGGCGGGCCGTCGGGATGGCGCAGCGGGCGGTAGATCAGCTCGTGCGCCTCCTGGAGCTGGTCAAGGGGCAGTTCCCCTTCGTAGGACGTGTACTGGGACGCGTCCGCGCCCGCCAGGTCCCCGAAGACGAACGCGCCGATCATGTAGTTGTGCGGGACACAGGCCAGGTCCCCGGCGGCGTACAGCAGGGGGACGGTCGTACGGGCGTGGTCGTCGACCCGGACGCCCGAGGCCGAGTGGCCGCCGCACAGGCCGATCTCGGAGATGTGCATCTCGACGTCGTGGGTGCGGTAATCGTGGCCGCGGCCCGAGTGGAAGGTGCCGCGGGTCGGGCGCTCCGTCGAGTGCAGGATCGATTCCAGGGCCGAGATCGACTCCTCCGGCAGGTGGCTCAGCTTCAGGTACACCGGGCCCCGGTCACTGGCCACTTCGGCCGCGAACTCGGCCATCATCTGGCCCGACCAGTAGTCGGAGTCGACGAAGCGTTCGCCGTGCCGGTTGACCTGGTAGCCGCCGAAGGGGTTGGCGACGTACGCGCAGGCGGGGCCGTTGTAGTCCTTGATCAGCGGGTTGATCTGGAAGCACTCGATGCCGGTCAGCTCGGCGCCCGCGTGGTAGGCCATCGCGTAGCCGTCGCCCGCGTTCGTCGGGTTCTCGTACGTGCCGTACAGGTAGCCGGACGCCGGCAGGCCGAGGCGACCGCAGGCGCCGGTCGCCAGGATCACCGCGCCCGCGCGGACGGTGACGAAGGCGCCCGTGCGCGTGTGGAGGCCGACCGCGCCCACGGCACGCCCCTCCACCGTGAGCACGCGCACCGGCATCACCCGGTTCTCGATCCGGATCCTCTCCCGCATCTCCCGCCGGCGCAGCTGCCGGTACAGGACCTTCTTGACGTCCTTGCCCTCCGGCATCGGCAGCACGTACGAGCCGGAGCGGTGGACCTGGCGGACCGCGTACTCGCCGTGCTCGTCCTTCTCGAACTTCACCCCGTACGACTCCAGCCGCCGCACCATCGCGAAGCCGCGGGTGGCGGTCTGGCGGACGGTGGACTGGTCGACGATGCCGTCGTTGGCGCGAGTGATCTCGGCGACGTAGTCGTCAGGTTCGGCGCGGCCCGGGATGACCGCGTTGTTGACGCCGTCCATGCCCATGGCGAGCGCGCCGGAGTGGCGGACGTGGGCCTTCTCCAGCAGCAGCACGTTCGCACCGTGCTCGGCGGCGGTCAGGGCCGCCAGGGTGCCGGCGGTGCCGCCGCCGATGACGAGGACGTCGCAGGTCAGTTCCTCGGCGTCGGTGAGGGCAGGGATCTGCAAGGGGGTGTCCACCAGGGTGGCCTTTCAAGAACCGAGTGAGGTGAGGATGTCGCGCCGCAGGGCGATACGCGCCGGATCGTCGTGGGCGGCGCGCTCGCGCGGGCGCGGGACGTCCCGTACGGCGATGAGGCGGCCGGCGCCGAGCAGGGCCACGCGGTCGCCGAGGAACAGGGCCTCGTCCACGTCATGGGTGACGAAGACGACGGTCGCGCCCGTGCCGTGCAGCACCTCGACCAGCAGGTCCTGCATGCCGGCGCGGGTCTGGGCGTCGAGGGCGCCGAAGGGTTCGTCCATCAGGACGGCGCGGGGCTCTCCCGCGAGGGCCCGGGCCAGTTGGGCGCGCTGGCGTTGCCCGCCGGAGACGCGGTGCGGCAGTTGCCGGGACTGTTCGGTCAGCCCGACGCGGGTGAGCCAGGCATCGGCCTGGGTACGGCGTTCGGAGCGGGACAACCCCTTGATGGCGAGGGGAAGTTCGACGTTCGCGCGCAGGGTGCGCCAGGGCAGGAGGGCGTCCTCCTGGAAGATCAGCGCACGGTCGGCGGAGGGCCCCGTCAGTGGGCCCGCGTCCTGGGTGACCTCTCCGGCGAGGGGCGACAGCAGCCCGGCCAGCGTGCGCAGCAGCGTCGACTTGCCGCAGCCGGAGGGGCCGACGACGGTGAGGATCTCACCGGGGGCCACATGGAGGTCCACCTCGTCGAGCACGGGCGCGCCGGGCCGTCCGAGCGTGGCACTACGCAGGGCCAGCCCCGCACCGGTGCCAGCGGGGGAACGCACGTCAGACGAGCTGGTCATGGGGCACGTTCTCCTTGGTCCTGGGGCCGGCCGGTACGAGGGCTGTGGCGCCGCGCACCCGGCGTGGAGCCCGTCCGCCGGGGACGTACGACGTACGCGGCAGCCAGTGGGTCAGGCGGCGGCCCAGCAGCTCGACGGCCGTGGAGGTGAGCCAGCCGAGCACGCCGATCGTGACCATGCCGACGAACACGCCGGGGTAGTCGACGACGGTGTAGTCCTGCCAGGTGCGGTAGCCGACGCCGTACTGGCCGGAGATCATCTCGGCGGAGATCACGCAGATCCACGAGACGCCGATGCCGACCGACAGGCCGCCGAAGATGCCGGGCAGCGCGCCCGGCAGGACGACCGAGCCGAGGATCCGCCACCGGCCGCCGCCCATGGTGCGCACCGCCTCCTCCCACACGGGGGTCAGCGCGCGCACCGCGTGCCGGGTGGAGACCAGGACCGGGAAGTAGGCGGCGGTGCAGGTGATGAAGACGATGCCCTGCTCGTTGGAGGGGAACAGCAGGATCGCCACGGGGACCAGGGCGATGGCCGGGACGGGGCGGACGACTTCCAGCAGTGGGCCGAGCAGGTCCTCGGCGAGCCGTGAGCGGGCCACGAGCACGCCCGTGGCCACCCCCAGCACTGTGGCCAACAGGAAACCGGTGAGGATACGGGTGAGGCTGTCGGTCAGATCCGTCCAGTAGTCGGGGCCGGACAGCCGGTCGGCGAAGGCCCGGGCCACGTCGGTGACCGTGGGGAACTGCGAGAAGCGCAGCCAGACGTCGACGTCCAGGCTGGTCAGCAGCTGCCAGAGGCCGAGGCCGACGGCCAGGGACAGCCCGCGCAGCGCGTACCGGGTCACGACGCCCGCTCCAGTGCCTCGGCATAGGTGACGACGCTCGCACCGCCGTGACCGTCGACGTAGGTCTGCGCGGTTGCCGGTGCGACGAAGGGCAGCAGCTTCTCGCCGTCGGCCACCCACACCGCCTTGTCCGCGAACCACAGGGTGCCGGTGGTGGCGTCGGGGACGTAGGCGGCGCGGACGGTGTCGCGGTGGGAGGCCACGTAACTCAGCAGGTCGGCGGGCGACGTGAAGGTCCGCGTCCGCGCGGAGCCCTTCTTCCACACCTCGCTCGCGGCGGCCGGGAGCGTGGCGGCGAGCCGCTCGGCGTACGTCGTTCCCAGGGCCTTCTTCACGTACTGGTCGTCGACGAAGGAGTCCACGTCCACGTCGCCGGTCAGCTTCGCGGACTTCAGGATCGACACGTCCTGCTTCAGGGCGGAGACGAGCCGGGGCTTGAGGGCCGGGTCGAAGGTGGCGATGCCGTGGGCGCCGTTGTAGAGGTAGACGACCTCGGCGGGCAGGCCGGTGGCCTCCGCGACCTTCTCGGCGGCGGTGACGGGATGGTCGTTGAGATAGTCGGTGGCCTGTGCCTGGGCCTTGAGGAACGCCTCCAGCACGGTCGGTCGCTCCTTCGCGAAGTCCTCGCGGGCGGTGACGCCGTGGAAGGTGGGCAGGTTCAGTTGCGCACCGTCGTACAAGGCCTTGGCCTTGCCCTGGTGGGCGAGCAGGCCCGGCCAGGCGACGAACTGCGACAGCGCGTCCGCGCTGCCCGCGGCGAGGGCCGAAGCACCCACCGCGGGCTGCTGGTTGAGCTTCTCGATGCCCTTGTCGGGGTCGATGCCGGCGCGTTGCAGGGCCCGTACGAGGGTGCCGTCGGCGGCGGAGCCGACGCTCGTGGAAACTTTCTTGCCCCTCAGGTCCTTCAGGGAGGTGAGCTTGGAGTCGGGCGCCGTGACGATGGTGTTCAGGCCACCGCGCAGGTTGTAGCCGGTGACCGAGACCAGATGGGTGGGCCGGCCCAGTTGCTTGCCGCGGGCCGCGTTGATGAGCAGCGGGAAGTCGCCCATCGAGCCGATGTCGATCTTTCCGGCGGTCATCTGGGCGGTGATGGGGGCGCCGGTGGCGTAGTCCTCCCAGACGACCTTGTAGGTGACGCCGTCGCCGAGCGAGTGCAGCTGCTTCTCGAAGTAGCCGAGGGAACGGAGCAGGGTGCCGGCCGTGACCGTGTTGATGGTCTTGGACTGGTAGCCGACGGTGACGGTGACCGTGGAGCCGCCACCGGCCTCGGCGGCACCGCCGCAGGCGGTGAGCGGGAGCAGAAGGACGACCGCGGATGCTGCGACTGCCGTGCGTTTCATGGTGGTTCGGCCTTTCACCGGAGCAGGTCAAGGGGATCAGCGGAGCAAATAGGGCATGTTGACCGTGACGGCTCCGGTGGGGCAGCGGGCCGCGCACGGGCCGCAGTACCAGCACTCGTCGACGTGCATGTACGCCTTGCCGCTGCTGACGTCGATGGCGAGGGAGTCCAGCGGGCACATGTCCACGCAGAGCGTGCAGCCGTCGATGCACTTCGACTCGTCGATGGTCACGGGCACGTCGGCCCGCTGGGGCGCCAAGGGCATGGCTGTCTCCGGGAAGGTCGGACTCGGTGAGAGGGAGGTGTGAGGAGGTGTCAGAGAGAGCGGCGCAGCAGGCCGCTCATCGTGATGCGGTCGCCGCGGAAGCGGATGAACTCCAGGTCGACGGGGCGCCCGTCGGCGAGGTGCGTGAGGCGTTCCAGCATCAGCACGGCCGCACCGCGCGGGGCCTGGAGCACGGCGGCGGAATGGGCGTCCGCGTTGACCGCCTCCAGGGTGATCTCGGCGTGGCCGAGAGGCCGGCCGGTGACGGCTTCCAGGAGGTGGAAGACGTCCGTGTTCTCCAGGTCGCAGCCGAGCAGAGCGGTGCCGATGTCCAGGGGGATGTAGGTGAGGTCCAGGGACAGGGGCAGGCCGTTCAGACGGCGGAGGCGTTCGATGTAGAGGACGTCGGTGCCCGCTGGGACGCGGAGACGATCGGCGACGGGGAGGGGGGCCGGGGCGGGGCCCATGGTGCGGACCTCGTTGGTGACCCGGCCGTGCTCGTGGAGGGTTTCCGCGAGGCCCATCAGGCGGTCGAGGCCGTGGGGGTACTTGCGGCCCACGACCACGGTGCCCACTCCGGGCTGGCGTTCCACGAGGCCCTCCGTGCGCAGGAGGTCCAGGGCCTCGCGGACGGTGTTGCGGGAGGCGCGGTAGTCGGCGGCGAGGGTGGACTCGTGGGGGAGGGTGCCGGAGGGGAAGCCGCCGCCGAGGATCTGGTGGCGGAGGAGGTCGGCGAGCTGCCGGGCCCGGTCTGCCCGCAGCCGGCGTCGCGCGCGGTGAGCGGCGACGGTGGTCGCGCCCTGGCCGGCGTGGTCTCGGATGCGGTCGGTCGGAGGCATGGCCGGAACCATACCGATCCGGTAGGGATAGTGGTGTTGCGGAACTGTTGCGCCACCTGACACACCGCCGGGTACGCCGCTGACCTGGTCTTTCGGCGGACAGGAGGCGAGATCTGCCAGGGCCCCTCGGCGTCGACGGCCGCCAGTCGGTCGATGACCACGTGGCAGCCGGCGGAGGCGGAGTCGGTGTTCGCACGGGCCACCCGTGCCGGCGTTCGCGCCGCGCGCCGGACAGACCCGTCCCGGCCCCGTGCGGCACCACCGGCACCCGCAGCGCGTGCGCATGCCGCGGCGTCCTCCGCACGTGCTCGGCGTTCGCGGCGTGCACGACGCCGGGCTCGACGCCGCGCTGCTCGCCGCCTGCGAGACCGGTCGGCCCGCGCGGCCTGACCACACCGGCGGGCCCGGGACCCTCTCACGTGGTGAGACGTCCCGGCGCGGCATGACCGGCCCTCTTGACGCGGCTTGGACGCGGCCCGACACTCCACTACAGGAATCCTAGTGAACTGGTAGGGAATCATGGGCCGTGCTGCGCCGGAACCCGGCAGTGACGTCGTCCGTACCGCCGTGCGCCGGCTGCCCCTGCTGACGTCCCGTCGCCACATCGACCTCGTGCGTGTGTGCAGTGCGGCAAGTTCCCTGCGCGCCGGTGGCCCGGCCCCCGTTCACGCCTGACACTCCCGCGTCAGTACCGCGGCCCCGGCCGTGCAGAAGCCGCCGCGTGCCGTCGCCTCCGTATGCCCGTATGCCTGTGACCGAGCACTCCAGGGAGACGCATGCCCGCCACATCCCCGACCGCCGTGCCGTCCTTCCGGAGCAGGATCGGCTGTGACGCGCGCAGCGGTTACTACCCCGCGCCGCACCGCTACCGGCTCCACCTCTCGCTGTCCTGCCCGCACTGTCTGCAGATCGTCGTCACACACAGCTTGCTCGGCCTGGACGACACCCTCCCGGTGACGCTGCTGCCCGCCGTACCCGACGCACCCGGGGGCGAACACCGGGCCCTGCGTCCGCTGTACGAGGCCAGCTCGCACCAGCACCCCGGTCCGGCCGTGGCGCCGGTCCTCAGCGACAACTGGACCGGGCGGATCGTCAGCACGCACACCCCCGACATCCTGCGCGACCTGACCCGGCAGTTCGCCGGTCACGGTCCCGACCTCCACCCGCGCGGTGCCGACGAGGCGATCGCGGCCGTAGGCCGGCTCTGCGACCAGGGCATCACCTGGGCCGCCCAGCGCGCCGGGCAGCCCGGCGGCGACCCGGCGGCACGCGACACCGCGCTGGCCACCCTGCTGCGCGCGCTGGACGTGCTGGAGTGGCGGCTCGCCTCCCGGAAGCACCTGCTGGGCGGCGAAATCACCCTCGCGGACGTGCAGTTGTGGGTGACGCTGGTGCAGCTGGACACCGTGCACCGCCACCACCTGGATGCTGCAGCGGTGCACGGGTCACCGACCATCCCCGTCTGTGGGCGTACGCACGACGGCTGGCGGCGCACCCCGCCTTCGGCTCCCACCTCGACCTGGACGGCATCGCCCGCAGGCACCACGCCCACTGCCGGGGTCAGGAGGCCGCCGGCGCGGCGGTGCAGATCGTGGACTGGGCGGCGTACGCACGACAGAAGGCACCGAAGCCGGTGCGGCAGCCCGGCTGACCGGCAAGCGGCTGTTCGCCGAGGCACTGTTCGAAGAGCGGTTCCATGTCGGTCAGGGACGAAGTCCATCTGGTGCAGGACTTCCACTCCGGCACCGGGAAGGGCCGGATGTTCCACAACTCGATGAGCATGTCGAGCAGGACGTACGCGAAGCGCAGGCCGGCCTGGAAGCGGGCCGAGTCGGGCTGGTGCTGCGCGCCGCTCCCCGAGCATGGCGTCGGCGTGCCGGTCCCGTTCCTGTTCCACGGCTTCGGCCAGCTCCTCGAAGAAGCCCGCGGTCACCGCGTCCACGAGGGGGCCCGGGTCGCGGAGTAGTGGTAGAGCGATGGTCCGCTCATGCCCATCTCCCGCGCGACCGCGTTGATCGTGACCGCCGCCGATCCCTTGGTGACCAAGAGTGTCTGGCGTCGGTCGGCCTGCACCCCCGGCCTATGCCCCGCCCCGCAGGCCCGAGGGCCGAGGGGGCGACAGTTCGTGCCGGAGGGTCTCGGCGTGGTCGTCGAGGAAGAAGTGGCCTCCGCTGAGAACCCTCATGCGGAAGGGCCCCGAGGTCTGCTTCTCCCATGCCTCGACCTCGCGGACCTCCACCATGGGATCGTCGGCTCCCGCGAGGGCGGTGATCGGGCAACGCAGCTGTGGTGCCCTGGTGTTGAGGTAGCGCTCGCTGGCCCGGAAATCGCTGCGGATCGTCGGCAGCACCATCTCCAGGAGCGACGCATCGGCAAGGATCTCCGCGTTGACGGCGTTGAGCGTGCGCAACCGCCGAACCAGCTCCGCGTCGGTGGCCAGATGGGTGCCCCGGTCGTGCTGGATCATCGGTGCCTGCCGGCCAGCGACGACGAGTCCGGCGAGGACGACTCCACGGCTCTCGAGCCTCAGGGCGACCTCGAAGGCCACCGCGGCTCCCATGCTGTGCCCGAACAGGACCGTCCGCCGGTCCTCGCACCACAGCATCAGCTCCTCGGCGATGCGGTCGGCGAGCGTGGGGATGTCCTCGATGCACGCTTCACCGAGACGGTCCTGGCGGCCGGGGTACTGGACCGCCAGTACCTCCGTCTGCGCCGACATCGCACGGGAGAGCGGATGGTAGTACGAGGCGGCCCCACCGGCGTGAGGGAAGCAGACCAGCTGGGTCTCCGCCCCCGGCTTCGGGTGGAACCGCCGGATCCAAGCGCTGCTGCGCTGTTCCGTCATGATCTCTGCTCCTGCGGGGTGTAGGGCCGACGCACCGGGTCCGGGTCCTGCCCCGGGCCCGGACCCGGTACGCGGTGTCAGTGGCTGCTGTCCTGGAGCTGCCGGACGAGTTCGGTGAACTCCGCTGCGGTGGAATGCCGGTAGAACTGCTTGAGCGAGACCTTCGGCAGGTTCCGCTCCCGCATCTCGGCGAGCACCCGGACCACGAGGAGTGAGTTCCCCCCGAGAACGAAGAAGTTGTCCTGGGGCTTCACCGGAGTGTTGAGCTGCTTGCTCCAGATGCTCAGGACGGTGTCGGCAAGGGCGTCCGGGACGGCGCCGGAGGCGGCTTCGGCTTCGACGGGTTGACGGGCCTCGGGCAGGCCGGCCGGTGCCGCGGCGCGCGGGTCGGGCAGTTTCGAGGTGTCGGGCTTCCCGTTGATGGTCAGCGGGATCTCGCTGACCGGGGTGAGCGTCGCGGGCATCATGTAGTCGGGGAGGGTGGCCCGGGCGTGCGCGAGGACCTGCGCGCGGTCGGCCTCGGCCGCGGTCGTCAGTACGACGTAGGCGTCGATCCGGCTGCCGGCGGGGTCGTCGGGCTGATCCCGGTTGACGACAACGGCCGCCGCGGTCACGTGGGGCGCGCCCATCAGCACGGCGCGGATCTCGTCGAGTTCGATGCGGTGTCCGCGGATCTTGACCTGGTTGTCGAGCCGACCGAGGTGGTCCAGACGGCCGTCGGGGCGCAGCCGGCCCTTGTCGCCGCTGCGGTAAACCCGTTCACCGGTCGTCTCGTCGACGACGAACCGCTGCCGGGTGAGCTCGGGCAGGCCCAGGTAGCGGTCGGCCACTCCAGCCCCTCCGACGTAGATCTCGCCGGCGGGGCCGGGCGGCAGGACCCGCCCCTGTTCGTCGCGGACCGACACCGACCATCCCGGCAGTGGACGGCCCACCGATCGTGAGCCCGTGACGACCTCGTGCGGGGTGACCGTCTGCGCGGTGACGTGCACGGTGGTCTCGGTGATGCCGAACATGTTGACCAGCGGGCAGTCGGTGGCCGGGTGGCGGGCGAACCAGGGGGCCAGCATGCGCGCGTCCAGTGGCTCGCCGCCGAAGATGACCAGCCGCAGGGCCAGTTGCCGCCGAGCGTGCTGGTCGTGGCGGATGAGCTGCGCGAACGCGGACGGCGTCTGGTTGAGCACGGTGACGCGCTGCTCGGCGAGCAGGGTGTAGAACTCGTCGGTGTCCCGGGTGGTCCAGTAGGGCACGACGATCAGGCGGCCGCCGGTGAGCAGGCAGCCCCACATCTCCCAGACGGAGAAGTCGAAGGCGCTGGAGTGGAACAGCGTCCATGTGTCGTCCGGGCCGAGGGCGAAGTCCCGCTCGGTGGCCCGCAGCAGCGCCAGTACGTTGCGGTGCGGCACCACGACACCCTTGGGCGTGCCGGTGGAGCCGGACGTGTAGATCACGTAGGCCGGATCGTCGCCCTGGTGCCCCTTCTCGCCGGCCGGCCGCCGCCCGGGGCCGGCCGCCGCCCCCTTTGCCGCCGGCCGGGCCACTTCCTGCGGCGTCAGCACCCGGGTCCCTGGCTCCGCGGGGAACTCCGCCGCCGTGGTGATGACGACGGGCAGCTCCGCGTTGCGGGTGGTGAAGCTCAGCCGCTGCGCGGGGTAGCGCGGGTCCATCGGCACGTACGCGCAGTCCGCCTTGAGCACGCCGAGCAGGGTGACCACCAGCTCGGCGTCCCGGTCCAGGCAGACGCCGATCCGGCTGCCGGGCGGGACGTCCAGGGCGCGCAGGCCCGCGGCCACCGCCTCGGCCCGCTCGTCCAGCTGCCGGTACGTCAGTTCTTCCTCGCCGGCGACCAGCGCCACGGCCTGGGGCTGCTTGGCGGCCACCGCTTCGAAGGCGCGGTCGATCCGGCCCCGCACGGGCACGGAGTCCCCGTCGGCGCCCGCCCGACCGGCCTGAAGGAGCGCCGCCTGCTCGGCCTGCGGCAGGAGTTCCAGCCCCACCTGCGGCCGCTGTGCGTCACCGGCCACCAGTTGCCCGGCGAGGTGGGCCACGTGCCCGCAGAACTGCCGTGCCACGGTCGCGTCCACGATGCCCTGGTCGAACCAGCAGGTCGCGAGGGCGCAGCCGCGGTCGAGCTGGACGGTGAGCGGGAAGACCGGAGCCAGGCAGGCCGTGTACGTGCCGTCCTCGAAGGCGGGACTGAGGACGACGCCGACCGGCGGCGGCTCTTGTGGGGCGGTCGGTGGCTGATCGAGCCGGTGCAGGAGGTCGGCGATCGTTCCCTGCCGGGGTGCGTCGAGGGCATGGACGCCGATGTCCTCGCCCGGACCGTTTTCCAGGTCGAGCACGCCCAGGGCGGTGGGGTCCCCGCCGCTGTACCGGCTCACGGCGAGGGCGATCGCCGCCGGCAGGAACCGTTCGGCCCCGGCGGGCAGAGAGGTGAGGTCGATCCGCGTGCTGCCGGTGACCCCGAGCAGCCGCGGGTCGCCCAGGCCCCAGTCGAGACGACCGCGCTGGACGGGAGCCGGACGGGTGGCGGCGGCGGGCACCGGCGGCAGGAGATCGCCGGACCCGTCCAGCACCGTCCGGGCGATGCGTAGCAGTGCGGCCGGCGGGATCACGGTGCGGACGGCCACCAGGACCAGGTCCGTCGCTCCGTCGGTGTACTGCAGGGCGACGGCTCGCAGCGGCGGGCCGTCGCGGTGGAGCGGCCGCAGGGCCTCGGTGCGTCGGCGGTCCCGGGCGGTGGGCTCGTCGGAGCCGGCGGGCACTTCGGTCCGCCAGACGTGCACCGGACCCGGTGTCACCCCGGACAGCAGGCGCTGTGCATCGGCCGTGTCGGGCAGGCGCAGCACGAGGCTGTGGCATCCGCTGGCGAGATCATCAATCGTCGATGTCGTCACGGGTGTCCTCCTGGTCATCGGGATGTGAAGCCGCCGTCGACAGTCAGCACGCTGCCGGTGACCTGGCGTGACTCGTCCGTCGCCAGCCACAGTGCCGCGTTGGCGATGTCGGACGGTTCGATCAGCGCGTTCATCGGCTGGTCCCGGACGAAGATCCGCTCGTGATCGTCGACGGAGACCTCCAGCGACCGGGCGATCTCGGCGAGCATCCTGCCCTCCAGCACCGGGTCGTCACGGACCGATCCGGGGCACAGGGCGTTCACCCGGACCTGCACCGGGGCGTAGTCCAGGGCGGCCGCCCGGGTGAGCCCGATCAGTCCGTGCTTGGCTGCGACGTAGCTCGCGAAGTGCCGGTATCCGACCGTGCCCGCGGTCGAGGACACGTTGATGATGCTGCCGGACCTGCGCTGCACCATCGCCGGTGCGACCGCCTTCATCATCCGCCAGGCGCCGGACAGGTCGACGTCGATCATGAGCGACCACTCACGCTCGCTGATGTCGTGTGCGACCTTCCCGGACGGCGAGGCGATGCCGGCGTTGTTGACCAGCACGTCCACCCTGCCGAAGCGGTCCAGTGCCTGGTCGACGGCCCGGGCGCACTGCCGGGCGTCGCGCACGTCGACGGCGGCGGTCACCGTCGCGGCGCCCGCCTGCCGGCACAGGTCCGCGGTGTGTTCCAGCTGGCCGGTCGTTCCGAGCGGGTAGGGCACGCCGTCGAGATCCTGCGCGATGTCCAGCAGCAGCAGGTCCGCTCCTTCGGCGGCGAACGTGAGCGCGCAGGCGCGGCCCAGACCGCGGGCTGCGCCGGTGACGATCGCGGTCTTGCCGGTCAGCCGCATGCCGGGCTCCCGGCCATGAGGCGCAGCACCTGTTCGGGCTGGTCGACGAGGTACATGTGGCCGCCCGGCAGTTCCTGGTAGGCGAACGGCCCGCGCGTCACCGCGGACCACTGTCCGGCCTGCTCCCGGGAGACGAGTTCGTCGTCCTCGCCGCGCAGGGCGGTGATCGGCACCGAGAGCGGTTCGGTGCTGCTCGCCCGGTAGTTCTCGTGCATCTCCACGTCCGCCCGCAGCACCGGGAGCAGCACCTCGACCAGTTCCGGGTCGTCGAAGGCGGCGTGCCGGTAGCCGGCGAAGCGCTGCACCCTGGCCAGGAACTCCTCGTCGGGCAGGCCGGTGGCGCGCTCGGTCCGCCCGTTGTGCGGCCCGGGTGATCCACTGACGTACAGATGACGCAGTCGGTGACCGGTCCGTTCGAGTTCCCTGGCGATCTCGTAGGCGAGCACCGCACCGAGGCTGTGCCCGAACAGTGCGATGTCCGTGCCTTCCCCGGCCCCCGACAACAGCAGCGGGCCGCACGGCCGGAGCCGGTCCGTTCCGGATCAGGCGCGCGTGACACGGACATCGCCGTCGTCGGACTGGCCTGCCGGTTCCCGGGCGCGGCAAACGTCAACCAGTTCTGGGACAACCTCGTCTCCGGCGTGGACAGCGTCAGCCGCTTCCCCAGGAAGAGCTTCTCCAGCCCCGGCGGCGGCATCCGTGAGTACGTGCCCGCGGGCGGGCTCCTGACGGAACCCGAGTGGTTCGACGCGGGCTACTTCGGCTACACCCCGCGTGAGGCGCTGCTCACCGACCCCCAGCACCGGGTCCTGCTGGAGTGCTCGCTGGAGGCGATCGAGGACGCCGGCTACGACCCGGACCGCTTCCCCGGCCTGATCGGCATCTACGCCGGGTGCAGCCTCTCCACCTACACGGAGACCCTGCGCGCCAGGCAGCAGGAAGACCCGTCGATCACCAGCTGGGACATCCTGACCGGCACCACCAGCGACTACCTCGCCAGTCGCGTCTCCTACAAGCTGGGCCTGCGGGGGCCGACCGCCAACGTCCAGGCGGCCTGATCTTTTCTGTTCAGGAAGTCCGCTGCTGCCCGGCGGCGGGTACGGGCATCCGGGAGGCGGCGACCGCCACCAGCATTCCCACCACGACGCAGGCCGCGCAGACACCGAACATCGCCTCGTAGCCGAAGGCCTGGGCGACCACGCCGAGGGAGCCGCTGCCGGCGGCGACACCGACCGTGAAGCAGGCGCCGAAGACGGACAGCGCCGCGGGCCGCTGGCGCTCGCTGACCGAGCGCACGACGAACACCCCCAGCGCCGGATAGATCTGCCACATGCCCACACCGGTGAGCACCCCGCCGATCACCCCCACGACCAAGCCGTCCGACACCCCGATGAGCGCGATCCCCGCAGCCTCGACCAGGAACAGGGCCGCGAGCGTGGCCGGCCGTGTGGCCTCCCAGCGGATCCAGGTGCTGGCGATGCGCAGCACCACCACGGTCAGCGAGTAGGCGGTGACGACGGCCGCTCCCCCTGGGACGCCGAGCTCGTCGTACTTCGCGACTGCGAAGCTGGTGACGGCAGCGAAACCGAGCGCGGTGAAGACGAGAGCGGTGCTGGGCAGTGCGGTGCCCAGCAGCGCCCGGCCCCGCCCGGCGCCGGGCCGCTCGCCCTTCGGGGGAACGCGCACCTCCGGCACGTAGCAGGCGATCGGGACGACCAGCAGCGTGATCAGCCCGGCCACCACGAAGGCGTTCGCCGTGCCCACCAGGCGCGCGATCAGTGTGCCGAGCGGCGCACCGAGCCCCAGAGCCAGGTAGTTGACGGTGCCGGCCAGTCCCAGCGCCCAGCTCTGCCGGTCCTCGGCGACCAGCTGTACGGGCCAGACGCCGGTCGCGGCCTGCATTACGCCGATGCCGACGCCCACCAGCAGCCACAAGAGCATCAGTTGGGTGATCGAGCCGGCCCACGCACAGCACACCGTGGCCAGCGTGGTCAGCACGGCCCCGCCGACGGTCAGCGCCCGGGCTCCGAGACGGTTCATCAGCGCGCCCGACACCGGCCGGACGAGCAAGGAGGTCACGGCGTAGCTGCTGACCACCGAACCGACCTGCGCAGGGCCGCCGTTCAGCCGGCCGGTCACGTGTTCGGGCAGCAACGGGATCGTCAGAGCGAACGGCAGATAGCCGATTCCAGTGGCCAGTGATATCCAGAGCGCGTACCGCACGGACTGCTTTCCGGTGCGCCCGACGGCCCGTTGCTCCGCCTCGGTCACCACAGAGCTGCTCCCTCGCGTCCGGGAACGGGCCCCGGGGGACTGGAGGACACCCGCGCGGTCCGCTCCTACCCGGCCGACCCGCCCGTCGCCGGAACGAGCTGCAACGTACCACGCCGTTCGAACACCCGGCCGTCCGGTCCACCGGCACCGGAGCGCCGCAGGCCGGTGTCCTTCGGACGGTAGTTGGACGGTGCAAGCCACGCAGGACGTTACCGGCTCCCGGTGGGGCCGCCGCAGGTCAGTTGTCGGCCCGGAGCGTGGCCGTGCGCTGTTCGAGCCTGCGCAGTGCCATGTCCCCCCACTGGAGGTTCTCCCGCTCGAAGGACATTCCGCGTAGCAGGGTGAGGTACGGGCCGATGCGCTCGGCCTCGGCGAAGTACGCCTCCTCGGAGCGCCCGTCGAGCAGACGTTGCCGGAGCCGTTCGTAGTGGGCCAGCTTGGCGGTGGCCCACTCCATGCGTTCGGCGATGGCGGTCCGGACCGCGTCCATGTCGCCCGCGTCCAGGCACTGCACCTTGACCATCAGCTCGTCCCGGATGACCGCCGGTTTACCCAACGGCTCGGCGGTGTAGGCGCGGACGGCCCTCCGCCCGGCCTCCGTCAAGGAGAACAGTCGCTTGTTGGGGCGTCGCTCCTGCTCGACGACGCGGGCCGTGACGAGTCCTTCGGCCTCCATGCGCTCCAGCTCCCGGTAGAGCTGCTGGGGCGTCGACATCCAGAAGTTGGCGACCGTCGCGTCGAACGCCTTCGCGAGGTCGTACCCGGACGCCTCGCCCTCCAACAGCGCGGCCATCACCGCGTTCCGCAAAGCCATGGACACACGCTAGCACCGCTGTGATTACTCAACGAAGTGAGTGGTGGTCACCCCCTCCCAGTAGACAGGCCCTGGTGAGGCCTCTAGTCTCCTTTGCGCTTATTCAATTTTTTTACCATGAGAGGCGGGTTCTTCGTGCATCCCTTCCGTAAAGCTGTCGAGAGCGGCGACATGGACGCCGTGGCCGCTCTGCTCGCCGACGACGTCGTCTTCACCAGCCCCGTCGCCTTCAAGCCGTACCCGGGCAAGGCCATCACCGCCGCGATCCTGCGCGGCGTGTCCCGGGTCTTCCAGGACTTCACCTACGTCCGCGAGATAGCCAACCCCGACGGCCGCGACCACGCCTTCGTCTTCACCGCCACCGTCGCCGGCAAGCAGCTCCAGGGCTGCGACTTCCTGCACTTCGACGACCACGGGAAGATCGACGAGTTCACGGTGATGGTGCGCCCGCTCTCCGCCGCCCAGGCGCTCTCCGAGGCCATGGGCGCCCAGTTCGAGCAGATCGCCCGAGAGGCTGCCGAGCAGTGACCGCGACGACGGACCTCGACGCGGTGGTCATCGGCGCGGGCAACCCGGACTGACCGCCGTCGTCGCCCTCCAACGCGCGGGACGATCCTCACCGAGCGCGGCCGTGCCGTGGGCCCCGCGGGCAGTTCGCGGGCGGTTCTTCTGGTGCAGGTGACGGGGGCAGCGAAGGTCGGTGCACCGGCCAGACCGGCCGGGAGGTGCCGCCTGCAAGGTTGCCGTGTGAGACGTTCCCGTCCCAACGGCCGGATCTCGTCACCACGGCGGCATTCGGCCAACCCTCCACCCCTTTCCGTTCTCCGGACAACCGCGCAAACGGTCCGTTCCTCTCACAACGCGGGCGAAGCGAACGCCTCTCACGTGACGGCCCCGGCCCGGACCTCCCGGACGCGCCGTGACGTCTGTTCCTTCTCACAGCACCGGAGAACGAGCGAACCATGACCGGAAGACTGACCAGAAGACGCACCACCCGGCTGAGGCGCACGCTGCTCGCCGGCACCACGGCCATCGCCGTGACGGCCGTGACGGCCGGCATCGTGGCCGCGGCGCAGGAGCCCGCCAAGGCCGCGACGGGCCCCGAGCTGAGCCTCGTCGCGGCGACCACGTCGGTGACGCTCACCACCTGGAAGGAGGAACCGGGTGTGTACTTGGACCTCGGCACCTACCTCATCGCCGAGGGGACGCCGCTGGAGTTGAAGGTGACCCGGAAGTCCTACAAGGACCCGGTGACTGTCACTCAGAGCGTGTACGAGGGCGGCAAGGCCCGGGCGAAGAAGCTGCCCACGGGCACCGTGAAGGACTTCTCCGGGCTGCCCGGCTTCACGGAGATCACCCTCACCGACGACGCCGGCCGGAAGGTCCTCACCCGCAGCGAGAGCTTCTGCCCGAACAACGCCAGCGGCCGAGTGCGGCCCGACGCCCCCTCCATCTCCAAGTATCCGGAGAGCTGCCCCACCAACCCCTTCACCCTCGGCTCCGTGTGGGGCGTCGAGAAGGGCTGGGCGGCCAACACCTACGGGGGCTCCTACACCGAGCCGGTCCAGCTGCCGGCCGGTACCTACACGGCCGAGGTCGGTGTCGCCAAGAAGTACCGCGACCTGTTCGGCATCGCCGACAAGCCGGCCACCGTCAAGGTGACCGTGGTGGAACGCAGCGTCGAGGACGAGGAGAGCACCACCGGGGCGGCGCCCCGCTCCGCGAAGGTCGGCGAGCACGCCGGACACGCCGGTCACCAGGCCCCGACCGCGCACGCCGGGCACGGACCGGGGCATGCCCCGGCACCCGCCGAGGCCGCCGCGCCGGTGACGAGCGGTGCGGGTCCCTCGTACAACGTGGGCCACGGTCCGCTGAAGGCCGCGCCGCCGGCCCTGCCGTGGGCGCTGAAGAAGAAGCAGAAGTCCTCGCTGTCCCCGCAGGCCGGGGACCGTGGCGGTCAGACCGACGGCTCGCGTCAGGCGCCCGCCCTCGAACCGCTGTCGAAGCGGCCCACCGGCAAGCCCTCCGTCCCGGACGTCCCCAAGCCGGACCTCCGCTCCCTGCCGGCCTACGGCATCACCATCGCGGACGGCGGCAAGGACAACCCGGGCAAGGACTATCTGGCGTTCAGCGCCAACGTCTGGAACGCCGGCCCGGCGCAGCTCGTGGTCGACGGGTTCCGCTCGCCCGGCAAGGCCACCATGGACGCCTACCAGTACTTCTACGACGCCAAGGGCAAGCAGGTCGGCTACACCCCGACCGGCACCATGGAGTGGGACCCGCGCCCGGGGCACGAGCACTGGCACTTCACCGACTTCGCCAGCTACCGGCTGCTGAAGGCCGACCAGAAGGAGGCCGTGCGCAGCGGCAAGGAAGCCTTCTGCCTGGCCAACACCGACGCGATCGACTACACGGTGAAGAACGCCAACTGGCACCCTTACAACACGGACCTGGCCACCGCCTGCGGTGAGGAGAACTCGATCTCCGTCCGCGAGGTGCTGGACGTCGGCTCCGGTGACACCTACACCCAGGACCTGCCGGGCCAGTCGTTCGACATCACCGACGTGCCCAACGGCACCTACTACATCCAGGTGCTGGCCAACCCCGAGAAGCGGCTGAAGGAAACCGACCTCGGCAACAACAGCGCCCTGCGGAAGATCGAGCTCGGCGGGAAGCCGGGGGCGCGGACGGTCACCGTGCCGGCGCACGACCTGGTCGACGCCAACTGACCCCGCCGCACGACGGGGAGGGCGCCCCCGCCCGAGGTCACCGTTTCAGACCCGCCAACGCGAGGGCGTCCTCCGTCTTGGGGTGGCTCCGGCCCAGTTGGCGGTGCAGGATCTGCGCGCCCTCGCGGGCGGGCTCCCATGCGGATCTGCTCGGCCCGTTGCTCGTCGTACGCCATCAGGCGCCTCCTTGCTCCTCGGTGAGCCTGCGTTCGAGGTCGCGCAGGTCCTTGGTCAGGGAGGAGCGGACCTGGCGAGCGAGCAGGGGCGCGGCCAGGCGGAAGAGACCGCCGGGTCCTCCCCGGACGCGGATGGCGGCGAGAGTACCGCGCGGATGCGGCTCGAAGGAGTACGTCACATGCATCGGCATGGGAGCGACCACGGACACCATGTCCAGCAGCCGTGGGGGCTCGTACGCGGCCACGCGCAGGACGTAGTCGATGCGCCGGCCGAGGAAGTACGCCGTGCGGGTGACCTCGGCGCCTGTCCCGAAGCCGCCGCCGTCCGCCTGCCGCGTCAGCTCCGCCGTACGGATGCCCTGCGTCCACTCGGCGTCGTGGCGCCAGTCCAGGGCGTACTCCGCCACCCGCTCGGGCGGCAGCGGTATCACGCGCCGCACCGTCACGTCGATCGCCATCGCCCTGCCTCCTCGTACGCGTGCCTCCGGCCGGTACGTCGGCCGGGGCTGCACCTCCTTCCCTCCAGCATGGCCGTCACCGTCGGCAGGCGCGGTCCGGAGAGCCGGTGACCGGGAAGGTTCACCTTTCGATCAGGTCAGACGGCCGTCTGACGGGGATCGACGTGGATCTTGGGGCCGGGTCCCGCGCCGTGCGGGCGTTCCCCGGCGAGGACGGCGCCTGCTTCGGCGAGGCCGACCGTCGCGGCGACGAGGGGTGCGGGGTCGACGGTTCCGGCCGCGTAGGCGCGGATGGTGGCGGCCAGGCCGGGGGAGGCGGAGAGGATGCCGACGGCGGTGACGTCCTTGAGGGCGAGCGTGCGGCTGTCGATCCGGCTGGGTTCGCCGGCGAGTCCGATGCAGACGACACGGCCGCCCGGTTCCACCAGGTCGAGGGCCGTCGCGGGCAGGTGGGCGGCGTTCGAGGCGTCGACGACCGCGTCGAAGGGGAGGTCCGGGACCTGGGTCTCCGGCCATACGTGGTCGAAGCCGAGCGTGCGGGCGAAGGCGAGGGAGCTCTCGGTCCGGCCCATCAGGTGGACCTCGGCGCCGAAGGCGCGGGCGAACATCGCCACGAGCAGACCGATGGTGCCCGGGCCGAGCACCAACACCCGGTCACCGGAACGCGGTTGTGCCGCCTCGGCGGCCCGGAGGGCGTTGCCGCCCGGCTCCACCAGGGCGCCGAGGGTGGCGTCGACGGAGTCGGGCAGGGCGTGCAGCGAGGAGACCGGCACGGCGAGTTGCTCCGCGAGAGCGCCGGGCCGGTTCCCGCGGATGCCGACCTCCTGCCGTTGGTCGCACACGTGCTGGTGGCCGCGCAGGCAGCGGCGGCAGGTGCCGCAGCCGAGCATGGTGTCGCCCATGACCCGTCGGCCGATCCAGGAGGTGTCGACGCCGTGGCCCACGGCCGCCACTCGGCCGGCCCATTCGTGTCCCGGGCGCATGGGGTAGGAGGAGTGGCCCTGGTGCAGGTAGGCCATCTCGCCGGTGAAGAACTCGACGTCCGTACCGCAGACACCGACCCGTTCGACGTCGATGACGGCCTCTCCGGGAGCCGGTTCGGGCGCGGGGACCTCCAGCACCTCGTACGCGCCGGGGGCGGTCAGGACGAAGGCCCTCATGCGAGGGAGCCGGTGGTGCTGCTGGTGGGGCCTACGCGCATGAGACGCATGGGTGATCTCCGTCCTGTGGGCTTGGCGTGGACTCGGGAACTCAGCGGTGCGGGTGCGCCAGCGGGCCGAGCGCGGCCCGGATCTCGTCGGCGGCTCCGGCCAGCGTGCGCAGCGGCGTGCGATAGGTCAGGGCGCTGACGCTCACGGCCCCGCTGGGTGCCGTGGGCGAGGCCGCGTAGACGGGTACCGCGAGGCAGTTGACGCCGGGCTCGTTCTCCTGGTCGTCGAGGGCGTAGCCCCGTTCTCTGACGGCCTGCAGTTCGCCGTGCAGGGCCTCGGCCGTGCGGCACGTGTGCGTGGTCCGGGGCTCCAACGGGGAGTCACCGATCCAGTCCCGGACGGCTTCCAGGGTGTCCAGCCGGTGCGCCAGGAGCAGTTTCCCCACAGCGGTGGCGTGCGCCGGGTTGCGGCCGCCGATCGTCGAGGTCAGCCGGACGGCGCCGGTGGGCGGATCGACCTTGGCCCGGTAGACGATCTCCCGGCCGTCGAGGACCGCGTAGTGCGCCGTCTCGCCGAACCGGTGGGCCAGAGCCTCCAGCACCGGGCGGACGCGGACGTGCTCCGGGCGGGCCTCGTGGTGGGCGAAGGCCATGCGCAGGAACTCGTCCCCCAGCAGGTACCGGCCGCGTGCGTCCTGCCCGGCCAGACCCGCGCGGCGCAGGGCGCCGAGGGCCCGGTGCACGGTGGGTTTCGGGCTGCCGATCACCCGGGTCAGCTCCTCCAGGCCCACGCCCTCGGGGTAGCGGGCGAGTTCCTTGAGGACGGCGAGAACACGGTCGGACCCGACCAGGCGACTGGCGGCGGCGGGTTCCGCGTCGTCCCCGTCGCGGTCTGTCGATCCTCTGGGCGTCTGCGTATCCTCCATGGGGTTCCAGAGATTAGACCGCCGTACCGATTACCGGAAAGAGGCGAGTGTGGGGCTGCGCAGCGCACAGTGGTACGCGGGTCAGGACCGCAACGCCTACATCCACCGGGCCTGGATGCGGCGCGGCGTCCCGGGCGATGCCTTCGAGGGCCGTCCACAGATCGCCATCGCCGATACCGCCTCGGACCTGACGCCGTGCAACGCCCACTTGAGGGAGGTGGCCGCCTCCGTCCGCGACGGTGTGTACGAGGCCGGCGGCATCCCGCTCGAACTGCCCGTCGTGTCACTGGGGGAGACCCAGATGCGGCCCACCGCCATGCTCTGGCGGAACATGGCGGCCATGGCGACGGAGGAGATGCTGCGGGCCAACCCGATCGACGGCGTGGTGCTGCTGGGCGGCTGCGACAAGACCATCCCGGCGCTGCTCATGGCCGCCGCCTCGGTGGACCTGCCCGCCGTCGTCGTGCCCGGCGGCCCGATGCTCACCGGCACCTTCCGCGGCCGGCCACTGGGGTGCGGCACCGACGTCTGGCGGCTGTCGGAAGAGGTGCGGGCAGGCACGCTCTCCCAGGAGCAGTTCACCCGCTCCGAGTCGGCCATGATCCGCAGCCGCGGACACTGCAACACCATGGGCACCGCCTCGACCATGGCGCTGCTCGCCGAGGCGCTCGGGACGGTCGTCCCCGGGGTCGCCGGCACCCCCGCGCCCGACAGCCGCCTGCTGGAGGCCGCCCACGGGACCGGCCGCCTGGCCGTCGACATGGTGGCCGCCGACCGAAGGCCGGGCGCCTTGCTGACGAAGGCGTCCTTCCACAACGCGATCGTGGCGCTGGCCGCCATCGGTGGATCGACCAACGCGGTCGTCCACCTGCTCGCCATCGCCGGCCGACTGGGCATCGACCTGACACTCGACGACTTCGACCGCATCGGCTCGCGGGTCCCGGTGCTCGTGGACCTCCTCCCGGCCGGGCGTTTCCTCATGGAGGACTTCCACCGCGCCGGGGGCCTGCTCGCCGTCCTGCGGGAGGTCCGCGACCTGCTCGACCCCGGGGCGCTGACCGTCACCGGCCGCCCACTGGTGGACCACCTCGACGACGCCCCGATCTGGGACACGGAGGTCATCCGCACCCGCTCGCGGCCCCTCGTGGCCGAGGGCGGCATCGCCGTGCTGCGGGGCAACCTCGCACCCGACGGCGCCGTCATCAAACCGGCCGCCGCCTCCCCGCACCTGCTGCGCCACCGCGGCCGGGCCGTCGTCTTCGACAGCATCGAGGACTTCCACGCCCGCATCGACGACCCGGACCTCGACGTCGACGCCGACTCCGTCCTCGTCCTGCGCGGCTGCGGACCCAAGGGGTACCCGGGCATGCCCGAGGTGTCCAACATGCCGTTGCCCAAGAAGCTGCTGGAGCAGGGCGTACGCGACATGGTTCGCGTCTGCGACGGCCGGATGAGCGGCACGGCCTACGGCACCGTCGTCCTGCACGTCGCGCCCGAGGCGGCGGCCGGCGGCCCCCTGGCCGTGGTGCGCACCGGGGACGTCATCAGCCTCGACGTCGAAGCCCGCCGCATCGACGTCGAGGTCCCGGCCGACGAACTGGCCGACCGCACACCGAACAAAGCGACCGTCGCCGGCTTCGCCGCCCCGAGGCGTGGCTGGGAACGCCTCTACGTCGACCACGTCCTCCAGGCCGACGCGGGCGCCGACCTGGACTTCCTCGTGGGGTCCAGCGGATCGGAGGTCAGCCGCGAGTCGCACTGAGCTGTCGGCTCCGGCACCTCGGGGGCTCAGGTGCGCGCCACGAGTTCGCGGTGCCCGGGCTGTTCGTGGTCGCAGGTGTCGTCGATGCCGTAGGTGTGCCAGGCGGGGAACGGATCGTCGGCGGGCGCGCTCTCGCCGTCCGTCAGCAGGCAGTCGGTGAGGGCGGCGTGGAGCGCCTCGGCGTGCAGGTGCGTGCCGATGAAGACCAGTTCCTGGCCCGCGGGGCTGTCGGTGTCGCGGGCGGCGGAGGGTTCGAAGCGTGCGACGGAGCCGGCCTGCGACCACAGCCCCGTCACCCCTGGGCGGCTGCCCAGGGTGAAGAAGCCTTTGGAGCGCAGCACCTGGCCGTAGGCGCCACTGTCCATCTCCTCGGTCACGAACCGCCACAACCTCCCCGGATGGAAGGGCCGTGCGGAGCGGAACACGGTGGACGAGATGCCGTACTCCTCGGTCTCCGGAACATGGTCGCCATTGAGCTCCATGACCCAGCCGGGGGACTGCTGGGCGCGCTCCAGGTCGAACAGCCCGGTGCCCAGTACCTCCTGGAGCTCCACGCGGCCCTGGACGGCGGGCACGATCCGGGCCACCGGGTTGAGGCGGGCCAGCGTCGCCCGCAGCCGCTCCGCGTCGGCGTCGTCGACCAGGTCGAGCTTGTTGAGCACGAGGACGTCGGCGAACTCGATCTGGTCCATCAGCAGGTCGCTGACCGTGCGTTCGTCGTCCTCGTACTGGTCGAGGCCGCGCTCGGCCAGTTCGTCGCCGCTCGCCAGTTCCGGCAGGAAGTTGGCCGCGTCGACGACCGTGACCATGGTGTCCAGACGGGCGAGGTCGCCGAGCGTGGCGCCGTCGTCGCGGGCGAAGGCGAAGGTGGCCGCGACCGGCATGGGCTCGGAGATGCCGCTGGACTCGATGAGGAGGTAGTCGAAACGGCCCTCGCGGGCCAGCCGGTCGACCTCCTCCAGCAGGTCGTCGCGCAGGGTGCAGCAGATGCACCCGTTGGTCATCTCGACCAGGCGCTCCTCGGTGCGCGACAGCGCGGCCTCACCGCCGCGCACCAGCGCCGCGTCGATGTTGACCTCGCTCATGTCGTTCACGATGACCGCGACACGCAGTCCCTCGCGGTTGCCGAGCACGTGGTTGAGCAGCGTGGTCTTCCCCGCCCCGAGGAAGCCGGACAGAACGGTCACCGGCAGCCGGTGCGGCACTTTCCCCTGGGGGACGGTCATGGTTCTCCTCCTGTGACGGGCGAGGAGAACGGTATATGAAAATGGATCCCGTTTCCAAAATTGCCGAGGGGTGTCCGTCTGCCGGGTCGTCACCGGGCCGGCAGGGCCTGCTCGGCCCAGATCGTCTTCCCCTGGTACGTATGGCGGGTCCCCCACCCCTGGCACAGCTGGGCGACCAGCAGCAGGCCGCGTCCTCCCTCGTCGTAGACACGGGCCCGGCGCAGGTGCGGGGCCGTGCTGCTGGCGTCGGACACCTCGCAGATGAGCCGGCGGTCCAGGATCAGGCGCAGCTGGATCGGCGGCCCGGCGTACCGGATGGCGTTGGTGACCAGTTCGCTGACGACCAGCTCGGTGACGAACGTCGCCTCCCCCAGGCCCCACTCCTCGAGCTGCCGGCTCGCCCTGCTGCGCACCTCGGCCACCGCCGACGGCTCCGGCGGCACGTCCCAGGTGGCCACGTGGGCCGAGTCCAGCGCCCGGGTACGGGCCAGCAGCAGCGCCACGTCGTCGGTGGGCCGGGGCAGCAGCACCTCGCGCAGGACGGCGTCGCAGATGCCCTCCAGGGAGGTGCCCGACCGGACCAGCGCGTTCAGCAGCAGGTCGAGCCCCTCGTCGACGTCGCGGCCCCGGGCCTCGATGAGGCCGTCCGTGTGCAGCACGAGCAGACTGCCCTCGGGCAGCTCGACCTCGGCCGACTCGAACGGCAGGCCGCCCAGCCCCAGCGGGGGCCCCGCGGGCAGGTCCAGGACGCGCGCCTCGCCCGCCGGACTGACCAGCACCGGTTCCGGATGGCCGGCGCGGGCGAGGGTGCAGCGCCGCGAGACCGGGTCGTACACCGCGTACAGGCAGGTGGCGCCGATGTCGGCGGTGCCGGACGTGGCGTCGGTCTCCGCCAGCGACCGGTTGACCAGGTCGTCCAGGTGGGTGAGCAGCTCGTCGGGGGGCAGGTCGACGTCGGCCAGGGTGCGCACGGCGGTGCGCAGCCGTCCCATGGCGGCGGAGGCCTGGATGCCGTGGCCCACGACGTCACCGACCACCAGGGCCACGCGGGCGCCGGAGAGCGGGATGACGTCGAACCAGTCGCCGCCCACACCGACCTGCGCACTGGCCGGCAGATAGCGGGAGGCGACCTCCACGGCGGGCTGCGCGGGCAGTTTCCGCGGCAGGAGGCTGCTCTGCAGGGTCAGCGCGGTGTCGCGCTCCCGGGTGTAGCGGCGGGCGTTGTCGATGGACAGGGCGGCCCGGGCGGTGAGCTCCTGGGCCAGCAGCAGGTCGTCCTGCTCGAAGGGCTCGGGCCGCCGGTGACGGGAGAAGGTTGCCACCCCCAGGGTGACACCGCGGGCGCGCATCGGTACGGCCAGCACCGAGTGGAAGCCGAACCGCCGGACGCGTTCCGCCCGGTCCGGCGCCAGGGAAGCCCACCGGTCGATGCCTTCCGGGGTCACCGTGTGGATCAGCGGCCGCCCGGAGACCAGGCATTCGGCCGCGGGCGAGGTGCCCGGGTAGGCCGCCACCGTACCGAGCGGGACCACGGCTTCGGGGCACCCCGGCAGCACCGACTGATTGGCGACACGGCGCAGGGTGATCGGGTCGGGCAGCGTCTCCGCCCGCAGCTCCCGGTCGTCCTCGATGTCCGGCAGCAGATCCACGGTGACGAAGTCCGCCATCTCCCCGACGGCCACCTCGGCCAGTTCCTGCGCGGTGCGGGCCAGGTCGAGGGTGGTGCCGATGCGCACGCCGGCCTCGGCGACCAGGGCGAGCCGCTGCCGGGCCAGGTGCTGCTCGGTCATGTCGTGCGCGGACAGCAGCACCCCCCGCACCACTCCCTGGGGATCGCGCACCGGGGCCAGGGACACCGACCACACGCTCTCGTGGTCGTCGCCGGCCAGGTGCAGAGCCGCCTTGAGGTGCCGCTGTTCGCCGGTGCCGAGGACCTGCCGCATCAGCTCCTCGGCGCGCTCGCCCTGGGGGTCATGGACGATCTCCGACACCCTCAGCCCGCGCATCTCCGACTCGGGGAGTCCCATCACGCGTTCCATGTCCGCGTTGGCCCTGAGCAGCCGCAGACGGGTGTCGTAGAGGGCCATGGTGCACGGGGACTGGGCGAGGGACCAGTCGATCAGAGCGTGCTCGTCGAACTCCGGCCCGGGGGAGGGTACCGGTGAGACCAGCACCCACGCGTGGGTCTCGTCGCCTCCCGGGCTTCGCTCCCGCCGGTGGGCCAGCAAGGTCACCGGCAGGACGCGTCCGTCCCGGTGGCGCAGGGTCGCCGAACCGTTCCACCGCCGCACGCCGTCGAGGGACCGCAGGGTCCCGGCGGGGGGTTTCCCGGCGAGCAGCACGGCCGCGGACCGGCCCATGATCTCCGACTCCGGGTAGCCCACCAGGCGGCGTGCGCCCTCGCTCCATCCGACGACCGTGCCGCGGGCGTCCACGACGGCGCGAGCCGTGGCCGTGTCGTCGATCGACGGCAGCGGCTGCAGCCCTGCTCCCTCGTCCCCGGTGGGCACTGGTCGAGGCATCACGCTCATCCCGCCGACAGCAGGCACCGGTCCGACGAAACAGCAGACCGATACATACAGTTCAGAATTCAGCATTGGTGATGAAAGTGCAATAAAGGATGCTGAGTGGGTACGTGATCAGAACGTGCCCCCTGTCAGGTCGGCGGCGCGTCGTGCGGGGCCGGAAGCTCGCGGCCCAGGCGGGCGAGCGGGGACAAGGCCATGATCACGGGGGACAGCATCATGCCCGCGGCCGTCACCAGGAGGCTCGTGCGCAACCCCCACTCCGCCGCGAGGAATCCGCCGGCCAGAGAACCGAGCGGCGTCATCCCCATGCCCACGAACGTGATGGTCGCGGCCGCGCGGCCCTGCATCCGGTCCGGAGTGACGGCCTGCCGGACGGCCATGACGGTGACGTTCACCAACTGGCCGCCGCACCCGAACACGAAGCCGACCGCGAGGAGCGCGGGAACCGTCACCGCGGAGGAGTCCCGCAACGCGGGCACCCACAGGAACGCGCCGTCGCCGAGTGCCGCCGCGCCCACGAGCACCACGCCGTGACCGAACCGGCCCGGCAGGCGGGCGGCCAGCAGCGAGCCCAGGAGCGCGCCCGGTCCCGCCGCCGTGAGCGCCAACCCGACGACGGTGCCCGACAGGTGCAGTTCCCGCGGCAGGAAGAGCAGATAGACGGTCATCAGGGCCGCGAAGGAGAACTGGAAGGCGGCCGAGGCGAGGCACACGGTCCGCAGCACGGCATCGGCGGCGACGAAACGCAGGCCCTCGTGAATGCGCCGCCACACCCGAGGGGCGTGCGTTCCACGGGCGGTCGGGCGCTCCGGGACCGCTTCGGTTCGGCGGATCCGCCGGATCCACAGGAACGACAGCGCGAAGAACAGTGCGCCGGAGGCGGCGGCCAGCGGCGCCGACAGCAGGGACACCAACGCACCGCCGAGAGCGGGGCCACCGGTCTGCGCCGCGGACCGGCTGCCCTCCAACGCGCTGTTGCCCGCCACCAGTTGGTCGCGTTCCACCAGTCGGACCAGGGACGTCTGGTACGCCACGTCGAAGAACACGGACAGGGCCCCGACGGCGAAGGCGAGCGCGAACAGGGCGGGCAGGCCGAGCCAGCCGAGGAGGCCCGCCAGGGCGGCGGCGCCCAGGGCCAGGGCCCGGCCGGCGTCCGTGAGCACCATCGTCGTGCGGGTCCGCCATCGGTCCACCCACGCGCCGACGAAGAGCGAGAGCAACAGGATCGGCGCCTGCCCCACCGCGCGGAGCGCGCCCAGCTGGCCGGGCCCGGCGTGGAGCGTGAGGACGGCGAAGAGCGGCAGGACCACCAGGGTCGCGTGTTCGCCGAGTTGGGAGGCTGTCTGGCCCATCCAGAGCCTGCGGAAGTCGGCGTCCCGCCACAGACTGGGCGGAACGGGCCCATCGGAATCGGATACGGCGGGGGAAGCGGACGGCACGGGAATCCCTTGTGGTTGCCGACGACGAGGCCCGCCACCGAGCACAGGAAACGTGCACCGGCGGTTCAGGCGGGGGAAGGCTCGCTGTGCCGCAACATCAAGGGCAGCACGCGATGACGGGCCGATCACGGCCGAAAGCGTCAACGCGCGCTCGGAACACCGACCATGTCTTCGCTCCTCGTAGTGACTCGCTGCGTCCGAACCCTAGCCGTCGGCGGCCCGACGGGAAAGCGGGCGCGGCCCGCGATCTGCGCACCACCGGCGCGATAGCGCCGAGCGGGACGGCACTGGCGCGCGCCCTGACCGAGCCCGTCCGCGCACAGGCGTCCCGCCCGCCCGCGGTCCTGGAGGCCGGTGTCGGCACCGGGGCGGTCACCCGGGCGCTGATCCCCGGTTGTCCCGCGGCAGCCGCCTGGACATCGTCGAGGCGAACCCGCGCTTCGCCGCGCGGCTGCGTCACCTCGTCGCCACGCATCCCGGCCTGGCCGGGCGGCCCGGCCGGGCGACGTGCACCAGGTCGAGCGCATCATGACCCGCTCCCTGGAGCTGCTGCACCCCGGCGGCACGCTCACCTACTTCGCCTACCTCGGCACCCGCAGAGCCCGCGCCTGACGGCCTCGCGAGCCGAAGCCCGCCGGCACGCCGCCGTGGACGAGGTCATGGCCGCCTACCAACGCGCCTACGCCACCGGCCGCTGGACCGTGTGGGCCAACCTGCCTCCCGCCCACGTCTGGCACCTGCGGCGCCCCCTCGCCCCCGACGACCGCACCGGGACGCGGCCCGAGGAGGCGCGGCGGTGAACGCCGGTGCCTTCGTCCCGACGCTCCCCCTGCTCCTGACCGCCGGGGCACTCGCCCGCGCCGGTCACATCAGTCTCCCTCTCGTCGTCGCGGCCGCCGCCGTCGTGGCCGGTGACTTCCTCGCCCACCGCACGGGCAGGCGCCCCGCACTTCGCGGGCGCCACCTGCCTGCCCTACCACCGCATGGCTCCGTACAGCGTCGCCGGAGCCGGTGTCTGGGCCACCGCGGAAGCGGGTGCCGGATACGCCGCCGCGACGTCCCTGCGGCGCGGGAAGGCGCGGACCTCAGTTCCGTGGACGCATCGACGGCCCGGGGGCGACTCCCTGTCCCTGGCCTCCGGTTCCCGGCCCGAAGAGGCCTCCCGTGGTGCCGACCCCGGTCTGCGACGGGGAAGGAGCCGGTGTCGGGGAGACGCACCCGCCGGGGATGTCGCTGCACGGGGTGAGGGACGGGGTGGGTGAGGGGGCCGACGGGGTGGGGGAGGGGGTGGGGGTCGCGCTGGGCGACGGGGACGGGCCGGGGGAGGGCGCGCCGTTCTCGTTCGTGCCCTGGCCGAGGTGCGGCGCGGCGGGGAAGGAGAGCACCGGCTGCCCCTGGAGGGCCGCGGTCATGTAACCGAGCCAGACCTGGGTGGGCATGTCGGCGCCGAAGACCTTGCTGTAGCCGCCGACCCCGGCCATCGACTGCAGGCCCGAGTTCTTCGGGTTCTCCTTGAACAGGGCGACCGCCGTGGACAGTTGGGGCGTGTAGCCGATGAACCAGGCGGACTTGTAGTCGTCGGTCGTGCCGGTCTTGCCGGCGGCGGGCCGTCCGAGGGCGAGGGCGTTGGTGCCGGTGCCGTGCTTGACGACGTCCTGGAGGACGCCGGTGACGGTGTCGGCGGTCGAGGCGGGCATCGCCCGCACACCGGAGGGCGCCTGGAACCCGGGCAGTCGCGCGCCGGCGTGCACGACCTCGGTGACGGAGTAGGGCTGGTGGCGGATGCCGTGGTCGGCGAACGTGCCGTAGGCGTCGGCCATCCGGATCGCGGACGGGGTGGAGGTGCCGATGTAGAAACCGGCGGTGTCGTACTGCAGGGTGTTCCGCAGCAGACCGGCCCGCAGCGCCTCGTTCTCCACGTTGTCGTAGCCCACGTACTCCCCGAGCTGCACGTACGGCGTGTTGACCGACTGCTCCATCGCCTTGCGCAGGGTGATGTACCCCCACTTGGTGGGGGTGTCGTTCTGCTGGTGCAGCAGTCCGGTGGGGTCGCTGCCGTCCGAGAGGTAGTGGCCCTGCTGGTTCTTGATCTCGATGCCGTCGTCGCCGTCGAACAGGCTCTCCGGTGTGATGGGGGAGGGCGGCGCGCCGGGGGAGAGCACGGCGCCGTGGTCGAGCGCGGCGGCGAGGTCGAAGGGCTTGAACGTGGAGCCCACCGGCACGCCGGAGCTGTCGGCGTTGTCGGTGTAGTGGCCCTTGTCCCACCCGTCCCCGCCGTACAGGGCGACGACGGCCCCCGTGGTCGGGTCGACGGAGGCGGCACCGACCTGGACGTCGCGGTCGGCCGCGCGGTGGTCCGGGTCCAGATGCTGCTTGCGCATGGCCGCCACCGAGGAACTCAGCTCGGCCACCTCGTGCTTGTCGAAGGTCGTGTGGATCTGGTAGCCGCCCTCGTTCAACTGCTGGTCCGAGATCGACGAGTGCTGCTCCACGTACTGCTCGGCGACCTGGACCAGATAGCCGATCTGCCCGCTCATGGAGCCTCGTCCGCGCATCGGCTCGGGCGTCGGGAAACCGGCGCGCAGGTAACGGTCCTTCTGCGCCGCGCTGATCTTGCCGATGGCCGCCATCCGCCCCAGGACGTACTTCCAGCGGGCCACGGCCGGTGCCCGCTGCTGCGGGTCGTCGGCGTTCATCATCACGCTGGGCGCGTTCACCGTCGCGGCGAGGAACGCGCCCTGGCTGACGGTCAGTCTCTGCACCGGCATGCCGTAGTACGCCTCTGACGCCGCCTCGATGCCGTAGGCGCCCCGGCCGTAGTAGCAGGTGTTGAGGTAACCCTGGAGGATCTGCCGCTTGCTGAGCTTCCCGCCGATCTTCAGGGAGATCATGATCTCGTCGAGCTTGCGCGAGAGGGTCTGGCTCTGGTTGAGGTACGTGTTCTTGACGAACTGCTGGGTGATGGTCGACCCGGACTGCACCTCACCGCCCTCGGCCATGTGGTAGATCGCCCGCAGGATCCCCTGCGGGTCGACACCCGGGTCGGTGTAGAACGAGGCGTTCTCGGCCGCGAGGAAGTCCCACTGGACGGCGGAGGGCACCTGGGAGAGCGTCACGTTCTGCCGGTCGACCTGGCCGACTTCCGCCATCTGCGAGCCGTCCGACCAGTAGAAGGTGTTCGCCTGCGTCTGCGTGTCCGGATTGACGCTGGGAATGGACACGGTCGCGTACGCGTAGGCCACCGCGGCGAGCAGGCTGCCGCACACCGTCAGGAACAGTCCCGCCAGTTGCTTCCACGACGGCAGCCAGCGCCGCACACCACGTCTGCCCGCCCGCGGGTAGTCGATGAACCTGCGCTTCCCCGACGGCCGTCGCCGCGACGCGGACCCGGCGGCCCCCGAGGCGCTCCGGGTCCGCGCCCGGCCTGGCCCGCGCGCCGGCCGCCGGTTCGCCGTCCGGGCGGCCCTGCGCATCTCCGCCCGCGTCAACCGGGCCTGCCCGCCCGCGGGCGGCGTGACGTACTCGCCGTCCGGCCAGGAGGGTGCGCTGCGGCCATCGCTCATGTGCTTGCCTTCGGTGAGATGCGGGAGGGCATGAGCGTAAGCGGCCGCCGAGGCGCGGGCCGGATGGTTTGGGCTGCTGTTGACCGGCTTATCGGGCAGATATTCCGGTCTCCTTGCCTTGCCTCGACCGCATCGCCTCGGCCGAAGGACCGGCAGAGTGGCGTGGGATCAGCGAGGGGCCGGGGTCGGGAAGGACTTGTCGCCGAAGAGGACCCGGCCGGCCGCCGCCCGGCCGAGCGGCGTGCGCAGCAGGGTGAAAGCCGCCCCCGCCATGCTCGGCGTGCGCACCTGGGCCAGCCCCCTGCGCAGTGTGAGCCGTCCTCGGAAGCGGGCGCGCAGAGCGGCACCGTCGTAGGAGGCCAGCGCGTCCGCCCGCCCGGACCGCAGCGCGTCGTCGAGGACCGCGGCCGCGAACTCCGACAGCCGCAGGCACGGATCCAGCCCCCCGGCGGTGAGGGGGGAGACCGCGCCCGCCGCGTCCCCCACGAGAAGACCGTCGGCGCAACCGATCCGGCGCAGCACGCCACCGACGGGAATCGGGCCGCCGCGCCGCTCCACCGCTTCCGGCCGGTCCCGGCCGGCCAGGCCGGGTGCCGACGCGCTGAACCGCCGCAGCGCCCCGCGAAGTCCCTCCGGGAAGCGGTCCGCATAGCCGGCGACGCCGACGTGCGCGTGCTGCCCGTCGTCGACCACCCAGGCCAGATAGCCGGGAGCGAGCGACGGGTCGAGCACGCAGTGGAAGGTCGGCGGCTCGTCATGCCCGGGCAGGTCGAACACCTCCTCGGCTCCGACCAGCAGGTGGCGGTTCCGGTCGAGGCCGAGGTCCCGGGCGACGCTGGAGCGGGCCCCGTCGGCGCCGACGACGAAACGTGCCCGGACCACGGTCGGCCCGTCGCGACCGACCAGATGGAAGGCGCCGCCCTGGCGGCCGGCGTAACGCGTGCCCAGGGCGATCCGCACGCCGGCGGCCGTCGCGGTGGCCGCCGTCGCCGTGTAGAGGGGAGCCATGTCGCCCACGCGGTACTCGTCGCGGGCGCTGACCAGGGTTACCGGGCGGCGCAGGTCGGGCGGGTAGAGGACGACCCGTCGGATCGGCGGGCCGAGGTGCTCCGGGGGCAGCGGGAAGTCGTCGAGCGTCTTCCGTACGAAGATTCCCGTGGTGCGGATCGCGCCGGCGAGACTGGTGCGCCGGTCCACCACGAGCACGTCGTGGCCCTGCCGGGCGAGGAGCGTGGCGGTGTGGAGGCCGGCCAGTCCCGCGCCGACGACGAGGACGTCGCTGCGGGTGGTGGCCCCGGGTCGGGGCATGTCGGCCGGTTTCACAGGTGACGTCCTGCCGGCGTGGCCTCGTCCGCGAGGCTCTCGGCCTCCCAGCGCAGCAGGTCTCCCGGCTGGCACTCCAGGACCTCGCAGAGAGCGGCCAGCGTCGTGAAGCGCACCGCCTTGGCACGGCCGTTCTTGAGGACCGCCAGGTTGGCGGGGGTGATGCCGACGCGGTCGGCGAGTTCGCCCACGGACATCTTCCGCCTGGCCAGCATCACGTCGATGTCGACGACGATCGGCATCAGATCACCTCGGCCAGCTCTGCCTGCATGCGGGCCGCCTCGACGTCGCGGGCGACGGCCTGGGCGAGCAGCATCCGCAGCACGAGCACGATCAGGGCGACGGCGAAGACCGCCAGGGAGACGCCCCCCAGCAGGAGGACGACGCCCGGGGCCACGGCCTCACCCGGAGCCAGCACCACGCCCAGCGCGAAGACCAGGAGCGCCGCCGCGACGAACGCGCCGATCACGACGTGCACGTACCGGAAGGCGCCGTCGGAGAACACGTTCCCGCGCCGCACCATCGTCACCAGCTGCCAGACGCAGACCAGGACGGCCTGCGCCGTGCCGATGCCCAGGACCACGATCAGCAGGATCGGGACCCGCCGGTCCGCGAGGACACTGCCCTCCATGTCGTCGGCCAGCAGCGCGACCATCACGGTCTGCACGAACAGCGAACCCGCGAGCAGCGCCACGAGCACGGCACGCAGCGCCAGCACGGTGATCTTTCCCATCGATGCCCCTTCAATCGAATCGCGATGGAAATCTATCGAGATTCGATAGGGAGGGCAAGGGTGGGCACCACGCGTTCCTCGATCCAGGCGCGGATCGCCGACGCGGTGCTCCCGGCGTGTTCCCGCATCATCGTCAGGTGGTCGCCGGGGACGTCCACGACGTCGTGCGCCGTCGGCCAGGACGTGCGCCAGTCGTCCCGGTCGGCGGAGTCGGCCATGGCGGGCGTGGGCCGCTGCGCGCGTACGAGGAGGGTGGGCGTGGTCACCGGCTCGGGGGTCCAGCCGAGGAAGATCCGGTTGTAGGCGCCCATCGCGGCCAGGGCACCGTCGTCGTCCCGGGCGAAGCCGGGCTGTCCGGTCTCCGACGGCGGTGGAGCGGCCAGGGACAGCAGCCAGTCCGTGCCGCTGTTGTCCGGCGTGATGTGGTACGTGTCCAGCAGGACCAGCCCGGACGGCGCCCGGCCCATGCCTTCCAGCCGGTGGGCCACGAGGTGCGCGACGTTGCCGCCGGCGGACCGTCCCACGAGCACGACGGGCCCCTCGCCGACGTGCCGCAGGATGCTCCCGGCCTGCGTGCGTGCCAGCGCGGCGAGGTCCTCCGGTACGGCCGCTCCGGCGCCGATCCCGGGATGTGGGAACTCCAGGACGTCGAGGTCGTCGTGGAAGGCGCGGTGGAATCGGGGGAAGTCCCCGCCTTCCGAGGGGAGCGAGGGGTGGTAGGCCGGGAAGTAGACGATCGTCGGCCGTCCGGAGCCGGGGCGGCCGGGGGAGCGGCGGATCGGGGGCAGCGCGTGCTCGTGGCCCCGATCCGCCGTGAAGGTGGGCAGGGCCCGGGACGCGGTGACGAGCAGGTGCATCGCCGCCACGGGTTGCCCGGCGGCGCTGATGTTCCGGAACAGCGAGGACAGGGTGTACGCGGGCCGCGCCCCGGCCTCCGTGGTGGCCGGAGAGGCGTGGGTGGCCGCGGCAGTGGGGTCGGCGGGCAGCAGCCCGAGCAGGTGGCGTGCCAGGTCCTCCGCCGTGCGGTGGTCGAACACCACCCCCACCGGCAGCCGGAGCCCCAGCGCGGCGCTCACCCGGTTGCGGATCTGCACCGCCGTCAGGGAGTCGAATCCCAGCTCGGCGAGGGACCTGCCGGCCGGGAGCGCGTCGGCGTGCGGGTAGCCGAGCACATCGGCCACCTCGGCCCGCAGCAGGTCCGTGAGCGTCGCCCGCCGGTCGCTCGCGGGCAGCAGGTCCAGCCGCGCCCGCCAGGCCCCCGCCTCCGGCATCCGCCCGGTACCGCCGGGAGAGCCGGAGGCCGTCGCCGCCGCAGTCCCCGCCGCCGTCGCCGTCGTCGCGACGGTCGGCCGGGCCGGGCGGACGATGCCGCGCAACGGCGGTGGCAGCGCTCCCGCTGCGGACCGAAGCGCGGCGCGGTCCAGCCGGACCGGCACCAGGACCGGCTCGGTCGTGCGCACCGCGGCGTCGAACAGGGACAGGCCCTGCCTCGTGGACAGCGGCACCAGCACGTCACGCGACCCGGGCCGGTGCCGGGGCTGCCCCGCCGCCATGCCGCCGGTGTGCTCCCACGGGCCCCACGCCAGCGACAGAGTCGGCAGGCCTTCGGCGGTGCGGCGCTGGGCGAGGGCGTCGAGGAAGGAGTTCGCGGCCGCGTAGTTGCCCTGGCCGGCCCGGCCCAGCAGACCGGAGACGGAGGAGAACACGACGAACGCCGACAGCCCCGTGTCCCGGGTGAGTTCGTGGAGATTCCAGGCCGCGTCGGCCTTCGGCCGCAGCACGGCGGCCATCCGCCCGGGGGTCAGCGAGTCCAGCACACCGTCGTCGAGGACCCCGGCGGCGTGCACCACGGCCGTCAGCGGCGGCTCACAGCTCCGGACCACCTCGGCCAGGGCGGCACGGTCGGCCGCGTCACACGCGACGATGCCGACCCGCGCGCCCGACTCCGCCAGTTCGGCGCGCAGTTCCTCGGCCCCCGGCGCCCGCGGGCCCCGGCGTGCGGTCAGCAGCAGGTGTCGTACGCCGTGCGCGGTGACCAGGTGACGGGCGAGTTCGGCGCCGAGGGCCCCGGTGCCTCCGGTGATGAGCACCGTGCCGTCCGCTCCGAAGGCGGCCTCCGCGTCCGCGTCCTCCGCGTCCGCGGCCTCCTGGACCGTGGTCAGGGCGGGAACCGTCACCCGCCCGTCCCGCACCCGCAGTTGCGGTTCGCCGGTCGCGACGGCCGCGGGCAGGGTCCGCAGCGACTCGGGCCGCCCGTCCACGTCCACCAGGACGACACGGCCGGGCAGCTCCGACTGGGCCGTGCGCACCAGTCCCCAGACCGCCGCCCCCGCCAGGTCCGGCACGGGCGCGGTGGCGTCCCGCGTCACCACCACCAGCCGTGAACCCGCCGTGTGCGGATCGTCCTGCAGGTCCTGGAGCGCCGAGAGCACCCTGCCGGTCAACTCGTGGACGGCCGCCGGCATATCGGGGTCCGTCGCGCGGGCCAGGGCCGTGACGGCGACGAACTCCGGTTTCCCGGCGCAGGGCAGGTACGCGGCGAGGCCGAGCTCGTCCGGACCGCGCACCTCCCAGGCGCGTTCATCGACGTCTTCGGAGAGTTCGAGGGGGGTCCATTCGGGGCGCAGCAGCGACCCGCGTACGACGTCGTCCGTCAGGTCGGCCCGCTCGGCCCGCTCGGCCGGGAGCTCCCTGGTGGTCAGGGAGTCCACGCGGGCCACGAGCCGGCCGGCCGGGTCGGTGAGGGTGAGCGAGACGGTGTCGGCGCCGGTCCGGGTCACCCGGACCCGCAGCTCCGTGGCCCCGGAGGCGTACAGGCGCACCCCGCTCCAGGCGAACGGCACCCGGATCGCGCCCGCGTCGGCGGGCACGGCCAGCAGCGGCGCGTGCGTCGCGGCGTCGAACAGCGCCGGATGGAGCCCGAACCGGCCCGCCCCCGCCGTGTGCGGCGCGGGCAGCCGGACCTCCGCGAAGACGTCGTCGCCGCAGCGCCAGACGGCGCCGACGCCCTGGAAGGCGGGCCCGTATGCGAGCCCGGCCCCGGCGAGGGCGGCGTACGCTCCGGTGAGGTCGACCGCCTCGGCGGCCTCGGGCGGCCACGGGGCCGGCTCGTCCTCGGCGGCACGGCCGCGGCCCAGCTGCCCGGAGACGTGCCGGGTCCACGGGACCTCCTCGGCGGACTCCTCCGGCCGGGCGTAGATGTCGACCGGCCGGCGGCCCGAGTCGTCGGGAGCGCCCACCACGACCTGGACCCGCACACGCGCGGCGCCGGGCAGGGCGAGCGGCGACAGCAGCACGAGGTCGTCGACCGCGTCGCAGCCCACCTCGTCGCCCGCCCGCACGGCCATCTCCACGAACACCGTCGCCGGTACGACCACCCGCCCGGCGACGACATGGTCCGCGAGCCACGGGTGGGCCGCTCGGGACAACTGCCCGGTCAGTACCGTCCGCCCGGTGTCCGGCACGGGGAAGGCCGGGCCCAGCAGCGGCTGGGCATCGGGCGCCGGGAGAGGCTCTTCGTCGAGCCAGTACCGCTGCCGCTGGAAGGCGTACGTCGGCAGGTCCACGCGCCGCGCGCCGGAACCCGCGTACGCCGCCGCCCAGTCGACGGCGGCCCCGGCCACGTGCAGCCGCGCCACGGCCGACAGGAGCGTCTCCGGTTCGTACGCACCGCCCCGGGTGGCCACGGCGAGCACGGAGCCGCTCGTCTCCGCGCCGGTCAGGCAGTCGGCGGCCGCCGCGGTGAGCACGGGCCCGGGGCCGAGTTCCAGGAAGGCGGAGACGCCGTCCGCCGCGAGCCGGCGCACCGCGTCCTGGAAGCGCACGGGCAGCCGGGCGTGCCGCACCCAGTACTCGGGGGAGCAGAGGTCGGCGGCCTCCGCGACCCGGCCCGTCACCGTGGAGACGACCGGGACGCGCGGCGGCCGGAAGGACAACTCCTCGGCGACGCGCCGGAACTCGTCGAGCATCGGCTCCACCAGCGGCGAGTGGAAGGCGTGACTCACACGCAGCCGCACGGCGCGGCGCCCCTCCGCGGCGAAGCCGGCCGCGACCGCCCGCACCGCGGTGTCCACGCCCGAGACCACCACCGAGCGGGGCCCGTTGACCGAGGCGATCGCAACCTGGGACCCGAACCCGGCCAGCCGGGAGAGGACTTCGTCCTCCGTGGCGTCCAGTGCCACCATCGCGCCGCCCTCGGGCAAGGCCTGCATCAGCCGGCCGCGCGCGGCCACGAGCGTCGCCGCGTCGGGCAGATCGAGCACACCGGCGACATGCGCGGCCGCCAGCTCGCCGACGGAGTGGCCCACCAGCCGGTCGGCTCGCACGCCCCACGACTCCAGCAGCCGGAACAGAGCCACCTCGAAGGCGAACAGTCCGGCCTGGGTGAAGTCCGTACGGTCCACCAGGGCCGCTTCCGGTGAGCCCGGCTCGGCGGACAGGACCGCGCTGAGCGGCTGGGGGAGATGGTCGTCCAGATGCCGGCACGCCTCGTCGAAGGCCGCGGCGAAGACGGGGAACGCGGCACGCAGCGCGGCACCCATCCGCGGGCGCTGGGCGCCTTGCCCGGTGAACAGGAACGCCGTACGGACCTCCGGGTCCGCCACCCCTCGGACGACACCCGGCGCGTCGCGGCCCGCCGCGAGGGCGCGCAGCGCCTCCAGCATGCGGGCCCGGTCACCGCTCGGCACGAGGGCCCGGTGGGCGAGGGCGCCGCGCGACACCGCCAGCGAGTAGCCGATGTCGAGGGGCGACAGGTCCGGCCGGTGCGCCGCCGCGGCCGCGAGCCGCCCGGCCTGGGCGCGCAGGGCGGCCTCGTCGGCGGCGGAGAGCAGCCATGGAGCGGGCAGGGCGGAGACGGGCTCCGGGGCGGATGCAGCCGTTTCGGGCGCCGCATTCCCCGGCTCCGGGGAAGCAGCCGTTTCCGGGGCGGAGGCAGCCGCCTCGGGCGCCGCATCCCCCGGCTGCGGGGAAGCAGCCGTCTCTGGTGCGGACGCAATCGTTCCGCGCGCCGTATCCCCCGGCAGCGCGGAGGCAGCCGTCGCCGGGGCGGAGGCAGCCGTCGCCGGGGCGGAGGCAGCCGTTTCCGGACCGGAAGGAGCCGGCTCGGGCGCGGAACCAGCCGGCTCGGGCGCGGAAACAGCCGTCTTCGGCGCCTCTTCCAGGATCACATGCGCGTTGGTCCCGCCGATCCCGAACGCCGAGACCCCCGCACGCCTCGGGCGGTCCGAGGCCGGCCAAGGCCGGGGGGCGGTCAGCAGTTCCACCCGGCCCGAGGACCAGTCGACGTGCGGTGTGGGCGACTCGGCGTGCAGGGTCCGGGGCAACTCCCCGTGCCGCATGGCCTGCACCATCTTGATGACGCCGGCGACTCCGGCCGCCGCCTGCGTGTGCCCGAGGTTGGACTTGACCGACCCGAGCCACAGCGGCCGCTCCCGGTCCTGCCCGTACGTGGCGAGAACGGCCTGTGCCTCGATGGGGTCGCCCAGTGTGGTGCCCGTGCCGTGGGCCTCCACCACGTCCACGTCACCGGGGCGCAGCCCGGCGTCCGCCAGTGCCTGCCGGATCAGCTCCTGCTGGGCGGGGCCGTGGGGCGCGGTGAGCCCGTTGGAGGCGCCGTCGGAATTGACCGCGGAGCCGCGGAGCAGGGCCAGCACCGGATGGCCGTTGCGCCGCGCGTCCGACAACCGCTCCAGCAGCACGAGCCCCACACCCTCGCCCCAGGCCGTGCCGTCCGCCGCCGCCGAGAACGACTTGCAGCGCCCGTCCGGCGCCAGCCCGCGCTGTCGGCTGAAGGCGAGGAACGACTTGGGCGTCGCCATCACCGTGACCCCGCCGGCCAGCGCCAGTGAGCACTCGCCCGAGCGCAGCGCCCGCGCTGCCCAGTGCAGCGCCACCAGCGAGGACGAGCACGCGGTGTCGACCGTGATGGCGGGACCGCGCAGCCCGTACACGTACGAGAGCCGTCCGGAGGCCACGCTGCCCGTCGAGCCGAGCCCCAGGTGCGCCTCCAGCTCCTGGGGGCGGGTGAGACGGGTGGCGTAGTCGCCGTACATCACGCCCACGAACACACCGGTGTCGCTCCCGCGCACGGACGCCGGGTCGACCCCGGCCCGCTCCCACACCTCCCAGGACGTCTCCAGGAGCAGCCGCTGCTGCGGATCCGTCGCGAGCGCCTCGCGCGGCGAGATCCCGAACAGCCCGGCGTCGAACTCGGCGGCCCGGTGCAGGAACCCGCCGTGCCGCGTGTACGACGTGCCGATCCGGTCGGGGTCGGGGTCGTGGAGGGCGTCCAGGTCCCAGCCCCGGTCGGACGGGAACTCCGAGATGGCGTCCCGCCCCCGCGCCACCAACTCCCACAGGTCCTCGGGGGATTCGACGTCACCGGGGTACCGGCAGGCCATGGCGACGATGACGACGGGGTCGTCCTCGGCGGACCCGTCCTGTCCGCGCTGCCGCTCCGGGCGGCTCTCCGGCCGGGCTTCGAGGAGCGCGACCCGCAGGTACCGGGCCACCGCCTCCGGCGTCGGGTGGTCGAAGACCAGCGTCGACGGCAGGCTCAGGCCGGTCAGCGCGGCGAGCCGGTCCACCAGTTCGACCGCGCCGACGGACGTCATGCCGAGGTCGGCGAAGGGGCTGTCCGGCCCGGGCGGCTCGTCCGGGGCGAGCCGGCACACCTCGGCCGTCTCGGCGAGCACTGTCTCGCGTAACGCGCGCTGCCGGTCGTCGCGCGACAGGGGCAGGAGCCGCTCGCGCAGGGCGGTCGGCGCTGTGCCGGCCGCGGAGGAGACGGCCGGCGGCGGGACCTTCAGCTCGTGCCGGGCGGTCTTGCCCGACGCGGTGCGCGGGACGGCGGCGATCTCGCGGATCGCGGCCGGCACCTTGTAGTCGGCCAGGAGGGCCCGGCACGCGGCGAGCACCCGCCCGGCGTCCATCCCGTCCGGACCCGGTACGACGAAGGCGACCGGCACCTCGCCCAGCACGTCGTGCGGCTCCCCCACCACCACGGCGTCGGACACGCCGGGACACCGCAGCAGGGCCTGCTCGATCTCCGTCGGGTGGATGTTCTCGCCGCCCCGGATGATCAGCTCGCTGACCCGCCCGGTGAGCATCAGATGGCCGTGCTCGACGCGGCGGCCGAGGTCACCGGTGCGGTACCAGCCGTCCCGCAGCGCGGCAGCCGTCGCCTCGGGCTGCTCGTGGTAACCGGTCATCAGGCCGGGCGAGCGCACCCAGAGCTCGCCCTCCTCACCGTCGGGGACGTCCGCGCCGCTCCCCGGATCGACGACGCGCACGTCCACACCCGGCACGGGCGGCCCGCAGGAACCGTCGACCCGGGGCCCCTCGGGACGATTGGCCGCGATCATGCCGCAGGTCTCGGTGCTGCCGTACGCGTCGAGCAGCGGCGCCCCCAGGGTCTCCTCCACGGCCGCGCGCAGGGCGGGGCCACTGGGCGCGCCCGCCACGAGGCACAGCCGCAGCGCCGGCGGGGCCGCACCGGCCGAGTCGACCAGCCCGTGGTACGTCGCCGGCACACCGGCCAGCAGGGTGAAGGGCCCGCCGAGTTCCTCGTGGGCCGTGAGCAGCTCCCGCCGCAGACCGCCCGGCCCCGGCAGCTCCCCGGCGATCCTGGCGCTCGCGCCCACGGCCGTCACGCCCAGGATGGCCAGCGAGTGGCTGAAACTGTGGAACAGCGGAAGCGGCCACAGCAGTCGGTCGTCGGGCGAGAGACCGAACACCGGGGCGTAGCAGGCGGCCACGGACCACAGCGCGGCCCGCTGCGTGGACAGCACGCCCTTCGGCCGGTGGGTGGTGCCCGAGGTGTAGAGCATCCAGGCCGGCTCGTCGAGGCCGAGCGTGTCGATCCCGGCGGACTCGGCAACTTCTTCGCTCTCGGCGGCCCCTTCGCTCTCGGCCGCGTTGTCGAACAGCCGGACGCCCTCCGGGACCGGGCCGGCGCCCGCGACCAGGACGCCCAGGCCGTCGTACGGCGGTCCCAGGCGCCGCAGCCGGGCGAGGCGCGCGGCGTCCGTGATGACGAACGCGGCACCGCTGTCCTTCAGGAAGTGCGCCAGCTCCGCGTCCGAGGACCGAGGGTTGAGCGGGACACCGACCAGCCCGGCCCGCAGGACGGCGAGGCAGCTCTCCACCGTCTCCACACGGTTGCCGAGGCAGATCGCGACGCGGTCGCCGCGACGCAGCCCCGTCCGCAGGAGGTACGCCGCCAGGCCCCGGGTGCGCCGCTCCAGCTCGCCGTAGGTGACGCCGCGCGAGGAGTCGGCGTACGCGATCCGGCGCGCCGCCGACCCGGCGTGCTCCTTCAACAGGTCCGCCACCGGCCGGATCAGCTCGTCACGCCCCATGTGCTCCACCCTTCAAATCCCCAACCCCACAACGATGTTGAGCGTACGTGGACGCGTGGCCGCCGACCTGCGCGCGACGCCGGGGCGGGGGCCGTGAAAGGCGGGTGAAAACCCTGTGGAAGCGGTGTCCGTGGGGCCGTTTATGCTGCTCCGAACGATCACGCGGACCAGGGGAGGGCGCGGCATGTTCGGCAAGCTGTTCGGCAGGGGGGCGGAGAGACCGGTGGCGGATCCGCACGCCCTGCCGGTCCCGCGCAGACAGAAGAACGGGATGTACACGCTGCGCGCGCTCGGCGACGCGCGGGTGCTCGCGCTGGTGGAGGCGGCCGACGCGGGTGACTGGGAGGCGGTCAAGGCGGCGCTGGCGCCCTTCGACCTCGGCCGCGACCACCAGATCCTGGGCGAGCTCGCCGAACTGGACGGGGTGCAGGACTGGATCGGCCGGGCCGTGGAGGAGGACAAGGAGCACCGGGCGACGGCCCTGCTGATATCCGGCACCCGGCACATCATCTGGGGCTGGGAGGCGCGCACCGCAGCGCGGGCCGTCGACGTCACGCAGGAGCAGTGGCGGGTCTTCCACGAGCGGCTCCACATCGCCGAGGAGCAGCTGTTCGAGGCCGCCGAACTGCGGCCGGAGTGGGTCACCCCGTGGCGCCGCCTCCTCACCTCCGGCCGCGGCATGTCGCTGGGCTCCGCCGTCAACGAGACCCGGTTCGACGCCGCCCTGCGCCGCGACCCGCTGGACCTGGAGACCCACATCGAGTGGGTGTCGCAGCTGCAGCCCCGCTGGGGCGGCGAGCCGGGGCAGGCGCTGGCGTTCGCCCAGGAGGCCGCCGCCCGCGCCCCGGAGGGCCACCGCCTCGGCTGTGTGCTCGCCATGGCGTACATCGAGGAGTGGGTCGAGGCGGAGCGCGGGGACCACCTCGAAACCGACGAGATCCGGGCGCAGCTGCGGGAGGCGGCCGACCGCAGCATCCTCCACCCCGCCTACGTGTGGCGCCCGGGCTGGCAGCACGACTACAACATGTTCGCCATGGCCCTGTCGCTGGCCGGTGAGCGCCACACGGTCCGGCGCGTCTTCCAGACGCTGGACGGCGCCTACACCAAGTGGCCGTGGACGTACTTCGGCGAGCCCGAGAAGCAGTTCGCCCGCCACCACCGCCGCGCCTGACCACCCGGCCGGCCCCGCCGCGCCCGGTGCCGCCTCCCGCGAGCACCCGCCGGCCCCGCGCGCCCGTTCACCCGCCCGACCCGGCCCAGGTGCCGTGCGCCCGCACACCCGTCACCCCTCCCACTCCGGACTGCCGATGACTCTGCCCGACACCGCCGCGACCCCGGCCGGCGCCGACCGCACCTTCCAGGTGGATCTGCGCGGTCTCGTCGACCTCCTCTCCCACCACCTCTACTCCAGCCCCCGCGTCTACCTGCGCGAACTGATGCAGAACGCCGTGGACGCGCTGACCGCCCGGCACGCCCTCGAACCGGCCGCCCCCGCCGACGCCTTCGGCGTCCGCCTGTACGCCGACGGCTCGGTCGTACGCGTCGAGGACGACGGCGTCGGTCTGACCGAGGCAGACGTCCACAGCTTCCTCGCCACCATCGGCCGCAGCAGCAAGCGCGCCGACCGCATCGCCGAGCAGCGCGGCGACTTCATCGGCCAGTTCGGCATCGGCCTGCTCTCCTGCTTCCTCGTCGCCGACGAGATCCACGTCCTCAGCCGCTCCGCCCGCACCCCCGACGCCCCGGCCGTGGAGTGGCGCGGACGCGGCGACGGCAGCTACACCGTCCGCGCCCTGCCCGCCTCCGCCCGCCCCCGCCCCGGCACCACGGTCACCCTGACGCCCCGCGCCGACGCGGGCGAGTGGACCCGCCCGGCCCAGGTGCACGCGCTGGCCCGCCACTTCGGCTCCCTGCTGCGCCACCCGGTGACCTTCGACGACGGCACGGCCGGACCCGGAGCCACCGGCGCATCCGTCAACCCCGAGCCCGCCCCCTGGGCGCGCACGTACCCCACCCCGGGAGCCCGCTCCCGAGCCCTGGCCGCCTACGGCGAGGAGGTCTTCGGCTTCACCCCGCTCGACACCATCGAGCTGGACCTGCCCGCCGTCGGTCTGAAGGGCATCGCCTGCGTGCTGCCCGAGACGGTCCCGGCCGGGCGCCGCCACGGCCACCGCGTGCACGTCAAGGGCATGCTGCTCTCCGAGCAGGCCGAGGAGATCCTGCCCGACTGGGCGTTCTTCGTCCGCTGCGTCGTCGACGCCGAGAGCCTGCGCCCCACGGCGTCCCGCGAGTCCCTGTACGAGGACGACACCCTCGCCGCCGTACGCGACGCCCTCGCCGAGCGGCTGCGCGCCTGGATCGCCCGGGCCGCCGCCAGCGACCCGGACCTGCTGCACCGCTTCCTCCAGGCCCACCACCTGGCCGTGAAGTCCCTCGCCGTGCACGACGACGAGATCCTGCGGATGCTGCTGCCCTGGCTGCCGTTCGAGACCACCGACGGGCACACCACCCTCGACGAGTTCGCGCGCACCCACCGCACCGTCCTCGTGACGTCGAGCGTGGAGGAGTTCCGGCAGGTCGCCGCGATCGCCTCGGCCGCCGGACTCGGCGTCGTCAACGGCGGCTACACCTACGACCGCGAACTGGTCCACCGGCTGCCCGAGATCAGGCCCGAGGCCACCGTCGCCGACCTCGACCCGGCGACGCTCACCGCCCACCTCGACCCCGTCGACCGCGAGACCGAACTCGCCGCCGCGGCCTACCTCGCCCAGGCCCGCGACGCCCTCGCCGTCTTCGACTGCGACGTCGCGCTGCGCACCTTCCAGCCCGCCTCCGCCCCCGCCCTCCTCGTGGACAGCCGCGAGGCCCGGCACGAACGCACCCGCTCCCAGCTCGCCCGCGAGCAGGAGGGCGGCCTGTGGGGCGACATCCTCGGCGCCCTGCGCCAGGAAGCCCCGCGCGCCCAGCTGATCCTCAACCAGCTCAACCCGCTGGTCCGCACCGCCGTCACCATCGACGAACCCGAACTCGCCCGCACCAGCGCCGAAGCCCTCTACGGACAGGCCGCGATGCTGTCCCGCCGCCCGCTCAGGCCCGCCGAGTCGAGCCTCATCAACCGCTCCTTCCTCGACCTCCTCGCCCACGCCCTCCGCAAGGACAGCTGACTATGCCGACCACACCCCAGACCACCGACGAGCTGTACCAGGCGCTCCAGGAGAACGACCAGCGCCCCTACGGCCGCACCCGCACCGTCACCGCCGAGGAACTCGTCGACGCCGCCGAGCAGTTCGAGGAGACCGTCCCCCTCGTCCACGCCCTCCTCGAACTGCAGGAGGCGTACACCTACGGCTCCGAGCCCCGGAAGTCGCCCGTCGTCTTCGCCCGCCTGCTCACCCTCTTCGACGAGCAGCCCGACGTCTTCGACGACCGCCTGCGCCACCTGCTGTTCTGGCGGTTCAAGTGGGTGGCCGGCGCGCTGCGCGCCCTGCCCGAGATACCGCTGACCAGCCTGCGCCAGTGGCTGACGGAGATGCGCGACCGCTACGAGAAGGCCGGCCTCGGCCTCCAGCCCTACTACGGGCAGGCGTACCAGCTCGCCGCCCACATCGGCGAGGACACCGCCCTCGCCTACGAGCTGTGGGCGGGCCGCACCCGCACCCGGCTCAGCGACTGCGAGGCCTGCGAGATCTGCCAGCGCGCCCGCCACCACCTCAGGGCGGGCGACGACGAGCGGGCCCTGCGCACCTGGGAACCCGTGCTGGCCGGGAAGGAGTCCTGCCAGGAGGAACCCGCCCGTTCCTTCTCGTACGCGCTGCTGCCCCTGCTGCGCACCGACCGCGCCGACCGGGCCCGCGAACTGCACCTCGCCGGCTACCGCGGCTGCCGCCGCAACCCCTCGATGTCCGGCGAGGTCGGCCGGCACCTGGAGTTCTGCGCGCTGACCGGCAACGAGGCCCGCGGCCTGGAACTGCTCGCCGAGAACCGGAACCTGTTCGACGAGGTCGACTCGCCGCTGGAGCAGCTCGACTTCCTCACCGGCGTGGAGGTCCTCCTCCAGCGCGTCGAACTCCTCGGCCACGGCGAGCTGCCCGCCGCCGGATACGCGGGCCGCATCTGGACCGTGGCCGGCCTGCGCGCCGAGGTGCGCGGCCGCGCCGACGACCTCGCCGCCCGCTTCGACGCCCGCAACGGCACCACGGCCCACACCGACCGCCGCACGGCCCGCCTCGACCGGGCTCCGCTCCTGGACGCGCTGGAACTCACCCTGCGCACCCGCGGCCTCGACGAGGTGGCCCCGGCCGCCCCGGCCCCCGCTGCCGCCGCCCGCACGGCCGCCGCCGTCCCCGAGTCGCTGCCCGAACTCATCCTCCGGGCCAGGGGCCTGGAGGAGCAGGGACATCCGGACGCACGCGCCTGCTGGGCACGGCTGCGCACCCTCGTCGCCGCCCGCGAGTACACCCACCCCGACGACCCGGCCGTCGGCCCGCTCGTGCGCCTGCGCGCGGACCTGCTGGCCGACGAGGCGAGCCGGGCGGGCGACAAGGACGAGTTCGCCGACTGCGCCGCCCTCTACGAGGAGGCGGCGGCCCTGTACGACGACGCCGGCCTGCCCGGTCATGCCGCGGTGGCCCGCGCCGGTGCCCTGTTCGCCACCGCCGAGATCCCCGCGGAGGGCCCCGCCGACGGCGCGGAGCGGGCCGAGGCGAAGGCCGCCGCGCTGACCGCCGCCCACGCGTCCATGGTCCGCCTCCAGGAGGAGACGCCCGGCCTCGCCCCGCAGCAGGAGTCCCGCCTGCTGCGGATGCGGGCGACCGCCCTCGGCCTGCGCCTGCAGACCTCCGGGAGCGAGGAGCACGCCGCCGCGGCCTTCGCCGAGACGGACCTGCTGCTCGCGTTCGCCACGCGGCACGACATCGCCGGGCAGATCTCCGGCGCCCTGCTGCTGCGGGCCGGCACCCACGCCATCTCCGGCGACCTGCCGACCGCCGTCACCGAGCTCGACGCCCTCCTCGACCGGCTGAGGGCGCACGGCCCCGCCTGGCACCTGCCCCGCACGCTCGGCCTGCGCGCCCGGCTCCAGCTCGGCCTGCGGGACGCACAGGCCGCCCACGCGAACCTGACGGAGGCCCTGCGGCTGGCCGCCGACTGGCCGGCCGACGCGGTCGACACCGGCCGCCTCCACGGCGAACTCGCCGAGGTCTGCATGCACCTGGGCCGCCCCGACGAGGCACTGCGGCACCTGACGCGCTCCGCCGAACTGGACCTTCGCCACGGCAGCCGCACGGACGCCTACTGCGCCTACAGCAACGCGGCCCAGCTCAGCCTCGACCTCGGCCGTGTCGAGGACAGCATCGCCCTGCTCGACTCCCTGCTGGCCGAACCGGACGTCACCGCCGGAGAGCTGGACGACCGGCTCGTCGCCCAGCTGCGCCTGACCCGCGCCCGGGCGCTGCACGCGGGGGAGGACCTCAAGGCCGCCACCGCGGAGTTCGTCGCCCTCGCCGCCGAGTCGGCCGGCTGGGACGACGACCCGGGCAGCCACGCCATGATCGCCGCGGAGACGGCCGTACTCCTCGGCGAGTCCGGCGACTTCGGCCGCGCCCGCGAGGCCGCCGACCAGGCGCTCGCCGCCCACGCCCGGGACCCGCGCCACGAGCTGCTCAGCAACTGCCTGCGCGAACTCGCCCGCCTCCAGGCGCAGCAGCAGGGTCCCGACGGCCTGGCCGGCGCCCGCGCCTTCCTCGCCGACGCCGGCCGGATCGCCGACGAGGCCCGCGCCGCCGGGTACGAGGCCCGGGGCCGCTCCCTGGACACCGCCCTGGCCTACGAGCACGGACGGGTCAACGCCTACGCCGGTGCGTACGAGGAGGCCCTGGCCGCCCTGGAGAAGGCCCTCGCCCTCCTCGGCGAGCCGGGACCGGACCAGGACCAGGCCGGCGAGTGGGCCGAGTGCGTCCGCCTCGCGGGTGCCGTGGAGGGCATCTACCTCGAACGCCCCGCCCCCGCCCTCACCCGCCTCGACGCGGCGGTCTCCCGCCTGACCGCCCTGGGCCACACCGAGGAGACCGAGCCCCTGACCTCCCTGGCGGCGCGGCTGCGCGACGAGGAGTGACACCCCGCCGGCCCCGCGGTGGCCGCCCGGACCACCGCGGGGGCGCGGGCACCGTCGCCGGGACTGCCGAACGGGCGACGCACCGGAGGCCATGTCGCAAGGAGGAGGTCGGACGGGAAGGTTCCCGGGGCAACCGGACAGGGAGCAGCCGTACGACAAGGAGCGTCCGCCATGGGTACCGCCGTCCACGTCCCGCAGACCCGGGACATGATCGGGGACGAGCTCTCCGGAGACGAGGCGTTCACCGCCCTGCGCCACTACGGGGGACTGCGGCTGCTGACCGACTCCTTCGCACGGTTCCGCTACGCCGACGGCTTCACCAACGCCCGGGCCCTCGCCTTCCAGGTGGTGGTCGGGCTGCTGCCCTGCACCGTCGCGCTGGTCGGGCTGGCGACGTCCGTGCACACGGAGAGCGTGGGCCGGGTCATCGAGCTCACGCTCGGCCGGATCGTGCCGGGCGCCAGCGCGGAGATCGTCGAGGACGCCTTCGAGGGGACGCGGCGCACCGCCCACGGCGACGTCTGGAGCACGCTCGCCCTCTGGCTCGGCCTGGGCTTCGCGCTGCTCAACCTCGCCTCCGCCATGGGCCAGATCGAGCGCGGCGCCAACCGGATCTACGGCATCGAGCGCGATCGTCCCTTCCCGCGCAAGTACGCCCGGGCGATCGTGCTCGCGCTCGCCGCCGGTCTGCCCCTGGTACTGGGGTTCGTCGTCCTCGTCGCCGGTGAGGCCGTGGGCGACGCCGTCGCGGACACCGCCGGCTGGGAGGGCGGCGGCACGCAGTGGTGGGGCGCGCTCGACATCCCCGTGGGGCTCGCCCTGGCCTGGGTGGCCTCCGCCGTGATCTTCCGCTGGTCGCCGCGCCGCGTCCAGCCCGGCTACACCTGGCTGGCCTTCGGCTCGGCCGTGCACCTGCTGCTGTGGGTGGCGGCCACCTGGCTGCTCGCGCTGTACGTCGAGGAGAGCGGTGCCTTCGGCGCCGTGTACGGGCCGCTCACCGCCTTCATCGCCCTGCTGCTGTGGGCGAACCTCACGGCCGTCGCCCTGTTCCTCGGCATCGCGTTCGCCGCCCAGCTGGAAGCGGCCCGCGCCGGCATCGAGACGGCGGTCCGGCCGGACCCCGGCCCCGGCGCGTGAGGCGCCGCCGCCTCAGCCGTGGGCGAGGGTCCGCTCCAGCAGCGGGAGCAGGCGGTCCCAGTGGCGTCGCAGCGCGGCGGCGTCGAAGGCGTCGGTGTCGGACATGGTGAAGCCGTGGACGGTGCCGGGGTAGATCTCCGAGGTGTGGTCGACCCCCGCGGCGTCCAGGGCACGGTTGAGCTCGCCGAGGGCCTCGGGCGTCAGGTCGCTCGCGGCGTGCCCGAGGTGGACCTCGGCGGTGATGGGGGAGAGCAGGCGGTGCAGGCCGTCGGGCCCGTCGGCGGTGACGGGGCCGTGGAATCCGGCGACGGCGGCCACCCGCCCGGGGTGGGCCGAGGCGGTGCGCATCGCCAGGAGGCCGCCGATGCAGTAGCCGGTCACCGCGACCGGTCCGGCGGCGACCTCGGGCCGGGCGGTGAGGAACCGGAGGTAGGCGTCGGCGTCCCGCAGGACGCGTTCGGTCGTGTGCGCCTCGATCAGCGGCATCAGCCGGGCGAGGACCGCGGGCCGGGCCTCCTCCCCGATGTGCTCGGGAAGGTCGATCACCGGTGCCGGGCCGTGCCGGTGGAAGACGTTGGGGACGAGCACGAAGTAGCCGTGCCCGGCCAGCTCACGGGCCATCTCCCGCAGTACCGGCCGGATGCCGAAGCCGTCCGGGTACATCAGCACACCGGGGTGCCGCCCGCCGTCGTCGGGGAAGGCGGCGAACGCGTCGGCCCGGCCGTCCGGGGTGGGTAGGTGCAGGGTCTCGCTGGGGATGGTGGATCTTCCTCTCCTCGACTGCCCTGGCGGGCCGGTCCAGCATGTCCTGCGGCCCGGTCGGGGCCAAGGGCCGCCGGCCGATCATGGCGAGAAGACCACCGTGATCGGCTCGATCCTCACCCCGGGCCGCATCCCTGCCACCGCGTGACGGAGGCCGGCGGCCCCCGTCACGCCTCGGCGTGGATGACGGTCTCGGACGGTTCGGCGGCGACGATGAGCACTCCTCGTTCCTCGCCGGACGGCAGCGAGGCACGGCGGACGAGGCTTTCCCACTCCCCGGGCCACACGGTCGTCGCGTCCCACAGGATCCCTTCGAGCAGCACGCCGTCCAGCTTGGCGCTGCTGAGGTCCGCCCCGACGAAGTCGCTGCTCGCCCGCTCGACCTCGGCGACGGCCCTGGCCAGGGCGTCCGCCTGGTCGCAGCCCTGGGTCAGATCGTCGATGAGGTCCTGCGCGACCGCGTCCACGCCGAACACATAGCCGGGCGAGGACGACTCCAGGGTGAAGATCGCCGGTTCCAGCTCCTCGTCGAGCAACTGCTGGACGCGGTGCAGGTCGTGCAGCAGCCGCTCGGCGGGCTCGGCGAGCACCGACTCCACGGCCACGAGGTAGTCGAGGCCGGTGAGCGTCACCGGTGGCCGCTGCGGCTTGGGCAGCCGGGACATCGCCCGCAGGCTCTCCCGGAGCTGCTCCACCACCAGCTCCGCGTCGGTGACGGTCTGAGCGGTGCCCTCCAGCAGGTCGGTGAGGTTCTGCACCATGCGGACCGCGGCCCGCATGCCCTCGGCCAGATCGGCCGGCCAGTAGCGGTGGGCCAGCCGCAGCGCCTCCTGCCGGTACTTCACCCGCACCGGCGAGGGCCGGTTGAAGAGCGGGCCCCGTTCCGACAGACGCGCCTCCAGCTCCGGGTTCCGCTGGGCCAGGGCGGCACGGGCCTCACGGGAGCGGCGGCGGGTGACCGCGGTCCCGATCGAGCGGTGGGCGGCCGCCAGCAGACGGTCCAGCGCCAGGTCCGGGGGCCGCAGCTCGGGCGGCCCGCCCTGTGCGGTGACACGGTCGGTGACGGCGGTCCCCAACCCGTCGTGGACACGGGCCAGCAGCGTGTCCAGCACGTCCTCGCGGCCGGGCCGCGACCCGGGCGTACGCGCATCGCGGTCCGTCACGTCGCCCTCCTCTCCTCGTGGTGACGGCCTTCCAGACGCAGGCCCTCCTTCAGGGCCGCTCTGGCCCGGGCCAGGTTCTGGCGCACGGCGGCCCGGGTGGTTCCCATGGCGCGGGCGCTCTCCTCGGTGGTGAAGCCGTCGAGGTGCCAGGCCATGGCGGCACGCTGCTTGGCCGGCAGCTGGAGCAGCAGCGCGATCACCCGGCGCTCCTCCTCCCCGAGCTCGGCCGCGTGGGCCGGGGTCTGCCAGCGCAGGGTGGTCTCCGGCTCGGGCATGTCGGCGCAGGCGTCCTCCGGCTTGACCTGCTGGCTCACCCAGGACCGCCAGGCGACGGTGCGCAGCCAGGCACGGGGGTGCGTCAACGACAGACCGGGCGCGCACATCTGGGTGAAGGCGTCCTGGGCGGCGTCCTGCGCCTCCGCCCAGGAGGCTCCGTGCAGCAGCAGGAAGCGGACCAGCGCCGGGTACTGCTCGTGGTGGAGCGCCTCGGCGAGTTCGATGCCGGGCAGGGGCGCCGAGCTGATCTCGACATGGTCGACGAGATCGATCTCAGTACTGAGCGCGTCCTCCATGGCGCCCACCCCCGTTCCGGTCGGCTGGCACCGGGCGGACGGGGCGACCGGGGCGGTCCTCCTGCGCCGTGATGCAGCGGATCCGGTCGGTCTGTCCGGACTCGGTGATGCGCGCTATCTCCACATCGGCGTTCAGACGCCGTTGGGCGACCTTCACTACGCCGTTGACAACGGTGACGGCCACGGTCACCACCGCTCCGACGATCACAGGATCCATGCCGCACATTCCCCTTCCGGAAGGCTTGTTCGGGTACCGCCCGCGCATCGCACGCACCACAACAGTGCTGATTACCACGGCAGTTGTGACATCTGCCTGGTCAGGCCCGAGCACCGGGAGCGTCAGGGATCCGTCAAAGCCGGGGGCGTGGCCGTATGGGAGCCGTCAACGAGTGGCCCGATCCGGCCGGGAAGGCGTTTTGCTTCAGTCGTCCCTCTCACCGCACCTCACTCAGGAGTTCGCGATGGCCGACCTGGCCTTCGTCGTCACCGTGCTCGCCGGTTTCGCACTGGTGGCTCTCGTCGCCAAGGGGGTGACGAAGCTGTGACCGCCGAGAACGTCGTCGGCCTGGTCGTGGCCGTCGCCCTGCTGGGCTATCTCGTCCTCGCCCTGATCTTCCCGGAGAGGTTCTGAGATGGGCCCCGTCCTGGCGGGCGTGCTCCAGCTGCTGGCCCTCATCGGCGCGCTGGCGCTGGTCCACGTCCCCGCCGGCACCTACCTGGCCCGGGTCTACTCCTCGGCGAAGCACCTGCGGGTGGAGAAGTGGATCTACCGAGGCATCGGAGCCGACCCGGACGCCGGCATGACCTGGCCCGCGTACCTGCGCGGGGTCCTCGCCTTCTCGGCCGTGGGCGTCCTGTTCCTCTACCTGCTGATGCGGCTCCAGGGCATCCTGCCCGGCTCGCTCGGCTTCGCCTCCGTCGGCCCGGCGCAGTCGTTCAACACGGCCGTGTCGTTCGTGACCAACACCAACTGGCAGTCGTACTACGGCGAACAGACCATGGGGCACGTCGTGCAGACGGCCGGTCTCGCCGTGCAGAACTTCCTGTCCGCGGCGGTCGGGATGGCCGTCGCCGTGGCGCTGGTGCGCGGCTTCGCGCGGTCCCGGACCGGCGAACTGGGCAATTTCTGGGCGGACATGGTGCGCGGTGTCACCCGCGTCCTGCTGCCGGGCGCGTTCGTCGCGGCGCTCGTGCTCGTGGCGTGCGGTGTGATCCAGAACTTCTCCGGCATCCACGAGGTGGGACAGTTCATGGGGGGCTCGCAGCAGTGGAACGGCGGCGCGGTCGCCTCGCAGGAGGCCATCAAGGAGCTGGGCACCAACGGCGGCGGCTACTTCAACGCCAACTCCGCCCACCCCTTCGAGAACCCGACGCCCTTCACCAACCTCTTCGAGATCTTCCTGATCCTGGTCATCCCGTTCTCGCTGCCGCGCGCCTTCGGGATCATGGTCGGCTCGGTCAGGCAGGGCTACGCGATCCTCGCCACGATGGTCACCATCTGGCTGGGGTTCGTGGCGCTGATGATGTGCACGGAGTTCGCGCACCACGGCCCGGCGCTCCAGGCCGCGGGCGGGGCGATGGAGGGCAAGGAGGTCCGCTTCGGCGTCGGCTCGTCCTCGATCTTCGCGGTGTCCACGACCCTGACCTCGACCGGCGCGGTCGACTCCTTCCACTCCTCCTTCACCGGCCTCGGCGGCGGCATCACGATGCTGTCGATGATGCTGGGCGAGATCGCTCCCGGCGGTGTGGGCTCCGGCCTCTACGGCATGCTGGTCCTCGCCGTCATCGCGGTGTTCATCGCCGGCCTGATGGTCGGCCGTACCCCCGAGTACCTCGGCAAGAAGATCGGCGCGCGGGAGATGAAGCTCGCCGCCTGCTACATCCTGGTCACCCCGGCGCTGGTGCTCGGCTGCACGGCGGCCTCCATGGCGCTGCCGACACCGCCGCACTCCCTGCTCAACCCGGGTGCGCACGGCTTCTCCGAGGCCCTGTACGCCTTCACCTCCGCCGCCAACAACAACGGCTCGGCCTTCGCCGGCCTGAACGCGAACACCGACTGGTACAACACCATGACCGGACTCGCGATGCTGCTCGGCCGCTTCCTGCCCATGGTCTTCGTCCTGGCGCTGGCCGGCTCGCTCGCCGGGCAGCGGCCGGTCCCGGTCACCGCGGGCACCCTGCGCACCGAGAAACCCCTGTTCACCGGGTTGCTGGTCGGCGCGGTGCTGATCATCACCGGTCTGACGTACTTTCCCGCCCTCGCTCTGGGCCCGCTCGCGGAGGGACTGGCCTCATGACCACGCGCACCGAACCGGTGCCCCGCCAGGACGCGCCGACGGAGCACAAGCCTCCACAGGGCCGGGTCGGCGCGGGCCTCTTCGAACCCCGGCAGTTGCTCAGGTCCCTGCCGGACGCGTTCCGCAAGCTCGACCCCCGGACGATGGTCAAGTCGCCCGTGATGTTCGTGGTGTGGGCCGGGTCCGTGCTGACCACGGTCTTCTCCTTCGGCAACCCGGGCGACTGGTTCGGCTGGACCATCAGCGCCTGGCTGTGGCTGACCGTCCTGTTCGCCAACCTGGCCGAGGCGGTCGCCGAGGGCCGCGGCAAGGCGCAGGCCGCCACCCTGCGCCGGGCCAGGACCGACAGCGTGGCCCGCAGGGTGGACGGCACGGTCGTCCCCGGCACCGAGCTGCGGGTCGGCGACCTGGTCGTCTGCGAGGCCGGCGACACCATCCCCGGCGACGGGGACGTCGTCGAGGGCGTCGCGTCCGTCGACGAGTCGGCCATCACCGGTGAGTCCGCTCCGGTCATCCGGGAGTCCGGCGGCGACCGCTCGGCCGTCACCGGCGGTACGAGGGTGCTGTCCGACCGGATCGTCGTCAGGATCACGACGAAACCGGGGGAGACCTTCATCGACCGGATGATCGGCCTGGTCGAGGGTGCGGCACGGCAGCGCACACCGAACGAGATCGCGCTCAACATCCTCCTCGCCTCGCTGACGATCGTCTTCCTGCTCGCCTGCGCCACCCTGCCGCCCTTCGCGGACCACGCCGGTACGCATCTGACGATGGTCGTGTTGGTCGCCCTGCTGGTGTGCCTCATCCCGACCACGATCGGCGCGCTGCTGTCGGCGATCGGCATCGCGGGCATGGACCGGCTGGTGCAGCGCAACGTGCTCGCCATGTCCGGTCGTGCGGTGGAGGCCGCGGGCGACGTGTCGACGCTGCTGCTGGACAAGACCGGCACCATCACGCTCGGCAACCGGCAGGCCGCCGCGTTCGTCCCCGTCCGCGGTGTCACCGAGGACGAACTGGCCGCCGCCGCACAGCTGTCGTCGCTGGCCGACGAGACGCCCGAGGGCCGTTCCGTCGTCGTCCTGGCCGAGGAGCGGTACGGACTGCGCGAGCGCGAACTCGTCGGCGCCCAGTGGGTCGCCTTCACCGCGCAGACCCGGATGTCGGGTGTCGACGCCGACGGCCGCAAGATCCGCAAGGGCGCCACGGCCTCGGTCACCGCCTGGGTCGAGAAGCAGGGCGGCACGGTCGCCGCGGACGCGGACGGGATCGCCCGCCGGATCTCCGCATCGGGCGGCACCCCGCTCCTGGTCGCGGTCGAGGACGCCGACGGCGCCCGGGTGCTGGGCGTCATCCACCTCAAGGACGTCATCAAGGACGGCATGCGCGAGCGGTTCGGCGAGCTGCGCCGCATGGGCATCAGGACCGTCATGATCACCGGCGACAACCCGCTGACGGCCCGGGCGATCGCCGAGGAGGCGGGCGTCGACGACTTCCTCGCCGAGGCCACCCCCGAGGACAAGATGGCCCTCATCAAGCGCGAGCAGGCGGGCGGCAAGCTCGTCGCGATGACCGGCGACGGCACCAACGACGCCCCCGCGCTCGCCCAGGCGGACGTCGGCGTGGCGATGAACACCGGCACGTCGGCCGCCAAGGAGGCCGGCAACATGGTCGACCTCGACTCCGACCCGACCAAACTCATCGAGATCGTCGAGATCGGCAAGCAACTCCTCATCACTCGGGGCGCGTTGACGACGTTCTCCATCGCCAACGACGTCGCCAAGTACTTCGCGATCATCCCCGCGCTGTTCGCGACGGTCTACCCGGGGCTGGACAAGCTCAACATCATGCGGCTGTCCTCGCCCGACTCCGCGATCCTGTCGGCCGTCGTCTTCAACGCGCTGATCATCATCGCGCTGGTGCCGCTGTCCCTGAAGGGCGTGCGGTACAAGCCGGTCAGCGCCGACCGGATGCTGCGCCGGAACCTCACGGTCTACGGCGTCGGCGGGCTGATCGCGCCGTTCGTCGGCATCAAGCTCATCGACCTGCTCCTCTCCCTCATACCCGGGATCGGCTGACCGCCATGAACACCTCTTTCACGAACACCGCCCGGTTGCTCGGGGCGGGCCTGCGCGCCCTCCTCGTGCTGACCCTGGTCACCGGCGTCGTCTACCCGCTGGTCGTCACCGGTGTCGCACAGGGGCTGTTCCCCGGCAAGGCGAACGGCTCCGAGATCAAGGCCGACGGCAAGGTCGTCGGCTCGTCCCTCATCGGGCAACAGGGCTACAGCCTGGAATACTTCCAGCCGCGCCCGGCGCACGGCCTCGGCGAGAACTCGGTCAACACCCAGTACAAGCTGATCCTTTCGGGCGCCACCAACCTGGCCGCCGACAACCCGGAACTCGTCAAGCAGGTCCAGGACGCCAAGGCCCAGGTGGTCAAGGACAACTCCGTGCCCGGCTACACGGTCAAGGCCTCCGAGATCCCGCCCGACGCGGTGACCTCGTCCGGATCGGGCCTGGATCCGGACATCTCCCCGCAGTACGCCGCCCTGCAGGTCCACCGGGTCGCCGAGCGGAACGGCCTGTCCGTCGCCGAGGTCCGCGGGCTCGTCGACGCGTACACCGAGGGCCGCACCCTGGGGTTCATGGGCGAACCCCGGGTGAACGTGCTCGAACTCAACATCGCGCTCAAGGAGCTGGTGGCGAAGGGGTGACGGCCAGGCGCGGGGACGTGCCGGCCTGCTGACCGGAAAGTGCCATGTCCGGGGCCGGGAGCCGGGCCCGATGAGAAGGTTGCTTCATGCCCACTTCAACATCCGCCCGGCTGAGACCCCTGACCGCCGCGGCCCTCGTCCTCGCCGCGGGCCTCGGTCTCACCGCCTGCGGCGAGCAGCACGCCCCGGGCCCGGCGGCCGGAGCCGCGCCGAGCGGCTCCGGCGGGTCCTCGCCGAGTGCCGCGGGAGCCTCACCCAGTGCCGCGGGAGCCTCGCCGTACGTGGAGCCGGGGGCCGGTGACGGGGCCCCGCACTACAACGAGAACAACGCCCACCGGCGACCCGGCGAGATGTCCCCCGCCCACGCGCGGGACGCCGAGCGCGAGGCCGACCGCATCAGGCCGGTGCTCAAGCGGCTGTGGGAACAGGGCACGTGGGACCCCGCGTCGGTGCGGACGGCCCTGCTCCGGCTCGGCTACGAGGAGGAGCGCCTCGCCCGGGACGGCACCCGGCTCGGCGGGACGCTCACCGTCACGGGGATGCGCTCGCGCTACGAGAACGGCGGCTACGTCACGCCGGAGGGGGCGATGGTCGGACTGCGCGTCCATGACGACGCCTGCGTCACGGCGTTCGTGCAGAAGACGAACTTCGAGGCACTGGCCAACGGCCCGTACCTGGAGACCGGCTGCTTCCCGCCGCCCTTCGCCCACTGAGCGCCCACCGGGCAGCGGGGCACCGGACCCTCACCCGGTCGTACGCGCTGTGCAGGGCGCGAACGGGACGCTGCCCTCAGCATGGAGGATGCCGGGACGCCCGCGTCGGCGGGTCGGTGATGCCTGAGGGGACGGGCGACTGCCCCGCCCGGGTACGCGCGAGGGAGAGGTATGACCGAGACCGACAGGGCCGAACCCCTCCCCGCCGAGGCCGCGGCCGAGGCCGGAACCGGTCGGCCCGCGCGGCAGCCCGCACCGGCCTCCGGCGTGAGCGACCTTCGGCGTGTCGGGGCGAACCCCGACTTCTGGTACCCCGTCGCCCGCTCGCGGAGCGTGCGCCGCAAGCGGGCGTTCGCGACCGCCTTCGCCGGTGAGCGCATCGCGCTCTACCGCGGCGAGAGCGGCACGGTCCACGCCCTGGAGGACCGGTGTGCCCACCGGCAGGTGCCGCTGAGCATGGGCGTCGTGGAGGGCGACACCCTCCTGTGCTGCTACCACGCGTGGGCCTATCGCGGGGACGGCCGCATCTCGCGGATCCCCTACCTGTCCAAGGGCGACGGCCGGCCGCCGCGCGGTGTGCGCGGCTACCCCGTCCGCGAGGCGTACGGCCTGGTGTTCGTGTTCCCCGGCGACCCCGACAAGGCGGCCACCACCGCACTGCCGGACCTGCCGGCCTTCGGCTCACCCCGGTACCTGACCATGACCTACTCCCGGACGGTGCGCTGCCACTACTCCTTCCTGCACGAGAACCTGCTCGACATGAACCACCAGTTCCTGCACCGGGGCGTCGTCGGCCGGCTCCGCCCGGAACTGCTGGACCACCGGAGCGACGCGCGCTCGGTGGAGGCCAGGTACCTGTTCACGCACGCGGGCGGGAAGCGGAGCCGCGGCGCGAGCCTGCTGGCGGCCGAGGGCATCGGCGGCAGCGACTCCCGGGACCTCATGACCATCCGCACCGAGTACCCGTACCAGACCCTGGACCTGGTCCCGGAGAACGCCGAGCGCCCGGCCTTCCGCCTCTGGGCCGCCTACGTGCCCGAGGACGCCGAGCAGCGCATCTGCCACACCTACGGCCTGCTCATGATCGAGAAGCCCCGGGTGCCCGGCGTGCTCCACCTGGCCCGGCCGTTCATCAGGCGCTTCACCGAGCGGGTGTTCGCCGAGGACCGCATGGCCGTCGAAGCCGAGCAGCGGGCCTGGGACGAGCAGGGGGAGGACCGCAACCACGAGGTGTTCTCCCTGATCCTGGACGTCCGCGAGGTGCTGCGCGGCAACGGCGTCCCGCTCCGGCCCTCCGCGTGCGGCCCCGGGGCGCCTCGCTGTCTGGGAGCCACCGACGGATAGGTGAGCGGGCGCCGTCTCACGGCCGGGGACGGGTACGGTGCCAGCGCGGGCGGGCGTCGTGGCCGCGGCGGCCGGCGACGGAGGCGCAGCGCGGGCACTGCCGCCGCACCCGGTCCGCCGCGCCCCCGGACTCCGGGAAGGTGTCCGGCCAGCCGACGTGGGGGAAGCGGACCAGCTGGGAGCGGCTCAGGGAGAGTCCGCACACGGTCTCGTTGCGGCCCGGCTCCCAGGCGTGCACCTCCCCGGAGGGCAGGCGGCGCCGGCCCTCCTCCTCGTCGGTCCACTGGCCGGACGCCGCGACGGCGTACTGCCTGACGCGTGCCACGGCGCGTCCCGCCGCTCAGCCGGCCGCGTGGCCGACGCGCAGCCGCACCTGCTCCTCCAGGCGCCCCAGGCTGGTCTCCAGGGCCTCGCCGACGGCCTGCTCGCCGGGGTCGTGGCTGTCGTCGAAGAACGACAGGTGCACCGTCACCTCGCTGGCCCCGCTGCCGACGCCGGCCACCTGGAGCCAGCCCGCGTAGGCGCCCTGGTCGCGGGTGCCCCATTCGAGCCGCATCTGCTCGCGCCGGGCCTGCAGCAGGGCGGAGGTGTCCTCGTCGGTGCGGTCCTCGTGCACGGTGACGGCGGGCAGGTCTTCGGCCCGCACGTGCAGGGCGTCCGGCAGCCAGCTGTCCAGCCGGCCGACGTTCGCGGCCTCGTCGAAGACCTGCTCGGGCTGTGCGGGCATCGTCCGTGAACGTTCGTACTCGGTCATCGCGGTACCGGCCTCGTCTCGGGATCGGACAGCCCACCGCGTTCCCGGCCCGGCCGACTGCAAAACTCAGGAGGCCGCCGACAGCGCCGTGATGCCCGCGTCGAAGGTGATCGGCGGTGCGAACCCGAGGTCGCGGCGGGCGGCTTCGACGCTGAACCAGTGCGGGTGCAGCAGCTCGGCGACGAGGAAGCGGCTCAGGGCGTGGGTGCGGACGAGGCCGGTCAGCCGGAGGGCGGATTCGCAGGCCGTCGCGGCGGCCCGGGCCAGTGGGCCGGGCACGGTGCACCAGGTGGCCTCGATCCCGGCCGCGCGCAGGAAGCAGGCGGCGATCTCGCGCAGCGGGCGGGGCTCGTCCTGGGTGATGAAGTAGGCGCGGCCCCCGAGGGGGCGTCCCTCCCGGAGCCCGTCCAGGGCGAGCAGGTGGGCGTGGGCGGCGGTGTGCAGATGGGTCGTGTCGACGAGGTTCCTGCCGTCGCCGGGCATCACCAGCCGGCCCGCGTGCACGGCCCGTGCCAGGGACGGGGCGAAGTGCGGGTCGCCGGGCCCCCAGATGATGTGGGGGCGCAGGGACACGGTGGCCAGGCCGGGGGAGTGGGCGGCCAGGACGAGGGCTTCCGCGTGCGCCTTGGTGCGCGGGTAGGCGGCCAGGTGCCGGTCGGGGTAGGGGCAGCGCTCGTCGGCGTTCCGCAGGCCGCCGGGCCGGAAGACGACGCTGGCGGTCGACGTGTGGACCAGCGTGCCGACCCGGTGGGCGCGGCACTGGTCGATGACGTTGCGGGTGCCGACGACGTTGGTCCGCCAGTACGGCGCGAGCGGACCGCTGACACCGGCGAGGGCGGCGTTGTGGAGGACGGCGTCGCAACCGGCGACCGCGCGGGAGACGGCGGCCGGGTCGGCCAGGTCCCCCTGGTGGTGCCGGACACCGAGCCTCTCCAGGGCGGGGCTCGGGCGGCGGCCGAGGGAGGAGACCTCGGTGCCCCGGGCGACGAGCCGGCGGCAGATCTCCTGCCCCAGGAAGCCGCTCCCGCCCGTGACCAGGACCTTCAACGTCGGCCTCCTTCGGCGTACGCGGCGAGCCGGGCACGGTCGATCTTGGAGTTGTGGCGGATGTCGGTCGGGAAGCGCGGACGGAAGAGCACGGTGCCGATGCTCCGGGCGTGCGGATGGCCGCCGAGGGCGGCGCGCAGCGCGTCCACGACCGCCTCCTGCCGCGCCCCGCGGTCCGGTTCGACGCAGAGCACCGCCCGCTGCCGCCCGGCGGAACCGACACCGACCAGGGCGGTGCGGCGGACGCCGGGCGCGGTGTCGGCGGCGGCCTCGACGTCCTCGGTGGTGAGGGTGAAGCCCGCGCCGGTCACCAGATGGGCCGTGCGGCCGAGGTACCAGAGGCGGCCGTCGTCGTCGAGGCGCCCCAGGTCGCCGGTGCGATGCCACAGGGCCCCGTCCGCGAACGACTTGGCGGCGTCCGTGGCGTCGGGGCGGGCGTGGTAGGCCGGACTGACGACCGGCCCGGCGACGGCGATCTCCCCGAGCCCCGTCCCGTCCGCGTCGAGGACCCGGGCCCTGACACCGGGCAGGGGGCGGCCCAGACAGGTGCCGGCGTGCCCCGGCGGCGGCTCGACCCGCAACGCGTCGGCGTCGATCGCGGCGACCGGCAGGCACTCCGTGGCGCCGTAGACGCTGAGGATCTCCGCCCCGGGCGGCAGGACCTTCGCCAGCATCTCGACGAGGCGGGGCCGCAGGGGCGCGCCGAAGGACAGCACGCGGCGGACCGAGGGCAGCGTCAGGCCGTGGCGGACGCAGTGCCCGGCGATCAGGGCCAGGACCGCCGGTGAGCCGAGGACGAGGGTCGCCCGGTGGCCCAGGAGGGGCCCGACGAGGTGCCCCGGGGGTGTGCGGGCCGGGGCCAGATGGTCGACCTGCGGGGCGACGGTCGTCACGCCGAGCAGCGGGCCCAGCGCGGCGAACGGCAGGAAGCAGGACAGCAGTACGTCGCCGGGCTCGGCGCGGAGCACGGCGTCCAGTGTCGCGAGCTGTCCGGCCAGGGTCGCGTGGCGGTACTCCACGCCCTTGGGCTGCCCGGTGGAGCCCGAGGTGAAGGCGATCATCGCCAGGTCGTCCGGCCGGGGCTCCGGGACGTCCGGCGCCGGGCCGCCGCCGTCCGGCACCGCCGACGGCAGGCTCTCGCCCCAGCCCAGCAAGCCCAGCAACCGGGCCCGGCCGGGGAAGGCGCGGCCGGTGACCAGGGTCGTACGGACCCGGCCGCGCCCCCAGCCCAGGGCCCGCCGCGCCACATGGGCCAGCGGGTCCCCGATGAACACGTCGGGGGCGATCTCGTCCAGGCAGCGCCGCACCTCCGCGCGCGGCTCGATCAGCACGGGGACCGCGCCGAGCGAGACCAGCGCGTAGACGGACGCCACGAGTCGGTAGGCGTCCCGGGTCATGACCACGGCCTTGTCGCCGCGCCGGACCCCGGCCGCCCGGAGCGCGTCGGCGGTGCGGCGGCAGCCGTCCAGCAGCTGGGCCGCCGTCACGTCCTCGGTGCGCAGGGCGCCGGCGCAGCGGACGAGCACGGTCGCCCGGGGGTGCTCGGTCAGCCGGGCCAGGCGGGTGAAGACGCTGCCGGGTGCGATGGTCATCGCTGTCCTCGCAGGAAGTCGCGGATGTGGACGCCGAGTTCGGCCCCGGCGTCGTCCATCACCAGATGGCCGGCGCGGGGGAAGCGGTGGACGGCGGCGTGCGGATGGCGGCGGATCCACTCGGCGAGGACCAGCGGCGTGAAGACCGGATCGCGCATGCCCCAGCCGATGAACATGGGCAGCCGTCCGAGGTCGTCCGCCCCCTCGGGCGGGGTGAGCAGCCGCCACGCCGCGTCCTCGGGGCTCCGGGGGATCGCGCGGACGAACTCCGTGATCGCCCGGCGGTTGCCGCGGCGGAGATGGGGCAGCAGGTAGGCGCGCCGCTCGGCGGCGCTGAGCCCGTGGGTGACGCCGAGCCGGACCGTGGCCCGGGCGAAGGCGTTGGTGGCGTGGACGGCGGCGGCCACCGGCCGGTGGTCCCGGATCCAGCGCAGGTAGAACGGCAGGCGGTACCCCTCGGGCCAGGGGAAGGCGATGGTGTTGAGGACCACCAGACGGGAGACCACGCCCGGGTTGCGCAGGAGCCAGGCGAAGCCGAGCGGGCCGCCCCAGTCGTGCACGACGAACGTCCAGCCCCGCGGCGGGACCCCCTCGTCACGGACCACGTGGCGGTAGAGGGCGTCCAGATGGTCCAGTTGGTGCAGGTAGCGGCCCGCCGGGTCGGACGGCGACGCCAGGTGCTGCGACAGGCCGAGGCCGGGCAGGTCCGGCGCCAGGCACCGGGCGTGCGGGACGAGCGTGGGCAGCAGCTTGCGCCACGCGTAGCTCCAGGTGGGGTTGCCGTGCAGGAACAGCAGCGGCGCGCCCGTGCCGACGTCGAGGTAGTGCTGGCCGGTCGACGGTACGAGCCGCCAGTGCTCGCGCGCCGGGTAGCCGGGCAGCAGCTCCTGCAGCACGGAGGTGCGCGTGGCGCCGGACATGCGCCGGTTGTCGGCGGTCACCAGCGGACCAGCGCCAGACCGAAGCTCATGCCGCTGGCCAGGCCGAGCATCGCCACGGTGTCGCCCGGCTCGATGCGGTCGGTCTCCCGCGCCTTGACCAGTTGCAGCGGCAGGGACGCCGCGGCGCAGTTGCCGTGCTCGGCGACGGCGGGCATGCACCGGTCGGCGGGCAGGGGCAGCTTGTCGACCATCTCCTGGTACTGCGGCATGCCGATCTGGTGGAAGGCGATGAAGGCGCTGGAGCGGACCGCCTCCAACTCCCGCTCCGCCGCCTGCCGCAGGAACGTCAGGCCCTCCACCGCGGTCGTGCGCAGCAGGTCGCCGTTGAGCCGGATCGTCAGGTGCTCGTCGTCGAACGCCCGCGGGTGCATGGAGCCGCCGCCGCTCACCGTGCAGGCGTTCCAGGCGGTGGAGTCCGCGGAGAACCGCAGGGTGAGCACCCCGGGGTCGCCGTCCCCGGCGGGCCCGGCGGTCAGGAGCAGGGCGGCGCCGGCGTCGGAGACCGTGTAGCCGGGCATGGCCCGCAGCAGGGCCTCGTGGTCGGGGACGTGCCAGCGCGTGACCATGGATCCCACCTCGCCGCAGGCGATGAGCACCGTGCGGTAGCGGCGGGTGGCGATGAACGCGGTCGCCACCTCCATGGCGTTGAGGACGCTGTTGCAGGCGTTCTTCACGTCGAACACCGGGCAGGTCGCGCCGAGTTTGGCGGCCACGAGGTGGCAGGTCGAAGGTTCGAGCATGTCGTGGCAGGTGGCGGCGAACAGCAGCAGATCGACCTGGTCGATGGTCGTCCCGGCCTCGGCGAGGGCCTTGCGGGCGGCCGAGACCGCGAGGTCCGAGGCACACACCCCCTGCTCGCAGGCGTGCACCCCGCGCACACCGGTGATGTCCTCCAGGAGGCCGGGCGGCGGGACATAGGGACTTCCGGCGGCGGCGATCCCGGCCCGGATCTCCTCCAAGGTCCGGTAGCGGGACGGCAGATGGACGGCGACGGCTGTCAAGCGGGCACGCGGAGCTTCGAGCACCGCGCCACCGTAACGGCCGGTCACGTACCGTGACCTGACGATCACTCGTGTGGTGGACGGGGATCACACCCAGGGGTGAAACGAACCTTGGCCGCCGCGCCGCCAGGGCAGTGTCTCTCCGCTCGAACCGACGAACGCTGGGCAGCAGGGGGGCAGTTCATGGCGGTGGGACGGGACGACCGGTCCGTGGCGGTGGTGGGCATCGGCTGTCGGCTGCCGGGTGGGATCACCGACCTGGACGGGCTCTGGGCGGCGCTGCGGGACGGGCGCGACCTCGTCGGGGAGATGCCGCCGGACCGGTTCCCCAAGGACCGGTTCGTCGACCCGGGGGCAGTGCGGCCGGGCCGCAGTTACACCGCCGCCGGCGGCTTCCTCGACGACATCGCCTCCTTCGACGCCGCCTACTTCGGCATCTCACCCAAGGAGGCCGCCCACCTCGACCCGCAGCAGCGGCTGCTGCTGGAGATGGCCGCCGAGGCCCTGGACGACGCCGCCCTCCCCGCGGAGGCGCTCGCCGGGTCCGACACCTGCGTGTACGTGGGCGTCTCCGACCCGGCCTACGGCACCGTCCTGTCGATGCTGGAGGACCACACCAGCCCGCACACCATGCCCGGCGCCACCCTGTCCATCGCGGCGAACCGCCTGTCGTACGCCTTCGACCTGCGCGGCCCCAGCATGGCCGTCGACACGGCCTGCTCCTCGTCCCTGGTGGCACTCGACCGCGCCTGCCGCACCCTGCGGGAGGGCACCAGCCGCGTCGCCCTGGCCGGCGGCGTCAACGTGCTGATGAACCCGTTCTCGTACGCCGGGTTCTCCTACGCCGGAATGCTGTCGCGGCGCGGCCGGTGCGCGGCCTTCTCCGCCGAGGCCGACGGCTTCGTGCGGGCCGAGGGCGGCGCCGTGCTCGTGCTGAAACGGCTGGCGGACGCGGTGGCCGACGACGACCGGATCCACGCCGTCCTCGCCGGCACCGGCAGCAACTGCGACGGCCGCACCACCGGCATGACACTGCCCAGCGCGCGAGGCCAGGAGGCGCTGCTACGGGCGGTGTGCGAGGAGGCCGGCATCGGCCCGGACGACCTGGTCTACTTCGAGGCGCACGGCACCGGCACCCCCGTCGGCGACCCCGCCGAGGCCGAAGCAGTCGGCCGCGCCCTCGGCACCCGGCGCGGCGCCGGCCCGCTGCCCATCGGCTCGGTGAAGTCCAACCTGGGCCATCTGGAGCCCGCGGCGGGCATGGCCGGACTGCTCAAGGCGATCCTGGTGCTCCGCCACCGGACCGCACCCGCCTCCCTGCATGCCCTGCCGCTCAACCCGGCCATCGACTTCGACGCCCTCGGCCTGGCCCCCACCGTCACGCCGGTCGAACTGCCCCGCACGGTACGCGCCGCGGTGGGGGTGAACTCCTTCGGCTTCGGCGGTGCCAACGCCCACGCCGTCGTCGTACCACCACCTCCCGGACCACCCGCGCCGGAGCCGGTGCACCGGCCCGTGCCGGTGGTGGTCTCCGCGCGGTCGCCCAAGGCACTGCGGGAGTTGACCACGCGCATGGCCGAACGGCTGCGCGGCGCGGCACCGGAGGAGTTCTACGACGTCGCCCGCACCAGCACGCTGCGGCGCGGCGCCCACCCGCACCGGGCCGCCGTGCTGGCCGCCGACGCACGGCAGGCCGCCGACGCGCTGGAGAACCTCTTCACCGACGCGCCGGCCGGCGGGGCCGTGACCCGCAGGGCCGAGCGGGGCGCCGTGGCGTTCGTCTACTCCGGCAACGCCTCCCAGTGGCCGGGGATGGCCGCCGACCTGATGACGGGCGAGGCCGTCTTCCGCGCCGCCGTGGAGGAGGCCGACGCCGCGCTGGCCCCGCACCTGGGCTGGTCCGTGGCGAAGGAGTTGGAGCGCCCCACCGCGGCACGCTGGGCGCGGACCGAGATCGCCCAGCCGGTGCTGTTCGCCGTGCAGACGGGCCTGACCGCACTCCTGGCCGCGCAGGGACTGCGCCCCGCCGCGGTCGCCGGGCACAGCGTCGGCGAGGTGGCCGCCGCCCACGCGGCCGGGGCGCTGACCCTGGAGCAGGCTGCGCTGGTGCTGGCCCAGCGCAGCCGCGCCCAGGCCGCCACCGCGGGCCGGGGCCGCATGGCCGCCGTCGGGCTGGCCGAGGACGCGGCCCGCGCGGAACTGGCGCGCTTCGACGGCGTGTTGGAGATCGCCGGGATCAACAGCGACCGCGACGTCACCGTGGCCGGCGCCCCCGACGCGCTGACCGCCCTCGGCGCCGACCTCACGGCTCGGGACGTCTTCTTCCGCGAGCTGGACCTGGACTACGCCTTCCACAGCCGCGCCATGGATCCCATCGAGGAACCCCTGTGCGCCGCCCTCGCCGGCCTGACCCCCGGCACGGCACGGGTGCCGTTCGTCTCCACCGTCACCGCGACCCCGCTGACCGGCCCGGAACTCGACGCGGCGTACTGGTGGCGCAACGTGCGCGAACCCGTCCGCTTCGCCGAGGCCATGGCACGGCTCGCGGACGAGGGCGTCGGCATCGTCGTGGAGATCGGGCCGCACCCGGTCCTGCGCCCGTACCTGCGCCGAACCGGCCTGACGTACGTGCCGACCCTGCACCGGGAGGGGAACGGGCCGCGCGAGGCCACGGCCGCCGTCGCCGCCCTGCTCGCGGCCGGCGCCGACGTGGACTGGCAGACGCACTTCCCGCACCCCGGCCGGGTCGCCGACCTGCCCGCCTACCCCTGGCAGCGCGACCGGCACTGGCACAGCACCCCGCAGGACCTCGTCCTGCACACCAGCGGCACCGGAGTGCTCGACCACCCCCTGCTCGGCGAACGCCTGCCCGCCCCCCACCCCCTGTGGCACGGCGGCGTCGAACCCCAGCTCGTGCCCTGGCTGGGCGACCACCGGATCGGCGGCGACGTGCTGATGCCCGCCGCCGCGTACGTGGAGATGGCCGTCACGGCCGGACTGCGGGCGCTGGACCGCCCGGTGGAGGTGCGGCACCTGGAGATCTCCCGCCCCTTCGCGATCGCGTGGCCCGACCCTGCGGGAGCCGCGCTCCAGACCGCCGTCACCCCGGCCGACGGCACCCTCACCATCAGCAGCCGGGACACCCGCGGCACCGAGGTCCAGCCGGTCGTCCGCGCCCAGGTACGCACCCGGCTGGGCACCGCCCCCGCCCCGCTGGACGTCGCCGCGCTCAAGGCCCGCTGCCCCCGCGCCCTCACCGGCCCCGACTACTACGAGCACTGCCACCGCGTCGGACTGGACCTCGGACCCGGGTTCCGGCTCCTGCGCACCCTGGACGTCGGCGACGGCGAACTCCTCGCGTGGTACCGGCTCGACCACCCGGCCGACGGCTACACGGTCCACCCCGTCCTGCTGGACGGCCCCCTGCAGGCCACCGTCGCCCTGGCCGACCAGCCGACCCGGGAGGCCGCGAGCTACCTGCCCTCGGCCTTCGGAGCCGTACGGGTCTGGCGCACCCCCGCCCAGGAGGGCGTCGTCCACCTGCGGCGCCGCAGCCGCAGCGCCAACGAGATCTGCTGGGACATCACCTACGCCGACCTCGACGGCACCGTCAGCGCCCAGATCGACAAGTGCCGCACCCGGCGCGCCCGCATCTCGGACCACGCCCCACTGACCGTCCAGCACACCGTCCTGCGCGCGGCCCCGCACCCCTCGACGCCCGCCCCGCCGTCCCCGCTGCCCCCTCCCGCCGAACTGGCGGAGGCCGCCCGAGGCCGTATCGCCGCCGCCCGCGCCGCCTGGGAGGACAGCGGCCACGCGGCGTTCACCGCCGCCGCCGAACGAGCCGGCGCGACCTGCTGGGCAGCGGCCCTGCGCGACCTGGCGCCCCGCCCCGACGCGCCGTTCACCATGGCGGACCTGGTCGCCCGGGGCCTGGCACCGCGTCACCGCAGGCTGGTGCGCCTGATGCTGCCCCTGCTGGCCGAACACCACCGGGCGCGGGCCGACGGGGAGACGTGGCGGCTCACCGACGTCACGGCCCGCCCCGAGGAGTCGCTGCGGAGCCTGGTGGCGGAGCACCCGCGGTTCGGTCCCGTCGCGCTGCTGATCAACAGCCAGCTGCGGCAGCTGCCCGAGGTGCTGCGCGGCGGCGTCGACCCCCGCGACCTGCTGACCGTCGGCGAGAACTTCCTCGAACAGTGGCAGGAGACCGCACCCGCCCACCGCTTCACCCACCGCGTGGTGCAGGCACTGCTCGACCGGATCGTCCACGGCTGGCCCGCCGACCGCCCGCTCCGCGTCCTGGAAGTGGGCGCGACCAGCACGGCCCTGACCGCCGCCGTGCTGCCCCTGCTCCCGGCCGACCGCACCCACTACACCTGCACCGCCCCGTCCAACGCCCCCTTCGCCCGTTCCCGGCACCGCTTCGCCGCCTGCCGCTTCATCGAGTACCGCACCCTCGACCCGGACGCCGATCCGGCCGTCCAGGGCTTCGCCCCGGCGAGCTTCGACCTCGTCCTGGCCGGTGACGCCCTGCACGCCACCGCCGACCTGGCCGCCACGCTGGGCCACGTCCGCACGCTCCTCGCCCCCGGCGGCCACCTGCTGGCCACCGAGCGGCACCACGAGCGGCTCGACGCCCTGCTCCTGGGCGGGCTGGAGTCCTGGTGGAAACGCGGTGACCGGGCCCTGCGCCCCACCACCCGGCTGCTGCCCCGCGACGCGTGGACGCCCCTGCTGGAGCGGTGCGGATTCACCGACCCCTGGCAGACCGGGCCCGCAGACCACTCGGTCGTGGCAGCCGCCGCACCGGCCGCACCGGTCGCACCGGCCGCTCCGACCGCCCTGCCTGGACCAGCGCCGGACACGGCCTGGATCGTCGCCACGGAGACCGACGCCGAGACCCCGACCGCGCGCGAACTGGCCGCCCTGCTCGGCCCGGCGACGGTCCTGACCGCGCCCGCCGACGCCGGCGCGTGGACGGCGGCCCTGCCCGCCGAGGTCACGCCCCGCATCGTCCTGCTGCTCGCCGAGGCCGACCCGCGGCGGCTCGTCGTCCGGACCACCCACCGCGCGGCCGTCCTGCGCGCCCTGGCCGCCGCCTGCCGCACCCGCCCCGAGGAGCGCGCGCCCCAGGTCTGGCTGGTCACGCGCCCCACCGGCCTGTTTCCCGCCCCGGAACGCCCCGCGCACCCCGAGGACGCCGCCGTCTGGGGCGTCGCCCGCACCCTCGCCAACGAACAACCCGGACTCGGACTGCGGCGCGTCTCCCTCGACCGCACCGCGGACCCGGCCGCCGACGCCCGGCGGCTCGCCGTGGAACTGCTCACCCCGGGCCACTCCCCGGACGGCACCGACGGCGCGGACGAGGACGAGGTCGTCCTCACACCGGCCGGCCGCTTCACCCCCCGGCACGTCGAGCACCCGGCCGACGAGCCTCCCGCCGTCCCCACCGGCGCCCCCTACGTCCTGGAGGCACGCGACCCCGGCCCGGCCCGCCGCCTGGTCTGGCGGGAGACGGCCGTCCCGGAACCCGGCCCCGGGGAAGTCGCACTCGAGATGCGCGCGGTCGCGCTGAACTACCGCGACCCCCTGCGCGCCAACGGCCTGCTGCCGCCCGAGGCCGTGGAGGACAGCCCCCTCAGCCAGGGACTCGGCACCGACGGGGCCGGGATCGTGTGCGCCGTCGGACCCGGAGTCACCGACTTCGCGGTCGGCGACCGGGTGTGCGGTGCCGTCCCCGCGGCCCTCGCCTCCCACGGCGTCACCTCCGCCCACACCCTGATGAAGATCCCCGACGACATGAGCCACGCCGAGGCGGCGACCTTCCCCGTCGCCTTCCTGACCGTCCACCACGCCCTGGTCGCGCAGGCACACCTGGCGGCCGGGGAGACGGTGCTCGTGCACGGCGGCGCCGGAGCCGTGGGCCTGGCCGCACTGCAGTGCGCCCACGCCCGGGGTGCCCGCGTCATCGCCACCGCCGGCACCGAGACCAAGCGGAACCTGCTGCGCAGCCTCGGGGCCTGGCACGTCCTGGACTCGCGCAGCCTGGACTTCGTCCCCCGCGTCCGCGAACTCACCGAGGGGCGGGGCGTCGACGTCGTCGTCAACTCCCTCAGCGGCGAGGCGATCGCCCACGGCCTGGACCTGCTGCGCCCCAACGGCCGCTTCGTCGAACTGGGGAAACGGGACATCTACCTCAACAACACGCTGCCGCTGCGCCCCTTCGACCGCAGCCTGACCTTCATCGGCTTCAACCTCGACCACGTGGTCCTGGACCGGGCACGCGGCGCCCGCCTCGTCACGGACCTCGTCTCCCACATCGACCGCGGCGTCTACCGGCCGCTGCCGCACACGGTCTACCCGGCCGCCCGGGTGGAGGAGGCCTTCCAGGTCCTCCAGCACTCCCGGCACATCGGCAAGGTCGTCGTCTCCTTCGAGGACCCGCTGGACGAGCCCGTCCCCGTCCGGCCCGCACCCCACCAGCCCGCCCTGGACGCCGACGGCACCTACCTCGTGACCGGCGGCGCGAGCGGCTTCGGCGCCGCCACCGCACGGTGGCTGGCCGACCACGGCGCCCGGCACCTGGCACTGGTCTCCCGCCGCGGGCGGGCCACCCCCGAAGCACCGGCCCTGCTGGAGGAACTGGCCCGGCGCGGCGTCCACGCCACCGCGTACGCCGCCGACGTCACCGACGAGGCGGCGCTGCGCCGGGTCGTCGACGCGGTCGACGCCACCGGAAACCGGCTGCGCGGCGTCGTCCACGCCGCGATGCACCTCGACGACGCGCCCCTCGCGGACCTCACCGACGACCGGTTCACCGCCGTCCTCGCCCCCAAGGCCGACGGCGCGGCCCGGCTCCACCGCCTCACCGCGGACCACGAACTCGACCTGTTCCTCACCTACTCCTCCATCGCCGCCGCCGTCGGCAACGCCGGCCAGGCCCCCTACGCGGCCGGCAACGCCTACCTGGAGGCCCAGGCCCGCGCCCGCCGCGCCCAGGGGCGGCCGGCCACGGCCCTCGCCTTCGGCCCGATCGGCGAGACCGGATACGTCGCCCGGCACGCCATCGGCGACGCCATGGCCGAACGGGGCTTCCAGCCCCTCTCCGTCGCCGAGGCCCTCGCCACCGCCGGCGGCCTGCTGCGGCAGGGCACCGACGTGGCGGGCATCGGCCGCTACCGCTGGAGCCGCGCCCGCCGCCTGCTGCCCGCCCTGGCCACGGCCCGGTTCACCGGCATGGTGCCGGCGGACGCCGCCCCCGACCCTGAGGGCCGCGCGGACCTGCTGCGGGAACTGTCCGCCCTGACACCCGACGACGCCCGGGCCGCCATCACCCGGACCCTGACCCGGCTGCTCGCCGCCGTCCTGCACAGCGACCCCGAGGAACTGGACCCGGCCCGGCCGGTGACCGAGTTCGGCCTCGACTCGCTGCTGATCACCGAGTTCCTGGTGCGGGCCGGCGAGCACTTCGACGTCCGCCTCGCCGCCGCCGAGCTGATGAGCAGCGACCGGACGCTGAACCACCTCGCGCACCTGGTGCACACCCGCCTGGAGCTGACGTGACGCCAGGGCCTTCCGGGGGCCGCCTCCCCAGGCGGGGAGACGGCCCCCGGACCCGCGCTACAGCACCTCGGCCCGCCCGGCGGTGTCGTCGAGGAACCCGCCCGACTGGTGTTCCCAGAGCCTCGCGTAGGCCCCGTCGAGCGCGAGCAGCTCCTGGTGCGTGCCCTGCTCGACGATCCGGCCGCGGTCGAGGACGACCAACTGGTCCATGCCGGCCACCGTGCTCAGCCGGTGCGCCACCACCAGCGCGGTCCGCCCCTCCATGAGCCGCCACAGCGCCTCCTGGACGAGCAGCTCGCTCTCGGAGTCCAGCGCGCTGGTCGCCTCGTCGAGCAGCAGGATCGGCGCGTCCCGCAGGATCGCCCGGGCGAGCGCAACCCGCTGGCGCTGACCCCCGGACAGCTTGACGCCCCGCTCGCCCACCATGGTGTCGAAGCCGTCCGGCAGCGCGTCGGCGAACTCCGTGACGTGCGCCGCCTCGGCCGCCCGCCGGATCTCGGCGTCGCCGGCGTCCGGCCGGGCGAACGCGATGTTCTCCCGCAGGGTGCGGTGGAACATCGCCGGATCCTGTGGCACGTAGGCGATCTGACCGCGCAGGTCGGCCTGGCGCAGCCGGCTGATGTCCTGGCCGCCGACCAGGATGCGGCCGCCGTCGATGTCCGTCATCCGCAGCAGCAGCCGGGTCAGCGAGGTCTTGCCGCCGCCGGACCGGCCGACGAGGCCGACCTTCGCCCCGCTCGGCACGGTCAGGTCGAGCCCGTCGAACAGCGGCCGGCCACCCCGGTGCGCGAACCTCACCTTCTCGAAGCGGACATCGGCGGCCCGGGGCCGCAGCGGCTCCGGTGCCGGCGGGTCGAGCACCGTCGGCGGCGTCAGGAGCAGCTCCGTGAACTGCGCCGCCTCCGTCATCGAGCTCTCCAGCCGGCGGTAGATCTGGTTGAACTCGAACATGATCCGGGTCGCGTTGTTGTAGTAGGCGAAGGCGACCACGATCGCCTCCACGCCGTGCGCGCCCCCGCCGAGCATGACCGCCAGCAGCAGACCCATGGCGTTGGTGAGCACGGACATCGGCGCGACCAGGGTGTCGATGCGCAGATTGCCGTAGTCCCACGACCGCACGGTGAGCCGGCGCGACATCGCGACCCGGGCCCGGTGCTCGGCGGCCTCGCGCTCCTCCGCCGCGAACGCCCGGACCGTGTCCATGTTCATCAGGCTGTCGGCGACATGGCCCGACACCCGGGCGATCGCCTCCTCACGCTGGTCGACGAGGACCTGGCGGCGCCGGATGAGGGGCACCACCAGCACCGCCGTCAGCGTGATCATCACCAGCAGGCCGACGACGAGCAGCGGTTCGTAGCGCCACAGCACCACCGCGCCGAACGCCAGCGGCACGAAGCTGCCCACGATCTGGAAGGTCACCGTGTCGACGAACTGCTCGAAGCGGGAGGCGAAGCTGAGGACCCGCTTGGTCAGCGAACCGGCGAAGTTGTCGTGGAAGAACGCGGCGTCCTTGGCGAACAGCTCGTCCATCCCGATCACGTACAGGTGCTCGATGCCGAGGGCGTCGAGCCGGTTGAGGCAGTGCAGGGCGACGCGCCACAGTGCCTCCGCGAGCAGCAGGACACCGGCGAAGCCGAGCACGTACGGCAGTGCCGAGGCGACGGTGAGGTCCTCATCACCGGCGATGTCGCCGACGAGCTTGGCGACGATCAGCGGCGCGACGTAGTTGATTCCGATGTTGCCCAGCGCCGAGAGCAGCATCGCGGGAGCCGTCCACCGGCGCAGCCGGGTCAACTCCCGTCCGTAGTAGCGAAGTGCGAGGAGTACCGAGCGCCTGCCCGGCTGAACCCTGCGTGTTCCAGGCGTTTCCATCCCACCCCTGTGTCGTCCTGTGGCCCGCCGCCACGCGCGGTGTGCGGGCAGGGGCCATCACCGCAACGGATGTGTGGATTTCGGTTCGAGTCCGGAAGTGTCCCGCGACCGCGACCGCGCAGTCCAAGTGTTTTCCGGCCCGGCGGTGGTGTCCGGGGAGCGCCAAGAGGCACGGTGGGCGGACTCAGGACGCGGGGTCGCTGTACGGGCGCAGGGTGAAGACCTGATCGAGACCGACGAGGGTGAGGACCCGCAGCAGGTTCGCCGGTACGGCGGCGAGGACGGCGTCGGCCTCGGCGGCCAGGGCGTGCTGGCGGGCGGCGAGGAGGGCGGTGATGCCGGAGGAGTCGCAGAACTCCAGCCCGGACAGGTCGAGGACCAGGCACTGTCCCGGCGCGAGGGGCAGAAGGCCGATCCGGCGGCGCAGTTCGGGGGCCTGGTCGAAGTCCAGGTCGCCGGCCACGCGCAGGACGGGGCCGGTCGCGGTGGAGCGGTGGTCGATGGTCAGCGGTTTCATGAGGTGGGGCTCGTGGTCGGGCGGGTCGGGGACGGGGCGGCGGGGACGCCGAGGGCGAGCAGGGCGGTGTCGTCGTCCAGACCCTCACCGAAGCTCTCCAGCAGCCCGGTCAGCGCGGTGATCACCTCGCGTGGTCCGGCGGGGGCGTGACCGGCGCCGAAGGCGCGCAGGGCGTCCTCGCCGTACAGGTCGTCGCGGCCGGGGCCGGTGCGGGCCTCGGTGAGGCCGTCGGTGTACAGCACCAGCGTGTCGCCGGGGGCCAGCACGGTCTCCGCCGTGCCGATCGGCGCGCCGGGCAGGATGCCGACGAGCAGGCCGCCGGGGGTGGGCAGGTACTCGGCGCTGCCGTCGGACCGCAGGACGAGCGCCGGCGGGTGGCCGCCGGAGGCGATGCGCACGGTCACGGACCCGTGCTCGCCGCCGGGCTCGACGACGCCGATGACGCAGGTGCAGTACCGCGGGTCGCCGCCGGCGGTGTACCGGTCGTGCAGCACGGCGTTCAGCGTGGCCAGGGCCGAGGCGGGCTCCGGATCGTGGTGGGCGGCGGCCCGGAGGGTGTAGCGGGTCAGCGAGGTGAGGGAGGCGGCCTCGGGGCCCTTGCCGCACACGTCGCCGAGGAAGAACGCCCAGCGGCCGCCGGCGACGGGGAACAGGTCGTAGAAGTCGCCGCCGAGCTGGTCGGGCGCGGCCGTGTGGTAGTGCACGGCCGTCTCCAGGCCCGGCACGGCGGGCAGCGAGTCCGGCACGAGGGACTGCTGCAGGACGGCGAGCGCGGCGGCCAGCCGGGTCCGGTCGGCCTCGGCCTGCCGCCTGGCCTCGTCCGCCTCGGCATGGGCCCGCTCGGCCTCGGCACGGGCCCGTTCCGCTTCCGCCCGGGCGCGTTCGGCCTCGACGCGGGCCTGCTCCGCCTCGACGCGGGCCTGCTCGGCCTCGGCTCGGACCCGCTCGGCCTCCTTGCGGCGCCGCAGCAGTTCCTCCTCGTAGGAGCGGCGGTCGGAGGCGTCGAAGACGGTGGTACGGATCAGCAGCGGCTCGCCGCCGGTGCCGTGCTTGACCACGGCCGAGACCAGCACGGGCAGCCGGCCGCCGCCCTGCCTCCGCATCTCCAGGGCGACACCGCGCAGCTCGCCCTGCATGCGCAGCAGCGGCGCGAAGTGCGTCTCGTGGTACAGCCTCCCGCCGACGGTGAGCAGGTCCGCGAAGCGCCTGTGGCCCACCACGGCCTCGCGCTCCAGGCCGAGCCAGTCCAGCAGCGTCGCGTTGATCTTGGCGATGGTGCCGTCCATCATCGTGGACAGATAGCCGCACGGCGCCGACTCGTACAGGTCCTCCGCGCTGTCCTCCAGCAGCGCGGTGAACGCCGCGTCCATGCCGGCCCCGTTCCCCGCGGGGTCCGGCACCCCGCCGGCGCGACACATCACTGCCGTGACTCCAGGAAGTCGAGGATCGCCTCGGCGGTGGCCTCCGGCGCGCTCAGCTGCGGGCAGTGCCCCGTGGCGGCGAGCGTGACCAGGTGGGAGGACGGGATCGCCGCGTGCACGTAGGCGCCGACCTCGCGGGGCGCGATGGCGTCCTGCTCGCACTCCAGCACCAGGGTCGGCACGGACACGCTCTTGAGGTCCTCGCGGCTGTCGGTGAGGAAGGTCGTGCGGGCGAAGACCCGGGCGATGTCGGGGTCCGTGGCGCAGAAGCTGTTGGTCAGCTCCCGGCCCAGCTCCGGCCGCTCCGGATTGCCCATGATCACCGGGGCCATCGCGGACGACCAGCCCAGGTAGTTCGCCTCCAGGGAGTCCAGCAGTTCGTCGATGTCCGCCGTGCTGAAGCCGCCGCGGTAGCCCTCGTCGTCGATGTAGCAGGGCGAGGGCGTCACCATCACGAGCGCCCCGATCCGCTCGGGCGCGGCCTGCGCCGCCAGCACCCCGACCATGGCGCTGACCGAGTGCCCCACGAACACCGCCTGCCGCACATCCAGCTCCTCGCACACGTCGACGACGTCCGCGGCGTAGCCGTGCAGCGAGGCGTACCGCTCCTCGCTCCACGCCGACAGGTCCGAGCCGCCGGAGCCGACGTAGTCGAACAGCACGACCCGGTACCGCTCCGCCAGCGCGGGCACCACCAGGCGCCACATGTTCTGGTCGCAGCCGAACCCGTGGGCCAGCAGCAGCACCGGTGCGTCGTCGCGACCGGTGACGTTGACGTTGTTCCGGCGGCGGATGTCCATGCCCCCATGCTCCCACCTCACCCGGGACCGTCCCACGGCGGGCTCCTGAGCAGCGCGATCGTCCTCCCCGAAGCCCGAAGCCCGAAGCCCGAAGCCCGAAGCCCGAAGCCCAGCCAGGGAGCCGGTCAGCCGGGGGGGGAGCCGGTCAGCCCAGGTACAGCGGGAGCCGCGCGGCGAGATCGCCGAGCTCGGCCCGCTCCGCCTCGGTCGGCGCCCGCCGCCCGGTCCCGACCAGCAGTGCGTCCAGGTCGTGGAAGGCGGCGGGGAACGGGCTCCCCGCGATCCGCTCCAGCAACTCTCGGGACCGGGTGAGCCCCTCGGCCGGCGGCTGCTCCGGGTCCGGCAGGTACGCGATCAGGTCGAGGTGGTGCAACGTCCACTCCAGGACGTACACCGAGAGGTAGTCGGCCACCGTGAGGACCTCGTCGCGGGTGCCGACCCTGGCGGCCGGGTCGGCGAGCAGGGCCGCGCGGCCGGCGGCGGAGCCGACGTCGTCCAGGTGGAACTTGAGCAGGTGCGGCTCCTGGTACGCCGCGGCGAGCCGCACCGTCAGCGCGTCGAGCGGGTCGTCGCCGGTCGGCGGTGTGCCGGAGACCTCCCAGTAGGTCACCGCGTCCCGGGTCGGCTCCTGGCGGGAAGGGGTGGCGAGGGTGATCAGCACGTCCTGGGCGTCGATGACCAGATGGCACACCAGGTCCCGCACCAGCCAGCCCGTACAGCCGGACGGCCGGGCGAAGTCCTCGTCGGAGAGACCGGCGACCGCCTCGCTCAAGGCCGTCCAGGAGCGTGCGAAGAGATCCGCGTCGGCACCGTGATGATCCATCTCGGCAACGTAGTGCGGCGCCGCGGGCGTGGACAAGCGAATTCGGGGCAACCGGCTGGGTAGCGGTGGCATCCGTGAAGCCCGCGACTCCGAGGGGGTGAGCATGGCGGTCCTGCAGAATCCAGGAGTACCGACCCCGACCGGCGAGCTGGTGGAGCAGCAGGTGTCGCCGGTGAACTCGCACACCGAGTGGGATCCGCTGGAGGAGATCATCGTCGGGCGCCTGGAGGGCGCGACGATCCCCTCCGACCACCCGGTGGTGACCTGCAACGTGCCCCCGTGGGCCGGGCGGCTGCAGGGGCTCGCCGCGGGCTTCCGGTACCCACGCGTGCTCGTCGAGCAGGCGCAGCAGGAGATCGACGGGTTCGTCGGCCTGCTGGAGTCCCTCGGCGTCACGGTCCGGCGCCCGGACGCGGTCGACCACCGGCGCCGCTTCGCCACCCCGGACTGGTCCTCACGCGGCTTCTGCAACACCTGTCCGCGCGACAGCATGCTCGTGATCGGCGACGAGATCATCGAGACCCCGATGGCGTGGCCGTGCCGGTACTTCGAGACGCACTCCTACCGCCCGATCCTCAAGGACTACTTCCGGCGCGGCGCGCGCTGGACGGCGGCGCCCAGGCCGCAGCTCACGGACGAGCTGTTCGATCGGGACTTCCGCGTCCCGGAGGACGGCGAGCCCATGCGGTACATCCTCACCGAGTTCGAGCCCGTCTTCGACGCGGCGGACTTCGTCCGGGCGGGACGCGACCTGTTCGTCACGCGCAGCAACGTCACCAACGCGATGGGCATCGACTGGCTGCGCCGCCACCTCGGGCCGGGGTACCGGATCCACGAGATCGAGAGCCGCTGCCGCACGCCCATGCACATCGACACGACGTTCGTCCTGCTCGCGCCCGGAAAGGTGCTGGTCAACCCCGAGTACATCGACGTCGACCGGCTGCCCGCCGTCCTGGACTCCTGGGACGTCCTGGTCGCCCCCGAGCCCGAGCCGATCGACGAGCGGCTGCTCAGGGTCACCTCGATGTGCGGCAAGTGGCTCAGCATGAACGTGCTCATGATCGACGAGCGGCGGGTGATCGCGGAGCGGCACCACACCGGCATGCTGCGCGCGCTGGAGAAGTGGGGCTTCGAGCCGATCCCGTGCGACCTGCTGCACTACGCGCCGTTCGGCGGCTCGTTCCACTGCGCGACGCTCGACATCCGCCGCCGCGGCTCGCTCCAGTCGTACTTCGACTGATCGTGCTTGACCGACGGTAACTGACCGACCGTAACTGACCGACCGCACTCCCCTCAGCCGCTCCGGGGTGTCGTCGGCCGCTGTCCCGCCGCGAGGGCGGCCAGCTCGTCCGGCGTTCGCGGGCCCGGCGCCGACTCGGCCAACACACCCTGGGCGCGGAGGAGTTCCGCCGCGGCGGCGCCCCACGGCAGCCGCAGCCCCGCCTCCCGGAGGAGATCGGTGCGGGCCAGTGCCGTCGGCGCGGGCCCGGTGCGGACGCCGGACGGCGTGAGGAGCGCCGCGTCGTCGGCCCAGCGCAGGGCGAGGTCGACGTCGTGGGTGGCCATCACGACCGTGGTGCCCCGGGCGCGGAGCCCGTCGAGCGTGTCGAGGAGCCGTTCCTGCCCGTCGGGGTCGAGCCCGGCCGTCGGCTCGTCGAGGACGAGGACCCGGGGCCGCATGGCGACCGCGCCCGCGATGGCGGTCCGCTTGCGCTGCCCGTAGGAGAGCAGATGGGTGGGCCGGTCGGCCAGGGCGGCGATGTCCAGGGCGTCGAGCGCCTGAGCCACCCGCGCCCGCACCTCCGTGTCGTCCAGGCCGAGGTTCAGCGGCCCGAACGACACGTCCTGCTCGACGGAGGCCGCGAACAGCTGGTCGTCCGGGTCCTGCACCACCAGCTGAACGGTCGTGCGCAGCCGGGTCAGGCCCTTGCGGTCGTACGTCACCGGCTGCCCGTCGACCGTCAACCGGCCCCGGTGCGGCTGCAGTCCGCCGCTGAGCAGCCGCATCAGCGTGGTCTTGCCGCTGCCGTTGCGGCCGAGCAGCGCGAGCGCGCGCCCCTCGCGGATCTCGAAGTCGAGGCCGCTGAGCACGGCCGGGCCGTCCTCGTAGGCGAAGGACGCGCCCCGCAGGGCGACGAGGGCGGCCTCGCTCATGTCAGCGGCCTTTCCAGCACGAAGGTGAGCACCGCCAGCGCCGCGAGGAGCGCGCAACTGGCCGTGGTGAAGCGGACGGAGACGCGGGCCTCGGGCACCAGGACGCGCAGGGTGCCGTCGTAGCCGCGCCCGGCGAGACCGGCCTGGAGGCGGGCCGCCCGGTCGAAGGCCCGGACGAACGCGGTGGCGCCCAGCCCGGCCAGGGACCGCCACTCCGCGGCCCGGCCGGTGTGCCCGAGCCGGGCGGCCTGGGCGTCCCGGACGCGGCGCACGGAGTCCAGGAGCAGGAAGCTCATCCGGTACGTCACCAGGGCGACGTCGACGACGGGCGCGGGCACGCCCGCCTGCACCAGGCGGGGCAGCAGGTCGGACATCGGCGTGGTGAAGGCGAACAGCAGCACGCCCAGGGAGGCCGCCGAGGTGCGCAGCAGCAACTCCCCGGCCCGCACCGGCCCGTCACCGGCGAGGGAGACGAAGCCCTCCGGCCCACCGACCTGGACGAGCAGGGGGAGCGCGCCGGTCACGCAGAAGCCGAGCGGCACCCGGTAGGCCCGCCACAGCCGTCGGCCGGGCACACCGGCCGGCCCCAGCAGCAGGGACAGTGCCGCCACGAGCACCAGGGCCGCGCCCGGCCAGGGCGGCAGCGAGATCGCCAACACGGTGAGGCCGAGTCCGAGCACGGCCTTGTCCACGGGGTGGCGGCGGCGCCAGCGGCTGCTGTGCGCCGCCGCGTCGATCGGCAGCACGCGGCTCAGGCCCCGTCGGCCGGGGACTTTCCGGGGACGCCCACGGCGTCCGCGTCGGCGGCCTGCTGACGGGCCGTGGCCCGTTCCTCGCCCTGGCGCCGGCCGCGCCGCAGGCCGAAGTAGTAGGCGAGGACGCCCGCGCCGATCGCCGCCTGGAGGGCGAACAGCGCCGACTCGATCTCCGCGGACGGCGGCTCGTACAGCGGCGTGAACCAGGGCTCGTAGTCCGGGTCCAGCTCCGTGATCGCCGTCTCCGCCTGGGCGTCGGCGCCGGTGAACGGCTCTTCCTTGTGGTCGCCGAGGCCGAGCGCGAGCGGCAGCACGGCGAGCGCGGCCACGACGAGCAGCAGCACCAGGTTGATCTTCGTGTTCCGGTTCATCGGGCCACCGCCTCCGTCTCGGTCCGCGACCGCTTCCCGGCGAGGAGCACGCCCAGCCGGGTCAGCTCGCCCTTGCTGGACTGCACCAGCAGCCGCATCACGAGGACGGTCAGCAGGCCCTCGCTCACCGCGAGCGGGATCTGCGTGACGGCGAAGATGGAGGCGAACTTGCCGAGCGCGCCGAGGAATCCGCTGCCCGGGTCCGGGAAGGCGAGCGCCAGCTGCACGCTGGTGACGCAGTAGGTGGACAGGTCGGCCACGAACGCCCCGCAGAACACGGCCGCCATCAGCGGCACGTCGTACCGCCGCAGCACCTTGTAGACGGCGTATCCGGCCCAGGGCCCGACGATCGCCATGGAGAAGACGTTGGCGCCGAGCGTGGTGAGGCCGCCGTGCGCCAGCAGCAGCGCCTGGAAGAGCAGGGTGATGGTGCCCAGGACCGCCATGATCGGCGGGCGGAACAGGATGGCCCCCAGCCCGGTGCCGGTGGGGTGGGAGCAACTGCCGGTGACCGACGGCAGTTTCAGGGCGGACAGGACGAACGTGAAGGCGCCGGAGGCACCGAGGAGCAGTGTGCTCTCGGGGTGCTCGCGCACTTCACGGGTGAGCGACCGGACTCCGTGGACGACGAACGGCGCCGACGCGACGCCCCAGGCGACCGCGTGCGCCGGAGGCAGGAAACCCTCGGCTATGTGCATGGCTCAGCAGACCCTCTCCAGCACCTCGTGGATGGTTGACGCGCCTTGGCCGGTCTCCTGGCTGACGGGTACCACCGCCCGTGCTCCGCCTTCCCGGGTCCTTCAGGACCCAGTGGCTGCCCGTGAGGGCCGGAGCCGGACTTCCCGATTCACAGTGGCGAGGGCCGCACCGGCATCACACCGGATTTCCCGTTCACCAAGGCGTGGTGACAATAAGGCCGGGATAAGGGCGATGACAAGCCACGCAGGGGGCGCGTGTGGGGGCGCCCGCTCGCACACCGGCGCATGCCGCCGTGGATCCGCGCGAGACGGGCGGCGCCCCGGGCGCCGGATGGTCCCGCGCCGGCGGCGGTGGTCGCGTACGGCAACGCCACCTCCTCCGCCCGGCTCGCCGGCGGGCCGTGTCAGTCGTTGCCCCCGTCGTCCCCGTCGTCGTCGCCGTCCCCGACCGGCCGGACCTGGCGGGGCTTCTCCTGCCGCGGCTGCTCCGCCTGTTGCGGTGCGTCGGCGGTCGCCTCCTGCGTGGGGGCCGCGGGGCTCGGAGTGGGAGAGGGGGGAGCGGTGGACGGGGACGGAGTCGTGGGCGGAGTGACATCGGCCACGGTGCCGGCGGCCGGAGCCGTGTCCGTGCCCGGGGCGGAGGAGAGGGGCGAGGCGGAACCGCCGGAGGGGGTGGCGGCCGGGCTGCTCGCGGTCGGTGACGCGTCGGGTTCCGTGCCCTCCGTGGCCGTGTTGTCGGGGGAGAACCAGAGCATGCCGGCGAGCATCGCGGCGAGGAAGAGGGCCGCCCCGGCGATCGTCGCGGCCGCCCGCCGCCGGTTGCCGAGGCCGTCGCGGGGCGCGGAGCGGCGCGCGCGCCCGGCGTGGGGCGTGCGGGTGGTGTGCAGGGCGGGGGCGCCCGGCAGTGCGTAGGTGGTGACGCTGCGGGGCTCGGCCGGCGCGTACGGCGCCGGCGCGGAGGACGGCACCGGCGACGCGGCCTCCGGCAGTGGCTCGGGCAGCCCCCGCCAGGCGCCGCCGGCGAACCACTCGGCGGCCTGCTGGGCCGAGGGCCGGTCCTCGGGCTGCTTGGCGAGGAGTCCGAGGAGGTAGCTCTCGAACGCCGGCGGCAGATCCGCGACACCGAGCTCGCGGGGCGGCACCGGGGCGCTGTCGAGGTGCTGGTGGAGGAGCGCGACGGCGGTGTCCGCCTGGAACGGCGGGCGGCCGCTGAGAAGCTGGTAGAGCACGCACCCCAGGGAGTACATGTCGGAGGCGGGCCCCGCGGGCTGCCCCAGGGCGCGTTCGGGCGCGAGGTAGAGGCCGGTGCCCACGATCTGTCCGGTGGCGGTGAGCGCGGCGCCGGGATCGTCGAGGAAGCGCGCGATGCCGAAGTCGCCGATCTTCAGGGTGCCGCCCGCGTCCAGCAGCAGGTTGGCGGGCTTGATGTCGCGGTGGACGATGCCCTGCGCGTGCGCGGCGGCGAGCCCGGCGGCGGCCTGGGCGGCAAGATCGGCCACCCGGCCTGCGGGGAGCGCTCCCGACGCGGCCAGCACCCCGGCGAGGCTGTCGCCCTCGACCAGCTCCATCACCAGGTACAGCCGGTTGTCGTACTCGCCGAAGTCCAGCACACCGACCAGGTTCGGGTGGTTGAGACGCCCGGCGGTCTGGGCCTCCAGGCGGAACCGGGAGGCCGCCGTGGCGTCGGTGTCCTGGGGCAGCAGCAGCTTGACGGCCACCGCTCTGGCGAGCGTCTCGTCGTACGCACGCCAGACCTCTCCCATTCCACCGCGCCCGATCTCAACTTCCAGCCGGTAGCGGCCCGCTAGCAGCACTCGTCCTCGTCTCATGCGTGTGGGAAGGTCGTCGCCGCAGGCCGAACTCCCCGCGTTCGCGCGGGGATTGGTGGGGGGTGCCGCAGCCGACCCAGGATACTGGCGCCGGATGATCAGTGTGCTCCCCGGCGGTGACCCCGCACGGTACGTCCCGGAAAGCCCGGGGGCGCGTTGTCGCTCCCGGGAGTGACGCTCCCGCCCGCGCGGTTGCCGGGCCCGCGTCTGCGGCGTCATCCGAACGACCGGCCCTAGGGGGTGTCCGCGGGGCCCGTCCGCTCCTCCCGGCGCGGCAGCAGCGCCACCGCCAGGGCCGGTACGGCCGCGAGGACCAGCCAGGGCACCGCGGCGGGCAGGTCCGGGTCGAGCAGGGAGCCGGTGGCGGCGCTGCCGACGAGCACGATCAGGCCGGAGACGGAGGACAGCGCACCCATGTACAGGCCGAGCCGGCCCTCCTCGGCGAGGTCGGGGACCCAGGCGCGGGCGGCGGGCACGACCAGCATCTGCCCCACGGTGAGCAGCACGACGAACCCGGCGGCCGGCAGCAGCCCGGCGGTGCCCGTCCACCCGGCGGGGCGGGCGGCGGCCACCACCGCGAAGCCGGACGCGATCAGCAGCAGCCCGGCGGTCATGGAGCGGCGCAGGTCGAGCCGGTCGCCCGCCCAGCGGGTCACCGGGAGCTGGGCGAACACCACGAGCACCGAGGACAGGGCGAACAGCCAGGACAGCGGCGCCTGGGAGCCCGCCGCGCGCTGCACCTCGTCCGGCAGGGCCAGGTACAGCTGGTTGTAGGCGAGCAGGTACGTGCCGTACGCGCAGCACAATGCCAGGAAGCGGCGGTTGCGCAGCAGCGCGCGCACCCCGCCCCGCTCCCGGACGCGGACCCGGCCCGGGATGTGCTGCGGCATCAGCCACAGGTGCCCGGCGAGGACGAGCACGAAGACCGCGGCGCCGGCCAGGCACGCGGTGCGGAAGTCGACGGCGAGCAGCAGCGCGCCGAGCAGCGGTCCGACGAAGGCCCCGGCCTGCCCCGCCACGCTGAACAGGGCCAGCACCCGCGTGCGCGAGCCGTGCCCCTCCTCCTCCCAGACCACCGCCTGGCGGGCCACCTCGGACTCCACGGCGGGGGAGAACAGCGCGGCGGCGAAACCGATCACCAGCACCGCCCCGATCACGGCCCAGGTCGCCTCCGCGTACCCGAGCCACGCGAACCCGGCGATGCGCAGCACGCAGCCGGCCAGCACGACCGGCCGCACGCCCCACCGGTCGACGAGCCAGCCGCCGACCACGAACAGCCCCTGCTGGCTGAAGGTCCGCAGCCCGAGCACGAACCCGACCAGCCAGCCCGCCATGCCGATCGCCGTGCCCAGGTGCTCGGCGAGGAACGGCAGGACGGCGTAGAAGCCGATGTTGAAGGCGAGCTGGGTGAGGATCAGCAGCCGCAGCAGCGGGGACAGGTCCTTCCAGAGCCGCCAGGTGCTCTCGCGCGGGGCGCGGGGACTGCGCGGGGCCTTGGACGGACGGGCGGTTCGGCGGGGGGCGCGGGAGATGCGGTGGGTCATCGTTCTTCTGTCGGTGAGGGGGACGTCGGTGAGGAGGACACGGGGACGAGGAGGGCGTCGGGGTGGTTCCGCCGAGGGCCCGGGGCGGGGTCGACCGGCTCCCCGGGCGGTGCGGCCGGGCCGCCGGGCCACGCGCGCCGCCGGGGCAGCCGTACGCCGCCCGCGGCCGTCACCGCGAGCGCCCCGAGCAGGGCGAGCACGGCGGCGGGGAAGAGGACGGCCCAGGGGGCGCGCTCGGCGTACGGCTGGTTCTCGGCGAGCAGCAGGCCCCACTCGGGCGACGGCGGCTGGGCGCCCAGGCCGAGGAAGCCGAGCGCCGCGAGGCTCAGTGCGACGCCGGGCAGCCGGATCAGCGCGTGCCGGGTCACCGGCGGCAGCACGGCGGGCAGCAGCTCGTGCCACAGCAGGTACGGGCGCCCCGCGCCCAGCGCGCGGGTGGCGGCCAGGTGTGTGGTCGCGCGCTCCTGGCGCAGCAGGGAGGAGGTGTGCGCGGCCAGCGGGGCCCAGGCCACGACGCCCACGGCGAACGCCGGTGTCCAGGAGCCGCTGCCCGCGACGCCGGCGACGAGCAGACCGGCCAGGACCGGCGGTACGGCGCTGACCGTGTCCACCAGCGGCCCGGACAGCCTCGGCAGCAGCCCCAGCAGCAGGCCCGCGAACAGCGCGGCGGCACTCACCGCGAGGGCGGTGCCGAGGGTGGTCAGCGCGCCGTGGGAGACCCGGGCGAGGACGTCCCGGCCGAGCGCGTCCGTGCCGAACGGGTGTGCCGCCGAAGGGGCTTGCAGCCGGCCCAGGGCGTCCAGGGCGACCGCGTCACGGGGCAGGCCGAGGCCGATGACGGCGGCGAGCAGCGCCCCGTACAGCAGGGGCAATGCGCGCGACACTCGCCGGCCGGGCGGGTGCGGGGAGCGCAGGGCGCCGTCGCGCAGCGCGGGCCCGATCAGCAGCCGGGCCGTGAGCCGGGCGAGGATCCCGGCGGCGGCCGCGAGCAGGACCAGCGCGAGCGTGCCGGTCTGCAGGACGGGCAGGTCCTGGGCCAGGGCGGCCTGCAGGGTGAGCCGGCCCAGGCCCGGGATGTCGAAGATCTGCTCGACGGCGACCGACCCGCCGGTCAGACCGACCACGAACAGGCCCAGGTTCGGCAGCAGCCCGGGCACGCAGCGCCGCACCGCCTGCCGCGCCACGGACTTCGGCGGTACCCCGCGCGCCGCCGCGGCCAGCGCCCACGGCTCGGCGAACGCGCCGGGCAGCAGGTCGTCCAGCATCCGTCCGAGGACCGCCCCGGCGGGCAGACCGAGGGCCAGCGAGGGCAGCACCATCCACTGCGGCCCGTACCAGCCCAGGGCGGGCAGCCAGCCCAGCTGTACGCCGATCACGGAGGCCAGCACCGAGGCGACGAGGAACTCGGGCAGGGCCGCCAGCACGGCGGACGCCGTGCCGCCGGGGCGGCGCGTACCGAGCCGGCCCCGCGAGCCGAGCCGGAGCGTACGGGCGCACACCGCCGCGGCCGTGCCCCCCGCGACCACGAGGGCCCCTGCCATCAGCAGCAGTGACGCGCCGAGGGCCTGCAGCACACCGGGCAGCACCTCGGCGCCGGACACCCACGAGGTGCCCGCGTCCCCGTGCAGCAGACCGCCCAGCCAGCGGCCGAGCAGCGCCGGTGGGCCGTCGTCGAGGCCGAGTTGGTCGCGGACGGCCCGCAGCGTCTCGGGTGTCGGGTCGCGGTCGGCCGAGCGGGCCTTGAGCACGGTCAGCGCCGGGTCGGTGCGCGACAGCCACGGCAGCAGCCCGATCGCGCCCACCAGGGCGGCCGTGAGCACGGCCCGCCACAGCAGCGTCGGGCCCCCGCCCCGCGCGAGGACGCGCAGGGCGGCGAGGCCCCTGGTCACGGAGGAGGTCGTCGACACCACTGCGCTCAGGCGAAGGGGATCTCGAAGTGCACGACCCCGCTGCCCCCGCCGGGGACTTCCTCCCGCTCGTCGCACAGCACCTTGCCCAGCGCCCGCCACAGGCCCATGGCGCCGGGTGAGTGCGGATACGTGTGCAGATAGACGGACCGGTAACCGCCGTCGGCCCGCGCGAACTCCAGTAGCCCCTCCACGAGTTGCCGGGCCAGGCCCCGCCGCCGGTGCTCGGGGCGCACGTACACCCGCCGCAGTTGCGCGGTCTCGCCCGAGGGGAACCGCTCGGCCAGCCAGCGCGGGTTGGGCGGATGCGCCGGCCCGCGCGCGTCCAGCGCCGCCGTGGCCGCCACCGTCCCGTCGCGCTCGTCCACGGCCACCAGGAGCGTGTGCCGCGGTGGCGCGACGTAGAACGACACCGGGTCGATGATGTCGGCGTGCCAGCGCGGCACGTACCCCGTGTCGAAGTCCCGGTACACGGTGTCGAGCATCACCACCCGGGCCCCGTCGATGTCGGCTGCCGTGGCTTCCCTGATGCTGTAGTCACGCATTTGCGCATCATATGCAAGAAGGTTTTCGGCCCGGACCGGGGGCCGCCGACGCCCATCAGCCCATCAGCGCGTCGCCCTCAGCCCGAAGGGGCCCGCCCGTGTCTCTCACCGCCCCCACGCAGCCCGCGGTCGACGCGCCGCCGCTGTGCCTGCGGCATCCGGCACGGCTCGCCGTTGCGAGGAGCCCTGGCCCGTGCCCGACGGGGCGCTCGACGCGCTGCTGCCGCCCTGCACCGAGTCGTACCGCTACCTCGGTTCCACCACCACCTGTCCCTACGCCACCGGCGTGCGCTGGACGGTGCTCACCCACCCGGTGCAGGCGTCCGCCGCCGCGCCGGCGCACTACCGGAGCCTCTTCAGGCAGGGCAACGCCCGTGCCGTGCAGCTGCTCGGGGACCGGTGCATCGCCGGGGATTGCCACCGCTGGTGGTGACGCGGCCGGCTCAGCCCTCCGCCGGGGTGAGCACCACGAAGTCCGCGTTCGCCGGGTCGAGACAGACGGCCAGCCGGCCGACGCCCTCCGCGTCCTCGGGGCCCATCTGCACGCTGCCGCCGTTCTCCCTGACCCTGGCCACCGCGGCGTCGCAGTCGTCGACCGCGAAGACCGGGTGCCAGTACGGGTGTCCGTTCGCCAGCGAGAGGTTCTCCTTGCCCAACTCCATGAGACCGCCGTGCATCCGCTCCTCGGGCAGGCCCGCGGGGGTGATGAGGGTGTACGTGCCCCCGCCGCCGGGCAGCGGCATGTCGCTGAACTGCCAGCCGAAGAGCCCGCCGTAGAACTCCTTCGCCGCCGCGGCGTCGCTCGTGTACAGCTCAACCCACGACAGCGAGCCCGGCTGGTCCACCAGTTCCATGCCCCGGTTCGTCCCCGGCTGCCAGACGGCGAACTGGCCGCCCAGGGGGTCGCTGAACTGCGCCATGCGGCCCCACTCGTCGAGGTCCATCGGCGCCACCCGCACGGTGCCGCCCGCCTGTTGCACGGCCTGGGTCGTGGCGTCCGCGTCCGTGACGCAGTAGTAGAGCATCCAGGCCGAGCGGGCGCCCTCCTCGGTGAGCTTGCCGAGTCCGGCGACGATCTTGCCGTCCTTCTTGAACATCCCCCCTTCGAAGTCCTCGCTCTCGCCCATGGACTCGTACTCCCAGCCGAGCACCGCGCCGTAGAAGGCCGCGGCGGCCGGGACGTCCGGAGCGCCGAGGTCGAGCCAGCAGGGGGAACCGGGGGCGTACTCCGTGGTGATCATGGTGATGCATCCCTTCCGCGGGTCCTGTCTGCCCAGCGTGGCACCGGGCACTGACACTCGCCCGTCGGCCGCGTCCCCGGTGGACCGGTCGGTGCGGCCCGGTCGCCCCACGGCCGTGGAAAAATCAGGCCCGTCGCCCGGCCGGGTGGTGGATCTGTTGCGGTGAGGGTGGTGGGCGGCGTGGTCGCCGACTGGGAATGGGACGAGACGTTGTTCTCGGGGACCGCCGCCTACTACGAGCGGGGGCGGCTGCCGTACGCCCCCGGACTGGCGGACGCGCTCGCCGAGGCGCTGCGGCTCGACGGGCGGGGGCGCCTCCTCGACGTGGGCTGCGGGCCGGGGATCATCGCGCTGCGCCTCGCGCATCTGTTCGGCGAGGTCGTCGGCGTGGACCCGGACGGGGGCATGATCGCCGAAGCCGCACGCGGAGCCGCCGACCGGGGCGTCGCGGACAAGTCCCGGTGGGTGCGGGCCCGCGCGGAAGCCCTGCCGGCGGGGCTCGGCACGTTCTCCGTCGCCGTCTTCGGCCAGTCCTTCCACTGGATGGACCGCGACCTGGTCGCGGCGACCGTCCGCGCCATGCTCCGGCCCGGCGGTGCCCTCGTGCACATCTCCGACCTGAAGACGGAGGCCCGGACCGTCGACGGCCTGCCGCACCCGGCGGTCCCCTACACGGCGGTCGACGAACTGGTCAGGCACTACCTGGGGCCGGTGCGGCGAGCGGGCCGCGGGGTGCTGCCGGGAGGGACGCCGGGCGGAGAGGCCGAGGTGTTCGCCCGGGCGGGCTTCACCGGCCCCCGGCGGCTCGTCGTGCCGGGCGGGCAGGCGCTGGAGCGGAGCGTCGACGACATCGTCGCCTGGGTGTTCTCGATGTCGTTCTCGGCTCCGCACCTGTTCGAAGGGCGCCGGGATGCCTTCGAGGCGGACCTGCGCCGGCTGCTGCGGGAGGCCTCCGCGTCGGGCCGGTTCTCCGAACGGGGCCCGAGCACGGAGGTCTTCGTGTGGGGGAAGGGCCCGTCCGCGGGCTGACCGGCCGGGGGCGCGTCAGTGGACGGACAGCCCGCCGTCGACGAAGACCGACTGCCCGGTGACGTAGGACGCGGCCGGGCTCGCCAGGAAGACGGCCGCGCCCGCGAAGTCCTCGGCCAGGCCGTTGCGCCCGATCAACGTGCGGGCGGCGAGGGCGGCCACCTTCTCCGGGTCCGACGACAGCCGCGCGTTGAGCGGTGTCATGACGAAGCCCGGCACCAGCACGTTGCAGGTGACGCCGCGCGGCGACCACGCCTCGGCCTGGGATCGCGCCAGCGCCTCCAGCCCGCCCTTGGAGGCGCCGTAGGCGCCGCTCTGGACGAACGCCCGGTGCGCCTGCTGCGAGCTGATGTGCAGGATCCGCCCGTACCCGCGCTCCGCCATGCCGGGGCCGAAGCGCTGCCCCAGCAGGAAGGGCGCCTCCAGGTTGACGGCCATCGTGGCGTCCCAGACGTCCTCGGTGAGCTCGTCCATCGGCGGACGCAGGTTGATGCCGGCGCTGTTGACGAGGATGTCGGGCTCCCCGAACGCCTCGACCGCCCGCTCGGCGGCCGTCCGCACCCCCTCGCGCGTGCTCAGGTCCGCGCTGACCCGGGCGGCGCGGCAGCCCTGAGCGGTCAGTTCCTCGACCGTCGCGGTCAGGCCGGCCTCGGTGCGGGCGACGACCACGACGCTCGCCCCGGCCCGCGCGAGGGCCCCGGCGATGGCGCGGCCGATGCCGGAACTGCCACCCGTGACCACCGCGACCCGGCCCTCCAGGGAGAACAACTCGGAGAGATAGGCCTGCGTCTGCCGGGTCGACCGCGGCGGCTGTGTCGTCATGGCGAGCACTCTAGATCGTTTTCCTCACTCCTGGTGCTATACCCGTGGGGGGTATATGGCCCGGAGTCATGGACCACACCACTCACGAACCTGCGAAGCACACACACGGGGCGGCGTCCTGGGGGACCGCCGTGAAGGCGACGCTGCACTGTCTGACCGGGTGTGCGATCGGCGAGATCCTCGGCATGGTGATCGGCACCGCGCTGGGATGGGGCAACCTGCCCACCATGGTGCTGGCGATCGGGCTGGCGTTCCTCTTCGGCTACTCGTTCACCCTGTTCGCGGTCCTGCGGGCCGGCCTCGGACTCGGGGCGGCGATCAAGGTCGCGCTGGCCGCGGACACGGTCTCGATCACGGTGATGGAGTTCGTCGACAACGCGATCATCGCCCTGACCCCGGGCGCGTTGGACGCCCATCTGACGGACACGCTGTTCTGGTCGGCGCTGCTGGGCGGATTCGCCGTCGCCTTCGTGATCACGACCCCGGTCAACAAGTGGATGATCGGCCGGGGCAGGGGTCACGCCGTCGTCCACGCCCACCACTGACGGGACGGCGTCCACGCCCGCCACTGACGCGACGGCGTCCGCGCTCAGCCCCCGCGCGTCCGGTGCTCAGCCCTTGAGCAGGCGTACCTGCCCGTCGGGGAGCTTGGGCCACCAGTGGTGGTAGCGGCGATAGACCTCGCTGTCGCGGCCGGACAGCAGGCGCGTCAAGGACGCGGCCTCCGCGGCGAGTCCGTCCCACGCGGCGGGCGGCAGTTCGTGGAAGGCCGTGGCCTCGATGCCGCCGTCCACCGCGCGCCACACGCCGGCGACCCGGCCGTCGACCAGCAGTGTGGGCAGCACGTCGCCGTTCACCCGGATCGCCAGACGGCGATACTCCGGCGGAATCACCCGGCTGCGGTCGGCGTGGGCCAGCAGAACGCTGTCCCACATGGCCATGAGCCGGGGCGGAGCCGGAGTGTCCGCGGGCGGCCGCGGGGCGCCCGGCACGTCGTACAGGACGGTCCCGTCCGGGCCCGTCAACTGCTCCACGGCGTCGGCCAGCGCGTGCAGCGCCTGCCGCACCGGCTGCCGCGGCACCATGGCGAACTGCGCCACGTCCGCCACCGACGCCGGACCGAAAGCCCGCAGATGGCGCAGGACCAGCTGTCGCAGCGACTCCGGCACCGTCACCCGCCCCCGGAGCGGGGGACCGGTCCGCGCCGCCGTGAACGACGCCCGGGGGCCGAAGGACCACGGCCCGCCGGTCGGGACGTGGAACAACGGCGCGTACGCCTTCAGCCCCCACCACGCGCCGGCCTTCTTCTCGCTCCCGACCCGCTTCTCCAGCCACTCCTGCAGCTCCGCGGCCGTCCGCGGCCGGTCGGCGAAGTCCAGCAGCTCCGGGACGAGCGCCTCGCCGTCGGCCGGCGTGAGGCCCGCCCCGGCGAACCGGTGCCCGAGGCGTGCGGCGTACAGCGTCTGCTGCATCGCCTCCCGGAACACCTGGTAGTCGTCCGCGTGGACCGCGTGCAGTGTGATCCGCATCAGGGTCGCCCTGACCACCGTCCCCCGCGCGAACGCGGCGTCCAGCTCGGCCGGATCGAAGTCGGCCAGCCGGTTCCACAGGGCCAGGTACGGCGAAGCGGCATGCTGCGCCTGGAGCGCCACCACACGCCGCACGGCCTCCCCGGCCTCCCTCACCTCCCGGCCCAGCAGCAACTGCCGTCCGAGGGTGGCCCGGTTGAGCTCCTGCGCGGTGATCTCCACGCCCCGGATTCTGCCGTGGCCCGACCGGAGGCACCGGTTCCTCGGCAGTGGCCTGGATCACATCTCGCGGATTGAGTGAACGGCCGGGGCGATGTTCGTACTCATGGGCGACGGGGGCGGGGCCGGATGCGAGGATGAGGCGCCATGACAGCTGGGCGGTGTGCTCGCGCGATACGGGCCGCGGTGTTCGCGGCCGTCTGTGTCGTGCTCGCAGCCCTGGGCCACGTCATGATGTCCGGCGACCACGTGCCCCTGCCGGCCCTGGTGGCCGGCTGGGCCGTCACGGGTGTGGCGGGCTGGTGCCTGGCGGGCCGCGAGCGCGGCCTGCGGCTCGTGGTCGCCGTCGCCGTGGCCGTCCAGACGGCCCTGCACTCGGCGTTCTCGCTCGCACCGCGGGCGCCGGGCACCGGGCCGGCGACCGACGCGTCCTCCCCGGGCGCCCACTCCATGGACATGGGTGCCATGGGACACGGCACGGCATCCATGGAGTCCATGTCCCAGCACATGGGGCACATGGGGCACACCCCCGGCGGGGACTCCTCCCTCGGCATGCTCGCCGCCCACCTCCTGGCCGCCCTGCTGTGCGGACTGTGGCTGGGCCACGGCGAGCGGGCCGCCTTCCGGCTGCTGCGCGCCGTGGGCGGCCGGCTCGCCGCGCCCCTGCGGCTCCTGCTCGCCCCGCCGACGCCGCCGCCCCCGCCCGTGCGGGTCGGGCGGCCGTCTTCGGACCGGGCGCCGCGCCTCTCCCTCCTCGTCCACGCGATCACCTCCCGGGGGCCACCGGCGGGGGCCGCTGCCGCCTGACGGCAGCCGGTCATCCCGGGGCGGCCCGTGTGCGCCCCGGTCTCGGTCGTTCCCCCGTACGCCAGTGCGCCAGTACGCCGGTGCGCCAGTACGCCGCGCTGCCCGCGGCAGCCAGGGCCGTGCCCGGCCCGCGCAGGCCGTACGGGGACGACCGCATCCCCGCTCACCGGACCACACGCCGGACGCGCACGCCGGACCCCCAGGGTGCCGGCGTGCCCGCCCGCGCGCCCGTGGTCCCGGACCCCCGAGAAGGACATCAGGTGATCACTCCTGCCCCGCCCCTCGTCACCGCGAGACCGGCCACGGCCGACGAGTCCGCGACCGCCTGGGCGCTGGCCGCCCGGGGCGGTGACGCCGTGGCCGTCGACCGGTTCGTGCGCGTCCTGCACCGCGACGTCATCCGCTACGTCGCCCACCTGTGCGCCGATCCGCAGGCCGTGGACGATCTCGCGCAGGACACCTTCCTGCGGGCGCTGGCCGGCTTGCACCGGTTCGAGGGCCGCTCCTCGGCCCGCGCCTGGCTGCTCGCCATCGCCCGGCGTGCGGTGGCCGACAACATCCGCCGCAGCGCCGTACGCCCCCGCCCCGCCGACCTGCCGGACTGGGAACGGGCGGTCGAGCACGCCCAGCCGTGCGGCCTGCCCGGCTTCGACGACGGCGTGGCGCTGCGGGAACTGCTGGCCGGGCTGCCGGAGGAGCGGCGCGAGGCGTTCGTCCTCACGCAACTGCTCGGACTGCCGTACGCGGAGGCCGCCGAGCTGAGCGACTGCCCGGTCGGCACGGTGCGCTCCCGCGTGGCCCGCGCCCGGGCCACGCTCATGACCCTGCTGGCCGAGGCGGAGGAGGCCCGGACACCGGTGTCATCCCCGCCGGCCGCGGCCTGACGCCGCGCGAGCGGCAGGCGCCCCCTGCCGCTCGCGCCTTCTCTCCCACCGGCAGCGGCGGCCGTAGCAGCACTCGGGCCCCGCTCGTGACGCGGAGCCCGACGGGTCAGTCCTGCCAGTCCAGCTGCGGCTCGGGGATTCCGATGGAGCGCGCGTAATCCTGCGCCTGTCGGCGGCCTTCCGCTTGCTTGCGCGGATAGCGGAAGACCTTGTCGGCGTTGCTCGGCCAGACGTTCGGCGGCAGTGGGGGCCCGCTCGGCAGCAAGGCGCGGCCGGGTGGAACTCAGGCGAGCGTGACCTCCACCGGCAGCTTCTTGATCCCGTTGACGAAGTTGGAGCGCACGCGCGGGACCTCACCGGCCAGGCGGATGTCCGCCAGGCGCGGGATCAGCTCCTCGAACATGATGCGGATCTCCGTGCGGGCCAGGAGGTTGCCCAGGCACAGGTGGGGGCTGCCCTTGCCGAAGGTGATGTGGTCGTTGTCCCGACGGGTGACGTCGAAGCCGTAGGGGTTGCCGAAGACGTCCTCGTCGCGGTTGCCGGAGGCGAACCACATCACCACCTTGTCGCCCTCCCTGACCTGCTTGCCGCCCAGCTCGACGTCGCGCGTGGCGGTGCGGCGGAAGTGGTAGACGGGGGACGCCCAGCGCAGGAACTCCTCGACGGCGACCGGGATCAGGGAGGGGTCCTCCTGGAGGCGGGCGAGCTGCTCGGGGTGCTGGATGAGGGCCAGCATGGAGTGGGAGATGGTGTGCCGGGTGGTCTCGTTGCCGGCGACGACGAGCAGCAGGAAGTAGTTGTCGAAGTCCTGCGGGGAGAGCGGCACCCCGTCGCGGGGCGTCGTGTTGACGAGACGGGAGATCAGGTCCGTGCCGTCGCCGCCGCGCCGCTGCCGGGCCAGTTCGCGGCCGTACTCGAAGACCTCCAGCGAGGCGGGGGAGCGGAACGGCAGATCGCGGTACCGCTCGCTCTCCTCGCTGTGCAGCAGGACGTCCGCGTAGTCGGGGTCGGTGTGCCCGATGATCCGGTTGCCCCAGTCGATGAGCTTCCGGTTGTCCTCCGGCGGCACGTCCAGCAGCCGGGCGAGGACGTTGATGGGGAAGTCCGCCGAGACGTCCTCGACGAAGTCGAAGCGGCCCTTGGCGAGGGCGGTGTCCAGGGTCCTCGCGGTCAGGCCGCGCAGGAAGTCCGTGTAGCCGCTGATCACGCTCGCGCCGAACTGCCGCTGGATCAGGCTGCGCAGCGCGCGGTGCCGGACCCCGTCCAGTTCCAGGATCGAGGCGCGTTTCTTGATCTGGTCGTCGTCGACCTCCTCCAGGTTGACGAACCTCGTCGACGTGAAGGTCTCGGCGTCGCGGTCCACCCGGACGATGTCCTGGTGCCGGGTCACCGCCCAGAACCCGGAGTTGGGCGCCTCCTCGGGCTGCCAGTGCACCGGGTCCGCGTGGCGCAGGGTGTGGAACATCCGCCAGGGGGTGACACCGTCGGTGAAGCGGTCCAGGTCGGTCAGGTCCACGTCGGCCAGGGGCAGCGGCTCGCGCACGGCGTCGGGCAGGGTATCGGTCGTCATCGGCGTGCTCCTCGGCGTCACAGGGGGCGTCACAGGTGGTAGGCGTACTCGGTGAACTCCCAGTCCGTGACGTGCCGGTGGAAGCGTTCGACCTCGTCGCGCTTGTAGGACAGGAAGGACGTGGTGAAGCCCTTGCCGAGCAGGTCGGTCAGGGAGGTGTCCGCCTCCAGCGCGTCCAGCGCGGTGGACAGGGTCTGCGGCAGGACGGCCGAGCGGGCGGTGTCGTAGCCGTAGCCCTCCAGCGGGGCGGGCGGCTCCTCGCCGGCCAGGACACCCAGCAGGGCGGCGGCCGTCGTGGCGGCGATCGCCAGGTAGGGGTTGGCGCTCGCGTCGCCCAGGCGCAGTTCGAGCCGGGCGCCGGAGCCCCGCTCGGGCGGGATGCGCACCATGGCGCTGCGGTTGTCCAGGCCCCAGTCGATCAGCCAGGGCGCGAGCGTGTCCGGGCCGAAGCGTTTGTAGGAGTTGACCGTGGGGTTGAGCAGCGCGGCCAGGGCGGGTGCGTGCGCGAGGACACCGGCGACGGCGTGCCGGGCGGTCGCGGACAGCCCGTACGCGCCCGACGGGTCGTCGAAGGCGTTGCGGCCCTCCTCGTCGTCGCAGGACAGGTGGAGGTGGAAGCCGGAGCCGCCCGCGTCGTTGAAGGGCTTGGCCATGAAGGTGGCCAGCCGGCCCTCCTTCCGCGCCAGTTCCTTGATCGCGGCCTTGAAGCGGAAGGACCGGTCGGCGGCCGACACGGCGTCCGAGTGCGCCAGGTTGATCTCGATCTGGCCGCCGTCGAACTCGTGGTTGCCGCTGATGGCGCCGACCTTCAGGTCCCGCACGTGGCGCAGGGTGCGCAGCAGGTGGTTGTCCGGGTCGGCGCGCAGCCCGGCGGTGTAGACGACCCCGGGGTCGGGTGCGTAGCGCCGCCAGCCGCCCGACGGGTCCGGGTCGCACAGGAAGTACTCCAGCTCCGGCCCGACCACCGGCCGCAGTCCGTGCTCGGCGCACCGGGCGAGGACCGCGCGCAGCAGGTCGCGGGGCGACTCGGGGGCGGGCGCGCCGGTGGCCGGGTCGACGACCTCGCCCAGGCAGGCGGCCACCCCCGGCTCCCAGGGCAGCGGTACCAGCGTGTCGAGGTCGGGCCGGACGCAGATGTCCGGCAGCCCCGCGTCGAGCCCGCCGCTGACCGGGACCACATCGCCCTGCGGGCTGGTGTGGTAGACGGCCCGGCAGAACGCCAGCCCGTGCTCGCACGCCCGGGGCAGTTCCTCCAGCAGCACGTCACGCGCCCGGTCGGTGCCGATCAGATCGGGATAGGTCACCCGGACCACGTCGATGCCGTCGGCGGCCAGCCGGTCCATGTGGCGGCGGACTTCTTCAAGGTCGTGAGCGCTCACCGTTGTCTCCTCGGGCGGACGTCGGGACACCTCCGGGACACGGGGCCGGGGAGGCGGGTGGCGTGGGAGTGAGCGGCCGGGGCGCGGCGGAGCCAGGACCGCCCGGTTCTCGTTTGACGCCAAACGGTAGGGGTGAGGAAGGGGGTCCGCAAGAGGGCGGGGGCAAGAATTTATCCATCCGGATAGCTATTGACCAGCCCCCTGTCCCTGCCTACCTTGTTTGAAGCCAAACGAGTTCGGGGCGCGGATCACCGCACCCCGTTGGCCGGGGCCCGGCCCCTTCCCGCCGGGCCCCTTCTCCCTTCCCCTCGACGCCCTCACCTCCAGGAGGACCGGCCATGAAGGTCGTCGTCGACATGAACAAGTGCCAGGACCACGGCCAGTGCGTCTTCGCCGCCCCCGACGTCTTCCGGCTGGACGACGACGGCCGCCTGGCCTACGTCCCCGACCCGGACGACGCCCTGCGCGACGAGGTCGAGGAGGCCGCGGACGTCTGCCCGCTCCAGGCCATCCGGATCGAGGACTGACATGACCGGGCGCATCGTCGTCGCCGGCGCCTCCCTCGGCGGACTGCGCGCCGCCGAGCAGCTGCGCGCCGCGGGCTGGGCCGGCCGCATCACGGTGATCGGCGACGAGCCGCACCCGCCGTACAACCGGCCCCCGCTGTCCAAGGAGGTCCTCGCGGGCAAGGCGTCCTTCGCCTCCCTCGCCTTCACACCGAAGCCGTCCGCGGCCGACGTGGAATGGCGGCTGGGCACCAGGGTCGCCGCGGCTCGCCTCGCCGAGCGGACCGTCGCACTCGACGACGGCTCGGTCCTCTCCTACGACTCACTGGTCGTCGCCACCGGGATGCGGCCCCGCCGGCTGCGCTGCCCCGGGCCGGTCGCCGGCCGATACACGGTCCGCACGATCGACGACGCCCGGGCCCTGCGGGCCGGCCTGACCCGGACCGGTGTTCGGGTCGTCGTGGTCGGCGCCGGGTTCATCGGCTGCGAGGTGGCCGCGACCGCGGTCGGGCTCGGTGCGGCCGAGGTGACCGTGGTGGATCCGCTGCCCCTGCCCATGGTCGGGCCCCTCGGCGAGCTGCTCGCCCGGACGCTGCTCGCGCGGCACCAGCAGCGCGGAGTGCGCTTCATGCTGGGCGCTGGTGTCGCCGGGTTCGAGGGGGACGACCGGGTCACCGGTGTCGTGCTGAGCGACGGGTCCGTGCTGCCCGCCGACGTGGTGGTGGAGTCCGTGGGCTCGGTCGCCAACACCGAGTGGCTCGACGGCAACGGGCTCGATCTGGGCGACGGGGTGCTCACCGACGAGCACCTGCGGGTCGGCGGCCGGCCGGAGGTCGTCGCGGTCGGGGACGTCGCCCGCTTCCCCAACGCCCGCTACGACGGGGTGCCGCGGCGGGTCGAGCACTGGTCCATGCCGGCCGACTCGGCCAAGCACGCCGCGAAGGTGCTGGTCGGGGGCGATGCCGGCCTGGCGCCCTTCGCGCCGCTGCCCACGTTCTGGAGCGACCAGCACGACTTCCGGTTGCAGTCCTTCGGCGCGCCGGTGCTGGGGCTCGGCGATGTCCGGGTCCTCGACGGTGACCCCTCGGGGGACGTCCTGGTCGGTTACCACCGCGACGGGCTGCTGGTCGGTGTCGTCGCCCTCGGCGGGCCTCCCGCCGCCCGTGCCGCCGCCCGGTACCGCGCCGATCTGCTGAAGCAGCCCGCCCTCACCCCGTAAGGAGCCCTTCCGTGACCGGTCTTCGTGGTTACTTCCCTCCCAAGACGGCGACGGGTGCGTCGTCGCTGATCCCCTCTCCGCCGTGGCGGTACTCCGGTGACCTGCTCACCGTCGAGTACCGGACGGATCCCGCGCGGGTGCGCGAACTGCTGCCCGAGCCCCTGGAGCTGGCCGACGAGGATCCGGGCGCGGTCGCTCTGATCTGGGCCGACTGGCAGTCCTGCTCGGCCTCGGGGGAGGAGCTGCTCGATCCCGTGCGGGCGCAGTACAAGGAGGCCTTCGCGGTCGTGCGGTGCCGGTACGGGGGGCGGACGTACTCGCGGTGCGTGTACATCTGGGTGGACAAGGACTTCGCGATCGCGCGGGGACTGCACCAGGGGTATCCGAAGAAGCTGGGCTCCATCCACCAGACCCGGCCGCATCCCTACGGGCCCGCTCCGCGGATCGAGGCGGGGGCGCGCTTCGGGGCGACGCTGGCGGCCGCGGACCGGCGGATCGCGCAGGCCCTGGTGACACTGCGGGAGCCGTCGGAGAGCGGCGGGTTCGTCAACGCCCATCCCATGGCGCACCACCGGTGGCTGCCGTCCATCGAGAAGGGCAAGGGGCTGGCCCTCGACGAACTGGTCGAGAGCGGGACGGCTGCCTTCGAGGGCGGTCAGCCGTGGGTGGGCGACGCGGAGCTGGAGCTGTTCGAGGCGCCGACCGAGGAGTTGGCGCGGCTGGAGATCCGGGAGCCGATCGCCGCGTACTACCGGCAGGTCGGGGTGGTGTGGGACGGGGGGCGGCTGCTGGAGGCCGGTACGTCCGGAGCGTCTGCCGCGTAGCGCCAGTGGTCGGGTGCGGGTGCGTGGTGGCTTGTCGCGCAGTTCCCCGCGCCCCTAGGTAGCTGAAATTCCCCTCGTTCGAATGGAACCCTTCTCATGCCTGAAAGAATCACCGTCGCCGGTGTTTCCGTCGACACCCGGCACTGGATCGGCGGGCGGCGGGTCGCCTCCGACGGTACCTTCGCCGACTACTCTCCGATCGACGGCAGTGTCCTGGGCGAGATCGCCCGCGGCGGCCCCGCCGAGGCCGAAGCCGCCGTCGCCGCCGCCCGGGAGGCCTTCCCCGCCTGGGCCGCCACCTCGCGCGGCGCCCGCGCCCGCATCCTGCACGCCATCGCCGACGGCGTCGAGAAGCGGCTCGAAGAGCTGGCGATCGTCGAGACCACCGACAACGGGGCGCTGCTGCGCTCGCACCGGCGGGGCGTCATGCCCCGCGTCGCCCACAACTTCCGCTTCTTCGCCGACTGGCTGCTGACGCTGGAGCACGAGGACTTCGACACGCGGGGACACACCAACCACGTCAGCTGGGACCCGGCCGGGCCCTGCGTGCTGATCACGCCGTGGAACGCGCCGCTGATGCTGGCCACCTGGAAGGTCGCCCCGGCCCTCGCCGCCGGGAACACCGTCGTCCTCAAGCCCGCCGAGTGGTCGCCGCTGACCGCCTCCCTGCTGGCCGACATAGCCGCCGAGGCCGGACTGCCGGCCGGTGTCCTCAACGTCGTCCAGGGGTACGGCTCCGAGATCGGCGACGCCCTCACCTCGCACCCCGACGTACGGCGCGTCAGCTTCACCGGCTCGGTGCCGACCGCGCGGCGGATCGCCGCCTCGGCCGCCGCGAACCTCACGCCCCTGAGCCTGGAACTGGGCGGCAAGTCACCGCTGCTGGTGTTCGCCGACGCCGATCTCGACCTGGCCGTCGACCTCGCCGTGGAGCAGTACGACAACGCCGGGCAGGTGTGTCTGGCCGGTACCCGGCTGCTCGTCGAGGAACAGGTCGCCGAGGAGTTCACCCGGCGGTTCGTCGAGAAGGCCACGGCCCTGCGGCAGGGCGACCCGCGGGACGAGTCCACCGACGTCGGTCCCACCATCCACCCCCGCCAGCTGGAGAAGATCGACGGCTTCGTGCAGAGGGCCGTCGCGGCCGGGGCACGGGCGGTCATCGGCGGGCACCGCAAGGATGACGGGCAGTACTATGCGCCGACGCTGCTCACCGACGTCGCCCAGGACTCCGAAATCGTGCAGGAGGAGGTCTTCGGGCCCGTCCTGACCCTCCAGACCTTCACCGGCGAGGACGAGGCCGTCCGGCTCGCCAACGACACCCGCTTCGGCCTGGCCGCCACCGTCGCCACCGGCGACCGCGAGCGCGCCGAACGGGTCTCCGCCCGGCTCGTGGCGGGGACCGTCTGGGTCAACTGCTTCTTCGTGCGGGACCTCCGGGCCCCCTTCGGCGGCTCCCGGCAGTCCGGGGTCGGCCGCGAGGGCGGCACCTGGAGCTTCGACTTCTACTGCGACCTGAAGAACACCGTCACCGCCCCGAAGGGATGGAACGACCATGGGTGAGATCGTCGGCGCGGGCCTCCTCGCCCACGTCCCCACCATCGTGCTGCCCGAGGCCGACCGGCTGGAGCTCAACGAGGGCAAGGAGATCACCCTCGTCACCGGGCTCCGGGAACTGCGCGGGGACGTCTTCGAGCGGGACGACTACGACACCGTCGTCGTCCTCGACTCCCACTGGGCCACCACCGTCGAGTTCGTCGTCACCGCCCAGCAGCGCAGGGCGGGGCTCTTCACCTCCGAGGAACTGCCGCGCGGCATGTGCCGGATGCCCTACGACTTCCCGGGCGACCCCGAACTCGCCCACAACGTGGCGCAGTTCGCCGACAAGCACGGCACCTGGATCACCCCGATCGACGACGAGTACCTGCCGATCTACTACGCCACCATCAACCTCTGGAAGTACCTCGGCGAGGGCCTGCCCGACAAGCGGTGGGTCACCATCGGGGTCTGCCAGACCGGTGACATGGAGGACCACCTGCGGCTCGGGCGGGCGCTCGCCGACGGCATCGCCGCCACCCCCGGGCGACGCGTGCTGCTCATCGCCTCCGGCGCCCTCTCACACACCTTCTGGCCGCTGCGCGAACTGCGCGACCACGAGGCCAGCGACCCGGTGCACATCCGCACGCCCGAGGCGCGGGAAGCCGACCACGAGCGCATCGCCTGGTTCAAGGAGGGCCGCCACGACAAGGTCCTCGACACCATGGACGACTTCTGGAAGCACAAGCCCGAGGCGAAGTTCTTCCACTACCTGATGATGGCCGGCGCCCTGGGTGAGCGGCGCTGCACCGCCCGGGCCCGTCAGTACGGCGCGTACGAGAACTCCGTCGGCACCGGACAGGTCCACCTCTGGTTCGACCGGCCGGCCGACGGCTGGACCGGCAGCCCCACCACCGCACCCCAGGAGTCCGCCCATGCCTGAGTACCGCCGCATCCTCCTCGACGGCGCCGCCGTCCAGGTCACCGTCGACGGTGCCGAACTCGTCGCCGGGGACGGCCGCCGCGTCAAGACCGGGGAGGCCTCGCATCTGCCGCCGGTCGTGCCGTCGAAGATCATCGCCGTGCACCTCAACCACCGCAGCCGGGTCGAGGAGTTCCGCATCGGGCTGCCCGCCACGCCCACCTACTTCCACAAGCCCACCTCCGCCCTCAACGCCCACCGGGGCGCCATCGTCCGGCCCGAGGGCTGCAAGTGGCTCAACTACGAGGGTGAGGTCGCCATCGTCATCGGAAGGACCGCGCGGAACATCGCGCCGGCCGACGCGGGGGAGTACATCGCCGGGTACACCATCGCCAACGACTACGGCCTGCACGACTTCCGCGACACCGACGCCGGGTCGATGCTCCGGGTCAAGGGCTCCGACACCCTCTGCCCGCTCGGCCCCGGCCTCGTCACCGACTGGGACTTCCATGGCAAGCGGCTGCGGACCTTCGTCAACGGCGAGGTCGTGCAGGACGGGTCGACGGACGAGATGACCTGGGACATGCACTACCTCGTCGCCGACATCGCCCGCACCATCACCTTGTACCCGGGCGACGTCCTGCTGTCCGGCACACCCGCCAACTCGCGGCCCGTGCAGCCGGGGGACGTCGTGGAGGTGGAGGTGGAAGGGCTGGGGCGGCTCACCAACCACATCGTGACCGGTCCGACCGCCGTCCGCACCGACGTCGGCGCCCAGCCCACCGAGTCGGAGGAAGTGCTGTCGACCGCGCTCGGCGGCGACTGGGAGTTCCGTGGCATCCGGCCGCCGCGTCGCTGACCGGAGCGGCTTGGGTAGGGTCGCGGGCATGACCGAGCCCGCCCGCCGCCCCCGCAAGCGCGTGCACTACGGCACGGGCCGCGAGGCCCTGCTGGAGGCCGCCGTGCGCGTGGTCGCCCGGGGCGGGCTGCGCAGGCTCACCTACCGGGCGGTCGCGGAGGAGGCCGGGGTCACCCACGGCCTGGTCGTGCACCACTTCGGCTCCCGCGACGCCCTGATCGAGGAGGCCGTCGCCCACGCCATCCGCTCCTCCCTCAGCAGCAGCGCGCTCGAACCGGGCACGGGCAGGCCCGCCGACTTCTCGGCGGGCCTGACGGACATGGTCGAGTCCGGGCCGGACCTCCAGGCGTTCCAGTACGAACTGCTGCTGGAGGCCCGGCGCCGCCCCGAGCTCCTCGCCCACCTGCGGTCGCTGTACGACGAGTACTTCGACGCGACCCGGCGCGAGCTCACCCAGATGCTGCCCGGGCCGGTCGGCGAGGGCCTGTCCCGTATGGTTTTCGCCACCCTGGAGGGCCTCGTCCTGCACCAGCTCGTCTTCGGCGAGCGCGAGGTCATCGACGAGGCCCTGGAGGAGTTGCGCGCGGTGCTGCGCCGCCTCGCCGAGGAGCGGGACGACGAGGCGTAGGCGTCCCGCACGTCTCGACCGCGTAAAGCCTCGGAACTCCTCGCCCCGCTCCCCTTGCCAAACGGATAGTTCCGCCCCACCATGAGGCAACTCGTTTGGCCTGAAACGATCCTTCCTCCCCTCTGGCAGGTGATCCGAGTGGACAGTCAGACGGTCTCCCGGCACGCGGCGAAACCGGACGCGCCCACCGCAGGCACGCTCAAGCCCGACGCCCTCGGCGTCCTGGGCATCCTCTTCTTCGTCCTGTCCGCCCAGGCCCCGCTCACCGGCATCGCCGGCGCGGCCCCCATCGCCGTGGCCCTCGGCAACGGCCCCGGCGTACCCGCCGCCTACCTGGTGGCGGGGCTCGTGATCCTGCTGTTCTCGGTGGGCTTCGTCGCCATGGGCCGCCACGTCGTGGACGCGGGCGCCTTCTACACCTACATCGGCAAGGGCCTCGGCCGGACCACCGGCACCGGCAGCGCGGGCCTCGCGCTCTTCGCCTACTGCACCATCCAGGCCGCCATGTACGGCCTCTACGGCGCCATCGTCAGCGGCCTGGTCGCGAGCCACACCGGCCTCGACCTGCCGTGGTGGGTCTGGACCCTGGCCACCATGGCCGTCGTGCAGGCGCTCGGCGCGGCCGGTGTCGAGATGGGCGCCAAGGTGCTGGCCGTCCTCGTCCTCGCCGAGTTCAGCATCCTGTCGGTCTTCGCCCTGGTCACCCTGGCCAAGGGCGGCGGACCCGAGGGGCTCGGCCTCGCCGACAGCTTCTCCCCGGCCGCGGCCCTCGACGGGGCGCCGGGCGTGGCCGTGATGTTCGCCGTGGCGTCCATGTTCGGCTTCGAGGCGACCGCCATCTACGGCGAGGAGGCCCGCGAGCCCCGCAGGACGGTGCCGCGCGCCACCTACCTCGCGGTCGTGGTGGTCACCGGCTTCTTCGCCCTGGTCTCCTGGATGCTCATCTCCTCCTACGGTGCCTCCCGGGCCACCGCCGCCGCGGGGAAGGCCCTGGAGAGCGGCGACGGCGCCGGCTTCGTCTTCGCGCCCATCGCGGCGGAGTTCGGCGGCTGGGTGACCGACGTGCTGCCGATCCTGCTGGCCACGTCCCTCTTCGCCGGCATCCTCACCTTCCACAACTCCGCCAACCGCTACCTCTTCTCGCTCGGCCGCGACCGGCTGCTGCCCCGCCGGCTGTGCAGGCTCAACCGCCGACACGCCCCCTGGGTGGCCGGGTGCGTGCAGACGGCCCTGGCCGTGCTGCTGGTGGTGCCCTTCGCGCTGGGGGGCAAGGACCCGGTGCTGACGCTGTTCTCCTGGTTCAGCGGGGTCGCCGTCCTGGCGATGATGCTGCTGTACCTGCTGACCTCGGTGTCCGTCGTGGCCTTCTTCCGCCGTGAGCGCCTCGACCCCCGCACCTGGAACACCCTGATCGCGCCCCTGCTGGGCGCGCTCGGCATCGCCGGGGCGATCTGGCTCGTCCTGGCCAACTTCACCACCCTCATCGGCGGCGAGCGCACCACCGCCCTGTGGCTCACGCTGTCCGTGCCGGTGGTCATGACGCTGGGCCTGATCGCCGCGCGGGTGCGGGGGAGAGCCGTCGCCGCCGCCGACGGGTGACCTCGCGCGCCGCCGCCCGCGGACAGCCCCGACCATATCGTTTGAGATCAAAGGAGGACCTTCATGCCGGCCGTCACCCACGACGAGTGGCAGCGCCGCGCCAAGGCGTTCCAGCTCTCGGGCGCCCATCACATCGACGGCGCCGAGGAGGCCGGGGGAGGGGCCACGTTCCCGGTCGTGTCCCCGCGGGACGGCCGGGTCCTCGCCGAGGTCGCCAACGGCGGCGCCGCCGAGGTGGACGCGGCCGTCGCCGCCGCCCGCCGGGCCTTCGACACCGGCCCCTGGCCGCGCCTGGCACCCGCCGAGCGCGGCCGGGCCCTGCTCCGCCTCGCCGACCTGCTCGAAGCCCGGCGCGAGGAACTCGCCCTGACCGTCACCCTGGAGATGGGCAAGCCCGTCACCGACGCGTACGGCATCGAACTGCGCGCCCTCATCGGCACCTTCCGCTGGTACGGGCAGCTCGCGGACAAGCTCACCGACACCTCCCCGCACACCGCCCCGGACGCTCTCGCCCTGGTCACCCGGGAACCGGCCGGGGTGGTCGGGGCGGTGGTGCCCTGGAACTTCCCGCTGACCCTGGCCGGCTGGAAGGTCGCCCCGGCCCTCGCGGCCGGCTGCACGGTCGTGCTGAAACCCTCCGAGAACTCCCCGCTCTCCGCCCTGCTCCTGGGCCGCCTCGCGACCGAGGCCGGCCTCCCGCCCGGCGTGCTCAACGTCGTGGCCGGAGACGGCCCCACGGCCGGGCGGGCCCTCGGCCTCCACCCGGACGTCGACGTCCTGGCGTTCACCGGCTCCACCGCCGTCGGCCGCCACTTCCTGCGCTACGCCGCCGACTCCAACCTCAAGCGCGTCTGGCTGGAACTCGGTGGCAAGTCGCCCAACATCGTCCTGCCCGACGCCCCCGACCTCGACCGGGCCGCCGCCACCGCCGCCTGGGGCATCTTCTTCAACCAGGGCGAGATGTGCACTGCGCCCTCACGGCTGCTCGTGCACACCTCGATCGCCGAGCGGGTCACCGAGGCCGTGGTCCGGCGGGCCCGCGAGCTCAGGGTCGGCGACCCGCTCGACCCGGAGACCGAGATGGGCGCGCTCGTCGGCCCGGCCCACCTGGACCGCGTACGCGACCACATCCGGCACGGCCTCGCCGAGGGCGCCCGCCTGCGCACCGGCGGCGACCGCGTCCTCGCCGAGACGGGCGGGACGTACCTGGAGCCGACCGTCTTCGACCGCGTCGACCCCGGCTCCCGGCTGGCCCGGGAGGAGATCTTCGGACCGGTGCTGTCCGTGCTGGCCTTCGACGACCTCGACGAGGCGGTCCGCCTGGCCAACGCCACCGAGTACGGCCTCGCCGCCGGGCTGTGGACCTCCGACCTGTCCACCGCCCACCGGGTCGCGCGCGCCCTCAAGGCCGGAACGGTCTGGGTCAACTGCTACGAGGAGGGCGATCTGACCGTGCCCTTCGGCGGCATGAAGCAGTCCGGCAACGGCCGCGACAAGTCCGCCCACGCCCTGGAGAAGTACACCGAGCTCAAGACCACCTGGATCCAGCTGTGACCCGGCCCCTGATAGCGATCCCCGCCCGCTTCTCGGCCACGACCTCCGCACTCCGGTACGCCGCCGAGGTCACCGCCCGCGCCCTGGCCGAGGCCGTCTGGCGGGCCGGCGGCGAACCGGCGGGCATCCACCCGGCGGACAGCGGGACCGCCGCCCGGCTCGCCCGCTTCGACGGCGTCCTGCTCCCCGGCGGCGGCGACCTCGCGCCCGCCCGCTACGGCGCCGCCGACACCCACGACACCGTCTACGACGTCGACACCCTCCAGGACACCTTCGACCTGGACGTCGCCCGGCACGCACTGGAGTCGGCCCTGCCGCTGCTCGCGATCTGCCGCGGCCTCCAGGTCGTCAACGTGGCCCTCGGCGGCACCCTGGAACAGGACATGGGCGGCCCCGACCACGAACACCGGCACCTCGTGCACCCCGTCACCCTGGAGCCCGGCTCCGTCGCCGCCCTGGCCACGGGCGTCGAGAAGACCGACGCGTCCTGCTACCACCACCAGCGCGTCGACCGCCTGGGCGCGGGGCTTCATGTGACGGCCAGGGCGGCCGACGGCACGATCGAGGGCCTCGAACTCCACGGGGCGGGCGGCTGGTTCACGGCCGTCCAGTGGCACCCCGAGGACACCGCCCACGAGGACCCGGCCCAGCAGGGCCTGTTCGACGCGCTCGTGCGGGCCGCGGCCCGGTGAGGCGGCGGTGTGCGTCAGGCGCGGGGCCGCCGGCCGCTGCGCCGGGGGGCGGGCTCGGCACCGCCCAGCAGGGCCTGCCGCCGCTCCTCGCCGTGCTCCTCCACCTGGAGCACCACGCTGCGCAGCCCCTCCGCGAGGCTGCGGCACTCCGTGTCACTGAGCCCGGCGGTGACGAAGGCCTCCTCCTCGTTGAAGGCCGGGAACACCCGCCGCATGAACTCCTCGCCCTCGTCGGTGAGGCTCAGCAGCACCAGCCGCCCGTCGCTCGGATGGTCCGCCCGCCGCAGCAGCCCCCGCGACTCCAGCGTGCGGGCCACGCCCGTGAGCGTGCCCTTGGAGATCCCCGCCTCCTCCGCCACGTGCCGGGTCTCCGACTCGCCCCACACCCAGACCACCCACAGCACCACGAAGGCCGTCCACGTCAGGTCCGAGCCGCGCAGCACGGAGTTCTCCAGGTGCTGCCGCACGGCGGACGCGGCCCGGTAGATGTTCGCCACCGCCGCCATCTGCTCCCGGCGGATCGGAATGCCGCCGAGCTTCGCCGCGGCGAGCTTCTCGGCTTCGGTGATCGATCGGTGGCCCGGCACGGGCGGCTCCTTCGTCTGGTCGTGACGCGTCACGCCCGGGCGGCGGCGGCTCATCCTCGCCGTCCAGTCGTTCGGGCTCAAATTGTACGAACTCCCAAGGGAAACCCCACATGCCGATACAGCCCCGCATGCTCCTCGTCCTCAGCGAGAACTGGACCCTCACCGGTGGCCGGGCCGACCTGCCCGCCGCCGTCCGCTGGGCCCGCGAGGCCGAGGACGCCGGCTTCGACTCGGTCATGGTCAGCGAGCACATCGTCCTCGGCCCCGACGCGTCCGCCGCCGGCGTCATGGGCAACCCCCGTGACTACGCCCTCCCGGGCAACCAGGACCCGGACACCCCCTGGCCGAACTCCCTGCTGCTGCTCGCCGCCATCGCCTCCGTCACCTCCCGGCTCCGCCTGGCGGCCGCCGCCGTCCTCGCGCCGCTGCGCCACCCCCTGCTGCTCGCCCGCGAGCTCGGCACCCTTGACCTGATCAGCGAGGGGCGTCTCGTCGTACAGCCCACCGTCAGCTGGAGCAAGGACGAGTACGACGCCCTCGGCGTGCCCTTCGACCGGCGGGGGCGGCTCCTCGACGAGCACCTGGAGGTCTGGGCGAAGGCCTGGGGGCCTTCCCCGATCTCCCACGACGGACCCCAATACCCCTTCCGGGACGTCCACTTCGAGCCCAAGGCCCACCGTCCGGACGGACCCCGGCTCTGGTTCGGCGGGCAGCGCCTGCACGGCCCCGTCCTGCGCCGCCTCGTGCGGTACGGCCACGGCTTCCACCCGCTCGGCCGCCCCACGCCCGAGGATCTCCAGGCCCTCGAGGAGGCGATGACGGCGGCCGGGCGGGACATCGGCGACCTGGAGATGATCGGCGGCACCCGCGCCGTCTTCCCCGACGACCGCTCACCGGCGGACCTGGGCGCGGCGCTCGCGGTGCTCCCCGAGCAGCTGGAACAGGGCTTCACGACCTTCTGCGTCAAGCCGAACCAGTTCATCGACGACCCCGACGGCGTCGGGGCGTTCTGCCGCGACGTCATGCGGCGCGTCGCGGCGCTGACCTCCTGACCGCCCGGGCCCGGATCACCCCTCCACGAACCGCGCGAGGTGATCCGGGTCCGGCCGCAGCAGCCCGTCCCGGACCGCGAGCGCCGTGGCCTGGGCGCGGGACACGCACCCGGTCTTGCGCAGCAGATGCTCGACATGACTGTGCACCGTCCGCGGGGACAGGAACAGCGCCTGCGCGATGGCCTGGTTGGTCTGCCCCGTGGCCGCCCGCGTGAGCACCTCCAGCTCCCGGGGGCTCAGCCCGTACGGCAGTTCCGTGGGCGTCTCGTGCACCAGCACCGCCTCCGCCCCGAGGCCGGGCCCCGCCGGATGCCGGTGCAGCACGACCCGCCGCCAGTCACCGCCGGCCGGCCACAGCAGCCGCAGCCGCCGACCGCCGGTGCCCGTGAAGGCGCGCAGCAGCGCGGGGAACCCGCCGTCCTCCCGCAGCACCCGCGGCCGGTCCCGGTCGGGCAGGTCGAGCACCGTGCCGTCGCCGGTGACCAGGCTCGCCGCGTCCGCCTCCGCCAGGCCGTGCAGATCCCCGGCGTGCGCCAGCGGGTCGGCGAGCGCGGCCAGGGCGGGACTCACGGAGGCGAGCAGCCGGCGGGCGTCGGTGTCGTACGCGTCCGCGCCTTCCGTGGAGAGGTGCACCAGGCCCACCAGCCGGCCGCGGTGCCGCAGCGCCCCCGTGACGCCGTCGCGGAAACCGGCCGGGCGGACCCGCTCCGCGTAGAACCAGCCGTGCCGGAAGCGCGGCCCGGCGTCCTCGGCGTCCTCCGAGATGGACGGCGGCAGCTCCCGCCGCACGACGTTGCGGTACCACGGCGTGGCGATGAACTCCCCGGCCAGGGCCTGCGAGGCCGCGGCGGTGTAGCCGATTCCGGCGACCTGGACGTGGGAGCCGGTCAGCGGGTCGATCGTGAGCAGGGTCGCCGCGTCCAGCGGCAGGGCGCGGGCGAGTTCGCGCAGGGCCTGCGCGGAGGCCTCGGCGGTGTCGCGCTCGCGGGTGAGCATGCCGATGCGGGCGGCTGCCGCGATCTGGTCGTGCCTGGGCATGGCGAGCCTCCGGACGGGCTCCTGTCGTTTGGGGCCTAACGATAGGGCTCCGGTCGAGCCCCCACAAGGGGTCCGGCGACGCCGCGCGAGCGGGCCGGGCGCCGTGCGCGGTCGGTATTTGTACGGATGGTGCGGCGGGCCCGGCGGGTCTTTCCTGTTCGGCACAGCCGGACGCCCGCTCAAGCCGGGCCCACCCCTCGGAGTGCCCGCCATGACCCCACCCCCGTACCCCGCCTCGCGCAGACACTTCCTCACCCTCTCCGCCGCCACCGCCCTGGCGGCCGCCGGATGCTCGGCCCCGCCGGACACGGCCGCCTCGGCCGGGCCGGCCCCCTCCGGCGGCACCCGCCTGACGAAGATCGGCCTCGACTACCCCTTCACCCAGCTCCCGCTCTACTCGACCCTGGTCAAACTCTCCGCCGCCCGCGCGAAGCGGCACGGCATCCCGCTGCTGACGACGAGCGACAACGCCAGCGCGGACACCCAGGCCAGCAACCTCACCACCTGGATCGCGCGCAAGGTCCCCGCGATCGTGTCGTTCCCGATGGTCTTCGAGGCCGCCGAGCCCCTCGCCAAGGCCGCCCTGGACGCCGGACTGATCTGGGTGACCTACGGCGGCTCCCTCCAGCACCAGAGCGCCGACATCCGGTTCAGCTTCCGCGAGGGCGGCACCCTGCTCGGCGAGGCGGCGGCGCAGTGGGCCCAGGAGCACCTGGGCGGCAAGGGCAAGATCGCCTTCCTCACCGACAACACCATCGAACTGGGCCGCGAACGCACCAAGGGCATGATCGACGCCTTCACCGAGGCGGCACCCGGCGTCGACGTGGTGGCGCGGGAGCAGGCCATCGACCCGGACACCGGTCTGTCGAAGACCAGGGCGATCCTCGCCAAGCACCCCGACCTGAACCTCGTCCTCGGCGTCACCGACGCCGCCGCCTACGGCGGATTCAAGGCCCTCCAGCAGGCGGGCCGCGCGAAGGACGACGCGAAGACCTTCGTCGGCGGCCAGGACGGCTCCGCGCCCTCCCTCCTCGCGGTCAAGCAGGGCACCTTCTACCGGGCCTCCGCCGCCCTCGCCCCGAAGGACATCGCCGCGGCGATCGTCGACGTGCCGCGCGCGGTCGCCGCCGGCGAGGCCGATCCGAGCGCCGAGGTGCCGATCACGCTCGTCCGGCACGCCGACACCGCCCGCATCGACGCCCTGCTCGCCCAGAACGCCTAGGTGCCCCATGACGACCACGAACCTCCGCGTCAGCGGCCTGACGAAGTCCTTCGGCGGGGTCAGGGCCCTGGACGGCGTGGACCTCACCGTGCCCGCCGGCCAGGTGCACGCCCTGCTCGGCCACAACGGCGCCGGCAAGTCCACGCTCATCAAGTGCCTCGGCGGCGCCTTCCCGCCCGACGCGGGCACCATCGAGATCGGCGGGACGACCTACACCCGCCTCACCCCGCGCGAGTCGATCGCGGCCGGCGTGGCGATCATCTTCCAGACGCTCAGCGTCGTCGACGCCCTGACCGTGGCGGAGAACATCTTCCTCGGCCAGGAGTGGACCCGGCACGGCCGCGTCGACCGCCGCGCCCAGGAGGAGGTCGCCGCCGGTCTCCTGGAGCGGGTCGCGGCCCGCTGCTCCCCACGCGACCGGGTGGGGGATCTGCCCACGGGCCAGCGGCAGTTGGTGGAGATCGCCAAGGCCCTCAGCCGCAGCGCCTCCGTCCTGGTCCTCGACGAGCCCACGGCGGCCCTGTCCGGTGCGGAGACCGACGCCCTCGCGGAACGCGTCGAGGACCTGCGCGCCCAGGGACTCGCCATCGTCCACGTCACCCACCTGCTGGCGGAGGTCGAACGGCTCGCGGACGCGGTGACCGTACTGCGCGACGGCCGGGTGGCCCACCGCACGACCGTCGCGGGACGGACGCGCCGGGACCTGGTGGCGGCGATCGCCGGACGGCCGGCCGAGGCGGTACGCGGGCCGCGGCGCACTCCCACCCCACCCCGGCTGGTCGTCGAAGGCCTGCGCGGACCCGGCTTCGGCCCCCTCGGGATCACCGTCGCCGAAGGCGAACGCGTCGGCCTGTTCGGGCTCATCGGCTCGGGCCGCACCCGCGTCCTGGAGACCCTCTACGGCAGGCGCCGCGCCACCGCCGGCACCATCCGGGTCGGTGACCGCGCCGTCACCCCGGCCCGCCCGGCCGACGCGCTCGCCGCCGGGATCGCCCTCGTCCCGGCCGACCGGCGCGCCCAGGGCCTGTTCCCGTCGCTGTCCGCACAGGACAACGCCCTGCTGCCCGCCCTGCGGCCCCTGGCCCGCCACGGCGTACGCGCGCTGCGCGCCGAGCGGCGGGTGTTCGGCGCGCTGGCCGCGGCGGTCGGGCTGCGACCGGCCCGGCCCGGGCTGCCGGCGGGCGCGTTCTCCGGCGGCAACCAGCAGAAGCTCGTCCTCGGCCGGTGGATCAACGAGGCCCGGCACGTGGACGTGCTGCTGCTGGACGAGCCGACCCAGGGCGTCGACGTGGGGGCCCGGCAGGAGATCTACCGGGTGGTGTCGGCGCTCGCCGAAGAACAGGGCACCGCCGTGCTGTTCGCCTCCAGCGACCCGGAGGAGATCGTGGCGCTCGCCGACCGCTGCCTGATCGTCGCCCGGGGACGGATCGTCGGCGAACTCTCCGGCACGGAACTCACCGAACAGTCCCTGCTGTCGGCCGTCCACGACCCCCTGCCCGCCGAAGGAGCAGCATGACCACCGCCGACCCCGCCCTCACCCGGCCCCGCCTGATCGCCACGGGAGGGCTGACCGCCGTACGCCGCAACCCGCTCCTCGTCGTGCTCGTCGTGATGGTGCCGGTCTTCCAGCTCACCACCGGCAGTTTCCTCGACCCGGCCAACCTGAGCGGCATCGCCACCGACGCCGCCACCCTCGCCATCGTCGCGGTGCCGCTGGCCCTGCTGGTCATCAGCGGCTACCTCGACCTGTCGGTCGGCTCCACGCTGGCCCTCGGAGGGCTCGTCGCGGGCTGGCTCGCCGGGCAGCACCACCAGTCGCCCGCCATCGCGCTGCTCGGGGCGCTCGCGGCCGGGGCCGTGGTCGGCGCGGTGAACGGTTTCCTGTGCTGCCACCTCGGTCTGTCCGCGTTCATCGTCACCCTCGGCATGCTGACCGCCGTGCGCGGTCTCGCCCAGCAACTGTTCCCGCTGCCGCTGAGCGGCTTCGGCTCCGGGTTCGCCTGGATCGGCGGGGCACGCGTCGCCGGGCTCGCGGCACCGGTCGTCATCGCGGCACTCGTGCTCGTCGCGGGCGCCCTGTTCCTGGCGCTCACCCCCGCCGGACGGCACGTCTTCGCCATCGGCGTCAACCGCGAGGCCGCCCACCTCTCCGGCATCCACATCCGGCGCACCCCGTTCGCACTGTTCGTCGCCACCGGCGTGGCCGCGGCCCTGGCCGGGGCCATCAAGGCGTCGGTGCTGGACAGCGCCGTCGCCGGCACCTCCGGCGCCGGGTTCGAACTGACCGTGCTCACCGCGGTGCTGCTCGGCGGAGTCGCCCTCACCGGCGGCACCGGCTCGATCCTGGGCGTCCTGCTCGGCGTGCTCTTCCTCGGCGGCCTGCAGAACGGCCTGACCCTGCTGAACGTGCCGACGTTCTGGCAGCAGATGGCCCAGGGCGTCGCGCTGGTGGCCGGCGCGGCCCTGGCCTACGCGGCACCCCGCACGGGGCGCTGACCCACCCTCTTCCGAAATTCCGAAATGAGGTCATCCGTGAGCGACACCGCTCCCACCCTCGTTCTGACCGGCGGTCAGGTCCTCACCATCGACACCGGCTTCACCGTCGCCGAAGGCGTGGCCGTGCGCGGCCGGGACATCCTGGCCGTCGGCGGCGACGCGGAGATGCGCGCCCTGGCCGGGCCCGGCACCCGGATCGTCGAGCTGGGCGGCCGGACCGTGCTGCCCGGCATCAACGACTCGCACCTGCACGGGGCCGCCTACGGGATGACGAAGCCGCCGTTCGCCGTCGACGTCGGGTATCCGGCGGTCGGTTCCCTCGCCGACATCGCCGCGGCCGTGGCACGGGCGGCACGGGAACGGCCGGACGGCACGTGGATCGTCGGCCTGGGCTGGGACCCCGGCTACCTCGCGGAGTGCCTCGCCGACCCGGGCCGCTTCCCGCACCGCCGGGACCTGGACGCGGTGACCCCGCACCACCCGGTCTGCCTGACCGACTTCTCCTCCCACATGGTGTGGGCCAACTCCGAGGCACTGCGCCGCTGCGGCATCGACGCGGACACCACGCCGCCGCCCGGCGGTGTCATCGACCGCGACCCCGACGGCCGGCCCACCGGCATCCTGCGCGAGGCCGCCGGGCGACTCGTCCAGACCGCGCTGCCCGCCCCGACCCACGCCCAGCGCCGCCAGGCCATCCAGGGCGTGATCCGCGAACTGCACTCCCGCGGCATCACCAGCTACACCGAGCCCGGACTCGGCCCCGGCGGCGCGGGCACCCTCTTCGGCGGCCTGAGCACCGACAACTGGACCGCCTACGCCGACCTCGCGGCCGGCGGCGAACTCCGGGCCCGCGTCAGCGTCCTGCTCCTGCCCGCCCCCATGGGCGGCTCCGCCGACGACCTCCGCAAGGGCCTGGCCGAACTGCGCCGCCCCGAGTCGGCCGATCCCCGGCTGCTGCGGGCCGTCGGCGTCAAGATCTTCGGCGACGGCGTCCCGCCCAACCGCACGGCGTGGATGAGCGAGCCCTACCGGGACGGCGGCCACGGCGCCCTTTGCGTCCACGGCGACACCCCCGCCCTCCAGGTGCACGAACTGCGCGAGATGATCCGGCTCGCCCACGAGGCCGGCTTCCAGCTCGGCGTGCACGTCACCGGCGACCGGGCCATCGACACCGTCGTGCACGCCTTCGTCGCCGCGAACACCGCCGCACCCCGCCCCGACGCCCGGCACTACGTCATCCACGGCGACTTCATCGGCCCCGAGAGCCTGGCCGAACTCGCCGCGCACGGCTACGGCGTCAACATGAATCCCGCCATCAAGTGGACGATTTCCGACCTCATGGACGAGGTCGTGGGCCCCGAACGCTCCGCGTACCAGTGGCCGGTGCGCTCCGCGCTCGACGCCGGGGTACGGGTCTGCGCCAGTTCGGACGCTCCCGTCACCGAGCCCGACTGGCGCCAGGGCGTGGCCTCCATGATGCTGCGCGAGTCCAAGGCCGGCGGCCGGCCCAGCGGCCCCGAGCAGTGCGTGCCCCTCGCCGACGCCCTGCGCGCGTACACGGCCACCGCCGCCTGGCAGGACTTCGCCGACGACTGGAAGGGCACGATCGAGGCGGGCAAGGCGGCCGACCTCTGCGTCCTGGACCGTCCGCTGCTCGACCTCGACCCGCACGAGATCACCGACGTGCGGGTCGACCTCACGGTGTTCGACGGAGAGGTCGTCTTCGAACGGTGAGGCGCCTCAGGCGGGCCGCGGCACCGCCCGCCTCGCCCCCCAGCGCCGGGTCCGGTACCGTCCCGCGACCCGGCACACCGCGTAGATCGTGAACGAGATCGTCGTGACGTAGGGGCTGATGGGGATGCTGCCGCCCAGCGCGAGCAGGATGCCGCCCTCGATCGAGGCCACGGCGAACAGCACGCTCAGCACGGGCAGCAGCACCGGCGAGGCGGTGACCCGGGCGGCGGCCGCGGCCGGGGTCACGACCAGGGTGAGCACCAGCAGCGCGCCGACGATCTGCACCGACAGGGCCACCGCGAGCCCGAGCACCAGCATGAACGCGAAGGACAGCCCCCGCACCGGCACCCCGCGCGCCTCGGCCACGTCCGGGTCGGTGCTGGCGAAGGCGAGGGGCCGCCACATGACGGCCAGGGCGGCCAGCACCAGGACGGACGTGCCGAGCAGCCACGACATCTGCGGGGTGTCGACGGCGACGATCTGCCCGGTGAGCAGCCCGAACTTGTTGGCCGCCCTCCCCTTGTAGAGGGCCAGGAAGAGCACGCCGAGCCCCAGCCCGAACGGCATGATGATGCCGATCACCGAGTTGCGGTCCCGGGCCCGCGTCCCCAGCACACCGATGGCGCCGGCCGCGAGGAGCGAACCGGCGATCGAGCCCGCCACGATGTTCGCCCCGAGCAGCAGCGCCGCCGACGCGCCCGCGAAGGACAGCTCGCTGATGCCGTGCACCGCGAACGGCAGGTCCCGCATCAGCACGAACACCCCGGCGAGCCCGCCCACGAGGCCGAGCGCCACACCGGCGACGAGCGAGTTGCGGACCAGGACGAGGAGTTCGCCGTAGTCGGTGAAGTCGAAGATCTGGTGCCAGATCCCGGCGGCGAGTGTCATGCGCGCACTCCGTCCGTCTCGTCGGCCTGCTCGGGGTGGTGCGGTGGCGAGGCCGGCTCGTCGGGCGCCCCGGCGACGACGACCCGCCCCCGGACCCGCACGACGTCGACCTGCGTGCCGTAGAGCCGGGACAGCGACTCGGAGGTCAGCACCTCGTCCGGGGTGCCGGTCCGGTGGCCGCCACGGGCCAGGTACAGCACCCGGTCGACCAGCCCCAGCACCGGGTTGATCTCGTGCGTCACGAACACCACCGCCGTGCCGTGGGAGCGGCGCCGGGCGTCGATCAACTCGGTGACGGCCCGCTGGTGGTGCAGGTCCAGCGACAGCAGCGGCTCGTCGCAGAGCAGGATCCGCGGGTCGGTCGCCAGGGCCTGCCCGATGCGCACCCGCTGCCGTTCACCGCCGGACAGCATCCCGAGCGGTACGTCCGCGTACGCCGCGGCCCCGACCGACTCCAGGATCTCGTCCACCCGGCGCCGGACCCCGCCGCCGCGTGGCCACGGTCCGAAGCGGTGCCCGTCGATGCCGAACCGCACGAGGTCCCGGGCGCGCAGCAGGGCCTGCGCGGACAGCGCCGCCTGCTGCGGGACGTAACCGATGTGCCGGGCGGACTCGCGCGCCGGCCGGCCGAGGACCGTCAGCGTCCCGGCGGACAGCGGCTGACGGCCCAGCAGCGCCCGGACGAAACTGGTCTTGCCCGCTCCGTTCGGCCCCAGCACGGCCAGGAACTCCCCGGGCCGGACGTCGAGATCGAGGCCGCTCCACACCTCGCGGTCGCCGTAGGACAGGGCCGCGGCGCGCAGGCTGACGACGGGCGCGCGGTCCTGGCGGGGCGGCGCGGTCACTTGGCCAGCGCGCTCGCGAGCGCGTCGACGTTGCCGGTCATCCAGCCGAGGTAGTCCTTGCCCTTCGGCAGGGTCTCGGTCACGGGCACCACGGGGATGCCGGCCGCCTTGGCCGCCGACTCGGCCTTCTCGGTCTGCGGTCCGGAGGTCTGCTCGTTGTAGACGAGCGCCTCGACCTTCCTGCCGCTGAACAGGGCCAGGCTCTCCCGGAGAACCCGGGGGGAGACGTCGTCGCCCTCCTCGACGGCCTCGCTGAACGCCGCGGGCGTCCTGTCGATCAGTCCGCTCGCCTCGGTCATGTACAGCGGCACGGGCTCGGTGATCGCCACGCCCTCGCCGCCGTGCTCCTTCTTGATCCGCGCCTCCTTCGCCTCCAGCGGCGTGAGCTTGGCCTTGAAGGCGGCGGCGTTCTTCTCGAAGGCGGCGGCGCCGTCCGGGTCGGCCTTGGTGAGGGCGGCGGCTATGCGGTCGGCGACCTTGGCGACGGTGGGGAAGTCGTACCAGACGTGCTCGTTGAGCTCGCCGCCCTTCGGGGCGGTCCTGCCGGACACCCGCACCGCGTTGATCACTTCGGCGGAGTCGTTGTGGCCGCTCTTCCGCATGCGGTCGACGAAGTCGTCGTAGCCGCCGCCGTTCTCGACGACGACCTTCGCCTTGGACAGGGCCAGCTGGTTCTGGGTGTCCGCCTCGTAGGAGTGCGGGTCCTGGTCGGGGTCGCTGATGATCGAGGTGACGTCGACTCTGTCGCCGCCGATGTCCCGCACGATGTCGCCGTAGACGTTCGTGGAGGCGACCACGGCCACCCGGGCCGGAGCGCTCTTGCCGTCGGCTGGGTCCGACGAGCTGCCGCAGCCCGCGAGCAGGGCCAGTGAGGCGCTGGTCAGCAGCGCCAGGCGGCGGGACGTGGACAGGGGCATGGCTCCTCCAGGGCGGATGTGCGGAGTTTCGCGACGACGGGCGTCACGCTAGATGGCAATGAATGTCAAGAGCGGGTTTCGGTCGAAGTCATGTGAAAACCATTACCAATTATTGAGATTCTCTGGACTATCTATCCAGGTGCTGGACTCGTGATCTAAGGTGGGTGTGTGGGAAGGGGAGACGCCATGTCCGCCGAACAAGCCAGGGGCGCCGAACGAGACGCCGAACGGGACGCGATCCTCGCCTCGCTCGCGCCGGTCGTCGAGGGCATTGCCGCGACCTTCGGGCCGGTCTGCGAGGTCGTGCTGCACGACTACCGGAACCCGGAGGAGTCCGTGGTCGCCGTCGCCGGATCGGTGACCGGCCGGACGGTGGGCGGCGCGATGAGCGAGATCGGCCTGCGCGTCCTCGCCCGCGGCGACGAGGCCACCGACGAGCTGAACTACGTCACCCGCACCCGGAACGGCTCGCTGCTGAAGTCCTCCACGATGGTGCTGCGGGACTCCACCGGAGCGGTGTTCGGCGCGCTCTGCGTCAACGTGGACATCGGCGCCGTCCGTCAGGTCCACACCCTCCTCGGCGCGCTCGCCGGAGGCGGCGTCGCCCCGGCGGAACCGCCGACCACCACCTTCGGCAACGACATCGACTCCGTGGTCGACGCCCTCGTCGACGCCCACCAGTCGAGACAGCGGGGCAGCTGGGCGGAACTGGACCGCGCCGAACGCCTGGAGCTGTTCGGCGGGCTGGACGCCCGCGGTGTCTTCGCCGTGCGCGGCGCCGTCGAACAGGTCGCCGCCCGGCTCGGCATCTCCCGCGCCTCCGCCTACAACTACCTCTCCCGGGCCCGGGCCGCCCACGACACCCCCACCGGAGGAACAGCGTGACGACCACCACCCCACCGGTCACCCTCGACGACGTCCGGGACGCCGCAGCCCGCATCGAGGGCGTCGCCCACCGCACCCCGGTCCTGCGCTCCCGCACCCTCGACGCGCTCGCCGGTGCCGAGATCCACCTCAAGTGCGAGAACTTCCAGCGCGCGGGCGCCTTCAAGATCCGCGGCGCCTACAACGCCGCCAGTCGCCTCACCCCCGAGCAGCTGTCCCGGGGCATCGCCGCCTACTCCTCGGGCAACCACGCCCAGGCCGTCGCCCTGGCAGCGCGCGAGCTGGGCACCACCGCCGTGATCGTCATGCCGGAGGACGCCCCGCCGTCGAAACGGACGGCCACCGCCGGCTACGGCGCTGAGATCGTCACGTACGACCGCTACACCGGCGACCGCGTCGCCCTCGCCGAGGCCCTGGCCGCCGAGCGCGGCCTGACGGTCATCCCGCCCTACGAGCATCCGCACGTCATCGCCGGGCAGGGCACCTCCGCGCTCGAACTCGTCGAAGAAGTGGGGGAGCTGGACGCACTGCTCGCACCCGTCGGAGGCGGTGGCCTGATCGCCGGCAGCGGCACGGCCGTCAAGGGCCTGCACCCCTCGACGCGCGTCATCGGCGTCGAACCGGAGGCCGGGGACGACACCAGACGGTCCCTGCGGGCCGGCCGGCGCGTCAGCATCCCGGTCCCGCACACCATCGCCGACGGCCAGGCCCTGCACACCCCCGGAGAGCTGACCTTCTCCCTGAACCGCAGGCTCCTCGACGACGTCGTCCTGGTCAGCGACGACGAGATCCGGGACGCGATGCGGTTCGCCTTCGAGCGGCTGAAGATCGTCCTCGAGCCGAGCGGCGCCACCCCGCTGGCCGCGCTGCTCACCGGACGCGCGGGCCGCCTCCCGGGCCGCGTCGGCGTCATCCTCTCCGGCGGCAACATCGACGCCGACCGTTTCACCGCGCTGTGCGGGGGCGGCGCTTGAGACCGGTGCCCCGAATGGCGGTCCCCGGTGGACAGGCGGACCATGGAGGAGTAGGGGGCCGACCGCCGACGGCGGTGTCCAGGGCCGCCGGGGAGACCGGCCCCGGCCGCGGCGCACCGCGGCCGGAAGGGAGCGCGTCATGTTGGAAGTGAAGACGCTCGACAAGCCCGACGAGCGGCGTGATTTCCCCCGCGGCCACCTCGAGGCCATCCACATGACGGATCTCGACTTCGCCGTGGCGACCTTCGAACCCGGCTGGCGCTGGACGGAGTCCGTGGGCCCGATCGCGGGCACCGAGAGCTGCCAGATGCACCACAACTGCTACATGGCCCAGGGCCGGATGCACATCCGCATGGACGACGGCGGTGAGAGCGAGGTCGGACCCGGCGACGTGTTCGTCTGCTCACCCGGCCACGACGCGTGGGTCGTGGGCGACGAGCAGGTCGTGGTCTACGACTTCCAGGGGCAGACGGCCCGGGAGTACGCGAAGCAGGGCTGATGCCCACCGGCCCACAGCGGGCCGCCGCCTGATCACACCGGCAGCAGGCGCGCCACCAGCGCGCTCAGCTGCCGGGCCGTGCGGCACTCGTGCATCTCGACCAGCTCGGCGTAGGCGGGCGCGACGGAGTCCCCCGTGCCCCAGCGGGAACGCTGCTCGGGATTCAGCCAGTGGACGCGGCGCGCCCGTTCGGCGATCCGCCGCAGGGCCGGCAGGTTCGGGTCGGCGTGGTTCGTCCGGGCGTCGCCGAGGACGAACACCGTCGTACGTGAACCCACCGCGTCCGCGTGGCGCTCGGCGAACTCGCCCAGCGCCATGCCGTAGTCGCTGCTGCCGTGGTAGCCCGTGACCGCCGCCTCCGCCTGGATGCGGGCGGCCAGGCCCTCCGGGTCGGCGGTGCCGTGCTCCAGCAGCCCGGTCACCTCGTCGATCCGATTGACGAAGGCGAACACGCGCACCCTGGCGAACTGGTCGTGCAGCGCCTGCACCAGCAGCATCGTGAAGTCCGAGAAACCGGAGACCGAGCCCGACACATCGCACAGCAGGACCAGCTCGGGGCGGGCGGGGCGCCGTCGGCGCAGCACCGGCCTCATCGGCACGCCGCCCGTCGACAGTGAACCGCGCAGGGTCCGCCGCAGGTCGATCGTGCCGCGGGAGGCGCGACGGCGGCGGGCCGCGAGCCGGGTCGCGAGCTTGCGCGCGAGCGGCTGGACCGTCCTGCGCAGCTCGGCCAGCCGGTCCTTCCCGGCGAACAGGAAGTCGACCCGGTCGGCGGTCGGGGGCACCGCCCGCCGGGCGATCTCGTCCCGCCCGCGCCGCTCGGCGACCCGGCGCCGCGCCTCCGCCGCCACCAGCGCGCGGAAGGTCTCGATGCGCCGCCGGATCTCGTCCTCCAGCAGCCGGTCCGTGAAGCCCGGACTCCCGCCCCGGCCGCGCACGGTGTCGCGGACCCGCGCCATGAGGGTCTGCGGGCGCAGCCGCTCCAGCGCCTGGTAGGACGACCAGCCGTCCGACTCCGGGGCGGAACCGTAGCCGCCGAAACCGTCGACCGCCTCGATCGCCAGCCGGCCCAGCAGCGCCCGGTCGTCGGCGGCCAGGGCGTCGGCCAGCCGGTCCCGCAGGTCCTCCCGCCCCGCCGGCCGCTGCTCCGGGCCGCCGACGCCGCGCGGGAAGTACAGGTCGAAGACCTGGTCGAACACCTGTCGCTGGCCGGGTGCGTGCAGCAGCGTCGCCGCGAGCCCCTCGCGCAACAGCTCCCGGTCGGCGAGGCCGAGTTCCTCGACCGCCCGCGCCGCGTCGACCGTCTCGCCGGTGCCGATCCGGACGCCATGCGCCCGCAATGCCCCCACGAGGGACGTCAGACGCTCCGCGACACCCGCCCGCGTGGTCACAGCGCGTCCAGGTCGAGCTTGGCGGACGCCTTCAGAAGGTCGTCCTGGTGCTTGAGGAGGACACCGAGGGTGGCCTGGACGACCGTCTCGTCCAGGATGTCCGCGCCGAGCGCGAGCAACGTGCGCGCCCAGTCGACGGTCTCGGCGACCGACGGCACCTTGCGCAGGTCCATCGCCCGCAGCGCGCCCACGACCCGCACGACCGAGCGGGCCAGCGCCTCGTCCAGCTCCGGCACCTTCAGCCGGACGATCCGGCGCTCCAGCTCCTCGTCCGGGAAACCGATGTGCAGGAAGAGGCAGCGGCGGCGCAGCGCCTCGGACAGCTCCCGGCTCGCGTTGGAGGTGAGGACGACGAAGGGGCGGCGCGTCGCGGTGATGGTGCCCAGCTCGGGGACGGTCACCTGGAAGTCGCTGAGCACCTCCAGCAGCAGGCCCTCCACCTCGACGTCCGCCTTGTCGGTCTCGTCGATGAGCAGCACCTTCGCCTCGTCGCCCCGGATGGAGCTCAGCAGCGGACGGGTGAGCAGGAACTCCTCGCTGAAGATGTCCGTGCGCGTCTCGTCCCAGGTCTCGTCGCGGCCCGCGCTGATGCGCAGGAGCTGCTTGGCGTGGTTCCACTCGTACAGCGCCCTGGACTCGTCGACCCCCTCGTAGCACTGGAGGCGGACGAGCCGTGCTCCGGCGACCTCGGCGACGGCCTTGGCGAGTTCCGTCTTGCCGACACCGGCCGGGCCCTCCACCAGGAGCGGCTTGCCGAGGCGGTCGGCGAGGAAGACGGTCGTGGCGACGGCGGGCGAGGCGAGGTAGCCGGTCTCGGCCAGACGTGCGGAGACGTCGTCGACGGATGTGAACAACGGGGGCCTCCTGGTCGGCGGCGACAGCGGGCGGTCGAAGCACTATCTAAGCGCTTGTTCAGCGATGCTGTCACGGGGTTCACGCACCGGCGGCCGAGGCCACCGCCCGCACCGCGGGAGTGCGCAGCACCCGCCGGGCCGTCGCCAGAGCCGTCCCCAGTGTCACCGTCGCCGCGACCCCGGCGACCGCGAGCCACACGCCGAACACCTGGTCCGGCAGCACGGCGTCGGTGCGGACCACGGTGAACGGGACGCCACCGCCCGTCAGCTCCGTGCCGTCCACCCGCACGATCCCGCTGTCGGGCCGGTCCAGGCCCGCGGCGCACTGCAACAGGGTCGACTTGCCGGAGCCGGACGGTCCCATCACCGCCGTGAACGTGCCCCGCCCGAGACCGAGCGTCACACCGTCCAGGGCGGTCACGGCGCTGTCGGCGCTCCCGTACGGAAAGGGCTGAACACGGCATGCGGATCGATCTGAAGGGCCGCACCGCTCTGGTGACCGGCTCCACGCAGGGCATCGGCGCCGCGATCGCCTCGGGCCTGGCCCGGGCCGGCGCCCAGGTGGGCGTCAACGGCCGCTCCTCCCAGCGCGTCCAGGAGGCCGTGGACCGGATGCAGGGCGAGGTGCCCGGTGCCGACCTGGTGCCCGTGGCCGCCGATGTGACGACCGACGAGGGCGCGGGGCAGGCGCTGGACGCCCTGGGGCAGGTGGACATCCTCGTCAACAACCTCGGCGTCTTCGAGTCCGCCGACCCCCTGGAGATCAGCGACGAGGAGTGGCGGCGCTACTTCGACGTGAACGTCCTGTCCGCGGTGCGCCTCACCCGTCTCGTCCTGCCCGGCATGACCGAGCGCGGCTGGGGACGCGTGCAGAACATCGCCAGCGACTCGGCGGTCGTCATCCCCGCCGAGATGATCCACTACGGCATGTCGAAGACCGCCCTGCTGGCCGTGAGCCGGGGCTTCGCCAAGCAGACCGCCGGCACCGGCGTCACGGTGAACTCCGTCATCGCCGGGCCGACCCACACGGGCGGGGTGGAGGACTTCGTCTACCAGCTCGTCGACCGCGACCTGCCCTGGGACGAGGCCCAGCGCGCGTTCATGCGGCAGCACCGCCCGCAGTCGCTGCTGCAACGGCTGATCGAGCCGGAGGAGATCGCCAACATGGTCGTCTACCTCGCCTCCGACCAGGCCTCGGCGACCACGGGCGGTGCCCTGCGCGTCGACGGCGGCTACGTCGACTCGATCCTGCCCTGAGCCCGGTCAGTCCTCGGCGACCAGAATCACCTCCAGCGTGCGCGGGCCGTGCACCCCCTCGACTCGGTCCAGCTCGATGTCGCTGGTCGCCGACGGCCCGGAGATCCAGGTCAACGGGCGCGCCGGGTCGAGCCGTTCGAGGCCCTGCGGCACGGACGACACGACCTGGCCGGGGACGCGGACGACGCAGACGTGATGGTCCGGGACGAGGGTGATCCGGCGCCGCCCCTGGTCGGGCGAGCCGTCCAGCACGATCGTCCCGGTCTCCGCGATCGCGACCGCACAGGCCGTCACGACACTGTCCACCCGGTCGAGTTCGTGCGGCGTGCTCCCGGCCCGGTCGGCCACCCGCGTCACGCCGGTCGCCGCCAGCCAGCCCTCGTCCAGCCCGGGCGGCACCAGCACCGAGGCCGACCCGCGCTTCTCCAGCAGCCCGGCGATCAGCCCGGGGAGCCCGGCACTGTCGGTGCGGTGCACGATCGCCCGGTAGTCCGCGAGGTTCTCGGCGAGCAGCTCCACCGTCTCCGCGACCGTCCGCCGCCCGTGCTCGCGCAGGTAGTCCCGCGCGATCGGCGCCTCGTCGGCCGGCGTGTCCGCGAGCGCGCGCCGCACCCGCCCCAGGATCCGCTCCCTGCTGTTCACTTCGCCCCGTCCTTTCCGCCGCGCGTGCGCTGCCACCAGTCCCGGAACGGCTCGGCGGGCACCGGCGGCAGTTCCCGGGTCCCGCTCCACGCCTTGCCCGGGCCCGGCAGGGTACGGGGATGGAAGCGACGGGTCCGGGCGGCGGCGCGCTGGCCGGTGCGCAGCGCGCCCGGGTGCGTGAACGCCCAGCGGGCCGCGCGCATCGCCGCCCGTTCGGCGGCATGGCCCTTCGCGGGACGCAGGACCACCTTGTTGCCCTCCCGGGTGACCTCACCGCCCTCCACGACCCGTTCCCGCAGGTGCACCAGCACCTCGGGGATGTCGATGGCGACCGGGCAGACCTCGTAGCACGCCCCGCACAGCGAGGACGCGTACGGGAGCGAGGCGTCGATCTCGCTGCCCGTGCCCCGCAGTTGGGGGCTGAGGATCGCGCCGATCGGGCCGGGGTAGACCGAGCCGTAGGCGTGGCCGCCGGCCCGCTCGTACACCGGGCACACGTTCAGGCACGCCGAGCAGCGGATGCAGCGCAGCGCCTGCCGGCCGACCTCGTCGGCGAGGGTGTCGGTGCGGCCGTTGTCCAGCAGCACCAGGTGGAAGGTGCTCGGCCCGTCGCCGTCGGTCGTGCCGGTCCAGGTCGAGGTGTACGGGTTCATGCGCTCGGCCGTCGAGGAGCGGGGGAGGGTCTGGAGGAAGACCTCCAGGTCCTGCCAGGTCGGCACGATCTTCTCGATGCCGACGACGGAGATCAGCGTCTCGGGCAGGGTCAGGCACATCCGCCCGTTGCCCTCGGACTCCACGACCACGAGCGTGCCCGTCTCGGCGACCATGAAGTTGGCGCCGGAGATGCCGACCTTGGCGCGCAGGAACTTCTCCCGCAGGTGCAGCCGGGCCGCCTCGGCGAGCTCCGCGGGCGTGTCGGTGAGGCCCTCGGGAGCGGGGCGGCCCCACTCGCTCATCTCCCGGACGAAGATGTCGCGGATCTCGCCCCGGTTGCGGTGGATGGCCGGCACGAGGATGTGCGAGGGGCGGTCCTTGCCCAACTGCACGATCAGCTCGGCGAGATCGGTCTCGTAGGCGTGGATGCCCGCGGCCTGAAGCGCCTCGTTGAGCCCGATCTCCTGCGTGGCCATCGACTTGACCTTGACGACCTCCGACTCGCCGGTCATCTTCACGAGCCGGGTGACGATCTCGTTGGCCTCGGCCGCGTCGGCGGCCCAGTGCACGATGCCGCCCGCGGCCGTGACCGACTCCTCCAACTGCTCCAGGTACCGGTCCAGATGGCGCAGCGTGTGGTCCTTGATCCGCTTGCCGGCCTCGCGCAGCTCGGCCCAGTCGGACACCTCCGTCACGGCCTTGGCCCGCTTGGCGCGAATGGTGTGCGTGGCGTGCCGCAGATTGCCGCGCAGGGTCTCGTTGCCGACGGCCTCCCGCGCGGCCTCGGGAAACGCCGGCATCCCGACGAACGTTCCGCTCATACGGCCGGTTCCTCCTTGGTGCTCGCCAGGATCTCCGCGATGTGCACCGGCCGCATGCCGGTCCGCAGCCGGGCCATCGTGCCGCCGATGTGCATCAGACAGGAGTTGTCGGCCGCGCACAGCACCTCCGCGCCCGTCGACTCGGCGTTGCGCACCTTGTCCGCGCCCATCGCCGCCGAGACGTCGGAGTTCTTCAGCGCGAAGGTGCCGCCGAACCCGCAGCACTCGTCGGCCCCCGGCAGCTCCACCAGCTCCAGCCCCTCGACCGCCCGGAGCAGCCGCCGCGGCCGGTCGCCCAGCCCCAGCCCGCGCAGCCCGTGGCAGGTCGGATGGTAGGTCACCGTGTGCGGGTAGTACGCCCCGACGTCCGTCACGCCCAGCACGTCCACCAGGAACTCCGTGAGCTCGTACGTCTTCGGCACCACCGGCGCCAACGTGGCCGCGAGCGTCTCCCCGCGGCCCTCGGCCCGGGCCCGCTCGCCCATCCGGGGATACAGCTCCCGCACCATCGCCCCGCACGAGCCGGACGGCGTCACGATCGCCTCGTACTCGCCGAAGACATCGGAGAAATGCCGGGCGAGCGGCTCGGCCTCATGGCGGTATCCGGTGTTGTAGTGCGCCTGCCCGCAGCAGGTCTGCGCCATCGGGAAGTCGACCTCGACGCCCAGTCTGGTCAGCAGTTTCACCACAGCGCGCCCGGTGTCCGGATACAGCGTGTCGTTGACGCAGGTCAGGAACAGGGCGACACGCATCGCGGCTCCTTGTGGTTGATCATCGGATGAGTGCAGCGTAGTCCGGGCACGCGGCCGGGGGGAGACCCCGTCAGTCCCCGGCGAGCCGGGCCTGTGCGGCGCGCCACCGCTCGGTGCCGCCCCGCGGTTCGTACCGCGTGAGCGGCTGGGTCCGCACGAGCAGGTCCCGCATGCCCGCGAGGTCCCCGACGAGTCCGTGCGCCCGTGCCTGCACGAGCACGTTCCCGAGGGCGGCCGCCTCGGTCGGTCCGGCCACCACCGGCAGTCCGCAGGCGTCGGCGGTCAGCTGGCACAGCAGCGCGTTGCGCGTGCCGCCGCCCACCACGTGCACGACGTCGACCGTCTGCCCGGCGAGCCGCTGCGCGTCCTGGACGGCCTTGCGGTGCGCGAGGGCGAGGGAGTCGAGGATGCAGCGCGTCACCTCGGCCGGCGACTGCGGCACCGGCTGCCCCGAGGCCCGGCAGGCCTCGGCGATCCGCTCGGGCATGCGCCCCGGCGCGAGGAACGCCGCGTCGCCCGCGTCGACCACGGACCGCAGCGCCTCCACCTTGGACGCCTCCAGCAGCAGCCCGCCCAGGTCCGGGTCGCCCCAGGCCCGCACGCACTCCTGGAGCAGCCACAGCCCCATGATGTTGCGCAGGTAGCGGACCGTGCCGTCGAGCCCCAGCTCGTTGGTGAAGTTGGCCGCCCGGCTCTCCTCGGTCAGCACCGGCGCGTCCAGCTCCAGTCCGGCCAGCGACCAGGTGCCGGTGCAGATGTACGCGAACCGCTCGCCCGTCGCGGGGACGGCCGCGACCGCCGACGCGGTGTCGTGCGACCCGACGGCCGTCACCGGCACGGGACCGGCCAGTCCGGTCTCCTCCAGCACCTCGGGCCGCAGCACCCCCGCCGGATCACCGGGCCGCCGCAGCGGCGGGAACAGCTCGAGGTCGATCCCGAGCCGCTCCGCGACGCCGTGGGCCCAGTCCCGGGTGCGCGGGTCGATGAGCTGGGTGGTCGAGGCGTTGGTCAGCTCGGTGCCCTGCTCGCCGGTGAGCCAGTACGTCAGCAGGTCCGGCATCAGCAACAGCCGCTTCGCCTGCGCGAGCTGGGCCGTGGAACGGGCCGCCGTCAGTTGGTACAGGGTGTTGAAGGGCGCGTACTGCAACCCGGTCGCGGCGTACAGCTCCTGGGCGGGCACGGTCGCCCACACCTTCTCCGCGACGCCCTCGGTCCGCGCGTCCCGGTAGTGTACGGGGTTGCCGAGCAGCGCCCCGTCCGCGTCGAGCAGCCCGTAGTCCACGGCCCAGCTGTCGATGCCGACGGAGTCGACCTGCCCGGCCGCTCTGAGCCCCTCCAAGACTCCGGCGTACAGGGCGAGGACGTCCCACCGCAGCCCCTCCGGAACCCGCACGGGCCGGTTGGGGAAGCGGTGCGCCTCGGCGAGCTCCAGGCTGTCCGGGCCGACGCGGCCGACCATGACGCGCCCGCTGGACGCGCCGAGGTCGACCGCGGCGTACGCCTTCACGTCCGCGCTCATCGCAGGAAGGCGGCCGCGACGCCGGCGTCGACGGGGATGTGCAGACCGGTCGTGTGGGTGAGGTCCCCGCCGGTCAGCGCGAACACGGCGTTGGCCACGTGCTCGGGGAGCACCTCGCGCTTGAGGATGGTCCGCTGGGCGTAGAACTCTCCCAGCTTCTCCTCCTCGACCCCGTACACCGCGGCCCGCTTGGCGCCCCACCCGCCGGCGAAGATCCCCGACCCGCGCACGACGCCGTCGGGGTTGATGCCGTTGACGCGAATCCCGTGCTCACCGAGCTCGGCGGCGAGCAGCCGCACCTGGTGGGCCTGGTCGGCCTTGGTGGCCGAGTAGGCGATGTTGTTGGGCCCGGCGAACACGGCGTTCTTCGAAGCGATGTAGACGATGTCGCCGCCGAGGCCCTGGGCGATCATCACCCGGGCCGCCTCCCGCGACACGAGGAAGGAGCCGCGCGCCATGATGTCGTGCTGGAGGTCCCAGTCCTTCGTGGAGGTCTCCAGCAGCGGCTTGGAGATCGAGATGCCCGCGTTGTTGACGACGAGGTCGACACCGCCGAAGGCCAGCACGGCCGCCCGGAACGCCTCGGCGATCTGCTCCTCCGACGTCACGTCCACGGTCACGGCGACGGCCTTGTCGGGGCCGCCCAGCTCCTCGGCGACCGCCTCGGCGTTCTCCGTGTTGAGGTCGGCGACGACCACGCACGCCCCCTCGGCCACGAGCCGGTGGGCGATGGCCTTGCCGATCCCGCTGCCGGCACCGGTCACCAGCGCGACCCGCGTGGCGAGCGCCTTGGGCTTCGGCATCCGCTGGAGCTTGGCTTCCTCCAGCGCCCAGTACTCGATCCGGAACTTCTCGGACTCCTCGATCGGCGCGTACGTGGACACCGCCTCCGCCCCGCGCATCACGTTGATGGCGTTGACGTAGAACTCGCCCGCGACCCGGGCGGTCTGCTTGTCCTTGCCGAACGAGAACATGCCGATCCCCGGGATCAGCACGATCGCCGGGTCCGCGCCGCGCATGGCGGGGGAGTCGGGCTCGGCGTGCCGCCGGTAGTAGGCGGCGTACTCCTCGCGGTACTCGGCGTGCAGCTCCTTCAGCCGGGCGATGGCCTCGTCGAGCGGGGCGGTCGGCGGCAGGTCGAGCACCAGCGGCCGCACCTTGGTCCGCAGGAAGTGGTCCGGGCAGGAGGTGCCGAGAGCGGCGAGCCGCGGGTGCTCGGCGCTCGCGAGGAAGTCGAGCACGACCTCGGAGTCGTTGAAATGCCCCACCTGGGGCCGGTCCTGCGAGGCGAGGGCCCGCACGTACGGCGCGAGGGCGGCGGCCCGCTCCCGGCGCTCGGTGGCGCCCAGGGCCGCGTACCCCTCGATCACCGGCCCGAAGGGCTCGGCCTTTCCGCGCTCGGCGAGGAACTTCTCCGCGGTCCGGATGATGTGCAGCGAGTTCCGCTCGCACTCCTCGGAGGTGTCACCCCAGGCCGTGATGCCGTGCCCGCCGAGGACGCAGCCGATCGCCTGCGGGTTGGCCTTCTTCACGGCGGCGATGTCCAGCCCGAGCTGGAATCCGGGCCGCCGCCACGGCACCCACACCACGCTGTCCCCGAAGCACTCGGCGGTCAGCTTCTCCCCGTCGGCGGCACAGGCGAGCGCGATCCCGGAGTCCGGGTGCAGATGATCGACGTGAGCGGCCTCGACCAGCCCGTGCATGGCGGTGTCGATGGACGGCGCGGCCCCGCCCTTGCCGTGCAGGCAGTAGTCGAACGCGGCGACCATCTCGTCCTCGCGCTCCACCCCCGGGTACACGTCGACGAGCGCCCGCATCCGGTCCAGCCGCAACACGGCCAGCCCCGCCTCGGTCAGCGTCCCGAGATCACCACCGGACCCCTTGACCCACATCAGCTCGACGTCCCCGCCGGTGACGGGATCGGTCTCGGTGCCCTTGGCGGAGGCGTTGCCGCCCGCGTAGTTGGTGTTCCGGGGGTCGGCCCCGAGACGGTGCGACCGTGCCAGCAGAGCGGCGGCTTCGGGATGGGTTGCCATGAACAGTTCCTTTTCAAGAGAGAGCGGGTGGGGTGCCTTCTTTTCAGGGGCGCGGGGAACTGCGCGATCAACCACAGACAACCCGCACCCCGCAGATCACGGAACTCGGCAGACGCTCACGCACCCCACCCCGCCTGCTGCCCACCGACCCGCTCGGCCACGATCTTCTCGGCCCACCCGGACCGCCGATACGCAGCCAGGGGCTCGGGGTCCAACCCCATCTCCTCCCGCACCTCCCGCAGCAATGGCCGCACATCCGTGTTGTACGCGTCCATCAACACGGCGTTCGCCTCCAGCACATCACCACCGCGCTGCGCCGAGCTCAACGCGTCACCGTCGACCAGCAGCGCCTTCGCCGTGGCCTCCTGCACGTTCATCACGGACCGGATGATCGCCGGGATCTTCGCCTCGATGTTGTGGCACTGGTCGAGCATGAACGCGACCTCGGGCGAGAACCCGCCGCCCCGCACCACCTCGTACATGATCCGGAACAGCTGGAACGGATCGGCGGCGCCCACCATGAGGTCGTCGTCCGCGTAGAACCGGGAGTTGAAGTCGAACCCGCCGAGCTTGCCCTCCCGCAGCAGCGTCGCCACGATGAACTCGATGTTGGTCCCGGGCGCGTGGTGCCCCGTGTCGACGACGACCTGCGCCTTCGGCCCGAGCTTCAGGCAGTGGGCGTAGGCGGTGCCCCAGTCCGGCACGTCCGTCGTGTAGAACGCCGGCTCGAAGAACTTGTACTCCAGCAGCATCCGCTGCCCGTCCCCGAGCCGCTCGTAGACCTCGGCCAGCCCCTCGGCCAGCCGGTCCTGCCGCCCTCGGATGTCGTCCTGCCCGGGATAGTTCGTCCCGTCGGCGAACCACAGCTTCAGGTCCGTGGACCCGGTCGCGTCCATGATGTCGACGCACTCCAGCAGATGGTCCACGGCCTTCCTGCGCACCGCGGCGTCCGGGTGGCAGATGCTGCCGAGCTTGTAGTCGTCGTCCTGGAAGGTGTTGGAGTTGATCGCCCCGAGCTTCACCCCGCGGTCCTCGGCGTGCTTCGCCAGCGCCGCGTAGTCGTCGACCTTGTCCCACGGAATGTGCAGCGCGACCGTCGGGGCGACCCCGGTGAACTCGTGCACCTTCGCGGCGTCGTCCAGCTTCTCCTGCGGTGTGCGCGGCACGCCTTGCTGTGCGAACACCTTGAACCGCGTGCCGGAGTTCCCGTACGCCCACGACGGCGTCTCGACGGCCTGTGTCTTGAGAGCGGCCTTCGCCGCGGCGAGCTCGGTCACGTCAGAACTCCTGAGACATCGGGTCGCAACGGCCACGCGCGACGACCACCGAATGAAACGATTCAGGACGCGAAGTTATGGGCCCCCCGGAGGGGTGTCAACCCCTCCGGCCGAGGCGATTTCCCGTGACCAGCGTGTGACCTTCTGGCTTCGAAACTTTTTCGACCGGAACCCATTGACGTGACATGCGCGACCCGCCTAACGTCCCGGCAACCCAGTTGAAACCTTTCACGACGCCCAGGACGCCGAGAGGCGGTCCCGTCGGCGTCGTCGAGGAGCCCCCATGACCCACCCGTCCACCACGGGTCCGGCCCCGGTTCTGGCACTGAAGGACGTCTCGAAGTCCTTCGGGGCGGTCCGCGCCCTGCGGGACGTCTCCCTGGAGCTGTTCCCCGGGGAGGTGCATGCCCTGGCCGGTGAGAACGGTGCCGGCAAGTCCACCCTCATCAAGACGCTCGCCGGAGTGCACCGGCCGGACGCCGGCCAGGTGCTGCTCGACGGCGCGCCCGTGACCTTCCACGGCCCCGGCGACGCCCGCGACGCCGGCATCGCCGTGATCTACCAGGAGCCCACGCTCTTCCCCGACCTGTCGATCGCCGAGAACATCTACATGGGCCGCCAGCCGCGCCGTGCCCTCGGCCGGATCGACCACAAGGCCACGCACAACGCGACCGCCGCGCTGATGAAGCGCCTCGGCGTCGAACTCGACCCCGACCGCCCCGCGCGCGGCCTGTCCATCGCCGACCAGCAGATCGTCGAGATCGCCAAGGCCCTCTCCTTCGACGCCCGCGTCCTGATCATGGACGAGCCGACCGCCGCCCTCACCGGCAGCGAGGTCGCCCGCCTCTTCGGCGTCGTACGCACCCTGCGCGAACAGGGCGCCGCCGTGCTGTTCATCTCCCACCGGCTGGAGGAGATCTTCGAGATCTGCCGGCGGGTCACCACCCTGCGCGACGGCGCCTGGATCGCCAGCGAGCCCCTGGAGGGCATGACCGAGGACGACCTCGTGCGTCGCATGGTCGGCCGCGACCTCGACGAGCTGTACCCCAAACAGGAGGTCGAGCCGGGCGAGGTCGCCCTGAGCGTGCGCCGGCTGACCCGCGAGGGCGTCTTCACCGACGTCTCCTTCGACGTCCGGCACGGCGAGATCGTCGGTCTCGCGGGCCTGGTCGGCGCCGGGCGCACGGAGGTCGCCCGGGCCGTCTTCGGCATCGACCGCTGGGACGCCGGAGAGGTGACCGTGCACGGCAAGGCCCTGGTCAACGGCGCCCCCTCCACCGCCATGGCCGCCGGACTCGCCCTGGTCCCCGAGGACCGCCGCGCCCAAGGCCTGGTGATGGACATGTCCATCGAGCGCAACATCGGTCTCACCGGGCTGCGCACGACCGTGAAGGCCGGGCTCATGGACCGCGGCGCCGAGCGCAGCCGCTCCCTGGACTGGGCCGTCAGGCTCCAGGTGAAGTACGCCCGCATCGCCGACACGGTGAACACGCTCTCCGGCGGCAACCAGCAGAAGGTCGTGCTCGCCAAGTGGCTCGCCACCGGCCCCAAGGTGCTGATCGTCGACGAGCCGACCCGCGGCATCGACGTCGGCACCAAGGCCGAGGTGCACCGGCTGTTGTCCCAGCTGGCCGCCGACGGCGTGGCCGTCCTGATGATCTCCTCCGACCTGCCCGAGATCCTCGGCATGGCCGACCGCGTGCTGGTGATGCACGAGGGCCGGCTCACCGCCGAGATCCCGCGCTCCGACGCCACCGAGGAAACCGTGATGGCCGCAGCCACCGGGAGGGCCGCCGCATGACGGTCGTGACCCCGCAAGAGGCCCCCGTGGCCGACGTGCCCAAGTCGAGCGGCACGCGCCTGGTCGACCGCGTCTTCAAGATGCGCGAACTCGCCATCCTGGTCGTCTTCCTGGTGATGATCGGCATCACCCAGGCCGGCAACAGCGAGTTCCTGTCCGAGCAGGGCATCAAGGACCTGTTGCTGAACGCGACGATCCTGGTCCTGGTCGCCACCGGCCAGTCCCTCGTCGTCATCACCCGCAACGTCGACCTGTCCGTCGGCTCCACGCTCGGCATCAGCGCCTTCGCCGCCGGCACCTACCTCCAGGGCGGCGGAAACCCGGTCGTCGCGATCGCCCTGGCGGTGCTGCTCGGCATCGGCTTCGGACTGCTCAACGGCCTGCTCGTCAGCCTCGGCCAGGTGCCCGCGCTCGTCGTCACCCTCGGCACGCTGTACATCATCCGCGGCATCGACTCCATCTGGGTCGGCTCCCGGCAGATCACCGCGGCCGACCTGCCCGGCGGGTTCGTCGACTTCGGCTCCGGCGGCATCTCGGCCGTGCCGTACCTGGCGCTGATCGCCCTGGCCGTCCTCGTCGCCACCGCCTACTACCTCAAGCACTTCGGCAGCGGCCGCGAGCTCTACGCCCTCGGCTCCAACCCGGAGGCGGCACGGCTCGCCGGCATCCCCGTCCGCAAGCGGATCCTCGCCGCGTACACCTTCTGCGGCGCCCTCGCCGGACTCGCCGGCGCGATGTACCTCGCCCGGTTCGGCAACGTCGACTCCGGCACCGGCAACGGCTACGAACTGACCGTCGTCAGCGCGGTCGTGGTCGGCGGCGTCGTCTTCACCGGCGGCTCCGGCAGCGTCTACGGCGCGGCCCTCGGCGCGCTGCTGCTGACGTCCATCAACAGCGTGCTGCCCGCCCTCGGCGTCAGCTCCGTCTGGGTGCTCGCCATCAACGGCATCCTGCTCATCCTCGCCATCGCGGTCGACCGGATCGTCGCGCTGCGCGTGGCCTCCGCCCTGAAGAAGAGGAACGCCCGCCATGGCTGACATCTCCCTGAGCCGAGCGGTCCGCCGGTCCGCCTTGAAAAGGTGGGATTCCGCCGTCGGCGCCCTCCTCATCGTCGTCCTGCTGTTCTCCTTCGGCTTCGTCGACGGGTTCGGCAACGCCCTCAACCTGTCGTTCCTGATCGGCAACACCCTGCCCATCGCGCTGATCGCGCTGCCGATGACCCTGCTGGTCGTCTCCGGCGAGATCGACCTGTCGGTGGCGTCCACGGCCGGTCTGTCCGGTGCCGTGATGGGCGCCCTGTGGAACCAGGGCATGGCCATCGAGACGATCATCCCGATCTGCCTGCTGCTGGGCGTGGTCTGCGGCTTGATCAACGGCCTGCTGGTGACCAAGCTGGGACTGCCGTCGCTGGCCGTCACCATCGGCACCCTGGCCGCCTACCGGGGCATCGCGCAGATCGTGCTCGGCTCGGACGCGGTGACCGACTTCCCGACGCAGTACCTGGACTTCGCGGCCGGGCGCATCGGCGACACGTTCATCCCGTACGCCTTCCTGCCGTTCCTCGTCCTGCTCGCCATCGCCGTCGTCGCGCTGCACGCCACGCCGTTCGGCCGCTCGCTGTTCGCGATCGGGGCGAGCGAGGAGGCGGCCCGCTTCGCCGGGATCCGGGTCAAGCGGCAGAAGCTGATCCTGTTCACCCTGACCGGTCTGATGGCCTCCCTGACCGGCATCTTCTGGGCGCTGCACTACGCCAGCGCCCGCTACGACAACGCCACGGGTCTGGAACTCTCCGTCGTGGCGGCCGTGTTGCTCGGCGGTATCGACTTCGACGGCGGCAAGGGCACGCTGGGCGGCGCGATCGCCGGCGTGTTCCTCCTCGGGGCGCTGCAGAACGTGATGAGCCTCCAGGACGTCTCCGCGCAGTCGCAGATCGTCGTCACCGGCGTCCTGCTCGTTCTGTCCGTGCTCGGCCCCCGGGTCGTACGGCAGATCTCCACAGCGAGGGCGGGCCGCAGAGCCGCCTCGACTCCCACCTCATAACCCAGCCCTTCCTCGTAAAGGACCACAGCCATGCGCAAGACCACGCTCCGCCGCAGCTGCGCGGCGCTCGCCACCGCCACCTCCCTCGCCCTGGCGCTCACCGCCTGCGGCGGCGGCACCACCAAGAAGGACGTCGCGAACGAAGGCGGCTCCGCGGCCACCGCCGGCAAGGCCGACCCGAACGCCGAGCTGAAGAAGGGGCTGACCGTCGGGTTCCTGCCCAAGCAGGTCAACAACCCGTACTTCACCTCCGCCGACAAGGGCGGCGAGAAGGCCCTGACCGAGCTGGGCTCCAAGTACAAGGAGGTCGGTCCGTCCAGCGCGACCGACACCGCCGGGCAGGTCTCCTACGTCAACACGCTCACCCAGCAGCAGGTCGACGCGATGGCCGTGTCCGCGCAGGACCCGGGCGCCCTGTGCACCGCGCTCAAGCAGGCCATGAAGAACGGCATCAAGGTCGTCACCTACGACTCCGACACCACCGCCGACTGCCGCAACGCCTTCGTCTCGCAGGCCTCCGCCGAGGACCTGGGCCGCACCGAGGTGCAGCTGCTCGCCAAGCAGATCGACTACAAGGGCGAGATCGCGATCCTGTCCGCCGCGCAGACCGCGACGAACCAGAACACCTGGATCGACTTCATGAAGGACGAGCTGAAGAAGCCCGAGTACAAGAACATGAAGCTGGTGAAGGTCGCGTACGGCAACGACGACGCCCAGCAGTCCTTCCAGCAGACCCAGGGCCTGCTCCAGGAGTACCCGAACCTGAAGGGGATCATCTCCCCGACCACGGTCGGCATCAAGGCCGCCGCCCAGTACCTGTCGGGCTCCAAGTACAAGGGCAAGGTCAAGCTGACCGGCCTCGGCACCCCCAACGACATGCGCAAGTACGTCAAGAACGGCACCGTCGAGGCGTTCGAGCTGTGGGACCCGGCGAAGCTCGGCGAGCTGGCCGCCCGTACCGCCGTCGCGCTGGCCTCCGGCCAGATCACCGGCAAGGAGGGCGAGACCTTCAAGGCCGGCTCCATGGGCGAGTACACCATCGGCAAGGACGGCGTGATCAGCCTCGGCAAGCCGACCGTGTTCGACGCCAAGAACATCGACCAGTTCAACTTCTGATCGACTGCTGATCGATTTCTGATCAAAGAAAGGGCTGTTGATGCAGCGCGTGTGCTTCCTGCTGAAGGTCCGGGCGGATCGCCTCGACGAGTACCGCGAGCGGCACGCCGCCGTGTGGCCCGAGATGCTCCAGGCGCTGAAGGAGACCGGCTGGCACAACTACTCGCTCTTCCTGCGCGAGGACGGACTGCTCGTCGGCTACCTGGAGACCGAGGACTTCGCCGCGGCCCAGGCCGGCATGGAAGCCACCGATGTCAACGCCCGCTGGCAGGCGGAGATGGCGCCGTTCTTCGAGTCGCTGGACGGCGCCCGGCCCGACGAGGCCATGAAACCCCTCACCGAAGTGTTCCACCTCGCATGACGATGGAGTCCACGAGATGCACAGACGTACGTTGCTGGCCGCCGCCCTCGCGGGAGCGGTGGTGAGCCCCGCCCTGGCCTCCGGCACGGCGCGGGCCGCCGACCCCGGCCCCTCCGTCACCCGGACCGGCACCACCACTCTCGACAGCCAGGCCCTGTTCTTCGTGTCCTACGACGGTCTGGTCAACAACAACTCGTTCCAGAAGAACGGCCTGCTGACCTACAAGGGCTACCAGTACGCCGTCTGGTACACCGCCGACCGCAACGCCGTCGTCGGCCGCCGTGTCCTCGGCGGGAGCACCTGGTCGACCGTGAAGGTCGGCCACACCCTGCGCTACAACGACTCCCACAACGTCATCTCCATGGGCGTCTCCAAGGTCGACGGCCGACTGCACCTCAACATGGACTCCCACAGCGACGGCTTCACCTACGTCAAGTCGGTCGCCGGGCTGATGGACAACCCCGCCGGGCTCAGCTGGACCGCGAGCCGCTTCGGCGCCCCCCAGTCCACGCTGGACGGCCTCGCGCTGACCTCGCAGTTCACCTACCCCCAGTTCATCTCCACGCCGGAGGGCAGGCTTCAGCTCAGCTACCGCGTCGCCGTCTCCGGCAACGGCCGCAACGCCCTCGCCGAGTACGACGGCACCCGGTGGACCAACCTGGGGGAGTGGTCCAGCTCCACCGGCACCTACACCAGCGAGCACGGCTCCTCCACCGCCCGCAACATGTACCTGCACGGCATCGACTACGACCGGGGCGGCCGGCTGCACTCCTTCTTCACCTGGCGCGAGCAGAACGGCGCCGTGATGTGCAGCAGCGGCGGCATCACCAACCACGACACCGGTTACGTCTACTCCGACGACCGCGGCCGCACCTGGCGCAACAACGCGGGCACCGTCGTCGGCACCACCGGCGGCTCCGACAAGGTGTCCGTGAACGACGCCGGCCTGGTCGTCGACCCGCTCAACCCGGACCACTCCCTGATGAACCAGGAGAGCCAGTTCACCGACTCCGCGGGCCGGCCGCACGCGATCATCTCCTACGTGCCCGGCCGCTTCGGGCAGTGCACCACCAACTACGTCTCCGACCGGACCAGGAACGGCCGCGCCTTCCACGTCCGCCGCAACGCCTCCGGCACCTGGCAGAAGACCGAGATACCGGTCCCGCTCAACTCCAGCCAGCGCACCAAGCTGATCCTGGACACGTACGACAACGCCTACGCGATCTTCCCCTTCGGCCGGATCGCCGGCGCCTCGGCGGCCTCCGGGTACACCGACTGGAGGGTCCTGTTCGACGGCAGCGGCCTCAACGCCTTCGGCGAGGTCGTCATCGACGAGACGCGTGTCGCGCAGGACGGGGTGCTCTCCTTCATGTACCAGGAGAAGTCCAGCGGTACGACGCCCTCGGCGCTGCACGTCGTCGACTTCCGCCTGCCCGCCTGACCGCGACCGGTTACCGGGGCGGCGTGCCGGTAATGTGAAGCCGCCCCGGCCGCCGCCCCCCTCGTCCTCCTGGAGGTCCCTGCCCGATGGCCCAGTCGGTGGGTATCAAGGACGTCGCCCGTGCCGCCGGAGTCTCCGTCGGCACGGTGTCGAACGTGATCAACCGCCCGGACACGGTCGCCACCGAGACCCGGGCCCGCGTGCTGTCCGCGATAGACCGGCTCGGCTACGTCCGCAGCGAGTCCGCGCGCCAGCTGCGCGCCGGCCGCAGCCGCATCATGGGGCTGCTCGTCCTCGACATGGGCAACCCCTTCTTCGTCGACGTGGCGCGCGGCGCCGAACGCGCCGCCCGGCAGGCCGGGCTCGGCGTGATGGTCTGCAACAGCGCCCAGAACCCGGGCGAGGAGGCCGAGTACCTGTCGCTCTTCGCCGAGCAGCGCGTACGCGGCGTGCTGCTCACCCCGGCCGACGCGACCGGCCGCAACATCGAGGCGTTCCGCCGGCACGGCATCCCGTTCGTCCTGGTCGACCGGGTCGCCGAGGGCACCACCGAGTGCTCCGTCTCCGTCGACGACGTCGCGGGCGGCGCCCTCGCCGTACGCCACCTCGTCGATGCCGGGCACCGCTCCCTCGCCTACGTCAGCGGCCCGCCCGGCCTCAACCAGGTCCGCGACCGCCGCACCGGCGCCCTGGAAGCCCTCGCCGAGGCCGGGCTCGGCCCCGACGCCCTGCGCGAGCTGCCCACCGAACGGCTGGACGTCGCCGCCGGCCGCGACGCCGGGGCCCGCCTCCTCGGCCTCGCCGACCGGCCCACCGCCGTGTTCTGCGCCAACGACCTGCTCGCCCTCGGCGTGCTCCAGGCCATGTACGCGGCCGGTGTGCGCGTCCCCGACGACCTCGCCATCGTCGGCTACGACGACATCGAGTTCGCGGCCGCCGCGGCCGTCCCGCTCACCTCGGTACGGCAGCCCGCCGTCACCATGGGCGCCATGGCCGCCGACCTGCTCCTGGAGGAGACGGAGGAGGAGGGCACGGCGCGCCCGCACGAGCACCGGCGGGTCGTCCTCCAGCCGGAACTGGTGGTCCGCCGCTCCAGCCTGGCCGCCCGCTGACCCTGAATCACCGTTCAGCAGGACTTCATGATCCGAAGGGCCTCCGCCCGGACGTTCCCTGTGATGGACTGGGACGCGGTCCGAACATCCGTCCGTCCCGGGAGCCCTGTTGACGCTCAGCTACCGCCAGCCCGGAGTCGTCCTCACCGACCGCCGCTTCACCGTCCCCCTCGACCACGACCGCCCCGAGGGCGAGACGATCGAGCTGTACGCCCGTGAGGTCGTCGCGACCGACAAGGCGGACCAGGACCTGCCGTGGCTGCTCTACCTCCAGGGCGGGCCCGGCTTCGGCGCGGACCGCTCCGTGGGCCGGCCCGGCTGGCTCGGCAGGGCCCTGAAGGAGTACCGGGTGCTCCTCCTCGACCAGCGCGGCACCGGCCACTCCACGCCCGCCGGCCGCCAGACGCTCCCGCTGCGCGGCGGACCCGCCGACCAGGCCGACTACCTCACGCACTTCCGCGCCGACTCGATCGTCCGCGACTGCGAGGCCATCCGCGCCGAGGTCACCGGCGGCGCGCCCTGGACCGTCCTCGGCCAGAGCTTCGGCGGTTTCTGCGCCACCAGCTACCTCTCCCTCGCCCCCGAGGGCCTGGCCACCGCCGTCATCACCGGCGGGCTGCCCTCCCTGGACGCCCACGCGGACGACGTCTACCGGGCGGCCTTCCCGCGCGTCGAACGCAAGGTCGCCGCCCACTACGCCCGCTACCCGCAGGACGTCGAGCGCGCCCGCCGGATCGCCGACCACCTGCTGACGCACGACGTGGTCCTGCCGAACGGCTACCGTCTCACCGTCGAGGCCTTCCAGTCCCTCGGCATCGTCCTCGGCACCGGCGACGGCACCCACCGCCTCCACTACCTCCTGGAGGAGGCCTTCGTCCGCACCCCGCAGGGCCACACGCTCTCCGACGCCTTCCAGGAGCAGGTGCAGGGCATGCTGTCCTACGCCCGCCACCCGCTGTACGCCCTGATCCACGAGTCGATCTACGGCCAGGACGGCCGGCCCACCGCCTGGTCGGCCGAGCGGGTCCGCGCCGAGTTCCCGCGGTTCGACGCCGCCAAGGCCCTCGCGGGCGACGAACCGCTGCTGTTCACCGGCGAGTCGATCCACCCCTGGATGTTCGAGTGCGACCCGGCGCTGCGCCCCCTGCGCGAGACCGCCGACCTGCTCGCCGCCCGCACCGACTGGACGCCCCTGTACGACCCGGCCCGGCTCGCCGCCAACGAGGTGCCGGTCGTGGCGGCCGTCTACCACGACGACATGTACGTCGACACGGCCCACTCCCTGCGCACCGCCCGCACCGTCCGCGGGCTGCGCACCTGGATCACGGACGAGTTCGAGCACGACGGCATCCGCACCGGCGGCCCCCGGGTCCTCGACCGGCTGTTGGCGCTGGTGCGGGACGAGGCGTGATGCCGCGCCGCACACGGGGTGATGTCGGTGGCGCGGACTAGTCTGCCGACATGACGGAGCCGACGAGCACTCAACTCCAGCCCCTGCCGGGCGACTGGCGGCGCGCCCTCGCGGTCGTGGCCCACCCCGACGACCTCGAGTACGGCTGCTCCGCGGCGATCGCGGCCTGGACCGACGAAGGCCGCGAGATCGCCTACGTCCTCGCCACCCGGGGCGAGGCGGGCATCGACACCCTGGAGCCCGCGCGGTGCGGACCCCTGCGGGAGCGGGAGCAGCGGGCGAGCGCGGCGGTGGTCGGGGTGTCCGAGGTGGAGTTCCTCGACCACAAGGACGGTGTCATCGAGTACGGCACCGCCCTGCGCCGCGACATCGCCGCCGCGATCCGCCGACACCGGCCCGAGCTGGTCATCACGCTCAACCACCGGGACACCTGGGGCGGCGTCGCCTGGAACACCCCGGACCACGTCGCCGTCGGCCGGGCCACCCTCGACGCGGCCGGCGACGCCGGCAACCGCTGGATCTTCCCGGAACTCGTCGAGCAGGGCCTCGAACCCTGGGACGGCGTGCGCTGGGTCGCCGTCGCCGGCTCCAGCACGCCGACGCACGCCGTGGACGCGACGCCCGGCCTGGAGCGCGCGGTGCGCTCCCTGCTCGAACACCGCACCTACATCGAGGCGTTGACGGACGAGGATCCGGAGACGTATGTCCGCGGCTTCCTGACGCAGCACGCCGAGACGACGGGGGAGCGGTTCGGGGGCAGGCCCGCCGTGGCGTTCGAACTGTTCGGCAGATGAGGGGGAGACCATGACGGGCAGCGAGGAACTGGCCGACCGGTTCGAGGAGCACCGGGGGCGGCTGAAGGCGGTCGCGTACCGCATGCTCGGGTCGCTGGCGGAGGCGGAGGACGCCGTTCAGGAGACCTGGCTGAAGCTCGGCCGCACCGACCCGGAGGACATCCGGAACCTCGGCGGCTGGCTGACCACCGTGATCGGCCGGGTCTGCCTCGACCTGCTGCGCTCACGCGCCGCCCGCCGCGAGGAACCGATGGACGACACGCTCGGCACGTTCGTCCCGGACCCCGTGCTGCGCCCGCTGTCCCACATCGACCCGGCCGAGGAAGTGCTCCAGGCCGACTCCGTGGGCCTCGCGCTGCTCGTCGTGCTGGAGAACCTGACGCCCGACGAGCGGCTCGCGTTCGTGCTGCACGACATGTTCGCCGTGCCGTTCGACGACATCGCGCCGATCGTGGAGCGCGAACCGGCCGCGACCCGGCAGCTGGCGAGCCGGGCCCGGCGCCGGGTGCGCGGCGCCACCCCGGCGGCGGAACCGGACCTCGGCCGGCAGAAGGAGGTGCTCGACGCCTTCCTGGCCGCCTCGCGCGGCGGGGACTTCGAGGCGCTGCTCGCGCTCCTCCACCCGGACGTGGTGCTGCGGGCCGACTCGGGCGAGCTGGTGCGCGGCGCGGCCGTGTCCAAGGTGGTCCAGGGGGCGAAGGCGGTGGCGGAGCATGCGCTCATGTTCGCCCGGTTCGCGCAGGCCGCGGAGCTGGTGCTGGTCAACGGCGCGGTCGGGGTCGTCAACGCGCCCGGTGGACGCGTGCAGTCCGTCATGGGTGTCACGATCACCGACGGCCGGATCACCGGCATGTACATCCTGGCCGACCCCGAGCGTCTGGAGCGCCTGGCGGCGCCCGGCCTCGCGGGGTGACTCAGGCCGCGACGGCCAGCGGTCCGAGGCCGCGGTGCGGGTCCACGACCCGCCCGTCCGGCAGGAGTTCGCCGGTGTCGTCGAAGACGATGGTGCCGTCGGACAGCAGGCTCCAGCCCTGTTCGGGGTGGGCCGAGACGATCACGGCGTCCTGGCGGTCGACGCTGTCCGGGGTGGGGCACGAAGGCTGGTGCGTGAGCATGACGTCTCTCCTCTGTCCGTACGGCTCCCGCCTGTTCGGCTGCTGTCTCAGTGGTAGCCGAGCTTGTTTTCCGTTGTATGAGGAGACCCCCACAGGACCGGGAACTCATCGGTGAGTTCTCGTTTCGTATGCTGAACGCCATGCGAGATCACCACGCCGCGCGAGCGGAACTGCGCGGCGACTGCGAGCGGTGTTTCGGCCTGTGCTGCGTCGCCCTGCCGTTCGCGGCCTCGGCCGACTTCGCGGTCGACAAGGCCGCCGGCACGCCCTGCCGCAACCTCCGGGACGACCACCGCTGCGGCATCCACGCCAGGCTGCGGCAGAAAGGATTCACCGGCTGCACGGTCTACGACTGCTTCGGCGCCGGGCAGCGGGTCTCGCAGATCACCTTCGGCGGGCGGGACTGGCGGACCGGGCCGCCGGAGCACGCCCGCCGCATGTTCGACGTGTTCCCGGTCGTCCGGCAGCTGCACGAGCTGCTGTGGTACCTCACCGAGGCGCTCGCCCTGCCCGCGGCCGGCCCCGTCCGCCCCGAGCTGCGCGAGGCCCTGGCGAAGACGGAGGAACTGACCGGCGGGACCCCCGGGGAACTCGCCGCGCTGGACGTGGCGGCCCACCGCCAGGAGGTCAACGTCCTGCTGCTGAGGGCGAGCGAGCTGGCCCGGGCCGGCAGCAAGGGCCGCAGGAAGGACCGCCGGGGCGCGGACCTCATCGGAGCCCGCCTCAAGGGCGCCGACCTGCGCGGCGCCAGCCTCCGCGGCGCCTACCTCATCGCCGCCGACCTCACCGGCGCGGACCTCAGGGGCGCCGACCTGATCGGCGCCGACCTGCGCGACGCGGACCTCACCGACGCCGACCTGACCGGGGCGTTCTTCCTCACCCAGCCGCAGCTCAACGCGGCGCGGGGGAGCGCCGGCACCCGACTGCCGGAGTCGGTCACCCGGCCCGGGCACTGGACAGAGCGGGGCTGAGCCGGTTCTCGGTGGTGGGGTGGGGCGTTCGCCCCGGTTCTCGGTGCCCCAGGCCCTTGGGCAGTGCGGGCTGAGCCGCCTCCGGTTCGCGGGGGTGGTGAGTCACCTGCCCCCCGGCCCTGGGCAGTGCGGGCTGAGCCGGCTCCCGGTCGTGGGAGTCAGTCGCCCGTACCCGGCACCGGGCAGTGCAGCTCCGGGGCCGGTTCCCGTGGCGCGGTCCGGCGCTCCGGGTGGAGTCGCAGCCCTTCCGGCATCAGTGTGAGCCGCTCCGTCACGCGCAGCCGGTACTCCGGCTCGGGACGCAGCTCGTAGCGGCGCAGCAGCAGGCCGAGCACCAGCGTCGCCTCGTGCAGCGCGAACTGGCGCCCGATGCACGCCCGCGCCCCCGTCCCGAACGGCTTGAAGGTGTGCGGCGCCCGGGTCCGTACGGCCTGCGCCTCGAAACGGTCCGGATCGAAGCGCTCGGCGTCCGCGCCCCACACCTCGGGGTCCCGGTGCAGCATCGGCGTCAGCACCAGCGCCCACGCTCCGCGCCGCATCGGGTGCTCGCCGGCCAGCACGGTGTCCTCGCGGGCCTCCCGGGCGAAGGCGGGCGCCGTGGGCCACAGCCGCAGCGACTCGTCCAGCACCCGGCGGACGTAGCGCAGTCGGGCCACCTGTTCGTAGGCCGGTTCCGCCGCGCCCGCCCACACGCGGTCCACCTCGGCGCGGGCCCGGGCCGCGACCTCCGGGTGGCGGGAGAGGTAGTGCAGGGCGAAGGAGAGCGCGCCCGACGTCGTCTCGTGGCCGGCGACCAGGAAGGTGATCACCTGGCGGCGCACGTTCCGCGGCTCCAGCCGCTCCCCGGTCTCGGGGTGGGCCGTCTCCAGCATCCGGTCGAGCAGGTCCCCGTCCCCGCGGCCGCCGGCCCGCCGCGCCCGGACCAGCTCGTCGACCGTGCGGTTGAGGTAGGTGATGTCGGCCGCGTTGCGCCGGCTCGCGCTCCGCAGCAGCAGCGGGGCCAGCGGGAAGGGCACGGTGTTGAGCCGCTGCGCGTAGGTCAGCGTGCCGACCATCGCGGTCACGAAGGGGTGCGGCCGGGAGCGTTCGAACGACTCGAAGTCGTGCCCGAAGCCGGTGCGCGCGATCGTCTCCAGCGTCAGCTTGGTCATGTCGCCCGGCACGTCCACCGCCCGGCCCGCCGCGGCAGCCCGGTCCCAGTGCTCCGTCAGCTGCCGCGCGACGGCCAGCATCATCGGGTGGTACCCCGCCATGGCCTCGCGGCTGAACCCCGGCGCGAGCACGTCGTGCGCCAACTGCCAGTTCGGCTCGTGGTTGTACGCCGTGAACAGGCCGTCCCCGGCGACCGGCCGCAGATTGGCTATGCCGAGCCCCACGTGCTTGGCGAACCGCGACTCGTCCGCGAGGTCGGCCGCGTGCCGGGCGCCCCAGACGAACACGAACTCCTTGCCGAAGGCCTTCCGCCGGAAGACCGGACCGAGTTGGCGGGCGTACCGCAGCGAGTCCTGCAGCGGGGTGCGCCGGTTGACGCCCACCACGTCACCGAGCAGCGGAATCCGGTGCGGCGGATGCGGAATGCGGTCCAGCTCCGGCCAGCCCAGCTCGGCACTCCGGAACCCCTTGGGCACCCCGTCCCGTGTCGGCGCCTGGGTCATGACGCGATCTCCCTTGATGCGGCGGCGGGTTCGCACGTGTTGTACGCGGGTTCAATAGCGCGCTTCAGTCTGGTCCCGTTGTTGAACCGGCGTCAAGTAAAGTGCGGGCATGGCCGCGAACCAGGCCGGGCGCACGCGCCGCCGGCTCAGTACCCAGGAGCGCCGCGAGCAGCTGCTGTCGGTCGGAGCGCGGCTGTTCTCCGAGAGCCCGTACGACGACGTGTGGATCGAGCAGGTCGCCGAGATCGCCGGGGTGTCGCGCGGGCTGCTGTACCACTACTTCCCGACCAAGCGGGACTTCTTCGCGGCGGTCGTGGAGCGCGAGAGCGAGCGGATGCTGCGCATGACGGCGGCGGTGCCCGGCGTCCCGGTGCGCGAGCAGCTCGCGGACGGTCTCGACACGTTCCTGGAGTACGTCCGGGAGCACGCGCACGGCTACCGGGCCTTCCACCGCGCCGACGCCGCCGGGGACCAGGCGGTGCGCAGGGTGTACCAGCGGGCCCTGGCCGCGCAGGAGCGGCAGATCCTCGCGGCGCTCGCCGCGGACCCCGAGTTCGGTCCCGCCGTCGAGGACCGGCCGGAGGTGCGGCTCGCCGTGCGCGGCTGGCTGGCGTTCACCACGGCCGTGTGCCTGGAGTGGCTGCGCGACACCGAGTTGACCCGGGAGCAGGTGCGCGAACTGTGCGCGCGCGCCCTGCTGGGGGTCCTCACGTCCTGAAAGGTCTCGCAAAGATCACGTGACGAGGTTGGCCCACACCCTGATCTTCGATAGGTTAGGTGAGGCTTACCTAAGGAGGTCTGGGATGGGTGACGACAGCCACAGCTGGACGGCGGCCCCCGCCGCGGCGGAACGGGCGCGCTCGGTGCTCGCCGCCGCGTGGTCCTGCTCGGTGACCGCGGAGGGCATGCGGGAGGAGCTGGTCGGCGCGCACACGGTGGCCGAGGACGGCCGGGTGCTCGTGGATGTGCCCGAGGACAGCGCCCTGCTCGCGGCCGCGATCTGCGCGCCCCGGGGCGAGCCGTCCGCGGTGCTGGAGTTCGCCGACGTCGCGCCCGTCCCGCTCCGCAGCCGGATCCGCGCCCGGCTCTGGCTCGCGGGCTGGTTCGCCGTCGAGGAGGGCCGGCTCGCCTTCACGCCCACGCGTGTGGTGCTACGGCAGCCGTCCGGTGCCGTCGTCGTGGACCTGGAGGACTTCGCCGCCGCCGTGCCCGACCCGCTCACCACCGCCGAGGCCAGGCTGCTGACGCACCTCGCCGACTGCCACGCCGACGCGGTCGAGCGGCTCACCCGCCTGGTCGACTCCGACAGCCTGCACGGCGCGGTCCGCGTCCAGCCGCTCGCCGTCGACCGGCACGGCCTCACCCTGCGCATCGAACGCGCCCGCGCGCACGGCGACGTACGCCTGGCGTTCCACCGGCCCGCCGACGACGTCGCGCAGCTCACCGAGCGCATGCACGTCCTGCTCGGCCAGGCCAGCGCCGCGTCCTGCCCCCGGGCGCTACAGCGGCAGCGCACAGACGGCGACCGGTGAGGGATACGGTTCGCCGGCCCGTCGCAGGGTGCCGCTCGCCTCGTCCACGTGGAAGACGGTGACGGTCGAGGACTTCTGGTTCGCCGCGAACAGCAGCGTGCCCTCCGGCGAGAGGGCGATCTGACGCGGGAAGTCCCCGTCCACCGGCACCGTGTCCAGCAGCCTGAGCCGGGCGCCGTCCGCCTCGATCGCATAGCGCGTGAGGCTGTTGTGGCCGCGGTTGGCGAGATAGGCGTACCGGCCGTTCGGGGTGACGAGGATCTGCGCCGGGTAGCTGGTGCCCGAACCCGTACCCGTGGACTGCGCCTTGCCGACGCGCACGCGGCCGGAGGCCGGGTCGTACGAGCAGACCGCCACCGTGTTGTCGACCTCGTCGGCGACGTAGGCGTACCGGCCGCCCGGGTGGAACGTGAGGTGGCGCGGACCGGCGCCCGGCCGGGTCTGCGCCCGCGCGACCTCGGTGAGCCTGCCGGCCTTCTCGTCGAGCCGGTACGTGTAGACGGTGTCGGTCCCCAGGTCGACGGCCAGCACATGGCCCCCGTCGGGGCTCGTGATGATCTGGTGGGCGTGCGGGCCCTCCTGGCCCGGGCCGGGCGGTGGACTGGAGTGCGTGACGAGGTCGCTGCGCTCGCCGAGGGCCCCCGAGGCGTCGATCGGATGCACGGCCACGCTGCCCGAGCCGTAGTTCGCGCTGAACAGCCAGCGCCCGCCGGGATGCACCGACAGATGGCAGGGGGCCGCGCCGCCGGTGCTCCGGCTGCCCAGGATCTTCCGGTCGGAGAGCCGGACGGCGGTCACGGCGCCGTCCTCGCGCTCGTCCACCGCGTACAGCGTGCGGCGGTCCGGGTGGACCGCGAGGTACGACGGGTCGCCGACGCCGGGGACCGTGCCCGTGCCGGTGATCCGGCCCGTCGCCGGGTCGTACGTGGCCAGGCCGATGCCCTCGCCGCCGCCCTCGGCCGACGTGTAGGTGCCGAGGTACAGGGGCCGCGGACCGGAGGGGCGCCGGGCCTCGCGGGACGGGCTGGTGCTCGCCTCGGGCGCGGGGGACGCGGCGGGCTCGGGCGCCGTGTCGCAGGCCGGCAGTGCCGCCGCGGCGGCCCCTCCCGCCAGCGCGCCGACGAACCGGCGCCTGCTCCAGCCAGTGCTGTCCATGTCACCCCTCAGGTCGTCACTCGTCCCCGTCGCGACAGCCACCTTGGCGTGGATCACCCGTCGGGTGCAACGCCAGGGCTCGTGGTCGTCCCGCACTCCCTCAGCGTGAACGCCTGCCGACCCCGGTCCGGTTCTGCCACAGCTGCTCCTGAACGCCCAGGCGCTCCCGCATCCGCGTCAGGCGCGGCATCCGCACGCGCTGCTCCCGCGACACCCGGTCCAGTTCCTCCAGCAGGCGACGGGTGCGGTGCTCGGTGTCGAGTTCGTCGAGGATCCGGTTGACCTCCGTCAGGACGGCGCCCGGAAGCTGCCAGTGCCGCGGGTCGCGCTCCGCCTCCTCGCGCAGCAGCAGGGCCAGCTTGTCGCGGGTGCCCGCCGCGGTGCGCAGTTCCGCGGCGAGACGTTCCTCCGCCGACTCGGCGCTGGCGCTGAGATGGGTGGTGACCAGCACCGCGAAACTCACCACGGCGTCGGCGATCTCGGACAGCAGCTGCTCCAGCGTGGCGCCCGTCTCGGCCTCGAACAGCGGCTCCGGCTCGCGTTCCTTCGCCAGGTCGGTGAGGGAACGGGCGAGCACCCGCAGGACGACCGTGCAGATTTCCAGCGTGTCCAGGCCGGTGCGCAGCACCACCCGGTGCAGCAGGCCCTCGCGGACGCGCGGGTTGAGCCGCAGGCTGTCCTCGGCCTGCCGGAGGGCGGCGTCCACCTCGACGATGTCGTGGTCCAGGCGGCGCGCCTCGTGGAGCTGCTCCGCCGCACGGTCGACGGGCGTGCCGCGGGCGGCGGCCTCCTCGCCCAGGCGCAGCATCAGCTGCCGCAGCCGGCGGGCCAGGCCCTCGATGGACTCGCCGGCCTCCTCCACCCACACCGGCGGAGCCAGCAGCAGATTGCAGCCGAGCCCGACGACGGCACCGATCAGCGTCTCCAGGACCCGGGCCCAGGCGGTGTCCCCGACGGTGGTGACCCCGAGGACGAGCATCGCGCTGATCGCGACCTCGGGGACGTACTCCTCCACCCGGACCAGCCGTCCCACGGCCAGCGCGGCCACGATCAGCAGGGCCAGGCTCCACCACGTCAGACCCACCAGCAGGCTGAACGCGATGGCGACGAGGACCCCGGCGACCACGGCGTTCACCCGCCGGAAGCCGTTGGTGAGCGTGGCGTACAGCGTCACCTGGACCACCAGCAGGGCCGTCAGGGGAGCGGTGAGGGGTGCCTTCTCGGGGCTCAGCCGCAGCGCGATGACGTAGGCGATCGTCGCCGCGGTCGCGGACCGCAGCGTCTGGACGACCACGGGGTCACGGCGTTTGTTCAGGACCCGCGTCGCGTGCGCCGTCCACTCACGTACCTCTCGCATCCTCGGGCTGTTCCCCTTCCCCTGGCGCATCGAACGTATCCATGATCGAACGTATCCACGAAGGACGCCAATGCCCTGGGGGAAAGGGGCGGGGGAGGGCGGTCAGGCGTAGAGCTTGTCGAGGAAGGCGGCCAGATGGCCCGTGGTCCGGTCGATCTGCTCCTCCAGCGTGAGGCTCTCCTCGAAACGGGCGCCGGTCTCCGGCAGCTTCTTCCCGCGTACGTACAGCGAACAGGCGAGGTCGGTGCACATGTACACGCCGACGGAGTTCCCCTCGCGTCCGGCGGCCCCCGCCTTCCGGGCGGTCATCAGCGAGACACCGCCGCGCGGGTGCGTCGTCAGGCACAGCGAGCACATGCTGCGGTGCAGGAACCCGCGCTGCGCGGTCTGGAAGCGCATCGCCACGCCGACGAGCCGCCCCTGGCGCTCGGTCACCAGATAGCTCCGGTCGGGCGCCCCCGGATCCCGCCACCCGAGGAAGTCGAGATCGTCCCAGGGACGCTCGGCGAGATCCCGGGGCACGGCCAGGCGCTTGGCCTCTCCCTTGGAGCAGTTGACAAATGAGTTGCGGATGTCCTGCTCGGTGAGTGATCTCATGGGAGGGCTCCTGGTCGTCGTCGCCGAAACCTAGGGGTCCTAGGTTTCTGTTTCCGGGTCAGGTTAAACATCGGCGGCGAGGGGGAGCCAATGGATTTCCACGGGGTCGACAGTCCGTGTGCCCGTGCGGCGCTGCGTCATGTGGCGGCCCGCTCGGCGGGACCCGCCGTCGACGCGCGCCTGCGCATCACACTGAACTTCCACCCGGACCGGACCGCGGGCGGCCGGCCCGTCCTCGCCACGATGGCGCGGGACGGCAGGTACCACTCGCAGTTCGTCACCGGTACCGGCAACGGCGGTCTCACCGCCCACCCCGGGGGCGACCGGTGGCGCTGGGAGAGCAGGATCTTCGGCGGCGCGTACGACACCGCGGCCGGGCACGAGCGGCCCGTGTACGGCGCCCTGGACTTCCGCCGGCAGGTGGTCGGCGCGGCACCCCGGTTCGGCTCCTCGCACTTCCGGCTGCGCGCCGCGGCCCTCGACCGCGCCACGTTCTGCTACCCCGACAGCGCCGCCGAACCGGCCGACTTCGGCGTCGCGGCCGGGATGTCGCTGATCGCGCTGGCCGAGGCGGACGACCGGGACGCCCTCGACGACTACATCGAGGCCCAGGTGCACGGCGGTGTCGACCTCGCCCGCGACGTGGAGGCGCTCGTGCTGGACGCCTGCTACCGCGGCACGCCCGTCGAGGCCGCGGCCCGACGGCTGCCCTGCCCGGTCGAGTGGCACCCCGGCTACCGGCTCACGGTGGCCGCGCTGCGGCGCCACGGCGACTACCGCGGACCGGAGTACGCCGAGCTGGGGGCCCGGATCGCCCGGGACGGCCTCGTCGACCCACGGGCCATCGGCGACGCCGCCCGGACCGGTCGCTACGACCCGCAGGACCTCAAGATGGTCTGGCACACCCTGGCCCGCTTCGGCGCCCCGGAGGGCGCGGGCACGGCCTACTCCGGGGCGGAGGCCTCCGGTGGCCACACACCCGGCGTGAGCACCCCCAGCGCGTAGGCCCGGGCCACCAGTTCCGTGCGGTTGGCGGCGTTCCAGCGGGAGGACAGGCGGCGCAGGTGGTAGGTCACGCCGTCGGAGGTGAGGCCGGTCTCGCGTGCCGCCCGGGCCGTGGTGGCGCCGCCGGCCAGGAGGGCGAGGATGCGGGCCTCCACCGGGGTGACCCGGGACTGCCCGGCGGGGGCGTCCGCAGGGGGCCGCTCGCGTTCACCCTCCACCCGCAGCATCACCAGCAGCGCCGGCGTGTCCTCCACCGTGTCGCTCACCGGGTCCGCCGTCAGCTCCCCGTACCGCTCCGCGCCGCCGGGCGCCCGCCAGCGCACCGACACCTGGTAGCGCGAGCGGCGCCGCATCCGCAGCGCCTCGGCGATCCGCTCCACCTGCGTCGCCTCCCGCGGGCTGAACAGGTCCAGCACGTCCCGGCCGCGCAGCCGCCCCGGCGTCGTACCGCACTCCGCGGCCATCGCCGGATTGGCCAGCAGCACCGCCCCGTACACGTCGCACACCGCCACCGGCATCGCGATCCGGTCGAAGAGGAGCAGCGCGCGGTTGCGCCACACCACGGCCTCCAGCCGGGCCAGGTCCACGGTTCTCTCCTGCCACGCCGGGTCGCTGCCGCGCAAGAGCGACGCGTCTGCTTGTACTACACAATCATGTAGGGCGGTGACCTCGCCCGCCGGGGCCCGTGGACCACGCTGGAAGCAGTACTTCCGTACCGCGAAAGGCAGTTGCCGCGTCATGCCCCCACCGGACAGACTCCCCCCACCGCAGACTCCCTCCCCGGCGTCCCCGTCGCCGACATCTCCGCCACCGGACCCGGCGGTGCGCCGGTCCAGCAGGCCATGGACCTGATGCGCGAGCACGGGCCCGTCTTCGTGCGGCGGCTGTACGGGCGGGACACCCTGTTCGTGGGCGACCTGGACCTCGTGGCCGACCTCGCGGACGAGCAGCGGTTCGCCAAGCACATCGGGCCCGGCCTGGAGAACGTCCGCGAGTTCGCCGCCGACGGCCTGTTCACCGCGTACAACGACGAGCCCAACTGGGCCAAGGCGCACGACATCCTCATGCCCGCCTTCGCGCTCGGCTCGATGCGGACCTACCACCCCGTGATGCTGAAGGTGGCCCGCCGGCTCATCGCGTCCTGGGACCGCGACGCCCGCGCCGGACGGCCGGTGAACGTCCCCGACGACATGACCCGCATGACGCTCGACACCATCGGACTGGCCGGGTTCGGTTACGACTTCGGCTCCTTCGAGCGGCCCGAGCCGCACCCCTTCGTCGAGTCGATGGTCCGCTGCCTGGAGTGGAGCATGACCCGCCTCGCCCGCGTCCCGGGCCGGGACCACTCCGCGGCGGACGCGGCCTTCCGGGACGACGCCGCCCACCTCGCCCGGGTCGTCGACGACGTCATCGCCGCCCGCACCGGCACCGACCAGAGCCAGGCCGACGACCTCCTCGGCCTGATGCTCACCGCCGAGCACCCGGCCGACGGCACCACCCTCGACGCCGCCAACATCCGCAACCAGGTCATCACCTTCCTGATCGCCGGCCACGAGACCACGTCCGGCGCCATGTCCTTCGCCCTGTACTACCTCGCCAAGCACCCCACCGCGCTCGACCTGGTGCGGCGCGAGGCCGACGAGCTGTGGGGCGACCAGGCCGACCCCGAGCCGACCTACGACGAGGTCGGCAGGCTGACCTACACCCGCCAGGTCCTCAACGAGGCGCTCCGGCTCTGGCCCACGGCCGCCGTGTTCGCCCGGCAGGCCCGCGAGGACACCCTGCTCGGCGGCCGCATCCCGCTGCGCGCCGGCCAGTCCGCCCTGGTGCTCACGCCGATGCTGCACCGGCAGCCCGTCTGGGGCGACAACCCCGAGCTGTTCGACCCCTCCCGCTTCACGCCCGAAGCCGAGGCCGAGCGCCCGGTGCACGCCTTCAAGCCGTTCGGCACCGGCGAACGCGCCTGCATCGGGCGGCAGTTCGCGCTGCACGAGGCGACCATGCTGCTGGCCATGCTCGTCCACCGCTACCGGCTGCGCGACCACGCCGACTACCGGCTCACGGTCAAGGAGACCCTCACCCTCAAGCCCGAGGGCTTCACCCTCACGCTCGCCCCGCGCACCTCCGCCGACCGCGTCCACCCGCCGCTGCCCGGCGCCGCCCCGGCCCAGCAGGCCCGGTCGGCCGAACCGCAGGGCCTGCCCGCCCGCGTCCGCCCCGGCACCGCCGCCCTCTTCCTGCACGGCAGCAACTACGGCACCTGCCGCGACTTCGCCGCCCAACTCGCCGACGAGGCCGCCGCACTCGGCTGCGAGACGCGGGTGGCGCCCCTGGACGCGTACGCCGACGGCCTGCCCACCGACCGGCCCGTGGTCATCACGGCCGCCTCCTACAACGGCCACCCCACCGACGACGCCACCGCCTTCGCCGCCCGGCTGGAGGAGACCCACGACCTGACCGGCGTGACCTACGCCGTCCTCGGCGTCGGCGACCGCAACTGGGCCGCCACCTACCAGCACGTCCCCACCCGGATCGACGAGCGGCTCGCCGAGTCCGGCGCGACCCGCCTGCTGGAGCGCGCCGCCGCCGACGCCTCCGGCGACCTCACCGGCACCGTCCGCGCGTTCACCGCCGCCCTGCGCATCGCCCTCCTGGAGCGGTACGGCGACCCGGACGCCACCGCCCCGGACACCGGCGAGCCCACGGCCGCCTACGAGGTCCGCGCCCTGACCGGCGGCCCCCTGGACGCCCTCGCCGAACGGCACGGCCTCGTCCCCATGCGGGTCACCGAGGCCCACGACCTCACCGCGCCCGGCCACCCGCGCCGCAAGCGGTTCGTCCGCGTGGCGCTGCCGGACGGCGTCACCTACCGCACGGCCGACCACCTCACCGTGCTCCCCGCCAACGCCCCGGACCTCGTCGCCCGCGCCGCCGCCGCGCTCGGCGCCGACCCCGACACCGTCCTGGACATCCGCGCCACCCGCCCCCGCCGCGACGGCATCGCCGTGGACCGCCCCGTGACGGTACGCCATCTCCTCACCCACCACGTGGAGTTGCAGGAGCGCCCGACCGCCGGTCAACTGGCCGCGCTCGCCGCCGCCAACCCCTGCCCGCCCGAGCGCGCGGCCCTGGCCGCCCTCACCGACGACCCGCGCACCCTCGTGGAGATCCTGGAGGACCACCCGGCCCTGCGCGGCGCCCTGGACTGGTCGCGCCTCCTCGACCTCCTCACCCCGCTGCGCCCGCGCCACTACTCCATCTCCTCCTCGCCCGCCGTCGACCCCGGCCGCGTGGACCTGATGGTCTCCCTGCTCCAGGCGCCCGCCCGCTCGGGCAGGGGCGTCTACCGGGGCACCGGTTCCGGCCACCTCGCCACCGTCGGGCCCGGCGACACGGTGTACGCGCGCGTGCAGCCCTGCCGGGAGGCCTTCCGCATGGCCGCCGACGGCGGCTCCGCACCGGTCGTCATGATCGCGGCGGGCACCGGTCTCGCCCCGTTCCGCGGCGCGATCGCCGACCGTGCGGCGGCCCTCGCACGGGGCGCCGAACTCGCCCCCGCCGTCTGCTACTTCGGCTGCGACGCGCCGGACGCGGACTTCCTGCACGCGGAGGAACTGCGCGCCGCCGAGACCGCCGGGGCGGTCTCCCTGCGCCCCGCCTTCAGCGCGGCCCCCGAGGGCGAGGTGCGGTTCGTGCAGCACCGCATCGCCGCCGAGGCCGAGGAGGTCTGGGCGCTGCTGGACGCCGGTGCGCGGGTGTACGTGTGCGGCGACGGTTCGCGGATGGCGCCCGGGGTGCGGGAGGCGTTCCTTACCCTGTACCGCAAGCACACGCCGGACGCCGACGAGCGGGCCGCCGAGCAGTGGCTCGACGGGCTGATCGCGGACGGGCGTTACGTCGAGGACGTGTACGCGGCCGGCTGACCGCGGCGAAGGGGAGGGGTGGGCGCACGGTGGTGGACTCCTGGGAACGGGCCCGGCGCATTCTCGGGGAGGCGGGCCTGGACCCCGGCGGCCTCGCCCACCTCGCCCCGCTGACCGGGGGCACGTACAACACCGTCGAGGAACTCCGCCTCACCGACGGCGGCCGCTACGTGCTGAAGGTCCCGCCCCCCGCGGCCGTCCCCGGCATGCGGCACGAGCGCCGGCTGCTCGTGTCGGAGGCGGAGTTCTACCGCTCGGCCGCCCGCGTCGGCGTCCCGGCGCCGCGGCTGGTGTCCCTGGGCGACGACTTCCTGCTGATGACGGCCTGCCCGGGCGAAACCTGGGGCGACTCGCTCACGGACCGGGAACGGACCGCGCTGCGCACCGAGCTGGGCGGCCACGTGGCCCGGCTCCACGGCGTGACGGGCCCCGGCCACGGTTACCCCTCCGGCGCCCTCGGACCGCTCGCGCCCGACTGGCGGACCGCGTTCACGACGATGTTCGACGCCGTGCTCGACGACGCCCGGCGCTACGAGGCCCGGCTGCCCCGGTCCGCCGACGCGGTGGCCCGTACCGCCGGGTCCGCGTACGGTGCCCTCGACGAGGTCACCGTCCCCCGCCTCGTCCACTTCGACCTGTGGCCCGGCAACATCATGGTCGACCGCTCGGACGGCGGGGCCCGCATCGGCGGTCTCATCGACGGCGAGCGCATGTTCTGGGGCGACCCCCTGGCCGACTTCGTCTCCCTGGCGCTGCTGGGGGACATCAGGAAGGACGAGGCGTTCCTTGCGGGGTACCGGGAGGCCGGGGGCCGGGCGGAGTTCGACGCCCCGGCCCGGCTCCGCCTCGCCCTGTACCGGTCCTACCTCTACCTGATCATGCTCACCGAGACGGTCCCGCGCGAGGTCGGCGCGGAGCAGGAGCGCTGGGTCCAGGAGGCCGTCGCCCCGGAACTCGTCGCGGCCCTGGACGAGATCGAGGACCTCGTGGCCACCGGTCGGCTCACCCCATGAGGCGAGCGGCCGGCTCGCCGCGCCGACCGTGACGGCGTCGGGCCCGAGCCGGCCGAGGCCGATGGTGACCTTCCCGGCCGGGTGGCGCAGGGCGTACGCCAGGGCGTGGCGGCGTACGGCGGGCAGGAAGCGTGAGCCGAGCGCCAGGCCCGCCCAGCCGCCGATGAGGATGCGCTCGGGCTGGAAGAGGTTGATCAGGCCGGACAGGCCGGCGCCCGGGTACCCGGCGGTCTCCTCCAGGACGGCCAGGACGAGCGAGCGCGACGTTCCTCCGCCCGCGGCGGACGGCGCCCCGACCCCGCACCGGACGGTCCGCTCCCCGCCTGGCGCACGGCGCTCCAGGAGCGTGCACCGCGCTGAGGTTTCTCAGGTCACGGCGGAGGTACTCGCGTGGCGCCCGAACGAGCGAAGGGAGTACGCCGTGACCGACCACCGCCTCGAAGCACCCGGCGAGAACGGTGAGCCCGTCCCGCGGGACATGCCGGACCAGCAGGCCGACGCCGGCGAGGACCCGTGGGAGGTCGCACCGCGCTTCACGGGCACCGGCGAGAACGAGAACGACCAGGCGGACGAGGCCGACGAGCCGGCCGACGACGTCCCCGACACGGACGAAGCCGGGACGGGCCGGCAAGGCGCGCCGCGCTCGGGAACGGCGCAGACCGAGCATCCGGTGCCGGACGAGTCCTCCGGCTGAGCCCGGACGAGTCCTCCGGCTGAGCGGGGAGAGCCCCGGAAAACTCCGAGGCCGCCCCGGAAAGAACACCGAGGGCCGCGGCCGACTGTGGGGGTCGGCCGCGGCCCTCGGCCTCGTTCTCGGCTCCTCCGCGGGATCAGCCCACCTTGCGGCCCCGCAGCGGCTCCGTCCCCGCCCCCGCGCCCTGCTGGAGGCCCTGCAGGAACTCCGCCAGCACCTGCGTCGCCGTACGCTCCGGCTGCCAGCCGAGTTCCCTGCGGGCACGCCCGGAGTCCATCAGGGGCAGCCGCAGCACCGCGTCGAACAGGTGCGGGGAGGCGGGCAGCAGGTGCAGGCCCCAGGCGGCCGCGATCGCCGAACGGGCCGCCGTGCGCGGCAGCCGCACCGGCCGGGCCCCGAGCATCTCGCCCAGCACGTGCGCGTCGACCGCCGGCTCGGCCGCCAGGTTGAAGGCGCCCCGGGCGTCGGAGTGCACCGCCAGCCGATACGCGTGCGCCGCGTCGTCCGTGTGCAGCGCCTGCACCCGCAGCCCCGGGATGTCCGGCAGGAAGGGCAGCAGCTCCGGGCGGGCCAGCGGGCCCGGCAGGAACTTGCCGCCGAAGATGCGGCGCTGCTCGCTCGCGGACTCCCGCTTGAAGAGGAAGGCGGGGCGCATCCGCACCACCCGCGTGCCGGGGTGGTCGCGCTCGAACGTGTCCAGCGCGCGCTCCAGATAGGCCTTCTCCCGGCAGTACGCGGCGTCCGGCCAGCCGTGCGTCGGCCACGACTCGTCCACCGCCTCGTCCTTGGGTCCGGGGGAGTAGGCGCCGACCGACGAGGCGTGCACCAGCGCCGGCACCCCGGCCTCGGCCACCGCCTCGAACACCCGCATGCTGCCCAGCACGTTGGTGCGCCAGGTCGCCGCCGGATCGTGCGTCGGCTGGAACGCCCAGGCCAGATGGACGACCGCGTCGGCGCCCGTGAACCGCTCCACCAGGTCGGACCGCTCGGCGGCCAGGTCGACCGCGTCCCAGTCCGTCTTCGGCGGCGACCAGTCCGGGAGCCGCCGGGCCAGGCCCAGGACGGAGCCGATCTCGGGATCCTCGGAGAGGAGACGCACCACGCTCGTGCCCACGTTGCCCGTGGCGCCCGTGACGACGACCCTCATGCCCGTTGCGCTGCTCACCTCTGGCTCCTCTCGGCCGTGGTTCCGCGAGCGATGACCGAGTACCCGGGTGGGGCGGATTGCACGTGGGCAGAAGGAAGCCCCGGCCGGACGGGGGAATCACGGCCGGGGCGGCTCTGAGGTGGGCGCGGATGGCGGTCGCCTCTCGGCGAGGGGCTCCACAGGGCTTCAGCCGAACGATCGTCCCTGTGGGCGAATGGTGAGGCCCGGGGACACTGTCCCATCCGCACCCACGTGTCGTTCAACGGGGAACTACCTCTGGGTGTTCCGGGTTCGCGCCCTCCGCCCCGTGAGGTGCGTCACTGCCCTTGGTCGTCGGGCACGGTCTCCGCCCACAGGTTCTCCGCCTGGAACAGCAGCGTGCCCAGGACCGCCGTGTGCGCGGCGCCGTCCTCGGCGTGCCGGCGCAGCTTGGCCTGGAGCTCCTCGTGCAGCTCCCGCATCGCCTTCTCGGTCTCGGCGTCCGGGCGGCCGGCCATGCTGCCGTGCAGCAGACTGTCCGCGTCCGCGTGGCAGGCGTCGCCGATCAGCTCCAGCAGACGCGCGTACGCACGCAGGGACTCACCCTCGGGCGGGGCGGGCGTCCGGCTGTCGTCCACGGACACGGCCAGGGCCCGGGTCAGGGCGGTGACGTGCCCGGTGACCCGGCCGAACCGCTCGTCCTCCTCCACCGGCGGCAGGGCGGCCGCCCCGTGCGGTACGCGGTGCAGGGCGCGCAGCGGGCCGTAGGTCAGGCGCAGGCTCTCCTGGCTCCACCGGCGTGCCGAGTGCAGCGCGTCCAGGCGGTGCTCCAGCCCCGCCGAGGCGTTCAGCCAGTCGGCGGCGGTCTGCGCGTCCCACTCGCCCTCGCGCAGGTCGGCGCCGACCGTGTGCAGGACGTCCCCCACCTCCCGGGCGAGCGACGCCAGGTTCTCCCGCACGTCCCGCAGATGGATCGGCGGCAGCACGAGCGCGTTGACGGCGACGCCGATCACGGCGCCGAGCGCGGCCTGTCCCACCCGGTGCCCCACGCCGGACAGGCTCACCGTGCCCGCGGCCAGGGTGAACAGGGCCGTGGTCGCCGCGTAGATGCCCTGGTCGCCGAAGCGGGGCCAGTTCGCCAGCAGCATCAGCACCGGCACGGACAGGGCGAGCGCGCCGGTCGTGTCACCGGTGATCGCCTGCGCCGCCGAGGCCAGCAGGGCGCCGACGCAGATCGCCCCGAACTGCCGGGCGCCCTGCACCAGCGAGCTGTAGACCGTGGCCTGCACCAGCACCAGCGCCACCCACGGCGCCATCAGGGCCAGCGGGTCCCCCATCCAGACACCGCCCACCAGCCAGGCGATCACGGCCGCCGCGGCCGCCTTCAGCGACTGGACGACCAGATCCCGCTCCCGCCCGGGCCCGTGCCAGGCCGCTCGCATCGCACCCCAGGCGGCCCGGGTCTCCCGTCGTACGGCGTCCACCGGCTGCACGGCACGGATCCCGTGCTCCAGGTTCCGCAGGCGCCGCTGGGCCGCTGCCGCACCCCCGGGCCGCGGACCCGGGGCCGGGCCGCCGTCCGCCGTGGTGCCTCGGTCCCTCCGCCGGCGAAGGGCGTCCGCCGTCCGCCGTACCCCACTCGTCACACGCGTCATGCGCTGCGGGTATCCGCGTGACCGGGGGTTGCACGCCGCCTCACGCGAGCGGGCCGTCCCGGAGCGAGGCCAGGAGGTGCGCGGGGTCGGCGTAGACCGCGTCCGCGCCCGCCTCCTCCAGGTCCGTACGCGGGATGCCGCCGCACAGCACGCCCACGCAGCGCACCCCGGCCCGGCTGCCCGCGCGCATGTCCCACACCGTGTCGCCGACGAACACCGCCCGCTCCGCCGGCACCCCGGCCAGTTCCAGGGCGTGCTCCACCGGCTCGGGGGCCGGCTTGCCCCGGTCGACGTCGTCGGCACTGGCCGTCGCGGCGATCGCGTCGTCGGCGTCGATCGCCCGGCGCAGCGCGCTCAGCTCCGCGCCGCCCGCCGAGGTGGCCAGCACCACCGTCCAGCCCTCCCGGTGCAGGCGCCGCAGCAGGGGCCCGGCATCCGGCAGCGCGGGCAGCCGGTCGAAGTACTGCCCGTACAGCGCCTTGTGGGCGGCGCTGATCGCGGCGTCCTGCTCCGGGTCGCGGTCGTCGCCCAGCAGATGGGCGACGAGGTCGGTGGAGGGCAGGCCCACGGCCCGGTGGACGGCGTGCATCGGCACCTGGTGGCCCGCCTGTCGCAGGGCCTCCCACCAGGTCACGACGTGCAGGTGGTTGGTGTCGACGAGCGTGCCGTCGACATCGAACACGGCGGCCCGTTCCGCGTGTGCCATACGTGCAGTCCCTTTCTCTCGGGCCGCGCGGGTACCACGTCAGCCGTATGGCACGCGCCGCTCACGGGTCCACGCCAGCAGGGTGTCGAGGGACCAGGTGGTCACCACCCGCTCGGGCGGCACCCCGCACTCCTCCGCCCGCGCGCACCCGTTGATCTGCCAGTCCAGCTGCCCCGGCGCGTGCGCGTCGGTGTCGACGGAGAACAGCACCCCCGCGTCCACGGCCCGGCGCAGCAGCCGCCGCGGCGGGTCGAGCCGCTCCGGCCTGCTGTTGATCTCCAGGGCGGTGCCCGTCTCGGCGAGCGCCGCGAACACCTCGTCCGCGTCGAACTCCGACTCCGGCCGTCCCCGCCCGGTCAGCAGCCGCCCCGTGCAGTGCCCGAGCACGTCCGAGTGCGGGTCACGGACGGCGGCCACCATCCGCCGGGTCATCGACCGGGCGTCCATGCGCAGCTTGGAGTGGACCGACACCACCACGACGTCGAGCCGGTCCAGCAGCTCCGGCTCCTGGTCGAGCGAGCCGTCCTCCAGGATGTCGCACTCGATGCCGGTCAGCAGCCGGAACGGCGCCCAGGTCGCGTTGAGCTCCGCCACCACGTCCAACTGCTCGCGCAGCCGCTCGGCCGACAGCCCGCGCGCCACCGTCAGCCGCGGCGAGTGATCGGTCAGCGCCGCCCACTCGTGGCCCAGCGCCGCCGCGGCCCGCCCCATCTCCTCGATCGGGCTGCCGCCGTCGGACCAGTCGGAGTGCAGATGGCAGTCCCCGCGCAGCAGCGCCCGCAGCTTCTCCCCGCCCCGTACGGTCGGCCGCTCGTCCGCCTCGCCCTCCAGCTTCGACAGATAGCCGGGCACCTGCCCGGCCAGCGCCTCCCGCACCACCTGCGCGGTCTTCGGGCCGACGCCCTTGAGCTTCTCCAGCGAACCGTCGCCCGCCCGTCGGCGCACCTCGTCCTCGCCCAGCTCCTTCAGCACCCGGGCCGCCGTGCGGAAGGCGCGCACGCGGTACGTCGGCGCCAGGGACCGCTCCAGCAGGAAGGCGATCCGGTCCAGTGCCTCGACGGGGTCCATCGCCACCTCCACCTCAAGGGTTCCCCAGCGCCCGGCGGGCCGCACGACGGGCCGACGGTTTGCCCGGTACCCACCCGGGTACTGCGATGCCTCGTCCCGCCCGCGTCGACGAGGAGGCCTGTCATGTCCGCCCCCACCGCGCCCACCGGCAAGGTCGCTGTGATCACCGGCGCCGATTCCGGCATCGGCCGGGCCACCGCCGTGCGCCTCGCCGAGGCGGGCCTGGACGTCGGCATCACCTGGCACAGCGACCACAAGGGAGCGGAGGAGACCGCGGAGGAGGTCCGGGCGCACGGGCGGCGGGCCGAGGTCGCCCGGATGGACCTCACCCGGCTGCCCGAGGCCACCGACACCGTCGACGAGCTGTGCGAGCGCCTCGGCCGCCTGGACGTGCTGGTCAACAACGCCGGCACGGGCACCATGACGCCGTTCCTCGACCTGGAGCTGCCGAAGGTCCGTGAGGTCCTCGACGTCGACCTCGTCGGGCCGTTCCTGTGCGGTCAGAAGGCGGCCCGGCACATGATCCGGCAGGGGGACGGCGGCCGGATCGTCAACGTCACCTCCGTCCACGAGCACCAGCCGCGCGTGGGCGCCGCCCCGTACTGCGCCGCCAAGGGCGGGCTCGGGCTGCTCACCCAGGTCATGGCGCTGGAACTCGCCGAGCACGGCATCACCGTCAACGCCGTCGCGCCCGGCGAGATCTCCACGCCCATGACCGGGCAGGAGGACACCGACCCGCACACCGAGAGCCGCCCCGGCATCCCGCTCGGACGGCCCGGCGACGCCCGGGAGGTCGCCGCCGTCATCGCCTTCCTCGCCGGGCCGGACGCCTCCTACGTCACCGGCGCCTCCTGGAGCGTCGACGGCGGCATGCTGCGGATGGGGCCGCAGGCCGGTTCGCACCTCACCGGTGACGACTGGCGGCGCCCCTGAGGGGGCCGCGGTGAGACTGCGCACCAGCTCCTGCGACGAGCCCGGCATCCGCCGCGTCCGCCACGGCCGCGGCTTCCGCTACCTGGACTCCGACGGTCGGGCCCTCACCGACCCGGGGCAGCTCGCCCGGATCAAGGCCCTGGTCATCCCGCCCGCCTGGCGCGACGTGTGGATCTGCCGGCACGAGAACGGCCACCTCCAGGCGGTCGGCACCGACGACGCCGGGCGCCGCCAGTACCTGTACCACGAGGAGTTCCGGGCCCGGCAGGAGCAGGCCAAGCACGAGCACGTGCGCCAGGTCGCGCGGGCCCTGCCCGACCTGCGGGCCCGGGTCGCCTCCGACCTCGCCGGCGGCGGCCTGAGCCGGGCCCGGGTCACCGCCTGTGCCGTACGCCTGCTGGACCTCGGCTTCTTCCGCGTCGGCAGCGACCGGCACACCCGCGACAACGGGACCTACGGCCTGACGACGATGCTGCGCGAGCACGTCACCTGCGGCCGTGGCGAGATCGCGTTCAGCTACCCCGCCAAGGGCGGGACCGAGATCGTGCGGGCCCTCGTGGACGACCAGGCGCACGCGGTCGTACGGGCGTTGCTGCGCCGTCGGCGGGGCGGGGAACGGTTGCTCGTCTTCTGGGAGGGGAGAGCCTGGCACGACCTGCACAGCGACGACCTGAACGAGGCGCTGCGCCGGCTGTCCGGGGTCGACATCACGGCCAAGGACTTCCGTACCTGGCACGCGACGGTCCTCGCCGCCGTCGCGCTCGCCGTCACCGCCCGGGACGCCCGCGCCACAGCGGCGGCCCGGCGCCGGCAGGCCGCCCGGGCCGTCCGCGAGGTCAGCCACTACCTCGGCAACACCCCGGCCGTGTGCCGGGCCTCCTACATCGACCCGCGTGTCTTCGAACTGTTCGAGCAGGGGGAGACCGTCGCCCCCGTGCTCACCCGGCTGGGCGAGCACGGCGACTTCGGGCGCCCCGCCACCCAGGGGGCCATCGAGGCGGCCGTCCTCGACCTCCTCGACCGCTGACCCGGACCCCGCGCCGGAGCCGGTTCCGCTCTACGCTCGATGCATGACCGAAATCTCGAGCCCGCACATAGCGCACCCCCGGATCATGGTGCTCGGGGTCCAGCCGGGCACACCGCCGTTCCGGATCGTGGAGATCGACGGCCAGGTGGTCGGGGAGGCCAGGGCCGTCACCGACGTCCTGGCGGCCGCGGCCGCGTTCGGCATCACGGTCCACGACCTGGACGACCCGGACGTGGTCCGCTGGGTGGGCGGGGACAAGTTCACCTGGACCGTGCACTAGCCCCACGGCCGCGGCATACGATCACCCGATCATGCCCGAACACGTACACGGCACCGACGCGTACTCGGCCGACGAGCTGGTCTCGCTCCTCGGCGACCGCCTCGGGCTGGTCTTCAGCGAGCGCGACAGCCACTTCCCGGCGGACTGGCTTCTGCTGCTCACCACCACCTCGGTCGAGGACGCGGAGCTGCCGGCCCGTCTGGACTCCATCGAGGGGATCGTCCGCATGGACGGCCCGTTGCAGCCCGCAGGTCAGCCGGTCGGCGTAGGTTTCGTCCGGCGGTCGCGGCGGGGCCTGCGGGCGTGGATCGCGCGGCTCAGGCGGCGGCCGAGGAGGAGGTAACCGATCAGCGCGCCCGCCGTGTTGAGGATGACGTCGTCGATGTCGAAGGCGCGGCCGGTGACCAGGGCGCCCTGCGCGAACTCCACCAGGAGCATCACCACGGCCGTCAGGAACAGCACGCGCAGGATGCCGCGGGTGCGGGGCGCGACGACGGGGACGAGGACCCCGAACGGGACGCCCAGCAGGATGTTGCCGCCGATCTGCCGGACGGCGTCCCGCAGCTCCGGCTGGTCCAGATAGGCCTTCAGGGAGCTGCCCGGCCGCAGATTGCTGTGGGTCAGCGCCTCCGAGGCGGGGGAGGGCTGCAGGGTCAGCCGTGCCAGCACCACGGCGAAGGCGACCATGAACGTGAAGGCGCACAGCGTCGCCAGCACCCGGACGGGCAGTGGAAGCGGGCGACGCTCGCTCCCGGACCGGGCGGTCCGGGGACGTGAGGCTGCACCGGCCATTGGTCCTCCAGTCTTCAACTTCCCTGCGTGGTAGGGCGGTTACCCACAGGCGGACCGACGATGCCGCCACCGGCCGTTCCCGGCCACTGTTTCCCCGCCTCCCACCGGGGCACTCCCGACCGGGAGCCGCCGCGCGCCGCCACGTCCCACGGCCCGCATTCCTCGGGAGCCGATCAGCCCCCGTACGAGACGTTCACCTCCTTGAAGCCCAGGGAGCGCAGCAGGCCTTCGAGCATGCCGGTGGTGTTCGACTCGGCGCGGGCGATCAGTTCGCTCTCCTTCGCCGCGTCGCCGATGTGCCGCACCGCGAGTTTCTGCACGGCCTGTTCGCCGTTGGGGTTGTCCGAGAAGAGGTCGCCGAGGCGGTCGAAGAGACCGCGCTGCTTGGAGACGGCGTAGGAGCGGTCGGGGTCGAGGGACGGCTTGCCCAGTTGCGCGTGGGGCAGCCGGAGCGTGGCGGACGTGCGGTCGCCGTTGACCTTCACGTCGTTCTCGCCGACCTTGCCCAGGTCGACGTAGGCGTCCACGGTGCCCGCGCCGACGTACAGGGTGCGGGTGCCGCGGATCGCGTCGGGCAGGAACCTGGCGTCCTTCTCCAGGTCCACGACGACCTGGAAGTTGCCGGAGGCGGCGTCGTAGCGGCTGATGTCCTGGATGGACTTCAGCAGCGCGGGGCCGGACCGGTCGTGGGTGTCGGTGCCGAACAGGTCCTTCAGGCCCGGGAGCACGCTCAGCCGGAGCCCGGCGAAGAACACGACGAGCACCAGCACGAGCGCGGCCACCACCTTGGCCCAGCCGGGCATGCGCCTGGGGAGGCGCTTGACGGGAGTCGTCATGCGACGGCCCTCCTTCCTACTGTCCGGATGCCCGCCACGCCCCCTGCCAGACCGCGGAGTTGAGGATTCGACGAACCCGGCGGAAGCATGCGGGGCGCACGCGGCGGGCCTCTCGTCCGCACACCCCGCGGGGTTGGGGGGTGGAGTTTGTACCCCCACAAACCCGACCTGCCACACCTGGCGCAGAAGCGGTTCCCTGGAATCGCGCCGCGGTCGCGACACCACCGGCCGGCGCGCCTTTTCCTGCACCGAACGAATATGAGGTCCACTCCATGGAACGTCGCAAAGCGCTCGGACTGATCGCCGCCACCGGCGCCGCCACCGCCGCCTCCTTCACGGCTCTGCCCGCCTTCGGTGAGGAGACCGGCCGCGCCGCGGGCGCCACCGGACAGGGCAGGGCCAAGGGCAAGGGCGGCTACACCTTCGCGCTGGACAGGAACGTCAGGCGGACCTCGGTGCGGTTCAAGAACCGCTACGGCATCGAGGTCGCCGCGGACCTCTACGTGCCGAGGAACGCCAGGGGCAGGCTGCCCGCCCTGGTGCTCAGCGGCCCGTTCGGCGCGGTCAAGGAACAGTCCTCGGGGCTCTACGCCAACGAGTTCGCCCGCCGCGGCTACGTCACCCTCGCCTTCGACCCCTCCTTCACCGGGGAGAGCGGCGGCACGGTGCGCGACGTGGGCTCGCCCGACGTCTACACCGAGGACTTCAGCGCCGCCGTCGACTTCCTCGGCCTGCAGAAGATCGTCGACCGCGAGCGGATCGGCGTGCAGGCCATCTGCGGCCTGAGCGGCATGGCGCTCACCGCGGCGGCCGCGGACAGCCGTATCAAGGCGGTCGCCACGGCCTCGATGTACGACATGTCGCGCAGCATGTCCCGCGGCCACGAGGACTTCTACACGCGCGAGCAGCGCCAGAAGGTCATCGACCACCTCAGCCGGCAGCGCTGGACCGACGCCGAGAAGGGCACCTTCGCGCGGGGTTCCCACGAGGTGCCCTTCGACGAGGACGGCAACGTCGCCCCCTCGAACCGCGTCCTGCCCAAGACCCTCCCGGCGGACGCCGACCCCATCACGAAGATCTTCTTCGACTACTACCGCACCGAGCGCGGCTACCACCCGCGCTCGATCAACTCCACCACCGCGTGGACCGCGACCACGCCGATGTCGTTCTTCGGCTTCCGGCAGATGACGAACATCGACATGCTGGCGCCCCGCAAGGCCCTCCTGGTGGCCGGCGCCGAGGCGCACTCCCTCTACTACTCCGAGGACGTCCGCAAGATGGCTCCGGGCACCGTCGACCTCGTGGTCGTCCCTGGCGCGGACCACGTCGACCTGTACGACCGCAAGGACCTCATCCCCTTCGACCGGCTCGACGATTTCTTCGCCGAGAACCTCGCCTGACCCCGAGCGGCCTCTCGGCAACGGCCGGGGCGCTCACCCCGCGGAGCGAGCCGCCTCAGGGACGGGAAGGGGCCTCCGGCTGCTGCAGGGCCGCGTCGAGCGTCGGCTGCGGCGGCAGCAGCCGGGACAGGCCGGTGATCCGCAGGACGCGCAGCGTCAGCGGGTGGGAGCAGACGAGGAGCACGTACCCGTCCCGGTCGAGCACCCGGCTCCTGGCCCGGTACAGCAGCCGCAGGCCCGAGCAGTCGAAGAACTCGATCCGGCTGAGGTCGATCACGAGCCGGGCGGCGGGGCGGTTCGTCTCCCGGTCCAGGTGCGGGGCGATCTCCGTGGCCGCGGCGAGGTCGATCTCGCCGCGGAACTCCAGCACCGTGTGCCCCCGTTCCTGGCGGACGCGCAGATGCCGGGTGAGCGGTGCAGGTTCCTGCCGCACGACGAGATCGCCTCCAGCCTGCTCCGTGCGTGGGGAGGGGGCGCGGTCCTCACAACCGTTCCCCGCCCTGCAAGTTACCCTCCATCGAGTGAATTTGAGCATGTTCGATTGACATATGTCTCTGAATTACAGGCCAGTTGGCCGAGGTTCGCGCGGGGGCGTGCGCGGGCGTGAGCGCGGGCGTGGTGCCGGGTGTGCGGCTCCGGCTACGACAGGGCGTGCCAGGCCTTGCTGAGCGCCTGGCGGAACTGCTCGGTCTGGTGCGCCGTGAGGTCGCGCACCATCCGCTCCTCCAGCTCCCGGACGGGCCCGGCGTGCCGCGCGAGCAGCTCGCGGCCGGCGTCGGTGAGCAGGATCAGCAGCTCCCGGCGGTTGCGGGGGTTGCGCTCCCGGCGCACCAGGCCGCGGCCCTCCAGGGAGCGCACGAGGTCGGCGATCGACTGCGCGGTGACGAAGGAGTCGCGCGCCAGCTGGGCCGCCGACAGTCCGTCGTGTCGCTCCAGCACGGTCAGCGCGGTGTACTGGAGAGCGGTGATCCCGGACGGCCTCACCAGCTCGTCCAGGTGGGAGCGCACGACGAGCTCCACCTGCTTGACCATGTAGAGCAGGGAAGGGGGTGCCTTGGTCACCTGTGTGTCGAGCATGGATGCAGGCTAGAGCATTGACAGGAAACCTGTCTGTAAAGAGACTGCGAACCAACAGGAATCCTGTTTGTTGAAATCTTGGCGACGACGCTGAGGAGTGGCGATGACCACCTTCGAGAAGGAACCCGGGCAGCTGTTCATCGGGGGCCGGTGGCGCGAGGCCGCGGACGGGGCGCGTACCGAGGTGGTCGACCCGTCCCGGGGCACGGTCGTCACCACCGTCGCGGAGGCGGGCCCGGCCGACGTCGACGCGGCCGTGGGCGCCGCCCGCGCGGCCTACGACGACGGCGCCTGGTCCGGACTGAGTGGCCGCGAGCGCGGCCGGGTGCTGCACCGCGTCGCCCGGCTGATCCGCGAGAACGCGGACGAGATCGCCGCACTGGAGAGCCTCGACGTCGGCAAGCCGATCACCCTGTGCGGCGCGGTCGACGTGACGAACGCGGCCAACGACTACGAGTACTACGCGAACCTCGCCCAGGGCCAGGACGGCGCCCTGCGCGACACCCCCATGAACGCCCTGGCCTACACCAAGCGCGAGCCGCTCGGCGTGGTCGCCGCGATCACCCCGTTCAACTTCCCGCTGATCCTCGCCGGTTCCAAGATCGGCCCGGCGCTCGCGGCCGGCAACACGGTCGTCCACAAGCCCGCCGACGAGACCCCGCTCAGCGCCCTCTACATGGCCCGGCTGTTCCAGGAGGCCGGCGTCCCCGACGGCGTGGTCAACGTCGTGACGGGCACCGGCCCGGTGGCCGGCGAGGCGCTGCTGCGCCACCGGGGCGTCGACAAGGTGGCCTTCACCGGCTCCACGGCGATCGGCCGGCACGTGGCGAGCGTCGCCGGCGAGGCGCTCAAGCCCGTCACCATGGAGCTCGGCGGGAACGCCGCCCACCTCGTCTTCGAGGACGCCGACCTGGAGAAGGCGGTCGGCGCCGTCATCAAGGGCTTCGTCTTCAACACCGGCCAGTTCTGCATGGGCGGCCCGCGCCTGTTGGTGGCCCGCTCGGTCTACCCCACGCTGCTCGGCATCCTCGCCGAGGCCGTGCCCGGCGTGCCGGTCGGCGACCCGCGCGACCCGAACACGGTCATCGGCCCGATGGCAGCGGAGAAGCACCTGAAGAAGGTCGAGGAGTACGTCGCCCTGGCCCGCAAGGAGGGCGCCCGGATCGTCTGCGGCGGCGAGCGGCTCGACCTGGACGGCGGCTACTACTACCGGCCCACCGTCATCGCCGACCTGGCCAACGACTCCCGGGTGATCCAGGAGGAGATCTTCGGCCCCGTCCTCACCGTGCAGCCCTTCGACGACGAGGACGAGGCCGTCGCCCTCGCCAACTCCACGCCGTACGGACTGGCCTCGGGCGTGCAGACCAGCAACCTCGCCCGCGCCCACCGCGTCGCCGACCGGCTCCAGGCCGGCATCGTCTGGGTCAACGACTGGGCGATGCTCGACCCCGCGGTGCCCTTCGGCGGCGTCAAGGACTCCGGCTACGGCCGCGAGTACGGCCCCGAGGCCCTCGCCGGATACACCAAGGTCAAGTCCGTCGTCGTCTCGCTCGACTGAGCACCGTCAAGGAGTCATCGCGATGCCCACCACCACCCGTGCCGCGGTCGTCGAGTCCGGCGGCGCGCCCTTCACCCTCTCCGACGTCGTCCTCGACGAGCCCGGCCCCCACGAGGCGCTGGTCCGCATGGTCGCCACCGGCCTGTGCCACACCGACCTCGGCGTGGCGAGCGGCGGGCTGCCCTTCCCGCTGCCCGGGGTCCTGGGCCACGAGGGCGCGGGCGTCGTCGAGGCCGTCGGCCCCGCCGTCACCGGCGTCGCGCCCGGCGACCACGTCCTGCTCTCCTTCACCTCCTGCGGCGACTGCCGCAACTGCCGCGGCGGCCACCCCGCGTACTGCGCGATCTGGCTGCCGCTGAACCTGCTGGGCGGCAGCCGCGCCGACGGGTCGAGCACCATCACCCGGGGCGGCGAGGCCCTGGGCGGCCACTTCTTCGGCCAGTCCTCCTTCGCCGAGCGGGCGCTGGCCGACGAGCGGAGCCTCGTCAAGGTCGACCCGGACGTGCCGCTGGAGTCCATCGCCCCGCTGGGCTGCGGTGTGCAGACCGGTGTGGGTGCCGTCTGGAACGTGCTGAAGCCGGACACCGGCAGCACGGTCGTCGTCCTGGGCGCCGGAGCGGTCGGCCTGTCGGCCGTGATGGCGGCGGCCCTCACCCCGGCCGTCCGGATCGTTGCCGTCGACCGCGTCGCCGAACGCCTGTCGCTCGCCCGCGAGCTGGGCGCCACGCACACCGTCGACACCAGCACCACGGAACTGGGCGAGGCCCTCGCCGGCATCACGGACGGCCAGGGCGCGGACGGCGTCGTGGAGACCACGGGCAACGTCGGCGTCCTGCGCCAGGGCGTCGACGCGCTCGCCGCCCGCGGCACCCTGGTCGTCGTCGGCGCCCCGCCCTTCGGCACCGAGGTCTCCCTGGACGTCAACGGCCTGCTCGGCGGCAAGCGGATCGTCGGCCTCACCCTCGGCGACAGCGAGACCCAGACCATGATCCCGGCCCTGGTCCGTCTGGTGAAGGACGGCCGGCTGCCGCTGCACCGCCTGATCGGCACGTATCCCTTCGGGGACATCGACCGGGCGGTGCAGGACATGAGGTCGGGCAAGACGATCAAGCCGGTGCTGACGTTCTGACGCGGCCGGCCGTCATGGCCGGTTCGCCTGAGAGCTCGGGGGGTGCGGGGGATCTGCGTGTGCCGCCATGCCGTGGCTTGTCGCGCAGTTCCCCCGCGCCCCTTCGGGGCACTGCCGTACGGTCAGTCGTTCACCAGGACCAGCTTGCCCGTCGTCCGGCCGGTGTCGCCCTGGGCGTGTGCCTCGGCGGCGGCGGACAGCGGGAAGGTCCCCGCGATGGTGGCGCGGAGCCTGCCCGCCTCGGCGATCCCCGCGATCGTCTCCATGCCGGCGCGGTCGGCGTCGACCAGCATCCGGACCGCCCGGACACCGAGCCGCCCGGCCTCCTCGTAGAAGTCGTCCGAGCCCGCCGGCAGGATCGACACCACGACCCCGCCCGGGCGCAGCACCCGCAGTGAACGCAGGGCGTTGTCGCCGCCGATCGTGTCCAGGACGACGTCGACGTCCTTCACGGCCTCGGTGAAGTCCGTCTCGCGGTAGTCCACCGCCTCGTCCACGCCGATCCCGCGCAGGAACTCGTGCTTGCCCGCGCTCGCGGTGCCGATCACGTACGCGCCGTGCTCCTTGGCGATCTGCGCCGCCACGTGCCCGACGCCGCCCGCGGCGGCGTGGATCAGCACGCGCTGCCCGGGCCGCAGGTCGGCGTGCTCGGTCAGCGCCTGCCACGCGGTGAGCGAGACCAGCGGCAGCGCGCCCGCCTGGACGTGGTCGAGTCCGGCCGGCTTGCGCGTCAGGGCGCGGACGGGCGCGATGACGTACTCGGCGTGCGAGCCGTGCCCGAACGGGTACGGCAGCATGCCGAAGACCTCGTCACCGGGCGCGAACGCCGCGACACCGATGCCGATCGCCTCCACCACCCCGGAGACGTCCCAGCCGAGGACGAAGGGCGGCTCGCCCAGGAAGCCGCCGGTGGCACGGTGCTTCCAGTCGGTCGGATTGACCCCGGCGGCCCGCATCCGGACCAGCACCTCGTTGGGCCGCGGTACCGGGCGCTCGACCTCCACTTCCTTCAGGACCTCGGGACCGCCGAGGACGTCCTGGCTGATGGCTCGCATCGTCTTCTGTGTGCTCATGGTCATCCAGCGTGCCGGTCGGTGATCCCCTCCGCCATGGCATGATTGCCATCATTCGATAGGATCGTGCCATGCGGCGTGAGCGAGTGGTGGTCCTGGCCCTGGACGGCGTGTACCCCTTCGAGCTGGGCATCCCCAGCCGGATCCTCGGCGCCGCCGACGGCCGCTACGAGGTCCTGACCTGCTCGGTCGACGGCGGCCCGGTGCGCACCGAGGCCGACTTCGGCGTCACCGTGGAGCACGGCCCCGAGGCCCTGGCCACGGCCGGCACGGTGGTGATCGCGCCCGTCGCGCCGTCCCACCTGACCGACGAGGTGTCCGCCGAGGTCCTGTCCGCGCTCGCGCTCATCCGCCCCGGCACCCGCATCGTCTCCATCTGCACCGGCGCCTTCGTCCTGGCCGCCGCAGGGCTGCTCGACGGGCGCCGGGCGACCACCCACTGGCAGGTCGCCGATCACTTCCGGCGCAGGTTCCCGCGTGTCGACCTCGACCCGGACGTGCTGTTCGTCGACGACCACCCGTTCCTCACCTCGGCCGGAGCCGCCTCCGGTGTGGACGTCTGCCTCCACCTCGTCCGCAAGGACCACGGCAGCAGGCTGGCCAACTCCGTCGCCCGCCGCTGCGTGGTCCCGCCGTTCCGGGACGGCGGCCAGGCCCAGTACATCGAGCAGCCCGTCCCCGAACAGGGCGCGGCCACCACCGCCGCCACCCGCGCCTGGGCCCTGGAACGCCTCGGCGAACCGCTCACCCTGGCCGACCTCGCCGCCCACGCCCGGATGAGCCGGCGCACCTTCGCCCGCCGCTTCCACGACGAGGTGGGCCTCAGCCCCGGCCGCTGGCTCATCCAGCAGCGCGTGTCCCGCGCCCGGCACCTGCTGGAGTCCAGCGACCTCACCGTGGACCAGATCGCCGGCCAGGTCGGCTTCGCGACCGGCGCCTCCCTGCGCCAGCACCTGCACGCGGCCATCGGCGTCTCCCCGCAGGCCTACCGCCGCACCTTCCAGACCGCCCGCTGACCTCGCCCCCGGCCCGGACCACGCCCAACTGATCAGGCAGCAAAGCCATTTGTCGACGTGTGGCTTTCTGTCGGAGCGTGACGGAACCCTCACGTCCGGCGGAAGTGGAAGTTGATCCTTTCGGGTTCAAACCCGATAAGGTTCCAACCGGCGCTGCGAGTTGACGCGATCGCGTCCGTCGACTCGCGGTGCGTACTCATGAGTGCGGTCCACACACCCCCCGTTCGATCGTGTTGCTTCGAAGGATGCAGATGGAACTCGCCACTCCGCCACCGGCGGCGCGGGCCCCTGTCGCCTGGTACAGCTGGTGGTTGATGCCGCTGGGCTTGGGAGGCGGGACGCTTGCCGCCACGTTCATGAGCTCGGAGCGAATAACTGCGGCCGTCGCCGGTGTCGCGGCGACAGCGGCCAGCGCCGTGTGCGTACGCCTGCTGCTGCGCACCCGGGCACAACTGCACCGGGCGGAGGGCTCCTTCCGCACCACGCAGGCCGAGCACAACCAGCAGTGGCAGCAGCATGTGGCGGGCCTGGAGCGGAAGTTCTCCGCCGAGCGCGCCGCCCTGGAGTCCCAGCTGACCGAGCAGAACGCCACGTACGAGCGGCGCCTGGCCGACCAGAGCGCCACGTACGAGACGCAGCTCGCCGACCAGTCGAGGGCCTACGAGGAACGGCTGACCGAGCAGGCCACGTCGTACGAGGCACAGCTCGCCGACCAGGCCGAGGTCTGGCAGGAACAGCTCTCCCACCAGCTCGCCGCGGTCGCCCGGCTCGCCGACGAGCAGCTGCCCGACGCGATGGAGAGACTCCGCTCCGGCGAGGCCATCGACGACGTCCTGCCGACCGTCAACCAGTGCGCGAAGGTCAGCGCCGACCTCCAGGCCGAGCTGCGCAAGCTGCTGCGCACCGCCCTGATCGGCCTGGAGGCGGAGTTCGACCGCTCCACCTCCGCCGAACAGGCCGTGATCAGCATCGGCAACCGCATCCACGTGCTGACCAGCAAGCTGCGCGGCCGTCTGCACGAGATGCAGGGCGAGCACGGCAGACTGCCGGCCGTCGCCCGCGGCCTGATGGAGCTCGACCAGGAACTCGGCCCCGCCGACTCGCTCGCCGCCAGCATCGGCGTGCTCGGCGGCTCGGACCGGCCCGGCCGGCAGTGGCAGGAGCCGCAGCGGCTGCTGAGCGTGGTGCGCGGCGGCATCGGCCGGATCAAGGACTTCCACCGCGTCCAGGTGCGCCACCTGCCCGAACTCGGCGTCGACGGCGGCCTCGTGGACCACCTCACGCTGATCTTCGCCCACCTCCTGGACAACGCGGCCCGCTACTCGCCGCCCACCGAACCGGTGCTCATCTCCGGCAAGGAGGTCCCCAACGGCGTCGGCATCGAGATCCAGGACTCCGGCAAGGGCCTGAGCGAGGAGAAGAAGCGCGAGGCCGAGCACGCCCTCGCGGGCACCGCGCCCGGCGCGGGCCTCGGCGGCATCACCGAGGACGCCAGCATCGGCCTGCGCGTCGTCGGCGCCCTCGCCCGGCGCTACGGCATCCGCGTCACCTTCGCGGACTCGCCGTGGCTCGGCACCTCCGTGGTGGTCGTCGTCCCGCACAAGTACTTCAGCCCGCTGCCCACGGCCGCGACCGCCCAGGCCCCCGCCACCCCGGCCGCGACCGCCGAGGTCCGCACCGCCGCGGCCTCCCCGGCCCACGAGACGGCCACCGCACCCGCACCGGCCGCGCGGGCCGAGCCCGTGGAGACCACGCCCGGCGGTCTGCCCCGGCGCCGCAGCAAGCGGAACGAGACGGAGGGACCCAGGCAGGCCGAGCGGACCGACCGGAGCACCGTCGCCGCCGTCCCGCCGGACGCCTCCTTCTCCGGCCTCGCCGCCTTCGCCACCGCCGGACGCGACGCCGCGGAGGCCTCCCGGCCGGACGACGATCGCGCCACCCCCGCCGGACGCGAGTCCACCGAGCACCGCACCGAAGAGAGCGACTAGTCCTCATGACGCAACAAGGAACAGATGTGAGCTGGGCGCTCCGCGATCTTGTCGAGAGCATCCAGGAGATCCGTTTCGCCCTCGTGGCCTCCAGCGACGGCAAGGCCATCACCTCCTACGGCGCCGAAGACCCCGACGACGTCGACCGCTTCGCCGCCGTGGTCGCCGGCCTGCAGGCCCTGGCCCAGCCGGTCGCCGAGCAGTTCCCCAAGTACGCCGGTCAGCTGCGCCTCGCGATGATCGAGGTCGACGGCGGACACCTCTTCGTCGTCCGCGCCGGTGTGGAGACGTACCTCGGCGTGCTCGCCAGGGAAGGCCTCGACCAGGGCCTGCTGGGGCACCAGATGAGGGACCTGGCCCGCAGGATGGGTGAACTCCTCGGCACCACTCCGCGCCTGGAGGAGCACTCTGGATGAGTGCTCCCCGCAGGCCGTCGGACCCGTCCGGTCTCGAGCGCTACTACGTCCTCACCGGAGGGCGCAGCGGACCGGGCGGTTCGGCGTCGAGCCTCGACGTGGCGACCCTGGTCGTCGCCCGTGCCGCCCCGTTACCGGGCATGCAGCACGAGCACGAGGAGATCCTGCGCCGCTGCCGCGACCCGCTGTCGGTCGCCGAACTCGGCGCTCATCTCGGGCTGCCCTTCAACATTCTCGCGGTGCTGCTGTCGGACCTGCTGGACGCAGGTCGCGTCGAAGCCCGTAACCCCATCCCGGCACACGACGCCGGTCGCGGGCCCGACCTCGCGCTCCTTGAGGAGGTACTCAGTGGACTTGAAAGGCTTTGACCAACCCGGAGGCTCGGCCGGGGACACCCGCTCGGTCAAGGTGATGATCGCCGGCGGGTTCGGCACCGGGAAGACCACCATGGTCCGGTCGGTCAGCGACATCAAGCCGCTCACCACCGAGGAGACCCTCACCCAGGCCAGCGCCGACGTCGACCACCTCATCGGCGTCGCCGACAAGACGCAGACCACCGTCAGTCTGGACTTCGGCAAGATCGGCATCAACGAGAGCCTGGTGCTGTACCTGTTCGGCACGCCCGGCCAGGAGCGGTTCTGGTTCCTGTGGAACGGGCTGTTCAAGGGGGCGCTCGGCGCGATCGTCCTGGTGGACACGCGCCGCCTGGAGTCCAGCTTCCGGGCGATCGAGGAGATGGAGCGGCAGGAGGTCCCGTTCGTCGTCGCGCTGAACGTCTTCCCCGACTCGCAGAACTACCCGGTCGAGGAGATCAGGGACGCCCTGGACATCCCGGCGCACACACCGGTCGTGGCCTTCGACGCCCGCGACCGGGCCTCCAGCCGCGACGTCCTCGTCGCCCTGATCCACCACCTGAAGGAACGCTCGGCCGTGGCCCTGGAGCCCCGATGAACGATTCGACCGACCCCACCCTCCAGGCCGTGCGGGGGTGCCCCGTCGCCCACCACGGGGCCGACCTGACCCGGCTGTACGGCCCGGAGGCCGCGACCGACCCGGCGAGCATCTACGAGCGGCTGCGCAAGGAGCACGGCTCGGTCGCGCCGGTCCTGCTGGAGGGCGATGTGCCCGCCTGGCTGGTGCTCGGCTACCGCGACAACCGGCGGGTCCTCGACAACCCCCGCCAGTTCAGCCGGGACGCCCGGATCTGGCGGGACTGGCGCGAGGGCCGGATCGAGGAGACCTCGCCGATCATGCCGATGGTCGGCTGGCGCCCCGACTGTGTGTCCCAGGACGGCGAACCGCACCGCAGGCTGCGCGGCGCCGTCACCGACGGGCTGCAGGCGGCGACCGCCCGGGGCATCCGGCGGCACGTCACGTACTTCGCGAACAAGCAGATCGACGCGTTCGCCGACGCCGGGCGCGCCGACCTCGTGGCCGACTACGCCGAGCAACTGCCGATGCTCGTGCTCACCAGGATGCTGGGCCTTCCCGCGGCGGACGGGCAACGCCTGATCGAGTCGTGCGCCCAGGTCTTCAAGGGCGGCGAGGGCGCCCTCGAGCACAACGAGCGGATCATGGAGATCCTCGCGGAACTCGCCGAGCGCAAGCGGGCCGAACCGGGCTCCGACTTCGCCACGGCCCTGCTGGAGCACCCGGCCGGCCTCGACCACGACGAGGTCGTCAGCCATCTGCGCCTGGTGCTGATCGCCGCGCACACCACCACCAGCAACCTGCTGGCCCGGGTCCTGCAACGGGTCCTCACCGACGCCGCCCGGCTCTCCGGTCTGGTCAGCGGGGAGCTGAACGTCTCCTCGGTGGTGGAAGAGGTCATGTGGGACACCCCGCCGCTGTCCGTGCTGCCGGGCCGGTTCGCAACCGCCGACCTGGAGCTCGGAGGCCACCATGTCCAGGAGGGAGAACTGCTCATCCTGGGCCTGGCCGCCGGCAACCTCGACCCGGAGGTACGGCCCGACTCGGCCGTCGCCGTGCAGGGCAACCAGTCGCACCTGGCGTTCAGCTCGGGACCGCACGAGTGCCCGGGACAGAACATCGGCCAGTCCATCATCGAGATCGGCGTGGACGTCCTGCTGCACCGGCTGCCGGACCTGCGCCTGGCCGTACCGCCGGAGGAGCTCAGCTCGACCGCGTCCACGTGGGAGTCCCGCCTGGACAGCCTGCCGGTCGAGTTCGCCGTCTAGGCCACGCCGGCAGACCGTTGCCCGGCCGGCTTCCGGCCGGGCAACGCCGTGCGTGGGTGCAGGCGGTGGCTCAGCCGTCGAGCCAGTCGCCCGCGACGTCCGTGGGACGGTAGCCCGTGGCGTTCCAGAGGAAATGCGGGTGGGCGCAGCCGAACATGTAGGCGAGCAGTGCGGTGTCCTCCCTGCCGGTCCGAGGGTCGTGCAGGGTGTGGAACCTCTCGGACCCGACCACGCCGGCGTCCTGTTGGACATGACGGGCGCGGTCCGGCGACGGTGCGGCGCTGGATGCCTCGACGGCGGCGATGTAGGTGCGGCGCAAGATCTCCCATGCGTTGTCCGTGTCGCCGTACCAAGGGCCGTGCAGTGCTTCGAAGGCATGGAGCTCGGCGTCGAACAGGGGCCATGCCGTGGGGTGTTCGGCTCGACAGCGTGCGGACAGCTCGGCGGCCCGGGTGCTCAGTGCCGGCGCGGTGGGCCGCGGGGCGATGGCGAGGGTGGTGCCGTGGGTGAGGATGCCGGTGCACGGATTGGGCTGCAGGTCGCACAGCGGGCAGTCCTCCGCCGGGGGGAGGCCCTGGGTGATGCCGTCGAACCACAGGGCGTGGCGGCCCGTGAGCCCCATCCAGACGATGGTCGTGGTCATCAGCCAGGTGTTCCACATCGGGCTGTGGGCCTCGGGCATGCAGCCGTACTTGACGAGGGCTATCGCGCAGGCGGCGTAGAGCGCCTTGGTGTGGGTGGGCATGTCGGCGAGCCAGAAGTTGCTGATCTCGCCCGTGAGGGCGTCGGCTCGTACGTCGGCCATGTCGTCGATGACGCGGCACAGCAGCAGGGAGGCGAGGTTTTCCTCCTGCCAGAGTTCGGTGTCGGGGGCGACGTGCCAGAACAGACAGTCCAGCATCTGCAGGGCTGAGTAGGTGCCCTGGTCGAGCGGGTTGGTCTGGGGGAGCGTGACGCTGCCCGCGTCGTGCTGCTGGAGCCAGTGCTCGTCGACGGATCGCTTGTGGGCCGCGAAGAGTCCGGAGACCAGGGCCCGTGCGCTGTTGGTGCTGAAATTCTCGGCCAGGCGGCCTTCTACGTGTCGGGTGAGGCGCGCGGTGTCGATGGTGTCGACCACGCGTTTGTATTCGTGGAAGACGAGGATGTCGTCCTCGAAGCGGTGGCGGTGGCCGAGGTCGCGTTCGAGGTCGTTCATCTGCCGGGTCCAGGACCATCCACCGGTCAGGACACTGTCGAGTTCCCGGCGGTGCGGCCAGGTCTTGACGGCGAGGGGACGACCGGCGCTCTGCCGCCAACGGTAGTCGTCCAGCGTGCGTGCGGGGGGCGTGGGCAGCCGACGGCACAGAGGGCAGGCGCAGACGGTGGTCTGCTCCTCCTCGCGCGGCGGGGTGAGTGCCCGGCTCCTCCAGGCGCCCTCCAGCATCGTGCAGGCCAGTCTGCACACCTCGACGTCGGTGCTGACCTGGGGGAAGGCTGCTTCGATCAGGCGCAGGCCGGTGTCGAGGTGCCGCAACCTGGCGTAGCCCTCCTCGTCGGGCGGGAGGAACGCGGGGCGCGCCAGATGGAGGGCTCCCTCCACATGCAGCGTGGTGCTGGAGTGGGGGGAGCCGAAGGCGTTCAGCCGCTGCTGAGCGGCGTTCTGGGAGCTTCGGTACTGCTCCGTGCTCCCCTTGATGTGTTTCACCAAGAGGCGGGCCAGGGTGTTCCCCGCCTCCGTGGGCTGGAGCTGGGCGCTTGGCTGCGCCGGGATCGAGCTGTCGGCGGACGCCTTCGGAACAGCACCTGCGACTCGAGATTTCACACCGGTCTCCCCATAAGCTGTGGTCCTGGCAACGGAATCGATCGACTGTGGTCGTTGACCGGCCGAGTTACGAACGACCGTGAGGGGCACGGCTGCTGCGACGCGCTGCTTCACCCGAGGCGTGTGGGTGGCCGACAGGGGTGTCGAAGGGCAGGTCGAACCGGACGTCCTGAGGCATGCGCTTCCTTTCGGCAGACGGACCGCAGAGTCCCCCCACCCCTGCGAGCGGACGGTTGCGTGAACGTCCGCACACTCGAACTGGGCTTCGCAGTCCGAAAGTTGAACCGAGAAGCGGTACGAGGCTGCCCACGGCGTGAATAAGCCATTCCGTGACCGTGCCGTGATCTCCGTTACTGTCCGAAGCGCATGAGCTGCGTATACTCCCTCGTCCCTCACCCGGTGACGGCTTGTCCGCCGAGCCTCGGACGCCTCGGAACGTCACACTGGCCGGAGTCCGTTCGACGACTCTCCAGGAGGCGCACCGACGATGACGTCCGCACCCGCACGCAGCGCTGAGCAGCGTACGAAGGACACCCTGCACCGTCTCGAACACGACGTGGACGCCTGGGTCGCCACGGCCGACGGCGCCTCGGGGACGCCGTACCTCGTCCCGCTGTCCTTCCTCTGGAGCGGCTCGTACCTGCTGTTCGCCACACCCGCGTCGAGCCCCACCGGACGGAACCTCGCCGCGACCGGCCTGGCCCGGGTGGGGATCGGGCCGACCCGTGACGTCGTCATGGTGGAAGGCACGGTGGAGACCGTCCAGCCCGGCGAACTGACCGAGGAGGACGCCGAACTCTTCGCCGCCAAGACCGGGTTCGACCCCCGCCGCCTCGCCACGCCGTACCTCTACTTCCGCGTCGTCCCGCGGCGGGTGCAGGCCTGGCGGGAGGCCGACGAGCTGGACGGCCGCGAACTCATGCGGGACGGGCGGTGGTTGACGGCCGACTGAATCGGCCGGACGGGGATATCCGCAAGGTACGGGGCCGCGGGGCACGAACGCCGCGCGGCCGGAATCCTGCGGAGGAGACATGGCACTGGTGAAAGCGGGGGTCCTCGTGCTCGACTGTGCCGAGCCCGAGAAGCTCGCCGTGTTCTACAAGGAGCTGCTGGAGGGCGAGGAGTCGGACGCGACGGCCAACCGCGTGGAGATCAAGAGCGCCGACGGCTTCCGGATCGCCCTGCGCCGGGACGTCAACGCGACCCCGCCGAGCTGGCCACGCCCCGAGAACTCCCTTCAGGCGCACCTGGAGTTCGTGGTGGACGACCTCGACGCCGTGGAGCGCCGGGTCATCAGCCTCGGTGGCCGTCCGCTGGAGGCCAAGGAGGCCTCGGGCCCCCTGGAGGAGCGCGGCTACGCCGACCCGGCGGGCCACTCCTTCACCCTGCGCCGGACCGCGCCGACCGCACCCAAGCAGGGCTGACCCGACCGGCCTAGTGGGCGAGGACCGTGCTGGCCAGTGCCCCATGGACGGCCGTGCCGGCGAGGATGCTCAGCAGGGCCTCGCGGCGCCACAAGTGCAGGCCGACGGTGACGGCCAGGGCGGCCAATGGCGCCACCGCGCGGGCCTCGGTGACCGGCAGGTCGCGCAGGCAGTAGACGATTGGTTGCCGATCGTGTGCCTATGATCTTCGTATGAGCAATGAAAGTGGCCTGGACGCGCTCGATCGAGAAATTTTGTTCCACCTGCGTCAGGACGGTCGGCTGTCGAACGTCGAGCTGGCCAAACGCGTGGGTCTGACGCCTCCTCCCTGTCTGCGCCGGGTCAGGCGCCTGGAGGAGGCCGGCGTCATCACCGGATACCGGGCCGTCATCGACCCCGGGGCGCTCGGCCGCGCGCTCGAAGTGCTCATCGACGTCGAGATCTACGCCCAGGACCGCCGGACCGTCGAGGAGTTCGAGACGACCGTGGCCTCCTACGAGGAGGTCATCGAGTTCCGGCGGATGTATGGCCGCCCGGACTACTTCCTGCGCGTCGCCGTCGCCGACCACACCGCCTATGAGGCTTTCCTCATGGGACGGCTCAGCGGCCTGCCCGCCGTCCTGCGCCTGGAGTCGCACCTCACCATGAAGACGATCAAGGCGGACCGCTGACCGCACAGGGAGGCCCCGCCCGGCACGGGGCCGGGCGGGGCCGCGTCGTGTCAGTCCCGGCCGCCCTTCTCGCCGACCGGCCAGGTGCCGGTCGAACGCTCGATGGCCTTGGCGCCCGCACGGTCCACGGCGCTGCGCACCGTGGCGAAGATGGCGCCCTGGATCGCAGCGGCCAGCAGGATCTCGCCCCAGCCGCGGTCCTTGTCCAGCGCGTCGGGCGCGTCCTCCTCGTGCCGGATCGCCATCCACGTCTTGCGGAAGGCGAGCCCGGCCAGCCAGCCGCCCGACCAGCCGAGCACGAAACCCAGGGGCTGGTAGGCGAGGGACATCTTCTTCTTCTTGGCCACGGGGATCTCCTTGGTAGCTGAAGGGGTGGTCGGAAGTGGTCAGGGTGTGTGCGCGGCCGGGACCCGCTCCCCGGCGCGCACGGGCCCGGGCGGGGTGCCGTCGCCGAACGGCCGGCCGCCCAGCTCCTCGCGGTGGTGCGGGGTCAGCCAGCCGGACAGGTCCGGCCCCAGGGGCACGACACGGGTCGGGTTGATGCCCGTGTGCACCTGGTAGTAGTGCCGCTTGATGTGGTCGAAGTCGACGGTGTCGCCGAACCCGGGCGTCTGGTAGAGGTCGCGGGCGTACCCCCACAGCACCTGGTTCTCCGTCAGCTTCCAGCGGTTGCACTTGAAGTGGCCGTGGTAGACCGCGTCGAAGCGGACCAGCGTGGTGAACAGCCGGATGTCGGCCTCGGTGATCGTGTCGCCGACCAGGTACCGCTGCCGCTCCAGCCGGGCCGCGAGCAGCTCCAGCCGCCGGAACACGCCCGCGCAGGCGGCCTCGTACTCCTCCTGCCCGGTGGCGAACCCCGCCCGGTAGACGCCGTTGTTGACGTCCTCGTAGACGTCCGCCATCACCTCGTCGATCTCGTCGCGCAGCCGCTCCGGGTACAGGTCGGGCGCCCCCTCCCGGTGCAGGGCCGTCCATTCGGTCGCGAGGTCGAGCGTGAGCTGCTGGTAGTCGTTGGTGACCAGCTTCCCGCTGGGCACGTCCACGACGGCCGGCACGCTGACCCCGCCCGGATGGTCCGTCTCCCGGCGGTCGTACGCCTCACTCAGGTAGCGGATGTCGAGGACCGGGTCGCGGCCGTCCTCGTCCAGCGTGAAGCGCCAGCTGCGGTCGTCCTGGATCGGGTCGGCGACGGCCAGCGACAGCGCGTCCTCCAGGCCGAGCAGCCGCCGGGAGACCAGCGACCGGCTGGCCCACGGGCAGGCGCGGCTGACGACCAGACGGTAGCGGTCGGCCTCCACCGGCCAGCCGTCCCGGCCGTCCGCCGTGATCCGGTCCGTGAAGTGCGCCTTGGACCGCTTGAACGTCCTCTTTCCGTAGGCGCTGTTGCCGTCGTCGCCGTCGTCGCGGCTCATGGGGAAGACCTCCTTGCCGTACGTGTGGCCTGCTTGTCGTGCGTGTGCCCTGGTGAACGCGTTCCCCGTTTTCCGCGGACGGCACGGTGTGAGCACCGCCGACCGGGGCAATCGGCGTGGGTGACTGAAGAAGGATCTGATCGGAGGACACGCGTCACCGTGCTGGTGGCGCTCGCGGCCAACCTGGTGATAGCGGCCGCCAAGGCCGTCGGCGGTCTGGCCGCCGGATCGCCCGCCCTGCTGTCGGAGGCGGCCCATTCGGTGGCCGACAGCCTGAACGAGGTGTTCTTACTGGCGGCCCTGCGCCGCAGCCGTCGCCCCGCCGACCGGCGTCACCCCTTCGGCTACGGCAAGGAGCGGTTCTTCTGGTCGCTCCTCGCGGCCGTCGGGATCTTCGTGATGGGGGGCTGCTTCTCCTTCTTCCAGGGCTTCGAAGCCCTCACGGGCGGAGCGCAGGAGGGGCTCGGCGGCTACGTCGCCGGTCTGGTCGTGCTCGGTATCGCCCTCCTCGCGGAGGGCGGTTCCCTGCTGCGGGCCCTCTACCAGGTCCGCCGGCAGGGCGGTGGGCGCGACGGGCTGCGGGACCCCGCCCTGCGGACGGTCGTCGCCGAGGACGGCACGGCGGTGCTCGGCGTCACGCTGGCCATCGCGGGCATGGCGCTGCACATGGTCACCGGCCAGGTGGTGTGGGAGGCGGCCGCCTCGCTCGCGATCGGTTCGCTGCTGGTCTACGTCGCCTACCGGCTGGGCCGCGACGCCCGCGACCAGCTGATCGGCGAGGCGGCCGACCCCGAGGCGAGCGGGCGGATCCAGGCCCTGTTGCGGGCGCAGCCCGAGATCGACAGCGTGGAGGCACTGTTCACGATGAAGACCGGCCTGGACTCGGCCCTGGTGGCGGCCCGGGTCGACCTGGTGCCGGGCCTGGACAGCGAGCGGGTCGAGGAGGTCGCCGTGCGCATCAAGCGCTCCATCGCGAGGACGGTGCCCGAGGCCGACCAGATCTTCCTCGACGTCACCGATCGCCCCGCGCGCGAGGCAGCGGAAAGCCCCGCCGCGACGGGGGAACGCGGCGGGGCCTGACCCACGCGTGCCCCGTCGGCGACGGTTCATGCACCCCGGCCGAGAAATTTCCCCCGCCGGGCGGGATCACCCGGTCGGCGGCCCTCGGCGCTGAGGGGAACGGGTGCTGACGGACACCCCCTAGCGGAGCCGGCCGGGCCCTGTCGCCCCGGACCGGGTGGCCGCCAGGCCGGAGAGCAGCTTGAGGCGCTCTTCCGAGGTGCTGCCCGGTTCGGCGGTGTAGAGGGTCAGGTTGTGCACGGCCCGACGGGACAGGGGCAGATCGAGGGACTGGTACGGCAGCTCCAGCTCACCGACCTCGGGGTGCCGCAACCGTTTGACGCCGTCGTGACGGATACGGACGTCGTGGACGGCCCACTGACCGCGGAACTCGTGGCTGAGCGTGGACAGTTCGCCGATCAGCTCGCGCAGGACCCGGTCATGCGGCTCCCGTCCGGCTTCGGCGCGCAACAGCGCGGTGGGGTGGCGGCGTCCCAGTCGACGAAGAAGTCCCGCGCGCCGGGGTCGAGGAAGATGTAGCGGGCGATGTTGGGGCGGCCGTGCCGGTCGGTCGTGGGGCTGTCGAACACCGGCGTGTGCAGGGCCCGGGCCAGCGCGTTGTGGGCGATGACGTCCTGGCGGCCGTTGCGCACGAACGCGGAGGACAGCGTCATCGAGTCGAGCAGCCACTGGACGCGGGGTGGGACGGCGGCCTCCCCGCGGCGGGAGGGCGCGCGGCGTGCGGGCCGGGCGCGGGCGGCTCGGGCCAGGTCGAACAGGTAGGTGCGTTCGTCCTCGTCCAGGTGGAGGGCTTGGGCGACCGCGGCGAGCACCTCCTCGGAGACGCCGCTGATGTGGCCTTTCTCCAGGCGGGTGTACCACTCGGTGCTCACCCCGGCCAGCACGGCGACCTCCTCGCGCCGCAGCCCGGGCACCCGGCGCCGGCCGCTGGTCGGCAGCCCTGCCCGCTCCGGGGTGATCTTCGCGCGGCGGCCGGCGAGGAAACCTCGGATCTCGGTGCGGTCGGCGGGGTGCGGGTCCATGCCGTCCACGGTAGCCACCGTCTCGCCACCAGGGAGGTCGAGCTTGTACCCCCCATGGACCCGACCCTCCATCTCCCACGCCGACCACGTCACGGGCCTGTCGCCGTCCCCTGGCACGGGGCCGACTCACGGACCGCTCGTCCCGGACCTCAGTCGTCCTCGGCCGGCTCCAGGACGAACACCGGGATCTCGCGGTCCGTCTTCTTCTGGTACTCGGCGTACGCCGGATACGCCGCGACCGCGCGCTCCCACCACTCGGCCTTCTCCGCGCCCGTGACCTCACGGGCCGTCATGTCCCGCTTGACCGGACCGTCCTGGAGTTCCACGTGGGGGTCGGACTTGAGGTTGAAGTACCAGACCGGGTGCTTCGGCGCCCCGCCGAGGGAGGCCACTGCGGCGTACCGCCCCTCGTGCTCCACCCGCATCACGGGGTTCTTGCGCAGCTTCCCGCTCCTGGCACCCCGTGAGGTCAGCACCACCACCGGCATGTCGGAGCCCTGCAGGGTCGTCCCCCGCGTGCCCCCGGAGCTCTCGTACAGCTCCACCTGCTTGCGCACCCACTGCGTCGGGCTGGGTTCGTACTCGCCCTCAAGAGGCATGGCATCCGTCCTCTCGCCGTATCCACGACTGACTGAGACTGACTGACTGCACCGACTGCCGCCTACAACACCCGTGGGCCCGGGAATCATCCGCATCACGACGGATCCGGCCACGCCCGCACCTCATCCCGGCGTCACCGCCATCCGCACGGCCAGCGCCGTCATCACCCCGCTCGCGACGAGCGCCGTCACCAGCCGGCCCCGGCGCCCCGTCAGCGCCCGGCCCAGCAGCGCACCGCCCCCGGCGAGCAGCACCTGCCAGCTCGCGGAGGCCGCGAAGGCGGCCAGCACGAACACGCCCTGCTCCACCGGTCCGGCCGGGCCCGTGGCCCCGGAGCCGAGCACGAGTGCCGCGAAGTAGATCACGGTGGTGGGGTTCAGCAGGGTGATGCCGAGCAGCCCCCAGAACGCCCGGGCCGGACGCGGGGGAGCGGGAGCCGTCCGCGTGGCGAGCCGGTGGCCGCGGTACGCGCGCAGCGCGCCGACGGCGCCCCACACCGCCAGCGCGAGCAGCACCAGGACACAGGCCCACCGCAGCGGTCCGAGCACCGGACGCAGCGTGGTGGCCAGGGCCGTCCCGCCGAGCGTCGCCGCGAGGGCGTACAACCCGTCGGCGGTGGCGACGCCGAGTGCGGCGCAGACACCGGTGCGCAGGGACGTGCGGGCGGTGAGGGAGACGAGATAGGTCCCGACGGCGCCCACGGGGACGGCGATGCCGTACCCGGCGAGCAGCCCGGCGACGAGCGCCGCGGTCATGACCGCGGCGCGATCGGCCCTCCACGGCGGCCGGACGTCTGCTGTCGCCGCGCGGCGTGAGCGGCGGCGGACGGCGGCAGACAGACATCGAAGGCAGGCATGGCCGGATCCTGACCCCTGCCCCGCCCCACGCACAACCGGATTTCCCTCCCGCTCGAACAGGAAGACGGCATTCCTCGGCCAAGTTGCAGGTCACCACCGATCTGACCGAACTACACGTCGCCCCATAGATGCCTGGGGCATCTAATGAAGATCTGCACGACGCACTCTTCGTCTGCGAGGTCTTCATGACGGACACGACCGCACCCGCCGCCCCCGTCGCCTTCCCCCAGAGCCGGACCTGCCCCTTCCACCCACCCGCCGGCTACGAGCCCCTGCGCGCCGAGCGCCCCCTGACCCGGATCACCCTCTTCGACGGCCGCGAGGCCTGGCTCGTGACCGGGCACGCCACCGCCCGCGCGCTGCTGGCCGACCCGCGCCTGTCGTCCAACCGCGACCACCCCGGCTTCCCCACCCCCACCAAGCGCTTCGCCGGGTTCCGCAACCGCCGCACCGCCCTGCTGGGCGTCGACGACCCCGAGCACCGCACCCAGCGGCGCATGGTCGTCGGGGACTTCACCCTCAAGCGGGCCGTCGAGCTCCGGCCACGCATCCAGCAGATCGTGGACGAACGACTCGACGCGTTGATCGCCCAGGGGCCGCCCGCCGACCTGGTGAGCACCTTCGCGCTGCCCGTGCCGTCCATGGTGATCTGCGCCCTGCTCGGCGTCCCGTACGCCGACCACGACTTCTTCGAGACCCAGTCGCGACGGCTGCTGCGCGGCCCGGAGACCGCCGACGTGATGGACGCCCGGGACCGGCTGGAGGCGTACCTCGGCGAGCTGATCGACCGCAAGCGGCTCCATCCCGGCACCGGCCTGCTGGACGACCTGGTGCGGCGGCAGCCGCGCGACGGCGAGCCCGACCGCGAGGACCTGATCGCCCTGGCCCTCATCCTGCTGGTCGCGGGCCACGAGACGACCGCCAACATGATCTCGCTCGGCACCTTCACCCTGCTCCAGCACCCCGAGCGGCTCGCCGAACTGCGCGCCGACCCGGAGCTGGTGCCGGCCGCGGTCGAGGAGCTGATGCGGATGCTGTCCATCGCGGACGGCCTGCTGCGCATCGCCGTCGAGGACATCGAGGTGGCCGGCGCGACGATCCGCCAGGGGGACGGCGTGGTCTTCGCGACCTCCGTCATCAACCGCGACGAGACCGTCTACCCCGAGCCGGACACGCTCGACTGGCACCGCTCGGCCCGTCACCACGTCGCGTTCGGTTTCGGCGTCCACCAGTGCCTCGGCCAGAACCTCGCCCGCGCCGAACTGGAGATCGCCCTGCGCACCCTCCTCGACCGGCTGCCCGGCCTGCGCCTGGCCGCCCCGGCCGAGGAGATCCCCTTCAAACCGGGCGACACGATCCAGGGGATGCTGGAACTCCCCGTGACCTGGTAAGAGGCTTCGCACATGCGCATCGACATCGACAAGGACCTCTGCATCGGCGCGGGCCAGTGCGCCCTCACCGCCCCGGACGTGTTCACCCAGGACGACGACGGCTACAGCACCGTGCTGCCCGGCCGGGAGGACGGCGGCGGCAGCCCGCTGCTGCGGGAGGCGGCCCGCGCCTGCCCGGTGAGCGCCATCACCGTCTCCGAGGCCGTGGGCTGACGCCGTATCTCATCCGGCGCGCAGGAGCAGCCGGGCCGCCTCGCGTGCCTCGGCGGCGGACCCGGCGCTCCTGGTGACGCCCGCCGTGACCATCGCACCCTCGGCCAGCAGGAACAGCTGCCCGCCCAGCGCGGCGGGCAGCCCCGCCGCGCCGACGAGGGAGTCGAGGTACTCCCGGAAGGCCCGCTTGTGCGCCCGCACCTGGGCGGCCACCCGCGCGGACGTGGCGCCCAGCTCGCCGTAGCGTTGATCCACGCGCAGCCGCGGAAGTCCGGCTCGCCGAACCACTCGCCCAGCCAGTCGAACACGGCCAGGATCCGCTCCTCGGGCTCCCCGTGCCGCTCCACGTACTCGGCCAGCCGCCCGCGCCAGCGCGCGTCCCGCCGCTCCAGATACGCCTCCACCAACTGCTCCTTCGCCGGGAACAGCTGGTAGAGCCGCTTGAGCGAGACCCCGGACGCGCCGCGGACGTCGTCCATGCCGACGGACTGCACGCCCCGCCCGTAGAACAGCTCCTCGGCGGCGTCCAGGGCCCGCTCCCGGGCCACCGCACGGTCCATGTACGACCCCTCCTTGACGCGAGAACGAGCGTTCTCCTACCGTAGCAGCCCCAAGGGAGAACGCTCGTTCTCCCTCGCTGACCGGGGAGGATCCATGACCGACCGCCCGCCGCTGCCGCCGTTCACCCGCGCGAGTGCCGCGCGCAAGGTCCAGGCCGCCGAGGACGCCTGGAACACCCGCGACCCGCACCGGGTCGCCCTCGCCTACGCGGAGGACTCCGTCTGGCGCAACCGCGACACCTTTCTCACGGGCCGGGCCGCGATCGTCGAGTTCCTGACCCGCAAGTGGGAGCGCGAGCGGGAGTACGCGCTGCGCAAGGACCTGTGGGCCTTCGACGGCGACCGCATCGCCGTCCGCTTCCAGTACGAGTGCCGCGACGCCGACGGGCAGTGGTGGCGCTCCTACGGCAACGAACTGTGGGAGTTCGACGAGCACGGCCTGATGAACCGCCGCGAGGCGAGCATCGACGACGTGCCGATCGAGGAACGGGAGCGCCGCATCCACGGCCCCCGGCCGGAGTCCGAACGCGGAGAGACCTTCCCCCTCCGGTGAGCCCGGGGGAGTCGCTAGGGTTTCCCGGATGACCGAACAGGCCGCCGCCCACAAGCCCTTCCTCTACGTCGTCGTCTGCGCCGCCGGCATCGCCGCGGACGTGAGCCGGCTGATCACCGCCGCGCAGGAGCGGGACTGGGAGGTCGGTGTCATCGCGACGCCGGTCGCCGCGAACGGCTTCTTCGACACCGCCGCCGTCGCGGCCCGGTCGGGCCGCCCGATCCGGTCGGCCTGGCGCACCCCGGGCGAGCCGCGCCCGTTCCCGGCGCCCGACGCCGTGGCCGTCGCGCCCGCCACCTTCAACACCGTCAACAAATGGGCCGCCGGCATCGCCGACACCCTCGCCCTGGGCACCCTCTGCGAGGCGGCGGGTCTCGGTGTGCCGATCGCCGTCCTGCCGTGCGTGGCCGACGCGCTGGCCGCGCACCCCGCCTACCGCGGCAGCGTCGAACGGCTGCGGGGGATGGGCGTGAGGTTCGGCGAGCCGTACACCGGAGAGCCGGAACCGGACGGCGGGCGGCCCGAGTTCGGGTGGGAGCGGGCACTGGACCTCATCGAGCGCGGCTGACCGGGGGCCTGCGAGCGGGGCTTCCGGCACGCTCAGTCGCAACCGACCGTCGGCCCCTCCACCATGCCGCCGGTGTACAGCGCCTGCCCGCGCGGCGTCCAGTAGCCCAGCTTCGAGACGACCGTCGAGCACGCCGACGCATGCTGATCCGCACCCCCGTGCTCTCCTCACCGATCAGATCGAAGCGCGCGCTGCCGTCGCCCTGCCCGCTGTCGCGGTGCACGGTGTACGTCAGCGTGGTCGTGGCCCCGGGGCGCAGGGTCCGCCGGTCGACCTCGACGCGGTGGGTGGGCCGCTGCTTCGGCGCGGTCAGGGTGAGTCTGGCCCGGACGGTGCCGCGCAGGTCCACACCGGCCGGAGCGCAGCGGACGCGCACGGCGGCGGTGACGTCGTAGGTCCCGGGCCGGGGTACGGCTGCGAACCGGGCAGCGTCCCGGAGGCGACGGTCGTGCCGCCGCGCCCGGCGGTCCAGCTGCCGGAGGTCAGGCAGGCGTACCGCACGGACGCCCCGGGGCGGCGGCAGGTCGCGGGGCCGAGAACGCCGTCATCGGGGTGCCGCTGCCCGCGCACAGGCTGACGTCCGCCCGCTCGCCGCGCAGGACGCCCGCGGGCACGCAGAGCGTCGCCGGCGCCTCCGCGGCCGGTGCCTGGGACCGGACCTCGGGCGGCGGTGGGACCGGCCGGCTCCAGCCGACCGAGGCGAGGGCGAGGGACACCGCGGCCGCCCCGGTCAGGATCCTGAGAGTCCTCCGTCGTGCCGCCACGCGTCCTCCCGTACGCCACCGGCCGGCCCGGCACCGGCCCCCTGCGCCGAGGATGCGGCAGCGGGCGCGCGGCCCCGCCGCTCCCACGCCGGGGGCGGTCACCTGCGGGCAGCAACGCTGACGTCCCGTCAGCCCGCCGGGGTCCGCCGGGCCTTCGAGTGCACACGAGCACGTACGCTCCCCTGGTAACCCTCCCGAAGGCAGGAGCAGCAACGATGCAGTACGTGAAGCTCGGTTCGACGGGCCTGGACGTCTCGCGGATCTGTCTGGGGTGCATGACCTACGGGCTGCCCGACCGCGGCCGGCACGAGTGGACCCTGGACGAGGAGGCCTCCCGCCCGCTCATCCGGCAGGCGGTCGAGGCGGGGATCACCTTCTTCGACACGGCCAACGTCTACTCCGACGGCACCAGCGAGGAGATCGTCGGCCGGGCCCTGCGCGACTTCGCCCGGCGCGACGAGATCGTGCTTGCGACGAAGGTGCACTACCCGATGCGCCCCGGGCCGAACGGCGGCGGACTGTCCCGCAAGGCGATCATGACCGAGCTCGACCGGAGCCTCGCCCGCCTCGGCACCGACTACGTCGACCTCTACCAGATCCACCGCTTCGACCCGCACACCCCCGTCGAGGAGACGATGGAGGCCCTCCACGACGTCGTCAAGGCCGGCAAGGTCCGCTACATCGGGGCGAGTTCGATGTACGCCTGGCAGTTCTCCAAGATGCAGTACACCGCCCGGCTGAACGGCTGGACCCGCTTCGTCTCCATGCAGAACCACTACAACCTGATCTACCGCGAGGAGGAGCGCGAGATGCTGCCCCTCTGCGCGGACCAGGGCGTGGGCGTGCTGCCCTGGAGCCCGCTCGCCCGCGGCCGCCTCACCCGCGACTGGGACGCCACGACCGAGCGCAGCGCCACCGACACCTTCGGCAGCAACCTGTACCAGGAGGGCGACCGCACCATCGTCGAGGCGGTCACCCGCATCGCCGAGGCGCGCGCGGTACCGCGCGCCCAGGTCGCCCTGGCCTGGCTCCTGCACCAGTCCACGGTGACGTCCCCGATCGTCGGCGCGTCCAAGCCACGACACCTGGAGGACGCCGTGGCCGCCGTGGAACTCCGGCTGACCGACAAGGAACTGGAGGAACTGGAGCGCCCCTACACGGCGCATCCCATCGCCGGGCACTGAACCGCCCCGCGGCGAGGGCCGCGGCGATCCGGATCAGTGGGGTCCCTGGGGCGCGAACTCCGTTCCGCAGGGGCCCGCCCCCTCGCTCTCCGGCAGGACGACCCGCGCCCCGCTCATCGTGAGCGTGCGGTAGAACTCCCCGATCCGCTCGGCCGACCGCCCCACGTAATGCCCGATGAACGACCGCCGGAAGCGGTCCTCCGAGCGGTTCGGCTCCGACCCGTGCACCACGCTGCCGTTGAAGAACAGCACGTCCCCGGGCCGCATGTCCACGGGCACGGGCTCCAGCCCGGGCGGCGGCGGAACGTACTCGCGGGCGAAGGACACGTCCGAGTCGGCGAGTTCCGGGCAGAACAGGTCCATCCGGTGGGTGCCCGGCACGACCTCCAGCCCGCCGTTCTCCCGGTCGATCACATCGCAGGCCACCCATGCCGCGACACACGTGCCCGGCTCCACCCGCAGATAGAAGTTGTCCTGGTGCAGCGCCTGCCCCCGGGCACCCGGCGGCTTGAAGTAGAACATGCTCTGCGCGGCCAGCACCTCCTCGCCGAGCAGCACCTCCAGCACCGTCCGGAGCCGGGCGTCCAGCAGGACCTCGCGCGCGAGGTCGTTGATCTCGTGCGGATGCATCACCCGCGGCCAGACCTGCAGCGGATCGGCGCCGGGCCCGGCGGAGGCACGCGGCTGGAAGTGCCCGGGCACCGGGCCTGCCGCCTGCAGCGCCGAGAACTCGTCGCACAGCCGGTCGATCTCGTCGGCCCCGAAGAGCCCGCGCACGACCGTGAAACCGTCCTCCTCGAAGTCCTCCCGGTATCGCCGCAGACCGGCCGGGTCCAGGATGGGAGCGTCGGCGGCGCCGTTGCCCGTGACTGTCATGAACGCACTCCTCGGTCAGGTGTCCTCGGTCAGGAACGCTAGGCTGCCCAGCCGTCGAGGAGGATGCCCGTGCGTGCTGTGGGATTGCCCGGCTCTGCTGACAGCGGGACCGGCGGGGACCCCGCGCCGCCGCCCGGCCTGGTCGTGCTCGGCCACTTCGACCAGCCGCCCGGCTACGGCGTCAGCCGGCCGCACGGTTCGGCGAGCTGGCTCTTCACCTGGACCACGGCAGGGCGCGGACGGCTGTGGCAGGGCGATGCCCGGACCGCGGCCGGCGCGGGTGATCTCGTGGTGCTCGCCCCCGGCGTCCCGCACGGCTACACGGTCGAGCCCGGCGCCCGGCACTGGCGCTTCTGGTGGGCCCACTGCCAGGCCCGCGCGTCCTGGGCCACCTGGCTGCGGCCGTACGACAGGGGCGACGGGGTGTACGCGGTCACCTCCACCCCGGCCGGAGTGCACGAGCGCGTCGAGGCGGCGTTCCGGCGGATGCACGCCGACGCCCGCTGGACGGGAACCGGGGCACCTCCCGCGCCCGCGGGCCCGGACGACCAGGTCGCCGTCGCGCACGGCAGCGCGGCCCGCGAACTGGCCCTGTCCGCCCTGGAGGAGATCGTCCTCCTCACCACCGCCGGGTCCCGGCCGGCGGCACCCCGGCCCGGCCTCGACCCCCGGATCCGCCGGGCGCGGGAGCTGATCGACGCCGACCCCGGCGCACCGCACACCGTCCGCTCGCTCGCGGAGGGCGTCGCCCTGTCGCCGTCCCGGTTCGCCCACCTGTTCAGCCGGCAGCTCGGGCAGTCGCCCATGCGCGCCCTGCGCGAGGCCCGGCTCCGCCACGCCGCCCGGCTGCTGGAGGGCACCGACCTGCCCGTGGAACGCGTCGCCGCGGCGTCGGGTTTCGCCAGCCCGTTCCACTTCAACCGCGTCTTCCGCGAGCGCTACGGGATACCGCCCGGCGCATACCGGGCACAGCGCTAAAACCCGGGGACAGCACGGAAATCCCTTTCGCTCCGCTGATTGACGGTTTGTCAAAAGGCAGTTGTCGCGTACACAATGCACGAAACCGTGAGATCTCTTGTTCCCTGTCGTTGACCTGTGCAAAGGTGTGCCTTGTCGGTGTGCGTACAACACACCTTTCTTCCGTATGCGCGAGGCCATCAGCCGGCATACCCCTTGGTATGGACTTTTCCCGCATGTCCTTGAGAGGAATGCAGCGTGAATGACGCAGGTGCGTCGAATTCCCCGGTCCCGGCCCGCGGGCCCGGTGCGACGGACGAGCAACTGAGCGCCGAGCTGAGGAAGTGGACGGGAGCGACCCCCGCGCTCCACCCCGTCGGCGAACTGCTGGACCGGCACTGGGAGGCGGGCTTCGCCTACGCCCGGTTGTGCACCGACGGCTCGCGTTCCGCGGGAATTCTCACTACCGCCGCATTCACCCGCCTCTTCGGCGAGACCCTGCGCCAGAACGGCCCGACCTCCGCGTGGCGGCCCCATCTGCTGGTCACCGTCCGGCGTATCGCGGCCGAGTGGGCCGGCGACCACAGACGCGAGATGCTCCACCCGGGCCTGCTGGCCGGGGTCGACGACGGGGAGCGGCCGGCCGCCCGGCTGCTGCCGCCGGCGAACCGGCGCCTGCTCGCCGGGGCCTTCCAGCGGCTGCCGCAGTCCGCTCGCTGCCTGCTCTGGCACATCGAGGTCGAGGCCGAGCCGCTCACCGCCCCGGCCGGGCTGCTCGGCCTGGACGAGGAGGGCGCGCGCGTCGAACTGGGCCGGGCCCGCGACCGGCTGCGCGAGGAGTGCCTCCAGCTGCACCGCGAACTCGCCCCCGACGAGGAGTGCCGGCGCTACCTGCGGCTGCTCGACGTGACGTACCGGCGTGGGGGCGTCGGCACCGACCCGGATCTACGCGCGCATATCGAAGGCTGCGGGCACTGCAGCGCCGCCGCCGACCAGCTCGGCCGGTTCAACCACGGGCTCGGCGTCGCCCTCGCGGAGGCGGTGCTGGGCTGGGGCGGCCGGGACTACGCGGAGAACAGGCCGGGCGAGGCCGCCGAGACCGCCGTGCCCGGGGACCCGGTCGGTGAGGCCCCCACCGCACCGGCCGGTGCCGCACAGGCCTTCCCGGACCCCGTCGCCCTCGCCGGTACCATCGGCGAATCGTTCACCGCCCCCGACAGCACTCCGCCCGCCCCGACCACCCCGTCGGCCGACCCGGTCACCCACGGCACGCACGCGGCCGGGGCCGGGACGGGGGCCCATCAGACCCAGCCCCGGACCCAGGTCCCGGTCCCGGCCTCCGAGAGCCCCTCCGCCCCGCCCGTCGCCGCGCCCCCGGGCCGCCGGGCCGAAGGCCCCCGCGCCGACCGCAGCAGATCCGCCCACAAGGCGGCACGCCGTGCGGCCCGGCGCCGCAACCTCACCGTCGGCGTCCTCACCGTCAGCGGCCTGGTCGTGCTCCCGCTGGTGCTGTGGTCCACCGGCAACTCCGGTGACGGCGCCCCGTCGGCGGGCGCGGGCCGGCCCTCCGACACACCCGGCTCCGACGCGGGTGAGCGGGCCGGTGACCCGTCCTGGGCCGGGGCGGGCGAGGCCGAGAAGGGCGCCCTGCGCGGGCGGCTGCACAATGCCGCCTCGGGCCTGTGCGTCGGCATCGAGGGCGAGAAGGCCGTCGAGGACGCGGAGGCGGTGCTCACCCCCTGCTCCTCCGGCACCGCCCAGCAGTGGACGTACGAGACCGACGGGCTGCTGCGCAACGGCGCCGCCCCCGACCTGTGCCTGGACTCCCGCCTCGGCTACTCCGTCCGGCTGGCCCCCTGCACGGGCGCGTCCCAGCCGGACACCAGGAACGTCCGCTACGACTTCACCCTCCAGGGCGCCCTGGTGCCGCGCTGGAACCAGGACCTCGCCCTGGCACCGGCCGCGACCGACGGCTCGGGAGCCCTGGTCCTGAAGGCCCGGACGGACGACGAGGCCCAGCGCTGGGCCGTCGACACCTCCAAGGCCGACCTCCAGATGGAGGCCGTCAACTGGGACGCCCCCGCCCCGCCGCCGCGCCCGGCACCCACACCGACCCCCACACCGTCCAGGACACCCGAGCCCACACCGACCCCGTCCGCCACCCCGTCGACGCCTCGGCCGACACCGACCGGCCAGGCCCCCGACGCCCCGGAGTGCCACCCCTACGGCTACCCCTGCGACTCGGACGGCCGGGACGGCTACCCCGGCTACGGCTATCCGGGGTACGGCTACCCCGGTCATGGCTACGGCGGCTACGGATACGGGGACTACGGATACGAGGGCTACGGTTACGGCGGTGACGGCCGCCGCTGACCCGGCGCCGCGCGTTCAGCCGCCGACGACGCGCAGGGACAGCCACAGCGCCACCACGGCCGGCACCAGCGCGGCCGGCACCGCGAGCAGCCCGAGCCGGGTGAACTCCCCGAGGCCGACGCGGTGCCCGTGCCGCTGCGCGATCCGGCGCCACAGCAGGGTCGCCAGCGATCCGGCGTAGGTCAGGTTGGGGCCGATGTTCACGCCGAGCAGCACCGCCAGCACGGCACCCGGACCGGCCCCGGCGGTCAGCGGCAGCAGTACCAGCACCGCGGGCAGGTTGTTGATGAGGTTGGCCAGGACGGCGGCCACCGCGGCCACGCCCAGGAGCGCGGCGAGGCCCGACCCGTCGGGCAGCACGCGGTGGAGCGCGTCGGCGAGCCCGTGGTCGACGACCGCGCGCACCACGACGCCGAGCGCGAGCACGAACGCCAGGAAGGCCGGGGCCGCCGACCGCACCACCGTGAGCGGGGTGGCGCGCCGCCGCAGCAGCGCCCGCCCGGCCAGCACCACCGCACCGGCCAGGGCGGCCCACGCCGGGGCGATCCCGAGGGCGGAGGCCACGACGAACCCGGCGAGCGTGCACCCCACGGTGACCAGGGCGAACAGCGGCAGCTCGGGCGGCCGCGCCGCGTCGGGGGAGGGGAGCGGGGCCGCCAGTTCCCGGTCGAAGAACCGCCGGAACACCAGGTACTCGGCGCCGATGGCCACCAGCCAGGGCAGCGCCATCAGTGCCGCGAACCTGGTGAAGCTCAGCCCGCTGGCCGTGAACGCCAGCAGGTTCGTCAGGTTGGAGACGGGCAGCAGCAGCGAGGCGGTGTTGGACAGATGGGCGCAGGCGTAGAGGTGGGGCCGGGCCTCGACGCCCATCCGGGCCGCGGTGGCGACCACCACCGGGGTCAGGAGGACGACCGTGGCGTCCAGGCTCAGCACCGCCGTGATGACGGAGGCCAGCGCGAACACCGCGGTCAGCAGCCGCCCCGGGCGGCCCGCCGCCCAGCGGGCCATCCACGCCCCGCACGCCGAGAACAACCCCTCGACATCGCAGAAGTGGGCGAGCACCAGGACGGCCGCGAGGAAGCCGACCACCGGAGCCAGCCGCTGGACCTCCTGCCAGGCGTGCTCCGGCGAGATCACTCCGACGGCGACCGCGAATCCGGCGGCGGGAACGGCCAGCACGGCCTCGGGCAACCCCTTGGGGCGAGAGACGGCCCAGACCAGCACGGCGACCAGCAGCGTCACGGAGAGGACTTCGGCGAGCGGGGTGTTCAGGGCGGGGTCCTCCGGGACGTGATCAGGCCGTGCCCGCCCATGAAACCAGCTGCGGGTAAGAGACCCGTGAGGGCCTCCCGGTCCGCGTCGGAGCCCGCCGCGTCACGGTCCGCTGCCCGCCGCCAGCGCCGTGAGGTACACCGAGGCCGCGTTCCCGCCGGCCGGCACCTCGTCGGCCGTCCACCGCACCCGCAGCGACTCCCGCTCGTCCGGCGGCGTCACGAGCAGCGCCGCCGGAGTGGCGGCACGGGCCCCGCTGACCTCCGGGCTCGCGTACCGCAGCCCCGCCCAGGCGGTCTCGCCGGGCGCGAGCGTCACGGTCGCCGGCGCGTCGGGGGTGCGCTCGGGGTCGGGACAGCCGCCTGCCGGACGCGTCGACGAACGCGGCGCCCGGATGGCCGTGCAGGGTGCAGCTGCGGGAGGAGACGTTGGTCAGCACGACCGGGAGGTTCCGCTGCCCGGCTCCTGGATCCATCCGGCCGACCGAGGCGCGCAGTTCGGAGGTGTGGCAGCGGGTGGCGCCGCCGGTGGCGGACAACTGCCGCGACGCGGTCTCGGTGAGGTGCGCGGTGCCGCACGCGGTCAGCGAGCCGAGGACCGCGACCGCGCTCGCGAGCAGGGCCGCCCGGCGCAGGGACTGGGACGTCTTCGCCATGCCGTCCCGGGTGTCCGCCGCGTCCGCGCGGGAACGACCCGGTCTCACACCTCGTCGAGCAGCGCCAGCTCGGCCCAGATCGTCTTGCCCTCGGCCGTGTGCCTGCTGCCCCAGCGCTGGGTCAGCTGGGCGACCAGGAGCAGGCCCCGGCCGCCCTCGTCCCAGGTCTTGGCCCGGCGCAGGTGCGGCGCCGTGTGGTTGGTGTCGGACACCTCGCAGATGAGCGTGGACGCGTCGTGGATCAGCCGGAGCCGGATGGGCGGGGCGCCGTAGCGGATGGCGTTGGTGACCAGCTCGCTCACCACCAGCTCGGCCGTGAAGGTGGCCTCCAGCAGCTCCCAGCGTTCGAGCTGGTCGACGACCTGCTTGCGGATGGGGGCCACCAGCGCCGGGTCGGCGGGGATGTCCCAGGTCGCCACCTGGGAGGACGGCAGGCCCCGGGTGCGGGCCAGCAGCAGGGCGACGTCGTCGGCGGAGCCGCCCGGCGGGAGCAGGGCGTGCAGCACGCGGTCGCAGGTCTCGTCCAGGGAGTCGGCGGGAACCGACAGGGCCTCGCGGAGCATGCGGTGGCTCGCCTCGACGTCCCGCTCACGGTGGGCGAGCAGCCCGTCCGTGTGGAACGACAGGACACTGCCCTCCCGCAGCTCCACATCGGCGGACTCGAACGGCAGCCCCCCGACCCCCAGCGGGGGTCCCGAGGGCAGGTCGAGCTGCCGGGCCGGGCCGCCGGGCGGGACCACCAGGGGCGGCGGGTGCCCGGCGCGGGCCAGGGTGCAGCGCCGCGACACCGGGTCGTACACCGCGTACAGGCAGGTCGCGCCCACCTCTCCGGTGCCGGCGTCGCTGCCGGACTCCTGGGACAGCCGCACGACCAGGTCGTCGAGGTGGGTGAGCAGCTCGTCGGGGGCGAGGTCGATGTCGGCGAGGGTGCGGACGGCGGTGCGCAGCCGGCCCATGGTGGCCGAGGCCTGGATGCCGTGTCCGACGACGTCCCCGACGACCATGGCGACCCGCATCCCGGACAGCGGGATCACGTCGAACCAGTCGCCGCCCACGCCGGAGCGGGTCGCGGGCAGATAGCGGGAGGCCGCCTCCACGGCCGCGGTGCGCGGCAGCACCCGCGGCAGCAGGCTGCGCTGCAGCGTGAGGGTCGTCTCGCGCTCGCGGGAGTAGCGGCGCGCGTTGTCGATGCAGACGGCGGCCCGTGCCGTGACCTCCTCGGCCAGCAGCACGTCGTCGTCCGTGAAGGGCTCCGGGCGCCGGAAGCGGGTGAAGACGGCGACCCCGAGGGTCGTGCCCCTGGCCTGGAGCGGGACGGACATCGTCGAGTGGACGCCGTACTCCTGGACCCGCCGGAAGCGGACCGGGTCCCAGGCGAGCCACCGCTCCAGCTCGGCGGACGAGCCCGAGGCCACCACCGTGTGGCCCGCGACCAGCGAGGCGGCCTGCGGGGAGGGCTCCGGGTAGACGTCCACCTGGCCCGGCTTGGCGACGGCCTCGGGGCTGCCGGGGTTGACCGACCGGTGGGCTGCCCGGCGCAGGCTCACGGGCGGCGTGGGCGGGCCCGCGGACTCGCCGCCGTGCTCCCGCGGGTCGAGCAGGTCCACGCTGACGAAGTCGGCGAGCGCCGGGACGCACACATCCGCCAGCTCCTGCGCCGTGCGGGTGACGTCGAGGGTGGTGCCGATGCGCACGCTCGCCTCGTTGACCAGTTGCAGCCGCTCCCGGGACCGGTACTGGTCGCTGAAGTCGTGGGCGGTCACGCACACGCCCCGCACCCGCCCCGCGTCGTCGGTGAGCGGGGCGATCCGGGCCAGCCAGGCGTGCGCGCCCCGGCTCTCGCCGCTGGCCTTCATGTACGTCTGCATCTCCTGCCGCCGGCCCGTGCTCAGCACCCGGCGCAGATACTCCTCCAGCTCCGCGTTCTGCGGCCGACTGCCGATGTCGGTGGGCCGCAGGCCCCGCAGGCGGTCGGCCGGCAGCCCGACGAGGTCCGCCATGGCGTCGTTGACGCCGCGCAGCCGGAGCCGGTCGTCGAAGATCATCGTGGCGCAGGGCGACTGCGTGAGGGCCGCCCGCACCAGGGGGTCCTCCGGCAGCTCCCGGTCGGGCGCCCGCGGCGGGGACACGGCGAGCCAGTCGGTCGTCTCCGGGCCGTCCGGCGGTCGGCGGTGGGCGAGCACCCACACGGGCACCGTGTGGCCGTCGCGGTGCCGCAGCGCGAGGGTGCCGCTCCAGCGGGAGTCCCGGGGCACGGGCGGGGCGTCCGCGCCGTCGGCCAGCAGCTCGGCGGCCGGGCGGCCCACGACCTCGGGGGCCGTGTGACCCAGCAGGCGGCGGGCGCCCTCGCTCCACTCGGTGAGCGTGCCGTCCGCGGCGATGACGGCACGGGCGGCCACGGTGTCGTCGAACGGCTCGTCCGGGCTCATCGTCGCCACTCCATACGGACACTCACAGTAAACAGGGAGGTCACTTGAGTTCCAGCCTAGTCCGTGGTCGCCCGGCGTGGACGGGTAACCCCCGGCCGCCCGGCGCGCGAGGTCGAGGGGGACATCCGGCCGATGTGACCTCCGGGGCAGAAGACGGCTTCCGCACTCTTGACGGCCCCGTGTGACACATCGACAGAATCTGTTTGTTCGCGGTCGGTTGTGATTGCTTCTGAGTCCTCATGAGGGAGAACCGCCATGTCGGTCACGCGCAGATCGGTCCTGCTGGCCTCCGCCGCCGCCCCCGCGGCCGGAGCGCTGCTGGGCCCGCCGGAGGCGTGGGCCGCCGAGCAGGCGCGCGGCGCGTCCGGCCGCCGCACCGTCGCCCTGCGCGACGGCTGGCGCTTCGCGCTGGTCGACCCGGGTGGCATCACCGACCCGACCGGCGCGTACGCCGACGCCGCCCTGCCCGGGTACGACGACTCCGGGTGGCGCGAGGTCGCCGTCCCGCACGACTGGAGCATCGAGCAGGCCCCCACCACCGAGCACGGCACCACCAGCGGCACCGGCTTCCTCCCCGGCGGCCTCGGCTGGTACCGCCTCGCCTTCACCCTGCCGCCCGCCCTCGCCGGCCGGCGGATCTCGGTGGAGTTCGACGGCGTCTACATGGACTGCGTCGTCCACTGCAACGGCGAGGAGGTCGGCCGCCACCCCTACGGCTACACCGGCTTCGCCCTCGACCTCACGGGCCTGGTGCACACCGACGGCACCACCGAGAACGTGCTCGCGGTCAAGGTCCAGAACCGGCTCCCCAGCAGCCGCTGGTACTCGGGCAGCGGCATCTACCGCGAGGCCCGCCTGGTGATCACCGAGCCGGTGCACGTGGCCCGCTGGGGCACCCGCGTCACCACGCCCGAGGTCTCCCGCGAGCGGGCCGTCGTACGCGTCGCCACCTCGGTCGTCGACGCCTCGGGCACCGGCGCGGACGTCGAGGTCGTCTCCCGGATCGTCGACCCCAAGGGCCGCACGGTCGCCCGCGCCTCCTCCACGGCCGCCGTCACCGGCGAGCACACCGAGACGCACGAGCTCACCGTCCCGCGCCCGCTGCTGTGGGACATCGACGCCCCGCACCGCTACACCCTGCACACCGAACTGCGCGCCGGCGGCCGGACCACCGACACCTACCGCACGGTCTTCGGGATCCGCACCTTCCGCTTCGACCCCGACGAGGGCTTCTTCCTCAACGGCGGCCACCACAAGATCAAGGGCGTCGACCTCCACCACGACCTGGGCGCGCTCGGCGCCGCCGTGCACATCGACGCGGTCCGCCGCCAGCTGGAGATCATGCGGTCCATGGGCGTCAACGCCCTGCGCACCGCCCACAACCCGCCCGCCCCCGAGGTGATCCAGGTCTGCGAGGAGCTGGGCGTCATCATGCTGGTGGAGGCGTTCGACTGCTGGCGCACCGGCAAGAACCGCTACGACTACGGCCGGTTCTTCGACGAGTGGGGCGAGAAGGACGCCACCGAGATGGTGCTCGCGGCCCGCAACTCGCCCGCCGTGCTGATGTGGTCCATCGGCAACGAGGTCCCCGACTCCACTTCCACCGCGGGTCTCGCCATGGCCGACCGGATCATCGCCGCGATCAGGGCGGCCGACGACACCCGACCGCTGGTCATCGGCTCCGACAAGTACCGCCGCATGCCCGCCAAGGGCTCCGCCGCCGACCTGATGCTCGCCAAGCTGGACGGCCTCGGGCTGAACTACAACACCGCCAAGTCGGTGGACCAGCTGCACGCGGCCTACCCGCACCTGTTCCTCTTCGAGTCCGAGTCCTCCTCCGAGACCTCCACCCGTGGCGCCTACCAGGAGCCCGAGCACCTCAACACCGGCGAGAACCACACGCCCGGCAGGCGCTCGACCTCCTCCTACGACAACAACCTCGCCTCCTGGACCATGAGCGGCGAGTACGGCCACAAGAAGGACCGGGACCGCAAGTGGTTCGCCGGGCAGTTCCTCTGGTCGGGCATCGACTACCTCGGCGAGCCCACCCCGTACGACGTCTTCCCGGTCAAGGCGTCCTTCTTCGGCGCGGTCGACACCGCGGGCTTCCCGAAGGACATGTACCACCTGTTCCGGAGCCAGTGGACCGAGGAGCCGATGGTCCATCTGCTGCCGATGACCTGGAACCACGCCGAGGGCGACACCGTCGAGGTGTGGGCCTACGCCAACGTGGACACCGTCGAGCTGTACCTGAACGGAAAGTCCCTGGGCGTCCGGCGGTTCGACACCAAGAAGACCGTCGACGGCCGCGCCTACCTGGAGACCACCGAGGCGACCGGGGACGACAAGACCTTCACCGACGGCCCCTACCCGGGCAGCTACACCAGCCCCAACGGCAGCGCCGGCAAGCTCCACCTGACCTGGAGGGTGCCCTACGAGCCGGGCGAACTGAAGGCCGTCGCGCGGCAGGACGGCCGGGTGGTCGCCACCGACGTGCTGCGGACCGCCGGCGCCCCGCACGCGATACGCCTGACCCCGGACCGCACGTCGCTCGCCGCCGACGGCCGCTCCCTGGTCTTCGTGACCGCCGAGGTCGTCGACCGGCGGGGCACCGTGGTGCCCGACGCCGAGCACTTGATCTCCTTCGACGTGGCGAACGGCTCCCTCGCCGGACTCGACAACGGCCGCCAGGAGAGCGCCGAGCGCTACCAGGCGAGCACCCGCACCGCCTTCCACGGCAAGGCCCTCGCCATCGTCCGCTCCGGCACCCGGACGGGCCGCCTGACGGTGACGGCCCGGGCCGACGGCCTGCGCGCCGGCACGGCGTCCGTACGCGCCACACCGGCCCGCGACCGGGCCGAGACCGAGCCGCCGGTGTTCAGGCCCGAGCACCCGGCACCCGTGAATCATCCGCACGCCGACGCCAGTTACTCGGGCCGTCCGGACACCCTGCCCGCCGCCATGCTCGACGGCGACCCGGCCACCGGCTGGTCCAACGGCTTCTTCAAACAGGCCACGGCCCTGCTGCCCGCCTTCGACGGGGCCCGCGCCGAGGACTGGGTCTCGGTCGACCACGGGCGTACCCGCGGCTTCGACCGGGTGGACGTCTCCTTCACCGTGGACGCCACGCACAGCCTGCCCGCCTCGATCGAGGTGGCCGTGTGGGACGGCCGTGCGTGGCGGGCCGCCCGGGACACCGCGATCGACTGGGCCACCGCCTCCGGCGCCCCGACCGTGGTCACCTTCGCCCCCCTGCGCGGCTCCCGCATCCGGCTCACCCTGACGAGCCGCCACCCCGACGAGGCCCGGGGCGCGATCCGCATCAGCCGGCTGGAGACCCCGGCCGCCTGACCACCCGGGACGCAACGGTCCGGACGGGCGGTGAACAACCAGTCCGGTCCGGACCGTTGACGGGGTGTCACATCTGCCACAACGATGGCCTGCGTCCGCATCTGGGAGCGCTCCCATCGCGAGCGCCACCCGCACCTCCCCAGAGGAGCCCAGGCGTGAAACGACGCAGAACCGCCCTGTTGTCCCTGACAGCCCTGCTGGCGACCGCGCTCACCGCGCTGCCCTCCGCACCGGCCGGGGCCGAGGAGGTCGAGCAGGTCAGGAACGGCACCTTCGACTCCACCACCGACCCCTGGTGGACGACCAGCAACGTCACCGCCGGCCTGTCCGACGGCCGGCTCTGCGCCGACGTGCCCGGCGGCACCACCAACCGCTGGGACGCCGCCGTCGGCCAGAACGACATCACCCTCGTGAAGGGGGAGTCGTACCGCTTCTCCTTCAGCGCGGCCGGGACCCCCGCCGGGCACGTGGTGCGCGCGATCGTCGGCCTGTCGGTGTCGCCGTACGACACCTACCACGAGGTGACACCGCAGCTCAGCGTCTCCGGCGACACCTACTCCTACACCTTCACCTCGCCCGTCGACACCGCCCAGGGCCAGGTCGGCTTCCAGCTCGGCGGCAGCGCGGACCCCTGGCGCTTCTGCCTGGACGACGTGTCGCTGCTGGGCGGGGTGACCCCGGAGCCGTACGAGCCGGACACCGGGCCCCGGGTCCGGGTCAACCAGGTCGCCTACCTGCCCGCCGGGCCGAAGAACGCCACCCTGGTCACCGACGCCACGGCGAAGCTGCCCTGGCAGCTGAAGAACTCCGGCGGGACGGTCGTCGCCCGGGGCACGACCGTGCCGCGCGGTGTCGACGCCTCCTCCGGCCAGAACGTCCACTCGATCGACTTCGGCGCGTACCGCACGAAGGGCACCGGCTTCACGCTCACCGCCGACGGCGAGACCAGCCGCCCCTTCGACATCGACGCGAGCGTCTACGAGCGGCTCCGGCTGGACTCGGCGAAGTACTACTACACCCAGCGCAGCGGCATCGCGATACGCGACGACCTGCGGCCCGGCTACGGCCGCCCGGCCGGTCACGTCGGCGTGGCACCCAACCAGGGCGACACGAACGTGCCCTGCCAGCCCGGCGTCTGCGACTACTCGCTCGACGTCAGCGGCGGCTGGTACGACGCCGGCGACCACGGCAAGTACGTCGTCAACGGAGGCATCTCCGTCTGGGAGGTGCTGAGCACCTACGAACGCGCCCTGCACGCCCGCACCGGCGACGCCGGCAAGCTCGGCGACGGCACCCTCGCCATCCCCGAGAGCGGCAACAAGGTGCCGGACCTCCTCGACGAGGCCCGCTGGGAGCTGGAGTTCCTGCTGAAGATGCAGGTGCCCGACGGCAAGCCGCTGGCCGGGATGGCCCACCACAAGATGCACGACGAACAGTGGACCGGGCTGCCGTTGATGCCCCACGACGACCCGCAGAAGCGTGAGCTGCACCCGCCGTCCACGGCCGCGACCCTGAACCTGGCCGCCTCGGCCGCGCAGGCGGCCCGCCTGTACCGTCCCTACGACAAGGCGTTCGCCGCCAAGGCACTGGCCGCCGCGCGCAAGGCCTTCTCGGCGGCGCTCGCCCACCCCGACCGCCACGCCTCCGAGAGCGACGGCATCGGCGGCGGCGCCTACGCCGACACCGACGTCAGCGACGACTTCTACTGGGCGGCGGCCGAGCTGTACCTCTCCACGGGCGAGAAGCGGTACGAGGACCACGTCCTGAAGTCACCGGTCCACACGGCCGACCTCTTCAAGCCCATCGGCTTCGACTGGGCCCGCACCGGTGCGGCGGGCCGCCTCGACCTCGCCACGGTGCCGAACAAGCTGCCCGGCCGGGACAAGGTGCGCCGGTCCGTCGTCCAGGGCGCCGACCGCTACCTGGCCACCCTGAAGGCACACCCCTACGGCATGCCGTACGCCCCCGACGCCCACACGTACGACTGGGGCTCCAGCCACCAGATCCTCAACAACGCCGTCGTCCTCGCCACCGCCTACGACATCACCGGCGCCGCCAAGTACCGGGACGGCGCGCTGCAGAGCATGGACTACATCCTGGGCCGCAACGCGCTGAACATCTCCTACGTCACCGGCTACGGCGAGGTCAGCGCGCAGAACCAGCACAGCCGCTGGTACGCCCGCCAGCTCGACCCGAACCAGCCGAACCCGCCGAAGGGCACCCTCGCCGGCGGGCCGAACTCGAGCATCCAGGACCCCTACGCACAGAGCAAACTCCAGGGCTGCGTCGGCCAGTTCTGCTACATCGACGACATCCAGTCCTGGTCGACCAACGAGCACACGATCAACTGGAACGCCGCCCTGACCCGCATGGCCTCCTTCGTGGCGGACCAGGGCTAGGGGCGACCCACCAGGGGCCGGTACGGCCCCGCCGCGTGCCGGGGGAGTCCGCCGACAGGACGCCCCCGGCACCCGCGCGTAGCCTGGTGTCATGCCAGCGGTGCGGGTCGACGGCATCGAGGTCGCGTACGACCGGGCGGGCCGGGGCCCGCCCCTCGTGCTCGCGCACGCCGCGACGACGGACGCCCGCCTGTTCCGTCCGCAGCTCGCGGAGCTGGCCGACGAGTTCACCGTGATCGCCTGGGACGAACCGGGCGCCGGCCGCTCCTCCGACGTCCCGCCCTCCTTCACCCTGGCCGACTACGCCCGCTGCCTCGCGTCGGTCATCGAGGACGTCGGCCTCGGCCCGGCCCACGTCCTGGGCCTGTCCTGGGGCGGGACCGTCGTCCTGGAGCTCTACCGCAACCACCCCGAGCTCGTCCGCACGCTCCTCCTCGTCGACACCTACGCCGGCTGGAAGGGCTCACTGCCCCCGGCGGAGGTGCGGCAGCGGGTCGAGGGGGCGGAGCGGATGCTCGCGGTCCCGGCCGAGGAGTTCGCGCCGACCCTGCCGGGCCTGTTCGCCGCCGAGCCGCCCGCCGACGCCGTGCGGCTGCTGTCCGTGATGTCGGCCGACGCCCGCGCCCGGACCATCCGGACCGAACTCACCATCATGGCCGGGACCGACCAGCGTGACCTGCTGCCCGCGATCGAGGTGCCCACCCTCCTGCTTTGGGGAGAGCTGGACGCGCGTTCCCCGGTGGAGCCCGTCGCCCGCCGGTTCCTCGAAGCGATCCCGGAGGCCACGCTGGTCGTGCTCCCCGGCATCGGGCACCTCAGCAACGTGGAGGCCCCGGACGCCTTCAACCGGACGGTCCGTGAGTTCTGTCGCGCCCGGTCCTGACCGGCCCGGCCACGGCCCGCCGCGACGGCCCGTGCCCGACGGGTTCGCCCGGCCGCTCATGGGCGGTCAGGGTGTGCAGCCGGGCCGGGTCCAGCGGCTCGTGCACCTCCACGTACTCGCCGTGCGGCAGCCGCCGGATCACGCCGGTGGGGCGGCCGTGCGCCACCAGCTCCCGGTCGCGCTCCCGCAACCCCAGGCAGACGCGCCGGGTGACGACGAAGACGGCCGCCGGGACGACGAACATCCCGATCCGCACCGCCCACGTCACCGTGTTGATCGACAGATGGAGGCGGGTCGCCACGATGTCGTTGCCGCCGCCCGCCAGCAGCACCAGGTAGAGGCTGATCCAGGCCGCCCCGATCGCCGTGCGGACCGGGCGGTCGCGCGGCCGGTCCAGCAGATGGTGCTCCTGCCGGTCCCGCGTGAACCGGGCCTCCAGGAACGGGTACACGCCGATGAAGACCAGCAGCAGCGGGAAGACCACCACCGGTATCAGCACCCCCAGCACCAGCGTGTGCCCCCACAGCGTGATCTCCCAGCCGGGCATGATCCGCACCAGTCCCTCGGCGAAGCCCAGGTACCAGTCGGGCTGGGCGCCCGTCGACACCTGGTCGGCGCGGTAGGGGCCGTACGACCAGACCGGGTTGATCGTCGCCACCGCCGCCATCAGTGCCAGCACCCCGAACACCAGGAAGAAGAAGCCGCCCGCCTTCGCCAGGTACACCGGCATGAAGGGCGCCCCCACGACGTTGTTTTCGGTGCGCCCGGGCCCCGCGAACTGGGTGTGCTTGTGGTACACGACGAGCAGCACGTGGACCACGATCAGCGCCGCCATGATCCCGGGGACCAGCAGCACGTGCAGCGCGTAGAAGCGGGCCACGATGTCGTCGCCGGGGAACTCCCCGCCGAACACGAACATCGCCAGGTACGTCCCCACGATCGGCACCGACAGCAGCGCCCCGTGCACGAACCTCAGGCCCGTGCCCGACAGCAGGTCGTCGGGGAGCGAGTAGCCGAACAGCCCCTCGAACAGGCCGAGGAACAGCAGCAGCCAGCCGAACAGCCAGTTGACCTCCCGGGGCTTGCGGAACGAGCCCGTGAAGAAGTGCCGCATCATGTGCGTCAGCATGGCGGCGACGAAGACCAGCGCCGCCCAGTGGTGCAGCTGCCGGATCAGCAGCCCGCCGCGCACGTCGAAGCTGATGTCCAGCGTGGACGCGTACGCCTCGGACATGCGCACGCCGTTCAGCGGCGGGTAACTCCCGTCGTACACCACCTCGTTCATCGACGGGTGGAAGAACAGCGTCAGGTACACGCCGGTGAGCACCAGCACCACGAAGCTGTACAGGCAGATCTCGCCGAGCAGGAAGGACCAGTGGTCCGGGAACACCTTGCGCAGGTACTTCCGGCCGAGCGTGTGGGTGCCGAGCCGGTCGTCGAACCAGTCGGCCAGGCGCTCGCCGCGTCCGGCGCTCACACCGCCTCCTTGGGCACGTGGGCGAGCTTGTCCGGGTTGGCCACGACGTAGATGCCGCGCACCCGGTCGCCCTCCGGCGTCAGGTCCAGGACCAGGACGGCGAAGGGCGCGTCGCCGTCGAACAGCACCGCCGCGTCGTCGCCGTTGACGCGCCGGTAGCGCCAGACGGGGTGGTCCGGACCGCCCCGGCCGGACGTGAGCAGGCGCGTCACCTTGTCCCGGCCGTGCACCGGGCGCAGGTTCGCCGGCCGGCGCTTGCCGCCGGCGTCCGTCCACGCCGTGACGTCCGGCGCGAGGATCTCCATCAGCGCGGTGATGTCGCCGCCCATCGCGGCCCGCACGAACCGCTCGGTGGCCTCCCGCCGCACCCGCGGATGCGCCTCGTACCGCGGCCGCCGCGCGTGCACGTGCTCCCGGGCCCGGCGCGCCAACTGCCGTACGGCGGCGGGGGAGCGGTCGATGATGTCGGCGATCTCGGCGTGCGGGTAACCGAACACCTCGCCCAGCACGAACACGGCCCGCTCCAGGGGAGTCAGCGACTCCAGGACCACCAGCATCGCCAGCGACACCGATTCGCTCCGCAGGGCCGGCCCGTCGGCGGTGTCGGCGTCCTCCTCGGCGACCAGCGGCTCGGGCAGCCACGCCCCCACGTACGTCTCCTGCCGGCGGCTGATCACCGCGCGGCGCCGCAGCGCGTGGTTGACCGCCACCCGGACGAGATAGGCGCGCGGGTTGTCGATCCCGGCCAGCGGGGCGCCGCCGCCGCGGGCCGTCCAGGACAGCCACGTCTCCTGCAGGACGTCCTCGGTGTCGGCGACACTGCCGAGCATGGTGTAGACGACGCCGAACAGCAGCTCGCGATGGTCGACGAACACCCCGGTCGCCTCGTCGAGCGGGGCGTCGGTGCCGGGTACGGGGATCTCGGTCATGCGGGGTCCTCCCAGAGACGCGCTCACCACTGCGAGGCCCTGAGGGACCCGGAATGTGACATCGCACCGCCGGATGTGACCCACATCTCAGCGACAGGCCGTGCCGGACGGCCTGTAGGTACCGTCCGATCCCTGCGGTGACCTGGGGGTATTTACGAGTCAGTACCCGAGCGGTACCGTGAACGCATGCCAGCTCTCAACGTCGAGTTCAGCGATCGCGAACTTGAGGACCTGCGGCAGATCGCCAAGGAGCGCGGTACGTCCATGAAGGCGCTCGTGCGCGAGGCGGCCGCGGCCGACATAGCCCGCCACCGGGCCCTGCAGGAGGGCGCGGAGGCCTTCCGCCGGTTCTTCGCGACCCACGCCGACGAGTTCGCCGCCGCCTTCCCCGACGACGAACCGTCCGCCAAGAGTGAGGGGCGGGTCGCCTGACCGATGGCACCCGTCCTCCATATCGACGTGCCCTGGCTGCTCCAGCGCCACGAAGAGGTCCTGCCGGACCAGCCGACGATCAACGACTTCTCCGCGCTGGTCGCCGCTGTGGCCCGGCACCGGGTCGACCCGCCGCGCCTCGGGGTGAACTCCGACCCGGCCTGGCGGGCGGCCGCGCTGCTGCACACCCTCGCCGTGCTCCGGCCGCTGCCCTCGGCCAACGCCCGCTTCGCCTGCTCGACCGCCGTGGCGTACATGTTCGTCAGCGGCGTCGGCATCGACCCGCCCTACGGCGCCCTGGTCGACCTCGCCCGCGATCTGATGTCCGGTACGACAGACGTCTACGGCGCGGCGGACCGGCTGCGCTCCTGGCAGATCTGAACGGAGGGCCGCCGGCCGAGGGCGGAGGGACGGGGCCGGCGGCCCTGGGGCGCGGGAGAGCCGCCGTCCCGCGCGGGCCTCCGAGAAGGGCCGATACCCAGTGGACTGCGCCGGAGCGTGCGCCGGGAGCGTGTGCGGCGCACCCGTTGCGGGTGCCCGATTCACACGGGGCGCATGGAAATGTCGAAAACCGGTGCGAGCGGCGTGCGCGCGTTCCCGTTTCTGACTTTCTGTCAAGGGCGGGGATGTTGCCCGCGCGCCTTGTTGGTCGTGTGGGGGTTGTGCAAGAGTGAAACACGCGTGCGGGGGGAATGGCCGAGTGTCGCACGTGATTTGTTGACCGGGTCCGATTCGCCGCAGGCGAATTCGCCCCTCCCGCGCCGCGCCAAAAAGGTACGCACCAACCGGGCTCCTTTTTCGGCGTCAGGACTTCTGTGTGTCACATGCGCGTGGGAAGGAACCATCTCAGTGCCCACCCCCCACCCCCCTCGTCCCCCGTATCCCCCGCCCGGCGGGGATCCAGGGGAATCCGACGAAAGCCTCGCCGCCCCGCTCAGAGGCAGCCCGGAGGGCGAGGTCGCCGCCCATTCCGTCGCGCTGCTGATGGCGCGGCACTGGCAGCCGGTGCATGACTACGCGGTCATCTGTCTCGCCTCGTCGGCCAAGGTCGCCGCGATGGTGACCGGGACCGCCTTCCACCGGACCCTCAACCGCCTCGCCTTCGGCGAGTCGGCCGTCGCGCTGCGCCCGGCCCTTCTGGTGACCGTGCGCGACACGATCCGGGAGTGGTCCGGCGACGATCGCATATCGGCCGTCCTGCCCGCCTTGCAGAAACCGGCCGGAGGGCGAGGGCTGCGCGCGGCGACGTCCATCACGCCGGAAAATCGCGCCCTCGCGGAGCGGGCATTCCAGGCACTTCCCGCGGCCGCGCGCTGTTTGCTGTGGCATGTCGAGGTCGAGGCCGATCCTTTAAGCGTCCCGGCCGGTCTGCTGGGCATGGACACCGACATCGCGTCGGCCGCCCTGGAACAGGCACGGGACACATTTCGCGAGGGTTGTGTACATGCCCATAGGGAACTCGCGCCGACCCAGGATTGCCGCTTCTACAACCGCCTGCTCGACGTCCCGATCCGCCGGGGCGGCACCCTGCTGCCGGACGTCCAGGAGCACCTGGCGGAGTGCCGCTACTGCCGTAACGCTGCCGAACAGCTGAGCCATTTCGAGGGGCCGCTGGGCCCGTTGATCGCCGAGGCGGTGCTCGGCTGGGGCGCCCGCCGGTACCTCGACTCGCGTCCGGGCCGGTCCTCGCACGGCACGCGGGGCGGTCGCGCAGGCCGACGCGGCGGCGGGCGGCGCGGCGGCGGAACCCGGGGGGACGGGCGGCACCGCCTGCTGTCCAGGATCCCCATGCCCCCGCGCCGGGTCCCGGACGCGCTGCGGTCCCCGCGGGCGCTGCTCTCCGGCGTCGGTGCGGTGTCGGCCGGGGTGCTGGCCACCGTGCTCATCATCAGCGCCTCGTCGTACGACGGCGGCCAGGCCGACCCGGCCGGCTCCAACAGCGCCGCCGGTTCCGACGGCACCGGGTCCGTGTCCCCGCCCGGCACGGCGGGGCTGCCCACGGCACCGGGCGTGACGCGGCTGCGCAACGCCGGCGCCGACCTGTGCCTGGACATCCGCGATCTGCCGAAGGAGGGCTCGGCGACGAAGCTGGCGGAGTGCTCGACGGTGTGGACCCAGCAGTGGACGTACGAGGACGACGGGCTGCTGCGCAGTGTCGCCGATCCCGGGCTGTGCCTGGACTCGCACAAGGACGCGGGCGTCGTGGTCCTCGGCACCTGCGCCGACGAGGATGCCGAGCGGGGCGACGACGTGCGCTACGACCTCACCGTGCAGGGCGAGTTGCTGCCCCGCTGGGACGAGCGGCTCGCCCTCGCCGCCACGCACGACGACCCGGACGCCGACATCGTCGTCAAGGTCCGCGACCGCTCCGACGCGCAGCGCTGGCAGCCGGAGCCCGTGCCGACGACGGCGGGCTCCCTGTCGATCGAGGAGCAGGAGGACCAGAAGGCCCGGCAGGTGACCCTGCCCCACGGCCGGACGGCGTGAGCACGGTCCCTGCGGCCTGAGCGGGGCTGCGCGGTCACGCGCCGCGCAGCCCCCCGGATAGGACCGGGTCCTCGACGAGGTCGGCCGGACCGACCGTGCCCGGGACGGCATGGCCGGACAGGGCGAGGGTGAGGTCGAGTTCGGCGAGCAGGCAGCGGATGACGTGCTCGACCCCCGACTGCCCGTCGAGGCCGAGTCCGTAGACGTACGGGCGGCCGACGAGGACGGCCCGGGCGCCCAGGGCGAGCGCCTTGAAGATGTCGTCGCCGGTGCGGACGCCGCTGTCGAAGAGCACGGTGAGCCGGTCCCCGACGGCCTCCGCCACGCGGGGGAGCGCGTCGGCCGCCGCCACGGAGCCGGCCACCTGCCGTCCGCCGTGGTTGGAGACGACCACGCCGTCCATGCCCGCCTCCGCGGCCAACCGGGCGTCGTCCGGGTGCAGCACGCCCTTGAGGACGACCGGGCCGTCCCAGTTCTCCCGCAGGAACGCCAGGTCCGGCCAGGTCTTGCCGGGATCGCCCTGAAGCCCGATGAAGTGCCGCACCGCCGCGGTCAGGTCCTCCTCCACCGGCTTCGACAGGCCCGCCTTGAAGGCCGGGTCCGTGAAGTAGTTGGCCATGCCCACCCCGTTCAGGAACGGCAGGTACGCCTGGTCGAGGTCACGTGGCCGCCACGCGAGCAGGGGCGTGTCCAGCGTGACCACGAGCACGCTGAATCCGGCGGCCCGGGCCCGGTTCAGAAAGCTGCGGGCCACCTCCGGGTCCTTGGGCCAGTACAGCTGGAACCAGCGTTCGGCCTCGCCCATCACCTCGGCGATCCGCTCCATCGGCGTGCTCGACACGGAGGACAGGGTGAACGGCACTCCCTGCGCCGCCGCGGCCCGGGCCGCCGCGGGCTCCGCGTCCGGATGCATGATCGACAGCACGCCGACGGGGGCCAGGGCCAGCGGGGCGGGCAACGGACGGCCGAGGACCTCCACGGACAGATCCCGCTCGTGCACGTCTCTCAGCATGCGCGGCACGATCCGGCGGCGCTCCAGCGCCGCCCGGTTGGCGCGGGCCGTGCTGCCGTTCCCCGCGCTGCCCGCCACATAGCCGACCGGACCGGCGCCGAGCCGCCGCTCGGTGAGTTCCTCCAGGCGGGTCAGATCCGTGGGCAGCCGTGGGACGACCCCCGCCATGCCGTTGAGGTAGATCTCGTACTGGTAGTCGGCCCAGTGTTGCTGTGCCATCGGCCTGTCCGCCTCTCGTCGTCGAGCCTGCGTCGACCCGACGATACGGCGAGCGGGCCGGTGACCGGCCGTCGGCACGGACCGCGGGTCAGAGGCCCGCGACCGACGCCTGCAGGACACGGGCCAGTTCACGCGGCTGGGAGAACATCGGCCAGTGGCCCGTGGCCATCTCCACCAGCTCCCACCGGTCGCTCTTGAGGAGTGCGGCCACCGCCGGCATCGGCTCGTCCCCGTCGAGGAGGCACTTCACGTACGTCACCGGGAGGTCGTCCAAAGGGCGCTCCAGCACGGCCGGTTCGGTGAGCGTGGCACCCGGGTGCGGGGTCGAGCCGACGATCCGGGCGATCTGCCCGTCCGTCAGCCCCTGGCCCGCGTACTCCTCCGGGGTGAGCGGCGGCCAGAACCCGTTGTGCTCGGCGATCGACCGCCGTACCCCCGCGCTCGGCCAGCCAGAGAGGAAAGACTCCCCGTCCACCGGCACGTTCGCGTCGACGAACACCACGCGCCGCAGCCGGTCACGGATGCGCTCGGCGGCCTGCCCGACCGGGATGCCCGCGTAGCTGTGCCCGACCAGGACGACATCGCGCAGGCCGAGGCGCTCCACCTCCTCGACGATGTCCCGGACGTGCGCCTGCGGCCCGGACGGCTGCGCGGCCCGCTTCTCGGCGAGGCCCGACAGCGTCAGCGCATGCACGTCGTGCCCGGCGCCGCGCAGCTCGGCGGCCACCTCGTCCCACGCCCACGCCCCGAGCCAGGCACCTGCCACCAGTACGAAGTCGGTCATGCCCGCAAGGTAGCCGACGGCACCGACAACGCCCCCGGCCCGGTGATCGGCGGCACCGGCACCTCCACGGTGCGCGCCAGTCGCGGCCCCTCGGGCCCGTACACGGCCCGGGGTTCGGGGAACAGCCGCAGCAGCGTCAGGAACAGCGCCGCCGCCGCGGTCAGTGACACCGGCAGACCGATGTCGACGCCGTGCGCGAGGTCGCCGAGCGGGCCGACGAACTGGCCGGGGATGTTGGTGAAGAGCACGCCGAGCAGCGCCGCGACCCACCAGGCGGTCATGCCGCGCCAGTTCCAGCCGTGCGCGAACCAGTAACGGCCGCCGCGCTGACGGCGGTTGAAGACCTGCAGCGCCTCGGGGTCGTACCAGCCGCGCCGCGTCCAGTAGCCCAGCATCATCACGACCATCCAGGGCGTGGTGCACGTGATGATCACGGTGGCGAAGGTCGAGATGGACCGCACCAGGTCGAGCCCGAACCGGCCGGCGAAGATGAACGCGATCGACAACGCCCCGATCAGCAGCGTGGCCTGGACGCGGGACAGACGCGGGAACACCGAGGAGAAGTCGAGCCCGGTCCCGTAGAGCGCGGTCGTGCCCGTCGCCATGCCGCCGATCAGCGCGAGCAGGCACACCGGTAGGAAGAACCAGCCCGGCGAGATCGCGAGCAGGCCGCCCACGAAGTCGGGGGCCGCCGGATCGACGTACTCCGGGGCCTCGTCCGCGATGATGCTCGCCGTCGTCAGACCGAACAGGAACGGCAGCAGCGTCGCGAGCTGGGACAGGAACGCGGCCCCGACCACCTTCCGGCGCGGGGTGCTCGCCGGGATGTAGCGCGACCAGTCGCCGAGGAACGCCCCGAACGACACCGGGTTCGACAGCACGATCAGTGCCGCTCCGATGAACGACGGCCAGAACAGGGCCGCCGTGGCCGGGTCCGCCGCGTCGGTGAAGACACCCGCGTACGACGGGTCGAAGTCGTCCGCGAAGGCCAGGGCGCCGAGCAGGAACAGCGCGCTCGCCGAGGTCACCGCGATCTTGTTGACGAACAGCATGAACCGGAAGCCGTACACGCACACGGCGAGGACCAGCACCGCGAACAGCGCGTACGCGACGGCGTACGACAGGTCGCCGCGGCCCAGGCCGAAGAGCCGGTGGGCACCGCCGACCAGGGCGTCCCCGGAGCTCCACACGGAGAGGGAGAAGAACGCCACCGCCGTCAGCAGGGACAGGAACGAACCGACCACGCGGCCGTGCACGCCCAGGTGCGCGGACGACGACACCGCGTTGTTGGTGCCGTTGACCGGGCCGAACACCGCCATGGGGCACAGGATCAGCGCGCCCGCGACGACTCCCAGGAGCGTGGCCGCGAGGCCCTGCCAGTAGGAGAGCCCGAACAGGATCGGGAAGGCGCCGAGGACGCAGGTGGAGAAGGTGTTGGCGCCGCCGAAGGCCAGCCGGAACAGATCGAAGGGGGTCGCGGTGCGCTCGGCGTCGGGGATGCGGTCCACGCCGTGGGACTCGACCTCCGTCAGGGACGGGGCGGACGCGGCGGGGGAGGGGTGGGCGGCCGGCGAGGACAAGGGGGCTCCAGCGGGGACGGGGTCGGTGGAGCGCGGGGTGACGCGGCGGCGGGGCGGACGGCCGCTACGCCGGCGCCGGGGTGTGCGGCGGCGTGCGGAAGCCGTCCTCTGGGGGTGTGCCGACCGTAGGGCGGCGCGGACGGGCCACGCCAGAGGACGGTTCATCCATTCCTGGAGCCGTCAGTGGACGAATCCTCCAGTCCGCGATCACTCCTCGTCGTCCGTGTGCGGCGGGCGGTCCGGTCCGGCGTCCGGCCCCTGCGCCCGGACCCGCTGCACGTGCTCCAGGGAGTCCCGCAACTCCGTGAGCCAGTCGTCGGTGTGACGCTGCACGAGGCGCACGCACCACGCCAGCGCGTCGCTGCGGCTGCGGGCGACACCGCCGGCGATCAGGGTGTCGAGGACCTGGCGCTCCGGCTGGCGCAGCCGCGTCATGACGGGCGCGGCCACGTGCGTGAAGAGGGCGCGCCGCCCGCCGCACTCCACACCCCAGGACACCTTCCGGCGGAACCGGTGCTCGGCCTCCCGGGCCACGGCCATCCGGTCCTCGCGCGTGCGCTCCCGGAACTCCTGCACCCGGCTCTCCAGGGCCGCCTCCCGTTCGGCGGCCGGGGCGTCCTCGGCCAGCCGGGGTTCGGGGATGCGGCCGATCACCGTGATCTCCTCGCGGTCGACCGTGATCTCGGTCAGTTCCTCGAAGAGGTCGTCGGGAAGGCGGCCGGCGAACCAGCCGCGCAGTTGCTCTCGCTGCTCGCTCGTAATCATGTAATGACGATTACTCGACGGGAGCATGAACGCAAGCGGTTGCAAAGTGGTCGGCCCACAGCGGAATCGGAATGTTTCAGGCCTATTAACGAACACCCGGAAATCGGCCATCTGGCCGCTTCATGCCCCCGCGGCCCGCGCAGTTACGGGCTTCACGCGCATCCGTTCCGTAACTTCGCGCCACTGATTCAATACGTAACGTTACTGAAACCGGTGGGGTCGATGTGTGTTTCGGCGACGGACTCGGCAGACTCGCGCTCGCCGTTCCGGGCACCAACCGAGCACGGGCCGGCACCCCCTGTAATCGAGCGGAAGGATGCACACAATGCGGAACACCGCGCGCTGGGCCATGACCCTCGGCCTGACGGCCACCGCCGTCTGCGGACCCCTCTCCGGGGCCGCGCTCGCCACCCCGGGTCCGGCCCCCGCCGCGCTCTACGCCCCGTCGGCCCTCGTCCTCACGGTGGGCCACGGAGAGAGCGCGATCGCCGCGACTCCGGAACGCGCGGTCACCCTGACCTGTGCCCCCAGGCCCGCGGGCACCCACCCGGCCGCCGTCGAGGCCTGCGCCGAACTGCGTGGCGCTGGCGGCGACTTCGACGCCCTGACCGCCACGGAGGGCGTGATGTGCACCAAGCAGTACGACCCCGTGGTCGTCACCGTCGACGGCGTCTGGCAGGGGCAGCGGGTCAGCTACGAGCGCGTCTTCTCCAACGAGTGCATGAAGAACGCCTACGGCACGGGCGTCTTCTCCTTCTAGGGACCACCCTCCCGAGGACCGGGATCGCGCAGTTCCCGTGAAGCACGGCGGCTCGTTGCTGGGGAGCCGGGCCGCTGTCACGGGGAGGCCGCGATCTCGTACAAGGGGGCCGGCGGGCGGAGTGGGGCCGCCCGCCGGCCCCTGGACTTTCGGCTCAGGCCCGGTCGCGGTGGCTCGTGTCGCACCACGGGTAGCGGCGACTGCGACGGCAGGTGCACAGGGCCACGCGGAAGCGGTCGGAGGTGACGACGGAGCCGTCCTCCAGCTCCACCTCCACCGGGCCCTCCATCAACAGCGGACCTTTGCGCTGGACGGAGACGCGGCGTGGGGCCTCGGACGACCGGTCAGACGGGGAGTTCGGCACGGACGACCACCAGCTCTTCCTTGTCCTCGGTGTCGGACAGCAGCCCCCGCTCCCGCAGCCAGCGTTCCCGGCCCCGCAGCACGGGACCGAACGCGATCCGTTGCCGCCGGGTCACCGCGGCCTTCAGGCCGGCGGCGCGCAGCTGCCCGACGGTGAGGTCCGGGGCGCTCAGCGCCGACTGCACCAGCAGCAGCACCCCGCCCGGACGCAGCAGGCCGGGCGCCTCCCGGCAGATCCGGTCCACGACCAGGCGCCCGTCGTCACCCGCGTCCCAGGCGCGCGCGGCGCCCCGCGGCGCACGCCGGCCGTCCGGCGCCGGCACATACGGCGGATTGGCCAGGACGAGGTCGTACGACTCCCCGCGGACGGGCTCGAACAGGTTCCCGTGCCTGATGCGGACCGGGAGTCCGGCCAGCCGGGCGTTCAGTCGCGCCGCCCATACGGCGCCCCAGGACACGTCGACGGCGGTCACGCGGAAGCCGCGGCGCGCCGCCTCCAGGGCCAGGGCGCCGGTCCCGGTGCCCACGTCGAGCACCTCGGCGCCCGGGGGCAGCGGTTCGTCGGACAGGGCACCGGCCAGCAGCTCGGTGTCTTCCTGTGGGGCGTACACGCCCGGGAGTACCAGTGGATTCACGGACGTCGAGTACCCCGCCACTCAGGAGATATAGGTGGTTTCACGGGCGAGGGGTGCATGCAGTGATGAACGGGATGCCCGCCAGTCGGTGAGCAGTCGTGTGCCGAAGCGCTCCTCGACGAACTCCGTGGCGTCGAGGCCGAAGGCGACGTCCGGGGCGAGGTGCGGCTCCCGCTCCAGCAGACCGCCGATGACGTCGTGGCGCACGACCTGCTCGTGGACCGCGTCGGCCTCCACGTGCTCGTCGTAGAAGTGCTCGGCCGCGGGGCCGGCGCCGGTGCGGCGCATCGCCTCGGCGAGCCGTCGCGACCCGGGGGAGGAGGTGATCTCGACCGCCGCGAAGTGGCCCACCAGGGCGCCCCTGAGGGCCCGGTGCAGGCCGAAGAGGGACATCATGTTCACCGTGACCAGGGCCTCGGCGGACGTGGCGTCGAGGTAGCGGCCGTACGTGGTGTCCAGGCCGAGGTCCGTCATCAGGTCGGCGAACAGCCGGGCGTGCACGCGGTCGGCCCGGCCGCCGCCCCATTCGTCGAACTCCACCGCCGCCATCGCCGCCTTCGCCCGGCCCCACAGCCGCGGCAGCACCCAGGCGTGCGGGTCGGCCTCCTTGAGGTGGTACAGGGAACGCTGGGCCGCGTACTCGCGCAGGTGCCACAGCTCGCCCTCGTCGCGCAGGAAGTGGCTGACGCCCGTGCCGTCGACGGGTTCGACCAGGAGGTCCGCCAGCGCCTCGTCGACGCTGTCGTGGACCCGGACGTCGGCACGCAGGGCGGACAGGAAGCGCTGCTCCAGGGCCGCCCGGAGGCGCAGCAGGTCGGGGTCCCACTCGCGGTCCGGGGACACGCCCGCGAAGCCGCGGTAGTGCAGCTCGTAGCAGAGGTACAGGGCGAGCTGGAGGTCATCGCCGTACACCTCGGCACGGGCGACCTCCTCCAGGCGGGGCAGTCGGCCCGCGCCCCGCAGGTATGTCTCGACACCCTGGCTAAGCGGGCCGCGCGGGGTGGGCAGGCGTGGTTCGTCACGGTCGTGCTCCATGCGCCCCGGGTACCCGCGCGGCGCCTGGTCACCCGCCCGGGTGGTACCGGCGCGCGAGGGCCTCGGGCAGGGCGCGGGCCCCGGCGGCCGGTCGGCGCGCCCGGGGCCCGTGCCCGGTCGGTCTCCCCGCGGTGCTCAGTCCCCCTCGGACTCCTCCTGGGCGCGGGTGTTGGGGGTGATGGCCTCCCCGGCCTCGCCCCGGTGGCGTCGTTGCTCGGCGGAGTCCTCGGTGCGCTTCTCGGCGTCCTCGATCTCGCGCAGGACCTCCTCGAGCGCCGTCTCGGGCTGCTTGCCGGAGCTGTTGTGGTCCTTGTGGTGGGACACGGGGTCTCCTTCCTGCGTTCGGTGCGGATCACTCAGTTCGTGGCGGTGGCGATGCGCAGCGGGACCGGTTCGGGAGGGGCCGCCTCCTCGTTGCGGCGGGTCACCTCCGCCCACCAGGACGGGCCGTCCTCGATGTGGCGCAGCAGCACCCCCTCGCGGATCGCCCAGGGGCAGACGGTGACGGACGTGATGCCGGTCAGCTTCATCGCCGTGTGCCCGACCACCGCGCCGGCCAGGCTCTGCGCGGCCCGCGGCGCGGAGATCCCGGGCAGCCGCGCGCGTTCGGCGGCGGGCAGCGCGGCCAGCCGCACGATCGCCTGCCCCAGGTCCGTGCGGTGCAGCTGCCGGTCCACGAACGGGCCGTGGCGTCCGGGCGCGGCCCCGCACAGCCGTCCCAGCTGCTGGAACGTGCGGGAGGTGGCGACCGCGGTGCGCGGGCCCTCCCAGCGGATCCGGGCGGCGACGTCCCGCAGTTGATGCCGCACCCTGCGGCGCAGCGCCCGCACCCGCTCGGGCGACGGCGGGTCCTCGCCCTCGAAGAACTCGTGGGTGAGCCGCCCCGCGCCCAGCGGCAGCGACGCCACGAAGTCCGGCAACCGGCCGCGCCCGAAGGCCACTTCGAGGGAGCCGCCGCCGATGTCGAGCAGGGCGAGCGGCCCGGACCGCCAGCCCATCCAGCGCCGGGCCCCGAGGAAAGTCAGTTCGGCCTCGACCTCACCCGGCAGGGTGCACAGGTCGACGCCCGTACGGGCCCGGACGGCGTGCAGCACCTCGTGCCGGTTCGGCGCGTTCCGTACCACGGCGGTCGCGAAGGCGAGCGGGCCCGCGGCGCCCCACCGGGTGGCGGTCCTGCTCGCCTCGGTGACGGCGTCGACCAGTTGCCCGACCGCCTGCTCCGGGATGGGTCCCCCCGGTGTGACCTGCTCGGACAGCCTGAGCCGCCACTTGGAGGTGTGCACCGGAAGCGGCACCCCGCCCTCCGCGTCCGCGACCACAAGTCTGACCGTGTTCGATCCCACGTCCACCACGCTGATTCGCATGCGCGGTGGGTACCCATTTCCGCGGCAGACCAACGGGTCGGTCCGCCGCGGAGGGCGAAGACGCGCCACCCGCGCGGACGCCGGGCCCGCCACGTCCCTGCGCACGGCGGCCCCCGGCGTCCCGCGGACGGTCACATGTGCACGACCGGGGCCGCCTCGGAGTCCTGCCGCGGCACTCCGCGCCGGTGCAGCGCCAGCGCGATCAGCGCGCCGTGGCGCGGCGACCGACTACCTGGCCGGCCGGGACCCGAGCAGAGAGCGCGGCCGGGACGAGCAGGGCGCCGAAGACGCCCTGGAGGGCGCGGGCGACGACGAGCAGCAGCAGGGAGGCGAACACCAGGGCGTACGCGGTGACGATCCTCCCCCACTGCCTTAAAGGCGTGGGGGGCCCCAGCCGGTTGCCGTCGGAGAAGTGCAGGTCGGCGGCGCCTGGGCGGCGGTGTCCTCGGGCTCCCAGCGAAACGGCAACGTTTCGCTGGGACTGTGGGGGAGTGCGCTACGTCACGCCATCTGGCGGCGCACCAGCTCGTGCAGCCGGCCGTTCGTGTCGGCGAGCAACTGGGCGGGCGGACCCTGCTGGATGACCTTGCCGTCCTCCATCACGACGACCCGGTCGGCGTCCATCACCGTCGACAGCCGGTGGGCGATCACGATCCGGGTCGCGTTGAGGGCCTTGGTGCTCTCGATGACCGTGCGCTGCGTCTCGTTGTCGAGCGCGCTGGTCGCCTCGTCGAAGAAGAGGATCCGCGGCCGCCGGATCAGCGCCTGGGCGATCATCAGCCGCTGCCGCTGGCCGCCGGAGACCGCCCCGCTGCCGGAGACGATGGTGTGCAGCCCCATCGGCATCCGCTTGATGTCCTCCGCGAGCCCGGCCATCTCGGCCGCCGCCATCGCCTCCTCCGGCGTGTACGGCTCGGTGCCGCAGATGACGTCCAGGATGGAGCCGGTGAACGGCTGCGCGTGCTGGAGCACCACACCGCACTGGCGGCGCACCGCCGACTGGTCGAGGGCCGCCAGGTCCTGACCGTCGTACAGCACACTCCCCGACACCGGACGGTCGAACCCGATCAGCAGGCGCAGGAGCGTCGACTTGCCGCAGCCGCTCGGCCCGACGATCGCGACGAACTCGCCCGGGCGCACCTCGAACGACACGTCGTCCAGGACCAGCGGACCGTCGTCGGCGTAGCGGAAGGACACCCGCCGCGCCTCGATCGCCCCGGTCAGCGGACCCGGCCGGGTGCTCGCCGTACGCACCTCGGGCGTGGCGTCCAGCACCGGCTTGATCTCCTCGAACAGCGGCAGCGCGGCCACCGCCGAGACGAACGAGCCCGTCAGCTGGGTCACGGAGGTCAGCACCATCGTCACCGAGGTGTTGAACGTCAGGAACGCCGCCGCCGACATCGAGCCCCGGGCCGGGCCCGCCAGCAGCATGAACATCAGCAGCGTGCACAGCGGCAGGTACACCGCGCCCAGCACCGACGTGAGGTTCTTGATGCGGCCGACCTTCTGCTGGAGCTCCCGGCTGCGGGCGAACTCCGACGCCCACGCGGCGTACGCGTAGTTCTCCGCGGCCGCCACCCGCAGCTTCGGCAGGCCCCGCAGCGTCTGGAACGCCTGGTTGTTCAGCTTGTTGGAGAGCACCACCAGCCGCCGCTGCCAGCGCACCTGCCACAGCCCGAGCCCCAGGAACACCGCCGCGATGACGACGAGCATGCCGATCGCGGCCATCGCCATCGGCACGCTGAACCAGAACAGCAGCCCCAGGTTCATCGCCCCCACCGTCACCGACTGGGCGACGGTCGGCCCGACCCCCGCCAGCAGCCGGCGGATCGAGCTGATGCCCATGGCGGCGCTGGCCAGTTCACCCGTGGAACGCTCGGTGAAGAACTTCGTCGGCAGCCTGAGCAGCCGGTCCCACACGGCCGGCTGGAGCGTGGCCTCGACCCGGCCCTCCAGCCGCAGGATGGTCAGGTTCTGCAACAGCATGAAGGCCGCCGCCACCACGCTGCTCAACATCACCGCCAGACACACCTGCACGATCAGGTCCGTCTGCGCCTTCGGCACGAACTCGCCGAGCACCTTGCCCGTGGCGATGGGCACCAGCGCGCCGATCGCCACCGTGACCAGACCGCTGAGCAGCAGAGCCGTCAGGTCGCCGCGCATGCCCCGCATGCAGAACCGCAGCAGCCGCAACGGACTGAGCCCCCGTTCGGGCAGCGGGCGGTAGAACATCACCGCGCGCGGCTCGAACTCGTCGGCGTTGGCCTTCTCGATCGGCGTCTCGCGCCCGGTCGACGGATGGACGGCGACGTAGCCGCCGCGCCGCCACAGCAGCGCCACCGGTGCGCCCGACAGGGCCCGGTGGCCGACCAGCGGCCCGACGTTGTCCCGCCACCAGCGCCCGTCCAGCCGTACGGCCCGGGTGCGGACCCGGGAGGCCAGCGCGACCTGCTCGACCGGGTCGAGGCGGTCGCCGCCGGTGCCCTTCTGCGTGGGCTCGGCGATGCTGATCCCGGCGGCCTGCCCGACCAGCTTGCACGCCGCGTACGTGGCGTCGGCGTCGGCCGCGGTGGTCCGCTTCGACGACCGCTTGCCGATGGAGGCGAGCAGCGTCTGATCGGCCTGGGCACGGACCGCCTCACCGGCCTTGATGCCCTCGGCGGTGCGGTCCTCGTGGGTGCGCTCCAGCTGCTCGATCCAGCGGTCCAGCGTGGTCAGCAGCCGGTACTGCTGGTCGACCATGGACTGCCACAGCGCCGGATCCATCAGCAGGTCGGCCGCCGCCTCCGCGCCGTACAGCGAGCCGTACTGGACGCTGCCCGGCGGCACCTGCATCCAGAACACGTCGTCGTCGGTGGGCGCGGCCGCCCGCTCGGTGGCCATCGGCGCCTGGAAGAGGATGGACAGGCTGCGGCCGACCCCGAGCGCGAGCGCGTACTCCAGCGGGCTCGTCGTCGGCGGCACGTACTGCGGGTTGCCGTACTCGTCGTACGACCAGGTCGCGGTGTTGGCGGGCTGGTACAGCTCGCGCAGCCCGATGCGGTGCACCACGCAGTCCCGCAGGGGGCGGGCCACGAGGGTGTGCTGCGGTCCCGCCACCGGGCCGAGCACCAGCGACCCCGCCTCCAGCCGGCCCAGGTGGTGCCAGTGGCCCTGCTGCCCGGCGTCGACCGCGAACAGGTCGACGGCGCCGGACGCGACCAGCCACAGCACCTGCGGGCCCTCCAGGTCCAGGCGGTTGAACCCGGCGCAGTCGATGCGCGAGCCCATCTGCCCGAAGGCGCCCAGCACGAGGTCCCCGTCGTGTCCTTCGTGGACGGTCGTCATGTCACCGTTCCCTGACCAGTGCCGCATAGGCGCCGCCGTGCGCCACCAGTTCCTCGTGCCGCCCGCGCTCCACGACCGTGCCGTGCTGCAGGACGACGATCTCGTCGCTGTCGCGCACGGTGCTGAGCCGGTGCGCGATCACCACACAGGCGCAGCCGCGCCGGCGCAGATTGTCCATCACGACCAGCTCGGTCTCCGCGTCCAGCGCGCTCGTCACCTCGTCGAGCACCAGGATGCTCGGCCGGCGCACCAGCGCCCGCGCGATCTCCAGACGCTGGCGCTGCCCGCCGGAGAAGTTGCGCCCGTCCTGCTCGACCTTGCTGTGGATGCCGCCCGGGCGGCGCGTGATCACGTCGTACAGCGCCGCGTCCCGCAGCGCGTCCTCGACCGCGTCGTCCGGGATCGACGGGTCCCACAGCGCCACGTTGTCGCGGACCGTGCCCTCGAAGAGGAACACGTCCTGGTCGACGAAGGAGACGGAGGCGGCGAGCGCCCCGCGCGGGATGTCCTCGATGCGCTGCCCGTCGATGCGGATCACGCCCTCCCACGGCGCGTACAGGCCGGAGATCAGCCGGGACACCGTGGACTTGCCGCTGCCCGAGCCGCCGACCAGCGCCACCTGCTGCCCGGGCCCGACCGTCAGGTCGAAGCCGGTGAGCAGCGGCTTGTCGAGCGGGCTGTAGCCGAAGGTGATGTTCTCCAGCTCCACGTGGCCCTGGAGGCGGCGCGTGGACTCGCCGGCGCCGGGGCGGCCGTAGAGCGGGTCGGCCTTGAAGTTCTCCACGTCCTTCAGCCGGGCCACGTCGGCGGCGAAGTCCTGGATGCGGCCCGCGACGCCGTTCAGCCGGGTCAGCGGGGCGGTGAACCGGGTGACCAGGGCCTGGAAGGCGACCAGCAGGCCGACCGAGATGTGCCCCTCGACCGCGCGCATACCGCCGATCCACAGGATCAGCGCGCTGTTCAGGGTGGCGAGCGTCGGCGCGACCACGCCCAGCCAGGCGCTCGGCACGCCGAGCCGCTGCTGCTCCTCCAGGGTGGTGGCGTGCTGCCCGGCCCACTTGCGGAAGTAGCCGTCCTCACCGCCCGTCGCCTTCATCGTCTCGATGAGCTGCAGGCCGGTGTAGGCGGTGTTGGTGAGCCGGGCCGTGTCGGCGCGCAGCTTCGCCGTGCGGGTGGCGCGCAGCCGGACGACGACCCGCATGGCCACGATGTTCAGCAGGGCCACGCCGATGCCGACGAACGTCAGCTGCGGGTCGTAGGTGTAGAGCAGCACCGCGTACAGCACGACCACGATCGCGTCCACGCCCGCCGCCGCGAGGTCACGGGACAGGGTCTCGGCGACCGCGTCGTTGGACTGGAGCCGCTGCACCAGGTCGGCCGGGCTGCGCTGGGAGAAGAACGTCACCGGCAGCCGCAGCAGGTGCCGCAGGAACCGGGCGCTGGACAGGGTGGAGGAGATGATGCGGCCGTGCAGCAGGTTCGCCTGCTGGAGCCAGGTCAGCACGACCGTGAGCAGCACGCACGCCGCCATCGACGCGAACAGCACGCCGAGCAGCGAGGTCTTGTTCCCGATCAGGAACTCGTCGATGTAGGTGCGGCTGAGCGCGGGCACCGCCGCACCGACCGCCACCAGCAGCAGGCTCGCCAGGACGGCGGCGGGCATGGTGCCCGCGGTGCCGCGCAGCCGGGCGGGCATCGCGCCGAGGACGCCGGGCTTGCGCCCGCCCCGGGTGAAGTCCTCGCCGGGCTCCATGACCAGCACGACACCGGTGAAGCTGCCGTCGAAGTCCTCCATCGGGACGAAGCGGCGGCCCTTGCCGGGGTCGTTGATGTAGACGCCCCGGCGGCCGAAGCGGCGGCCCATGCCGTCGTAGACGACGTAGTGGTTGAACTCCCAGAACAGGATGGCCGGCGACTTCACCTCGGCGAGGGCGGCCAGGTCCATCTGCATGCCCTTGGCCGTCAGGCCGTAACTGCGGGCCGCCTTCAGCAGGTTGCTGGCGCGCGAGCCGTCACGGGAGACACCGCAGGCGATGCGCAGCTCCTCCAGCGGGACGTGCTTGCCGTAGTGGCCGAGCACCATCGCCAGGGAGGCGGCGCCGCACTCCACGGCCTCCATCTGGAGCACGGTGGGCGTGCGGACCGTCTTGGCCTTGCCCTTGGGCACCTTGCGCTTCGGCGGGGCGGCGCGGCGCCTGCCCCGGGTCTCCTGCGCGGTCGCGCTCATGGCAGCAGCCAGTCGACGGGACGCTGGTCGGCCAGCCGGATCGACCCCGTGGCCAGCGTCATGGAGGTCAGCTTGTACGGCGGCCCGTCCGCGGACGACCACCGGTAACCGCTCTTCGTGGCGGACGACTTGTCCAGCCGGACCGTGACGGCCACCGGCCTGCCCTTCTTCGTGAACTGCTCGCCCAGCTGGCTGTCCCCGAGGAACGCGGAGATCTGCTGCGGGGACTGCGCCGAGCGGTCCACCGACTTCACATGGCCGCGCAGCACGCCGTACTCCTGGGTCGGCACCGACTGCACGGTCAGGTCGACGGCGGCGTCGTCGGGGATCGAGGCGGCGTTCTCGGCGGGCACGTACACGGTCGCGTACAGCGGGTCCTGGGCGCGGGCGACCTTCTCGACGGCGGCGACGTTCGCGCCCGTCTGGATGATCTGCCCGACGGTGGCGGCGAGTGCGGAGACGCGGCCCGCGTCGAGCGTGCGGACGACCGTCTCGCCCCTGGCCGTACGGACCTTCAGCACGGGGGCGTCGGCGGGCACCTGCTGGCCCTGCTTGGCGAGCACCGCGGTGACCTGGCCCGCGACGGGGCTCTGGAGGACGTAACTGCCCTGCCCGTGCGTGAGGATGGCGGGCGCGCTGACGGTGGAGGTCACCGAGCCGGTCACCGCCCACACCGAGGCGGCGGCCATCGCGACCACCGTCACCGAGAGCACGAGCCAGCCCTGCGGGCGGGCGAAACGCACCGGGAGGTCGAGTTCCTCCGGTGACTGAAGCTTGGCGAGGGCCTGTTGGCGGAACTGCAAGGAACTTCCCTCACCCGTAGAAGAGGTTCTGACGGCCGTGGCAGAGGTCGCCACGGCACCCGAAGAACCCGGAACCGCCGGCTGCGGTTCCGGGCCTCAACGGCACAAGGGCTCGATCAGAGACCGGCGACCAGGTTGGTGACCGGAGCCGTGTTCAGGCCGGTGACGCCCTCGACGGTGCCGACAGCGGTGTTCACCAGGCCGGAGACCGGGGCGATGCTGTCGACCGTGTCGGTGACGGTGTTCACGGCGTTCACGGACAGGCCACCGGAAACGGCGTCGAGCTCGGCGTCGGCGATCTCGACGGTCTCAACCTGGGGGGTGGAGTTCATGGTGGAACTTCCCTTCGTATGGATATCTCACAAGGGGGGAGCGGCCCCCTCTGGGGGACAGATGACGGCCGCGACCGCGAGCGCCGGACATCCGTTTCCGAGTGCCCTTCGCGGCCCCCGCGGTGCGATGGATCAAAGCACGCTGCGGGCGCGCGCTTCCAATCAACCACCAGCCTCACCAGGGAACTTGCGTCGCAGGAGCCCCGTTCCGTGCAGGTGTGTGCACGCCTTGGTGGCGAGTTCTTCACATGCGGCACGGCATCGGCTCATCCGATCCCTTGCCTCCCGGGGCGGCGAATCCGGCACTCCCGCCCCAAAGGCGTGACACCGTCGGCCGGCCTGTGGACAACCTTCGACTTGGTGACCGGGTTGAGCATTCGATGTGCAGATTCGCTGAAGTCGGGATTCAACTCGACCATCGCAACAGATCGTTTCCGCGCGCATACGGACCGTGTCTGTTCGGCGGGTCGGACTGACGCCCGCCGCTGAAACGCCGTCATCCGGCCATCGCACCGCCGTGGGCAACCCCCTTCCCCCCTCCGGAGCGGCCCGCTGTGACCAGGGGAGTCGCGGATCGCGCGGTCGGCGCGCGGGCGGCGGGAGTTGGCCGGTTCCGTGATGCGAAGGGATCACTTGCAAACGGAATTGAACGCCCCACTCGGCCCGTGCGTACCAACAGCCATCCAGGCGCCCCCCGAAGCTGCCGGACGGCGGCACATACTCCGTCCCTCAGGAGGAGAGAAGTTTGAGTCACAAGCGAATTCCGAAGCGCAAGGCCGCGATAGCGGCGGGCAGCGTGGTGGCGCTCGGCGCGGCCGCGATCCTGCTCCCCAACGCCAACGCGTCACAGGACGGTTCGTCCGACGACGCGGCGGCCGCGCCGAAGACCCTGAAGGCGGGCGACGCCTCGGATCTCGCCTCGCAGCTCTCCGGGCTCCTCGGTGAGGCGTTCGGCGGCTCCTACTACGACGGCGACAGCCAGCAGCTCGTCGTCAACGTCGTACCGGGCGACAACAACAACGTGATCGTGCAGGCGAAGGCGGCCGGCGCGAAGGTGCGCGAGGTCGAGAACAGCTGGTCGGAGCTCCAGGACGGGGCGTCGACGCTGAAGTCGGAGGCGACCATCGCGGGCACCTCGTGGTCGATCGACCCGCGCACCAACAAGCTCCTGGTGACCGCCGACAGCACCGTGACCGGTGCCAAGTGGGACAGACTGGAGAGCACCGTGCGGAGCCTCGGCTCCGGCATGGCCACCATCAAGAAGTCGTCGGGCACCTTCAAGCCGTTCGTCTCGGGCGGTGACGCCATCTTCGCGGGCGGCTCGCGCTGCTCCCTCGGCTTCAACGTCACCGCGGGCGACGGATCCCCGGCGTTCCTGACGGCCGGTCACTGCACCCTCGGCGGCAACGAGTGGTCCGACACGCAGGGCGGCCAGCCGATCGCCACCGTCGACCAGTCGACCTTCCCCGGCGACGGCGACTTCGCGCTCGTGAAGTACGACGACCCGGCGACCGAGGCGCCCAGCGAGGTCAACACCGGCAACCAGACCGTCCAGATCACCGAGGCCGCGGAGGCGACCGTCGGCCAGGAGGTCTTCCGGATGGGCAGCACCACCGGGCTCGCCGACGGCCAGGTCCTCGGCCTCGACGCCACGGTGAACTACCCCGAGGGCACGGTCACGGGCCTCATCCAGACCAACGTCTGCGCCGAGCCCGGCGACAGCGGCGGCTCGCTGTTCACCCAGGACGGTCTCGCGATCGGCCTGACCTCCGGCGGCAGCGGTGACTGCACGGTCGGCGGCGAGACGTTCTTCCAGCCGGTCACCACCGCCCTGGAGGCGGTCGGCGCGACCCTCGGCGGCGGCGCCGCGGGCGGCGGCGCCGGTGCGGGCGAGGAAGCGGGTGCCGGTGAAGAGGCGGGCGCCGGTCAGGACGCCGGGGCTGGTGCCGGTGAGCAAGCGGGCGCCGGTCAGGAAGCGGGCGCCGGTGAGGAGGCCGGTGCCGGCGAGCAGGCCGGAGGCGAGGAAGCGGGTGCCGACCAGGACGCGGGCCAGGGTGTCGAGGGCGACTCGAGCCTGACCGAGTCCCGCTGACCTGAGACCGTCGGCAGCCGGTCCGACGCCGCCGGCCCGGTCCCGCCCCCTTCCAGGCGGGACCGGGCCGGCTCACCGGTGTTCCCGGCCACCGACGTTCGCGGCCACCGACGTTCCCGGGCCCACCGGCGCTCCGGGCCACGGCCTTCCCGGCCGCCGTGCGGCCTTGGCCACTGTGCGGCCCTGGACGCGGTTCCGGCCGGCGGTGGACCGGGCCAGCCCGCTGGCGTTCCGGGCCACCGGTCTTCCCGGCCACGGTGCGGCCTTTGCCACGGTGGGCCTTCGCCACCGTGCGGTCCAGGACGCGGTGCGTCCTTGGGTACCGTGCGGCCACGGACGCGGTTCCCGCCGGCGGTAGACCGGGCCGGGCCTCCGGCGGGAGGACCGGCTCGTCCGAGCGCCGCCGGGGAACCCGCCCCGGCCGCTGGTCGGCGAGACGCGGGGCGGATGGCTGGAGTCGCCGGAGTCACCGTAGGCCACGAGCCGCCTCCGGCCGTCCCGCCCGACGCCGCCGCCTACGTTGGCCGACTCGGCGTGGCCGATGCGGCGGCCGGGGCGGCGCCAGGCCGCTCGGCAGCCGCGGGACGGCCCTACCCGAGGGCCCGGAGGAGCAACAGGGCGATGTCGTCGAGGCGTTCCTCGCCGTCCGTGTGGAGCCGCTGGTGATGCACCAGGCTGTCGGCCAGCTCGTCCAGCGGCCCGTCCCCGGCGTCCGTCAGGCGTCGGCCCAGATCCGCCAGGGCCTCCTCGAAGTCCGTGCCGGGAGACTCCACCAGCCCGTCGGTGTACAGGACGAGCAGGGAGCCGGGAGGCAGGGCGACCTCCGTCGTCGGGTACACCGCCGAGGCGTCGATGCCCAGCAGCGGGCCTCCGGCGAGGTCGAGGACACGGACCCGCCCGTCCGGCCGTCTCAGCAGCGGCGGCGGATGACCGGCCCGGGACATCACGGCCCGGCCGTGCGCCGGGTCGAGCCGCAGGTACAGGCAGCTGGCGAACAGGTCGGAGCCCAGGTCGAGCAGCAGCCGGTTGGTGCTGCGCATGACCTCCTCGGGTGCCTGGCCCACGGCCGTGTACGCCCGGACCGCGGTGCGGACCTGGCCCATCAGCCCGGCCGCCGTGACGTTGTGCCCCTGCACGTCCCCGATCACCGCGGCCGCCATGCCCTGGGTGCGCACCAGGTCGTAGAAGTCGCCGCCGATGTCCATGCCCTGTGTGGCCGGCACGTAGCGGCCCGCCGCCTCGATGCCGGGCAGCGATGGCAGGGAGTGCGGCAGCAGGGCCTCCTGGAGGCCGTGCGCCAGCCGGTGCTTGGCGTCGTAGAGCAGGGCCCGCTCCAGCGCCTGGGCGATGAGCCCGGCCAGACTGGTCATCACCGCCCGCTCCTCCGTGGGGAACGGGTGCGGCTCGGCGTAGGAGAGCACGCACGTCCCGACCGGCCGCCCCTGGGCGATCAGCGGCAGGTACGCCCAGGCCGCGAACCCGTCGGGCGTCATGACCCGCGCCGGGTACAGGCGCTCCAGCTGTTCCTGCGACTCGAAGAACGCGGGCACACCGGTCCGCAGCACCTGCGTGCCGGGCGTCGGCTCGGTCAGCGGCATCCCGTCGAACCGCTCCACCACGTGCGCGTCCCGGTAGCCGCGGTGCCCCAGCACGCGCAGCCGGTTCCCCCGGGAGCCCAGCACGACGAGGGCCTGGCTGCCCACGGCGGGGGCGATCTCGTCCGCGACCAGCTGCACCACGTCCTGCACGCCCACCGCCTCGGTGAGCGCGCTGGCCAGGTCCAGCACCTGCGACATGGTGACCAGCCGGGACGGCTTCCCGTCGGACGGCGGCGCGGCCCGGTTCATCTCCGACACGGCCCGCGACCTGGTGATGCGCACGCTCAGGCCCGTCGTGCTCGGATACAGCCGGAACGACAGCCACTCGCCGGGCGGGCGCAGCGCCACGAACGAGGTGGTGTGCTGGCTCATCAGCGCCGCCCGGTAGCGGTCCTCGTAGACGGGGTCGTTGAGCCACGGCACCGACGCCCACAGCTGCGTGCCGAGCAGTCGGCTGACCGGGACGTTCAGCAGCTCGGCCGCCGCCGCGTTGACGAAGCCGATCCGCCCGTGCAGATCCAGCGAGACCAGCCCGTAGGGCAGCCGGCTCACCATCCGGGCCGCCTCGACCGTGCCGAGCGTGCCCGCCATGCCGCCCACCAGGGGAGAGGCGACCAGATCGGACTCGGAGTACGGCGGGATGCTGTGCTCGGCGGCCCGCTGCAGCCGGACCGCGAGCCGCCCGCAGGCCGCGGTCAGATGCTCGCGCTCGTGCTCGGACAGCTCCGGTGGATGCGCGCCCGGCCAGGTGACGAAGACCGCGCCGTACACGGTGGACTCGGTGGCCACCGGCACCGCGGCGAGGGCGAACGGATAGGGCAGCACCACGGCGATCCGCGGATAGTGGCGGGCCATCTCCTCCTCGCCGCCGACCCAGACCAGCCGCCGCTCGCGCGCCGCGTCGGCGACCGGGATCGGCGCGCTCAGCCCGACCCGCTCCCAGGGCGCCGCGAACGCCCGGGGCAGCCCCGCCATCACCGCCATCTCCAGCACCGGCTGGTCCGGCGACAGCAGGTAGACCGCGCCGGAGTGGGCGTGCACCTCGTCCATCATCGAGGCCAGCGCCAGGGACAGCAGCGGACGGCCCACCGGCGACCTGGCGGCTGCCGGCGCCTGCGCGGACGACTGCCCGTCGGACACGCCGACCACCTCCTCGCACGGCCGCGCGACCGGGCCCAGGAACAAATCTCCCCCCTGGCGGCCCGTCGCGCACGACGAGAGGCTCGGGGGCCGATCCCGGTTACCGTCGGTCACAGGAGTGTGGCTTCGGAGAAGGCGCGTGCGTACCCCGACCGCCGCGACCCATGCCCACGAAGTCGAAGCGCGGCTGGGCGTACAGGCGCCGCGCGTGCGCCCCCGCGCACCCTGATGGCCGGTTCTCCGCGCCCACGCAGGGTCACGGTCGCGAACAATGGGGCACGCGCTCACCAGGACGAGAGGGCGCAGGCGAGCCGAGGGGGTGGCAGTTGATCCGGGTGCTTCTGGTGCACGACGAGTGTCTGGTGCGATCGGTGCTGGCTGAGTGGCTGCGGGGGGAGTCCGATCTGGCGGTGCACGACACCTCGTGGCGCGGTGCGCCGGGCATGGTGCGGTCGATGCGGCCGGATGTGTGCGCGGCGGACCTGGAGTGCGCGGACTCCTACGGCATTCCGCCGCTGAGGGAGCTGTGCCGGCCCGGCCCGGACCGCACGCGCCCGCGGCTGCTCGTCCTCGCCACGGCGAACCGGCCGGGGTTGCTGAAGCGGGCGGTCGAGGCGGGGGCGCTCGGTTACGTCGACAAGGAGGGCTCGCCGCAGAACCTGCTGCGCGGGATCCGCCGGGTCGCCGAGGGGGAACGTTTCGTCAACGACTCGCTGGGCTTCGGATTCCTCAAGGCGGCCGAGATGCCGCTGACCCGAAGAGAACTGAGCGTGTTATCCCTCGCGGCCGAGGGAGCCTCCATCGCGGAGATCGCCGGGAGCCTGCACCTGTCCCACGGGACCGTGCGCAACTACATGGCGGCCATCACCCGCAAGACCGGGGCCCGCAACCGCATCGACGCGATCCGCATCTCCCAGGGTCAGGGCTGGCTCTGACCGCCGCCGGCACGGCACGGGTGTCCAGCTGCCGACGAGGTCCCGGTACGGCGCCGAGGACCGCAGCAGCTCCTCGTGGCCGCCGTACGCCGTGCTCCGGCCGTCCATGACCAGCACGCGGTCGGCGCGGCGGGCCGAGCTGATGCGGTGGGCGACGACCACCAGGGTCCCGCCCGGCCGCGCGGCGAAGGCCCGCTCCGCCCGCTCCTCCGTCTCGGGGTCGAGATGGCAGGTGGCCTCGTCGAGCAGGGCGAGCGGGGCGTACGACAGGAAAGCCCGGGTCAGGGCGACGAGCTGCCGTTCGCCGGCCGACAGGGTGGCGGGGTCGACCCGGGCCCCGAGGCCGCCGAGGCGGTCGGCCAGCGGGGCGAGGCCGACCGCCTCGGCGGCGGCGAGCATGTCCTCCTCGGGCACGGGGTCCGGACGCAGGTACGCGAGGTTCTCGGCCAGGGTGCCGTCGAAGACGTACGCCTCCTGCGGGATGAGCACGCGCGCGGCGGCGGCCTCCGGCCCGGGCACGGTGTGTCCGCCCACCGTGATCGTGCCCCGGTCCGGCGCGAGGAGCCCGGCGACGAGGGCGGTCAGCGTGGACTTCCCGGCACCGCTGGGGCCGACGACGGCCAGGTGCGTGCCGGGCGCGAGCGTGAGCTCGAGGCCGTCGACGACCGGGGTGCTCGCCGGGCCGTAGGCGAAGGTGACGGAGGTGAGGGAGAGGGCAGAGGGTGATCCCGGCCGTGCGGGCACGGCGTTTCGACCGGGCGGGTCGGCGTCTGCGTGTGCCGTGGGCCGGTCCTGCGCGCCCCGGCGAGCGCCCTGGAGGAACGGGCCATCCGGCTTGCCGGGCAGGCGCGTCCGGCGTCCGGTCGTCGCGTCGTCGGGCCGTGTGTGGGTCGGTGTCTCCCGTCCTGCCACCACACCGGAATCACCGGTCAGCCTGCGCAGCACCACCGTCAGGCGGGAGCCGCTGGTGCCCAGGCCGTGGACCAGGTTGCGCAGGGCCGGCAGCAGCGACTGGGTGACGTAGGCGAGGGCACCGACGAGGGCGCCCGTGGTGACGCCCTGGGCCAGGAGCCACGGGGCGGTGGCGAGGAGCAGGACGATCGGCAGTTGGCCGCCGATGGCCAGGGAGGCCACGCGCAGCACGCCCCAGCGGGCCAGGGCGCGTGCGGCCCGCAGTTCCGCCTCGACCCGTTCACCCGTGGCGGCGGCGATTCGCGCCTCCGCGCCGGTCGCCGTGATGTCCCGCAGGCCCGGGCAGACCGTGCCCAGGTGGCCGGCCAGGGCCTCGTCGGCGACGAGGAAGGCCTCCTGCCGCCGGGCGAGGGGCCGCAGGGTCGCCGCGAACAGCACCACCCCGGCGGCCAGGGGCGGCCCCACGACCAGCAGGAGCGGCGGAGCGAGCGCGAACAGGCCGACCAGGGCGCCGGCGGCGGTGAACACGAAGGAGCGGGAGACCATGACGAGCCCGGCGAAGGTGTCCCGGGCGATCTCCACCTGCTGGGTGAGCCCCGACAGGGACCCCGCGTCACCGGTCCGCACCCCGCGGGAGACGACCCGTTCGACCAGTCGGTCCCGGAGCGGTTCGACCAGCGCGGCGACGGCGGCGTAGACCCGCGCGGTGCCGTACGCGCCGAGCAGGACGCCGAGCCCGGTCACCGCGAGCCAGGCGAGACCGGCGTCCGGCCGCCCGCGCAGGAACCCGGCGTCCAGGGCGCGGGCGGGCCCGTACCCGATGAGGAAGGTCTGCCCGGTCTCCAGCGCCGACCAGACGGCGAGCCGCAGCAGCACCCGCCGGCGGGCCAGCAGGAAGCGCAGGCCCCGTGCGGGCAGGGTCGTACTCCTCGCGCCGGTCATGCCTCCGCTCCCGCCCCGGCCCCCGCGCACGCGGTGCCGTCCGCCTCTCCGAACACCGCCCGGTACTCCGTGCTCCGCCACAGCTCCTCGTGCCGCCCCACAGCCCGCACCCGCCCCCCGTCCAGCCAGGCCACCGCGTCCGCGCACGCGGCCGTCGCAGTGCGGTGGGCCACCAGGAGCCGGGTCGCGCCCGGGCCGTCGCCGAGGAGGGCGTCGGTGATGCGGCGCTCCGTCACCGTGTCGAGGCTGGACAGGGCGTCGTCCAGGACCAGAAGACGCCCGCCGTGCGCGAACGCCCGGGCCAGCCCGAGGCGTTGGGACTCGCCGCCCGAGCGCGGGGCGTCGGCGACCGGCGTGTCGTAGCCGTCGGGGAGGCGGCGCACGAAGTCGTCCGCGAGGGCCGTACGGGCCGCCTCCCGGATGCGGCCGGGGGAGGGGGAGGGCAGGCCGAGGCCGATCGCCTGTTCGATCGTGCCGCCCAGGAGGGCCGGGCGGGCGAAGGCGTAGCCGACGGCGCGGCGCAGGTCGTCGTGGGCCAGGTCGCGCAGCGGCACCCCGTCGAGCAGGACCTCGCCCGCGTCCGGGTCGGCCAGCCGGCCGGCGAGCGCGGCCAGCAGCGACTTGCCCGTGCCGGACCGGCCGACCACGGCCAGGGTCGTGCCACCCGGCACGACGAGGTCCACCCCGTCGAGCACGGCGCGTCCGCCCCGCCGGGCCGTGACGCCCCGCAGTTCCAGCCGCCCGGGGCCGTCCGGCAGCCGGCGTACGCCGTACGCGGGGGCGGGCTCCGTCTCGATCTCGCCGAGGCGCCGGGCCGCCGCCCGGGCCCGGGCCAGGCCCGCGAGCCGGCCGACCAGGACGCCGACGCCCGTCGCGAGCACCGCGTACCGGGAGGCGGCGAGGACGTCCCCCACCGACAGCCGGTCCCGGGTGAGCAGCACGCCGGCCACCGCGACGACCCCGAGGTGCAGCAGCGGTGCCACGGCGACCGCCTGCGCGGCGGCCCGCCCCTGCACCCGCCACATGCGGTGCCCGGCCCGGGACAGCTCGGCCAGCGGCCGCAGCACGCGGGCGGTCTCCCGGTTCTCGGTCCCCGCCGCCCGGACGGTGCGGACCCCCTCGACGGCCTCGGCCAGCGCGGCCGCGATCCGGCCCTGCGCCCGCTGGTAGCGCGTCGCGCTCTCGGTGGTGTCACGGGCGACGGCGCGCAGGAGGAAGGTCAGGACCGGGGCTCCGGCGAGGAAGACGGCCGCGAGCCACCAGTCGATCAGGCCCAGCGCCACCACACCGCCGACCGGACCGGCGAGGGCGGCGAGCAGGGCCGCCCGAGCCGCGGGGGCGGTCCCGGCCTCGGCGGCGTTGCCCACCAGGCGCGCCACGAGGTCACCGGAGCCGGAGCGGTCGGCGGCCCGCGGTCCGACGTCCAGGACGTGCCCGGTCAGCCGGCGGCGCAGCCACGCGGCGCTGCGGGCGTCGACGGTGCCGGTGAGCACGGTCTGGGCCGCGTCCAGCAGGGCGAGCAGCAGCACGAGTCCGGCGCAGTACAGCACCCAGCGGGTCGCCGGTGCCTGCGCCAGCAGAAGGTCCAGGGCCCGGCCCAGCGCGGCCGGCAGCAGCAGTCCGGCCCCGGTCGCGGCCATGCTCACCAGGCACAGGGCCGCGCAGCGGAGCCCGCTGTACCGGGTGGCCGTGCGCAGCAGCGTGCGGGCGTGCGCGGCCGCCGGGTCGTCGTCGGCACGCGGGGTCATACGGGCCTTCCGTGGGACGGGTGGACCCCGGGCGGTCCCTCCCCGCAGGGAGAGAACCGCCCGGGGCCGCGCAGACCGCAGGTCAGAGACAGAGCAGGACGCTCGCGGCGCTGATGCAGGAGAGCAGGCTCACCGTGCTGGCGCCACCGCCGTCCGTCCGCTCCTCGGACTCGATGGTCTGCAGGTCGAGAAGTGCCATGATCTGTCCTTCCGTTGGGTGTCCGTCCGTGGTCATCCGTGGGGACGGGGTGGTGTCACGACTCCGCCGGATCGCGGAACCGCGTCATGTGGGCCGCCGGTGGGCCGGCGGGAGGAACGGCAGGTGGGCGCCGGTGGCCGGGTCGAGGGCCGCGCCGAGCGCCAGCAGGCACCCTGCCGTTCCGGTGGCGAGGTCCATGGACAGCCGCATCATCTGGTGGCCGGGGAAGGCCAGTTGGCCCTGGTACGCCATCGCGAACCAGCCGAGCCCGGCGATCTGCCCGGCCAGCCGGTCCGCGGTCGCGCCCGGCGTGGTCGTGCGGCTGAGGTGCAGGATCATTCCGGCGCGGCCCTGGAAGAGCCCGGGCTGCGCATAGAAGCGCGAGGTGGCCGCGGTGAGGACACCGGAGCGGGCGGCCTCGAACTCCCCGGCGAGGGCGGGCGCATGGGCCACGAGGTCGTCGAGGACCATGCCCACTCCGGCGCTGCCGTCGCCGAGGTAGGGCAGGGTCCGCCAGCCCTCGTCGACCTCCAGCGCCCCGTTGTCGCGGGTCACGCAGGACCCCAGGTCCTGGCGCAGTGCCACGGCCGCCGCCTCCAGCCACGCGTCCTGGCCGGTCCACTCGTACTGCCGCAGCAGGAACAGGGCCGGTCCCGTCGCGCCCCGCAGCAGTCCGGCGCGCCGCCGGGGCGCGCCCGGGGGCGGCTCGGCGAGCCGGTGGACGAGGATCCGCGCGGCGTCGTCGGCCCGGTCGCGCAGCTCCGTCTCGCCGGTCGTGCGGGCCAGGTGGCCGAGGACGAGGCCCAGTCCGGCCAGTCCGCCGTGCAGGTCGGAGGAGAGGTTCTGCCACCGCTCCGCGAGGATCCCCTCGACGAGGTCCAGCGCCCGCTGCCGGTGCCCGAGCCGGTCCAGGACCAGCGCGACGCCCGCGAGCCCGTCGTACAGGCCGAGCGGGGTGCCGACCGGGGACGGGGCGGTGTGCTCCAGCAGCCAGCGCTCGCCCTCCTCGTACCGCTCCGCGCCGGCCGCGTCCAGCGCGTACAGCACGCCCGCGGCACCGTGGGCGATCCCCAGCCCGCCGCCGTCCGAGAACTGGGCGACGTCGCCGGGGAAGAGCCGGTCGTCGCGCTCCGGGGTGGCCGAGGCGAGGATCGCCTTGACCATCGAGTCGCGGCTGTACGGCCAGTCGCCCGGATCCACCGGCGAGGAGGGAGCGGCCGGCGTACGGCCGGACACCTCCCGGGTGATCTCCGCGACCGCCTCGTCGAGGAACTCCCGCGGCACGTCCGGGAACTGCTCCCCGATCACCTCGGCCAGATGCGCCGCCTTGCCGCGTTCGACGACGAACAGGGTGGTCACGGGCAGGAACAGGGCCAGCCGCAGACAGGCCAGGGCGTAGCGGTCCACGTCGGTGCCCCGGCGGTCCGGCGGGGCGAAGAAGCCGGGGTGGGCGACGACCTGGCGGCCGTTCTCCCCGACCGGGGCCGCGGCCTCGAAGTCGAGCAGGAAGACCGACTCCTCGTCCGGGGCGACCATGATGTTGAAGACGTGCAGGTCGTTGAAGACGATGCCCCGCTCGTGCACCGCCGCCACCGCCTCCTCGACCTTGCGGTGGATGCGCAGCGCCCACGCCGTGTACGAGGCGACGGCCTCCGGGTCGGGGTCCTGCGCGAGCAGCGGGTGCCGCTCGGCGAAGAACGAGTTGAGCGGACGGCCTTCGAGGAAGTCCATCACCAGGAAGCGGTGACCGCCGAGCTCGAACCAGTCACGCACCTCCGGGACCACGCCCGTGCCCGCGACCTGCTCCAGCGCCCGCTTCTCCCGCTCCAGCCGGGCGATCGCGTCGGCGCCGTCCGAGGCGAGCCCCGCGTGCGGCCGGCCCTCCTTCAGGACGACCTTGCGCCCGTCACGGGTGTCGGTGCCGGCGTACACCCCGCCGCCGTTCGAGAAGTGCAGCGCCTTCTCGATGCGGTACGGCAGGTCCCCGACCGTCGTGGTGTTGCGCGCGTCGAGATGCGGCCGGAGGAACGCCGGCAGCGTCACCCACTCGGGCACCTGGAAGGACGGCGACCGCCGGTCCGGCACCAGCCGCCCCTCGCCGTCCCGCACCGCGGGCACCAGCGAGCCCCGGTCGTCCACGACGAACGAACGCGCGAAGGCCCCGTAGCGGACGTACAGCGGTCCCTCGCCCCACCGCAGGTCGGTGAGGATGTACGGCCCTTCGAACCCCTCCAGCAGCGCGCCCAGCTCGCGCAGCACCTCGTGCAGCCGCTCCTCGCCGTCCGGGTAGACGGTGACGAACTTGCCGCTGCCGTCGCGGGGCGCGTACTTCGTGTTGCGCAGGTGCAGCAGGTGCGGGCCCGGCACGAACTTGAAGGGGATCCGCCGCTCGACGCAGTAGTCCCAGACGATCCCGGCGATCTCCTCCGCGTTCGCACGGGTCGCCGAGGCGTGGATCTTCCAGCCCTGCGCCGGGCCCGGCACCGGCTTCCCGTCCGGGCCGAGCGGCGTCATCGTCAGCCAGTCGCCGATCCGCGCCGCCTCCCAGCCCTCGGGCACCGGCCGGCGGGCCGTCTCGTAGAGGTGCGCGGCTGTCCCCTGCCCGCTGCGCGCGAGCCGGTCCGGCGTCTCGTAGAAATGCCGGTCGGCGAGCGCGTACACCTCGTACCGCTTGTCCATGCGTCCCCCTCCGTGACGGGCACCGAGCTTTCCAGCCACGCGCCGGGGCCCGACAGTCACGGCTGTCACGAGGTCACCGTGCGGAACGCATGCGTTAAGAGATGTTCGACGCCTTTCGACCGCCCTTGTGCGCGCGGGTCCACTGAACGCTCACAGGGGCTGCGCAGGTGCCCCATAAGCGCTGTAATGGCCAACGTGGTCAGTCAGGGCGCCCAGGAGCGCGGAACGCGAACGCTGCGTGCCGAAGGTGCCCTCAGAGCGATCGCGGCCGATCAGGAGTCGCCCGAACGGGTGCGCCGCGTGCTCGAACAGGCGCTCGTCTTCGCCGGGGCGTCCTTCGTCGCCGTGTACACGCCGAGTGAGGACGGTGAGCTGCTGTGCCTGATGGAGTCGGCCGGGGTCCCGAGGACGCTGTACGGACTGCGTGACAGCTATCCCCGGGCCGGGCGCTCCCCGGTCGCCGAGGCGCACCGCGGCGGACGGCCGGTCTCCCTGGGCCCGGCGGAACTCGCCGAGCACGCGCAGGCGCGGCGCGTCCCCTCCCGGGACTTCTTCGTGACGGCCCTGCCCGTGCACGGGGACGGCGGCGGCTGCCTCCTCGCCGTGAGCGAGCGCCCCGAGGGGTTCGACACCGACGACCGCAAGTGCCTGGAACTCGTCTCCGAGGCGGTCGCCTTCCCCGCCCCGGCCGCACCCGTCGAGGGCGGTGAACTGCCGCCGGGCGCGTTCAGCCTCGCCATGGACACCGGCCGCGTCCGCGTCGGGGACGATCTGCTCGACCTGTTCGGACTCGACCCCGTCGAGTTCGACGGCCGCGTCGAGACCCTGCTGAGCCTGACCGTGCCGGAGGACCTGCCCTCGCTGATGTCCGTGGTGGAGGCCGACCACATGTCCATCGGCGACCGCGAGCTGGAGTTCCGGGTGCTCCAGCCCACCGGGCCGCCGAAGTGGCTCCGGCTGCGCGGGCGCCTCCTGCCCGGCGGCGAAGGCCATCCGGCACGGCTCGTGGGGACCGTCGCCGACGCCTCCACCCTGCGCGCCGACGTCACCGACGTGGCCCGCGTGCAGCGCCTGGCCGCCGCGCTGGCCACCGCCGTCACCGTCCGCGACGTCGGCAAGGCCGTGGTCGCCGCCCTGCGCCGGCCGCTCAGGGCCGACCGGATCGCGCTCGCCGAGCTGGAGAGCGAACGGCTCGTCGTCACCGTCCTCGACCCGCCCGAGCCCGAGGCCTGGCCCCAGGTGTGGCGCGCGGAGTGGCGGGGCGAGTGGCCCGACGCGCCCGTGCGCGCCATGCCCACCCTCGCCGCCGCGCTGCGCGAGGGCCGCGCCCGGATCTGGCCCGCCGGCAGCCCCCTGGAACGCGCCCTGGCCGAGGTCGGCCCCGGCGGCCTCGCGGTCCTGCCGCTGCCCGCCGGGAACCGCATGGCCGGCGCGTGCCTGATCGGCTGGGACACCCCGCACGACTTCGGCTCCGACGAACGCGCTCTGCTCACCGCCTGCGCCGGCCTCGCCGGACAGGCCCTGGTGCGGGCCCGCGCCTTCGACGCCGAGCACGAGCTCGTCGGCATGCTCCAGCGCCAGCTGCTGCCCCGCCGCCTGCCCCGGCTGCCGGGCGCGGTGGCCGTCGCCCGCTACCTGCCCAGCACGGCGGGGCTGGAGCTCGGCGGCGACTGGTACGACGTCATCCCGCTGCCCGACAACCACGTCGCCCTCGTCATCGGCGACGTCCAGGGCCACAGCGCCGGGGCCGCCACCCTCATGGGGCAGATGCGCACCGCCCTGCGCGCCTACGCCGTCGAGGGGCACCCGCCGGACGTGGTGGTCGCGCACGCCAACCGGCTGCTCACGGACATGGAGAGCGACCTCTTCGCCACCTGCTGCTACGTCGACGTCGACCTGGAGGAGGGCGCCGCCTGGTGCGTGCGCGCCGGGCATCCGCCCCCGGTGCTGCGCTACCCCGACGGCGGAACCGAGATCGCGGAGGCCGAGGGCGGCCCGCCCCTCGGCGTGATCGCGCAGGCCGACTTCCCCATGAGCCCGCTGCGGCTGCCGCCCGGCACCCTGATCGCCCTGGCCACCGACGGGCTCGTCGAGTCACCGGACACCGACATCGACGAGGGCCTGGACCGCCTCGCCGCCCGGCTGGGCGCCGCCGCCCCCACCGACCTGGGCCTGGTCGCCGACGCCCTCCTCGGCAACGCCCGGCGCAGCGACGACGTGGCCCTGCTCCTCATGCGCTACGACGGCCTGGCCCTGCGGCCGCTGCGGGAGAGCTGGACGGTGTGGCGGGTGCCGCAGGCGGTCGGGCACGCCCGCCGCTTCGCCCGGCGCACCCTGCGCGCCTGGGACGTCACCGAGGACGTCGACGCGGCCCTCCTCGTCGTCTCCGAACTCGTCACCAACGCCCTCGTCCACACCGACGGCCGGGTCCGCATGGACCTCACCCTCGTCAGCGACCGCCTGCGCATCGCGGTCGCCGACGCCTCGCCGCGCTCCCCGGTCCGGCCCACCAGCATCGGCTGGGAGGCCACCGGCGGCCGGGGCATCCTCCTCGTCGAGGCCCTCGCGGCGACCTGGGGCACCCTGCCGGTCAGCGGCGGCAAGCAGGTGTGGGCCGAGCTGGTGCTCGGCCGCCACTGAGCGGTTCTCCGCGGGTGACCATGCCGTCCCGTCGGGTACCCGGCGCCGCGTAGGACGGAGAAACCGCCAGCGAGCCGAAGAAAGAGGAACGTCATGGCTCAGCATGTCCGCGACATCATGACCGGCGACCCGGTCACCGTCGAGCCGCAGACCTCCGTCGCCGAGGTGGCGCGCATCATGCGCGACGAGGACCTCGGAGTCGTCCTGGTGACGGACGGCGACGATCTGCGCGGAGTGGTCACCGACCGTGACCTGGTGGTCCGGTCGATCAGCAAGGGCGGCGACCCGGAGCGGACCACCGTGGCCGGCGCGTGCAGCGACGAGCTGGTCACCGTCGGACCCGACGAGGACCTGATCCACGCGGTGCAGCTGATGCGCGAGCACTCCGTGCGCCGTATCCCGGTCGTCGACCACGGACGCCCCGTGGGCATCGTCTCCCTGGGCGACCTGGCCATGGAGCGCGACCCGGAGTCGGCGCTGGGCGACATCAGCGCCGCGCGCCCCAACGCCTGACGACGGCGACCCACCGGACGGTCCCGCGCACCCTCCGTGCCCGGGACCGTCGTACCTCGACCGAACAGCCCTGCGGGGGTGGGGAGTTCGGCGTCGCGGCACAAGCGTCCCGGCCGGAGTTTGTTCGCTTTGTCCCTGGGGACTCGAACGGCAGCGGATGCAGAAGGAAGATGATGAGTCGTGACGTCCATGGAGACCACCGAGAAGCCCGTCGTCCGTCGGCCCGAGACCGGCTGGTCGCAGGCACGCCGCCTGCGCGGAAAAAAGGCCGCGCTGCGGACCTGCCTCCCCGCCGTGGAGGACCGGGCCGCCCCCACGGCCGCGCGCTCGGGGCCGGAGTGGAACATCGTCCGGGGCGAGGACTGACCGCTCTCCAGGAGGACGCGCGGTGACGTCCCGCGGAACGCCGCGCGTCGACAACCAGAAGAAGTGATGTTCACATCCGCCGGATGGCGACTAAGGTGAGCTGAATGAAGGCTCTCGTGCTGTCCGGCGGCGCAGGAACACGTCTGAGGCCGATCACACACACGTCGGCCAAACAACTGGTGCCAGTGGCCAACAAGGCCGTGCTCTTCTACGGGTTGGAGTCGATCGCCGAGGCCGGCATCACCGACGTGGGGATGATCGTCGGGGAAACGGCCGCGGAGATCGAGGAAGCGGTGGGCGACGGGTCGAAGTTCGGCCTCAACGTCACCTACATCCCGCAGGAGCGGCCCCTGGGGCTGGCCCACGCGGTCCTGATCGCCCGGGACTACCTCGGTGACGACGACTTCGTGATGTACCTCGGCGACAACTTCATCGTCGGCGGCATCACCGGCCTCGTCGACGAGTTCCGCAGACACCGGCCCGACGCCCAGATCCTGCTCACCCGCGTGGCCGACCCGCGCGCCTTCGGTGTCGCCGAACTCGACCCGACCGGCCAGGTGATCGGCCTGGAGGAGAAACCCGACCAGCCGAAGAGCGACCTCGCGCTGGTCGGCGTCTACATGTTCACGCCCCTGATCCACGACGCGGTCCGCGCCATCGAGCCGTCCTGGCGCGGCGAACTCGAGATCACGCACGCCATCCAGCACCTGATCGACTCCCGCGCCGACGTGCGCTCCACGGTCATCAAGGGCTACTGGAAGGACACCGGCAACGTCGGCGACATGCTCGAGGTGAACCGCACGGTCCTCGAAGGCATGGAGCGCCGCATCGACGGCGACGTGGACGACGCCTCGCAGACCATCGGGCGGGTGGTCGTGGAAGAGGGCGCGCGTATCGTCAACTCCCGTATCGTCGGGCCCGCCGTCATCGGCTCGGGAACCCTCGTCAGCAACTCCTACGTCGGTCCCTTCACCTCCGTCGCGGAGAACTGCCGGATCACGGACAGTGAACTGGAGTTCTCCATCGTGCTGCGGGACTCCTCGATCCGGGGCGTCGGCCGGATCGAGTCCTCGCTGATCGGCCGGCACGTCGAGGTGACCCCGGCCCCCAGCGTCCCCAGCGCCCACCGCCTCGTCCTCGGAGACCACAGCAAGGTGCAGATCACTTCATGAACCTCCTCGTCACCGGCGCCGCCGGGTTCATCGGCTCCCGCTACGTCCGCGCCGCCCTCGCCACGGACAGACCCGACGCGCCGCGCATCACCGTGCTGGACAAGCTCACCTACGCCGGCACCCTCGACAACCTCGAACTGACCCACCCCCGGCTGGAGTTCGTGCAGGGCGACATCTGCGACGCCGAGTTGGTCGACAAGCTCATGGCCGACGCGGACCAGGTCGTGCACTTCGCCGCCGAGTCCCACGTCGACCGCTCCATCACCGGCGCGGCCGACTTCGTCCGCACCAACGTGCTGGGCACCCAGACCCTGCTGGACGCCGCCCTGCGCCACGGCGTGGGCCCCTTCGTGCACGTCTCCACGGACGAGGTCTACGGCTCCATCGAGACCGGCTCCTGGCCGGAGACCCACCCCCTCCAGCCGAACTCCCCGTACTCCGCCTCCAAGGCCTCCTCCGACCTGCTCGCCCTCGCCTACCACCGCACCCACGGCCTGGACGTGCGCGTCACGCGCTGCTCCAACAACTACGGCCCGCACCAGTTCCCCGAGAAGGTCATCCCGCTGTTCGTGACCAACCTCCTCGACGGGCACAAGGTGCCGCTGTACGGCGAGGGCCGCAACGTCCGCGACTGGCTGCACGTCGACGACCACTGCCAGGGCGTCGACCTCGTCCGCACCAAGGGACGGCCCGGCGAGGTCTACAACATCGGCGGCGGCACGGAGCTGACCAACAAGGAACTCACCGGCCTGCTCCTTCAGGCCTGCGGAGCGGACTGGGACCGCGTCGAGTACGTCGAGGACCGCAAGGGACACGACCTGCGCTACTCCGTCGACTGGTCCAAGGCCCGCGACGAACTCGGCTACCGCCCCCGCCACGACTTCACCACCGGCCTCGCCGAGACCGTCGCCTGGTACCGCGACAACCGCGCCTGGTGGGAGCCCCTGAAGCGGCGCGTCGCACAGGAGCGCGCATGAGGTGGCTCATCACCGGCGCCGGCGGGATGCTCGGCCGGGACGTCGTCGACGAACTCACCCGGCGGGGCGAGACCGTCACGGGCCTCGACCGCGCCGCCCTCGACATCACCCGCCCCGAGGCCGTCGACGCGGCCGTCCGGGAACACCGCCCCGACCTCGTCGTCAACTGCGCCGCGTACACGGCCGTCGACGACGCCGAGACCGACGAGGCCCGCGCCCTGGAGATCAACGGCGACGGGCCGCGCCTCCTCGCGCGGGCCTGCGCCGCACACGGCGCCCGCCTGGTCCACGTCTCCACGGACTACGTCTTCGACGGCGAGGCCCGCACCGCCCCCTACCAGGAGGACCACCCGACGGACCCGCGCACCGCCTACGGCCGCACCAAGCTGGCCGGCGAGCGGGCCGTGCTCGAAGAACTGCCCGGGGCGAGCGCGGTCGTGCGCACGGCTTGGCTCTACGGGGTCCACGGCGCTAACTTCGTGCGGACCATGATCGGTCTCGAAGCCCGCCGCGACACCGTCGACGTCGTCGACGACCAACGCGGGCAGCCCACGTGGAGCGCGGACGTCGCCGAGCGGATCGCCGACCTCGGCCCCCGGCTCGGTCCCGACGCGCACGGCGTCTTCCACGCCACCAGCTCCGGTGAGGCCACCTGGTACGAACTGGCCCGAGAGGTGTTCTCCCTGCTCGGCGCCGACCCGGACCGGGTGCGCCCCACCAGCAGCGCGGCCTTCCCCCGGCCCGCGCCCCGCCCGGCGTACAGCGCCCTCGCACACCGCCGGTGGCAGGAGATCGGCCTGCCGCTGCCGCGCGACTGGCGCTCCGCCCTGCACGAAGCCCTGCCCCGGATCCGCAAGGAAGGTCTCCCCTCGTGAAACGCCATGAGTTCCTCCGGGAACTGCACAAGGTCAGCGCCAATCGCAACTACCTGGAGATCGGCGTCAACGACGGGCGCAGCCTGACGCTGTCCCGCGTCCCCAGCATCGCGATCGACCCCGCCTTCAAGGTGGTCTCGGAGCTGAAGTGCGACGTCCACCTGGTGAAGGCCACCAGTGACGACTTCTTCGCCCGCGACAACCCCCTGCAGCACCTCAAGGGAGGCCGGCACCCGCTGCGCAACCTGCGCCGCGGCCGCAGCCCGATCGGCTACTGGCGCCGCACCACGCTCGACCTGTCCTTCATCGACGGCATGCACCTGTTCGAGTTCGCGCTGCGCGACTTCATGAACGTCGAGAAGTACTCGGACTGGTCCAGCGTGATCGTCCTCGACGACATGCTGCCGCGCAGCGTCGACGAGGCGGCCCGGGACCGGCACACCAACGCCTGGACCGGTGACGTCTTCAAGATCACCGAGGTGCTGGCCCGCTACCGCCCCGACCTGGTCACCATCCAGGTGGACACCGCCCCCACCGGCCAGCTGGTCGTCTTCGGCGCCGACCCGAACAACCGGGTCCTGCACGAGAAGTACGACGAGATCATGGCCGAGTACAAGGTGCCCGACCCGCAGAAGGTCCCCGAGGCGATCCTGGAACGGGCCGGCGCCGTGCGCCCCGAGGCGCTGCTGGAGGCGGGCTTCTGGCGTCCCCTCGCCCAGGCCCGCAACCGGGGCCTGCCCCGCTCGATGGGCTGGGAGCCCTTGCGCAAGGCCCTGGAGCAGGTGGGCGTCAGCCGCTGACCCGACCCGGCACGCCGAAGGCCCGGACGCTGTGCGCGTCCGGGCCTTCGGCGTGTGCGGCGAGCTGCCTTGTCGGCCGCCCGCGGGGACTCAGGCGCCCTTCCCGCCCCGCAGTTGCTCGTCGTAGGCCAGGCACGCCTCGTACGACGGCAGCAGGCCCTGCCGTTCCGCCTCCGCCAGGGTCGGGGCCTGCTCGTCCTTGGGGGAGAGGAGCGGGGTGATTCCCTCGGGCCACTCGATGCCCAGGGCCGGGTCGAGCGGGTGGATGCCGTGCTCGCGCTCCGGGGCGTAGCCCTCCGAGCACAGGTACACCACCGTCGCGTCGTCGGTCAGGGCCATGAAGGCGTGGCCCAGGCCCTCCGAGAGGAACACCGCGTGCCGGGTGTCGTCGTCGAGCCGGGCCGCCTCCCACGTGCCGTACGTGGGGGAGCCCACCCGGAAGTCGATCACCACGTCCAGGACGGCACCGCGCACGCAGGTGACGTACTTGGCCTGGCTGGGCGGCACGTCGGCGAAGTGCACACCGCGCAGCACGCCCCGCCGGGAGACCGAGCAGTTGGCCTGCGCCAGGGACAGGTCACGGCCCGTGGCCGCGCGGAACTCCTCGCCCCGGAACCACTCGTGGAAGCTGCCCCGGTCGTCCGGGAAGATCTTGGGCTCCAGAACCCAGGCGCCCTTGATGCCCAGTGGTCGCATGTGTCACTGCCCTCCGGTCCTGATACGGGAAACCACCTTCCGGCGCGCGGCCCCGAGCACCCGCCGCGCACGCCGCGCCAGGCGCAGCGCGGCACCCGGCCCGGGCACCGGCGCCACGAGCACACTCCCGCCCCCGGCGCGCAGGGCGAACGGCAGTCCGGTGAAGCGGGCCCCGTCGGCGCCCGGCGTCAGGCACAGCGCCACCCGCCAGATGCCGCCGGACAGGTCCTCGGCGGGCAGGGCGGCCGCCAGGACCGAGCCCGCCCCCCGCACATCCGGGGACAGCGTGCCCGGCGTCTCGACGATCCGGCTCGAGGAGACGAACCTCAGCCGCACGTCCGTGTCCCCGGGCACGTGCAGGGGAAGCCGCACCCGGAACACTCCCGCGGAGACCGTGACGTCCCCCTGCTGCACGCCGCCCAGCCCGAGCCGCTTGCCCCGTGTACCCAGTTCCAGGGAGAGGTTGCCGTGCGGGTCCGTCCAGTACGGCCGGACCGCGCGCCCGCCGACGACACCCGCCCCGGGCGTGGGCCGGTCCGGCCGCGTCACCGGACCCAGGCGGCATTCCTTGGTCCACCCACCGAGCTTGACCCGGACGACCGCGTCCCAGACGCCGTCCCCCGGCAGGGCGGCCGGATCGACGGTGGCGGTCGCCCGCAGCACCAGCCGGACCTCCTCGCCGTCCCCGACGGGTACCGTCTCCCGGCTGAACTCCACCGGCTGGAAGTACTGCGCGGCGCTGGAGCGCTCCCGCAGCAGCAGATCGGCCGTGGCCTGCCCGAACCGCGCGGCGGTCTCCGAGGCCACCCACGCCACCGCCTCCGGGACGTCCTTCGGCGCGTCCGGCAGCGGCGTCGCCTCGGCGCCGGCGGGGAAGGCCATCGGCTCGCCGCCGGAGAGGTACTCGGCCGTGAAGGAGACCCGCAGGGAGCCCTCCCGCCATTCCACCTCGCCGGGGGTCGCCCGCGGGGCGAGCCCCGCCTCCCACTGGGCGAAGGACACCACGTCGTCGTACCGGTCGGCCGCGGTCAGCGCGGCGACGACCTGCTGCGTCGGCTGCAGACCGGCCGCCACGCCGGGGCCGAAGCGCTCGACGACGACCTCGTGGATCTCCGCGAACAGCTCCCGGCGGTAGTCGTCGGGCAGCTTCAGGAAGCGCCGGGCCCGCAGCCGCTCGACCATCTCCACCCGCAGCCAGCGCCGGAAGAGCCGGTCGCGCACCGGGCCGGGCTCGGTGTAGCGCTCGACGACGTCGAGGGCTTCGCGGAGGTTCTTGAAGTAGCCGACGGGGTCGAAGCGTTCGAAGCCGGCGTTGGAGCCGTCGTCCCGCCGCAGGTGGTAGTAGCAGACGTAGTCGCTGAGCACGGAGACGTTCTCCGCGCGCAGATACGCCTCGGCGATGAAGACGTGGTCCTCCAGCCGCCGTCTGCCCTCGGGGAAGCGCAGGCCGATGCGGTCCAGGAAGGCCCGGCGGATCATCTTGTGCGGGGTGAGGCTGTCGATGAGCGGGGCGTTCTCGACGGTGGCGCGCGGGTGGTTGCGGCGGAACAGCTCCACCGGCACGCCGCGTCCCTTGCCGGCCATCTTGCCCACGATCACGTCGGCGCCGTTGGCCACGCCGTAGTCGTACATCCGCTCCAGGGCCTCGTCGCCCAGGTAGTCGTCGTTGTCGACGAACATGACGAACTCGCCGCGGGAGGCCTCGATGCCGACGTTGCGGGGCTTGCCCGACCAGCCGGAGTTCTCCTGGTGGATGACCTTCATCCGGGGGTCCTCGGCGGCGAGCGCGTCGAGCCGGGCGGGGGTCTCGTCGGTCGAGCCGTCGTCGACGAAGATCACCTCGTACTCGTCGGGAGGCAGCGACTGCCGCTGCAGCGAGGAGATGCAGTCCTCGATGTAGATCCCCGGGTTGTAGACGGGGATGATGACGCTGACCTTGACCGGCATCGGGTTTCGGGGCCCCTTCGGGTCGCTCGCCGTAGACGTCCTGTTGTACTGCGCGTTGCCCGATGCTAACCCGGTCGGGTGGGCGGTCTCACGTTCGGACCGCCGCCGAGACCGTGCCGTGATCATCTCGGCGGCGGGCAACTGGGCCGGGCCGTCCGTCCGTTCGGGGTGCGCCGGTCGGTCGGCGACGTCTGGATGCTGACTCCTCCGCATAAGTGGATACAGCACCTTTAGGCTGAGATCGTGCGCCTGCTGATCATGTCCGACACCCACCTGCCCAAGCGGGCCAGGGAACTGCCCGCCCCCCTGCTGGCCGAACTCCCGCGGGCCGACGTCGTCTTCCACGCCGGGGACTGGGTCGACACCGCCACCCTCGACCTGCTCGAGGCCCGCTCCCGCAGGCTCGTCGCCGTGTACGGCAACAACGACGGGCCGGACCTGCGCGCCCGGCTGCCCGAGGTGGCCTACGTGGAACTGGGCGGGCTGCGCTTCGGCGTGATCCACGAGACGGGCCCCGCCCAGGGCCGCGAGCAGCGCTGCGCCGCCCGCTTCCCCGACCTCGACGTGCTGGTCTTCGGCCACAGCCACATCCCCTGGGACACCACCGCGCCCAGCGGTCTGCGGCTGCTCAACCCGGGCTCGCCGACCGACCGCCGCCGGCAGCCGCACTGCACGTACATGACCGCCACCGTCGCCGACGGCCTGCTCACCGACGTGGCACTGCACCGGCTGCCGCCCCGCACACCGCGCTGACCGCCTACGCGCGCGAGAACCCGTGGCTCCGCTCCACCTTCGCCACGTGCAGCGTGTAGCTCTCGTACCACTCGGCCTGTCCGCGCTTCTGCGCCGCGCGGTGCTCGGCGTTGGACCGCCACTCCGTCAGCGCGTCGGCGTCGCGGAAGTACCCGACGGTGATGGACAGCCCGCCGGGAGTGTGCGCGTGGTCCATCCCCAGGAACCCGGGCACCTCCTTCACCAGCTCCTCCATGCGTGCGGCGGTCTCGCTGTAGCCGCTCTGGTCCTCGGTCCGTATCGAGGTGAACACCGCCACGTAGTAAGGGGGTTCATAGGCCTCGACGGGTGCGACAGGAGCTTCGGAGGGGTTGCTCATGGCGTCACTGTAGGGCAGGGCGCGCCCGGCGTCCGGTGTCCGTCCCGTCGGGGCGGGGCGGGTGCACCGCTCCCTGTGTGACGGTCAGCGGGGCACCGGTGCCTCCCCAGCGCAGCGCCACGATCTCGGCCGCGACCGACACCGCCACCTCCTCGGGCGTACGGGCCCCGAGGTCGAGTCCGACCGGCGAGCGCAGCCGGGACAGCTCGTGCCGCGTGAGCCCGGCCTCCACCAGCCGCTTCGCCCGGTCGTCGTGGGTGCGGCGGCTGCCCATCGCCCCGATGTAGGCGGCCGGGCGGCGCAGCGCCTCCGTCAGCAGCGGCACGTCGAACTTGGGATCGTGCGTGAGAACGCAGATCACCGTGCGCTCGTCGGTGTCCGTGTCGCGCAGATAGCGGTGCGGCCACGCGGCGACCACCTCGACGCCCTCGGGGAAGCGGCGGGGCGTCGCGAAGACCGGGCGGGCGTCGCAGACGGTGACCCGGTAGCCGAGGAAGTCCCCGATGCGGGCCACGGCCGCCGCGTAGTCGATCGCGCCGAAGACCAGCATCCGCGGCGGCGGCGCGAAGGACTGCAGGAACACGCCGACGGAGTCCTCGCGGCGCTGCCCCCCGGGCCCGTAGTGCCGCAGGCCGGTGGCGCCCAGGGCGAGCTCGCCGCGCGCGTCGGCGGTGACGGCGGCGTCCAGGCCGCTCGCGCCGAGCGTGCCCGAGACCCGGTCCGGCCAGACGGCCAGCGTCGCCCCGCGCCGCGCCGGACCGCCGGTCACCGTGGCCACGACCACCGGCTCTCCCGCCGCGACCGCGTCCACGACCGCGCCGAACCCCGGATCCAGCCCGGGCGCGACGGGACGCACGAGCACCGTGATCTCACCACCGCAGGTCAGGCCCACGGCGAAGGCGTCCTCGTCGCTGTAGCCGAAGGTCTCCAGCCGGGCCTCGCCGCTCGCCACGACCTCCTGCGCCAGCTCGAACACCGCACCCTCGACACACCCCCCGGACACACTGCCCACGACCTCGCCGTCCGGGCCCACCGCCATCGCCGCACCCGGGTCGCGCGGCGCGCTGCGGCTGACCTCGACGACCGTCGCGAGACCGAACGGGAGCCCGGCCCTGTACCAGCGGCCGAGTACCGGGAGAACGTCACGCACGAGCCGCTCCTCTCCTTGCACACGCCCCCCGGGTACCCCGGGCGGCGGTTAATTCCGTTGTGGCCCCCGGCGCCGGTCTGCTGCACTGCACAGGTCCACCACGTGCCCGAGTCCCGAGGAGTTCCGGATGCGCACTGCGTTCATGTCCCCCCAGGCAGGAACAGCCCCCTCTCCGAAGGACATGACGCTTCGTGCACATGCTCAACCTTGGAATCCTCGCCCATGTCGACGCGGGTAAGACCAGCCTGACCGAGCGGCTGCTCCATTCGGCCGGGGTGATCGACGAGATCGGCAGCGTCGACGACGGCAGCACCCGCACCGACACCCTCGCACTGGAGCGGCAGCGCGGCATCACCATCAAGTCCGCCGTCGTCTCGTTCCCGCTCGACGGTGTGACCGTCAACCTCATCGACACGCCCGGTCACCCGGACTTCATCGCCGAGGTGGAGCGCGTGCTCGGCGTGCTGGACGGGGTCGTCCTCGTGATCTCCGCCGTCGAGGGGGTGCAGGCCCAGACGCGGGTGCTGATGCGGACGCTGCGGCGGCTGCGCATCCCGACCCTGCTCTTCGTCAACAAGATCGACCGGCGCGGGGCGGGTCACGAGGAGGTGCTGCGGGGCATCTCGGCCCGGCTGACCCCCGCGATCGTGCCCATGGGGACCACCACCGGCCTCGGCACGCGCGCGGCCCGCTTCGTCCCCGGGCCCGGACCCGCCGCCGCGCTGGACGTCCTCGCCGACCACGACGACACCCTGCTGTCCGCGTACGTCGAGGACACCGTCACGGACGCCCTGCTGCACCGAGCCCTCGTTGCGCAGACCCGTGAGGCCCTGGTCCACCCGGTCTACTTCGGCTCCGCCGCCACGGGCGCCGGTGTCGACGCGCTCCTGACCGGCATCGAGACACTGCTGCCGCCGGCCGACGGGGACGCGGACGGGCCGGTCTCCGCGACCGTGTTCAAGGTCGAACGGGGCCCGGCGGGGGAGAAGGCCGCCTACGCCCGGATGTTCTCCGGCACCCTGCGCACCCGCGACCGGATCCCCTGCGGAACGGACGGCACCGAACGCCGGGTCACCGGGATCAGCGTCTTCGCCCACGGCACGGACACCCCCGCGGACGCCGTCGTCGCCGGCCAGATCGCCCGCCTCACCGGCCTCGGCGACATCAGGATCGGCGACGCGCTCGGCGCGCCCCGCAAGGGCTACGAGCAGGTCTTCGCCCCGCCGACCCTGGAGACCGTCGTCGTCCCCGGCCCGGAGGTGAACCGGGGAGCGCTCCACCTCGCGCTCACCCGGCTCGCCGAACAGGACCCGCTGATCGGCCTGCGCCACGACGAACGCCGGCAGGAGACCTCCGTCTCCCTCTACGGCGAGGTGCAGAAGGAGGTCCTCCAGGCCACCCTCGCCGACGAGTACGGCCTCGACGTCACCTTCCGCGAGACCACACCGCTGTGCGTCGAACGGGTCGTCGGCACCGGGCAGGCCGCGGAGTTCATCAAGAAGGACGAGAACCCGTTCCTCGCGACGGTCGGCCTGCGCGTCGACCCCGCGCCGGCCGGCGCGGGCGTCGCGTTCCGGCTGGAGGTGGAGCTCGGCGCGATGCCGTACGCCTTCTTCAAGGCCGTCGAGGACACCGTGCGCGAGACCCTCGACCAGGGGCTGCACGGCTGGCGGGTCACCGACTGCGTGGTCACCATGACCCACAGCGGCTACTGGCCCCGGCAGAGCCACGCCCACCAGGGCTTCGACAAGAGCATGTCCAGCACCGGGGCCGACTTCCGCGGTTTGACGCCGCTGGTGCTCGTCGAGGCGCTGCGGCGGGCCGGGACCCGGGTCCACGAGCCGATGCACCGCTTCCGCGTCGAGGCCCCGGCCGACACCCTCGGCGCCCTGCTGCCGGTGCTGGCCGGACTCGCGGCCGTGCCCGAGACGACGCGGAACCGGCAGGACGTCTGCGTCCTCGAAGGCACCGTGCCGGCGGCCCGGGTGCACGCCCTCGGACAGCGGCTGCCCGGGCTCACCCGGGGCGAGGGCGAGCTGGAGAGCGCCTTCGCACACTATGCGCCAGTTGCGCACGGCACGGTCCCCGAGCGTCCGCGCACCGACCACAACCCGCTGAACAGGAAGGAGTACTTGTTGAACGTGACACGAAGAGTGGGCGGCTGAGGTGTGCGCGCTGGCCGAGAGGGAACTTACTCCGGAGTCAGGGGTGTTGACGGTGTCCTGATATCACCGGACTGTAGTGGACATGCCGACTATCCGAGCGCGTCTCCTGGTCGTCCTGTCCGTCCTGTTCGGCTCCGTGTCGGTGGCCGGCGTCCCGCCCGCCACCGCCGCATCCCCTCCCGGTTCCCTCTGGTTCGACGACCCGACCGTCACCGTGCGGGACGGCCGCTTCGCCGACGCCCACGGCCGCGAGGTCGTGCTGCGCGGCTACAACGTCTCCGGCGAGACCAAGCTCGCCGAGAACAAGGGCCTGCCCTTCGCCTCGGTCGCCGACGCCCGCAAGTCGGCGACCGCGCTGCGCGCTCTCGGCGGCGGAAACACCGTCCGCTTCCTGCTCTCCTGGGCCTACGCCGAGCCCGAGCGCGGCCGGGTGGACACCGCCTACCTGGCCGCCGCCACCGACCAGATGAAGGCCTTCCTGGACGCGGGCATCCGCGTCTACCCCGACTTCCACCAGGACCTCTACTCCCGGTACCTGTTCGACGCCGACAGCTGGTACACCGGCGACGGCGCCCCCCAGTGGGCGGTGGACGCCGGGAACTACCCCGACGAGTCCTGCGGCATCTGCCTCTTCTGGGGGCAGAACATCACCCAGAACGAGGCCGTGAAGCGGGCGTCGTACGACTTCTGGCACAACGCGCACGGCGTGCAGGACGCGTTCCTGACCACCGCTCAGAAGACCATGGCGTACGTGCAACAGCACCTGAACGCCGACCAGTTCAAGGGCGTCGCCGGCTTCGACCCGTACAACGAGCCGCACGCGGGCGTCTACGACTCCGGGCAGACCAGCCGCGCCTGGGAGAAGGACGTGCTGTGGCCGTTCTACGAGAAGTTCCGCGCCCGCATGGACGCGGCCGGCTGGCGTGACAAGCCCGCCTTCGTGGAGCCGAACCTCTTCTGGAACGCCAACCTCGACTTCCAGAAGCAGGAGGGCGGCCTGCTGGACGCCGGCAAGCTGGGCCCGCGCTATGTGTTCAACACCCACTTCTACGACCAGAAGGCCATCTCCGGCGTCTTCATGTGGGGCAAGGCCGCCGACGGCCAGTACACGGGCGACTTCCGCACCGTCCGCGACCGGGCCGCCGCCGCGCGGACGGCCGCCGTGGTCAGCGAGTTCGGGCACCCGCTGGCGGGCAACGTCTCCGACAAGGCGCCGACCGTCCTCAAGGCGATGTACCAGGCGCTCGACTCCCGTGTGAAGGGCGCCGACTGGTGGTCCGACCCGGCGGCTTCGGGGCCGGTGCTCTCCGGCTCGCAGTGGCAGTGGGACATCTACAACGGCCGCCACCGCGAGCTGATGAACGGCAACCCCGACAAGGTCCTCACCGAGGGCGACGCCTGGAACGACGAGGACTTGTCCGCCGTGCGCCTCGACGACGCGGGCAGGCCCGTGCTGCGCCAGGACGCCCGGCTGCTGGACCGCCTCTACCCGAGCGCCACGGCCGGCACGACCGTCGGCTTCACCTACGAGGACCGCTCCCGGGACGGCTCGACGACCCTGACCTGGAACCCCGTGCCGAACTCGCTGCCGAACGTCCAGCGGCTGGTGGGGTCCGGGCAGTACGGGCTGCTGCTGTGGCGTTCGAACGGCACGTCGGCGCCCACCGAACTGCACCTGCCGGCGAGCTTCCCGGCCGCGTCCACCACGGTCGTCTCCGACCTGGGCACGGTCCACGCCCCGCCGGCGTACACCTCGACGACCCCGGTCGGGGTTGCCGCCGAGCCCGGTGGCACGGGAAGCCGCCGCCTGCTGCTCACCGCGCCGGACTCGGGGGTCCTGCACTACGCGCTGGTGACCAACGGGGCGACGGCTCCCTCGGCGGACCTGCTCGCCGCGGCCCGCTCCGAACTGGCCGCGTGGGCGGCGAAGGAGGTCAGCTAGCGGACGGGCTCGTCCAGTCGGCCGCCACCCGGCCGAGCCGGACGCGCTGCGGGTGGTCACCGACCGGTACGGACACGACCTTCCTGCCGGTGGCGAAGTCGATGGCCGTGACCTGGTCGGTGCCGCTCTCGGAGACCACGCAGGACCTGCCGTCACCGCTGACCGTGGCCCAGTAGGGCTTGGAGGCGGTGACGAGCGGGCCCTCCTGGAGGGTGGCGCGGTCGACGACCGTCGCGTAGTCGTCCATGGTCCCGGCCACGCACAGCTTCTTGCCGTCCGGGCTCATCGAGATGCCGTGGTGGCGCGAGTCGTTGACGAACGTGGTGCGGTCGTCGCTGGTCGTCGGGTTCTTCGGCAGCGTCTTCGTCCGGGTGATCTTGTCTGAGGCGAGGTCGTACTCGAAGAAGCCGTTGAAGAACGACACCTGGAAGTAGAGCTTCGACTCGTCCGGCGAGAACACGGCCGGGCGGACCGCGTCGGAGTGGTCCTTCAGGCCGAGGGCGTCCAGCCGCGGGCGCATGTCGATGACCTTGACCTGCTGGTACGTGGTCGCGTCGACGACGGTGATGCGGCGGTCGCCCTTCGTCCAGTCCAGCCACGGAGCGTCGGTGTGCGTGTTCACGTCGCCGATCGCCATGTTGTAGATGTACTTGCCGTCCTGGGTGAAGATGTTCTCGTGCGGCTTGTCGCCGGTGGCGAACCTGCCCAGCTCCTTGCCGGTGACGATGTCCAGCACGTGCACGGTGTTCGAGGTCGACGCCGACACCGCGACCCGCTTGCCGTCGGGGGAGACGGCCATGTGGTCGGAGCGGTAACCGGACACGGGGAAGCGCCAGTTGATGTCGCCGGTGGCCAGGTCGATGGAGACCACGTCGGCGAAGCTCGGCCGCGAGACGACCATCGAGCGGCCGTCCGGCGTGGAGTACATGTCGTCGACGAACTGGTCGTGGCCCTCGCCGACGCTGTTGCGGATCGCCATGAAGTAGATCCACTTGATCGGATCGGCGTTGATCTCCGCCATCCGCTGGTCCTTGTCGGGGATGACGTCGATCCGGCCGATCTTCCCGAAGTCACCGGTCGATCCGATGACATCGGCGGTGCCGTCCCAGTTGTTGCCCACGAACATCACCTCGCGCAGCGCGGCGGAGGCGCCCGGAGCGGCCGCCTGGGCGGCGGTCGCGGGGACGGTGACGGTCAGGGCGAGGGCGGCGCCCAGGGAGCACAGATGCCGTCGTCGGAAGACGGGCATGGCTGATCCCTCCTCTGCGGTGGGGTGAGGAATCTGAACACACGTGCTTTCAGAGTCAACTTACTGCAAAGTAAGGAAGGGGAGGTGTTCTCCACAAGACCGCGTGCACGACAAAATTGGTGTTCGAACGACGAAGGGGGAGAGCCGGTGCCGGGCAGACTCAGAGCGCCGACCGGCCGCTACGGCGGCAAGACCGCCGAGGAGCGGCAGGCGGAGCGGCGCCGGAGGTTCCTGGACGCCGCGCTCCACCTGTTCGGCGACACCCCCGGCTTCCGCGCCACCACCGTCGCGGCGCTCAGCGAGGCGGCCGGGCTGTCCACCCGTCAGTTCTACGAGGAGTTCCGCACCCTGGAGGACGTGCTCGCCGCGCTGCACCTCCAGGTCAACGGCTGGGCCGAGGCGGCGGTGCTGGAGGCGGCCGCCGACGCGGCGGACCTGCCGCTCGTCGAGCGTGCGACGGCGATCTTCCGCGCCTACGCCGGGAACATCGCCGCCGATCCGCGCCGGATCCGCATCACCTTCGTCGAGGTCATCGGCGTCAGCCCGCGCCTGGAGGAGCAGCGGCTCGCCCGCCGCGCCGGCTGGGTCGACCTCATCTGCGCCGAGGCCGACGCGGCCGCCGCGCGCGGGGAGGCGGCGCCCCGCGACTACCGCCTCGCGGCGACCGGGTTCATCGGCAGCGTCAACGGCCTGCTGCACGACTGGAGCGCCGGCTGGGTGGACGCGACGCTCGACGAGGTCGTCGACGAACTGGTGCGGCAGTTGCTGGGCATCCTGTGGCCGCCGGGATGGAGCCCGCGGAGCTGAAGTCAGCCCCGGACGGGCCCGCGTCCGCTCGGCTGGGAACCGGGGAAGGCCCGCCGGTAGTCCCCGGGCGACACGCCGAGGTGCTTGAGGAAGTGGTGGCGGAGGTTGTTGGCCGTGCCGAGGCCGCTCAGCTCGCCGACCTTCTCGATCGGCAGGTCCGTCGACTCCAGCAGGGACCGGGCGCGCCCGAGCCGCTGGTCCAGGAGCCACTGGAGCGGTGTCGTGCCCGTGGCCGCCTGCAGGCGCCGGTAGAACGTGCGCGGGCTCATCGCGGCCCGGCGGGCCAGGTCCGCGACGGTCAACGGCCGGTCCAGGTGGGCCCGCGCCCAGGCGAGCACGGGGGCCAGCCCCTCGTCGTCACTCGCCGGTACCGACAGCTCGATGAACTGCGCCTGCCCGCCCGGCCGGTGCGCGGGCACGACCATGCGGCGGGCCAACTGGTTGGCGACGTGCGCGCCGAGGTCACGCCGCACCAGGTGCAGGCACAGGTCGAGACCGGCGGTGAGCCCGGCGCTGGTGAGGACATCGCCGTCGTCGACGTACAGCACCGACGCGTCGACCTCCACCTTCGGGTAGCGCTCGGCGAGTTGGGCGGTGTGCATCCAGTGGGCGGTCGCGCGCCGCCCGTCCAGCAGTCCCGCCTCGGCCAGCGCGAACGCGCCGGTGCACAGGGACACCATCCGGGCGCCCGCCGCATGGGCCCGGCGCAGGGCGTCGGTCAGCTCCGGCGGCAGCGGCCTGCCCTCCTCGACGCACGGGTCGGGCACCGACGGCACGATGACCGTGTCGGCGCCGACCAGGTCGTCCAGGCCGTAGGGCGTGCGCAGACTCAGCCCGTGACCGTTCGCCTCCTCGGCCCCGACCCCGCAGAGCCTCAGCTCGTACCAGGGGTCGGCGAGATCGGGCTGCGGCTTGCCGAACACCGTGCAGGGGATGCTCAGTTCGTACAGGTCCCACGAAGGGACCCCGATCTCCTCGGTGACCACCACGGCCACGGAACCGGCACTCATGCCCCGAAGCGTATGGCAGGAATTTGGTGGAGGCCGTCACCGCTGTCACTGTTCCGGATCCTCGCACCCTGCGAGCGTGGTCGCACGTGATCACACAGCACGTACGAACCCCCCTGTACACGCGAGGAGTTGCCGCATGACCGCACGACAGCAGGCCGTCACCGTCCTGGGCCTGGGCCAGATGGGCTCGGCCCTGGCCGCCGCGCTGCTGGACCGGGGCCACCCGACCACGGTCTGGAACCGGTCCCCGGACAAGGCCCGGCCCCTGGTCGAGCGCGGCGCCCGCGCGGCCGCGACACCTCAGGAGGCGATCGCCGCCTCCCCGCTGGTCATCGCCTGCGTCCTGGACTACGAGGCGCTGCACACGGTCGTCGACCCGATCGCGCAGTCCCTCCAGGGCAGAACCCTGGTCAACCTCACCTCCGGCTCCCCCGAGCAGGCCCAGGAGGCCGTCGCCTGGGCGGGCACCCTCGGGGCCGACTACCTCGACGGCGCCATCATGACCACCCCGCCCGGCGTGGGCGACCCGGCCATGATGTTCCTCTACAGCGGCTCCGAGGAGGTCTTCGACACCCACCGCCCCGTCCTGACGGCCCTCGGCGACCCCCTGTACCTGGGCGCCGACCCCGGCCTCGCCTCCCTCTACGACACCGCCCTGCTCGGCGTGATGTGGTCCACGATGACCGGCTGGCTGCACGGAACGGCCCTGGTCGGCGCCGAGGGGACACCGGCCGCCGCCTTCACCCCCGTCGCGATCCGCTGGCTGACGACGGTGGCGGGCTTCCTCACCCGCTACGCGCCCCAGGTGGACGACGGCCGCTACCCGGGCGACGACGCCACCGTCGACGTGCAGATCGCGGCCATCGACCACCTGATCCACGCGGCGGCGGCCCGGGGCGTCGACAACGCCCTGCCCGAGCTGCTCAAGACCGCGATGGAGAAGGCGAGCGCCGCGGGCCACGGCCAGGACAGCTACGCCAGCCTGATCCAGGTGCTGCGCCCTGCCCCGAGGGTCTAGGGGAGGTCCCCCTCCCTACTCGTCCCAGGCCTGCACCAGCGTCTGCTCGGCGATCTTGCCGCCCCGCAGCGAGAGCATGGACTCCGACAGCACGCGGACGCCGTCGGAGTACTCGCAGCTCTCGCTGTAGGCGGCCTCGTCGCCCTGGATGACGCAGCGCTCCAGCTTGTGCGTCATGTCGCGGCTGTAGACGTCCTCCAGCATCCGGCCGATCTCGTCGCGGCCGTGCAGCACCTTGGGGTGGCTGGGCTGGGTCGTGCGGTCCACGATCCGCATCTCGGCGTCGTCGGCGTAGAGGGAGAGCAGGATGTCCGGGTTCTCCCCCTCCAGGCCACGGCGGAGTGTCTCCCGGTCGAAGGCGGGCTCTGCGGCGGTTCCCATGGTGACCTCCTTCGAGAAGGGCCTCTCCTGTCGAGCCTCCACCCGCCCGGCGGGCTCGGCAAGCGCAGGGGACGCTGGGCCTGACCGGTGAGCGAGACCGCCCGCCCGTGTCCGCCGGGCCCCGCCGACGTTGCGACAGGCATGATCTCAACACGACGTATCGTCGCCGCCGTTGGTCTCGCCGCGGGTGTCACCGGCCTCGCCGCGCCGATGGCGAACGCGGCCGACGCGGAAGCGAAGAGCCCGCTCAGCCCGATGGCCACGCTCGACTCGCTGACCGTCAGCGACATCCCCGCCGAGCACAAGGACGAGATCCCGCGGCCCTCCTCCCAGCTGGCCGGCCTGAACCGCCTCAACGATCTCAACCAGCTGAACCAGGTCGTCGGCCTGGTCTCCCCGGTCTTCGGTTTCGTTCCGAACGTCCGCTGACGACGGCCGCGTGTGGGAGGGCCGCCCGGTTTCCGGGCGGCCCTGACACACGCCCGGGCTCAGTCCGCCGCGGCCAGGAACTGCGTCGCCGCGAGCTCCGCGTAGAGCGGGTCGGCCGTCACGAGCTCGCGGTGGGTGCCGACGGCCCGGACCCGGCCCGCGTCCATCACCACGATCCGGTCGGCCATGGTCACCGTCGACAGCCGGTGCGCCACCACCAGGACCGTGGTCGTCCGGGCGACGTCGGCGACGGTGTCGCGCAGCGCCGCCTCGTTCACCGCGTCCAGCTGCGAGGTGGCCTCGTCGAGCAGCAGCAGCCGGGGCCTGCGCAGCAGGGCGCGGGCGATCGCGACCCGCTGCCGCTCACCGCCCGACAGCTTCGTGCCCCGGTGCCCGACGAGTGTGTCGAGACCGGCGGGGAGCCGGGCGACCAGGCCGTCCAGACGGGTCGTCTTCAGCACCCGCGTGAGCGCCTCGTCGTCCGCCTCCGGATTCCCCAGCAGCAGGTTGTCCCGCAGCGAGCCCGACAGCACCGGCGCGTCCTGCTCCACGTAGCCGATCGCGGCGCGCAGCCGCGGCAGCTCCCAGTCGGACAGGTCCCGGCCGTCCAGCCGGATCACGCCGGAGTCGGGGTCGTAGAACCGCTCGATCAGCGAGAACACGGTGGTCTTGCCCGCGCCGGACGGGCCCACGAACGCCGTCATGCCCTGCGCGGGCACGGCGAACGTCACGCCGTGGTGGACGTACGGCAGGTCCTCGGCGTAGCGGAAGCGCACGTCCTCGAAGGCCAGCTCCGCCGGGGGCGTGCCGGTGGAGGGCAGCGGCGCGGGCGCGGCCACCGGCTCGGCGGGCAGCCGCAGCGCCTCCTGGATGCGGGTGAGGGCCGCGGCACCCGTCTGGTACTGCGTGACGGCGCCGACGACCTGCTGTATCGGCGACATCAGGTAGAAGACGTACAGCAGGAACGCGACCAGCGTGCCCACGTCGATGGCGCCGGTCGCGACGCGGGCGCCGCCCACCGCGAGCACCGTGATGAAGGCCGTCTGCATGGCCAGCCCCGCGGTGTTGCCCGCTGCCGCCGACCACTTGGCGGCCCGCACGCTCTGCCGCCACGACTCCTTCGCCGCCTCGTGCAGCGTGCGCTCCTCCCGGTGTTCCGCACCGGACGCCTTCACGGTGCGCAGGGCACCGAGGATCCGCTCCAGCGAGGCACCCATGGCCCCGACCGCGTCCTGCGCCTGCCGGCTCGCCTTGTTGATGCGCGGCACGATCACACCGAGGACCACGCCCGCGCACAGGATCACGGCCAGGGTGACGCCCAGCAGCACGGCGTCCACCAGGCCCATCATCACCACCGTCGCGACCAGCGTCAGTCCGCCCGTGCCCAGACCGACCAGCGACTGGGTGGTGACCTGGCGCAGCAGGGTGGTGTCGGACGTGATGCGGGCCATCAGGTCCCCGGGCTCGCTGCGGTCCACGGCCGTGATCCGCAGCCGCAGCAGGTACGACGACAGGGCCCGCCGCGCGCCGAGCACCACGGACTCGGCGGTGCGCTGCAGCACGTACGAACCCAGCGCGCCCACCGCCGCGTTGGTCACGATCAGGGCCGACATGATCAGCAGCGCCCCGGTGATGGCCCGCTCGTGCGCCAGATCGTCGATGAGACCCCGGGCCACCAACGGCAGCAGCAGCCCCGTCGCCCCGGTGACCAGCGAGAGCAGGGCACCGGCGATCAGGGACCAGCGGTGCGGCCGTACGTATCCGAGGAGCTGCCGCCAGGGGGGTGGGGCGGTCTCGGTCTCTGCGATGGTCACGTCGCTCCTTCGGCGTCGGGCGGAGCGTTCAGGCTACGTCGGCGCCGACCGGTCCGGCCTGCCCTTTCGCGGACAACCGGGTGGCCGATCCCCGCCCCTTACCGATCAGTCGCACGTAGGGTCGGAAGGTACGGATCCCGGCCCACGAAGGAGTCAGCACCATGGCGCAGGAAGTGCGCGGCGTGATCGCGCCCGGCAAGGACGAGCCGGTGCGCATCGAGACGGTCCTCGTGCCCGACCCCGGCCCGGGCGAGGCGGTCGTGCGCGTCCAGGCCTGCGGCGTGTGCCACACCGACCTGCACTACAAGCAGGGCGGCATCAACGACGACTTCCCCTTCCTGCTCGGCCACGAGGCCGCGGGCGTGGTGGAGGCGGTCGGGGAGGGCGTGAGCGACGTCGAGCCCGGTGACTTCGTGATCCTCAACTGGCGCGCCGTGTGCGGGACGTGCCGGGCCTGTCTGCGCGGTCGGCCCTGGTACTGCTTCGACACCCACAACGCCCAGCAGAAGATGACGCTCACCGACGGGACCGAGCTGTCCCCGGCCCTCGGGATCGGTGCCTTCGCCGAGAAGACCCTCGTCGCCGCCGGGCAGTGCACCAAGGTCGACCCGGCCGTCGCCCCGCAGGTCGCCGGGCTGCTCGGCTGCGGTGTGATGGCCGGCATCGGCGCCGCGATCAACACGGGGAACGTCGGCCGGGGCGACACGGTCGCGGTCATCGGCTGCGGCGGCGTCGGCGACGCGGCCATCGCCGGGTCGCACCTGGCCGGGGCGGCGCGGATCATCGCCGTCGACATCGACGACCGCAAGCTGGAGACCGCCCGCTCCATGGGCGCCACGCACACCGTCAACTCGCGCGAGACCGACCCCGTCGAGGCGATCCGCGAACTGACCGGAGGTTTCGGCGTCGACGTCGTCATCGAGGCCGTCGGCCGCCCCGAGACCTACAAGCAGGCCTTCTACGCCCGCGACCTGGCCGGCACGGTCGTCCTCGTCGGCGTCCCCACGCCGGAGATGAAACTCGAACTGCCCCTGCTCGACGTCTTCGGCCGCGGCGGGGCCCTGAAGTCGTCCTGGTACGGCGACTGCCTGCCCTCCCGGGACTTCCCCATGCTGATCGACCTGCATCTGCAAGGACGCCTGGACCTCGGGGCGTTCGTCACCGAGACCATCCAGCTGGACGAGGTGGAGAAGGCGTTCGAGCGGATGCACCACGGCGACGTGCTGCGCTCGGTGGTGGTGCTCTGATGGCGACGCGCGTCGAACACCTCGTCACCTCCGGTCAGTTCAGCCTCGACGGCGGCACCTGGGACGTCGACAACAACGTGTGGATCGTCGGCGACGACCACGAGGCGATCGTCATCGACGCCGCCCATGACGCCGACGCCATCGCCGAAGCCGTCGGGAACCGCCGGCTCACCGCCATCGTCTGCACGCACGCCCACAACGACCACATCGACGCCGCCCCGGCCCTCGCCGAGCGCACCGGCGCCACCATCTGGCTGCACCGCGACGACCTGCCGCTGTGGAAGCAGACCCACCCCGACCGCGAACCCGACGCCTGGCTGGTCGACGGCCAGGTGATCGAGGCCGGCGGCGCCGACCTGCGGGTGCTGCACACCCCGGGGCACGCGCCCGGCGCGGTGTGCCTGTACGACCCGGGCCTGGGCACCGTCTTCACCGGCGACACCCTCTTCCAGGGCGGTCCCGGCGCCACCGGCCGGTCCTTCTCGCACTTCCCGACGATCATCGACTCGATCCGCGACCGGCTGCTCACCCTGCCGCCCGGGACGACGGTCCGCACCGGCCACGGCGACTCCACGACCATCGGCGCGGAGGCGCCGCACCTGCAGGAGTGGATCGCCCGCGGCCACTGACGGGGCACGCCGCCCGGGAGAGCGACGTGTCTCCCGAAAAAGGCGACAGAAGATGTCCGGCTTACCCGCCACCCTGGAACGCGACACGCAGTCGAGGGCACGGGAGGCCGGACATGTCAGCTCCGCTCAAGGGCAAGGTCGCACTGGTCGCCGGGGCGACCCGGGGCGCCGGACGGGGGATCGCCGTGGAACTCGGCGCGGCCGGCGCCACGGTCTACGTCACCGGCCGCACCACCCGCGAGCGCCGCTCGGAGTACGACCGTCCCGAGACCATCGAGGACACCGCCGACCTGGTCACCGAGGCCGGCGGCCGCGGCATCGCGGTCCCCACCGACCACCTCGACCCGAAGCAGGTCCGCGTCCTCGTGGACCGCATCGCGGACGAACAGGGCCGCCTCGACGTCCTCGTCAACGACATCTGGGGCGGCGAGATGCTCTTCGAGTGGGACAGCCCGCTGTGGGAGCACGACCTCGACAACGGGCTGCGCCTGCTCCGCCTCGCGGTCGAGACCCACGCCATCACCAGCCACCACGCCCTGCCCCTGCTGCTGCGCCACCCCGGCGGCCTGGTCGTCGAGGTCACCGACGGCACCGCCGACTACAACGGCGACCACTACCGCGTGAACTTCTTCTACGACCTCGCCAAGAGCGCCGTCCTGCGCATGGCCTTCGCCCTCGGCCACGAGCTCGGCCCGCACGGCGCCACCGCCGTCGCCCTCACCCCCGGCTGGCTGCGCTCGGAGCTGATGCTCGACACCTACGGGGTGCGGGAGGACAACTGGCGCGACGCCCTGGAACGCGTCCCCCACTTCGCCATCTCGGAGACCCCGCGCTACGTGGGCCGGGCGGTGACCGCATTGGCCACCGACCCGGACGTGGCCCGCTTCAACGGCGCCTCCCTCTCCAGCGGCGGCCTGGCCCGGGTCTACGGCTTCACCGACCTCGACGGCAGCCGGCCGGACGCCTGGCGCTACCTGGTCGAGGTCCAGGACGCGGGCAAGCCGGCCGACACCACCGGCTACCGCTGAGCCCCCGCCGGCAGGCCCTCCGGCCCCGGCCGCCGCGGCACTGTCCGGATCATCACGACGCGGTGAGGTATGTCACCGTTCCGTCCCGACGCGCGGATCCGCACAACCGATTCCGCCGACCGCCCGTCTAGCTGGCAGGGATCGCACTTCAGCGACCATTTACCGCGAAGGGGCATGACCAGCCATGGGGGACGTACGCAGACGGGGTGCCGTCGCACTCGGGCTCACCGCACTGGTGGCACCGCTCACGCTCGCGCTCGGCGCCACGCCGGCCGCGGCCGCGAGCTGCACCACGCAGACCGGCCCGTACCAGAAGCAGGTGGAGAAATTCCTCGGCCGTCCGGTCGACGGCAAGCAGTCCGCCGCGGACTGCAAGGCCATCAAGGCCTTCCAGACCAAGCACGGCATCACCCCGAACATCGGCTACGCCGGTTCCGTCACCTGGGGCGTGATGGACCTGATGCTGAAGCAGAAGGCCGTCGGGAACAACCCCAACAAGGACGGCAAGTGCCCGGTGAACAAGGGCCGGATCGCCTGCGTGAACCTGAGCCTCCAGCTGAGCTGGATCCAGGACGGCAAGAAGCTCGTCTACGGCCCCGTCCCGGTCCGCACCGGCCGTGACGGGGACGAGACCCGCACCGGCCTGAAGAAGATCTACTGGCGCAACATCGACCACGTCTCGTCCATCTACGACGTGCCGATGCCGTACGCCCAGTTCTTCGACGGCGGCCAGGCCTTCCACCAGGCGAGCGTCAGCATGTGGAACCCGCCGGGCTCCCGCGGCTGCGTCAACATGACCAAGACCGACGCGAAGAAGTACTGGTCGCTGCTGAAGAAGGGCGACGACGTCTTCGTGTACGGCCGCAAGCCGGGCACCTGATACCGGGCACCCGGCTCGCACCCGACCCTCACTGCGGCGCGTCCCCGAAGTCCGGGATCTCCAGCCGTACCCCGCCCTGCCGCGCCGACTCGTGCGCGATGATGCCCGGCAGGGTGTAGCGGGCGGCCACCCAGGCGTTCACCGACGGCAGGGTCCGCTCGTTGACGGCGGTCACGAAGTCGTCCACCAGGAAGTGGTGGCTGCCCTCGTGGCCGTTGTGGAGGTGGTCGAACTCCCGCGGCAGCCGCGCGCGGTCGTGCACGGGAGCCGACCCGGAGGTGAAGGCGGCCCGCAGCTCCGGCGCGATGTGCTGGAGTGACGGGTCGTCGGGGGACATGGTGGGCTTGGGCTCCAGCAGTTCGCTGATGTCCTTCACGCCCTTCTTGTCCTGCCACAGGGCGACCGTGGCGAGCTGCTCCATGCTCGCCTCGGTCCCGAAGAAGCGGAACCGCGACTCCCGTATGTGCGAGGGGTAGCCGACCCGCCGGAACTCGTTCGTACGGAACGAGCCGCCGCCCGCCACCTCGAACAGCGCGGTGGCGTTGGAGAAGTCGTTGCCGAACTGGCTGATCTCCTTGTCGAAGACACCGTCGCCCCGGTCGTCGACGACCCCGATCGCCGACACGCTCACCGCGTGCGTCCGCCAGGCGCCCAGCACCCCGCCGACCGCGTGCGTCGGGTACAGCAGCGGGGGATAGCTGGCGGTCGCCTTCCAGTTCTCGCCGCCGCTGTACTGGTAGGCCTCGTAGAACCCCAGGTCCATGTCGTGGACGTAGTCGCCCTCGGCGTAGAAGAGCCGCCCGAAGGCGCCCTCGGCGATCTGGTTGCGGGCGTGCACGGTGGCCGGGTTGTACTCGCTGGTCTCGCCCATCATGTAGGTCAGCCCGGTGGCCTTGACCGCGTCGATGATCGCCGCGATCTCCTCGGTGCTGATCGCCATGGGGACCGCCGAGTACACGTGCTTGCCGGCGTTGAGTCCCTGGAGCACCAGCGGCCCGTGCGTCCACCGCTGCGTGAAGATCGCGACCGCGTCGACGTCCTCCGACTCCAGCATGGCCTGGTACGACGGGAAGGTGCCGGCCAGCCCCTGCGCGGCGGCGAGTTGCTCCGCCCGCTCAGGCAGCAGGTCGGTGACGTAGACGGCGCTGACGCCGGGGTGTGCCTGGAACAGGGTGGCGAACTGGCCCGAGAACTGTCCGGCGCCGACGATGCCGAGGGAGAACGTCATGGAACGCGTGCCCTTCACTGGGAGAGGATGAGGTTGATCTGGTCGTTGGTCTGATCGAGGCTGCTCACGGGCTTTCCGTTGCCGTAGATGTCCTCCATGGCAGGGGACATGAGCGCCGTCATGTCCGCCGAGTAGCTCGCGATCGGGTAGGAGAAGGTCCGGAAGTTCTTCTTGTCGGCCACCGGCTCGGTGAACGACGAGACGTCGATGCCCTTCTCGCGGTACGCGGCGACGGCCGCCTCGGTCCCGGCCTTGGTGGCGGGGAAGACGACGCCGTAGCCGCCGACGACCTTCTGGCACTTGTCGGAGGCCAGGTACGCCACCCACTTCTTGGCGCCCGCCTTGTTCTTGGAGGCCTTGGTGACGGAGTCGGCGAGGCCGTTCATCATCGTGGCGCGCTTGCCGGTCGGCCCGACCGGCGTCAGGGCCGTCTTGATGTCCCTGCCCTTGAAGCCCGCGTAGGTGGAGATCATCCAGGCCCCGTCGAACGCGGTGGCCGCCTTGCCCGCGGCGACCTGCGTGTTCGCCTGGTTGGACTGGACGTTGTAGTCGGACAGCGGAGGCATGTAGCCCTTCTTCGCCAGCCCGAAGTACCACTGGACGACCGACTGGAAGGCCTTGCTGTCGTACTGGTACTTCGTGCCCCAGCGCGGCTTGTCGAGGTAGCTCCAGCCCGCGGAGGCGGCGAAGTTGCTCCACTGGGTCTGGCCGTCGCCGAAGCCGCCGCCGTTGGTGGCCAGGCCGTACACCTTCACGTTGTTCTTGTCGAAGCCCGGCTCGTCGCCCCGCTTGCCGTTCCTGTCGATCGTGAGACGGGCGATGGCCTTCTCGAAGGTGCCGCCGTCCTTCGGGTTCCACGACAGGCTGTTCAGCTGCTCCGCGGTGAGGCCGGCGTCCTTCGTCATCCTGGAGTTGTAGAACAGCGCGACGGTGTCCCAGTCCTTGGGGGCGCCGTAGCGGTGGCCGTCCTTGCCGACCCAGTTGGCGGCGAGGCCCGGCTGGTAGTCGGAGTCCTTGATCCCGAGGTCGTCGAGGGGTTCGAGGACCTTCAGGTCGGCGTACTGGCCGAAGTTCTGGATGTGGTCGGTGAACACGTCCGGCTGGGTGCCCGCGATGAACCCGGCGGTGAGCTTGGTCCAGTAGTCGGACCAGCCCAACTGGGTGATCTTCACCTTCAGTCCGGGGTTCTCCTTCTCGAACCCTTTGGCGCAGGCCTGGTAGGCGGGAAGCTGGTTGGCGTCCCACAGCCAGTAGGTGACCGTGTTCGCGGAAGAGCCGGCGGCGCCGCCCTGCGCGCATCCGCTGACCAGGGACAGCGCCAGCGCTCCCGTCGCCGCGACGAGCGTACGAATTCGCATCACAGTTCCCTTACTTGATCCCGGTGAAGCCGATGGAGCTGACGATGCGGCGCGCGAAACAGGCGAACAGCACCAGCATCGGCAGCGCGGCGATCAGCGTCGCCGCCATGAGCCCGGACCAGTCGACGCCGGTCGCCGGGGTCTGCGCCCGGAAGATCGCCAGCGCCACCGTCAGCACGCGCGAGCTGTCGCTGTAGGAGACCATCAGCGGCCAGAAGTAGTCGTTCCAGGAGGTGATGTACGTCAGCACGCCCAGCGTGATGATCGGCGTGGACGCCATCGGCAGCACCACCCGGAAGAAGATCTTGATCTTCCCGGCGCCGTCGAGCAGCGCGGCCTCCTCCACCTCCTTGGGGATGTTCATGAAGAACTGGCGCAGGAAGAACACCGCGAACGGGGTCATGAACATCGTCGGCAGGGCGATGCCGAGGAGCGTGTCCACCAGGTGGAGCTGCTTGATGAGCACGAAGTTCGGCAGCAGCGTGAAGATGGCCGGCACCATCATCCCGGCGAGGAACAGGCCGAAGACCTGGTCCCGCCCGCGCCAGCGCAGCCGCGAGAAGGCGTACGCGGCCATCGCCGAGAAGAAGATCTGGCAGACGGTGATCAGGGTCGAGACGAGCACCGAGTTGAGCAGGTAGCGCCAGAAGTCCAGCCCGCCGCCCGCGCCGCCCTGCGCGATGGCCTCCTCGGCGGACTGCAGGCCCAGGGCCCGCTCGAAGCCGCTGGTGGTGAGGTCCACCGGCAGCGGGTTGGTCGGGTCCGCGCTGAGGCCCGCGTTGGTGGAGAGCGCGGTGCGCAGGATCCAGTAGAACGGCAGCAGGGTGATGAGGACGATCAGCCCCATCACGGTCCAGGCGACGGCCCGCCCGAAGGGGAACCCGCGCCGGGCCGGCCGCACCCGCGTCGGCGTCGTTGTCGTCACGGCGGTCATGCCGGTGTCTCCCTTCCGTCAGCCGAGGTCGGTCCGGCCGGCCCGGGTGAGCCGGTACTGGAGGATGGTGATCGCGCTCAGCACGACCAGGAGGGCGACGGACATGGCCGAGGCGTAACCGAACTGGAAGCGGCCGAAGGCGGATCCGTAGATGTAGTACTGGAGCACGTTGGTCGCGTTCGCCGGGCCGCCCGCGGTGGTGACGGCGACGGTGTCGAACACCTGGAACGAGCCGATCACCGTCATGATCAGCACGACCGCGAGGACCGGCCGCAGCAGCGGCATGGTGATCCGCCAGAACATCCGCCACTCGCTCGCGCCGTCCACCCGGGCCGCCTCGTACATGTCGTTCGGGATGGCCTGGAGACCGGCGAACAGCAGCAGCGCGGTGTAGCCGACGTGCCGCCACACGTTGATGAGCGCGATCGTCGGGATCGCCCAGGTCTCGTCGGCGAGGAACGGGATGCGGTCGACGCCGACGGCGCTGATGATCTCGTTGCCGATGCCGAGCTGCGTGTCGAGGATCCACAGCCAGACCAGACCGGCCACCACGTTCGACATCAGGTACGGCGTGAGCACGATGCCGCGCAGCATCGCCGACTGCGTGAGCCGCTGGAGCAGCACCGCGATGGCGAGGGCCGCGACCGTCTGGACGCCGATGTTGATGACGACGTACTCGACGGTGACCCACAGCGAGTCCCAGAAGATGGGGTCGTTGACCATGCGGACGTAGTTGTCCAGGCCCACCCACTCCGCCGGCGTCAGCAGATTGAAGCGGGTGAAGCTCAGGTAGACGCCCCGCAGCGTCGGCCAGAGCAGGAAGACCACGAAGCCGAGCAGGGCCGGCGCGATGAACACCGCGGCCAGCCGGCCGTCCCCTCGGTTCTCGCCCGCCTCGGTCCGGCGTGTCCTGGGTTTGCTGCGCGCCTCCGCCGCGCCGCCCGCGGGCAGACGCGATGGAGGGCTGCTGGAGGCGATGGTCACGGGAGACTCCCTCGCATGCGGCGGCTCGTCCTCTGGCGGGACTTACTTTTGGCGCGAAACAATTGCGGCGTCAAGAGGGGTGCAAACATCTTTTCGCAGGAACCATCAGCGCCGTAGAGTGGTCATGTTGGTTTCAGTGCGAAAAAAAGGTGAGGGAGCAGAACGCTGATGACCGCAGGCACCGCCGGCTGGCTGCCGCTGAGCCCGGGGGAGCGCTCGGTGGCGATCGAGGTGCTCGTCAACGGGCCGCTGTCGCGCAGCGAACTCGCCCGCAGGCTGGGCCTGTCGGCCGGGAGCCTCACTCGGCTGACCAAGCCGCTGATCGAGTCGGGCCTGCTGGTCGAGGTGGCCGAGGCGGGCGTACCGGCGGAGGCGCGCCAGGGCCGGCCTTCACAGCCGCTGGACGTCGTCGCCGACTCCGGCTACTTCCTCGGCTACAAGATCACCGAGGACATGGTGTACGGCGTCGTCACCACGCTGCGAAGCCATGTCGTCGCCCGCCACGACCGTCCGCTCACCACCCACGACCCCGCGGAGGTCGCCGACGTGCTCGCCGCGATGACCGCCGAACTGGCCGTCGGCCACCCTCGGCTCGCCGGGATCGGCATCGGGGTCGGCGGTTTCGTCCAGGATCGTGCCGTGGTCGGCGAGTCGCCCTTCCTGCTGTGGCGGGACGTCCCCCTGGCCGAACTCGTCGAGGAGCGCACCGGGTTGCCGGTGGTCGTCGAGAACGACGTCGCGGCCCTGGTCGACGCCGAGACCTGGTTCGGCGCCGGGCGCGGTCTGGAGCGCTTCGTCGTGCTCACCATCGGCGCCGGCCTCGGCTACGGGCTCGTCCTGGGCGGCAAGCGGGTGCCCTTCGCGGAGGAGGACCGCGGCTTCGGCCGCCACTGGATCGTGGACCCCAACGGGCCGCTCACCCCCGACGGCCGGCGCGGCAGTGCCGTCTCGATGCTGACCATCCCCAACATCCGCTACCAGGTCCAGGCCGCCACCGGCGTCGACCGGACCTACGAGGAGATCCTCGCGCTGGCCGCCGCCGGGGACCCGGTGCCCGCCCGGGTCGTGGAGGAGGCCGCGCGCGCCCTGGGGACGCTCGTCGCGCAGATCTCCAACTTCGTGATGCCGCAGAGGATCCTGCTCGCGGGGGAGGGGGTCGGGCTGATGGACGTGGCCGGCAAGACGGTCGAGGAGACCGTCCGCGACCAGCGGCACCCGCTGGCCGCCCCGGTCGAGCTGGAGACCAAGGTGTCCGATTTTCACGATTGGGCACGCGGCGCGGCCGTATTGGCCATCAAGGTGCTGGTGCTGGGGTCGGCCGAAGCGTGAACAGGCTCACGTTTACCGGGAGATGGACGTGATCAGCAACACTGTCCGAAATGACCGTTTAACTCACGATTACTCACGCCGTCTTCACTTGCGGCGACGTATGCTTCACACCATGTCCACCACTGTTGAATCCTCTTCCCAGCGATCGGCTGACGAGGTCAACGAGGAGATCCGGGCCCTGTGGCGCCGGTCGGGCGGGACACTGAGCGTCGAGCAGCGCGAGGAATACCAGCGGCTCGTCCTGGAGTGGGCCGCCGCGGTCCCGCAGTCGGCTCCGGCGGCGTGAACCTCCTCCAGGCCCCCTGACGCATCGGAGCCTCGTCCCGGGGCACCCCTGATCCAATGGGTGCCCTTCTCGCACTTTCCTCGGCCGTTGTCTACGGCATCGTCGACTTCGCCGGCGGTCTGCTGTCCCGGCGCGTCCACCACGCCGCCGTCACCTTCCTCGGCCAGCTGGGCGGCCTCCTGCTCGCCTGCGCCGCCGCACTCCTCCTGCCCGCCGACTCCGTCCACCCCACCGACCTGCTGTGGGGCGCGCTGTCCGGCGTCGGCAGCGGTGTCGCCATGCGGTTCCTCAACCGCGGGCTGAGCCGCGGCGCCATGAGCGTCGTCGTGCCCGTGAGCGCCGTCACCGGCGTGGCGCTGTCGGTGCTGTGCGGGGTGCTCCTCCTCGGCGACCGTCCCGGCGCCGTCGCCTGGCTCGGCATCGCCGTCACGGTGCCCTCGCTGTGGTTCGTCGCCGGAGGCCGGGGCGGAGTCCGCGGCTCGGAAGCTGCCGGGAGCCCGGACGCAGGCACCGGGAAGGGCACGGCGGACGGGCTGCTCGCCAGCGCGGGCGTGGCCGTGCAGTACCTCGCCCTCGGCCAGGCGGACCCCGGGAGCGGGCTGTGGCCCGTCGCGGCGGGCCGGGTCGCCGCGGTCCTCGTCCTGCTGCCGGACGCCGCCCGCCACGCCCGCCGGCTGAAGCTGCCGCCGGTCCGCTGCCTCCAGGCCGTCCTCATCGGGGCCGGGGCGGCACTCGGCCTCGTGCTGTATCTGCTCGCCGCCCAGCGGCAGTTGCTGGCCGTGGCCGTCGTCCTCGCCTCCCTCTATCCGGCGCTGCCCGTCGTCCTCGGCCTCGCCCTCCTGCGCGAGCGGATCAGCCTCCGCCAGGTGAGGGGACTGCTGGGAGCCGGAGTCGCGACGGTGCTGCTCACCCTGGGGTGACCGGGGTACCCGGTGACGTGCCGGAACCGGTGTCACCCCCAGGTGGCCGAGTAGTACTGCCGATACGCCTTGCGGTCCTGCTCGGCGCGGATCCACCGGGTCGCCACCAGCGCGACCAGACTGCCCGCGATGACCAGCAGGCCGGGACCCACGTTGCGCGGATCACCGAGCCGGGTCAGCAGGCCCGACACGTCCTCGCCCGTCACCGGCGCCGACGAACCGGGCGAGGCGGCGGCGCCCTGCGGGGCCGACGGCGCGGGCGCGGCACCGGTGCCGCCCCCGGCCTGCTTGGCCACGATCAGCTTGACGTCCAGCTCGGTCAGCGCCTTCGTCACCGGCTGGAAGAACGTCGTACCCCCCTGCGCGCAGTCCCCGCTGCCGCCGGACGTCAGGCCCAGCGCGATCCCGTCCGCGAACATCGGGCCGCCGCTGTCGCCCGGTTCGGCGCACACGTTCGTCTCGATGAGCCCGGTGACCGTCCCCTCGGGGTAGTTGACCGTCGCGTTCAGCGCGGTCACCTCCCCCTCGCGCAGCCCGCTGGTGCTGCCGCTGCGGAAGATCTTCTGCCCGACCTCCGGATCGGCCACGCCCGTGATCCGCACGCCCTTGCCGTCCCCGACGGCCACGACGTCCGCGCCCTCGCCCGCGCGGCCGCTGTCGTACTTCACCAGGGAGTAGTCGTCGCCGGGGAAGCTCCCCCTGAGCGAGGTGCCGACCTGGTCCCGGCCCCGGTCGTCGGAGAACCACACGGAACCGTCGGGTCCGCAGTGCCCGGCCGTGAGGATGTAGTCGCTCTTCCCGTCGGTGACGTTGAACCCCGCCGAACAGCGCCCGGCCGTCGACAGGATCGGCTCCGCGCCGTTGATCCGCGTCGTGAACCTGCCCTCGGTGCGCTCCATGCGCACGAAACCGCCGATGCCCTCCGCGACCTCGGTCAGCCGGGACCAGTCGGCGGCGGAGACGGTGCTGTCACCCCGGACGACCACCTCGTTGCTCTTGTAGTCCAGGGCCCACGCCGTACCCGCCACTCTGGGGGCCGAACGCAGCGTGGCCGTCGCGGACTTGAGGTCGCTCATGCTGTGGCGGACCATCTTCGCCCGGGCCCCGGCGCGCTCCACCTCGGCGGCGGCCTTCTCGTCGGTGACCGCGACGACCGGCCGCCCGGCCGAGTCGACCCAGCTGCCCGCCGTGCGGGAGGTCCCGAGCCGGGACACGAGGTCGGTGCCCATGCCGGTGGCGGGCCGCGCGGAGTACGGGACGCCGATCGAGGGGTCCGGGGGCTCGCTCGCCACGGCGCGTGTGACCATCGCTCCTCCGAGGAGGAGTCCGCCGACGGCCGCCAGCCGTGTCACTCGCCGGACGACCCGTCGTCGTGCGTGCCTCATGCATGGCTCCCGAACCAGAACATCACGGTGTGAACACCGCGGGGCCCTCCTTGAGTTGAGCGCCCCTCATCCATACGGGCCGCAGCCCTGCCGTGTTCACCGCACGCGTGATCTTTTGAGCCGTCAGCCCGCCACCGGGTCGGCGAGCAGGGCCCGGCTCCGCGCGTCGCCCCACACCGAGGCCGGATCGACGTAGGGCCGCAGCAGAGCGGTGAGCGCCGGATCCCCGCGCCCGTTCAGCTCATCGGAAGCGATCTTGCGGGCGATTCCGGCCAGGAAGTCCGCCACCTGCACCCGCGCGTCCTCGCGCGCCACGACGAGCCGCAGCCCCGCGAGACCGACCCCGGCTCGCCGGGCCGCCTCCTCGATCCACGCGACGCGGTCCGGCGTCAGCATGTTCTGCCGGTCGTGCACCAGCCGGACCGGCCGCCCGTCCCCGCTCCACAGCGCGGCCGTCCGCACGATCGCCGGGAGCAGCGGGTCGAGCACCGGGATCAGCGGCGGCCCGGCGAGGAACTCCGCCCGGTAGGAGACCGCCCTGGGCCGGGTCGCCGCCAGCTGCTCCAGGATCTCCGCGGCGTCCGAGCGCGGACGGTCCCGGCGCAGGGCGTCGACCGTGCCGTAGAAGGCCTCCACCGGGTCCCCGTCGTGGCGGACCCGCAGCAGTCGGTTGGCCGCCTCCAGGAACGCCCGCCAGCCCTCCTCCCCGAAGGTCCGGTGTCCGGCCCGGAAGAGGGTGACGGCCGCGGCCGGATCGCCCAGCAGCAGGCCGACGGCCCGGTCCACCACGAAGAACGACTTCTCCATGAGGTGCACCCGCGCCCGCCCGTGGACCGGACCGTCCGGCGCGAGCAGCCACTCCAGGACCGCGCGATGCTTCTCCCGCAGCAGGTGGGTCGCCTTGTACTCCTCGGCCGGTGAGCGGATCCGGCCCCGGATCTCGCGCACGGCCGCCGCTGCCGCCGTCACGGGCAGCGACACACTGGCGTGCGCGAACACGTCCGTGTTGCCGCCGGTGAGGTTCTCGCCGTCCGAGCCCGACTCGTCACAGGCGATCTCCAGGAACCGGCCCGTGGCCGCCCCCCGCTCCCCGTCCTCAAGATTCCCGGTCACCGCACGGCCCCCTATCGTGTGCCCATGACCAGGATCCCGCACGAGACGTCCGGTGAACCGAACCCCCTGCAGCTCCTCACCCTCGACCGCCTCAGGCGCCGTACCAGCATGAAGTGGCGCACCTACCCCGAGGACGTGCTGCCGCTGTGGGTGGCCGAGATGGACGTCCCGCTCGCCGAGCCCGTCGTACGCGCCGTCACCGACGCGCTGGAGCTCGGCGACACCGGCTACCCCGCCGGCACCGCCTACGCGCAGGCCCTGGCCGCCTTCGCCGAGAAGCGGTGGGACTGGGACGGCCTCGCGGTGGAGCGCACCGCGATCGTGCCCGACGTCATGCTGGGCGTGGTCGAGATGCTCAAGCTGGTCACCGGGTACGGGGACGCGGTGGTCGTGAACTCGCCGGTGTACCCGCCGTTCTACCACTTCCTGGAGCACATGGACCGTCGGGTGGTTCAGGCCCCGCTCGGCGCGGACGGCCGCATCGACCCCGGCGTCCTGGAGGAGACCTTCCGGCAGGCCGTCGCGGACGGGCGGCGGGCCGCCCTCCTGCTGTGCAGCCCCCACAACCCGACCGGAACCGTGCACACGGCCGAGGAGCTGTCCGCCGTCGCCGCGCTCGCCGAGCGGTACGGCGTGCGTGTCGTCGCCGACGAGATCCACGCGCCGCTCGTGGTGGGCGACGCGCGGTTCGTGCCGTACCTGAGCGTGCCCGGCGGCGAGCGCGGCCTGTCGTTGATGTCGGCCTCGAAGGCGTGGAACCTGGCCGGGCTCAAGGCCGCCCTCGCCGTCGCCGGGCCCGACGCCGCCGCCGACCTGGCCCGGATGCCCGAGGAGGTCGGTCACGGCCCCAGCCACGTCGGCATCATCGCCCACACCGCCGCCCTGCGCGACGGCGTCGCCTGGCTGGACGCCCTGCTGGCCGGGCTCGACACCAATCGGCGGCTGCTCGCGGACCTGCTGGCCGAGCACCTGCCCGCCATCCGCTACCGCCCGGGCGACGCCACCTACCTCGCCTGGCTCGACTGCCGCGCCCTCGGCCTCGGCGACGACCCGGCGGACGTCTTCCTGCGCCGCGGCCGGGTCGCCCTCAACTCCGGCATCCCCTTCGGCACCGGCGGCGCCGGGCACGTCCGCCTCAACCTGGCGACCTCCCGCGAGGTGATCACGGAGGCGGTGCGGAGGATGGCGGCGGCGCTGGACTGAGGCCGGGCGGGCGCTCGTACACTGCCCGGCATGGACGACACGGCGCTGGACCGACTGGCCACGGGCAAATACCTGCTGATCACCAGCTACCGCAGGAACGGCACGCCGGTCGCCACCCCGGTCTGGGTGGTACGGGACGGCGACGCGCTCGGCGTCTGGACACCCGCCGACTCCTGGAAGGTGAAGCGGATCCGCAACCGCCCCGACGTCCTGGTCGGCCCCTGCGACGCGCGCGGCAACCCCACCGGCGACCAGGTGCCCGCGACCGCCGAGATCTGCGACGCGGCCACCACCGCCCGCTACCGCGAGCTGATCGCCCGCAAGTACGGCCTCACCGGCCGGCTCACCCTGCTCGGCAGTCGGCTGCGGCGGGGCGTGGACGGCACCGTGGGCCTGCGCGTCACCCTCTGACCGCCTTCCCGCAAGCGCTTTCGGCTCCGGGGGAGTGGACGGCCCCTCCCCGGGAAAGGTCACCTGCCATGAGCCGAACTCCCGTCCTGCGCGCAGCCGTCGTCGGCACCGGCCACCGGGCCCAGCTCTTCACCCGCGGCCTCGCCGCACGCCCCGGCCACCTGGTGGCCGCGCTGTGCGACCCCAGCCCGACCCGGATGGCCTTCCACAACCGCCTGCTGGCCGAGGCCGGCGCACCGGCGGCCGCCGTGTGGGAGCCGGACCGCTTCGCCGACCTGCTGGCGAAGGAGGACATCGACGAGGTCGTCGTCACCACCGTCGACGCCGAGCACGACCGCTACATCGTCCCGGCCCTGCGCGCGGGCTGCCGGGTCGTCACCGAGAAGCCGATGACCGTCGACGCCGAGCGCTGCGCCCGCATCCTCGGCACCGTCCGCGAGACCGGCAACTCCCTGACCGTCGCCTTCAACTACCGCTTCAACCCCGTGCACGAGAAGGTCCGCGCCCTGCTCGCCGACGGCGCGATCGGCGAGGTGCTGTCGGTGCACTTCGAGTGGCTGCTCGACGTGCGGCACGGCGCCGACTACTTCCGCCGCTGGCACCGCGAGAAGCGGCACAGCGGCGGCCTGCTGGTGCACAAGTCCTCGCACCACTTCGACCTGGTCAACTGGTGGCTCGCCGACGAGCCCGCGGAGGCCTTCGGCTACGGACGGCTCGGTTTCTACGGCCGCGAGGCGGGGGAGCGGCACGGACTGCGCCGGGACTACCACCGCGCCCACGGCGCCGACCGGGCCGCCGACGACCCCTTCGCCCTGGACCTCGCGGCCAACGACACCCTGCGCGCCCTCTACCTCGACGCCGAGCGCGACGACGGCTACCTGCGCGACCGGAACGTCTTCGACGGGCCGGTCACCATCGAGGACGACATGTCCGTCCTCGTGCGCTACGCGCGCGGCGCGACGATGACGTACCACCTGACCGCCTACGCCCCGTGGGAGGGCTACCGGGTGATGTTCAACGGCAACGGGGGCCGGCTGGAGCTGGAGGTCGAGGAGAGCCGCTGGCAGCCACCCCTGACCCGGGTCGCGTCGGCCGCGGGCGCCCTGCACGGGGACACGGCGGCGGAACACACGGGCGGCGCCCGCCTGACCCTGCGCCCGCTGTGGCAGCCTCCGGTGGACGTGCCGCTCGCGATCGCCCACGAGGCACACGGCGGCGGTGACCCGCGCATGCTCGACGCGCTGTTCGGACCCGCCGACCCGACCCGTGCGGCGGACACCGCGGCGGCGACCCACCCGACGGCCACCGAGCGCGACGGAGCGCTGGCCCTGGCCGTGGGCCTGGCGGCCAACCGGAGCTTCGAGACCGGGCGGCCCGTGCGCACCGGCGAACTGCTCCCGGAAGACTGACCAGGCGTCAGCTCCAGGCCCGGTACGGCTCGTCCAGCAGTTGGAAGACCGGCTCGCCCCGGACCGGGTCCTTGGCCGTGGACAGCCGCACCCGGTCCCCGCTGTGGATGCCGATGGGCGGGCCCATCACCCGGCCGCGCACGACGAACCCCTCGGACATCTCGATCAGGGACACGTTGCGCGCCGCGGGCGTGTTGCGGTGCACCACCGTGGAGTGGCGTACCGTGCCCGTGCCCTCGGCGCGCTCCGTGCGCAGCTCGCTGCCCCGGCAGACCGGACAGAGCACCCGGTGGTACATGGCGGTGCCGCACCAGGTGCAGCGCTGGAAGAGGATGGCCTCCGAGTCCTGGCCCCTCGGGTCGAGGAGACCCGTCGCGGAGCCGGCTGCCTGCTGAGCGACGCTTCCTGAGTGGTGGTACACGCTGGTCAACTCCCTGCACTCGGCCGGAATCCCATGGGCGCGGTCGCCCGCGCACACGCGTGCGCGGTTGGCCGTGCCACCGTGCACGGAGCACAGCGTATGGCACTCAGTGCCACTCGTAAAGGCACTCCGTACCCTCAATGTGGGGGCACTCAGGCCCGCCCCAGCGTCGTCTCGATCTCCTGCACCACCCGCCACAGGGGCGCTCCGCGCCGCGAGACGACGACCACCACGTCCTCGGGCCGCTCCCCGGCCGGAGGCACCGGCGCCTCGCCGAAGGCGGACTGCACGTACGCCAGCGCGTGGTCCACCGCGGCGCTCGCCTCGCCCTGCCCGTCCGAACGCAGCCAGGAGCGCAGCGCGTTGTTGTGCGCCGCGACCACCGCCGCCGCGATCACGTCGGCCTGCAGGGTCCCGTCCCGGCGGGCCTCGTACCGCCGCCGCAGGTACGAGGCGAGGGCCCGCTCGTAGCGCCACACCACCGACAGCTCATAGGCGCGCAGCCCGGGCACCTCCCGGGTGAGCCGGTAGCGCTGTACCGAGAACGTCGGGTTCTCGGCGTACATCCGCAGCACCAGCCGGGCCGCGTCGCACACCCGCCGCACGGGCTCGTCGTCGTCCGCGCCCTCGGCGAGGAAGGCCGTCATGTCCGCCAGGCACCGCTCGTGGTCGGGGAAGACCACGTCCTCCTTGGAGGGGAAGTAGCGGAAGAAGGAGCGCCGTCCCACCCCGGCGAGCGCCACGATGTCGTCGACCGTCGTCTGCTCGTAACCCCGTTCGAGGAACAGCTGGAACGCCGCCGCCACCAGGGCGTCCCGCATGGGCGTCTTTCCGGTCCCGGCGTCGGCTTTCTCGGAGCTCATGAGCGGGAACGTAGCACCCGCCGGGCCACATATGGCACTCAGTGCACTCCTTGGAAGGAACTGAGTGCTCTGCATCCCTGGCCCGAGCGCCCGCTGAACTGCCGGCGCGGCAGCCGCGTATCTAGCGGCAGGACGACCCCCGAAGACGGGCGCCCCCGAGCCCGGACGCAAGGAGAGCACGCGTGTCGACACCGTCCGAGCCCCGGCCGCCGCACGACGGCCCGGCCCTGGAACCCATCCGCGTCCTGCGGCCGCGCCGCACCGACGCCCTCGCCGAGCTGATGAGGGAGTTCCGCGAGGAGACCGGCGCGGCCCCCACGGCACCCCGCGGCCCCGAGCCGGGCGGCTACGAGTCCGTCACCCTGCCGGGACCGCCGGCCGGCTCCGAGGCCCTGACGCAGGAACTCCCGCCCGTGGCCCGCGCGACCCGCCGCTCCGCGGACGCCCACACGGCACCCCCGGGGGCCGGTCTGCGCCGCGCCGCCGTGGCGGTGGCCGTCGTCGCGGCCGCGGTGATCGGCTTCGGCGGCGCGCTGCTGCTGCGCGGCGAGAAGACGGACGACACGGCGGCCCCCGCCCCCAGGCCCCCGGCCTCCGCCTCGGCCTCTGCCCCCGCCCCCACGCCGCCGCAGGCCACCGCACCGGTGGACCCCGACGGCCCCGGCACGCTCCGCGAGGGGGCCACCGGCCCCGAGGTCACCGAACTCCAGGAACGCCTGCTGCGCATCCCGGACGTCTACCGGGGCGGCTCCACCAACGGCCGCTACGACCCCACCCTCACGGCGGCGGTGGCCCGCTTCCAGCTCTGGTACGGCATCCGCGGCGACGAGACCGGCGTCTACGGCAACGACACCCGGACCGCACTGGAGTCCCGCACCCCGCCGACCACGACCTGACGCACCCCGGCCCGGCATCCCCCGCCTCCCGCCTGGCACCCACCCGGCCACCATGGTGAGGTGAAGCCGAGGGCCGGCAGGCGTGAGGGCGAAGGAGCGGTGTGGACATGGCGGACATGGACGCGTTCATCGGACGGCTGAACCCGGACATGTGTGTGGTCACGGCCGCCGCAGGCGGCGAACGGGCGGGCTGCCTCGTCGGATTCGCCTCGCAGTGCTCGATCCGTCCCGTGCGTTTCGTGGTGTGGCTGTCCGAGCTGAACCACACCTTCCGGGTGGCCCGGAACGCCGAGGTGCTCGCCGTTCACCTGCTCGCCCGCGAACAGCACGCCCTCGCCGAGCTGTTCGGCGGGCGCACCGGCGACCGCACGGACAAGTTGAGGGACGTGCGGCTGCGGGAGGCGTACGGCGGGGCACTCGTCCTGGAGGAGGCCCCGGCCTGGTTCGTCGGCCGCGTCATGACACGCGCCGGGGGCGGCGACCACATCGGCTTCGTTCTCGACCCGGTCGAGTGGGGCGGCCGGGAGACGTACGACGGTCCGCTGCTGCGCCTCTCCGACGCCGTCGGCATCCCGCCGGGTCACCCGGTCGACTGACCTCGTGCCCCCGGCGGTCGAACGCCCGGCAACGGCTGGGAAAAGCGGCGGATGCGCGGGCCCGCCCGGCGTCACCCTGGGCCGGGGCGCCCGCGAGGCGCCCGATCCGCCCCGAACGAAGGCCCCCGCCCATGAACGGCTCCCGCATCCCCGGCCTGGTGCTGCCCGCCCTGTTCCTACTGGCGCTCGTCGTGGGCCTGTGGTGGTACTGGCGGCATCGCGGCGACTCATAGACACGCGCTTCCGTCCCGCGCCTATGTATCCAAGACGCGCGCTTCCGCCCTGCGCGTGCCTACGTCTCCATGATCCCCGGAACCCGGACGTCCACGACGCACACGTCGTCCCGCCGCTCGTCCGGCAGCATCCGCGCGAGCAACGACCCCAGCGACACGGGCCCGTCGGTGTGCGGGGCCGCGACCGCCTCGGCGAGCCGCTCAAGACCGAGGTCGATGCTCTCCGGGGGGTGCTCGACGAGGCCGTCCGTGTACAGGATGAGCCGGTCGCCGGGTGCGAGACGGCACTCGGCCTCCTCGAACACCGGCGTCGCGGTCGCCCCGAGCAGCATGCCCCTCGGGCGGTCCAGGTACCGGGCCTCGCCGTCCCGCAGGAGCAGGGGCGGGGGATGCCCCGCCTGCGCCCAGACCAGGCGCCGCCGGCGCGGGTCGTAGCGGGCCAGCACCATCGTCGCGGTCGCGTGCGAGTCCCGCGAGTGCAGCAGCAGGGTGTTGAGCCGGGCGAGCGCGCCGGTCAGCGACGAGCCCGTGATGACCATGCCCTTCGCGGTGAACCGGAGCTGCGCCATCGTGGCGACCGCGTCGACGCCGTGCCCGGCGACGTCGCCGACCACCAGCAGCGCGTCCCCGTCGGGCAGTTCGATCGCGCTGAACCAGTCGCCGCCGACGTGCACATCGGACTGGGCCGGCAGATAGGCGACCTCGACGCGCAGCCCGGCCAGGTGCACCGGCCGGTTGGCCATCGGCAGCAGCGCGTGCTGCAGCCGGGAGGCCAGGGTCCGTTCGGCCTGGAGCACGTCGTGCTGCGTGAGGATCGCCCGCTCGCTCTCGACCAGGGCCAGCTCCGCCCGCCGCCGGGCGGTCATGTCCTGCACGAAGCCGTGCACCTCGACGGGCGTGCCGTACGAGTCGGCCACCGCCTCGGCCACCAGCCGCAGATGCCGGATGCCGCCGGTCGTCCTGATCCGGAACGGCACGTCGAACGCCCGCCCCGCCTGGACGAGCTCGCCGACGGCGCGGGTCAACGCGGGAGTGTCCTCCGGCAGGGCCAGTTCCGGCATCTCGGTCAGCCGCACCGGGCCGTCCGCGGCGTCCCGGCCGAGGAGCGTGAACGCCTGCGTCGACCAGGAGCCCTCCCGGGTGACCAGGTTCCAGTTCGCCCAGCCGAGGTTGCCCAGCCGCTGCAGCTCCGCCAGCCGCTGCTCCTGCCGGTCGGAGGAGCCGTGCCGGATCCAGGAGACGACCAGGGCGTCGCCCAGCGGCGCCACCCGTGTCGTGTACGTGAACAGCTCCGCGACGTCCGCCACCGTCTCCTCGTGGGCGAAGGGCTCGCCTTCGCGCGGCTCCCCGGTGGCCAGGACGTGCAGGCAGTCCCGCCACAGCGGCCCGCCCGCCAGGGCCGGCCGGAACTCCAGCAGCCGCCGCCCGGCCGGTTCCTCGCCGGTCCGGCCCAGCAGGTCGCCCACCTGGGCGGTCGCGGCCTCCACCCGGAAGTCCTCCGGCTCACCCGAGGCGGCGCGCACCGGCGTGAGCAGCATCGCCGAGACCGGCAGGGCATCGAACAGCGCCTGCACCGCGACCGTGGCGGTGTCGGTGGACCGCTCGGCCGGGGTGTCCAGGGCGCGCAGCCGCCCGGCGCACAGATCGGTGACGCCCCGCAGGTGAGCGCGGTCGCGCGAGGTGAAGGCCCCGGCCCGGCGGCGCAGCACGCCGATGCAGACCTCGGCCGGGCCCGCGGTGACCACGGGGAGCCAGGCCCGCGACCGCCACCGCTCGGGAGGCTCCCCGATCAGCAGGTACCGCCGCGCGTCCGAGGGCAGGTCCTCCAGCCACCGCGGCTCGCCCGCGCGCAGGGCCTCCAGCGCCGCGACCCCGCTGAGCGGCGGGACCCGGCCCCACTGGGAGGCCAGCCTGTCGCCGATGCCCGCGTGCCCGATGAGCGCGAGGCCGCCGTCGGGCCTGCGGGCGTAGATCATGATCGCGTCCGCCGCCATGTCGGGCCCGAGGTGCTCCAGCAGGCACCGCGCGAGGTCGTGCGGTGTCGCCACCCGGACGAGGGCCTGGCCGAGGCGGGCCAGGGCGGCGGCGACATCGTCCGGTGCGGCCGACCCCTCCAGGAGGTCCGTCCCGGAGACCGGGGCGTCGGTGTCGACGGGCTCGGTCGCCTCGCCCGGGCCGGGCGGCGTCGGCGCCAGGCTGCCGAGCGTGATCCAGCACTCCTCCAGCAGTGTGTGACGAGCCGCCTTGGCCCGCTGGAGCAGCCGCTCTCCGGCGGCGTCCGCGGAACACCCGGTCAGCGCCATCACCGCGCCCTTGGCCCGCTCCACGACGGCCGACGTCGCCGCCTGGTCGCGCAGCCGGTCCAGCTCGGCGCGCTGCCGGGCGACGATCCTGGCCAGTTCGGCCAGGTCCGGTGGCCCGCCGGGGTCCGGCGGTGTCACGGGCTCGCTCGTCACGCGTTGAGCATCGCACACCCGGCCCGATTCGAAGACCGCCTCGTGAGCACGGAGTGCTCACGCATCCCTGCGGCCTCATCAGCCCCATCGGGGCCCGGGAGGGACCGCTCAGTGGCCGTCGCGCGGATAGAGCCACAGCCGCAGCAGCCGGCTGAGCCGCGGCATCACCAGGTACGTCAGCACCGGCAGCAGCACCAGCGGGAACACGGCGGCCCGCAGCGGCAGCGGCCAGCCCGTGGTGTGCGGAGTCACCAGCCACTGGACGAGCAGGGTGAACGGATAGGCGCCGAGGAAGGTGGTGAGGACCATCTTCCACCGGGGCGGGGCCTGCACCGTGGTGCCCGGCAGGCTGAACCAGGTCTCCATGCCGGTCGTCGACTGGCGTTCGCTGCTGACCTCGGTGGCGATGTCCTCGATCCGCCGGTGCCAGTGGGCCCGTTCCTCGGACTCCAGCCAGGCGGCGAGCCGGTGCTGGTCGGACCAGCGCAGTACCGCGTGGTAGCGGTGGCCGTCCTCAGGCGTCAGCCAGGAGACGCCCTCGTTGCCGGGGAACTCTCTGGCGCAGCGGGTGATGCCGCGCGTCCACTCCTCGAACTGCCGCTCCCGGCCGGGGCGCACCTGCCAGGTCAGGACCGTGGTCACCGGCTCGCCGCGCCGGACTTGTGTGGTGCTCATTCACTTCTGGGTGCCACGCGCGGCGCGGGTCATGCCCCGGGGGATCAGGTCGGGCGGTTCGCCTCCACCAGCGCCTGGGTGACCGCCCGGACGCTGCGCGCGATGTGCTGCAGCTGCATGAGCTCGGCCGCGTACAGCTTGATCGTGTGCTCGATGACGCCTTCGTGCAGCCCGAGACCGGGCAGGTCGGCGCGGGCGGTCTGCAGGGCGGTGCGGGCCACCCGGATCTCGTGCTGGACCTGGATCTGGGCGTGCCGGGCGAGGAGCACCGGGTGGCGGACGAACACGGGGTATCCGGCGTAGCGCGCGGGCACCAGCTCGCGCAGCCACTTGGCCGCCGAGCGCTCCCAGTCGTAGCTCCCGGGGGTCTTGACCTGGCAGGGCCAGTCCGGGCTGATGCGCGTGGACGTCAGGGGCATGATCTTCGCTTCCGGGTGTGCGGCGTCGTGAGGGTGGACGACGGGTCGGGGCGGCCCCGGTCTAGGGGATGACCGGGGCCGCCACGGACACCCGGGACGCCGAAGCGGGTAGGACCCGGCCTCCTCGGGTGCGGAACGGATCCGGAACAGCCGGGTCGCGATCCGTGAGCAGTATTTATATATGCCAACCGGTTTGCAAGGAGCATGAAAACATTCATGCGCGCTTTGTTGTGGATGGTCCCCGTGTGTGAACGGCATGCCTGCCGCCCGGTCCCCGAGGAGGCTCAGTCCCGGAGGAAGAACTGGTGTTGGTCGGCGACCTGCTCGTACTCCTCCAGCCGCGCCTGTGTCCGCTCCGGGTCCGCGTCGGTCATGGCCTGGAGCAGCGCCGAGCACATCACGCCCGGGGCTGCGTAGGAGTCGAAGACCAGGCGGGACCCGGTCCCGGTGGCGAAGGCGACGTCGGCCTCGTCGGCGAGCGGCCCGAGCGCCAGGTCCGTGATCAGGGCCACCTTGAGCCCGGCGCCCCGCGCGACCCGGACGGCCGTCAGGGTCTCCTGGGCGTGCCGGGGCATGGAGAACGCCAGCACCCAGGTGCCGCCCGCCTCCCGGGACTGGAGCAGCGCGTCGTAGGCGACGCTGCCGCCGCGGGTCACCAGCCGGACGTCGGGGTGGATCCGGCGGGCGGCGTAGGCGAAGTACTCGGCGAGCGAGACGGAGATGCGCAGGCCCAGGACGGTCAGCGGCGTGGACGAGGACAGCTTGCGGCCGATGTCGATCACCAGGTTCGGGTCGGCGAAGTCCCGCCGCAGGTTCTCCAGGTTCTCGATCTCGGCGTCGACCGCCGCCTGCAGCTCGTTGCCCTGGTTCTCCTCGGCCGGTCCGCCGGCGAGGGTGCCGAGCGCGATCGACTGGAGCTTCTCCCGCAGCGCCGGGTAGCCGCTGAAGCCGACCGCGGACGCGAACCGCGTCACCGAGGGCTGGCTCACCCCGACCCGGTCCGCGAGATCCGTGATCGACAGGAACGCCGCCTCGGTGATGTGCTCGATCAGGTACTGGGCGATGCGTCGCTGGCCGGGGGACAGCCGGGGCCGGTCGAAGAGGGTTCTGAGCTGGGCGGACGGAGAGACCTCCGCTTCCGGGGCGGCCTTCCCCGAGGTGATCGCGGATGCCTGTGCGCGTGCCTGCTGCGGCGATGGCACCGGTGCGCCTCCTTCGTCTCCCAGGGACGTTCAACATAGCTCACGCACCGTGGTGACCAGGGATTCTTCGCGGGAGCACATGAGGTGCCCGGCGCGTGGATACCCGGGCGCCGGGCGGGAACCCGCCGCCGCAGAAGATCCCGTACGACGCGCGAGGAGCCACGGTCATGACCGTCCCCGAGGAGAACCGGCCCAAGACCGAGACGACCGACGAGGTCCTGGAACAGCAGGACGAGAACCGGAACCGCCCGCCGGGCGCGACCGGCCGCACGATGCGCGAGGCCCTGGAGGAGGCCGAGGTGCGTCCCGACGACTACGACGAGCGGTAGGACGCCCACCCCGGGCCACCGCAACCGAACCGACGACGTTTCCGGCAGGTGATACCGCATGGGCGCCCTGAGCGCGCTGGAAGAGACCCTGGAGAGCCGATGGGACGCGCTGTGGGCGCGGGTCCGCGACAAGGAACCGGTCGAGGTCCTCGACGCCCTGCGACGCGAGTGCGACGACAACGCCGTGGTGTGCGGTGAGGGCCGTGTCATGGTCCCCAACGCCTACGACGTGGAACTGCCCGACGACGTGCACGAGCACCTGACCCGCACCGGCGTCGACGTGGGCCAGGCCCTCACCGACAGTCTCTGCCGCCACGCGGACCGCCGCGGCTACGAGTGGGCGGGCCCCCTGGCGGTGCACGTGGCGAGGTGCCCCGAGGTGCCCAACGGCCGCTACCGGGTGGCCAGCAGGGTGATGCCCAACGTGAGCACCGACGGTTTCTTCCACGCCGCGCACTGACTCGACGACGTTCAGCGGCGATAGATCGTGATCGAGTGCCCGACATGCTCGACGGGGCGGCTGCCGCCGATCAACGCGGCCAGCCGCCCCGTGGCCTTGGCCGCCGCGGAGTCGGACACCACCAACAGCCCGCGCACCTCGGAGACGGGCACCCGGCGGGGATCGGCACTCCGGATGCCGTAGAACCCCGGTACCCCACTCCCTTTGTAGACGAGCCACACCCGCTGACCCGCGTACCCCTCCCGCAGCCGCTCGGCGAGCCGCCCGAGATCCTGCCCCCAGTCCACGTTCGAGTCGTGCAGCCACTCCCGCGTCCTGCCCGGCCCCCCGAACGCCTCGTTGGAGTAGGGCAGATAAAAGGGGTACGTCCGCACCGAACCGACCCCGACGAACGCCACCAGCACGGCCACCGCGACCGGCACCCACCGCCGCCGCACCACGAGCAGGCACCCCGCCGCCACCGCGAGGAACAACGGCAGGAACACGGCGTACCGGGTCCCGAGGTCCCGCGCCCCCTGCATGGCCGCCGCCAGCAGCACCACGGGAGCGGCCAGCACATACGGTGCCGCGGGCCGCAGCCGCCGTACGGCCACCAGCACGACGGCACCGGCGGCCCACAGCGCGAGCGCCCCCAGCGGCGTCTTCACCAGCAGCGCGGCCGGCAGGTAGTACCAGAGCGAGCCCTCGTACAGCCGACCGAACAGGAAGCCCTGCCACGGCCGGTTCTCCAGCCCGAACTGCACGCGCATCCCGTCCCGGTAGGCCTCCGGGAACGGCAGCAGATCCACGAGCAGACCCCGCGCCCCGTGCACCACGGGCACCTGCTGCTCCGGAGTCCAGCGCAGCCGCGGATCGACGACCAGGTACACGGCCCACACCACCCCGATCGCGGCCAGGGCCACCACGCCCGCCCCGGCCACCGCCCGCACCAGGCGCCGGCCGCCTGCGCGGGCGTGCCACACCGACATCGCGGCCGACACCATCAGCACCGCGACGGCGGGCAACGTGCTCATCCTGGTCGCCAGGGCGGCGCCCAGCGCGATCCCCGCGAGCGGGACGTACAGCCGGGGCCGGCGACGGGCCCGCCACACCAGCCACGCCGACGTCAGCACGAACCCGGCGGCCGGCACGTCGAGCGTGGCGAGCGAGCCGTGGGCGATGACGTCGGGGGAGAGGCAGTACAGGGCGAGCGCGGCCAACCCGCCCACAGTACCGGCCAGTTCACGGGCGAAGGCGAACACCACCAGCCCGAACAGCGAGGTCAGCACGATCATCGGAAGGCGGGCCCACAGCATCAGCCGCCAGGGATCGTTGCCCGACTCGTAGAGCAGGTGCCGCCCCACCCGGCCCTGGTCGCCGGTGAACGACGCGTCGATGTGCGGATCCGCGAGGGCGACACCCACCCCGATGACCAGCTTGCCGAGCGGCGGATGCTCGGGGTTGTGGCGCAGCCGGTGCTCGCGCACGTACTCGGCCGCCGCGCCCACGTACACCGGTTCGTCGATCGTGGGGGTCTGCCGCACCGCGGTCGTGACCATCGCGAAGGCCATCTGCGCGAGCAGCAGCGCGACCAGGAGCCGCACCGGCCACCGTCCGCCCGGCCACCGTCCCACCGGCCGCCGCGTCGCCCCCGACGAGAGCGGAACCGGCCAGGGAGCGGCGGGAGCGAGCAGGTCCCTCATGGACCCACTGTGCATCAGCCCCCGCCGCGCACGGCGTCACCGCCGCACGAGTCGCACCGACAGTCCGTCAGCCGTGTGGACGGGCACGGCCTTGAGCGTCGCCGAGTCCAGCTCCACCCGGTCGAAGCGGCCGCGCAGCCGCGGAGCCGACAGCACCGGGACGGTCGTCCCGGCGACCGGCGGACGCTCGGGGTCGAGTCGCAGCGACAGCACGCCGCCCCCGCCCAGCAGGACGCGCCGGCTCACGGTGAGGGCCGGGCCGTGGTTCCGGCGCAGCAGCAGCTCCAGCGTGGAGTCGCCCTCCTGGACGTAGGAGCCCCGCACCCGCAGCACCTGGTCCGCGCGCAGCGTGCCGCCCGTCACCCGGACGTCGCCCTGGCCCAGGGCGTTGGGTGACGCGGCGACCAGCGTGCCGGCCTCGACGACCGTCCCGCCGTGGTAGCGGTTGTGGCCGGTGAGGGTGAGCGTGCCCGTGCCGCGCTTGGTCAGCCCGCCGTCGCCCTCGATGTCGTTGCGCCAGCTGTCGGCCGCGTGGAAGCCGCCGGCCGCCGCGTCCAGCGTCACGGTGACGTCGGTGTCGAAGGCGCCGTACCCGTCCGCCGCGGCGAACAGGTTCAGACGGCCCCACTGCTCGAAACCGTCCAGCAGGACGTACCCGGAGGGCAGCGCCGTCGTCCGCAGCACCTCGCGCCGCTGGTCCGCGGTCAGGTACGGCAGCCGCGTCTCCAGCAGCACCTCCGCGCCCTTGGGTACGGTGAGCGGGTCCTTGCGGCCGCGGCGCGGCAGCACGTACGTCAGCCTGGGCTCGACCGCGCGGGCGTTGGCCTCGCGGTCGGCGTACGCGTCGGTGGTGTCGGAGTGGGCGTAGGCGTACAGCGTGTCCGCCGTGGTGCCCGTCCGCCGCGTGAAGTAGGCGAGGGCCTGGGCGCGGGCCGCCGCCTTGAGCTCGGCGTTCGCCGGGTCGGCCAGCGTCGCGGCGGTCAGCGCGGTGGCCATGACCCGGCCGCCGATGACGTCGACGGTGGAGTGCATGCCCGCCATGATCCGTGTGTGGCTGAGTTCGAACGCGCGCGTCACCAGCTCCTGGAACCGCTCGGGCACCGCGTACGCGAAGGCCAGCGCGGCCAGGTGGAAGGCGTTGGTGTGGCCGCTGGGGAAACCGCCGTCCTCCTCCGGGTTCTCGGAGCGCTGGCGCAGCAGCTGCGGGGCGACGACGACCTGCGAGTCGTACACCGGGTAGCCGAGGGCGTCCTTCTCCCCGGTGTCGACGACCTCGCTGTCCTCGTTCATCCGCCACGGACGCGGGTACTGGAAGGCGAACTTGGCCGGGTTGCCCGAGGCGAACGGGCCGCGCACCGTGTCGACCAGCTTCGCGACCCTGCCCAGCTCCGAGTCGTGGGAGCCCGCCCCGAGCGCGGACCCGGCCGGGGCGTCGGCGGGCAGGGTGTCGCTGACCTTGCCGGGGGGCGTGCCGTCCGGGGCGCTGGTGATCGACGTGACCGCCCTGGCGCCCGCCTTGTACAGCCCGGCGAGCGGTCCGAGACCGGCGATCATGGCGTAGCTCTGGTGCTGGCGGTCGTAGAGGAACGCCTCCTTCGCCTGGGCCTCGGTGCGGGCCCGCGTGACGCGGGCGCAGTAGCGCATGTTGGCGCGCAGCACCTCGCGATCCAGGACGTGGCCGGTGTCCCAGGCGTCGCCGGTCTTCCACACCTCGGCCATGCCGCCCAGGACCCGGACGACCGCGTTGGTCTCGGGAGTCTGGTTCGTCAGGACGTTGGACTTGTAGTCGTCGACGAACGCGGCGAGGCCGGTGGCCGCCTTCGCGTCCGCCGCGCCCAGCCAGGTGACGAAGGCCGGTGCGGCGAGCAGGCCCGCCGACGCCCCGAGGGAGGTCCTGAGGAAGCCCCGCCGGTCGACGGTGGCGGCGGTGCGGTGCCCGGCTGATGACGGCATGGGTGCGCCTCTCTTGAGTTCTGTTCAAGGGGTACTGCTGGGCGAGCTTCGGCCGTGCGGCCGGGGTGACGAGCGAAGATCTACGGCCGGGTCGTGACCCTGCGAAGAGGGTCCGGCCACGGGGTGGTGTCCGGGGCGTGAACGGCGGTCGCCGGGCTCAGGGAAGAGAACGGGCCAGCGCCACCGCGCCCTCGACCGGCGGCACGCGCAGGGGCTGCGGCCGGGCTCCGGGCAGGGCTTCGGCGAGCGCGCGGGTGAACGCCTCGTACAGCGCGGGCTGGGCGAGCACCGTGCCGCCCGCCACCACCACGTCGTCCACCGCGACTCCGCGGGCGGCGAGGCGGACGACGAGCGCGGCGAGCGCCCGGCCGCCGTCGGCGATCACATCCCGGGCGAGCGGCGAGCCGGCCTCCGCGGCCGAGAACACCACCGGTGAGTGCCGGCCCCACTCGGCGGACACGTCCGTGGCCGCCTCCAGCGCCGCGCCCAGCGCGGGCACCTCGGCCACACCGAAGGACTCCACCAGTCCGGCCGCCAGCGCGTCGGGCTTCTCGCCGCGGTCGTGCGCCGCCCAGACGGCCCGCGCGGCCTCGCGGACGAGTCCGGCGGCGCCGCCCTCGTCGCCGAGGACCGCGCCCCAGCCGCCGACCTGGACGGGGCCGCCGTCGGGCAGCCGTCCCACCGCGACCGAACCGGTACCGGCCACCAGGCCGACGCCCTTCTCCAGCCCGGCGGCGGGGACGAGCAGCTCGGCGTCGCCCACGACCAGCGCGGGCACCCCCAGCCGTTCCTGGAGCGCGGCCCGGATCCGTTCGCACTGGCGCGGTGTCTCGCAGGCGTGACCGCCCACGGCGACGGCGGCCGGGCGTACGTCCGCGGGCAGGGAGTCGAGGATCAGCGCGGCCAGCCAGTCGGCGGCGGCCCCGGGGTCGTGCGGCCGCCATCCCGTACTGCTGCGGACGCGGTCGGCGACGGTCCCGCCGCCCGCGAGGGCGCGCAGCTGTGTCTTGGTGCCGCCCACGTCGATACCGACCACGGAGGGCGTCGAGTCCTGCACGGGTCCTCTTTCGTCGTTGCGTGGTCACGCCGATCGGCAGGCGAACCGTCCGTCGGACCACGGCAGTTGAAGAGGTAGGGAAGCCCCGGGACGGGCTTCTGCGGGCCACGGCAGGCGAGTACCGTGAAGTTCGTTAGGAAGTTAACTAACGAAGTAGGGTGCGTCAAGAGGCACGGAATTCCCGGTGCCGCGCCACCCTTGCGGCCACCCTGCTCGGCCGCAGCACGACCTGGGGAGACCATGCACCTGAGTGAGAGTGCCCGTGTGGTGTTCGACGTACTGGCCGGGGCGGGCACGGCCACCCGACCCCAGCTGGCGGCCGGTGCGGGCCTTTCCAAACCGACCGTCTCCACCGCCGTGGCCGAACTGGAGGCCGTGGAGCTCGCCGCCCACTCCGGGCGTGCCTCCGGCTCCACCGGCCGCAGCGCCGCCGTGTACCGGCTGGGACCGGCCGCCGGCGCCGTGCTCGCGGTCGACCTGGGGCCCGCCAAGACGCGGGTGCGCGCCTGCGCCCTGGACGGCACCCTGCTCGCCGAGGGCACCGGCTCCCGGCCGGAGGCGGCCGACACCGTCCGCAAGGTCCTCGACACGCTGCCCGCCGGGGCCCCGCTGCGGGCCGTCGTCGTCGCCGTCGGTGACGTCACCACCCGCGACCGGGAGGGCGCCGGGGAACGCCCCGCGACCGCCAAGGCCGGCCCCGTCTTCGACGCCATGGCCGTCGCCCTGCCGGAGGGCGTCCCCGTCCACCTGGAGAACAACGTCAACTGCGCCGCCCTCGCCGAGCTGCACGAGGGTGCCGCCGTCGGCCGGGACACCTTCGGCTACCTGCGCATCGGCGTCGGCATCGGTCTCGCCGTCGTCATCGGCGGCCGGGTGCTGCGCGGAGCGAACGGCGCCGCCGGTGAGGTGGCACGGCTGCCCTACCCCTGGGACGACGACCGCGCCCCGCGCCACGAGGGCCTGGAGCAGCGCATGGGCTCGCGCACCCTGCTCCGCCGGGCCGCCGAGGCCTGGCGGGAGGGCGACGGGCCTCGCCCGCGCACCGCGGAGCGGCTCCTCGCCCTCGCCGGGCAGGGGCATGCCACGGCCCGTGCCGTGGTCGCCTCGCACGCCGCCGACGTCGGCCGGCTGGCCGCCGCCGTGGCCGCCGTGCTGGACCCCGGGCTGATCGTGCTGGGCGGCGGCACCGGCGCGGATCCCCAGCTCCTGCCCGGTGTGCGTGCCGAGTTGGCCCGGCTGAGCTGGCCCACCGAGGTCGTCAGCAGCGTGGTGGGCGACACCGGCACGGTGGCGGGCGCCAGCAGGCTCGCGGTGGCCCATGGAATCCAAACCGTGACCGGAGCTGTGCGGGCGAAGCATTGACGGCTGCGTCATCGGTCTGCCAATGTCCGGACAAGCGCTTTCTGAGTCGGCCGGGACGCCGACTCCGGGTAAGCCTCCCGCCCGTACGCGAAGTACGGCAGCCGCACGAGGGCGTGCTCGTGCGACGTCGGCCGTCATGGCCGGGGACCCCACCCGTCAGGGCGAAGCGGCCGGGCGAGGCCGTGCCCCCGGAAAGCGAAACCCCCCGCACCATGCACCCGTGCCGCCTCGGCTGGCGCCGTGCTTCTTCCGCTACGACGAAAAGGGACTGAAGATGACCAGTCTGGGTGTACGGCGTTCCCGCCGGCTCGGCCGCGGCGGCATACGCCGTGTTGTTCCCCTCGCTGCCGTGGCCACGGCAGGGGCCCTCCTGCTCACCGCCTGCGGATCGGAATCCGGCTCCGGCGGGACCTCCAAGTCGCTGACGTTCTGGATCTCCACGGTTCCGGGGCAGGACGCGGGCTGGAAGAAGATGGTGGCGCAGTACAAGAAGGAAACCGGCGTCAAGGTCAAGCTCGTCAACATCCCCTACGAGGGCTACACCACCAAGCTGCACAACGCCGCGCAGGCGAACTCCCTGCCCGACGTGGCGGCCGTCCCGGCGCTGGACCCGATCTGGTCGAACAAGCTGATCGACCTCAGCGACATCGCCAACAAGAAGTCCAACAAGATCAACGCCAACTTCGTGGCCAAGGACTCGTCCGGGAAGGTGCTGTCCATCCCCTCGGACATCACCGCGTCCGGCATGTTCATCAACAAGTCGCTGTTCGAGAAGGCCGGTGTCTCCTTCCCGACCTCGCCCGAGAAGACCTGGACCTGGACCGAGTTCATCAAGGCGGCGAACACGGTCCGGGAGAAGACCGGCGCCAAGTACTCCCTGACCTTCGACCAGTCGCCGTCCCGGCTCCGCGCCATGGTGTACGAGATGGGCGGGAAGTACGTCCACGCGGACTCCTCCGGCAAGTTCTCGGTGGACGCGGCGACCAAGAAGGCCGTGAACACCTTCGTCGGCTGGAACGACGACAAGACCATGCCGAAGTCGGTGTGGACCAGCGGCGCCGACCCGTCCGCCATGTTCCAGAGCGGTGACGTCGTCGCCTACTGGTCCGGCGTGTGGCAGGTCGCCGCCTTCGCGGACAGCATCAAGAAGTTCGAGTGGGCGAGCGTCCCGACCCCCGCCCAGCCGGTGCAGGCCAGTGACGTCAACAGCGGCGGCATGACGGTGGGCTTCAACAACAACGCCGACGCGGCCGCCGCCGCGAAGAAGTTCCTGTCCTGGCTGTACGAACCGGCCCACTACCAGGTGCTGTGCGAGACGTCCGGCTTCCTGCCCGTCGAGAGCGGCCTGAACCCGAAGTACCCCTTCAAGTCGGAGGCGGCGCAGGCGGCGTTCAAGCTCTACAACGAGTCGATCCCGCTCTACGCCCCCATCTCCGGCTACTTCAACACCGCGCAGACGAACTGGGTGCTGAAGGGCAAGAGCCTCACCGAGGACCCGACCAAGACGGAGCTCGGCAAGGCGATCAACGGCCAGCAGTCGGCCGACAAGGCCCTGGACAACATCGTGGCCGGCTACAACCAGCAGGTCGGCGGCTGACCGCAGGCCTTCGGGGCCCGGGCGGCGGGGTCGAGACGCCGCCGCCCGGGCCAGGGCCTGTCCGACGCCGGGCTCATGGCCTGAGCCCACAGGAACCCATTCCACCAGCACGGAGTCAGGAAGATGACCAAACGCGCCCCGGACGTGTCCGCGAGCCCGCCCAGGAGCCGCAGTAAGTACACCCTTGCGCCGCTCGTCCTCATCGCGGCCAACGTCGTGCTCTTCGCGCTGTTCTTCCTCTGGCCGGCGGTGATCGGGCTCGTCTACTCCTTCACGAACTACACGGGCGTGGGGGCGTTCCAGTTCGTCGGGGTGGACAACTACAGCCGCCTGTTCGGAGACTCCACCTTCTTCGACGCGCTGACCCGGACGCTGCTGTACACCGTGCTCTTCGTCCCGCTGAACTTCGTGTTCTCCCTGCTCATCGCCAACGTGCTGGTGAGCAAGCACGCCAAGGGCGTGTCGGTCGCCCGGGTCTTCTTCTTCATCCCGTGGCTGCTGTCGCCCATCGTCGTGGGCGTCCTGTGGCGGTGGCTGTTCGGTGAGAACTTCGGACTGGTCAACTACCTCATCGAGAAGGTCGGCGGCAGCGCCGTCCCGTGGCAGTCGAACGCGGACCTGTCGCTGATCGTGGTCGTGGTGGCGGCGTCCTGGGCCTGGACGGGCTTCTCCATGCTGCTGTTCATCGCGGCGATCAAGAACGTGCCGACCTCGTACTACGAGGCGGCCGCGCTCGACGGCGCCGGTCCCTGGCGCCAGTTCATCAACATCACGCTGCCGAGCATCGCGCCCACGTCCTTCATCGTCATCCTGCTCAACACGATCCACGCGATGAAGGAGTATCCGCTGTTCGCCTCCCTCAACAACGGCGGACCCGGAACGTCGAACAACCTGCTCGTCCAGTACATCTACCAGACCGGCTTCAAGACGGGCCAGATCGGCTACGCGAGCGCCGCGTCGTTCGTGCTCATGCTCATCCTGATGGTCGTCGCGATCATCCAGATGATGGTCAACCGGCGGGTGGAGAACCGATGACAACCACAGACATGCCGCGCAAGGTCGACACCGGTTCCGTACGGGCCGTCTCCAAGAAGAGGCCCCGTGGCGGGAGTGGCGGCGGGCTGCGGCGCGCGGTGCCCGCGACGACCCTGCTGTGGGTCCTGGCGGCCGTCTACGCGCTGCCGGTGCTGTGGTTCGTCCTCAGCTCCTTCAAGCCGGCCGGAGACCTGTTCTCCCTGCCGCTGACCCTGTTCCCCCGCAACCCCACCGTGTCGGGCTACGAGGCGGCGTGGGACAGCGCCAACTTCTCCCAGTACTTCATCAACACGGCCATCGTGTGCGTGATCGCGACGATCCTCACCGTCGGGGTCAGCTGCTGCACCGGGTACGCGCTGGCCAAGTACGACAACAAGTGGCTCAAGGCCTTCTTCGTCGGCATCCTGGCCACTACCATGCTGCCGGGCGAGGTCATGCTCGCCCCGCTGTTCCTGGTGGTCCGCGACCTCGGCCTGTACAACTCGCTCGCCGGCATCATCCTCCCGGCCCTGCTCACCGCGACCGGCTGCTTCATGTTCCGCCAGTTCTTCCTGACGGTCCCCGACGAGCTGATCGAGGCCGCCCGCATCGACGGCGCCCGTGAACTGTCGATCTTCCTGCGGATCATGGTGCCGATCTCCCGGCCCATCATGCTGACCCTCGCCATCCTGTCCTTCCAGTGGCGGTGGAACGACTACATCTGGCCGCTGCTGATGCTGAACGACCCCGAGAAGTTCACCGTGCAGATCGGCATCCAGAGTCTCGTCGGCGCCCAGAACATCAACTGGTCGGTGCTGCTCGGCGGTTCGGTGATCTCCATGATTCCGCTGATCGTCGTCTTCCTGGTGTTCCAGAAGTACGTCATGAACGCCGACATCAACGCCGGTCTGAAGGACTGACCTTGCCCGTCCCGCTCGACCAGGAGTTCGTCCGGTCGGTGGCCCGCGCCGCCGACCGGACGGCCGTCCCGCTGGCCGCCGCCCCCGACGAGGAACCCGTCGGTGTGCAGCACCGTGGTCTGGCGAGGCGGGTGAAAACCCTGACAGCGGCATACCGGTCCCCGGACTCGGCACTGCACGGCAGCGGACAGGCGGTCGCCGCCGCGATGACCCACCTCCGGGCCCTGCGGGCCGTGCAGACGCCCTCCGGTCTCTTCGCGGGCGGCGACAACGTCCAGTCACCGCCCGACTCCGCGTTCACCGTCAACGACGTGTGCGACGCGTACGTCCTCGCCGCCGACGCGGGACCGGAACTGGGCGAGGTGACGGGCGCGCTCGCCGAGATCGCCGGCGCCGCCACCGCCAGTCTCCTGACCGGTGGCGTGCACACCCCGAACCACCGCTGGGAGCTGAGCGCGGCGCTCGCCCGTCTGCACCGTTCGTTCCCCGACGACCGGCTGCTCGACCGCGTCGAGGAGTGGCTCGCCGAGGGCGTCGACATCGACACGGAGGGCCTGTACTCGGAACGCAGTGCCGTCTATGCGTCCCTCGTGACCAACCCGGCGCTGCTGTTGCTGGCCGAGGTGCTCGGGCGTACCGACCTGCTGGCCGCCGTCGAACGCAACCTCACCACGACCCTGGACCTGATCAGGCCGGACGGCACGGTGGAGACCGTCCACTCGCGCCGCCAGGACCAGAAGCATTCGTTCCCGCTGTGGCCCTACCTGCCGCACTACCGGCTGCTCGCGATCCGCACCGGCCGGGGCGACTTCGCCCGCGCGGCCCGCCTGGCGGCCGCCGACGGCATCGACGACCCCGACCTGCTCGCCCAGACCCTCCTCACCCCGGATCTGTGCCGCGCCCTGCCCGCCCCGGACGCGGAGAAGCTCCCGCGCGACCGGTACATCAGCACCGCACACCTGGCCGCACGCGCCTCGGCCACCGCCCATACCGTGGTGTACGGCGGCTCCGACGTGCCCGAACACCGGCGCATCCGCTCGGGCCTCGCCTGCAACCCCACCTTTCTGCGCCTGTTCGCCGGTGACGCCGTCCTCGACGCGGTCCGTCTCTCGCGGGTGTTCTTCGACCTGGGCCCGTTCCGCGCCGCCGACATGGAACGGCTCTCCGGCAACCGGTACCGCCTCACCCAGACCCTCGCAGCCGCCTACTACCAGCCGCTCCCGAAGGACCGGAGGCGCGACGACGGCGCCTACCGCCTGGTGGACGAGGGCCGCTTCTCCGCGGCGATGGCCTTCCCGGACCGGCCGAGGCACGAGTTCTCCCACACGATCCGCGTCGAGGTGGACCTGCGCGAGGACGGCGCCGGGCTGTGGATCGACATCAGCGGACCACCGGTGCCCTGGTGCCTCGAGCTCACCTTCCGGCCGGGCGGCGAGCCGCAGGGCGCCGTACCGCTCGGAGACGGACGCTGGTGCCTGACGACCGAGCCGATGACCTACCGTGTCGGCGACGACGAGATCCGGGTCGAGGCCGCCGTCGAGACGGGCGAACCCCTCGTCGGCCCGGACTGCGGCGACGTCCTGCGGTACGACCCCGGGCAGGACTACACCGTGGCCGGCGGCACCGACGCGACGACCGGAAACCGTGTCTACCTCGGTGGGCACGGACCGCAGACACTGACCCTCACACTGCGCGCCACCTCTCAGGCATGAAGGGCTGATCTCCTTGCACCTCCCTCGCCAGCTCGGCCCGTTGCACGACCTGCCGGACTCTCCCGAGGCTTACGACGCCGTGCTCGCCGACGTCACCGAGCAGGCCCTCGCGCGCCTCACGCCCGAGGGCAACCTCGAACACCCCGACTGCGTCGACGACATCGGCGACACCTCCCTCGGCGTCACCTCCCTGCTCGCGCTCGCCTGGCAGCGGGGGAAGGACCCGAGGCTGCCGGAGGCGGTCGGCCGCAGCCTCGCCTTCCACCTGCGTGAGCGGGTGTACACCGACGACAACCCGGGCTACCCGAACCTGAAGGTACGCAACTCCGGCCTCCCGTACGCCCGTTACACCCTGGAGGCCGGCGCCCACCCCATCGGCGACTGGCCGAGCACGGTGTGGGCCCTGCTCCAGGCGGTGAACCTGCTGGACCTGGCGGACGGCCTCGTCGACGACCAACAGCGCGCCGAACTGCTGGAGGTGGCCCACGGCTACTGGCGCTGGCTGACGGAGGTCACCTTCTTCAACCCGCAGGAGGCCGGCAACCAGGCGATCGGCTGCGTCGTCGGCGGCCTGATGCTGGCCCGGCACCTGCCGCCCGCCGACGGCGGAACAGTACGGCGGGCGGCCCTGCGGCTCTACGAGGACGAGATCCGCGCCCACCGGGTCGCCGACCGCGGCGCCCTCCTGCCGCCCGAGCACGGCGGCGCCTACGACAACAACTACGGCCCGATCTCCCTGTCCTTCCTCGCCCAGGCCCACCGGGTCAGCGGCGAGGAGGTCTTCGCCGAGGACGGCGACGCGCTCGCCCGCTACATCGACGCCCGCCTCACCGGCGGCGGCTTCGACAACGGCGGCCCCCGCTACAGCGAGCAGCACTCCGCCTTCGAGTCGGTCCTCGGCCTGCGCTACTTCGGCGCCCGCATCGGCTCCGACCTCGGCCGCTACCGGGGCGACAGCCGCTGGGCGCGGCACGCGTGCAAGGCGGACGGCGGCGTCGACGGCCACTTCGCGTGGATGCTGGTCTGGCAGATCCAGGACACCACGCGCTGGCACCGCACCCCGTCGACCGCGCCCGCCCGCCACCAGCTGCGCGCGGGCTCGGTGTCGGTGGCCTTCGACACCCGTATGACCCCGTCGCTGGTCGAAGCGGCCGGCGTCTACTACCTCCCGGCCGCGGTCAACCGGCAGCACGGCTTCGGCCCGGTCGTCGACGGCTTCCTGCTGTGCCGCCCGATGGGTGAGGTCCGCGTCCGGGACGTGACCGCGGACGGCCTGACGGCGAAGCTGGTCACCAAGCCGGTCGTCGGCCGCGACCACGTCCTGCGCCACGTGCGGTCCCTGTACGTCACCGACGGCACCACGCTCTGGACGACGGTCGCGGTGGAACGCCTCCCGGGCACGCCGTACCTGCTCGCCGGCCTGCCCTACGCCGCCGACGACGGCGACCGGGTCCGCAGGACCGCCGAACCCCGGGCCACGGCGGCGGCGGAACTGCGCCTGACCCACCCGGCCCCCGACGACCCGCACCACTTCGACGCCCGCGCTTCCGTCACCCAGGAGCAGGCCGCCTTCGCCCTGGCCGCCGACCCCCGCGGCTACGGCAACCCCGACGAGGGCTGGCGCCACCTGGTCGCCTCGACCGCGCTGGAGGCCGAACCGGCGCCCGGCGCCCCCGAGGACCTGCACGTGTTCGCGGTCCGCTACGGCCCGGGCGACGACGCGTTCACACCGGAGTTCGCCCGCGAGGGGACGGCCCTCCGGGTCCGCACCGAGGCCTTCACGGCGGTGATCGGAGACCCGGCGGGCGACGCCCACGCGGAACCGGAACTGACGCTGTCCGCCTGAGGCGACCCACCCGCGTGCCGGCCGGGGCGGACGTCCGCCCCGCTACGCGTCGCCCGCGGGTGCCTGGGCCGCGAGCTCCTCGAGAGGTCCTCCGCTGAGCCGGCAGACCTTCCACTCGTCCAGGAACTCCGCGCCGAGCGACTTGTAGAAGCCGATCGCCGGCTCGTTCCAGTCCAGCACCCACCATTCGAACCGGTCGTAGCCGTGGCGCCGGCAGAGCGCGGCGAGGGACGCGAGCAGCGCCCTGCCGTGTCCTCCGCCGCGCGCCGCGGGCCGTACGTACAGGTCCTCCAGATGCATGCCCCGCGTCCCCGTCCACGTCGAGAAGCGCGGGAACCACAGGGCGTACCCCACGGCCTGGCCCGTCCCGTCGTCCTCGGCGATCAGCGCGAAGGCGGCCGGATGCGCACCGAACAGCGCCTCGCGCAGCTGCTCCTCGGTGGCCCGGGCCTGCTCCACGGCCCGTTCGTACGCGGCGAGTTCGCGGATCATCGTCCGGATCTCGGGGATGTCGTGCACGGTGGCGGACCTGATCATGCGGTCGATCATGCCTCATCGCCGTGGGGCCGGGAAACGGTCCGGCAGCGCCTGCCCCGGCACCACCAGGTCCGCCCGGTCCCGGGTCGCGGCGACCAGCTCGGCGTTGCGCTGGTCCGAGCGCAGCACCCACTCCACGGCCTCCCGGTGGGACTTGCCGAACCGCTCGTGCCGGGCGACCAGACGGCTTACGCGTTCCCGCTCCGGGAGTTCGCAGAACCACACCTCGTCGAGGCGGGGACGGACCCGGGCCCAGGCGCCGGTCTCCAGCAGCAGGTAGTTGCCCTCGGTGACGACCAACCGGACCGTCGGCGGGACCGGGATCGCCCCCGCGATCGGCTGCTCCAGGACGCGCTCGAAGCCGGGCGCGTAGACGGTGTCGTCGTCCGCCTGCGCGCGCAGCCGCCCGAGCAGCGCCGCGTACCCGGCCGCGTCGAAGGTGTCGGGCGCGCCCTTGCGGTCCCGGCGGCCGAGCCGCTCCAGTTCCGCGTCGGCGAGGTGGAAGCCGTCCATCGGGACGTGCGCCACCCAGGGGGCGCCGGACCCGTTCAGCTCCCGCACCAGGTGCTCGGCGAGCGTCGACTTGCCCGCGCCCGGGCTGCCGGCGATGCCGAGGATCGCGCGCCGGCCGCCCTGCGGCAGGGCTCGGGCGCGCCGGACGAGGTCGTCGAAGGTGAGCGGCACACAGCCGAGTGTGTCACCCTGCGCCCAGGACCGTCCGGCACGGGGGGAGAAAGGAGGGCCGTACCGTGTCCGACGACGAAACACGGATCCGCGCACTGATCACCCACTGGGCCGACTCCGTCCACCGGGGCGACCTCGACGGCGTCCTCGCCGACCACGCCGAGGACCTCGTCATGTACGACGTCCCGCCGCCGCACGAGGGCATCCACGGACTGGCCGCCTACCGCGCCGCGTGGCCGCCGTTCTTCGAGTGGCAGGCCCAGGGCGCGCGCTTCGAGATCGACACCCTCGACGTCACCGCAGGCACCGACACCGCCTACGCGCACGCCCTGCTGCGCTGCGGCACGCCCGAGGAACTGGCCGAACGGCCCACGCTGCGCCTGCGCCTGACGTTCGGCCTGCGCAAGGAGCACGGCCGCTGGCTCGTGGCGCACGAGCACCACTCCTTCCCGCACGACTGAGCTGCCCCGTAGCGGTGAGTGTGGCGTGCGCCACTCACTGGACGTGCCCGGTCTGGGAACCGGACCTGTATGACGCAGCTCGGTCTTCCCGACGACATCCACGCCTGCCTCTTCGACCTCGACGGCGTCGTCACCAGGACGGCCGTCGTGCACGCGGCCGCCTGGAAGGAGATGTTCGACGCCTTCCTGCGCGAACGGGACGGCGAGGACTTCCGGCCGTTCGCCGCGGCCGACTACGACGAGTACGTCGACGGCCGGCCGCGCGCCGACGGCGTACGCACCTTCCTCGCCTCCCGCGGCATCGACCTGCCCGACGGCGACCCGGACGACCCACCCGGCGCCGAGACGGTGCACGGCCTCGGCAACCGCAAGAACGAGCTGGTCCTGGAGAAGATCCGCACCGAGGGCGTCGAGGCCTACGAGGGCACCCTGCGCTACCTGGAGGTGGTCCGCGCCCACGGACTGAGCACCGCGATCGTCTCCTCCAGCGCCAACTGCCGCGACGTGCTGCGCTCGATCGGCGCCGAGCACTTCTTCGACGTGCGGATCGACGGCGTGGTCGCCGCCGAGCGCAAGCTGCCCGGCAAGCCGCACCCCGACACCTTCCTCGCCGCCGCCGAGGACCTCGGCGTCGAACCGGCCCGGTGCGCCGTCTTCGAGGACGCCCTCGCCGGTATGGACGCGGGCCGCGCGGGCCGTTTCGGATACGTCGTCGGTGTCGACCGCGTCGGACAGACCGACGCCCTGTACGCGCACGGCGCCGACATCGTGGTGCGGGACCTCGCCGAACTGGGGGAGACGAAGTGATCTCACAACGGGCGTTCGGCGTCGAACCCTGGGCCGTGCGCGAGACGGAGCTCAACCTGGACGTGCTGGCCCAGAGCGAGTCCGTGTTCGCCCTGTCCAACGGCCACGTCGGCTGGCGCGGCAACCTCGACGAGGGCGAACCCCACGGCCTGCCCGGCTCCTACCTCAACGGCGTCCACGAACTGCACCCGCTGCCGTACGCCGAGGCCGGCTACGGCTACCCGGAGTCCGGCCAGACGTCGATCAACGTCACCAACGGCAAGGTGCTGCGCCTCCTCGTCGACGACGAGCCGTTCGACCTGCGCTACGGGCGGCTCATCAGCCACGAGCGGACCCTCGACCTGCGCCGGGGCGTGCTGGAGCGGATCTGCGAGTGGACCTCGCCGGCCGGCTCGACCGTCCGGGTGCGCTCCACCCGGCTGGTCTCCCTCACCCAGCGGGCGATAGCCGCCGTGGCGTACGAGGTGGAGCCCGTCGACAGCCGGACCCGGGTGGTCGTCCAGTCGGAGCTGGTCGCCAACGAGAGCCTGCCCGAGCCGGACGGCGACCCGCGCGCGGCCCGGGCGCTGAAGTCGCCGCTGGAGCCGGAGGAGGACCTCGCCTCGGGCAGCCGGCTGCGCCTGGTCCACCGCACCCGCCGCAGCGGCCTCCGGGTCGCGGTCGCCGCCGACCACACCGTGACGGGCCCCGAGCGGACCACCACGAGCAGCGAGAGCAACGTCGACGTCGCCCGGCTGACCATCACCTCCGTCCTGGAGCCGGGGGAGCGGCTGCGGGTGGAGAAACTGGTCGCGCACGGCTGGTCCGGAGCCCGCTCCCGGCCCGCGATGAGCGACCAGGTCGAGGCCGCGCTGGCGGCGGCCGCGCACAGCGGCTGGTGGGGACTCCTCAAGGACCAGCGGGCCTACCTCGACGACTTCTGGACGCGCGCCGACGTGGAGATCGACGGCGACGAGGAGATCCAGCAGGCCGTCCGCTTCGCCCTCTTCCATGTCCTGCAGGCCGGGGCCCGCGCCGAGCAGCGCGCCATCCCCGCCAAGGGACTCACCGGCTCCGGCTACGACGGCCACGCCTTCTGGGACACCGAGGCGTTCGTCCTGCCGCTGCTCACCCACACCGCGCCGGACGCCGCCGCCGAGGCCCTGCGCTGGCGCCTCGACACCCTGCCCGCCGCCCGGGAGCGCGCGGCCCAGCTCGGCCTGCGCGGCGCCGCGTTCCCCTGGCGCACCATCGAGGGCTCGGAGGGCTCCGCGTACTGGCCGGCCGGCACGGCGGCCTTCCACGTGGGCGCCGACATCGCCGACGCCGTGGTGCGGTACGTGGCGGTCACCGGCGACGAGGACTTCGAACGCGAGGTCGGCGTGGAGCTGCTGGTGGAGACCGCCCGCCTGTGGCGCTCCCTCGGCCACCACGACGACCGGGGCGTCTTCCACATCGACGGCGTCACCGGCCCCGACGAGTACAGCGCGATCGCCGACGACAACACCTACACCAACCTCATGGCCCGGGCGAACCTGCTGGCCGCCGCCGACGCCTGCAAACGCCACCCCGACGAAGCGGCACGGCTCGGCGCCGACGAGGAGGAGCGCGCCGCCTGGCGGGACGCCGCCGAGGCCGTGCACGTGCCCTACAACGACGAACTCGGCGTGCACGAACAGCACGCCGGCTTCACCCGCTACCAGCGCTGGGACTTCGAGCACACGGGCCCGGACCAGTACCCGCTGATGCTCCACTTCCCCTACTTCGACCTGTACCGCAAGCAGGTGATCAAGCAGGCGGACCTGGTGCTGGCGATGTACACCTGCGGCAGCTTCTTCGAGGAGTGTTTCGACGAGGAGCAGATCGCCCGCAACTTCGCCTACTACGAGCCGCTGACCGTGCGGGACTCGTCCCTGTCCGCCTGTGTCCAGGCCGTCATGGCCGCCCGGACCGGACACCTCGACCTGGCCTGCGCCTACACGGCCGAGGCCGCGCTGATGGACCTCGGCGACCTGGAGCACAACACCCGCGACGGACTGCACATCGCCTCGCTGGCCGGCACCTGGATGGCGCTGGTCGCCGGGTTCGGCGGCATGCGGTGCACCGACGGCACCCTGCGGTTCGCCCCGCGCCTGCCCGAGCGGTACAGCCGGCTGGCCTTCACGGTCGGATTCCTCGGCCGGTGCCTGCGCGTGGAACTGACCGCCGGCCGGGCCACGTACACCCTGCGTTCCGGAGCTCCCCTGACCATCCGTCACCACGGCACCGAGCTGACGGTGGACCAGGACGCCCCCGTCACCCGGCCCGTCCCCCCGCAGACCCCGCGCCCGGCCCCCAGCCAGCCCCCGCACCGGGCCCCGAACACCCACTGACCAGGCGGTTTCAGGTCACTCAGTTGGCCGTATTCCACCCTGCATCGCCCCACCCCGCGGGTTAGTTTGGCCGTGTTTTCTGATCATCCGGCTTTCAGCCCGACGGGTGGGAGGTCGCAGCGGCCCTACGGCGCGTAGGGGAAGGAGTGGACGATGGCCGACGGCGGGAACGCCATCCTCGTCCGAATGCGAAGACGCGAGCAGACCGGCGTGAAGGGGACGGTGCGCAAGCGGCGCGTCGACCGGCCGCTCGCCGTGCTGGCCGGCGTCTTCACCCTCGCGCAACTCGCCCTCGTCCGGCCCCTGCTGGATCTCGGATGGGACGAGGTCGTCTACGTCAGCCAGGTCACCTCCCACACCCCGGCGGCCTTCTTCAGCGCGCCGCGCTCCCGGGGCGTCTCCCTGCTCGTGGCGCCCGTGGCGTCCTGGTCGTCGTCCGTCCCGCTGCTGCGCGTCTACCTCGCCCTGCTCTCCGGCCTCGCCCTCTACCTGGCCCTGCGCTGCTGGCGGGGCCTGTTCCCGACCCGTGTCCTGGTCGTCGGCGGCGCCTTCTTCGCCACCCTGTGGGTGACCCTCTTCTACGGCCCGCAGGCCATGCCCAACTACTGGGTCGCGATCGGTGGCCTGATCAGCGTGGGCTGCTTCCTGCGAGCCCGGGAGAAACGTTCCGCCCCGGCGGTCCTGTGGGGCGTCGCCGCAGGCGCCACGCTGATGGCGTTGATGCGGCCCGTGGACGCGGTGTACGTGACCGTGCCGCTGCTCGCCCTCGCGCTGCTCCGCCGTCACTGGCGCCTGCTCCTGGCGCTCGCGGCGGGCCTCGCGGCGGGTGCCGTCCCGTGGGTGATCGAGGCGTACCTGGGCCACGGCGGCCTGGGGCAGCGGCTGTCGGAGGCCTCGCGCATCCAGGGCGGACTCGGCTGGCAGATCGCCGTCGACGACCAGCTGCGCAGCCTGGGCGGCCGCGCCCTGTGCCGGCCGTGCATCGGGTCGATGCCCCACCCCGTGGTCACCGTCTGGTGGTTCGTCCTGCCCGTCCTGGCCGGTCTCGGCCTGGTCGTCGCCGCCCGCGCCCGGCGCCTGGGGCGGACCCTGATCCCGCTGGCCTGCGCGGCCACGGCCGCCCTGCCCTACCTGTTCATGATCGGCTACGCCGCGCCCCGCTTCCTCCAGCCCACCTACGCCCTGCTCGCGATCCCGGTCGCCGACGCCCTGTGGCACTTGGTCAAGACCCCCGGCGGGAAGTGGCGCCCGGTCGCCGCCGCGCTGGTCGCCCTCGGCCTGGCCGGGCACCTGGCGGTGCAGATCGCCGTCCTGGAACGCACCGTGGCCCGCAACACCGAGAACCGCCGCGACTGGGACCGCACCGCCGGGGAACTGCACCGCCTCGGCGTCCGCCCGCCCTGTCTGCTCACCGGGCACGAGGCCATCCCGATCGGCTACTACACCGGCTGCTCCTCGGGCGCGACCGCCGGCCACAACGAGAACACCACCCCCGGCGCCATCCTGCGCACCGCGCGGCGCCTCCCGGTCGCCCATCTCGCACCGGCCGGCGGCACACCGCCCGGGTACGCCCGCACCTGGCCCGTCCACCGGATCTCGGACCTGGACGTCCGCGTCGCACCGCCGGCACCCACCGGGACACGGTGACCCGACCCGCGTTTCCCGTCCGCCCCGTTCAGGTAGGACTCGCTCGACGGTCACGAACGAGGGGGAGCGGCATGGCGCCGGACGACCACGCGGGGCGGCTGGGGGAGGAGTTCTTCACTCCGGGCACCTCGTCCTTCACGGAGTTCCTGGCGGCCCACCGCCCGGAGTTGCTGAGCACCCGCCGCGTCCTCCCGGACGGCGTCCGCGCCGAGGGCGCCCCGCACGGCACGACCGTGCTGGCCCTCACCTACGGCGACGGCGTGCTGATCGCGGGGGACCGGCGGGCCACGATGGGCCACCTGATCGCGCAGCGGGACCTGGAGAAGGTGCACCCCGCCGACGACCACACCGCGGTCGCCTTCGCCGGCTCCGTCGGGCTCGCACTGGACCTGGTGAAGCTCTATCAGGTCGAGCTGAACCACTTCGAAAAGATCGAGGGCACCCCCATGACCCTCGCGGCGAAGGCGACCCGGCTGGCCACCATGATCCGGAGCAACCTGGGGCAGGCCATGCAGGGCCTCGCGGTCGTCCCGCTGCTCGCGGGCTACGATCCTGCGGCCCCCGAGGGCGGGCGGGGCCGCATCTTCGGCTTCGACGTCGCCGGCGGCCGCTACGAGAAGTACGGGTTCCACGCCGAGGGCTCCGGCTCGCCGTACGCCCGGGGCGCGCTGAAGAAGCTGTTCCGCCCCGGCCTGTCCCGGCGCGAGGCGACCCTGGCGGCTCTGCAGGCGCTTTACGACGCGGCCGACGACGACTCTGCGACCGGCGGCCCCGACCTCACGCGCCGCATCTACCCCGTCGTGTCCGTCATCACCGAGGACGGCTTCGAGCGGCTGTCCGAGGCGGAGACGGAGGAGCTCAGCCGGGAGATGGTCGAGCAGCGCCGCGGCCGGCCGGACGGACCGAACGCCGGGGTGTGACCCGCTCTCAGGGGCCCGGCTCCGGAGTTCTCGGTTCCGGAGTTTTCGGTTCCATGGACAAGACCTGCCACGGGCTTTACTGCACATCACTTGCAGGTGCCGGAGGATGACACAAGGCTGTTCACCGCAGCCGTCCGTCCGACAGAAAGACCCTCCCCTCGATGACGGCCGCCCCTGAGTCCACTCCGCCCCTCCCCGCCCGGCGCACGGCCCGGCACCGCGTCCGCACCTCCATGACGCGGCGGGAGTGGACCAGGGTCGGGGGGATGGCCGCGTTCATCGTGGCCCTGCACGTGATCGGCTGGTTCGTCCTCGTCGCGATCGTCGCCCCCGAGCACCACGCCATCGGCACCCGGACCTTCGGCGTCGGCATCGGCGTGACCGCGTACACGCTCGGCATGCGGCACGCCTTCGACGCGGACCACATCGCCGCCATCGACAACACCACCCGCAAGCTGATGGGCGAGGGACAGCGGCCGCTGTCGGTCGGCTTCTGGTTCTCCCTCGGCCACTCCAGCGTCGTCTTCGCCCTCGCCTTCCTGCTCACCCTCGGCGTGAAGGCCCTGGCCGGACCGGTCCGCGACGACGGCTCCGCCCTGCACGACGTCACCGGCCTGATCGGCACGACCGTCTCCGGGGCGTTCCTCTACCTCATCGCCGCCGTCAACCTCGTCATCCTCGCGGGCATCTGGAAGGTGTCCCGGGCCATGCGCGCGGGCCGCTACGACGAGGCCGCCCTGGAGGAGCAGCTCGACCACCGCGGCTTCATGAACCGCCTGCTGGGCCGTGTCACGAAGTCGGTGTCCCGGCCCTGGCAGATGTACCCGCTGGGCCTGCTGTTCGGTCTCGGCTTCGACACCGCCACCGAGATCGCCCTGCTCGTCCTGGCCGGCGACGGCGCCGCGTCCGGCCTGCCCTGGTACGCGATCCTGTGCCTGCCCGTCCTGTTCGCCGCCGGGATGTGCCTCCTGGACACCGTCGACGGCTCCTTCATGAACTTCGCCTACGGCTGGGCGTTCTCCAAGCCGGTGCGCAAGGTCTACTACAACCTCACGATCACCGGCCTGTCCGTCGCCGCGGCCCTCCTCATCGGCACGGTCGAACTCCTCGGCCTCCTCGCCGAGAGGCTCGGCCTGCACGGACCCTTCTGGAACTGGATCTCCGGCCTCGACCTCAACGTCCTCGGCTACGTCGTCGTCGCCCTGTTCTTCGCGACCTGGGCGGTGGCGCTGGTGGTGTGGAGGGTCGGACGCATCGAGGAGAAGTGGTCGGTGGACCCGGCCCGGCCGGGGAACGACGTCATCTGAGCGCCAGGGCGACGAACCAGGCGGCGACAGCCAACACCAGCAGGCCGGCGACCAAGGCGACCAGGGCCAGGCCGAGCAGCCCCGACACGCACCCGATGGCGGTCCAGCCGACCCGCTCCGCGCGCCGCGCCCGCCGGATCACGCCACCGTACGACTCCTGATCAGCCACGGCACCCTCCCTGGCGCGCAGTGTACGACCTGGGGCTTGGCGGCCGTCGAGGTTAGAGCCCCCGGAACGGGAAACGCGGAACGGACACGTGAGACGAACGAGTCGACGCAGCGCGACAGGGAGGCAGGAGTGATGGGCACGGAACCGATGCGCCCCGAACCGATGGCGGACGACGCGTACCAGCCCACCGGGAGCAACGAGGAGCAGGAGGACGCCGCGCCGCTGGACCTGCAGGACGCCGTCGACGAACGGACCTACGACGACACCCTCGACGAGGGCTACTCCCCGCCGGAGAAGCCCCTGGGCGTCACCAAGCACGGCACCACCGCCGCGGAGCAGCACGAGGGCGAGACCCTCGACGAACGGCTGTCCCAGGAGGTCCCCGACGTGTCCGCGGAACCGGCCGGGGACGGCGTGGGCGACACCCCCGAGGGCGACGGCGAACCGGTGGACCCGGAGGCGGGCAGCGCCCGTGCCGGCCGCCTGGTCGCCCCGGACGAGGGCGCCCACCCCGACACCACGAAGGAGACCGTCGCGTCCGACATGGGCATCGACGGCGGAGCGGCCGGCGCGGAGGAGGCCGCGGTGCACGTGGTGGAGGACGACAGCGCCCTGCCCGACGCGGACGAGTAGGGCCCCTGTCGGTCGGCTACGGCAGCAGCTTCTCCATCGCCGCGGGTCCCTCCGCCGCCAGCTTGCGCTTGGCCCACTCCAGATTGCGGGGGGTGAGGTCCTTGCCCGAGGCGAGGACGAGGTCCTCCGGCGACACGTCGGTGCCGGTGCGGGCGTGGAGCAGGCGGTCCGGGGTGGTGCGGTCCTCGGGCGGCCGGGACTGGGGCTGTGACGTCGACATGTTCTCTGCTCCTAGGGTCCGGATCGCTGGTGCGGCCCCGGTGCTGAAAAACGGGTCCGCTATCACCATTCCCCGCGCGAGCCCGGCGTGCATCCGGAGAGCGCGGACCGGCCGTCCGGGGGCCCGGACACCCCGTTCGGACGCCCACCGATGTCGCGTCGCCGTACTCCGGGTGACGGTGGAGGCTCGCCGGCGGCGTCAGGGCCCGCCCCGGGGACGGGGCGCGAGCACGAGCATCGTGACGTCGTCCCGTACGTCCGGGCTGTACCGGACGAGGTCGGCCCACACTCGCTCGGCCAGGGCGGCCGGGTCCTCGTGCGCGAGGTCCGGCAGCCGCTCGGCCAGCGGATAGAAGGCCCCGTCGGCGTCCCTGGCCTCGGTGACACCGTCGGAGGCGAGGAAGAGCCGGTCACCGGCGCGCAGCGGCACCGAGACGACCCGGGGCGGGGCGACCCCGGCGAGGCCCAGCCCGAGCGGAGTGCACGGCTCGACGTCCAGTTCGACGGCCCGCCCGTCCCGCAGCAGCAGCGGCCCGGACTGCCCGCACGCCACGATCCGCACCTGGCGCGCGTCGGTGGAGAAGTCGAGCAGCACCGCCGTGGCGAACAGCTCGGCATGCGGCTCGTCCGCGGAGTCCACCGCCATCCTCCGGTCGAGGCGGGCCGCCACCGCCTCCGGGTCCGGCTGGTCCAGCACCGCCTCCCGGAAGGCCCCCAGCAGCGACGCGACCGTGGCGACGGCCGACAGCCCGTGCCCCTGCACATCGCCCATGACCGCCCGTACGCCGTAGGGGCCCGCCCGCACGTCGAAGAAGTCGCCCCCGACCAGCGTCCCGCGTTGCGCGGCCCGGTACAGCCCCGCGCACCGCACCGGCCCGACCCGCTCCGGCAGCGGCGGCACGACCGCCCGCTGCGCGGCCTCGGCGACCGAGCGCTCGGTGACCAGCTGCGCGTCCCGCCTGCTGCGGACGAATGACAGCAGCACGCTCAGGACCGAGACGAAGCACACGGTCAGTAAATCCGTGGTGCCGGGCGCGTTGAGGTTGAAGACCGGGACGCTCAGCACGACCACCACCAGCGCGCCCAGCACCGCCGTGGCCGCCGGGCCGTGCGCCAGGACGGCCAGCGGCGGGATGGCGCCCAGCAGGAAGCCGATGTCGAGCGGCTCCGGGCTGATCAGCTCCGCCGCGCACACGCCCGCGAGCAGCGCGGTCGGCAGCACCCGCGCCCACACGGGCGGCGGTGCGCCGCGCAGCCAGCCGGGCCCGTCCCGGTCGGGGGCCCGGCGGAACCGGCCGCGCGCACTGCTCACACCACCACGCTGCTACGCCCGACGGTCCCCCGCACGCCGGGGCTCTCGAGGGCCACTTGAGCGCGGTCCGGAATTCCGTGGACGGGTGATCGGTGATCGCGTAACGTGTGGCGCGCCACGCCCGAGACCAGTGGAAGGAGGGCTGAGCCGTGCAGTTCACACCGTTCCCGCGCTCCCTCCCCCTTGTCCCGGCGTGCTGCGACTGACCGACCGGGAGCGCTCTTCGCAGTCTGCTTCTCGGAGGAATTCCCATGACCGATCCGGTCATCCACACGCTCGACGCGAGCGACGCCGCTCTCTTCGACACCATGCCCGACCCGCTGGGCGCCCGTGAGGGCCACCGGCTGACCCGGCACCGCCCCGACTGGAAGCGCGTGGCGCTGCGCGACGGCCGCGTCGTCGCCCGCGGCGCCTGGTGGGGCGGGCCCGACGACACCGAGCCCGTCAACCTCAACTGGTTCGACGTGGCGGAAGGCGAGGAGGAGGCGGGCGCCGCGCTCCTGCGCTCCGCCCCCTGGCAGGTCGAACTGGAGCTGAACCTGCCCGCGGGATGGCGCGACGACCCGGCCCTGCGCACCGCGGCCGAGACCCGCTTCACCGCCGCGCGCAAGGCCGGCTACGACCTCCTCGTCGAACGCCTCATGTACCGCTGGACCCCCGACCTCGGCCTGCCCGAGCGGCCCGGGCGCCTGGAGTTCCGCGCCGAACCGGACGACGCCGTGTTCTTCGACGCGCTGCGCCGCATCCACTCCGTCACCCTGGACGCCCACGCCCTCAAGGCCATCGAGGAGGGCGGACTCGACCGGGCGGCCCAGGAGGAACTCGACTTCTTCCACTGGTGCCCCTCGCCCCGCGAGTGGTGGCAGGTCGCGTACACCCCCGATGGCGAGCCGGCCGGCATCCACATCCCGGCCCACAACCCCTCCGGCCCGTGCATCGGCTTCATCGGCGTCCTGCCCGACCAGCGGGGCCGCGGCTACGCCTACGACCTCTTGGCCGAGTGCACCCACTTCCTCGCCGCGCAGGGCGCGGAGTTCGTCTCCGCCGCCACGGACCAGGGCAACTTCCCCATGGCCGCGAACTTCACCAAGGCCGGCTATCCCGTGGTCAGGGAACGCCTCAACTTCCATCCGGCGCGGGAAGGGGCCTGAGGCACACCTCGGCGGAGGAACCGAGCCGAGCGGCTGATCTGCCGACCGAAGACCTTCCGGGCCGCATGCACGCGGCCCGGACATGAGGGCGTACGTCTTTCACGGCACCGTGACGTTGCCGCCGTACGTCTCCGGCTGCGCTCCTGAAATCAGCCATCCACCAACGCGGTCACCAGGCGTGTCATGGGGGGCCGTGGGTCAGGCGCGCCCGGCCAGCTGGTCATCAGGAGGTGGTGGGCGGTGCCGACGATGGCCAGGGCCACCGTGCCCGGATCAACGGTCTCCGCCACCCGGCCGAGCCCCCGCTCGGCCCGCAGATAGCCGGTGATGGCCTCCTGGATCGCCGTGAAACCGGGCGCCCCGCCTTCCAGAGCCTCGCGGACGCGCAGCGCGGCGGCGGGGCGAGTCATGGCGAGGCTCGAGATGGCGGGGCCGCCGGAGTCGAACAGCGCGAGGGCGACGGCAACGAGGTTCCGTGCCACGGTGGCCTGTCCGGCGAGCTCCGACAGTTCCTGGGCCTTCGCCGCCGTCCGGGCGAACCGATCGAGGCAGAGCTCGGCCACGAACTCGTCGAACCCCGCGAAGTGCGCATGCAGCAGCCCCTTGGCGCAGCCCGCCTCTGTCGTGACGGACCGGCTGGTGAGCGCGCCGGGCCCCTCCCTTTCCACGACGCGCTCGGCCGCCGCGAACAGTCGCTCGCGTACGTCCGGCGTCGCCACTCCGCGCGGTGACATGGGCTCCTCTTCCGTTCCTCCTGCGCCGCCCTCAAAGGGACGCCACGCCCTGGATGGTAGCGGGGTATTGCCAGTATGGGCGTTCGCCCATACTGTTTGGGCACACGCCCATACTTCGTCGTCCGTCACAGGAGGCAGCCGTGCCCGACATCGTCAACACCGAACAGGCTCAGGCGTGGAACGGTCCCGAAGGAGCCCACTGGGCCCGCAACCAGGACCGCTGGAACGCGGTGAACGGGGGTTTCGACGAGCCGCTCCTCGACGCCGCCGGAATCACCCGGGACCACCGCACCCTCGACCTCGGCTGCGGCTCCGGGCAGACCACGCGCCTCGCCGCGCTCCGGGCGCCCCAAGGGCGGGCGCTGGGCCTTGACCTGTCCGGCCCGATGCTGGCCGAGGCCCGGTCCCGCGCGGAGCGAGAGGGCATCGCCAACGTCTCCTTCGTCCAAGGCGACGCGCAGACACACCCCTTTGAGGCGGGGGTGTTCGACGCGGCGATCAGCCGCTACGGGGTGATGTTCTTCGCCGACCCCGTGGCGGCGTTCGGCAACGTCGGCCGGGCGCTGCGACCCGGCGGGCGCCTGGCGTTCGTCTGCCCGGCCGATGCCACGCTCAACGACTGGGTGACGGCGATGGCGGCACTGAGCGACTTCCTGCCGGTCGGCGACTTCGGGCGGCCGGGGCTACCCGGCATGTTCTCCCTGGCCGCGCCGGACCGCATCCGCGACATCCTCACCGCGGCCGGCTTCACCGGCATCACCGTCGACCAGACGCAAGCCTGGGGAACCTGGGGACACGGAGCCGAGGACGCGGCGGAGTTCCTGCTGGACACGGGTCCCGGTCGCCACCTGATGGAACAGGCCGACACGACCGCACGGGCCCGCGCCCGCCGCACCCTGACGGACCATCTGCGCGACCACGAGGCGGCCGACGGCACGGTCCGGCTGCGCAGCACGTCGTGGCTGGTCATCGCGGATCGCCCGACCGATTCGTCGGACAGGCCCTAAGCCTGCTTCGAGGCGGGTTCCACGACGGTGAGGCCCCGGCGCCGCGGCTCACGTACAGCCGGGTGTCGCCGTACCGTTACTCAAGGCGGCGATAGCAGAAGGCCGACCTCATCGTCACCGACCTCAAGCCGTTCACCGACGACGACCCCAAGGGCCCCGGCTTCTCCGCCGCCGCCCTCCTCCGGTACGGCACCGGCTCGCTCAGCGGCAACTACCTGATCACCGGCCTCGGCGTGTCGCTGGGCATGGCCGCCCTGAGTCTGATGCTCGGCAACCCGCTCTCCGGCTTCGCCGGCGGACCGCACTGGCTGCCCGACGGCTGGTCCACCGTCGGACAGGTCCTCCCGCCCGGAGCTGACCCTCGCCGCCTGGGCGCTGCTCGGCATGGCGCTGACGTTCATCGCCTACCGACGCGCCACCAGGACCACTTGAGTACGGGCCAGGGCAAGGCACTTCGGGCCGTCACGGGGGCTTGGAACACGCACTGAGGACCGCCACGTCGACCTCGGGCTGCCGCGGGATCCGAACGTCAGACCCTAGCGAGCGGCGCCGTTCAACACGTCCTCGGCCGCCGTGAGGATCTCCGTGACCCGGAGGCCGAACGCCGCGTCGCAGGCGTGCGGGCGGCCGGTGCGGGCGGCGGTGAGCAGGGCGTCCGCCGCGCGCTTCAGGGCGGGGACCGCTCCGTCGGCGCTCTCCGGCAGGACCGCGATCCCGGCCTCCCCGTGGAGCTCCACGGCGGCGCCGGACGCGGCGGGCGGTGCCGTCAGGCTCAGCGTGAGCGTGCTCGACGCGCCGCCCGCGTGGTCGAGGACGACATGGGCCGTGTCCCCGGGCCCGTAGGCCGCCGCCGTCACACGGCGCACGTCGCCGAGCACCGGCAGCAGCACGGACAGGGCATGCGGCCCGACGTCCCACAGCGCGCCCTTCTCCCGCCGCCACGGCGTCGCGAAGGGACTCTCACTGGTGAACACCGCCCCGAGCCACTGCGCCCGCCCGGTGAACCAGCCGGGCACCGCCGCCTGCTCGGCGATCCACGTCGCCGGCTCGGGCTGGAAGCGGGTCGTGAAGAACACGACCGAGGCGACACCGGCCTCCTCGACGGCCTGCACCACGGCCCGCCCCTGCTCCACCGTCGGCGCGAGCGGCTTGTCGAGCAGCAGATGGCACCCGGCCCGGGCCGCCCGCGCGGCCAGCGAGGCCTGCACGTCCGGAGGCAGCGCGACGGCGACCGCGTCGACGTCGGCGAACAGCTCGTCCACGTTGTCGTAGGCGCGGACGCCGTGCCGCTCGGCCAGCTCCTTGACCGCCTCGGGGCGGCGGCCCCACACGCCGACGAAGTCCAACTCCTCATGCCCGCCCAGTGCGGGGGCGTGGGCCAGCTGTGCCCACGGGCCGGTGCCGAGCAGTCCTATGCGCATGCCGCCGCCTCTCCACGGTGCCGGAAACCGCCGCGGCCGGTTCCCGCCGACCGCTCGGCGAAGAGCGTGTCACACGGACCCGGCGGCCGGGAGCCCGGGCCGGGATCAGGGGCGACGGGCGAGCAGGAAACACGAAAGGCAAGGAGAAAGGCGGGGAAAAAGAAGAAAGGCAAGGAGCGCTCTCCTTGCCACTCTCAACTTATAGCGCACAGGGGGCCTTGCGGCAAGGCCCCCCGTCTCCCGCACACTGTCGTTCCTCACCCCCCACGACCTGCGGAAACGGGAGCATGACGTGACCCCTGTGACCACGAGCGCGTTCGACCTTCCCGACCGCCTCGCCCACAAAGCCACCCCCGCGCTGATCGCCGGGGACGAGCGGCACTTCGCCGCCGTCGCCGACTGCCTGGAGCAGTCGATCGCCGAACTGTCCGACCGTCTCGAAGCCGAACGCAAGGCGCCCGGCGGCAAGGGGCGGCAGGCGATGGACCGGGACGCCGAGATCCACCGGCTCACCGCGCGCCTGCGCGCCCTGCGCCGCTTCGGACTGGACCTGTGCCTCGGGCACATGGTCGCCGCGGACGGCTCCGAGCCCGTGTACGTGGGGCGCCTCGGCCTCACGGACGGCGAGGGGCGCCGGCTGCTGGTCGACTGGCGCTCCCCGGCCGCCGAGCCGTTCTTCGGAGCCACCCACGCCGACCCGATGGGGTTGGCGAGCCGCCGCCGCTACCGCTGGACCGACGGCCGGATCAGCGACTACTGGGACGAGGTGTTCACCGCCGACGCCTTCGACGGGCACGCCGCGCTCGACTACCAGTCCGCCTTCATCGCCAGCCTGGGCAGCGACCGTTCACCCCGCATGCGGGACGTGCTCGGCACCATCCAGGCCGACCAGGACGCCATCATCCGCGCCGGCTCCCGCGGCGCCCTCGTCGTCGACGGCGGTCCCGGCACGGGCAAGACCGTCGTCGCCCTGCACCGCTCCGCCTACCTCCTGTACTCCGACCCGCGCCTCGGACAGCACCGCCGGGGCGGCGTGCTGTTCGTCGGCCCGCACCGGCCCTACCTGTCCTACGTCTCCGACGTCCTGCCCAGCCTCGGCGAGGAGGGCGTGCAGACCTGCGTCCTGCGGGACCTCGTCGACGAGGGAGCCACCGCGGGGGAGGAGACCGACCCGGACGTGGCCCGGCTGAAGTCGTCCGCGGACATGGTGCGGGCGATCGAGAAGGCCGTCCGCTTCTACGAGGAACCGCCCACCGAGGCCATGACGGTCACGACCCACTGGTCCGACATCCGGCTGACCGCCGCCGACTGGGCCGTGGCGTTCGAGGCGGCGGAACCCGGCACCCCGCACAACGAGGCCCGCGACCAGATCTGGGAGGAACTGCTCACCCTCCTCGTCGACAAGCACGAGGGCGACGTCCCCGAAGCCCTGCTCCGCAAGGCGCTGTCCCAGGACCGGGAGTTGCTCGGTGCCTTCCACCGGGCCTGGCCGGTCCTCGAGGCGACCGACCTCGTCGGGGACCTCTGGTCGGTACCGGCCTATCTGCGGATGTGCGCTCCCTGGCTCACCCGCGAGGAGGTGCGCACGCTGCAGCGCGACGACCCCCGGGCCTGGACGGTGTCCGACCTGCCCCTGTTGGACGCGGCACGGCAGCGGCTCGGCGACCCGGAAGCGTCCCGGCGCGAGCGACGGCGCGAGGCCGCCGTCGCCGCCCAGCGCGCGCACATGGCCGACGTCATCGACGACCTGCTGGAAGCCCACAGCTACGACGACGGCGAAGGCGTGCTGGTCATGCTGCACGGCCAGGACATGCGCAACTCCCTGGTCGACGACAGCGCCCTGCCCACCGCCGACCCGGACCGGCTCGCCGGGCCGTTCGCGCACATCGTCGTGGACGAGGCCCAGGAACTGACCGACGCCGAGTGGCAGATGCTGCTGCTGCGCTGCCCGTCCCGCAGCTTCACCATCGTCGGGGACCGCGCCCAGGCCCGGCACGGCTTCACGGAGTCGTGGCGGGAACGGCTGGAGCGGGTCGGGTTCGACCGGATCGACCTGGCGTCCCTGAGCGTCAACTACCGGACGCCCGAGGAGATCATGGCGGAGGCCGAGCCGGTCATCCGGGCCGCGCTCCCGGACGCCAACGTCCCCGTCTCCATCCGCAGCGGCGGCGTCCCCGTCGTCCACGGACCCGTCTCGGACCTGCACCGGGTCCTCGACGCCTGGCTGGCCGCACACGCCGAAGGGACCGCCTGCGTCATCGGCGATCCCTCGTTCCGGCCGGCTTCCCCGCGCGTACGGTCGCTGACCCCTCGGCTGTCGAAGGGGCTGGAGTTCGACCTGGTCGTGCTCGTCGACCCGGAGCGCTTCGGCACGGGCGTCGAAGGGGCGGTCGACCACTACGTGGCGATGACCCGGGCGACGCGGGAGCTCGTGATCCTCACGAGCTCCTGACGCCCGCCCGGGCCGAGGGCGGCAGCCCGCTACGCGACGAGTTCCTTGCGGATGCGGTCCAGCATGAACGCCGACGACTCCTTCGCCCGCTCCTCCCAGGCGAAGACGCAGGCCGTGGCGACACCGTCGAAGCCCAGCTCGCGCAGGGTGCCGAAGAAGGCGTCCCAGTCGACCTCGCCCTGACCGATGTCGAGGTGCTGGTGGATCCGGGCCGGGGTGCCCGGCGGGTTCAGGATGTAGCGCAGCCCGCTGGAGCCCTTGTGGTTGAAGGAGTCCGCGATGTGCACGTGCTGGAGCTTGTCACCGGCGTAGCGCATCATCGCCGCGATGTCCGCACCGACCTCCGAGGCCCCGGAGAGGTGGAAGGAGTGCGGGGCGCAGTACAGGTAGTTCACCCACGGCTTGTTGATCGCGCGCACGAGATCGACGGCCGGGGTGTTCTCCTCGCAGAAGTCGTCCGGATGGGCCTCCAGGTTCAGAGCGATGCCTTCGTGCTCGAACACCGGCAGCAGCTCCTCCAGCGAGCGCCAGAACGCGGCCTCGCTCTCGGCGGCCCGCTCGGGGCGGCCGTTGAACTCCGAGTTCATCAGCGGGCATTCGAGCTCGACGGTGATCTCGATCATCCGCTTCCAGTAGCGGACGGCCGCCTGCCGCTCGGTCTCGTCCGGCGAGGACCACTTGTACAGCGGCAGCACCGAGGACAGCTGGACGCCGTGAGTGCGCAGCGCGTTCTTCAGCTCGGCCACCCGGGCGTCGTCCGCCCGCGGGTGCAGGAAGAACGGCATGAAGTCCGCACGCGGCGACAACTCGATGTACTCGTAGCCCAGTTCGGCGACCGTGCGCACCATCTCGTCGATCGGCAGGGCACGGAACATGTACGGGTCGAGGGCGATCTTCACGCGGTCCCTCCGTAGAACGCGGGGCGGGGCTTCATGTCGGTGGTGACGGTCTCGCCGCCGGACTCCAGGGACCGGACGGCGGCGTCGGTGATGACGGTGGCGGCGTAGCCGTCCCAGGCGGACGGGCCGGTGGGCTGCGTGCCGGCCGCCACCGAGGCGACCCACTCGCGGAACTCGGTGTCGAAGGCCTCCGCGAACCGGTCCTTCCAGTCCTGCAGCACTCCCGTGCCGTGCCGGGCCGCCGTGCGGATCCCGACGGCCGCCGGGTCGGGCAGTCGCACCAGGCCGTCCTCGCCGACGACCTCGCACTGGATGTCGTAGCCGTACTGGCAGTTGACGAAGACCTCCAGGTCGATCCGGACGCCCGCGGACGTCTCGAAGATCATGATCTGGGGGTCCTTCAGGTGCGCGAAGCGCTTGCTCGTGGCGCGCGGGGTGACCACCTGGGCGGAGACGATCTCGTCGTCGAGCAGCCAGCGCAGCACGTCGATCTCGTGCACGGCCGTGTCCTGGGCGGCCATGGCGGAGTGGTACGACTCCGGCACGGTCGGGTTGCGGTGGGCGCAGTGCACGATCAGCGGGGCCCCGAGCGAACCGGTGGACAGGACCTCCTTCATCTGCCGGTAGCCGGGGTCGAAGCGGCGCATGAAACCGACCTGCACCAGCCGGAGGCCGTGCGCCCGCTCGGCCTCGACGATCCGCAGACAATCCTCGGCGGTCGTGGCCAGCGGCTTCTCGCAGAACACCGGCTTGCCGGCGGCGATCGCGTTCAGGACGTGCTCGGCGTGCGTGGGTCCCCAGGAGGTGACGAGGACGGCGTCCACGTCGGGGGAGGCGACCAGGTCGGCGCCGGTGGGCAGCGCCGTGGCACCGGTCCGGGCCGCCACCTCGGCGGCGCGCCCGGCGTCGATGTCGGTCACGGCCGTGACACTCGCCCCGGTGACGACCTCGGTGAGCCGCCGGATGTGGTCCTGGCCGATCATTCCGGCGCCGATGACGCCTACACGTACGGTCATGATGACTCCTTGCAAGGTGGTCAGGAGAAGCGCGTCCGCAGCTCGGCCTCGAGGGTTTCGAGGGTGCGGCCCTTGGTCTCGGGGACGTACAGCTTCACGAAGGTGAGGGACAGCACGCCCGCCACCACGAACAGGAAGAACGTGTTGGAGATCCCGATCCCGGAGACCAGGGACGGGAAGACCAGCCCGATCACGAAGTTGGTCAGCCACAGCACCACGGCCGCCACACCCATGCCGAAGCCGCGCATCCGCATCGGGAAGATCTCCGACAGCATCAGCCAGGTCACCGGCGAGATCGCGCCCTGCTGGAAGGCGAGGAACGTGACCGTCATGGCGAGCACCGCGAACGCCCGCGGATCACCGGAGGGCAGCACCAGCGAGAAGACCCCGATCAGCAACAGGGCCGCCGTGGTGCCGATCTGACCGGTCATCAGCATCGGTCGGCGCGGCACACGGCCCAGCAGCCAGATGCCGACGAACGTGGCCAGCACCGAGATCACGCCGTTGGCGATGTTCGCCGTCAGCGCGCTGTCGGCGGCGAAGCCGGCGTCCGTCAGGATCTGCGTGCCGTAGTACATGATCGTGTTGACGCCGGTGATCTGCTGCACGATCGCGATGCCGAACCCGACGAACATCAGCTTGCGCACCCACGGCGTGCTCTTGATGTCCTGCCAGCCGCCCAGCTTCTCCTGCTCGTCCTTGACGGCGAGCGCGGTGACCTCCTTCAGCTCGGCCTCGGCCCGGGCCTGCGACCGCACCTGGCGCAGGACTTCGAGGGCCTCGCCGAAGCGGCTCTGCGAGGCCAGCCAGCGCGGACTCTCCGGCATCACCAGCATGCCGAACCACAGCACCACGGCCGGCAGCGTGGCGATGACCAGCATCCAGCGCCACACGCCACCGGACTCGCCGCCGACCTGGGCGATGATCGCGTTGGACGTGAACGCGAGCAGCTGACCGGTGACGATCATCAGCTCGTTGCGGGTGACGAGGGCGCCGCGCCGCTCGGCGGGCGACACCTCCGCGAGGTAGACCGGCACGGTCACCGAGGCACCGCCGACCGCGAGACCGAGCACGAACCGTGCCACGATCATCACCTCGGTGGTCGGCGCGAGCGTGCAGCCGAGCGCGCCGACGAAGAACAGCACCGCCAGCAGCAGGATGTTGCGCCGCCTGCCGCGCGCGTCCGACAGCCGCCCGCCGGTCACCGCGCCCAGCGCGGCACCCAGCAGCAGCGAGCTGGTGACCATGCCCTCGGTGACCGGGGTCAGTCCGAGGTCGTCGGTCATGTAAGGCAGGGCGCCGTTGATGACGCCCGTGTCGTAGCCGAAGAGCAGACCACCGAACGTGGCGATGATCGTGATCAGCCGCAGCCGCCGCTTCACCGCCGGCGGGGCGTCGTCCGCGACGGCGGTGGCGGGGGTGGGGATGGGGGCCGGTGTCGTGTCGTCCCTGACGTCCATGGCCGCTCCTTACCTGTCGATGTTCGGGCGCCGGGTACCCGACAGGCCGCAGCCGGCCAGGTACTCGCGGGTGCCGGCCGCGATGGGCAGCGGCACCTCCGGGGCGCACGGGTACAGGTCCTGCTCGACGATCACGAACAACTCCGCGTCGAGCTTGGCGAGTTCGCCGACCACCTCGGCCGGATCGGGCACCCCCGCCGGCGGCGACACGCACACTCCGCGCTTCACGGCCTCACCGAAGGACAGGTCCTCGGCCGCGACCTGCGCCAGGATCTCCGGGTCCATCTGCTTGATGTGCACATAGCCGACCCGCTCACCGAACCGGCGGATCAGATCGAGGTTGTCCCCGCCGCCGTACGCCACATGCCCCGTGTCCAGGCACAGGTTGGTGTACCGGCCGTCGGACTCGTTCAGCAGCCGCTCGATCTCCGCCTGCGTCTGGATGTGGCTGTCGGCGTGCGGATGGACCACCAGCCGTACGTCGTACTCCTCCAGCAGCAGCTTGCCCAGCCGGTCGGCGGCCCGGCCGAACCCCGCCCACTGCTCGGCGGTCAGTTCGGGGGATTCGGTGAACGCGCCCGTCTTCTCGTCCCGGTACATCGGCGGGATGAAGACCAGGTGGTGCGCTCCCGCGGCGGCGGTCAGCGCAGCGACCTGCCGGACGTGGGCCAGCATCTCGTCCCACGCCTCGGGGCGGTGCAGCGCGCCGAACGCGGTACCGCCGGAGACCTTCAGACCCCGCGCGTCCAACTCGGCCTTCAGCCGCTGCGGGTCGGTGGGCAGATAGCCGTACGGGCCGAGCTCCAGCCACTCGTAGCCGGCCTGCACCAGCTCGTCGAGGAAGCGGGTGTACGGGACCTGGTGCTCGTCCTCGGGGAACCAGACGCCCCAGGAGTCGGGGGCGGAGCCGAGGCACAGGTTGCCGACGGTGGTGCGGATCGGGGGAGGCGCCGTTGCCATGGTGCGTGTCCTTTGGGGAGAGGGACGGGGAGGTCAGTTGGAACGACCTTGGGGCGGGTGTAGAAGCGGATGCCCTCGGGGCCGTGGACGGGGGAGTCGCCGATGAGGGAGTCCTTCCAGCCGCCGAAGGAGCAGTAGGACATCGGCACGGGCACCGGCACGTTGACGCCGATCATGCCGACGTGGACGTTGCGCTGGAACCGGCGGGCGGCTTCGCCGGAGCCGGTGAACAGGGCGGTGCCGTTGCCGTAGGGGTTGGCGTTGATGAGGTCGATGGCCTGGTCGAGCGTGTCGCGCCGACCCCGTTGGCGCCGCGCGCCGGGTGATCCGCGGCGATGATCATCGCCTTGCCGTGCTCACCGAGCGGCGAGGCGGCTCTGACGCGCCGCGCGGCGGCCGCCGCGACCGCCCCGGGGTCCGTCACCCGTGTGTCAACGATCCGGGTGATCTTCTCAGACGGCATGGTTCACCTCACGCAGCTTGGCCTCGACCTCGTCCTGGGCGGGCATGGCGTCGGAGCAGGACAGCCGGCCCGCGACGAGGGCGCCCGCGGCGTTGGCGAAGGTGACCGTGCGCCGGGTGTCCCAGCCGGACAGCAGGCCGTGACACAGCGCCCCGCCGAAGGCGTCACCCGCGCCCAGGCCGTTGACCACCTCGACCGGATCCGGCGGAACCTCCACCGCCGTGCCGTCCCGGCCCATGGCCAGCACGCCCTTCGGGCCCTGCTTGACCACCGCCAGCTCCACCCCGGCCGCGAGGAGCGCCTTCGCGGCGGCGTGCGGGTCGCGCTCACCGGTGGCGACCTCGCATTCGTCGAGGTTGCCGACGGCGACGGTGGTGTGGCGCAGTGCTTCCGTGTAGTACGTGCGGGCCTGGTCGGCGTCGGTCCAGAACATCGGCCGCCAGTCCAGGTCGAACACCGTCGCGCCCGCCTTCGCCCGGTGGGCCAGCGCGGCCAGCGTCGCCGAGCGGCTGGGCTCCTCGCTCAGGCCCGTCCCGGTGACCCAGAAGATCCGCGCCTCGCGCACCGCCCCCAGATCCAGCTCCTCGGGCCGGATGTCCAGGTCCGGGGCCTTGGGGAGCCGGTAGAAGTACAGCGGGAAGTCGTCCGGCGGGAAGATCTCGCAGAACGTCACCGGCGTCGGCGCGATCCCCGAGACCCCGACGAACCGCGCGTCGACGCCGTACCCCTCCAGGGCCGTGCGCACGACGTCCCCGAACGGATCCCGCCCCGTCTTGGTGACCACGGCCGCCGAACGGCCGTAACGGGCGGCGGCCACCGCGACGTTGGTCGGACTGCCGCCGAGGTACTTGCCGAACGAGGTGACCTCCGCCAGCCCCACGCCCGTCTGGAGCGGATACACATCCACTCCCACGCGGCCCATGGTCAGCACATCGAACGGCATCACGCTGCGTTTCCCCTCTCTGTCGCGCTCTACTAGCGCGCTCTAGTTCGAGTACGATGACCCCTGTCCAAATGTCATGTCAATAGCTTGTTGCCGGGAGATTGCAGGATCCCCTGTACGAGGATCCGAACGGATCCCGCACGGCTCCCCGAGCGGGACACCCCGTAAGGTGGGCGGCGTCGGAGGGTGGGTTCACAGGTGGATGCATCGGGCAGGCAGCGGCCCACGATGGCGGACGTCGCCGAGAAGGCGGGCGTGTCCCGCGCGCTCGTCTCGATCATCTTCCGCAACCAGGCGGGCGCCAGCCGGGAGACCCGGGAACGGGTCCTGCGCGTGGCCGACGAGATCGGCTACCGCCCGGACAGCGCCGCCCGGCTCCTGGCCCGGGGCCGCAGCCGCACGCTCGGCGTGATGTTCACCGTGCACCAGACTTTCCACACGGACCTCATCACCGGCATCTACCCCGAGGCCGAACGCCTCGGCTACGACGTGCTGCTCTCCGGGGCCACCCACGGCCGCAGCGAGGCCAAGGCCGTCGAGGCGCTGCTCAGCCACCGCTGTGAGGCGGTGATCCTGCTCGGCCCGGACGCCGCGCCCGCCTACCTCGACGAGCTCGGGCAGCGCACGGTCGCCGTCTCGGTCAGCCGCCGGGTGCCCCAGGCCCGGGTCGACTTCGTGCACTCCGCCGAGGCCAAGGGCGTCCGGCAGGCCATGGACCACCTGGTGGAGCTGGGGCACCGCAGGATCGTGCACATCGACGGCGGACGCGGCCCCGGCTCGGCGGAGCGGCGGCGCGCCTACCGGGCCGCGATGCGCCGCCACGGGCTGGAGGACGAGGCGAGGGTGATTCCCGGTCACCACACCGAGGAGTCCGGCATCGAGACGGGCTGCCTGCTCCTGGCCGAGCGTGACGCCGGCCGGCCGCTGCCGACGGCGGTCCTCGCCGGCAACGACCGCTGCGCGATGGGCCTGCTGATGGCCCTCACCCGCGCGGGCGTCGAGGTGCCGCGCGACCTGTCCGTCGTCGGCTACGACGACAGCCACCTCTCGCACCTGATGCCGATCGGCCTGACCACCGTCCGCCAGGACGCGGTCCTCATGGCCGAGCACGCCGTCCGCTTCGCCGTCGAGCGGCTGGAGAACGGGGAGCTGCAGCCGCGGGAGGCGGTGCTGGATCCCAAGCTGGTGGTGCGGGGCACCAGTGGGCCGGTCCCGAAGGCGGCGGGACCGGCCTGACGCGCCGCCCGGCCCCCGGCCCCGCTAGCGCGTGCCCTTCTTGGCGAACTCCGCGATGGTGTCGACGTTGTCCTTCGTGACGAAGGCCGGACCGGTCAGCACGGGAGCGGTGCCGCCGCCGCTGAAGTTGCCGTTCGTCCTGTACAGCCACAGCGCGTCGACGGCGAGGTAGCCCTGGAGGTAGGGCTGCTGGTCGACGGCGAAGTCGATGCTGCCGCCCTGGATGGCCCCGACGAGATCCTTGTTGAGGTCGAAGGTGGCGACCTTCGCCTCGCTGCCCGCGTCCTTCACCGACTGCACGGCGGTCAGGGCGATGGGGGCGCCGAGCGTGACCACCTGGTCGATGGAGGAGTCCTTCTGGAGCTTGGCGGTCAGGGTCGACTTCACGGAGGGCATGTCGGTGCCGTTGACGTACAGGTTCTCCGTCGTGCCCTTGAAGCCCTTCTTCAGGCCGGCGCAGCGGGCCTCCAGGGCGACCTGGCCCTGCTCCTGGATCACACAGACGGCGTGCTTGGCGCCCTGCTGGTTGAGGCGCTCGCCGAAGGCCTGGCCGGCGATGTTCTCGTCCTGGCCGAAGTACTCGAGCATGCCGAGTTCCTTCCAGTTGTCCAGGCCGGAGTTGAAGCCGACGACGGGGATGCCGGCCGCCTTGGCCTTGGCCACCACCGCCTTCATGGCGTCGGGCTTGGCGGCGGTGAGGGCGATGCCGTCGACCTTCTGGTCGATGGCGTTCTGCACCAGGTTGGCCTGGTTCCCGGCGACCGGGTCGCTGGAGTAGACGAGCTTGATGTTGTCCTTCGCGGCCGCGGCCTGGGCGCCCTTGCGGATCAGGTCCCAGAAGGTGTCGCCGGGCGCCGCGTGGGTGATCAGGGCGACGGTCATCCGCGGGGTGGTGGCCTTGCCCGCGGCGGCGTCGGTGCCGCCGGCCTCGGACTTCTTGCCGCCGGAGCCGCTGGAGCAGCCGGTGGCGAGCAGGGCGCCCGTGAGGACGGCGGCGGTCAGGGCGGCGGCTCTGTGGTGTCTGTGCATGTCGGGTGCACCTCACTGTGCTGGGACGAGGGGCCGCGCCCGGTCCGGGGAGGGAGGCGAGGGGTGGGTGCCCTGGGCGGCGGCGGTCATGGGGTGTGCGGCGGTCCTGGGTGCGGACCCCTGCGGTGGTGGTGGCTGGAGCGCGCCACTAGCGCGCTCTAGTGGCAGGTACTATGCGGGCGCCTTCGAGTGATGTCAACAGCTTTGTCAGGACGTTCCAACAAAAAGGGGCCGCCTGCACCCGCCGGTGGTGAGCGGCGGGTGCGGGCGGCCTCGGCCGGACGGTCCCGGACCGTCCTGATCGTTCGGGCCCCGTTACTCGGGTCTGCTGATGTTGACCATCCAGGGGACGCCGAAGCGGTCCGCGCACATGCCGAACTCGTCGCCCCACATCTGCTTCTCCAGCGGTACCGACACCGAGCCGCCCTCGGACAGCTTCTCCCAGTAGCCGCGCAGCTCGGCGCCGTCGTCGCCGCTCAGGCTCACGGAGAAGGGGCTGCCCTGCGGGGCCTCCGTGCCCGGCGGGTTGTCGGCGCCCATCAGGGTGAAGCCGCTCGGGGTCTCCAGCATGCCGTGCATGATCTGGTCGGCGTTCGGGGCGTCCGCCTGGCCGAAGTCGCCGTAGGTGTTGAGGACCAGGGTGCCGCCGAAGACCTCCTGGTAGAACTCCATCGCCTGGCGGGCGTCGCCGTTGAACGTGAGGTACGGGTTGAGACGCGAGACCATGAGAACCTCCCGGAAGGGGCAGGGGCCGGTTGCGCGCAGCGTAACGCCGGGCACCGACAACGGCGCGCCGGGCGAGCGGTGACCGCCGGGCGGGGCGGTGCCGCCGGGTGACCGGCGCCGCGGCCAACCACGTTGCTAGCGTGGTCCTTTGAGCAGAGGGGGAGGACCGCGCTCATGACACCGCATACGTTCCGCATCGGTGGGGAGCTGGACGTGCGCCGGCTCGGTTTCGGCGCCATGCGCCTGCCGACCGAGCCCGGCCCGGACCGGGAGAACGCCCTCGCGGTCGCCCGGCGGGCCGTGGAGCTGGGCGTCACGCTGATCGACACGGCCCACCTCTACGGCGGGGGAGCCAACGAGGAACTCCTCGCCGAGGCGCTGCACCCCTACCCGGAGGGGCTGCTGATCACCACGAAGGTCGGAGTCGCGCGCACCGGCCCCGGAGGCGAGTGGAAGCTCGACGGGCGGCCCGCGATCCTCCGCGAGCAGGTCGAGCAGGCCCTGCGGCGGCTGCGGCTGGAGCGGATCGAACTGCTCCAGCTGCACCGCATCGACCCCGACACGCCGCTCGCCGACCAGCTCGGCACGCTGCGGGAGCTCCAGACCGAGGGCCTCGTCGGCCGGATCGGGCTGTCGGAGGTCACCGTCGCCGAGCTGGACCGGGCCCGGGAGATCATCGACGTCGTGAGCGTGCAGAATCGCTACAGCCTGCTCGACCGGGAGCACGAGCCCGTGCTCGCCGCGTGCGAGGCGGCCGGCATCGCCTTCCTGCCCTGGCGGCCCGTCGCCTGGGGCGAGGCAGGCGCCCACGCCGGGATCGCCGCCGTGGCGGCCGACCTCGGGGCCACGCCCACACAGGTCGCGCTCGCCTGGCTGCTCGACCGCTCACCGGTCGTCCTCCCGATCCCCGGTACGGCCCGGATCGAGCACCTGGAGGAGAACATCGCCGCGGCAGGACTGGAACTGACGCCCGCCCACCGCGACCGCCTCGACGGCCTCGACCTGCCGGGCGACGGGGCGCCGGCGGACTGAGGCGGGGCCGGGGCCGTCGTACGCAGACTCACGCCTCGTCGGCGGACCCGTTGTTCCAGTCGTACGGGCCTCCGCCGCGCCACTCGATCAGCTCGGTGTCGTCGACGGCCGTGTCCGTGGTGGGCAGGCCCTCGCGGTGCAGGAAGTCCAGCACGTCGAACAGGCTGTAGGCGACGCCCATGTTCTCGCCGTGGATGGTCACCAGCCGTCCGCCGTCCGACGCGGGCGGCTGCACGACCACAGGGGGTTGACCGTCCATGCCCCCACCATGCGCCCGAAACCGGCGCTTCGCAGCTCGGCCGCGACCAGAAGCGGGACGAACCGGCCCGCTGTGCGCCGGTGACAAGGCGCGATCCGGAAACTGAGTTCTCATCAGCACCCCCTGAGCGGCCCCGCGACCCAGCCCTAGCGTCCGTGGCATGGACATGAATTTCAGGAGTAGAGGGAAGTGGCGCGGCGCCGCACTGGCGGTGCTGCTGACCGCCGGGACACTCACGGCCGCCGCTCCGGGTGCCCGGGCCGACGGGGCGCGGACCGAGACACCGGTGGCGTCGACATCGCCGGTGACCGGGGTGACGGAGTCGGTCGTGCGGGTGAAGGTGCCGCTGCCGGAGTCGGCCGGGCCCCGTCCGGCCGCCTGCGACTGGCTGTCGTACCTGCGCTACCGCTCCGCCGACGGGCCCACCGCCTCCGCCGACGCCGACCGCATCCTCGTCGCCCAGCCCGGCATCCTGGAAGGAGCGGGAGCCTTCGACGGCGTCGCCCGCAACACCGTGGCGCGCGCCGCCGAGCAGGGCCTGCACATCGAGTTCTGGGCGCTGGACCGGCGTTCCAACTGCCTGGAGGACCGCACCGGCATCGCCTCCGGCGACCAGCACACCGCCGTCGACTACTACTACCGCGGCAAACAGGTCGACGCCCGGACCTTCGACGGCTTCGCGCCCAACAGCCGACTGGGCTGGATGGCGAAGCTCGGCATCGAGCAGACCGTGCGGGACCAGTACGACCTGCTCGCCGCCGAGGTGCCCGACCGGACGCAGCGCAAGCGGAAGGTGCTGTGCGGCGGGCACTCGCTCGGCGGCGTGATCACCGGGTACTTCGCCACGGCCGACTTCGACGGCGACCGGGCCACCACGGCCGACGCCGGCCACAACCAGTGCGCCGGCTACTTCGCCCTCGACACGACCGTCGCCACCTCCCTCGCCGACCTCAGCGGCAGCCTCCCCGACGACACCAACCTGCCCGACATCGGCCTCGGCCACGGCGTGATCCAGGCCGGGCTCGACAGCGGCGTGCTCTCCCGCACCCTGTCCGCGCCGGTCCTCCTCAACCCCGAGACCATGACCCTGCTCGCCATCGCCGGCCTCGGTGCCCTGAAGGACCTGGACGGCGAGGCCGACCTGCCCCGCTACCTGCCCTCCAACCTCAACATCGAGGCCACCAACCGCTTCCTGTTCTCCAAGGACACCGCGGCCTTCCTCAGCGGGACGCCCTCGGTGAAGGACTTCCGGCTCACCAACGGGGCGGTGCTCGGCGCCCTGCTGGACGACAACTCCGTGCCGCTGGCGTTCCTGCAGACCAGCGTCGGCTTCTTCGACGGTGGGCCGATCGCCGACAAGAGCTTCCCCGTCGCCAACGGGGGCACACAGCAGCCCGGGCTGTACGGCACCGCGTACAAGGCCATCCCGGACCGGCCGCAGGGCCCGCTCTACACCTGGCGCACCTACGACCGCGTCGGCGACCCCGACGACCCGGGCCACCGGTCGGCCGACGGCACGCCGTTCACCGGCCCCGGGGAGGAGGTCACCGACATCCGGCAACTGGCCCGCAGCCTGGCAGAGCAGCCGCTGGACTTCACCGAGCAGTACTTCCCGACCAAGCTCGTGACGGACCTTCAGCTGTCCACCGCCCCGCAGGTGAGGAAGCTCGTCGTCCATCCGGAGGGGCTCAAGGCCAACCCGGTGCTCACCGTCCTCGCCGGTGAGGGACTGCTGGCCGGCCGGGTCCCGCCCGAGCTGCACCCCGTGGTCGCCGACGGCTACCAGCACCTCGACGTGCTGACCGCCGCGGCCGAGCAGAACGACGGCCGGCCCGAGCCCGTCTCCACCAGCCTCGCCGCCTTCGCCCGGTCGCCCCGCTAGCCCCCGTACACACGCCCGGGGCCCGGGAGGAATTCCTCCCGGGCCCCTTCGCCTGGCGCCGCGGCTCACAGTCTGCCCGCGGCGAACGTGGCCGCCGCGTCGGCGTCGTCCCGGTAGCCCAGGTGCGCCCCGACGTCGCCGCCGCCGTTCTCGCAGACGGGGTCGCCCTTGGCGCAGATGTCCAGGGTGCGGCTCTGGTAGGTGCCGGTGACGCTCTTGCCGAGCGCCCGGATCGGGTTGCCGAACAGCAGCACGGCGGCGACCTTCGGCTCGACCGCGGCGGGCAGCGTGGCCACGATGGGGCTGCCCACCACCGCGCCCGCGCTGCTGATACCGATCGAGTTGTCGACGACGTTCGCGCCCTGCGAATAGCCGACGAGAACGAACTTCTGGTTCGGGCAGGCGGCGGCCTGGCTCTTCACGTGGTTCACCAGGTCCAGATTGCCCTGGGCCGCGGACGTCGGAGAGAGGTCGGCGGGATAGTTCACCTTGTAGCTGGACAGGCTTTTGCCCGTCACTTTCTTCTGCAGGGCGGAAAACAGCGGGTCGCCGACGATGAAGCCGAGCGTGCCCGGCTCGAAGGTGCCGCGGGCCGCGACGAGTTCCACGTCCGAGCAGGCCGCGGCCGCGGCCGGGGGAGCCGAGAGGGTGGCAAGTCCGGCCCCGCCGGCCAGCGAGAGCGCGGCGAGGCACAAGCGGATACGCATGGGGGATCCTCCGCGTGTGAGGCGCGTCGAGCGCCTGCGAAAAAGGACGGCCCGAACGTATTCGCTGTCCCTCGCCGGGTGTTATGGACGGGATTATGGAATCACCGCGGTTTTTTGTCGCCGATTGAGTACCGGTATTCAGACCGGCCGTGCTCCCAGTGATTCCGCACGCAACGCCAGAATGAGATCGAGGCGGGTGTGCGGATCGTGCAGGGCGTCGCCGAACAGCTTCTCTAGCTGACGCAGGCGGTAGCGGACCGTCTGCGGGTGGACGTGCAGTCGCACGGCGACGTCGGGCACGTTGCTGCCGCTGAGCAGCCAGGCCAGCAGGGTCTCGGCGAGCCGGTCGCGCTGCCCCGCCGAGACGGTGTCCAGGGGCGCGAGCACCCGCGCCCGGAGCCGGTCGAGCAGCGGCTCGTCGCCGTACAGCAGCAGGGTCGACAGATGGTCGGAGCACCGCACCACGCCCTGGCGGGGGAGCACCCCGCGCCCCATCAGGCCGAGCGCCCGGGTGGCCAGGCGCAGTGACTGCGCGGCCTCGGTGACCGCGACCGTCGGGCCGACCGCGGCGGGCCGGCCGCGCAGCGCGAGCGTGAACGCCCGGCCGCCGAACCGTCCCGAGCCGTCCGGGTCGGGCACCAGCATCCGCGGCGGCCGGGACTCCATGTCCACCAGCGCGCCCGCCGCCGCCAGCGGGCGCTCCTCCTCCCGGCGGTCCGGCGCCGCCGCCAGCGCCACGACGGCGACCGTCCGGGGCACCGGCCAACGGGCGTTGTGCGCCAGGTCCTGCACGGCCTCCAACGCCACCGGGCCGTCCTCCAGGAGCAGGTCGAGCAACCGCCTGCGGCGCCGCTCCAGCTCGTCGGAGCTGCGCAGCCGGGCCTCCGCGTAGCCGGCCGCGGCCGCCTGGGCGACCTCGTGCACGGTCCGGAACGCCAGCTCCCCGAGCGCCGCCACGACCGCGGAGTCCAGGCCGAGTTCCTCCGCCGTACGCCCCATCAGCCGCCAGGCGTGCAGCCCGCCGACCCGCAGCGCGGACTGCAGCGCGTCCAGGCTGCGGCCCTCCAGGGCCTCGCCGCGCCCGAGTTCGTAGTACGTCGCCGCGATTCCGCCGCCGTCGTCGCGCGGATCGGCGATGTGGTCCACGAACAGGGTCAGCGCCTGCACCACCCCCGACCGCAGGTTCCGGCGGTACGTGCCGTCCGCGGGCCGGGCGTACTCGGGGACCTGGCGACGGACTTCTTCCTCGACCTCGTCGGCGACCGCGGCGAGCTGGACGCGCAGCAGCTCCGCCAGCTCGGGCGGCACCGGTGGCGTGCCGGGACGGTCCGGCACGCCGTGCGGAGTGGGCACGGCCATCACGGACACTCCTTTCGGCCGGAAGCGGCTCGCCCACGGGCTGTTGCCAGAGGGACGAGCGGGAAGTCCCGTGTTGGACGGACGACCCATCCGCTCCGTTCCGTGCCCCGACGGCACCCCCGTCACTCCCGCACGCCCAACGCACGGGCGAGCATCGGCCACGAGGTGGTGAACTCCCGCTTCCAGTAAGGCCAGTCGTGTCCTCCTCCCGCGTAGAAGTGCGCGGTGAGCGGGATGCCCAGCAGGCCCAGCGCGCGGGCGAAGCCCTGCGCCGAGGGCCACAGGGCGCTCTCCAGCGCCTCGGGCAGCGGATCGCCGCTGCCCCCGGCCAGCCCGCTGCCCTGCGAGACGTACAGGGCGGTGCCGCGCAGCCCGGCGGCGCGGGCCCGCGGATTGAAGTCCCGCCAGGTCAGGAGGTTCAGCAGCGGGTGCCCCCACAGCGACGCGGCCGGCAGGTTCTCGCGGGCCACAATCGCGTCCATGATGGCGGGAACACCGGGGGCGGTGGTGTCGAGGATGCCGCTGAAGGAGGCCGCGGCGGTGAACGCCCCGGGGTGGCGGGCCGCGTGGGCCATCGCGCCGTAGCCGCCGGTGGACACCCCGGCGACCGCCCGGACGCCGGAGGCCCGGTACTCCCGGGCCAGCAGCGCCGGCACCTCCTTCACCTGGAAGGTCTCGTAGTCGGGGCCGCCGCGCCACACGCTCGGGATGCCGGTGGGGCCCGCGTCCGGCATCGCCACGATCAGGTCGCGGCCCTCGGTGAAGGCCTCGATGTCCGTCTCCCGGGTCCAGGACGTGTAGTCGTCGTGGGCACCGTGCAGCAGGTACAGGACGGGGTACCTCTTCTCGGGCCGGGCACCGAAGTCCGACGGCAGGATCAGCCGGACCGGGGCGGTGCGGCCGAGCGCGGCGGAGGGCACGGACACGTCCAGGGTGCGCGGCCCCTGCCGGGTGGCCGCCCCGGCACGGGCCGTGCCGCTCGCGGCCCCGAACAGGACCGCGAGGCCGGCGGCGGCCGTCGCTCTGGCGACGGCGCGCCGGGACACTCCGGTGGGCGGCCGCGGCGTGCGGGCCGGCTCGGGCAGGTCGGGCATGGCGGCTCCTCGGGTTGCGGTTCAGGGGGCCCGCTCGGCGAGCACCCGGCCCAGGTGGGCGGCGAGCTCGTCCACGTGCGGAGGGTCGAGCAGCGACAGATGGTGACCGGGCACCGGCACGACCTCCAGGCGCGGGCACACCTCGTCCCAGCCCAGCGCCTCGTCGTCCCGCTCGTACGCCGGGTCGCGCACGGTGTGCGGCGCGGGCTCGGCGGCCCGGTAGAGGACCACCGGCCCGTCGTAGTCGCCGGGCCGGTGCGCTTCCCCGATGCCCAGGTCCAGGTATGAGGCCCGCTGGTGCTCCAGCGCGGCGGGCGGCACGTCGGCGGCCTCGCGCAGCGCCCGCAGCACGGCGTCGATGCGCGCCCGGTCGTCGTCCATGGCCACCAGCTCGTCGTACGGCAGCACCAGCTCCACGCCGTAGGCGTCGGCGACGTACCGGGCGAAGCCCTCGAAGTGCGCCCGGATCCGGTCGGCGCGCGACTGCCCGTGGCGGGGGAGGGGGCGCACGGAGTCGATGAGCACGACCAGCCGGACGTCCCGCCCGGCGGCGCGCAGCTGCCGCGCGGTCTCCTGGGCGACGAACCCGCCGAAGGACCAACCGCCCAGCACACAGGGCCCGTCGGGATGGGCGGCGCTGATGGCCTCGGCGTACCGGCGGGCCTTCTCGGGCACGGTCCGGGCCTCCTCGATCCGCGCCAGGCCGTACACCGGCTGCTCGTCCCCGAGGCGGTCGGCGAGCGTCCGGTAGACGGTGACCGGGCCGCCGGCGGCGTGGGCCAGGAACAGCGGCGGACGGGAACCGGTCGCGCGCAGTGGGCGCAGCGGGCTGTCCAGGGCGAGGCGCACGCGGGCGGCGGCGTCCTCGACGGTGACGGCGGTGAACAGGGCACGCAGGGGCAGCTCGATGCCGAACTCGCGCTCCACGGCCGTACGGATGCGGACGGCCATCAGCGAGTCCAGACCCAGGTCCGCCAGGGCGGTGCCCGGGGCCAGACGCGTGGGCGGGTGACCGGTGACGGCGGCGATGTGGTGGACCAGCCGCGCCAGGACGGAGGCGGCGTCCGCCGGTTCGGCGGACCGCTCCTCCGGCAGCGGGGTCGAGCGGGCCTCGGCGGGTTCTGGTGCCGTGTGGACCGGGGAGTCGGCGGGTTCTGGTGCCGTGTGGGCGAGGGCGTCTGCGGGTCTTGGTGCCGTGTGGGCGCGGGCGTTCGCGGGTTCTGGTGCGGTCTGGGCCGGGGTGTCTGCCGCCTCCGGTGTCGTACGCGCCCAGCCCCCCGCGGCCGCCGGCCCGGGGCGGCGGCCCCGCCCGTCCGTCCACCAGTGCCGTACGTGCCGCCACCGCGGTGCGGGCAGGTCGATGACCCGGCCGGGCGGCACGGGCAGCGGTCGGCCTGCCGCGTAGAGGGCGGCCAGCTGCCCGGCGAACGCCTCCGCCCCGTCGGCGTCCCGGCGCAGTGTGGCCAGGGCGAGGGCGTCGGGCACGGTGTCGACCACGGCGCCCGTCAGCACCGGGTGGGGCGAGATCTCCACGAACGCGGCGTGGCCGTCGGCCGCGGCGGACGCCAGTGCCCGGTCCAGCCGCACGGGCCGCCTCAGGTTGGCCGCCCAGTGATCGGCGTCGAACACGCAGTCGCCGCGCGGGTCGTCGAGGACGGTGGAGTGGACCGGGACGACCGGTCGCCGGCCCCGGATGCCGGACAACGCCTCGACCAGCTCCGGCAACAGGCCGTCCACCTGGGGGGAGTGCCCGGCGCCGACGACCCGCATGGCCCGGGCCGCCCGGCCCTGCCCCTCCAGCCGGCGCACGAGCGCGGCCACCGCCGCCTCCTCGCCGGTGACGACCTTCTGCCGGGGCGAGGAGTGCACGGCGACGTGCACACCCCGTCCGAGCGACTCCCCTTCGACGTCGTCCAGGTCCACCACCGCCATCGCCCCGCCCCGCAGCCCGCTGAGCAGCCGGGCCCGTACGGCGATGACCCGCGCCCCGTCCGCCACGTCCAGCGCGCCCGCGCACACGGCCGCCGCCACCTCGCCCATGGAGTGGCCGATGACCGCGGCGGGTTCGACCCCGTGGGAACGCCACAGCTCGGCCAGGGCCAGCTGGAGCCCGAACAGCACGGGCTGGGCGACCTCCAGGCGGTCGAGTCCGGCCCCGGAGGACAGGTGGTCGTACAGGGACAGGCCGCATTCGGGGGCGAGTTGAGGGTCGAGCTTCTCGACGGCGGCGGCGAACGCGGGCTCCTCGGCCAGCAGTCGCCGCCCCATGCCCGGCCACTGGCTGCCGTAGCCGGAGAAGACCCACACCGGGCCGGTCCCCACGCGGTCACGGTCCCCGGTCACCACCCGCGCGTCCGGACGCCCTGCCGCCAACGCGTCCAGCGCGTCGACCAGTTCGGCGCGGTCACGGGCGACCACGGCGGCGCGTACCGGGCCCCGGCCGGTCCGCCCGGCCAGGGTGCGGGCCACGTCGGCCGGACGGGCGGCGCCGGCCCGCAGCCGGTCGGCGAGCCTGCCCGCCGTGTCGCGGACGCGCTCGGCGTCGACGTCGGAGAGCAGGTGCAGGCGTGCGACGGGCTCCCCCGTCGCCGGGGCCGGGACCAGGCCCGGCGGCTCCTCCTCCAGCACCACATGGGCGTTGGTGCCGCCGAAGCCGAATCCCGAGACCCCCGCGACGGCCGTGCCGCCGTAGCGGGGCCAGGGCTCCGGCTCGGTCACCACCCGCAGCCGGACGTCGGCGAGGGAACTGCCCTCCGCGCAGTGCAGGGACGGCGGGATGCGGTCGTGGTGCAGGGCCAGCACGGTCTTCACCAGGCCGGCGACGCCCGCGGCCGACTCCAGATGACCGAGGTTGCCCTTGACGGACCCCAGCAGCAGCGGCTGGTCCGGGTCGCGGCCCGCGCCGAGCACCGCGCCGAGCGCGCCCGCCTCGATCGGGTCGCCCAGTGGGGTGCCGGTGCCGTGCGCCTCCACGTAGTCGACGTGCGCGGCGGCCAGCCCGGCCCGGGCGTACGCGCTCTCCAGCAGTGCCTGCTGGGCGGCCGGGTTGGGCGCCATCAGGCCGTTGGAGCGGCCGTCGGAGTTGACGGCGGAGGCGCGGATGACGGCGAGCACGCGGTCGCCGTCGCGCTCCGCGTCGGACAGCCGTTTCAGGATCACCGCCGCGCAGCCCTCGCCGCGCCCGATGCCGTCCGCCGCGGCCGAGAACGGCTTGCACCGGCCGTCCGGCGCGAGGGCGCCCGCCCTGCGGAAGGCGACGCTCACGGCGGGCGACAGCAGCAGGTTGACGCCGGCGGCGATCGCCGTGTCGCTCTCGCCGGTGCGCAGGCTGACGCAGGCGTGGTGCACCGCGACCAGCGAGGACGAACAGGCCGTGTCGACGGCGAGGCTCGGCCCGCGCGTGTCCAGGACGTAGGCGAGCCGTCCGGCGGCCACGCTCAGGGCGCCCCCGGCCGGGGCCCAGGGGTCGACGGCGGCCGGGTCGGCGCCGGTGAGCTGCCCGTACTCCGGTGCGGAGATGCCGACGAACACGCCGGTGGCGGTGCCCGCCAGGGACCGGGCCGGCACGGCGGCGTGGTCGAGCGCCTCGTGCACCACCTCCAGCAGGATCCGCTGCTGGGGGTCCATCACCGCGGCCTCGCGCGGGGTGATGCGGAAGAAGTCCGCGTCGAACCCGGCGATGTCGTCGAGGTAGCCGCCGAGCGGATGCGCGTCGGCGGGCGGGAAGGCCGTGAAGTCGCGCCAGCGGTCCTCCGGGACGCGCCGGATCGCGTCGACGCCCTCACTGAGCAGCCGCCAGTAGTCCTCCGGGCCGTGCACCCCGCCGGGCAGCCGGCACCCGACCCCGACGACCGCGACCGGCTCGCCCGTCCCGCCCGGCGGTCCGGGACGCGGCACCGGGGCGGCTCCGGCCTCCGTGCCGCACAGCCGCGCCACCAGCGCGTGCCCGGTGGGCGTCTCCCACAGGAGTGTCGCGGGCAGTTCGCGGCCCGTCGCCCGGGACAGCTCACCGGCCAGGGCGACCGCGTCCCGCGAGGACATGCCGAGATCCGCCAGCGGCCGGTCCATCGGGACGCCCTCGGGAGCCGTGCCGTACCAGACGGCCACCCGCTCGGCGATGAGCCGCCGCAGGGCGCCCTCGTCGACCGTCCTCATCCCGCCGCACCCGCCGTCGCCGAACGGTCCTGCCCGCCGTACGTGCCCTCCAGGTACCGAGCCCGGGTCAGCGCCCGCGACACCTTGCCGCTGGAGGTACGCGGCACCGTGCCCGGCGGCACCAGGACGACGTCGGCGAGCCGCAGGCCGTGCCGCGCGGAGACCGCGCGCCGCACGGCACGCACCACGGCCGGGACGTCCAGTTCGGCGAGGCGCGCGGTCCGCGCGTGCTCGGCCACGACGACCACCCGCTCGCCACCGGCGCCGCCCGGCACGGCGAACGCCGCCAGCCGGTCCCGGCGCACGGCCTCGTGCGCGTCCTGGGCCGTCGCCTCCACGTCCTGCGGATAGTGGTTGCGGCCGTCGACGATGATCAGGTCCTTCAACCGTCCCGTGACGACGAGCTGACCCTCCAGCACCGTCCCCAGATCGCCCGTGCGCAGCCAGCCGCCCGGAGCGGCCGCGGCGTCCGCGAACCCGGCACCGAAGACGTCCCCCTGCCCCCGGTCCCAGTAGCCGCGGCCCACGTTCGACCCCTGCACCCAGATCTCACCCACCTCGCCCTCCGACAGCAGGGCCCGCGTCAGGGGGTCGGCGATCCGCACCCGCTGGCCCGCCGGTGTCCCGCAGCCCGCCAGGAGCACGGCGCGGGGGTCCTCCGGCCGCGCGGGCAGGGCCTTCCCGGCCGCCAGGGCGTCACGGTCCAGCGCGAACCGGCGCAGCGGCTCGCCCGGCCGGGCCGCGCACACGAACACGGTGGCCTCGGCCAGCCCGTACGACGGGCAGTGGGTCCCGGGCGCCAGGCCCTGGTCGGCGAACGCCGCGTGGAAACGGTCGGCCGTGCCCGGGCGGACCGGCTCGCTGCCGTTGATCAGCGCGGTGACGCCGTCCAGCCGCAGTCCCTCCTTCTGCTCGGCGGTGACGGTCGCGACGCAGTAGTCGTAGGCGAAGTTGGGCGCGGCGCTCACGGCGTTCGGGTGCGTGGCGAGCAGCCGCAGCCAGCGCACGGGCTCGTGCAGGAACGCGGCCGGGTCCATGAGGACCGACAGCAGCCCCCGCACCACCGGCGCCGCGACGCTGAGCACCAGTCCCATGTCGTGGTAGAGCGGCAGCCAGCCCACGCAGGTGACCGGGCGGGCGTCGGCACCGTAGGCGGTCAGTGCCTGGCGGGCGTTGGCGACGACGTTGCCGTGGCTGATCTCCACGCCGGCCGGGGCACGGGTCGAACCGGAGGTGTACTGGAGGTAGGCGGTCGCCCCGGGGTCGGGGGCGACCGGCCGCCCGTCGGGGCCGGCGTCGTCGGGCACCTCGTCCGCGACGACGATCCGCGGCCCGTCGGCACCGAGGAAGTCCCGCACCTCGTCCAGGGCCCGGCCCGTGGTCATCACGACCGAGGGCCGCGCGTCGGCCAGGACGCCCGCGAGCCGGTCCGCGTGCCCGGGCAGTCCCGGCGGATACAGCGGCACCGCGACCATCCCGGCGGTCAGCGCCGCGAGGAAGGCGGTCACGTACTCCGTGTCCTGCGGGCACAGCAGCGCGACGCGGTCCCCCGGCCGGGCCTCCCCGGCGAGGCGCGCGGCGAGCGCCCGCACCCGCACGTCCAGTCGGCGCCAGGTCAGCGTGCGGTGGACACCACGCGAGTGCGGCGCGGGATGCTCGACGAAGGTGAAGGCCCGGCGGTCCGGGGTGGTCTCGGCCCAGTGCCGCACGAACTCCGGCAGCGTCGGGCACACGGGCGCGAGCGGGGGGCGACGGCTGTCCATCGGGCGGGGCTCCTCACGGCGCGGATCGGCTGACGGGTCGCGAAAGGGCGGTCAGAGGGAGGCGGTCAGAGGGGGCGGTCAGAGGGGGATGTTGCCGTGCCGGCGCTCCGGCATCGGCGCGCGTTTGCCGCGCAGGGCGCGCAGCGCGCGGCAGACCTGCTCCCGGGTCTCGCGCGGCGCGATGACGGCGTCGACGTAGCCGCGCTCGGCGGCGAGGTACGGGGTGCCGTGGGTGCGCTCGTACGCGGCGAGCAGACGGGCGCGCAGCGCCTCGGGGTCGTCGGAGTCGGCGAGTTCGCGCCGGTGCAGCACGCCCACGGCCCCCTCGGCGCCCATCACGGCGATCCGGGCGGTCGGCCAGGCGAGGTTGACGTCGGCGCCCAGGTGCTTGGACCCCATCACCGCGTAGCCGCCGCCGTACGCCTTGCGCACCACCACCGTCACCTTCGGGACGGTCGCCTCGGCGTAGGCGTACAGCAGTTTCGCCCCGCGGCGGATGATCCCGCCCCGCTCCTGCCGCACCCCGGACAGATAGCCCGGCACGTCGGCGAAGGTCAGCAGCGGGATGCCGAACGCGTCGCAGAACCGCACGAACCGGGCCGCCTTCTCGGAGGCGTCGATGTCGAGGACCCCGGCGGCGTGCAGCGGCTGGTTGGCGACGACCCCCACCGAGCAGCCCTCGACCCGGGCCAGGGCGCAGATGATGTTCGGCGCGAACAGCTCCTGCACCTGGAGCAGTTCACCGTCGTCGACGACGGCGTGCAGGACGTCCCGCATGTCGTAGGCCTCGCCGAGCCGGTCGGGGACGATCCGGTCGAGCCCGGTCCCGGGCGGCGCCTGCCCCGGGGCGTACTCCGGGGGCCGTTCCAGGTTGTTGGCCGGGAGGTAGGACAGCAGGTCGCGCACGGTGTCGAGGGCGTCCTCCTCGTCGGCGGCGAGGAAGTGGGCGTTGCCGTTGACGGTGTTGCTGGTGCGGGCGCCGCCCAGTTCCTCCGCGGTGGTGCGCTCGCCGGTGACCGTCTCGATGACGTCGGGGCCGGTGACGAACATGTGGGAGACGCCGTCCACCATCACCGTGAAGTCGGTGATCGCCGGCGAGTAGGCGGCACCGCCCGCGCACGGTCCGAGGACGACGGAGATCTGCGGGATCACCCCGGACGCCTTCACGTTGCGGCGCACCAGCTCGGCGTAGAGGGCGAGCGCGGCGACGCCCTCCTGGATGCGCGCGCCGCCGCCGTCGTTCAGCCCGATCACCGGGCAGCCGGTCTTCAGGGCGAGCTCCATCAGGGCGATGGTCTTCTCGCCGAAGGCCTCGCCCATGCTGCCGCCGAACACCGCGGAGTCCTGGGCGAACACGCACACCGGGCGGCCGTCGACCGTGCCGTACCCGGTGACCACCCCGTCGCCGTAGGGGCGGCGGGTGTCCTGCCCGGTGGGCCGGGCCCGCACGAACAGGCCGGTCTCGGTGAAGGAGTCCTTGTCCACGAGCCGTTCGATCCGCTCCCGGGCCGAGAACTCCCCGCGTCTGCGCGGTCCGCCCGGGGCCACCGCCCGCTCGCGGCGGTCCGCCAGGCCGGCGAGGCGTTCCGCGGTGCTCCCGGGGGCGTGCGTCAGAGTCTCCCCCGGACCGGATGCTGTCACTTCTGTGCTCACGACCACCTCCGAAGCGGTTCTCGAATATGGCAGCGAGGCGGGGGAGTGCCGTGCGGATCGCCGTTCTGTGTGGGGGAGTTGAGTGTTCCGGCGCCGGATTTCATACCGGTGTGACAAGGTCCCGCCGGGCCCGATTCAGTGGCGCGGGTGCTGAATGCGTTCTCCTTCTTCTATTGGACGTCCCGGCCCCCGGCGGCCAGGCTGGAGCGCACCATCGCCGGACAGCCGGAACGACAGCGGAAGAGGTCACGACCACATGCACACCCGCCGTATCGGTGACGTCGAGGTCAGCGCGATCGGACTGGGCGCGATGCCCATGTCCATCGAGGGACGGCCGGACGAGGACCGCTCCCTCGCCACCGTCCACGCCGCGCTCGACGCCGGAGTGACCCTGATCGACACCGCGGACGCCTACCACCGCGACGCCGACGAGGTCGGTCACAACGAGACCCTCATCGCCAAGGCCCTCGCCTCCCACGACCGCGGCGCCGACGTCCTGGTCGCTACCAAGGGCGGCCACCTGCGCCCGGGCGACGGCAGCTGGACCCTCGACGGCAGCCCCCGCCACCTCAAGGCGGCCTGCGAGGCGTCGCTGCACCGGCTCGGCGTGGAGGCCATCGGCCTCTACCAGTTCCACCGCCCCGACCCGCGCGTCCCCTACGCCGAGTCCGTCGGCGCGATCCGCGACCTCCTGGACGAGGGCAAGATCCGCATGGCCGGCATCTCCAACGCCGACCCCGAGCAGATCCGGCAGGCCAACGACATCCTGGGCGGCCGCCTGGTCTCCGTGCAGAACCAGTTCTCCCCGGCCTTCCGCTCCAGCGAGCCGGAACTGCGCCTGTGCGACGAACTCGGCATCGCCTTCCTGCCCTGGAGCCCCCTCGGCGGGATCTCCCGGGCCGGTGGACTCGGCTCGTCCCACGCCCCGTTCGCCCGCATCGCCGAGCGGCACGGGGTGAGCCCGCAGCGGGTGTGCCTGGCGTGGATGCTCGCCAAGTCGCCGGTGGTCGTCCCGATCCCGGGCGCGAGCCGGCCCGAGACCATCCGTGACTCGCTCGCCGCCACCGACCTGACCCTGACCGCCGAGGAACTGGCGGAGCTGGACGCCGCCTGACCAGACCCTGAGACCCGGGACGGCCGCGCGCCGCCCCGGGTCTCCTGCTGCCCCGAGCACAGCCCCATCTGGCTGCTGCCGCTGATCACCGGTGCCATCACCGTCCAGGGCGCCGTCAGCCGGCCTGACGGGTGATCAGAGCACAACAAAATCTCGCCGATTCCGCCCGGCTGAGAGAAAGGTGTGAATGTTTTCGCGTGGTTCGGGCATACGCAGCGAAAAATAGAGAGAGGGGCGCTACGTGCTCGTACCGGACCCGAAGGTCGTCAGGGAGTTGCTGACGCGGTACGCGTCGCTGAGGATCGCTCAGGCGGAGAGGCACCATCCGGCGGCGGCACGCGAGCTGGAGGACGTCAGTTACACGCTGTGCGTGATGATGGGGACGTCCGCGATTCACGAGGCGATCGCCAAGGCGGACGCACTGCTCCTCACCAAGGGGCGGTCCGAGACCGCGGACCCGGACGGGGAGAACGGCCTGACGCTCGTCGGCTGACACCCCACCGGGCCCGGGCGCGGACCGGGCGCATGCCTCGGCGGCCTACGAACGGGCCGCCGAGGCAGCCGTCCTCCCGTGGAAGGCCGCCCGGTAGGCGTACGGTGTGGTGCCCACCACCTTGCGGAACCGCTCCCGGAACGCGGTCGGTGACCCGAACCCCGCCTGACGCGCGATGCGTTCGACACCGTGGTCGGTGTTCTCCAGCAGGTACTGGGCACGCCGCACCCGCGCCCGCAGCAGCCACTGCAACGGCGTGGTGCCGGTCTGCTCCCGGAAGCGGCGGCTGAAGGTCCGCTCGCTCATTCCCGCGCGCGCCGCCAGCGCGCCGAGCGTCACCTCCTGCGCGAGGTTGTCCTCGATCCACTCCAGCAGCGGTTCGAGCGCCGAGCCCCGCGGCACGGGCGGGTGCTCGTGCACGATGAACTGGGCCTGCCCGCCCTCCCGTTCCAGCGGCATGACCGACATCCGGGCGATGCCCGCCGCGACGGCCGACCCCAGATCCCGGCGGATCATGTGCAGACACAGGTCCAGCGCGGCGGCCGCACCGGCCGAGGTGAGGATCTGTCCGTTGTCCACGTACAGCACGTCCGGCTCCACGTCGACCCGCGGGAACCGGCGGGCCAGCTCGCCCGCGGCGACCCAGTGGGTGGTGGCGCGCAGCCCGTCCAGCAGCCCCGCCTCCGCCAGGACGAAGGCGCCCACGCACACCGACGCGATGCGGGTACCGGACTCGGCCGCCTGCCGCAGGGCCGCCAGTACCCGGGCGGACGGCGGCGCGGCCTCGGGCGAGCAGCCCGGCACGATGATCGTGTCGGCCTCCGCCAGCGCCTCCAGCCCCCGGTCGACGCGCAGGGTGAAACCGCCGTCCGCCCGCACCTGCGGTGTCTCGGCGCACAGCCGGACCCGGTAGGCGGGCCGCCCGTCCGGCAGCTGGGTCCACGCGAACGTCTGCTGGGGCGCCGCCATGTCGAAGGGGACCACGTGATCGAGAACCAGGATCGCCACGGTGTGCATGACCGCCACCCTAGGAGTGTTCCCGCCACCGCCGTGAAGTGGGGATTGTGGTGGCTCTCGCAGCAGCAGAGCAGGTCGGGGGAGTTGGCGAGAACCCGTGGGAAGCTGTCGTTCCAGCCCCTGGGGGATCGCGTCGGGGCTTCCTAGCGTGGGCGCTGTCGATCACCATCACGGAAAGAGCCCCGGTGACCAAGATCCTGCTGTCCCTCCACGTCCTGGCCGCCATCGTCGCCATCGGTCCCGTGACCGTCGCGGCCAGCATGTTCCCGCCGGCGGTGCGCCGCGCGGCTCCCGCGGACGGCGACGCCCCCGGCCCGTCGGCGCTCGGCACGGTCGCGCTGCTGCACCGCATCTGCCGCGTCTACGCCGGTGTCGGACTGACGGTCCCACTGTTCGGGTTCGCCACCGGCGCCGCGATGGGCGTCCTGGGCAGCGGATGGCTCGTCACCTCCATCGCCCTCACCGCCGCCGCGGCAGGCGTCCTGGTCGCGTTCGTCCTGCCCCGCCAGGAGGAACTCCTCGACCGGCTGAAGGGCGAGCAGGCCGTGGAGCATCGCAACACCGTGCAACTCGCCATGTCCACCGGGATCTTCAACCTCCTCTGGGCCACGGTCACCGTCCTGATGATCGTCCGGCCGGGTTCCTCGACCGGAGCCTGAGGCCGTCCCGCGTTCGCCTGTCACGGATGTCCGGTCTGCGTCAAGTCATCCCAGGGAATTCACACTCCGGGACTCTGTGCCGCCTACACTCGCAGTCTCGCCCCCGTACGGGGCCGACGAGCAGAAAGGCACGTTGACGGGTGTTCCAGGATTCCCCCATCTACGACCGACTCATCGCGGAGCGCGGCGACGTACCCGCACAGGTGCGCCGCGAGGCCGAACGTGTGAGCAGGGAACTGGAGCTGGTCATGCGGCCCTCGCAGTCCCTCGGCTACGACCGGCCGCACTCCCCGGGAGCGGGCTGGCAGCGCGCCGGCATGCTCCCCGGCCCCCGACCGCAGTGACCCCGGCGGGCCCGGGCCCGGGGTGTGCCGGGCCCGGTGCTCAGCGCACCGTCGCGTTCGAGCCGTTGACGCGCGACGGCTCCTCGGGGACCGGCCGGGCCAGCCACTCGGCGATGGTGCGGGCGATCGGCTGGCCCGTCTCCACCTCGACGAACCCGAACTGCCCCGACTGGTTGCACTCCAGGAACCACCAGGTCCCGTCGGCGTCCTCCGCGAAGTCGAAGGCGCCGTACGCCAGTTCGGCCTCGCGCAGATAGGCCCGGACGCCCGTCGCGACGCGCGGCGGGACGTCGGCCGGCTGCCACGGCGGGCCGGGCGCCGCGAAACGCACGTCGACCTCGTCGGGATCCGCGTCCGCCGCGGTCGCCTTGCGGGCGGCCAGCATCCGCTCGCCCACGACGGTGAGCCGGACGTCGGCCCGCTTGGCGATCCGCCGCTGTAACAGCGTCGGCCCGAACGCGACGGCGGAGAAGTCCGTGTCCGGCGCGACCCGGCTCGTCGGCACCGCTCGCGGCGGGTCCTGCGGATGCGCGCCCGACACCGGCTTGACCACCAGGTCCGGGTAGCGCTCGGCGAACTCGCGGGCCGCGCGCGGGAAGGTCGTGATCAGCGTCGCGGGCACGGGCAGGCCGCACCGCTGGGCCAGACGCAGCTGCCAGGGCTTGTGCCGGGCCCGGACGGCCGCGTCGGGATGGTTCATCCAGCGCGCGTCCGAGCCCCGCAGCATGCCGTAGAGCGCTTGCGCGGCCTCCTCGGTCAGCCACGCGGACGGCTGGGCCGCCCGCGCGGCCGGGGTGCCGGGCCGGCGCACCCAGACCGACCGCAGCCCCCCGATGCTCACCAGCCGCCCCCCGGCGGACAGATGGCCGCGGAACCGGCCGTGCACGTACTCCCCTGACAGCGCGACACCCCCCGTGAGGTCGGCGGGGTCGACCCGGACCACCGGAACCCCGGCGCCGTTCAGGTGCACGACCACCATGTCCGCGGTCACGTCCTCCTCACAGGTGAGGATCAGTACGGTCATCTTCGGCGGCCCGCGGTCAGTCGTCGAAGTGGGTCTTGGAGCCGGCGGTGGACGTCGTGGTGCCGAACTCTCTCAACACGGCGAAGTCGCAGGCGGCGACCCGGCCGTCGCGGAGCACGTTCAGCTGCAGTCCGGCGTCGTACACGTACGGAGTGGCCGCTTCCAACTCCACTGCCGGGCGCGCGTAGTTGAGCGCGAACGGTTGCATCGTCTCTCCCTCGTCGGTACTGCGCCGATCAAGCGAAGGTCCAGGGGCGCGGCCACCCGGTCCGCCGGCTCGTTTCGGCTTCCAGAGACTTATACGAATCGAACGGGTGGTTGGTTTCCTTACTTTCCGTAGTCATCGGGCCGGTTGACAGTCCGGCCGGTGTGCCGTACTGCGCTCCCGCTCGCCGAGGGAGCCGCGGACAGTGCGCAGAGCGAGCAGCAGGACGCCGATGTCGTCCAGGTACACCGGGTCGGGCAGCAGGTCGGCGGGCAGCACGAAATAGAGGACCGCGCCCCAGAAGACCCACCGCGGGCCCGTGGGCAGTCCCGCGTGCCGCAGGTCGCGCCGGGTCCGCACCAGCCGCACGAGGATGCCGACGGCGAAGGCGAGGACGAGGGCCGCGAGACCCGCGGCCAGGATGATCACCGTTGTGGTCGTATCCACGGGCTGCCCTCCTCCTGGCGTGCCGCGACACGGGGTGTCCCTTCCTGGATTCCCGTTTCCGGCCGCTGTATTGCGCCCGGAGCCCGACATGTCGGCGCGTCGGCGGATTTTCCCGTGCGGGCGGTCATCCCATTGGCTCACCCGAGTGGCACGGTGTGACGGGGGCGCCTGGTAATGGTGACCGTTACATCGCTCGTCACACGACGGGGGGCGCAGGAGCGGCCGCACTCTTCCCATGGAGGCGAGTATGACCACCTGCTCTTCATCACCCCGCTCTGACCAAGCCCCCGCGCGACGCCGACTGCGCGGACGAGGCCATCCGGGCCGCGGCCGCCCACCGCCCCGTGGAGGAGGTGACCCGGCTGGTGACCCTGCTGCACAAGGAGCCGCAGGAGCCCCACGTCCGCGAGGAGGCACCGCGGGCGGCCGCCACCGGTCGGACCGTCGGTGAACTGGTCGAGCTGATCGACCGCCTCGGCCTGGAGCGCCTGGATCGCACCGGCCGCCCGCCGAACGGGACGTCGCGCCCCGGCGGCACGGCCGCGGACCCCCGGGGCGCCCGCCCGGCCGGGCAAGCGCCGAGCGGCACGCAAGGCCGCGGCCGGCGAGGCCCACCGGACCCTCGACGCCCCGCCCTCGGACCGCGACCGCGCCCAGGACCGCTTCGCCCGCTCCGTGTCCTGGTCGGGCCGGCTCGCCGCCCTGGCCCTCGCCGTCTGCGCGGTGGCCCACTTCCCGCTCCAGCGCGGCGACGCCTCCCTGCGCCTGCACGCGTTCGCCCTCGGCCTGTCGGTGCTGTGCACGGTGCTGGTGCTGCTGCTGGCCCTGCGCCCCGTCGCCGTGGTGCTGGCCGGGTCGGTGCTGGTGCCGACGGTGCCGGCGGGGGCCCAGGCGTACGGGAGTTCCTTCCCGGCGGCGTCCCTGTCCCGGGCCGTGGACCTCGCGCTCGCCCCGCCCTGGCTCGCCGCCGCGGTCGCCGTCTGCGCGGCACTGCTGGCCCTCGTCGCGCTGGTCTTCCGCGTGCTGGCGCCCATCGCGAGCCGACAGTGGGCGCCCGCCCCGGCGCCCGAGGCGGGCTCCATGGCGGAGTGACTCCCGTGGTCACCGCGCCGGACCGGATCCACGGGTGGATCCGGTCCCGCCCGCGGGCTACGCCCGCGCGCCGAGCATCCCGGTCAGCACCCGGTCCGGCGTGAGCGGGAGTTCACGGAAGCGGACGCCGGTGGCGTGATGGACCGCGTTGCCGATCGCCGCGGCCGTCCCGACGATGCCGATCTCCCCGATGCCCTTGCTGCCCATCGGGTTGAGCCACGGATCGTCCTCGTCGAGCCAGTGCGCCTCGATCTCGCCGACGTCGGCATGCACGGGCACGTGGTACGAAGCCAGGTCCGACTCGGTGAAGTCACCGAACGCGGCGTCCATCGTGCTGCCCTCCGTCAGCGCCATGCCCAGACCCATCGTCATGCCGCCGACGAACTGGGAACGCCCCGTGCGGGCGTTGAGGACGCGCCCGGCCGCGTACACCCCGAGCAGCCGGCCCACGCGTACCTCGCCGGAGACGGTGTCCACGGCGACCTCGGCGAAGTGCGCCCCGAAGGCGTGCCGCGCCCGTTCGCTCTCGGCGTCCGCCGTCCCGGTCGTGTCCGCGCGGGCCTCGACGCCCTGCTCGGGCAGCGGCCCGGTGTGCTCGGCCAGCCGCCGGGCCAGCCGGGCGCAGGCCTCGTGGACCGCCCAGCCCCAGGAGGCGGTGCCGGACGAGCCGCCGGCCAGCGGCGCCGACGGGAGCTCACTGCTGCCGATCTCGATCCGCACCCGCTCCAGCGGCACCCCGAGGGCGTCGGCGCCCACCTGCGCGAGCACGGTCCGGGCCCCCGTGCCGATGTCGGTGGCGTTGACCCGCACCAGGTACGTCCCGTCGGGCAGGGCGCGGGCCGCGGCCGTGGAGGGCCCCACCATGACAGGGTACGTCGCCGCCGCCACGCCCGTGCCCCGCAGCAGGGGCCCTTCCCGGCGGGTCCCCGGCCGGGGATCGCGCCCGGCCCATCCGAAGCGCCGGGCACCCTCCCGCAGGCACTCGACCAGGTGCCTGCTGCTGAACGGCAGGCCGCTGTCGGGCTCGACGTCCGGCTCGTTGCGGACGCGCAACTCGATCGGGTCCATGTCGAGTTCGGTCGCGAGTTCGTCCATGGCGGACTCCAGCGCGTACATGCCCGGAGCCTCGCCCGGCGCCCGCATCCACGACGGCGAGGGCACGTCCAGCGCGGCGACCCGGTGCACCGTGCGGCGGTGGGGCGCGGCGTACATCACGCGTGCGGGGACCGCCGCGTGCTCCACGAACTCCTTGATGCGGGAGGTGTGCGTGCCGACCTCGTGCGTGAGGGACGAAAGGTGGCCGTCCTCGTCGGCCCCCAGCCGCAGCCGGTGCAGCGTCGGCGCGCGGTGCCCGACGACGGCGGGCAGGTACCGGCGGGGGAGCGACACGGTGACCGGCCGCCCGGTCTGCCGGGCCGCCATCGCGGCCAGGACGACGTCGGGCCGTGGCGTCCCCTTCGAGCCGAAGCCGCCGCCGACGTGCTCGGCGGTGACGACGATCCGCTCCTCGGGCAGCCCGAACAGCCCGGCGAGCGCGGCCCGTACCGCGTTGGTGCCCTGGCTGGAGGTGTGCACCGTGAGCCGGCCGTCCTCCCAGCGGGCGGTGCTGGCGTGCGGCTCCATGGGGTGGTTGTGCAGCGGCGGCACCCGGTACACCACGTCGACCCGGGCGGCCGCGGAGTCGAACGCCCCGTCGGGATCGCCCTGTTCACGCAGGCCCGGCGCACCGGCGTTGGCCTCCTCGGGCACGTACAGACCCGGGTGCGAGGCGGTGAGGGCCACGTCGTGCCCCTCGGCGTCGTAGGCGACGCGGACGGCGGCGGCACCGGCCCGGGCCGCCTCCAGGGTCTCGGCCACCACCAGGGCCACGAACCAGCCCCGGTGCGGAACCCGCGGGTCCTGGAGCACGGCGAGCGTCGCGTCGTCCGGCTCCCGAAGCCGCGGCGCGTTCTCGTGGGTGAGGACGGTGAGCACCCCGGGCACGGCCAGGGCGGCCGCCGTGTCGACGCCGGTCACCCGCCCCCGGGCGACGGCCGCCGGCACGGGCCAGGCCTGGGCCCGCCCGGGCACGTGGTACTCGGCGGCGTAGCGGGCGGTGCCGCTGACCTTCTCCCGTCCCTCCCGGCGCTCGGCGGGAGCGCCCAGGCTGCCGGTCATGACGCCCTCCTCGTGAGCGCGGTGTCGGTCAGCCGGGACAGCACGTCCACGGCGAGATTCCGGGCGAGCGGCACCTTGTAGGCGTTGTCCCGCAGCGGCCGCGCGGCGGAGAGTTCGAGGTCGACGGCGTGCTCGAACGCGGCCCGGGTGGGAGCCGCGCCCAGCAGCGCCTCCTCCGCCCGCCGGGCCCGCCACGGCCGGTGCGCCAGCGCCCCGAAGGCGAGGCCCGCGTGGCCCACCACACCGTCCGCCACGCGCAGCACGACCGCGACGGACGCGAGCGCGAAGGCGTACGAGGCCCGGTCGCGTGCCTTGCGGTACGCCGACGGCAGCCCTGCCGACGAGGCCGGCAGCACCACGCCGGTGACCAGCTCGCCCGGCCGGATCTCGGTGTCCTGCTCGGGCCGGTTCCCGGGCAGCCGGTGGAAGTCCGCCGCCGCGACACGCCGGGCGCCCTCGGGGCCGTACAGTTCGACACGCCCGTCCAGGGCGGCCAGCGCCACCGCCATGTCCGAGGGATGGGTGGCGATGCAGTGCGCGGAGTGGCCCAGCACCGCGTGGTCGCGGTGGACGCCGTCCCGCGCGCCGCAGCCGCTGCCCGGCTCGCGCTTGTTGCACGGCTTGGACAGGTCCTGGAAGTACGGGCACCGGGTGCGCTGGAGCAGATTGCCGCCGGTCGTCGCCGCGTTGCGCAACTGCCCGGAGGCACCCGCGAGCACCGCCTGCGACAGCGCCGGGTACCGGTCGCGTACGAGGGGGTGGGCCGCGAGGTCGCTGTTGCGGACCATCGCCCCGATCCGCAGCCCGCCGTCGGGCAGTTCCTCCACCCCGTCCAGCGGCAGCCGGGTGACGTCGATGAGCGCGGCGGGCGTCTCGACGCCGAGCTTCATCAGATCGACGAGGTTGGTGCCGCCGCCGAGATAGCGGGCCCCGGCGTGGGAGGCGTACGCGGAGGTCGCCTCCTCGACGCTCCCGGCGCGGACGTAGGCGAACTCCTTCACGGGATCACGTCCTCCACCGCCTCGGCGATCCGCGGATACGCACCGCACCGGCACAGGTTGCCGCTCAGCCGCTCCCGGATCTCGTCCCGGTCCAGCGGCACCGGCTGACCCGAGGGCGCCCCGGGATCGGTGACGTGCGAGGGGTGTCCGGCCGCCGCCTCGGCGAGCACGCCGACCGCGGAGCAGATCTGGCCCGGGGTGCAGTAGCCGCACTGGAAGGCGTCGCGCTCCAGGAAGGCGCGCTGCAGCGGGTGCGGTTCCTCCCCGTCGCCGGCGAGGCCCTCGACGGTGGTGACGTCACAGCCGTCCAGGGCGACCGCGAACAGCAGACAGCTGTTCAGGCGCCGCCCGTCCACCAGGACCGTGCAGGCGCCGCACTGGCCGTGGTCGCAGCCCTTCTTGGCGCCCGTGACACCGAGATCCTCCCGCAGCAGGTCCAGCAGGACCCGTCGGTGGTCGACCGTGAGCGTGTGGGGTTTGCCGTTGACGCGGAGTGTCGTCTCCGAGTGGTGCTGGTCGTTGCCCATGTCGTCGGGACCTTTCCGGGCGGGCCGTACTGCCGTACGGAACGCGTATCCACGAGCCCTCGACTGACACGTGCGCCTCGCGAGGCGGGCGTTACGGCTCCGACTTCACCTGCTCGACGTCCGCGCTCCCCGCGTCCTGGGCCGTTGCCGCCGGGCGCCTGCTCCTGAAGCGTTCCAGGGTCCGGGTGAGCTGCTGGAGCGGGGACGCGGCGGGCGCACCGGACGGCTCCTCCCGGGCCGGAGCGGCCCCGGCGGACTCCTGGTAGGCGGCCAGGGCCTCGTGGGCGCGTTCGGCCGCCTCCCGGTACAGGTCGCGCGACTTCGTCATGGCCTCCAGCGCCTCGGCGTACATGGCCACCAGACCGCGCTGGCGCTCCAGCTCCTCCTGGAGCGTCAGCAGGTGCCAGTCCTCCCGCAGCGCGGTGAGGGCGGCCTCGGCGCCGTCGGGCAGGGGTCTGGGCAGCGCCGCGAACCGCTTCACCGCGTCGACGAGGTCGGTCGGCTCCGAGCCGTCGAGGAAGACCGCGCGCACGGAGAAGTCCGGGGCGTCGTAGCCCTCCGGGGCCGGCGTGCCGGGCAGGACCACGGCACCGCCGCGCGGCACCTGGACACCGAGGTCGCGCAGGGCCCAGTTGAGGCCCCGGTGCTGCTGGGGCGCGGCGCGGTGTTCCACCACGCGGTGCCGCAGGCCCGGCGGGAGCCACCGCGCGAGCGGCACCCGGCCGCGGTCGTCGGTGGTCATCGCCTCGTGGACGACCACGTGGATGTGCCAGCCGCCGCGCACCGCGTTCCGCAGCAGGCGACGGGTCTCCTTGTCGTCCTGGGGGAGCGGGTTGATCTCCCGCAGGGACAGGCCCGTGGCGGCGTCCTGGACCCACGCCGTGTCCGGCTCCTCCGGCCAGAACAGGCCCGCCGGGGACGGCCATGCCTCCCGCCACGGCTGCTCGGCCTCCGCGACCAGCAGCCACTCCTGCCCGTCGCCCGGACCGGGCGTCAGGCTCAGCCGGGCGCGCACGGTCACCGCGTCGTCCACCCGCCAGCGGGCCTCGAAGACCCGCTCCGAGGGGGCCGTCTCGTCGGCGGGCAACTCCACGAAGTCGTCGATGTCCTGGCTGTCCTTGCGCTGCTGGAGCGAGCGCCGGAGAGTCTCTTCCGCGGCGCCTCCGGTACGGCGGCCGCGGGCCAGCCACACCGTGGCGGGGGTGAGGGGGCGGACGGTGGGGGAGGTCGGCATGGGTCCATCTGTGAGCGGGGGTACGTGTGCCTGCCAGTATCGTCGCCGCAGGCCGGCGGGGATCACCCGGGGTCGCGTCCGGGTCGGGGCTCCCGTCCCGTACGTACCTACGAGCGGTCACCTCCCCGGTCGGGACGCGGCTCGCGGCCCGGTACGACGTCGGTCACGCCCGACTCCTCGGCGGTGTCCTCCCCGCCGGGGCGGGGCGTGCTCCGGCCGCCGGCCTGACCGCCGCCGGTGGTGCCGTAGCCGCCCGGCACGCCGGGGACGCTGTCCGCGTCGGCCTCGTCGCGGCTGATGTGGCGGGTGGCGCGCACACCCGCGCGCCGCTCCGGGTGCGGATAGCTGAAGGGACGGGCGGCGGCCCGCTCCTCCTCGGTGCTCTCCGGCCGACTCCCGCGGTCGTTCGGTTCTGGGGTGTTGTCGTCGCTCATGAGGCACCGCGTACCCGTGCCGAGCTGTGCCATGTGAGGACGCGGGCAGCGCCTTGCGGCCCCGGGCGGCGCCCGGGGGCAGGGGCGAGCGTGCGGGGAGTGCGCCCTGCGCGCGGGGTGTGCGCGCCGCGCGCACACACGGGGATCTCACTCGTGGCCCGGCCCCCCGGGGTTCCTCACAATGGTGCGCACGAGCAGGGCCCGCCCACCATCCGCATCGGGGCGGGTCCTGCTCGCTGCCCGGGAGGCTCGTCGGGCGTCGGCGCTCATCAGCGGGTCGGCAGACCCGCCAGGGCGCCCACCCCGGCGGCGCAGGCGAGGACGGCGCAGGCACCGGCCGCGTGGCGTCTGAGCAGGGCGTGCCGCAGGGCGGCGTAGCGGCTCTCGTACTCGTGCCGCAGCTGCTCGGCCCGCCGGACAGTGCCGAGCAGCAGCTGACGGGTGACGTCGAGGCGCGTGCGGACGTAGTGCCCGGCGATCTCCTCGGCCTGGGCGCCGGTCAGCCACGGCATCCGGGCGCACAGGTCCTCGGCCTCGCGTCGCGCCTGGTCGTGATGGGTCTGGGCCAGGAGATAGCCCTCCACCTCGTCGGCCAGGACGTGAGGCCGCCCGCCGGCCGGCGGTTCGCGTCTGCCGCGTCTCACGGCCGTTCGCCCTTGTGCCCGTCGGCGTCGATCACATCGCGCTGCCCGCCGGTGTTCTCCGCCTCGTCGAGGACGGCGAGGTCCGGGTGGCGCAGGTCGAAAGCCGGGGACTCGGAGCGGATCTTGGGCATCGTGAGGAAGTTGTGGCGGGGCGGCGGGCAGGAGGTGGCCCACTCCAGCGAGCGCCCGTAGCCCCACGGGTCGTCGACCTCGACCTTCTCGCCCTTCTGGGCCGTCTTCCACACGTTGTAGAGGAACGGCAGCGTCGACAGGCCGAGGAGGAAGGCGCCGATGCTGGAGACGGTGTTGAGGGCGGTGAAGCCGTCGGCGTCCAGGTAGTCGGCGTAGCGGCGGGGCATGCCCTCGGCGCCCAGCCAGTGCTGCACCAGGAACGTGGTGTGGAAGCCGGCGAAGAGCGTCCAGAAGTGGATCTTCTCCAGGCGTTCGTCGAGAAGGGTGCCGGTCATCTTCGGCCACCAGAAGCTGAACCCGCCGAACATCGCGAACACGATCGTGCCGAAGAGCACGTAGTGGAAGTGGGCGACCACGAAGTAGCTGTCGGTGACGTGCCAGTCCAGCGGCGGGGAGCCCAGGATGACACCGGTCAGGCCGCCGAAGAGGAAGGTGACGAGGAAACCGGCCGCCCACAGCATGGGCGGTTCGAACGAGAGCGAGCCCTTCCACATCGTGCCGATCCAGTTGAAGAACTTCACGCCCGTCGGCACGGCGATCAGGTACGTCATGAAGGAGAAGAACGGCAGCAGCACCGCGCCCGTGGCGAACATGTGGTGCGCCCACACCGTCACCGACAGACCGGCGATCGCGATGGTCGCGCCGATCAGACCCGTGTAACCGAAGATCGGTTTGCGGGCGAAGACGGGGATGATCTCGCTGATCACGCCGAAGAACGGCAGCGCCAGGATGTAGACCTCGGGGTGTCCGAAGAACCAGAACAGGTGCTGCCACAGGACCGCCCCGCCGTTCTCGGCGTTGAACACCTGGGCGCCGAACCGCCGGTCCGCCTCCAGCACCAGCAGCGCGGCGGCCAGGACCGGGAAGGCCAGCAGCACCAGCACCGAGGTGAGCAGCACGTTCCACGTGAAGATCGGCATCCGGAACATCGTCATGCCCGGGGCGCGCATGCAGATGATCGTGGTGATGAAGTTGACCGAGCCGAGGATCGTGCCGAAGCCGGACAGCGCCAGCCCCATGATCCACAGGTCCCCGCCGACGTGGGTCGTGCGCTCGCCGCCGCTGAGCGGGGTGTACGCGGTCCAGCCGAAGTCGGCGGCGCCCTGCGGGGTGAGGAAACTGCCGAGCACGATCAGTCCGCCGAAGAGGAACAGCCAGTACGACAGCATGTTCAGCCGGGGGAACGCCACGTCGGGCGAGCCGATCTGCAGGGGCATGACGGCGTTGGCGAAGCCGGCGAAGGTGGGCGTCGCGAACAGCAGCAGCATGATCGTGCCGTGCATGGTGAACGCCTGGTTGTACTGCTCGCTGGAGAGGATCTGCAGCCCGGGCCGTGCCAGCTCCGCCCGGATGGCCATCGCCAGTGCCCCGGCGATCAGGAAGAACACGAACGACGTGATCAGGTACAGGTGCCCGATCTTCTTGTGATCGGTGGTCGTCACCCAGGTGACGATCACCTTCCCCCTGCCGCGGCGCTCCGCCGCGGGTACCGGCGCGACGGGCTCGGTATAGGTCGCCATGAGTTCCTCGATCAGCAGCAACGGTGTGTGGGCGTGACGGCGTCTGCCGTCTCCGGCTCGGAGGAACCTAGCCCCGGCGGTGCGTCCCCTTCACGTGTCCTCGCGCGGCGTTCGGCCGAACGGCCGAATGATCCATTCGTCCGAGCGGTCGACCCTCCGTTTCGCTTGATGTGTCATGGTTTGTCATGAAGCGGCTGCGGCACTCGGATGGAGGTCCGGCCCATCGGCCGGGCGGAACAGAGGGTGGTCGATGACGACGATCGGCGTGGAAGAGGAGTACCTGCTGCTCGACCCGGTCACGGGCCTGCCGGTACCCCACGCGGACAAGGTGCGTGCCGCCGCGGGCGTGGGGCGTCTCGTGGCCGACCAGGAGGTGCAGTACGAGCTGCTGCAGGCGCAGGTCGAGGTGGCCACGCCGGTGTGCGACACCCTGGAGGAGGTCGGAGGGCATCTGCTACGGCTGCGGCACGCCGTCGGGGTGGCCGCCGAGGAGCACGGCTGTCGGATCGCCGCCTGCGGCACACCGCCGGTGCGTCACGGCCGTCCCGTGGCCGTCACCGACCAGGCCCGGTATCGGGCGATGGTCACGCAGGCACCGCAGCTGGTGGCGGAGCAGCTGGTCAACGGCACCCACGTCCATGTCGCCGTGCCCGACCGCGAGGCGGGTGTGCAGGTCCTGAACCGGATCCGGCCCTGGCTGCCCACCCTGACGGCCATGGCGGCGAACTCCCCGCTGTGGGACGGCCACGACACCGGCTTCGCGAGCTGGCGCACGGTGATCTTCAGCCGCTGGCCCGTCAGCGGCATGCCCCCGGCCTTCCGGGACGCCGCGGACTACGACCGCCGTGCGCAGCGGCTGGTGGAGGCCGGGCTGATCTCCGACACCGGCCAGCTCTACTGGCAGGCCCGCCTGTCGTCGCGCTATCCCACCGTCGAGGTGCGGTGCCTGGACGTCCAGCTGCACGCGGACGAGGCGGTCATGCTCGCCGCGATCACCCGGGGCCTGGTGGAGACCGCCCTGGCCGAGACTGCCGTCGGCGCGCCCGTGCCCGACTGCGCCCCGGAGATGCTCCAGGCCGCCATGTGGCACGCCGCCCGTCACGGTCTCGACGACACCCTGGTCGACCCGGGCGGCACACCGCACCGCGCCGGCGACATGCTGTACGAGTTCCTGCGCTACGTCGCCCCCGCACTCGACGCCTCGGGCGACACCCGGCAGGTCACGTCCCTGATCCACCGGCTCCTGCAGGACGGTACCGGCGCGGACCGGCAGCGCGCCGCCCTCGCGCGGGGCGGCCTCCCCGCGGTCACCGACCTGATCAGCGGCCAGGGCACGATGCCGTGACGGGGCACTCGGCCGGTGGGTGGCGCACCGGGTGACCGCGCCGCCGGGTTCCGCGGGCCGGCTTCCCGGACGCCACCCCGGGTAACCGTCCGGTGCAACGAACGGAGGTGGACCGTGAGCGAGCCGAGCGGCGAGGGCGGGCGGCGGATGCTCGCCGACCTGCTGGACGCCAGTCACCTCATGCCGATCGAGCTGCTGCCGGCCAAGGCGTCCGAGTGCGCGCGTGCCGCCGACTTCCACCGCGTGCTGATCTACCTGGCGGACCTGCAACGCGACACCCTGTGCCTCCTGCCCGGCGCCGACGCGGCGGCCCAGGGGGACGAGCCGGTGCTGCAGGTCGAGGGGACGGTCGCCGGGCGGGCCTTCCAGTACGGCGACGTCCTGCCCGCCGGGCCACCGGGCGGTGACACGTTCGAGTGGTGGGTGCCGCTGCTGGACGGGACCGAACGCATCGGGCTGCTGCGGGTGAGCGCCGGGCGCGACGACCCCGGCACCCGCGCGGACATGGAGGCGCTGGCCGCCCTCGTCTCGCTGATCGTCGTCAGCAAGCGGGGCACCAGCGACGCGCTGGCCAGACTGGCCCGCACTCGACCGATGAGCGTGGCCGCGGAGATGCAGTGGAACCTGCTGCCGCCGCGGACCTACGCCGACGGAAGGGTGGCGATCTCGGCCGCCCTGGAACCGGCCTACGACATCAGCGGCGACGTCTTCGAGTACGCCGTCGACGGGCCCCTGGTCCACCTGACGATCCTCGACGCGATGGGCCACGACACCGCGGCCGGCCTCTCCGGGGCCCTCGCGCTGGGAGCCTGCCGCAACGCCCGCCGCCAGGGCGCCGACCTCCTCGCCAAGGCGGAGGCCGTCGAAGCCGCCCTCCTCGAACAGTACGACCACCGGCGCTACGTCACCGGTGTCCTGGCCACGCTCGACACCCGCACCGGCGGCCTGCGGTGGGTCAACCGCGGCCACCACCCGCCGATCATCATCCGCGGCAACCGCTGGACGACCCACCTCACCTGCCCGCCGGCCCACCCGATGGGCACCGACCTCGGCCTGCCCGGCAGGGTGTGCGAGGAGCACCTCCAGCCCGGCGACCGCGTGGTGCTCTACACCGACGGCATCACCGAGGCGCGTCGCTCCGGCGGCCCGGAATTCGGCCTGGACCGGTTCACCGACTTTCTGATCCGCCACCACGCCGACGGGCTGCCCGTCCCCGAGACGCTGCGCCGCCTCATCCACGCCGTCCTCGAATACCACGACGGCCGTCTTCAGGACGATGCCACCGTCCTCATCTGCGAGTGGATCGGCCCGCGTCCGGAACCGGCGCGGACGGCGGCCGACCTGACCGGCGTGTACCCGTCACGGCGACGCCCGGCCGGCCCCGAAGACGCCTGACCGGCGACGGCCGGCCGGTCGCCGGCCGTCAGCGTGACGCCAGCCCGTGCCGCTGTGCCGCCGCTCCGAAGTAGTCGCCGCCCTTGCGCCGGACGTCGTCGGTGCCCCAGGCCTGCTCGCCGTCGACGGCCGGGCCGCCCTCCCTGGCGGTGTTCTGCCGCAGTGGTGCCGGGACGAGTCTCGGTATGTGCTTCGAGCAGTGGATGTACGCCTCCTCCACCTCGACCTCCACCCACATCTGGGGGCGGCGGCCGGGCACCGGGTCGACCGGCAGGCCCGGATGTCGCCGGCGCATGGCGTCATCGGCGACCAGGTGGGCGCGGCCGTTGACGTGCAGGCCGATACGGTCCCGGGAGAAGTCGATCATCAGGATGCCGATGTGCGGGTTTTCCAGGATGTTGCCGAGCGAGGCCATGACGCCGTTCCCGCGGTACTCCGGGTAGGCCAGGGTCGCGTCGTCGAGCACCCGGAGGAATCCGGGCGGGCCGGCCCGGAAGGTGCTGTCGCACTCCCCGCGGCCGTCCGCCGTGGCGAGGAAGAACATCTCCTGACGGGCCACGAACTCCCGCATCCGCGGGTTGAGCCGGTCCAGCACCTGTTCGTCGTAGAAGCGGTCGGCGCGTTCGACGGTGCCCAACTCGCGCTGTATGTGGTGCTCTCCGTGGCTTCCGGGGCGCTCCGCCCGCTGGTCGTCGTACAAGGGTCCTCCTGGCAGGGGTTGTCCGCCCGCGTCCGCCACGGCGCGCGTGACTGATTCGATCGCCTTGCAGGCCGAAAATGCACCATCGGCCTTGCCCGTGAGGGTAGAACAACCACCCTCCGGTGACTCATTGCGGGCCCGGCCTCTCTCCTGTCACGCGGACGGACGCAGAACCTCCAGGACGACCGCTGTTCCGGCCACGGCCCGGTCCTCGTGCATGGTGATCACCTGGCGGGGCCGAAGACGCCGCGACCCGGGCGGATCGAGCGGCGCGCGCCGCACCGTGGCCCTCTCCATCCCCAGTCGGATATTTTGCGACGTCGGGCTGCTCATCTTCAGCCGAGTGGCCCAGGGCATCGGCGCCGGCGGCCTCACCGCCCTCTCGCAGGTCGTGATGGCGGCGATCATCCCGCCGCGCAGGCTGGGCAAGTACGCCGGCGTCTTCGGCGCCGTGTTCGCCGTGGGCACCGTCGCCGGTCCGCTGATCGGAGGCGTCCTGGTGGACACCTCGTGGCTCGGCTGGCGCTGGTGCTTCTTCATCGGCGTGCCCTTCGCCCTGCTCGCCATCGCCCTGCTCCAGCGCACCCTGCACCTGCCCACCGTCCGCCGCGAGGCGAAGATCGACTACCTCGGTGCCTTCCTGATCGTCGCGGGCGTCTGCGCGCTGCTGATCTGGGTCACGCTCGCCGGGAACGAGTTCGACCGGGCGTCGTGGCAGACCGCCGCGCTGACCGGCGGGGGAGTGGCGCTGCTCGTCGCCGCCGTGTTCGTCGAGGCGAAGGTCGCCGAGCCGGTCATCCCGCTGGGCATCTTCCGCAACCGCACCGTCACGCTGACCACCGTCGCCAGCCTGTTCGTCGGCGTGGCCATGTTCGGCGGCACGGTCTTCCTGTCGCAGTACTTCCAGGTGTCCCTGGGCAAGTCCCCCACGATCGCGGGTCTGATGAGCCTGCCGATGATCCTGGGGCTGCTGCTCTCCTCCACCGTCGCCGGGCAGATCATCAGCGCGACCGGACGGTGGAAGGTGTACCTCGTCGTGGGTGCGGTCACCATGACCGCGGGCCTCGACCTGCTCTCCACGATCGGCGCCGACACCCCCTTCGCGCTGCTCAGCCTCTACATGGCGGTGATGGGCGTCGGCGTCGGCATGCTGATGCAGAACCTGGTGCTGGCCGCGCAGAACGACGTCCCGGCGGCCGAACTGGGCGCCGTGACCTCGGTGTTGTCCTTCTTCCGCAGCATGGGCGGCACCATCGGCACCAGCGTGCTCGGCGCGATCCTGGCCAACCGTGTCGCCTCCGAGATGACCAGGAGCCTGGAGGGCTCGGGTGCCGCCGCGGGCGGAGGCCAGGCCGGGCACGGGGGCGTGCCCGACATGACCGCCCTGCCGGAGCCGATGCGGAACATCGTGGAGCACGCCTACGGGGTCGCCACCGCAGAACTCTTCCTCGTCGCCACGCCCTTCGCGCTGCTCGCGCTGATCGCCGTGCTGTTCATCAAGGAGAAGCCGCTGAAGACCACCAGCGGCATGGAGCGGCTCTCCGAGGAGTCCGCGGACACCGCCGGACCGGCCACGGACGGCATCCGTCCGCGCGTCGACGCCGACGCCTGACGCGAACCGGCAGGGGGCGCGTCGTCGACGATGTCGCGCACCCGTCCGAACCGCCGTCCACGCTTTGTTCCGGGCTCGAAACCTGGGTTAGCCTGCGGCGTATTTCTACGTCGCGCAGATCCGTGACCACGGAAATGCAGGCACGACACCCGGGCCGACCAAGCGGGCCCGGGGGAGTTCCGAGTCCTCGGCGTGCGGGGACTCCTGGGGAGCGGAACGAGGGTGCGCATGACCAGCGACAGCGCCGGTGTCGTCGATGCGGTGCCGGGCGATCAGGAGTTGCGGCGGCTCCTGGCGGGCCTGACGGCCGTACGGGACGGGGACTTCGGCACCCGGCTGCCGGACGACGCCGACGGCCTCATGGGCGACATCGCCAAGGTCTTCAACGGCATGGTGGACCAGCTGTCCGTGTTCACCTCCGAAGTCACCCGGGTGGCCCGCGAGGTCGGGACCGAGGGCACGCTCGGCGGGCAGGCGGAGGTGCCGGGCGTCTCGGGCACCTGGGCCGACCTGACCGACTCGGTCAACGCCATGGCGGGCAACCTCACCACCCAGGTCCGCGACATCGCCCAGGTGGCCACGGCGGTGGCCAAGGGCGACCTCTCGCAGAAGATCGACGTGCCCGCCCGCGGCGAGATCCTCCAGCTGAAGGAGACCGTCAACACGATGGTCGACCAGCTGTCCGCGTTCGCCGACGAGGTCACCCGGGTGGCCCGCGAGGTGGGCAGCGAGGGACGGCTCGGCGGGCAGGCCCAGGTGCCGGGTGTGGCCGGCGTCTGGCGTGACCTGACCGACTCCGTGAACCACATGGCCGGCAATCTGACCAGCCAGGTCCGCTCCATCGCCCAGGTCACCACGGCGGTGGCGGAGGGCGACCTCTCGCAGAAGATCACCGTGGACGCGCGCGGGGAGATCCTGGAGCTGAAGTCGACCATCAACACGATGGTGGACCAGCTGTCCGCGTTCGCCGACGAGGTGACGCGGGTGGCCCGCGAGGTCGGCACCGAGGGCCGTCTCGGCGGGCAGGCCGACGTCAAGGGCGTCAAGGGCACCTGGCGCGACCTCACCGACTCGGTGAACTTCATGGCGGGCAACCTCACCGGCCAGGTCCGCAACATCGCCCTGGTCGCCACCGCCGTCGCCAAGGGCGACCTCTCGCAGAAGATCACCGTGGACGCGCGCGGGGAGATCCTGGAGCTGAAGTCGACCATCAACACGATGGTGGACCAGCTGTCCGCGTTCGCCGACGAGGTGACGCGGGTGGCCCGCGAGGTCGGCACCGAGGGCCGCCTCGGCGGGCAGGCCCAGGTGCGCGGCGTGTCGGGCACCTGGAAGGACCTCACCGACAACGTCAACGTGATGGCGTCGAACCTCACGGGCCAGGTCCGCTCCATCGCCCAGGTCGCCACCGCCGTGGCGCGCGGCGACCTGTCGCAGCGCATCACGGTCGAGGCCGCGGGCGAGGTCGCCGCGCTGGCCGAGGTCATCAACACGATGGTCGACACGCTGTCCGCGTTCGCCGACGAGGTCACCCGCGTCGCCCGCGAGGTCGGCACCGAAGGGCGCCTCGGCGGCCAGGCGCACGTGCCGAACGTCGCCGGCACGTGGAAGGACCTCACCGACAACGTCAACTCGATGGCCAACAACCTCACCGGCCAGGTGCGCAACATCGCGCTGGTGACGACCGCGGTGGCCAGGGGCGACCTGTCGAAGAAGATCGACGTGGACGCCCGCGGCGAGATCCTCGAACTCAAGACGACCATCAACACCATGGTCGACCAGCTCTCCGCGTTCGCCGACGAGGTCACCCGCGTCGCCCGCGAGGTCGGCACCGAGGGGCGCCTCGGCGGCCAGGCCGAGGTCGAGGGCGTCTCGGGCACCTGGAAGCGCCTGACGGAGAACGTCAACGAGCTGGCGGGCAACCTGACCCGGCAGGTGCGGGCGATCGCGGAGGTCACCAGCGCGGTCGCCGAGGGCGATCTGACCCGCTCGATCAACGTCGAGGCCTCCGGGGAGGTCGCCGAGCTCAAGGACAACATCAACTCGATGGTGGAGTCCCTGCGCGAGACGACCCGCGCCAACCAGGAGCAGGACTGGCTCAAGACCAACCTCGCCCGGATCTCGGGCCTGATGCAGGGCCACCGCGACCTGCCCGTCGTCGCCGAGCTGATCATGGACGAGCTGGTGCCCCTGGTGTCCGCCCAGTACGGCGCCTTCTACCTCGCCGAGGACGGCGACGACGGACCCGAACTGCGGCTCGTCGGCTCCTACGGCTACCCCGAGGACAGCGGCCGCCCCACCCGCATCGCCTTCGGCCGCACCCTGGTCGGCCAGGCCGCGCGCAGCCGCCGCACCATCGCCGTGGACGAGCTGCCGCCCGGCTACGTCACCATCTCCTCGGGCCTCGGCCAGGTGGTGCCCACCGCGCTGGTGCTGCTGCCCGTCGTCGTCGAGGGCCAGGTCCTCGGCGTCATCGAACTGGCCTCGGTCACCCCCTTCAAGCAGATCCACCGGGACTTCCTCGAGCAGCTGATGGAGACCCTCGGCGTCAACCTCAACACCATCGTCGCCAACGCCCGCACCGACGAGCTGCTCGTCGAGTCGCAGCGCCTCACGGCCGAACTCCAGGCCCGCTCCACCGAGTTGCAGGTACAGCAGGAGGAACTCCAGCGCTCCAACGCGGAACTGGAGGACAAGGCCTCCCTGCTCGCGGCGCAGAACCGGGACATCGAGGCGAAGAACCTCCAGATCGAGCAGGCCCGGCAGGAACTGGAGACCCGCGCCCAGCAACTGTCGCTGGCGTCCAAGTACAAGTCGGAGTTCCTGGCCAACATGAGCCACGAGCTGCGCACCCCGCTCAACAGCCTGCTCATCCTCGCCCAGTTGCTCGCGCAGAACCCGTCCCGCAACCTCACCCCCAAGCAGGTCGAGTACGCCCAGATCATCCACTCCGCCGGGTCGGACCTGCTCCAGCTGATCAACGACATCCTCGACCTCTCCAAGGTCGAGGCCGGCAAGATGGACGTCACGCCCGAGCGCGTGACACTGCGCCAGCTCATCGAGTACGTCGAGGCCACGTTCCGGCCCATGACGACGCAGAAGAGCCTGGAGTTCACGGTGACGACCGCTCCCGGCGCCCCCGCCGACCTCCTCACGGACGACTCCCGGCTCCGCCAGGTGCTGCGCAACCTCCTGTCGAACGCCGTGAAGTTCACCGAACAGGGCGGCGTGGAACTGAGCATCGAGCCCGCGGCGGACGACGAGGTGCCCGACGGCGTGGTCCGCGGCGGCGCCGTGGTGGCGTTCCGCGTGAAGGACACCGGCATCGGCATCCCGGAGCAGAACCTGGAGACGATCTTCGGCGCCTTCCAGCAGGCGGACGGCACGACGAGCCGCAAGTACGGCGGCACCGGCCTGGGCCTGTCCATCACCCGGGAGATCGCCCAACTGCTCGGCGGTGCCGTGACGGTGCACAGCACACCCGGCCAGGGCAGCACGTTCACGCTCTTCCTGCCCGTGGCCCGCCCCGACTTCGAGGAGGTGCTCGGCCACCGCGGCACTGCGGAACGGGCCCCGGCCGAGCTGCCCGCCGGGTCGTCCCGCCCGGTGCCGGTGCCCCGGACCGGGCCCGGACCGCGGCCCCGGCGCCTGCTCGTCGTGGAGGAGCGGCCCCGTGGCCTGCTGACCCTCGTCGCGGAGAGCGTGGTCGCCGACCTGACCCACGGCCGCGCCGACAGCGGGCAGCGGCCCGCCGTCGACATCATCACCGCCGTGGGCGCGCAGGAGGCGGCCGGTGCCCTCGCGGCCGACCCGTGCCACTGCGTCGTCCTGGAGCTGGGCATGCGCGACGCCGAGGCGTCCCGTTTCCTCCAGGCCCTGGAGGGCGACCCGGCACTCGGCAGCGTCCCGGTCCTGGTGCACAGCGGCCACCCCGTGGACGTCTCCCTGGACGAGACGCTGCGGTCCCGTTCGGCGGGCGGGGCACTGGAGTTCCTCTCCAGCCTCGACGAACTGCGCGAGCGCATCGCCCTGCACCTGTCCGCCGAGGAGCCCGGGGACGTGCTCTCGCTGGTCCGGCCCGAGGAACCGCAGCGTCCGGCGCTCGACCTCCTCGACGAGGCGTCGACCGGCCGCACCGTCCTCGTCGTCGACGACGACGCGCGGAACCTCTTCGCGCTCAGCGGGATCCTGGAGCTGCACGGCTTCCGGGTGCTGCACGCCGAGAACGGGCGCCGAGCCATCGAGACACTGGTGAACAACCCGGACATCGCGCTGGTGTTGATGGACGTGATGATGCCGGAGATGGACGGCTACACCGCGACGGCCGAGATCCGCAGGATGCCGCAGTACGCCGAGCTGCCCGTCATCGCCGTCACGGCGAAGGCGATGCCCGGCGACCGGGAGAAGAGCCTCGCCTCGGGCGCCAGCGACTACGTCACCAAGCCCGTCGACACCCGCGACCTCATCGCCTGCGTCCGGCGCTGGCTGCCCGCATGAGGACACCGGCGCCCGCCCCGCACACCTGCGGGCCGGGCGCCCCGCAGCGCCCGTCGTTCCGCGCCCCAGGGCGCTCCAGCCGAGGAGCATCCACACCGTGAGCATGTCCGAGCAGCCGCGCGAACCGGATCAGGACGGTGAGGCCCGGCGCGCCGCCGCCGGTCCGGCGTCCGCCTCCCCGCCGGTGACGTCCGACGGGCCGTCCGCGACGTCCGCGTGCCCGTCGGCGACTCCCGACGAGCAGCGGGCGCTCTCCGACGGGCCGTTCATGTCCCCCGACGCGCCCCTCGCGGAAGCCGGTGGGCCGTTCGCGGAAGCCGACGCGCTCCTCACGGAAGCCGGTGGGCCGTTCACGGAAGCCGGTGGGCCGTTCGCGGAAGCCGGTGGGCCGTTCGCGGAAGCCGGTGGGCCGTTCGGGGAAGTCGGCGGAGTCTCGCCCGCCTCCCCGGTGGGCCGGCTGGCGGCCACCGTCGAACGGCTCAGCCGGGAGGTGCGGGCCGCCCAGGCGGAGGCCGAGGGCCGGGCCCTGATCGAACTCGCCAAGGGCGTCCTGGTCGAACGGCTGAAGTGCGGACCCGTCCAGGCCGCCCGGCAGCTCGCCGAGCTGGCCGAGCAGGCCCGGGTCACCCCCCTGGAACTCGCCGTCGACGTCATCAACCAGGCCGCCCGCGACCGCATGTCCGAGGTGACGGACGCGTTCCTCGCCGCCACCAAGGCCGCCGACGGCGCGGAGCCCGAGTCGGCCGCCGTACGCCTGCGCGCGGCCGAGAGCGGCGTACTGGCCGCGGACGACACCCAGGCCGTAGCCGACGCCCTGCTGGAGCAGGCGCTGCGCCCCCTCGGCGCGGTCGCCGTGGCCGTCTGGGCCGCGGGTTCCGACGGTTCGCTCACCCTGGCGGGCAGCGCCGGCTTCTCACCGGCCGAGGCCACGCGCTGGCGCTACGTCCCACCGGACGTGGTGACCGTGGCGCGACGGGGCCTCATCGAACGCGAGGGCCAGTGGATCACCTCCCTCGGGCGGACCGGACTGCCCAGCATCGGCCTCCACTACCACCCGGACGGGGGCAGGGTCGCCCTGCCCGCCGGCACCGGAGGGCGCATCCACGGCGTGCTGGAGATCGCCTGGCCGGCGCCCCTGACACCGCAGCCCCCGCAGGTCGTCCGCCAGGTCGAGGCCCTGGCCGAGCTGTGCGCCCACACCCTGGAGACGTACACGCCGCCACAGGCGGGGACCCAGGAGCCGCGCGTCCTGCCGGACGCCGCGGAGCTGATGGACCTGGCCGACGGCCTGCACGACCCCGCCCTGGTCCTGGTGCCCCACCTGGACGGCGACGGGCACCTGGCCGACTTCCGCATCCAGCACGTGAACAGCCGCTTCCTGGATCCGGCCGGCCGGCCGCGGGCGGTCGTCAGCGGCGCGCTGCTGCTGGAGGCGTACCCGATGGCCGCCGGGGACAGCGAACTGTTCCAGCGCGTCGAGCGGGTCTACGCCACCGGCGAGCCCTTCCGGGCTCGCCGCATGAACCTCACCGCGCTCGTCGACCAGGTCCCCCTCTCGGCGGTCGCGGACATCAGCATCAGCCGGCACGGCAGCTCGGTGCTCCTCATCTGGCGGATCGAGGACGAGACGGCACGCCTGGCGAGCCTGCTGCAGCACGCCCAGCGCCTCGGCCGCATCGGCGGCTTCGAGGAGAACGTGCTGACGGGTGAGATCACCTGGAACGGGCAGCTGTTCGACCTCTACGGGCGCCCGCAGTCGAGCACCCCGGTGCCCCTGGAGGAGCTGCCGTCCCATGCCCACCCGGACGACGGCGTCTCCATCCGCCGCTTCCTGCGCACCCTGCTGCACCACCGGCGGCCGGCTGCAGCGGCCTTCCGGCTGCAGCGGCCCGACGGGGTGACCCGCCACATCCGGATCGTCGCCGAACCGGTGCTCGACACCGACGGTCGGCTGCTGCTGGTCCGCGGCGCCTGCCAGGACATCTCGGCGCAGCACTGGACCGAGGTGGCCCTCGCCGCCACCCGCGACCAGCTGGCGCACACCGAGCAGCAGGCAACCGAACGCAACCGGCTGACCCTGCAGTTGCAGCACGCCATCATGCCCCCCACGCAGGCGCCGTTGCGGGTGACCGGCCTCCAGGTGGCCGTCCGCTACCGGCCCGCGGAGACCGAGCAGCTGGTGGGCGGTGACTGGTACGACGCCGTCGTCCTGCCGTCCGGGTACGTGCTGCTGTGCGTGGGGGACGTGGCGGGCCACGGCATCGAGGCCGCCACCAGCATGGTCGTCCTGCGCAACGCGCTGCGCGGGCTGGCGGTGACCGGCGCCGGGCCGGGACAGCTGCTGTCGTGGCTCAACATCGTGGCGCACCATCTGACGGGCTCCGTCACCGCGACGGCGGTGTGCGGTCTGTACGACCCGGTCCGGCGGACGCTGCGCTGGGCCAGGGCGGGCCATCTGCCGCCCGTGCTCGTCCGGGGCGGCGAGGCGGCGCCGCTGCCCCTGGTGAAGGGCCTGCTGCTCGGCGCGGTGCCGGAGGTCGCGTACGAGGAGGACGAGATCCAACTGGCCGCCGGGGACACCCTGTTGATGTACACGGACGGCCTGATCGAACGCCGCGACCGGCCCGTGGAGGAGTCCCTGACCCACCTGCTGACCACCGCCCGCACGGCCCCCAGCACCCTCGACCAGCAACTGGACCGCCTGCTGACCTACAGCAAGTCGGACACCGACGACGACACGTGCATCGTCGGCATCCGGGTCGGCTGACGGGACCGGCGGTCGCGCGGGCGCGGCCGGATGTCCGGCGGTGCAAGAGCCGGGGTCCGGTCGGGGAGCGTGCCCGGTAGTGTCCCACACCATGAACAACGTCGAACTGAGCGAAGTCTTAGGAGACTTCGGGCGTCTGATCGGCCGTGTCGAGGAGACCGGTGAGCGGATCGGTGTCACCGACGGAGGTGAACCGGCGGGCGTGCTTCTCCCCGGGGCCGAGCTGGCCGAGCTGGAGCACTTCGCGCAGCGCGTCCACGGCGGTCCCAGACCCCGGCCGAGAACCGTGCGGGAGCGCCCGGCCTGGCCGGAGCAGCAGGGCCCGTACGTGCGGTACGCGCACACCGGCGGGGTGCGGATGACGTTCACCCGGGACCGTGTGACCGTGGCCGAGCTGCTGTCCGTCGACGAGCTGGAGTGGCTGGAGAACAACGCGCGCACCGGCCGCCAGGGTTACATGGACCCGCAACAGGCCGCCGCGTTCGAGGAGTTCCTCGCCCGCCAGCCCCCGGTCGGCGACGGCATGGCGTGGATCGCCCGCGGATGGAGAGAGCAAGACCCCTTCACGGTGCTCGAATTCCTCAAGGGCCCGTCCCCCGAGGAGGTCGCCCTCGCCTACGGGGCCGACGCCCAGGACATCACCGACGGGCTGCTGCTGCACCAGGTGCGGGAGCGAGACGCACGCGACGGCACGGACGACCTCTTCCGCGTGCTCGCCTTCGGCGAAGCCGGCGAGTGGACCTGGCTGGGCTACCACGACTTCGACAACGCCTTCTCCCGCCGCCTCGACCCGCCTCCCCGGCAGCAGATCACGCTGACCGCGACCATGGCCAAGGCCATCTACGACTTCAGGTACAGCGTGGACGGGGTGTACCAGAACCCCTTCCCGCTCGAGGACAGCGCCGACACGCGGCGGGACATGTACGAGCTCATCTGGTACACCCCGGGCGAGACGCCCTTCGCCCCCAACGCGCCCCTGGGCTTCCTCAACCCGCACATCCGCCGGGCGGAGGAGTACACCGACTGGACGGACGGCATCGCGCTGTTCTTCGCCGGACTGGAACGCGCCTTCGGCCTGTCCCTGCCCCGGGACGCGATCACCTCCGGCCACGTGCGCTGCGCCCGCCCCGCCCGGCGCTGAGGCCCTCGTCTCCGGCGACCCGGTGTCCGCGGGACTGCGCAACAGCGCCGCACGCGGGGTGCCTACCTCTCCCAGATCCTGCGGTAGGCCTCGCGGTAGCCCTCGGAGTCCCAGGACAGTGCGCCGCCGCTGGTGGCGGCAGTGGTGACGTGGACCGGTGCGACGTATCCGCTGGCCGGCTTGCCGGCGAAGGAACGGTTGAACTCGTCGATGATCTGCCAGCCCTGTTCGGACAGCGGTTCGGGCACGGTGGCGGCCTGGAACTCCTTGCTGTTGATGCGCTGGAATGCCGACGGGTCGCCGTCACCGGCCCCGATGTTGAACGGGACGCCGTCGCCCTGTCTGCCCGCGGCGCGCAGGGCGGGGGCCGCGTGGTCGAAGTACAGGTCGTTGATGGCCGCGGAATGGGTCCATCTGTCCCCGAAGCGGGAGGCCAGGGCGGAGACCCTCTTGGTGGTGAGGCTGCCCGCCCGCGGAATGGGGACGTTCTCGTAGCTCAGCAGCTCGACGCCGGAGCAGGTGGCCAGTCGCTGCTTGATCAGGTCCGACTTGCGCTTGGCGAAGGGGATCGAGGCGTCGGTGAACAGGACGACGCCCGCGCGACCGTTGGACCGGGCGATGATCCAGTCGGCGCTGATCTTCGCGACCTCCTCGACCCTGGTGGTGATGTTGCTGAACAGCTTCGGGTTCTCGCTGGGGCCGGGAGCCGCGACGGCGTGCCAGCCGATCAGCGGGATGCCGTCCGCGTTCGCCTGCTCGACCTGCGCGGCGGTGAGGGCGGGATCGAAGCCGCCGATGACGATGCCGTCGGGTTCGAGGGCCAGGGCTTCGGTGAAGGCGGCCTTGATTCCGGCTGGTGTGCCCTGGCCGTTGAGGGTGCGGACGCGCCAGTCGATGACGTCGGCGGCTTCCTGGACGCCCTTGGCGACGCCCGCCACGCCAGGATTGGTCAGGGTCTGGGCGATGTAGACGATGGTCTTGCCGGGGACGGCCCGGGGCCCGCTGGTCGGCCCGGACCAGGGGGCGTTGACGTCCTCGGCCGTCTTGACGGCCCGCTTGGCCTCGGCGAGGGCGGAGGGGCAGCCGGGACCGGACGAGCCGCCGGGGGACGCGGCGACGGATCCGCCCGTGGTGGAGGCGCTCTCGCAGCCGGTGGTGAGGGCGATGGTGGCCGAGGCCAGGAGAGCGGTGGCCGTCACGGCCGCCTTGCGGGTGGGGTGCACGAGGTCTCCAACACGGTGCGAGAGAGGGCGGGGCTGGGCGGGGAGCCGAGCGTGGGGCCGGCGACGCGCGTCGCCGCTGTCGCGAGGGTCAGGCCGGCGACGGGAAGAGAGAGCCGCGAGGCCGGCGGGCGATGACGCCCGGCGGTGGCCAGATGCGGGATGCGCGCCGAACTCGCCGCGCAGCGCGCCCGTCCGCGAAGCATGGCACTCGGGAGATACTTCGCAAACATTTCGTCATGGATTCTTTATGACCTAAACTTTGTCATGTCATGGTAAAGGCGATACTCTCGCCCAGCTGGTTCCAGACACCTGGCGCAATCTCTTCGTTCCTGTCAGCGATGAAGGCCGCGAAAGTGTCACGTCGGGTGCCGGCCGGTCGGCGGTCCGTGAACACGGCGTCCCCGTCAGCGCTCAGCACCACGTCGAAGGAGGCCCGGGTGTCCGCCACCACAGGGAACCCGCCGCACGCACCGGACCCGCCCAGGCATGCCCGCCGGACTCCGCGGTTTCACCGCAAGGCGGCGACGGCTCTCGACCGGTGGCCCTTCCGGCGCAAGCTCAACGTCCTGGTGATCGCGCCCATCGCCGTCGTCGGCGTACTGCTCGGCGTCGGCGCCTACGGCCAGGTGCGGCAGGCCCGGGACGCGGGCCGGGTCGCGGACCTGGTGCGCGACAGTGAGCAGGTCGCGCAGCTCATCAACGACGTACAGGCCGAGCACCGGCAGGCGCTCCTGCTCTCCGTGCAGTACGACTCGGCCCGCCCCGGAGCCCCGCTGCCACCGACCACCGACTACCGTCGGGCCCAGCGGGCCACCGACGCGCAGGCCGCCGCCGTGCGTTCGGCGTTCGCCGCCGGCCTGCCGCCCGAGGAAGCGCAGGCCCTCGACTACATACGCGGCCTCGGCGTCCTGCGCGAGAAGCTCGAACGGGGCTATGTCCCCGCCGCCAACATCGACCCCGCGTACGCCTCCGCGGTCGACTACCTGATCGACGGCATCGGCCTCGGGCGCTACTCCGGCACGTCGTCGTCCTCGGTCGTGACACTCCTGGACACCGTGCTGCGTGCCGACGCGTCCCACGCGGCCTTCGAGAGCGCCGTGTTCTCCGCCCAGACCAGGGACGCCAACGCCCTCACCGAGTACAGCCGGGCGGTCGGCGCCCGGAAGCTCTACGACCACCAGATGGACCGGTTCGAGCGCATCGCCACACCGGCGCAGGTCCTGCGCATGGACGGCATGCGGCGCAGCGCCGAACAGTACGGTGTCGAAGCCCGGTTCGCGGAGCTCCAGATCGACCCTGGGGCCCTGCAGGGCCGGACGCCGACGCAGCTCCGCGAGGCGATCGCCGACGGAGCCCGGCAGTCCGAAGCCCGACTCGGCATCACCCGGTCGCTGATCGAGCAGACCGCCGCCCGGGCCGACGCCCTCTCCGCGGACGCCCTGCGGAACGCCGTCTACCTGCTGGGGCTGACCCTGCTCGGCTTCACCGCCTGGCTGACCTTCTGCGTCCTGATCCGGCGTTCGGTCGTACGCCCCCTGGAGGCCCTGACCCGCTCCGCCCAGGAGGTGGTCGACGTGGCGGGCGAGGAACTCGCCCGGGTCTCCGACGACGAGTCCGCCGACAGCACCCCGCTGCGACCGAGGTCGATCCCGGTCCCGGTCCGCGACGAGATCGGCGAACTGGCCGAGGCGTTCAACCAGGTTCAGGTCACCGCCGCCCAGCTGCTGGAGCGGCAGGTGCTCAGCCGGCGCAACGTCGCCGAGATGTTCGGCAACGTCGGCCGCCGCGTGAGCAACCTGACGACACGTCAGCTCATGCTGATCGACGCCGTCGAACGCGAGGAGACCGACCCCGAGCTGCTCGAACGGCTGTACAGCATCGACCACATCGCCGTACGCCTCCAGCGCAACGCCGACAGCCTGATGCTGCTCGCCGGCATCCGGGAGGCCGGCGTCGAGGCCCGGCCGACCCCCCTGGCCAACGTCATCAGGGCCTCGCTCGGCCAGATCGAGGGCTACCAGCGGGTGTCCCTGCGGCCCGAGACGGAGGTCACCGTCGCGCCCGACATCGTCGGTGACCTGACGCTGATGCTGGCCGAACTGCTGGAGAACGCGGTCGCGTTCTCGCCCTCCCACACCCCCGTCGAAGTGGCCGTCCGCCCCGGGACCGACGTCACCGAGGACGGCGGGGCGCTGATCGAGGTCATCGACCACGGCCTCGGCATGAGCGCGGAGCGCCTCGCCGAGGAGAACGCGCGGCTCGTGCGCCGGGAACGGCTCGACCTCGTGCCGACCAGGGTGCTCGGTCTCTTCGCGGTCGGCAGTCTCGCCCGGCGGTGGGGTGTGCGCGTGTCGCTGAGCCGTACGCCGGGCGGCGGGGTCACCGCGACCGTCTGGATCCCCGCCTCGCTCCTGCTGACCACGAGTACCGAGGACCCCGAGGGCCTCCGGAACTCCGAGCAGCCCGTGGACGCGGGCCCGATCGGAGCCGTGGCGTCGCTCCCGGTGAGGACCGGGCAGGAGACCGCCGCACCCGCGTCGCCGCGCGGACCGGTCCCCGCCACCGGCGTCGCCGCTCGCTCGGCGGCCCCGGCGTCGCCCGCCGCGCTTCCCCGGCGCCTCCCGTCGCGCACCGCCGCGGCATCGACCACCCCGGGATCGACCACCGCGGAACGGACCGTGGCGGACATCGCCCGGGAGCGTACCGCCGCATCCGGCGAACAGCCTGTCGCGGAACACGCACGGCCGCTGCGGCGGCGGGTGCGGGGCGCGACGCTCGCCATGACCACTTCACGGGCGGACCGGGAGACGCCGGCGGTGCGGCAGCCCGTCGACGCCGAGGCCGTCCGCTCGGAACTCGACGAGTTCGAAGCAGCCGTACGCAGGGCGGAGCAGGACAGCGCCCACGCCCGGACGGAACCGGCACCATCGCACCACCAGCAATCCCAGAAGGAGTCCGGCAGTGACCACGTCGACAGCTGACAGCAGTTCCGAGCGGCCGGAACCCACCGATCTGCGAGCCGCCGCAGCCGACTTCACCTGGCTCCTCGACCGGTTCGCCCAGGAGACCGCCGGAGTGGTCGACGCGATCGCCGTGTCGTCCGACGGCCTGCTGATCGCCGTCTCCCAACTGCGGGAACACGCCGACTCGGAGCGGCTCGCCGCGATCGTGTCCGGCCTGACGAGTCTCGCCGCGGGCGCCTCCGGCAACTATGGGCTCGGCGGCCTCAACAAGGTCATCATCGATCTGGAGGGCGGTCACGTGCTGGTGTCGGCCATCGGCTGCGGTGCCGTCCTGGGAGTGGTGACCTCCAAGGAGGCGAAGCTCGGCAACATCGCCTACGAGATGACCCTCTTCGCCAACCGGGCCGGGGCCGCGCTCACCCCCCAGTTGGTGCTGGAGCTGAAGAACAGTGTCGGCGCGGCCCCGGCCGGCTGACCGTCCCCCGCCCGGGGCACGGGTACAGGTACTTCGGAAAGGGATCGTGATGGCCGTCGGCGGACCACCACACGACGCAGCGGGGCACGCCGGGGGCGCGCCGGATCCGGCCGTCGGCCGCGCCCCCGCGATCCGGCCGTTCCTGCTGACCGCGGGCCGGGTGTCGGGGGGCGGCGCGGCGTTGCCGATCCCGGTCGAAACGCAGGTCGTGGCGACCTCGGCGGGGCTCTCCGTCCTGCACTCGCTCACCTTCGAACATCGCGACATCATCGCGGCCTGCCGGCGGCCGCAGTCGGTGGCCGAACTGGCCGCCGGGCTGCGACTGCACCTCAACGTGGTCCGCGTGCTGGCCGAGGACCTGCGTGCCGCAGGGCATCTGGCGATCCACCGGCCGAACGCCGGGACCGCCCAGGATCTCTCCGTACTGCGAAGGGTTATCGATGGTCTTCGTGCCGTCCCCGACTCACGGGGGACACTCCGTGACACCAGTTGAACAGCCGCCGACGCCGGTCAAACTGGTCATCGCCGGCGGCTTCGGCGTCGGCAAGACCACGACCGTGGGCTCGATCTCCGAGATTCGGCCGCTCACCACGGAGGCCGCGATCACCGAGGTCGCGGCAGGAGTGGACGATCTCACGCACACTCCGGGCAAGACCACCACCACGGTCGCCATGGACTTCGGCTGCATCACCATCGACCCGACGCTCAAGCTGTACCTGTTCGGTACCCCGGGCCAGGACCGGTTCGGCTTCATGTGGGACGACCTGATGGCGGGCGCCCTCGGCGGCCTGGTGATCGTGGACACCCGCCGACTGGACGACTGCTACGCGGCGGTGGACTACTTCGAGCACAAGGACGTCCCCTTCGCGGTCGCCGTCAACGCCTTCGACGGGGAGGTCGAGCACGACCTCGACGAAGTGCGGTGGGCACTGGACATCGCCGAGCACGTTCCGCTGATCGTCTTCGACGCACGGAACACGGGCTCGGTCCGCGACGCGCTGCTGGTCGTCCTGGAGGTCGCCCTGGCCCGGGCGGAAGCCGCCGTGGCGCCCTGACTGCCCGGGTCTCGCGTACCCCCCCGGCAGCATGGAGTCAGGGTGCGATCGGGGATCACTCCGGGGCCAACCCCGATGCCCGCGGGGCGTGTTGCAGACAGGGTGAGGGGCATGACCTCAACGCGCATGTCACGCAGATCCTTCGTGAGTGTGGCCTTGTCGGGGGCGGCCGCGCTGGGCGCCACCGCAGGGCTTCCCATGCACCGCGCCCTGGCCCTGACCGATCCACTCCCGCCGCTGGATCCCCGGGCCCTGCGGGCGGCGATCGACGACCTGGAGCACCCGCCGTCGACCGCGGCCCAACTGCTGGTCGGCGGCACGGCCGGCTGCTGGTGGGGCACGTCGGGGGTGGCCGACATCCGGACACGGCGTCCGGTGACGGCACATGACAAGGTCCGGATCGGCAGCATCACGAAGGTCTTCGTCGCCACGGTGGTGCTGCAGTTGGTGGCGGAGGGCCGGGTCGGCCTGGAGACGCCGGTGCGGCGCGTCCTGCCGGGGCTGCTGCCGACCCGGTTCGCGGCTGTCACTGTGGGGCACCTGCTGAACCACACCAGCGGACTGCCCGACCACGTCGGCATCCCGGACCCGGCCACCCCGGAAGAGGTCTTCCGACACCGTTTCGACCGCTGGACGCCGCAGGAGTGGGTGGCGACGGCGACGCACGGACCGCTGAAGTTCCCCCCGGGCACCCGGCAGGAGTACCGCGGCATCAACTACGTCCTGGCCGCACTGGTCGTCGACGAGGTGACCGGCCGCCCGTACGGGGAGGCCGTCGCCGCACGCGTCCTGCGACCGCTGGGCCTGGCGCGTACCGTCGTGCCGGGCGACGACCGGCGCATCCGTGGCCGGCACGTCCACGGCTATCTGGCGATGGCCGACGGCAGCCTGCGGGACATCACTGCCTATGACCAGTCGTCCAGCCGGGGCGAGGGCGACATGATCTCCACCACCGGTGACCTCGACCGGATGCTTGCCGCGCTGTTCTCCGGCGAGTTGCTCCCACCCGAGCTGCTCCGGCTGATGTTCACCCTGCCCCCGGACGACGTGCGCATGCTGGACGGCTCCCCGGCCCGCTACAGCACGGGCCTGCAGCAGGCCACCGTCAACGGCGTCACCCTCTGGGGCAAGACCGGCGAGACGTACGGCTACAAGAACGCCGCGTTCTCCACCCGTGACCAGCGACGCCGCTTCGTCCTCGCGTACCACCCGACGACCGCCCGCGACGGCGAAGAGGCCCAGATGATCGCTCGGGTCGCCGACCAGCTCACCCGCGCCCCGACCACCGAAGCCCCAGCGCCCGGGTAGAAGGGCTGTTCCGCCTCACTGCCCCTGGCCTCCGGCCAGGCCCCTGGACCGGGCGGCCGCATGGCATGGTGAACGCGTGGACGATCAGGTGCCATTCGACCCCCACCTCTATCAGGGGACGGCCGGATACTACGAGCGGTTTCGGCTGCCCTACCCCGACGCGATGATCGCCGACCTCGTACGCCGAGCCGCCCCCTCCGGGCGCGGACGCCTGCTGGATCTGGCCTGCGGCACCGGCCAACTCGCCTTCCCCCTGCGCGACCGGTTCACGGATGTCTGGGCCGTGGACGCCGAACCTGGCATGACCGAGGTGGTCCGTGCCAAGGCGTACGCCGTCGGTGCAGACCACGTCCGAGCGGTCACCGCCCGTGCCGAGGACCTCGATGCCGGGCCGGGCGGCTTCGAGCTGATCGTCATCGGCAATGCCTTTCACCGGCTGAACCGCTCCCTGGTGGCCCGGCGCGCCTACACCTGGCTCAAGCCCGGCGGTTGCCTCGCGTTGTGCTGGTCGACCTCGCCATGGGCCGGGCCCCGGGACTGGCAGCAGGCCCTCGACAGGCTGCTGCGCTCCTGGCAGAACACCCTCGGCGCGTCCGGCCGCGTCCCGCCCGGCTGGGACCGAGCACGGCAGCAGGACCCAGACACCGAAGTACTGTCCCGAGCCGGCTTCGACGCCGCCGGACGTCGCGAGTTCTCCGTCGAGTATCACTGGACGATTCCCGAGCTCGCCGGCCACATCCGGTCCACCTCGTTCCTGCCGCCTTCCGTGCTCGCCGATCACGCCTCCGAGTTCGACGCCGCCCTCAGGGACGAACTCGGCCGCCATGCGGCCGACGACCGCCTCACCGAAACGGTCGACTTCGCCTGCGAACTGGCTCGCCGGACAGCGCCCGCGTGACAGCCGGGACCATGCCGCTTCAGCTTGCCCGCTTTCCCTTGTCCGCTGTCGACCATCTCGTGTCCGTCACCTACGGCCAGAAGCTCTCGATCCCGCGGAATAGTGGCTGGTGAGGCCCGCGCAGCCGGGCCCCATGTGGTCGACCTCGGGCCGGGCGGCGGCCGGGCCGGCGGCCGCATCGTCGCCACCGGGACCCCCGAACAGATCGCCGCCCACCCCGACAGCTTCACCGGCCGCTACCTCACCCGGGCACCCGCGCGCCCCTGACTCCACGCCCTCGAGCACCGGACGATCCCCGAGCACCGGAAGAGCACACCACCATGCCCAAGACCATGCGAGCCATCGTCCTGACCCGCCCTGTCGCCCCCGACCAGCTCACCGTCACCGAGGTACCCGTCCCCGACGTACGCCCCGGCTGGGTCCGCCTCCGTATGAAGGCCTTCGGCGTCAACGAGTCGGAAGTGACCAGCAGGAAAGGGGAATCCGACCCGGACTTCACGTTCCCTCGCATCCTCGGCATCGAGGGCGTCGGCGTCGTCGACGCCGCCCCGGAAGGCAGCGGCCTCGAGCCCGGCCAGAAGGCGGCGACCATGATGGGCGGCATGGGCCGCAGTTACGACGGCAGCTACGCCGAATACGCCCTCGTCCCCGTCGGCCAGATCATCCCCTTCGACACGGACCTGCCCTGGGAGACCGTCGGCGCGCTGCCGGAGATGTTCCAGACCGCCAACGGCTCCCTCACCACCGGGCTCGGCCTCCAGGCGGGCCAGACCCTGCTCATCCGCGGCGGCACCTCGACCGTCGGCCTGTCCGCCGCGGCCCTCGCCAAGGACCGGGGAGCCACCGTGCTGTCCACCACCCGCCGCCCCGACCGCACCGAGGTGCTGCGCGAGCACGGAGCGGATCACGCTCTCGTCGACGACGGCAGGCTCGCCGACCGGGTACGCGAACTGTGCCCGGACGGGGTCGACGCCGCCCTGGAGCTGGTCGGCGGGCCCGCCCTGCCGGACACCCTGCGCGCCGTCCGCCCAGGCGGCACGGCCTGCTTCACCGGCGCGCTGTCGGGCGAATGGACCATCCCCGACTTCAGCCCCTTCGCCGTCATCCCCATCGGAGTCCGGCTCACCGTCTACGGGGGAGGGGCCACCGACCTGCCGCCCGCGGTCTTCGACCACCAGCTGCGGTCCATCGCCGAAGGCCGCCTCCGACCCGCCATCGCCAAGGTCCACCACGGCCTCGACCAGGTCCCCCAGGCCCACACCGACCTGGAGGCCGGCGGCACACCGGGCAAACACGTCGTCGTCCTCGACTGACGGCACGGACCGAGCACAGATCCTGATCGCTTCGGATCGATCCCGTTCGCACCCTTACCCGCTCCGCTGCACATTCCATTGGAAAATGCCAAAGCGTTCACCTGGACCAAGCACTTTCCGTAGTCTCGTGCTCACGTTCGCGGGAACGGCCGTGCAGGGGGAGGGGATTCGGCGTGCCCGGAATCGACGAAAGTCTGCTGGAAGCCATGCGGCTGCCCGGTGCGCGCGGCGCGTCGGTGGTCGACTGGATCAGTGGTCTCGCCCTGGGCGCGGTGGGCGACGCACCGGGCGGCGACCCGGAGGCCACGGCCGCGGAGACCGCCGAACTCGCCCGCCTCGCCACGGAGAGCGGCGCCCTCGCGCCGGCCGGCGGCGACGCGGGCGGACCGTCCGGCAAGGAACCACCCGTGCAGGACCTGATCATCACGAACGCCGACTCGTACCACCTGCTGAGGTTCGTCACCACGACCTTCGACAGCACGGTGTTCCTGCACTTATGGCTCGACCGCGCGGACGGCAACCTGGCCCTCGCCCGCATCCGGCTGGCCGAGATGGCGGACCGACTGGTGCTCGGATGATCGCGCCGCTGCTGACCGCGCGCACGGACGAACCGGCCTCGGTCCTGCTCGCCACCCTCGCGGCCCAGGGCGCGAGCGGCGCCCTGTCCACCGCGTCGGGGATCGTCTACCTCGCGGCGGGACACGTCGTCCACGTCGAATCCGCCGTCACACCCGACCTCGGCGACCTGCTCACCCACAGCGGAGCGCTCGCCCCGGACGGCTGGTGGGCGGCGATCGACCAGGCCGGCCGCCGCTGCCGGGTCGGCAGACAGCTCGTGGACAGCGGCCACCTCGCCGCCGGCGCGCTGGAGTTGTGCCACCTCGGCGCCCTCTTCGACGCGGCGTACTTCGTCCTCGCCCACGACGGACCGGCCCTCCGCTTCCGCCCCGGAGTCGCGCACTGGCTCGGCGCGGTCCGCTCCGTACCGGTGGACACCGTCCTGCGCGAGTCCCGCCGCCGCCGCGAACTGCTGCACCGCATATGGCCCGAACCCGCCATCGACGTCGCCCCGCTCGCCCGCGTGCCGAGCGACCCAGTGGAGCTGCCCGCCCGCCGCGGCCGGGCCCTCGCCCAGGTCGACGGCGTCCGCACCGCCGCCCAGATCGCGACGGCCCTCGCCTGCCGCACCTTCCACACCCTCGTCGAACTCCGCCGTCTGGCCGCAGCCGGCCTGGTCGTCCCCGCAGACCCCGCCACCGCGTCCGCCGAGCCGGGCCCCGCCCCCCTGCCGGCGGCACTGGACGAGCCCGACACCGCACTGCTGCGACGGCTCCTGCACGCCTTGGAGGCACTGTGATCCGCGCGCGACGACAGCGTGCCGAAAGGAGACTGCTCATGGCCGTCGAGACCGACGTCCTGGACGAACTGCGCCGGCTCCGCACCCGCGTACCCGGGCTGACCGGCTCCCTCGCGGCCACCGTCGACGGACTGGTCCTCGCCCACGACGTACCGGAGACCGAGCCGGAGGGACTCGCGGCGCTCACCGCCGCCGCCCTCGGCGTGGCGTACCGCATGACCGACGCCGCCGCCCGCGGCGACTTCCGCGAACTGCTCGTACGGGGCGCCGACGGCTACGTCGCGACCTACGCGGCCGGGACGACCGCGGTCCTCACCCTCCTGGCCGAGGACCGCGTCAACGTCGGCCGCCTCCACCTGGAGGGCCGCCGCGGCGGCGCCCGCATCGCCGACCTCGTGGCCACGCGCGTCGGCCCGGGCACCGGCCGCCACGCCGACCGGCCGACACCGACTCCCACACCCCCACCCGCACCGACGCCGGGGCCGACACCGGCATCCGCACCCTCGTCCCCGTCCACGCCCCCGCCCGAAGAGCACCTCGCCACGGCACCCCCGGCCACGGCCCGCCCCATCGGCACCCTCCCGGTACGCACCCCGCAGCGGCCCACCCACCCGCCGCGCCCGCACACCGGCATCTGAGCCACCCGAACCACCGGACCGACCCGAGAAACACCGAACGAAAGGAACGACCGCATGGCCAACACGGAGACCAGCTTGAAGGAGTGCCTGAGCTCCATCGAGGGAGCCACGGCCGCCGCCCTCGTCGACTACACCAGCGGCATGGCCCTCGGCACCCTCGGCGGCAGCAAGGACTTCGACCTGGAAGTCGCCGCCGCCGGCAACACCGACGTGGTACGGGCCAAGCTGCGCACCATGGAACACCTGGGCCTGAAGGAGGAGATCGAGGACATCCTCATCACCCTCAACTCCCAGTACCACCTCATCCGCCTGCTCAAGGGGCGCGGGGGCAGCGGGCTGTTCCTCTACCTCGTGCTGGACGGGAGCCGGGCCAACCTGGCGATGGCCCGCCACCAGCTCCGCCGGATCGAAGCCGAGCTGGAGGTCTGAACCGGCACCACCGGACGGGAGCCCTCCGCGACGGACCCGGCGTGGAGGGCCCCGCCATGCCGGACCGCCGGATCTACGGTGGGTGCCATGACGGCACCCCTGGACGTGCTCGTGGTGGGCGCGGGCCCCACCGGACTCGCGCTCGCGACGCAACTGCGCGCCTACGAGACTCGCTTCCGGATCATCGACCGCTCCCCTGACCGCGCCCGGGAGTCACGTGCCCCGGCCATCCAGCCCCGCACCCTGGAGCAACTCGCCGGCTTCGGCGTGAGCGACGACCTCGTCGACCGGGGCAGTACGGCCGTCCGGCTGCACCTGCACCTGCCGCGGCGCGTGCTCCAGGTGCCCTTGTTCGACGTCGGGTGCGACGACACGCCGTACCCCTACCTGCTCTTCCTCCCGCAGTCGGAGACGGAGGACGTGCTGACGTCCCGTCTGGCCGCACGGGACGTGGCGGTGGAGCGGGGCACGGAACTGGTGAGCGCCGAGCGGACCGGCGCGTACGTCACCTGCCGGCTGCGGCACCGCGACGGCGGCCAGGAGACCCTGCGGGCCCGCTACGTCGTCGGCTGCGACGGTGCCCACAGCACCGTGCGCGCCCAGGCGGGCATCGCCTTCGAGGGGTACGCCTACCCGCAGACGTTCCTGCTGGCCGACCTGGAGGTCGACGGACTGGAGCCGGGCACCGCGCACACCTTCATGACCGCCTCCGGCCTGCTGTTCTTCTTCCCCCTCGGCACCCCGGCCACCTGGCGGATGATCGCCCTGCACCCGCCGGGGAGCCGGTCCGGCGACGTGACACCGGAGCTGCTCCAGCGGATCGCCGACGACTGGACGACCGACCGGCTGACGCTGCGCGACCCGATCTGGACGACCTCCTTCCGCCTCCACAACCGCGGCGCCACCCACTACCGGAAGGGCCCGTTCTTCCTCGCCGGGGACGCGGCGCACATCCACAGCCCCGCCGGCGGCCAGGGCATGAACACCGGCATCCAGGACGCGCTCAACCTGGGCTGGAAACTCGCCCACGTGTGCCGTGGCGCGTCCCCGGAAGAACTACTGGAGACCTACGAGGTGGAACGCGCCCCGGTCGGCCACCGCGTACGGCGCCTCACCGACCGCGCGTTCACCGTCGGCACCAGCAGCCACCCGGCTCTGCGCCTGGCCCGCACCCACCTCGCCCCGCGCTTCGCACCCCTGCTGCTGCGCACCACCGCCCCGCGCGCACGCCTGTTCCGTACCGTCGCCGAACTCGCCATCCCGCCGCGGCCCCCTCTCCACGACCGGCCCGCGAACGCCGGGCCACGGCCCGCGGGCGGGAGACCGGCTCCCCGACGTCCCACGCGGCCTCCAGCAGCGGACCGCCGGCCCGGGCCACCACCTCCTGCTCACCGGCCCCTGGCCCGAGGTCCCGCCGCCGCACGACCTGGTCGCCGTCCACCACCTCGGCGCGCGAAGCCCGTGGCAGGGCACCGGCCACGCCCTCGTACGCCCCGACGGATACGTGGGCTACACGGCCGGCGGCACCGACCTGACGGGACTGCGCGCCTACCTCGACCGCTGGCTGCCGCGCCCCTAGGTGGGGAGCCCGCTCAGCCACTCGACCAGCAGCCGGCTGGTCTCGGCGGGGCGCTCCTGCTGGAGGAAGTGGCCGCAGCCGTCGAGGATGTGGGACGCCGTCAGGCCGGGCAGTGTGGCCGGATACGCCTCGATCGCGTCGGCGAGCCAGGTCGTGGACGCGTCCAGGCCGCCGCCGAGGAACAGCGACGGCTGCGTGACGGGCGCGCCGGCGAAGTCCGCCAGGTCCTCCCAGTCGCGGTCTATGTTCCGGTAGCGGTTCAGGGCGCCGGTCATCCCCGTGCGCTCGAACTCCCCGGCGTAGACGTCGAGGTCGGCCTCGCTCAGCCAGTGCGGCAGCCTGCCGACCGGGAACCGGTCGCGCAGCCGGCCTCCCCGCGCCACGAAGTGCGGATCGGCCGCGGGCATCGTGTCCGCGGACAGAGCCGCGTAGAAGCCCGCGAGCCAGCCCCGCACATCGGGCTCGACCTCCGCCTCGGCCCGGCCGGGCTCCTGGAAGTAGGAGACGTAGAACTCCTCGTCGCCGCCCATCGCCGCGAACACCTCACTCGGCCTGGGGCCGCCCGGCGGCGTGTAGGGCACGCTCAGCAGCCCCACCGCGCGGAACACGTCCGGCCGGACCAGCGCGGAGGTCGCGGCGATGGTCGCCCCCCAGTCGTGTCCGACGAGCACGGCGGACCGCTCGCCCAGTGCCTCCACCACGGCGACGTTGTCCGCCACCAACTCGAGGATCCGGTACGCCTCGACGTCGGCGGGCCGGGACGAGCGTCCGTAGCCGCGCACGTCGACGGCCACCGCGCGGTAACCGGCCGCGGCCAGGGCGGGCAGCTGGTGGCGCCACGCGTACCAGGACTCGGGGAACCCGTGCAGCAGGAGCACGAGCGGTCCGTCACCCTGTTCCACGAGGTGGGTGCGGCCGGCCGGTGAGGGCACGAGGCGGTGCGTGCCGTCGACGGCGGACGTCTGCGGCATGGATCCTCCCGCGAGGCGGAATCGGACACTCGGTCCACTGATCATCCGTCGCCCGCCGCGCCGCGCACCAAGCCCGTTGCCGGTTCGGCAAAAGGCTCAGCCGTGGAACGTGATGTACCCGTTGCCGTCCTTGTCGGAGCCGCTCTTGGTGTACGAGTGCACGTCGGCCCGGCTGCCGGACGGCTTGTACACGTAGATCGTGTCCTTGTCGTTGTTCCACATGAAGTTGCAGTTGTCGCGGTACACGACGTTGTTCGTGTCGGAGTCGGTCCCGTTGCCGCCGCGCAGCTTCACGTAGTCGCCGGGCTGCAGCGTGTGGCTCGCGGTGAAGGTGAACTTGTTCCCGGCGGCGTCCTTCACGACGTAGCCCTTGAGGTTCACCGTCGTCGACCGCGAGTAGTTCTTGATCTTCAGGTACTCCTCGTGGGTGTTGCCCGTCCGGCAGTTGTTGGAGTCGCGGCCGGGGGCGTCGTACTGGACACCGCCGATCTTCAGCGCGGAGTTGTACTCGGCGGCCTGGGCCGGAGCCGCCGTCAGGGCGGTCAGGGCTCCGGCGGCGGCGGCCGTGGCGGCGACAAGGCGTATACGCATGGACGTTCGTCCCCCCTTGCATGGCCCTCTGGTGAAGGCAATGTGATGGTTCGGTGAAGCATCTGGATCGTACACGGTTCAAGCACGCATAAGGGCGGGTTCGGTGACATGGCCACCGAACCCGCCCCGCGGGTGCATATGAGATCAGGCGCCGCTGGCGCGGAGCATGTCCTCGCGCTCCACGATCTTCACGCGCTCGCGCCCTTCCGGCTCGCCGAGGGCCTTCTCCGCGGCGTCCAGCCGGTACCAGCCGTCCCACGTGGTGAAGCGGATGTCGCGCTCGGCGAGGAACGCGTCCACGGCCTCCGGCGCGGGAGTCGCGGGCGTGTGCAGCCGGCCGTTCGCGTAGTCGTCCAGCAGGTTCGACACCGTCTCGTTGGCGTCGCCCTTGGTGTGGCCGATCAGGCCGACCGGGCCGCGCCGGATCCAGCCGGTGACGTAGGTGGACTGCAGGTGCTCGCCGGACTCCTGCATGACCCGCCCGCCCTCGTCCGGGACGGTGCCCGAGTCGATGTCCCAGGGCAGCTTGGGCAGTTTGTCGGACAGGTAGCCCACCGCGCGGTACACCGCGGAGACGTCCCAGGTCTTGAACGTGCCGGCGCCCTTGACGTTGCCGGTGCCGTCGAGTTCCGTGCGCTCGGTGCGCAGGCCGACGACCTTGCCGTCCTCGCCGAGGACCTCGACCGGCGACTCGAAGAAGTGCAGGAAGAGCTTGTGCGGGCGGTCGCCGACGTCGCGGATCGCCCAGTTCTCCAGGGTCTTGGCGACCATGTCGGCCTGCTTGTTGCCGCGCCGGGTGGCGATCGAGCCCTCGTCGTAGTCGATGTCCTCGGGGTCGACGATGACCTCGATGTTGGGGGAGTGGTCCAGCTCCCGCAGCTCCATCGGGCTGAACTTCGCCTGCGCCGGGCCCCGGCGGCCGAACACGTGGATCTCCTTGGCCCGGTTGGCCTTCAGACCCTCGTACACGTTCGGCGGGATCTCCGTCGGCAGCAGCTCGTCCGCCGTCTTGGCCAGCACGCGCGCGATGTCGAGCGCGACGTTGCCGACGCCGAGCACGGCGACCTTCTCCGCCTCCAGCGGCCAGGTGCGCGGTACGTCGGGGTGGCCGTCGTACCAGGACACGAAGTCGGCGGCGCCGTAGGAGCCGTCGAGGTCGATGCCGGGGATCGACAGCGGCCGGTCGGCCATCGCGCCGGTGGCGAAGATCACGCCGTCGTAGAACGCACGCAGGTCGTCCAGGCCGATGTCGGTGCCGTAGTCCACGTTGCCGAACAGCCGGATCTGGGGCTTGTCGAGCACCTGGTGCAGGGCCGTGATGATGCCCTTGATCCGCGGGTGGTCGGGAGCGACGCCGTACCGGATCAGTCCGAACGGCGCCGGCATGCGCTCGAAGATGTCGATGGACACGCCGGGCTCGGCGGCCACCTCGGACTTGAGCAGGGCGTCGGCGGCGTAGATCCCGGCGGGGCCGGATCCGACGATGGCTACCCGCAGGGGGCGGGGCATGGTCAGGTTCCCTTCGAGCGGCGACAAGCGATCTCGACGGGAAGCCTAAACTAAGGCAAGCCTAAGTCGGTATGCGGGTCCGGTCTATGAGCTCATAAAGCTACTTTATGAGCAGGGTTCCGGCCTGTCGCGGCACCCTCGCACGCCCTCCCCGGGGAACCCGAACGCGGGCATCGGCGAACAGCAGTCGACCATGCCCGTGACGGCGAAAGAAGGCCCCATGGACCTGACAGACGATCGGCCCTGCCCGAGAGGCGACCGGTGACCGCACTCCCGGGCGTCGGAGCCCGCCGCGCCCCCGACCGGTGCGAGGAGCCCGACGTCGCGGTGATCGAGCGGTCCCGGGAGGACCCCGACGCGTTCGCGGTGCTCTTCGACCGCTACGCCGACGACATCCACCGGTACATCGCCCGGCGTCTCGGCACCGAGGCGGCCGACGACCTGATGGCCGAGACGTTCGTGACCGCCTTCCAGCAGCGCCGCCGCTACGACCTGTCGCGGTCGGCGGCCCGCCCCTGGTTGTACGGCATCGCCACCAACCTCGTCGGCCGGCACCGGCGCGCCGAGGCACGCAGGCTGCGCGCCCTGTCCCGCGTCGCCGCAGAGGCACCGGCCGAACGGAGCGGCGACGCCGAGCCGTTGGCGGACCGGGTCGCCGCCCGCGTCAGCGCCGAGGGCTCGCGCGCCGCCCTGGCCGGCGCCCTCGCCGCGCTGCCCGCCCGCCACCGCGATGTGCTGCTGGTGATCGCCTGGGGCGACCTCGACTACGCGGAGGCCGCCCAAGCCCTCGACATCCCCGTGGGCACCGTCCGCTCCCGGCTGCACCGGGCCCGGAAGAAGCTGCGCGAAGCACTGGGCGGATCCGATCCCACCGCCCCCTACGACGAGACGGACGAGGCCGGCCCGGCCGGCGAGACCGAGGAGACTGCTCGTGGATGACCTCACCGCCGTGCGCGAACTGGAGACCGACGTGGCCCCGCTGACCGACCGGGCCCGCGGCGACGCCCGGGCCCGCCTGCTGCGGGCCGTCCACAGCGAGAGCCGCCCGCGCGGTGCCGGAGCCTTCCCCCGCAGGCTCGCGCTCCGCACGGCGCTCGCCGCGACGGCCACCGCGGCCGTCGCGACCGGAGCCGTCGTCCTGACGACCGACAAGGAGGAACGGGACGCCACGGCACCGCAGTTGGCCGGCGCGGCGCGGCTCCTGCACGGGGCCGCCGAGTGGTCGCGCTCCGACAGCGCGCACCTGCCGGTCCCACGCGACGACCAGTACCTCTACACCAAGGAGATCTCCACCCGTACCTTCCTCAAGGGCGGCAGGACCGAGCGGTTCACGGACGAGAGCTGGCTGTCGGTCGACGGCTCCAAGCCCTCCCGGTACAGCTACTACGGCCGGATCCTCGACGAACCTCCCCTGGGCGAGCACGAGGTGCGCTGGCCCCCCACCGAGTACGCGGAGCTCAAGAAGTGGCCCACGGACCCCGACAAGCTCCTGGACGTCCTCAGCCTGCGGGACCCGGGAAGCCCGGAAGCCGCCCAGGACGCGTACCTGAACGCCTGCCTGCTCCTGCGCGGCCCCCGTGTGATGCCGCCCGGCCTCCAGGCCGCCGCCTTCGAGGCCGTCGCGAAGCTGCCCGGCATCAGGCTGGACCACGACGCGGTGGACGCGCTCGGCCGCCGCGGCGTCGCCGTCTCGCACCCCGGCGTGACCTTCGCCTTCATCTTCGACCCGAAGACCTACGCCTACCTCGGTCTGCGGCAGGAGGGCTCGCAGGGCGGCCGGTGGGTGGACGGCGAGCTGCGGGGCGGCCGGAAGTACACCGAGGTCAAGGGACTGGTGGCGGTGGGGGTGGTGGACCGGATCGGGCAGCGGCCCCGGGCGGACACGGCCCGGTGACCGCTCACGGCAGGGGCTGCTCCGCCCAGATCACCTTCCCCGCGGCCAGATAACGCGTTCCCCAGCGTTCCGCGAGCTGCGCGACGAGGAACAGGCCCCGCCCGCCCTCGTCCGTCATGGTCGCGTACCGCAGGTGCGGCGAGGTGCTGCTGCTGTCGAACACCTCACAGATCAGGTTGCGATCGCGCAGCACCCGCACGCGGATGGGGCCGTCTCCGTACCGGAGCGCGTTGGTGACCAGCTCGCTCAGGATGAGCTCGGTGGTGAACGTCAGCTCGTCCAGCCCCCACTCGGCCAGTTGCCGGCTGACCGCCGCCCGTACCTCGCCCACGGCCGCCGGGTCGGCCGGCACCGGCCACTCGGCGACCCGGCCGGCGTCGAGCGCCCGGGTGCGCGCGACGATCAGGGCGATGTCGTCGCTGGAGCGGGCCGTGAGCTGTGAGTCGAGGACGGTCCGGCAGGTGTCCTCGGGGGACTGGCCGGACCGGCCCAGGGCCTCGCGCAGCATCTCCAGGCCGACGTCGATGTCCCGCTCGCGGGCCTCGACCAGTCCGTCGGTGTAGAGGACGAGCCGGCTGCCCTCGGCCAGCTCCAGCTCGGCCGTCTCGAACGGCAGACCGCCGAGGCCGAGCGGGGGCCCGGCCGGCACCTCGGGGAACTCGACGTGGCCGTCGGGGTGGATGAGGGCCGGCGGCGGATGCCCGGCCCGCGCGACGGTGCACCGCCGCGAGACCGGGTCGTAGACGGCGTACAGGCAGGTCGCGCCGGTGACCGGGGCGCTGCCCTCCGCCTCCGTCTCGTCCTGGTCGATGCGGCCGACCAACTCGTCCAGCAGGGCGATGAGTTCCTCGGGCGGCAGGTCGAGGGCGGAGAAGTTGTGCACCGCGGTGCGCAGCCGCCCCATCGTGGCCGCGGCGTGCAGACCGTGGCCGACGACGTCGCCGACCACGAGCGCGACCCGGGCCCCCGACAGCGGCAGCACGTCGAACCAGTCGCCGCCCACGCCGGCCTGCGCGGGCAGATAGCGGTAGGCGATCTCCAGCGCGCCCTGCTCGGGCAGGTTCCTCGGGAGCAGGCTGCGCTGGAGCGTCACCGCCATGCTGTGCTCGCGCGTGTAGCGGCGCGCGTTGTCGATGGAGACGGCGGCCCGCGCGACCAATTCCTCCGCCAGGGCCAGCTCGTCCTCGTCGAACGGCTCCGGCTTCTCGTAGCGCCAGAAGCTGACCACGCCCAGCACCAGGGTGCCGGCCCGCAGCGGCACCGTGATCAGGGAGTGGATGCCGTAGTCGACGATCTGCGCCGAGCGTTCGAGGTCCTGCGCCTGCCAGCCGGGGGCCTTGCTCAGCCGGGGTTCCAGGACGGGCCGGCCGGTGGCGAGACTGCGGCCCTGCGGGGAGGACTCGACGAACCTGATCCGCTCGCCGACGGCGTACAGCGGAGCGTCCTTGCGGATCCCGCTCAGCGCCGTGCGGCTCAGCGCGGCGGCCGCGTCCGGCTGCCCGCCGCCCAGCACCGCGTCGAACAGGTCCACGGTGGCGAAGTCGGCGAACCGGGGCACGGCCAGCTCGGTCAGCTCCTCGGCCGTGCGCGTCACATCGAGGCTCGTCCCGATGCCCACGCCGGCGTCGTACAGCATGTTGAGCCGTTCCCGCGCGGTCTCGGCCCGGCCGGACAGGGCGCGCAGCTCGGTGGAGTCGCGCAGTGTGGCGACGCTGCCGGGCGGGCCGCCCGCGTGGTCCGTGGTCCGCTGGTTGACGGCCAGGAGCCGGTCCCCGACGAGGTGCACCTCGTCCGTGGCGACGCGCCCGGAGGCCAGCAGGTCGGCGGTGTCCGGGTCGAGGCCGAGGCTGAGGACGTGCCGGCCCTCGGCGTCGGCGGGCAGCCCGAGCAGCCGGTGCGCCTCGTCGTTGGCGAGGACCAGGGTGCCGCCGACGTCGACGATGAGGACGCCCTCGCGGACGGCGTGCAGCACGGCGTCGTGGTGTTCGTACATCCGGGTCATCTCGTGCGGCCCGAGGCCGTGCGTCTGCCGCAGCAGCCGCCTGCTCACCAGCGCGGCACCCGCCGTCGCCAGGGCGAGCGCCGCGGCGGCGGCGGAGAGGAGGAGCGGCAGCTGCTCGTCGGCGGTCCCGCCGACGTTCGCCGTCGTGATGCCCGCGGAGACCAGGCCCACGACCCGCCCGTCCGGGTCCTTCACCGGCACCACGGCCTGCACGAGGGGGCCGATGGTGCCCTCGATCTCCTCGGTCACGGCCTTTCCGGCCAGCGCCGGTGCGATCGTCCCGACGAACCGTTTGCCGATGCGGTCCGTCTTGGGGTGGGTGTAGCGGATGCCGTCGGTGTTCATGACGACGACGAAGTCGACCTCCGACCGTTCACGGGCGGCCTCCGCCCTCGGCTGCAGGACGGCCGTGGGGTCGGGGCCGCGCAGCGCCTCGACGGTGCCCGGCGCGTTGGCGAAGGTCTCCGCGACGGCGAGGGAACGGTTGCGGGCCTCCAGTGTCGTGTCGTGCCGCACCTGCAGGACCAGCGCCACCACGGCGGCCACGACCAGCAGCAGCACGATCACCACGACCAGCAGGAACACCTGTCCGGCGACGCTGCGCCCGCCCAGCGCCGACCGCAGCCCCGCCACCGGACGCCACCGCGACGGGCCCGCCTCCCGCCGCTGCCGTGCGGACGGTGCAGCGCCGAGCCGCAGGGGCGATCGAGTCCCGGATCGACCCAAGAGTCGGACCATGTGCCATGTCTACACTGCCCGGCCCCGGGAGGCGAGGGGCATCACCCATGGTGACAGGGGGCCCTCACCGTTTCGTCACGACTCCGGACCCGCACGGGCTGCCGGCCCCCGGGAAACGCACCATGGCCTCAGGTGGCGAGGGCGCGGGCCAGCTCGGTGGTGGCGCGGGCGATCTCGGTGTCCTCGTCGGCCATCAGCCGGCCGAGGTCGCCGCGCCGGGCGCGTACCGCCTGCCGTGCGGCGCGCTCCCACACCACCGGGTTCTCCCGGCGGTTCATCAGCTTCGGATAGACGGCGGCGGTGCTCTCCCACTGCCGGGCGTCGGCGATGCTCTTGAGCAGCTGGATGATCTCGGCGCGGCAGGTCACCTGCGGCAGCTTCGCCAGCTCCCACAGGAACGGCACCGTGGCGGCGGTCGCCTGCTCCACGACGAAGCCGAACTGACAGATCCGTTTCCGCAGGTCGTCGAGGGCGGACCGGGCCGTGTCGGCGTCGCCCCAGGCGATGCCGTTGAGCAGCAGGGGGATGGCCGCCGCCGAACCGGTGGAGTCCTGGATGTCGCCCCACGGCACGCGGTCCAGTGCCGTGAGCGGCGTGATCCGGGCCACCCCGGTCGGGGCGTCGGGGCGCTCGCTGCTCGGGTGTTCCGTCGAAGCGCTGCGCATGGCTGGGGGCCTTTCCGCGGCAGTCGAGTCAGAGGGGTGGACAGGTCGACAATCTGGCCCAGACCGTCTTGCCCGCCGGAGGGCTGGGGGTCCAGCCCCATTCCTCGGACAGGGCGTCGACGATGCACAGGCCGCGGCCGTTCTCCTCCAGGGAGGAGCCGGCGGGCGCGTACACGGGCGGATGGTCGTCGGGGTCGGAGACGGTGACCAGCAGGTGCGTCGGGTCCAGGAGGAATCCGAGCCGGATCTCCGGCGCACCCGGTGTGCCCGCCACCGCGTGCGTCGCGGCGTTGGCGGTGAGCTCGGTGATGACGAGGGTGGCGTCGTCACAGCAGTGGTCGAGCGACCACACGTGGAGGGTGTCACGTGTGAAGGACCGGACGCGCGCGAAGCCCTCCCGGCTGCACTCGACACGCAGGGCGGCCGAGGCGGACAGGGCGGCCGGGGGCTGCGGCACCGTCTCCGGCATCGCGGGCGGGGTTCCGTACGGCGTCGCCGTGAGCGGGCCGGGCGGGAGGTCGTGGGCCGTCGCCGATGCGCCTGCGTGCGCCGCAGCCCCACTCGGCTGCCGGAGCACATGATGCGCAGGTGATGACACGGCATCTCCCCGATGCGACGTCAGGACGCGGCGCCAGCACGGGGGTTGACGCCGCAGCTATTATCCACGCTGACGGCGCTCGCGTGCAATTGCACGAGAAATTGCGTGGAAAACAAGCCGTTGTGGGTACGCGAGCCGGGACGAGTACGGCCGGAGAGCAAGGAGACTGCGGTGCCACCAGTGCGGAACGGAGTGCGGGCGAGTTCGTTGGACGCCTGCTGGATCAAGAGCCGGCACAGCAACGCCGAGGGCAACTGCGTCGAGGTGGCCCCTCTCGTGGACGGGGGGATCGCCCTGCGCAACTCCCGCGACCCCGACGGACCCGCCCTGGTCTACACGGCCGCTGAGGTGGCGGCGTTCCTGGCCGGGGCGAAGGACGGCGAGTTCGACCACTTGGTGTGAGCGGGGGTGCCGACGCGTCCGCGGTGTGGAGCCTCCCTGGTGAAGCGGAACCCAACTTCCCCTGTCCGTGCGGGCGTACGGGCTGATGCGGAGAGGCCCGGCCGGGTGCGATAGTGTAAGTCGCCCTTGTGCCGGTCTGCTGGGAGTCAGGATGTCCGCCGCGTCGCATCGCATCTCCCGTCTGGAACCCTACCTGGACAGGCCCGAGCCGGCGCCGACTCTGCTGAAGATGCTCGTCGGCGTACAGCTGGCAGGCTTCCGTGAGGACGCCGGGCTGGCCCAGGACCAGGCGGCGCGCGCTGTCGGTTTCAGCGCCGCGAAACTGTCCCGCATCGAGGCGGGCAAGGGCCGCCGCCCGCCGACGGAGAGCGATGTCCGGGCGCTGCTGGAGCTGTACGGCACCGACGCCTACGAAGCCTCGGTGCTGCTCAAGCTGCTGCAGCGCGCCGGTGAGCCGGGCTGGTGGCAGCGGTACGACAAGCGGCTGATGCCCGAGTGGTTCGACCGCCTGGTCGGACTTCAGGAGGCCGCCGCCACGATCCGTACGTTCGAGATCCAGTACGTGCCCGGCCTGTTGCAGATCCCCGCCTACACCAGGGCGGTGGTGGAGCGCGGCCTGCCGAACGCGCCGGCCGGCGAGGTGGAGCGGCGCGTCGAACTCCGCATGCGCCGGGCGCGGTTGCTGTCGCGGTCCGACGCCCCGCAGCTGTGGGCGATCATCGACGAGTCCGTGCTGCTGCGCGTCCTGGGCAGCACCGACGTGATGCGGGAACAGCTCGCGCACCTCGTCGAGATGGCGCGGCGCCCCAATGTGACGGTGCAGATCGTGCCGCTGGGCGTCACGAACGCATCGGCGCCCGCCATCCCGGTGACGTATCTCCGCTTCGGCGGCCTGGACCTTCCCGACGTGGTCTACCTGGAGCACATCAGGAGCGCCAACTTCCTGGAGGACCGGGACGAGACGGAGGAGTACCGGATCGCGCTGGACCGCCTCGCGGACGAGGCGCTGAAGCCGCGTGACTCCCTCGAGATGCTGCGCCGGACGATGGAGCAGCGCTACCCGTGACATGCGTGTGTCTGTCGTGGGACGGCCTCCGTCCCACGACAGACACCTCGGTCACTGCTCCAGCGGAACCCGCCCCACACCGCCGAACTCGATCCACTCGTGGGTGAGCTGACGGGGCGCCACCTGCGTGTCCGGACGCCAGGTGGACACCTCCACGAGGCCCGGTTCGAGTATCTCCAGACCCTCGAAGTACGCGGCGACGTCCTTCTCCTCACGCACCCGGCCCCAGTGCCCCTGGGTCGCCTGGTCCATGAAGTTCGTGACGAAGTCGCGGACCTCGGGGTCCTCGCTGACCAGCTGGCACATCACCATGAAGCTGCCGGGCGCGAGCCGTTCCCGGACGCGGCGCGCCACCGCGAGCGGCCCGTCGGTGTCGCTGTCGGGGATGCAGTGGAACACCGAGTTGAAGAGCACGCACACCGGCTCGGAGAAGTCGATCAGCCGCTTGGTGTCGGGGTGGTCGAGGATCAGGTCGGTCTCGCGCATGTCCGCGTGGATGACGGTGGTGCGCTCGTCCTGCTCCAGCAGCGCACGGCCGTGGACCAGCACCATGGGGTCGTTGTCGACGTACACCACGCGGGTCGTGGGGTCGATGCGCTGGGCGACCTGGTGCACGTTGTCCTGCGTGGGCAGACCTGAGCCGTGGTCGAGGTACTGCCGGATTCCGTACTCCTCGGACAGGGTCCGCACGACACGCTGGAGGAAACGCCGGTTGTTCAGGGCCAGGCGGCGCGTGCTGGGGACGACCTTGTCGAGTTCCTCGCACGCGGCGCGGTCGGCCGCGTAGTTGTCCTTGCCGCCCAGGTAGTAGTCGTACATGCGCGCTGCCGTCGGCACGTTCGCGTCGATCTCGGTGGACAGCTGCTTCTCGGAGTGCATCGTTCCCCCTGCAAGGTGCCGCGCCAACGGACTGGCTGGACAGGAAGTACATCCTAGGGAGGGGGAGTTGGGCGGTGCCAGCCTGTCGGCGAAGGTGCCCACGATCGAACGACATGATGATCGGCCCAGGTCCCGCCGCGACCATGAGAATGTCACGGTTCGCGCACTCTGTGTCACCGGCTCTCCCGTGGATACCCCGGGCATGACTGTCCCTCTCGGTGGGAGGTGGGGCCGTGGACACCCCGGCCGACCGCATCGCGGACCCCTCGACGTCGCCCGCTTGGACCAACACCATGATCAAGCAACTGGCCCCGCAGCTGCTGAGCAGCGTCTGACCGCCGGGGACGATCCGCGGAAGTGCCGGTCACGGCGGGCCACTTACGGGATCTTGAGACCACGAGCAGCCCATGGCAGGCTCCTGCCGCATGATCGATGACTTCGCCAAAGACAACCTGCACGGGAGACTGCGGCGGGACCGCAAGGCGCTGCTCTGGAAACTCGACGGCTTGTCCGAATACGACGTCCGCCGACCTCTGACAGCGACCGGAACCAACCTCCTCGGCCTGGTCAAACACGTGGCCACCGTCGAGGCCAGGTACTTCGGCGAGGTCTTCGACCGCCCTTCCCCGGAACCGCTGCCCCGGTGGCAGGACTCCGACGGCGGCGATCTGTGGGCGACCGAGGACGAGACCCGTGATCAGATCTTCGGGTTCTACCGGCGCACGTGGGAACACTCGGACGCGACGATCAACGAGCTTCCCCTCGACGCCCCCGGCCATGTGCCGTGGTGGCCGGAGCCTTATGCCGACACGAACCTGTTCGCCGTCATGGTCCATGTCCTCAGCGAGTCCGTCCGGCATGCCGGGCACGCCGATATCCTGCGCGAGGGCCTCGACGGCCGGACCGGGATGCGCGCCGAACACGAGAAGCAGATCGACGAGGAAGCCCGTGCGGCCCATCGCGCGAAGATCGAACAGGCCGCCAGGTCGGCCGCAGCGATCAAGGCTCGGAGCCGACCGGTCGAATGCCGCGTGGACAACGCCGACTCGATTTAATGTGGAAATAGGAGAACTTATCGGAAGTCGATGACGTCCTGTCGCCGGCCGCTATTCTCACTGGCCCCGGCCCGTGTTCCGAGGAGAAAACCATGGGCGACTATTACGACCTCGGGACCCACAGCCGTCCCGTCACCACGTCCTCGGCGGAAGCGCAACTCTGGTTCGATCGCGGCCTGGTGTGGACGTACGCCTTCCACCACGAGGAAGCCGTCGCCTGTTTCGAAAAGGCGGCCGCGGCCGATCCCGAGTGCGCGATGGCCCATTGGGGAATCGCCTACGCGCTCGGCCCGAACTACAACAAGCCCTGGGAATTCTTCGACGACGAGGAGCTGGCCGACACCGTCGAACGCACGCACACCGCCGTCGAACGGGCCCACGACAGAGCCGCCGGCGCCACCCCGGTCGAACAGGCCCTCATCGGTGCGCTGCGCGCCCGCTATCCGCAGCCGGATGCCGTCGAGGACTGCTCGGTGTGGAACGAGCCCTACGCGGACGCGATGCGCGCGGTGTACGAACTGGCTCCCGACGACCCGGACATCGCCACGCTCCACGCCGACGCCCTGATGAACCTCACCCCCTGGCAGCTGTGGGACCTGAAGACCGGCCGGCCGGCCGAGGGCGCCCGCACCCTGGAGGCCAGGGCCGTACTGGAGAGCGCGCTCGGCACCGACGCCGGGGCGGGCCACCCCGGCGTCCTGCACCTCTACATCCACCTGATGGAGATGTCCCCGACGCCGGAGCAGGCACTGACCGTCGCCGACCGCCTGCGCGGCGTCGTGCCCGATGCCGGGCACCTGCTCCACATGCCCTCGCACCTCGACGTCCTGTGCGGCGACTACCGCCGGGTCGTGGCCGCCAACAGCGACGCGATCGCGGCCGACGAGAAGTTCCGCCGGCGGTCCGGCGCGATGAACTTCTACACCCTCTACCGGGTGCACAACTACCACTTCAAGATCTACGGGGCGATGTTCCTCGGCCAGGAGCGGGTCGCCCTGGACACCGCCGCCGAGCTGGAAGCCGCCGTGCCCGAGGACCTGCTCCGCGTGCAGAGTCCGCCGATGGCCGACTGGCTCGAGGCCTTCCTGGGCATGCGCGTCCACGTACTGATCCGCTTCGGCCGCTGGACCGACATCCTCGCCCTGCCGGCCCCCGCCGACCCGGAGCTCTACTCGGTGACCACCGCCCTGCGGCACTACGCCCGCGGCGTCGCCCTCTCGGCCACCGGCGACGTCGCCCGGGCCGAGACCGAACGCGAGTTGTTCCGCGCGGCGGTCACCCGGGTGCCCGGGACGCGGATGCTGTTCAACAACACCTGCCACGACATCCTCGCCATCGCGGCGGCCATGCTGGACGGCGAGCTCGAGTACCGCAGGGGCAACCACGACCTGGCCTTCGCCGCCCTGGAACGCTCCATCGAGCTCGACGACAACCTCCCCTACGACGAGCCCTGGGGCTGGATGCAGCCCACCCGCCACGCCTACGGGGCGCTGCTGCTGGAACAGGGCCGGGTGGCGCAGGCCGAGGCGGTGTACCGCGCGGACCTCGGCCTGGACGACACCCTGCCCCGCGCCCTCCAGCACCCGGGCAACATCTGGTCGTTGCACGGCTTCCACGAGTGCCTGCTGCGCACGGGCAAGACCGGCGAGGCGGCCCTCGTGGCCCAGCAGCTCAAACTGGCGACGGCGCTGGCCGACGTGCCGATCCAGGCGTCCTGCTTCTGCCGCCTGGACACCGCGCCCGGCCCCGAGCAGGCCGACGGCTGCTGCCACTGACCCGGTAGGAGCCGGGGCCGGGCCCCTGTCTCATGCCGGTCGACCGAGCCCACGGACCGACCGGCCGCCGCTCAGCGGCCGGTCGGCCGACGCGGGGCCGGCACCGGGCGCATCAGGACGATGCCGTCTTCAAATGCCGAGGGCGTCTTCATGCGCTGAGGGCGCCACGTCGCGTGCTGGTGCCGCGTTCCCGTGGGGCGCGGCACCAGTCACGCGGTCACGTGCGGCAAGGGCGCGGCACCGGCCACGGCACGTCGCCGCGGACGGCGATTGGCAGAATCCCGGATTGTCCCCGGCCGGTGGCAGGACGAGGATGGCCGGACATGGAGAGACAGCAGGGTCCGTTACCCCACGAGGCGCGCAGCGCCGCGGAGTTCGTGGCCTGTATGCGTGAGCTCAAGCAGCAGGCCGGTCTGACCTACCGGCAGTTGGAGGCCGACGCGGAGCGGCGCGGGGACGTGCTCGCCCGCAGCACGGTGGCCGACCTGCTGCGCCGGGACTCGCTGCCGCGCGCGGAAGTGGTCGCCGCGTTCGTCCGGGCCTGCGGCAGGGACGAGGACATCGCCGACTGGCTGGACGCCAGGAACCGGCTGGCCGCCGCCGAGCCGTCGGACCCGGACGGAGCGCCGGCGCCGGAACCCGCCACCCGGCCGTCGGTCGCGGGCCGGATCGGAAACCGGCGGGTCCTCGCGGCCTCGGCCGGCGCGGCGCTGCTGCTCGCCGCCGTGGGAGCCTGGGCGCTGCTGCCCGACGAGAGGGGCGACCGGGACGGGACGACGAGCGCGGCCGGTGTGGCCCCGCGCCCCGCCCCTTCGGCGTCCCCCGATCCCACCGCCGATCCCGAGGGACCGGCACCCGGACGGTCCCGGATCCGGCCGGTCGTCGCTCCGCAGCTGTGCCTCACCGAAGGCCACGACCGCAAGGGCCGCTACCGCAGCCAGATCGCCGCCCAACGGCCCTGTGCCGACGCAACACCGCCCGACCTGTCACTGGTGTCGGTCGGCACCACGGGCTCGTACTACATCCAGTGGCGGCACCCCGTGCAGGGCGACGGCTGTCTCACCGCACTGGGCAGCGGCCACGTGGTCGAGGGACTGCTCGAACCCTGGCCCTGGGAGAGCTGCTCCGCGGACCGCACGAGCCAGCACTTCTACTTCGATCGCGTAGGCGACACCGAGAGCGACGGCTACCGGATCCACGTGGTGCAGAACGGCATGTGCCTCGGCGTCAACGGCACCGACGACCGGGCCGCCGGCGCCGAGATCGCCCAGCAGCGGTGCACCGGGGCACGGGACCAGGAGTTCCTGGTGGAGGCCGTCGACTGACACCCTCCGTCACGCCGTGACCGCGCGGGTCTCCTCCAGGGGGAAGTGGCACGCCGCCCCGTGGAGCGGCGCGCCCGGCACCGGCGTGGGGACGACCTCGGCGCACAGGTCCCGCGCCCGCGGGCACCGGGTCCGGAACCGGCACCCGGACGGCGGGTCGGCCGGCGACGGGATCTCGCCGGTGAGCACGATGCGCTGCCTGCGGCGCCGGCCGCCGGCCACGGGAGCGGGGGCCGCCGACAGGAGCGCCTCCGTGTACGGGTGCCGCGGCCGCTCGTAGACCTCCTCGGTGGGGCCCGTCTCCACGATCCGGCCGAGGTACATCACGGCGACCCGGTCGGCTAGGTGCCGCACCACCGACAGGTCGTGCGAGATGAACACGTACGACAGTCCCAGCTCGTCCCGCAGGTCGCACAGGAGGTTGAGCACCTGCGCCTGCACCGACAGGTCCAGTGCCGACACGGGCTCGTCGCAGACGATCACCTCGGGCTCCAGCGCGAGGGCACGGGCGATCCCGATCCGCTGCCGCTGCCCGCCCGAGAACTCGTGCGGCAGGCGACGCGCGTCCGAGGCGCGCAGGCCGACCATCTCCAGCAGTTCGGCCACCCGCCCCGCCCGCTTCGCGGCGGGCACGAGCCCGCGGTGGGTCAGCCAGGGCTCGCCGATGAGATCCGCGGCCGTGAGGCGGGGGTCCAGCGAGCCGAACGGGTCCTGGAACACCATCTGCACCTTCCGGCGCCAGGCGAGCAGTTCCGCACCCGACAGCGCGAACGGGTCGACGCCGTCGTGGCGCAGGCTGCCCGCGTCGGGCCGCTCCAGCCGCAGGAGGACCCTGGCCAGCGTGGACTTGCCGCAGCCGGACTCGCCGACCAGTCCGAGGGTCTCCCCGCGCCCCAGGGTCAGGTCCACACCGTCCAGCGCCCGCAGCCGGGTGCCGCCCCGCAGGGTCCGCCGGACCGTGAAGCTCTTGGCCAGACCGGTGGCCTCCAGCAGTGCCGCGTGCTCAGGCATCGGCCAGTTCCTTCCCGAAGTGGCAGGCGGCGGCCCGGCCGGCCCCGGTGCCGGTCAGCGCCGGCCGGTGCGTGGCGCAGCGCTCCCGGGCCATGGGACAGCGCGTGCGGAAGGCACAGCCCGCCGGTACGGAGCCCGGCTCCGGAGGGCTCCCGGCGATGGAGGTCAGCCGGGCGCCCCGGTGCTGCTCGGCCGGGACCGACGCCAGCAGACCCCGGGTGTACGGGTGGTGGGGCCTGCCGAACACCTCGGCGACCGGCCCGGTCTCCACCACCGTTCCGGCGTACATGACCGCGACCCGGTCCGCGTGCTCGGCGGCGAGTCCGAGGTCGTGGGTGATGAGGACGAGCGCCGTCCGCTGCTCGGCGCGCAACTCGCCGAGGAGGTCCATGATCTGGGCCTGCACGGTGACGTCCAGTGCCGTCGTGGGCTCGTCGGCGATCAGGACCTTCGGCTGCAGGGCGACCGCCGTCGCGATCAGCAGGCGCTGCCGCATCCCGCCGGAGAACTGGTGCGGGTAGGCCTCCGCCCGGGAGCGGGCCTCCGGGATGCCCACGCGTTCCATCAGCTCCACCGCCCGGGCCCTCGCCGCACGCCGGGACAGGCCCTCGTGGATGCGGAACGGCTCGGCGAGCTGGGCTCCGACCGTGTGGACGGGGTTGAGCGCGCTGAGCGCGTCCTGGAAGACCATGGCGAGCCCCGGGCCGGCCAGCCGGCGCCGGGCCCGTGCCCCGAGCCCGAGCAGGTCCACGCCGTCCAGGCGCACCTGCCCGCCCACTACTTCGGCGACCGGGTCGAGCAGACCAGCGACGGCGTGCGCGGTCATGCTCTTCCCGCAGCCCGACTCGCCCAGCAGCGCCAGCGTCTCGCCCGACCGTACGGCGAAGCTCACGCGGCGGACGACGTGCACGGGACCGGTCGGGGTGTGGACGTCGACGGACAGGTCGTCCACGACCAGGACATCGGCCTCGGTGCCCTCACCGGGAGGACGGGCGCCGGAACCGGCCGCGCTGCCGGGCACCGAACGCTCCTCCTCCCTCTCCTCTTCCGTGGCCGCGTCGCCCGCCGCGGACCGCCCCCGGTCACCCCGCGACCTCCGATCACCCCGCGACCCCCGATCACCCCGCGACCCCCGGTCACTCCGCAGCCCTCGGGACCGCCGCCCCAGCCCCTCCCGCCACCGCTGCCCCGGGTCGGTCGTCAGCCGGGCCCAGGAGGCGAGTACGGTCGCCGAAACGGTCGTGACGACGATCGCCAGCCCCGGGAACAGCGCGATCCACCATGCGCTCTGCAACTCCTGCCGCCCCTGCGCCACCATCAACCCCCAGCTGACGTCCGGCGGTTGGATGCCGATGCCCAGGAAGCTCAGCGACGACTCGGCCAGCATCACGAAGCAGAAGTCGAGCGCGGCGACGGTGAGCAGCGTGGGCAGCACGCTCGGCGCGACGTGCCGCCGGATGGCCGCCCAGCCGCCCGTGCCGAACGTCCGGGCCGCGTCCATGAACAGCCGGCTGCGCAGCTCGGCCGCCTCCGCCCGGGCCGTGCGCAGATACACCGGGATCCGGGCCACGGCCAGCACCAGCACCAGGCTCGCGGCGCTCGGCGAGAAGACGTACAGCACCACCACGGCCAGCAGCAGGGAGGGGAAGCTGAGGATCACGTCGGCCACCCGCAGCGACACGCTCTCGCGCCAACCGCCGTGGTACCCCGCCCACATGCCCCACACCGAGCCGATGACGAGTGAGCAGAGCACGGCGGGCACCGCCACCGCCAGGGTCGTCCCGGCCGCGGCCAGCAGCCGCGCGGCGACGGGCCGGCCGAGGGAGTCGCTGCCGAGCACGAAGGCCCAGCCGTGGTCGAGACCGAACGGCGGCCGGCCCGGGGCGCGCAGGTTCTGGCGGGTCGCCAGGTCCCCGGCGTAAACGGGCCCGAGCACGGCGCACAGCGCGACGAGGATCAGGACCACGGCCGCCGCGGTGGCGAAGCGGTCCCGGAGCAGCAGGGCGAACCAGCGTCGCCGTACGGCCGGACCGCCGGCCTCGGAAGTGTCAAGCATGTCCCGTCCTTGGCTCATGCCGCCGCCCGCTGCCGTACCCGCGGGTCGAGGAGCGCGTGGCAGAGGTCCACCAGGATGTTGAGGGCGAAGATCGCCAGCGCGGTCACGAGGACGGCGGCCTGGAGCACCGCGAAGTCCCGCTGGAGCACCGAGTCGATCATGAGTTTGCCGATCCCGGGCCAGCCGAAGATCGTCTCGACGACGACCGCCCCGTTGACCAGCCCCACGGCCAGGTCGCCGGCGACGGTGAGTGCCGGTGCGGCCGCGTTGCGCAGGGCGTGCCCGAAGACCACCCGGACCTCGGAGGCCCCCTTGCCGCGCGCCACCTTCACGTACGGGGCGGACAGTGCGGAGACCATGGCGCCGCGCACTACTTGGACCAGCACGCCGAACGGGCGGATGAGCAGCGTGGCCACGGGCAGCACCCAGGCCGCCGCGCCGCTGGTGCCGGAGGTGGGCAGCCAGCCCAGAGTCACCGCGAAGACCAGTACGCCCATGATGGCGATCCAGAAGTCCGGGACGCTGGCGGCCGTCGACGACAGGAAGGTCGCGATCCGGTCGGTGACCGAGTTCGGGCGGTAGGCCGCCAGGCTGCCGATGACCACGGCGCCCGCGAGGGCGAGCAGCATCGTCCAGCCGGCCAGTTGCAGGGTCGCGGGGAACGCCCGCAGGACGGCCTCGCCCGCCGGCTGGGCGGTGCGCAGCGACTCGCCGAAGTCCAGGTGGGCGACCTGGGCGAGGTAGTCGCCGAACTGGGTGATCAGCGGGTCGTCCAGGCCGTTGCGGGCGGCGAACTCGGCCCGCATCTCGGGCGTCGCGCTCAGCGGCAGGTACAGGTTCGCGGGGTCTCCGGTGAGGCGGGCCAGGAAGAACACGCCGAGGACCACGAACAGCAGCGGGATGACGCTCGAGACCGCGCGGCGGCGCAGCAGGGTCAGCACGTGAGGTCCTCTCCCTCAGTCCGCGCGCCGCATGTCGGCGAGCCGCATCTCGTCGTTGGTGGCGGAGTCGGGCCGGTAGCGGACCTTGGGGGAGAGGGCCAGCAGGCCGGTCATGTTGGCCAGCACGGCGTCCCGTACGACCTTGTCGTTCTGGTGGCTGAACGCCTCCGCGAACGCCTTCTGCCGGTTGCCGCCCGAGGCGCGTTCGGCCCGCTCGATGAGCGCGTCGAACTCGGCGGTACCGTAGCTGCTCTGGGCGCCCTCGCTGCCGTAGATCTGGCCCATCGTGAAGGCGGCGTCGCCCGCCTGGTTGCCGTGCTGGGCCTGGAGCAGGGTGGGGCCGGTGTCGCCGGCGGGGAAGGGGCGCAGCAGGTACTCCAGCCAGGCGTTGACGTCGAGCATCCTGATCCTGACCTTCAGCCCGGCCTTGATCAGGCCGTCCTGGACGACCTCCATCGCCTCGGCGGCCTTCGGGTAGATTCCGTTGCGGCCGACGATGGTGAGGGTGGTGTCGGTGCGGACCCCGTCGGCGCGGGCCTCGGCGACGAGTTTCCTGGCCCGTTCCGGGTCGTACGGCCACGGCCGGACGCTCGCGTTGTAGCCGGTGACGCCCTTCGACACGAGCTGCCCGCTGGGCCGCCCGGCGAAGACCGCCGTGGTCAGCCCCTCCCGGTCGATGGCGTAGTTGACGGCCTGCCGGACCCGGATGTCGTCGAGGGGCGGCTTGCCGGCGTCCATCCGCAGGTAGGAGACCTCGTTGGTGGCGAACTCCACGGCGCGGTCACCGGCCCCGTCCTCGGGTGCGAGGCCGATCGCGACATCCGCCTCGTCGTTCGTCACCATCGCCGCCCGCACACTGCCCTCGGCACGCCAGACGTAGGTGGCCGCGGCGAAGTCGGGGGTCTTGCCCCAGTAGCCGGGGAAGCGTTTCAGCCGCAGGTAACGGCCCTGGTTCCACTCGTCGATCCGGTAGGGGCCCGTGCCGACCGGCTCGCGCACGCGGGAGTCGGGGTCGGTGCTCGTCGGCACGATCTCGACGAAAGAGAGGCGCAGGGGAAGGATCGGGGCGGGCCTGGCCGTGGTGACCCGGAGGGTGTCCTCGTCGACGGGCGTGGCGGTGAGCTCGCCGTCCGCGAAGATGTAGCCGTCGACGTTGCAGTCGATCCCCGAGTCCGTGGCGCGTTCGATCGAGAACGCCGCCGCGGCCGCCGTGAACGCCGAGCCGTCGTGGAACGTGACGCCCCTGCGGAGGGTGAAGGTCCACGAAGTGGCCGAATTCCGGGCCCACTCGGTGGCGAGGGCGGGCTCCAGGCGTCCGGTGGACGCGTCGCGCTCGGTGAGCGCCTCCGTGATGTTGGCCCGGGTCACCCGGCCCGTCGCGGTCAGCGAGGCGTCACAGGGTTCCAGCGTGGGCGGTTCCTCGGGCAGGACGATGCGTAAGTCGTCCGGTCCGCCGCCGATGGGGTCGGCCCCGGCGACCGAGCAGCCGGAGGCGGCGAGCAGGACGACGAGGGACGTGACGATCGGACGACTGCGGGCTGCGCCTGAACCGGCCACTGTGCCTCCGCGTTCGCTCCCGTACACAACAGAGAACGTTGTTTAGATATGTGGACGGTCATTATTGGGGTGGCGGGGCGGAACGCGTCAAGGGGCGTGCGCCGGTTCCCCAACTCGTCCTGCCTCTTGACGTGTTGATTGCCGTCCTAAAACATTCGGGAAGCTCGATTGGTTCTGCGCGGTTCTGTTCGCTCCCGAAGGGAATTCATGTCCAGCAGACATCGCCTCGCCCGGGCCTTGGCGGCCGCCATCCCCCTGGCGCTCGGCGCGGGGCTCGTGGCCGTGCCGCCCGCCGCTGCCGCCGAACCTCCCGGCAGCGCGGTCACGGTGCGGATCGACCCGTCGTACCGGCAGCAGGAGTTCGAAGGGTGGGGCACGAGCCTCGTCTGGTTCGCCAACATCACCGGCGGCTATCCGGAACCCATCCGCAGGAAGCTCGTCGACATGCTGTTCGGCGAGGACGGCCTGCGCCTGAACATCGCGCGCTACAACATCGGCGGCGGCAACGCCCCGGACGTCCGCAAGGACTACATGAAGGTCGGCGCGACCATGGAGGGCTTCTGGAAGGCCCCGCCGGGCACCACCCGGGAGGACACCGACTGGTGGAACCCGGACGACCCCGACCACTGGGACTGGTCCGCCGACGCGAACCAGCGCTGGTGGGTGGACCAGGTCAAGCGCAAGGTGACCCGCTGGGAGGCCTTCAGCAACTCCCCGCCCTGGTTCCAGACCGTCAGCGGCTACGTCTCCGGCGGCTTCGACGCCAACACCGACCAGATCCGGGCCGACCGCGTCGACGACTTCGCCACCTACCTGGTCAGGGTGACCGAGCACCTGGAGAAGAAGCACCGCATCCGCTTCGACACCATCGCCCCGCTGAACGAGCCCAACACCAACTACTGGGGCACCCAGCTCGGCCCCGACGGACAGCCCACCGGCGGCCGCCAGGAAGGCGCGCACGCCGGCCCCGAACTCCAGCAGAAGGTCGTCCTGGCCCTGCACCGCGCACTGGAGGACGCCGGCACCCGCGCCACCGTCTCCGCCATGGACGAGACCAACCCCGGCACGTTCGTCCGCAACTGGAACGCCTACGACGCCTCCGCCCGCGCCGCCGTCGACCAGCTCAACGTCCACACCTACGGCACCGGCATGCGCACCAGCGCCCGCGACAGCGCCAAGGCCGCGGACAAACCGTTCTGGATGAGCGAGGTCGAGGGCACCTGGGGGACCGGCACCGACTTCACCGGCATGGAACCGGGGCTCGGCATCGCCACCCGGGTCGTCGACGACATCCGTGAACTGGAGCCCTCCGCCTGGGTGTTGTGGCAGCCCGTCGAGGATTCCATCCCGCAGGCCCAGGCGGGCAAGAACTGGGGCAGCATCCACATCCCGTTCAACTGCACCGCGAAGGACACCCTGGAGACCTGCCCGATCAGGGCCAACACCAAGTTCCACACCCTGCGCAACTTCACCCACCACATCCGGCCCGGCGACCACTTCGTGAAGGCCGACGACCCCTCCAGCGTCGCCGCCGTACGCAAGTCGGGCCGCGGAGCGACCGTGGTGCACGTCAACAACGGCACCACCCCGCGCGCCGTCACCCTCGACCTCTCGAAGTTCCGGCGCGTCGCCCCCGGCGCCACCGTGACCCCCGTGGTGACCAGTGCCGAGGGCGCACTGGTCCGCGGCACGCCCGTGAAGGTGAAGGACGACTCCGCCACACTGACCGTGCCGCCGAAGTCGGTCACGACCCTCCTCGTCGACGGCGTGTCCGGCACCGCCGCGGACGCCGCACTCGTCCAGCCCGGCCACGTCTACCGCCTCCAGGGCGCCCAGAGCGGCAAGTCGCTGGCCCCGTCCGCCGACGGTGACGGCGTCGTCGTCCGCACGAACGACCCGGCCGCCAGGTCCCAGCTGTGGTCCGTGCAGCGGCTGACCCGCGGTGAGGGCAACCGCGACCGCTACGCCCTCGTCAACGCCTCCGACGACAGACGCCTCGCCGTGCGCGACGACGACGCCACCCTCGAAGACGCGGGCACACCGGCGTCACCGGCCGCCCAGTGGATCATGTCGACCACCGGGGACGGCACCTGGACCTTCGTCAACGCCGCCACGGGCCGTCTGCTCGACGTCGTCGGGCAGTCCACGGCGGACGGCGCCCGCGTGTCGGCGTTCCTGCCGACCTCCGCGGCCAACCAGCGGTGGGGCGTCACCGACGAGACGGTGCTCCGCACACAGCCCGCCAAGGCGTTCACCGTCCCCGGCCACGCCCCCGAACTGCCCACGACCGTGACCCCCGTCTTCCGCGACGGCGCCCGGGGCGCGCTCCCCGTCGCGTGGACACTGCCCTCGCCGTCCCGCTGGCGCGAACCCGGAACGGTACGGGTGAAGGGCCGGGCGACCGACGCGCTGGGCCGGACCCTCCCCGCCGAGGCGCTGGTCACCGTGGACACCGTCGCCGCCACCCGCCCCGCCCGCGCCAAGACCTACACCGGCGGACGGCCCGCACTGCCCGCAACGGTCACCGGCGTCGGACGGCACGGCGGAACCGCCGACCTCCCGGTCACCTGGGACGCCGCACCCGAGGGCGCGTTCGACGAGGCCGGGGTGGTGACCCTGCGCGGCACCGCCCGGGTCCCCGGCGGGACGACGGCGGCGGCGACCGTACGCGTCCAGGTCACCGCACCCCGGGAGACGAACGCCGCGCGCGACCAGGGCGTGACGGTCGGCGCGACGTACACCGAGAGCGGGTACTCCGCCGAGGGCCTGCGCAACGGGAACACCTCCGAGAAGGCCTGGTCGAACTGGAAGTCGGGCACGAAGAACCCGTCCGACACCATCACCCTGACCCTGCCGGAGCCACGCGATCTGACCCGGGTCGTGACCCACTTCCACCGCGACGGCACCAACGTCAGCTTCGCCGAGTCCCTCAAGGTGCAGGTGCGCGGCGCCGACGGCACCTGGGCCGACGCGAGCGACACCGTCCCCGTGGGCGCCGAGGGCACGCCCGTGGCCGACGTACCGGTGCGCGCGAGCGGCCCGGTGACCGGCGTGCGCGTGGTCATGACGGCACGCCCGGGCGGCTACATCACCCTCGGCGAGATCGAGGTGTACGCCAAGGCACCGGGTACCTCCGCCGACGCCGCGGCGGCCTCGATCGAGGTGGACGGTGTGCCGCTGAGCGGCTTCGACCCGGACCGGACGAGCTACCGGACGGCGGTCGACCGGCCGGAGCGGGCCCGGGTCACCGCCACCCCGCGTGACCCCTACGCCGACGTGACGGTCCGTGAGGACACCTCCCGGGGCGGGACGGCCCACGTCGTCTCCATCACCGGCGAGGACGGCTCGCAGGCGCGGGAGTACCGGATCGAGCTCACCCGCCGCTGACCCGCCGCGGACGTGCGAAAGCGCGGGGCCCGCACGCCCCGCGCTTTCGCCGGCACTCCGTCGGTCAGACCGCCGGAGCCGGGTACGTCGGGTACTCCACGCCGGACACGTGCTGCACCACCCGGATGACCTGGCACGAGTAGCCGAACTCGTTGTCGTACCAGAGGTAGAGGATCGCGTTGTCGCCCTCCACCTTCGTGGCGCCGGCGTCGACGATCGAGGCGTGGCGCGAGCCGATGAAGTCGCTGGAGACCGCGTCGGGGGCGCTGATGAAGTCGATCTGGCGCTTCAGCGGCGAGGTCAGGGACACCTCGCGCAGGTAGTCGAGGACCTCCTGCCGCGTGGTCTCCCGCGCGAGCTGCAGGTTGAGGATCGCGATGGAGACGTCCGGCACCGGCACCCGGATGGAGCTGCCGGTGATCTTCGCCTTGAGGTCGGGCAGCGCCTTGGCGACGGCGGAGGCGGCGCCGGTCTCGGTGATGACCATGTTGAGCGGCGCGGACCGGCCCCGGCGCTCGGACTTGTGGTAGTTGTCCAGCAGGTTCTGGTCGTTGGTGAACGAGTGGACGGTCTCCACGTGACCGCGCTGCACGCCGAACTCGTCGTCCATCGCCTTCAGCGGCGGCACTATGGCGTTCGTGGTGCACGAGGCGCAGGACAGGATCTGCTCGTCCGGCTTGATCGTGTCGTGGTTGACGCCGTGCACGATGTTCGGGACGTCGCCCTTGCCGGGCGCGGTCAGCACGACCTTGTCGATACCGGGGCGCAGGTGCTGCGACAGGCCCTCGCGGTCGCGCCACTTGCCGGTGTTGTCGATGAGGATGGCGTCCTTGATGCCGTACGCCGTGTAGTCGACCTCGGACGGGTCGTTCGCGTAGATGACCTTGATCTCGTTGCCGTTGGCGACGATCGTGCTGGTCGCCTCGTCGACGGTGATCGTGCCCTGGAACTGGCCGTGGATGGAGTCGCGGCGCAGCAGCGAGGCCCGCTTGACGATGTCCTGCTCTCCTCCGCCGCGGACGACGATGGCCCGCAGGCGCAGTCCGTTGCCCGAGCCGGCCTTCTCGATGAGCAGCCGGGCGACCAGCCGGCCGATGCGGCCGAAGCCGTAGAGGACGACGTCGCGTCCCTCGCGGCGCTCGATCTTGTCGGCACCGGTGGCCCCGGCGACGGCCTCGGCGGTGAACTCGGCGACCGACAGACCGCGGTCGTCCTCGCGGTACGTCGCGGCCAGCATGCCGATGTCGATCTGGGACGGCCCGAGGTCGAGCTCGGCGAGGGTCTTCAGGAACGGCAGCGTCTCGGTGACCGAGAGCTCCGCGCCGGCGATCTGCCGGGCGAACCGGTGGGTCTTGAGGATGCTGACCACCGACTTGTTCACCAGGGAGCGGCTGTGCAGCAGGACCGTCACGTCCCGCTCCCGGTGCAGCTTCCCGATGATCGGGATCATCGACTCCGCGATCTCCTCGCGGTTCTTCCAGTTGGTGAACGAGTCCTCGTTGGCAGTCACGAATCCATCTTTCGAGCTAGGCGGCGCTCATATGTTAAACCGTCGATTTCCTGATCATGAACGGGGGTCTCGGGAGCACTCGGCCCGCTCCCCGCGCGCCCCCGGGGGTCCGGCCTGAGACGATCGGATCGGAGCTATCGGAGCGGAACTTCCGTGCGAAAGGGACGCGCATGGATCTCGACGCTGTGGCCGACGAGCTGTACGCCCTGCGGCCGGAGGACTTCACCGCCGCCCGTGCCTCGGCCGTGGCGGCCGCCCGCACCGCCGGCGACCGGGAACTCGCCGAGCGGATCGGCGCGTTGCGCAAGCCCAGCCTCGCGGCCTGGGCCAGCAACCTCCTGGTCCGCAGCCGGCCCGGCGAGGTCGAGCCGCTGCTCCGGCTGGGGGAGGGCCTCCGGCGGGCCCACCAGGACCTGGACGGCACCCAGCTGCGCGAGCTGAGCCGCCGGCAGCACGCGCTCATCCGCGCCCTGTCCGCTCAGGCCCGGCAGCTCGCGAAGGAGGCCGGCCATCCGATCGGCGAGAGCGTGCAGCGCGAGGTCGAGACCACCCTGCACGCCGTCCTGGCCGATCCCGATGCCGCGCGGGCGTGGGCGAGCGGCCGGCTGACCAAGCCGCTCAGCGCCACTGTCGGCTTCCCCGCCGCCGCGGAGGGCGCGAGGCCGCAGCGGCCGACACCCCCCGAGGCCCCCGCCCGGCCGGACCGGAAGGCCGATGAGCAGCGGCGGAGACGGCTGGCCGAAGCCCGCCGGGACGCCGAGGAGGCCGAGCGGGAGCTGCGGACCCGGAAGGACGAGGCGGCGGCCGCGGGGCAGGCTGCCGAGGAGGCGAAGCGGCAGGTGGAACGCCTGCAGCGGCGCGTCGATGAACTCACCGGGGAACTGGAGCGCACCCGGGGCGAACACCAGCAGGCCCGCTTCGCCGAGCGGTCGGCCCGGGAACGGGCGCGCGAGGCCGACCGCCGCCTCCGTGAGGCCGACCGCCGGGCCACGACGGCCGCCGCCCGACTCGATCGCCTGACCTCGTCATGACCCGCCCCGGCGTGGTCGGTCCCGACCCGGCCGGACGCGATCATCGCGCTGTGACATGACTCACACCTCGACCGTCGCGGCCGTCACGGAAGGCCTCACTCGCACGACACCAAAATTGAACCCTTCGTTTTCTTGAATCGGTCGTGTTTGTGCCGCTAGGTTGTCTCGCATGACCGCATCCGGGACCCCGACCACCGCCGACGAGCTGCGCGGTGCCGGCCTGCGGGTGACGGCAGCCCGCGTCGCGCTGCTCGAGACCGTGCGGGACGGTGACCACCTCGGTGCCGAGGCCATCGCCTCCGAGGTCCGCGGCCGTGTCGGCCACATCTCCGTCCAGGCTGTCTACGAGGGGCTCCACGCACTCACCGCGGCGGGACTCATACGCCGCCTCGAACCACCCGGCAGCCCGGCCCTCTACGAGGGACGGGTCGGCGACAACCACCACCACCTGGTGTGCCGGTCGTGCGGAACCGTCGCCGACGTCGACTGCGCGGTCGGCCACGCCCCCTGCCTGACCGCGTCCGACGACCGCGGCTTCGCCGTCGACGAGGCCGAGGTCATCTACTGGGGCCTGTGCCCCGACTGTTCCACCGCCCGCAGTTCCTGAGCACGTGATCCACCCGAGCACCGTGATCCACCCCGTCCGGAAGGATTTCCATGACTGAGAACCACGACGCGATCGTCACCGACCCGAAGTCGGAGGAGGCAGGAGGCGGCTGCCCGGTGGCCCACGGCCGGGCGCTGCACCCGACCCAGGGCGGCGGCAACCGCCAGTGGTGGCCCGAGCGGCTGAACCTGAAGATCCTCGCCAAGAACCCCGAGGTGGCCAACCCCCTCGGTGAGGACTTCGACTACGCCGAGGCGTTCAAGAACCTCGACCTCGCGGCCGTCAAACGCGACATCGCCGAGGTGCTCACCACCTCGCAGGACTGGTGGCCGGCCGACTTCGGCAACTACGGCCCGCTGATGATCCGCATGGCCTGGCACAGCGCGGGCACCTACCGCATCAGCGACGGCCGCGGCGGCGCCGGCGCCGGCCAGCAGCGCTTCGCGCCGCTGAACAGCTGGCCGGACAACGGCAACCTCGACAAGGCCCGCCGTCTGCTGTGGCCGGTCAAGAAGAAGTACGGCCAGTCCATCTCCTGGGCCGACCTCATGATCCTCACCGGCAACGTCGCCCTGGAGCAGATGGGCTTCGAGACCTTCGGCTTCGCCGGCGGCCGCGAGGACGTCTGGGAGCCCGAGGAGGACGTCTACTGGGGCCCCGAGACCACCTGGCTCGACGACAAGCGCTACACCGGCGACCGTGAGCTGGAGAACCCGCTCGGCGCGGTCCAGATGGGCCTCATCTACGTCAACCCCGAGGGCCCGAACGGCAACCCGGACCCGATCGCCGCGGCCCGCGACATCCGTGAGACGTTCCGCCGCATGGCGATGAACGACGAGGAGACCGTCGCCCTGATCGCCGGCGGCCACACCTTCGGCAAGACCCACGGCGCCGGCCCCGCCGACCACGTCGGCGCCGACCCCGAGGCCGCCTCCATGGAGGAGCAGGGCCTCGGCTGGCGCAGCACCTACGGCACCGGCAAGGGCGGCGACGCGATCACCTCCGGCCTGGAGGTCACCTGGACCTCGACGCCGACCCAGTGGAGCAACGGCTTCTTCAAGAACCTCTTCGAGTTCGAGTACGAGCTGGAGCAGAGCCCGGCCGGCGCCCACCAGTGGGTGGCCAAGGACGCCCCGGAGATCGTGCCGGACGCGCACGACGCCACGAAGAAGCACCGCCCGAAGATGCTCACCACCGACCTGGCGCTGCGCTTCGACCCGATCTACGAGCCGATCTCCCGCCGGTTCTACGAGAACCCCGACCAGTTCGCGGACGCCTTCGCCCGCGCCTGGTTCAAGCTGACCCACCGTGACATGGGCCCGAAGTCCCTGTACCTCGGCCCGGAGGTCCCGGAGGAGACGCTGATCTGGCAGGACCCGCTGCCGGAGCGTGAGGGCGAGCTCATCGACGCCGAGGACATCAAGACCCTCAAGACCAAGCTCCTGGAGTCGGGTCTGAGCGTCTCGCAGCTGGTGTCCACCGCGTGGGCCTCGGCCTCCACCTTCCGCGGCAGCGACAAGCGGGGCGGTGCCAACGGCGCCCGCATCCGCCTGGAGCCGCAGCGCGGCTGGGAGGTCAACGAGCCCGACGAGCTGGCCCAGGTCCTGCGCGTCCTGGAAGGCATCCAGCAGGACTTCAACTCCGGTTCCGGCGCCAAGAAGGTCTCCCTGGCCGACCTGATCGTCCTCGGTGGCTCCGCCGCCGTCGAGAAGGCCGCCAAGGAAGCCGGCTTCCAGGTGGAGGTCCCCTTCACCGCGGGCCGCGTGGACGCGACGGAGGAGCACACCGACGCCGAGTCCTTCGAGGCGCTGGAGCCGACCGCCGACGGGTTCCGCAACTACCTCGGCAAGGGCAACCGCCTGCCGGCCGAGTACCTGCTGCTCGACAAGGCGAACCTGCTCACGCTGAGCGCCCCCGAGATGACCGTCCTGGTCGGTGGCCTGCGCGTGCTGGGCGCCAACTACCAGCAGTCCCAGCTCGGCGTGCTCACCACGACGCCCGGCTCGCTGACCAACGACTTCTTCGTCAACCTGCTCGACCTGGGCATCACGTGGAAGTCGACGTCCGAGGACCAGACCACGTTCGAGGGCCGCGACGCCGCCACCGGCGAGGTCAAGTGGGCCGGCTCCCGCGCCGACCTGGTCTTCGGCTCGAACTCCGAGCTGCGGGCCCTCGCCGAGGTCTACGCGAGCGACGACGCCAAGGAGAAGTTCGTGCAGGACTTCGTCGACGCGTGGGTCAAGGTCATGAACCTGGACCGGTTCGACCTGGTCTGATCACCCCCGCGTGACAGGACGCCCCGGGCCGGTCGGCCCGGGGCGTCCCGCGTCTCCTGAGGGATCGTCAAGTTCCGTTCAAGGTAAGAACATCACTTACCCAACTCTCACCATGAAACGGCAAGAACGGCGGCCCGGCCGGAAACCGGGCATACGTTCTGCTCGTGAACACAGATTCCCCTGCCCACAGAGGCGCCGGCCGTGCACCGCACCCCTTCGCCGGTCCACGGCCGACCACCGGCGGCCCCGTCCGCCGCACCCTGCTGCGCACCGCGCTGACCGGGGCCGCAGCCCTCGGCGCGGGCCTCGCCGCCACCCGGCCGGCCACCGCCGCCCCCCACACTCCGGGAAACACCCCGGGAAACACCCCGGGCACCGCTCCCCGGCCCGGCACCCCGGGCGAAGCCCTCGCGGAACTGGCCGCGGGCAACCGCCGCTGGCGCGCCTTCCGCGAACGCCACCCGCACGAAACCCCGGAGATCCGGCGGGCGTTGACGACGGCCCAGCACCCCTTCGCGGTCGTGCTCGGCTGCATCGACTCGCGCGTGCCCCCCGAGCTGGTCTTCGACCAGGGACTGGGCGACCTGATGACGGTCCGCACCGCCGGCGAGGTCCTCGACGAGGCCGTGCTCGGCAGCGTCGCCTACGGCGTCCTGGAACTCGGCATACCCCTGGTCGTCGTCCTCGGGCACCAGTCGTGCGGCGCGGTCCGCGCCGCCGTCGAGGCCGAGGAGTCCGGCGGCCGTCTGCCCGCGCACATCCAGTACCTGGCCGACCAGATCAGCCCGGCCATCGACCACGGCAAGGAGGGGGACGCGCGGATCGACGCGACCGTGGACGCCAACGTCCGGCTCGTCCGCTCCCGGCTGGCCGCCGAGCCCGATTTCGCCGCCAAGGTCGACACCGGCCGGCTGGCGATCGTCGGAGCCCGCTACGAACTGACCAGCCAGGCCGTCCACCGCGTCGCCTGAGAACCCGCCCGGTCCGCCGCACCCCACGGCGGACCGGGCCGACCCGTCACACCTTGAGCGGGTTGTACCGCGCCACCGCCATCAGGTACCAGGCGGTCGCGCCCGTGTGCCGGTAGGGGTAGTAGCCGAAGCCGAACCCGGTGTCCAGCGGGCTGCTCGCGGAGACCACGCCACAGCGCTCGGGCAGGGCCCCGCCGCCGACGGTCTGACCACCGCCCAGCAGGTCCTGGGCCTGCTCGGCCGACGCGATCAGCCGCCGGGCGCGTGCCTCGTCACCCCGCGCCCCGCGGTCCCGCAGGGCGAGCGCGAGGTGGGCCGTCCCCTCGAACCACACGCCGTTGCGGTCGGGCTTGGGCTGGCCCGCCGCGATCGGGGCGTCCTCGTTCGCGAGGAGGCTCGCCGAACTGAAGGTGACGCCCTCGTACGACTGTCCGGCGGGGACCGTGCTGTTCGTCCGGCCGGAGTGGTCCAGGACCGCCAGTTCGGCCGCGGCCCAGTCCAGCGAACGGGAGAAGCGGCCGGAGCCGAGCGCCAGATGCGTCCAGGTCTGGGTGTCCTCCGGAACCGGCGACCTGTTGACCGTCACGCCGTCGTTGGTCCCGGTGTAGAAGAAGCCCCCGGACGGCTCCCACATCCGCCGCACGAACGCCTCGGCCCGCGCCCGCCGTTCCAGCCACACCCGGTCGCCGGTGAGCCGGGCCAGCCGGCCGAACAGACAGACCAGGTCCGTGTTGTGCTCGGTCGACGTGAACGGCAGCCGCTGGTTCGCCCCGTCCACCCCGAACTTGTAGCCGCCGAGCGGCTCGTCGGTCCGGCCGGTCCGCTCGATCCACTCGCCGATCCGCACCGCACCCGTGAGGAAACGGCGCTCCCCGGTGCGGCGGGCCAGGGCGCTCAGCGCGATGCCCGCCCAGGCCATGTCGCCCACCGCCGTGCCGGTGAAGCCGAACTGGGTACCGACGTTGACGGTGCCGTCCGGCCGGACGAAGCCGTCGGGCTGGGGCGAGCCGTCGTAGAAGGTGTACGGGCCGACGTTGTACGCCTGCCGGAGCCTGCCGTCGTCGTACGCGGGGTCGTGGTGCTGGGCGTACAGCAGGGCGTCGCCCAGCGCCTCGGCCCTGGTCAGGCCGTTCGCGGTGCGGGCGGCGAGGTGCGCCAGGACGGCCAGGGCGTTGTCGTACGTGAACGCCGTGCTGAACAGTCCGGCCTGGTCGGTGTAGCTCTGGGTCAGGCGGATACCGCCGTGATCGGGGTAGGCGTCCATGGCGGCGGCGAGGAAGGCGTGCCCCCGCGCCGGGGCCGACGCGGGACGCGCCCCGGCCGGTCCGGCGGCCAGGGCCTGCCCCGAGCCGGCGGCGGTGAGCCCGGCGGCACTGATGCCGAGTCCGGCACCGATGAGCGAACGCCGGCTGAGCGCCGGGCCTTGTCTGCCAGTCATGGATCTCCCCTTGAGAGCGCTCTCAATCAGTGCGCGCTCATTGTGCTGGCGCCCCGGGGCCGGGTCAACGCTCAGCTCGCGAAGGAGAGTCGCAGAGGAAGGCGAACGGCGCGTGGCCTACTCGCACACGATCTCGTCACGCGGCGTGTAGTGCGTGCGGAACGGCTCCCGCTTCACTTCCCTGCCGTCGTCGTAGAAGACCCGCTCCACGGTGACGTCGAACCCTTCGAGCGGCGTCTGCGGCACGCACTCCTTGTCGTCGCTCACCGTCTTCTCGGGCTTCTTCACCTCGGTGCGAGGCCCCTTGACCGACTTGATCTCGTCGTACTTGCGGGTGCCGAGGAAGGAGACGGTCACGGAGGTGTCCGTGGACTCGGCCTGGATGTAGATCGCCTTGCCGGAGTCGTTGGTGAACCTCAGGTCCAGGCTGCCCCAGGCGACCGTCGCCTCGCGGCCCTCCGGGTAGCGCTCGATGTAGAAGGAGTGCGCGCCGTGCTCCACGGGCTTGACTCCGGCGAAGAACAGCGCGTTGTACACCGTCGTCGCCACGGCCGAGACACCGCCGCCGGAGGCCTTCGTGAACTTGTCGTCGAGGATGATGATGCCCTCGACGAACCCGTTCTCCTCGGTGCGCTCCCCGACGGTCCGGTTGAAGCTCCACGTCTCGTCCGGCCTGACGAGAGAGCCGTCGATGAGTTCCACCGCCCGGCCGATGTTCTTCGTGCGGTACTCGGCCGGCTCGAAGTGGACGGTGAAGGAGGACATCGTCTCCGTCAGGCCCAGCTCCGCGGCGTTCTCTCGGGTCACCTCGGGCTGGATCGTGCGCACCTCCACCTCGCCGGCTCGGTCGGCGCCCGACCTGGTGAGCAGCGGCAGCACCGCCTTGCCCAGCGCCTTGTCGGTGACCTCCCGGCCGGGTACGGCGTCCTCCGTGACCACAGCCCTGTCGCCGTCCGGCCGCAGCCTGGCGTTCTCGGCCGTCGTGGTCACCTCGTCCAGGGGGCCGGCGACGGCGGGGGCGGCGCGCAGCCCCTTCGCGTCGAGCTCCGGTCTCAGCCTGCCGCTGCCGTCCGGCCGCATGGCCAGGTGCTCGCCCAGCACGTTCGGGCCGACCGTGAACCGCCTGCCGGCCGCGGTGAGCGTGACGGGCGCCGACACGGCCGGCTCCGCGAACGTCCGCACCGCCCGCCGGACCTCGTCGGCCGTGACCTTCGGCCGCGTCTCGCGCGCGGGCAGGGAGGTGACCGCGTCGGCGTCACCGCGCAGGAAGGAGGCACGCAGGGGCGCCACCGCGGCGTCCACGTCGAGCGCGTGACCCGTGCGCGGCGCGACCTGCGTGACCCGCCCGTCCTCGAAGCCGACGGCACCGTCCCGGACCTTCTGGTCGAGGTCCTTCGCCAGCTGCCCGAGGGCGGCCCGGGCCTTGGCCTCGTCGAGGCGGACGACCGGTTCGACGGCACCGCCCGAGCGGAAGAACCCCTCGAACACGCTGAGCGGGTCGTTGCCGGTGCGCGCCGCCCGGTCGACGGTCTCCTGGATGTCGTAGGAGAGCCCGGCTCGCCGCGGATCGACCGTGCCCGTTCGCTCACCGACCTTCACCGGGAGCTCCCGCGAGCCCGCCGCACCGAGCTGCCGTTCCAGCTTCCGCACCGCCTCCGCGCGGCTCAGCCCCCCGATCTCCACGCCGCGCACGGTCGTCCCGGAGTCGATCTCCCCGCCCGTGAGCAGCAGCCCGGCCAGATACAGACCACCGACCCCCACGGCCAGCGCGCCGCCGGCCAGGGCGAGGAGCGGGAGGGACGTGATGCGCGGGACGGAGGCTATTCGGGGGCGCATGGGTCTCCTGGAGATCGAATACGAGGGTGCACCCGATGACGCGACGCCGCTGCGGGCAAACACATCAAGCTATGCACACCCGGGCGGCAAACCGGTATGTCCCAGACCACTTATGTCCGAGATCACGCCGGAACCGGCCGGACCGGCCCACCCCGCCGGCCATGGCCACAGAGTGGTAACGGCGAACAACTGTCCGGTGGTTGGCGCCGTCTAGGCCACCATGAAGATCTCTTTCCTGATCCACAACGCCTACGGAATCGGAGGCACCATCACCACCACGTTCAACCTGGCCGGAGCCCTCGCCGAACGGCACGACGTGGAGATCGTCTCCGCGTTGCGCCACCGGGAGCACCCGACCCTCACCCCGGACCCCCGGGTGCGGCTGCGGGCACTGGTGGACCTGCGCAAGGAGGCCGACCACCCGCTGCACGGCAGACCGGCGAAGGTCTTCCCGCCCGCCGAGTACCGCCACCACCAGTACAGCGAGCTGACCGACCAGCGCATCGGCGAGTGCCTGGAGGCGCTCGACGCCGACGTCGTCATCGGCACCCGCCCGGGCCTCAACGTGCACATCGCCCGCCAGGCCCCGCGCCACGTCCTGCGCGTCGGCCAGGAGCACCTCACCCTCGACAACCACTCGCCGCGGCTGCGCACCGCACTGCGCCGCGCCTACCGCGACCTCGACGTCATCACCACCGTGACGGAGGCGGACGCCGCCGCCTACCGCCGCAAGATGTGGCTGCCCGGCGTCCACGTGGAGGCCCTCCCGAACAGCGTCCCCGACCCCGCCGTACCCCCCGCGGACGGCGCCGCCAAGATCGTCGTCGCCGCCGGCCGGCTGGTCCCCGTGAAGCGCTACGACCTGCTCATCGAGGCGTTCGCCCAGGTCGCCGCCGCGTTCCCGGACTGGCAGCTGCGCATCTACGGCAAGGGCGAGGAGCAGGCCGGGCTGCGGCAGCTCATCGAACGGCTCGGCCTGTGGAACAACGTGTTCCTCATGGGGGCCGCCACCCCGATGGAAGCGGAGTGGGCCAAGGCCTCGATCGGGGCGTCCGCGTCCGACTTCGAGCCGTTCGGCATGACGATCGTCGAGGCGATGCGCTGCGGACTGCCCGTCGTCAGCACCGACTGCCCCTACGGCCCCGGCGAGATCATCCAGGACGGCACCGACGGCCGGCTGGTGCCGGTCGGAGACCGCGACGCCCTCGCCTCGGCCCTGCTGGAGCTCGTCGGCGACGACGAACGCCGCCGCCGCATGGGCCGCGCCGCCCTCGAGAACGCGCGCCGCTACGCCCCCGGCCCCGTCGTCGCGCAGGCCGAACGCATCCTCGACGAAGCCGTGACGGCCAAAACCACGGGCCGGCGGCCCACCACGGCGCACGCGCACCGGCCCCGCAGCCCGCTGACCGGCCGCGGCCACGCCGCCCGCGACGCGGCCCACGCGGCGGCGACCGGCGTACTGCGCCGGATCCGCGGGGGACGGCGATGAGCGCGCCGGATCCGCGAGGGACGGCCATGAGCGCGCCGGAAGGCACGACGACGACGGCGAGCGCGCCGGAGCACACGACCACGACGACGAGCGCGCCGGAAGGCACCACGACGACGGCGAGCACGCCAGGACGCACGACCATGACGACGAGCGCGCCGGAAGGCACGACCACGACGGCGAGCACGCCAGGACGCACGACCATGACGACGACGAGCACGCCGGAAGGCACCACGATGGGCACGCCGCACGACATCCAGCCGCGCACCGACTGCGCGATCGACCCCGATGGCCGGATCACCTTCCGCCTCCCGTCGGTCCCCGCCGCCCGCCCCCGGCTGCTCCTGCGGCTGCGCCCCAAGAAGGGCCGCCCCGAGACGACCCGCCACCTCCTGGACCTGGCGCCGGACGCGACCGGGACCCACCTGCGCGCCGTACTGGAACCGGACCCGGTCCTCGCCGAAGGCCGCTGGGACGTCTACCTCCTGCCGGAACCGGAAGCCGAACGCCGGCGGCTGCGCCCCGGCCTGCGGGACCTGCGCGCCCTCGTCGACGGGCACCTGCGCGACCGGCCCGCACCGGTCGCCGTCCGGATCCCGTACGCCACGAAGGACGGCTTCCTCGCCCTGCGGGCCTGGCTGCGCACCGCCCACGCCGAGGCCCGCACCATCGACATCACGGACCGGGCGATGACGGTCACCGCCCGCCTGCACGGCGCCGGCCTCCAGGAGGACGCCACCGTGCGGCTGCGCCTGCGCGGCACCGACACCGTACGGTCCCTCCGCCCGCGGATCGACGACGACGCCCGGGGCTTCTCCTTCACCGCCGGCCCCGAGGACCTGGCGGCCGACGGCGAGGGCGCGGACCGGATCTGGGACGCCTTCGTCCGGCCCACCGCCGACGCGGCGCCCATCAGGATCGGCCGCCTGCTCGACGACGTGGCGGACCGCAAGCACGTGTACGTCTACCCGGCGGTCACCGGGAACGGATCCTCCCTGCGCCCCTACTACACCGTCGACAACGACCTCGCGATCGAAGAGAAGAAGCCTCATTCCCCGATATGCCCGACATGAAAATCCGTGGGGTTTCGGATGGTTATTCCGGTAGCGGAAAGCGACCGTCATGTGTGGATTCTGTGCAAAGCGGCGGCAAAAAGGTCAGGCGCTCGTTCTCAACAGCCTCAAAACGGAAGGGGACTTGCGGCAATAACCAAACTCAAGTACTAGATGAATCATGAACCTGTTCAACCGCGTCGTGTCGTCCCGCCGGCAGGCACCGACCGTCCCCCCACAGCGCCCCGGCGGTGCGCCGGCTTCCTCCACCGCCGTGCTGCCGGATCCCAGCCTGGTGAATCTCACCGGTGAATGGGTCGTCGACCCCGCGCACAGCAGGATCGGCTTCTCCGTCCGGCACGCCATGGTGACCACCGTGCGCGGCTGTTTCCTGGAGTACGAAAGCCGGCTCTACTTCGACGCGCACGACCCCACCCGGTCGCGGGCCGACATCACCCTGTTCACCTCCAGCGTCGACACCGGAGTGGAACAGCGTGACGCCCATCTGGTCGGCCGCGACTTCCTCGACGCGGCCACCTATCCGCGGATGCGCTTCACCAGCACCGCGGTGGAACACACGGGCACCGACCTGTACCGCATGTCGGGGGAGCTCACCATCAAAGGAATATCCCGCCCCGTCGTACTGGACATGACCTATATCGGGCACGTCACCGACCCGTTCGGTTACGACCGGGTCGGTTTCGACGGCACCACCACCATCAACCGCTCCGACTGGGGCCTGACCTACAACAGCAGGCTGGCCGAGGGAGGCGCGATGGTCAGTGAGAAGGTGCGCCTCCAGCTCGACATCGCCGCCATCCGCATGGCACCGTCCCCCGGCTGACCGCCGCGGGCGCTTCAGGACATGGTCTCGGCCCGGGACACGACTCGGAACGTCGCCGGGCCGACCGTGAGCACCCCGTCGCTCAGGGGCGTGCACCGCACACCGCCCCGGCCGCGCAGGGCCCGGTGAGCGCCGGGGCCGATGGTGACGTCCATCCAGGCGCAGGGCCGGGCGGGGCGGTTCACGGCGAACTCCACCGGCCCGGTGCCGCAGTCGAGGGCGATCGTCGCGCCGACGTACGCGTCGATGTCGACGCCCCTGAGCAGGACGTTCCGGCGGGTGTGCCGGAGGTCGGCGCCCGGAGGAAGCCCCTCCGCGGCCATCAGGGTGACGGCCGCGTTCCGGTGGGCGGGCCGGGCGTGGTAGCGGTCGCCCACGAGGCCCAGGGTCCGGCGTACCTCCACCCGGGTGACGCGCTCGTCGGACGGGCCGGGGGAGGGGCCGTCCGACGGCCGTCCGGCCAGCCGGTGCGAGGGCGACACCAGTAGTTCCAGCACCTCCACCTCGGTCATGGCACCACCCTACGACGCGGTGACCGCGCCGGGCCGTGCGCCCGTCGGCCCGGGCGGGCGTGGGACACCCGGGCCCGTCACTCGTCCTGCCTCCGGCCGATGCTCTCGTCCTGCAACGGGGTCCGGCCGTCCGCCGCCTCGCCCGCGGTCAGGTGCTCCAGCACCTCGACCAGCTCCTGGCACGCCCGTTCCACGGAACGCCGGGTGTTGATCTGCTCGGTGATCACGGCTGAAAGGATCAGGGCGGTCAGGGCCATCGCCCCGTTGAAGGCCTGCAGCTTGATCATCACCTCCACCCTGGTCAGCCGTTCGAAGGGCCCGGACCGGTCGGTCGCCGCCACCGTCGCCATGACCGAGGCGAACAGGGCGCACAGCATGCTGCCCGCCAGCTGGAAACGCAGCGCCGCCCAGATCAGCAGGGGATAGACGAGGAACAGCAGGCTGACCGTGCTGTGCGCGGCCAGCGGGACGACACAGCACGCGATCAGCGCCAGGCCCGACGCCTCCTTCCAGCGGGACAGCCGCAGCGGCAGGCGCACCCGGTACAGCAGGAGCAGGACCGGCGTGACGATCAGGACGCCCATCGCGTCACCCACCCACCAGGCCAGCCACACCGCCCAGAAGCTCGGCCAGTCGAGCCGGCCCGTGGCGATCAGGAGGCCGGCGCCCACGGTCGCGCTGATCAGCATGGCGGTGAACGCGCCCAGGAACACCAGGGCCAGACCGTCCCGCAGACGCGCCAGGTCGGTACGGAAGCCGGCCCGGCGCAACAGCAGGTAGCCGACGATCGGCGCGGCCGTGTTGCCGGCCAGGACGCCGACCGCCGAGGGGCTCAGGGAGGTGAGGGACAGGATGACGAGGAGGGCGCCCAGGGCGATTCCCGGCCAGCAGCGCAGCCCGAAGACCAGCAGGAAGGCGACCGAGACGCCGGTGGGAGGCCAGATGGGCGTGACGACCGCGCCCTCGACGACCAGTTCCCGCAACAGGCCCAGCTGCCCCGAGACGTAATAGCAGGCGGCGACGGCCAGCGTCTGCAGAGCGAGGACGACCGGCGTTCGCAGATCCTGGCTACCCACCACAGCAGCCATGAGACACCGGGGCCGCCGCGTCGGCGAGGTGAGAGCGGGGCCCTGCGCCCCTATGGCTGAGCCTCGGGTCCGTCGAGGCCGACCACCAGGACGGCGGCGTCGTCGTCGTGCCCGACGCGCTCGGCGCCCTTGATGACGGCGGCCGCGAGCGCGTCCACGTCCGTGCCCGCCACCGCCGCGATGCCCGCGAGCCGGATCACCTGGTCCAGGCCCTCCTCGAGCCGCATCGACGGCCCCTCCACGACGCCGTCCGTGAGCAGGACGAACACGCCGCCCGTGGTGAGCTCGTGGCGGGTCACCGGGTACGGCGTCCCGGCCTGGATCCCCAGGGGCGGGCCGCCCTCGTCGTCGGTGACGCCGGACTTCCCGTCGGCCGTGGCCCAGACGCAGGGCAGATGCCCCGCCCGCGCGCTCTCCAGAACGCCGGCGCACGGGTCGAGCCGCATGTAGGTGCACGTGGCGAACAGGTCGGAGCCCAGCGACAGCAGCAGGTCGTTGGTCCGGGCCAGGACCTCGCCCGGCTCGCTGGTGACGGAGGCCAGGGCCCGCAGTCCCGCCCGCACCTGTCCCATGAAGGCGGCCGCCTCGATGTTGTGGCCCTGGACGTCACCGATGGACAGGCCGATCCGGCCGTCGCCGAGGGTGAAGGCGTCGTACCAGTCGCCGCCCACGTTGAGGCCCTGGCAGGCGGGCGTGTACCGCACGGCCAGATGCAGCCGCCGGGCGACGGGCAGGTCCCGGGGGAGCATGCCGCGCTGCAGCGCGATGGCCAGCTCCAGGCGGGACCGCTGCATCTCGGCCTGGGCGCGCGCCTGAGCCGTCAGGGCCCCGAGCCTGGTCAGCAGCTCGTCGCCGTCGTCCGTCGTGCCGGTGCGGAACATGGATCACTCCGGCGAGGATGGCCACGGTCGGTGACCTGATCCCCGAAGGCAAATCAACCGATTTACGTCCATAGGATGATACTCAGCGGGAGGTGTCGGCGACGACTCACGCGGGCCGCTCGCAGCGGCCCTCGGCCCGCGCCGCGCCGCCCCGGGCGTCCGCCACGGCCTGCCGCAGCAGCCGACAGAGCCGCTCGTCGGCGTCGGGCACGGCGCACAGCACCCGGAGCGCGTGCTCGAGGCGCCGGCGCCCCGGTCCGCGCCACCACAGCAGATCGGCGACGCGACCCGGCAGCCCGCCCCCAGGGGCCTGGGCGAGCCTCTCGGCCCGGCGTCGGCACGCACGGCTCTCCCGCGCCAGCCGCCGCGACGCGGGCCGCGTCGCACGGGCCGCGTCCACGACCGCGCCGACGAGCAGCGGCGCGTAGGGCCGGCCCTCGGGACGGGCGTCGGCGAGGTCGGCGGCCAGCGGCCACAGGGCGAGCCGGGCGTCGTCCGTGACGCTGTCGTTGACCGCCCGGGCCAGCGCCGCGAGCGCCGGATGCGTACCCGCAGGGCTGTCGGTGAACCGGCCGGTGGCCAGCAGGGCGGCGGCCTCCATCAGGCAGGCACCGTCGTCGGGGTGCAGATGGGCGAAGCGCCCGGGCATCGGAAGCCCGTCCGGAGCGACGGCACCGGACCGCTCGGGCGGCCGACGCGGAGGGAAGGCGATCATGGACGGCCTCCGGCTGGGTTCACAGGCCGGTGACGGCGTGCAGGAACAGGTACATCGCGGCGGCGGGGATCCCGGCTCCGGGGAACGTGAGGATCCAGGCGGTGACGATGGAACGGGCCACCTGCCAGCGTACGGCCGAGGCGCGCTTCGTGGCACCCGCGCCCAGGATCGCCGCGGTGATCGTCTGCGTGGTGGAGATGGGCGCCTTCACCAGGAACGCGGTGGTGTAGAGGACGGCCGCGGCGGCGGTCTCGGCGGCGAACCCGCGCGGCGGGTCGAGATGCACGATGCGCCGCCCGAGGGTGGTGATGATGCGGCGCCCTCCGCTGTAGGTGCCGGCGGCCATCGCGGCCGCCACGGCGACGATCACCCACACCGGCACGGAGAAGTCGTCCTGCCACCCCGCCGTGACCAGGGCGAGCACGATGACGCCCATGGTCTTCTGCGCGTCCTGCAGCCCGTGGCCCAGCCCCATGCCGGCGGCGGAGACCGTCTGCGCCATGCGGAAGCGGCGCGTCGTGGCGCGGGGCATGGCACGGCGGAAGGTCCACAGGATGAGCGTGTGCAGCGTGTACCCGAGAACCACGCCGACCAGCGGGGACAACAGCATCGGCAGCAGGACCTTGTCCACGATGCCGGACCAGTGCACGGTGGCGGAGGCGGCGAGCGCGGCACCGACCAGTCCGCCGATCAGGGCGTGCGAGGACGAGGTCGGCAGGCCCCGCCACCAGGTGAAGACGTTCCAGCCGATGGCGCCGATGAGCGCGCACAGGACCAGCAGCAGACCCGACATCTCCTCGGGCGCGCCGATGATGCCGCTGCCGACGGTCTGGGCGACGCCGGTGCCCAGGAAGGCGCCGCAGAAGTTCATCACCGCGGCCATGGCCAGCGCCACCCGCGGGGTCAGCGCCCGGGTGGAGATCGAGGTGGCGATCGCGTTCGCGGCGTCGTGGAAGCCGTTGGTGAAGTCGAACGTCAGCCCCACGATGATGATGAGCACCACCAGGGTGAGCTCCATGACCGGTCACCTTTCGCCGCCCGCTCGCACGGTTCCATCGTGCGCCCCCGCGGCCGGACGGGGGCCGGCGACTACGCCACGCGGGGCGAACCCGTGCCGGGACCCCGGCGAGCGACCCGCACGGACAACCAGGAGACAATGCCCCGCTTTACGGTGTCCTGGTGCGATCTGTTCCTCTCTGGGCCCTGGTGTCGTCGGGGTGTGCGCCTGTCGTGCTGATCATGGGCTGGCTGGTGGCCGCGTCCTTACAAGGCTCGGCCTACGACCCGGCCGCCCAGACGATCAGCGTCCTGGCGGCCCCCGGAGGCTCGGGCTACTGGGTGATGACCGCCGCGTTCATCGCCCTGGGCGTCTGCCATCTGGTCACCGCCTGGGGGCTGCGCCCGGCCGCGCCCGCCGGACGGGTGGCCCTCGCGGCCGGCGGCGGATCGGCGCTGGCGGTGGCCCTGGTCCCGGCACCGAGCAGCGGAGGCTCCCTCAGCCACGGCTCGGTCGCCGCCGTCGGCTTCGTCCTGCTGGCGGCCTGGCCCGTCCTGGCTTCCCGGAGCGGTGACACCGTGCCCTGGGCCCTGCGGCCCCTGCCCGCCCTCGGAGCGACCGCCGTGATGGCCCTGGGCGCGGCGTGGTTCCTGATCGAGCTGCACCAGCGGGGCGCCGCGGGTGCGGCCGAGCGCGCCGTGACGACGATCCAGTCGGTCTGGCCGTTCGTGGTCGTCCTCTCCTGCTTCCAACGATCGGCCCGCGAGGGCTATCCAGTATGAGCGTGCGCTCCACGTGCGTGTTTCGTACGCGATACGTGCGCCCCGCGATACGGTGCCGGACAGGAGGTACTGCATGTCCGAGCTGTTCGACGCGGTCGACGCGCTGGTCGCTTCCCGTTCCCCCCTGCCGCCGCCGGCGGAGCGCAAGCGCCTGCGGCAGGCGCACGGGCTGACGCTCGACGAGGTGGCCACGGCCCTGCGGGTGCGGCGCGCGACGCTCAGCGGCTGGGAAGCCGGCAGGACCGAACCGCGCCCGCCGGAGCGTGACGCGTACGCCCGCCTGCTGGAACAGCTGGCCCGGCTCTACCCCGCCGACCCCGACGCGACCGCTCCCGCACCCGACACGACCCCCACGGCCCCCGACACACAGGCCGCCCCACCCGAACGGGAGCAGGCGGCGGTGCCCGGGGCGCGCCCGTCCGTCCCGACACCGGCGACGCGGCGCCGGGACGCCGGGCGGACGGCACGGCCGAGCCCCCCGCCGTCCGGCACCGACCGGTTCGCGAACGGGCCGCTGCTCGTCCTCGACGCGGACGCCGAGCGACGGGTGACCGGTTACGGCGTCGGCGGCCTCGTCCTGGACGTCCCCGCCAAGTCGCTGCCCGCCCTGGTCGAATGGGCACTGACCGAAGCGCGACTGGGAGCCCCGCGGCTGCACGGCAGCGGCAAGGACGCCGACCCGCTGCTGGTGCTCACCGCATCCGCGCTGGAGCGCTACGGCCTCCCCGTGCGCCTGTCGGAGCCGGAGCGGCTCGCCGGGCGGCTCCCGGACGGGCACAAGGCCGTCAAGCAGCTCCACAGGGCCGACTGGCAGCTGACCCAGCGCGGCTTCGGTCCCTGGGCGCGGGTCTACCGTCCCGCGGAGGGTCGTCTGCGGCAGTGCGTGCAGTTGTGCGTCCCCTCCTGGAACGCGCTCGACCCGCGCACCTGGGGCGGGGCCGCACAGCTCGAACCGGCGGAACTGGCCCGGGTGCTGGGCGCCTATGCGGTGCGGGTGCTCACGCCACGGGGCTCGGCGGCCGTCACAGGCCTGGAGCTGATGACGGCGACGAACCCGCCGACACGTGCGGGCGAGCCGGACGAGTCCGGCCGGCGGCACAAGGAGCACCGGCCCGGCTCGCTCGGGGAGCGGCCGATCGACTGCGCCCCGTGCGAAGCTCCCGACGGCCATCCGCTGCTCGCGCACCTGCCCCGCTTCCACCAGCGCGGCCCGGAGGAGATGCTGCTGGAGGAGGCCTACGACTGGGCGCGGCGGCTGACCGACGACGAGTGCATGCGGCGCTACCTGGTCGGCATCGACGTCAACCTCGCGTTCGGGGCCGCGGCCAACGGCGCGGTGGTGGGCCTGGCCGCCCCGCCCGTGCACGTCCGCCGCCCCTCCTTCGACGCGGCGCTGCCGGGGTCCTGGCTCGTCGACCTCTCCCACGTCGACCTCTCGCGGGTACTGGTGGGCAAGCGACGGCAGCAGGTGCGGGGCGATCTGCTGCCCAACCCGTTCACCCCGACGGGCGAGCCCCCCTCGGGCCCGGCCTGGTACGCGACGCCGACGGTGGCCTACGCGGTGGAGCTGGGCTACGACGTCGCACCCGTCGAGGCCTGGGTCCGCGAGGAGAAGGGCAGGTTCCTCGACGGCTGGTACAAGCGGCTGCGCGACGCCTACGTCGAGACGATGAGCGACCTGGGCGTGGGCGAGAAACTGCCGCCCGCCCAGTTCCTTCAGGCCATGGACGGCTACCGGCAGCGGGATCCCGAGATGGCGATGGTCCTGGACGCGGTCAAGTCGACGGTGAAGGGCGGTATCGGCAAGCTCCGGGAGCGGGCGCGCGGCGGCGGCTGGAAGCCGGGGCAGCCCTGGCCGGCCCTGTCCCGGCCGACCTGGCGCCCCGACATCCGCGCCACCGTCATCTCCCGGGCCCGCGTCAACATGCACCGCAAGATGCTCAACCTGGCCGCCGCGACCGGCCGTTACCCGGTGGCGGTACTCTCCGACTGCGCCGTCTACGCCGCTGACGGCCCGTCCCCGCTGGACGTGCTGCCCTACGGCGCCGACGGCAGGACGGTCCCCGGTTCCTTCCGGATCGGGGTGTCGCCCGGCATGGTCAAGCACGAGGGCACCCAGACCACGCTGTGGGCGGAGGAAGTGCGCGAGAAGTACGGCCAGGACCTCAATCTCGCGCGCTACATCAAGACGGGCGAGGTCGCCGCCGGGGACGACGGAGAGTAGAGGAGGACCGGTGGACAGGGTCGGCGACGGTCTGGACGCCGCGCTGCGGAAGGCGTTCACACGCCCGCTCCCGCGCAGCGCCGGGGCGCGGATGCGGTTCCTGGTGAGGCAGTTGAAGGGCACCGGGCCGGTGGCGGAACTGCTCGGCGTCACCCGGCGTACGGTCGAGCGGTACGTCAGGGACCAGATCAGACACCCCCGCCCCGAGCTGGCGCAACGCCTGGAACGCGAGGTGGTCAGGCGGTGGCAGCCCAGAGTCAGGGCCCAGGCCAGACGGACCGCCGCCACCACGGCCGGCATCGTCATCGACACCCGGGCCCGCTTCGGCTACACCGCCGCCCCCGGCACCACCGACGACGCCCGCCTGCGCCACCTCACCGTGGCCCTGCCCCCCGAGTACGCCGCCCGCCTGTTCGACACGCAGGAAGCCGGCGGCACGGAACAGCAACTGCGGGACATCGCGGCGGAGGGCCTCCAGGAGATCTACTTCAAGGACCACGGCCGCCGCGCCCAGGGCCTGCTGGTGGAGTTCACCGACGTGGAGCACCTCGAGTTCGACCTCTGAGAACCGGCGTTGCTCCGGCCGTGCGGCTCGGGCGGCAACAGCCCCCGCAGCCGCCCCGGGCGACGACGCACGCCTGCCGATGCGCCGACCGCGACGCATCGCCCGTCCGCACGGTCGCGTGCCGGCGACCGTCCCTGCTTCCCGCGCCCCTGGTGTGCGCCCCTGCGTTCCGCCGACTGTCGTCCGGTCGCTCGGGCCCCGTGTGCGGGGCCCGTTCGGCCCTGCGGGACGCTCGGAGATCACTGGAGGAAGCGGCATGGGGGCTGCCACCGCCGACCTGGGCTTGACCGAGCGGGTGGCATGCCGTTCGTGACGACCGACGCGGCATGCGTGATGTCCCGCTACTCGTACTGGTCGCTCCTCCTGGACGACCACCTCGACGCCCTCACCGCGGATCCCGCGGCGGCGATCGCCCTGGTCGGCGAAATCAACCGCGTCATGTACGAACCACTCGCCGTCCCCGTGCCCACGGAGCACCTCTGGCTCACGAGCCTGCGCGACCTGCGCGTCATGATGGAGGACCGCCTGGGCCCCGAGGCCATGAACACGGTGCGTTCGGAGAACGCCCACTGGCTCGGCGGCCAGTTGTGGAAGCTGGCGGCGTGGCACCGGGCCGAGCCCCCCGGCGTCGGCGAGTACCTGAGGCTGAGGTGGCCGAAGTGCGGCGGTGCGGTCCTCGCCGCCTACACCGCTCCGGGCGCCGGCTACTCGCTGCCCGCCGCCCACCACCTCGACCCCTCGCGGCCCTGCTGAAGGCCTGTGAACTCTACGAACGCGTCGTCCTGATGATGCTGCGCCTCCAGCAGGGTCTGCTCGCCGACCCCCGCCCCTCCGTCGCCCGGTACGCCGCCGAACTCCCTCAGTGGCTGTCCGCCGCCATCCACTTCACGGCCACCAGCGCCCGCTACCTCACCGAGCACAAGCCCGACCTCGCGGCGGTCCCCGAGGTGACCACCACCCCGACGCCGGTCCTCTGGGACCCCGACGACCTCACACCGCCCCCGTACCCGGACATCGCCTGGTGGTGGCACCTGCTCGACCGACCGAGCATTACCGACCGGTGGTCGACGGGAACCGAGCGGTGAGGCCGCTCACGCGAGGGGGTCGAGGACGAGACAGCCGTCCAGGCGGGACACCCGGCCGGTGTCCGGGTCGGACGGAAGGGCGTGGCCGAGATCGTTCGCGCGGACTTCGCCGATCCACTGGTCGTGCTGGTACTCGTGGTTGATGAGAGCGACGAACAGGTGCCGGGCGACGACGGTGAGCCGGCCCGGTGCGGCGACACGGCCGCCGGCGATGTCGTTCATCCGGGCGTGCACGCGCGCGGCGACGGTGTCGCGGAAGGCGGTGAGCCGCTCGATGGTCGGCAGCGCGCCGCGGAACGTCTCGGGCCGCGCCGAGTCCATGAGCCCGTCGAGCTCGGGGTCGGGGCTCGGCTCGGGTCACCGGCGCGATCCGGGACGTCGACGGCGGCGTCATGGCCGGACGCGACTGACCGCGTACTCCCTCGGGGCCGGGGAGGGGACGCCCGGCGCGGTCAGGCGCCCCGCTGGGCGTCGATCTCGGCGATCAGCGCCTCGATGCGGGCCCTGATCTCGTCGCGGATCGGGCGGACGGCCTCCACGCCCTTGCCCGCCGGGTCCTCCAGGGCCCAGTCGAGGTACTTCTTGCCGGGGAAGATCGGGCAGGCGTCGCCGCAGCCCATGGTGATGACGTAGTCGGACGCCTGGACGGCCTCCGTGGTCAGGATCTTCGGCTCGGCCGCGGAGATGTCGATGCCGACTTCACGCATGGCCTCCACCGCTGAGGGATTGACCCGGTCGCCCGGGACCGAACCGGCGGAGCGGACCTCGACCCGGTCGCCCGCGAGATGGCCGAGGAATCCGGCGGCCATCTGGGAGCGTCCGGCGTTGTGGACGCACACGAACAGCACGGAGGCGAGCGGGCTGGAGGAGGACATCGGTTCATCCTTCGTGACAGCGAGACGAGCGGTTCGATCAAGTCAGCCCCGGCTGTTATCAGCCCTGGATGATGTGACACTATCAGCCCATGATGACGTCAGTCGACACTGACCTGATCCGGGTGCTCGCCGACCCGCTCAGGCTCCGGATCGTGACCCTGCTCGCCAAAGAGACGCTGTGCACCACCCACCTGGTGGAGGAGACCGGCGCGAGGCAGACCAACCTCTCCAACCACCTGAGAGTGCTGCGCGAGGCCGGGGTCGTCGAGACCGAGCCCTGCGGCCGCTACACGTACTACAAGCTGCGCCCGGACGTCATCGCCCAACTCGCCGAACAACTCGGGGACCTGGCCGAGGCCGCCCGTGCCGCCGCCGACACCAAGAGGGCCTGCTCGTGACCCGCACCGAAGCGACCGCGACCACCGAGGAGTCCTCGATCGTCGCGAAGCTGTCGACCCTCGACCGCTTCCTCGCCGTCTGGATCCTCCTCGCCATGGCCCTGGGACTGGGCCTCGGGCGCGCCGTCCCCGGCCTCGACGACGCCCTGGCCGCGGTCGAGGTCGGCGGGATCTCCCTCCCGATCGCCGTCGGCCTGCTGATCATGATGTACCCGGTCCTCGCCAAGGTCCGCTACGACCGACTCGACGCGGTCACCGGCGACAAGAAGCTGATGGTCTCGTCGCTCGTCGTCAACTGGCTGATCGGCCCGGCGGTGATGTTCGCGCTGGCGTGGATCTTCCTGCCGGACCTGCCCGAGTACCGCACCGGCCTGATCATCGTCGGCCTGGCCCGCTGCATCGCCATGGTCATCATCTGGAACGACCTGGCCCGCGGCGACCGCGAGGCCGCCGCCGTCCTGGTGGCGCTGAACTCGCTCTTCCAGGTCCTCGCGTTCGGCGTGCTCGGCTGGTTCTACCTGGACCTGCTGCCCGGCCGGCTGAACCTGGGCGACGGTGAGCACCTCGACATCTCCATGGGGAAGATCGCCCTGAACGTCGTCGTCTTCCTCGGCGTCCCGCTGCTCGCCGGGTTCCTCACCCGCCGCGTCGGCGAACGGAAACTGGGCCGCGAGACGTACGAGACCGGCTTCCTGCCGAAGATCGGCCCGTGGGCGCTGTACGGCCTCCTGTTCACGATCGTCGTCCTCTTCGCCCTGCAGGGGAGGACGATCACCTCGCAGCCGCTGGACGTGGCCCGCATCGCCCTGCCGCTGCTGGTCTACTTCGCGCTGATGTGGTTCGGCACGTTCGCCCTCGGCAAGGCGATCGGCCTGGCCTACGACCGCACCGCCACGCTCGCCTTCACGGCCGCGGGCAACAACTTCGAACTGGCCATCGCGGTCGCCATCGCCACCTTCGGCGTCACCTCCGGCCAGGCCCTCTCCGGAGTCGTCGGCCCGCTGATCGAGGTGCCGGTCCTGGTGGCGCTGGTGTACGTGTCACTGGCCTGGCGTCGGAAGTTCGCCCGCGCCTAGTACGGGCGCGGGACCGCGCCCCTCCCCGGACGCCCCGGCCCGGCTAGGATCGGTTCCCGATATCGGTCGCGTCAGTGTCCGGCGGGCACGGAGGTGGGTCGGGGTGCGGGAGTTCCAGCGGGGCGCGGTGCGGCTGCACATCCTCCACCACGCGGCCGAGGAGGAGATCCACGGAGCGTGGATGTCCGAGGAGTTGGCCTCGCACGGCTACCGGATCAGCCCCGGCACCCTGTACCCGACCCTGCACCGGCTGGAGGCGGACGGGCTGCTGGTCTCCGAGCAGCGGGTGGTCGACGGCCGTACCCGGCGCGTCTACAGGGCGACGGACGCCGGGAGGCAGGCCCTCGCCGAGGACCGCCGGGCACTGAGGGAGCTCGCCCGCGAACTCCTCGGCGACGAGGCCCCGTAGCGGGCGGCGCCGCGGAAGAGGCCGCCGTCCGCCCGGGTCGGCACCGCTCGTGATCAGTGCACCCAGAGCGTCGGCACCGCTCGTGATCGGTGCACCTAGGAGCTTCGGGCGGCCAGGGTGCGACGCACTCCGTACACGGCGGCGCCGAGCGCCAGCACCGCCGCCCCGGAGATCACCGAGGCCGACGGCAGGGCGAACGCCAGGACGAGGCAGCCGGCCAGGCCCACGGCGGGGACGATCCGTGCCGGTCGCCCCTCGTCCGGGCCCAGGGTCCAGGCGGAGGCGTTGGCGACGGCGTAGTAGGCCAGCACGCCGAAGGAGGAGAAGCCGATCGCCCCGCGCAGGTCCCCGGTGGCGGCGAGTACCGCCACCACCGCGCCGACCGCGAGTTCGGCCCGGTGGGGCACCCCGAACGTCGGGTGCACCGCCGCCAGGGCGTGCGGCAGGTGCCGGTCGCGGGCCATGGCGAGCGTGGTGCGGGAGACGCCCAGGATCAGTGCCAGCAGGGAACCGAGCGCCGCCACGGCCGCGCCGACGCGCACGACCGGAACGAGCCAGTCGGCCCCCGCCGCCCGGGCCGCGTCCGACAGGGGCGCCGTGGCCTTCGCCAGCCCGTCCGCGCCGAGGACCGTCAGCACGGCGACGGCGACGACGGCGTAGACGACCAGGGTGATGCCCAGCGCGATCGGGATCGCCCGGGGAATGGTGCGCGCCGGGTCCCGGACCTCCTCGCCCAGCGTGGCGATCCGCGCGTATCCGGCGAAGGCGAAGAACAGCAGGCCCGCCGCCTGGAGCACCCCGCCCGCGGTGGCGTCGTCGCCGATGTCCAGCCGGGCCGCGTCCGACGCGCCGGACGTCAGCGCGGCGACCACCACAGCGGCGAGCACCGCCACCACCACGCCCACGATCACCCGGGTCAGCACAGCGGACTTCTGCACCCCGGCGTAGTTCACCGCGGTCAGCGCCACCACCGCCGCGACCGCCACCGCGTGGGCCTGTCCCGGCCACACGTACGAGCCGACCGTGAGCGCCATCGCCGCGCAGGAGGCGGTCTTGCCGACCACGAACGCCCATCCCGCCAGATAGCCCCAGAACGGGCCGAGCCGCTCCCGGCCGTAGACGTAGGTGCCACCGGAGGCCGGGTAGCGGGCGGCGAGCCGGGCGGAGGAGGTGGCGTTGCAGTACGCCACCACCGCGGCCAGCGCGAGACCGACCAGCAGACCGGAGCCGGCCGCGTGCGCGGCCGGGGCGAGCGCGGCGAAGATACCCGCCCCGATCATCGACCCCAGTCCGATCACGACCGCGTCCGGCACCCCCAGTCGCCGGCGCAACTCGTCCGGCAGTCCGGCGGCGGTAGACGGCTTGCCCATGACCTGCTCCCTCAGCGGCCGGGCCGCATAGGACGGAATCCGATATCGGCAGACGATACGTGACCCCGCCAAGGCCCAGGAGAGGCCGGGTGACCGGCGGGCCAACAGCAGGTGAAGGGCAGGTGTTCCCGGCGCCTCGTCGTCGGCGTCAGACGGCCGGGGAAGCGGTGAGCAGCCTGCCCATGGCGGCGAGGACCGAGGGCTCGACCCGGTAGTAGACCCAGGTCCCGCGCCGTTCGGAGGACAGCAGGCCGGCCTCCTTGAGCTTTTTCAGGTGGTGGGAGACGGTCGGCTGGGAGACACCCACGTCGGAGATGTCGCACACGCACGCCTCGCCGCCCTCGTGCGAGGCGACCGCGGAGAACAGCCGCAGCCGCACCGGATCGCCCAGCGCCTTGAACATCCGCGCCGCCGTCTCGGCCTCCTCGGCGTTCATCGGACGCTCGGTGAGCGGCGGGCAGCACGGTGCCGCACCTCGTCCGTCCTGCCCCTCGGGGTCGAGCAGCGGCAGCGCCTTCGTATGCGACATGCGTCTATGTTGACATGCGTCGAACCAGTGGTCATGGCCCGGTCGGAAACCCCCCTCCTTGTTCGAAAATCCGCCTCCTTGTTTTGATGGATGTCTATGTTGACACCTGTCGATGCAGCCGCCATCCTGGCCGCAGGATTCATCGACGAGCGTCGAAACAACCAAGGAGCCGCCGTGAACGCGCCCGCCACCATCGAGCTGCCCGTCGTCGTGATCGGGGCCGGACCCACCGGTCTGGCCGCCGCCGCGCACCTCGTCGATCGCGGCATCGAACCCCTCGTCGTGGAAGCCGGGCCGGCCGCCGGCGCGGCGGTGCGCGAATGGGCGCACGTCCGGCTCTTCTCGGCGTGGGGCGAACTGGTCGACCCGGCCGCCGAGAAGCTCCTCGCCCCCACCGGCTGGACGCGGCCCGACGCCTCGGCCTACCCCTCCGGCGGCGACTGGGCCGAGCGGTACCTCCAGCCCCTGGCCGACGCCCTCGGCGAGCGCGTCCGCACCGGCGCCCGCGTCACCGGTGTCTCCCGCGCGGGACGCGACCGGATCGTCGACGCCGACCGCGACACACAGCCGTTCGTCGTCCACGTCACCCGCACCGACGGAGCCGAGGAGCGGATCCTCGCCCGCGCCGTCATCGACGCCTCCGGCACCTGGACCACCCCCGGCCCGGCCGGCGGCAGCGGCCTGCCCGCCCTCGGCGAGCGCGCGGCCGCCGACCGCGTCACCTACCGCGTCCCGGACCTCGACGACCCGGTGGTCCGCGCCCGTTACGCGGGCCGGCGCATCGCCGTGATCGGCTCCGGCGCCTCCGCCTTCACCGCCCTCGCCCACCTCGCCGACCTGGCCGAGGCCGAGGACGGGGCGGGGACGAAGGCGGTGTGGATCCTGCGCCGCGGGATCTCCGGCTCCACCTTCGGCGGCGGCACCGCCGACCGGCTCCCCGCGCGCGGCGCCCTCGGCCTCGCGGCCAAGGCCGCCGTCGACGAGGGATATGCGGACGCGGTCACCGGTTTCCGCACCGACCTCATCGAGCGCGACGGTGACGGGCGCCTGGTCCTGGTGGGGGAGGACGGCCGCCGTCTGGAGCCGGTGGACGAGGTGATCGTGCTGACCGGCTTCCGCCCCGACCTGTCCTTCCTCTCCGAGATCCGCCTCGGCCTGGACGAGCGCCTTCAGGCCCCGGTGCGGCTCGCCCCGCTGATCGACCCCAACCAGCACTCCTGCGGCACCGTCCGCCCCCACGGCCACCGCGAACTCTCCCACCCGGAACAGGGCGTCTACCTGGTCGGCATGAAGTCCTACGGCCGCGCGCCCACGTTCCTGGCCCTGACCGGCTACGAGCAGGTCCGCTCCGTCGCCGCGGCGATCGCCGGCGACCTGGAGGCCGCCGACCGCGTCGAACTCACCCTCCCCGAAACGGGCGTGTGCGGTGGCGCCGGCCTCTTCGACGCACCCGAAGCCGACCGGACCGACGGCGGCGGCTGCTGCACCCCGGCGCCCCCGCTCGTGCAGCTCGGCACACCGGCCACCGCACCTGCTCCTGCCGTACAGGCGTCGGCGGACGGCTGCTGCGGTTCCTGACAGTCCCAGGTCTGTGGACAGTTGAGCCCCGGCAGGCACCCGGAGCGTGGCCGTCAGGAGCCCGGCGGGACCACCAGGCCCGACTCGTAGGCGAACACCACGAGTTGGGCCCGGTCGCGGGCGTGGAGCTTGACCATGGCCCGGTTGACGTGGGTCTTCGCCGTCATCGGGCTGATCACCATGCGGCCCGCGATCTCGTCGTTGGACAGGCCCTGCGCCACCAGTGCGACGGCCTCGCGCTCACGGCCGGTCAGCTCCTCCAGTCTCTTTCCCCTGGTCGCGGGGGGCGGTTGGGTGACGTAGCGGTTGATGAGCTTGCGTGTGATGGCGGGCGCCAGCAGGGCCTCGCCGCGCGCCGCGACGCGGACGGCGTGCAGGAAGTCCTCCGGCAGGATGTCCTTGACGAGGAACCCGGCGGCGCCGGCGCGCAGCGCTTCGAAGACGTACTCGTCCAGGCCGTAGTTGGTGAGGATGACGACGTGCACGTGGGCCATGGCGGGGTCGGCGGCGATGCGCCGGGTCGTCTCGATGCCGTCGAGGACCGGCATCTGGATGTCGACGAGGGCCACGTCGGGCAGGTGTTTTCCGGCCAGGTCCAGGCCTTCCTGGCCGTCCGCGGCCTCGGCCACCACCTCGATGTCGTCCTCGAGGTCGAGGAGTGCGCGGAATCCGCTGCGGATGAGCGGCTGGTCGTCGACCAGCAGGACCCGGATCATGACGTGTGCTCCACGGGGAGTTCGGCCTGGACGGTGAAGCCGCCCTCGCCGCGCGGTCCGGCGCGCAGCCGGCCGCCGAGGGCGGTGACGCGTTCGCGCATGCCGAGCAGCCCGAGACCCGGCGGCGGCGCGCTGTCGGGACTCGCCCTGCCGTCGTCGTCGACGCGGAGGGCGAGGGCGTCCGGACGGCAGTCGATGCGCACCGACGCCGTGCTCGCGTCCGCGTGCCGGGCGATGTTGGTGAGCGACTCCTGGACGATCCGGTAGACGGTCCGGCCCACCGCGGCCGGCACGTCCTGTCCCCGCCCCTCGATGGTCAGCGTCGCGTCCAGGCCGATGGCGCGGGCGCGTGCCACCAGGTCCGGGACGTCGTCGAGGCCGCGCGGCGGGGTCGTGTCGTCGTCGCGCAGGGCCTGGAGCGTCGCACGCAGCTCACGGGCCGCCTCACGCCCGGCCTCCTGGATCGCCAGCAGCGCGTCCGGCACCTCCTCGCCGCGTCGGCGCGCCACGTGCACGGCGACCTCCGCCTGCACCTTGATCACGGAGATCTGGTGGGTGAGCGCATCGTGCAACTCCCGGGCGATGCGCAGCCGTTCCTCGTCGGCGCGGCGCCGCGCGGTCTCCTCCCGGGTGCGCTCGGCCTCGTCCGCCCGCCGCTCGGCCTGCCGCAGCGCCTCACCCGCGGCGCCGGCCGCGATCAGCCAGGCGATCTCCAGGGCGCCCCGGGCCCGTGCGAACGCCTCGCCCGTGTCGTGCAGACCCGACACCAGGGCCGCGAGGGGAAGCAGCCCCAGCACGGCCACGCTCGCCGCCACCGTGACGGTCCGGTGCCCCGCCCGCACGGCCGCGTACACGGCGAACAGGTACGCGACGGCGGGCACATCGAAACCGGCCGCCTGGTACCCCACCGCGCACAGCCCGGTGACGGCCAGGACGGCGATCGGAGCCCGGCGGCGCGCGGCCAGCGCCAGCCCGCCCGCGGCCAGCAGCGCGCAGCCGAGCACGCCAAGGCCCGTGGCGGACCGCTGCCCGGACAGCCCGGTCACCAGCAGCGCCGCCGCCACGCCGCCGGCGATGCCCCAGTCCGTGACACGGGCCCGCACACCGCTCCCCCCTGCACTCATGACGCGCACCCTAACCGGCCGCCGTCACGGGCGAGTCCGTCCCGCGGGCGACGGCCGGCTACCGCGCACGCGGTACTCGCCGGCTTCCTGCGGCGATCGCGGTAGCCGGATGCGGCATCGGCGGCAGGGCGAAGTGTCCGCGTCCGCCGGACGACCGGGCGCGAGGCCGCCGGACATGCTCGGGCGACACCAACGCACAGGAAGAGAAGGAGCACTGGATGTCTGTTCGTCGCCTGCTCAATGCCACGGCCACCGCCACTGCCGCCGCCCTGCTCGCCGGTATCGTGCTCGCCGCACCGGCGACCGCGCGGCCCTCGGCCCGGCCCGTGGCGGCCGATGTCTACGACTTCGGCCTCGGGCGCCTGGGGGCCACCACCGGCGCCCTGCTGGGGCTGGCCGGTGTGGTCCTCGCCTGGCTGGCGCTGGCGCGTCCGGCCGGTCGTCTCGGCACCGCCCAGGGATCCCTCGGGGCCGGGCTCGCCCTGGTGGCGGGGCTGACCGGCACGGTCCTCGGTGGCCTGGTCGCGGCCACCGCCGACGGCGGCCTCGGCACCGGCAACGGACTGGGCGGGGCCTACGTGGCCCTCCTGGTGGGGCTGATCGCCACGGCTCTGGGCGGACTGGCCGTGACACGCTCCCGCCGCACGGCCGCCCACGTCGGGCCGAAGCGCTGACCTCGACGGCGGGACCACGCTCCGCCTGCCGTTCCCGGAACGACCGGATCCGCCGGGCCCCTCGGCCGCCGACGCCTCGATCAGCTGCCCGGCTGCCGTGGCCCCCGAGAGGCGCAGTTCGCGGGCCACCAGGGGGCGCCAGGCGCCGTAGGGGAAGAGCCGGGCGTCCGGCAGGCCGACGCGGAAGTCGTGGGCCGTCGTGGAGGGCCCGGTGGTGTCCGGGCCGGCCCAGGGGGAGAGCCGCCCCACAGGGCGAGCGGGCGCAGCCCAGTGCATGGCCGGCACAGGACCACTGACCGGCGGGCGCGCCGCCGTCCGCGCCGCGGTACGCATCGATTACCTGTCAGTAACTCGTCGTTCCCGGAGTCTTGACTCGTCACGCGGCAGGGGTGATCCTCGTCGCACCTTGGGCGAGGTCATGACAACCGGCAACTCCGGCCGCGGCCACGCCTCCCGCTGACCGAGGGACGTGGGTCGTGACGAGTGCCGAACGCCGCAACCACAGGCGCAAGAACGTCACCGTGGTGTCGCTCCTGCTGCTCGTGCTGGCCGTCGTGCTGGGCCCCACGCCGAGTTCGGCGGCCGGCACCGACTGGTGGAACCCCACCGCACGGCCCACGCCCGACTCCGGAATCAACGTCACCGGCGAGCCCTTCACCGGCACGGACGCCGGGGGAGAGGTGCGCGGCTTCGTCGACGCGCACGACCACATCTTCTCCAACGAGGCCTTCGGCGGGCGCCTGATCTGCGGGAAGCCGTTCTCCGAACAGGGCATCGCGGACGCGCTCAAGGACTGCCCCGAGCACTACCCGGACGGCTCACTCGCGATCTTCGACTTCATCACCAACGGCGGGGACGGCAAGCACGATCCGGTCGGCTGGCCCACCTTCAAGGACTGGCCGGCCCACGACTCCCTGACCCACCAGCAGAACTACTACGCCTGGGTGGAGCGGGCCTGGCGCGGCGGCCAGCGGGTGCTGGTCAACGACCTCGTCACCAACGGCGTGATCTGCTCCGTGTACTTCCTCAAGGACCGCGGCTGCGACGAGATGACGTCCATCCGGCTGCAGGCCAAGCTGACCTACGACATGCAGGCCTACATCGACAAGCTGTACGGCGGGCCCGGCAAGGGCTTCTTCCGGATCGTCACCGACAGCGCGCAGGCCCGTGAGGTCATCGAGCAGGGCAAACTGGCGGTCGTCCTGGGCGTCGAGACGTCCGAGCCGTTCGGCTGCAAGCAGATCCTCGACATCGCGCAGTGCAGCAGGGCCGACATCGACAAGGGCCTGGACGAACTGCACGCGCTGGGCGTGCGCAGCATGTTCCTGTGCCACAAGTTCGACAACGCGCTGTGCGGTGTCCGCTTCGACTCCGGCGCGCTCGGAACGGCCATCAACGTCGGCCAGTTCCTGTCGACCGGCACCTTCTGGAAGACGGAGAAGTGCACCGGGCCCCAGGCCGACAACCCCATCGGCAACGCGACCGCGGCCGGGGCCGAGGCGAAGCTCCCGGCGGGCGTGGAGGTCCCCTCGTACGGCGCGGACGCCCGGTGCAACGCCCGCGGGCTCACCGAACTCGGCGAGTACGCCGTGCGCGGCATGATGCGGCGCGGGATGATGCTGGAGATCGACCACATGAGCGTCAAGGCCACCGGCCGGGTGCTCGACCTCTTCGAGGCCGCCTCCTACCCCGGTGTGCTCTCCTCGCACAGCTGGATGGACGCGGAGTGGACCGAACGGGTCTACGGCCTGGGCGGTTTCATCGCCCAGTACATGCACGGCTCCGAGGACTTCGTCGCGGAGGCGCGGCGTACCAAGGCCCTGCGCGACAAGTACGGCGTGGGCTACGGCTACGGCACCGACATGAACGGCGTCGGCGGCTGGCCCGCCCCGCGCGGGGCCGACGCCCCGAACAAGGTCGTCTACCCCTTCAGGAGCGCCGACGGCGGCTCCGTCATCGACCGGCAGACCACCGGCGAGCGCACCTGGGACCTGAACACCGACGGAGCCGCCCACTACGGCCTCGTCCCCGACTGGATCGAGGACATCCGCCGCGTCGGCGGCCAGGATGTGGTGAACGACCTGCTGCGCGGCGCGGACTCCTACCTCGACACGTGGAAGGCCTCCGAGACCCACCAGGCCGGGACCAACCTCGCCTCGGGTGCCACCACCTCGGCCAGCTCCTCCGAGTGGAGTCTGTTCACCGACTACAAGCCGCACAGAGCTGTCGACGGCGACGGCCGGACCCGCTGGGCGAGCGACTGGGGCGACGACCAGTGGTACCAACTCGACCTCGGGTCCACGCGGCAGGTCGGGCGGGTCACCCTCGACTGGGAGCGCGCGTACGCGAAGTCGTACCGGGTCGAACTGTCCACCGACGGCGAGCACTGGCGCACCGCCTGGTCCACGACCGCGGGCGACGGCGGCCTGGACACCGCGAACTTCACCGCCACACCGGCCAGATACGTACGTGTCCAGGGTCTCGAACGCGCCACGGACTGGGGCTACTCCCTCAACGAGGTCGGCGTCCACAGCGGCTGACAGCCTGATCGCCGAGTACCGCACCAACCCGAGTACCGCACCAGCCGGAGTACCGCACCAACCCACAACCCCGTCACATAACCTCGTCAGGGAAACATCGGATGCCACGGGGCGTCCACCTCGAGGAGGCGACGGTGCTCAGAAGCGGTATGCGGTTGCTCGCGGGTGTCATGACCGTGGTCTGCATGGTGCTCGTCGGCCCCAGCGCGCCGAGCGGCGCGGTCTCCGCCGGGTCCCTGCCCGTCGAGCCCGTCCGGGACGTCGTACCGAACCGCGTCATGACGTGGAACATCTGCAACCCCTGCGAGACGAGCAACGTCGACCGGGCGGCGGAGATCGCCGCGTACGCTCCCCAGGTCATCGGCCTGCAGGAGGCGTGTGTCCGTGATGTCGAGCTGATCCGGGACTACCTGGAGAACCTCCACGGGCTCGTGTACCACGTCGAGTACGGGACGGTGCTGCGGAACTGGGGCCGCTGCGGGGGAGCGCCGTGGAGCCCGGGGGCCTTCGGCCAGGCGGTCCTCTCGGCGGCACCGATGACCGACGTCGTCAAAGCGGAGTATCCCGACGGCGGATCCGAGGACCGCGGGTACGTGGCGGTCACCACCACCGTGGGCGGCCGGTCGGTCCGGGTCTTCAACACCCACCTCGCGCAACGACGTCAGGAGGCGGTCCGGGCCGGTCAGGTCCGCGTCCTCGCGGCAGAGGCCGCCCGGCACGACCGCGCGATCCTCCTCGGCGACTTCAACGCCGTGCCGGACGCCCCCGAACTCGCCCCGATGTGGGTCCTGGCCACGGACACGGACCCCCAGTGCGGCCCTTCGCCCACCGGCACCTGCCAGCCGACCACCGACTGGCAGAGCAAGTTCGACTACGTCTTCCTGCGCGGCATCACCCCGCTCGGGCACCGCGTGCTCCCGACCCCGGCCTCGGACCACCACGTGCTGCACACGGACGTGGACCTCGGCTGAGCACCGGGACCGGACCGACGCCGTCTCCGGACCCGCCGCACAAGACCGGTGACATTGCCGGTCCGCGCGAGGTGTCCGCTCCCTGACAGTGGCACGGCCAGCCCGACGGCGGTGCACCACCGCGGGCACGCGGCAGACGCCCCAGGTCCCGCGTGCCCGCGCAACGGCCGCACGCCACGACAGAGAGGACGACTCGTCGTGCCACTCCACCCCCACACCGACGCGCACACCCGCGCCCGCGCCTCCCTGGAACCACGGACCCGGCGCCGGACCGGACGACTGGCCGGCGCCGCCGCGGCCCTCGCCGTCCTCGTCGGCCTGGGCCCCCTGGCCGGTCCGGGAGCCCACGCCGCCGACAACCCCTACGAGCGCGGCCCCGCCCCCACCACGTCCAGCATCGAGGCGAGCCGCGGCCCGTACGCCGTGTCGCAGACGTCCGTCTCCTCGCTGTCCGTCACCGGGTTCGGCGGCGGCACCATCTATTACCCGACCAGCACCAGCGACGGCACCTTCGGCGCGGTGGCCGTCTCACCCGGCTACACCGCCTACGAGTCGTCCATCGCCTGGCTCGGCCCGCGCCTGGCCTCACAGGGATTCGTGGTGTTCACCATCGACACCCTCACCACCGTCGACCAGCCCGACTCGCGCGGCCGTCAGCTGCTGGCCGCCCTGGACTACCTCACCCAGCGCAGCTCGGTGCGAGGCCGCGTCGACGCCTCTCGCCTCGGCGTCATGGGCCACTCGATGGGCGGCGGCGGCAGCCTGGAGGCCGCCAAGTCCCGCCCCGCCCTCCAGGCGGCGATCCCGCTGACGCCGTGGAACCTCGACAAGACCTGGCCCGAACTCACCACGCCGACCCTGATCATCGGAGCCGACGGGGACACCATCGCCCCGGTCTCCTCCCACGCCGAGCCGTTCTACTCCAGCCTGTCCGCCTCGCTGGACCGGGCCTACCTGGAGCTGAACTCGGCAACCCACTTCACGCCCAACTCGTCGAACACGACGATCGCGAAGTACAGCATTTCCTGGCTCAAGCGGTTCATCGACAACGACACCCGCTACGAGCAGTTCCTGTGCCCGCTGCCCCGGCCGAGCCTGACCATCGAGGAGTACCGGGGCAACTGCCCGCACAGTTCCTGACGTCCCGCGCCCCCGCGCTGTGGAGCCGCGGCAGCGAGGGGGAACCGGCGGCGGACGCCTGCGCCACGCGCCCGCCGCCGGTGCCGTGCCGGGGCACAGCGGACGCGGCCGGCCGCTGGGCCCCGGCACACGGCGTCCACCGGCCGTGCGCGTCCAACGCGCAGGCGGAGCTGCGGGTCTTCGCGCCGCGACATGCGGACCCCGGCCTTCCGGACTTCCTTACGCGCAAGTAACCTCCCTCGGGTGACCGGAGACAGCAGCAGGGCGCGGACGGCTCCCCACGCGGAGAGCCGGAACGGACGGGACGCCGCCCGGTCGGCCGCCGAGGACCGTGGACACGGGGAACTCGCGCGTGGCACACGCCAGTTGTACGACGGGCCGGTGGGGGACGCGCACGAGACGCTGCTGCTCGCGGCGTCCCTGCTGGCCGCCGACGCCCCGGACTCCGCCGAGACCGCACACCTCCGCGCGGCGGACGCGGCCTGGGCGACGGGCGACGTCACGGCGTGCCTCACCACCCTCGACGGCGACACGAACCCCACAGCGTGGCCGGCCGGCCCGGCCCTCACCCCGGCCGAGCCCACCGCCGGCGGCCACAGCGCCCCGGCGGCGGGGCGAGCGGCCGACGGCCCGTCACTGCCTGACACACCTGTGCCCGCCCCAACCGAGGTCTTCGACGAGGACAGCGCCCCGGAGGTGACACGTGCCGTCGGCAGCCCGCCGCCGCCCGGCGTCACCGGTGCCGTCACGGCGAGCGGCCCGGGGACCGAGTGGGCCCGCGACCCGTTCGTCCGCGACTACCGCGACGGCATGCGGGCCCTGCTCGCCCGGCGGCCCGAGCACGCCGCCGGGCCGCTGCGGCGCGTGCTGGAGCAGGCGCGGGCCGACGGCCGGCCGGAACGGCTGCTGCGTGCCGCCGCGGCGGCCCTGCTGCTCGGGGACGTCCACGCGGCCCGCGCCGCCGGGGCCCGCGCCCTCGCGGCGGCCCGCACCACGGAGTGCGCCGCGTCCGAGGCACGGGCCCTGGAGTACCTGGCCTACGGCGAACTGCGGGCCGGCCGCCACGCGCAGGCACGCGCCCACGCGGAGGAGGGCGTGCGGGCCGCGCTGCTGGCCGGCCACCGCAACACCGCGGCGAGCCACCACGCCATGCTCGCCCTGGCCGCCTCCATCGAGGGGGACACCGCCGCCGTCGCCGGGCATGCCTCGGCCGCCCTGCGCACCGCCCGCCGCCACGGCCTGGCCCAGGCCGCGACCCTGGCCGAGTGGGCCACCGCCCGCGCCGACCTGGCCCGCGGCCGCCCCCTGGACGCCGCCGACCGGCTCGCCCCGCTCGTCGGACCCGGCCCCCGGCGGGGTCACTTCGCCGTGTGGATGCTCGCCATGCCCTGCTTCGTGGAGGCCGCGGTACTCGCCGGCCGGCCGGAGGACGCCCGGGGCGTCGTCGGCGATCTCGCCCGGTGGGCGGCCTTCGGCGCCGACCCGCACGCGCCCGCCCAGCTGGCCCGCTGCCGCGCCCTGCTGGCCGCGGAGGACAGCGAAGCCGACGGTCTCTACCTGCGGGCGCTGGCCCTGCACGACGAGTCGGGCGGGGACTTCGAGCGCGCCCGCACGGAGCTGCTGTACGGCCGGTGGCTGCGGCGCCGCCGCCGGCTCCGGGAGGCCCGCGGCCGGCTCGGCGCCGCCCTGGTCGCCTTCGAACGCTGCGGCGCCGGCGCCTGGGCCGACCAGACACGGGGCGAGCTGCGCGCCAACGGAGCCGCGTCCGCGACGGAGCCCACGGCGGGACTGGCGCGGCTGACGCCGCAGCAACTGCGGATCGCACGCCACGTCGCCGAGGGCGCCACCAACAGGGAGGTGGCCCAGCGGCTGGCCGTCAGCACCCGCACGGTCGACTACCACCTGCGCAATGTCTTCGCCGCTCTCGGCGTGCGCTCCCGCATGGAACTGGCCCGCCTGGTCGACCAGGAAGGCCGCTGAAACCTCCGCCCCCGTCCAGAAGACCGCCGCACGACTCTGGGGACCGACCGGACGGTATGTCATCCTGCGAGGCAGTCAATATCGGGTGAGGACGGCCGTACGGGCAGCGCACCCGCCGGACGCTGCCCGGACGCCGAGGTTGGGGGAGGACCGCGATGCATCCTGCCGCACGCACACGCGCGACACGCACGACACGCACGACGTTCCGCACCGGGCCGACGCCCGTTCCACAGCCGCGGACAGCGAGGGTGCGGTCGCTGATCGACGCCGACGCCCTGCGCGTCCTGCACCGGGCCGCCCGCATCCTGCTCGACGACCTGCCCGAGCTGACCGACCGCCTGCTCGCGGTCCTGCGCGAGCAGGAACCGGCGTACCGGACCGCACTGGAGAACGACCAGGCCGCCACCTGGCAGGAGGCGTACCGCTCCTTGCGGCACAGCGTGTCCTCGCTGCTCGACCCGCGCGGCACCCGCGAGGCCGCCCACCGCTGCACCTGGCGGATCGGTGTCACCCGGGCCGAGCAGGGGCTGCCGCTGGACGCCCTGCTGCACGCGTTCCGGCTGGGCGGGTCCCTGGTGTGGCAGCGGCTGGTCGAGGAGACCGCCCGTTCGGAACCCGAGGACATCCGGCTCCTCGTGCACGTGGCCACCGACGTGTGGAACTTCGTCGACGAGCACTGCACCCTCCTGGCGGACGCCTACCGGCAGGCCGAGCGGCAGCTCGCCTGGCGGCGCGAGAACCGGGTGCGCCTGCTGGCGTCGGCCCTCCTGGACGGCACGAGCCGGATCGCCGATCTGCCCGAGGCCGCCGAGGGGCTGGGCCTGCCGGAGCACGGCCGGTACGTCGTCGTCGCGGCCGCCGGCGGCCCACCGCAGGACCCCACGCGCGTCCGGGCCTCCACGCTGCCACCCGCGTACTGGCACTCCGGAGCGGAGGTGGACTACGGCATCGTCCTGGTCGGCGAAGCGGGGGACGGGAAGGACGGCCGGGACCCCGTGACGGCGCTGGCCCTGCCCGCCGACGGCGCGGCCGGACGCCGCGTCGGCGTCGGCGCCGCCGTCGCGGGACTCGCCGCCGTCGGCGACGCCCGGCGCCTGGCCGACCTGGCCCTGAGCATCTGCCCGCCCGAAGGCGGCACGGTCCGGCTCACCGAGCACCTGCCGGAGGCGCTCGTCGTCTCCTCCCCGGAGCTCGGCACGAGACTCACCGAGCGCGTACTCGGTCCCCTGCTGCGGCTGGAACCGGCCGACCGGGACGTACTCCTGGACACCCTGGCCGCCTGGTTCGCCTCCGAGGGCTCCGCCCAGCGTGCCGGTGAGCGGCTGTACTGCCATCGCAACACCGTCCTGAACCGGCTGCGCCGCTGCGAGCAGCTCATCGGCCGCTCCCTGGCGCGCCCGCTCGACGTGGTGGAGATCAGCCTCGCGCTGACGGCCCGCCGCCTCCTGCGCGGCTGACCGCGACGCTCGGGGCCTGACGCCGTAGCGGTCCCTGGAGCCGGAGCGGGAGCGGGAGGCCGCCGCTGGGCAGCCGCACAGTCCCGGCCGACCCGTGTTGGGCAAGCGCAGCCACCCGGCCGAACCTCCTGTACCGCGCCCCCGCGCCCGTGCTGTCGTGAGCTGCCCTTCCCCCGAAGCACCCGTGCCCGACGACGGCACGGGTCGAGGAGCCGCGATGCCCGAAGCACCACCGGACGAAGAGCCCGCCCTGCGCGTCGAGGGCCTCGACGTGACCTACGGCCGCGCGCTGTCCGCGCTTCGCTCCGTGACCCTGACCGTCCCGCACGGCACGGTCGTCGCCCTCCTCGGCGCCAACGGCGCGGGCAAGACGACCCTGCTGCGGGCCGTGTCGGGCACTCTGCGCCTGCACCGCGGCACGATCACGGCCGGCCGCATCCGCTACGGCGCCACGGAGCTCGACGGGCGCGACCCGGTCGCCGCCGTGCGCGCCGGAGTCGTCCAGGTCCCCGAGGGGCGCCGCGTCTTCGCCGGGCTCACCGTCGACGAGAACCTGCGCACCGGCGGCCTCGGCCTCGGCCGGCGCCGCCCGGACCAGGTCGCCGAGGCCCGGGACCGGGTCTTCACGCTCTTCCCGCGCCTCGCCGAACGCACCCGGCAGGCCGCGGGACTGCTCTCCGGAGGCGAGCAGCAGATGCTCGCCATCGGGCGCGCCCTCATGGCCGCACCACGCCTGCTCCTGCTCGACGAGCCGTCCCTGGGCCTCGCCCCGCAGATGGTCCACCGGATCGCCGAGGTCATCCGCGAGATCAACGCCCAGGGCACGGCCGTCCTGCTCGTCGAGCAGAACGCGGGCATGGCACTGTCCCTGGCCGACACCGCCCACGTCCTGGAGGTCGGCGAGGTCCGGCTCTCCGGCCCCGCCGACGAACTCGCCCGCACGGACGCCGTGAAGCGGCTCTACCTGGGCGAGACCACAGGCACTACAGAGAGCACCGTAAGCAGACCCGAGGGGCAGGGAGCCGCGTGACCGCCCGCACCACCGCACCACCCGAACTCACCGTCACGGACGTGACCGTCCGGTTCGCCGGGCTCACCGCCCTGGACGCCGTGTCCTTCACCGTCGCCCCCGGCTCCGTCCACGCGCTCATCGGACCCAACGGAGCGGGCAAGTCCACCTGCTTCAACGTGCTGTCGGGACTGTGCCGCCCGGCCACGGGCACCGTACGCCTCGGCGACGCCGACCTCACCCGGCTCGCCCCGCACCGCATCGCAGCCCTCGGCGTCGCCCGCACGTTCCAGAACATCGTCACCACCCAGGGCACGGTCGCCGACAACCTGATGCTCGGCCGACACGTCCTGTCCCGTGCCGGGTTCGCGGCCGGCGCCCTGCGTCTGCCGCACGCGCGGCGCGAACAACGCGCACACCTCGACCGAGCCCGCGAGATCGCCGGACTCACCGGCCTCGCCGCGCACTTCGACAGCCCCGTCGCCCTGCTCTCCTACGGCGACCGCAAGCGCGTGGAGTTCGCCCGCGCCCTCTGCCTGGAGCCCAGCGTCCTGCTGCTCGACGAGCCGGTCGCCGGCATGAACGCGGCCGAACGCGCCCGCACAGTCGAGGTCGTGCACGCCGTGCGCGCCGAACTCGGCCTGTCCGTCGTACTGGTGGAGCACGACATGGGCCTGGTGATGCGGCTCGCCGACGAGGTCACCGTCCTCGACTTCGGCCGCGCCATCGCCCACGGCACCCCGGACGAGGTCCGCCGTGACCCCGAGGTGCTGCGCGCCTACCTCGGCACCGGCGCCGAAGGGGAGGAGGACGCGGCATGACGACCTTCCTGGACAACGTCTTCAACGGCCTCGCCCTCGGCGCGGTCTACGCCCTCGTCGCCCTCGGTTTCGTCATCATCTTCAAGGCCTCCGGCGTCATGAACTTCGCCCACGGCTCCCTGCTCCTCCTCGGCGGCTACCTCACCGCCGTCCTCCACGACGACCTCGGCTTCGCCGCCGCCCTCGCCGTGGCCGTCCTGGTCACGGCGGCCGTGGCCGGCGCGGTGGACCGCTTCCTGCTCCAGGCCGGCGGACCGGACCCGCACACCGCCCACGTGCAGACGATCGTCACCATCGGCGTCGACATCCTCATCCTCACCGACCTGTCGCGGCGCATCGGCGGCGACCTGCTCTCGCTCGGCGACCCCTGGGGCGACTCGGTCAGCGGGCTCGGGCCGGTGACCGTCGCGGACAGCCGGATCGCCGCGATCGTCGTCTCGACCCTGGTCATCGCCGGTGTCTTCGCCCTGTTCCGGTACACCTCCTGGGGCCTGTCCCTGCGCGCCTCCGCCGAGGACGTCGAAGCGGCCTCCCTGATGGGCGTACGGCTGGTGCGGGTGCGCACCCTCGCCTGGTGCCTGGCGGGAGCGCTCGCGGCCCTGGCGGCGGTCTTCCTCGCCGCGTTCCCGGCGCCCGGCCTGGAGCGCACCACCGGTCAGATCGCCCTGAAGGCGTTCCCGGCGGCGATCCTCGGCGGGATGGCCTCACCGCCCGGCGCTCTGGCGGGCAGCCTGCTCATCGGCATGACCGAGGCGCTCGTCGCGGGCTACCAGTCCGACCTGCACGTCCTCGGCGAGGGCTTCGGCGACGTCGCTCCCTACGCGGTGATGGTGCTGGTGCTGCTGGTGCGGCCCACGGGGCTGTTCGGCGGGAAGGCGGCGGTCCGTGTCTGAGCGACTCTCCCGCGCCCTGACCAGCCGCCCGGCCCGGACCGTCGCGGCCGTCACCGTCCTGGGCGCCCTGCCCTTCTACCTCGACGCGTTCTGGCTGCGCATCGGCCTGTTCTCCATGGCGGCGGCCATCGGCGCGGTGGGCCTGGGCCTGCTGTCCGGCACCGCCGGCCAACTCTCCCTCGGCCACGCCTTCTTCCTGGCCGTGGGCGCCTACGGCTACGTCTGGCTGGCCGGCGAACCCGGCCCCGGCCTGCCGACCGCGGTGGCCGCCGTACTCGCCGTGCTGCTCGCCGGAGCGGCCGGCGGACTCTTCAGCCCCGTCGCCGGCCGGGTCCGCGGCATCTACCTCGGCGTCGCAACCCTGGCCCTCGTCTTCCTCGGCCACCACGTCCTGCTCACCGCGGACTCCGTCACCGGCGGATTCAACGGCCGCTCCGTGCCGCCGCTCGAACTCGGCGGCTTCTCCTTCTCCACGGACTCCGAACTCACCCTGCTCGGCGTCCCCTTCGGCGCCGAGGAACGGCTGTGGTACCTGGGACTCGCCCTGTTCGCCCTCACCTGGTTCACCGCCCGCGGACTGCTCCGGGGCCGCCCCGGACGCGCCCTGGTGGCCCTGCGCGACAGCGAGACGGCGGCCGCCGTCATGGGCGTGAACGTCGCCCGCCACCGCTCGGCCGCCTTCGTCGTCTCGTCGATGTACGCCGGCCTGGCCGGGGTGATGCTCGCCCTCTCCTTCCGCCGCGTCGTGCCCGACTACTTCGGCCTCGTCCTGTCGGTCGACTACCTCGCCATGATCGTCATCGGCGGACTCGGATCGGTCGCCGGAGCCACCGCCGGCGCCGTCTTCATCACCGCGCTGCCCCTGCTGATGACCCGCTACGCCGACCAACTGCCCCTCGTGGCCGCCCCGGGCACCACCGGCGGCACGGTCGGCCCCACCGAGGCCGCCCGCTACCTCTACGGAGCGGCGATCGTCCTCGTCCTGCTCTTCGCCCCCGACGGCCTGCACGGCCTGGTCCGCCGCCTGCGCACCCGCCTGCGCCGCCACCGATCCGCCCCACCGCCCACACCCACCACCTCTCGCACAGCCACCACCTCTCCCACGCCGTCACCCGCGCCGGCCGCACCAGCCAAGGAGCCCACCCCGTGAAATCGCACCAGCACCCCGCACGCCCCAGGACGCTCCTGGCCACCGCCCTCGCCGCCCTGCTCCTCACCGCCACCGGATGCAGTTCCAAGGCCGACTCCTCGCGGAGCACCGACGACGGCGCCGACGGCATCAAGACCGGTCCCGGGGTGACCGGGAAGACCATCAGGCTCGGCGCCCTCACCGACCTCACCGGCCCCTACGCCACCCTCGGCAAGAGCATCGTGCAGGCCCAGCAGATGTGGGCGGACGAGGTCAACGCCCGCGGCGGCATCTGCGACCGGCGCATCGAGATCGTCGTCAAGGACCACGGCTACGACGTCCAGAAGGCCGTCACCGTCTACGCCGACCTCTCCACGGACGTCCTGGCTCTTCCCCAGGTCATAGGCTCGCCCGTGATGGCCGCGCTGCTCGACGACATCGAGCGGGACAAGGTGCTCACCTTCCCGCAGGCCTGGGCCGCCTCCCTGCTGGACCGGGACGCCGTCCAGGTCCTGGGCACCACCTACGACATCGACATGATCGCCGCGGTCGACTTCCTCACCCGCGCGAAGGGCCTGGCGAAGGGCGACACCATCGGACACGTCTACTTCGAGGGCGACTACGGCGCCAACGCCCTCGAAGGCTCCCGGTGGGCCGCGAAGAAGGCCGGCCTGAAGGTCGTCGGCCAGAAGATCAAGGCGACCGACACCGACCTGTCCGCGCAGGTCTCCGCACTGCGCAAGGAGGGGGTGAACGCCATCCTGATCAGCGCGGGACCGGCCCAGACCGCGTCGCTGGTCGGGGTCGCGGCCTCCCGCGGCCTGAAGGTGCCCGTCGTCAGCAGCGCCCCCGGCTACGCCCCGCAGCTGATGAAGACACCGGCGGCCCCCGCCCTCACCGCCCTGCTCAACGTGGTCAGCGCCGCGCCCGCGGTCAGCTCCGACCTGCCCGGGGTGCGCAAGATGGTCGCCTCCTACAAGAAGAAGTACCCGGGCTCCCTCATCGACTCGGGCGTGCTCTCCGGCTACAACGCCGCCCGCCTGATGGGTGACGACCTGCAGAAGGCCTGCGACAAGGGCAGTCTCACCCGCGAGGACCTGGTCAAGGCCCACCGCTCCCAGTCCGCCGTCGACGTCGGCCTCGGCACCGCGCAGGACTTCTCCGACAAGGCACGGCCCGCGAGCACCTCGACCTACGTGCACAAGCCGGACGCCGAGGCGGTCGGAGCCGCGGTGAACGTGGAGGACGCGCACACGGCGCCCGGCGTCGAGGAGTACCTCGCCTCCCGGACCTCGTCAGGGTGACCAGACGTACGGTGTCGTCGTGGTGACCGCGTGCAGGCCGAGGCGGGTGAGGATCGGGGCGCTGTCGGCCGAGGCGTCGACGTAGACGTAAGGGATGGCGCGTTCGGCGGCGAGCCGGGCTCGGTGGGCGACCATGGCCCGGTAGATGCCCTGTCCGCGCCACTCCTCGAGCGTCGAGCCGCCCCAGAGGCCGCCGAAGTCGACGCCCTCCTGGAACACCAGCCAGGCGGCGCACACGACTTCGGTGCCTGCCTCGGCGACGAGGACGACGGTGTTCTCCGGGTCGTTCTCGATCCGGGCGGCCAGGTCGTCGGCCAGCCAGCTCCAGTCCTCGCCCCAGACGGTGCTCTCCATGCCGGCGATGCGCCGGAGGTCCGACCTGGCGGTGACCCGGCGAAGGCTCACGCCGTCGGGCAGGACGGGGTCGGCGGCGAGGTCCGTGGCCCGGCCGATGAGCACGGTCTCCGTGTCCTCGGCGACGAAACCGGCCGCGGTGAGCCGGTCGGTGAGGTCGGCGGGGAGATCATGGGCGCGAGTCTTCCATTCGACGGCCTCACCACGGGCAGCGTAGAAGTCACGCTGCCGCGCTATGAGCGTGTCGAGTTCCTCCCCGTACACACCGAGGTCGCGCGGGCCCGTCACGAAGCCGCGGTGCCACCCGACGACACGGGTCAAGGGGCCGTCCTTCTCGAGGCGGGCGCCGCCGCCGGGCGGGGTGACACCACGGAGTTGGGCGTCATACGCGCTGCGGAGTTCGTTGATCAGAATGTCCGTCACTCGAACACCGTACGGACCGGGCGAGTGAGGGAAAAGGTGCGGGATCTCGGCACGAAGGAAGGTCTGTCCGACCTGGGTGGACGGGTCAGGGCCAGGCATCGGCCCCTGGCCCTGACGCCGCCCGTGCCCGCTGTCGGCCGTCAGCGCCGCTGTCGCTCACCGTGGTGGCGCTGGGCGAGCCGGGCGAGGGCGACCGCGCCGAGCAGCAGTCCGAAGTCGCGCAGCGCGATGTCGTAATGGCCCGGGATGGTCAGCAGGTTGACGATGATGCCGGCCAGCCATCCGGCCACCAGCCAGCCCCCGAATCGGGGGGCGACGGCGACGACGAGACCCGCGACGATCTCGATGACACCGACGGCGTACATGGCCGCCTGGGCGCTGCCGGGCACGACGTCGTCGATCCACGGCGCGAGGTACACCGGCCAGTCCACGAGCAGGTTGGTGAACTTGTCCAGCCCGAACAGGATCGGCGCCACGGTGAACCCCGTGCGCAGGATCACGAAAGCCTGGTAGCCGGGATCGCTGAGCGCGACGCGCCCGGGGGCGCTGGACGTTGAGGTGGTGGTTGCGGACGACATGACGCCCGTCCCTTCTATGGACAACTCTCATTAACGATAGAAGTACGCGGCGCTTCTTTAGTCAAGGCCTGTGGGTTTTACACTGGTGTTCGTGGACCACCCGAAAGAGGCACCCCAGTCCGATGTCTCCGCCGTCGCCGCTCTGGACGAGCCGACCCGCAGGAGGCTGTACGACCACGTCGTGCGCCAGCCGGGCCCGGTCAGCCGCGATGAAGCCGCTGCCGCCCTCGGCCTTGCGCGCCAGACCGCGGCCTTCCACCTGGACCGCCTGGCGGACGAAGCGCTCCTGGACGTCGTCTACGAGCGGCGCAGCGGCCGCACCGGCCCGGGAGCCGGGCGGCCGGCCAAGCTGTACAAGCGCTCCGCGAAGCAGGTCACCGTCAGCCTGCCGGAACGGCGCTACGAACTGGCCGGACGGCTCCTCGCCCAGGCCGTGGAGGAGGCCGACACCACCGGCGAACCGGTCCGCGCCGTCCTGCACCGCAAAGCCCGGACTCTCGGCGCCCGGCTCGCCGCGCAGGACACCGTGAACGTGTTCGACCTTCTGGAGCGGTACGGCTTCGAGCCGCGCTTCGACGGTGCGGCGATCGTGCTGGGCAACTGCCCGTTCCACGAACTCGCCCGCGAGCACACCCAGACCGTGTGCGGCATGAACCTCCACCTGCTCGGCGGCGTCCTCGAAGGGCTGGGTGACGGCACCCTCCAGGCACACCTGTCCCCGAGCCCCGGCCACTGCTGCGTCCGCCTGAAGCCGGCTCCGTCCTCGCCCTCGTCCGCCACGGCGAACGACGCGACCCGACTGTGACGAGTCCCGCGGCGTCCGGGTCGTATCGTCGAACCGGATCCCGAGGAGGACTTCGTATGCGCAGAGTGACCTACTCGATGAACGTCTCGCTCGACGGTTACATCGTCGGACCGGACGGCAGCTTCGACTGGACGGCACCCGACGAGGAGGTCTTCCGCTTCTGGATCGACGACATCCGCGACGTCGGCGTCCACCTGATGGGACGGAAGCTGTACGAGACGATGCTGTACTGGGAGACCGCGGACCAGGAGCGATCGCTCGACGACGCGGAGCTCGAGTGGGCGGCACTCTGGAACCCGCTCCCGAAGGTGGTGTTCTCCACCACGCTGTCGACGGTCGAGGGCCACGCCCGCCTGGCCTCCGGCGGCCTGGCGGAGGAGATCGAGCGGTTGCGAGCCGAGCCGGGGGGGGCGACATCGCGATCGGCGGCGCGACTCTCGCCGCCGAGGCGGCCGCGGCGGGCTTGATCGACGAGTACCGGACCATGGTCTACCCGGTCCTCGTCGGCGGTGGCATCCCGTTCTTTGCCCGGGACGAGCGCCGGGTGGATCTCGACCTCGTCGAGACCCGCACCTTCGGTTCGAGATTCGTCCACCTCCGCTACCGCGTGGCCCGCTAGGCCCTGTCTGACAAAGGATCTTGGTTGGGTTCGCGGAGCCAGAGGATGAGTGCGGCGAGGTGGACTCCGGCCTTGTAGCGGGTGGCGAGTTTGTCGAAGCGGGTGGCGATCGCGCGGAACTGCTTGAGGCGGTTGAAGCAGCGTTCGATCACGTTGCGGGCCCTGTAAAGCTCGCGGTCGAAGGCCGGCGGTCTGCCGCCGGCCTTCCCTCGCCGCAGGCGGTTGGCCTTCTGGTCCGCCCGCTCCGGGATCACTGCCCGGATGCCTCTGCGTCGCAGGGACTGGCGGATCGCCCGGGACGAGTACGCCTTGTCCGCGACGACCGCATCGGGCCTGAGGCGGGGGCGCCCGGCGCCGGTCCGGGGCACCCTCAGCTCGTCCATGACCATGTCGAAGACGGTGGAGTCGTTGACGTTGCCGGGCGTGACGACGACAGCCAGGGGCAGGCCCCGGCCGTCGCAGGCGAGGTGGAGCTTGGTGGTCAGCCCGCCGCGGGACCGGCCCAGCGCCTGGCCAGCCGACGGGCGTGCCGGATCTTCCAGTTCGTCCCCCGCCGCCGCCCCTTTTTGCGGGCTCCGGCGGCGTGCTGATGGGCCCGGCTGATCGTGGAGTCGACCGACACGGTCCACTCCACGGCTCCGACGGAGTCGTCGCGGACCTGGACCTGTTCGAGCAGGCGAGCCCAGGTTCCGTCCGCCTCCCAGCGGGCGAACCGTTCATAGACCGTCTGCCACGGCCCGTAGCGTTCCGGCAGGTCACGCCACGGAGCACCGGTCCGCAACCGCCACAACACCCCGTTGATCACCTGCCGGTGATCCCGCCACGGACGACCACGACCGTCAACACCAGGCAGCAGGGGCGCTATCCGCTCCCATGCCGCATCCGTCAACTCACCTCGACCCACCACAAGATCAATTATCAGACAGTGCCTAGCGCGCATCCGCTGGAGGCGGACGTCGACTGCCGGTGAACAGCCTGCCTGGCGCCTCGCTCACGACCGCCGCACGCATATTCGTTTGACCCGGCCACGGGTCGAGGCTGCATGGTGGCCCGGCACCACCGCTCGTGGTGCCGGCATCCCGAGGAGGCAGCGGCAGCGATGGAGATACGTCCCACCACCGACGAGGATCTCGACGTCTTCGTCGACACGGTCCATGCCGCGTTCGGGCGCTTCCCGGAAACCCCGGTCGACGGCGGCGGGCTCTGGTGGTCGGCGCTCGAAACGGACCGTTGCCTGCTCGCCCTGACGGCGGACGGGCGGCCCGTCGGCACCGCCGCCACACACGCCTTCGAGCTCACGCTGCCCGGTGGGACCCTCGTCCCGGCCCCCGGGGTGACCGCCGTCGGCGTCCTTCCCTCGCACCGGCGCCAGGGAGTCCTCACCGCGATGATGCGGCATCAGCTCGCCGAGTCACGGGCCCGCGGGGAGTTCCTCTCCGTGCTGCTCGCCTCCGAGGCCTCGATCTACGGCCGGTTCGGCTACGGACCGGCGACCTACACACAGCGGCTGACGGTGCAGCGCCACCGGGCCGCCCTCGCTGCTCCCCGGGCGCGTCGCACGACCGACGCACCAGCGACCGGCCCGGACAACGGCTCGATCGACGTGCTGCCCCGCACCCGGTGCGACGAGATCCTGGAAGAGGTCTACGACCGGTACCGCCGCGCGCAGCCCGGCGCGCTGTCCCGGCCGCACCGCTGGTGGGCCCTGCGCGCGGGGCAGCCCCCGATCTCTCCGGCGCCGCGCTACATCGCCGTCCACCGCGACACCGACGGCGTCCCGGACGGGTACGCCAGCTACTCCCTCGACGACGGCACCTTGGCGGTCGACGAGACCATCGCCGTCGACGACGCCGTCTTCACCGCCCTGGCCCGGTTCGTGCTCGGCCACGACCTGGTCTCCCAGGTCGTCTTCCACCACGTCCCGCCCCAGCACCCGCTGCGCCGGCAGCTCGCGGACTTCCGCGCCGGCGAGGTGAGCGGCGACATGGACTGGCTCTGGGTGCGGCTGCTGGACGTCCCGCGTGCGCTGACCGCGCGCGGCTGGTTCGTGGACGGCGAGCTCGTCCTCGACGTCGAGGACCCCTTCCTCGGCGAACACGGCCGCTACCTGCTGACCGTCCGGGACGGCACAGCCGACTGCGTCCCGACGGACCGGGAGCCCGACCTGTCCCTGGACGTGAGCGACCTGGGATCGGTCTACCTCGGCGGAACCGACCCGAGCACGCTCGTGCGTGCCGGACACATCCGGGCCCACCGCCCGGACGCGGCCCCCCGCGCCGACGCCCTCTTCCGCGCCGACCGCACCCCGCACTGCCTGCACTGGTTCTGACAGGGCGGTGCGTCTCGTCGGCGTCCGCTGCCGGCTCGACGGTGCCGCCGTCGGAAGCCGGCCGCCCCGGCGATGGCCCGGTCAGGGCGGTCGGGCCGCACCGAGGGCCGCGGCGGCAGGAGCCCGGCGCGACCGTCAGCGACGCAGACGGGCGTTGAGCCGGGCGGCCTGCCGCGTCAGATGCCGGCGCTCGGTGAGGCTGGGTGCCTGCTGGGCCGCCTCGGCATACAACCGTGCCGCCGCCGCGAGGTCGCCGTCGCGCTCGTGGAGGTACGCGGCCACCGCGGTGTGGCGGGGCAGTGCGGCGTCCAGCGCCGCGAGCGCCGCCAGCCCGGCCCGCGGCCCGTCGGCCTCGCCGACCGCCACCGCCCGGTTGAGGCGGACGACAGGGCTGTCGGTCAGCCGCACCAGCTCGTCGTACCACTCGACGATCTGCACCCAGTCGGTCTCCTCGGCTCTCGGCGCGTCGGCGTGGAGTGCGGCGATGGCCGCCTGGGCCTGGAACTCGCCCAGCCGGTCGCGGGCCAGGGCCGCCTGCAGGATCGCCACGCCTTCGGCGATCAACTCGGTGTCCCACCGGCCGCGGTCCTGCTCGGCGAGCGGCACCAGACTGCCGTCGGACCCGGTCCGGGCGGCACGCCGGGCGTGGTGCAGCAGCATGAGGGCGAGCAGCCCCGCCACCTCGGGGTGGTCGATGGCGGCCGCGAGCTGCCGGGTGAGCCGGATCGCCTCGGCGGCGAGGTCGACGTCACCGGAGTAGCCCTCGTTGAAGACCAGGTAGAGGACGCGCAGCACCGTGCCGACATCGCCGGGCCGATCGAACCGCACCCCGGCCAGCGTGCGCTTGGCCCGGCTGATCCGCTGGGCCATCGTTGCCTCGGGCACCAGGTAGGCCCGGGCGATCTGGCGGGTGGTGAGCCCGCCGACCGCGCGGAGGGTGAGCGCGGTTGCGGAGGACGACGTCAGCGACGGATGGGCGCACAGGAAGTAGAGCCTGAGCGTGTCGTCCGACGACGGCGTGGGCCCGGGCGCCGGCCCTTGTATGACGAGGTCCTCGCGGCGGCGGCGCGCGGCGTCCGCCCGGGCCTGGTCGAGGAACTTGCGCCAGGCCACGGTGACCAGCCAGCCCTTCGCGTCCCGTGGCGGGTCGGCCGGCCAGACGCGCAGCGCCTCGACCAGCGCCTCCTGCACGGCGTCCTCGGCCGCCGCGAAGTCGGCTCCGCGGCGGACGAGGAGGGCGAGGACGCCGGGTGTGAGGCTGCGGAGCAGGGCCTCGTCCATCGGTGAGGTCACTCCGTGATGGTGGGCGCGGTGCCGTAGAAGGGACGCACCTCGAGCCACTCGTGGATCGGCTTCCCGCCCGCCCCGGGAGCGGCCGACAGCTCCCCGGCCAGCTCGACGGCGCGCTCGTAGCTGTCGACGTCGATCACCATCCAGCCGGCGATGAGGTCCTTGGTCTCGGCGAACGGGCCGTCGGTGACCGGCGGGCGCCCCTCACCGTCGTAGCGGACCCAGGCACCCTCCGGGGCGAGCGCCTGGCTGTCGACGTACTCGCCGGTCTTCTCCAGCCGGGCCGCGAAGTCGTTCATGTACTGCATGTGCGCCGAGATCTCCTCGGGCGTCCACTGATCCATGGGCACGTCGTTGACGGCCGCCGGAGCTCCCCGGTAGTGCTTGAGCAGCAGGTACTTGGCCATTTTTCTCGTCTCCTGGGTGCTGGTGCGGCCCATTGTGGTCGCGTTCACCCCGGGGACGAAGCAGGCCACGGGTTCTCGACATCGCCGCCCGAGATTTTTTCGGCGGCTGGTTCCGCCGATGAGTTCACCGTCCTCGAACGGTCCACCCAGCGACACGACCGTTCTCGACAGGAGTGCCATGTCCACCATCCAGCCGGTGATCCTGACGGCCGACCAGGACGTCCTGCTCGCCTTCTACACGAAACTGTTCGGCGCCGAGGAGATCTTCCGGGTACCGGCGGAAGGCCCGGCCTTCTACCTCGGCCTGCGCATCGGCGACACCGACCTCGGGCTGGTGGCCAAGGCGGACCCGGGGACGGAAGCGGCACCGCGGATCCTGCTCAGCATCGCAGTCGACGACGTCGACGAGACGCTCAGCCGGGTGACGGCGCTGGGCGGCACGGTCCGCAGCGACCCCACCGACATGCCGTGGGGACAACGCGTCGCCCACATCTTCGACCCCGAGGGCAACCCGGTGAACCTCACTCAGCCGACCCCGGCCCGGTGACGCGGGGCAGGCGCTGAGCAGCTCAGGCCCGCCGAGGGCCGGTCACCACTCGCCGCTGCCCACCAGGTAGGCGATGCCGGCGAGGACCGCCAGGACCAGCGCCGGGATGGCCACACCCTTGGCGATGGAGGTCAGTGTGTGCGTCCGGCCGGCGGCCTGTCTGGTGTAGCGCTCGCGCTGTGCCGAGAGATCGTGCCGGGCGAGCGCGCCGGTGATGAGCGCTGCCGCGCCGGTGACCAGACACACGGTGAGGGAGGTGAGCGCTCCGTGGGCGCGGATGTTGTCCTCGATGTTGCCGGAGACCCCTTCGCTGCTGCGTTCCATGATGGCGGCCACTGCGCCTTCGATGGCCAGCACGAGGGTGATGAGTGCGGTGACAGCGAGGGCGAGCGCGGCGCCGGCGAGGACGGGAGCGCGGCGGGGCGGGGGCGGTCGGTCCTTTCCCGCATGGCCTGTGGTGACCCTGGGTGGCCGTGCGGGACGCGGCGGGGTCTTCGACTGGCCGATGACCGCCGCGTGCCCCGCGCCGGCCGAGCCGTGCCCGGGCTCCGCCGAGCCGTTCGAGGGGCGGGGTGCGGATCCTGCGGAGCCCGCCCCTCGAACGGCCGGGGTGATCACCGCCTCGACGTGGATGACGGACTCGTCGGCCACGCCCTTGAGCGCGATGTCGCCGGACAGGCGTCCTTCGGTGGTCGTGTCGATGTGGACCTCCAGGCCGCTGGGGGTCGGGTCGACTCGTATCCATGTCTGTTTGGGCTGGGCCACGCAGTGACGGGCCAGTGGCGGGCCGTGCATGGTCACGGATTGCTTAGGTGAGGCTGAGCCTTTCGGCACCTGACCGAAGTCCAGGTGGTCCGGGGTCGGTTTCAGGCGGATCTCGCTCAGGACTTCGGATGCCAGAGCGGCGATCTGCTCGACGTCGTTGCGCGCGACTCCTCCAGATGCTGACGCGCTCCCTCGGCCAGGGGCAGCTCGGGGTGCCGCAGTCGCTTGTGCAGTTCCAGGACCGCGCCTTGCCGCTCCAGGAACGCGTCGCTGTTCAGAGCGGCCTTCAGGGAAGGGGGCGAGGGGAGGGCGACGATTTTGATGCGGCCGTGCCGACTGTGCGCCAGATGCAGCTCCCCGTGGAGTTCGGCTGCCTTCTTGGGCCTCTGGTGGGGGTTCTGCTCTCGTACGTGTCTGTAGACGTACTCGTACAGGTCGTCCAGCGAGACCTTGCCGTCCGCGTCGATGTCGGCTTCGCCGGTTTCGAGCCCTTGGACCACGGCGTGGGTGAACACAGAAGGCCGGGGCGCGGAGTTCTCGGTGAGCCGGTTGTCCTCGAAGGCGTACTCCATCGAATCGGAGGCGGTGATGACGGCCCAGCCCCGTCCGCTGTCGGGTTCGTCCTTCGCGAACGACTCGAGGACGTTGACGTCTCCCGAAGCACGCACCGAGGCCGAGCCTTTGGAGAAGGCACCGCCGTAGCAGCAGTCGAGGAAGAGGACGGTGCGGCCTGCCCGGGTGGTCGCCATGCAGCTGCGGACGAACTGGGAGGGGACCGCCGTGGCGGCCAGCAGCGGGGGTTCGGTGTCGCTGGCGGCGAAGTACAGTTCGCCGGATTCGCTTTTGAGGCCGTGGCAGGAGAAGTGCAGCAGGAGCGTGTCGGCGCGGGTGCGCTCGTTGAAGAACCGCTGGATGCGCCGGCGCATGAGGTCGGCCGACGCGTTGTGCACGACCTCCACCTCGAAGTCGCCTATCTGCGGGTCGTGCAGCACTTTCTCGAGGGCTGCGGCGTCCTGGGCCGGGGCGTTGAGTTTCCTGAGTCCTTGGTCGGTGTAGCGGTCGTTGGCGATGATCAAAGCATGTCTGGAAGCGGTCATGGTTCGGCTCCAGCCGGGGAGTGGCGCTGGGTGAAGATCCTGATCGCTTCCGCGACCTGTTCGTCGGTTGCCTCGGATATCTCCAGGACGTCGTCGCCCATCTGCAGGTGCAGGGACGGCTGCGAGTCATGGCGGCGGCCCAGCCAGGACCGGATGACGGTGATGACCTGGTTCAGGGCGGTTGCCGAGCTGCCCAGGGTCACGAGCAGGGCGCCGATCTGCGTGACGTCCACGGCTCGTGCTCCGGGCGGGGCCTCGCCGCCGGGGAGGGCCGTGACGTCGGCGACGTCGAGTTCGAGGAGTTCCTCGCGCAGGTAGCCGGTCAGCTCGGCGACGCGCTCGGCTTCCGCGTCCTGTTCGGTGAGGAGGATGCGCAGCGTGTTCTCCACCGGTCAGCCCCTTTTTCTTGCTCGTCGGGGCGCAGAGTCGCTGTGTCGGTGGGCTCTACGTCTGTATGTACAGTTTCTGCTGCTCACAGCGGGGTGGCAAGTCGCCCCAGCCGGAATGAATGTGACGGTTCAACGTTCCACGGCGCGACGAGTCCGCCGTGGGCGTGAGGCATCACGCCCCCATAGCCTCTTCCCCATGCCGTCCTCCCGCCTCCACCGCGTCGCCGTCCTCGTGCTCGAGGGCGCAAAGCCACTCGACGTCGGCATTCCCGCGCAGGTCTTCACGACCCGCGCGAGCATGCCGTACGAGGTGAGGGTGTGCGGGGCGACACCCGGCCTCGTCACCGGCGGCGACGGCCTGTCCTACTCCGTCGCCCACGGCCTGGACGCGCTGGCCTGGGCCGACATCGTCTTCGTTCCCGGCTACCGGCACCCGGACCGCGACGACCCGCCGCAGCCCGTCGCCGACGCGCTGCTCGCCGCCCACGCCCGGGGCGCACGGCTCGCCGCCATCTCCACCGGTGCCTTCGCACTCGCCGCCACAGGCCTGCTCGACGGCAGACGCGCCACCACGCACTGGCACTACACCCGCGCGCTGAAAGCCAGACACCCGCGCATCCAGGTCGACGAGAACGTCCTGTTCGTCGACGAGGGCAGCGTGCTCACCTCGGCCGGCGCAGCCTCCGGCATCGACCTGTGCCTGCACATCCTGCGCGGCGACCTCGGAGTGGCCGCCTCGAACCACGCCGCCCGCCGCTTGGTCGCAGCCCCCTACCGCAGCGGCGGCCAGGCCCAGTACGTGCCACGCAGCGTCCCCGAACCGCTCGGCGAGCGCTTCGGCGCCACCCGAGAGTGGGCACTGCACCGGCTCGGCGAACCCCTCACCCTCGACCTGCTGGCGCAGCAGGCCGGGGTGTCGGCGCGCACGTTCTCCCGCCGCTTCGTCGAGGAGACCGGCTACACGCCCATGCAGTGGGTGATGCGCGCCCGCGTCGACCTCGCCCGCGAACTGCTGGAGCGCTCCGAGCGCAGCGTCGAACAGATCGCCGCCGACGTCGGCCTCGGCACCGGCGCGAACCTGCGGCTGCACTTCCAGCGCATCCTGGGCACCACCCCGAGCGAGTACCGACGCACCTTCACCCGCGGCGAATAGCCGTCGCGAATTGCCGTCACGAACAGCGGTGGCGAGAGTGGCGAGATCCTTTTGAACCGTGGCGATGGCGCCACTGTCGGCGGCGCGGCCCGCGCGCGAGCCTGAGGGCGAAGGGAAGGGGACATCACCTATGACTCGCATCGCCATCAACGGATTCGGCCGCATCGGACGCAATGTGCTGCGCGCCCTGCTGGAGCGCGACAGCACCCTCGAGATCGTCGCCGTCAACGACCTCACCGAGCCCGCCACGCTCGCCCGGCTGCTCGCCTACGACAGCACGGCCGGCCGACTCGGGCGTCCGGTCACCGTCGACGGGAACGCCCTCGTCGTCGACGGCCGCCGGATCACGGTACTGGCCGAGCGCGAACCGGCGCAGCTGCCCTGGGCCGAACTCGGCGTCGACATCGTCGTGGAAGCCACCGGCCGCTTCACCTCCGCCAAGGCCGCCCGCGCCCACCTCGACGCCGGCGCCCGCAAGGTCCTCGTCAGCGCACCGTCCGACGGCGCCGACGTCACCCTCGCCTTCGGCGTCAACACCGACGCCTACGACCCCGACCTGCACACGATCGTCTCCAACGCCTCGTGCACCACCAACGCACTCGCCCCGCTCGCCAAGGTGCTCGACGACCTCGCCGGTATCGAGCACGGGTTCATGACGACGGTGCACGCCTACACCCAGGAGCAGAACCTGCAGGACGGCCCGCACCGCGACGCCCGCCGCGCCCGGGCCGCCGGAGTCAACATCGTGCCGACCACGACCGGCGCCGCGAAGGCGATCGGCCTGGTGCTGCCGGGCCTGGACGGCAAGCTGTCGGGCGACTCGATCCGCGTACCGGTGCCGGTGGGCTCGATCGTCGAACTCAACACGACCGTCGCCCGCGACGTGACCCGCGACGACGTGCTCGCCGCGTACCAGGCCGCGGCCACGGGGCCGCTCGCCGGCATCCTGGAGTACTCCGACGACCCGCTCGTCTCCTCCGACATCGTCGGCAACCCCGCCTCGTCCATCTTCGACTCGGCCCTCACCCGGGTCGACGGCCGTCACGTCAAGGTCGTCGCCTGGTACGACAACGAGTGGGGCTTCTCCCACCGCGTGATCGACACCCTGCAGCTCCTCGCCACCGGCTGACCGGACGCCGGGAACACGGCCAGGCACGCGCGCGCAGCGACTCCGCGGCCTGGCCGGCCCTGCCGCTTCGGACACCAGCGTCAGGGGCGCGGATCCAGGGGCGTAGCGTCTCGACCGTCGGTTTGTTGTCGCGCACGTGGTTGTCCCAGGGAGGGGACGAGTAGTGCAGACGGCGTTTGACGAGTCCGAGCGGCGGGCGTGGGCGGGGCAGGCCGATGCCTATGCCGCCGGTTTCGCCGAACTCTGCGCGCATCCGGTGCCTGTGCTCCTCGACGCCGCCGGGGTCAGGGAGGGTGTACGGGTCCTCGATGTCGGGACGGGCACGGGCAGCGCCGCCGCGCGCGTGTGAGCGGGGAGCGCAGGTGACGGCTGCGGATGCCGAACCCGGCATGGTCGCCCGGGCCGCGCCGGCGGCTCCGGAGGCCGACGTGCGGCTGGCCGCTCTGCCTCACCTGCCGTTCGCCGCCGACGAGTTCGATGCCGTGGTCGGCAACTTCGTCCTCAACCATGTCGGACGGCCTCGGGAAGCCCTGGCGGAGCTGCGTCGGGTGACGCGGCCGGGCGGGCGGATGGCCGTCACCATCTGGGCGGTCCCCGCGGCCGCCGGGCAGGCCCTGCTGGGCAGGGCGGTCCAGGCGGCAGGTGTCGTGCGTCCGGCTCACCTGCCGACCCTCGCTCCCGAAGACGACTTCCTCCGTACGGAACAGGGCTTCGCCGCGTTGCTCGGTGAGGCGGGGCTGACGGACGTCGTCTGCGATTCCATGACCTGGGACCACCGGACGACGCCTGAGGAGTGGTGGAGCGGACCGGCCGCCGGAGTGGCCACGATCGGCCAGGTCCTGACGAGTCAGACCCCGGTGGTCATCGCCGAGATCAAAAGCCACTACGAGTCGCTGTGCGCGGAGTTCGCCGGTCCGGACGGCGAACTGATCCTGCCTCACGCGGCTCTGATGGCATGGGGCCGGGCGTGACTGCGCACCCAGCACGCGGAGAAGGCTGATGTGGAGGGCGTCCCGTGCAGGGAGGTACACGAAGCCCGTCGCCGACGGAGACCGGCTCGCCGCGCGCTACGGCTCCGCCCGGTGCTACACGTCGGCGACGAGAAGCCGGTAGCCGACATCGAGTGTGTCGCGGTCGAGCAGGTCGGCGTGGCGGCGGTGCCACCGGCCGGAGGACAGGTCGTCAGCCAGCCGGGTCAAGCCGGGCTGGATGACGTCGTCGCTGGTCTGGGCGAACAACGAGATACCGGCCCGGACCCGCGGATAGAGGTATGCCTCGGGTCGGCGCCAGAAGGCGGCGAGGAATCCGTCGGTGCAGTCGTGCGGGACGGGGACCGTCTCGATGCGGGCACCTCCCAACAGCGTGACCAGCCGGTCGACCGCGACCGCTCGTGTGTCGTCGAACGCGGCTGCCTCCGGCAGGTACTCGTCCAGCAGCCAGAACCTGTGGTTGATGTCCGGGTCGATGCGGCGGAGTTCGCCCATGCCGGCTTCCAGGTCGCTCCAGTGGTGCACGGTCAGGAGGGCCATCACCGCATCGGCCGCCCCACGTTGATCACGGTGGTGGCACCACCGAGGGCTTGATGGATCCTGGCGGCGATTCGGGGGTCCGGGCGCCGGGTGTCGGCGTAGGTCGCCCCGATGCTGTCATAGGTCGCCACACCGCAGTATGCCCTTCCCGCGACCCCGGAAAGAGCCCGCAGTGTCGCCAGTTCCCAACGTCACACTCTGCGAGTCGATCACGGTGGCCACTGCTCGGGGGCCTTTGGCCATGGTCGGCGCCAAGGCCGGTCGCGGGCTTCACACAACATCCCCCGCGCAGCCAGTCGTGGTCGCCGGCGCATCTGTGTCACGGTGGGAAGACAAGGAGACCGGTCGGCACCCCGATGCCGGCCGGTTCGGGGGGTTCGGGCGTTGCCCCGTCCCGGGCACCCGACCTCCGCCATCGTCGTGCACCCCCTGGGGTGTCGCGTCTTTGGGCTCACCAACCCTCGGAAAGGGGGGCGCGCCCGCATGAACATCACCACCACCATCGACGGCACCTCCGCATGCATCTCCCCGTGCGGTGAAATCGACTTCGACACCCTGCCCCCGCTGCGCGCCGCCGCCGACGCACTGCCGCCGCAGGTGACCGACGTGCAGTGGGACCTGACCCGCACGCCCTTCATGGACGTAGCCGGCCTCCACCTTCTCTTCGCCCCCCACGGCAGCGGCCCGGAGCGCCGGACGACCGTGGCGGGACTGCGCGCCCAGCCGCTGTGGCTGCTGCTCACGGCGGCCGACGCGGATCCCGCCGTCTTCGACCTCTCCCGCCTGCTCCCCGACATAGCCCCGCCCGGCTTCCGGCCCGCGGCCCCGTGAGAGGCGCGGCACGGCTCTCCCCGAAACGGCTCCCCGGGCCGGTTCCCACCCGCAACCAAGGTGCGACCGGGCCTCTGCTCAGCCCTTGCCTCATCCCTGCTCGCCTGCCTCACCATCTGCCTACTCGATGAAGTTCTTGAACTCGTAGTACGCGGCGGCGAAGGGCAGGATGCGGTCCATGCTCAGGCCGACAGGCCGCCCCGGCGACCTGTACGTCGCCGGAGACCTCAACGACGAGGCATTCGTCGAGCCCCAGAAGGTGCTCGACAGCAACCTGCTCGGCGCGTTCCTGGTGATGAAACACTTCGCGCCGTGGTCGCCCCGGGGCTGACCGCCCTCCCGACCGTCGAGGCGGTGATCCGGCGCAGCGCCGACCCCGAGGCCTACCGCCGCGAACGCGAGACCCAGATCCCGCTCCAACGCCTCGCCACCCCCGAGGAGATCGCCGACGCCGTCCTCTTCCTCGCGTCGTCGGAGTCGTCGTACATCACCGGAGCGGTCCTCCCCGTGGACGGCGGATACACCGCCTTCTGAACGCCGCGCCGAGGCAGGGGCGCTGCCCCGCCGCGACCCGCACGACCCCCCGAGGCTGACACATCGTCCGGATGTCGCGTCCCGTCCGGACAGATCGCGCGTTGGCGCACCCCCGGGCCGTGGACATGCTCGGGATACCGCAGGAGACCGAGCACCGAGGCCGGGAGACGAACATGACCGCACTGTCGCCGCACCTTCGCCAGGCCACGCCCGTGGTGGCGGCCCGGGGCGAGGGCGTCCACCTCTTCGACCAGGACGGCCGCCGCTACCTCGACTTCACCGCCGGCATCGGCGTCACCAGCACCGGCCACTGCCACCCCAAGGTCGTGGCCGCGGCACAGGAGCAGGTGGGCACGCTGATCCACGGCCAGTACACGACCGTCATGCACCAGCCGCTGCGCAGGCTCGTCGACAAGCTCGGCGAGGTGCTCCCGCCCGGCCTGGACAGCCTGTTCTTCACCAACTCCGGCAGCGAGGCCGTCGAGGCGGCGCTGCGGCTGGCCCGCCAGGCCACCGGCCGGCCCAACGTCATCGTCTGCCACGGCGGCTTCCACGGCCGTACCGTCGCCGCCGCCTCCATGACGACCTCCGGCACCCGCTTCCGCTCCGGCTTCTCGCCGCTGATGAGCGGTGTCGTCGTCACCCCCTTCCCGTCGGCCTACCGCTACGGCTGGGACGAGGAGACCGCGACCCGCTTCGCCCTGAGGGAACTCGACTACACCCTCCAGACGATCTCCTCGCCCGCCGACACGGCCGCGATCATCGTCGAGCCGGTGCTCGGCGAGGGCGGCTACGTGCCCGCGACCCGTGCCTTCCTGGAGGGGCTGCGGGAGCGGGCGGACCGCCACGGCTTCCTGCTGATCCTCGACGAGGTGCAGACGGGCGTCGGCCGTACCGGCCGCTTCTGGGGCCACGACCACTTCGGTGTCACGCCCGACATCCTCGTCACCGCCAAGGGCCTGGCCAGCGGCTTCCCGCTGTCCGGCATCGCCGCCTCCGAGGAGCTGATGACCAAGGCGTGGCCCGGCTCGCAGGGCGGGACGTACGGTGCCAACGCCGTCGCCTGTGCCGCGGCCTGCGCCACCCTCGACGTCGTACGCGACGAGAAGCTCGTCGAGAACGCCGAGGCGATGGGCAAGCGGCTGCGCCAGGGCCTGGAGGCGGTGGCCGACCGGACGCCGGGCATCGGCGACGTGCGCGGCCTCGGCCTCATGCTGGCCACCGAGTTCGTCACCGAGGACGGCAGCCCCGACCCCGAGACCGCCGCCCGCGTGCAGCGCGCCGCCGTCGAGGAGGGCCTGCTCCTGCTGCTGTGCGGCGCCTGGAACCAGGTCGTCCGCATGATCCCGGCACTCGTCATCGACGAGACGGCGGTGGACGAGGGCCTCCAGGCATGGGCGACCGCGGTCGAGGTCGGCACATCGGGAGCGGCACGGCGATGACGGACACCACCACGGCCCTGGAGCCGCTGGTCGCGCGGCTCGCCGAGACCGCTCCCGGCCTGCGGGTGGAGACCGGCCCCCGCTCCACCGGCCTCTACGCCTACGACGCCTCCAACTACCGGGTCCCGCCGAGGGCCGTGGTCTTTCCCCGCAGCGCCGACGACGTCGTCGCGGTGCTGCGGGCCTGCCGCGAGGCGCACGTTCCCGTCACCGCGCGCGGCGGCGGCACCAGCATGGCGGGCAACGCGGTCGGGCCGGGCGTCGTCCTGGACTTCTCCCGGTACATGGACCGGATCCTGGACATCGACCCGGTAGCGCGCACCGCGCGCGTCGAGGCCGGCGTCGTCCTCGACGCGCTCCGGTCCGCGACCGCCCTGCACGGGCTCACCTTCGGCCCCGACCCGTCCTCGCACAGCCGGTGCACCCTCGGCGGCATGATCGGCAACGACGCCTGCGGCAACCGGTCGGTGCGGCACGGGCGCACCAGCAGTCATATCGAGGCGCTGGAGATCGTGACGGCCGACGGGGTGCGGGCCGTCGCCGACCGCTCCGGACTGCACCCGGTCGACCCCGGGGACGCCGACCACATCGCCCGCCTGGAAGCGGACGTACGGCGCCTGATCGAGGACAACCTGGCCCCGGTCCGTACCGAGCTGGGCCGGATCCCGCGCCAGGTCTCCGGCTACCAGCTGCACCACCTGCTGCCGGAGAACGGGTTCGACATGGCCCGCGCCCTGGTCGGCACCGAGGGCACCTGTGCGGTCGTCACCGCAGCGACGGTCCGCCTGGTGGCGACCGCACAGGCTTCCACGCTCCTCACCCTCGGCTACGACGACGTCGTCGACGCGGCCGAGGACGTCCCCGAGATCCTGCGCTGGAACCCCACCGCCGTGGAAGGCATGGACGAGGCGATCGTCGCCACCATGCGCGCCCGCCGCGGCCCCGACTCCGTCACCGGACTGCCCGACGGGCGGGCCTGGCTCTACGTGGAACTCGACGGCGACGACCAGGCCACGGTGGACGCGCGCGCCACCGAACTGCTCGACGTGCTCAAGGCACAGGGCCGGATGACCGGCGGGCGGGTCGTGGCGAGCCCGGCCGAGCGACGCTCCCTGTGGCGGGTCCGCGAAGACGGGGCCGGGCTCGCCGCCCGCCTGGTGGACGGCGGGGAGTCCTGGCCGGGCTGGGAGGACGCGGCGGTCGCGCCCGAGAACCTGTCCGCCTACCTGCGCGACTTCCGCAAGCTGCTGGCCTCCCACGGGCTGACCGGCGTGCTGTACGGGCACTTCGGCGCGGGCTGTGTGCACGTGCGCATCGACTTCGACCTGACCACGAACGACGGCCGGACCGCCACCCGCCGCTTCCTCACCGAGGCGGCCGCGCTCGTCGTCGCGCACGGCGGCACCCTGTCCGGCGAGCACGGCGACGGGCGAGCCCGCGGCGAACTGCTGGAGGTCATGTACAGCCACCGGCTGATCAGGGCGTTCGCCGCCTTCAAGGAGGTCTTCGACCCCGAGGGGCTGCTGAACCCCGGCGTCATCGTGGCCCCGGCCCGCCTCGACGCCGACCTCGCGCTGCACACGCCCGCCGACGTGCTGCCCGTCGAGACCCTCTTCACCTTCCCGCACGACGAGGACGGCTTCGCGGGCGCGGTACGCCGCTGCGTCGGCGTCGGCCGCTGCCGCAGCGACGCGGGCGGCGTGATGTGCCCGAGCTACCGGGCCACGGGGGAGGAGAACGACTCCACGCGGGGCCGGGCCCGTCTCCTCCAGGAGATGGTGCGGGGCGGAACCGTCCAGGACGGCTGGCGCTCGACCGAGGTCAAGGACGCCCTCGATCTGTGCCTGTCCTGCAAGGCGTGCTCCAGCGACTGCCCGGTCGGCGTCGACATGGCCACGTACAAGGCGGAGTTCCTGCACCAGCACTACAAGGGCAGGTTCCGGCCCCGCTCCCACTACTCGCTGGGCTGGCTGCCCCTGACCTCCGCGCTCGCCGGATACGCCGCCCGCGCGGTGAACGCGCTGCTGCGCGGACCCGTCGGCAAGCTGCTCGCCCGCCTCGGCGGCGTGACCACCGAGCGCAGGATCCCGGCCTTCGCCTCCCGGCGCGCGCTACGCCGGGCCCTGCGCACGGCGAGGACCGGTGAACCGGCGAAGACCCTCCTCTTCGTCGACAGCTTCACCCGCGCCTTCCGCCCCGAGGTGGCCGGAGCGACGAGCCGGGTACTGGCCGACGCGGGCATCCCCTGCACGGTGGAGGAAGGGCTGTGCTGCGGCCTGACCTGGGTCAGCACCGGCCAGCTGTCCGTCGCGCGCCGCATCATGGCCCGTACGGTCGCCCGGCTGGACAACGGCGACGACCGGCCCATCGTCGTGGCCGAGCCCAGCTGTGCCGCAGCGCTCAAGCGTGACGTGCCCGAACTCCTGGGCACCGGCGCCGCTCGTCGCGTCGCGGCCCGTGTCCACACCCTCACCGGGGCCCTGAACGATCTCGCCGCCCCCGGCTGGACGCCACCCGAGCTGCCGGACGACGTCGTCCTGCAGACCCACTGCCACGAGTACGCCACCTTCAAGGGCAGCCACCCCCGCGACCTGCTCAGCCGTCTCGGCGTACGCAAGGTCGACGAGGCCGAGGGCTGCTGCGGACTCGCCGGGAACTTCGGCTTCGAGGCGCAGCACTACGACACCTCGATGGCCGTCGCGGACCTGGCCCTGAAGCCGCGCCTCGACGGCATCGACCGGGACTCGCCGACGGTCGTCGTGGCCGACGGCTTCAGCTGCGCCACCCAGATCGACCACCTCGCCGGTGACCGAGGCGTCCGCGCCCTGCACCTCGCGGAACTGCTCGACCCCGCCGCAGATCAACCAGGAGGAACCTCATGACCGACACACCCACGCAGTTGTTCATCGGCGGTGCCTGGGTGGACGCCGCGGACGGCGCCACCATGCCGGTCGACGACCCCGCGACCGGCGAGGTCCTCTGCCATGTCGCCGACGCCGGCCCCAAGGACGCCAAGCTCGCCGAGGACGCGGCCGTCCAGGCACAGGAGGAGTGGGCCCGTACGGCACCCCGGGTGCGCAGCGAGATCCTGCGCCGCGCGTACGAGATCATCATCGAGCGCACCGACGAGCTCGCCCACCTGATGACGGCCGAGATGGGCAAGCCGCTGGCCGAGGCCAGGGGAGAGGTCGCGTACGCGGCGGAGTTCTTCCGGTGGTTCTCCGAGGAGGCCGTCCGTATCGACGGTGGCCTCGCCACCCTGCCGGACGGCCGCAACCGCATGCTGCTCTCCCGCCGCCCGGTCGGCCCCTGCCTGCTGATCACCCCGTGGAACTTCCCGCTGGCCATGGGCACCCGCAAAATCGGCCCGGCCGTCGCGGCCGGCTGCACGATGGTGCTCAAGCCGGCCCCGCAGACCCCTCTGTCCAGCCTGGCTCTCGCCGCGATCCTCAAGGAGGCCGGGCTGCCGGACGGCGTGCTGAACGTCGTCACCACCTCCCGTGCGGGGGAGGTGTGCGAACCGCTCCTGCGCGGCGGGCGGATTCGCAAGCTTTCCTTCACCGGCTCCACGGCCGTCGGGCAGCTGCTCCTGGCCCAGAGCGCGGAGGCGGTCGTGCGGACGTCGATGGAGCTCGGCGGGAACGCGCCGTTCATCGTCTTCGAGGACGCCGACCTGGACAAGGCCGTGGACGGCGCGATGGTCGCCAAGATGCGCAACATGGGCGAGGCCTGCACGGCCGCCAACCGCTTCTTCGTGCACCGGTCGGTGGCTCAGGAGTTCGGGCGGCGGCTGGCCGAGCGGATGGGCGCGCTCGTCGTGGGCCCCGGTACGCGTGACGGTGTCGATGTCGGCCCGCTGATCGACCGGGCCGGACGGGCCAAGGTCGAGGAGCTGGTCGCCGACGCGGTGGAGCGCGGTGCCCGGGTGCTCGTCGGCGGCCGTACGCCCGAGGGGCCGGGCTGCTTCTACCCGCCGACCGTGCTCACGGATGTCTCGGCCGAGAGCCGGCTGATGGACACGGAGATCTTCGGTCCGGTCGCCGCGATTCTCACCTTCGACGACGAGGACGAGGTCGTCCGCCGCGCCAACGACACGCCCTGGGGACTCGTCGGCTACGTCTTCACCGAGGGCCTGGACCGCGCCCTGCGCGTCAGCGAGCGCCTGGAGGTGGGCATGGTCGGCCTCAACACGGGCCTCGTGTCCAACCCGGCCGCACCCTTCGGCGGCGTCAAGCAGTCGGGACTCGGCCGCGAGGGCGGCAGGGTCGGAATCGACGAGTTCCTCGAGTACCAGTACCTGGCGGTGCCTGTGCCATGACGGCGGTCATGCCTTGACCGCGCCGCATCACGCACCGTGACGAACCTCCCCCGTACCCGGTTTCCACGCCGCCGGGCACGGGGGACGGCCATGCCCTCTCCTCAGCGACGGCCTCGGCAACCAGCGCCTCCAGCAGAGTCTCAAGCCCAGGCCCATGGGGCGACCGAGGCCGCGGCTACCAACTTCTCACGCCCGAAAGGAAAGACATGTCGCTCCTGAAGACCATCGACACCGATCCCTCCTTCGCGCCGCACGAGTCCGGCCCGCTCCCGGAACGCCTGATTTCCGGCAACCCCGCCTTCAAGACCTGGGCCCAGGACGTCGCCCGTGGGGAGGCGATCCATACGGGCGTCTGGGAAGCGACGCCCGGCGAGACGCGCTCGATCAAGGGTGAGACCTTCGAGTTCTGCCATATCCTCGCCGGCGTCGTCGAGCTCACGCCGGACGGTGGCGAGCCGGTGGTCTACAAGGCAGGCGACAGCTTTGTCATGAAGCCGGGCTTCGCAGGCGTCTGGAAGACCATCGAAACCGTGCGCAAGATCTACGTGATCGTGAAGTGATGCCGACGCGCGACGCCCGCCTCCCGCAGGGAGGGGGCCGGACCCGTCCGGGTGGGAAACGCGGCCGTCAGCCGGGGTGAGTACCCGGAGCCGGGACAGCCGTCAGGCCTGGTGTCGGGCGGTGATCTCCGCCGCCGTCTCGGCGACCAGCCGGCCCAGCTCGGGCAGTCGGCCGGGCTCGAAGCGGGAGTCGGGCAGGGAGACGGCCACGGCGGCCAGCGGCACGCCGTCGCCGTCCAGGACAGGTGCCGCGATGGCGCAGACGCCTTGAAGGTACTGGTTGTGGTTGACGGCGTAGCCGCGCTTTCTGACGCGCTGGAGCTCCGACCGCAGCTGCACCGGGTCGGTGATGGTCTCCTCGCCGTAACCCTCCAGCGTGCCCGCGGCGACCTCGTCGACGTCGGCCTTCGCCAGATGGGCGAGGACCGCGTGCCCGGAGGCCGTGGCGTGCAGGGGCGAGGTATCGCCGATCGCGTGGAAGGTGCGCACGGCGTGGTCGCAGTCGACACGGTCGACGACGACCATGCTGTGCAGGGCATCAGGCACGGACAGGTGGATGGTCTCGTTCAGCACGTCACGGAGCCGGATCATCGGCTCCCGTGCGGCGGCGAACAGGCTGGAGCCCTGCAGGGCGGCGGGTCGTACGGCCAGGACGCGGGCGCCGATCTCCCAGCGCGTGGTGTCCTTGCGGTTCGCCCGCAGCCAGCCGGCCTCGTTGAGCGTGAGCAGGGTGCGCTGCACAGTGGACTTCGGAAGCCCGAAGATCTTCGTCAACTCCCCCACGGTCACGGGCTGATGCTGCGCGACCGCCTCCAGAACCCGCAGCGACCTGGTGACGCTCTTCATCTCCATTCGGTGCCCCCTCAGATCTGTGGAGTGCCTGTGTCACCTCTTGACTCCCTTGCGAAGCCAAAGGCATGATCGTGCCAGATGGTAGCACATCGTTCCACAATGCGGCACACTCGCATGCTCCCGGGGCGTCCGATCACCGGACCGGCCTTGAGGGGTGATGGGAGTCCCGATTCCCCGCGGCGATGGACAGCGGTAGTGCGCTGACCGTGCCTACTGCGCCGCGTGGTGCGGCCGCCCTGTGCCCGAGCCGTCTCCCCCCGGCCGGGCACAGGGCACGGCTGCCGTGACATGGGCAGAGGGGCGGCTCGCGCGCTGACGCGTGTGAGCCGCCCCTCGTCGGCGTGGCTGCGGACCGCCGCTTTCCGTTCAGGCGCCCAGGCGGCGCCGTGTGATCTCCGCGGCTGTGTCGGCGACGAGGCGGCCCCACTCGGGGACGCGTTCATCGTCGAACCGCGACTCGGGCATGGAGATGGCCACGGTGGCCAGAGGCGTGCCGTCCTCGTCCAGTACGGGAGCGGCGACGGCGCAGACGCCCGGCCGGTACTGGTTGCGGTTGACCGCGTACCCGTCGGCGCGGATGCGGTCCAGTTCGGCGTGCAGCTCTTCGGGGTCGACGGGGGTCGTGTCGCTGAAACGCTCCAGCCCTCGCGTGATGAGTTCGTCGACGTCCCGCCTCGGAAGGTGAGCGAGAACGGTGCGTCCGACGGCGGTGGCGTGCAGGGGAGAGGTGTCGCCGATCGTGTGGAAGGTGCGTACGGGGTGGTCGCAGTCGACGCGGTCCACCACGACCATGCACTGCAGGGCGTCCGGTACCGACAGGTGGATGGTCTCGTTCACCGTGTCCCGGAGGCGAACCATGGGTTCACGGGCGGCGGCGAACAGGCTGGAGCCCTGCAGGGCGGCGGGTCGTACGGCCAGGACGCGGGCGCCGATCTCCCAGCGGGTGGTGTCCTTGCGGTTGGCGCGCAGCCAGCCGGCCTCCGCCAGCGTGACCAAGGTGCGCTGCACGGTGGACTTGGGCAGTCCGAAGAGCTTCGTCAACTCCCCTACGGTCACGGGCTGATGCTGGGCGACCGCCTCCAGGATTCGCAGCGACCTGGTGACGCTCTTCATTTCCATCCGGTTTCCCCCTGTTAATCCTCGAAATTTCTGCTGGACACCCTCTTGACTCCCCTCTGAGCCACTGCCATTCTCTGTGCCAGATTCTAGCACAGCATTCCACAATGTGGCACGGCTCCAAGAGGGTCCCGCCGAAGTGAGCCGGACTGCGAGATGCGGCGGTTGTGAGCCGCAGGACCCCACAAGGTCCGGCTCCCGCCCAAACTCTCTCGAATCGAACAGCCTCACGCTGAGGGCCCAGCATGCGCCTCGGCGATACGAAAGGAAAGTCCTGTGTCAGCTGCCAGGAAGCGCGTCGCCGTCGTCGGCGTGGGAACGATGGGCAGCCAGGCCGCCTGGCGGCTGGCGGCCCGTGGCGCCGAGGTCGTCGGATACGACCGGTTCGCCCCCGGCCACGACCGCAGTGCCGCCGGCGGCGAGTCCCGGATCTTCCGCAGCGCCCACTTCGAGGACTCCCGGTACGTCCCGCTCCTCAAGCACGCCGACACCCTGTGGGAGCAGCTCCAGCAGGAGACCGGCCGCGAGCTGCGCCGCCTGACCGGGTGCCTGCTCATGGGGCCGACCGAGCACCAGCAGATGGCCACCGTCCTGCAGTCCATCGCCGAGCACGGCCTCGACCACGAGGTGCTCGACGCCGAGGCCCTGGCCAAGCGCTTCCCGCAGTACCGGATCGAGGACGGCGACGCGGCAGTGCTCGACCGCCGCGCCGGTCTCATCCGCCCCGAACTGACCGTCCAGACCGCCGCCCGACGCGCGGAACAGCTGGGGGCCGTGATCCACCGCTATACGCCGGTGCGCGAGGTCACGCCGGTGAGCGGCGGGGTGGAGATCCGCACCGACACCGGCAGCGAGCGCTTCGACGCGGCCGTGGTCACCCCGGGCCCCTGGGTCAACGACCTGCTGCCCGCCCTGCCCTGGGAGGTGCAGATCCGCCGCATCATCAGCGCCTGGTTCGTGCCCACCACCGACGCCTGGTTCGGCGAGGAGCGTCCCGCGTTCATCCGTACGGCACCGACCCACTGCTACGGCCTGCCCTCCCCGGACGGCATCTCGGTCAAGCTCGGCCTCTCCCAGGCCCTGCACCGGCCGGCCGGCGACCCGAACCAGCTGGACCGGACGGTGCAGCCGGAGGAGCTGGAGATCTTCGCCGACCTGATGGGCCGCTACCTGCCGGACCTCAACCCCGACCCGACCCGTCTGGCCGTCTACATGGAGGGCTACACCGGCAGCAGCCGCCCGCTGGTCGGCCCGCTGCCCGGCGCCGAGAACCTGATCCTGCTCGCCGGCTTCTCCGGCCACGGCTTCAAGCTCTCGCCCGCCTTCGGCGACATCGCCGCCGACCTCGCGCTGGACGGCTCCTCGCCCCAGCCCATCGACTTCATCTCCACCCTCGACCGCACCGCGGCCTGACCCCGCCCCGACCACCGTTCGGTACATCCGGCAAGGAGAACCACATGGCCACGAGGAAACGTGTCGCCGTCGTCGGCACCGGCACGGTGGGCAGCCAGGCCGCCTGGCGGCTGGCGGCCCGTGGTGCCGAGGTCGTCGGATACGACCGGTTCGCCCCCGGCCACGACCGCAGTGCCGCGGGCGGTGAGACCCGGGTCTTCCGCAGCGTGCAGACCGACGACGGCCGCTATGTGCCGCTCGTCCGGCACGCCGACGCCCTGTGGGAGCAGTTGCAGGCGGAGACCGGGCGGGAGCTGCGCCGCCTGACCGGGGCCCTGGTCATGGGGCCGGCCGACCACCCCGAGATGCGTACCGTCAGGGACGTCGTCGCCGAGCACGGCCTCGACCACGAGGTGCTCGACGCCGAGGCGGTGGCCAAGCGTTTCCCGCAGCTTCGCGTCGACGACGGCGATCTGGTGGTCCTGGACCGTCACGCGGGCTTCGTCCGCCCCGAGCTGACGGTCCAGACCGCGGCCCGGCGCGCCGAGGAACTGGGCGCCCGGATCCGCCGCTACACCCCGGTGCGGGAGGTCACCCCCGTCGCCGGGGGAGGCGTGGAGATCCGCACCGACACCGGCGCGGAGCGTTTCGACGCCGCGGTCGTCACCCCCGGCCCGTGGGTGGGTGACCTGCTGCCCGGCCTGCCGTGGGAGGTGAGCGTCTACCGCGCGATCAGCGCCTGGTTCCTGCCCCATGAGGACCAGTCGGCGGATGCGGAGCGGCCCGCCTTCATCCGCCGGGGCGACGTCCCCTTCTACGGCATCCCGTCCCCGGACGGGATGACCGTCAAGCTCGGCCTGTCCCAGGCCCACCACAAGCCCGTGGATGACCCGAACCGCCTGAACCGGACCGTCGCACCGGAAGAACTGGAGACGTTCACGGAGATCGTGCGGCGCCACCTGCCCGGCCTGAACCCCGACCCGGTACGGCTGTCCGTCTTCATGGAGGGCTACACCGACAGCACCCGGCCGCTGGTGGGCCACCTGCCGGGCTGCGAGGACATCGTCCTGCTGGCCGGCTTCTCCGGCCAGGGCTTCAAGCTCTCGCCCGCCATGGGCGACATCGCCGCGGACCTCGCCCTTCAGGGCCGCACCGCCCAGCCGATCGACTTCATCACCACCAACGGCCGCATCGCGGCCTGAGCTCGAACGAGGTAAGACATGACCCTGACCATCGGCCCGCTGCGGGCCGAGCCCGGCCAGAAGACCCGCGGGACCCTGCCCGCCGACCTCGGCTCCACGACGGCCCAGGTTCCCGTGATCCTCGTCAACGGGTCCCGTCCCGGCCCGAGGGTCGTGATCACCGGTGGCGTTCACGGCGGCGAGTTCATCGGCGTCGACGCCACCACCCGCCTGGCCGGGCTGCTGGAACCGGACGAGGTCGCCGGCCAGCTGGTGATCTGCCCCGTGTCCAACCCCCCGGCCGTCTACGGGGGCAGGCTCAACATCTCCCCGCTGGACGGCGTCAACATCAACCGCGTCTTCCCCGGCGACAAGGACGGCGGCCCCACCGACCGCATGGCGGCCTGGCTCTTCGAGCACCTGATCGACGGCGCCGACGCCTACATCGACCTGCACAGCGGCGGCATCGACCAGCACCTGCTCGACTTCGTCGGCTACCGCCTGACCGGCGACGACGAACTGGACGCGAAGAACAAGGCGATGGCCCACGCGGTCGGATACGAGCTGGTCATCTTCGGCACCAGCCCGGACGGCGGCAACAGCCACGCCGCGGCGAACCGGCAGGGCATCCCCGCGATCCTCGTCGAGACCGGCCAACTCGGCGACCGCGACCCCGCCACCGTGCGCAGGCTCCTCGACGCCCTCTACCGGATCCTGCACCACCTCGGAGTCATCGAGGCCCCGCAGGACCTCGCACCGGTGACCGTGCAGCCGCGCGACTGGATCTGGACGGGCGAGGTCGTCTCCCCGGTCACCGGTCTGTGGTACCCGGACGCGGTCACCGGTGACGAGGTTTCCGAGGGACAGACCATCGGCCGCATCATCGACCCGGTCGACGGCACCGAGCACAAGATCACCGCCACGGCCACCGGAAAGATCATCTACGGCATGAACGGGCTCTCCGTCCGCCCCGGCACGGAGCTCGCCGCCATCGCCGTCCCGCACCACTGACGGGCCGCAGGCCCGCCCGCTGACTCCACCCCCTACCCCCCAGAGCTGGCCCCCCATTGCGCTACTTCCAGGAGATTTGTCATGAGTGATGCCCAGATCGGTCGTAGAGCGCTCCTGCGCGGAGCAGGCGGCCTCGCCGCCCTCGCCGCTCTTCCCTCCCTGGCCGCCTGCGGCACCGGCACCAGCCGTGCCCAGGCCGGCGGCGGCAAGGGCGGCGGCAAGACGGTCGTCGTCCGTGACAGCGGCGGTTCCTACGGGGCGGCCCTGCAGAAGGCGATCTACACGCCGTTCACCCAGGAGACCGGCATCCAGGTCAAGGTGCTCAACCTGGACGACGCCCCGCTGCTGGCCCAGATCAAGCAGGGCCGCCCGCAGTGCGACCTCATCAACAACTCGATGATGTCTCACTACAAGTACGTCAAGCAGGACGCGCTGGAGGCGCTGGACCTCGACCGGGTCAAGAGCGTGAAGAGCGCGAAGATCCCCGAGAACCAGATCACCGACCATGCCGTCGGCAGCAGCTTCTACGGCGCGTGTATGGCGTACCGCACGGACGCCTTCGGTGGCCGGAAGCCGGAGTCGTGGGCGGACTTCTGGGACACCAAGGCGTTCCAGGGCGGTCGTTCGATGTGCAACCCGGACGGTGACCTGCCGGAGCTGGAGTTCGCGCTGTTGGCCGACGGCGTGCCGATGGACAAGCTGTATCCGCTGGATGTGGACCGGGCCTTCAAGGTGCTGACACAGCTGCGGGGGGACATCAAGAAGTTCTGGGACAGCGGCCCGCTGCCGGGTGTGCTGCTGAGCCGCCAGGAGGTGACGATGTCCACCGTCTGGGACGGCCGGATCGCCGATCTGCAGAAGCAGGGCGTCCCGGTGGAGCGGCAGCTCAACGGCATGCGCCGCCAGTTCCAGGGCTACGCCATCGCCAAGGGCGCGGCCAACATAGACGCCGCCTACCAGCTGATGGACTTCTCGCTGCGTGCCGAGAGCCAGGCCGCCCTGGCGAAGGCCTTCCCGTCGAACCCGTCGTCCCCGCTGGCCTACGCCAAGCTCACCGAGGACGAGCGCAACGCACTCGCCGGTGCGCCCAAGTACTACGACAAGGGTTTCGACGCGGACGTCGACTGGTGGCTGAAGAACGAATCGGCCGTCACCAAGCGCTGGTTGGAGTGGGCTCGTGGCTGATTTCGGTGTTGCCACACCGTCCGTCAAGGTGGCCGGCGGCAAGCCGGCCACCGCGACCGGCAAGTCGCTGTCGGTGGTGGCCCTGCGCAAGACCTACGGCGACGTGGTCGCCGTCGACGAGGCGTCCATGGAGATCGCCGCCGGGGAGTTCGTCACCTTCCTCGGCTCCTCGGGGTCGGGCAAGACCACGACGCTGATGATGATCGCCGGGTTCTGCGAACCCGACTCCGGCACCATCACCGTCGGGGACCGGGATGTCACCCGGCTCGCGCCGCAGAAACGCGGCCTGGGCTTCGTCTTCCAGCAGTACCTGCTCTTCCCGCACATGACGGTCGCCGAGAACGTCGCCTTTCCGCTCACCCTGCGCGGAGTGGCGAAGGACGAGATCCGTCGGCGGGTGGGGGAGACGCTGGAGATCGCGGGCCTGTCCGGGTTCGGCGGGCGTAAGCCGCGTGAGCTGTCCGGCGGTCAGCAGCAGCGGGTCGCCCTGTGCCGGGCGCTGGTCTACCGTCCGCCGGTCATCCTCATGGACGAACCGCTCGGCGCGCTGGACAAGAAGCTGCGTGACCAGCTCCAGGTCGAGATCAAGACCATCCAGCAGGAACTCGGCCTGACCGTCATCTATGTGACGCACGATCAGGAAGAGGCGCTGGTCATGTCCGACCGGATCGCCGTGATGCGCAACGGCCTGATCGAGCAGTTCGACACCCCCAGGGAGCTGTTCGAGCGGCCCAAGACGCCGTTCGTGGCGGACTTCCTGGGCGCGGCCAACTTCCTGCCCGGCCGCGTCGAACAGCATGACGGCGAGCACACCCTGGTCCGCCTCGACAACAGCGGCGGCCTGATCAAGGCGCGCCGCCACGACCTCGCCGTGGGTACCCAGGTCAAGGTCGCCGTCCAGCCGGGCCGGCTGCGAGCCTGCGCCCCCGACGACGGCTTCTGTACCGGCACCGTCGAGACCGCCACGTATGTGGGCACCCTGGTCCGCGCCGGGGTGCGCATCGACGGCGGTCAGGCACCGCTGCTGCGTCTGGAGGTCCCGGCGGGCCGGGGCCCGGTCGCGGGCGAGCGGGTCGGGATCACCGCCGATGCGGACGACGTCAACCTCTTCGCAGACGAACAGGCAGGGTGAGCCATGGCAGCCACCCTCACCGCGGGGGCCCCCGCCCGCCCGCGCAAACTCCTGGCTTCGCGCAGGACACGCGTCGGGATCCTCTACGCGCTGCCGGTCGTCGTGTATCTGCTGGTGCTGTTCGTCTACCCGATCTTCAGCACGCTGCTGCTCAGCCTGAAGGACGCCGACGGATCGTTCACGCTGCACTGGTACGCCGACGCCCTGACCGGCGTGAACCTGTCCGTCCTGATCACCACGCTGCGGATCTCCGCCGAGACGGCCGTGTTGAGCCTGGTGTTCGGGTTCGTCCTGGCCCAGGCGATCACGCGGCTCAAGCCCATCCTGGCGGGCCTGGCCATGCTGATCGTGGTCGTCCCGCACTTCGTGTCCGCCCTGGTACGCACCTACGGCTGGATCATCATGCTCGGTGACAAGGGCCTGGTGAACGAGACGCTGGCCGCCATGTCGGTCCCCGGAGCGCCGTTCCAGCTGCTCTACAACGAGCTCGGTGTGGTCATCGGCACCACCTCGATGATGCTGCCGTACACGGTGCTGCTGCTGTACGGCGTGATGCGCGGCGTGGACCGCCGCCTGATGGCGGCCGCGGCCAGCATGGGCGCCGGACGCGTGACCATCTTCCGCAGGGTCTACCTGCCCCTGGTCGCCCCCGGCCTGGCCAGCGCCGGACTGCTCAGCTTCATCCTCTCGCTGGGCTACTACATCACCCCGGCCCTGATGGGCGGACCCGACCAGACGATGATCGCCACCCTCATCAACCAGCAGGTCACTAAGGAGAACCAGTGGAACGGCGCCGCCGCGCAAGGCGTCATCCTGCTGGTGCTCACCCTGGCCGGACTGCTGCTGGTCAAGGCCGTGACCTCCCTGGGCGCCAGCCGTAAGAAGAGGAGTGCGTCATGATGGAGCTGCGCCAGAGCCTCGTCGGGCGGATCGCCCTGACCGCGGTCGCCACTGTGATCCTGCTGTTTTTGGCGCTGCCGATCGTCGTCATCCTCGTCACCTCCTTCAGCAACAACGCCTTCGCGTCGTTCCCGCCCGAGGCGTGGACGCTGAACTGGTACAAGGCCCTGTTCGCCGACGGCAGCAAATGGCCCGCCGCGCTCTCCCTGAGCGCCCTGGTCGCCGCCCTGAGTACCGTGTTCTCCCTGATCATCGGGGTGACCGCGGCGACCGCGCTGGTCCGCAGCGAACTCCCGCTGCGTTCGGCGGTCTTCGCCCTGGTCCTCGGCCCTCTGGTCATCCCGCAGATCGTCACCGCGCTCGGCCTGTTCCTGCTGTTCGAGCCCGCCGCGATGCTGGGCAGCCCTATCGCCATCGCCCTCGGCCACACCGTGCTGGCCTCACCGATCGCGGTGCTGATCCTGATCGCGACCCTGCGCGGGATCGACGAACGGCTGGAGGACGCCGCCGCGAGCATGGGCGCGGGCCGGCTCACGATCGCCCGGAAGATCACTTTCCCCCTCGCCGCACCCGGCATGATCGCGGCGGCGATCTTCTCCTTCATCACCAGCTTCGACGAGTTCTACATCTCCCAGTTCCTCTCCTCGGTCGACACCGTCACCCTGCCCGTGCAGGTCTACAACTCGCTCACCTTCGAGATCGACCCCAGCGTCACCGCCGTCAGCGCGCTCCTCACCGCCTTCGCCATCCTCGCCCTCGGCCTGGTGGCCCTGGTGCGCTGGCTCGGCTCCGGACGACAGGACTCCCTGTTGTCGGTGGAGAACACCACGGCGATCGCGGCCCCCGGAGGTGACGCCGTATGATCGCCACCGCTCAGCGGCACCTGTTGCTGAACATGACCGACAACGGCTCGCTCGCGCTGCCGGGTCAGGAACTGTTCGTCGTCCGCCGGGGAGAGGGCCCGTACGTCGATGACGCCGAAGGCAGGCGTTACATCGACGGTCTGTCAGGGCTGTACTGCTGCCAACTCGGCTACTCCTACGGTGCCGAGTTCGCCGAGGCGGCCGAACGGCAACTGCGGGAACTGTGCTACAGCCCGCTGTGGACGGGTTCCGCGCACCCCTCGGCCATCGAACTCGCCGAGCGGCTGTCCCGGATCGCCCCCGTCGACATCGAGCACACCTTCTTCTCCAGCGGCGGCGCCGAAGCCGTCGAGACCGCCTGGAAGCTGGCCCGCCGCTACCACGCCCTGCGCGGCGAGCCGGGCCGCACCAAGGCGATCGCCCGGCGCGGCGCCTACCACGGCCTGACCATCGGCACCCTGTCGTTCAACGACGACCCCGGTCTGACGGAGCCGTACGGCCCGCCGGCGATCGACACCCGGTTCGTGTCGAACACCAACCGCTTCGGCCTGGCCCCGGAGTTCGCGGACGACGAGGTGTACACGGCCTGGCTGCTCGCGGAGTTGGAGGCCGCGATCCTGACCGAGGGCCCGGAGACCGTGGCGATGCTCATCGCCGAGCCGGTGCAGAACCGGGGCGGCTGCATCACCCCGCCCCAGGGTTACTGGCAGGGGCTTCGGGCGCTGGCCGACCGGTACGGCTTCCTGCTCGTCGCCGACGAGGTCATCACGGCCTTCGGCCGGATCGGGGAGTGGTTCGGCGGGGACCGCTACGGCGCCCGCCCGGACATGGTCACCGTCGCCAAGGGCATCACCGCCGGATACGCCCCCCTGGGCGCGACCCTGGTCGGCACCAAGGTCACGGAGGTCATCAACCGGCCCGGTGAGGTCCTCAACCACGGCTACACCTTCGCCGGACACCCGCTGAGCACGGCCATCGCCCTGCGCAACCTGGACATCATGGAGCGGGACCGGATCCTGGACAACGTCCGCGTCCTCCAAGGGGACTTGGCCAAGCGCATGGCGGCCCTCAAGGACCTGCCCATCGTCGGCGACGTCCGCGGCACCGGGTTCTTCTACTCCTGCGAACTCGTCGGCGACCTCGACGACGGCGGTTTCAGCGCCGGCGCCCGAGCCGCTCTCATCGGCGACCTGATCCCGCGTCGGCTGCGCGAGGCCGGCCTGCTGGCCCGCGTCTACAACCGCTCCGCGCCGCTGGTCCAGATCGCGCCCCCGCTGATCAGCGACCGCGCTGTCCTCGACCGTATCGCCGCGATCATCGCCGGCACCCTCGCCGAGGCGTCCGCCCGCATCTGATCCATGTTTTGGGAAGGAACCACATGTACTCCATCGGTCCGCTGACCGTTGCCCCGGGCGAGCGCGCCCAGGGCCTGATCCCGGTCGGCACCAGCAGCTACGGCGTGGAGCTCGGCATTCCGCTGATCGTCGTCAACGGCGCCCAGGACGGCCCGGTCCTGTGCGTGGACGCGGGCGTGCACGGCGACGAGTACGACGGCCAGGAGGCCATCCGCCGCGTGCTCGCCGAGATCGACCCGGCCACCCTGCGCGGCACCGTCGTCGGCATCCCCTGCCTGAACACCCCCGCCTTCGAGGCGGCCGCCCGCGCGAGCGGCATCGACCACCTCAACCTCAACCGCATCTTCCCGGGCGACGCGGAGGGCTCGTACTCGCAGCGCCTGGCCGCCACCTTCGTCGAGCAGGTCGTCCCCGCCGTCGACGCCGTGGTCGACCTGCACACCGGTGGCGCCTACGGCGAGATCGCCCCGCTGGTCATCCTCCAGGGCGGCTACGAGGACCTGGCGACGGACCTGGCCCTCGCCGCCGGGCATGAACTGGTCTGGAAGGGCGGCAAGTGGGGCGGCACCGTCCGCCACCCCGTCCTCGAGGCCGGCAAGCCCGCCATCACCATCGAGTGCGGCGGCGCCACGTACCGCGAGACCAACGTCGAGCACCACATGAACTCGATCCGCAACATCCTGCGCAGCCTCGGCATGATCGACGGCGAGGCGGAGCTGCGGGACACCTACACCACCGTCTCCGGCACCTTCGCCCGCTCCGCCGCCGGTGGCTTCTTCGTCGCCCGCGCCGAGCCGGGGGAGACCTGCAAGGAAGGCGACCTGATCGCCACCATCACCGACCACTACGGCAACACGCTGGAGGAGGTCACCGCCCCGCAGGAGGGCATCGTGCTCTGGGTGCGCCGGATCCGCACGGTCCGTCCTGGTGACGAGGTCGTCATCTTCGGCGAGGTGCTGGGGGAGATCCAGCCATGACCGACGAACTCCAGTTGACCGAGTTGCTGATCGACGGCAAGCAGGTGCCCGCCGCCGACGGCCGCACGTTCACCGCGGTCGACCCGTCGAACGGCACGGCCATCGCCCTGGTGGCACTGGGCGGCAAGGCCGATGTGGACCAGGCAGTGGCGGCGGCGCGCGCGGCCTTCACCGCTCCCGAGTGGGCCGGGATGCGCGCCGCCGACCGGGGGCGCATCCTGTACCGGATCGCGGAGGCCATCCGCTACCAGGGCGAACGGCTGGCCCGTCTGGAGAGCCAGGACGTCGGCAAGCCGCTTCGCCAGGCGAAGGCAGATGTCGAAGCGGCCGCCCGCTACTTCGAGTTCTACGCGGGCGTCGCCGACAAGCTCGGCGGCTCGACGATCCCGCTGGGCCCCGGTCTGATCGACTACACGGTTCGTGAGCCGATCGGTGTCTCCGGTCAGATCATCCCGTTCAACTACCCACTGCAGAACACCGCGAGGGGCTCCGCTCCGGCACTGGCGGCGGGCTGCACGGTCGTGCTCAAGCCGTCCCCCGAGGCGCCGCTCACCCCGCTGGAGATCGGCAGGATCGCCCTGGAGTGTGGTCTGCCGCCGGGCGTGCTGAACGTCGTCCCCGGCGACGGCGAGACCGGCGCGGCCCTCGCCGGCCACCCGGACATCGACCAGGTCACCTTCACGGGCTCGGTGCCCACCGGTATCAAGGTCGCCCAGGCCGCCGCCGCCAACGTGGTGCCCTCCGTCACCGAACTGGGCGGCAAGTCGCCGGTCGTCGTCTTCGCCGACGCCGACTTCGACCTGGCGCTCGGCGCGGTCGCCGCCTCCGCGTTCGGCAATGCCGGGCAGACCTGCTCGGCCGGGACTCGGCTGCTCCTCCAGCGCGGCGCCGAGGAGTTCCTGGAGAAGCTCGTCGCGCATGCCGCCTCCCTGCGCGTCGGCCCGGGTCTCACCGACCCGGACGTCGGCCCGCTGGTCGCCGCACGGCAGCGGGACCGGGTCCTCGGCTACCTGGAGCTGGCGCGGGAGGAGGGCGCCGTGGCACGGGCCGGTGGAGGCGCCCCCACTGACCCCGAGCTGGCCGACGGCTACTTCGTCGAGCCGACCGTCCTGACCGGGCTGGACAACCAGGCCCGTTGCGCCCGCGAGGAGATCTTCGGTCCCGTCGTCACGGTCATCGAGTTCGACGACGCGGACGAGGCGCTGGAGATCGCCAACGACAGTCCGTACGGCCTCGCCTCGTACGTGTGGACCCGCGACATCGACCAGGCGATGCGCATGGCCGAGGGCATCCGGGCAGGCCAGGTGTATGTCAACGCCACCGGGGTCGGCACCGGCGTCGAACTCCCCTTCGGCGGCTACAAGCACAGCGGCTGGGGCCGGGAGAAGGGCCTCGAGGGCCTGTCCAGCTACCTGCAGACCAAGAACGTCTGCATCGGGTTCGGCAACCGGTCATGAGATACCGTCCGCTCGGAGCACGCGGCCCGGCCGTCTCGGTGGTCGGCGTGGGCGGCAACAACTTCGGCAGCCGTCTCGACGAGGACGGCACGAAGGCCGTCGTCCACGCCGCCCTCGACGCCGGGATCACCCTGTTCGACACCGCCGACATGTATGGCGGGTCCGGCGAGCGGGGTGGCTCGCGCGGCGACGGCGAACGCCTGCTGGGCGCCGCCCTCAAGGGCCACCGCGACGACATCGTCCTCGCCACCAAGTTCGGCATGGAGATGAGCCGGGAGGCCGACCTGTACGGCCCGCGCGGATCCCGCGCCTACATCCGGCACGCGCTGGAGGCGTCACTGCGCCGGCTCGGCACCGACCGGATCGACCTGTACCAGTACCACGAACCGGACGGCGTCACGGCGTTGGAGGAGACCGTCGCCGCGCTCCAGGAGCTGGTCGACGAGGGCAAGATCCGCTACATCGGCTGCTCCAACCTTCCGGCCGAGCAGGTCACGGACGCCTTCGTGTCCACCCAGGCGCGCTACCACCTGCTCGACCGCGGTGCGGAACGGGACCTGATCCCGGCCTGCCTGCACCACGGCCTCGGCCTGCTGCCGTACTACCCGCTGGCCAACGGCCTGCTCAGCGGGAAGTACCGCCGCGGCGAGGAGCCCCCGCCCGGCAGCCGCCTGTCCTGGCGGCAGGGCTGGCTCACCGACGCGGCCCTCGACAGGGTCGAGGCACTCACCGCATACGGCGCCGACCGGGGCCTGACCCTCCTCCAGGTCGCGGTCGGCGCACTGGCGGCCCTGCCCGCCGTCGGCTCCGTCATCTGCGGAGCCATGACACCCCACCAGGTCACCGCCAACGCGGCGGCGGCCGACTGGATACCGAGCCCGGCCGACCTGGCCGCGCTGGACGCGATCGTCGCCCCCGGCGAACGCGTCGTCTGAAGCCCCCACCCACTGCTGGAACCCGCGAGACTGAGGCTGAACACCATGCGAGAGATCGTCACCTTCGACGCCTATGCGACCCTGATCAACTTCGAACTCGGCCCCACCACCCTGAAGGTCCTGGAGGACCGGCTCGGCCTGGACAACCTGGATGTCGACGAGTTCCTCGACGACTTCCGCGTCATGCGCTTCCAGGCCGTCCTGGAGGCCTACCGCCCCTACCACGAGATCCTGCACTCCAGCCTGCGCAACGCCATGCGCCTGCACGGCCTGGAGTACCGCGAGTCCGACGGCGACGCCCTGGTCGAGGCCGTCCCCACCTTCGGCCCCTGGCCCGAGGTCCCGGAGGCGCTGCGCGCCCTGAAGACGAAGTACGAGATCGCCATCATCTCCAACACCGACGACAACCTGATCGCGCGCAACGTCGAGAACATCGGCGTCGAGTTCGACTACGTCATCACCGCCCAGCAGGCCGGCGCCTACAAGCCGGACCGCCAGACCTTCGAATTCGCCTTCAAGACCATGGGCGTCGAGCCGTCCCAGGTCATCCACGTCGCGCAGGGCTGGGAATACGACCACATCCCGACCCGCGACCTCGGCCTGAAGCGCCGGGTGTGGATCAACCGCTACGGCCGCCCGGGCAGCGCCGACTACCAGCCGTACGACGAGCTGCCCGACCTGTCGGGCCTGCCGAAGCTGCTCGGCTGCTGAACCTTCGGACGGATGTGAGGACGCACGCCATGAAGCAGATCCCCTACTGGCTGGACACAGCCCCCGCCCTGCCCGACCGTTCCGGAAAGGACCTGCCCGACGAGGCGGACGTGGTGGTGATCGGCGGCGGCCTCACCGGCCTGTCCACCGCCTACCACACCGCCCGCAAGGGTGCCCGGGTCGTCCTCGTCGAGAAGGACAAGGTCGGCTCGGGCGCCTCCGGGCGCAACGGCAGCATGTGCACCCAGGGCATCACCATCAGCCCCGCCGAGGCACGCAAGCGCTACGGCCAGGAGCGCGCACTGGAGCTGTACAACGCCTTCCGCGAGGCCGTCGACGTCGTCGAGGACCTCACGCGGACGGAACAGATCGACTGCGACTTCCACCGCGCCGGGCGCCTCGGCCTGGTCTGCAAGCCCGGGCACTTCGACGGGCTGCGCGCCAAGCAGCGCGACCTGGCCGACAACTTCGGCCACGAGACGATCGTCCTGAGCAAGAGCGAACTGCGGGCCGAACTCAGCTCGGACTACTACCACGGCGCCCTGCTCGACCCGGACAGCGCGGCCCTGCACGTGGGCAAGTTCGTCGGCGGCCTGGCAAACGCCGCCGAGCGGGCCGGCGCCGAGATCCACGAGCGCAACGCCGCCACCGGCCTCACCCGCCTTCCCGGCGGCGGCTTCGTGGTGGAGACCATGAACGGCACCATCCGTGCCAAGCAGGTCATGGCGGCGACGGACGCCTACACCGACAAGTCGATGCCGTGGTTCCGCAAGCGGCTGATCAACGTCGGCAGCTTCATCATCGTCACCGAACCGCTGGGGGAGGCGCGCGCCAAGGAACTCATCCCGAACGGCCGCCTGCTGGTCGCCCACAAGAACGTCGGCCACTACGTCCGCCTCACCCCCGACAACCGTCTCGCCTTCGGCGGCCGGGCCCGCTTCGCCCCCTCCAACCCGGCCTCCGACATCAAGAGCGGCGACATCCTCAAGCGGGAGATGACCGAGATCTTCCCGCAGCTGGCGGGGGTGCGCATCGACTACGTGTGGGGCGGCATGGTCGGTTTCTCCTGGGACCGCATTCCGCACGCGGGCGAGGCCAACGGCCTGTACTACTCCATGGGTTACTGCGGTCACGGCGTCCAGATGGCCACCTACATGGGCCGCGCCGTCGCCGAGATGATGGACGGCAGGCCCGAGGCCAACCCGCTGCGCGGTTTCGGCTTCCCGAAGGTCCCCGTCCCCTTCTACAACGGCACCGCCTGGTTCCTGCCGTTCGGCGGCGCCTACTACAAGGCCAAGGACCGCCTGCTCTGAGCAGGTGACGACACCGGTGACACCACAGGGGCCTTCCCCGCCGCCGCGCGGAAGGCCCCGCCAAGCCTGCCGAGAGAAGGCCCCGCCTCATGAACGCCGTCCCCCGCACCGAGCACGATCTCCTCGGTGACCGTGACGTTCCCGCCGACGCCTACTGGGGTGTGCACACCCTGCGGGCCACGGAGAACTTCCCGATCACGGGCGTGCAGATCTCCGCCTATCCGCACCTGATCGACGCCTTGGCCGCCGTGAAGGAGGCCGCCGCCCTGGCCAACGAGGAGTCGGGGTTGCTGGGAGGCGAGAAGGCCGACGCGATCGTCACCGCGTGCCGGGAGATCCGCTCCGGCAAGCTGCACGACCAGTTCGTCGTCGACGTCATCCAGGGCGGCGCCGGCACGTCGACGAACATGAACGCCAACGAGGTCATCGCGAACCGGGCGTTGGAGCTGCTGGGCCACGCCAAGGGCGAGTACCGCTACGTGCACCCGAACGAGGACGTCAACCGCTCCCAGTCCACGAACGACGTCTACCCGACCGCAGTGAAGATCGCGACCATCTTCGCCGTGCACGGGCTGCTCAAGGCGATGGCCGTCCTGCAGGACGCGTTCGCCCGGAAGGCCGTCGAGTTCCGTGACGTGCTCAAGATGGGCCGTACACAGTTGCAGGACGCGGTACCGATGACGCTGGGTCAGGAGTTCTCCGCGTACGCGGTCATGATGGAGGAGGACCGGTCCCGTCTTGCCGAGGCCGTCGAGTTGATCCATGAGATCAACCTGGGCGCCACGGCCATCGGTACCGGCCTCAACGCTCCCGTCGGCTACGCCGAGGCGGCTCGCCGCCACCTGTCGGAGATCACCGGCCTGCCGCTGGTGACGGCGGCGAACCTGGTCGAGGCGACCCAGGACTGCGGCGCGTTCGTGCAGATGTCGGGGGTGCTCAAGCGCATCGCGGTCAAGCTGTCCAAGAGCTGCAACGACTTGCGGCTGCTGTCCTCCGGTCCGCGCGCCGGCCTCGGCGAGATCAACCTGCCGCCCGTACAGGCCGGTTCGTCGATCATGCCGGGCAAGGTCAACCCGGTGATCCCGGAGGTCGTCAACCAGGTCGCCTTCGAGGTGATCGGCAACGACGTCACCATCACCATGGCCGCCGAGGCCGGACAGCTCCAGCTCAACGCGTTCGAGCCGATCATCCTGCACTCCCTGTCGGAGTCGATCACGCACCTGCGCGCCGCCTGCCTCACGCTCGCCGAGCGCTGCGTGGACGGCATCACCGCCAACACCGAGGCGCTGCGGGCGACGGTCGAGAACTCCATCGGCCTGGTCACCGCCCTCAACCCGCACATCGGCTACACGGCCGCCACCGACATCGCCAAGGAGGCCCTGGCCACGGGCCGGGGTGTGGCCGAACTCGTCCTGGAAAGGGGCTTGTTGCCCGCCGAGGCCCTCACCGCCCTGCTCCGCCCGGAGGCCGTGGCCGGAAGGGGCCAGGCGCCGGCCTGACCACTGCCGATCCCGACACCGATACCGATACCGGCATCGGCATCGGCATCGGCATCGGCATGGGCTCGGAGTTCCGGCCCGGCACGCCCACGACTGAAACGGAAGCGCACATGAGACTGCAGGACGTCAACGCCGTGGTCACCGGAGCATCGAGCGGAATAGGTCAGGCGGTGGCCGCCAACCACGGCCGACGACGCCCGGGACCTGCTCGACAGCAACCTGCTGAGCGCGTTCCTGGTCATGAAGCACCTGATGGCGCTGGCTCCCGAGTCGGGAGCGTCGATGGTGTGCGTCAGCTCCCGCCTCGGCATGGTCGGTATGTCGAACCAGACCTTGTACTCCGCTGCCAAGGGCGGCCTCATCGCGCTGGCCCGCGGCGCCGCTGTCGAATGGGCGCCGCGCAACATCCGGGTCAACGTGGTGGCGCCCGGTCTGACCATGACGCCGGTCATCGAGGCTTCCTTCCAGCGACGCGCCGAGCCTGCCGCCCACCGGCGGCTGAGGGAGGAGTCCATACCGCTCCGCCGGCTCGCCGCAGCAGAGGAGATCGCCGACGCGGTCCTCTTCCTGGCCTGCCCGGAGTCGTCCTACATCACCGGCGCCGTCCTACCGGTGGACGGAGGCTATACGGCGTGCTGAGCCCCCAGGTGAAGTTGAACGTGGAGCGAACACTGGCGTCACAGTGGTGACGGGTTGTTCGGACCGGCATACGGTGACCCCACCATCTGAGCTCTGGGAGTGGCGGGGGACCACCAGTGGAGTGGCTGAGCCTTGAGAACGTCATCGCCATCGGCACGTCCGTCCTCGGTCTCCTCGTGCCCATCGCGATGTTCCTCTACGACCGGCGGGTGCCGCGGCGCAAGCTGATCGGCTACCGCGTACAGATGGACAGCCCCATAGGTGACGGGTCGTCCAATCCCCGCCTCGGCGACTTCGACGTGCCGAACATGGCCGACGCGTCGCTCGTCCTGCTGCGCATCGAGAACGACGGGTCGCAGAGCGTCGCCGACAACGACTACACCTCGTCCGAGGTCCACGGCCTGACCGCCGAGTTCACGGGCCGCACGGTCCAGGCCGTAGCGGTCACCCAGCCCTCCGGCATCGAGCACCTGAACAGTCATTTCACGGACGCCAACGGCTTCGAGCACGTCGGCAGCAGGGTGACCATCCCACGCGTCCCGCTCAATCCGGGCGACCACTTCAAGCTGCTGGTGCTGCTTTCCGGGGGTCCGGCCGAGGGCGAGGTCAAGCTGATCGGGGGCCTGCGGGACGGCCGCGTGCACCGCAACAGTGCCCCCAAACCGGACGAGAAGCTACGGACGTTCAGTCTCCCGGCGCGGCTGCTGAGCGGCGCGCTGGCCCTGGCCGTGCTCGCCCTCGCCGGCATCATCGTTCTGCGTGTCGGCAATCCGATCGAGTGCGAGCAGGGGGAGTTGACCCTCACGGGTTCGACCGCCTTCGAGCCCGTCGTCCGGACGCTCGCGCGGGAGTACGAGAGCAAGTGCCAGGGCGCCGACATCGTGGTCGAGGCGCGGGGCAGCGAGGACGGTGTGGCGGGTCTGGCGGAGCTGGCGGAGCGGTCGCCGGGCGCCGCCGGCTCCGTGATCGCCTTCTCCGACGGGCCGATGGGCGGGCGCTGGAATCTGACGGGGAAAGAGATCGCGCTGTCCTTCTTCACTCTCGTCGTCCACCCGGACATCGACCTCGGCCCGCACGGACTGACCCTCCGGCAGGTGCGGGACATCTACGCGGGCAGGTACCAGCGCTGGGGCCAGGTCGTCGCCGGGCGGAAGGAGATCGCCGACCTGCCGATCGTTCTGGTCAGCCGGGGAGACGAGTCCGGGACACGGCAGATCTTCCAGGACCGGGTGCTCAAGGGCTGGGAGAAGGCACCCAGCACGTCCCTGGACTGCACCCCGCCCGCCCGGGCCGAAGACACCGTCACCCGCTGCGAACTCGGCTCGACCAGAGCCGTGCTGAACAAGGTGGAGAAGCAGCCCGGCGCCATCGGCTACAGCGAGGTCGGCCTCGCCAAGGAGCGGGGCGGCAAGGTGAAGGCGGTCCCCCTGGCCGGGGACTGGCCCGACGAGCGGCAGATCGACCTGGGCGCCGGCCACTACCCGTACAAGGACATCGAGTACGCCTACACCCACGGCCCCGCACGTGCCGGCTCCCTCGCCGCCGGCTTCCTGGCCTACCTCGACGAGTCCGTCAGCCAGAGCGTGATCCGGGGCAAGGGCCACCTGCCGTGCCTGCGGGAGCCGCACCAGTGCCGGTGAGTCCGCGGCCTCGGCAGGAGCCGCGCTTCTGCCGTGACCTGCCGGGACCAGCTCGACCGGCCCCTGCGGACGAAAATTCCTTGCGGTGAAGGACGGTGATCGCCCTACCGTTGCTCCCCGTGACGATCGAGATGCCGTATCAGCCACTTCCGGTCGACCAGTCGGACGTCCGCTACCTCCACGGACCCGATTCCGCTCGACAGCCGGGCGTGCCCGCCGGCGAGACGGTCGCGTTCGAGTGGCGGAGCAGTGCGGTCTACCCAGGGACCGTCCGGAAGTTCTGGGTACACGTGCCCGCACAGTACGACCCGGCGCAACCGGCGTCCTTGATGGTGTTCCAGGACGGGTGGTGGTACCTGGACCCCGCAGGGGAGGTACGCGGCGCGATCGTCCTGGACAACCTCGTTCACCGCGGCGACATCCCCGTCACCATCGGCGTGTTCGTCGATCCCGGCGTCTTCCCGGATGCGGAGAACCCGAAGAACCGCAACAACGAGTACGACGCCTTCGACGACCAGTACGTCACCTTCCTCCTCACCGAGATCATCCCGCAGGTTGCGGAGCGCTACGCGATCTCCCTGTCGCCCGAAAGGTGGGGCATCTGCGGCGGGAGCAGCGGCGGCAACTGCGCCTTCACCGCCGCGTGGCTGCGTCCGGACAAGTTCCGCCGCGCCATCGGATACCTGTCCAGCTTCGCGCAGATGCCGGGCGGCAATCCCTACCCGGACCTCATCTCCCGCGTCCCCCGCAAGCCGCTGCGCATCTTCATGCAAGGCGGCCACCGCGACCTGCGCTGGAACGAGCCACAGCGGAACTGGCTCGCCGAAAACCTGCGCGTGGCAGCCGCTCTCGCCGAAGCGGGCTACGACTTCCGCCTCGTCCTGGGAGACGGCGGACACAGCCCCAACCACGGCGGCGTCCTGCTACCGGACGCTCTGCGCTGGCTGTGGCGGCCCGACGAGGATTGATCGATACCTGCTCGTCCAACCTGGCGTCGGCGGCCTCAAAAAATATTGCGGTACTATTTTTCTATGACGCAGCATGCTGACGCTGACACGAGACGCGGCCAGGTCGCCTCCGCGCTGATGAGCGTGGTCGCCGAACGGGGACTGGCGCGGACCACCCTCGCTGACGTGGCACGGACGGCGGGTGTGTCCGTGGGACTCGTCCAGCGCTACTTCCGCTCGAAGGACGAGCTGCTGAGGTTCGGCATCGAGTATGTCTACCGGCGCGCCGAGGAGCGCGTCGCCGCCATCCCCGTCGAGCCGCCGGTCCGGGAGTTCGTCGTGCGGCTGATGGAGACGTTCCTGCCACTGACGGTCGAGAGGCGCGCCGAGCTGCGGGTCTGGCTCAGCTTCGTGCAGGCGTCGCTCACCGACGCCGACATGGCTGCGATTCACCGGGACGCCACCGTGCGGCTCCTGCGAGGCGTCGAGGAGGCATTGCGCGGCGCGCAACGGGCCGGTGAACTCGCCGCGGATGTCGACACCGAGGCCGAGGCGGCGGCGCTGGTCGCGTTCGTGGACGGGCTGTGCCTGCACCACGCGGCGACCGGGGACGGGTTCGACGCGTCCCGCATCAGCGCCGCGCTGGACGCCTACGTTGACCGGCTGTTCGACTGATGAGCGCGACGCTGGCGCTGGCGCTGGCCGGGCTCGGGCTGCTGGACAGCACAAGCTTCGGCACCCTGCTGATCCCGATCTGGCTGTTGCTCACCCCGGGGCGGGTGCGCGCCGACCGGATCGCCGCCTACCTGGCTACGGTTGCGACGTTCTACTTCTGCGTTGGCGTGCTCCTGGTGCTGGGAGCCGATGCGGTGCTGGAGGCCGTCCGGGCGGCCTTGGCCGACGTCGCCCCCACGCACCTGCGGATCGCGCAGCTCGTCCTCGGTTTCCTCGTCATCGCCTTGAGCTACCGGCTGGAGGCACGCGCCCGCAGCCGGGCGGGCAGGCCGGGCCGACTGCAGCGCTGGCGGGCGGCGGCGATGTCGGGTGCCGTGCCGGACGGCGAAGGTCTGGCCGACCGGGACACACAGGGCGGAGGCGTGCGCGGCCTGGTGAGCCTCGCGTTGGTGGCCACGGCGCTGGAGTTGGTCACCATGGTGCCCTACCTGGCGGCCGTGGGCCTACTCGCGAATGCCGATCTGACCTGGCAGGTCACAGGCGGAGGGCTGGCCGGCTACTGCGTCGTGATGATCCTCCCGGCGGTCCTCCTCGGCGCCGTCCGGATCGCCGCGCACGACCGCGCCGAGCCAGTCCTGCAGCGGATCAACGACTGGTTCACCCGCAACAGCGCCAAGGCGCTCGGCTGGACTGTCGGTGGGATCGGCATGGGAATGGCCCTCAACGCCGTGATCGCCCTTCTCGCTCAACCCGTCTGAAGTCGCGTCAAAACCCGCTGGGGCAGCTCCCCTCACCGGGGCGTCGGGAGGACGCGGACCCGGTCCGAACCCGTATTCACGTGGGCGGGATGACGCCGTGCCAGGACCGGGACCGTTCGGTCATCTGCTGGGTGCCGATGACGTCGAGCACTTCGAGACGGCCGGCGGTGTCGCTGCCCGGCGGGGCGGTGAGGATGACGATGCGCAGGTCGCCGCCGGGTTCGGTGAGGATGTCGCAGTCGAGGTGCAGTGGCCCGACCTCGGGATGGTGGATGGTCTTGGTGTGCAGCATGTGGCCGCTCACCTCGTGGGCCTCCCACAGGGTGGCGAAGCGCGGGCTCGTGCCGCGCAGGTCCGTGACGAGGCGGCGCAGGACCGGGTCGGTGGGGTAGCGGGTGGACGCGGACCGCAGGTCGAAGACCACGGCGGTTTCGAAGCGGGCCTGCTGCGCTGGGGTGTGGCGCACCGGGCCGGGCGGGCCGGTGAAGTGCTGCCAGACCAGGTTGCGGTCCCGGTCCGTCAGCGGAGACGGGTCGCCCAGTAGTGCGGCGTGCAGCCGGTTGAAGGCGATGAGGGTCCAGGCCGCGTCGTACACGCCGACGGGCGTGCCCGGCATCTGGTCGAGCAGCCGCTGCACCCCCGGCGTGAGCCGGTTGGGCAGTCGGCTGTCCGTGGGCTCGGGCTGGCCGGCCAGCGCGAACAGATGGGCACGCTCGGCTTCCGACAGGCGAAGCGCCCGCGCCAGAGCGCCGAGCACCTGGGCGGAGGGGGATGTCGCCCGGCCCTGCTCCAAGCGGATCACATACTCGGCGGAAATGCCCGCCAGCAGGGCCAGTTCCTCCCGGCGCAGCCCGGGAGCCCGGCGGCTTCGCCCCGTCGGCAGCCCGACCGCGCCGGGAGGCACGCGGTCGCGCCACCGGCGAAGTGCCGTTCCCAAGTCGCCGCCCCGCTGGGAAGATCCGCTGTCGCCCTGTGCGCTCATGGCCCCAGTATCGGCGTCCCGCTCCACGCCGTCCTGGTACCGGCGTTACCAGGACGAGCAGTGATCTGTCCGGCCGGCCACCGGACGGCGAGGCTGCCGGACATGACGACGACCCTCATCACTGGTGCCAACAAGGGCCTGGGACTGCAGACCGCCCGCCGCCTGACCCGGGCGGGGCACACCGTGTATCTGGGTGCCCGTGACGCCCGCCGTGGCGCTCGGGCCGCCCGGGCGGTCGGGGCCCGCCCGCTGCTCCTCGACGTCGCCGACGACGACTCCGTCGCGGCGGCCGCCGAGCAGGTCCGCGAGCACACCGGGCACCTCGACGTCCTGGTCAACAACGCGGGTGTGGCCGGCCCCGTACGGACGGCCGACGAGGTCACCGCCGCCGACATGCTCGCGGTCTACGACACCAACGTCTTCGGGGCCGTGCGCGTCACCCAGGCCTTCCTGCCCCTGCTGCACCGAAGTGCGTCGCCGGTCGTGGTCAACGTCAGCAGCGGCTTGGGCTCCCTGGCGGTGGCGGCCGACCCGGCCGACCACGCCTCGCTCGTCCCGCTCTGGATCTCCTCGTTGCCCTACAACTCCTCCAAGGCCGCCCTGAACATGGTCACGGTGCTGTACGCGCGCGCCCTGCCGCGCATGCGGATCAACGCCGTCGACCCGGGCCACACCGCCACCGACCTCAACGGCCACACCGGCGCCCAGAGCGTCGAGCAGGGCGCCGACGTCATCGTCCGCATGGCTTCGATCGGCCCCGACGGGCCGACCGGCGGCTATTACACGGCCGACGGCCCGATGCCCTGGTGACACCGAGCCGCCGCATACCAGCCGCACCGCACCGACAGGAGTCCGGTCATGCACCGTCCGCGCCGCGTCGAGGTCATCATCGACTTCGTCTGCGTCCACTGCTACCTCGGCTTCACCCGCTACCTCCGGGCCGTCCGCCGCCACCGCGCGGACGGCGGCACCGTCGAAACCGTAGTGCGTCCGGTCCAGCTCCGTCCCCAGGCATCACCCGAGGGTGAACCGCTGGTCGAGGTCTGGGCGCGCGAACGCGGCGCGGCCGTTGCCGTCCGGCTCGCCGCCGACACCTCGTTCGGCGCCGACGACGGCCTCGAACTCGACTTCCGCCGCGCGGTGTTCACCAACACCTTCGACGCGCACCGGCTCGCCGCGCAGGCATCCGCGCAAGGCAAGGGCGAAGAGACGGCCGAGCGGCTGTTCCGCGCCTACTTCGTCGACGGCCTGAACATCGCGGACACCACCGTGCTCGCCCGGCTCGCCGCCGAGACGGGCGTCATGACCACGAGTGGCGGTGCGGAAGCACTACAGGCCGAACTCGCCCGCATCCGCACACTCAACCTGCCGGCCCCGCCGGTACTCCTCTTCGCGGGCGGCCCTGTCCTGTCCGGGGAGATACGAGAGGCAGACGTCCTGTCCGCACTGGGCCAGTGACACCGGGCTGCGGCCGCTCGGATCGCGTGAAAGTCCCGAAGGGACCAGGTCGCGATGTCGCTCGTCGGCATCAGGGCGCGTGAGGTCGCTGGAGCCCCTGGAAGATGAGAGCGATCAGGCGGCGGGGGTCGTAGCGGGGGTCGCTGTCGCGTCCGATGCAGAGGTTTCCGATGCCGCGCATCAGCTCGTACGGCTGCGTGCCGGGCCTGATGTCGCCGGACTCGACCGCAGCGTCGAGCAGTTGGGCGCAGACGGGCAGCAGGCGGTCGAGGAAGTAGGAGTGCAGCGCGGCGAAGCGGTCGCTCTCGGACTGCAGGGCGTCGGCGAGTCCGTGCTTGGTGACCAGGAAGTCGACGAAGAGGTCGATCCACTGGCGCAGCGCGTCGAACGGGGAGTCGGCACTGGCCAGCAGGTTCGGTCCGGCTTCAGCGCATTCCTCGATCTGGTGGCGGTAGACGGCGGTGACGAGATCCGCCCGGGTCGGGAAGTGACGGTAGATCGTGGCCATCCCGACACCCGCCCGGGCCGCGATCTGGCGGATCGGCGCGTCGACCCCGGAGGTGACGAACACCTCGGCTGCGGCGGCGAGCACCGTCTGCCGATTGCGCTGCGCGTCGGCCCGCCTGCCTCGGGACGGCGACTCCTCAACGGGGCTCTGGTCGGCCATCGCGTAGTCCTCTTCCTGCCGATTGACAAAGTGGAGCAGTGCTCCGGATACTAAATGGAGCGGCGCTCCGGTTCAGGTTAACCGAAGCGAGACGCTCCTGACTGCCCTCTCCTGCCCTGCGCTGCCCTGTCCTGCCCGTCGCCGGTCGCAGCAGACCAACGGACGGCAGGTGCCACCGAAAGGGAAAACCACATCGTGAGCACATCCACTGCCACCAGCGCCGAGACCCAGGGCACGCCGGTCCCGGTCCTGTCGTTCAGCCCCATAGTTCTCCCCGTGCCCGGACGTCCCGTGGACCTCCAGGTGCGCGTCTCGGCACCCGCGACCGGAATCAAGCTCCCCGTCATCCTCCTCTCCCACGGTCACGGCCCGTCGAACAACCTCTCCTCGCTCAACGGCTACGCACCGCTTGCCCATCTCTGGGCCGCTCACGGATTCGTCGTCGTTCAGCCCACCCACCTCACCTCCCGGACACTGAGTCACCTGGTCGCCGACGCGCCCGGCGCACCGGACTTCTGGCGCTCCCGCGCCGAGGACATGACCCACATCCTCGACCGGCTCGACATGATCGAACGCACCGTGCCGCAGCTCGCGGGACGGATCGACCCCACCAAGGTCGCCGTCGCCGGACACTCGCTCGGCGGCTTCACCGCCGCCCTCCTGCTGGGCGCCGGCGTCAACGACCCCGACACCGGCAGCGTCGTGCACCTGGCCGAGCCCCGGATCAAGGCAGGCGTACTGCTCGCCGCGCCCGGCAGAGGTGGCGAGGTCTTCAACGGGCCCATGGCCGAGCAGTGGCCGATCATCGGGGCCATCGACTTCTCCACCATGACCGCACCCGCGCTGGTCGTCGCCGGCGACAAGGACGATTCCCGGCACTTCACGGACATGGGACCGGACTGGCACGCCGACCCCTACATTCTCGCCCCCGGCCCCAAGACCCTGCTCACCCTGTTCGACGCGGAGCACGGACTTGGCGGTATCGCCGGATACGACGCCGCCGAGACCACGGACGAGAACCAGGAGCGAGTCGCCGCCCTCGCCCGGCTCACGGCGGCCTACCTCCACACCCAGCTCCACCCCGGTGCTCCCACGTGGCCGAACGAACAAAAGACACTCACGACCGGCCCCGACCCGGTGGGACGAGTCGAATCCAAGTAAGCCTCCCACCCCATCGCGGTGACGGTGCCCGCACGATCGGCCGCACGAGGTGAAGTGCCGCCCACACTCCTGCACTGTTCACACCGCAGTCGCCGAGGATGTCCTCGACGCGAGCCGGAGCCGCATCGGCTGCGGTGGCCCCTGGGCCTCAGGCAGTAGTGGGCGTCCGCGCTGAGGCTGAGGCCTGAGAAACGGAGTGGTGCTGTGCCCCTGACTGTGGAGACCGTTGAAGCGGAGCTGGAGGCTGCGAGCCAGGAGGGTGATCCCGCTGCCGACGCGCTCGTGTCCGACCTGATCGACAACAGGGAAGTCGACGGCGTCAACGGCCTGTTCCGCACGATCGGACGCTCAAGCCCGGCATGGTCATCGCGCGTTCGCGGGAAGGGGGCAGCCGCCTGACGACGGCGGGTTCATGTGCCGGGTCGTCGCCGGCGGGGTCGATGAGCAGGACGGTGTCGATGTACTCCTGGGTGAGCCAGACCCGGCCACGTGTCGTGGGGGAGTGCCCCACGGCGAGACCGTGTGCGCCGGACGCGGCACTGCCGAGGCGGTAGCCGGCGGGTTCGCCGAGAGCTCCAATGACGGGGTCCATAGGAATCGTCACTGGTTGGCTGGGTTCGCGCTGGGAGACGAAAACACCCTCACCGCCCGGAAGCGGGATGATTTCATGGCTCTCCATGGCGTACGGCAGCCGATGTTCCGTCAAGGATTGCCTGGAACCTGACGCAGCCGGGTCACGGCCGTGGTGAGATAACGGAGTCGCGACATCCATGCGGAACCCCTGATCCTCTTTCAGGGATGTTCTCCGGCAGATCAGTTATGCGCGGCAACGGCTATGACCAAAGGCTTCTGATCCGCTGACGGCCATCACGTGAGGGCTCCACTCATGTCTGCAAGAGAGCTCCGGATAGTCATACCGGCCAGGGCGTGGGGTGGCGGTCAGGCGCGGCACTCAGACCCATGGCCGCTGGATAGCCGGGCGCACAACGGCGCCACGGGGTCACAGCGGAAAGCATCCGCTTGTCAACCAGGTCATTAAGATGGGTGAGCTGAAAAAGCAGTGAATTCGCTTGCGCCGGTGTGTGGTTCCCGCGCCGATAATTCCCTTCATCCGTACACGGCATGAGGCACATCATGGACCTGGTGCTCCGCTGCCTGCCTCACCATGCGGCCCGGTACATTCGTCTCACCAGATTGTCTATCCTCGGCGAGGACGGCAGCGCAGGGGTGCCGTCAGCGTCGTGGCACCGGCCGACCGGTCGCTCAGTGCTGTTTGCCGGTCGCGGGGGAGTTCATGCCGTGGCTGGCGCGGCGCATGGCCTCGTACAGCGCGGCGTCCTCGGGCGGTTCCGGTAGCGGTCCGCGGACGGGGGCCTGGAAGGACTGGATCATCCACGCCACGAGGCGGCGCCAGGCATCCGGGGCAGCGTCGCCGGTGGCGCTGAGGACGCCGGCGTTGGCCATCAGGAGCAGGACGAGATCCCGGCTGGTGAAGTCCTCGCGCAGCTGCCCGCTGTCCTTGGCGTGGTCGATGAGTTCGAGGAAGCCTTGGTATGCCTGGGCGCGGAGTGCTTCCAGCGGCTGGGCGCCGGGGAAGCTCATGGTCATCATGTCGGCGAAGCCCCGGTCGGCGGCCTGCATCGCGCAGACCTCCTGGATGTAGCCGGTGAAGCCGTCCCACGGGTCCGGGTTGGCCAGGGCCTCGGCGGTGGCCTGCGCGTACGCCTCCATGCGGTCCGCGAAGACCGCGGCGACCAGTTCCTCCTTGGCGGGGAAGTGGCGGAAAATGGTGGCGATCCCCACCCCTGCCTCCCGCGCGACCGAGGCCATGGACGCGTGCAGCCCGTCGCGTCCGAACGCGGTGCGCGCGGCGGCGATGATCCGCCCCCGGTTGCGCTCGGCATCGCTGCGCATGGGCGGGCCTGCGGAGTCGGGTGTGCCGCCGGTGTCGTGGGCGTTCTGGTCCCGGGAGGTCATGCCCATCACACTAACAAACCGGAAAGCCTGATCCGTTTCCTGTGCTACGCTCGAACCCGAACCAGATAGGGCTTTCCGCTTTGAAAACGGATAGCCGTGCCCACATCCATCTCCATCTCCACCTCCATCTCTGTCTCTGAAGGGCCTCTCACATGCCCACCATCGCCATCGTCGGCGCCGGCCCCAAGCTCGGCCGCGCCCTTGCCCGCACCTTCGGCGCCCACGGATTCGACGCCGCACTGATCGCCCGCAACCAGGCCAAGCTCGACACCCTGGCCGAGGATCTGACCGCCGACGGCATCACCGCCGCCGCGTTCCCTGCCGACGTCCTCGACCGCGACGCGCTCACCCAGGCGCTCAAGGACGCCGCCGCGAAGTTCGGCGGCATCGACGTCCTGGAGTACTCCCCGGGGCACGTCGAACTCCCGACGCTGACCATGCCGACCGCGACCGAACCGGCTCACGTGGACGTGGAGATGCACTTCCAGCTGTACGGGGCCATCGCCGCCACCCGGGCGGTACTGCCCGCCATGCGCGAAGCCGGCGCCGGCACCCTGCTCTACACCACCGGCGCCGGCTCCATCGACCCCGTGCCGCAGGTCGGCAACGTCAACGCCGCCGCGGCCGCGCTGCGCAACTGGGCGATCAACCTGCACAAGGAACTCGACGGCACCGGCATCCAGGCCGCCCACGTCGGCATCGACGTCTCGATCGGCACTCCGGCCGTCCCCGGCTTCCCGACGGCCCAGCCCGAGGAGATCGCCCCCGTCTACTGGGACCTGCACTCCACCAAGCGCGACCAGGCCGAACTCGTCTTCAGTCTCTGACCCCACGCCGTCCTTGCTCTGCTTCGTCGGAGCCGGATCGTCGCCGCCGCGGTGCGCGTGTGCCTCACCGCCAAGTACGCAACGTTCTCCGGTCGCGCACGACGCGCGGAGTACTGGTGGTTCTCACTGCTGTACGTGATCGCCGCCGGTGCGGTCCTCGGGCTCAGCTTCACGACCGAGGCCCCGCTGCTGAGCATCCTCCTGCTGCCGTTCGCCGTGCCCATGCTGAGCGTCTCCGTCCGCCGCTTGCACGACACCGGCAAGCCGGGCTGGAGGATGTTCGTCGCCCTGATCCCCGTAGTCGGCCCGATCATGTACCTCGTGGCCATGGCGGCGGACGGCGCCCCGGCCGCCAACCAGTACGGCCCTTCCCCCAAGGTCGTCGGCCAGCCCGCCGGTTGACAGGTGGACGAGGCCGAGGATCACCTCAGGGGCCTTGCCCTCTGCGCCCCGTTCCGCGAGTCGATGCCGTCCTCTCGGCACCGTGAGGGCGGAAAGGACCTCCGCTTCGCAGGCCGCGGATGTCGCCCCGCCTACGCCGTCCGTCTGCTCCGGGTGGGCGCGGCGCGGGGCACGTTGATGGACTTCAGTAACACCCCCCGGAGTCGGTGAAAGTGTGAGAGCCGGGGCGAAACTCGCTCCCGGCTCTCGTGGTCCATCGTCAGTCTCCGGTGCGGCGTCTTCAGCGCGCGAGACCGACCGCTCGGGAGATGACCGCGTCGAAGGCGCGGTCGGGCAGGACCCGGCGCAGCGTGATGAGGGGGCGGGCACCGAAGCCTTTGACCGCCCGGGGAGCGGCTGCTGTCAGGTAGTGGCGTCCTGCCCGGCCTTGCTGCCCAGCACGTAGCGGGCGTGTGCGGTGGAGGTACCCAGGGTCTGCGCGAGTGCCCGCCAAGAAGGCAGCCGCCAAGAAGACCAAGAAGAAGGAGGAGTCGGGGAAGTCCGGGCGCAGGCCTAACCCCCGATGGCGCCGGGCTCGGCGTCCCGGTACGGCGTCGTACCGGACGTCGTCGATGGCGTTTGCCTGGTCAGGGGGACACCCTGACAACTGTCAGGAACCTGCTCGTCCCTCGCTTACCTAGCATGACGAACCAGCCGGACACGCCTGGTGCCGGTCACCCGAGAGGACGCAGATCACGATGACACTTCGACCCCGTCGCGCGGGCGCACTCGTCACCGCGCTGGCCACCGCCGCCGCTGTGCTGGGCCTGGCGACGCCCGCGGACGCCGCGATCCACCGATGCAGCATCTCCGGGGACATGACGAACTGCACGACGGTGACCGGGATCGACCCGGGTTCCTGGCTGCAGATGCGCACCGGTCCCGGATACGGGTACGCCAACGTTCCCCACGGGACACTCCTCAACGGTGACGAGGTCGGCCTCACCTGCTGGACGACCGGCGACGGAGCGGCGGACAACCCCAACTACCGCTACTGGATGCTCATCGACCTAGGGGTCCGGTCGGGCTACGTCAACGACTGGTACCTCAACACCGGTAACCCCAGCGTGTGGCAGCAGCAGATCCGACACTGCTGACCGGCGAATCCCGCCACCGCGTCCATGACGAGGTTCGGGCCACGGCCGAACCAGCGCGGAACGCGTGTCGCACATCTGTAAGTACAGGACGGGCTAAGGGCAGTCGTACGTGAAACGGGTGGTGAGGGTGCGGGGAGCCGGGGAGATGATGCGCAGTTCGACCCGGGCTGCGTGGTGCCCGGTGCCCTGGAAAGTCCACCGCAACTGGAGGCGGGCCCGCGTCTGTCCCCGGACCATCACTTCCTCCAGGACACCCGAGGCCGTGCCGTCGCTGCGCACCCAGCGGTAGGACAGCGTGCCCGGGCGGCCGTTCGTGGTGACGAGGCCGGCGATGCGGGCGGTGCCGTCGCAGCCCAGCACCGCCGGCCGGGCCGTGATGTCCGCCGTACGCACGGCAAGGGGTGGTCCGAGCCGTGGCCAGACGAGGAACGCGAGGACGCACAGCACGACCAGCGCGGGCAGCGTGTGCCTGCGCAGCCGCCGGCCCGAGGGCGCGGGGAACGATGGTGCGGCGGGGAGCGCCGGGTGCGTGCGGTGCGCGGCGGCAGCCGTCACTCCCGGGCCGAAACGCAGCACGGTGCCCTCGACGCGGTCGGGCCGGGTCGGCCGCTCCTCCTGCGCGTCCTGCTCGACGAGGGTTCTGTCCTGCCCGGGCCGCACGACCCAGTGGCTGCCCAGCGCGGTGGCGCTGTAGTCGGCGTCGTCCTGTGTGGTCATCGCAGGTCGCACCGCCTGGTGAGGAGTTGCTGTGAGGCACCGCCGTCGGCGGAGGCGGGGGTGGTGGTGGCCTGCACCGTCCAGTAGCAGCCGAGGTTCTGGAAGGTGTGGTCGACGGTGAGCGTGTACTCGGTGGCGCCGCTCCGCTCGAAGGTCTGGGGTACACCGTCCGGTGTGCCCGGCTGTCCCGCCGTGCCTCCCGTGTGCCAGGTGACGGAGATCGAGACCGGCCCGGTGCCGTCCGTGGTGATGCCGAGGGTCGCCGTGGCGGTCGTGGGGCCCGTCTGCCGGAAGGACGACACCGAGACGTCTTTGACCTTGACGGCGGGGCTGACGGGGTCGGTCGGCGAGGCGGGGGCGGTGGTCGGCGGCTGGGAGGTGGTCTCCCCGTCGGCGGTCGTCCCGTCGCCGGGGGTGGTGCCGCCGCCGGCCGGGGTGCCGGACGCCGGGAGGCCGCCGGTGCCGGTGGTCGCCGCGTCGGGCGGTGACGGGGTGGACGACGGCGAGGGGCCGACCGACGCGGTGGATGTGGCGGACGGCGACGGCGACGGCGACGGCCCCGGGCCGGGACGGGCACCGGTGGTGGCCAGCGCGGCTGCCGCCCCCTGCCCCGCGGTCCCCGGGCTGGAGGGGAGCCCGTGGCTCAGAAGGGCGCCGAGGAGCACGGCTGCGGCGGACACGAGCAGCCCGGCCCGGCCCGGCAGCCACGACCAGGCCCGGCCGCGGCCCGTCGAGGGCTGACGGCCGAGCACCGTGCGCGCCGTGTCCGCGGTGCTCCGTGGCGCCTGCTGGTACGAAGGCAGGAGCAGTGACAGCAGGGCCACCAGCGCGGCGAGCCGACCCCGGCCGCGTTCCTCCCAGTCGGGGCCGTAGGCGCCGACGGCGGCGGCCTCCAGTTCGGTGACGAGATCCTCGGCCCGTGCGGGACGCTCCGCCGGGTCCTTGGCCAGGCCCCGGCGCACCAGGTCCCGCACCGCCTCGGGGGTTTCATCGGCGGGGACGGGCGCGTCGACGTGCTGGAGGGCGAGTTCCGCGAGGTTCTCACCGGCGTACGGCTTGCGGCCCGTCAGGCACTCGAAGAAGGTGGCGGTGGCCGCGTACACGTCGGCGGCAGGTGAGGCGGGAGCGCCGGTCCACTGCTCCGGAGCCATGTAGGAGGGAGTGCCGGCCACACCCGCGCTGCTGCCCGAGTCCACCGCGATGCCGAAGTCGACCAGCTTGGAGGAACCGTTCCGCGCGACGAGGACGTTCTCCGGCTTGTAGTCGCGGTGGACGACGCCGAGGCGGTGCGCGTCGGCCAGGCCGAGCAGCGAACCTTTGAGGACGACGAGCGCGGCCTCGGGGGCGAGCGGGCCCTCGCGCTTCAGCAGCTCCCGCAAGGAGACCCCGTCGACCAGCTCCATCACGATGGCGGCCCCGTCCGGGCTCTCCACGTACTCGTACAGCCCAGCGACGTACGGGCTCTCCAACCCGGCCAGCAGCCGCGCCTCCGCACGGAAGTCGCGCACGAAGCCCGGTCGGGTGCGCAGTGACTCACTGAGGTACTTCACCGCGACCGGGACACCGGTCTCCTCGTGTACGGCCGAGACGACCCGTCCGCTCGCCCCGGCACCGATGTCGAGCGACTCGGTGTATCCGGGCACTTCCCATATGTTCATCGCATCCCCCCGGGGGCCGCCGCTCAGCAGTGGCCGGCCGCACTCGGAGACACATTTTTCGGCCATCGCGGTTGCGTGGCCAGAAAGAAGCGCCGGACGTGCCAGGACTGTGACACAGGCCGGGGCCGGTGGGACCACACCGGGCGGAACCCTCATTCCTTGCCATGACCGTGCGGACCACATCCGTGGTGCGGTTCACTTCGAGCCGGACCTCTCCTACCTGTTCACCGCCCGGCAGTCATGGCTGGCGTCGGGTAACGGCAGGCTGTTTCGAGCGTGCTCAGCGGCACCATCGGCGGTCAGCGGCCTCCGCGAGCGCCCAACGGCAAGCCCCCGCCGCACCCTGCGGACCACCGACGGTCACTGATCACCAGGCCCACCGACCTGACGATGTCCAGCAAGGTCCTGCGCAGGGAAGTCCGAGGCAAGTGTGGCGCGGCAGGCCGACCAAGCGGACTGGCTCAGCAGGGGGCGGAAGCGGGTGAACAGAGCGAGGAGTTCAGCTCCCCATGTCTCGCGGAAGGACGGGTCGATGCGGGCGAGGTCGAGTTCGTTGGCGGCGGACAACTCGGCGAAGTCCCGGCGCTGTTGCGGCTGGAGGATGCCGGACCTGCCGGTGAAACGGTCGTGGAAGGGGGCGTCGGCATCCGCGAGCGTCGGATAGGTGGCCTTCCGGTCGCACGAGGCGTAGAGGTACACCATGGCTTCGGCCTCGGCGCCGATCGCCGCTGTGAGTTCGGCGCGGCGCTCAAGGGACAGCAGCGCCGTGGGGAAGCCGTCGGTGCCGTAGAACGCGTGGCACAGACCCGCGAGCTGGAGGGCGGGGCGGGCGCCCCACCCGGCGAGTTGCTCGCGGACGCGCTCGAGGTGCGCCAGGAGCGTGCCGCCTGGATGAGGGATCTCTGCGGCTCCGAGGTCGTGCAGGAGCGCGATGGCCTGATCGGAAGCGGCAGGGGGAACAGGCAGAACAGGCACGGGCGGGATCCTTCCGTCGCTCGGGTCGGCACCCGTCCGTGCCTTCGCCGGGGTCCGGACCCCACGAAAGCGCCGGACGGGTTGCCGCCTGGGCCCTGCGCTGATCATCGCGGCTTCGCCTTACCTCAGTCAATCCTTTGGTTTTCTCGCAAAACCCAAGCTGTAGCTTGGGTCCATGACTTTGGACGACCTGCGTGTCTTCGTGGCCGTGTGCCGGGCGGGAAGCCTCAGCGCCGTCGCCCGGGAACTGGACCGCACACAGTCGGCGGTGAGCCAGCATGTGAAGCGGCTGGAACGGGAGACCGGAGTGAGTCTCCTGGAACGCCGACCTCGAGGTGTCGTGCCCACCCACGCGGGGCGTGTCCTGTGCGACGCAGCCGCCGATGGCATCGCCGGACTGGATCTGGCCCTGCGGCGCCTGGGCGACCTCGTCAACGGCGACAGCGGCTCTGTGCGCGTCACCACGGGGGGAACGACCGTACGGCACTTCATGTCCGAGGCCATCGTCGCCTTCCGGCGGCAGTACCCGAAGGTGAACCTGGAGTTCCAGACAGAGACCTCCAGCCGTAGCTGCTTCGATGCCCTCGCCAGCGACGACCTGGACCTCGCCTGGGTCACCATCGGCAGCCCGGTGCGCGGCATCGAGCAGCGCCCCGTCGTCGACCTGCCCTGGGTGCTGGCCGTCCGCGCCGACGATCCGCTCGCACGCAGGACTCGGATCGAGGTGGCCGACCTCGCCGGCATCCGTCTCATCCGGCTGCCACAGAACTCCACCTCAGGTGCCCGCCTCGACGCCGCATTCGCGGAACTGGGGATCCGAAGCAGCTCCGACACCAGTGTCGCCGACTGGGACACCGCTCTCCTCCTGGCCGAACTCGGCCTCGGCCACGCCGTCGTACCTGCCCTGCCAGGCCGGCAAGCACCCGGCGACGACGGCCCTCTCCGGCTCATCCCCATCCCTCAACTGCCCCCTCTCCCCGTAGGTTGGGCGGTGCGCCGATGGGACGCCCTCACTCCGCTCGCCCAGGTCTTCGCCGAAACGGTCGCCAGGAACTGCACGGAGAAGGCCGCCGATGCACGCGGAACGTCAGGCAACGCTCACGCCTGCTGATCAGGACGCACGCGCAGATCGGGCCAACGTCCATCTCGACGCCGAACCGGTGAGGAACTGCCACGCGGCGAACCACCGGCCTGCTGCTGCCGATCTCGGCGGTGTGGACGCCGTCAGGGCGTGCCGTGCGGAATCACGCCCATGCTCTACGGGTCACAGAACTCCGCCTCGACGGCCGCGTCCTCCAAACGCTGCTCGCCCCAATCGCCGTTGCGGTTCATGGTCATGACCTGTCGGCCGTCCGCCGAAGCCAGGGCACGGGTCGCGGAGCCGGGGATCATGCCGCCGTGGCCCCAGGCCCAGCAGCCCTCCGCGAGCTTGAAGTGCCGCAGGCCCAGGCCGTAGACGTCCTGCGGACCGCCGTGTCCCTTGTCCCCGTCGACCGGGACGGCGTCGAGCAGCTGCCGCTGCTGGGCGGGCGGCAGCAGGTCACCGGCGAGCAGCCTGGACAGGAACCTGTTGACATCACCGACAGTCGAGATCATTTGCCCCGCGGAGAAGGCGACCGTGGGGCTGAACTCGGTGACGTCACGCACCTTCGCCTGCGGACCGTCCTCGAACAGCGTGGAGTAGTGCCTCGCGTGCGGTGCGGGCAGCTGGGGCGATGTGCCCGGCACACTCGTGCCGCGCAGACCGAGGGGCCGTATGAGGAGGCGCTCGACCGCGTGTGCGTAACTGCGGCCGGTGGCCTTCTCGACGACCATGCCGGCGAGAAGGTAGTTGGTGTCCGAGTAGTCCCACTTGCCGGGGCGGCCGGGCCTGCTGCCCTGCTCCGGCTGGAAGTTGGGCGGGTGGCGGAGGGCGATGTCCACCAGCTCTCGCGGCGACCACCTGAAGTGGCGGTTCCGGTCGAACTCGTCCCCCGCGTAACGGGCGCGGAAGCCCTCGTCCATGTTGTAGTCGAAGATCCCGCTCGTGTGGTTGAGCAGGTGCCGCACGGTGATGTGCCCGGGCCGGTACCCCTTGCCGTGCACCACTCCCGGCAGCCACTTGGCCACGCTGTCGTCCAGCGACAGCCTCCCCTCGGCTTCGAGCTTCAGGAGCACCGTGGCCGTGAAGGTCTTGGTCACGCTGGCGATGCGGAACCTCTCGTGCGTGCCGCGGGGCCTCTCCACGCCGATCTCGCGGACCCCGGCCCGTCCGTCCCGGACGCCGTTCCGGTCGCGCACCTGGGCGATGACGCCAGGGGTGCCCTCCGCGACGATCTCGTCCAGGACGGCCTGGGTCTTTGTGTGCAGCGCTTGGTGCTTCACCGGTAATCGGGGTGGAGGGTGGTCGGGCGGACCGGATGGGGCCGCGGCGAGTGTTCCCAGGACGGCGACGAGGGCGACGAGGAGTAGACAGCGAAGCGTCTGCTGATGGCTCATGAGATCACTTCACCAAGTGACCGGCACTCACACCATCGGGAACCATCCGGAAACGGATCAGGGACCCGACCTAGGGGGCGGCGTCAGACCAGGAGAGGGACGAATCGTGGGCTGACAGCGCACTGTTCTTCCGTGCCGGCCCAGCCCTACACGGCTCGGTATGCCCGGAGAAAGGTCCGCACGCCCTCGACGATGAGCGGCCGGACGCGGGTGTCCTCGGTGGCGTTCGCGGAACCGAGTCTGTCCAGCGCGACGCCGAAGGTCAGCGCGATGAACTGGTCGGCCGCGAGCCGGGCGTCGGGGACGTCGAGCAGCCCGGCCGTGGCGAAGGCGGCGAACCGCTCGGCGATCGCCTCGTCGGGGGTGTCGGCCATGGAGTTGTAGCCCTGGTGCGGCAGGTGGCCGGATTCCGCCCGGACCAGTCGTTGCAGCGTTGCGTACTCCGCCGAGCCGAGCATGTCGGTCGCTATGCGCATCGAGAACGTGACCAGGGCGTCCTCGAGGCCGACGGCCTCGGTGAGGCCGGTGAGAGTGTCGTCGAGGGTGCGCCGGATCGTGGTGATCAGTGACTGGCCGATGTCGTCGACGACTGCTTGCAGCAGCGTCCGCTTGTCGCCGAAGTAGTCGTAGACCGTCCGCTTGGACACCTCGGCCCGGGCGGCGATCGCGTCGACGCTGGACCGGTCGAAGCCGTCGGCGAGGAACAGTTCCCGGGCCGCCGAGAGGATGGCGGCCCGCTTCCGCGCGGAACCCTCGCGCAGTGTCTTCGTGGTCGGCATGGGCACATCCTAACGGTTCTACACTGCACGGTGTAGTGTAGTGACTGGCTCGGCCGGGGCTCACTCGTACACCTGCTCCGCCCGGCGGAGCCGCGCATGCGTCACCTCGGGTACCGCTTCCCCGGGTTCACCCGCCGGACGACTCAGGGGCCTGCCCACCAAGCACCATGCCCACCAAGCACCAAGCACCGAGCACCAAGCCCCAAGCACACCGCGCCCCGCGTGATGGGCCACTGCGGCCGATGGGCCCCTGCGGCCGCGCCGGGCCCGGCAAGGCGGCAGCGCAACGCGTACGGCCGGCCTCACTCGCCCGATCATCACGGAAAGGACGACCATGACCGCAACCCTGGCTCCACCAGTCCGCATCGGGAAGGCCGCTGTCGGCGCCCTCGGCATGCTGGCAGTCGCCACTGGTGCGTTGGAGTCGGTGGTGACGCCGACGCTCCCGCTCCTGCAACGCGAACTGGATATGAGTCCGGCCGAAGGGGCGTTGCTCAGCATCGTGCTCCTCATCACCGGCGCACTCGTCACACCGGTCGCCGGCAAGTTAGGCGACCGCTACGGCGGAAAACGAGTCCTGATACGGCTGATGGCGGTCGTCTCGGCCGGTGGCCTGGTGTCCGCCCTGGCGCCGAACCTGCCCGTGCTGCTGCTCGGCCAGATACTCCAGGGGGCGATGGTGGGCGCGCTGCCCCTGTCGTTCATCGTGGTGCGCAAACACCTCCCCGCGGGAGAGTCGAAGGTGGCCATCGGGGTGGTCAGCGGGCTGTTCGTGGGGGGCGGGATGGCGGGAACGCTGTCGGCCGGACCCGTGGCGGAAGGCCTGTCCCGACACTGGATGTTCGCACTGCCGACGATCGCGGTCATCGGCTCCACCATCCTGCTGAACAGGCTGATGCCGCATGACCCGCCGGGCCGCTCCGACGACGCCGGCGTCGACTGGCCCGGCCTGCTTCTGTTGAGCGGGACGCTGGTCACGCTCATGCTCGTGCTCGCGCTGGCACCCGACATCGGCTCGCAGCCCCTCGTGCTCGGCGCCCTCATCGTGGTCCTGGCCGCTTTCGTGACCGGATGGACGGCCGTCGAGCGACGTGCGGCCTCACCGATGGTCGACCTGCGCATGCTGGTCCGGCCCGCGATCTGGAAGTCCTGTGTGCTGACGTTCGTGATGTGCGTCGGTACTTCGGTAGCGGTCTACCTCGTCCCGCAACTGTTCGCGGTGCCCGCCGGCGCATACGGTTTCGGGGCCGGCGCCACCGAGATCGGCTTCTACCTGCTGCCCGGCGCCGTCGCCGCGTCCCTGGCCGGGCCGATGGCGGGGATCGGGGCGCGGCGTTTCGGCTCGCGTGCCGTTGTCACCGCCGGGATCGTCATCATGGCCGCCGCACTGATCTCGCTGGCAGCCGTGCACACCGAGGTCTGGCACCTCGTCATCGGCAAGATGATGATCTCGCTCGCCAACGGCCTGTGCGTGACGGCGATGGTGACCACCACCGCCATTTCCGTCGAACAGAGTGACACCGGCATCGCCACCAGCCTGGTCCTGGTGACTCGCGTGATCGGCTACGCCGTGGGTGCGCAGGTCGGTGGCGCGCTCCTGACCGCCGCGACCCCTTCAGGGTCGGATGTCCCGGCCGAATCGGCCTTCGTCACCGGCTTCGTCATAGCCGGCGCCGTCACGGCGCTGTCCCTGCTCGTCGCCCGGACCATGGGCAAAGGAGTCAAGGAATGACCCGCACCGATCTGTTGAGGGGTGTCCGTTCGACATCGAGGCGCAAGGTCCTGGTATCCGGGGCTAGCGTGGCGGGGCCCGCCCTCGCGTTCTGGCTGAACCGCTACGGATTCGAGGTCACGGTGGTCGAGAAGGCGGGCGCACTTCGTGGCGGTGGTTACCCCATCGACGTGCGCGGCACCGCACTCGAGGTCGTCCGAAGGATGGGAATCCTGCCGCGACTGCGGGACGCGCACATCGACCTGCGACGGTTGACCTTCCTCGACGAGGACGGCAGCGAGGTGGCCTCGATCGACCCGCACACCGTCACGGGCGGTGTCGCGGGACAGGACCTGGAGGTGCCGCGCGGGGACCTGACCAGCGCTCTCTACACGGCGGTCCGTGACGACGTCGAGTTCATGTTCAACGACTCCATCGACACCCTCGACCAGTCCGGCCACGGGGTCGACGTCACCTTCCGCGGGGGCAGCAGGCGTACGTTCGACATGGTCGTCGGTGCGGACGGCCTGCACTCACGTACTCGCGAGATCCTGTTCGGCCCCGAAGAGCAGTTCCACCGGTACCTCGGCTACTGCTTCGCCGTGTTCACCATGCGCAACACCCTCGGGCTCTCCCACGAGACCCTGATGTGGAACACCCCGGGCAGAGCCGCGGCACTCTACGCCGTAGGGGACAACGACGAAGTGCACGCCTTCCTGAACTTCGCCCACCCGGAACCGCCGTTCGACGCGTTCCGCAACCCGGAAGCCCAACGCGACCTGATCGCCGCGGTGTTCGGCGACGCGGGATGGGAGGTCCCGGGCATGCTTGCCGCCCTGCGCGACGCGGACGACCTGTTCTTCGACGGCGTCAGCCAGATCCGCATGCCCCGCTGGTCGAGCGGCAGGGTCGCGCTGGTGGGCGACGCCGCGTACGCTCCCTCGTTCCTCACCGGACAGGGCACCAGCCTCGCGCTCGTCGGCGCGTACATGCTCGCCGGTTCCCTGGCCGACCGGGAACACGCCGCAGGCTTCGCCGCCTACGAACACCACACCCGTGAGTTCGTGACCGTGAACCAGGACCAGGTCGGCGAGGGCGACGCCACACTCTTCCCCACCACCGCCCGGGCCCTGGAGCAGCGCAACGACATGCTGCGCAATCTCAGCGCCATGCCCTCCGCTGGGGGACGACCGGCCCATTCGGCCCTCACCCTGCCGGCCTTCACGCCCATGACGTGAGCCCGGGCACGCGCACCGATGAGGGGCGTTACCAGCGGTCCGAACCCGACGCTGGCGACGGCGGCCGCGCTGACCGCGGAGCGCCGCGCCGCAGCGCTGGAGAACCCCACTGCTTGGCCGGACGGACCGGCACATGGGCGCGCCTACGCCCTCCCGCGAGATCCGTCCTCGGCGAACGCGGCCGATGCCTCGAGCCCCAGGGTCGGCTGGGGCTCCAGCCCCTGGGCCCGGGCGCCGAGGTAGGGTGCGCCCTGCTGAGCGGTGCCCCCACCGAACTCCAACCACCACGACGACCGAGAGCCGGCCCGGAGGCAAGACCGACCGGTCCACCGGGAACGGCCAGAACGCGGCGCAGCAGCGGCCGTACGACAAGAGCCAGAACGGTGACGAACGGCACAACGAGGGCCAACCGCCGCGGAGTGCCCCGGCCGCAGACGGCCTGGATCGCGACCAGCCCGGACCACACCACGCAGTCCACCACCGCGGCGGTGGCCAGCGCGCTCGATCTCGATCTCGGTCTCGTCGAATTCGATCGCCAGGGTTCCGCCGCGCACCGCGGCCAAGGCCGCGGCGACCGACGGGCAGATCTGGGCCCCGTCGCCTCCTGCGAGCACCGCGGGCAGCGGCATGCAACGCGGCACACGCAGTCCGGCGGCCTCCACCACCGTCTTCATGACCACCTCGTCCCGGACCGGCAGGACGTAGCGCACACGGGGGCGCCGGGGATGCCCCGTGCCTCGCGCACCTGCGCCGCGGAGATCACATCCAGTTCGCATGTGGAGATGACGAGGTCCGGCGCGGGCAGGCCTTCGACGGCCGCGAGGACGTCCGCTGCCGAGTCGCCGGTCTCGGAGCGCTCGACCGCGCAGGGGCCCACCGACTGGCGTAGTGGACGGACGATGCAGGGATGCCGTGCAGGACCAGAACGGGCATGTACATCCGTTCACTTCTCCGCGGAGGCCTGCTGTGAACGATTCAGGGGCTTGGCGTACTGTTCGGCGCAGTGATCAAGGAGAGGAGCTCGCGTGTCAGCTCGCCTTGTCGTGGTGGATCCTGACTTCGAAGCCCAGTACGAGCGGGTGAGAGACCAACTGCTCGTGCCCATGGCCGAGGCGGCGCGGAGCGGCCGGAGCCCCGACGTACTGGTGGAAGCGCCGGCGGCGTTCCGGACCGTCGGTGCATGTCTGGCGGCGGCCGTCGAGAAGGGACCACGTGTCTGGACGCCGAACGGGCGCTGGGAACACGAAGGTCTGAGAATCGTGGACCTGCCCACCTCATCTCTCGATCTGCTCTACTCGGCATTGCGCGAGTTGTCCGGTGCACTCGTGGAGCCCTCTGGTTCCGGACACCCGGCCGGTACGGCCGTGGCGCTCCGCGCGCTCGATGCCACCGGCGAGGGCACCGCGGTGCGTCTCGTCGGCACGATGGCGCGTGTGCTGTCCCTCATGGACCTGGCGCCCGACGCCGACACCGCGGTCCTCACCGTCGCACTCGAAGCCGCTGACGGCCAGGGCGTGCGGCTGACCTACGCGCAGGAAGACGCATGGCAGCGTCTCGCGCACCGGTTGACCATGTTGCTGACCGAGGACGCACCGCTACACCGATTCCTCTACCGCTCGGACTGAAGTGTGATGGCGCTCGCCCGCACCGCCGACGCGAACAGCGAAGAAAGGACGGCCGCGCCGCTGCGCGGGACCGGCCAACGGGCTTTGCAGCGGAGAGGCGAGTGGTTGAGGGGCTGGTTCAGACAAAGTGACCGAGATGGTCCGCCGGGGGCACCTGGCCGGTGGACGCCTGAGACTCAGTCGGTTTCCCGGCTGCGGCGGCGGGCCGTGCGCAGCACCTCCGCCGAGGCCAGCATGGCACCTCCGGTGATCAGCACGCAGGCGACGGCGACGGGCCAGCTCGCGTCGGCTCGTCCCGTCGCGACCAGCAGCCCCGTGGACAGCAGTGGGGCGAAGTACGACAAGGTGCCCAGCAGCCGGATGTCCCCATGCTTCGTGCCGTGGTCCCACACGTAGAAGGCGCCGCCGACCGGCCCCAGCCCGAGCGCGAGCACCGCGGCCCACTGCCACCCCCCGGGCCGCACGGTCGTCTCGAACAGCACATGGCACACGGCTGCGAGCAGGGCCGTGGCCAGGCAGAACAGGGCGACCAGGTCCGTCGGCACCTGCGGATAACGGCGGTTGGCCACGGAGTACGCCGACCACACCAGCGCGCAGACGCCCGCGGCGCCGTATCCCAGCAGGTATTCGCTTCTGAACTGCACTCCCCGCCCGCCGGTAACGAGCAGGACGGTCCCGGCGAGCCCGAGCAGCGCCCCCGCCGTGTGCCACCAGCGCAGCCGCTCGCCGGGCAACAGCGCGGAGAACACCACGATCAGCAGCGGCCACAGGTAGGCGATGAGTCCGGCGTCGACGGCGGGGGCGTTGCGCAGGGCGAGGAAGTAGAAGAAGTGGTAGCCGAACAGGCCGCCGATGCCCAGCGCCCAGGCCCCGGCGGGCAGTCCGCCCAGGGCGGTGCCGTGGCCGCGCAGCACCCGGGGCAGTCCGAGGAGGCCGCCCACCGCGAACGCCATCGCGGTCAGCTGGAAGGGCGGTATCCGTCCGGTCGACGTGGTGAACAGCGCCAGCGACGCCCACAATAGCACGGCCGCGGCGCCCAGGCCGGTCGCCCTGAGCCGACGCGCCTGATCCTCCACGAGCCCTCGCGTCATTCCCCGGTCGGTCACCGGGGCATCGTAAGGATGTGCGTCACACCCATCCGCGCTTTCCGGTCAGGAGGTGGCGTCCACGGGTGGGACGCGCGGACGTAGGAGTTACGCCATGAGTGCCACGGACAAGGTCCTGCTGGGGCCGAGGACCAGTCCAGGGTCCGCGCGGCCATGGCCGCGCTGCTCGGCCCGGACGTGACCCTGCCCGACATCGAGAAACCGGGCGCGACGGGCATCGAGGCGGCAGAACGCGCAGCGCCATGGAGTCCGGTGCCGACACCTTCCGGGTCAAGGAGGCGCCCACCGCCCAACTCGCCGCCGCGGTCCGCAACTACTTGTCCACGGCAATCCAGAACCTGACGGCCCACAACGGGACGGGGCTGTGCGCATCGCACCGAGAAGGGATGGTCTGACCGACGCGGTCGGCCGGCTTCGACGGACGAGCTCAGCCGTCTGCGACCGAGACCGTCCGCCGGCTTGACCGAAGCGATCAAGGGGGGAACCCGGCGGTCCGATGATCCCGGACCAACCGGATGTGCACCGCCCGAGGCCCCCTGCTCGGCGGGCCGAGCCATCAGTCGCTCGGCAATCCCCGCGGCCCAGGCCCGGTGATTGCCGCCAGCCGCTTCAGCTGTCACCGCGCAGTACACGGGTCGCGCCCTGCAACGTCTCCATTCGAGCTGGGGCGGTTCACTGTCTGTCTGCGAGCCGGCGGCGCAAGACGAGGGGCTCGCCGCGGGCGGTCTCCGCGCGGTTCGCAGCTCGGCGATCTGCTCACGGCACTCCTTGCCGACCTGGGCCAGTGGACGGTTCGTGGGCTCCCTCAGCCGCTGCTGTGGGATGAACTGTGTTAGCCGCTGGTGCGCGGGCGGATGAGCTCACCGAGGAGGTGGTGGGTGTCTGGGTCGGTGGCGTGTATGCGGGTGGTGTGGGTGCCGCGGGTGAGGAGGACGCGGTAGGTGTTGAGGGCGTAGGGGAGGTATTGGGCTGGGGTGAGGTGGCGGAGGCTTTCGTCGCGGCTTTGGCCGGGGTGGGCTTGCCAGTGGCCGTCTGTCCAGGTGAGGTCGGGGCCGATGATGACGCCGGCGTGGTGGTATTCGAGGCCTTGGGCGGTGTAGATGCAGCCGATCTGCTGGTGGCCGCCGGTGTGGCTGGCCCAGAGCTGGCTGTGGGGTGCGAGGGGGAATCCGTCGGATGCGGTGAGGGTGGTGGCGGCGTTCCAGGCACCGCGCCAGGTCCGGGGTGGGGCGCCGGGGCTGGGGGAGGGGACGTCGATGGTGATGTCGAGGGGGAGGGCGGTGGCGCCGCGGGCCCTGGTGCGGGTCCAGGGCCAGCAGAAGCCGGCGGTGGTGCGGGCGGTGTGGCCATCGGTGGTGGCCTGTTCGATCCACTGCTGAAGCTGGAAGGGGTCGTCGGCGAGGCCGAGCTCGTACTCGGTGTGTCCGGTCCAGGGGACGGGTGTGCCGTACAGCAGGGCGTCGACCCAGGCGGTGTAGGCGGCTGAGCCGCTGCACCTGAATGATCCGGTGAGTTCCAGGTGGTGGTGGGCGCGGCTCAGTCCCCGGGCAGCCGTGCGGATCTCCTCGACGGTGGTGCCTTCATCGGGGCGGATGATCTGGCGTTCATCGAGGAAGATGACGGCCAGCGGGGCGTGCTCCAGCACGGCGGCCAGGTCGGCCGGCAGGCCGGCGCCCGTGCGTTTGATGCGTTGGGCTTCGTCGATGATGAGCGCGCCTGCCTGCCGGGCGGTGCTGCGCAGGGAGCTGGCCGCGGGGAACAGTTCACGGGCCGCGCCGTGTCCGCGGACGGCGTGGTGGAGGTGGGCGCGCAGCGTACCGGAGGGGGTGATGAAGCGGGGACGGGTGGTGGGGTGCGCGCGCATAAGGCGTCCGAGCAGACGCACGGCGAGAGCGGTCTTGCCGCTGCCCGGGCCGCCGCTCACCGTGATGACCGCGCCCTCGCCTTCATCTTCGGGGGCTGAGTCCTGGCCGAGGGAGGGCAGGTACCGGGCCGCGGCCTGGCGGATCCGTACGAACGCATCCTGCTGGTCTCCCACCAGGGCGAACGTGCTGCTGCCCTCCAGGTCGGCACCGACGTGGTCGAGGAGACGGGTGGAGGGCTGCCAGCGAATCTCCTCGAACTCCTTCACCTGCCCGGCGCTGGGCGCGGCCAGGTCCCCGCAGCGCAGCAGCCGCTCCAATTCCCTGCCGGGCCGCGCCAGGTCCTCGGCGGTCAGGACCGGGACACCGACGTCCTCGCCGGCGCCGGCCGCCAGAGCAGCTCCCTCGGCGGCGGTCGCGTTGTGCAGGGCCACCACCGCGCGCACGTCCAGCACCGGCGCGCTGTCTGGGTGCCAGTGCTGGAAGAAGCTGCGGTAGGCGGCGACTTGGTGGACGGGATGGGCCGTCACCAGGCCGTCGCTGCGCATCACCCGGTCAGTGTCGAGAACGCGGCAGGTCTGCCACTGCTTGAGCTCGATGACCACCAGCCCCAGGGCCCCGCCCGGAGCGGCGCCGACCAGCAGCGCGTCCAGGCGCCGGCCTCCGCCCGGTGTCCCGTACTCGAGGTACACCTGAAGGTCCTTCAGCCCGGCCCGCACCAGTGCCGCGAACAGCGGCGGCCAACTGTTGCGCCAGCTCCGTTCCTCAGCAGCCCCCGGATCCCCGAAGCCGAATGCACGGTGCCGGGCCGCGCACCGGCTCAGAAACGCCGCCTTGTCCAACGCCGCGGCGATGTCACCGACGCGACCGGCAGCCGCACAGGCCACCGGCCCCCACACCGCCCGCTCCTCATACGGGAACTGGTCGGACACGTGCCTTCCCTCGTCTCTGGGCTGCCGGGTCACCCCAACGGCCCGGCCAGGGCTGGGCAGCCACACCCAGCCCCCAACACCCGCGCCACTCCACTGGCAGCCGACCGACAAGAAGCCCTGTCAACCACTCACAAGCATGCTTATGATGCGACTATATGAAGAGTTCGATGTTCGTGATGGTCCATGTGGGCCAGAGCACCGAGTCCCAGCGCAACCTCGAGCACGGCATCGAGACCCTCTCCTGGGGCTTTCCGGATAAGAAGCCCGAATACGATGACGCGCGGCCGGAGTTCGCCCTGCTGGCGACCGGAGCCTCGCCCCGTGTCCAGCTCGAAGACTGGCTGCACAAGACCGCCACCCTCTACCTCTTCCAGGTCCGCGGAGGCTTCTACGAAGGCCAGGCCTGGCACTGGCCCGACGAGGAAGCCGAAAGGCGCCTGAAGTACCCGCAGCGCTTCGGCATCGAGCCCCTGGCCAAGCTGGAGAACGTCCCCCTGGGACCCACTGGACCGCTCACCGAGGCCGGCAGCGACGCCATCCGCCGCTCGGGCACCGACCGAGGCATGGGCAAACTCGTCCAGATGCCCGCCCAGCGCCTGCTGGAACTCGCTGGCATTCCCTTCGACCCCGACCAGCCCGAGGACGTCCCCCTGGACAAGTCACCGGGTTTTATTGCCGAACAGGTCGCAGGCGAGAAGAAGCCCCGGCACCGCCGCCGCGGCGCCGGCTACGTCTCCGACCCCAAGAAGCGCAAAGCCATCGAAGAACACGCCGAACAACTCGCCACTACCCACTACGAAGCACAGGGCTGGACGGTCGAAAAGCTGGGCAAGCCCTACGACCTGCGCTGCACCCGCGGCACCGAGGAACGCCACGTCGAAGTCAAGGGCACCACGGGCGCCGCCACAAGCGTCGAACTCACCGTCAACGAAGTCCTGCACGCCCGCGACAAACACAACACCGTCGACCTCTACGTCGTCAGCGACATCAGGGTCGACACCACCACCGACCCCTACACTGCCAGCGGCGGCACCGTCTCCCACTACACCGGCTGGGAGCCGGCCGACGAAGACCTGCGCCCCCGCAAGTACGAGTACCGGCTCCCCGACCTCACCGCCTGATTCCAGAGCTCCGGACAGGCGGTGGCCGGCTTCCCCTCGGTTGCCGCGGGCACGCTGCCTCGGCAGCGCGGGGACTTGCCGAGCACCTGAGTGCGCTGGCGCTGACCGCCGCTCAACGCGCGCTCATCGAAGCGCACTTCGCAGGCGGTGTGCGCTGGACGCAGCCGTTAGCGTCGAGCAGGCACTCGTCACGCTGCTAGGTGAGCTCGGCGTCGCGGACGAAGATCTGCCGACGTCCCACGACGGACGACTGACGCGGTACCGGTCGGAGCTGGCGGAGCGTGAGCAGGCCGGGAAGCGCGTGCTGGTCGTCGTCGACGGCGCCGCCGAGGTCCGCCACATCCGGGACCTGGTCCCGCCCGGCGGGGACGCGCACCGGTTGCTGGTGACCTCCCGGCACCGGCTCCTCGACCACGACTTCTCCGCCCGAACCCTGTCCCCGACTGAGCTGCCCCGTACCCGCCGAAGCGCTGGTCGCCGTGTGGCTGCGCGAGTCCCTGGGGCACGACCCGCGCCCGACGGCCGAGGCGGCGGCGCTGGCGGGCATCGCCCGGCACTGCGGCGGGCTGCCGCTGGCGCTGACCGTGGCGGCGGCGGTGCTGGTACCGGGACGAGCCCCACTGCCCCCAGGCCCGATCGTGGCTGATGTGACTGAGTGCTTCAGTTGGCCAGTGAACGCTTCAGTTGCTCTGTGCTCAGCGGTCGGCGCGCTCGGCCGTCACACGCGATCGCGGCGGTGGTGGCCAAGGCATCGTCTACAGTCCCGGTGTGTGGAGTACCCCGGTGCGGCTGTTGCGACTGTTGTCCTTGCTGTCCACGCGGCCGTCATGGACGAATCGTGAGCTTGCCGAGCGCATGGAGGTCGATGAGCGCACTGTGCGACGAGACGTGGCCCGGCTGCGGGATCTCGGGTACGGAATCGAGTCTGATCCGGGGCCGTGGGGCGGTTACCGAATGGCCGCGGGCACTACCCTTCCGCCGTTGAACCTGGATGACGACGAAGCTCTGGCGGTGGCGGTCGCGTTGCGGGAAACAGCGCTGCGGGGGGTGCTGGGCAGCGACCAGGCGGCTCTGTCCGCGCTGTTCAAGCTGCAGCGGATCCTGCCGCGCCGGGTGGCCGAGCGGCTCAGCGCGTTCGCCGACTCCGTCGTTCACACTCCGCAGGGGCCGGGTGATCCGGTGTCAACCGAAGTGCTTCTGGAGCTGGCCGGTGCCTGCCGTCACCGCCACCGCCTGCGGATGGTCTACCGCGACCGTGAGGGACGCAGCACCAGCCGCGCGGCCGACCCTTATCGGCTCGTACGGACTCGGAACCGCTGGCACCTGGTCGCGCTCGACGTCGAGCGCGGGCAGTGGCGGACGTTCCGGGCCGACCGCGTGGTGGAGGCGCGGCCCACGGGGCAGCCGGTCCGGATCGAGAATCCGCCGGATGCCGCGCGCATGGTCGCCGACATGCTGACCAGTGACTACCCGCTGTATGCGACGGTGGTGCTGCCGGTGCCCCTGGAGGAGGCGCAGCGGCTCGTCCCTCCCGGGTCGGGCGTCCACGAGAGCGCCGGGCCGGATGCCACGCGCGTCACCCTCGGCGGCACCGACCTGGACGAACTCGCCACCCGCCTTCTCGCGCTGGCCGTCCCGCTCACCGTGGTCGCACCCGACGAACTGCGCACCCTGTTGCAGGCACGCCTCCGCGCTCAGCTCGACGCTCTCGTATCGGGTGGCCTGGCGGGTCGGCAGCGAGGTGAGAACACGGAGTAGGGCGGGGAACGGTCGAGAACTGTCCTGGTCAGGATGGGATGTAGCCGCGGCGCGTGCGTCGGTCGAGCGGCCGAAGAGCCCTTGGTTCGGCTTCCTCGGGAGCTTCGAGCCGAGAGCGTGAGTGGGAGTCCGCCTCCGCTCAGTGCGGCAGCGGACTTCACGGCAACGGCCGCGTAGGGCATGCGGTGCCACGTGAGCTGACGGCTGACCGGGTTGGCTTCTAGGGTGAGCTGGGAGCCCGGGGCCGACCCGGGTGAGAGATGGAAGGGATGTGCCCTCATGACAGTCGATATGTGGTCACCGTCCCCGACTACCCCAGACGCGTCGAGGGCCGGGCTGCCCTCATGGAGCTCTACCGCGGCTACGGAGACAGCGTCCGACTGCACAGCGCCGACGACCTGCGCGTCCATCACGACAAGGAGCAGAACGTCGTCGTCCTCGAATCAGCGGCCGGGCACCAGGCGATCGCCCTGCGGTGCGACGTCGCCGTCGAATCCGAGGTCGCCGACGCCACCGAGCAGACCGTGAACACCTTCGGCCGCCTGGACGCCGCCTTCAACAACGCCGGCATCCAGGCACCGGTCAGCGAGACCGCTGACGCCGACGGCGAGGAGTTCGACCGCGTCATCGCGGTCAACCTCCGCGGCGTCTGGAACTGCATGAAATACGAGCTGCGCCACATGCGCGACCAGGGCAGCGGGGCGATCGTCAACTGCTCCTCGACGGGCGGTGTGGTCGGCACCGCGGGACTGGGCGCGTACAACGCCTCCAAGCATGCCGTCATCGGCCTCACGCGCAGCGCGGCACTGGAGTACGCCTCCCGGGGCATCAGGGTCAACGCCGTCTGCCCGGGAGTCACCGAGCCCCCGATGGTCGCCCGCGCGGTCGCCGAGGTGCCCGAGCACATGGAGGCGATCATCAAGGAGATTCCCAGCGAGCGGTACGGACAGCCCGAGGAGATCGCTTCCGCCGTGCTGTGGCTGTGCAGCCCCGGAGCCGGATTCACCGTCGGACAGGCGCTCGCCGTCGACGGCGGATTCACCGTGCGCTGAGCCCAGCCCTGCGCTCGGTCCGCTTCCTGCCGATGGGTCCGGGCCCTCTCGCGAGACATGGACGCTGGTCAAGACTCGGTGGGGGTCCCTGCCGTAAGGGGTACCGACAGGGACCCCCACCGGCCGTCCTGGCTCCCTACGCTGGAATCATGGACAATCGGGCTGAAGTCTGCGCATTCCTGAAGTCCCGCCGAGACAAGATCACGCCTGAGCAGGCAGGCCTGCCGGTGTACGGGCAGCGGCGGGTGCCCGGGCTGCGCCGCGGCGAGGTCGCGATGCTGGCGGGAGTCAGCGTCGAGTACTACACCCGCCTGGAACGCGGCAACCTCGGCGGGGTCTCCGACAGCGTCCTGGACTCGCTCGCCCGGACCCTGCGGCTGGACGACACCGAACGGGAACACCTGTACGATTTGGCCCGCGCGGCCAACGCAGGGCCGGCCCGCGTCCAGCGCCGCCCCAAGAAGGCCACCGTACGGCCCAGCGTGCTGCGCATCATCGAGGGCCTGCACGACCAGCCGGCCTACCTGCGCAACAACCGCTTGGACATCCTGGCGGCCAACCCGCTCGCCCGCGCCCTGCACTGCCAGGCATTCGAGCACGAGCCGGTCAATCCCTGCCGGTTCGTCTTCCTGGATCCGCGGGCGCAAGTGTTCTACCGGGATTGGGAGCGCGTGGCCCATGACGGGGTGGGGGTGCTGCGGGTGGAGGCCGCCAAGAACCCCTACGACCGCGAGCTGTCGAACTTCATCGGTGAACTGTCCACCCGCAGCGACGCCTTCCGCACCCTGTGGGGAGCGCACGACGTGCACGTATACACCGAGGGAACCAAGCGGTTCCGGCACCCGGTGGTGGGCGATCTGGAACTGGTCCACGAGAGTCTTGACCTGCCGGGCGACGAGGGCCTGGCCATCACCGTCTACAGCGCGGATCCCGACACCCCGGCCGCGGACGCGCTCAAGCTCCTGGCCAGCTGGGCCGCCACCCAGAACCAGGCCAAGGCTGCCGCGCAGTCCGACACCGAGCACTGACGCCAGGTGCGGCCCGTTCCGCGGACTCCCCGCCGCGGCGACCGTCTCGTACTCCCCGAGCCATCTGCATGCCTGGGGCCGGAACCCGACCCTGCTGTCATCTCCGCGTGCGTGCTCCCGCCGCCTCGAAAGGGGGTCCCTGCCATTACCCCTCACAGGCGTGACTGTCTGTGGGCTGTGGTCGCTGGTTTCGTGGACTGCCGTCGAGAGATCGTGCTCCCCGGCACGGTCGTCAACCCGGCTGACAGCACCCGCATCGACCCCGCCCTGGAACCGCGGCCCGCCCCGGCTGACCAGGCACCGGTGATCCATCATCGACGGAAAGAGCGATCATGCGCTACCGCAAACTCGGCAGCTCGGACCTGGAAGTCTCCGAGATCTCCCTCGGCTCCTGGCTGACCTACGCCGGCGGCATCGAAGCGGACGCGACCCGCGCCTGCACCGAGGCCGCGTTCGAGGCCGGCATCAACTTCTTCGACACCGCCAACGTCTATGGCCAGGGCGCCGCGGAGACGGCCTGGGGCGAGATCCTCTCCACGCACCCCCGTGACTCCTACATCCTGGCCACCAAGGTCTACTTCCCGATGTCGGACGATCCGGCCGACCAGGGCCTGTCCCCCGCCCAGATCGGCAAGCAGATCGACGCCTCCCTCGCCCGCCTCCAGACCGACTACGTCGACCTGTACCAGGCGCACCGCTTCGACCCCACCGTCCCGATCGAGGACACCATCGAGGCGTTCCAGAAGGTCGTCGAGCAGGGCAAGGCCCGCTACCTCGGCTTCAGCGAGTGGACCCCCGAGCAGATCCAGGCAGCGATCGACATCGCCGGGCCCGACCTTTTCGTCTCCTCCCAGCCGCAGTACTCCATGCTGTGGCAGGCCCCCGAGGCCGAGGTCTTCGGCCTGTGCGCCGCCAACAACATCTCGCAGGTCGTCTGGTCCCCCCTCGCCCAGGGCGTCCTCACCGGCAAGTACAGGCCCGGACAGCCCGTCCCGGAGGGAAGCCGGTTCGCCTCCGCGGACATGGCGGTCTCCCAGGACCTCGTCTACAGCGACGCCACCCTCGAAGCGGTCCAGCGCCTCGTCCCTATCGCCGAGGAGGCCGGGATGAGCATGCCCACCCTGGCGCTCGCCTGGATCCTGCGCCGCGGCGAGGTCGCCTCCGCCATCACCGGCGCCTCCCGTCCCGAACAGGTCCACGCCAACGCGGCCGCCTCCGGCGTGGAACTGTCGGACGACCTGCTGGGGGCCGTCGACGAGGCCCTCGGCGACGCCCCCGTCACCGAACCCACCCTCGCCCCCGCTGCCCGGACCGGCGTCAAGCACCGCTGACCGTACACAGGATCAGCACAGCCGCTCAGAAAGAGAAAGCCCAGCTCATGACCGTACAGATCCCCCAGGTCACCCTCAACAACGGTGTACGGATGCCGATACTCGGCTTCGGTGTGTACCAGGTCGCACCCGAGCAGACCGAACAGGCCGTCACCGACGCACTGGCCGCCGGCTACCGCCTCATCGACACCGCCGCCGGTTACGAGAACGAAGTAGCCGTCGGCCGTGCCATCGCCAAGAGCGGCATCCCCCGCGACGAACTGTTCATCACCACCAAGCTGTGGATCCAGGACTACGGCCAGGACAGCACCAAGCGCGCCTTCGACCGCTCGCTCGACCGGCTCGGTCTCGACTACCTCGACCTGTACCTGATCCACCAGCCCTTCGGCGACTACTACGGCGCCTGGCGGGCCATGGAGGACCTCAACCGGGCCGGCCGCACCCGCGCGATCGGGGTCAGCAATTTCTACACCGACCGGCTCGTCGATCTCATCACCCACAACGAGATCGTCCCCGCGGTCAACCAGATCGAGACCCACGTGTTCTTCCAGCGCACCGACGACCAGAAGCTGATGGGCGAGTACAACATCCAGCACGAGTCCTGGGGACCGCTCGCCCAAGGCGGCCAGGGCTTCTTCGACCATCCGGTGCTCGTCGACATCGCCCGCGCCCACGACAAGTCCGTCGCTCAGATCGCCCTTCGCTGGCTGGTCCAACGCGAGATCGTCGTGATCCCGAAGTCGGTGCGCCCCGAACGCATGGCGGAGAACCTCGACGTGTTCGACTTCCAGCTCACCGACGACGAGATGGCGCGCATCGCCGGCCTGGACACGGGCCGCAGCCCCATCTTCGACCATCACGACCCGGCGAGCGTCAAGTGGCTCGGTGGAGTGCGGTTCAACACCTGATGTCGCGCCGCGCGTCACTCGCGTAGTCACAAGGCCGCAGTCAGTGCTCCGGCCACCAGGTGGTCGGCCGGGGCGCCTCGCGGCCCCCGCACGTGCAGTACCACGGCCTCTTGCTCCCTCCGCGCCCGCGGCCCGAAGGGCGCGGCACCGCTACCGGAACCTCACCCGCTTCTTGTTTGAGTCGCCGAGCTCAGCGCCCGGGGACAATTCGCTCAGCGAGCGTGTCGGCGTGTCGACGAAGCACGTCGTCGGGCCCTCCTGGTCTCGATGAGACTCGCGTGTGGCGGGTTCTGCAGCAGGGGTGCCCACTTTCTCTCGGCGGGTCCGGTAGTTGACGAGCGAGTCGGCCGCTGCAAGCCGGTTGGCGAGGCGGTCGAGGGCGTCTGCATACTGTTGCGCGGAGCACGCTCCCAGCGGGTCGGCCGCGTGGGGGCGGCGGGGCCCGGTGCGGGGGTGAGCCGTGCGGCGCAGGGTCAGTCGTCGGCGCTCGGCTTATGGCTCCGGCCGTGCTCGCTCGACAGAAACTCGCCCTTGTCCGGGGGTGAGCAGGACGAAGGCTGACCATCCCTCCACGCCGTACTTCAGTTCACCTCGGCGGGTCCTCGCCCGTGAGTCCGTCGACGGATTCACGGATGAGGTCGGCGTGGCCGGCGTGGCGGGCGTACTCCTCGATGAGGTCAAGGAGAATGCGGCGGAGGTTGGGGCGTTCGCCGCTACGGGTGGTGTAGGCGCCAAGTTGGTCCAGCCCGCCCGTGCTGAGCGCCTCGTCGACGATGGCACGGGAGCGGGCGACTGATTCCTGCCAGAGAGAGCGCAGTTGGTCGGGGGTGTCCTGCGCAGCGGAGCGGTAGTCCCAGTCGGGGGTGCTGTCCCAGTCGACGGTGTCCCAGGGTGCACCGACGGGGGAGCCGAGCCACAGCCGGGCGAAGTGACTGTCTTCCACATGCGCCAGGTGCTTGAGAAGGCCGCCCAGAGTGATCGTGGACGTGCCGAGTGTGGCGCGAAGGCCGGAGGCGTCCAGGCCGGAGCATTTCCAGGCCACGGTGGCCCGCTGCCGTTCGAGTGCGCCGAGGATGGCTGCTGCCTCGGTGCCTGCGAGTGGAGGCTCCGGCCAGGCTTCCGTTTTGCTCTCAGTCATGGCCGCAGACCCTAGCGAACGGAGCTGACAGTGCGGCCGACGGTCCACCTCCGCGTCGACGTGCCCGCCGGTCCTGGGTATGTCGGTGAGTTTGGCAACACCGGGGGGCTTGTGGTGGGAGCATGGGCGTGCTCCGTGCTGCGAGGAGGCGTCGATGGCGCCAAAGTCCAAGGTCGAGCTGTACGCGGCGATCCGCAGGGACTGCCGTGCCGGGCTCTCGAAGCGGGCCGTGATGCGCAAGTACGGCATCGGCCACCCGACGGTGCAGAACGCGCTGGAGTCGGTCTGGCCCCGTCCGCGTAAGGAGCTGCCACCGCGGCCGACCCGTCTCGACCCGTACAAACCGGTGATCGACGAGATGCTGCGGGTCGATCTGGACGCCCCGCGCAAGCAGCGGCATACCGCGAAGCGCGTTTTCGACCGGCTGCTTGAGGAGTATCAGGCCCACGACCTCTCCTACGGCATGGTCCGCGACTACGTCGCGGTGCGCCGGGGTGAGATCTGGGCGGCGGCCGGCCGCGGTCCCGTTGAGGCGTTCGTGCCGCAGTCGCACCGTCCCGGGGTGGAGGCCGAGGTCGACTTCGGGGACGTGACAGTGCATCTGGCCGGGCCGAGCGGGGGTCTGCTACCTGTTCAGCTTCCGCCGGTCGTATTCGGGCAAGGCGGTGCACCGGATCTTCGCCTCGTGCGGTCAGGAGGCGTTCTTCGAAGGCCACGTCCACGCTCTCAGCGTCCTGGGAGGTTATGTGGGTGACAACTCTTCCGCGATCTCGTGTTCCCGGTCAGGATGGTCGCTCCCGTCGAGGAGCTCGGATGGCCTGGCAGCCGGAGTTGGTACGACGCGTCGATGCCGCGGGCAACCCCGCGGCGTCACTCGGGCACGCCCTGGTCGACGACTACCTGGAGTTCGTGGCGGCACGCTGCCGGCCGAACACGCTGCTGGCCACTGCCTACGACCTGAAGGTCTTCTTCTCGGTGGTGCCCAAGGAGCCGGCCGACATCGTCACCGCGGACGTCTTCGCGTTCATCGCCGCACAGAAGAAGCCACGGCGAGGCCCGAAGGTCGTCCGGCTCGAAGACGGTGAAGCCGGGCTTTCGGCACGCACCATAAAGCGCCGGCTCGCCAGCATCTCCGGGCTGTTCGGCTACCTGATGACCCGCGACGACCTCGCCATCGACCACAACCCGGTGCCGACAGGACTGGCCAACCGCCGCCGCAGCGGCAACCGCGGGGCACCGCTCCTACGCACGCCTCGCACCCTCCCACGCGTCCTCGGGCCAGGCGAGGTCGAGACGGTCCTTGCCGCACTGAACACCGCGCGGGACAGAGCCATGATCCTCGCGATGCTACTGGGCGGTCTGCGTCGCTGCGAGGTCCTCGGCTTGCGCCTGGGTGACCTCTCACCGGGCGAGCGTCGGGTCTTCATCAGCGAGGGCAAAGGCGGGCACCAACGTCTGATACCCATCTCCGCGCAGTTCTTCAGCGCGGTCGGCGGCTACCTGGACCGTGAGCGTCCGCCGGTCGAGCACGACCATCTGTTCGTAGTGTTGCGCGGGCCGACCCGCGGCCGGCCGCTCTCCGCCGACGGCCTGGACGAGATCCTCGACGGCGTCCGGAAACGGACCGGCCTGCCAAAGCTGACATGCCACCAACTCCGGCACACCTGTCTGACCCGGCTGCGGGAGGCGGGCATGGCCCTGGAAGCGGTACAGGCCCAGGCCGGACACCGCTCCATCGAATCGACCCGGATCTACCTCCATCTGGCCAACGCCTGGCTCGTCGAGCAGTACCTGCAGGCCAGTGCGGCCATCGACGCCGACCGGGTGGAGGACTGATGCGCCGGGCCCGCGCCGCGGCCCTGCCGATCGTGCGCCCGGACCTGGTCGAGTTCTACCTCGCCCACCGGGCCGCGCAGGGCATGAACACCGACCACAAGGTCCGCTGGGGCGCCCGCGCTCTGCTCGCCGCTGTGCCCGACCTGACCGACTTCTGTCGCCTGCCGCTGGAACGCCAGCTCGACTTCAACCACGAAACCCACCGCTTCATCAGCTGGCTTTCGGTCACAGGACGGATGCAGCCGGGCGCGGATTATCTGGTCGCCCGGCGCCCGCGACTGGGCATCGTGCTCGCCCGCACGGCGCCGGAACTGCACCTGCGATTCATGGAGACGGCCCGCGCTCTCGGCTTCCGCGACACGGTGGCCCTGACCCAGTTCAACCTGCTGGGCCACTTCGTGGCGCTGTTCGGGATGCAGCCGCACGAGCTACAGCAGAGCGACTGGGACGAGGGTCGCCGCCTGCTGCTGGAGGCCGCCCACCGCATCCCCAACCGGGGCGTCAAGGCCCTGTCGACCGCCCTGTTCAACCTCGAAGCGACGCTCTTCCACTGCGAGTTGACCGACCAGCTCCCACGCCGACGCTCCCCGGACCACGCCGACATGCGGGCCCGGGAGTGGGCCCGCGTCCCCGCCGGGATCGCGGACACGATGCAGCACTATCTGCAGCAGATCGCCGGAGCACTGCGGCCCGGCACTGTGAAGAACGCCGAACTGACACTGCGCGAGTTCGCCCTGCTGGTCGCCGTCGAAGACACGGACGTCACCTGCGTCGCCGAGCTCAAGCGACGGCACGTCGAACGCTACCGGCAGTGGCTACTGGAGCGGCCGGCCGCCCGCGGCGGACCGCTGCACCGGCATACCGTCCGCGACCGGCTGAGCAAACTCCGCGGCTTCTTCCGCCGCCTGGACGAGTGGGACGCCGCCGACCGCCGCCCCGCCAGCTGGTGTTCGACAGCGACTTCCCGATCGCGGACGAACCACTGCCCCGCTTCCTCGACGACGCGGCGGCCGCCAAACTGCTGGCCGCCGCCCGCCAGGACACCGACCCGTTCGCGAGGCTGGCCATCGAGATCCTCGCCCGCACCGGGATGCGCCGCAGCGAAATGCTCGGCCTCACCATCGACGCGGTCGTCCAGATCGGCTCCGCCTACTGGCTCCGCAGTGCCCCGGTCGGCAAGATGCACACCGACCGCTACGTCCCCCTGCACCCGCAGCTGAAGACGCTGCTGGACGACTGGCTGCTGCACCGGCCCGAGGGCCTGCGCTCGAACCTGCTGTTCACCGACCACGGCCGCCCGGTCAACGCCTCCCGCATCGAGGCCGCCGTCCGCAAAGCCGCCGAGCGGGCCGGACTGGGCCGGGTCACCCCGCACCAGCTCAGACATACTCTGGCCACCCAGGCGATCAACCGAGGCATGTCCCTGGAGGCCATCGCGGCATTGCTCGGACACAGGTCGTTGTCCATGACACGTGTTTACGCGCGGATCGCAGACCGGACCGTCGCCGACGAGTACTTCGCCATCTCGGAGAAGGTCGAGGCGCTCTACGACGCCCCGCGCCAGCTGCCGGCCGACGCCGAGGGAGCGGAGATGGCCAAGCTCCGCCGGGAGATGCACCGCCGGATGCTCGGCAACGGCTACTGCGCTCGCCCTGTCGAGATGGACTGCCACTTCGAGTCGATCTGCGAGTCGTGCACGTTCTTCGTCACCACGATCGAGTTCCGGCCCACCCTCGAGCGCCAGCGGGACGACGCTGCCGCCAAGGGTCAGGTCGCACGCGAGCAGATCTTCGACGGACTCCTCAGCCGCCTCGACGGAGAAGCCTCCTGACCGCCTCGGCCCGCCGAGTTCGTTACGGCAGCTGCCCGTCTCACTGAGCCTCCCCAGCGGCTGCCTGAGCTCTTGCAATTTCGGCACGGTGTGAGGCTTCGGCTGCGGCGTCCATATACTCCAGGCGATTCCAGCGGTCAGTGTCGTATCCGTCGCGGTAGTTCCACCAACTTGCGGTGGTCCACAGCCGGTTCCACTCACGGAGCATGGTCGAGCGCTCCTCATGGCCACGACCGACCCGGTCGAGGAGTGCCAGCAGAAGCCCTGCCGAGTCGCAGACCAGGATTTCCAGGGAACGCAACGCGCAGAAGGCGTCCCCGGTCTCGCCAGCCGCATCCTGGACTGGCCGAAGCTGGGAGTAGATGAACGCTTCCAACGCGAGGACGTCATCGCGGGTGATGTCGCCCACATAGCGCAGGCTGCGAAGCGGCTCGGTGCCCATCGGGCGAACACTCCCTCGAATCGATGACTGCTTGACAACGAGACCCGCATATTAGAGGAGTGCCGACCGGCAAGGTGCGCTACGACAACTTGAAGACCGCGGTCGCCAAAGTGATCGGGCTTCGCCCGGGAGAGACGGGAGAACGAGCGGTGGCTCGCCTTCCGCGAGCGCTCGCGGACCTCGTCCCAGACGCCGACCTCGCGCAGCACGCGCAAGGCGTTGCCCTGAAGGGTGATGCCGGAGCCGCGTACGTTCCAGTCCGGCCTGACCTCGACGAGGTCGACGTCGATGCCGGCCCGTCGCAGCAGCACGGTCATGACGTTGCCGGAGGTGCCCCCTCCGATGACCAGGACTCGCTTTCCTTCCATGGCCGACTCCTTTGTTGAACAGGTCACTTGACGGCGACCGGATTGACGGGGGAGCCGACGGCTCCGGTGATGGGCAGGGGCGCGGCGGTGAGCCAGAACTCGTACACGCCGTCGCGGGCGCAGTCGTCCGCGAGGGCGTCGGGGTCCCACATCTCGCCGATCAGCAGGCCCATGTTGGGGATGACGACCTGGTGCAGCGGCTGGAAGGCGCCGTCGAACTCGTTCGGCCGTACCTCGAAGCCCCACGTGTCGGTGGCGATCGCGGCGATCTGGCTCGCGTGCAGCCAGCCGGCGGTGGTGAAGGACAGGCCGGGCGAGTCTCCGCCCGCGTAGTCGCCCCAGCCCTCGCGGCGGGCGCGCGCCAGCCGCCCGGTCCGGACGACGACGATGTCCCCGCGGCCGACGGCCACGCCGTGCGCCTCGGCCGTCGCGGTCAGGTGGTCCTCGGTGATCGCGAAACCGTCCGGCAGTTCCCCGCGTTCACCGCCGATCACCCGGCCGACGTCGAGGAGGACTCCGCGCCCGGCGACGTACGGGGCCATGTGCTCGATGCCGGTGACCAGATCGCCGTCGGAGGTGACGACCTTCTCGGCCGCCCGCCCGTTCCACGCCTTGCCGTGGTCGAAGATGTGCCCGAGCCCGTCCCACTGGGTGGAGCACTGCAGGGGCATCGCGATCACGTCGTCGGCGCCGCCGATGCCGTGCGGAAAGCCCTGGTTGCCCAGCGCCGCGTCCGTTCCCGTGTCCAGCATGGTGTGGACGGGGTTGGTGCGGCGGCGCCAGCCCTTCTGCGGCCCGTTCATGTCGAACCGCTGCGACAGCGAGAAACTCACCCCCCGGCGGATGAGTGCCGCACCCTCACGGCGCTTGGCCTCGTCGAGGAAGTTCAGCGTGCCGAGCACGTCGTCCTCGCCCCAGCGCCCCCAGTTGGAGTACCGCTTGGCGGCCTCGGTGATGGCGCCCTCGGCGTCCGCGGGGTCGGGCGGGGCCGTCACGACGCGGTCCCCTGGGCGACACAGCGGGTGCGCTGCACGCCCAGACCCGTGATGGAGCCCTCCATGACGTCGCCGTCGCGCAGCAGCCGTCCCCAGTGCATGCCGTTGCCGGCCGGGCTGCCGGTGAGCACCAGGTCGCCGGGCAGGAGCCGGGAGGTCCGGGAGATGTACGACACCAGCCGGGCGATGCCGAAGAGCATGTCCCTGGTGGACTCGTCCTGCATGGTCTCGCCGTTGAGCTTCAGTGTGACGCGCAGGTCACCGGGGTCGGCGATCGACGCGGCGGGCACGATCCACGGGCCGAGCGGGGTGAAGCCGGGAGCGTTCTTGCAGCGCAGCCAGTCGGTGCCGATGGCCTTCATGTCCCGGCGGAAGACGGTGGCCCGGTCGGTGAGGTCGTTGGCGATGGTGTAGCCGGCCACGTACTCCAGGGCCTCCTCGACCGTCACCCGGTAGGCGGGCCGGGCGATGACGGCCGCCAGCTCCAGTTCCCAGTCCGGCTGTTCGGCCCAGTCGGGGAGTACGACGTCGTCGAAGGGGCCGGTGATCGCGCTCGGCAGGCCGATGAACACGTACGGCAGGTCCTCGGCCGCCCGCCGGTCCATGACCGCGGCGATCTCCGCGCGCGCCTCCTCGACCGTGCGGGGGTCGTCGGGGGAGCGGTGGGCGACCTCCAGGTCGATCACGTGCTGCCGGTAGTTGGCGCCGGACTGGAAGACCTGGCGGGGCTCGACCGGCGCGTGCACCCGCAGGTGCTCCAACGGCCGCCAGTCGGCCGTCTCGTCGGCCGCGAGCGCGTGCAGGCGAGGGAGCACCTCGTCCCACCGCTCGAAGATCCCCCGGGTCGTCAGGGCCGGCTCTCCGAGGGCCGTGGAAAGATCCAGAACGCGCCCCCCGGGGGTCACGAGACCGGGGAATGCCGCCTGGTCAGGGGCGGAGAGGACGCCAAGGGCGAAGGGTCCGGAGAAGGACGCGGAAGCGGCTGCGGGTTTCACGGGAATGCTGCTGCCACAGCTCCCCCAATGCCGTTTCCTGTTGCTGCCCAATGCCCTTGCCTGGTGCACCTCACGGTCACGAGCCTCCCGCCTGGCAATGGCGCCTCATCATGGTCCGCGGCCAGCCTGCGCAGCCGGGGCAGACATCCGCACCCACGGGCGCTGACGAGCGCTGCAGCCGTAACGCGCGACCGCCGCATGCAAGGGTTACGGCAGACCCACCAGGCCCCAGCCGCGACGGGCCGTCTCCCGTGCCACCTCGGCCCATTCGCACAGCAGCGCGGTAAATTCCTCGAAGGTGTCCGGGCGTCCTGCCCAGCCCTCGCACTCCGCGCTGAACGGCCCGCGCAACTCCTCCAGACGCGGCTCCGCCCGCTGCCAGGCATGGACCTTGCCGGGTACCACCTCCGGCGGGCAGACGAGAAGAATGCGCGGGTGCCAGCGGTCGGTGGCGGGCGGGAAGACCCCCCCGCCGGTCAGCGCAGGATCAACGGCCGGATCCGCGTCCCAGATCAGGCCGCCCAGGAAGCAGTCCATCGCCTCGCGCACGGCGGTGTCGACCAGTGAGCGCATGTCGGCCCAGGCGTCGCCTGCGCGGGCATGCGGCCTGTAGGAGCCGCTGGTGCTGTAAAAGCGGTACTCGGCGCACCACACCGACTCCTGATCCGGCGGCCACACCCAGCCTTTGGCTAAGCCGTACGTGGAGAGGTACTCGTCATCGAGATCCGTCGGCCACATCGTCTCCTCCAAGACTGGAATCCGGTCCGCGACGGAGATGGCGCGCAGCCGCTCCCAGTCCACCATGCGCAGGTTGAGATCCAGACCCATTGCGGCAGCATAGGAGGAACCCCCGCAGCGAGCTGTAGCGATGATCACGCAGGTGGCCATGGGCATCGCGGGAGCGGTATCGAACACATGGCGCCCCGTTCATCCGACCTGGCTACAGCTCGAACTCGAGGTCCAAGAGGTCGGTGAGCTCCACTTCGAGGCCATGGGCGCGGCGGCCGCTGTCGCGGAAGTAGACCTCGCCGAGGGCCTCGGCGGCGATCTGGCGGAGCTGGTCCTCGGTGAGACCGGCCTCCTGGGCCTGGAAGAGACGGGCAGCGTGGCCGGGCGGCAGCGCGAGGGTGAGGTGACGCACACGGGCGTCGTCGGTGCTGCCGGGGGCGGCGGTGTAGCCGAAACGGGCCTGGACATCGATCATGATGTCGCCGGTAGTGGCCGCGGCCTGCTTCGCCCTGGCTCTCACCTGCGGCTGCCAGCGCACGCGGACCTCACGCTCGAGGCGGTCGGCGAGCTCCGGCCGGGGGGTTTGATCTGGTTCTTCACATAGCGTTCGACGGTGCGCTGGCTGATGCCGAGCAGCTCGGCCACGCGCCGGGTGCTGCCCTGGTGCTGGCGGACCAGGTAACGCATCTGCGCCCCCGCTGACTTCGGGATCGGGCGCGTGAACGCGCCCTGCACCGCCTTGTCGAGTTCTTCGCCGATCGTGACCACCGACCCTGCCCCCTCTACTCTCCGGTGTCCTTGGCGGTGACCTCGCCGGTCTTGATGTAGCGGGCGAGGTTGGCGACATGGCCGTCGGCGCCGAGCTGCTCGAGCACGTTGGCGCCCCACAGCACGCTCTGGGTGCCCTCGTGCTTGACCATCCTGAGTGACACCCCCAGCCGGAAGCTGCCCGGCACCGTCTTGCCGTCGGCGTCGTAGGGCAGGACATCCAGCGGGCTGGGTCCGTCGGCGGCGTACACGGCGCAGTCCGGGAGGACCGCGACCGGGTAGCGACCGGTGGCCGTCGCCAGGTTGAGCATCTTGCGGTGCATGTTGGTACGGGCTCGGGAGATGACGGTCGCGCGGATGTCCGGGCGCCACGTCGGACGGGCGAGGGCGGGCCACGCCTGCCCCCGGCTTCCAGCCGCCGCCGCGGGCCTTTTCCTGCAGCTTGCCGATGCCGCCCTTGACGGTCATCTTGACGGCGTCCACGACGATTCCCAGCTCCGCATCACGCTGCTTGTAGCCGTCCATCGCTTCCAGGAACTCGGCCGGGGCCAGCTTCTCGCCCACGCCCAGATCCGCCATGGTGTCGACGTAGGCGCCTCGCAGCCGCTTGTACCAGCCGTCCAGGAACCGGCCGCTTTCCGGCCGCACCCAGGCTTCCAGCGGGGCGACGTCGTAGCCGAGCTCGACGGCATACGCCAAGGTGGGGGTGGCGTACCAGGCCGGGCCCTCGGGGCGTTCGCCGGTCGGTGTGAACGGGCTGGGCAGCAGCGCGGCGTCGAGCTCACGCCACTGCTTGCCGACCTTCACCCGGGCGAGGTCGACGTGGGAGAGGTCGACCAGCCAGGAGCCGGGCAGCGTCGCGTCGAAGATCGGAAAATGCATCCGATCAGTGAACTCGCCGCCCTCCTCTGCCCGTTGCCCGAGCCGGGAAGCTTCACCCCCGAGGGCTGCTTCGCCGACGCCTGTGAGCAGAGCGAACTCCAGCGCACGCAGTACGCCGACAATCTGGAAGCCGCCGCCCTGGCCACGGACGAAGACCCCCTGATCCTCGCCCTGGAACAAGCCCGGACACAGAAGGAAGAGGCCGACCGCCGCATCCGCCTGCTCCTCGCATACGCCCGGGAGTTCCAGCCGGCACGCCGCTATCCCCTGCGCGAGCTCTCCCAGGCCTCCGGCTACACGATCTCCGGCGTGACCACCGCCTACGGCACACCGGAGATCACGCTGGTGCAGCGTCAGCTCCACCGCAGCCCCGTTCCGCGCAAGGACGCTTCATGAGCGACAGCCAAGCCTCCCGCAGGCCCCGCCGGGCACACAGGGAACTGCGCCACGTCGGCTGCCGCAGCCCTCGGACCGGCCGCCCTACCGCCTCCTGGCCGATGTCCTGCGCCAGCAAATCCTCACCGGGCAACTGGGACCCGGCGACCAGGTGCCGCCTTCTCGCGTCCTGGAAGAGGACTACGGGATCGCCAACATGACCGCCCGCGCCGCTGTGCGAGTCCTGCGCGACGAAGGCCTCGTCCACGCCGTCCACGGCCTGGGCACCTTCGTCACCAACCCCCTCCCCGATGCCGCCCGAGCCGCAACCGCGAGCGCCGATCAGACCCACATGCCGGTGGAGGAATACGCCGAACTTCTCCGCCGCATCGACCAGCTCACCGAAGTCCAGGACGCCCTGCTGCACCTGTTCGGACAGGCAGCCCGTCTCGCCGACCAGCCGGCAGCGCTAGGGGACGGCACCGGCGGCGAGCCCAGTACCTCGACGGCCCTCGGCAGCGGCATCACGCTGACACGGCCGCCCTGAGCGGGGCGACCCGGGCGGCGAAAGCCGCGGTCGCCCGCCCCGTAGCCGTTCGCCGAGGGAAAGGCAGGGCCCCGCCGCTTGTCCACGCCCCGCCGTAGGGTGCCGTGCATGGCCCGTTCCTGGACACGACTGCACGAGCACCTCGGTGTGCCGCCCGGGCCCCTGGACTTCGACATGGTCGCCAAGGCTGCTGCCGACCGTCTGGCCAGTCCTTGAGCCAGTGGACGGGAAGGTGCTCCATCTCAGCGGCCGCGGGGCCGGGATGCTCGTCGTCGGGGACCCAGCTGTACTTGCCGACGGCCAGATCGTTATAGACCTCCATCGAGTCCGGTCCGCTGTAGGCGGCCCGCCGCCCGAGCTGGTCAGCGCGCCGCACCGCCCGGGCCGTCGTCACCATGGCCGTGGGCCTGGCGCTCGGCCCGTCGCCTTCGGCGTCCGCCGGCAGGTAGGGGTAGGCGCCGCGCAGCAGCGCCAGCATGTCCAGCTTGTCCGGCTCGGCGGTGCCCGCGACAAGGTCCGATCCGAGGATGACCCGTTGACGGTCGTCGCGGGTGTGGTCGGCGGCGTGCCGGGCGGCGAAGCGGGGGACGGCGAGCACGACAGCGTGGTCGGGTTCGATGCCGTAGCCGGCCAGGCGGCCGCCGAACGGGACAGCGGGGCCGTGCTGCTCGTACTGGGCCAGGTAGGCCAGTTCCGCATCCTGCTTGCGGGTCAGCGGCCAGCTGCTCACCCGCACCAGCTGCCACCCCTCGCCGCCTTCACCCGTGGCTGCCCCCAGTGCCTCCTCCAGCCGGTCGCACCGGTCCAACACGTACTGCTGCCACCGGTGCTGGAACTCCGCATCCGCCCACTGCGCGGGAGAAACAAACCCGGTACCCGTCACGAGGGCCGGCTCCGGCAGCGCCGTCACATCACGCACCCGCCCCCCGCCCCAGACGGCTTCCACCGCCCGCATCGCCGCCGCACGTGCCGCAGTCGCCTCGCCGCCCTGGTCCCGGACACCGCTCCACGCCTGCCGGACGGCCGCCCACACGTCGAACGGCTCCGCCCACCGGGACCGCAGCACCGCGGCCGCCAGTTGTAGACCCTCCTGCTGCACGGTCCCCGTCGGCGGCCACCGCATCGCACGCCCCGCTGACCGCCGTAGCGGAGCGCGCCGCGGGCGCCGCCGCCTGCCAACTGGCCAGCGCAGCCTCAGAACGCTTCAGTACTCCCGACCACGCCTGAAGCACCTGCCGCGCACCTGCAACCGAGGCGTCAGCCGTCTACGGCTCAAGCCTTCCGCGCACGTCTGCATCGTGATGGCGGGCCGCTTCCCACAGCACCCCCGCATAGCCCTCCCAGGACCGCGGGCCCGCCTCCTGCTCCTCCAGCCTGCGCACCCGCCCGTCCGCCACGACGACTTCGGCCGCCGCCCGCCACAGCGCCTCCTCGCCCGGCTCCACACTCACCACCCGGGCGCAGTGACGACACACCTGCTCACAGACATCCAGCAGAGCGAGCGGACTGCCCGGCAGGTGCTCCGCATACCGGCAATGGCTCCGCCACCCCGAGGCCTTGGCGGGAACGTGCCATTTCCCGCCGCCCGCACGCCCGACGACAACGGTGATCTGCCGCACCGGCCCGACGTCCACGCCAGCGGCCACCAACTCCTTCTCCCGCAACACCGGAAGCCCTCGGTCACGCCGCACGACAGCCCGCCCCCCTTGTCGCCTATTCGCTCTCGTTGCTCACTGTGACACAGGCGCCCGACCGGCATGCTCGCTTACTCAAGGGCGTCGCCCTCCCCAGCAAGGACCCGGCAATGACGCGGCACGCGGGTCTGTACCCACGACGCTTCCATGGACGCCCCGCGAGGTTCTTCCCGCCGTGGCTGACCCGCCCCCCAACAGCGAGGAGACGAAGACCCGCAAACTGTGCCTCGACATCTCACCGAACGGTCCTGCTTCCCAATAGGCTCTCTAAGCCGAATTCAGAAGCCGCCGGAAAACGACGACAGACGGGCGCGGTAACCGGCTTACTCACCAACTTCGTTAGGGACGGAAGCACAGTGGGAGCAGGATGACGGGGGAGATCCGGCAGAACACAGACCGAGCCGTGAAGGGGCAATCAGCTCTCCTCGCCCGGCGTCGAGGTGCCCGGGCAGCGCCCCGGGCCGCCTACATCCGGTTCGGAGCCGCAGATCGACTTCCCACCCGTCCTCAACGGACTGGACTACCTCGCCAGCGTGGTGGAGCACCTGTCCGACGATGCGACGCCGCGCGACCTGAAGTACGCCGTGCTGCACCTCCAAGCCGGCACTGAGGTCCTGCTCAAGGCCCGCCTCCGGCAGGCGCACTGGACGCTGGTCCTACAGGACCTGTCCGCCGAGCTCCGCAAGAGCAGGAAGACTCCGGTGAGCGAGCGGTTCGCCAGCGGAAACTTCGTCAGCTGCGGCATCGACGAGACCCTCAAGCGGCTACGTGAGGTGGTGGGACTGGACCTGGACAGCGAGCATCTTGCCGCCGTCGCGAAGCTGGGTCAGACCCGCAATGCCCTGCAGCACTACGGGCTGACGCAGTCCGCGCCGGCGGTGGAGACCCAAGCCGCCACCGTGCTGGACTTCCTGCTCGCCTTCCTGCACGAACACCTTCTGCCACACCTGGACGCGGCCGAACAAGCCCAGGTGGAGACGGCCATGGACGACATCCGGCATCGACTGGGCACGATCACCGAGCTGATCAATACTCGGATGAACGGAATCAAGGAGGCATTGGCTCCGTACGCGGACGTAACGGTCGACTGCCCGGACTGCGGTATGCCAGCGCTGGTCGCCGGAACCCCTGTTGCTTGCCGGTTCTGCTACCGCACGTGGACCGACGCCGAATCGGCCACCGCTGATTACGTTTACGCCGATATGGTGCGCCGGGCAGCACTGGACCCCCGAGACAACGAGGAAGCACTCGTCCACTGGTGTCCCAGGTGTGACACCCCGACCATCATCGATGTTCATCGCGACTGGTCGTTTTATCTATGCCTGGGCTGCGCTGCTCTCTTTGAGACCCTGACCTGGTGCAAGAAGGGCTGTGGTTCCCTGATCGATCCAAAGACGAACGACTTCGACATCTGCCCCGCCTGCATGGCCCGGCTACGCGAAGGGACCTGACGATGCCTCAGGTCACCGCAGTGCCTGGCCCCCGACGCTCCGCCGCCCCGCGCATCCGCATCGTGCGCGACCTGCGGGTCCTGGTGGTCGCGCCCGCCCGCTCCCCGCGCTGTCAGCGGACGCCCACCGTGTCGCCGCCCGCCTGACCTACCTGCCCGCGTGACACCCCTGCCGTCCCGGACCCAGCCGGTCCTGATCGCGCCTCCCGGGGCTGCGGACAGCGCGCTCGGCGCCGACGCGAACGTCCTCTACATCTGCACCCACTCCTACCCCGGACCCCAGCCCGAAGGATTCCTCGACACTGACCTGACAACCCTGCACCGACCCCTGACCGCCAACGCCCTCCTCCTGGACGCCTGTTGGGGTGCCAACCCCGCCGTACGCCAGGCCCTGGCCGCCCTGCGTCCCGCCCACCTGCCCCCCGCTGGCGCTGCTCGCCCGGCCCACCGGGCTCCCTTCGACCACCACGTGCTCGCCGGCCCGCTACTGGAGGCCCTCCTCACCGGCCCTCGGACCGGCCGGTGGCCAGAGCGCCTCACCGCGGCGAAGACCACCACTCTGGCCACCGCCGAGATGACCGCGCACACCCGGCGAGACTGGGCACGCTGGCAGATCCACCCTATCCCCGGAACCGACCCATCCCGTAGGCCCAGAGCAGCTCCTGGCGGTGAGCTGCATGCACATCGCCTGCGACCCGTGCGGTACGTGCCCGCCGGTGGTGGCCGACCACCACCAGCCCGGCCCCCACCACCAGCCCGGCCCCCACCGCCGCCCGGGCCAGCACTTGAGGCTCGACCCCGCACAGCTCGGCGAGCACACCCCGCCCGGCTTCGTTGAGCACGACGTCGGCATCGGCTCTCACACCGCCGCCGTCCTGCCGGGCGGGGGAGCTGCGGCACGTCCACAACCGCAGCACGCAGGCGGCAGGAAGACCGTAGCGGTCCGCAGTCCGCGAGCGTGATCGCGGCATGCTCCGCTTGCCGACCGGCTCCCGGTGCACCTCGGAGCTCTGACTCACGGCCCGTGGCAATGGCCGGTCCCTGCTGGGTCAGGCTCGGATCAGGGTTTCGGGTACCGGCAGCACGGGGTCACTGGCCCAAGCCGTGCGCAGCCGGTTCGTCTGACGCCTGGAGGGGAGTGGCCGTCTGATGGGCCTCGAGTGATGGACTGTGACCGGTTTGGCGGGGCTGGGGGATGTGCATGCGGATGCGGCCTTTGCCTGCTCTCTTGGCCTCGTACATGGCTTCATCGGCTTGGCGCAGGAGTTCGTCCGGTGTGACGCCCGGGAGGGCCAGTGTCATGCCGATGGAGGCGGAGACGAGTGCCTTGTTGCCTGCGATCTCGTAGGGCTGTGTCAGGGCCGTCAGGATGCGCTCGGCGACGTCTTGGGCATGTGCGGGGTGCCTCCCGGCCTCTCCCTCCAGGAGGGCGGCGAACTCGTCACCGCCGAGGCGTGCCACGGTGTCTTCAGCCCGTACGGATGCCTGGATCCGGCGGGCGGCGTGGATCAGGAGAGCGTCGCCCACCGCGTGTCCGGCCGAGTCGTTGACAGCCTTGAAGCCGTCCAGGTCCATGAAGAGCACTGCGGGCGGGGCTGTGCGCGTGGTTCGCTTGCGCAGGGCATGCGCGACTCGGTCGGCGAACAGGGCCCGGTTGGGCAGTCCGGTGAGCGCGTCGTGGAAGGCCAGGTGCTCGAGTTGTTTCTGCTGGGTGACCCTGTCGGTCACATCGCGACTGCTGAAGATCATTCCCTCGGTGTGGTGGCTGACCGTCGACTCGACGTGGCGCCAACGTCCGTCGGCGTGGCGGACCCGGCACGACACGCGGCGGCCCGGACCGCGGATGCCTGATGCGGCTTCCTGCCGCAGCGTCTCGACTGCTTGCATCAGCGGCGTCAGGTCGTCGGGGTGGCAGTACAGGGGCAGACGGGCACCCAGCAGGTCCTCAGGCCGGTAACCGAAGACGTGATGAGCGGCAGGGCTGACGTAGAGCACGCGGCCCTCCAGGCTGACGATGGTGATCACGTCGCGGGTGCCGTCGACCAAGGCGCGGTAAAGCGCCTCCCGGGTGGTGGCTTCGCGAGTGATACGCAGGTGATCGGCGTGGATGACGCCCTGCCGGATACCGAGCGCGATAGGCAGCAAACCCGCCAGGACCAGCAGAACCATGTCGGTGCGGCCTCCGACCATGGCGTGAGCCGTCAAGGCCAGAACGCAGATGGCCACGGGCACGAAAGCGGCCACGACCCCGACAACGGGCATGATGCGCTGGTCGACGTCCACGACGCTGGTGCCTCCGGCCAGCCATGGGGCAACGGCGATGAGGAGCAGGCCAGTGATCGAGCAGGCCGCCGCGCAAGGAACGCCGTACCAGGTGCCGGGGGGCGGCATGAGGATGCGCAGCATGTCGCTCGCGGTCAACACGATGAGGGCCAAGGCGGCTACCGTTGTCGCTGTGCGCTCAGGACGCTTCAGGGAGTAGCGCAGTGCCACCAGAAGTCCAAAGACCAGGACGTCCGTCACCACACGTGCCAGATCCAGCAGGGACCCGAAGGCATCGCCGCTCTGGTCGGCACGATGCAGCAGCAGCACCCAGCCCAGTGTGAGCAGGGAGCCGGCGAGCACCCATCCGTCCAGAACTCGCCGCAGCCAGACCAGCCTCGCCCCGCGGTCCGTAACCGCGATCACCAGTCCGGCGATCGCGACCACCAGACACAGGACGATTCCGGTGACCGCCAGCACCTGGAGGACGACGTGGAGCCCACCAGCGGGCCCTCCTCGAGAGGAAGGGAGCTGACTGACGACGACGTGGTGAAGGCCACCCGCTGCCACAGAACCCGCGAAGAGTACGAGGCGAAGACGCACCCTTCCGGTAACCGTTCTGGCACGCCCAAGCAGCGACAGGGCGGCCAGACCATGTGCAGCCGGCACTCCGACGCCGACTGGAAGGAACAGCACCGCCGTCCCGCTCGCGCTCATTGCGGCGGCAAGCACGCATCCCAGCCCCAGAGTCTTGCACCACCCACATGCTGCCCGTGACCAGCCGATACGAACGGCGTGCAACGAGCCCCCCCAACCGGTCTGTCCCGGCCTCATGCGAACCCCCGACGGTCATCGAGCCCAAAGAAGGCAGGCACACCGTGTCCGTACTGCTTGTGCCGGATAAGAGCGTAGGAGGATGTCTAACGCCTATCCTCATGAAAAGCGGTGAGTTCACCTGAAAAACGGACGAGCTCCCAAAGGCTGACACCCTGCCAGTTGGAGGGCATCTGCAGAAGCTGCCTGATCACTCCGAGCCCTCTGGGCGCCGCGCTGCGCTACGCCCCGCGCCAACGATCCGACGTTCCCCGGCTCGGTCGGCAATCCCGGCACCGAATTCCTCTACCGCGTCGGCGACCTCAAGCGCTGGGCACGCAACCGGCCCCGCGCCGCCTCCGGCACCACCGACCTCGACTGATCACCCCGGCCACCGACGTCTGCGAACCGGCCCTGTCCGGTCCGGCCGACGAATACACCTCACGCTGAACGGGCTGTTCAGGCAGCTCGCACCGCCTCTGCGGGGCCGGAGGGGAGGGGGGCCGCCTGCGTGGGGTAGGCCATCTGGCGGGTGAGGCGCCGGGTCATGAGCGTGATCGCGGCGAGGGTGAGCATCCCTTCTGAGTGTTCGGGCCGGATCTCGTAGTCGCCAGGTCGGCCTCCGGCGAACCGGTCTACAGCACGCCGGGCAGGGCGTTCTCCTTGCAGCCGTCGTCTTCCTCTGGTTCCAGACACTTCACTCGGAGATCCCGCGCGCCGAGGGCGAGTGTGGCACCGTGGTCTTCATGCCTGGTCCGTCACTCCCCCCGTGGTGGCGGACCAGGCCTCATCGCGTGCCAGGGGCCAGCACCTCGTGCGGTGAGGAGGTCTGGGCGACGACCTGCCGCAGACCGGCGTACAGACGCAGCCGAACGCCAGGCTGGCCAGGATCCCGGAAGGTGCTCTCAGAGATCGCGGTCGCCCACGTCCGGGCGATCGCCTTCTGGACGGCGAACACGGTGTCGTTCTAAAACTGACGGACGTTATTGACAGGTGGGTCTCCCGTCCCTAGGAGACCCGCATGACTGAACGCGAGCTCGCAAGACGTGCCCGGCACCGGCTCGCAGTGCTGCGCCACGCCGAGGAAGTGAGCGGCAACATTGCAGCGACCTGCCGCTACTACGGCATCAGCCGCCAATGCTTCTACACCTGGCGCCGACGCTACGAAGCCGAGGGCCTGGACGGCCTCAAGGACCGCTCCAGCGCTCCCCACCACACGCCGCGCGCAACAACGGCCGATGTGGTGGAGAAGATCCTCTGGCTTCGCAGGCAGTACCACTTCGGCCCGGCGAAGATCGCGATGTATCTGCAGCGGTACCACGACGTGGCGATCAGCACGTCCGGCGTCTGGCGGATCCTGAAGAAGGTCGGCCTCAACCGGCTGCCGGCCTCGCAGCGCTACAAACGCCGGTCCATCCGCTGGAAGCGCTACGAGAAGCAGCGACCGGGCCACCAACTGCAGGTCGACGTCAAATTCATCGAGCCACTCGGCCAGAGCGGCCGCAAGAAGCGCTACTACCAGTACACCGCCATCGACGACTGCACCCGCCTGAGGGTGCTGCGCGCCTACCCGCGCAACGATCAGAAGACCGCCATCCAGTTCATCGACTACGTCCTGTCCAAGCTCCCCTTCGCAGTCGAGCAGGTCCAGACCGACAACGGCCAGGAGTTCGGTCAGGCCTTCCACTGGCACCTGCTCGACAAGGGCATCGGACACGTTCGCATCAAGCCTCGGACCCCGCGGCTGAACGGCAAGGTCGAACGATCGCACCGCATCGACTCAGAGGAGTTCTACCGCCTCCTCGAAGGTCAGGTCATCGACGACGTCAACCTCTTCAACAGCAAACTGCAGGAGTGGGAGGACTACTACAACTACCATCGCCCCCACGGCGCCCTCGCCGGCCAGACACCCTACGAACGCCTACGACAGAAAGCCCAAGACCCACTGTCATAGGCGTCCGTCAGTCGCACATGCCCGACCTCATGACGGCCACATTCACCCTGCTGACCACCGGCTACGACAGCCTCGACACACGCAATGCGGACCGTGACGGCCGCGAGAAGCCGTGGCACGTCGCCTCCACCGTCTGCCTCCTGCGCGACGGCGACACGATCGTCGTCGTCGACCCCGGCATGGTCGAGGACCGCAAACTCATCCTCGACCCACTCGCCGCCGCCGGAATCAGCCCCGAGCAGGTAACCGACGTGGTCTTCAGCCACCACCACCCCGACCACACCCTCAACGCCGCCCTTTTCCCCCACGCACGCGCCCACGACGTCTGGGCCGCCTACCACAACAACCTCTGGTACGACCGGCCCGCCGACGGATACCAGCTCTCCCCTCGATCCGCCTGATCGAAACACCCGGCCACACCCCCCAGGACATCTCCACCGTCGCGGAAACCGCCGAAGGGACCGTCATCCTCACCCACGCCTGGTGGAGCGTCCACGGCCCCGCCGAAGATCCCACCTCCGACGACCACGAGGGCCTGCGCGCCTCCCGCCGTAAGATCCTCGCCCTCAGGCCCTCCCTGATCGTCCCCGGCCATGGAGAGCCCTTCGTCCCGGACGAGAACACCCCCATCTAAAGATCGGCTTCGCCGTCGTCATCCGGTGCTCGCTCGCGGTATGCCTGCTGGATCTGGCCCCGGCATCGGACGATCACCTCAGGCCAGGCGGCCCCAGATGTGCGCTGTCGCGGGCCCGCGGCTGCGTCGGCAGTACCCGGACGACATCGGCACGGTCGGCCAGCTGCTGGCGCAGCAGAGCGTTCTCGACCGTCGACTGATGCAGGGCACCGACCGGTGCCTCGACATCGGCCTTCAACCGGGTAATCTGCTCAGCGTGGCGCCCCGCAGCTCGTGGAACTCGCTCTTCAGGTCAGTGTGGCGATGGGTGAGTGCGTTACGGGAACCTGGGCCCCGGCCGCGAGAGCGGGGACGACGGGGGCACCCTGGGCGCCCGTGGCGCCATGAATCACGTAGGTCATGACGCCATTAGTGCACACGGTGCACCAGTTACATCAACTGCACACGGTCGGAATGTGACTGATCCTTGCCTCCCCGAGTGCGGCGTTTCCCGGTTCCTCACCCTCCTCAACGGGCCGTGGGCCACCCCGATCGCGCGAACTCCTCAAGGGTTCCCACCGGTTCAACCAACTGCGCGAGGCGCTGCCCGGCATCAGTCCGCACACCCTGACCAGCCGGCTTCGTCAGTTCGAGCGGCACGGCATCGTCACCCGCACGACCTACGCGGAGATCCCGCCGCGCGTCGAGTACGCGCTGACCCCTCTCGGCGAGGGACTGCTCGAGGTCCTGGAGGCCATGGGGACGTGGGCCATGGCGGTGCCGGATCCCGAGCCCGGCGTCACCGCCTGACGTACGCCTGGCCCAGCGACCTGGTGACGGTCATGGTCACGCTGAGGATGCGAGCCTTGCCCGCAGGGCGTCATTGTCGTCATGGTGGACGACCTCCTCGAAGCGCAGTCGCAGCCCGTGCTTGTCCAGCAGCTCGGCCACGATCGCGTCGAGCTGTTCGCGGTGCTCCTTGGTCCGCGCCTGGAGGTACGCCTCGCGGACCTCTTCGGGCTCGTCGGCAAGGACCTGGTCCATGCGCTCGCGGATGTACCGCTTGAGGTTGATGTGCTCCATGAACACCTCACCCACCCCGGCCTCGACGAGCCGTCCGAAGAGGTCGTCGAGGAGTTCGGGCTGGGTGGCGAAGTGCGGCAGGAGCGGGCCGACGAAGGCGTAGGTGGCGATGCCGGCCTCGTTGAGTTCGGCCAGGGTGCGCAGTCGGCGGGAGGCGAGCGGGGCGCGGACCTCCAGCCAGCGGCTGACCTTGTCGTCGGTGGTGGTCACCGACATGCCGACCTCGGCGCGCGGCAGACTGCTGAGCAGGTCGATGTCGCGGGTGACGACGGGCGACTTGGTCAGGATGCGCACCAGGCCCGGGTACCCGACCGCATGCAGTTCGCGCAGGATGCCGCGGGTGAGCCGGTACTTCGTCTCGTGGCCCTGGTAGGGGTCGGTGACCGAGCTGAGCAGCATCGTGCCCTGCCGCTTGTCCTGCGGCATCTTCGCCAGCTCTGTGCGGGCGAGCTCGACCGCGTTCTTCTTCACGTACAGGTAGTCCCCCCACTCCTTGACGGACCGGCCGAACTGCCGCCCCGCGAAGGAGGCGAAGCAGTAGGCGCAGCCCAGCACGCATCCGGTGTAGGGGTTGATGACGTAGTCGTTCGACGGGGTCTTCGACTTCTGGATCAGAGTCTTCGCCTCGATCTCGACCGGTTCCATGGCCGACTTCCTTCCTGCCGTTCACCGTCCACCTCTTGGGCGGCCGGGCTCCTGAGCTGTCCATGGGACGGCCGGCGGGACGCCGCCGGACCCACACCCATGGAACAATAATCCCAGGAAGTTGATTCCATGGAATATAAATGGTTGGCTGGGCGACAGCTGATCGAGGCTCGCGGTCACGCTTCACACGGGTCTGCTCACCGAGTCGCAGCCGCAGAGCCGCCGTCACCCATCGTGTCCGATCCATCTCAGAGAGTTTCTGTGCGCCCCCCGGTATGGGGTGAGGAGTGAGTGTCATGACCGTTCCCGCCTTCAACTCGGTCGCCTGGTTCGAGTTCGGCACCGACCAGCCCGAGAAGGTCAAGGAGTTCTACGGCGAACTCTTCGACTGGAAGTACGTCCTCAACACCAACACCCCGGGCGTCACCTACCACTCGGTGATGACACCGGGCGCCCAGCAGCCGGCCGGCGGAGTGTGGGACTCGGAAGGCGGCTTCCCCGACTACGCGGTCTTCTACGTCGTCGTCCAGGACGTCGCCGCGACCGTCGCCCACGCCGAACGACTGGGCGCTGAGGTGCTCATGGCGCCGGTCTCCGACTCCGCGGGCTTCACCTTCGCCCGGCTGCGGGACACGGCGGGCAACCACTTCGGCGTGTTCTCCGCACCCACCCCCTGACCGGTTCCGCGTCCCGCCCGTACTCCGCCTGGAGGTTTCCGATGCCCGGCGCCAGCGCCACCAGCGAACAGATCCCCGTCCGTGTCCACGGCGGACCGACCACCGTGATCGAGTACGGCGGGCTCAGGTTCGTCACCGACCCCACCTTCGACCCGCCCGGCGAGTACCCCATGCCGCTCCCGGGCGACCACAGGCTCGTCAAGACAGCCCCTGCCGCCGTCTCCACCGCCGACCTGGGTCGCGTCGATGCCGTCCTGCTCTCCCACGACGAGCACGACGACAACCTCGACCACGCCGGCCGCACCTATCTGTCCGAGGTTCCCGTCGTGTTCACCACGGTCAGCGGCTCCGGTCGCCTGGGCGGCAACGCCCGCGGGCTGGACGTCTGGCAGACCGCCGAGCTCAGGCGGCCCGATGCCGGCACCGTGACCGTCACCGGCGTGCCCGCCCGGCACGGCCCCGTCGGCTGTGAACCGATCACCGGTGACGTCATCGGTTTCATGCTCACCAGCGACGACCTGCCTCCGGTGTATGTCAGCGGCGACAACGCCGCCTTGGAGCACGTCAAGGAGATCGCCGAACGGTTCGCCCCGGTAGACACTGCGATCCTCTTCCTCGGCGGCGCCCGCATGCCCTTCGCCTTCGACGGCGCCCTGCTCACCCTTGACAGCGCCCAGGGCGCCGAGGCCGCGAAGACGCTCGGCGCCCGCCGGGTCGTCCCCGCCCACTTCGACAGCTGGGCCCACTTCACCGAAGGCCGAAAAGAGATCGAAACCGCGTTCACCGACGCCGGCCTGGCCGGATGCCTGGACTTCGCCCGCTAACAGCCGTCCCCACACAACACTCTGGAGAGCACACCATGACCAGCACGAACATCGACATCGCCCGCACTTACTTCCAGGCCGTGCAGACCGGCGACATGGCCACCCTCGGAGAGCTCCTCGACGAGGCGATCGTCTGGCACCAGCCCGGCGCCAACCAGTTCTCCGGCGAGCACAAGGGCCAGGGCGCCGTCTTCCAGATGCTCGGCGGCATGATGGAGGCCAGCCAGGGCACCTTTGCCATCGACAAGATCCACTCCCTGATGGGCAACGGCGACCTGGTAGCCGCCGCCATCCACTTCACGGGCCGCCGCGGCGACACGTCCATGGCCATGGACGGCGTGGATCTCCTGCGCCTCCAGAACGGCAAGATCACCGAGATGTGGCTCTTCTCCGGCGACCAGAACGCCGAGGATGCCTTCTGGGGCCGCTGACCCCCACTTCGTCGTGTTCTGCGGCCGGGCCGGCCGCAGAACACGACGAACGGCCCCTACCAGAGTGAGAGGCATCGCATGCGCAAGATGACTGACGAGCAGTGGCGGGCATTCGTCACGCACGGCACCCGCACCGGCAAGCTGTCGACCGTCCGGGCCGACGGAAGCCCGCACGTCACACCGGTCTGGTTCCTTCTCGACGGCGACGACATCGTGCTCACCACCGAGAAGGACGGCGTCAAGGGCCGCAACCTCGCCCGCGACGGGCGCTTCGCCCTCTGCATCGACGACGACCATCCCCCATACGCGTTCGTCATCCTCCAAGGCCACGCCGAGACCTCTACGCACCCCGACGAGATGCTGCACTGGGGCGGCCTCCTCGGCGCCCGCTACATGGGCGAAGAGCGCACCCAGGAGTACGCCGCCCGCAATGGCGGCCCCGGCAACCTCCTCGTCCGCGCCCACATCGACACAGTCATCGCTTTCAATGGCATCGCCGACTGAACGGCAAGGGGCGGCTGGTGCGGAACAGATGCCCATGCTCATCTGATCCGCACCAGCCGCCCCTTGCCGCGTCCGGGACGCCCCGGCTTACGAGGCCGACCGGCCAGGCTGCCTCGGCGCCTGCATCGCCGGAACCGGCGTCTGACCCGCGGCCTTCCGTTCCGCGTCCAGAGCACGTCCGGCCGCCCGCAGAGTGCTGAGGACCGCGGTCACCTCGCGTACCGACTCCTCGGGAATCACCGACCCGATCCGCAGTTCCAGCTCCTCCTCGAAGACCTTCAGCGCCCCGTCCACCAGCTTTCGCCCCTCAGGGGTGAGCTCGACGATCGAGGAACGGCGGTCGCTCGGATTGGCCTTCCGACCACACAGCCCCGCCGCCTCCAGACGGTCGACGACCTTGCTCGTGCCGCCCACCGTGATCGAGAACTCCTCCGCGATGTCCTGGATCCGCCGCCCAGGCCGCCTCAACAGCAGGTGCAGCACCTCGAACGAGGTCAGCGCCAGGTCGTACTCCGCACGCAACCGTTCCTCGATGCCGCCCCACAACTCGATCTCCAGCGAGACCAGCTCCCGGTACAGCAGCTTCAGGTCAGCGTCAGCCATCACTCATCTTCCAAAGAATTATCTTCCATAGACAATTAATTGTAGGCCACCGGTGTCGGGACTCTCCGCGAATGCCGGATGTACGTACCGACGTGGACGGGTTGAAGCCAAGGTCTCAGCCGGTCGTCGGTGGCAAAGGGCCTGCTATGGGCCGAGCGTGCCCTGCGTCGGCAATCTGCGGACGGTGGCATGGCGGTCGGCGAGCTGCTGGTGCAAGTGGCTGCTTTCCATCGTGACCTGGTGCAGGGCGCCGACCAGTGCTTCAACGTCGGCCTTGAGCTGGGCGATCTCTTCGGCGTCCGCCGCGCGCAACTCCCTCAGGCGCCGGACCTGCTGGCGCAGCCGCTTCTCGCTGTCGGGGGTCTGCCCGCGGGCGCGCACCTGGGCGTAGAAGTCGTTCTTCAGATCCAGGTGGCGTTGGGTCAGGGCATTGCGGGGGACGTGGGCTTCGGCGGCCAGGGCGACGATGGTCAGGGCGCCGTTGGAGTGTTCGGGGACTCCGGCCAGGATGCGTTCCATAGCGGCGCGGATGCGGTTACGTTCGTCGAGCGCGGGTGTCACGAGGTCGCCTCCTGGGTGGTGCGGTCACGGTGATGCTGGGCGGCGATGTCGCGGTGGCGCTGTGCTCGGTGGCGCAGGCGTGCGGCCAGCGGTGGCGGAGTGAGCGGCGAATCTGCTTGGTGTTCCAGCGTCGCGGCGTGTGCGATGAGGCTGCGGGCGTGTTGGTCGGTGCGGGCAATGTTGGCGCACAGCGGTTCGCAGACGTCGAGTCGCGGTGCATCGGGGCGGGGACCGGTGCGATGGCACAGGGCCTTGTCTCTGTCGTAGACGCACAGGAGATAGGCATGCGGGTTGTCGTGGACGGCCAGGGACGGATTGGCCAGGAGTTCACGGGCCTGCCGGGAAGTGTGCAGGACGCCAGCGAAGGCTGGTCCGTGCGAGGCGGAGCGGATGGCGCGGGCTGCGGCGGGCCCGGAGATCCCGGCGCCCGTGGTGAGGTCGTCGTGCGGGCGAGCGAGGGTGTCGGCGGTGGCGCGAGCGGTCTCGATGTCGAGGAGGTCGTGGATGCCACCGCGGCGGCGGGAGGCGTATCCGGCCGACAGGGCGGTGCGCAGGTGCCCGTACTGGACGGCGAGGGCGACCAGGCCGCCGGGGCGGCGGGCGATGTGCCAGGCCAGGGTACGGCGCAGGCGGCGCGGGGTGAGCGGACCGTGTGGGGCGGGCGGGACACGTTCGTCGGGCCGGCCAAGGCGGGTTGCGGTGGTGTTGATCCAGTCGACGTAGGCGGCGAGGCGCTCGCGCATCGCCTCTACCGTGAGCGCCTTCGGCCGGGAATGGTGCCGACGCTGGGTGTGGTGGGCGGCATCGAACAGCAGGCTGCCGGACGGGGCCGTGCTCTCCAGCACCCGGACTGCGTCGGTGACTGGCGCGACCCAGGGCGTCTCGCGCCGCCGGCCTGAGGGATCGTGGGTGCCGTCCGTACCGATGGTGGTCTTGGAAGTGCGGGCGTGCAGCAGGTCTGGGCCGTCGGCAGAAGGTGTGCAACAGCCATGGGGCAGGGACAGCGCCTCGGCCGGGCGCATTCCAGTGAGGTAGGCGATGACGACGAAGGCTGCCGTGGCCAGGTGACGGCGCAGGTCCGCGATGTCGTGGAAGTCGATGCCGTCGGTCCACGGCTGCCGGTCGACTTACGCGGTGATCTCCACGGGCAGCGGACTGGTGCCAGGGTGGTTGCGCAGGTAAGCAGGCCACGGCGCCTTCTGGCATGCGCGTTGGACCTGGTGCTCGGTGGCGTCGGTGAGCGCGCTGATGTAGGTGGTGGCCAGGGTTGGCGCGCCTGCGGTCCGGGCCCGGGTGGGCAACGGCTGGCCGTCTGCGGCGAGGCGTGCCAGGTAAGACTCCACCCGGTCCCGGGATTCCGGCGTCGCGCTGGCGTGGGCAGCACGGACGAGCAATCGCTGGTGCGCCTCGGTCGCGGCGAGGATGTCAGCGGCGAAGTCCTCGACCAGACGCAGGGACCACACCAGCAGCGGGCCGATCGTGGCCGGGGCGATCGGCTCCCTGGCGTTCTCTCCGCCAGGGCGGGCCGAAGGCACGTATTCGTCATCGTCATGGGCCCAGGACGGTTCGCCGACCCCGGCCGGGCGGGGCGAGGTGGCGTCCAGGGCCCACAGCCGCGTGAACGCGGCCAGTTCGTTGTGTACCTGGGTGCGATCCAGTCCTCTTGGTCTGATCGCGTCGTCGAAGTAGGCGTCGTAGACGTCCGCCTGACAGGCCCGCAGCGTGGTGGTACCGCGCCGGGCGAGCCACTTGGCCAGGCGCAGCCAAGCCAAGTGGGGGTGATAGATGCCGGCGTAGCTGGGGCGTGAGCGCCAGGACGGGGCGCGGCGGGCGAGGAACGCGTCGGGCAGGCGCCGGTTGATCAACAGCCAGACCAGTAGGCGGAACTCCTCGCGCAAGGCGTCTGGGTAGCCGTCCCAGACGATGCGGTGCGCTCGACCGGCCGGATTGTCATCCAAGGGCGTCAGCAGCCAGATGGGATCGCCGTAGCGTGGCAGCGGTCCGCGCCAGGAGGCGGCCACTCGGTCCGGTTCGATCGCCCAGATCGGGGCGGCAGCTGCCGTTGGTGGCTGCGGTACGAAGGTCACTGGTCGAAGTGGCCTTTCATCAGTGAGGCGATGACGTCGCGGTCGGCGTCACTCACCCGGGCCAGGGCGTGCTGCCAGGGACCGGAGCCGATGCGGTTGCGCAGGTCTTCGAGCCGGGCGAGGGCCGGACCCCAGTCGTGTTCCCAGCTTTCGGGCGACGGCGCGCAGGTTGCTGATCGCGCGGTGCAGATGGGCCAGCCGGGCATGATGGCCCGGGTGTACGCGGCGTTTGGGCACGCGGTGCACATCATGAACGACGCCGCACAGCCGTCGGCCTCGGGAGTCAGCGGACTGTGCGTGAAGTCCGCGCAGTCGGCGATCACGGTCATCTGAACGCCCGGGTCGCCGGCATCGGTGAGCCGGGCCTGAACGAGCGTGGCCCGGGCCGCTTCGACCGCGGCCGCAGCACCGGCAGCGATCACGGGCACTGCGGCCTGCCGGGCCTGTGGCTCGCGCAGCACATAGACCACGTCATGGGTGTCTTGGTTGTTTTGTCCCGGCTCCCGGCGATGTATTCCGGCGGCGCGGGCTGGCCGGCCGTCGGCTCCGGCAGGTCGAGCATGCCGATGGGGACACCGAAGGCGATGCTGCGGGCAGTCAGCCCGTGGAGCTTGAGCCGGGCCTGGGAACGGTTGCTGCCCTTGATCGCCACCAGGTCGACGACCTTGCGGATGACGGGGGCGCCCTGGTGGTTCTCGGTGATCGTCCGCACGAACGGCACGTGCATGGTGCGGTTGGTCTGGCCGAAGACCGTCATGTCCTCGGCGAGGTCGTAGCCGCGCTTGTGGTCGGCCTCGGTGAGGGCGACGTCCATGATGCCCAACAGGGTGTTGAGGACGGTGGGCTCGACCGGCTCGGCTGTCGTCACGAAGGGCAGCGCGGTGCCGTTCGGGCCGGACCCGGTGGTCAGTCTCGGGAGCACCCGGTCAGGGGAGGCGTCGAGCTGGGCCGGGCTGTCGAAGGCGCTGCGCACACGTTCGTTGTATTCGGTCGGGGTGCCGGCGAAGCCGTGCGTGGTCACCGACAGGACGTGCAGGCCCGTCTGGTCGTCCTTCACAATCACCCCGGGGCGAAGGCGGTGGACCGTCTCGTTCCGCGCCTTGGTGAGGTAGCGCTTCGGGCGAATCACGTAGGCCGCGATGGCGTCGGTCACCAGCTGGGGCAGGCCAGTGTCGAGGGCCAACGCCTGGGAGAAGGCCCGGGTCCAGCTGTAGGTGTCGGCGCCCGGGAACGGGTTGGCCCCGGGGGGAAGGCTCCGCCTCGGAGACGGTCGCCAGGTCGATGGTCGTCATGGTCAGACTTCCAGGAGCGGGCGAGTCGGCCCGGGCCGGTCGGTCCGGGCAGAGCAAGGGCCCGGACCCCGGTGGAGGAATTCCGGAGTCGCTGTATCAGTCACCGCACGCCGGAGACGATCTGAGTGACTGTCACACGCGTCCGTCTCCCGACCGCGTGGTGCGCGACCTACCGAGCCCGCTCGACGAAGAGAATCGGGGAGCTGATCTGGGTGGCCATTGCGCTTCCTCTGCCCGTACGGGCCACGAGGGGTGGTGGAGAGCCGGCACAAGCCGAATGCTGGCGTGATCGTACGGCACCAAATGCGCGCCTACGAAACGGATTTGACAGAGCGTCGGCGGTCGCTCCGGAGCCGGTCGAGGGCTCGGCAAGGCCGCCCCTGGGTGTCAGCAGCGCCTTGCCCGTGGCCCCAGCCCAGCAGTTCCACATTGAGTGCCCGCACGAGCCAGGGCAAACGGGACAGGGCTACTTGTGACAGCCCCGACACACAGGACCGGGGTCAGAAACAGCCCCTGACCCGAGCACCACATGCTGATGCCCCGGCCCGCGACAGCGGGACCGGGGCATCAGCATCAGCAGTCCGAGGCGCCCTGCGGCTCTCAGCGAGTGCGCGTGTCCGTGCAGGACTTGATCCGTCGCCGTCGTGGCCCATCAGCACCGCCAAGTTGCTGGCCCGCCCACAGGGCGAGGGGCAGGGCTACTTCCCGCGCGTCCTCCACCTCCTGGCCCTCGCGCAGGTACAGCAGATAGGGCGCCGCGATCCGGAGAAGGCGCGTCTGTGAGCCAGGCCCGGCCGGGCGGGCGGCGAAGTCCTCGGCAACGACCGACATGATCTCCACCGTGGTGGGGCCGGCCGGGTGCGCGTGCTGCTGTGCCTGGCTCACCTGGTCACCGTGGTCACGCAGCCAGGCCTCGAGCCGGTCCCGGTCCTGGCCTAATTGCTGGTACAGGTAGGCGATCAGTTCGCATGCCAGCCACTCGGTCAGCAGCAGTGAGTCCTCCCGCAGACAGTCGGCAGCGTGCCAGCACTTCAGCGCGGCGGTCAGGGAGTCGTACATCTCCCAGTTGGCGGGCGGCTGGCCTTCCCCGTCACGGTGAGCGGCCAGATCGAGTGCGGTCGCCCGGATCAGCGAGAAGGCAGTGCCGCGCGGCTCGGGTCGGATGGCGGTCTCAGGCATCGCTGCCCTCCTGTACGGCAGTGGTGGGGGTGAAGACGTCCGGGCGGCCCGCCATGTAAGTCACGACCGCGTCCGGTACCTCGCGGCTGGGGACCGGGCCGGCGACGGAGGCGGGCTCCAGGGCCTCCTGATCTGCCAGAAGCTGAGCCAGAGCCTCGCCTGCCCCGGCCGGGCCCGTCACGGCCACTCGCACCTCGTACGCGCCACTGAGACCCTGCGAGGGCGTCTGGCGCACGCCGCGGCTAGGGTGCGTTTCAGAAGTGGATCTTGATGTGTCAAGATCCACTTCGCGGGGCGGCATGATCTGACGAATGCACAGTGGGCGAAGCTGGAGCCCTTGCTCCCGGTCGGCAAGAAGCCTGGGCGGCCACCGGTGCACACCAAGCGGCAGTTGATAGACGGCATCCGCTGGCGCACCCGCGCCGGTGCTCCGTGGCGGGACGTGCCCGAGCGGTACGGCCCGTGGGAGACGGTCTACGGTCTGTTCCGGCGCTGGCAGCGAGACGGCACCTGGCACCGCATCTTCGAGCAGCTGCAGTCCCGGGCCGACGCCGAGGGACTGATCACCTGGGAGGTCTCGGTGGACTCGACCATCGCCCGCGCCCACCAGCATGCGGCTGGTGCCCGCAAAAAGGGGATCGGCAGATCGAGCCGCCAGGTGGTGTGCTCATCGAGCCCGACGACCACGGGCTCGGACGTTCCCGGGGTGGGCTGCCCACCAAGCTGCACCTGGCAGTCGAGCAGGCCCAGAAGCCGATGGCGCTGGTCATCACGGCTGGACAGCGCGGTGACTCGCCGCAGTTCCAGGTGGTCCTGGGCCGTATCCGGGTGCCCCGGCTCGGGCAGGGCCGCCCGCGCACCCGGCTGGACAAGGTGCGTGCCGACAAGGCGTACGGCTCCCGCGCGAGCCGCGACTACCTGCCCCAACGTGGTATCCGCTGCACGATCCCGGAGAAGCACGACCAGGTCGCCAATCGCAAGAAGCGCGGTTCCCACGGCGGTCGCCCGCCGAAGTTCGACAAGGACGAGTACAAGCAGCGCCATGCAGTGGAGTGCGGAATCAATCGCCTGAAACGGCACCGTGCGGTCGCCACGAGATACGACAAGCTCGCCGTCCGCTACGAAGCGACGGTGCTGGTCGCAGCCATCAACGAGTGGCTGTGACCAGCACTCTCAAAACGCACCCTAGCTCGCCTCATGAAAGCGCGATGCTAGGGCGCATAGGATCCAACGGATTATCCCCACTCCAGAGACACAGTAGCGGGTTGACTGCCGGACCACTCCTGTGCTGGGAGCGCGCCACCCCCGATTCCCGCAGGCCCCAGTGTGAGGCTGAATTTGTCCTGGGAAAAATACATTCCCAGCTGGTCACCCTTCTTCAAGGGAGTTCCATAGTTGTATGTTCTGTCACCGAAATCGATGACGAGACTCACGGACCCTGCACCGTCAGGGACCGGAACGTAGACGGTGGCTGGTTTGTCAGCGGGGGGAATGGCCATTGCCTCACCCTATCTCTGCGGGATCCTGGAGCGGGCACAGCGGCATCCGCTAGTACTGGATGCGCTTCTACTGATCAAGCAAAGCAGGAAATCCAGCGCGTCACACCTGGGACTCCGCCAATCGGGCGATCAAGCCACTTCGTCTCTACGCGACCAGGGGATTGACAGGGCGGCACGTGGGCAAGAAGCGAAAGGGCCGCAAGCATCGGACGGTGAACCGGACTCCCCGTCCCGGACCGGTCGTGGCGCCCCCGCCTCGATGGCAGTTCCCGTACCGAGCGGTGCCCTCCAAGAACTCGTAACACGATCTTGTTGCGGTGCGCCAGTCGGGCGTGACCTGTACGACGATTCCGCCGTTCGTGAGTTGTGGGGAACCGGCCGTGGATCGTGGACGAGGACTTGTGAGCGCTGATCGAGCCGTTCCTGCCGCCGTGGCCGCATCAGGCGCCCGGCCCGAAGCCGGTGGACGACCGGCTATGCCTGCAGGGCATCTTGTACGTGCTCTACAACGACGTCAGCTGGCAACAGCTGCCGCTGGAGCTGGGCTTCGGCTCCGGACAGACCTGCTGGCGCCGCCTGGGCCGGTGGCATGAAGCTGGTGTCTTCGACCGGTTACACCGCCTCCTGCCCGCCGAGCTGCACGCGGCCGATGCTCTGGACTGGTCGCGGGCCTGCGTGGATGCCCCCCACATCCGCGCGAAAGGGGGCGAAGGCGCCGGCCCGTCACCGGTCGACCGCGCGAAGACGGGCAGTAAGCACCATCTGATCTGCGACGGGAAGGGTACCCCGTCCAAGGTCATCACCACGGGGGCCAACGTCAACTACGTCACCCAGACTCTGGCCCTGGTCGACGGCATCCCGCCCGTGGCCGGCAAGCCCGGCCGCCCGCGCCACCGGCCCGACGCCGTGCTCGGCGACAAGGGGTACGACAGCAACCCCAACCGCCGCGAGCTGCGCAAGCGCCGCATCCTGCCGGTGATCTCCCGCAAGGGCGCCCCGAACATCAAAGACCTGGGCAAGCTCCGCTACGTCGTCGAGCAGACCTTCTCGCTCCTGCACCACTTCAACGCCTGGCCGACCTGCACGTCGCCTCGTCTCCCTCGCCTGCGGCCTCATCTGCTGGGGACGCCTCAAGAGGGCCCGGTCATGATCATGTTACGAGCTCCAAGGGCGAGCACGTCCGGAGCGACCGGGCCACCACACGGCACGCAGATACGTAAACCTCAGTGACCGCAGGTCGGGCGCCGAGGTCTACTGACCGAAGCGCCGGATAAACCGTTCCCGAAACAGGTCCGGGTCCGGTGATTAATTTTTATCGTTGAGAGTGGTGCTGTTCCACCATTGTTGCTCGCATGCGCTGAAGCTCAATTGGAATTTATGTCCGTCGCGCCGACGTGTGACTGTGGAATCGTAGGGGTGATCTTCAATGAATGGGCTTTGTTCCTCATAGCGGGAGGTGGGGGGATAGGCATCCTGCATATAGTCGCGGACGCCGTGAACGGTGATCTGGGGGAAGTCGTCGAGGGTGCCTTGCAGAAGTTGGTTCGGGGTGTGGGTGATGGCGCGTACTTCGTCCCAGTCCGGGGCCTCTGGGAGTCGGTGTGCGAGGAAGGTTTCCTCATCGGAGCCGAAGAGTAGGCCGCTGAATTCACTCGAGTAGCGATCTGTGCCTATTGGGTGCGGGTAGCTCGCGCTCAGGATGTTGACTTGGACCGGTAGGGGCCTGCCCTCGTCGTACATTTTTTGGAAGTCACGGTTTCCGTTGGTCGTATCGTAGAAGACGCGCTCGATATAGGCCACAAAGGAGGTGCGGTATCCGTTGAAGAGGTCGGAGAGGGGGAATTCCGCGGTGGGTTCGGTGTTCAGTGAGTGGTAGAGCCTGAATCCCCAGGGAATGCACGGGGGGTTGTTGAGCTCGTTCAGGTAGATGTTCTGCACGTAGTCGCTGAGCTGGATCCGGAGCACCATTTGGTACGCGTGCGGCGGCGCGTTGAACAGTGACACGTGATAGGCGAAGAATGTCCTGCTGCCGGACCGGCCGTGACCATGCAGGGTGAAGCGGTGCGTGCCGGTGGGTGTCGGGGGCATCGTCTGTCGGGATTCGGGTGTGTTCATCGCATTGTCCTTTCCCGTTGGGGTTGGCCTCTCATGGCGCGTGAGGGATGTCTGCGGCTTGTGCGGCTTTTGAGTGTGGGGCTGAGGTGACCGGGCGGGGCGTGGTGTGGCGGCGTTGCCAGAAGGCGTGGTCCGGCCAGCGGGATTCGCAGCGGTGGATGTCACGGTGGGCGTGGGCGTAGGCATGGAAGGTGTCGCGCAGGCGGGTGGTGTACGTGGTGAGCGCGTCGGGTTCGCCGTGCAGGTGAGCGTCGACGGCCTGCCCGGCGCTCAGGCCGGAGTACAGGGCGGTGAGCAGGCCCTGGGAGGAGAGGGGATCGAAGGTGATCGCGGCGTCGCCGGCGGCGATCCAGTGGTCGCCGACCACGGGTTGCAGCCGTGTGGTGGAGGCGGCGCACCGGCGCGGGGCGGCGCCGGGCAGGGGTGGGCGGCCCTGTGCGCGCCTGGCCGTGTGGCGGGTGGTGGCGAGGAGGTTCAGCAAAGGCTGCGGTGTGACAAGGGCAGCGGGGGCGAGGTCACTGTCGGTGAAGTAGGTGATGAGGCGGTGGGCCGGGTTGTGTGGCGCGGTGTGCCACCAACCGTCGGGGACGGCTTCGACGACCGAGGCCTCCTCCAGGTCGGCCTCGGCGGGGGCCAGCCTCAGATGGATGGCGATCAGCCGGTCGTAGGGGATGCGGCGGGCGCCGCGGCGGGCGGCGAGCGCGGCGCGCCGGCCGGTGGCGTCGATCAGCCATCGGCTCCACGCGGTCCTGGAGGTGGCGCCGGTGATTGTGGCCACCTCCCAGCCGCCGGCCGGGCGGGCGGTCGGGTGGGTGATGGCGACGTTTTCGGCGACGTGGGCGCCTTGGTCCCGGGCGCGCCGGCGCAGCATGCTGTCGAAGGCGGGCCGGTGCAGGTGCCAGCCGTGGCCGTGGGGGTCGTCGAGGAAGCTCAGCTGGTGGAGGCGTGCGGAGCCCCAGGCGGAGAGGTTGGCGTGGCAGGGCCGGTGGTCGGCGTCGAGCGCCCGGACGTCGACGCCCAGGTCGTACAGAAGGAGCCGGGCGGCGGGCACGAGGGACTCGCCGGTCTTGGGCGGTCCGGTGCCGGCGTCGGCGAGCAGCACGCTGTGGCCCGCGCGGGCCAGGGTGATGGCGGCGGCGGCCCCGGCCGGGCCGCCACCCGCCACAATGACGTCGTAGCCACCCTGGGCCGCTTCAATGGGGGCGCGGCGGCGGGACGCCGGGGCCGGGGTCATCGGCGGTTTCCGAACGGGTCGGCCTTGGCGACGTAGCCCGCAGAGATCTGCTTCTCGTCGAACTCGGTGTTCTCGGCGACCCTGCGCGCGGTGGTCCGGCTGACCTGCGCGTTCTGCGCGTCCTCGGCCCCGGGGACGCCGGCCTCGGGCACATGGACGTTGACGAGGTTCTGATCGTCGGGGACCGGCGGCAGGGAGGGGTCCGGGGTCGACTCCACCAGGATCTCCTGCGGGAACATTCCGTCGCCCACGGTGTAGGGGTGGGTCTCGACGATGCCGAGTTTCGGCCACATGCTGATCATGTCCTGCATCCCCTTCCTCTTGTCGGGATCCAGGAAGCGGTACCAGACGGCGCGGTTCTCGAAGGCCTGCTGCCGTTCGTCGTCGTCGGCGCTGGCGTAGGTGACGGTGTCGAAGTCGTCCTGCGTGAGTACGTGGTTGGGCACGCGCGCCGGCCAGAACGTCGGCAGGTAGGGGCTGTAGCGGGGGCCGATGTGCTCGCGCAGCTCATAGCCCGCGCGGCAGCTGGCGGTGTCGGTCTGCCAGGGCAGCCCCATCCACCGGGTCAGATCGCCCGGGCCCTGCTCGTGCAGAGGGCCGGTCGCCGACAGGGCCCGCCCCGGTGGGAGGTAGTCGCCGTAGTCCGGCCCGGGTTGCCCGTCGGCGCGGTGGCGGATGCGGAACGGCTCGCTGTAGAGGGTGTCGTGCCGGATCGGCCAGGTGACCTCGCAACCAGGGTGGAAAGCGTCGGCCAGACAGTATTCCAGGGCCGCCCGGTCCAGCAGGCCCGGCTGCTGGCCGACCGGCGCTTCCTGCAACGACGAGTAGGTCGGGTACGGCGTCGTGTCGTCGAACGTGCCTGCCACCCACAGCTCCAGGATCTGCTCCAGGGTCGCTGTCAGCCTGCTGTACTGGCGGGGTGACTGCGCAGGCGTGGACATCGCGTCCCCGTACAGCCAGGGCCAGGGCAGCGGCGACAGGCCGTCGCGGTCGTAGTTGCGCATCTGGTAGTACACGCGGCGCCGCAGCTCCCGGTACTGCGATTTGTTGCTGCCCAACCCCGCGGGCAGGTCGGCGGAACTGAAGTCGTTGGGGCCCCTCCAGCCGAACTCGGCGGCGAAGCCCTGGTTGACCCACTGGTGCCGGCTGAAGCGCAGCAGCAGCGGCTCGACATGTTCGGCGAAGCTGATCTGGTTGGGGAACGGCAGTGCGCCGCCCTGCACGAACACGTCGTACAGCAGGTCATGGAGCGTCACGATGCCCTTGACGTCCGGGGCGTAGTTGGGCGGAGCCACCACCACCCACGACGGCCTCACCTCGACCTGCTTGCGCCCCACCGTGACTGTGGCGGTCACCGGGCCGTCCGAGATGTCGTCGTGCCAGCCGTCGTTGTTCCCGAACGTGGTGAGCTCGGACGGCCGTGTGGTGAACGACGCGGAGGTGCCCCTGCCGCCCAGCACGACCAGCCGCCCCTCTTCGTCGGTCCGCAACTCGCCCAGATACACCGGGGTGTTCTGGCCGTTGGCCGAGATCGTCCCGTTGAACTGATGCTGGGCGTCGCCTTGGCTCCGCCCCTGGATCGTCCGTGGGCCTGGATCGATCCGCAGTGCGTCCCGTGAAATCTTCGCGTTGCGACGGCCGTAACTCTCCTTGCCCAGGCGTTGGGCCTCGGGAACATCCAGCGCGATCGTGAACTGGTACCACGCAGCTTTGGTATTGGCCAGATGGGCCGTCCACTCGACGCTGGCGCCGTCCAGCCCGTCCAGGACCTCGCCGGTGACCTGGTCGTGCTCGTCGTATCCGTAGACGCGGAAACGCGCCGCCTGCCGCTTGATTTTCGCCGTGCTGTTCGCGTCCTTATAAAAGCCTGGATCCTTGGGCTTCTCATCCGGCGTCTCAGGAGCGTAGAAGCACTCGTCGCCGTTGCCAACCCGCGCTATCCCGATCGCTGGATGAATCTTACAATAGGCGATCTCAGACATACTGCCATCTCCTCGGAACTCTCAGTCTGTTCGTCCGAGCGTTATGAGGGCCAGAGGTCACACCGACGAACTACCGAGCGGCGCCGTGCCTACTACGGGATGGGCTCGGGATCGTGGGCCGTCACGGTGGCTGCTTGCGTCGCCACGCCGCAAGCAGGTGTGCAAGAAGGCATCGCGTAAACCACTGTAAGCCAACACTCACGCACCTGCACGACGAGCACAGAAAGTGCTCACGGGCTTGCCGACTTGCCCTTGGAGCTGAGACTTGAGACTTTGGATCCAGGTGAGTTGGACGCGGAATTCTGCGTCTATCTCCTGACCAGAACGCTCAGCGAGGCACGCGTTTCTGATCCTGATTCCGCACGTCACGTCAATGCGGCGGGGTATCACCACCGGGAGGAGACGACATGTCCATCGCCTCTCGGGCAGCTGTCAGCAGCACGGCGCTGCTGGCCCTGCTGCCCAGTCCCCTGGCGGCGAATCCGGCGACTGCGGCTGCATCCCACGTCTCAGTCGACCAGCGCGCCGGGAAGGCGTGGGTTCTCCGCACGGCCCAGGATCGGAACCAGGTCGTCGACGTGTGGAACGGCTCTACAGCAGACGGCGCGGATGTGGTCCTGTTCCCGTTTGTCGGTGGAAACAACCAGAAGTGGGAAATGATTCCTGACAAGGGTGGCTGGTTCCAGCTCAAAGACCTAAATGCGGGAAAGTGTCTGACCAGCGATGATGTCAAGGATAATGCGCTGGTGACCAACGACACGTGCCAGGACCTTGCAGGCCAGCTCTGGGCGCAAGTCGGCATCGAGAACACCGGCAAGTCCACACTGGTCAACAAGGGCAGCGGTAAGTGCATGGAACAGGGGCCGAAAGCTGGCCCCCAACAACTCGCCCTGCTCGAGCAGTTTGCGTGCACCGGGAAGCAAACGGAGCTCTGGGAGATCACGGCGGCCCCCTGAGCGCCACCGCCAGACCAGGGCCGCGTCGTTCAGGTGACGTGTCCTGGTTGATCACATGATGCCGAGGGTGGTCAGTGGACGGTTGGCGTCGCGGGTGTTGTGACGGAGTCCAGCGGCGATGTGCGTCTGGTCGGCGAGTCGGAGAGCGCCGATGGCCAGGTTGCGCAGGGATGCCATGGCACGTGGAGCGGTGCCGGTACGTACGCGGGAGATGTCCTCTGCGTACGTGGTGTCCCTGACGTGGTGGATCTTGTTCTCGATGCCCCAGTGGTCGCGGACACGGCGGGCGATCTCGGTTGCGTCGGCCTGCTCCGCGGTCAGGTCGGTCATCGCGTAGACGCGTTCCAGGGTGACCTGCCGGTGGTGACGATCCGTCCGCGGCGCACGATCTCGGTGCGGTCGATGATCCGCCCCAGGGGGGGGCGGCATGTCGGTGCGGTTCCACTCCGGGATGTCGATGAAGCAATGTGCCGGGTTCGAGGACGAGCTGGGTGACGGGGGCGGTGCGCGCGTAGTCGCGGGCGCGGGTGAGCTGAGTGGCTCCGGTCTGCCCGCGGGGTGTGAGTGCACTCAGCCAGGCGCGGCCGGCGGGGCGTTCGGCCACGTCGTCGCCCGGCGGGGGCGCTGCGGGGGAGAACCGCATCAGGTAGGGGCCTTTGTCGGGCAGGGGCATCACAGGCTCCGCAAGGCGACGAGTTCCCTATTCAATGAGCGTGTTGATCGCGCTTTGAAGGGGTACATCCGTACGTCATGGCGAGTCCTCTGGGTCCAGGACGACTGGTCACCCGACAGGATGAGCAGGGGCCTTCGGCCGTGGGCCGAGCGCCTGGCGGAGCAGGAACTCGCTTCCGGCACGGTGGTCGGTGATGCCGTTTTTCTGTCGCCAGAATATCGAGTCGATCCGGGCCTGAGCCGCTACACCAGATCATTCGCGTTCCGCGCCCATCCGTTCGAAACCCGCCGCAACTATGCGACGGATCTGACGTTGTGGCTGGAGTTCCTGTGGCGGCGGAGCAAAGGGTGGCGGGAGGCAACCTCGCGGGACCTGGACGACTTCGAGTTCTGGCGCCGGCTGGCTCCGCAGAACCCTGTGCGGGTGGGCGGTTCGAAGTGGAACCGGGAGCGGGCGGCCATCACCGGTCTGTACCGGTGGGCCGTGCGGGAGGGCCTGGTGAGGGTGTCGCCGACGGCGGGGCGGCAGGCTGCTGGCCGGGCCCGGGATGCGCGGCCGAGCAACGTGCACTGGCTGACGCCGCGGACCTGGAAGCTGTGGGCGGACATCGGGCCCGCGGCCGCACTGCCGACGGCGGGCCGGTGCATGGCTGGGCGGGCCGGCTGGAGGACCGCAACACGGTGTTTGTCGAGCTGCTCACCACGTCGGGTCTGCGCCGGCAGGTGGCCGCGTCGCTGTTGACGTTCGAGGTTCCCGTGCAGCGGCTGGCCGGCGGGCGGTACTGCCACGGGACGGTCGCGTCGGAGTCGACGCGGGCGAAGCGCTCACGGACCTTCTACACGCCGGTGCGGGTGGCCGCCGGGATCGGTGACTACGTCGATTCCTCCCGGGCATGGGCGGTGCGCTCCGCGCAGCGGCGGGGGCTGTACGACCGGCTGCCGGTGCGGTTGGTGACCGCCGTGACGCGGGGCCGGTCGCCGAAGGTGCGGTGGAGCGGTCCGGACGGGTGCGGTGAACGGGCGCTGGAACTGTTGACCTGGCAGGAGCGGATGCTGCTGTTCACCGAGGGGCCGCAGGGGCCAGAGCCGCTGTGGCTGAACGAGCAGGGCCTGCCGCTGAAGCCGCACTCGCGGAACGGCGTGTTCGCCACCGCCAACCGGCGCTGCCGCGCCGAGCTGACCCCGTCGGAGTCGGTCGCGGACCCACACCGGGTGTACGCGCCGTACGCGACGCCGCACTCCGCCCGGCATTCCTTCGCGTTGTTCATGCTGGTCGTCCTCAACCACGTCATGGACCACCGCTACGGGCCGACTCCGGCCGAGCGGCAAGATTTCCGGCTGCTGTACGGCGATCCGTGGTTTCTGGTGCAGGGGCTGCTCGGGCACGCCACTCGGGAGGTGACTGTGGATCGCTATCTCGCGCCGGTACGGCATCTGCAGCTGGAGTCGCTGCTGTCGTCGGCGTCTGCCCCGTTGGAAGGGCCGATGGCGGACATGGACGTGGTGTTCGCCCGGCTCGCGCACGAGGCGAGCGGGATCCAGGACATCGACGTCGCGATGGCCCCGGCGGGGGCGGCGTGAGCGGGCGAGGCCGCAAGGCGGCGATGCCCGGCCCGGAGGTGCCCTTCCCCGCGGCTGGGGGAGGAGCCGGTCGGGCTGCTGGTGGAGCACCGCAACCACGACGGAGCCGTCACCGTCTACGACTTCTCCCGTCTGCCGGTGCCGGCCGCCCTTCAGCGCTCCCTGGCCGTGCTGTTCGCCGCACGGTGCCGGGCCGGTGTCTGGGGTTCGCACGCCACGTCCACGACGGCCTTCCGGGAGGTGGGCCGGTTCTGCGGCTTCTTGTCCGGACTGGACGACTGCCCGCCGGATGTGGACAGGCTGACGGCCGCGCAGCTGGAATGGTGGCATCTGGCGAAGGTGTCCACCCCCGGTGGCAGTTCGGATGTGCGCAGTATCAGCGCCCTGCTGCGCGAGGACGTCCGGCCTCAGGACGGGCCGGTCGCCGAGGCGCTGGCCCGCCGCGTCACACCGGTGCGCGGCGAGGTGGCCTCCTACGGCGATGACGAGTTCACGGCCATCAAGCGCGTGGCCCGCCATGAGTTCCGTGCCGCGGTGCTGAGCATCGAGGCGAACACCCGGGCCCTTGAGGCCTGGCGGGCCGGCGGGACGCAGCCCGGGAGCCCGGAGCACGCCCTGGGCGAGGTCCTGGAGGTGATCGCCCGCACCGGGGACGTGCCGCGGGAGATGCTGCCGTCCGGCAAGGAGTTCGTGCCGGCGAAGATCCGGTGGGCGCTCGGCGGGGCAGGGGGCAGGCCGTGGCGCGGCTGTTCCTGTCCCGCACGGAGGCGGTCTCCCTGGGGGTGCTGCTGATGGCCGAGTTCGGCTGGAACCTCGCCGTCATCGACCGCCTGCGCGTCCCGCGCACCGAGCCGGACCCCGGCCGCGACGGCGCGCCCGTCTACCGCATCCCCGTCGAGAAGCGCCGGCGCGGCCCGGAGCGCTGGCACGAGACGGAGAACGCCGCCGACCTCGGCCTGCGCACCCCGGGACGCCTGATCACCCAGGCCCTCGCCGCGACCGTCCACGCCCGGGCCGCCGTGGCCGCCCACGATCCGGCCGCCGACTATCTGCTCGTCTCCCGTACCGCCCTGCGAACCATCAGCAGTGCAGATCGCGAGCGCCTGCGGGTCGGCCCGTTCGTGATCGGGATCAGCTACGACGACGTCCGCTGGTGGCACCGGCGGCACGGCCTGTCCGGCTCGCCGTTCCAGCGGGGACGGCGCACGGTCGTCGTCCGCGGCGGCCGCGGGCCCGCCCAGCACTCCCAGCGCACCTACGACGTCACCTACGTCCTGGCCGATCAGCGCACCCGCACGGAGGCGCGGCCCGTCATCGCCGCCGGCGCCGAGGCCGCCCTCCAGCACGCCCGCGCGGCCTTGGCCGCCCGCCTCGCCGAGACGGCCGACCCCACCGACCAGACCACCGCCACCGCCGACTGCCACGATCCCGTGTCGAGCGCCTGGCCCGACGGGAACGGGGGCTGCGCGGCCTCCTTCCTGCTGTGCCTGGGGTGCGCGAACGCCCGCGTCCACCCCGGCCACCACCCCCGGCTCGCGCACCTCGACCGGGCCCTGGCCAACCTGCGCTCCACCACGGCGCCGACCACCTGGGACACCCGCTGGGCCGAGCACCACGAACGCCTCCAGGACCTGTGGCAGCGCCTGGGCCCGGCCGCCCGCGGCCACGCCCTGACCGCCGTCACCGACACCGACCGCGCCATCGTCGACCACCTCCTCGCCGGAGACCTCAACCCGTGAGCACCGCACCGGACACCACCCCACCACCGAGCACCGTGCACCCGGGCGCCCCGGTGGTGAGCGCCGAACGCATCCAAGCACCCCAGCACGCGACCTCAACAGCCGCTACCGCGACCCCGTCTGGTCGCTCGCCCCGCTGATCGCCCACCCCAGCCGGGGCCTGACGGCCATCCACTGGCACCCCTGCCCCGCCCCGCTGCTGCCCGAGCTCAAGGAGGCGGCCTGGCAGCTCATCAACAGCGACCTGCCCGCCACCTACCTGCGCTCTCGCGGAGCCGCCATGCGCTCGCGGCTGGCCGCCTCCACCATCGCCTCCACCGTCACACAGTGGATCGACCTCGCCCGCTTCCTCCACCGTCGCCGCATCTGCACCCTCGCCGACGCCGACACCGCGGCCCTGCGCGCCTACGGCCTGCATCTCAAGGCAGACGCCACCGACCGCCGCACCGCCCGCGGCAAACTGCGCGCCATCTCCCGCCTGTACGCCTACGACCAGCTCACCACACACCCGACGGGGATCGCGAGGCCTCCCTGGGACGTCGAGGAACTCGCCGACGACTACCTGCCCCAACAGCGCGGTGGCGGCGGCGAGAACACCACCGAGCCCCTGGCCACCGCCACGATCGCGTCGCTGCTGACCTGGTCACTGCGCCTGGTCGAGGACCTCGCCGACGACATCCTTGGCGCCGCCTCCGCCGCCAAGCGCCTCGCGGCCGACGCCCGCACCAACCCCACCACCGGCAGCGGAGCAGCTGCGCTGGAACAGCTCTTGCTCCCGCTGCTCACCAGCGGCGCCCCGCTGCCGGCGACCACCAGGCGCGGGCGGCCCGCCGTCGCCCGCACCTGGTGGTCGCCGGCATCACCGGCGCCTCGCTCCACCAGGTCGACCGGATGACCCGCGAGCACCGTCTCACCGCCGCCACCGCCGCGAACCCCGGACCGTGCCCCCTGCCCGTGGCGGTCACCGGACAGATCGGCGGGTGGCCCTGGCGCACCGGCCTCGACTACGCGGAAGCCCCCGCCCTCCTGCGCCACCTCGTCACCGCCGCGTTCGTCGTCATCTCCTACCTGACCGGCATGCGCCCCGAGGAATCTCTCGCCCTGAACTCCGGGTGCTGTCAGACCCCCAGCCCGGCACGGCCGACCATCCTCCCTCCTGGAACCTCATCAACGCCCGACACTTCAAGTCCGCCCGCGACCCGGACGGCAACCACCCCTCCGCGGGCATACCCCGGCCCGTCCCCTGGGTCGCCATCGCCCCGGCCGTCACCGCCATCCGTGTCCTGGAACGCCTCACCCCGCCCGGCCGGGCGCTCTTGCCACCGACCACCACGCCCACACCCGCCGCGACCGCGTCCTGGGCACCGTCGGCCTCAACCAGCGCATCACCGACCTCCTCACCTGGATCCACCACCAAGCCACCACCCGGGGCACACCCCACGAAACCGTCCCGCCCGACCCGCACGGCCCCGTCACCTGCTCCCGCCTGCGGCGTACCCTCGCCTGGCACATCGCCCGCCAGCCCGGAGGCCTGGTCGCCCTCGCCGTCCAGTACGGCCACCTGCGCACCCCACTCACCCTCGACACCACCACCGCCAGCGGCTACGCCACCCGCTCCCGCCGCGGCATCCACGACCTCATCGACATCGAGACCGCCCTCGCCACGGCCGAGACCGCCGCCGACCTCCACGAGCGCCACACCCACGGCGAAGGCGTCTCCGGACCGGCCGCCCGCCACGCCCTGCGCCAGGCCGCGACCACCCACCGCTTCGAAGGCACCACCATCACCCCCGCCTTCGCCCGCAAGTTCCTCGCCCGCGACGGAGCCGTCCTCTACGACAACCCCCACGCCCTCCTGCTGTGCCGCTACGACAGCGCCACCGCGCTGTGCGAACGCGGCACCCACACCCACACCCCGGCCCTCGACCGCTGCGTGGCCGGCTGCCCCAACATGCTGCGCACCGACCAGCACGCCGCCCAACTACGGCACCGGGCCGACCACCTCACCCACCAGGCAGAGCACCTGCCCGACTCGATCGCCGAACGCCTGCACACCGCCGCCGCCCGGCTGCGCCACCACGTGGACACCCACGACGCCACCCGCATCACCCCGGAGCCCACCTCGTGACCCCACCAGCCGACGAACGCCAGCGCATCCGCGACGCCATGGACTGCATCCTGGGCGGCACCCCCACCCACTCCAACGGCGCCCTCACCGTCGTCGCCCGGGCCGCCGAGGCACAGGTCCCGCGCAACGCCCTCACCCAGCGCCACCCCGACCTGCGCAACGAGTTCTACGCCCGCGTCCAGGACCGCGGCGCCACCCCCGACGTCGAGCTCCGGCTGCGCGCCGAGATCGCCCGGCTCAAGAAGACCATCGCCAACAAGAACCGCGAACTCGCCCAACTCCGCACCGACACCACCGGCCTGATCCGGTCCCTGAACCAACTCACTGACGAAAACGACCAGTTGCGGCAGGCACATCAGCTCCCCACGGCCGAGGTGATCCCCCTGCGCCCTCCCTCCCCCCGGTTCTGAGAGCGCTCCGGCACGCACTGAGGCCCTGCATCGTGAAACGTGCAGGTGAGGTGGGCTGGTGTGCGGGCGAGTTGCCGTGCTCGTACTGGTCGGCGGCGGGTGTCCATGGTGAAGATCGTCTGCCCTGTCGGCTGAGGCGGTTCTCGGGTTCCGCTGCGCTTGTCGCGCGCCGAGCTGCAGCGGGACGGGCGGATACCAACCCTCACCGGGCCATCCGCGGGGCCGCAGTCCCGGTCGCGTCAGATCACGACGGCTGCATCGCCGCCCCGAGCAGGACGACGTGCACCTCACCGACAGCAGCGAGGCCCTGCGCGTCCTGATCACGGAGATCAAGGCGGGCAGGGCCGATCATCTGCTGGAGCCCTGTCGGCGGACTACTGGCAGGTCCGGTAGCGGTATCCCGCCTGTACGTGATTCCCGTTCCGGTCGTCGAAGGTGTACTTGCCTTCCGAGTTCCGCTTGATCCTGAATGTGTAGGATTCGCCCCGGAACTCCAGGTACAGGTCCTTGCCACGAGCGGTCGAACCGCCGGTCTTCACGAGTCGATTTCCCATGTAGTAGAAGATTTCCTTGGTGGCGTCGGAGCTGCTCACCTTCCGAATCCGGTAGTTCAGATCCTTGGTCGCCTGCGCTGTCTTCGGGCCGAAGATGCCGTCGGCCATCCTGTACGTGAACTTGCTGCCGTCCCTGTCGTACTCAGCTCCCATGGCCCACAGGATCTTCTGCCAGAAGCAGGCGGCGTTGGAGTTCTCGAAGGTGTACGTGTTGAGCATCCCCTCGTCGTCCAGATCGTCGCCGTACCCGTCGTATCCGCGGATCCATCCGTCCGATGTCTTGGCCTCGGCAGGAACAGTGGATGCGGTCAGCGCAATACCCAGGACGGCAAGGCTGGCAAGGATCTTCTTCTTCACGTGCTCCCCCATGGATTGTGTGCGCGCCGCGGGTGCGGCAGGTGTGTCTGGACAGCCTGAAGGTCTTTCGGCGCACTGGGAACCTATAACCATTCAGGTTGAGCCCCGAGGGCTCTTTGACAGTCGGGCAGCCCGAGGGTGTCAAGCCCCGGGCTTTGTGGAGCGTGAGTTTTAGGTCGAGGGGCAGGTGGACTGGGTCTGGATCTTGATGCCGCTCATCCTGACGTCGTCGCTGAAGTGGAACGGTAGTGTTGGGGGGCAGGCACCAGTAGTAGGTCACGCTGTACTTGTCGTAGACGCGCAGGTAGACCCGGTCGTCGTTGCGGGTGTTCCGGACATAGGTGGCGGCGTAGCTCTTGGATCCGAGGTCCTGGTAGGAGCTGGTGACGTCCTGGTACGCGGCCGTGGGCCGACCGTTGTTCCAGTCACTGTTGGTCAGGTAGAAGCAGACGCGAGGCCAGCCGCGCCGTTGTAGTCCCCGGCCGAGGCGGTGGGGGCGGTGGCCAGCCCAGCAGTGAGCGACTCTGTCGGGAATCTTGAAGACGGGCAGTTAATGATCGTGACGTTGCGTCAGGCTCGTGGGATGTCCCGCCGATGTTCCCCAGGAGCCCGACATGTCCCTCCCGTCTCACTCCGGATCGGAGATCCCGCCGCTGACCGCGCGGGTCGCCCGGGCCAGTAACCTTCATGGCACCACCGCGATGTGGATCCGCGACCGCCTCGACGGCCTGTGGAACGATGAGGACTTCGCCGCCTGGTACCCGCGCGACGGTCGCCCCGGGCTCTCGCCCGCGCAGCTGGCCACCGTCTGCGGACTGCAGTATGTGATGAACCTGTCGGACCGCCAGGTCGCCGAGGCGGTGCGCTGCCGCATCGACTTCAAATACTCGCTGGGGCTGGAGCTGGACGACCCCGGCTTCCACCACAGCGTCCTGTCCGACTTCCGCGACCGGCTCACCGAGGGCGACCGCGCCGACCGCCTGCTGGGCCTTGCACTCACCCGGATCCGGCGGGCCGGCCTGCTCGAGGGCCGCGGCAAGCAGCGCACCGACTCCACACACATCCTGTCCGCCGCACGGGAATCAACCCGCCTGGAGCTGGTTACCGAGGCGGTCCGCGCCGCCTTGGAGGTCGTGGCCCGCCATGCGCCGGACGTACTGGATGAGCTGGTGAGCGCCGAGTGGGCCGAACGCCACGGGCGACCGGTGCGACTGTGCTCCCAGCCCAGCCACCCCGTTGCCCGGCTCGAGCAGGTGGGCGCCGACGCCCGCGAGCTGCTCGAGCGCCTCTACGCATGCTTCCCCGGCGGCGCCCTTCCGGCGCAGGCCGAGGTGCTCCGGCAGATCCTGGTGCAGCACTTCCTGGTGGACGGGCGCGGAAGGCTGCGGCCGCGCAACGAGCGCGACGGCCGACCGCCCGCGCGGGTGCGGATCGAGTCGCCGTACGACCTGCTTGTCGAATGGGGAGATCTCGAACAGATAGGCGGCGCACCCCAGGAGGCCCACAGCCACTACAGCGCCAACAGCGATGGGGATTTTCACCTGTGTGGTGTTCACGTCTCAGTCGTCCTTCTCGAGCTGCCTGGGGTACGCCCTCGTCCTCAAATGGGGCATGGACGTTCTCGCCAGCGTTGCTGAACCCTGCGCGCGGTCGCTGCGGAAGGGACCATCATGCGGGTCAGCTGGTAGCCGAAATCCTGCTCCTTGGGGTCGGCCGAGCCAGCCCCCTGCCCGCGGTAGCGGCGCAGGCCGGTCAGCACGTGGGTGTCGCCGGCCGCCGTCGCGACCGCGTGCTCGACAGTGAAACCCCAGCCCCCGGCTTCGGGCTCGAGACGATGGACGTCCAGCAGGGACGCGGGCGCGGTGATCGGCAACAGTGTCAAACCGGCATACTCTCTCTTACTGTCAGGCCATAGAGGGGTGGCCTTGTGACCTGTAGCTGGGGGAGCTTGAGGGTGTCGCGGCGGTAGAGGAAGAGATCCATGACGCGGCCACCGTCCCAGAAGACGCCGTCAAGGACGCTGTGGACGACCTGGACGTCGACCGCATCGACGGGTCGGCCCCCCAGCCCAACGCCGACCTTTCCCACCAACTCGAAAGTGCCGTCCTCCGCCACGGCGAGCAGGACTCGGGCGTACCCGCACAGCCAGCCCGACAGGGTGAGCAGGATCTTCCCGCCCGGCCGGGCCTGCGCCAGCAGGGCGGACGGCACCGCGGAAGGAGCAGGCCGCCACGATCCGGCGAACTTGGCCTCGGGCCAGTACCCGTACAGGTCGTCCGCCACCGCCAGCGTCGGCGTGTACCCGCAGCCGCAGAGGGCGCTCGCGGCCTGCTCCAGGCGGTGGGGGTCGACCTCGATGCTGGTCGTCGGCGGAGCCGAGACGCTCGCACGCGAGCGCGGTGGAGTAGCCGGTGCCGGTGCCGATCTCCAGCACCGCGTGCCCCTCGCACACGTCGGCGTCCGCCCACATCCGCGGTTCTGGTCGTACGGCTTCTACGCCGCCTCGAGGCCGGACAGGCAGACCGTGTGTGTGGTGGTGGGGGGAGAGAGCATCACCCGCATGTCCCACCAAATGATCTACCTCGGGCATCCCCAGGACGCCCTCGGTCTCCTCGGCGTCGCCGCGAAGAAGGCGAGCATCCCCGCGACCAGGGCGCTGGGCGCCTCCCAGACGGGCGGGTGCACGCCGCCCTCGGCGACGAGCAAGGTGCCGAGCGGCACCTTGGTGCCGCGGACGAACTGGTCACGGACGGCCTCGGCGACGTCCCTGCGTGGGTGGACTACTTCGACGCCGCCGAGCACGTCGGCACCCGCGCGGTCTCCGCCCGCGACCTCACCGGCATCAGCCGGAACCGCCGCGCCAGTGACCACTTCACCGACGCGCTCGCGTTGCGCAGGCCCGGCTTCGACCGGGTGAAGGTCATGGACCGCATCGGCCTGGCCGCCGCGCTGTTCGCCGAGGGCGAGCCGGAACACGGCGCCGCCGCAGCCCACCAGGCACTGGACGAGGCCTTCCGCCTCAACACGCTGCTGGACGCCGCCGGCCCGCGCCGGACCGGTGCGGTGGACGACGTCCGCACCCGCACGAAGGACCTCGCTGCGGCCCGGCCGACCACCGTGGCCGCCTGAGACCATCGACTCCACGGGCAAGCACTTCCTACCCGGACCGCCGAACCAGCCATCCCGCGCCGTCCCGCGCATGGACGGCGGCGACCCGCTGGCCGCGTACCACAAGGGGCGCCGCCCGCCCATGGACGTCTGGCGCCGGCAACGCCCCCCGGCGGCCGCACCATCGCCGTGCCCGTCGACTTCACCGGCGGCGTGCGCAGCCGCTCCAGCTCCGAGACCCGCCTGCCCTCCGGCACCACCAGCCAGCGGCTCCGCCAAGGCCGGCGCGAGCGCCGCGTCCGCCCGGACGGTCACCCGGGCCACCGCCTCGTACAGGCGCATGGAGCTGGTCTAGGTCCGCTGGGGCGGTTCGCAGAACCCGTTCTGGGCGATGGAAGAGGAACCGCAGAACCTCTACGAGATCGCCGAGACCGTCTTCAACGACGAACGCGACGGCTACACCGAGGAGTTCGAGGAGCTCACCGAGGTCTGGGGCGAGGACCTGCTCGTCCTCGACAAGGCCGAGCTGGTCGAAGGGTGGCGGGGCTTCGGCCTGGGACCGATGATCGCCCCGGACGCGTTGCGCCGCCTGGCGCCCGGCTGCCGCGCGGTGATGGTGCATCCCGCTCCGATCGACACAACGGGCATGAGCAAGGACGAGTGGGCCCGAGCCCGTGACCGTCTGCGCGAGCTCTGGTCGACGCTCGGGTTCGTCCCGTACGGCGACACCCCCTACGCTGGCGGCCTGGCCACGGGCCTCCCACCTGCGGCGTATTGGTCTCTCCGCTTACCGCTGACTGCGGTTTCGTTGTTCCAAGCGCCGTGAGGGGTGGGCCCCCGGGGCCGCCGACCTGATCACGGCGGGACGCCGCGTGCCTTCTGCTCTGCTGTTTGCTCGCTGCCCGCTGGGCAGCCTTTCCTCGGGCTATGCCGCATGCAGCGGGAGCCGTTGATACATTCACCCGTCGTGCGATCAAGTGAGTACGACCTCGACTTCCGTGACCAGGCCAGCCGGACCCGAGCCTGGGGCATCGGTCTGCTGGTCGTGGCCGGGCTGCTGTGGAGCTGGTGCACCCTGCTGCTCCTGACCCCGTACGAGGTGGACCGCAAGCCCGACGACCGGTACCCCGTGGAATGCGAGTCGCGGCTGATGACGGAGCGCGGCACGGCCAACGAGGGTCTGAGCCGCGGCGACTACTGCCAGAACGAGCGCGACTGGCCGGAGGCCGTGGCCGTGCTGGGACTGTCCGTGCCGGTGTCCGTGGCCGGAGCGGTCCTGTTCACCAGCGGCAGCGTCAGCCGGCGGACGAGCGCCCACGCCGAGGCGATGCGCGAACTGGACGGGATCGCCGACGAGCGCGAGGCACGATCCTCGCGGGCGCGGTGACGCCCGGGAGGATCGAGACACACCCTCGCACGAGGGCGCTCACCCGAGCGCGACCCCGCAGCCCGACGGAAGCGCTGACGGCCCGTCCGCAGCCGTACGGCCCGTCGGTCAAGCGGCCAGGCCCAGAAGGCGGTGGGATTCCCACGCTGTCCCGTGTCACGTCCTTCCCGGCGGCCTCCGGCCTGCTCGCCGATGACACCCGGCCGCCAGGTGGGAGCACGAACTGCTGCGGGCCCTGGAGCGCACCGCCTGCCCGGCCCCGCTGGGAGCCGCTGGGTCTCACAGGTCCACCAGCCTTCCGCCGCGTATGAGGCCGGAATGTGCCGTGCGCGCCTGCGGCAGAGGCCACCATAGGGACTGCGACTTCTCATTTCGGTGTCACCATAAGTTCTCACTTGGATGCCATGCATCTCTGCTGGCTCGGCGCAGATTCGGTGACATCAGATGAGAAGGCTTGGTGACATCGCTTGAGAATCTCCAGCGCAGTGAACTGAGAAGCCCACGGGAGTGGCCGTCTGACCTGCAGTTTTCTATCCCACTCTTATTGGATGGTCGGTTCGGTGACTGGTCGTCCGGCGGTGCCCTGGGGCGTCTTCGCTTGGGGCATCAAGTGGCGCGGCTTCGCTGGTCGTTCGCTGTGCGGCCGGCTCAGGTGTCGCGTGCTTCGGTGTCCGGAAGATTCGGGTCGGGGTGTGCCTGCCGGTGGCCGAGCGGGGCAGTGCGGGGGAGGGGAGCGTGCCACGCGTGGGGATATTTCGGCTGCCTGGGTGAGGGCTGCTTTGCCACAGTGGGGGAGTGGCTGATGAGTTTCGGTTCGTGGCGCTGCGTGCCTTCGCGCGGCCGCCGCGTCTGCTGGTGGTGGTGCCGTAAACTAGGCGACTCGACGGTCTGCTGCGTTGCTTCGCCCACCGTGCTCTAACCTCCTGGCGCGCGGAGCTCGCAGTCCCTACGTCCATGACATACGACGGAATGACGTATTCAGTCGACGTCCTGAACCTTAGAGGTACTGGCAAGCCCGCTCCAGGCAAGATCACTACCCAGACGCCCGTCGTCACAGATCAGCCCTTCATCGTGTCACCCGACGCCGATCCGATGCCGCTGGCACCATGGATGCTGGTCCACAGATCGGCTAGCTCCGACTTCGCTCGGTGTCTCCAATTCGACGGCCTGAGACGCGGCAAGGGAGACCGGGACGCCGATACGCCCTTCATGTACGCGAGGACGGATGACGGCGATGGCGTGCCGACACCTGGTCACGCTGCGGTCACCTGGCGGACGCTGTCCCCATGGACGGCGCCTTGATCAATGCCCTGCTGGGCAGAATCGGCTCTGCAGCCTCGTGGTGGTGACGGACCCCCACGGTATGTGGGAGTTACCGAGACCATGTCCATCGGCCTGACAGACCCTCACACGCGGGGAAGCCGGGCCGTTGGGATCCTTGCAGGTGAGGCGAGTGGAACGACCCATACATGTGTGGGTAGCGGCGGGCAGGTGCTGCCGGCGCCGATCGTCGACGACAGACCCCCGCGTGTGCGGAAGACGTATTGCCGTTGAGCTTGCCCCGGTACCTGGGGGACAGACCCCCACGCGTGCTCACCTGCGGTTTTGGAGGTGGACAGACTGTCGTTTGCCTACTTTACCTGGGTGGGCTGCAGTGGGTCAGCCTTGGCCTCCTCGGCATCGGAGATTCTCGAGCGGGCCGGTGACGGGACTGCCGGACTGCAGAGTCCTGGCCGGGGAAATGGCCTGGAGAACGGTGATGCATTGTCTGTCTGGTTCTCTGGACATGGTGGGGAGCGATTATGCGGCCCGGGCAGCCGGTCGTCTGCACGACTGCCCGCGATCATCAACACGTCGGAACCTGTCAGTGAACCTTTTCCAACCTGGCTCGGTGGGTGGGTAGGTGCGCTGGTGGGGCGGTGTCCGGACGTGAAGAAGCTCCTGGTAGACGGGTTCACAACCAAGATCGCCTGTCCAACAGGAGCTTCCGCGTGCTTGTCTACCCGTCCGGCGTCGATGTGTCCACCTCGTCCTTGCGCTACCTGTCCGCTCGCCTGCGGGCCCGCCGTCAGGTACGTGGAACTCGCTGGCGCCGCGTGAGCGCGGGCCGCCAGGCCCTGCTCGTCCTGGCGCACCTGCGCTGCGGTCATACCTACGCCCAGCTCGCCGCCGGGTTCGGCGTCGGCACCACCACCGCCTACCGGTACGTCGCCGAGGCCATCGATGTCCTGGCCGCCCTCGCCCCGACTCTCGCCGAAGCGATCAAAACCGCCTCCGCCAAGGCATACGTCATGCTGGACGGCACGCTGCTGCCGATCGACTGGATCGCCGCCGACCGCCCCTACTACTCCGGAAAACACAAGAAACACGGCATGAACGTGCAGGTCATCACCGATCCCGCGGGGCGGCTGCTGTGGGCCTCACCCGCGCTGCCCGGTGCGGTCCACGACATCAAGGCCGCGCGGACCCACGGCATCATCGACGCCCTGACCGAAGCCGGCGTCGCCTGCTTCGCTGACAAGGGCTACCGGGGTGCCGGCGGCACGATACGGCTGCCCTACTGGGGCCGATGGGAGACGCTGTCCGCAGGACAGCAAACCGTCAACCGCTCGCACGCCAGGATCCGCGCACTCGTCGAGCCGGCCATGGCCACCCTCAAGACCTGGCGCCTCCTGCGCAAGCTCCGTTGCAGCACCACCCGCATCACCAAGCTCGTTCAGGCCGTCCTGACCCTGCACCTCACCTGCTCAAACTGAGGTTGGAGACAGTTCACTTCCTCGCCATCGCCGCAACCCTTATATGCCACCGCCAGCTCACCACAGTAGAGGCGGTCGCTGGCGGTCCTTCATCCGGACGCGGCGTTTCGGCAATCAGTTTGGATGGCTGTGCCTAAAGCGCTCCGCAGTGAACGCGCGCTTGCCGACCACGGTCCCCATCGTGGCCGATGGGGCGCTGGTGGAGTGGGGACCTGCGTCGGTGCGGCGTGCCGCGGTTCCCACGAAATCCGGTGGAGTCTCAGCGGCCGGAAGTGGTTGGGTCCTGCTCAATGCTGCGCTGACACGGCCCGGCACAGTGCGAGGCGCAAGGTCCGAATCGCCGGCGCGGTCGAGCCCGCGTGTCGTCGAGTGATGGAGGTTATCGCGGTGGCTGGTTATGGGGCGCTTTCCGACGTATACGAGTGGCTGATCGGGGACGACAGGTTGACCCCCGCCAAGGCAGCCGCGGTTTACTACAGCGACGTCGTGGGCTCTCTGCCGCCCAACGCGCGCGTCCTCGACTGCGCGTGTGGAACCGGCCAGCTCGCCGTCGGTCTGGCGAGTCTTGGCCTTGACGTGGTCGCCTCAGACGCCAGCAATGGGATGGTTCGCCGGACCGAGAAGGCCGCCGACGAGCAGGGTGTCTCGCTTCGAGCCCTCCGCGCGAGCTGGGACGAGCTGCCCGACCACCTGGAGGACTCCACGTTCGATCTGGTGTTCTGCGTCGGCAACTCGCTCGGGCACGCCGAGGGCGCAGCCGGGCGCCTGACCGCACTGAAAGCGATGTCGCGGCTGCTGAATCCGGGCGGACGCCTTGTGCTCCACTCACGCAACTGGGAGCTCGTGCGCTCCGCCGGCTCACGGGTAGACGTCCGCGATCGACTCATCCGCCGCAACGACCGCGATGCGGTCGTCAGCTACTACTGGCAGATCGAGCAGCGCTGGGAGCAGGAACACTTCCTTGAGATCGTGGTCGTCCAGATCGAGCCGGATGGGGCAGTGCGAGCCTGCTCGGAGCGGTTGTCCATCTGGCCCTACCGGTACGAGGACCTCGTGGCTCAGTTGCGGAGTGTCGGGCTCACGGTGCAGTCCACCACCTTCGACCCCGAGAGCGATGGATACCTGGTGGTCGCCAGCCGCGACCAGGCGCGAGGCACGTCTGAGCCGGCACCCTGATCCGCCTTTCGTCGTCGTTGCCAACCTGCCAGCTCGCAACCGCCTGCAGCGCTTCGCGAAGTGTTCAGCGCTTGAAGTGGTTGCTGCGGGTGCGGTCCTCACCCTGCATCTGACCTGCTCAAGCTGAGGTTGGAAACAGCTCAGTGTCCGGTCGTGATAAGGCTCGCCCTAGCTGCATAAATGCAGAGGCTGAGCAAGGCTCTGACGGAACGGGCCCTTCCGCGCTAGTTCATCGCACATCTCTGGCCGCGATCAGTCAGTCGGTGGTCCTGCGGGGCACCCATGCTTTGCGCAAATTCGCAACCACTGTGAGTCGACGCCTGCGCGACGCGCCGCGTCGGCGCTTGTCGTCCGTTCACTCGCACCTCAACGGTGGAGTCCAAGAAAAGCCGATCTGCAGAGCGGCGGCATTCTCAGAACCGACCCCCCGTATGCGCCTGACGGGCGTTCAGGGCCTGATGGAGTGGCCTCTGGTTGGCGCGACAGCCGCGTGGCGAGCAGCGGCAACGTCATCGGCGCGCCTGTCTTGGGCCGCGCCCGAGTGCCGCGCCTGTTCCTCAGGTCTATGGGCGTGGGGGAGGTGTATTGAGGCAGCTCAGGCTAGATTCGGACAAGTGTGCGTGATGCGGATCGCGCTTGATTGACTCGGTCGGAAACTCTGCATTAACTCTGTGCTTCCTGTGTGAATTTTGTGACGGAGGGTGGGCTCCGTGAAGCGGGGGGTGGGGGCTGTGTTCGTTCTGCGTGCGCGAAGAACGCGCGGGATGCTGCTGGGGGGTGTGGCCGCCTCGTTGGTGCTGTCCGCACTGCCGATGCTGCCAGCTGCGGCAGCGGCAACCACGCATGCAGCGGCCACTGTTGTGGACGAGTCGACCGCACTGGAGCAGGCGAAGGCTTCCGGCGAGCCCGTGGAGGTGGTAGCTGACCGCACCGAGTACTCCACCACGCACGCCAACCCGGACGGCACCTTCCTGCTCACCCAGTCCTCCACGCCTCAGCGCGTCAAGCAGGAGGACGGCAGCTGGCAGCCCATTGATCCCACGCTGGAGCGCCGGCCTGATGGACGGATCGTCCCCAAGGGCACCGCGGTCGACCTGTCCTTCTCAGGTGGTGGTTCCGGTTCCGACATGCTCCGCATGGGCAAGGACGGCCGGTCCATCACCCTCGGCTGGGGCGACCCGTTGCCCGAGCCGACCTTGAAGGGTGCAACAGCCACGTACGCCGACGTGTTGGACGGGGTGGATCTGCAGCTGACGGCGACTGCCGAGGGGTACCGCGAGGTACTCGTCGTGAAGACGCCTGCAGCCGCTGCCAATCCCGAGCTGGAGCAGGTCAAGCTCACCGCATCCGGCGACGGGCTGACCGTGGTTCCTGGTGCCGGTGGCGGTCTGCGGGCCGTCGATGAGGACGGCAATGCCCTCTTCAGAGGGCCGGCCGGGCAGATGTGGGACTCGGCCGGTGATGACACCGAGTCCGGTCCGCAGCCTCAACTCCTGGCAGCCGATGCTGAGGCGGTCGTGAAGGAGCCCGGGGAGGACGATCCTTCACAACCGGGTGAGGGAGATGCCAGCGCGGTACTGCCGGTCAAGGTGGACAAGGACACCGTGGCCGTGCACCCCGACCTGGATCTGCTTCGTGGCAAGGACACCGTCTACCCGGTGTACATCGATCCCTCCGTCGGCTTGGGCGCCCAGGAGCGCACGAAAATCTCTTCCGACGGTGACAAGTTCTGGATGTTCGACGGCGGCAAAGGCGTCGGCAAGTGCGGGACTGCCGATGGCTATTCGTGCGGAGCCGGCTATGTCGACCGCATGTACTTCGAGTTCGCGCCGACGAAGCTCGCCGGCAAGTACGTACTGGACGCCACTTTCCGGGCCCGTGAGACCTGGTCGTACAACTGCACTCCCTACTGGGTGGACCTGGAGCGCACCGACAACATCTCCGAAGGCACCCGGTGGCCGGGTCCCAAGCAGCTGGACCAGATGGGCGACCGGTATGTCTCCGCCGGGCGCGGTGGCCTGTGCACGCCCGATCAGCCTGACGCCTGGATCGAGTTCAACGACAATCCCGACGAGGCGGACGAGAACCTGAAGAACACCGTCCGCTCCTTCGCGGAGGGCAAGATCAGCCGCCTGACACTGATGCTGCGGGCCAAGGACGAGGGTGAGCCGCGCGCCTGGAAGCGGTTTGACGACAACGCCGAACTGCAGGTCATCTTCGCCTACAAGCCGGGCACGCCCACCGACGTCGGCCTCATCCCTGGTGAAGGCACCACCGCGTACTGCAAGAAGTCCTCGAGCGACCCGTTGATCGTCACCCGCAAGGACCCCATCGTGCAGGCCCGCGTCCAGACGAAGGTCGAGTCCAACAAGGGCGACCAGGAAGGATCCCTGCAGGCCGAGTACGTTGTGGAACGCGGCGACGACGCGGCCTGGCACCAGGTGTGGACCGGCCATGCGCCTGATACCGGCTGGCACCCGGACGGCACGCTGGAAAAGCTCCGCATGAGCAACCGGGCCGACGGCGGCCTGTACCGCTACAAAGCCCGCACCCAGTCCCACTGGTCCTACAGCGGAAAGTCCGGCGACCTGTTCTCCGGCTACAGCTCGTGGTGCTACTTCAAGATTGATTCGACGGCGCCGAAGCCGCCCCGCATCACCGCAGGCTCTCCCTACACCGAGTGTGTTGCCAACGTCTGCGAAGGAAAGGGCGGCCCGGGCGTGCCCGGCTCCTTCACCTTCCAGCCCAACACCGCCGACATCAACACCAGCGGCAAAACTGATGTCACCGGCTATGAGTGGAAGCTGCTGTCCACCCCAGCCAAATCGGTCGCCGGCACCCTCAAGGTCACCGTCCCGAACGTGACCCCGCCGCTGTCAGGCACCCAGGTGCTGTCGGTGCGCGCAAAGGACGTCTACAAGCGGTGGGGCGCCTATCAGGAGTTCACCTTCAAGGTAGCCACCGCCGAGGGAGCGGTGGGCCGCTGGCGCCTCAACGGAGTCCCGGGCTCTGGCACCATGACGGCTAAAGACACCGCCACCGTAGGCACGCGACACGACGCGACTCTCGTCGGAGAAGCCGGAACCGGCTGGTCGACCAGGGCCCGGCGCGGCGAAGCGGACTACGCGCTGCGCCTGAACGACGACGCCACCGACCCGGCACAGCAGACCGGCCATGCAGCAACCTCCGCTGCAGCGGTCAACACCCGCGACTCCTTCACGGTCTCCGCCTGGGTCCAGTTGTCCAACGTTTCGGCCAACCGAGCGGTGCTGTCCGCGCCCGGCACGAACGGCAGCTCTTTCACCGTGTACTACTCCGCCGCCTACAAGAAGTGGGTCTTCAACCGCGCAGACAGGGACCAGACGGACCCGGTGTATATCCGCTCGATGGCTGACCAGCAGAACCCACCACTCAACGTGTGGACACACGTGGCGGGCGTCTTCAAGACCGAAGGCGATGACAACCTCCCGGACACGGACCCGGCCAACGACACCATCCAGCTGTTCATCAACGGCCAGCCCCAGGGCGAGCCGGTGGTCCTTTCCAAGGCCGCACCCGCCTACACCCCATGGACTGCGAGCGGGGGACTGCAGTTCGGCCGGTCCAAGGCGGGCGGCAAGTACGGCGACTACCACTTCGGCCTGCTCGACGAAGCCGCAGTGTGGCAGCGGGCCCTGCAGCCGGCAGAAGTCGCGGACGAAGCCCAGGTGCTGCAGAACGGAGTGCCGGCCAACGAATTGGTCGCGCACTGGGACGCCACCACCGCCAAGGGCACCCAGGTCGCCGAGACCACGGCCTACCCGCTGTCGGCGATGACCTTGTCCGGCTCCGGCGCCACGCTGAACGAGGAGGACAATGCCCTGTTCCTGGACGGTACAGCCGGATATGCCGCCGCCACCGGCCCGGTTGTCGACGAGACCGGCTCGTTCACGGTCTCGGCGAGCGTCCGACTGGATTCAGCGGCCCTCAACGCCAAGCCGGTCGGATACCAGGCACAGGTGGCCGCCCAGCGTCTGAGCGGGGAGTCCTCATGGGCTCTGTGGGTCATGAAGCCCGACGACGGCATCTATCAATGGAAGTTCACCCGTACAGCCGTGGGGCCGGACGGCAAGGTCACTCAAAGCGCGCAGGTGCCGGCAGCGGACGTGGCCGCCACCGATACCTGGGTTCAGATCACGGGCACCTTTGACGCCCAGGAAACCTGGGAGTGGACCGACCCAGCGGACGGCACGACAGAAGCCCGCTACGGCAGGCTCCACCTGTACGTCGGCGGATTCGACCAGCCCTCGGAAACGACGCCCGGCTTCTCCACCCCCCAGCAGGGGAGCGGACAGCTGAGCCTGGGCCGCGGAACCGCCTCGGGCAAGACCGGCAACTACCTGCCCGGCGGCCTGCAGGACCTGCGGCTCTGGACCGGAGCCATGACCGCCAACCAGGTGCGCTCCCAAGTGCTGGACACCCCCGACGCCATCTGACACTCCCGTAGCCCGTTGTGCTGGTGACCGGCGCCCTGCACCTGCGCATGACCGTCCAACACCAGCACAACGGGCCCCGCTCCCCGCTTGCTCTCCGTCGTCTCAACGGCACGCGTCCGGCGCGCTGCTGCCTGGCGCCGTATCAGGAAGACACCACATGAACCCCTTCGGCATACCCGGCCCTGACCCAGGCCTCAGAAGCAAGACCGCGAGACGCTGGTCCCGCCGCCTGGCCGCAGCCACCGGACTGGCCATGCTTCCCGGCCTGCTCACACCCGTGGCGTTCGCCGCCGACACTGACCCCCTGGGCGCTCCTCGACTGAAAGAGCCCCGCTCGGCCAAGGTCAGCCCGTTCACAGCGAAAGTGAACAAGAAGACCGCCGCGATAGTGAAGAAGTCCGCAGAAGCGGACCAGGCGGCGATCGCCCGCGCACGCCATGACCGGCAGAAGCGGACCACATGGCCCAAGGCCGGCAAGGCACATCTGACCCTCCCGGCCAAGGGCACGGCCAACGCCACCCCAGGCTCTCTCCCGATCACCGTGAATGCACCGGGCAAGAGCCGGAGGGCTCAGTCCGTCACCGTGGAAGTCCTCGACCAGAAAGCGGCGACAAGGCTCGGCATCAAGGGCGTCGCCCTCAAGATCACAGGCCCCAAGGGAGGCGGCAAGGCTAGGCTGGGCGTCGACTACTCGGCCTTCGCCTCCGCCTACGGCGGCGACTGGGCCGGACGCCTGAAACTGACCCGCTTGCCTGCCTGCTCTCTCACCGATCCGGCCACCGCGAAATGCCGCAAGCGCCTCGACCTCCCATCGGCCAACGACCGCGCTAAGGGACGGGTATCTGCCCCCGTCAACCTGCCTGCCTCCGGTACACCCATGATGCTGGCGCTGGCCGCCGGAACACAGTCCGCGACCGGCGACTACAAGGCAACCCCGCTGTCGGCCTCCTCGACCTGGGAAGCAGGCGGCTCATCGGGCACGTTCACCTGGTCCTACCCACTCCGTGTGCCGCCGGCCGCCGCCGGCCCCCAGCCCAAGCTGTCCATCTCGTACAACTCCGGCGCCGTCGACGGACGCACGGCGAGCACCAACAACCAGGGCAGCCAGATCGGCGAGGGCTTTGACCTGACCTCGTCATACGTCGAGCGCAAGTATGGCTCATGCGACGACGACGGCCAGACGGACAAGTTCGACTTGTGCTGGAAATACGACAATGCCTCTCTCGTCCTCAACGGTAAGGCCACCGAGCTGGTCAAGGACGACACCACCGGCAAATGGCGGCTGAAGGACGACGACGCCTCCACGGTCACGCATTCCACGGGCGCCGACAACGGCGACGACGGCGATCCTGTCGTCGACGGAAAGGGCGACGGCAAGGGCGAATACTGGACCATCACCACCGGTGACGGCACGCAATACGTCTTCGGCCTCAACAAGCTCGATGGTGCCGGGACCGGTGACCGAACCAACTCGGTGTGGACCGTGCCTGTCTTCGGCGACGACTCCTCAGAGCCCGGCTACAGCAGCGGATCATCGTTCTCCGGCCGGGCCAAGGACCAGGCCTGGCGCTGGAACCTCGACTACGTCGTCGACACCCACGACAACGCCATGTCGTACTGGTACACAGCCGAGCACAACAACTACGACAAACTCGGCGACGACACCACCGGAACCGACTACATCCGAGGCGGCTACCTCAAGGAAATCCGCTACGGCCAGCGGGCCGGCGCCCTCTTCTCCGGCTCCCCAGCCGCATCGAACAAGGTCGTCCTGAGCCACATAGAGCGCTGCGACGCCTCCGGCACCGGCTGCGACTCACTCATCGAGGACACCCGGGACAACTGGCCGGACGTACCCTTCGACGCGATCTGCAAGGACGGCGACAAGTGCACCGGTAACACCGGCCCGACGTTCTTCACCCGCAAACGCACGACCGCCATCACCACCTACGCCTGGAACGCGGCGGCCAGCACGCCCGACTTCGAGCCGGTAGACGTGTGGGCGCTCAAGCAGCACTACCTGGACCCGGGAGACACGGGCGACTCGACCGACCAGTCCCTGTGGCTTGACGAGATCAAGCACACCGGCAAGCGCGGCACCGACCTGTCACTGGACCCCGTCAGATTCACCCACGAGATGCGGGCCAACCGCGTCGATGGTGCCGAGCATATTCTGCCGTTCCACAAGCCACGCCTGAAGACCGTCACGTCAGAGACCGGCGCCCAGACCATCGTCACCTACCAGGATGCCGATTGCGTCGCCGGCCAGACCATGCCCAAGGTCGACGAGAACACCAAGCGCTGCTACCCGGTGTACTGGTCCCCCAACGGCGAGAAGGAGCCAAAACTCGACTGGTTCCAGAAGTACCCGGTCAGCTCCGTGCAGACCACTGATCCGCGGGGCGGCTCGGAAGCGGTGCAGCACACCTACCAGTACTCCGGTGGTGGTGCATGGCACTACAACGAGGACCCGATGACTCCGGCCAAGGAGCGCACCTGGTCCATCTGGCGCGGCTTTGAGAAGGTCACCCACCTTGTCGGGATCTCGACGGGGACTCAGAGTAAAACGGTCACCGTTTATCTGCGAGGCATGCACGGTGACCGCGTCCTGGGCACGGACGGCAAATCCCCTGATCGCGATGCCCGCAAGACGGTCGAGGTCTCCGGCATCAAAGCGGCCAAGGTCACTGACTCCGACCAGTACGCGGGTTTCACCCGTGAAACGGTCACGTACAACGGTGCCACCGAGGTCACCGGCACCGTCAACGATCCCTGGTCCAAGCGGACGGCCACCCAGCACAAGTCGTACGCGGACACCGAGGCGTACTACGTGCGCACCGACGCTACTCACACTCGCACCAAAATCACCAGCAAGCTCAACCCCTACGACAGGGTGCGCACGGTGAGAACCACCTTCGACGACTACGGCATGGCCGACACCGTCGAGGACCAAGGGGACACCGCGGTCGCCGGCGATGAAAGGTGCACCCGGACCTGGTACGCCCGCAACGACAGCAAGGGCATCAACGCCCTCACCTCCCGCATCCGCACGGTAGCCAAGCCCTGTGCCACCGCCGACTCAGCACTCGACCTGCCCACTGACTCAAAGCGCCCGGGCGACGTCATCGCCGACACCGCGACCGTTTACGACGACACGACAGTCACCACATGGTCAGCCTCACAGACGCCGACCAAGGGAGACGCGACCTGGACCGGACGGGCCAAGAGCTACGGCAGTGACAACGTCCCCGCCTGGCAGAAGGTAGCCACCGCAACGTTTGACACCCTCGGCCGTCCACTCACCGTCAAGAACACCAATGGCCTGCAGGTCTCCAAAACGACCTACACACCAGCAGCGGCCGGCCCTGTAACAGCCTCCGTTGTTGAGGACGCCAAGCTGTACAAGAAGACGACCAAGGTCGACTTCACCACGGGCGCCCCGCTCAAAGTGACCGACCCCAACTCCAGGATCACAGAGAGCGAATACGACAGCCTCGGGCGGCTCACCAAGGTGTGGCTGCCCAACCGTCTCAAGGCGCTGAACAAGACACCCAACTACGTCTACACCTACAGCGTCACCAGCTCCGCGATGTCCTGGGTCGCCACGGAGACACTGAAGGGCGACGGTTCCGGCTACACCACCAGCTACACCTTCTACGACTCTCTGCTGCGACCCCGCCAGACCCAGTCCCCCACGCCGCAGGGCGGCAGGCTCATCTCGCTGACCCTCTACGACACCAGAGGCCTCGCGGTCAGCCAGCAGGCCGACATCTGGGACAGCGCCTCAGCCCCCAGTTCCACCGATGCACAGATCTCCGCTGGTCAGGCGCCGATCCAGACGGACACCACCTACGACGGCGCCGGCCGCCCGATCAAGGCAGTCACCAAGACCCACGGCACCACACGCTGGACGATCAACACCGCCTACACCGGCGATACGATCGCCAACAGTGCTCCCAGCGGCGGCCAAGCCACCTCCGTGACAACCAACGCTCTCGGCCAGACCACCCACCGCCGCGAGTACAGCGGCCCGCAGCCCAGTGGCACCGACTACACCACGACCAGCTACACCTACACGCGAGCAGGTCAGCAGGAAACCATCACCGGTCCAGATCAGGCCAAGTGGTCATACAGCTATGACCTGTTCGGCCGCCAAGTAACGGCTACTGACCCGGCACGAGGCAAGAGCACCACTGAGTACGACTCCCTCGATCAGGTCCTCAGCACCACCCCGAACGACGACTCGAACAGGAAGCTTCTCTACGAGTACGACGAGCTCGGCCGCAAAACCGGCATGTGGCAGGTCTCCAAGACCGACGCCAACAAGCTTGCCGCCTGGACCTTCGACACTCTGGCCAAGGGACAACAGGACACGGCGGTCCGCTACACCGGCGGCGTGGGCGGGCAGGCTTACACACAAAAGGTCACCGCTTACGACCCGCTGTACCGAGAGACCGGCAGCCAACTGCTCCTGCCTGACAACGATCCTCTGGTGACCGCAGGCGTCCCCAAGGCCCTCTCCTTCACCAACAGCTACAACCTTGACGGTACCGTCAGCCAGTACGACTCTCCCGCGATCGCCGGGCTGCCTGCCGAGACGGTGTCCTACAAGTACGACCAGACCGGCCACCAGATCAGCTCAAGCGGTACCACCGGTTACCTCCAAGGCGCGACATTCTCCCCTCAGGGCGACCTACGCCAGCTCGCCTTGGGCATGGACCCCGCAGCCTCGTCGAAGAAGGCATACCTCAACTGGGACTACGAGCCAGGCACGCGTCGACTGACCCGCGCCTACGTCACCGACGACGTACACGGCTACATGCCACAAGAGCTGAAGTTCACCCAGGACGACGTCGGCAACGTCACCTCCATCTTCGACGCCACCACCCAGGGCGGCACCACCAAGGCTGACTACCAGTGCTTCACCTACGACGGTCACCGCCGCCTAGCCGAAGCCTGGACACCGAAGACTGCAGACTGTGCGACCTCCGGCCGCGTCATGTCCAACATCGACGGTCCAGCCCCCTACTGGACCTCATACACCTACACCCCCGCGGGACAGCGCAAGACCGAGACCGAGCACACCTCCTCAGGGGATCAGACCACCACTTACACGTACGACGACACGACGAAGGACAACAAGCCGCACACGCTGGACAAGATCACCGGCGCCCGCACCGGTAGCTTCTCCTACGACATCAGCGGCAACACCACCTCCCGCCCCGGTCCGACGGCCCAGCAGACCCTGGCCTGGGACACCGAGGGAGAACTGACCAAGCTCACCGAGAGCACGAAGGAGACCACATACCTCTATGACGCGTCCGGCGAACTGCTGATCCGACGATCCAAGGGCGACGGCGACACCGTCCTCTACCTGCCCGGCGGCAACGAGGCTCGCCTGACGGATAAAGGCACGACAAAGACCCTTACCGGCACGCGCTACTACACCGCCAACGGACAGACCACCGCCATACGTACTGCGGTATCCGGCACTTCAGGCACCAAGCTCAGGTTTCTGGCAGCAGACCACCACGGCACGTCGAGTATTGCCCTCGACGCGAACACGTACGAGGTCACCAAGCGCCACAGCACGCCCTTCGGCGGGACACGGGGCGCAAAGGCGACCACCTGGCCCGACGATAAGGCCCTCATGGGCAAGCCTGCCGACGAGTCCACTGGCCTGACCCACGTCGGTGCCCGCCAGTACGATCCCTCGATCGGCCAGTTCATCAGTGCCGATCCGATACTCACGCTCGACCAGCACCAGTCCCTCAACGGCTACGCCTACGCGAACAACACGCCCGTCACATTCAGCGATCCGACAGGTCTGTGCATCGACCCTGGCAACGGTCATTGCATGCCCGATGACGGCGGAAAACTGGGGCATCAGAAGCCGGACAAACGTGGGGCTCCGCCGCCTTACGACGGCCCCTACGACGGGACACGAGAAAGCGTCGGTCTAGGCGGAGGAAACGGCGGAACAGTAAGCACCAACAGCAAAGGCAGTGTCAAGGTCACACTGCTGGTGGGCCCGGGGGACGATTCACGATCGACGCCTAATAGCGACATCTACGCGATGGGAACCAACCCTGCGTGGGATCCCAATGGGATCAAGGCTGCTGAAGAAGCGCAGAAGCTGGCTGCGACGGAATTCTGGAACAATCTTCCGTGTGCCAAGGGAGACGCTGCCTGGCAGTGCCAAGCGCGCAGGAGTTGGGGACAGACAGTATCCCTCTTCGGTCCTCTGGTTGGCCTGATAGGGCGCCCGGGCGTGGAGACGGGAGTCGTAAAGGTTTACCGCGTTGAAGGTCAAGCAAACTCGCGCATCAAGATCAGAAACGGATACCCCCTTATCAAGGGGGCGGACAAGAAGGTAATATTTCTCAACTTCGGCAACGCTAAAAGGGCCAACTCGTATCTTTCCAGAAGGGTGAGCCAGTACGGAAGTTCCCACACGGTCACCTTCCAGGTTGACCGAGAATTTCTGAACCATCTGAGAAACAACGCCGTTCCCGAGAAAATGGCCAGGAAGTACCCTGACAGTCCTTTGGTGGTCGATAGGAAGCACCCAGACCAGTACGGACTGCGGCCCGAGCAAACAAAGATGATGTTCGACTATATAATCCCAGGGACGGCTAAAGTCCTGGATTAGCCGAGGCGATGGGATTAAGGGGGCTGTGCGTTGGACACCTGCTTCGATGTAACCGTGCAGGGGGAGAAGGATTCCCTTGCCCGCCTGGCAGAGGTACTGGGGCGGCTCGTAGAGGACCGTCCGGGTGAGCTCGATGAAGAGAGCGAGCTCTACTGGCAAGAAGCTTTGCCGGATTGGCTCGTGTCGAGCTTTGAGGACAAAACCAGCCAGGCGAAGTCGCGGACATGGATGCGCATGTGGCGCTGGTCCTCTGAGTCGAAAAGAATCAAAATGGAAAGGGAGTCCGGGTGGGAGCTGCTGGACTGGCTCTACTGGTTCTCATCCGAGAATCAGTTTTGGCGCATCTCGGAAATAGTCTGGGGCGGGGGCGGGAGTATGTCGCTATCGATTTCAAGTGCCGACAATCACTTTCCAACTCAGGCGTTGGAATGGCTGGTCGAGAAAAGCGGGGCTGAGATAGTCTCAATTAGTGAACGCGGCGGCCCTCTCTAGTGGTTCGACATCCTAAGAGGAGCTTGAGTGGTGAGCTTCCGCAAATGTATGTAATTGCGGCGGCTCACCGTTTGTGGCGGCTCGTCGATTCAAGGCGGGCCAGCCACATCTACTTCGCCATTTGCGGGGATGTCTATGGAACTGAAAACGCGATCACAGGTATAAGGAACTCGGAGAAGAGCCAATTTGAGATGCGATCGGCTATAGCTTACGCAGGCCGAAGCCGTCGTTCGAACAGCGTCAGCCCAGGATCGCCGCGCCACAAATCGCTGCCCTTTCCCGACCTCGCCATCGTCCGAGGAGAAACGGAGGACACCGTGGACGACGACGCCTGGTGACCCGCCGTCGATGGGCACAACCTCCACGTGCCATCAGATTGTGTTCGGCGAACAGCAGCTTCAGCGCCGAGGGTGACGGGCGAAGGTCATAGTAGGGTCAGATCATCCGGCCCGCGCCCGAGCTTCACCAGCCCAGACTTCGGAGGGCCCGAGCGCCAGCCGGAGTGACACGGCACCGTTACGTCACCCGTCACCCAGAGCCTGGACCCTCAACCTTGGACCGGCGTTCCGGTTTCACTCGTGTGGCCGGGTATCGCTCAGGCGGCCGGAGGTGGGGCGAGGTGGGTGTCGATCCATGACAGGCCGCCGAGGTCGAGGTGGTGGCGGCCGCGGGTGACGGCGACGTAGGCGAGGCGGGCGTCGGTGTCGCTGACCGGTTCTGGGATCGGGCGGCCGTGCGCGTCGAGTTGATCGGTGTCCTTGGGTGGTGGAAAGTCGTGGGCGATTCTGACGCTGTGCCATTCGCGGCCCTTCGCCGTGTGAGCGGTGGAGACGGTGACGTCGGCGACCTTCTCGTCGGTGAGCTGGTTGATCGCGGCGAGGATGGCGTCGGGTCCGTGGGTGTCGACGAGATCTACGAAGGGTTGCAGGTCACCGCCGGCGGGGTCATGTCCGGCGTACTCCTGCAGTTCGCCCCAGGAGCTGAAGAGGACGAGTTCGGGGTGGGAGGTTCGGCGGCCGTCCTTGAGGTCGCGGGCCGCGAGTGCCAGTGCGGCCAGGGTGTGCCCGCCGCGGGTCAGTGCGACGCGGTGACCGTAGCCGAGCAGGCGCATGACCTCGGTCATGGCGCCGATGTTGGTGCGGCACAGCACTGCGTCGGGGCAGTCGAGATTCCCGACTTGTGCGGGGATGGTCTCGGTGCCGGTGAGCCGGATGGGGGCGTCGGCGAGCGCCAGCCATCGGTTGGCTTCTTCGGCGATCATCGGGCCGAAACGGAAGGAGCGGGTCAGGGTGAGGGGCGTGGCGTCGAAGCCGGTCATCACGTCCCTGGCGCCGCGCCAGCCGTAGATGGCCTGGGCGGAGTCACCGACCATGACGAGCTGGGCGTGGGTGCGCTGGGCGGCGAAGACTTCCTCGAGGACGGGGTTGGTGTCCTGGGCTTCGTCGAGAAGGAGGAAGTCCGCTTCGAGTCTCGGTTCGGTCAGGGCCCACATCTTCAGGTAGTGGTCGTGTTCGAAGCGGACGACACCCTGCTCGGGGTCGTGCAGGTCGGCCCAGGCCTTGCGGGCGTACGGCAGAACCTGGTGTGCGAGTTGGGCGTGCTCGTCGGCGGTGTCCAGGCCGCGCAGGTTCGGTACGTGGTGGCGGGCCAGGGTGCGGTCGGCGGAGTAGCAGTAGCGGGTCACGGTACGCAGCACGGTGTGGGACAGTGCTCTGGGGCTGATCTCGTGGGAGCCGATGCGGACCGGGCGGGTGATGCCGAGTGCCTGGCCGGTCTTCCACGCGGGCTGGCGGGGGCTGTTGAGCCGGCTCGTGTAGCGGTGGCCGACGGCGGCGTAGGCCGTGGCGTGGGCGGTCTTGCACACCACGGTGCGGGGGAAGCGGGTGGCGGCGTCCCGGGCGATGTCCTTGTTGAAGGCGAGGTAGCGGCCGCGGCGGCGGGTGCTGGCGGCGAGCAGGCCGAGCGTGCTGGTCTTCCCCGTCCCGGCGCCGGCCTGCAGGACGAGATGGTGGCCTGCCTGGAAGGCCTCGACAGCGTGGGCTTGTTCATTGGTGGGCGTGCGCAACGAGGGCTCCGTGAAAGAGAGGAGAGAGATCGAAGAGCGGCGGGAAAGGATCTTTGCCAACCGCCGGCTTCAGGCGAGGGGAGAGAGGAGGGCCGTTACGGCGCTGTTGGTACGCGGCGGTGCTGACGGCCGTGCAGGAGGCCAGCCGCGCAAGCCAGGACCTCTTCAGGGGTATGGCGGGCGAGCAGGCTTTCGAGCCGTTCCTCCAGGCGGCGGGCGCGTTCTTGTTGGTCCCGGGCAACACATGCGCTCACCCGCTGGCGGAGTACCTCCTGGGGGTGCTGGCCCATGGCGGCGGCGTCCTGGCGCAGTGCCTGGTCGGCGGCGTGGCTGAGTACGATGTTGAGCAGGACCTGGCCGTGGCGGTCGGGGTAGTGGGTGGTCAGCACGTCGATCGGCAAGCGCGTACCCAGTCGGCGCCGCAGCGCATGCAGGGCACCGCCGGGATGGCGTGCGCTGTGGAGCGCCATCAGCCGGGTGCGGTGCGCGTTCGCGGCCAGAGGCACGCCACCGCATGCCTGGCGAGCGGGCGCCGTGGCGGGGCGGCGCTGGGGGTCGTTCGCGTTGACGTGATCGTGCTCCTCCAACTGCCGGCTCAGCCATCTCAGGTCCACCCATCGGGGGACCCGTGGCGCGGCGGCGAGGGCGTCCGCAAGCTCCGTCTCCGGCAGGGCATCGGTCCGGGACCAGTCGAAGGTCTTCCGGGAAGCGTCCCACTCGAGGCTGCCGCGGGTCCATGCGATGAGCATGCGGTCGGTACGACCGTGCGCGATCCACCACTTGATCTCGTCACGAACCCAAGGGGAGTCCGCCGCCTCCGGTGAGGCCAGGACGATGAGCCACTCGGAACGGGCGAGCGCCTCCTCGATGTCCTTCCACAGGTCGGGACTCGCGCTCAGATTGGTGGTGTCACGGAAGACGCGCAGTTCACGGGGGCGGTACCAGGGACGCCCGAAGTTCTCCAGGCTCTGCTGGAAGGCCTTCGCGGCCCGGTGGTCTCTCTGGCTGTAGGAGATGAACACGTCATGACGTGTCTCATCCGCCTTGTCCGTCTTCGCCATGCGGCCGCGCTCCCCCGGCACGTCGTGCGGGAGGCGATGCCCCGGAATGAGAGTTCCCGCACGGTGCGCTCATTCAAGTTACCTTTGTCACTGTCGAGTTGGCAGCCAGTTCGGTTTGATTGCGCGTCAGGAGACTGAAGCGGACCGTGGGTGCGGTCCCGCTCCGGTCGGATCCGCGGCGGGCAGGCCGGTCGGGAGGAACGGGTGCGGGGGAATGCGGCCGGGAGACGAATCGGCGCCGGGCAGGCGTTCCGCGTCGGGCTCTCCATGATGACCGGTGCGGTGGTCGGTGTCTGCGTCTACGCGATCAGCCGCACCGGAGGCACCTTCCTGTTCGCCATCACCGGAGGGCTGGCCGGCGCGCTCGTCGCCTTCGGTCTGGACGTCTACCGGCGCTCCGCACGGCTGACCGAGGTCCGTGTCACCGTGCCACAGCTGAGCGAGCTGACCTTCGTCGTGAACAACGACGCACGGCAGGTCGCCTGGCAGCTCTTCATCGAATCGGTGACGCGTGTGTCAGTACAGCGGCTCAATGACGACGAGGGGCTCCTCAGGGAGGCCATGACCTCGTTGTACGGGTTGTTCGCGACCACCCGGGAGACGCTGAAGGTGAGCCGTCCCTCGACACAGGTGAGCGCCGGCCTCACGGTGGAGGCCCTGGCGGTGAGCTTCCTCAACGCCGAACTCCGTCCGTTCCTCTCCAAGTGGCACCCCCGGCTGCTCGCCTTCGAGGAAGCACATCCCGACCGGCCGGAGTCGGAGTGGTCGCAGGCCCCCGAATGCCGTGCGGATCTGCGCCGGGTACAGGACCACTCCCGGGAGTACGTGCTGGCGTTCGCCCGTCTCGCGGGTGTCCGGGACGCGGCCGCCATGCTCGGCACGGTGGCACCCGGGCCCGACGACCACGCCTCACCGTTGGTTCCCCGCGCGCGGGACTAGGTCGTGTCCGCAAAGTAGCGCCGGGGCAGCGATGCCGTACGGTTCAGCCGTGGAACAGCGAGGACCATGGACACGTCACGGAGGGGAGCGGCTCCTACCCGTAAAGCACTTCGGGGTACGCCGTGACGAAGTGACGCGCCCCGACGGGGAACGCGGCCTCTACGACTGGGTGGAGATGCCGGACCAGGTGCGGATCGCGGCCGTCGTCGACGGCTGCCTGCTGGTCGTCGAGCAGTACCACTACCTCGTGGGGCGACTGTGGCAACTGCCGGGCGGGGCGCTCGATCCGGACGACAAGGATCCGCAGGCCGCGGCCCGGCGCGAGCTGGCCGAGGAGACGGGATACCGGGACGGCACCTGGACCAGCCACGGCCACCTCTTCCCCCTGCCCGGCACGACTCCGGTACGGGTCCACCTGTGGCGCGCCGAGCATCTGGTCCCCGGGCCGGTGGCCCCTGAACCGGGCGAGGCGGACCTGCGTGTCCACCGCGTACCCCTGGCCGAGGCCGCCCGAGCGGCCCAGGACGGCCGCCTGCGCTGCGCCCCCAGCGCCGCACTGGTCCTGGCGTTGGCGTCGGCTCCACAGAGCTGAGCCGGGTCCGCGCGCGCAAGCCGAGCGAGCGCACCCAGGCTGCGGCGGTGTCAGGAAGCGCAGGGCAGGGCCCTCGACATGACACGTTCCGCCGGCCGCGCGCCGATGATGTCCTCGAGTTCCGCCGCACCGAGCCGACGCCCGGCCAGGCCGCACGCCGCTTGCCGCCACACGCCCTCCCGGAGGTCGACGGAAAGCAACTCGATGCGGGCCGCCGCGAGGAGCAGCATCCGGTGGGAGCCGGGGACCTCGGTCACGAACAGGTACGTGCCGGGCTCGCGCCACCCCACCTGGTCGGCCACCGGCACGCTCAGGGAGCCGAGTTTGCGGCCGGAGTCGAACTCCCACAGATCCACGGTCCCGTCGACGCGCACCCCCGTGATGACGTTCGCGGCGGGCAGCGTGACCACCTTGACGAACCGCCCGGCGTGCAGTTCCCGGCCCGGGCGCCGCGAGGCCACGTCCCACACCACGACCTCCCCGTCCTCCAGCACCACGCTGACGGTCAGGCCCCGGTGGTCCATGCCGATGTCGGCGATCCCCGCCCCCACCGCGCGGCGGTCCTTGCGCCACAGCGTGACCGAGTCGCCGTCTTCGCCCTTCACCAGGGTGACGGAACCGTTGTCGTGGCCGAAGGCCACGTACTCCCCGTTGCCGCTGACCGCCCCTCTTGAGTCCGGGGTCAGCTCGGGCACCCGTATACGCCTCAGTACCTCGCCGTCCCGCAGCCGGACGCGGACGAGCCGCTTCCGGCTCGCGTCCATCGCCAGCGCTTCGCTGTCGCCGCGGGTGAAGGACAGGGCGCTCGTCTCGTACGAAGGGAGAGGGAGCCGCGCACGCTGCTGGTAGCGGTCACCGTTCCAGACCCACACGATCAACACCGCGGTGTCGTTCGTGTAGTCGTGGGTGACGACGCGCCGTGCGTCTGCGGTGAACACCGGTCCGCCGCCGGTCAGCTCCTGCTTCCCTCCGTTCCGCGCGACGGTCGTACTGGTGCCCTGGTCGGTCCAGATGAAGGGACGCGAGGTGGAAGCGCCCGCCACGCCGCTGCGCGAGAAGGACGGGTCGTCCGGTCCCGGCAGGCGCGCGAGGGAGCGGACGATGCGCCCCCGGCGGCCGAGGTCCCACACAGCGAGGCGTTGCCCCGTGGCAGTCACGAGGCGCCGTCCCGCGTTGTCGAGCGCGAGCAGCCGCGCCCCTGGCACTCCCGTCAGGCGTCCGGGGACAGGTGAGCCGCCCGGGCGCTCGGAGAAGACCTGGACCATGGTCTGGTTCCCGACGGCCACGCGGGCACCGTCCCCGCTGACGGCGAGGTCCCATCCGGTTCCGCCGTCGTCGGCCGGGGGTGCGAAGTCGGCGACCCTGCGGCCGTCGGTCGTGCGGTGGACTCGTACCCGGCCCGTCCCCGTGTCGTCCACGTTAACGTAATAGCGCTCGTTCGCGGAGAAAACCCCTGTGGCGCCGTCCGCCGCCGGGCGCTCACGCCGGGGGAAGGACACCGCCCCCGGTTCGGCGGCACGACCGGTCGTGAGGTCCACGATGCGGGGCGCCTGACCGTACGCCCACGCGGCCACATGATGACCGTCCGCACTGATCCGCAGGTCGGTCGTCTCTGAGTCCATGCCCGGCAACCGCGTCACCGAGCCGTCCGCCAGGCGCACCCGGCGCAGTGAACCGTCCTCGCCCCCGACGACGGCGTGGGAACCGTCCGGTGTGACGGTCAGAGCGGTGAGGCGTACGTCGGTGTGCACGAACCGCTCCAGCAGGGGGCTGGCCGCGGCCGCCTGGAAGAGAGCGGCCCTCGTCTCGGACGACACGTCCACGGCGTGGCCCGCGACGGCCTCGAGAGCGGCGAGATCGAGCCGGTCCGCCAGGTCCCGGCCCGCCGAGGAGGCCAGCAGCCGGGCCGTGGCGACATCGGCGGCCCGCCGGGCCTGATCACGCTGCTGAACGGCCACAACCGCCGCGATCGTCGCCGTCACGGCCAGCGCGGTCACCGTGGCCACCGCGGCCGCGGCGATCCGTTTCGTGCGGCGGTGCTGACGCAGTTCCTCGCCGATCAGATCGTCCTTGGGCCGTCCGGTGAGGGACGCCACGAGACTGGCCACACAACTCAGAAAGTCGGCATCACGTCGCACCGTGAGCCGCTCGGGCCGTATCCGGCGCAAGTCGCCCCACCACGGCTCCGAGGGGAAAGCGCCCAGCAGCGCCGGAGGGAGCGCGTCACTGCGACGCCGGTCGAACTCCCCCCGAGCCGTGTCCCAGCTCAGTTCCCCTTCGGCCAGAACGATGTACAGCCGCGACACCGGGCGGTGCCGCAGCCACCACTCGACCTCCCGGTTCACCCATGGCGATTCCGCGGCCTTGGGCGAGGCCATGAGGATGAAACACGAGGACTCCGCGAGGGCGGACTCGATCGTGCCCCACAGACTCGAAGTCATGGGGACGTGCGTAGAGTCCCGGAAGACACGCAGGTTGCGTCGCCGGTACCAGGGTTTCGCGAAGGTCTCGACGGCACGCTGCAGGGCGGGAGCGAGCCTTTCCCCCGCCGCCTGGCTGTACGAAAGGAACGCGTCGTACGCGCACCCGGAAGCCTCTTCGCCGTCCGACACGATTCCCCCCACGGCCGCCTGTCCCCCATCGCGCGGCACTCGTCACCAGCGTACGTGCGGAGCGGTGCGCCGGGGGGCGAACGCCCCGGTGAGCGCTGCGATGCGCGAAGGCTTGGGGCACAGAGTTCCTGCCGCAGACCCGGATCCTGCCGCTGGTAGACCTCGTCATCACGCACGGTGGCAACAACACGATCACCGAGGCCCTCCACTTCGGCAAGCCCGTGATCGTGCTGCCGTTGTTCTGGGACCAGTACGACAACGCCCAGTGCATGGCCGAACTGGGTTACGGCGTCCGCCTCGACCCGTACCGCTTCACCGACACCCAACTCCACGGAGCAATCAACCGGTTGCTCAGCGATATGACCCTGCGGCGCAACCTCACCGAGGCCGGTGAGACGATTCGGGCGCGCGACGGGCTGCGTACGGCCGCAGATCTGATCGAGCGTGCCGCCACGGCCTGATTTCCCGCGGGCCTTTGGATGAGTCTCTACTGCTCCTCGTACGGAACAAGGTCCACGAAGGTCAGGAGCCCAGGTCGCCGTCAAAGTCCGCCGGTGAGGCAGATCAGCTTCAGGGGGTCCGAAGTGGTTCCTTACGTGTGTCCGGGCCGGTCAGGGACTGTCTGGTCCAGATGCACTTCTGGCAGCCCTGCGGCTGGCTGGGTAGAGCTCGTGCGCTGAGCACTCGCCTACGTTCTTTCGCGGAGCAGACAGAGCCCGTATCGGTTGGGAGGAAGGGCCGACGGGCGTCCCCACTTCCCCAAACCCGCCGTCGTCGGCGCCTGCCCCGAGCGCGGTTCTGCGATACGGCTACTGCGGCAGAACGCTGGCTGAAAGACCCGGCCGCCAGGACTGCGGCCGCTGAGCGCATCGCCTAGGCCGTCGGCGACGCCCCGGCCAGGGCCGTACGCCTGCTGGCCGAGCCTGAGGCCGTCGGCCAGTGCTGAACCCTCAACAGTTCCTCCCACACCCCGGCCTCCTGCCATTCGGCCAGCCGCCGCCAGCAGGTAGGACCGGAACCGAACCTCAACTCCTGCGGCAGGTACTCCCACTGGATTCCGGTGTAGAGGACGAACAGCACACCCTGCAGCGTCTTGCGGTCATCGATCCGCTTGCGCCCCCGGGTGCCGGAACCGCCGTTCATGCTTCGGCAGCAGCGGCTCAATCAACGCCCACAGCTCATCACTGATCTCCCACGGCTTCCGCCGCGCCACGGGTCACCCCCACAAGGACGAGATCACTTCCACCTCCACCGTGCCACAAGAAGATCATTCTGCAAGGAGGGCCGGTGACCGCGAGTGCCTGGCGGCGATCCTGTCCCTGGGTATCTCCGGCGTCAAGACGCACGACAGCCTTGGCCTGGAACCGCTCATGCATGGGATCCCGCGCCGCTGGTTTCACGGGAGAGCGGTGGCCCCGAGGGGCCGCCTACGGAGTCAGGCCTTCTTCCCGCGCCCCGTCAGCATGTCGCGCGTCCGGTCCACGAGACCGGCTCCGGGCGCGAGCAGCTTGTTGGCCGGGGGTTTGTCCGGGGCCGAGGGGTGCGGCCGGGTCGGTGCCATCTTCTTGGCCTGGCGGACCTTGTCGCCCAGCTCCTCGAGCGCTGCCGCGGGGGCCGCCTGGAGCAGCTCCGGGAAGAGGTTCCACTCCTCGTCAGTCACATGAGTGCGAATCTCGCTCATGAGCATGCCGACCAGCCGGTCGAACTCGGGGTCGTCCGCCTCGCAGTCCTCCAGGTCCTTCATGATCTGCTCGGCCCTGGAGTGGTCGTCGATCTCCTTGTCGGCGATCGCGTCACCGTTCGCCAGCATCTCGCGCACGGCCGGGTACAGGTAGGTCTCCTCGGCGACCGAGTGGCGCACGAGCTCCATGGTGACCTGGTCGGCGTAGAGCTTGCGGTTCTTGTCTCCCAAAGGCAGTGCCTCGATCCGGCCGAAGAGCTCCTCCACCTCCCGGTGGTCGGCCGTCAGTTCATCGATGACGTTTCCTATTCCCATGTCCAGCACCTCCTGTACCGATGGACAGCGGCTCGTCGAGCCGAGGCCTGCGCAGCCCTCGGGTCCCACGACCACCCGCCTGTTGACAGCCCCAGCTTGTGCCACTGCGGGGCCGCGGGTACGGCCGGGAACCCGCCTGCTGGGCCGAGAGAGTGAAAGGACGTACGCCGACAGGGGCACAGTGACAGGAGCACACTGGAAGGGTGCTGCCGGTGCTCACGAGGGGGCGCTTATCTCGGCGATCCCCCTCAGGGGCGGCCAGGCTGCGGGTTGTTCATCCCTATCAGGACCCCCATCACGATGAGCGCCACCAGCAGGGGGGCGCACGGCTGCGATTAGCAATGCGACGAGCGTTGCATCTGTCCAGTCCACGGCATGCCGCTGATGTACTGGCCTGCCGGGGAGCAGCACGCTTGCCAGGACACCGACTGCCGGTACAGCCGACCTCTACAGTCGGAGGCATGAGCACCATCCCGGACGCACAGCCGGCCCGCCCGTGGCGCCCGGAGGACGGGCCGCGGCCCGAGGCGTGGACCTCGCCCAGCACCGACCGTCCGGCGCTCCAGGTGATGTCGGCCGGGAAGCGGCGGCACGCGCCGGTCCGGGCGCGGCAGAACTGGCCCGACGGCACGGTCCGCTACCAGGTGGAGGTCGACCTGCTCGGGGACGCGAGGGTCCGGAACCTCACGTACGAGTGGCCGCAGCCCGGGTTGCGGGTGGCCCACCGGAGCACCTCGGAGCCGACCAGAGGCGTCGACGAGACCCGGCAGGGGGATATGCCCCGCCGCGGCCCTACCCCCGCATGATCAGCGCGCGGCCCTCGGCGGCGCGGATCGCGCGACCCCTGCCGTCCGGACGCTGTTAAGCGCCGACTGCGTCGGACCGACCCGGACCCCGTGACCGAGCCCACCTGGTACTACCTGCGGGCCATCCATGTCGACGGCGAGGTGGCCTGGTCCTCTCCCCTATGGGGCGAACCGAGCGCCGTAGGAACGCTGCGGTCTTGAATGATCACGAGCCAGGCGAATGACTGCGGCGTGATCCGAGGGCCGTACGCCCTCGACCGGGCTGTCACCCGTTCGCTGTATGGCCCCCTGTACCTCGGACATCATGGCCCCTACCAACCTGCGCGTGGTGTGGAGGCGGCTCTGCGGGCTCACCCGCATCGTTCCAGGGTGCCGCAGATTCCCATGTGTAGGACACTCGCGAGGGACACCTTGTTCCGCATGAGTGCAAGGGAGAAGCGAAGTGGGACTGCCCTCGAGCATGACTCTTGATGAAATGCTGGCCGCATTGACGCAGATCAAGGATGATCCCCGCTACCAGGGCGGAGAAGTTACTTCTTACGCAGTGTGTCCAGAGCCATTTGCTGGTTACACCATTACCAAGGTGCAGCCTACGCCTTCGGGCACCGAACTCGAAGTTGCCATCACCCTCACCAACATGGTCGAGGACGACAAGCAGAAACTGGCGGAGGCCTATGCGAAGCCAGCATGATGCCCGCCACCATGGTCGCCTGCGGTGAAGGTGAGGCGGGACAGTCGCAGAACCGATAGCTCAAGCAGGGACCAGGGCGGTCCCTCGTCCGGGTGCCTGCTTCTTTGTGCCCTGCAGCACGCCGTGCGGCCCGGATGGCGAGGAGGTCGGCCAAGGGGCTCACCGTAGAGGCGTGTCGCGCCATGGTCGGCGCTCCGCCTGATCCGGCCACAGCCCAGGGCCGCAGCCCCGGTGTTCGCCGGGCGTGAAGTTGCCTCGCGTCGAGTGCGCAAGCTGCAAGCGGTGATCGCTGCCGGGCCGGTCGCCGCGCGCCTCAGCAAGGGCCGCCGGGCCGTCTGTGGCGGCACGATCCCCCCGAGAGACGCACCCTGCACCGGCGCCGACCTGCCCACGTGGACTCAATGCTGCTGCTGGAAGGCGAGTTGGCCACGGCCGAGCCGAAGAAGCTCCGCTGCCGGCTGATGCACGCAGCCGCTCGCATCACCTGGGGCGGTCGCCGCCTCCATCTGCGTATCTCCGCAACCTGGCCCTGGTGGAACGAGCTGACCAGCGCATTCGTACGCCTCACGGCCTTGCCCCGGCCAGCCACCTGAAGCATGGCAGCGACCATGCCCGCCCACGACCCGAGGAATTCTGGAGCACCCGAACCGCGCGTCGGGCCATAGCCCTGCCCGCACGGGGACAAGCAACCGAACCCACTACTGCACCCCGCTCAGACCCGCTTACTCGAAGCGAAACAGGGAGGCTGGACACTTCGGTACCGGAGACATGGGCGTGTCCATGGGCCTAGACGTCGGCAACACCACTCACCACGGCCCACGGGTGACGTCCCGCTGTATCGCGGATCTCAGCGTGCGACCAGATTGGCCTGGTGTGGCACGTTCATGTCATGAGTTCTGATCCCGGAGCACCTCTGCGCCCGTCTCATTGGTGAGCACCATGGCGTACGACCCGTTGGACTTCACAACGACAGTGGGGATGGGCTGCGTCGAGTCTTCTTCCGTGAATTGCGCCAGGGTGGGGATGTTCCCCCGCTGGACCCTGAGGTTGTTGAAATAGGTGATCGCTTCGTCAACATTTTTGAGCTTGGTCGGCGGGTGGATTCCCTGCATCCAGAACGCGGCGGTTTCGTCATTGAGGAGGCACGCGTACATCGTGCCGTTCACGTCAATATCCAGGCCGTAGGTGTGACTCGAAGCTGCCTCCCAAGGGCGCCACAGCAGGATTTGGCTGTCCGGGCGAACACTCGCCAGAAAACGGGTCATGTCGTCGATCGATCCAAGCTGCTCCGTCATGTCCGCTCCCTGAGCATCAGGCGGTCCGAGAAGTAAAGGTCATCCTTCACTTCCTCGCCGCAGACGGCACCCTCCAGAAGGGAGGGACCTCACCCAGTCAGCCACCCCGGGGAGGTTGACGCACGTTGGAGGAGCCCGAGCAGGGTCACGAAACTCGAGAGGCAGCCCGACTTGAGCGTTCACCGAGGGGCCCCACACGCGTCCCTGCTGTCCGCTTGGCGGGCCGAGCGGCGCCGGCATGCACTGAACATCGGACGCCCGCCCGAGCACGATCTGCGCGAGATCATGAACGCGATCCTCTACGTGGACCGCACCGGCGTGCAGTGGCGCTACCTCCCGCACGACTTCCCGCCCTGGGAAACCGTGTACGGCTACTTCGCCAAGTGGCAGCGCGATGGCGTGTTCGCCCAGCTCACCGGCGTGCTGCGCAGAATGTTACGACAGAAGCAAGGCAAGGACGCGGAGCCGTCCGCGTGCGTGATCGACGCGCAAAGCGTGAAGACTTCCACCAGAGTCCCGGCCGCCGGGCAGGGCACCGACGCGGCGAAAAAGATCGTTGGCCGCAAACGGAGCATCGTCACCGACACCCTCGGACTACTGCTTGCGGTGCTGGTCACGGCCTCGAGCGTGCAGGACTCCGTCGCCGGCACTGACCTGATCGACCAGGTGGCCGCAGCCCACCCCTCGGTCCGCAAGGTGTGGGTCGACGGCGGTTACCGCCAGCACCTCGTCGAGCACGCCGCCCGCCTCGGCATCGACATGGAAATTGTCCAACGGACCCCCGGCACCAAGGGATTGGCGCCGCTGCCCAAACGCTGGACCGTCGAGCGGACCTACGGCTGGCTGATGTTCCACCGCCGCCTGGCCCGCGACTACGAAACCCTCCCAGCCCGCTCCGAAGCCATGATCCAGCTGGCCATGACCGATTTGATGGCCCGCCGCCTTACCGACGAAGCCACCATCTCCTGGCGCGACCCGACACAACAGGACCAAACGCTTATTACGGGATGAAACATCGGGAGAAAACGACCTCTAAGTATGGCACTGGCTCCAGACGGCGCCCTCCTCGGCGGGCCGTCAAGAGCGACCATTGGACAGGCATTCGGGCAGTTCCAATCACGATTGGAACCGGTGCGCGGGCTTCAGAACGAGAGCCTGCTCAACGATGAGGGCAACCCCTGTAACAGCGAGCTGTTCGCCCATCTGGCGCGCCGTACCGGTCTGATCTTGGATGCCGCGTGAGCCCGACGGGGAGACGGGCGCCGTTGCCACTCTCCGGCTACCGGCGGCGCGAGATCGTGGACGATTCCGGCTTGGTGTGACCCTCGCGTGGGACGTCAGCCGCACTGGCGTGCGGGGTGGGGGTCCGGCTCGCCTGGGATGAGGAGATCGGCTGGGCATATGCCAATCTCCGCCCCAGTATCGACGACGTGCTCCTCGAAGCTCCCGTCATCCCGCTCCACCGCGTCTTCGCCGATCTGGATGACGTCGCCGCAGTGACCGAGGGGCTGGCGCACCGCTGGCGTACGCCGCACGGTGGGTACGGCGCGGAGTGGGACCGGGCCTCGCAGGTGCGGACTGCGATCGAGAAGTTTCGCCGGGCCAGAGCCACGTCGTTGGCAGCCGCGCGCCCTTCATCAGCGGTGCGGCGCGGCGGGTCGTACGCGCTGGAGGGGTTCTCCTGCCGGCGGCGCGCGCCGGGTGACGGAAGGGGGATGTGGCACGGATGAGGGGCGTGTCGGGTTCAGGTGGGCGCCGTGAGTTGGGTCACATTCGTGCAATTGCGCGGCCATGGCGTGTTTGCGCAAATGATGGCGGATGTTGGCGTGCGCCGGAGCAGCGCAGGTGGTGGGGGTGGCGAACGGGGTGGCGTATTGCGGCGGGGGATGGTGCGAATGAGTGTACGGATTTGCTGTAAACGGAAAGCTACTCTCCGTTAAAAAGTGGTGGTGGGGTGCTCTGCACGAACCGGCGGGGCGGGGTTGTTTGCTGGTGTCCAGGAGCAACGAGGCTCCAGGTACCGGTAGTTCAGAACGCGGGGAGGCGCCGGTGCTGCACGAGATTCAAAGGATCCACCGTGACACTGGACGACGTTGCCAGCCTCGTGCTGGCCTCGGCCGCCGCGGCGAGGGCGTTCGCGCCCGACGTCCGCGCCGGCATGCGGCGCCTTCTGCGCGCCGGTGTCCGCCTCGGTGCGGAAAGCCTCATCGCCCAGCACCAGCCGGCCGTACGCCCCGACGCGGCGCGACTGGACGACGTGGGAGGCAGTCGATGACCGGACAGCCTCCCGACGACACGGGCGAACGAGCACTGCAGGACTCCAGCGATGTGATGCCCCAGGCCTTCTGGGCCTTCCACGAGCTCTACCACCAGGCCTACTTCGAGTACGCCTTCGTTCAGTTAAGAGCTGTCCCGCAATGATCGTGTGGAACGGCGTGGTGGGCGGCCGTCGATTGGCCGTGGAGTCAGTCCAGGCCGGTCGCCCATGCCGTCAGCGCGGCGAAGTCGTCGACGGCAAGGCCGCATCGGGGGTCGACCCGGTGCAGTAGGGCGGGACCATCGTGGTGTTCCTTCACCCAGGTGCGATCCGCCTCTGTGATCTCGTCGTCGATCCAGGCGAACGCCCGGCCTTGCGCCCACGCGACGATCTCCGGCGTCTTCCAGAACACACCGCCGCCGGGCTCGGCCCGCGGTGAGGACCAGGCAATGAAGGGCAGCTCGGGCAGTCCCAGGACCGGCGCGACGAAAGCGTTGGCTTCTTCCTCCCACGTCGTCGCCCACACCAGGTCGAAGGGAAGCGCGTGCAATGCCGGGCCGTGATTCGGGTTGAGCCACACGCGCAGCGGTTTCACCGGCTTGTTCGGCAGCCCCCACTCAGTCAGCCGACGCCGCTCGGCGGCCTCCCAGCGAGGCGTCAGCAGCCGGTGTGTCTCGTATCCCTCAGGCCGTCGGTGCGGCTTCGCGGCATACGGATTCAGAGGTCCGTCCACATCCACCAACAGCACTGGGCGCACCAGCTCACCCCCCTTGATCCTGCCTCGCACGGTACTGGCCGATGGCGAGACCGCCCAGCGGAATTCCGGCAGGAAGCGAGCTCCAGTAAGTCGGGGGCTCCGGGCAAATGAAACGATCTTGATGTGACAGCAGTGATCACGGCGTCGGAGCCGTCTTGGATAGCCCCGTTCACCGGGCTAAGCCCGCGGCAGTTCAGCAAGCTGATCACCGCACTACGGCGCGAGGGCGCGGACCCGGTGCGCAAGGGCCGGCCGTGGAGCCTGCCCCTGGAGGACCGCGTGCTTCTGGTTGCCGTCTACTGGCGGACGAACCTGACCTTGCGCCAACTGGCGCCGCTGTTCGGGGTGTCCAAGTCGGCTGCCGACCGCATCATCGACCACCTGGGACCGGCGCTTGCGCTGCAGCCGCGCAAGCGGTTCCGCAAGGACACCGTGCTGATCGTCGACGGAACCCTGGTCCCCACTCGCGACCATACCGTCTCCGAGCAATCGAAGAATTACCGGTACTCCACCAACCACCAGGTCGTCATCGACGCCGACAGCCGGCTCGTCGTGGCCGTTGGCCGGCCGGTGCCGGGCAACCGCAATGACTGCAAGGCATGGGAACTGTCCGGAACCAAGGCCGCCGTTGGGAAGACCACGGTCATCGCGGACGGCGGCTACCGGGGCACCGACCTGGTCATCCCGCACCGCCGCGAACGCGGCCAGACCGAACTTGCGGCCTGGAAAGAAGAACACAACGCCTCCCACCGCAAGATCCGAGCCCGCGTCGAGCACGCCTTCGCCCGGATGAAGACCTGGAAGATCCTCCGCGACTGCCGCCTCAAAGGTGATGGCGTCCACCACGCCATGCTCGGCATCGCCCGCCTACACAACCTCACCCTCACCGGCTGACGAAGCACAGGCAGGCCATGGAGCACGTCATAGATCATTTACGGGACAGCGCTTAGGCGAGCAGGTCGCCGCAGACCGGCTGGTCGACCAGACCTTCGTGTTCCTGGCCGTCATTTGGTCCGACGTCACCGCCCAGGAGAACCCTGAAGCGTTCGCGTGGACGCTGCTCAAGGAACGGGTGGCCGCCGAACTCCAAGCGCGGGGCCGGCCAGCGGCAGCCATGGAGACCATGGCATTCGAACGTGCGATACGCGCGGCCTGCAACCCGATCCTGGACAGCTTCCGCGCCGAGTTCCGCGCGCAGGTTACCGAACTCGAGGACGGCATGGGCCTGTATGCGGCAATGGCCCGCCTGCCCGAGCGCCAGTTTGATGTCATGGTCCTGCAGTACGCCCTCGGCTTTCCCACCAGGAAAACCGCCCTGGTCATGGGCGTCTGCGAGGCCACAGTGCGCTCCACCCGCCGCGCCGCCAAACGACGCCTGGCCGCGGACCTGGGCCTGGAACTCGGTGAGGACACCGACGATGAGGAGTGAGACCCCGATGCGCCCGCACCAGCCGCGCACCCTAAACGAAGCCCTCGCCCGCGCACGCATCGTCGACGAGGAGACCTACACCCCGGTCCACCGGGAAGCCTCCCGCCGCCGCATCAGCGAGCAGCTGCACGAGATGCGCTGGATGCAGCTCCTCGCCGAACCCGTCGGCTCCAGCCGACACCAGCGGCGGCAGCCGTTGCTGCTGCACGAGCGGGCCGCGCATGAGCTGCGCGCCCTGTGTCAGGGCATCCTCCACGACACGGACGCCGTCCGCCGCATCGCCCGCTTCGACACAGCCCGCGACCCCGGCGGCGCCCTGGCCTTCGCCAGCCTCCTGCTCCTGGCCGACCGTGAGGAAGGTGCCCAGTTCTGGCTCCAGTTCGCCGCCGGGGGCGGCCAGGCCACCGGTGCCATCTGCCTCTACCTCATGCACCTGCGCCGCGGTGAATGGCGGGATGCGAAGTACTGGGCGAGGCAGATCGAAGCCCTGGAGGGGGAACCGTGCCAGTACGCGCCTGTCCCGCACGAGGTTGTCGACACCACCACCAGCGCTGCCGGCCCTGATGGCGCCCTGACCGTCTTCCTTGGCCTCCCCGACGACGCGGCCGCCGTCCCTGAGGACGCCGTCAAGGACGCTGTGGACGACCTGGACGTCGACCGCATCGACGGGTTCGGCACCATCCCCCAGCCCAACGCCGACCTCGCCCACCAACTCGAAGACCTCGTCACCGCCGATCACTAAAAGCCTACGGCCGAATGCACGAACGGCGAGGCCCGGACCGCACATGGCCTCGGACCTCGCCGTCGCACTGCTCAACCAGCCTCCGGGGACTCCCCCTGTCGCTACGGCGGCTGGTGGAACCACAGGTCACGCCGGTTACCGGGTTCTTCCTCAGCCCGTTCCTGCGAGGTTCAAGGCGGCCTTGGGAGTTGTTCCACCGCTTCAGCAGGTGGACGGTCGCTCCCTCTTGGACGAGGGGCGTGATACGGCCGGTCTGGCAGCGGAGTGCGCGGAGGAGTAGCCGCCAGGTTGTTGCCGGGCCGCGAGGAGGAATACTCGTTGCCGGTCTGTCAGTCCCCTGTGCTTTGATCAGATCGACCCGGCGCGGACATGCCACGTCTGTGGGGTGGCCTCGCGCTGTTCTGACCAAACAGGGGGTTACAACTTGAGACCGAGAACGATGCTGGCGGTGGGCGCTGTGACGCTGGGGCTGCTGGGCAGTCATCTGGGCGTCGCGCAGGCGGCAGTCGACCGGAAACGGGTGGGAACACCTCGCTGACCACGAGTGTGGCCGAGACCGATCCAGTCGCTGATGAGGTGTCACCGGAGTCGGAAGCCGCCGGCGGTGACCCGGACGCCGCACCGTCGGCGGAAGACCTGGCCTTGGGCGCGGACAGTACGGCCGGGGGACCGGAGGCGGCCCCGGAAACCGCGGAGGATGGAGAGCGCGTCGGGCTGGCCGCCGGCCGGCAGGCCACCTGCGACGGGCGGGTGAAGGACGTTGCCGGGACTCCCGGCGCGCCGTACGCGGCCTGCGCGTCGCCCCTGGAACCGGCGGTCGAGCTGACCTCCGACGAACAGGCTGTGCTGTCGCAACTTGAGGGTCCTGCCGACACCTCTGCGGCTGAGTCAGCCGTCCTGGCGGCCGAACCGGAAGCTGGGTTGGCCGGATCAGAAGCCACGCCGCAGACCGCCGCGGACGACACGGCCCCGTCGGTTGCACCGGCCGACGAGTCCGACACCGCGGCCGCGGCAGCCAGGCCCAAGCCGTGGAAGGAACCCAAGTGGTGCATCGACGCAGGTGTGGACAACACGTGGTACATCGAGCGCATGCGCGGCTGCGGCATCTGGCGTGCTGAGGTCAACGTCGAAGACGTGCGCACGGGCCGCAAGATCGGCGGTATCAAGTATATCGTCATCGGCTACTCCTTCTCCGCCCGCGACTCCAAGACATGGGCCTACCAGGTAAGGCTGCTTGAGACGAACCGGTGGGGGCGCGGGGTGAACGGCACTAAGGCGTCCGGGAGCGCTTCCTGCATCGGCAAGTGCAAGGTCGCGAAGAAGAGCTTCCCGGGCCAGACGATCTCCAAGAGTGCCGAGCCCTACGGGCAGTTCTTCATGGACACCACCATCAACACCGGGGCCTCCAAGCAGCGGGGAACGGGCCGGAGCGTCGCCTCCTGGACGTTCAGCAACCGGGAGTGGGTGGCGCCGTCCGAGCCGACGAAGCTGTCCACCGTGGACGTCCGCTGTGACAACGCGCTGCCCGGCGCTCCCCGCCAGGTCGGCTGCGTCACCCTCGCCGCTGTGCCAGTGCTCAGCTACAGCCAGACCGGCCCGTGGCCCGAGGTCGCCAAGCACATTAAGGACGCCCAGGCCACCGGGCTGCCGGGCAAGTACGGCACGACGAACTTCCTGACACGGCTCACCGACCGCAAGAAGAGCCAGGAGAACCGGGACAAGGCGTGCCCGTCGAGCCTGGAGCGCCCGCCGGGCAAGTCCTGCGACGAGTACCCCTTCGCCAGCACCTGGCAGGGCGCCAAGTACGGCAACGGCAAGTTCAGCCGCCGCATGGTCAACGCCAAGCAGAACACCGATGCAGGCAAGGCCCTCAAGGGCTTCTACACCTACAGCCGCGTACTGGAAGGAGACCGGTTCCTGGTATGGATCAGGTAGACCCAGCCAGATGAGACCAGACGAGGCCACCGTGAACGAGCCCGCCCGTACAGGCACCGCCCTGGTGCACGCGGAATACCACCTCTTCCAGATCACGGACCCGCAAGGGCCTGCGGCCGACGACCTGGACGCAAGCCACACTGGCCTGGTGTCCGCCGATGGCGGAGCCATCGAGGTGACCACCGGGATCCACACCGGAGACGTCCACGTCACGGTCGAGCCGCACTCCCAGCGGCCCGACCCTGACTCAGGCTGGGAAGAGATCGCTGAGATCTCATGCAACTCCCCCTCCGGGGAACTGCTCGTGACGTCCTTTATGGACGATCCGGCGGATCTGCCCTCGCTGGCCTCTCAGGGCCCCGGCCCGTACCGGCTGCGCGTCCACGCGCGCGGCCGGGACAGGGCCGTCGACCAGACGACGGTGGACGAAGCTGTGGAGTCGTACCTGATCCAGAGCTGGCCCGCCGCACACCAGGACGCTCTTCTGCTGAAGGCGACCGACGCCTACGGGGCCCAGGTACGAACTCAGCCGGTCGACGACACCATCGTCATCGACCACGAGGACTCACTCGAGACCCAGACCGGCCGGGAACGCGACATCCTGCACCGGGCTGAACGCGGCGACTACTCCTGACCGCGATCATGCGCGCCTTCGGTTGGGGCGGCCGTGCCGCCCCAACCGAAGAACACCTCGGGGAGCTCCGGTGCGACGGCTCTAAATCTTGGGCCCGGGGTTCCTGGGCTGCCCTCCCATTCGGTGGTCGCTCCAGTCGATGCCGTCGTCCTGCTCCTCACTCAACGCGAGCCCGAGGAACCCGAGAAGGGGAGCTGCGATTCACCGCCTGAGCACACATCTCCGGCCGCAGGAAGCGAGTCGATGGGCTGACACGCCCGATCACCTGTCCTGCGGCCGGAGAACTCATTGTGCACCGGCTCACCCGGCACCTGTCCGTCCTCGACGTCATCTGGATCGGGTAGCCACCACGAGACAACGGCCCGACCCCGGCATTGCAGCGGCCGGGGTCGGGCCGTTTCGTGCCGCCGTTTGCTGCGCCGAGTACCGGTGGGCAGCAGGATCGCGGCCGCTGTGGGAACTGCTGCGCACGGTCCCTCCGCCTCGTCGGGAGTCAGAATTGTCCTGACGGGCTGTTCTTGCAGCAGCGAGCGCCGGCAACGGCGTACTGCCCACGCGCGCAGCGCCCGCTCGGAGGTGACAAGAGACCGCAATCAGCGGAGGTGGTGGTTCTGGCTCTCGGGAGGCAGGACTTGCCGGGAGCCAGAACCGTATCGGCTGGCGGTCTCCTCATCCTGAGGGCGGGGGCTTGGCTACGGGGTGCGCCACAGGATGTAGGTGTGCGCGGGCGTACTCCGCTTGTGCATGTAGACCTTCACCTGGTGGGTCCTCTTGTCAGCCGTGATGGTGAAGCTGGTCTTCCAGGTGCCGGGAGCGCGGCAGGGCCAGCCGACCTTGGGGATGCAGGTCTGCGACTGGAAGGTCGCTTCGTAGCGGGCGAACCGGTTCCACTTGTTCTGGCCGGTTTCGGTGATCCGCAGCTTGGAGTCTTCCGCGACGGTCAGGCCGAGATTGTCTGCGGTGGCGTTGAGTTCGATGCTGGATTCCTTTTTCCAGCTGGCGGGGTTCTTGGTCGGGCAGACGAGGACGTCCATGTTCCATTCCCCGTAGCGGGGGGATGTCCAGCTGCCCGGGTACAGGGTCACGCGGGTGTTCTCACAGGCTGCCGTCTGCTGTGCGGGTGCTGCGGAGCCTTGAACGGTCGTGACGGTGATCGCTGCACCGGCGATCAGGCCGCAGGCGGCGGTGGCGGTGGCCAGGCGCTTGAGTCTCACGGGCTTCCTCCGTTGAGGGGCATGACGGGGTGATGTCGGGTGATCGGTTGAATGGATCACGGCGTGCGGTACAGGGCCAGGCCGCGCGGCATCGTGCTTTCGACGGGTCCGCCGTAGACGACGCGGACCTTGCCGCTCTTCTTGTTGGCGAGGAGAGCGAAGCCGACCTCGACCTTGTACGTACGGGTGCAGGGCCACTCGACGTACGGAACGCAGTCCTTGAGCACGAAGCTGCCCATGTAGGTGGCGTTGCGGTTGTTGTTGTTCTCGCCGGCGGCGAGGGTCTTCAGGCTGGCTGACTTGAGCAGGTAACCGGCCGACGTGCCGGTGTTGTTTGTGGCGGCGGTGGCGTTGGTGTCCCAGCCGGCCGCGTCTTCCTTGGGGCAGACGGTGACTTCGAAGTCGACCTCGCCGTAGCGCACATGGGTCAGTCCGTCGCCGGGGAAGACCTTGACGTGCTGCGGCTTGCAGCTGGCGGCTTCCTGGGTGGCGTGTGCCGGGCTCAGGACGGCCACGGCACCGGCCAGGACACCCGCCACAGCGGTGATCGCGAGTGTGCGGCGATTCTTCGGGATGCGTGCGCTGGTCACAGTGCTCCTTCGGATCGGTCAAGGGGCGGAACCGCGGGGGGTTGCCGGGGATGCGCGTCGGCGTCCCCGCGTTGCTTTCGGCAAAACCGGCTGCAACCACAAGGTGCGGGCTTTGCGATAGCCGTGACGCGATGTGATGCGGCGTCATCGGCGAGGTGCTGGCCGGTCGAGGAACAGCGTTGCGGGCATCGCCGGCCCCCGGCAAGGCGTAGGGCGGCCGGGACAGTCCGGAAGTGTCCGCCCAGCTCAGACGGGCTGTTAGGTGTCCCGAGGGCTGTTGTGTGAGCGGCTCGGACGGTCCCGGACTGTCCGGGAGGCCAGGAGATCTTGTCGGACGGATGACCGCCGCAGAAGGCTTCCTCCAAGCCCAACTCTCAAGGGCGCAGGAGGTTGTGATGAGGATGCACAAGCGAACGGTTTCCACCCGTCACAAGGTGCAGACTGCAGGCCGCACCCGTGGACGGCACGCTCGTCCCACGCGCAGGAGGGCAGCGATGCGCAGGGCAGTGCGGTATGTCCAAGTGGTCCTCGCTGTGTGCGTGACGGGGATCGTCTCCGTTGTGGTGGGCGCGATCCTGGGCGTGCAGGGGTCCTCTCCCGCGGCGGCACCGGCACCGGCACCTGTCGTCGTGGAGGAGACGCCAGATGCCCTGCCGAAGCGGGCTCCGGTCACCCCGCGAAAGCCCGCCACGGTGACCAAGGTCGTTCTGGGCCCCGGCGACACCCTTTCGGCACTGGCCGAACGCCACGGCACCACCGTGAAGAAACTTCAGCGGCTCAATGGGCTGGGCACCTCGACCCTCATCTACGCAGGCGACACCTTGCGCATCCGTCCCGCCCCGAGCACGGCAACCGATCCCGAGATCGTGCCCGTTCCCACCCGCCTGTCCGGTCTGAGCCGGACCAACCCTCCGCCCCGGGCAAGCGCCGCTTGCCCGAGGCCTCCGGACGGGCAGTGAAGGCTGTCGCGTACGCCCGCGCGCAACTCGGCAAGCCCTACATCTGGGGCGGTACCGGCCCGCACGGCTTCGACTGCTCCGGCCTGGTGATGCGGGCCTGGAAGAACGCCGGCGTCGACCTGCCTCGCACCACATGGCAGCAGATCCGCTCCGGAGAGGCGACCACCCGCGCCCGGCTTGTCCCGGGTGACCTGGTGCTCGGTTACGGCGGCGGCCACGTCCAGCTCTACATCGGCAACGGCAAGGTCATCCACGCACCCCGCTCCGGCAGCACCGTCACCATCGCACCCTTGCCGCCGCCCTCACAGGTCGTCGCCTACCGCCACATCACCGCATAAGCCCGGCCGATGCCCAGCTCACACACAGTCTTCGGTGGCGTCCCAGCAGGTCTCCTCAGGGAAGGGATCGCCACCGCCAGCGGGAGGCGGCGTATACGTCGAGGGCGCAGGCTCATAGGGGCTCGGTGGTGGCTCATGGGGAGGCGGCTGAGCTGTCCACGTGCTGCGCTCCGGCTCCGGCTCCCTTCGGCCCGTCGGCTTCGTGGACGGGGTCGGCCGCGTGGTATCCCGCGTTCGCTCGGGCGCAGGCGCGTCGTTGATGGGCTTGGTGTCAGCGGCGCTGGAGGACGCACCGCCTGGGGAACGGCTTGGCGTGCTTGTCGGGGAGATGGTGGTTGCCGGCGCGGTCGTCCGCGTGTTCCGCGGCTCGGCTATGTCGTGGTCCGGGCGCAGGATCCCGGTGGCCGACGCGGTCAGGACCACGATCGCGGCGGCGGCCGCGAGGACCACGCCCGGTCGCCGAACCGCGCGCAGGCCAGCCCGCGGGCGTTTCGGTGCGGGCTCCGTTGCCTGTGGCGAGGCGGAGGAGCTCTCCGGCACCAGGCCCGTGGCCGGGGAATCCGGGGCGGGGTCAGCGACCGGCACTGCCTGAACGGCGGGCGAACTCGACGCAGGGATCTCCTGAGCCTGCGTTGGGGCAACAGGCTTGCGGGCTTCGCCTACGGCCCCAGCAGGGTCCGCCTCGGCAGGCTCATCGTGGGGGGCAGTACCGTCCGTAGTGTCTTCCACCAAGCCGCTGGGCGGGGCCGCGTCTGCCTGCATGCCCTGATGGGCAGACGGCTCTCCCGCACCAGGGACCACATCACGGGTGTCTTGCTCACGCTCAACAGCCAGGCGCTTGCGGACGTCCACCCAGGCGGCAACTGTGGTCTCGTCACCGCCGCAGGCCCGGACAAAGGCGGCCAGCAACTCCTCACGGGGCAGTTCCTGCCGGCTCAGCGCCCCCGAGAGCGTGGCCCGCGGCAGCACGTTTCCCGCCGCCCCCGCCCGGCGCTCCAACTCCCGATAACTCACATCCGCCCATTTACGTAACTGACGCATCACCGCCACCAACTGCGCAGCGTTCTTGACGTCATCCGGCCGCGGCATGCCCCCGTCCACCACGGTCCCCTCACATCCCTCTTGTCGGAGCTCAGCAATCTCCGAGCAGCTTAGGACAAGGTGGCTGAGCAACATCCGGTTCATGCCCCAAGCCACACCTCAGCCCTGGTGCGCGGCGGGCGGGCCACCGCGGGCGGACCCAGAGCTTCTATGCGCAATCTGATTGCCCGTTGGACACCGCACCTCGCACGATGGGAACGCCAAGCCGCGCGGGGGCCGCTGCAGGGTAGGGGGACCGAATGGGACGCATCATTGTGCGCTGGTTCGCATTGTTACTGGGCGTGACAGCTATCTGGACGGGCGTGCATCTGGCGAGGGAGCCGTACCGGGAGGTGGTGGAGTTCCGGCACGCTGAGGAGTGCCCGCGGGGAGTGCCGGAGAGCGGATGCATTGGGCGGGAGACCGGCCGTGTGACGGACAAGGGGACAACCACGTTCACCACCGGCAGTGGCCACGACGCGAGTACCGACACGGATTACTGGCTGCATATCGAGCGTGGCTCGGGAGATGTCGAGAAGCTCAAGGTCTCCTTAGAGCTGTACAACACCGCCCAGCCGGGATCCCGTGCAGCTCTGGAGGTCTGGCATGACGAGGTGGTGGCCATCACGACGGGTGGCGTGCGGGATGCGCTCATGCCCTCATCCGCGGGCTTGCTGCTGGTTGCCTTGCTGATGGCCTGGGTTGGGGCAGGACTGGTGCTGTGGTGTGTACTGGGCGACGGCCGCTTCGGGGAACGGTCGGCCCTCCGGGCGTTTGGCTGGCTGTTCCTCGGAGCGTGGACACTGGGGCTGGGATGTGGGATGGCCGTCTTCATCCAGGACCCGAAGTGGGGGGAGTGGGTGGGGATGTCATTGCTGTGGCTCCCCGGCGCGGTGCTGACGATGCTGTTCATGTCGGCCGATGACCCCTTCGACCGGTATGCCGACTGGCGTCGGCGGCGGAGCGTCCAACGCTGGCAGCGCAAGCAGGAGAGGGCGCGCCCCTGAAGCTGCTGACGAGTCCTCTTAGCAGTTGGCGCACGAAATGTTCCTCAGGAGCACGGCCCGGCGGGGCGATCTCTCAGTACCTCGGTCGACCGGAGAAGATCGGCAACTCTCGCCGGAAGCGGCTTCGGCGCGGGTGCCGGGGACTAACTTCAGACGATGCGGATCTTGCATCTCTCTGACACCCATCTCGACCGGTCCGGCGGCCCCGATGCTGACAGGGCTGACGGCACTGCGGCACTCCGCCGCCTGCTGACCGAACTGAGCCACCTAAATGACCTCGACGCGGTGGTGGTCACTGGCGATGTCGCGGACGACGGTTCCCACAAGGCGTATGCGCGGGCGCGTGAACTCCTGTCCGGCTACGCCGGCCGACGAGGTGCGAACGTCTTCTACACGACCGGCAACCACGACGAGCGCACCGCATTCGCCGACGTGCTCGGCAGCGGCCACGTCCAACCCGAGGCGGAGTATGAGGGAGCCGCAGGTGAGCGGGCGGGGGCGAGCACCGTCGACGGATGGCGACTGATCACGCTGGACACGCTCGTTCCGGGGAAGGGCTACGGCCGGCTCGACGGCGGCCAACTCAACTGGCTTCGCGAACTGCTGGTCACCCCGGCGCCGTCGGGCACCTTCCTGGCCTTCCACCACCCGCCGGTCGCCCTGGACGTTGACGTGCAGCGGGCACTCGGCCTGCAGAACAGCGCAGAGCTGGCCGAGACGATCCGCGGGACCGACGTCCAGCTCATCCTGTGCGGGCACTTCCACCTGCAGATTCTGGGCCGCCTGGAACAGGCGGCCGTCTGGGTCACGCCTGGCGTCGTCAGCCGCATCGACCTGACCGCCCGCCCCGGCACCGAGCGCGCCGTCCACGGCCCGTCGGCCTCCCCCGTCCACCTCGGAGCGCCCCACGGACCACTCATCCACACGCTCCACGCCCGAGCCCCGCGTATGGGCGAGATCGTCTACGAGGCTGACGAGGAGGAGATGCGCGAGGTCATCGAAAGGCTCGGCCCTTCCACCGCGAGCATGAACTGAGCCTGGGGCTCCGCTGGACCGCCGCCCGCCTGCCGCTCGCGCCGGGCTGCTCCGGCCGGGGCGCAGGTCGGTTGATCGCTGACCTCCCTCGGCCGAAGTCCACTGGATGTGTCCTCGGAAGCCGCTCCAGCACCACGGCTGCGACTGCTGGCTGTTCGAAGCGAGAGCCCACCAGAGTGCTGTCCGAAGTGCTGAGCCACTGCTGTCCAATCTCGGGCTCTGGCTCAATTTCTGTGGAGCGGACACGCTGGGTAATAGACACCCCGACCTCTCAACGCCCGTTCGTTGCCCCGCCGCTACCAATCGGCAGCCTGAAGTACTCGCATGGCGATGTCCTGAACCGACCGGCTGTCCGTCGGGATACGGACGGTGCCCACTGGAGCCTCCTCGTCCAGATGCCGTGCCATCCGCAGGCTCCGTTCGATGTGAGCGTGTAGCTGGGATCCGATTTCCCGTTGGGCGAGCCGCTGTCGCACGGTAGTTTCCTCTCCCGTGAGCAGAATGCGGGTGACTTTGATTTCGCCGCCGCCCATGGCCCGGCTGACCATGGGCCCCTCCAGGACGCTCACCGTGTTGGTATAGATCAACCGGTGCTGACCAAGAGCCGCGTAGTTCGACCAGACCGCGGCGATGTTCCGTTCGGTGATCGCTGTGCGGTGAGGATCGTCCTCGGGGGCGGGATGGATTTGGTCCATGTAGTCCCCCTCGATCAGACAGTGCGCTGTCCCGTTCTCCTGCAACACTGCGGACACCTCCCATGCGACAGTCGTCTTCCCGACGCCCGCACCACCACCAATGAGCAACAGTTCGTGAGCAGTCATGGCTCGTCAGCCTGGCAGAGCCCGGACTACCGCAGCATGTGGTTTTGGCTGGGAGCCAGTGCATCCGGCAGGTTCTTGCTGACCGCTTGCCGTTCACTTCGGCCAGGCCGGGGGTCAGGAGCAAGACACTCAGCGTGCGAGGAGAACGCGTTTCCGCAGGAGAGTGAAGCCGGCGCGGCCGAACATTTGCCGCTTGAGCATCTTGATCCGGTTGACATGGCCTTCGACGACGCCGGAGTTCCAGGGTGTGGAGAGGCCGGCGGTGACCGCGTCCAGGTCGCGTTCGAGGCCGCTGGCGAAGGTGTGGAGGCTGGGCAGGTCGTCCTCACGGACGGCCGCGATCCACTCCGCGATCTGCTCGCCTTCGCGCTGCGTGAGCATCCGGGCGAAGGCGCGGATGTGCCCGGTGAGGGCTTGCAGCTCGGGGCAATCGGCGAGCGCAGCCTTCAGGCGGAGCCGGTCGTCCTCCCGGAGGGCGTCGGGGTGGGTGAGCAGCCAGCCGGAGACCGTCCTGACCGAGGGTGGCCTGAGGTCCGGGGGCCGTGGGGTCGTCCGCAGGAGGCGCAGGTAGTCGCGGACGGCGCCGTAGCCGCCGCGGTAGCCGTGCTCGGTGATTTCCTCCCACAGTTTCCAGGCGTTGGTGCAGCCTTCCTCCCACCGCTGGTGGAGGTACGGCTTGAACGCATCGAGCCTGGTCGGCCGGTTCTGCCACTGGCCGCGGAACAGTTCCTCCGGCACGAGCGCGTCCGCGAGTTGTTTGACGGTGCGGTAGGTCATGCGGAGCTGACGCTGGATGGAGCGGCGGCTGTGACCGGCTTCCAGGAGCGCGTGGACCTGGGAATGACGGGCACGGATGCGGTCGGCGAAGCGGTGGCCGGTGGGCCACGGCGAGGCAGGGGTCTCCTGGGCCGGCGGCTCCTTCGCTGGTTCCGCCGTCGGCGGGGCCGCGCGCAGGTAGGTGCGGTGCTGGGAGACGCACCGCTCGGCGGCCTGGCCGAGGTTGTGCCACAGGTGCCAGCGGTCGGCCACCTGGAGGGCCTGCGGGGCGCCGAGTGCGGCGCCTTCGGCGTAGAACGGGGCGCGGTCACGGCAGACGACCTTGATCTGCGGGTGCTGGGCGAGCCAGGCGGCGAGCGTCTCCGGCTCCCGGTCGGGCAGCAGCTCCACCGGCCGACGGCTCTCCACGTCCACCAGCACCGTTCCGTAGACGCGGCCCTTGCGCAGGGCGAACTCGTCGACGCCGACCGCCGTGGGAGGCGGCGGGCTGGGCTCGGGCAGCGCCTGGACCACCCGGAGCACGGTGCTGCGGCTGACGCGAACCCCGATCAGTTCCGCCAGCCTCCCGGCCGCTCGCCCGGCAAGGGCCAGGCCGAGCGAGCCGAGCAGCGACCGAAGCCGCTCGGTCCAGCGGCCATGCCGGCGCGTCAGCCCCGGCACCTGTTCCACGAACGTCCGCCGCGGGCACTCCGCAGTCGCACAGGTGAACCGCCGCACCCGCAACGCCACCACCACGGGTTTGCCGACCACCGGCAGGTCACCAGGAAAGCGCAGGTAGGAGCCGTGCACGCGGCGCGACCAGGAACCGCATCCGGGACACGCGGCGCCTTCGGCCGCACTGCGGGCCGCGACGCGTATCGACTCACCGCTCGTATCGACCGACGTCAGGACAACGTCGGCAAGCGACGCGAACAGCATCTCCGGCAGGCAGGGCGGCACCTCGTTCACGGCCCCGCACCTTCACCCCGGCGGGCATCAACTCCCGCTCTTTTCGGGCAACTTCACGTTCGATTCTTCGAGGCTCCGTCATCACAGCAAGTGATCGCACCACACAACTTGAGCCAGAGCCACGACTCGTGATTAAAGCCAGAGCCGGCCGCAGGCGAAGCGGGCGCGGCAGGAGGGCAGGGTTCTGCCCGGTTCGCTCATCGCGGGGGAGTCCTTCACAGGGCGTGGACGGCGTCGGAAGGTGCCGGACGCGGTAAGTGTGCATGGAGTGCAGTTGTGCCCCTAGCAGCCCCGCCAGCTGCCTGCAGTCTCTGAGACAAGTTGTTCCGGTGTGGTTTTGCCGTCAAAGGCTGGTAAGCGCTCTCTCCATCCACACCGGTCAGGTCTGAAGCTGACCGAAAAGTAATCGGTAGCCAGTCAGGATGCGCTGATTCGGATGCAGTCGATGCGTTTCGGTCAGTGTGTGCGTCCAAATTGGTAACGGAATGGACAACTCCTTCTTCGGGTGGTGGTGGGTTGCTCCACCGTGTCCGCATTCGACCAGTCCAAGCGGCGAGGCTGATTCCGGCTCGTATGGGATGGATGTTGGGGGGCACGGCCCGCACGTTTGTGCGTTTCCTCTGGCAGCTTGTGTGGCCGAGGTGACCGTATGGGTCACCGGTTCTGACTGTCTGTCTGACTTCCGTGGGGGAAGCTCATGCATACACGTGCGAGAAGCACGTCTCTTTGGCGCGCCCGAAGAACACACAGCACCGCTCTCCTTTCCGCGATCACGACCGCCGCTCTGATGCTCTCGGCGGCACCGGGGCTGGCGGCGACACCGAAGCCGGAGTTACCGGCTCCGGAGAGCCCCTGGACGAAACCGACCAAGGTGGAGACTCCGGTGACGCCGGCCGGGTCGGTCAAGGCACCGGAATCACAGGCGGAGGCCAAGCCGTCTGCGGAGGTCGCCGCGTGGCGCGCGGCACAGCAGACCCGTACGAGTGGCAAGGCCGGTGCCCAGCGCGCGGCGGCCGCTGCCGAGGCCACCCCGTTCGTGCCCGAGGGGCAGGGCGAGGTGCCCTGGCACCGGATCATCGACACGCGCCTGAACGATGCGCTGGTGGCGCGGGTGAACGTCTCCAACGGCAACCTGATGCTCGCCGCGACCGACTTCGACATCGCCGGTGTCGGCCGGACGCTGCAGCTGACGCGGACGTACAACTCCCTGGAGGCGCCCTGGGGGAAGGTGTCGCAGCGCTGGTGGCAGGCCTACGAGCGCTACCTCCAGGTCGGCGACGGGGAGGTGGTCGTCTACGACGCCACGGGTGACGCCCTGCGGTTTAAGGAGACGTCCACCGGCGGCTACACCACACCCACGGGCTACTCCAAAGACCTGAAGAAGAACGCGGACGGCACCTACACCCTGACCGACCGCAAGTCGGGCACGAAGGACACCTACAACGAGCACGGCACGCTGACGAAGGTCACGGACAAGAACGACGGCACGATCACCGTCGACCAGCACGACGAGGGCAGCGAGCACAAGGGCTTCAAGCTGACCGAGACCCGCTCGGGCCGCTGGATCGACCTGGTGAAGACGAATCCGAGCCAGTGGCAGGCCAAGGACCACACCGGCCGCACGGCCGTGTTCGACCTGGACCCTGCGGGCAACCTGGCGAAGGTCACCGACACCGACGGCAAGGCCACCGGCTACGCGTACGACTCCTCACGCCGCCTGACCAAGGTGACCACACCCGAGGGCACCGTCACCCTGTTCACCTACGACGCCCACAACCGCGTCAGGTCGATGCAGCGGGCCACCGAAGTGACGAGCGGCGGCCACATCGGTCCGACCTGGCGCTACGACTACACGGCCGCAACCCCCTCCGACGCGGGCACCACCACGGTCACCGACCCCGACGGGGATGCCACCAAGTACCTGCACAACGCGGACGGCGAGGTCACCAAGGTCACCGACCCGCTGGACCACTCCCGCCACGCCAAGTACACCAACCACCTCCTGCAGAGCGCGATCGACGCGATGGGCACGGGAGCGGACGGAACGGGCGGCAACACCACGACCTACGGCTGGGACGGCCGCAACAACGCCCTCTCCCAGCGGCTCCCGCTCGGTGCGACGGCCTCCGTGACGGCCTACCAGACGGTCGCCGGCACCGACCTGCCGAACGACTTCACCACCGCGGACGGCCGCAAGGACACCTTCAAGTACGACACCAACGGCAACACGATGTCGGTGACCACCTCGGGCACGGCCGGCGGCACCCGCGAGTACACCTACAACGAGGCCACCCCGAAGTGCGGCGGCTTCGAGGGCCAGCGATGCACCGCCGAGGACGCCAACGGCAAGGTCACCTCGTTCGCGTACGACGCCAAGGGCAATCTCAAGGCGGTCACCCCGCCGGCGCCGCTGGGCACGACGACCTACACCTACGACGCGCTCGGCCGGGTGGAGACCGTCACCGACGGACGCGGCATCAAGACCGTCTACACATACGACAACCGCGACCGCGTGACGAAGGTGTCCTCGACCAACGCCACGGTCACCTACTCCTACGACGGCGACGGCAACGTCAGGTCCCGCACGGACGCCTCCGGCACCACGGTCTGGGACTACGACAAGCTCAACCGCGAACGTGTCCGCACCCTGCAGAACGGCGCCCAGACGGCGCTGGCCTACACCCCGGGCGGCGAGGTCGACTACTACGTTGACCCGACCGGGAAGACGGACTACACCTGGGACAAGGCTGGCCGCCTGGACTACCTGACCGCCCCGGACGGCAAGAAGACCGACTTCGACTACGACAACAACGACAAGCGCACCAAGACCGTCTACCCCGGCGGCACCACCCAAGCCGTCGGCATCGACGACAACGGCCGCCCCGAGGCCATCAAAACTACCTTCGGGACAACGACGCTGATCGACCTGGCGTACAGCTACAAGAACACCGCGGGCAAGGACACCACCAAGATCCGCACCCGCACCGACAACCTCACCAAGTACAAAACCACCTACGACTACGACTCCCAGGACCGCCTGCGCTACGCCCTGGAAGCCGACTCGACGGGCACGCGCAAGGCGTCATGGCTGTACTGCTGGGACAAGGCCGGCAACCTCACCAGCCAGGACGGCACCAAGAGCGCCTGCCCCGGCGGAACCACCTACACCTACGACGACGCTTCTGAGCTGACCGGCAAGAACGGCTCCACCGCCGGCTGGTCCTACGACAAGCTCGGCAACGAAACCGCGGGTGCGAGCACCACCGCCCGTACGAACGAAGCCTGGACGGACTACAGCCAGCTCTCCGGTATCACCGCGGGCGGCAAGAGCTACGACCTGGTCCACGCGGGCACGGACAACTCCGAGCGCACCAAGCTGGGTTCGACCTGGTTCCACCACACCGCGCTGGGCCTGGCGTCCACGACGACCAATGGCATCGACACCGGATTCATCCGCGAACCGGCGGGCACCTTGAACTCCATGACGACTGGGGGGAAGTCCTACTACTACCTCACCGACGCCACGGGCAACGTCCTCGGCTTGGTCGACGACGCGGGCAAGCGCACGCACACGTACGCCTTCGGCCCCACCGGTCTGCCACGCACGACGCCGACCGAGGCCGTCTCCCAGCCGTACCGCTACGCGGGTGCGTACACCGACCCCACGGGCCTGTACAAGATGGGCCACCGGTATTACGACCCGTCCCTCGGCCGCTTCACCCAGCCCGACCCCTCAGGGCAGGAAACCAACCCCTACCTCTACGCGGCCGGCGACCCCATCAACAACAGCGACCCCACAGGACTTTTCAGCCTCTCCGACGCTCTCGATGTGGGAGAGAGCATCTTCAGCACTGCCACGGGTTGCCTTGCCGGGATCGGCGCCGCGGGTGAAACCGGCATCATCGCCACTGCGGGCATCATGGCTGGCCCGTGGGGCACGGCGGCCGCGGTCGTGGGCAGTTGCGCCGTCGGAGGCTTCCTCGGTTACAACAACGCCGACCTCATCAGTTACGGCTGACCCGTGACGGAAGGGCGCGATAAACCATGAGCAACAAAGTCAAGATGAGCATCTTTCTGTCCGTGGTCGCGGTCGTCACCGTGCTCGCGCTGCTGCAAGGCCTCAGGGCAGAGGGGTCGAACAAGGCCATACCGCTCATCGTGGCAGCTCTTGGAGCGGCGTCGCTCGGCATGTGGACCATCGGTGTCCGCAGCAAGGCCAGGAAGAAGTGACCAGACTCCTCGCCGTCCGCGCGGCTGCCGCGGGCGGCGAGGAGGCGGTACCGGGCTCACGAGACTGTCATCGCGTTGATCCGCCCCAAGCGGACCATGGCGCCGACCACGGCTGGTCAGCGGGGCGTGGCCGTCCGCAGGGCTACGAGCTGGGTTCCTGGCGCAGGGTCCAGGAAGCAGCGCAGCCGTACGCCGGGCTCGCCTGGCTCTCGGGCCGTACGGTCCGCCAGCGCGATCGCGCACGCACGGCCAGCAGTTCCTGGACGGCGAAGGCGGTTTCGTCATCGGCGGCCGCGACCTCCACCACGGCCAGGCCCGGCTCTGCCACGTGCGCTTCGTTGATCGGCGTCATGCCCGGCATTACGCGTGAGCGGCCGCCGGGGTTTCCCGATCCCGCCCTGTTCACCCGACCGGGTAGGGCCCGGCACGACGCCTGCACACCCCCCCGCGTGGAACCGGGCCGTGCCCGCGCCGGCAGCACCTTACGATCTCTGCACGTGGCACATACCTTCGAAGATCTCGTGCTGATGCAGCGCGCCGCCGATGAAGCACACACCGCTGTCGGGCAGCTCCAGCACCAGTACGGTCCCCCGACCCAGACCGCCTGGAATGACGAGCAGCAGACCTCGTGGGCGACCGCCTGGCGGGCCTGGCGCGACCTCGCCGGCGACGTCCAGGCCGCGGTCACGGAACACGCCGCGGAACAGGGCACACCACGCCACCAGGTCGAGGCGGACGTGAAGAAGGCGGCACGCCACCCGGACCTCGCGGCCGGCGGCTGACCTACGCGTCCTCAGGCCAGCTCGCGATCAGCCGCTCGCCGTCGTCGGCGCGCTCGGTCAGAACGATCCGGGCGCCGGCGATGCTGCCCCACGAGCCGATCCACGACCGGTACTGGTGCACGGCTGTCGGCTTCTTGCCCCACCAGCCGTGCATCACCGGCTTCCCCCCCCCGGCCGTCACGGCGGCGTCGCGAGGAAGCACTCCCGGCACCGGTCCAGCCAGCGGCTCCCGTGGTCCGGGTCGTGGATCAGGCTGCTGGTGCGCGACGGCCGGCCGCAGGCGGAGCAGGGCGGCTCCTGCTGCATCAGCGCCCAGGTCTGGGCGAACCGGGGCGCGGCCGGGGGCAGGGGAGAGGGAGGTCGCTTCGACGCCCAGCTTGCGGGCGGCCTCCTCACTCCTCATACCTGCTCCTGGGGGTGGGGTGGATGTGACTCGCACCGATAGTTGGCCAGAGACGGCGAGAAGAGCGCTGGTGGGCGGGGGGTACTCAAGGACGGCTGGCCTGTTTACAGAGATACTTGGCCACTCAGGTCACGAAGTAGGCGCGGCCGGTCCCTTCCCCCCGGGCGGAGTCGGAAACGCCGCCACCCGCCTTCTCGTGTAAGAAGGCGGGCCACTGTGGGGAAGCGTCACCCCGTCCAGCAGACGTACACGTCGCGTAGGTACGGCCAGGTCTTTGGCCCGACTAGGCCATCGACGTCGAGAACCTTCCTGCCGCAGAGCTCGTTGACCCTGGTTTGGAACTTCTTCGCGGCGGCCTGCGACTTACTTCCGAAGATGCCGTCAACGATTCCGACGTCGTACCCCTTGTACTCAAGCAGGCACTGGGCTTCCTTGCCCGCGGCCGAGACCGACGAGGACGAGGGCTGAACGGTGTTGCCGCTGTAGTACCCGGCGTAGTACTTGTCACCAGGCGCGTTCCCGGTATCCGTGACGTTGCATACGTATGCCTGAGCGCCGAGTTCGGCTGCCGCTGCCGACGAGGCCGACAAGCCGGACAGGCACAGCGCGGCTGCACCCAGGGCCACCCCGAGCTTTGCTCCAAACTGCATGAGCTACCCCCACTACCGCTGGTGAGAAACAAAGGCTGACCTAGGCACTGTTCACTGCCAACTGAGGTCTTTCACGGACAAAAGCACGCACGCACTACAGAAAGCGTGCTTCAGCAGTCTCGGACGACTTCGCGACGTGCTGTACCTATAACGTTTCAGGGTGGATGGCTAACCCCTCACTGCCAGGCGTCTGCTGCCTCAAGCCCCTCGCGACGCCAGCTACCGCTGCGCATGGCCAACTAACTGAGCGTCACAGTGCGCTGCGGGGCGCCACGATCTTAGAATCGAACACGTGAACGGTGCAGAGTCGTCGCGACTCACGCTGCTCCGCTTTCTGGAGCGTGTGCAGGAGCGTGACCTGGCCCGCACCCGCAGGTGGATCGCCGAGGAGGAACGCCGCGAGGCGGAGCGGCGCGTCGGCGCAGCACGGCGCCCTCCGGCCCCCGAGTGGCTGATCGAGCGCGGCCTGGACCGCAACAACATCGTCTCCGTACACACGGGTGAGTGCTGGGACCCGGGCAAGAGGGCGAGGCCTGTGACCCGGGCGCAGGCGATCGAGGCACTCCGCCATCAGGTACCGGCGTGCTCGAAGAAGTTCCGGATGGCAGCTGGGCGGCGGCGCAAGGGGGGTGCGGTACGGCAGATCGGCGGACGGATCGCTCCGAAGCACCGCAACGGTGTCATGAGCCAGGTCGTCGCCTCCCGGCTTCCGTGTCCGGTGTGCGGGTCGGGCAAGCTGCGCGTCACCACGAGCGGCCAGCAGTGCGAGGCATGCCGGCAGACCCGGGAGCAGCGGCGCCGACGGCGCACCATGCTCAGGCGAACGGCCGCGGGATGGCCCGTGTCGTGGCTGGTCAAGGAACGCAGCCGGGAGGCCGGCCTGATGCTCTCGCGCTACGAGGTCTGGCAGGCCCTCGGTCCCGACCCGCTGCCGCGAGGCCGCAAGACCCTGGACCGGCTGCGTATTCACTTGGACGCGGTGCACGTCCTGGACGCGGAGCTCAAGCGCCGCTACGCCGCGGGGGCTGCTGCCAGCCCGGTGGGAATCACAGAGCGGCGGGCGGCCGCGTTCCGCCGCCGTCTGCTCACCGATCTGACGGCCGGACGCCGTTGCGTCGATGAGCTGCTTCAGTCCACGATCGCCTGGGAGATCAGCAGGCCCTGCTGGATGCGACGCACGCTTTTGGCCTCTTCAGCGCTCAATACGGACACCACATCGCCGCGGCCGCCTTCGAGTACGCGCGGGTGCCGGTGAGCCTGTCCTGGCAGGCAGCAGGCCTTACCTGCCCGCCCTGGTCAAGGCCACGGGCACGGTCGCTTCCAGACCGTCCGCCGCGTCAGACCGCCTGGAAGAGGCCACCCGCCTCGATACCGAAGCAGAAGCCGCAGCAGCGCGGGCCCGCAGATAGCGTCTCGAGGTACCAGGAACCCACGGGCCACTGCGTGGACAGCACGCAGCCGGCCTGGGTGGGCGAGAGAGGAGCGCCATGCCCAAGATGACGAGCGGTCCGGCCAGGCCGTGGCACCCGGGGATGACCACAGCCTCCAAAGAGGACATCCAGCACATGCGGCCGAAGCAGCGGAACAAGTACCGCCGGCTCGGCTTCACCTGGGCGGAGATCAAGAAGATCGACCGTGCCATCGGACGTGGGGAGACCACCCTCACCCTCAAGACCACGGCCGGCGAAGTGACGCTCACCCTGCCACCACCGAACAGCCCCCAGACCCCCGGGAATCAGCCCTGACGTCTTCGGGCCCGCATATGCGCTCGCACGGTTCAACGACCGCGCCACGTCGGCGTCGGCATGACCGCTGAGCAGACACGGGCCCATCGCACTGAGCGGCCGGAGCAGGGCGGGGCCTGTCAGGGCACGGGTGTGTAGGTGACGGTCTGGTCGGGGCAGGAGGCGGCGAGGTCGTTCAGGGCGGCGTGTTCGGTGTCGTCGACGGTGAGGTCCCAGCGGAGTTTGGTGGCGGTCCATTCGGCTGTGTACCGGCAGTGGACGTCGCCGGCCGGGGCATCCACTGGGCCGGGTCCTGGTCGGCCTTGCTCCGGTTCGAGCGGGCGGTGACCGCGACGAGCGACGCCTCCTGGCCTTGATCGTTGGCGTAGGCCTCGCGGCGCTGCGCGGTCCAGGCGGAGGCGCCGCTGTCCCAGGCTTCGGCCAGGGGCACCATGTGGTCGATGTCCAGGCCGGAGGCGGAGGTCACCGTGGTCTGGTCGTAGTACGACCACCAGCTGCCGCCGGTGAGTCGGCACCTCGGTCCCACGGCCGGTGCTTCGACGGCTTCGGCGATGAGGACCTCGTTACGGGTGGTGCAGCCATCGGCCGGGTCGTCGCCGGCGTTCCAGTGCTTGAACGCCTCGCGGGTATAGCCGTCGCGGGACTCGGTGGCCAGCGGCAGGCTCGCGACGGCCTCGGCGAGCGGTACGGTCTCCGCGCCATGGGCGGGGGTGACGGTGGCCAGCGGCAGGGCGGTGAGGAGCGCGGCGGGCAGGCCGCGCAGCAGAGCGGTACGCAAGTACCTGTTGGTAGAGGCCCACCTGGGGCGCACGAGCCCAAGACCGCGGTTGCGCCCCTCGTGTGAGTGCAATGGTCGTATTGGAGAAACGACACAGCTCGGCTCAGTGGCTGGTCACGCGGCGAGGACGTCCCCGCAGCTCCAGTACGACGCGATCATGGTGGTATGAGAGGGGCCCAGAGTGGCCACTGCGGTGTGTTCGTGGCGTTGGCTGCGTGCTCGCCGTGGCGCCGCTTGCCGGCGCCGGTCTAGGCCGACACGGTGGCCTGCTGCGGCATGCCGCCCGGCCACCCGTAAAGGGCGCTCGCTGTTACGTAGCTCGACGTTGTATGAGGGTCCGCCAGTTCGCTGGCGACCCTCACCCTCGTTCGGAGCGGTGACCAGATGGAGGGACCAGATGGAGGCTTGCCTTCCGTGACAAAATCCGGGTCCGCCCGGCCGCCGGGACGCCTACCTCGCCCGCCGCCAGGCCGCCCAAGAACAGCGGCGCCGTGAGGTGCGGGAGGCCACGGAGCGGGAGGCGCGGCGGCCGGTGTGCGAGGACTGCGGGCAGAAGTTCACCGACGACCGGTGGGAGGCGATCGGCTACACCTGGGACTGGAGCAAGCGCCAGTCGCACCCGCGGCGGGGTGCTCTTACGGACGGTGTGTGGTGTCGCTGACCCGGCGGCTATCCACGGGATTGTGGAGCACTACCACGTGCCTTAGTGTGCATGTGCATGACGCTGGAGGAACCTGTAGAGCGGTCTGGTGGGCACCGCAAACAGCACTCCAGGGAACTCCTGGTGAAAGCGGCGGGCGAACTGCGCCTGGGACGCCGTCTCGGATACCCGCGCCAGACTCGGGCCTGGGAGCGCGAGTACCGGCGATACCACGGCACAGCACCGGAAGAGCGCGGGCGGTGGCACCGCTGGCGGACCGATCTGCGGGACGCCCGGATCGGCCCCCTGCCCGCCCCCGACCACCTCAGCCTGACCCGGCACGAGGCGCGCGTGGCTCCGCGGTTGTATCAGGAGCAGGTCGGCTACAACTACGGCGAGGGCTACGAGCTCACGTGGCGCACGGTGGGCTACCGCTGGAACGTGGGGCATCACCCCGAGGAGAGGGGGAGCACCTGGTTCACCTTGACGGTGAATGCCGACGGGGTGCCTGAGTTCCGCGCGCCGAACCATCGTGAAGCGGGTGCCCAAGACGACGTCTTTCGGGCCGACCTCGCGGGCTGGCGGGCGCTGATGAACTACGTAGGCGATACCGCCGCCCGCCAGGACTCTCCGTGGAAGCTGATCCGGCTGTGGCAGCATCCGTGGAGCCGCGACGGCGTGGATACGTCGTGGCAGGACGTGCACTAGCACGAGGGCCTGTCCGGCGAATCAGGAGCGGAGCCAGAGACGTACGGCAGCAACGGTCACAGTGCCGTCTGGACCCCGGAGCACCCCCGCGTCGACGGGGAACCGACGCCTGCGGCACCTCGCCCGCTGGGCTTCGGCTCGGGCATGACCTGCTGGCGGCGCCTGGCCGCGTGGAACGAGGCCGGCGTGGGACCAGCTGCACGCCGGGCTGCTGAAGGAACTGTGGTCGAAGAGCAAGCCGGACTGGTCACGGGCGTTGCGGCGGGGGCGCGCGAGAGGGCTGAGAGCAAAGCCGGGCGCTCAACCCACCCGGAGCCGCCTTCGCCGAATCCTGCGCCCGGGCACGGAAGTTGGGGATCCGCTGACCCCGCCGGGGCCGCCGTGACACGATGCTGACCTTGGGTGCGCGGGTGATCACGGGGGGTGTGGCGGTGTCGCGCAGGTTGCTTTCGTTCGGGGACGCGCTGGTGCTCCTCGGGCAGGATCCCCCCGCGACGGCCACCGTGGACCGGGCGGTCGGTGGCGCGCTGAACCTGGCCACGGGCGGCCTGAGCGGCGAGGTGCTCGGCATGCTGGGCGAACGCGGACGCATCCTGGGGCTGGGTCGTGCGGCGGCCCGGAGCCTGGGGGACCGCCTGCGCGGCGCCGACGGGCGCGCGGCGCGCACCCGACTGCTGGAGGCGGCCCACACGGTCATCGTCGTGTTGGCGTTCTTCGAAGTGCTCCAGGAAACTGAACTCCCTTTCTCGTGGGACGACGTGCGCCTCACTCGCCGGGAACAGATGCGGCTCGTGGCTGGCCAGCCGCCCGCACCGGAGGGGCTGGCGCAGACCCTGGCTCAGGTCGACGCACCCTGTCCGGCCCCGCACCTCCCCTACGAGGACACCCTCGTCGCGCTCGGGCAGTGGTACGAGTCCTTGGGCGGCCGTATCACGCGCTTCCTGAAGGGACTCGACCTGTGGGCCCGGCTGCCGAGCCGTGAAAGGCAGGCGGCCACGGACACCGTGCACCGGACCCTGCCGCGCCGTGCGGTGGAACGGTACGAGGAGCTGTACCGCCGACTCGTCCAGGAGGCCCCGGAGTTCCTCTACTGGACCGGTCAGCTGGAGCACCAGGCGACGAGGGCTGAGCTGCGCCGGGCGCTCTCGCACCTGGAACAGGTCCTGGCGTCCTCCGCTGCTTTGAGCCACCCCCCGGAGCACGCGGCCCGGGCACTGGCACGCGCCCACCAGGCGGCGCTCAGTCGCCGCATCCTCGCCGCCGACTTACCTCCCGAAGGCATGCGCATGCCCACCCTGGACGAGGTCTACCTGGACCCCGACTTCAAGGTGCGCGCCGTCGGCGACCACGACAACCCCGCCGACGAGGAGTGGTGGGCCGGGGTAGCGGTGCGCAGCGACCTGACGGACTACCTGGCCGGCGCCCTCACCTCACCGGGGCTCTGGGACGTTCCGCTGCTGGTGCTCGGGCAGCCGGGCGCGGGCAAGTCCGTCCTCACCATGATCCTCGCGGCCCGGCTGCCCGCCACGGGCTTCCTGCCCGTCCGGGTGGCGCTGCGCGACGTGCGGGCCGAGCTCAACCTCCAAGACCAACTGGAGCAGGCCGTGCGCGACGCGACGGGGGAGCGGGTCGGCTGGCCGGAACTGGTCCGTTCGGCCGGTACGGCGGTCCCCGTCCTCCTGTTGGACGGCTTCGACGAACTCCTGCAGACCACCGGAGTGCGGCAGAGCGACTTCCTCACACGCGTCGCCCGCTTTCAGGAGAGGGAGCGCGAACAGGGTAGGCCCGTACTGGCCTTGGTGACCAGCCGGACCGCGGTCGCGGACCGGGCCCAGCATCCGCCCGGCACAGTCGCCCTCCGGCTCGAACCCTTCCAGCCGGACCAGATCAGGGTGTGGATCCAGCAGTGGAACAACCGCAATGCCCGCAGCCTCCTCGCCCGTGGACTGTCCACCCTGAGCTGGGAGTTGCTAGCACCGCACCGCAGACTGGCCGAACAGCCCCTGCTGCTGACCATGCTCGCCCTCTTCCACGGCGCCGGAAACGACTTCCAGGGCGAGGACGGCCGCCCCCTTGACGAGGCCGAACTCTATGAGGCTCTGCTGATCTCCTTCGCGCGGCGAGAGGTGCGCAAGAGCGCCAGGGACGCCCTATGGGACAGCCAGGTCGACGAACGCGTCGAAAGCGAGTTGCAGCGGCTGTCGATCGTGGCCTTCTCCATGCTCAACCGCAGGCGCCAATGGGTGTCCAGTAAGGAACTGGAGGACGATCTCGGAGCCATCTACGGACAGTCCGAAGAGCGGTCGGACAGCTTCCGCAAGCCGCTGGACCAGGCCGAGGCCGCACTCGGCCGATTCTTCTTCGTCCAGCGAGCCCAGTCCATCCGGGACGGCGAGCGGCTGTCCAGCTACGAGTTCCTGCATGCCACGTTCGGCGAATACCTCGCCGTGCGCCTGGCGGTCCAGCAACTGGTACGGTTCCTCGGCCATCGGCCCGCCCTGCTGCGGAGCGCGGAGCCCCTGGACGACGACCTCCTCTACGCCCTGGTGTCGTTCGCGCCCCTGTTCTCACGGCAGATGCTGAAATTCGCCCGCGCGTGCGTCGCCCGGCTCTCGGCGGAGGAGCGGGAGCGGATCGCCGACCTGGTGGTGCGGGTGCACTGGGAGCGGGGCCGGGAGGAGCGCGGGGACAAGCGGTCGTACCCGACGTACAGCCCGCGCCGCATGCCAGTCTCCTCGCGGCACGGCATCTACAGCGCGAACCTCGTCATGCTGGTCGTCCTGCTGACCGGCGAGACGACGGCGGCAACCCTGTTCCCTGCCGAGGACGACCCCGGTCAGGCCTGGCACGCCCACACACTGCTGTGGCGTGCCTCGCTACCGGAAGTGGAGTGGGCGGACTTCGCCCTGGCCCTGAACATCAGTCACGTCAGGGACGTCGCGGGCCGGGACCTGCACATCCGCCTGCGGCAGGAGGACGACACCGCACGCCCCGAAGTCGTCGACGCCCACTGGATGTACCAGGTCACGCCGCGCGAGGCAGGGCCCGTGGCCTGGTACGTCGCCTACTGGGATGACATGTGGCACAAAGCTCGTCTCGCCGCCGGGACGACCGAGGGCGTGCTGCTGCAGGTGGCCCAGCCGTTGCTGGAGTCGCTGGGGCCGCTGGTGACCACCTTCAACGGTGGCGGGGGCCGCCCCGCGACCTCCGTCGTGCACGACCTGCTGCGGCTGTGGCTGGACACCGGGTCGGCATTACCGGACGAGGAGGTTAGGCAGTTGTACGCGCGCGTCGCCGCTGGACTCGACACCGCCGGGCCGGACGCCACGGTGGGTCGGCGCCTGCTGCCCCTGCTATGTGACCTGGTCGACCGGGACCGCGACCGGTTAGGGGCGCACGCCCGCCCGACCGTGGAGGCCCTGGTATCCCGCCTTCCCGCGGAATTGAGGGAACACATGAACAGGCACCACGCCGACCTGTTCGGCCTGCTTCCGGATGAGTCGTAACCACGGCGGGGCCGGCCGCACGGACCGCGCATGGGGCCGATCGGGGTGAGTAATTACGGACGCCGCTAGGGGGAGGGCGAGGGACAGGAGGTGATGAAGTACGAGGAGGCCCGCGGGGGTAGCTCCCCAGGGACGAGCGCCCCCTTGTCGGTCCGGGAGTCGTCCCCGCACCCGCCGGGGTGGCTCCACATCGAGGTGTTCAAGCGGCAAGCGCTGCAGTTGTCCCCCGCACCCGCGGGGTAGCTCGCACGGGCACAGAAGACCACGCGTCGCCGTTGACCAGCGAATTCCGTCGGTTCCCCGAAGAAGCGCCGCCGCCGCGAGGCGATGCTTCCGGAGTACGACCGGCGCGCTTGTCCCGAGGGCCTGGTCACCCGGCGGCAGTTACGGGAGAAGGGGCTGAGCCCCGGCGGTCACGGTCCGGTGGCGGTGCTGCGCTGCAAGGCGTGCTCCTACCGGCCCGACCAGGCGTGCATCCATCCCACTAGAGCCTGGCTCTACAGCGTGGAACTCGCCCGGCCGAAGCGCACGCCGACGCTCGCGCAGGAATGGGCGCTGGACCGGGCGATGGCCGCGAGGTCCACCTGCCCCCGGTGCAAGCGCCGGTACTACTTCTGCCTCCCGCTGCGCACCCAGGGCTGCTGCGACTCCTGCGACAAGGGCTACGAGCCCAGCCCCGACACCTACATGCCGTCCACGACCCCGGCCGGCCACCGGCTGGCCGCCTGATCAACGACCCTCCCGAAGGAGAAGTCACCCCTGGCTCTGAGCCTGTTCGCCGCCCCGCCGTACAGGACACGGCGACGCGGACGCCGGACGGCACCACCGTCGTCCAGCGCTACCGCGGCGCCGTAGGAGAGCGTGAGAGCGCGATCGTTCGCGACGCGGGCCAACGCTCGAGACGCGTTGGCGATGTTGCCGCCTGCGACGCTCAAGTGTTAGCGGAGCTGCCGTACGACCCGCCCTACAACCCGGTCGGCAGGGACGCTGCCGAAGTGCCGTGAGTCATGGCTCATGCCTGGATTGTCGCCCAGGAGGACCACCATGCCGTCAGGGACAGTGCCCGCGGCACCCAGGGCCGCAGGGCTGGGGGTACCGCCGATAGCCGCGATTCGCTTGATGATCAGCTGTCCGGAGTCGGGAGCGGGGACCACGACGATGTCTCCGATGGCGAGAGAGTGGGGAGGAACCCGTCGAGCAATGACCTCGGAGCCGGGGGCGAGAGTCGGCTCCATACTCCAGCCGACGACCTTCACCCGAGCCACCTCGCGCCGAAGGCGCCATACAGGCCACAGGAGACCCAAGAGACTCAGGGTCGCTGCCGCGATCCAGCACACGCTAGACAACCTCCTCAGTATGTTCCTGGTAGCCCATGGCCTGCAGGGAGAACAGCCGCGCGTAGCACCCGCCGAGCTCCATCAATTCCGCATGCGTGCCCTGCTCCACGATCCGGCCGTCCTCGAGGATTATCAGGAACTCGGCCTCACGGACTGAGCCGAGGCGATGTGAGATCAGCAGGCTTGTGCGCCCGACCCGATGATGCTGGAGACCTCGGTGGATTGCGTGTTCGGCCTCGGCGTCGAGTCCCGAGCTCGGCTCGTCCAGGATCAGGAGATCACAGTCGCCGCGAAGATAGGCGCGAGCCAGCGAAAGCCGCTGCCATTGGCCGCCGGACAGTGTTACGCCCTGGTTGCTCGTCCCCTCGGCCTCGTCCGTGTCGAAGAAGCTACGGGACAGGAGCGTCTCGTAGCCGCGCGGCAGCTCGGACACGAAGGCGTGCGCGCCCGCCTTGTGCGCTGCGGAGGTGATCTCCTCGGGGCGGGTCAGGAGGGAGAGGTTGCCCAGGCCGATGTTCTCTGCGGCGCTGAGCTCGTATTGCATGTAGTCCTGGAACACTGCTCCGATCCGCTGCCGGAGCTCGACCGGGTCGAGTGAGCGGAGATCGACACCGTCCCATAGGATCTGCCCGCGATCGGGATCGTACATCCGGCACAGTAGCTTGATCAGCGTGCTCTTCCCCGCACCGTTTCTACCGACCACGCCGACCGCCGCTCCAGCCGGGATGGTCAGGTGAACACCGCGCAGGACCCAGGGATGGTCGTTGGAGTAGCGGAACCAGACGTCGCGAAATTCGATTCCCCTGCGCAGGCCAGGCACTGGCCTGGGGTCGGCCGGGACCGGAAGGTCCGGCTCGGCAGTTACGATGTCGAGGTAGTGCTGGAAGAGCAGCAGTTGCTGGTGTGTGAGGGCGGCGTCCCGGGCGATCGACGTCATCGCGGACTGCACACTTGTGACCGCCGCGATCAGCAGGGCAACGTCGCCTGCGGTGATCCGGCCGGACGCCGCTGCGAAGGCCGACCACAACAGGGCGACGCCGGTTATGACGGCGGTCACCATGCTGGCCCCCGTCTGCAGAAGGAGCTCGTGGCGATCGAGGACCGACTGCTCGCGATTGGAGGCCCTGCGTTCGTCGGCCATGCGGGTGCGAAGGAAGGCGCCCGTTCCGAACAGACGTATCTCCTTGGCCGCTTGCACGTCGGTCAGCAGGTCGCGATAGAAGATCTCACGCCGTTGAGTGGGACCGATACGCCAGAACACGTCCGCACGACGCCTGGCAAGCCATACCTCGGTCATCAGCGTCGAGACTCCCGAGGCCAGGACCAGCACGGGCATCCAAGCCGAGAGCACGAGCATCGAACCGAGGAAACCCAGGGCGGTCATGGCCGAGCCGACGACGGACATGCTCCCCGAGACCACGGCTCCGGGCGCGGAGCTGCCGGCCTGGAGTGCGAGCCGCAGCCGGTCCAGGAACTGGGGCTGTTCGAAGCGTGCCATGCCGACGAAGCGCTCGGTCACGGCGAAGAGACGGTCCTGGGCCAGTAGGCCGACCCGACGCTCGGTTTCCCGGTGGGCGAACAGGATCCAGCGGGGGATCAGGGCGGTCAGCAGCCCCATGAACGCGAGTGCGAGGCCGAGGCCCAGAAGCGGCCTCGTGCCGACGGCACCACTGACCAGGACGTCGAGGAAGACCTTGGTGAGCCACGCGGTCACGAGGGGGACACCCGCAAAGATCAGTGTCAGGGTGACGGCCAGAGTGGTCAGCGGGTGGCTCGCCTGCCAGCTCAGCCGCAGGGCATGCAGGACTCTACGCATCACCAGTCGCCTGTTCACGGCGTCGTCGTCGAGGACGCCGAAGGCGGGATAGCCGCGGACTCCGAATGCTGAGCCGACCGCGCCGTCCCTGCCCTCGAGTACGACGCGCGCCACCGGTTCCAGCAATGTGATCTTGTCGCGGAGCTCCTCGGGGTCTCCCACGAGTACTGCGACGACGTGTTTGGGGCCGCTCTTGAACGCGGCGGCGTACTCGACGAACAGCGGTAGCCGCTCCTCGCACTCAGGACAGCCCTGGACGAATGCGCCGACCAGGGTGGGGGCCCCGCGGAGCAGGCCGTCGGAGAGAATCGCTCCGTCGGTGGCGACCGTCCGGAAGGCACCGACGCGCGTGCCGGCGGCGTGCATTACCTGCGGACCGGTGGACTGTGCAGTCGTCTGGGCGGTGTCCTCACGGAGCCGGCGGACGAGTCCGAGTGACAGCACGAGGTTGAACAAGGAGAGCACGCCGAGCAGGGCGAGGAAGGTGATGACGTAGGACATGGTCTCTCTTTCCGCTAGGTCCGGGTTTGGAAGAGGTCGGCGAGTTCGTCCGTGAGGTAGGCGAGAGCGGCAGCCACCGCGCCTACCGCGATGGCGGTGAGAGTGCCGGGCCATGGTGTGGCGGCGCCCGTCGGGTCGGGGCGAGTGATGATTCCGGCCAGCGCGCCTGCGGTCAGCAGGGAATTCCGTGCGACGGTGAATCCGCTTACTGGAGTGGCGGACTTGCCGAAGCACCCGCAGGAGACTCGCTTGCGGCGCCGGAGTGCCACCACCAGGGCCACAGTGAAACAGAGCAGCAACAGCACGGCCCCGGCCAGCCCGTACACCGCAGTTCCCGCCGGAACGATCAGTAATGCGACAGATGCCTCCGCGGCGCACACTGCGACCGCGGTCGTCCGCGCCGGAAGATGCGGAGCCAGCCCGCGCACTGAGGCCGTGAAACGGTGCCATCCGTTCTTGCGCAGAAGTTTCATGGTCAGAGAGGCGGCGAAAACCATCCCGATGAGAACCCGGGAGGCGATGAAGACGTGGTGGTCCACCGTGGCGGTTCCTTAGTGGTGGGCCAGGGTGTTCCGCCCCCGAGGGGGGCGGAACACCCTGGCCCGGTCGGTCAGCAGTTGCCGGAGCCGCAGGCGCTGTAGCGGATGTAGCTGTCGCCGTTGTCGCACACGACGTGGTAGGCGCGCCGCCACCACCAGAACGGGCACCCGTTGTCGCACCAGCTGGAGTCGGTCCGGCAGGCGGCGGCAGCCGTCGCACGGGGCGCGAGGAGTGCAACCAGCTTGTCGCCGGCAGCAGATATGGCAGACCGCATGTGTTCTTCCTTTCGTGGGCTGTTTGCATGCTTCTCTGCGGACGGACAGCCGTCCGCGCCGCGGCCTCCAGGGGGAGGGCTGTGCCTGATGCGCGTGGCGATCAATCACGGCCACGCCCGTCGTGGGGCGACCCTGGGGACGAGTCGAGTTCAGCGGCTGGCGCATTGTTCGGAAGGGGAGTTCCGGCAGCCAAACAATGGCCGGACGCGATCTTTGCGAGGAAATGAGGGATACGTAGGTTTGCCACCGGGCTATACGGGGCGGCTGAGGGGGTCGGCGTGGCGGGACGTCGTGAGGTGCCGGTGGATCCGGGGGCGGGTCCGGTGCAGCGGTTCGCGTTCGAGTTGCGCAAGCTGCGTGCCGAGGCGGGCGGATTGACCTACCGGGTGCTGGCCCAGCGGGCGGGGTATGCGGTGACGACGCTGTCCCAGGCAGCCGCAGGTGAGCAGTTGCCGACATTGCCGGTGGTGCTGGCCTATGTGCAGGCGTGCGGGGGTGACGTAGCGGATTGGGAGGCGCGTTGGAAGCAGGCGGTGGACGAGGCCGCTGCCTCAAGTTCGAGGGAAGAGGAGGGGGGAGGCACGCCGCCGTATCGGGGGTTGGCACGGTTTGAGCCCGGCGACAGCAGCGGTTCTTCGGCCGCGACAAGCTCATTGCCGACCTGCTCAACCTGCTGCGCAAGCAGCGGTTTGCTGCAGTGTTCGGGGCCTCCGGCAGCGGCAAGTCCTCCCTGCTACGCGCCGGACTCATCCCCGCCCTCCAGCACATCCAGGACGTCGCACTGCGCCCTGCCGCAATCCGGATCCTGGCCCCTGGTCATCGCCCGGCGCGCACCCACGTCCATGTGTTTGATACCGACCCGGGCAGTCAAGCGGACGTGTTCGTGATCGTTGATCAGTTCGAGGAAGTCTTCACCCTCTGCCACGATCCGGCTGAACGCGCCGCCTTCATCGACCTGCTCTTGACCGCCCGACACGCAGACAGCCGGCTGCGCGTTGTCCTGGCGGTGCGCGCCGACTTCTACGGTCGCTGCGCCGAACACCCTGCCTGGCGGAGGTATTACGCGACACCAACTTGCTGGTTGGCCCCATGAGTCCAGTGGAATTGCGCCAGGCCATCGTCAAACCAGCCGCAGCCGAAGGCATGACTGTGGAACGCGCTCTGACCGACCGCCTCGTCGACGAGGTCGCGGACGCGCCCGGTGGACTGCCGTTGCTCTCGCACGTGCTGTTGGAGACCTGGCGCCGCCGCCGCCGCGCAGAACCATGACCTTGACTGGTTACGAGGCGGCCGGAGGCTTGGGGGGCTCGGTCGCCAAGACCGCCGAGGGACGTCTACGGCCGGTTCACCGCAGCCCAGGTTGATGCGGCCCGCCGTCTGCTGCTGCGCCTGGTCGCCCCCGGCGATGGCACGCCCGACACCCGACGACCTGTCGACCGGGAGGAACTCGGGGTCCCCGACAGGCAGGAGACCGCCGAGGTGGTGGAGGCGCTGACCCGGGGCGCGGCTGCTGACGCTCGACGGCGACACTGTCGACCTCGCCCACGAAACGTTGCTCAGCGCCTGGCCCCGGCTGCGCGGCTGGATAGAACAGGACCGCGAACTCCTGCGAGCCCACCGCAAACTGACTGAGGCCGCCCGTGCCTGGGAGGAACTGGGCCGCGACCCCGGGGCCCTCTACCGGGGAAGCCGACTCGCTACTGCCCAGGAACATTTCAGCAGCCCCGGGCACCTCGACGACCTGACCGGCCCAGAACGGGATTTCCTCACTACCAGCATCACCGCACGCGAAGAGGATCAACGTTCTGCTACCGCACCACACGCCGCTTGCGCCGGTTGCGAGTGGGTTTGTCCCTCATGATGGCGCTCGCCTGTGTAGCGGGCGTGATCGCATGGCAGCAGAGCGAGTCCGAGAAACGGGAACGGTTGCATGCCGAGGCCCGCAGGATTGCGGCCCTGGCCGAGAGCCTGCGGGCGACGGACCCGGTCACCGCCATGCGGCTGAGCATTGCTTCCTGGGCTCTGGCCGATCTCCCCGAGAGCCGCTCGGCGCTGATGAGCGCCGCGGTTCAGAAGGATGCAGGACGTCTTCACCGACCCAGATACCGATCCGACCGTCGTGCGCTACCTCAGCGGAGATGGCCGCACTCTGCTCAGCGTGGGAGCGAAGCGAGCCGTGGTGTGGGACGTGCGTGGCCACCGGCGGATCGCATCGTTACCCGGGCTGGGCGACAGCCTTGGCCACGCCGGTGTGATGAACCCCGACCTGCGGAGACTCACTCTGGTGACGACGACGGCAGGGTGAGGATCTGGGACATGCGGGCGGGCCGTGTGGATGGGCGGCGCCTGCCGGCCGACGACGGAGCCGAGATCAGTCCGAGCGGCCGTTCGCTTGTCCTGTACCGCACCCAGGGACCCCAGGCAGTACTCCAGCTCCGGGACATGCGGACCCCGACGTGTGCTGCTGGAGCGTCGCATGGACAGTGTCCTGCCCAGACTCCGCCCCGGGGAACGGTTCCACGTCCCGGAATGGGACTTTCGGCGGCTCCACCAGCAGCGCGAGTGAACAGTTACCCGCTCCCCGATGCTCAGGTGAGCGCGGACGACCGGCTGCTGGCCCTGTGCTTGCCCGGCACCCGTCTGCAGATCTGGGACATCCCCAGGCGACGCAAGGTACCCACCGCATGGGCCCCCAAGGCGACAGCCGCCAACTGCTCCAAGGAGGACTTCCAGTTCACCCCCGACAGTCGGCACCTGATCCAGCGCGGCCCATCAGGACTCCGCAGATGGGACATCGCTTCCGGGCGCGAACTGCCGAAACTTGAGCACGAGGGACTGGAAGATCTCGAATTCAGCCCGGACGGCAGATTCCTGGCCGCCGCAGACCTCGACGAGATTCTGCTGTGGCGCACCGGCGCGCCCGCGACACCCGTCTTCCGGTATCCGCTCCCCGAGGAAACGATCAGTGACCTCAGACTGGACGTGGAAGAACGTCGCATCCGCTACTTCGCGGGAAGCTCCCAGACTGTGGTTCGCTCCCTCTCCCTCGATGGCATCGTCGACTTCCGCTGGCACAGCCGACCCGCCGCATCGGGCTCCTTCAGCCCGGACGGCCGCACACTCGCCATCGCCCACCAGGACACCGACACCGGCCGGGCGCAGATTCAGTTGCTCGACAGCCGCAACGGCCGTCACCTGGCCAGCCCGCCGTCGGCAGCCTGCCCGACTTTCCCGAAGGTCGGCACAGTGCGGAGCGCTGCTCAGTGCACATGGCCTTCCGTCCCGACGGACGCTATCTCGCCTACGGCGTCAGTCACCCGAGAGAGTCCCTTCCGCCGGAGAAGCTGTCCCTGTGGGACGTCTCCGCCCACCGCATCACCAAGTCACTGACGGTAGCGCGTACCGGCCCGAAAACCCCTCTCCCGCAAACGCCGTCAACGGCATTGTCTTCCACCCGAATGGGACGTCGCTGATGGTCTCCCGCATACCAGAGGCCGAGCGGCTTGAGTTCTGGAACCTGCGCAGCGGGAACATGGCCCGTGACATCCGAGGCATCGGAGGTGAAACCCTGGCGGTGAAACCCGGCGGACGCATCCTGGCGACTAACCACGGCCAGTTCCTCGACCTGCGGTCCGGCCGGATCACACGCCGAGCACTCACCTACGGGCATGACGACCGCACTGGCATTCAGCCCGGACGGCAAGTACCTCGCAGCAGGCGAGGAATCCGGTCAGGTCACCGTGTGGGATGGTGACGCCGAGAAGCCCCTCGGCATCCTTCCCGCGTCTCCAGAGCGTGAGGGCAAGCCCCGGCACGTGTCGGCGTTGGTGTTCTCCCCGGACGGGCGCACCCTGGCCGCTGCGGGCCATGACGGCACCCTTCGGCTATGGGACACCGACTCCAGCCGCCCCATTGGCTCCGCCCTCCCTACCCCAGGAACAGCCCTCCTGGACCTCGCCTTCAGCCCTGACAACAAGACCCTCTCCGGGGCAGGCGAACACGTACTGCTGCAGACATACGACATCACCACAGGCCGGGCAGCCACCCTGGCATGCGACCGCGCCGGGGCAGGCCTGACCCAAGACGAATGGCGCACACCTCGTCCGTGGCATCCCTTATCAACGGACCTGCTGAACAGCCGCTGGCGGCGGACCAGAACCCGGGTGTGGTCGCGTACGCAGCGTGACGGTTGCCTTTGCTGTGACGGCGGTCGCAGTCGGCCGAGAGTCGTTCGGCTGAGAACACACCTCATGGGGCCGAAGGGTCGAGCGGCCCCGGTACTGGGCGTCCTCGACCCTCCTACTGCCCACCGTCAACAACGACGGGTGCAGTGCCGTCGTCCGGGAAGAAGTGTCGGCAATCCGGGCGAGGTCGGCGTCGCTCAGCTGAGGTGGTGTCCACCCGCGTCCGCGTGCGTGATCAACGAATTGTGCATCCAGGGGCACGTGGTAGTGCTCGACGTAGTACGCCAGATCCGTGTACCAGAACCACTCACCGTCAGTAAGGAGGTGCAGGCCGCCGATCAGCTCGTTCGTGGCGCTGAGGACGTCATGGACCCGTGAGGTGGTCGCGGCCAGCACCGAGCCAGCACGCAAGTAGCGAACGAGATCCGTTTCATAGGCCGTACCCTCTCTTTGCGTGCAGTCCCTCAGCGAGGGCCCGTCGGTGCGGCCATGCCCCAGCTCCCGGAACTCCCAAGGAATCGGCCTGCGTGCATGTTTTCGCTGCTCACGGCAGCACCCCTATGTGCCGAGCGCGGGCTAGGGCAGACTCTCTGCAGACGAGCTCTGATGGCCCTCGGTCACGTCAGCAGGACGCGCTTGCGGAGGAGCTCGAATCCTGCGCGGCCGAACATCTGGCGCTTGAGCATCTTGATCCGGTGACATGACCTTCCACGACGCCGGAGTTCCACGGTTGGGAGAGCCCTGCGACGACCAGCGTCAAGGTCGCGTTCGAGGTGGTGAGCGAACCGGCTGAGACTGGGCAAGTCGGCAGAGGCTCTGGCTGATTCGATCCACTCTGGCGATTGGTCGCCTCGAAGGTCGGTGACCATGTGGGCGAAGGCCCGCACGTGCTTGGCGAGGACGCCCAGCTCGGGGCAGTTGGCCAGCACGGCTTGAGCTGGATCCGATCGCTCTCGGCCAGGGCGTCCGGGTGGGTCAGGAGCCAGCGAGTCACGGCGCGGGCCGATGGCGGTCGG